>OY761157.1:15000-542500 GCA_963664385.1 Geopsychrobacteraceae bacterium
AGAGAAAGGTTTCTTTATCCAACCTGGCAAGACTTTCAGCCGTTGCCTTACCGAACAGGATCTGTGATGCTTCGACAGCCTTATCAAACTCCTCCTGTCCATGAACCATGCAGGTCACTTCGTAGGCGAGGCGCTTCTGCAGTGGCCGCAGATGCGGTGCATCCTGCTGCTCATCGACAAGCGCCTGAATTTCAGCCGCACCAAGAAGAGTAAATATCTTAATATACTTTTCCGCATCCGCATCGGAGACGTTCAGCCAGAACTGATAAAATTTATAAGGTGTCGTCAACTTAGGATCAAGCCAGACATTACCACTCTCAGTCTTGCCAAACTTACCCCCATCCGCCTTGGTAATCAGAGGACAGGTCAAGGCGAAAGCCTCGCCCCCCTCTTTACGGCGGATCAACTCAGTTCCGGTGGTAATATTCCCCCACTGGTCAGAACCTCCCATTTGCAGGCGACAACCTTTTTCCTTATACAGGTGAAGAAAATCGGTCCCCTGCACCAACTGGTAAGTAAACTCGGTAAACGAGAGCCCCATCTTTGATTCTTCGCCAAGGCGTTTCTTAACACTATCCTTGGCCATCATGTAATTCACAGTAATATGCTTACCGATATCGCGAATAAAATCGAGGAAGCTGAATGTTTTCATCCAATCGTAATTATTGACCAATTCCGCGGCATTTGGAGCGTCAGATTCAAAATCCAAAAACAGGGACAACTGCTTTTTGATACAGGCCTCATTGTGACGCAGCGTTTCTTCATCAAGCAGATTACGCTCTGCAGACTTCCCGGAAGGATCGCCAATCATACCGGTAGCCCCACCGACCAGCGCCAGAGGCTTATGACCGGCAATCTGAAAATGTTTCAGCATCATGACACTGACCAAGTGTCCAATATGCAAAGAATCTGCTGTCGGATCAATTCCGACATAAGCAGTTGTCATTTCTTTTTTAAGCTGTTCTTCGGTCCCTGGCATAATGTCATGGATCATGCCTCTCCAAGTGAGCTCTTCGACAAAATTCATAATCAATTACTTTATCTCAATGGGTTAACGGAGATCACGTCATCCTGTAACAGATGACTACTTCGGCCCTGCCTGCACACGTTCAATCTCCAGACAGCGCCCTGTCGACTCATCAATAGTCAACAGAACCGCACACAACACAGGATCCTTTTTAGCCACCTCCAAACGCACCGGAAGCTGAGTCAGAAAACGATCCAATGCCGGCTCTTTTTGATTACCTATGATGGAATCCTGGCTTCCCGTCATTCCAACATCAGTCAGATAACCGGTATGCTTTTCCAGAATACGCTCGTCAGCAGTTTGAACATGCGTGTGAGTGCCAACAACAGCAGAAACTTTTCCAGCCAGAAAATGCCCCATAGCCTGCTTTTCGCTCGTCGCCTCAGCATGAAAATCAAGAAAAATTATGGGTGTCTCATTGGCAAGCTCAGCAGCTAACAATTCTGCCGAACGAAAAGGACAATCAAGATTTTTCATAAACACGCGCCCCTCAAGATTCATTACCCCCACCTTGATTCCCGCCGCCGTTTCAAACACCCCACACCCCTTCCCAGCTAAGCCTGGAGGGTAGTTTGCCGGACGCAACAATCGTGGCTCACGGTCAAGAACTGGCAAAATTTCTTTTTTGTCCCAGATATGATTACCTGAGGTCACCACATCAACCCCAGCTTCGAAAATTTCCTGCAAAACACTGACTGTCAGCCCATAACCTGAAGCCGCATTTTCACCATTCGCGACAACCAGATCAACATAATGCCGATCAATCAGGCTATCCAGATTATCGGTCAAAGCCTTACGCCCTGCTCGGCCAACAATATCACCAATAAAAAGTAACTTCACCAACATCTCCAAACACGAAAGCAGGATTTCTAAACAGCCTCAGCTGAGCAGAAACCCTGCACATACAAACGACTCTACTGGCCAACAAAAAGCCAGAAAGAACAATAAACCTATTTTGCGTATTCGACAGCGCGTGTCTCACGAATAACATTAACCCGAATCTGACCAGGATATGTCATTTCAGCCTCAATTTTCTTAGCGATATCTTTCGCTAAAACATGAGCAAAGTCATCGGAGATTTCCTCACTGGACACCATGACACGAATCTCACGACCGGCCTGAATCGCAAAGCAGCCAGTAACACCGTCAAAGGACGTCCCGATCGCCTCAAGATCACGCAATCTCTTAACATAGGTTTCGAGCGTTTCGCGACGAGCACCAGGCCGGGCCCCAGAAAGGGCATCTGCAGCCTGCACCAGAATAGCAAGAACAGTGTCAGGCTTTTCATCTTCATGGTGAGCTGAAATAGCATGAACAATCTTGGGAGATTCACCATATTTCCGGGCCAGCTCGCCACCATTCACAGCATGCGATCCCTCAAGCTCATGACTTACCGCTTTTCCGATATCATGAAGCAATGCAGCACGCTTTGCCTGTTTCACATTGACTCCCAACTCAGCCGCCATCATACCACACAAAAAGGCCATTTCGATGGAATGCACCAACACGTTTTGACCGTAAGATGTTCGATACTTAAGCATCCCAAGCAGCTTGATAATTTCAGGATGAATACCGTGAACGCCAACATCGAAAGTTGCCTGCTCCCCGGCCTGACGAATTTCTTCATCGACCTCTTCCTGTGCCTTCTGGACCAACTCCTCAATACGTGCCGGATGGATACGCCCATCAGCAATCAAACGCTCCAGAGCAATCCTTGCCACTTCTCTTCGCACAGGATTAAATCCGGAAATAACCACGGCCTCGGGAGTATCGTCGATAATAAGATCGATCCCTGTGGCGGCCTCTATCGCCCGAATATTACGCCCTTCACGACCAATGATACGCCCCTTCATTTCATCAGAAGGAAGAGGGACGACACTCACCGTCTTTTCAGCAACAAAATCACCGGCGTAGCGCTGAATAGCCAAGGCCATAATCTTCTTGGCTTTTTTATCAGCTGTTTCCTGGGCTTCATCTTCGGTTTGCTTGATTTTCTTCGCCGCATCATGCTTGGCTTCGCTGACCATGGAATCCATCAACTGCTGTTTTGCCTGTTCACTCGTCAAACCAGAAATTTTTTCAAGCAACTTACACTGTTCTTCATGCAACTCATCGATCTCAGCATTCTTACGAGTCAACCGATCACCCTGTTGACGCAACTGAGTTTCACGCTTATTTAAATCTTCACTGCGCTGTTCAACATGATCAAGCTTACGCTCAAGATTCTCCTCTTTTTGCAGCACTCTATTTTCATGGCTTTGAATATCCTTGCGGAGATCACGAGCTTCCTGTTCCCAGTCGGCCTTCGCTTGCAGAACTGTATCTTTAGCCTGAATAATCGCTTCCTTCTGAATAGCATCAGCTTCTTTTTTAGCGTCAGAAATCAGTTTTGAAGCTTCAACCTTAGCGTTATTTACTTTAGACTCTGACAGCTTGCGCCGCAGAAACATACCCAGAAAAACCCCGCCAGCCAAAGCCAGCAGAACTAAAACAATCAAGACAATATCTTCACTCATAACATCCTCCCCAGAGGCTATATTGAACCTGTCACACCATTATGACAGGGAATAAAGCGAGTTTCAGTAGCTATAAAATCAAGTCGCTGGTCGTGCGTCTCTGCGGGAAGGCCATTGACAATCTGAAGGTCAAAAGCCAGGCCAACCGTCACCCGAGGACGACTGGCAGCCAACCAACGGTCATAATATCCCTTACCATATCCCAAACGGTTACCGTGAATATCAAAGGCGACCCCGGGAATAATCATCAAATCAAAATTCGGTGTTACTGCAACCACAGAAGATACCGGTTCAAGAACACCAAAAGTACCCGGCTGCATGTCTGCAAACTTTTCGACCTGAAAAAATCGCAAATCAGAACCAAAAACCTTTGGAAAATAAACACGCTTTCCAAGCCCAATCGCCAGATCAAAGAGCACTGCAGTATCAACTTCCCTTTTAACGGGACTGTACATAGCTATGCTTTGAGCTTCCAGAAAGCACTCCTGAGAAGACAACAACTGCTGAGCCCGCCTACTCCTCAACTGATATGCAGCGAGGGGCAAATTTCTACGCTCCAGCAACTGCTGCTGGCGCAGAGAAACTTTAGACATATTAGCTAAAATCCTTTAAAAGGGCAGAAAAACAGAAGGCAAAAACAAAGGCAAGACTGGAAAGAAACTACATATGCAGGACATATTGCTACGGTACTACCGGCGAACTGTCTTTGGGAAGCTATGGCTTACAACTATACATACCCACGACGACAGCCTGTCGCACAAATGCTCTCCGGATTGACCAACAATACATTAATCGTCTATTTAAAAAATCAATATAAGATCGAACACCACACGGTGTAGCTTATTCACTTGTCAGTGCCTTGCTGCTTGTTTCTCAGCCTCGCCCGTTATCCCCGAGCACATCAAAGACTAACACTTGATAGTACCCTAGGAGCATAGTGATTAGCAACTGGAATCATTATCAATAATGCGCTCAAGTTTGCCTACCAGTTGATTCAGGCGCTGCTCCTGATCGTTCCCCTGTTCTTTTTGTTTATCCAAAAGCTGCAGGTACTGTCCGGCAAGATTCAACAAGGTCAACACGGTAACATCCCTGGTATCAACAGACTTCACAGATTCCATTTCCGCCAGACGAGTCTCAACAAACTTGACAACCCTGTCAATCTGATCCTGCTCCCCCTGACTCCGTAACGTGTATTCCCGGCCAAGGATTGTAACGCGTATGCTCGAACTCACACATCCTCCACGTTTAGATATTTTCAAGTCGTTGCAATATACGATCTACTTCTTCGACCAGCTGAATACGCTCTTGTGATAACCGCTCAAGATTCTCTCGTAACTGAGCATTTTCAATTTGAAGATCGTTATTTTTATCAAGCAATACATCCACTGCGGATTCAAGACGCGCTAAAATATCCATGGCCCACCCTTTATCAATTCACCGTCTTTAAGGAATTAAAATATGCTATTTCTCAAACAAGGCGGCAACAAACGTTTCAGCATCAAAAGGCCGCAAATCGTCAATTTTTTCCCCAACCCCCACAAATCTTACCGGCAATTTCAACTCTTCAGCAATCGCGATGACGATTCCACCTTTAGCTGTACCATCCAGTTTAGTCAACGCAATCCCGTCTAATTTAACAGCTTCATTGAATAGCTTAGCCTGAACCAGGGCATTCTGACCAGTTGTTGCATCAAGCACCAGCAGAACTTCGTGGGGAGCATCAGGAATTTCCCGCCCCAAGACCCGACGCACTTTCTGTAATTCGTCCATCAAATTCACTTTATTGTGCAAACGCCCTGCCGTATCCAACAACAGAATATCAGCCTTACGTGCGATAGCGGCCTTCGCAGCATCAAAAGCAACAGCACCGGGATCAGCACCTTCAGTATGACGCACCACATCGACACCAGCACGTTCACCCCAGATTTCCAACTGCTCTGCCGCTGCTGCCCGGAAAGTGTCCCCCGCCCCCAGAACGACCTTTTTCCCTTCAGAGGTGAATTGGTGAGCCAGTTTACCGATAGTTGTTGTCTTTCCGACCCCATTAACACCAACGACCATCAATACAAAAGGTTTGGACCGTTCAAGATCAAGGGGTTTCGAATCGAACAGTAAAATATCTTTAAGCTCTTCGATCAAAATTTCACGAATCTGCTCTGGAGAGGAGAGGTCCCCCTTATCGCGGGTTTCTTCCAGACGTCCGATTAACTTTTGAGTCGTTTGCATACCAAGATCAGCCGTGATCAAGACCTCCTCAAGCTCCTCAATCAGGTCGTCATCAATAACGCTTGAGCCTCGAAGAAGGCTGTCAATACGTCCAACCAGACTGGTTTGAGTTTTAGCCAAACCCGCCTTGAGCTTCTCAAACAGACTTAAGCGTGGTTCTAGTTCTGGTTCTGGTTCTGGTTCTGGTTCTGGTTCTGGTTCTGGTTCTGGTTCTGGTTCTGGCTCTGGCTCTGGCTCTGGCTCTGGCTCTGGCTCGGCAGTCTGCCCTTCTTGCTCCTGCGCTAAAGAGGAATCTGCTTTTTTTGAACGCCGAAAAACCTTAAACAGAAGCCATACAAAAATTAATACCAGCAGAGTAGTTCCCAGATACAAGGCGCCAAGAGATGCCATATCTAAATATTGTTCGGGAACCCCTGCCTCAGCCAATACCGCCGAGAGATAAATTAATACCTGATTGATACGATCGTAAATCAGAGTCCAGTCAAAATTAGCCAACCATTCCATAAAATATCCAAAGTCCTTATTATTTAAATTTTTCCAGAAGCTTTATGCTTTATTCAATAAATAAATTCTTGTCGCAATTCGAGTGCGCAATGGCGAACCTTATTTGCAGCCAAGGCCAGAACCGCATCACAACCAAGCTGCACGAGGAGAAGATAATCATCGGCCAAAGGAGCCACGACAGTCTTCTCATTTTTAAAGCGAAAAATTATTTCCTCGAAACAGCCTGTCCCTGTTTGGAGTAACATCTCCTTAAGATGCTGCACGATAATTCCACAGTGCGCACCAATAACTTTCATGTCATACTCGCTGATCCGTGCTGCTTGCGCAACAGCCTCACCTTCCCAATCGAGGATAATTACTCCTTTTGCCGCAGGAATATCATCAAGAAGCTGATTCAACACAGTACCAAAAGTCATAAACAGTCTCTTTCTTTGTAAATTCCAGGAAAAAAAACTGGTTCCCAAAAATCTGCCAGTTAATCATCAATCATTCATACGTACAGACACCAACTTAGATACCCCTGGCTCCTGCATGGTAACACCATACATGGTATCAATAACCCTCATGGTTCGTTTGCTGTGGGTGATAATAATAAATTGCGACTGTGCTGTCATTTCTTTTACCATTTCTGCAAAACGATCAATATTTGCATCATCAAGGGGTGCATCAACCTCATCGAGAATACAAAATGGAGTCGGCTTGATCAGAAACAGGGAAAATATAAGAGCGACTGCAGTAAGCGCCTTTTCTCCCCCAGATAAAAGATTCACATTCTGAAGACGCTTTCCAGGGGGTTGTACGATAATTTCAACACCAGTTTCAAGAAGATCATTTTCATCAGTCAACAGCAATTCAGCCCGGCCACCTCTGAAAAGTCGCGGGAAGACCTGCTGAAAGGTTTGATTCACCTGCTCAAAAGTCTCTTTAAATCGTCTTCTTGTCGTTCTGTTTATCTGACTGATCGCTTTCTGAAGGTCATCGAGCGCCTGGTTCAGATCGTCACGCTGGCCAGATAAAAAATCGTAACGCTGCTCCTGTTCTCGATATTCTTCAATCGCCATCAAGTTTACTTCCCCGAGAGCATCAATCTTTTGCTGAAGTTTTTTCAATTGTAACTGTTGTCGTTCCAGTTCATCTTCAGTCGCTTCCGGCACCTGATGTTCAATCAAATCAACACGATAACGCTCCAAAGTAGCTTGTCGTACACTCTCAGCGTCAACCTGAAGCTCGTGACACCGCAATTGCAACCGACTTACCGTTTTCCGTAAGTCTTCAGCTTCACTTCTCACCCGCCTCAATTGATCGCGAAATTCTTCGAGCGCTAACTTCCGCATTTCGTGCTGCTCCCGCAAACCTTCATTCTGCTGTTGCTGAGCAATACGACGATCGAGCAGCAGATCCAGTTCCGTTGTCAACCGTTCGCTACGCACACCATACTGAGATTGCTCGCTGAGGTTAACTTCTGCTTTCTGCTTTAATTGAGATATCCGCTCTTCCAGATCCATCCGTTGCCGTTCAATACGCGCCACGGTATCACGTAAAGATTGCTGCTGTTGCTGCAACGAAGCAAGCTGAACTTTTTGAGAGGTCAACTCTTCGCGCTGCTGGTCAGTCTCAGTTCGCTGCTGGTCAAGTTGATCACCAAGATCCTGAGACCTGAGCTCAAGCCGCTGCTGCTCCTGTTCAGCACCATCCCGACCTGCCAGGATAGCTTCCTTTTCATCCCGTAGCAGATCAGCATTTTCATCCAGCTGAGAAAGATCGAAAACTAACAGCTCGAGCCGTTTGTTAAGCCCCTCGGTCTCAGTCTGAAGCGCCTGCCTATCCTTCCCCAACTCCAGAGCTTCAAGCTCCAATCGATGCAGACCGGAAGTAGCAAGCTGCTTTTCTTCCTCACATTCAAGCAACCCATCACGCAACACATCAAGTTGTTGCTGCCCGGATCGACTCTGAACCTCAAGAGCAGCCTCCTGAGTTTCAAGTTCTTCCAGCTGCCGTTGCCGCCGTAACAACCCACCATCCTCAGCGGAACTATGACCAACAGTCACCAACCCCTGCCAATCGAGGCAATAACCCAGGTTATCAACCAACAAAGTCCCGGGAGCCAATTCAGCTCCCAAGGCATCAAGAACAGAATCTACGATAAAGATACCGGTAAGCAGTTGTTGCGCCAAAGGTTCATAGCCAGGAGTAACTCTCACCAATCCAAGCAGAGATTCTCCTAAAGAACTTGCTGACGGCGAACTGCTCTCAGCAGGAAACACCAGAGCTCCGCGAGTTCGGTGAGATTCAAGAATTTCAATAAGAGAGAAAACCTGGTCTCGGTTAGCTACTGGAACCGCTTGCAAACGTCGCCCTAAAGCAACTTCCAGAGCAATTTCAAGGTGCTGGGGGACCCGAATTTTATCAGTCAGAAGGTACGGGTTTTCAACGTTATTAAGAAGCAGTCGCGTGCCGTCTTCATAACCTTCAAAATTACGCTGCAGTTCCTCCAGAGATTCAATTCGTGAGCGCACGCGCTGCAAAGACTGAGACACCCCACGCAAGTCCTCTTCACGAGCTTGAATAAAAACCTTCTGCTCAGCAATCTGGCTCTGCAAAAATTCAAGTCGGGCGTTTCTTTCTTTTTGCTGCAGGCGCACTTCTTCGAGCTGTTCGAAAATCTCCTTGCGTTGCTCGCCCACCTCCCGAAGCTGTTCCCTCAGGTTAGCAGTATTATCAACGACCTGAGCCCGTCGTTCCGCTTCAAGAATCAAACGCCGATCAATCTCTTCATTTCGATTAACCAGCCGATTCGTTTCAGCAAAGAGTTCCATAAGTTGACTGCGAACAGTATCATGTTCACGCGTTAATACCGCAGCCAGTTCTAACTGCTGTTGTAAGCGTAGATCCCCTTCGGTAACCAAGTGCTGCAGCCGCAACAAATCCTGATCAGCCCCCTGTCCCTGATTTGCGACACTGTCGCGCTCCTGGTCAAGCTGAACTTGAACATCAGCCAGTTTTTTTATTTCAGCATCAAACTCGAGCTGGAGTTGTTTGGCCTGTTCGGACTGGCGCTGAACCAGGTTCAACTCATTTTCGACACGCTGAACTTCTGCTCCAAGATGATAAACCCGTTCCTGAGACTGCGAAAATTCGTGTTCACTGGCTGACAGAAGAAGTTGCATCTCTTCCAACTGCAGATCGCCCTCTTCAAGACGAGTGTCCAGGCGGGAGAGCACTTCAGCCTTTTCGCGTTCCTGTTCTGAAACGATCGCAACATCAGCCAGTAATCGCTGAAAACGGTTCCCGCTCAGGCTCAGCTCAATCCGCTTATAGTCAGCCCGCAAATCCCTGAACCGTTCAGCTCTTTGGGCCTGCCTTTTCAGGCTACTGATCTGACGACTTACTTCACTGATAATATCACTCAACCGAACCAGATTCTGACGTGTCGCATCCATCTTGCGCAAAGCTGATTTTTTGCGTGATTTAAACTTTGTAACTCCTGCAACCTCTTCAATCAGAACCCGCCGTTCTTCCGGCTTGGCACTGACCAGCATACCAACTTTGCCTTGTTCTATTATGGAATAGGCCCGCGCCCCGACACCGGTATCCATAAACAGTTCAGTAATATCGAGTAATCGACAGGGTGTTTTATTAATAAGGTATTCACTGTCGCCACTTCGAAACAACCTGCGTGTCACCATAATTTCACTGTATTCCCGATACGCCTCGGGACACAGCTTGGCACTGTTATCGAAAACGATAGAAACCTGTGCCATACCATGCGGCTTGCGACTTTCGCTGCCACCAAAGATCACATCTTCCATGGACCGGCCACGCAAATGACGAACATTTTGTTCCCCCATTGCCCAGCGAATCGCATCAACAACATTACTTTTGCCGCAACCGTTAGGTCCAATGACTCCCGTAACACCATGCTGAAAATCAAGCGCGACTTTATCGACAAACGATTTAAAGCCGACAATCTCTAGACGTTTAATTTTCATAAAAAGTCAAAGAATCCCTGGGCACGATTGCCCGCTTACACGTGTTGCGCCACTTGAAGGCATCAGCCTGAGAACTGATTTATTCCTTGCTGCATTCTCAGAGCATGATGGGGTGAAAAAGCAAAATATGTTAACAGCCCGCTAAACGCATGTAAAGATTTATGACTTCGCATAATTCTTGCCGGTCAGGACGGTAATCGCTATGATTGAGCTCACATTATTTGAGCAATTTTTCATACGACAGGAACTGAACCATGAGCTGGTTTCCCGTTAGATTAAGTTTAAGACGCTTCTTTTATTTTATTATCGCTGTAGCAATACTTATTGCAGGGTTGGCAACCTGGATAAGTCAGCTTGATTTCAACCGGTATCGCGCTCCTATTGAGGAACAACTTTCTCAAATGCTCGAACAACCGGTTCGGGTTGGAAATGTATCCTTGGCATTTTCAAGAGGGCTGGCGCTAGAGGTTCAGGAGCTGATGATTGGCCAGGAGGAATTACCTATTGCCACCATTCCGACCATGATGGCAACCCTGGAACTCAAACCGCTCCTTGAGCGTCGCATAGCCTTTCACGATATCCGGCTACTGAAGCCTCATGTCAACCTGATCCTGCCGGAAGGGCGGCAAGATCAAGCGAACACAGATCCAGTTCCTGCGTATGAATTTCCCGAGGCCTTAAGCATTAACCGTCTCGATGTCTCTGACGCCGAAGTAAATATTTATAAACTGAAGGGGCAGAAGCTTTCAAAACAAGCCCATTTTGCCAAGCTCCAAGCCAACATAACTCACCTGCAGCCGCAAACCGTTGCAGATATTGTTATCACTGGGCAGTTAAAAAACCGCAACGCCTCATTCCTGCTGGAAACTACGCTACCGCCACAACTGAACCAACAACAGTGGCGGCATACCAATTTCCAAACCAAATTAACCATTAAACATCTTGAAACTAAAGGGTTACTGAGCCTCAAAAAGCAGCACTTTCCGAAAGCAGTTGATCTGCAAATCGAAATAGAAGGTTCTCCGCTTCGTGGAGCCCGCGTTACAACAACAGTTAAAGGATCAGAAGACAAGGAAACACTAGCCAGCCTAGCAGGCATGTGGGGTTCAGATGACCAAACAGATCAACTGGCGAAACTAAGTGGCGATCTGCTTGGAGTTCCGTTATCCGGACAGATCGTCTTAAGTCATAACGGCCAGGAGAATCACCTGCACGGGCAACTGGGGGTTAGCAACCTGGCACTGAATCCAGCTCTTTTAAAACGTTGGCGCATCCCCCATTCGGAAGAACTTATCGGTGGCAAACTCAAGCAACTACGCCTGACCCTGAATGAACGCTGGCTGGCATCAGAAGAACTGTCACAATTCCCGGATATTGATGCAGACATCGATCTGGAGCAACTGCAGTGGCGAAGACCTGAAATAAAATTTTTACAGGATTTTTCCGCCGACATCACACTTAATGGTCAGCAACTTGCGATAAAGAACGGCCACCTTCACCTTAACAATAATCTATTCAGCTTTCAGGGCAAGGTCGATGCTCTGTTCAAAGAGCCGAATGTTTCCGGTTTTATCAACACGGAAGTTCCCGCTTCAGAATTATTTGCCAAAGTGCAGCTGCCTGCAGATTTAAAGGTTGCGGGCCAGATTCCGATAAAATTGCAACTGGCAGGCCTACTACCGTTTCCAGAGGTTGTTCTGAGGGCTGACCTCACCCCCCTTGAGGTTTCCTATTCTGATTATTTTGAAAAAAAACAGGGAATCCCCAGCGACCTGAGGATAACAGGGCAGGCTGATGAGTTACGTTTCAATGTCAACCAAGCAGAATTAACCCTGAACCATCAATCGATAGCCGCTAGTGGCTATTTTCAACGCAGTGCCCCTGCAGAAAACTATAAAATCACCCTGCAAGACATAGAACTGCCTCAATTAAGCTCTTTTTCCAGAAGACTCAAAAAACTTGAGCCTGAGGGATTCATTGGGGGCACGCTTGAGAGGCACCAGAAAGCCTGGCAAGGACAACTTCGGCTAAACCGTTTTGGCGCCCACCTGACTTCGATTATTGGTAAATTGCGTAACACTAGTGGAACGATCGACCTGAACAGATCAGGAATGGTATTCGCGAAACTGCAGGCCGGACTTGGCGAGTCAATGTTCCACGTCTCGGGAAAGCTAGAGAACTGGACATCCCCAACCCTTTTACTTGATGTCAATGGGACAAAGATTCGCGCCCATGATCTCATATTCCGGAATGAGGATCTAACCCTCTATGATCTGGATGGCCACCTGTTGATCGATGCTGACGGGATCCAGTTTTCTCCGGTTGATGTCCGGCTTGAAGAAGGCACTAGCGCCCGCGTTACGGGGGCAGTTCGCAACTTTAGAGATCCTGAAGTTAACCTTGATATTACTGGAGCCAAGGTTGATGTCCTTGATGTCATCAACCTGTTTATAGGCCCGGACAAAACACCACAGCAAAAATCGCAGCCAATTACTAAAGAGCATAAGCCCATTATCATCAGTGTTCACGCTGATCAGGGGATCATCAAAGGATTTCGCTTCGAAAATGCAAGTGGACTCATTACTGAAACGCATGAGCGTTTCGTGCTTGCCCCTCTGACCTTTGAAAACGGTAACGGCCATGGTGACGCCAGGGTTGTTTATGATCGTACCGATCCTGCCGCCCCACTCAAAATCTCTGGCCACGTAAACCAGATTGATGCTTCGGTTTTACATCAGGATCTGTTTGACAAACCTGGACTGATTACCGGAGCCCTAGATGGCGACTTTTATATTGAAGGAGATCCCGGAGAAAGCGGATTCTGGCCCCAAGCCAAGGGGGGCATGCATATAAAAGTGAATAATGGGGTATTACGTAAATTCAATACCCTGTCAAAAGTGTTTTCTATTCTAAATGTCGCGCAACTCTTTAAAGGGCAACTTCCGAATATGGATCGTGAAGGTATGCCGTTCTCCTTGCTGGAAGCTAGCGTTGTTCTTGAAGAAGGGCGAGCAACTACTGAAGATTTACTAATTCACAGTGATGCCATGAATATATCTATGGTTGGTTGGCAAGGAATTGTTCAAGACAATATGGACTTTACCCTGGGGATCATGCCCCTGGGAACCGTAGACAAGGTCATCACTTCAATTCCCTTGGCGGGGTGGGTTCTAACTGGAGAGAATAAAGCCTTTTTGACCGCCTATTTTAAATTGACTGGAAACAGTGAAGATCCAAATGTCAGCGCCATTCCGATTGATTCACTTTCTGACACGGTTCTTGGCGTTTTCAGGCGCACATTTGGTTTGCCGGGAAAACTGATTAAAGACATCAGGGATCTATTCAAGAGCACTGAGCCCAAGAAAATTGATCCCTGAGAAAATGAAGAAAACAACGGTACAGGTCTTGATATTATCGCTGCATCAGATTGCCCATTGACAGCCCAAAAACTATCGAGACAATTTATCCCCGACATAGACAGTTGCAATACCGAAGGTCAGGTCAACATACTGAAGTCTGGAAAAACCAGCATCTTTCATCATAGAGCTGAATTCCACCTGACTGGGGAATTCCATGACAGAATCAGGTAAATACTGGTAAGCACTACGTTTAGAAATAAGCCCGCCAATAGCAGGCAACATTTTTTGGAAATAAAAGTAATATATTTTACGAAACAGTTGACTCCGAGGCTGAGAAAACTCCAGAATAACAGCTCGACCGCCGGGTTTAAGGACGCGGTACATTTCACGCAGGCCCGCCTGACGATCGACGACATTGCGGATTCCGAATGCGATGGTTATGCCGTCAAAGGTTTCATCTGGATGAGGGATTTCCTCACACGGCGCATTAACCAGAGAGATCCGCTTCCCATGGGGAGAAGACTTCAACTTCACCTGACCCTGTTCCAGCATCCCCTGGGTGAAATCTTCACCAATTATCTGAACAGATGCATCCGTCTGCTCCGCGACTTCAAGAGCAACATCACAGGTTCCGGTCGCAATGTCGAGAACCCGGCCATGTTTTGGTATACTTAGCTGACTAACGGCAAAACGGCGCCACCGTCTGTCAATACCGAAAGATAACAGACGATTCAGCAGATCGTAACGACCAGCAATATCATCAAACATTTGCCGTACGCCGCGCCCTTTGTCGGACAATTGAAACATAAATTAAGTCTCCTGGCAGATAAAAGCTATGACCGGTCATAAAGTGACCGGAGCCTGTTTCTAACACAGAGTCGATCTGCCTCCAACTAAAAATAAAAACGAAAGATAGCAAACAAATAAACAATGGAGCCAACAGAAAAAAACCTACAGGCACTCGAGGTGGTCGCCGCAGTTATTGTCAAAAACGGAAAAATTCTCATTACGCAACGCCCTGAAGGAAAAAGGCAGGAGAATTTCTGGGAATTTCCAGGGGGTAAAATTGAGCCTGGAGAGTTAGCCCAAACAGCTCTACGCCGCGAGCTACGTGAGGAACTCGACATTTCAATTACGGTCGGAGCTTTAGTGGCTAAAGTTTTGCACAAGTACGCTTGGGGGCACGTGGAAATTCAGGCATACCTGTGTGAATGGGATGACGGACAGATCAAACATCTGGAAGTAAAAGACCACCAATGGGTCTACCCGGCAGATCTGAACAATTACAACATTCTGCCTGCCGATGCTCCGATCATCAAAAAACTACAGGCAATAAACTTCGCATAAAGATCATCACATGAGTTTACGAGATCGTGTCCATCCGGAAACTCTAAATCGTAACTTCCAGGTTTTCAGATTGGAAACGAGCAATTTTTCGTTGTGGCAAGAAAATCAAGGACTTGCGCTTAAGACATAGTAATTTACGTCGCACAAGCAAGTCCGCAGATTGACGCAGCCACGGCGGAAAAGGACCGTTTCCGGATGAAATGATAGAAAGGTTGAGAGTAAGTCTGGTTACTGACTGTCTGGGCAACAGTCTGCAATGTCATTTTATTTTATTCAGGAGATGAGATCATGAAAGTCACAATTACAGTGTTGTGTGAAAACACCGTCGAAAGTGTCAGGCCTCATGGTTTACTGGGCGAACATGGGTTTTCCTGTCATATTGCGACCCCTCACGGCAATTTTCTGTTTGATACAGGAAACGGCCTCACCCTGCTCCACAACGCCGACAAACTCGGGATAGAGCTAGCTAACCTAAGCGGAATTATCTGCAGTCATGGACACTATGACCACACTGGCGGGTTGAAACAGCTCCTTGAAAAAACCGGCCCGATTACCCTCTACACCCACCCGGACTTTTTTACCCCGCGCTTCAGCATTCTGGGCAACAATAAGCGCGATATCGGCGTTCCCTACCCTCAGGAAGAGCTGGAAGCCCTTGGAGCCAAGTTTGACTTCAGTAGAGAGCCAAAAGAAATTATCCCTGGAATGATTCTATCCGGAGAGATCCCCAGGATCACAGCCGTTGAAAAAGGTGACCCTCAGCTGATCATCAACTGTCCGGAACATGGTCAGATTCAAGATCCCATTTATGACGATCAGTCCCTCTATATCAGAACCCAAGATGGCCTGACAATCTTGTTGGGATGTGCTCATTCCGGTCTGATCAATATTCTCGACAACGCGACAAAAGTTACCAAAGAGAAAAAAATCTACATGGTCTTAGGCGGAACCCATCTAAAATTTTGCAGTGAAGAACAGTTATTAGCAACCGTCCAACGACTTGCAGAGCTGAATGTAAAACGTATCGGAGCATCTCATTGTACCGGCCTACGCGGAGCTCATATTCTCGCCGAAAGCTTCGGGGAGAGATTTTTTGCAGCATCCGTCGGCGTTACCATAAATGTCTAAGAGACAAATATAATACCTACGCCCCTATTTTCTAAGCCGCAAACAGGTAGAGGGTGGCAACCAGCCCAAAGAGCATATGCCACCCTCTATTGACGAATCAAATCAGATGGTTATCAAAACCAAGCGGCCTATTCTTCCTGCGCAACATTATTGTCAGCCCTTGCATTTCGAGGCATCCCCATAGATGAAAAGATTTCCGGGGTAACAGAGCGCAGATGCAGATCGTGCTGAGGGAATGGGATTTCAACTCCCTCTGCACGGAAATATCGGTCAATAGCCAACAATAATTCATTCTGAACCCGGGGACGATTATCGATGTTATCCAGCCAGACCCGCAATTCAAAATCGAGAGAACTGCCACCAAACTGAATAAATAAAGGCATCGGCTTGGGATCCTTCAGGACATCGGGATGCTCTGCTGCGACAGTCGTCAAAATAGCCAAAACTTTCTCAAGGTCACTGCCATATGCCACACCGACTGGCAGAACCAAACGTACACGGCGATTAGAGAGGGTCCAGTTGGTCATTTTCTGCGAAATGATCTGAGAGTTGGGAACGATCAATTCTGCCTGGTTAAGGTTTTCAACTACCGTGGAACGCAGCCCAATCCGCGAGACAGTTCCATACTCGTCATCGATCAGCACGCCATCGCCGACCTTAATTGGCCTCTCAAAAAGGAGAATCAGGCCAGAGAGGAAATTGTTAACGATATCCTGCAAGCCAAAACCGATACCAACACCAAAAGCACTCAATAGAACAATAAAATTCTGTAGTTTCAGCCCGACAAAACCAAGAGCTATCAAAAAACCGATAAGGATAATAGCGTAGTGAATGAGCTTTTTGATGGCATCGCGAACACCACGGTCAACGGTCCGCCTGGCAAACAACTGAGTATCACTCATCCCCTGCATCAACCAGGAAATTTGCATCGCCAGATAGAAGGAAAAAAATGCCAACCCAAGCATTTCAATCGTTATATGAGTCTCGCCGAAATCAAAGCCAATATTTAGGATACCACTCCAGGCGTCATTGAAGGTCGTAAAGATACGCCATACCGGTAACAGGTAAAATACGGCAAAGCCAACAATCAGAACTTTCAGAAATCTTTTCAGCCGCACAGCCAACTCACTACCAAAACGCAGAAAAAAATCACGTTGCCGGTGCCGCAGGAACTTTAAAGTAACATCAATAGCTCCACCAGCTAGCAGTACAATCATATGCACAAAAAGAATTGTCAGTGCGGTTTCAAAGGTTGCCAGGATAAGCCAGGTTGAGAAATTGATAAATCCGGCAAGTTGGGCAACCAGGCTGACTCCCAGGACAACAATTGAAAAGCGCAAAACCGCGCGAAAAAGTTTGCCCTTAGAATCGCCTCGCTGCTGACGCGAATATTTGATCTGCTGAAGTAATAAGGGGATAAAGATCAATGCCAGCAGAGCTATATAAACACGGAACAGGGGCTGCGGAATAGATGCCATCCGAATCCCTGCCGTTACCAGAGAAATAAGCCCCGCAAACCACAGGGTCATTCCCTGTCGCCGGTTTTCCACCAGGGACATCGTCATAATGACGGCGGAAAGAACCGCACATGTTTGCAGAACAAAGCGAATCAGGGTAGGGATGGAAGGTGTCAACCACCAGAACAGAATAATTGCCAGAAAACAGCCAACCGCAACGGGATGGCGCAGAACAAACTGCCACTCGTCAGTCTGCTCAAAGCGTTTCCGATAGTACCTGATGGCCCCGGAAATCGCCCCGATCATCACCAGCATCAAGGTTAGCGACAAACCATTTTCTTCCCAGAAAGACTGATCAACCCGCAGAGCGGTCAAGAAGCCTTTGCGTGCTTCAGTCATCAGTAAGGGCGTAAGCTGCTGGTAAAAACTATCCGACATAAAGGAGGGTGCATTTTTACGGATGGTCGCCTGACGCAAACGTTCAAGACCTGAGGTCAAATGGTCTATGGTCACTATCAGGTTGCCTTGTAAAGTACTGATCTTCTCCTGAAGAACCACGATTTTTACTGCACTGTTTCCTGCCGTTTTGCTTAGCCTGTTCAGCTGCTGATTGACCTGCGCTAACGTTTGAGAAGGTAACTTCTGTTGCTGACTCGCCAGGCTGGCAGCCCATCCTTTCCAAAATTCCAGTTCGGAATTAACCCGATTACGCATGGCATCAATCTGTCCTTGACGACTGGCCAGGCTATTCTGAAGGCTGGATAGATTCTCCTGTAACTGGGTATATTGTCGGATGTACAGACTTAAGCGGTCAACATACCAATCTTCGGGAGGACCAAAAGGGGCAATTTCACTATTTAGACCAGTAAGCTGTTTGGCCAACTCGTCAAAGCGTGACTGGGTATCCGCAAGGTCTGCAACCTGAGCCAGCTGTTCCTCTGCCTTGCCGACAAAAGCGGTTACGGAAGTGGTACGGTTACCTAATTCCCCTAACCCTGGGAACACAGACTCTGGAACGGATTCTGAAACGACCGGAGCAAAACTATTTTCAGAAGCACAAACCGGGGAAAGAATGAAGGTCAACAACAGGCTTGTCAGGATAACTATTCTTAAAACCATTTTTTCCTCTTGAAATACCACAGCATGGCAGCCACACATAGCAACATAACCCCCCAGACCATGGGGTATCCATATTGCCACTTAAGTTCAGGCATCAGCTCGAAATTCATGCCATAAATTCCGGCGATAAACGTTAATGGAATGAAAATAGAAGCCATTATTGTCAACACTTGCATAACTTCATTCATGCGTTGACTGACACTTGACATGTACAGGTCAATCAAACCAGATGCAGTTTCACGGAAGTTTTCAACCGTATCAAAAACCTGCAACGAGTGATCATAAAGATCACGTAAAAACACACTGGTCGCCTCATCAATCAGGTCTGACTCGCTATGAATCATTGTGTTTACTAACTCACGCAGGGGCCAAACAGCCTTACGCAGAAAGCGTAACTGCCCTTTTAACTGGTGAACCTGTTGCAGAATCTCCTGGGTCGGGCGATTGATCAGTTCGGTTTCCAGGTAATCGAGACGATCGCCGATTTTTTCAAGAATATGAAAATAGCTGTCAACCACACAATCGAGTAATGCATAAGCCAGGTAGTCGGCACCACGTTGCCTGATACGGCCGCTTTTGCGCTGCAGCCGATCACGGACACTGTTAAAAATGTCACCAGGTCGTTCCTGGAAGGTCAATACGTTATCAGCCGTCAGAACCAGGCTGATCTGTTCGGCATCAAGAAGATTGGCGCGCTCGTCATAGCTCAACATTTTCAGAATCACCAGGGCAGCATTATCAAACTCTTCAAACTTTGGTGGATGCCCGGTATTCAAAACATCCTCAAGCAGCAAACTGTGGAGTTTGAACTCATGACCGAAACGCTCGAGCAGACGCGTATCGTGAAGACCATCAAGGTTTATCCAACTGACCGTTTCACTGGTGCGCAGTTTCAGACAGTCATCGAAAGACACACCCTGTCTGTGCTCAAACGTCTCATCATTATAATCAAGGTAGGAAAAGCTAGGCTCGCCGATTTTTTGCTCACCAACATGAATCAGCGATCCGGGCGGAAGGCCTATCTCTTTGGCCGGGCTGCGAAATAGCGAGGTAACAGTTTTAAAGGCATGATCCAGGGGTAGCATAAACCCTCCACAAAGACAGAAGATTATAGTGGTAAATCAGCTATATTTTCACGACAGCTGAAATACCACAATATCACGACTGAAAACCTCTGGGGATCCGTTAATTTGGACAAAAGGCTTAACCATAACAGGAGCCTGAAAAGTTCAGCCCTGCCCCCGGGTCTTGGTGCGTCCCGGCCGCGCCTGCTTTTCAATAAACTGAAAAATCAGATCGGCGACATCTTTTTCGGTCGTTGTTTCGATTCCCTCTAGTCCGGGAGAGGAATTAACTTCCATGACAACAGGTCCATGATTTGAGCGCAGCAGGTCAACCCCGGCAACATTCAGTCCCATAATTCTGGCAGCCCTTACCGCGGTTGAGCGTTCTTCAGGGGTCAACCGCACATTTGAAGCCTTCCCTCCCCGATGCAGGTTTGAACGGAACTCGCCATCTTTCCCCTGCCGTTTCATAGATGCGACAACCTTATCCCCAACCACAAAACAGCGCAGATCGGCACCGTTAGCTTCTTTGATAAATTCCTGGACGAGGATATTCTCCTTCAACCCGCGAAACGCTTCAATAACGCTCTCTGCGGCCTTATCCGTCTCTGCCAGAACGACACCGACACCTTGGGTTCCTTCAAGAAGCTTAATGACCAATGGAGCCCCCCCTGCCATACTTATCAGGTCTTGCGTATACTGTGTGGAATGCGCAAAACCGGTGACCGGCAAACCGATTCCTTTACGGGCTAAAAGCTGCAGACTACGGAGTTTATCGCGCGAACGACTGATCGCCACCGATTCATTAACACTGTACACCCCCATCATTTCAAATTGGCGAACGACAGCGGTTCCATAAAAGGTTATCGAGGCACCGATACGTGGAATAATAGCATCAATACCTGCAAGTTCTTCACCCCGGTAATGAATGGTCGGTCGCTGGGTCGCAATTGTCATGTAACAACGGAGAGGATCGACGACTCTGACTTCATGGCCCCGTGCACGTCCGGCCTCAACCAGGCGACGTGTTGAATACAGTTCTGCGCTTTGCGATAAGATAACAATTTTCATCAGTTTGCAACTTTCTTACTTAGATCAAGTCGGCCATGCACATAGGACCGATCGGGAAACACGGTAACCCCTTTTAAGGCATTACGACCCAACAACATGCGAAAAGACATTTTACTGCGATTGGCTAACGTCACTTCTATACGCCAACGCTTCTCCCCCAGCATAATAAAAGTTTTTATGACATAGCGCATTTCACGGTGACCACCCGAATCTGTTACTTGCCGATAATCTGCAATCGGGCATTCACAAACAACAATAGTCTTTACATCCTTTTGACGCGGTTGGACACCAAAACGTACCATTTGCAAACCATCCTGTTCAAAAGGCTCAATAAAGCAAGCATGCAAAGAGGAAGTACGTGCACCGGTGTCAACCTTTACCTTGATACTGTCGATATTCAGATCCGGCAAACAGACCCATTCGCGCCAGCCAACAGATAATTTTTCTTTCATTATGCCCTTTCAATATATTTGAGAGACACGACAAAGCCTCTAATAAAAGTGAGCAAACCCGAATACAGTTAATGATCGACAAAAGCAATAAAATAAACACTGCCTTTGATTTTTTATTCTTACCCTAATGGAACCATCACCTTGCCGGCGAGGGATCTCATATACGGGGAAAAATTGCCTGCAAAAAACTAACATGCTAGTTTTCGCCAGCAATCGAAACAGTGTCCGATCCAGGACCATGTTACCGCCTAAGGATAAGTATTATGACCGCAGCAATAGATTCTCAGAGTTTAAATGATCCAAATGCCCAACACCATAAGAGTTCACTTACCGCCCTTTGCCTGACGGCCTTGGGAGTAGTTTTTGGGGATATTGGTACCAGCCCACTTTATGCCCTTAAAGAATGTTTTCACGCCAGTCATGGCTTGCAACCGACCGCGGAAAATGTTTTTGGTATCCTTTCCCTTATTTTTTGGGCGCTGATTCTGGTTATCTCTGTAAAATATCTTACCTTTATTTTACGTGCTGACAACCGGGGAGAAGGTGGAATTATGGCCCTGACTGCGTTAATTCTCCCCCAGCAGGCGCGTCAGCAGAACCATCGGAAGTACCTGATAATCCTTGGCCTGTTCGGGGCCGCATTACTCTACGGCGATGGGATGATTACCCCTGCGATTTCAGTTCTTTCAGCGATTGAAGGGCTTGAAATTGCGACCCCATCGATCTCCCCCTTTATTATCCCGTTAACGGTAGTGGTCCTCATATCCCTATTTCTGGTGCAGTATCGTGGTACTGGCAAGGTCGGTGCGGTATTCGGCCCACTGACGCTGATCTGGTTTCTGGTTCTAGCCGTTCTCGGCATTCGCCAGATTGTCAAACATCCGGCAATACTCGGGGCAATGAGCCCTCACCATGCAGCAAGATTTCTTGGTCAGCATGGCTGGATTGCCATGCTGGTACTAGGCTCGGTATTTCTGGTTGTCACCGGTGGTGAGGCACTCTATGCCGACATGGGTCATTTTGGCGTAAAACCGATTCGCCTGGTGTGGTTCTTTCTGGTCCTGCCCTCGCTGGTTCTGAACTATTTCGGCCAGGGAGCATTATTACTCGCCAACCCTGCAGTCCTTGAGAATCCATTTTATCACCTGGCTCCAGAATGGGCGATGTTGCCTTTGGTTATCCTAGCAACGGCAGCTACGATTATCGCATCCCAGGCGGTTATTTCCGGATCATTCTCGATTACCATGCAGGCCGTACAGCTTGGCTTCTGCCCAAGATTGAAAGTTACCCATACTTCGGCACGGGAACGTGGTCAGATTTATGTTCCAGCGGTAAACTGGATCTTGATGTTCAGCTGTATCGGACTGGTCATCGGCTTTGGCTCATCAAGTAAACTGGCCGCAGCCTATGGGTTTTCAGTAACGACTGACATGATCATTACCACCCTGCTCTTTTTCGTGGTGATTCGTGAAAAGTTCAACTGGTCGCTGGCTCAGGCAGGCTTGCTATGCTGTGGATTTTTAAGCTTTGATCTCGCCTTTTTTGGTGCCAACTTCGCAAAAATCATCCATGGCGGGTGGTTTCCACTGATGGTCGCTGCTATCGTTTTTACTTTTATGTCAACCTGGAAAACCGGACGCCAGATTCTCTACCGCAGGCTCAGAGCAACGGCCTTATCAATCATGGACTTTATTAAATCGATTCGTCGGGAGATGCCCCAGCGTGTCGATGGCACAGCCGTCTTCATGTCGGGAAACCTGAATATTGCGCCATCAGCACTGCTGCACAACCTAAAACATAACCGGGTACTGCATGATCGTGTAGTCATTCTATCGGTCATCACCGAAGATATTCCGCATGTCAGCGCCAGCCAGCGCTATGATGTTGAAGACGCGGGAGAGGGAGTGTTCCTGTTGGTTCTGCATTACGGCTTTATGGAAACTGCCGATATTCCTGACGCGCTCAGCCGGATTAAAATCGGCGACCAAGGCTTTGACATGGAGCACACAACCTTCTTCCTCGGCCATGAAGCGATCATCCCCACCGACAAGCCGGGGATGGCACTGTGGCGTGAGCACCTGTTCATGCATATGTCACGCAACGCCCGTTCCGCAACCAGCTTCTTTAACCTGCCACCGAACCGGGTTATCGAACTGGGAATTCAGATTGAGTTGTAATACCCGGCCATAGCTATAGGAATCTTACTGAATGGCTTAAAAAAGCGGGATTCATAATAATGAACCCCGCTTTTATCTGGCTTTTTTACCTATAAATATATTCTTTTACAGATAATCTAAATAGTTGCCATCCGGAAACTCAAAATAGCAACTATCCAGTTTTCAGGTTGGAAACGAGCAATTTTTCGTTGTGGCAAGGAAATCAAGGTCTTGAGCGGAGGCGTAGTACTTTACGCCGCACAAACAAGTCCGCTGGTTGACGCTGCCACAGCGGAAAAGGGCCGATTCCGGATGAAAACTAAATAGCATGTAAAAAACGAATGACCGCTTTACGTTCATCAGCATCTAGATTTCGGAACGACTCTCGTGCCCCTTCACCTTCTCCAAAGTGCCACAAAATTGCTTCCTCAAAATTACGGGCTCGTAAATCGTGCATCATATCATGATGATCAACAGCATTTTTCATCAGCCCGCGCGCCCACAAAGGAGCAGTCTTAAAGTGACTGGTTAAACCGCGATTGAC
Source organism: Geopsychrobacteraceae bacterium (assembly GCA_963664385.1). Taxonomy (GTDB): domain Bacteria; phylum Desulfobacterota; class Desulfuromonadia; order Desulfuromonadales; family Geopsychrobacteraceae; genus Seleniibacterium. The sequence goes on from OY761157.1 coordinate 38,963, forward strand.
TTCGCCCATGTTGTGCATCAGCAGATCGGTATATGGCCAGATTTTTTGATTGGAATAGGCCGGGATAAATTTATCCTCGCCAGTTTTCCAGCTTGGCTTGTGGCATTCGGTACAGCCAATCTCGTTAAACAACTCTTTGCCCTGTTTGACCTCAGGATCATTCAGCTGACGAGCAGCCGGAACCCCCAGACCACGATGCCAGATCATCAGGTTATCTGTTCCCTCAGCACTCCGTTCCACAGGCTGCGGTGCTGCCAACACTGAGGCATCAAGACCGAGTTCGGCCATTTTGTCTATCCATTGCTGTGTCGCAAACAGCGCCGGGCGATCTTCACGGGTCAGGTTAAAAACACTCCAGGAACCGTTAAAACCAGGCCCGTTCTGTAATGTCGCCCGGGTATTGTGCCAGGTAAAACGGCCGAGATGTTTTTTCCCATCATGCTGTTCTTCTACCCAACGGCCGAGACGCCCTTTTACAGGTCCATCATTCTGCTGTTGACGCTCATATTCAGCGACAATATCCTGATCTGGAATAGCGTCGATCAGACCGGTCCCGAAGATTCCGATTGTCCCTTCAATACTCACGCGGTAATCATCAGGTAACGGCAATAAGGGATCGACAATATCTGCGGTCGGATAGGTCAGCGTTCCCTCATACTCATTCCCGTTATTATAAGGTGTGCCATCGGGATATTTATTTCCATATTTATCCACATAGTCATGCCATTCAATGGCAACATCCCCGGCCAGAGGCTGATAAGGGGGGGTGGCCATAACCTGCAACATAAACTTATAACCCTCGACAATTTTGCCTTCTGGCGTATGAACAAAAGCCAGGTAGCCGTTGGCATATTCCTGTTTAAAATCACTGGTTCGCTTAGAGCGGCCATAATTGGGATGACAATTCAGACATGAGGTGTTGTTGTAAACAGGGCCAAGTCCTCCAAACGGAGCATCTGCATCGGTGACAAAATCTGCCTCGAACAGAATTTCCCCTTTATTGAACATCTCCATCAGTTTGGGATCGGCCTCAATGGCAGGAGACGGATACTCAAAGCAGCGAGTCGTTGTGGTAAAAACAGTTCCCGTTTTGCCACCGGTATAATATTCCTCCGGCAACCCCTGAGGAGCCAGCCCGGCCGAACTATGAGCTGAAAGATCGCTGTAATAACCGGCCGTAAGCAACAATACAGTCAGGCTTGAGATCATAAAAATCTGTAACTTATATTTTTTCAAATGGCTTATACTCAACATTAACATATCTCCTTATCGGGTGACGTCATATCCATCAGCATCCCGGCCCCCTCCATGCCTTACAATCCGTAAGCAGCATAAGGGTTCGTTGCGGGATCGAGGCAAACAGGCAAAATAGCGGCATTAACTTTAGCTTGCAGAGTGTTGCAGGCTGTCTGCGCTTTGCGCACCGCGAGTTCTCGTTTTTCACCACTGACACCAACAACGTCAGCTAACTGTTTTTCGGCCTGGACAAAGGCAATTTCGATCTGTTTTCTCAACAGTTCGTCTTGCGCCTCAACCAGATCGGCAACGGAACTTTGCCGCATTCCCTTTTCACCACCAAAGAAAGCGTTCTCGGCCCCCTTAAGAGCAAAGCGAAGGTCATCAAGACGATTATGACTGAACCAGGTTTCTCCAGCATAAAAATCATCAGAACCAAGATCTTCAGGAATCACATCACACACATCACCGATAGCTACCGAGATCTCATCTAAAATATCCTGCAAAACAACCGAGGATGAGAAATACCGGCTTTGCGGCGTTCCTGGCTGGGTAAATTCGCTGACAAAACCTTTACGGCTGTCGCCCTGAACACTGTTTACCAGTTGTTGATCATCAGCACTCAGGCTATCGGTTCCAAACCAGGCGGCGAAAAAATCCAGTGCTTCTGCTTTCAGAAGACGTGACGTCACTTCCAGATAAGTAAATTCGGCAGGCATAACTGAGGCGGCTTTACGCGGTTTTCCTTCCCGGAACAACAGATATTCGATACTAAGAAGACCGCGCTGAGTACCACGCGTGTCACGCCGGAAATTTGCAAGATCCAGGGCAAAACGATTCGCGGCGATTTCTTCGACAACATAATTGATCATGGTCCGGTCGACAGGGAAGGTTCCTATCTGACGGTTAAAATCGTAATAGACACCGGGACCATAAAAGAAAGAGCGCACCTTTTGCCACTGGTTACGCGCTGACCGCCATGCCAGTGCGGCTTCGTGCAGACCAGCATCATCTGGGTTCTTTTGTAGTTGCAGGATCTTTTCGTGCAAACCGCTGACCTCAGCGACAAACGTAGTCAGCGTCTCCTTGACGACGTTATCAGCATAATCGGTCAAAGTACTGGCTATTTTTTTTTCCATAAAATAGGTATTTAATGCTGAACTTTTGCTCAGCAACATGCCGCTGGCAACAATTGCCGCCAGAACGACAGCTCCGGTCAGCCACCATATTTTCCTCTGTTTCATTTTCGCCTCCACATTATTTTCATTCAGGGATACTGCCTCAGCACAACACTAAAGCTCGTTATTGTCACTTTTCAGTTGTCCAATCAGTCGATCCAGACGTGTAACCACCTGATTGAGATCCCCTCCGGACGCCAGCAACTCTCGTATTGCTGAGAGTTCATCCGCATAACATGCATCAACACCTGCCTGACGTTGACGAATCTGTTCAAAACACTTATTCAGTGGCTCTGCCAGATATCCAAAATAGTCGCTACGACGAAAACGCACCTGCTGTTCCGGCACCTTGCCCGCCGCAGCGTCCTCCAATAACCACTTCATTTTTTTCATCATCCCTGCCAATTCCCGGCTACGGCGAAAACTGAACAAGGGCACAGCAATCGCAACAAAAGCTACGACCCCTGCCAGTAAAACAGGAGCAACATGATTATGGTTGTAGGCAATAGACCCATCCCACTCCATCAGGTAAAACCAGGTCAGCAGGGCTGCCACCCCCAGAGCAATCAACATATTCGAAATAATCACGACTACGGCCTGGCGGATTTGATATCCGCCATCAACCACCAGTGCCCGTTTAAATATTCTTCCCACACAAACCTCCGCTAACCTTCTGTTCTGATTTGTCTCAACCTCATCAAGGTCCACTCTTGATCAAATCGTCATCCGTATTCATCACCATATCTGGCCCGGAACTGCGAAGCTGGTATGTCCTTCGGTGCGACGACACGGTATAAACGTATGGCTCTCCCCACTGATCAACCAGCAATGATTTTACGTTGTTCTCTTTAAAAGAACGTTCCAGCCACGCTTCAAAATCTTTCTGCTTTGGCAATCTGCGATCCATGACATAAGTCGCATCCAACATGACCGACATGGAATGCAGGTCACCCGCGGTACAAACCAGCTGCGCCGACTCAACACTATCGTCAAATAAAGCCTGCATTTTTTCAGGCACATCGGTGTAATAAACCGAAGCAGAACCGATCATGGCCAACAACGCCATCATGACCTGATTCATAGCAGCCTCCCCCTATGTTCAGAGTTAGAACAGATCATCCCGTTACCGGTTGATGGGCATTTTTAGGAGCCCTGAATTTCATCACCAGCCATCCGATCGGCAACATAGCCAACACAGCAAGTTGTCCTAGCAAAGTCTCAAGGGTTGGGAATATTCCGAGCCAGGTGATCATCGGCAAGCCATCAATCCGATTGGTCGGAACCAGGCCACTGACCTGAAGCTCCATAATGCCCTGGCCGACAAAGACAAAGGCCATACCAAACAGCAATACTGCAGTAGCCGCAAAAAACATCCCGTAAGGCAGACGCACAGACAGCAGACGGACCAGTAGATAGATAATAAGTAAGCCACCGGCAGCGCCCAGCATTCCAATCCAGATCGCTTTGTTATTGGCGGTCGTTCCCCCCATCAATGCCTGATAAAAGAGAATCGTTTCGGCTCCTTCACGAAACACAGCTAAAAAGGCAATAAAGCCGAGGGCAAGCAGGCTCCCTTTGCTTAGAGCCTCATCCATCTGGTCCTTGATAAATGCCTGCCAACGATCGGCACTGCGCTTGGCCGTTAACCAGTAGCTGACATAGACCAGCACCACCGCCGCCAACAGCATAGTCCCCCCCTCCAGAGCCTCTTGACTGGCACCACTGGCGTTGATCAGCACGCCCAGCAACCAGGCCATGCCAACACTGGCCACCAGAGCCACGCCGACGCCATACCAGATGACCTTGATCTTGTCGGGGAAACCGGAACGACGTAAATATGCCACCAGTGCGGCAACAACCAGCATCGCCTCCATCCCCTCACGAAAGAGGATGAAAAAGGACTGTACGACCTGCCCCCAAAATCCGGTCCCGTCACGGTTAGAATAATGTTCAACGGCATAATCGAGATTTTTCTTTAATTCCGACCAGGACTTTTCAATATCCTCCTTGGGCGCACCGCGCATGGCCTGGCTGGTTATCTGGCTGAATCCCGATTCGATCTCAAGCATGAAAGCGTTATCCTTCAGACTCAGGGTAAATTCCATCCCGGCGGTTTCGAACACATCAAAATACAAACGTGAAAATTCATTACCGACCATGACCCCGTTAGCAGGTTGGTAATTAGCCACGGCAGTTTCCGCCCTGGCAGTAATTTCAGCCACCACCGGTCCGTAATCTTCGGTTACCTGCTGGACAGCCATGGCTGAACCAGCCAGGCACAGCAGCCATATCAGCATTAAAAGAAAACTCTTTTTCATAAAACATCCTTACGTCATGGAAATAAAACGTTCGACCTGGCGCTTGAATAACAAAGCGGTCACGCCACCAGCATCAGGCGCATAACGCAGGGCGATGTAACGGGAAATAATATCGGCGCTGGCAGTGGCTAACTCAGGCTTTTCAACCTGAATACGCTGCAAATAATCACGCGGACATTCATAGCGGTGACGAGTCAGGCCAAGCTTCTCCAGGCGTTTACAAAAGCGTTGCCAACTGATCGCCACCGGATCACGTTGACGACGCTGACGGATCCAGCCGACAAGAAGATAAAAAGCTCCCATGGCACCAACACCACTGGCCGCCGAAAGTAACAGATCAACCCAGTTGGCGTTTTTCATGCCCGCACCTTTAAGCAGTTTCATCTGGCGATCCGGGTCATAATTGATAACCCACTTCTGCAGGTCAGAAAACAGCTTGAGGAGGTCATGCAATTTAAATGCTGAAGACTCATGCTGCGGTGGTGGGGGTTCCTGGTTCTGCCCTTTGGCCGGTTCCTGCTTGCTGATCTTATTGGCAGCAGATTGCTGGTCTTCCTGTTTCATAGCCACACTCTGTTGCGGCGGCAGCTGCGCTGCTATTTTCTGCTTTTGTGCCTGAGCCTTTTCCGGCGTAACAACAATGTCTTTTGCCTCAACCCGGTGCCAGCCTTTGTCACTATCCCAGGCTTCAACCCAGTTATGAGCATCCCCCTGTTTGACAATGACAAAATTGGTTAAAGCGATTATGGTTCCCCCGCGGTAGCCACTTACCAGCCGCGCCGGGACACCGGCTGCGCGTAAAGCCATGGTCACACTCCCGGCCAGATACTCACTGCCTCCCTTTTTCTCATCAAAAAAGTAACGGTCGAGAGCATCAGTACCAGTTGTAACTGCGTAGGTCGGGTCAAAGGTAAAATCACCGGTTCGCAGCTCTGTCATCAGCTCAAGGATGATCTCATCTGCGGTTAAACCTTTACCTGCCAGCGACTCACCAAATTTCCGTAAACGTGGATTGGTACCCGAAGGCCAGGAAAGTGCACGCTCGCGCATTTCTGTTTTCAGTTTTTTGCCAGCCTGATAATCGAGGTAGGAGAACAGCTCGTATTTAGGCTCACCACTATTCAGTTTGCGGATGTTAAGCAGCTGAAAATCTTCAGAGATAAACGTCTCAGGTGCCGGGGCTCCGGGAAAATCGAGTGCATACATCCAGCGCCCGCCGTTAGGCATTACCCGCGCGGTATAACGAACCGGGTTACTGCGCTCATGCAGCACCTGATCGTGATGCAGCTTATTGCGGATTTTCCGCTTCAACAGATAATCGCGATCATCCCAATTGTCGGGCAGGGTCCAGTTTTCCCCGTCGTATTCGTAGTACACCGGCCCACGCCAGTACAGTTGGCTTTTAAACGGTGGTGGTCCTTCAAATTCGGCAACCAGAACATTACCGTTCTGCTGGGTGTTGCGCCGGAAACCACGCGGTGATAGCGAAGTGCTTTTGCCAAAATCACCATCCCCTTTTTCCAGCATGATTTTTACCGGCAACCCAAAGGCTATACCTAAATCCCACAAGGGGCCGGGAATCCGCGGAAAGGTCACAAACAGCAACATCATCAGAGGAAAAGCCAAAACAAACAGCTGAATACCGCGCCGCAGCATAACAGGAGAAGTGCTGCTACGTTCACTATGCAGAGTAACCAGAGATAAGGTTAAAAACAGGATAACCACCAGCATATGCAGCATATTAAGAAGATTTTCCCAATACAAAGTGCCGATGGCAGCCATAATAACCGCAGCAAAAATAAGCAGCAGGTAATCACGCCGGGTCTTTGATTCCGACCATTTCAGCGCCACCACAACAATAAAAAAACTGAGCACTGCATCACCACTGAACCAGCTGTCAAAACTGATTAAGACCCCGCCGACAGCAATGGTCAGGAAGACCGCATTAATGCCTTTTGCGACCCATTGGTTATAATAATTACGCGTAAAATGCAGTCCGCCGCTTAACAAAGCCACAGCCGCAACCCACAAGGGCAGACGCAGCAAACTTGGAGCGACGGCCAGCAGCAGGGTCAGCATGACCGCGCGACGTGCTAAGCCACTGATCATCACTCCCCTCCTTTCGCTTCGGCTAGAGCTTTCAGGCTCTCCTGTAAATGACGATGATCCTGCCCTGGCGCAATCAGCTGGCCCGGTAGTTCAAGCCCGAATTCGCGCCCCTGAGCCTGACAATCGAGCACCCAGCGACACAGTTGCTGCAGCTTCTCTTCGGTTTCGGGAACAGCAACATCCTGCCAGCGCAACCAGCGTGCCGGCTCCCCCTGGGCACCATCAAATTCCTTGGTATAAAGCTCATCAAAGCGGGCAAAAGCGCGCCACGAAATGTGCGTCAAAGGATCACCCGGGGCGTAACGCTTTAAATCGGCAAAGTTATCGGCTTCACTGTGTAGGTGAGCATCGCTACCAAGTTTTTGCTCCGGTAACACTTCACTCCCCCGGGGTGCCGGATAAACCAGGCAGTCAGGAAGATCATTGGTGCGTAAGCGGGCAACGAACAACCCTAACGGAAAAGTGCTGGTCAACCAGGCCCGCCCCCCGGCCATACGACCACGCTGTAAAGCTGGTCGCCGCAGCAACAGCTCCTGTTTTTCTCCTTGTTTAAGGAAGACCTCTGCGTCGCTGCGCTCTCCCGCACCACGTACACGCAGACCGTGACTGGGCCAGCCCTTGGCCAGACTGACCGGCAGACGATAGTAAATCTTTTCCCCGGCAAAGACCGGTTCACAGGTCCAATCACCGCACCGAACGCCGCTCAGATTGGCCCGGGTCTGATACCCGCCCACCAGCAGAATAGCAATCAGTAACATCACCATGGCAAAAATCAGGTTGTTGCTGAAATTGATCGCCAGCAGCATACCGACCACAATCAGCACCATAAAGCCCCAGCCAGTGGCAGTCAGGCGCACCCGGATGCGTCCTGGGCGTTGCTGCAACATGCGTATGGTCAACTGCGAACGCAGCTGATGACTAAAAGTCCTTGTCGCCATAATCAGTCAACATTCACTTGGCTGATAATTTCTTCAGCGATGCGCATACCATCGCGCTGACCGCTGAGCAATTGCAGACGATGACCGGCAACAAAAGGCAGTACGGCCTGGATATCACCCGGTAATAAAAGATCCTGACCATTAACCAACGCCCACGCCTGAGCTGCGCGCAACAGGGCCAGTCCGGCCCTGGTTGACAGACCTACCTGGAATTTTCCTGAGCTACGGGTAAAGTCGAGCAGCCTCTGCAAATAATCGAGCACGGCAGGTGAGGTTTTAACGTTGATAACCTGCTGCTGCAGAGCGAGCAGTTCCTCTGTAGTCAGCAACGGATCAAGGCCTTCCAGCATATGTCGGCGGTCTTCACCGCTGAGCAAGGCCAGTTCCGCCTCACGCTGCGGATAACCCATGGAAATACGCATTAAGAAGCGATCCAGCTGGGATTCCGGCAGGGGAAAAGTGCCCAACTGTTCGGTTGGGTTCTGGGTCGCGATAACAAAAAACGGTGCCGGTAACTGGCGCGTTTTGCCATCGGCACTGACCTGGCGTTCTTCCATAGCTTCGAGCAGAGCACTCTGACACTTAGGTGTAGCGCGATTAATTTCATCAGCCAGCAGCAATTGGGTAAAGACCGGTCCTTCAGTGAAATGAAAAGCGCCTTTATCGCGATCATAAACCGAACAACCGATGATATCCCCCGGCAGCAGATCACTGGTAAACTGAACGCGCTGATAACTTAATCCCAGCGTCTTCCCCAGGGTATGGGCGAGCACCGTCTTGCCGAGACCAGGAACGTCCTCAATCAACAAATGCCCCTGGGCTAACAGACAGGTCAAAGCCAGCTTTAACTGATGGTCTTTGCCAAGCACCACCCTCCCGAGTTGTTCCATAACCGGGGCTAACAGATCGTTGACCGCTATATCCGTGACAATATTTTCTGCAGTGTTATTCATGATTATTCCTTTAAAATAGTTAAAAATTGACGCTTAAAGACAGCCCGGCCGACCAGCTTTCCCAGATCACTTCATTTAAAGGGGCAATAACCGAGGTACCGTCAGCAAAATAGGTTTTGTCAGAGCCGCTGTCTGTTTCCAGCTTGCGGTAATTCAGGTTCAACCCCAGCCAGGCGTTAGAAAAGCAGCGGAAACGATAACCAGCCCGGGCAATCAGGCCACGGCCATTGGCTTCATGACGAAAACTCACCGGATGCTCAAAGTCAGACCGCAGGTTCCAGTTTGCCTCAGCTTCGTAAGCCAGCCAGTGATATTCAAAGCTCGATGTCAACTCGTGCCGGGCACCCAGGGCCAGATCTATATCAAGCCCGACAAAGCTGCCGTCCCAACGGGTATCGTAACTGCTGTCCAGCCCGGAAAACGGACCAAGACCAGTGCCGTCTTCACTAACAACCTGAATGCCGTCAGTCATATTGAGATTCTGCATATGCACGGAATAGCCATAAACAGGAGCTAAACCCAGGCGCAAAAAACCTGAAGAGGAAGGAATTTCTATCCGGTAGCCGATGGCGGCATCAGCATCGATAAGCGACCCGTCACTATCGGAATACGAGCGGGAGAATTCTTCAGTACGGTTATCGCCGTAATAATCGGAATCCTGACAATCCCCCGATTGAATCCAGCCATAATCAATGCCCCCACGCAGGTAAAAACCGGACTCAGGTCGCCAGCGAAAAGCAAGGGAGAGCTCAGCGGCTTCAAGATCGGTCCAGGTCAGTTCGGACAATACATTCGGCGTACCGAATAACCCGGCGATATTGAATTTCAGCTCATCCACCCGGTAACCACTGGTCAGACTCACGTTCCAGACGTCTTGGGGTTCAGGTTCCACATCATCAGCGGCAGCTTGTTGTCCCGCTGTTTCCGTACTAACTGATTCAGACGCAGGAGCCACCAGTTCTGGAATATATGTGCGCTGCCGAACCGCGGCATCATTTAAAAAATCATCTTGTCCCTGCTCAGGCGCGGATTTTCCCGGCATTGCCGGAACAGACTTTTCAATTTCAGGATCGCTCATTTCAATGGTGCGCGTGCTACCATCCGGAGCAAAAATAATAATCTGCTGTCTTCCGGTCTCACCACCCGGGTCACCTTCAGCCACTGCCGCGGCACACAACAAAATGCTAACCAGCAGGGTCAAAAGCAGAGTACGTAACCGGGGCATCATGGCACAAGCCCCTGCAATGCAGCCCTGAAGTCGCCATCAGAGACCAGGTAGATATAGGTCTCTGAATCCTTGGCAGGAGCAGGACCAAGCACCTGAGTTTCCATAGACACGGCCGCCCAGTGGCCATGAATCAGGCCCGGATTAACATTCTTCTGATGGCCGCCCCGGTTTTTCAGCCGCAATGCCGTAACACGGTAATAACCGTTACTCCAGCAGCCCACCGCCTCGCTGATCAGGTCAGCATCGCCAAACAGATCAACCTGCTCCGGTGCTGTCATGTGGGCCGGAAAGACATGACCGTCTCGGTAACGGGAAGTCACCGGCAAGCGGACCTGTTGGGTTGCAGTGCGGATCAGATCGATATAGCTCTGCTCCAGCGTCGAAACGACTGCAGAATTTTCAGCCTCTTTGGCTGGAGCTGTCAGCAGAGAGGTCTGGCGTACCTCTTCAATATTGGTCAGATCCCTGCGCAACTCCTGCAAACGTCTTCCGGTAATTTCTTCTCCATCCGCCGGAGCGCTCAACACGTGGGGTGTAATCAGCAGCACCAATTCCGTCTTTACTTCCGCTTTCCGCTTCTGCTTAAACAAAAAACTGAGCAAGGGGATATCCCCCAGCACGGGCACTTTCTGTTCAACATCCGTGGTGCTGGTCCGCATCATGCCGCCAATAGCAACGGTCTTGCCGTCCTGGGCCAGAACCGTACCGGACAAGGAAGCCGTGTTGACCGTATCAATGGCAACCTCCTGGACCGAGCCGCCAACGATCAGAGACAAGTTAGCGCCACCAACTTCAACCGAGGAGTTTTCATGAATAATGCGCATCACTACCGAACGATCTGCGTTGATGGAGGGCAAAATGGTCAGGGTATTACCAATCTCCTGAATCTCGGTTTCAGGTACCGCGTTACTGAAGGAAACCGTGGTACCTGATGAAGTGGTATAGCTGGAAGTGCTAACCTCGTAACCAGTGGTAATCAGACGCTCTTCCCCGATAAACAGCTTAGCCGGGTGATTGTTGGCTGCCAGCAACATCGGTGTCGCCAGGGAGGTGATGTTGTTATTCTCCTGTAGCAGTTGCAAGCGCAGGCGCAGATCGGAACTTAACGCCTGAAAGGTCATGGCACTGTCGGTCACAGAGGCCGAATTACCAAGGCTAAGCAAAGTACTGCTGACGGTACTTGCAGCGGTATTCAAAGGGTTAATAGCGAGGCCATCATCAACCCCGCTGGTACTGCTGCCAGCCACGGAGGTAATGGTAAAGGCCGATTCGAAAGCATCGGTCAACTGAATTTCAAGCACCTTCATTTCCAGCAGGACCTCCGGCACCTGGCGATCCGATTCCTTAATCAGACGGGTAATTTCTTTAACCGCATCATCATCAGAAGTCCTTACAAACAGCATGTTATGCAGCCGGTTGACCGTGACATAAATGGGCGCTTTGTCACGCTCAATCACCTGCCCGAGAATTTTGTCCGAAACCGCCCGCAACTGATCACGCATCTTCTGTTCCAGCAAGGCCAGCTGTTCCACACTCAACTCAGACTGCTCCGTCGCAGCACTGCTTTTACTGGTCTTACTGCTGTTTTTTCGGTTAGAAGAACTTGAACTGTTGCTATCGTTGTTGCTGTCCTCGGTATCATCATTGGTTATGTCATATTCACCATCCAACTCGTAATCATCACCACTATCACTGTCCCAGTTAGCACTCCCCCCCAGGGTGACCCGGTCACCGAACAGATCCTGTATCGAGCGTGCGGCAGTCGCCACATTCAGATACTTGAGCTGAAAGGAATGAATCGGTTCATCCCGGTAAATCTTGATGTCGCGGCTGTATTCTTTGGTGGTCATCACCACATACAGGTTGCTCTCTTCATGAAAGCGATACCACAACCCGGAGATACGACACAGGCTGTCAATGACGTGACTGACCTTCATGTTATGGATATAAAAATTGATGCGCTGCCTTCCGGCGTCCTGGGTCGCCACAATATTGACACCGCTCAGTTCGGCAATGATCCGTACCGCGTCCATCACCTGAGCATCGCGAAACTCAACTTCTTCAACAACAGCATCTTTTGCCGTCGCTGCCTCAGCTTCTCCCCCCCCCACGGTTCCCCCACCGATAAGCACAGTGACAAACACCAGTGCCGCAACTATTGTCAAAACGACTCTTCCCATGGCAATTCTTTCCAATTTTAAGGACTTTCTATACGGTCCGATTTGAAATCTCGACAGCTCAAGGCGGCTGGGCTCAGCGCACAACCAGTTGTTCGTTAAGAGATCCTGACTCAATGACAATTTCCCGCCGACCAATGCTGATAATCTGCACCACGGCATCAATGCCGATGTCATACAGACCGATGTTGTCCCCTTCGTGGACAACGTAAACATGCTTTTTAGCAACCTCGAGCAAAGCCACCGTTTCGCCTTGGGCATTCTGCATGCGCCCGAGCATCTTCATCTCCGGTAAACTGGGTAATTTCTGGCGCGCAAAACGTTGCGCGGGCTTTGGCAACTTGGGTTCAGGATCGACGGGCTCAGGCTCTGCCTGGGGAATCGTCATCCTTTCCGTAATAGCAAAGGGATTGCGCTGAACCTGACCTGCCAATTCCTCCGCCCCCCCCGGCCAAGCACTGATCAGCAACAGACAAACAACGACCGTTTCCCGGGGGAAAAATTGCAACTTCACTACATACCTCCGGTAGACACGGCCAATACCGCTTTAAAGAATGCGTAATAGACAAAAAACACCATGCCACCCACACACAGAATCAGCATCGGTTCAATAGCAACAGCTATCAGCTTGACCTTACTGCTCAGTTCGCGCTGGTAATAGACCCCAAGGCCATGCATGACAGTCTCAAGTTCGCCACTGTTTTCCCCCACCGCCGCCATGTGACGAACCAGGGTCGGGATCAGGCGCTGCTCAAAAGATTTCGATAAACTCACCCCGTCAAGCAACTTTTCCGCCGAAGAAGCAACACAGGAACTGAGCGCCCCGTTATGAATAACCCGGCTGCCGATACGTAAGGATTCAATAACGGTCACCCCACTGGCCAGCAGCATGGACAGGGTCCAGCACAACTGGGCCATAGCCCCGAACAGAATTGCTTTACCCAGAATCGGAACGGTCAGCAATCCCCGGTCGATAACCCGCTTGCCCTGTTTCGTCGTATAGGCAGCTAAAATACAAAACAACAGGGTCCCCCCGACAATGCCGCCGGGGGCGGCATAAGTCAGGGCAAAATCGGAAATATCCAGCAGCAATTGAGTAGAGCCGGGAATGTCGGCCCCCTTGGCAGTCAGAAACTTTTCAAACCGTGGAATGACTCCCATAACCAGGAAAATTACGACCCCGATAGTGACCAGTAAAACAAAAGTCGGATAGAACATGGCGGCCATCACCTGGCGCTTCAGATCCTTGGTGCGCTCCATGCTGTCCGCCAGACGTTCAAGGATCGCCTCAATACTGCCACTCTGCTCACCGCTGGCCACCAGGTTGGCCACGACTGGCGAAAAAATCCCCTTCTCTTTGGCCAACTGGCTGGAAAAGGTCTCTCCACGGCGGATACCGTCTTCCATACGCCTTAACGCTCGCTCCAGCCGGAACTTGCTGACCATATGGATGTTTGCCTCCAGGGTTGTCACCAGCGTGTAACCAGAGCGCAGCATCAATGCGGTCTGGCGGAACAGCATGACCAGATCATCAGTAGCAACAGGCAGGTAACGTGCCAGCCTCAGGTAACTGAGGAGCAGAATGCCAAACTCTCGCAGGTCACGTTTCTGCGGTTCCACCTTGAGAACAAAAATTCCCTGTTCCCGCAACTGCCGAACCGCGACTTTTTCATCATCGCCATCGATCTCCCCCTTGATCTCCTGCCCCCGTTCATTAAGCCCGGTATAACTGAACACCCCCATTACAGATACTCCTCGGGGCGCAAATGCAGGACCGCGTCAAGGCAGGCATCGCCAGCCAGCACCTTGGCCCGGCAGTCATCCCACAAAGTGGTATAGCTCAAGGCCTGACTGGCAATGGAATCTTCATCCGCCCCCTGGGAGATGGTCCGGGCCAGAGCCTGATCGATCCACAGCGCCTCAAAGATTCCCAAACGCCCCTTGTAACCACTCCCCAGGCAGAAGGAACAGCCTCGCGGTTCAAACAACGACACTGACTCCCCTGGCTCAGCAGTGCTGACCCCCAGCATGCCTAGCTCCTCCACTGTCGCCGGTCGGCTGCTGCGACAGTGGGGACACAGGCGCCGAACCAGGCGTTGGGCGAGCACGCCGACCACCGTTGCACCAACCAGAAAACGCTCAACACCGATATCGGCCAGGCGTGTCACCGCTCCGACAGCATCATTGGTATGCAGGGTCGACAGCACCAGGTGACCAGTCATAGCGGCGCGCATGCTGATATCGGCGGTTTCCTGATCACGGATCTCGCCGACCAGTACCACGTCCGGGTCGTGACGCAGAAAAGAGCGCAGCGCCTGGGCAAAGCTGACCTTGGTTCCGACCTGGACCTGGCTGACACCAACAATGGTCTGTTCCACCGGGTCTTCAACCGTGAGAATATTCAGGTTATTGATATCCAACTCGCGTATAGCGCTGTACAAAGTGGTCGATTTACCGCTCCCCGTTGGTCCGGTGACCAGGATCATGCCGTAGGGCAACTGGATCCGTTTGCGGAAGTCTTCCAGCATCTGCGGCCGCATGCCCAGCTGTTCCAGGCTCAGGCCTCCGGTTTCCTGGGCCAGAATCCGCAGGGTAGCCCGTTCACCCCAGCGCGTTGGGATGGTCGCTACGCGGATATCGGTCTGAGGCAGATTCCAGTCACTGATCTGGTATTTCATGGCCCCGTCCTGGGCCATGCGCGACTCAGTAATGTCAAGCCCGGACAACACCTTGACCCGGTTCATCAGGGCACTCTCTTCCGCATGGTCAAGCAAGCGCGGCAGCTCAACCATGCGGCCGTCCACCCGCAACCGGATCTGCATGCCGCTTTCAAGCGCTTCAAAATGCACATCCGTCGCCCGATGAAGGTAGACGTCCTTCATGATTTCATCGAGCAATGAGACCGGATCAGGGCTGCCCCCCACAGCGGCCGAAACGGCTCCCGGATTTTTTAAATACCGACCCAAAGCCGCCTTGAGCGCTGCCGGTTCCGCCAGGGCCGCTTTACAACGACAGCCGGCACTGCGCTCCACCCGCTCAACACTGGCGCGATCATCCGGGTCCCCCAGCGCCACCAGAAGCTGGCCATTGCTGTCCCGTACCGGTAACAGCGGACGCTGCTGAAAAACCGAACGCGGCAGCTTGGCCATCACATCCCGATCCGCTGTCAAATCGGCGCCGGGGATAAACGGCAACTTGCGCTGACTGGCCAGGGCCTGGTAAAAGGCCGAATCGGGAAAACGGCCATCACGGGCCACCACTTCCAGCAACCGCAGCCGTTCACGCTTGGCAACAAGCCGTAATTCGCGCAAGCGCAATTCAGAGACCAGACCGACCGCCACAGCCGCATCGATCAATTGACTTTCACTAACAGGCATATTGTTTTATTTCCGTCCGCTTGGCAGCGCCCTTCGCTGTCTTGAGAAAACGTTCAAAACCTTCACTGTTCTGGCATACCCCCAAAGCCGTCTGAAAACTGATTTTCTGATCAATAACCAGCTGGGCCAGAGCCTGATCCATGGTCCACATACCACTGCTGCCACCCGACTCCATCAAGGAATAAAGCTGCTGTGAGCGAGAAGTACGAATCAGGTTAAGAGCTGCGGTATTGACCATCAACAGCTCGATGGCAGCAACCCGTCCCTCTCCACTTAAATCGGGCACCAGCCGCTGGGCGACCACGGCTTTCAGAACCATGGCCATCCGGTGCCGCGCCACCCCTTGCTCCTCCCCTGGGAAATAACCGATAAAGCGCTCAATAGCACCGATCGCCTCACCGGTATGCAGGGTCGAAAACACCAGATGACCGGTCTCCGCCGCGGACAAAGACGCCTGCATGGTTTCCTTGTCGCGCATCTCGCCCACCATAATCACGTCCGGGTCCTCACGCATGGCTGCCCGCACTGCGTCCGCATAGCTGCCGACATCGGCATGAATTTCCCGGTGATGCACCAGGCTGCGCTTATTGCGGTGAACAAATTCAACCGGATCTTCAATGGTCAGAATGTGGCAATCACGCTCCCGGTTGATTTCATCCAACAGCACCGCCAGGGTTGACGATTTACCACTACCGGTAGCCCCGGTCACCAGCACCAGTCCGGACTTCAGATAGGCCAGCTCACGTAATTGCGGGGGCAGACCGAGCTCTTCGAGGGACTGGATATGCTGATTCAGATGACGGATCGCCATAGTAGTGGCCCCCATGGTTCGGTATATGTTGAGCCGAAAACGTTCCCCTTTTCCCAGGGAATACCCAAGATCAAGGTTCTTCTTCTGCTCATACTCCACCCACTGCGTATCATTCATCAGTTCATATGCCATGCTTTCCAGCTCTTCGGCATTGAAGCAAAAAGTATCCTGTACCTGCAGACGACCGTTGATACGATAACTGACCGGTTGATCGGCGCTCAGGTGGATATCGGAACCACCACGAGCAATGCAATCACTCAGAATGTCATTAAATTGATTTTTAGCCGGACACATCATCAGATCGACAACTCCAGAGACATATAGATAGCGCCGGACGGCAGGTAGCCGTCACGTAGAGTGCGTCGTTCCTCAAGCACATGGCGCGAATAGACACGCATACGCATCACCGAAACGTAGTAGCTGAGATCTTTCAGCCCAGAAATAAATGAGATCATCTGGACATAATCGCAGTTGGCAGTCACCTCAAGGAGCGGCCGCCCGATCTGCGGATCGAGCACCGCAGAGGTCAATTCACTCTCCGGGTTATACCCCTTGCGCGCCACCAGCAGCAGATCGACACCAGTACGCTGAGCCAGTCGTGAAATTTCCAGCATCAGCAGTTGCCGTTCTTCATTGGAATCGATGGGTACAAACCCGCTATCCAGTTCATTAAGACTGGCTTTTTCCGCAGCCAGCAACTCCTCGGTCTTGGCAATCTTTTTTTCCAGCACTTCGGGGTTAAGGCCACTCCCCTTGACCTTGCCCAGGTCGGCACGTTTGTCGATACGGTCCTGCCGACGATGCAGCAGCGCCTCTGCTTCTCCCATCTTTTTATGGCGATACGGGTAAAACACCGAGCCATAAAGACAGATAGCCAGTAAACACAGGATAATCAGCGACCGCCCCCGCTCCTTCTGGGTCATGCGTTTCCAGCGTCCAATCATGCCTGTGGCTCCTGCGACTTGTGCCCCTGCTGATAGATCCATATTTTGAGCACGTAACCGTTCAGGTTCAGGCGGTTGCGGCCGCGATTAAGTTTACTGTCACGCACTTCGTAGTCCCATTTTTCCAGCTGGCGGTTCAGCTCACTGACAAAGCTCTGAGCCAGGGTATCCTGCAAGGCCCACCCTTCCAGATAGAAACCGTCCCGCTCCTTGGTTTCTTCAACCAGGTCAAAAATGACTCCGTCATTCGCGGCCACAGCAAAGGCATCCAGCAATCCGGGAATCAGGTCCTGCCGATAACGGATTACTGTGTCGAGGACCTCCCCCAGACGTCGCTGTTCACTCAGTTCAGCTTCTTTATCATCGAGTTGGCGTTGCAGTTTGCCGACCTCTGCCGCTAAGGCCTGAGCCTCTTTGATAATTTTCATGCGCCGGTCATATTCGATATCGAGCAAATCCCGTTCAAAATTAATCGCCTCGGTCTTGTTGCGCAGGTGCACATCCGTTGCGTAGAGCCCTGCCACAACCAGAACCAGCGCCACGAGGGGGTAGTATTGCTTGCGTTTCCACACCGGCGGCGGTGGAGTCTGGGCGCGGATAGCCACAGCCTGAAGAGGGCGGCCCCCTTTCAGGGCATGTCGCGCAGCAGCGCGCATAGCCACGAGGGCTTCTACCGGCCAGACCTTTTCATCTCCCGGCAACGGAGCACTGAGCACGGCAACCGGTGCCTGCAAGCGCGCTTCGAGAGCAGCGCTGATCTCTTCAGCCATGCTTTGCGGGGCATTCAGAACAATAACCTCACGTGGACTGGCCAACATCTGATAGACCGCTTCAGCAATTTCTTCTCCACTCGCAGCCCCGGAACAAGGGGTCATCAGCAGGTTATCAATTCCCCGGGAGCCCCCAGTGACAAGCACGTAATGTTCCTGGCGGACATCAACCAACAGCCAGTCGCGTTGCTCTTCACCCAGATGAACAGCTGCCAGCCCGGCCTGCGGATAGATCCACTGCAACCTTATTTTGTGACGCCGCAGAACCTCCACATAGCGCCGCGCCAGATCAGCCGGAATCGCCCCGCCCAACCACGGATAGTAGCCATCATCTTCATTACCTGGCTGCCCAGCCCAGCCGATGCGCAGGCTTTCGTCCTCCACCAGCAGTTGATCGAGCTGCTGCAGCACCATGCCCATGGCATCGCTACCAACGGTCTGCTCACATAATTCGGAAACAGACATATCCGCACAGCGCGCCTGTTCTTCAAGGTGACAACGCTGTTCATAACTGAGCAATCCCCGTTCTTGGAGCAGAGCAACTGGTGTTATCAGGTCATTCCCGGCAACCACAGCTTCTTCCATTTCGTAACGGATCAACTCGGTCATCTGTTCGCGGGGGCGCGGGCGATCAGGAGCAACCGGCAAACTGAGCAACCGGGCCGCTGCCAATGGGGACACCAGCACCGCCTCACGCGGCAAGCGCTTAGTCTGAGACTTCAGATCGGCAATAACTTCACTGATTGCTTTGTCAAGATCAGCATTGCCTGACCTGGCAGCTGCACCAAAAGAGATGGTTCCATTAACCTGACGGCGGGCAATAAAGACACTGACCGCTGCGGGATTGATATCAAACACCAACACCTGCCTGGCCGGGCGCGGCAGCCCTTTGATACCGCTCCTTAAGTCCCCTTTTTTGCCACGCCCCCTGCCAAGCAGCGGCAGCTTGCGCCGCCCGCCACCCTCCTTTTTGCCGGCTTTCCCAGTGCTACGACGCAAACGTTTAAGCAGCCCGGCTGGTTTCTCGGCCATTCTGGTCGCGGTTACGGACTCGGCTCCGAACCTTTCTTCAGCACCCTTTTCAGGTGCGGACTTGTCTTCGCGTTTGATTGAATTTTTCACCAGCATGCCAACTTTCTCATTTAAAAATGCTCTGCCATGTTCCATTCAAGGGGACCGACGGGGCGGCCAGGAAGGACGGTATAGTTTCTCCAACTTAATTGCGCCGGAGCGACAGCAGAGGGTCCTGCCGCTGAAAATTCGGTCCCTGTGCAGCTGGTTCCATCATGCAGGTAAATTCCAAAGGCAATATTTCCCATATACATATTTATTGGTGATGAAAATGCGAACTCGACACTTTTAGGCCGTCCATCCCAGTAATAAATGCCACTATCTGTTGAACCTTCTGCGACTACCCCGGCGCCACTATGCTCGACCACGAGACAGAGGTTCTGAGGATATGAAATCACCCCCCACACGAACCCAGCCCCCTCACAAGTCCCCTGACTGGTGTAACTAGAATCACTGCAGACAAAAGACGCTCCATTAAATACCTGATTCCAGTCACCATCGATCACAGCATCAGCATTATAATCTGCAGCACTACAAGCAAGCTCATCGAGAGTAAGATCAAAACAGCCTTCGTTGCCGCTAGAGGTATAATATTGCCAGCGCCCCAGGATTCCGTTGCCATAGTCGATTCCGGCGCAGGTTGCCTCATCACCAACCCTAGTATCCCTGCAAGCCCAACCAACATCACCTGCGGGCAGCCAGACCCCTTCGGCATCATTACAGCTCCAGAAATCCTCATATCCGGGCAAGGCCACCCAGGAACCGGGAGTAGCAGCGCTGATACAGGCTTCCATATTGCGATTATCCAAAGGATCTTGAGTACAGCGATAGCAGTTGGCTGGAGCAGGAAAGGAAACCGTCACCCCATCACTCGCTGCGACAGTCGTTACATAGCGGTCAGCGTTAATAAGCGGCTGGCTACCAGCTGGCGGATAATCGTTTTCGAAAACGTCCGCACCACTGGGGACACCGTCACGCCCGTAGCTCTGCACCGTAACCCCACCTGTCTGACTGTAGTTCCAACCGAAGTTATCCCCACTATCATTATTCCCCCAACCATCCTGAAAGCGCGGGTAATCATTATGCTCAGCAGCCGTCAGATAAGGGCCATTCCAGCCCGCCTGGACCAACCAACCATTGCACTTATCCGAAGCGTTTTTACAATCGTAATCAGGCTGCATCACCCACGCTCCCCCCGCAGCAATACAATCGGTCTCACCGGTCAGCACTTCCGGTGCGCCGGCACAATAATTTTGCTGCAACAGCGCATTCAGACTAGGTGGCACCTGCCCCATATCGGCGATATAGCCGCTGATTTCGGTGTGCCCGTTCAGTTTTCTGGAGGTATCGCCGACTATGGCGTAACGGATGGCGTTGATCCTTTGACGGGTGTCGTCAAAGTGTAATTGATCGGATCGGTTGCCAACCACCCCCAGGCTCATCCAGGCAACAGCAGAAAGTATGGTCACCACCAGCAACAGCTCCAGCAGGGTCATCCCCCGGTTGTTGGCGATACGAGATTTCAGACTCACAATCAGTCCCTTGCGTGATAAAATCAGTGCAATTCAGGCCGCTGGTAATCGACCACCATAATGGCTGGCCCCTTGGCGTAGTTATACAGGTGGTACCCCAACAACCGCACATGCTCGTCAACATGCAGGTTGGCGACAAATTTTTCCGCGGCGATGCTTTCCACGTAGACGGGAAAAATACGCCCGGCAGCAGTCTCAATGAACATGCGATGCTCCACCTTGGGCATGGGCTGGACACCGGCCACTTCCAGGGCGGTGTAGACATAGCTCATATCGCGCTGCTCAGGCAGGCGCTTGACACTGGCCAGAAAGCTGATCGGCTCGGCCATTTTGATCATCTTCTTCCCCTTGGGAACCTTCCCCTTCTCCGCAACGATAAAGGTATCGATATCTACAGCGACAAAGTCACCAGGAACCTGCTTCACCATGGCCTGCACCATTTCTTTCCCCCCTTCAGCCGAATTATCAACCGCAGCGGCCCAAGTAGCGCTCAGCACCAGACCCAGCAGCAGCAACAATTTACAAACCTTGTTCATCTATTCAATCTCCAGAATAATGTCGTCATCCGTACCATCAGAACTAATATGGTGATACTTCCCATCAGGGCCACAACTCATAAGGACAGGGCCCGCGACAACTTCATCTGACCCATCATAGGAACCGTCAGCTCCGGGTCCAACAATGACGTCGGAGCCATCAAGACCGAAGAGCAGATAGGGGCGCCCCCAATAATCGCGTGCCTTACCGCCAACATCAGCGCGCCAAGCCAGATACCCCGACCCGCTATCGGGCCGGTATTCAAACGGATCAGCCAGGCCAGGGACATCACTTATCTCACTGGCACTAACAGTTTCTACCGGACTGCCGGCAGAATCCCCGGCCGCCGAACCATCATTGAGCTCATCACTGATATTGACATAACCGTCATCGAACCCCTCCAGATAAGGTCCGCGCCAACCACGACCACTCTCTGCGTCCCACTCCCTAAGCTGATGATCCGTCCCGGCGAGGGGACTATCCCTGACCGTCAACATCCAGAAATTAGCCGGGGAGTAAAACCAAGCTTTCCGCGTCGCATCATCCGAACCTGCCAAGTCAGGCAAATCCGCATAATCAATCGCTCCAGTTATTCCGTCATCGTCCATACCAAACGGTCCGGTCTTTGGGTAGTACCCCGTATCCTGGCGGAACTGACGAATCGCCTGGGCAATCTCCTGCATTTCACTGCGCACCAGCTGATCGTTGGCGTGCCCACCGACTCCGGCATAATTCCCTGCAGCGACAAAAGCCACTGCCGCCAAAATCGACACTGTGATCAGCAGCTCAATCAGAGTAAAACCATCCTCACCGGTACGCATGACCGCAAAGCCTAAAGTCCGCAGGCCTTGCGAGCGCTCTTGGCGGCAGGTTGCCATTCGGGGCCGAATTTACGCCGCGCCTTATTGAAAGCATCGCTCTGATCTGCACCATTGACCAACAGTTCGGCAATATAGTTATAGGGGTCTTTCTTTACCCCCTCATCGAGCATCTTGGTAGCGTAGCAGTCTGCTTGCTGCTGACTGAGTCCGGTCTTACGCAGGCCCTCTTTCATTTTTTCGGCATCGCCACCACAGCCGGTCAGAACTGCCAGCAGCAACACAACAACTCCCCCTTTAATCAATTCAGCTTTCATTATCATGTCTCCCGTTCTGTTCTTGCTTGATTCCGCATGTGCCCTGCGCCGCCCACCGGCGTCGGCATAAAAACCGGGCCACCTGCGACAGCCTTTGTCGCCTGTGGCCCGATAAGTGGCCGGAACGGGTTTGTTTTGGTTACTTTCCCTGGGAAGGAGCGGGCGGTCCGGCCAGCCGCCCGGTGAGGATCAACTGTTATCAGATGGTGTTACGGGTACCGTCCCATTCACCCAATTCTTCCTCTTTGGTGTCACCGGCGCCGTCAACAACACCGACAAAGAGTACTTGATCGACTGCGGTAGGAGCTCCCCAAGTATCAGTGGCTGTAGTTTCACACTGCCCGACCTTAAACAGACCAATAAAGCGATTATACTGGTCGGGATTAACGTGACGATAGACAGGCACTGAAGTCATAGCGCCAAGGTTAGAAGTATTAAACAGGTCAGATGCCGGCCCAAACCCTACGGCCATCAAGATCGGAGCCTCAACACCTTCTTCGACACCAGAAGAACTTGTCATTACTCCCCCAGAAAAGGCTGCATCTCCATATTCGCCAGGGCCGAGAATCCGTTCAACAGAAGCGTTCCAGACAGCAATATCAGCAAATGCATCATCAACGTCATCAGCATCAGTGTCTTGACCAACCTCGATGCTCTCGCCGCAACCATTGCCATCAGGGCCATTGAACAAATTACCTGCAACAACCGCATTCCCACGGTCACTTATGACGTCCTGAAGCTCCGCAACAGCGCAAGAAGATACTCCTTCTGGCAATTCAGTACCTGTGGCATCAGCATTAACGTATCGCAGTTGCTCCATGCCGATATCAGCCATTACGCCTGTCATTCCCGCTATGGGAGTGTACGACTCAACATCACCAATACCCAGAACATCACCATCATCATTTGGCAACAAGGCATAGTCAGTGCCATCATACGAGAGTAACGAATCCAGGTTGTTCGGGTAGACATTGTGCTGCAGCACCCGGAAGGTATTAACCCCCTTGTTCAGCTCATCCATCATGGCCACGTGGGCAGCAGCAGCGGCGCGGGCGTCGGTGTCCTGCAGGGCCACGGTAGCGGTACCGGCGATTGCGGCCAGAATGGCGACAACGACCAGCAATTCAAGCAGGGTAAACCCACGTTGGTTGTTTTTGCTTTTCAGCTTTTTCAGACGTTTCAACAAAAATTCACGACCTAACATTATTCCTATTCCTTTCAGCTTTAGGTGACATTTACGCCCTACCATCATGTAAGGCAGATTGATTAAAGCCGAAGTGCCTCACCCACAGAGACCGCCTTTCGGTGGCACCAGACGGTTGACATCTGGAAACATGCATACT
Source organism: Geopsychrobacteraceae bacterium (assembly GCA_963664385.1). Taxonomy (GTDB): domain Bacteria; phylum Desulfobacterota; class Desulfuromonadia; order Desulfuromonadales; family Geopsychrobacteraceae; genus Seleniibacterium. The sequence continues at coordinate 62,620 of OY761157.1, forward strand.
TTTGTTGCTCGCCGCGCAGGAGGCTTAGGCCTGCACCTTTAAGCAACTTATCTTTTTTTGACCCAGGAGGAATCACACCCGCCCCTCTCCATCCACTTCGGGCATGACCGGCTGCGTGGCCCCCTGCCACCGCAACCTCTGTTTGTTTCGTGTGCGCGGCTGAAATTATCAGCCTGCTTAAGCATTGAGGGGCTCAAGCATTATCTGCCGTGGCCGGTTTGGCAGCCACGGCCTGATTATGAAAGTCGAGAACATAACGATATTGTTTTCCACAATGCACGATGACCTCTTTCTGACCGCGTCGTAGTATCTTCATTTCGATACGGATCTCCCCGTAGCCGTCATGCCTGAACAACTCGTCATAGAGCTGTTCGATCCGTTTCATCACTTGCCGATGGGTTCCTTCTTCCATAACTACTCTTATTGTCCTCTTATTGAACTGCTGTTTCCCGCTGATCTCTGCCAGCAAAAAACAATCTATTTAAACTTACTTTTCATAACGATTTGCTGCCGCCTATTCCGTAAATTGCGACATTCACCCCGGCAGCATAATCTTTGTTGGCCGTTGTGCCTGACGTGGACCCAATGTAATTGAAAATGAATATCAAAACCGTGACCAGAAACACACTTTGCATTTTTTTTGGTTATAATTTTCAAATATTTACAGAACACCAATGATAATTTTATGCCTATAAAACCGCTGTTTTCCAAAAAGTCGTGATCAGTGTCACGGATTCTAATTGGCGCTTCAGCTATCCTTCTGCCTGCGACATTCATTCATAACTATTCCGCTATCGTCCTCCCCCTTGCGGGAGATCTTTTTTACTTCCTTTACGATGCGGACTTAGTATTCATCATGATCAATTACGAACACCTGTCATTTAACGACGTCAATATCACCTGCTCACACTATTGCCGGAATTCCGTCAGTGAACGCCACCTGGCTATCTCCTGCCCTACCCGGGTCGGGTTTAATGCCCAGCTTGAAGGGATCGAAAGTGCGTTAAGCTCTTTTATCGCCGGCCATTTACTGGCTCCGGGCTGCGTCGTGTTCGGCCGCCTTTTCGTTAGCGACCATGCCAATCAACAACGCGATATCAGCGCTTTTGCCATTCGCCTGGCCGAGTGGTGTGGCGGCTGCGCGTTGTCGGTTATTCAGCAGCCGCCCCTTTCGTCAGCAAAAGTTGAGGCCTGGTTTTATCTGGTTGATGACGCGGGTAAAGCTCAGACAAAAACCAGGCACGGCGATGAACTGATCCTCCAACGCAATGGCTACCGCCATTTATGGCACTGCTCACTAATGAACGGTTGTCGACCAGGAAACGCTGCGGCCCAGACCACTGCGGTGCTGAGTGCTTACGCTAGCCAACTGCAACAGCATGGCGGCACGCTGAAAGATAACTGCATCCGCACCTGGCTGTATGTTCGGGATGTCGATTTTCACTACCAAGGGGTAGTTGATGCGCGGCGGGAATTGTTTACGGAACACGACCTGACCAAGGAGACACACTTTATCGCTAGTACAGGGATTGAGGGGCGTCATGGCCAAACCGCCGTCAATCTGGTAATGGACAGCTACGCCCTGCTGGGTATTTCCCCCGGGCAGGTTCAGTTCCTGCAGGCACCGGAATTTCTTAACCCGACCCATGAATACGGAGTCACTTTTGAACGCGCTACCAGCGTCGACTTTGGTGATCGCCGGCATATCTATATTTCCGGCACCGCCAGCATTGACAAACATGGAGCGGTAGTCCATCCGCAGAATATTGACCTGCAGTTGGAACGCACGATGGTCAATATTGAAGAGCTTCTGAAAAGTGCCGCGGCGAAAATGGTCGACCTTGCACAGATCATTGTCTACCTGCGCGACCTGGCAGACGCAGAAACAGTTGAAAGGTTTTTGGACCGCCACTATCCCAAGCTACCACGAGTACTGGTCCTGGCACCGGTATGCAGGCCTGGCTGGCTGGTGGAGATCGAAGGGATTGCGATTTGCGATGTTTGCCAGGATGACTATAAAAATTTTTAGCCCGAAGGAGAACTTTTGCAATGAAATTTTCGACCTATGAAATGCGCCGGCTGCTGCAAGCCAGCCTATGTTGTTCTTTAGCCCTTTTAACATTGATCCCTGCGGCTGGCCTGGCCGGGGAACAGGAACAGCTTGACACCCTGGCCACCCTGACCAATAGCTCCCTGACCGCAGAGATCGAAAACCTCAACCACGGTGCCGGAGAACTGCACACCGCAATTATCCAACTGTGCAGTAAACCGGATACTGAGCATTTACAGCTAGCGCGTCAGAGCTGGAGCAAGGCATTCCTGGCGGTACGACAGGCGGAACCGCTGAGACTGACAACAGAGTTAAAAAGAAGCCGGGATCTAACGCGGGTCACCAATGCCATTGTTCTTGACGCCGCATTGGCTGATGCACAACTCGCTGACCTGCTGGCCCAGAAGGAGAGTCGCGGTTACCTGGCCATAGAACAGATGCTGTTCGCCCCGCAGGACGCCGCAGCAGCAACCACCCCAAACCGCTGCGCTCATCTGCAAACAACAGCTGCAGAACTGAAAACCTGGGCGCAACAGGTCTTTGACCTGTGGCAGAACGAACTGGCGCCGGGCTTACGCAATGCCGGGGATGGTCAACCCTACCTCGCCGCGAATGAACCGCTGAACCTGTTAATGGCTGGTCTGCTCAACAGTAGCGAATGGATGCTGCGTGACCGGATCAGCGTACCAAGCGGACTTTTTGAAACTGCGGCGAAACCTGAACTTCTGGAAGGGGGAACCAGCAATAGCGCAGTAGCTGCTTTTACCGCTACCATTGACGGTATGGCAGCGATCCTGGGTACCCCGGACAGCATGAACGGACTGCTCTACCTGGTTGCCACCCAGGACGGTCTGGTCTCAAAAAAAGATCCGGGTCTGGCCGAAGATATTGTTGACCGGATGGATGATATCAGGGCGATCCTCGCTGACCTAGGGAAGGCGTCGGTACCGCTAGCTACTAGCCTGACGATGAATAATAAGGTTCTTAAAAAGCTCTACAAAGAAGTTAACAAGCTGCAAAAACTGTTGATAAAAGCATCACTGGTGCTGGAGCTGAATGTGACTGAGCCGGATAGATTTGAATAGATACAGCACTGGCCCACCGGCTAACCGGTGGGCCAATTATTTCAAAGAACAGCTGTCGGTGTTTTAGCATCCTGTTTCGCCAGGGCATACCGATGGAAAATAGAATTGAGTACAGCGTCATCATGATTCAACAAAAAAACGGCCTCAATCAATACCCTCGGATTAGCCGGCGAGCGAGGCACAGAAAGCATGTTTCAGTGAAACGAAATATTCAGGCTCTGTTTTTGATTTCGAGGCAAGAGCAATCACAGTCCTGCTGACCAAGGGCATCCATCAATTCATATAACTGATCCACTTCGGAGATACTGACACAGCCCTTATGATATGGAATACCGTAACTTTTGGACAGTTTGGTCAGACAACGGGATAAGGTTTCCCGGGCAACACCCAACTCCTGGGCAGTTAAGCTAATGGGACGAAAGTCGACAACCCCCCTGCAGAGATTATCCCGTTTTAAACGATAGATAAGATAACCGACAGTCAACAGTTCAACCCGGCAGCAGCGTGCGAGGGTTCGCATATGGCGCTCCTGCTCAACCTCTATTGCCATGAGTTTGAAGACATTATCCAGAATCGCTTTCTGACTCAGGGCAATCGCTTGAAAATCTGCATAATGCCAATACAGCAATGATGACTTTGAGGTTCCAACGAAAGAACTCTCACAATAATGTTCTGTCATCAGCGACGAAAAGCAGAAAAAATCCCCCGGGTAAAGACGTCTGACCAACAGATCCTGCCCATCCGGAGCCTGTTTATACATACGCATTTCACCACCGACGACGCAGTGGACTTTTCGCGTAAGATCATCCCCCTCGAGACGATGCCAGCGCCCTTTCATAACATATTTTCGGGCACTGCAGATCAGAGCCTGAATCATTTCCTCTCCTGCATCCCTGAGTAAAGGGGAGGTTTGAAGAACTTCTTTAACTGTGGATAGCATAAAACATTTCTTTCTTTTCGGCACAAATGAACATGGCAGACTCTGGTTATTATTCAGACAACACGAAGATAGCCCCGCGAAGAGCGGTAGTGCTGATACTGGCAGGAAATTCTTGTTGAACGGGCATATTCCTTTTTAATTTCCAGGCCCGCCCCCTGGACCTGGTGTTGCAAAATCAACATCCATAGCTGTAATCGATGTTGCGTCAATTTTTGTTGATTCACTTCGTCGATTGGCAGACCAATAAAACTATCCCCCTGCAGGGCTGCCGAATACTGAAATTGGTAGCCGGCGTTGGTCCAAAAACCGATATGCCTAGCCCCTGTCTCCTGCACAGTATCAAAAAGATGTCTCATACCATCAACAAAGGTGGTTCTATGGCCAATCTGGTCACCAAGACCAAACAAAGCAAAATCCCGGCCACGCAGATTGGCCTGACGCAGACACTCCATGGAATCGAGCCAATGAGCATGCAACTCTCCGCTGCCGACTGTAGATGTCCCTAAAATGAGTAGATCATGGGCCTCCAGCTCAGCACGGGTCACATTCTGCGCTTCCAACAGATGAACGTCAGTAATCATTGCTGCTATCTGACTGGCAACCCGATAAGTATTGCCATACGCCTGAGAGTTGCCAGCATATATAACTGCAGTTTTCATTTAGTTCCCCTTGGTTACAACCGTAATTGATAATAAGTTTCATTTTTAGCATTAATGAAATATAAATTATGTGACCCCAGGCACATTATGCTGAGTTATCAGGATAAATATTAAAGAGATGGCTATTTACCGTAGAAGCGCCCCCTCCCCCGGTCCTTTCTGGCTATAAGCCCAGCTCAACCGTGAACAGAAGCTTGGTGGGGGAAAGATTTTGAACAGGCAATCATTACCGCGACAGCCTTACCGAAAGACCGCTTGCCGGCCAAGACCTATTCCAGGAACCTAATAGCCCCCAACCAGATCTGATGCTGTGGCTTAATCCTGAAGACGCTAAACAGAAGCAGTAAAAGAAACCACAAGCCAATTGAAATGTGGCAGGAGCTATAAAACAAAACCACTCCACCTTAGTGACTCAGGTCACAGTTTTAAATTCTATTTCCTGATATCTTTTTGATAATGATTTTCAATTTGCAAGGGTTCAAAAGCGCCAGAACAAGGAGGTTTATTTAATTATGACGGCATTAATTCGCGGTATGGATTACATCGTTGAGGTGGCTTCTGAACTTGAAAAATATGGTTTTGATGAAATTATTCATTGGAGTAACAGCACCACTGGCATGGGGACAGGATCCACCAAAGAGCACTCTGAAGTCATTCTCTTTTGTCCAAATTATCTAAATGATAACATTCGTCGTAACATTCAGGAGATAATGACACGTCTCGGGCTTTCAGCTGTTTGGTGGTCCTGCTAGGGCAGCCCCTGCCTAAGCCCACCATGCGAATGCGAAAGCAGGCTGTCCTGGCGAAGAATAATTACTGATAGGGTACGAAAAACCACCTTGGGCCTGGTCTCGTCCCGAATTTTCCCTATGCCAGAACATCCCAGCCAAGAAGACGATGATTGCCAAAGGTAACAGGGATTCTACATCCTGCCATAACCCCGACACACGTGCCATGACGAGCCTCAATAGAACTTTGACACGCATTGCAAAAGCAAGAGGTATAGCCAGCCACTGGATTTCACTGTTTCCACGACGCCGTAATCTGCTCAGTCAATCCAAAGCTCCCCCCTTACGATCTTAACCGACAAGCTTCTAAACTAGTTTTCATCCGAAAACGCCCCTTTTCCACCGTAGCTGCGTCAAGCTGCTGACTTGCTGGTGCGGCGTAAAGTACTACGTCTCCGTACCAATCCTTGATTTCCTTGCCACAAAGAAAAATTGCTCGTTTCCAATCTGAAAACCTGGAAGTTAAGATTGAGAGTTTCCGGATCGACACAATGTCCGGAAAGGACCCTTTTTCACCAGCTCAAAGCCAAGAGTTATCGTTTCCTTCGGGACCGGCCATTTGCCATTTGCCAACAGGATACGAGTGTCAACAGACAGGGGGAAGTGGCTGTTTTTATCGGGATGGCATTGCAGAAAAATTGGCTTGTGAAATTAGTTTGACTTTCAAGATATATAATGATTAGATTGTTTGAAAATCAAACTAGATAAAGAGAAAGGCATTCCATGGCAGACCAGAGACAGATTGAACTTTCGCAAATCCTCATTGAGCTGTACGACAAAATTTCCTCCTGGGAACATGAGGTGGTTCGAAAGAGTGGCCTGTCGACGGCCCAGATGCATGCGGTGGAAACCATCGGGCACCACAAAAGCCTACGCATGAAAGAGCTGGCTGAAAAGATGGGGATCACTACTGGCACTCTGACGGTTATGGTTGACCGGTTGGAAAGAGAGGGGTTAGTCGCCCGTCAATCACATCCAACAGACCGCCGTTCTTATGTCATCGTCCTTACAGAACGCGGGGAGGAGCTATTCGAAGAGCACCACCAGATGCACTGTTTACTGACTACCGAGCTTACGGCCTCCTTCAGCGATGATGAGATGGACAACCTTAAAGGATACATGGAACGCCTGCTCGCACAGTTCTGAATACAAAAAGAGATTTTTCAGCATAAGAGTCAGCTGAAAGCTGATCTTTTTTCTGACGCTATTGAAAATGACAACCATTAACATTTTGCGGCTCGCAACATCGCAGGCCATTCCGAACGGGAGTTTTTTGTGAATTTATTCAAAAAAGTGATGGAGAACGAAGAAAAGCGAACCATTGCTCTAACTGCAATTTCTGGTGTTTTTCTTTTATTGAGTATTGCTACAGAGGTCACGCTGATGGGGTTTGATCCGGCATGGGGTGCGATCCTCATCTCTGGAGCACCGGTTATCTTTAACAGTTTTCGTAAACTTATCTTTCATGGGAATGTCCGGGCCGGGCTCCTTATTTCCATTGCCGTGATCGCTTGTGTGTCAGTAGGAGAGCTCTTTGCGGCCGGCGAAGTGGTATTCATCATGGCCATAGGCGAGCTTCTTGAAGACTACACGGTGAGGCGCTCTAAAGCTGGCCTGAAAGCCCTGATGAACATGAAGCCCGCCAGCGCACGCGTGCAACGGGATGGTGAATATGTGATGCTTGACGCTACTGCCGTTGTCGCCGGTGATATCATTCGGATCAACGCTGGTGAGACCATTCCTGTTGATGGTGTCGTTATTGAAGGGATCACCAATGTCGACCAGGCGCTTATGACCGGCGAATCGATCCCCGTAGATAAATCCCAGGGAGATGAGGTATACAGCGCCACCACCAACATTCACGGCAGTATCCTGATAAGAGCAACCAAAGTGGGTGAAGATTCCTCAATTGCCCGGATGATCGCCATGATCCGTGAAGCCGAGAGTAAAAAGGCTCCGATTGTGCGCACTATGGACAAATGGGCCAGTTACCTCGTCGTCGTTGCGCTGCTGCTTTCGGTGATCGTCGGTTTTGCGACCGGCGATGTCATCCGCGCCATTACCGTACTGGTGGTGTTCTGTCCCTGCGCTCTCGTTCTGGCGACCCCGACAGCCATCGCTGCCGGTATCGGCAATGCGACCAAACATGGGGTTATTATCAAATCAGGAGCAGCATTAGAGCAGTTGAGCCACGTCAGTCGAATTGCCTTTGATAAGACTGGCACCTTGACCTATGGCGAACCGAAGGTCAAAGAGATTTTTCTGGCAGAGAATTCCCCCCTAAAGGAAGAAGCATTTCTAAAATTATGCGCATCGGTCGAAATGCACTCTGAGCACCCGCTTGGTGTGGCTATCGTCAAGGCCGCAAAGGGCCGTAGCATTGATCTGTGTGAGCCTGAAAAGTTTACGGTCCGTCCCGGTAAAGGCGTTGCTGCTGTCGTCGATGGTAAAAACATTACCATAGGGAACCGGTCCATCCTGAACGACCATGGTATATCCCTGGATTCCTATTTTTCTAAGTTGGTCACGCAACAGAACGAAATCGGTCACAGTGTCGTGTTGATGGCAATGGACCACAAGATTATCGGAGCCCTGGCCCTAGCAGACACCATACGCCCCGACTCAAAAGATATTGTTGAGCGTCTGACAGGGTTTAATAAGAAAATTACCCTATTAACCGGCGACGCTCAAACGATTGCCGAGAACATATCGCTGCAAGTAGGCATCGATGACTACCGCGCTAATCTTTTACCCGAAGGAAAGATGAAGGCTATTGAAGAGCATGAACGCTCAGGCGAGAGGGTCTGCATGGTAGGCGACGGTATCAATGATGCGCCAGCCCTGAAGACCGCAAGCATTGGTATCGCCATGGCGGGGATCGGCAGCGATATTGCGGCGGATTCAGCGGATATTATTCTGGTCAAGGATGAACTCTCCAAACTGCCTTACATCATGACTCTGGCCGCCTCGGTTTCGAAAAAGATAAAGCAGAACATTATCCTTTCCCTGAGCATGAATTTCGGTGCCATTGCTCTTGCTGCATTTGGCATTCTCGGCCCGGTCAGTGGAGCGCTGATGCACAATGTCAGCTCAGTCCTGGTGGTACTGAATGCCGCTATGTTACTAAAGGGTGTGAAAGAGGCAAAAGGAACCAAGAAAACCAGCCTTAAGCCATGCGCAACGTAAAATTGAGGTTTTAAAAACTCTGGTGTCAGGGGGGCAAGTTGAAATTTCAGGGAGATCCGGGCAAGAAAGGATCTCCCTTTGTATTTTGTGCTGACAGGCAAAGGACCTGGAAAAGATCGTCACAGACCCAAAAAAAGGGTTAACCTAAAAAAGATTAACCCTTTGATTTTTATTGGCGCGCCCGACAGGATTCGAACCTGTGACCTTTGGCTCCGGAGGCCAACGCTCTATCCAGCTGAGCCACGGGCGCGTGGGAGGTACTATATACGCCATAGTCAGCAAGAATGCAACCTGAAATCTATTGACATCTACTCTAAAATCATTGAAAAAAATAATTTCATGCCCATAAAAAAGAGACATTAACATAAGTTACAAGGAAAATGTGTGAACCGAATTATCTTAATAGTGGTTATTTCTGCAGGATCTTCCATTGGTTGGACATGTGGAAAATGGGGCGGGATCATGGGGTCATACATGACTTCGGTCGTTGGCGCAGCCATTGGTCTTTATCTTGGCAAAAAATTCATCAACAACTATCTGGACGGTGACTGACTGCTTAAGCTAATCATCATCCAAACAGATCCTTGAATATCTTTCAACACTGGGCATCCAACCAGTCACTGTCATGACGCAATGCCTGGGTGTGAGTCAGCAAATAAGATAGATAGGTCGGACAGAAGTCGTAGTCATCAGTGGCACAAAATCGTTGCTGCCTTTTCTCATCTGTCAGCATATTCCTTTGCAGCTTGCAGGTGCCATTATCTTGCAGACATGGGCAGATGTCTTCCTGAACCAATGAATTCACAATTCTTCTTGTTTTCATCTAAATTCTCCTTTCATTACGAGATACCGTTAAGATAATCACCGAATGTAAGGATTCTATGAGGAATTAAAGATAAGCGGGTAAGCTCTACAAAAGGCTTAAAGGCAGTGAGAGAGACTCACTGCCTTTAAGCCAGAGATCAGATAAAACAAGAGATATCGCTATTCTTCATCGTGATAACTGCCCCGTATCAGCATGGCAATAACACCGCCGAGCAATAACAGCAGGACCACACCACCCCCAGCAAGCTTACGCTTTCCAAGAGTCTCTTCATAGTTAACAATGGTAGCTTTGGTATCCTGGAGTTCATCATTAAATTCGGACTTTTGTTGATGGATCCGCTCAATATTTACGGTGTGGAAAAGACGCCGGAATGAATTCCGCGAGGCAAACAAGCTCTCATCCAATGTTGACGTATCAATACCAACACGATGCAACGAGGCAACAGATTCTTCCAACTTTTCCAGCATCGCTTCGGTATCAGTGATTTCGTTTTTAACCCGTGCAGCACGCTCATAATCGTGGCAACGAGAACAACTTTCTTCATTAATCAGCTCAATACTGGCATAAGCAACCGTGTGATTGCCGTGACACATAACACACTGAGCACCGCCCGCTTCCAGAGCCTGACCATGGGCACTTGCCATGTAATCTTCTTTGACACCGATATGACAACGACCGCAGAAATCAGGGACCTCGGTATAACCGGGAACCCCCAAGAATCCGCGTTCAGGCTCCATGGCCATTTCAAAGTCGGTCGGATCGCCGCCATGACAATCATGACAAGAGATGCCATTTTTCTGATGGACACTCCCCTGCCACTGCTCAACCGGAGCAGAATACTGTTCATCCAGACCACTATGACACTGGATGCAGACAGTATCATCTGCAGCAAGGCATGGAGACAGGGAAAACAGGACCAACAAGCACGCCAATAAAATGCCTCGAATAGATACGCTAGACTGTTTCATGAGAAATGCCCCCAAATCGACAATCCGACAAATAACAGAATCCCGAGCAGATACAGAGTTACAAATATCGGGCGCTTCGCAGGCCGGCGCTCCGGACCACGGTCGAGGAAAGGGAGTACGGCCAGAAAGCCCATGGCTGCTCCCTGGACAGCTAAACCTAATAGCTTGCTGGGGAAGATTTTGAGAGCCTGATATGCCCACAGAAAATACCATTCCGGCTTGATATGCTCTGGAGTCGTAAAGGGATCTGCAGGTTCAAGAGCATCCAGAGGGATAAATAACCAAGGGGCATAAAAAGTAATCGCAACCAGCAGAGCCAGCACAAAAAAGACCATGGAGAGATCTTTAATCGTATAGTTAGGGTGGAATGGAACCCCACCGGGATGTTCTTCATGATGAAAATAAGGCTGCGGTTCTTGAGGACGATAGTCATCACCAAAAGGAGGTGACGAGATCCCTGCCCGGCGTACACAAAACAGGTGGAATCCGACCAGGCCCAAAAAGATCATCGGTAGTCCCATGACATGCAGTGCAAAAAAGCGCCCAAGAGTGGCAGAGCCGACAGTCGGCCCGCCACGCATGAACTCAATAATTTTGTCACCGATCACAGGTACAGCACCAGCAGCATCGGTTGCGACAGTTGTCGCCCAGAAAGACAGCTGACTCCAAGGGAGCAGATAACCCGTAAGACAAAACGCCAGACTTAAGTTGAAGATCACAAAACCAGAAACCCAGGTCAACTCACGTGGGCGTTTATAACTGCCCATAAACAGAACCGATAGCATATGACCAAGCAGCACGACAATAATCAGATTTGACCCAACGACATGTAGATAGCGAATGAGCCATCCGTAGGGGACATCATTCATAATTGCTGTGACACTGGCAAAAGCTTTCTCGGTGTCAGGTACGTAATAAATTAACAGTAAAATACCAGTTAAAAACTGCAGACCGAACATAGCCATAAGGACTGCGCCCAGGGTATACCAAATATTAATATTACGTGGCAGCAGGTAGCCTTCCATATTGGCAAACATCAGTTCGCGAACACCAAGGCGGCTATCGAGCCAGTCCATAATACCTTTTTGGATATTCATGTTGCCTCCTTAGCCGATCAAGATGTCGTTGCCGTCTACAGCGACGGAATAGGTGGCCAAAGCCTCAGGCGGTGGACCTCCCAGCACTTGGCCATTGGTGGAAAACCTGCCACCATGACAAGGGCATAAAAACTCCTGAGCTTCACTTTCCCACTTTACGATACACCCCAGGTGAGTACACACGGCACTTAAGGCCACATACTCTCCGGGAGTTTTTTCCAGCAGCACGGCAGGGCGCCCTTGAAAAGAAAAAAAGTGAGGTTTTTCACTGCTAACCTGATCTTTTGCTACTTTGACCTGTTCGGCAGCGCCGCCTTTATCGACGGGGGAAAGAAATCTGAACAGTGGCCAGGCAAAAGCGCCTGCAATGACAGCGCCGATCGCCCCCAGGAGTATTCCCAGAAATTTTCTCCGTTCATTCGGACTAGCAGGGGTGTCGCTCATACAATCTCCTTTTTATAGGGATAAAATATGCACTACCTACTTCTTGGCAAGACGTGCCGAAACCGGCACCCTGATTTGCGGGACAAGTGAGAAATCGGTCTGGATAATGACATACCCCGAGACACGAGCAGCATTATCTGAAAATTCTGCTTTGATATCAACTGTTACCTGTTCTCCGGGTGGTATTTCACTGAGCGAGGAATGTGCTGAAATACCCTTCCCTACGATTTTGAAAGGCTGAAGATTAACAGTCTGAGCAGACTTATTATGAATTACAATCTGTGAGGTGAGGAGCTGAGGATCCTTAACGATTCCCCAACTGACACGCTCAGGACTGGCAAAGAGTTCCAAAGCAACATTACCAAGCAGGTTGAAAACAGCAAGGGGCTGCTGTGGATCGTTAGTGGTCATTTCAATGGTCTTATGAATTTTACCGCGAAACCCCTGTGAGTTAAACGTCAATTTCAATTCACCAATTTCCCCAGGCGCTATGCGTCGGGCAGATAACAAGGCTGCGGTGCAGCCACAGGAAGTACGTACCGATGAGATTTCGAGAATATCGTCACCTGAATTCTGAAAGCGAAAAGTATGGGTAACGGATTCCCCCTGCATAATCGATCCGAAATCGAACTCATGGCCATCTGCCAACAAAGCAGGAGCAGCAAAAGCCGGTAATGGTAACAGCAAAAACAATAAACAGCATAACGTCCTGAACATCTAGAAAAACCCCTTCGCAAAAGCAAAACCATTCCATAAAGAAGCATGCAAAAAACTAACGATTTTTAATTGTATCATAAAGATCGGAACCGGAACAGTTAATGTACGGCCAGTTACAATTGACACATCAAGAATCTTCCTGCTATAGATTGCCAAAAACTTTTCAGTTCCCGTGAGGAAAGGACTTTCCCCATCATAGATGGTCTGTGAGAATGGAATTGATTCGAAAATATTTTTAACCTGGTATGTTCCGCAAGTAGTGGCAACCGCTACCCCGCTTCGCTTTCCAGGTAAGTTATTTTGTTACATTAGTAATGCTGTAAATGTCGTCAATATGCCAAGGCGACAACTTTTTTTACCAGAACGAAGGAGACACACAACGGATGGAAAACAGTAACCGGAAAATTCTGTTCAGCAGGGACCGGATCGCGCAGGAAATTAAACGCATTGGCAAAGAAATATGTACGGATTATGCAGGTCAGGAGGTTATGCTTGTCGGCGTCCTGAAAGGCTCCTTCTTGTTCATTGCCGATTTGGCCCGAGAACTTGAAATTCCAACCGTTATCGACTTTGTCCGCCTGGCCAGCTACGGCGCCGGAACACAATCCAGTGGCATTATCGAATTTCGCAAAGAGCTGGAAATGCCAATCAAAGATCGCCATGTCATCATTGTCGAAGATATCGTCGATAGTGGCTACACTCTTGAATGCCTATACAACAAGCTGCTTCTGCAAGAACCCCGCTCTCTCAAGATCTGTACACTGATCGACAAACGGGCGCGTCGCGAAGTCGACATTGAGGCCGATTACGTCGGCATGACAATGGATGATGGCTTTATCATCGGCTATGGCCTTGATCATGATGAACAGTACCGCCAACTCCCAGATATTTATGTGGTAGATACCGATTAATACTCGTTTTCTTATTTTATTTGTATTAATATCTGCTTATTCTGTTTGTTAATAATAACAAGTATATTTCCTTTACTTTTATTGGGGGAATGGGTCTGGAAACAGACTCCAACGTATAAGGAGAAAAGCCGATGGTCATCATCTGCCCCGAGTGTACCACCAAGTTCAAAATCAATCCTGACAGGATTCCTGAAGGAGGGTCCAAGGTTCGCTGTGCACGCTGCAAAGCGGTTTTTGAAGTAAGCAAGGAAGCTGAAGCCCCTGCTCCAGAGTTGCCAGGAGAAGACACCCCGGTACAAACCGAGCAGCAAGAACAGCAAAGTCCTGCTGCCGATTTCAGCTACGAACGCTTTCAGGAGTTGGACGACCAGCAGGAAACTGAAGAATTTTCATTCAGTGGAGAAACGACCAAAGAGGATGAGGACACTTCCGATACCGAAGATTTCAGCTTTGCAGAACCAGAAAAACCTGTAAAGCAAGAAGAGGAAGAGGTCTCGCAAGCGACAGCAACAACAGCGGTCCAACAGGATCTCGGTGGTGAGAAAGCTTCTGAATTCTCAACGGAAGCGGATGCCCAGGAAGAAAGCGAAACGGAACAGCTGTATCAGCAACTGCAGGAAAAAAAGGCATCTCCAGCCAGCGCCATCCTGAGGATTTTACTCCTTTTGATATTGGCGGTCTTAGTTGCCGTTGGCGTTTTCGTCTATATTAATGGCCCCGACAAGCTCAATGAGACCATTGGACAACTGCTAGGACAACAAACCGTCGTAGCGGAGCCAAGCGGCCAAATTACTTTGACAAATCTGGAGGGGAAATTTCTTCGTAATAACCATGTCGGAGAAGTTTTCCTGATTCGGGGAGAAGCGATCAATAATTTTGCCCAGGCACGCTCATCCATTCAGGTTAAAGGTATTATCTTTGATCAAAGCGGTCAACCATTGCTGCAGAAGACTGTCTTCTGCGGCAATCCAATCGCCGACGAGGAGATCGCTGAGCGACCTTTTGAAGATCTGGAAAAAATGATGGGTAATCAGTTTGGAAAAAGTTTAAGCAACATGAAAGTAAACGCAAAACAGACGATCCCCTTTGATATTGTTTTTAAAGACCTCCCTAAAAATCTATCTGAATTCAGCGTTAACGTTACAGCATCCAAGCCTGCCAGTGAATAACCCCTTCCTGCCTCCCCCTGCTTAAACACCTACCTGTCAGCACCACCGCAATGATAGCCCATAAAAAAAGCGATGCTACATAGGTAACACCGCTTTTAAGCATCTTGTTGTCGAAACAATTAAGCTTGAGCTAGAGCAATAGCATCAACCGGGCATGCATCAACACAAGCACCACAATCGGTACACTCTTTAGCATCGATGGTGTAGATATCACCTTCGCTGATAGCGTCAACAGGACAAGTAGACTGGCATGCGCCACAAGCGATACATTCGTCAGAAATTACATGTGCCATGGTTTAATCCTCCTAAGTTATTTTTGTCTGTACCCGCAACTTAGCGGGCGGTTAAAATCGGCGTTACTTTAACCGATCTTGAATCTTGTGTCCAGCCAAGAAAAAACCCGAGTTTAAGGCTCAACTACTTAGCATTACTCACAATACTAAACTAATATTGATAATACAAAATTAGCTTGATGCTATTCAAAAGTTCAGTATGATACAAGATTCGAAAAGAAAGCATTACAAAACCTTACAATTTGAACACAAACACAAATATTATTGCCCGAGCAATTCCATCAGGATGCGTTTGACCCTTTTTTGAAGCACTACCATTGATTAAACATACCCGGCGTCAATTGCATTAAACCGAAATACCATATATAGGCTAAAATGAGTTCTTCCCAAAATAAAGACATTGTCCGCTTAGAACAAGAGAACGAGCAGCTCAAAAGTGACTGTGCATCACACCTGAGCAGCATGGAGGCCCTGGAGAACATGTTTGCCGAGGCGAACAAAAAACAGCTTCATGCCGAAATAAGCTGCATGGAATTAGAACACATTTTTTCCGCAGTGACGGATGCGATTTGGGTGATTCGCGATGATGGTATTGTCATTCGGGCCAACGATGCCATGCTTGACATGCTTAGTCTTTCGACTGAAGAGGTCATTGGCCAGAATTGTTGCGACCTGCTTGACTACAATCTTTGTCATACCTCAAGCTGCCCTCTGTCTATTGCTAAAAAACCGCAGAAAAAAGAATATGACATTTTTACGTCCACCCCAAATGGGGAGAAGCGACACTATATTCTTAACGCTGCCCCCATGACCACGATTATTGGCACAACAGCGATCATTTGCCAGTTTAAGGACATTACCTTACGAAAAGAAGCTGAACAGAAACTGGAAGACGCCAACAGAACCCTATCCATGATGGCACGCCTCGATGGTTTGACTCAAATCGCCAATCGTCGTTGTTTTGATGAAACCTTAGACCGCGAATGGAAACGTCTGCTTCGCTCTAAAAAACCGCTGGCATTAATTCTTATCGATATTGATTATTTTAAGAAGTTCAACGACTGCTATGGCCACCAGGCGGGCGATGACTGCTTGATCAAGGTAGCCAAAGCTTTGGAATCTTCAGTATTAAGACCAAGCGATCTGGTAGCACGCTACGGCGGGGAAGAGTTCGTCCTGCTCTTACCAGAAATTGACACCGCCGGCGCACAGCATGTTGGCAAGCGAGCGGCCGAAAAGATTACGGAATTGCAAATTATTCATGAGCAGTCGGATGTCTCCGCTTTTGTCAGCTTAAGCATGGGGGCCGCGATGATGATTCCCGAGCCGGAGAACAGTCCTGAAGAACTGATTGCCGCAGCAGACCAGGCCCTCTACAAAGCCAAGGAGACCGGACGAAATCGCCTCATCGTCCACGAATAACATCAGGAACCTTCTATCCTCCGCAAATAATCGTAAGCCTCATCCCGCAATGTCTTGTCCTGGGACATTTCACGAGCATTCAGAAAATAGTGATAGGCAATATTGCTCTGTCGAGGCATCTGGTAGACTGCTTTGCCGGCCCCGAAATACGCGCGGGCAAGGTCCGGATCACGGGGGCGTTCAGAAATAAAACGTTTATAGAGACGTAGAGCATCCTCAAGCTTTCCCTGAGAGAGCAAAAAATCGCCGACGTCAAGGAGATCTCCACTCCGGAAGCGATTTCGCTCATGACGATTTTCGCATCGCAGGTACTCCCCAACGTTCTGGGCTAACTCGCCATCAATCCCTGAGCCAGAAGGCATATCTGTTGCGAAACCAGTAGATTGGCAGGAAGGGTCTGTTGCAAAAGAATGAAAAACCGACAAACGATTCATGCCCCAGGCCAAAACCACTCCCCCTAAAAACCCTCCGATATGAGCCCCATGAGCTACACCACTACCGACATTACCGGAAAAAATAAAAGGAAGGATATTGTCAATCACCAGATAGAATCCGAGAACGAGTCGTGACGGCAGATAAATATTGCTGGTAAGAAAAGGGAACAAAAACAGAAAACAACGAATACGATGCTTTGGAAACCAGAGAAAATAACAGCCAAGAACCCCGAAGATTGCCCCGGAAGCGCCAATTAAAGGAACCTGAGAACCCATTGCAAACACGGCAAAAAACAAGGTCGCCAGAATGCCACAACCAAGATACACCAGGATATAATTCAACCGGCCAAGACGGTATTCAACATTATTGCCAAAGATATAAAGAAATAGCATATTCCCGGCCAGGTGCCAGAAACCACCATGAAGAAACAGAGAGGTAAAAAGAGCAACAAAAGAAAACTCTGCTGGTCGAAAGCCATAGCTGAACACCACAAGGTCATACGGCTTGATATGCTGTAAGACCTGCTGTGCACTAATCCTGCCCTGAATACCAAGGGTCTGCAGGTATTCAAAAAGAACCGGATCTCTTAAATCAACTTGACCGAAATTAGCTGGCAAAGTAATAGCAACATAGACCAGGATATTCAGACCGATCAAAGTCCAGGTTGCATAGGAACGTTGTGGAGGATTAGGACTGTCAGAAATGGGAAAAAACATGAAACCTCAGCAATGAAAACAAAACGCTCTAGGGGCTGATTTAACTATTCTTGATGCTTGCGCCACAGAATAAACAAACCCCCTTGCAAAATTCACTCTAAACCCGCTATCTTCGCACTATGATACACCGATCATGCATTAACGTTATTGTGGAGGAAAACATGTACCAAGTCAAAATTAGTCAAACCGACGATTCCTATCCTGTCGGCAAAATTGTCTGTCTCGGGCGGAACTACCTGGATCATATTCGCGAACTAGGAAACAAGGTTCCTGATCGAGCAGTCTTATTCTGCAAACCCGCGACAAGTATAATTCCAGAGGGGGGAGAAGTCATCATTCCAGACTACTCTCAAAATTGCCACCATGAACTGGAACTCGCCCTGCTTATTGGCAAGCCAGGTAAAAATATTTCTGAAGCAGATGCCCTTTCCCACGTAGCGGGCTATGGCGTTGCGATCGACCTGACATTACGCGATGTCCAGGACGAAGTGAAAGGGAAAGGACTGCCGTGGGAAATCGCCAAAGGATTTGATACCTCTTGCCCACTTTCAGATTTTGTTGCTGCAGACCAGGTCAGTAACCCCAATGACCTGCAACTTACCATGAAGGTTAACGGGGAAATCAGACAACAAGGAACCACAGCACAGATGATGCGCTCAATTGAAGAGATCATCTATGAAATTTCAAAGTACTTCAGCCTTGAAGCTGGCGATATCATTTTAACTGGAACACCTGCCGGGGTTTCAAAAATTGTCAGTGGCGATCAGCTTGTTGGTGAAATAGAACAGGTAGGAACACTTCAGGTTTCGGTTAAATGAAACCTTCCATCGCTCTAATCGGGCCAGGAAAAGTCGGGTGCGCAGTCTGCGCCCGGCTTTACGCTGCAGGGCATCAAATCACGGCAATAGTAGGCCGCGATTTACCGCGCACTAAAAATGCATGTCACTTTGTGGGCTGCTCCCCAGAACTGGCCAGTACTGACCTGGTAAACGCTGTTAGCGCAGACATTATTATGATCGCGGTACCAGATGACAGTATCTTACAAATTCGTTCTGCTCTGTATAACTGCCACCCCCTAGCGGTGGAGCAATCACTCGTTCATTTCAGCGGTCTTCAACCAGCCAGTATCCTCGGCGAATCCGAACAGGGAGCTCCCGGTTTGCTGGCGCTACATCCCCTGCTCTCTTTTGCTGACCGCGAAGAGGCAAGTAAACGTCTCGAACATTGCCCATGTGCCCTGGAAGGCAACCAACGCGGCCTAGCAACTGGAGCTATCCTTATAGCAAGCCTTAATGCACTAGCCTTTACACTGAAAGCTGAGGCCAAAGCAACCTATCATTGTGCTGCGAGCATCGCATCAAACTTCCTGATCACCTTGATGGCCTCCGCCCAGCAGCTTCTCCGCAGTTGCCAAATCGAAGAGCAACAATCACTTAAGCTTCTTGAACCCCTGGTTAGAGCAACTGTAGACAATCTGTTTGCCACGACCCCGGAGCAGGCGCTAACAGGTCCAATTGTCCGCGGTGACCTACAAACCGTTGCCAATCACCTGACAGCAATTGAGGCAAATCAACCTGAGCTTACCGATCTTTACCACGCACTGGCCCAGCAGACTCTCATCCTCGCGCTAAGGTCAGGTCGCCTCGATGATGCTAAAGGCCAGCAATTACAAAATTTGTTATGCGCTGAAACGAACCTTTCCCAGACCTGACCCAGACAAAAAACGGGATTCAGGCCACCATTAAATTTATTTATTTATTTGTTTCTTTGCAGTATATTAACCATTCATTTATTTAGATTTTAGATATAAAAATATTCATATGGTATAGTAACAATCGCAGAAGGGGGGAGTTACAAGGGCATTTGGCATGCAGTATATCTTACTGAGAGACAAAAGCTACTCGGTTGATAATCTCCCCGCTGAACCACACTTGCTCATAGAGCTTTTAGAATTGTGCCACAGTGATAGTGCCAATTTTGAACAGTTCGCTAATGCCATCTCCCAAGACAGCGGCCTGACTGCCAAAATTCTTCAAGTCGCCAATTCTCCCGCCTACCGTCAGTGGAATCAAATGACGGATATCAGGAGAATGCTGATTATTCTCGGCCTCACCAACGTACGTAAAATCGTTACCACCTGCGCTATCCAACAGTTCTTTGCCAGCTTTTCCCCTGATTTTTCAAAAAACATACAGTTTATCTGGATGCGCGCCCTTCTTTGTGCAAATTTAGCGGAGAGATTGGCAAAACTGACCAGTTACAAGCATCCCGGCGAAGCATTTCTTGCGGGGCTTTTACACCAAGTGGGAATGCTTTTATTTCTGATTAATCGTGAAAAAGAATATTTGCCCGTTCTTGATCGCTACTATGCTGCACCATCTAAATTTCTGACCCTGGAGAACAACCTGATGCAGGCGACTCATTGCGAACTGGGCGCCGCGCTGGTTAATTCATGGAAACTTGATTCGTTCATTGCAGATGCTATCGAATTCCAGCACGCAGAGACCCACGAACTACTTTCCGCACCGATCTTGTTGAAAGTTATCGCCGTTGCTTCAGCCCTTAGTGCAGATAACAGCGCCAGACAGAATCCTGAGGCTATCAACCGAGCAGGAGAATTATTTAATCTGACGGAAGCAACCCTTTCTGATTGTGTACAAAAGGCGGTCGATAGCAGTCAGCAGATGATTATCGATTTGGGCTTTAGTGGTAAATTTTATACCGAAAAGGATGAAACTAACTACCAGGCGGAACGAATCAATCAAAACAACCGGCAGCTTGGTGAGCAAGTGAGAAACATCGCCCTTGCAAATAGTATTGGCAGGGAAGAAATATCGGAATTTCTAGAATTAGCGAAAAGTTTCAGAGTCGGGATCAAGACGCTCTTCAACCTTGATCAGCTTATGTTTTTTCGTGTTGCCAGCAATAAGACCCAGCTTTTACCGATCAACGACCTGAGTAATCATCAAGTCAGTGAAATCAGCTATGAACTCACTGATAAACATAGCCTTCTGGTTACTGCAACCAACACAGGGGCAGCGAATATGATCGCTGCAGAACAGGGGACGATTAGCGATCGGCAGGTAATGCGGATTCTCGATCGTCCAACCACCTATTGCCTACCAATTCACGATGATGAGACTCCCTTAGGCCTTCTTGCTATCGGACTGGCAGCTAATGAAAAAGACGCCTTTCAAGCACGTCTTCCATTGTTAAGACTGCTGCTACCAACAATTGTCAGCAGCTATCGCAAGTGTGATCAACAGTCCTCGCAGGAGCCAAGCATTTCCATACTTGAATTCCACAAAATCAGTCATGAAATCAGCAATCCTCTTACCATTATCCGTAATTATCTTTATATCCTGGGTAAAAAGCTTGCAGGCAGTGACGACGCACAACAAGACCTTCAATACATCAGTGAAGAGATCGAACGGGCTGGCAACATCCTGCTCAGAGCCAAAGAAAATGCGGGAAAAACAGCGACCCAAGAAGAACTGGTCAATATAAATGGATTAATCAAAAATATTGAGCACCTGCTGAACAGCTCGCTCTATCACACTCATAAAATATCCTCAGAACTGCTTCTGGACGAACGTATCCCAAGTATTGTTACTGCTGCTGATAAAATTAAACAGATCCTGATTAATATAATTAAAAACGCAGTAGAAGCACTTCCAAGTCAAGGGAAGATAACTGTCGTTAGCAGAGACAACTGCTATCAGAATGGCCAACAATACATTGAAATCACCGTACGCGATAACGGACCAGGCATACCGGAGGAGATATTGACTCATCTTTTTCAACCAGTACAAAGTACCAAAACTGGCCACTCAGGCCTTGGACTGACGATTGTAAAAAATCTTGCCGACGAACTGCATGCTCATATCTCCTGCTATTCTTCACCTCTCTTTGGAACCGAATTTAAACTCCTGATACCGCGCAACCTTAATCAGTGTAAAGATGAGATGAACTAATGGCCTCAGCGAGTACTTCTTCAAAACTTCAGGAAAATTTCTTTGCACAGCATACTATAAAAATGCTGATTGTAGATGACGATCCACGGATGCTGGCCAGCATTCAAGGAATACTGGCGAGTGAAGGTCTTAACGCATCAAGTGCAACGAATGGTATTGAAGCAATACAACACATTCAGTCAGCGTCGGAAGCACCTTATGATGTCATTCTTCTCGATCTGGAAATGCCCGGTGTTAATGGAGAAGGTGTTCTTGAGTACATAAATATTAATAAAGTAGATAGCTGTGTTATCGTTGTCAGTGGTGAAAAAGAGGTACAACGCGCTATTCATGTATTAAAATCCGGGGCTAAAGATTTTATCCGCAAGCCATATCGCCCTGAAGAGTTACTTCTTGCAATTAGAAACACTTTTGAAAATCGTTTACTCTCTCGTGAAAACCGGCAGATCCTCGAACGGCTGGAAGAATCAGAAGCACTGCATCGCTTCATTGTGCACAATTCCCCCGACCTGCTATATATGCTTGATCGCAACGGTCACTTCGTTTTTGTCAATAAGAACACCATCCGTTCTCTCGGATACAGTCGTAAAGAAATCATTGGAAAACATTACTCGGAAATTCTTCATCCCAAGGATAAAGAAAAAGCGAAAATGTTTTTTTCCAATCGCCTGATCCCCAGAAACACGAAAAACCTGGAATTGTGTCTGTTGACTAAAAACCGTAAGGAAATGCGTCATGTTGAGGTTAGAGCCCTGAACATAGAAAAACGCCTGACCGGGGGGTATAAACTCAGTCAACACAACACCAGTAATATCAATTTTATTGGCTCTTACGGTGTGGCACGCGACATTACGGATCGAAAAAAATCAGAGGAAATCATTCGCTATCAGATGAATCATGATTTGCTGACCGGCCTGCCTAACCGCATGCTTATCAATGACCGCATCTCCGCCTTAATCAACCATGCCCGTCAAAGCAAAGAGCGCTTTGCTGTCCTTTCTATTGATATTAATCGTTTTAAGCTCATTAACGATACCTATGGCCAGGCTGTTGGTGATGAGTTTTTACAGAACTTTGCTGAGAGTTTACGTCGTTGTGTACGTGAAGGAGACACCCTCGCCCGCCTAGGTGGTGATGAATTTATTCTGCTGCTGCCAGATATTAATACCCGGCAGGACGCGCTGACCGTCGCCGATAAAATTATCGCTCAAACCGGTATTCCATTTATACATAATGGGCACAACATTCACTTTACCTTAAGCATCGGCGTCGCTATCTGCCCGGAACATGGGGAGACCCAGGAAGAACTTCTAAAAAATGTTGATACTGCATTGTGTAATGCCAAGGAAAAATCAACAAGCCGCTCCTGCCTTTATGACAGGAATTTAAAAAACCAGAATAGCCAAAAGGTCTTTATTGAAAACCTGATACGCGATTCAATTAAGCATGATCGCTTTGTTGTCTATTATCAACCTCAGATCGATCTTGATACCCTGAAAATTCATGGCGCTGAAGCGTTAGTCCGTATCCAGTCTCCCCACAATAAATTGATACTTCCGGGGAAATTCATTGATATCGCTGAAGAGACTTCTCTGATCAATGATATTGGCAGTATCGTATTGGAAAAAGTCTGTCAGGATATCCATAATTGGAACAAAGATGGCCTGGAGGTCAACATATCGATAAACATCTCAGCACAGCAACTGTCCGATGAATCGTTCGCCGACTATGTTCTTGACCGCCTAACCGCATATGCCATAAACCCCCAAGAAATAGAACTTGAACTGACCGAGAATGTGCTGGTCCAGAACATGAAAAAAACTATTGCCAATATTGTCCAACTGACTGACGCCGGGATAAAAATTGCGATAGATGACTTTGGAACCGGTTACTCGTCGTTAAGCTATCTGGATCATTTGCCTCTGCATACATTAAAGCTTGACCGCTCTTTCATGAAAAAAATAACCGCAACAAACCCGGCAGACACCATTATTCCTGCCATGATAAATGTCTCCAATGGACTGCAACTTAATTTTATCGCTGAAGGAGTAGAAACACGTATCCAGCACGAATACCTTAAAACTCAGGGGCACTGCATTGCTCAAGGCTTTTATTACAGCAAACCCCTAAGTAAAGCTGACTTCTTGACTTATACAGCCAGGTACGGACTCAGCACGCCTGATTAAGACATCCCACAGCCCAACCAAAAAGCCCCGGAAAATGACTTTCCGGGGCTTTTTGGTTCATTAGCTGGCACAGAGATTATTCACGGGCGTCGCTAAGGGCAGCATGAGCTGCTGCGAGTCGCGCAATCGGCACTCGATAGGGGGAACAGGACACATAATCCAGTCCAATTTCATGACAGAAGGCAACACTGCTGGGTTCCCCACCATGTTCACCGCAAATACCAACCTTGAGATTGGCACGGGTGCTACGCCCGCGCTCGAAACCGATCTTAACCAGTTCGCCGACACCGCGCTGATCAAGAGCCACAAACGGGTCTTTTTTCAAAACGCCCCGCTCGACATAATCGGGCAGGAAATGTCCGGCATCATCACGTGACAAGCCATAAGTCGTCTGGGTTAAATCGTTGGTTCCAAAGGAAAAGAATTCAGCTTCCTGAGCAATCGCATCAGCGGTTAATGCAGCGCGTGGCAATTCGATCATCGTTCCGATCAGGTAATTGATTTTAACACCATACTCGGTGCATACGCTTTCAGCAACCTTTACGGCATTAGCACGCAGAATACGCAGTTCATTAACATGGCCGACCAGCGGAATCATAATTTCAGGAACGATTTCAAAACCTTCATTTTTCACCAGTTCGCATGCAGCTTCCATGATAGCCCGGACCTGCATATCATAAACTTCGGGATAAGTGATCGCCAGACGACAACCCCGGTGGCCAAGCATCGGGTTGAACTCATGCAGTTGCTCGACATGCGCCTTAACTTCACTAAACTTCATGCCGACAGCATGAGCTAATTCGGAAACATCATCGTCATTTTGCGGCAAAAACTCATGCAAAGGAGGATCGAGCAGACGGATAGTAACAGGCAGCCCTTTCATCACCCGAAACAAGCCGATAAAATCACCCTTCTGCATGGGTAATATTTTATCGAGTGCTCTTTTTCGCCCTTCCAGGTTGCTGGCAAGAATCATTTCGCGAACGGCCTGGATACGATCACCTTCAAAAAACATGTGCTCGGTCCGACATAAACCGATCCCTTCAGCACCAAAATCACGGGCGACCTGGGAATCATGAGGAGTATCGGCATTGGTTCTGACTTTGAGACGCCGAAACTGATCAACCCAGCCCATAAGGACAGCAAAATCACCACTTAATGATGGCTGGATTTTTGGTACGACACCAAGGATAACCTCGCCGGTACTGCCATCAAGAGTAATCGCATCTCCCTTTTTGACGACGTAGCCAGACTTGGTTGTAAATTGCTGTTTTTCATAGTCGATTTTGATTTCGCTACAACCGGAGACACAGCACTTACCCATACCTCTGGCCACAACAGCGGCGTGAGAAGTCATACCACCACGGGCAGTCAGAATCCCTTGGGCAGCATTCATCCCATGAATATCTTCAGGACTGGTTTCCACCCGGACCAGGATGACTTTTTTCTTTAAACGATTCTGTTCTTCAGCCTCTTCGGCGTTAAATACAACCTGTCCACTGGCGGCACCGGGAGATGCCGGCAAGCCTTTAGCCATGACCTCTTTAGGCGCACCTGGATCCATGGAGGGATGCAATAACTGGTCGAGCTGGGCAGGCTCAACCCTGAGAACAGCTTCCTTTTGAGAAATAAGATTCTCTGCGACCATATCTACGGCAATTCTAATAGCTGCCTGGGCCGTGCGTTTACCGTTACGGGTCTGTAACATATAGAGCTTACCTTTTTCGATAGTAAACTCTATATCCTGCATATCTTTATAATGAGCCTCGAGAATTTCGCGGATCTGCACAAGCTGTTGATAGCTCTCAGGAAGAACCTCTTCCATTGAGGGAAGATCACCATCTTTTTGCTTCGCTCTATTGATCGGCTGTGGGGTACGAATTCCGGCAACCACATCCTCCCCTTGTGCATTGACAAGGAATTCACCATAGAAGTAATTTTCTCCAGTGGCCGGATCTCGGGTAAAGGCAACCCCCGTCGCACAATCATCACCCATATTACCAAAGACCATTCCCTGGACATTAACAGCGGTACCCCAGTCTTCAGGAATATTATTCAGTTTACGATAAGTAACAGCCCGGGGATTCATCCAGGAGCCAAAAACAGCCCCAATGGCACCCCAAAGCTGCTCCTGCGGATCTTCAGGGAAGACTTCACCGAGCTGCTCGAGGTAGCTGGCTTTAAAATCGCGGACTAACTGCTCAAGATCATCTGCGGTCAGCTGAGTATCGAGCTGAACGCCCTTCTTCTCTTTGGTTTGTTCAAGAATATGTTCAAGAACCTCACCATCCAATCCCTTGACGACATTGGCATACATCTGGATAAAACGGCGATAAGAATCGTAAGCGAAACGAGGATCTTTACTCTGGGCAATAACCCCCTGAATGGTTTCGTCATTCAAACCCAGATTCAAGACCGTATCCATCATCCCGGGCATAGATGCCGGGGCACCCGACCGCACGGAAACCAGTAACGGATTATTACGATCGCCGAATCCTTTTCCCATTCTGCTTTCAAGCAGTTTGAGCGCACTGGCAACTTCCTCTGCAAGTTCACCAGGATAAGCGCGGTCGTTTGCATAAAAGGCCATGCATACGTCCGTCGTTAGAGTAAACCCGGGAGGAACGGGCAAACCAATTGCCGTCATCTCCGCAAGATTGGCTCCTTTGCCACCAAGCAGTACCCGCATCGCCCCCGATCCGTCTGCCTGCCCCTCACCGAAGGAATAAACATACTTTGTCATGCTGTCTCCTCGTACTAATCAATAAATATTATTAAATCAACCCGTGCTAACAACGGACGTAAGGAACAACAAAACTACTGACCCGAATCTGAAAAACCGCTATTCAGGTATTTTTCTTATTTCAGGACAAGCGACCAAAATCAGCAATATCCTGGAATATTCTTGCAATCTGGGTTAATAACGCCAGCCGGTTATTTTTAACAGCTTCATCGTCGACCATGACCATAACCCCGTCAAAGAATGCATCAACGGCTGGCCGGAGACTTGCAACAGCTTCTAGAGCCTTAAGATAGTTACCGGAGGCAACAGCCCCCCCTACCTGCGTTTCTACTTCAGCCAGCTCATTGAACAGCGTTTTTTCACTATCAGCTTCAAACAGGCCAGTATTAACAGCCTGATCCAAACCGCCTTTGATAATATTTCCAACCCGCTTAAATGCCCCCGATAGGGCCTCAAAATCATCACGTTTTTTGAGCTCAGACAAAGCTTCGATACGCTTAAGCGCATCAACAGGATCATCGAAACGTGCCGTAAGAACGGCATCGACAACATCAGAAGCAAAATCACGAGAGGTCAGCATGTTGACCAGGCGTAAGCGGATAAATTCACAAACATCAGCAACTATTTCATCTGCGGCACGCAGGTGCTTTTCTTTAAGAAGATTTACACTATTGGCAATCAAGTCTGGAATTGACAGCCTATAACCACGCTCAAGAACTATGCTCAGAATACCGATAGCACAACGTCTGAGTGCATATGGATCTGCAGTTCCGGTTGGAATAAGCCCGACACTGAAACAACCACAAATGGTATCAATTTTATCGGCCAGGGAGACAAATGCACCAATGTCGTCGGTCGGTAGCTCACCACCCGCCTGAGTCGGGAGATAATGTTCATGGATTGCGGTTGCAACGCGAAGGTCTTCACCTTCAAGCTTAGCATACTCACGCCCCATAATCCCTTGTAACTCTGGGAACTCATAAACCATACCGGTTTCCAGGTCACATTTTGCTAACTGAGCAGCTCGACGGGTTAACTCAACATCGGCAGGAGCAAATATCGTTGCTAATTCCACGGCTAGCTGAGTAAAACGTGTGACTTTTTCGTAACTGGTACCGAGCTTTGCTTGGTAAACCACCTTTTTCAGAGGCTCAAGGCGCTGTTCAAGCTTAACCTTCTGATCTTCCTGCCAGAAAAACATGGCATCCGAAAGGCGCGCCTTAAGAACCCGCTCGTTTCCAGCGACAACCACCTTTGGATCAATGGCATGGGTATTGGCAATGGTAATAAAGTGAGGCATCAGCTGCCCATTCTCATCGACCAGAGTAAAATAACGCTGATGCTCGCGCATACTGGTTATCAACAACTCATCAGGAAGCTGTAAAAAGCTCTCGGTAATCGTACCAGCCAGAGCTTGGGGTGACTCTACCAGAAAACTGACCTCTTCGAGTAATTCCTGATCAGGATTGATGCTCCCGCCAAGGGTCTGCGCCAATTCTGCCAGTTGAGCTTCAATTAATTGACGGCGCTTGGCAATATCAGCAATAACATGATGTTGCTCAGCCTGCTGAAGATAATCCTCAGTAGAAGAAACCGTAAATTCACCGGGCGCCATAAAACGATGTCCACGGGAACGATTACCGCTGGACAACTCACCATAGACAAAAGGAACAATCTCCTGGTTAAAAAGAGCAACCATCCAATGCACGGGTCGCGCAAAACGGACATCAAGATCTTTCCAGCGCATCGATTTTTTAAAAGTCAGCTTACTGACGACACGTTCAAAAATACCAGGCATCTCGGCTTGAGAATCACCACCCTCAATAACCTTTTGAATAAAGAGGTATTCCCCTTTTGCGGTTTCGATGGTTTTCAGTTCATCGACAGAAACACCATTGGTCCGCGCAAAGCCTTCTGCCGCCTTGGTTGGTTTGCCTTCGGAGTCATAGGCAATTCTTACAGGAGGGCCACTGATTTCCAGTTCCTGACGCTGCTGCTGAAGAGCAACGTTCTGAATGGAAATAGCAAGCCGTCTTGGAGTCGCAAAAGTGCGCACCTCACCAAAGGTGATACGTGCAGCATTCAACTCCTGGCTGAATAGGTTCTGAAGATCTTGAAGTGCTTTCGGAATGAATCCGGCAGGTAATTCTTCGGTTCCCAGTTCGAGAAACAATTCTGCTGACATGAACTTCTCCGCGTTAATGCAAAATAGCGATAAGCTACTTGAATATAAATTATTTATTTTTCAAAAGTGGATAACCGAGTTTTTCACGCTGTGCAACATAACCGGTAGCACAAAGCTTGGCCATATTTCTGACACGGCCAATATAACTGGCTCGTTCAGTCACAGAAATAGCACTTCTGGCATCCAGGAGATTAAAAGCGTGTGAACACTTCAGAACAAAATCGTATGCAGGGAAAACCAATTCGTTTTCCGTCAGGCGAATACACTCTTTTTCATACATGTCAAACAGTTGAAAAAGCATAGCGGTATCTGCCTGCTCAAAATTGTAATGAGAAAATTCAACTTCGGTCTGATGGTGAACATCACCATACTTGATCCCATCGACCCACTCCAGATCATAAACATTGTCAACACCCTGAAGATACATGGCAATACGTTCAATACCATAGGTGATTTCACCTGGAATCGGCTTGAGATCAATCCCACCACATTGCTGAAAATAGGTAAACTGCGTGATTTCCATACCGTCAAGCCAGACTTCCCAGCCTAACCCCCAGGCACCAAGAGTAGGAGATTCCCAATCATCCTCAACGAAACGAATATCGTGAGCATTGGGATCGAGACCAAAACTTCTGAGCGAATCAAGATATAAGTCCTGAATATTAAGAGGAGAGGGTTTAAGCAGAACTTGAAATTGATAATAATGCTGCAAGCGATTAGGGTTTTCTCCGTAGCGCCCATCGGTAGGCCGACGAGATGGCTCCACATAGGCAACATGCCAAGGCTCTGGACCTAAAGCTCTGAGAAAGGTCGCAGGATTAAAGGTACCGGCACCCTTTTCAATATCATACGGCTGCTGGATGATGCAGCCTTGACTCGCCCAATAGTTTTGCAATGAAAGAATTAAGTCCTGAAAAGTCACATGTCCTCCAAAAATTTATAAACGGTAATTCCGAAACCGAGGAAATACAATGAACCTCGCGAGTTTAGCTTTGGCCCTACAATATGTCAAGAACGAGGGCCCCCTAGTTGAGCCATGAACTTAAGTGTTTTAGGCTCTTTGGGTAAAATATTGCCATAAACTGCGGCCAGCAGTGTTCCTCCTTCAGATAAAGTCTTAGAACTGAATTTATAACCAGAAAAGATATGGTAAGGCCCTTTCAAACTTCTTGACAGAGAGCCAAGAGTCCCAGGGCTTACAGAGAGGGCTTGATGACCAGCACAACCACCACACAAGACCCCACCCCGATGCACTTCGAAAGCAACCGAAATCTGCTGCCTAATATCAGCATAACACTCGGAACAGTGTAGCAAATGAGGAAGATATCCGAGAGCCTCAATCAAGCGGAGTTCAAACAACAGCTTAGCACACACAGGATCGCCGGTTAAATTGAGATAATCGAGAAACCCCGACAATAACGAATAGATGGCAGGATTAGAATCCTCAGCGACCAAAAGTAACTCAACAAGTTCAATCCCATAACTCGCTACGGCGAAAGATTGCAAATCTGAACTGATATTATTACGCAGTGAGACAAGCTCAGTATCATTAATTATTTTAAGATCGGACTGGCTTTCCTGGTAATGAAAAACCGAGGTTGCAAACAGTGAAATACTGCCACCGAACCGTTTCACACTCTTCTTGGCCGATCTGGCAAATCCCTTGATTAATCCAACATCGGGCCCTAGCAAAGAGACAATAAGGTCAGCCTCACCATAAGCCGTAGTCTTTAACAAAATAGCTTCGCTATGACGAAGTTTATGACTGCGGGATTTTTGCACGAATCACATCATACTAGATACTGAAGGAACAGTGTAGCAGTGCTAAAATAGATCAGAATACCAGTTATATCATTAACCGTCTGAACAAACGGACTGGATGCAATTGCCGGATCAATACCAACCTTTTTAAAGAAGGCTGTAACAATAACTCCCATACAAGCTGCGACAGTTATGGCTGTAACCATGGCTAAACCTACGACAAGGCCGAGAAACATATTATGATGCCAAATCATGGCGACGAGGGCGATAACGAGTCCACAGACCGAACCCATAATTAAACCGACGCGCAATTCCTTTAAAAAAACCTGCCTTAGCATACTGAAATCGATGCGCCCGGTAGCAAACCCACGAACTATAATAGTGGATGTCTGGCCACCAACATTTCCTCCCATACCGGTAATAACAGGGATAAAGGAGATAAGCATGATAACCTGCTCCAAAGTGGTTCGGAAATACCACATCAAAGTACCAGTAACAACACCACCCAGCAGAGTGGTCAATAACCAAGGTAAACGTAACTGGGCAATTTTAAGAGATTTGTAACCTAGCAACAGTTCTTCTTCACTGGTACCTGCCATGCGCAGAATATCTTCAGTTGCCTCATCACGCATAACATCAATCACATCGTCAACAGTGATAAGACCCATCAATTTTCCATGGTCATCGACAACAGGTATGGCAAGAATGTTATATTTAGCGACTAACTCAGCCACTTCTTCCTGGTCCATGTCAGTCCGAACACGCAAGACATTAGTGCTCATGATATCGCACAATTTTGTGATCGGAGATACGGTCAGCAGTTGCCGTAATGATAGAACGCCAACCAAATGATTATGCTCATCCGTAACATAAACGTAAAAAACCATCTCATAATCTTCAGAATCCTGAAGTGCAGATATCGCTTCTCTGACTGTCATCTCTTGATCAAGGGAAAAAACCTCGGTAGACATAATGCCACCGGCAGTATCTTCATCATACCCGAGCAATCGCTCAACATCTTCAGACTGCTCATCTTTAAGATCGGTAAGAATTTCTTCAGCAAGCTCCTCAGACAAACTACGAATAAATAAAGCACTATCATCGTCAGCCATCTCATGAACAATGGCGAGGAGCCTTTCCTTGTCAAGCATATGGGCAAGCGTTGGCCAGGAATCAGATTCAAGTTCAGAAAGAACATCAGCCGCTTGTTTGGTATCAGGAATAAGATCGAGCAGGGATTTTTGCTGGTTTAAATCAAAATAGCGAAACAGATGGGCAATATCAGCCGGATGAATCTTACCCAGGGCTTTTTTCAGATGAGATACAGCACCACGTCTAAGTAATTTACTAACAGTCCCGTGCAGGACCTGAATTTTCTGTTCATGCATAGATGGCTCCATTCAATAAACACAGGAGTTAAACGTGAGAAAAGTACCACCCTCCGCATAGCGAGTCAAACACATGAAAAAAAAAAAGAGCAAGAATAATCTTGCTCTTTTTAATCAAACTACAGCTTGTTGAAAATGCCGGGATTTATTCCGCAGGGGCAGCTTCAACTTCTTCAACAACAGTTTCAGCAGCTGATGGAGTGTATCCTTCTTCAACCAGCTCAATAATCGCCATTGGCGCATTATCTCCTTGACGGTTTTCAAGACGAATAATACGGGTGTAACCACCAGGACGGTCAGTATAACGTGGGGCGATCATTTCGAACAGTTTCGCAACAGCTTGAGGATCACGAATAACCTGGAGAGCCTGGCGACGTGCATGCAAATCACCGCGCTTTCCGAGAGTAATCATTCGATCAACGAGTTTACGAAGTTCTTTTGCACGCGTTACAGTTGTCGTAATTTTTTCGCTCTGAAAAAATGACGTTACCATATTACGCATCATATGCTGACGATGGTCGGGCTTACGGCCCAAACGTCTACCAGTTTTATTGTGGCGCATTGCTCTCGTTCCTTTCTAAAAACCAATAAAAGGCGGATTATTCTTCGTCCTGGCCTTTTTGAATCAATTTCAGGTATTCCGGATCGGGGAATGTCTCAAGTTTCATCCCAAGACTGAGTCCCATTTCTGAAAGAATATCCTTGATCTCGTTAAGTGATTTACGGCCAAAGTTCTGAGTTTTAAGCATTTCAGCCTCAGTCTTCTGGACCAACTCGCCAATAAGATTGATCTGAGCATTCTTAAGACAGTTGGCACTACGAACAGACAACTCAAGCTCTTCGACGGAACGATAGAGATTCTCGTTGATTTTCTGTTTTTCGTCTTCCTCTTCCTGAGGTGCAGGTTCTTCAGTCTCATCAAAATTGATAAAAATCTGAAGTTGCTCTTTCAAAATCTTAGCTGCATAGGCAACTGCATCCTCAGGACGAACACTACCATCAGTATGAACGTCCAGAGTTAACTTATCATAGTCAGTAATCTGACCAACACGAGCATTAGATACAGTAAAATTGACCTTGGTAATCGGAGAGAAGATCGCGTCAATTGGGATAGTCCCGACTGGAGCATTCTCATCTCTGTTCTTATCGGCACTGACATAACCTTTACCCATGGCAACAGTCATATCAATTTCAAGATCAGTTTCATCACCACAGGTCGCAATATAATGGTCACCGTTAAGAATTTCAACATTACTGTCAGTAATAATATCGGAAGCCTTAATTACCCCGGCGCCCTTCTTTACAATTCTGACATTGCGTGGGTCATGACCGTGCAAGAGTACTTTTACACCCTTTAAATTAAGGATAATGTCAGTAACATCTTCAGTCACACCGACAATGCTGGAAAACTCGTGCTGAACATTTTTAATGCGCACTGAGGTAATAGCTGCACCCTGAAGAGAGGATAACAGGATCCGACGCAGGGAATTTCCCATAGTCGTCCCGAAACCACGTTCAAAAGGCTCTGCAACAAACTTACCGTAAGAATCTGTCAGTTCAGCGCCTTCGACACGCTTAGGCTTGATCAGATCCCTCCAATTTTTATACATAAATTGATTCTCCCTCTCAAGAGACCCTTACGGGATTAATTACTTGGAGTAGAGTTCGACAATCAATTGTTCCTGGAACTCAGGAGTTGTCAACTCACCACGTACCGGCAACGCTTTGATGGTACCCTTAAAGGCATCGCGATCAAGCTCAACCCAAGAAGGAACCCCACGACGCATGACACTATCGAGTGACTCATTAATACAAGCAACCTCACGGCTCTTTTCACGCAAGGCTACAACGTCGTCAGTACGAACCAAGAAAGAAGGAACGTTTACCTTCTGATCATTGACCAGGAAGTGACCGTGACGAACAAGGGTACGTGCTTGAGCACGAGAAGCAGCAAAACCAAGACGGTAAATGATGCTATCAAGACGACGCTCAAGAAGCATTAACAGATTTTCACCTGTAACACCCTTCATCCGGTCTGCTTTTTTGAAATACAAACGGAATTGCTTTTCCTGCAATCCGTAAGTACGTTTAACCTTTTGCTTCTCACGGAGCTGTACACCGTAGTCGGACAACTTGGGACGACGCTGACCATGCTGACCAGGAGCATAATTGCGGCGCTCAAGAGCACATTTATCGGTGTAACAACGGTCTCCCTTAAGAAACAGTTTAGCGTTTTCTCTTCTGCATTGACGGCATACTGGGCCTGAATACCTAGACAACTTTTCCTCCTTGTTGCTTATACGCGACGGCGCTTAGGCGGACGGCAGCCATTATGCGGAATCGGCGTAACGTCTTTAATCATAGTGACTGTTAAACCAGCTAAAGAAAGTGCACGCAAAGCGGACTCGCGACCACTTCCGGGTCCTTTAACATAAGCTTCGACAGAGCGCATGCCATGTTCCATAGCCTTGGTAGCGGCTTCTTCAGCTGCCATCTGAGCAGCAAAAGGAGTACTTTTACGAGACCCCTTAAAGCCTTTTGCACCAGATGTAGACCAAGCAACAACATTACCTGCGGGATCACAGATGGTCACAATAGTATTGTTAAAAGTTGATTGAATATGAACAACGCCCTTAGCGATATTCTTTTTCTCAACTTTTTTGCGAACGACTTTTTTACCTGCTTTAGCCATGACTACTCCGCTTATTTCTTCTTACCAGCAACGGTCTTTTTAGGTCCCTTGCGAGTACGTGAATTATTCTTGGTATTCTGACCACGAACCGGAAGACTACGACGATGACGCAGGCCTCTGTAACAACCAAGATCCATCAAACGCTTGATATTCATTGTGATTTCACGGCGAAGATCACCTTCAACATGAACATCTTTATCGATGATTTCACGAATTTTTGCCAACTCAGCCTCAGTCAGATCGTCAGTACGGGTATTGAAATCAACACCAGCCTGGCTAAGAATCTGTTGAGACGTAGTGCGACCAATCCCGTAAACATAGGTCATGGCCACTTCAATCCGCTTATTACGCGGCAAATCGACTCCAGCAATACGTGCCAATTTTTCCTCCTAGGGCCTTATCCCTGTCTTTGCTTGTGTTTGGGATTCTCGCAGATGATCCGGATAACACCTTTACGTTTAATAACCTTACACTTATCACAGATCTTCTTTACCGAAGCTCTTACCTTCATTTTGAGATCCTTTTCTATCTTTATGAATCAAAGCGGCTTTCAATCCGACCCTTACAATCGAGTCAGTATTTCCGGCCCGTTATCTGTAACCGCAACTGTATGCTCAAAATGTGCTGAAAACTGCCCATCAACCGTGACAGCGGTCCAGCCATCTTCAAGCACCTTGACACCCGGAAGACCAGCATTAACCATCGGTTCAATCGCCAGTGCCATACCAGGTTTTAACTTAGGTCCCTTTCCAGGACGACCATAATTCGGTATCTGCGGATCTTCGTGAAGATTGCGACCAATACCGTGCCCAACAAATTCTCTAACAACACTGAATCCAGCAGCTTCAACATACTGTTGCACAGCATGACCGATATCAGAGAGAAACCCACCGCTCTGCGCGGCATCTATTCCTTGATAAAGTGAAGCTTCAGTAACTTCGAGAAGTCGTGAGACTTCAGCATCAACATTCCCAACGGGCACAGTAATAGCGGAATCGCCATAAAACCCATCATAAATAACACCGAAATCGATGCTCAGTACATCACCCTCCTTGAGAGGATCATGATTTGCAAAACCATGAACAACCCTGTCGTTAGGAGATGAACAAATGGTAAAAGGAAAACCACCGTAACCTTTAAAAGCAGGCTTAGCCTTCCTCTTAATACATTCTTTTTCCGCTAAAGCATCAAGCTCGAAAGTCGTCACGCCTGGCCGGATCTTCTCGCGAAGAATCTGTAAAATCTCACCGACCATACGTCCGGAGACGCGCATCTTGGCAACTTCATTCTGAGACTTAACGATTATCACCATTAATCCTGCAAAGCGCTGACAATCGCCGCTTGAACGATTTTGATATCCTGCATACCATCCACACTCTTAAGCAGCCCAAGATCAGCATAATACTTTTCAAGCGGAGCGGTCTGTTCTACGTACACACTAAGTCGATGACGAATAGTTTCTTCTTTATCATCATCGCGCTGTACTAAATCACCACCACACACAGAACAAGTTCCATTTTCTGCAGGGGGATCAAAAGTCATATGAAAACCTTTACCGCACTGACCACAAGTACGGCGCCCGGTCAAACGGCCGACCAAAGCTTCGGAGTCTACAGTCAAAGACACAGCGGCGTCAAGCTTTTTTCCTAAATCCGCAAGAACAGCATTTAAAGCATCAGCCTGAGGCAAGGTACGTGGAAAGCCATCAAGAATAAACCCATTGGCGCAGTCTTCCAACTGAAGACGCTCACGAACAATACCAACGACGACTTCATCAGGCACCAGAGCTCCGGAATCCATACATTCCTTTGCCTTCAACCCCATAGGAGTCTTAGCCTGCACAGCGGCCCTCAACATATCACCAGTTGATATCTGAGGAATTCCAAAACGCTCGACCAAAAAAGCAGACTGGGTACCTTTTCCTGCCCCAGGAGGTCCTAACAAAATAATCTTCATCTTATTTCCTATCCGTGCCGCCCCTTAAGAGTAACCCCTTTCATGAATCCCTCATAGGAACGTGAAATAAGATGGGCCTCGATTTGGGAGGCAGTATCCATACCAACACCAACTACGATCAACAATGATGTTCCCCCGAAGAAAAAGGGCACATTAAGTTGGCTGATCAACACAGTTGGCAAGACACAGACTACTGAAATATAGATGGCACCGACAAAAGTCAAACGTCCAAGTACGGTGTCAAGATAGTTAGCAGTTTCCTTGCCAGGACGAATACCGGGAATGAAACCACCTTGATTTTTAACGTTATCTGCAACATTTACAGGATTGAAAGTTATAGCCGTGTAGAAGTAGCAAAAGAAAACGATAAAAGCAATATAAAAAAGGTTGTACACAATGTGCCCAGGACTGAGATAGTTCGCAGCAGTCTTAACCCAGGGAACATCAATAAAGTTAGCGATAGTCGCTGGAAACATCATAATGGAACTTGCGAAAATAGGTGGAATAACGCCACTCATGTTAATCTTAAGAGGCAAGTGACTCGCCTGCCCACCCATATTGCGCATACCAACAACCCGCTTAGCATAATGAATTGGCACACGTCGCTGAGCACGCTCGATGAACACGATAGCAGCAACGGTAACAAGCATAAGCGCGAGAATAAAAATAACATTTGTAACGGTCATTGCACCAGAATCAACCAGACGAATCGAGTTGATAATAGCAGAAGGCATACCCGCAACGATACCTGCGAAGATAATCAAGGAAATACCGTTACCAATACCGCGCTCTGTGATCTGCTCACCAAGCCACATAATAAATGCGGTACCTGCAGTCAAAGTGATAACCGTCATCAGGATGAACCCAACTCCAGGGTTGGGAACAACAGGTTCGCCTGCAGGACCAACCATGGCCTGAAGACCGGTAGCAATACCAATACCCTGAATGACGGCAAGCAGGATTGTTCCATACCGAGTATACTCAGTAATTTTTTTACGCCCCTGCTCACCCTCCTTCGAAAGTTTTTCGATCGGCTCGAAAACAACCGTCAATAATTGCAGAATAATCGAAGCACTGATGTACGGCATAATCCCTAAAGCGAAAACCGCCATCTGCTGTAATGCACCACCAGTGAAGGCACTGACAAGACCCAACAAAGTGCCCTCAGTCCCTTCAAAAAATTTAGCAAGAACATGCGCGTCTATACCAGGAGTGGGCACATGACACCCAACTCGATAAACAGCAAGCATGGTCAAAGTAAAAAGTATGCGCCGTCTTAGTTCAGGAATAGCCAGAATATTCTGCAATGTCGACATGCTTAGATAACCTCGGCCTTACCGCCAGCAGCCTCAATTTTCTCGGCAGCGGCCTTGCTGAATTTATGTGCCTGCACAGTCAGCGCTTTGGTTACTTCGCCATCGGCAAGAATCTTAACGCCGTCTTTCAGCGCAGTAACCAGACCAGCTTTACCGAAGGCTTCAAGATCGACAACAGTACCGGCCTCAAAGACATCAAGATCACGCAGGTTGATCAGGTTATATACCTTCTTATTA
The DNA here is from genome assembly GCA_963664385.1 of Geopsychrobacteraceae bacterium. GTDB lineage: Bacteria > Desulfobacterota > Desulfuromonadia > Desulfuromonadales > Geopsychrobacteraceae > Seleniibacterium. Next base: position 100,764 of record OY761157.1, read on the forward strand.
GTGGAAACGAAACCACGTTTAGGAAGTCTGCGTTGAAGTGGCATCTGACCACCTTCAAAACCAGGCTTAACACCGCCGCCACTACGGGCATTCTGCCCTTTGTGACCTTTACCAGATTGTTTTCCGGTACCGGAACCTGGGCCGCGCCCAAGACGCTTTCTATTTTTTGTTGAACCGAGAGCCGGTTTCAGATTACTGAGATCCATCGTCTATCCTCTATAATTAGTTCAGTCTTCGACTGTAACCATATGCTCAACTTTGCGAATCATTCCACGAATTTCTGGAGTATCCTGCAAAACGACAGTCTGATGTAAACGCTTTAACCCAAGGCCTTTGAGTACTTTAGAAAAGTACTCCTTGCGGCCGATCGGGCTTTTCTTCAGAGTAATTTTTACTTCTGCAGCCATAATGGCATCCTCCTGAGTTGTACCTTAGTCTTTATCGATACCTCTACGGGCACAGATTTCTTCCGGGCTCTTGAGCATCTTCAACGCATTAATAGTTGCCTTGACAACGTTGTGCGGATTGTTTGAACCGAGGCACTTAGTAAGGATATTACCAACACCAACAGCTTCAAGAATCGGACGAACAGCGCCACCGGCAATAACTCCGGTACCAGCAGAAGCTGGTTTCAGAAGGACCTTGCCAGCACCATACTTACCGAGAACATCGTAGGGGATAGTACGACCTTCCTGAAGAGGAACTTTGATCAGGCTCTTTTTAGCCTGTTCAACACCCTTACGAATTGCTTCTGGAACTTCCTTGGCTTTACCAAGTCCGTATCCAACATGCCCTTCACCATCACCAACAACAACGAGTGCTGAAAAGCTAAAGCGACGGCCACCCTTAACAACCTTCGCGTTACGGTTAATATGAATAACGCGATCAGTCAATTCCAGTTCATTAGGATCAATGCGCAGCATTAATCTTCTCCTCTACAGCTTCAATCCGGCTTCCCGTGCAGCATCAGCGAGTGCCTGAACACGCCCCTGATACAGGAAACCGTTACGGTCAAATACGACTTTGGTTATGTTCTGAGCGAGCGCCTTTTTAGCTACGGCACTACCGACTGCCTTAGCGGCCTCTACATTACCACCATTAGCCAAATCCACATCTTTGCCTACGGATGAAGCTGCAACCAGAGTTTTGCCGGTTGTATCTTCGATAATCTGGGCGTAAATATGCTTCGCGCTACGGAAGACAGAAAGCCGGGGGCATTCAGTGGTGCCACGAACTTTTTTTCTAACCCGTGCCTGACGCTTAAGTCTGGCAACACGTCTTTTTTGGGAAACGTCCACAGTTATGCTCCTTTATTATTTCTTACCGGCCTTACCAGCCTTACGCAAGATACGCTCATCGGCGTACTTAATACCCTTACCCTTATATGGTTCCGGTGCACGGAAGGAACGAATTTTAGCGGCGGCAGAGCCGACCAACTGCTTGTCAATTCCCTTGACAGACAGCTTAGTCTGCTTTTCAACCTCAACGTTGATACCTTCTGGCAACTCGTAAACAACAGGGTGAGAGTAACCCAGAGATAGAGTCAGGGTCTTACCACTGATTTCAGCACGGTAACCGACACCGTTGATCTCAAGATCTTTCTGAAACCCAGTTGTGACACCAACTACCATATTATTAATTAATGACCTGGTCAGACCATGAAGAGCACTATCGCTTTTTTCATCAGTAGGACGAGTTACAACGATCTGTTCAGCCTCGACGCCAATAGTCATCCGTTCATGCAATGCCTGAGACAGAGTGCCTTTAGGGCCTGTAATGGTCATAACATTTCCGTCAAGCGCTACTTTAACGCCAGCCGGAATTGCAATTGGTAATTTACCGATACGTGACATTTTGTTACTCCTCGATCTTCTGTTACCAAACGGTACAAATAACTTCGCCACCAACCTGGGTCTTACGTGCAGTCACATCGTCCAGCACACCCTTGGAGGTGGAAAGAATAGAAGCACCGTGACCATTCTTGACCACAGGAATTTCACCCTTGCCAACATAAACACGGCGTCCAGGGGTGGACACACGCTTAATTTCATGAATAACAGGAGTGTTATTCTGATCGTATTTTAGATAAATACGCAGAATACCCTGTTTTCCATCAGACACATGCTTGAGATTTTTGATATAACCAAGATCTTTTAAAACCGCAGCGACTGCGGTCTTAACATTACTTGAAGGGACATCTACTTTAGAATGACCTGCCATTCCGGCGTTACGGATACGAGTTAACATATCCGCCATTGGATCTGTCATTGACATGAACGGTACTCCTTCTTGCTGTTACCAGCTGGACTTGACAACTCCAGGGATTTTACCCTCGGATGCCAGTTTCCTAAGACAAATTCTACACATATCGAACTTACGATAATAGGCACGTGGGCGACCACAGATCGGACAGCGATTATACTCGCGAACCGCGAACTTTTTAGGTCGCTTGGCCTTAACAACCATAGATTTTTTTGCCACAATATCCTCCGCTTAAACTCTATTTTCTAAAAGGCATGCCGATACCAGACAGCAACGCACGCCCCTCTTCATCAGTCTTAGCCGTCGTTACAATCGTGACATTCAGTCCCGAAACTTTAGCAATCTTATCCAGATCAATTTCTGGGAAGATAAGCTGCTCACGAATTCCGAGGGTGTAATTTCCACGACCATCAAAAGCCTTCGGAGACACACCTTTAAAATCGCGAACGCGCGGCAAAGCAATATTAACAAGACGATCGAGGAATTCCCAAGCACGATCATGACGCAGGGTAACACAGACCCCGATCGACATATCTTCGCGCAGCTTGAACCCTGCAATCGACTTTTTGGACTTAGTAATTACCGGCTTCTGGCCCGAAATGCGTTCCATTTCCAGGACAGCGGATTCCAGGAGCTTAGGATTCTGAATGGCTTCACCTAAGCCCATATTCAGAACCACCTTCTCGATCTTTGGAACTTCCATGACATTTCTGTATGAAAATTCCTTCATCAGGGCAGGAATCTGCTCCTGATTGTATGCCTCTTTCAACCTGGCCATTGAAATCTCCGTTATTTATCTACGCTCGCGTTGCATTTTTTGCAAAAACGAGACTTGCTACCATCCTCTAATGTCCGAACGCCAGTGCGAGTAGCTTCGTTACAAGAACCGCAGACGAGCATTACATTAGAAGCGCTGATTGCAGCTTCTTTCTGAACAATGCCACCTTCCGGGTTAAGCTGACTCGGGCGGGTGTGACGCTTAACAACGTTGAGACCTTCAACGATCAGACGTCCCTTTTCCGGAAAAACACGCAGAACCTTAGCGGTCTTGCCACGCTCTTTACCGGCGATAACTTTTACCATGTCATCTTTTTTGACATGCATCTTTACACTAGCCATTGCTTTGACTCTCCAACAGTCTAATATTATAAAACTTCAGGGGCCAGTGAGACGATTTTCATAAAGTGACGGGCCCGCAACTCTCTGGCGACTGGTCCAAAAATACGCGTACCGACAGGTTCATTACCAGCGTTAACAACAACTGCTGAGTTGTTATCGAAACGGATAAAAGAACCGTCAGGACGTGCGACCTCTTTAGCTGTACGTACGATTACCGCACGGACAACATCGCCCTTTTTTACTTTGGAATTTGGCAATGCTTCTTTAACACTACAAATAATAATGTCGCCAATTCCGGCATATTTACGTTTAGATCCACCTGGGACCTTAATACAGCAGAGCTTCTTAGCGCCGGAATTATCAGCGACGCTCAGCATCGATTGCATCTGGATCATGACTTACACTCCTAAGCAGTAACGGCCTTCTCCAGAATTTGGCGCACACGCCACCGCTTATCCTTAGATAAGGGTCTGGTTTCGACAATAAGGACTTTATCACCAATCCCGCAACTGTTCTCTTCATCATGAGCCTTGCAGGTGACCTTACGCTTGATGAATTTCTTATAAATACTGTGCTTAACCAGCTCATCGACCCTGACAACAACAGTTTTATCCATTTTGTCACTGACAACTAAGCCGATCCGGGTTCTTCTATTACCTCGTTCCTGACTCATTTTTCCTCACCCACTAGGCACTTTGTTTACTGGAAATAACGGTTTTAACACGGGCCACATCTTTACGCAGCTGTGCAATTTTAGCCGTATTTTCCAGGTGACCGGTATGCATCTGAAATTTAAGGTTAAAGAGCTCTTCTTGCAGTTCAACAACCTTGGCATTCAACTCATCAACCGTGAGATCTTTAATTTCACTAGCCTTCATCGCCAACCTCTCTCTTAACAAACTTGGTCCGCATAGGCAGCTTGTGTGCCCCAAGACGGAACGCTTCGCGTGCTACCTCTTCAGACACGCCCTGCATTTCATAGAGGATATGACCAGGCTTAACAACAGCTACCCATTTTTCTGGGGAACCTTTACCTTTACCCATACGGGTTTCGGCAGGTTTACTGGTAAGAGGCTTATGCGGAAAAGAACGAATCCAGATCTTCCCACCACGCTTGATATAACGTGTCATTGCCCGGCGTGCAGCTTCTATCTGACGTGATGAAAGCCAGCCACACTCAAGAGCCTGCAGACCGTAATCACCGAAGCTGACTTCAGTACCACGGGAGGCCTGGCCGGTCATACGCCCGGTAAACTGCTTCCTACGTTTTACTTTTTTTGGCATTAACATGGCAAATTACTCCTGATCAGCCTACCGGCTGTTCCTGTTCTTTTCCAAGCACCTCACCTTTGAAGATGAGCACTTTAACACCGATAATCCCATAGGTCGTCAAAGCTTCAGCGAAGCCGTAATCAATATCGGCACGCAAAGTGTGAAGAGGCACGCGCCCCTCACGATACCACTCAGTACGACTCATTTCAGCACCGCCAAGACGACCTGCACAGGTAATCTTAATACCTTTGGCACCAAATTTAAGAGCCATACTGACGCTACGTTTCATAGCACGGCGAAATGCGACCCGGCGCTCAAGCTGAAGAGCAACATTTTCTGCTACAAGCTGTGCGTCAACCTCAGGCTTACGGACCTCTTGAATATTAATAAAACATTCATCGTCGGTAATCTTGGCCAGATCGTTTTTCAACACCTCGACCTCAGACCCTTTTTTACCAATGATGATACCCGGTCTGGCGGCAAAGATATTGATCTTAACTTTATTTGCTGCGCGCTCGAGTTCGATTTTTGAAATACCCGCATGATAAAGGCGTTTTTTCAAAAAATTACGCAGTTTAAGATCTGCATGCAACTTCTCTGAATAATCAGAATCTGCATACCAGCGGGATTCCCAAGTCCGGTTAACACCTAGACGAAATCCTATCGGATGAACTTTCTGGCCCAAAGGGATACCTCCTCGATTTACTTAACATCCAAAACCACAGTAATGTGGCTGGTTGGTTTACGAATCCGACTGGCACGCCCCTGTGCACGAGGCATAAAACGACGAAGTACTGGACCCTGATCAACCATTACGGTTTTTACGTACAGTTGATCAACGTCAGAAACGCCCTTTTGTTCAGCGTTAGCAACAGCAGATTTCAATAGTTTAGATAGTACAGGCGCAGTTTTCTGGGGGGAGAACTGAAGGATATTCAGCGCATCCTGAATCCCCTTACCGCGGACCATATCGACAACGAGTCTCGCCTTACGAGGCGAAAGACGAACGTTCCTTAATTTTGCTTGTGCTTCCATTATTCGGAACTCCTGTGAAACGCGGTAATCTATCTGACCTTACTCTTCTTATCAGCGCCATGACCGAAATAAGTACGCGTTGGAGCGAACTCACCCAGCTTATGGCCAACCATGTTTTCGCTGACGAAAACAGGAACGAATTTTTTACCATTATGAACGGCAAAAGTCATCCCTACAAATTCAGGGATAATAGTTGATCTACGCGACCAAGTCTTGATTACCTTATTACGGTTAGCCTCACCTTCAAGATCTACTTTGCGTAGCAGGCTGTCCTGGACATAAGGCCCTTTTTTAATTGATCTTGCCACGATCTTCTCCTAAAGGCTGGAATTACTTACTATTTCTACGACGTACGATGAATTTATCGGTACGCTTATTGGTTCTCGTCTTATAACCCTTAGTTGGAACACCCCAAGGCGTAACCGGGTGACGACCACCAGAACTCTTACCCTCACCACCACCATGTGGGTGGTCGACCGGGTTCATCGCGACACCACGAGACTGAGGACGCTTACCGAGCCAACGATTACGACCGGCCTTACCGATTTTGATTTTTTCAAAATCAAGGTTACCGACCTGACCAACTGTTGCACGGCAGTCTTGAAGAACAAGACGAACCTCACCCGAAGGCAGACGCAGCTGAGCGTAACGACCCTCTTTTGCTGCGATCATTGCATACGCACCGGCACTACGAGCCAACTGACCACCCTTGCCAATCTTAAGCTCAACATTGTGAACCCAAGTACCCAAAGGGATTGAGCGGATAGTCATTGCGTTACCTGGACGAATATCAGCTTTATCACTAGCAACAACACTGTCACCAACACTCAGGCCGTTAGGCGCCAGAATATAACTCTTTTCACCGTCAGCATAAAACAACAATGCGATACGAGCGCTACGATTCGGATCATACTCGATAGCAGCAACTTTGGCTGGCACCTCGAGCTTCTCACGACGAAAATCAACGATCCGGTAAAGACGCTTGTGACCACCGCCAGTATGACGCTTGGTGATGCGACCGGAATTATTACGTCCACCGGAACGCTTAAGCGGCTCGGTCAGTGATTTCTCCGGACGGCTTTTTGTTACCTCCTCGAAAGTCGAGGAAGTCATATGACGTCGACCGTCCGAGGTTGGATTGAATTTTTTTATACCCATGACAATTTCTCCATACCTGCTATATCACGGCCTTAAACGCCATAGAAATCGATATTTTGACCCTCTTGGAGAGTCACATATGCCTTCTTCCAGTTGCTACGCTGACCAAGGTTATAACCAACGCGTTTAACCTTGCCACGAAACTGCATAGTATTAACTGATTTGACCTTTACGTCAAATGCTTTTTCAACGGCCTGCTTGATTTCTATCTTATTTGCAGAGCGTGCAACTTCAAATGCGACAACCTGAGCCTGGTCTTTAAGATCGTTAGCCTTCTCAGTAATCAAAGGCTTGCGAATAATTTCATGCAATGGTCTCATTTTTCCAATGCTCCTTCAATTTCAGTTACAGCCGCATCAGTAAGAATAAGGTTAGGATACTTGAGAATGTCATAGACATTAACACCATCAGCACGCAGCACTTTAACGTTCTTAAGGTTGCGAGCAGACAGCTCAACCTTTGGGTCTGCCTGGTCAATAACAACCAGAGCACCCTCAACCTCAAACCGCTTAAGCAACTCAGCGAACCCCTTGGTGCTGATCTGCTCCATAGCGATCTCTTTCATAACGACAAGCTTTTCAGCTTGATAGCGCACAGAAAGAGCTGAGCACAAAGCAGCCTTTTTGACCTTACGATTCAACTTGAATGCGTATGAACGTGGCTGAGGCCCGAATACAACGCCACCACCCACGAAATGTGGAGCGCGAGTAGTACCCTGACGGGCATTACCAGTTCCCTTTTGCTTGTATGGTTTCTTACCACCACCAGCAACAGCTGCGCGATTTTTGACGGCAGCAGTACCCTGCCGACGCGCTGCCAACTGGTAGCGAACCATATCATGAAGGAGATACCCCTTCACTTCAGTATTAAAAATCTGCTCAGCAAGCTCACGCTCACCAACTGATTTTTTATCCTGATCATATATTGTTACAGTTGCCATTATTTTCTCCTAAGCCGCAGCAATTAAATCTTGATTCCCTTGCGGATCTCAACAAGTCCATTCTTAGGGCCAGGAACAGCACCGCGAACCATGATCAGGTTCTGCTCAGGACGAACATCCACAACAATCAGGTTTTGGGTTGTAACACGCTCGTTACCCATCTGACCGGCCATTTTCTTCCCTTTAAATACACGAGAAGGCCATGCAGACGCGCCGATACCACCAGGACGACGCTTGAACATGGAGCCGTGGGTCGCGCGACCACCGGAAAAGTTCCAGCGCTTCATGACACCCTGAAAACCTTTACCCTTACTGGTACCTACGACATCAATACGATCGCCAGGTTTAAACATTTCGCATGAAACGACATCACCTACTGCACACTCTCCTTCTGGAGAAAATTCGCGAACGTATGCAAATGCGCCTTTACCAGCTTTCTTAAAATGCCCGAGTTCAGGCTTATTTACCCGACTTGAAGCTTTTGCTCCAAAACCGAGCTGAACAGCTACATAGCCATCCTTTGCGACGTCTTTAGCCTGAAGCACTGTACATGGTCCAGCCTCAAGAACAGTAACAGGAATACGCTGGCCATCTGCCGCGTAAATCTGCGTCATGCCGATTTTCTTTCCTAACAATCCATTGGTCATAGTCGTGCCCTTATATTTCAATCACACCATTAATTAAAGTTTGATTTCCACATCTACACCAGCAGACAGATCCAGCTTCATCAAAGCATCAACGGTCTGCTGCGTGGGCTCCATAATGTCAAGAAGACGTTTATGGGTGCGAATTTCAAATTGCTCACGACTCTTCTTATCAACGTGTGGACCACGCAAAACGCAGTACTTGTTAATAACCGTAGGCAATGGAATCGGTCCAACCAGGCGAGACCCGGTGCGCTTGGTTGTATCAACAATTTCAGCCACGGCCTGGTCAAGCAGACTGTGATCGTAAGCCTTGAGCCTAATTCTGATTTTCTGTGTAGACATGTTAACCTCGTTTTATGCAATAACTTCGCTAACAACGCCGGCACCGACAGTACGGCCACCTTCGCGGATAGCAAAGCGCAGTTCTTTATCCATTGCAATCGGGGTGATCAGATCAACCGTCATTGCAATATTATCGCCAGGCATAACCATTTCAGTTCCCTCTGGAAGCTCAACGATACCTGTCACGTCAGTTGTACGGAAGTAGAACTGAGGACGATAACCTTTGAAGAATGGAGTATGACGACCGCCCTCTTCCTTGGTCAAAATGTAAGCCTCAGCTTTAAACTTGGTATGCGGAGTGATGCTGCCTGGCTTAGCCAGAACCTGACCACGCTCGATATCTTCGCGCTTAACACCACGCAGAAGAATACCAACGTTATCACCAGCCTGCCCCTGATCCAGCAACTTGCGGAACATTTCAACACCGGTAACAACAGTCTTGGTGGTAGCTTTCATACCAACGATTTCGACCTCTTCCTGAACCTTGACGATACCGCTCTCAACACGACCGGTAGCAACAGTACCACGACCGGAGATGGAGAAAACGTCCTCAACTGGCATCAGGAATGGTTTATCGATAGCACGCTCTGGCTCTGGGATATAGCTATCAACTGCATCCATCAGCTCCATAACTTTATCTTTACCGATTTCATCATCACGGCCTTCAAGAGCAGCCAGAGCGGAACCGGCAACGATTGGAATATCATCACCTGGGAAATCGTAGCTTGACAGCAGCTCACGGATCTCCATATCAACCAGCTCAAGCAGCTCCTCATCATCAACCATGTCGGCCTTATTGAGGAAAACTACCATAGCAGGAACACCAACCTGACGAGCGAGCAGGATATGCTCACGAGTCTGTGGCATTGGGCCGTCAGCAGCAGAAACAACAAGAATAGCACCGTCCATCTGAGCCGCACCAGTAATCATGTTTTTAACGTAATCGGCGTGACCTGGGCAGTCAACGTGAGCATAGTGACGATTGTCAGTCTCATACTCAACGTGAGCAGTAGCAATGGTGATACCACGCTCGCGCTCTTCTGGAGCATTATCAATCTGATCAAAAGCCTTAAACTCACCACTACCCATCTTCTCAGACAGAACCTTAGTGATTGCTGCAGTCAGTGTGGTTTTACCGTGGTCAACGTGACCAATGGTCCCGATGTTGACATGCGGTTTTGTCCTCTCAAATTTTTCCTTGGACATAACTTTATCTCCTCTCCTCGGCCTTAACCATTGACCTTGGCAATAATTTCTTCACTCAGCGCTTTCGGAACCTGCTCATAATGATCAAAGACCATTGTGTAGGTAGCGCGACCCTGGGTAGAACTTCTTAAATCAGTGGCATACCCAAACATGCTGGAGAGCGGCACATGAGAATCAACAACCTGAGCACCACCACGAGAGTCCATACCCATGATACGACCGCGACGGCTATTCAAGTCACCAATAACATCGCCCATATACTCTTCAGGAACCACGACTTCGACTTTCATGATTGGCTCAAGAAGAACCGGATCGGCCTTGCGAGCACCATCCTTGAAGCCCATCGAACCAGCGATCTTAAATGCCATTTCAGAAGAGTCAACATCATGGTAAGAACCGTCAAAACAGGTAACCTTTACGTCAACGATCGGGAAGCCAGCAAGAACGCCATTCTCAGAGGCCTCCTCAGCACCCTTACCAACAGCAGGAATATATTCACGAGGAATAACCCCACCCTTGATCTCATCGACAAAGGTAAATCCATCACCCGGCTCACCTGGCTCAATACGCAACCAACAATCGCCATACTGACCACGACCACCAGACTGACGCACAAACTTGCCTTGCACCTCAACAGACTTAGTAATCGACTCGCGATAGGCAACCTGAGGAGCACCAACATTACACTCGACCTTAAATTCACGCTTCATACGATCGACGATAACGTCCAGGTGCAACTCGCCCATACCTGAAAGAATGGTTTGACCAGTCTCTTCATCAGTCCGAACACGCAAAGAAGGATCCTCTGCAAGCAACTTACCAAGAGCAACACCCATCTTCTCCTGGTCAGTTTTAGTCTTAGGCTCAACCGAGAGGTGAATAACCGGCTCAGGAAACTCCATAGACTCCAACAGCGAAGGCTTACTCGGATCACACAGAGTATCACCGGTAGTGGTATACTTGAGGCCAACGGCCGCAGCTATATCACCAGCATAAACCTCTTTAATTTCCTCACGCTTATTGGCATGCATCTTCAGAATACGGCCAAAACGTTCTTTCTTACCTTTGGTAGAGTTAAGAACGGTAGAGCCAGACTCCGCAACACCAGAATAAACACGGAAGAAGGTCAACTGCCCGACAAAGGGGTCGGTCATGACCTTAAAAGCCAAAGAAGCAAAAGGCTCTTCGTCTGAAGCCGGACGAGAAAGCTCTTCGCCAGTATCAGGATGCACACCCTTGATAGCAGGAACATCCAACGGTGATGGCATATAGTCAATAACAGCATCAAGCAGGGCCTGAACACCCTTATTCTTAAAAGCACTACCACAGAGAACCGGATTGAAATCGAGAGCCTGAGTACCCTTACGGATCGCGGCTTTAATCTCATCAACAGTCAACTCTTCACCACCGAGATACTTCTCCATCAACTCTTCGTCATTAGCGGAGATCTCTTCGAGCAGAGCCTCACGAGCAGCCTCAACATCATCGACCATATCCTCAGGGATATCAATGACATCAAACTTAGCTCCCATAGACTCATCATCCCAGACGATCGCCTGCATGGTGACCAGATCGACCAGACCGCGATAATTCTCCTCAGCACCGATTGGCAACTGTATAGGCAGCGGATTAGCACCTAGACGCTCACGGATCATCTCTACACCGCGCTGAAAATTGGCGCCGATACGGTCCATCTTATTGATAAAAGCAATACGCGGAACGTGATACTTATCAGCCTGACGCCAAACAGTCTCGGACTGAGGCTCAACGCCGCCAACAGAACAGAAAACGGCAACAGAACCATCAAGAACCTTCAGAGAGCGCTCAACCTCAATGGTAAAGTCAACGTGACCCGGGGTATCAATAATATTGATCCGATGGTCCTGCCAGAAACAGGTGGTTGCAGCAGAGGTAATAGTAATACCCCGCTCCTGTTCTTGAGCCATCCAGTCCATCGTTGCAGCACCATCATGAACTTCACCAATCTTATGCGAAACGCCGGTATAGTACAGAATACGTTCTGTAGTGGTCGTTTTGCCTGCATCAATGTGTGCCATGATGCCAATATTACGCGTTTTTTCGAGTGAAACCTTGCGAGCCACGTCTTATCTCCTGATTTACTTATATTACCAGCGGTAATGTGCAAAAGCCTTATTGGCTTCAGCCATACGATGGGTATCTTCACGCTTCTTGACAGCCGCGCCGCGGTTGTTAAAAGCATCAAGAAACTCTCCAGCCAAACGCTCACGCATTGTCTTCTCGCTACGAGCATTTGCGTAGGTCGCAATCCAGCGCATCGCCAAAGCGGTACGACGGGAAGGAGACACTTCAACCGGAACCTGATAGGTAGAACCACCTACACGGCGGGACTTAACTTCAAGAACCGGACGGACATTTTCCATCGCAGCCTTAAAGACCTCAAGAGGCTCATTTCCGGTGCGCTCAGCAACAATATCAAAAGCACCATAAACAATCTGCTCGGCGGTACTCTTCTTGCCGTCGACCATAACGATATTAACAAATTTCGCAACCAGCTGGTCACCGAATTTGGGATCAGGCAGGATGACCCGCTTGGGCACTTCTCTTCTTCTGGGCATAACGTCCTCTTCTTAAGACTTAAATTACTTAGGGCGCTTCGCGCCGTACTTCGAACGACCCTGCTTACGATCTTTAACACCAGCAAGGTCAAGCGATCCACGCACAATGTGATAACGAACACCCGGCAAGTCTTTGACCCGGCCGCCACGAATCAGAACAACACTGTGCTCTTGCAGGTTGTGGCCGACACCCGGAATGTATGAAGTCACGACAATCCCGTTCGTCAAACGTACCCGCGCAACCTTACGCAAAGCGGAGTTCGGCTTTTTTGGAGTTGTCGTATAAACACGAGTACATACCCCGCGTCTTTGCGGACATGATTTCAGCGCAGGCGCAGTCGACTTTACGACTTTTTTCTTACGCCCATTGCGAATAAGTTGGTTAATCGTTGGCATCTAGATTCTCCCAAATCTTTATCAATGTTCAATCTGCCCTAAAGCAGCCTTTCTGCGGGGAAAAACCCGCAGAGATTATCAATCAGCATTACCTTTGTCAAGCTATTTTTTCTTTTTATAAAATTAGTATTTACAGAACAAGAAGGCTCCGAAATCGGAGCCTTCAAGGTCGTCAATCTATCTCTTCCGGCATCTCTGTGTCGGACTCATCAATCTCAAGCGGATCTTCCAATTTCACCTCAGGTTCAGGGATGCTCAGCTCGACAGCGCGATACTTAGCCACCCCGGTTCCGGCAGGAATCAGGCGCCCCATGATGACGTTTTCCTTAAGTCCTCGTAAAGAGTCAACCTTACCCTGGATTGCAGCCTGGGTTAGAACCTTAGTAGTCTCCTGGAACGAAGCTGCGGAGATAAAGGATTCGGTCGACAGAGACGCTTTGGTAATACCAAGCATGATCGGCTCACCAATAGCTGGCTGCCCCCCCTCTGCCGCAACCTTCTGGTTCTCTTCTTCGAAGACCCAACGATCGACCTGATCATCAGTCAGGAAGTTGGTATCTCCAACCTCGCGAATCTGAACACGACGCAGCATTTGTCGAACAATTGTTTCAATGTGCTTATCGTTGATCTTAACACCCTGTAGTCGATAAACTTCCTGAACCTCATCAACAAGGTACTTCGAAAGTTCTTTGCTACCGAGAACACGGAGAATATCGTGCGGGTTACTTGAGCCATCAACCAGTTCTTCACCGGCATGAATGAAATCGCCTTCATGAACGGAAATGTGCTTCCCTTTAGGAATCAGATATTCTACCGGATCGCCAAGTTCAGGAGTCACGACAATTTTCCGCTTACCCTTGGAATCTTTACCAAAGGAGACGACACCATCGATTTCGGAGATAACCGCAACTTCCTTTGGCTTACGGGCCTCAAACAGTTCGGCTACCCGTGGCAGACCACCGGTAATATCTTTGGTTTTGGTGGTTTCCCGTGGAATTTTCGACAGGATAGCTCCGGCGAAAATCTGCATACCCTCTTCAACGGTAATATTCGCACCAACAGGCAGCATATAGCGTGCAGGCGAACCGTTAGGCAGCTTGACGGTTTTGCCGTCCTCACCCTTAAGGGTTATCCGGGGACGCTTGTCAGCTGATTTAGCTTCGATAACAACCTTACGAGACAGGCCGGTAACTTCATCGACCTGCTCCTCCATGGTAACACCTTCGGTAATGTCACCGAAGTGGACCACACCACCGACCTCGGTGATAATCGGTACCGTGTAGGGGTCCCATTCAGCCAGAGTATCCCCTGCCTTAACCGGAGCACCTTCCTGCCGCGTCAGACGAGCACCGTAAACCACAGAATAACGTTCCCGTTCACGGCCACTTTCGTCAACAACCGCAACCTCGCCTTTCCGAGTCATAACGATCGGGAAACCATCAACGTTGTTAACGGTGATCAGGTTAATAAACTTGAGGGAGCCATCGAAGCGTGCCTCAAGTGCGGTCTGCTCAGCACGTCTTGACGCCGTACCACCAATGTGGAAGGTACGCATAGTCAGCTGAGTACCGGGCTCACCGATTGACTGAGCAGCGATAACACCAACCGCCTCGCCAAGGTTGACCAGGTGACCACGAGCCAGATCACGACCATAACAGAGGGCACAGATACCGCGTTTGCTCTTACAGGTAAGAACTGAACGGATCTTAATTTTCTCGATACCAGCTTCTTCAATCTTAATAACCAGGTCTTCATCGATAACCTGATTAGCCTCAACCAGCAGATCATCCGTAACCGGATCGTAAATATCATCAAGTGCAACACGACCGAGAATACGATCACCCAAACGTTCGATAACTTCACCACCTTCGGTAAGTGATGAAACCTCGATACCGTCAAGAGTGTCACAATCCTGCTCAGTAATAATTGCATCCTGAGCAACATCGACTAAACGTCTGGTCAGATAACCGGAGTTCGCAGTTTTAAGAGCGGTATCGGCAAGACCTTTACGCGCACCGTGGGTCGAGATGAAGTACTGCAACACGGTCAATCCCTCACGGAAGTTAGCCGTGATAGGAGTTTCAATAATAGAACCGTCAGGTTTGGCCATCAGACCACGCATACCGGCAAGCTGACGAATCTGCTGAGCACTACCCCGAGCACCAGAGTCGGCCATCATGTGAATCGCGTTGAAGGAAGAGACCTCAACTTCTTCACCATCTTCAGAGGTCATTTTATCAACCGCGATATTACTTAACATGATAGTCGCAATATCTTCAGTACACTTAGCCCAGATATCGATAACTTTGTTGTACCGTTCACCATCGGTAATCAGACCTTCAGTATACTGCTGCTGAATGTCTTTAACCTCGTCGGCAGCGACCTTGATCCGCTCTTCTTTGGTCTTCGGTATCTCCATGTGATCGAGACAGATGGAAACACCAGCCAAGGTGGAATAACGGAAACCGGTCTCTTTGATCTTATCAGCAAGGATAACCGTCTCTTTATTTCCTGCCAGACGGAAGCTGGTATCAATAAGATCACCAACCTGCTTTTTACCCATGACTTTGTTGACATGTTTAAAGGGGATGGTATCAGGTACGACTTCGCGCAACAGAATACGTCCGACAGTAGTGTCAACCAATTCACGTTCACCACCGGCAACCTGGATCATACGAACCTTGATTGCTGCCTGCAGGTCAGCCTCACCAGCGTCAAATGCCATACGGACTTCGTCTGGCGACATATAAACGTTACCAGTACCAGTGACAAAAGGGCGTTCTCGAGTCATATAGTAGAGACCAAGAACCATATCCTGTGACGGCACAATAATTGGCTTACCGCTGGCCGGCGACAGAATATTATTGGTGGACATCATCAACACGCGTGCTTCGATCTGGCTTTCAATTGACAGAGGCAAGTGAACAGCCATCTGGTCACCATCGAAGTCAGCATTGAATGCGGTACAGACCAATGGGTGTAATTGAATAGCCTTACCTTCGATCAGCACAGGTTCAAACGCCTGAATACCAAGACGGTGCAAGGTCGGAGCACGGTTAAGCATGACCGGGTGCTCTTTAATAACCTCTTCAAGAACGTCCCATACCTCTGGCTTCTCTTTTTCAACCATCTTCTTGGCGCTCTTGACAGTTGTAGAGAAACCTTTTTCCTCAAGCTTCTGATAGATAAAAGGTTTGAACAGTTCCAGTGCCATCTTCTTCGGCAGACCACATTGATGCAATTTTAGCTCTGGACCGACAACGATAACCGAACGACCTGAGTAATCGACACGCTTACCAAGCAGGTTCTGACGGAAACGACCGCCTTTACCCTTAAGCATGTCGGACAAGGACTTCAGTGGACGCTTGCTTGGCCCGGTAATAGCCCGACCACGACGACCGTTATCGAACAGCGCATCAACAGCTTCCTGAAGCATCCTTTTTTCGTTACGGATAATAACCTCAGGAGCGCGTAATTCCATGAGCCGCTTGAGGCGGTTATTCCGGTTAATAACACGACGATACAAATCGTTAAGATCTGAAGTCGCAAACCGACCACCATCGAGGGGCACCAATGGGCGCAGCTCAGGAGGCAAGACCGGAATGGTTTCAAGAATCATCCACTCAGGACGGTTTCCGCTCTGACGAAATGAATTAATGACCTTGAGACGCTTGGAAACTTTTTTCTTCTTGGCTTCACTGGTCGCCTCTTTCATTTCAAGACGCAGCTCATCACCAACAACTTCCAAATCGATCTCAGCCAGCAATTCACGAACAGCCTCGGCGCCCATGCCGGCCACAAACTGACCAGCATATTCGTCCATCGCTTCACTGTACTTATCTTCGGGTAGCAATTGTCCCTTTTCAAGAGGAGTATCACCACCATCGAGAACGACATAGGCCTCGAAATAAAGGACCTTTTCAAGATCCTTCAAGGTCATGTCGAGCAGGGCACCGATCCGAGAAGGCAAAGACTTCAAGAACCAGATATGAGCTACCGGGCACGCAAGATCTATGTGCCCGAGCCGCTCACGCCGTACTTTGCTTGGAATAACTTCAACACCACATTTTTCGCAGACAATGCCGCGATGTTTCATGCGTTTATATTTACCGCAGTTACATTCGTAATCCTTGGTTGGACCAAAGATTTTCGCACAGAACAAACCATCACGCTCAGGCTTGAATGTCCGGTAGTTAATGGTTTCCGGTTTTTTGACCTCACCAAATGACCGTTCCCGAATTTTTTCGGGTGATGCCAGCGAAAGTTGAATTGAATTAAAATTCAATGGATCTTTCGGGCGTTCAAATAGACTGAAAATATCTTCCAAAACGCATCCTCCTTGTAGGATGAGTGTTCAGCTTTTTTACTAAACTAATCTGCCAAAAGGGTATCGAATTTAATCTTCTTCGAGCAGATCAACATCGAGACACAGAGCCTGAAGTTCTTTGATCAACACGTTGAAGGATTCTGGCAGACCTGCTTCCAGCGTATGTTTGCCTTTTACAATAGCCTCATACATTCTTGTCCGTCCGGCGACATCATCAGACTTGACGGTGAGGAATTCCTGCAGTGCGTGTGCGGCACCATAAGCCTCCATCGCCCAGACCTCCATCTCACCGAGACGCTGACCACCGAACTGAGCCTTACCACCAAGAGGCTGTTGGGTAACAAGACTGTACGGACCGATAGAACGGGCGTGAATCTTGTCATCAACAAGGTGGTGCAACTTGAGCATGTACATTATACCAACGGTAACCTTCTCTTTAAAGGCAACGCCAGTGCGCCCATCAAAAAGGGTCATCTGCCCGCTACTATGGAACCCAGAGCGAACCAGTTCGCTCTTGATCTGATCTTCCACAACACCCTCAAATACAGGTGAAGCCATAGGCACACCGTGCATCAAGCGACGAGCAAGAACCTTGAGACTGTCTTCATCAAGATTGTCGATAAAATCATAAAGATCTTCATCCTGATAGGCAGCCTTAATCTGCTCCTTAAGAGCAGCCTCACTATACTGTTCCTCGACGACTTTACGGATCTGGTTGCCCAGACCGCGAGCAGCAAGCCCCAAATGAGTCTCGAGAATCTGCCCAACGTTCATACGGGACGGAACGCCCAATGGATTAAGAACGATCTCGACCGGAGTCCCATCTTCCATATACGGCATATCTTCCTGAGGAAGAATCCGAGACAGAACACCCTTGTTACCGTGACGCCCGGCCATCTTATCACCGACCTGAAGCTTACGCTTGATGGCAATATAAACTTTAACCATCTTGATAACGCCAGGCGGAAGATCATCACCACGTTTGCATTTTTCAATTTTATCTTCAAATACCGCGGAAATAATCTGTTCACGCTCCCCCAAACGATTGAGGAGCGTGGTGACACGATCTTCGATCTCTGGAGCACCTGACAAAGAAATTTCACGAATCAGGTTAAACGGAACCTTATCGAAGGCTTGCTCGGTGATTTTTTTCCCTTTAGGAAGAATCTCATTACCTGCTTCATCCTCAAGAGAGACTGCAGCAGTGGTGTCAATCAACAAAGAACGAATCTTGTTACGGGTCGACTTGCGTAAAATCCGGATCTCATCATCCTGATCCTTCTTAAGCTTGTCGATCTCCCTTGCCTCAATCTGCTCGGTACGAGCGTCCTTATCGGACCCCTTGCGAGAAAAGACCCGAGCACCAATAACGACACCTTCTTCACCAGGTGGTACGCGCAGGGAGGTATCACGAACATCGCCGGCTTTTTCACCGAAAATAGCGCGCAACAATTTCTCCTCAGGTGATAACTGTGTTTCACCTTTAGGAGTAATTTTACCAACCAGAATATCACCTGGCTTAACACTGGCACCAATACGGATAATCCCTGACTCATCCAGATTACGTAAAGCGTCTTCACCGAGGTTAGGAATATCGTCGGTGATTTCTTCTTTACCTAACTTGGTATCACGGGCGACACATTCGAATTCTTCAATATGAATCGAAGTGTAACGATCTTCCTGTACCAGTTTCTCCGAGATAAGAATCGAATCCTCGAAGTTATAACCGTTCCAAGGCATGAAGGCGACCATGACATTCTGCCCAAGGGCCAATTCACCCCACTGGGTAGACGGTCCATCCGCGATGACATCACCACGCTTAACCTTATCACCGACCTTGACAATCGGCTTCTGGTTAATACAGGTGTTCTGGTTGGAACGACTAAATTTAAGCAGGTTATAGATATCGACACCAGTGCCAGAGGTATCCGCTTCGCTTTCGGCGATCTGAATAACGACACGGTCAGCATCAACACTCTCAACAACGCCATCGTGACGAGCAACAACGGAGTTCCCAGAATCGTGAGCAACAACACGTTCCATTCCGGTACCAACCAGAGGGGCGTCGGTACGCAGCAACGGTACCGCCTGACGCTGCATGTTCGACCCCATAAGAGCACGGTTAGCATCATCGTTTTCAAGAAACGGAATGAGCGCTGCGGCAACAGAAACGATCTGCTTAGGAGATACATCCATCAAATTAATTTGATCAGGAGCCATCAACAAGAACTCACCGTTCTGACGAACGTTGACAAGCTCGTTAATGAAGACCCCATTATCATCGATGGGTGCATTTGCCTGAGCAATGGAATGTCCTTCTTCCTCAAGAGCCGAGAAGTACTTGATCTGGTCGGTAACCTGACCATTCTCGACAATACGATAAGGAGTCTCGACAAAGCCGTACTCGTTGATCCTGGCATAGGTTGAAAGAGAAGCAATCAGACCAATGTTTGGACCTTCAGGAGTTTCGATCGGACAGACACGACCATAATGGGTCGGGTGAACGTCTCGCACTTCAAAACCGGCGCGTTCACGAGTAAGACCACCGGGTCCCAAAGCGGACAACCGCCGCTTATGAGTAACCTCGGACAGCGGGTTAGTCTGATCCATGAATTGAGACAGCTGGGATGAGCCGAAAAACTCTTTAACAACCGCAGATACCGGCTTGGAATTAATCAGATCATGAGGCATCAGGCTGTCGACGTCCTGCAAACTCATGCGTTCTTTAATCGCACGTTCCATGCGGACAAGTCCGACGCGATACTGATTTTCAAGTAATTCACCAACCGCACGCACACGACGATTACCGAGGTGATCGATATCATCAATGGAGCCTTTACCATTGCGAAGATCGATCAGATAACGGACAACCTGAAGGATATCTTCCTTAGTCAGAGTTGTTTGCTCGATCGGGCTGTCGACGCTAAGCTTATGGTTCAGCTTGAGACGACCGACAGCTGAAATGTCGTAGCGTTCTTCACTGAAGAATAAACTTTCAAAAAGACTGGTAGCGGTTTTAATAGTTGGTGGATCCCCAGGCCGCAGACGTCGGAAAATTTCAATAATACCATCTTCAGCAGTTTCTACCTTGTCGACACGCAAAGTATCACTCAGATAAGATCCAACATAAAGATGATCAATGAACAGAATAGGAAAGGAATTCACTCCCTTTTCCTTCAGTTCATCCAGCTTGGCTTCGGTAAGCTCAGAGTTGCACTCAAGCAGCACCTCACCAGTCGTCTCATCAATAATATCAGAAGCGACAACCTGACCAACCAAACCTTCATAAAGGACAGGAATAGTATTAACTTCCTGTTCTTTCATTTTCCGGATAGCAGCACGAGTAAACTTACGATTGGCCTTAACGATAACTTCACCGTCGGTGCCAATGACATCTGTCATCGCACGCTGACCGGCGAGCAGATCAAAGTTAACGCCTTTACTGTATGCGGAGCCGTCCCAGTTGATTTCTTCGACATCGTAGTAATATTGAAGCAGCTCTTCAGTGGTATAACCAAGAGCTTTCAACAGAACAGTAGCAGGAAGCTTTCTCCGACGATCGATGCGGACCCAGAGGAGATCCTTATGATCAAAATCGAAATCGAGCCAACTGCCGCGATATGGAATCACACGAGCGTTATACAAAACTTTGCCGCTGGAGTGCGTTTTACCTTTATCGTGGGAGAAGAAGACCCCTGGAGATCTGTGCAACTGACTGACGATAACCCGCTCGGTACCATTAATAATAAAGGTACCATTATCAGTCATCAATGGAATCTCACCAAAGTATACTTCTTGCTCCTTAATATCGCGAATCGACTGAGCACCCGAATCTTTATCGACATCCCAGGAAACGAGACGCACTTTGACTTTGATGGGAGCAGCATAGGTCATTCCACGCTGATGGCATTCCTCAACATCATATTTAGGTGTTCCCAAGTCGTATGATACATATTCCATCGAACAGGTATCACTAAAATCACGAATAGGGAAAACCGAGCGAAAAACGGCCTCTAAACCGCTTTGCTTACGCTCTGAAACAGGTATCTCAGCCTGTAAAAATCTTTTGTAAGAAGTTTTTTGAATATCAATGAGGTTAGGAATATCAATAATATTCGTAACCTTTGCGAAGTGCTTCCTGAGGAGCGGATTATTCGCAAACGAATACGCCATGGTTTCTCCTTTGGGTCAGGATCACGGACCGGAAAACAAGGTCCAGGCAGACACGACACCACTCGAGCATGATCGAGAACAACCTATGATCATGAATCATACATGCAACATCTGAAGACAATCTTCAGTGCCAATAACTACAAACGAGAACACCCAGGAAGAATTTATTCCTGAGCTGACAACGAGAATAGCCAAGGCCACACAGGGGTGACCTTGGCTAGTAACCTGCTATTGGCTTGAGCTCTACTTGAGCTCCACACCAGCACCAGCTTCTTCAAGCTGCTTTTTGATATCTTCAGCTTCAGCTTTGGAAGCAGCTTCCTTGACAGTGCTAGGAGCGCCATCAACCATGTCCTTGGCTTCTTTGAGGCCGAGACCGGTAATTGCACGAACAACTTTGATAACATTGATTTTCTTGTCACCAGCGCTGGTCAGGATAACGTCGAACTCGTCTTTTTCTTCAGCAGCTTCACCGGCAGCAGCAGGGCCAGCAGCGACAGCAACTGGAGCAGCAGCGGAAACACCGAAAATTTCTTCCAGTTCTTTAACGAATTCAGACATTTCCAGAACGGTCATGCCCTTCAAAAACTCAACAACTTGCTCTTTAGTAATATCAGCCATTTCTTCCTCCGAATATATTTGTTTCGAATCTTGGTTAAATCATTAGTTTAGTGAATTAAGCAGCTTTCGCTTGCCCGATAGCATTCAGCACCTGAACCAGGGAACGCGGAATCGCAGCCATAGTACCAACAAAGTTGGATACAGGCGCGTTCATGCTGCTAAGAGCCTTAGCAAGCAGTTCCTCACGGCTTGGCAGATCAGCTAACGCTGAAATATCCGCCACCGAAAGCATTTTACCACTAAGCACACCAGCCTTCAGTTCAAACGCTTGAACATCTTTAGCGAACTTGCTAAGAATTTTAGCAGGTGCAACTGGATCTGCTCCAGCGATAGCTATAGCAGTAGGACCAGCACAAAATTCTTGCAGCCCTTCAGCGGGAGTACCTTTTGCTGCCAACTTGAGTAAGTTGTTTTTTACAACACGGTATTCAACACCTGCTTGTGTCAATTCACGACGCAGAGCAGTCGCCTGCTCGACATTAATACCCCGGTAATCGGCGAGAAATGCTGCAGGGGTTTCAGCGAGAAGCTGAGACATTTCCTGAATAATTTGTTCTTTCTCAGTTCTATTCATGAACTCTCCTCCTTTCTTTAGGATCTTGGGATATAAATCCCGCCCTAGTCAACATGAGGGAGGTCAACGACTCAGTCGCTTACACCCTTTAGCCTCGGCAGGTGGCATGCCATTAAACTAATGTGCCTGCTGTCTTTGACTTAGAGCAACCAGGCTTAACCAAATTACTTGATTAAGGCCTGAACTTGCGGAATATCAAGATTGATTCCTGCGCCCATGGTGCTGGACAAAGAAATCTTCTTCAAATAAGTACCTTTAGCAGTTGAAGGCTTAGCTTTGACGAGTACGTCAAGAAGAGAAACAATGTTCTCTTTTAACTTGTCTGCATCAAAGGAAACTTTTCCAACCGGCGCATGAATAATGCCGGCCTTTTCGACGCGATATTCAATTTTACCTGATTTCGCTTCGGAAACTGCACGGGCAACATCGAGAGTTACGGTACCAACCTTAGGGTTTGGCATCAAACCGCGAGGCCCGAGAACTCGACCGATCTTACCAACAACACCCATCATATCAGGGGATGCGATAGCGGTATCGAACTCAAACCAACCGCCCTGGATTTTCTCAGCAAGATCTTCTGCACCAACAAAGTCAGCACCAGCATCAAGAGCTTCTTGGGCTTTTTCACCCTTGGCGAAAACCAGAACTCTCACAGTCTTACCAAGACCGTTAGGAAGAACAACGGCGCCACGCACCATTTGGTCTGCTTTACGCGGATCGACACCAAGTCTGACACTGACATCTACGGTCTCGTCAAACTTAGCGAAAGCCCCCTGCTTGAGCAGCTCAAGAGCTTCGTCAATTCCATAAAAGCGAGAACGGTCGATCTGCGCTTTTGCGTTCTTGATATTTTTACCTGTTGCCATCTGTATATCTCCACTTATACGCCAAATCAGGCGACTTCAATTCCCATACTGCGCGCTGTACCTTCGATGATACGAACCGCTGCTTCCTCGGAAAAAGCGTTAAGGTCAGGCATTTTCAGTCGGGCAATTTCCAGAACCTGATCTTTCGTTACCTTACCAACCTTATCCTTATTAGGAACACCCGAACCTTTTTTCAGCTTTGCAGCTTTAAGCAGCAACACTGATGCAGGTGGAGTTTTCGTAATAAAGGAGAAAGACCGATCGGCATAAACTGTGATCACAACTGGGACGATAAGTCCGGCGTGTTCCTGGGTTTTAGCGTTATAAGCCTTACAGAATTCCATAATGTTGACCCCGTGCTGACCGAGCGCGGGACCTACAGGAGGCGACGGGTTAGCCGCACCTGCGGGAATCTGCAATTTAATCTGTCCGATAACTTTCTTGGCCATTACTGACTCCTTAAACGAACTGTACGTTCTTCCCAGCCTAGCTGGTTTTTTCAACCTGTATAAATTCTAATTCGACGGGAGTAACCCGACCGAATATACTGACCATAACCTTAAGCGTCCCGCGATCAGGGCGCACATCCTCGACAACCCCGGTGAAGTTAAGAAAGGGACCATCAACAACACGAACAGTCTCCCCAACTTCGAACTCAACCTTAGGCTTAGGCTTTTCTACGCCCTCTTCCATCCGGTTGGTAATTTTGTCAACTTCAGCCTCGGGAATCGCCGGCGGGTTCTGACCGCCACCAACAAAACCTGTCACCTTTGCAGTACCAGTTACGACATGCCAGGTCTCGTCATTCAGTTCCATCTTAACCAGGATATAGCCCGGAAAAAATTTACGGGTGGACGTCTTACGTTCACCCTTTCTCATCTCAACAACCGTCTCCGAAGGTATCAGAACCTCTTCAAACTGATCCTCAACACCCATCGACCTGATGCGTTCTTCAAGATTCAGCTTGACCTTATTCTCATACCCGGAGTACGTATGCACACCGTACCATTTCATCGCCATAACTCCAGACGCTTTCTCCTCAACCGAGGATAAGACGGATAAGGCGCGAGAGAATTATATCAACACCCCCAAGAAAGACCGCACAGAGCAAAACCAACACTATGACCACTGCCGTGGATGCATAGGTGTCCTTTTTAGACGGCCACGTAACCTTATTCAGCTCTGATTTGACGTTGGTTATAAATTCGTTTGTCTTTCCAATCATCTTTTCTAGGCCTCACTGCAGTGTTTAATGCAAGGTTGGCAGGCCAGGAGGGACTCGAACCCCCAACACCCGGATTTGGAGTCCGGTGCTCTACCAATTAGAGCTACTGGCCTGTATGATAAAACCTAAGCTCGTTCTGCCACCTAATTACTTTGTTTCTTTGTGAGGCGTATGCTTCCGACAAAACCGGCAATACTTGCTAAATTCCAGCTTATCAGGTGTATTCTTTTTATTTTTTGTGGTCGTATAATTCCGCTGCTTGCACTCGGTGCACGCAAGAGTGACAATGTCACGCATAACCTTAACCTCATAGTCCCCTCCCAACCGTAGCCAGGAGGGGGTATCTCGCTATAAAAGCCTATTAAGCAATAACTTCACTGACGACGCCGGCACCGACAGTACGGCCACCTTCGCGGATAGCAAAGCGCAGTTCTTTATCCATTGCAATCGGGGTGATCAGATCAACCGTCATTGCAATATTATCGCCAGGCATAACCATTTCAGTTCCCTCTGGAAGCTCAACGATACCTGTCACGTCAGTTGTACGGAAGTAGAACTGAGGACGATAACCTTTGAAGAATGGGGTATGACGACCGCCCTCTTCCTTGGTCAAAATGTAAGCCTCAGCTTTAAACTTGGTATGTGGAGTGATGCTGCCTGGTTTAGCCAGAACCTGACCACGCTCGATATCTTCGCGCTTAACACCACGCAGAAGAATACCGACGTTATCACCAGCCTGACCCTGATCCAGCAACTTGCGGAACATCTCGACACCGGTAACAACAGTCTTGGTGGTAGCTTTCATACCAACAATTTCGACCTCTTCCTGAACCTTGACGATACCGCTCTCAACACGACCGGTAGCAACAGTACCACGACCGGAGATGGAGAAAACGTCCTCAACTGGCATCAGGAATGGTTTATCGATAGCACGCTCTGGCTCTGGGATATAGCTGTCAACCGCATCCATCAGCTCCATAACTTTATCCTTACCGATTTCATCATCACGGCCTTCAAGAGCAGCCAGAGCGGAACCGGCAACGATTGGAATATCATCACCTGGGAAATCGTAGCTTGACAGCAGCTCACGGATCTCCATATCAACCAGCTCAAGCAGCTCCTCATCATCAACCATGTCGGCCTTATTGAGGAAAACTACCATAGCAGGAACACCAACCTGACGAGCGAGCAGGATGTGCTCACGAGTCTGTGGCATTGGGCCGTCAGCAGCAGAAACAACAAGAATAGCACCGTCCATCTGAGCCGCACCAGTAATCATGTTTTTAACGTAATCGGCGTGACCTGGGCAGTCAACGTGAGCATAGTGACGAGTGTCAGTCTCATACTCAACGTGAGCAGTAGCAATGGTGATACCACGCTCGCGCTCTTCCGGAGCATTATCAATCTGATCAAAAGCCTTAAACTCACCACTACCCATCTTCTCAGACAGAACTTTAGTGATTGCTGCAGTCAGAGTTGTCTTGCCATGGTCAACGTGACCGATGGTTCCAATATTAACGTGCGGTTTTGTCCTCTCAAATTTCTCCTTGGACATAATAGAACCTCCCTTGTTGTCTTTCGTCTAAATGTGTGCTGCGCTAGGCGCCTATTGAGTTAGTATACAAAATTGCGAACACAAAAATTCCGCAGAAATCGGACTGGAGCCCACAACCAGATTTGAACTGGTGACCTCATCCTTACCAAGGATGCGCTCTACCAACTGAGCTATGTGGGCTTATTTCCTTTTTCTGACGGAGCTTTAAATGGAGCGGGAAACGGGATTCGAACCCGCGACCCTTAGCTTGGAAGGCTAATGCTCTAGCCAGCTGAGCTACTCCCGCCCAAACTCGTCGTCAATCTTTACTGTGTCTTAAGGACTCTATCATCGTCCCCTGTCCCAGTCCATACGGTATCTACCTCCTGGCGCAAACAGAGATTCGAGCTTTGTCCGGCAAGATTCAATGGTGGAGGGGGGAGGATTCGAACCTCCGAAGTCTCTGACGGCAGATTTACAGTCTGCTCCCTTTGGCCGCTCGGGAACCCCTCCAGGGGAACCTTTTCTTCATATTCAATTGTCGGGCTAACCCGGTCTTAAACTGGAGCTGGCGAGAGGAATTGAACCCCCAACCTACTGATTACAAGTCAGTTGCTCTGCCTATTGAGCTACGCCAGCACAGGACGGGCTTTATAACCCAGCTATTTCTCAAAAGCAAGAAAAAAATCTTTTTTATTTCTTGCCCGTTGTGCGTGACAACAGGGGGGAGTTATAGAGCATCAGAACCAAGGTGTCAACCAAGAAAATTCATATTTTTAAAATAAAATATATCAACTCTCTTAAACACTCAATATCGACAACAGGCGCAAGACACCTAACCTACCGACAGAGCGCCATTAACGATTCTGCTTCAATACTTCAAAGAGCGCAATGCCCACTGCGACCGAAGCATTTAACGAATCAAGCTTACCCCTCATCGGAATAGCCAATAGGCCATCACAATGATTACGCACATTTGGGCGAACACCTCGCCCCTCACTACCAACGATTAAGGCAATATTTCCTCGCAGGTCAGTTGCAAATAAATCTGAAGATCCTTCATCTCCTGCCAGACCATAACACCAGATGCCCTTTTTCTTAAGTTCTTCGATGGTCCGGGTCAGATTAACGACCTGACATAAAGGAATATGGGAAAGTGCTCCAGCAGCGGTTTTTTCGACCACGGCCGTTACCGGGCAGGATCGATCTTTAGCCACGATAACAGCCTGACAACCGGCTAATTCCGCACTACGCAGCATTGCCCCGAAATTGTGCGGATCGGTTATCCCATCGAGGAGCAAGAAAAATGCTGGCTCGTCAGTATTTTTCCATTCAGAAACAACCTTATCCAGATCACTGAAGATAAATGCCGCAACCTTCAGCAGAACACCCTGGTGAGGAACCTGCCCTGCCAAACGCTGGATATCCCGACGTTCAACAAAGCGGGTCTTCACCTGCTTTCGTTCGGCCAGAGAGACTAGCTCAGCCAGTCGTTCGTTTTGCTTCTCTCTTACCACCCATAATTCGAGCAAACGACGCTCACTGTGCAAAAGAGTTTCCTTAACGGGATTTATGCCGACAACAAAATCACTCATACTCTATTTATTCATTGCTCCAGTAATTTCAGCCAAAATGTCTGCAGCAGACTGACTTGGGTTTTCTGCAGCGGATATCGGGCGCCCGACAACCAGTCCGGTAGCACCTGCCTGAATAGCCTCTGATGGCGTCATGACCCGCTTCTGGTCATCCAAGGCCGCAGCGGCTGGGCGTACTCCAGGAGTGACAATAGCAAAGTCATCTCCACAGGCATTACGGATCAGGGAAATTTCACGTGGAGAAGCTACGACCCCGTCAAAACCTGAATCTTTAGCCAGGCGAGCAAGCCTGACCACCATATCCTCAACAGGATGCTCAATCCCAACCCCGCGCAGCGTTTCTTCGGTGGACGAGGTCAGGATAGTAACAGCTAACAGCAGCGGCCGCTCACAACCCGAGGCAGCGCAGTATTCATCTACCTCTTTAACCGTCTGCTGCATCATTGCGGCGCCACCCAAAGCGTGCACGTTGAACATCTTAACCCCGAGCTTACATGCCTCAACGGAAGCCTTGGCAACGGTATTTGGAATATCGTGATATTTAAGATCAAGAAATACCTGGCCGCCGTATCCCGTAATCATACGCACAACGTCAGGTCCGCAACGGGTAAACAACTGCTTGCCAACCTTGAAAATACCTACCTGCTCTTTCAGAGTAGCGACCCAGTGTTCTGCTTTTTCAAAATCATCAACATCAAGAGCAAATATCAATTTATCTTTTGCAGACATACTTAAATTATATCCTTCCTACTAACTGACGGACTTTTGCCGTCACGTCTTGAACCTTGGCAATCAATGGCCGAGCTTCTTCAGCAGACATTTCCCGCCTCAGCAACATGGTCTCCATATAAGCAACTTCAGATAAAGCATCAGCAAGGAGCTTCCTGCGATCCCCCTCAGCCAACCCTTCAAGATTAGTCACAACCTTGCGCCCATCCAGAGCCCCATCCGCCTGAAACTGGACATCCCGCAAAACATAGCTATATGGCTGGGGCAATTCGCGCAGATTGTCTTTCAGCTCTTCAAGAGCAGCATCCCCACGCTCTTTCAATTTAGGGAACATTCCTCGGAACAGCTTGTTATAGATATTAAGAATTTCGCCAAGGGGGCCTTCGACTTCCGCATTTGGAGAATCCTCCATAGTCAGCAAACGTTTACCGATCAGCTCATGCAATATCCGCAGGCCCTCAAACTCATGAACCCCGGCGCGACGGAACAGCTCTCTTGCCGACAAACTACCCGACTGGGCCAGTCCTAAAAGCTTAGCTTCGGCCTGAGGCAGATCAGCCCCCTCCTGAGCCGTCGGCTTGGGGTAATATTCCAGAGAGATAATTTTTCGCATGAACAAAGCGCGTTCATCCTGCCGACGCAATCCCTCCATAATCAGATTCTGGGTACTCATAGACAGCCGCAGAATCTGTTCTTGCTCGATAGCCAGGAGCTGAAAGGAAAACCCACCGGAATCCGCCCCAAACAGGTTGTAAACAATGCTTTCAACCTGGATCCGGGTAGCCATCCATAAATCTTTTGGCGTAGCAACACCAAGATCAACAAGAACCTTACCCAGAGTGGTGTTGGCTCTTACTGCCGCCCTTGCATGCTGGAGTAATTTGCGCTCGATTTTCCCAAGGGAAAACAGGACCTCACCAAGATCTTCACTGATAAAGGAACTGGTTGCGTAAACAATTTCCCCCTGCTGATAATAGATCGACCGGGTCCCTCCCGGCAGTTCAAAGGTCAGAACTCCGGTCTTGCGAAACATATTAAAAAACGACAACAGATCAGGAACGCAGCCATCAACCAGCACTCCTGCCATCTGGACGTTAGTATCCTTGTCGGGCTGACTGAGAAACAGGTGACCCGGCGACACGGATACAACCTCTAGCGCCCCCCCCTTTAATGCAGCTGCTGCACTTTTGGGCAACCGCAAAAATCCTTCGCTGTTAACTTCTAAAACGCCCATGACTTCTGATGAATACCTAACTTTTCACATTTAGTGGTTTTTCCGCGCCGTCCAGAGGATAGCCCCCTGGGAATTCGAACAAATCCCGGTCGCTGAACTATTCGCTAAAAGCTCAGGGCTTCAGCAACCACCTGGACTAACTTACTGACGATCTTATCAACCCCAACCATAGTCTGCTCGCCAGAGGCTCTTTCTTTGAGCTCAACGTTACCCTCTTTTAGGTTTCTGGCACCAACCGTAACCCGTAATGGGATACCGATCAGATCAGCATCCTTAAACTTGATACCAGGTCTTTCATCACGATCATCCAGCAGCACCTCGACACCCTCGGCCTGCAATTCTTCATACAGTTTCTCTGCAGCCTCACGGACTTCATCATCCTTCGGATTCAGCATACTGACAAGCACCTGGAAGGGAGCCAGAGGCATCGGCAGCATCAAGCCATTCTCATCATGATTCTGCTCAATAGCCGCAGCAACCGTACGGCCAACGCCGATACCATAACAGCCCATAACTAATGACTGGGCCTGTCCCTTATCATTCAAAACAGTTGCATTCATGGCATCGGAATATTTGGTGCCAAGTTTAAATACGTGACCAACTTCAATGCCACGCCAGCTTTCAAATTTACCACCATCACAGCGAGGACAGGGATCTCCCGCGACAGCCTGACGCACATCCGCAAAACGACTGACCTCAAAATCACGACCATGGTTCGCACCAATATAGTGGACATCGGCAGCATTACCACCGACCACAAAATCCGCCATCCCGCGAATTTCACTATCGGCCACCACTGGAATCGACAACCCGACAGGACCTGCAAACCCAACCGGGGCACCGGTCACCTGGCGAACGACTTCGTCCTCGGCAAGCAGAGCCCAATCAACATCCAGGAGGTTTGCCAGCTTGATGGAATTAAGCTCGCGATCACCACGCAGAAGAACTGCGACAACCTCATCTTTGGAAGTCTGAACAATCAATGTCTTGACCAATTGCTGAGGCGTCACATTAAGAAAATCAGCAACATCTTCGATACTGCGCTGATCGGGAGTATCAATCTTTTGTAAGGGCGCCGTACCGCTAGCTGTTTCCATATCGCGGTAGTACAATTCAGCTTTTTCAACATTGGCTGCGTACTCACAAGTATCGCAAGAGACGATGCCATCTTCACCAGATTCAGCAAGAACCATGAATTCGTGAGAGAAATTACCACCGATAGCGCCACTGTCAGCTTCAACGGCTCGGAATTTCAAACCACAGCGATTAAAGATATTACGATACGCCTGGTACATTTTAGCGTAAGATTTGTCTGCGCCGGCATCATCAATATCGAAAGAGTAAGCATCTTTCATAATAAATTCGCGCCCACGCATCAACCCGAAGCGAGGACGAATCTCATCGCGGAATTTGGTTTGGATCTGGTACAGGTTCAGCGGCAGCTGACGATAAGAATTCACCGTATTACGAATAATGTCAGTAACAACTTCTTCATGAGTTGGCCCCATACAGAAGTCCGCGTTTTTGCGGTCTTTGAAACGCAGCAATTCTTTGCCATATTTTTCCCAACGACCAGATTCCTGCCAAAGCTCACCGGGGTTTGCCATCGGCATCAGACATTCTATAGCCCCAGCCTTATTCATCTCTTCACGAATAATCTGCTCCATTTTACGAATGGACCGCAATCCAAAAGGCATATAATTATAAACACCGGCAGCGACCTTACGGATCATACCAGCCCGCATCATCAGCTGATGACTGATAACTTCGGCGTCAGCAGGGGTCTCTTTAAGAGTAGGCAGAAGGTATTGAGAATAGCGCATAGAAATTTTCCTGTTTGTTGGGTAAATAAATATCGATTCAATAGCAAGTCAAACAAATATCAACGGTTATATCGTTATCTGACAAGGCAGTAACCAAGGTGCAGAGGTAACCTTATCATCAATAAAATAAAAGATAGGATTGATTGGGGAAATTAACCCGATTCAGAAAGAAAAGCAAGCCGCGATACAGGTAATCATCCCGGCAAAAGGGTAAAGGAACAACTACGTAAATTCCGTTAAACCCTCGAACAAGGCATCATAATCATCAATCATATTGCCCCAGTCATAATCAGCAACCTTCTTTCGCAGGGTTTCAGAAGGTGCAGTCGGACTGTCTCCTAGCAATTTTTTCAGACGCGATAGCAAATCGTCATTATTTTGATAACAATAAATATCCCGCAATTCTGGCGGCAAGTGTTCCGGGTAAGCCATGCGTTTTGGCAGCAGCGGATAGCAACCGCAATATATAGCTTCGACAACACTGATCCCGAAGAAATCATGGACCGACGTCACCGGCAGGTAGTCCGCTCGCCAAAGCCAGTAGATATAAGCTTCTCTGCTTTCAGCAAAGCCCCAGTGAATAACATGTTGCGCCAGCCGCTCCCGCGCTTCAGCAAAAATCTTGGGCGAAGTCCGGTAAGACTCACCAAGGACAACCAGATGAAACTGCGCCCCCTGATCAGCGAGGCGATAGAGAATCTGAAAAAACTCTTCCGGATTTTTGTCATATTCCCAGCGATGGTTCCACAAGATAATCGGCTTATCGCTCTTTGCACAGGATTCTGGTTTCAAACGATCTAACTGCTGCAGATCCAATCCCACAGATAGGGTAAGGCTTTTTGCAGCAATCTCAGCGACATTGTCAGTAAGAGCATAGTCAGGAAACCCTGCCAAAAAGCCTGGCAACTCGGTCAAAAAAGCATCCTGGTGATAATGCGAATTGAACAGCACCTGATCTGCCACCAATGCCCCTGTAAAATTTATGAAAGCATAGTGACTGTCACGCCTCAAAGGTACATCTGCATCGTTAGGGGACCAGGGGTAGGTCAGCTGATTTTCATGAAAATAAAGGGCTGTTGGGACTGTGGCGGTCTGGCTACGGGTTAACGCCAGGAAGGTACTCAAATCAAGCATATCCGAAGCCAGAATCAGATCAGGCGGCGTTGCAAGAGCGGTGTAGCGCTGGGCCAAAGTTACAGCGCCACCATGCATTCGCCATTTCCAGTAGCGCCCATCAAGCCCGAGAACAGTCACCTTATGGCGACTGAAGCGCGTTAGCTCCTCAGCCCAAGTCTTATGCGAACCGGTCAGAAATGGTTCGAGCAGAACGATATCCAGTTGCTCCTTACTTCTGCTCGCCACGCTCTTCTACCAATCGCCACGCTTCCTCAACCAGAGCATCTGCAAGTTCTGCCTGTGGCACCTTGCGTACAATTTCACCTTGTCGGAACAAAAGCCCCTGCCCTTTGCCACCAGCAATCCCCAGGTCAGCTTCACGCGCTTCCCCAGGTCCGTTGACCACACATCCCATAACCGCAATCGTCAAGGGCAAAGGCAGATCACCCAGCCGCTGTTCGACCTCTTCGGCGGTACCAATCAGATCGATCTGACAACGACCACAGGTCGGACAACTGATAAAGACCGGGCCACGCTCTCTAAGCTTGAGGCTTTTCAGAATCTCCCAACCGACACGCACTTCTTCAACCGGATCACCAGTTAATGACACGCGTAAGGTATCGCCAATGCCATCATAGAGTAGAGCCCCAATGCCAATAGCACTTTTGATAGTGCCACTCCAGGTTGTTCCTGCTTCCGTAATACCAATATGCAAAGGATAGTCGACCTGTCCGGCTAACAGCCGATACGCGTCAACGGTGCGGCGGATATCAGAGGCTTTCAGACTGACCTTGATCTCCTGGTAGCCCAGATCTTCGAGAATCCGGATATGTCCCAAAGCGCTTTCCACCATGGCTGCTGCAGTCGGGTGACCATGCTTGGCGAGCAGGTCGGCCTCCAGAGACCCCGCATTAACACCAATGCGGATCGGCACGTTTCGCTCAGAACAGGCCTGAACGACCTCTTTGACCTTCCAGATCTCACCAATATTGCCAGGGTTCAAACGCAGTCCGTCAACTCCTTGCTCAACTGCGGTCAAGGCCAGGCGATAGTCAAAATGGATATCAGCAATCAAGGGGATGGAGCTCCCCTGCTTGATAGCGCCAAGAGCTGATGCTGCGGCCTGATCGGGAACCGCGCAACGCACAATTTCACACCCTGCGCTCTGCAGCGCAGCTATCTGCGCCAGGGTTGCACCCACATCACGAGTATCGGTATTACACATGGATTGAATGCTGACCGGAGCCTCGCCACCTATTTTTAAATTGCCTAATTGAATCTGGCGTGTTTGCTGACGCACGTTATTTCTCCTGCGATGCAGTGATCTGAAAGAACCTCTATACAAAATTTTACCGAAACGCAGTCTAGCCAACTTGCCAAACAGAAACAAGAGGACAATAATTGACAGCAGCCCCCACCTGAGAGTAAGCTGCGTTTCTTTTTTTCAAGGCCGTCAGGAGCTCGTTATTAACTATGCGTAAAACAATAAAAAATAAAGGTATCAAAGGGAAGACTGTTAAGCCGAAAGCAGTAACGGCGAAGCCTGCAAAAATAAAGCCCATCAAAACGCCCCCCAAAGAGACCATCAAGCTGACCATCGATGAGCTGGATAACGAAGGGATCGGCCTGGCCTCTCACGAGGGAAAAACAGCCCTGGTTCAGGGTACTTTTCCTGGTGAAACCGTTATTGCCGAAGTTGACCACATCGGCAAAACCCATATTTACACCCAGCTTAAACGAGTGCTACGCAATGCTCCTGAACGTACCGCTAATCCTCCCTGTAAAATAGAGCAAAAGTGTCTGGGCTGCTCATTGGTCGCCATGAAATATCCGGCCCAGCTCGAATATAAAAAGCAACGGGTCAGCAAGGCCTTTGCCGAGCAGAAGCTCAGCCCTGAGATCGTTATTGAACCGGTGCTTGCTTCTCCAGAGCCGATCAACTACCGCGCCAGCGCCAAACTGGTTTTTGGTCGCAAGCGTGAACAGGTTATGCTAGGGCTCTACCAACGTGGCAGCCACGCAGTTATCGACTGTCCCGACTGCCCGGTTCATCACCCGCTGATCAACAAAATTGCCGCCATTGTCAGAGAAGAAGTTCAGCGTCAAAGAATATCGGTGTTCAGCCCTGCACACCAGAACGGCTTGCTACGCTACCTGATGATTCGGGTCAGCCCGGCCAGTAATAAAGCGCTAGTCACCTTCGTCTGTCATTATGAAGATCACCAGTACCTGCCGAACCTGGCAAAATGGCTGATGCGTAAAGCGCCTGAAGTGATTGGTGTTCATCAGAACATTAACAGTTCAGGTGGGAACGTGATCATTGGCCAGGAAACCCGCAAAGTCTACGGGCTGCCAGATCTTATTGATCAGGTTGGCGACATCAAACTGCGGATGTCTCCGGAATCGTTCTTCCAGGTCAATACCCTGCAAGCTGCACATATTTACGCCCTGGTTCGCAAGTGGGCAGGACTGACCAGGCAGGACACAGCTATCGACCTGTTCTGCGGTATCGGCGGTATTGCACTGCACCTGGCTCAGGATGCAGGGAATGTTTTTGGGATTGAATATGTGCCGGAAGCGGTCAGAAACGCTGCAGAGAATGCTCGTTTCAACAACCTGCTTAACTGCCGTTTTCAGTCTGGGGATGCCGCCATCGAATTTCAAAAAGTTGCCGCCGCGGGAAGAAAACCGAAACTGGTCACGGTTAACCCACCCCGCAAAGGCTGCTCGGAAGAATTGCTGGCCGCGCTGGCAGATGTGCAACCGGAACAGATCATCTATGTATCATGTGATCCCGACAGCCTCGCTCGCGACCTGGCCAGCCTCAGCAAAAACGGCTACCAGATCAGCAAGGTTCAGCCGGTCGACATGTTCCCACAGACGGCACATATTGAAACCGTTGTTCAGCTTTTAAAAACCTGAGCCATAATTCTGACAAGATTAAAAATATTATAAAAGCCAAGAAGGCCGGTTATGTCCATCTGGTCGGCTTTCTTGGCTTTTAGGCTATTGCGGTTAAATGGTTGATACCTTACATCGCTATTGGAGTTGCCCAGGAGCTAAAGCCCCCCCCTACTATCACTTTGCGCTAAGGTACTTTTCAAATGCGGCCAAGCCTGGTTTTCCGTCAACAGTCGTCACCCCTTCAAACCATCCACGATAGACTTCCGGATGTTGCTTGATCCACTTCAAACCTGCTTTTTCATGATTCAGGGTTTTATCGTCATGCAGTAGCTGGGAAATTTCGTTCATCATATCAATGGGGAAAATCAGATTTTTTAGAAATACGGCAACATTGGGATAGTCGCTGACAAAGCCTTTACGGACATTGGTATAAACCGTTGCGGTACCATCATTGTCTCCGAAGGTCGCAGCAGTGCTTCCGGTCAGATATTCCATATCAATAATCTGATTCATGTAGTGGGGAGACCAGCCAAGGAAGACCACCCACTTTTTGTCGCGAACATAATTCTGTACCTCGGTCAACATGATCGGCTCACTGGTTGCAACGATTTTGAAGTCACCCAAGCCATATTGATCAGCGTCAATCATCCCTTTGATAATCTGGTTGCCATCGTTACCAGGTTCAAGGCCGAAGATTTTATGCTCCAGCTCATCAGCAAATTTAGCAATATCAGCAAAGTCTTTCAGACCACCATCAACAACATAGGCGGGAGCGGCAAGGGTGTACTTGGCACCACTCATATTGGCCACGTACTTAACGACACTCCCCTGTTCAAAAAATTTATTGGCGATGGTTTCCATTGACGGCATCCAGTTGCCCAGAAAGATATCAGCATCGCCGGTGCTCAATGCCTGGTAAATAATTGGAACAGACAGATTGGAACTACGCGTTTCGTAGCCGAGGCTGGTCAGGATATTTTTTGCCAGTTCGGTTTTAACCGTAACCCCGGTCCAGGTCACACTGGCGAAATGAATTTTCTTGGCAGCCCAGACAGGTTGAATCATGACACAGGTTAAGATTAATACCATCAGGACGGACAGTCTCTTCCAAGAGACAGGAAACATTATCTTTCTCCTTTTTCAAATGAAATAACAAACAAATTAAATAGCGTCTAAGCCCCGAACCAATTCAGGGCTTCAGTGTTATGATTCTGGAAGATATGCTTCACTTCGGTATATTCTTCCAACCCCAAATGGCCCAGCTCCCGCCCAAGGCCGGATTGTTTAAACCCTCCCCAAGGCGCCTGAGTGAAATAAACGTTAAAATCGTTAATCCACACTGTTCCAAAGCGCAGGGCTTTGGATACCCGCTGCATACGGGCAGCATCCGTAGTCCAGAAGCCAGCAGCCAGGCCATAGATTGTGCTATTGGCGCGTTTGACTACCTCGTCTTCGGTCTCAAATGATTCAACGCTGATAACCGGGCCAAAAACTTCTTCCTGAACAATGCGCATGTCATTGGTACAGCCGCCAAACAGGGTCGGTAGATAAAAGAAACCATCCTGTAATTCCGCATCGTCTGGCCGCTTTCCGCCGAGCAGGAGTTGGGCTCCTTCAGCACAGCCTATCTCGACATATTTTTCGACTTTTTCCAGATGTTCTGCTGAAATCAGGGGCCCCATCTGAGTCTGCTCAGAAAAACCACTGCCAAGACGAATACGACTCATGCGCTTTTTCAAGCGACGCACAAACTCTTCATACACAGGTTGTTCCACCATAAGACGGGCACCGGCACTACAGATCTGTCCAGCATGAAAAAATACGCCGTTAAGAGCGTAATCGACAGCAACATCCAGATCGGCATCAGCAAAAATGATATGGGGATTTTTACCGCCCAGTTCCAGGCAGATTTTTTTGACATTCCCGCTAGCCGCCTGAATAATCTGTTTTCCTGTAGAAATTCCTCCGGTAAAAGAAATCAGATCAACATCGTGGCTTTCAGCCAGTTCGGCGCCAACGGTTGCTCCTGGGCCCAACACCGTATTGACAACCCCTTCAGGAAGGCCTGCTTCAATTGTCAGTTCGGTTATCCGGAGGGTGGTCAGCGGTGTAATCTCACTCGGTTTCATCACCACGGTACAACCGGCAGCCAGTGCTGGTGCTAATTTCCAGGCCGCCTGCAACAAGGGGTAATTCCAGGGGGAAATCTGGCCACAGACACCGACCGGTTCACGAACAACTTTACTGTCAGTGCCAGGCAATGGCGAATCGATAATCTGACCGCCATCCTTATCTGCAAGTCCGCCATAGTAACGAAAGATGCCAGCGATATCGTCCATATCCCAAAGGCTTTCAGTTACCGTCTTCCCGGTATCCAAGCTTTCCAGTTCTGCCAGTTGTTGACGATCACGTTCAATCAGGTCGGCCAGTTTAAATAAATAAGCGGCACGCGCAGTCGCTGGCAAAGCAGACCAGCGACCATCGTCAAAAGCTTGCCGTGCTGCAGAGATCGCAGTCTTAGCATCGCTACGGTCACCTTCGGCAACCGTAGCAATGATATTCTGATTAAAAGGATTGATGATCTCTCGAACCTGGCGTGAGTCGGCATCACGCCACTGCCCACCAATATACATACGAGAGTCAGGAAGCATTATTCTGCTCCTTCCTGCTGATGACAGTAAAAGGGAGCACTCGATGGTGCTTCAGGAGAATTTCCTAAAATAATATCTGCGGCCTTTTCAGCAACCATCATAACCGGGGCATAGATATTGCCGTTGGTGATAGAAGGGAAAACCGAGGCATCGACCACCCGCAGATTGTTAACGCCGTGAACTTTCAGCTCAGCATCAACAACAGCCATGTCATCGTAACCCATCTTACAGGTACATGAAGGGTGATAAGCACTCTCCCCTTCGCGGGCTACAAAATCGAGGATTTCTTCATCCGTCTGGGCACTGCTCCCAGGCGCCAGCTCTTCGCCACGTAAACCGTCAAAGGCTTGCTGATGAATAATATTCCGCGAACAGCGAATCGCCTCGACCCACTCGCGCTTTTCCTGTTCAGTAGACAGGTAATTGAAAAGAATTTCCGGATGCCGGGACGCCTGATCAGAGCGAATCTTGACATGTCCGCGCACGTCACTGTTCATCGGCCCGACATGCAGCTGAAAGCCATGCCCCTGAGCAGGAGCTGAGCCATCATAGCGGATAGCGATAGGTAAAAAGTGAAACTGAAGATTAGGGTATTTCACCTGATCATTGCCACGAATGAAACCGCCCGCCTCAAAATGGTTGGTTGCAGCCTCCCCTTTGCGCCGGAACAACCAGTCAAATCCGATCTTCGGCTGATTATACCATTGCAGTGCCGGATACATACTGACCGGCTGTTTACAGGCGTACTGGACATAGAGTTCGAGGTGATCCTGCAAGTTCTCTCCGACACCTGGCAAATCATTCACGACTCCAATACCCAGTTGGCTCAATTCTGTACCATTGCCGATACCGGACAACTGGAGCAGCTGAGGAGAATTGATAGCACCGCCACAACTGATCACCTCACCGCCATAGGCTCGGTGCATACTGTTCCCCTTTTTAAACTCAACACCACATGCGGTTTTACCATCAAAGAGGATGCGCGTCGCCAAGGCCCCGCATTTGACTGTCAGGTTTGAACGGTTTTTAACCGGATGCACATAAGCCCGGGCCGCGTTGTGACGCCGGCCACGGTAAATATTCTGATCGAACTTCCCCATTCCTTCCTGCTGATAACCATTGACATCATCGGTCAGGGGATGGCCCGCCTGTTTAGCGGCGGCAAAAAAGGCATCAAAGAGTGGGTTGTCGCACTTTGGTGTTGATATATTCAAAGGCCCGTTTGAACCATGATATTCATCAGCTCCTTGCAAACGCGTTTCAAACTTGCGGAAGTAAGGCAGACAATGGGCGTAATCCCAATCCTCTAAACCATCATTGGTTGCCCACTTCTCGTAATCAAGAGCATTACCACGAATATAGATCATACCGTTAATGGAGCTTGACCCACCAAGGACCTTGCCACGTGGTTGGGCAATGCGCCGATTGTGCATATTGGGCTCGGGTGCCGACTCATACAGCCAATTATAGGTCGGTTTGGTCAACAGATAGGTTAACGCTGCCGGCATATGAATGCGAAAATCCAGACGGTAGTCAGGTTTTCCAGCTTCGAGCAACAGCACCTGATGCTCTGGATTAGCGCTTAACCGGTTAGCCAGAACACTTCCGGCCGAGCCTCCACCAACAATAATGTAATCGTACTTTTTCCCTTGCATCTTCTTACCTTTTCTTTTCTCGTTCCCGGAGAAACGAGTCTATTGGTTCTGGCAACGTTCCACACATTGCCGTAACAACACATAATGAGCCCCGACCGAGGAGAGTGCCTGCAGCATTTCGTTAGCCGCAATAAATTCAGCCGTCTGACACCAGTTAAGAATCGTTTTGGTGCGATACTCAAGGTCTTCATACAGGGCAAAATCGTTAGAACTAAAGCCCAATTGCAGAGCCCGCATAATCCATTCAAAAACAGGATTTCCCGTCATCTGAGCAAGCGTGATATTCAATTCGCGATCAAGCTCTGCAAGCTTTTCAAGATCCGGATCAGGAGCATCCAGATAGGTCTTTAATTCTGCAGTAGCTGTTACCAGCTCCTGTTTTTGTTCAACCGATCCCCGGGTAATGGCCAACATGGTGATCGTCCGGTCAATACTTTCCCTGAACTCGGCAAGGTGCGCTGTATCTATCCGGTTCTGTTTCAGAAACAGAGCTAAGGATTCACTGGCATTGGTCACCTCAATTTTTTTTACGTAAGCTCCGCCTTTAGCTCCTTTGCGTATTTCGATCAGGCCTTTTTGCTTAAGAGCCTGAATAGCTTCACGAATCACACCACGCCCCGTCTTAAACTGGGCCTGCAACTCTCTTTCACTGGGCAGGCTCTCACCAGGCAAAATACGTTCCCCAAGAATGGCGGCCTCTATCTGCAAGGCAATCTCTTCACCTGCTCTGCCCACCTGAACGGGGCTGAATAAACTTGAATCGGACATACAAACCTCTTTTGGTCCTACCATTGAGTTAATTATCGACCTACTTATTATCATTTTCTTCTTAAAAACGACCAAATGGTCCTACCAAACTAACGGTCTATCCCCTTAATGTCAACCCTGACCTCCAAATTCCCTCCCCTGTCAGGGCAAATACTCGAGGAATGGTCGTACCAATACACAAAAACCCGTAATCAATTTTTTTGATTACGGGTTCAGAGGAATAAAATGGTGAAGGTTGTGTTAACGCGCTGATCAGAACGGTGATGGCTCATCCATCACATTGAAAATACAGCGGACAAAACTGCTGATAAGGGGTTCGGTTTCCCGCCCCTTTTGCATAACAACCGAACGTTTACGGGAATGGGGAAAGTCTTTTACGTAGTGCCCGACCATCTGCCCGGTCTCAAGATATTCACAGACCAGGCTTTTAGACAGGAAGGAGATCCCACCACCGGACAGAACGGTATGGCAGGTCAGACGCAGGTCGTCGGAAGTTACAACGCCGGAAAAATTATCCAGAGTGTAACCAAAAGCATCAAGCCCCCGACCGATCAG
Organism: Geopsychrobacteraceae bacterium; assembly: GCA_963664385.1. Classification (GTDB taxonomy): domain Bacteria; phylum Desulfobacterota; class Desulfuromonadia; order Desulfuromonadales; family Geopsychrobacteraceae; genus Seleniibacterium. The sequence continues at coordinate 142,088 of OY761157.1, forward strand.
TTGCCGCGAGCTGCACCCTTCTTTGCGGGCAAACAGACAATACTGAAACAGGGCCTCAAGGTCGATGTCTGGCGCTGGCAAAGCAAGCTTGGGGGAACTGACAAACAGCAGCTGATCATCCGGTAATGAATAAGACTGGAACAAGCTCAAATCTGCGTTCTCGCAATGCTCAACAATCGCAATATCAAACTCTTTAAGCATGATCCCTTCCAGAGCCTGATCGGGACTGTGCAGCAAAAACTTCAGATCTGCGGGGGCTCCACTGGTGAGCATAAAACGGTTCAGCACCCCCGGTAGATAAACGGTCCCGAAGGTTGGGGTACAACATAAAGAGACCTTCTGACGTTCCTTTATCCGTTTCAGCCTGGCCAGCATGTCTGCTTCAATTTCAAGCATTCTCTTGGCGTTATCCAGGACAATCTCTCCCGGTCCCGTCAAGGTAAGCACCCCTCCGGAACGATCAAACAGATCATAACCAAAAGCATCCTCAAGAAACTTGATCCGTTGGGAAACAGCAGACTGGGTAATATGTAGAGTTTTAGCCGCCTGAGAGAAGCTGCCAGTATCGTTGATGGTGATGAGCGTCTTGAGATAACGGGTGTCCATTCGGTATTCCAGATATCAGAAAGAGGGGCTATCAGTTTTACTAATATAGCTATGAAAATGATTCGTTTCAACATCAGTTTATAGCTGAGTTAGTATCAGAACGTTACAAATCATAACACATAAGACATATATCAGAATAGTCATTCTAAGCTGAAAGGAGGTCTGGTTTAAAGCGCAAAACGTTAGTACTGCCACATGTAAATTCTTATTTCACAACCATTGTGAACAGAAGGAGGCGACATGCGATTCAAGTCATCCGGCACCCAAAAGGGCCGGCTGGTCAGCTTGATCCCCCTGATTCTTATCCTGGCCGCGTGTGCGACCGGAGCGATCAGGCAAAAGCTGCTGACCATGCCGGAGATTGAAGGTGCCAGCTACGTCGGGCAGGAAACCTGCCTGGAATGCCATGACAATATGGCAGCACAGTTCAGCCGCAACGTCCATGGACGGCTGGCTGACTTTGAAATGATGGGTGCCGAAAAGGGCTGTGAGTCCTGCCACGGTCCCGGCAGCCTGCACGTTGAAGGCGAAGGCGATACCGATCACATTCTGCGCCCTGCCCAACTGGCCGCCGAAGAAACCGGTGCCATCTGCGCCACCTGCCATACTGATGGCGACCTGATGGACTGGACCCACAGTGAACATGCCCTGGCAGACCTCAGCTGCACCGACTGCCACACCATGCACGCTGAGGAACCATTTAAAGCAAATCTGAAACAGGAAGATCCTCAGCTTTGCTATTCCTGTCATCAGGAGATGCTGGCAAAAAACAACTTCCCCTCACATCATCCAATTAAAGAAGGAAAAATGAGCTGTGCGGACTGCCACAATCCGCATGGGGAGCTCACGACCCATGAACGTACCAACGACCTGTGCCTGAACTGTCACAGCCGCTACCAGGGTCCGTTTGTGTTTGGCCATGCCCCGGTTGAGGATGACTGTACCATCTGCCACGATCCCCATGGTTCAGTTGCCAACAACCTGCTGGTACAGAACGAGCCGTTCCTCTGCCTGCAATGCCATGAAGGACACTTCCACATGTTGCGTAAAGGTTTTGATCCGGCGACCGGAAACTTCACTACCGACAATATTTCCCGCGGCGGTATTGCCGATATCGGAACCGTTGATCAAGCTGCGACTACCGCAGCCAACCCCCACGGTGTTGAAGGCTTCCAGATGTCATTCGGAACCAAGTGCACAACCTGTCACGAAGTTGTGCATGGCAGTGATTACCCGTCCCAACCACTGACTGGCGGCGGATTGACTCGTTAATGTGAGGAGGAAAACACTATGAAGCATCGCCATTTATGGCTGCTTGCGTTGTTATCGATCCTGACCATGTACGCCACTGCGGTTCTGGCTGCAGACATACAGGCTACCGGCTTCGTCGAAATTGGCGTTGCCGTTAAGGATACCAACGATAACTACGCTCGCGTCAATGAATATGCGCAAACCCGTTCAGAGGAAGGGCTGAGTCTGGCCCCGAAGCTCAACCTTGAGACCTTTGGAGACAATTCCAGTTTCGATCTCGGTGTTGACATCAACGGTCCACGTGATCAGAAAATCGATCTGGAAGCCGATGCCAATCGCATTATTAGATTAAAGCTGGAACATCAGGTTCTCGAGCACTGGAAGGACCACGAAACCCTGGAACAACTTGGAGCAACCATGGCTGGAGACACGGCCGGGGAGCAACCAAGGGTAACCACAGATGCAACTACAGGGGTCTTGGCAGGCGCAACTGGAACCGCCAATATCGATGCTGCCCATGAACGTTATGAGCAGGAACTGGCTAATGATTACATTATTACCAGAAGAGAATCAAAAGCGGCTGCGGATCTGCAACTACCAGGACTTCCTAACATTGTTTTTCATGCCGGTGTTCGCATTGACAGTCGCGAAGGGATGGAACAGGCCAGAACTCTGAGCAAGTGTAACCAGTGTCACATTCAGGCCAACCCGAAAGATATTGATGAAGAAACCAGAGACCTGACGTTCGGTGTTACCGGAAAGTTCGGGCTGGTGACTCTCGATTACGAATTTCTGATTCGGGATTTTACCGACAAGTCAAACGATCCGACTTACGGCTATGTCGGCTCCAGCTCAACCCATGCCGGAGTTGCCGATGCCGCAGTCCTGAACTATCTGGCAGGCCCGGAAACATACAGTTCAACGCCGGACTCACAAAAAGACAGTCATTCCATCAAGGCGCGTGTCGACTTTACCAGGGATACTGCTCTGACGGCAGCTTATACCAAAGCAGATGTCGAATCAGATGTTATTGAAGACGACAGCTACACCATCGACAACAGCACCCTGACCAGTGAATTCGAATCCTTCTTCTTGAAGGGAGCGACCCGTATTGGTGCCTTCAGACTTAGCGCACGTGGTGGCAGTTACGAAATCGAAGGTCCTGAGTACACCGTAACCTTCCCGAAGGTTGTTGGTGCCAACCTTGACCCGGCACTGGGCTACGACCTGACTACCGGTGAAAAAGATTACGAGTCAGCAGAGTCTCGCAAGGTGACCCAATTTGGTCTGGACGGTGTCTACCGCATTACCACCGGGACCACCTTACGCCTCGGTTACGAATACGAAGAGACCGACCGTGCCGAGCTTGAACTGTCGGATACTGAAACCAACACGTTCAAGGTGGCACTGAAGAGTCGCCTTAACCGGAAGCTTTCCGGTCGTGTCAGTTATTCCTATCAGAATATTGATGAACCATTTACCGGAGCCGATGTCGGCATCGGTCAGGTTAGCGGTTCAACATCGGATCTGTACCCAGGTCTGGCCTGGTTCACAACATCAACGTTCCTGGGAGCCCCAGGAAACGATGTCGATGCTAACGGTGACGGTAATTACGATGGCGTCTACTACTGGAACAGTGTCTACCCTAACCGGGAACTGGAATCGTCTGTGTCTCCCGAAGATGTCCACGAACTGAAATTTTCTTCAACCTGGGCGCCATCATCCCAGTTTGCAGCGACCCTGTTTGCCAGGGTCCGCATGGAAGAAAACGATAACGTCAACTACCAACAAGATACCTATGTCCCCGGGGTCACCTTCTACTACGCCCCTAATAGCAAAATGAACCTGACCATGGCCTACACATTCAATAAGCAAAAAACTGAAAACCAGATGTGTGTTGGCTGGTACCATGGCTGAGCGGACTCCATCTCATCGACCCAGTTTGGGTCGTACTGCAGCGTTGCCGAATATGAATCTGATGTCCACACATTAGCCCTGAACATGAACTATCAGGCCACCAAGAAACTGTTACTGAATGCTGGTGTCACCTATAACAATGCCGAAGATACCTGGGACTGGAATTTTGAAGACCGCCCATCACTGGTTTGGGCCGGAACTGAACAAGCCGCTTACGACACTGAGGATCTGAACAATGAGATCGACAGCTATTCAGACCTGTCTTATGAGCAGTATGAATTGACGGTTGGCGGAACTTACGCGTTCAGCGCCATGATGTATGCAAATGCGTCATTCACCTATGACATTTTTAAAGCCAATGAAGGTTACGTCTATGGTGATGAAGATGGCACTGCCTATTATGGTTATGTTGGTCTTGGGGTAAAATTCTAATTCAACATTTCCCATGCAATCTATTTCAGCCCGGTCCTGCACCGGGCTTTTTTTATACCTGAAACATGAACAATAACGATCAGCTGCATTGAAATCTCCAATACAATCAATTAGAGTTACTTTTATGTTATTGCCAAGTGTGCTCATCCTATTTATTCATAAAGGATTCATTTCATGATCAAGCTCGACTACAGTCAGCATCAGTGCCCTTACCCTGTTATTGAAACCCGCAAACAAATCCTGGCCAATCCTGGAATCGCTCTTAAGGTTTGCGTCGGCGATGAAGCGGGCAAAGACAATGTCTCCCGCCTGGCCCAGAAAATGGGGTACCAGGCAACTGCCGAAACTAATGATACCGGCTTTATCCTGACCCTGACACCGGATGCGAACAGCACAATTCAGGCCACCCCTGCCGAACAACAGCAATCAGCACCTGCCAGTGGAGCGTCAGTAGTCTACTGTGGAAGTGATCGCATGGGACAAGGAGACGACAGCTTTGGCCGTGTGTTGATGAAAAATTTTCTTATGGCGCTGCTTGAAATGGACCCGCTACCTAGTCATATACTGTTTGTTAACAGCGGCATAAATCTGACCACGGAAGAAGGCGAGCTCCTCGATGCTCTGGTAAAATTGAAAGAGCGTGGCGTTGACCTGGCCAGCTGTGGCCTGTGCCTTGATTTTTACAATCGTAAAGAATCACTTAAGGTTGGGCGTATCACCAACATGTACGAAATGGTAGAGTTACAGAGTCAGGCCGCCAGAGTCATTGTCCCCTGATCTCTGCTTTCATCCGTTTAGAGGAGCTTACATGCTGTCGCACCGTCAGAGTGGTATCCTGCTACACCCGACCTCACTACCTGGCCCCCAGGCCGTTGGCTGCCTAGGATCGGATGCTTATCGTTTCATCGATTTTCTGGCCGCAGCAGGACAGACCGTGTGGCAGATTCTGCCACTCGGGCCAACCGGCTATGGCAATTGCCCCTATAGTTCTTTCTCAGCTTTTGCCGGGACCCCTCTGCTAATCAGCCTTGAGCTGCTGGTAGCAGAGGGGGATCTTGAACAACAACAGCTGCCAAACGCACCCGCTACTGATAATGCAGACTATGCTAGCGCCATTGACATTCAGGAGCCGTTGTTAGAACAGGCTTGCAAGCGTTTTAAAAACACTACAAGCGACCAACGCTTGAACAATTTCAACCAATTTTGCACTGAAAACAGCTTCTGGCTTGAGGACTATGCTCTTTTCGAAGCCCTGCGCAGGGTCCACAATTTTTCCGACTGGCAAAGCTGGCCCGCCGCAGTCAGAAGTCGTGATCCTGAGGCTATGGCTGCAGTCAAAGAGCAGCTGGGCGATGCAATTTATCTCCAGAAATATCAACAATTCATCTTTTTCGAGCAGTGGTTTGCCCTTAAGGCGTATGCCAACAATAAAGGGATTCAGATTTACGGCGATCTCCCCATCTTTGTCGCCCTGAACTCTGCCGATGTCTGGGCCAACCAACAGCAGTATCACCTGGATGAATCAGGGCAGCCGACCCTGGTCGCCGGAGTCCCTCCAGATTATTTCAGTGCAACCGGGCAACGTTGGGGCAATCCGCTGTATCGCTGGGAACAGATGGCAGCTAATGACTTCATCTGGTGGCACCAGCGCTTTACCTGGAATTTCAGACTTTTCGACCTTCTGCGGGTTGATCATTTCCGTGGTTTTTCTGCCTGCTGGGCGATTAATGCGAGTGAGGAAACCGCGATCAATGGCTATTGGCTGGAAAGTCCGGGACAGGAGCTATTTACCTCTTTAAGGAACAGCTTTGCAACATTACCGATTATTGCCGAGGATCTTGGTATTATCACTCCTGACGTGGAAAAACTACGCGATGATTTCAGCTTCCCCGGCATGAAAATTCTCCAGTTTGCCTTCGATTCAGATGCTAAAAACCCTTACCTGCCCCATAACCACATCCCCAATTCTGTCGTTTACACCGGGACCCATGATAACAATACAACCCTTGGCTGGTGGCAGGGTCTCGACCAAGCTATGCAGCAGCGGATTCTCAGTTATCTTAATCTGGATAATGTGGATATGCCCTGGCAACTCATAGCGACTGCCCTGGCAAGCGTTTCACGTCTGGCGATTTTACCGCTGCAGGACATTCTCGGCCTGCCTGCTGAACAGCGGATGAATATCCCAGGTACCGCTGAAAACAACTGGCAATGGCGCTATTTACCGGATGTTCTCAACCACCAATTAGCCACTAAATTAAGGGAAATATCACAGATCTACGGTCGCAATCTGTGCTAATCCACAGAAATATAGGAAAGCCTATATCCACCTTGTTTGATCTTTCCGCACTGTGGTATGTTGCTTGTTGGTAACGCTATAACAATATTATATTTTCGTCGGAGGCCATCTGTGAACAAATCATTCATCCTTGTTTTAGCGAGTACATCCCTGTTGCTACTTTCTGCCTGTTCCAAAGATGAAATACCAGCAACAGCACAGGCAGCTGAGACCAAACCTCAACCTGAGGCCACAGCAACACCCACTCAGCCCGCCGCCCTCAGCGGAACATCAGGAGCAGTAACTGAAACCATGGACGCCTCCGGCTATACCTACGTTCAGGTCGATACCGGCAAAGAAAAAATCTGGGCGGCTGCGCCACAGTTCAGTGTCGCTGTTGGAGATCAGGTGGTTATCCCTCAAGGGATGGCGATGAAGAATTATCACAGCCAGACTCTGAACCGTGATTTTGAGGTTGTATATTTTGTTGAGTCGGTACTCAATGCCAGCAACCCGGATATGCCATCCGCAACCGGTAGCATGAATAAAATGCAGATGCCGGAAGGACATCCCCCGGTATCCGGGTCAACCCCTCCTCCAACACTCGATTTTAGTGAACTGCAGAAAGCCGCAGGAGGTTATACAATCGGTGAGGTCTATGCAGGCAAAGAGGAACTTTCCGGTAAAACGATAAGCGTCCGTGGTAAAGTCGTGAAGTTCAGTCCTCAGATCATGTCTACCAACTGGATCCATATTCAGGATGGCTCAGGAACTCAGGCTTCAGCGACTCACGACCTGACTGTCACCAGTAATACGACGGTCAAGGTTGGTGATACGGTGCTGGTCAAGGCCCCCCTGACTCTCGACAAAGATTTTGGCTACGGCTACAAATACGATCTTATTCTCGAAGGAGCAGAAGTTACTGTTGAGTAGTTTTCTTCTAGCTGATAATTTGTGAAAAACAGGGTCTCTATTTATATTGAGACCCTGTTTTTTTATGGGCTTAACTTTTCAAATCCTACCTGCAACTATAATTGCAGGTGCAATTCTCACCATACTCACCTTTCCTCATTATTTTCAATATGTTAGCCATTAAAAATCAAAGTAACAACAAGTAATATTGCAACGATTCCTCTTCCAAACCTTAGGATCAGAAACCTCGTAGCCAGGCTCTGAGCCCGCTTTCTAAGCGCATTCTAACTATTGGCATCTTTTGTGCAAACCATACACTATAAATCATTTGCCAGGAGCAATACTGATGAAACGCATTCTTCTTTTTGCACCAAAAGATAGCTATTCCCAGCATATCGCCTTATTGCTGAGAGTTGCCAACTTTGATTGCACCAGCAGTGAATCTATAGATGAGATTTTGAACTGGCTGTCGACCGACCATTTAAAAGAAGCTCACTTTGATCTATTACTGCTGAACAGCTGGCCAGATCTGGATAACCGCACCAGCTTATTCAAAAATCTGGTCTCTCAATTACAGATACCGGTGATTTACATGATAAGAACCGGTGCATTTAAACCATCGCGTGACGAATACAATATTTCGGTTTGCCATCCGGAAAATATGCTCAAGTGCATCAATACTCATCTTTACAATAACAGTGCCGATAACGGTGAACTTTGCAGCTTCGCAACCCTTGATAAAGGTCATTTGAATACGGTCGTCTCACCCTGTTCCTGCGAAGAAAAGGCAAAACAGAACCGTACCGTCGCCTCTCACAATCATAAAAACGCAATAACCAACGATACAAACATATCTAACATAAACAACGAACAAGAAAGGAACTGACCAGATGAACTTTATAAGAAATCTTAGAATCGGTACAAAAATCTATCTGGTATCAGCAATTACGGCGCTTATTTTTATCGCGAGCTTGACCGGTTTTTATCTCGACTACCGCGATGAAATCTATCAGTCGACAGAAAAGAAAGTGGCTGCATCCGTTGAGACCGCCTGGGCTATCATCGATCATTTCAGCAAAGAAGCTGGCAAACGCTATTCAGAAGAAGAAGCTATGCAATTAGCGAAATCTACGATCAAAGACCTGCGCTATGAAGGATCTGGCTACTTCTGGATTAATGACACTCAACCTAAAATGATTATGCACCCAACTAACCCAAAGCTTGACGGGCAGGACCTGTCGACAATGAAGGATCCTGATGGTGTCAAGTTGTTTGTCGAGATGGTCAAGGTATCTGCTAACCCTGCGGGAGGCATCGTTCACTATCAGTGGAACAAACCAGGGTTCGAAGATCCGCAGCCCAAAATTTCTTTTGTTAAAAAACACCCCAAATGGAATTGGATTATCGGTAGCGGTGCCTATGTTGACGATTTGCAAGCTATGGTAAATAAAGTCTTCTATACCATCATCACCGTAGTCGGTATCTGCATGTTCCTGTCTATTATTCTCATCTATCTGGTAACCCGCTCGATTACCAAGCCGATGAAAGCCACAGTCACCATGCTCGAAGAAATTGAGAGTGGCCGGTATCAGAGTCGCCTGAATTTGAACCGTACCGATGAAATTGGTCAATTGGGGCAGGCGATGGACAACCTGGCGCATAACTTCGAAACCATCATACTACCCATGCTGGACCAACTGTCTAAAGGCGACCTGAGCTTTTCACCGCACCCTAAAGACGATTACGATAGCCCGATGGTTGCCTTAAGAACCGTCAGTGACAATTTGAACGACACGATGAACACGATCCAGTTGTCAGCACAGCAGATTAACTCGGCCAGCGGTCAGGTCTCAGATGCCAGTCAGTCATTATCTGAAGGGGCAACCAATTCGGCAGCATCACTGGAAGAGATCTCCAGTTCACTGAATCACCTTTCCGGCCAGACTCGCCACAATGCTGAAAATGCCAGCCAGGTCAATTCCCTTTCCAGTGAAGCAAAACGAGTTGCTGAAACAGGAAATACCCGCATGCAACAGATGGTAGCGTCAATGACCGAGATTAACGAAGCCAGCCAGAGTATTAACAAGATCATCAAAGTTATCGATGAAATTGCGTTCCAGACCAACCTGCTGGCACTCAATGCCGCAGTTGAAGCAGCGCGCGCCGGTCAACATGGTAAGGGGTTTGCAGTCGTTGCTGAAGAGGTCCGTAATCTTGCGGTACGCAGTGCTAAAGCGGCATCTGAAACTGCGGAATTGATTGCCAGCTCAGTAGGAAAAACCGAGCATGGTACAGAAATAGCGCAACAGACAGCAACATCTCTTGAAGAAATATTTGCAACCGTATCTAAAGTCTCCGACCTGGCTGAAGAGATCGCTGCCGCATCTAATGAGCAGGCGGAAGGTATTGCGCAGATTAATGAAGGTTTGACCCAAATTGATCAGGGAATCCAACAGAATACTGCGACAGCTGAAGAAACAGCGGCCTCCGCAGAGGAATTATCCAGCCAGGCTGAGGAATTATTGAATATGCTGAGCAAGTTCCTCCTGAAAGGACACTCTGCGCCGCGTCAAGCCATTGAGACCCAGCCGGCAGGTAAACACCAGGTTAAGCCTCATCCTGCGCCAGAACGCTCGATAGCAAAAAACTACACTGAAGGGTGGGATCAATTGAGGACTCAACCAAAGAAACCGGTGATAGCCCTAGATGACAGTGACTTTGGAAAATACTAATAAGAGCTAAAAAACATATATTTACCCCTTCAGAACAGCCGTTGCTGAGACTTACCAGCAACGGCTGTTTTTAGGTAAAAACTATTCGCACAGAAGAGGAGCTAGCCCACCTGTTCACTGATCCTTAGCGTGTAACGCCTTATGAAGAGTTTCAGCCAAGCTGACAGGAAGCCCCGGCATCTCTTGCAACTCCGCAAGTGATGCCTCTTTCAATCTTTTCAAGCTGCCAAAATGCTTGAGTAACGCCTTTCTGCGTGTCGGCCCAACACCGGGAATATCTTCCAGTGACGAACGCAAGGTCGCTTTATTACGTAATTTACGGTGGTAGGTAATAGCAAACCGGTGAGCCTCATCACGTAAACGTTCGAGCAGATAAAGTGCTGCTGCTCCCTGACGAAAATTAACCGGATTTTTGCGCCCAGGCAAAAAGAACCGCTCTTCGCTACGCTCGACCGCCTTACCCCGGACATTGGAGATGACTCGACTTTTAGCGATACCGACCGCACCAATCTGCTGACTCAGGCTATATTCGCGCAAAACCTCGGTTAACACGCCAAGTTGCCCTTTGCCTCCATCAATCAGGATCATGTTCGGAAGGTTATCATCAATCAGCCCCCGTTCCAGGCGACGCCTTAATACTTCAGTCAATGAAGCATAATCGTCAGCACCTTCCACGGTTTTAATGCGGAAACGTCGATACTCCCCAGGAGCAGCTTCTCCGTTGAGCAGTACCACCATACTGCCGACGGAAAGGTGCCCCTGCACATTGGAAATATCATAACATTCGATACGTTCCGGAATCGCCGGGAGATGAAATTTACCCTGCAACTCCTGGAGGATATCCTGACGTGCCTGTTTGCGCTTACCGCGCTGCTTGTAAGCCTCACTGGCATTGCGTTCGGCCAGCAGGCAGAGACGTTTTTTCTCCCCCCGCTGAGGAGCGATAAGATGGACTTTTCTGCCACGCTTCTCCGTTAGCCACTCCGCAAGTAATTCGCTCGACTCAAACTCAAAAGGCAACAACAGTTGATCGGGAAGAATAACCTCGCGTGAATAATATTCCTGAAGAAAGCCACTTAACAATTCTTCGAGGTCAAGCTTCCATTCAAGAAGATAGGTCTGCCGTCCGATCAATTTACCCTGACGGATAAACAGCAGGGCAATTTCAACTTCACCGCCATCACGATGTAACCCGACAACATCCTGGTTACCACCGCCATAATCGGTGACCTTTTGCTTTTCAACACTCTTTTCAATCGCTTTTATCTGGTCGCGTAAGCGGGCTGCCTCCTCAAAGCGCATCTCCTCTGAGGCACTCAACATGCGCTGCTGCAAGCGCAGAATAACTTCTGACTCGCGCCCCTCCAGCAATTGAATGACACCATCTACCAGTTTCCGGTAATCGCTTTGACTGATCAGGTCATGACAGGGCGCACTGCACTGTCCAATCTGATGAAACAGACAAGGGCGACCGCGTTTACGGCAACGCTCGAGGGAATAATGGCGAAGGGGAAAAATACGATATATTTCTTTCAGGGTCTCACGAATGGCACCAGCTGACGAATAGGGACCAAAATAATGTGCCCCGTCATTTTTAACCTGCCTGACCACCTGCATCATCGGGAAAGGGTCCTTCAGGTCAATCCTTACCGACACATAGGTTTTATCGTCACGTAATTCGATGTTATAACGCGGCCGGTGTTTTTTGATCAGGGTATTTTCAAGTAACAGAGCTTCTTTTTCCGTATCGGTGACGATAACCTCAATGCGTTGCACCTTCTCCATCAGCAACGGAATATGTAAACGGCCGTCCCCTCCAGGCGAAAAATAATTACGTAACCGTGCCCGCAAGCGCTTGGCCTTGCCGACATAAAGGATCTCTTCATCTTCACCAAACATTTGATAAATGCCGGGTGCCATTGGATATTTACTTAAATCGATATCAATCATAACTGTTATTCAGCAACGGGGATAAAACACCTTGGTTCTGATAGAGTCACCGCGAATCTCGTAGTTTTTGTCTGGTGCGAATGTCGCAACTTGGTATAATAACACTTTACTCACTGACGACCAACGTCGAGCAGCGTAAGGACTTTCAGCTGCTCATTTTCGTAAAGGCTACCGCTTGTGAACCCACTCTGGCAGAATATCTTCCGCAATCGCAGTCATGAAAACACTCTGAGTTATTTTCTCAGTACCATCCCGATCTTCAAAAAACTGGAAAAACGCGAACTTGCAATTCTGGAAAATACTGTCCATATACGTAATTATGCTCCAGATGAAGTTATCTTCAATGAAGGAGATATTGGCTCGGGAATGTATCTTATCCGCAGTGGAAAAGTCCAGATATACAAACTCGATGATCTGGCTCAAGAGCAGGAGATTGCCTCCCTTGAAGCCGGAGATTTCTTTGGCGAAGTAGCTTTGACTGCATCGCGCCCACGAAACGCAGCAGCCAGAACCACAGAAGCTACGGTCCTGGTCGGCTTGTTCCGCTCAGATTTTATGGAAACGATCCGCCGCCATCCCATCCCGGCAGCCAAAATTCTGATGGCCCTTAATCGTGTCATCAGCGATCGCCTGCTCCAGTGCAGCCTCCAACTCGATGAGTTAAAGCAGCAGTACCATAACGATGGGGAGCACTTAAGACATGAATGAACCCAATCACTGGAGCCGCTCCCAGGTTGCGGTCCTGTACCTGGTGTTAACCACTGGTATCGCCTCAGGAATTATTATCTATTCGTCAGCCTCCGCCTTTACCGGTCTGTTCAAGACGGCGACCAGTGGCCTGTTTTTACCGATATTACTGTCCCTGATCCTGTCATTTCTTCTCGATCCCGTAGTTCAATTTTTTGAGAGTGACCATATCAGCCGTACCGCCAGCATCTTCATTGTTTACATTTTGCTGTCAGCCATCATTGTCCTGCTCATGTTGATTATCGGCCCACCTAACTGGAAAGGGATGATGCAGGCACTGAAAGCCGATTTTCCCCGTTATATCAGCCATGCAATAGAATACACCAGTGGCCTGCTGGGGAGGGTTCAGGACCACTTTCCTTTTATTAAAAACTATGACCTTGCAGAACGGATGCGGGCGACCTCCCAAAGTTTTATTGGCTGGCTGATTACCGAAACGCCTCGTTCCGCTATGCGCCTGGGTAGTTTGCTGCTGCTCGTACCCCTCTTTTCGTTCTTTTTTCTACGCGACAGTAAGCGGATCATGCGTGGTTTAATTTCACTGACACCAAATCGCTACTTTGAAATGGTTCTCGATATTTATGCACACATCAGCTGGCAGTTGGCCCATTTTATCCGGGGCCGGATTATCGAAGCGCTGATCATCGGCCTGGTTGTGTGGATGGGCTTAACCCTTACCGACATTCGCTATGCTCCAATTCTCGGGATTATTGCCGGTGTGACTAACCTGGTCCCCTATATTGGCCCGATCGTCGGTATGTTACCCGGACTTATCATTGCCCTTGTCGACCTCGGCCTTGGGGGGCAATTCTGGTGGATTTTTGTCCTTTATATCTTGGTGGCCCAGATTATACTCGACAATTTTATCCTGATTCCGATTCTGATCTCCAAGGTGTCAAACCTGCATCCACTATGGGTTATTCTGGCTATTGTTATGGGCGGGAAAATCTACGGGGTTATCGGGATGATTATCGGGGTACCTATTGCCAGTATCATCAACATCATTATTCTCGAAATCAGGCAATACCGACGCTCTTTCAACCCTTACAATCGTTACTTCAGTAGCAGAGGAAAACTGCTGTGACATATAACCCGCTACACCTGCTCGAACCGCTTCAGCAACTGGTCACTCAGGTTGGAAGCTATCAGGTATCCGCCTTTCGAAAGCACCCTCCCGGTTGGGGATCTGAAAAAGATGTCAGGGAATATGTTTCAGAAGTCGATATTCATTCTGAAGAGCTTCTTAAAGAAGGTCTCCAGAGGCTTCTACCTGAAGCGGGCTTTTACGGTGAAGAAACAGGACAACAGGGGAACGATAAGTTACGCTGGATTATTGACCCCCTGGACGGAACGACTAATTTTTTAAGTGGCCTGGAACAGTTCAGCATTTCGGTGGCATTGGAAGATAATCATCAGGGCCAGGTAGGAATCGTCTATCGGCCTGTGTCATGCGAAAGCTTCAGCGCAGTGCGTGGCTACGGGTTGTATCATAACGGCAAGCACAGCACCTCGGTGCCAGCGTCTTGCTTGCGACAAGCCTTGATTGGTACCGGCTTTCCTTACCGATCCCCCGACCAGGCCAAAGCGTTTTTCCCCTGCGCAGAAGAAGTTCTTTACCGCTGTCGTGGCCTGCGCCGCTTCGGCTCAGCAGCTCTTGACCTGAGTTATGTAGCAGCAGGCTTCTTGCAAGGGTTCTGGGAAAGCGACCTGCAACCTTACGATGTGGCCGCAGCGTTACTGTTTCTGGAAGAAAGCGGCTGCCCAGCAACGAACATTGAAGGACAGCTCTATAGCCCTTACCGCGACCGAATTCTCATTTGCGGTCAGGCAACGGTTCACCAGGAATTACTGCAGATCGTCACAAACCATTATAAATGACGTAGCAACAATGAATGTGATACGCCAGCACAAATACTATCGGCAAAAACGGAACCAGACTGCAGCAGCCAATACTATTATATATGGTTAACGTCGATCCCAGAAAACGGCAAAACCAAAGCTGATTAATAACATGCCAATCACGCCATCAGCGCAACGTTGCCACCATCCTGCCCCCCCTTTTTTGAAGAGTGACTTTATCTTAAATGCGGCCCCGGCAAGGACCGCCTGATAAATCATGGCGATAACAAAATGGACAGCCGCCATGGCCAACGACTGCTCCAGCGCTGAGCGTTGAGGATTAATGAACTGGGGTAAAAAAGCCATGTAAAACAGCAGGGTCTTCGGGTTGGAAACATTGCAAACCAACCCTTCACGTAAGGAGCGTTGCCACGATACATTCCTATGCGGCAGCGGCTCCGCAGGCAACGAAGTTTTACCAGCCTTCCCCCTCGCCGCCCACAAGCTGGCCAAGCCAAGCCACAATAAATAGCCACCGCCAGCCAACTTTAAAAGTTGGTAGGCGGTGGCTGAATGGAGCAGAAAAGCAGAGATACCAAGGGCCGACAAGGTCGCGTGAATAAACAGTCCACAACAGATGCCGGTACTGGTCCACAACCCGTCAGGTAAGCCGCCACGGATACTGTTACGAACCACCAGCAGAGAATCGACTCCGGGAAACAGCGTCAGCAGGGAGATAGCAATGGTAAAGGACCAGAAATTATCGATCACGTTAATTATTTCCCAGTTCCCGGGAACGCGCAGCGGCTGCTGAAACCGCTTCCATCAGGGTGGTGCGGAGCCCTTTCTTTTCCAGGGTGCTGACACCAGTGATAGCCGTACCTCCGGGAGAACAGACGCGGTCTCTTAGAATCGCCGGATGCTCTCCGGTTTCACGCACCATCAACGCGGCACCAACAACGGTCTGCACAGCCAGAGCATGGGCGATGTCACGGCGTAAACCTTCGCGGACACCACCATCTGCCAACGCCTCGATAACAGTGTAAATATAGGCGGGTCCCGATCCAGACAAGCCTGTCGCTGCATCCATCTGACGTTCGTCAATCACCTGCACACTGCCAACTGTCTGCAACAGTTCTTTAACAACAGCAAGATCTTCCTTGCTGGCATGATGGCCACGGCAGATCGCACTGGCTCCCTCGCCAACCAGGGCCGGAGTATTCGGCATCACCCGCACCACCCGTGATGCGCCCTGAAAAAATTTTTCAATGCCTTGACAGGTCACACCGGCCAGAATGGATACAATCAGTTTGCTTGCACGATAGGCCCCGGCAACTTCCTGCAGAACTTCCACGGCAATTTGGGGTTTGATCGCCAGTACAATCAGATCGCACTTATCCATTACATCAAGATTGTTATCAGTCACCTCAATACCAAAGGTATCAACCAGATGGTCACGGCGCTCATCACTTGGTTCAGACGCCATAATCCGCGACGCCGCGCAGGTCCCGCCCAGCAATCCCTTTATTAGGGCTTCCGCCATATTTCCGCCACCGATAAAACCAATTTTCTGGATATTTGTCATTCCTGTTATCCTTTCCATGAGCTCCTGTTTTGGGTACAATTTATTCTGTTTATCACAGCCTAGCTAAAAATTCATCCGCAGAAAAGAAAACTGCTGTAAATTGCCTTGACAGAGCTGACTCGCGCGGGTACTAGAAACGTGCGCAACCCTATAGACTAAAGGCTCTCCCGGTTGCGCTGACATGAAAGATGTAACTCTTTAATAAGGATTTATAATATGGATCTCTGGTATACCGAAAAGCACAGTGAAAATGTCGGCATTTCCATGAAAATCAGCAAGACGCTATTTTCCGGGGAAAGCGATTTTCAAAAGCTAGAAATTCTTGAAACCCTTGATTATGGTCGCATGATGCTCCTCGATGGCCTGGTCATGGTCACTGAACGTGATGAATTTGTCTATCATGATATGATCGTCCATCCGGCACTTTTTACCCATCCAAGTCCTAAAAAAGTTCTGGTTATCGGTGGTGGCGACGGTGGCAGCATCCGTGAAATCGTCAAACACCCCGGTGTTGAGCTTGCCGTTCTGTGTGAAATTGATGGCCTTGTTATCGACAAATCCATTGAATACCTTCCTTCTATGGCTTGTGCCATCGATGGCTCTAACCCACGCGTCAAACTTCACGTGGATGATGGTCTGGCCTATATTCGTGACCACCAGAATGAATTTGATGTCATCCTGGTCGACTCGACTGACCCCATCGGTCCTGCTGTAGGCCTGTTTGAAGAGGATTTCTACCGCCTGGTGTTTTCTGCACTGAAAGAAGATGGCATCATGGTCGCCCAGAGTGAGTCACCATTTTACCACGCGGAAATTCAGAAAAATATGTACAAGAACTTGCGTGCAGTCTTTCCTCTGGTCGAAATGTACCAGGCCTTCATTCCAACCTATCCGAGCGGTCTGTGGAGCTTTGCTTTTGCCAGTAAAAAATACCACCCGGTCAAAGATTTTGATCGTAACCGCGCCGCGGCCAGAGGATTTCATACCCGTTACTACAATGAAGACCTCCACCTCGGTGCCTTCATGCTGCCTACTTTTGCCCGGGAAAACATTGAACAATGAAAAAAACAACTGAGACCAACTGGTCCAGCAGTGATTCAGCCAGCCTTTACGGCATAAACCATTGGGGACAACCGCACTTTTCCGTCGCCCCCAACGGTGACCTGCTCGTTCATGATCATTTCGACAGTGGTGAAGTCAGTATTCCTCTTCCGGAAATTCTGCAGGGCGCCCGCGACCGTGGCCATGAGTTACCGCTGATCATCAGAATTGAAAACTTCCTTGATAGCCGTATTTCGGTCCTCAATGAAAGTTTTCGTACCGCTATTGAGCAAGCTGACTATCAGGGGCACTACAATGGTGTTTTCCCGGTTAAGGTTAACCAGCAATGTGCCGTCATTGAAGAAATTGTCCGCTTTGGTGCACGCTACGGTCACGGCCTTGAGGCTGGCAGCAAACCGGAACTGATGCTTTGCCTGGCGAACTTGAATGACAATGGTCTACTCATCTGCAATGGCTATAAAGACAAAGACTTTATCGACCTGGGCCTATGGGCTAACAAGCTTGGACATAAATGTTTCTTTGTTATTGAATCACCAAATGAACTGCCATTAATCATTGAGCGCAGCCGTGCTCTTAATATTCAACCGTTAATCGGCGTCCGCATCAAAGTCTCCGCCAAAGTCGGTGGTTTGTGGACGGAAACCAGCGGTGACCGTAGCAGTTTTGGACTGAGTACTGCTCAGTTGATGGCAACGGTAGATACCTTACGCCAAGAAGGAATGCTCGACAGCTTACAACTTTTACATTGTCATCTTGGTTCCCAGATTCCCGATATAGATGAGATCCGCAACGGAGTTCGCGAAGCCAGTCGTTTTTACGCGGACTTGGCTGCTGAAGGAGTTCCGCTGCAGTATATCGACCTGGGGGGTGGTCTGGCGGTTGACTATATAGGCAATCAGTCAAAACACAGCCATTCTCGTAATTATGACCTGGCCGGTTACTGCCGCTGTATTGTTGAAACCATCAAGAACACTGTCGACGCGAGAAATATTCCCCACCCAATCATTGTCACCGAATCGGGGCGTGCAACAGTCGCACATACTACCATGCTGTTGTTTAATATTCTCGATGTTATGCGCTTTGAACCACTTGCCCTCCCCGAACAGGAGCCCTTTGATGTTCACCCACTGATAAGCCGCCAGTATCATCTCTACCAACTGGCAGATAAGATTGACCTAGCAGCAGGCTATCTTGAAGCACTACAGACTCGCGACCAGATCCGTGACCTGTTCAGAAACGGAGAAGTTTCTCTGCGCCATCGTGCCCTTGCTGAAAATCTGTTTCTGGCGTCCGCGGGAATTATGAACAAGCGTAAACAGCAAACAGAGCAACCACCTGTCAGCCTTGACGGCCTGGAAAATCTACTCGCCGACATCTATTACGGAAATTTTAGTATTTTTCAGTCGTTACCTGACTCTTGGGCAATCGACCAGGTATTTCCCATCGTCCCTATTCAGCGCCTAAACGAGCGCCCCGATCGCCTTGGAACCATTTCAGACCTTACTTGCGATTGCGATGGTAAACTCGACCATTTTATTCTCGGCCAGGGGGAAAGTCAGACGCTCCCCTTGCACACATTAAAGGACGGCGAAGACTATGTTCTTGGTGTCTTCTTAATGGGTGCCTATCAGGAAACCCTGGGCGATCTGCATAACCTGTTTGGCGATACCAATGTCATCAGTATCCGGATTAATGAAGATGGCAGCTACGACGTCATGAAAGAACAATCAGGGGATACGATTAATGAAGTGCTGGATATGCTTGAGTACAATCCCGCCTTCTTTTATGAAAACTTCCGTCACAAGATTGAAACAGCGGTCCGAAATAAAAAAATTGCGGTCAATGAGCGGCAACAACTGCTCAAATTATTTTCAGCACAACTTCACAGTCAGACCTATTTTAATCTTTAGGGGTTTTTATGACGTTGGCAGAATTGCGGAAATATGATGGTAAGGATGGGCGACCGGCTTACGTAGCAGTGAATAATATCATCTACGATGTCACCGGCAGTTCCTATTGGACCGCAGGAAACCATCTAGATGCACACCATGCAGGGGTCGATCTGACCAGTGAATTGCGCAAAGCTCCCCACGTCGGATCCGTTGTTGAACGGTTTCCGGTGGTCGGGAGACTTAAAACGCAAGAGCCAATCCCCCCTAAAAATCTGTCGTGGGTATCAATTGCCATCATGGCTGCAGTATTAATCTTGCTGATTGTCACTTTTATCTAATGCTGACATGAATTAAAGATGGCCGCCGGATGCCTTCCGGTGGCCATTAAGCTAGCAGATCGTCAAGAATATCCGGCAACCTTGTACAAATTTCCGTTTTTCCCAGCACTTGAGTAATATTGGTCTGTTCCATCCCCTGTTCCTGCATGGTCAACAAATGGCCGGAACATAAGATGACCGGTGTTGCAGGAGACAAAGTGTAAATCTTCTGAGCCAATTCAATCCCTGTCATCTCAGGCATAGACTCATCAGTTATAATTAAATCAAACATCTCAGGCTGCTTGGAAAACATATCATAAGCTTCAGGGCCACTGAACACAGCGGTTACTTGATAGCCGAAATCCTCCAGCAGATCAGCTCCCAACAACGCCAGACTTTCTTCGTCATCAACAAATAAAATGCGCTTTTCCATCAGACCTTCCTGGTTACAAGCTCAAAATCCAAGTTATTATCCAGTTCAGCGAGCAGCAACATCCCCCTCTACAAGACATAAAACGACTATTTACAATGAGAGTTTTATCATAATTTTTCGCTAATCAGCAAGGCTTTCTTCTGAAACTCAACACGACAACAAGGATTTAACTTGAAAATTTGAAAAGTAATTAATAAAATAAAACCAACAATCCAAACATTATGGAGGAAGTATTATGGCAAGGCTGGTGGAAAATCCTGATCTCGCATTTCGCCTGGCGCGCGCTATTGTCTCTGATATCGCCCTGTACAACCGTGATAAGGTGACAGAAGGGATTAAAGGTGATAACATCTTCGAACTTATGGATGAGGAGCTTGCGGAAGGGCGTGAGCACTTCTTTTCTAGGGTTTCTCCTGAAATGGAAAACCGTGAACACCTATATGAACGCGCTATCGTTGATGTCATGATCAAGCAAGCGGGAAAAATCGAAAGTCAGATCTGGTAAATGAATTCAAACAGGCAGCTGTTTTATGCCGAAGACAATCCGGGGTGCAGACTTGACAGCTTTATAGCTGAAAGCCTGCCCGAAATAAGTCGTTCGCAGATAAAAAAACTGATCGACAGCAAAGCTGTAACGATCGCAGGTGCTGCCGTCAAAGCCAGCCACAAACTCAAGGGGGGAGAAAAGATCTCAATAGATCTCCCTGCGCCTGAACCTACCGAAGCTATCCCTGAAGATATACCGTTAAATGTTCTTTACGAAGACACGGATCTCATCGTTATTGATAAGCCTGCAGGAATGGTTGTCCACCCGGCAGCTGGTCATGCCCGGGGAACACTGGTAAACGCCCTGCTCTTTCATTGTGATGACCTCGCCGGCATTGGCGGAACCTTGCGTCCTGGTATTGTCCATCGCATAGACAAGGATACCTCAGGGGTCATGGTTGCGACCAAGAACGATCAAAGTCACCTCCATCTTGCTGAACAGTTTAAACAACACTCCATAAACCGGATTTACATCGCTCTGGTTCAAGGGTGTCCGAAGACCACCAAAGGAACCATTGACCTGCCGATAGGTCGCCATCCTGTGCAACGTAAAAAGATGAGCAGTAAAGCCCGCCAGGGCAAGCATGCCGTCACCCACTGGTCGGTTTTGCAGCAATTCCCAGCAGACAGATTATCCCTTATCGAATTTCGCCTTGAGACCGGAAGAACCCATCAGATAAGAGTTCACTTTGCAGAATCGGGGCACCCCCTGCTTGGCGATCCACTCTATGGCCGTCCTGTGAATAAAGCGACTCAGGATCCACAACTGAATAAACTGATCAAAGGCCTCCCCGGCCAGGCCCTGCATGCCCGGACCCTCGGATTTATTCATCCAAAAAGCGGAATGTATCTCGAATTTTCTAGTGAAATCCCTGAAATTCTGGGTAAAATTATAGACTACCTGAACCTAAAACAGTGATCGCTATCCTAACCCGTCACCATGGGCTGGACACACTCCACTGATTGAGGTTGACCTCATAAACTGAGCAGCATAAACTTGCCTGCTTTTATCTTTTGCACTAAATGGAGACTCTATGAAACTTGTCCGCAAGGGAAAGATTTCTTTCCTGCAGCCCCAACAGGCAAATGACTCAATCGTTGCTGGCTTCAGCACCCGCAATGGTGGTGTCAGTCGTGCGCCGTACAACTCTTTAAATCTAAGCTTTGGAACCGACGATATGCTCCCCCATGTCGAAGGGAACCGTTCAACTTTTGCCCGCAGCTTCGACCTTGATCCCCATCAACTGCTTACTGTTAAGCAGGTTCACGGCAAGGACCTGTTACTGATAGATGAACCGAATCCCGACTTATCCCATTTTCTGAATATTGAAGTTGATGCCATCGTAACCAATCAACCCGGAATCATGATCGGCGTTCTTACCGCCGACTGTTTACCCATCTTGATCTGGAGCGAAGAGAAAAAGGTCATTGCTGCAGTACATGCTGGATGGCGCGGCGCCGCAAACGGCATTATTCGTAAAACCGTTGAGACAATTACCAAACAGTTCAGTTGCAACCCCTCTGAATTGAAAGCTGCGATAGGACCGGGTATTGGCGCCCACAGCTATGAAGTTGATCGACCAGTGCGTGATATTTTCCGCAAAGGTACCGGCTTCTGGAATGAAATTTCTAAAGAGACCACTCTTGGCCACTGGCTTGTGGACCTGTCACTAAGCGCACGCCTGCAGTTTGAACAACTCGGCCTGACTCCCCAGAATATTGATGTGGCAAAAGAATGTACCTGCTGTCATCCGGAAATTCTCTTCTCCCATCGTCGCGACAAGGGCGTAACTGGTCGTCAACTTGGCTTTATAATGTTGGCTTAATTTTACTAATTTTAAAAAAAGTTATTCTGTTCAGATTTTTGTCAGATAGCCTGGTTATAATCACCTCCATATTGAACAACGCCATTGTTCAGAAGTAAAAACGGAGGGGGGAAGCCCCCATCGCTTTAAGCGATGGGGGCTTTCGTCCGTTTAAACAACAAAGAGCTTTTGCCATAGCAAAAGCTCTTTGTTGTTTAGTCAATTTTTCACAAGGTCAAGAAAAGCTAGCTTTGGGGCGGAGGCGTAGTACTTTACGCCGCACAAGCACATGTGCAGCTTAACGCAGAGATTGCGGAAAAGGGCCGTTTCTTGGTGAGAAAACAGTTGTCAGGATAGAAACGAGCAATTTTTCGCAAGGTCAAGAAAAGCAAGCTTTTGCGCGGAGGCGTAGTACTTTACGCCGCACAAGCACATGCGCAGCTTGACGCAGAGATTGCGGAAAAGGGCCGTTTCTCGGTGAGAAAACAGTTATCAGGATAGAAACGAGCAATTTTTCGCAAGGTCAAGGAAAGCAAGCTTTTGCGCGGAGGCGTAGTACTTTACGCCGCACAAGCACATGCGCAGCTTGACGCAGAGATTGCGGAAAAGGGCCGTTTCTAGCTGAAAACTTTTATTTGCGCCAAAACGACGGAAAAAACAACACCAACACCGTAAACAGTTCAAGACGCCCCATCAACATACACACAATCAACACCCCCTTGCCAAAATCAGGAACATGGGCAAAGTTATCAACCGGCCCGACGGTCCCGAGGCCTGGACCAATATTGGCCAAGCAGGCAATGACTGCTGCTGCGGAGGAGACAACGTCCATACCGGTCGCTGCAACCAGTAAGGATCCAACGACAAAAACGGCAATAAACAAGGCGAAAAAACCTAATATTGACTGCATAACCTCTTTATCAACAGGAAGGTTACCCAGCTTGACCAGGCGAATAGCGCGCGGATGAATAAGGCGAAACAACTGAACCTGTGCATGCTTGAACAGCAGCAGAATTCGCGCAACCTTGATCCCTCCACCGGTTGATCCAGCACAGCCGCCGATAAACATAAGCAAGACCAGCAGGTACTGGGTGACCACCGGCCATAACTCAAAATCGGCCGTCCCAAAACCGGTCGTGGTCATGATAGAGGCGACCTGAAACAGGGTGTAACGCAGGTTTTCTACGACCCCGCTATAAATATTATCCCACCAGTTAAAGCCCATAATGACCGCTGTCGTGACCACAATAATACCAAGATAAACCCTGAGCTCTTCACTACTGAAGAAATCTCTCAAACGTCCTCTCAGAGCATGGAAGTGCAAGGTAAAATTAACCCCGGCAAGGATCATAAACAGGGTAATGACCCCATCAATATAGCCGCTGTCATAAGCCCCAACTGAAGCATTTTTAGTTGAGAAGCCGCCGGTTGCCAGGGTCGCAAAAGCATGGCAGATGGCATCAAAAAAAGACATCCCGCCAAACATGAGCAGCAGAGTCTCAAGGCAGGTGAGTAGAAAATATACTCCCCACAACATTTTAGCCGTGTCCTGAATTCGTGGTTTCAAGCGATCTGCAGTCGGCCCCGGGACTTCGGCCTTGAACAGCTGCATACCACCAACCCCCAACATAGGCAGAATAGCCAGAGACAGTACGATAATCCCCATCCCTCCCAGCCAGTGGGTCAAGGCTCGCCAGAACAGCAGGCTCTGAGGGAGCGACTCAATCTCAGTCAAGATGGTCGAACCGGTAGTGGTAAAGCCACTCATAGTCTCAAAAACCGCGTCTATCGGTGAAGCTATAGCTCCGGAGAAAAGAAACGGCAAGGCACCGAAAACAGCAAAAACCACCCAGCCAAAAGTAACAACGGCAAATCCTTCACGCACAGAGAGTTCTTTTTTACTGTGACAGGCCGTCATAATAACACCACCTACGGCACAGCAGATCAGGACAGATAGAAAAAAGGATGACCAGACGCCATCGTTATAATAGAGAGAGAACGGAATCGGTACGACAAGTGTTGCCCCGAGACACAGCAACAGGGAACCGAGAATACGTAAAGTCAGCAACAAGTTCATTCAGGCAAAAAACCTTTCAACCTTTTGCAATGCTTCAGGCAAGGTGAAGATAACCACATGGTCTCCAGCCATCAGCACACTCTCACCAGTCGGAATTTCATAAGCACCGTTACGCACGATGGCTCCGATCAGAGCTCCGCGGGGGAAAGCCAGGGTGTGCAAGGCACGACCGTTGACAACACTCCCCTCTTTGATTTCCAGCTCCAGAACTTCAGAGTTACTCCCCTCGACTGCCGTCAGCGAGATGACCTCCCCCCGCCTGACAAATTTGAGGATAGCACCTGCAGCAGCAAGCCGTGGCGAGATACAGGCATCAATCCCTAATTCTGTCGCCAGACCGATTAATTCAGGCTGACTGACAAGGGCGAGGGTTCTGCGCACTTTATGTCGTTTAGCCAACAGGCAGGTTAAAATATTAGTTTGATCGTTTTCAGTAACCGCAATGAAAACTCCTGATTCAGCCAGACCTTCTTCCAGCAGAGTCTCAATATCTAGACCTTCGGCATTGATTACCAGGGTCTTGTTGAGCTGTTCAGCAAGCTTGTAACAGTGCTCTTCATCTTTTTCTATCAGCTTGGTCTGAATATTGATCTTTTCCAGATTCTGAGCCACCTGCAACCCGATGCGACTGCCACCGAGAACAAAAGCCTTGCGTGTCGTGCGCTTTTTCAGGCCTTCCGATTGCAACAAATAGTTGATCGCGGGTAACTCCTGTTGCGGAGCAAAGATATAAATTCGGTCACCAGCCTGGATGGTATCGTCTCCCCGCGGAATGATGGTGGTATCCCCTCGGCTGATAGCCACCACAACAAAGCGATACATACCACGCAGTTCACCAAGTTCGGCCAAAGACAGATCACACATGGGGCTGTCAGCATCAATGCGATAGCCCTGAAACAGAATCTGCCCATCGGCAAATTCAGCAACGTCAAAAGCATGTGTGCTACAAGCGATTTTAGTTAATTCATCGGCAACCGCATCTTCCGGATTAATTAACAGGTCGATACCTAACTTCTCTTTAGACAGAACCGCTTTGCTGCTGGTGTATTCTATATTTTTGGTCCGGGCAATCAGAATTTCGACGTTATATTCACGTGCCAACAAACAGGCCAGAATATTGACCTCGTCAGTGTTGGTGACGGCAATAAAGATATCTGCCTCTTTTATTCCGGCAGTTTCAAGAATTTCAGCACTGGCTCCATTGCCAACGACACCCATGACATTCAAGCGGTCCTGAGCACGTTGAACAACGTCTTCGGCCTGATCGACCAGGGTCACTTCATGCCCCTCACGAGACAGTCGATCACATAAAAAATACCCGACCTGACCCGAGCCAACTATAAGGATTTTCATAAGTTATCTCACCTTCAACAGGGTTCCCCCTCGCATGCACAACTTGATAAGATCGCATAAATCGCTAATTTGTGCAATAATTCCACGACGTCACAGTTTTTCAATAGGAGCAGGACATGGATTGGTTCACTGACATTGATGACAGCCACATCAGCCGCGAACGGGCAAAAGCTCGGGAAATACGCAAGCAAGGGTGGTGGAAAAACAAAATAGGCAAAGGGATCTGTCATTACTGCGGTCAGCAGTTTGCGCCAAAGGAATTAACCCTGGACCACATTGTTCCGTTGGTCCGCGGAGGGCGCAGCACAAAGGGTAATTGCGTTCCAGCATGTAAAGAATGTAACAGCAAAAAGCAGAGCCTACTCCCGATTGAATGGGAAGAATACCTCAACAACCTGGCAAAAGAATAAGCCAGCCTGGCTTTTCAACCTGAACGCTGAGCAACTATTCCCTAAGCGCGCAACTCAATCGCCCCAGACTCCAGCGATAACACCGCTACAGATAGCACACTCCCCAAGCGGACTGATGCGTAAATTGGAAAGGCAGTAGCCACTGCGTTCAGCAACTGCAGACTGGCAGTGAGGACAGCGGGTTTCAACCACACCAGAGATATTTCCAGGATAGACAAATTGCAGGCCGGCAGCATGCCCGATTGCCACGGCCCCGGCAATGGTTTCAACTGGCGTTGCTGCAGTTTTCTTGAGTTTGTGATTGGGATAGAAACGGCTGACATGCCAGGGGACTTCAGGCCCCAGTTCCGTTGCAATAAATGTCGCGATATCCTGTAACTCCTGCGAGCTGTCATTGACGCCGGGAACAATCAAAGTCGTTACCTCGATCCAGATTCCGAGTTCTTTCAGTTTTTTCAGAGAATCCAATACCGGCTGTAATTTACCTCCCGTGTAGCGTTGATAGGTTGCATCAGAGAACGCTTTTAAATCGATATTGGCGGCATCAAGGTAGGGTGAAAACAGCGTCAGCATCTCCGCAGACATATAACCGTTACTGACAAAGACATTGGCGATCCCCGCTTTTTGAGCAAGTTTGGCCGTATCAAAACAATACTCAAAAAATACCGTCGGTTCCGTATAGGTATAAGCGATAGAGCGACATCCAGAGCGAACCGCAGCAGCAACAATTTCTTCAGGATCAAGTTTACGACCACTGATAAAGTGCTGGTCGCGCGGCATCTGGGATATTTCCCAGTTCTGACACCAGCTGCACGCCAGGTTACACCCTGGCGTCGCGATGGAGAAAGCGTTACTACCCGGGTAAAAATGGTTGAAAGGCTTCTTTTCTATCGGGTCGATATTCTGACTGATGGTACGACCATAAACCAGGGTAAAAAGAGTCCCACCGTTATTTTCACGAACCTGGCAGAGACCTCTTTTCCCATCGGCAATGATGCATTTATGAGCGCAAAGCTGGCACTGCACTGTAGCGTCAGCAAGTTTTTGATAGAGTAAAGCTTCTTTCATTTAAACCTCGGTTGGCAGGCCCCTCACCTGTGATAATCATTCAAAACCTCTTATACCACAGGTTGCGGTAGCAGAGACAAGAGATGTCGCCAAAAGAGCTATCGCCTCCGCCAGAACAACGATAACTTACCCGCCACACCTTAGCCCCACGGATTTTACCCTCTTTCGGCTCACACAGGGGACAATTGGCATCTTCCCACAGATATTCGTTATAAACCGGATAGCTAGGAAATTCAGCGGGCAGGCGTAAAGGAGTTGGGTTTACCCGCAAAGCTGTTGCCTGCTCCCGAATCATCGCACGCATAGAGACCTTAATCGCGCTAATAGAGCATGGCCATTATGAGAAAGCGCGGACAAAGACTAGACAAAAACGACCGGATACAGGCACAATAAGGAAGATTATAATTCTTTCACGTCTTACTTCAGGAGATCCCGTGGCCGGAACCAGTTTATTGGCTCTGCTTGACGACATTGCCAGCGTTCTTGACGATATAGCCCTGATGACCAAGGTCGCAGCAAAAAAAACTGCTGGCGTACTCGGTGACGATCTGGCACTGAATGCAGAACAGGTTTCCGGAGTCAGGGCTGATCGCGAACTCCCGGTAGTCTGGGCGGTTGCCAAAGGTTCGTTACGCAACAAAGCGATCCTCGTCCCCCTCGCGCTACTGCTCAGTGCCATTGCCCCCTGGGCCGTCACTCCGCTGCTGATGCTCGGTGGGGCTTATTTGTGCTTTGAAGGATGCGAGAAGGTCGCACACCATCTCCACTCAAGAGCAAAAAATCCCGCCAGCCCAAGGGTCGCTGAACAGTTGTCTGCTGAGCCTTCAATTGACCTGGCGGCTTATGAGAAAAAGAAAATAAAGGGCGCAATCCGTACCGACTTCATCCTATCTGCAGAAATTACTATTATCGCTCTGGGCACCGTGCAGGGTGCCCCGCTGTTTAATCAGATTATGGTTGTTACGGGAATTGCAGTGGCTATGACCTTTGGCGTTTACGCCCTGGTTGCAGGTATTGTGAAACTTGATGATCTCGGCCTGCTGTTAACAGCTCATGAGACCCCGGACAATACGACGACAATCCGCCAGACCATTGGCCGCTTCATCCTGCGCCTGGCTCCTTATCTGATGAAAGCACTATCGATCATTGGCACCATTGCCATGTTCATGGTCGGCGGAGGGATTCTTCTACATGGCGTGCCTGTAGCTCATACTGTGACTGAGCTTATCCACCAGGCTCCTCAGCTTTTGATACCTCTTCTGTCAGTCAGCAGTAATATAATTACCGGTTTACTTGCCGGAGCAGTGGGGTTAAATATCGTCAATCTGGCCAAACGCCTGACCATGAAATCCTCAGGTCAAAACAGGGGGGCGTAAAACCGTATGGAACTTTATCAACAAAAACAGGTTCTTTCAATTATTGAAACCCTGGCTGCCACCTACCTGCAGGGGAAAAAACGCGCTATCCGCCTTGCGCTTACCTGCCTGCTGGCAGATGGTCACCTGCTGCTTGAAGATATTCCAGGCCTGGGAAAAACCAGTCTGGCCCTCGCCCTGTCAGGAGTCCTTGGTCTTGACTTCGGGCGCATCCAGTGTACCAGCGACCTGCTACCGTCAGACATCACCGGGTTATCCATTTTCAACCGCAGTAGCAATGAGTTCAGCTTTGTTAAAGGCCCGATCTTCAACAACCTGATTCTGCTCGACGAAGTTAACCGCGCCATGCCCAAAACCCAAAGTGCCATGCTGGAAGCCATGGAGGAGAAGCGCGTGACGATTGAAGGAGTAACCTATTCTCTTCCGGATCCATTCCTGGTGATTGCCACCCAGAATCCAGCTGAGCAGATCGGTACCTTTCCACTACCAGAATCGCAGCTGGACCGGTTCCTGATCACCACTGGCATCGGCTATCCTTCAGCGGAACTGGAAAAGCAGATTCTTCGCCATGGCAGTATCCGTGACAAACTATCTCGTATTACTCCCTTGCTGCAACGCGAGGAACTGCTTGCCATAATCAAGTTCATCCACTCTGAAATTATGCTGGGTGATCTGGTTGTCGATTATATCCACACCCTTATCGACACGTCACGCCGCCATCCCTATATTGCTGCGGGCTTATCGACACGCGGAGGCTTAAGTCTCGCTGCCGCAGCCAAAGTTGAAGCCTATCTGAATGGGCGCAATTATGTCGTGCCTGAAGATGTTCAGCATATTGCTATCCCGGTAGCGGCCCATCGTCTGATTCTGAATCCAGAATATCAAACCCTTAACAAAGAAGAGGTATGTCGATCGCTAATCGCAGAAATTCCCGTTCCTATGGGCTGAAACTCACCAAAGCCGGCGGCATTTATATAATCATTACCCTGTTACTCGGCTTTGCGGCGGTAAATACAGGCAACAACCTATTGTACTTGATGGTATCAGCGCTACTCGGCTTCATGGCGATTTCCGGCCTGATGGGGCAACGCAATCTCAAACGGCTCAAGGTCACGCTGCTACCAGATAGTGATATATTCGCCGGCCTCCCGGCGCAGGTCCATATTCGACTTGAAAATGCCCGTAAATACCTGCCCGCATTTCTTATTGAAATTGCTATCGGCGATTACTCCACCCTGCTACCCGTTTTACCGCCAGGCCAATCTGAGCGGGTATCACTGCCCATAACCATTCCCCTGCGTGGCTATCAGCGACTGACCGGGGTCTGGGTTAAATCACGTTTTCCGGTTAATTTTTTTATCCGCTCAAGCCGCTTACCCGACCCTGAGCAGGTTCTTGTTTATCCAACCCCTCACTCCGGTCACAGCATATCTGGATCACAGATGGCTATGCGCAGACAGCAACGCGATATTGCCAGACCAGGCCAGGACGGTGAGGTCCGTAATATTGACAACTACCACCCCTCAGACAATTTCAAAGATATTCACTGGAAGCATTCGGCTCGCCAGGCAGAACTTAAAGTAAAGCGCTACCAGCAGTTGGGAGGGGAGTCCGTCATGCTTAAGCTGGAAGATTTCAATGGTTCCCTTGAAAGTCAATTAAGCCAATGTACTTTCGCCGTTGAACAGTTGATCCGGCACGCTAATGCCGTTGGCCTTCAGCTTGGAGACCTGTCTTTTCCTCCTCAGCCGGGAAGACAGCAGCGTAACCGCCTTCTGAAAGAGCTTGCCCTTTATGGTCACCGTTAAGCAGGTTTTAAAGAGCCAGGCTTACCTTGCTGCCGGTGTTGGCCTCCTGCCAGTCCTACCGTTTTTGCACTCATGGGTTCTCGGTGCCTTGTTGATCGCTTTTTGCCTTGGTCTTCTGGCCGACTTCAACCTGTTAAAAAATTTTCCGGAACGGCTGTGTACACTGCTTTCTATAGCGGCATTAGTTGTTTTTGTGATCAGATTTTCCCTGACTGATCTGGCTACCCCCCTGCTTGAGTTTCTTGCGTTTCTGTTGGCAGTCCGCTTAGCTGGCCCTAAAACGCCTCGCTATATACTGCAGATTTTTCTGCTAGCCAGCATTATTCTGGCTGGCTCTTCAATGTTAAGCCTGGAATCTGTTTATCTTGTTTATCTGATTATCCTTATCTTTCTGGTCACCACCGGCCTGGTCTTTTTAAGTTTTCTGATGGTTGAACCACCCCCGCGCCTAGGACTCGCGGACTGGCGTTCTCTACTTAAAGTGTCCTTACTGTTGCCCATTGGGTCACTGTTACTCATGTTATTTTTCTTCATTATTTTACCGCGTACGCAAACACCACTCTGGAATTTCCTAAATCCGGAAACCAAGGCAAGCACGGGTATTAGTGACGAAGTCAAACCAGGCTCAGTCAGTGACCTCACCAGCAGCAGCGCTATTGCCTTTCGCGCTGAAACAGATCCAATCCCTGAAAACCAGCTTTACTGGCGCGCTATTGTTTTTAGTCGGCTGGAGGGGCAAAGCTGGCACCATGAAGCGCCAGGGGAAACAGAAAGTATCAGTATTTCCCATCAAGACACACGCAATCTTACCCTTTATACCGAACCCAAGACAGATATCTACTTGCCTGCGTTGGACAGACCCATAGCGTTCATTAATGGTCCCGGAAACTGGATAACTCTAGGTCGAGACGGAACCCTGCAACTACGCCGCCCCAATGAAAAAAAATATCGCTATGAGATACAGGTACAAATGCATGCCCGGAGTTCCCAGGTCGGTGACCACCAAAGATACCTGCAAGTTCCAGAAACACTGAGTGAGCGCACCCGACAAGCAGGAACCCGGCTGCGTCAATACGCTGATTTCAGCGAAAAAATTGGCGCCATCGATCAATTTTTTCAAAGCCAGCAACTCAGCTATTCAGCAACCCGGCTGCCTGTCACTAAAGATCCGCTAGACACCTTCCTGTTTGTCAGCAAACGTGGCTATTGTGAATATTTTGCGTCCAGCTATGCCCTATTGCTACGTTTGGCGGGGGTACCAACGCGTCTGGTTGGAGGGTACCTGGGAGGAGAGTACAATCCCCTTGGTGGCTACTACTTGATCACCCAGGAACAGGCCCACATCTGGGTGGAAGCCCTCGATGATAACGGGCTGTGGACACGTATTGACCCAAGCCGACTGGCCATCAACAGTAACGAAGCTTTCCGGCAAAACCAGCGCCTCAGAATTTCATCCCTGACTGCCGTCATCGATCTTCTTGAGCATAATTGGAGTCAATTCGTCCTCAATTATGATTTACGTCAGCAGTTTGCCCTGTTAAAAACCCTCACTCACTCATTTAAACAATTCCCAAGTTCTCAAAATACCTTTCTCGCCAGTCCCCTATGGCTCGTCACAGGAGCGGGATTGCTGATTATCTACCTGGGCTGGCGACGTTGGCACCAACCTCACAAATACCTGCTCAGATCCTACCTGAAGACCATCGTAAAGCTGAATCATTTGAAGAATCTTCCATTAACTACCGGACTGTATGATCTGGCGCAGCAGACCAACGAACCACTTTGCCAACGGTTCGCGGAGATTTATGGTCATGCAATTTACCAGGACAGAGAGCTCACCTCCCGAGAGATAGCTCAACTGAAACAGATTATTCGCAGTTTAAAGTCTCTGCCGCGAGCCTGAATCACCTTAGAAATACTTGGAAAACTGCAGCATTGGCTCCTTTCAGTCAGTAGGTCTAACGTTATCACCACCAACGATAGGACAAATATTATAAATTTCGTTTTATTAATCTTTACAAATTTGCTAAATTTAGTCATTCAGATTTCTGACCTCGACTCCGCCAACCCAGTCACTTAAAAACGAGTTACAGAAATTCTGTCGGGATCCAGGTACGCAACGAAGATTGAAGAGTATTTACTCCCTGACCACATAAAATCGACCCTTGCAGCCACCGGTAAAGAGTGGGTTGACAGCGCTACATTCATTGGGAGTTACAGGACCGTTCTTATGCAAATAAAAAAGATCAGCATCTCAGCAAGGCTTATCCTGGTCATGAGCCTGATTGCGGTTTTAACTGCCGGCTTGTCCGCCTACCTGATTATGCGCTTTATTGAGAGCGGAGAGCAGGTCAAAGTGCTTGCGGAAGAAGGGACTCAAGGTATTATCTGGGGCGAAAGAGCGAACTTTTATCTGCACAATCTGATTATTAATTTCTATCGTGCTAATAGCGGCGATATGAAATATGTGCAAGCCATGGAAGACAATATCCCCAATATCCGGGCTGCTTTAAATGAATATGCAAAAACCGCCAAGGAATCAAGAAACCTTGAGCTACTTACAGAAACACGTGCCGCCCTGGATGACTATGCTGTTGACATTAAAGTTCTTGGAGAATCATTCCGCCAGGGGATCCATGGCCCTGACATTATTGATGTCCTAAATCGGCAGAACACCAAACCTCACGCTGACCGCCTGATCTCAGCGGTCAAGAATCTGGTTGAATATTCAAAAACCATGGCCGAAAACAACCGGGCCAGCTTTTTCAGCGATATGGCTGCGAACACCAAGGCATCAATCATTCTGGCCTGTGTTGTTGTCTGTATTCTGATTCTTGCCGGTTACACCGGGGTTATCTGGACCAGGGATGAAATTGCCGAACACAATACCAAGGAAAACCAGCTCAAAAAATTACGCGAAGACCTTCTCAACAGTCTGGAAGCTGCAGGTGCGATATCCCGCCAACTGTCCTTTGTTTCCGGGGAATTTACCTTTGTCGGCGATATCGAAAAAGTACTCCATAAATCCCATGAAGAGATCAACAATCTGACAAAATATGCCCATATAATCTATTCAGATGATCACCGCACCATAATGGGGAAAACCCCCTGGAGTAACCTGCCTAAGTATTCGGATTACGAGGCTTTTCTCCGTGATCATCCTGAGGAATTTATTGTTGTCGATAATCGTCCCCTGTTAAGCCCGGAGTCCTCTTATGTTAAAACCTGGCTACAAAAAGCAGGCTCGACCACGGCCACCCTGCAACGCGAATACCGTTGTCTGGCCCCAGGGCCGCAAGGCGATGAATGGCGCTGGAAGCGCAGCTTGTCTAAACTGATTCCAGATCCTTCCGGACTAGGATTCAGTGGCGAGAATGGTATCCTTTTCGATATTACCAGCGAATACCAGATCAAAACGGAACTGATGCAATCAAAATACGATGCAGAAGCCGCCAGCCGGGCGAAGAGTGATTTTCTGGCCCGCATGAGTCATGAAATCAGGACACCGATGAACGCCATTATCGGCATGACACATCTAACACTGCGCACCCAACTCAACGATATCCAACGGGAGTACCAGGGGAAAGTTCTCAGTTCGGCAGAAAATCTCCTGAAAATCATCAACGATATCCTCGATTTTTCTAAAATTGAAGCGGGCAAGATGGAGTTGGAGGCAAGTCCATTTCGTCTGGATGATGTACTCAGTTCGGTTGCCGATATTGTGCACCTGAACAGTCGTACCAAACAGCTTGAATTGATATTCTCCATTTCCCAGACAACCCCTGAATGGCTCTGTGGCGACTCTTTACGTTTAAGCCAGGTCCTGATCAACCTCGCAAATAACGCTGTCAAATTTACCTCTGAGGGTGAAATCCTCATAGCAGTCAATGTGGTTGAACAAACTGAAAAGATCGTAAAATTGCTATTTTCAGTCACCGATACGGGTATCGGGATGACACCAGAGCAGATTCAGAACCTGTTCCAGTCCTTTACGCAGGCGAATGGATCGATCACCCGCAAGTTTGGTGGTACCGGTCTGGGCCTGGCAATCAGTAAAAGCCTGGTTGAAGCTATGGGTGGAAGTATTTGGGCAGAAAGCACCCCTGGCCAGGGCAGCACCTTTTCATTTACCACACAGATGGAGATCGCGACAGATCAGGAGCCCCTGCTCCGTCTGCCCCAGGACTTGCGTAATCTGCGAACCCTGATCATTGATGACAATGATCATGCCCGCCACAGTTTAGCTGCCATAGTCAGTTCCATCTTTGTAACCAAAGCGGATACTGCCCCCAGTTGCCATGAAGCCCTCCGACTTATCAGTCCCCCACATGACAGGAATATTCCCTACGACCTTATTTTTGTCGACTACGAAATGCCACAAATAGATGGCATTGAGACTGCTCGCCAGCTGAAAACCAAATTTCTTGAGCACCCCACCCAGCCATTTATCATCCTTCTGGTTAATAACTGTGGAATTGACACTATTCGTGCCGAAGCACACCTGGCTGGAGTTGACGGCTTTTTAACCAAACCTAATTGCCCTTCAACTGTCTTTGACGCCGTAGCGACCCTCTTTGATCGCAAAAGTTCTTTACAGACCAGTACCAGTATCAGGGTCAAACAGGAACAGCTCGACAAAGTTGTCGGTATGCGGGTACTTGTGGTTGACGACAACTTGTTCAATCAGGAGATTGCCAAAGAATTCCTGACCCAGGCGGGAATGGCCGTTGACATCGCAGGTAACGGCTTTGCAGCTCTGGAGGCGGTAGAAAACACCAACTACGACCTGGTTTTTATGGACATCCAGATGCCAGACCTGGACGGACTGGAAGTTGCTCAACGGATTCGGGCGAAATTTTCCGCTTCTGCTTTGCCCATTATTGCGATAACGGCACACGCTATGGCTGGAGACAGAGAAAAAAGTCTTGCTGCGGGTATGAACGATCACATCACCAAACCGATTGACCCGAATGAACTGATGTCGATGCTGGTTAAATGGGGAACTCCCCATGGTGATGTTGAGGGAGGAAAAAACAGCCCCCCTGTCCCACTTCTCAACAGAGAAGTCACGACTGGCAAAGGCTACCCATTCAAGCAGATCGATCAAGCGGCAGGACTGAGACGCTGCCTGGATAAGGCAGAGTCCTACCAGCGTTTTCTGGCCATATTTTATCAGGAATATCATGAACTGGGAGAGCGCTGCGATAGCCTGATGGCTGAGCAAAACATTGAGAAGGTACGACACCTGGCTCACGCAATCAGAGGGCCCGCTGGCTCAATCGGGGCCATTAAGCTCCAGGCGGCAGCACAAGCGTTAGAGCAGGCGATCTGGCGCCGTGAAAAGGCCACTTATGAGGAGCTCTATTCCTTATTCAGGAATAACCTTAATGCCGTGCTGCAGGAACTCCAACCTGTTGTTGCCGCGGTTCCTGTTGAACCAGATAGCCATGAAGCTGAGGTTCCGCTGACCGCCATTGAGCTTCATCAGGTCGTCAGTTTACGTGCAAAGCTGCTACAGAATGATATTTCTGCAGCAAACCAGCTCAAAGAGCTTGGCCCCTTCCCCAAAGGTTCGCCCTGGGCAATATTGCAAACCCAGATTGAACACTTTGACTTTGAGCTGGCCCTTACAACATTGGATCAGATTGCAGCTGATCTCAAGATAGAAAGTTGCGAACATGGATAATGACAAATCGCGCATTCTGATTGTCGATGACGAAGTTTTCAACTTGCAGTTCTTAACTGAGCTACTTGCGCCTGACTACCATATCAATGTCGCTAAAGATGGAAAAAAAGCGCTTGAGTTAACCAGAACACTACAACCGGACTTGATCATTCTGGATGTTGTCATGCCTGAGATGGATGGTTATAAAGTGATAAAAAAACTAAAAGAAAACGATAGTGTAAACCACATTCCGGTGATTTTTCTGACCAGCCTCGGCAACTCCAGGGACGAAGAAAAAGGACTGTCCCTCGGTGCCCTCGATTATATCAACAAACCTTTTCATCCAGCCATTGTTAAAGCCCGGGTTAACAATATTCTTGAACTTGTTAAACATCGCAAGCTAATCGAGAAAATCGCGTTGCTGGACGGCTTGACAGGCATTCCCAACCGCCGGGCATACGATACGTCTCTACAGCAGCAATGGCTGCGTTTCAGGGATAATAACACGCCACTGTCCCTGGGTTTTCTAGATATCGATTATTTCAAACAATACAACGATAGCTATGGCCATGCCGCCGGAGATATCAGTCTAAAAAAGGTAGCCGGAGTGCTGGATGGAAGCACCAGCAATTCCGGTGGATTTGCAGCCCGTTACGGTGGAGAGGAGTTTGCCTTTATCCTTCCCTCCCTAACGGTAACAGAGGCTCAGCTAGTGGCTGAAAATATCTGTTTAAATGTTAAAAACCTGGCCATTGAACATAATGCCTCCTTAGTCGCACCGACGCTGACTGTCAGCATCGGCGGAATAACGCTTCTTCCTGGGCATTCATGTCAACTGGAGCAATTCACTTATGCCGTAGATCAACGTCTCTACCTGGCAAAAAAAACACGTAACACCGTCAGCTGGTCGTCCATGTAGCCTCCCTTCTCCCATCCAACCTTTGACCTATTGCTATGGCGAAAATCTCAATAGCAAAATTACAACAAAACACCTCCAAAACCATTCCTGAGAAGCTATGGAGATTGAGCGAGTCTGAGGCAACCAACCAAACAACCAAAAAAAACGCATTATTTAGGATAATGACATTTGGCTTCACATTTCGTAATCCATCAGACAAAAGCTGTTACTTTGCTGCACTTCATAGCTATTTTCCTCGTTAATATATGACCTGCAAATTATCGAATTGACTTCTTTCCAAATGGAATCTATCCTGTTAAAAAAGACGCTGTTCTAGCCAGCAGGATATCATGAAGGAGCCCCCTTATGACTGTTCAAAAAGCTCGTCTAGGAAGTCATTGTCCACAAATCGTTGATGCCTATGGCCAACCGATCTTAAAAACTCCTCCCGGTTGGCAAGGCCTGCTCATTAAGGAAACCCTGGTCCCTGGCGACGCCGAATGCGGGCCCCAGTTTACCGAATCACCGACCCTTTCATTTTTTCTGAGTGGTGTAGTTAAGCGTTGGTACAGAAGTGGGAACCATACCCGAATATTTGAGAATAAAGCTCCCGGGTTTGATATCTATGGACGAACCTACGAAAGGGATTTTGGTAAGTGGAAAGGGATAGCAGGCACTAGCCTCAGATTGAAGATTCCCCGTGAAATTATCCAGCGCTTCCTGCCTGAACAAGCGGCCAACTTTGATCTCGAAACACGCTTTGCCCATGAAGATAACCATCTGAGAGAATTGGTTCTGCTGCTGACAAAGGAACTTAAAAATGGTGCACAGAATGGCAAATTATTTGCCGAAGGCTTATCCATTGCCATCCTTGGCTGGTTAACTCAGAATTATGCAGCCAAAAAGAGTCTACCCCACAAAGAACAGAAATTATCCCATCGCCACCAGAAACAAATTTGTAATTTCATTGAAGACTCACTGGACTCAGACCTGTCGGTTGAAACAATGGCAAATCTGGTCGGCATCAGTCCCGGGCACTTTGCAGTTTTATTTCGTACAACATTCGGTATCACCCCCCACCAATACGTTCTACAGAAACGTATCGATAAAGCAGCGGAACTGCTAAGAACACATCCCGAGTTTTCTATTCTGGATGTTGCCATGACAACAGGTTTTTCCAGTCAGGCCCACTTAACTTACTCTTTTAAGCGTTATCTCCAGCAGACTCCTGCGCGCTGGAAAAGCGGCAAGTAGTATACCAGAACCAAATATCCTACCAAGAAGAACGGACAAAGAGATATATCAATTCCCTTTCATTCTATATACCTTTCATTAAAGCATTACTACGCATTATAAAAACTAAACAATACTCATCAAAAGAATGAATAAACAATGTTTTAAATTGACACAAAATTGAAACATCGTTATTCTAAAAAAGAAAGCACAACCTAATCTGTAGGACACTATCAAAGAGAGGGTCGCTTAATGCCTAATGAAAGATCTCGATATGGAAGTCATTGTCCCAAAGCACGGGGCACCGATGGGCGTGTACTGCTGAACCTACCAGCCGACTGGAAAGGTATCCACATCGAAGAATCTTTTGTGCCAGACAAAACCGAGAGTGGTCCTCAATATACTGGTGTTCCAATGTTAGCTGTAGGCTTAAGCGGTGGAGGACAATGCTGGATCCGCAGTGGAAAAAGAACGATTGAAGTTACTAATGGTCCACCGACATTCAATGTATTGGGATCGACCTATGAAAGGGATGCTTCCCACCGTAAAGGTAAGGCCGGAACCTGCCTTAGCATTACCCTGCCCCCTTCAGTTATCCAGCGCTATTTACCAGACCAGGCGAATAACTTTGACCTGGCCACAGGCTATGGCCACCGTGACGACACCCTAAGAAATACAATTCTATCTTTAGCAGGCGAATTAAAAACCGGGATGCCCAATGGAGCGCTGTACGCTGAAGGATTGTCCCTGGCCATATTCGGCTATCTGAATGCCCATTATCGTGAGAACAACACGATAGAGAAAACCGGGCAAAAGCTCTCTACCCGGCATCAAGCCCGGCTGAAGGAATTTATCGACAGCTCCCTCGACAACGATCTGAGTATTGAAAAAATGGCACTTCTGCTGGGCATCAGTCCGAGTCATTTTTCTTCCCTGTTTCGGGCAACCTTTGGTGCCTCCCCCCACCAGTATGTGCTAAGGAAACGAATTGACAAAGCGGCACACCTGTTACGCACAGAACCGGAACGCTCAATTATGGATATTGCTATTGAAACCGGTTTTTCAAGCCAGGCGCACCTGACTTATTCATTCAAACGCGTCATGAAACAAACCCCAGGACGCTGGAAAAATGGTTAAAGCGAACCTCAAATCACCAGTTTAAAAATCTTACACAACTGCATAAGGCCATTTTTCACACCATCTCAACAGTATTTCAATGACGACAAATTTCAGCTATCCGCTCACAAGGTTCTCGTTCGTCCCCCATTCCCACACACCACCACGAAGATTTAAAAAATCGAACAATCATGGTTTTATGTAAAACTTTCCCCTAAAAATGAAAGACTTTTGCCCCTTAACTTTCCTACTATCTTTCAGACTGAAATTACATAGTACAGGGCACCCCCTGAGGTATCTGCTTATACTGCCCCAACAACCAGGACAAACCAAGAGTTATCAAAAAACTTGTTTTCTTAAGATAGCAAAAGAAGCTTTATGCGCTCACCAGGATCCGTCACAGCTGTAGAACGGGTCCAATCTTGCCTTGAGGCTCTTCATTTTGAACTTGGGAGGAAAACATGTATCGTAGGAATAACTGGTTATTACTGCTAGTGGTGGCACTCTGCCTGTTTCTCTCGGGGTGTGGCGATGATGACAATAACGATTCCACAAAATCATCTGCCAACATAACCAAAGCGGAATTTGTCGGTGAAGTTTCAGCTTATTTCCAGTGGCCACACCCGGATGACTACAATGACATTTGGAAGACGGAACCGAAGAAGTTCAATGATGTAGAAACTACGGACGAATACGGTAAACTCATCGAAGCGGCCTATGAAGAAGGGGTCATCAGTGAAGATGCCTCAGGCAACTTTAACCCTGACAGTACCGTCACCTATGCCGAAGCAGCAGAAATCCTTGCTGAAGCATTTAAAGTTTCAGACGAAATCGTTGAAGCCTATATCGACGAGTTTACCAGCCAGAGCAACCAGGAACTCCTGAGCACAGCAGATTTCAACTCTCTATTTAATGATCTCAAAGAAACTATCGTCGCACCCACATATGCCCTGCCACGCCAGAATTATGCTGCGCCCCGACGTTATGTCAAACTGTATACGGCGACCCCTGGAGCCACTATCTACTACACATCAGACGGAACCGATCCGGTCGTTGGCGAAAGTGAAGTTTACACGATTCCCGACAAAGGGCATATCAATGAAGCCCTCTCTAATGACCAACTGCCTGAACGTGATGTTGTTTATAAAGCAATTTCGGTTAAAGAAGGAATGGCTCCCAGCGAAATCCAGACCTTCACCTGGCATCTATACCGGCCGGTCGAAGCCCCTTATGAGTCCAAGCTGATTGTTGAAGGATCGGGAACCACCCCGACCGTCTATCAAATTTACAATAATGCAGAATCGGTACGTGCCATGGCCTGGTACATTGAAGGCCAAACCAAAGCGATGCTTTTTGACGCTCTCCAGACCAATGAAAGCAGCCCCTACAATCTGGTCACCTATATCCAGAACAATCTTAACAGAAGTGGCAAAGAGCTGTTTCTGGTCATTGGCCACGAACATGGGGACCATGATGCCCAGGCCCCGAACTTCCTTGCTGCCGGACTTGATGTATACTTCAACCACAGAGGCTGGTCTGCGGTTATTGGCGGTTACTTCGGAAAACTTTTCGCTACAGATGAAGAAGAGGCCCAGATCATAGATGTTGAAGAAGGCGACAGCTTTGATCTCGGTGGTGCCAGCTTTGACGTTTACGCCATGCCCGGTCACGCCAACGGCAACATCGTCATCCAGGACAAGGTTCATGGTCTGATCTTTTCTTCAGATATTTATGGCTGTACCCGCGCAGGTTCTGCTGACAATGTCGGTGTTTCAGGGCTGAAGGTTGACCGTTTGCTCTCCTTCACGCAACAGACCTACAGCAATTACAAAAAAGATG
Source organism: Geopsychrobacteraceae bacterium (assembly GCA_963664385.1). Taxonomy (GTDB): domain Bacteria; phylum Desulfobacterota; class Desulfuromonadia; order Desulfuromonadales; family Geopsychrobacteraceae; genus Seleniibacterium. The sequence continues at coordinate 183,235 of OY761157.1, forward strand.
ATGGCAAGACGACCATGCTGTTTACCGGGCATGATGAATCACCGTTGACCGACAACAATCTACGCCTGTTTGAAGCTGCATTACAGCAGGTGATTGATAACGGTGAGGCTGGCTGTTCACCAACATTGCGGGGGAATAACAATCCCCCCTACACGCGCACCACCTTGATCGGTGATATGTGGAAGGATGGAACTAACTGGATAGCCTTATCTATCGGCGGAATCATGGGAGACGATTACGAATATCTGACAAACTCCCCCACCAATGCCGCAGGGGAAACTACCGCTATCAACTACAACACCGACCTGACTGATTCAGATGCAGAACAAGGCTTCATGAAATATTCGGTGCTGTCAAACATCGACATAGAAGGTGGTGAACTTGAGGGTGTTGAAGTTTCCTGGGCCGCTCCGGTAGAATTCTCCTGGGGAGGTGAAACCATTACAACCTATAATTCCCTGCCCAACAAATTTGATCCATGGACATATAACTATATTATTGATGTTCCAACGGGAAATGACACTATCACTATTATCCCGACGACCATGTCGACCCAGGTCCAATCCATAGAGATTAATGGCGAGCAAGTTGATTACCGCTCACGCACCACCATCCCTGTGAACGATGGGACCATCATCACCATCGACATCGTTGCCCCGGATGCGGTAACAACCAGCACCTATACGTTCACGGTCCATAATATCTAAACGCCCTGCTTCACGATCAAGGGCATGATTGGTGGCTGCACATAAGCACCCCTCCGCCATCATGCCCTTGCCTTTCCGTCACCCACCGATGCTTAAAGCAAACAGCTTTTCGTTTCGTAAAAAATTTTATATCTCAAGCGTCGACACCGTTACTAAGATCACAAAAAACATCCGAAATCTTCAATTCTTATAAACAGTCATACAAAATTGAAATAATCTTTAATTTTTGAAAAAAAATCATTGTTTTATGAAAGACGCAAAACAAAAACTTGCTTAGGATCTAGAACGATATTGCAGAGCGACACACTATCCCACTAGATAGTACAACAATGTTGGTTTGGGTTCGATCGACTCTCCCCGCGCATTGGCAACACCCGCTCCTCTAACAATACCGAAAAAACCTGACTACCCGATAAGTATTCACATATACAAAAACGGTACATTCAGAGACAAACTCGCTTGAATGAACTGGCTCAGATCAGTGTGAGATTCGCTTTCTTTTTCAGTTCTTGCTGTAGGAACTGAAGAAAAACTGCCATAAGGCGCTTTATTCACATTCAGGAGGTATGTTGTATGAAAAAAAGTAGGTTTTGGTTATCGTTATTACTCATTCCACTTTGCCTGATGATCTGGTCATGCAGTGATAGTGGTAGTAGCAGTAAAAGCTCGGACAGTTCTGAACCAATGACCCGGGCTGAATTTGTTGCGGAGGTTTCCGATTATTTTCAATGGCCACACCCGGATGACTATAATGACATCTGGAATACACCAGTGAAGAAATTTGCCGATATTGAAACCACGGACGAATATGGCAAGCTGGTAGAAGCTGCATACCAAGAAGGAATCATCGAAGCGGATGCAGACGACAACTTCAACCCCGATGAAAACATCACATATGACGCTGCCATTACCATTCTGGCCGAAGCTTTCAAATTAACAGAAGAAACTGTCACGCCCTATGTCGCTGGTGCTGGCTATACAACCGAGCAACAGGATGAAACATTTTCAAAGTCGGATTTTGACGCAGCTTTCAATGAACTGAAGAGTGATTTTGTTGCTCCTCCATATGCCCTGCCCCGTCAAGGCTATGTGGCACCCCGTCGCTATGTCAAATTGTACACGGTCACACCTGACGCGACCATCCACTACACCTATTGCACCGGCAATGACCCAAACAGCAACACCTGTGAAGATCCGACCATCGACAGCCCGGTCTATTCAGTAGCAACCAAAGGGCACATTAACCATTCATTACCTATGTTTGGTCTAACCGAAGAGAACTCAAACCAATATGTCACCTACAAAGCCATTAGCGCAAAAGGCGGCATAGTTGTCAGCCCGGTTCAGACCTTCACATGGCACCTTCAACGTCCGGTCTCAGCTCCTTACAGTTCAGAGGTAATCAGTGAAGGTTCCACAACAAGCCCGAGAGTGGTCCAGCTTTACAACAACTCTGAGTCTTTGCGCCCCATGGCCTGGTATATCGAAGGTAGCGATAAGGCCATCGTCTTTGATGCCTTATTCACTGCTGCCAACCAAGGAAATCCAAATCTTGCTACCTATGTTGCAGAAAACTTACTTCCGGAGGGCAAAGAGCTCAACCTGATTATCGGCCACGAACACCCTGACCACGACGCTCAGGGACCTAACTTTATAGAAGCTGGCTATGGTGTATTCCTTAATCAGCGGGGCTGGCATTCAGAAAGTGTTTTTTCGACCGATCAACAAGCCGCCATTCAAAATATCGAGGAAGGGGATATTATCGACCTCGGCAATATCCAGCTTAATGTTTACGCACTACCCGGCCATGCTGACGGCCTTGTCATTCTTCAGGACAAGGTTAACGGGATGATCTTTGCGACTGATATATACGGATGTACCCGTGCAGGCTCAGCGGACAATGTAAACGTTTCAGGATTAAAAGTTGATCGCCTGTTGTCTTTTACCCAACAGACATATGCCAACTATCTCAAAGACGACGGCAAAACCACCATGCTCTTTACCGGCCATGACGAGTCCGCACTTAAGGACAATAACCTGAAGCTTTATGAAGCTGCCTTACAGCAGGTCATTGATAAAGGCGAAGATGGCTGCACAACAACTTTACGTGGAACCACTGGCGGAGAAGTAACCCAGCGTAGCACCCTAATCGGTGATATGTGGAAAGATGGAACCGACTGGATTGCACTTTTGATCGGCGGTAACATGGGTGATGCAACTGAATACCTCACCAACACCCCGGTTAATGCTGCCGGACAAGCAACCAACATAAACTACAATACCGATCTCACTGATCCTGATGCCGATCAAGGTTTCATGAAATATTCAGTTCTGTCAAATATCGAAATCGAAGGTGGAGAGCTGGTCGGAGTGGATGTCAGCTGGGGCACAAACCCAATAAACACCTTTAATTGGGGCGGCAATGAAATTACTGTGCCTGACCTGCTTCATAACAAGTTTGACCCATGGACCTACAACTACACAATTGAGGTTCCAGCTGAGAATTCCGAGATCACTATCATCCCGGTATCCATGTCTACCAAGGTGCAATCTATAACTCTGAACAACTTAGAGGTGGAATATCGTTCACGCAATACAATTGCTGTCAGTGACGGTTCGATTATTACCATCGACATCGTTGCGCCGGATGGGGAAACCACAAGTCATTACACTTTCATTGTCCAGACGATTTAACCAGCTTAAATTAAGACAACAGAAGGGAACCACCGTTGTGCTTCCCTTCTGCATACACAAAAAAACAAGAACATGCTCTGTGTGTTCAAACCGCTTTCTTAATAATTGGTTGGCTCATGAACATCAGGATTCGAACTTCATTAATTGCCATATTGATCACTGTCTGCCTTACTATTCTCAAGTTTGTATTTTATTATTTCTCTGGGAGTATCGCAGTCCTCTCCGAAGCGTGGCACAGTGGCAGCGATATTGCGACTTCGTTACTCGTTCTTTGTGCGTTATTTAGAAAGACCGCCATACAAAATACAGAACTTCCGGATGAAATTGCCACGGAGCCATCCCGACAGGGAAAATTTAAGACACTCTGGTGGGTTATCCGCACCATGTTCGGCAAACACATTGAAGTCACCACCTCCTTGATCATTGGCTTATTTCTCACGACCGTCGCAACAATGTTAATCATCAACGTTTTTTTACAGAAAAACGTGAAAATAGAAAATCCGTTAGTCACCGGTATCATATTTCTGGTTTTGTCGCTGGGGTCTTACTTTTTATTTATCTTCCTCTCTTCAGTAGGAAAATCGGAGCATTCTGCAGCACTGATTTCTGATGGTCTCCACAGCAAAGGAGATATGGTCTGCTCGTCACTGACGGGCACATCACTCATTCTGTATTATTTTGGCTTCGACTGTGATCGCTGGGTCAGCCTGATCATAGCCTTGTTCATCTTGTCTTTCGGTATAGAAATTATCATCAATGTCGTCGCTTACTTCGTTAAGAAGGACACTGATTTTGAACTATGCCTCAGCTCCATCAATATTCTCTATGCCTTGTTCAATAAGGCCTCATACCATCATTTTTTCAACTGGATACTGGACACATTGAAGATCAACAGCATGACCTCTGCCAAGATCAAGCAACTGACGGCCAGGACCATCAAATTTTGCCAGTACACTGGGTTAATCCTGTTCATGCTTGGTATTGGTTACAATACCGGATTTCAGGTTCAAATGGATGAAGAAGCCATCGTGGAGCGCTTTGGAAAACCGGTACAGCAGGAGTCTCTCCAGCCAGGCCTTCATTTTAAGTTTCCCTGGCCCATCGACACGGTAAGAAAGAATAAAACCAGACAGGTCCGCGAACTATTACTTGGGAATGTTGCCGTAGGTGAGCAAAAGCCGTTGATTTGGGGGACAAAACATGGTGAAGAAGTTCATTTCATATCCGGAGATAATAATTTTTTTGATCCCTACATCATCATTCAGTATCGGATAAAGAATCTTTACGATTATTATTATAACTCTTCTTCTCCAGATACTCTGGTAGAAAATTTTTCCTATAAAACTCTGCAAAAAGTCTTTACGACGAAGTCGTTTTATGAGCTTTCCATCGCTAACCGCAGCAAGATAGAAACATCGGTTCAGGATATATTGCAAAATGATCTCGATAAGATACGTACTGGTATCGATATTATCGGGGTTAACCTGAAAGACATTCACCCCCCGATAAAAATATCAAAATCCTTCGAAGAAGTTATCGCCTCTTATCAAAAGAAAGAAGAGATGATCAACCTAGCGCTGGAATACAGGAATTCGGAAATCCCTTCCTCGCGAGGAATGGCTTACAATGATGTGACTAATGCGAAGGCCTACATTAATGAAGAGGTCTTAAAAGCCCAAGGAGCTATCACCAGCTTTCATGCCAAACTTGAGCCGTATCTATCAGAGAAAGAAATCGTCAGAAAAGTCCTTTATTTCAATTATATCGAAGAGACCCTCAAGCAAAACGACAAAGTCATAATTGATCCCAAGACAGGTCATCCCAGTCTTTACATAAGCGCTAAAAATGCTCAATCCACTATAAATCTGCCGGTAGAATAGTTAAGAGGCGACCTAAAACATGAAAAAAATCATCCCAATTTTTATATTTCTGATCATTGTCGTTATCGTCATTATGTACAACTCCCTGTTTACCATCAACCAGGGAACCTCCGTCATCATCACCCAGTGGGGTAAGCCGATCAAAACCATCAATCAAGCCGGCCTGAACGTCAAGCTGCCCTGGCAGAAAATCAACACCTTTGACAACAAAATCAACTGCTTCGAAGCCCAGACCCTGCAGCTGTTGCTGAAAGATAAAAACCCTATCATCGTCACCTGCTATATAGCGTGGAAACTTGACAACCCGGAACTGTTCTTTCAATCTCTCAATAACACCGCCAATGCTGAGTTAAAACTGGGGGACATGATTAATTCACAACTCGGCATCATCTTCAGTGATTATGAAATTGACAAAATAATCAATACCAATCCCGAAAATGTAAAACTGCAGGAGATTCATGAGCGGCTGAAGAATGAATCAAACCTCCGGACCAAAGCCAAGTACGGTATTGAAATCGTGCAAACCGGCCTGAAAAAAATCATATATCCAGCGGTTGTCAGCGACGCTGTTTACCAGAGAATGAAAGCCGAGAGAACCAAGGAAGCGGTTAAGTACAAAGCAGAGGGGGAAGAAGAAGCAACCAAGATCAGAGCCAACACGGACCGGGAAGTTAAAGAACTGCTAGCCAAAGCATATAAGGAAGCTGAGGAGATTAAAGGCGCAGGCGACAAAGAGGCACTGAAAATCTATGCCGATGCCTACAGTGAAGATCCCGAGTTCTTTAACTTTGTCAAATCCCTGCAGGTATATTCAAAAGTTCTGGACAAAAACACGACTCTGGTACTCTCCACAGATTCAGAACTGTTTGAATACCTAAATTCAAAAAAATCCTCTAACGACAGCGGCAAGAATAAATGAGTAAAACCATTAAACATTACCTTAAAGACAGTACAAAATCCTTATTCAGATATTTTGTCCTCGTTATCCTGGTTGGATTATCAGCCGTGTATATCCTATCTGGCTTCTATAAAGTTTCCGAGAGTGAACTTGGTGTCGTCCAGAGGTTTGGAAAAGTCATTGATAGTAAGGTGGAACCTGGCGGCCACTACAAGCTGCCGTGGCCGATTGATACCGTAACCAAGGTTCCGGTTAAAACCACTCACACGATCAGGATCAAGGACTTTTCTCTGTCCTCAGATCAGCGGAAGAATGATTTCAAAAAGGCTACAGGACTTTCTACCTATTGCATTACTGGTGACAACAACATTGTCTATATTAACTTCCGTATCAGGTACAACATTATCGATCCCGTAAAATACCTTTTCAGTATCAATAATGATGAGAATTATTTGCGACAAATAGCCTGTTCCTCCGTGGTAATCAGCCTGGCCGGAAAAACCGTCGATGACATCCTTACCGTTGGCAAAAAAAGTGTTGAAGTGTATCTCAAGCAGGCGATTCAGAATAACCTTGATTATCTCAACGCGGGGCTGGGCATCAGCGCCATTGAGATTGAAGAAGTATCACCACACAAATCTGTCATTACAGATTTTGAACGCGTGATCAATTCTCAGATCCAGAAACGGGAAATGAAAAACAACGCAGAATCCTACCGCAATGAAAAGCTTCCTAAAGCAAAAGGAACTGCCATGCAGATTAAAGAAGAAGCATGGGCCTATAAAAGTGCTGTGATCAGCCGGGCAAAAGGGGAAGTTGATCGTTTTAAACAACAACTACATGAATACAGCAAGGCAAAAGTAATTACCAAAAAAAGAATGTACCTGGACTTTATCCAGAATGAATTCCCTGCATTGAAGAAGATCATTCTGGTTGATAATTCTGAGCAAGAAAGCGTTATTGATTTAAAACTTCTGTAACTCTAATTCATTGATAATCAACACAATCTTCTAACTTTACGGCTGCGGGATCAATAGCTAAAACCGATTCCGCAGTTCTCTACCTACCCTGCGCAAATACTACCTGTACTTTTTTTGAAAAAAACGAAGGTGCCGGACTGAACTCACCGCTTTTTGAAAAACTTTCCTTGTTTTTTGAAAGAAAAAGAAAATTTTCTCGCTAACCTTATTAAAAAACCGACAAGTAGAACAGAGTCCCCCACAGAAGGACAATTAAACCATTAAGAAAAGGAGGTTTGCCAATTTCGCAAAACGATACCCGTTAAGATTTTGAGCATTCAAAGGTCACCACACAATCACCTTTAGAGCTGCTTTTGAGCAGTTCTGCATTCATCACTTTAGCGAGGGCCACAGGCAATGAAAAAGATTTCTGTCAAATTTCTACTATTACTGGTCATACTGACCACTGCACTCGGGCTATCCGCCTGCTCCGATAACGATTCGGACGATAATGATGGCTATGAGCAAATAACCATGCAGACGCTGGATGATCGTGACGCACCGGAGTATGACTATACCCGGGCCAATAAAATTCCGGCAGAAATGACCGGTTACTGGGAGAAATCATTCGAGGTCAACGGCACTACCCGTACCGCCAAAGTTTACATCTCTGCAGAGACACCGATCCGCTCATACTATACGGTTATTGCGGTTCCAGACGGTGTCAATACCTTGGAATTCCTATGGAAGTCTGGCTGGATAGCAACAGCTGATGCCCGTGGGGAGGGGCTTTTTGTTCTTGAGCCGGGTGCTGATGGCTGGGGAACCTATGCAGAAGAAAGTGATTATGTTAACGCAGCCATAAGCTTTTACTCTGGCAACAGCTACTTTTCAATTTATGGCGAACACTACCTGGTCGGCTATGGTGCCGGAGCTCCAGCCCTTGAAGCCTATGCTGTTGCCAACCCGCTGCGTGTCATTGGCCAGGTTTACCTCGATTCGGAAGGCTTGCCTTCAAGCTATATCGAGAGTTACGCCAGCACTGAATACGGTGGCGAAAACGGTACTTATGCGACCATCGAATTTCCAGATGATTTTGAAAAACTGACTTACGCGGAAACGGTTCTGCCAACCTGGTATATCAACCCGGCTGATGCCGCAGCAGACAGCATTGCTTACTGGCAAGCGGCGAATGATTGTGAGACAACCGCTCAAGCAGATAACACCTATGGCCAGGTTTACCCCCAGACCGATCCTTCAGAGCGCTGGATGACGTCATACATGGGGTCTATCTCCAAGGTCGCTGTCCTTGATGAAGCACTGAGTTATCAAAAAGCAGCTACTTCTGAAAAAATCCAGAATTTCCTCTACTACTATTCACGCTATGAAAATGTTATCGGTTATGCCAATCAACTGGTTATTCGTGCCAACTACGAAGAACTTGGTATTGAAATCGGTAATATGGTCGTAGATGGCGATGTTCGGGAATACATGATCTATGTTCCGGAATCAGCTGCGACCATCTGGGGTGATGCCGCCCCGGTCCTGTTCGTCTGGGCAGGAAATACCCAGACTGACAAGGTCTTTATTGATGCAACATCCTGGTGGAAAGTAGCGAAGGAAGAAGGGATTATTCTGGTTCTTCCCTGCGAGCAATACAATGCCAGCGCAATCTCAGTCAGCCATACAGATAACGATCTGTTCTTCCAACAGTTACGCGACCTGATCCTGAACAATTATGACGCTGATCCGACCCGGCTTTATTGTACCGGTCAATCAGCGGGGAGTATGGCGACCCAGGGTTTCGCCATCGCCAAACCATGGTATTTTGCAGCCGCCGCATCGACATCAGGTCCCAATTACCCGAACGACGATGATGCTGTACAAATTGATGGTTTCAGTGGTGACCTCACACCAGCCAGTCACGAAAGGATCCCCAACTTCCTGATTTACGGTGCCGGCGATATAGCTTTTTTTTCAGGTTCCCTATGGGATGATGAGACAAACAATCTTGACTATTGGGCTGACTACTTCCTGACAGTCAATGAACTTGATCCGGGTGATGGCAGTGACTATACCAGTACTGGCTGGTATGATCGTTTTTATAATTGGACCTGGAATAAAACCTACGAAGGTTTTGACGTCCCGGTCTTTAAACTGTCATTAAACAGGTTCCGCTCACATAACTGCACCCATGAAGAAATGCCGATATTGTGGGATTATCTGAAGCACTTCAGTATCGAAACAGACGCTTCAGACAATATCACCCGCTATTACAGCCCATCGGGATTCAAAATTCCTTATGACGAAATTCCAATTTATCCATAGCTGGACAACTGATTTAACCTAAGTGATCAGCTTGAGCTAATCCCCGGAAGATACCTTCCGGGGATTACTATTTTAATCTTCGGCCTATGTGACTCTAAGTAACTATTTCATATCAATAATTTCTTTTCATGTAACCATCATCATCAGTTTTTGAAAAATATCATCAGTTCCTGAAAGACTCATTTTTTAAACTTCCATAAACTATGTATCACAGAGCAATACATTGTCCTACCTACAGGAACGGACATCCAGTTGCTGGGGAAATTATTTCGGTAGCCTCATTTTCCCCAAGCTGGCTCAGGAGGGGATAAGACTCAAGATATGTTTCGTTCAGTTCTATCTAAGGACTGTAACATTCCTGCCATTTGGCGTCTTATTCAAAGTATGGAGGTAAGGTATGAAAAAAAGTAAGTTCTGGTTATCGCTTCTTATGATTCCCATGTGTCTGCTTATCTGGTCATGTGGTGATGACAAGGAAACCAACGAAGTCACCAACAGCTACTACTTTCAGGAAGAATCAGACTCAACACCAGACTATGATCCTGAGTCTGCAGCAATTGTTCAATCCTTTGCGACAGTTCGCGAAGCAGCCAACGGTTTACCCGAGCACACGGTCTATCGCCCTGCTGACCTCAGCAAATTTGAAGAAGGCTCTATCCCTGTTGTGGTCTGGGCTAACGGCGCTTGCCGTCCAAGTAACTATGGCTTTGTCTTCATCTCCACCATGGTTGCTTCCCACGGCTTCATCGTAATCGCTAACGGCGCCTTCGACTACCCAGCTATAAGCGGAGGTTCCGCAGATCCTCAAAAACAGATCGATGCCATGGATTGGCTGGAGTCTGCTGAAGGGCTGTTGCAACTGAAAGGACGTGCCGACATCACCAAGATTGCTGTTGCTGGCCAGTCCTGTGGTGGTAATGAAGCTCTGCTGGCAGGTAAGGATGAACGCACAAAAACTATTCTCGCCTGGAATACTGGATTCTTTGCTGATGGAGCAAGTACCCTGTCCGGTACCCGCGATGATCTTTTAGACCTTCACTCTCCAGTTATCTTCATTAACGGCGGAGAAGATGATGTTGCTTACTCAAACAATAATGCTAACTACGAAATCGTTGCCGGCAATGATGAAGACCGCCCATTCGAAGGACTTCCTGTTTACTACGCTGAGCATATCCATGCCGGTCACTCAGGCCTTCTTTACGGAATCTATGACGGTAGCGGAAACACCACCCTGTTGACTGAAGCAGAGCGTCTTTATGTAAATTGGCTCGACTTTACCCTCAATGGTAATGAAGAAGCGGAAGCCTACTTCTTCGACAATGGCGTTGCCCAGATTGATCAATGGGAAGGTTGGTTCCCACTCTGGAGCCCAGACGTTGATGATGACGGTGCAAATCTGTGGAATACCAGATCACAAAACTGGGAATAATCCATAGCATCAGCATAGCTCACTGAGAACCGAAAAAGCCCGGCAGATGTCATCTGTCGGGCTTTTTCCATTTTTTTTGAGGGGGACTTTACTATAAATCTCAAGCCACTACCCGGCTCAGCAGTTCTAACCTTGCCAAATAAAAACGTTTGTTATAATGCACCAGGAAGCCACTATCAGATGTCTGGAGATGAAACCTGGCACCACCTTCAGTCGCCTCGCGGCAGCCGAATCAGGTATATGGAAACAGCAACCCCGATACCACATACCAGAAGGTCGACCCAGAGCAGGGGAATGAAAAAGAAGATTGAAATCAGCAGACTGGTCCAAAGCAACAGGACCGCCTTAACCTTGGCATGCGCGGGAAGCCCCCGGTTTTCAAGAAATGGTGAGATCATTGGTCCCAGTTGAGCATGATTTATCAACCACTTATGAAATTTATCAGAACTGCGGGCAAAGCACGCAGCCGCTAGAAGCAAGAGAGGAACGGTCGGCAATAGGGGCAGAAAAATACCGACGATACCGACGGCCAGACTGCAACAACCAACCACGATTAAAAGCCAGTGAAATATACGCTGATGATGCTTATTAGTCACATTAAACTCGACAGAACACTATCCAACACAGATAAGACTAAGTTATTAAATTCGATAAACCTAAAAACCAGCTACCTCCACACTATGTTCACAGCGCAGGGCTTCAATTTTAGCAACCAGTTCACTGATTACACAGGGTTTCTGAATAAAATCATCAACTCCGTGCGCCAATACAGTGCGAATCCGTTCATCTTCCAGAAAACCTGAAGAGATAATCACTTTAGCATCAGGCTTACTCGCTCTTATCGCAAAGAAAGCTTTATCTCCGGTCATAACCGGCATCTCCAGGTCAGTTACAATCACCTCGACCCGAGGCTGGTTTTGCAAGTAAAGCTCAACCAATTCGGCACCATCTCTTGCCTGCAGAACCTGATATCCATAAAGCATCAGGTTTTCCGCCAAACTCTCCCGTACCGGGTTATTATCGTCGGCAATGAGAATAACTCCCGCCTTCTTACTAACAACCAGTGGAGGTCTTAATGCCTGATTTTTCTCTACGGATAACGAAGAATTGTCGTGAAGAGAGCAGGGTAAAAATAAACGAACTTCAGTCCCTTCCCCAAGGATTGAGGATATTTCCAGCCGGCCCTGATGCTGCATTAGGGTATTCTGCACCATAGACAGTCCCAAGCCGGTTCCGACACCACTTTTCTTGGTGGTATAAAACGGGGTACACACATCATCAATATGTTCAGCAGCAATGCCCACACCACTGTCTTTAACCACAAGGCACAGTTCTTTATTCGCTATTCCACTACAGCCTGAGCTTAACTCAAGAGAGATCACCAGCCCCCCACCCTTTTCACTTCCTGGCGGCCGCATAATCGTCATGGCATGATACGCATTAATAATGACATTCAACAATGCCTGTTCCAATAATCCACGGTTGCCGTGAATCTGAAATATCCGTTCAGGGACTATATAATGCACCTTGACCGAAGTATCCATCGTGCTGGTACAAATCTGGATAACATTCTCAACCGCCTGGTTCATAGAGAATTCATCAAAATCAACCGACACCTTGCCGCTGAGGGAGGCCAAGCCTTTTGTCGTAGCAACCCCTTTATCCGCCGCAGTGAATATGTTTTCAAGGTAACGCGCCATTTTACTGCGGTCCGGTTGACCGGCCTTGGCCAGTTGCCTCTTAATCAGGTTGGCAGAACCGCTGATAACCGCCAGAATATTGTTAAAATCGTGGGCAACCCCTCCTGCCAGACTTTGGATCAATTCCAGTTTTTGTGATTGAACCAGTAATTCATCGTGCTCTACAGCTTCACTGACATCTTCAATCAGCACCAAAGCTCCGTTTTTACCATTAACAACAAAAGGTAATAAGGCCAGATTTGCCACAATTTTCTCATCAGCATTCAAGCACAATTCGACCTTGCGCAAATGTAGCGTTTTTTTTCCTTCCAGCACATCGATCAGATCGCCAGTATAGGCAGTCAGAAAAGGAAAACAGCTCCTGTAAGAGCGATTTCGGCAGTGCCCTTCTCCCTGAATAAACTCCTTTGCATAACTGTTTAAATGGGTAATATTTCCCGCCTCATTGATGGCGATGATAAAGGCATGAATAGCATCAATAAGGTTACGAATGTAAACTTCGCTATCGATAGCACGATTGCGCGCTTCTCGTAATTGTTCCTGTTCAGAGACAAGAGACCTGGTCGCCTGGCTCACCTGATCTTTCAGCCTGGCATTCATAAGCCAGACAACGACAAATAAGCCCGAAGCAATCAGGATAACCACGGCCAACCCGATCAAAGACCACGACATACGAAACGCACTGGTCCCAGGCATCCACCGATTTGACACAGAGGTTCCAATAGCGGCTACACTTTGAGCCATCTGAGCATTTAATATTGGTAAAAAATCAACATTATTCAAACGGACAGCAGCTCTGACCTGATGGCTTAAAAAAGGGGTCTGCGGATAGTTGAGCTTCAATAAGGCCAACCCGTTAACCGCCACATTCATACTCACATCATTGGCAAGAAAGTAATCGATCTTCCCCGTTTTTAACGCCTGAATCATAGCGAGGTAGGACGGGAAAGTTATAACGTTTGCTCCCGAAAGGGTCGCGGTATTCAGATACGCACTGTCAGTCTCTCGCAAACCGATACTCAGCGGGAATTTGCTGGGAGCACTCAGTTCACTGTCATTGAGACTGAACAGATAAAAATCATAAGAGAAATAGGGGGCGGATAAAGAGTATTCGGGAGAATCAGGACTGTTGGCCAGGACATCAATCTGACCACTTTGCAACATAGCAGTGCCAGTCCCTCTATCAAGCAGGACAAAATCGATGGATCTTCCTTGCGTCTTCCCCCAGTGTCGCCAGAGATCAACGAGGACGCCTGCAGGTTCATGGCTGGCGGTCTCATATTCAATTGTCCGGTTGTCTGAACGAATGCCGACCCGCAAAGAATCTGCGGCATAAAGACCGGAAGTCGAGAGCAACAATATGAGTACGGTTAGAACAACCCGCCTCATTTGGATAGCTCTTTCCGGACCTGGAAAAAAGATCCCGGAGTCAACAGCAACAGACCATAAATCAAGTAGGAAGAAATCAACTTATCGACAAAGCTCATGGGGATACGCCCCCAAAAAGCGCTACTGAGAATGGAATGCCCACTTTCAATAAAAGAAACGACAAAGCGGTCAATTCCATGCGCGGACATACCGCCAAACAGATAAGCAGCAATGGGAGCCGCAACTAATGGCGCGAGCAGGGCGGTAACAGTTCCGACAACCAGAGGTGAGTACCATTTACAATAACCTTTGAGCCAGATAGCCAGGTAACCTGTGGCGATCCCAACCACCAGATTGACCAGGCCGAAAGGTATGGATAAGGTCGTAAAGAACATCCCTTTCAGAGTATTGGTGAGCAGACCTGCCAGACCACCAAGCCAGGGGCCAATAACAACGGCACAGAGAATCGTCCCGACCGTATCAAAAAATAGCGGCAGATCGAAAACCGTCTGAATGTAGGAGCCCAGAAAATTCAGGCACAGGGAAAAGAGAAAAACAACCAGAATCCGCCTGTGGTGCATGTGCCCTCCAGTGTTACCTCAAAGCGGTAACAACACCTGCAAGTAAAAATGGGTTAGCCAGGCTAAACCATATCGGAATCAGCAATATTTGCCCGATATGTGAAGAAATCTCATTTGTTTGACAAAACTAATTAGATCGCAACAAGGCTTTTTTGTCAAACTTTTATCACCTTGAAGAGACCATCAATTCGAAAAGAAACATACACAATGGCATGAAACATAGTGAGCCGAAGATGCAGATAAAATAATAACCTTATCCATACACCCCGCGGTTTCAAGAGAGCATGGATAATGGGAGTTATGCGACCTTTTCCAGAATCAGCAGTTCCAGGGTACCGAGATAAAAACGTTTGCTGGAGCGGACCAGAAAGCCACGTTCTTTGACTAGACGATGCAAGCTGTCACGATCCGGATAACTGCGCAAGCTGGCCGAGATATAAGAATGAACTTCAGGATTGCCATGCAGAATCAGCCCCCACATCCCGCACCAGTATTTCAAAACAACATACTGTAAGGACTGGAACCAACGGCTGGCCGGTTTGGAAAAATCGAGCAGACCTAACGTACCCCCAGGCTTCAGAATACGGTGAATCTCCCTAAAAGCCTGGTGCAGATCGGGAGCATTCCGCACCGCATAACTGCCGGTCACGATATCGGCACTGGCGTCAGCAAAAGTTAATGCCCCCATATCGCCCTGCTGAAATTGCACATGGTCAAAGTGATTGCGCTTTTTTGCCAGATCGAGCATGGCCGGGGTCAGGTCAACACCCTTCACCTGCCCGGCTGGATATTTCTCGGCAACCATAAAAGCAATATCACCGGTACCACAAGCAAGATCAATACACACTGGCCCATCGCATGCGGGCAGAGCGTTGACCAGATGACGCTTCCAGGCCATATCGCGCCCCAGCGACATGGCTTTAGTTGCAAAGTCATAATGCCGGGCTGCCTCGTTGAAATGCTCTTCGTTATAGGCTTTTTTTCTTTCGGGCGAATCAATATGTTCTTTAATTTTCAGCGAAAATTTCTTTGCCATGGTTACACTCATTATCTTTCCTCTTGTAGGAGTTGATTCAATAGCTCCCGAGCAGCTTTAGGTTCCAGAGCAAAGTTATCATGAAGAATTTCTACCATATTCTCCTGAACATAATTGCCGCGACTGGACCAGTGAGCCAGTTCTGTGGCCTCGACGATCTGCAAGGCTCCGAAGGCTCCCGCAAGAGTCGGTTGCTGTAATACGACCTCCCCTTTGGTTCTCGTCAGGATAAAATCGATGCTCAGAGCCTGCCGTTTTTCAGCGCGGTCAGAACGTTCCCGAAAACGTTGCCAAACTTCACTGGTCGCTGCAAACAAGGCGTCCCGATAACGTTGTGACTCCACGAAGCCATCACTATCTTCTGGCCAACGTTTACTCTCCTTGTCATCAATAACAGCTACGACCCGCTTTAAAATCGGACTGTAAAGCAAGATCCTGACGATCACCTCTTGATTATGGATCAACAGTTGCACCTCTGCTTGGGGATCCTCTGTACTAGGCACAACAACTCTTTTCAAAAGCGTTTCAGGCTCAGCAGCCTGGGTATAGGAAATGCTGCAGAAGATAATCACCAGCAAGAAGATAAAAGGTCTCATCATTGCCGCCCCTTCACAGCAACAGGACTCCATAACACCAGGCTTGCCGGTAACACCAGCAGGTCACAGATAAGAGCACCACACAGGGTCCCGCCAACAAGAAATGAAAAATAGATGGTCGGCTTGAAACTACCAAAACAGCCGGTCCAGAATCCAAGGGCCAGCACGACTGTGGAGATAACCAAAGCCCGTCCAACCCGGGTCGTCGTCAACTGAATCCTTTCAGCTGTAGATTTGCCCTCCAGCCGGATAAAACTGACCAGATAGTGAATCGTGTCATCAACGGCAAGCCCAAAAGCAACAGCACCGATCATTGCCGTGCCGGTACTCAGGTCAATGCCGAACCACCCCATCACCCCCAGGGCCCAGATGATCGGTATGATATTGGGGATCAGAGCCAGCAATGTCAGGCGAAGGTTGCGCAGCAACACCAGTAAAGCGATCATCACCATCCCCAATGACAAGCCAAAACTCTTTAGCATAGCAGTAACCAACTGTCCCGAGTCGCTGACCACCTGGTAAAAGCTTCCGGTGGGCTGCAGTTCATAGGCTGCCCCCAAAACACTTTTGCCGCTGCGTTGCAAATCATTGACAACGCTAAGCGCTTGCTGGCTGCCGATATCACTCAGGAGCAGAGTCAACCGTACGAGCTTACGGTCCTCACTGAGAAATTGTCCGGCAACCTCAGCAGCGGCCGGCTGTCCCAGCAAACCAAGCAGGTAATCGAGATCATCCTGATTATCGGGAAGAACCAGCTTGTCAACAGCCGTCTCTGCCCGCTGCAGCTGACACAACAGGGGCAATGGTGAAAAAACTTTTTTAACAGCATCCTGCGCAAGAGCTGTTGAGGAAAAAATAGAGAGACGCTGAAAATCACTGAGTTGATCAAATTTCGACCCATCACGCTTGTTAACGATAAATTCCAAAGCGTTAATACCGCCAAAATGATGATCGATAAAGGTACTTGCAACAGCCAACTCTGAAGTATTACGAAAAAATCCGGTTAGCCGCGTATTATTCTGGACCTCAGGAAGAGCAATAAGCGCCAGCAGCAGCGATAACAGGGTGCCGGCAATTAACAGGCGTGGATATTTAAGGGTTAAGGCTGCGGTTCCATCCAGCACTCTCCCCAGCCCTCCCTTACCCCTGCGGTACCTTTTTTCAGGAACCCGAAAAAAGGTCAGAACAACCGGCAGAAAGGTCAAAGAAATAACCAGCGAACAGAAAACCCCGATCCCCCCGAATAATCCAAACTGCCGGACCGCAGGAATAGAGCTGATGGTCAGAGACATTAACCCCAGGGCTGTCGTTAACGCAGTAAAGAAACAGGGGACACTAAGCTCCTGGACTCGTTGTTGCCAGGCTGCGGGGTGCTTGGTATTTCCTCCAGGAAGCATCAGCCAACCATTATACAGATGCACCGCATTGGAAATGCTAAGAATCATCACCACGGGAGGCAATAAGGAACTGATGGTATTCATCGCCAACCCGGCCAGACCATAAAGTCCCATAGTCCAGATCAGGCTGATTCCTGTCGTCAACAGCGGCAGAAGGACACCCGTCACATGACGAAATATAAATACCAGCATAACGCCAAGGACAACACCAACCAGGGGCAAAACCACGCGCTGGTCACGCTGAATAAATGCAGCCACATCATGCTTCTGCACCGCAATTCCAGTAAGATGAAACTGTGCCTGCACAGAATATTCAGTACTAAGCTCCCGAAGCTGGGAAATCAAATCGGGAAGGTCATTATCGCGTTTGCTTAAAATGGGCTGAATTAACAACCCAGCGCTTTGTCCATCCCTTGAGACGAGAAGATTCTTATATTGAGGATTTTTCTCCAGCAATGACGGGAGCAGAGTGGGCCAATCTGATGAGGCGGAACCATCAGGTAACAGCAGTCTGCTTTCGGCACCATAACGCCCGGGAACAAGTTGTAGCGCAGTCGTCAGACTCAGCACCTGGGCGACTCCAGGTAACCGTTCAACACGGTCACTCAACTCACGAACCAGGTTGATGCCTGCCGTACTTTGCAACCGCGGAGGAGTAATACTCAGAAACAAAGTTTCGTCATTACCAAAAGTTTCGATCAACTGCTGATGAAGTCGTTGTTGGCCAAGATCCTGGGAGGTCATGGAGCGTGGATCGCCTTCAACCGTTAACCGCGTCAAGCCCTGAGCCAGGACAACTGAAACCAGTAGTAGCACAGCAAGGACCGGCCACCTCCCGCGACCGGTTATCCAGCTTATCCAGGTATTGAAAATCACAAAAATCAGCCTCTATCCCTGTTAGTAATCAACCGCAACCGGCTCATGCTGAGCAGGAAATTTCTGTCCGGCACCAGGACGGTAAGCTTCGAGCAGGCCCATTTCTACCGTCAGTCCAGGACCAAAGGCCATAGCACAGACATTTTCCTGTTGATCACCCCCCTGCTGAGCCAGGATCTCTTTGAGGACGAACAATACCGTGGCACTACTCATATTGCCATAATTACGCAGAACCGCACGCGAAGGAGCGATCTGTTCTGGCTGCAGATCCAGGCTGCTGGCAACCTTGTCAAGAATAGCCTTGCCGCCAGGGTGTACTGCCCAGTGACCAATGGCATCAGCGGAAAGCCCGCTTTCTTTGAGAATTGGGGTAATCGCCTCCACAATATTTGCGCCGATAATTTTCGGAACGTAACTTGACAGAGCAATATCAAAACCGTGATCACCAACCGACCAGGCCATGTCAGCCAGGCCATCGGGGATCAGATCGCTGCGGAAATCACCAAGTCGATAACCGGGTTGACCGGGAGCCAAAGGACGGCCACTGACCAGGACCGCCGCAGCGCCGTCACTGAACAGTGAATTGGCCAGCATGGTATCTTCCCGGTCGTTGAGCTGCAGATGCAGGGTACAGAGTTCCAGACACATAACCAGAACCACAGCATCAGGATTCGCCTGGCAAAACTGCTTAGCCATACGTAACCCGGGAAAGGCTGCGTAACACCCCATAAACCCGATATTGTAACGTTGGGTCTGAGGGGCCAGCCCCAGGTCGTTGACAATATGATAATCGATTCCGGGATTGCTGAACCCGGTACAGGACACGGTCACAACATGAGTAATATCATCCAGGCTCATACCGGGACAAGCGGCCACCGCCTGGCTCGCCAGCTTTACCGCCAGGCGCCGTGATTCCCGGGCGTAAAGGTCATTACGCACTGCGGTCGTCGGTTCGCGCCTGCGCCCTTGGTCATCGCGACTGAAAAAGTCGCCGGGCAGGTTATCATCAAAACTGGAGATAACACTGTAGCGGGTATCGATGCCCGATTTTTTGTACAGGACACGCACCATGCGCGCCATTTTTTCATCTTCCAGCCAGCTTTGCATTTTTAAGGAAGCAAATTCCTGGGGATAAACATAATCAGGGGTCATGGTTTCTATATGATGGATCCAAACGGACATAGTGGACTCCTTTAGTAATGCTTACACTTGGTTAAAAAACTTACTGTATAGTCAGCGCGGCACCTTGCAGTGTCACATCAACAGCAACCTGAACGTCATCGGCAACGCGGATAATCCCCAGGACACCCGGAGGCTCAAGGCCAAAACTGGCAAGGGAAACAGGAAACTCTGCGGTGAAAGTCAGCTGGTCGCCGTTTAGGTTGATATCTTTAAGCGTCGCATCGACACTGTTTGAAATATCGCGAATGGTCAGTTCAAAGGGCAGAGGCATGTCACTCTGCATCCGGGCTATCAGCTGTTGGGGATTGAACTGGGGAAAATGGCCGCTGATAAAAGGAAAGTTACCAGCGTCGAACATCTTAAACATTTTGCTATCACGGCTGTCGTTATCGGTATCCATGCGCACCACGGCAACCTTGACACGGCTATCCTCAAACAGAGACTCTTTTCCCTGCCCATCGAGATTTTTAAAAGTAAAGGGTTCACAACTGGCCACCCCGCTGAAGCCGTGCAGAGTTGAGTCTCCGCTGAAGCGGATCTGGCAGGAACCATTCAGCTCCGCAGCGCCAGTGACCACAACCGATAAAGCCAAAAGAAAAGTCAGTAACATGCCGATTATTTTAAACATATGAACTCCTTTCAGGCCTGGCGAGGAGAGCCTGTTCAACCTTCGTCAGCAACTCACTGACATCAAAAGGCTTAGCGACATAATAAATAATACCAGCTTCTCCATTTTCGTGTTCTTTGCGGGAAGGAAGACAGGCACTAAAAAGGATGCAAGGCGTCCCCCCGGTTAATTCCTGAACCCTCCGACACAAGGTCAAACCATCGTATCCGGCCAGATAAAAATCGGTCAGGACCAGATCAACCTTTTCCAGGCGAAGCACAGAGAGAGATTCTTCCGCCCCGGAGGCGGTCACTACCTGATAGCCAATCCCGCTAAACAGTTGCGACAGGATGATCCGATAATTTTTTTCATCATCAACGATCAGAATTTTGTGATCACTTTTGGAAGATCTCTTCGCCACGGCACAAACTCCCTCATCATAAAGCACCCTGAGAACGCGATCATTAGCCGACAATTATTACCAAAGCACTCAACATGCCAAATCCATAACCTACTGATTTTTCATGATAGACAAAAAACCAACGGGGGTATTTGTACAAAATTTTGTACAAATACCCCCGCAATAACTGACCAACTGCCAAATATTTTAATCAGCGTTCAGAGCATTTCAGACACTACTCATCAGTAAGCCCGAACTTACGTAATTTATATTGTAAATTACTGCGACTGATCCCCAGCAACCTCGCGGCTGAAGCCTGAACTCCGCGTGCTTCGACCATGGCCTGACGAACCAGGTCAGCCTCAAATTGCTCCAATTTTTCGGGCAAGGGCTGATCAAAACTTATTTGAGAGCTAGGCGGACCGTTAACTGTCGCTGCTAGATAACCGCAGCTTGACGGGAGATCAGCCGGCAATAACTCTTCCCCCCGGCAGAAGATGACAGCACGCTCAATGGCATTTTGCAGTTCACGAATATTCCCCGGCCAATCATGGGCCTGCAATAAGGCCATGGTATCAGAAGCAAGCCCCTGCACAGGCCGCCCCAGCTTGCGTGAGTAAAGAGTCTGGAAATGAAGTGCCAGTAAAGGAATATCTTCCCTCCGTTCGCGTAAGGCCGGGAGCTTAAGTGTAATGACATTCAGACGATAGTAGAGATCTTCGCGAAATTGTCCTGCTGCGATCATCGCAACAAGGTCACGATTCGTTGCCGCTATAATACGCACATCGCAGGCTATTTCGTGGCTGCCACCAATACGCCGGAACCTTTTCTCCTGCAATACGCGCAGCAATTTAGGCTGAAGAGCCAGGGACATTTCGCCAATTTCATCGAGAAACAGGGTCCCGCCAGCAGCCATTTCCAGAAGCCCACGTTTACGCTCACTCGCCCCGGTAAAAGCCCCACGCTCATGACCAAACAATTCACTTTCCAGCAGGTTTTCAGCAAAAGCAGCACAATTGATGCAAACCATTGCCCCTTGATTACGGCCACTGGCCCGGTGCAGAGCCCGCGCGACCAGCTCTTTTCCGGTACCACTTTCACCAGTAATCAGAATCGAGGTTGGTGCTGGTCCGATCCGGGAGATTTCCTCCCGCAGTTGCCGCATCACCGGACTTTCACCAAGCAGCTCACTCAACTCCCCCTGGCCAAGCTGACGTCGTAGCAGATCGTTTTCCCTGCGCAGCCGGGAAAATTCGAGAGATTTGCTGATGACCAGGAGAATTTCATCATTTTTAAACGGCTTGGTCAGGTAATCGAAGACCCCCTGTTTCATGGCCTGAAGGGCGGTTTCTACCGTTGCAAAGGCCGTGGTTATAATAACAGGGAGAAACTCATGCTGTTTCTTCACAACATTGAAAAATTCCATCCCATCCATGCGCGGCATCCGTAAATCTGAGATCACCAAATCAACATCTTCACGGCCTAAAAGTTCCAGTGCCGCAAATGGGTTTTCCTCTGCACTGACGCGGTAACCGGCATCGGTCAGCAGTCGAGTCAGAATGATGCGATAATTTTTTTCATCATCAACGATCAGAATATGTGCCATCTATACTCCCTGAGGGGGCAAAATAATCGTCATTGAAGTCCCCTTGCCAAGCTGACTGCTCACCTCAAAGTCCCCGTCGTGGCTCTTGATAATTTTATAGGAATTCGCCAACCCCAGCCCTGTTCCATGCCCTTTGGTGGTAAAAAAAGGATCAAAAATACGCTCCAAGTGTTCTTCAGCAATGCCGCCCCCATCATCCTCAACAGTAATGCGAACTGTCTCCTGCTGCTGGTCCAGAATAACCCTGACATGACCATTTTCTGCCGTTGCGTCAAGAGCATTGAGCAATAAATTAAGCATAACCTGCTGAATCATATCGGCATCGACAACAGCCTGACATTCTGGTACCGACTTTGCCAGACTCAATGATACGCCTTTCTGTTGAGCGGTAAGCTGTAAAGCCTCCACCTGGCGATTCAGGAGACCGGCCAGGTCACACGCTTGGAAATGAGGTTCCAGTGGTCTCCCGAAAAACAGAAAATCCTTAATCAAACCATTTAACCTGCTAGCCTCCTCCTGGATAATATCGAGAAGCTGACGATCGGGGTCGGAAACATTTTGGGTTTCGAGCATTTGCGCTGAGGATGAAATAATCCCCAGCGGATTACGAATTTCATGGGCAATTCCTGCCGACAGTTCCCCAAGTGAGGCCAGTCGTTCACTGGCTCGCAGTTGCTTTTCTGCCTGTTCCAGCTGTAACATTTGCTGCCTGTGACGTTGAGCAAAATCCTGTACCAGAGCACCAACCAGGAAAAACATGATGCCGAAGCCCAACATTTCAGGAAGAATCTCGCTACGCAGACTCTCATTCACAAACATGGTGGCAGGTAAATGGGAAACAAACAACGCCATGGCAGTACAGCTCACCAGGAGCGTTTGCCTCAGGGATAAAACAGAAGCGCTCAGAATAATCGGCAGAAAGTAGACAATCCATAAGGGGCTCTCCTCTTCCCCCCGGGTCAACCAGACCAGTAAGGTGCAGCAGAGCAGGTAAATACCGATATAAAGGTAACGCAGTTGCGGACGCAAATTCTGGTCGGTGATATGGGTTGCACTGTAAAAATGCCAACCACTCAGCAGGGCAAAAAACAGCAGGCTGGACCAGAAGTTTCCACCGTGATCAAAAAGAAACAGTAGAATAAACAGCAACAGGAAAAGACTTCCCTGCACGAGGGTCATGGTGGAAAAACGCTGCCAACCTTGCATCATCGCTCCCCGGCATCAATGCTTCAGAGTTTAACCTGGCGATCCAGACAGATAAACCGATCGGGCCGGACTATCAGTAAACGATTACGGCAACCACCTGTCCAGTGATCAAAGTAAGAAAAAACCCCGGCCAGATCCCCCTGTGGAAGGATCGTCAAAACGGATAACCCACGCTTCTGCCAGCTGTTGAGCTCTGCGGTACTCAGCCCTTGTTCAGGCGCAAGGCCAAAACTGATCAGCGTATATTCCGGCCCCAATAGAGCATCAAACAGCTGTCCGCCAGTAAGCTGCGGCTGCGGTAACAGCTGCCCACAGCGGGTGCCGCCGGATACGGGTCCATAGACCGGTGTCACATTCTGCCCGCGGATTTCCAGCAAGCGTCGCAAAGGGGAAATTTTTCCAGCCACACCGAACAGGGAACTCACCAGCCAGGCATGAACCCGGTTACGCGGCATCATCATCCGCCCCATACGTAATGCTAAAGCCAGCATTTTCTGCTGATGAGGACGTCGTTCCTGTTCGTAGCTATTCAGTAAAGCCGCATCAGCTTTCCCTTGCAGCACCTGCGCCAGCTTCCAGAACAGATTGTGAGCATCGCGCAACCCGGTGGCCATCCCCTGCCCGGCAAACGGCGGTGACAGGTGGGCCGCATCGCCAGCGAGAAAAACCCGCCCTTCCCGGTAACGATTGACGATCCGCGCCTTATAGGTATGCACCAGTTTACGCACAATCAGGCTGTCACTACCCGGCTTGCGCTGGTTGATCAAGTTACCAATGAAAGTATCGTCAAGGCAGTGCTGAAGATCAGAAAAGCGATTCTTGCGCAACAAGAATTCCCAGCGCCGGTAGCCAAGAGGCAAGGGGATCGTTGCAGTGGGGGCAGTAGCATCGCACCAGACCTCAACCCCTTCCGTCAGAGGACGATCGACCAATTCCTGGTTAAGGGTATCAACAATCAGCCACGCTTCTTCATAAGCCATGCCGTGCAGGGATAGATGGAGAAGCTCACGCACGCTGCTGCGCCCCCCATCACAACCGATCAGATAACGCCCTGAGAATTTTTGCTGACTGCCATCAGCTTCAGTCGTAACAACATGGACATGCTCAGAGCTCTGAGTCAGATCGGTAACCTCAAAACCGCAACGGTATTCAATATGCCTGAAACGCTTTAACCCGTTTAGAAGCTCAACGAGGACATGATGGTAAAGAAAGACATTGCCACGCGCATAGCCATAAGGCCGTCCATGCTGTTCAAGACTGAAAATCGGCCGGTTATCGGCACGCCGATAGGTAAAAACAATATCCCCCTCGCTCCCCTGGGCGACAAACGGCAATAATGCTTCAATTAACCCGCACTGCTGCCAGATGCGCAGGCACTCATCATCCAGAGCCACAGCACGAGGTTGATCAGGGAGCGTGCTCTCCTTTTCAAGGACCAGAACCCGCAACCCTGACGGACCCAACAGGTTAGCCAGGGTCAAACCGACGGGACCGGCTCCGACAATAATGATATCGTATTCAAGCTGCTCAGCTGTCACCAGCAGAGCCCAGTTGTTCTGGCAAGCACTGAGAAGAGGGCGCGGGCGATAATTGAGCGTACAACTTCTCATAATGACTGGCAGAATTCTTCCAGCTGAAATCGCGCTGCATGCCACGCTGAACGACAACCTGCCACTTTTCAGGTTGAGAATACAAAACCAGAGCCCGGTCTATAGTCGCAAGCAGCTGCCCAGGATCCATCTCGTTAAACACGAAACCATTCCCCTGTTCAAGATCAGCAGTAACATCTCTTACCGTATCAGCCAGGCCCCCGGTTCTTCTGACCAGGGGTAAGGCTCCATAGCGTGAAGCGATCATCTGGGTCAGGCCACAGGGTTCATAGCGGCTGGGCACCAGCAGCAGATCCGCGGCACTGTAAAGCCGATGAGAAAGCTGCTCATTAAAGGTCAGGTTGATGGAAACCTGTGCAGGATTCTGTCCCTGCTGCTGTTGCCAGAAACGCATCTGTTCATTATTACCAGAGCCAAGCAGGACAAACTGGACATCACGCTGCATCAACTGAGGCCAGATCTCTTCAATCAGGTTAATCCCTTTTTGCCGATCGAGACGGCTGACTACTGCAATCAGCGGAATATCCGGGGCAACCTGCAGACCAAGTTCCTCCTGCAGAGCTTTTTTACACGCCTGTTTTCCCGCCAGATCATCATGACTGAAATGCTGAGCCAGGGCCGGATCCTGCTCAGGGTCCCAGAGACGGTCATCCAAACCATTGATGATGCCATATAGATCACTGCTGCGACTGCGCAGGATACCATCAAAACCATGCCCCTGCTGCTGCCCCTGAATTTCCAGGCAGTAGGTGGGGGAAACCGTGGTGATCAGATCAGCATAGATAATGCCACCCTTCAGAAACGACAAGCCACCATAGTATTCAAATCCTTCGGGACGTCCCAGTTCATAAGGCAATTCCAACTGCGGCAGAACCCCAAGGGAGAACATTCCCTGGTAGCCAAGGTTATGAATGGTGAGCAGGGTTTTGGTCTGGGCAAAAAACTCCTGGTCCCGATAGCTGGTTTTCAACAGAGCGGGGAGCAGGGAACTTTGCCAATCATGCAGATGCAGAACATCAGGCCTGAAATCGAGCAACTTTGCTGCTTCTAAAACAGCGCGACAGAAAAAGCCAAAACGCAGAGCATTGTCACCGTAATCACCATCGGCACTCCCATAAAGCGCCGGACGATCAAACAGTTCTGGCGTATCGATAAAATAATAGGGAACGCCATCATAGACCGCCTTTTTCAGACTGGCGCGCCGGGCAACCCCTTGCAGGGTTATCTCCAGGCTATATTCAGTTTTGATCAGGGGAAAGTTATTTTCTGCCACCTGGTAGGCGGGAAGAATCACCCGCACATCATGCCCCAACTTGCGTAATGCAACAGGGAGGGAGCCGACAACATCAGCTAAGCCGCCAGACTTGGCGAAAGGCGTCGCCTCAGAGGCGACAAACAGAATCTTTTTCCCTCCACCAGTGCTCGTTATTACTGGAATGTCAGGGGGCTCAGTCGGATCCAGGCTGGCAACCAGAAGATCGCAACAGAAACCACTCTTTTCTGCCAGACAGACCACCCGCTGTAAGGTCACAAGCAGATCGGTTACATAGGTATAGTCGATAGCCGATCGGGTCTGCTTACTGATAACAAACTGTAACAGCAATAATTGCAGGGTGACAAAGCGCTCCTTGCTGAACCAGTCCTGATAATCATAGTAATGAGCAGCACTCAACTTACGCAAATAGCGGTCATTGAAAATCCGGTCAAACAGTCGGAAGCAACCGCGTTTATCTGTGATATCAAAGCGTTCCAGAAACTCTGCCAACAGCGAGAACGAACCCTCTTCGAGCATATCTTCAGGGAAAAGTTGACGCGCCAGCACCTGGACCTGCCAGGCCGAACTCATATCACGGAAAGATCCGGAATAGAGTTCTATCAGCTCATCAATGACAGGCGCGATGATCTCAGGTTCAAGTTCATCAGCGGAAAGGGCAAATAAGTTTCTGACCTTTTCGTCACTCCCTTCCAATAGCAGAACATCTCGCTCCAAATAGTAATTTTTCTTCGGGCTGTCGCCAAAGCGTTGCCAGACCTTCTGCCAGCGACCATCGTTATCATAAAGTTCAGTAAATTCGCTAACAACCCTGTGGCCATAAGGGGGCAACTGGAATTCACCGCCGTTTTTAAGCTGCCATGACGGGTGCAGGTATTGCTGCCCACTGCTGAGATCGTTCATCAGGACAAATTCCTGCCGCGTATCGATATGACAGGCCTGCTGGAACGCTATACCATCTTTGTCGGCCATATAAACAGGAGCACCAATACGGCCACTGATATGCTTATCGGAATTATTACAGAGGATTAAAACGGTACGTTCTTCCAGACGGTTGCTGTAAACATAAACATCCTCTTCAACCCCATAAACGGAATGGAAATCATACAGCTGAAAACTGCTGGCACCGCTGAACAGAGCCCGTTTACGCAGCAGGGGGAACAGCTCACGCCGGTGGCGTTCCAGCAACCCCTGGTTGGGCTGTTCCTGATAGCGCGGCGCCAGATATTCCATGCCATACTTCTCGCTAAACCCTTCGATCTGGCCGTGACCAAACATGGGTAAGCCGGGCATGGTCGCGAGCATGGTTGCAACACAGAAATATTTATCACCGTCACCGAACTGCTCAATGGCCGGTTTCTCATCCGGATTACTCATAAAGTTGACAAAGCGCTGCAGTATGGCCGGATCAAATTCAAGAATGTTCTTCAATGTTTCACGATACTTGGCGTTTTCCTCACGCTTGAGCATATTCATGAAAGCACTGTTGTAAACCCGATGCATCCCCAAAGTCCGGACGAAATAACCTTCCATCAGCCAGAAGGCCTCAGCGATCAGCAAGGTATCCGGTACTTCATTGCGGACCCGGTCAACCAGCTCACGCCAGAATTCGATGGGAAAATACTCATTGAACTGTTCATGACTTAAGGCGTAATCCTGCCGCGAGGGGACTCCGGGGCCACCACCAGGCAACGGAAACCAGAGGCGCTGAAAATGGCGCTTGGCCAGGGTCATAGCGGCATCAAAACGAATAATCCGGAAATCACGGGCCACCCGGATAATCAGCTGGATCATTGCCTCACGAACCTGAGGGACCAGGTAGTTGAGCTGAGCGGTATCATTCCACGGCAGGTGGGTTCCATCATTACCGTGGTAAATGAAACGGGTTTCACCATTATCACGGCGCTGATAGCGACAGACAACGGCCGCTTCACTATGATCGTAGTAGCCATCTTCGATCTGGATCGAATAGTGGGGATCTTCACTCAAGTCCGGTCCGGAAAAGCGATAGCCCGGATAGGGGGGATAAGGCAGCTGAATGAACCAATCGGGATGGTCGCGCAACCAGGCCGATTCAATCCCGGTGTGGTTGGTAACGACATCACACGCCAGGTCGATACCGCGGCGGCGACATCGCTCTTTAAGTTGATTTAACGCACCCTGGCCACCCAGATCATCGGCAACGACATATTCATCAATGGCGTAAGCGGATGCGGCAACCTGAACCTGTCCGTACAACTGCTTGATTTTCAATGACGCCTTGGAACGTTTCCATAAGCCGATCAACCACAAACTGCTGAACCCCTGGCTGGCAAGTTCATTCAATTCTTCATCGGGAATCTGATCAAGGGTTCTGATATCACGGCTGTACTTACGTGATAATTGGGCCAGCCAGACATAGGTTGACTTGGCCATCAGAACCGTACGTGGCATCCAGTCAGTATCAACGGTGAAATTGGCATATTCTTCGTCACCAAAGACCATCGCGTTAAAAGGCTCAAGCTCTGGTTCTCCTGGAAAATCAGGTCGCCATCCTTCGCGCTCATACTGTTCAAAAGCCCTACTGATCCGGACCAGAAGTTCTTCCGGCAAAATATCCGCCCATAGCTCACGAAGCAGCTCCAGTTGCTCACGCAGACTGCTGCCACGCTGCAATGGTTCGAGTAAACGTGCCAGCAAGGTCGTTGGCCGTCCTCGAAAACCGTCATTGAACTCGGGAATATCGGTATCCAGCTGCAACAATTGCCCACGATAATCAGTCTGCTGCTGCAGACGCTCTTCTTCTGCAGCAAACAGTTGGCGTACGGGTGCCAGAGCCGGGTTACGAGACTGCACATACAGCAGCAACAGTTCAATCAGCAATTCATGGTTCTGCTGGGCGGAATCCATCTGGTTAAGCAATTCGCTGATCCCCACTTCGCGCAGTTCGACGGGCAAAGCCGGGAATTCCTGCAGGTAATAGCGAAAAGCGGCACTCAAACCTGGCAGCACAATATGGGTTCCACCGATATCAACCTGATTGTGAAGGACCTTCCCCTGCCGCCGGCCAAGAAAAGTCATGGCAACCTGGCGCAACACCTGGTTGAGAGTCGCCCACAGCTCAAGTTCCGCTGCGCTCAGTGCGTTACCCTTATCGCGGTTCAGGTAATCGGCCAGCAAGTGGCGAAAATAGGTTCGCTGGGGCCGCGGCTGGCGTTGAAATTGAGGGGTCAGCTCGGCTCCACGCCAGGCGTTGCCGCCACATTGCACATTCAGGGGGTAGCAGGTATCAGTAAAAGTCATCTTCATGAGTTGTCGTCTTGGTTAAGATCAGCTCGCCGTAAAAAATCAGCAGCCTCTTCTGGTGGAGTGGGATTGATATGGAATCCTGAGCCCCAGTCAAAACCGGTCGAACGGGTCAACTTGGGTGCCAGCTCAATATGCCAATGAAAATAATTGGACAAGGCCATCCATTCATCCTGACGCCCCCAGCGTAAATGCATGGGCGGCGAACTGTGAAGGACAAAAGAGAATGGCGGATCACGCAGAACAGCACGCATACGGCGTAAAGTATCGCGCAACACGCCAGCAAGCTGGCGCATCTGCACATCATTTTGCTGGGTGAAATCGTGATGATGAGCAACAGGAGCAATCATCACCCCGAATGGAAACTTGGCGGCATAGGGCGCATAAACAATATAACTGCCACCATCACTGACAACCCGTGAAGCAGCCCCCTGTTCCTGGCGGATCAGATCACAATGCAAACAACGCTGTTTGCGTTCATAATGTTCCCGACTGGTACGCAGCTCAGTCGCCACCATAGGCGGCAGAACCGGAACGGCAATCAACTGGGAATGGGAATGGGGAATATGTGACGCCGCACCAACCCCATGATTTTTACAGATAAACAGATAACGGAAACGGCTGTCATTGCGCAGATCGAGCATACGCGAGCGGTAAACCTTAAGGACCTCGGTAATCTGGTCTTCGCTCATATCGGCCAGGGTTGCGCCATGTTCGGGAGTCTCAATGATGACTTCATGAGCACCGATACCATTCATACAGTCATAAAGGCCTTCAGCCCGACTTTCCAATTCCCCTTCAATACGCAGGGCCGGAAAACGGTTCGGGATAACCCGGACCTGCCACCCCGGTTGATTAGGAGCGCTGCCACCTGGACGATAAGCAAGGATTTCGGGTGGTGTGCGGCTTTCGTTGCCGGCACAAAACGGGCACGCCCTGGTGGTCAAAACTTCAGGTGGACAGGAAAAATCAAGGGGCCAGCGCCCCTGCCTCAAGGTCATGATAACCCAATTATCTCTTAATGGATCCCAACGCAGTTCCGACACAACGGTTATCCTTTCATAGCCACTTTTACTTTTATGAAGATGGCAGAAACACTGCCATTCAAAAGTCGCTTAGCAATTATTAATTATTTTCATTTTTACACAATTTCGGGGCTTTTTTTCTACAACAGCTAGCCAGTGTCCATCCGGAAACTCTAAATCATAACTTCCAGGTTTTCAGATTGGAAACGAGCAATTTTTCGTTGTGGCTAGGAAATCAAGGACTTGAGCGGAGGCGTAGTACTTTACGCCGCACAAACAAGTCCGCAGATTGACGCTGCCACAGCGGAAAAGGGCCGTTTCCGGATGAAAACTAGCTAGACCGACCAGTTGTTTTCATCCAAAGTGCGACCACGATAGCACAGTCCGGCATGACCTTCTGCCGGCCAGCGACCGTTCTCCCTGCCATCACGTACCGCATGACAAGTCAGATTAATACTGTCTCCGACCTTAAGTCCCAACAGATCAAGAGGGATCGCCAATTCGAGGACATGATTACAGGCCCCTTCCCCCTGCCCTAACGACTCCCCTTCACTGCAGACCCAGAGTAAACCGTCGGCAAACGTATAACGAACATAAAAAAGCTGCTTTGCCGTTATGCGCAGCTCGAAATACCCCTGTTCACGGCATAAACGCTTAAGAAGGTCGGCTTGATTAATGCGGAAATAGAGGTTTTCCGCATCATAGCCATAATACAAGGAGTCAAGACCATCCCGGCTGGAATACATGGCGCCACCACTGGCCAGATCGATGAGCCCTGCTGACAACCATTCAAAATAATCACCGATACGTCCGTCAATCTGTGGGGTAAAGCAGGACGTAGGCTCAAATCCTGAGACTTTCTTGACGACCGGCTTGATCGCCTGATTGATGCGCGCCGGAACCGGCAGATGCTTCATGTGGTAGAGCCCCTCAATGTGCAGCCGGAACAGACGATCAAAGATATCAGCCTGGGCCGTCACATGCTCATCACCATACCACCAGAACCAGTCACTCCCTTCGGCTCGCAATAATTCTCTGACCAGTTCACTTAATGGTTGATCTGGATCTTCCAGGGCTTGCTGCACCTCATCACTGAACAGTTCACGACGAGTCTGGGATAACAGTTCCCAGGCCATGTTCTCTTCCGGATGACCTATCCAAGTGGTGAAATCTGAACGGATCCAGGACCCCGAAGCAAGGCGGTTCAGGGGGGTTGGGGTTACGCTCTTGAGAACTTCAGAAATAGTCGTCAGTCTCATTTCTGGTGCACCATTAATCCCCTGATAAAAATCCTTAAGAAAAGGATAGCCATTATCCGGGTAGCGCTCCCAACAGTTTTCACCATCGAGGATAATCGCTACGGTCCCCCCCGGAGCCGTGGTGGCAATGCGCTGCAGACGCCGCAGCAAGTCGCCAACGGCATCAGCAGTATTCCAGGTCGCATATAAAAAGCCGATGCGATCAGAAATTTCGCGATCACGAAAGACCATAGGGAGACCGTCATAAGAATACACTTTGTACAACAGGCTACGGTTCCCCAGCCCGGTATCCAGGCTGCGCGCCAGAATATCCTCATCGGTTGCGGCCCAAAGAGCCCCCTCTTCCCGCAGAATGCGCACAGCCTCCTGGCTGACAGCTCCCTCAGCAGGCCACATCCCGCGTTGACGCTTACCAAAAATCCGATCTGCGGTTGCCAACCCTTCACGGACCTGCAAGCGCGCGTCATCCGGATAGCGAAAAGTCGTTGCGGGCAAAGGTAACCCGGGGGAAGGGTCTTGGGCGGTTTGTAAATTACATAGCAACGGAAGAATCGGATGTGCGTAAGGAGTCACGGAGAGCTCGATCAGACCAGATTCCTCAAGTTGCCGATGGAGTGCAAGAACCCGTTGCAACTCCTCGTTACAGCACATCAGCAGCTCCTGCTTTTGACTGATCGAAAAGTGTTCCCCCTGGCTCAGAAGGTAGCCGACCAGAGGCTGCTTGCGGCGAAGATGAGAACCGGTCCAGGCGAGCAGAAACCAGACCTGCAAATCGAGTAAATCCTGATCATTGAAGGTTGCGGCCGTCTCTTCAGGCTTGCTGCCACGCATTAGATACAGTTGATGGTAGCGCTTGTTGGCGTGAATCTGAGTTTCTTCGTTGACTGAAAAGAACTGTTTGACCATGAAGATCCGTTCCTCAGAACTTAACTCAGAAGGATTCTGATTGATGATCTCAAGCCAACGATCACGATCCTGACCTGCGCCGTAACGCTCAAGTTGCTCAAGGAGAGACGGAACAAGGTTCACAGTAACCCGGGCACCAGTTTCTGCGATAGTCTCCAGCATTTCACCATAATCTTTAACCCCATGAAGCCAGGTCCAGGGCAACAGGGTCTGGCCGCTGACCGGGTCACGGTAGTCGGGTTGATGCATGTGCCAGAGGATACAAACATTAAGGGGGGCAGCGGAACTTTGATTTGGAATATCTTTAACCATAGTCTCTTCTGCTTTCTACTTAAAGACAGTCGCGATAAACGGTTGGAAACCTCAAGGACAAATCCAACATGAATAATAAAATCATACGCCTAATCTAACCATTTGTCAGGGGGGCAGAGATAAAAACTGTGACAATTTAAATAATCATTTCAATAATGTTACCATGCTTCATGACAACCGGAACCGAATCCTCCAGAAGAACCTTGCCCGAAAGCTTCAATACTGGCATAGTGCCGTCCATGCGAAAAAAAGCCTTTAATCTATATTCTACCTATCTCAAGCAACGCTTTGAGGGACGGGTCCATAAAATATCCATCGACGCGGGCTTCGGTTGTCCTAATCGCGATGGTGGCCGCGCTAAGCATGGCTGCATATTCTGTGACACCAGTGGCTCCGGAGCCGTTGGCATTGAACGCAATGTTCCCATTGCTCAGCAGCTTGAAAGTGCCAAAGAATTGATGCGTCGAAAGTACCGCGCTAAATGGTTCATAGCTTACTTTCAACCATTTTCAAACACCTTCGGTCCCGTTGAGCATCTGCGCAACTGTTATGATCAGGCTCTAGCGGTTGAGGATGTCATTGGCCTCGCCGTCGGTACCCGCCCGGACTGTCTGGCCGACCCGGTCCTTGACCTGCTGGCAGAATATCACCGCAGCACTTATTTCTGGCTGGAAATGGGACTCCAGACCAGCCACGACAAAACCCTCAGCTTTCTTAATCGGGGCCATGATTACGCCTGTTTTCTCGATGCTTACCAAAGAGCAAAAGAACGCGGCCTGAGAGTTTGTGTTCATGTTATTCTCGGGCTCCCCGGGGAGACCCGGGAGGATGTCCTGGCAACGGCTGAAGAAATGGCCCGGCTTAAAGTTGATGGCATCAAAGTCCACCTGCTCCATATTCTGGAGGGCACCATTCTGGGCGATCTCTACAAGCAGGGTAACGTTCCTATGTTTGAAATGGATGAGTATGTCCAGCTGGCTGTTGATTTCATTGAACGGTTGCCTCCGACAACGCTTATTCAACGACTGACCGGCGACGGTCCACGTGATATCCTGCTGGCTCCGTTATGGTCCATGAATAAGTGGGAAGTGCTTAATGCTATTGATGCTGAACTGGAAAAAAGAGGAAGCAAACAGGGTGATCTTTACTGCGGGTAAATTTTAACAGGGTGATCTCTGAAAAAACTAAATCCAGCAGTCGAATTTTTCAGATTGTAAACAAGGATAGGTAGAGATACCCATACGCCCCGGACGGGGATAAAACTGATAAAAAATGCCGATCAGGATGGCAAATTTGCAGAAGAGACAACTTCGCTGGACTGTGGCTGAGACTGGGCAGCCGGGGTCGCACCACTCCAGGAAATTAGCATCAGGGAAGCCCAAAGAATACTGATAAAAATAATGATTAATTTTGACATGGCGCGAAATTTAACAGATGGTTGAATGATTAGCAATAGAATATTTTCAGCTTTTTTCTGTTGCCTAATGAGTAATCAGAAGGCTACTTAGAATGCCCGTATTCCAGGTAGAAAAAATGCCCATTCGCCTGAAAAAACAACTTAACGCTATCCCCTTCCAGCGTGGTGCACAAGGAGACAACAATTATGTCATTAATTGATGTTACATTTCTTGAAGGTGTTCAGATCAACGCCAATGTCGATGGTTTCGACATTCTTACCGACCAGCCTGAAAATAATGGCGGGACCAACGCCGCCCCAAATCCCTATTACCTGTTTCTATCTGGCCTGGCAACCTGTACCGGTTTTTTTGCCCAACGCTTCTGCAAGGAGCGCAATATTGCAACTGAAGGGCTGGCCCTGACCTTAGATATGGAACGTGATGAAGCAACCCACACCACAACAAAAATCATTATAAAAATCAAACTTCCGGAAGACTTTCCGGTAAAATATAAAAAAGCCATTATTCGCGCCGCAGAACAATGTGCGGTAAAGAAAACCCTGGACAATCCACCAGAAATCGAGATGACTGCCGCTTAACGGTCAGCAGGCAGGATTCTTGGGTTGAGAAGAAATAGTTTTGGGACCTCAGTACAGAGAAAAAACAGCACACGACACAACTGTTTTTCACAAGAAAACGACATTTTCAACCTTAGCATCAAGAGGAGAAGATAATGCCTGACACTCCCGGTGAATTTGACAATTTTCTGGCTGTGATCTTAGTTGTTGATGACGAGCCCCTGGTCTGTCAGATGACATGCTCCATATTAACCGAACAAGGCTATTATTGTTACCGGGCAGAAAATGCCAAGCAAGCGGAAAAAACGTTAAAATCGACCCCTGTCGACTTATGCATTTTAGATATTTCCATGCCTGGGCAAAATGGTCTCGACTTTCTCAAGAAAATCCGGCCTGCCTTTCCAGATCTACCAGTTATTGTCCAGTCATCCATCGATTCTCTGGAGGTTGCGGGCTCCTGTCTGGAGCAAGGAGTTGAAGATTACCTTATAAAACCAGTACGCCATGAACGTCTGATTATAAGTGTGCAAAATGTTTTAGAGCGAATCGCCTGGCAATTGAATAAAAAATATTACCACCAGCAGCTAGAGCTCAAATTACAAGAGCAGGAGCAGCGCTTACTCGAAACTCAAGATCTTCTTATTCAGCAAGAAAAACTCGCCGGGATTGGCCAAATGGCGACAGGAGTCGCTCATGAAATCAATAATCCCCTTGGTTATATAACCAGTAATCTCAGCGTACTAAAAAAATACTTTGACCGGCTTGAGCAACTCAAGGATGGCCTTGCCAGCCTGGCAACCCGGCTGAATGACAATGATCGGAAGTTTTTGCAACAATGCACCCGCGACGGAAAGCTTGATTTAATCCTGGACGATGCTCCAGACCTGGTGGCAGAATGCAGTGACGGTGCTGAACACCTGAAATCGATCGTACAGGGCTTAAAAACCTTTGCACGGATTGAAGACGAAAGTCCGGTCGCTATGGACTTGGAAACGTGCCTGGAAAATACCATTGCAATGATCTGGAATGAATTGAAATACCATTCTGTACTCAAGCGGGACTACAGCCCATGCCCCAAAATTTTTGGCCAACAACAACAGCTCAGTCAAGTATTTATGAACATCTTGATAAATGCCGGTCATGCAATTAAAGCGGACGGAGTCATTACTGTTCGTACATATTCAGATGAAGATACGGTAACCGTTGCAATTCAGGACAATGGCTGCGGAATAGCCCCGGAAAACCTTGAAAAAATTTTCCAACCTTTTTTTACCACCAAACCTTCCGGAATTGGAACCGGCCTGGGAATGAGCATTGTTCAGGATATTATTCACAGGTATTCCGGCACCATTAAAGTCGAAAGCACGCCAGGATCCGGAACAACCTTTTTTTTAACCTTTCCTAGTTACCAAACGGAAGAACTTGCCGTTCGCTGAAATAATCATTTTAAACTTGGGATAATCACGTGGTCGGGAGTTTTACTTTTAAATATTGGCAACCATTCAGCCACCTGAGCGGAGCCAAGAAAATGTCGTTTCCGCCCCTCTCAGCCTTTCAATTTACAACTCTTGCCTAAGGAGCTGCGCAAAAACAACAAGCTGACCGTACAACGATTTGACTTGCTTACGGCCTGGGGTAAACTAGTCATATATTTCACCATTTCCAATTGTGAATGGCTCACTGACCTAAAAATTTCAGCTGGGAAAGGAAGACATGGAAAGCGGTTCCCGTCCCAAGCCTAAAAAATCAACAGCGACAAACCTGTATCTGTTGCTGGCCACAATCATTCCCTTTGCCCTGATCCTCCTGCAATGGTATTTGTGGAACTATCTTCAGCCTTATGTCTGGGTTCTTCTTTACCCTGCAGTTCTTCTGAGCACCTGGTTAGCGGGCAAAAGGGCAGGACTGTTTGCAACTGTCATTACCACGTTTGGAGGCTGGTATTTCTTCTTGCCGGCCCCAAATTCCTTCGTTATAGATCTTCTCGCGCCTGCCCTCTCCATCGTCATATTTGCAGTGGTTTGCATCAGTTTTGTCCTGACCCATTCACGCATGACAGCCGCCAGACAAAAAGCGGAAAGCGCGCTTGATTATGCCCATTCCGTGAATCTGCATCTGGAAGAATTGATCGACCAGAAAGCCGACGAGCTGGACCGCACCGATGAGGCATTGCAGGAAACTGAAGAAAGGCTGCGCGTTCTCAGTGATCATCTGCCAGATAGCTACGTCTACCAGTATACCTACCATGCCGATGGCTCTCCGCATTTTCTTTATGTCAGCGCGGGAGTTACCAGGATTCATGGCGTCAGCCCTGAGGCAGTTCTCAAAAATGCCGATACCCTTCATAGCCAGATCGATCCGGAGCAATTTCCCGCGCTGATAGAAGGGGAAAAACAGAGCATGAGCAATCTGTCAGATTTCCAAATGGACCTGCGCATGTGTGGCACTGATAACGTCTGGCGATGGTTACGGGTTCGCTCTCGTCCCTGGCAGTATCCTGACGGCCAGATCATCTGGAATGGTGTTGCTACTGATATTACCCAACATAAAAAAAGGGAAACCGAGATTAAAAATGAACGCGACTTTTCAGCGACCCTGATCGACAGTCTACCCGGGGTTTTCTACCTCTATGACAGCAACTTTAAATTTTTACGCTGGAACCGAAATTTCGAAAAAGTTCTGGGTTACAGCTGTGCCGAGATTGCTCAAAAGAGCCCACTGGATTTTTTCACTGGTCCCGATAAACAACTTTTGGCAGACCGTATTCAGGAGGTTTTCCAACAAGGACGCAGTGAAGTTGAGGCTGATTTTGTCAGCAAAGATGGAACCAGCACCCCCTATTTCTTTACCGGAGAGAAACTCACCATAGCTAACCAAGATTGCCTGCTCGGGGTTGGAATCGATATTTCCGAACGAAAATTGGCAGAAGAAAAGCTCCGCGTATCTGAAGAAAAATTCAATAATGCGTTTCATGTCAGTCCGGCCGGAATCACGATAACCCGCATTTCAAGTGGTGAATTTATTGAAGTCAATGAAGCCTTTCTCCAGATCTTTGAGTTTGAGCGTCATGAAGTCATAGGGCACTCTTCAACAGAGCTAAACATGCTGGTGCCAGAAGAGCGTGACAAGTTGATTGAAGCACAGTTAAAGTCTGGAGGACTGCGAAACTGGGAACTAAAAGCTCGGTCTAAAACTGGCAGAAACATCAATATTCTGTTCTCCTCCAAGGCGGTTGAACTTGAGGGGGAACTGTGCCACGTAACGACTATGATCGACATTTCAACCCGGAAACAGGCCGAAGAGGCACTGCGCGAAAGCGAACAGAAGTTTATGACCTTATTCCATTCCAGCCCGACGGGAACAGCACTTCGAACCTTTGATGGCTACTATGTCGATGTCAACTCGGTCTATTGCTCGATGCTGGGATACACAAAACAGGGGATGATTGGACAGACATCGGCAGATCTCGGTATTTTAACTGAAGAAGAGCGGGACGAGCCTACAGCAAAGTTTGAATTGGATGACATTCCAAAAAATCCTCATGAACTGAAGCTACGTCATCGGGACGGCAGTTATGTCGATGTGCTTTTTACCAATGCGATAATTACCTTACGCGGGGTACCGCATCAACTCAGCACCATACAGGATATAACCAAACGCAAACAGGTTGAATGCGAAATACGTCAACTTAATGATACGTTGGAACAACGCATCACCGAACGGACCCACAAACTTGAAAAGGTGAACAGAGAGCTGGAGGCCTTTTCCTATTCAGTCTCCCATGATTTAAAAGCTCCATTACGAGGTATCGATGGCTATAGCCGCTTGCTAGAAGAAGAATATACGGAACTCCTCGGTAATGAAGGGCGTCTTTTTGTTAACAATATTCGCCAAAGCGCTGCCCAGATGAACCGGCTTATTGAAGACCTGCTCAGCTATTCACGTATGGAGAGGCGCCCACTTCAGAGCACTTCGTTAAACCTGTTACAAATTGTTCAAGGTGTGCTGGCCGAGCGGAGCGATGCAATCGAGGCAGCAAGAGCTGAAATACATCTGGACGTCCCGGACATTCAGGTGGTCGGGGACCGGGAAGGACTCGCTGTTGTGCTGCGCAATCTATTGGAAAACGCCCTGAAATTCAGCGTTCCCTCGGCACCACCCGTTATTGAAATCAAAGCAAAACAAGAGACGACAAAGGCCATTGTCCAGGTGAGCGACAACGGAATAGGGTTCGATATGAAATTTCATGACCGTATCTTCGAAATTTTCAATCGGCTGCAGCGTGCCGAAGATTATCCGGGGACGGGTATCGGTTTAGCATTGGTAAGAAAAGCGATGCAACGCATGGATGGCAAGGTTTGGGCCGAAAGCATACCTGGACAAGGGACAACCTTCTTTCTGGAGATTCCAATATGACCACGAAACCATTTAACCGCCCCGTCCTGCTGGTAGAAGACAATCCAGCAGATGTCGATTTAACATTGCGTGCTTTTTCTAAAAGAAAACTGTCTAACCCGGTTCTGGTCGCTCGTGACGGAGAAGAAGCTCTTGCCTGGGTCGATCGCTGGAAACAGGGAGCCCCGTTACCACTCGTCATTCTTCTGGACCTTAAACTACCACGTATTGATGGATTGGATGTCCTGGCACGCCTGAAAGCCGATCCGGTCAGTCAGTCGATTCCAGTCGTTATCCTGACCTCTTCAGCAGAAGACAAAGACATTGCGACCGCTTATAAACTCGGAGCAAATTCTTACATTGTTAAACCGGTTAACTTTGAAAATTTTCTTCAGGTGGCTGGGCAAATTGAACTCTACTGGTGTATTACCAACGAACCGCCATATAACAATTCGTTACCAATGGAGGGATAGATGGACGTAGGCTCACAACTCTTGCGCGTATTATTAGTCGAAGACAATACCATCGATGCAGACCTGATCCGTCAGCAACTCCTGAAGAAGGAGTATGGAATCCACCTTGAAATCGTGCCAACCATCACCCTGGCACAAGACAAGCTGGCCCAGGTGCCCCTGTTTGATCTTGTTTTGACCGA
The DNA here is from genome assembly GCA_963664385.1 of Geopsychrobacteraceae bacterium. Classification (GTDB taxonomy): domain Bacteria; phylum Desulfobacterota; class Desulfuromonadia; order Desulfuromonadales; family Geopsychrobacteraceae; genus Seleniibacterium. The sequence goes on from OY761157.1 coordinate 223,380, forward strand.
CCTGCGCCTCCCCGACGGAACCGGGCTGGATCTCCTCGCTGAGATTCGCAACCAGGACCTGTCCCTTGCGGTTGTCATCATTACTGGCGCAGGAGATCAAGAAGCTGCGGTCGCAGCATTAAAAGCGGGGGCAGATGATTATCTGGTCAAAAGTCTGGACCTTGGACAAAAATTACCTGCTCTGCTGAAGGAAGCCTTTGAGCGTTTCAAATCAACCAGGGCGTTTCGGTCGAATCGCTTAACTGTTCTCTATGCTGAACCCAATTCCTTTGATGTCGACCTGACCAGAAGGCACCTGGCCAAACAGGCCCCGCACATTCATTTTGAAGCAGTTCACGATGGTCACGCCCTTTTGACCAAAATCAACAACCAGGAAACCTCCGAAAAATATGATGCGCTGCTGCTCGATTACAATCTGCCTGGAATGAACGCCATAGAGCTGGTCAAAATTCTCCGCCAGCAAATGGAGCTCACAATACCTATTGTTTTAGTCACTGGCCATGGTACCGAAGAGATTGCAGTTCATGCGATTCGCCTCGGTGTCAATGATTATCTGGTAAAAAGGGACGGCTACCTGCATCGGTTACCGGTCATCCTAGAGAATGTCACCAAGCAGGCGGAGCTGATCCGCCAGGAAAAGCGCTATCGAAACCTTTTTGACAGTATGCGCGATGCAATGATCGTCGCCAATCAATCCCGCATTGTCCTGGATGCGAACCAACCGGCTCTGAGAAATATCTTTGGCTATGAAATTAGCGACATTGTCGGTCAATCGACATCTATCCTTTACGCAGACCAGGAACAATTTGAAAAAGTTGGCGGAGAGGTTTACCACAATCCACGACCTGCTGAGGGAAAAATTATCGAAACATCATTTCTCAGGAAATCAGGAGAAGAATTTTCTGGCGAACTGTCAGCGCTGAAACTGCGTAACGACAAAGGTGAACCCATTGGCAACATAGTCATCATCCGCGACATTACAGAGCACCTCAAAGCTGAGAAAAAACGTTTATTTCTTGAAGAGCAGCTGCAACAGGCAGCAAAAATGGAATCATTAGGTCAGCTTGCCGGGGGGGTAGCCCATGATTACAACAACATGCTTGGAGTCATTATCGGCTATACGGAAATGGCCAAGCGTAAAATCAAAGAAGACAACCCCCTCTCTGGCGATCTGGCCATTATTTTGAAAGCGGCAGAAAGGTCGGCAACGATAACCCGCCAATTATTGGCCTATGCACGTAAACAAACCATCAACCCTCAACACCTCGATTTAAACCAGACCCTGGAAAGCATGTTACAGATTCTGCGCAGATTGATCGGAGAAAACATCTCTTTACTCTGGCAGCCTGGTACCATTCAAGCTGCGGTAAAATTAGATCCTTCGCAACTCGATCAGATTTTAACCAATCTCTGCGTTAATGCCCGTGACGCCATTAGCGGAAGCGGACAGGTGACGATTAAAACAGAGCAGGTCAATATCGATGAGGCCTATTGCATGAAGCATCCCAATTTGATTCCCGGGCAATTCGTCATGTTAGCCGTAAGTGACAATGGGTGCGGAATCGAAGAGAGTAATCTCAGCAAGGTGTTTGAGCCATTTTTTACCACCAAGGAAAAAGATCAGGGAACAGGCCTTGGACTTGCTACAGTCTATGGCATCGTAAAACAGAACCAAGGGCTGATCAATATTTACAGCCAGCCCGGACACGGAACAACCATTGAAATTTACTTTAAAACCCATGCGACACTCCCGCAGAAAATCGTCTCCGATACAGAACCTGGCCTGAACTACGGAGCAGGAGAAACCATACTTCTCGTTGATGATGATTTAATGGTGTTGGCCATGGAGCAGAAGATGCTCCAGGAGTTAGGTTACAAAGTCCTGATTGCACCCGGCCCGGCAGCGGCTATAGGTGTCGCGGATGGTTATCCTGAAAAAATAGATCTTCTCATTACAGATGTCGTAATGCCCGAAATGAATGGACGTCAGCTTGCGGAAAATATTCATGCCCGTTACCCAGAGATCAAGGTCCTGTTCATGTCTGGCTATACAGCTGATGTCATTGCCCACCGGGAAATCCTCGACGAGGGGGTAAACTATATACAAAAACCCGTTACCATGGATAGCTTAAGCCGGGAAATCCGCGCGACTATTGGCTGAACAGGCCATGGCTGAAAATTACCCGTTGGCTTCTCCTGATGCATCGATCTGCGGGTTGCTTGGTACGACATATCCCCCTGTGCTAAGGGCACAGGGGGGAAATTATCTTTTTCCAATCTAAAAACAAAACCCTATTCGCAAAATCGGACAGATAAAAGACTTAATGTCCGTCTAATAACCCAGGCATAAAACTTATTTTTTCATAATATTATCATATACTTAAAAAACAATCCCCGAAGAACCCAAAACTCGGAATGCTCCTTGCTAATCAATAGCAAAGATGTATTTATCCCAAAGGTATGAGGAGATATGACCATGGACCAGCCCAGAATGCCGTTACTTGGTGACCAGTTCCCAACCTTATCTGTCCAGACAACCCAAGGACCGATGACCCTTCCAGATGATATGGCAGGTAAATGGTTTGTTCTGTTCAGCCACCCGGCAGATTTCACCCCGGTATGTACAACAGAATTTGTCGCTTTCCAGGATAAGTTTGATGAGTTTGAAAAGCTGAACTGCGCCCTCATCGGACTGTCTATCGATCAGATTTTCTGCCATATCAAATGGATCGAATGGATTAAAGACAACCTGGGCGTTGAAATCAAGTTTCCGGTCATTGCCGCTAACGACAGCCTGGCCATGCAACTCGGTATGCTACACCCTGGCATGGGCACCCAGACCGTCAGAGCCGTCTTCCTGGTCGACCCCCAGGGCTATGTCCGGTTGATTCTCTACTACCCAATGGAAGTGGGGCGCAATATCGATGAGATCCTGCGCGCCGTCAAAGCCTTTCAGGTTTCCGATCAGCAAGGTGCCATGCCAGCCAATTGGCCCAATAACTCACTGATTGGGGATCGGGTTATTATTCCACCCCCAATGGATGTTGATTCCGCAGAACAGGTCAAACAATCGGTCGAAGGTTACGACTGGTGGTTCTGTCATAAACCACTGGAATAAACAAGTCCTTGTATTGATATTGCTTTCTGAGCATTTTTATAACCCCGCAGAGGTCTGCGGGGTCTTTTTTTATGCAATCATAAGCCAAAAAAAATCCCCTGCCTTAGAAGACAGGGGAATAAAAATCGCTAACACTCCATGCTATTATTTTCCGGCAAAGGCAAATGGAATGCTGACCCGAAATCTTACTTCGTTGATATCGCCAGCCAGTTTCCGATCGACATGAGCATAACCCAGCTCGACAAAGGCATCGCCAAAGGGGCCTGGCCAGACACGGTCAAAGCTGTAACGGATATCAAAATCAATCTCTTCGATATCCCCTTCATATTCGCCGAGATCACTCATACTTGAAGCGGACGCATCATACAGGGTGTACCAGACATAACTGGTCAACCCGGCAATACCGATGTGACTGAAATCGTAACCAACTTGGAGACCGTAGGCATCTTCGTTACCACGGCGACCGGAAACCTGGTACTGCTGCATAACAATTTTTCCGAAACCAAAAGGAGTGAGCTGATAATCGTCTCCGGTTCTGGCGTAGTAAGCTTTGGCAAACACGCCAACAGGAGTAGTCACTCCAGCTTCAAAACCAATTTCGTAAGTCTCGAGGTTATCAGATCCAGCGGTGAACGGATTTTCAATCGCACCATCCTGAGTCTTCTGAAGCATGACCGAAGGCATAAAATAAACGGCATAATCACTAACCTTGGTCGCAAAGTTGGCACGCACAAACTGGGTATCATAGACTTCCGGCATATGGTAGGCCCAGGCTTCCAGATTCACGTTCATGCCATCCAATGGCAGATTATAGCGGCCACCAAGAACCAGCATCGGGTTATCTGTCTCGGTTGCATTCAGGCCATGGGGACCAGCCTGGGCTCCGATATCATGATACTCATCATCGGTCCACCCCATGAAATCGGTAATGTAATAACCATGCACCTCAAGATTCTCGATGCTTTTATTAACCAGGGTCAGACCACGATAGGTATTAGGCAGGATGCGGCAGTAATCCTGATTTAGCAGCGGTGTATAGAATTCCTGGGCACCATACTTGACTGTGGTCTTCAGCCAGTCACCCTGAAGATAATATTCCATGAACTTATTAAAACTTTCATGACCATCCTGCAGCATACCGTAGCCGTTAATATCGTCATCACTCCACAGGTCTTTGGCAGCGGCAAGGGTGGTACCGAAGCTCAGGCCATAGAGAGAAGCTGATTTATAGGTCAGATAAATGGCCCCGACGGAATCGCCACCATCTTCATTGGTCGGGAAAAAACTCTGACTGCTATTTCCTTTGCCATCATAATAATAATTATAGTAGCGAACAGCGCCCTGGAGAGAGCCTCCTGACAACATATCAACAAGCTTATTTGATGCACTGGCCGGTACCGCAGCGGCCAAAGCCACAATAATGAAACATAATGCTTTAAACTTCATTGGTTCATACCTCTATCAAAAAGATTCATCATTTATTTCAGTGGATGCAGACATCCCTATAGCCGACCTTGCATGGGGCAAGGTCGGCTATAGCTCCTCTCTCTCAAGGAAGATCCAAAGTAAACAGAGAATGACAATCAATACATGGATTGGTGTCATCAGTCCGTTTGTGGATCGAATGGCAACTAAAGCATTCCATAGGACCTAGATGGTGCCTGTGAGGATTGACATTCCCCATATACTGACCGCCGCTGGCATCCGGTTTATCAGTCAGTTTAGCCATCTCGTCTATACTCCCATGACAGTTCAGACACGCTGAATTTTGCGCTACCACCTGATCCGGAGCGCTATGGCAGTCCTGACATGACACCTCGTTATGGTTATGGGTTTTGAACAATACGTCCTTATGTGCGACACTCGCCAATGACCCGCCAACTACCCCAAAAATCAGGACGGTGGTTATTATCAACAGTTGATTTGTTTTCATCTTGCTTCCTTTTCAGCATTATAAGGTTGCGTTTACCAGCGACCTGCTAGCGCAGCGACTTGGCATATTCAGCGCTATTGGTCCCGGCTTCACGGCCGGAAATCGCTGCAAACCCCATGGTCAACCCTTCAATAACCATATAGCTATCGGAGTAGAGACCACCAACGACATTGCCTGCGGCATAGAGCCCTTTGATAGGCTTGAAGTCTGGAGTAACAGCTTCCAGCTTTTCGTTGACCTTAATGCCACCGATGGTTGTCAGGTTATAAGTAACCACTTTAAGAGCGTAAAAAGGACCTTCTGAGACGGGGTATAACAGACTCTTTGCTGATTTAAAGAACTGCTGATCATCTTTATTAGCAACGTAGGTATTGTAATCAGCAACCTGGTCGATAAACTCATCCTTCAAAAAACCAGCCTTGGCAGCCAACTCTTCGAGATTCTTTCCTTTAAAAACAATACCTTCACTGACACCGGCCTCGAGATCCTGCTGTAACGTCGGTAAAGGACCAGCAAAGCCACCTTCGATACCGCGGATCTGGGCAAATGAATCAGTTAAACCAACTTTTTCTTTGCTAAAGGTATCGACCATCTTCTGATCGAAGACGACCATCCCTTCGCCACCGATTGAAACCAGGGCATGGGAAACCAGGGCATTGTCATAGACATAATCTTCGTTGTAGTAACGCTGACCGGTCTGATCAACCCACAGAATCGGAATATGAATAAGAGCTTCAAGCTTTGGAAACAGAACCGATTCACGATTATCGGCAGTCACGATACCGGTCCCGTGATATTGAGTGACTTCTTCTTTATATTTTGTAGCACCGGCCGCCCAGGCCATTTTTAAGCCAACACCATCCGATGGCAACCACCCCATGGGATGCCCGACAATACCATTGGCCTTCAACATGGCGTTGTCACCAATGTAACCACCGGTTGCTACGACAACAGCCTTGGCATTGATTTCGTAAAGCGTTCCATCATCCCCTTTAGCGTGCACACCTTTCATCGAGCCATCAGCATTAGTATAAATTTTTGTTGCTTCGGTACGCAGCAACAAGTCACCACCAGCTGTCACAATTGCCGCCTGCAATGCAGCCATTCCCTGGTGACCATCCCACATGTGATAGATAATCGGTTCTTCAGCATCGTGAGCGTACTGCTGCGGTCTGCCAGGCAACCACAATTTAACGCCATTATCCATGAGCCAGTCGATAGTATCTGCTGACTTTTCAACGGTCATCCGCCCCAAGCGCGCATTAAACAGCAGATGAGTATAGTCTTCCATCCGCTTGAAAATGTCTTTCGGGGTCAATTCCATGTGACGAGCTTTTTGCAAAGAGGTGTTAACCCCCATCATCCCCTTGGTCAGGGCTGAAGAGCCGCCAAGCTGACGCCCTTTTTCAATGACCAGCACCTTAGCGCCAGCTTGTGCTGCAGATAAACCGGCACAAGCTCCTGAGCCGCCGCCACCAACCACGACAACATCATAATCGAGGGTCTGAACTGTTGCTGCTGCCTGGCCTAGAGTAGCGACACACAATACTGCTACAACAGCCATACAGACTTTGTGTAAATACCTTCCCATCAAAAAACCTCCCGTTTGTGTGAATGAACGTTCACTCCCAATTTTTAAGGAAAGTTATTTTATGATTAGTTTTTTGTCAACCTATTATTTTTTAAGAATAATATTTGAGAATCAAAAAAATCATTAAAGTGAACAGGTATTTACTGTTATTATTTTACAACAATCAAAATTTGTATCAGGTCGGAAAGAAAGGTGAACCGGCGCAAAAAAAGTGGTAAGATGACTAACTGGCGGGAAGCCTTCCCGGCTAGACACTCAATCAGGAAAAAACCGATTTATGAAACCTGTAAGCACAAAATTGACCAAACAAGACCGGGACGAACTCAGGCGCGCTGAAATTATTGCGGCGGCAAGAAAGTGCGTTGCCCACAAAGGCTTTCACGCTACCAGCATGAATGAGATCGCCAAAACTGCCAGAATGAGTGTTGGTCACATCTACAGATATTTTGAGAATAAAGAAGATATTGTTCGGGCCATTGTCGAAAAAATTTCCCAGGAACATCTTGCCTGGATCGCCAGCACTGCTAACGAAAAAGATATTGCGCAATTCCACATAGAAAGATTCACGGATAAATTTATGCGCAATGCTGAGGAACGCGCAATTTTACTGGAAGTCAACGCCGAAGCTGCACGCAATCCGGAAATCGCCCAAATATTACAGAACGCTGACAAACAGTCCAGAGACCTGGCCGTGGCGACTGTCAGCCTTATTTATCCTGAAATTGACAAAGACGATCTATATGCCCGGGTAGAACTGATGGCGACAATATCGGAGAGCTTTCTACTGCGCAGCATTAAGCAACCCGAAGCGGATGCCGTAAAAATTAATGAACTTTTGCGCAAAGCCGTGGCCCAAATCTGGGCTCGTTGATGCCGAGGAATGAAGCCCAATGGAACGAAAGCCTAAACTAAGCAACAACGGCCTGTCGTAGAAAACGGCAGGCCGTTGTTTTGAAACACAGCGGAACAGAAAACTCGCTAAGTTGGCAGTATATCCCTAAAAGGTGCCAACGATCCTGGTAAAATTCAGCCGGTGGTTACTGGAAGTTCAATTTGAAAAGTCATACCCCTTTCATCATTAAGGAGAGCAACGATTATCCCACCATGGGCTTCTATAATTCGCTTACAAAGGGTTAGCCCCAGACCAGTGCCACCAGTCTGGCGCGTCCGGCTACGGTCCCCTCGAAAAAAAGGTTCAAACAATCGGTGTAAATCCTGTTTAGAAACCCCTTCTCCAAAATCAACAAACTCAATTTTGACCTGCCCATCAGCAACCTTCACTCCCATAAAAACAGGCGTTTTTGGTTCACTGTACTTGACCGCATTTTCAAGCAAATTTTCACAAACCCGATTGAGTAAAACAGGGTCAAGACTAGTTTTTGGCAAGTCGCTATCAAGTGAACTTCTCAAAGGTCGGTCTGGGTGGTGGCGAGTAAAGCGATCTACGACATCCATAAAAAAAATATTAAGATCCACGTGCTGTAAATTTAAAGGTACAGCCCCTCTTCCACTGGAAACAAATTCGAGGCGACAACTGACAAGAACGTTGCTCACTAACTGTTCCAACTCTGAGAGATCATCCGTCATCCCTTGAAGATGATGATAGATTTGGCCGGGCACATCTGGAGCGTCCTCGCACAATTCAAGAGCAACTCTCAGTCGAGCCAACGGGGTTCGTATCTCGTGAGAAATATTGGCGAGCATTTCCTTTTCGTTGCGTATTCTCTCTTCAAGTTGCATCGCCATACTATCAAGAGAATGGGCGAGCACCCCAACTTCATCCTTTCGCGTGATGCCACTACGTGCTGATAGATCTCCCTCCGCAATGGTTCTTGAGATAGCGGTTAGACGCTCCAAAGGTTTGGCAAAAGCTCGGGTGAGAGGCCAGGACACGAGAGCTAGAGCGAGCAATGCAACAGTCGGGGCAAGGAGAAAACAGTGCTTCCTCCCTTTTAAAAGTAAGTATGGTGAATCACTCCCTCCAATAGGAATCGCGTAAACCCACGTTCCGCCTTTTTCTTTTATGGGATGCCAACCTCCGATTTTGCCCAAATCATCTTGGCTGAGGTTTAGTGGAGGCGAGACTCCTGCTGACGCAAGCAGTTTTCCATAACGACTATAAACTGCCGCATCACGCCCCACAGCTTGTGCGAGAAGGTCAAGGGTACTCTGAAGCTGAATGGGTTTATCAATACAGAGACTCAATTCAGCGGCAATAACCTTGTGCAAGTGAATGGAATGAGGATATAAACTGGACTCAGGTTGCGCGAAATAGACAGTGGCCATCACCGCAACAGTAACCGTAGCGATCAGCAGCAGTCCATTGAGGTAAACTTGCCAAAAAAGGCCTCTCTTTGGTCCTCTCATGATGACTCTTTCGCGAGGTACTGATAACCTGCGCCTCTTACGGTGCGAATTCTTAAGGGTTTTCGAGGGTCGTCGTGAAGTTTTTGCCGCAACCTTGAGATATGAACATCAATTGACCGATCAAAAGATTCTTCGGCATTGCCACGAGAAAGCTCCATAAGCCTCTCCCGAGACAGTATCTGACCGGCACGTTCAGCGAGAGCCTTTAATAATGCGAATTCATAACTGGTCAGTTCTAGTTTTACTCCGGCGAGGGTCGCGGTCAGTGTACCAGGATCAAGAGCGAGATCTCCAACAACAACCAAACGACTGCGAAGCCCTGCTTGGCCGCGAGTTCGGCGGACAGCCACTCTAATACGTGCTAACAACTCCCGCGGAGAAAAGGGTTTAGGCACATAATCATCAGCACCTATCTCTAAGCCCATAACTCGGTCAGCTTCTTCCCCTCGGGCAGTAACCATGATAATTGGAACATCCGAATGTTCACGGATTCTTTGACAGATAGATATTCCATCACGCCCCGGGAGCATTAAGTCTAATAGAACAACATCAAAATTATGTCTTAACGCCTGACGCAAACCTTGCTCACCATCAGTTTCCAGGGTGACTATAATTTCATTTTTCTCAAGGTACTCACGAGTTAAACTAGCCAGCCGATGGTCATCTTCTATAAAAAGGAGATCTATCATAAACTCATGCTCTATATTTGCTTAGTTTTTTTGGCAACGAAACTTCCCAAAAAGTGGCCAATGATGGCGCCAGAGACAGTAGAGATTACAGCTTTCTCGTCAATATCAGTTTTTGATATTAAATACAAAGTAACAGAAATAGATATATGCGCATAAAAAAACCAGCCAAGAGTGAACTTTTCGTATCCTTTACGCCAGTACCCTAGCGGAACATTAATCAAAGTTGACAAGAGAACTAATATAAAAATGAGAAAGCTATGTGACATCATTTCCCCCAAACAGGAGCTAACAAACAATTAGTTTGTCAGTTAGCTTCTGTGGTACCCTGCAAGCAATATTGATTAATTATTTTTGCTACCCTCTTTCGCCGGAAACAGATGCGAGGCTGCATACTCTGTAATATCTATACTGAAATGAACATAGAAGTCTTGCGAGCCAGCGAGCGGAACCCAATATCCATCTACAACTTGCCCTAAATGCTCAATGTAGGACACCGCCCGTACCCCTGCCTGCTCTCTCAACGCGTAGTTAGCGCGGCAACCTGCGTGGTGTTTCTTTTCACCAATATCTACACACCTCATTCCGACCGGGCATCCAATGGCCTGACCAGCCTTGTTTGCATCGATAATTGTCCTGTTCTTGTGTACCAACATGACCGGAGAGGGAAAGTTGTCCCAGAAAATGTGAAAATTGCTACGGAGTTCCTCACTTACTTGAATTGTTTCCATTGTTGTCTCCTTTTTTTAAATAGCGGTTATTGTTTGTTAGCGCCGTGAGCTTTGTTGTAACGCGTCATCAATTCGGCTCGCTGTTCGGCAGTCAACACCGCACTGATCTCGATCAGGCGATCAACGCTTCGATGACTAAATTCCTTCCAATTTTTAGATCTTTTTTCCACTTGGGTGTGGAGCCAATCGAGGTCTGGTTCATCGAGAAGGATACAGGCGACAATTTTTTCTCGGTCTTCAAGATGATTTCCGTAAACTTCCTTCACATCAGCAATGATCTGTTCCGTAATTAAGTTGATTTTCTCACGCTGTTCTTCGGTAACATCAACCGAATCGAGAACGTTATCGATGTGTGTCTCAACCATGTTTACAAATTTGGCAGGATCATGGTGTGCATTGCCGAAATGTTTGCATGCAACAAGCGAAAAACATACAAGCAATCCGAAGGCAATAAGGGTGGTTCCTTTGAGGTGTTTCTTCATGTGGGTCTCCTATTTGTGCTTTAGGGAAATGAAATCTCCATCGTTTTGGTTTCAGTTTGCCGTGGCACCATTACGTGAGTTTGTAGAGAATGTGAAGAAGTGTGAAGGGGTCCTATTCGGCTTGACATGCTCTCTGTTCAAAAATAAATCCTCAAAACTCACTTCAATCAGTACAATTCCTTGATCTTAGTTATGGGGGCGCAGTTGATATTTTTTAGTAAAATGCTGCTTTTCATTATCTGAGAGAGATGTCATGAATCGCTTCCATCCAGGGCACCAATTGATATGCCATCTCCAGAGGCGTCCAATCACTGAACGGGGATTTCTATCGTGAGCCGCTCTAAATCGACATTTTTTGCAATTATGATTTGCCATTTTCTTTTCCTTATCTTTATCTATTGAAAAAGGGGTTTCTTACGCAAGCTTCCCAACGGCGGTCGATCCATTGTAGAAAAAGTTTAAGCGTACTCTGTTGCATGAATTTGTAGCTTTTATGAAGAAGTATTAAGTGGTTATTCGGAAAAGGAAGGAACTTAGTCCAAGGTAAAAAGTGCCGACTGAGTCATATTTAGCTTTATTGACTGCAGTCCTTTCTGAATCCGACGGAGATCATGACCGACACCAGCGACACTAGCAATATGGTCTTCGGTCTGTTCTGGCTGTTGGGTTATCAATTCTAACCACGCTTGTCAGATGCGGGCGAAGCGGTCTTTTGGCAAGTTGATAAAGATGCTGATTACGGCCCCTTGAATGATTTTGCTTGTGGTCGAGTGAATGTCACGAAAATTGGATAATATTGGGATGACATGACGCGGATCGCCGGGTCCAGTAAGGGGGGAATAATATAGGCCTCCGAAATAATCCGCTCACTGCTGAAAAGCGAACGTCCTTCCAATCTCGCGCAAGTCATTATCGACGCTGGCCAAGCCCCATATCTGCTCAATTACATTAATGGCCAGGACTACAGAAGCCAATTTTTGTCACAATTAAACCGCAGAAAATGGCGACATGCAGTTGCTTATAAATTTGCCTCGGTCAGCGTGGTGAAATCCGCAAGTGCTACCATAAGGGGCAGGAAGATCAACTGAAAGCCTTGAAGCTAGTCACCAATACTCTGATTTTATGAAACAATCTATATGTAGACTTCCTTTGATCACTTTCAGAATCAGTCAGTTGGTTGTTGGCGAGTGCCTAGCGTAGGTTTTCGTTCGATTGAGCTGCAACCCCCATAATGTAAATCAAATACCGCAAATCGCCTGTTGCCATTATCTGCTGCTATGAAGTTCCAACATTAAAGATTCATAGCGCGCCTTACTGCGCTCAAGATGACTTCTCATCTTCTCCCGCGCGACAACCGGATTCTTACTGGCAATAGCAGTATAGACTTCATTATGCTCCTGAAATAACTCCAACAGATAATTTTTCTGCCATACAGGATCAACAGGGTTTTCACAAAATCGGGAACGCGTGATCATTTTATGGGGAATTAAATTAAAAAAATCGACAAACCGCTGATTATTCGTTGCAACAGCTATCCCCTTGTGAAATTCATAATCGGCGTTTTCTGCTGATTCGCCTGCATCTATCAGCATTCTCATCAGCTTGACCTGTTCAAATATTTTAACCTGCTGAGCAGTTGTACCCCGCAAGGCAGCCAATCCAGCAGCCTCGATCTCCATTGCCATACGCAGTTCCAAAAACTCAAGGATATCGGCAAGGTCCCGATAATCCAAGGTAAAGAGCCCCCTACTTGCAGCACTCCCAGTCAAGGCTTTAACATAAACCCCGGCCCCCTGACGACTGGCAACAAAACCAGCAGCTTTTAAAGCAGCCAGAGCTTCACGTATCACGGTCCTGCTGACAGCAAATTTCCGGGTTAACAAAGGTTCAGCTGGCAATACAGCTCCCTCAACATAACGCCCCGCAATAATATCTTTCTTTATACTGTTGACCACCTTGTCAGTTAGCGATTCCCGCACCTTAGCCATCTATCAACAAGCCCTTATTCATATTATGAGTCATTGTTTTCCCACGCAATTTTAGTTATTTACAAACCGACAAAAAAGTTGATTCCTAATAGCTATTGACATGATAAATTATAAAGAGTAGATTTTTTGGTGTCCACTTATATTTTCAGCAAAACCAATTATTCCAACCGTTTTCCCTTTACGTAAACCGTCCTGCGCTCGCAGAGGGTTGAAAAACGTTATCGAAGCAAAGCAGATAGATTTACAACAACCCGCCAGAGAACGCTTAGACATGACAACTGTACGGAGGCAAGGATGCAGGAACCAAAATCAGCCATGCGTCACGGTGGCCAGATAGTTATTGATCAGTTGAAAATTCACGGCTGTGAGAGAGTTTTCTTTGTTCCGGGAGAAAGTTTTCTAGCGGTGCTTGACGGCCTGGTCGATGTTAAGGAAATTGAGGCTGTGGTCTGTCGCCAGGAAGGCGGGGCTGCTATGATGGCCGAAGCCTACGGTAAACTTACCGGTAAACCAGGCATTTGCATGGTTACCCGAGGGCCAGGAGCGACCAATGCTTCAGCAGGGGTCCACATCGCCCAGCAGGATAGTACACCAATGATTCTGCTTATAGGTCAGGTCGGTCGCCATATGATCGACCGTGAGGCCTTCCAGGAAGTCGACTATCGTAAGATGTTTGAACCTCTGGCCAAATGGGTCGCTCAAATTGACCAGATTGAGCGTATTCCTGAGTATATCAGCCATGCCTATCACATAGCGACATCAGGCCGACCGGGCCCTGTTGTTCTTGCTCTACCTGAGGATGTTCAATCTGCCTACAGCGATGCAGAAGATGCGAAACCGTACAGTCAGATCCAGGCCCGTACCGCTTCTGAAGATGTCGCTGCTTTTCGCAGCATTATGGAAGAGGCCGAGAAGCCATTGGTGATTGTTGGTGGCAGCCCTTGGACTCAACAGGCGTCGACAGATCTCATCACATTTGCAGAACAGAATGGAGTTGCCATCGCCAGCGAGTTTCGCTGCCAGGACTATATCCCTAATCACCATCCAAATTATGTCGGAGATGTGGGTATCGGCATCGACCCCAACCTTGCCAAAATGATTAGCGAGGCAGATGTTATCGCATTGCTTGGAGCACGCATGGGAGAGATGGCAACCAGTGGCTACAAGTTACTGAAGATCCCATGCCCCCAGCAAAAACTGATTCACATTTACCCTGGTACCGATGAGCTTGGCCGAGTATACCGCCCTGACTTGGCAATCAACGCATCACAGCCATCATTTCTTGCAGCTATTGCTAGCATGGCTCCGATACCGACCAAAAATATGTCATGGATAAAACAAGGACATGAAAACTATCTGAAGTTCGCAACCCCGTTTGACACACCTGGCAATGTCAAAATGGCCCACGTTCTCCATCAGCTGAGTGAAACCCTGCCTGACGATGCGATCATCACCAATGGCGCCGGTAATTACGCAGCCTTCCTGCACCGATTTTATCACTATCGGGATTACCGTACGGAACTGGCTCCGACCTCCGGATCTATGGGGTATGGATTTCCAGCAGCCATATCTGCCAAGCTACAATATCCTGAACGTGAGGTTATCTGTATTGCCGGCGACGGCTGCTTTATGATGCATTGCCAGGAACTGGCCACTGCGGTTCAGTTTGGGGCAAACATCATCACCATTATTGTCAACAACGGAATTCTTGGAACCATCCGCATGCATCAGGAACGTCATTATCCAACCAGAATCAGTGGAACAACATTGCGCAATCCCGACTTCGTTGCCTATGCCAAAGCATTTGGTGGCTATGGGGAGAAGGTAACCAGAACCGAAGACTTTGGCGCAGCCCTGGAACGAGCAAGGAACGCTAACCTGCCCGCGATCATTGAACTGACCGTCGACCCGGAGGCCTTGACAGCGGCACGGACCCTGACGCAAATCCGCAATGGGCGATAAAAGAGTAGAATATTAACAGACCTGCGGCGCATGCTTAAAGCATGCGCCGCAATTTCAAGAGACCAGTTCCTTAACCGCATCAAAAAGCGAATCAAGATCAACATAAATGCGCTGACAAGAAGAAGGAAGCTCAGGCCTGCGAACAATAACAACCAGGCAGTCCTCCTGCCGGGCAGCAGCTATTTTTTCAGAGACTCCCCCCTGAGCACCACTTTCCTTGGTCACCATAACACCAATGCGATGATCAGCAAGCAGGGAACGATTCTGTTCAATACTGAAAGGTCCGCGGGCAAAAATCCGGTTATTTTCAGGCAAAGCGACCTCATCGCACGCAGCTTCCGAATCTGGATGCGGTAAAATCCGAGCAAACAGTGGAACCCCCTGTTCTTGTGCCGCTTTGACATAAGGGCGCAGATTACGTGACCCGGTCGTCAACAAGATTGGGGAACCAAAGGATGCTGCCAGTTGGGCAGCCTCTTCATGATCAGCGACTTCAAACAGGTTATCGGCATCGTATTTACCATGCTGACGCTGAAAACGCAGACATGGGATAAGCAGCTTTTCAGCGACTTCCGCTACGGTTTCATGCAGAGCTATCGCATAGGGATGACTGGCATCTATCAGCAACCGGATCCCCAGATCAGCAATCAATGCTTCCATGGCCAGACCATCAAGGCGGCCACAGCGTCTGGTTATAAGCGGATGATCACCAACGTTGAGTTCAGCATCGGTAGCGGTCGAAACCAGCACAGAAAGACCAGATTCAGCTAAAGCTGAAGCAATCTCTGCCGTTTCAGAAGTACCGCCGAACAAAAGAATCATCGATAATACCCGCGAGGTGTGACCATCCGGCCATCGATCATAATAGTACTGCTGTTTCCGATGATAACTATGGAGTTCATACCAATCTCTTCATCCAGAAAATGTCCGAGATCGGAATAAACGACCTGCTGTTCTTCACGACTGGCCGCAGTAACGATGCCAACCGGAGTGGTGGCAGGCCGCGTAGCGCTGAAAATAGCTGCGGCCTCCGCCAACTGAGATACCCGTTTTTTACTGCGTGGGTTGTACAGCGAGACCACCATATCCGCTGCGGCAACAGCTTTAAGGCGGACGACAATCTGCTCCCATGGTACCAGCAGATCACTCAGACTGATGATGGCCGAATCGAGCATCAGCGGGGCGCCGAGCTGAGCAGCGGCAGCGTTGGAGGCGCTGACTCCCGGGATGACCTCTATATCAACCTTATAATCTTCTGCGCTCGCCATTTCCATAGCCAGGCCGGCCATCCCGTAAATACCGGAATCACCTGACGATATAAGGGCCACCGTAGCCCCGGCAACAGCTTCTTCCAGAGCAGCTCGACAGCGTTCCGACTCCTGACGCATACCGGAAGTCAAGGTCTGCCGACCATCACAGAGATCGGCAATAGAATCAACATAGGGACCGTAACCAACAATCAGCTGGCTCTTCAGAATCGCTTCTTCCGCTCTTCTGGTGCGATCAAGGGGATTTCCTGGTCCTATACCAACGACGTACAATTTTCCTGGGCTATTGCTATCGTTATTCCCGACAGCGCCTGTTTCCTGACGATTAATGATGTCCTCCTTCCGGCGCAAAGGGCGGCCGGTTCGGCAACTGCCGGCAGATCAACCTGGGCAGTGACAAAGTCTGATGATGTAAAATTCTGATGACAGTTTCGAATGGTGTCATCAGCGATAATTCTTAAAGGTATATCCAAACTACTGGCAGCCGCCAGTAGCCCTGCTTCATTAGCCTTTACCCCTGCGGTAGCGATATAACGAACCCGTTCAAGGGGTAGAGCGTTGTCTGCAAGTACCTTCTCGATGGCGGCAACAATATCAGCTTCGGCTTTTCCGCGCCGACAACCAACGCCGACAATCAAATCCTTAACCGCCTCGGTAGTGGTTGAAATGACGGGCTCACCGTCAATCAGATTGGCAACCCTTACTGCGAGGTCATTTGCGCCCCCTTCATGGCCACTGAGCAGACTGACAACGTGGCGCCCTCCAACATCAGCAACAACGATGGCGGGATCTTTGTACTTGCTCTTGGGGCAGCCGGCCAATGAGCGTACAACAACCCCACAGGGGGCCACAAAAATCAGCCCATCATAGAGAGGGAACAATTGCGGAGTCAGTTCCAGAACCCGGCTGAAAGGAGTGACCTCCGGAAAGCCTGAGATACTGTCGTGCAAGTATATATCAAGTTCAGGAATCCCCTCTTTGACTGCTTCGCAGACTTTCAGTCCCGGCACTGAAAATGTTACAGCAGCCAGTTTCATTTTCCATCACCCTGACGATAACCATGGGTAAAGGAGTGATGGTATAACTTGGAAACGGGGATATCACGTGACAATGCCTGGCCAACAACAATCATGGCCGTTTTACGAATATCTTCATCAGCGACCTTCTGGCCGATATCAGCCAGGGTCCCGCGGACAATCTTCTCATCCGGCCAGGAGGCGTGAAAAACTACGGCAGCAGGACAATCCTGGCCATAGTAATCGGCCAGTTCTTCAGCAACATCAATCATTTTATGCACTGACAAGAACAGACACAGGGTAGAACGACTCTGAGCCAGAATTTGCAGTTCTTCCTTTTCCGGCATGGGAGTACGCCCGGAAGTACGGCTGAGAATAATGGTTTGCGAAACTTCCGGAGCGGTCAGTTCGGTTTTTAAGGTAGCTGCTGCAGCCTGAAAAGAACTGATGCCCGGGACAACTTCGTATTCGACGCCAAGCTCATCAAGACTGTTCATCTGCTCACGGATGGCACCATAGATAGAAGGATCTCCCGTATGCAGGCGAACCAGATCAGTATTGGTGTCACGCGCTTCGCGAAAGACGACTTCCATATCATCCAATGACATGCTCGCCGAATCGTAGAGCTGAGCATCAGCCGAAACCTGGCCAACAACCTCCGGACTTACCAGCGATCCGGCATAGATGCAGATGCGGCACTCTTTCAACAATCTCAGGGCTTTAACCGTTAATAACTCGGGATCACCCGGCCCGGCTCCGACAAAATAAACCTTCATGATACGCCTTCTGTATGGATTAGAATTACAGCAAGATTACCAGTTTCAGCAGCAGCACCGCGTAACTGGCGGAGATCGGTTTCTATATGCTGACCAGGCAATCCTGCCCGGGCAATAAAAACCGCTTCATCGAGTAATTGATATTCATCGAGCAGGTCAATAAGCGCCTGCAAATGCTTGCCAATTTTCATCAGCACCAAAGTCCCGCCAGCCTTGAGCGCCGAACGAACATTATCAAGGGCGGTGACTGACGGTAATATGGTGACCGGCAAATTGCCTTCCCCCAAGGCAAAGCCTGTCAACGCGGCCGCATGAGAAACGGAACTAACGCCAGGCACAACTTCAACCTGAACATCCGGATAGTCCTGATGTAAAGCTCTCAGGAGATAAAGGGAGGTTGAATACAGCTGTGGGTCCCCCAGAGTCACAAAGGCGATATCGTTGCCACCCTGCAAAATTTCAGTAAGAGTTGCAGCGGTTTGTTGCCAATGGGCAGTTCGCTCCTGACGATCAGCGGCTACCGAGAAACTGACCTCATGGACAGAGCACTCCGGCCGAGCATGGCTGGCAACCACATCACGCAGCCAGGTTTCCTTGGTCAAGCGTGAAACGGGAACAAAGATATGGGGACTCTCCTGCAAAACCCGTACAGCTTTAAGGGTTAACAATTCAGGATCTCCCGGTCCGACACCAACAATAAATAGCCTGCCTGGGGTCACGCCAACAACTCTTTCCGCAAAAATATGAATATCGTCCGCGAAGCAAAAGCCTGTCCTGTAAGCTCTGCCCCACAAAAAAATGTTCGTATCTGTTCCGTCGCCAGGGTTAAATCTTCACAGCTGATCACCTGGTAACTTTCAGCCAAAGACTCAAGCTGTTCGGCACACCAGTTAACTGCGTCTGCGGTTCCAGCCAGGATGGCTATTTTGGGGTGTTTCTGTAACTCATCACTGGAAATCAATGGTAACCGGCCATGAGCACTGACCAGCAACGCATCGCTCCAATCGAGAGCCAGCCGGGCAAAAGCGACCTGAACCGAAGAAATCCCTGGTAACACCTGGCAATTATCACGTCCAAAGCGCCGCACCACTAACTGGGCAAGACTGTAGATGCCGGTATCTCCAGAAACCAGGAAGACAATTTTTTTTCCATGCAGCAAAGCAACCTGGTCCAAACTTGCAGACATACTCCCCTGAACCACAATTCGCTCACAGGCGACATGAGCAAACAGGTCAAGAAGATGAGGGGCGCCAACCAGTACCTGGGCTCCTTCTACCGCCTTTTTAACAACCGGGCAGACATAGTCTGGATGCCCGGGACCGCACCCGGCAACAATAATCGCTTTTGTCTTATTCATTGATGACCATAATCACTCAGGATGCTTTATCTATCATCGCAGGGAATGCACCAGAGTCACCCAGGTGTGTTCCCAGAACATCTCCAGCCAGATTGATCAGCACCACCGATACCTCTGGCAGATGCGGGAATTCTGTATGAATTTTGAAGCCAATTTCCCTGGCGACCTCATTGGCCAAGCACGAACGTTCAGGGCCTGACAAGGAGGTCATAAATAGTTCCTCAACGGTATTCTGTTCGGTTCCAGCATCAATCTGCAAACGCTGACAGAGTTGATGCAGCCACGGTAATGGTGACGGCGACTGAGAAGAATGGGTCTGCCAGTGGCCATCCGGAATTTTTGCCAACTTTCCGGGGTGACCCAGCACCATTATTTTTTTCAAGTTTAATGGTTCAAGCAAACCGAGCATATAGCCCCATTCGTTACTGACATCAACAATCTGCTCTTCGCGCACCTTAAAATGATTCTGGGCAGCGCGGTTTCCCATATGGCCGGGAACCAGCACCAGCTCATCTTCATTGTTAGCAACCGCAACGTCCAAAGCACACTTCAGGGCCGCCTGCAACGCCGGAGCACTGAACGGCCGCACCCGCCCCGAGGTCCCCAAGATTGAGATACCGCCGAGAATGCCAAGCCGCGGGTTAAAGGTTTTCTGGGCCAACGCCTCACCACCAGGGACACTGACAGTCACATCGTAACCGGTACGACACACTTCATGAAGTGCAGCAGTAATCTGTTTTCTTGGTCCCGGGTTAATAGCAGCTTCGCCGGGAGGCAAAGCCAAACCGGGACGGGTAATGGTTCCAACCCCAGGTCCGGCAAAAAAGCGTGTTTTGGTTGTTCCGTTAAGACAAACCGTCACCTCAACCCAGGCTTCATGGGTAATATCGGGATCGTCCCCGGCATCTTTGGTCACCGTAGCGGACGCTCCCCCTTGCATAAACCGTAACTGGGAAACGGCATAGCTGACCCGGCTACCATCCGGTAGCGGGACTTCAGATCGGGTCGGCTTATTGCCGCTGATCAGCAGCATAGCCGCCGCCTTGGCCGCCAGAGCAGCGCACGTGCCTGTTGTCAGCCCATTACGCATCGCCTAACTCTCCTGCCAACTCCGCTGACCGAGGTGGATCACCATCGTTGTCATGTATCCTAAAGGTTCTACCTGCCACTGGCTCAAATCAGGGATAACCTGTTCGTGATCACCCTGCCCTCCGGCACTGACCAGACTGGTGTTGGCCAACAGATGGTGACGATCCAACAGGGCCAATAACTCCTGCAACCGGGTCGCCGCTTTAAACAGCACCAGAGTTTCACAATTGGACAGGGCCTTCTCTACGGCGTCGAGATCAGTCCCCGGCATAATCAATAAACGATCTTCCTGCAGGGTCAACGGCCGGCCAAAGTGGCTGGCAACCATTTGAAAGGCACTGATCCCCGGCACCAGGTGCAGTTGCTCTGGCGGCAGTAATTCACTTAGGGCTTCAAGCAGATACGAACTGGTCGCATAAATCAGGGGATCACCAAGGGTAATCTGAACAACCGATTTTCCGGCCTGACATAGAGCGTTCACTTCATCTGCCAGATCAGCCCACCGCTGACGGGTTTTCAGATTCTCGCGCGTCATGGGGTATTGGTGGACGACGATTTCCTGGTCGTTAATAAAATCCTTAACCGCCCGCAAAGCGATGCTTTCACCAGATTTATCCGATTGGGGCGTAACCACGACATCAGCAGATTCGATCAGGCGTGCAGCCCGCAAGGTCAGCAGATCCGGTTCCCCCGGGCCGACACCAACAGCATAAAAATGGCCAGGCTGTGCAGTTTTTGTATTCATAATTTATTCTCTATTCATCACCTTAACGCCACAACAGCATTAATCCGAAGGTACACATTAATAGAAACAAAACGCGAATTATCTGGGCAGATATCGCTACAAACATGCCGGTTCTGGCTCCCAAAATGGCAATGTAGGTCGGCAGAGCGTGACGCAGGGTTC
Organism: Geopsychrobacteraceae bacterium; assembly: GCA_963664385.1. Lineage (GTDB taxonomy): Bacteria > Desulfobacterota > Desulfuromonadia > Desulfuromonadales > Geopsychrobacteraceae > Seleniibacterium. Next base: position 244,651 of record OY761157.1, read on the forward strand.
TTACCGGGGCAGTCACCATGGAACCAAACAGGATAACGATGACAGCTTGCCTGGTCGTGATCTGTCCAGCATCGATAAAATTAGCAGCAGCAATCGCACCATTATACAAACTAAGAGCCTGAGCCGGAATGATAGCCACCGATTGCGGGGGTAAAAACTTAAAGGTGAAAAGTTCCGGCATCGCCTCCCCCAGCCACTTGAAGAATCCATAATACTCGAGTAGCGACATACAAAGAAAGGTTGGCACCAGACAAATCAACAACCGCTTGAGGGTTTTTTGTGAACGTTTCCAGACCGTTCCCCAGAAACTCCCCTTACGCTCCCGACGACTATAAACCTTGACCTGCTCACCACGATCGGCCTCAATCTCACTGCCATGCCAGAACCTGGCCAGGATAAACCGGGAAATCAGCAAAGTCAGGAGGATCTGCAGGCCGATGGCCAGAAACCGGACGCCAAACAGGGCAGCGGTTGCCTCCCAGCCAAAGGCGACGCCAATGGGAACCACAAAGGTTGGCAAATGTGCAAACAAGGATAGAGCTGACACCACATAGACCGATGTATAGAGCTCACGGTTATTGATGGTCCCGGAATCACGCTGCCCAACCAACATGCTGTTGGCAACAGCACCGGACTGAAAGGCCATGAGAAAGGCGGGTCCCGCATCACGACGAATTTTACCAAGAGCCGTCAGCGGCCAGGTAAGGATAGATAAAATTCGCATGGTTCCGGAAACTTCAAGAATCTGACCGACCAGAATTCCGGCCCCGATATACAGGGCTAATTCGAGCAGTAACATCCCTTTGCGTGGCCAGAAAGGCAGTTTCATAACCCAGCGGCTGTAGCCTGAAGTGCTGCGCTGTTTTTTTCCTTCTTCTGCAAAAGCTTTTCCGGTAGCTCCGGTCGGCTGTACGCGCTTACTGGTTTTATGTTCTGAGACAACAGTTTGCCGGGAAGAGGCCGGTTCAGTCGCAACCGGGGCAGCCCCCCAGCACACAGGTTGTAGAAAGCAAAGCAACAGGGCTGCAGATAAAAGAATCGATTTCAGTTTTCTGTCTATCATTGAGGCAATGTTTCTAACCCTTCTGAAGCTGCTCAAGGGCGTGTTCCAGATGGGAAAAATATATTTCAAGAACGTCATTGTTCCAGCCCAAAGAACGGGCACATTCAGTTGTTTCGGCAGCAACAATCGATTTCCAGCTGTCCACGCTATCACCCATGACATCATTCATGATGTGATCACCGGCGACAATCATCAGCGGAACAAAACGAACCGTTCCGGTCTGTCTGCACATCGCCCTGACCTTCTGCAAAGGTTCAATTCCGGGCGTTCCCTCAACACTGGCGACAACCAGATTAGGATAGCGCGGCTCAATTCTGTCAGCCAAAGCATGAAGCTGAGAATTGTACTGCGGATGCCGATCATTACCATGAGCAACAATAACTGTTGCCTGTTGCGCCAAGATTTCTGGCTTCAAGGCGTTAATAACAGCATCGATATCAGCAGGACTGGTCAGTAATGCATCACCGTAGGCGACCTCAAGCCCGGTCATATCGACCTTTTTAACGCTGGCATATTCTTGCCCGGGAACCACATGCAGGCTCTGAAAAACAACCTGTTTAACTCCCCGCTGTCGCAGCTCACTGACCACCTCGGCGACACTGTGACTGACAATTCCCTGTTTTTTTAATTTATTGATAATAAACTGAGAGGTAAATGCCCAGCGGATATCATATCCGGGAAAGCGCTCCTTAGCCCTGCTCTCTATATGATTAAAGACCTTGCGTGCTTCGGCAACTGAGGTACCGAAAGCAACCAGGACAATAGCTGGTTTTTCAGCCTGACTTGCCTGGACCGGATAAATACAACTGCTACCAAGGGCTAACATGCACAATCCAATCAGAAATCTCAACTTTTAGCCAACCCACATAAGGCATGTAACGCGGCAACAGCAAGGGGACTGCCGCCACGCCGACCGGTCAGTACAATAGAAGGTAATCCCGTCTGGATCAATTCCTTCTTACTTTCCACCACATGGACAAAACCAACCGGCATTCCGATAACCAGCGCTGGACGAATATTCTCTTCAACATACATACGATTCAGTTCGAGTAATGCCACCGGTGCATTACCGATGAGCACAATGCCACCATCAAGTTTTTTGCCTGCTTTACGAATAGCAAACAATGAACGCGGCAACCCCGATTCGCGTGCCTGTTCAGCAATATCTTCGTCGGCGACATGGCAGAGAATGCTGTCTCGGGTATAAGTTGGGTTTACTCCCTGTAAGCGCGCCACAGACAAACCGCTACGGATCATATTACTGTCAGCATAAATGGTTTTGCCGGCCCGCAACGCGTCACACCCTGAAGCGATAGCATCACTGGAAAAACGAATCAGGTCGCTCATGGCAAAATCAGCGCTGGTGTGAATCAGCCGTCTGACCACCTGCCATTCTTCAGGGGAATGGCGATAGCCCTGCGCTTCGGCATCGATCACGGCAAAGGAATATTCTTCGATTTCCTGGCCACTGATAGGGTCTTCCAACAGCTTGTGAATTAATGGTCTGTCTTCTCTCTCTGTCATAACAAACGGCTCCTTGTCACTTTGCCTTTTCATTGCTAGTCATCTTTTGCGTTCTCAGTCTGGCAACAAAGGAATCAAGAGCCTCAGGCTGAGAAGCAAGATTTAAGTGGGCATAACTCGCCAGAACATTGCCGCGCTGATAACCTTCAGGGCGGCTCTGCCCTCCACGATTCTGCGTCAACTGGTAAACGGATTGCCAACCAGCGCTGCCAGTCGGTTCTTTAATAAGTTCGGAGTAATGGAACTCATGCCCGCGAAAACAGGTTGAGGCATCACCAAATAATGAGTTCGCGGTCAATGTTGCAGTCACGTACCCCAGGGTTTTGCGCTTTTCCAACATCCGGGTCCAGACCGGAAGTTCTCCAACCAGGGGATAATGTTGCTCAGCGTACTCAACACCTTGGGTCAGATAAATCAGACCACCACATTCGGCGTATACTGGTTTACCGCTAGCGCAGAACGCCCTTACCGCATCAAGCATTCCCTGGTTGGCAGCCAACTTGCCCGCATACACTTCAGGGTATCCTCCCCCAAGGTAAATACCGTCCAGCTCTGCCGGCAAAGAACCATCCTCTAAGGGTGAAAAAAACACGGGTTCACAGCCACGTGCTTCAAGCTGATTAAACAGGTCTGCGTAATAAAACTGAAAAGCTGCATCCCGCGCGACCCCCAAGCGTACAGAGGGACTCGCGGCCTCCCCTTGCTGCCTGACACTGGGTTCCCGAAGAGAACTCGCGGTGCGAGCGTTTACCAATAACAGGTCGAGGTTCACAGCACGCTCTGCAGCCAACGCAAGCTGGTTGATCAAATCGTCAGACAACTGCTGTTCGTCGGCAGAAACCAGCCCGAGATGGCGGCTCGACAATTGTGGCAGACCATCCCGAGGTATGGCGCCGACTAAGCCTGGCAGTCCGGCATGCGCCAGGGCTTCCTCAAGCAGCTCGACGTGGCGCTTTGAGCCACAGCGATTGGCAATAACTCCGGCCAGGCGAACCTGCTCCTCAAAATTGTGGTAACCAGCAACCAGAGCAGCAACGCTGCGAGCCATACCATGACTGTTCACGACCAGCACCACAGGGATATCAAGCAGAGCCGCAATTTCGGCACTACTCCCGGACAACCCCGTACTGCTACTGCCGTCAAATAACCCCATAACCCCTTCAACCAGGCAGATATCTGCATCTCGACCAGTACGCGCCAACAAGTCGCGCAGATAGTCATGGTCCGACATCCAACTGTCGAGGTTATAGCAAGGGCGCCCTGACACTCTGGCCAAATGACCAGGGTCAAGGTAATCTGGCCCGACCTTATAGGTCTGCACCGTCAGTCCTCGTTGGCGTAACGCTGCAACCAGGGCCAGAGTGATACTTGATTTGCCAACCCCACTTTGAGTTCCCGCAATAAGCAGGCGTGGAATGGACAAGCTCCCTGCGGTCATCAGAACTCGATCCCGATCTCAGCAGGCTTGCCGGCTTCCATAGCATGCTTGATCGGCACAACTTCGGAAACAGTATCAGCAACGGCAATCAAAGCCTCTGTCGCATTGCGGCCGGTCAAAGCGATATTGATATCGTCATGGGACTGAGCCAGGGCTTCGAGAACCTGAGCCTCGTCAATCAGACCACAGGAGATAGAACCACAGATTTCGTCGAGGACCAGCAGATCATAATCACCACCCTGCATAGCCTGAACAGCTTCGGCAAAACCCTGCTGAGCAGCTTCGCGATGGGCTGCATATTTCGGATGATCCGGCTTGGGAACAAAACCAAGGCCTGTCTGCTTGATCTCAACACCCAGCTTTTCGCGCAGGGTAAAAACCTCACCGGTAGAATCATCAGACTTCATGAACTGGAGAATTTTGATTCTGTGGCCATGCCCATAAGCACGGATAGCCATTCCGAAAGCCGCCGTTGATTTACCTTTGCCATTACCAGTGAAGATAAGAATATTTTTAGCCATTGCTGAAGTTCCTCCTTAGGCAACCCAGAGCCAGCGCACCAACAATCCCAGGATAGCGACGGCACTGGTTGTACCTATCATTAATCTAACCGTTTTTCTGATGTGTTCTGCCTGTAACGGTTGCTTGGCATCCCCCATATAGGGGCGAAACGATTTTTTCCCGAAGTAACTGTTTTCCCCACCCAGGCGGACCCCAAGGGCACCTGCCATGGCAGCTTCGATCTGACCACCGTTAGGGCTGGGATGCTGATGACGATCACGCCGGAAGATCCGCCAGCTACCACGCCAGTCATAACCACAGACAGCAGCAGCTATGGGAACCAGCAGCGCGCTCAAACGCGCGGGAACAAAATTAACCAGATCGTCAAAACGTGCCGGAGCCCAACCAAAATGCAGGTAGCGTTCATTCTTATAACCGAAGTTGGAATCCAGGGTATTTACCGCCTTGTAAAACAAGGCCCCAGGCAAACCAGCAACCAAGGCATAAAAAAGCGGTGCAGTAACGCCATCAACCGTGTTTTCAGCGACACTTTCAACCGTCGCACGGGTGATCTCCCCTTCATCCAGATCCGCTGTATCGCGGCCAACCAGCCAGGCCACCCGTTTGCGGGCGCCCTCAAGATCGCCGGCCTGCAGAGGTTCACAAACTGCCAGGGCATGGCGCCGCAGATCCTGCATGGCAAAGCAGGTATAAAGCAGAACAATACTGACCAGATCGCCCAACAGCGGATGCACCAAAGCAAAGAGTTGCCGAATCAGAAGCCCGCAGCCGACAGTCCCGGCGATAACCGTAATCACTGCGGCAATCCCCGCCTGTCGTTCGGGCAAAGCTTTGCGCAAAGGATTCTCAACCGACCTGGCCAACCAGCCGATCCCCTTGACCGGATGCGGTACCCAGCGCGGATCGCCACACAGGGCATCCAGCAGCAGGGCCGACAGAATCTGCCATGACAAGGGGATCACAGGTTCAGAATCCGGTAAATTCTATCCATATCCATATGCTCACGAACATGGGCTGCCAGGCGATCAAGAGCCGGTTCCAGATCATAAACGGCGCGGGATGCCGCAAGCGGCTCCCAGCCTTTACGGACCCGAACCCGGTCGAGGAACCAGTTACGAAAGCCGTCGGCATCAAAGACGCCATGCAGGTAGGTCCCCCAGATCCAGTCACGCTCCCTGGCACTGCAGCCCAAAGCCACGCCATCGTACCGCTCAACCAGCGGTTCAACATCATTACCGTTGCTTAAGCCATGATGAATTTCGTAGCCACGCAGCTCCTGTCCGGACACCAGGTGGCGCGCCTGGCAGCTGGTCGTGGTCTTCTGGGGCGCGAGGATCGTATCCATATCAAGCAGGCCCAGCCCCTGGCATTCAAGACCCGTTGATTCAATGCCATGAGGGTCTGAAATTTTACGCCCCAACAGTTGATAACCGCCACAGATACCAACAATTTCTGTGGTCCCGGAGGCAGCCAAACCTTGTACCGCGGCGGCAAAGCCACTTTCATTCAGCCAGTTCAGGTCATGGATGACATTCTTGCTACCCGGCAGAATAACGACATCCGGCGTCCCCAGGTCCGCGACCCGGTTGACCTTGCGGACATGGGCATCTTCAGCCTCACGCAAAGCATCAAAGTCGGTAAAGTTGGAAATATGCGGTAGATCGACCAGGGCAATATCCAGCACCTCACCCTCAGGACGCGAGGTTTCAAGAAGCCCATCTTTAAAATCGACGGAATCTTCTTCAGGCAACCCTAAGTGAGGCAGATATGGGACGACCCCTAAAAATGGCTTACCACTGTGCAGACTGGTTCGCTCGAGGGCATCCCCCAGCAGTGTTGCATCGCCGCGGAAACGGTTTATGACAAAGCCTTCAACCAGACCACGTTCCCACTCGTTAAGCAGTTCCATGGTGCCGACAAAAGACGCAAAGACACCACCACGATCGATATCACCAACCAGCATAACCCTGGCATCGGCATAGCGCGCCATATTCATATTGACGATATCACGCGACTTCAGGTTGATTTCAGCAGGACTACCGGCACCTTCAAGCACCATAACCTGATGTTCCGCAGCCAGACTGTTGTAACAATCCTGAACATCCCTGAAAATTCCAGCACGCCGTGCCGCATAGTCTTTGAAATCCATGGTCTCGAGGACCTTGCCACAGACAATGACCTGGGAACCGGTGCGACTGCTCGGTTTCAGCAGGACCGGATTCATCCTGACATCGGGATCAAGGCGAGCAGCTTGGGCCTGTAAAACCTGGGCGCGCCCCATCTCTCCCCCCTGAAAAGTGACACAGGAATTCAGGGACATGTTCTGGGCTTTAAAGGGAGCAACACTGACGCCATCCTGCTGCAGAATCCGGCACATGGCCGCAGTCAGAATACTCTTGCCGGCGTTTGATCCCGTCCCCTGAAACATCAGCGCCGGAGTTTTAAGCACCCGGGCACTTTTTGCGGCCGGAGTCAGCAAGGCTTGTAATTCCTCGCAAAGCCGTTGATTCTCTTTTTCAGTGCGCACAGCGATCCGCACATAGCTGGCATCCAGACCATCAAAATTGTCACAGCGGCGCAGCATAATGCCACGCTTCAGCATGGCGGCAATCAGCTCAGTTGCTGATATCTTTTGCCCGTCGACATGCACCAGTAAAAAGTTTGCTGCTCCCGGTAACGGGGTTACCCCCGGCAGCCCAGCCAACCGCTTAAACAACAGTTCACGCTGCTGATCCACATAGCGGCGCGTCTCCGGTAAAAATTCGCTGTCATTGAAGGCCCGGGTACCAACCACCTGGGCCAGGGTATTAACCGACCAGACAGGCAGCGATTTTTTCAGACTCTTGGCGACAGCAGGTGGTGCGATAGCGAGCCCAAGACGCAAACCGGGGATCCCCCAGGCTTTAGTCAAGGATTGAACGATGATAAGATTGTCAAGCTGCTGATGGCGGAAGGAGTAGCTTTCTACGTCGCAAAAGTCGATAAACGATTCGTCGATAACAAACACATTGTCAGGACAGCTGCGGATAACATCCAACAAATCCTCTCGCGAGCACAAGGTACCAGTGGGATTATTCGGCTGTCCGATAATTACCATCTGTCCAGGCCGGAGAGCTTGCTGTAACTTGTGCGGCTCAAGACGAAAACCATGGTCCGCAGTTAACAGAAATGGCTCTACGGGCATCCCTGACTGCTCGGCACTGAGGCGGTACTCGACATAACTGGGCACCGGCAGCAGCAGACTGTCACAGCCGAGCACCTTCGGTAGAGTCGCCAGTAGTTCACTAGCACCATTTCCGACTATCAGCCTTTCAGCTGGCACTGACAGATTCTGTGACATAGCGGCAATAAGCTCGCCACAGTCAGGGTCAGGGTAATGCAACAGGGACTCAACGCTGGCGCTGATCAGGGGACGCAACCAGTCTGGAAATCCCAGGGGATTAATATTGGCAGAAAAATCGAGCAACTGTTTCTGGGGGATCCCCGCCTGATCGGCAGCAGCCTTCAGATTACCTCCGTGCATACTCATAACAGTGCACCATGGTGAACCATTGCTACGGCAACCAGAGCCGGAACCAACTCGAGCAGCTCACTTGCTGCGCCAAGAGTATCCCCTGTATAGCCTCCGATTTTCCTCATGTAATAACCTTTAATAACCCAGAGCAAACCAACACTCACAATAATTGTCCAGCCCCCGGCTCCCCAGCCAAGCAGGAATAAGGGGACCAGAATCAGCGCCAACCAGGCGATTAACAGCCGTAAGGTGCCAGTGCTATCTTTAGTAAAGGCGGCGGTGCCACCTTCGGGGCGTGCATAAGGCAGCCAGGTAATCAAGAACGCGATAGCGCAGCGTCCACAAACTGGCATCAGGGCGATAACTTGAAAACGATACCCTTCTGGCAGGGCCACCAGCAGCGTCCATTTAGTCAGCATTAACAAAATCAGTGCCGCCACCCCCATAGGCCCGGCACAGCTATCCTTCATTATTTCCAGCATACGCTCACGACCACGGCTGCTGAAGAAGGCATCGGCACTGTCAGCCATACCATCCATATGCAGCGCACCAGTCACCACGATCATAGCTGTCAGTAGAATAGCACTGGCAACCGGCAGGGGCAGCAGCCAGCACAGTAACAGGTCGAAAACGCCCGCCAATAGGCCGATTAGCAAACCTACGAGGGGATACCAGTCAGCACTTTTACGGAAACTTTCAGCATCACCGCACCAGCCTTCCGGCACCGGCAGAATGGTTAAAAAACGCACTGCTGAAAAAAATGGCTGTAAACTTTTCATAGACGCTCAACTTTGTGTCGCGATTTCAGATTTGAAATTTCCGATTGCATAGCGGCCCCCTCCGGCTTCTACGTTTTCCCTGAAATTAACGGGCCGCAGTACTTACCGCTGCTTCTTCAAAGGTCGCCATTTCGGTCAACAGCGCAACCGCCGCCTCCACCAGGTTCATAGCGACGGCAGCGCCAGTCCCCTCACCCAGGCGAAAATTCAAATCAAGAAACGGCTCTTTGCCAAGCGCCTGCAATGCAGCAACCTGCCCTTTTTCGACACTGCGGTGGGCACTGATCATAAAATCACAACAAGCCGGGGCCAATCTGGCAGCAACCAGCGCCGCTGCGGTTGAGATGAAGCCATCAACAACGACCGGCTTTCTCAATAGAGCCGCTCCCAAAATCAACCCGGCGATCCCGGCAATTTCAAAACCACCGACCTTGGCAAGAACATCAAGAGGATCACTTGGATCAGGCTGGTTCAAAATAAGGGCGTCCTCAATGACCTTAACCTTACGCTGCAATTGCTCATCATCCAGACCAGTCCCGCGGCCAACGGCATCTGCTACCGGAATACCGCAAAGGGTTGCGACGATGGCACTGCTCGGAGTCGTATTACCGATCCCCAACTCGCCAGTACCAAAAACATCGGTCTCTTCAGCCAGGTCAATAGCAACTTCAATTCCAGCCTCAAGAGCCTGTACTGCCTGGTCACGCGACATGGCCGGCCCTTCGGCAAAGTTATTGGTTCCATGGGCTACCTTACAATTGATTACTGCAGCCGCAGTTTTTTCATCCAGCTCAGCAGCAATCCCCATGTCGACGAGAACAACCTCTGTTTTGGATTGTCTTGCCAGTACGTTAACACCTGCGACGCCAGCGATTACCCCCTGGGCCATCTGAACCGTTACTTCCTGAGGGAACAGGCTGACACCAGTTGCAGCGATACCGTGATCACCAGCCATAGTGACAATTTTACGCCGGGCTACGGCAGGGGATGTCGTTCCTGTCATGCCAGCAAGGTCAAGCGCCAGGTCCAACAGGCGGCCAAGGGCCCAATGTGGCATAATCAACTGATCAAGACGCTCTTTTGCCTTGGCCCTGATGGCAGGATCCTGACCACTGATATTACTGATCGTCTTCTCTAAAACCGTCACAACATCCTCCTTTTATCAAGAACAACTTCACAACTCATGAAGCTGAAAAATATAATAACGCAGGCCGGATAACTGGCTTTCTCCTGATATCCTCCAGCTATCCGGCCGTTCCCCTGAGAGAGGGAATCTTATATTTGCAGCCGGAAACGGCCCTTTTCCGCAATCTCTGCGTCAACCTGCAGCTTTGCTTGTGCGGAGTAAAGTACTACGCCTCCGCGCAAACCCTTGGTTTCCTTAATCTTGGGAAAAATTGCTCATTCCTATCTGCAAATTTATATGCTGTATTTTGAGTCTCCTAAGCTTTTCCACTAACGGATGCTTCCTCAAAAGTTGCCATCTCGGTCAGGATAGCAATCGCTCCTTCGACCAGGTTCATGGTCATGGAAGCACCTGTCCCTTCGCCAAGGCGAAAGTTAAGGTCGAGGTATGGTTCCTTCCCTAGAGCATTAAGCGCCGCAATATGACCACGCTCAACACTGCGGTGGGAAGGGATCATGTAGTCAATGGCAGCGGGAGCCAATCTCCCAGCCACCAAAGCAGCTGCGGTGGAAATGAAACCATCGATCACTGTTGGCTTCCCCTGTGCGGCGGCACCAATGATCTGTCCGGCGATCCCTGCAATTTCAAAACCACCGACCTTAGCCAGAACATCTATCGGATCATCCGAGTTCGGTTTGTTAAGCTCCAGAGCTCGCTCAACGATAGCAACCTTGTTTTTAAGCTGACTGTCATCAAGACCTGTTCCACGACCGGTTGCATCAACAGCGGAAATACCGCACAAGCTGGCCACAATGGCACTGCTTGCTGTAGTGTTGCCAATCCCCATTTCTGCTGTCCCAAACAGATCAGTTTCCGGTGCAAAAGCGGTAGCGACCTCGATGCCCGCATTCAGGGCCTGAAGCGCCTGTTCTCTGGACATGGCAGGACCTTCGAGGAAGTTGTTGGTGCCACGAGCGACCTTTCGATCAATGATCAATCCACTGGCGACATCATTGAGCTGGCCGGCAATCCCCATATCCACGACAGCCACTTTGGCACCCGCCTGGCGCGCCATAACATTGCATCCGGTAACCCCGGCAAAGTAGCCTTGTACCATCTGCACAGTTACTTCCTGATCAAAACGACTGACTCCGGCGGCTGCAACACCGTGATCTCCGCACATGACAATGACCAACTTACGCGCAACCGATGGTTTGATTGAACCATAGATAGCGGCGAGGTCGAGGGCCAGATCCATAAGCCGACCAAGGGCCCAGTGTGGCATGATGAGCTGCTCAAGGCGCGCAAGAGCCTGAGCACGGACCTGTTGATCAGGGGCAGGAATTGAGGCAATTATTTGCTGCAAGTTATTCATCTATCGCTCCAGAATAAAAAAGGACAAGACCCGTCGTTTATTTGAGACGTAAAGGCAAACCGGAAACCATAAATATTGCCTCATCGGCAGCCTTGGCAACCAGTTGATTGCACCGTCCGATCAGGTCACGGTAACGACGGGAAAGAGGATTTTCCGGGACCAATCCCATTCCAACCTCGTTACTGACGACAATGACGGTTTGCTGCCCCTGACGACAAGCATTTACAAATTTATGGCAGTGGGGTTCGATATCTGCTTCGGTGAGCTCCTGCTGATGCTGCTCGGCAACATACAACAGATTATTGACCCAAAGGGTCAGGCAATCGACAAGGATAACATCGACATCTTGCGCGTTCAGTACAGCCTGGTCCAGTGCCACCGGTTCTTCGATGGTCTCCCAACCGCGTCCGGCCCGCTCCTGCTGGTGTCTGTCGATGCGCATATCCATTTCATCATCAATACGCGGACATGTTGCCAGGTAGGCATGCCGCCCAGGCAAGCTTTCAGCCAGCGTTTGAGCATAAGCACTTTTACCACTGCGGCAGCCACCGCTTACATAGATGAGTCGCTGCTTTTTTGTTTCTGAAAAGTTAACAGACACGTAATTTTCCCCATGAGCGGGACCTTCCCTGCAGTACCAATAGAAAATCCCGGAGCCTTCAAAAGGCACCAGGATTCCGTTTTTAATCCAGTAACATTTTGGTTAACCTGCGAGCTCAGTCCACGAAGTTCAGGCTAATAAAGGCCAATTGGAAACGAAGTATCTGACTCCCAGGAGTCCCCTGGTCACAGTGGCGGGTCCGTGACGGATTTTCACCGTCTTCCTTGTTTCCTCTGCCGATTAAAACTATATATGTGATTTATTACCATCTTTCCCGCATTTAAGTTAACATCCTAACAGGAAAAAGTGGACCGATTAAAAGCTAAATCCATTTTTGCCGCAAGGTATTTTTTCTCTCTGCGAAGCGATTTCTGAATAACAGGTCGTTTTTACGGGCTGACCGGACGCAATCACTTGCTGACTTACAGGCAAAGTTTCAACCTGTTGAATTATAAAAGATTTCCCTAAAATATTTCATTTGACATCCAGTCTGGAGTCGGCTTATACAGAGACCATTAAAAATCAGACTGTGCAGTTCCATACTAAATGGAACGAAGAGGGAATCCCGTGAGAATCGGGAACGGACCCACCGCTGTAACCGGCGACAACGACGACAGGTTAGCCACTGAATGTTTATTTGGGAAGGCGTCGTCCGCGATTGACCCGGGAGTCAGAATACCTGCTGCCCAGTTAAGTTGTTCTTATTCGTAGGGGATCATGCGACGGGAACAGGGAATCGGCATCGATGGGTAACCGAAACCAACAGTTAAAGAGGTTTCGGTTTTTTTATGCAATATGGCTCACCCCTTCTCCGCATTAAAAAACTCTCCGCAAATCCAGGATTAAATAAACTAACAGTATGGGATCGAAAGATGAAAAACTCTGAAACTTTGCCAATCGTACTCACAAGTCCTGTGGTTCTTATCATCGGTGGTGGCCAAACAGCCCTGATGAAAGCCAGAAATCTGATCAAAAACAACATCAGATTTCGCCTTGTAGCGACTGAGGTCTGCAGTGACTTAAAGCAATTGGACGTCCCTTGCGAAGAGCGCCCCTTTACACTGAGCGATTTGCAAAACCAGTCTCTGGTCATCGATGCAACAGGTAGCCAGGAGATAGCTGAGCAATTAATTGCCGCCAAAGCCACTTGTAATTTTTTGCTCAACTGTACCTCCGACCAGAAATTGAGTGATTTTCACCTTCCCGCGTTACTGAGCCATGGTCACCTGAAAGTGGCCGTATCCAGTGATGGTGCCAGCCCTACCATAAGTCGTCAGGTCAGAGATAAAATTGCGACCGTTATTCCGGCCCAACTCGAGGAGCTGGTCAACAGCAGTAAAGAAGACCGTGCTTCCGGCATTATTGATCCCCTGGCAGCACAAAACCAAAGTCGCCAGATGCTCGCCCAGGTTGCCCTTATCGGTTGTGGGCCTGGAGACCCTGATCTTCTGACCATGAAAGCCTACCGCCTGATTCAACAGCAGGATGTGGTGCTCTACGATCACTTGTTAACCCCGGAAATTATGGCCCTGATTCCGGAGCGCACCGAAAAAATTGCGGTCGGCAAACAAAAAGGCTGCCATAGTTTCAAACAGGAAGAGATCAACGAACTGATCTACCAGAAAGCCCTGCAGGGACTTAACGTCGCGCGTCTGAAATGTGGCGACCCCTACATTTTTGGTCGTGGCTCAGAAGAAGCAGAATATTTGATCAAACGTGGTATTCGGGTCGACATTGTCAGCGGTATCAGTTCGGCTCTTGCCGGCCCCGCCTGCGCAGGCATTCCACCAACAGCACGCGGTTATGCCACTAACCTGTCAGTCGTTTCGGCCCACCTCGCTGGTAGCCGCATTAACGCTGACTGGTTCCCAATGCTGAAGATCCCCCATCATACCACGGTGGTTCTGATGGGCCTTAGTTTTGCCAGCGAAATCAGTGAAATGGCCATTAGCCTTGGGGTTGATAAAAAGCTTCCGGTTGCCATTATCGCTAATGCGTCACGCCCTAATCAACAGGTTCTGATTACCGATCTTGAACATCTGCCTGAAACCGCCCCCCTTGCCGAGCGACCAGCAATTCTTGTATTTGGGGATGTCGTTAATCTGCATCAGGTTCTTTCTCAGCCTGAGGGCTTTTTCTATAAAATGGCTCAGTAAACCGCACCTACTTCTTTGCGCGATTTCAAATTTGAAATAGCAGATTTGAAATCGCGCAGGATCACCGTGTCTATCTCTGGCACCCGCCTTGCAGGTTATAAAACTGCATCCAAAGACGGAGACAGCCAATGGACAGACAACAACTGATTATCTTCACCGATCTTGACGGCACCCTGCTGGATCACCACAACTACAGCTGGGCACCGGCACAACCTGCCCTGTCAAAGCTTAAAGAGCTTGATATTCCTGTTATTATCTGTACCAGTAAAACAGCAGCAGAAGTCAAGGAACTCCACCAGAACCTGCAGCTGACAACCCCTTTTATCGTCGAAAACGGCGCAGGAATAATTTTTCCGGCAAGGCCTCCGGAGCACAAAGCGAGTGCCCATTTTTTCGGCAAACCCTATGCAGAACTGACCCAATTCGTGCAGCAACTGCGGCGTCAAAAAAATTATCAATTCACAGGATTCAGTGATTTTTCTGTAGCTGAGGTCGTCAAAGAAACCGGTCTTGAACCGAACTCTGCAGCACTTGCCAAACAACGCTTGTTCAGTGAGCCGATTCGCTGGGATGATACCCCCGAAGCCCTCGAACAGTTCCGTCGGGACCTTGCCAATCACCGCTTACAACTGCTACGCGGAGGCCGTTTTTATCATATTCTCGATCAAAAAGCAGACAAAGGCACCGCGCTACACTGGCTGACCAAACACTATCGCCAGCAGAACCCGTCCCAAAGGTGGTTCAGTGTTGCTCTTGGCGACGGACCGAACGACCAGGCGATGATGGAAGCCAGTGACCTTGCGGTTATCATTCCATCGCAGAGTGGCGTTGCCCCAGAACCTCGCTGCGGAAAGATACTGCATGCGAAAGCCCCGGGGCCATGCGGCTGGAACCAGGCTATTCACGATATTTTATTACTCTATACAGACAAAGGAATCGATCATGGCTGATTTTTTTCAAAACGGGATCATCACGACCCTGCATAATCTCACTGACCGACCACTTGAAGAGCTTGAAAGCGAACTTGAAAAGTTTTCCACCCGCAGTCCGATGAGCCTGGTATTACCTTCACTATTTTCGGAACTTGAAGGGCCAGCACTCGGACCGATCCTCGATGACCTCAAAGGTGCATCATACCTGCGCGAGATTGTTATCGGTCTTGACCGTGCCGACGAATCCCAGTTTCACTACGCCAAAGACTATTTCTCCCGCCTACCCCAGGAGCACCGAATTCTGTGGAACGATGGCCCCCGCTTGCGCAGTGTCGATAAAATGCTCGCCGATCAGGGGCTTGCGCCAAAGGAAATGGGCAAAGGTCGTAATGTCTGGTACTGCTTCGGATATGTTCTCGCTTCCGGCCGCAGCCGCGCCGTGGCCCTGCACGACTGTGACATCGTCACCTACAAGCGGGATATGCTGGCCCGCCTCATCTATCCGGTCGCCAATCCACACTTCAACTACCAATTCTGCAAAGGTTATTACTCCCGTATCGCCAACGGCAGCCTCAATGGCCGGGTTTGCCGTCTGCTGGTGACACCGCTGATTCGCTCATTACAAAAAATTGTCGGCCACTCTGATTATCTCGATTACCTCAACAGCTTCCGCTATGCCCTGGCCGGTGAATTTTCCATGCGCGTTGATGTCCTGAATGATTTGCGAATCCCAAGTGACTGGGGGATTGAGATCGGTGTTATTTCGGAAATGTATCGCAACTATGCAACCAGCCGTATCTGCCAGGTCGATATTGCTGATGTCTACGATCACAAGCATCAGGATCTATCGGAAGATGATCCCAACGGTGGTTTATCTCGAATGAGTACCGACATCACCAAAGCGATTATCCGCAAGCTGGCAACACAAGGGGAGGTTCTTTCCATGGAAACCTTCCGCAGCCTGAAGGCAACCTACTACCGAACCGCCCTCGATTTCGTGCAACGCTTCTACGATGATGCCATCATCAACGGTCTAAAAATTGATCGTCACAAGGAAGAGAAAGCTGTTGAATTGTTTGCTGAAAACATTGTCCGCGCCGGGGACGTATTCATCAACAACCCGATGGAAACCCCGTTTATGCCAAGCTGGAACCGCGTGATCAGTGCTATTCCGGATATTCTGGATCATATTTATGAGGCGGTGGAAGAGGATAACAAGTAGCTTACTGATTCTCCGGGAGTAAAACTAAAACCTTAAAATCTCAAATCAAGGTCGCCGGGTCCCGGCCCGGCAGCCGGCTTCATTTTCTTTCTAGCGCTAAAGAAAACGAACCAAAAGAAAGCGCTGGAAGGTCAAGGACACTGACGATACGCGTAACTCGCTACCTTTTCAGTGAACAGGTAAAACTAAATGGCAGCCCAATATGCTGCGCATATTAATGGGCAAATGCCATGAGCGGAAATTCTATTTCCCCAGCTGCTTGTGCTTATGCTTGCGACTGTTCCATCTCACTCCATGCCAACGGCATGTCCGGTTCTGGCCATCAGGCGAGATTTTGGCCGCAGGCCGGCCAGTTGTTTACTGGCTATATCCTGAAAGCTACCGACGCCCGAACACGGACACATTAAAGAGCGCCCTTTTTGCCTTCTTTTTGTGGCGTGATTGTGACAAAAAGAAGGGCGCCGGCGGGGGCGCGTCCCCGCGATCTTGCCTTTGTATGTCCCAAGAAAATCAACATTTTAATTTACCACTGTTACGATTTTAATTTTCGTGCTACGATCCTCCTCCATGAATTGCAAATGCTATCAACCAATGGAGGAATGCTATGAAAAACCACGTATCATCACTTCTGCTCGCGCTGTCCATGACTATCATTCTATCCACCCCGGCCCTGGCTCATTTCGGCATGCTGATCCCTTCCGACTCCATGGTCATGCAGGGAGACAACCGAACAGTCCACATTGAAGCCTCCTTTTCTCACCCCTTTGAATCCATAGGCATGCCCCTGGTTAAGCCAGCTGTATTTAACTTGCGGACATCAGCAACCACCAGCGACCTGCTACCACAGCTTAAACAGGCAAAAATTATGGGTGAGCAGGCCTGGGAACTCGATTATAAGATTAAACGACCTGGGGTTTACCAGTTCTACATGGAACCACAACCATACTGGGAACCAGCCGAAGACTGCTTCATTATTCATTACACAAAAACTATTGTTGCTGCCTTTGGTGACGAAGAAGGTTGGGATCAGGAGCTTGGTCTAAAAACAGAAATCGTCCCACTGACCCGGCCTTTTGGTCTTTATGCAGGGAACAGCTTTCAGGGCATCGTCAAACTCGATGGCAAACCGGTCCCTTTTGCTGAAGTAGAAGTCGAGTTCTACAACCGTGACGGTAAAGTTGAAGCCCCTGGCGATTATTTCATCACTCAGGTCGTAAAAGCCGATGCTAACGGTGTCTTCACCTACACTCCTCCTGCTGCAGGTTGGTGGGGATTTGCGGCTCTGAATACGGCCTCAGAGAAAATGTCTCACCATGGAGAGGAAAAGGACATTGAACTGGGTGCCGTCCTGTGGCTTGAATTTTTTGACTGGCAAAGTAAATAGTTATAGCCTGTCATGAATCTTCACCTGAGACCATAACCTCAGAACAGACAAACGAGCTCTCCGGCAAGTTGGTATTCCGCTGCCCCCTTTGGGAATGCCAACTTACCTGTTTTATTCCAGTAGAGAAATTTATCATGCATATTTCAGAAGGTGTCTTGTCCGGACCAGTTATTTTCAGTGGCGTTGCCTTAGCTGCCGCCGGAACCGCTATCGGACTTAAAAAGCTTGATTTTGATCGCATCGGCCAGGCCGGCCTGTTAGCTGCAGCATTTTTTGTCGCGTCCCTCATTCATGTTCCCATCGGTCCGTCCAATGTTCACCTGATTCTCAACGGACTGGTTGGCCTGCTGCTCGGCTGGAGTGCATTTCCGGTTATTCTTGTGGCCCTGTTACTACAAGCGGTTCTGTTCCAGTATGGTGGAATCACTACCCTTGGGGTAAATACCGTCATCATGGCGGCACCTGCCGTTGCCGGCTACTATGTTTACACGATCAGCTTACGCATCAAGCCTTCACTGATGTTACCAGCGGCATTTGCCACCGGCTTTATTGCGGTGTTCCTCGCCGCTTGCCTCGCCGCAATCGCTCTGATTTCTGCCAATAACGATTTTTCAGAAGCAGCAATCATGCTGGCAACAGCACATTTACCCGTTATGGCAATTGAAGGAATTATCAGTGCCTTCTGTGTCGGCTTTCTCCATAAAGTCCTCCCCGAGGTGCTCCCCACTGTCAAACAATAATCAGGTGGAAACGACTATGTTCCATAATATCTACAAACAGTTCATTATTGGCATGTTAACTATCACAGCCCTGCTTCTGCCACTTGTCCAGCAACCTGCCTATGCCCACCGGGTTACGGTATTTGCCTGGGTTGAAGACGGGATGGTCTTTACCGAGAGTAAATTTGGTGCTGGCGCCAAGGTCAATAATGGCAAAATAATTGTGTATGACAAGGCAGGCCAGGAACTGCTAAGCGGGCAAACCGATACCAATGGTGAATTTGCCTTCCCGATACCGGCGCAGAGTGAATTAAAAATTGTCCTCGATGCGACTATGGGGCATCGTGCTGAATGGATCATCCCGGTTAGCGAAATAAGTGACCAGGCAGAGCAGGAGACTCCGCAAACCGTCAGTACAAAAACCTCGCAACCTTCTATCACGCCTCAGGATAACCAGCAGAATACTGAACAACTTGAAGCGGCGATCGAAAAAATTCTCGATCGCAAGCTCAAACCGATCACCCACCTGTTGGCAGAACTGAATCAGACCGGCCCATCCCTGCATGACATCATCGCTGGATTAGGGTATATTGTCGGGCTGATTGGCGTTGCTGCCTGGGTAAACTCACGTAAAAAAAGTTCATGACCCAATGCCGCCCCTCCATTTATCGACAAGAACAGGATGGGCCACTTGCCCTTTTACGTCATAACTTATGATTCTTGAACCGATCACCATACTGGAATCCCCCTTTGCCCGGATCAATATCCGCCTGAAAATAGTCTTTGCGGTCCTGTTTTCCTTTACTGTCGCACTGACCGACAACTGGCTGGCGCTGACCTTCGGCATCATAAGCGCCCTGCTGTTCATTCAACTGACCAGGTTGCCTGCAAGCGAAATGTTTAAACGCTTATTGCCAGCCTGTGGCTTTCTTCTGTTTTTGTGCCTGGTTCTCCCCTTCACCATAACTGGAACCCCGCTATGGGAATTCGGACCACTCACCCTGACCGACCATGGATTACTTTTGGCAGGTCAGATTGTGCTGAAATCCCTCACCATTCTGCTGCTGTTCATGGCCCTTGCCGTCAGTACCACGGTTACCGCTCTTGGCCAAGGCTTGCAACAGCTTTGGCTGCCGGAAAAACTGGTCTATCTATTGCTGTTCTGCTATCGTTACATCTTCGTTATCGAACAGGAATATCGCCGCCTGGAGACGGCTATCCAGCTGCGCTGTTTTCAGGCCGGAACCAACCTACATACCTATCGAACCTACGCGTATTTAGTCGGCATGCTGTTTGTGCGCTCCTTCCTGCGCGCAGATCAGGTTCATAAAGCGATGCTGTGCAGAGGCTTTCAAGGGCGTTTTATCTGCCTGGAAACAAACACCTTTCGTCGCCCGGACTATGGCTGGCTGGCCCTTTTTATTATTATTTTACTCTCACTGGTTACGCTCCAATGGCAAACGCAGCTATTTTAAAATTTTCGGATATTACTTTTTCTTATGCGGGAACGCACACGGTTCTTCAGCAGCTTAATTTTGAAGTTTGCAAAGGGGATCGTATCGGCCTGACGGGCCCTAACGGGATAGGAAAAACGACCCTTTTCCATCTGGCTGTCGGCTTATTGAAACCAGACAAGGGGCACATTGAAGCATTTGGAACCCAGCTTCAAAGCAAAAAAGATTTCCTGCAGGTACGCAAAAAAATCGGGTTACTTTTTCAAGATGCCGACGATCAATTATTTTGCCCAACAGTTCTGGAAGATGTCGCTTTTGGCCCTCTCAACCTGGGCTTGAGTGTGGAAGAAGCAAAAACCGTTGCCACCGAGACTCTTAATCTGCTGGGGCTTCAGGGTTTTGAGCAGCGCCTGACCCACAGACTCTCAGGGGGAGAAAAAAAGCTGGTATCGCTGGCAACCTTACTTGCTATGAAACCTGAACTCCTGTTACTCGATGAACCAACCAATGGCCTGGATGAAAAAACCCGGGAAAACCTGCTGCAGATCCTCCTGAATCTCGATCTGACCTACGTCCTGATCTCCCATGATTTTGACTTCCTGACCCGCGCCACCAGGCATATTTATGCGGTTGAAAACGGGCGTATCCTGACCGACCAACCGGTATCAGTTCATCAGCACACCCACGCGCACATTCACGGAGAGGTTCCCCATCGGCATATCTGACCACGAGGACACGAGAGCTTTGGCTCTCGTGATTTCAGATTTGAAATTTCATATTTCAGAATTCAGACAACCATCTTGCAGCCGTAGCTTAGGCGAAAAGTTATTTCCCCCCCTCTATATTCTAAATTCTGTATTCTGAATTACGACTGTCTTCTCACTCCCCCACCTTTTTCAGCCACAGAACCTGATAAGGGGGTAACTGAACCAGTGATTGCAGGCCATTGACCTCCTCCCCGGTAAGCAGACCGAGCCAACGCCCGGACAAACTTTCTTCCAAGGGGCCTTCCAGGTAAAGGGGGAGCATCTTGTCAGTCATATTGTGCACACACAGGACCTTTTCCTCGCCGTCGAGGCTGGTCCGCCAGAAACCGCAAATCTGATCACCGAGGTGAATGATCTGCTGACGCGCATCCGGGTGAAACGCTTTCTGCTGTTTACGAATCTTTATGCGCCGACGTAATTCATTAAAAACAATTGCCTGAGAAGAGTCAAAATCCCCCAATAAGGGTTCCAGCTCATCAAGATCCCAGCGATGGCGGTTTATCAGGCGCGCCCGCCCCCCTTTTTCTACCCCGGCATAATCATTTGGGGTTGCCAGCAGACTGTGTATATAAAAAGCCGGCACCCCGCGTAAACCAAGCATCAGGGTTTGAGCCAGCAGAAATCTGGCGACCTGCCAGCTGTCTTCACCGATCCAGGTTCCTTTTAAGGCATCAAAATAGGTGATATTGATTTCATAGGCACTTTTAGTTCCGTCATTGTTGGTTCGGTAACTGATCATGCCACCAAATTTTTCCATGCCGTTAAGCAGCAGGTCAATCTCCCCCTGCGGTAACAAACCTTCCAGGGGACGCATGCCGATACCATCATGGGAAGCAGTAAAGTTCAGAAAGGTACAACCAGGAGGGGTCAGGCAACAGGTTCGCGCCCAATCGTTTAAATAATGCGCGTTACCGCGATACAAACTGTGCAGCAACAGAGGCGCCAGGCTGAACTGATAAACCATGTGAGCTTCGTCACTGTCACCGAAATAGCTGATATTCTGCTGATGGGGGACATTGGTTTCCGTCAGCAGAATACTCTGCGGAACCGCTAACCCCATAAGATCACGCAAAACCCGCACCGCCTCGTGAGTCTGAGGCAGACTCATACAACTGGTGCCATATTCTTTCCACAAAAAAGCAATCGCATCGAGTCGGATCAGCCGAGCGCCATGCTTCAGATAATTGAATAAAATGCGGGCATATTCCCAAAAAATATCGGGATTGCTGAAATCAACATCAACCTGATCAGCACTGAATGTGGTCCAGACATTCTTTTGGCCATCAGCGGTTGCCACAGGAGTTAATAAGGGTGATTCCCGCGGCCTGACAACATTGCTTAACTCAGCATCCTCTGGCGGCGTAATAAAATAATCCTTGCCCGGTTTTTCGTCACGGATAAATTGACCAAACCAGGCATGCTGACTGGACACATGATTAATAACCAGATCAAACATCAGATCAAAGGCTTCATGGATTAACGCAACATCATCCCAACTTCCCAGCAATGGATTGACCTGGTCATAATCGATAACCGCAAAACCATCGTCAGAGCTATATGGAAAAAAAGGCAGAATGTGCACAATATTGACAAATCCACTCAAGCGTTGCCTAAGAAATTGGCACAATGTTCTCAACGGCAGCTGTTGACCCTGACGAATAGAGTCACCATAAGTGATCAGTAAGACGTCGTCCTGATTCCAAAGTCTCTCTTTAGGGGAGGAGGAACGACCATCAGGCAAAGTATTTAACTCCGCTATCAGTCGCTGTGTCAGGTCTGAAGCAATCTCAGCGGAATAGATCTTTTCCAGCCTAGATTGCAGTGATTTAAGGGCATGGTTCTCTGTGTTGGTTGGCTCCAGCGGCATAATTTCAACCTCATGATTAGCATGTTAAGGAATTATGACATTTTTAATACGGATTTAAGGTGCAGAAACCAAGCCAATGAAAAACAGATGTTTTGTTTAAAAACCTCAGTTTTGGCACTGTCCATGCTTATAAGTTAGCTCACTACGATAGTGTAATGATATTTAGCTGAAGCAACGAAATGAGTTACTGAACAATGACTGATCAGAACCAAAAATTATTCCTGGCGCTACTGGATGTCGGTAAAGAACTGGCCGCCATCACTGATATCGATCACCTGCTGTCCAGAATTCTTGAAATTTCCCGCGAAGTTTTCCACTTTGAAAATGCCATCATCCGCCTCTTAAACGAAGACAGCCAACAACTCGAAGCGGTTGCAGCGTTCGGTTACAATCAAACTGCCGTTGAAAGCCCGATTCCTCTCGGCGAGGGGATCATGGGAAAAGCTGCTAAATTCGGCCGCCCTTACCTGATCCAGAATGTTAACCAATCCAGCGACTACATTCCCGGAATCGAAGCCGCCGGATCTGAGCTGGCAGTCCCTCTCATCGCCCGCGATCGGGTGATTGGCGTATTTAACGTTGAAAGTCCGCACCAGGAGGCGTTCAATGCAAACGACTGCGACGCTCTGTCAATTCTGGCCGGCCAAGCCGCTATCGCCATAGATAATGCTCGCCTGTATCGTGAATTATGCTCGGCCAATCGAAAAAATGAAACACTGCACAACCTGAACCGCCAGATTCTTTCCAGTATCAGTATCGGCGTCTACACCATCGACCGAAAAATGAGAATCACGTCCTGGAACGAAAGTATGGCAACAATCAGCAGGATTCCAGCAACGGATGCCATCGGAGCTTCACTTCCCGACCTTTTTCCAACCCTTGAAGAAGAAGGAATTGCTGAGCGCCTGCGTGTGGTATTGAAAGACGGCGAAACTCAGAAGCTACGCCTGCTGCATCGGGGACAAACGGGCGAAAGCCGCTTACAAAAACGCTTACTGGCTCCTCTTAAAGAAACAGGAAAAACTATAGGTGCGGTTGTTGTTGTCGAAGACGTCACCGAGTTTGAACAACTTCTCGCCCAAACCATTCAATCTGAAAAACTCGCTGAAGTTGGTCGCATGAGTGCCGGAATTGCCCATGAGATTAACAACCCGCTATCCGTCATCAGCTATGCTTGCGAACTGCTGCTCGCCGAAGATGGCTATAATGTCGATCAGCAGGAACTGCTTGAAAGAATCGATACCGAAGTCGAGCGCCTGATGGGCCTGACCTCTGAACTACTGTCATTTTCCGGCAGCCAGGAAGGCCGGAAAAAGCTTACAAACCTGAATGATACCATAGCCAACATCCTTAAACTGTTACGCTACGAAATCAATAAAACCCAGACAACGGCAGCCCATGAAAGCATGCCCCTGCCTCTGGCAAATATCGACAATAACAAGTTTAAGCAGATTTTTATTAATCTTATTCTGAATGCCATTCAGGCGATGGGAAATGGTGGCGCAATCAAAATCATAACCAGCTACAACAAAGGCGACGGAATTTTTATCCGTTTTTATGATAACGGGCCAGGCATCCCGGAAAAATTAAGAGAGCAGATTTTTGAGCCGTTCTTCACCTCGCGTAAAGACGGGACAGGAACCGGCTTAGGATTATATTTGTGCCGCAAAATTATCACCGAATACGACGGCCATCTAAAAGTTATCGAGATGTCTGAGCCGGGAACCTGCTTTGAAATATTTCTTCCCGAAAAGAACATCGAAATCTGAACAGACCGAGATGACAACAGGTCCTGATACATAAAAACATAAAGGGCAGGTCGGCCACAGACATAAACGACACAGAAGAAAACGCTTAATAATTAGGCATAAAAGACCATTTATGTATATTTTTTCGTCATGAAGGACTCGTGAATTATCGTTATAACCCATTATTATGCAGACTTTATAATTGGTACAAAGTCTGCACTGAATAACCTTTGGCGATAACCGCAAAACTACGAATTTTATATGGTTCCTATTTTTACAATTGAGAACCAGTCAGAGCAAAGGCGCTCTGTTTCCCCACCGGGAACAGCGTGCCTTTTTTTTATTTATCAAACCTGCAAGGAGAACTTCAGGATGAAAAAAATTGAATGCATTATCAAACCGTTCAAGCTTGACGACGTCAAGGCCGCAATCACCGACCTGGGGATCAGCGGCATGACTGTCTGTGAAGTTCGTGGCTTCGGCCGTCAGAAAGGGCACACGGAACTGTACCGTGGAGCCGAATACCAAATCGACTTTATCCCAAAAATTCGCATCGAACTTGTAGTGGCCGACGAGCAAGTCGAAAGCCTGATTGCAGCAATCCAACGCGAAGCCAGTACCGGACGTATCGGCGATGGAAAAATCTTTGTCAGCTCCGTCGAGCAGGCTATTCGTATTCGGACCGGCGAATCCGGTAGTGATGCCCTGTAATAACCTTTTTATTCAACACTCTCATGATTTAATGATTTAGGAGATACCTGCCATGAGAAAGATCACTTCACTTTTGACCCTCGCCCTTGTTCTTGGCGTTCCCTTCCTGGCTCTCGCTGCCGACGCAGAACCACTGACCGCAGATGCGGTTCAAAACAACCTCAACTTTGTCTGGACTCTGGTTGCTGCATTCCTGGTCTTCCTGATGCAAGCTGGATTTGCAATGGTTGAAGCCGGTTTTACCCGAGCCAAAAACGCCTGTAACATCATGATGAAAAACATGATGGACTTTTCCGTCGGTGCCCTGGCCTTCTGGGCCATCGGTTTTGGCCTTATGTTTGGGACCACCAATGGCTTCTTCGGTACCACTGATTTCTTTTTCAGCGGCGCATCAGGGGACGGAGAGGCATGGAACTACGCATTCTGGATGTTTCAGGTTGTCTTTGCAGCAACCGCGGCCACCATCATTTCTGGTGCCGTCGCCGAACGAACCAAATTCAGCGCTTACATGGTTTACTCCGTCTTTGTCTCGGCCCTGATCTACCCGATCTTCGGTGGTTGGGCCTGGGGCAGTCTGTACAATGGTAACGGCTGGCTTGAAGGCCTTGGCTTTATCGATTTCGCCGGTTCCACCGTTGTTCACTCCATGGGTGGCTGGCTGGCTCTTGCCGGTGCCATCGTTGTTGGGGCCCGTGCCGGAAAATTTGACAAAAACGGCAACGTTAAACCGATCCCTGGCCACAACATTCCCATTGCGGCCCTCGGGGTCTTTCTGCTGTTCTTCGGCTGGTTCGGATTTAACCCAGGCTCAACCACAACAGGCGACACCTCTATCGCCCTGATAGCTGTTACCACCTGTCTTGCCGCCTGTGCTGGTGCCGTTACCGCAATGATTTACACCTGGATCAAGTTCGGCAAAAGCGATATCGGTATGACCCTGAACGGCTGCCTGGCTGGCCTGGTTGGCATTACCGCAGGTTGCGCTAATGTCACCCCCCTCTCAGCGGTTATCATCGGTGGTATCGCCGGCGTTCTGGTTGTTTTCTCTGTCATGTTCTTTGACAAGATCAAAGTTGATGATCCGGTCGGTGCAGTTTCCGTACACGGTGTCTGTGGCGCATGGGGAACCCTGGCTGCCGGCCTGTTCGACACCGCAGGATTTTCTCTGCATACCGTTGGTGTCCAGGTTATCGGCATCGTCGCCTGTTTCGCCTGGGCAATGATCACCGGCCTGATTCTCTTTAAAGTGATCGACATGGTTATCGGTATGCGCGTTAGCAAAGAAGAAGAACTTGCCGGTCTCGACTTCTCTGAGCACGGCGCTAACGCTTACCCCGATTTTCACACGGTACGTCTCGGTTCAGTCTTTACTCCCGAAGATACGAAAAAGTAATTTCCCGCCTGCATAACGTGAGTGCCTCCTGCCGTGGGGAGGCACTCATTGCTTACGCATCGGCGTTTCACGCCGTGCGCTTTCAGATTTCAGATTTCAGATTTCAGATTTCAGATTTCAGATTTCAGATTTCGGATTTCGGATTTCGGATTTCGGATTTCGGATTTCGGATTTCGGATTTCGGATTTCGGATTTCGGATTTCGGATTTCGGATTTCATATCTCGGATTTCATATCTCGGATTTCAAATATTAGAGCTACCACAATACGCCCAAGATCCTCCCCTTCATGCTTTTACACATCTGTCTAGCCGTTAAGCACACCTAAATTAATCTGCTCATTTTTCATGCAAAGAGTCTGGGGATTTTCCTATTTAGCCATATTTTCAGCACATTACAAGTTGGCACAGTAGCTGCTAATACACAGTGCAGAAGACTATTTAATTTTATATTGGCTTAAATAAACGAACTACCCTTAAACACAAGGAGACCTCAGGATGAAAAAAGTAGAATGTATTATCAAACCATTCAAACTGGACGACGTCAAAGCGGCTATTACCGACCTTGGTCTTGGCGGCATGACAATCAGTGAAGTCCGTGGCTTCGGTCGTCAAAAAGGGCACACCGAGCTCTACCGGGGCGCTGAATACCAGATCGACTTTATCCCTAAAATCAAAATCGAGCTGGTCGTTGCTGAAGACCAGGTTGAAGCCCTGGTATCCGCTATTCAGCGTGAAGCCTGCACCGGACGTATCGGTGACGGTAAAATTTTCGTCAGCAGCATCGAGCAGTCGATCCGGATCAGAACCGGTGAAACCGGCGATGATTCCCTCTAGGCAAATAAATCAACTGTAGATGACATAACGACAGTTAAAACGCTATAAAACTAAGGAGAAATTCACCATGAAAAAACTGGTTATGGTCCTGCTGACCGTATTGTGTCTCGTACCGACCCTGGCTTTAGCTGAGGATGCCCCGGTTTCTGAGATGTCCTACATTCTCAACACCTTTTCCTTCCTGGTCATGGGTGTTCTGGTTATGTGGATGGCCGCTGGTTTCGGTATGCTCGAATCCGGTCTGGTCCGTTCCAAAAACGTTGCTACCATCTGTCTGAAAAACATTTCCCTGTTCGGTATTGCCGGCATCCTCTTCTACATTGTCGGTTACAACCTGATGTACGCCGGCGTCGACGGTGGTTTCATGGGCAGCTTCGGGTTCTGGTCCGCTGATGATGCCGCAGCCCTGGCCGGTGACTACTCCGGTGGCTACGCAGCAGCTTCTGACTGGTTCTTCCAGATGGTATTCTGTGGTGCTGCCTGTTCGGTTGTGTCCGGGTGTGTTGCCGAGCGGATCAAGCTGTGGAGCTTCCTGGCCTTCTGTGTCATCCTGACCGGTATCATTTACCCGATCCAGGGTTCCTGGGGCTGGGGCGGCGGTTGGCTGTCCGAAATGGGTTTTGCTGATTACGCTGGTTCCACCATCGTTCACTCTGTCGGCGGTTGGGCCGCTCTGACCGGTGCTATCATCCTTGGTGCCCGTAAAGGCAAGTACGGTAAAGATGGTCGCGTTAACCCGATGCCAGGTTCCAACATTCCTTTGGCCACCCTGGGTACCTTCATCCTGTGGATGGGCTGGTATGGATTTAACGGTGGTTCTGTCCTGGCTCTCGGCGATGCCGCCAGCGCCATTGAAATGTCCAACGTTATGGTCAACACCAACATGGCCGCCTGTGGTGGTATGATCGCTGCCATGATCCTGGTCCAGGTTATGTACAAGAAAGTTGACGTGACCATGGCGTTAAACGGCGCCCTGGCAGGTCTGGTCTCCATCACTGCCGGTCCGGCCACCCCATCTTTGGGTGCTGCGACCCTGATCGGTGCTGTTGGTGGTGTTCTGGCTGTTCTTGCCGTACCATTTTTTGACAAACTGAAAATTGACGATGTTGTTGGTGCCCTGTCTGTTCACCTTGTGTGTGGTGTCTGGGGAACCATGGCTGTTCCTTTCACCAATGACGAGACCAGCTTCGGTGTTCAGTTCATCGGTGTGGCAGCGACTGCCGTATTCGTTATCGTCACCACCAGTATTGTCTGGTTGATCCTGAAATACACCATGGGGATCCGTGTCAGCGAAGAAGAAGAGATGCTCGGTTGTGACTCCACCGAAATCGGTATGGAAGCTTACCCTGACTTCCAGCGCGTCAGCATCGGTGGTGCCAGCGGTATTTCCGGCTACACCTCTTCACCTGAAGGTCGTTAAGGCTTCAACCACAGTTCAACTAAATATCAAAGTCAACCAAGCTACTTAACGCTCCCTGCAAGCTTCTTGCGGGGAGCCCCTGCTAAGCAGAGATGAAGGATCCCAACGTGAAAACTGCGTTAGTTGTAGATGATGAACCCCTGATTCGCCGTCAAGTATGCACAGCTCTTGTCGATTATGGATTTAACGACATATACGAAGCAGCTGATGGTGCCCAGGCTGTAGCTATGGCGGCAACCCACAAACCTCTTCTGACCGTCATGGACGTGACTATGCCGGTCATGGATGGCGTTAGCGCTGCAGCCAAGATCAATCGTGATCCCTGCGGAGCGATTGTCTTGCTGACCGGGACAATTGATACCGATACCGTCACTCGTGCCCAGGATGCCGGCGTACACCAGTACCTGATGAAACCTTTTAAGGAAGAACAGTTAAAAATCAGTATCGACCTGGCGATCCATCAGTTTATTGAACTGTCTAACTTGCGTGACGAAGTTACCGCGCTTAAAGACAGTTTAGAAACCCGGAAATTGGTCGACCGCGCCAAAGGGGTATTGATGAAGCAGGGATTAAAAGAGCCTGAAGCTCACCGCAAGATTCAGAAACTTGCCATGGATAAACGTAAGAGCATTAAAGAAGTTGCCGAAGCCATTTTATTGATGGAGGGATAAACTGAACACGCACGTGACCCATATTAACCTGTGTAATCTTCCTCCGTGGTCTATTGCATCGCCGTTGTACAATGCCAACCCCCAGTCCCTGGAAATTCAGGGGGCCAAGCACATGGGAAGGTTGCTCTTCGAGGAGCTCGACCGCATCGACGATCATGAGGAACGCGGTAGTAGATTTCACGATTTCATGGACGTCACGTTTCAGCTTCATCAATGGCAACGCGAAGAATCTCGCAGCAGTCAAAAAAGCCTGAAAAACAGCTATCTGCGATTTCTCCGCGGGTGGCTGTTTGACAGCAATTCGATTGAAGGTGCGGTTTTAAAAGGCTGGGTCGAATCACGCCTGGGTCTGATCCCGACTTTTCATCGCAGCAAAATCAGTGACATCCATTCCGAGGAATACTACCAGTACATGGTCGACAGGATGAAAGGGTCGTCACGCACCAATGCCATTTTTTCACAACTTGACCTGCTCTATGAATTCATACAGTACGAACTCAAGAGGCAGAAGCCAGGCTGCTCACACCTGACCCTGTTTCGCGGGATCAATGATTTTGAAGAGCATGTCATCGTTGAAGAGATTGAGAAGAACCGTTTTTACATGCGTCTAAACAACCTGAATTCTTTTACCGGCGACTTTGAAAAAGCCTGGGAATTTGGTAGCCGCGTCCTGCGTGTTTCAGTACCACTGCCAAAAATATTTTTCCTCTGCGGCATTTTGCCTAAATCCCTCTTTAAAGGGGAAGATGAATACCTGGTTTTTGGCGGTGAATACGATGTAAAGGTAATGATTGGCGGATGAGTCTTTCAGATGAACATCACTCACGTGCCCTCGCCGCCTTTCTCGGCTTAGCCATTGGCGATGCGTTAGGCGCTACCACTGAATTTATGACCCCAGGAGAAATTCAGGCCAAACATAAAAAACACCGCAAAATGATTGGTGGCGGATGGCTGGGAGTTAAACCGGGACAAGTTACCGACGATACAGAAATGTCACTGGCTATTGCCAGGGCGGTTGTAGATCATAAAGACTGGAACCTGACAGCTATTGCGGATAATTTTGTCACCTGGATGCGGAGTAAGCCGATCGACATCGGCTCCACGGTACGTAAGGGAATTCGCTCGTATATGAATACCGGAGAACTGCAGGTCCCCCAGAATGAATGGGATGCAGGCAACGGCGCAGCGATGCGCATGGCTCCGGTGGCCCTGGTCTCCCTGGGCAGTGAAGAGGTTCTCAAACGCTACACCCTTGAGCAAGCCTGGCTGACCCATCACCACGTATTATCGGATGCAGGCAGTATCACGGTCGGCAAGATGATACAGGCCGGCATTTTAGGCACCGATCGTTTCGAACTGCACAGTATCACCAGGGAACTGACTGACGCTTACCCTAACTTCAAGTTTAATCAATACAAGGGGCAGGCCAGTGGGTATGTGGTGGATACCTTGCAAACCGTTTTTCATTACCTGTTTTCCACCGCAGATTTTGAAGAGTGTCTGGTTGGAGTTGTTAATCAGGGTGGAGATGCAGACACCACAGGAGCGATTGCCGGAATGATTGCCGGTGCCTTCTATGGGTTTGATGCGCTACCCAAAGCCTGGTTGAAAAAATTAGATTCTAAAGTCTGCCAGGAGATAGAAGAACTGACTCCCCAATTATTGGGCCTGTCTCCCATGGCACGCCTGTAAAAATTAATAAATGTCGTTGCTACAGAGAGGTGGCATCAAGAAATCAACAGCCACCCGCATCTAAACCAAAGGTTTTGCCGGGTGCAGCGTCAGGAGAAAAACAATGAGTGAAAATAGTTTATTACCCATCGGTGAAGCTGCCAGCCAAATGAAGAGTACAGACCTCAATGTCCTTATGCATGTCAAACGTGGCTTGATCAAAGGTGAGGAAATTGATGGTGAATGGTTTGTCGAGCAGACCAGTTTGACTGAATTCATGGCCAGTCATGCAGGGAAAGCAGATGTCTGCGAGAAGAAGCACCATTGCGGAGCAGGTGGCTGCGGATCATCCTGTAGCTAACGGGAGTTATTATGCCAGTTACTATTAAACCATCAGACCTGTTTTATAAATACAAGCATAAAAAAGAAACTCGAGACGAACCCAAATTTACTCAGAAACCAGACCCGAATCCCTTCGATCGTGATGACCTTTATGATGTATTAGCCATGTTGGAAGCCGTCATGAATGAGTTGGGCTATGAAGATGGAAATATCCTGGAAAAACTTGAAGAACTTATGATCTACGAGATGCCACGTTTTATCGAAACCAGAGAAGAAGTTTTTGATTTTCTGGTCTCGGTAGCTCGGGAACGGATCGCTCAATGAACAATCTACAGCTCATCAAAGGGGATCTCTGGGACTATCATCGCAATGGTTGCGTGGTAGCGGTCACAACAGGAGGCATGGTCCAGAAAGATGGTACTTGTGCTATGCCACGAGGCTGCGCCAGACAGGCTGCTGACAAAATAGACAACCTTGCCTACACTTTGGGCAGCCAGATTTCCCTCCACGGACTTCATGTCTTCGACCTCGGAAATCGCATCGTTTCGTTTCCCGTTGAAACAAGCCCCTTTGAACGGCCGGAGCTCAAAATAATCGAGCAATCCTGCCGCGAGCTGGTTGAACTTTGTAATTACAAGAAATGGCAGAAAGTTATTGTCCCCCGTCCAGGCTGCGGCCTCGGGGGACTATCCTGGCAAGATGTCCGCCCTATTCTTGAAAAACATTTTGATGAACGATTTTGGGTAATATCCTCAGGAGAAGTTGAATGAAATTCGCACAGAAAGACAGCAGAGTGGTTATCCATTATATAGGCACTCTCGATAACGGTAGGATTTTTGACACTCGTGACGAAGATGCACCATTGACCATAACCCTTGGAAACAATGAAATTTTCCCAGCGCTGGAAGCAGAAATCGTAGGGATGAAGGAAGGTCAGGTTAAAAATATCCTGATTCAGGCAAAAGATGCTTACGGCGAACGCCTCGATGGTAATATCATCGAAATCAATCGCAATAATTTTCCGGCAGACAAAGAGCTCAAAGTTGGACAGAAACTCAACCTGGAATTTACTGATGGCGCAGCGCGCATCATGATGATCGTTAAGGTTGAAGATGAGACCGTCACCCTCGATGGAAATCACTCTCTGGCTGGTCTCGATTTGACCTTTGCCCTTAAACTCGCAGAAATTCTACCTGCCGAATAATCCACCAAAGAGGTGAAGCATTATGCATTTCACCTCTTTCTTTTTTACCAGCTACCCAGCTTAGACACCATCAGATCAAATTCTAGGCAAGCTTCTGAAACGTCATGACATCATCTGGCCAGTCACCATGTATTTCAACCAGTTATCCATAAATTTGCAGTTCAGAGGGACCTAACGCAACCCTTTTCCGACTAAAAAAGTCAGGCATTTCCGATGCTTAGAAAGGTTGCACAGTGATTAATCTGATGCACATTTTCTATGCATAAAGAGAATTGTCAATTGGTCTGACAAAGTTCTTTTTTATGCGGCTTTTTTCAATATTTCTTTTTTTTCATTATTTTTCAGCGACTTATATTTTTTATCAAAAGTTGGCACAGGTCCTGCTATTATAACTGGCATCAAGATCACGACGCTGTAGTCATGATAATTGAAAAGGTAAAGATGCCCGAAAGAAGATTTCCCCGACGCTCAGCATAGAAGGAATTCTTTATTCGGGTTTTTTTATACACAGTCTTTAATACGCGACTCCACGCTGGAGTCACATCGGGTAACGGAGCCCGGAAATCTTTAAATGGTTTCCGGGCTTTATTCTTAAACTAGCAGTTATTCATTCGGGCAACGCTGCCCTCCACTTCCAGAGACATGGAAAATAATTAGGCAGTGACCTGAAACTAAATCAGGCCAGACCGACAGGTGCGAGACAACATCAATGGAGATGCCGCCATAAAGCACCAACCGTCGGTTCGGCCAAAACCAAAGCGGAACAATTCCGCTAACTAATTCCAGGAGGAAAGAAAATGGCATTAAAAGAAGGCGCAAGACAAATCGCAATCTACGGCAAAGGCGGCATCGGTAAGTCAACTACTACTCAGAACACTGTTGCTGGTTTGGCTGCACTGGGTAAGAAAATCATGATCGTTGGCTGTGACCCTAAAGCAGATTCCACCCGCCTGATGCTCCACGCTAAAGCTCAGGAGACAGTTATGGATAAAGTCCGTGAACTGGGAACTGTTGAAGACCTCGAACTCGAAGACGTAATGAAGGTCGGTTACGGCGACACCAAATGTGTTGAGTCAGGTGGTCCTGAGCCAGGCGTTGGTTGTGCTGGCCGTGGTGTTATCACCGCTATCAACTTCCTCGAAGAAGAGGGCGCATACACTGAAGACCTCGACTTTGTTTTCTATGACGTTCTTGGTGACGTTGTTTGCGGTGGTTTCGCTATGCCTATCCGCGAAAACAAAGCCCAGGAAATCTACATCGTTGTTTCCGGTGAGATGATGGCTATGTACGCTGCCAATAACATCTCTAAAGGTATTGTTAAGTACGCTTCTTCCGGTAAAGTTCGTTTGGCTGGTCTGATCTGTAACAGCCGTAACACTGACCGTGAAGCTGATCTGATCACTGCCCTGGCTGAGCGCCTCGGCACCCAGATGATTCACTTCGTACCTCGTGACAACCAAGTTCAACGTGCCGAGCTTCGTCGTATGACTGTTATTGAGTACTCTCCTGAGCACCCACAGGCACAAGAGTACAAGACTCTCGCACAGAAAATCATCGACAACAAAATGTTCGTTGTTCCTTCCCCACTCGAAATGGAAGAACTCGAAGATCTGTTGATGGAATTCGGCATCATGGAAGCTGAAGACGAGACAATCGTTGGTGTTGCTGAAGCTTAATCTGATTTTCGAACTTACAAGTGACTGATCAGAAGTCAGGTAAGGCCCGGCCGATCACTGTTGTGCCCTTGCCTGACTTCCCATAAACCGTTTGAAGGAGCAACAAATGGCTGAGAGAAAGCCCATTGAGGGCATTAGTAAAGAAAGAACCGAGAAACTGATTGAAGAAACCCTCGCGTTCATGCCTGAGAAGGCCCAGAAAAAACGCGCCCCTCACCTGGGTGCCAATGAGCCAAGTGATTCTATCTGTGCAGTTAAATCTAACCGTAAGGTTGTCCCTGGGGTCATGAGTCAGCGTGGTTGTGCTTACGCTGGTGCGAAAGGGGTTGTTTGGGGTCCGATTCGTGACGTTGTTCACGTTTCTCACGGCCCGATCGGTTGTGGTGTTTACAGCTGGGGTACCCGTCGTAACCTGATGCAAGGTATTCCAGGTGTTACCTCCTTCCCGATGGACTTCACCTCAGACTTCCAAGAGCGTGACATCGTTTATGGTGGTGATAAAAAACTCGAAAAACTGCTCAACGAAGCAAACGAGCTGTTCCCTCTGTGTAAAGGTCTTTCCGTTCTGTCAGAATGTCCGGTTGGCCTGATCGGTGACGACATCAATGCCGTTACCAAGAAAATGGAAAAAGAACTGGGTAAAGTTGTTATCCCTTGTAACTGTGAGGGTTTCCGTGGGGTTTCCCAGTCATTAGGTCACCACATCTCCAACGACTCTATCCGCGACTTCCTGTTCGGTAAATATGAGTTTGCTGAAGAGCCAGGTCCTTACGACATCGCCCTGATCGGTGACTACAACATCGGTGGTGACGTTTGGGCTGCTAAGCCGATCCTTGAAGAGATGGGGCTTAACGTAAAATCAATCTGGACCGGTGACGGCGAGATCGAAAAGATCGCTGCGACTTACCAGGTTAAGCTGAACGTTATCCACTGTTACCGTTCCATGAACTACATGTGTAAAGTTATGGAAGAGAAATACGGTATTCCTTGGATCGAGTACAACTTCTTCGGCCCAACCAAGATCGCTGAAAGTATCCGCGCTATTGCTGATCGCTTTGACGATTCTATTAAAGAAAAAGCTGAAGCAGTTATTGCTAAGTACACTGCTGAAATGGAAGCAGTTATTGCTGAATATAAACCACGTCTCGAAGGCAAAACTGCAATGTTGTTCGTCGGTGGTCTGCGTCCTCGTCACACCGTCGGAGCCTACGAAGATCTGGGTATCCAGATTACCGGTACCGGTTACGAGTTTGCTCACCAGGATGACTACGATCGTACCGCACCGGAGCTGGCTAAAGGAGCTCTGATTTATGATGACGTCTCTGAATTTGAATTGGATAAATTCGTTGAAGAATTCAAACCTGACCTCGTCGGTAGCGGGATCAAAGAAAAATACGTCTTCCAAAAGGCTGGTATCCCCTTCCGTCAGATGCACAGCTGGGATTATTCCGGTCCGTATCACGGCTACGAAGGTTTCAAAATCTTTGCACGTGACATCGACATGGCGATCAATTCGCCTACGTGGAGCTTAGTAAAGAGCCCCTTTTAACAACTGATTTCCATTAAAAACCAATGCTATCTAACCGCCGCCGGTTCCCCGGAACCGGTGGGACAGGCTACCTGCATCTACCGGTCAGATATCAATTAATGGTTAAAAATAGAGGAGTTATCGCCATGAGCGAAGAAGTAGCAGTAAAGAAAGTAACCGAACATTCCCCGGAAGAGATCGAGCGGGTTAAAAACTGGATCAACACCGAAGAGTATAAAGAACTCAACTTTGCCCGTGAAGCCCTGGTTATCAACCCGGCTCACGCTTGTCAGCCTCTGGGTGCTCAGATGGTTGCCCACGGTTTCGAAGGCGCTTTACCTTTTGTTCACGGATCTCAAGGTTGTGCTTCATACTTCCGCAGTACCTTCAGCCGGCACTTCCGTGAGCCTTCTGCAGCAACCTGTAGTGCAATGACCGAGGACGGTGCCGTTTTCGGTGGTCAGAACAACCTGCACGAAGCTCTGCAAAACGCATACACCCTGTACAAGCCGGCAATCATGCCGATTTACACCACCTGTATGCCTGAAGTTATCGGTGATGACCTTAACTCATTCATCCGTAATGCCAAGAATGAAGGTTTCATCCCAGAAGAGTTGCCAGTACCTTACGCTAACACCCCAAGCTTCAACGGTACTCACATCAACGGTTACGACAACATGCTCGCAGCTATGCTGAAGTACCTTACCGATGGCAAAAAAGTTGAAGGAAAATGTACCGGTAAACTGAACCTGATTCCCGGCTTTGACGGCAACACCGGCAACCTGCGTGAGTACAAGAAATATCTTGAAGCTATGGATATTCCTTACACCATGCTCGCAGATGTTACTGAAGTATTTGACTCTGTCTGCGACGGTAACTACAGCATGTATCAAGGTGGTACCCCTCTTGATGAAGCTGCTGATTCCATCAATGGTAAAGCGACCATCTCATTGATGCAGCACTGCTCCAAAGAGACCATGAAGTACATCACCTCCGAATATGCTGGTGAGAACCTGACCATGCCACTGCCTATGGGTATCAAAAAGACTGACGAGTTCCTGATGAAACTTGCTGAACTGTTTGGTAAAGAGATCCCAGCTTCCCTGAAGTCTGAGCGTGGTCGTGCAGTCGATGCCATGACTGACTCACACCAGTACATTCACGGTAAGAAATTTGCTATTGCTGGTGACCCTGACTACCTGTTGGGTATTGTTTCCTTCCTGCTGGAAATGGGTGCAATTCCTTACTATGTTCTCTGCTCACGTTCCAACAAGAAGTTCAAAAAGGAAATGGAAGCTCTGTTGGCCACCTCTCCTTACGGTGCTCAATCAACGGTCTACATCAACAAGGACCTGTGGCATATGCGCAGCCTGTGTATGACTGATCCAGTTGATGCCATCATCGGTGATACACACTGTAAGTGGGTTGCTCGCGACGCTAAGATCCCTCACTTCCGGATCGGCTTCCCAATCATTGACCGTGTTAACCTGCACCGTACTCCGGTTATCGGTTACCAGGGAACCATCAACTTCCTGACCACTATCTGTAACAAGTTCATGGAAATGAAAGACGAGACTTGTGATGATCAGTGGTTCGAAATGATGCGCTAATCAACCAATCTGTCTGCAGACCTCGTGTCTGCAGACAGATCAGGTGCTCAGCGAGCAATACGGGACGGTTTATTATGGCTCGGACCAGAAAATTACAGCTCGTAGATCAAAAACATGGGCGAGGTGAATTCATGAAAGTAGCATTTGCAAGTACCGACAAAATCCACATAGACCAGCACTTCGGCCGTGCCGAAGAGTTTTATATCTGGGAAATCTCCAGTGACAGTGCCGAATTTACCGGTATCATTCAGGTTCACGAAGAAGGTGCAGACCCTGATGACCGTATTGAAGCACGCTGCAGCGGCCTTAATGATTGTGCCCTGGTTTATGTTGCTGAGATTGGTGGACCAGCCGCAGCACGCCTCGTTGCCAAAAAGATCCATCCACTCAAAAGTAAAGATCGGGCACCTATAAAAGATACGGTGGAAAAACTACAGCAGGTACTGCAAGGAACTCCACCACCATGGCTGCGTAAAGCCATGATGAAAGATGCGGCCACTAATCAGCCTAGCTGATAAATTATGAACACATCTATATTTATTTAAGGAGACTAAGAACATGGCATTAATGACCGCAACACGACGCGGAGGCGACAGCTGGACTCAGACATTTGCTGATGCGATCGATCCAGAAAAATGTATCGGTTGTGCACGTTGCTACAAAGCATGTGCTCATAAAGTTCTCGAACCACATGAAGACATCGATGAAGAGTCCGATACTGTTCGTATGATCATGACCATTTCAAATAAAGACAATTGCGTTGGTTGCGCCGCTTGTGGCGTTGCTTGTCCTAAGAAATGTTTCAGCTTCACAACTGTTGAAGTTTAAGGTTTAGCTCAGAAGGATTAACGTTATGCGTATTGCCGTAGCCTCAAAATCAGGCACCACTGTTGATCAGCATTTTGGTCACGCTGAGGCTTTTCTGATTTACGATTATCAGGGCGACAATAGCGAATTGCTCTGCACCATCGAAGTCGATAAATATTGTGCTTTCGATCCGGATAACCCCTTCCGTCATAAACAGTTCGGGGGGATCCTGAGTGCCTTGGAGGGGTGTAGTGCCGTGGTTACCGCAGCAATCGGTGAATTGCCTAAAAAAGAACTGATCAAGGCAGGGATTGTCCCGGTAACGACCCAGGTCGATATTCAAGACGGCTTGAAGATGGCGTTTGACATCGTCAATTCCGGCATCCTGGATCGACTGCCCAGCTGATCACAGAGTTGTGATCTGCTTAAAGTTTACACGATTAACAATAGTAAGTTTGTTTTTTAAGCTGCAATTGCCTCTGGCAGGGGTAGCACGTAGTCCTGAGGTGTACGTGTTACCCAGTTTTTTTCAAAATAGCTGCCTTGGCACAGCGAATGCATTAGTAAGATAAGTACAAATCAGACATAACGATGTGTCGGTTATAAAGGCAATGAGGCCCTGAGTATTCATAAAGAATATTCAGGGCTTTTTTAGTCAGCAACGGTGCTTGAATCCACAACAACGAGTTTTGACAGGAGAAACTGTTATGGCAGGCACTTGTCCAATGATGAAAATGAAGAAAGAAACTGATCACCCCTGTTTTGGCGGCGATCATAATAAAGCCGGACGCATCCATTTGCCGGTCGCACCAGGCTGCAATATTAAATGTGGCTTCTGTGAGCGTAAATTTGACTGTGTCAACGAAAGCCGTCCCGGCATAACCAGCAGGGTACTGACTCCCGAGCAAGCCGTCGAGCGGGTACGTCTGGTTCAACGTCATATGGCCAAACAGGAAGGCGGACCCGAGCTCAAGGTTGTTGGTATTGCCGGACCTGGAGATCCCCTGGCCAACCCAAAAACTTTTGAAACCTTTAAACTGGTTCGTGAGGCGTTCCCGGAGATGACCCTGTGTCTCTCTACCAACGGTCTGCGCTTGCCAGAAAATATTGAGAAAATTGTCGAACTTGACGTTCACAGCCTGACGGTTACCATCAACGCCTTGACCCCAGAGACCGGCGCTAAAGTCTACGAGTGGATACGCTATGACCGTATGAAGCTCGCCGGTGCTGAAGGCGCAGGCTTCTTGCTCGAAAAACAGCTTGAGGGGGTTCGGTTAGCGGCAAAAGCGGGCCTGATGGTTAAAGTTAATCATGTTTATATTCCGACTATCAATGATCATGAGACTCTTGATCTGGCCATTAAGGTCCGGGAACTTGGTGCTGATATGATGAACATTATGCCAATTATTCCGGTTGGTAAATTTGAAGGAATTGAACGTCCATCAGATCTGACCATGGAGATGGTCCGTAATCAGGCAGAACTTATCCTTTCTCAGGCTCGTCACTGCAAACAGTGCCGTGCTGACGCCGCAGGTCTGATTGGTCAGGATATCGACCTGAACGAACTTGAAAACAAACAGATCGCTAGCTGATCTGGTAATTATAAATCTTTTAAAGCGGTAGCTATACCTTAGCTACCGCTTTTTTAATGGCTACCAGCGTTGATCTTTTCGATAGAAAATTGATAAAGTATTGTTAATTCCAATCAACATCACCATAAAAAGGAGTTAATTATGTGGGCATATTTACGTAAAGGCTGAACCTCTTGCACTAAAGCTCAGGAGTTTCTTGAGCAAAACGGAATTAACCTGGAGACGACTGTTGATGCAAGAAAAACCCGTATTGGCGATGATGAGGCATGGGAGCTGTTAAAAGATGCCGACACTATAACCATTGCCAAAGGGAAAAAGGTCGTAAATTTCAGCAAAGAGTCCCTGGTCAAAGAGGACCTATTGAAACATGCCATGGGACCAAGTGGTAATCTGAGAGCACCTACCTTTAAAAATGGCAGTCGCTATCTGATCGGCTTTCATGAAGAGGAATACCAAAGCTGGTTTAAATAAACCAAAAAGGGTGCCTGCAGGCACCCTTTTTCTAACCATCCCGTATTTATTGTACCGTTGATCCGGTGACGGACAACTGTTTGATAAAAGCAATCTCGTCGGGAACCATCTCTTTCGCATATTCACTAGCCATATTCACCGCCCAGTGCAAACTTTCTGGTGAAAATTGGGCTATCGCAGCACCGGAGAAAATGGCATGTGGAACATTGTCCTTTTTAGCCCATGCCACTAATCTTTCCGGGCTATCGAACAACATCATATAATACTTTTCATCAGATTCGAGAATCATGGGCGCTACGCCCCCTTGTTTCGCGATATCCTCAGCTGATCCCTGGTTTGCCAAGGGAACATAAAAATCTGTCTTTAAAAATAATTTATAATAAGCTTCCTGCTGATTTTCATCTTCAATATAAGCTTTAAGTGCCTCATCCAGCTGATTCATCAAATATCCTTTCTATATATGCCGAAGCGTACATTAGAGTCCGCAACACTGCTGCTGGTTTAAAATATACAGTTCAAATAATTACTGATAAACGACGTCTTCTTCACTGTCATCGACAAAACAGAGTGAATAATCACTGCAATCACCACAATTTGGCGTTTTGCACATGGTTCCGCCATTAAGATCACAGACCTGCTTGAACAGAAACCGTTTCCAACGCATATTTTTATTGTTTGCTGCTGCAAGTAACGGTAAATGACGCCTGATAGCAGAAGAGAGTTGAGGGCGTTGAAAAAAGCCCATGGCAACCCATAAATGCCCAGGGAACGCAGCCCTGGCAGCCAAGGTATGAGCTAATAACTTACCAGCCTGGCGCTCATTAAGAGAGGCGTTGGGTGCGATGTATGATAACAACAGATTAAGGACATCCTTATTGACCTCAGGTAGCGGTGGAAACTTTTTATCCGCACCATAATCCAGAAAGCCCCGGTCAAATCCAGGGAAAAAGGTCATCAAAATGCGTTGAACAACTTTCTCATCAAGACCAAGGGCCTTGTGCACCGGCCAGGCATCCTGACTGGCTACAGCCAACAGGCAGGCGAACATCTGGCGATCGTCAATTTCGGCCTGCGACATAGCAGGGACACAGCCAGCAATCAAAGCCTTATAGAGGGGATCCTCTTCCGTAATCCGTGCATGCTCATCCGTAGGTTCACTAACGATGCTGGTGGTGACAACTGCGGAGGAATTCATGGCGCTTTTAATTGCCGCCCGCAATGCTTCACTCGCAAGATCAGCACAGTACGAACGTTCAGGGGGTAGCGCAAAGTCCATATGTTTGTGAATTGCGTCACTGGTCAACCTGGCAACTTCCCCCAGACGTCTCCCCTCACAATACTCAGCAGCAGCAGCACAGGCGGCAATGGTAAAACCACAACCAAAAACCTGAAATCGGATTTTTTGAACTTTCTCCTGATAGACCGAAAGGGTAAAACGCACAGCCAGACGATTACCGACATTGGCTCCTTCCAGTCCTGTCTCCCCAATACCGTCAGCCTTGTCGATAAACCCTACCCGACTGGCATCGTTGACATATTTTATAATATTTTCGCTATACAGGTTCTCCATGAGAATTCCTCATATTGGCCGGTACCCTTTAGATCGTC
The DNA here is from genome assembly GCA_963664385.1 of Geopsychrobacteraceae bacterium. Lineage (GTDB taxonomy): Bacteria > Desulfobacterota > Desulfuromonadia > Desulfuromonadales > Geopsychrobacteraceae > Seleniibacterium. The sequence continues at coordinate 286,380 of OY761157.1, forward strand.
GTTATCCCACGACCTGGTGAGGATATCGAAGCTATGCAGTCCTTTTCAGTTTCAATTGATTATGATGTTTCTGCTCTTCCCTCATTTCCTCTGCGGCATTGGCAACTTCGAACAGGAAATAGGCTCCACCTTCATAAAGAAGATCATACTTCAGGGCATTTCCAACTTCTTCATAGTTGGGAAAACCACGCATGACCGCTTTTTTGCCAAAACGATGGGCAAGTGCCACAGTGTGAAAATTACCAATGATGACATCGTAAGCAGCGCTCATTTTTTCAGCATCTTCAAGATCTCCGACAATTACCTTTTCAGCGGCTAGCTCAGACAACACCGGTGAATCGACAGTTGCAATGGCGAGGCCAATTTTACCACCTGCTTCCGTTAGCGATGCGGCCATCGCTACCAGATGGTCAGGCTCAGCGACCAGTAAAAAGCGGGTCTGCCCGATAGAAAAATGACTATCCAACAAAGCATCCTGTAAACGTTTCCGCCAACGAACTACAACTTTAGGCGGCTCGCAAACGCCACTGACCTCAAGTAACCAGGCAACCAGGTTATCACTACCAACCAAACCACTGACATGATCAAAATGCTGATGAGAAATAGCTGAATTTTTTTTCTGTAAAGTTCCACCAACACTTTTCACAGAAGCCCCAACAGTGACTATAAAAGCAGCATCTGCCAGATTTTTAATCTCATCTATGGTCACGCCACCACTGCTTAAAGAGGCCTGCTTTTCACCCAGATGACCATCCAACGATAAAGACAGGTCAGGAACAGCCACAACAGTGAAACCGAAAGCCTCGATAATCTCTTTTACCTTCTCAACTTCGATAGGCCCCATACTGACATGGGGAACAAAGACAACTTTCTGGCTATCGACTTGCGTTTGCTCTTCAGTTAATTGGTTAATCAGGGCCTTAACGGTGAGCATCCAGCCACTTTCAAAGCTCCCTTCGTAATCCGGCGTATTCACATAGACCAGGGGGACATCTATTTTGGTCGCGACACCTCGAATATCGTCCCCTTTGGTTTCTGGCAAACCCGTGGTGTGTAAACCGATAAGCTCAGGAGTAACCTTCTCACGGATATTTTTGATCGATTCGACAATACTGTAATCGCCACCGTCCAATACTGCAGTGACATCGGTAACAGCAGTCGTCTGAAGGGCAATCGGCTCACAGAAATGACGGGTAAACAGAACCTTGGTAAAACTGGCACACCCCTGCCCGCCATGCATAAGCGGCATACAGCGATCAACCCCTAGAAACGCCAAAGTCGATCCCATAGGCTGCGACAGCTTATGCGGATTGACCTGCAGCGGCTTAGCACTTTTGCGAATTACTTCTCCCATGGGGCTTTCCTTTCAACTAATTTAAAGACGGGGTTCTGAAGTGAATTTTTAAGATCTTCAGCCATGGTTAACAGGCCATTGTAGCCACCGTAGCTTTTCTTCTTTTCCTGATTAACGTCAGTAAAAGCGATCCGTTTTTTAATAGCGGTATACAGGGAGCGACCACCGGCAAGCAACAGATGAGCGCCGGTATCATCGATAATCTTGGCCTGCTGGGTGGCCGGAGTCGTCATCAGGATGGCTTTTTCACCGAGATACTCACGGGCCTTTGCTTTGTCCTCCTCCGTCGATTTCCGAACAGAAGTCGCAACAACCTCAATGCCAAGATCCTGCAAAGCTGAGGCTATCGACCATGATTTATTACCACCGGTATTAAGAACCGCCTTCTTACCGGCAAAAAGCTCACGGTAAGGAACCAACTTTGTTTCCAGATTAGCTTCCTCGCGAGCAATCAGCTTGCGTGTCCGCTCGATCAGGTCGGCATCACCAAGAGCTTGGGCAATCGCCATTATACTTTTGGAGGTGTCTGTCTTGCCGTAGAAAGAACAGGATATCCATGGTATGCCGTATTCTTCCTTCATCTTCCGGGTCATGGAAACCAGTGATTTAGCACAGACGATAACATTCAGTTTGGCTCGATGAGCGGTGCGAATATGGCGAATACGGCCATCACCGCTGAAGGTAGAAAGAACCCTGATACCAAGCTCATCAAGCAAATGTTTGTATTGCCATAATTCACCGGTGTTATTGTGTTCACCGATCAGATTGATGTCGAAAGGGGTGGTTTCTTCAGGTTCCAGAGTGCCGACCAGGTGACGTAACACCGCCTCCCCGGCAATCCGGCTGCCCAGGTTTTTGGCGCCAACAAAGCCCGGAGAATGAACCGGGACACAGGGAACACCATGCCTTTCAAAAGCCTGTTTACACACCATATCGATATCATCACCAATCAAGGCGGTAACGCAGGTTGAATACACAAAAACCGCTTCTGGAGCGTAATTATCAATGATGTAATCGATAGCGTCAGCCAACTTCTGCTCCCCACTGAAGACCACGTCATTAATATTAATATCGGTCGCAAAACCAGTTTGCGTTAAATCACGCCCGGCCCAGCTGGTTGGCGTTAAGCGGGTTTCCCAACTGCCACCAACGCAGGTCATGGGTCCATGTACCAAATGCGCAGCATCAGCAAAGGGGAACAGTGCTATCTGGGCACCATCAAGGGCACAACCACCAGTCGTTGCTCCAGGTTTGGGCGCGTTACATGCCGACTTTTTGGTTTTGTTATGTTCGCAGGCGCTCTCGTCGAGCAGATCTTTGATTTTAGGTTTTGCTGACACGACGTTTATCCTTTCGGTGGTTTAGGTTTCAACCCGTCGCGTCTTTGAGAGGGGAGTTCCGGTTATGCAGCAGTGTCATAGCCGGATCGTGTATTCACGATCAGGGTTATTGCAAAACACTGGCCAACACCAAAAACTTTATTTTCCGAGACTCTTATCTGGATTTTCAGGCTTTATAAAAAAATATGAATATTAATTGGGCAGAGTGCTTATTTGTTTGGCAAATAAAAAAGCCCCCGCAAATTGCGGGGGCTTGATAAGTTAGAGACTTTAAAATCAATCTCCAGGACGCGTTGCAACAACTCCAGTATCGGCATCTCCACCGAGCCATGCAATGGCCTCTGCATAGGTCGTCGTGTCCAGCGTTATGCTTCCGTCCAGAGCACGCGACCCGGCATCACCACTGGTCAGCCAGTCAATGGAATCGAATATCAGGCGCTTGGCATAATAACGGTTATGGGCATAGGCGCCTGGCTCATGGTGTAGGTAACTGTAGTTATGCATAGCACCGCCATGTCCCTGATCAGTTGAAGTCCCACTGAAGTATGGGTAGCTGCTGATCGGCGTTGTCCCTGCGCTGGTCAATGCCGCAGCCAATGCCTCAAGGGCGTTATGGTAGCCCTCGGCTTCAAGTTCGAGCTCTTCAGCTGCTTCGTCTGCCATATCCTGGGTAACCGTAGTTGCAGCGGCCTCACTGCCATTCCAGATATTCGCGGTTTCTCCGACCTGCTCGGCAGAGACGAACAGAGCATGCTCACCATCATGACAGCTGACACATAAAGTCGAATTAATAGCGGTAATAGCTCCAGAAGTTTCATCCTTGGTGACAACTTCATAACTGTGGCTTTGTTCCGATGCCATATGACACTCCGCGCAACCCAGACTGTTATGCGCGAAGTAAGATTTGTCAGTGTAAGACTGCCCCGCATACTCATAACCTATCTTGGTCAGACTCTGGAAAATAGTGCCGCCAGCAGCCAGATAGTGAGTCCTGGTGCCACCGGTGACCGCAGCACCAGAAGGATCGGCATCCGCAGTACTGAGCAAGGAATCCATATTTCCGCGACCGGAGTGACAATTGATACAGACATTGGAGTTACCCATATCCGGAATCACTATCTCAGCGGCATCTGCAGTATATGCCAGAGTCACACTACCGGGATTATTCAACTCTCCACTCTCAGCATCACTGTGACAACCCCAGCAATACAAAACCTCATTTTGTGCTGATGAAGTTACGGTGCCATCATCAGCCATAGACCAACCCGAAAGATGAGAGAAATCATTATCTGCTGGATCATATCCATCTTGATCGTTCAAGAAATTCGAAGCACCCGTCGCGGTATGGCACATTTGACAACTCTGCCGGTTACCAGCATCCCAGTCATAATGTGTCCAGCCTGCGCCAGTACTATCTGACGCATAAGCCAACATCGCAGCATCAGTTTGCTCATCACAACGACCACGAGAAAGGCTGTCCGAAGCAGTTCCCAATCCATCAATATCTTCACAGTCGACACTAGTAGCAGCTTCAAAAGCCTGGGTCAGGATTTTTGCTGCGTGTCCAGACTGGGCCCACTGAGTATGGATAGTCGACGCTTCTGGATCATCAGCATCTGATGTATTTGTCAGTAATTCGTGCCCATGGCAGTCAAAACATGGGTTATCTGAATTTTCACGAATAACATAACCTTCGACTTTATTGATGACCGTGTCCGACTCATTGCCCTGTCCAGATAAAGTCGCAGGATTATCATAGTGCGTAGTCGTAATGTTACGGTACCAAGCGGTGTCATGATAGAATTCGGCAGTACCACTAGCCGTCGAACCGGAACCGAAAAGCATCGAGCCGTCGGCAGTTTTGTAGTTATGACAGCTGGTACACATATCAAGCTGATCGGACTCACCGTTCTGATTTGGATCCCAAGAAGCGGTATCGAACTGCTGAAGTTCCTTAGTTAGCGGGTTATGACACGCCGCACAGGTAGGCATATGCAGAATATGGTTACCATCAGCATCTAGATTTTCCAGAGGTTCAGGAACACCATTTTCAACTGTGCCCTTATCTCCGATTACGTCTTTAAATGCTATGGAGCCCTCAGCAGTATGACAGCGTTGGCAATAACGTGTGTCGTGACCATCAGCAAGCATTTCAACATTTTCAGCATCTTCGCCATTATGCTTGGATGCCAGAACCAAAGTAGCTTGATCGTGACAAGTGACACATTGTTCAGCATTTGGCTCTGGATAAGGGATCGGCCCTTGGCCACGGTGATATTGACCTCCACCATGACAGGCTTCACAATCATGAGTAATGCTGGAACCCAAGCCACTTTCATTAGAGTTTACACCCGCAATACCACTGATTTCTGAGTGCACATCTAAAGTGTGACAGATCGTACAATTACCGACATTTTCAGCCGTAGCAAGATCTTCAGTCGATGAGCTAACCTCATCGCCTCCACCGCCGCTACTGCCGCACCCCCAGAGCATTGCGCTGGCCAATACTGCGATCAGTAAAACCAACCATTGTTTTCGCATTGAAATACCTCCTCGTGTGTTAAAGATGAATTTCGCGATTAGTGACATTTACGGCAAGTTCTACCGTTACTTGCATCACTGATATTGTCTTTGAAATCATCCCAATCCTTGGGGTGCGGGTTAAAACCGACAGCACCGCCTCTCGCACTGTGGCAACGCAGACAGACATCCCCTTCGGGGTGGCAGCTCTGACAGGTTGCCAAAGATCTTCTTGCTTCCCTGGCGTGGCCAACTGACCAGGTGTGGAAATCCATAGATGCACCGGCGTGACAACTGTCACAAGCCAAAGTATTATTGATGCCGGCATGAATTGTGTCGATATCCGTTCCCTCCAGTCCTAGGTCAAACGTCCTGCGGTGTGAAGGGCTGCCAATGTCACCACTGTTAAAGCGCCAGGTATCATGACAGTCGTTACAGAATTGGGGTTCATGACAGCTGTTACAACTGTTCTGATCAGCGCGGGCCGCAAGCGGATGGCTGACATGGAAATCACTGCGGTGAACATTCATCATGTTATTACTGTACTCACCCATTTCATGGGATAAGCCAGCCTTATGGCAGTCAAGGCAATCACTCTGCTCATGACAGGATGCACAATTGGTCTGCGGCCCCTTGGCTGACGGACCGTGGTTCAGCGACCAGGCAGCGCCATGAGTATAAGGCTCTGCCAGGGTGACTTCAGCGACCAGGTCCTGATCATGACAATCCAGACAAACCTGCTTATCCGGAATAATGGATGGTGCGTTGTCCACATGACAGGACGAACAGTCGGCGTCTACGTATTGCTCAACGTGGGCCGTGTGATCAAAATCAGCAGCCCAGAGCGGGGCAACCAGAGACACCAGCAACAGACAAACTGAAATAAATACTGTGCGGATCATAAGCTGCTCCTTCTTTAGAAAAGTACATTCAGGCGAAGAGTGCCACGGTTGTAACGATCCCAGAGATCGCTTTTGATGTACTCAAACTTTGCCGTGGTATTGATCTTATCGGTAAATTCATATTTGACATCGGCCCAGACACGCGTGCTGGTAGTTTCATTCTGGTCACTGTCATCGCTGTCGTAGTAAGCGATATCCCGCTCAAGAACATCAACATTACAGCCGACACCCACCTGGAGTGGCTCAAGCACCCGGTAGTTACCATAGGCCTTAACACCGTACATCCCCTGTCCATCATCATCACTGCGGTAAACACCGGAAAGATAACCATAGAATCGCCCGGTACGTAGCTTTTCGATGCCCAGTTCAAAAACATCCGCATCATCAAATTCTTCGTACATTTCATGGCTCAGACGACTGTAGAGCTGTATTTCCTTGGAAACTCTCCAGGTCAACTCAGCGAGGATTTCCTGATACTCATCAACGGCAAAAACAGAATAGATTGAAGTGGCGGAGAAAACCGGCAATGAATAAAGATATTCCAGCCGCAGGGAGAAAGGTTGCTTGAAGCGGTATTTACCGCCAACCAAAGCATAGCTGAGACGCTCTGAAATCAGGTCCCATTGCAATTCGTTGTAAAGCCAGAGGTGACCGGCCATATCGTAGTCGATATCAAAACCGATAAGTTCCTCAGCAAGCAGCCCCTGATCCCACTTTTGCAAGTAGGAAATATTCGTCGACAGATCACCATCCAGGAACTTTCCACCGAGTTCAATACCGTCAATAACATCCTTGATGTTATAGCCATCATAGTATTTAACATCGCCACCACCAAAAATCCGGACACTGTAACCTGCGGGACATTCGTAACGCAGTGACAAACCATCCATCATGGATGCTCCGGCGGTAGTAGAAATGAATTGTCGGCCTAAGCGGAAGTCAAGACCGTCGAACAGATCACGTTTTTCAAGGTAGGCATAGTAAAGACGACTTTTAACATCTGTTTCGTCGGCAAAATCATCGGCCAACCGACCATACAGCTTGAAATTGTATCCATCACTGACGAGATCTTTCACATTCAGCTGAAGATACTGATAACCTGGGACAGCCGTTTCTTCTGCGGCGGTATCGTACCACTCGAGCACCGTGCTCGCGCGGCCGGATACGGATGCGGCTTCAGCAGTACCTGATATCCCCAGGATAAGCGGAACCAGCAGTAAGCCCAGACAAACTCCTTGCCAGATTCTCATACAACCTCCTGTCCAGATGTGTAGTTTATAACCCTGTTATAAAATTCACTTAAGCGCCATTTAAAAAGTGGCAGTTTTCAGGCACAAAAAGTGGTGGCAGACACAAAAGCAGGTCAAAGAGATACATTTATCCCTACGACACTATAAAAAGGTTTACACCATAGATACCTTACCCGCAACTAATTTTTTTATTCAGAAGACAAGAAAACCCTTTATTTTTCAATAGCTTATCATTTTACTCAGGAATTCTACATAATATGACTAGATAATTATTCAGATATTTAGATTTATCGTTTTAGGGAAAAATTGTTAAATATCAATAAAATAGAACCAATCGTTTTCATATTAAAAGAACGGATGTTCTTTATTTTTATTTCCCCGATTTTTTGCAGTGATTTAACAAATAACATACCCGCCTAAATATTATTTTTACTAATACCTCGCCACCCATACAATCATGGTCATTATCTCCCTAAAAATAAAGCCGATCTGCACTAACCACAGTGTAAACATAAGGAATAGAGATTAAATTTTTACAGACGATTAATTCACCTCAAAGATAACCTTGTACCGGAGACAACCTGTGCTCAATAACCAATCAAATGCCTTAATATTGATCAATTCAGCTGGTTCTCAGGCCTCCTTTTTAGCCGTTTTGGGGCTTATTAACTGCGGCACACTACTTGCTTTGTAAAATTTCATCCTATTTTTGGTAAAGAACTTATTAATAGCGTGAAGGATGCAACTATGATCAAGAAGCCTGAACACAGCATAGTTATTGACGACACTACTCTTAGAGATGGAGAACAAACGGCAGGAGTGGTTTTCAATCGGAAAGAAAAGATCACCATTGCCCAGGCTCTTGACAGTATTGGCGTTAGAGAACTTGAATGTGGGATCCCGGCGATGGGTATAAATGAGCAGCGGGATATTAAAGCCCTCGTCGATCTTGATCTTAATGCCCGCCTTATCAGTTGGAACCGTGCTCTCGTCAGTGATATTCAGGCGTCTCTTGACTGTGGGCTCCAGGCTGTAGATATTTCTCTTTCAGTGTCCGACATTCATATCCAGCATAAACTGAAAAAGAACCGTGAATGGATTAAAGAACAGTTAAAAATTGCTCTTGGTTTTGCCAAACAACATCAGCTTTACGTCTCTTTCGGAGGTGAAGATTCAAGCCGCGCAGATCTTGCTTTTCTGACCGAACTCCTGACTATTGCCAAGCAGGAAGGGGCTGATCGTTTCCGCTATTGTGACACCCTTGGTATTCTTGACCCATTCACCACCTACGAGAATATTAAATATTTACGTGAATGTGTGGACCTCGATCTTGAGGTCCATACACACAATGATCTGGGGATGGCCACAGCTAACGCTATAGCGGGTATTCGTGGTGGGGCAAAGTTTGTCAATACAACAGTTAATGGCCTTGGCGAACGGGCAGGCAATGCCGCCCTTGAAGAAGTCGTAATGGCTTTAAAGCATGCAGTCGGTGTTGACCTTGGTATTCAGACCGAGCGTCTTGCAGAAATTTCCAGATTTGTTGGCAAAGCCAGCAAGCACCCCGTCCCCCACTGGAAACCAATTGTGGGAGAAAAAGTATTTTCTCATGAATCAGGTCTGCATGCCGATGGTGTTATTAAAAACCCACAAAATTATGAAGGATTTGACCCTGCCGAAGTCGGCTTACAACGCTACATGGTGTTGGGCAAACATTCCGGATCTCATGGTTTGAGCCAAAGACTTGAAGCGTTACAGATCGATCCTCGCAGTGTCGACCTTAACGGCCTGCTTAGCCGGGTTAGGGAAGTGGCAAGTCGTAAGAAACGTGCCCTTAATGATCGCGAACTGCTGAAACTATGTCGCAGTGCGGCCTGAAAGGATCGATTAGAAACCGATGCAGATAGGCCCCCTGAAAAGTACCGACTGGCCACTCTTTAAAACCTGGGCAGCTAATGAAGGTTGGGAAATTTCCTTCCAGGAAGAGCGTTTGTTTCTTAACTTCTGGCAGCGCTATTTTTATGTTTTACGCCATCGTGGTGAATGCTGTGGATTTGTTTCTGCAGTGGCCTACAAAGACAGTGGCTGGACAGGCAACCTGTTGGTTAACCCGGATAAACGTCATCAGGGCTACGGAAAGACGCTGTTGAACCATGCCCTGGAATTTCTGACAACAGCGGGTATTAAACAATTTTGGGTACTAAGTAATACCCTGCAGACCGACTTTTACCGCAAATTTGGCTTTGTTGAACATGATCAGGTCACCACCTGGGAAACCCAGGGGCGCGGCATTTCTGCTCAACAGCCAAGCGGTGACATTGATGATTTTATTGCCCTAAACACCCGCTGCTGGGGAGAAACCCAACGCCCTTTGCACCATCTACTTGAAGTCAACAGCCTGCCGCTGCAAAGCGGTTCCTGTATGGCACTGCTTCAAACCGGCCCAAACTTCTGGCAGCTTGGCCCCTGCATTACGGAAACCATTGACGTTAATGCCATTCGCCAACTTATCAGTCAGGCAGGGAATATAACACCTGTCAATAAACCGCTGGTGACCCATATTTTACAATCTGCCGATCTCAACCTCATCCTGAAAAGTTGTGGGTTCAGCTTAGTACGCCAACGGTGCCTCATGTATCGGGGCGCCAACCAACCTACACTGAATAATGTGCTGGCCCTGGCCAGCGGTGGTAGCTTCGGCTAATAAGTTGCTATTCGGCGGGTCCATTCCTGAAGATCCGCCACCAACCAGAGTTATTATTGTTTAGCTCTATCCTAAAGAAATACGCCTAACCTGGCATCCTGATCCTCATCGATTGTATACAACATCCCGAATTATCACTATTTTTATCAGCATTGATATGCCTAACAATTTGTGCATATGCTCATTTTGCTATTGACACAAAGTTTACAGGGGAATATCCTTATTTTGTGCATATGCACAGGTTGGTTTTATTATTTTACCAGACAGGAGAGAAACTATGCCTTTCAAAGATGGTACGGGCCCATTGGGTCATGGATCTGGAACGGGTAAGGGACAACGTAAAGCGGGAAGAAATCAACTCCAGCAATGCGGAACTGGCTGGGGACGTCGCCAAACGACGGATAATCAGGCACAGGCAATAAACCAATGGGGGGCTGGGCGGCGCTTCAACCTGACAAATCAGGATGAGCCTGTGAGACCACTAAGCGGTGCGGGTCGGCGGGGCAATTGTCGCTTTCGGTTGATGTCTAATAATCCAAACATGTAGCAGGAAAATCGCCCTTTTCCGCAATTTCCGTGTCGCCTTAAGTTTGAGGATGAAAAATCACTGCTCGAACGCCAGACCACCTGACCTTGCGAAAAACTGCTGATTTTCAGAGATGTAGCACCACACCATCTTTCCGGGACACGATGTCATACCGGATATTTCATGAATTTAGAGGAGCAGTAAACAATGATCGTCGCAATTACTTCAAAAGAACGTTCTCTGCAATCAGAAATTGATCCACGCTTTGGTCGGGCTGCATATTTCATGATTGCCAACACCCTCACCGGTGAAGTCTATGCTCATGATAACAGCAAAGGGATTGAAGCTGCCAATGGTGCCGGAACTGGTGCTGCGCAACTGATGGCTGAATATAAGGTCAATATTCTTTATACCGGCGCCGTTGGACCAAAAGCTGCTGATGTTCTTAACAAGGCTGGAGTCAAATATGTCGAAGACACCACCGGAACGGTTGAGGCTATTCTTGATAAGCTGGCCGTAGATGATGAAACCCAACAAGCTGCCGGAGGTCAGGAAGCTACGGTAGAGCCTCCTAAGGATGGCGCAACACGCCTTGCGGTACCGGCCGACAGCGAAGAAGGGATGAGCGCGGCTCGCTCAGGACACTTTGGTAAATGCAATTATTATATGTTGATCGACATCAAGGATAACCAGGTTGTCAACGTCATTCCCTTGAAAAATGGTGGTCATACGACCGGTGGTTGCTTTGCTCCGGTCATGTTGCTCAAAGGTAATTATGTCTCAAACCTAGTTGTTGCCGGTATCGGAGGGCGCCCTCTCCAGGGATTCCGCCAGAGTGGCATTGAAGTGTTTGGCGGTAGCGGACAAACTGTTCAGGAGACCGTTGACCTGTTTCTGAGTAATCAGTTGCAACCATTAAGTCCGGCCCAGGTATGTGGCGGAGGCGCATAAGTGATCGTTACGGTCGTAAGTGGCAAGGGTGGAGCAGGCAAAACCACCCTTGCCGTCGCCATTGCCGAAGCGCTGAAAGCTGAATTTTATGATCTCGATGTCGATGCTCCTAACGCTGAATATTTCCTGCAACCGACCTTTTCCCAAAGCGAGATCATCTCTCAACCAACCCCTGAATTCTCTACCTTCTTATGCAACAGTTGTGGCCTGTGCACCAAGGAATGCCGCTTTAATGCGCTTTATAAAATCCTGGACACGGTTTATCTGACGGAGCCTCTTTGCCATGGTTGCGGCGTCTGCGAAGTTGTCTGCCCGCAGCAGGCTATCAGCTTTAACGAAACCCCGGTCGGTAACATCCGCAGTGGTTACTCCGAACGCATTGAAAGCCAGGTTCATATCGGAGACCTCAATATTGGCTCAACTCGCGCGACCTACCTGATTTCACAACTGGTTAAGCGTATCGACCCGGCAAAGCTCTCGGTTATTGACGGTCCTCCTGGGAACTCCTGCGCTGCAGTTGCTGCGATAAAGCCAGCAGACTTTGTTATTCTGGTTGCGGAGCCAACCCCGTTTGGGATGCACGATATGCAGCAAACGGAGCAGATCCTGAAGGACCTGAACAAAAATTATGCAATCATTGCCAATAAGGTTCAGGACCAGCAGTTCCTTAAGCACGCGTTTGCAACGAAAAATAAAAAACCAGTCATCTCTTTTGCTCTTGATGCCAACTATCACCAGGCTAATCTTAAGGGCAAAATTCTGAGTCAGGAATTCCCGGAAATTCGCGAACAACTCTTACAATTATTAAGTTATATCAGAGAGACAGGATCATGCGCCAAATTGTCATATTAAGTGGCAAAGGGGGAGCGGGGAAAACCAGTATTACGGCATCACTGATTAAAATGATAAACCATGTGGTCGCCGTCGATGCGGATGTCAACGCGTCCAACCTGCCGATACTCCTGCCCCATACCCGCCTGCAAGCCAGCCCTTATCATGGTATGGATATTGCTCAAATAGATTCGAAAAACTGCACAAATTGTGGTCACTGTGTTGCCGCTTGCCGGTTCACGGCAATCGTCCAACCCGAACAGGCTATTCCGATCATAGACAGTGATTGCGAAGGGTGCGCCCTGTGTACCATCATCTGTCCGGTCAAGGCCATCAGCATGGTCAAGCGCAGGAGTGGCGACTGGTACACCAGCCAACTGAAAAACGGCTTTTTGGTCCATGCAGACCTGATCCCAGGGGAAGATAACAGTGGAAAATTGATTTCACGGATCAGAAGAGAGGCAGCAACGGTTGCAAATAACAACGAAATTCCTTACATTATTACAGATGGACCACCAGGGACAAGTTGTCAGGCCATTTCATCATTGACCGGCAATGATCTGGTGCTGGCGGTTGTTGAAGAAAGCCTCTCCGGCCTGTCCGATTACCGGCGGCTTGCGGAACTGATAGGCAAGTTTTCCATTCCGCACCTTGTGCTGATCAACAAAGCAGGATTCAACAAGGAACTAAATCAGAAGATTATTCAAACAATCACAGAGTTTGGCGGAACCCTCGTTGGCGAGATTGCCTATGACCCTGAGATTCCCAGGGCATTACAGGAATTAAAAACACTTGCCGACCTCGATAAATACCGCGACCTGTTTACATCGATCGTAGATAAAATACTCGAAGACCCCTGACTTAAACACACGAAAAAGGAAACATTTCAATGAAGGCTGTTAAAATTACCGAAGGAATTCACTGTTTACCCGTCAACCTGGAAAGCTACCAACTGTTTGAGGGCATGTGGCCCATGGCCAATGGTATTTCCATCAACGCCTACGTGGTCAAAGGTGAAAAAACAGCCTTGATAGACCTGATTGAGGATGTTAATGGCAAGCCCGCCGAATTTGAGGCAGAGATGCATTCCATCTCCCTTGAGGCACGCGACATCGACTACCTCATCATTAATCATATGGAACCGGACCACAACAGCTGGCTGCCAACCTTCCATAAAAAAAATCCCGATGTCAAAATTTTCCTGACGGCTAAATCAGCCCCTCTGCTGAAAAGCTTTTATAACATCGACAATAATGTTCACATTGTCAAAGATGGTGACACCCTCGATCTCGGCAAGGGGAAAGTTCTCACCTTTTACGAAACACCGAACATTCACTGGCCGGAAACCATGATGACCTACGAGCAAAGCAGCGGCACCCTGTTCTCCTGTGACGCTTTCGGTTCTTACGGTATTCTGAACGATGTGTACTTTGATGATCAGCTGTCGACCTCTCAGCATGAATTCTTCATTAATGAAGCACTGCGTTACTATGCCAATATCGTATCCAGCTTCTCGACCTTTGTAACCAAGGGGATTGAAAAGCTTAAAGATCTCGATGTCAAGGTTATTGCTCCGTCCCACGGGATTATCTGGCGTGAAAATCCCAAAGCGATCATCGATTCCTATACCCGTTTTGCCAGTTACCTCAATGGCCCGGCGGAACCGGAAGTTACCGTTATCTGGTCAAGCATGTACGGCAATACCGAGAAACTGGTGAACAACATTGTTCAGGGGGTCCGCAAAGAAGGCCTGCCGGTTCATGTTCACCGCGTACCAGAAGAACACGTTGGCGTCATACTGGCGTCAGCCTGGAAATCTGCCGGTCTGATCCTCGGTATGCCAACCTATGAATACGAGATGTTCCCCCCCATGGCCTGGGTCATCGACATGTTCCGCCGTAAAAAGGTCTGGAATAAAAAGGTCTTGCGCTTCGGGTCTGCAGGCTGGTCCGGCGGCGCTCAGCGTGAACTGACCGCCCTCACCGAAAAACTGAAATGGGACTTCGTTGAGCCGATCGAATGGAAAGGGGCACCAACGGAAGTTGAACTCCAACTGGCCATGCAACGCAGCCAGGAATTGGCCCAGGCGGTTAAGGAATTTACGGCCAAGTAAACAACAATTAAATAGACTAAAGGGCAAGGCATTAAGCCTTGCCCTTTTTATATTCGACCAAAAGGTAAGACAAACAGGGTCGTCAAATCCCTATGCCGACAAATAATTTTTTACTGGCCTGGAAACGCGTATCCTAGAATGAACACTCCAGATGTCGTTACCCCCTATCGGAAAGAGGACCGTTCCCCTGCAGACTCGAGCCAGTCCCGCAGTTCAACCGGAATCTGCAAAACATACCTGACCCTGGTCAGAGCCACATAGAGATAAGAACTCGACATGGCAAATTTTGTCCGGCTGCTCGCCGAAAGCATATCGACGTTATCCGGGGTGATCATGAGACGGTCAAATTCGTAGTTGCGGGCGCGTTTGGCCATATCGACAACATACTCCCCCCTGGCCAGCGGAATCTGTTTCCCCTTGGTTGCGGCCCAATCCCGATGCGAAAAGCCCCTCCCCAAAACATCAAAGACTCTCCGGAATCCCCGGTTGTTCAGCTGATCAAAGTGAGCACATAAACTGTCCCAACTGGCGAACCTGGCGATCCCCCAATGAGATGGTCGTTTCCCCTGCTCTTTCAAATCAATAATATTAGTAACAAACTGATCTAATGGATCGATATCTCCAATCACACAGAACTTTTTGCCTTTACCGGTAACCCGCAGTATCCATTCCAACCAGCCCCATTCATCAGCGACTAGGATGCAGGTCGGAGCATCGGGGACCACGGCTTTCTTGTAATAATCGACAACTGCATGAATTTCCGGGTCACCGTAAAAGGGATCCTTAACATTAAACGGATGGGATAATATCAACGGGTTGAGTAAATCATTCAGGGCTTTTCCGGTACGAAATGAGTGGGTCATGGTCCTTTCATGAACGTTTAACAGGCGGTGGTTCTGGACCCCTTCCAGATTTTGATAACAGTCCCCGAGACTAACGCAGGTTTGCGGGCTGGCATCAAGAATCTGCAGCATGGGAGGCGAAAGATCATGGGATTCATCCACTATGATATGGGTGTACTTCGCTGGAATAGTCAATCCAAGTAAGGCCGCCATCTTCACCTGGTGGTAGCCCCATAACTGAGGTCTGAACCCCGTTGTCGGATGCAGAACCTTCTCCCAGACCTTACCGGCAACGGCAACCACGAGTGTTTTCGCCATCTGATGTTGAGCAGCCGAACAGGAATCATCAACCTGAAACCAATAGGGCAAGTGAAGTTCAGAAATCACACGATCAACGCTCAGACAGAAATTTTTGACAGTTTGGAAAATCATATTGACGAGTTGCTGTCGCGAGTAGGTCGCAATCGGATAAATCTTAAACTCCTCAGCAAAAAACTGCTCATCGAAATATTTGTTAGCCTCTCCCTTGCCAGTACGGCGTCGGTAGTCGGAGGGGATAATCAGGTTAGCCAGGTTTCCAAAGGTATAAGCGTGATAGGCTTCTGAAAATTTACTTTTAAGAGCGTACAACTGGGCGGAAGTATAGGCGAGCAGTAACACATTTTTGGGTTCGATGCCGCGCGCCCGAAAAGTTTCAAGGATAGCGCCGATAAGGTAAGTTTTGCCACACCCGGCGTACCCCTGAATGTTGACCTGGTTATCATTTTCCCCGGCAATAGTACTGACAATACGAATCTCCTCTTCGGTGAGCATAAATGAGGAATAGCCAGGTTTAATATAGTAGCTGTTGGAGTAAAGGGCCCCCTGCTCTTGTTCCGCAAAGCTGAAATCCCACTCCCCCTCCGGGGTCAGGTAACTACGGTTCTCCACACTTTCACGATGAACAAAGCGCAGGTTCAGCTGAAACATACCCCTTGCTCCAGCCTGAACTTTGTCGTAATCCAGTCCGGCGATCAGCCCATCCCTGAATACCTCATAGACTCCCTGTTGGCGAGCCAAATCCTGGGCAGTAAATGTTTGCGCAAGAATACGCTCAAGAACGTCTGCACCATGAGGCTCAGCGGCCAACTCCGGAACAGCTTGCAGGGCAGCGAGACCTAACAGTTCATCGCAGGATAATTCTCTTAGCCGCTGCTGAAAGGCATTTTTCTCCTCAAGTACGGTCACAAAAGAGTTCTGAGTCAAAGGAAGATAGATCGATTTTTGCATGAATTCTGCCTATATTCTAGCCATTGGACGCCACTGGTTATACAGTCGGGTCATCCTTGAGCAGTTTTAGCTACGGAGGATTGTTGCCTTACCCTGCCATTGAAACACCTGCCTGTTACTTAACATAACAGGCGAACAAACCGAATTAAAAAACATCCTGATAGCTCACAGATCCTATGGCTTTGACAATATTTTCAAAGCAAAGGCCCGGTCCGTATCCATGCCGTATCCTTGCTATTAATTTAGCGATATGTCATGAAAAATGCTGCAGCCATAGCTGATTTACGCTACCCTGATTAACAGATTTAATTACCGAAAGACGATATGCTCAACGCCAGCACCATTAAGCAGCTGGTGCTGAAATAGGTTGAACAGGGGCTCGGAACTTGCTGGGTTGCGTTATTTACTCAAGAGAAGATGAGGCAAGAGCCAGGGCGCCCCGGATGCAAAAGAGAAAACCTGGCAATCGATCGTCGCGATGATTCATTTTGAGCGCAGGTAATCAACCAACACAGAGGATGTGATTCCTACTGATGATTAATAATTATTCCATATTTATCGCCCTTGCTGTCACCGTGGTTGCCATTCCCGGGCCGGCCGTTGTCCTGACAATAAAGAACAGCCTGCAGTATGGGTTTAAGCTAGCGACAGCTAATATTGTTGGCAACTTTTTAGCCATGATTATGCTCGCTTCCCTTTCAGCTCTTGGGCTGGGAGCAATCATTCTTGCCTCTACCACAATCTTTACTACGATCAAGTTAATCGGCTGTGGCTATCTGGTATATCTGGGAATCAAAGCCTGGAGGGCTCCTCAACCAAGTATCTCCAGCCCCAAAACCGGTAAACCAATACACAGATCATTTTCAGCCGTAGTAAAAGAAGGATTTTATGTCGGCATGGCAAATCCAAAAGCGATCGCTTTCTTTACTGCATTATTCCCTCATTTTATTGATCAAGGCAGAGCCGTTATCCCGCAATTTTTAACCCTGATACTGACCATTGAGGGGATTTCATTTGTGGTCTTATTGCTTTATGCCTACCTGGCAGGGAAAGCGTCGACCATCCTGATTCATCATCGCTCAAGATCCGTTTTTAATAAATTGACAGGAATCTCGTTCATCGGCTTTGGCATCGCCCTACTTTATGAGGAGTAAATAGTGCCCTATTGGTCAGTAGCATTAAGAATCCTGAACAAGGGTAATCCCACGAATATGTAACGCATTTAAACCTCATGAAAAACTTTGCGAAGCTATGATGACATCTTTAATTCAATGAGCATGGAGGAAATTTATAATGTGGAACAGAAATCAATACACAGGTCCCGGCGGTGGCATGTCTAAAAGTCCAGGTGGGGGGCTATCAACGATCCTTGATTGTGGTGCCTCAACAAAACCTGGTGGCGGCATGTCTACAGCTCCCGGAGGAGGACTGTCCGAAGAAGAAGGTGGCGGTCTATCAACCGAACGCGGTGGTGGCTTGTCAACTGAACCGGGTGGCGGTCTGTATACAGGACCTGGCGGCGGCTTGTCAACCGAACCGGGGGGCGGATTATCCAGTGCACCAGGAGGCGGAATGTCTGATGGACCGGAACCCTACATGAGTAAAATTCCACCATGGCCGGTGTTTGTCAAAGAATTAGAAAAACGCGGCCTACAGGCGGAGGCTGAGCTGATCAGAAAACATTTGCCCTACGAGGTTGAATAAATTTTTCATTGCCTTATAAACAAACGGGAAACTTGATAGAGCCTATCGAGTTTCCCGTTTGCTCCCTTTATAAATAATGCCAAAGGCATTTCCGGTTCTGGCCATCAGTCGCATTCGTTTATTCCCCGGAACAAAAACAGTAATAAGCCTTCTCATCCTCATCAACAATATCAAAAAACTGACTCTTGCATTCGGGGCAAACAAAACGACTCCCGTTATACGGGTTATCCAAAGGCACCAGTTTTTGATTGCTGTCGTAGCATTTCTGACAATAAGGGCCTTCCTTTTCAACGTTTTCAGAATTTCCCATGACCCAATAGAAGGGCTCTTCAAATTGAATTTTGTGTTCAGTTGTAGACATACGTATCTCCTCGATTATCCCTAAAAACCTTATTCATAATAAGTGATTATTATTACCTGTTATGATTTTCGATTCAACAGCAGTTGTGCGTAAATCAGGCTGACACAATCTACAAAGATTTCGATTTTATATCTCGTGCTAATCCTGTTATGCTAAGGCCGATTTATTCAAAAACAGGATCGGCTGATGTCAGAAGAACGCTCCCCATGGATGTGCCACATATGTGATTATCGCTCGACGATCGGCGAAGGGCTGGTATGTTCCGAATGCTATAAAATCACCTGTCGTGAACATATTACGACTACCAGTGTCTACAACCCCGACAATGGTCTCTACGAACTGAAATTAATCTGCGTGGAATGTCACTTCCGTAAATCGCTTTAATATGAGCTTTACGTAAAAGGTTCAAGGGTAAAAATGGCTAATAATACGAGACTTGTATATTCAGATCAGGCCGGGCGCATGTGCCCTAAATGCCAGCAACCGATTAAACAGTGTCGCTGCAAAGCTGACGCAGCCGCCGCCAAACCCAAAACTGACGGGATTGTGCGGATTCAGCGTGAAACCAAGGGGCGTAAGGGGAAAGGGGTCACTCTGGTTACCGGTGTTCCGCTAGCAGAAAAAGAGTTAAAAGAGTTAGCCAAACAACTGAAACAGCGCTGTGGAACCGGGGGCACGGTTAAAGACGGAGTGATAGAGATCCAAGGAGATCACCGAGATCTGCTGTTATCGCTCTTACAGGATAAAGGCTGGCAGGTAAAAAAAGCCGGGGGTTAATTCCCGGCTTTTTCGATTTTAACAACTGCAAACCCACCCCCATCCGTCTGCATATTGGTTAATCGCCCGCGATAAAGTCGCGCCGCCAATCCAAAAACCTGGTCACGGAAAGCAAAAAGACGAAAATCTACCTTCATCTCCTCCTGCTCCGGAATGGCTACGGTAGAGGGAAGAACCAGTTCCTGAAGCAACGTATTCTCTTTATCCAAAGAGTTAAACCGGGTCCTTGATATCTTCTTACCAAAATAAATGTCCTGGCTACCAAATCCTTCGACCGGTTTCATCACCCACTTTTTGCGAGTGGCCCAGATCTCATCAGAATCGACATCGGCAAGGACATGAGATTCAGGAATATAGTGCAGCAAACGCTCATAATCAGCAGCGGCAAAACCGACCTGTTCCAGAAACGCGCGATCTGAAAATTGCCTCAACCGACGTTTATCAGACAACAGCGCATAATCAAAAGGATTCGGAGATAAGCAGACCTGCCGTTTCAGGTAGCATGCTTTTAACCCTGACAAAGCCGGATCATCCAGATAGAAATCGCAGTGGCGCATATAGAGCATATCGACCCTGTCGCCTGCCACGTAAACACCGTCCTGCTCGTAACACAGTTGCTCTGCACCGACAACTTTGGCAGGGAGACCACAATCATTCAACAGCTGAGCAAAGGCCTGCATTTCCGGATAGAGAAACTCACCTTGTGGATTTTGATCGAAAATGTAGACGTTGCCCGGGCGGCTTTGCGGATCACCACTATAAGACCGATAAGTCGCTAAAAAAGCACTAACGATCTTCTGCTTAAGCTCCTCTGGAATAATAAGACTCGCCAAATCTTCCGCAGGAGTATGAGCTAATAACGCCAGCAAACCACCACCTGCGTTGGTATTAATTTCAATCAGCTTTGGCCCATCTTCAGTAAGATGGAAGTCATAACACATAAATACGGAGCCATAACCAGGATCAAGCTGAGCCACATCTTTAGCCTGCCCCGCAATAAACTGACGGTAAGGCTCTGATTCAACAAGCTGCGTTAATAACTTCGCAGTACGCACCATGCCCACCAAATCGGACAGTTTTATGGTCGCGGTAAAAGGACTTAGATACGCGTCGTAAAGCATGCTCTCTCTTTCTGCTTTGGTATTCTTTAAAATGAATTGATCCGCCGGATAAACGACTTGAGCAGTCCATAACTACGGCGGTTAAATTGCAAAGTCAGCCGTGGTAACTGAATAATATCCGGCTCGTCCTGCTCTTCAGGTAAATGAGAAGACAATTTCATTTTACCTCCGGGAGCCAGAATTTCACTGAATTCATTATTCAGAATTGTTAACTGCTCTGTATCCAAAGCTTTATTCATGCGAATAACAAGTTGGTCCCTGACAAAGCGCATTGAGTGATAATTGCGGTAGAACTCATTAATAATCTGTACGGCTTCCTCAGGATCCCGAGTAATAGTAAAGTGGGCGAAATCTTCCCCCGAAATCAAACCACGCTTTAACAGACTGTCTCGGACAAACTCAAGCCAATCCTCCCAGTAGCCCCCCTCGTCATCAATCATAACCAGTGGGATAGGTGGATTTTTACCGGTCTGGATCAGGGTCATGACCTCCATGGCTTCATCGAGGGTACCAAAACCTCCGGGAAACAATGCAACGGCGTGCGCCTCTTTCAAAAAAGCCACTTTCCGGTTAAAGAAATACCGGTAGGTGATGACCTTTTTATCCTGATTCATAACCGGGTTGGTGTCCTGCTCAAAGGGCAGGTGAATATTCACCGCGAAAGAATTATCGACTCCGGCGCCTTCGTTACCGGCCTGCATGATTCCGGGCCCGCCACCAGTGATAACCATATAATTGTACTCGACAAGGCGCCGACAAAAATCAACGCAGGTCTGATAAATGGGTTCTTCAGGCTGAGTTCGCGCGCTCCCGAAAACAGTGACTTTCTTGCGGTGGCGATAAGGTGCAAACACCTTATTGGTATAACGCATTTCTTTCATGGTCGTCCGGATCAGCTTCTGATCCGCCAGGTAATTGTTCTCCTGACCTGACTTTAAAGCCCCGATGATCATCTCGCGGATAACCTTCGGATGGTGAACTTCTGCCTTGGTAAGTAATTTATCAATTAACTCGTCGATTTCACCATTTTGTTGAGAAAAGCTTAGTGGAGTCATCGTGGTCTCCTCCCGTAACAGGTTTAATCAGTGTCCTTTTTAAGGGTAAAAAAAGAACGTCCTTCCAAGCGCAGATCCTGCAGCAGCAACCCCGTCATGGCGGCGCCCAGGTAGCGATCGGAAAATTCGTGGTAGAGCGATCTGAGCTGTTTTTCAAGGTGGTAGAAGCGAGCAAGTTCTTCGCTGGTCAGATCAGCCTCAATCTTATCACAAATGAAGCTGATACAGTTATAGGGGCGCTCAGCAACGGGAACAAGGCAGCCTTTCCAACTTAGAAATGGACAGGTTTGGGTGAAATCAGCATCCGGAGGTATCCGATTGGTACGTAAAAAGCCAAGGAGATTGACCAGGGTCATGTGATGATGCCCACGCGCGCAGCAATCCCCTTCACACTCGCGGCAATGCTCAGTTCCATCGGCATTATCAAAAAGATCCTGAAGGTCAACCTGCAATTGCTGAATCTGATCCAGCCGCACGTCAATCCAGCCCTTTTCCGCATCCGGTAATAAACGATATTCAGCAGCAACCTGCGCCACAATCTGTTGCCAACGAGAGGTTCTGTTGTTATCCATAAAACACCTGTAAAAAAAGCAGCATGAATAATTCATACTGCCCTGAAGGCTGGTTGCCGACTAAACACATCCACAACATAGATCTAAATTTTCAGTTTAAATATAAATTTTTCAGATCAAAAACGAGCAATTTTTCGTTGTGGCAAGGAAATCAAGGATTTGAGCGGAGGAGTAGTACTTTACGCCGCACAAGCAAATCCGCAGATTGACGCCGCCACAGCGGAAAAGGGCCGTGTTGGACTAAAAAATAATTTTCAGATTGGAAACAAGGAATTTTTCACAAGGTCAAGAAAATCGAGCTTTTGAGCGGAGGCGTAGTACTTTACGCCGCACAAACGAAAGCGCAGATTGACGCAGAGATTGTGGAAAATAACCGTTTCCGGCTGAAAAATAAAATAACTGGTTAAAGAAGGCCATAAGCCGGGTTCTGTTCTTCTGCACAGTTACCCACACAGAAGTGACGATCATTCATCTAGAACCGCCGTTGCCGACGGCTTCAAGCAGCCTGACCCGGAAACTTCGGACGGACCGCCCTCAAACGTTTCCCTATTTGGCTTTGCTCCGGATGGGGTTTACCGAGCTTTCGACGTCACCGCCAAAACTGGTGAGCTCTTACCTCACCCTTTCACCCTTATCCGCCAGGGCTCAACGAGCCGTGCGGACGGTTTCCTTTCTGTGGCACTTTCCCTAGGGTTGCCCCCGGTTCCCGTTAGGAACCATCCTGTCCTGTGGAGCCCGGACTTTCCTCCCGCCTGTCGCCGAAACGGCAGGCCAGCGATCATCTGTCCTTCTTTAACCAGCTAACCTGATCAGACTTCTGCGTCAATAAAAAGAATGCGGTTACAGTGTGGACAAGTCTCTATTTCTGTTGCATGCAGCAATTTATTAAACTGTTGTGGTGGCAACTGCATGTTACAGCCGAGACAGGCGCCGTTGCGTGCCGGAGCAAGAGCCAGACCTTCGCGACGCTTAAAAAGGTTCTGGTACTTTCTCAGCAACCCTTTAGGGAGGTCGGCAGCAACACTCTCGCGTCCCTGGATACGCTTTTGCAGGGTTCCTTCTGACTCGCTCAGCAGACTTTCAAGCTCAGCACCACGGGCTTCAGATTTCTCAGCAATAGCGGCGAGCTGAGTATCTTTTTCCTTACGGTCCTCGTCAAGAACGCTGATTTCCTGTTGCTTGCCTTCAAGACTTTCTTCAAGTTCCTTGTTGGCTTTTTTAGCGAGATCGATCTCTTTTAAGACTGCAACATATTCCTTTTGGGTCTGGATCTCAGGCAGACGCGCCTCAACTTTGGCAACCTGATCACGCTGTTTCTGCAGCTCTTGCATAATCTGACTTTCATCAGCTTTCAACGTAGAGATTTCAGCGTTAAGCTGGTCGAGCATCTCCTGAATGCGTGCTGAATCCGCTGTAAAACCGTCCATCTCGTCTTTATAGCCCTGGCGAGTCGCCTCAATGGCACTGATTTCCTGATCAATTTCCTGTAAGTCCCGCAACAGGGTCATTTTGCTTTGCACTATTTCATCCTCCGTCAAACTCAGGTTTTCGACACTCAGAACACTGGCAGAAAGGGGTCTTGTTCTGCTGTCATTTCGATTACTTCAATAGCTAGTTCACGTTGTTCAAACAACTGACGTAAACGGTTTGAAAGCTCTTTAATCATAATTTTTTCGGTCGGGAAATGTCCGGCATCGATGAGTCCGATACCATCATTCCTCGCACGTTGTGCGTCATGAAATTTAATATCACCAGTAACCAGGCAGTCCGCCCCCTGACGTACGGCATCGTTATAAACACACATGCCACTCCCGCCACAGACTGCCACTTTCGAAATCATCTGCTCTGGATCACCGACCATGCGCACGGCCTGGGCCCCAAGCAGCGATTTTACCCGACCGGCAAAATCTTTCAAAGGCACCGGAGCACCAAGGCTACCTATGCGCCCAAGTCCAACCTCGGTATTGGCATTCATCAGAGGAATTACATCGTAGGCAACTTCCTCATAAGGATGGGCTTTAATAAGCCGCTCAATGGCTTTAGGTAGCGCCGATCGCGGGATAATCGTTTCCAGCCGATATTCAGCAGTTTCCTCAAACTTCCCCGGGCTACCGATAAACGGCTCGGTGGTTGCTCCGCAACGAAATGAGCCGGTGCCTGCAACACGGAAAGAACACCGGTCATAGTCACCAATTGAACCAGCTCCAGCGCTAAAGAGCGCTTCCATAACCGCAGATTCATGCCCCTCGGGAACATAGACGACAATTTTGGCAAAGCCCTCGGTGAGTGGTTTTTCGAGGGGTTTAAAATCACTAAGTTCAAGGGTTGTAGCTAGCCAGTCATTAAGACCATCCGCTACACGGTCAAGATTAGTGTGGGCACTGGCTATCGCGATATTATTTTGAATTGCTGAGTAAAGGACTTTACCGGTTGTATCAATTGGAGAGATGCGTTTCAGCGGGCGAAAAATTAATGGATGGTGAGCAATGATAAGCTGAGCGCCTTGAGCTTTAGCGGTCTCAACTGCAGGTTCTTCAGCATCGAGGCAGACCAGTATTTTATTAACGCTCTGGCCTGGGTCCCCCACCTGCAAACCAACATTGTCCCAGTCTTCTGCGAGCCCTGGCGGACATAACCTATGCAGCATTCCGACGACGTCCGAAAGCCGGGTAAGTTTCTGTTTAGCCATGATTTTCAACCCGTAAAAACAAAGAGTGCACCGGTCTCTCGGTGCACTCTCTTAAATTTTTTAGTCTATCCCTACCACGTTCCAGGTCGTGTTTTGAAAGCATCGCCGCGTGCTTACCCTGCGGAGATAGCAGGCATTTCAATCTCAATGTTGTGTTCAACGTTCTTGCCTAAGTTTCAACTTCGTTAACATGCGGAAGGGTTTAATGGTGGGCCCACCAGGACTCGAACCTGGGACCAGCCGGTTATGAGCCGGCGGCTCTAACCAACTGAGCTATAGGCCCTTCACAAGGGGGTAATAATATGCAAAACGTATGATGCCGTCAAGAATCTTTTCCCCATTTTTTTTTGCAATAAAAGCTATCTCTTAAAAAAAGTAAAGAGCCCCCTGTCAACATCTCTGTTGAGCAGGAGGCAAAGGGATATTACTAAAGAATCATCTGCCATAAAACGCTGGCAATTTTGATTATTACTGCAAAAAAACAGATATTACTCTGCAGCGAAACCTTTAAGGCGCTTAGCGCGGCTTGGGTGACGCAACTTTCTGAGTGCCTTGGCCTCTATCTGACGAATCCGCTCACGGGTAACGTTGAAATCCTGGCCAACCTCTTCCAGGGTGTGATCCGATTTTTCGCCGATCCCAAAACGCATACGCAGAACTTTTTCCTCGCGAGGTGTCAACGAAGAAAGAACCCGAGAGGTCTGGTCTGCAAGATTGCTCTTAACCACGGCTTCAAGAGGGGATACAACCCCTTTATCTTCAATAAAATCGCCCAGAGAAGAGTCTTCTTCTTCACCAATCGGGGTTTCCAGACTGATTGGTTCTTTGGCAATTTTGAGAACCCGACGAACCTTATCCAGAGGTAAATCCATACGTTCGGCAATTTCCTCCGGGGTTGGCTCACGACCACACTCCTGAACCAACTGCCTGGTGGTCCGGATCAACTTATTAATGGTTTCGATCATATGAACCGGAATCCGGATGGTCCGGGCTTGGTCAGCAATGGCACGGGTAATGGCCTGACGAATCCACCAGGTAGCGTAGGTTGAAAACTTGTAACCACGCTGATATTCAAATTTATCAACCGCTTTCATCAGGCCGATATTACCTTCCTGAATCAGGTCAAGAAACTGCAGTCCGCGATTGGTATATTTTTTAGCAATGGAAACAACCAGACGTAAGTTAGCTTCAATCAGCTCTGTCTTGGCCTTCTTGGCTATCCATTCCCCTTTGTAAACTTCTTTCAGGTATTCGAGCAGATCATCGGGCTCAAAACCAGACTCTTCTTTTACCTGCTTAAACTTCCGTTCAGCCGAGAGCAAACGTTTTTCAACAGAAAGCAGAACGTCACCTGCGACGTTTAATTCAGAAGCAACGGACAAAGCTTCCTCTTCACTCTGACGCATACGCTTAAGATAAGCCCCGATCTCGCTATGTGGCTTGTTGACCTTCTCTTCACAATTGGAGATTTCCGCTTTACCTTTTTTAACCTGATTGCCCATATCTTTGAGGCGATCAACAATCTTGGCGACCTGGAAATCTTTCAGGCGGACCAGGCGGAGAACTTCGAGAATCTGCTCACGAATTTCGGCCCGTTTTTCATCCAACTTGGCCAACTTCTTTTCATCCTCTTCCTGAGCAACCTGCTCGAGAAGGTCCTGAATTTGTTGGTCAAGAGGACGTAATTTTTCAAGCAGACCGAGCAGACGTTCACGCTGGCGACCTTCTGCCTCACCCCCCTCTTCATCGTCATATTCGCGGGTGATCTCAGAAACGTTGATCTGACTCTTTTCCAGTTTTTCCAACAGGGTCAGGGTTTCACGGGCAGCAATTGGCGTCCGCATAACAACCTTGGTGACCAGCGCTTCACCCTCTTCAATGCGTTTGGCAATCTCTACTTCACCTTCACGCGTCAGCAGAGCCACCTGCCCCATTTCTCGCAGATACATCCGCACCGGGTCACTGGTACGCCCCAGGGTGCCAGCCTCCAGCTCGACATCTCCCTCATCTTCTTCATCACTGTCGATGTCGAGATCGTTATCTTTAGAGTTGTCGATTTTGCTATCAGAATCAACAATTTCGATATCCATTTCACCAAACATGCTCATCACATCTTCAAGCTGTTCGGAGGACACCATGTTGGCCGGCAGCATATCATTCACTTCGTCATAGGTCAGGAATCCTTTTTCCTTACCCATATCAATAAGTTGCTGGACTTCTTCCTGATTATTCTTTTTTGCCATTATGTCCCAATCTCCTCTGCCGATAAATGCAGATTGTGTGTTGCCCTGATGAATAAAGTGTACCTGCTATTTGAGCTTTTGTAACTCTTCCAGCAAATCTTTTACCTGATCTGATTGTCCAGCGCCTTCAAGATCCCGGATCCGGGTCAGCAGCTCTTCTCTGCGGCGTTTTTTTTGATCCCGCTTGTGAGCGGCCAGACAATCGGTAAACAG
This sequence comes from Geopsychrobacteraceae bacterium, assembly GCA_963664385.1. Taxonomy (GTDB): domain Bacteria; phylum Desulfobacterota; class Desulfuromonadia; order Desulfuromonadales; family Geopsychrobacteraceae; genus Seleniibacterium. Next base: position 313,717 of record OY761157.1, read on the forward strand.
GTTTTCACTTGTTTCTGCGAACTGCGCTTTATCTATGTTAATCAGTTGTTGAAACAACACCTGCCCTGCTGGGCTCAATTGCTCCATCAACACCTCTGTTACAACGTTCTGATCGTCGGGCAGACGCAATATTGTGCTGGCAATCGATTTCATCTCCGGGTGACTGAAAAGTTCATCCCCGCCATGTTCCAGCATGCGCTGCCGTGGCACCAGTTCGTGTACCAGCAGGCTGAGTAAAGTCTGTTCTGTACGGTTCAACGTTTTTTGTTGCGGTTGCCGGCGTGCCGGTTGTGGCCGCTGCGAAGCAACACGCTCCAGCTCCGGATGCGGATACTCATCAAAGGCCTCAACCCCATAATTCGCCTCACCATAGTCTACCGCCCCATAGTCCGGCTCAGGGTAATCCGCCGGTGGTGGCGCATCAAATTCAGGCATCGAAACTGCCTGAGGGACTCTTGATCGCTCACGCTCCTTAACCGAAGTTGCCTGTTTTTTGCTGTGCAGCATCTGCTTCAGCAGATCAAGCTCAATATTACTGCGCTGGGCCAGGTCCTTCAGATACAGATCCTGTTCCAATTGACTCTGTAAAGCACTGATCCGCTCGACCACCTTCTCGGCCGCTTGCGCTTTTGCTTCAATACTGTTACCGCTGGCATCAAGACAGACGGTCATGAACAGATCCATCACCGGGCGTGCCGCACTCAACCGACTTTGAAAGGCCTCACTCCCATGCTGCTGAAGAAAGGAGTCTGGATCATCGCCGGCAGGCAGTTCAATAACAACTGCCGGGACCCCCTCTTCCTGCAATGTGGCCATCGCTTTAAAAGTCGCCTGCTGACCAGCGCTATCCTGATCAAACAGCAACACCACCCGCTTGACATAACGCTTAAGGATGCGTGCATGATCAACAGTCAATGCGGTACCACAGGTCGCAACCGCATTGGCAAAACCAGCCCGATTCAAAGCCAACTGGTCAAAATATCCCTCAACCAGCAAAACCTCTTCACTCTGCCGCATCGCCTGGCGTGCCAGATAGAGGCCAAACAGCACCTGCCCCTTGTGATAAATTGGCGATTCGGGCGAATTGATATATTTCGGCTTGCTGTCATCAAGAACCCGCCCGGCAAAAGCAACGACCCGTCCCGACATATCATGAATCGGAAACATCAGGCGCCCCCGAAACAGATCATAATCACCACGATCCTGCTTACCAGGCCGAATCAGTCCTAACAAGCGCGCATCATCTGCGGATAACCCCTGGGCGGCAAGGTGCTCGCGTAGCCCCTCCCAGCTGTCAAGGCTATAACCAATAGCGTATTCACTGGCAGCATTGCGGCCATAACCGCGCCGTTTCAGATACTGCCTGGCGACATCCCCGCCGGGATGCTGCATCAACAGATCATGAAAATAGGCAGCGGCTACCTTATTGACCTGAAAAAGACGCTCACGTTGTTGCCGTAAACGTTCTTCCTCTGGTGACAACTCACGTTCTTCCAGTTCGATCCCGGCGCGCTCGGCCAAGCGCCTGACTGCATCGGGGAAGGTCATCCCTTCAATCTGCATCAGGAAGGAAAAAACATCGCCACCACATCCACAGCCAAAACAATGAAAAAACTGTCGGGCCGCATTAACACTGAAAGAGGGCGACTTTTCAGAATGGAAGGGGCATAGCCCCATATGATTTGCTCCGGAGCGCTTAAGATTGACATATTGAGAAACCAGTTCAACAATATCGGTGCGCTCCCGCACCTCATTAATTTTACCTTCCGAAATCTGCCCGGTCATCTTCCGTTCAATTCAATAATAGTGATATTTTCCCCACCATGTTCAGCAGGAGCGGCATAAAACGCTGAAACCCCCTGCTCACGAGCCAGAAACTCGCGTACCGCCTGACGCAGGCGTCCGGTTCCTGAACCATGGATAACCTCGACCTGCTTCAAATTATAGAGCAGTGCATCATCAATAAAACGGTCCAGCAACAGCAAAGCATCTTCAATACGCTGACCGATCAAGGTCAATTTGGAATTAACCTGACGCTCAACAACCTTACGTGACAGTTGCCCCTTTTTAGGTTGGCTGTCGGCAAACCGGCGCGGCGCAAATTGTTCGAGAGCCTTCAGGGGCTGACGCATGCGCTTGCCGTTAACCAGCAACTCAACGCTTGATCCCGAGGTTTTAACAACCTGGGCATCACAACCCAACAGAGGAATCTTTACCAGTTCCCCGACCTGCAGCTCCTGCGGCACGTTTCCGGAAAGCCGCTGCTTAGGCTTGAACGGTTTCAGCTGCTCTCTCGCCTGTGCGAGCTCACCACGATCAGCAACTGCTTGTTTTGGTGTCACGGCGCCCGGAGCACGCTTACGTAGTTTTTTCAGACGCCCTTCGGTGGCACTGATTAACTCTTCGGCTTCCGAGGTCGCTTTCGCCAGAATTTTTTTGCGCTGGGCTTTAAGCTCCGCAACCTGCTGCTTGCGCAGGGTCTGGCTGGTTTCCGCATCCAGACGGGCCTTACGGGCAACAGCATATTCTCTGTCCAGTTCCTGCTGACGTTCATTCAGACGTGCCAACAAGGCACTCTGATCAAGCTCCTGAGTTCCCAGATAGCGTTCGGCCTGCTCTAAAACCGCCGCCGGCAGCCCCATCCGGCGAGCCGTTGTCAGAGCACTACTGGCCCCCGGAATACCATAACGCAACCGGTAGGTCGGCATCAGGGTTTCCGGCTCAAATTCAACCGCCGCGTTATAAATATCAGCGCGACTATGGGCAAACAGCTTTAACTGCCCCAAATGGGTAGTTAATAGCGTTTTAGCACCCTGCCGACCCAGTTGGTCGAGCACCGCCTGAACCAGCGCTGCCCCCTCCGCTGGATCGGTGCCGGTACCGGCCTCATCGAGCAAGACCAGGGTTTCAGTATCTGCAGCAGCAAGGATCGAGCGCATTTTCAGCAGGTGCCCCGAAAAGGTCGAGATACTCTGTGAAATGCTCTGCTCATCACCGATATCAACATGTAACTGCCGATAAAGATGCAAACGACTATCGGGATGGCAGGGCAGATACAAACCTGACCGCACCATCAGTAACATCAGCCCGAGGGTCTTGAGTGCTACCGACTTACCACCAGTATTGGGTCCACTGATTACCAGAGCATGGCAATCAGCCGGCAATAACAGGTCAATGGCAACCACTCCGCTAGCGTCAAAGCGGCCATCCTTGGCCAGCAGTAGCGGATGGCGAACCTCTTTCAGTTCAATCAGAGGCTCCTTCACCAACTCTGGCCGCTGCCCCTGGTAAACCCGCGCCAGCCGAGCCGCCGCAAAGCGCAGATCGAGCCGAGCGACAGCTTTTTCATTGTGCTGAAGATCGGGACTGTCACGCCGTACCAGATCAGCCAATTGCAGAAGGATTCTGCGTTCTTCACGCTGTTCATCACGCAGCAGTTGTTGCAACTGGTTGTTTGCTTCAAAAATTCGGCTTGGCTCAACATACAAAGTCTGTCCACTGGCAGACTCATCAAGCACATAACCTTTCACCTGCCCACGGCAATCACTTTTAAGGGGCACCACATAACGTCCGTTACGGATGGTAACAAGGCGCTCCTGAAAGTAAGAGGCGCTGTTCTCATCGGTCAGCAACTGGTCTAGCTGCTGCCTGATGCGACTGCGCGTCTGGCGAATCCGGTAGCGCAGGTCACCTAACTCAAACGATGCGCTGTCGAGCAATTCACCACGGATTCCGATAGAGTCCTTTAAGCGTCGCAGCAACTCGTTTAACGGAGTAATACTGTCACCACATTCCTGCAGCAGAGCACACCCTTGCTGGCTGGCTAACCAACGGCGACAGTCGTCAGCAACCTGTATCGACTGGCTGACTTTCAGCAAATCATCAGGGGCAATCAGCTGCCCTGCGGCTGCCGCCTGAACCAATAATCCCGTCAGCGACCAGCACCCACCTAATGATGGAGCATAGCCATTCTCAAGCAAGCGCACTGCCTCGCCGACTTCGTCGAGGGCACGAACAACTTCACTATCTACGGCCAGAGGCAGTAAACGTTGAGCAGCAAGGCTGCCAGGCTCTGACTGAGTATGCCCGGCCAGTTGCTGCTTCAGCTGCGGATACTCAAGTCTGTCAAGGGCGTCATCGGTACAAATCATGACAGTCAATTTTTTATCAGCTTACGTCCACTGGCTAAAATATCATCCCCCAGAGACACAAACGGCGGCCCCAGTTCTGATCTCAGCGTCATCTTGCGCAGGGTTTCCGGGGCAACTGAGGAGCTGCAAGCCAACAGCAACATAGACAACACGACAACCCCCTGGACAATGCCAAAAATTGCCCCGGCGAGACGGTTGAAACCGCCCAGAAATACCATTTTTACAAAGCGATGAAGAACAAAGCCGACAACAGCGAAAACCACCACGAATGCCAGAAAGATAACCAGGAAGGCGACCCACACACAAAACTGGCTTGGCAGATTGAGTTTGTCCTGAAGCAACTGGGCTACGGGCAGGTAAAAGGAGAAGGAAAACACTCCCCCAAGCACAATACCCAGCAGCGAACAAACCTCTCTTAACAGGCCCCGGACGATCCCTTTAATCAAAAAAAACACCAGGATGACCAGGATACTGATATCGATGATTCCCAAAATCAGCTCCGCAAATCAGAAGGTTATGCCAGTTGTTCCCGGACCAGCTGATTTACCAGTTTTCCATCTGCTGCACCTTTGGTTTTGGCCATTACCTGAGGCATAACTTTGCCCATATCTTTCATGGAAGTCGCCCCGACCTCGGCAATCACAGCAGTAACAATTGCTTTAACTTCTTCTTCACCCAGCTGCGCAGGCAGGTAGTCCTGCAGAACGGCCATCTCGGCCTCTTCTTTGGCAGCCAGTTCCGGACGCTCGTTATCCAGATACATTTGAGCAGCTTCACGACGTTGTTTAACGAGGGTGCTGATTACTGAAATAATAGCATCATCATCAAGGTCCTGCTGCAACTCGATCTCTTTATTTTTAATGGCACCGCGCAGCTGACGAATGGTACCCAAGCGCTCGGTCTGTTTGGCCTTCATGGCCTCTTTCATATCTGCAGTAAGTTGATCTTTAAGGCTCATTTATTTTCTCCGAAAGGGGAGTCATTCTGAATGCAAATAGGGTGCACAGAATATTCTGGCACCCGCGATATAAAATTGGTAACTTTCCCGATTATGACTTCATTTAAATTTGCCATGGTGGTAGAGCAAACTGAGCTTACCCATTTAAACGAATTTGGCAGTATATTGATTCAGACAATACAAATCAAGAAATATTTCTCATTCATCGTACGAAAAAGAAGAGATCAGTAAGGGGGGGAAATAAGAGCCGCGCATGTTCAATGGCGATCATCCGCGGCACAGGTAGCAATTACTCGTACTCAACCGGAACCGCACAGATCATTTTCATCGGCTGACTGTCAGAGGTATTACGGTATTGGTGTTTTTCGTTCGGCTTGACAAAAGCAAAGTCTCCCGCTTCAACCGGATGCAACTCACCAGCCTCATCGACGAGTGCGCCCTCCCCTTCAATCACATAGTTCACATGCTCAGAAACATGCTGGTGATAAGGAGTATGGCCACCCGGCTCGATGGTGAACACTCGAAACGAAAAATTGGGGACATCATCCTCCTTACCAACCGGAACCTGCTTGGTCACGCCAAGGACGCCATCCATAGCCATGGGAAATGATGCAATCTGATCCAGCGCTGTAACCTTCATAGGGGACTCCTTCACCGTGTAAATGCTCTCGATAAATTGTGCAATAACCTGATGAAAAATAAAATTTCCCCCACAACCGCTGGGCCATATCATTTCCTCTCAAGTTATGCTAGTTTTTCAATGTATCTCTATATTCCTATTAACCTGCCATTCAAACAGACAGGGTTAGAGTATAACGTCTGTTCCAGTTAAATAACAAGGAGGAGTATTGATGAATCCAGCGACTCTGATTCCGACCCCCGACGCCATTCCTGTCCCCTGGGGATGGTTCTACATTCTTCTGGTTGTAACCTTTCTGCTGCACATTCTGGTTATGAATGCCATGCTCGGTGGCGGCATCATAGCACTTATCAGTACTCTCAGGGGAGGCTCTGAGAACACTCAGCTATGCAAGGAATTCAGTTATAAATGGCCCTACACCATTGCCTTTGCCGTCAATATGGGAGTTGCCCCGCTTCTGTTTGTGCAGGTGCTTTACGGACATTTTATCTACAGCAGTTCCATTCTGATGGCAGTCTGGTGGTTTTCCATTATCGCCATGCTGATCCTGGCTTACTACAGCGCCTATATTTATGATTTTAAGTTTGATGCCCTAAAAGGAACACGGATATTCCTCCTTGAGTTCAGCGTTATGGTCCTGTTGGTTATCGCCTTTTTCTTTACCAACAATATGACCCTGATGCTCCAGCCGGAACACTGGGCAGCCTATTTTACCAGTGCGGGTGGAACCTTACTCAATGTCACCGACCCGACAGTCATTCCACGCTACCTCCACTTTGTCATCGGAGCTATTGCGGTTGCCGGTCTCTACCTCGCCCTGATCGGTCACTTCAACCTGCGGAAAAGTCCCATCGACAAACAGATACTGATCCGCAAAGGACTTAAATATTTCAGCGTGGCAACCGCCGTTCAGATTTTTTTGGGCATCTGGTTCCTCTTAGCGCTCCCTAAACAGGTCATGATGGAATTCATGGGTGGCAATGCCTATGGTACCGGTCTGCTGACCCTGGGAATTATCCTTGCCCTGGGCGCTCTTTACTTTGGCTTCAAAGGTAACCTGATGGCATCCAGCTTGACAACTCTGGTGCTGTTGATCGTCATGATACTCATCCGTGACCTGGTCAGGATCCTTTACCTGGAACCCTATTTCAGCATGTCTGATCTGACCGTTAAACCGGAATATTCCCCCTTGATTTTCTTCCTCGTCGTATTTGTCGCTGGTCTGGCCATGATCTGGTACATGCTGAAACTGGCCTTCAACTGCCGTAAGGAGGTGTCTAAATGAACTATCCAGTCTGGAATCTGACAACCTACGGCGGGGGATTTCTGATTGCTCTGATCGCCATTGTTCATGTCCTGGTTTCCCACTTTGCCGTCGGTGGTGGTGCGTTCCTGGTCCAACTTGAGCGCAAAGCATACCAGGAAGAGAATCAGAGCCTGCTCGCTTACGTTAAAAAACACAGCAAATTCTTTCTGCTGCTGACCATGGTTTTTGGTGGGCTCACCGGCGTCGGTATCTGGTGGACAATCGCCCTGCTTAACCCGGCAGCCACATCAGCTCTGATCCATATTTTTGTTTTTGGCTGGGCCGCAGAATGGGTGTTTTTTGTCGGCGAAATTGTCGCCCTGTTCATCTACTTCTATACCTTTGGAAAAATGGACAGGAAGAACCACATGATTATCGGCTGGCTCTATTTCCTGTGCGCCTGGATGTCTTTGTTCCTGATCAACGGGATTATCGATTTTATGCTGACCCCGGGAGCCTGGCTCGAAAATGGCGATTTCTGGAGCGGCTTTTTCAATCCGACCTTCTGGCCATCGCTGGTCTTTCGTACCGGCCTGTCCCTGGTGCTGTGTGGTGTGTTTGGGTATGTGACTGCGGCATTCCTTAAAGATGAGCACCTGCGTCAACGTTTGTTACGCCTATGCGCCACCTGGGTCGCCCTGCCATTTATTCTGATGCTGATTGGTGGCTGGTGGTATGTTATGGCGTTACCCGCTGAGCAATCATTCATGATTTTCACTAAATCACCTGAACTTGGCAGTTTTGTGACAGCCATGTTCTGGCTACTCCCGATTCTGTTCATAGCTTCCATGCTTATGGCCTTGAAGCTGCCGCAAAGTTTTCAGAAGGGTTTCTGCTTTATTATTGTCGCCATCGCCCTTATCTACTTTGGCTCCTTTGAATTTATACGCGAAGGTGGTCGCCGTCCGTATGTTATTCACAACTATATGTACGCCAACCAGATCTATGTTCAGGACACCTCGGCCATCCAGCAGGCAGGCTTTCTGCCAAGCGCAAAATGGGCTCACAATAAAGAGATTACCGATGCCAACCTGCTCAGTGCCGGTCAGGAACTTTTTAAATTTCAGTGCAGTGCCTGTCACTCCATCGGCGGTCCCCTTAACGATATACGCCACCTCGCAGGGAAATATGACAGCGTCTTCGGTATGGATTCCAAGTTGAATGGTCTCGGCAACATGAACAATTATATGCCGCCGTTCCTCGGCACTCGTGCTGAACGCTGGGCGCTGGCCAACTACATTGTCAATGGCCCTGATATTCGCCAACAACCAGCCTCAACCACTACCAACCACTAGCATGGAGGGACAAGGACAATGAAAAGACACTCTCAATTTCTGACTGTTATCGCCCTGACCTTGGTGACTTCAGTGCTGCTAGCAGCCTCCGCCTTGGCAACCAGTACCCAACCGCAGATGAAGGTCACTCCTCTTGCAGAAGCTGACGGGCTGAACCTGGGCAATCCAGTTTTTGTTGAAAAAGACCTGCCGGTGACCATCCCAGAATTCAATAAGGAAACCAGTGAATACGTTTTACTGGCCTGGAACGATCTCGGCATGCATTGCATTTCCGACAGTGATCCTTACTGGATTCTACTGCCGCCAGCCAACGACCTCTTTGCACAACTGGTAAAACGAGGAGATAGTCCGGAAATCATCACTGAAGGGGTTGAACTGACCTTTACCGTAGAGGATGGCTTTAAGTATCCCGAACGTCATGTCCGCTTCTGGGAATTTGCAGATAAATTGCTCGGTGCAAACCTCAAGCCCGGGGTCGGCGTTGGCGGTCAAAAAGTATCCGGCACCATGAAACTTGAAGCAGAACACCGTGCCTTTGGAGCAACATTTATTCCCGTTGTCCCCTATACCGATAAGGGAGAATACAATCCTTATCCAATTTTCACCATCACCGCCAAAGACAAAGAAAGCGGCAAAATTCTCGCGATCACCAAGACCGTTGCCCCCACTTCAACCGAAATGGGCTGTAAAAACTGCCACGGAGGAGGCTGGCGAGTCGCAGGTGTTGCAGGGTTCACTGACGCTACCAGTCTTGATGTCCTGGTCGCTCACGACAAAAATAGCGGAACAAACCTGGTGGAAAAAGCACAGAATGGTGAACCCATGCTGTGCCAGTCATGCCATGCCGATCCCGTTCTTGGCACCAAAGGCAACCCAGAACTACTCAACTTTCCGGCAGCACTGCATGGCTGGCATGCCAACTTTCTGACCGAACGTGAAGGGATGCAAGCCTGTATTGCCTGCCACCCGTCACGCCCCGAAGGCCCGACCCAGTGTTTCCGCAGCCATCACGCTCAGTTCATGGACTGCACCAACTGCCATGGCACGATGGAAGACCATACCTTGTCACTGCTGAAAAAAGAGCACGAAGCCGGCAAAAAAGGTGCTGCCCGCCTTATGGCAAAACTAAAACCACGCAATGTCGATTCAATCGATCAGATCAAACCGCGCTCCCCATGGGTTAATATGCCAGATTGCCTGAATTGCCATGAAGATTTCCAGATGGGCTCAACCACAGATGCATTCAACACCTGGACCGAGAGTGCGGAAGAACTGTACCGTCACCGTCATGATCAGATGGAAGCCATGATGTGTGAAGCATGCCATGGCAGCCCGCACGCCGTTTACCCGGCAACTTTTAATAAATTTGGCAGTAATCGCGATAGTATCCAGCCACTGCAGTACCAGGGGAATGATCGCCCTATCGGTAACGACTGTACCGTTTGCCATACAGTGCAACCGGAATTTGAGGGGCATCATCCAAATTCTTTACGTTTATAACTCTCCAGCTCATCGCTAAACAAAAAAAACGGCAACCGCTTCATTCTCCGGTTGCCGTTTTTATTATTTGGCAGAACAACTGCCCCCCTGCCAAGGACGATTTTAAGAAAACCTTCCCAGCGCTTTTACGCCCCAAAAAATAATCGGGTTTGCGATAAAGTTAAAACCACCCTTTGCGACCAATGACATATGTCTGCTCAAAATCTTCATCGGACTTAGTCAGATAGATAATAAATTCGACAAAAGCAATGAGCCCGATAATCATTGAAGGGATACCAACCAGCACAAATCCCAGCAAAAAGACAACAAGCATGATAATCCCCTGCTTGGTATAGCCGAGGTAAAATTTATGGGCACCAAAAGAGCCAAGGAAAAATGCAAACAAAGCTGCTGCAATCTTTTTAGAAGAACCCTGCCCGGCAGAGCTATCCAAGTAGATACCGGTGGCCAGGTTTTCAGTTATCTCAAAGTCAACTTTAGCTCCAGGCTTCGGCTTTGAACCACCTTTCCACTGCTCACCTTGAAACTCGTAACGCTTCCCGTCATCTGAAGAAATTACACCTTTGTTTTGTAGTTCATCAAACGCTAAAATTTTACCTTTCACGACATTTTCTCCACGTATAGAAGTTGAGGTTCGTATAAAAAGCTATACGCTCCGTAAATCATAAAAAATCATGCAGAGACGGATAATCCGTCTTTGTCCTTAAATGAATTGGTAAGGATCAGGATAAAATCTATCAGAGTCCAGATTCCTAAACCCCCAGCCGTTATCAGCTGAAGGATTCCAGTTCCAACCTTTCCGACATAAAACCTGTGAACACCAAGCCCTCCCAGAAAAAAACATAACAGCGCCACCGTTACCTTCTTCCGTTCTGAAACAGAAACCATTAAACTTTTACCTTTCTAGATAATTAAATAACAAGCCAAGACTTATATCTCAGCCCAAACTCCGAAGAAACAAACAAAAAACCGTACCTCTACATAGGGACTGACGCTACGGGTTAACAAAACTATAGGCCCTTTCCCCAGAGGAAACAACTTAACGTGAATTTACTTTCATTAACTATAAATATATAACAAGTTTTGTCAACATCCTTAATCTTTGCATTGCGTATTCCATTCTTTTCAGCTTCCCTCTCTGGCAAGAAAGGCATCTCACACGTTGCAGCAAGAGCCTTCACATAGCCAGAGAAATCACCCCACTTGACAATGTCATTAAAACTTAATAATCTCAATTAACTACCTAAACTTATTCGGAGTTTCAATGGAAACCAAAACTTATAAAATCGTCTTTTCTGGTGACCTTGCTTTTGATACAGATGCGGACGAAGTCAGTGCTGCGTTAGCTGAGAAATGCCATTATCCGCAGCCAGTTATCGATAAGATCCTGGGCAGTAAAAAAATCACCATCAAAAAAGGGCTGAGTGCTGAAGATGCCCGCCGTTATAAAAAATTTTTTGACCACCTTGGCCTGATGTGCGACATGGTCTCAGAACAGGAACGGCAACAGGTTCCAGAACTGTTGAAAGAAGCACCGGTCAAAGAGCAAAAAGCTGCGGGACGTTGTTGTCCAAAGTGCGGATCGCCCGGCCAAACGGGTGATACCTGTCTCGCCTGCGGGATTATTTTTGAACGTTTTGAACAGGTCCGCAATAGAGGCTACGAAGATACCGCTCCCTTTGAACAGATTGCGGAACCCACAATTATCATTGAGCCTCTTTGGCAACGTCTTCTCAAACACCCGATCATTCAAATTTTACTGATACTTGTGGTTATCCTGCTTTTCCGCGGCCCACTGCACACTTTCTACTTTCTGGCCATAGCTATGGCTGGTGCCGGAGTCATTGCCTATTTTTTGTTTCAGGCCAATGAAACCGGAGACTCTGCTCTCGATTTATGTTCAGCGTATATCGCCCTCTGGCCTCAGAAATTAGACAAAGGGGAAAAAATCGCCCAGGACCGATGTTGGTCGACGGCCATGCTGACCTATATCCAGATTGTTATCTTCTACCTGGTCATCCTGTTTTTCCCTCAGAGTTTGCCGCAGCTTAGTTTTTTACCAACAACAGACTCAGTACCTCACCTAATCACAAGCTTTCTGGTGGCCCCCCTGATCCATGCAAACAGCTATCACTTATGGCTGAACATAACCTATTTATGGATTCTCTCCTGTCATATAGAAAAACACCTGGGCCGTAAAAAATGTCTCTACCTAGGTGCCGCAGCTCTAATCCCCCAAGCCGTTTATGCGCTTGCAGGATTGGCGCTTGGCCAGGCCCCTCATGTAATCGGGTCATCGGCCCTGATCGCCTGCGCCCTGGGAACATTCGTAGCCCTGAAGCCCCATGATTTCGTAGAAAGTTCGTTTCCGGTAGTTGCCCCTCTTCTGACCCGAGTTCGCATCAGTATTAAAGTAGAAATTAACCCCATCGTCATGACCGGCCTGTTTTTCCTTCTGGCGTTCGGAGGCACCGTTTTGCGGTCCGCGACCGGCAGCAGTCAAGATCTTATGTATCCGGTAACAGGTCTGATCTGCGGACTTTGTTTCGGATCTTTAAGCAGATTGCAAAACAGGAGTTAAAAGAGTTCTCCCCTTCCATCCGGCCACCAGCAGATTTTTTGCTTTTCCTATTTACTCTCCAGAGGATGTTTACTAGACTTTCTGGTTTGATCATTGACCGATTCAAGCGACCAATTTGCGGGGAAAACAAACTGAGCGCAGCAGCAACGGTTCTGCGAACAGTCAATTAAAAACCTGCCTGGTCACGTCGAGGTGGTCTCGGTCTTCTGAACCATCTATTTGCTTTTACCGGGAATGAAATAAGGCAGATTGATGTCGCAGGAGATATGGCCAGCGTTGTTATAGGCGTGGGTCGCTATCTTAACACGCGGGCGATACAGGGCATCAACCAGTGCCAGATAGCATTCCTGAGGGACCTCATGCCAGGTTTCAATCTGTACCTGTGTCTAAAGCACAATCCCATACTCCTGCATCACCTTAGGAATTTCAGCTTCGCCAGCGGCGATTTCTGATGCGCTCATTTGGGCTTTGAGGGTGGTGATGGAATCGAGTAGTTCGGGCTCAGTTAATGCGGAGGATTCAACGGGTCTTAATCGCAAGATTTTAAGTGAGGTCTGGTAATAGGCGTATGCCTTAACTAAGCTTTTTGTGAGATGAAGGCCATTTTCATACATTTGTCCGAGATTGAAAATCGCGTCATATTTTGAAGAACCTTCAATTGCAGTTAGTCGAAGCAAGTTGTATGCTTTTTGATGGTCTTGAGCTATACCATCACCGAATAATAGCATTATTGCAATATTAAGCCTTGCTTGTTCGTACCCTTTGTTTGCTGCTTTTTGGTAATAAGATAACGCTTGTTCATACTTGCGATCTGTGTGATATATCGTGGCAAGAGAATATTGTGCATCGACTAGACCATTATCCGCTGCTTTTTTGTACCATTTAATAGCTTCCTTTATGTCAATATTTACTCCCTTGCCATTTTCATAAATCTTTGCGATGGCATCTTGTGCCAAAGAATAATTATTATTTGCTGCTTTCTGGTACCATTGAAAGGCTTCAGAATAACTTTGGTTAACAGATTGGCCGAATTCATAGCTTCGTCCAAGATTGTACTGACCTTTTGGGTCTCCCGCCTCAGCCCCTTTTTTATACCAATTAACAGCTTTCTCGAAATTATTTTTAACTCCTGTACCATACTTGTAATAAACGCCAATTTGGCTATAAGCTGCTACAAATCCGCTTTTTGCAGATTTTTCCAGCCAGTTAAATGCTTCTTTGTAATTTTGTTGGCACCCCTCTCCCTTTTCATACATGTCCGCAAGGTTGTATTGAGCGACGGGGTGGCCCTGCTGTGCTGCTTTTTGCACCCATTCAAATCCCTTGTTGAGATCTCGCTCTCCAAACAACCCTTGGTTATAGGCGATTCCTAGCTCGTTCTGGGCGTCGGCATCCCCTTTTTCGGCCGCTTCAAAAAGTAACTGCTTGGCTTTTTGCGGGTTGCGGTCTATCCCTTCACCACAGCCACAGCGACGGCCCAGTTCATATAGTGCAGCAGGGTCTTTCTGCGCTGCTCGGTGCTGCAGTTCGTCAAGAGCAAGTGCGCCAAGTTTGGGGGGGATAGTGTATATATCAATTCCGTCAGCTGTTTGGCCTGCCCATGCCTGTGCCGCCGGAACTGCTTCAGGTGGCGTTGGTGTTTCTTTATCAACGGCTTCCGATGACGAGTTGCAGCTGCACAGTACAAGCAGCAATAACGTGTAATAAAACGTGCGCATTAATATCTTAAAGTGGTACATCTTAATTTTCTTGCCAGGTTTCAATCTGCACCTGTGTCTAAAGCACAATTCCATACTCCTGCATCACCTTAGGAATTTCAGCTTCGCCAACGGCGATTTCTGATGGTGTCATTTGGGCTTTGAGGGTGGTGATGGAATCGGTCACATCATGAGTGTTTAGGGTACTAGAGTTGGTTGGTTTCTGTCTGAGCAACAATAGAGCAACTTGATAGTAAGCATATGCTTGTACCGGGTTCTTGCCTAGGAAAAGTCCATTTTCGTACATCTGCCCAATATTAAAAAGCCCACCAAATTTTAAACTCCCTTTTTGGGCAGAGGATTTGAATAGGTTATAGGCTTTTTGGTAGTTAGGCTGAGAAATATCACCAAATAAATACATTATTCCCAAATTAACTTGTGCAAGCTCGTGATTTTTAATAGCTGCTTTTTCATAATATGAAGCTGCTTCTAACATATTTTTATCAACACCAAGCCCTCTTTCGTACAAAGAGCCTAAGTTGTAATTGGCTATAGGATAATTTTGCTTAGCAGCAAGGAGATACCAATAGGCAGCTTGTTGATAGTTTTTCTCAATGCCATATCCTTTTTCATAAAAAATCCCGATTAGAGTTTGGGCCGGGGGAAATTCTTTTTTAGCAGCACTTCTGTAAAGGGAAAGTGCTACTGCATAGTCTTGCTTAACGCCGCAGCCTTCTTGATACATCTTTCCTAAATTAACTTCAGCAACAGGAAAGTTCTGTTCTGCTGCCTTCTGGTACCAATAAAAGGCCTTCCCTTGGTCAGTCTCACCAAATAGGCCATAGTCATAAGCACCAGCTAGCTCATTCTGTGCAGTCATATCGCCTGCTTCTGCAGCTTCGATATATAGTTTTTTAGCTTCAGCGAGATTCCTTGAAACTCCAATGCCATTGGCATAGCGCCGGCCTAGTTCTGCCATGGCAGCAGCATCCTTTTCGCTGACCCGTGTTTGCAGCTCTTTCAGGGAAAGGTTTTCCAGAGGAAAAGGTGCAGTATAGTATTGAATTCCCTGGCCATTGGTTGTTGATTGGGTTATGTCGCTGTAGTTTGGTTTTTCTTTTTCGGGGGTGCTACTGACCGTTTTTTCCTGAACTGGTACCGCAGCATTAGATACTGTTTTGTCGCAGCCTGATAGACAGAGAACAAATAGGGTAAAGCTGAGGGCTATCAGTTGATAACTGGATGTTTTGCGCATGATCAAACCTTTATCTATAGAACTAGGAAGTTGAATGTCTGAGTTTTAAAACGTCAAAAAGCATGTGTATTTATCGATAACGCTTAATAGTCGACAGATGATCCGAAACTACCAGCCATTTCTCCGCGGGTTTATTTTCCTGTTGCGGTTCTTCTTGCTTGTTATTGCTGGAATCTGTCGTCGCTTTCTGTACCTTCTCCTCGTCAAACTTTTCTTCGTAGGGCAGAAACACCTTGTCATCACCATAGACGTTAAACCTGACCTTGACCTCCAGGCAGCTGACGCTGTTCGTTGGTACGGCCAGTTCAATCCGGTAGCGCCAGGGGGCAATGTCCAGCGTTGTTATAGGCGTGGGTCGCTATCTTAACGCGCGGGCGATACAGGGCATCGACCAGTGCCAGATAGCATTCCTGAGGGACCTCATGCCAGGTTTCAATCTCTACCTGTGTCTATAGTACAATCCCATACTCCTGCATCACCTTAGGAATCTCAGCTTCGCCAGCGGCAATTTCTGATGCGCTCATTTGGGCTTTTAGGGTGGTGATGGAATCGAGGAATGTTGACTCTGTCAATGCTGCTGTTTCGTCAGGTATTGCCTGAAGGATTTGGATGGAGACATGGTAATAAGCATAAGCCTTAACTAAGCTTTTTTGTATATATGCACCATTTTCATACATCTGGGCCAGATTAAATATTGCATCAGGAATCCCTTGTTTTGCAGCAAGATCAAACCAATAATAAGCTTTTGAATAGTCAATATCTATGCCTTCGCCAAAAAGGTAGCAATTACCCAAATTATTTTGGGCGCTTGCGTAACCATTACTGGCCGAGAGTTGATAAAATTGAAATGCTTTTTTTTGATTAATATTGACTCCTTGTCCAAGAGAGTATTTAACCGCTAGACTAAACTGAGCCTCTGGAAAATTATTATTCGCCGCTGTTTTAAGGTATTCTATTGCAGTTTTAGTGTCTGACTTTACACCTCTGCCTACACTAAATTGTTTTGCAAGTGCATTTTGAGCTGCGGGTAAGTTTTGCTCTGCAGCTTTTAAATACCATTTGTGGGATTCCTCGAAGTTGGTTGATATTCCTGTACCATTTTCATAAGCAACCCCCAGATTAAACTGAGCAGGAGCGAATCCTTGTTCTGCAGCCTTGCGGTACCAATAAACTGCCTTTTCAGGGTTTGTCTCACCAAATAGGCCATAATCATAAGCGCCAGCCAGTTCGTTCTGCGCGGTCATATCCCCTGCTTCTGCCGCTTGGATATAGAGCTTTTGGGCTTCAACAATATTTCGTGAAACTCCAATTCCATTGGCATAACGCCGACCTAGTTCTGCCGTAGCTGCAGCATCTTTTTGGGTGCCCCTTGTTCGTAATTCTGCAAGGGATAGGTTCTCCAGTGGAAATGGTGTCGAATAGTACTGAATCCCCTGGGCGTTACTGGTAGGCTGAGATATGTCATAATGGTTTGTTTTTTCCGCGTCAGGGTTGCTGCTTTCTGCCTGCTGTTGAGGGAGCTCGTATGCGCTTGAAGTATCTTGCCTATCACAGGCCGGTATGAAAAAAACTAGCAGAATGAAGCTCAGGGTAATTATTTTATAACTTGATCTGTTGAGCATAAATAAACCTTTATATTGGTCATTTTTTGGTAACTGTTTGACTTTTGCTAATACGTTGAAAACGTGAAAGAATTTTGTACTCTCATCGATAACGTTTAATAGTCGACAGATGATCCGAAACTACCAGCCATTTCTCCGCGGGTTTATTTTCCTGTTGCGGTTCTGCTTGCTTGGTATTGCTGGCATCTGTTGCTGATTTTTGAACCTTCTCCTCATCAAACTTTTCTTCGTAGGGCAGAAACACCTTGTCATCACCATAGACGTTAAACCTGACCTTGACCTCCAGGCTGCTGACGCTGTTCGTTGGTACGGCCAGTTCAATCCGGTAGTGCCAGGGGGCAATGGCCAGCGTTGTTATAGGTGTGGGTCGCTATCTTAACGCGCGGGCGATACAGGGCATCGACCAGCGCCAGGTAGCATTCCTGAGGGACCTCATGTCAGGTTTCAATCTGTGCCTGTTCTAAAGTACAATCCCATACTCCTGCATCACCTTAGGAATTTCAGCTTCGCCAGCGGCAATTTCTGATGCGCTCATTTGGGCTTTTAGGGTGGTGATGGAGTCGAGGAATGTTGATTCTGTTAACGCTGCTGTTTCGTCAGGTATTGCCTGAAGGATTTGGATGGAGACATGGTAATAAGCATAAGCCTTAACTAAGCTTTTTTGTATATATGCACCATTTTCATACATCTGGGCCAGATTAAATATTGCATCAGGAATCCCTTGTTTTGCAGCAAGATCAAACCAATAATAAGCTTTTGAATAGTCAATATCTATGCCTTCGCCAAAAAGGTAACAAACCCCTAGATTGTTTTGTGCCCCTCCATAACCGCTTTTAGCTGCTTGCTGATAAAGTTGTAATGCTTTCTCCTGATTTTTTTGACCGGCATCTCCCAAAGAATAACTAACAGCCAAATTGTATTGCGCTTCTGGGAAGTTGTTTTCTGCAGCCTTCTCATAAAGCTCAAGTGCTTTTTCTGAATTTTTTGCTACACCTCTTCCTGCATCAAACTGTTTCGCTAGTGCATTTTGAGCGGCGGGTAAGTTTTGCTCTGCAGCTTTTAAATACCATTTGTGGGATTCCTTGAAATCAGTGGTGATACCCATTCCATGTTCATACGCTACTGCAAGGTTAAATTGCGCAGGAGCAAACCCTTGATCCGCAGCTTTGCGATACCAATAAACTGCTTTGTCATGATCAACCGCGCCCAACAAGCCATAGTCGTAAGCTCCGGCCAGTTCGTTCTGCGCGGTCATATCACCTGCTTCTGCAGACTGAATGTAAAGTTTTTGGGCTTCAGCGAGATTCCTTGTAACGCCAATTCCTCTGGCATAGCGCCGCCCTAACTCAGCCATGGCGGCAGCATTCTTTTCGGTGACCTTTGTATGTAGTTCTTCAAGAGAAAGGTTTTTCAGTGGGAAAGGTGCCGAATAGTACTGAATCCGCTGACCGTTGGCAGTTGATTGGGTTATATCGTTGTAATTTGGTCTTTCTGCTTCGGGGCTACCGACTGACTGCTGTTGAGGTGGCCCATCAGAGTTTGCAGTATCTGGTTTGTCACAGGCAGATACGCAAAAAACTAGCAGGATGAAGCTCAGGGTAATTATTTTATAGCTTGATCTGTTGAGCATGAATAAACCTTTATATTGGTCATTTTGTGGTAACTGTTTAACTTTTGCTAATACTTGAAAACGTGAAAGAATTTTGTACTCTCATCGATAACGTTTAATAGTCGACAGATGATCCGAAACCACCAGCCATTTCTCCGCGGGTTTGGTTTCTGGTTGCGGTTCTTCTTGCTTGGTATTGCTGGTATCCGTTGCTTCTTTTTGAACCTTCTCCTCATCAAACTTATCTTCGTAGGGCAGAAACACCTTGTCATCACCATAGACGTTAAACCTGACCTTAACCTCCAGGCTGCTGACGCTGTTTGCAGGTACGGCCAGTTCGATCCGGTAGTGACAGGGGCCGATAGCCATCTGGTAAAGCTCTTCCTGGGTGATGTTTTTTTCCCCTGGCTGATGGTGGCTGACGCCGGGTTGTCCATAGTCGATCGTGGACGTGGTTTCGGTCTTTTGAACCATCAACTTGCTTTTGCCGGGGATAAAATACGGCAGATTGATATCGCAGGAGATATGGCCAGCGTTGTTATAGGCGTGGGCTGCTATCTTAACGCGCGGGCGATACAGGGCATCGACCAGTGCCAGGTAGCATTCCTGCGGAACCTTATGCCAGGTTTCAATCTGTACCTGTGTCTATAATACAATCCCATACTCCTGCATCACCTTAGGAATTTCAGCTTCGCCAGCGGCGATTTCTGAGGCGGTCATTTGGGCTTTTAGGGTGGTGATGGAGTCGAGGATGTCTGCCTCGGTTATTGAAGATGTTTTGTCTGGTCTTCTTTGTAGAATCTGCATCGCAAGTTGATAAAATGCATATCCTTTAATAAAATTCTTACTTATATGCAGGCCGTGTTCGTACATTTGCCCAAGGTTAAATATGGCATTTGTATCCATTTGTTTTGCTGCTAAGTCAAACCAATAAAAAGCTTTTGAATAATCAACTGATACCCATTTTCCAAATAAATAGTAGTTACCAAGGTTACTTTGCGCTCCGGCATAACCATTTTTAGCTGCTTTCAAATAAAGTTTGAAAGCTTTCTCATGATTTTCATGGCCGACATCTCCAAAAGAATAGCTGACTGCCAAATTGTATTGCGCTTCTGGGAAGTTTTTTTCTGCGGCCATTTGATAAAGCTCAATAGCTTTATCAAAATTTCTTTTTACGCCTCTTCCAGTATCAAATTGTTTTGCAAGTGCATTTTGGGCTGCTGGTAAGTTTTGTTCTGCCGCTTTTAAATACCACTTGTGGGATTCCTCGAAGTTGGTTGATATTCCTGTACCATTTTCATAAGCAACTCCCAGATTAAACTGAGCAGGAGCGAATCCCTGTTCTGCAGCCTTGCGGTACCAATAAACTGCCTTTTCAGGGTCTGTCTCACCAAATAGGCCATAGTCGTAAGCTCCGGCCAGTTCGTTCTGCGCGGTCATATCACCTGCTTCTGCAGACTGAATGTAAAGTTTTTGGGCTTCAGCGAGATTCCTTGTAACGCCAATTCCTCTGGCATAGCGCCGCCCTAACTCAGCCATGGCGGCAGCATTCTTTTCGGTGACCTTTGTATGTAGTTCTTCAAGAGAAAGGTTTTTCAGTGGGAAAGGTGCCGAATAGTACTGAATCCGCTGACCGTTGGCAGTTGATTGGGTTATATCGTTGTAATTTGGTCTTTCTGCTTCGGGGCTACCGACTGACTGCTGTTGAGGTGGCCCATCAGAGTTTGCAGTATCTGGTTTGTCACAGGCAGATACGCAAAAAACTAGCAGGATGAAGCTCAGGGTAATTATTTTATAGCTTGATCTTTTGAACATGGATAAACCTTTATTTGGGTCTTTTTGCGGTAACCGTTTACCTTTTGCTAATACGTGAAAGAATTGTGTTCTCATCATCGATAATGTTTAATAGTCGACAGATGATCCGAAACCACCAGCCACTTTTCCGCGGGTTTGGTTTCTTGTTGTGGTTCTGGTTGCTTGGTATTACTGGTATCCGTTGCTGATTTTTGAACCTTATCCTCATCAAACTTTTCTTCGTAGGGCAGAAACACTTTGTCATCACCATAAACGTTAAACCTGACCTTGACCTCCAGGCTACTGACGCTGTTTGCTGGTACGGCCAGTTCGATCCGGTAGTGACAGGGGCCGATGGCCATCCGGTCAAGCTCTTCCTGGGTGATGGTTTCTTCCCCTGGCTGATGGTGGCTGACGCCGGGTTGTCCATAGTCGATCGTGGAGGTGGTTTCGGTCTTCTGAACCATCAGCTTGCTTTTACCGGGGATAAAATAGGGTAGATTGATGTCGCAGGAAATATGTCCAGCGTTGTTATAGGCGTGGGTCGCTATCTTAACGCGCGGGCGATACAGGGCATCGACCAGTGCCAGATAGCATTCCTGAGGGACCTCATGCCAGGTTTCAATGCGCGACAGCTTTTGGGGCCGGCCGGGGTGGCAGTTTCTGACGTCGGTTTCTTTTGCCCATGTATCCGCTTGCTGTTGACCGATCTGATTTGTTCTTGTGATTTTACTGGCCAGCTCAGGGGGCAGGGCAAAGGGCTGACCGATTTTGCCCATGGCGAGATCCTTGAAAATAACCCCATTGGACATGAACGCATGCATGGTGACCTGCTGTTGAGCGTTCTGGGTGATCAAAGAGTTCCCCGCGCTGTTGGTATAAGATGACTGACAGCCGACCAGAATGCCATCTTCATCCACGTACAGTTTGTTGTGGTTAAAACTGTAAATGGTACACCCCTTGGTGATGGTTGTGCCATTTTCCTGCACCTGGTATGGTCCGCTGCTTTGTTGAAAGTTCATCCCTTCAATCTGTTGCTGTACCAAGGTATAGGGGTTATTGGCCAGCCAGATTTCGATGGGGTTGTCTTCGCTGAAGATAAAGGCTTTGGCCAAAAAACCGGCCAACGACACCGCAATACCGGCCAGGCCAAGGACCGGCAGTGAGACACTCAAACCAAACCAGAGCGCGACCGAGGTGGCCCCGGCCAGTTCCGCTACGCCACCGATGACCCCCAGGGTCGCCCCGGCGAGCAGCATGGCGTCGGCTGCCGCGGCGTCATCCCCTTCGCGAATGTTTTCAACCAGGGAGATGGCGGTGGTGCCCATGTCGACGATGCTGAAGACGAGATTGGCTCTTTGAAATACTTTACCTGTATTAACTTGGACAGCCCTCCGCTTAAGAGTGTCTTTCAACGCAGCATTCGTTCCAGTTATAGGTTTAGGCAACGCTTTCGCCGCTGCGGTCGTCACCGCTTCCCCCAGGTTACAAAAGCTGCTCATCATACTGACAACTTTGTCCCAGTTTTTGTCCTCGTTTTTGTTGGCAACAAATGCATTGATGGCAGCAATAAAATTGATGGTTTTGATCATACCGGCCAGCCCGGTCAGGCAGCATTCGGTGCGACGTGATTCGGCGATACCGCTCAGCAGCTGCTGCATCCGGTTGGGATTGCCCTGAGCTGTTTTGACGGTGATATTTCCAGTTGGATCTTTCCCCCTTTTACCAAGACTTATATCACCAGGCGCTAATGCAACGGCATTTTTGAACCGACTCCAGGCCTTGGAAGGCGAGTCGGCTTTGGCATTATTCGCGGCAATGATTTCGTCAATGCTGATGTCCTGCCAGGCGAGTTCCAGCCCCAGAGCACCGCTGATCAGGCGCAGAATGGCGCAGCGTGCCCGGATAATTTGCGCATTGTAGTTATCATCTCCACTGCTGCGCATGGCCATGACCTCATCAAACTGATGGGCAAACAGCTCCATGCCGCGCAAGATGGTGTCGTCTTTGGACAGTAGTTCCGGCAAGCGGCTAAAGTTATCGGTCTTAAAGCGTGGATCGGCTGTGGGGTAGCTGGTCTGCGCAAAGTCCAGCTCGCTTGCTCCGCTTTGCTGCGGAAACAGGCGACTGTGCAGGCTACTGCCACCGGCCGGGTCAGCGAGGCGCATCAGCAGTTTGAATGATTCACTCTCTTTTCGCCAGGCCCAACCATCGGCCGGTCGGGCTTCCAGATCGTGGTCGAGGCGGTATTCGTGCCGACCAAGGGCGGTCAGGATATAAGCAACAACCTTCCAGCCGTCATAATAGTTGTCGACCCAGACTTTTTGGCGTTCTTTTTTGCCATCCAACCCTTCGGTTTCGACCACCTCATATGTATGCCGTGGGCCAAGGGGGGGCCGGGTAAAATAGTCATCCAGAGCCTGAATCAAGGCCGGGTCGGGCGGCGCCGGGGCGCCATCTTCCGGAGTTTCACTAAACAGTTCGTGCTGCAGAAAGGAGGTCAGGTCTTTACGGGCAGCGACAATTCTGGCGCGGGTCTGCTGGCGCTGATAACGACCTAAAGCTTGATCAATAGCAACTTTATCCAGTCTATTCCGGTATTCGGCAAATTTCTCTTCTGTTTGAGCCAGCTGTTTCTGGTAATTAGCCTTCTCCTGGTCGGTTGTTAGCCCAGCGGGCAGAACCTGGGAGATATCGCCGTAAAAGTAACGATTTGCCAGGGCCGCAGCTTCAAACCAGCGGCCGGGTTGATAGCTGCCAGAACTGACACTGTCGGAGGATTGATTTTTCAAGGTGAGAAGGTCGGTGGCCATCTGATCCCACCACAACTGATGGCGCGCCGCAAGGTTACGGGCAATACCAATAGGATCATCCAGGTAGATGACAGGGATCGGATCTTTAAAACCCTCTGGGGCAGTGAGGCTCTCACTGTCATTGGCCAGGTCGAGGCGATGAATCAATGCTGTTTGGGGAGCCGCATTGACCAGCGTGTTGTATTCATCATCCTCACGATTATTGTCTTCAGGGGGAGCGGGTTGATAATCTTCAAAGTTGCTCAGGCAGCCGCTGACGTCAAGCTTCTGCATGCGTTGATTACGCAGGGTTGGATCTTTGGCTTTCATCTGCTCAATCCGCGCCCAGCTCCACTGGACCTCGGAAAAGGCGATCCACAGCTCATGGACCTGCTTATTGATGCAGTAGGGTACAATGATGCGGAAGCCGGCCTGCCCGGTGGCGGGGCGCTGATCGTTACCGCGTTGATACTTCAACTGAACATCGGTAAAATGACCGCCCCCATCCGATTTCAATTCGCGCCACAGCTCGGTGACCATCTTCCCTTCGGGTGTTTCACAGCGGCGAATGATATAGATCCAGCCTTTACGGGGAACGTCGGCATGGGTCGCATCGCGATCTGGTGTGGTGTAAATCCGGGGAACGATGGGAACGATGACATTCCACCGGTCTTTGCACTTTTCCTTTTTAAACGTGCGGGAGCGCCCCAGATACAGGTTGTTCCAGGTATGTTTTTCGTCGCGCAGCTTTAAGAAGATGTCTTGCTCTCCTTGGTCGGGGGCTCCCAAGACGATTTCACGGTAGCCTTTACTGTTTTTTTCGCCGTAAGCACTGGCCAGGGGCTTGATGTTATTGAAGTCAATAACATCCTGCATATCATCAAGTTCAATACTCATTGCTTTTCTCCGCTCGCCCGCTTGTTTTTGTTCAGGGTTCTGAAGAACTTGATGGCAATAACCCCGAGAAGAATAGTGTTCAGAACAAACTCCCCTTCTCTGGGTAGGCCGCTGGCGCCGCCGAATTTGAGCAGATAATACCCGACTACGACCAGGCAAACGATGACATGGAACAGATCGAACAGCGGTACCGGCTTGGTGGTTTCTTTTTCAGGAGTAGTGTTCGGCATCATTCGTCCTCAAGGTCCTCAGAGTGAAAAGCATAGTCAGGATCGGATAGCGAACTGAGGTCGTTCTGGATGTGCAGGTTGTCACCACTAGCCTGCAGCGGCACCCCATCGCTCAATTCACTCTCATCCACCCCATCAACATCTTCCAATTGGTTCTTCTTCGGTCTTTCTGCTCCTGGTTGCGACAGGGGCATGGGGGCGGTGTTGGCGTTGTTGCTGACCATCATGTCCCCCTGACGAACCGCAGCTACGCCTTCAATGTAAACATTGCTGGAGGCGGTAACGAATTCGGCTTTTTCGGTAATGGTGTGGCTTTTGATCCCTTTACGGTTGCCTGGCTCATCTCCGGTACTTTTGGCGAAGATGGAATTTTTGTGGCAGATGGGGTGGCCGTTAACGAATACGGTGCTGGCGGTTTTTGCGGCGTCTTCGCTGCGGGCGATGTTGGTGTAAGGGATGGGGACCGTCGATTTGCCGATTTTAGTCAGGCACACATCAACTGTGGTTAAGACTCCCTTACTCCCCTTGTGAACGGCGGTGCGGCCGTTGATAAGAACGTTTCCTTTTTTGGACATAAGTTCCCCCTCGTGGCGTGATTTTCATTTTAAAGAATGGGTGGAGCAGATTTATGGCTGATTGATTTGCAGACAGGCGTGATAACGCATGAAAAAATCAGGCAGGTCCCCTCCCGCTTGAAACATTGAGTTCTAATGAATAATGGGAAACCGCTTGACTGTCAAGTCATGGCTCAACTTTCCTATCGCTTCCGGGGAAGACCAAATCCTTTTGCTCAGGTTCTTGCTGTGCTTGCGGAGAAAATTTTCCTGTTGAGTAAATGGCGTATGTTTAATAGACTTTCGGCCTGATCATCACCATACAAAAATAACCATTTACGTCCCAATCAGGACGAAAAGGATATATGAACATCATGTACGTAACAAACGTTTCGATTCTGCCTACCGAAGCAGCAAAAGCAGCAGGCCGTCCTGCTCTGACCCCAGAACTCCTCGCGGCAAGCGGTGCTCGCTACTCTCGGAATAACGAAGGGCTTGACGCCATCCTCGCAAAAATCGATCCTGACAATCTCGATAAATCTGTCGATGGTATCTTTAAAATGATCGACTATGGTCACCAGTCGATTGCTGACATGGCCCCAGTTGCCATGTTTATTGATGATATTTCTATTTTACTGGCGTACCTGATCTGGAGCTGGTGTCCGACTGCCGGTGGCCAGGAATCGTCGACTCGTTACCTCAAACTGGAGAAATCCGGTTTGGTTGACCCTGCTCTGCTGGGAATCCCTGCCGCTCAGCACAAGCAATGGTACAACTACATGGAACAATGCTTTGATGCCTATGGCGATGCGCTTACCTTTTGGGACCAGATCGGCTCAGACAATCCAGAGTTAACCCTGATTCCCCAGTCATTACTCAACGACACAAGTGACAAGGCCCAGAAGCAAGTGGCACGCATGAAGCGCAATTATGCTTTTGACCGCGCCCGCTATTTCCTTCCGGTTGCCGCAAAAACCAATATCATGCTAATCATGTCGTCACGCGGCTGGGTTCAGCTGTGCCAGAACCTGCTTTCACACTGGCTCCCTGAAGCTCAATTGCTCGGTGAGAAAATCCGCGCGGAACTCAGCCTGTCCGCACCGCGAATGATCAAGCATGCTGAGGCCAAACCTTCGTTCAGCACTGGACATCAAAAAGACCTGCAGGGTCTTGCCAAGCAAGCAGCACAACAAGAGATACCAGTGGGAGAGGCAGACTCAATGGCAACCTTCGATATCTGCCCACCGACTGGCGTCACAGAAGATGAGCTGATTGCAGCCCTGGAGATTCACGATAATCGCTACGCCATGATTGGTAGCACAGCCAGTCGTACGGCTGTACGGTTTGCCTGGTCTGCAATGACGATTGCCGAGATACGTGACCTTAACCGCCACCGTACCGGCCAAAAGTTTTGCCCCCTTATTCCACAGGGTTTCTACTGTGCGGAAGAACAACTGCCAGCGTCCACCAATTTAGCATCCAGTTTTGTCCAGCTCGGCAACCAGTCGACACAGCAAGCGCGGCAACAACTCGCGACCGGGTCACCTGGCTACTGCGCCTGGCTACTACTCGGCTCCCAGTTTGTCTTTGAGCATACAACCATGCTCGACAAATTCATCTATGAAGCGGAGCTGCGCACCGGAACCGGAGCCCACTACAAATATGCAGCTCATTTGCGGGAAGCTGTGGCAGGTCTGGCAGCCCACTATCCGAACCTGGCCAAAGCAATCAGCCTGGGCTCAAATGAACCGGAGTAGAGTTCTACCCTGAATCATCATCAAAAAAACAAGCGCCCGGCAGACAATGACTGCCGGGCGCTTGTTTTTTTTGATCAAGCTAAGTCAATAAACTAACGATGAGAACTTGCCAGCAACGCCCCAAATCCTACAAAAATAGAACCACTGATGCGTCCGAACATTTTCATCCTGGCAGGTTTTAGCAGCCAGAACCTGGCCCGGCATGCCAAAAAAGCATAGAAAACCAAGAACAGAAACGAAAACACCATCAGGGTTGATATGAGGATAATAAATTGGGGAAGAACAGGGTTTTCAGTAACAATAAACTGAGGAAACAGGGCCGTAAGAAAGACAATGGCTTTAGGGTTACTCAGGGCAACACCAACCGCTTGAAAATAGATTTTCAAAGTAGATTTTTCAGCTGGGTTGAATTCCCCCTGCAGTTGATTAAGGTCAATTCCCCGTTGACGGAACAGGCGAATACCCAGGTAAACAAGGTAGGCCGCGCCAGCATACTTGATCAGATCAAAAGCCAGCGCTGAGGCATTGAGTAAAGCTCCTAAACCGGTTATGGCAACAGCTCCCATTAACAGCAATCCGGTAATATTTCCCAAAGCTGCAAAAGTTGCTTTGCGCAGCCCGTGTAATGTTGCATTGGTCATAGCAAACAGGACTGCAGGTCCCGGGGTCATCGTTGCAGCTAAAACCAGTACCAGATATAGGAACCAATTATGTACCATCTCCAGGCCTCCTCAAATATGTAGAGAGGATTATAGCTTAACCTGTCTAATCGCCAAATAAAAAGAGTAGCTTCAGGGCCACTCTTTTAAATATTTCAGGCGAGACTGGTCATGCTGTTAATGGCTTTTTACCTTTACCGTTTTTTGCTGAGAAAGACCTTTTGAAACAGCTTTGGTCATTCCGAACAGAACCAGCAGAGCCGGGACTAACTGTGCAACGATGATCAACGCACAGAAGCCGACAAATAACAGAACCAGCAGCCCACTGTTATAGGTGACAGAAGTATCAACAGCAAGAGCCGGCGAGACAAGTAACATGGTGACCAGTAGTGATGAAAGCAATGACTTCATAGAAAACATAAGCTTACCCTTTCCGGCTTGCAGCGCCTGGTGAGTACGTTCTTCATATTGTCTGAATGCATAACAGACAGCTTCATATATTTCAGATTCATTTTCCTGCCCTGCATTTTTGAGAGCATGGT
Source organism: Geopsychrobacteraceae bacterium (assembly GCA_963664385.1). GTDB lineage: Bacteria > Desulfobacterota > Desulfuromonadia > Desulfuromonadales > Geopsychrobacteraceae > Seleniibacterium. The sequence continues at coordinate 341,556 of OY761157.1, forward strand.
AAAAGATGCCTTCCTGACGAATGCGACGTACCAGATTCAAGGGCAGTTCCTCTGAAACCAGGATAATGGCCAGGTTACGATTACATTTTTTCAACAACGGAACCAGGCGGACCACATTCCCTTCATGGCAATCACCATCAATGACAACCACCTGAATCTCTTTGTTTATAATCCCTTCGAGAGCATTAGCGACGGAATCTGAAGTTGTCACCTCAAACTCATCGGTGCTGAACATCGATTTGAATCGCTCTCGTGCTTCGATATCACGATTTGCTATAAGTAAGCCTTTCATGACTTCACCTCATTCATTCAACGACCCCGGTTATCGATGTGTCGCTGCTTTTTTCTCATCACGACTGAAGATTCCACGCAACATACCGATTAACATCAAGGTTGCAGGTACCAGCTGAAACACGATAATCAGTGCAAAAAAACCAACAAACAGCGAAACCAGCAAGCTCCCCTCACCTGCCCCGGTTGCTTCGGCGGCAAACACACTTGATCCGGATACTACGAGTCCTGCAAATACTAAATTGATTATTTTTTTCATGACGCCCTCCATCGGTTAAGGTGCGAACATTGTGCCTGACATCTCTCTCACTCTGTCTGATAAAGACTGCACCCTCTATGCCAAACAATTACGAACATCAAAGAAGCCACCTAACAAACTGAAATACTAAAAGAATCTCTCAAGAACAAGAAATCTCCAGGCATTTCACCCTGTATATTTCTTTCATACAGAAATCTCTTAACCTGCTGCGAAAAAAAATCGTCATAAATTTACAACTATCTGAGAATACATAGCTTTCATGTGAAATATTTTTTTTTAAATAGTCCTTAAAATAAATATTTTATTTATCCTCCCGCAAAACGCCTGGAGCCAATAACTCCTGCTATAATTGTTCCTCACCAGCCTAAAATCGTTTCGCCTCTGAACTTTCAGGAAACACTCTTGGTTCAGAAGAGAGGAGCCCTGTATGCCACACCTGCAATTTGAGATTAATAAACCTTTGGAAAACCCTGATAAACTTGCGTTTTTTGAACAGGTCCGTTTGTTGTTCTCACGCATTATGGATACCGGCACCGATCACATCAGTATTTCACTACGTGAATTTCCTACTTATAATTTATCGATTGGACGCGCCAAAGAACCGGAAAAAGGGATCGCACTGGTCAATGCAGATATTCGAGAAGGCCGGTCGCTGAAACAACGCCGGGAACTGACACTCGGATTTATGGACCTACTGGCACAACGCTGGCAGATCCCTAAAGAGCAGATTTACGTTACCCTGACGGAACATAAAGGTGAAGATTTTCACCTGGTAGAACGCTTTCTGGCAGGTTGGCGTGAAGGAGAAGATCCTCTGGCAGATGAGCCGGAATAAAATTATTGCAGTGATCAAGATCGGGACAATAACTAGTTTTCATCCGGAAACGGCCCTTTTCCGCCGTGGCTGCGTCAATCTGCGGACTTGCTTGTGCGACGTAAAGTACTACGTCTTAAGCGCAAGTCGTTGATTTCCTTACCACAACGAAAAATTTCTCATTTCCAATTTGAAAACCTGAAAGTTACGATTTAGTGTTTCCGGATGGAAACAAACTAATCAAGAGCGCGTTTGATCGCTTTTTTCAAATCGGCAAAACCAAAAGGCTTAATGATCGCATCACAAAAACCAGACTGCTTAAGATTAACCAGTGCGGGATCGTTGGCATAACCAGTAGCGACAATCAGCTTGGCGCTGGGGTTAAGAGTCAGAATGTCACGTGCTAACTGTTTACCGCCTCTTCCCCCGGCAAGATCAAGGTCCAGAACAACAGCAGCAAAAGGTTCACTATTTTGCAGAGTAGAGCGATAAAGCTCCACTGCACTACCCGCCGTTCCGGTAGAGACAACTTTACACCCCATCTCCTCCAGCATGGCCGTTGTCATGTTGCGCACCAATTCTTCATCATCGACAAGCAGAACCTTATTAGGCGGTTCCTCTTCGGCAGCAGGTTGAGTGCCCATATTAGCCACACCATTAGTATCTTCCTTGGCCGGCAAGCGAACGACAAAAGTCGTACCTTTTCCAGGTTCAGATTTGACGTTAATTGAGCCCTTGTGTTTGTTGATAATAGAAAAGGTTGATGCCAAGCCAAGACCGTTACCTTGGGCCTTGGTCGTAAAATAAGGATCGAAAATCTTTTCCAGAGCCTCGGGCGGGATACCAACGCCCTGATCAGTGACGGAAAACTGGACAAAGGGGCGCGCAGCCATAGTCAGATTCTCTGCTTTGATATGAATTAAGCCCCCGCCAGGCATAGCTTGTTGAGCATTGATGACCAGGTTGGTGATAACCTGCCCAAGTTGCCCCCGGTCGGCCTCAACCACCCATAGCATGGGATCGATATCGCATTCCAACTGAACGTTTTTCCCCTGCAGAATAAAGGAGGCGTTCTCTTCCAGGACAGAACCAAGTTGAATTGTGCGTTTAACCGGATCCCCCCCCTTGGCAAAGGTCATCAGTTGGCTGGTCAACCCGGTCGCATTGTTAAGAGCTTTCATTGCGGCATCAAGGAGCGACTGGGCCCGATGATCTTCCGGAAGAGAAAACTTGGTCAACTCGATATTTCCCAGCAGGCCGGTCAGCAGATTGTTGAAGTCATGGGCAATACCGCCAGCGAGAACACCTAAGGATTCGAGTTTTTTGAGCTTTAGCTGACGCTCCTCAGCCTGCTTACGCTGGGTAATATTATCAACAAAGCACTCAAGGTAATCCCCCAGTTCATCACGCCGTAACGATGCGTTAAGAGAGACGTCAACAGATGAACCATCATGGCGTAAAAATTTGGTTTCAAAGCCAATGACCGAGCCGTGGACTTCCAGGCGGGTCAGCAGTTTTTCATAATCAAGGGGAAAAGCGAAAAGGGTCGACCCCAGATGGCCACATTGAGTCAGATCGGTAACGCTGTCGTAACCACAGATACCCAGCATTGCCGGATTAGCAACGATAATGTCCCCAGTCAAGCGGGCCTGAAAAATCCCACCGAGCGCCCCGGAAAATATGCGCTCATACTTGTTACGCTCATTACGCAACTCTTCCATCTTCTTCTGCAACTCGGGATAATAACTTTTCCGGGCAGAAAATTTACCAAGGCCGATAATCCCCTGAATATCTTCTTCTGCAGAGGCATCAACTTTTGAATCAGGGCGATTATCACGATCGTCGGTCATAAAACTCCACTGGAACCAACTCAATGTCAAGATAGGCAGCAGGCATCAAATGTGGCGGTAAAAACTATAGCTTAAATCGCGACAATGAAGAGAGCTACCCGTGAATACTACATGGCCTCTTCGAAAATGACCTCAACATCGCGTTTTGACGCTTTGCGTGGATTTGTCAGCATACAGGCATCGGTCAGCGCTTTACCCGATAAAACCGGAACATCCGAACTGGTAACCCCCTTCTGGTTGAGGTGCTGGGTAATCCCAACCTCCAGTTTAAAGGCAGCTATCTCAGCCATCAAGGCATTTTTCAGTTCACGCGAATTCAAACCACGGATATCCATAGCCAGGGCCCCGGCGATAACTTTAAAGCGCTCGGGAGAAGAATCAAAGTTAAAAGCAACAACATGATCCAACAGCATGGCGTTGCACTCACCATGGGCAAGGTCAAGAGTTCCTCCCAAGCTATGAGCCATGGCATGAACGGCACCGAGGCTGGCATTGGAAAAGGCCAAACCGGCCTTCATACTACCGAGCATGACTTTTTCACGTAACTCAACATTATCGGGATCCTTGAGTACGGCAGGAAGATACTGATGAATAAGCTTTATCGCTTCAATCGACTCGGAGTCTGTCAACACACCACTGCCAGTTGAGACAAAGGCTTCAATGGCATGTGTCAGAGCATCAACACCACAGCAAGCGGTCAGAAAATGATCAGCAGACAAGGTTGTTTCAGGGTCAATAAGAGCAACATCAGGCACAATGGCCTTACTGACAATCGCTATTTTTTTGAGAGCCTGGCGATTGGTAATGATGCAAAATTGGGAGACATCAGCCGAAGAGCCCGCTGTGGTGGGGACGAAGATTAACGGAGGAACCGGCATGCTGATACGGTCAACTCCTTCGAAATTGAGAACGTTCTGCCGATTTGAGCTAACGATACCGATGGCTTTAGCACAATCCATTGGACTCCCGCCGCCAACGGCGACAATGACATCGCAACCATTTGCATTATACACCTCGGTGCCAGCCATGACTTCCTCAGCTCGCGGGTTAGGAGAGACATCGGTAAAGGTCTGATAAACAATGCCGGCATCATCAAGACTGTTTTGAACATCTTTCAGCCAAGGCGTTGCGGCAACAATCCGGTCGGATACCAACAGGACATTACTGGCCATAAACTGTTGTGCGTACTTCCCAACAAAGTGACGAGCCCCGGAACCGAAAATAATCTCTGGGGTAACATACTTTCTCATGTTCAGAAACTTGCTCATAAGCGATCTCCTCCCCCCACCAACTGCATAACTCATAAAATCGCATATACATCGAACAATTAAGTAAGACTTGAATACAAAAATAGTACCAGAAAATAACTATGTTAGCGGCAACAAAAAGTAAAAATCAATAGCACGCTAAATTTCCTCACCTTCACAATCAGCAGAAAGTTGCCCTCATGAGCACAGGACACTTAAAGACCGATACCTTCACTCAGAGTAACAAGCTATGTCCCTCTGTCTGAAAACAGTAACGATAACTGCTTTCATTCAGGTTTTGCGCTAAACAGAAGAACATTAAAAAAAACGCAAAACAATGGCATGAAGAAAGGAAAGTATAGCGATGATACGCAGAATCATATTTATCGCCCTGGCATCTCTGCTGGCTGTTAACTGCTTGGCCAGTCCTCCGCAACCACCTGATAAAGAAAAGTTTGCGCAAGCGATAAAAGAGTGTGAAAGCAGCGTCACCAAAGAAGGCAATGGCCGCCCGGACCACAAAGCGATGGACGCATGTATGGAAGCCAAAGGTTTCACCAAACCAAATGGCAAACCAGAACCTGGTGGACCACCTCCCGAAGAGTAAAAAAAAGAGTCATCCCTCTGACCGGTTGTTATTGTCAAGGGGATGCTCTTTTTGCAAAGGCGTTGGCCTACTGAAGATATCAGCTTATTACTTTTGACTTCCGGCGTTTTTTGACCTCATCCTTATGCAGATACATTTTTTCATCAGCAAAAACAAGCAGCGCTTTTGCATTATCAGCATCTTCAGGATACAAGGCTTCACCGATAGCGCCACTGACGATAGAAATTGTCTTGCCTAAGGAAATCAATGGCTCAGCCAACGCCTGTTCAAGGGTATCCCGGATCTGGAGCAGCGAGTCACGACTGTCTATCCCCTCCAGCAGAACGACAAATTCGTCACCGGCATAGCGGGCAACAAAATCCTCACGACGCACATGAGTCCGCAACCGCAGGGCCAGTTCGATCAAGGCCTGATCGCCGGCATCATGGCCGTAACAATCGTTAACCAGCTTAAAATCATTAATATCGATAAAAAACAGCGCCAGCTTGAGATCGGCGTCACTGTTATCAACTTTCTCAATACCGCTATTCAACGCCTGTTCAAAAGCATAACGGTTAGGCAGACCGGTCAAGTGATCGGTTTGCAAGCGGTACTGCATGGCCTGAAAGCTTTTTGCCAGGGCACCGATTTCATCATTACGGCGGATATTGATCGGCTCTTCAACAAAGCCGCGACCAACTTTATTGACAGCAACCGAAAGCTGTTTCAAGTCACTGGTGACCCAGTGCAGAATTCTGGTGCCGACAAAAATAACGACAATCGTCGCAAAAACGCCCAGCATAACGGTTTGACTGACGTTGCTGCGGATCCCTCCCATAAAATCACGGTCGGGCAGAGCAACGACATTTATCCAGCGCAACCCGGCACTATCGGCAAACAGTTCGAAGGCAACATTGATCTTTTCACCAAACTCATCAACAAAAGAAAAGGTATTAACATCAAACTCCTTGAGGTCTATCTTCAGCCGTGGCTGCAAATGATGATAGATCTGTTTCACGAGCAGGTTTTCACTGTCCGCAGCATTAATCCGCACGACCTTGCCATCGCCAAGTTCCCTGACATTGGCACTTTTGGATGAGGCAATCAAGGCACCGTCCGGCTCAATGATAAAAGCCAGTCCGTTAGGGGAAATATCCAGACTACCGACGAAGTCGTTGAGCTTGCGCAAGGGCATATCGGTAGCCACAACGCCGGCGAGGCGACCATCGCGCCCGGTAACTCGACGAGCACGTGTAGCAACCAGGTCCTGGGTACCAAAATCGATGTAGACCGATGTCCAGATATCTTTCTTTGATGTTCGCGCAGCGACAAACCAGGGGCGGGTACGGGGATCAAAAAGCTTTTCTTCAACCGACTTGAATTCGGGGATCCCTCCAATCCCCTTGATCAGGAAACGCTGACGGTGCTCCCCAACCTTATACTTAATACGTAATTCACCAGCATCTTCAGCCAGACGGTATAAACCGATGGCCTGCCCCTTGAGGTTCCCGTAATAGACGTAGTTGTTCGGATCGGTATGGAGTGATGTAGCAATCCACAGACGCGTCAGAATATTGCTGAAATCATCCTCGATATTATCCGGCGCCAGCATCCCCTCGGGAAAAGCTGTTTTCAGTGTTGCTACGGAGCCGACCACATGGCGGTCAACGGCCTGGCTAATCCGACTGACAGTCTCATGCAACAGATGCTCGGAAACCGTATTCACCGCCTTGCTCCCGGCAGAGTACGACAAAAACCCAATAGCCAGCGCCAGGCCGAGAACCAGAGCAACATAAGGACAGATGAGAACTGTTTTTAGCGAAAAGGTCTTCATAATGAAGTGTAAACCATAGCTAAAGGGGCAATATGTCGATTAAAGCTAATAACGGATGAGATCTGTAGCAATTAAAATTTCAAAGTGCTTTTTTACCCCAATATGCCCATTGTCTCCTAATATTTTTTTCATTCCAAGAAACCGTAAGATTGTGCCATGAGAACAAGCTAACCTTTTGATATCACCTTAAAAGATAGAAATAACCTTATTTCTAAGGGTAAATTTCCTTCATTAAAAAAAGACTATTTCTGTCTTTTTTTTACTCCGAAGCCCTCACAAACCTCCGGTTCGATGTATAATTTCATTCATGCAGACGAGAATTAATCCATCAATGACCCGAAATTCCTACGGGAGGTTCAAGTATGGCTCAAGCAAGGACAAGAAAGGATAACCCATCACTCGACAATCATCTCGCTGAAGTAAAAAAGGGATCGCGGAAGTTTGAGAACGCCTTCCAAAGCGTTGCCCGCATGATTCTTTCACAGCCGGTTAAAAAGGTTGTCGTCAACGGTCGAACGACCTATGATTTCGAAATTTTCCGTGCCGGAGCAAAGCATGCCATCGGTATGTATGACGAAATCAACAGCTTTGTATCGTTTGTCAAAGATGCCGCAGAAGGGGGATCATCCAAAGAGATGGCTTACGTTCTGGTTGGTGAACCAGGCAACGGCAAAACTTTCTTTGTAGAATATCTCTGCGGTAAATACCGCGATTTTCTGCTGACCCCGGAAAACCGCAAGTATACATTCCGCTTTACCGGCCTAGATCAACTCAGCAGCTATGGCCGCATCTCCACCATTGAATCCCAGACCTATGAAGATCCCATGGTACTGGCCATGAACCTGGGGGAAACGGTAACCCAGAGTAAAGACATCCTGGCCAAGACCTACGGTTTTGACGACCAACAGATTGAACTTTTCTATGACAATTACCGCCCCTTAGGCGCCTGCAGCAGCTATATCCTGGAAGAGTTACGAGCGGCCACCGGTGGTAAAGTCGCCGACCTGCTGAAGCACATCGATATTATCCCGGTCCCCTTAAGTGAATCACTCGGGACCATTACCGGGAAATATGCCGCCAAAGATAAAATAACCTCAAGTGCAGTCGACCTCCTGGGAGAAGAATCGATCCAGCGGTTGCTGCATATTTCAGACACCAACAACCCCTATCGTTTTGATCTGCGCCGTGGCGCCCTCGCCCGGGTTGCCGGCGGTGGTATTCACTTTAGCGATGAGATCTACAAAAACAAGAAAGACCTCGTCCAGGTCTACCTGGGAGTTATTCAGAACCGCCTGATTGAAATGGATGGTTACAAGTGGCCCATCGACACCCTGATTATTGCCACCAGTAACAATGCTGAATTTAACCGGTTCCTTTCCGAAAAAGAGGAAGCACCGATTATCGACCGCTGTCGGATCTGCTACGTATCCCATAACACCAACTACAAGATGCAGAAAGATCTGACCGACTATGCCATTGGTAATGAAAGCAAAACGACCTTTACCGGCCAGATCCTGCATCAGGATCCAAACCTGAACTACGCTGCCAGTGTCGCGGTCGTACTGACCCGCCTGCCCCACAGCGAGAAGCTGACCGCCATAGAGACCATGAAGCTTGCGGCTGGCGAAGTCGCCGGGGAAAAGAGCATCAAAACCCTGGCGGAGGTCATCGACATCCTCAACCAGGAAGCCGACATCACCAAACGCTTCGGACAGAAAGGGCTCGGCCAGCGTAACCTGGGGCGCGCTATCCAGCTGATGATCGAATCTTCGGAGACCAATGAGGGGCAATGTATGTTTGCCTATGACATCTTCAACACCGTCGAACGGGTCATCCTCGACTATGTCTCCGACAACAACGATCGCGCCAAATACCTTGCCGACCTTAAATTGGCCAAACAGTTATACCGGGAACGGATCATGACGGAAATGTTCAACGCCTACATGGATGAACCCCAGGCGATCCGCAAGGATGTCATGAGTTACGTCAATATGGTTATCGGTATCGATGCTGACAACCTTGGTCCTGATAAAATGTGGAAATACCGTGACCCTCAGACCGATGAACTGAAAGCATTGAAGATCGACCAGCGCTTTATTCAAAATGTCGAAGATCGTCTCGGCCTCAAAACAGATGAGCAACGGGAAAGTTTCCGGACTTCGATCCGCAAGATTTACGGTCAGAAAATCTCCATCGATCCGACCTATAACTTCATGGACAACCTGGAACTGGTCAAAGCAGTAACCGATGTCCGCCTGAAATCAGACATCGCCGGTGCCGGTTCCCTGGTCGGAGCACTGGCCAACCGTACCAATGAAGAGAACCAGAAACTGTATGACCGCATGGTCAATACCATGCTTGGCCAACTCGGATATTGTAAAACCTGTGCACAAAAGACCATCGAATACTTCTGTACTCAGGAAGATGAAAGCTGAGAACGCCTATGAAAAAACCGAAACAGCCAACCCCGAAAGCCCCTGTCGTCAGACGTGGGCAAGACGGGTCACCGATAGAAGAGGAGATTTCGGCCGCTGGTGCCTTTGACCAGCCACCAGCGCCGATAAACGATCTGTTTGCAACCGATGACCTGGCCGCCATGCAGGAACTTGATGCAGGAAAGTCTCCCGTATATCAGAGTATGCGCAGCCTCGACGATCTGCTGGAGCGGGATCGTATCCGTGAAAAAGACGGTTTTCCCCGCAAAATCAAAATCGGCAAGCTGGTTAAACCGTTACGCGGCAGTGGCAAAAAGGTCATTGTTGTCCCGACCACTGTTGAAGAAAAGTTTGTCCACGATAATCGCTTCAAGGATCAATCTGAAGGTGGCCAGCAGGGAGGCGGTCAGGGGGACGGTGAAGAAGGCGATATCGTCGAAGAACAACCGGTACATCAGAATAAGGAAGGTGAAGGAGAAGGCGCCGGCCAGGGTGAAAGCAGCCCTCATGAGGTCGATGCCAGTGCTTATGACCTTGGCCGGGTCCTGACCGAACAGTTCCAGCTGCCCAACCTGAAAGAGAAAGGGAAAAAACGTTCGCTGACCCGCTATACCTATGACCTGACAGATAAAAATCGCGGTTTTGGCCAGATTCTTGATAAAAAAGCCACCCTGCGCCAGGTTCTGGAGACCAATATCGGGCTGGGTAAAATCACCGATCCGGATCATATCGATCCCACCGATTTCCTGATTGCTCCCAAAGATCGGGTTTACCGGGTGCTGTCGCGCGAAAAGGATTACGAATCGCAGGCAGTCGTGTTCTTTATTCGTGACTATTCAGGGTCGATGGCCGGTAATCCGACCGAGCTGGTCGTTACCCAGCATATCCTGATCTACAGCTGGTTGCTTTACCAGTACCATGGCCGTGTCGATCTGCGTTTCATCCTCCACGATACCCGGGCCAAAGAAGTCCACGATTTCTATACCTATTATAACTCGCGGGTAGCCGGGGGAACCCAGGTCGCAGCCGGTTATAACCTGATTAATGAAATCGTTGCCGAAGAGAGCTTGGCCACGGACAATAATATTTATATTTTCCACGGCACCGATGGTGATGACTGGGATCGCGATGGCGAACAGACCATCCTCGAACTGAATAAAATGCTGACCTATGCCAGCCGCGTCGGAATCACCATCGCCGAACGTTCTCATGTTGCACCAGGAACGACCCTGATGGAACTGTATCTTAAACGCTCCGGGCTGCTACGCCGGGCCAGTGAATCGTTGCGGGTTGATTCGATGAAGGATAATTCACCGGAAGACCGGATTATTGAAGGGATCAAGACTCTGGTTTCTGAATAGAGGAACGCCTTATGCAGCTTATCGATCAGAAAACCAAAAAAATCATGGAAGGGTGCAAAGAAAGAGCGCGCGATGCCGGGCTCACCTTTGAAGAGGAAACCCTTGAATATATCATCACCAACCGGGACATGATCGAGCTGATGCAGAAAAACATGATCCCGACCCTGTACGACTACTGGGTTCATGACGTTGACGTCCTGCGCGAAAAGGGCAAATACGAGATCTATCCCCATAACCCGTATGAAACCGTCATCAATACCCGTCCGGCCATTTCGTTTTATAACGATAACAATCCGGACTGGCTCAACGTCATGATCTTTTATCATGTCATCGCCCACATCGATTTTTTCCAAAACAATCTCTATTTTCAGCACACCTGGGACTATGACTTAACCGGTAAAGCCCTGGCCGACAAACGCCTGCTTTCCCGACTGCGTTCTGAACACGGCCGCTGGGTTGATTACATTATTGAATTTGCCAGGGGGCTCGACAATCTGGTCGGCTACCATGCTGAGCTTTCCAAATTCCACAAGGTTGAAAACAAGTGTTCCTCCCGCATCGATTATTACTTCGATGTCTTTCTTCAGGAAGCCAAGCACGCCACCATCAGCGAATACATGACTGAAGTCGAGCGCTACAACCTTGCGGTCAAAGAACATGGCAACCTGGGTGAAGATATCTTTTTTACCGAGATTCAGAGCCGCCATCCTGAATTTGATGCCGCCCTCGATAAATATCAGGCCAAGCACAAACCTAAAAGCGCAGATCTGTTGCAATTCCTCATTGAAAATTCTCCATTTATTAACCGCACTGAAAATGAATGGATGAAAGCAATTCTTGAGATTGTGCGCAGCACATCGATTTATTTCCAGCCCCAGGTCCGCACCAAAATCATGAATGAGGGGTGGGCCAGCTACTGGCACGAGAATCTGTTTTTAAAGGATGACCGCATCAAGGGGAATGAGGTTAATTTTGCCCGCATTAATGCCAAGGTCACCAGTATGCCCAAGATGGGGCTTAATCCCTATGCCCTGGGCCTGCGCATGTTTGACTGGATTGAACAGCAAGCGGAACGCGGCTGCTATTCGTTTGAATATCAACGCCTGGCAGACCGCACCGACCGTAAGAATTTCAGTAATCTTGAGGCCTTCAGCAAGGGGCGGGACTTCATTTTCAAAGTCCGCGAAAACTACTGTGACTTCACCTTTATCAACAGCTTTATGGAGCAGGACTTCATGAACCACCACAAGCTGTATGTTGCCGGTCGTCGTCTCAATAAGGCCAAAATGGTCTGGGAATTCTACATCAAGAGCAGAAAAGTCGCTGACTACCGCCAGATGCTGTTCGATTCCCTGTATCACCCACCAAAAATCGAAATCGATCTGGAAAATACCAAGGATGACAGCCTGATGCTGTCCCATGTCAACGAAGGCAAACCACTGGTCGCTGAATATATTGCCAACACCATGCTTGGGATCGAGTACCTCTGGGGAGGTCCGGTAAAACTAGCCACGGATGAAGCAGAACTGATCGAAGACAAAGAACGGGATCAGGAACTTCCTCCCAGAGTTAACTGGACCAGAGTTCTGTATACCATGCAGGACCGTAAGCTTAGTAAAGAAAGGCTCTAGTGCCTATGACCAACAGAATGATCAACCAAGAAGAGAAAGCAAACCCAATCGACCGGGCGATTAATAATTTTTCCAGTGTGCAGCAAACTCATTATCACACGGAAACAATCCCCTTTGATCATTACCTGGAGCGGGTTACCGCCGATCCAACCAAAGCGATCCGCAATATTTCCCAGGTTTTCTACGACATGATCAAGAATTATGTCAAAGAAGGTATCGATGAGTACGAAGGGGACCCGGAATCGATTAACTTCAAGTATTACGATACGACGAAGCTGTTCGTTGAAAATGCTGACAACCCTTTCTTCGCCGACCGTCTGTTCAGTAACCGTCTGGTCAAACTGGTCGACAATTTTCGCAGCAGTATCGCCCAGAATAAAATCTATATTTTCCGAGGGCCTCCCGGCAGCGGGAAAAGTACTTTTCTCGATAACCTGTTAAGAGTGCTTGAGCAATATGCCAATAGTCCTGCAGGGTGCAGCTACGAAGCGGTCTGGCGCCTGGACCGGCGGATGCTGAATCAGTTCAGCGCGGTCCAGATGGATCGCCTGCTGATGAAACTGGCCGAGATGATGGATGAGCAGGACCTCCAGGCATCATCATTACAACAAGCGCAACGGGCCCTGCAACATGGAGAACTGTACATAGAGGTCCCTTGCCCCAGCCACGACAGTCCGATCCTGATGATCCCCCGTGAATACCGGCGTGATTTCTTTGATGATCTGTTTAAAAACGATGAGACCAAGTGGAAACTGTTTACCGAAAAACAGTACGAGTGGGTCTTTAAAGATACGCCATGTACTATCTGTTCCTCCATATACGAAGCCCTGATCAGACGCCTGCACAATCCGAAACTGGCGCTGCAGATGCTGTTCGCCCGCCACTACCAGTTCAACCGTCGTCTGGGGACGGGGATCAGCGTATTCAACCCCGGAGATGCCGCCATCAGAAAAAATGTGCTGTCCAATGAGTTCCTCCAGCAACGTATCAATGGCCTGTTTAAGGACAGTGGCCAGGTTCAGTATCTGTTTTCCAACTTCGCCAAGACCAACAACGGGGTTTACGCCCTGATGGATATCAAGGGTGACAATGTTGACCGCCTGCTGAAGTTGCACAACATCATCAGTGAAGGGGTCCATAAGGTTGAGCATATTGAGGAAAAGGTCAATTCCCTGTTTATCGCTCTGATGAATCCGGAAGATGAAGACAGCATCAAAAACCTGCCATCATTGTCTGACCGTATCGAGTTCATCAAAATCCCTTACATTCTGGATCTGCGCACCGAGGTTGAGATCTACCGGAATATTTTTGACCGTCATATTGATGACAGCTTCCTGCCCAGGGTTCTGCACAATTTTGCCCGCATCATCATTTCAACCCGCCTCAAGCGTAACTCGACCGCAATGCAAGAGTGGATTAAAGATCCTGATCGCTACAGCAGTTACTGCGATAAAAATCTTCACCTGCTGAAAATGGAGATTTATACAGGAAATATCCCCGCCTGGCTGGAAGAGGATGACCGTAAAGCGTTAACGGCCAAACGGCGTAAACAGATTATTGCCGAATCAGAAAGTGATGGGGACCAAGGGCTCTCCGGGCGCGATTCAATTCGAATTTTCAGCGAATTATATTCGGCCCTGGCTAAACAGGGGACCCTGATCAATATGACCATGCTCAACAAGTTTTTCCGTAAAAATGAGCTGTGGATGCACATGATTCCCGCGGGCTTCCTCGATTCCCTGATGCACATGTACGATTACACCATTACCCAGGAAATTAAAGAAGCTCTTTATTACTATAACGAGGAGCAGATTGACCGGGATCTGAAAAACTATATGTTCGCCGTCAACTTTGAGGAACATGCCACGGTCGACTGTGTTTATACCGGGGATCGTCTTAACGTTGGCGAATCCTTCTTCCACGCAATCGAAACGCGCCTGTTTGCCGGTGCTGGAGATCCTGAAAAGACGCGGACATTCCGTAGTGGCGTACAAAAGGAATATACCAGCAGAACCCTGACCCAGGAGATTCAGCTGGAGAAAAAAGATATTAAGGAAACCAAGCTCTATAAATATCTCTATGAACGCTATGTCCACTTCCTGAAGGAGAAGGTTCTGGAGCCGTTCCTTGATAACGAAAACTTTAGAAGTGCGATTAAGGATTTTGGCCATGAAGATTTTAAAACCTATGACACCAGAATCCGTAATGATGTCACTTTCCTGATCAATAACCTGTGTGAGAAATTCAGCTATTCTCGGCTTGGCGCAAAAGAGGTCTGCCTCTACTTTGTGGATAACCAGATAGCAGAAAAAGCAGTTAATCCTCCAGCGCCTCCAAGTGAAGAAGAGGCAGAAGTCACAGAGACGGACTAACCATTATCAGCGCTGTGAGCAACTTAGTTTGCCCACGGCGTTGATCTTAGCAGCCAAACCCGCTAGCATCCGGAAATGACCAGAATTAAAAATACCTATTCCGCTTCAGAACCGGCGGGTCAGACGACTGAGGATCCAAGCATTTATGCCACCGGCCTGAAGAAAATCAGAGACAGGCGACGTTGGCTATGGCTGGTCATTATCGTTTATCTACCGGCCATGAAATTAGCACTCGATTCCCCTGATTATCGGTTTTGGGCTGGGTTTGTTTTTGGTTCCTGGCTGCTGTTACTCATTCTGGCGGTAGGCTTTGCCTGTGTGCTACGCTGCCCCCGCTGTGGCCAACGGTTCCATACCCATGGACCAACGTTTCTCCCATTACGCCGCTGTCTGCACTGTGCTCTGCACGTCAATGCAGATAAACGTCCACCCGAACCACCATCTCCGGAAAAAGTTTCTAACCAACGCTAGACCATAACAACGACGACCCTCAAGCATCTAAAGAGCTGGAACCTATGGAGACAATCAGTTCAGATCCACCAGAAATAAAGCAAGGGTTAAAAAATATCCGCCAGAAACGCTGGTTTCTCTGGATCCTTATCATCTGTTATTTACCGCTGATGATGCTGGCCATGCGTGCCTCCAATGCCGGGCAAATGCTTATTGTTGCTTTTGTCTGCTGGCTTGTTCTCCTGATTATTGCGGTTGCCCTTATGGCATTAGTCCGCTGTCCACAATGCGGTAACTGCTTTCACATGAACGGTTTTTCCTTTCGACCGGTACGCAAATGCTATCACTGTGGGCTACATATTAAAGGACATAAATAAAAAAATATTTACCCCCCTATTGATATTGAAATCATCTTTCAGTTAAGATCAGATTCAGGAAGAGAGTTGTCTCTCACTGTTTGCGTGAATAACCAATAAACTAATGAATCTATTAACGAAATAAGGAAAAGATATGTCAGAAAACAAAACAGTTTGCCATTGCATCGACGTAGACGCCGATACCATCCGTGCTGCTATCAGTGAAAAATCCGCATCATCAGTTGAAGAAATTCAAGATATCACGGGTGCAGGCACCGGTTGTGGTGGCTGCGTAGAAGATATCGAGGAAATTCTTGCCGCAGGCTCTTCTTGTGGCTGTGGCGAAAAAGCCGTCAAAACTTGTGGCTGTGGTCACTAACGATAATAAACCATAGGAATATCAAGCCCCTGATCCCCCGGATCAGGGGCTTTTTTTATCTTCGCCCTGCCTGTAAATGGTTCACCCCTTCGTTATGTGCTTAATCAATTCTGAACTTTCTATCTGAACGGCCTTCCCCTCCCCTACAGCCTGAGAAAAAATAATACATCACTGAAATGAAGCTATCCTAACTTCCTATTTTCAAGAAGATCTAAAAATATCATTATCTTTATTTTTTAGATGTTTTCAAGTTTTGTCCTAGACAAAACTACAAACCTTCTATATATTACTAAATAAGTAATATTTCTCCTCATCGATTTGCCAACAAAAGACCGGACAAACAGGAGAGCAACCCATGAAAAAACAATTTTTCCGTAAGCGTAGCTTTTCTATCTTCTTCACAGTCATTGCAGCCTCGTTTTTACTTGGCCTTTCGGGTTGCGCCATCGACATTACCAACTACACTAAAAATAGACCGCAATTTGATCTGTTTGAATATTTTACTGGAACAACCCGTGGCTGGGGCATTGTTCAGGACCGTAGTGGTGAATTGCTACGCCAGTTCGTAGTCGACATTACCGGCACAATTAATTCTCAAAAGCAACTCGTTCTGGTCGAAAAATTCTATTGGAACGATGGTGGAAGCAGTGACAGAACCTGGGTAATCAGCAAAGACTCAGGCAATCGCCTCAGCGGTACCGCAGGGGATGTTATAGGCCGTGCAACAGGTCGCACCGCAGGCAATGCCCTGAATTGGAGCTATCAGGTTGAAATCCCGGTATCAGGAAAAACCTGGGCAATCAATTTTGACGATTGGATGTTCCTGCAACCGGACGGAATCCTTTTGAATCGGGCAGAAATGAGTAAATTCGGTTTTCGTGTTGGCGAGGTGACGATTGCCTTTACCAAAACAGTGAACCAGGGGGACTGATATGAAAAACGTCATACGCATCATGAGCATATTGCTGACCTGCTTGTTATTAAATCTCTCCACAGTATACGCGATGGACAGTTCACCACAGGGGATGGCTCTGCTGGGACAAGGTGAGGTTCGCTATCTTAATTTGATTAAGGTCTATTCAGCCGCCCTGTATGCCGATCAAAAAGAGATAAACCAGAACAGGTCGCGTTGCCTGGTACTTGAGTACGCGGTCAGTCTTAAACCGCAAGACATGATTCGTACGGCTAACAAAGTTCTTGATGAGCAGTATTCTGAAGCGACCATCGCGCGTTTCAGAGCTCAGATAGAGGCCCTGCACAACAGTTACCGGAAGGTTAATAAAGGGGATAAATACAGCCTCTGTTACAACTCAGACCAGCAACAAACCACATTATCGTTGAACAATCAGCTCCTGGTATCCATTCCCTCTGCTGAATTTGCCCAACTGTATTTTGGGATCTGGCTTTCAGATAGCGCCCCAATCGATAGAACCCTGCAACGCCAGTTACTGCAAAGAAGCGATTCTAAGGAAGAATCATGAAAGCTCTGGAGCATTTCATCGAAACTTACCAGGAGCTTGACAAAAACGATCTGGCTCTGCTCGGTTCAATCTACAGCAAGGATATCCGGTTTAGCGATCCGCTGCACCAGATCGTCGGCCTTGAAGCCCTAATTCATTATTTCAAAGAGCTGTATCAAAATGTTGATAGCGTGACATTCACCTTTGGCGAACAGCTTATCGACAACCATAAAGTGACCCTCTGCTGGGTGATGACAATACGTCACCCCCGCTTGAATAATGGTCAGGACATCCGTGTCGAAGGGATCAGCTTACTGAATTTCAACGCCGAAGGGCTGGTCAGTGAACACCGGGACTACTTTGATCTTGGCGCTATGCTCTATGAGCATATCCCCTTGCTGGGTCGGATTGTCAGAAAATTGAAAGAAAGGTTGGCGCCATGATTATTGTCATTACCGGTGCAACCTCAGGAATCGGGCGTCAGCTGGCCCTCGACTACCATCAGCAGGGGCATGACGTATGGGCCCTTGGCCGATCAGCAGAGGCCTTACAGGAATTAACGGGCCTGGGCCTGAAAACAGCACAGATCGATCTGCTCAACCGCGATCAAGCACTCGCCTGGTTCACCAAACTTGAGCGAGTGGACCTCGCGATCCTGGCGGCGGGAACCTGTGAATATATCGATTGGCCAGATTTTGACAGTACTCTGGTCAGCCGCGTCATGCGTGCCAATGTCGATACCATGGCCATCAGTATTGAAGGGCTGCTACCAGCGTTAAGGCGCAGTGACAACCCCAAACTGGTCGGCGTTGGTTCTTCTGCTGCGTACCTGCCCATGCCGCGGGCCGAAGCCTACGGGGCCTCAAAAGCCGCCATTGCTTACCTGCTCGACACCCTGCGCATCAGCTTGAAGCAGGAGGGGATCCTCGTCAGTCACGTTTGTCCCGGCTTTGTCAAAACCCCATTAACTGATCGCAACGACTTCCCCATGCCGTTTCTGATTGACGCTGATGAAGCCAGTAAAGCGATCAGAGAGGGGATTGCCCGCGATCAACTGGAAATTCACTTCCCTAAAAAATTTACCCTGCTGCTGAAAACTCTGGCCCTGCTTCCTAAAGGGCTGTGGTGCAGGCTTGCGCAAAGGATGGTTCGATCATGAAAAAAATTGCCGTCATCGGATCCGGAATTGCTGGTCTGACCTGTGCCTATTATCTTTGTCACCGTTACCAGGTGACGGTTTTTGAAGCCAATGATTATATCGGCGGACATACCCACACCATCCCGGTCAATCATGCTGACGAACAGAGCGCCATAGACACAGGCTTTATTGTGTTCAATGACCGCACTTATCCTAATTTTATCCGTTTGCTTAATGAGCTTAAGGTTCCCTTTCAGGCCACGAAGATGAGCTTTTCGGTACGCAACGATGCCATTGGCCTGGAATATAACGGCCATAATCTGCAGACCCTGTTCGCCCAGCGCAGTAACCTGAGCAATCCAGCTTTCTGGCGCATGTTGTGGGATATTCAAAGCTTTAATCGCCAGGTGCGTAAAGCAGCCAAGACCGGCAGTGTTGCGACAATTGGTGACTACCTGGATGCGACCCGCTTTGGCGATCTCTTTGCCCAGAACTATCTGCTGCCGATGATCTCAGCAATCTGGTCCATGGGACTTGAGGAAAGCCGCCAGTTTCCGCTGCGATTCTTTGTCCAGTTCTTTGAGAACCACGGCTTACTTAACATCATCAAGCGCCCCCAGTGGTACTCAATTACAGGCGGATCTCACAGCTATATTCCACCGCTTACCGCGCCCTATCGGGATCGTATCCGGTTGTCCAGCCCTGTTACGGCAATAAAACGTGGGCAGCAGACGGTCCAGGTCAGTGGCCCGTGGGGAGAAGAGCGCTTTGATGAGGTAATTCTGGCCTGCCATGGTGATCAGGCCCTGCAGATGCTGGCAACCCCATCTAATGCTGAACAACGGGTTCTGGGAGATCTGAGTTTCACCGACAACCTGGTGGTTCTGCACACAGATACCAGTATTCTGCCTCACAACAAAGCAGCCTGGGCCAGCTGGAATTATCGGGTTGAACCTGACAATCAGAAACCGACCCTTACTTACAATATGAATATTTTGCAGCAGCTTCAGAAACAGCATACCTACCTGGTCACTCTGAATCAGGAGATTGCTGCGGATAAAGTAATCGGGACCTTTAACTATTCTCATCCGGCCTATACCCTGAAAACGATCACTGCCCAAGCCCAATGGCGCCAAATTTCAGGAGCAGACCGTCTGCATTATTGCGGCGCCTACTGGTTCAATGGGTTTCATGAAGATGGTGTCAACAGTGCCTTGAGAGTGTGTCGAGATCTCGGGGTAACACCATGAAACCCATCGCTTCGGGCCTCTGCGTTGGATCTATCCGGCATGAACGCTATCTCCCCCGGGAGCATAACTTTGAGTATCCGTTTTTCATGTGGCTGCTCAATCTGAAGCAGGTGGGCAGGTTACCAGACCTGGGGATCTGGTTTTCTCCACGACGCTTTGCTTTAAGTCGTTTCAAGCGCAGCGACTACCTTGGCTCCCCCGAGATCCCTTTGCATACAGCCGTTAAACAGCGCATGGAACAGCTCACCGGAGTTGTGGTAGAAGGCAACGTCTATGGCCTGCTCAACCTGAATACCCTGGGGCTCTATTTCAGTCCGGTCAATTTTTACTTTGGCTACACTGCTGACGGAACCTGCAGTCATTTTCTGGCTGAAGTCTCTAACACACCGTGGAACGAACGACATCACTACGCTTTTACCGTTGATGGTGAATCACTCGATATTCGTCACGCCAAGCAGTTCCATGTGTCTCCTTTTAATCCTGATGACCAACAATACCACTGGGTCGCAACTCTAGCGGGGGATAACATTTCCATTGATATCGCTGTCGATGATGACCGCGGTCATGTTTTTAAAGCGATGCTGAACCTCAAGAACACCCCGCTGACTCTTGCTAACGTCCGCCGTCAACTGCTTAGACGTCCGTTTATGACAGGTCTGACCCTGTTTGGCATCTATTGGCAGGCGCTACGAATTTATCTTAAAAAGATTCCATATGTCCCTTACCAGAAGGAGCAACTATGAAAACCCTTAATCCGACCAGGGAATGGCAAGCGACAAAACGACAATCTTCATGGTTCGATCAGCATTGCAAAACTCTGGTCCTTAAACTCCTTAAAAAACTGACAGCCGGGCAGTTGACCCTGCATGACGGAAAACAGTATACGGTCTACGGTCAAACCAACAGCGATATCAAAGCCACCATCAACGTCAAGCACGTTGCCTTCTACCGTAAAGTTTTGTTTGGCGGGTCGATTGGTGCTGCAGATAGCTATATTGATGGCGATTGGGAAACGGACCATCTGACCAATGTCATTCGTGTTCTGGCCCGCAACCAGATGGTTTTACAGCGCATGGAAAAGCGCTTCGCACTCCTGACCATACCGGTACAGCGCCTTCGTCACCTGTTACGCCGTAACAACCAGAGTGGTTCGAAAAAAAACATTCTGGCTCATTACGATCTTGGCAACGCCATGTACCAAACCTTTCTCGATCCGACCATGATGTACTCAGCGGCTGTCTATCCCACTCCAGACAGCAGTCTCGACGAAGCAGCCGTTTATAAGCTGGACGAGATCTGCCGCAGGCTGCAACTACAGCCTGAAGATCACGTCATTGAAATCGGTACCGGCTGGGGCGGTTTTGCTATTCACGCGGCGACTACCTATGGCTGCCGGGTAACGACAACAACCATTTCCGATGCCCAGTATGATGAGGCAAGTAGACGGATTAAGGCCGCCGGTCTTGAACATACAATCACCCTGCTCAAACAGGACTATCGAAAACTTACTGGTCAATACGACAAGCTGGTCAGCATCGAGATGATTGAAGCCGTAGGCTATAACTACCTGCCAGAGTTTTTTAAAACCTGCTCAAAGCTGCTTAAAGACAATGGTCTGATGTTCCTGCAAGCCATCACCCTGAACGACCAACTCTACAAAGCCTACCTGCGTGGCGTCGATTTTATTCAGAGCCATATTTTCCCTGGGGGTTGTATTCTGTCCAACCAGACCCTGTTTAACCAGATCGCTCAACATACGGACATGGTGATCCGCAACCTGGATGATATTGGTCTGGATTATGCCAGGACCCTGGAGGATTGGCGCTCTCGCTTTAATGCCAACAGCGCTGCTGTGACCGCCCTTGGTTACGATGAAAGGTTCAAGCGCTTGTGGGATTTTTATTTCTGTTATTGCGAAGGTGGCTTCCGCGAGCGAACCATCAGCACGGTTCAGCTTACTGCAGCGAAGCCTGGACAGCTCAATTGCTGACGAACCTGCCATGAAACTGCTGTTGAATGTTCTTAATTACCAGCTCATCTGGTTGCTGTGCGTGCTCGGCGGGAACCAGATGGTCTGGCTCAGCCTGGTATTGATCGGTATTCACCTGTTTTTCAGTAAGCAACGCCGCGCTGACCTGATTCTGATCATCAGTGTGGCAGTTTGCGGCATGCTCATTGATGGTGGCCTTAAACAATTGGGACTGTTCAGCTTTCCCGAGGACAACACACCGATACCCTACTGGCTCATGACCATATGGATGGCCCTCGCTACACTGCTGAATCATAGCCTTGACTGGTTAAAAGACAAGCCCTTGCTTGCAGCCTTGGCAGGTGGTATCGGTGGCCCCCTTGCCTACTGGGGCGGAGCTCGCCTGGATGCGGCAATCTTCCTCTGGCCCTTGCCCCAAAGCCTTGGTTTACTCGCCCTTGTGTGGGCCATATTCACGCCACTTATGCTGAAAGTCAGCCAACAACTAGGGAACATGCTTCCGGTTGACCGCAAATAATCCTCAGTTTTTGTAAAAATTTCATAGTTTTTCAAAAAACTCCTTTTTGATCTCACGCTAAACTTCAGATCGGCCTACAGAATGCAATACCAATCAATAGGATTATTGCATATATGGCCGCCTTTGTTCATTTCATCTCATGTTTTCTTATTTAAAAGGAGGTTTTATGAAATTCAGACATTGGCTTGTATATCTTCTCATCCTGTCCTTAGCGCTACTGACAGCCTGCTCCGATGACGACAACAATAACGATGATCAGTTACATGTCAGCGATATTGAAAGTATTCAGGCCTACACTGATCAAACCTTTTATGGTGAAGGATTAGTTTCTGTCGATATCACTTATAAGGCAGGCGTTCATGTCAGCGAGGTTACTGCAGACACCTACATACTCGAGGATCGTGGTGTCGAATCTCCCGATTTCCATACCCTTGCTATTGACGATGTTGTTGTCAATGGTCAGGTAGTTACCCTGTTTGTCAATACCGGCACAGGAGCCACTGACGAGAATGCTCTGATCTACCGTGGAGATAATGCGACTGGTTCACGGCTAAAGGTAACCCCATCTGTTTATATTGCCGACAATTGGTATCGTAGTGTTGATGGCAACATCCACTATGGTGATGAAGATAGCGACGATTATGTAGCCAATACTGCGGGAGTTGGTTATTACACCCGTGAAAGCCTGGAGTTGAAACTGCACCATAGTGGTGAACCGGAAGAATCAGCAGCATCCCTGGCGAATGAATACGGCCGCTATAACAAAACCGGTCTGTGGAAAGAAACCATTGCTGCCAACTTTAACAGCAATGGTTTTATCAGCTTTGAAGATGCTGAAATCTATATTCCCAGTACCGCGGCTACCAGCCTTGATGGTGACGCCGATCCTTACGTACGCGGTTGGGTTTATGTTCCAGAATCTTATGACGGTAGTGTTTCAGTACCACTCATTATCACGATTGCCGGCAATGGTACCTCTTTCTGGATTCTTCCAGATGGAACCAATAACTTTGGTACAGGTGCCAAGTTTGATGCTTCCGGTATCCGCTGGATGGACAGCGGAGCCATCGTCCTTAATATTCATGACCGCTCAATTGTTGGCGGTGGTGGTGATGACTACGATTTCGTTGTTGACGATGTGAACACCATCAAATATTTCCTTGAGAATTACAATGTTGACCAGAGCCAGATTGTTCTCAGCGGTAATTCACGCAGCACCGCTGCTTGTGACCAGATCATCAGGGCCCTGGCAGGACTGACCTACAGTGCCAATCAAGATGGTCCCAACCCGACAGCTCCTGACCGCAGCCTGCCCGAAGGAGAATATAACTTCACCATCGGGACCTTCGTTTGTAATAACGGCGCATTGTTAAGAAATTTCCCCGGTTTCTGGGATGACTACGAAACATCACTGCCAGTGCTGGCCAATACTGGTCTGCGCTTTTGGGCAACCGATGGTGAACAGGACATGCATAACAATATTGCCATCTTTAAAGAGTTAGTCAGCGTTTATAGCAATGCTGGCTATTCTGATGAATGGATTGAGGAAAACTTGCGTTTATCCGGCTACCCTTCAGAGCTCTTTTCCTACTGGGGAGTCAGCGACCACAATGTCACCAGGGTACTTTATCATTATTTTTACGATACGATCTACTATGGTCCTGATTTGCAAGTGGTTGATGGCGAGGTTGTCTACAACAGCCAGGTACAACCTGGTGAAACTTATCAGCTGCTGTATCGTGGTAATCCACCTTCCGATCCGGAATATGAGTACCTGGTATATCCCGAATCAACTAAGGAATGGGTGTTAAATCCATAATCGGATTCCGTAATATAATCTTTTCATTCAATACCAAGGGGCAAATTGAACATTTGCCCCTTTTCATATTTAGCACCGAGGACTGCCGAATCCTCAATCTGAGTTTTTAACGTTGCATCCACTTCCCCATTAAAGTTATATATTACAAGATTACTATAAAGGATGGGCCATCGATGCATAGACCAGTTCGCCAGCGGGAAACCAGATCATCCTTGCCTCTATGGCGGAAAGTTCACCTTTACTGCTTTGGTTACCATAAGTGGCTGAGCTTCATCGTCTCACTTTTCCTTCTTATCTGTGTTATCACAGGAATCCTGTACAACCATCAGCATGATTTTCAGGTTCTCGAAAAAGGGCGTATTTCCACCTCGCTGTTACCAGCCAGTTATCAGGATCGCCTGGACCGCACACGTAAAGCCCAGGGATTAGAAGATTTATTTCCAGAAGAAGCACAATCAGTTCCGGTTATGTGGGTTATCAAGGATCTGCATACCGGGGCCATCTTTGGCTTCTGGGGACGCATCTTTTACGATCTGCTTGGAATTATTCTCACGATTCTTACCATTACCGGTTGTTACCTGTACCTCGTCAGAAAACCCAAAGCAAGCAAACTCAGAAAGGATCTGCGCACATGAAAAGATCAAAAATTATCAGTTGTACAATCCTGCTGCTTGCGCTGTCGGTCTTACCCGGCATTGCAGCAGCCCAAACTCTGAATATTCCAGAACTGACACAGGACATAACTAAAGTTGAAAAGCAGGAAGTCATCCTCACCGGTACCATACTCGGGGCCTGTACCAGTGGCTGCAAAATCTGGGTAGGCGAAGACAAATACCGTAAAGGCGACCCCTATGTCCTGGTTTGGGCCAAAGATGATGCGTTTAAATTCAAGACTGATGCGACCGGAGCCAAGGTGCAACTGAAAGGCTATGCCGTAGGCAAATATATCGACCTTTGCGCTACTGAAAAAAAACAACAGGAGGAGATGAAAGAGGGAGAGAGTTGTCCGCTACCAGCTAACTTAAATGAGCAAAAAGTCAAACAACTGCAGTCCATTACCTTTTTTGCTACAGATGTTGAATATCTGTAAAAAATCCTGATCGGTTAAAAAAATGCCCGCAAAAAAATAGCTGCGGGCATTTTTGTAATTTCAGCGTTATTCGCTCATCCAGACTTTCAGGATCGTAGATCCTTAAGTAAATCCTTGACGTATTTACTCTTCTCCTGCAGCTGTTCTGCGGTCATCCAGGCCGGTTTAAAATCCGGGACAAGATAAGAATCGGTCAACTGAGGCCGAACCCCCCCGACAGCAAAGATCTCACCAAGAATCTTATCTAAATAACGCACCAATTCGGGACTGATATTTTTGTTATACACAAAGAACACTTCTTTATCGAAGGTAAAATTTGTTTCCTTCGTGTAGGGAATCCAGACATAGGGCTCAAGAGCCCGGATAATATCGTTCTGAGCAATTTTACCGTACCCCTCCGGATTGGCCCAGCGCATGGTCGCCATTTTGGTTGGCGACCAGATAATACGCATGCCAGTCCGTTCATACACCGGGAGCTTGGTAAACTTTTCGTTGGTTTGTACTGACCCGCCAATAATATCGGCCTTACCATCAAACATAGCCTGGTTGCGTAATTCCTGAGATTCAGCGGCAACTTCAACCAGATTTTTTTCACTACCTGGCGCCATAATCTTCAAAGCGTGTTTCAATGCAGTAAAACCTACAGCTGATGGTCCCCCTGGCTCAACCGCAACCCGCACAGGAATTTCACGCTGGCAAGCGTCTAATACCTCAAAAATAGACCAGTATTGCGAATGCCGCGAAGCCAGAAATCCATTTCCAGGATTGGTTGCGATGCTTGCTCCTAAAGTATAGTTAGCAAACAGATCTTTACGCCCTTTAACACCATATACCGCACCCAGATAAGCAGAATCATTCGATACCATCAAAGTTGACCCGTTACTACCCTCCTTGGCAACTGCAGTAAGGGCCTTCTCAACACCAACAACATCTACCGTCACCTTGATCCCAAGCTTTGTTTCCAGAGCTTTAGCCATGATAACTGCACTTTGATAAGTATCTCCGCTGGCAGAATCGCTTGCAACAACCAGTCGAATATCATTGGTAATAAGCCCTGCTCCCAGAACTAGCCCGGGAATAAACAACAGAGTAAAGACTAAACATGTCTTGATAATAGTATTCTTCATATTCCTGTTCCTGAAATAAGATCAATCTATTTCGATTAGTGTTATGAAGCACGATCCATCACCCTGAGCAGGGCGGATCAAGCCCCCCTCACAGTGGAAGACCTCAACCTCTGGACTAAAACTATTGTTAATTCAAACATATAGCAAAGCCAAATCGCTTGTCCTTGACCGGCAAAGACTAGGTCCCCAACCAGACCTCTACACGACGATTTCTTTCTCTTCCTAAGGCAGTTGCATTGGTCGCAATCGGCATATCGTCGCAGAATCCTTCTACCGCTTCGGTTGTGATTCCCCGCCACTGCAGAATCGTTGCTACTTTCTCTGCTCTTACTTTAGACAGGTAGCAGTTTGCAGCCCGTTCACCGCGACTATCGGCAAAACCAAGCAGGCGTATCGATTTTCCGCGGTTTTCAGGCCTGATGAGAAAAGCGATCAGGCGTTCAAGGTCTCGCTTTCCACGGTTATCCAGTTCTGAGCTTCCCGACCGAAAACGAAAGTTCAGGGATAAGCGATCCGCATCATTAATACTGTCACGATAGTTTTGCGGAGCATAACTGGGCACCGTGGAACTAATTTTATCAATGGTAAGGGACACAAAGCCCTGGTTTTGAGCGACGTTTTGTCCTCCATCACCAAGAGCATACTGAAAGAAAGGACGCGCCAGATAGTTTTTCGGATTGACCGCTGTATAAAAATACAACCGCCTGGACAATGGATAGTCCTCGGTTGAAACCGTAAATGGTGTTGGAAATACTGGTGCAGCACCATCCTGTTCTATAGCAATTGCCTTGGCATTTTTCATATAGGGTAAAGAAACAAACCCGATAGCGAATTTATCTGCAGCAACCTGATCGGCTAAGGCTGCATCACTTGCAACGGTTTTCATTCCTGAAGTAAACGCTTCATCGCGCAGAGCAAGGTAGCGAAAAACAGCATTACTGCCAGATTCAGGCCCCCTACCGTAAACCTGAACATCTCCATCCAAACCACTTTCAGGAAGCTGTGACCAAGAGGTGATCTTACCGGTAAATATATCGGCAATTTGCTGGAGACTCAGATTATCAATCCTATTTACGGGATGCAGGACAACAGCAATACCATCAAGAGCGAGAATATGTTCACTGGCAGAATTGGTCATCGGTCCAATTTGCTGAAGGCGCGCAGTTTCCTCTGGGTTAACTGGTCGGGAGGACATCGCAATATCGCAGTTTTCCGTCTCAAGACAGGCAAAACCATCATTAGACGTTTTTGAAATTATCTCTATTGCGACCAGTTTCCCGTCACCCAAAGTACCAACCACCTGTTTGGTATGAGAAGCCTTGCCATTAACCACCCGGACATCCCCGGCAAACATCTCATCCTTCATAAATCCGCTGGCAATTTGTGGGGTAAGTTTTTCACCAAGGGTCGCAGATCCTTCAATGCGTAGCAGGACTTCGGCAGAAGAAGCAGTTACTACTGGCTTAGCAGCAGACGTTACATTCACAGCTTCAGCTTTAAGCGGTTCAGATTGAACTGCAGGCGGAACTGTAGGGGGAGCAGACTGGACAACAGGCGGGTTGGAAGGGCTCGCCTTAAGGTATACAAAGGCACCACCGGCGATAATAAGTAATATCAAACAGGCAATAACTGGTAGAAAAAATTGATTACCTCCTGATTCTTTCTGCTTTTCCCTGGCGGTATCACCAGTTCGTGCCCTGCCAGCGCCAGTTCCTTTTTTTAGCAAGTCGACAATATCACCCTCTTGTTGCAACACTGCATTATCGAGCTGAGGAACAATTACCTTCGGTCGGCACAAAACATACAAAGCCCCTTTGGCAAAGGTATAAACAAAAACTCGAAATTCATAATATTGGAAATCATGTCGCTGGAGGCCCCCAACAGTTTCAGTAATTGAGCTATCGGTTGGTTCACGCTCAATCAGCGATTTTTCAACATGTCCTTGAGCAAAGTGTTGAGGCATTCGGGACGCAATGAGACGTCCGCCTGAGTGAGCAAGAAAAGCACCTAACACTTCAGGGATTGCAAGCAGATCATTCAAACAATTAGTATTTCCTGCCATGACTCAACTCACTTTCTTGCGGTTTGTTGAACGAATAGTAATCCGACTGACAGAGCCTATTCTTGCAGAACATATAGACGGTTGAGAAAACCCTTCAGAATCAGGGCCAAGGCAATATTTCTGAGGGATAGCCGGCGAGAATACTCGCGACCACCCGGCAAAAAAGTCCTCTCGTAAACGTTTCATAGATGCTCCATAAGTTCGTGAGTAAAGCAAAATAAATTACTATTTACTTGTAGTGAATTAATATCCGCCAGTTTTCACAATGTTGAGCGTGATTTGTAACGATAAGATTCTCTCAGTACACTTACTTGTCCAACTTTAAGAGACAGAACAGAAATATCCCTGATTGAGATATCTCAATCGAGAAGGGCAGTCTTAGCTGCCCAATCCTATAGAGTCGGGTAGCTAAGATTTCGGGATACCAAATTTAGCAGGTGAATTTTTCCCAGCGCCAGAATCCCAGATCAACCAGGACATGATCGAACGCCAGTTATCTATGAACTCGCGAGCCTGAGCACCACTGTACCCCATAATGGTTAAACCATTGTCTCTGGTGTAGTTTTTGACAGATTCATCATTCAAAGCCGCCTCAAAAGCTTTGACCAATGTCTGTTTAACCGATTCCGGCGTTCCCTTCTTGACGTATACGCCGTAGAAAAAACCCGATGCTTTCATAATCTCAGTATACGCGGGGTTAATCTTGGTAATATGCGGGACATCTGGAAAGGTTTTATTCGGGGAATTCTTCATAATTGCCAGGGGTCGTAAATCGCCGCTTTTAATATACGGGATCGCAGCACTTACAGCCAGGCCACTGACGCTGATACGACCACCAAGTAAGGCCGTAATCAACGGACCATCACCATTGAAAGAAACAGGTTTAAAATCGACACCTTCAACCTTTTTAATCAACTTGGAGGTCACCCACGGTTGCCCACCAACACCACTGAGCCCAATAGAGACTTCTCCCGGTTTTTGCTTTGCGGCGGTGATCAGATCAGCATAACTTTTGATTGGTGATCGTTGCGGAACCACCAGAACGGTTGCTCCCTGAGTGAATAACATAATCGGATCAAACTCATCATAACTCAGGTCGGAAAGACCAAGTACCTGGTACAGCTGAGGATTCTCGGCATGAAATAAAAGGGTATGGCCATCGGCCTTCGCATTAAAAACTTTCTCTGCGGCAAAAACCCCCGTATTTCCAGTCTTATTAACCATAACAATAGACTGACCCAGAATTTTTTCTGCAATAGGTGAAACCATACGTGAAATGGTGTCGGTTCCACCACCTGCCCCCCAGGCAATATAGCCAATAATAGGTTGGTCTGGGTATCCGTTTGCATGAGCGTGGCCGCTTATCAGCAATCCCGCCAGAACAATGAGAACAAATCTTGACCATCTCTTCATTGCATACTCCTCCTCTAGAACTAATGACTATCTTTCGTGGCATAGCAAAGAACACTGCGTCAAACCTACCAGCCTGCCTATAAACAAAAAATGTCATTGTGCAGGGATAAAGCATGTAATCGCAGACGGAACAATCAAACATCATTTACTAATTTGTGCGGCATTATAAGGATAAGTCAATCATTAGACAACCCCAATTTTCCTATTTATGAAGACATGTATACTCCCTGATAGGAATTAAATGCAATTCTCTTTGTTTTTCAGTGACTTCCAAATCAACATAAATTACATTTATTTTAATTTATATTTATCCATGTCAGCTAAACAGCATGACAAGTTCAAGTTTCATCGGTTTTATCCTCCTACATCTAAAGATATTAGCTAGTTTTCATCCGAAAACGGCCCTTTTCCGCCGTGGCTGTGTCAATCTGCGGACTTGATTGTGCGACGTAAAGTACTACGTCTCCGGACAAGATTGGTGACGCGGTCGCACCAAAATAAAGCCCACATTCCTGTCGGAATGTGGGCTTTATCAGGGAGCTTATTACTAGGCACTGCTATGGCTCAGTGACGAGGAGCGATAAGAAAATAGAGATCCTCTATAACTTCAACTTACGATTCTGCTGCCGCCGAGCCTTACGGGTTGAAGAGGCGTTAGAGACGGCAAACTTCTCGATATTCTCACGAAAATAATCATCAAACCGCGAGAAGTGAGCCTTCAGAACCTCTTTAGCCCCTGCGAGATCATCTTTTTCTATGCAAGCGACAAAGGTCTCGTGATCGGCGTAGGTTTTTTCAATATGTTTCGGACGCCGTGCGCTACGCAACCGCAACGCCGAATGCTTACCGGAAACCTGATTGTAAGCATCACGCAGGTAGCTGTTATCACACAGGTCAAAAAGAACAATGTGGAAGGAGCCATCAAACACCAGGTATTTATCAAGATCATCTTTGGCAAGTTGTAGCTGCATTGCCTGTAAGTTATCTTTTAGCGTCCTGATCAACTTATCGCGGTTGAGTTCATACGCAAGGTCAAGGGCTGCTGCTTCAAGAATAAACCGCATCTGCGATAATTCTTTTTGCTCTTTTGGGGTCAGAGTGAAAACAAACGTCCCTTTCTGCGGAATGATCGTCACCAGACCTTCTGCCTTTAGCTGTGCCAGTGCTTCACGCACAGGAGATTTACTGATCCCTAACGATTCAGCCAGCAGGGTTTCGGAGAGCGGCTCCCCGAGCATAAAATCTTCATTTATTATAGCGTTACGTAAAGTCTCAACAGTGCGTTCAGTAAGACTTTTGGAGCGCTTCAGTGCTTTCATTCATTTCCCTTTCAACATATGATAAGCTATGCTATTACGAAATTTTGATTGACACAAGCAAATATATCTAACATATTAGTTTCGCAACTCACCTCCTGATATCTAATATGTCAGTTTAGGCACTATTTTCTCCACCCTAATATTCTCTTCTTTGAGCTGAAAGGATATGCCGAAGCGATGCTAGAGCAAGCGATTCTGGACGAACTAAAAACCATCTGTGGTTCCGACCACGTCACCACCGAAAAAGCTGACCTTATCTGCTATTCATATGACGCAACACAACGTCAGTTCCTCCCTGATGTTGTTGTCCATCCAGCTAGTAGCTCCGAAATCAGTGCCATCATGAAACTGGCTAACGAATATAAAATTCCCGTGTTTCCACGCGGCGCCGGCAGTGGTTTTACCGGAGGCAGTCTACCAACCAGCGGTGGAATCGTTATGGGCTTAAGCCGCCTCGACAATATTCTAGAAATAGATGAAGAAAATCTGGTGGCCACGGTTGAACCCGGGGTTGTCACTGAAGCATTCCAGAAAGCCGTTGAAAAAGTTGGGCTTTTCTATCCACCCGACCCGGCCTCATTAAAAATGAGTACCCTTGGCGGGAATGTCGCTGAATGTGCCGGGGGGCCCCGCTGTGTCAAGTATGGCGTAACCAAAGATTACATTATCGGCCTGGAAATCGTCACCCCTACCGGGGATATTATTAAAACCGGCGGCCCGACCATGAAAGGGGTTGTCGGCTATGACTTGACGAAATTGATCTGTGGCAGCGAAGGAACCCTTGCCGTTATTTCAAAGATCACTATCAAATTACTGCCAAAACCAGAAGCTAAGAAAACCATGCTGGTCCTGTTCGATTCCATTGATGGTGCAGCGCAAGCCGTGTCGGCGATCATTCGCGGTAAAATCATCCCGACAACTCTTGAATTTATGGATGGCCGTACCCTCGAATGTGTCCGCAATGCAACCGGACTCGAAGTTCCCGATGAAGCTAATGCCGTTTTGATTATCGAAGTCGATGGCGATCGTGAATTCCTTGACAAGCAGGCGGCTAAAATCGCCGATATTATTAAACCACTGGGTGTCGTTGAAACACGGATTGCAGAGACCCCGGCTGAAAGTGAGGCCCTATGGCAGATCCGGCGCTCAGTATCTGCATCGTTGCGTCGGGTAAACCCTGACAAGTTTAACGAGGATATTTGTGTGCCGCGCTCTAAGGTTCCTGACATGATCCGCATAATCGACAAGATTTCTGATGCCTATGATATTCCGATTGTCAATTTTGGTCACGCCGGAGACGGCAATATCCACGTCAATGTCATGATCGACAGTAAGGTTGCCGGACAGAGTGAAAAAGCTGAAAAAGCGATCGAAGAAGTATTTGCCGGTGCACTGGAACTCGGTGGAACCATGAGTGGTGAACATGGCGTCGGTATCATGAAGGCGCCGTATATCGAAATGGAACTGACTGACTCCAGCATCGATTATATGAAAACCATCAAAAAAGCACTTGATCCCAACAATATTCTTAATCCTGGCAAAATGTTCCCCAGCGATAAGACTGACACAGTAACAGCGCACTAATTAAGGGGAGCAGTGATATCCATGGCTAAACTTAAAAAACTAGAAGACTACCGAGCTGAAATCGAGCAGTGTGTTAAATGTGGTAGCTGTCGTGCCCACTGCCCTGCTTTCGGCGCTGAAAAACATGAAGGACGTGTTGCGCGTGGCAAAATAGCTTTGGCCGATGCCCTCTTAAAGGGGGATGTTGATCTGGAAGCACAATTCCTCCTCGACATGTCGCAGTGCCTGCTCTGCGGCAGCTGCTATTCACAATGCCCGAACAAAGTCCACACTGAAGATATCATTGCTGCGACGCGCCGTGAGATAGCTGCACGTAAAGGGCTCTCAACCTTTGGCCTTGGAGTATCTACAGTCCTTAAACATCAAGGCTTGATGAATTTTCTAGCTAAAAGTGGGGGAACCTTTTCCAAACTGCTCTTTAAACAAGTTCCCGAGCAAAGCGGTTTACGGCTACGCTTCCCGGCGCCGTTCATCGCCGCTGACCGGACGTTACCACCGATTACCGCAAAACCCTTTCGTGAGCGTCACCCAGAGATCATTCCAGGTCAGCAGGGCCAGCCCAAAGTGCTGTTTTTTACCGGATGCGGGATTAACTATATGTACCCGGACAGTGGTGAGGCCCTGCTAAAAGCCCTTAAGTTTCTGGGTGTCACCATCATTATCCCCAAAGATCAAAGCTGCTGTGGCGTCCCTGCGGTATCTGCCGGAGCGACCAATACCATTGAATCGTTGGCTAACGATAATCTGGCCATGCTGAAAAAGCATGATTGTGACTATATCGTTACCGCTTGCGCCTCCTGTCACAGCGGGCTAACCCAGGTATACCCTGGAATGGGAAGTGACTTTGAACCGTATCAGGACAAGATCCGTGATATTTTTGTTTTCCTGGTGGAACAGGGCCTGCCTGAAAAGTTAGCAGAACTGCCCGCAGCGAAAACCCCTCTGAAGGTCACCTATCATGACCCGTGCCACCTGCGTAACCACGGAATTACCAAAGAGCCACGTCAAATTCTCAAAGCTCTGCCCCAGGTTGATTACGTTGAAATGGAGAATGCCGGGAGCTGCTGTGGGCTGGGAGGAACCTACTCAGTATATCACTATGATACGAGTAAAAAGATCGGAGCCAAAAAAGCTGATCACGTTCTTAACAGTGGCGCCGGTATTGTCGCAACGGACTGCCCCGGTTGTATCATGCAACTACAGGACAGCATCAACCATGCTGGCGGAAAACAACAGGCGGTTCACATCCTCGATCTTCTTGCGGAGGCTCTGCCAGGTTAATACCTGGCGGAAGCCTTTAGGATGTTAGCGCTAGCATTAATTTTAAAAAGTCCCTACACAAAGAAGTTCGTCAACCTGCTTTATTACAGAGAGACCTTATGGACCTTCATCCAAAAACAACCAATGCAACGGTGGCCAAGATCGTCAACCACATCCAGTTGCCCAAAATGGTTAAAGTCCGCCAGAACTTTTGTGCTGATCAGATTATTGATATTCCCCAAGTTATCCGCTCTGAACTCGGCAACAAAAACCTTTTGTCAGCTATCAGGCCAGGGCAACAGATCGCGATTACTGCAGGAAGCAGGGAAATAGCCAATATTGTTATTATTCTTAAAGAGCTTGTCAGCAATATAAAGCAACAGGGAGGAATTCCCTTCATCGTACCAGCCATGGGGAGTCACGGTGGAGCAACCGCGCCAGGGCAACGTGAGGTCCTGACCGCCATGGGTATCACTGCAGAGAGTGTCGGTGCCCCGATCAAAGCCAGCATGGAGGTGGTGCAATTAACAACCACCACCAATGGGCTCCCGGTCTACATGGATAAAAATGCTTACGAAGCAGACGCAACAGTTGTTGTTGCCAGAGTCAAACAGCATACCTCCTTTCGGGCCCCCGTCGAGAGCGGGATAGCCAAAATGATTGCGGTAGGCCTTGGCAAACGGGATGGCGCCGAAATTTGCCACGCCGCCGGAGTCCCGAATATCCCGGTCAGAGTTCAAGACATTGCAGCAACGGCCCTGCCTCTTAATAATGTCATTTTTGCCCTTGGTATAGTTGAAAATGCCTATGATCAAACCCTTAAAATCAGCGCTGTTCCTGCCCATAAAATTCTTGAAGAGGAGCCATCCCTCCTGCAGTTAGCAAGTGCCAACATGCCACAAATACTCTTTGAGCGCTGCGATGTTCTGGTCGTTGATGAGGCGGGGAAAAATATCGCCGGAACCGGCATGGATCCAAACGTAATTCGCAGAAATTACGTCGATACCCTGCCCCTTAAACCACTGGCTCAACGCCTCGCCCTTCTTGACCTGACTGACAAGTCACATGGCAATGCCAATGGGATGACCAATGCCGATGTGTGCACCGAACGCTTCTTTAATAAAATAGATTTTTCAGCAACCTATCCGAATCCTTTAACCAACGGCATGCTTCAATCATGTCGAATCCCGGTCGTTATGAAAAATGATCTGCTGGCGATTCAGGCAGCAATTAAAGGCTGTTTCAGCATTGATCATAATAACGCCCGAATCATTCGCATTAAAAATACTCTCCATGTTGGGGAGATGCTGATATCTGAAAATCTCCTTGAAGAGGCCTCCGCACACCCTGATATCGAAATTATCGGAGAGCCCCAAAAAATGATTTTTGATAACTGCGGAAAATTAATTTCTGAAATCTGAACGCAACCATAAAACCTCCAGACAGAACATGCCTCATCTAAATAATCTGTTTTGAGAACCTAAAACCTGCAGGAGTTGAAGTATTATGAACGAAGCATTTATTGCGGAATTGAAAGAACTCGTTGAACCGGAAGGACTGTTGCTTGGTGACGAGGAAAAAGCCCCTTTTTTAAAAGAGCACCGTGGTCTCTATGCTGGAGTCGGCATCGCTGTTGTGCGCCCAGCTTCTACCGAGGAAGTCGCTGCGGTGGTGAAGTGTTGCAACAAATTCAACATCACGATTACTCCTCAATCAGGAAACACCGGCATGTGTGGCGGCGCTGTTGCTGATGGCGGCATTCTGATCAATATGGGCAGAATGAACAAAATCCGCAATATCGATACGACAAACAGCACCCTGACCGCCGAAGCTGGCTGCATCATGAAGGATTTGCAGGAAGCGGCCGCCAATGAAGACCTTCTCTACACCCTGACCTGCCCTGCTCAAGAGAGCTGTCAGTTGGGTGGCAACCTGTCAACCAACCTCGGCGGGCTGAATGTGGTTCGTTACGGCAATACGCGTGATCTGGTTCTCGGCCTTGAAGTTGTCTTGCCCTCGGGTGAAATCTGGAACGGGATGCGCGGTCTGCGAAAGGACAACGCCGGCTATGATCTGAAGCACCTGTTTATCGGCGCGGAAGGAACCCTGGGGATCATTACTGCGGCAACCATCAAGCTATTCCCTCAGCCTAAAGCGAGTGCGACAGCGATGCTTGCCACTGCAGACATCTATGAACTTATGGATATGTTCGTAGCCGTGCGTGATCGCTTTGCTGACTATCTGGTTGGCTTCGAAATCCTGCCGCGCGTCGCTATAGACATCGTTCATGTTGCCGAACCTGACCTGCTTGAGCCATTCCCTGAACAGCACCCCTGGTACGGCCTTATCGAACTTAACGCCACCGATCCCGAGGTCGATCTGTTGACCCCGCTGACCAACTTCCTGTCAGGCTACGACTATCCCACCAGAGTCGCCCAGGACAAGCAGGAAGCAGATGATCTGTGGGCCATCCGTCATGCCATTTCGGAAGCCCAAAAAGCCATGGGTGCCTCCATCAAACATGATGTCTCACTGCCACTTAACCGCCTTGCGGATTTCATGGTTGAAGCAACTGCGAAGGTTAAAGAGTATATGCCGGAAGTCATCGTTTGTGGCTTTGGCCATGCTGGAGATGGGAACTCCCACTACAACCTTACTCAACCCCAGGATATGACTGCGGATGAGTTTAATGCCCATCACCACGCGTTTAACCGGATTGTTCATGACATTGTCCATAAAATGGGCGGTTCTATTGCTGCAGAACATGGTGTTGGCCAGCTTAAATCTGAAGAGTTAAAGCATTATACTGATCCTGTTGAATACGCAATGATGCTGCAGATCAAAAAAACCTTTGACCCGAAAAATCTGTTTAATCCTAACAAAGTGTTTATTCTGGATTAAAGGTAAACAAGACGTCAGTTTACAGAAGGGACTGCTCGCTGAGAGGCAGTCTCTTTTTATTTACCTTTGCGACTCCTCCCCCCCCCCTCAAACGCTTAGACAGCCTGAACATGGTATTGACAATCATTCCGTTTATCCCTGATGATAAATTAAATAATTACCTTTTCGGTAATCATTTAATTTACTCAAAGGATTTACCATTATGATAGAAAATTATACCTGCACCTTATGTTCGATGAATTGTGCCATGACGGCAGACATCCAGGGCTCCAGGGTGACGTCATTGAAAGGTAACTGTTGTTCAAGAGGATTCGCCTTCGTCAATCAGGCGATGTCGAAACCGACATATCATGTCGATATGCCCGCAAAACATCAAGGGAATGTGGCCAGAAGAAATAAAGTAGACGGGTAAGCATGCAGAGGAAAAGAGCGGGTTGGCTAAAATAAGGCCGCCCCTGATATTGAGGCGGCCCTCCTGATATTACTTATTACTTGGTACGATTGTTTTTTTCTTCAATCCCTGACAGTCCAAAACGGCGCCGAAGTTCATCATAAACCTGTTCCGGCTTTATTTCATAATAGCCAAGGAGCACGAGCACATGAAAGAACAGGTCAGCGACCTCATACACAACCTCCTGAGGCTCGCCACCCTTACCGGCGATAGCTGTTTCGGTTGCTTCTTCGCCGATTTTGCTTAGAATCTTATCAAGCCCTTTGTCGAACAATGACTTGACATAAGACTTTTCACCATCTCCCAGGCTTTTACGCTCCAGAACGATCTGGTAGATCGCATCAAGAATATCCTGGTTGGGAGTCACATTACTTTCGCTCATCTAAGGTTCCTCTCTTAAATTCGCGCTGGCACATTGTGCTCACGCAAGTATTCTTTACATTCGGCGATAGTGTATTCTTTAAAATGAAAAATAGAAGCAGCCAGAGCAGCGCTGGCACCACCCTCAACTAATCCCTCGCGGATATGCTCAAGGTTACCAACCCCACCGGAAGCGATGACCGGAATTTCCACGGCATCACTGATCGCACGCGTTAATGCGATATCATACCCGTCTTTGGTTCCGTCACAGTCCATCGATGTCAGCAGGATTTCACCGCAGCCATAGTCTTCCATTTTTTTTGCCCATTCAATGGCATCAATCCCGGTCGGTTTGCGGCCACCATGGGTATAGACCTCCCACTTTTGAGGAGAGGAATCTGGAACACGGCGAGCATCAATAGCGACAACGATACACTGGCTGCCAAACCGTTGCGCCGACTCACGGACAAACTCCGGGTTGTAAACGGCAGCCGTATTAATAGAGACCTTATCAGCTCCGGCATTCAGAAGGTTGCGAATATCGCTGATTTCACGCACCCCACCACCCACGGTCAGTGGCATAAAAACGCGTTCCGCAGTCTTGGCGACAACATCGAGAATAATCCCACGATTGTCACTGCTGGCAGTAATATCAAGAAAAGTCAGCTCATCAGCCCCCTGCTCACAGTAAGCTTCTGCTGCCTCAACCGGGTCTCCAGCATCACGCAGACCAACAAAGTTTACCCCCTTGACCACCCGGCCATCTTTAACATCAAGACATGGGATGATTCGTTTGGTCAGCATCACAGCCCCCCTTTGGCCAGTGCCACCGCTGCGCGGAGATCAAGAGCTCCTGAGTAAATCGCTTTACCGGTAATTACGCCACTGACACCTGAAGCTTCAATCTTTAGCAGATTACGAATATCATCAAGGCTGGACACGCCGCCGGAAGCGATAACCGGGATATTGATGGCTTCAGCCAGGGCCTGAGTGGCCTCGATATTGGGGCCTTGCATCATCCCGTCGCGAGCGATATCGGTATAGATAATCGCCTCGACACCGAACCCTTCCATCTCCTTAGCCAATTCAGTCGCCTTTTTCTCAGTGACGTCAGCCCAGCCACGCACGGCAACCAGACCACCTTTAGCATCGATACCGACCACGATATGACCGGGGAACTTGCGACAGGCTTCAGCAACCAGTTGTGGATTTTCTTTAGCGATCGTTCCCAGGATAATGCGGTCAACCCCCAGCTCTAGATAAGCCTCAATGGTTTGCAGATCACGCACCCCGCCACCCAGTTCGCAGGGGATATCGATGGCATTGACAATAGCTTTAATCGCCTCTTTGTTCTTGGGGACTCCGGCAAAGGCACCATCGAGATCAACGATATGCAGCAGTTCACCACCCTGATCCTGCCAGATTCTGGCCTGGGCACCCGGATCATCATTGTAAACGGTGTCTTTTTCCATCAAACCCTGCTCCAGACGGACACAGGCACCTTCTTTTAAATCGATTGCTGGCAGAATAATCACTGACTTACATCTCCCCGAAGTTACGGAATATCTTCAACCCGACATCCTGGCTTTTTTCCGGATGAAACTGGGTTGCCATAATATTGTCATGCCATACTGAAGCACAGAACTCAACATCACCGTAACGACAGGTTACAGCAATATCATCAGCATTTTCAGCATCGCAGTAATAAGAATGCACAAAATATACAAAGCTCTGATCGGCAATATCGGTGAATAATGGTGAACGTTTGTTGATGCTGATATTGTTCCACCCCATGTGCGGAACTTTCAGCTTCTCCCCCGCCTCGACCATCCCGGAGGGGAAACGCTTGACCCGGCCAGGAATCAACCCTAAGCCATCATGAACACCGAATTCCTCGCTTTGATCAAACAACATCTGCATGCCAACACAAATACCGAGCATCGGTTTTTCCGCACCCAGGTGAGCCAGCAGCGGCTCAACAAAGCCCCCTTCTCGCAAATTGGTTATACAGTCGCGAAACGCTCCAACCCCCGGCAGAACAATTTTATCTGCACTTTCAATATCTTTAGGGTCAGCACTTACCCGGGCCGCAAAACCCAGGCTTTCAAAAGCCTTGGCAACGCTGCGCAGGTTGCCCATTTCATAATCGATAATATTGATCACAAGTCTACTCTTTCCCTTCCCCCACACAGGAGAAGGAAGCAATTTATTCCAGGGTTCCTTTGGTCGACATAACACCGGTTATCCGTGGGTCCAGACAGGTGGCCTCATCAAGAGCGCGGCCAAAAGCTTTAAAGATCCCCTCGATAATATGATGAAGGTTATCACCATAAGCGAGATTCACGTGGATATTCGCTCCGGAGTGATTACAGAACGCAACAAAAAACTCCTGGACCAGCTCAACATCAAACTCGCCAACCTTGGCCTTAGGCAGGTCGACGTTGTAAACCAAAAAAGGACGCCCGGAAAAATCGATAACCACCGAAGCCAGGGCCTCATGCATCGGCATCGTTGAACGCCCGAAACGGCGCACGCCGGTCTTGTCTCCCAATGCTTTTTTGAATGCTTCGCCAAGCACGATGCCAATATCTTCCACCGTGTGGTGGGCATCGATTTCTATATCGCCAGTGGCCTTGACGACCAGATCAAAAAAACCGTGGCGCGCTACGGCTGAAAGCATATGGTTAAAAAATGGTACCGGACTTTCGATTTCCTGCTGGCCACTACCATCCAGATTCAATGAAATACAGATATTCGTTTCTTTGGTTTCCCTTGCAACCTGTGCCGTACGGGCCATGGGCTGTCTCCTTTACTATGATTACTGGCGTCTGATTGAAACAGACCGAGCATGAGCCTGCAGCCCTTCAAGGCCAGCGATATGTTCAATATCATCCCCCAGGCGATCAAGCCCTTCCGGAGTCAGGCAGATCAAACTTGATTTTTTGACAAAATCATCGAGAGACAGAGGTGAAAAGAACCGCGCCGTACCACCGGTAGGCAGAGTATGGTTCGGTCCAGCCAGATAGTCACCAGCAGCTTCTGGTGTATAGTGCCCCATGAAGATAGCACCGGCATGCTTTATACCGGACAGAATGGCAAAGGGATTATCAACCGCCAGTTCGAGGTGCTCTGGTGCAATGCGATTAGAGAAATCGATGGCTTCAGTCAGATCTTTAGCTACGATGATCGCGCTGTAATCATCAATCGATCTGCGGGCAATGGCTTCACGGCATAATTGGGCCAATTGGGTTTCAACTTCCCCCTGAACAGCCTGTGCCATTTTTTCGCAACTGGTCACCAGGACTGCTGAGGCCAACTCGTCATGTTCGGCCTGCGATAGCAGATCTGCTGCAATATGGGCGGCATTGCCGCTGCCATCATTGATAACCAGAATTTCACTGGGACCAGCAATCATATCGATATCCACGTGCCCAAAAACCAACTGTTTTGCGGTAGCGACATAGATATTCCCGGGTCCGGTAATTTTATCAACCTTAGGAACTGTTGCCGTTCCGTAAGCAAGGGCAGCAACAGCCTGGGCTCCACCAACCTTGAAAATACGATCAACACCGGCAATCTTTGCGGCAGCCAGCACGTGAGGATTAACCTCACCACCCGGCATAGGTACCACCATGATAACTTCGCCAACCCCTGCAACCTTGGCAGGAACAGCATTCATCAATACCGAAGAAGGATAGGCGGCTTTCCCGCCAGGCACATAGATACCAACACGATCAAGAGGGCGCACCATCTGTCCGAGCAGGATGTCACTTTCATCCGTGGACAACCAGGTTTCTTCCTTCTGTTTTGCGTGATAAGTGGCGATCCGGTCGTGGGCAACCTGCAACGCCTGCATGGACCGTTCATCAACCTTGGCACAGGCAGCATCCATTTCAGCCTGGGAAACCTCAAGAGTCTCAGCCGTCAGTTCCAGGCGGTCGAAACGTGCCGTCAATTCAATGACCGCGGCGTCACCGCGGGAACGAACATCGGCAAGGATGCTCTTTACGGTTTCACCAATTCCTTCAGGAACGCCTTCGGCACGCTCCTCAATACGCCGAAACTGTTCGGCAAAATCGTTATCACTAAACTTCAGAATCCGGATCATGCTTTCTCCATAAAACCATCAAGATTTATCTACAGGGAGATTTTGACATCATCTCCAATAAACTCTTCTAGACCTTCAATAATTTTGCTGATGCGCTGATATTTGGTTTTCAAACTGGCGGGATTGACAATCAGGCGACTGGTTATTTCCGCAATCGTCTCAACTTCAACCAGGTTATTTGCCTTCATAGTTCCTCCCGTTGAAACCAGGTCAACAATCCGTTCCGACAAGCCAACCAATGGCGCCAGTTCGATGGAACCATAGAGTTTGATCAGCTCAACCTGAACCCCCTTGCTCGCAAAGTAGCGCTCGGTGATATTCGGATATTTGGTCGCAACCCGAATATTGGACCAGTTTAGAGGATTGTCAGACTCCCGGAGAGCTTTGGGCTCAGCAACCACCAGGCGGCAATAACCAAATTTCAAATCCAGTGGTTCATAGAGATTTTTTCCCTGTTCCAACAGGGTGTCTTTACCGACAACGCCAAGATCAGCACAGCCATATTCGACATAGGTCGGTACATCTGTCGCACGCACAGCCATAAACCGGAACTTCTGCTCTGGATTTTCAAAAACCAGCTTACGACTTTCTTTATCCATTTCCGGGCAGGTAATACCGATCTTGCCAAACAGCTCCATCGAATCCTGCATGATCCGCCCTTTGGGCAGTGCGAAGGTAATCCAGTCACTCATCGTTTGCTCCCGCAATAATTCATATCAGCTAAATATATTGTAAACACAGTAAAAGTTCAGTACGCAAGGGGCGCCTTAGTTTCTTTCAGGGCAAGCAAGAAGACAATAACATATTATCGGCTATTCCTGCTCACGCCAGATACGTGCGCCCAGACCAGCGAGTTTCTCTTCAATTCTTTCGTAGCCCCGATCAAGATGGTAAATACGCGAAACCTCAGTCGTATTTTCCGAGGCCAGTCCAGCCAGAATTAATGAAGCACTAGCCCGTAAATCGGTAGCCATAA
This sequence comes from Geopsychrobacteraceae bacterium, assembly GCA_963664385.1. Taxonomy (GTDB): domain Bacteria; phylum Desulfobacterota; class Desulfuromonadia; order Desulfuromonadales; family Geopsychrobacteraceae; genus Seleniibacterium. The sequence continues at coordinate 384,246 of OY761157.1, forward strand.
CCGGGGCACCGGTCATTTGCGTTGTCCCGCGAATGATAGCACTGTGCCCATCAATCTGGATATCAGCTCCCATCCGCTGCAATTCGCAGACATGCATGAAACGATTTTCGAAAACCGTCTCGGATATCTTGCTGGTTCCTTCAGCTTTGGTCATCAGGGCCATAAATTGAGCCTGCATGTCCGTAGGAAACCCGGGAAACACACTGGTACGGATATCAACAGCTTTGGGTCGTTGCGGACCGATAACACGCAAACCACCAGACTCTTCCAAAACCTTTACGCCAGCACTTTCAAGTTTACTGATCAGGGCTTCCAAATCACTCCGCAGTGCTTCTTTAACCAGAACATTGCCACCGGTAATCGCGGCCGCAATCATAAAGGTTCCAGCTTCAATACGATCGGGAATAACCCGGCAGTGCAGAGGTTCGAGTTTTTCGACTCCCTGAATTTTTATAACAGCAGTACCGGCGCCACTGATTTTGGCTCCCATACTGTTCAGAGCCTCAGCGAGCTGAACAATTTCAGGCTCCCGGGCAGCATTTTCCAGAATCGATTCACCCTCTGCGAGAGAAGCCGCCATCAACAAGTTCTCGGTGCCACCAACCGTTGGCATATCGAAAGAAATGCGCGCACCGATCAAACGATCTGCGGTGGCTTCGACATAGCCATGGTCGAGGGTTATTTTGGCCCCCAATAGCTCAAGACCTTTCAGGTGGAGATTGATCGGCCGGGCACCAATGGCACAGCCTCCCGGCAAACTGACCCGGGCATGGCCACATCGCGCAACCAACGGCCCCAAAACCAGTACCGATGCGCGCATGGTCTTAACCAGATCATAGGGTGCTTCAATACTCTCAATATTGCGAGCATCAATCCGGAAGCAGGAACCGTCAGTCTCGACTTCTGCACCAAGAGTCTCCAGCAAGCGTGCCGCCGTATTGATATCGCGCAAGCCGGGAATATTTGTCAGTTCACTGACACCGGAGCTTAATAGCGTTGCAAAAAGAAGAGGAAGCGCTGAATTTTTTGCACCACCAACCTGAACCTCGCCATTGAGAGTCACACCACCTTTGATGACAATCTTATCCAAAACCTGAACTCACTTTCTATCCGGCTTTCATTCAGAAAACCTGAAAATCAGTCACATCTACAGCTGACTAATTTTATTTTTTAGTCACGCCGACCGCCAACGACACGGGGCAATCCGGCATAATCTTCACGCAGGTAAATATCGCGTAACCCTGCATCCTGAAACAATTGCTTCACTGCCGCACCTTGACTTGCGCCGATCTCAACCAGCAGCCATCCCCCCTTGGTTAAACGGCTGAGCGCCTGCGCAGCGAGCAGACGATAACAGAGCAAACCATTCTCTTCTGCCAGCAGAGCCATCTGTGGTTCATGACAGCGGACCTCTGGCATCAGAGCATCCCACTCAGATGTTGCAATATATGGAGGGTTGGAGACGATGAGATCATACGTCTGTTGAGGCAGACTGGCAAGATCTCCGTTGATCCAGGAAATTCTGTCATTTAGACCGTTAAGTTGTCCGTTCTCTTTGGCTACCGCAAGAGCGGCACTGGAAAGATCAAATCCAGTAACCTCCCATTTGGGCAACTCTCCAGCCAGGCTGATGGCAATAGCACCGCTACCAGTGCCGACATCGAGAATGCGACCGGGCGTTTCAGGAACTTGGCGGAGAGCTTCTTCAACAAGAATTTCAGTGTCGGGGCGGGGGATCAGAACATCGGGAGTAACCTGAAAGCGCCGTGACCAGAACTCGGTATAACCAAGCAGGTATTGTAACGGTTCCCGCTGTCCCCGTTTCCTCACCAACGGCCTTATCAGCTCAAGCTCATGACTATCCAGTGGCCGGTCATAGTTCAGGTAAATTCCGATCCGGTCTACCTTTAGAATTTCAGCAAGGAGTAATTCAGCATCAAGCCGGGGAGAATCGATCCCTTTATCCTGAAAATAACCGGTTATCCAACGCAGCATTTTCAGTACGGTCCAGGTTTCTGACAATTTTTATGACTCCTGCTGACTCATTTGGGCCGCTTGCTGATCAGTGATAAGGGCATCGATAACCTCGTCAACATCCCCTTGCATAATAGCGTCAAGCTTATAGAGAGTCAGACCGATCCGATGATCGGTACAGCGCCCTTGAGGAAAGTTATAGGTCCGGATCCGCTCACTGCGGTCCCCACTACCAACCTGATTTTTCCGGTCAGCAGCCATCTCGGCTTGCTGCTCTGCAAGCATTTGATCATAGATGCGTGACTTAAGAACCTTGAGCGCCTTGGCCTTGTTTTTATGCTGAGACTTTTCTTCCTGGCAGGCGACAACAACACCGGTCGGGATATGGGTCAAGCGCACCGCCGATTCGGTCTTATTAACGTGCTGGCCACCGGAGCCTGAGGCACGGTAAAGATCGATGCGTAAATCAGCAGGATTTATTTCAATATCGACATCTTCTGCCTCGGGAAGGACCGCAACGGTACAGGCAGAAGTATGAATACGTCCCTGGGTTTCGGTTTCAGGCACCCTCTGGACGCGATGGGTTCCACTTTCAAATTTAAGCCGGGAATAAACACGTTCACCACTGATCAAAGCGATAATCTCTTTAAAACCCCCGCCATCAGTTTCCGAGACACTCATCACTTCGACTTTCCAGCGATTACGATCAGCATAACGTGAATACATTCGGTAAAGATCGGCAGCAAACAAAGCAGCCTCATCACCACCCGTTCCGGCTCTGATTTCAAGAATAATATTCTTGTCATCATTGGGATCTTTAGGCAGCAACAGAATCCGCAACTGATCTTCAAGCTGCTGTTGACGTTCCTCAAGCTCCGGCAGTTCAGCCTTAGCCAGCTCTTTCATTTCGGGATCATCGTCCTGCAGCAGTTCACGGTTCCCGGCGATATCGGATGCGACCTGCTTATACTCATTGTAAGTCGTAACAACCGCAACCAGATCTGCATGTTCTTTGGTAAGCTCACGATAGCGTTTCTGGTCCCCGATGACTGCAGGATCAGACAGCAGGCCCTCCACTTCACGAAAACGGTCAACAACATCTTCCAGATTTGCGAACATAACTCTTTATATCCCGATCATATTTTAGGATCACAAAAACTTATATTGAACAAAAAAAGGCGGCCTTTACGGGCCGCCTTTTTCTTATTCCTGCCCGATTACTTCTGGGCGTATTTTTTACGGAAACGCTCAATACGTCCGGCGGTATCAATCAACTTCTGCTTGCCGGTGTAAAATGGATGGCAAGCTGAACAGATTTCAGTATGAATCTCTTCAGTTACAGTTGAACGGGTTTCAAAGCTATTGCCACAGTCACAACGAACGGCGACGACATTGTATTTGGGATGGATTCCCTCTTTCATAACTGTCTCCTTAGCGGCCTGGCTGGTGTACAGACCTGGGTAATTGGTTCAAACAAAGCGGTTAAATAACACTTTTCCCAATATTGGGCAAGCACTTATCTGTGTTTCGCTAAAAATCTATAATACGACCGGTTAAATCGATCAGCAAGACAACTAAGCTTACTGGTTCATTGAATCCAGAAATTGTTGATTGGTTTCGGTTTCCGCCAGTTTCTCGATCAGAAATTCCATACTGTCAACAGTATTCATGGACGAGAGGACTTTACGCAACAACCAGGTCCGCTGCATCTGGGTTGGATCAACCAGCAGGTCTTCCTTACGGGTGCCCGACCGATTAATATCCATAGCCGGGAAGGTACGCTTATCTGCCAGACGACGATCAAGGTGCAATTCCATATTACCGGTACCTTTGAACTCCTCAAAGATAACTTCATCCATCTTACTGCCGGTATCGATCAAGGCAGTAGCGATGATGGTCAGGCTGCCACCTTCTTCGATGTTACGCGCGGCACCAAAGAAGCGCTTTGGCTTATGCAGAGCATGAGCATCGACACCACCGGAGAGGATCTTGCCACTTGAAGGAATAATCGTATTGTAAGCACGTGCCAGACGGGTAATGGAATCGAGCAGGATAACGACATCACGCTTATGCTCAACCAGGCGGCGCGCTTTTTCAATAACCATTTCGGCAACCTGAACGTGGCGGTTGGCAGGCTCGTCAAAGGTCGAAGAGATAACTTCTCCATTAACGTTACGCTGCATATCGGTAACTTCCTCAGGACGTTCATCGATCAACAGAACAATGAGATAGACCTCGGGGTGATTCTGGGAAATGGAATTGGCAATATTCTGCAACAGGACTGTCTTACCAGTTCGTGGTGGCGCAACAATAAGGCCGCGCTGCCCTTTACCGATGGGAGCAACCAGATCCATGATCCGGGTCGAATAGTTATCGGCAGAAGTTTCCAGAACCAGCTGCTCTTCAGGATAGAGCGGTGTCAGGTTGTCAAAGAATGTTTTTTCGCGCATTTTGGCAGGATCTTCGAAGTTAACCTCGGAAACCTTCAACAGCGCAAAGTAGCGTTCCCCTTCTTTAGGTGGGCGAATCTGTCCAGCTACGGTATCACCGGTGCGCAGACCAAATCGGCGAATCTGTGACGGAGAAATGTAAATATCATCAGGACCAGGTAAATAGTTGGCATCAGGGGCGCGTAAAAAGCCGAATCCATCGGGCAGAATTTCCAGAACGCCCTCGCCAAAAATGGCCTTTTTCTGGGCTGCAGTTGCTTTAAGAATATTAAAAACCAGGTCCTGTCGGCGCATCCCGCCAATCTCTTCAAGACCCAGATCCTTTCCAAAAGCGATAAGTTCTGAGATTTTAGTCTGCTTTAAGTCCTTTAGATTCATAAAATTGTCTCCAGCCCTGTCCCCAGGGGATACCCGGCGATCAATATGATCACCGCACTAAAAATAAGTAGTGATAGCAATATGTTACTTTCGAATAATGTCTATTTATGGATTTTTTGTATTTAGAATTGGTAGTTTATATATTTTATAAAAAGAATACGCGTTTTGCTCTTGGCAGTTCTTTTATCTACTTTTATCAGATTGGTTCAAACGGAAAATTTATATATTTTGAAGGGTCTTATATCTTCAAACCTGTCAACTAAACAGGGAATAAAGCGGGCAGGTGCCATTAGTGTAATACGTAGCTTGTACCCGCTTTACCCCCTAGTGTCAACAAACAATTTAGCTTTGGGCTATTTTTCAAAACAATTGTTGAATTTTTAATCAACGCAGTGAATCGAGCAACCCCGGGCTTATCCCTGATGAAATTTTTTGAAACAGTTCATCATACATCTTAGGTAAAGTCCTGATACCATTACGGTCCGGATCCTCATCAAGAACCCTCTCGACACCTTCCATAGTGACATTTTTGACCCGTACGACATCGGTGTGGTTATAGTAAGCCTCATCAAAATCAGGGTACTGCAGAACAAAAGGCTGAAAGCTGTCGTCACCCGTCAATTGCCAGAGAACCTGTCCATTACGATCAACAACGGCTGCAGTTGCCAACACATCACTATAGGTCGTCGTTAAGGTTTCAAGCTTGGTCCGGGAACGCCGAGTCTCCTTAACCTGCTCTCCAGAGAAAACCACAAGCAATAAAGCATCCACAACATTGCGCCGGGCAACTGCGGATACGGTTGCCATATCAAAAGCATAACCGGTAGGACGACCATCACTGTCGTGAGAACTGCCACGCCCGAGTAAAGACGCGGTCGTTAACTCGCTGTCGACATCAAGAGCGCGAACATCAAAATAGCCTTTTTTGAGGACCAGCTCTTCAACCAGATTCAAATGTTTCCCGCTGGCGGAACCAGCCAGCCGCTCAAACAGCATATCCTTGTCCGGATAATTCATCTGCGCGTTACGATCGACCATCAGCGGCAAAACCCCGAGGACCTGAACCCGGGTCTGATATTCCTGTTTGGGAATATGAAAAGTCCCACTGCTACAGCCGGAAATTAATACCAGGCCAATAATCGCGACAAACAACTTCTTCATTTAAGGAATCTCCTTTGGCGAGCCAGCCCCTGAGAAAGGAACAAATACCCTAACAGGCATTGCCGGCTATTAAGACTTCACACAAATAAAAACCTGATTGGACAACAAGTCAAAGACTACCATGAAACAGTATCTTTAACAAAAAGTGACCGTATTATTTACAGCAGGCACCTTGGCGAATGAGAAATTCTGTCGCCCCCAGGTCAAAATTTCTGGTCCGGGCATATTCTGTAACTCCACAGGGGGGGCCTGACCAAGAAAATCGAGGGCATACCAAAGCAGCCTTGAGCCATTATCCTTATTAACTGTTATTGCAGGTCCATCGCGCTTACTGAGCTTTTCCTGATTACGACCAAGCACCAGCGGCAAATGGTAATAAGCTGGAACTTGTTTGCCAAAACAGCGATACAGAAATATCTGTCGCGGTGTCGATAATAACAAATCAGCCCCACGCACAACCTGGTTCACTCCGGCGGCTATATCATCGACAACGACAGCTAACTGATAAGCAAACTGCCCATCAGCCCGGTGTAGAATAAAATCACCGACCTCCTGTTCAAGGTTTTGTTGTTGTTCTCCCTGAACACCATCACGAAAGCAGACATTCAGATCAGGGACCCTGATCCGCACCGCACTCTGACCTGTGTCCTTTTGTGGGCCCCGACGACAGGTTCCAGGATAGACCGGCCCTTCCTCGCCAATATGGGGTGCACTTGCCAGAACTTCCCGCCGCGAACAGGTACATCTAAAAAGATGGCCTGACCGCTTTAATTCATCCAGCATCTCAGAGTAGTAACCATAGCGTTGGCTCTGCCAGACGACCTCACCATCCCACTCAAAACCAAGGCCATCCAAGACGCGGAGAATGGTATCTGCAGAACCGGCAACAACCCGTGGCGGGTCGAGATCCTCGATCCTCACGAACCAGACTCCCCCTTTCGACCGCACGGCGAGGTAACTGCCGAGAGCAGCAACCAGAGAACCAAAATGTAAAGGTCCGGTAGGACTGGGTGCAAAACGCCCTGTGATTTCCATTCTTTCAGTCAAAACTAACCTCGCTAAAGTCTCTTTCGGCTGCAATAATTGCCCTGAATCAACCCTTTGTCAATATCGCAATCAAGCAAATCCCACAAGATGGGATTGACAAGATTCCATACACAGTGTATTCATTACCCAAAAAGTTAACATTGGGAGGTAAAATAACGTGGTTATAACCCGGGCAACCGAATACGCAGTACGAACTGTTATCTATCTTGCGCAGCAACCCAAGAGTGAAATTGTTCTGAAAAAGGATATCTGCCGCACTCAGGATGTTACCCCTGCATTCCTGACAAAAATCCTGCAACCTCTTATCAAGGCAGGTATTGTCAGCTCACAGCGTGGTGTTGGTGGTGGCTTTTTACTAGCTCGTGATGCAAGTGATATTACCCTGTATGACATCCTTGAAGCAGAGGAAGGTCCGCTTAAAATCAATCATTGCCTGATTGATTCCGACTCCTGTAACCGCGACGCCTATTGTTCAGCTCACGACGCATGGTCTGAAGCACAGATTGAACTGGCTACCGTGTTAAAGAAATACAACATAGCGTACCTCGTTAAAAATCAGCGGGAAAAACTTGAAAAGCTGAAGTGAGCAAATAGAATTTGCTCAAATCATCAGTTTAAAAAGTAAAGACAAAAGGCATTCAGATCGACTATGGATGTCTTTTTTTATCAGAAGGGGCATTCTGGATAAAAAAACCCTGGAGTCCAGGAGGGATAAGGACGTCCAGGGCAAAACAGGGAGCTGCCACGGCCCCCCGCAATATGGAGTCTTTACTTAAGTGTACTATGCAGTCGGCGTTCGTCAATTCAACCTGTCATTTTTTTATACAGCAAGCGCTGAGAAATAAAAAAAGGTTGCCAGTTTTAAACCAGCAACCTTTTTCAGAGACATCCTGACTGCTCAGAAATTCATCACAATCAGATACCAGAAAATCCACAGTTTGACCCAGCCACAGCGAAAAAGGGCCGTTTCCTGCTGAAAACTAGCGAAGATTCTCTTCCGGGTAAGCATTAATCTGATGAACCGTCAAATCGGATCCGGCAAATTCCTGATCCTCATTCAAGCGGAAACCTACGCTTTTATTGATCAACACATAGACCACAAACCCAGTAACTACCGCATAAACGACAGCAAGCAAACTCCCTGCAAGCTGTGCCATGAAGGATACGCCACCAACACCACCTAAGGCGGAAGAACCAAAAATACCAGCAGCGATACCGCCCCAGGTGCCAACCACACCATGCAATGGCCAAACGCCAAGAACGTCATCTATTTTCAGTTTTTCCTGCTCAATCTGAAAACCAAAGACAAAAACCAGAGAACCAATCCCGCCGACGACAAAAGCGCCAACAGGATGCATAAGATCGGAACCGGCACAGACCGCAATCAAACCAGCCAGAGCACCATTGTGAACAAAACCAGGGTCATTTTTGCTGGCAACCAGGGCAAACAAAACCCCGCCAACCATAGCAGCAAGGGAATTAACAGCCACAAGACCAGAGATACCTTCCAAGGACTGGGCACTCATGACATTGAAACCAAACCAGCCAACGGCAAGAATCCAACTCCCGAGAGCAAGAAATGGAATATTACTGATCGGAATCGCATGGCTTTTGCTACGGACAAAGCGCCCCATCCGCGGGCCCAAGACCAGAACCGCCGGCAAAGCCAGCCAGCCGCCTAAAGAATGAACAACAACACTTCCGGCAAAATCATGAAACTGGGCTCCGAAGGTCTGCTCAAAGAAGTTCTGCAGCCCGGCACTGTTTTGTCCCCAGATCAGAGATTCAAAAATGGGATAGGAAATTCCAGCAAAAACACCGCCAGCAAAGACCTGAGGCCAAAACTTGGCCCTCTCAGCAATACCACCGGAAATAATGGCTGGGATACAAGCAGCGAAACAAAGAAGAAAAAAGAATCGGACCAACTCATAGCCTTGATTATCGCCAAGCAGCCCGGTTGCTGAAGTAAAGAAATGAACGCCATAGGAAATAGGATAACCAATAGCAAAATAGACGACAGTTGATACTGACCAGTCAGACAGGATTTTTACAAATGCGTTGACCTGATTCTTCTCACGAACGGTCCCGACCTCCAAAAAGGCAAAACCAGCGTGCATAGCAAAAACCATAACTGCTCCCAAAAGTAAAAAGAGCACATCTCCGCCATGCCGTAACGCCAAAAGCGACAGTTCCATCGAATAGACCTCCTCGTCAATATTTCGTTCAACAACATTGTTGACACTTAAGTTTTCAGACAAACCTGATCATGCATTCAATTGTCATGCCTATTTTTCGACCATGTATTTTCAATGACTTTCATCCCTACCAAACCTCGGGTGTCTAATTATTAAACACTGCCTGCCCATTATTTGGGCACCCTGTCTGATGTTTACCTACTTAAAAGACAACTCCGCCAGTCAGGACGATTGACAAACCTTTGATGAGTAAGCTAGAGTCACATCCATAAGAACTAAATTAGTAACGCGTCTTTATCAAGAGTGGTGGAGGGAAAGGCCCGACGAAGCCACGGCAACCGGGGCTCTGGTTAATAAATCAGGGTTGTCTGGTGCCAATTCCAGCCCTGTGCTTTCATGCCAGGGACAGATGGGGACGGTGTCTGCGAGAATTAATGCATTATGACATCTCAAAGGCCCGCTCTATCGGAGTGGGCCTTTTTTATTTTGCCCGTTTCCAATCGGAAAACTTTACGGTTGCAATTTTGCACTTCTTTAATGGTAGCAGTGCTGACGATTTGAGGATGTCACTTGAAACAGAGTGTTGGTCTGGTTAAAACTGAATATGTAACCTTTGATACCGAGTTACAGTTGGAAAGTGGGCGGTTACTAGGGCCAATCACATTGGCTTACGAGACCTACGGCACCCTCAATGAAAGCAAATCAAACGCCATCCTCGCAACCCATGCCTGGACCGGCGACGCCCACGCTGCGGGCTTTCATAATGAAGAAGAACGCAAACCCGGCTGGTGGGACAACATGATCGGCCCGGGCAAAGTGCTCGACACCGACCGCTACTTCATTATCTGCAGCAATACCATTGGCTCCTGCAAAGGATCTACAGGACCAACCAGTACCAATCCACGTACCGGTCGTCCCTACCGCCTGACCTTCCCGGTGATCATGATCCGTGACATGATCCGGGCTCAGAAAATGCTCATCGACTTTCTTAAGATTCCCTCTCTACTTGCAGTTGTTGGTGGCTCCATGGGAGCTATGCAGGCGATTGAATGGGGGATTCACTACCCAGAAATGGTTCGCTCCATTGTGCCCATTGCCGGGACAGCGAAAACATCTCCCATGGCGATCTCTCTGAACGCCTTGGCCCGGCGTGCCATCTTCAACGACCCCTTGTGGAAAAAAGGCAACTACCCGCTGGAGCACCCTCCTGCGGACGGCCTTGCCTTGGCACGAGCAGTTGGGCATATTTCCTTTTTATCTGAGCAATCTATGGAGCTGAAATTCGGGCGCCGCTTTTCAGTCCGTGACGGCATGTTCGATTTTTTCGGCAAGTTTGAAGTTGAACGTTACCTCGATTACAACGGCCAGAACTTTGTTGATCGCTTCGATACCAACTCTTTTCTGTACCTGGCCAAAGCTCTCGACCTTTATGATATCGGCTGGAATTTTGATTCGCGCAGTGAGGCCCTTGAGCGCCTGACCTGCCCCTCTCTGTGGTTTGCCTTTACTTCAGACTGGCTGTATCTACCAACCCAGACCGAAGAGATTGTCCATGAGCTGCAACGACAGAATCAGCCAGTTGAGTACCACCTGATCGAGTCTGACTATGGCCACGACTCGTTCCTGGTTGAACCGGAAAAGTTTATTCCCTACCTAAGAGAATTCCTGAATACCCAAGCTGGGGCGTAAACCAATGATCCAGGTGCCATTTAAGATATCCTGAGGTAAGAACCTGAATGACTGCTACCTGACAATAAACAACGTCAAGGCAAGAATCAGAGATCTGCAAAAAGGTGAACTCAGAATAGATCGAGTTGTTGAAATTTGTGATTTTCAGACTTAAAAGGGCGCGGCTGAAAGCGAGGGCATTCAAGCATAACCATACTCACAGGCTGCTTACAATGTCGGACACAGCGCTTACATAGCTTGTTGATTTCTGGGGGTGGCGTTTCTTTCATTCTTCTCCTCATTTTCCGCAAGACTAACACCAACCCTGCCGTTCTGTCACGACAGAAACTTTACTAGCCAGATTTCTTCCCCACCCGAACCAACCGGCAAAACAATGTCCGGATACCCCAATCGACTATTGTCTGAGCCCAAGTCAAAATGCTAAATTAGGTGTCAACTGGAAACGCCCTTTTTCCAATCGCAATATCCGTTAGTTGCTAATTTGAGGTTCTGGATGGCAACTAAAATTAGCGATAACGACCACATCCTCTTCACCAACGGCTCCGACAATGCAACAGGCACTGAAAATTACAATACTCGGTTCCGGGACCAGCACAGGCATTCCAGTAATCGGCTGCCAATGTCCAGTTTGCCGGTCATCGCACCCCTATAACCAACGGACACGCTGCAGTTTATTGATCAGCAGTGGTCCTTACAATATTCTGATCGATACCTCAACCGATCTCCGTCAACAAGCACTACGCGAAGACATTCGTCGCGTTGACGCGGTATTCTATACTCACGGTCACGCCGACCACCTGCATGGAATCGATGATCTAAGAGCATTTAACATCACCAGGAAGACCCCGATTCCGATCTATGCCTCCAAAGAAACACTGGAGCACATTAATCACAGTTTTGGTTATATTTTTGAACACAAGGAACACACCACCTTTATTCCCAAGCTTCGCCTGAATCCGATGCCGGAACGGGTGAAAATTGGTACCATTGAAATGATTGCCGTACCGTTACAGCATGGGTGTGGGAAAAGTACTGGCTATCGCTGCGGTCCGGTTGCATACCTGACCGACTGTAACGCGATTCCGGAACGCTCTCTGGATCTGCTGCAGGGGCTGGACCTGTTAATTCTTGACGGGCTACGTTACAAACCCCATCAAACCCACTTCAACATTCCCCAGGCGATCGAAATGGCACAGCGCATTGGAGCTAAACGGACCCTGCTGACCCATTTAAGCCATGACATCGAGCACCTGCAGGTCAACGCCCAGTTGCCACAGGGGATCGAACTTGCACATGATGGCCAGACTTTGGATTTTCTGTTGCCCTGTAACCAGATGGAGCATGCTGAGACATGAGCCCTGAGCTGAGACTGCACGGAAAAATTAATGACGCCATTGAGTATTTTGCTACAGCGTCTGGCTGTCGCTCAGCTCACCAGCATTTTTTTGAACTTACGGATACCAGCCTGCGGCTGTTTGCTCCTGGCAGTGAACTGTTTTTATCCCCCCAAGGAATTCGGCAAAAAGGGGTGGGAGGTAACTTTTGCGAATATATGTTCGGAGTCGATCAACCCCTCTCCGATCTGATAAAAAAAGCGGTCCACAATCGTCTGATTCTGCTTGGTGCCAGCTACAATGATGCTGGTCGATTACAGCTGACATCCAACACCAGATTCCAACAGAGCTATGACGATATTTTCCGGCTCGGCCATGCCACGGATAATTTCTTTTTCTTTATCGAAGGACTCAAGGGAAGCGGACTGATAGAACGCCAGCAACTCATTATCCAATACCTGGGAAAATTCCTTAAGTATCAGGCGGCTCTTAATCAGCTTGAAGATTCTCTTCTGGCGGAAAAGCTCAAGCAACTGTTACCGCAGGGCTGTGCAGTATTTCTGATCCGCCTGACCCACACCAAAGCCAGACACTTCCAGAAGGAATACCAGAAAGCTTACTACAGCAATAAACAGATCAGTTCCACCAAACAGGCGATGCTTGATGAACTTGCCGAGAACCTTAACCTTTCTCAGTATCAGCAGGAACGCATCAGTATTGATGCCATGTATCACCATCGTGAAAATTACCGGCTTATCGATGAGTATAAAAATGTCCTCATTGATTGCTATAAGCAAGGAGAGATAGATCGTCAGAACTATGCCAGGCTAACCCGTCTGAAAACCCTGGCCCTACGTGATGAGATTCCTCTTGATCTGCTGGTCACCCTTGATACCAGGCTTCACCCGCAGATAGACCAGATAAATCGCGAGCCTGAATATACGGCCATTACCCGGGATATCCTGCAGGATCTGCAGCAGCAGAAAGAGCTGCAGAAAAAGGACATGGCGCAATTACTCTATGCCAAACAAAAGGCCCGCAGACATCATGATATTGCTTTCGAGCAGTTGTTGCTTGAAACCGGCAAACTGTTTGATGAATGCATCAGAGATGGTGCTCCCCTCTCATTACTTGAAGAGTTCTCACGCATTATCACCTTTTTTGATCGCTATGACTACACCTCAACCAACATCAGCCGCCTGGCCTTCATGGAGCATTTTCAGAGTTCTACCGAATGGCTGGAGAACCTGCTGCAAAATCGTGCTGAATTTAACAAGCTTGAGAAAGGACTATTCCATCAGCTTTTTTTCGTCCCACTTCTGGATAGCCCCTTTCTCACCCGCTATGGCCGCCAAAAACTTCATCGCTTGCAAAAAGGGCTGGAAGAAATTGCCGCTGGCGTACTGACTACCCAGCACCTCAACGCTGAAATCAAGGTCATCGAGCACCATGAAGAGATGCAGAAACTGCTCTACACGGGCATCAGAGACAGGATCCGCAACCGCTATTTCCGCTTTGACAGTAAAGAAGAAATACACCTCATCTACCAGGATCTCAATCAGGAACTGCAACAGCGCGGTTTGGTAAAAAGCAGCATCGACATGGCGCTTTTTCAGGAAGTCATTTACGATATAAAGAAAGAAGTTTTCTATTTGCGCAACCTGCTTCCAGAAATCATCGGTAACAATGATCATGTTCTACGCAATGATTTTATCACTAATAGCGGCCTGGACATTTTCCATATCGAAGAGCTGGAGAACGAATACATAACCCAAAATGGTCTTGACCAGAAATGCCTACAGCAGCTCAGATCAGGACAATGATCATCAGCAGAGGCCATTATGACTACTCCGGAACTCGCACACATTAGAAACTTTGGGATTATTTCGCATATTGACGCCGGTAAAACAACCGTCTCAGAGCGCATCCTTTACTACACTGGTGAAATCCACAAAATGGGGGAAGTTCATGACGGTCTTGCAGTCATGGACTGGATGGAACAGGAGCAGCAACGCGGTATCACCATTACGGCGTCTGCCACTACCTGCCGCTGGAAAGATTATTTTTTCAACCTGATCGACACCCCCGGACACATCGATTTCACCATTGAAGTTGAACGCTCCCTGAGAGCTCTCGATGGTGCGGTAGCTATTTTCAGCGCCGTTGAAGGCGTACAGCCCCAGAGTGAGTCAGTCTGGCGCCAGGCAAAGCGCTACCAGGTTCCACGCATCTGCCTGATCAATAAAATGGACCGCATCGGTGCCGATCATGAAAAAGTCCTGACCTCGATTCAGGAAAAGCTGAACGTCCGGCCATTACTGCTTCAACTGCCCATCGGCAGCGAAGAAAATTTTCACGGGGTTATTGACCTGCTTACGGAAAGAGCTCTGCTGTTTGCCGAAGATGACTTGGGAAAAACCTATGAAGAGCATGATATACCACCCGAGTACATGGAGCAGGCCAGCCAACTGCGCGAACAGTTGATAGAAGCCGCTGCGGACTTTGATGATGACATCCTCAATGATTTCCTGGATGGTCAGCCAATTGCACAAGAACGCTTGCTGAATGGACTGCGCCGCGGAGTTATCGCCTGCCAGATCTATCCGGTTTTGCTTGGCTCAGCCCTGCGAAATAAGGGGATCCAGCCACTGCTGAACATGATCTGCGAACTACTCCCCTCCCCCCTGGATATTCCTCCGGCACAGGCTCTCTCCCCAGACCAGACAACGAAAACAATAAAAGCAGATGCCCAGGCACCACTGTGCGCCCTGGCCTTCAAAGTTATAGCAGATGAAGGGCGCAAGCTCACCTACCTGCGAATTTACGCCGGAAGTCTTAAACCGGGAGACTCTGTTTATAACAGCAGAACCCACGGGCAGGAGAAAATTGCCAGACTGTTTCGTATGCATGCGCACAAAAGAGAACGTATTGACCTGGCCAAGGCCGGGGATATTGTCGCGGCAACCGGAATCAAGGAAGTGCTTACCGGGGATACCATCAGTAACAGCGATTCCCCCTTGCAACTTGCCGGGCTTGAGTATCCAGAGCCAGTGGTCTCGATTGCTGTTGAAGCGAAAACCGTCGATGACCGGGACAAGCTGCCTCTGGCCCTGGAAAAGCTCCAATGGGAAGACCCCACCTTCCGGGTTAACGAAGATGAGGAAACCGGCCAGACCATCCTGACCGGCATGGGTGAGCTTCACCTTGAGGTCGTTGTTCAGCGCCTGTTAACCGATTTTAGTGTTGCTGTTGTCACCGGCCGCCCCCAGGTTGTGTACCGCGAAACCATTCAGACAGCGACCTCTCAACATGAAATTTTTGAACGCGAAATTGATGGCAAAGTACACTATGGTGAAGTTGAAATAGAAATCAGCCCTGCTGAGCGTAAAGCAGGGCTTGAACTGATTATTCCGGAAGAGATGCTCAGCAACTGGCCGCTGACCAGTGCAGAATTGATCAGAGCAAAATTAGCCAGTGCCTGTCAATCCGGGCCCCTGCTCGGCTATCCTTTGACAGACCTGAAGCTTAAGCTTAAAGCGGCACCCTACGACAGTAACAGAACTACCGATCTTGGCATCTCCGCGGCTATCAGCCGAGCCATCATCGCGGCATTAATAGCTGGCAAACCGACCCTGCTCGAACCAGTCATGGCCCTGGAGTTGATTTCACCTTCCGATTATACCGGACGGGTCATGGGCACCCTGAATCAGAAACGTGGCCAGGTGGAAGGGATTGAATCCCGCCCAGGCCAGGATATTATCCGCGCCAATGTCCCGCTGATGGAAATGTTTGGTTACATGACCGAGCTGCGCAGTGCCACCAAGGGGCAAGGTGGCTTTACCATGGAATTCTCCCATTTCGAACAGGCCCCAGCCGAGGTTCTAAAAGGGTTCGGTTTGAAAAGTTAGTACTCCCCCAAAAGCATCAAGGGGGAGCACCCCTCCCTGATAAGCATCGACACAAAACAATTCGTTACACCTCGTTACAGTGTCGCCATATTTCTTTTCCCTGTTCCTGACGATAAAAATCAAGACTTTGCTATAGCCTTATGAAGGCCCCATAACAACCGTCAGGAGTGAAACATGGCAATCAACAGCATTGGAACGAGCAGTTATTATGCTCCCGCGGTTTCCGAAATGTGGAATCGCTCTCCGGTACAAAGCGATGCATCAGGTCAAACAGTGACTAAAACAACCCCACCAACACCACCGCCATCAATGTTCAGTGGAGTCGATATCGATCAGAGCGGTGGTCTGGACCAGAGTGAATTTGAAACGATGCTCAGTCAAATTTCGGAAAACAGTGATGACAGCGTTGACGCCGAACAATTATTCGCCAGCTATGACAGTGACGCTGATGGAATTTTGAGTGAGACAGAGGTCACAAGTTTTCTCGACGCCAACAAACCAGCCCCTCCTCCCCCGCCAGGTCCGGACTTAACAGATATTTATGCAGACGCTGATGAAGACGGGAATGGCACCATCGATAGCGAGGAAACACAAACCCTGGTTGATATGATAAACAACGCAACCGGGCAGGAGCTGAGTACAGACGATCTGCTAACCGCTTATGATGAGGACGGGGACGGGGTTCTGAATCAAGACGAAACCATTACCGCCCTGGAAGACAACCAGCCGGATATGGCAGCGGCACTGACCAGCACTGAAATTGTTTCCCAGTTGTTTGATATTTTCCAGGCAACAGATGCTGACAGTGACGGTACCATCAGTGTCGAAGAAGCCGAAACACTGGTCACTATGATCAATAACGCGATAACCGAAGGACTGACCGTAGAAAATTTGATCCAGGCCTTCGATAATGATGCAGACGGGTCCTTAAGTGGCGTCGAAACGGTGACTGCCCTAGCTGGTGACACGCTTGCCAAAATCCCCGATCCGCAGCAACTTAAAGCGGGCGTCAGTCATTATCTGAATATGAAAGACCTGCTTGACAACGCCGCTAGCAACACCGTCAACGCAGAAGGCTGACAGCTCATGCGGGGGAAAGTGCCCCATCACCAAGATCAAGTTCAAGTTCAAGATCGGGATGGGGCGCCATGTTATTCACCAAAGAATGCTAATCGCAATTGGTTTCAGGGTGAGGACATGCCTGTGGATCTCCCGCTCCAACACTTGTTTCGTTCAAACCGAGCCACTGATCAATCTGGGCAACGTCAAAACCACAAACTTTTTTGTCGCCAGCCTGCATTAGCGGCCGTCTCACCAACAGAGGTTCCTTGACCATCAGTGCCAAAGCTTCCTCTTCGCTTAATTGAGACGGAACGATGGTGCCAGCCTTGACTTCAGGATTGGTCATATTGAACCATTCAGAGACGGCCTTTGAACCAAAAAAGGGGCGTAAAGAAGCGTCACTCCAGGCTTCCGTCAATAAATTTTTTACTTCCAGTTGATGTCCTGAATCAGTAAGAATCTGCTTTTGCCGGGCATTTCCAACACAGCCCGGCTTCTCCCAAAAAGTGATTTTAGCCATCTAGGTATTCCTCCTGTCTGTAAATGGGCATAAAAAAAGCTGACAGAAAAATATCTGCCAGCCTCATTGCCATCATCAAGTTATGCATCGTTGCCTAATGCTTGAATTGTTTCATACTCCGGGCACGGTTGTCAAAATGGCTCAAGCTTTTTCTACATCATGCGCAGATTGAGATCGAACATGCCCCACAAGGTGCCACCGAGAAACAGCCAGCTCTTCAATTTTCAAAGCTGTCAAGCTGTCGATTACGAAAAAAGTCAGAGGACATTTGTAGAATGAGTCTTCCGGCACGACTAGGCAGAGTCTAGAAGCTCTAAATTATAAAGAATTCGAGGGGGGGGATTCATGCGCAAATGGCAGATCTTGAAAGCGCTGTTTACAAACATAGCAAGTCGTGGTTCAGAATCTGAAGAAATTTTACCAGAAGGGCAAGATACAGGTACTCAACGTGCCGATCGCGCCACCCTTGACGCTCTGCTCGATCAGGTTTCTGTCATGCTTGATCGCCATGACCTGGACAGTGCAGAGCAAATGGCGTACGAAGCATTGGCCTTGGCTCAACACCAATTTCCCGACGATGAGAGTTGTTTAGGCTATTGCTATAACAGTTTAGGTGTCGTTGCCTTACAGGCCGAGCACTATGATGACTGTGAACGCTTTCTGCAGCAGGCCTTGTCGATTCAGCAGAAGATTTTCGGTAGCGAGCATGCTGAAGTTGCCGCCGTGTTACAAAATCTCGCCGTCTGTCGCGACCTTGCCGGCCAACTGGTCGCCGCGGAAAGTCACTATACGGACCTGCTACGGCTTAAAATAAAGCTGGAGGGAAAGCACCATCCCGGGCTGGCCGGGATTTATGAACGTCTGGCAACCTTGAATGAAGGGTTCGGACGCTACAGCGAGGCAGCCAACTATCTACAGGCTCTCTTGACCATATTAGCTGAGCAACTGGGCCAGGGAGCCGAAGAGCTCGCCGATCTCAGCATCAAGCTGGCGAACCTGCTGGTAAAGGGGAAGGACTTCTACCGTGCGGAAGGCTATTATCGGTACGCTTTGCCCCTGTGTCAGAAAAGATATGGCGAAGCATCCACGCAGATGGCCCAGTTGCTTGAGCAGCTTAGTCATGTTTACCGTTATTTGCAGATGTTTGATAAGGCCATCAGCTGCGGTGAAAAACTGGTTGCCCTTAACCTGGAGCTGTTTGGTGAGCAGCAGCCACAGGTCTGTAATGCACTACATCTGCTGGCAAATCTGTATGTCTCGGCAAACCAGGACCAGCTGGCAGTCGACACCTTCAGCCGGTTGACTCAGGCCCTGCAACTCTTATCAGCCCCCCGCTATGATGAGGTTGCAGAAATGTGGCTGGACAGTGGCGATTTTTTCCTCCGTTACAAAGATGTTGCAGCGGCCGAGCAAGCCTACCAGATCCTCTTCGAGCTTGCCGAGCAAGCCCCAGAAACAACTGCGACCAGGCAGGCAATCTGTTTACAGCGGATTGCACATATTGCCTTTGTCAGACGTAATTTCGCCAAGGCTGAGTCCCTCTACTTTAAAGCCTTGCTCGGTATAGTCTGTATCGGGAATGCCAACCGGGCTGCATGTGCCCGGATCTATAACAGTTTAGCCATGACCGCCCTGTACGCCGGGAAGCATCAGGCCGCGGTGGAGTTTGCCCGCCAGGGGACGGATCTTCTTAACGGGCTCGAGGAACAACAGCTGGGGCTGATCGGCCATAACTATGAATTGCTGTCGCGCGCCTATGCCAAGTTGCCAGACACGGCAGATGCCGAGAAATACTTCTATCTGGCCATAGCGGTCTACGAGCGCATCTATGGCAACGGCCATGTCAAATGTTTCCGGATTAAGTTGCGTCTAGCCGAGTTTTACCGGCAACGCAACCAACTTGGAAACTCTGAAAAAAGCTACTGCTACGCATTGGATAGTCTGGGCAAAGAGCATGATTTTTCGCGGCACGAAGTCAAGTGGGCTGGTCTGCAGTTGATCAACCTCTATCGCCACCAGGGAAAGCATGCGAACGCGAAGCGGTTAGAGGAAAAAATTCTGGAGCAGGCCACTCCGCTCCTGGCCACCGCCTGCTGACCGCAGCATTGTCAATTTTCCCCTCTCGCGAAGGACACTTACTCGATTAAAAAACGGGTAGTTGGTATGTAGAGTTTCCGGATGGCAACTAACCAGCGCTTATCGACGCTTTGTAACTTTTTACCGTTTTCTTGTTGCGATTTCTTTTCAATATTCAGTCCTGTGCAGTTTGCATTCTAATGATGTTTAGCTAAACTCTTTTTATTGTTCTTAAAACTTTTGACTTTACCGTTTCGTTGAAGGGAGGTCTGAAACAACTATTAGCGGCCTAAGTGGTTTGGTTGAGGTGGGGGAGCGGATTAAGGGACGCAGGAAAGGAACGGAAACAGGATGTTCCAGAGCATAAGAGATGCTTCTGGAGTTTTTTTCTACACTGCCTGCATCTAAAAGCTAACTAATACCAGGCAGGTTATTATGGTAAATGTTTGCGCATTTGAAGCTGGATTGGACGGATCAATAAATCCTGATCAGATTAAGGACGCTTTGCTGGCTGTGGGTATTCGGCTAATGCCGGTCAGCGAGCCTTCCTATCGGTATGCCATTGTTATGTTTACCCTAGCAGATGAACATCTTTACAACATGCTGCGGGACCTCTGCTGCGGCAAAAATATCCACATCCTGGCGCTTCAGGTTGGCCATTCAATTCATCCGGTTGAGGTCTGGAGGATGCTTGAAGCCGGCGCTGAGGATGTTCTGGTCTGGTCAGAGAATCAGGAAAGTGCTGAACGTGTCAAAGCCCGGGTGGAACGCTGGATGGCTATTGATGAGCTGCTTGATTCAGATTGGGTAAAAAAGAAAATGATTGGCGCCAGCCCGGTCTGGAAAAAAAAACTCCAACAGCTGATCGAGGCCGCCCGGTTCACCACCTCGCCGGTGCTGTTGATGGGGGAAAGCGGCACCGGCAAGGAGCTGGCAGCTCACCTCATTCACCAACTGACCCCGTCCTCCGACAAAGGAATCTTACATATCCTCGATTGCACCACCATCATGCCGGAGTTGTCGGGCAGTGAGTTCTTCGGCCATGAACGCGGCGCCTTCACCGGCGCGGTAGCCCAGCGTGAGGGGGCCTTTGCCCTGGCCAATGGCGGAACCCTGTTCCTTGATGAGATCGGCGAGCTCTCCCTCCCTCTCCAGGCCCAGTTACTGCGCGTTATTCAGGAAGGCAAGTTCAAACGGGTGGGGGGCAACAGCTGGATGGAAACCTCTTTCCGCTTGGTCTGCGCAACCAATCGTGATCTCAGGGAGCAGGTTCAGCAGGGGAGTTTCCGCGGCGACCTGTACTTCCGGATTGCCAGTCTGGTCCATACCCTCCCCCCGCTGCGGGAGCGCACCGAAGACATTCTCCCCCTGGCCCGCCATTTCATTGGTGAATATTTGCCGGGGCAGGACCCGCCGGAACTGGACAGTACGGTTCTCGACTATCTGCTGCGCCATGAGTACTGTGGCAATGTTCGTGAACTTAAGCAGCGGGTGGCGCGGCTGATGAACCGCTATGTTGGTGCCGGCCTGATCAGCGCCGGCAATATCCCCTCAGAGGACCGCCTGGCTCCCGATGCCCCCGCCGCCGATTGGCAGGGGTCAACCCTGGAAATGATCATCCGTCGCTCCCTGGCCCTGGGTACCGGGCTCAAGGAGATCAGCCGCACCATTGAAGACCTGGCGGTCACCATCGCCGTCAACGATGCCGAAGGGAACCTCCAGCAGGCCTCCCAGGTCCTCGGCGTGACCGACCGGGCACTCCAGATGCGCCGTGCCAAAAACCGCCAGGGGCGCTAACGCGTCGCAGGAGAATAAGCAAACTCGGCCATAAATCCGGAATGGTCGGATTGACAGCTCCTGACGTGGCGGTCCGCTACCCTGGAGGGGGCATGGGAAGCCCCAGAGATCAGAGCTAACAGATTGCCACCGAGGACTGGTCCCGCAGCAGACGGGCCGAGAGCCTTAATCTTGGAGAGTTCAACCCCGGGGTGCAACCAGGGACCGTCGGTGCCAAACAGAATCTTCCCCGGGCCAGCCCGCCGCAGCGCTTCCTCCAGGAAATCAAAGCGCCGCACCCCGGCGGTGTCGGTATAGATATTTGGATGGCGCACCAGGTGATCCGTCAAGGCCACATGAGCCCGCCAGTCATCGGCAAAACTACCCAGGTGAGGGATAATAAAATTGACCTCAGGATATTCCCTGGCCAGCAGCTCACAGACGGCAACCTGACCGGTTACATCGTAGAGAACCGGCAGACCATAGGCTCGGGCCGCCTCACACACCTCGCGATTAATCGGCGCATCATGACGGTGTAGCTTAATCCCGACAAAACCGTACTCCTCCACCGCCTGGCGCACCATATCAAGAATCCGCCCGCGATCGCGCCGGGCGTGGACAAAAGCGTAGCCGTAAAAGCGCTCCGGCTGGCGCGCAACGATGCGCGCCACCTCGCGGTTGGCGAGACTATAGTTTGAATGCAGGGCGGCGAACAGCACGGTACGTTCAATGCCGGCAAGGGTTGCCCGATGCAGATACTTGTCGAGGGCGGCCGAAGTATCCCAGGGCCCGGTCAGGCCATCCCCTTTGCCCGCATGACAGTGCGAGTCGATGATCATCACAAGCTATCCTTGTCAACTATCAGCAATGGGTCAAGCGCTTGGCTTTTTTCAAGCGCCCCAGCATTCGTGCCAGAATTCTCGTCAGCGCGCGAAACAAGAGCTGTTTTTTATGGGCACTTAACCCGGAAAACAGCACGGTGCCAATCACCGCAATGAGCATGGCATTCGGCGGCATTTTAGAGGTAGCCAACACTTCAGAAATCATGCCAGCCATCTCCTTTACGACCTTAGCCTCAACCAGCCCGAAGTTACGGGCACAGGTCGCGGCCTCACCAATAGCCTGACGATAAATTATCTTTTTCAACTTCTGATAACGCACCTGATCACAACGCGACGGGTGATGGGGATGGTGGTCACCATGAGGATCAGGAACACCTTGTGGAGGGGGCCATGGATGGTGCGGAGAACCGGGCAAAGCCCGACGTAACAGAAATATTTCCACCCGGCGATTACGGGCGTTTCCCTTCCGGCTGGAGGTTCTGACAAGGGGCTCATCTTCACCCTTAGTGACGGTCTGCAGCTTAACCTTGGCCACCAGGTCATGCCCTCTCCTGCTCAGCGTCTTGTGCAGTTCAGCGCGTACGGCCAGAGCCCGTCGCAGGGCCAAAGCCTGATTATATTGAGCCCCCCCTTCGGGATCGGCGTGCCCGACAATCTTGACCTTGATAACCGGTCGACGACCATGCCAGCTGCTTTCAATTTCTGCGACCAACTTGGCGATAACAGCCCGATGGGCAGCTTTCAGAGTCACCTTATCAAAATCGAATCCCGTCAATCGCGCTGCCGCAGGAGTTATATGTTCAGGCCGCAGAGCGCCAGGTCCTGGCGGGGTTGCGCCACAGGTAATAAGGGCACGTGTGGTCACCGGCCCGACGATCCCATCAACCTTGAGCCGCCGCATTTTCTGAAAAGCTCTGATGGCGCTTTTGGTTTGCGGACCCATAATGCCATCAACCTTGAGGCGCACTCTCAGAATACGGTTCAGAGAGCGCTGAATCCAGCGAACCCTGTCATGAGATTTGTGGGGCGTCTCACCCTGCCATTGGGCAGCACTTTCATAGACGGTAAATTCTGAATCAGCGCTCTCCAGCTCACCTAGCACTTCGTTCTCTTCCCAAGCCAGCTCTCCTGCCCACTCTTCAGCACCCGCAGGAGTATTAAAGACATTGGTTTCCGTATCCAACTCGGGAAAAGGTTCGGCTTTATAGGCCAACAGCTTGTCCATAAATCATTTTCCTCCTTATGCGATTATTGTATCGATGCGGTGATTCACAATCTTTGCCAGGCTAGTGGTAGCCCGCTCAATATCGACAACCTGATGCTGAGCCGTAAGCAGGAAGCTTAGTTGCGCCGGAGCTCCTGCCCGGCCCCGGTGAAGTACGGTAGCGATACCGGCAGCGCTTAATGCTTGATGGATGGCCGCAGCCGCTGCTCCCAATATCGGCGTCTGAACCGGAAAGAAACCACCCTTGACCCGGATGCCTCGCGCCTGTAAACAGCGCCGAAAATAGCGAATCAGCTGCAACAGCCTTAAGCGACGCTGTTCCCCCCGGCGTAAGTTGCTGACCAAAGCCTGGCGAGCCGCGGCAATATGAGCTGCCGAAGGAGCACTGCAATGGACCCGCGTGGTACTGTTTTGGACATAGCTTTCGACCAGGGCAGAACTTCCCGCCAGCAGCGCCAGGGGGACACCGAAACCCTTGGCCAGAGAACCAACCACGACCAGTTCCCGAGCGCGCAGACCGTGCCATGCCGCACTCCCCCCTCCGCCGCGCCCATAGGGAGGGTAGCTGACAGGATCACGGCCAAGAATACCGAGGGCCTGGGTATCATCAACCACCAACCATCCCCGCCAGTGGCGCACCAGAGCGAGATAGCGATCCAGGGGAGCGGGTCGACCACTGGCTGGGTCGAGCCCATCGGCAACCACCACCGGCCGGCAGCCGCGCCGCCACATCTGTTTCAGTAACCGCTCCAGACTCGCGATATCACCACTGCGAAAGTTGCCAACCGGAACACCGATGGCCGCCATGCGTTCCACTCCCCAGCGGGCGATGGGGTAGCTCCCCCGCTCCAAACAGATGCCGATAGGGGCACCGGGCAGAACCTCGAAGAGATCGAAAAAGATATGCAGGGTAGAGGTCCCCAGGGTCGCCGCTTCACACCCCAGCAGACGGGCAAACCCCGAAGTCACAAGATCCGCCCCCGGCGGGGCCTGCAGTGCCGCCGGACGGCCGGTGGTCAGGGAGCACCAGGGCGGCACCCGGGCTCCCTGGTGCTCCATACCTAGATAGAGGGCCGAGGTAAAATCGAGCATAGCAGGACGAATTACACGCTTTTGGTCTGGATCACCGGCTGCTTGGCGACCACCGGAACAGCTCGCCCCTTACGCTCGGTCCCCCCAGCCGAGGACAGCCCTCCACCCTGTGCTTCCAAGCGTTGCTGCAGCAACTGGGAGGGTTGGGCATAGCGGCCTGGCGCTTTCCGGCTATCATTGGTGTCAGCCATCAGGTCCACGCCGGTCACAGCCAGGTAACCATACAGGTAACGCTGAATTTCCGGTTTCCAGTAACGCGCCCAATTGCGAGCGTGATCCGAACTGTTATTGAGATCGCTCCAGTCGCCAAAACGGATCGACAGCAGAATCCGTTCCCCATCGACAGCCAGTTCGTTAAAATGGGTAATGGTCGTATCGCCCCACCCCTGCAGTTTTTTCATGGCATCGACCGCCCCCATCCAGCTTTCCTGATAGGGGACCATCTGCCGGCCACGCAGGAATTCGCGCATTTCCGGGCGGGCCAGGATGTATTGCTCGGTGAGCATTTCCGCCCGCGAGGTCCAAGGCAGATCACCATACTGGTTGTGCATCCCTTCGGCCAGCAGCAGATGAACATCCTTCAGGGCATTAAGTAGGGGGAAGGAATCAGAAACGACGGTGGTGTCGGCATCTTCACGGTAGAACATGGCGGTGCGGTAAAGCAGATTGTGGAAGCTTTCGATGAACTTTGAGCGGCAATCAGCGCTGTTGAGCTCGGGGATAGCCCGTCCCACCAGTTTGAGGCCGTAGTGATGATCATATTCAAATGCCCGGCGCCGCACCGTTAAACGGTTATGCTCATCCTGAATGTAGCCCCAGATCAGGCTACTCAGGGGCAACAACGGGGAGACTTCCAGATCGGCGAGGGGATCGCGGGTGCCCAGGCGCTGATTCTGAAAGCGCAGAGCGATGGTGTTCATAGTCTGGGCCAGCATCCCCTCCTCATGCCAGTAGGACCAGATCAGCTCAATCAGGCTCGGTTCGGTAAAGCGGTTAGCCAGTATTTCCCCCGCATAAGAAGCATCATCGACACTGGGCGTATCGTTAAACAGGGCCCCGACAATCCGGTCCAGATAAGGCAGGGTCGCGTTGGGCGCGGTGTCTGTCAGATACTGTTTCAGGCGTTCCTGAAGCGCTGGATAGGTCACGGAACTCTCACCCAGGCGACTGCGTTCCGACAGCAGAGAGTCGGTCGTCTCCACATCCGTGTCGGTAATGGCTACCCCCGCTTCCAGGGTCAGGAAGGCCTGGGTCGCAAACTTCAACACCGAATAGGCATAAGACCCCTGGAGGCTCAGGCTGGAGGCCTGAATCGCCGTTGACATATGCCTCGACAGTTTTTTATCAAGATCGGGAGCCTTAGGAACCTCGGGCTTTTTAAAGACACTGTCGACAAATTGCTGATAGCGCTCAAATCCAAGGGCACTGGTCCGGTTGCGGATCGCCACCCAGAGAGCCTGATCTGCCGTTGCATCACCGCCTGTCCGCTGCAGAGTAACACTCTTTTCAGCCCCCTGGCTGGCGGCGATTTTAAAAGACTTTTCAACAAACCAGTTACTATCGGTACTTTTGGCCGTTTTCGCCCCAGTAGTGTGCCTTTCGTAGCGGACCATATAATCACCCGCCACTTGACCGGAAGTATCAAAGAGCTGATTCTGAGCACCCACCAATCCTGTAAACTCCTCGATCAGCTCATTGGTGGTATCACCCTTATAAATTTTAATATCAAACTTGTGCTTATCGTTTTCCGGTGCGATAACAATCTGCAGAATTTCCCCTTCCGTCAGATTCGCTTTTGGCAGTGTTATGACCTTTTCCATAATTGTGACTCCTTACTGAATAAGTTGATGATGCGCTGAACTGAATGGTGTTTCCCGAGCCACAGAAGAAGCATAGGTTGCAAGTGTGCTGCGCATGGCCCAGTGGGTTAACAGTTTAGCCAGCAGCTCCCCTTCAGCCTCCGGCTTGAGCCGATGCTCGGCCTTGGCCTGGCCGAGCACGGCAAAAGCGAGTACCGGTGAGCTGTGATACATTTGTCCCGGGTCATCGCGCCAGGCGGCGAACAGTTCTGCCAACCGAGCCGGATGACGGTTGGCCGAAGCCATCACTTCATAAAGAGAACGTCCATGCAGAGCCCGGGGGCGATGCTGAATCAGCAGATCGACAAGTTCGGGCAAAGCAGCCTCGATGCGCTCAATAAGATCGCGGCGGTCCGCATTGAGGTGGTCGGTGGGGTAAAACGCCTCCCAGGAGCGTGCGACCCGGCCCCATTGTGGATGCGGATGCAGGGCGTTCCCCATGGCGCAGCTGATCTTGACCCGCACCCACGGTATCGGGTGCGGATCATCAACGTTGATCCGGAACACAAAAGCACGGGGTAAACTGACCACGCCGATCAAACCCAGGGTCGAGACCAGGCCAACCCGGGCCACGGCCCAGAAATCGGCAAGAATCTCTGAAATCCAGCGGTCAAACAGCCCCCACACCTGACCATCACCCGAGCTCTGAGCCTTTGCCCTGATCACGCTCTGCAGTGATGGCACCAGGTCAAGCAATGCCGAAGCCTGATGGCCAACCTCATGAACCAGGGACGACGCAATGCCGCTGCCGACCATCCGTTCGCGCGGGACCCGGATGATAGCGACCGGATTCTTTCCGCCCCCAGGCAGTCGGGTCCGGGAGCGTCTTATCGCCGCCCCCATCCCCCGATCGAGATAACAGATAACCGGAGGTGGATCGAGGTAGCCCGGCAGCGCCAGGGCGTCTGCCGAAACCACATCGAGACCGGACATCCACACCCCATTGTCGCTTTCGCTGCGCTGGGTGATCACGTCACTGAACAGATCAAGCTGGGTCATCACCGCATTGAAGCGCAATTTAAGAGCCACAAAGCGGCGCTGGGCTTCAGCGAGATCGGTCCCCTGCCCTGACTGCTGCTTGTGCAACCAGCCCAGGAAGGAGCCAATCTGTGCCTTCAGCTCGTGGCGTCCGGTCGCCAGAAATTGCTCTATGGCGAGTTGCGCCGCGGGCTGCAGACTGGCGGCAGGCAGCATTGACTCGGTCAGGACAAAGGGTTTGACCCGGTCGACCCGCGACAGGAGCGCGACCGCTTCCTGATCCAACAGGCGGAGGGCATCCGCTGCGAGATTCATGGCTAAAGTCCCATGACAATAATTTTATTCCCTCGCCGCCGCCAGCGGCCGCTTTGTCCCCGGCCTGGTACAGGCGGGGCTGGTCGTCCGCTGCGGGCTGGCAACAGCCCCGGTGCGTGACGTCTAAAAGCCTTCTTCAGCGCCTGCTGAGAAGCACCAGCCATGTTGTGTTTGGCCGGTGACCGCAGTAAATGCTTGGTGGCAGCGCCGGATAAGCGCACCACCCGCCGGGCCACTTCAAACTCCTGATCCTCGCCACTCAACCCCTCGAGCTCCAGCCCTAACCAGCGTCCCGCCGCGGCAGCACCCTGGCGACCAAACCGGGCCCCTGTCGCTCCGCCGAAATAGCCACCGACAGCCGAACCGATTCCCGGCAGTAAGCGCCGGGCCGCCCCTTTCAGCAGACCGCCAAGGGCTCGGCCGCCAGTACGGCTAAGGGTCCGTCCAGCGCGTCGTCCGACCTTACGAATCAGCTTACCCAGAAACTGATCCAGTTCCTGGTCAGATTCGACATCAAGCAGTTCCCCGGCCAATTCCATTTCTTCCGCTTCGCTGAAAACCAGCTCATCTTCATCGGGGGTTTCCCCTTCATATTCATCAAACTCGAAGGCTTCGAATTCGAACGCCTCCCCTTCGTTATCAGTCTGGGCTTCAGCGCCATACTCCTCGAATTCCGCTTCACTCTCGAATCTCACACTGTCGATATCGTGCATAGGTCATTCCCCATTGTTAGTGATAGGTAAACAGAAATTGCTTCCGGCAACCGATGGCAGTTTTGACACCTTAGCAATTGAGCAGTACCACATTGCGCCCCTTGCGGACCCAGCGTCCGGAGCTGCCACCAGGCAGGGAATGGGAGGGCTGATGAAGACCGCCGACCAGGCCGGGAGCATGCTTGCTTGCAGCGACCTTGATCGCCTGCTGCACCGCGCTGGTGGGATGAACGTTAGACGGCGAGGCCAGGGCAGCTTTGACGGCTTCACCGGCAAGACGCGAAAACTGTTTGGCACCTTCGAATTCCTGATCTTCGCCATTCATCATTTCGGCTTCCAGCCCCAGCATACGGCCACCGGCAGTGGCCAGTCCGCGACCGATTTTAGCCCCGAGAGGGCCACCAAAGTAACCACCGACAGCGGTACCGGCAAGGGGCAAGGCCCTTTTAGCGATCCCTTTGAGATAACCACCAAGAGCGCGGCCCATGGGGGAGCGCACTGCCCTGCGGACTTTACGGGCCGCTTTTTTGATCAAACTGCCGAGGAACTGATCAAGTTCCGCTTCTGAATTGACCTGGAGCAGTTCACCGGCAAGCTCCATCAGTTCAGATTCGGTAAAGGCTTCATCGCTGTATTCGGTTTCAAATTCCCCTTCAAATTCAAATTCGGATTCAAATTCAAATTCCGGGGCGAACTCAAATTCTGCACTGTCGTAATTTTCCATGTCCCTTCCTCCTTGATCGTTGGTTAAATTGCTTGTGTAACGTTCCTGCTCATTACTCATAGCAACGGGCGTGCCAGATTTAAAATGCTGTATTTTTAGTAGGTTGGGATTTTTAAAAGATGAAAGACACTTCGTTTATCGGCGTGATCAGACAGGAACAGCGAAGTTAGCTTCGGGAAGAATACTGGTTGAAATTTGCGTGGAGGCCTAAACAGAAATACACCACTGCTGATCTGTCAGATAACCGCAGTACAGAAAGGGGCTACCGGCAAAGATAACAAAAGGTCGTCCCTGAAATAACAGTAGACAAGAACCCGCAAGGGTTAAAATGTTTATCAGTTTAGAATAAGAGGGAAATGAAGTTTTAGGCGACAGGGACAAGCCATTCCGGGGTGGTTAAGACCAACCACCCCGGGATGATTTCCGGGATTAATGATCAGGAAACCTGGCGATGATCCCGGCCCGCTTTTTCCAGGTAATATTCGTAATCCCCTTCGTAGGGGATCATCTGCCCGTGATCGATTTCGAACACCCGGCTAACCAGACTGCGCAGAAAGTGGCGGTCGTGACTGACCAGCAACAGGGTTCCGCTGAACTTTTGCAAGGCATCGAGGAGCACCTCCCGTGACTGAATATCCAGGTGGTTGGTCGGTTCGTCCAGGATCAGCAGATTCAAAGGCCTCCCCAGCAAAGTGGCCAGAATCAACCGGGCTTTTTCACCCCCGGAGAGCTTATCGACCCGCTTTTCGACATCATCCCCCTGGAACAGGAAGGCGGCACAGAGGTTACGCAGTACGCCAATGGTTGCTTGTGGCAGCGCGTCCTGCACAGTTTCAAAAACACTTTTTTTCGGATCGAGCAATTCCATGGAATGCTGACTGAAGTAACCGCTGAACACGTTGGCGCCAATAACTGCAGTTCCCGAGGTCGGATCAGCCTGGCCGATAATGGTCTTCAGGAAAGTTGATTTACCAGCCCCGTTCACCCCGACAACAGCAATTTTATCACCACGGCGGACCATCCCTGAAATGCCTGAGAATACCGGTTTTTCGCTACCATCCTCAAGAGGCCAGGTCTTGGCCAGATCGGTTATGGCAATGACATCATCGCCACTGCGTGGTGGCTCGGCAAATTCGAACTTGATGACCTTCTGCTCCGGTGGCAACTCAATACGCTCGATCTTCTCCAGCTTTTTAACCCGCGACTGAACCTGGGCTGCATGAGATGCCCGGGCGGCAAACCGCGCAATAAACTCTTCTTCCTTGGCCAGCATATCCTGCTGACGCTTATAGCTGGCCTCCAGCTGTTCGCGGCGAATTTCGCGCTCTTTCAGGTAAAAATCGTAATTGCCGCCATAGGTGGTAATGGTACCAGCGGCAACTTCAACGATACGTCCGACCAGACGATTCATAAAATCACGGTCGTGACTGGTCATCAACAGTGCACCCTGATAATCTTCAGCCAACCAGTTTTCAAGCCAGACAATCGATTCGACATCCAGGTGGTTGGTCGGCTCATCCAGCAGCAACACATCGGGATTGAGAGTCAGAATCCGGGCCAGGGCGATACGCATTTTCCAGCCACCACTGAAACTCTCAACCGGACGGTCATAGGCATCAGGGCCGATCCCTAAACCAGTCAACACCGCCTGAGCACGCGGTTCCAGATCGTAGCCACCGCGCTGTTCAAAATCATGCTGCGCATCACCATAGCGTTCCAGCAGGCGGGTCATGGCATCATCTTCCATCGGCTCGCACATCTGGGCTTCCATCTCGCGAATCTGCTCGCCTAACGCGACGGTCGCCTCTGATGCGGCAATCACCTCTTCAAGGGCACTGCGCCCGGCCATGTCACCAACATCCTGAGAAAAATAGCCGATAACGGTTTTCTTGGCACAGGAAATATCCCCGGCATCAAGCCCTTCTTCCCCGGTAATAAGACGGAAAATTGTTGATTTACCAGCGCCGTTAGGTCCAACCAGGCCGGTTCGGCTCCCCGGCAAAATCTGGAAGCTGGCATTTTTAAAAAGCACCCGGTTACCGTGCTGTTTGGTCATATCGGTTAAATGAATCATGTTCTCTCCTTTTGCAAACCGCTGACCTGTTAACATGGGGATGATTTCGAGGCAAGTTAAAAACCACTGAGGGAAGTGCTATTGGTCTGAATTTGGAAGGAAAAGATCATTTTCGGGGAAAATAACCGGTGGCTGACAGATCCCCTTTTTGAAGGCGTGCGCCATCAGTCTCGTACCCAGTTGCGAAACGCTTACTTGCCGCAGGGCTCCTTGTTTTAAGCCCTGCGGCAGACCAGCTCTGTCAGTCCTCTTTCATGACATAAATCTCACCGTCATAAACACCCTGAATATGAACATTCTGGGCCACCAGGCTGCGTAGGTAAGAGATTGCCCCTTTTTCCACTTTTTGTCCCGGTACCAGTAACGGGATCCCGGGCGGATAAGGAGTGACCAGCCCCGCAGAGGTCCGCCCGACGGCATGTTCGTAACTGACACTCTCCCGTTCCCCGAAAAACGCCTTGGATGGAGAACAATTCAAGCTGATCTTGGGCAGGCTCTCCAGTTTCTTTTTACGATTTCTGGTAATCGGAATCGCAGCCTTCTTCTGATCCAGCTTCTTCAGAGCGTTATACAAACGAATGACTTTGGACCGGGTTCCGCCAAGGGTCAGTAGTACCAACATGGTTGAATGAGTGAATTTTTCAATCTCCAGGCCGATCTCATCAAGCAGATAGCGATGAATCTCATTGGTCGAATAATCAAGGCGGCTGACATCAATCAGGATTTTCAACGGGTCATGACCAACGTTGTCCTGTTCAAAATGCGGAAAAGCGTCCTGAAAATCTTCCGGCCCAAGGATCTTGATATAGCGGAAATTTTTCATCTGCTCTTTAAGTTCCGCAACCTGGTCGAGCAGATCTTTGAGCAACCCGTACCCTTCCATTTCCAGCTGTTTATGACAGACATCCAGGGACGCAATAATCTGGTACTTGGGTGAGGTGCTGACATACATGCTGAAAATTTCGTGGAAGAAATCTGCATCAAAATCAGGATCGTTCACGTGGATATAGCTGGCCTGCGAAAAGGCCGAAACCACCTTATGGGCCGAATGGGTAATATAGTCGGCTCCGGAATCGATGGCGGAATAATAGCGGAAGCGGGGATGAAACAGGGAATAAGCGAACCAGGCCTCATCAATAAAAACCTTGATCCCTTTTTCATGGGCCATGGCCACCACGGCACGGATATCCATCAACAGCCCTTCGTAGGTGCAACCGGTCAGGACGATCAACTTGGCGTCGGGGTTCAGCTCAATAGTTTCCCGAATTTCAGCCAGGGTTGGCGGCGCAAAGATCCCGTAGTCGGGGTCGAGAACGCTGCTCAGGTAGAGAGGCTCTGCTCCTGACTGCACAATGCCATAATGGACCGACTTATGGCAGTTACGATCCACGATGACTTTATCTCCGTGGCGCAGTAAGGTCTGTAAAATAACTTTATTTGAGGTACTGGAGCCATTAGTAATGAAGTAGGTTTTGGTCACTTCAAAAGTATAGGCGGCAGCCTCCTGAGCCTTACCGATAGCATTGGTTCCCTCGGTTAAGGAGCCCAGGGAATCGACGGAAACCGAAAGATCTCCGACAAAAACATTCCGTCCGTAAAAATTGTAGAAATCATTGATGTAGGGAGAATTACGAAAACTTAAACCGCCACAATGCCCCGGCGTATGCCATGAATCGTTGGTTTCGGTAATGTAATTTTTATAAGCCTTCCAGAACGGCGACTGGGAACGATCATCAAAATCATTAAGGATGTAACCAAGGATCGACTCGGGATCAAGAATGATATCATCGCGAAAAAAGAACGATTCAATATCAATCGATTCATCAATGATGTTCAGCCCCTGGTTTTCGTTACCAAGAATATAAATGGGAACAGAGACGCGGATTTCTTTGATCGCATTGACGATATCAACATTATTGCAGAGGCAGTCCTGATCACTGTCGATACTACCGTCACAGAAACCTTCCACGTCCCAACTCAGTACCACCGCCTGAATGTCTGGATCATTTTCAATCTGACTGATCGCCGAAGCAATGGTTGCCGCTTCAATAATTTCGACGGTAATATCGTTGCGCTCAAAATTGGCGATAGCGCCAGACATGTTTTGGGATATCTGATCGAGCAGATCACGATCGTCTTCGATAACAAGAATTTTAAGCAGGGGTAAATTCATAGTAATAATCTTAATCCAAGGAGAAAAGAGGCAGGCCACTGTAACTGTTTACCCTTTTAAAAAAGGATCACGCTCCTGTCAATCAAAAAACCGATAAAAGAAGGTGATGCCATCTGCCCCATGTTTCATCACCTTGTCATAATGCCTATCAGTATACCGCAATATATTTAAGTATAGGCGAACTGGAGTCTTTGGGTTTGCGCGTTCTTGCAGTATGATAAAAGAACTCATATTAAAATCGAGGGAACTAAGGACAATGTTTATCAATCATGATGAATTGATGTGGATATTAAGGCGGATCTACGGCCAGCGATACTGCCGCGCAACCCTGATTGATAAATTCAAGGGGCACAGTATTTCAAGCATCCTCCCCTATTATGATAAGATTGACTCATTATTTGATTCCCTTGACGATAAAATCAGCGTTATCAACAAGCTGATCCCGGCATTAAGAGCCAGAACCAATACGCCACTGGCCAATGCGCCCAAAATAGCAGGCACCATTTCCTATACCAGATTGAAACATGAACTGTTACCAGCGATTGTTGAAGCTCTTAACGCTGAACAGCATGCCACCCTCGAACCGGGGGCACGCGTCATGGTTCAACTCAACAGCACCAGTTTCCAGGCCAAACCTGGCAGTGAAGGGTTCGTAACGGGTAAATCAGAGCAGCACTCTACGGTCCGCTTTTACGCTATTTCCGGCCGTTTCAGCACCGATACCTTTGCTGCGGAGATGGCTGATGACGACCTCGAGGTGATGACCCAAGGGCATTTAAACAAGCGCCATGGCAATCTCAGAAACACTGCGGAATACCTGTTCGACGATGCCCTACTAAGAGCGATGCGCAACAAACTAGACGCTGACGTTTATGCTTCAGTCGCCAATCTTACGGTTAACTATCTGGTCCAAAACGGTTTTCTGCGGCCTGACGGAGAAGAGTTCAGCTGTGTTCTGGAACAGATATTTCCGGTGCTAGCCCCGGAGTTTGACAAAACCTATCGCAACCGGAAACTGTTCACCTCATCAACCCTGTCTTCGCCACCATCCGAACGCAAAGCTCACGTTTTAAGCCTGGAGCTGACTTCAGGGTGTGATTATAACCGCTGTACCTTCTGTACCGAATATGCCGACCTGCCGGTAGCGACCAAGACAGTCTCTGAATTCAAAAGACATGTTGACCAGGTTGCTGACGCCATCGGCTCTGCCCGCTCTGGAATTCAACGCTTGTTTATCGGCAGCGGCAATTCATTGGGGGTTGAAACAGAGCAACTACTGCAATCACTTGCTTACGCCCGGGAAACTTTTCACCCTCAAAAAATTACCCTTTATGGGCGCACTTCTGCCATTTTGGCGAAAAGTCCATCAGCGTTAGATCGCATCAAAGAAGCAGGAGTAACCCTCATTTACTGGGGCCTTGAAAGTGGCTCAGATGAGGTACTGTCTTATACAAATAAAGGCTGTAGTCAAAAGGATATGATTGCTGCGGCCCAAAAACTTTCCAACGCAGGGATAGACGTTTCCGCCATGCTGATACCGGGTCTTGGAGGGCTGAAATTTTCAGACCAGCATATCATGGGCTCTTTGGAATTGCTCCACAACATCGATATCAAATACCTGACCCTGATGGCGATCAACCCGGACCAGGAATCGCAATATGCTAAGAACATGAGGACAGAGACAGACAACCGCCACCTAACTGCCGATGAGGTCAACCATCAGGTTTATAAATTTTTGACCGGACTCCAACCCACAGGTCTTCAGATCGGCATGTTCACCGGTGAGATCGATCTGGTCAGCAGCAACACCAAACGCTTCAACACTGAATTTACCCCCGCCAACAAGGAAGCCTTACTGAATTTTTTCTGGAACTGAACCATTCCGACCGCAAAACAATCCATCTATTAAGGTCGATCAATAGAAAACTGCCCCAACCAACAGAACAAAAAAAGCCCCGTAGCCAGGAGGGAGACTACGGGGCACAATGTTTTGAGAGGTTTCTCGAAAGATATCTACTTTGACATCGCCGCTCCGCCTGCCACAACAAAGCGTCGATGATTTATTTATAACTAATTGAGTTATCTTTGTCAACAAATAATTATAACTTTTTTTGTAATATTTATATCTTCCTCTCCCCTGCCCTGATCATCATTTAATTTCAATTATTTAACCATCTGAAATTCTTTTCGTAATAGTTTCGTAAAAGCATATTGATGATGATTTTTCAGAACCCCAGTCGTGCTACAGTTTTTATTAGAACTACAGCAACAGGGAGATCATTATGAATGTGCAAAGGAATAAAATAACTGGTTATAGTACGGGAGAAGAAATCGCCAACAGCATTACCCACGGTATTGGTGTCTTACTGGCAATTGTCGGTCTGGTCGCCATGCTCATAACTGCCGGGACTAATGGTAGTGCTTCGCACGTTGTCAGTTCCAGCATATTTGGCGCAACCCTGATTCTGTTATACCTGGCCTCGACCCTGTATCACAGCATTCCGGGCATGCGCATCAAACGGGTTCTGAAAACGCTGGATCACTCAGCCATTTTTCTGCTGATTGCGGGCACCTATACACCATTTGTCATGGTCTCTTTACGTGGTGCCTGGGGCTGGTCACTGTTTGGAACCATCTGGGGGCTGGCTATTGTCGGGATCATCATCCAGCTGACCCCGCTGGCCAAGCTCAAAACCCTGTCGGTGAGCCTGTATCTGGCCATGGGCTGGGTTGCA
Source organism: Geopsychrobacteraceae bacterium (assembly GCA_963664385.1). Taxonomy (GTDB): domain Bacteria; phylum Desulfobacterota; class Desulfuromonadia; order Desulfuromonadales; family Geopsychrobacteraceae; genus Seleniibacterium. The sequence goes on from OY761157.1 coordinate 420,546, forward strand.
ATTATCGCGGTCAAGCCAATGGTTGCAGCTCTTAACCTGTCCGGCTTTACGTTACTGTTACTTGGTGGAATCACCTATTCCATCGGTGTCGTCTTTTACGTCTGGAAGAAACTTCCTTACGGGCACGCCATCTGGCACCTGTTTGTACTGGGCGGCAGTATCTTCCACTTCTTTACGGTGTACTACTATGTGATTCCGCACTCATGATTTCTGCCTGGAAACGGCCCTTTTGCACCATCTCTGCGTCAGCCTTCACCCTCGTTTGTGCGGCGTAAAGCACTACGCCTCCGCGCAAAAGCTTGGCTTTCTTGATCTTGCACAAAATTGCTCGTTTCCACATCAGAAATCTGATTTGACTTAATCACATTACTGCTAATCCAATAGTTCGAAATCTATCCGGCGGCGAATGTTATCTACCTTGGCAACGACGACTTCAACCCGCATACCGATCTTGAACTCTTTGCGCCGCTGCTCGCCGACCAGGGCGCGGCGCAGAGGGTCGTAATGATAATAATCCCCTTCTAAGCTACGAACATGAACCAGACCGTCAATCAGGGTATCATCAAGTTCGACAAAGAAACCGAATTCAGTAACCGATGAGATCGTGCCATAAAACAGCTGTCCAACCTTCCCGGCCATGATCTGACAACAGCGTAATTGAATAAGATCACGCTCAGCCTGTACCGCGCGCCGTTCTGCATCGGAACACTCCTGCCCTAAAATCTTAAGCTCCGAGTATTTATACGATTCCCGCTTCGGCTGACCGGCAAGCAGCAGCTTCAGCACACGATGGACTATCAGGTCAGGGTAACGCCGGATCGGTGAAGTAAAATGACAATAACAATCCGCAGCCAGACCAAAATGCCCACTGTTGTCAGGGGCATAACATGCCTGCTGCAGACTGCGCAGCAACTGTTGGTTGAGCAGACGACCTTCCGGACGCTCAGCAACCTCAGCAAGGAGATCCTGTAGAGCTTTGTGCAGCTGTTTGCCAAGTACCAGGCCAACCCCGCATTCTGCAGCGAGCTGCTGTAATTCCTGCAACTTTGCCAGATCCGGAGTCTCGTGAATACGATACAATATAGGCCACTCCTGGTCGCTCAGGAAACCGGCGACAGCTTCATTGGCCGCCAGCATAAATTCCTCAATCATGCGATGGGCTTGATTCCGTTGAACCGGAGCAAGATCGACAGGTCGCCCTTCATCATCGAGCAGGATTTCGACCTCGGGAACATCAAGATCAAGGCTGCCGCGCTGCTTACGCATAGCCGTGAGAATGCCGGCAAGGTCAGCCATGGGTCGCAATTGATCCTGTAGCTCTGGTGCCAGTTGACAGGTCTCACTATTGTCGAGACACGCCGCGACCTCAGTGTAGGTTAAACGCGCCTGACTGCACATAACCGCTGAATAAAAATCTGCGGCAACAGTGGTACCGCTATGGTCAATTACCAGTTCAGCAGTCATAACCAGACGATCTTCATGTGGGTTCAAGGAACAGATACCGTTACTTAACTGCTCGGGAAGCATGGGCAGGCAGAACGAGGGGAAATAGACACTGGTCCCGCGTTCCACAGCATCAAGGTCAACCGCCGAACCAGGGGTCACGTAATGCGCCACATCAGCAATACACACCCAGAGTCGATAGCGACCATCAGGCTCTTTACGCACAGCAACGGCATCATCAAAGTCGCGCGCAGATTCACCATCAATGGTCACCAGAGGCAGAGTTCGTAAGTCCGTCCGGCCAGACACAGCTTCCGGAAGCACTTGTTGAGATATGTTTTCAGCCTGTTCGAGAGTCTCAGCAGAAAATTGATGTGGCAGGTTATGGATGCGGATCACTGTCTCAATATCAACCTGAGGATCGTCGGCCTGACCAAGAGTTTCAATGATCTGTCCCAAGGCAGGAACATCTCCACTGGCATAGCGCTCAATCCGGACCTTCACAACACTCCCAGGGGCAACGTCCTTGGCCTTTCCAATCATGATCGGTCCCGGAACCTTTTTCTCCAGGGGCCAGACCATGCTACGTCCGGAACGCTTTTGCACCGTTCCTAACAAGCTGGCATGAGCACGTTCCACGATGCGGATAATTTTACCGTAAGGACGCCGATCATGAGACGAAACACCACAGCTGGCGACCACCCGGTCGCCGTCCATGGCGGTACCAACAAACCTGGCCGGGACAAACAAATCATCACGCTCCTGAGTATCCGGTCGGATAAAACCGTACCCCTGATCCGCCAGGGAAAAAATTCCTTCCAGAGTTCTGGTCGGTTTTTTAATACGATACTGACCGCCCCGCTCATCGAGCTCGTCACTGGCGACCAACTGATCAAGAATCTTAGTCAGAACTTTGCGCTCACCACCACGCAGATCTAAACGGTCAGCAATCTCCCGGCGGGTCAGACGACTATTACGGCGATGATTGAGCAGGGTCAAAATACGTTGTTCAAAAGGATGCATATAAAATTGATAACTTCCTGTAAAATTAGGTTAAAACACTCGGTAAGAAACACATCATGCCAGCTGTTGGCGAGTCCATTGAATAATCGCTGCAGGATTAAGAGCTCCACTTTGGCGGGCCACCTCAACACCATTACGAAACAGTACCAGAGTCGGAATACTACGGATATTATATCGAGCACCAATAGTCGGATCCTGCTCCGTATTGACCTTAGCCAGCCGCACCTGCGGTTCCAGCTGTCCAGCTGCTGCGGCAAAGGCCGGCCCCATCATTTTACATGGCCCACACCAGGGTGCCCAGAAATCTACGAGTACCGGGATTCCATTGTTGTTTACAAACCGCTCAAAGTCAGCATGGGACAGCTCAACAGCTGTCCCCTTAAACAGAAAACTCTTACATTGCCCGCATTTCGGCTGGTCGCTAAGTTTCTGTTGAACAACCCTGTTGATCGCTCCGCATGCCGGACAAATAATATGAATAGCGTCAACCATGGCAACCTCTCGTTTACTCGAGTGTTAAGATTAAATGAATGGATAAATAAACCAATTCAAAGAATACATCAGCGCCTGTTGATATGCTATATTTGACTGAAATTAGTCATTTTTGAAGATGCATGTCCATGTGGTAATTTTGCCATTTTACCGATTACAAAGGAGACGCTTAGCCATGTTCTGTCGTTCTGCTTGGGTAAAAGCCTGCTACGGTGTTTTCATTATCTCCCTGGTGCTAAGTTCTCTGACCTATGCGCAAGAGGCTGCAGTACTAAATCACCCACCAACAATATCTGGGCTCAATCTGGCTAATCCCCAGATATTCAAAGGGGTCGACATTCAACTGCTGCCAGTAGCTACAGACCCTGAAGAAGATGAGATCACCTTCACCTACCAGTGGTTTATTAATGGTGCAGAAGTTCCAAATAACAATACAGCGACCCTGTCAGGTACCAGTTTCAATCGCGATGATAAAATTGCCATCATGATCACCCCCAGTGACGGTAAGGATACTGGACCGACATTCACCACCAAAGAATTTGTCATTCCGAACGCACCTCCTCAGCTCGCCACAGATAAGGCTCCTTCTTTCGATGGGAATAAACTTGTATACAAGGTTGAAGCCAGTGACCCTGATGGAGATCCTCTCAGTTATACCCTATCGGGTGCCCCTGAAAGTATGACCATCGACCCGCACAATGGCACACTTCGTTGGAATAGAACACCAGGACTGCAAGGGACTTACAACATTGAGATTATCATTAGCGATGAACTCGGCGGCAAGACGACAGCATCATTGACCCTAAACCTTAAATAAGCGTTCAGATAAACATGAGACAGGAACAACCGTGAGATTCCCCCCACTACAAACCGACACCAATCCACCACCCAAGCGACTACTTGATCTTTTCCGCTACAGCCAACGGGCCCTGGGGCTCGTCTGGTCAACCAGTGCCAGGCTCACCATCGTGTTTGCCTTGCTGACTTTGGTGGTTGGCGTTCTCCCGGCAGCGGTAGCCTGGATCGGCAAACTGATTGTCGATGGAGTCGTCGCGGCCATGACTCTGCATCAGCAAGGCGGCACGGTAGATACCAGCGCGGTCCTTTTTTATGTTGTCTGCGAAGCAGGTGTTGTTTCCCTGATTGCCGGAGGGCAGCGTGGTATTTCCGTATGCCAGGCACTGCTACGAGCATTGATGGGTCAGAAAATCAACCTGATGATTCTTGAGAAGGCACAGCAGCTGAGCTTGAGACAATTCGAAGATTCCGAATTTTACGATAAGCTGACGCGCGCCAGACGCGAAGCATCCACCCGCCCCTTAAGCCTGGTCACCGGCACCTTTGGCCTGGTGCAGAACGCTATATCGCTGGCCAGTTACGCAATCCTGCTGATTCAGTTCTCACCCATCACGGTCGGGATCCTAATTATCGGGGGGATTCCGGAGTTTTTGGCTGAGGCCAAGTTTTCCGGCGATAAATTCCGCCTCTTCCGCTTCCGCTCACCGGAAACCCGTATGCAGATGTACCTGGAAACGGTTCTCGCCCGGGAAGATTATGTCAAAGAGGTTAAACTGTTTCAGCTGGCTGGCCGCTTGCTGCGTCGCTATAAAGATATTTTTTCCCGTCTTTATGCCGAAGATCGCCGTCTCACCCTGCGCCGTGATCTATGGGGCTTTGTTTTCGGACTACTTGGGACCGTGGCTTTTTACGGGGCTTACGCCTGGATCGCCATAGCGGCCATCCAGGGAGCTATCAGCCTTGGCCAGATGACCATGTACCTGCTGCTGTTTAAACAGGGGCAATCTGCGGTATCTGCCAGCCTGAAAGCGATCAGTGGCATGTATGAAGACAACCTCTACCTGTCAAACCTGTATGAGTACCTTGAGCAACCGGTTCCGGCTGAGTACGGCACCCAGAAGACAGGGCCACAACCGGGAGACGGGGTCCGCTTTGAAAATGTTTCCTTCCAATATCCGGACAGTGAGCAGGCGGCTTTACAGCAGGTCAACCTGCACCTGAAACCAGGAGAAAGTTTGGCCCTGGTTGGTGAAAACGGATCGGGCAAAACCACCCTGATCAAACTGCTGACCCGCCTTTATCAGCCAAGTTCGGGACGGATTCTGCTTGATGGCCTTGACCTGCAGGAGTGGGACAGCCAGGCACTACGGGAACGTGTCGGGGTTATCTTTCAGGATTTTGGCCGTTACCAGTTTCTGGTCGGAGAAAATATCGGGGCCGGCGATGCCCGCCACTTCGAAGACCGCGAGGCCTGGCAGCAGGCGGCTCACAAGGGGATGGCTGATGAATTTATTGATCAGCTCCCCCAGCAATATGAAACACAGCTGGGCAAATGGTTCAAAGGTGGCCGCGAACTGTCCGGTGGGCAGTGGCAAAAGATTGCTCTGGCCCGGGCTTTTATGCGTACTAAAGCGGACATCCTGGTGCTTGACGAACCGACAGCAGCCATGGATGCCGCCGCCGAAGCGACGATTTTTTCCTATTTCCGGGAGTTAAGCCAAGGGAAAATGACCATACTCATCTCCCATCGTTTTTCAACCGTGCGTATGGCTGATCAGATTATTGTTATTGACCATGGCAAGATTATCGAACATGGCAACCACGATCAACTGATGGCTAAGGACGGCCAATATGCTCATCTCTTTTCTCTGCAGGCCAAAGGCTACCAGTAGACCAATCACCCCTCAAATAAGCACCATAAGATTTTTATAAAATATAAATAGCCTGCCTTGAAATAGGATATTGCCAAACCCGGCAAGTTGCCCTAATCTCACGCAAAACCCTTAACTTCAGGCGTGCTATGATAACCTTTGCAAAGCGCATTCACTTCCTAGGCCGACGCCAGCACATCCCTATGGTTATTCTCCTGCTGGCCCTGACCACGCTCACCTGCTGTGCTCCGGTCGGTCCAGATTACCAACCACCAGAAACGGCGGAAGTCACCCAAGGCTGGCAACAGTCAAATCCAGAAGAACCCGTTCTTTCAACGAAAGAACTGGAAACCTGGTGGGAACTCTGCAATGACCCGTTACTGAGTGCGCTGATTAATCAGGCCATCACCACCAACACTGACCTCAAAATAGCCACGCTGCGAATTCGCCAGGCACGCGCAGAATATCGAATAATCACCGCAGACCGGGCTCCAGGGATTGCGGGTGAAGGGGCGTACACCTCGAGTCGGCGCAGTGAAAATATCACCGGCAGCACCAGGGGAACAACTCAGGATCTGTTCGATATTAATTTCAATGTCACCTGGGAACCAGATCTGTTTGGTGCCATCCAGCGTGCATCTGAACAAGCCGAAGCCCAGCTTCTCGCAGTTCAGGAAAACCGTAATGCGATCCAGGTTGCCTTACTTGCCGATATCGCCCTCAACTATTTTGAGCTCAGGGCCAGCCAGCAGCTCCTTAAAACCAGTCTGGCCAATATCGGTATTCAGGAAGAGACCCTCGCCCTGGCAACCGGGCTCTTGCAAAGCGGCTTAGGCAACCGCCTTGACGTTACCCAGGCACAAACCCAGGTGGACTTGAGCCAGTCACGCTTACCGGCCCTACAAAACAGGATTGACCAGGCTATTTACAGGCTAGCCCTGCTGGCTGGGGTCCCATCAGCGCAGCTCTCTGCTGATCTCAGGCTCACTCAGCCCCTGCCGCCCCTGCCGGTCCGTTTGCCACAAATCGTGGCGACGGAACTGTTACGCCGGCGACCAGATATCCGCCAGGCAGAGCAGCAATTGATCGCTGCGAATGCTGCCATTGGAGTCGCCATTGCCGAGCTATATCCAAGGATATCCTTAACCGGAGCTCTCGGTCTCCAGAGTATCCACCTGACAGATATGCTCCAGTTTGGCAGTCGCTATTGGAATGCCGGCCCCACCATTAACTGGTCAATATTTAATGGTGGCCGAGTACGTGCCAATATCGAGCGACAGGAAACGGCCTTTACCATTGTATCCGAGCAGTACCGGCACACCCTGATCACAGCCCTTAATGAAGTTGAAGCGGCAGCGACAGAACTCCACTATGAAAAGAATACCTATGCTGCCTTGGAAAGAGCCCTGTCCACAGCTCAAAATGCCGTAGCTCTGGCCACAGGCCGCTATCGCAGTGGTTTAACTGATCTATCAGAAGTTCTCAACAGTGAGAGAACCCTGTTTCAACTCCAGGAACAGCTCATCTCCAGTCAGCACCGTTTGGCTGCAGATATGGTGCTCCTCTATAAAGCTTTCGGGGGCGGCTGGTCCGTGCCCGCAGATACCCCCGTAGCAACTCGCTAGAGGATCATCATCAATGAGATATCAAAAGCAGACAAAAGCACTCTGGTCTTTCCTGACTTCCTGCATTGTTTTAAGCCTGTTGCTGACCTTGACCAGCTGTTCTGAACCAGATCCAGGCGCTCAGAACAGCGAGAAAAAATCTGAGGGACGAACCGTAGCCGTTAGCGTTGCGGATGTCTCAAAAGCCGATGTCCCCGTCACCTTGACGGCCGTTGGTAGTGTTGAGCCGTATGCGGCAGTCGCAGTCAAACCCCAGGTTACTGGTATTTTACAAGAGGTCACCTTCCGCGAAGGGGAACAGGTTAAAAAAGGAGAGATCCTCTTCAGTATCGATAAAAGACCGTTTGCTGCGCGTGTCGCTCAGGCCCAAGCTGCACTGGCAAAAGATCAGGCAGCGCTGGCCAATGCCCAGAGACAGGCACAGCGCTATCAGAATGCCGTGGCCAACGGCTATGTTTCCAGTGAACAGGCAGATCAAGCCCAGACCAGTGTCGCTACCCTGGAGGCGACACTGCTCGCCGATAAAGCCGCTCTGACCAGCGCCCGAATTGACCTGGAGAATTGTATTATCCGCGCTCCAATCAGTGGCTATACTGGCGCACTGATGGTCGATCAGGGGAACCTGGTTAAGGCCTCATCCGACCAGGTCCTGGTCACCATTAACCAGCTCACCCCGGTAAAGGTGAGCTTTACCCTGCCGGAGCAGCATCTTACCGAGATCAGGAAGCGCATAGCGTCACAAGAACTGACTCCGCTGATCCTCAATCCACAGGAAACGGCTCAGACACTGACTGGAAAAATTTCCTTTTTCGATAACGCCGTCGATCCTCAGACCGGAACCATCAGACTGAAGGCAGACTTTCCCAACCGGCATCAGGAGCTGTGGCCAGGACAATTTTTGACCGTCAACATCAGGCTGACAATTTTGAAGGATGTCACGGTAGTCCCTGCTCGTGCAGCACAGAGCGGACTTGAAGGCAATTATGCCTTTATCATCAACGCTGACCAGAAAGCAGAGCTGCGCCAACTGGATATCGCCTACAGCAATCAGGAATTGGCTGTCGTTGCAGCAGGGCTGGAGGTTGGCGATGTTGTCGTGACTGATGGCCAGTTACGATTGCGGGAGGGTGCGACCGTTAGCATTATACAAAATGAGCAGAACGGGAGCCCACAGTGAATATTTCGGCTCTCTTTATTCGCCGCCCGGTCATGACCAGCCTGGTCATGCTGGCGATCATGATTTTTGGCGCATTTTCCTACCACCTGTTAGCCGTTAACGACCTGCCCAATATTGATTTTCCGACCATTCAGGTACGTGCCAGCCTGCCAGGTGCCAGCCCTGAAACCATGGCAAGTGCCGTAGCAACACCTCTGGAAAGACAGTTGTCAACCATCGCCGGCATCGATGGCCTAAGTTCGACCAACGGTGAAGGGTCGACAATTATCACCATTCAGTTTGCCATGGAACGCGATATAGATGCCGCGGCTCAGGACGTTCAGGCTGCTGTTTCCCAGGCGGCACGGCGCCTCCCAAAAGAGATGACCAGCCCCCCTTCGGTGCGGAAGGTCAACCCGGCGGCCTCATCCATTCTCTACCTGGCACTGAGCTCTAAGACATTGGCCCTGTCGGATGTTTACGAATACGCGGATACCACCATTGTCCCGCGCATTTCCATGGTCAACGGTGTGGCCCAGGTGAATGTTTACGGATCCCAGAAATACGCGGTCCGCATCGGTCTTGATCCCCTCAAACTGGCCAGCCTGAACATCGGTGTTAACGAGGTTGAAAAAGCCCTTGATGCCTGGAATGTCAACCTGCCAACAGGTGGACTGGAAGGAAAAAGCCAGTCCTATACCATTCAGGTCAGTGGCCAGCTATATGATGCTGAGGCCTTTAAACAGGTAATTATCGCCTATCGTAATCAGGGCCCGATCCGCCTGAAGGATGTTGCCAGTGTCGCCGACAGTGTTGAAAACGATCGCGTTGCGGCTTGGTTTTACACGAAAGAGAGTCAAGATCGAGCCGTCATTCTGGCCATCCAGCGTCAGCCTGGAACCAATACCATCGCGGTCGTCGATCGCATCAAAGACCTGCTCCCCGAGCTGACCAGTCAACTGCCTGGTGGGGTTGAGCTGCAACTGATGTATGACCGTTCAGGCTCCATAAGGGAGTCCGTTGCTGAAGTCAAATTTACCCTTGTATTGACGGTCTGCCTGGTCATCATGGTTATTTTCCTGTTTTTACGTAATCTTCCGGCAACAGTTATTCCCAGCCTGGCTCTGCCCTTGTCAGTGGTTGGCACCTTTGCCGCAATGTATTTACTCGATTTTTCCATCAACAACATCACCCTGTTGGCTCTTACCCTGTCGATCGGCTTTGTTGTTGACGATGCCATTGTCATGCTCGAAAATATTATTCGCCACATGGAACATGGCACAGGAGCCCGAGAAGCTGCACTGACCGGCTCCCGGGAAATCGGTTTTACTATTTTATCCATGACCGTTTCCCTGGTTGCCGTCTTTATCCCAGTTCTTTTCATGGCCGGAATGCTCGGACGTATGCTTCATGAGTTTGCCGTTACTATTTCGGTTGCGCTTCTTATCTCCGGGTTTGTTTCCCTGACTCTGACCCCGATGCTGTGTAGCCGCTTCCTGAAACCTTATGCAGATAAAAAGCATGGTTTTCTCTACAATCTAATGGAGCGTTTCTTTACCGGCTGGTTACGTCTCTATGAATTGTCACTGAATCGGATATTACGCTGGCGCCGAACCATCCTGATCCTGACCATACTCCTGACCATCCTGACCATCTGGATGTTTACCCGAATTCCAACCGGCCTCTTCCCTTCCGATGATACCGGAGCATTGCGTGCCACCACCGAGGGAGTTCAAGGTGTATCCTTTGAAGAAATGAAACGCAACCAGGCACAGCTGGCCAACATTATTATTCAAGATCCTGATGTTGAAGCCTTTATGTCATCCGTTGGTGCCGCGGGCTCAAGGGTCGGATCAAACTCCGGATTTATGTTCATCAGGTTGAAAGAGCGCCATGCCCGCACCGCTAACGCTGACCAGATCATCAAGCGTTTGCGCCCCAACCTGAATAGTATTCCCGGAATCCGAATTTTCCTGCAGAACCCACCACCGATTCGCCTGGAAACCAAAAGATCCAAAGCCCAGTACCAGTTTGTCATGCAAAGTCCGAATACCGCTGAGCTCTATACCAAAGCAGCAGAATTTGAAGACCGCTTGCGTGAACTGCCACAGCTTCAGGATGTCAACTCCGACCTTGAGATTAAAAGTCCACAGCTGAATCTCAGTATTGATCGAGACCGCGCGGCCATCCTTGGGGTCAGTGCCGAACAGATCGAAACGACGCTCTATTCAGCCTTTGGCTCCCGACAGATATCGACCATTTATACCGCGACCAATCAGTACCAGGTCATAATGGAACTGCAGCCACAGTATCAGACCGATCCCAAATCCCTGGAACTGCTCCATGTCCGAACCAGTAATGGCGAATTAGTCCCGTTAACCACCCTGGTCAAGGTCAGTCGTGGGCTGGGGCCGTTATCTGTCAATCATGAAGGGCAGATCACTGCCGTAACCTTTTCTTTTAACCTCCAGCCTGGCATTCCATTGAGTGCTGCTGTCACTGCTATTGAAGATGCTGCACGGACCTTGCCGGCTTCCTTTACTACCGGGTTTCAGGGAGCAGCCCAGGTATACCAGGCTTCGACCAAAGGACTTGCTCTCCTGTTGCTTCTGTCAATCGTGGTTATTTATATTGTGTTGGGTATTCTGTACGAAAGTTACATTCACCCCTTAACCATTCTGTCCGGCCTGCCTGCCGCCGGTTTCGGGGCGTTATTGACCCTGATGCTATTTAAGACCGACCTTAATCTCTATGCCTTTGTCGGTATTATCATGTTGGTCGGCATTGTGAAAAAGAATGCGATTATGATGATCGATTTCGCCCTGGAAGCCCAAAGGCATGACGGCTTAGCCCCGCTTGAAGCGATTTACCGCGGCTGCCTGATCCGTTTTCGCCCCATCATGATGACAACCATGGCAGCACTGGCAGGAACCTTGCCGATTGCCATCGGGATTGGAGCCGGAGCTGAATCACGGCGCCCCCTTGGACTGGCTGTTGTTGGAGGACTTATTGTCTCTCAGCTATTAACTCTCTACATAACACCAATTATCTATTACTACCTTGATCGGCTGCAGACTGGGTTAAAAACCTTCTTTTCCAGGCGCCAAATAAATAAGAACTGAATTTGCAGAGAGTCAACAAGTGGAGATTCAAAAGAGCTGCTGTTGAGTTTTCAGATTGGAAACAGATCTGTTACAGATAAAAAATGCCCCGGCAGGGAGAAAGGTCTGCCAGGGCCAATACGTGAGAGAGAGGTCACGTGTAAAACTGTTTAAGCTGTCTTTTAAGATGTTTGAATCACTGACAAACCGGTTACAGGGTCGTCAATGATATAATTACGTGTGTTTGTTTTCGGGGAATTTTAACCTGTGGAGGAAAATGTCTCCCCGTCGAAACATTGGTAAGACCACTTATAACTTATGACCAAATACATGTCAACACGAAAGCATGAAATGGTATAAAAAACTTATTACGATAGAACCAGAGTTGATAATTTGCTATTTCCTCCGGGTTTCCTAACCTTCCTTTTGTCACCGTTCAAGGATGGCAGCCATCATCTCCACCCTCCACATCTATAGCCACCCTGCATTAGCAAAAAGAAACCAATGTCAATCCAGCAACTTAAGAGACTGATCTGTAACCTAAAAATACCTACAGACACTGACATTAGTCAGCCTTCGGTGAGGACAAAAAAAGACATCGCCTATAACAATTTTCTGTCGTGCCTTAATAAGTCGGTTTGAAAAACCTGAAAGACGGCCTCAAAAACAGAGAAAAATGAAAAATAGTGTCATTTTCTCCGAACAAAAGAACCATGTTTGGTTGTTTTTGAAAAATCACCTAAGCACCGTTTATTAATTCCCCGGTCTCAATAGATGAGTTATAAGGATATAACCTGCTGATACAGTTGTAACCCAAGCTCTTGAGGCAACATGGTTGTTGCTGCAGGAGGCTTTGGCTGAGCGGAACCTTTAAGAATTTGATTAAGGCGTTACGCGACAGCGGGATTAGCGGTCTGACCATTGCCAGCAATAATGCTGGTGTCGACAACTTAGATCTCGGCTTGTTGCTTCAGACCAGGCAGGTCAAAAAGATGATATCTTCCTATAGCGGAGGAAATGCTCTTTTTGAACAACAATATCTCAGTGGTGAGTTGGAGTTAGAATTGACTCCTAAAGGGATCCTGGCTGAGAAACTTCGTGCCAGAAAATCTGAGTTCCCGGCTTTTTTTGACAGTGCCGAGTCGTTTGCTATGGTTTGCGGAGGGCATATTGATCTCTTCGTCCTGGGAGCGATGCAGGAACCTCAATACGAAGATCTGGACAACGGGATGATACCCGGCGCCATGGTGAAAGGGCCTGACCAGAAGCTTTGATTCAGGAGAAAACCACCTGTCGATTCCTGATTTCAACTTCTCTTCAACAACAAGCAGAATCCGGGGTTAAAGCCACGCTCCTCGCTCAATGTAAAGTAAAGTGAGGCCCGTCCTCCAGACCACCTTTAAACAGCGTAGCCATGCTTTCAGCATCAATAGCTTCAGCATAAAGATGTCCCTGCACCTCTTCACAACCAAGGCCACGCAGATACTGCAACTGGTGATGGTTTTCCACACCCTCTGCAGCAAGTCTTAACTTCATCCCCTTTGCCAGCATCGCAATGCCATCGGCAATAAAGGCATGATCATTAGTATCCGTGATTTCACGCACAAAAGAACGATCTATTTTCAGAGTACTGATCGGCAGGTTTTGCAAATAGCTGAATGACGAGTTTCCGCGCCCGAAATCATCGAGAGTTACACCAACACCATAGGCTTTTAATCCTCTCAATATTGCCGTGACGTCATGACGGTTCTGCTGCAACCCGTGCTCGGAAATTTCCAGATCAAGGGTCGTTGGGTCAATCTGGTAGTTTTGCACTGTTTGAATAAAGCGCTCAATAAAATCTTCCTGTTCAAACTGAACCGGTGACAGGTTTAACGAAACCCGAATATCTGGTAACCCCTGCTGCCGCCAGCGACTCATTTCCTGGCATACTGCTTCCAGGACCCAATACCCCAAAGGGACGATCAGTTTCGATTCCTCTGCGGCATGCAGAAATTTTTCCGGATAGAGCAGCCCGTGATCAGGATGCTGCCAACGCAACAGGGCCTCCATGCCGATGATACGATTATTCAGAGCATTAACCCGGGGCTGAAAAAAGACCTGGAACTGGTTCTCCTCCAACCCCCGCCGCATGTCACGTTCAACAGAGATGTAATCGGAACGGTCCGGCATGGAGCTGTCATAAAAGCTGTAGCCATCCTTACCGTCGCGTTTAACGTGATACATGGCAATATCAGCACTCTGTAATAGTTCTTCCCGTGATTGACCAGCCTCTGGATACATGGCAATACCGATGCTCATACTCAGGTAAAGTTCCTGCCCATCGATCTCAAAGGGACGCCTTACCTCCTTAAGAATTTTTTCAGCGACGGCAGCAACACCGCTACGGCTGGTCATACCCGGCAGCAGCAGAAAGAACTCATCACCACCAAACCGACTCAACGTATCCTCTGCTCTCAGGCAGTTACTGATCCGCTCTGAAACCTGCTGCAGAACGACATCCCCGACAACGTGCCCCAAGGTATCATTAATCAGTTTAAATCGATCAAGGTCGATAAACAGCAGGGCAAAATGAATCCCACTGCGCTTGGCATGAGCAAAAGCCTGCATCATTCGATCATCAAAAAGGATGCGATTGGGCAGGCGTGTCAGCATATCGTGATAGGCTTGAAAACTGATATGAGCCTCATTCCTTTTACGCTCTGAAATATCCCGAGCACAGCCAAGGGTTCCACTGAATAGCTTTTGGTTGTGACCGTTGCTTTTATAAATACCGACAGCATTCAACTCGACAATCAGTTCGTGATTAGCCAAACAGGCCACCTGGTCGTTATCAGGGTTAACCTGAAGCCGCATTTCAATCTTTTTTGTGGCCCGCCTACCAGTGCGCTGTTCACTGAAATAATTATGAATTTCTGCTGCATTATTGGGATGAATTATCTTGGAAAAATGCTGGCCGAGAAGTTCATGACGCTTGTAGCCGAGTAATACTTCAACCTGGTCATTCAGATAGGTAAAATTCCCCTGAGCGTCCAACATATAGATAAAGTCAGGAGAATTATTGACAATAAAACGATGAACCCGCTCAGAATCAGCCAAAGAACGCCCAGCCATCATTTCAAGTCGATTTTTTTGATATCGGTCACAACCACGCTTGACCGCAGCCAGCAGATCTTCAGGATCATACGGCTTACGGATGAAGTCGTTAGCACCCAGACGCAGGACTTTCTGAGTATAACTGAAGCTGGCATAAGCACTGACAATGATGATATCAGTCTCGGGAGTATACTCACGAATATAGCTAAGTAGCTCAAAACCGTTCATACCCGGCATTTTCAGGTCGAGCAACACAACCTGATAATGCCGCTCCTGAAGCTTTGCCATGGCAGCGTCACCACCAGTTGCCAGCTCAACCCGATAGCCATTAATATGCAGTAGTGCCTGAACACTACGCAGCATATCAAGCTGATCATCGACAATCAGAATGTCAACCTGCCCATCCGATTGTGGCAATGTATACGCGCTTGAACGACCTGTCACTCAATCCCCCTGTTATTGTTCTGATGCAAACCCGCGATAAGGAAGCTGGATGGTAAAACAGGTACCATTCATGGCGCTACTGTAACAACCGATCTGGCCATCGAGCTCTGTCACCATCTTATTCACCAGGTTTAAACCAACCCCTGCATGTCCAGTCCCTTTGTTACTGAAGACCGGTTTAAATAGATTTTTCTGTACCGGAACCGGTAACCCCGGGCCATTGTCCTGAATCACCAGCTCAACCTGCCATTGCCGAGAGGCAACAAAAACCAGGCGAGTTGAAATTTTGATAACACCTTCACCATTGAATGACTCAATAGCATTTTTAACCAGGTGCGTAAGAATCTGCCTGATCAGCGTAGGATTGCATTGAAAACGATCAAGCCTCTCCTGCAGAGATAAATCGAAGCTGACCATAACGTGATCAAGGGAGTGCCCTCCCAAAGATTCAGTGACTTCCCGGATTAACTGATTAAGATCAATTCCCTGGTCAAAGAACTCTGGCTCATCATGGCGACTCAGATATTCATTAAAGATTGAGTCAATACGTCGCACCTCCCCCTTGATAGCACTGGCTAAAGCCTGGTTTTCAGGGTTTTTCTCGGTCTGACTAATAACCTCAATGTAGTTATTGATAATAGTCAGCGGGTTCTTGACATCCTGGCTTACCTGGTAGAGCAGGCCACTTATGTCATTACTGGTGCTAAAAACTGTTGCCGGTTCAGCGAGTAAAGCACGACTGATGATCTGTATCATCCCCTGCACATGGGCACAATCGCAGCCCGGCAGATCATGCGCACCAGACAACTTTAAAACCACAACACCGGAAAGTTGATCATTGGCCTGCAGAGGGGAGCAGAAGAACCCTTTTCCGTCACACAGACGCAATAACAGATTATCTGTAACCGTAAGCTTCCTACCTCCTGAAAAGGAGGAGAAACTGCATTTTTTGAGGTAGGCATCTGATACCAGAGAGTAGCCGCTACGGAGCGGGATCTCAAGATCTTTGACCAAGCGATGCTGCCCTCCAGCCAGCATTCCCGTCAATAAATTACTCTTATTATCAAGGAGGAAAAAGAATACCTCACGAGCTGGACTTTGTTCAAGCAAAAGCTGTCTGCTGAGTAACAATAGATCTTCACGCCCTGAAGCCTTGGCCAACCGTGCCCTGGTCGCCTCCTGGCCAGCCAGGAGAAAACTCAATTGCTGCAAGCGGGCGACAGAACTTTGAAACTCATCATGCAGACCTGCCGGATGCTCCAGAAGGTGGTAAACCGATGGGTATAAATCTTTGCCCCAGTGAAACAGATAATGACTTTCACTTGCCTTTAACCTGAGTAAACGCTCGGCTAATTGCTGACCTTTTTCAGTTAATTGTTCTGGATCAAGACAAAATTGCTGGGCCTGACGAGCAATTTTCAATAATAAATTGCTGTCCTCTATATGGTTAATATCGGCATACAGGAAACGTACAGCATCAGCCAGAAAGGAATCAAGATGCCAGGGACTTATCATTTGATCAGCAAGGGACAGATGATCGATTCCAAAATTCTGCAGCTCACTGTCGACCTGCTCCTGGGAACTACAACCAGAAACATTTATAGCGAGGTAGTCCTTACCGAAGGTATGAAACAGCAGATGGCTTCCAAGATTCAGCAGCAACCCGCATAACTGCGCTTCTTCAATACGCGCAAAATTGACGGAAGGAGCAAGGCAGCGAGCAAAAATAGCGCCTATCTGAGATATGGTCCAAAGACGGTATTGGAAAAGCAGCTCTGCTTCTGAATAATTTTTCTGACTCAATTGTTGTGTGGCATGTAGAGCCAGGCTGGTCAGGGCCTCTCGTCCCAATGCATGAATAGCGGAAGAAACAGGCTCGTTGCCGTCAAGAAAGATACCATTTTTAGTTGCGGCTTGAAGCAGACGAACTGCCAAAGGCGCGTCCTGCAACACAATATCAGCAAGAACCTGAGTTTTGCGCTGTGCGAGACACGCCTCAATGAGATCAGCCAATACGCGTGGCTGACACATAAGGAGACTGAGATTTGAGCTGAAAGAATCGGCTGTGGCTATACTCATAACAATAAACTCCACCCCATCAGCACAGGGGACCAAGCTTGTCAGTAGCTTAAAACCATCGTTTCAGTATATGACAAACGGGGCAGAATAAAAACAATTAACATAAAGAAAACATATAATATTCAGGGAGTTAGCAAAACAAAAAGAGACGGGATGACTAATGAGAGAAGGCCAATATCGTGAAATATAAAAGTTCAGTAGCCAGGTGTTTTGTTCGCTATTTCACACCTTTTCAGTAATCGATGTTGCAAAATGGCGGTCCTGCTCCATCTGCAATCTCAATCACTGAAAAAAACAAGAATAGCCACAACAAGGTATCTAACTGAAATTAATGAGGTTTTAAATATTTACTATTAATTCTGAAAATTGCTGAAAAATTGCCCTATTTTCAATAAGCATTCAACATGGTTTCAATAGCAATCCGGTCATCCTCCCCCCACGGGCCAACAACAACCAGGTGCGCAGCGTCCTTGGTGAAGATATCCTGGGCTAAAGCTTGCAACCCTGCAGGGGTATAATTATGAACTAACTCTTCATCCTGTTTTGTGGTACGCAGATAATCGGCCTGCAATCCCCAACCATAACGAACCGCCTGTGCTTCGGTCTGATCCTGAGAAAACTCGAGGTCGAAAAGATAATTCCGCACAGCACCATCCAGCTCTTCTGATTCAATAGCCTGGTTACGCAAAACCTCTAATACGCCGAGAATCTCTTTGACGGCTAATACCAGATTACCCGGAGCAACCGATAGATCAATGGCCAGGTAGCCGGTATCTTTCATCAATGAACAATGGGCATCAACGGCATAGGTCAGGCCAAGCTCTTCACGCAAGCGTAAAGATAGCCGCGCGCCACCGCCCCAGGCCAGTAAACGGCACAGAAAACGAGCGGCAAGGCTATGCTCATCATCTCTACCAGGGAGTCGAAAAGCTAACTGAATGGAAACCTGTGAGTCAGAATCCTGAACCCAGCAACAGCGCGGCCCCGTCGGCAAAGCGCCACTGGCAACAGGGATACTTTGCTCCGCAGCCACAGACCAGTCGCCAAACTCATGGGTTACCGCACGCAGAGCCTCGCCTCTCTCAATGGGGCCACAGGCACAGATAACCAGGGTGTCAGGGCGATACCACTGACGATAATAGTGCTTTAAAGTCGCAAGATCTATACGCTCTAAGGTCTCAGGAGAACCGATCAGGGTTTTACCCAGGGGATGTTCTGGCCATAACAGTTCCGCCATGAGGTTATCCGAGTTGATCTGCACCCCTTCTTCGTTATAATCTTCGCGAGCCTCTTCCAGGATAATGCGCCGCTCCACATCGATATCTTTAAACAGGGGGCGTCTCAGCATCGACGCAAACAACCCCACCCCGTCACTTAACCTGGTTGGATGAACCCGCGAGTGAAAGCAGGTTGTTTCGGCATCAGTCGAGGCATTGACTGCCCCCCCGATAGCCTCAAAAGCTCTTTCCAGAAGAATACTGGTAGGATATTCTGTGGTACCACGAAAAATCATATGTTCAAGGAAATGTGAGATGCCAGCCAGAGGCTCTTCTTCACACTGTCCTCCGACAGCCATATAACAGACAATTTCAGCTGCATGCAGATGAGGCATGGGGACCGTTACCAAGCGCAGGCCGTTGGCCAGGGTATCAACATAATATTCGGACATATGGACGCTTATATCTACTTTCCAGGTACCAGAGATAACAAAAAGTTTCTTTTTATACAGTGACTGACAGGCAAACACAAAAACGGGCAGACGTCATACTACACGCCGGCCCGCTTCAGTAAACCAACCGCTAATAAGCGTTATTTACCCTGCAGCAATCTTGCGACATCTTTCGCATGGTAGGTCATAATCAGATCCGCTCCAGCCCTCTTAATACTCAACAGGATCTCCATCATGACCCGTTCACCTTCGATCCAGTCTTTTTCACCTGCAGCCTTCACCATACTGTACTCACCGGAAACATTATAGGCAACCAGCGGCAAATCGAAGTTATCGCGCAAATCACGCAGGATATCGAGATACGACAAGGCAGGCTTGACCATTAAGAAATCGGCAGCTTCAGCGACATCGAGCTGAGCTTCGCGCATGGCTTCCAGACGGTTAGCAGGATCCATCTGATAACTGCGGCGATCTCCAAACTGAGGGGTACTATCAGCAGCTTCACGGAATGGTCCATAAAAACCACTGGCGAACTTAACGGCATAGCTCATAATCGGAATATCGGTATAACCATGCTCATCAAGAATATCGCGAATGGCCGCAACCCGCCCATCCATCATATCTGAAGGAGCAACAATATCGGCACCTGCCTGAACATGGGATAACGCTTCCTTTGCTAACAATTCAAGGGTGGCATCGTTATCAACATCACCATCTTTAATGACGCCACAATGGCCGTGATCAGTATATTCACACATACAGACATCGGTAATAACAATCAACTCGGGCACTTCCTTCTTGATGGCCCGAATTGTGTTTTGAATGATACCGGTATCAGAATAGGCATCACTACCAACCGCATCCTTGGTTTCCGGAATACCAAACAGGATAACTGCCGGAATACCAAGCTCGTAGACCTCTTTGGCTTCCTCAACGATCTTGTCGATGGAGAGCTGGTAAATGCCAGGCATCGAGCTGATTTCCTGTTTAATATTTTCCCCGAAAGCACTGAACATCGGGTAAATAAGATCATCGACACGCAAGTGAGTCTCGCGCACCATGCGCCGCAGGTTCTTATTACGCCGCAGCCGGCGAGGACGATAATTAGGAAATTGCATAATAACTCCTTGGCTTAACAGCCGGAATCGTTGTTACTGGTGATAATAATTAACCATAGCTTCGACTAAGGCCTCGAGAGTCCATGCTGCGGGCTCAAGCTCAACGCTATAGCCATGTTCCCGAATGGTTTTGGAGGTAAGCGGACCAATGGAGAACAGCCGGGTTTCACCGAGCAGTTCGCGTAGTTCCTCGCCAAACATAGCAACCAAGTTATCAAATGTCGAAGACGAGGAGAAACAGATTGCGTCAAGAGCAGAGCTCTTCAGTAACTGGCGGATCTGATCGCTGTTTTCAGCAGGCACCAGGGTCCGGTATGCGATAGGATCGGCAATATCGGCCCCGGCCTCACGTAACTTATCGACCAGATAGGGACGTGCCAGCTCTGCCCGGGGATACAATACTTTTTTACCGGCGATATCACCTTTAAGGAGCTCAGCCACAATCCCCTCGGCACAATGGTCTGCCGGGACAATATTTGCGGTAATGGCAAATTCCTTTAATGCTTTTGCAGTTTTAGGCCCGACGGCAACCACGGTGATATCACGTAGCAAGCCGATATACTGTTCATTTTCAAAAAGACGCTCAAAAAATGCCGCAACACCATTAGCTGACGTCAGAATCAGAACATCAACATCTTCCAGTTCGCGCACTTGATAGTCCAGAGGCCCCCAGTTAACCGGTGGGACGATTTCTATGGTCGGCACACAGATAGCCTCGGCACCCTGGGCCTCAAGCAATGAGACAAAGGCGCCAGCCTGTTCTCTGGTTCGGGTCACCAGAAAACGTCTGCCACTTAAAGGCAAGCTTGCCATAGAGCTTGTCATAGAGGATTAGTCCTCACCGTTATTAAAAGTCTCACAACCGTAAACTTCGTTCAAAATAGCACCAGCCCCCATGTCGAGCAGATCTTTAGCGAGAGCCACACCACAGGCAACAGCATCGGCAACAGGAGCAGTAACGGTCTTCTTGAGCATCTTCTGGCCACTGATATCCGAAACCAGCGCGGTCAATTCAAGGGCATCCCCCGCAACAGTACCAAAAGCGGCTATCGGAACCTGGCAGCCCCCTTCCAGGGTCGCCAAAACCGCGCGCTCTGCCTTAACAGCGAAAGCGGTGGCTGCATGGTTGAAAAAATCGATCAAACTGTTGGTTTCATCATCATCGACACGACTTTCAAGTCCGAGGGCCCCCTGGCCAATAGCAGGCAGACAGGTTTTCGGTTCAAGGTACTCCCCGATCTGATCAGTAAAACCCAAGCGATGCATTCCGGCGGCAGCCAGAATAACGGCATCAAGATTATCTTGGGTCAGCTTGTCAATACGGGTCTGCACATTACCGCGGATATCGATCATCTTCAGGTCTGGTCGCAGATTAAGTAATTGTGCTTTGCGGCGCAGAGAAGATGTCCCAACACGCCCCCCTTCGGGAATATCGGTGAAACTTTTATAGCCGTCCTTAAGCACCACAATATCCCGGGGATCTTCGCGTTCAGTAATACAGCGCAGATCGGTACCATCAGGAAACACTGTCGGTACATCTTTCATGGAATGTACGGCAATATCGACCTCGTTGCGCAGCATTGCTTCCTGAATTTCCTTAACAAAGAGGCCTTTTCCTCCCACCATGGCTAACGGAACATCAAGGATTTTATCCCCTTGGGTTTTGATCTTCGTCAGGGTGACTTCAAGATCAGGATAGCGTTCCTCAAGCCGGTCCTTGACCCAGCTTGCCTGCCACAGTGCCAGAGCACTGGCACGCGTACCAATGCGCAAAATACGTTTACCCATAGGAAAACTCCTCGTAAAATTTTATTTAAACAAACTGTCAGCCAGTCATTGTGAGCTGCTTACATCAGCCAGTAGATTCCCAGAGCTAGTCGCGGTCATCGCTGTTGGCATCGGGATCTGGCAGATCAAAAAGAATCCGAACCGCATCGACATACTGACTGCCATCCTGATGGGAACCTGCCATTTTTAATACATTTGTTGGGTGGTGCAGAATTTTGTTAACAATGGCAGAGGTCATGGCATCGATAGCCTTTCGCTCTTTTTCACCAAACCCCAAAGATCCGGCAAAGGTCTTTTCCAGTTCCTGCCTGCGGATATTCTCCAACTGCTTGCGCAAGGCAACAATGGTCGGCTTTACTTCAAGAGAACTGAGCCAGGCACGAAATTGACCAACTTCATCGGAGATAATCAGCTCCGCCTTGGCAGCTTCTTTTTGACGTTCTTTCAGGTTGGCCTCCACAACGCCCTGCAGATCGTCGACATCATATAGATAGATATTATCGATCCGGTTGGCCTTTGGTTCAATATCACGCGGAACAGCAATATCGATAAGAAACATCGGCTTGTAGCGACGTGCTTTTGAGACTGCCTTAAGCACCTTGGCCGTCAGTACGTAATCGGGGGCTCCGGTCGAAGAAAGAACAATGTCGACCCGGTGTAAATGATCCTGAAACTCTTCGAACGGAAGAGCCTGTCCGGAAAATTCTTCCGCCAGTTTTTCAGCACGGCTGAACGTCCGGTTGGTCACCAAGACCTTGGAAATTCCGTTGTTGACAAAATGCTTAGCGGCCAGTTCGCACATCTCACCAGCACCAATCAACATAACTGTTTTCCCCTCAAGGGAATCGAAAATCTTGCGCGCCAACTCAACAGCTGCAAAGGATACGGAAACGGCATTACTGGCAATCGCGGTTTCGGTACGCACCCGCTTTGCAACTGAGAACGCTTTATGTAGAAAACGATTGAGTATAGTTCCAGCCGTTTGAAATTCACTGGCATAGCCATAGGCCGTTTTTATCTGACCAAGAATCTGGGGTTCACCTATGACCATGGAGTCCAGGCTGGCCGCGACCCGTAAAACGTGGTGAGTTGCTTCTTCTCCCTCGTAGGAGTAAAGATGATCCTCAAGACTTGCCGGACGCAGGTGATGATAGTTAGCAATAAACTCCTTGAGTTCTATGACAGCCGCCTCAGGATGCTTACTGACCGCATACAACTCAACACGATTGCAGGTTGAGACAATAAGACCTTCGGCAATGGAGG
Organism: Geopsychrobacteraceae bacterium; assembly: GCA_963664385.1. Taxonomy (GTDB): domain Bacteria; phylum Desulfobacterota; class Desulfuromonadia; order Desulfuromonadales; family Geopsychrobacteraceae; genus Seleniibacterium. Next base: position 443,512 of record OY761157.1, read on the forward strand.
GTAACTCCAGCATTTGACGCAATGGCTCCCCCATAGCCGTTGGCGCAAATGCAACTTTTTCCCTGATATCGACCGGTGCAGTTTTATGGCTGAGGCCAACGACGACTATATCCATGAACTTATTTCACCAATCCGTCTGCCAACCGCGGAAAATGCTTCAAAATTATGATATCCACCAAGTAATAGATTGACCCCGAGATAGGTAAACAGCAACACCAGAAACGCCAGGATCGAAAACAGAGCAGCTGTTCGCCCTCTCCAGCCAGCGGTTAAGCGGCCATGCAGCAAACCCGCATATAAAAACCAGGTAATCAAGGCCCAGGTCTCCTTAGGATCCCAACTCCAGTAACTCCCCCAGGCCGTATGCGCCCAGAAAGCACCACTGATAATACCCAGGGTCATGAGCGGGAAACCAACACTAAGACAGGTGTAGTTAACTTTATCAAGACTGTCCAGCGAGGGAAGCCGTTGAAACAGTCCGGTGGTAAAGCGCTTACTCTTTAACATGCGATTCTGGATCAGATACAGGATACCGGCGCCAAAGGATAAAGAGAAAGCAGCAATGCCAAGAAATGCAAAAGAAATATGAACAGGAAACAGCCAGCTTTTCAAAACCGGGTTCAGCTGAATCTCCTGCTGAGGGGTCAGCACACTACCAATCATAAAGATCAGCGCGAGAGGCGCAGCAAAAGCTCCCATCGCAGACATGCGGAAGCGTAAATCGAGGAGTAAAAACAGAAGGATCAGACACCAGGAAAAAAACGACAGAGATTCATGTAAGCTGGTTACCGGGGTTCCTCCCGCCGACGAATGCAGGAAACCGAAGGCAGTGGCATGAACAATAACGCCCGCCAAAAGTAGCCAGCGGCCATAATTTCCCAGTGCTGGCCTTTTACTGGTCATCGCCATAATGTAAAAAATACTGGCGCCAAGGTAGATCAAAGTTGTGATCGTTGACAGCAGGTTTGAAATTCCCATGACATCCTTTCCGATGGTTACCAAACGCCCCACTGACCGGCAATACTTCTGGTGAATAATTTACTTGCCGTAGGGTCTAAAGGTCTCCAGAGCTGACAATGACGTTGCTATTGTCACATAGGCAGACAACGATTGTCACGGCCCGAACTAAAGAATTTTAGATTTCCCGATTCTCAAGAGTCAATATCTTTCTTGTTTCCAGAAAAGACACCTGCCAAGCGGTTCTAACGGCCAAACAACTCTTTCTCGACAAGCTCACAAAGTAAATGACCGGTAAACTGGGCGATTTCGATGAGCCGCGGAACTGAACAGTTTCCAAGGTCCAGTGCCGCATCAAGATCCTCATGAAGAAGAGGATCTGTTGCACTGTTGCCACTTAAGAGAAAAACTGGCTGGTCATTATCCTTCACATCTTCGATCAAAGAGCTCAACTCGGGAGCCGCTGTCCCATCGGAAAAAATAAGTAATAAATGCTCAGCGCTGTTAATGGCTCGATAATGCCGCAGCAGAAGCTGCTCTGCATGACCGCCACCCATTATTTGTGTGGCCAGAACCTGATCACTGCCCAGACACAGTGCCGGCAAGGCAGGGCGATCAAAATCAAGCTTATAAGTAAATTGAGCAGCCAGCATCTGAGCTACCGGCACAAGAGGTCCATGTCCGGCTAATAATAACTGCCCCCCCTCGGCAAACAGAGCCGCCAGTCGGCTGGCCAGGGCACCAAGAGCGGTCCCCTGCTCCTGGCAGAATTGTGTATGTAGCGCGTTAGCCTGGCGACAGACTGCATCGATATGTTGATTCATTAAACCTACCTCCGGGAGATGACAGCCGGGAATACTTTTTCAATATATATGGCAGAAGCATAATATGGACCTGCCTTTTACCTGTCAAGCTCCAGCAATTTTCTTATTGCACCTTGATTTTTCTTCACCTTCCAATATATTGTGATATGGATATTCTACGACACACATTCACGGCCACAACTATAGATAAAGGAGAAGTCGATGGCTAGCGACAAAATTCTTGAATTCAGCGATGCTCAGTTTGAAGCAGACGTTCTTAAATCAGACACTCCCGTGTTGGTTGATTTCTGGGCAACCTGGTGTGCACCATGTAAAGCAATTGCTCCGGTTCTTGATCAACTGGCAGAAGAATATGACGGTAAAGTCAAAATTGGCAAAGTCAACGTTGATGAGAATCCTGGCACACCTGGACAATATGGTGTCCGTGGTATTCCGACCATGATTCTTTTTAAAAACGGCGAAATCGTTGACCAGCTGGTCGGTGCGGTTCCAAAAAATCAGATTGAAAGCTTGCTTGACAAAGCGCTTTGATCTAAATACGGGCCTTGCCTGTCAGGGCCCGTTTTCTTAACTCAAATTCAATAGTCGCCCAATCCCATAAACGCTTTGCTAGTCAGAGCCGATAGACTTCAGTTCTTTTTCAATAATTTCTCGGCTTGAGGAAGAATATCGCCCACGCCCAACCTCATTGAGAATGTGATCCTTTTCCTTAAGCAAGGCCTGCTGCTTTTTCTGAGCCTCTTCATATGTGCCCCGTGAACGGGAGGTCAGATCCTTGCGCGCTGCCCATTTTTGCTTTTCAGCATCACGGTATTGGGCCGCAACGCTGCGAGCACGGTCAACAAGATCCTGTTCCTTATTTTTGCGTACGGAAATTTCCTGAGTCGCCTGCCTGACCTGCCGGTTGAAATCTTGCCCGTTTGGAGAACCAGCATTAGCCTCAGGAACATAGTTCAAGTTTCCGGAGGGCTCATCAGGAAGCTTCTTTACCTGGGCACGACAGGACTCTGGCAAAGCCTGCAGATTATCCCCGGCATAAAACTTTCCATCCGCATCCCGGCACGTGAACACCTGGGCATAAGCTGAAGTTGCAAAAAATAGTGATACCACGACACAAATAAAATATCTGAACATCTCCTCCCCCTAAAAGAGCCTCTCACTATCAAGCATAATTGTAACCGGGCCATCATTGACCAAGTCGACAGCCATATCGGTCCGAAATCGACCCGTCTGAACCTTGAGGCCTCTTCGAACCAGTTGATCGGTAAAATAGTCACACAAAGGTTCGGCAACGTCAGGAGCTGCTGCCATGGAAAATCCCGGGCGACGCCCTTTGCGACAATCAGCAAGCAGGGTAAACTGAGATACGACGATGACCTCACCGCAACAATCTTTGACACAAAGATTCATTTTCCCCTGCTCATCTTCAAAAATACGCAATCCTGAAATCTTTTCCGCCAGATAATCGGCTGCCTGCGTCCCATCGCCTTCAGCCACCCCCAGCAAGACAACCAGGCCACGGCCAATATCCGCAACTTTTTCGCCATCGACACTCACCCCGGCGCGACTGACTCTTTGCACTACAGCTCTCATAACAGCTCTCTTCTCATTCTTCTGCTAGTCGCCTGAGTAAAGCGAGATTTTCAAGATCATGGCAATGCTCGTCACCACTGGGAGTTTCAAGAATTTTAGGGACCCCCCTTAAGCGCGGATCAGTCATCAGCAAACCAAACCCGCCCTCACCGATCATCCCCTTACCCACATGATCATGACGATCTACTCTTGCTCCTAAAGGTTTCTTGCTGTCATTAAGATGAAACAAGGCCAGATTCTCCAGCCCGATCAATTGATCAAAGCGCTCCATCACAGCAGTATAACTCTGCTCTGAACGTAAATCATATCCTGCGGCAAAGGCATGGCAAGTATCAAAACAGACCGCAAGATCATGGCCAGACAACGCGTCCATAATGGCAGCCAACTCTTCAAAGCACGCCCCCAAAGTTGTCCCCTGGCCAGCCGTATTTTCAATCAGAACCCGAACATTATCTGGAACTTCAGCAAAAACAGAGCGAAAGCTTTCGATGACCCTCTTGATCCCGTCATCACTCCCCTGCCCCATGTGAGCCCCCGGATGCATAACCAGATCTTGAATACCCAGCACATGACAGCGCTGTATTTCATCGACGAAAGTCCGGATCGATTTTTCTCTCAGTTCATGATCAGGACTGGCAAGATTAATCAGGTAACTGTCATGGGCAGCGACATACCCGAGAGAGCTTTCAGCCAAAGCAGCCTTAAATGCCAGCACATCCCGCTCATCGAGCGGCTTTGCCTGCCAGCGGCTGGCATTGCGAGTAAAAACCTGAATCGCCGTGCAACCAACCTCTTCACCACGGCCAACCGCCTTGTGAATACCGCCAGCAATAGAGACATGAACGCCCAGCAATAAAGGATCCCTTGGAACGACATTCATAACCATTCAGCGGACCAGTCAGCAATCACACCGCCAACCTCTGCACTGTGGTTAATGTAGGCATCAACGAAGGGGAATTCAGGTCGATCATTGCCAGGGTTTACTAATATGGTTTTCATGCCAAGGTCTTTTGCGGTTTTCAGATTTTGTGGCTGATCTTCAACCATGACGCATTGGTCACCTGTCAGGTTCAATAGCTTAAGCACAGCCTGATAAGGTCCAGGATACGGCTTTGGCTGGTAGTTATCGATACGAATGTCAAACACGTCCTCAAACAGACCATTCAGACCAAGGGCAGTAACGACCCGATCAACATGGCAACGAGAGCCATTGGTGAACACATAGCTTGGAATGCCGATACCAGCGATAACCCGCTGCAATCGTTCATCAGAGCTCAGACGACTTGCCACATCAACAGCATGGACATAATCAAGATATTCTTCAGGGTCAACCTGATGATGCAGAATCAGTCCCTGTAGGGTTGTCCCATAATCTTTCCAGTACCGGCGTCTTAATCCGTCGACTTCCGAAGGCACGATAGCAACAACCTCTTCCATATAACGGTTAATTCTGACATCGATCAGGGAAAAGAGATCCTTTTCAGCCGGATACAAGGTATTATCCAGATCGAACAAAACCGCTTTCAACTCTTTAACTGGGGTTAAAGTCACCACTAAACACCTCTACTGCGGGTCCGGTCATCATGACAGGTCCATCTTCCAACCATTCCAACTCAAGATCCCCCCCACGCAGGTGATTCACAATCCGTGCCTGCGTTTTTCCGGTCAGAACCCCGGCCACGGTAACTGCTGACGCACCGGTTCCACACGCCAGGGTCTCTCCGGCGCCGCGCTCCCAAGTGCGCTGGATCACCTCTGAGGGGCTGACGACCTGAACAAATTCCACATTGGTTCGACGCGGGAACAAAGGATGGTTCTCCAGCAATGGCCCATACTCACAGACGGGAAAGTTTTCGACATCGTCGATATAAACAACGACATGGGGGTTCCCCATCGAAACGCAAGTGATTAAAAACTCACGACCTGCAATGATCAACGGCTGAGCAACAACCTGTTCCTCTGGCCCACCCGTCATTGGCAAATCCTGTCGCTGAAGGCCAGGAACCCCCATATTGACCGTGACCTTTTCGACTCGCCCATCGCGTCCCGTAACCATGGCTAACGGCAGCACGCCGTTACCAGTTTCAACGGTGATTTCCAGCTTATTAACCAGACCATGATCAAAGGCATACTTGGCAACGCAACGAATTCCGTTACCACACATCTCCGCCTCACTGCCATCAGCGTTAAACATGCGCATACGTACATCAGCTTCTGCAGATGGCATAATCAGGATCAAACCATCGGAACCGATGCCGAAATGACGATCGCTGACCAGTTTGGCCAACTGTGACGGATCATCAACGCTTTGGGTAAAGCAGTTTATATAGACATAATCGTTACCAGCACCATGCATTTTGGTAAATTTCATAAAACTATCCTTTTGTGGATGGTTGTTGTGATACCAGGACTCTGTACCTTCAACTAAACTTCACAATATTGCGCAGGAAATTAATGTGCCCGCAAAACATGCATTCTCCTGCTTGTCCCTAGCTAAACAGACAAAAGGACAAGTCAACCGATGCCGTAAAGGGCAAGGAAGACACAAAAGCGCAGGGTGTACAGAGCACTAACCTCTCTGCTAATATAGTTGGACTGGCGACTTCACTCAACCCATAACGCTTAACAAGGAGAATCCATGGCGTTTTTTCTAAAAACTAAAATCTGGCAAACCGGAGCCCTCGACTGGTGGGGAATGATCGGCAATGAAGATGTCTTCCTCGGTAACCGCGAATTCCCTCAGCCTCCTGAAGAAGGGGATGAATGGCTGGTGCGCTCAACGGGGCAACGGTTCAAAATAATAGACCATGAAATTTGCCTGATCGCAACAGAGGAGCCACAACAGTTATGGTAATCGAAGTTGTTCAGATTCCAGCCAGCGATATGGATAATTTTTCCTATCTGCTCTACTGCCCGACGACCAGAGAAGCCGCTGCTGTCGATCCATCCATGTACCCCGATCGCTTACTGACAAAGGCCGAGGAACTGGATCTCAACATTTCGTTATTACTGAACACCCATGGCCATCGTGACCATGTGGCCGGCAATGACACGGTCATCAAAGCCACCGGAGCCAGACTTGCAGCCCACCCCACAGAAGTCAGTCAACCGGACCTATGTCTGGATGAGGGTACCAGCCTTGCTCTTGGCAAAGGCAAGATTGAGGTTATGCTTACTCCCGGTCATACCCCAGGCTCACTGACCTTCAAGACCGACCAGAAACTGATAACAGGTGACACCCTGTTTGTCAGTCGTTGTGGACGCGCAGATTTGCCGGGGAGCAATGTGACAGACCTTTACCATAGCCTGCAAAGACTGAAAAACTTACCACCAGACTATTCCGTATACCCCGGACATGATTATGGCCCACAACCGGTATCAACTATTGCCTGGGAACTGGCACACAATGATTACCTGAACTGCCAGGATCTGGATAGTTTTATCCGCTTGAGAATGGGTTAGTCTTACCTTGCAAAAAACAAAAAGCTTACTCGGAGAATACGTCATATCCTCCGGGTAAGCTTTTTGTTGAACTTGGCCTTTGTTACCCCAGGCCGATGCCAGGTAAAAAAGGAAATTACTTTGTGGAGCAGACCCGAGTTCCAGCCAGCAGGTCACTCCAACCCCGTTTTTCAGCATTGACAAGAATAGCCAGCACACCGAGCCCAACCGGAACCAGTTGCAACAGCCCCCCCACACTCCTTAAAAACGCCTGTCCAAAAGACAAGGCTTCCTGATCCAGCGTTTCTACCCTGAGTCCTAATAGCATTTTTCCCGGAGTTTGCCCGGCCAGAAAATGGAACAGGGTAAAGTAACCAAAACACAAAAAGAACAACACCAGAAAATAAGGGACAGACAAATCAAGCAAAGTAGCAATTGTTGGAACCCACGAGCCAGAAACACCCCCCATTGCATACTCAGCAGCACCGACAAAACAGCCACCCAGTACGACCAGGATGACAATATCAATAATGCTCGCCACAACCCGGTTAACGCAGGACGGAACGCCCCCTTGTCCTATGTCCTCTATGCCACAGGCCTCATCTTCACCCGTTTCGGGCATCCTGAAAGCGGCACTATTTTCAGTGTCAGTAGAGAGACCAGCTTCATCGGTTAGGGTAAAATCTCGATAATATTCCTGATAAAGAGCCTCTTCATCAACAACTGCTTCTGCTTCTGCTTCTGCTTCTGCTTCTGCTTCTGCTTCTGCTTCTGCTTCTGCTTCTGCTTCTGCTTCTGCTTCTGCTTCTGCTTCTGCTTCTAAAAGATCGAGGACCAGCTCATCAGGCTTGTCAACCCCAGCCTCATCAACAGGACTATTTTCAGCGGAGGGTTCTGTGGGGAAGCCGGAATCATCAATCAAGCTATCAGCGGAGAAAGCCTCTTGCGTAAGTTCCGGAGCCCCCTCATGACGAGCAGACTCCGGCAAATCAAAAGGGCTTTTGGGGTCCCCCCCGGAACCCGGATCAACATCATCGGTATCGTCAAAAGAGACCGTATCCGGATCGTCCTCGATACCAAAATCATCGATAAGGTCATCTTCATCTGGAAGATCAAAGGAAAAATCATCAACTTCTTCAGGCTGGGGTTCAGCTGCTGCCGCCTTGGGAGCTTCGATCGACTCCTCAGCATCTTCTTCTTCCTGGGCTTCCTCGAAAAGTTCATCGAAGGACAGATCATCGTCATCACTACTGTCACCCATAAAATCGAAACCAAAGTCATCAGCCTCAGTGGCTTCTTCTCCTTCGGACTCGTCACCAGCAAAAGAGCTCTCTTCCGCCGCAGTTGCTGCAACTGCGGCTGCGGAAACACTATCGCTGGTTGCCGCAGCAACGGCAGCATCGGCACTTTCAACATCTGCATCATCAGTCTCTGCGGTAGCTCCCGGAACCAGCTGGCCAGGAAACAATACACTCTGTATCCCGTAACGCAGTTTAAATTCAGATAGATCCTTACCGCACTTTTTGCAGCTATCCAGATAGTCGAAACTATTGTAGCCACACTTTGGACATCTCATGCCTCACCCTTTCTTTCCTGAAAGTACAGTCAGTTTAATATGTTAGCCTGTTGCCAGATCGCCATAAAGATATTGCAAAACGGACATAATCGCAAGCCCTGCCGTTTCCGTCCGCAGGATCCTGGGACCAAGGCTGACAGCGATATAACCCGATTTTTCCAATATACTCACTTCTTCTTTGCTAATCCCCCCCTCAGGACCGACAACCACAGCAACACTTTGCGGTGCAGAGGCAGGAAGTACAGACAGCAGTGAAGTCTGGCTCTCTTCCCATAGAACCAACTTCAATTCGGAACCGACCCGACAAGCGATCTGCTCAATATTCTGGTCAACCTGTAAAGTCGGCAGGTGGTACTGATGACATTGCCGGGCTGCCTCCTGCAAAATCTTGGTCCACCGCTGAACTTTCTTGTGTTTCCTGTCTTCCTTGAGCTGACCAACACTACGGGTCATCGCCGTAAGGTAAAAGTGGTTCACGCCAAGCTCAGTTCCTTTTTGCAGAACCAACTCAAGCTTTTCCCCTTTAGGCATGCCCTGGATCAGCGTCAGATCGCAACGAGGCGCCGGAGCTTCTTCAGTCTCAAGAATAGAAACAGATCCATCAGCTGTCAATTTAGCCCTGGCCACAATCGCGTCATCATTAAACAGCTCGATGACATCACCAGCAACAAGCCGCAATACCGACTGCAGATGGCGGCGCAAATCCTCGGGCAAAACAACAACTTCACCCGGTGAAGTCAGAGGGTGAGAGATATAAAAGCTACGCATCGTTACGACGATAATATACCAGGCAAATCCACTCATCCTGATAACGACATTCGTCAAATATCAAGGGCATAGCGGAAAACCCGTCGCGCACAAATTGCTCTTTTTCACGCAGAATCCCGGAGAGAACCAAGGCCCCGCCAGGCTTTAAATGATCAACAAAATGCCGTGCCAGACGAACATTCTCCTCAGCCAGAATATTGGCGACAACCAGATCATATTGACCGGGCAACTCTTCCAGCGAAGTTCCCGTCACCTCAATCTGGCCCTCAAAGCCATTATGGCTGACATTATTGCGAGCAACCTCACAGGCCACAGGATCAATATCATTAGCCAGAACGTTCGGGCAACCCAAGGCTGCGGCCCCCAAGGCCAGTAACCCTGAGCCTGTTCCCACGTCAAGCATGGTTCCCGGAACTTCTTTCCGTGCCATAAGATCAGCGATGACCTCAAGGCAGAGCTTTGTTGTTGCATGAGTTCCGGTTCCGAAAGCCATTCCCGGATCTATTTCGATAACGACATCATCGCCAGTCGTTTCAACCTGCTCCCAACTCGGATGGACAACCAGGTGTTGACCAACTCGAAATGCCGTGAAATTCTGCTTCCACTGTTCCGACCAGTCTTCGATCTGGACGGCTTCGCCAAGGGTTAATGTAACCGCATTGTCCTTGGCCATCGGCATGGCCAGAAGGACAGATTCAAGGACATTTAACAGGCCGGTTGGATCAGCAACGTCTTGAAAATAAACTTTGAGCCGGTAATTTTTCTCTGGATCCAACTCGTCGTCCGGGACAACAAAGGTATCGAGCTGGCGCTCTTCCACCACTGAACCACAGCAACCATGGTCAGCGACAACTGCGCCAATCAGATCGGTTAATGCTCCCGGGGCCTCTATCTCTATAACTATCCACTCATTTTTCATCCTTATTAATTAACAGAACCTATCTATTAAAACAACAGGAAACAGATATTGCAATCAGCAAAAACTAAAATTAAATAATTAAAGAATTATCATAATAGTCTTGATTCATCCCATCCTGTCTGTTAAAGTTCACATAGATTCATGAGTTCCGCCTAAAGGTTATCCTAAGCACCTTACAGACCTTATGAAAACCTCACAAAAATACTTCTTTTTAAGGACTTGAAGCGTGAGGACACGTAACAAAGGAGTCTTTTAAATGCGCATCTTGATCGTCGAAGATGAAAAAAAAGTAGCCAGTTTTATAAAGAGAGGACTGGAAGAAGAAGATTTCACTGTTGATGTTGCCTATGACGGAGACTCCGGTGTTGAAATGGCCCAAAAGGAGCAATTCGATTTGATCCTGATGGATGTCATGCTTCCAAAGAAGGATGGACTCAGTGCTATTAAAGATATCCGCAACGCAAACGTGACCTCCCCGATTTTATGCCTGACAGCCAAAGATACTGTGGAAGACATTGTCGCTGGCCTCGATATTGGTAGTGATGACTACCTGACCAAACCCTTTGCCTTTTCAGAATTGATTGCCAGAGTCAGAGCGCTGATTCGACGCGGGAGTCAGGACCGTGGGGCAGAATTATTTTTTGCTGACTTGCGCCTTGATCCGGTCGGCCATAAGGTCTGGCGCGGCAATACGGAAATTGAACTTACCGGCAAAGAATATTCACTCCTGGAATTTTTCATGCGCAATCCAAATCAGGTTCTCACACGGACAATGATTGCTGAACACGTCTGGGACTACACATTTGATTCGTTTACCAATATTATAGATGTCTATGTAAATTATTTACGGAAGAAAATTGACTTTAATTTCAGCAAACGTTTAATCCACACAGTTAGAGGAGTCGGGTATGTGCTGAAAGAAGGTGAATAGTTATATTTTCGATAGCCGTAGTAGAATCACACGTTGTAAAACCAAGATACAAAGATCATTGAGTATCACAGGAGGATAACCGCCTTGTCTCATAAACTTGCGCAGCCGCGCAGGAATTCGAATAATATTTCAGACGCAATCAAAGCACTGTCTGAACTCATGGACCAGACCTGCACCGAATCAGACCCCCTTGAATTCGTGCCGGAGGATACGGCCCCGGAAGATATCGCCATCTTAGCAGAGAGCTATAACTCGCTGATGCAACGTATGGCTGCCAGCCTTAAAAGAGCTCGCCAGTTTTCCGCTGATGTCACCCATGAACTAAGAACGCCATTAACCATCTTACGTGGTGAAACTGAGCTGGCCCTGCGCAATGACAGACCCCAGGAACAGCTACGAAAAGTCCTGGAATCGAACCTTGAAGAGATCAGTAGAATGAGCTACCTGATCGAAGACCTGCTCCTTCTTTCCAAAAGTGACCTGGGTGAAATTCCGCTCAAGAGGGAACCTCTCCTTCTACAGGAGCTCATCCTGGAACTTCATCATCAGGCAACCCTGCTGTCTGCTGTAAAAAGCATCAAAGTGACTCTGAGTATGCCCGATCAGGAGTTGCAAGTTAACGCGGACAATTTGCGCTTGCGTCAGGTATTTCTGAATCTTCTGACGAATGCCATAAAATATACGCCCGAACAGGGGAGCATCAGCATTCAGGTTAAAGAACCAGAGAATCAACATATCGAGATCATGGTCACCGATACCGGAATGGGCATTGCTGCAGAACATCTGGAACTGGTATTTGAGCGCTTTTACCGCATAGATAAAACCCACAACCGCAATGATGGTGGTTCTGGTTTAGGACTCGCCATTGCAAAATGGATTGTCGAAGCTCACCACGGCACCATCGCTGTTCAATCAACCCCCGGAAAAGGGAGTTGCTTCAGCGTAAAACTGCCGCTACTTTAACGCGATACCTAGACGGAGCAGCTCTTGAGTTCGTCATTAATGCTAGGCAAACAAAATAAAAATCATTTTTTTGAATTTTTTTGTTCCCTTTTTGAAAAAACTTCTGTATAAAATCACCCCGAAGCCTTCTTGTAAGGCTTTAAGCCCCGAAGACCTCCCCCCCCTCCAGGTCTTTGGGGCTTTTTTTATTCTTTTCCGAAACAACTCCCGACACTGCAATACTGACATCTCCAGTGACTTGCAATAGCCATCTTTATCAAGTGCTGATCTCCTGTTATAATACAACCATCGTCCCACATATAGCAGGAAGGATCAGTTATGGTATTCCACCCCCGCCCCGTTTATCTGGCCGACTCATTTATGCTCCCCGTCGGCAAATACAATGGCAGGCACCGCCCTAAAAATAGTTTCCTTGAACTTATTGATTCGCTGCAACCCCTTTTCGCTAATTCCACCATCAACAAAGACAAGATAGGTTGTGTTGTTGTTGGCTCACAAAATTCCTTTGCGTTTTCAGGTATCGACAACGTCGCAGCCAAGATCTGTGGCCGCCTTGGTATCAGCGGTGCTAAATCTGTGCTTATAGATACGGCATCATCATCAGGGGCAAGTGCCTTTGAAGCAGCCTATCTTGAAGTTGCCTCCGGACAGCACGACCACGTTCTGGCTATTGGCATTCAGAAGATGAGCGACGTTTCCACTCGCGATGCAACTAAAATTGTTGCTGGAGTCATTGATCGTGAGGAAGCCGAGTACGGGCTGACCATGCCAGCGTGTGGCGCTCTTGTTGCTCAATCACTCATCCAGGAGTTTGGATTGACCCAGAAACAGTGGACGGAATACTCCGCACGCTGGACCGAACGGGCTCACAAGTACGCGGCCCAGAATCCTGATGCCCATCTCAACCATGAAATTCCGGTTGAGCAGTATTTTGCAGACATGAATGGTGGTAAAAACTATTTATATTATGATCCGCTTCATTATTACGATTTTTGCCCCATGTCCGATGGCGTTGCAGCCTGTATATTAAGTGCCACACCACATACGGTCAGAGTGGCAGGAGTGGGCTCAGGAACAGACATTCCAACGATTGCCGACCGACTGACCTATACCAGTTTTCCAGCGACCCGGATCGCTCTATCTCAGGCCCTTGGCAAAGCCGGCCTTAAAAACTTGCAGGAGCTAAAGACACCGACCCATATAAATATGCATGATCCTTTCAATGGCTTCGGGCCTATCAACCTGGTTGATCTTGGAGTCGCTCCCCGCGAACAACTTCTTGATGCCCTTCTTGATGAATCACTTACTGGCCCGGACGGAAGTTTCCCGACCAACCTGACCGGCGGGCTGAAGGGGCGTGGCCATCCCCTCGGTGCCACAGGCATGGTTCAGATCGTTGAAAACCATCAGATGCTGACTGCCGGCCGCTATCAAGCCGCCCTGTCCCATTCGATCGGGGGACCAATAAACAATAATGTTGTCGTTTTGCTGGAAACCGAGCAGCACTTCAAACACCGCCGGACCCTCCCCTACCGCCCTCAGGAGAAACCTAAATTGGGTCACTTGAAACCGGCAGGGATAGATCTGAATACGATTCTCGGCAAGGAAAATAAGTGCACGGTCACGCTGCTTGCCAAAACATCCATGCATGACTTCCGAACCGGAAATCCGCAAAAGACACTACTTATATTTTCCCGTAAACATGAAGGTGAACGCTATCGGTTCCTGATTGGCGTCGCACCCGAATCAGCCATTTCCTTAGAAGGGCTCAAATTTGGAGATAAAATCCAATTACAACGGATTGATAACGACATAACAATCAATGATATTCCGATCCGCCAGCTGTACCGTAAAACCATTGCCGGCGTGGTTGAAATTGCCGATACTGCCATGCGTAAGTTGCGCAGTAAAAAGGAGTGATACCGCTCCCATACCGATTTGAATTTTGGCACCCTGAACCCTTATCACCATTCAGGGTGCCAGCTTCTCATCTTCCCTGTCACCGACCTTCCACCGGTCGCAACAATTCTTTCAAGTTGCGCATTTGCACAGTGTATTGATAATTCCTTCATGATAATCTGCCGACATGAGAATAACCGTTAAACATCAAGTTTTAATTGCTCCAGCAATCATGTTGTTTCTACTGCTGCTATTGCTGGGATTCATGCAATTTACCTATTGGAACCTGGCAGCAAAGCGTCAAGAAGCGCGAGCAATCGGGACAACATTTGTGGCCCTTGCTGAAGCGGATATGGCGGCCCGCCGCCTTCACGTACTGATCCGGTCCATTCAGTACAGTGGCATGGCCAGCCCTGAAGAGATGGCACTGGTTGCGGATCTTTACGAACGGCTTACTTCCGCTGTCGACCGCCTCGAACCTTTCGGCCCCCTGAAACAGTCTGGGCAGATCAACCTGGTCAAGCAGCTAGCGACCCAGCTAAATCCGTCTGACAGCTCCGATCCCGAAATAACCGCTAAAAATTACGCCAACTTTCGGGCCGAACTCTCAGGGCTATCAAACTTGACCCAGATTCACCTCAATCGTCTGCGAACAACCCAGGAACAGGACGTTACCAAGCTGGTGGAACGCACCTATCTCGTCTCCATGGCCATTCTTATGTTGGCGATTATGCTCGGAGCCTGCATTTCCATATATTTTGGCAGACGCATCTTAAAACGGATCCAGGTGTTATCGCAAAATGCACTACAGATCGCTGACGGTAAACTCGAATTGCCCCCGGCCCCCGATCATATAAAAGATGAACTTGACACTCTCGCTGTTTCCATCAGTCGCATGACAAAGAGACTGATCCGAGTCGTCGGCACCGAAAAACTCTTTGAGGGGGCAGAAGAGGAGCGCCGACGTATTGCCATGGACCTCCACGATCAGTCACTATCCGATTTATCCGGAATTTTGCGCAGTCTGCAAGCGCTCGGTGGAGACTTGAGTAGCACTCCGGCAGGCAACAAGATCAATGACCTTGAAGAGGATCTGAGCCAGGCAATCACTAACCTGCGTGACATCATGAATAACCTGCACCCCCAGACTCTTGACATTCTCGGTCTTGGAGCAGCTATCGAAACGCACCTCGAGCAGCACTGTGAAACAGAAGGTCTCCCCGAATTTCATTTCTACCAGGATGACCGCGTTGCCAACCTGAAATTTGACAAGCTACAGAAGCTGTTTCTTTATCGAATCGCTGTAGAAGCGATACAGAATGTCATAAAACACGCGCGTGCTACGCGCTACGAAGTTTCCCTGGAACTGCGCGAAGAGACTCTGGTGCTTGCCGTGGAAGATAACGGCCGTGGCATAGAAGCGACGACCACGCGACACTTAGAGGGGCACGGACTGATGAATATTCGCGAACGGGCCAGAAAAATAGGGGCCGACGTTAAATGGGGGGCATCACGTTTTTCCAGGGGAACCCGCTTTGAGTTAACCCTTCCATGCAAAGAAGTCGGGAAATAGTCAGATAGGAGTACCTGTAATGTCAGACCTGAATATCCTTATAGCAGAAGACAACCCCAAGGATTTTGAATTCCTCGAAAAACTTCTGAACGGCTGGGATGAAAATGTTAATATAACCCATACCTCAGATGGCCGCACCGCCCTGGAGATCAGTCACGCTCAAGAAGAACCTCTCGTCATCAGTGACATTCAGATGCCAGAACTTAACGGCATCGATTTTGCCAAAGAGCTGTGGCAGAACAAACCCAACGCACGGATCGTCTTCTGGAGTCAGTTCAAGGATGAAATGTACGTCAGGTCGCTGGCCAAGATAGTACCTCCGGAGACAGTATACGGCTATATCCTTAAATCCAGTCCGAAAGAGCGCATCGCTTCTGCGATCTATACGGTTCTAGTTGAAGAACAGTGCTGGATCGCACCAGAAGTCCGTAAGGTGCAGGGGCGTGCAGGGCATAGCCTGACCGCCCTTTCCGATATTGAATATGAAGCGTTACTCGATATATCTCTTGGTCTGACCGATAATCTTATCGCTCAACGGCGTTATCTTTCCAGGCGCGGAGTCCAGAGCCGACTCAACTCACTCTACAGTAAACTGGGCATTGACCAGGAGCAGTTTCACAGTGAGAAATACGGAGATTCATTTAATTTACGTAATCGTGCAGTCGCCGTATCTCTGGCACGCGGGCTGGTTAATGCCTTTGAAATGAAAAATGAAGAAAAAGAATTCCAAGCCTGGTTTAAACGTTTCCAACGCACCAATAAAGCAAAAGAACAAGCATAACAAGTTCTTATCTTGCCAGGGCAAGCTCATTACCGATCGATTTACCATTCAATCTGATATAATCATAGCTAGGCGGTGTTTGTTTTACAGGCAAACACCGTTATCTAACCTTGTTTTAACTGCCATACTATGGTAAAAGGTCTTACCAAAGACCATGGAGATTGATATGTTATGAGCACTGTATTTAAACCTATCCGACCTAAAAAATTATCAGAAGAGATTGTTGATCAGATCAAAGAACTGATTTCAAGAGGAGATCTTGGCCCAGGCCAGAAAATCCCTTCTGAGCGTGAATTGGCGACCCTGCTTGGTGTCAGCCGCCCATCGGTTCGTGAAGCCATTATGGTTCTCGAGGCTATGGGTTTTCTGGAAGCTCGTCAAGGTGGGGGAACTTACGTCCGCTCCCTGGCTGACGCGACCATGGCAGATCCCCTTGCCAGCATGGTAGAACGCCGCGATCCCCGTATGCTGCACGCCCTGACTGAGGTCCGCATCGGCTTGGAAACCTGGTCAGCCTACCTGGCGGCTAAACGTGCTGATGACGCTCAAATTAAACGGTTGCGTGAACTCTACACCATCATGGAAGAGCAAGGCGAAACTGGTGGTTGGGACCCGGATATTGACTTTCAGTTCCACCTGTTAATTACTGCAGCAACCCACAATACGCTGCAGGTGCATGTCCTTAACACTATTCAGAATCTGTTCCAGACCACCATCATGGTTGCGCTGGGTGAGTTCTACCGAAAAGAAGGCTATATTGAGATTCTGCTCAGACATCACGGCGGTATTCTTGAAGCCATAGAACAGAGAAATCCTGAATTAGCGCGTGAGCGGATGATGGAACATCTGACTATGGTCGAAGAACGACTTGCCATGTTCCTGCAAAAAGGCCCCCCGGAGTAAGGGGCTTCCCTTACTCCCTTTTCCTTTTAAACCCCATCCCGACTAACGGTTGTCCAAGACCCGGGTCCACCTTTCATCTCCCCCTTTATTTTCATTAACTGCCAACCTGGCGGTTGTTCATTTTTGATCTTGTGTTAAGCTGCCTGAAAATTTAATGACCAAGGACATTTTTGACAATGAATAAAGAACAACTCTACCAAGCGACAATTGATAAATGGGGGATAGATGCCCAATATGAACAGATGGTGGAAGAATGTGCTGAGCTGATTACGGCATTAAAGCATTTTCAACGCGGCAAGGTCGACCGGCAAACAGTTATGAACGAACTGGCCGATGTCAGTCTGATGGTCGGCCAGCTAACCTGGATGTTCGGCCATGAGGAGGTCGAACAGGCAATTCAGGACAAACTGAGCAAGCTCAACAAGCTCCTGACAACATCATCCCCAGAAGAAGATTCTCAATAAAAGAACATCAACAATTGCGCAATATGCGCTGCTAGACAGGAAAGGCTTTCACGACCATGGAACAGGATCAAGCGACTCGCTTACAAACATTTCTTGAATTTTTACAGCCTCAAATTAATCAGGAAGTCCACGTCGGCCCCTGGTTAACCATGGACCAGGAACGTATCAATAAATTTGCCGAGGTAACCGGAGATCTGCAATGGATCCATATCGATCCGGAGCGTGCCGAAAAGGAATCTCCCTACGGTGGCACCATTGCTCACGGCTACCTCACCTTATCCCTGCTTCCTTACTTGACCGAAAGTAATCATCCCGACTTCTTTCAAAAAAATTATCCCGGGATGAAATACCGGGTTAATTACGGTCTGAACAAGGTCCGTTTCCCATCTCCGGTTAAAGTAGGGGCAAAATTACGCGCAAGAACAACCATTCAAGAAGTCGAGCAGATTAAGAATTCAGTACAGATTATCTATCTGATTACTGTTGAACTGGAAGGATCGGACAAACCTGCCTGCATCGCTGAGTTTGTTGCCCGTCTGTACGCTTAAAATAAAACAATCCCCGCCATTATCTATTAATGGCGGGGATTGTTTACACGCCATGGGCCTTCAGATTCTCCCTCTCCTAAAAAAACGATACATCTTTAGCGCATTAATTTGAACAGACCGGTAATGTTTGTCCAGGCAAGGCAAATGGTGTCGCCCCGGCAGCCTCGAGTTCAGCACTTAAGTCGCACGCCGTATAAGGACTGGTAAATTCAACAGGAGTGTAATCGATAAAGCGAGGCTCACTCCCCCCAATCGCAAGCCCCTTACCGTTCATCGTTGCAGCATCTGTGTCATCCCAGGTACCATTGTCGATTCGCGCAATCAAGGTCTCAATTGCAGCTATATTTTCACTGGCGGTAAAGCCGCAATGACCTGCACTTTGAGTGTATGTCTGGCGCAACATATCCTGCTTGCCTGCTGCGCTTACAACCGACTCATAAGCCTGTTGAGCAGCCGGAACTGAAATGGCATCCCCAAGACCATTCACGGTAATCACGGGAACCTGCAAATTACCGTCAAAAACACTTGTCGCAAAGTAGCTGATCGCATCAGGATCTGCACTATAGCGTGGAGCATCTGCCAGAGCTTGCAGATCATCAGCCAGACTCAGTCCGGCATTTGTATACAACTGGGCAATAAGACCATCAGGGTCAGCGATAGCTAAGCGAGCCTCGTAGTCAACCCCAACATTTGATGAAATATTACCACCAGACAAAGTCTCGATCTGATAGCGACTGCTCATTGTCTGCCTGAGTAAATTAATTCTGATGCGGACAAATGCGTCATATAGCCCTTCTAAGCGTCCTTCGAGGTCATCCGCAGCAGGTATCTCTTTTTCACTATCAGCCCATTCTGGCAGTTGTGCCAGTTTGGCAGCTAAGGCAATTCGTACCTTGCCTTCTGGAGTTTCCCAGGCATCAGCAAGCATATCCTGCCAAGCCAGCCAGGCATTGGTTTCCCAATCCTCAGGAATATTGATGACCGGCAAATCAGAAGCTGGTGCCAGAAGGGCCTTGGCCACAAACAGCACATCCAGCTTACCCTGCCATTGCCCGATGGCACCTGATAAACCTCCACAGGTCGCGATGGCACCATCCCACCGCTCAGGATAGGTCTGCACACTCATAGCCGCGACATGCCCACCCTGCGAGCTACCGAATTCAAGAGCGTAATCGGGCTCCCCATATTTTGCCTTGAAAATTTCCTGAACTTTTACTGCATTTGCCGCTGCAAAATGCAAAGACCAGCCACTAATGGTACGGGTTGTTCCGGAAGTGGCGTAACCGCGCTTAAGTAACTCATAGCTGGTTATATTATTGGTACTGCTGTCATCAAGGGGATCTCGACTTGCGTAATCAAGATTAACAAGCAAGACACCATTCCAATTATCGGGATAATCGATCCGCCACGCAGTACCATCCTCGAGCGTACCCTGGGTCGTGGTGAAATTAACACTATCTCCATCACTACTGTCATTATCACTATCGCCACATCCGGCAATAACTAAACATGACAACGTCATAATGCTCAGAACCAGCCCTAACCACAAAACTCTCTTCATGATATCCTCCCTTGGAAAGCGTTAGCCTGTCAGCGTAAAAGCTGTTCACGGTGGATATATTAGAGACTGGAAGGACCGCAAGTCTTTCAGATCCTGTTGATTTTTTTATATAAACTTATAAGAAAAGGAATTTTGTTAAGACATGAGGAACTACCATTCGTGGCCACCGAAAATTGGTGGCCACGAATAACCGGGACTAACAAGCTTAGCAGATTTCAGTTTTGGCTGAGCTGGTAAATCATGGCATAAATCCCATGGGGATCTTTACCAGACGCCACCGAGATCTCCTTAATGGTTTGATCCGCACGAGCCACAACCCCCTGCTACCCTAACTCAATAATGATCTTTTCGAGATCAAGCTTGTACATGTCACAAATAACTGAGAGCTTCCGCTGCCCGGTTCCACCGGGAGCTTCCACAGGCATAATTCCGGCCTCTGCACTATTGAGCGGTTTGATTATTTCGTAAATACGCTGCGGTGAGACACCATTACGCTCAGCAAGCTTACCAATAGCCTCATTATTATCGACGACTTCAATACCTGCATTCTTGAGCTTGTCGAGACTTTCATTCAAATCAACTTTAACCTTGTACGCAAAATCGGCCAACGGAGAAAGCTCGGCATGACCGTAGGGTGGTTCACCATAAAACAGGTTAGCCTCTTCACTGATATTGGCTCCCAGGCGGATCACCGTGCTCATTGGCGGGATACCCGCTAGAGTCCCGAAAAAAACCACCAGTGTTACCACCAGAGAGATATTGAAATCGACCGTGAACAGGCGGAACTGGCGCGTTTTATTCTTCAGATAACTGATCATCGGTTGCCAGTTATAATAAGTATGCAGAATAATCGCCAGCACCAACAGGACACCGAGATTGATATGAACTTCCCCCCACTGCTCCTTGGATAACCCCCATAATTTCCAGTTAGACCAATAAGCAACCCGTCCAGCCGGCACTATATACAGAATGATACTGGTAACCATCAGCAGGACAAATGAAAGTAAAGCTGTTAATGATGTTACTCTACGCATATTCATAGTGCATTACACTCCTTTGTAAGTATTTTCCTAAACATATCGCTATCTGAATATTTGGGATGTAAAGTTTTGTAAAATAAAAAATAGTTCAATTTCAGTCTATTGCATTAACAATAGACACAAAGTTACACATATGATACAAATCCAAACAATTAATTTCTGCTATTTATGGGGTTTGCTCTATGCCTCCTCATAAAAATTTGTCTGCTCTGCTACATTGATTTAATTTTACCAAATGACCAAGTTTGATGAGGGGGATTTTTCAACTGTGGGTAAAGTTCATATTCAGTTATACAGAAACAAGTCTTTTAGTTTTTGCTAATATCCCATGTGTTGTTGCGTTTAAGCGCACAACATCCCATCAATATTCAGCTGTAGATCTATTTTCAATAAATGGCATGTCCTGTTCTCACGTAACAAAATGTGCAGCATAAATTAAATTCTATAGGGGCAACCTTAATCGGCCTTAAAAACTGTTTTTAAGGCGTTAATCTAGGCAACATTTAACCAAAGTTTTTTCCAAAAGGAGGTAACCATGAAATTGGGGGGTCATTTTTTTATCAGTACCTTATTACTGGTTGGGGTATTGCTCGTGTCTGGCTGCGGATCTGACGGTTCAGACGGGCAAGATGCTGATCAGGCTCTGGTCACAACCAGCACCGAAACGGCAGGGACAAATTGTGCCTCTGGAGGCTTGAGGATTGATATCGGGCTTGACTACGACCTAAGCGGGGTCCTTGAAGAAAATGAAATTCAAACCACCAACTATGTTTGTAATGGTGACAGTACCGACGGCTTAAACGCCCTAAGCATTGTCACCAATGAACCCGCTGGTGTGCAGTGTATTGCTGGCGGCATAAAGATCGATGTTGGGATTGATGAAAATGCCAACGGTACCCTCGAAGAAGCAGAGATCGACAGTACCAATTACATATGTAATGGCAGTGATGGCTTAAACGCTAGTGATGATACAGGTAGCCTGACAACCCTCATCAATACAACTGCCGAACCCGCAGGAACGAACTGTATTATCGGCGGGGTCAAAATTGATGTCGGTATTGATGATGACACTAATGGCACCTTAGATACCATAGAGATCGACAGCACAACATATATCTGTAACGGTGTTGATGGTACCGATGGTGTTGATGGTACCGACGGCCAGTCAATGCTTATAGCAACCAGCTCGGAACCGGCTGGAACAAACTGTGCCGCAGGTGGCATCAAAGTTGAAGTTGGCAACGATGACAATGCCAACAGCATCCTTGACAGTATTGAGGTTGATAACACCAGTTATATTTGTAACGGAATTCACGGGGCTGATGGAACTGATGGAGCCGACGGTGCAGGTGGCGCTGACGGGCTGACATCATTGATCGCTACCAGCGATGAGCCAGCCGGCGACAACTGCCAGGGTGGCGGCGTAAAAATTGATGCGGGGCTTGATGACAATGGCAATGGTATCCTTGACACCGAAGAAATAGACAATACTGCCTATGTCTGCAATGCGAATACCAATACAAGTTGTGGAGCCTTACCAACTACAATTTATGTTAACCAGGATACCACCCCTAATTCTGTCGCAGCTTATCACATGGACAGTAATGGGTTACTCACCGAATTGAGCGGTTCCCCCTACTTAACAGGAGATTCTGCAGGTTCCTTTGGGGGCGATGCAACCTCAATTGCTGTCAACAAAGAGACAAAACGGGTTTTTGCCACCAGTGAAACCACTGTAGCCGTCTATGATATTAATGAAACAGATGGATCTCTGACGGCCGTTTCTGGCTCTCCTTTTACTACCGGTGGCACCAGATCCTTTGGCATTGTTGTTAATGAGGCTGGAACCCGTGCTTATATCGCCAATTGCACAACAAACAATATCAGCGTATTGGATATCGCTTCTGATGGTATCATGAATCCTGTAACCGGCTCACCTTTTACGGCTTCATCTGCTAGTTGTACCGACACTCCGCAACTGCTTAATGATGAAAGCGTTCTTGCCGTTACCGATGAAGCCGGGCATTTGTTTGCGTATTTAATTGATGATGCCACTGGGGCCTTAACACCGGTTGCAGGTTCACCATTTTCAACCGGTACCTTCGGATGGAACTCACGCACAAATGCTGCTGGAACCCTGCTCTACATTCCGAATGTTAGTGACAGTACAGTACGTAGCTATACCTTTGATTCAAACACAGGCGTTCCGTCGGAAATTTCCGGATCTCCTTTCTCTGTGGGATCAGGTACTGGCTCCCTCAATGGGTTTGCCTTTACCCCAGACAATAATTACATGTATATCGGCAATTACGGTGAAAACACCCTGTCTGGATTATCTTTAGCCGCAACAGGGGTACCGACTTCCCTCGCCGGGTCCCCCTTTACCGTTGCGGATGCCACCAGACTTAGCTCAATGCACACAACCTGCGACGGCAGCTATTTAGTTGTTGCCGGTTCAGATGAAATACATGTATTTTCTATTGCAACAGATGGCACCCCAACACCGGTTTCTAGCTCCCCGACCGCACTGTCGGTTAGCAGTCCAACCGGTCTGGCCATTGGTGATTAACATTTAAGAAGCAATTTTTAAAACATCAATTGCATGTCTATGAGCAACAACATTGTTCTTAGCGAACCAAAGCCCTGTCAAATCAGTGACAGGGCTTTTTTATTCTTGGGAATATAGGTGTGATATCAAGTCATAAACGGTAGGATTAATTGCCGCCCCTCATCCACAGCCATCTCCTCAATCAAATTGGAGATCGTCACCCCCAAAAGCCGTACCGGCCGTTTACCTGCCTCTGTTTTATCGAGCAGTTCTTCGGCTAAAGCGATCATCTCCTCTGCCCCGCTAATCGGTTCATGGTGACTGACACTGCGAGTTACGATCTGAAAGTCCGCATATTTAACTTTTAAGGTCAGGGTCAGGCCAGCGCTGCCGCCACTATCGAGTAGCGCAGCAACCCGGTTAGCGAGATCACCGATGATGGTCATCATCTGACTGCGGTCGGCAAGATCCTCTCCCAAGGTGGTCTCTTTCCCAACTGACTTGCGCGCCCTGTCCGGGATGACCGGCCGTTCATCAATCCCCCGGGCAATATAATAATAGTATGCCCCGGCCTTGCCAAACACCCGGATCAGGTCATCCAATTCAACCTTAAGTAAATCAGCGCCACAGTGAATAGCAAGGCGCTTCATCTTTTTTTCCGTGACCCGGCCAACGCCATGAAAACGCCTGATCGGTAAGCGAGCGATAAAGTCAGAAGCCTGATCTGGAGTGACCACAGTGAGACCATTCGGTTTCTGGACATCAGATGCAATTTTGGCCAAAAATTTATTGTAGGAGACCCCGGCCGAAGCAGTCAGTCTGGTACGCTCCAGAATTTTACGCCGTATTTCCTGGGCGATCCAGGTTGCGGATTGAATACCCGTCTTATTTTGAGAAACATCAAGATAAGCTTCATCAAGGGAAAGGGGCTCAACCAGGTCGGTATAGCTTAGGAATATCTCGCGTATTTGGTGGGAGACTTCACGATAGACAGGGAAACGCGGGCGGACGAAAATAGCCTCGGGGCATAGGCGATAAGCTCGCGCTGCGGACATGGCGGAGTGAATTCCGAACTTTCGGGCCTCATAGGAGCAGGTTGCCACAACACCACGCCCCCGTGGATCTCCACCAACAATAACGGGCTTACCTTTTAACTCCGGGTTATCCCGTTGCTCGACAGAAGCATAGAAGGCATCCATGTCGATATGGATAATCTTTCTGGAAATCACACAACCCCATTAAAAAACCGCAGTATGGTCTGTAAACATAAATTTACAGCTTACCACTACTGCGGTTTCATAACCAAAATGAAAACTGCCTTCATAACTATAGCAATAGACGAAGGAAATCCTGATCAGTTTTCAAGAAGATAATACTTAGAGGATCTCAAGCAACTCAAGCTCGAAGTTGAGCGCCTTGCCAGCCATAGGATGGTTAGCGTCAAGCATGATTTTGCCATCCTCAGTCAGCTCTTTTACGGTCAGCAGCAAAGGAGTACCGTCAGGCATTTGAGTCTGAAATTGCTGCCCTAATTCTGGTGATAACCCTTCTTCAAACTGGTTAGGATCTGCAGCAAAAATCATTTGCTCATTGTAAGGCCCATAGGCCTCTTCTTCAGGGATGTGAACCTTCTTGGTGTCACCAACGCTCATGCCAATAACCGCCTGGTCAAACCCAGGAATGACCTGGCCGGCACCAACTTCAAACTCAAAAGGATCTCTTCCTTTAGAAGAATCAAAAACTTCACCGTTATCTAGGGTTCCGGTGTAGTGTAGTTTTACTTTGTTGCCTGCTGCGACTGTCATGTTTGCTCCTGTTATTTATTAGTATTGCCAATTTTTTAAATCCAGTGTTGCAGGGTTACATTTCTGGGCAGGGAAATCAACCCCTGGCCAGATATTTTCTGTTTTTCAGACTAATGCTTTAACCTGTTGTCGTTCGGAAACCCACAGTTGCAACTGGCGAGCCTGCATATTGGAAACAGGCAAGCTTAAATAGAAGCACAAACACTGGCCAACGGGGCTCCGGTAAGTTTTTGAAGCTGGGCTATGGTCACAGGTACAGCGGAGTGACTGTTCCCGGCAGCAGCATAAACAACCGGAAAACGGGATAAGGAATGATCAAGAATCAGCGGCAGATCCTCCGGTAACAGGAAAGGGCAAACACCACCGGGCAAATACCCCGTGTACAGTTGAACATCATCAGCTTCCGGCAGCTTGACCTTACCTGACAGCTCGAAAGCCTGTTTAAGCAAAGAACTTTTGACTTTCATATCGCCACAGGTTACGACAGCGACAGCCTTCCCACCGACAATAAATAATAATGTTTTGGCGATTTCAGCGACACTGCAACCAACGGCTGCCGCTGCGGTCGCTGCGGTAGCCGTTTCCTGCTGGTACTCCCAAACTTCAATCTGATGCGATTCAAGGTAGCTTTTTATCTGGTTAATATCAGGCACGATCTATTCCTGCAATAAGGCCAGCTGCTGAGCCGCTTCTTCGGCCAGTTCCGGGTCAAGCCTTGGGTCACCGACAACCTTGCTTAATAGCTTAAGAGCATCTTTACGCCAGTTGCGTGCCATATAGGTCTGGGCAGCACGTAACTGCCAGCGTGGATTATCTGGTTCTTCGCGGCAGGCGGCGTTAAAAACATCAAGCACCTTGGCCAGCTCTTTTTTCTGGCGTAACCAGAATTCAGCAAGAGGTAAACTGATTCCGCCACAACAGCCTCCGGAAGGGATCCGTTTCAGTGCAAGTTCAGCTTCATCCAGGCAGGTTAAGCGTTCAAAAACCAGAGCCGCCAACTGTAAAAAGGCAGGATCGCCATTTTGCACGGTAAGCCCCAGGCGCGCCTGCTCCCCAGCGAGCTCCAACTCTCCTTGTTGAGCGTAAAGATAGGTTAACTGGGCATGGCAGAAGCGTGGATTCATTCCTTTATCCAACAACTGCTGTAATAGTTCTTCAGCTACCTTAAATTCATTCAGCTGTTGCAACACAGCGACTAATGCTTCAATAGCAAGGGACTGATCACCCTTTAACACCAAAGATTGTTCCAAAGCTGTGCGTGCTTCAGCGAAGCGGCCACAACGCCCGTATAAAGCACCCAGCTCAAAATAATAAAGATCATCCTGCTCATCATGAGTAACCGTCTGCCAGGCGGTCAGTGCCCTTTCGTCTTCACCAGCATGGGTGAATAGAAAAGCCTGTTTAAAAGCATTGCTCTTGTCCAGGTAACGCTGACGCATATCCTGGGGGTACGAGGTGAGAATCAAATCGAGCTGCAGATCATCATGCCCGGTTGGAGAATAATCCTCACTATCAACTTTCTTACTCGTCTCTTGTTCATGAGTCGCAACCGGTTGAACTTCAGGCTCTGTATTCATTGCCTCAGCAATTTCTTGCCTCAGACCATCACTACAAACAAGAGTTGCCGCTAACTCAAAATATTCCTGAGCCTGCTTGAGTTGACCATTGCGCTTGAACCCAAGCCCCTCATCGAGGTTGCGTTTAGCCAGTTCGTCTCCAGCTAAAGTTGCCAAGCTGGTTACTGTTTGCCTGGTGTCTGGCTCTAAGTCTTGAGCAAGCAGCTCCTCGGCCATTACTCTGGCGTCGGCATAGCGTCTTTGACTAACAACTTTCTGCAGTTGCTCGAGACTCGTTTTACTGCCAAATAATTTACTAAACAACCCCATGAAGATGTTCTCCTGCAGATACCGTTCGTTCTAAATTCTCATCCATTTATAAACAATCAACACTCGAAAACCGAATCATCAGCTCCGATGTACAAACCCCACAGGACAATAATACCTGTGGGGATAAAAGTTAGGCAGAATATTAGGCTTAAAAGACTGAATCGATTAAATCAAAATCGAGCTCAGATTCTGCTAATTTCTGAATCAACTGAATCTTTTCCTCATCATCAACCCCTATTTTGGCCACATCCTCGTTGATACAGGTGTAGACTTCCGCAGTTGTGGAAGGAGTCCGGATATAAGGAATTCCTGAATCATCAATAACCTTCTGAACAATATCGGCCACTGGAGTAACGCCAACAATAACCAGTCCAGCAATCTTTTTCTTGTACTCTTTCATATGATACAAAGTTGAAAGCATGACCAGGACTTCGTCACGGCTGCTGGTGACAACCACAAGAGATGAATCCTTAAGCAAATCGACAACACGTTGGGTAGCCGGAGCAGCAAGCTGAACATGGTGAACGATACGACTGTGCTGACTCTTCGCCCCATGCAGATCGGCATTCAACAACTCTGAAAGATATTTCAGGGTGGGATCAGCAAGAATTGGAGAATAGTTAAAGCCACCAACTATTTTCAGATCGGTATCCTCAAAGGCCAGGTCAAGATACTTCAAAGTCCTTTTACGTTTACTGCTAACCAGCTTGTTCGGCATGATCATGCGAACTTCGGTTCCGAATTCACGGAATAACGCCAGGTTCAGGTGAACCACATCAATAACGTTGCCGACCCCGGCACCGGTAATCATCAACACCGGAGCTTCCAGCCAACTCGCAAGCTGAGCGTTATTCATCCCCATGACCGACCCGACACCACTATGTCCGGCTCCCTCAATGATAAGAAAGTCGCAGTCTTTTTCAAGGGTTTCAACAGCGTGAACAATTTTATCCAGGTAAACCTGAGGGTCTTTGCGACTCTCAAGAAAATCACGTGTTGTGTACTGATCAAGAACAACCGGAGACATCAACTCTAACTTGTCATCCATATCATAAACATGGGCAATCAATGCAGCGTCGACATCAACAGAGCGACCCAGGTAGCTTGTGCGTTTGGGTCCAAAAGGTTTGATAAACCCGACTCGTTTGTACTTTTTTCTAGCAAGATGCAACAACGAGACACTGGTCGTTGTTTTTCCACAGTTCTGCCCAGTTGCTGCAACGAATATTTTCTTGCACATAAGCTTAACTCCTTCTCTTCATCCCACCGAATAGTGATTTCAAAGCAATACAGGCCGATGCTTTTAACATCAGCGTGGCATCAACAACCGAATAATGTGATTCGCAGATTAATTTTTACTCCTTGTTTTACCTTTCATTTGTCATCTTCTGCCTGCAGCAGCACGCAGGCAATAACCAACAATTGCCGCCTAAAGACCGTTCAGGCCAGAAATAATTTTCGCTCTTTCATAAATTCGGGATAAAACTTTTCAACCATATCATCGACATGCATGGGATTCGCCTCAAGGGCGAGAGAGCCCCTGCTGATGGCCAGATCTATCGACTCCTCAGCTTCATAGCCAATCCCAAAATGGCGACAAAAATCGCTGGCCAACCTTAACACGCCACAAAGCTGATAGACCACAGGATCATCCTCCCGCAGAGCGTCAAAATCAGGATGGTGTAAAGTCGCATCGACAATTTCCCGCGGATAATTCCAGTAATCAAGCAGAGCAGCCCCAACCATTTCATGGGAATAAGCAAATAACCCTCGCTCAACATCCCGCAACTGCCCCTTACCTTCTGAAACAATCTTCAGTACCTGCAAATATAACTCTTTATCACGGTTAATCATCAACACCTTGCCAATATGGTGCTGCAATCCGGTCAAATAAGCGACACCTTTATCAAGGTTCGTCAAACGATCGGCCAGCATGCGACAGGCAACGGCACAACCGATGGAGTTTTCCCACAATTTACGTTCTATAATACCATATGTTTTATGGGTACTCCGCAGACTATATTCGAGAGCCATATTTTTAAGAGCATCTTCGCCGATAACAACAATAGCTCTGTCTACAGAATTAACCTGCTTAACAAGCTTATAATAAGCGGAATTTGCCATACGCAATAACCGCGCGGAAATAACCGGGTCAAGCGATACGGCATTCGCTAAATCTTTAAGGCGCAGATCTGGCTTGCGTAATAAATCGAGAATTTTGGTCGCGACGATGGGCGAAGGTGGCAGTTCTCCCATATTTTTAATTATCGACTCAAAATCGCTAAACATGTTCATGTTGGACTATCCGATTTTGTGCTGATATTTTTCCAGCATTATTGAGGCCCGTAAAGACAGCTCAACAAAATAGGGACCTTGATTTTATATCTAATGTTTCGAATATCTGGAATCTACCAGAAGCAGAAAAGAAGGTACATAAAAAATCAGGGACAACGATTCCCTGATTTTTTATGTCGTAAAGAATAATTCAGATGGGTTAGAAAATCCAGTATCCTATTTAATGACCTCCACAACCCAGTTCAACGAGTAGACAGGGGCCACCGTAAATGACATTTATACCCTGTTCCTGGCAGAAAGTAACCGCATCGCCGCTCTCCGCTCCCGGCTGCATCCAGACATTCCGAATCCCCTTATCAGCAGCCTCGCGCACTATTTTTTCAGTCACTTGCGGTGGGGTAATAACCGATAAGCTGACAACGTCATCAGGAAGGTCTGTAACACTGGCAACACAGGCAATGCCATCAAGCTCCGTTAGAGCAGGATGAACGGGGGTTACTTTATAACCATGCTGCAAATAACAGGCAAAGACCTTATAGCCGAATTTATCCCGTTTAGCGGAAGCTCCTGCAACAGCATAAGCGTTTGCGGTGAAAAATTTCTTCAGCTGTTCCTGAAGGTTCATGCCAACGACTCCCATTAATCAAAATTAGAAGATAGAAGCAACCAGGTTGAACAATGGTGCAGGGTAGACTCCAAAAAATACGATGGCACAGGCACAACACACTAATACAATTTTCTCCTCCCCGCCACTCTTCTCAATATCTGGTAACACCGTCTGTTCCTGCATAAACATGCACATAACCGGTTTCAGGTAATAGTAAACGGAAACCAGAGAACTGAAAATACCAACAACCGCAAGCTCCCCGTAACCATGAGCCAGAGCAGTACGGAACAGACTGAACTTCGCAAAAAATCCAGCCAGAGGCGGAATCCCGGCAAGAGAAAACATAAATAAAGCAAGCATGATAGTGCGTTTGGGGTGGAGGTAACCAATCCCTTTGAGATCAGTATAATCCTGAATTTCATCCCGTGACGATGACAGGGAGGTAATAACAGCAAAAGCACCGAAGGTAGAAAAGCTGTAAACTATCAGATAAAAAAGTAACGCTTTACTGCCAGCGACACCACCTACGAGCAACGCCATCAGCAAATACCCCATGTGTACCACAGAGGAATAAGCCAACATCCGTTTGATATTTGTCTGAGGCAGAGCGACAAACGATCCGAGCAGCATGGTAAATATGGCAATCAACCAGAGGAGAGATTTGATATCGACAGCGGCATCACCAAGCAGGGTCAGTAATGGTAAGAATGCGGTTAACACAGCACCTTTAGCTGCCGTCGCCAGCAGTCCGCTTATTGGCGCAGGGGCCCCTTGGTAGACGTCCGGAGTCCAAAGATGAAAAGGAGCCAGCGACACCTTAAACCCAACCGCAACCAGTAACATGGCCCAACCAGCAAGACCGAGTGGACGCAGCCGGCCGTCTGCGATTAAACCGGTCATCGCTTCGGGAAGATGAAAGGTACCTGTTGCTGTGTAGATAAGAGCAATGGCAAAGGCAATAAACCCAGTTGCAACAGTACCGAAAACCAGATACTTGAGTGCAGCTTCTGAACTTCTGCTATCTTCTCGGTTAAAAGCAATCAGCACATAAATGACGAGTGTAAAGGACTCAAGGCCAAGAAAAATCCCGATAAGTGAACTTGCAGAAGAAAGCAACCCCATTCCGGCTGCAGCAAAAAGTAATAAACCGGTATATTCAGCCCCTGGAAAACGTTTTAACTCAGCGTAGCGGCGTGAGATAAGCAAGGTCATGATAACCAGCAACGACCACAAAATGGTGCAGAAGCGGGCATATACCGAAGTTACAAACATATTTTCAACTTCAGTTAATGACGGTTCATAGAAACCACTGCACAACACTGCACCTGCAGCAATGACAACCCCCGTGTAGAGCCAGAAACGTCGGCACGGAAACCAGGCACCAACGAGAAGAACCAAGACTGCACCAAGAGCAAGAATCAGATAAGGCAATAACGATTGTACAGTAGCAATGCTCATGGCAACCCTCCGGTTTTCAGCAGCAGGCTAACCGGCCCCTGCAATTGGGCGAGCAGAGGTTGAGGATAACAACCTAAGACGACAACCAGAATAGCAAATGGAATTAACAGCAGCCATTCTCTGGTCATTAGATCTTGACGATGAAATGGTTCACACGATGGTCCCCATATGGTGCCCTGAACCATGCGCAAAATATAAACAGCACTAAATAAAACGCCACCAACCGCAATAGTGGCCCAAAGCGGTTGAACTGTGAAGGTTCCGATCAGGACCAGGACTTCTCCAGAAAAGTTTGCTAACCCGGGAAGACCGAGGGAAGCCAGACTAAAAAGCAGGAAGAAAGCCGATAGATTAGGAACACTCTTCCACAACCCACCAAGGTGATTAATGTCACGGGTGCCGGTACGTTTCTGGACCATGGCAATGGTTATGAACATGCCACCAGTGGCAATCCCGTGATTGATCATCAATAACAAACTGCCCTCCCAGGCAACTTGATTCCAGGCGGCCAGACCAAGGAGCACAAATCCCAGGTGAGAAACGGAAGAATAAGCAATAATGCGCTTGATATCATTCTGCAGATAAGCAATCCAGGCCGCATAAAATGTTCCTGCCAGGGCTAAAACCGCAAGTACCGGCAACGACTGTTGAGCGGCGTTGGGAAATAACGGAAAAGCAAAGCGCACTAAAGCGTAAACACCGGTTTTCAACAATAAGGCAGCGAGGTCAACAGCCCCTGACGTCGGACCTTCGCCATGGGCGTCAGGCAACCAGCTATGGAAAGGGAACATCGGAATTTTGACCGCAAAAGCGGCGAGAAAACAGAGATAAAAAAGCAGCTCATACCCATAAGTCAGTTGAGTCTGCTTTAAGGCTTCAAGAGCAAAGGTATACTCTCCAGTCTGACTGCCATGAATTAAATAAAGGCCAATCATCGCCAGCAACATGCATAAACTGCCGGCCAGAGTAAACAGAAAGAATTTTACCGCGGCCTGTACTCTTTTGGTATATCCCCAAACCCCGATAAGAAAAAATGAAGGAATCAGCATTAATTCCCAGCATAAATAGAAGAGGATCAGGTCAAGAGCCAAAAAGACTCCAATAATTCCAGCCTCAAGAACCAGCATCAGAGCAAAGAAAAAGGCAGGATATTTATCCTGATCCCAGGCAGCAACAATAGCTGCTATCTGCAAAAATGCGGTCAATATGACAAGCAGAAGGGACAAGCCATCAAGGCCAAGGGTAAAGCGGATCCCAAGAACATCGATCCATGCATAATCGACGTACCGCATCCAACCATCTGGTGTTACCTGGCTTGAGTAACAGAGAAAGCTGAGAACCAATGTGGCAACTGCAGCTACCAAGGCAACCAGACGACTTGCCGACGGGGTTCGGTATGTCAGCAGACAACCTGTGGCGCCCAAAACCGGTACCAGCAGAAGAAAGCTTAACAGAGTAGATGAAGTCATAATATCAACAATGCCTTTACGCTACGGCCCGAAGCAGGAACCAGCCGACAATAATCAAAAAGCCCCAAACAAATCCCAGCAGATAATGAGAAACCCGCCCACTGGTCAACATTCTCAGAGACTCACCCCAGCAGACGAAAGTTCTGGCACATCCCTGCAATAATCCGTTGACCAATCCACTTTCCAAGCCATGCCAGCAGAACCTGCAAAGCTGATAAAAGGGGCGTAACAGTAACTGATCAAACAAGGCATCAAAACGCCAGCCGGCCAGTAAAAACCGGCTGATACAGTTCGATTTAGGTTCTTTAAAGCGGAAGTAACGTAGATGCGCAAGAACCAACCCGATCAGGAAGACACCAACCGCCAGGGCGATCAGACGATATTCGACAGACACCGGCAGTTCAACAACATCATGTGCCTTGTCAAGCCATTCAGATAACCATGAATGGCCACCAAACAGATGCGGTAGATTCAACAGTCCACCTGCCAAACCCAGTATAGCCAACGGCACCAGCGGCCATTTCATCAATTCTGGCAACTCGTGAGGCAGTTCATCACCACGGTACTCTCCGGCAAACACCAGGTAACCGAGTTTAAAACTATAAAATGAAGTGATTCCGGCCGTTAATATTCCCAAGCCATAGATCAGTAAATAGAAGGGTGTACCTTTAGCATAGGCAGCTGCCAGAATAAGATCCTTAGAGAAAAAACCTCCAGACAATGGCAAACCGGCCAAACATACCAGTCCTGCCATGAACAGCCAGAAAACAGTCTGAGAACGCTTTCTCATCCCCCCCATCAGGTAAATATCATTTTCATGACCGGCCAAATTGATAATGCAGCCTGCAGCCATAAATAATAAGGCTTTAAAAAAAGCGTGGGTCAACAAGTGAAACATGGCAGCAGACACACTTCCGACACCGACAGCTAAAAACATGTAGCCGACCTGGCTCATAGTTGAATATGCGAGGACCCGCTTTATTTCACGCTGCCCCAGGGCACAGGTTGCAGCATACAGCGCGGTTAATGCACCCACCAGGGCAATCGCAGCCAGGGCGGTCGGCGACAGGGAAACCAAAGGGAACAAGCGACACAACAGGTAAACACCTGCGGTAACCATGGTCGCAGCATGGATCAGGGCCGAAACCGGTGTTGGACCGGCCATGGCATCGGGCAGCCAGGTCATCAGTGGTAACTGAGCGCTTTTCCCACAGGCGCCGCCCAGCAGCAACAATGAAATGGCGGTAACGGTGAAACTGTCAAGTTCGCTGACCCGGCCATTTATCGCTTCAATACCGATGGTGCCAAAGATTTTAAACAGCCATAATACTGCAACGGTGAAGAACAGATCACCAATCCGCGTAACAATAAAAGCTTTACGACCGGCGGAAGCATTCTCAGTTTTACTGTACCAGAAACCGATCAGTCCGTAGGAGCAGAAACCAACCCCTTCCCAGCCCAGGAACATCAGCAACAGGTTATCTGCCAGGATAATGGCAAGCATGGCGAAAACAAACAGGTTGAGGAAAGCGAAGAAGCGGGTCTGATCAGGATCGTCTTCCATGTAACCGGCGGCGTAGAGATGGATGAGACTGGCCACGCCGGTAACCATGAGAGTCATAATGGCGGCAAGAGGGTCAAACAACAAACCAATATCTGCCTGAAAACTACCACTCTTGAGCCAGGTGAACATGACCACGCGCAGCCCTTCGCCAGCACCGGGGAAACACCCCAGGCAGGCTAAAAAGCTGGCAATCACACTGCCACAGGCAATAATAACTGGAACCGGCTTTGGTAACCGATTACCAAAACATACATTTATCAATCCCCCACACAGGGGCAGTAATAAAGTCAGAATCAATAACACGGTCTTAGCCCCTCATTTCGTTAAAGTCACGGATATCGACACTATGTTTCCTGCGCTGCACAAAAATTACCAGGGCAAGGGCTATACCGATTTCAGTTGAGGCAATTGCCATAAGGAAAAGAACCATGATCTGGCCGTCAATTTGTTGCCAGAAAGCGGACGCACCGACCAGCACCAAGCCTACGGCATTCAGCATAATTTCGGCACCAATAAACATCATGATCAAACTGCGCCTGACCACAACACAGGATAACCCCAGAATAAAAATGATCGTGGCGACAACCAGTAAATGCTCAATCGGGACTATCATTTATTCACCTCCAAAGCGTTGGTCAACTTGGGACGAGCGATGTAATAAGCACCAACTACTGCAAATGACAGCTGAAAAGAGATAATTTTTACCGCCAGCGCATATTCCTTAAACAAGGTGTAGCCAAAATCTCGTGGTGTTGCATGCCAGCGCGGAATACCTTGTGCTGTCATGGTATCGACACCTGTCAACAATAAGGTACATACAACCAACGCCGCGGCAACCAGGAAAATGGGAATCCAGTGATGCCGTAACGGCGCCATCGGACTATCGCCATGTGCGGGAGCAACTTCCAGAATCATGATAATAAACAAGAACAGCACCATGATCGCGCCGGCATAGACGATAACTTCATAAGCAGCAACTAAAGGTGCCCCTAACAAGTAAAACATCAACGCCAGAGCAAAGAAACTGTTGACAACATACAGAACGGCATGTACGGCATTGCGCTGCATGATCGCTAATAAGGTTGTAATAATCATAACAGCGCTCAGCACATAAAACAGGCTTGTCGCAATCATGGCAGCAGGTCCTTTACATCAACCGGTTTAGATTCTCCTGGGTTTTCGCCCCGTTTGGCAGCAACCCCGATACCACTGTGACGGTAGAAATTATATTCGCTATTCTGCCCACAATGATCGACCAACAGGTCTTCCTTCTCATAAACCAGCTTGAGAGGATCTCGACCAGCCAGTTCGAAGTCACCTGTGACCTGAATAGCCATAGTTGGGCAAGCCTCAGTGCATAAACCGCAAAAGATGCAGCGGGTGAAGTTAATCCTGAACCACTCGGCATAGCGCCGACCATCGTCCCCCTCTGCTGCCTGCATGGAAATACAGTCGACGGGACAGGCTGCACTGCACAAATGACAGGCGACACAGCGCTCGTTACCGTCAGGATCTCGGGTTAACATCAAACGTGCCCGATAGCGGGCCGACAATTGAGGTTTTTCTTCCGGATACGACTGGGTAACCGGTTTACGGAACATGTTACGTAACGTAACCCAGTAAGGTTGCAGTGTACCGCGGATATCTCGCCAGATATGCATCGCTTAGCCTATTCCCAACAAAATTGCACCGGTTACCAGAACATTGAGCAGTGAAATCGGTAACAGAACCTTCCAGCCGAAATGCATCAGCTGGTCATAACGCAGACGCGGCACACTGGCCCGCGTCCAGATAAAAAAGAAACTGACCATTAATATTTTAATAATGAACCAGACCACCCCGGGCAGCCATGGGCCATGCCAGCCGCCCAGGAAAAAGACCGTAACCAGTGAGCCGAGAATGATCATATTGATATACTCACCGACAAAGAACAGGCCAAAGCGCATCCCGGAATATTCGGTATGAAACCCTGCCACCAGCTCATTCTCAGCTTCCGGAAGGTCAAAAGGAGTACGTTTACTTTCGGCAAACACACAGATCAGGAAGACCAGAAAAGCAACGGGATTAACCAGAATAAAGGGGAGCTTTTCCTGGGCCATGACAATATCAGTCAAGGAAAAAGAGCGTGAAATCATAATCACAGGAACGATGGACAGCCCCATGGCCAATTCATAACTGATCATCTGGGAAAGGGCGCGAATGCTCCCTAACAGAGCATACTTGCTGTTAGAAGCCCACCCCCCGAGGGTAACCCCGTACACGGCGATGGAAGACATGCCGAGGACGTAGAGAACCCCGACATTGAGATCCATAACCACCATGGGCAGCTTATGCCCTAAGATTTCCAGTGGTGCGCTGAAGGGAACGACAGCAAAAGCCAGCAGCGCCGTGACAGAGGAGATCCCGGGAGCAATCAAAAACAGGAAACGATCCGCACCGGCCGGGACAAAATCTTCCTTGGTAATCAATTTGATGACATCTGCGACCGGTTGCAAAATACCAAACAGACCAGCGCGATTCGGCCCGTAGCGCAACTGCATACGGCCAAGAATCTTACGTTCAGCCAGCACCAGGTACGCCGCCATGGTCAGAATAACGGCAAATATGCCTACCAGCTTGACCAGGATCAGGGCGACAGTCAGTAGTGGATCGCTCATGACAGCTCCTTACTGATCAGGCAGAAAATAAGTCCTGAGGAAGGGACCGGATTAGGCAATACCGGTGAACTTTCCAGAACAACACAATTTTCTGCAATATTTTCATGGCATTGTATCGGTAACGTCAGAGTCGCAAGTTCAGAATCGATGACAATCTTATCACCGTCCTGTAACCCGAGACGCTCTGCATCAATGACGTTCATATGAGCTAACGCTGACTCGGCAAAACGCGGTGTCAGTTTTTCTGAGCTGCGGCTCAGAAGGTCGCGGCCATAACGAGCCGGGGTCACAACCAGGTGGAAAGACCCGGCCGGCTGTTCTGCAACGACAAGTGCCTCCCGATCAAGAGCCGGGACAGGAGCGACTCCCCCCCCCTGAGATCCGGCCTGAAGCTCGGCCAAAGCGCTAAGACGAGCAATCTGGGTCGCCATTTGCTGTCGAACAGCCACAATATCCTCAGCGCTGTTCCCCGCCAGGAAGCTCAGCATTGAGATCGCGGAAACCGGATCACTGCCTGGTGTTGTAGAGGAGAACCGGCGCGAGGGATGACCATCTTCCAGGCATTCATGCAGAGGTAGACCAGGCTCCATAACCGGTTCAAAGCAGTTGATCCGTCCTTCGTTGTTAACAAAAGACCCTGCGGTCTCAACCGGCGCCCGGGTCGGGATAACAATCTTGGCCTGGGCGAGTAATGATGAATTCAGATAATCGCATAGAACCAGAGTTTCGATACCGGTCAACGCGGCACTTAAACGCTCACCACCACCCGTTTCAGTCACCAGATCAGTTTCCAGGCAGACCAGCATCTTGACCTTGCCGCTCTCCAGCTGGCAGAGCAGATCAGTCGCTGCTGTTTCCTGTAACAAAGCGGTGCCAAAGCTGTTAGCTCCGCCCAGAACCGGATGAACCAGGCATAAGCGCTCCTCATTTGAGACCAGCAGGGCAAGTTTATGTAACTGGCGTAAACCGATATCCCCCAGCAGCCCCCCACCAACCAGAATTGGATTCTTGGCTTTTTTAAGCAGCTCGCGCAGCTGCAGACTGTCAGCATCACCATCAAGGATATAGCTTGCCAGAGCCGATGGCGTTAAGCGCTGGTGATCAAATTCAAAAGGCAGCTCAATGGCACGCGGATCATAGACAAACACCTGGGCCCCATTGCGTACCGCCTGGCGCATAGCAACCGCAAGCATCGGAGCTTCTGCTAGGGGATCGGCGCCAGCAACAAATATGACGTCAGCCCGACGAACCTGTTCCAAGCTTGCCAGCCGATCGGAAAGGTCATAAGCAGCAACGTTGGCGGCAGCGTAATTTTCTGCGTGCGGGTTAAGGACTGGTTCCTGACAATTCAGAAGTTTAGCCCACTGTTGCAACAGCCAGTTCGCCTCAAGGGAGGCGCGCTCTGAGCCAACCAGCAGGACGGAATCACGGCCATGCAAGCGTACCGTTTCCTTGGCTTTGTGCTGTAAGGCATTGAGAGCTGCGGTTAAATCAACAACCTGGTTATCAACCCGAGCCTGCCGTGGCCGCTCCTGGTGATTCACATAGCTGCTACCAAAACGTCCACGGTCACAGATAAAGCTCCCATTCACCGCCGGGTTATTGCCACCACGGACACGTTGCAGTTCACGATACCGCCCCCCCGGAACCGTAGAGCACCCCAAGGAACAATGAGGACACACTGAAGAAGCTTCCTGCAGATCCCAGAAGCGTGACTTGAACCGATACGTCTTGTCGGTAAACACCCCGGTTGGACAGACATCGACTATATTGCCGGAGAAATCACTTTCCAGCATGCCGTCCTTAAAGCGCCCGAAAAATACCCGGTTGCGGGAACCAAGTACTCCGAAATCCCGTC
This sequence comes from Geopsychrobacteraceae bacterium, assembly GCA_963664385.1. Taxonomy (GTDB): domain Bacteria; phylum Desulfobacterota; class Desulfuromonadia; order Desulfuromonadales; family Geopsychrobacteraceae; genus Seleniibacterium. Next base: position 482,400 of record OY761157.1, read on the forward strand.
CGCCACAAAAGTCCTTATAGGTCCTGACACAGCGGTAGCACTGAATACAACGATTCATCTCCTGGGCGATGAAAGGGCCAAGGTCCTGGTTATTGTAGGTCCGTTTAGGGCCGTCATAACGCCGCTGGCTATGACCACTGGAGATGGTCATTTCCTGGAGTTGGCATTCTCCGCCTTCATCGCAAACTGGGCAGTCGTGGGGGTGATTCATCATCTGCCACTCACCGACGCGTTCGCGGAAAGTTGTAGATTTTTCATCGGTGGTGGATACCACCATCCCCTCTTCGACCTTGATCAGGCAGGACATCTTAAGCCCTTTAAAGCTACCCTCTTCCACGTTGACCGCGCACATCCGGCAGGCACCTACAGCACCAAGCTCTTTGTGGTAACAGAAATGCGGAACAACAATCCCTAATTCCTCTGCAGCTTCGAGAACGGTTTTACCTTCCGGGACAGTAATCGTCTGATTGTCAATCTTGAGTGTCGGCATAATAATTATCGTCTGAACGGGCAGCAGCCCTTCTCAATGTGGTCTATAATTTCCTGCTCGAAATGCGTCAACAACCCGGCAACCGGTCCCATCGCCCCTTCAGCCAAGGCACAGAAGCTGTTGCCTGAAATATTTTTCAATTGGTCCTTGAGCATGTCCAGATGTTCAGGAGTCCCTTTGCCATCTTCAAATTTTTCGAGCAACCAGCGTACCATGGTCAAACCGTCACGACAGGGGGTACACCAGCCGCAACTTTCACGGGCAAAAAAGCGGATCAGGTTCAAGGTCGCCCCGACCATACAGGTTCGGTCGTCGAAGACCGTTACCCCGGCGGTACCAAAGCGGCTACCAACTTTTTCCAGGGAACTGAAATCGAGAGCCACATCCATATGCTCAGGAGTCAGATACGGCGTCGAGGCACCACCCGGCAAGCAGGCCTTGAAAGACCGCCCTTGCCACACCCCCTGGCCATAGGTTTCAACAACTTCACGTAGTGAGATACCAACCGGTAATTCAAAGCATTCGGTGCGGTTGAGATGTCCGGACAAGCCGAACAGCTTGGTTCCTGAGCCGTCCGGAGTTAAGGCCAGGTCGCGAAACCAGTCTGCCCCGCCAGTTATGATATGCGGAATATTTGAAACGGTTTCAACGTTATTAACTGTTGTCGGTCGGCCGAAGAGTCCCCGGGTTGCCGGGAATGGTGGCTTCATCCGCGGGTTTGGACGGAGACCTTCCAGACCGTTGAGCAGAGCTGTCTCCTCACCAAGAATATAGCGTCCGGCACTACCGTGCACATGAAGTTCAAAATCAAACCCGCTACCAAGAATGTTTTTACCGATAAAACCGGCTTCCTTTGCCTCCGCAATCGCACGCCGCAGGTTTTCAGCCTGCTTTTCATAAGCATAGCGGATAAAAATGTAACCGACATCGGTCTGCAATGCGTAGGCAGAGACGATCATCCCTTCAACCAACTGATGAGGATCAGCAGCGAGCAGGACACCATCTTTATAAGTCCCAGGCTCCATTTCATCACAGTTGCAGACCAGATATTTCGTCCCCGGTGCATCAGACGGAAAAAATGACCACTTCACACCGGTGGGGAAGCCAGCTCCACCACGACCACGCAGAGAGGCCGCCTTAACCAGATCCCGCAGTTCTTGCGGGGACATCTCGGTAAAGACTTTCTTCAGAGCTTCATAGCCACCGGTTGCCCGATAACCGTCCATAAAGACAGTTTCACCAGGCCGGCGATTTTTAAACAACAATTGCGGCGTATCGCTCACCCTTGGGCCTCCTGTTTCAGATCATCAATCAGCTTATCAACTTTTTCCTTGGTCAAAGGTCCGTAAAAAGACTGATGGATCATGACTCCAGGAGCCTGACCACACCCTCCCAGGCAGCAGGATGGGAGCAAGGTAAACAAACCATCTTCTGTAGTCTCACCAAAACTGACTCCAAGTTTTTCTTGCAGATAGCTGGCGATTTCTTCCCCCCCGCGCGTCCAGCAACAGATGGAATCACAGATGTGGATGGGATAACGCCCTGCCGGATAGCGCAGAATCTTATCGTAGAAAGTCGCGATTTCCTCGACCTCCAGCGGTGTTAAACCAAGAACCTGGGCAGTCAGCTCAACCCCGGTGTCAGGAACCCAGCCATGATTCTTCTGAATTGCCCGCAGAATATCGATAATTAGTTCACGTGGATGCTCTATTTCACCAGCGTGATGAATAAACTCAGCCAGTTCCTCTTCTGACAACAAACCGTCAGCATCCAGCATTTCTATTTTGGCCATAAGCTTTCCAAATCATCTCTAGAGATAAAGTACGTTTCAGGAATCAAGCCCCGCCGCAAATCACAGAGGCACTCCAGAAACGCGCCATTTTTCGTGTGATCAGGGAATCGAGGACTGGTCCGGAGGCGGAGTCCTTGACGCCGCACAAACAAACCCGCAGATTGACACCGCCACAACGAAAAAAGGACCGTTAGCCGCGCAACTTAGCGGTCGAGGTCAGCGAGGACAAAATCCACTGACCCGGTATAAGCAACCATATCTGACAACAGGTCCCCTTTGCAGACCCAAGGCAGTGACTGCAAATGCGCGAAGGACGGCGTCCTGATGCGGCAGCGATAAGCACTGTTGCCACCATCACTGACCAGATAGTAACCACACTCCCCCTTACCGGACTCGGTGGCCCGGTAACACTCGCCAACAGGAGCGGCAATACCGGTGCTGACATTGACAAAATGATGGATCAGACTTTCAATATTCTCTAAGCCATCCTGACGTTGCGGATACGCATAGCGATAATCATCCGTCATCCAACGCCCTTCAGGCATGTCTCTGGCCGCCTGCTTGACAATACGCAACGATTGGCGCAGCTCTTCGAGGCGCACTATATAACGGGCAAAGTTATCACCAGCGCTTGCCGTCGGAACATCGAAGTCAAAGTTTTCGTAACCACCATAAGGCATATCTCGCCGGAGATCCCAACTGACCCCACTGGCCCGCAGGTTTGGTCCTGAGAAGCCCCAGTCAATAGCATCCTCACGCGCAACCGTACCGACCCCTTCAGAACGCATGCGGAAGATCTTGCCATCACGCAACATACTGTCCAGCTCATCGATTCTGGCACTGAAAGTTCCGGTGAACTTGTCAACCATCTGCTTCCAGCCTTCAGGCAGATCAAGGGGGATACCGCCAATACGCAGCCAGGAAGGGTGCATCCGGCCACCCGTGATCATTTCGACAATATCGAAAATTTTCTCGCGTGATTCGAAACAATAGAAGACCGGCGTCATGGCACCGATATCGTGGGCATAGGTCCCAAGCCAGACCAGGTGGTTGGCAATCCGGAACAACTCTCCGAGCATGATCCGTACGTATTGTGCGCGTTTTGGAGCCTGCACGCCAAGCATGGTCTCAAGGGAATGGAGATAGGCCATATTGTTCAGAACACCGGACAGGTAATCGATACGGTCGGTATAAGGAATAAACTGGGCCCAATGCTGACGCTCACCTATCTTCTCAGCGCCACGGTGGTGATAACCAAGATCGACATCGATATCGGAGAGTTCTTCGCCATTCATGCGCAGAACCAGACGCAGAACCCCGTGAGTACCTGGGTGGTGAGGACCAAGATTCAGCACCATGCTGCCATCATCAGCGCCCTCGAGAGGAACCAGTTGATCACCCGACAGTGGTGGCAGATCAAAGGCCTCCTTTGAGGTAAAGGGAGCCATTTCCGTAGCCCGGGAAGGATGCTCCTTACGCAGCGGATGACCGGGCCAGTCGGCCGGCATGAGAATCCGTCGCAGATCCGGATGTTCAGTAAAATGGATGCCGAACATATCGAATACTTCACGTTCATACCATTCGGCAGAAGGCCAGATACTGGTGATGCTGGTTACCTCAGGGAATTCGCCGACCAGAGGAACCTTAACACGCAGGTACCCCGGGGTTGCGAAACTGAGCAGATGATAGACCATGGTAAACTGATGGCCATGGCGCTGCTGACGATAACGTTCGTCGATTGCGGTCAGGTCTTCAAGGCGCTGATAACCTGGCTTCACCTCATGCTTGAGAAAACTCAGCAGCTCTTTGATCAACTCAGGCGGGCAATTCAGTACCGGCATATCGGCGGCCAGGGGATCAACAGCGACACGCCCACCAAAGCGTTCCATAACCTGACGATAAACCTCGTCAGTTGTGTTTGGAAAAACCTGCTTCGGCTGGCCGGGACGATAGATATTACCGCTGCGATCGGTCGTGAACTTTGGTGGCTGCTGGGCCGTACCACGAATCGGGCTGTTGCCATACCCAGGGCCACGGGTATCACGACTTTTGGTGACACCATCGATCAACGGTGGAACGCTTGTACCTTCTGAACCGCCCTGCATACCGAGGACTTTACGGGTGGGTTGCTCTTCGGCAACAATTTTTTTCTGCAGTTCAACGATCCCCTGCAGAAAGGCCTCAGGGCGTGGCGGGCAACCAGGGATATAAATATCAACGGGAAGAATCTGGTTAACCCCCTGCATGACACTGTAAACGTCATACATGCCACCTGAATTGGCACAGGAGCCCATGGCAATAACCCATTTAGGGTTAGGCATCTGCTCGTAAACCTTCAGGATCGAAGTACCCATCTTCTTGAACGGTGTCCCGGAGACAATCATAACATCTGACTCACGCGGTGTTCCCCGCAGAACCTCGGCTCCAAAGCGAGCCAGGTCAAAGCGTGGCGTCATACTCGTCATCATCTCGACAAAGCAACAGGACAGCCCGAAGAACATGGGCCAGAGACTGTACTTACGTCCCCAGTTAATAAGGTCATCTGCCCGCGTCAGCAGAACTCCCTGCGGCAGTTTCTCACTCATCCGACTCTCCTGTGTTGACTACTCTTGTTGCGTGCTCCCCACTCCAGTGCACCTACTTTCCACAGGTAGACCAGGCCAAGGAACAACAGAACTATAAAGAAGGTGATTTGCCAGAAGCCAGCCCAACCCAGAAGGTCATAGGCAATAGCCCAGGAAACCACAAAGATCGCTTCAATATCGAAAATTATAAAAAAGATAGCGACCAGCGAAAAAGGAACGGCCTGCCGGAGCTTAGCCTCGCCCGTCGGAATGATAGCGGATTCGTAAGGAGCATCCTTATCCGGCGAATGGGTCCGGTTGCCCAGAAAACGGGCAAGCAACATTAACAGTAGAATAAGCCCTGTTGAAATCAAGGCGTAGAGAGCAAAAGAAAGGTAAGCTTCGACACTCGGCGGACCGGCAGCGGTCATCGCCTGTGCAGTTTGCGCAGAAACGGACATGACACCTCTATATCTCTATGTATTAACATTAAAATTCATCAAAAATGTACTGCAACAAAAAAATACTAGCACACTTTTGACACCTCAGAGAAGAGTCGGCAACTAAAAAATTAACCTATCAGGTATCTAACTATCCCCCTAGTTAGAATTAATTTCAATTTCCTTTCGCGCCAGCTCATCACACCTTTCATTTTCAAGGTGCCCGGCATGCCCCTTGACCCAAACCCACTCAATATCATGCTGACCGGCCAAATCAAGTAAACGTTCCCAGAGATCGCGGTTAGCGACTTCTTCTTTCTTGGAGTTTTTCCAGTTTTTCTTCTGCCAGCCCGCAATCCACTCCGTCATCCCCTTGACCAGATATTGAGAATCAGTGACCAGGCGAACGGCACATGGCCGCTTCAGCGCTTCCAGGCCACTGATGGCTCCGAGTAGCTCCATACGATTATTCGTTGTTTCAGCCGCAAACCCGGACAACTCCTTTTCATGAGCTCCACTGCGCAGGATCGTACCATAACCGCCAGGACCAGGATTTCCGGAACAGGCGCCATCCGAATAAATTTCTACAAACGATTTATCTTGAGTCATAAATTAAATATTCACATCACATAAAGAGGGTGGCAGGACACTACTGATAACCTTTTCGGTCATCAAACATTGGATATGTTGCCATCCGGGAACTCAAAATAGCAACTATCCAGTTTTCAGATTGGAAACGAGCAATTTTTCGTTGTGGCAAGAAAAACAAGGACTTGAGCGGAGGCGTAGTACTTTACGCCGCACAGACAAGTCCGCAGATTGACGCTGCCCCAGCGGAAAAGGGCCGTTTCCGGATGAAAACTAGATAACATTTACAGTAAGACAAAGTCTACCGCGCTATAAAATTATTTCCAGCTTCTTTAAAGAGTAAACAGGAGAGTCAGATTGTCAACAGAATGATTGACCAGACAAGAACAGAATAAAAAAAAGCCCTCTACCGTTATTGGGTAGAGAGCTTTTTTTGGAACTGGCGTCCCCAGGGGGATTCGAACCCCCGTCGCCGCCGTGAAAGGGCGGTGTCCTGGGCCAGGCTAGACGATAGGGACTTACTGACCAGCGCAACTGTTGCGCGAGATGCATTTAATACCTAAAGCGACAAAAAGTTGCAAGCAAAAAGATCACAAAAAAATACTATTTTCACAAGAATCAGATTGGTTACCGTCTGAGCTGATGATAATTTGCGGACATAAGGTCTTAATAACTGCAAATGGAGCGGATAATGACGGATAATTACCAACGCATCGCTACTGCCATTCACTACCTGCGGGACCACTTCAAACAGCACCCTTCCCTTGCCGACTTGGCCAACTCTGTCGGTCTAAGCCCATTTCACATGCAGAAACTCTTTACCCAATATACCGGCATCAGCCCCAAACGCTTCTGCCAGTTCATGATCAACAATGAAGCAAAACAACATCTGCTCAGCTCACACGACTCTCTTCTCACCACCAGTGAAAAACTTGGACTGAGCAATCCCAGCCGCTTACATGACCTTATGGTCAGTGTCGATGCCCTGACCCCAAACCAGTACCGGCAGCGTTGCAGTCGTTTGAGCATCAGTTATGGAGAATATCCAACCCCTTTTGGAAGATGCCTACTGGCAACCACCAGACGTGGAATCTGCCGCCTTGAATTTATAATGACAACTCGTCATGAAGCACTGAACCGTTTGCGCGACTCGTGGCCGGATGCAAACCTCTATCATGATCCGCGCGCCGGGGAAAATATTATCCAGCAAATTTTCTTTAATGCTCGCATAGACCGGCCATTATCACTCTACCTGAAAGGCACCAATTTCCAACTTAAAGTCTGGCAAGCACTTCTGAACATTCCCCACGGGTACCTCACCAGCTATAGTGTTATTGCATCCCAGGCCGGAGAGCAGAAAGCCTGCCGGGCCGTGGGAAGTGCCGTTGGAGCAAACCCCATCGCCTACCTGATCCCCTGTCACCGGGTCTTACGCAGTGATGGTGGCATGGGAGGCTACCGCTGGGGAGAGGATCGTAAACTGATGATGTTAGCCCGCGAATTGGTCGAACCGTAACGCCTACGCCTGATGGCGAAGCCAGTAAAAGTCATAACCGGGCACAACCAGGCTGTCACTAAAGGATTCTGGCTCTTCCCCTCGGACCAGATCCAGGAAATGACCATATGCTGGTGCCCAGCGGCCAAGGTCTGCCAATGATAGCGATTGGGGCTGATGACTGAAATTTGCAACAACCAGAATATTTTCTCCCGGCTGTCCCACCGGATAGCGACCAAAAACAAAGAGATGGGGATTACTGACAGCTAGCAGTTCACGATTATTAAAGTCTGCAAATGCCGGTACTTCCTTACGTATCGCAATCATCTTCTTCAAGGCACTGAAAATTTTATATTCAACGGTTCCGGGTAGATTGCGCAGAGCCGCTTGCTCCCAGTCGATGGCAGGTCGGTGAACCCAGCGACTGTCCCACTGTTTATCGGGGTCATTGCGATAGGAATCATCATTCAAGGTACCGAGGGCATCACCATAGTACAGCAGGGGAATTCCGCCAAAGGAAAGGATCATTCCATGCATCAGCAAAATCAGCTTAATCGCATCACTGACCGCTTTATCATCATCAATCTCCAGAGCAAACTCGAGGCCAACCAGCGACGAGAGAGCTCCTGAAATCCTTACATCGCCGGTCTTATCGTTCTGCCCAAAAGGCAAACCGCGGGCATGACTCCCCTGGTATTTACCGGTAAAATAATCGACCAGGTACTGACGGTGCTGACGGGGATCATAACCACATTGAACAATGTCACGATCATCGAAACCGAACCCGATATCATCGTGGCAGCGTACATAGTTCAACCAGGTGGCGCGATCGAGCTTAACCGGCAGGTTCTTAATTCCCTGATTAAGTAAAAGCGCATTTTTAGTGGCGACGGCTTCCCACATCAACGCCATAAATGTCGCGTTATAGGCAATTTCACACTCTTTGGCAATAACTGCGTCCTCACCGAAATACTTGATCACTTCCAGAGGGGCAACAATCGCTTCAGCAATAAACACCACTCCGGGAGCAGTCACCTGGCAACAATCCTTGAACAACTGAAGAATCAGATGCGCTTCACGCTCATTCTGGCAGGTACTGCCAATTTTTTTCCACAAAAAGGCCACCGCATCCAAACGCAGAATATCGACCCCACGATTGGCCCAGAACAGGATAACATTAAGCATTTCAATAAAAACTGCGGGATTACTGTAATTAAGGTCCCACTGATATTCATTGAATACCGTCATTACCCAGCGTTGCATCTCTTCGTCCCAGGTAAAATTGCCCGGTGCTGTCTCCGGAAAAATCTCGGGCATGCTCTGTTCAAACATGTCAGGGACATTACGGGTCGCAAAGGTATAGTAATAATCCTGAAAACGCTGCTCGCCACTGCGTGCCTGCTGAGCCCAGTAGTGAGTATCTGAGGTATGATTGACGACGACATCGAGGACCAGCAGAATGTCACGTGCCCGCATTTCGTCAGCCATGAGCTCAAGCTCAGCAAGAGTCCCCATCTCTGGATCAATTTCCCGAAAATCACTGACTGCATAACCGCCGTCGCTCTTACCCGGAGGACACTGCATAATCGGCATGACATGGACCAGATTAATGCCGAGTTCCTGAAAATAAGAGAGTTTATCCCGCAGACCATTAATATTGCCGGCAAAGCCATCACAGTAAAGAGCCATCCCGACCCACTGCTGACTTAAAAACCAGTTGTAGTCTTTCTCTCTGGCCAGATCGAGCTCACGCAGATGATCAGGCCTGGCAATATATTGGCGTGCCATGGTTTCAACAAGCGTTTGAGCCTGCTCTGCAAAATCATCCCGCTGACCATAAAGTTTTTCAAACAAGGAATGGATCGCATAAAAATTAGCGCCGAGGCGCGTATAAAAATGGCGCAGATCCTGGCGGGAGATTTCCGGCTGAATCCGGTTGAGAATATCATTGAGAAGAGAGTGGGCAACCTGTTCGTACATAGAGAAACGACCTTCCTGTAACTCAGAGACCTTGTACCCCCTGAAAAAACCGTTGATAGATATTATGCTCTCGACTGGTTGCCCCCCTCAAACCGACGACCATACTGGCAAACAGTTGAGCAGCGTGTAACGTCTCGGAAATGTCCCAGCCGTGAAGCAAGCCATGAAGATAGACGGCTGTAAAGGCGTCTCCGGCACCAACCGTATCAACAACAGCTGTCGTAACCGGTGGCGCAACCCGCTCAATCAGACCATCTGCTCTGCAGACAAAAGCCCCCTCTCCACCGCAGGTCACGATCAGTTGTTCAAGCTCATAGTTCCTGACAAAATCTCGAGCGGCATCTTCAGCATCGTCACGACCTGCCCCCAGCACAAATAATTCTTCCCTGTTCAGCTTAGCCCAGCGCGCAGCTTTCAGCCAAATCTGCACCTGTTCTTTGTGCCACCAGGGAGTTCGCAGGTTAACATCGACAAAAACATCAGGCTGAATACGCCCTGAGATGACCTCTAGAGCCATCCTCGAGACCTCATTGCGCAGGGCCAAAGTGCCATGATACAGCAAGCCCCGTGGACCAGTATCTAAAGGGAATGCCTCGGCATCAATAAAGTCATAAGCACAGTCGGCCACAATCTTGTAACTGGGCTCACCTGCGGTAAAAGAAACTTCAACCCGACCGCTGGGGTGGACAGGATCCTCCTGTACACCAGCCACAGACATATGCCAATCCTCCATAGCCAGCCTGATATTTTTACCAGCCAGATCACGACCGATACGTGTCACCAGGAGCGGCTCATTCCCTAAAGCCTGCAAATGCCAGGCGACATTGAATGGCGCCCCACCAAGAACCGCTTCCCCATCAGGAAACACGTCAAAGAGCACTTCACCAAAAACACAAATTCCTGCTACTGACTTCACGAGACAATCCTTTTAATGGTCGTGCGCAATTCCGGGTAAAAATGAAAAACGCCCTGCAACACCCCAGAACAGTAATTACCATTCCCTGGCCAATGATCTGGTCCGGCAATAAACAACCCTTCACGATAACCATTAGCGGCCACTGCAGCTAAAGCAGCCTCATGGACATCGGGGTGTCCGTTGGCAACCAGTATCGACGGAATCGAGCTGTTAAGAACGGTAAGATCATTACCACTGTCACCGGCAAACAGAAGTTCCGGCTCATCATAACCAAGGTAGCTCGCCAGAAAATTCAGGGCATGGAACTTATCAGCGTTTTCGGGCAAAACATCGACAAGCCCAACCTTGGCAATTTCATCAACACTCCAGATCAGGTTCGCTGCAATTCCAAGGGTCTTTAGGCGGGCTGCCATTGCGTCCAGGACATCAGCAGACGAAAAACCCAGATCACAATAGTAACTTAACTTAAATGGTTTCTGCTTTTCCTCTTCCTGCAAATTGAGGCCTCTGATACCAGTCAGCTGACGGGCAATATCGGTGGGTCCAAAGCCATGCCAAGCCTCAGCAATCTCCTGTTGCCAAAGGGCAACAGGCTCCCAGATTGCGTCGTTGATTTGATAAATCATTGAACCAACATCAGTAATGGCAAAATCGGGTACTGGTAATTGATACTCTGCTAGCGCCTGCTTCACCAGTCGCTTATCCCTGCCGGTCACATACACCAGGCAAATCCGCTGATCCTGGCACAGGCGCAGAAACCATGCCCTGGAACCTGGTGTTTCCGGCTGAAAGCCATTGGGAATCACCGTCCGATCCATATCGGTGCATAATAATAACCGCCGACGGCTCATCGCCTGCCCCTCTCCCGCGGATCGCAGCAGCTTCCGAAAAAATCATAAAAATTAAGAGCTTCGAGAATCCCCGCAGCATAAGGCTGCTGGGAAAAATAGATCCGTTCCAGATCGACAAGGTCGGAAAGTTCTTCTTCATGGCGATTGGCGACTACTGCTGCCAGGGTATTGCCCCGCATCAAATCCTCATCAGCTCCAGACCCTCCGGCGACAAATACGCGCTCCAGAGGAATATTTTTCAATGCAGGCAGATAGCGCAACGCCAACCCCTTGGATGCCCGCAAAGGGAGAATATCAAGGAACTGGCCAAAAGCCACCTGGACATGGACAGACTGTTCGTGCTGGTGCAATAACGCTTCTATCGTCTCGACATCAATCTGAGTCGGGTCGATGTAGTAACTCAGCTTAAACCTGCTCTGCTCATAACGTGGCTGCAGCTTGAGCCCCGGCAGATCGCTCAGCAACGCTCTGATACGCCGCGGAGTCCACATATAGTCAATATGGCGGGCCCAGCCAATATCGGCGACCAACTCAGGAGCATAATAGATTTCAGTACCGCTGCTGGCGATCAGCACATGGGGCTCGGGAATACGATACTGTTTTAACAGTTTCAAGGCCGAATCCAGACGCCGTCCGGTAGCCAGGACCAGCAAAGTGCTGCTGCGATGCTGACGTAACAGCACAATCAGCTCCTGAAGCGCACCGTCATCACCAACCATACTCAGGTCAAGGTCACACACAAAGACACGATCACGGTAAGAGCCGGAGGTCAAGACCACCGGCCGCAGCTTCAATGGCTCGCTGCGCCTGGTCAGCGGAGCAATTTGTTCAAGGTAACGACTGGCGTGTGACTGCCATGAATAATGTTCGCGCACGCCACTGATGCCGCGCTCCCGGGACTGACGCCACAGGCCTGGATCTCTGAGCAGCCTAAGCAACGCCTCGGCAATCGCCTCGGCATTAAGAGGGTCAACCAGGAAACCATTATGGCAGTTGGCAATTATGTCGCGAGGACCGCCATCTTCTGTCGCCACAACCGGCAACCCTGACGCAGCAGCTTCGATGAGGGTCAAACCAAAAGGTTCGGTCAGGGCCGGATTGACAAACACTCCCCCCGTCGCTGCTGCACAGCGATAAATTAACGGCACCTGGCTGCGTTCATGGTGCTTAGGAAGAGCGACCTGCCCATAGAGATCGTAACGATCAAGGGTGACCAACAGATCAAGAAAGACCTCCTGGGCCCCCTCCTCAAGATCCTCAATATCGTCTCTGTTCCCGGCAACAATGACCAGATTAGCTAACTGCTGCAGCTCCTCATTGAGACCGAAAGCTTCGACCAGGGCGCTGATGTTTTTGCGTTTGTCCGGACGACTGAGGGCGAGAATAATTGGTTTATAGGGATCCTTCAGGTGCCGAGTCAGAGCAAAAAACAAACCACTGTTCAAATCATCAGACTGTGAAGGTTTGAATTTATCAAGATCAGTCCCTGGAGGAATAACCAGCATCTGTTCAGGGTGGTAATAGTCATAAAATTCATACTGCTCATGAATCTCCTGATGGGTACTGGTAATCACACGCTGGGCTGTCGCCAGCGTCATTTCTTCGGCTTGGATCCGGCGCGTCATATTAAAACGCGTCTCAATCTCCTCGTTGCTCAGGCCACTATCTAGAAAGCGATTAAGTTTAACGCGCCCCAGACTATGTCCGGTATGGATTAAGGCAACCCCAAAGCGCTGAGACAGTAGGGACCCCACATAGCCGGCATCAGCATAATGACTGTGCAGGATATCCGGGACAGCACCCTGCTCCTGAAAATAAAGAGCCAGGTTATCGGCAAAGCTGTCGAGGTGATCCCACAACTGCTCTTTGGCAATATATTCTGCTGCCCCTGCCTCAATCCGCACAATCCGACAACCCTCATTGAGAATCTCAACGCTCTGAGCATAATCTTCAGCGACGCGGCTATCGACGACCTTACGGGTTACCAGATCAACACGCCCTACCTCCGGCAACCGCGAAAGAGCCTGGGCAAGCTCAACAACATAGAGGGTTTGCCCCCCAGTATCTGAATCACGCCCTAATTCAAGGTTACGCCCGCGAATCAATCCATGGACACTGATTAAACAGATATATAGGGACGAACCTGCTTGTTTATCTCCGTACGGCTTCATGACATAAGCTTTACTGGAAAATTAGAAGAAAATAGCTCGCTGTTCAGGAACAAACTGAAATGTTTATGATTTAACCTTAACAAGGGAAATAAGGATATTCAAGGTGGGCAGAGGAATCTTTACGATTCCGCTGAATTGGACAAATGAAAAAGAAAAGCCCCACTGTCGTCACAGTGAGGCTTTTTTTAATTGGCGTCCCCAGGGGGATTCGAACCCCCGTCGCCGCCGTGAAAGGGCGGTGTCCTGGGCCAGGCTAGACGATAGGGACTTATCTATATTAAAGCCCCCGCAGGAAATGTTCCCGCAGAGCGTTGCTTTAAAAGTGGTGAGCCGGACAGGGATCGAACCTGTGACCATCTGATTAAAAGTCAGATGCTCTACCTACTGAGCTACCGGCCCTCGCAACGGACGAGATTTATACTTCAATGTGTAAAATCAAGTCAACCCATAAAATATCTTTTTTTACTTTTTTCTGCGAATCAGATCAATAAAGACCATCATCCGTTCCGTCACTGCCATCATAGCTTAATTCAGAAAAGCGAAAGCCTCACTATTTGCATAGTGAGGCTTTTACTTGACTTGGCGTCCCCAGGGGGATTCGAACCCCCGTCGCCGCCGTGAAAGGGCGGTGTCCTGGGCCAGGCTAGACGATAGGGACTTATCTATTACAAGCCCCCGCGAGAAATGACCTCGCAGAGTGTTGCTGTTAAATGGTGAGCCGGACAGGGATCGAACCTGTGACCATCTGATTAAAAGTCAGATGCTCTACCTACTGAGCTACCGGCCCTCGCAACGGATGTGTGTTATACGTGAATCAGCTGCACACGTCAACCACTTTTTTTATTTTTTTTCTACAAACGGATTCGACCGGATCAAAGTTTGATCCCGACGTGGCCCAACGGAAACCAGAACTACCGGACAACCGGTCCATTTTTCAATCTGATCAACATAAGCTTTAGCTTCAGCAGGCAACTCATCATAACTGGTCACGCCGCTGATATCCTGTTGCCAACCAGCAACCTCTTCATAAACCGGGGTACAAGCTTTCAACTCGTCCAGGTCCTGAGGAAATTCATCTACCAACTTGTCACCAACCCGGTAAGTCGTACAGGCCTTAATGGTTTCAAGATCATTCAGTACGTCCATCTTGGTCAGGGCGATACCGGTCAGGCCATTAGTACGAACAGCCTCACGCAAAGCAACGATATCAAGCCAACCGGTCCGCCGTGGACGACCAGTGGTTGCACCAAACTCGCTTCCGGCAGCACGCAATTTGTCACCCATCTCATCCAGCAGCTCAGTCGGGAACGGACCCTCACCAACACGGGTCACATAGGCCTTGGAGATGCCGATAACTTCATTAATCAAAGTCGGTCCGATACCGGAACCGGTACAGGCACCAGCAGCGATGGTTGAAGAGGAGGTTACATAGGGGTAGGTACCATGATCAATATCCAGCAGACTGCCCTGCGCGCCCTCAAACAGCACATTGTGGCCATCCTTGATAACCTTATCGAGGTACGTCGAGGTACGTCCCAGGTAGCAACGCAAACGCTCTGCATAGCCAAGATACTCTTCGATGATAGCAGCTTCATCCAGCGGCTTCTCACCCAGGTAATTTTCGATATAAAAATTCTTTTCAGGCAATACGTCCTGCAGTTTACGCTTAAACACTTCCGGTTTCAGCAAATCGGCAAAACGGATCCCGCGACGGGCAACTTTATCTTCGTAAGTGGGCCCGATGCCACGACCGGTAGTACCAATCTTCTTGGCCCCTGATTTTTGCTCACGCGCGATATCGATCACTTTGTGATAAGGCATAATCAGGTTGACGGCCCCGTCAACCATCAGCTGCGATTCATCCTGCATACAGCCTTTGGCCTTCAGACCATCAATCTCTTCAAGGAAAACTTTGGGATCAAGGACAACGCCATTACCAATAATACAACGCTTGCCTTCATGTAAAATACCGGAAGGGATCAAGTGCAGAACGGTTTTTTCGTCACCGACGACCAGGGTGTGCCCGGCATTGTTACCCCCCTGAAAACGCACAACATCCTGTGCATATTCGGTATAAATATCTACGACTTTACCCTTACCTTCATCGCCCCACTGGGCTCCGACAATAATAACGTTGGCCATACGCTCCACGCTCTCCTGTCTAACCGGTCTTCACACCGGCGCTTAAAATTTATTGAGTGTTCCCTGCCGCTAGTCCCCGACTGGCAACAAATTACAACTGAACATCGGCTCCGTCCAACTGAGACCAGGACAGCACCTTGGTACTGCCATCTTCAAGAGCCGTTAACGTTATATCCTGAACATCATCTTCAACTACAGCCAGATAGCGATAGTTCATCTTGCGTGCATAGGCCAGAGCATCCTCCTGGCTACGATCAAGCATATCACGGGATACGGAATATCCCAACTTGCGCAACCGGCAGGCCAACGTCTGTGCTGCTCGCAGGTTCTTACCCGCAGCAAAGATCAGCAGATCACAGAACTGATCGACACGCTGATCAAGCATATTATCCAGGGCAAATAACAGGTTCAGCAGACTGAAAGTAAACCCTGTTGCCGGCGTATCAACCCCGTAGTTTGCCATCAGGTTATTATAACGCCCGCCACTGCACACTGCGCGGCCGATACCGGGTAAAAAGCCCTGGAAGGTCACCCCGGTGTGGTAATTAAGGCCACGTAATTCACCAAGATCGATGGTAACGTGCTCAAGCACACCATAGACTTCCAGCACATCGAGTACCTGGGCAAGGCTATCCAGAGCGCGCTTGGAGCGTTCATTGCTGACCGCTTTGGCGGCCCGCTCAATAACTTCACCACCACCGTAAAGACGTGGCAAAGCCATAATTTCTTCGCACGCGGTTGCGCTAAGATCGGTTTCCTGGAGGAGCAGTTTTAACTCAGCGCTGTCTTTGCGTGAAATGGCATCAGCTACCAGGTAAGCAGTCTTACGATCCAGAGACAGGCCATCCATGACACCGCGGAAAAATTCAACCTGGCCAATATCAACGGTAAACTTCTCAGCACCGACAGCCGTCAGGGCTTCGATCGCCATGGCGATCATTTCAGCATCTGCTTCAGGGCTGTCGAGGCCGATCATTTCAACACCGGACTGAAAGATGTCACGATCCTTACCGGCTTGTTGCTCAGTATGACGTAACACACGGCCACTGTAGCTCAACCGCAGAGGCAGCGGCATTTCGGTCATACGCGTTGCTGCGATACGAGCAATCTGCGGGGTCATGTCCGGCGGGAATGCGAGCAAACGTCCTGTCTGGCGGTCGTCAAAACGGAAAACGCGATCACGCAGCTCTTCCCCCATACCACGTTCAAGGACATCGAGATATTCGAGTTGCGGAGTAATGACAGGACGGAAGCCCCAGGCTGAATAAACAGTCTGCAATTGGGTCAGCAGGTACTCAGCTTTGGCGGCCTTGAGTGGCAGAAAATCTCGCACGCCTTTAGGCAGATCCGCCTCAGGCAATGAATCTGAAAAAAGCATTAAATCTCTCCATTCTGAGCTCGTTCAATAGAACCTGCGAGCACAGAAAGTAAATTAAGGTTTGGCAAAACAAGTGTCTTTCGACATCATTTTTGCATCGGCCGAACGCGCCAATCTAGCAACAGTTCCCCCCGGATGTCAAGCACAGGTCGGCGGGGGCTCTAATTCCTAAAGCTCCCGCCGAATAAGGATGTTAACAATGTGAAGAAAAACGTTTTCGGAACCACACATGCCGTTCGCAAAAGATCTTGTTCCCCTGGTTTTGGTTCCAAAAAGCAGATCACCAAATCGAGTATTCCCTACGCTGATCTGCTAGTTTTTTTCGCTGCGCAGATAATCGATCAACAAACGCACTCCATAACCGGTCCCCCCTTTGGGCATACCGGCTTTTCCCTTGTCTTCCCAGGCCATCCCGGCAATATCAAGGTGCGCCCAACGATAATCGTCAGCAAACTTTTTCAGAAAAGCGGCAGCGGTAATAGTCCCTGCCGGCCGTCCACCTGTGTTTTTGACATCAGCAAAGTCACTTTTAACCAGGGCATCATAGCCTTCCCACAGAGGCAACTGCCAAAGCCGCTCACCACTCTGCTCCCCGGCGTTAAGAAGGTCTCCAATCAGCTTATCATCATTGCCCAGAACTGCTGCAGCCTGGTTGCCAAGAGCGATAATACAGGCCCCGGTCAAGGTAGCCAGATCAATGACCGTTTTAGGTTCATAGCGCGCAACATAAGTCAAAGCGTCTGCTAGGATCAGACGACCTTCGGCATCGGTATTCAGGACCTCAATGGTTTTCCCTGACAATGAGGTCAGGATATCCCCAGGGCGGATGGCGGTACCTGACGGCATATTTTCGACAGCAGGAACCACCCCAACCAGATTAACGGGCAGTTGCAGCTTTGCCGCGGCCATCATGGTACCGATAACTGCTGCAGCCCCCCCCATATCCATCTTCATTTCATCCATCTTCTCGCCCGGTTTCAGGGAGATGCCGCCACTGTCAAAAACAACCCCCTTACCAACCAGTGCCACAGGCTTACTGTCGTCACCAGCACCGAAGTACTCCATAACGATCAGGTATGGATCACGCATGCTTCCCTGCGCCACCCCCAGCATGGCACCGAAACCTCTTTTCTCCAGCTCTTTGCGATCGAGCAGACGTGCCTTGACCCCACACTGCTCAGACATGGAAACCGCCTGCATCGCCAGATACTCGGGAGATTTAAGATTACCCGGAGCGTTTACCAGGTCGCGTGCAAAGCAGACCCCAGCACAGATCGCCTGAGCCGCAGCAACAGCTGCTTCGGCCACAGCCGGATCATCCTCCTCTGCGATCAACAGGGAAACCGCCTTTAATTTGGCGACACTTTTGACTCGTTCTGCAGGCAGATAACGATCATAGCTGTAGTCAGCCAAAAGGACCCCTTCGGCCACAGCCTGAATTCTTTGCGTCAAAGGTTCTTTTTTCACCGGTACCAAGCCAAGCCCGACAACGAAGGTACCAAGCTGCTTCTGGGTCAGATACTTTACGGCCTCACTGGCAACCTGACGTAATTTATCGAGGCAAAAATCCTTCTCTTTGCCAAGACCAACGATAAGAATCCGCTCCGGGGAAGATTTCCCATGTCCGTGCAGCAGCATCGTCTCACCGCCAGCACCACTAAATTCCTTACACAGCAATGCCCGCTTAAAAACCACATCCTGTTCACTGGTCAAGCCGAGCTCCTGCCCTTTCTTCCCCTCAAAAAAACCGAGGACAACACATGCCGTAGCCTGACTGCAGGCAGCGCCCTGAACAACGGATAAATTCATAACATTTCAATCCTTTCGTATTGAGTTTCGGGATCGATGTTCCGCTCAAATTCAGGCCGTGTTATGCACCTGAGATCTCTTCCTGCCAGCGGTTCCGACCAGAATAAGTGATTTAAGGTTAACTTGATCAATAGGATATCACAAACCACTTGATTGATACGAATCTTCGAGGGCCTGCTGTTTGATTTTTAGCGCAATACGTTGCCTGATCAGGGTTGGAATTTCAACATGGATACATAAGGCCCTGGTCACCAGCTTGCAAGCCTGAACCCGCTGCCGGGCATTGGCCCCGGCACTCGGTAACCAGCGGATATTTTCCTTGGGCAGAAAACTACGGGTCTCGCCCGGGAGCATATCGGAAACCTCCCGGGCAGGATCAAAAATACGTCCCAGTAACTGCAGCCCTCCCAACATGCTGAAGTGGCAGCATTGGCGCTGTTCGATGCACAACTGCACATAAACTTCCTGAGACAGCTCGCGGATAATCGCCAGTCCACGCCGCAACCGTTCATTGGGATAAACATGCAGCAGGTCGCCACGATATTCAGCGGTCCCCAATTCTGCCAAACTGGGGTACGGCGGCAGCCCCCCCATACCAACCAGCACACGATCATCGTCGGCATGAGTGCCGACATAGCCGTGAACATCGATGATCACGTCGGGATGAGGCCCGCCAAGCTGGTCGATGTACCGACATAGCCCATCTTCATGTTTATAACAGTTAGGCTGCCCCTGACTGTCAATATAGGGGTAGATGACATCAATATTGCTCGGGTTAAGAGGAATTCCCCAGCTTTTAAGTTTGGCCAGATTGTCATCAGTCAGCGGTTCACGCCCGGAGAATCCCAGATTGACGATAGCTGCCCGTCCTCTACCATAACGCAGGAAGTAAAAAGCAACCTCCAGAGTGTGTGGGTCGTAAGGCCCATGACTGACAGTAAAAACCGGCAGGCTCGGGTCCTGGTCCGGACCGCGCAACAACAACGCACCACCGGCATCATCGGCGACAAACTTGGCGGTATAACCATCCAGCAGCCGCCGGCATGGGCGCCATTCGGTATCACCAGAAGGGATGAAACCAAAAAATTGCTCCAGAACATTCTCTCGCCAGGTGGGAACAAAGCGGATACAGCGATCCGGAAGTCGGTAATAGACATGATACAGAGATGAATCCATATAGATACGAATCTGCTTACGTCGGATCAGGTCGCAGTTATAAAGATTCTGTGAAGTATCAAGCAGTCGTTCGGTCAGATCGACACAATGCGCAAAAAAGGTTTCATCAGGACAGGGGTCGAGCAGTTCGACATGTTTAAGTTCACGATAGTCTTCACGCGCTATCTCAACCTCAAGGCGGTTGAGGTGACGCTTAAAGGGGGCGTTTTCATCGACCTGAAAACGACTCATAAATAACGGGGATATCTGCGCGCCGTTGCGCGTTGTTTCTGCCATAGCGTCCATCCTTTCAGATTATCAGGATAACGCCCCTGACTGAGTGGATACAAGGTCCTGCGAAGATTATTTATCTGCAGCGCTGATAAGTGATGCCAGCACGGCCTTTACCCGTTCAACCCCTTCGGGGAACGGATCCAGATCAATCTCGGTACGCTGTTCAGGAAGGGTATGGAGATATAGAGGATCATAATAACGGATCATCAGCTCACGAGTTAATTCTTCCCACTGACCGTCATGCAGGAGTTGGCAGAACTCTGTAACAACTTTCTTTCCGAGACGCTCTTTGAGAGCCAGTAACGGCTTTTCAAATTGAGTACGTAATTGATCCTTGGCCGGATATTCCTCAAGAATCACTTTGACCCTGGTGTCGAGTGATGCCGTGAGCCAGAGACTCTCCTGAACCTGCATTGCCTGATGGAAGCGCTTGGGAATAACTACCCGGCCAATATGCAGGCTTTCCCCTTCGGTCAGCAGATAGGGCGCATCACGATAAAGATCGAGACAATCCCACAACAGAGCATCGAACTTTTTCTGAGACGGCTGTGGTTCTAGGCCAAGGTTACCAAAAGCACTGCCCCGATGATTGGCCATCCCCTCCAGATCAACCACCGGATAATTCTGAGCGGTCAGATCGTGCAGAACACGGGTTTTCCCCACTCCGGTCAAACCGCGCAACACATAAATAGGTGCCCATTCCATGGTTTCGAAATAGTTAAGGACATGACTGCGAAAAGCCTTGTGACCACCAATTAACTGGCGGGCGGGAATTCCGGCAAGGTTCAAAAAACAGCAAATCGCCTGAGAGCGCATACCACCACGCCAACAAAAAACGACAACCGGCTTCTTACGCTCCCCCTGAGCAGCCTCAACGGCAGCAATGATCTGCGGGATCCGCGGGGAAACGAGGTCCACCCCTAAACGCCTTGCAACTCGATTCCCCTGTTCTTTATAAACGGTTCCGACCTGCGCCCGCTCCTCGTTAGAAAAAATGGGCACATTAACAGCCCCGGGAATGGTCGACTCAGCGAATTCGGCCGGAGTGCGCACATCAATAAATAAAGTCCCGCTACGCCGCTCAGCCAAAGCTTTTTCAAGTTCGATAGGTTGCTGCATTGAAAGTATTGATCCTGACAGTTAACTTTAAGCACCTGATTGTTTTTCCTAATGCAGAGGTTCTACACCAATCCACAGACAAGAACAATAGCAAGAAACAGTTCCTCAAAAAAAAGATAAAAAAAAAGATTGACGAATAAAAAACTTTCATATATCTTCACCGTCCGTTGCCGCGGGATGGAGCAGTCTGGTAGCTCGTCGGGCTCATAACCCGAAGGTCGGTGGTTCAAATCCGCCTCCCGCAACCAAAAATATTCAAGGACCTGCATTTTTGATGCAGGTCCTTTTTTTGTTTTTTTCATCTAACATGTTGAATTAGAATCTGACTTACGTTAAAAACGTCGCTTTCTGATGGCCGAAGAAAAATCCAAGGCCAAGAGAACTGACTCACTATCAAAACATAGATTCACCGTCATTCAGGCTTAAAAGGACAAACTATGACCACTTTAGGAACTCCCTTTTCCACTACGGCAACCCGTGTACTCCTATGCGGATCCGGCGAACTGGGCAAAGAAGTAGCCATTGAACTGCAGCGCCTCGGCTGTGAAGTTATTGCTGTAGATAGATATAAAAATGCACCCGCAATGCAGGTTGCAGATCGTAGCCATGTCATTTCCATGCTCGACGGGCAAGCCCTGCGCAGTGTCATTGAACAGGAAAAGCCTGATTATATTGTTCCGGAAATCGAAGCGATCGCGACTGATACTTTGGCCGAATTAGAGCGAGAAGGCTTTAACGTTGTGCCAACCGCCCGCGCGACCCAACTGACCATGAACCGCGAAGGTATTCGGCGTCTCGCCGCGGAGACCCTTGGACTGCCGACTTCGAGTTACCACTTTGCGGCCAGTAAAGATGAGTATCTAAAAGCAATTCAGGAAATCGGCCTACCCTGCCTGGTAAAACCGATTATGAGCTCTTCCGGTAAAGGACAGAGCATTATCAAAACAGCAGACACTGTAGACGCTGCATGGGAATACGCCCAGGAAGGCGGCCGGGCCGGCAAAGGGAAGGTTATCGTTGAAGGTTTTGTTGACTTCGATTTTGAAATCACCCTGTTAACCATTCGTCACAACGACGCAAACGGACAGATCGTCACCAGCTTTTGCGAACCGATCGGTCACCGCCAGCAGGATGGTGATTACCAGGAATCCTGGCAACCACAGGGGATGACGGACCTGGCACTAAAGCAGGCTCAGCAGATTGCCAAAGCCGTCACCGACGAACTTGGTGGCCGAGGCCTGTTTGGCGTTGAACTGTTTATTAAAGGGGATGATGTCATTTTCAGCGAGGTTTCCCCGCGCCCACATGATACCGGCCTGGTCACCCTGATCTCCCAGGACCTGAGCGAATTTGCCCTGCACGCCCGGGCTATCCTTGGTCTGCCGATTCCCAACATTGTTCAGCACGGGCCATCGGCATCAGCGGTCCTGCTGGTATCCGGCGAATCAACCAAAATGCAGTACAGCAACCTGGCCGCGGCACTGAGCCGTCCCGACACCCAACTGCGCCTGTTCGGCAAACCGGAAGTCAGCGGCAAACGCCGCCTCGGCGTCGCCCTGGCCCGCACCAGCGACATCGAATCAGCCCGTACAACAGCCAATGCCGTTATTGCCGATATCAAGATCACGCTTTAAATGTAAAAACAGCCCTCAGGGATCCCTGAGGGCTGAATCTTTTCTTTGCAAACTACCCACTGCCGATTCAGAAATGAGCAATTTTTCGTTGTGGCTAGGCAATCAAGGGGTTGCGCGCAGGCGTAGTACTTTACGCCGCACAAACCCAGGCGCAGATTGACACAGAGATGGCGGAAAAGGGCCGTTTCCAGCAAAAAACTCAGTCGGCGTATTGGCCACGCAGATACCTCCACCCAAACAGATCAAGCATCCAGTAGGACACCCCCGGCAAAGGGTTATCATAGTAAGGATCGATACGCTCAAAACCGAGCATTTCGTAAAGCCTGATCGCCGCAGAAAGGGAATCGAGAGTATCAAGCAGCATGGTTGAATAACGCAGGGCTACCGCCCGTTCGATGAGGCTCTCAGCCAACCGCTGTCCCAGACCAAGCCCCCTGGCAGCAGGCCTGATATAGAGCCGTTTCATTTCACAGGTGCGTTTATCGGGTGGGCCAAAAGCCCGCAAAGCTCCACATCCAAGCAACTCTGTACCATCTTTTGCCAACAGCAACACCCCGGAAGGGGACGCATATTTTCCGGGTAAATTAATCACTTCATCCTCAACGCCCTGGAAGGTAAGATCAACTCCTAATGAAGCTGTATATTCACGAAACAAGCTCCGTACATGATCTAGATCCTCCGTCGACGTAGCATCAACGATTTCGATCATAGGCTCTCCTACACACAAAAAGCACTCGTAAGGCTTTTTGCATTTCATCAGCATATACTCCATAACAAATACGCTCCGCCCGGTGCGTAATGGCTCTTGATATGAGACCCCAAAAGCCGCAAGGTCATTAAAATAAAAGTCTGACTCTCAATTAAATACCGGCCGAGAGCCATGGCCTGACAAAACAGACTGAAGAGTACTCTTGAGGTTGAACAATATTAACTCCAGCAAGGAGGGGAACTTGCCGCCCGCAAGTTTATCAGGCTCCCGCTGTGGATAACCGTAAGCAAAGCTTACAACACATTTGAAAATCCAGGTACAACAGCTAATTTATAAGAAGGGGTTTTTGAAGAACAATAACAGGTCATTACTGTAACATGTTATCGTAAAAAGGAAAAGTTATCCAGTTTTCATCCGGAAACGGCCCTTTTCCGTTGTGGCAGCGTCAATCTGCGGACTTGTTTGTGCGGCGTAAAGAGTACTACGCCTCCGCTCAAGTCCTTGATTTCCTTGCCACAACGAAAAATTGCTCGTTTCCAATCTGAAAACTTCGAAATTGCAATTTTATGTTTCCGGATGGACGCTATCTAAGAGCAAGCAACTCCGGCACCACTTATCCACAGACGCTAAAACTTTGCCGCAATCTGCCCGCACCAGGCTTGCATAGCGTTATCAATGAAAAAAGCCGGTTTTAAAACCGGCTTTTCCACAATTGTTAACAACCTTATCAACAGGTAAAAAATCAGCCCCCGATACCAAGCATCTTATCCATCATCTCAACAAGATACGGGATCTGGGGTTTCGTTGCATAGCCATCAGCGCCAACCTGATCACACTTTCTGGCCATCTGTTCATTGATCAAAGAGGAAAACATAACCACCTTGACCGGGGCCAATACCGGATCGTCTTTAATTTTCTTACATAAAGTCAGCCCATCCATCTTGGGCATTTCGATATCAGAAATCAACAGGTTCAGACAATCGGAAATCTTCCCGCTCTTGGCCACGGCTCCCCTGTGCTGCATAATTTTATCATGACAGTCCTGACCGTCGACAAAAATTTCCATGTTTTTATAACCGGCGCTTTTGAGGATTTTTTCAATTCCTGCACGAATCAGGGACGAATCCTCAGCGAGCATCAGTTTAAAGTTCTGTCGCAGTTCAGGCAGGCTGAGTCCTTCAGCAGTCGTGTCAATTTCAGTATCGTAATTTAAAGCCGAATCCGGATCAAACTCAGCAACAATATGCTCCAGGTCCACAATCAGGATTTCCCGGTTATCGATATTGATACTTCCGGTAAAACGAGGGCGATATTGGTCAATAAAATTGGCCATCGGCTGAACATCCCCCCAGGACACACGGTGAATCTGGTTGACACCATCGACCTTAAACCCGTTCACCCGATCGTTAAACTCACAGACCATGACAACGTGGCGCACATCAGACCTCGAATCAACGCGTTTTTGGCCCAAATGCCCCTTAAGATCGATCAAAGGGATAGTACTCCCTCTAAGCAATAGCGTTCCAAGCATTCCCGTTGCGCTTCCGGGCACCGCAGTTAAAGCAGAATCGTCAAAGGGAATGATTTCTTTCAATTTATGGACATTGATGCCAAAAGACTGGGTGCCAAGATAGAATTCGATAATTTCCATCTCATTGGTCCCACTCTCAAGCAATATCTCCTGCCTTTGATAATTGGTCATATAACGCCCTCTCGTAAAGTATTAGCTTAACCTAATTTTATATTTGACCATCACAGTCTACTTTTGTCAATACAGTTCATTAGAATTAACGCTGTACAATGAGTTTTTTTAAGGTATAGTAAAATATTAATATATCTTATTTTTATAAGTCGTGAGGTTATGAATGACAGATATGGCCCAAACTCATTACCGTCTTGGACTGAACTACTATCAAGGCAAAGGGGTCGAAAAATCCTCTATTGAAGCAATGAAGTGGTTCCGCCTGGCCGCCCAGCATCACCATCCAAAAGCACTTTTCATGTTGGGTCGCATGTACGACGAAGGCAAAGGAACCGGCAGCAATCCAGCCGAAGCAATAAAATACTATGAAAAAGCTGCTGACCTTGGTTATGCCCGGGCCCAGAACATCCTCGGCCAGGCCTACATCAAAGGGCGTGGTGTTGCGACCGATTACGATCAGGCATTGCATTGGTTCCGCAAAGCCGCCGAGCAGAACTTCTCCGATGCCCAATATAACCTGGGCCTTATGTATGCGAAGGGGCACGGTGTCCCCAAAGACTTTATCGAAGCCAAACGCTGGTGGGGACTGGCAGCCGATCAGGGTAACCCGAAGGTTCAGTTCACCCTTGGCCACATGTACCTGGTTGGCAAAGGGGTAAAAAAGAACTACTCCAAAGCCCGTCAGTGGCTGAAACAGGCAGCAGACCAAGGCTTGCCCACCGCTCAATATCATCTGGGCATGATGTACGCACGCGGAACCGGGGTCTTGCAAAATGCTACGGAGGCTTGCAAATGGTTGCGCAAAGCCGCCGAGCAGAACTACCTCGATGCCATCTATCAGTTAGGTCGTCTACATAGTTCAGGAAGCGAAGAAGTTAAGGATCCCCTGACGGCTGTGGTCCTGCTTAAACAGGCGGCAACCCGTGGCCATGAGCGGGCACAGGTGCTCCTGGGGCATCATCTGGCGAAGGGAATCGGTACCCCACAAGACCTGCAGCTGGCCTTTCACTGGTGGACAGAAGCGGCAAAAAACCATAACAATGCGGATGCTCAGTACAACCTGGGAATCATGTATCTGAATGGTAAGGGACTGGAAACAGATGCCATGGAGGGGAAAAAATGGCTCACTATGGCCGCCGACCAGGGGCATACCAAGGCCCAATATTGCCTTGGCGTTATGTACTCAACAGGAAAAGGCGTCCCACAGGACATTGACGAGGCTTTCCGCTGGAAAGAAGCTGCAGAATTCTGGGAAGCATTGTAAGCCGGAGAAGAGAAGACAGAATATCGAATGCAGAAAAGTTAAGTTTTTCCATATTACATTCTCTACTCCATCTTCTCTGTTTTTGAACCTTTACAAATAATCCAGTATAGACAATTGGGACAACCGCGAACTCACCGAAAGAGCCGCTTCGTAGCCCTGCTCCGCCTGGGTAATCCCGGTCATAACCTCAACCAGATCAGCATCTTCATAGTTAGATAGGCGCTCTTCCATCTGCAACTGCAGATTACTGAGCATACTCGAAACATCGTCGAGACGACTGTTGATATTCCCCATTTCACTTCGTTTACTGCGCATCTGATTCGCAGCATCCTCAAGGTCGGTCATGGATGTTTCTAAAGCTGTTGTGTCAGCAGCAGTCAAAGCAGCCTGCAAGTCATCGAGAATGGCAAAAGCATCCACCGGGGAAGAAAATACCTCATCCCCGGTGAGGTTTGACTGCACCGACTGACCGCTGCTGATTTCTACCATTTTATGATCACTGGTCCCCTGATAAGTCACTGGATCGCCAGTGAAAGGTTCTGTCTGCTCAGCATACCCGGAAAATATGTACTTACCATCGACTTTTGCATTTGCAATATCAAGCAGAGCAGTCTTTAGCACACTGACTTCATCGGCATAAGTTTCGTAATCGTCAGCGGCCAAAGAACCATTAATGGTCGCCGTAGCAATTTCTTTCGCTCGCACCATAATATTTTCAGCGCTATCAAGGTAACCATCAACAATATCTATACCACCCTGGACATCGGCAATACTTTCCATATAGCGGTCAGACACGGTTATAGCGCTACGTGAATTGAAAATTGAACCGATGGCAGAAGGATCATCAGATGAATCGATAACCTTTTTTCCTGTTGATGCTTGCAAGTAAAGCTCTGACATATTAGTACTTCCCTTACTTAAGGTTGATTGCAACGTACGATATAAAGCCATTTGTGCAACTTTCATAAATTCACCTCACATAGCCATCAGAGTGTCCAGAAGCTCATCAACCGTGGTCAGATAACGTGCTGCCGCTTCGTAACCCGATTGATACTGCACCAACATCAACATTTCTTCATCAGTTGACACTCCTGAGACGGAATCACGCATATTCTGCAACTGGGTTAAAGAATCATCTGCTGTCTCCAAAGCAGCTGCATTTTGACTGACCGTGAGTCCGACACTGGAAGCAATGGTAGCGTAATAATCATTGAAGTTACTTGTTCCATCAATAGTAAGAGCATCCTGCAAGGCGACGATATTCAGGACATTCTCATTATCACCAGGTTGGTTGTTGGGGGCAGCAGTCGTACCCGCGGCCACCTCGGAAGTAGCGGATAATGCCATAGTCAGAGTTGAAGCGACACCATCCCAGGGATTGGAACCAGAACTGATGTAACTGAAAAAATCGGTGCCGCTATTACCATCCAGATCAACGCCGCTACTGTGCACAGCATTCACCTGCTCGGCCAGGTTATAGGCCAGAATATCCAGCTGCTCAAAAAGCTCGGGGATATATTCATCACGCATTTCCAGCATACCGCCAATTTCACCACTGAAATCATCGGCATTCAGAATCGTATCAGATGCTCCCGAGGACAGAGTCAGCTCCATCACCCCGGAATTCCAATCAGCGCTCAGGGTACTGACGGTGTCAGCAGTTACCAGGGGCAGACCACTGCTGAGTTGAATAGAAACCATGCCGTTCGATTCTTCGTAATAACTCACTCCTGCCAGTTCCGATATTTCCTGCAACAGCAGATCGCGTTCATCTCGCATGGCATTGGCAGAGACACCTGTTGATTCAGCTGAAACAATCTGAATATTTAAATCGGCGACCTCTTCTAACTTGCTATTCAGGGTCGTAATTTTTCCTTCCAGATCGGTATTAATATTTTCCTGAACAGTCTTCAGATCACTGATCATTGTCTGCAGGCTATTGG
Organism: Geopsychrobacteraceae bacterium; assembly: GCA_963664385.1. GTDB lineage: Bacteria > Desulfobacterota > Desulfuromonadia > Desulfuromonadales > Geopsychrobacteraceae > Seleniibacterium. The sequence continues at coordinate 510,836 of OY761157.1, forward strand.
CCAGATCTTCCCCCTGCTGCATCACTTCCTGACGTTCAAGAGTTGATGAAGGATCGAGGCTCAACTCCTGCCAGGCATCAAAGAACTCGTCAATAGAGGTAGAGACCCCACCATCCTCAATACTGACAATCTGCTCTATTTCCGCCAGCACCGTACTTTTTGCGTTCTCTTCGCCATACTGACCTGACTTAGCGGTCAACTGCTTACTGACAAAGGTATTCGTCTCGCGGTTTATAGCCGTAACCACCGCTCCGGTACCGATCATCTGCCCCTGAAACTGGAGGGTCGGTGTCGATGAGACCTCGAGGGTTTGCCTCGAGTAACCTTCGGTATTGACGTTAGCGACATTATTACCGGTAACCTCGATCCCCTTTTGGTTAACCGCTAAACCACTGGAGCCGACTGACAATAAGGAAAACAGGCTCATCGCTTACACCCTTCCGACATGCAGAACGCCGACAGCTGTCTTTTGCACCTGGGTACCCATCTGCCCATAAAGAACTGGTGTAATCTCGCGACAACAGTTCTGCATCGTCTGCCGTAATATATTTAGTGCTGATGCCAGCAAACGGGCATTGCGGCGATTTTCACCTTTAAGCCTGGAAATCATTTTTTTCTGCTCCCGGCAATCGGTATTTTCCTGAAGTTGCAGTTCCTGCAGCAATTCTCCTTTACGCTCCTGAAGATCTTTTAAATCTTTTACTTTTAATTTGATGGCATATTCCCGCTCTAACTTGATTAATTCATCAAGTTGCTCTAGTTGTTGTTGTAATTGTGTCATAGCCATAGCTGCGCCCCTTTACTTAACCGAAACAAATCACCACTTACCTAGCGCTTCAGATTAATGAGTTCCTGCAACATTTCATCGGTTGTAGTGATAACTTTTGACGACGCGGAATAAGCATTTTGAATTGTGATCAGACTGACAAACTCTTCAGACAGATCGACATTCGACAATTCAAGACTACTCGTATAAATGTATCCCTGAGAGGCTCCCGCCAATCCAACACTCGGATCACCGGAACTACTTGTCTGGCCATACAAGCTGCCCCCCAACTTTTCCAGCCCGGAAGGATTATTGAAGGTCGCCAGTGTCAACATGGCAACATCGATGGTTTCACCATTAGAGTAGCTGGCCGAAACAGTACCGTCGGTATCAATGGAGACATCAACTACCTCACCAGGAGCATAGCCATCCTGTGATTGAGAAATAACCACGGACGAACTACTGAACTGGGTCGTGTTAAAATTCATCTCGATCTGCTGAGTACCATCAGAACCATTATTCCAGACAATCGCACCAGCAGTTGTCGATGCAACCCCACCACTGGTCAGATTGCCATCTTCATCAAATGTCAGGGTCCCGCTACCGACCTCTGTTAAGTCTGTTGCAGCAGCGACACTCGGATCAAGTTCACTGCTGTCCACAACGGTATGCCACTCCCAGGTCTGGTCGGCCGTTTTGGTGAAATAAGTGGTCACCAGATGGGTATCCCCCAGAGAGTCATAAGTTTGAGAAGAAGTAGAATAGTTAGAAGTATTTTCGGCGTCAGTAATATCAAAAGCCGTAATGGTATCTGACCCGGAATTCAGATTTGTGGTCAAAGTGATCGATTCAGTCATGTGAGCCGGAATCTGACTTTCAAAATCGATCTGAATTGACTCAGGGTCTCCACCACTCAACTCCCCATCAACATAGAGCTTACCAAGAACCTGATAACCTTCGGTATTGACCAGGTAGCCATCAGAATCAAAATCGAAAGAGCCGTTACGGGTATAAGAAATCTCTTCATTGCTATCGTTACCAAGCATAAAGAAACCATCCCCTTCGATCGCCAGGTCAGTATCACTTGAAGTACTTGAGAAAGACCCCTGGCTGAAGGTTGTTGCCACCGTCGAAATCTGCACACCGCGACCGACCTGAGTGGTGCCACTGGCGCTCGCCATTGAGGCAGACAAAACATCGGAAAATAATGTTGAGCTTGCTTTGAAACCTACCGTGCTACTGTTGGAAATATTATTACCTGTCACGCTCATCGCTTCTGAGTTGGCCTTAAGACCGCTGATTCCGGTATAAAGAGTGCTTGAAAGTCCCATAGTTAAGCTCCTTAAATTGATATATGCTTAAGCGATGAAAATGACGCTGTCGATATCAGTGAAAAGGTTATTCTGTAATTGTTCCCGTCCGATAACGGTAATAACGGTTCTTTTGGTAACACTGACCAACATGGCCAGCTGTTGAAACATCACTAAGGCACAGCGACCGCCTTTCTGTTCCAATTGGCTGACCGCATTTGTAAGCTGCGTTGCCATGGCTGCCGTCCAATCAATTTCACGTTTTTCAAGTCTTGCACTCGCATGCTTAGAAAAACGAATTTCATTTTCAATAGATTCAATGACCTGCCCTGACATATTTAACTCCATATCCATTTAATAAATTCAGTTCGTAGAGACGGTCACCAACTGACTGAGATCGAGACTCCCCTGATCTGTTTCCAGAGCAGTTCCGTTACTGGTGTCAATCCCACTGACCACAGCTTTCTGCAGCACGGTAAGGGTCTCGCTGGTATCATCGCCATAGACAGCCGTAGCGATAACCGAATATTCACCCTGGGGCACGCTGCTCCCTGATGTGCTGGTGCCGTCCCAGGAGATAAAGGTCGATCCGCTACTGGCATCTTCAATATCCAGCGATGCAACAACATTGTCATCAGCATCAAGAATGGCAAGATTCACCAGGTCCGCAGCCTGATCAAGATCGAACCCAAGCTCAACGGCTTCACTTCCCAGGACAAAGGTATCCTGCTCAGCGACAACGGTCTGTCCCAACAGATTGAAAGCCGAAAGTTGCTGAATTGAGGTATTGGAAGAGATAAGATCTTCCAGATTCTCATTTGTTGTTATCTGCTGCTCCAAGGCGCTGAACTGGGCCATCTGAGCAACAAACTCGGTATTATCCTGAGGATCAAGAGGATCCTGATTCTCCAGTTGGGCAACCAGCAGGGTCAGAAAATCTTCCTTACCAAGGGATGATGCTGAGTTAGTTATAGATGACAATGAGCTTGTTGCACTGCTGTCACTGACACTCGCTATGGACATATCTTCCTCCTGCTATTCCTGCTTAATCATCACTGCTTGAAAGAGCGCTTATCTCATCAAGATAGGAAGACATTGTATTCATTTCCGATATCAATTCTTCCATAGCTGAAAACTGAGCAAGCAACGTTTCTTCGCGCTTTTCCAGCCGGGCCTCGAGTTTTTCAATTTGATCATTGAGCCGATCGATGGTTTCGTCGTTCGAATTAGACCGCCGGGCATATAAACCATCGGTTGAATCGGTCTCCGCATCCAGATAACTGACCATTTTATCGGCAATACCATCATCGTCATCAGTGCCTCCTAATAGCGCAATGACACTATCCGGATCCTCTGACAGGGCTTCAGATAATACCGAGGAATCAAAACTCAGTTCACCGGTAGAATAATCGGTCTCCAGGCCGATGCTTGCCAAACTGGTATAATTGCCAGCACTACTGATTTCTTTAGATATAAATGACTGAAGCTTACGCTTTAATCCACGTAGCGAAGAATCATTTGCCCAATCAACTTCGTTATCACTCTGAGCGCTGATCCACTCCATAATGGTATTGTAAGAGTCGACGAAGTCTTCAATTTTAGAGGCGATATCATTTGTACTGCTTTCAACGGTCAGAACAATTTCATCAGAACTGTCTGAGTCATTGAGGTTAAGAGTGACCCCGGGAACCGCACCAGCAATGGTATTTGAGCTGCTGTAAATATCGATATTGTCAACCACAATATGGGCTTGGGAAGCATCATAAGTATGGCCATCTGTGAGAGTGTCTATTTCAATGCTGCCGGTCCCGCTAATCTCAGTTGTCACGCCAGCTTCAGAACCACTGATTCTCAAACGATATGGATTTTCCTCTGAACCATCATTAATAATAGTCGCTTCAACTCCGGCATCGGCGTCATTGATCATCTCGACCAAATCAGTCAAAGAGACACTGTCATAGTCAATAGTCGTATCCCCAATAGTGAGCGACCCGGTCAATGACTCGGTTGAAGTATCTTCGAATCCTTCATCACTGACATCCTTCTGTGCTTCAGCCAGGCTTTCAACCGTGATATGGTAAGTCCCTGTCATCGCGATACTTGTTGTTGTTGCGGTCAAGATATCTTCATTTGTAGAGTTGGCAGAAATCGTGGTGAGATCATCTGCTGTATCCAGTTTTTCTACCGAGGTCAGCAGAGTATCCAGTAAGCTATCAAGTTCAGCATAAGCATCCGTCTCAGCTTCATAATATTCAATATCGTTCTCGAGCTGAGTAATGGGCTCGGACTCAATTTCCATTAAAGATTCAACAATCGAATCGGTATCTAAGCCTGAAGCCAAACCACTAAAAGTAACTGAACTCATCGTTCTCTCCTCTGTCAGAGCGGCTTTTTCCCCTAGAGCCTGCCTGTCATTTCTATCGTTACTCTTGTCGACCCGACTGCCTTCAAACTATGTATGGTATTTGTTCACATTGAGTTTATATCCGGATACTTTTCAGTACATGTTGTTACATTGCAAAATTCACAAGCATCCTGTGCAGATCGCAAGGTAAAAGCTGAAAAAAAAGGCGCTAAACCGGTTACGGTTTAGCGCCTTTTATTGCTGCTCCACATAGCCAGAGCAGCTATGAATTCAGAAAAGAGTTAGCGCCCGCCCCCCGTCAATAAATAACCAGCGCCACGTACCGTTTTTAAATGTCGAGGATGCAAGGGATCATCACCGATCTTGCTGCGAATCCGCGAGATATAGATATCGATGGAGCGATCGAAGCCGTTATATTCAGAATTATAAAGGTAGCGATGGATATCGTCACGGCTGAGAACTTTGCTGGAATTTTCAGCCAGGCACCAGAGAACATCAAACTCACGAGTCGTCAGTTCAACCGTTTTCCCGTGGGCGCGAACCTCGCGACGGCCAGAATCGATAGATAACTGTCCCAACTGAATAACCTTACGGTTTTTCTGCTCCACTTCCAGGGTGCGTCGCAACATGGCCCGAACATGAGCCATCAACAAGGCCGGACTGAGGGGTTTCAGTAAAAATTCATCCGCCCCCATTTCCAGACCGAGAATTTGAAGCATTTCATCGGCCTGCTCGGCCAGAACCATTATCGGGCCACTATAATTGAAGCGTAAATTACGACACCTTCCGATCAGTTCCATGGAGGGTGAGACATAGTCGATAAGGACCAGATCGGGCTGTGCGCCATCGAAACATTCCGCAGTCATTTCATTTTTTTGAAATTCCTGGACACGGAACCCTTCGCTGCAAAGCATCTCAACGATTTCCGCATGATCAGTTCCATCACTGAACAGGTAGAGAGTCTTCCCCACGGTAAGCGACATGTGCGCATATTCCGCCAGATCAGAAGACATACCGGCCTGGCTACTTTGGTTTGATAAATACATAGATTCACCTCTATTTTCAGTTTTGGGCATAACGATTGGCATAATCGGCTCCCCTTAAATCCCCACCCCCAAGTGCCAAACACAGCGTCATGCTGTTATTGAGTTGATTAAGTTTGTTGCTGTTCAGACTTTTCCGCGCACTGCGTAAAGATTCCTGCGCATCAAGCCAATCCTGCAAGTCGATGGCTCCTGCCCGATAGCGGATCTGGGCCAACCTTTCTGCTTCGATGGCAAGCTCAAGATAAGTTTGCTGAAGTTGTCTAAGCTGCGCATAATGATCACCGGCGGATAAGGCATCTTCAACTTCGCCAAGAGCATTAAGGATACTGTCCCGGAAACTGACCAGAGCTGAGCTATAAGCATTCTTGGCCTGATCAATGTTCAACTGCATCTTCTGCCACTCAAGAAATGGCAAAGCCAGACTGGCCCCGATGGTTGCAAGGGGATTTTGCAGTACCTCGCGTAAATGTTCGCTGCTGCTCCCCAAACTACCGGTTAGAGAAAAGCTGGGATAATAGCTGGCGCGGGTCACAGCTATCTGCTGATCAAGCTTGCGCAAACGGATTTCGGCCGCCTTCAGATCGGGGCGATTCTGGATCAGATTGGCAGGCAAATCAGTGGCAACGCTTGGTACCGTCACATTTTGAAGGGGAGTGACCTCGATAAAATTTTCCTGGGGCACGCTATTGACCAGTACCGCCAGAGCATGCCAGCTTTCGATAAGCTCCTGCTGGTTTTGCTGTAACGTCTCCCTGGAGCTGAGAAGATTCTGTTGCGCGGTAATGACATCAGCTCTGGTCACGCCACCCGCCTGCCAGCGTGCCGTCACAATATCCTGGGTCTGGCGTGCAGCGTCAGCCGATTCTTGAGCTAAGGTTGCGGTCTCTTTTAAGTAAGCAATTTTCCAATAGAGATCGGCGGTAGTTCCAATCAGGGAGAGCTGGGCACTTAAAAAATCCTCTTCAGTAGCACCGGCTTCCAGCCTGGCAACCTGCTGAGCACCGGCATACTTATGCCATAGATCCAACTCGTAACTGAGGCCGCCACTAACACTGAAACTGCTGTTGTGGGTTGCATCCTCCAGAGCGTAGCTCTTGCTTGCTGCTGCCGATACCGAGGGCACCGGCAAGCGATCTGAATAGGCTAATCCGGCACTGATCCTGGCACTCTTAATTTTTAGTGCCGCAACTCGGATATCATTATTCTGGTTCAGGACCGTGGAAATCAGAGACGACAAAGCCTGGTCCTGATAACGGTTCCAGAAATTAGTTTCGGCAAGTTGCCGACCGGCTGGAGACTGACGCAGCCAGTGCTCCGGCATATCTCCGTGAGCAGTTTCAATCTTTTGGGTCGTGATGCTGACGCAACCACAGAGCAAAATACAGAACAGCAACCCTCCCGCTTTAAGTCTTCTAAAAAGTGTGCAGACAACTCTCATGTCAATCCCTCGCCAAGGCAACAACAGGATCGAGACGGGCTGCATTGCGCGCTGGCAGAAACCCGAAAACAATACCGATCAGGGTTGAACACAAAACAGCTGACAAAATGGCCCATAAGGAGAAGTGCATCTGAATACTGGACACAAACAGTGGAAAAACCAGACCGATGGCGTAGGACAGGAGAACTCCTACCGAGCCGCCAAGCAGACAGACCAGTACGGCCTCAATCAGAAACTGCTGCATAATGTCGCTCTGGCGGGCCCCGACCGCCATGCGGATACCGATCTCATGGGTGCGTTCAGTGACTGAGACCAGCATGATGTTCATAACACCGATACCACCGACCACCAGGCTGATCACAGCTATCGCCGCAACCAGAAGGGTCATGGTCGAGGTGGTCTTATTGACCGTTTTAAGAATCGTATCACTACTACTGGTATAAAAATCCTGGCTGCCGTGGCGGCGCATAAGCAGCTGGGTAATACGCGTTTCAGCCAGCTCATTATCAAAGCCATCAGCAACCCGCACAGTGATGGCATCAAAGTAATTTTGCCCGATCAAGCGTCCCATAGCCGAGGTATACGGAATCCAGACATTGAGATTCTGATTATTACCAAAGGGGCTTTCCTTTTTCTCGGTGATCCCGACCACCCGACAGGGAATAGATCCAAGCAGAATAACTTTTCCAAGGGGAGACTCGCTGTCACTGAACAGTTTCGCGGCGGTATTGTCATCAATCACCACCACCTGAGCTAATTGCCTGACCTCACTGTCACTGAACCTTGTACCCTGCGCCAGGGTCATACCCCGGACCCGGAAATAGTCGGCGCTAACCCCGGTCACTGACGCTGAAGCGGTAATACTACGGTAACGCAGCAACTGACTGGAGCTTAAACTGGGGGTGACACTATCAACATAAGACTGACGCTTTAAGGCATCCAGATCGGCCGGAACCAGGGTGTGAATGGCAGAGGAGCGCCAGTCGCCCCACCCTTTGCCTGGGGAAACGGTGATGACATTGGTGCCCATGGAATTGATATCCGCGATAATTTTTTGCTGTGCGCCCTGCCCCAGGGCAACCACACAGACAACCGCGGTAATCCCGATAATAATTCCCAGCATAGTGAGCAGCGTCCGCAAGCGATGACAAGACATGGCAAACCAGGCCATGCGAAAAGCTTCACAGGTTCGATCCCAAAGTTGCTGGATATGCCCTCCAGCGACCAGCGTCTCGCACCGAGATGAATGAGAGGTTCGACGCGGCATAGTCCCATGACTTTTATCACTGATGATCTGACCATCAGACATCTCGATAATCCGCTCAGCATGAGCAGCAATACCGGCATCATGGGTGACCAGAATAATGGTATGCCCGTGCTCATGGAGTTCCTTGAGCAACGCCATCATTTCTTTACCACTCTGACTGTCGAGAGCTCCCGTTGGTTCGTCAGCAAGAATAACTTCGCCACCATTGATCAGAGCTCTGGCCACACTGACCCGTTGCTGCTGCCCACCGGAAAGCTGCCCCGGACGATGCTCGGTGCGATCCCCCAGGCCAAGGCGCATGAGTAAATCCTGGGCACTGGCCCGCCGCCGATTTTTATTGACGCCAGCATAGATAGCCGGAATTTCACTATTCTGAACGGCGCTGAGGTGGGACATTAAATGATAGCGCTGGAAGATAAAGCCAAAATGGTAACGCCGCAGTTCTGCCAATTCTTCACTGGGCAGATCACTGGTTTCCCGGCCAGCAATACGGTACTCACCAGCACTCGGGTGGTCGAGGCAACCAAGAATATTCATCAGGGTTGATTTGCCTGATCCTGAGGGACCAACAATGGCAACCATCTCACCCGACTCAATGGTCAGAGATACCCTGTCAAGAGCACGAAACTCAGAATCCCCGGTTGGGTAAATTCTGGTCACATTGACCAGTTCAAGCAGCGGGGTCGACATTTACGGCCTCCCCGGTGGTGGCCCCAGCGGTCCCCCAGGAGGGCGCATGGAGTCTGAATTATCATCTGTACTGTTATTGGCAGGCAAACTCTCAGCATGCACAAGGAGAGCTTCTCCCTCTTTCACACCGGAAACAATCTGAACATTGACCGTATCGTTCAAACCGATCACCACCCGTCGCGGTTCCGGCCGTTCACCGTTAAACACATCGACCATGGTTTCAAAGTGGTGTCCGTTGTCACGCAGAACACCTACCGGTGCCAGCAGTGCCTGCTCAACCTGATCCAAAATAATCGTTACTTCTGCCGTCATGCCGACCCGCAGAAGATGATCAGCATTGGCGATGTCAAACAGCCCGTTATAATAAACCGCACTGCTGCTGGAACTGCTGTCATCTACCGGGCTGGGTTCGATAGCCCGCAAAGTGCCACGATAACGTTTCTCGGGATCACCCAGAGTGGTGAACTCAACATTCTGACCAGGCTTTACCTTCATAACATCAGCTTCAGAAATCTGGGCTTTAATGGTCATCTGGTTGAGATTCGCCAGGGTCAAAATGGTCGAAACCGCTTGGGAAGACACCAGGGTCTGCCCTTCCTCGGCCTCTATTGAGACTACGGTGCCAGCCATTGGCGCGGTGATTCTGGTATAAGCGAGATTCGCCTTGGCTGTAGCGACGGCGATAACAGCTTTTTTCAGCTGAGCCTGTAATGCCTGGCAACCTGCCAGGGTCGATTGATACTGCCCCTCGGCACTCTCAAAATCAGCGCGATTGGTGCCATCAACAGGGAGCAGTTGCTGAAGTCGTTCATAGTTCAAACGGTATTGCTTAAGAAGAGCTTGCTTGGCGAGGATTTCGGCCTGAATATTTTCGCGTTCAGCCTCAGCTTCTTTCAGAGAATTCTGTTGCAGGACAGGATCTATTTCGGCCAGCAACTCCCCCTTTGCAACCTGCTCCCCTAAAGAGACGTGCAAATGTTCCAGCTGCCCGGACACCTGGGCACCAATCTCAACCGACTTGATTGCATACAGAGTTCCTGAAGCGAGCACAGTCTCTTCAATGTGACCACGAGTCACTTTGGTTGTTATGGGAACCGGTTTCGCGTCGGCCAGGTTTAAAAAAGAAATCCCGCCAGCGAATACGGCCACAATTAAACCGCTAATAACGAAAATAAGATAGCGTCTGCTGTTCATCGGACACCTTCAGTTACAAACCGACACAGAGTTCGGACTCAACACCAAAGTGAGCATCAGGGCCTGACGCTTCGACACTCATCTGCCGCCGGACTTTGTCCAGCCTGGTCTCCAGCTCAAACAGCTGACCCGCCAGAAGCAATGCCACTTCGTTGTCAACATTTTCAGCCGCTGCACAGGCAATAAATTCTGACCGGCAACGCAACAAAGCGTCCTGAAGATAAAGTCGTCTTTGGCTATTTGCTCTCGACATGTTTCGCCTAACCCTTTTATGTATCAGCCAACAACCCGAACCAGCCCACCCTTCCCTATTCAAATCAAAAAGATAGGCAGCAATTGAAACACCTTGTTACAAAGCGGGAGATCTGAGCTATATTTGCGAAAAGAATTAGCAACAAAAAGAGGAAGAAATGTGGAAGAAATGAGAAAATATCGAACAAAACAGAAAAACAGATGTACTTGACAGATACCTTTTGCAATAACAAATCAAGAATAATGAGACCTCTAGCAGAAGCCTGCAGCTCACAGGATATCCCCCCCAATATTGCAAGCAATAAAAACGCAAGGACATAGTTAATGAAGACCAGCATCACCTACAGGCTTTTTGGAGCGATCCTGATGGCAGCCGGACTCGCTGTTGTTTGCCTGATGATTATCATGCAATGGAACCTGGACCGTGGTTTTTTAAAGTTTGTCAGAGAGACAGAAGCTTCCGGCAGCACCCAACTGGCCAGAACCCTTGAGCAGTTTCATACTGCACATGGCAACTGGGAGTTACTTACCGAACATCCAGATGCCTGGCATGAGCTACTGGTATCCACCTTCTCCCGCCACGATTCCAAGCCACCGGCGTTTGGGCCACCCCCAAAAGCCGATCGACCACAAACAAACCACGAACCAGCCCCGGGTCCGCCCCCCTTTATCCAAAACTACGAACAACGATTCTTCCTTTATGATAGTAACCATCAGTTGCTGATCGGGTCCAATCCAGGCACCGCGGATATAGAGGAAACACCGCTGGCCATTAACGGCGAAACAATCGGCTTTCTCGGCCACCTACCCATTGAACAGTTGACCGACAATCGTCACCTCGACTTTTTACATAAACAGCAGTTAACCTTCATTCTGGTCGCCATCATTATTGTTATAGTGTCCGCAGGCATATCCCTATTGCTGGCCAGAAGACTGATCCGTCCCCTCAAGAACATGACGTTGGCAACCCATAAATTAAGCAGTGGTGAGTTCTCCACACGAGTTTCCGTCAACTCATCTGATGAACTCGGGCAATTGGCGGCAGACTTTAATCTGCTGGCACTTACTCTCGAAAAAAATGAACAAGCACGCAAACAATGGATTGCCGATATTTCCCATGAATTACGTACCCCTATCGGCATTTTACGTGGTGAAATTGAGGCCCTGATTGATGGTATTCGCCAGGCAGAACCTGCAGCCCTACATTCACTGCACAGCGAAGTCATGCGCCTCAGCCGCCTGGTCGATGACCTGTACCAGCTCTCCATGTCTGATCTTGGCGCCCTCACCTATCGCAAAACCAAAATCGACATTGTCGAACTTCTTGGCGACCTGATTGACAGCTACCAGGCCGAGATCAACCGCCATGAACTTCATTTTTACGGAATCACTCAGCGCCACCGGCCTATTTTTATCCTTGCTGACCCCGAACGGTTGCGTCAGTTATTTGCCAACCTCATCGACAATACACTTAAGTATACGGAAGCGGGCGGCTACCTGAAAATCATCATCAACAAAGGGAGCAATAGCGTTGAAATTAACATTCAGGATTCAGCACCGGCAGTACCGCCTGAAAACCTAGAGAGACTGTTTGATCGCCTGTACCGGGAAGAATCTTCACGCAATCGCGCCACCGGCGGCGCCGGTCTTGGCCTGGCTATCTGCCGTAATATCAGTGAAGCCCACCAGGGAGAAATCGCCGCCCTTGCGTCCCCCCTGGGCGGGTTATGGATTAAAGTGACCCTCCCCCTTTATGGAGGCCCAGATGCCCAATAAAATTTTAATTATAGAAGATGAGGCCAAGCTGGCCCAATTGCTAACCGACTACCTGAAACAAGCAGGCTTTGAAACTATCTGGATAAACAACGGGCTGGAAGCTGTCGATACGGTTAAGAACATGGAGCCCGCCATGATTCTCCTTGACCTGACGCTCCCCGGACGTGACGGTATCGAAATTTGCCGCGAGATCCGAACCTTCTCTCCGGCTCCAATTATTATGATCACCGCCCGGGTTGAAGAGATAGATCGTATTCTTGGCCTTGAGATGGGAGCGGATGATTATATCTGTAAGCCCTTCAGCCCGCGCGAAGTTGTCGCACGCGTAAAAACGGTTATGCGCCGAACAGTGCAGCCCGCCACTCACTCCGCCTCAGGGTTGGTTCTTGACAGCAGTCGCTACCTCGCAATTCTTAATAATAATCCGTTGGATTTAACGGCTATCGAATTTAAGCTACTTCAATTTCTTGCTGAGCACCCCGGCCAAATTTTTAGCCGCCAGGCATTGATGGACAAAATCTACCAGGATGAGCGGATCGTTTCCGACCGCACCATAGATAGTCATATCAAAAAGTTGAGAAAAAAAATAACCACCAGTGCTCCACACTTGCAGTTAATTCACTCCGTCTATGGGGTAGGTTATAAGTTTGACTTTGAAGAAATAAGCTGAATAAAATATGAGCGAATTCAGAGGGCAGAAGCAGAAATTCTGCACGCCACTAAGCTCTATTCTAACTTTTTTTCTCATTTCAATACTAAGGATCCGATAATGCTTCCCAGCGACACACTTTTAACCTTTTTTGCGGCAGCCATTCTCCTTGGCCTGGCACCAGGTCCCGATAATATTTTTGTACTTACCCAGGCAGCAGTACGCGGGCGACTTGCTGGAGTTATTATCATGCTTGGCCTGTGCACTGGTCTGATTGGGCATACTATTGCTGTTGCTTTTGGGGTGGCTGTCATTTTCCAGACTTCAGAACTGGCTTTTTCCACTCTAAAATATATTGGCGCTGCCTACCTGCTTTACCTGGCATGGCAGGCATTTAAAGCATCAGCCATTGATCCTCTTAATTCTGGAAAATCTGTAGAGCCGCTCAAAAAACTTTATTTACGCGGCATCATCATGAATATCACCAATCCGAAAGTTTCCATTTTTTTTCTGGCCTTTCTCCCTCAGTTTACCGATCCACAGGTCGGGCCGGTTTCTTTGCAAATGCTGATGCTGGGGGGGCTGTTTATTATCGCAACCTTCCTCGTCTTCAGCGCTATTGCCCTTTTGGCCGGCTCCCTTGGAAAGCTGCTATTCCGCTCTGAAAAGGTCCAGAAAGTGATGAACAAAGGAACCGCTCTCGTATTTGTCGGGCTGGCCCTGCGCCTGGCAACGGTTAAGAAGTAAGAAGCCTCTGATTTTTTTTCTTCCCCCCCCCCCTTCTACCTGAGGGGGAGGGGGGAATCAGTCTAAAAGCCTCCCCTCATCCGCCCTGCGGGTACCTTTTCCCACAGGGAGAAGGAAACACCTATCTCATCTGAAATACTCAGACAAGAAACGCAACCCAATATAAGTAGCTCACTAAGAGTATCCATCTTATTCCATATTGCATAACATGATGCATTTAAGCATAATAGGTTTCATGAAAATCTTATCGCTAAATTTCCGCGCTCAAGGGCTCCTCGATGCAACCGGCCGCAACATCGTCACCACAGACCGGGATGGCACCGTCGTACTGGTCAGCAAGCTGGCTCGTGAGATCCTCGACCTGATACCCGGCATGCCACTGGAAGCCGAGTACCCTGGCTTCTGGCTCCAGGTCAACAAGGTCCTTGAAGGAACCCTTGATAGCTGCGAAATACCCGTGCAGCTCGGTTCCCGTGAATACCTGGTCGGCGTCAACCCGATTATCGAAGAAGGCCAGATCAGGGGTGCCGTCTGCGTCCTGGTCGACAGCACTCAGCTCGATACCATGACCCGCCGCCTTCCGTCCTTCAACACCCTGTCTCGCGAACTTGACACGATCATCGACTCATCCTCCGACGGTCTGTTTGTCTGCGACAGCAACGCCAATGTTATCCGCATGAACCCGGCTTCAGAGAAAATCCACAAGCTGCCGGCCAGCGAAATCATCGGCCGCAACATGCGCGAACTAATCGACAGCGGCTTCATCGATCGCTCTGCAGCCCTTGAAGCCAGCATCAAAAAGGAACGTGTCAGCCAACTTCAGAACAAAGATGGCCGCAAACTCATTTCCATTGCCACGCCAGTCTTTGACGATCACGACAACCTGGTCCGGGTCGTTGTCAGCGAGCGCGACATCACCGAAATCGATAGCCTGCAGCGGGAACTTGAAAAACAGGAAGGTATCCGTGATGGCTTTCGCGACCAGATGCTGGCCATGCAACAAGCCGAACTCGAAGCCCAACAGATTATCGCCCGCAGCCCAGCGATGCTGAAAGCCATCCAACAGGCCATCAAAGTTGCCAAGGCAGACTCCTCAGTGCTCCTACTGGGAGAATCAGGAGTAGGCAAAGGCTTGTTCGCGGACATGATCCACAAACACTCCCAGCGCTGCAGCGAACCCCTGATCAAAATCAACTGTGGGGCCATCCCCGAGTCACTCATCGAAGCCGAACTGTTCGGCTACGAGAAAGGCGCCTTTACCGGTGCCCTGGATAATGGCAAACCCGGCCAATTCGAACTGGCCGACGGCGGCACCCTGTTCCTTGATGAAATCGCCGAACTTCCACCACCATCCCAGGTCAAACTGTTACGCTTTCTTGAAGATGGCCGTATTACCAGACTGGGAGCAACCAAAAGCAAAGACCTCAACGTTCGCGTCCTCGCCGCCACCCACCAGGACATGGAAGCCATGGTTGAACAAGGGAAATTTCGCCTCGATCTGTACTACCGGCTCAATGTTATACCGATCCAGATACCAGCAGTAAGGGAGCGTAGCGACTGCATTGTCCCCCTGATCCGCCATTACATTGAACACTTTTCCGGACACAGCAAATCCCACAAACGGCTGACTCGAGCAGCTCTTGACGCTCTTACAACCTACCCCTACCCGGGCAACGTCCGAGAGCTGATGAACATCTGCGAGCGACTTGTGGTCATGGCCGACACTGAAGTCATCGATCTTCAGGACCTTCCGGCCCAAATCAGCCAGCACGCCATTCCTCAAGCCCCGCATATGGTCAGCACTCTTCCTGCGAATCTGTCTCTTACCGAAACTCTCGACCGTATCGAGAAACAGATCCTTGAACAGGCACAGACAACTCACCGGAATCAATGGGATATCGCCAAAGCGCTGGGAATCAACCAGTCAACCGTTGCCAGAAAACTCAAAAAACACAAGCTCAGCTAGAAGTCAGGATTATGCAAAATTGCATAATCCTGACTTCCAATCCTTTCCCATTTATTTCAACCCACCCTCTTGCTATTTAAACAATCAGCGATAGAATCTCATTAAGATGCTGTTTTTCCGTCGATTTACTTTTTTCCAGCACTTCTAAAAAACATCTAAAACCTATCTTGGCATCGTCTTTGCTAGGAAGAAAGGCACGTATTCACATTGGAATAATTCTCAATTTAAATTAAAACCGAAGAGGAGAATCATGAATCTTCTAAACAATGCAACTGTCAGCGTACCCCTGCCGCAGAACGAACCCAACCTGACCTATGCGCCCGGCACCCCGGAGCGTGCCCAGCTTAAAGCAGCCCTTGAAGAACTCAAGGCGAAGCAGATCGAGGTTCCCCTTATTATCGGTGGCAAAGAAGTGCGCACTGGCGACACAGCAAAGATCGCCTGCCCACATGATCATTCCATTAACCTTGGTAGCTACCATAAAGCTGGCCCCAAAGAAGTTCAGATGGCCATTGATGCTGCCATGGCCGCCAAGCCTGTCTGGGAAAGTTTACGCTGGGAAGAACGGGCTGCCATTTTCCTGAAAGCTGCGGACCTGCTCGCGGGTCCATACCGCTTCCTGCTCAACGCAGCGACCATGCTCAATATCAGCAAGAATCCTTTCCAGGCTGAAATCGACTCCGCCTGTGAACTGATCGACTTTCTGCGTTTTAACGTTTACTTCGCTCAGCAGGTCTATGCCGACCAGCCGATGCATAATTCCCGCTTCACCTGGAACTACGTTCAGCATCGCCCTATGGAAGGTTTCATCTTCGCGGTTGCGCCGTTTAACTTTACCGCCATCGCCGGCAACCTGCCAACCGCTCCAGCTATTATGGGCAACACCGTAGTATGGAAGCCAGCCTCATCTGCGGTCTATGCTCCGTACTACTTTATGAAACTGCTACAGGAAGCTGGTCTGCCTGACGGTGTTATCAACTTCGTTCCCGGTTCCGGCAGTAACGTTGGCGATACCATTCTCAACAGCCCTGACTTTGCAGGTATCCACTTCACCGGAAGTACTGCCGTCTTTCAGGGAATGTGGAAAACCATCGGCAACAACCTGGCTGAGAACAAATACAAGACCTACCCACGCATCGTTGGAGAGACCGGCGGTAAAGACTTTGTCTTCGCCCATAAATCTGCTGATGTCAAAGCTCTGGCAACCGCTATTGTCCGTGGTTCCTTTGAATTTCAGGGGCAGAAATGTTCGGCAGCTTCCCGCGCTTACATTCCCGAATCCCTGTGGCAACCGGTGCTGGATGAAATCAAGGCTCAGACCGACCGCATCAAGATGGGAGATGTCTGTGACTTCACCAACTTCTTTAACGCCGTCATCGACAAAGCGGCTTTCAAGAGCATCACCGCTTACATTGACTACGCTAAAGCGGCAAACGATGCCGAGATTGTCATTGGTGGCAACTATGATGACAGCAAAGGCTGGTTCGTTGAACCAACCATCATCACCACCACCAATCCAAAGTTCAAGACTATGGAAGAAGAGATCTTCGGCCCGGTCATGACCATGTACTGCTACCAAGACGAGGTGTACGAAGCAGCCCTGGAACTGTGTGACCAGACCAGCGAATACAGTCTGACCGGCGCCCTGTTTGCACAGGATCGTACCGCTATCAGCTTCGGTATGGGCAAACTGACCAACGCTTCCGGAAACTTCTACATCAATGACAAACCGACCGGTGCCGTTGTCGGCCAGCAGCCTTTCGGTGGTGGACGTGCTTCCGGTACTAACGATAAAGCCGGTAGCAAGCAGAATCTGATGCGCTGGGTCTCGGTACGTACGGTAAAAGAGAACTTCGTACCACCAACAACCTTTGAATATCCCTTTATGGATGCTGAATAAGGGGTAATAACTTGGTCGACAGTTCCCGGCATTGAGCCGGGGACTGCCATACTTCATAAAATGCAGTTGTCATTCCAAACACTTAAAACAACAACTGCATAGTTTCTGATTTGGGCACGAGTAATTTTTCAAGGTCAAAAAAATCAAGCTTTTGAGCGGAGGCGAGTACTTTACGCCGCACAAATAAAAGCGAAGATTGACACAGAGATTGCGAAAAAAAGACCGTTTCCGGACGGAAACTATTGCGACCAACAGGAAATCGCTATGTCTCTTTTTAACTTTTTAGTATCAAAAACCATCATGCACGTCCCGAAGCCGATCGTCAGCTACTTCGCCAAGGGATATATTGCCGGCTCCGAGCTTGACGATGCCGTCCGAGTCACCAAAGAGATGAATGCCCAGGGGATCATGACCACCATCGACATCCTCGGCGAATTCATCACCAAAATCGAACAGGCCGAAGCATTTAAAAATAACGGCCTTGAGATTCTCCAAGCTATTGATCAGCACAAACTCAATGCCAACCTCTCCATCAAGCCAACCCAGATGGGTTTGCTGCTGAATAAAGAGCGCTGTTTTGAGTTTATTCGCGAACTGGTGGCCGAAGCCAAACGGATTAACAATTTTATCCGTATCGATATGGAAGATATCCCGACCACTGACGACACCTTGGAATTTTACGACAAATTGCGTAAAGAGTTTCCAGGACACGTTGGTACCGTTCTGCAAGCGTACCTCCACCGTACCCCACAGGACGTTATCGACCACGCTGAAGGCTACCAGAACTACCGTTTGTGTAAAGGGATCTATATTGAGCCTCGTCTGCACGCCTGGAAAAACCATCAGTCAATCAACCACAACTACATCCAGTCTCTGGAACTGATGTTCAAACAAGGCGCCTATGTCGGTATTGCCACTCACGACGAGCAACTGGTCTGCGAAGCCATGTCCCTGGTCCGCAGAATGGGCCTTAAACCAGATCAGTATGAATTCCAGATGCTCCTTGGTGTCGATGAAGAGTTGCGTCAGATCATTCTGAAAAACGGCCACCGGCTACGCATTTACGTCCCCTATGGCAAAGACTGGCTCCCCTACTCCAAGCGCCGTCTGAAAGAGAATCCATTTATTGCTCAGCATGCTCTTAGACAATTGCTTGGATTGAAGAAACACTAATAAATTCAGGATCATCTTGCGATTTTCCTGGGTAGGATGTTACAACCGTTCTACACATTTTGCGATACGATTGACGGGTGACCAAACCCCTTAGCCATCCGTCAATCGCTATGTTGATGACGTAACAAAATCTGCTCCATAATACCACTTGGCGTGCCTGGTGAATCATCTGCACCGGTAGCCTGCTTCAGAATAAATCTGGTCTCAAAGGCGAGACCGATCACCAATATTCATTGATCAATCGAGAATGACCTCGACTAGTTGGATAGTGCCAACATAGGACAGTGACGAAAAACGAGTCCGCCAGGCTGCAAAATGTGTAAAACCTGGCAAGAACCGTCTTTCCCTGGACTCTGAAAGGCGCAGTTGTTACTGGAAGATCGTTATAGAAAAGCGTTTTAATTTCGCTATTTTTCATTTTACAAAAGGCGCTGGATTAAAGACGTAAAAGTCTGGCGACATTTTCGTTGACCGATGAAAACCGGAAAGGTAACCTTCATCAAAACGATGTTTAAAACCATCAAACAAGGAGGCAACAAACATGAAGAAGCAGTTCCGTAATGTAGTACTCACTCTTTGCGCTATCGCGCTGACAGCCGGGCTGTCCTGGGCTGACACTCTCAAGGTCGGGGTTCAGGCTCCCATCACCGGCAGCTACGCCAATGAGGGCCAGGGTATTGACAATGGTGTTCGCCTACTCGCAGAGCAAATCAATGCTAAAGGCGGTGTTTTAGGCAAGCAGATTGAAGTCATTACCTGTGATGATCAGGGTACCGCAATGGCCGCTGCCATTTGCGCTAAAGACCTGGTCAACAAAGGCGTTTCCATGGTTATCGGTTCTTACACTTCAACCTGCGCTGAAGCCGCGCAGAAAACCTATTACAAAGCTGGCGTCCTGCAAACCTCTGACGGTACCGCTGATGCTTTGACCGAAAAAGGTTACTGGACCTTCCTGCGTAACTCGTTCCCGAACAGTGCCGAAGCAGAATTCGTTGCCAATTACCTGGTCAACGTTAAAAAGTACAAGCGTATCGTTGTTCTTTCTGACTTCTCCACCTACGCAGACGGTCTTGCCAATGCAGCTGAAGCTGCCATTAAAAAAATGGGTGGCAATGTCGTTTCCCGCGATAAGATCAAAGCAGATTCACAGAACTTCACGCCAGTTCTGACTAACATCAAATCAAAGAATCCCGATGCGATCTTCTTCGCTGGTTACTACTCTGACGGCGGCCAACTGCGCTCCCAGCAAATGGCCCTTGGCATCAAAGCTGACTTCTATGGTGGTGACGCCAACGACAATCCCGACTTTGTAAAACTTGCTGGTTCCGCAGCCGAAGGTGCATTTATCGTCAATGTTCCTTCCCCCGACGTTCTCCCTTACGAGATCGCTAAAACCTTCATCGCTGACTACCAGAAAAAATATGGTGAAATGCCTCCTTCAATCTGGGGGCTGATGAACATTGACGGCATGCGTGCAATTATCCATGCCATGGAGCAAACCAAAGGGTTTGATACAAAAAAAGCTGTTGAATACCTCCAGAACATGCCTGAGCCAATGCCTGGCATTACCGGACCCATTGCGTTTGCCAAAGATGGCAACCGTAAAGGTGGTGCCTATGTCGTCAAAAAGATTCAGGCTGACGGCAGCTACGCCAATGAGTATGTTCAATAAGTAAAATTTGGCAGCATGACAGGGCGGGGGGAAAGAAACAGCTCTCCGCCCTTTTTATACCTGCAGTAGCAGGGTTCGCTCGCAAGCTGCCCCTCAGACGCGAGCAAAGGACCTCGGTAGCGTCCTGTGTTCGCGCCTGCAAGGCAGCAGAAATACTAACCCGGAGAAGTTATATGGACATTTTTCTACAACAATTAGCTAATGGTCTGACAATCGGCAGCATGTTTGCCCTGGTCGCCCTCGGCTACACCATGGTTTACGGTGTCATGAAGTTGATTAACTTTGCCCATGGCGACATGGTCGCAGCCTCGGCTTTTGTCGGCCTGACAATTTACACCCAGGTCATGGGGCAGGCAACCTCACTTGCCGCGGTCATTGTCATTTTTCTCTTGTCAGCCGTTATCATGGCCTGCGTCGGGGTCATTCTCGAACGTGTCGCCTATCGCCCGTTACGCACGGCACCCCGTTTATCCGCAGTGGTTTCAGCCCTTGGAGCAAGTATGGTTATCCAGAATGGCATTATGTTGATCTGGGGACCACGTATGCGTATCTTCCCAGAGCTGGTTCCCCAGGTTTACTGGGACTTCGGTGGCGTAGTTATCAGCCTGATCCAGGTGCTGATCCTGGCCATCTCCCTGATCCTGATGATCTCCCTTTACTTCTTTGTTGAAAAAACCCGTATGGGAGCGGCTATCCGCGCCAGCTCCATCGACCAGGACGCAGCCCGCCTGATGGGCATCAATGTCAACAGCGTTATCGCTCTGATCTTCATTATCGGTTCGTCCCTGGGAGCCATCGGTGGCCTGTTTGTCGGCCTGTATTACCGCGGGATCACCTTCAACATGGGCTGGCAATACGGTCTCTACGCCTTTATCGCTGCCATTCTGGGTGGCATTGGCAACATTCCTGGTGCCATGCTCGGTGGGGTTTTACTCGGTCTGTTTAATGCCTTTATTGCCGGCTATGTTTCAAGTACCTGGGCTGATGCCTTTACCTTCATTCTGCTGATTCTGATCCTGATCGTCCGTCCTACCGGGATTCTCGGCGAACGCGTTGCGGAGAAAGTCTGATGAAAAATTTAGAACGCTACGGCCTTCCGGCCTTTATAGTTATTATGGCTATTCTGCCTCACCTGCTGAATGAACGCTGGCAGGCAGTTGCTATCACCTTCCTGGTGTTTTCCGTTGTCGCCTTATCCCAGGATATCGTGCTTGGCAAAAGCGGCATGTTTAACATGGGACAGGCGCTGTTTTTCGGCATGGGAGCTTATACCACTGCGATCCTGAACAACGAATTCGGTTGGCCCATTATCGCGACTATCCCCCTGGCTATCATTATTCCGGCAGTTTTCGGTATTATTTTCGCCGGACCGATTGTTCACCTGCGCGGTGACTACCTGCTGGTCACGACTATCGGCTTCAATATTGTTTTCGTTCAGGTCCTGCAGAATAACCTGGGGGGCGTCACCGGTGGCCCTAACGGTATATTTGGCCTCGATTCCCTCAGTTTTTTTGGCTATGACATGATGAGTCAGGTATCTATCTACTACTTTGCTTTTATCGTTCTGTTGTTAACCCTGCTGGTCATGCGTAACCTGGCAAAGAGTAAACCCGGCCGGGCGTTACATTACCTGCGTGAAGATCAGCTAGCCGCTGAAAGCATCGGCATCAATACCCGTATCTACAAAATCTTTGCCTTCGGACTCGGTGCCGGTATCGCTGGCTTAGCCGGAACAGTCTTTGCGACCCAGTATTCAGCAGTCAGCCCAGAGGCTTTTGAGTTTATCCAATCAGTTCTGTTCTTCAGTATTGTGCTGGTCGGGGGCTCGTCGATTCCTGGCATCTTACTGGGTGTCTTCGTCATGTTCGTGCTTCCTGAAATCTTCCGGGAATTTGCAACCTGGCGCTACTTCATCTTTGGGTTTGCGATGATTCTGGCCATGATCCTGCGTCCTCGCGGCATCTGGCCGGCAACCTTTGGTAAAATCCCCAAGTTTTTGATTAAGGAAACAAACCATGGCGCATAATGACCTGATCTTAAGTAATGTCACCAAACGCTTCGGTGGTCTGACCGCTGTTGACGACCTGTCATTTACGGTTCAGCAGGGACAGATCTACGGCATCATCGGCCCAAACGGAGCAGGGAAAACTACAGTATTCAACTGCATCACCGGTATCTATAAATCCGAGGAAGGTTCAGTCAAATGGCGCGGGGAAGAGATTCGTGGCATGACTCCTTACCAGATTGTTGATCGTGGTATCGTCCGGACCTTCCAGACAATCCGTCTGTTCGGTCAGATGTCCGTCGCTGAAAACATTATGAGTGGCCGCCATATCCGAAGTAAGCAGAACTGGTGGCACGGCATTGTCCATACTCCAGGGTCCCGTCGTGATGAGCTGGAGAACTGGAAAAAAGTCGAAGAGCAACTCGAGTTTTTCAACCTCTCTGAGTTTGCCGCGACACCAGCCGGATCGCTCCCATACGGAATTCAGCGGCGCGTTGAAATGGCCCGGGCCATGGCGGTCGATCCGACCTTACTGATTCTTGATGAACCAGCTGCCGGTCTCAACGACAGTGAAACCATGGGGCTGCTGGAAACGATCTTCAAGATCCGTGACAAAGGGGTTACGGTCTTGCTGATTGAACATGATATGGATATGGTCATGGAAGTCACCGATTACCTGACCGTCATTAACTTCGGCAAAAAAATTGCTGATGGCACTCCGGCCGAGATTCAACAAAACCCGGCTGTTATTGAGGCATACCTGGGAAGTGAGGATGACGATGAGTAACGACGTCCTGTTTGAAATAAAAGATCTGCATGTCTCCTATGGCAGCATTACCGCCATCAAGGGGATCTCTCTGGAAGTCCGCAAGGGTGAAATTGTCACCATTCTGGGTGCGAACGGGGCCGGCAAAACCACGACAATGCGCACTATCAGCCAGTTGCGAAAGCCAAGTCGGGCTCCATCACATTTAAAGGCCAGGAATTAACAGAACTGCCAGCCCATAAAATTGTTAAACTCGGTATCAGTCACTCGCCCGAAGGGCGCCGGGTATTTGGTATCCTTACGGTTGAAGAAAACCTGATGCTCGGGGCCTTCTCACAATCCAAAGTAAACAAGGATACCCTGAAATGGGTTTACGAATTGTTTCCACGTCTGGCCGAACGCCGCAAACAGCTGGCCGGGACCCTCTCCGGCGGTGAACAGCAGATGCTGGCCATTGGTCGTGCTTTGATGAGTGATCCGGAAATGCTGCTCCTTGACGAACCATCCCTCGGGATTGCACCGATTCTGGTCAAAGCCATATTCGAGCAGATAAAAGAGATCGCCCGCCAGGGTGTCACGGTGCTGCTGGTTGAGCAGAATGCCAAGGCGGCCTTGAAACTTGCTGATCGTGGTTATGTTCTAGACGTCGGAAAAATTGCCCTGGAGGGCACCTCCGCTGAGTTATTGGCTTCAGAAAAAGTTCAGGAAGCCTACTTGGGGAAAAAGAGCTAAGTATACTAAGGAATTGCGTGATGAATTTTAAAGACATCCTTATTCACATTGATAATCGCCCGACCTGCACCGCGCGCCTTGAGATTGCCGTCGGACTGGCTAAACAGCACGGGGCCAGGCTCACCGGGCTTTACGTGGTACCTCGCCCTCACTACTTAGGCGACATGCGTGATCTGCACCGCCAGGAAGATAAAGCGAAGGAACTCTACGATCAAGCAACCCAGGCAGCAGGACTCGAAGCGGAATGGATTACCGTCGACTGTTATCAAAGTGGCCTGAATGTTCCTCAGGCCGTCAACCTCTACAGCCATTACCGCGATCTGCTGATCATCAGTCAAACTGATCCGTCAGCTCCCGACCCGACAATTCCTGATAACCTTCCGGAGACAGCGGTTCTGGGCTGTGGCCGTCCGGTGTTGATCGTTCCTTACGTTGGTACCTACTCAGCAAACTTTGACGTCATTCTTCAGGCCTGGCGTGGTGGTCCAGAATCTGCCCGCTCCATGCACGATGCCCTGCCACTGCTGCGTAAGGCGAGCCGTGTCAACGTCATTACGGTTCAGGGTAAGGACGGTGATGAAGTATACCAGTCACACCAGGCCGATATCTGTCATCACATGGCCCGCTATGAACTCCCGATTACTTGTGAAAAACGGGTCAGTGGCAACTTGAGCGTCGGTGACCTGCTTCTCAACCGCGCAGCTGACTCAGGCGCCAACCTGCTCGTCATGGGCGCCACCATGCAGTCTCGTCGTGGTTTTCAAACTCTGGGAGACACCGGTCGTCATTTGCTGAAACACATGACCTTACCGGTTTTGATGTCACACTGATAAAAGTTACTACAAAACGACAAAAGGCCTTACAGTTTTGAATAATGTTGATTTTTCAGCTCTACTGACTGGCTTGGGGAGTGGGGGTGTCGTTATCAGGGAAGATGCTGTCATTCTCCATAGCTGGGGCTGCCTGGCTGATGCCTACCGCCCTGAGCAACGCTGGCCACGTCGTTTCCCGCGGCTGAACAGCGCCCTGCGCGAGGTTTTACATACTCAGAATGAAAATCTGTTTACCGATCTCGACATGCCTGACCAAATGGTCTGGATCAGGCATGTCCTATTGCCACACAAGCAATCCTTCACCGTAGCCCTGCTGTTACCGAACCAGACTTTACAAGCGATGATCCGCGAAAATGATGCCATTATCGACTGTTCTTCCGATGGCATCTTTGTTTGCGATGGCAATGGTACCATCCTGCGTGTCAATCCCGCCTCAGCACGAATTAACAATGCACCGTTAGACAGGCTGATCGGACGCCCTTACCTGGAGGTTGCCGAAGAAGGGTTGGTAATCCTCCCCTCAGCCGCCCTTGAAGCGATCAACAGCCGGGCCCAGGTCAGTCTTCTGCAGGTCAATCGCCTTGGGCGCAAGCTGATTTCTACCGGCACTCCGGTCTTTAATACCGCGGGAGAACTTCACCGCGTGGTTGTCAGTGAACGTGATATTACTGAAATAGACAGACTGCAACACGATTTAGAAGAGCAACAGGCCCTGGGTGATCAGTTCCGCCATCAGGTTCGCGAGCTGCAGCACAAACAACTGACCGATCTGCGCATTATTGCCGAAAGTCCGAAGATGCTACAGACGATAAGACAGGCCTACAAGCTTAGTGAGGTCGACTCGACGGTTTTGATCCTCGGTGAATCAGGGGTTGGCAAGGGGCTGATTGCCGATCTCATTCATCAAAACTCGGGACGTTCCGACTCCCCGATTATCAAACTTAACTGTGGGGCGATTCCAGATACCCTCATTGAAGCAGAACTATTCGGCTATGAGAAAGGCGCTTTTACCGGTGCGGTCAACAATAAGCCGGGACACCTTGAAATTGCTGATGGTGGAACCCTGTTTCTCGATGAAATCGCCGAGCTGCCTCAGAGTTCCCAGGTTAAATTGCTGCGTTTTATGGAAGATGGCATGATCACCCGACTCGGCAGTACCAAGAGTAAAAAGGTGAATGTCCGTATTCTGGCAGCAACTAATCGTGACCTGAGTCAAATGATCCGCAATGGGCAGTTCCGCAGCGATCTTTATTATCGTCTCAGCGTTATCCCCCTGACCATTCCCCCGTTACGTGACCGCCCGGAATGCCTGGTGCCAATGATCACCAGTTTTATCAACCGCTTTTCGGAACAGACCGGTAAAAGCAAACGCCTGACTCCGGCGGCCCTGAACCTGATGACCGGTTACAGCTATCCAGGGAATGTCAGGGAGTTGATGAACATCTGCGAGCGTCTCGTCGTTATGGCCGACAACGATCTCATTGATGTCAATGAACTGCCCCAGAATGTCATTACCACAAGTGATGGTGAAACCGGAATTTTTTATACCGATTGGCCCCCAGAGATGACCCTGGATCAGATCCTGGAGAGCGTTGAACGCCATGTCATCATGACGACAGCACAGCATTATCACAAACAGCAGGACATTGCCTTACAACTGGGAATGAGTCAACCAACCGTGGCGCGAAAACTGAATAAATACGGCATCACTCAGCATTACGGCTGGCGGGTGAAACAATGGCCGGAAGAGATCTGAGACATGTCAGAGCCTGCTCCCCTTTACCAACAGATCTACACGCTGGTCGGGCTTATCCCCAGCGGCCATGTCAGCAGCTACGGTGCTATTGCTAGAAAGGTTGGGACAACCCCAAGGGTGGTAGGATTCGCCATGGCGGCCCTGCAACCTGGCAACACTGTCCCCTGGCAACGGGTCATCAACAGTAAAGGAGAAATCAGCCCACGCTGCGACGGCGATGGCAATCTTCTGCAACGCATACTGCTTGAACAGGAGGGGATTGTGTTTGATCACCAAGGACGGGTTGATTTGCGCCGCTACGGCTGGACCTTTGCTGACGCTGTGTTACCATCAGACGCATCACCAGGATCACCGCAGTAGCTATCAGGCCACTGCCGAGCCACACAACACCCGGCCAGCCCCAGGTTGAGAAGAAGAAACCACCACCGGTCCCCGACACGCTTGAGCCCAGATAGTAAAAGAGCAGATAGAGAGAAGACGCCTGAGCCCGCGCCTGCCCAGCCATAACCCCGACCCATGACGAGGCGACCGCATGGACCCCAAAAAAACCTACGGTAATGACGATAATTCCAAAAATAATGAGAACCAGCTGACTCAAAGCCGTTAACAACAAACCAACCAGCATGATTGCCAGGCAGGAAAACAGCAGCGGGATACGCCCATGACGATCCATCAACTTACCCGCTACCCCCGAACTGAACCCACCAAGAGCATAGGCCAGAAAAATCAAAGCGACATGGGTTTGACTCAAACCATATTCTGGTCGCAACAAGCGAAAAGTCACATAATTGTACAAAGTGACGAAACAACCCATAAACAGGAAGGCCAAAAAATAGAGTTTAAGCAGGCCAGGGTTGCGCAAATGTCCCATCAATGAACCACTCAGGCTGAACAGATTAGCCGAACGCCTTTCAAAATTTTGCGAACGGGGCAGCAACACGACAAACATTATTGCCAATAGCAAGCTCAACAGACCGATGCCGGCAATGGCAATCCGCCAGTTCCATAGATCTGCAAATATTACGGTTAAAATACGCCCGGCCATACCACCAAAAGCATTACCGGCAATATACAATCCCATGGCGCTGCCAATCGCCCGCGGATCGATCTCATCATTCAGATAGGCCATGGCAACGGCTGGCACACCAGCAAGAATGATCCCCTGAACCAGGCGAATGGTGAGCAGCAGCGGATAGGGTAACGGATAAGCGCTGACAACGGCAAAAAGTGCCGCCAAGACAACAGCCACTGCCATCATCCCCCGCCGACCAAGCACATCAGATAAAGAACCGCTAAGCGGCAGCGTCAAGGCCAGGGAAAAAGTCGCAAAGGATAAACTCAGGCTGGCACCCGTCGGTGAGATACCGAACTCTTCGACCAGGTTTGGAAACAGGGGCTGAAACATGTAAATAGTAGAAAAAGTCACAAACCCGGCAAAAAACAAGGCCAGGTTAGCTCGCCAATAATCTTTGCTCCCCTTAAGAATATGGGTTTCTCGCGTCATAAAGCACCGTTCCATCGAGACTTAAGCAAAAATACTAAAAATGATTTGCCCACAGTAACGCAGAGAGTTTCATAAGGAAAATATATTGTTATTATTAAATCTATAACAATATATTATGATAAAATTTCTGAATGCTCTAAAGGACGACCCTCCTCTTCTTGGGGAGAGTGGAATTCTTACCAGCTAATAGGACGAATATTATGGATTTACGTCAGTTACAGGTCTTCGCAGAAATCGTCACTCAGGGAAACTTCACCAGGGCTGCAGAAAGCCTGCATATCGCACAGCCAGCTGTCAGCATGACCATCCGTAAACTCGAAGAAGAACTCGACCTGGTTCTTCTGAACCGAACAGAAAAACAGGTCACCCTCACTGCGGAAGGAGAAACACTGCTGCAACATGCCCAGCGGATCCTCGATGATTTTGATGTTGCGGCAACCGAGATGGCGGAGCTGAAAGAACTGGTACGCGGGGAAGTGCGCATTGGGATATCGCCGATGATGAGTGCTTATTACTTTCCACACATTATCGGTGCCTTCCGTAAGCGATACCCGGAATTGAGCCTGGTCGTCAATGGTGAGGGCGCCGGCCGCGTGCAACGCATGATCGTCAAAGGGGAGCTGGATATGGGAGTTATCGCCAAACCTGAACGGGTTGAGGGGATCGATTACCAGCATTTTCTGCGCGAAGAAATTGTTGCTTGCCTGCCTGCCAACCATCCCCTTGCCGGGCAATGCAGTATCAGTATGCGCGAGTTTTTACAGCACCCTCTGATTCTATTCAAAGAAGGCTACTACATGCGTGAGCTGATTGATGATTTTCTGGAACAAGAGCAACTAAAGGCCAATGTTGTCTTCGAAACCAACCTGTTTACTCTGGTGCGCACCCTGATAAAACTGCAAATGGGGAGCTCAACTTTTTTACGTATGGCGGTAAGCGATGCACCCGATATGACGGTACTCCCCTTTGACCCACCACTCTATATCGATCTGTTTATCGCCTGGAAATCACAACGTTATCTGTCACGCGCTAATCGGGCTTTTATTGAAGTCCTGCTTGAGCAGGCAAAGGGAGGACCCTTTACCTCAGATAAAGATTCCGACTAAACCTGCAACCACCAACAGTAGCCGGGTCATGTTTTTTCCTGGTGCAATAATACCGTAGGAGATTGCACCTAAGCTGACAGCCAGCTTGGCAAAGGCGATTAATGCCGAAACCGGGGTACTGAACAGGTGAATCAGGGCCGGATTGGCAACCATCCCCAGGGGAATAAGGTAGAGACCGATTCCCAAAGTCATGGCACAAACCGCTATTTTAAGCCAGTTTTCACCAACCATCCCGGAGGCGATAAAAACAGCACCACACACAGGTGGAGTAATGGTTGACAGCAAAGCAAACCAGAAGACAAACAGGTGGGCAACAAGGATCGGGACACCAAGGTCCTGAAGTGCCGGACCCGCAACCGAAACACAGATCACATAAGCTGCCGTAGTCGGGACTTCCATCCCCAGCACCATGCAGGCCAACCCGGTCAGCAGCAAAGCCGGCCAAAGATTATGCCCGGAACCGGACAGGATTAACGAGGTAATCTTAACTCCCAGGCCAGTCTGACCAAGGACGCCGATAACAATACTGGCACACAGAATGATTGAAGCAATGGTCGAAATCTGTTTACCACTGTTCAAACACACGTCACGCAGACGCTCCAAGCTACGCCGCCATGACAACTTGAAACGGATATCAACAAATAACAGCAGGAAAGCAATCAGGATTGATACGCAAGCAGCATACTGCGGAGTATAACCACCGTTAAACATGCGCTCCAGCAAGACTGCAAAAGGAACCAGAAAGAACATGGCCGTGATAACAACGGCCTGTCGTGAAGGGAGATTTTCACTCTCAACACTTTTCAGATCATAACGCCGAGCATAGGCATTGATACCAATCCAAACGGTGAGAAAATATAAAATGGCCGGCAACAAGGCAGCCCCCATGATGCCGTTGTAGGGAACCCCGGTCAGTTCCACCATAACAAAGGCTCCAGCTCCCATTAATGGTGGCATGATCTGCCCACCTGAAGAGGCTACCGCCTCGACAGCACCAGCCAGGGCTCGCGGATAACCGAGACGCGTCATTGCTGGCAGAGTAATGGCGCCAGTAGAAGCGACGTTGGCAGAAGCAGATCCGGAGATGGAACCGAACAGAGCAGAAGATAAAACCGAAACTTTGGCAGCTCCCCCCTTCAACCGTCCGGCAACGGCCGTGGCAAGGTTCATGAACCCCTGCCCGGCTTCGCCAGCATTCAGAACTGCACCCATAATGACAAAGATAGCTACAATTTCAACAGAAACTCCTGTCAATTGCCCCCATAGTCCCCCTTCAGCAATAGTCAGAGTACCGAGAAAGCTGCGTAGCGGCAGACCGGGATAACCGAATTCCCCCGGAATGTAATGGCCATAAAGACCATACAACAAGGAGATAAGCGCAACTGTCGGCAATGGGTAGCTGATACTGCGGCGGGCCATTTCAAGCACCGCGACTAACAGAATAACAGCAATAAAAACCTGACCGGTATCGGACAAAGAGCCATACTGATCTGCCAGCATTTCTTCATTGAAGATAAGATAACCACAGCATAGAAAAACTGCAGCCGTCAGAATCAAACCAGTGATCTTGCTAATCGAAGTCCTGGCAATAAATACCAGAGTCCAGGGCGCTGCCAACACCATATGAAGCGGTCGGCTAACCAGGTGAGGAATCATACCACTGAAAACCAGGAATAGATGGAAAACAATAGAAATGGCACCGAGGCCGAACCAGAGCCACAGCCTCGGTGTATTGTGTTGCGAATCAGCCATAAAAATAAATCACACTAACATGGATGTGGAAAATAAAAATATCCTGTTTGGATTAGAGAAGCTCAGCCGGAACGGAAATCCCCTTCTCTTTGTAATAGCGCAGTGCCCCCGGATGGAGCTTGCCATAAACGTTTGCCAATAACTCAGGAGTCACACCACTCCACCAAGCATTGGCAACCGCCATTTTTTCCTTCTGCTCCCAGAAGGCTTTGGTCAGTTGGTAAGCGAGATCGTCACTCATGGCAGTGGTCGCATAGGCAATAACTGGTAGCGAAGTGGTAGTTACGGGATAATCAACACCGGAATAAGTTCCGGCCGGAATCAACAAACGTGTGCGCTTGGTCTGAGCCAGTTGCTCATCACTTAAGGACAACAGGTTGATCCCCGTACCCGCAGCAGCTTCAACGACATTCGGTGCGGGATAAGATCCGGAAGTCGCGAATCCGTCAATCTGGCGATTTTTCAATGCTTGAACAGCGCTGCCGAGCTCAACATTGGCAAGAAGCACCTTACCTTCCAAACCGAACAGGTTAAAATACTTTTCCGCTTCCCGGGCACCGAAAGAACCTTTGCCTATCAGCATCTTTTTACCTTCCAGATCGGCAAAGGTCTTGATACCACTATCAGCACGCACGACAAAATGCATGGTTAATGAAGGAATCGGGAACAGGGAGCGAACCTCAAGGAATTTTGCCGTATTGTCTTTGGCAAACTTACCCTGTGCATTCTGGGCCTGTTTGATCAAGGCCGGCGGTGTAGTAAAGACATAATTACCACTACGGACCTGAACCTCTTTAACATTCTGGAGCGAACCCTGACTCTCTTCAACAGTAACAATGACATCACCATTGGTTCCCGCTTTTATGGCTTCGGCAATCTGAACGGCCATCTGATAATAAGATGAACTGCTTTTGGCGGACTTATAAGTAACCCGGGTCTCGGCATGAACCGGTACTGCACTAAACAGGCACACCAGCCCGACAGAAACAACAACTTTGAA
>OY761157.1:555000-5122500 GCA_963664385.1 Geopsychrobacteraceae bacterium
CACCTTCCTGAATTTCAACATGAAAGTAATCAGGCTGATTACTGCCACAGAAACGCCAATCCATGTCGCGATAGACAGGGGCAGGCCGAAACCAATTTTAGCATAGCCCAGGTAGGTAGTAGCCACTGCGGTCATAAATGTTGCAGGGATGGTAGCGATCCAGTGTAATTTTCCCTCTTTAATCAGGTAGGCAGCAGAAGCCCACAGGACGATAGTCGCCAGAGTCTGGTTAGCCCAGCCAAAGTAACGCCAGATGACGCCGAAATCACCACGAGAAACGATGAAACCAACAACAAACAGCGGAACAGCCAGAAACAGACGCTTACTGGTTTCCTTCTGAGTCAATTTCAGGAAGTCAGCAATAATCAATCGTGCGCTACGGAATGCTGTATCCCCAGATGAGATTGGCAATACAACAACCCCGATAATCGCCAGAAAACCGCCGATAGGACCAAGCAGGGTTGTGGAAATCTCATTGACAACACCTGCAGGACCACCGTTGCCAAGGGCGGCATTTAAAGCTTCAGCACCATTGTAGAAAGACATCCCGAGAGTTGCCCAGATCAGTGCGATGATCCCTTCACCAATCATTGAACCATAAAAGAGAGGACGGCCATATTTTTCATTGGTCACGCAGCGGGCCATCAATGGTGATTGGGTCGCGTGGAAGCCACTAATCGCACCACAGGCGATGGTAATAAACATCAGAGGCCACAAAGGCAGCTCTTTCGGGTGCAGGTTGGAGAGGGTCATCTCAGGGAAGAAGTGGTAACCCTTGGCGATCAAAGCAACTGTCAAACCCAAAGCCATAAATATGAGAACAGCCCCGAAAACCGGATAGAGTCGACCGATAATTTTGTCGACCGGCAGAATCGTTGCCAGGAAATAGTAAGCAAAGATAATAGCTACCCAGGCGGG
Source organism: Geopsychrobacteraceae bacterium (assembly GCA_963664385.1). Classification (GTDB taxonomy): domain Bacteria; phylum Desulfobacterota; class Desulfuromonadia; order Desulfuromonadales; family Geopsychrobacteraceae; genus Seleniibacterium. The sequence goes on from OY761157.1 coordinate 555,919, forward strand.
AACAGCAAGACCGGTCAGACTACCAAGCAACTTGGCAGGGCCAAGAACGAATACAACACCAACCAGCAGCAACAGAACAATTGAAAAGACACGCATGAACTGTTTGAATGCAACCCCAAGTTCATTACCAACAACATCAGGGATAGACTGCCCACCGGAACGCATGGAAAGCATACCGGAAAAGTAGTCATGAACGGCACCGGCAAAAATACAGCCGACAACAATCCAGATCAGCGCTGATGGACCATACAAAGCCCCGAGAATCGGCCCGAAAATCGGCCCCAGACCAGCGATGTTCAAGAGCTGAATAAGAAAGATTTTCTTCGGTGACATTTCCACATAATCGACCCCGTCGTTCATCGTCGTGGCAGGCGTGGGGAGATTCTGGTTAGGTCCGAAGATGCGATCGACAAAGGTCCCATAGACAAAATAGCCAATGACCAACAAGGCGACGCAGCTAAAGAAATAAAGCATGACATTCCTCCTTCAAAGGGGTTGTTTTTATGTCACGCATTCTAAAGGAGCAAAAAATAAGAAAACCACCAGCAAACTGCCGGTGGTTATATGGAATGCTGAATGGTCATATAGCAGGCTGAACGGTAAGAGACTTTTCCGTCCACATAAATTTGTTTTGAGATTGAAGTGTCAAGAGGCAGCCATCTATGTGTGTCGAAAACATCAACATATCCTTTTGCGGGATGCTGAAAAGCTTCTGCCAACCGTTCACCAGAGGAAAAACCAAAACTCATCAATAAAATACCTATACCCCACACCCTTATCATTGTACCTTGCTACCGACTTCTAACGTATTGCAGCAGAAAACCAAATTCAGAGCAGGCCATAAAAAGGAAATGACCCGTGAACAAACCAAAGCTTACCAATCCTAATGGCGTGACCTTTGCGACCACCGACTCGATGTATCCAATGGCAAAATCGGCACTGGACACCCTTTACGAACGAGGAGTGCAGGAAATCACTCTGCACAAGATCGACTTTACCCACTTTGCCTGCGGCGAGGTGAAGCCGAAGATCATTAATAACGTCCGCCATAAAGATGTCTTCCTCTTTTTTGATTTTAATAACCAGCCCAATGAAGACATCATGAATCTGATGCTCACCATTAATGCCCTGCACTTTGCTGATGCCAGACGCATCACTCTGGTACTGCCTTATATCCCCTACCTGCGCCAGGATCGTAAGGATGAGCCTCGGACGCCTCTGTCTGCGGCCATGGTTATTCGTATGTTACAAAGTTGGGATTCAGTTAAACGGGTCATTACCATCGATATGCACAGCGAACAATTACAGTCGGTCTTCACCATTCCAAGCGACCACTTGCCAGGGAGCATGCTGTTTGTCCCTTGGGCAAAGCACCATTATGCTGGTCAGTATGACAACCTTGTGGCTGTTGCCCCTGACTTTGGCAGCGCAAAGCGGGTTCGCAAACTGGCTGAAGCGATTGATCATAACCTGCCGGTGGCGATCCTTGAGAAAAAGCGGGATAAGAATGGCGTCGATATTCTTGGCACCATCGGGGCGTCGGTTGCAGGCAAAAGCTGCCTGCTTAACGATGACATGATGGACACCTGCGGCACGATTATTAAAGCAGCCAAGGCCCTTTATGCTCAAGGGGCTGCAGATGTCGTGTTATCTGCAACCCATGCGATTTTCAGTGATAAAGATGGCACATCGGCCTACGACAAACTGGAGGCAGCTAAGGTCACCGTGGTTGTCAGTGACTCAATTATCACCGAAAAGCACTCCTGGCTCACGGTGCTCCCCCTTGGTGAACTTATGGGACTCACGATTCTGCAAAATATTACCAGTGACGGCAGTGTCAGCAGACTTATTGAAAACGGCTTGTAACACGAATTATGGGAATTGATCCTGTCATCACTTTGGGGATGACAGGGCCCTCACTTACCCCAGCACTGGTTCTTGATAAATCTCTCGTCTTTACTACAGAAGTAACCAATAACTGCATCCCACGAAACCTTTAAAAGCTCATTGTCGACAGATTTCTTAGCTCACAAAAAACAAGTTTTTAAGATTTTAACTGGTTTGCTTGTTTAGCTCTGCTCTACATGCTGATCACAACCATTACTCCAACGCAAATCTCTCCAATTTCCGGTACAGAGTCGCAACACTGATATTTAATTCTCTGGCGGCCCTGGTTTTGTTCCCATTCATGATTTTCAGGGCGTTGAAAATGCTCTGTCTCTCCAGTTCATCGAGGGGAATAATCCGGTCGGTCGTTAGTAAACTCCCTTGTTTCATTCGCAACTCTTCCGGCAGATCTTGCAGATCAATTTTATTACCGTTGCTCATGGCAACCGCATACTCAATAACATTTTCAAGCTCCCGGACATTCCCCGGCCAGGAATATTGAATCAACCGATCAGCAGCCTGTGGAGTAAAAGCCATCATCTTTCGGTCACGGAGGATAACACTTTGATCAAGAAAGGTTCTGGCCAAAGGCAGGATATCCTCCCGGCGCTCACGCAGAGGGGGGACCTTCAGTTCGATAACCCGCAGTCGGTAATAGAGATCCTGACGAAAGGTGCCTCTTTTAACCTCCTCTGCCAGGTTACGGTTGGTTGCGGAGACGATGCGGAAATCCACCGCCCGCGAGTGATTTTCACCGACGCGACGAACTTCCCGTTCTTGCAGAACACGGAGTATTTTGACCTGCATAGCTGGGGAAATCTCCCCGACTTCATCCAGGAACAGGGTCCCGCCACCAACGGCCTCAAAAAAACCGATACGATCCTGGGTTGCCCCTGAAAAGGAGCCTTTCATGGAACCGAACAACTCACTTTCGAGCAGGCTTTCAGTAATAGCGCCACAGTTGATGGCTAAAAAGGGCTTTTCACAGCGGCGCGAACGCTCATGAATAAAACGCGCCATACGTTCCTTGCCAACTCCGGTTTCACCGTAGATGACGACCGACGATTCCCCTCCGGCCACCCGCTCGGCAACATCAAGAGCCCCTTGCATGGCGCGGCTTTTGGCATCCCCCCGGTAGCCATCGTAGCGTCCGAGACTGGTCAGCTTCTGTTCCTTTTCAGCGAGTTTACGCTCCAGTTTTTTAAGCTTTTCAGTCAGGGAGGCGAAAATGCCATCGACCGATTCGGCATCGTAATAGGCCAGTTGATCGGTATAGCTGCGCCCCCAGTCCTCTTTATTCCGCCCTTCCACCCGACAGAAAGGATCCCCCTTCCCCTGACAGTAGGTTTCTAGAAAATAGACCGGTCGTTTGCGCCGCTTAGAAACAAAACCCGTCGCAAAACCGGTAATTGTCCAGCACACCGGGAATTCAGAGGCACCGAGGTGAATGCCATGCTGTTCTACCTCGTAAGAATCCTGCCAGGTCGTCCTGATCAACGGCTCACCATTTTGCCCTTCCGGTTTCTCATGGGCAACAGGGGTCAGGTGTCCGTAAAGGGAGTGGAGGTACGGACCGTTAAAATTTTGTTGCAAAGAAGCAAACTTGCCCTGATCAAGCATCTCCGCTAAACGCCACCCCTGGGCATAACCAAAACGGGTCAGGATTGCCCGCGCGGTCTTGAGACCGAGACTCTGAACCAACTCTTTTCTCAACAGCCCATGGGCGACCGAATCAAACATAAGAACGCGCTGCGTCTCCAGAAAATGGATAACACCGCTCTGTTCTTGGCGGCTTAACACCTCGTTGAGATCAAAATAGTTCCAATGCATCAAAACCCTCTCAATTTGCAGCACCACTGCATCATTTTGCAATACTTTGCCGACATTTAACGTCATCTAGCCGACTAAACGCAACTTATTTTCATTGGCACATATCATGCTCAATAAAACGCTACTCAGCTGACTAAACCGTTATTTTAATTTGCCATGGCCAAAGCTTTTGAAAGTTTCCATACGGACACCTTCAAAAGCAAAAACCTGATTATGTTCCATTTGACTGAAAAGGAGATATTGATGATAAAGCGACAAAGAATGTCGTGGATTAATACTGTTCTAGGGAGCCTCATGATCATCCCCTTGGCGCTGCTGATTTCCTGCAGCAGCGACAATAGCAGCAGTGACGACGATCAGAGTACCCTCCCCCAATTGTCGGCCGCTCAGGGCGCCCAGCTGTTAAGCTGCAGCGATCTGGCAAGTCAGTTCAGCTACACCAATCTGGAAATCACCTCGGCGACTGCAGTTGACGCCGGAACCTTGACCGTCGGGGGCAACGACATCGGAGCCCACTGCCTGGTCACTGGCAAGATGAACGAACGCAGCAGCACTGTAAACACCGCGGTCGAAGACGCGACTTATGCCATGAGCTTTGAAATGCGCCTTCCGGTCGATTGGAACGGCCGCTTTTTCTACCAGGGGAATGGCGGCCTTGACGGCGTCGTCAAAACCGCCGTGGGTGCGGTCAGCGGCGGCGGCTACCTGACCAACGCTCTGCACATGGGCTTTGCCGTGATCAGCTCCGATGCCGGCCATAGCGGCTACAGCCCTTTTTTCGGTCTTGATCCCCAGGCCCGCCTCGACTACGGCTACAACACCGTTGCCACCCTCACTCCCATGGCCAAGGCGTTGATTGAAACGGCCTACGGTAAAGCACCGGACCGGTCGTACATCGGCGGGACCTCCAACGGCGGCCGGCATACCATGGTCGCCTCGACCAGAACCCCGGAAGAGTTCGATGGCTATCTGGTCGGAGCCCCCGGTTTTCACCTGCCTAAAGCCGCCATTGCTCAGCTCTTCGGGGCCCAGCAGTATGCCAAGGTGCTGGACAGCGAAGGGATCACTCCGGTCATGGAAACAAGTACCACCTCCAACCTGGATGAAGCCTTTTCAGAAACAGAGCGGCAGCTGGTAGCCGACAGTATCCTGGCCCAGTGTGACGATCTGGATGGGGCAGAAGATGGTCTCGTCGAAGATGTTGAGGGGTGTCAGAACAGCTTTGATCTGCTGACCGACGTGCCAACCTGCGTCAGCGGCCGCGACGGCACCTGCCTGACAGCAGAGCAGAAAAGTGCACTGATCGCTATCTATGCCGGGGCCAGAAACAGTAAAGGTGAAGAATTGTATAACGATTGGGCCTGGGATCCGGGCTTGATCAGTTCAGGCTGGTCAAAGTGGGAGTTTGATGCTTCAACTTCTAACCGGGATCCTTACTCCGTAGCATTTACCTTCATGACCCCTCCGGAAGATCCAAGCGTTGCCGATGACACCCTCGGTTACGCCCTGAACTTCAACATGGACACCGATGCTCCGAAGATTTTCGCTACCAGCGACATCTACACGGAAAGCGCCTGGTCGTTCATGACGCCGGTCAACCCTACTGACCTGAGCGTCATGCGTGATCGCGGGGCTAAAATGATCGTCTACCATGGGAACTGCGACCCCGTCTTCTCGGTCCAGGACACCACCGACTGGTACGATGAACTCTCCGCCGCCAACGATGGTGATGCCACAGACTTTGTCCGCTTCTTCCGAGTTCCGGGGATGAGTCATTCCCGCGGCGGCATTGCCACCGATCAATTCGACGCCCTGACAGCTCTGGTCGACTGGGTCGAATATGGAGTAAAACCGGAGCGGATCCTTGCAACCGCTCGGGGCGACGCCAGCAATCCCGGCGGACAGAACAGCGAAATTCCAGCCAGCTGGGATCCAAACCGGACCCGCCCACTGTGTCCGTATCCTAAAATTGCTGTTTACAATGGTAGCGGCAGCATTGAGCTTGCCGAAAGCTTTACCTGCCAATGACAACAGCTCAAGGGCAACTGAAGGATTCTAAAATCTGAACCTTCAAAGCTGAAATCCCGGGGCAGCTTACCAGAGCTGTCCCGGGTTAAATCCCGACCAGCTTCTTAATATTCTTCAAATGCCGGCGGCTGACCGGGACGGTTCGTCCACTGGTGGTTTTTATGTCAGCACAGCCACTTTCACCAGGGATGATCTGATCGACCTGATGGATATTGACCAGGCACTGACGGTGGCAGCGCAGCAAGGAAGTGCGCTCTTCGAGGACTTTAAGGGTCAGATCGGTATTGAACAGCTCACCGTCAACCAGAAGATGAACACCACTTTGATCGGTAAAAGCGTACTCGACAGCTTCAGGCGCAATAAGTTTGATATTGCCCCCTTTGATACAGGGAATCCGCGTTAAAGGTTCAGTAGTATATTCAGGCACCGTGTGGCTGCTCAAATGCTCATTCAGCTTATCAACGGTCTTTTCCAGGCGCTCCAAGCGCAATGGTTTAAGCAGGTAATCGAGAGTATTCTCCTCAAAAGCACGGACGGCAAATTCGTCATAGGCGGTAACAAATACAACATGAGGCATGATCTCAGCATCGATCATGCTGAGCATTTCAAAACCGCCGATGACCGGCATCTGGATATCGAGAAAGATCACGTCAGGTCGCAGCTGGTTAATCAGCTTCACCCCTTCAACGGCGTTCCCACATTGACCCAGTAATTCGAACTGACCAGTCTGGCCGAGCAGTTTCTCCAGCTCCCGCCGGGCGTGGGGTTCATCATCGATAATAATAGTTCGAATCATAAGCGAACTCCTGACGGAATGGTAATACTGATCAGTGTATGTTTGTCCGGTTCACAACTGATCGCCAGGCCATACTGATTGCCGTAAAGATTCTTGATCCGTTTGTCTACCAGGTTCATTCCCAGCCCACCATCTTCCAGTTTCCGGCAATACGTTCCTGCATTATCTTTAATATCGATGTGAATGAGATCGCCGTCCTGATAAGCAGAGACATTTATAATACCAGTTCCAAAGATATTGGCGATACCATGTTTAATGGCATTTTCAATAATCGGTTGCAGCGTAAAAGTTGGCAGTTGCAAGCTCGCCAATTCAGGTTCGATAACGGTTGTAACCACCAGGCGGTCCTCAAAACGGGCGCGTTCAATAGTCAGGTAGGAGTTGACATGATCGAGCTCCTCTTCAAGGGTCGACAGATCATTGGAGCGCTTCAGGTTCTTGCGGAAGAAGTTGGACAGATGGAAGAGCAGATCTTTGGCCCGCAAGGCGTCCTGCTCGATAATCGAAATGACTGTATTCAGAGTATTAAACAAAAAATGAGGATTGACCTGGGCCTGAACCAGCTTCAGTTCCGACTTGGTCAGCATACTCTTCTGATCCTCATAACGCAGGCGCAGCAATTGTTCGGAAAACAGGCTGGCCAACCCTTCCCCCAAGGAGCGGTTATTTTTCAGGAACAACTTGGTACGCAGCTCGAACAGGATAATCGTTCCCAAAACCTCATCATTGACCATCAACGGGACGACCAGGGCCGATCCTAACGGACAATGGGGGCTGTGCGGACATTCAAACGGCTCATGAACACCATCGGCATAAAAGACTTTACGCTGGCGGATCGCCTGAATCGCATAACTGGAAAGGAGCGGTTTGCCATCGTGGTGATCGGCACCAATGCCGGAAAACGCCAGAACCTTCTCGCGGTCAGTAATCGAAACTGCCCCCACTCCAGTTTCAGAACGGATAATCTCAACCATCTCGGCAGCAGTATCTTTGTTAAATCCACGACTGAGAATACCGAGGGTCTTTTCCGCTACCTTTAAGGCTCGGGCTGAATAGATCGCGCCGACATTATCGATCATCCGCTTCTGATCACGCATAATACTGATAAACAACGCCGAACCGATGGAGTTGGCCATAATCATTGGCAAGGCAATCACCTGAACCAGCGCCAAAGCCTCATCAAAGGGGCGTGCCAGAAGGAGAATGATAAGCATCTGCAGACTTTCGGCTATCAGCGTTGCAAGCAGGGCAATCCGCGGGTTAAAGACATCGCGAACACCATTTTTTCGCATCAGGTAGAGGTAAAACAAACCACCGATCAAGCCTTCTACTGTTGTTGAAACACTGCATGAAAAAGCCGTAAACCCACCGAGAAAGAAACGATGCAATCCGGCAGTAAAACCAACTGAGACCCCCAGCAGCGGGCCACCAACCAGGCCGGCCAGAACAGCCCCAATCGCCCTGGTGTTGGCAATAGCATCACTGATCGGCATACCGAAATAGGTCCCCATGATCGAAAAACTACTAAAAACTAAATAAAGGATAACCTTCTGTCTGCGGCGAAGACTTTCCCCTGTCAGCGCGCGGAAAGCGGGAGACTTGGTAAACAGGTAAGCGATGACCATAAAAACGGACATCTGCTGCAACAAGGAAAAAATCAATCTCATTGAAGAGTGCTCCCAGCGAATATTTAATTTAATGTTCAACTAGCCGGTTAAAAAAGCCAGCACGATTATCTCTGCTGCACACTTTTTTCAACCGAGACAATTAAGGTTTTCAATAACCAGAGCATCAACTTGCTGTAATTTAATGAAGATAATATGCTATTGTTCTACGAAGCATAAAACTGCGCGCTGACAAGTATGTTAAATATGCTTGAGTATACTGCAATGTGTGTCAATGTGAACCTCTGTCTTTACCTGAAATCTGCTTTGTTGTTTTTAAATGAAAATGCGTAGGTTTATTTTACCCTGGAACCACGACTGGCGGTTTACCAAATCGATTTGATTTCCGGCAAATCACCATCGCCACCAGGTCCATGAAAGGAACAAACCATGTCGTTCATGAAACACTGGCTGTCCGCATCCCTTATTATCCTGTCGCTGCTGGTCGGCTGTACCAGTCCCAATCTCAAAGTTCCACCGGTGGCTATTTCTGACAACCCAAGCAGTAAAATTTTCGAACTTGAAGAAACCCTGGCGGCCGGGCGTATCGATCAGGTCAATGTTCTGTCCCCAACCTGGTATGGAAAAGCAGCATCATCCCTTGATAAAGCGCGTTATGGCCTGGCTTACGGTGATTCCGTCAATGATATTCTGACCAACGTTGCTTACGGACATGCCTATTTTGGCAAAGCCCAGGAATATGCTGAGATCGCCCGTTCTACCATCCCGGAAGCGATAAAAGCACGAACCCTGGCCAGTGCTGCCGGTGCAGCATCCTTTGACCAGGATTTTCAGGATATGGAGAACCAGTTTATCAGCCTGACCATGGATATCGAAAACAACAATTTGAACCGGGCGGAAAAGTATGAGCCCAAAGTTGCTCACGGTTATACTGACCTCGAATTGCGTGCCATTAAAGAAAAAACCCTCGGAGAAGTTCGCTCGTTATTAGCCACCGCAGAAAAGGAAGGCGCTGCTCGCCTGGCACCAAAAACCCTTGCGGTCGCCCAGAATACTCTTGACGAAGCTGACCAGTTCATTACCGAGCAACGCTACGAGAGCGAAAAGATGCAGAGAAAAGCCAATCAGGCTTTGTTTCAAGCCCAACGGTTGGGTCAGATCATGGCCCTGAGTCAGAAACTCGGCCTGATGAGCAGTGAAGATGTTGCACTCTGGAGTGAGGGGCGTCTACACCAGATCACGACCCGCCTGGGAGCTCGTGACCTGCGCAATGAATCGACGGGCCTACAACTTCAGAACGTTATTGAATCGATCGCCTCCCTGAAGGACGATAACAACTCCTTGGCAACCATGCGCCAACAGGACGCTGCCGCCCATGCGGCTAAAATAGAAGAATATCAGACCCAGATTGAAGTGCGTGATAAGCAGATCGCCGCCCTTGAAGGAAAAAGCAAAGCGGCCCAGAAAGAGCGTGAACTGATTGCTCAACAGGAGCAGGAGGCCAAAGCAAGGCTTGAAGCGGAGCGCCGTTTCCAGCAACTGTTTGTTGAAGTCCAGAGCCTGTTCAGTAAAGACCAGGCTGAAGTTTACAAGCAAGGGGATAACCTCGTTATCCGCCTGAAAGCCATGAAATTCCCCGTCGGAAAAGATATTATCATGCCAACTAATTATGCCCTGCTCAGCCAGGTACGCAAAGCCATCCGCACCTTTGGGGAGCCACCGGTGGTCATTGAGGGGCATACTGACAGCACAGGCTCAGCAGCGATCAACTCCCAGTTATCCAAGAACCGTGCGGAATCTGTCAGGCAATATTTTATTGCCAGCGGTAGCCTTGACGAAAACCAGGTCACCGCTATCGGCTATGGATCGGAACGCCCCCTGGTCCCCAATGATACGCCTGAGCACCGAGCCATCAATCGCCGCATCGATGTCGTCATCAAAGCAGAGCAGAAGGCGGACTGAAACCGGGATGAAACCATGGAGAGGTTGGTTAAGTAGCCACACTCACCCCTCCATGATTTCCAGACTCTGTTATAGGAGCTTTAGGGGGGAGCAAATTCTACTATTATGAGCAAACAGACAGCCATCTTTCTGACAACAGGGTGTTATTCCATACGTCTGCTCTGGATTTTAATGCTGACCATATTAGTGCTGGCGCCCATCAACCTTCGGGCCGAAATTTATCGCTGGAAAGACAGTAATGGTCGCCTCCATTTTTCCGACTCCCTCCACCAGGTGCCGGAACAATTCCGCCCCAAAAGCGCGCAACAAGAGCAGACTGCAGAAATTAACGTTATCAGCACCCCAGCAAGGAGTACCGCAACGCCGACGACGCAACCAGGTGAAGCGCAAAGCTCCCAACAGAAGACATTGAAGATCCCATATGTCGATCGCGAAGGCTCTGCCAGCAGGGTGATTGTCAACATCCGCTTCAATAATCAGGTGACCGTTCCGATTCTGGTCGACACAGGTTCCCCCGGGCTGATTATTGACACAACCCTGGCCCGTCGCCTCGGGCTAATCAACGATGAAACCAACAACCTCCTGGTCCTGATCGGCGGCATCGGCGGAACCCAGGTTGCGGCGCGCACCATCGTCGAAGAATTAAGCGTTGGCCCCATCAAAGAAACAGTCATTCCGGCTCACATTATTGAGGATAATTCTAAGGCCTATCATGGCCTTATCGGCATGGATATTCTGTCAGGCTATTCACTGACCATCGACACCACCAATAAGTGCCTTATTGCAACCAAGCAACCGCCATCTATCCAGCGCCCGGGAGGGCATAACCAGCGCTGGTGGCAACGCAACTTTCGTGAGCTGCTCAGATATATCAATTTCTGGGAACAGCAGGTGGACCTGTTAGACCGGGGAGATCCTCGCTACTCACGCCTTAACAGCCAGTTTAAAAATATCAAAAACTTTATGACGACCCAACTGTCAGAGTCCCAGCGCCTCTACCAGCGCCTTGAGCGCCACGCACGATCTTTAGGCGTTCCCCGTCACTGGCGCAAATAAATATAGCAGAGGAAGAAGGCATCAGGCCTGTGATCAGAACGGTTCATGGACGCTCTGACCACAGGTGCCAGCTCCGTATCAGGAAGAGGCGCGATTGCGTTTCAGGGATAAACGGTAACACATAAAGCCACCACCCATGGTTACAGCAATGATGAACGGCATGCTGTACAGCAGCGCTGCAAAAAAGTTGATATGAAACTCGATAAGCAACAGAGTGATTAACGCAGATCCAGCAAAAATAGCCCCCATGAAAACCCAGATTAAACACGTTTTTTCATTCATAACTTCCTCCTAAAGTGAATGAGTGAAACAGCAGCGGTCTTCGTAGCTAGCCATGCGATCTATATAACGATGTTATATTGTCATATTTTTTGCAAATTTCCCAGCATTTTAATAAAAAACAAAATATCGCAATCAATATCAAAACAATCAAGTTTTACCATTTTAGTTAGTTATAAATCTGATATCTTCCATCAAGAAACATTGTTCTGTTTTTTTTACAACCAATTTCTCAAGCATCAATGATAAGCTCCCCGGACAACCTTAAAACCGACAAATTTCGGATAAGTTACCGTGCCAATAAAAAAATACAGACTGACGATAGGCTCAATTCTGACCATCTTGCTACTGATCTTCCTCCAGGGGTGCAGTGAACTGGGTTATTACCTGCAGTGCGCAAAAGGGCAGTTTGAATTGATGCAGAGAGCAAAACCTATTGCCTCCCTGCTTGAAAGCAATGACCTGCCCCCAACGGTTCGCAACAGACTGGAGCTGGTTCAGACAATCAGAAACTTCGCCAGCACTGAGCTGAAACTCCCTGACAATGAAAGCTATCGCAGTTACGCCGACCTTGAGCGCCCGTATGTCGTCTGGAATGTCGTCGCGACGAAGGAGTTTTCCCTACAACCACAACAGTGGTGTTTTCCAGTTGCCGGCTGTGTTTCCTACCGCGGCTACTTTAATCAGACTGATGCGGAATCGTTAGCGGCCACTTTGCGCGAAGAAAACAAGGATGTTGATGTTTATGGGGTGCAAGCCTACTCAACCCTGAACTGGTTCTCAGATCCGGTTCTGAATACCTTTCTTAATTCGCCCGAAACAAGGTTAGCCGGCCTGATTTTTCACGAGCTGGCTCATCAACTCATTTATGTTCAAGGTGACAGCTCCTTTAATGAAGCGTTTGCCCAAACCGTGCAACTTGAAGGGGTCAAACGCTGGCTGCAACACCAGCATGATCCACAAACCTGGATCAGCTATCAACACAGCCTAAAACAACAACAAATTTTTCATCAACTCCTGCATAGCGCTCGCAACCAGCTAGACACCCTTTATTCCCAACCGGACCTCTCAGAATCCGACCGCCGTGTCATGAAGCAGCAGATTCTCACCAGAACGCAAGAAAGATTTTCTCAGTTAAAAGATGCCGGAAACCTGGATACACGCTTTGACCGTTGGATGGCGAAAGGCCTTAATAACGCGCGATTAGCGTCACTGGCAACCTACTATGAGCTGCTCCCCGGATTTCAAAACCTATTAGATAAGAACAGTAATTTACCCGCTTTTTATGACCAGGTCAGAGTCCTGAGCAAACAGACAAAAGAGCAGCGCCAGCTCGCTTTGTTATTGAAATAAAGCCCTCCCCTACCAGCACATAAACACTCCCAAGCTATTGACAAAAGGCACCTTTTTGTTAACTTTTCTATAATAACAAAACACATTTTCAGAGGAACAGCCTGAACTTTTGGAGCCATCATGACGCAGAAGATCAATCGCTTCTTCTTCAACTTTATTGTCACCTTTGTTCTGCTTGGCTGTGCGCTTACAGTCATTTTGACTATGGGCTATCGCTATAATGTTCATCAGAAAAAAAACTCCCTGCTGGAAAAAGAAAAGCATACCCTGGAAATCCTTCACGAACTCAGTTTGAGTCACTTTTCAGGGATTCACTCAGATATTCACCTGTTAGGCAGCTTATCGTTTTCATCAGCGGAAATTCATGCCAGAGAAGATCTGTTCTTAAGATTTGCCGACAGCAAAAAAATCTATGATCAGATCCGCTATATCGATATGCAGGGACAAGAGAGAATCAGGGTGAATTTTGCTGACCACGCTTACCTCGTTGCTGCCGACAAACTCCAGAACAAGGCAGAGCGTTATTATTTCAAGGAAGGGATGGCTCTACCACTGAACACCATCTATAGCTCTTTTCTTGATCTAAACGTCGAGCACGGTATTGTTGACATCCCCTATAAACCTATGTTGCGACTCATCACTCCGGTAACCGACCGGCAGGGCAAACGCAGCGGAATTGTGGTCCTCAACTATCTGGCAGACCGCTACCTGCAGGAACTTCAATCTTCGCAGAACTTCAGCGCAGGAGACTTGCACCTGCTGAACCAGAACGGTCAATACCTTCTCCACCCGGCATACACAAAACGTTGGACATTCATGTTTCCGGATCGCGCGACAGAAGGAATATTCAAGGACAGCCCGGATGTCTGGGATAACATGCTGCTTACCGAGGAGAATCAATTGGAAACAAGCCAGGGGGTTTACACCTTCATCCGGGTGACACCATTTGGCCGCAATCATCCAAACATAGATCAAACCTTAATGGAACAGAAGCGTTACTGGATTTTATGCTCCTTCATTTCAAGACAGAGCCTCACGGCAACCACCACCTTTTCGACAAAAGCACTGACCATAACAACCCTGGCCCTGTTTGCTATTGTGACCCTGATCAGCCTGCATACCGCCTTTCTGATGAACCGTAAGCGCTATTACCGGGCACGCCTGCAGGAACTTGCTCATTATGACGGTCTGACCGGACTGGTAAACCGCATATTATTAAGAGAGCATATCCAAAGCGCTTTATTTAACATGCAGCGTTATGGCCATCGTGGGGCCTTGCTCTATCTTGATCTGGATGAATTCAAGCCAGTTAATGACAAGTTTGGCCATGCCACGGGAGATGAATTGCTCAAAGCAGTAAGCCGGCGGCTAAGGGCCTCATGTCGCGCTACGGACACGGTTGCGCGGGTCGGCGGCGATGAATTTATTATTCTCCTGCCCCTGGTTGAGGGGGCAAAAGGTGCAGAAACACTGGCACAGAAAATAATCAAGCAGCTCAATATTCCGTTTACTATCAGACAACATAAAGTAGCCATTGGCACCAGCATCGGTATCAGTATGATGTCCCATAAGAATCTTGATATTGAAGAGATTATTTCCGAAGCTGACAAAGCTATGTACGAGGCGAAGCAGGCTGGCAAGAACACCTGCAGGTTCAGTGGTCAGGAGAAGGTAACCATGCGCTCAAATGTCATCAACCTGCACAAGACAGAATAACCATCCACTTAAATAGGTCCCACCACTGCCAGGCTTAATAATCGATTTGTGGCATCAGCAGTTCAACTGTCAGTCAGTCTCGGACTCTTCTAATGCACTGATGGTCCCAGCGCGCATGACAATGAGCCGATCACCGGGATGCAGAGTTGCATTTAAAGGGATCCTGTTCCAGATCAACAGGGCGGCCAGGGGAACGTCGAAACGGGAGGCAATAACAGAAAGATTATCACCGCTCTGAACGACATAGATTCTTTCGCGGCGCTGTTGTTGCCAGTCATTATGCAGCTTCTGGAAGCGTTCAAGAAAATCGGCTGGTGCCGTTATCGGGATAGCAATTGAATGGGTCCCGGCATCAAGATAATGACCGCGTAATTCAGGATTCAGGTCTTTTATCCGCTTAAAATCAGTTTCAGCCGCCTTAGCAACCACAGTCAAGCTGGTTTCATCGAACAGAGTCAGATCAACCTTGCGCGAAGGCCGGGGAGGATAATAGTCCCGAGCGGACAGCTCAAATCCATAAAGTTCAGGGTTTAACAATATCTGCTTGGCCGCCAGAATTCTGAACAGGTATCGCTGGCTTTCCAGCGACAGGTAAAGACGATAAAAACTATCCACCTCCTGGGCCAGAATTTCGGCGCGCAACCCTTCTTCCCCCATATTAAAGGCCGTAGCAGCAAGGCTCCAGCTGCCAAACTCCTGGTACAGATCACTCAAATAGGCAATGGCAGCATCGGTAGATGCGGAAAGATTACGCCGTTGGTCGATCCTGTCATTGACCAGCAGGCCGTAGCGCCTGGCAGTTTCCGGCATAAACTGCCAAAAACCGACAGCCCCCTTAGCCGAGCCAACATGGGGGCGCATGGCACTTTCAGCAATCACCATATATTTTAAATCATCAGGGACTCCCGCCTCGGCTAATTGAGCCTCGATAACAGGCAGGTAACGGCTGGAGCGCTTGAGCCATAAAATAACCTGATCTCGACTCCAGAGCGCTAACACCAATTCCTTCTCCATCCGTTCACGAACATCAGGATCAGTCAGCGGAACCGGCTCTCCACAAAAATCAAGCTTGCTAGTCAGACGGATCTGACTGAGCAACCCAGAACCGCCAACCTGAGGGGACTGAGCCCAACCTGACGAAGCGAATATCAGAATTAATAAAGCACTAATCACCAGCCGCATAATCATCATTCCGTACCACCTTCCAAGAATCAGCCTGACCACTAGCTGCCACCTTAAAATGAACAACAGCCCCTGTCAACTGTTCTGAATTTCTCAAAAAACAGGACATTTACTAGCACTTTCAGGCACTTGGACTATCTATAGCCTATTCCTATCAATAGTGGCACACTGCTACAATTTAAAGAATTAGACAGATCTGAAAGAAGCGTATTTAATGGCGACCAATGCAGTAGAATTCACCGGGAGTCAGTAACTAGTGGGCTGCCTCCCGGAATTTTTTTATTATTGATGTTCTTACCTGCACAAAGAGAGAGAACTTATGGCACTACAGGAATTTGGTCCGTTACGCAGCAGATCAGCCAGAAAGCCATGGCCTGAATGCCCCGATATTACCATTTATCAATGCCAGAAATGTTTTCACACTCTGCATAGTTTAAGCGATACCCCACCCAGTCGCGTCCCAGATCATTGTGACACCCCGATGACCAAACTGGAACCGCTCCATCTCGACGACTTACCTTCCGGCCTGGCCCTTGACTATAAAATTGTTGGAGGCTTCAACCAGAGCGCAGTTCAGGTCTTCTGGGAAACGGCAGATCCACAGCAGAATCCTGCCTGGATCCTGCTGAAAACCTTTACTGGTAGTTATCTGAAATATGTCCCTGCTCAAAAAAAACCACCTCTTATATTTCCGCTGTCCGATGAAGATGCCTATGTTTACTGTGACCGGGAAATATGTGAGGAATGCCTGTTTCGCTGCAAACGCGGTTTCATCATCTATGTATTCATAAAAAATATAGGTCTTATTGAACTGCCATTGGAAAAAATGGCAGATTATTTCCATAAATAGTCCTTATAAAACGCTAAGATTAAAACCTATCTTATCCACAGCCTATGACAACCCAGGATCAAGCGCCCTGCCCTGCCGCTACTTTCCAATTTAAACAAATCAATTCCTCTTCTTCCGTCAAGCCTTCTCAGCCGTGCTCTAAGCAGTCCATTCCCATAACCTAATTTTTTTTCTTCAGTCATTTCAAACAGTTTTCTAATCCATAGTTAATAGCTATCAATCCCATAGAAATACCGAAATATTAAGAATTAGACGCCCTTACGAGACTGCAGTAAAACGTGACTGACGGTTACCCATCATAAATTTTACGGAGGAAAGAGCATGGCTAAGCTGACAGAAAAAGAGTTTGAAGACTATCTCAAGCAGATCCGCGAACTCACCGAAGGAACATTCGACGAGATGCAAAAAGCTATCGAAGTGACGAATGTTTTCCCAGAAGAATTCTATCAGATCTGTATCAAAAACAATCTCTACCGCGCACCTCTACCGGCAGAGTACGGTGGCTGGGACCTGACCGAAACCCAGATCCTGCGCCTGCAGGAAGAATTCAGCCGTGGACCTGGCGGCATGCGTATGCACCTGCACTACGCTATGGACCTGAACTGGCGTCCCCTGTTTGATTTCGGCAGCGAAGAACTGAAGGCTGAGTTGATGCCTGGCTTCCAGGACAGAACAGTGTTCACCAACTGGGCAATTACTGAAGAGCATGGTGGTACTGGTGCTGACCTGCGTACGCGGGCAGTCAAGGATGGCGACTACTATGTACTCGACGGTGAAAAATATCTTATTTCCCACACTGACTGCAGTAACTATTCTTACGTTACCTGCGTCACTGATCCGGAAGCGCCTAAAGACCGCCGCCTGTCAACCTTCATGGTTCCGGCCAGCACTCCCGGCTATGAACTGACCCCAATGCCTCACATGATGGGCTGCCGTGGTTCAGGCCATACTGGTCTCAAATTCACCAACATGCGCGTACATAAAAAATACCTGCTCGGCGAAGAAGGGGACGGTCTGCATATCTCCATGCACTCCCTCTCCGTATCCCGTGTCCACATCGCCGCAAGTAACCTTGGCATGTGTCAGCGCATGCTGGAAATTTCCCTTAAACGCGCAGCAGACCGCGTCACCTTTGGCAAGCCGATCCTTGATCGCCAGGCGATCCGCATGAAGGTTGGCGACATGGCAACCTACACCCACGCACTGCGCACCATGGTCTACGACTTCGCTAAAGACTACGAAGTGAACCCAGAAGGGGAATACATCGACGAAAAGGCAGCGATGTGCAAACTCTTCAGTATTCACGCAACCAAACTTGTCAGTGATGAAATGCTCGAGATATTTGGTGGCGTCGGCTACTTCGAAGATTGCCCCTACGGCCCGACCGAGCGTCTTTACCGCGATGTCCGTGCCATGTGGCTGGAGGAAGGCACCCCAACGGTTCAACGTATCACCATCTCCCGCAACACCATCAAACATGGTGGGGTACTGGAATACAACTGGTAATACTCCTCAAGTTGTCTGAAAACACTGGCAGGCTGTGGGCAGCAGCCTGCCACCTTCAGGACCAGGAAGAGCACCCATGGCAGTGCCGGGTGCGGCGCTAAGAGTCAAACAACAATATTACTCTGATGATCTGAAATGCCTGATTCAATGAAATGGAGATTGGAGATTCATAAGTCTTAACCGCGGAAATGAACTCAATCGACATACCCATGCAATGATGATCTGCCAATTGGCTTGTTATTAAGAGTTCTCGTTCATTTCCTCGCAGGCTCAACAACCTGTGGTTTTATGGTTTTTATCAGGAAACACCCATCAATGTGAGTGCTTAACCCTAAGGAGGAACAGTTCATGGAACCTAAGATTGGCAGTAAACGCTGGGGAGTCGTCACCTTACTGGTAGTGTGCTACACCTTTATGTATTTCGGTCGCTCGGCCATCTCGATTGCGGGGCCGGTAATGATGAAGGAATATGGCTGGAGTGCGACCCAGTTCGGCCTCGTTTCCACCGCTTTCTTTATTGGCTATGCGCTGACCATGCTCCCTGCCGGCTGGCTCGCCGACCGCTTTGGTGCGACCAAGGTTATTGTTACCGGCACCCTGATGTGGTCAGTTTTTACCTTTTTCAGCCCCTATGGCTATACCATCGCCCTGTTTATCGTCATCCGCATTCTGGTTGGCATTGGCCAGGGGGTCACTTTACCTTCAGCCTCGTCCCTGGTGTCCAAATGGGTTCCCAGAAAAGAAGCCGGCGTGGCTCAGGGGCTGACCCTGGCCGGAGTACCGCTAGGTATCGCTGCAACCATGTTCATCGGTTCTCAGCTGATCAAATTCTACAGCTGGCAAACCATCTTTTACACCTTTGCTTTTCTGGGACCGATCTGGACAATCGTCTGGCTGACCATGGGCAAAAACACCCCAGACCTGCACAAATCAATCACATCTGAAGAGTTGGAGTACATCAAATCCGACCAGGGACAAAACTCAGCAACCAAAAATGCTGTCGCCCTGAGTGGCTCCGACATCTTCAGGAACAAGAATGTCTGGGGAGCAACCATCGCCTACTTCTGCTTCAACTATGTCTTCTATCTGTTGCTGTCCTGGCTGCCAGCCTACCTCGCCAATGGCCGTGGTTTTACCCTGGTCAAAAGCGGCTACATGACTGCAATTCCCTGGATGGTTGCCATTATCACCTACCCCCTGGGCGGCATTCTTGCTGACTATGCCTCCAAAAAATACGGTCAGAACATCGGTCGCAAAATGTTCCCCATTATCGGTCTGATTGTTGGCGGCATTGCACTATTCGTTGGAGCCAACGCGCCGAGTGCAGTGATGGCTATCGTCCTGATCTCCGCGTCTATGGCGTTCCTGACCCTGACCCAGGGCGGCTTCTTCTCAATGCCCATGGTTTTTGCCCCGAAAAATGCCGGTACCATCGTCGGTCTTTACGGTGCCATCGGAACCTGTGCCGGAATTACCGCCCCAGTTCTTACCGGCGTCATTGTCGATGCTTTCGGCTACAACTATGCACTCTTTCTGGGAGCAGGCATGGCCTTACTTGGAGCCTTCTTCCTGCTCGCCGTGTGTACGGTAAAACCGATTGAAGCAAAAGAAAGCTCTATCAGTAGCGGAGCATCTGTTTCCTATTAACAATCTGGATCTGGCATGAGAGGGCAGGAGCGCCTGGCGCTCCTGCCCTCTCAAGCAACAACGCAATAGTATCTTCGGCACCCATCCGAAGCATAAAGGGAGAAATGAGAGATGAGAGGATTAGAAGGAATCAAAGTCGTCGAACTGGCAACCTTTGTTGCTGCCCCGGCCTGCCCGCGAATTCTTGCCGAAATGGGTGCCGAAATTATCAAAATTGAACCGTTTGAAGGGGATGCCATGCGGACCCAGGGCCCAGGTTACGGCATGGAACGTAACGACACTGAGGATCCGGCCTTTGATATGCCTAGCCTCGGTAAAAACTGGTTGAGCGTTAATCTCAAAAATACAGATGGTATCGAATTTGTCTATGACCTGCTTAAAAATGCTGACGTTATGGTCACCAATTTTCGAGACAAAGCATTGAATAAACTGGGACTCGACTACAAAACCATCAGTGAGAAATTTCCGCACCTGGTTTATGCCCATATGCGTGGCTACGGAGAGCGCGGCCCGGAAAAAGACACCCCCGGATATGACGCCACTGCCTATTCAGCACGCGGCGGTATCCTGACCGCCTTTCCACAGAGCGGGGAAAGTCCAGTCAATGTACCGGCCGCCTTCGGTGACTGGAATGCCAGTGGTTTTTTAAGTGCAGGTATTCTTGCCGCCCTGGTCCGCAAGGCTCAGACCGGGCTTGGTGATAAAGTTGTTGTCAACCTCTACCACGTGGCCTGCTGGGCGATGCAGCATGCGGTTGTCTCCCGTCAGTGGGGTGCCGACTATCCACGCTCCCGCAAGTGGGCCACCATGCCCTCCAATAACTCTTTCATGTCGAAAGACGGTGTCTGGTTTCTCATGTGTGAAACCATGTACGACGCCAAATATCAGCTGATGGTCGAAGCCTTTGAGATTGAAGAACTCAGCCCCGGCGATCAGTACAGCACCTTGCAGCAGGTCACCGCCAACAAAGGGAACAAATTCGTCATCGAAGCTTTCGAGCGGGCCTTTGCCAAAAAAAACTTTTCCGAGTGGGAAGCAATTTTCACAGCCAACAGCATTCCTTATCAGAAAGCGTTCACCGTTGATGATGTCCTGGAAGACGAAGAAGCCTTCGCCAATGACATCTTAAGAAAAGTCTCTTATGACGCCTATGGCGAACGGGTTATCCCAACCGCCCCGATCAGGCTCAGCAGCGTTGGAGATCCAAGTTTATGGACCTCCAAACCGATTGGCTACGACACGACGAAATATATGCAGCAGTGTGGTTATTCAGAAGAAAAAATGGCCCGCATGCTCGAGCAGGGCGCCGTCAAAGCCTATAGCGGTGAGGATCTCGCCTTTAAAAAGCTGGCAAACACCTCGGCACAGACCGATCTGCCGTAATAGCCGGATACATAATGACATGTCAATTTAATCACCCATTCAAGAGTCTGTCCTAAGTACGACGAGAAGGAGGAGAAATGTCTAAAATACTAGTCTGCTACAAGTGGACCCTGGATGAACAGGATATCAAGATCAACGCTGACGACCAGCCCCTTGATACCAGCCGGGCCAAATATACCATCAGTGAATACGACAAAAACGCCATTGAAGAAGCAACCCAGTTGCTTGAAGCACAGGGTGCCAATGTTGATGTCCTGACATTTGGTAACAGTAAAGTCAAACAATCGCTGAAAGACGTTCTGTCCCGTGGTCCTGAGCAAGCCTTTTATGTTGCTGACGACAGCGCTGAATCCGCCGATGCCTATGTCACTGCCAATGTCCTGGCTGGCGTTATTCGGAAGCAGGCCCCATATGACCTGATCATTTGCGGGGAAGGCAGCGCCGATGCCTACAATCAGCAGATCGCTCCACGTCTTGGAGCGCTGTTGGATATTCCGGCGATTACCTACGTGTCCAACCTGGAGATGGACGGCACCACGCTACGTGCTACCCGCAAGCTGGCGGACTGCACCGAAGTGGCCAGTGTGTCTGGTCCGGCGGTTATCAGCGTTCTGCCGGAAATCAATAAGCCACGGATTCCGAGCCTTAAGCAGGTTCTCGGCGCAGCCAAAAAGCCATCGACTGAAATTAAACTTGCCGACCTGGATCTGACTGACAGTGATCTGGAGGTCAAAACCAAGCGTATTGAGGTCAAAGGTTTCGTGATGAGTCGTAAGAACAAAATATTCAACGACTCTGACCAGGCCAAAAATGTCGACCAGTTCATCTCCAGCCTTGCCTCTGAAGGCCTGGTTTAAGGAAAGGAAGCAGCCATGTCAGGAATATATATCTTTTCAGAAAACTGTGGCGTCGCCAGCGAGCTGATTACTGCCGGCCTGGAGTTGAAAAACACGATGAGCCAGCCGGTCGTAGTGCTGACCACCAATGCTGATGACAGTCAAGGGTATTTTGCTGCCGGTGCAGATAAGGTCGTGGTCCTCAGTGGAGCCTCTGCCTGGCCGGAAAGTTACGCGACCGCTATCAGTGACGCAGTGTCCTGTCAGCAGGCTTCGGTTGTACTAATTGGTGCGACCCCCAGAGGCAAGGATATTGCTGCAAAAGTTGCGGCAAAAATCAAAGCCGGGCTGGTGACTGAAGCACAAACCGTCGCCTTCGCCAATGATGAAATCCAGACCACCCGCATGATGTACGGCGGTCTGGCGCTGTGCACCGAGTCAATCAGCTTACCGGCCCTGGTGACCATTGCGCCACGCACCTTTGAGGCTCCGGCCCCGGTCGACCAGCAGGGTGAACTGGTTACTATCGAAGCAGCGACCGATGAACGCATCACCATCAGTAATGTCTGTCCGATAGAACGTGAGGGCGTCGATATTACCGAAGCTGATCGCCTGGTTGTCATCGGCCGCGGTCTGGCCAAACAGGAAGACATCTCAATCGCCCAAGCGCTGGCAGCCAAACTAGGAGCAGAGGTCGCCTGTTCAAGAAGTATTGCCGAAGATTATCACTGGTTACCCGTCGAACGCTACATCGGTATTTCCGGGCAGAAAGTCAAACCGGAACTGTATTTCAGCCTCGGTGTCTCCGGGCAGGTTCAGCACGTGGCCGGTATCCGTGATTCAAAAATCATCGTTGCTATCGACACCAATGAAAAAGCCCCCATCTTTGAAGCTGCTGATTATGGCATCGTCGGCGACCTTTACGAAGTCGTCCCGATACTGATTGAAGCATTGAAATAGCAGCACCGGACAGGAGAATTTTATGTCTGATGATGAAAAATTTGACGCCATTGTTATTGGTGCTGGCACGGCAGGATGTGCCTGTGCCTATACCTTGGCTAAAGAGGGAAAAGCTGTTCTTCTGGTCGAACGGGGGGTAACGGCTGGAAGCAAGAATGTTACCGGAGGCAGACTGTACACCTACGCTTTGGAAAAACTTGAGCCGGGTCTGTACAAAAGCGCTCCACTGCAACGCAAAATTGTCCGTGAACAGATCATGATGCTAGGGCCAAACAGTGCCACAACCATCGATTACAGTGACTACGATTACGGCGAAGACGTGCCACAGTCCTACTCAGTGTTGCGGGCACCCTTCGATGAATGGTTTGCCGAAGAGGCCGAAGCCCAGGGAGCCATGGTTGCCTGCGGCATCCTGGTTGACGAACTGCTGGAAGAGAACGGTAAAATCGTCGGGATCAAAGCTGGCGATGATGAAATGTATGCTGACGTGGTCATTGCTGCCGACGGAGTCAACTCTCTGATTGCTCAGAAGGCCGGTTTACGTGGTGATATCTCCGCTCACTCGGTCGGGGTCGGGGTTAAGGAAGTTATCGAGCTACCAGAAAAAGTCATCCAGGAAAGATTCAACCTCAAAGGTGACGAAGGGGTAGCACGCGTAGCCCTCGGTTGTACCGAAGGGATATCGGGTGGTGCCTTCTTTTACACCAACAAGGACAGCATCTCTCTTGGAATCATCTTCAATCCGGAACAAGTCAGTAAACAGGGCACCAAGATTCATCAGATGCTGCAGGATTTCAAAATGCATCCCGCCATCCATGCCATGATCGAAGGTGGCCAGACAACCGAATATGGTGCTCACCTGGTCCCCGAGCTTGGTCTTGACGGCGTACCGCCAAACCTCTATCGCGACGGTTTGGTTGTGATTGGCGATGCCGCGGGTCTCTGCATCAGCGCCGGAGTCATTCTGCGCGGCATGGATCTGGCTATCCTCAGTGGTCTGGCAGCGGCACATGCTGTCAGCAATGCCTGTGTCGTCTCCCAGGTTGGGCCTCTCTACCAACAGGAGCTGGAACGGCTGATTCTGCCGACCATGAAAACCTACTCAGGCTTCCACCATATCATGGGGCTCCCGCGCCTGTTTACCACCTATCCGGAGCTCGCTAATGACCAGTTGAAGAACCTGTTTACGGTTGACGGTCAAATCCCTGAGAAGATGAGCAAAACAGCTTATAAGACACTCCGGAAACATGTCTCCTTCGGGCAGCTGATCTCCGATGGCTGGAAAGGAGTACGATCGCTATGAGCATTAAAGAACAGAGCCCTGAAGAATTATTGGGACTGAACAAATTCACGGTTGATGAGGATTATCCTCACATCGTTCTGGATAAGGAAATTTGTGCCAAGTGCCAGGAGAAAGCCTGCCTGGTTGCGTGCCCTGCAGTTCTTTACACCCTGAAAGATGGTGAGATCAATTTTGACTATGCCGGCTGTCTTGAATGCGGCACCTGTCGGGTCGTCTGTAAGGACAAGGGGATCGTGCAATGGACCTACACCAGGGGGACCTTTGGTGTCGCGTTCCGCCACGGCTAAGACATCATCTGAAGTTATGTTCACTTTGAACTGAAAGAAAGGCTGGTACATACCATGAGTATTGAACAATCACTCACCCCAAAACAAAAAGAAACCCAAGATCGCGCCAGAGAATTTACGGCTAAATATATCATTCCAATCGCCCAAGCGCATGATGAAAGTAAAGAATTCCCTGGCTTTATTGTTCAGCAAGCGCTGGACGCCGGGTTGTTCGGTCACTCGATTCCTGCCGAATACGGCGGCCCGGGCTTTGACGTTATCGAGCAGAGTCTGGTCGTTGAGGAATGGGGCTACGGCTGCTGTGCTTTCGCCAACATTCTCAGCGGTAACCTGCTGAGCGCTCAGATTGTCCGTTTCGGCGGTAGCGAAGAGCAGAAAAAATTCTATTTCGATAAAATCATGGCTGGCGGCTTAGGTGGCTTCGCCATCACCGAACCGGGGGCAGGATCCGATGCGGCCTCGCTTACCACAACAGCGGTGCTTGATGGCGACGAATGGGTCCTGAATGGTTCCAAATGTTTCGCTTCCTTTTGTACTTATGCAGACGTCATGATTGTTATCGCATCAACCGATCCGAGTAAAGGGGTTAAAGGCCAGAGTGCCTTCATCGTTGAGCATAAACATCTCACCGGCTCAAACGCCGAGCACAAACTCGGCATCCGCTGCTCTGATTCGGCCGAGCTGTCCCTGAAAAACTGCCGCATTCCTAAAGAAAACCTGGTTGGTGAGCTTGGCGATGGGTTTTTCCTGGCGATGAGAACCTTGGACGTATTCCGGACCACCGTCGGCAATGTCGGCATTGGTCTGGCCCGCCGTGCCTTTGACGAAGCACGCAAATATTGCGAGGAAACCCTCGATATCAACGGCAAACCACTGGCTTCCCATCAGGATGTTGCCTTCAGACTGGTCGATATGAAGATTCAGATCGAAGCGGCCCGAGACCTCATTTACGATGTTATCAAGCTGAAAGAAAAAGGCGTACGGATGAGTACTGAAGCCTCGATGGTTAAAGTTTTCTCCTCTGACACGGCGATGAAAGTTGCTACCGAAGCCGTTAAACTGATGGGTTCCAAAGGTTACTCCAGAGATTCGGTCGTCGAGAAACTGATGCGCGATATCAAAGTTTACCAGATATTTGAGGGTGCTAATCAGATTCAGCGTCTTATCGTTTCCCGGGGTATTTTGAATTCCTAAGATGAACTGGAGGATCACCAATGAGTTACGTTTTAACTGAGGAACAAGAATTAATTCAGCAGAATGCGCGTGAATTTTCCCAAGAATATATCGAACCGATTGCTGTTGAAATCGATCATGATTACAAATATCCGGAAGAACTCGTTGAGCAATTAGCTGAAAACGGCTTTCTGGGAATGTGCTTCCCCGAAGATTTCGGTGGGGTAGAAGCAGGTTATCTCAGCTATGTTTTAAGCGTTGAAGAGATCGCCAAGGTCAGCGGCGGCGCTGCCGCTATCCTGGTCAATCATGCTTCCCTGGCTGCCATGAGCATTAACAAATTCGCTTCCGACGAACTGAAAGAGCAATACCTGCCGGCCATGTGCGCTGGCGAAAAACTCGGTGCTTTTGCCTGGGCTGAGCCGAACCATGCACCAGGTGCCGGACCGGATCGCCTTGTCGCTGCCAAAGAAGGCGACAGCTATGTCCTTAACGGCAGTAAGAGCTACGTCATGAACGGTGGCGTCGCCGGCGTCTATGTTGTCATCGCCAAAACCGACCTGGACGCTGGTACTAAAGGATTCAGCGCATTTGTCGTCAATGCCGCTAGCGCAGGGCTGTCCGTTGAACGCAATATTAAAAATATGGGTCTGCGTGCCTGCCAGTGTGCCGAACTGAAATTTGACAATGTTAAAATTCCTGCTGGCAACCTGCTGAGCTTTGAAGGCGGTGGCATGGATCTGGTCAAATATGTCAAAGCCATGGCCAACATCGCTGAAGGCGCCCTGGCTGTCGGTCTGGCCAAAGCTGCGTTGACTGAAGCGTCCAACTATGCCAAGCAGCGTATCCAATTCAAGCGTCCGATCTCGTCTTTTCCGGCCATGCAAACCCTGATGGCAGATATCGCTACCAACATCCACATGGCCAAGCTGGCCATTTACGATGCCGCCTCACTGGTCGAGCAGGATGAGCGCTTTGTTGTTGAAGCCGCCATGGTTAAAAAGTTCGTATCCAGAATCGGAACCCAGGCCTTGATTGATGCAATTCAGGTCGAAGGTGGCGTCGGGTTCTGTGAAGATATGAGTGCTGCCCGCTTGTATCGCGATGTCAACGGCGTGCTCCTGAGCGATAGCTCTGAGGAATTCCCAGAAGCTGTCATTGCTGCGGAGATTTTAGTCTAACCGGAGCTCCTTAGGAGCCCAAAGCCACTACTAAAAAAAATGTTCGTTCGTTTCAAATCGGGAAAGAGTAAACTCTGTCTCCCCGCGCAGACCATCGCACGGGTGGACAGGATTCGATGATATGCGGTTTGTTTTATTTTGTAATTTGCCTGGGGTCCTGCGGAAAAATCGCTATCCCGGTTTTTCAGGCCCCAGGCAGCTCTTTCACCCTGTCCGGCACATAATGTCATCTTGCACCACTGCTTTTACAAGCAGGCATGATCAACACAGACAAGGAGCAAAGAATGAACCTCGAGGTTGGAAACAAACGCTGGCTGATTATCGCTCAATTCCTGATCTGTTACATGGTCCTTTACATGGACCGCTCAAATATGTCGATTGCCGGACCGGCGATGATGAAGCACTTCAACTGGAGTGCCACCGATTTTGGCCTGGTTTCGACATCATTCTTCATCGGTTATGCCTGCAGCATGATTATCGGAGGCTGGCTGGCTGACAAATTTGGTGGTGGAAAACTGCTGATCATGGGCGCTTTGTGGTGGTCTGTATTTGTCTTTATCACCCCCTTCACCACCTCGCTCGGCATGATGCTGGTGATCCGCATTCTCATGGGGGTTGGTGAAGGAGTCGCTCTGCCTGCCATGTCATCCATGGTTGCCAAGTGGATGCCACGCAAGGAAACCGGACTGGCCCAGGGGATCTGCCTGGTTGGCGTGCCGTTAGGGATTACCCTGACCATGCCGATTGCAGCCTGGATTATCAGTGGCTGGAACTGGCAGATGGTTTTCTGGACCTTTGCCTTCATTGCTCCGGCCTGGGTTCTGCTGTGGCTGGCCTGCGGCAAGGACAATCCAGATGACCACCCGACCATCAGTCGCGAAGAGCTTGATTATATTAAAGCTGATCAGGGAGGGATCCCGGGTCTCAGCAGTAAAGCAGTTCAATTGTCTCCCAGGGATATTTTTTCTACCCCCTCAATCTGGACCGGAGCAGTCTCTTTCTTCTGTACCAATTACCTGTTTTATCTGTTTATGACCTGGCTGCCGACCTACTTTGTCAGGGGACGTGGACTTGAACTCCATCAAAGTGCGGTCTACACCATGATGCCTTATATCGTCGCAATCTTTACCTACCCGATTGGCGGCTACCTGGCAGATAAAGCCTCAACCAGATTTGGCCAGAATTTTGGCCGGAAAAGTATCCCGGTCTTTGGCATGATTGCCGCCGGCGTGCTGCTCATTATCGGCTCAAAAGCGCCTGACGCCACCACCGCAGTGGTCATGATTTCTTTATCCAATGGCGTACTCTGCCTGACCATGGGCGGATACTACTCAATGCCCATGGTTTTCTCCCATATCAATGCTGGGAAAATCACCGGACTGTGGGCAACCTTCGCAACCGCTGGTGGTATTTCCTCACCAATATTAACCGGCATTATCGTCGATGCTTACGGCTACATGCAGGCTCTATATTTTGGCGCCATCATCTCCATCATCGGCTCCATCATTCTGGGACTAACCTGCAGAATTGAACCCATTACTCCCAAAGACAAAAGGACGGTAGCTCCTGATCACGGAACGGCCAGAACTTAGGGACACAGAAAAACATCCAAGAATTGTTAAAGACATTTACCCGACGGTATTTACCTAACTTAATAGCCAGGTCAAGGAAGATTATGTTGCTATGATTCCTACCCAGAACATACAGACAAGAAAGAAATTTTACCGTCAACAAGGCTATTGGGGGGAGGCAACCCTGCTGGACTATTGGCATATGGCTGTTTTGAGCTGTCCTGACAAAACTGCAGTTGTTGATCGCCAAGGGGCTCGCTACAGCTACGCTCAAGCAAACCGAACGGCTGGTAAAGTCTGCAGCTTCCTCATGGAACAGGGGATCAAACCCGGAGATTTTGTCTCTATTCAGCTTCCAGGCTGGGTTGAATTCACCATTATCTATATTGCCTGCCTTAAAGCCGGGGCTGTCGTTAACCCAATCTGCCTCAGCTATGGCAACAGTGATTTGATTCATATTCTGAACAAGTGCGAGTCAAAATTACTGTTTGTTCCGGCCGAGTTCAAGTCCTGCTCCTGGGGTGATAAGTATAAACGTCTAAAACCTGCCCTACATGCTCTTGAACAAGTTATCGAAATCGACAAACAGCAACCAACACCCCAGGGGCATGTACTTGAGGATTTGGTTGCTGGCTACCCCGTTCATGAAGGGATAAGCGTACGCAGTGCTGATGATCTGGCTGCCGTGCTGTTTACCTCCGGGACCGAAGGATTTCCTAAAGGCGTTATGCTGACCCATAATAATATCATTGCTGCTGAAAAAGCTCTGGCCGCCAAAGTCAATTTCAGCTCTTTTGATGTGCTGCTGATGCCAGCACCGGTCGGTCATGCCACCGGTTTTCATCATGGCGTGACTCTGCCGTTTATTTTTTCGGCGACCAGTGTCCTGCAGGATATTTTCCGACCAGAAGATAGTCTGCACCTGATTGAGCAGGAGCACTGTACCTGCGGGATGGGCGCCACCCCCTTTGTTTACGATATGTTCGAGGTTTTGAAAAAACGGGATTACGACATTTCATCGTTGCGCTTTTTTCTCTGTGGCGGGGCATCCGTCCCCCGCTCCCTGATGGAGAACGCACAACAGGCCGGGTTCAGGGTCCTCGGAGTCTATGGGTCAACGGAGAGCGTTCCCCATGCCGCCTGCTCATGCCTTGATCCGCTGGAAAAAATCATTACTACCGATGGTTGTATTGTCCCTGGGGTTGAGGTCAGAATTATCGATCAGTCTGGTCAGGAAGCAAAAGAGGGGGAGGAACTGTCCAGGGGGCCGAACGTCTTTGTCGGCTATCTCAAAGAACCTGAGTTGACTGCCAAGGTCCTTGATAAAGATGGTTGGTATTACAGCGGTGACCTGTGTGCCATAGATGATGATGGCTACCTGCGTGTCACCGGACGCAAAAAGGATATGATTGTCCGCGGTGGAGAGAATATCAGCAGCCGGGAAATAGAGGAAATTCTGGTGCGTCACCCGAATATTCGCGAAGCTGCAGCCGTCGCCATGCCGGACCCACGTCTGGGAGAAAAGGTGTGCGCCTTTCTGGTTCTGCATAACGATCTGGAGCGTCCAGAGCTTAGCGATATTCTCGATTTCTTTGTCGCCCGGGATCTTCCTAAGTACAAATGCCCTGAACGAATTGAATTCCTCGAGAAACTACCACGTACAGAATCTGGAAAGGTTCAGAAATACGTCCTGCGCGATATTATCAGAGCCAAGCTGAAAAAAGACCACCTGATTGTTGCCTGATAGTTGCAACCTTCAGCGATTTTCTGGGCGCATAATCTCGCGTGAATGTTTCACCGCAAAATTCTTAAATTGCTGGATGGGAAGAGTTTCGTAGCGATTTTTCATATATCCCAGGTAGATTTTCCGTTTATATCTGGGATTTTTTATGGGCAACATTTTTAAATTGTAATTTTTCAATACCGGGGTTTCCGGCACAATCGCCATCCCCACCCCGGAAGAAACCAGACCGGCAATGGAAACCAGATCTTCCATTTCACAGCAGACCTTTGGCGTTACATTGACGCGTTCAAACATCCGGTTGATTTCAAGTTTGAGTCCTGATTTTCCCGAGAAGTGAATAAAAGGATAATTGCCAATCCTGGTCAAATCGATGGTTCCTTCGGCATCAGGCTCATAATTCTTCGGAACGATGGCGACCAACTCCTGATCACAGACCGGTACAAATTCGATATCATTATCCTTTGGTAGCAGAGAAATGAAAACGATATCCAGCTCATCATTTTTCAGCTTGCGAATCAGTTCAGGGGTACACTGATTCGCGGTACATCCTTCCTGCAGGGTAAATTCAACCTCGGCAAACTCACCGTTATTAAACTGTTTAAACTGCCCAAGCAGATTCGGGATAAAGAAATAGCTTAAGGTATAAATAAAGCCAAGGTTGATGGGAACCTGCAGATCTCCCGTGAGTTCCTTAACCTTTTCAGCTCCCAGTTGCAATTCATCCAGAGCATTTTCGACATAGGTCAAAAAAACTTTACCGTGACGCGACAAAACAACATTGCGACCACGTTTCTCAAACAGGGAGGTGCCTAACTCCTCTTCAAGAGCGGCAATACTGTTGCTCAGACTGGGCTGGGTAATGCACAGCATTTTTGATGCTTTGGTGTAATGCTGAACCTTGGCCATAGTACGGAAATACTGCAATTGATATATGTTCATTACCGATCTCGTCTGTTTCTAACCTACGTGTAAAGATTGTCAAACGCTGCGGTTGATAGGCGTTAATGCCATACATATTTCTGTATAGTGTCCATCCGGAAACTCTAAATCGTAACTTCCAGGTTTTCAGATTGGAAACGAGCAATTTTTCGTTGTGGCTAGGAAATCAAGGACTTGCGCTTAAGACGTAGTCCTTTACGTCGCACAAGCAAGTCCGCAGATTGACACAGCCACGGCGGAAAAGGGCCGTTTCCGGATGAAAACTAGTTAAGACAGAAAAGGTGCTCTTACATACAGTAGAAACATAACAATGAACATAAAATGAAAGACAAAGCTCCCCCGCGCCACCGAACGTTGTCTCACACCACATACAAATAGTGAAAAAACAGACGCTCAAAATATCTTTTCGAACACAGTTTTCGGTTCAGGAGAAGACGGTTGAGTTTAATAACCGTACATTAAGAAAAAGCTTTGAAATGGTTCTCCATTGAACACAAACTGACGATAAAAACAATGTTCGAAAGAATAGTTCTTTTTTCTTAAAAAATCAACAAATTTGGTTTGTTAGAATAACTTTGCAATAAACTGGAAGGTTAGTTTTTGCCCATTATTTTCACCTCTCAATTTCTCCTGCAGAAAAGGATAATTTATCTTCAGAAATGGTCCAAAAATGCTGGTAAGAGGGGACGATAATTGCTATGATATATGCATCTATTCTCAGGGCGGGGTGCAATTCCCCACCGGCGGTAACTCATTCTTGAGAAGCCCGCGAGCGCCTTTGTCATAGGGATAAAGGGTCAGCAGATCTGGTGTAATTCCAGAGCCGACGGTCATAGTCCGGATGAAAGAGGATACGACAGACTTCAATCTCTGGTATTAGATTGTTTCCTGCCTATCACTACGCCCTGGTTCATGTTTTTTAAGGAGTTGATCCATGAATCAGACAATTCACCACCTTTTCGGTTCGCCTGAGCAACGCGTCGAACGTGCTCTTTCTGCATTACGCCATGGTCGCGGCATTATTGTCACTGACGATGAAGACCGTGAAAATGAGGGCGATATCATTTATGCAGCAGAATCAATCACTAAAGACCAGATGGCACTGCTGATCCGTGAATGCAGCGGCATCGTCTGCCTGTGCCTGACGGAAGAAAGAATCGGCCAGCTCGAACTGCCAATGATGGTCGAAGACAACAAAAGCCAGTATGGCACAGCCTTCACCGTAACCATTGAAGCTGCCAAAGGGGTAACCACCGGGGTTTCCGCTGCCGACCGGGTCACCACCATTCAGGCGGCTATCGCCGATGACGCTACCCCGACAAGCCTCAATAGCCCAGGGCACGTATTTCCGCTGCGTGCACGCAACGGTGGCGTTCTCGAACGCCGTGGTCACACTGAAGCAACCGTCGATATGATGCGCCTGGCCGGACTCAAACCATGCGGGGTATTATGCGAAGTAACCCTGCCGAACGGCGACATGGCCCGCATGCCGGACTTGATTAAATTTGCCGCGGCACACTATATGCCACTGGTTACCATTGAGGATATTGTTCAATACCGTCAAGCATTACAGCGCCAGCAACAAGCCGTCTGAGAATTACCTGCTACCTCCGTTAACAACAGGGTATCCATAGATACCCTGTTGTTTCATTAAATAGCTTACCTTTATTGTAATATTTTATTTTTCACGCTAAGATAACCTCCTGTAAAAATTACATCCATTTTCTTGAATCGATTAAATAGTTATCTGACAGGTATAAACATGGAAAATACCAGTGATTCTTCAATTCCTAAAGTTGTCATTGTTGGTGGTGGGTTCGCCGGCCTTGAGTGTGCCAAAGGGCTGGCTGACAGCCCTCTTGAAATAACTTTGGCTGACCGCAACAATTATCATCTGTTTCAACCCCTTTTGTACCAGGTCGCGACCGCAGTTCTGTCGCCAGCGGATATCGCTGCCCCGATCAGGCGTCTGTTACGTCAGCAGCAAAACACCACTGTCGTTCTCGATGAACTGACCAGCGTCGACCTGGAAAATCGCTATGCCTGTTTTCAGAACACCAGAATTCCCTATGATTACCTGGTCCTTGCCAATGGAGCTACCCACTCTTACTTTGGCCACGACGAATGGGCCAGTTTTGCTCCAGGCCTTAAGTCAGTTGATGATGCCCTGGAAATCCGGCGCCGGGTTCTTCTTGCTTATGAAGCTGCGGAATGGGAAGCAGACGCCGCAGCACGCCAGGCCAAACTGACCTTTGTTGTTATTGGTGGTGGCCCGACTGGGGTTGAGTTGGCCGGAGCACTAAAAGAGATTGCTGCCAAGACGATTCCCCGCGATTTTCGTCATATTGATACGACAACCGCCCAGGTTTTGTTGGTCGAGGCCGGACCACGCCTACTCCCTGCGCTACCTGAAAAGCTTGGTAATAAAGCGTTACGTGATCTCGAAGCCATGGGGGTACAGGTTCGCCTTAACAGCTTTGTTACCAACATAAAGGAGGGGGAAGTCTTTATCGGAGATGAACATTTGCCAGCTGAAAACATCATCTGGGCAGCAGGGGTCCGTGGCTCAGAGATGACAGCCTCTCTTAACTGCGAACTGGACCGCCAGGGCCGGGTAAAGGTTGGTTCAGACCTGTCGTTGCCCGGACATCCCGAAGTTTTTGTCGTTGGGGACCTTGCCCATGCTATTGATCGGAAGACGGAAAAACCGGTTCCCGGGGTCGCTCCTGCAGCAATGCAAATGGGGCACTATGTTGCCGGCCTGATTCGCAATGAAGTGAAAGCCCCCGAGGCCCGTGAACAACGTAAGCCATTTACCTACCGGGATAAAGGCAGCATGGCGACCATAGGTCGAAATCGTGCGGTCGCCGCTGTTGCAGGTGGCCAGTTCAGTGGCTTTCCTGCCTGGGCATTGTGGGGCATTGTCCACATTCTGCCATTAATAGGTTTTCGCAATAAATTATCGGTTATTTTCTCCTGGATCTGGAGTTACTTCTCGCTCAGCAAGAATGCGCGTTTGATTACCGGCCAACCACGCATGAAGGTAAAGCAGGTTCTAGGTGTGAGCGAGCGCAAAGCCAATCCTTAACGCATAAGTGACCTGTAATCATCTGGGTTGCTCTGTTAACTTAAATGAGAGCAACCCAGATTAACGGGAATAATTACTCCAGTAGTCTTATCGCATACCAGTTTATACCAAGAATAATCGCCAGGATCAGGAGAGCGGCTATGCCGACCGCCCCCCTTGTCAACCCGCCACGCAGGTAATCCATCACACATCCCCCAAAGAAGCAGGCGGCAATAACCAAATCAGCACTAAGCGCCCAGCTTATCTTGCTGCGCCAGGCCCAACTGAGAATATAAATATTCATCAGCCCATAACCACCGGTCACATAGGCAAATGTTTTTAGCCAACCCGTAGCCGTTGGACTGAAAGCAATATTCACCGCATAGAAAACAAACAGAAAAGAACTGACCGCACTGAACAGGGAAAAGCCGATCCGCAGGATATGATGTGGTTTATTCATTTCAAGACCTCACTCCAGTGGTTTGAATACTATCTCAAGCGTAGCATGGTCTTCTTGAAATACTACCTGATCTATTAGCCGACAAAAAAAGCGGCCCCTACATCATCGTAAGGACCGCTATGATCTTCGTGAGCATCAGGGCTGCTCTGTCTTGTTTATACCATCGACACTTAAGGGCTGGTTTTCACTATACTGTTCACGACGCCAACGATAGGGCAGATCAACAATCTCACCGGGAGACTTGATTTTATAAATGGCCGCCAGCGCCTCACGTACGATTGTTCGTTGTTGTAGTTTATTGCCCACCTCACCTAAGGGGTGACCAAAAGGCCAGCGGACAAAAACCGTACGTGGTGGTTTCACTTTTTCGGAGTACTCACGAACGATGGAGATTCCGACCGTGGCAATTCCGACTTTTTCTATTTCACGTTGTATCAATCCCACGGATTGATTGCAGATGCCTCAAGCAGGCGTTAAAAGGACAAGGTCGACTTGATCTTTTTTGAGCCGACCAGCGACTTCCCGAGCGGTTTTTTCGCTGAGCGTACGGATATGTTCTGCGTCGATATGCCCCATGAAGGCATAATGAGTTCGGGCCAGACCGCCGAGTGCCCCTTCGGTAACCAACTCCTTGAGTCGGTCAAGCGGAAAGATGATGTTCGGGTCTTTGCGTGCGTCAGAGTGATCGTAATAGTCGTGGGTGATTTGAAAGTCATTGAACAACTCCTTTCCGTCGAGGACTCGAAAGCTGGGGTCGCCATTCTTATCGGCCATGTCGAACCCCGGCTGATTGCGGTGATGGATGCCAGAAGTCGTTACCAATGCTACTGTTGCCTGATGCAGCGGCTTTTTCGGTTCTGCCCAGGGGATATCCCCCGCACTTTCCTGCGGGGTGTAACCTTGGACAAATTTTTTGGCGACTGTTGGAAAACGAGTTGCCAGAACAGCTAAGGAGCGATTTTTTATGCGTCCCAATAATGTCATTGTACCACCTCTTGCTGTTTTTGCACCTGCTGCTCACGAGTTCTGTCCAGACTCAGGTAGATTGAGGTATCCAGTTCCCCTTGTGCGTTGATTATTGGCAGTGTTGTATTATTTGCCCACTCAATCCATGATCCGTCATAGTTACTGGCTCGTTGATAGCCGAGGCCCAATAAAACCAGGGTCGCGTAAGAAGAGCGGATGCCGGTCTGGCAGTGAGCAATAATCTCTTTCTCTGATGTTATCCCCTTGCTCTGTAAAAGCGCAATGATCTCACTACGATTTTTCAAAACTTTTACACCATTCACTTCGGTTTGCAGATCTTCCCAATTGAGGTGAACAGCTCCCGGGATATGCCCGCCACGGTCCGCACGCACCTCGGTCCCCTCATATTCAGCACTACGCCG
This sequence comes from Geopsychrobacteraceae bacterium, assembly GCA_963664385.1. GTDB lineage: Bacteria > Desulfobacterota > Desulfuromonadia > Desulfuromonadales > Geopsychrobacteraceae > Seleniibacterium. Next base: position 591,928 of record OY761157.1, read on the forward strand.
GGTATCCCAGACAACTACTCCAGGGTTTTCCAAACGCGTATAGACATAATCGGCGTCAGCCCTGGCATCAAGATATTCAGCTTGTTCATTCAACCGATAATCAACGGCAACCGGAGCGGCAGTCGGGAACAGACTGGTAGCACGCCCTTCGACTGACCATTTATCGTACCCACCATCCAGAACATAGGCATTTTTATGGCCGTTGTAATGTAACGACCAGACTAACCTGGCTGCATACGGATTGTTATCTTCAGCGTAGACGACAACAGGAGTTTCCGGAGTAACACCAAGGCGCCCGAGAAGAGCTGCAGTTTTTGCGGAACCAGGCACCAGACTCTTCACCCCGTTGCGGGTTTCTAAAAATTCATCACGTTTAACATGATGTGCCCCGTCAATATGTCCGAGCAGGTAAAGAGGCCCTTTGCGAACATCGACGACAACGGCTTTATCCCGATGATCACCTAACCACTGAGTACTGACAAAATAATCACCAAGGTCAGCAAATGCACCGACCGGAATGAGAAGAGAAAAAAGTAAGGAAATAAATAATGAACGTTTTAGCATGATAGCTCCTTTTTGTTTATTGTTTCCGTGTGGTTTATATTAACTTTATTCCCTACTGTCAACATGTATTTTACAAACAATCAAAACTTTATTTATACACTATTTTTATGTTGTTTATATTTAATTGAAATTATTATTGATTTCAAAACTCTGCCTATTTCCGCGCAGTCCTGGATATTTTTTCATTAAGCAACGGCAGACAATAATTGACTCTCCCCTCCTATCTACATTAGAATTGTCTTATGAATAGCTTAATTCACTACATATCCAAGCGTTGGATTTCTATTCAGAACAAGTGGTTAAAGACCGGTATTTTCGGGCTTTGGCTTATCTACTTGTTTATGGCGGGAGGCGCCTGTCCTGCGCTGGCCGATCAGGAACAGTCAGCAGCCTTCAATCTGACAGCAACATCTGCAAGTAAAGGTTACCCAGGCTTACCGTTCATCGACGAAAATCAATTCTATAGACCAATGAATATTATTGGATCAGGAGGGGTAAATGACTTTTCTTACCGCTTCAGCCTGTATGGTCAAACCGATTACGCTAATTTCAATAATGACCACGAATATCAGCTGAACAGTTTTCAGGGAGAATTTAAAACCAGCAATCAATTCATCAGGATCGGTGACACCTATACTCGCTACTCCGCATACTCATTAACCCACAGCGTCAAAGGTGCTGTTTACTCCTACACCAGTGAACAGCAAACAGGTCCGGAATTCTCGGTTATCTATGGCTACAATTGTTCCGACTGGGATCAGTTCTGGGGAAAAACAACAACCCGTCGTCTGGTCCAGGGGCTGCGCTACAAACAGCCTCTGACATCTGATTTCTGGATTGCAACCAACGTCCTTCATGCCCAAGATAGGCTGAACTCAACAGCAGATGTTGGCTATGGATCGTCTCTGATCAGCCTGGACTGGCACTATCAAATGTTAGAGAACCTGAAGTTTTATGGAGAAACAGCCTTTTCCGACACATCACTCAATAGCGCCACGGAGACGGCTGAAAACACGGAATATAGCGGCACTGCCCACCGTCTTAAAGGGTTACTGACCCATGCAGTAACAGACTTTGAACTGGAATATGAATATATTGATTCAGATTTTGTCAGTCTGCTAACAGATACAACTGCTGACCGGGAAAAGCTTTCAGGACGCCTCAGGTACCACCATAGTGCCAAAACAGAATACACCCTGAGTTTACTCTGGTATCACGATGACCTCGCTGGACAGCTTGACTACCGCACGGATCATTATCAGCCAGGAATCGCCTTCAAGCGTAAACAACTTTTCAAGCGCCCACATGCAGAGCTCAACACCAGTTATACCTACAAGTACAGCGCCAGTGAGGAAATCGAACAACAGCATCATTACCTGACCTTGAGTTACCTTGATCATTTCGGACCGCTGATCAGTTGCAGTAATCTGAATATCATCTTCTACGATAATGCCCGAGCGGCGAACGGTGATGAATACACCTACAACACCAGCCTCTCTTCTAACTTTAAAGCAACCCCGAAGATCCATTTGAAGCCTGAGCTGAGATTAGGGGGGTGGATGATTAATGATGAATTGAACGATGCACAGCAACAGGTTTGGGAATATTCTTTGGGATTAAAAATCAGTATTCCTGAGAAAAATTTTGAAACTTATGTGCGGGTTGGTCAGAATCAGTTAATTGATAAAAATGATGAGGATATTGCCAAGATATTGGCCAATATCAATATAAACTACCAGTTGAATAAGTCATTACAACGTACAACTCAGCTCTACCTCCAGGGATATATTAACGACTACAGCTACACAACAGCGAGCAACAATTATTCTGAAGTCAGCTTCAGCTCTGGCCTGCACATCACTTTTTAAACCTGAAACTCCCTATACTAAAACATTTCAGGTGCTAACGGCCATAATGCAGGGCATGATATTCCCTGATAGCCCGGCAGTGCTCTTCATCTCCGCGCACCATTGCAGCAAACATGCGTCGCATGCTGTCACTCTCAAAATCAACTGAAGATGTGATATGAATAGCCAGAAATTCGTTTTCCAGCTTCAGGGAAAGTTCAACTGCAGCCTTGGGCGTAAAGTGTCCGGCCTTAGCTTTAGTTAAGGACTCAAGGACAAATTGATGCATGCGCTCGACTTTCGCCATAATATGAGCCTTTGGGGTAAAACCATCATCTTTTGCCAAGCGTGCGGCAAAGTTTAAATCCAGAGCATGTTGATCTTCGTCCTGAGCCATTTTCATCCAGATCTCTTTTAACTGGTTGTCACAGGTAAGAGAGCCAGCAAACTGCCGGTAAATAGCTCCTATTGTCTTTTCAATAGAGATACAAATAGTAAAAAATTGACGCACGTTTTTTCCCATCTATGTGAAGTTGTCGATAATTCTGATCATATATCATTTGCAAAGATCTTAAAACTCTCGAGTTTTTAACCGGAGAATTATTTCCCTGTTGCCAATCTGCTATTGCATGCTACCTTTAGCAAAAGCTGCGGGCAGCCCCCAGCTCTTTCACTCAACCCAATAAACCATTTAGTTGCCATCCGGAAACTCAAAATAGCAACTATCCAGTTTTCAGATTGGAAACGAGCAATTTTTCGTTGTGGCAAGGAAATCAAGGACTTGAGCGGAGGCGTAGTACTTTACGCCGCACAAACAAGTCCGCAGATTGACGCTGCCACAGCGGAAAAGGGCCGTTTCCGGATGAAAACTAGTTAACTTTGCAAAAGATGAAATGCCCACATGTCGCAGCAACCTGAGACTGACCAGGATCAAACCAAAGAGAATACGGTTATTATCCCCTTTCGTGACCTCGATCCGAATACCCTGAAACATCTACTTCAGGAATTTGTCACCAGGGATGGTTGCGACTGGGACGAGAGAGGCTGCTCACTGGAAGAAAAAGTTGAACAGGTTATGCAACAACTTTACAGCGGCCGCGCTCAAATTATCTTTGACCTCAATTCAGAGACAACGAATCTTGTCGCAAGCTCTTAAAATATTCATTCGAGGACATCTTGAAAAATAAAATAATTCGCCTTATTGAACTGATTCAGGAAGATTACAGCGAAGATCTGCTCCCCTATTTCAAAACAGAGGAAGAGGCCCCATTAAAAACGCGTCTGACCCTGGCCAGCAAAGCGATCAGCCACCATCAACAACGCTCAGCCGAACTATGGATCGCGGCAGGAAACAAACGTACACCTGACGAAAAAAAAGCCTCAGCCCGGGCTGATCTGGCTGCTTTTTTGTTTGCCTACCTGACCGGAACGCCAAAAGAGAACGCCCAGAGCGCCATGGAGGCGTTGGACGTTCTGGGGCGCCAAATGGAAACAGATCTGATTTACAGTCTGTGTAAAAAGAAATGAAAAAGCGCAGCCTTTCGGCTGCGCTTCACAACTATTATGTCGAATAATTTTACATTTTTTTCTTTTTACGCGTAAACCAAGCTAAGCCAACAAGCCCGCCCCCCAACAACGCAAATGTTGCAGGCTCTGGAACTGGAGCAACACCGACAGCATTAACATCAAAACCATCTTTAGACGTTCCACTGGTAGTATCTAAAATCAGCAAATATTGAAAAGGGCCGCTTAAACCACCTAAATCAATGGTCACCCCATCAGAGTTTTGATTATCGATCGCTCCAACATAGCTAAAAGCATCAAGCAAGGAAGCCAAAAAATCACTACTCAAAGAAGCAATACTAGCACTGACAAGACTTGCAAAATCAAAGGAACTATCGACAACATAGACCTCAGCAGTTTCAAGATATTTCGTTCTGTCCCCCCAGGTGGTTTCAAGAATCAGGGCAGAAGAATCAAAGGCAGTTCCAAAATCAAAAATAGCGATGCCCCCAAGTCCCAAACTGAGAAACAGATTATCAGCCTCACCTAAGGCATTATCTTCGTCGTAACGCTGGGCACCTTCTTGATAGCTAGAGTTACTACCGGAATACCAGACCACATCGGTAGCATAAGTATAAGCCTGAGCCAGCCCGGAAAATGATAATAATAAGGCGACACCAAGTAGACAAACCTTAATTTTACCAATGAAGTAATTCATATTTTTGACTCCCATATTAGTAGGTTATAAATTTCATATTTACAGCTAAAAGCAAGTTAGATGCCAACAATTTAAGTTACGGAATTACAACCTAAAAGGCTATAGCAATAAACGCAATGTCGGATTTCTTTACAAGAAACATCACGGAGAATCATGACGTAAGGCATTACCGATCCTTTGTCCCAGTTCACAAGCGACCTCCTCTGCCCCTTCCAAAGGTCCTACAAACAGGACGAAATCATGCACCATTCCTTCATAATGAAGGTGGTCGACAGCAACGCCAGCCTGACTCAGACGTTCAGCATAGCTGGTCGCTTCTGCTGCTAACGGATCAAGACCGGCAGTTACGATGGTTGCCGCGGGCAGATTGCGAAAATCCTCCGTCAAAAGAGGTGAAACCAGAGGATGAGAGGCCTCACTCGGATCATTCAGATAGTAGTTACGAAAGGCCAGGCTATTGCGATCAGACAGAGTAACATCCTGCATTCCTTTGAGCTTCTCTGCATGATCAAGCGAATAATCAAGTAGAGGACAGATCAACAATTGATGCACCGGGATAAAATCCTGCCGCTGACGCGCTAACAAACATACCCCTGCCGCAAGGTTCCCCCCGGCACTGTCTCCTGCGATGGCCAGTTGATCAGCCCTGATATTTAGCGGGACATCGTTATCGAGCAACCACAGAGCAGTCTGATAACACTGCTCCAGGGCAAACGGAAACTTGTGTTCTGGTGCCAACCCATAATCGACACTGACCAGTACCGCCCTGGCCCCTGCCGAAATCAGGCGACAGGTATTATCTGACAATTGGGGGGTTCCAAGGCAAAAACCGCCACCGTGCATAAACAAAATGGCCGGAAACGGTCCTTTTCCTGCGGGAGAATATATGCGCACCCGGGTCTCGTACTCACCGGTATCAGCTATGATATCGTCAACCGTGCCGTCATAGGGAACCTTTACGGCACGCTCAACCTTTGCATTCATGATGCTGCGAGCTTTATCGATATCTTCAACGGGCAATGGAGGAGCATTCAAAAAAGCATGTAAAAACTTTTCTTTATTCATGATCTCAACCGTAACAACCTTCTCAGAAGCCGGAAACTTTCAGGATTTAGGCAAACGTCCTTTTGCCTTCAGGAGATACCAGCAAATCATAGCCATCGCCAACACCGGCAACACTGGAATAAACCATTGTGTACCGTGAGCCAATAAAATGACAGCAAACAACACCACCACAGGAACCGGAAGATAGCGTCCCCATAAGGGTAAAGCAGCGCCATTCAGAACAACTGAACGCCCCAGAAGATTTTCATTTGCCTGAAAATAACCGGCAGCGCAGGTGAAGAAGCTGACCATGACCCAATCGGATACTCCGATCACCGGAACCAGTTGACTGCCTCCGGGCAAAGCCAACTTGATCAGCACCATGTCAATCATTGGCCGCGGGCCTCCCGGGGTCTGATAATAGGCAGCGATCTGTTCCGTAAACTGAGCCGTTGGCCCGGCCAACCAGCTACTGAAATCTGCCAGCGCCATGACGATACAAACCAGGAATAAATCCCTCAGCCTGTCAATATAACGTGCCAGCACAGCCCCGACAAGGGTTCCGCTAAACAGGAGAAGGGCAGATTTACCTGCACTGATAACGGGAAATGATCCAGCCGCTGGCGAAATCAGATTAACACTGTAATTCAGGCCAATGAGAATCACCAGCCAGAACCAGTAAAACGAACGCCGTCGCGGTTCGGGAATAAAAAGCTTAACGGGAATAAACATCTGGCTGGCGATAAAGAGTTGAACAGCCATCCATAACGCATCAAGATAGGGAGTCGCAGGGAAAAACGGCCCAAGCAAACTCAGCAAAATCACCACCAGACACCAGAGGCAGGAGACTCCGATAAGAAGACCAAGGTAGCGACAATTCTGACGCAGAAAAGAAGTAAAATGAGAGGGCAACATAAGGGAGGATAATAACTGATTTTACAAGTTTAGGAAATTCATTATATAGCGTTGCCGTCCAGATGCATCAATTGGCAGCGGTCATGTTTTCAGGAGAATAATCAATCTACCCTTCCCCGCCATCCAGAATGCTGCGAATTCTCAGGGTCAGATCCGCTAAATCCAGGGGTTTCTGGAGATAGGCGCAAATCCCCTGCTGCCGGACCTCCTGATCCATCAGCAGAACACTATAACCACTGCACAAAACCACCGGCAACTCCGGCTTCAGTTTGAGGAGTTCCGCCGCTAACTCCTGACCAGTCATATCCGGCATCGTCTGATCGGTAATGACCAGAGCAAAGCGCTCAGGATCAAGTCGAAACAGATCCAGAGCTTTTTTCGCACTATTCACCGCGGAAACCTGATACCCATACTCTTGTAACCATTGACCCGATACTTCGAGCAACGCTTCTTCATCATCGACAATCAGGATATTTTCATGCCCTTGCGGCAAATCCCCATCCGGCTCAGCAGCAGGGGTAGCATCCAGCGGTTGGCTATCACACAGAGGGAGGTAGACACTAAAGCGAGCCCCCTTTCCAGCTTCGCTGTCAGCGATAATGAAACCATCATGGCTTTCAACGATACCTTGCACAACAGCCAGCCCCATCCCGGTTCCCTTACCAATCTCCTTAGTGGTAAAAAATGGATCAAAAATTCGATCCAGAGTTTCTGGTTCAATACCACAACCAGTGTCATTGACGGCAAGCCAGGCATAGCGTCCCGGAAGCAACGCCCGTCCTTTAGGCAGATCTTCAGCATTAAGGTCAACCAGATCCATGCTGATCTCAAGGCGCCCTTTCTCCAGCATGGCCTGGACACTGTTATTGCAGAGGTTTATGAGAATCTGCTGAAGCTGAGTCGGATCAGCGGAAACCCTGGCGGTAGCGGCGCTGTCAGAAATAGTCAAACGAACATCAATGGTTGCCGGAATGGTTGACCGCAGCATGCTGATCAAATCATTCAGATGATCGGCCAAAACCAAGTTGCCCTTATTCTGAATCCCCTGCCGACTGTAAAGCAGAATTTTCTGCACCAGGTCCTTGGCCCTTAAAATCGTGGCTTTGGCATTATTGAGATAGTTTTTTAGGGGACTATTGGCCGGGATTTTCAATAATGACAGCTCTACATTGCCCAGGATAATTGCCAGGCTATTATTGAAATCGTGAGCGATACCGCCTGCCATAGTACCAATTGCCTCCATTTTATAGACCTGACGCAGTTGCTCTTCCAGTTGAACCCGCTTCTTTTCAGCCTCTTTAATGGGCCGCATATCAACATCAATACAGTAAAGCTCTTTTCCCTCGGCGGTCTGATGCAGAATGTGTGATGAAAAAACCTGTACATCCTCTCCATCTTTACCAACCAGCGTTAACTCTTCAGCGGGTATAGCAATCCCGGTTTCAAGCCATTCGGCAATTCCGGCAATAACATGTTCTTTCATTTCCGCTGGAATAATCAGGTCCTCCAGCTGGCGCCCAAGGGCCTCCTCTTCACTGTAACCATACAGCTCCTCACTGGCTTTATTCCAGAAAACCACCTGCCTCTGTTCATTGTACCCCTGGATAGCAATCCGGCTGACCTGTTCAATCAGCAGACGGAAACGCGCCTCACTTTCAAGCCGCTTGGCTTCCGCCAATTTCCCCTTGGTCGCATCAACGAAAGTACCAATAAGACGCAACGGCTTGCCATTTTCATCGCGCTCAAGAATTCTACCCCGTCCCCGCAACCAGACAATCGAACCATTGCTACGCCGGACCTTAAAGATATAATCAATCCTTTCACTGCGCCCCTCAAGATGAGCCTGGATCATGCTTCTCAATTCGACCAGATCGGCATGGTCAACCAAGGCAAACAGATCATCAAACTTCAGATCCTGCACGCCATTAATTCCAAACAGCTCACGGCTGCGCTGGTCGAGGACGATATCATTGGTTCCGACATGCCATTCCCATACACCATCCGAAACAGCATCCAGGGCTTTTTGTAACAATTGATCAAGCTGTTTCTGCTTTTGTTGAAGGTGTTTTTTTTCTGTAATATCTACGGCAACTCCATCAACTAGGAGCTGGTTATCAGATGTCAGACGAGAGGAAAAACGATCCTGAAACCATAACCAATCGCCATTGCTGTGTTGAATACGATATTCCAGTTCATTGGTTTCTCCAGCCTTCATCGTCATAAAAACGCTATCTATTACCTTGCGGTCTTCTGGATGAATCGCGTTATACCAGAGCTGAGGCTGCTGGCGAAATTGCTCTAAAGTAATCCCAAGAACATCCTCAAGATGAGAGGAGAAACAGATTCCTCCTATGCCCATTTGAAAAGAATAAATCAATCCAGGAACCCGGTCGACCAGTTCCCGATAGCGTTGCTCACTCACTTCAAGCTGGGCTAAAGCTTTCTTGACCTTGTAATTAGCCCGCGAAAGCAGAAACAGAAACACCAGAAGTCCAAAAATAACAAGGCCAATGATAACAATGTAGCTTTCCAGAGCGCGCCAGTTAATCCCCAGCGGAGGCTGGTATATAAATTCATCTTCCAGATTAAAATTAGCCTCAAGCTCACCGATAGCAATCAGATGGTGGGTAATCTGTGCCCATCTTGCGACATCCATATGACCAATATCACCATGTTCACGGACAATCAGGCTACCTAAGACAGAAGCTTCATAAACAAGACTGTCCAGGTTCTTATCTGGTCGATAGTTTCTTTGGATGAAACTTGCTGTTTCCGAGATATGATCAAGGGCGTAATGCCAACCCTTAATACTTGCCAAGCGGAACTTTTCTACCTGATCGGGATTGATGTTTTGAAGATGTTCACGGGTAAACAGGACGTCACTGTAAAAATGAATACCATATTCCCGGGGATCAATGACGTTGACCTGCCGCCCTTGCGATTCCAATAAAAAGGGCTCATTACTCAGATAACCGTTAAACACATCAGTCTCACCATTCAGTAAAGACTGATAACTGAAACTGGTTGGCACTCGTATAATTTCGTTAAGGAGGTTTTCCTGCTGCAACAAGGCCAATAAGGGTAGACTCGTATAACCAGGGGATAACATGACCCGTTTGCCGACAAAATCTTGAGGAGAATTAATCCCGGAACTGGCAAGAGTCAGAAAAATGGTCGGAGCTTCTTGCAGAATAGCGGCGATTGCAACAATAGGCTTACCAAGGCTACGTTCAACGACCAAACCAGAACCGGAAATACCGAAATCAGCCCGCCCGCTCAGAACTTCTGTCACCGGATCACGCCCCGACTGAATATCGCGGATTTCGACCTTAAGGCCAGCCTCCTCGTAGTACCCCTTTTCAAGGGCCATCAGGTAACCGGCAAACTGGAACTGATATTTCCAGGGCAGCTGCAGCACAACTTCGGCAGGCGCAGCACTAACCGGGGCAACACAAAACAGCAATGAAAGCATGCTGATTCCTAGAAGTATCCTGGTTATAGCTGCGAACATCCGAAATCTCCACACGACAAGAAATAACCAGCCTTGCTTAGATCTTGCCAGCCAGACATCTCTGCGACGAAATGTGGTCTTCCCCTCCTGTAGATTCAAGTATGAATTATAAAAGCGACATGTCAATCAGCCTCCATCTTTGAAAACGCTGAAACAACCAACAGATAGAGCCTTTCGCTGCCGTGATCACAATCACCACAATCACCATAAAGAATTAAAACCTCAATATCTCCGGAATATTGACACCTTCCCTATTAATCCTTAACCTGCGGTACGAGACTGACAGTTTTATGCTGGAGAATTATTCACCCACATACAGTTTTCACACCCACCGCGGTGTTTTCGTTAAGTTCAAGGAGATATGAGATGAAAGCATGTTACTTAAGAAAGCTCACCAAGGCAGGCTTGGCGGGGCTCGTTGTCATGTTGATGAGTTGGGGCTGTAGTCAGTTCCAACCGGCAGAAACGGTTCAGTCCTCACCAGTCAAAGCAGAGGTACTGGCCACAATGCACGCAGCAGATAACGGTTGCGACAGTTGCCATAGCAATAGCGAAGGTCCCTCTGATGACAATCTGACCTTTGAAAATGAACAATGCATTAATTGTCATGGAACACTTGAAGATGTTGTTAAGAATGAGAGAGAGGGCATTGTGTCACCGCATCAGTCTCATCTGATTGGTGCCATTGCCTGTACCACCTGCCATAAAGGGCATGAAAAATCAGTGGCATATTGTGATGCCTGCCACAGTTTTGATTATCAGATGCCGTTTGGCGGAACCTGGCAGCGGACCTTTGTTCCGGTTGATGCCGACAAGGCCGCTCAGGACAAAGCGATTGCTGCAGGCCCGAAAGAACACACTGAGGTTGTGATTATCGGTTCCGGTGGCGCGGGTATGTCTGCTGCGGTTGCAGCACGTAACGCCGGGGCGAAAGTGATTTTACTGGAAAAAGAACCGATCCCGGGCGGGAACACCAAGCTGGCAGCCGGGGGTATGAACGCTGCCGAAACCAAACCACAAGCCAAACTTGGCATCAAAGACCAGGTTGACATCATGATTGCCGATACCATGAAAGGTGGCCGCAATCTCAATGATCCGCAATTGGTCAGTATCCTTGCCAACAATAGCTCCGCATCAATTGACTGGTTGACCAGCATGGGTGCAGATATGACTGATGTCGGCCGGATGGGGGGAGCAAGCGTCAACCGTAGTCATCGCCCCACCGGTGGTGCCGGGGTTGGTGCCCACGTTGCCCAGGTGTTGTGGGACAACGCAGTGGCAAGCGGGGCCGATATCCGGTTTAACAGCAGAGTGGTTCGAATTCTGAAGAATGAACAGAATCAGGCCACCGGAGTTCTGGTTAACGGAGCGGTCAGTGGTTATTACGTCATCAGTGCCGATGCGGTGATTCTGGCAACCGGCGGATTTGCTAAAAACAATGAACGGGTTGCCCAATATGATCCAAAGCTGAAAGGGTTTGCCGCCACCAACCACCCGGGTGCAACCGGCGATGGTCTTGATGTTGCCGCGCTAGCTGGAGTCGCCACGCGCGACCTGAAAGAAATTCAGGCTCATCCAACCTATTCACCGGTAGGTGGCGTTATGGTTACTGAGGCTGTCCGTGGTAACGGTGCGATTCTGATCAACCGGGATGGTGTTCGCTTTATCAATGAAATTACCACCCGCGACAAAGCGTCTGCAGCTATCCTTGCGCAAAAAGGGAAAAGTGCCTACCTGATTTTCGATGACTCTGTACGTAAAAGCCTGAAAAAAATTGAAGGGTATATTCACCTGCACTTTGTTCTGGAAGGGAATACCGTCGCCGAATTGGCAGCCAAGATTCCCGTACCAGCTAAGGCCCTTGAACAAACCCTGGCAACCTACAACAACTTTGTTGATGCGAAGCAGGACAGTGCTTTCCAGCGCCCCAATTTACCGCGCAAACTGGCAACCGGACCCTACTACGCCATCGAAGTTACACCAGCAGTTCATCACACCATGGGTGGAGTTGTTATCGATACTCTGGGTGAAGTAAAGGGAGAGAACGGCGAAATTATTGCCGGACTCTTTGCCGCCGGAGAAGTTACCGGGGGTGTTCACGGTGCCAATCGCCTGGGAGGCAACGCCATTTCAGATATCGTCACATTTGGGCGCATAGCAGGAACGTCTGCCGCTGCTTACGTCCAGAACAAGTAAAACAAATAAACCTGAAGAACCAACAAAGCCCGCAGACTGCGGGCTTTGTTGGTTTCTGTACAAAACGGTAATTTCCAGTATCAACGCCTACGAAACTAGGCTGTCTCCAACTGTAGCTGAGCGAGTTCAGCCATTAACGAGGATAACTCAGACTCCTTCTCTGCCAGCTTAGTCTTGGCGGCCTCGTCAGTCGCTGACTTCCCTCGCAAAGCACTGATTTCTGCCTGTACCGATGCGATTTCGTCCTGTAATTCGCTTAATTCATCTTCACTATCATCACTTGAACTACTACCGCTTGCCGCAGCTGAAGAAGTACTGCTTTCACCACTCATCGTAGCGCCTTCTGACTCTTCAGCACTGGCAACAGCAAGATCGCGGGCTTCATCGGAAATCTCAACAGTATCACCAAAGGTCGTTTCAGTAACCGTTCCATTTTCCGTCTGGGTTCTTTTCGCAGAGGATGCAACCGTAGAAGTCAGCGCGACCTGACTGCCACTGATCGTTGTAATATCCATAATCCCACTCCTTAAATAGGGCCTTTATACATATCAATTATAGCGCTAACCCAAAGACATGGAACGTCACTGTTACAATAAATAAACATTTCCCCCGTTAACGTCTGCTGTCACGGCTTAAAAACACAGGCCAGTTAACCACATTTCCAATAATTTCAGTTTGTTCCAACTTAAAAAAAGCTGACATGACCTGCCCATTATTTCAATAGCCGTGCAGCTCCTTAAACAATTTAAGAACACCGTTCCAGACATCCCGCAATTCAATCATATTTTACCGTAATATTGAAAATTTACCATATTTGCGCAATGCACCGCTGGTCAATAAAATTAATCATGATTTATTAGAAACAATTGACAAATAAACATCAATAAGACTAGACTAGCAAAGCCCTAATGACTAACAACGTTCTATGTCCACTGTGGTCATTTTTTACTCGCGAAAGGATTGCTCATGAGCCTTAAATCCATCCAACTTAAAATTGCCTTGATGGCAGGAATATGTCTGCTTCTGACAGCTGGAATATTAGTCACTTATGGTCTCATGTCTTCAAGCAAAACACAGACCTTCACAATTGACAATGTTTCTCAGCAACAGGAGAAAATGGCCCTGGAAGGGCTTCAGACCCTGGCAGGAGAGCAGGCTGGAAAGATACAATCCGAGTTTGAACTAGCCCTTGATGCCGCGCGAACTATGGCCAACGTCTTTGAGGTGGGGAAATCCAAAGATAAATATGGCATGACAACTCTCAACCTCAGTCGCTCCGGACTGAATGCCATTCTGCTGAACGTTTTGAAAGCCAATCCTGCATTTAATGGGACCTACTCCTGTTGGGAACCTGATGCTTTGGATGGCCTGGATCAGAACTATAGAAACGGTATTGATGGCAACAACAAGGATACTGGTCGCTTTACTCCCTACTGGACCCGTGACGCAGGTGGCAATATAGCGGTGCAACCCCTGGTTGAATATGACACTAATGACAAACACCCCAACGGTGTCCTCAAAGGTGGCTGGTATATCGCTCCCCGCGATGAACGCAGAGAGAGTGTACTCGGCCCCCTCCCCTATATTGTCCAGGGCAAGCAAGTATGGCTGGCCACGATGTCGGTACCAATTGTCGTTGACAATAAATTCCTCGGTGTCGCCGGGGCCGACTACGACCTCTCCTTCGTTCAAAAGTTAAGCGAAAACGTTGACAAGGGTTTATTGGACGGACAAGCGGAAATCGTTATCCTGAGCGATGCCGGCCTTATCATTGCGGACAGTAAAGCTCCAGATCTGATTGGCAAAAGTATTGATAATGCCTTGAACAGCCAAAAGGAAGAAGCATTACAGACAATCCGGGATGGTAAATCACACATCATTATCAATGAACAAACCGGCAACGTGAATGTTTTTTACCCCATCAAGTTAGGCTCAACAGGTAAACCCTGGTCAGTCATGATCAAAGTCCAGAAAGAAGTTATTCTAGCTGAAGCATACCGCCTGAGCAATGAACTTACGGCACGCGGCAAATCGAGCGCGACCTGGCAGATCGGCGTCAGCATTACCATTATCATCATAGCCTTGCTTATCCTCTGGTGGTCAGCCCGCAGCATTGCCGGTCCGATCAAAGCTGCCGCTGAGTTGGCCGATACGATCCGCCTCGGAGACTTCAGTAAACGCCTGAACCTGCAGAGTCACGACGAGGTTGGCCGCCTGGCTCATTCCCTGGATCAAATGGCTGAGGGTTTACAGGCCTCTGCTGTTGTTGCCGAAGCAATCGCCCAGGGGGACTTGACCAAAACAGCCCGGGTCGCTTCTGAACATGATCAATTAGGCAATGCCTTAAAAACTATGATCGAAAACCTTCAGGAAATGGTCGGAGGAATTCAAATTGCCGGGGAACAGATAGCCTCCGGCTCTGGGGAAATTGCCAGCGCCAGCCAGGCCCTTTCAGAAGGGGCCACGACATCGGCCAGTGCGATTGAAGAAGTTACGGCATCGATGAATCAGATGGCTGAACAGGTCAAGGTCAATGCCCAAAATGCAGCAACCGCGACCAATGTTTCCTCCGAATCCCAGGCCGCAGCAGAAAACGGAAATAACCGGATGGCTGAAATGGTTACGGCCATGGATAAAATTAACCAGGCAGGCCAAAACATTTCCAAGATAATCAAAGTCATCGATGAGATCGCATTCCAGACCAACCTGCTCGCCCTCAATGCTGCGGTTGAAGCAGCCCGTGCCGGACAGCATGGTAAAGGGTTCGCCGTCGTTGCCGAAGAGGTTCGTAACCTGGCAGCCCGCAGTGCCAAGGCCGCTGAAGAAACAGCAGAGTTGATCGAAGGCTCAGTGGCCCTGACAGACCAGGGTGTCAAAATGGCAGAACAGACCGCAACAGCATTGACAGAAATTATGACGGGCACGACCAAGGTCGCCGACCTGCTCAAAGAGATCGCTGCAGCATCGAGTGAACAGGCTCAGGAGATTACCCAGGTGACCAGTGGCCTGACCAGCATTGATCAGGTCGCTCAACAAAACACAGCCAGTGCTGAAGAGAGCGCCGCCGCTGCGGAAGAATTGTCCAGTCAGGCAGCTCACCTGCAAAGCATGCTGCAACGCTTTACCCTTAAACAGGGGCAACAGCACCAACCGACCCCGCCACGAGCCAGCAGACCTGCTCAAAGTGCGTTGCCTGCCAGAAAACCCGTAGCGGCACCGGCAAAACCCGCTGCACCTGGTAAGCAGCCAACACCACCAACCGCTGCAGATTCTAAAGGTTGGGGTGAGGTTGAAAAAGCCAGCTCAAAAATCAAAATTACTCTGGATGATGATGAGTTTGGTAAATTCTAACCTGCTATTCTCCTCCCAACGTCAATTAAGATTGGTGTTGGGAGGGGAAGAACTCCCCCCTAAAGTTAAAAAAAAGGCGCTTCGAAACTTCCGAAGCGCCTTTTTTATACATTCTCAATCTTGTTTTGACCCCCGAACGGGGGGATCACTCAGGGATTATCTGAACTCATTTTACTAATCCCAGTATTAAACATAATTTAGTTTTATAGGTCTTTCCCTACGCAGCATGGTGGCTCAGAGACGGTCATAATGTCTTCCTCCTTTAACGTTTGAGGTAATTTAAATATACCATAAAAACCCCTTTTCGTGGCAACCCCCCACTCTATTTTTTTTTATAAATCCCCAAACCAGCGACAATATCACTACGAGCCCCCAAAAAAACAGTTGATGTAGAATCAATTTCGATATATCTTTTATTCATATTATCATTATATCAATAAAGAATTGTGCCCTTGCAAAAGGAATCGATAATCATGACCGAACTGAATATTGTACGCCCGATCAAACGCACCCGCTTGCACGAGCAGGTTGCCAGAACCTTAAGCTTGAAGATTTTAAACCGGGAATTGGAACCAGATACATTCCTGCCCAATGAAGATTCTCTATCGCAGCAGTTTGACGTCAGCAAACCGGTTATCCGCGAAGCGATCAACTTTATGGATGCCAAAGGTCTGGTTCAGGTGCGACCACGGATCGGCGCCAGAGTCTGTGATCCTTCAAGCTGGGTTATTAACGATCCGGTGCTGATGAAGTGGCGTATTGAAAGCTCACCTGAAAAAAGCTTTATCCTTAACCTGCTTGAGGTTCGAACAATAATTGAACCAATAGCCGCAGGGCTCGCTGCAGAACGTGCAACCTCTGCAGATATGATAAAAATAGATCAGGCCCTTGAGCAAATGGAGGAAGCAGATAATCTGGATAAACACATCACTGCGGACATCGGCTTTCACCTGGCAATTCTTGAAGCTTGCGGCAACGAGCTGCTGATAAGCTCACTTAAACCGGTCATCGATACCATGCTTGGTTCTAGCTTTACACAGTTTATCCACTCCTTTTCCGCGGCCAAGGATTCCATTGCTGTACACCGTAAGGTCGCTGATGCCATCAGAGGTAAGGATAATAATGCGGCAATCGAGGCGATGAGACTGATTATTAAACGCTCTTCAGATGATATTCAGGCCGATAACAGCTAAGAGACAGGATCTAAAGTCATGGAGAAACCAACCGCCAAAGTACAGCGCGCCCGTTTGCATGAGCAGGTCGCCCGCACCTTGAGCCTGAGCATTATCCGCCGGGAGCTTGAACCTGGCAGTCTGTTACCCAACGAAGACGAATTATGTCTGCAGTTTGATGTCAGCCGCACGGTGATCCGTGAAGCCATTCGCATTATGGATGCCAGGGGGCTAGTTGAAGTCAGACCGCGCATCGGAACGCGTATCTGCCCGCCAACGCAATGGGCACTGACCGATCCGACCCTGCTGGAATGGCAACTTGAATCGGCACCCGACTTCAAACTTATTCAAAACCTTTACGAACTGCGCAACATGATCGAGCCGATGGTCGCCAAATTCACAACCCAACGTGCTTCCGATGAGGAAGTTGCCAACATCTGCACGGTCTTTGAAGAAATGAAAAATGCAACCACCCTGGATGATCATATCCAGGCTGATTTGCGACTGCATCTTGCCATTCTCGATGCCTGTGGCAACAAACTGGTCCGCAGCCCCCTGCGGCCGCTAATCGAAAATACTCTCGGCTCCAGCTTTCGCCTGTTTACCCGCTCCCTGGAAAAAGCGAAAGAATCACTACCACTGCATCAGGAAATCATTGATGCCATTAAAGGGCGAGACCCTGAACGTGCGGCAAGCTGCATGAGAAGCATGCTCGAGAGTTCGGCTGAAGACGTCCGCCGACTTGAGGATAATTATTTTGACAATAAGGCCTGACACCAAGTCGCTTCCGATGCAACTAACAGTGTCAGAATTTCATAATAACAGGAGATATTAGAATGAAGATTACTGCCGTTGAGACCTTGATTCTTGAGGAGTTCAACAATGTGACCTGGGTTCGGGTCCATACTGATGAAGGAATTACCGGCATCGGTGAAACCTACTACGGCTCAGGAGCCGTCAGTGCCCATATCCACGAAACTCTTGCAGGCCGCCTGTTAGGGAAAAACCCCCTTAATATTGAAGCCTTGAATAAGGAAATGGTCAACCTGCCCCTCGCCCAGGCCTCGACCGGAGCCGAATATCGTGCAGCATCTGCCATCGATATTGCCCTGTGGGACCTTTACGGCAAAGTTGTCAACCAACCGGTTCATCAGTTACTGGGAGGCCTGTGCTGGGACAAACTGCGGGTGTACAACACCTGTGCCGGTTATCGCTATGTCCGCGCTGCGAATATCCGTCCTGTCGATACCTGGAATTTCAGCGATGACGGTCCTTATGAGGATCTTCAGGCCTTTATGGAGCGCCCTGCAGAACTTGCTCAGAGTCTCCTCGATATGGGCATCAACGCCATGAAAATCTGGCCTTTTGACCCAGCAGCTAACGCCAATAAAGGGCGCTATATTTCCGCTGCTGAACTGAAAAAAGCCCTCTGGCCATTCGAAGAGATCCGTAAAGCCGTCGGCGATAAAATGGATATCATGGTCGAATTCCACTGCTTGTGGGATCTGCCAACCGCAAAGCAGATAGCTCGCGAACTGGAACCATTTAAACCCTATTGGTTTGAAGATTCTATCCGCATGAATTCACCCCAGGCCCTGGCTGAGTATGCCCGCTCCACCCCGATTCGAGTTTGTGCCAGTGAAACCCTCGGCTCGGCCGCTCCTTACAACGAGATGCTCCGCCACGATGCCATTGACGTTGTCATGGTCGATATCTGCTGGACCGGCGGCATCACCGAAGCACGTAAAATTGCCATCCTGGCCGATATCCATCATAAACCCTTTGCCCCCCATGACTGTACCGGGCCTATCGGTCTGGCCGCTGCTGTTCACACAGCACTGAGCCAACCGAACTCATTGATTCAGGAAACTGTACGCGCCTTCTACACCGGCTGGTACAAAGAAGTCGTGACCACCGTTCCGACCATCAAAGATGGCTACGTCTACCCGATGGAAGGTCCAGGCCTCGGCATTGATCTGTTGCCGGAAGTGATGAAACGGGACGATCTGATTGTCAGAAAATCTACGCTTTAAGAAGGAGATTGTTTAATGTCTTTAGTAAATCAACTGTTTGATCTGACCGGAAAGACGGCCCTGATTACCGGTGGTAGTCGTGGTCTCGGCAAAGATATGGCAAAAGCACTGGCTGAAGCCGGTGCCAAAGTCGTTATTAATGGTCAGAATCTTGAAACCCTGCAGAAAACTGCCGATGAGTTCAAAGCTGCAGGCTACCAGGTAGAAACCTCCCCCTTTGATGTTCGTGATGAAAAAAGCGTAGTGACCGCTTTTGAAGAACTTGATAAAAAAGGGATCACGGTCGACATCCTGGTTAACAACGCCGGTATTCAGCACCGTCAGCCGATGGTCGAACTATCCAGTGCCGACTGGCAACGCGTTATCGACACCAACCTGACCAGTGCCTTCCTGGTTGGTCGCGAAGTTGCCAAACGGATGATCGCAGCCGGAAACGGTGGCAAAATCATCAACATCGGCTCTCTCACCAGTGATGTGGCCCGTGCGACCGTTGCTCCCTATACTGCGGCAAAAGGTGGGGTAAAGCTGTTAACAAAATCGATGGCAGCCGAATGGGCAAAATTCAACATTCAGGCAAATGCCATCGGCCCTGGTTACATGCTTACCGAGATGACTCAACCACTTGCTGACGATCCTAAATTTGATGGCTGGGTCAAAAGCCGTACCCCTTCAGAGCGCTGGGGCCTGCCCGAAGACTTGATGGGTACCATCATCTTCCTCAGCTCTCCCGCTTCAAACTATGTCAATGGTCAGATCCTCTACGTTGATGGTGGGATGTTGTCGGTTCTGTAATAACCAGATCGATAATTACCAATAAAGAAAGGCTCATTCTTTTGCAGAATGAGCCTTTCTTTATTGGTGAAGATATGAAGAACAAACAGACTGAATGTGGATAGTGCTTGGCTCACTATCACATACAATAAAGGTTTCCAGAAAGTGGAGAAGCCGGCATCGGAAGGGGGGGAACGATGTCGGCTTCAAGCTGGAAAGAAGGTATGTGATGTTTCAGCCTCAGCATCTTGAAATTAACTCCAAGCTGCTGATGGTCTGGACTCTACCCTAATCGGTTTATTGATAACACGTGCCATCATGCAAACTTTAGGAGCCGAAACAACAGCATCAGTCTGTGCCTTAGCACAGAGGTTGAAGAAATCAGAGTAAAGAGTAAAAAGTTGCTAAGCGATCCATTTGCCCCAACCTTTGTTATGATGTATACATAAATATACCTATTATTTATTTATGGAGGAGACACTCATGAACACTCTTACTTGGTATGGCCATGCCGCAATCGGCCTGAAAACAGCGGAATCTCAACTGATCATTGACCCTTATTTCACCGGCAACCCGGCCGCATCAACATCGGCAGACAAGGTCGATGCTGACTATATTCTCATCAGCCACGGCCATGGCGATCATGTCGGCGACGCTATGGACCTGGCCAAGCGCACCGAAGCAAAGGTGATTGCCAACGCCGAAATTTCCAATTGGATAAAAAAACAGGGCTATGAAAACGTCCATGCCCAGCACCTGGGCGGCGGGTTCAAGCACCCCTTCGGTTATCTCAAGCTGACCCTCGCACTACACGGCTCACAAATGCCGGACGGCTCCTATGGCGGGAACCCTTGCGGTTTTCTGCTGACCTGCAATGACGGTAAAAAGATCTACATGGCCCAGGACACCGGCCTGTTCGGTGACATGGCTTTGCTCGGTGAAGAAGGGATTGATGTGGCGCTGCTACCAATTGGTGACAACTTCACGATGGGGCCGGCCGATGCCCTGCGCGCTGTCAAACTGCTGAAACCTAAGGTTGTCATCCCTATTCACTACAGCACCTGGGGGCTGATTGAACAGGACCCCATCGCCTGGGGCCGTCAGGTGATGGAAGAGACTGACACCAAAGCGGTCGTACTCAAACCTGGAGACTCTTTCGAATTTTAGACGGCTGCCCAACATCGACGCCCAGGCACAGAGTAAATGAAATCACAACTCTTGCGCCTGGGCGTTGCGTTGTGAGCCTGATATATCACAGCTAGCCATCGCGCCACGCCATTTGTAACACCCCCCTGTCACAATTTATTACCTTCCTGTCAAGCATTGTTCCCCCCTTTTACGTCACAGTAACGTTAGTGGATCGGCAACGGTCACGTAACGACAAAGGAGGCTTAACATGAACCAGCAAACGATCTCCCTGCACCAGGTCGCCAGGCATTATCAGCTTGGAACCCATCGCGTTGACGCCCTTAAAGATATCAATCTGACTCTGGCTGCCGGGACCTTTTCTTTTATCCTCGGCCCTTCGGGGAGCGGCAAGACCACCCTGCTTAACCTGCTCGGCCTTATTGACCGGCCCACCAGCGGCGAAATCAGCCTGCAGGGGATCGCCACCAGCACCCTTTCAGACAATCAGTTGACCGACCTGCGCAACCGGGAAATCGGCACCATCTTTCAAAGCTTTAACCTGATAGATGTTCTCAGCGCCCAGGAGAATGTTGAATATCCGCTGGTGCTGCAGAAAGTCCCGCGTCGCCAGCGCCGCGAACGCAGTCGTGCCATACTGGCTGCGGTAGGGCTGGATGACCGCCGCAGTCACCGCCCCAATCAACTTTCCGGGGGGCAACGCCAGCGCGTCGCCATCGCCCGGGCCCTGGTTAAAAATCCATCTTTAGTCCTGGCCGATGAACCAACTGCCAACCTCGACAGCCACACCAGCCACGATATTGTTGAGCTGCTGCTGCAGATCCAGAGCCAGTACCGTACCACCTTTGTGCTCTGTACCCACGATACGGAAATCCTCCAACACGCCGAGCATATTGTTCATATGCTTGACGGCAGCATCGTCCACCAGGAGCACCCAACGCCCCCCGCTAACCACAACCACGCGGCTTAAACCGAAGGAGAATCCCATGTGGTCAGATATTTCCATTGCGACAAGAAACCTGTGGCGTAATCCCCGCCGGAGCTTAACGACGATAATGGCTGTCGCTATCGGCAGCGTTGCCATCATGATCTTCGGTGGTTTTTCCACCGCCATATCTTTAGGGCTCGAAACCTCCATCGCCCGCAAAGAGGGGCATCTGCACATCTATCCCCAAGGATATCTCGAATACGGTGCCGCCGACCCGACGGCTTACGCGATTGACAAGCCGGACCAGCTGATCGCAGCTCTCCTTGCTGATCCAAATATCAGCGCCCGGGTATTGCTTGCCGTACCGGTCCTCAAGGTGAATGGGATCGCCGGAAACTATCGTGAAGAGGTGTCTAAAACCTTTTCTGGCTATGGCATCAGACCGGATGATTACGCCAGGCTGGCACTCTGGAACAGCTATGACCTCGGCAATGACAGCGCCTCATGGCCCCTGACAAACAAAGACACCGAAGGCGCCATCGTCGGCATCGGCATGGCGCGCATGCTGCGGCTCTGCGATCAGTTGCAGCTGACAGAGTGTCATGACAGGCCCCGAACCCTGCCCCAGGGGGAGCAGGATCCGTTAATCAGCAGTCTGATGATCTACCACCCCCCAGAACCAGCCCAACCGCGGCAACCGATCCTCGACCTGTTAGCGGCAACCGGCCAGGGAGCGCCGAATATCGTCTCGGTCATTATCAAAGCAGCCGAGCGCCAGCCCGCCTCGGCCATCGATGACATGTTTGTCGGCATGCATCTTGACCAGGCCCAAAAGCTTCTTTACGGCGGGGCCGACAAAGCCACCGCCATCACTCTGCAACTGCACTCACTGGCGGATGCTCAGGCGCTGAAAAAGCTTCTGGAACAGCAGTTGCCTCAGTTGTCTGAACAGCCTCTGGAGGTCAGAGACCTGGGGGAATTCAACCCCATGTTCCTCAAGGTGCTGGGGATGTTCAATGGGGTGTTCACCTTTGTCGCCATCGTCATTGCCATTGTTGTTCTGTTTACCGTCGCCAATACCATGACCACCAGCGTTCTTGAACGCACCGCCGAGGTAGGTACCCTACGCGCTCTGGGGGTCAGACGCTCTGGAATCAGGCGGCAGTTTATCCTTGAAGGGGGCTTGATCGGGGTGCTGGGGGGAACCCTCGGGATCGGCCTGGGGGTCGTGGTTGCCATGGTGCTTAACCACACCGGTCTCAGTTGGACACCACCCAGCAGTTCTGTCGCCCAGCGCCTCGTCATCCTGCCGCTGGCCAATCCCCTGCTCCCGATTCTGCTGTGGTTGCTGATGCTGATCATCACGGTGCTCTCCTCCCTGGCTCCGGCAGCACGGGCTGCCCGCCAGAATATTGTTGCTGCGATTCATCATGTTTGATCCTCACTTTCAACATAACGTCCCCAGGAGACCAGCTATGATCCGTATTATCTGTGTTATTGTTTGGCTGCTGTTATCCCTCGTTGACCAGGCAGCTGCCGCCCCGGATGCTATTGACATTATCCGCCGCACCGACCTGGTCCGTAACCCGGACCAACCATTTATCAGCCGGGTCATCATTACCGAATATCAACAGGCCCGCGAAACCGACTCCATGCAGTTGCGCATCCGCTCTAAACAAGCTGAAGACAGTGGCCAGTTCAGAACGCTGGTCTCCTTTGAAAAACCGCTGCGCGATCGGGGGAAACTGATGCTGCGCAATGGCAGCGATGTCTGGTTTTTTGATCCGAATGCCAAAGCGAGTGTACGGATTTCTCCTCAGCAACGGCTCCTTGGCCAGGCTTCTAACGGCGACATCATGACCGCCAATTATGCGCTTGATTATAGCGCCACCCTGGTTGGAGAAGAACAGGTTCAGGATGCCGACCGCCAGTTGCACCAGGCCTGGCACCTGTATATGACAGCGCGTCCAGATCGCGAGGGGTTGACCTACGCTGCCATTGACTACTGGGTCGATAAGCACACCGACCACCTGATCAAAGGGCGCTATTATGCTCCCAGTGGCCACCTGCTGAAGCAGGTTTACTATCGTGGCTACAAGGACGTTCTGGGCCGCCTGCGGCCAACAGAAGTCATCATTATCGACGGGGTTGATACCGCAAAAGTCACGCGCATGTCTTTTTCCGACTTCAGCTACACCCAGATCCCGGAACAGTGGCTGCAGCGCGCTTATCTGCCCCATTTCCAGGGAGAGTAACCGATGAGGCGCCTGATCATCAGCCTGCTACTCCTCTGTGGCTACGCAGTCCCCGGCATAACCGCCGACCCCCTCGACCTGATTCCTGCTGCCGCCCTTAAAGAGCGCCAGCAGGAATCAACCGTCGAGGATCCCGTTCCCACCAACCGCTCTTTGCAACTGGTCATCACCTCTAACAGCTACCGGGGTGGAGATGACCTGGTGTTGCCGCCACCGTCAACCGCGACACCTAACTGGGGGGTCGTGACCCGTCTTAATCTGCAGGGGGGCAAAAATGACGGAAACCTGGCCGGGCACTGGAACGTACGCCTGCAACTGACCCGTCAGGACGCTGAGAAGTTTGCCTTTGATGAAGCCGCGCAGCTCTATATAAAAGAGCTGTATGCCAGTAGCGCCGATCAGAGCTGGTTCCTGGACGCTGGCCGCATCAACCTGCGCTACGGGGTCGCAAGCGGCTTTAATCCGACCGATGTCTACCGCAGCGGCGCTGCCATCAACCGGGATAACGCCGATTCCAGCCGCCAGCGTGACGACCGTCTGGGGACGGTCGCACTGCGCCTGACCAAGCTCTGGAACAGGCTTTCGACCAGCCTCGTCTATTCCCCCGATCTGCATGCAGAACAGCATGAGCTGCTGGCCAGTGAGGAGCTGGTCGGTCTGCAACTGCCGCAAACCAATAACCGGTCCCGGGGCACCGCCATCCTCAGCTGGCAATCGGCAGACGGCCTGCTGGTTGAAGGGCTGCTGCATATGGATGAAAGCACCCCAACCATCGGGAAAAATTTAAGTTACGGACTTGGCCGGAGCTGGATACTGACCCTGGAAAACAGCATCTCCCACCGTCAATCCCTGCTGGCCGCCAGTGGTACAGAGACGGATAATGATCAGGCAAAACACTGGCAACTCCAGTCCGTAGCAGGTATTACCTGGACCTCTGCCGCCAACCTCAGTGTCACCGGTGAACTGCATTACCACCAGGCGGGCATGAGTGACAAAGATTGGGACAACTGGTTCAATCACAGTACGGCAGTCGAGCAAAACCCCGCCCTTTCCGGTAAACTCTGGTCGGTTCGCCAATTGGCCCGGGAGGAACAGGTTCCCTTGTCGCGCCGGCAACTTTACCTGCGCACCAGTTGGAGCGATGCGTTCATCCCCGACCTGACTCTTAACGGAGTCCTGATGCTCAACCCCGACGACGGCAGCTATCTGACCCAGCTTGAGGTACATTATCCCGTTTCCGAGGACCTGATCCTGACCTCCCGGGTTATCATGAATATCGGCAGTAAGCGCAGCGAACATGGCAGTCTGCCAAACCGCATGGTCAGTCTCTGTCAATTAGAGTATTATTTCTGAAATGGATCATATTTTTCACCACCATAACCACATCGGGCAAAGACCATGACAACAGCACCTACCGCGATTTCTGTTCTGCTTATTGATGATGACGAAGAATTAGCTCTGATTGTACAGCGCTATCTGAGCCAGTTCAATTGCCACGTCACCCTGGCAGAAGCCCCTTCGCACGGTTATCAACTGCTAACCCAGCATCCTTATGATGTCATTCTGCTGGATGTCATGTTACCGGAGCAGGATGGTTTTGAAGTGTGCCGCCGGTTACTTGGAGCGCCACACCTTTACGGCCAGGCTCCGATTATCATGCTGACTGCTCGGGGCGATGTTATCGACCGTATTATCGGCCTTGAACTGGGCGCCCAGGATTATCTTCCCAAACCGTTTGAACCGCGCGAACTGCTGGCCCGCATCCGCAACGTCGCCCGTCGTCAGCCAGCGCCGCCCCCGCTGTCCCCGGCTCCTGCCGGGCTGACCCTCGACCATCATACCCAGCAGGCCTGGGTTGACGCCCAAAACATTGAATTGACGGCTATGGAGTGGGAGTTGCTGAACCTGTTTAGCAATGAACCGGGGCGCCTTTTCACCCGCGATGATATTATGGATGCTCTTCGAGGCATCGATGCTGATGTTTTCTCCCGCGCCATCGATGCCCTGGTTTCACGCCTGCGCCATAAGCTCGGGGATACAGCAAAAACGCCCCGGTTTATCAAAACAGTATGGGGGCGCGGCTATCTGTTTCTCGGCCAGGAAACCCTGCAGTTACGGAAGCCAAGCTCATGAAAGTTGCGTTTAACAGGGTGAATCAGCTCACTCAAAAACTCACAGGATCCCTGTTCGGCCGCCTGTTCCTGATCTCCACAGTCGCTGCAGCTCTGATGCTGGTCGTGATGATCTTCACCTTGCGCGACATCCAGGTCCACAGCCCCGCCAACCAGGTCTCCTACCAGCTGCTTGCTCTCAACTTTTCCCAGACCCCCCCGGACCCCGCCAGACTGTCCCAGTTCAGCAAGATCAGTGGCTGGCAATTGATTGCCGATGGACCCGATTTCCTCTGGCCAGAAACTACTTCAACAGAGCTGTTAGCTGAGTTAAGAGACAAGGCAGGCACGACCGATTTCGGCTTTTTCTGGTTCGGCAAGCAGCGCTGGCTGGTCTTTCGCAACCAGCAATACAGTTATTTCACCACCACTTTTAACCTGCAATTTTCCAGCGAATTCAGATGGATACTGGCGCGCGGTCTGAGCCTTCTACTGGTGATTTCTGTTCTTTCTTACTTAGCGATCCGCTGGCTGTTCATGCCGATCAAAAAGCTGAAAATCGGGGCCGACCGAATTGCCGGTGGCGATCTTGATGTGCGCCTGCTTACCCCCCGCAAGGATGAATTAGGGGCCGTCAATCAGAGCGTTAATGCCATGGCCGATCGTCTGAGCATGGCAGTAGAACAGAAGCGCCAACTCCTGCTGGCCATGGGGCATGAACTGCGCACCCCCTTAACCCGCATCAAGCTGTTACTGGAAATGCTGCCCCAGGGGGAGGATCGCGATCAGATCGTTCGGAATCTGGATGACATTAATCAACTGGTCGTTACCCTGCTTGACGCCGAAGCCTTATCGGGTGGGCTGATGACCCTGCACAAACAGGCGACCAACATCCAACAACTGCTGGAGAACTGCTGTAGCGGCTACGACCAGCCTATTCCCCTGAGTATACAAGCGCCCCTTCCGGAGGTTCAGCTCGATCCGGTCCGCATGCAGATCGTTCTGCGTAACCTGCTGACTAACGCTTTTAAATATGGTGACAAACAGGTCGATATCAAAGCCGAAGCTAAAAATAACATTTTGCAGATCCACGTAAGTGATGACGGCCAGGGTATTGCCACTGAGGTATTGCACCTGCTCGGCCAGCCGTTTTATCGCCCTGACAGCGCCCGCACCCGCAAAACCGGAGGGCACGGCCTCGGCCTGTATTTGAGCCGTATTATTGTCGAAAGTCACGGCGGCAGGTTACTGATAAACAGCGCGGTCAACAAAGGAACCCAGGTCACCATCGAACTACCCTGTCAGCCTCACCAACCCAACTTGTGACCTTTTAGCGGGAAAGAATCAGGACGTACCACCCGAACAGGGTTGAATCTGAAGTCAGGGCATGGTACCTTCATGACAATTTTGGTTATATTTATTCCTTCATTCATACCAAGGAGCGAAAACAATGGAAGTTACTGAACAAGTTCTCGAAGTCATGCGTGCCAATGCTGAACCCCTCAATGCCGGAAAAATTGCTGAACTCGGTGGCATCGATCGTAAAGAGGTCGATAAAGCCATGGCTAAACTAAAAAAAGAGGGAAAAATCGTGTCACCGAAACGGTGCTACTGGACTGCAGCCTAGTTTCTGTCCGGAAACGGCCCTATTTCACAATCTCTGCGTCAATTTGCGCCTGTGTTGGTGCGGCGTAAAGTACTACGTCTCCGCATACAGACTTGCCTTCCTCGACCTGGAGAAAAATTGCTCGTTTCCGAATCAGAAAGATGCTACCGCCATCCGGACTTCCGGATGGCACCTCATGAGAAAAGAACACACAAAATCACTTCAGACATATCCGACCAGGCAGGACTCTCATCCTTTTTTAATTCTTTTTCTGCAGAAAAAGCTCCGATTTTTCAGCTGACTTGTGCTAAAATCCGCGCCTGTTTACCCCCCCCTCTATAGTTTTGAACGGAGTCCAACTGTATGAAACGTGATTTAGCAATGGCTTTCTCCCGCGTGACCGAAGGTGCCGCGCTGGCTGGCCATAAATGGCTTGGTCGTGGCGACAAGAATGCAGCCGATGGTGCGGCTGTTGAGGTAATGCGCGAACTGCTTAACAAGACTGAAATTGACGGTGAAATTGTCATTGGCGAAGGTGAAATCGATGATGCACCAATGCTTTATATTGGTGAAAAAGTTGGCCGCGGTGGTGACGCTGTCGATATCGCTGTTGATCCCATTGAAGGGACCCGCATGACCGCCATGGGACAGTCCAACGCCCTGTCGGTCCTTGCTGCCGGTGAAAAAGGGAGCTTTCTGAAAGCCCCTGATATGTACATGGAAAAGCTGGTGGTTGGTCCCGGCGCCAAAGGCTGTATCGACCTTAACCTTCCCCTGAAGGAAAACCTGGTCAATGTTGCAGCGGCTTTAAATAAAAGCATTAATGACTTAGTTGTCATCACTCTGGCTAAACCACGCCATGACAAAATGATCAAAGAGATGCAGGGGATGGGCGTCAAAGTCTTTGCCGTACCCGACGGTGACGTTGCAGCCTCAATTCTCTCCTGTATGCCCGATAGCGAAGTCGATATGATGTACTGCATCGGTGGGGCGCCAGAAGGTGTCGTTTCTGCTGCCGTCATCCGCGCCTTAAATGGAGATATGCAGGGTCGTCTGCTACCACGCCATCAGGTGAAAGGTGATACTGAAGAAAACCGTTCCTTTGGTGAAATGGAACTGGCCCGCTGCGCTGAAATGGGTGTAGAAGCAAACAAGATCATGCGCATGGAAGATATGGTTCGCAGTGACAATGTTGTTTTTGCCGCCACCGGCATTACCAAAGGGGACCTGCTTGAAGGGGTCACCCGCAACGGCAACATCGCCACCACCGAAACCCTGGTTATCCGTGGCCGCAGCCGCACCATCCGCCGCATTAAATCGATCCACTACCTGGAGCGTAAAGACCCGGAAGTCAGAGATCTGATTTTGTAACTGGCTTTCAAATATTGATAAAAAATCGCCACCTACCAGATTGGAAGGTGGCGATTTTTTTCAGAATAATAAGAAATGAAAAAAAACGAAATTTTTGTTCCAGAAACGAGCAATTTTTCGCAAGGTCAAGGAAAGCAAGCCTGTGTGCGGAGGCGTAGTACTTTACGCCGCACAAACACAGGCGCAGATTGACGCAGAGATTGCGGAAAAGGGCCGTTTCCGGGGCAAAAATCAGAAATCGTCCCAACCATCGATGACCGACGACTGATTATACGCCGAAACCGTCGCTTCAAAGAAGTTACTCTTTACATCCCCTTCACCTTCCGTATCAGCAAGTTTTTCCAGGTGCTTGTAGGGGTTCTTATCAAACCCTTCGTAGAGCTTTCCGGAAAAGCCTAGCTTGTTCCAGCGCTCGTTGGCCAACCACTTGGTGTACATCTCTGTTGTTTCTTCACTGACCCCTAAAACCCCATCGCCAATGATGTGATTGGTCCAGGCGATCTCCTGATCTACCGCCTTACGGAACATCTCTTCGACATCGTCCTCGGGGAAGAAGTTCGGGTAAAGCTCGCGGATTTCACGAACGATAAATTCGAACAGGACACAGTGGGATAATTCATCACGATTAATGTAACGAATGACCTCGGAGGTACCGACCATCAGGTGCCGACTGGCGAGGTTGTAAAAGAAGTTGAAGCCGTTGTAAAAATACAGCCCTTCAAGCAGGTAGTTGGCAATGACTACCCGGTAGAAGCGCTGTTCCGAAGGATCATCAATAAACTCCTGATAAATTTCGGCAACATACTTATTGCGCTCAAACAAGACCTTATCGGTTCGCCACTTATCATAAATGCTGTTACGCCGGTCCGTCGGGATAATCGATTCAACGATGTACTGGTAACTCTGACTGTGAATCGCCTCCTGGTATTGCTGAATGGCAAGTAACAGGTTGACTTCGGGAGCCGTAATATAATCGTTGATATTAGACAGGTTATTGGTCTGAATGCTGTCGAGAAAAATCAGGAAGGAAAGAATCCCGTCATAGGCCTGACGTTCCTCAACCGTCAGATGTTTATACGGTTCGATATCCCCGTTCAGATCGATTTTTTCCGGAATCCAGAAGTTGGCCATCATATTCCGGTACATCCGATTGGCCCACTGGTAACGGACATTGTTCAGGTTAAAAATGTTGGTACTGTTACCGCCGATAATACGCCGGGTGTCAAGGGAATCATTCCCCTCGGGATTAAAGAGTCGTTTCGGTTCCATCTTTGGCTCCTTTGTTTATGCCTCAACGCAGAGACGCAAAACCGGAAAGAGTGCAGAGAAAATCTTATTTTGTTTTTTTAAACCTTGAAAAAGAATTTTCTCAGCAGCCTATCCTGTTCATCTACGTTAAAAATAAATCTTCGTTGTAGCTATAAAGCGATTCTGAAATGTCAAATTTAAAATCTGATATCGCGAACGAAGTGAAGCGCTACCCAGCGCAGGACACACATTCGTCTTTGGACGAAGCAATGTTGCTGTTCTTCTGAATACTGCGTGTATAGTATATCGCTTTACACCCTTTCTTCCAGGCATCCATGTGAGTTTCGTAGATATCCTTGGCTGTCAGGTTGTTATTCAGGTTAAATAAGAGCTCCATGGAAATTCCGGTATCCACATAACGCTGCAGGCGTGACACCACATCAACCACAACCCGCTGGTCAATATGCTTCGACTCCTGGTAATGCCAGAGCTTGTCTTTGATATAGGGGGGCACAATCGGCACTGTACCATTGCTGTTATTATCGATATAAAATTTACTGAAAATCGGTAATACACTTGCGGTACACCCCTGCACAATGGAACTGCTGGTGTTGGGGGCAATCGCGGTAATGTGACTGTTACGCACCCCGTACTTGGCAATGCGATCGAACAGGGCCTCCCAGTCGAGGGTGCCATGCTCTTTAAACCAGCTACGATCACGGCACAATATCAACTCCTGGGACCAGCTGCTCCCTTCATAGAGAGGATACCGCCCCCGCTCGCGGGCCAGTTCGCAGCTCGCCCAGGTGCAGTAATAACCAAAAGACTCAGCCAGCTTATCGACCGCATCCCCGGCACTGACATATGGAATACCGTTACGAGCCAGATAATCAGCCAGCCCCATCATGCCCACCCCGATGGTCCGCAATAATTCATTATGTCGCTGCCCCTCAGCGACTGGGACATCGGTGATGTCGATGCAGTTATCGAGTATTCGTACCGATGTTTCGCACACTCCGGGCAACTCTTCATCTTCAACATTGGCCATGTTGATCGAAACCAGGTTACAGGTATGCACCAATCCCGGTTCCACATCGCGGGAAATTTTTCCATCTTCAAAACGCTGCGCACCGATACTCGAAGGCTTCACTACCGAGTACGATTCAACACACAAATTGGTACAGGGAATCATCCCCACATGCTGATTTGGGTTGGCGCGATTGATGGTATCCTTGAAGGAAATATAAGGCATTCCGGTTTCAATCTGAACCTTCATAATCTGTTTATAAAGAGATTTAGCGTTCACCTTTTCAAACAGTTCAATATTACCTAAATCAACCTCTTTATGAAGATGGGCCAGCGCCTGTTCAAATTCGTCCCCCCAGAGTTCTGCCAGCTCATAACCATAACGGATACGGATCTCATGGGGATCAAACAAATACCAATCGTCATTATTCTCCACGGCACGCATAAAATGATCGGTCACGACAACCTGGGGAAAGACATCAAAAGCTTTGCGACGCTGATCACCATTCTCGGTCTGCAGCTCGAGAAAGTCCTCCATATCCAGATGCCAGCTATCAAGTGCAACGGTAACCGCTCCGGCCCGTTTCCCCCCCTGGTTAAAGTAGAGAGCGATATCATTGATAACCCGGACATTAGGCACAACCCCTCCGGCCCGACCGATGGAATTGCGGATACGGGCCCCTTGGGAACGAATCCGGCTGATGCTGACACCAACGCCACCACCACCAGAACTGATCTGGCCAACCTGCTCAAAGGTATGGAAGATGCTGTTGGTATCATCATCGACCGCGGTGATGAAACAGCTGGACAGGTTACCATTTGGTTTCCTTAGATTGATCAGAATCGGCGTTGCCAGGGAAATTTTGCGTTTAGCCAACATGAGATAAGTGTCACGAACCCGTTGCAGACGCACCTCTTCAGACTGATTTTGTTCAATCAGCAGAGCGATGGTCAGCAATGCCTCCTGCGGCATTTCGATGACCTTGTTGTCATACTCCAGCATATAACGCTTAATCAGCAGGCTGATCCCTGCATAGTCGTAGTCGTAATCGTATTCCTGCTGCAGAAACTGACCAGCCTTGTGAAGTTCCTTTTCCGTATATTTTTCAAGAAGAACAGAGGAGTATATCCCCTTTTCAACGAAGTCTTTAACGGTCTGACAATAGCTGGGATAACGATACTCATAAGGGATGTTACGCGCCAGGTGAACCCGCTTGTAAAAATCGACCAGCTTAAGCCGGGCAGCCAGAATTCGCCAGTCTGGCTCTTCGATAGATGTCAACCGCAGCGAGGTTTCAATAACCGTTTCATGAATCTCGCCAGTAGTCATATTGTTACGAAAATGAATCTCCAGTTTCGATTCAAGTTCGATAGGATTGATATCCAGCCCTTCGGCAGCCCACTGAATAACTTTCCTGATTTTTGCAATTTCAAGGGGAGCCTCTTCCCCGTTACGTTTAATAATGCGGTAGCGTTTCGCCATAGCCCCTGACCTCCGGTTCTGTATTATCACACTATATCTTGTAGCAACAGTGTCGGAGTATACATCATCTTGAAATAAATTTAAGACAAAAATGGTTATTTTTTCAAAAAAATCACTTCCCTTGTTAGCCCATCAGAAACTTACTGTTATTACGGGAAAAATAGCGAAGATCAAATGCCGCCGCACTGGAGATGCTGGCTGCCAGCCGGGTTTAAGGATGGCAACCAGCTCCAAGATCAGTGTCCGGACCGCTGTCCCTTAGGGACTTGAACGCCACGGGCCTGCAGATGGTAATTCAGCATAAAGTAGCCACTCAAGGCTGAGACCAGAGAACCGAGTAGAATTCCGAGTCGTGCAGAATTCAGGGCCCCGGGGGCAACATCACCTAATGCCAGGGTCGAGATAAATAAACTCATGGTGAAACCGATCCCACACAGCAAGGACATGCCGTGGAATTCCCCCCAACCAATTCCTTGCGGCAAGCGGGCCAGGCGCAATTTAACGGCAAGCCAGGAAAACACAAAAATACCCAGCTGTTTACCAATAAACAGACCGGCGGCGATACCAACTGTCAACGGGCTGAGCAGGTCAGCCAACGCCATTCCGGTTAATGGAACCCCGGCATTGGCAAAAGCAAACAGCGGCAGAATGCCATAGGCGACCCAGGGGTGCAGACTATGCTCAAGATGCCGCAAGGGCGCATACCCATGGGCATCCTGTGCACGCAATGGAATAGCAAAGGCTAAAACCACGCCAGCCAAAGTTGCATGGACCCCTGACTTAAGCACGCACACCCACAAAAACACACCAACGATCATATATGCCGAAATACGTGTCACACCAAAGCGATTGAGCAGGAACAGAGTCACCATTGCCATCGCTGCCAAAGCAAGAGAAACTCCCGACAAATCCGCCGAATAAAACAGGGCGATTATGACGATAGCGCCAAGATCTTCAAGAATCGCCAGGGTCAGCAGAAACAACTTCAGTGAGCTTGGCACTCTGCTGCCCAGTAAGGCCAGGATACCAAGGGCAAAAGCGATATCGGTCGCTGCTGGGATGGCCCAGCCTTTCAGATTTTGCGGGTCTGCTAGGTTGAACAGTACAAAAATCAGGGCCGGAATCGCCATCCCGCCAATTGCTGCGATCCCAGGTAAGGCCACCTGGGGAATGCTCGAGAGCTCACCTTCAAGGATCTCGCGTTTAACCTCCAGGCCGATGAGTAAAAAGAAGATTGCCATCAGGCCGTCATTGATCCACAGCAACAAAGGTTTGGCCAATTCAAGCAAGCCAATATGAATTTCAACATGAGTCTGTAACAGCCCGTTATATAGCCAGGCTAAAGGAGTATTCGCAAAGATCAGCGCCAACAGCATGGCGCTGATCAAAAGAATTCCGCTCGCGGATTCAAGCTTCAGGAAGTCGCGGATGGTTTGTACGGTCATAGTACCCTCTTATCTGTGTGGTTTATGGTGGAAAAAGGTTTAGCCCATAGCTTCAAGTCTGCCGATCCGCTCCTCCATGGGAGGGTGCGTAGAAAACAGGCGCGCTAACGTTGCCCCCCTTAAAGGATTAACTATAAACATATGAGAGGTCGCTGGCGTCGCGGCGTCAAAAGGAATACGTTCAGATCCGGCCTGGAGTTTACGCAAAGCGTTCGCCAGTGCCCGTGGTTTGCCACAGATCTGAGCCCCCCTGGCATCAGCCAGAAATTCACGTGATCGGGAGACCGCCATTTGAATCAGCATTGCGGCCATGGGCGCGATAATTGCCAAAGCCAGCGACCCCAGCAGGCCACCGCCTTCTTCTTCATCACTGCTCGAGCCAAAAATAGCCGCCCATTGCAGCATGTTGCCCAGCATCCCGATGGCTCCAGCGAAGGTGGCTGCGATGGTAGAAATCAGGGTGTCACGGTTCTGCACATGAGCCAGCTCATGAGCCATGACCCCGGCCAGTTCATCATCATCCAGCAGATGCATAATTCCTTCCGTGGCGGCGACCGCAGCATGCTGAGGATTCCGTCCGGTAGCAAAAGCATTGGGGGCCTCTGAAGGAATGATATAAACCCGCGGCATCGGTAATCCGGCCTGTTGGGCCAACCGCCTGATCAGCCCATAGAATGCAGGGTGGTCGTGCTCGCTGACTTCCCGAGCCCGGTACATCTTGAGAACAATTTTGTCGGAATACCAATAGGAGAAGAAGTTCATGCCCCCGGCAATAACAAAAGCGATGAGCATGCCCCCTTGACCGCCAATGGCGTTACCCATGGCAACCAGAAGCAGAGTCAGACAGGTCAATAGAAAGGTTGTTTTGATACGATTCATTCTTTTACCTCCATTTTGTGGTGCAGGTAAAAGAAAAAGACCTTTACCTGCACATAGGTTTTCTATGTTCAGATAAAGGTCTCGCAGATTCGACTTAAGGTCGGAACCCCGCATCCGAGTGCCACAGCACTGTAATGACGAATGACGGGCCGGCGATTTCTCTCGCCGGTAGCTACTCCCCTTTAATTTCTTTTTAAAATAACCAAACGGCTAAAGAATGTCAACAAGGGCAGAGGGGAATTCCACATAACATTGCTAGAATATTATTATCAGCAGAGACCCGGAATTCACGCCTAGCGGACTGTCTCGTTCTTTTTATCCCTCTAAATATTTGCTATAGTTGCGGCTTGAATATAATTCTAGCGAGCAACCACGAGCACCGTCCCCCGGGTATCACAATCAGTAAACAGGAGCCCCCCTGTTACTCCAAAGGAGGAGTCATGTCAGTTTTATTACGTTCGGCACTAAAACCGGATGCCATCACCACCGAGATTGAAGAGCGCTTTAATCCCATCTGGGAGAAGGGCCCTATCAGTGAAGATATCGCTAAAGATATCAGTGTTGTTATCACCAAGGGGGACCTCGGTCTCAAAAGTGATGAGATGCGTGCTCTCCCTAATCTGAAACTGATTTCGGTCTATGGAGTCGGCACCGATGCCATCGACCTGGTTCAGGCCAAAGAGCGAGGTATTCAGGTTGCCACGACTCCCAACGTTCTGACCAATGCCGTAGCCGAGATGGCTTTGGCGCTGACCCTGGCCGGTGCCCGGCGAATTGCCGAGGGGGACCGTCACGTACGGGCTGGCAAGTGGCCACAAAGCAGCCTCGGTCTGGGTTGGTCCGTGAATGGTGAAACTGCCGGAATTTTCGGTTATGGCCGCATCGGCAAACGGATTGCTGAATTATGCCGTGCCGTTGGCATGCAGGTTCTGTATACCGATCTGCAGGCCACCCCGGGTGAAGAAGCAGCCTTCCGCCCATCGGCCGAAGAACTGGCCAGGGATTGCCGCGTGCTGATTATCTCAGCAGAAGGGGGCGAAAAGACCCGAGGACTGATCAACCGCAAGGTCCTGAAAGCTCTCGGTCCTGATGGCCTGCTGGTTAATATTGCCCGCGGTTCCGTCATCAATGAAGCGGAACTGATCGAAACCCTTGCCGCTGATGAAATCGCCTGCGCCGCTCTCGACGTATTTGAAGACGAGCCAAACGTTCCGGAAGCTTTGCGCAACAATCCGAAACTGGTTCTGACCCCCCATGTCGCATCAGGAACGGTTGATGCCCGTATCGCTATGGGCCGCCTGGTTATCGACAACACGGCAGCCTTCCTCGCGGGTGAGCCACTACTGACCCCACTATCATTTTAACAGGAGCTCACTAATGCAGGAAACACGGTCAATCGGCCTTATCGGGCTGGGCGTCATGGGGCAGAATCTGGCCCTGAATATGACCGACCACGGCTTTAACGTTGTCAGTTACGACCCCTGGCAAAGCGCTCGCAGTAACTTTGCCAAATTAAACCAGGACAGTGCCAATCCAGAGCGTGTCACCATCTGTGACAACCTCAGCGATTTCATCCACAGCCTCCCCGCCCCCCGCAGTATACTGCTGATGGTCAAGGCCGGAGAAGTTGTCGACCAGCAGATTGCGCTGCTCCTCCCCCTGTTGAGTAACGGGGATACCATCATTGACGGTGGGAACTCTCATTATCATGACACCCGCCGCCGTGAACAATATTTGCAGGAAAAAGGGCTGTATTTCATTGGCCTGGGGATTTCTGGAGGAGAAGAGGGCGCACGCCGTGGTCCAGCCATGATGGCCGGTGGCGCAGTTGCGTCGTTTGGCCGGGTCCAACCGATCTTTGCTGCCATCGCAGCACGTTTTGAGGATGAACCCTGCTGTGCCTTGGTCGGTCCCGATGGGGCCGGTCATTTCGTCAAGATGATTCACAACGGCATTGAGTACGGTATTATGCAGTTGATTGCCGAAGCTTATGTTCTGCTGCGCGATGTCGGCCAACTGACCCACGCAGAAATGTCGGCCACCTTCAAAAGTTGGAACCAGACGGAACTGGCTTCATACCTCATCGAAATCACGGCTGACATCCTGGTCAAACCGGATGAACATAGTGACCACCCCCTGGTGGAGATGATCCTTGATAAGGCAGGCCAGAAAGGGACCGGTCGCTGGAGCAGCGAAGCGGCTCTGGAAGTTGGCATTCCAACCCCGACCATCACAAGCGCTGTCTTCGCCCGGGCACTCTCTGCACTGAAGGATGAACGGGTGGTCGCAGCCGGGATTCTCAGTGGCCCAGACATACAGGAGGCTGGCTCCAAAGAAGCATTTATCAATGGCGTCAGAGAAGCATTACTCGGGTCAGTTATTGCCTCCTATGCTCAAGGGTTAGCCGTTATCTCGGCAGCATCTGCAGAACATCAGTGGCAGGTGGATATTGCCACAGTCGCAAGCATCTGGAGAGCAGGCTGTATTATTCGTGCAGAATTGCTCGATACGATTACTTCGGCCTATCGTCAGTCCGAGCAGCCCCTCAACCTGATGTGTGCGACCGGGATCAGTGATCTGCTACAGAGCGCCCAGGAAGGGTGGCGAAAAACCCTGGTTGTCGCCATTGAGAGCGGCATTCCAGTGCCAGCGATTTCATCCGCCCTGGCCTATTATGACAGCTACCGGTCGCCAAAATTATGGGCCAACATGATCCAGGCACAGCGCGACTATTTTGGTGCCCACACCTATCAACGGGTGGACAGAGAAGGGGTTTTCCATTCTCAGTGGTAACGTCGGATACCTGCTATACCAGTTAAAACGAGTAAACTCTCCCTTCCGGCTTGTCCCTCTGCCGGAAGGGGGGGTATGTTATTTACCAACTCAAGCCAGGTAACCCGACCAAACCGCTAACCCGCAAACATTGCCAACATAAAAAAACTGTGACGATTACTGGTTTATGTTTTGCCTTTATCAGGAATCCTTGGCTGACCTGAACTAAAATTTTTATTAATTGGTAACCAACTATGAAAATTCTCTTCCTCCATGGTCTTGAATCCGGCCCCCACGGCAGTAAATACCAGGCCCTCAAAACTGTTTTTAACGATGTCACCGCCCCTGATTGCAGTGGCTTGTCGAATGAAGCAGAACGCCTGCAAGTGATCTGCAACGAGATCGACTCGACTACTGATCCCTACCTGGTCGTCGGATCGAGCATGGGCGGACTGATGGCCATGCTCCTGCAGCAGGCTCGCCCCCAGCGGGTTGCCGGAATGGTCCTGTGCGCCCCGGCGCTGCACCGCCCGGCGGCGCAAGAGTTGACCTATACCGAGCTACCTCCCCTGGCCGTCATTCATGGCGATCAGGATGATGTCGTCCCCCTCGAAGTCAGTTTGCCCTTTGGGCATCAGCTGACTATCGTTCGTGACGGGCATCGCCTCAGTGATAACCTGCCGCTGATTCTCAGAGCAGTCTTCGATCTGCAGTTACAACTCGCAAATTTCAAAGAATAGGTTTTCTGCCAACCGGAAGGCATGCCATTCAGGCAATCCCGAGGCCATTACCCTTTTGACCTGATATACTTTAGATGCAGGTTTATCCTGCATCACACGTCACCACCAGCTTAATGCCAGACCGGCAGGAGGTGAGTATGTCAGACAAAGATAATCAAATCGTCAAGAGACTTCTGAACCCCGCTTGCTACCCTCACCAGGTATCCCAGGTTAAGCTGATTGAAACCCATATCTCCTGGATTTTTCTGGCCGGTGAATTTGCCTACAAAATGAAAAAACCGGTCGCTTTCGGCTTTCTCGACTTTTCCACCCCGGAAGCACGACATTTCTATTGCCAAGAGGAATTACGCCTTAATCGGCGCTGCGCTCCCCAACTGTACCTTGAGGTCTGTTCCATAGGTGGTGATCCCGATCACGCGGAGTTCGGAGCGAGTCCAACCCACGACTACCTGGTAAAAATGATCCGCTTCCCCTACTCTAATCAGCTCGATCAATTACTGGCCCATGGTCACCTTACGGTTCCCCAGATAACTGCAACAGCAAAGGCTCTCGCAACCTTCCATCGCTGCACAGACACCGCCCGTCCGGGTTCACAATTCGGCTCACCGAAAGAGGTTATCAATCCCGTATTGGATAACTTTATGCAGTTACGCAAGGTACTTCCGGATCATTCATGCGTCGCACAGGTTAACGACCTGGAACACTGGAGCAAGCTCGCCAGCGCAGCCTATACCAAGCGTTTTGAACAACGTAAAGAAGATGGTTTTATTCGCGAATGCCACGGTGATCTGCACCTTGCCAATATGGTCTGGTGGCAGGAGCAACCCCTGTTTTTTGACTGTATTGAGTTTAATCCCCACCTGCGCTGGATCGATGTCTTAAGCGAAGTCGCCTTTTTAGTCATGGACCTGGATGACCGGGGAGCATCAGCGCTGGGATGGAGGGTATTGAATGCCTACCTGCAGTGGACCGGTGATTACCGGGACCTGGATTTACTGACCTTTTACAAGGTCTATCGCGCCATGGTCCGCAGTAAGGTTATCAGCCTCAGACTCTCTCAACCCGGACTTTGTGAGACCGAAAGAGAAATAGCTCTTGAATTTATGCACAGTTACCTGACGCTGGCTGACCGTTACACACAACCTAGAAAAGTAACCCTGGTTATCAGTCACGGGCTGTCCGCTTCCGGAAAAACCAGCTATATAAATAATCTGGCCTCCCACTTTGGAGCCATCAGCATCCATTCTGATGTTGAGCGCAAGCGGATCGCGGGTCTGGCACCAACAGAATTAAGCCATTCCGGTCCAGACACGGGGATATATACCCATAAGCACACCGAGGCAACCTACCAGTCGCTCCTGCACCTGGCCGAAAGTATTCTGCGAGCAGGGCTGCCGGTTCTGGTTGATGCCACATTTTTACGTCAAAGCGATAGGAATCAATTCAGGCAACTGGCTGAGGCCCTTGATATTCCTTTTGTTATTCTCGATTTTCAGCAATCAGAAGAGGAGCTAAGGCAAAGAATCCGGCGACGTTTAACGCTGGCTGACCAAACTTCTGAAGCAAATGAACAGGTCTTGGACAAGCAGCTGTTGGCACAAGAACCCCTGACTCACGAAGAGGGCAGCTTCAGCTACCGAATTGGCCCGAACACAAACCTTGAAGAGCTGGCCGCCAAACTCTCAGACTCAACCTTCATCTGAAGCCATGGTGAGCGGTATAGCGGATAGACATTTAATTGAATTCTGCTATTTTAATTCAAGAGGGTAACGTCTTAATATCAGAAGGGCATCAATGAAGATCACTCTGCGTATTTTTTGTATCTGCATACTTCTATTCACAATATGCCATCCCCTCTGGGCAGCAGCGCCCAAGCATGTTCTATACATAAATTCCTATCATCCAACCTTTCCAACTTTTTTTCAGCAGTTGGAAGGAATGAAATCGGTTTTCACCGCTCAACCGATTCATCTCGATATTGAGTTTATGGATACCAAACGCTTTCCCGGTGAAGATACGGTTCAAAAATTCTATACAACTCTCAGAGACAAACTCCAAAAACTCCCCCCCTATGATGTCGTTATTGTTGCTGATGACAATGCGCTCTCCTTTGCTATTAACTATCAGTCACAGCTATTTCCAGATATTCCCATTGTTTTTTTAGGGGTAAACAATATCGCTCTTGCGTTACAACAAAACACCAATCCTTCTATAACTGGCGTTGTTGAAGCAGTTTCCATGCAGGAAACCCTGGCCCTGATAAAACGACTACCACCACCGACCAGGCGGATTGTCGCCCTGGTTGATAATCTGCCTAGCGGGCAAGCTGACCTGCAATTTTTTTACAGTTTCAAAGAAGCTTTTCCAGATCTCGAGTTTTCCGAGTTATCCCTGGCCAACCAGACCTTTGCATCTTTTGCTGAGCAGTTACGTACCCTCGGCCCCGAAGATGCCGCCCTGCTCCTCTCCACATATCAGGATAGTACCGGCAAAACCCTGCAGTTTGAAGACAGCCTGGCTCTTATAACTGAAAACCTTTCGCGCCCCCTCTATCACCTTTGGGAACATGGCATGGGGCAAGGAGTCCTGGGAGGAAAGGTCATCAGCCATACGCAACAAGGAGCCAGCGCTGCTGAAATCGTATTAAAAGTGCTATCCGGTACTCCGGTTGCAGATATTACCGTTAGCACCATCAGCCCAAACCGCTATGAATTTGACTATCTGGAAATGCAGAAATTTGGTATCACCCGATCAATGCTGCCGGATGCAAGTCTGATAATTAATGAACCTCATTCGTTTTATGAGATCCACAAAACAATTATCCTGACTTCAGGATCAATTTTTATCGGCTATTCGCTGCTCCTGTTTGCCATGTACAGAACTATCCTGACCAGGAAAAAAGCCCAGAAAAAACTAAAGGAGA
This sequence comes from Geopsychrobacteraceae bacterium, assembly GCA_963664385.1. Classification (GTDB taxonomy): domain Bacteria; phylum Desulfobacterota; class Desulfuromonadia; order Desulfuromonadales; family Geopsychrobacteraceae; genus Seleniibacterium. Next base: position 633,486 of record OY761157.1, read on the forward strand.
GTGAAGAGCACTTAAAAGACCTCATCGACCAGTCGCCGGTCGGTCTTGCCTTGTGTCGCATGGACGGTTCCTTTCTAACCGTTAACTCTGCCTACGCAAATATCATTGGTTACAGTATTGAAGAAACCCTCAAGCTCACCTACTGGGATGTCACACCGAGAAAGTATGCGGCCAATGAAGACCAGCAATTGGAACGGCTTGCCAAGACAGGACAATACGGACCGTATGAAAAAGAGTATTACCATAAAGATGGTCACTTAGTTCCCGTGCGCCTCAACGGGATGATTTTTTTCCGCGACAATCAAAAACTGATCTGGTCGAGCGTTGAAGATATTACCGCCCATAGGGAAAATGCCCGTCTGGAAGAACAATTGCGCCAGTCGCAAAAGATGGAAGCCATAGGAACCCTGGCAGGGGGTATCGCCCACGATTTCAACAATATCCTTGCCGCAATCCTTGGTTACACAGAACTGGTATTACGCAACCAGGAAACCTTGGCGCCAAACCGCAAAAAACTTGAACACGTTTATACTGCCGCCAAGCGTGCCAAAGACCTGGTCAGGCAGATACTGATGTTCAGCCGTAAAGAAAAAGAAAACCGTGAACATATCATGCTCGGTGATGTGATTAACGAAGCCGTTCTGCTGTTGAGAAATACCATCCCGAAAAGTGTAACGATCATAACAGACATTAATCATACCGTCGGACGGGTCCTTGCGGACACCACTCAGATGCACCAGGTGATTATGAACCTGGGTACCAATGCTTTCCACGCGCTTCCCCAGGAAACCGGCAGGATCAATATTCACTTAAGTCAGATTACTGCCGATGACACCCTCAGGGTCCGTTACCCTGAATTGCAACAGGAAAAATATGCCATTATCACCATAGCGGATACGGGTGACGGCATTCCTGCTGATGTACTGCCACGGATCTTTGACCCCTTCTTCACGACCAAAGAGACCGGTAAAGGGACCGGTATGGGGCTTGCGGTCGTACATGGCATTATTCATAGTCATGACGGTGCTATCGGCGTTGAAAGCACAATCGGTAAAGGAACGACGTTCAAGGTTTATCTGCCGATTGCCCATAACCTGAATGAAGAAAATCAACCAGAGCCAAAAGCAAATGAGCTGACCGGAACAGAGCACGTCCTGTTTGTTGATGACGAAATCATGCTGGCCAACCTCGGCAGAGAAATGCTCGAATCATTAGGTTACAAGGTGACAGTCGTACCCTCTGGTGAGCAGGCCCTTGCTTTGATACAGGATAATCCCACCCACTTTGATGTGCTCATCACCGATCAGACGATGCCGGGGATTACCGGGGATGTCCTGACCCAAAAGGTGCTGGAGATTCGCTCAGATCTCCCCATTATCATCTGCTCCGGTCACACCACCCTTATCAATGCAGACAAAGCCAAAACACTGGGTGCGGTAGCCTTTTTGACCAAACCGATTGATCGGGATACCTTAGCCGCTGAAATTCGCAAAGCATTGGGATAATCGGGTCTGCCCCCGATCTGCCGTAATATTTTAGCCCCTTTAAATGAGCTTTACTTTCGCTGTTGGTTCTGGAGCAGAGGTTTTTACCATCATTTCATCACTGACACTTGCAAAGCGCACCCAGATCAGGCAAGCTCTCTGCTACAGACTTTTTTTAACTTAACATATTTACCAGCGCAAAGCGCAGGAGGAGTACATGCCCTACTTTGCCCTTACCATCATTGGTCGCGATCGTCCCGGTATTGTTTCACAGGTGACCGAAATTCTTTATCGCCTGGGCTTTAATATTGCCGACTCAAGCTGTTCGATTCTTGGTGGTCAGTTCTCTATGATTCTGATTATCTCAAGCCCGGATATGAAGGCCGACACGGACTTCAAAGAAGAGTTTTCCGCTCTTGAAGAAAACAACCTGTCTGTCTATATCAGGACCCTCAAACCTGGTGGTGAAGTCAGGCCGGATATCGAAGGTGAACATTGCATGATTTCGGTTTATGGTTCTGACAAACCCGGTATAGTCTACCAGGTTGCCAAGGAACTGGGTGAACGGAAGATCAATATTACCGACCTTAATACCAAGCTGATTGGTGAAGAGACCTCACCCGTCTATGTCATGATGCTTGAAGCTACTTTACCAGAGGGAATTGAACTGCAGGATGTCGAAGGCTGGATGAAAGAATTGAAACAGCAGCTTAAGGTCGATATTTCAGTCCGCTCACTGGAGACCATGGAGCTGTAAATGGCTGTCAGGGAAATTCTTGTTTATCCGGATCCACGCCTCAAAGAAGTCTGTAAACCAGTAGAAAACTTTGATGAATCCGTCAGCCTGCTGCTGCAGGACCTGGTCGACACCATGGTCGAAGCCGGCCACTCTGTTGGCGTTGCCGCCTCTCAGATCGGTGATTTACGCCGCGCTGTCGTGGTCGATGTGTCGCACAGTAAATTAGGTAAAAAACAGGAAAATCACGGTTTGATGCAGATGGTCAACCCGGTTATTATCCAGCGCGAAGGGGATCAGGTCGTACGGGAGGGCTGCATGTCGGTCCCCGACTATACCGGCAACGTCAAACGATCCGAGACAATTGTCGTGCAATATACAGATGAGAACCAGCAGCGCCACGTTATTCGCTGTGAAGGGTTTGAAGCCATTGCCGTACAACATGAACTTGATCACCTTGATGGCTACCTGTTTCTCGACCGGGTATCAAGCTTAAAGACCGACCTGTTCCGCCGTAAACAGAAGAAATAACCGACTAACGAGTAAATTTGAAACGAGCAATTTTTCGTTGTGGCTAGGCAATCAAAGACTTACGCGGAAGCAAGTCTGCAGATTAACAACGCCACAGCGGAAAAGGGCCGTTTCTGGTTGACGACTCAACTAGTCGTCATCACCTCGTCAGAGCCTTCTGGTGATAAGCCAGTAGGTCACTCCCAAAGCAGCAACCACCGTTGCAGTCCCAATCAGGTAGTCCGGGGTTAATTTATCAAAATCAAAGATGATAACCTTGCGGGCAATCGCCATCAGCGCTGTCGCCACCACCAGGCGCACCGGTATCACGTGGCTGTTCAGATACATGGTGATATTGATAAATATTTCAATAGCAATCAGGACAGCAAGAAAAGCCCCAAAAGTTGCCAGGATATCATTGATCTGCAAAAACATGACCGGCGGGGCCACCAGACGTTGATACAGGACAAAAACAACATCGCCAAGCCCCCAGATAATTACCGCTACCATAAGTACAGCAAGGATCTTTACGGCAAAACGGATAATCCGGTGCAAGACACAGATAGTTGCATCTTCATGTTCAAGATGAAGATCATGCCCAGGTTCGTGCTCATGGGTGGTTTTCAGGTCTTCAGCCATAGCGCAACCTTTCGCCCTTAAAAACAGCAGGCATATATTTATAGTTTAGCGGCAAACCCCATAATGGCAAATTGTCAAACTCAAAGCCTCAACAACAGAATTTTAGCAACTTCTTTAACTGCCCCCCTTGTCCCTTCCCAAGCGAAAAAAGTATGATAGGATTTTTAATATATTAAAAGAACAACCTGTTACTCCAACCAAGTTCTATTTACTAAGGAAGGCATGAGTCACTATGTTGGAACAGCAAAACAGCCATTTTGATGTCATTGTCATCGGCAGTGGCCCAGGAGGTGAAGGAGCGGCCATCAAACTTGCCAAAGAAGGAAAATCAGTTGCCGTTATTGAACGCTACCCACTGGTTGGCGGTGGCTGTACTCATCTCGGCACGATTCCCAGTAAAGCGCTGATCAGGGTTATTCAGGATTACACCGGAAAAAAATACAGCCATCTCTTCAGGCGCGTATACCAGGCGAATAAGCTGACCTGCGAAGAACTTATGGCCGCGGTTAATGATGTCATCAATCAACAAGTCAGTGACCGCCAGGGTTTTTATGAAAGAAATGATGTTCAGGTTCTTGAAGGAAATGCCGTTTTTGATGATCCGCACACGATTCTCATCACCAACCAACAAGGGCACAGCCGTAAATTAACAGCCAACTACTTTGTCATTGCGACAGGATCCCATCCTTATCATCCAGATGATATTGACTTTGACAATGAACGCGTTGTCGACAGCGACACGATCCTACAGATGAAAGAGCTGCCAAGTACTCTGACTGTGTACGGTGCCGGAGTTATCGGTTCTGAATATGCTTCGGCGTTTAAAGAACTGGGGATCAAAGTCAACCTGATCAACACCCGGGCCCGCATGCTGGAATACCTTGACGAAGAATTCAGTAATGCTCTTAGCTATCATATGCGTGATGTTCAGGGGATCGTTATCCGTCAGAATGAAGAGTATGAGCGGGTCGAAGTCACCGATGAGGCCGTTATTCTACATTTAAAGACAGGCAAGGTGATAAAATCGGACATGCTGCTGTGGGCTAACGGGCGCACCGGCAACTCCTTCAATATTGGCCTGGAAGAGATCGGTATCGAAGTCAACCATCGCGGCAATGTCAAAGTCAATGATGCCTTCCAGACCGCACAACCACACATTTATGCCGTCGGCGACCTGGTCGGTTTTCCCAACCTCGCCAGCGCGGCCTATGACCAGGGGCGCTTTGCGGCAACCCATATTGTTGAGGGACGCTGCGACCTGCGCCTGGTCAGTGATATTCCTACTGGTATTTACACGATTCCGGAAATCAGCTGTATCGGTGGCACCGAACAGGAATTAACGGAGAAATGTGTTCCCTACGAAGTCGGCCACGCCTTCTTCCGCCACCTGGCCCGCGGTCAGATCAGTGGCCATAAAGCCGGTATGCTAAAAATCTTGTTCCACCGTGAAACGCTGGAGATTCTCGGCATCCACTGCTTTGGGAATAATGCTGCGGAAATCCTGCACATCGGCCAGGCGATCATGAGCCAACCCGTGCCCTACAATAATATCAAGTATTTCATTAATACGACTTTTAACTATCCGACCATGGCTGAGGCTTATCGGGTCGCGGCACTTAATGGGTACAACCGCTTGTAACCAAAATCATTCCTCCCCATCACGATAACAATGGCTGCGCCGGCGGTTTAAACCCGCCGGACGGTTGTTTTTTCCTGACCATCTTTTCACACAATTTTCTACACAAATTACTCTTCCCCCCCTCCTTGCCCCTGCAAAATTTTATGCTAGGCTCTATTAACATAGCGCTACAAAACACCAAAGAAACGACGACATTTTACTGATCCACACAACCATGCAGAGTTCCGTTCAAGGGACTTGTCCGGAGGGGGAAATGGTTAGGAACGGGACAATTCGCACGTCTACGCTTATCCATTCTATCGCTCTTGAACCAAAAACGGTTTCAAACGCGTCCTTATCTCTGGGTCTATTTCCAAATAAACATCCTCTTTTTCGCTGCCTTACATAGACAGGCTATGTAAGCACGCCCACAACCCAGAAAAGGAGATCTTAAATGAAAACACGTTACCAGGGCCCCATCAAAATCGATCAGTTTGTTGCTAAGGTCATTGTCAGTGAAGATAAGGCTGACATCGAAAGTGAGATGCACCTGCGCAACCCAACCCGCAAAACCGTTCAGCCAACTATCGAGTTAAGCGAAAGTGGCATTGCTAAACTCAGCGCCCGCAAAATTTTGGTCCGCAGAACGGCGACCACCTTCAAAAAGAGTACAGATATTAAGGACATTGAAGAGAAGAAACTAACGACCGCCATCAAACCCCAGACCAGTCACATAATAGATTCAGATTACTCCGTTGCCTTTGAAAAAGGTAAAAACCGCCATGTGCAGTTTGTTCCGAAGTTACAACTTGATCAAAAATTATTTTTCAACAAACTTCCCCAATATAAAGTCAGCTTTGAACTCCCAAAAGAAGCCAAACGTATCGTCAGAAGTTCCGTCCCTCTCACCCATATAGAAACGGTTAACGAAAAACTGGTCTGTCATTTTGATAGGGAAGACGCTTATCCAACGCCTATCTCGATTAAATGGACCCATCACGACGTTAATCTGCTCATCAGTAAAACTGCAAAGTTGCAGACCCGTAATCGTATCAAGGTCACCATCAAGGTCAAAAACAGCGATTCCAGGCCGGTAACAGCACTGACCATTCGTGATGAATATCCTCAGGAGCAGGCGGAGATTCCCAAAGGCCAGACCCACCTGAGTATTTATACCCCTGAAGACAGAAGTCCACGCGTCCGTTATCAGGAAGGCTGTTCGATTGCCGCCGGTCAGACCAAAACGCTGAATTACACCATTATCGGCCAGGGCTCAGGGGTCTCCATCCCGGCTACGGTCGCTTACCTTGGTGATGATATAGTCGCCATTGGTGAATCATTACAGTACATACCCCTGCCGCCACCATTCTATCCCCAGTCGACCGCCTTTGCTCTGCCTTCCGGCTGGAGCTTTGACTATATCAATGGTGGTGACCATCACCTCAATGAACATGGTATGTGGTGTACAGGTCAGGGCTATAACAGCAGGACCGAAAAATTGAGCTGGACCAACGGTTGTGTCTATGCCGATAAAAATTTTGACGATGACTACCGCTGGCAGACGACAAATCAGGTTGTCCGTTTTTCTTCAGGGGTATCGATCCATCAAAGCACGCCATGGTTGGCGAAAACCGGGAGTATATCAACCCATACAGACTCTTTGACCCACGACGACCTGAAACACTTTGATAATGCGGTGGTGCTTATCCGCGGCTGGCATTTTGACTTTACCAGCGGTGATCACCATATCAACAAGATGGCCATGCACGTCGCCAATGTGAATTTTGACCGGAGACGCGGCAAAATCAGTTGGCGAACCCAGGTCACCTATGCCGACAAAAACTTTGACGATTCATACCGCTTCCGTTACTTCTACACTATTCTCGGCTTTAACGGTAAGGCTATGTACAAAGGCTACTCTGGCCTCGATAAGGGCGGGTCGATGGCTCACCAAGGGGAAATCAGCAGCAATGACCTGAAGAACTATAACAATGCCCTGATTTTCCCCATGGGCTGGAAGTTTGATTTTAAAAGTAAAGATCATCACATCAACGAGAACAATTTCAAGCTGCAAAATATCAAACACGATAAAACTTCGGGAAAAGTAACCTGGAATGCCCATATGCAATATGCTGACAAAAATTTCGACGATGACTACTACTGGGATTACCATGTTCTGGTCATTGCCACCAACCAGGGGGAAACACGCGATTATGTCTGCGGTCCTTATACGGACGACGGGGGCTATGCTGCGCGCAACAACAACATTAACCTTGATGCACTGTTTGTTCCTGTGACCTGGGAAAACGGACGTCAGGACGGTACCGAAACCGGTGTTGACTGTGGCGGCAGAAGTCCGGCCCGCGATATGCATTCCATCCGTGACAGTGTTGACCCCGGAAATGGTTCAAACGCAGGTCTGTTCTCCCTGAAAAATCCATCGCAACTGAATGTCGTCAGGGCTTTTGCCTATCAAGCACTGCTTGAATATGCCGAGCATAAAGGGGTTGACTTTAATAGCTTCTACTCCGGGATTGAAGAAGCCGATCGCTACGTAGAAGCCGTTGCTTACTATGTTGATAAGCACATGGACTATGTTTCAGACAGCTTTCCTTTTTCCGGAGCTCAATCGGCCTACAGAACCCTGACCCAAACCGGCTGGCGCGGTTCCCTTGATTTTGCCGGGGACTGCGAGGATTTCGCTATCCTGCGTGCCGCCTTATTGCGTTCCCTCGGTTTTTACAAAAAGAGTATCTTCTGTGCTGACCACCATAACTCCTTTGACCAGGGGCAAAAGGATGAATGCTACGGCTCTAACGGCAGTTCCGGTGGCCATGCCTTTAATATTGTCATTTACAAAGGGAAATACCGGATCATGGATTATGGTCTGATGCGTAATCGTTATTGGGCTAACAAAAGTTCCTGGACCCAGAATGTCGTCGATAATATCTGGAATGACCACACCGGCAAACACTGGGACCGCAAGGATGTCAGCCCCTTCGGATCATCACACCCCATGGTCAACTATCCGGGCAACCCCTGCTCACCAAGTGCCAACTGGGATTGGCGAACTTATTATTGTGATGTTACCCCTTAAGGTAACAGGGTAAACAAAAGCCCTTTCGCTTGCGAAAGGGCTTTTGCTGTATAATCTGGATAACCTGACAAAACGCGATATCTACCCTTTCCAAGTGCGATGGGTACCGATATCTACGTGGCGAAATGTGCTATAAACTCCGAGCCCACCGATTTTACTATCTTGATACTTTTTTTGACACAGGTCGAATAAAGACTGGCGAACAGAAAGGTGAGCCGTGATATCTGCGGCATTCCCCAATAAATGCTGGGAATTTGAAGCTCCACCAACTTTTTTATTATGCGACTTACAGCGATAACCACTTGTTATTGTAATGGAAGAACCCACTGCTGTCTCACAGTTAGATCTATAAAATAAAAGGCTTAGAGCCTCCTTGTGTTACAATGAATTCGCCAAAACACATTAAAAACAAGGAGTTCTAAGCCATGGCGCATTGTAGCACTGTTCTTTCTCAAATAGTACGAATTTTCCCGAGACATGAATTTCAGGCTCTGGCAAATAAATATCATGCCGGTCAGAAATTCCGCTCGTTTTCCCGCTGGACACAGTTCGTTGCCCTGTTGACGGCACAACTGACCGGACGCGATAGTCTGCGGGATATTGTTGAAAATATGACTGCCCAAGCTGGCAAGCTCTACCACCTCGGGATCAAACCGTTCAGCCGGGCAACACTAAGCCGAGCCAATGAGCAGCAACCGCACAAGCTGTACGAGGCGTTGTTCCTCCGGTTGATGAACCGTTGCCAGGTGTTGGCCCCGAGAAACAAGGCATTCAAGCTCAAGGGTAAGATCTACCTGCTTGATGCCTCGCTGGTGGATCTCACGTTGTCATTGTTCCCTTGGGCTCAGTACCGCAAGGGTAAAGGCGCGGCGAAGCTGCATATCGGCCTGGATGCCGACGGCTACCTGCCTGCTTTCGTCAGTATGACGCCAGGCAAGGAGCATGAAATCAACGTTGGCCGGGAACTCGAACTGCCCAAAGGCTCTTACGTTGTTTTCGACCGGGGCTATACGGATTATTCCTGGTATCAGGAGTTGACCGAAGACGGAGTATTTTTCGTCACACGCCTGAAAAGCAATGCGGTGTCGACTCCCGGCCCGTTGCGCAGGGGACGTAAAAGCCTTGGGGTGCTGCGCGATCAGCAGATCAAACTCAAGGGAATTGACAGTACCTACCGCAAGGTTTGCTATTTGGATGAGGAAACCGGCATTACCTATGAGTTCCTGACCAATGCGCTGGACCTCCCGGCGGCAACGGTGGCTCAGTTGTACAAAGAGCGCTGGCAGATTGAGCTGTTCTTCAAATGGATCAAGCAGAATCTGCGAGTTAAGAGCTTTCTGGGGACATCCTTCAATGCTGTGATGACCCAACTCTGGATTGCTCTGTGTGCCTATCTGGTGCTGGCGTTTCTGAAGTTTCAGTCGAAACTTCGGCACTCCATGCAGCAAATGTTGCGGTTATTACAGCTAAATTTGTTCGAACGGCGCGATTTCATGGAGCTATTTTCGCCACCCGAACCCAAATTATCGTTATGCGACAAACAGTTGTCGCTCATTTGAAACTATGAGACAGCAGTGGGAAGAACCTAATTCTTTTTCAATATCTTTAACAAGACTGACAACTTTATCTGAAATCTGATTCCCGCCGCAACAAGGGCAAGAAAAATCTGTGCGTGAAACTGCCATATCCCCTCCAATTATTATTCAGTAAAAGATCAGCAAGAACTCCTAAGAAAAATTTTCAATCAACAAAACTTGAGTCTTTTGCAAATTGTTCTAAAAACCTTTTTTCCATAACATGGATTATTTCCTTGAGTTCTGCCTGACCATTTTGTTTTTTCAGAATTTTTATTTCTAAATCTTTTTTTAACAGCTCTATCTCCTGTTGCAACAAATAAGCGTTTATGTAAGTGACCCAGTTTGGAAAACCAATGTTTTGAGTACTCCAGTCTAAACTACTTATTCCTTGAATATCATCTGGACTGATTTGGGCTGTAAGTTTCTGACCTGTTTTAAACTTACTTCGATAAAAAGCTAATCGTTGGTCTTCTGGTAAAGAAGAATGCTTGAGAATTAAATCGAAGAAATCCCGATACTCTTGTAAGGATACTTCAATCTGGGCGAGACGCTGTACAGCTTCCTCTGATGTGAACTTCCGGACACCCCTAGTATCACTACTAAACGCAGCAGAACCCAAAAAACAAAAAAACAATAAAAAAGATATAATTACAGATATTTGCTTTACCATTCCCCCTCCTCATTAATTAAAGTCTCTTATTCATATTAAGATACTTAAAAATACTATATTGTCAACCCGCCGACTTCCTCTTGCCAACAATCACGCTTGCTGTGCTATAGTACCTACTGACTGACGTGTCAGTCAGCGACTTTTATTCCCAGAGGTTCCATATGGTACAAGATTCCAGTCCCAGCAAAGACACCCGCAGCCAACTGCTGAATGCCGCTATCGATATGTTTCATGAAAAGGGTTTTCAAAAGACCCGGGTGTCAGACATTGTAGCTGCAGCCCAAGTCGCCCAGGGGACCTTTTACCTGTATTTCAAATCAAAGGATGAAATCTTCCTGCAGATTGCTGCTGACTTTAAAAATCGTTTCGCTGAACTGATCGAAAATTCTGACCAGCTCCTCAGCGGCAATTCCTACCCAGAGGTCAGGGAGAACCTGTTGATCTTTATTCGCCAGATGGTGCAGCTCTACTCCGAAAACACCAAGATGGCGCGCATCCTGTTTTACGAGAACGGTCAGGCCGACTGTCAGTTCCGCCATATCTGGCAGGAGCTTTATAGCTCTTTCATCGCCATGGTCAAGCTCCACCTGGAAAACCACCGCAACTCTCCCTTTATCGTTTTTGAAGATGCCGAGACGGAAGCGGCTTTCCTGGTCGGGCTGCTGAGTCGCAGCCTGCTTTATTTCATTGAACTGAAACATGACCTTGACTTTGACACCTTAAGCCGCCGTATGACCGATTTCATTTTAGGCGGCATCAGCAAACAAGGGATGAACCTGACTTCAGACCCTGCTTTTGAGAATGGGGAACAACCATGCTGAAACGATTCTCCACAGTGACCATAATCTGCGCCTTACTGCTAGTTTTGGGAGCCTGCCACAAGGATCAGTCTCAAGAACAACAGGTCAGTGGTCCTACTCCCGTTATGGTCGCCAAACCTGACCAGCGCCACGTTCAGCAAACCATACCGGTCAGTGGAACGGTCGTATCTCCTTTCGCGCCCACCCGCTGCTCTTTTTTGCTTGCCGGAAAGATCGACCAAGCCGCGTTGCGTGAAGGACAATTTGTTGAAGCAGGACAGCTCCTGGCCAAACTGGATACCACCGAATATGCAGCAGCCCTGCAAACTGCCAAAGCACAGCTGCAGCAGGCGAGAATCGCAGCCGATCTGGCTGGTGATGAACTAAAGCGGATGCAATACCTGTATGAACGTAAAAGCCTCGCCCGCAATGATTACGAAAAATTTGTTGGCGCCGCAAAAGCTGCAAAACAAAAAGTTGTGCAAGCCAAGGCAAATGTCACTGTTAACCGTAAACACCTCAACGATACGACCTTGCTGGCACCAACCAGCGGCTATATTACCAGGCGCTATGTGGAACCGGGGCAAACGGTAGCGGCAGGCATGACTGTCTTTGAAATTGCCAGACTCGATCCGGTTGAAATTCTGATTGGAGTTCCCGAAACAGACATTCATCAGGTTGCCGTTGGCCAGCAGGCGCAGGTTACCATCCCTGCCCTGCCAGCCCAGACCTTCAGCGGCCAGGTCAAGGTGATCAATGTCAGTGCCGATCTGAGTACGCGTAGCTATATGGCCAGGATTGAAATTGCCAATCCAGACCAGTTGCTGCAGCTCGGAATGGTCGCTAAAGCCAGCATTATGACCCAGACTGAGCGTGACATATTGACGCTACCAGTCACCAGCATCGTCCTGGACCCTCAGGGAGCTCCGCAGGTCTATATCTATTATCCGGAACAACAACGGGTCCACGCCAAGCGCATTGCTACCGGCCCCCTGTACCGTGATCAGATAGAAATTGCCAGTGGCCTGAAAGGTGATGAAGCTGTCGTTATCGCCGGTCAGGAAAAATTGCGCGAAGGGGTCGAGGTCGTTCTTACCACCCCGGTCCAACCACCTGAAGTCGAGGTAAAACCGCAATGAACCTGATTAAAAGCTCACTGCGGTATCCGGTTGTCGCCCTGTTTTTTGCGGCCCTGTTGTTTCTGGTCGGCATGCATGCCTTCATTTCGATGCCGAAGACCGAAGATCCATCGATCACCATTCGTACCGGTTTGATTCTTGCCCAGTACCCGGGAGCGACCGCCGAACAGGTGGAAAAGCAGGTCACAAAAACCCTCGAAAAGCACATCTTCAAATTTCCTGAGGTGCGTAAGGAGAAGACCTTCTCCACCAGTCGCCACGGCTTGGTAGTCATCAATGTTGAGCTTGAAGATAACGTTGAGAATCCCGACCTGTTCTGGGCAAAGATGCGTCATGAAGTGAATGAAACCGCCGCCATGGAACTCCCGGATAGCGTACGCGGCCCTCTGGTAAAATCTGACTTTGGGGATACCGTCGCCATGCTGGTCGCCGTTCATGGTGAGCGTTATGGCTATCGGGAATTGCAGGATTATGTAGATCACATCCAGGATGAGCTGCGGACTATTCGCAATATCGGAAAAATGGCCACTTACGGCGGGCAACACGAACAGGTCTGGGTGACCAGCAGCAAAGAGCAGATCGCCCAGCATGAAACCAATCCTCTGCGCATTATCCAGGCCCTGCAACAACAGAATGTGATCAGCGCGGCTGGCTCTGTCGACACCCCGAGCCTCGACGTACCCCTGCGTATGCAAGGGGCGTTTGATACTGAGCAAGATATCCGCAACCTGCTGGTTAATGTCTCACCGTCCGGTCAACCAGTCTATATCCGCGACATTGCCCAGGTGACCCGCCGCTACCAGGACCCGACCTTTATGGTGCGCTACAATGGCGAACCCTGTATCATGCTGTCTATCGAAATGCAGAAAGGTAAAAATATTGTCCAGCTTGGCGACAGCATCAGCCAGGTGTTTTCCCATCTGGACAGCCAACTCCCTCCCGACCTGAAGCTTGACATTGTCGCCGATCAACCAACGGTAGTCAGTGAACGGATTAATGATTTAAGTCATGAATTTTTGCTCGCTATCGGCTCGGTCATCCTGGTTACGATGCTACTATTACCCTTTCGCGTAGCCCTGGTTTCGGCCATTGCCATTCCCATAACCCTGGCCACCACCCTCGGTATTATGGATTATTGTGGTATAGCTCTCCACCAGGTCTCAATTGCGGCACTGATCGTTGTCCTGGGAATTATTGTTGATGATGCCATCGTCATCGCCGATAACTATGTCGAATTGCTGGACCGTAAGGTGCCACGCGCCGAAGCGGCCTGGCGCTCGGCCACGGAAGTGGTTGTTCCGGTCTTTACCGCGACCATCACCATTATCTGCTCATTTCTGCCCCTGTTGATCCTCACCGGCTCAACGGGAGAATTCATCCAGGCCCTCCCTCTGACTGTCGCCACCGCCCTGAGTGTTTCCTTTGTTGTCGCGGTACTGTTGACTCCCATTTTGTGCCGTTTCTTTGTCCGTAAGGGATTGCATGACAAACCGCAAAAAAAAGGGAAAAAGCACCTGTCATTACTCGACCGTTTGCAAAACAGCTATGCCGTTACCATAAAACTTCTGATGCGCAGAAAGATTTTCGCCCTGTTGCTGGCTGTTGGCGCCCTGGTTGGCTGTGGACTGTTATTTCCCCAGGTGCCGCGCCAGTTCTTCCCTTCTGCGGAACGCGACCAATTTGTCATTGATGTCTGGATGCCCCAGGGCAGTCGGATTGAAGCAACCGATGCTGCTCTCAAACGAATCGAAGGCGATCTGTCCAAGCGCCAGGGTATTGTTGAATATGCCAGCTTCATTGGCCAGAGTGCGCCGCGCTTTTACTACAACGTCAACCCCCAGCAACCGGATGCGGCTTACGGGCAACTGATTGTCAACACGCGGTCTCTGGAAGAAACTCCAGGGTTAGTCGAGGCCCTGAGCGCTGACCTGGCGCTCCTGGTCCCCGAGGCGATGGTCATTGTCAAAGAATTGCAACAGGGTAATATCATTGAAGCTCCGCTTGAAATCCGTATCTCAGGTCCCAAGCTTGAAGAACTCAAAATCCTGGCCGGAGAAATTCGCGGCATCGTCAGTGATATACCCTACGCCCGTAACGTTCACCATGATTTTTATAACGCTGCCGTCATGGCTGATGTCAGCGTTGATAGCGAATTGGCCAACCGTCTCGGCCTTACTAATGCGGTTGTTGCCCGCACCCTTTACGGCTCGTTCAGTGGCTTACCGGTGAGCACATTCTGGGAAGGGGACCGGCCGGTAACAATCCTGCTCAAGCTGGATGCTGACGATCGGAAAACTTTTAATGACGCAGAGGATGCCTTTGTCACCTCCAGGTTGACCGGAGCCAGCGTGCCGTTACGGTCTGTCGCGAGGCTCACTCCCGAATGGGAAACCGGTCGTATTGTCAGGAGAAATGGAGTGCGGACCATCACCGTTCGCAGCTTCGTCAGCTCAGGGCACTATGCCTCAGAGCTGCTGAACGCAGTCCAACCTGAACTGGCAAAACTCAAGCTACCGGCAGGTTATCAGCTTTCTTTTGGCGGCGAAAAATTCAATCAGGAGCAAACCCTGCCCAAAATGATTGCGGCCCTCGCTATCAGCTTGCTCGCCATCTTCATTGTTTTGTTATTCCAGTTTCGCAACCTGTTAGAACCCCTGGTGATCATGTGCTCCATTCCGTTGATGCTGCCAGGTGCGATTTTAGGTCTTTACATGACCAATAACGCCTTTGGCTTTACCGCCTTTGTCGGCCTGATCAGCCTGTGTGGCATAGTGGTGCGAAATGCCATTATTCTGGTCGATTATATCAATGAAAAAATCGCTGCAGGTCACCCCCTGAGTCAAGCGGCAAAGGAAGCAGGAGAACGACGCTTGCGGCCGATCTTTTTAACCACGATGGCCGCGGCGGTAGGAGTTACCCCGATGATTCTTTCCGGTTCCAGCCTGTGGAGTCCGTTAGCCAGCGTCATAGCCGTAGGGTTGTTTGTATCCATGTTTTTCACTCTGCTGGTAGTCCCGGTACTTTACGTTCTGGTTTGTTCTCATTTGAGCAAAAACAAAGTTACTGCCACAGCTCTGGTATTAGCTTGCAGCCTGATGCTGTTACCAGCCACCAGTAATGGCGCAGAGGGACAACCATTAACCTTGTCTCAGGCCCTTGAGCTAGCGCTTGAAAACAGCAACATGGTAAAAATCGCCCGTGCCAGGGTTGCTGAAAACAGGTACCAGGAAAGTGCCGTTAAAGCTGATTACTACCCCCACCTCTCTGATGATCTGACCTATTCATACCTGAGCAATAAACAGGTTGTTCAGATTCCGGCTGGTTCTCTGGGAACAGTACCCGGACTTGGTGAATTTCCGTCAGATACGGTTGAAATCGACCAGGGTTCCCAGACCACGTTAATCAACTCACTGACCGTGAAGCAACCGCTGACCCAGATTATCAAAATAGGTGATGCCGAGGATGTTGCCAGCGCCGAACGCCAGATATCAGAGGCACAACTGCGGCACGTCAGGTCTGAAATCAGCTACTCGGTGAAGCGCCTTTTTTATGGCCTGGTGCTGGCAAAAGAACAACAGCGAACAGAACAAACCAACATAACAACGGCCCAGGCTAAGCTTACGGAGGCACAAGACGCCGAAACGAGCGGTGTTGTATTGCCGGTTGCGGTTACAGCCGCAAAAGTTAAATTACTTGAAGCCAGTCAAAACCTGCTCAGCAGCCAGATCCAAAGTGCTGACTTAAGTGCAGACTTGAGCAAATTGATGGGGCAGCCCCTTGATAACAACTACGCTCCGCAGTTTAACAGCCTGAAGATTACCGATGCCCCTCCCCTGCAAGACCTTATCGGCCAAGCCTTGGCTAATAACCCCGATGTAGCGGCCGCTCAGCATCAGGTCGCTAAAGCACAGGGGGGTGTCAACGCTGCACAGCATGCCTACTTGCCAGATGTTGGATTATTCGGGACCTATATCCATCAGGATGGTATCTCCTTTTTAAAGGAGGACATCGGTATGGTCGGCATCCAGATGAACTGGGACCTTTTTGACTGGGGGAAAAAAGCGGCTCAGAAAAATCAGCGAAAAATGCAATTGATTCAGGCCCAGAGACAGCTGGAACAAAGGCAACAGGACGTTGAGGTCTCTATCAGCAAGGCCTACCGTAAACTTGAGCAAATCAGACAAATGGTCAAGGTTGCCAAAGAAGCAGTAATTTTACGCCAGGAACTGCTGCGCCAGGGGGATGATCAACTCCATGTTGAAACCATCACTCCGGCCAGCCATGCACAATTGATTGCGGATTTGAAAACGGCTCAGTTCAAACACCTGCAGGCGCAGGTCGCATATGAACTGGCGCTGGCAGAATTGGAAAAATTGTCGCAAGAGTAAAGAGCAATGTAAAACTGTAAATAAACCACCCGATCAACGAATTATTTTCACCCCTGACATACCCGATATTTTTTCTGCAAGTTCACGTAGATGCAGGCGTTGCACGGCCGTGACCATCAGTTCAACGGTTTTAGCCATAGCCCCGGTCTCCAGATCAAACTGCATACCACAGATGTGATTGAAGCTGGTACCGCTGCGCAGAGGAACAACTCGCCTTATGACACCATTCATTTCAAAATGGCCACACCCTTCGACCGAGACCCTGACTTTAAATTTTTCGCCAATTTCAAACGGTGGGATATCCCCCGGCACCATAAAACCAACACCACTGACACTGATATCCTCAAGCTGAAAATCCTGACGGACTGAAAATTGTTCATGCCCAAGAATATTGACCTTGGCATCTACCGAAGATAAGACCTTAACGCGAAAACTGCGAAAACCCTTTAAGACGCGGCCAACCTTGGGAAAATCAAACATAAGGCAGGGCTTGTCAGCGGCATTCACAGCCTGGCGCAGAGTGCAACCCAGCTCAATGGAAGTCGTACCGGTAAAATACTTGAGGATAGCTGATTTGTAATGACGAATACTGACATTTCCCATTCCCGGAGATAGTGGAGAGGTCAGGAAAAAGTCGCTGTTCTTCAGATAGCCTCCAGTCTCCTGGTCACCAGCTAAACGCAGAGATTCCTGCCCGGTATCAATACCGCCACCGTTCGGCTCATCATCAGTAAGCTGAGTAAAAAAGTCCCGAGTTAACTGACCAATATCAACCTCGATTAGATGTTCTTCGAGTAAAGCGGTCTGCAGATAAGGGATAATGTCTTCTACATTGGACAAAATCTCAATATCCTCGTGAGCAAGTTCACGTGCCTGCTGAGCTTTAATCTCTTTATGGAAGAAAAAATCTTTATAAAGATTCTTGTTCTTCTGGTTTCCGTCATCATCGTCCTGCTTCTCAAACTTCGCCATGACGTTCCCTCTTAGCTGTACCGATAAAGGCTATTGCAGTTGTCTCTCGCAGATAAAACTGAAATCGATTACTGATATTGAGCCAATCATTTAATACATGGAGACCAGTCGCTGATACGGTCTAATCAACAACGTCACTCCCCCCTATTTGCCACTGGCAAGTGGAAATTTGCGGCATGCCACCTAACGACAACAATCTTTAAAAACGGTTTATAAAGCATTTCTAATCTTATTGCAACATTCCGATACACTTTTTTTCTCGCCAATCAACTTATGTTACAAAAAACTGTCATGGATGGACTTATCAACTGGGCTCCCGATACTTCAGAGAGGCCTGCCTATCCCACCAATATTTAGTAAGTTTCAATATTATCGAAATAAAAAAACAGCAGGAGATTTTTCAAAAACAACAGTAATGTTAATCATTTTTGTCATATTTATAGATTTTCCATAACGTGATTATAAAAATCATGACCTTCTGGTTTTGCCTTTCATGGCAATCCCCAGCAGCTTAAAAAAGCCAGCGTTAAAAAGATCACAACAGAAGTTCGTCAGGCTGGCCAAGAACCGATCTATCAACTTTTATTTAATGATAGTTTTATAACAGAAGATATTTGGAATAATTTTAGAAAAAGGTACTTACAGGGAATTGCTGTAACAGGAAGAAATTTACTATAATTTTTTGAAGAATAATTGATTGTAATTGCAGAGCCATTTCAAAGGAGCACAAGGTGGACAACGATAAAGAAAAAAATCATATAGAAGAACTGAAGGAAAAACTCTTTTTCAATAAAAAGTCGACTTGGAAAGATGTCGGCACCAACGGAGAAAAAGAGATCATGGATTTTGCTGAAGGCTACAAAGGCTTTCTTGACGCGGCAAAGACTGAGCGCGAGGCAGCGATTTATATTGAAAAAGCTGCCCAGGAAGCAGGTTATGTCAGGATTGAAGATGCCGGTCCCGAAGACGATAAGCTGATTCTCGTCTTTGATAAGGTCAGCTGCATCCTTGCGGATATTGGCGACAGAAAAAGCCTTGAAGATGGTTTCCTGATTGTTGGCGCTCACATCGATGCACCACGTATCGACCTGAAAGGGAACCCTCTATATGAAAGTGAGAACATGGCCTATTTTAAAACTCACTATTATGGCGGGATCAAAAAATATCAGTGGGTCACACGGCCACTGGCCATGCATGGCGTGGTCATTATGACTGATGGAACAGAAAAAACCATTGTCATTGGCGAAAAGGACGAAGATCCGGTCTTTACGATCAATGATCTGTTGCCCCACCTGGGTAAAGATCAGATGAACAAACAAGCCAGCGATTTTATCGAGGGGGAACAGCTTAACATTCTGACCGGATCAGTTCCTTACGAATACAACGACGATAAAGATCACGTCAAACTCGCTATCATGAAGTTACTGTACGACACTTACGGGATAACTGAAGGTGATTTTATTTCGGCAGAACTACAGATGGTGCCGGCGGGAAAATCAAGAGACGTCGGTCTTGACCGCAGCTTTGTCGGCGGCTACGGCCAGGATGACAGAATCTGCGCCTATACCACCCTGCAAGCATTCCTGAGTGCAGAGGCGACCGGAAATAATCGTCTTGCGGTCTTCTTCGACAAAGAAGAAATCGGTTCCAAAGGCAACGCTGGCGCCGACTCCAACCTTATGGAACGCGCCATCAGTGCGCTTATGAACCACGCCGGTAAAGGTGATTATCAGAATGCCCTCTCCGCACTGTCATCATCAAAGGTCATTTCTGCCGACGTTAATGCCGGTATCGATCCGGAATGGGCCAGTGTGAACGACAAACTGAACGCCGGAAAAGTCGGCTACGGAGTGTGCCTGACAAAATTCACTGGAGCGCGGGGAAAATCAGGCTCCAATGAAGCCCATGCCGAATTTACCGCTGCGGTAAGGGGAGCTTTTGAAAAGGGGGACGTTTTGTTTCAAAATGCCGAGTTAGGTAAAGTTGACCAGGGTGGTGGTGGCACTATCGCCATGTTCCTGGCCTTCTTCGGCATGGATGTTATCGACTGCGGTCCAGCGGTTCTGTCAATGCATGCCCCCTTTGAAATCGCCTCTAAAGGGGATTTGTACCATACCTTCAAAGCCTACAAAGCATTTTACCAATATCTGTAAAGCTATTCAGATACCTAAAAAAGCCGGGGACAACCCCGGCTTTTTTAGGTATCTGAAGAAAAACAGGCCTTACTCCCCCTTACAGGAGCCACTATGCAAGCTGAAAAATTGATGCAGAGTTTAAATTCGCATAAGCCACCTACAGTTTTAGATGTACGCAGCAAGCTTGAGTTTAACCGCGGTCATATTCCAGGAGCTATTCACGTGCCACTGTGGAAAATTATGTTCAGACTGGCCAAGCTCCCGGTTGATAAAAATACCACATTAGTATTGACCTGCGAACACGGGCCACGAGCGCAACTGGTCCAAGGCATCTTGTCACAACGCGGCTACACAAACCTCACCCTGCTTGAGGGGCATATGACGGGTTGGCGTAAAGCGGGGCTCAAAACTGAGAAATAAATTTTGCCAAGAAGAGGTAAGCGAACGATAAAAGTGACTATCACTGCACCGTTTCTCTTATCTGTTTCATCTCACTACCGACAAGTCCCACCATTTCACTGGAAACAGCAAGAATTTCATTTCTACTGAAACCGATATTTTTCAATTCTTTATACAGCGCCTTGGCGAGAATCCTGGATGCTCTGGGCGTATGTTTGACCTGAATCGCTTGTTCCTTCCAGTCCTGAGTAGCTGTCTTCTGCATAGCCATGCTGTCCTCCAATGCATCTTTGATTTTCTACGAGAATTTAATATCAGAGCAAAGGACATGCCAGACCGCTTTCAAGCTGTCAAAAACCACCTCATCATTCTAGAATCTTTAGGGAAATTATCTTGACAGGCAACAGGGAACCCCTATCTGAAAAGGCTTCGAGTGTGTTGATTTAACCTCAGTGATCTTCGACTAAAAGCCGCACCTGAGTTGTCAATTTTTAAATTTTTAAAGCCACCATCAGGGCTTAAAACAAACAACATCAGCGCCACCACGATTTACTGTTCGCTGATATTTAATAGCAGGTTTCCCAAACGCCATGACGTAACCGAGCAGATAATCCTGCGGAATACCCAGGCGCCGCTGTAAATGGGGAACCAGTTCACCAAGAGTCCAGTTCATCAGCCCGTTCCAGACAGTTCCAACCCCCAGACACTGGGCATACAGTTCAAAGTAACTCATAGCTATCATGCAGTCAGCAGCTGAGCAGACTCCATTTCTTGGCGCCGCAGTGACAACCAGATGCGGAGCTCCGCGAAACAGAACATCAACCCCTTTTTCTTGCCAGACCTTGGCGATATCAGCAAAGCGACTGCGATTTTCTGGCAGTTTTCCTGCTGCAATCAAGTCCGCCAGAGCGGCATAAACCTCGTTACGGAAAACCGCCAGAACCTCCTTATTATCGATTAGGAAAAAGCGCACCTGATCCATATTGACTCCGGTGGGAGCATGCCGGGCAACGCCAAGCAACTTTTGAATCAACTCCGGATCAAGGTTCTCATCACAGTACTGACGGACGGTACGGCGTCCTTTCATCAAAACTTCCAGTTGTGCCGGAGCAGGGAGATTCCCCTTGAGCGGCAAGCTATCAGCGGGGCTATTCCCCAGAATTGACAAGGCTCCAGTCGGGCAGATCGCCAAACAATGCTGGCACTGCATGCAGCGCTCTTCCTTCTCTGCGGCAATAGCAGGAAACCCGCTTTCAAGATTGATGATTTTTACCGGGCAGTCTTTGGCGCACTGGCCACATTTGATACAGAGATTTTCGTCGATGGCAAACTGAAGCATGTCCTTCTCCTGTTTTTTTAGAATTGGATAAGCATAGTTACCAACTCGGTGGCAATGGTAAGGAAGATAGTTTTTCAACCGCCTGTTCGTGCAGGAGGATCATAGCAGATCTTTGGGCAGCGCATCATCAGGAATTATGGCTCCAGAGATGTTAAGTAACGACAACAGGCAGACAGTCTCCTGTTCTGGCCGCAGCAATAGCATCTTTCCCAGTAGTAGAGCTCATATTTATGGAAAGGTCTCTCCACATCTGAGAAAAGATAAACATACTTTTGCCAAGTGATTAAGAGAAAAAAAATGCCCATTATCTGATCAGCAACAGCTGTTACGCTTAAATTTACAGCAGATGTTACTCTACCTATGGCGCTCCACATCGCTATATATGCAGGAACTGGCAACGCTTTGAGGCAACAAATACGGTAGCCGGACTTCCTTCTAATAATATTTCTGAGTGCAAAATTTCAGATAACTTGCTGGATATATGCCTTCTCTTCTGTGCCACCGTTAATCAGCATTAAATAATGTCCCGAATTTCGTATTGGGGGGTTCAAAACTGGCAATTATTTTGCTATGAGACTGCCCAACATATTGAGTCCGATGTGACAACTTAACGAACTTATTATTCCAACTTCAGGAGATCAACAATGACGAAAAACATCCGGTTCCTGGCCGTACTGCTGACGGCCCTGCTTTGCTCTGCACTTTTTATATCTACCGCGAGTGCCGAAAAGATCAAAGTTGCAGGTATTTACACCCAACCAATTCAGCAAAAATGGGATGCGGTGCTGCATAAAGCCTTGGTCAAAGCTCAACAGGACGGAACGATTGACTATGTTTATTCCGAAAAAGTAGCCAACACCGACTATATCCGGGTATTGCGTGAATATGCAGAAAGCGGAGTAAAACTGATTGTTGGTGAAGCCTTCGGAATCTCACGTGAGGCCAGAAAAGTTGCCAAAGATTATCCAGAGGTTGCCTTTTTAATGGGCGATTCTTTCGGCCCGGAAGAGTCCAATTTTGCAGTTTTTGATAACTATATTCATGAGCCCTGCTTCCTGATGGGAATTATTGCTGGCAGCATGACCAAGTCGGGCAAGATCGGCATGGTTGGTGGCTACCCCATCGGTGAAGTCAATCGTTTGTTCAATGCATTCATGGCCGGTGCCAAATCGGTCAACCCTGGAGTTGAATTCAAAGTTTCCTTTATCGGCTCCTGGTACGATCCGCCAAAAGCCAAAGAGTTTGCTTTCGCCCAGATCGAAGCCGGTGTCGATGTGCTCTATGCTGAACGTGCCGGTGTCGTTGACGCTGCCCGTCAAAAAGGGATTATTGCTTTCGGCAACGTTAACGATATGAACAAAGAAGAGAACGGGACCGATGTCGTTGTTGCTTCGGCACTTTGGAACATGGAAGCTGCAGTTAATAATGCCGTTAAACTGGTGAAAGCCGGTCAGTTCAAGGCTGAAGATTATCGCGAATGGACCATGATGGCAAAAGGCGGCGCCAGCCTTTCTCCTTACTATGAATTCGACAGCAAAATTCCTGCGGATACAAAAGCGAAAGTCAAAGCAGCTAAAGATGATATCCTCAGTGGTGCACTGACGGTTGAAATCAACGACAAAGAACCAAAATCAACCTTCTAAATCCTGATCATACTGGGGTAGTCCATACCGGGCTACCTCAGTAAATAGTTGCCATCCGGAAACTCTAAATAGCAACTATCAAGTTTTCAGATTGGAAACGAGCAATTTTTCGTTGTGGCAAGCAAGCCCGCAGGTTGACCCAGCCACAGCGGAAAAGGACCGTTTCCGGCTGAAAACTAAAGATGGTACGGCCAATCTGCTCCAAGAACGCTTACTGCCCTCTGTCAAATTTTATATTCATCATATTTTTTATCTGAACGGTCACTACGCATTGCTATTTAAAACTAAATAGGGTTATGACTAACGGTCACAACTGGAGGGAGATAGAAAAATCAACGGAGATTTTCATGGCAGAACAACCTGCTTTGCAATTAACAAATATCAGCAAATCATTTGGCCCCCTGCTGGCTAACGATCACATCAGCTTAAGCCTTAACGCTGGCGAGGTTCTGGCTCTGCTGGGTGAAAATGGTGCGGGCAAGACAACCCTGATGAACATCCTGTTCGGCCATTATCAGGCGGATAGCGGTTCCGTCCATATTTTTGGTCAAGAACTTCCACCCGGAAAACCACGGGCAGCCATCAGCGCTGGTGTCGGTATGGTTCACCAACATTTCACCCTTGCCGATAACCTGACGGTGCTGGAGAACATCACTCTGGGCACTGAATCACTCTGGGGAAAACGTTCCAGGACCCTGCAAGCAGAACAGAAGATTGCTCAGCTGGCCACAACCTATGGACTAGAGGTCAACCCGAGAGCGCTCATTCGCGACCTGTCTGTTGGTGAACGCCAGCGGGTTGAAATCCTCAAAGCCCTCTACCGGGATGCCCGCATCCTGATTATGGATGAACCGACCGCAGTCCTGACACCACCGGAAGTCACCTCCCTGTTTAAAACTCTGAAGACTCTGGTCCAGCAAGGTCTTGCTGTCATTTTTATCTCCCATAAATTGCGTGAGGTCATGGAAATCAGTCAGCGGGTCGCGGTGCTGCGCCACGGAAAAATTGTGGCCGAGGTTAAGACCGCGGAGACTACCCGCGAGGAACTGGCAGAAGCCATGGTTGGGCGCACGGTTCCAAAACCAAAACGTGGAGAATTAACGGCAGGAAAACCCCTGTTTTCATTTATCGGCGTTGATGTCGACGGAACTGAAAACAATAAGCTCCTCGATAACATATCCCTCGAAATCCGCGAGCATGAAATCCTTGGGATCGCGGGAGTTTCTGGTAATGGTCAGAATCAGCTGGCCGAACTGCTCTGTGGATTGCGTCAGCAAAGTGCCGGAACTATTCAGATCGATGGCAAAGGCTCACTTAAACCCTCACCTGCGGTCATGATCAGGCAGGGGATTGGCAGGATCGTTGAGGATCGCCATGGTCTCGGCCTGATTGGTGACATGTCGGTCACGGAAAACCTGTGTGCCGAGGAATATAAAGCAAGCCGCTTTGCCCGCTTCGGTCTGCGCCGCTTCAGCGCTATGAAGGAACAGTCAACGTCCTTGATCAATGATTATGATGTCCGGTGCCAGGGAATTAATGCCCCGGTCCGCCAGCTCTCCGGCGGCAATATGCAAAAACTGATTTTAGCGCGGGTTCTGTCACGCCAACCGCGCATTATTCTGGCTCATCAGCCAACCTGGGGGTTGGATGTTGGTGCGACAGCCTATGTTCATGACCAACTCCTGGCCGCCCGCCAGCGTGGTGCAGGTGTCTTGCTGATTTCAGAGGACCTGGACGAATTGCTGCAACTCAGTGATCGGATTCAGGTGCTGTTTCACGGCCAGCTCAGCCCGGCCTTGAAAACCGAAGAGGTCACCTTACAGGAACTGGGTCTGCGCATGAGTGGCCAGACTCCCGATCAGAACAGCCACGCGGCCTGAACATCCAGCGGAATTGATAGACTATGTATCTGGAACCAAGAACTAAAATTTCCTTATCCCTGACCCTGTTGGCACCAGTTGTCGCCATTTTCGTCTCTTTGGCGATCTGTTCGATCCTGATTATCTGGGCCGACAGTTCCATCCTGGAAGCCTATTTCCTGCTCTTTAAAGGAGCCCTGGGATCACGCTTCGCCATCAGTGAAACCCTGACCCGCTCAACGCCACTGATATTGACCGGCCTTGCAGCGGCCGTGGCCTTTCGCGCCAAACTGTGGAATATCGGTGGCGAGGGCCAATTTTACGTTGGGGCCTGTGCTGCGACCCTGTTAGGGACAGGCATGCTCGACTGGCCACCTTATCTACTCATCCCTGCTCTGTTTTGCGCTGGTGCCTTAGCTGGTGGGATCCTGCTCTTGATTCCCACGCTGCTGAAGACTCATCTCAAAGTCGATGAGGTTGTCACCACCCTGCTGCTTAACTTTATTGTTCTGCTGTTTGTTAACTACCTGCTGTTTGGCCCGTGGAAAGATCCCATGGCCATGGGTTGGCCGCAGGCTGAACCGATCATCGATAACGGTCTGCTCCCCCCTCTCCTGGCGCGGACCAGGCTTCACTTTGGCTTGATTATTTCCCTTGTCATGGCGGCGTTAACCTGGGCACTGATGAAGTTCAGTAACTGGGGGTATGAAATCCGTGCCGTTGGTGCCAACCAGAATGCTTCTGAGTTTTTCGGGATTCCGGTTAACCGCACCGTGATTCGCACCGCCCTGATCAGTGGCGGCCTGGCGGGGATGGCTGGCGTTGCCGAGCTGTGTGGATTAAAAGGCTACCTGACCCTCGATCTATCCCCCGGCTTTGGTTACACCGGCATTGTCATCGCGATGCTCGCTGGTCTTAACCCCATCGGCGTCGTCTTCTCGGCCTTCTTTATCGCCATCGTTTACAATGGTGCAGACTCGATGAGCCGGGCCCTGTCCGTCTCTAACTACATAGCCGATGTTATTACCGCCACTGCTTTAATTACCGTACTGGTTGGCATGCTGCTGACCCGTTATCGTCTGCGCTGGAAATAAGTCATGACCGATTTTTTTGATATGTTACTCACCGCCGGTTTCTGGGTTGCCACGCTACGCATGGCCACCCCACTGATCTTCGGCACTATTGGCGAGCTGATCTGCGAACGGTCCGGCGTGCTTAATCTTGGCATCGAAGGAATTATGACCTTCGGCTCCATGGCGGGCTGGATGTGGGTTTACCAGGGGGGCAGCCTGTGGGGGGGCGTCCTGTTTGCAGCCCTGGTCGGCGGCATGTTCGGACTGTTACACAGTCTGCTGACGGTATACCTGGGGCTGTCCCAACATGTCTCCGGGTTGGGAATTACCATGCTGGCTTCCGCCCTGTGTTATTTCATCTTCAGGATGATGTTACCCGATGTCACCACCCCGCCAATGATTGTTCCCTTCGCCAACTGGGCGGTCCCGGGACTGTCCAAATTACCAGTGATTGGCGAAGCACTGTTTATTCAGTCACCCCTAACCTGGCTGGCCCTGCTGGTGGTTGTGGTCGTCAGCTATATTCTCTACCGCACCCCCCTGGGGCTGGCAGTGCGTATGGTGGGCGAGAACCCTATGGCTGTCGAGGCGCAGGGGATTAATGTCCATCTGCTGCGCACCGGTGCCGTTATTGTTGGCAGCGGGCTGATGGCTGTCGGTGGCTGTTACCTGACCCTGTCCGCCTTTGATGCCTTCTATATCGGCATGGTCAACGGGCGCGGCTGGATCTGCATTGCCCTGGTGGTATTCGCTTCATGGCAGCCGCTTAAAGCTCTGCTCGGTGCCATCCTGTTTGCCACCTTCGATGCCTTGCAGATGCGCATCCAACAACAGGCAACTACCGCGATTCCCTACCAGTTTTATCTCATGGCACCATACTTCATGAGTATTCTGGCCCTGATTATCATGTCGCGCCGTGCCGCTTATCCCAAAGCACTGTTGATTCCATTTCGACGTGGTGAACGTTAAAGGAGGAGGAACATGTTTGATCTGATTATTCGCCAGGCCAACCTCATTGACCAAACAGCACCATGCGATATCGCCTGCGCCGACGGACGTATTAAGGCCATCAGTCCAAAACTTGACGCTACTGCGACAAAAGAGATCGACGCCAGCGGTTGCTTGGTGGCACCGCCGTTTATCGATATTCATTTCCACATGGACGCCACCCTGTGCCTGCATGGCCAGCCACGCCGCAACGAAAGCGGCACCCTGCTGGAGGGGATTGCTCTGTGGGCCGACCTGAAACCGGAGCAGACCGCAGAACGGCTTAAAGAGCGCGCCCTGCAACTGATTTACTGGTCCCTGGCGCGCGGAACCCAGGCGATCCGCACCCATGTTGACATCTGCGATCCAGCGTTGATGGCCGTGGAAGTTCTGCTTGAAGTGAAAGAGCAGATGAAACCCTATATCGACATGCAACTGGTAGCCTTCCCTCAGGATGGCTACCTGCGTGATCCAAATGCACAAGAGCAATTAAAACGGGCCCTCGATATGGGGGTTGATGTCATTGGTGGCATTCCCCACTTTGAACGCACCATGGCGCAAGGCGCTGAATCGATCCGCCTGCTGTGCGAGCTGGCAGCCGAGCGGGGGTTGCAGGTCGATATGCATTGTGACGAATCGGACGACCCCCTCTCCCGCCACATTGAAACCCTGGCGGCAGAAACCGTGCGCTGTGGCCTGCAGGGGCGGGTCACCGGATCGCACCTGACCTCCATGCATTCCATGGACAACTATTATGTCACCAAATTACTGCCACTGATGGCCGAGGCGCAAATCCATGCCGTGTGCAATCCGCTGGTCAATATGGTGCTCCAGGGTCGTCAGGATACCTACCCCAAACGCCGTGGTCTGACCCGGGTCAAAGAAATGCTGAACTACGGCATCAATGTCTGCCTGGGACACGATGATGTTGTCGATCCCTGGTATCCCCTCGGCACGCACGACATGCTGGAAGTTGTCCACATGGGAATCCACGCCCTGCATATGAGTGGCATCAGTGAAATGAAGGAACTGTTTAACGCAGTAACCCACCGGGCGGCACAAAATATGGGACTGACCGATTATGGCGTTAAAGAAGGAAACTATGCAGACATGGTGATTCTGCAGGGGGCTGACCAGATCGAAGCGATCCGTCTGCGCGGGCCACGCCTGGCCGTGATCCGCCGTGGTGAGGTGGTTGCCGAAGCGCAACCAGCGGTATCAAATGTCACCCTGTTCGGGCAAACCAGCAAGGTCGACTTTGCTTTGTCATAACTTAAGATACTAAGCCGTAACAGAATGGGATTTTTATTTATTTCAAAGGGAGTTATGTGATCAAAATTCCCATCATTAGTAGAATCAAACATTGACATACCTACACATCTTTATTATATTTTTCTAACTAGAAAGATTTAAACAGCTGCGACTTTGAGCTTTCAAATAGCAACGACCTATCATTTTCATACTGCATCCCAAAAGGAATACACATGAAACTGAAAACAAAGATTTCTGGTATGGGCATCACTCTGGTTTTTGTTACGGCCGTTTTAATTGTCAGCATAACTGTTTGGAAAACCTCCAATGTGCAACGTGAAATTGATAAGGAACGAATAGCGACAGCGCAAAGTGAAGCGGCTAAAATCACCCGCGACATTTACCTGATGTGTCGCGCTGCTCAAGAATCGATCCTGAATACGGTCAAATCCAGTCTTAAAGTTGCAAACCAACTCGTCTCAACAACAGGCGATATCGCCTTTGACAAATCTTCTCAACCAGTCTCATGGACAGCTATTAATCAATATAACAAACAACAGACGGCTATCGAATTACCACCTATGACTGTTGGAGATACATGGTTAGGACAAAACTCAAATCCACAGGTCGTTACGCCACTGGTCGATAAGGTTCAAGAGCTGGTCGGTGGAACGGTGACCGTTTTTCAACGCATGAACGATCAGGGGGATATGTTACGTGTTGCAACCAACGTTATTAAAACAGATGGTCAGCGCGCAATTGGAACCTATATTCCGCGCACCAACCCCGATGGGCAACCGAACCCCGTCATATCGACAGTTCTTAAAGGAGAAACCTTCTACGGCCGCGCCTTTGTTGTTAACGCCTGGTATGTCACTGCCTATGAGCCTATCTGGAACAAGGAGCACGATGAGGTCATAGGGATACTCTATGCTGGCGTAAAGCAGGAAAGTATTGAAAGCCTGCGTCATGGGATTATGGATATTGTTGTCGCCAAAACCGGCTATGCTTTCATTCTTGGCGGTAAGGGAAGCCAACAAGGGAAATACATTATCTCTCAAAAAGGAAAACGTGATGGTGAGGTGATCTGGGAGGCACGTGATTCGAGCGGAAATTTCTTTGTCCAGAATATCGTCAATAAAGCTCTCGCTCTTAAAAGCCCTGTTTCCGGAGAGGAGATCCCTGTCGACTTTGAACGTTACCAGTGGCAACCCCAGGGGCATAAGGAACCTGAGTGGAAGACTGCAGCGATAGCTTATTTCGAACCTTGGGACTGGGTCATAGGCGCCGGTTACCAAGACAGTGATTTTTTTGCCTCCCAGAAGCGACTCGACTCAGAAATCCATTCCATGGTCTGGCAAACGATTATTATCGGTATCGTTATTATCATTTTATCACTATTTATCGGTCTTTATGTCGCTCACGATATCAGTGCTCCGGTGCTGCGTATGGTCGACAGTGCCCACCGAATTGCCATTGGCGACCTGTCCCAAAAAATAGGAAGTACCAGTAAAAACGAAGTCGGCCAGCTCGCCCAAGCCCTTGACCAGATGACCGATAGCCTGAGTTCCCGTACCAAGCTGGCAGAAGCCATTGCCGACGGCGATCTGACTCATGAAGTCGTGCTGGCATCGGACCATGACAGCCTGGGTCGCGCCCTGCAGAAAATGACGCAACACTTAAGTGAGATTATCGCTGAGATCAACTCTGCCAGTCAGCAGATAGATTCCGGCTCTGGCCAGGTCTCTGATTCGGCCCAGGATCTATCCCAGGCATCAACGGAACAGGCCGCAGCTATCGAAGAAATTGGCGCTAGCCTGACTGATCTTTCCAGCCGCACCAAAATTAATGCAAGTAACGCTGAGCAGGCGAATCAGCTGGCAACTCAAGCCCGTCATGCCGCAGATGAAGGTAATCGCCAGATGGAACAAATGGTTATTGCCATGGAAGAAATTAATGTTTCCGGCCAGAACATCAGCAAAATTATTAAAACTATCGATGAAATTGCCTTTCAGACAAATCTTCTTGCGCTTAATGCTGCGGTTGAAGCCGCCCGTGCCGGTCAGCACGGCAAAGGCTTTGCGGTGGTTGCTGAAGAAGTTCGTAACCTTGCGGCTCGCAGCGCTAAAGCCGCTCAGGAAACCGCAGATCTCATTGAAGGAAGTGTTGAAAAAGGAAATAATGGTAGCGGTATTGCGGAGCGAACCTCCGAGGCATTACAGGAAATTGTTGGCGGCATAGGAAAAACCTCTGACCTGATTGCTGAAATTGCCGCCTCATCCAAAGATCAGGCCGAAGGGTTATCGCAGATCAGCGATGGCCTGCAACAGGTGGACGAGATTGTTCAGCGCAATACGGCAGGTGCCGAGGAAAGCGCCTCGGCGGCAGAGGAATTGTCAAACCAGTCAAGTTACATGCGCCAGCTCATCAATCAATTCAAACTGAAGGGTTAAAGTACAACATTTATGTCTGAGGCCGTACAATATGTGCCATCAGGTACGGTCTCAGGCAAAGGCTTTCTGAGCCAACAGCAGTTCAGAAAACGCCTGAGCTGCAGGGGAAGCACTACGCTCCTTCAGACGAACCTGCCATAACTGTCGTTCAATACTTAACCCCTCAACGGCAAGTTTCTTAATCTCGCCATTTTTCAGATGACTGCTGATCGACATATCAGAAACAAAAGCACATCCGAAACCGGACAATACAGCTTGCCGCACGGCCTCATTACTCCCCAGCCGCGCAACAATATTCAACGCCATGGGGTCAATCAAGGCCTTATTCAAAGCAGCGACCAGGGCCTGATAAGTCCCAGAACCATCCTCACGGAAAATCAGGGGTTGCTTAAGCAATTCGTTACGACTGATTGAGCTTCTTTGTGCGCACGGACTCTCGGCACTACAAATCAGTACCAGGCGGTCCTTGACAATGGGAGTATATTCCAGGTTTTCATCATCCGTCCGGCCACCGGTAATCGCCAGTTCAACCTTCCCCTCGGTCACCAGCTTGAGCACATCACGGCTGTCACCGCTTTGCATGTTGATTTTGATTCCCGGATATTGCTCATTCAATAAAGGCAGCAACCGTGGTACCAGGTAGTTGGCCGGGATGTTACTGGCACCAAGGGTCAAACTGGCATTTTCCAGACCATGAAAGGCGGACATTGCCTGTTGCAATAATTGGCACTCTGACAAAACCCGCCGGGCATACTGCAGGAAGACTTCACCACCTGCAGTCAGAAAAATTCCACGACTGGTACGGTCAAGCAAACGGGCCTTCATCTCTTTTTCCAGAGCAGCAATATGCTGACTCACCGTTGACTGGGTCAACGCCATCTGTTCAGCTCCTTTAGAAAAACTTGCCGTTTCTGCAACTGCAACAAACAACTCCAGCTGTCGGATTGTCATAGCTCACTCCATTGGAATATCAAATAGGGATTATTGGTTTTATAAAAATTATCCATTTGACATGACTCTGTCAATCGCTTAATTGTGTGGACGCAGATTTGCTCTACACCAAACACCACCATACCTGTCTGATTTACAACTCTCAGAAACAAAGGAAAAACCATGAAAAAACTGTTATTTGTTGCGATTGCCATGACTCTCTGCGTATGCAGCA
The DNA here is from genome assembly GCA_963664385.1 of Geopsychrobacteraceae bacterium. Lineage (GTDB taxonomy): Bacteria > Desulfobacterota > Desulfuromonadia > Desulfuromonadales > Geopsychrobacteraceae > Seleniibacterium. The sequence goes on from OY761157.1 coordinate 665,420, forward strand.
TGCCGTTTGCCGCGCTGGCTTACCAATATATTTCACCTGAGGACGTTAAACAGGGGCTGAACACTCAGGAGGCTATGACCCTGGTTGATATCCAGGTTGAAACAGAATTCAACCAGCATCACATCGAGGGTGCGGTCGCAACTTACGCTTATCCGGTCAAAAAAGATGCTGAAAAAGCACAGCTCGACCCTGCAATCTCCACCCTTAAAGGGAACCGTGACAAAATCGTTGTTATCTGTCCCCGCGGTGCCGGTGGTGCCAAGCGTGCCTATGACTATATGATGAGTGCCGGGATTCCCGAAGAGCGTCTGTTTATCCTGACTAAAGGTCAGGCTGGCTGGCCATATGCGGACATGTTAGCTCCAACCAAGTAATTATAAGCTAAAAAAACCAAGGTTGCTTCCACCTGGAAGCAACCTTTTTTATGAGTAAAGTAAACAATGACTTCCGGCAATCTCTCTGAGCATAGACATAAAACTGCTGACTTACCTTCACTGTTGGCAGAGGTTGCCAATGGTTGTGTAAATTGTGGCCTGTGCGTACGTGAGTGCAGCTTTCTTCAAACTCATGGTACACCCAAATTAATTGCCTATGATTGTGAGGCCCTGCCAGAGGCAACCATGACATCTGCGTTTGGCTGCCACCTGTGCGGACTGTGCACTGCGGTCTGCCCACAGCCGATCGACCCGGCCAAACTGTTTCTGGCCATGCGCCAGGAAGCTTTTCAACAAGGCATTGGGGAGTTCGGAAGCCATGCCCCGTTGCGCAGTTATGAAAATATCGGCACCTCAAAACTATTTACCTGGTATGGACTCCCGAAAAACTGCACAACGATTTTCTTTCCTGGCTGTTCTTTAAGCGGCACCAGAACAGAAACCGTCAAACAGACCTTTTATCACCTGCAGAAGCAGATCCTGGAGCTGGGAATGGTACTGGACTGTTGTACCAAGCCTTCTCATGACCTGGGGAACACGGACAACTTTAACCACAAGTTTGCAGCCCTTAAAAACACTCTTCTTAAGCATGGAATCAGCAGGGTGCTTACCGCCTGCCCCAACTGCTTTGAGGTTTTCAGCCGCTACGCCCCTGAGCTCTCAACCACTTCGGTTTACACAGTTCTCAACCAAATGGATTTGCCTGAGGCAACAAAACCACATGAGTACGTGACGGTTCACGATCCCTGTATCGCGCGTAATGATGCTGACAGCCAAACCGCAGTACGTGAGCTGTTATGGAAAAGCGGATTAACGGTCAGAGAAATGCCTCACAGCAAAAAACGTACTTTGTGCTGTGGCCAGGGGGGCGGTGTCCCCATGTTGTATCCTGACCGCTCTCAAACCTGGACCGATAAGCGTCTGCGGGAAACAGAAAATCACCGTATCGTTAATTATTGCGCAAGCTGTACCCAGGTTTTCGCGGCTCAGGCCAAAAGTAATCATATTCTGGATCTGCTCTTCAACCCGCAAAAGACGTTCACTGACGGAATAAAAGCGAGTAAGGCCCCATGGACCTATCTCAATCGGTTAACACTGAAATGGTCCATGCAGCGTAATTTGCCTGTCGCCCTCAGCTTTGAACGCCATAACAGTGGTAAATCAGAAAAACTGCAAACAGTAATCTGTAGAAAAATACTGACATTATTTGTCAAACCGCTGTTCACCACCCTGTCATGGCGTCAGAAAGCCAAAATCCAGGGATCAGACTAAAGATGAATCAGCACCTCAGCCATAAAGGGCAGATTGCTAAAACTGCCGCAGCCAGAGTGCTCTATCACGTGCTGCGCGTCCTGTTGATTGTGGTATTTTTATGGTCCGGCATCAACAAAGCGATTGCTCCTCAGCAATTTGCTGAGGTGATAGCGGCCTACGGACTACTACCGGGAGAGCTGGTCGTGCCCGCCGCCCTGTTGCTGATTTGTGCCGAACTCTTAGGAGCCCTCGGCTTGCTGCTTGAGTGGCGGGGCAGCCTCGCCGTCATGACCCTGATGATACTGGTGTTTCTTGTCGTACTTGGTTACGGCATTTATCTCGGTCTGGATATCGATTGCGGCTGTTTTGGTCCCAATGATCCTGATCACCTGGCCTTTCATGATCTACGCAGTGCCTTTCTCCGCGATATTTATCTTTTATGTGCCTGCAGCTATCTTTACTGCTGGCGTTTTATTAATCGACTGGTACCTGGCCCCTGGTTTCACTGCGGCCTGCACCCAGTCGCCTTTCAGGAGGATTAAATTCCATGAATGCAAAAAGAACAATGATGATTCTGGCTTTGGCTGTCAGCTTTATGCTCTCTGCCAATAGTGTTTTCGCCCTCGGTTTCGGCAACAAATTCGAAGCTGAAGTCAAGACCGAAGCAGCCTCAGTCAAACTGGTTAGAGAAGTGCAACGTGGCGGCTATGATGTGGTCACCACTGACGAACTGAAAAAGTGGCAGGATGAAGGTAAAGAGATGCTGATCGTCGATACCATGCCCTATGAAGCCAGCTATAAAAAAGGACACGTGCCTGCCGCCGTTCAGTTCCTGTTTCCGATCCCTGACATGACCAATTGGGATAGCAAGGAAACCGATGGTAAATCGCAAGCCGATTACGAAAAACTGCTCGGTCCCGATAAAGACAGAACCATCGTCGTCTACTGCGGTTTTGTTAAATGTACCCGGAGCCATAACGGTGCCTACTGGGCCAAACAGCTCGGCTACAAGAATGTTTATCGCTACCCTGGCGGCATTTTCGCCTGGAAGGGGGCGGATTTCCCGGTTGAGGAAGTCAAATAGTTTCTGCCAGGAAAGCGCCCTTTTTCACCCGCTCAGTGTCAACCTGCCCATTCGCTTGTGCGGCGTAAAGTACTACGCCTCCGCGCAAATGGTTGTTTTCCTTGACCGGGCAAAAAATTTCTGCTTTCCAAATCAGAAACAGACTAGTTGCAATTTCAAGTTTCAAGATTGCACCTAGCCCCCCAGCAGCTCTGGCCAAGCCCATTTCGGCTTTGTCAGAGCTGTTTTCATTGACAAAAAGGCTGAATCCTTTTATTCATTAGAACCTGAAGTTTCAAGCGGGAGGGGACCTGCCTGATTTTTTCATGCGCTTTTACATCTGCTACCAGGTAAATCACTCAGCAATAAATCCGCTTCATCACATACCCAAAAATGAAAATTAAGACACGAGGGGGAACTCATGTCCAAAAAAGGAAACGTTCTTATCAACGGCCGTACCGCCGTCCATAAAGGGAGTAAAGGGGTTTTAACTACAGTTGATGTATGCCTGACTAAAATCGGCAAATCAACCGTCCCCATCCCTTACACCAACATCGCCCGCAGCGAAGACGCCGCTCAAACAGCCAGCACCGTATTCGTTAACGGCCACCCCATCTGCCACAAAAATTCCATCTTCGCCAAAAGTACCGGAGATGAGCCAGGCAACCGCAAAGGGATCAAAAGCCACACCATTACCGAAAAAGCCGAATTCGTTACCGCCTCCAGCAATGTTTACATTGAAGGCGTAGCAGCGGTTCGTCAGGGGGACATGATGGTCAGCAACAACGCCAACACCGCCCCCATGCCCCTGTCGCAACCAGGAGCAGAAAGACCGAAGAAGAACCAATTGGAAGATGTTGATGGGGTGGATGAGAGTGAATTGAGCGATGGGGTGCCGCTGCAGGCTAGTGGTGACAACCTGCACATCCAGAACGACCTCAGTTCGCTATCCGAACCTGACTATGCTTTTCACTCTGAGGACCTTGAGGACGAATGATGCCGAACACTACTCCTGAAAAAGAAACCACCAAGCCGGTACCGCTGTTCGATCTGTTCCATGTCATCGTTTGCCTGGTCGTAGTCGGGTATTATCTGCTCAAATTCGGCGGCGCCAGCGGCCTATCCAGAGAAGGGGAGTTTGTTCTGAACACTATTCTTCTCGGGGTTATTGCCATCAAGTTCTTCAGAACCCTGAACAAAAACAAGCGGGCGAGCGGAGAGGATCAATGAGTATTGAACTTGATGACATGCAAGATGTTATTGACTTCAATAACATCAAGCCCCTGGCCAGTGCTTACGGCGAAAAAAACAGTAAAGGCTACCGTGAAATCGTCTTGGGAGCCCCCGACCAAGGAGAGCAAGACATCTTCTTAAAGCTGCGCGACGAAAAACATACCTGGAACAACCTGTATCTGGGGCGCTCCCGCACGTTTAAAAAGGAAAAGTGCAAAGACCGGTGGAATGTCATCGTTCCCATCGTTCCCCGGATTTACACCACACCAGATCGCGATGCGACCCATGCCGACGTTCCCCGTAAAGGCTGGATCTATATCATTCGCCGCTGTGAAACACCCGAAGGGAAGATGGTCACCGAGCTGTGGCGCGAATTGAAATCGGATGGGGGCGGTCATTTTACCGATGTTCAGTTGAAGTATCAACGCGGTAACGATCAGCGCCCCGCCACCGGGCAGGCCGGCTTCCGCATCATTGTACCCTACTGCATCAATAAGCAGGTCCATGAGCTGTGGATCGCCTTTTCCGAGGTCCAGTGGAGCTGGGCGCGGATTGAGCAGATGAAAGCCAAAGATCCAACCCTGCGTAATCAACGCATGCAGAAGCTTGACGTCAGCGGCTGCCTGAGCAACTTTGAAGATTATCAACCCGCTCCCCCTGAAGACAATAATCGTGAGGATGATGAATACAACACGCTGGTCAATGCGGCTCCCCAAACAGCATTGATTCATCGCCTCGACCTGGCCAATGACAGTGAGAGCCTCACTGCCCCAGAGGGTTTTAAAGATCCGATCCCTGTCATCTACCTGGATGATCCTATTGGTATTGCCCGTAACCTTGCGGCGCGCCATCAGTTGTGGTGGGATCAGATGGCCACCGACCTTCTCACCTTGAAAAATCAATCCTCCGACAGTGTCAGTTCTGGCAGCTATCAACCCGGCCGCTGGTTTGAAGCTGCGGCCCTGGCAAATCGTTACTTTTACGGCGATATCTCCCAGGTTCTGCCCGCTGGGCTAACAACCGACCAGGAGAAGGCTAATTACCAGAAACAGCTGGCTCAAACAGAAGAGAAATTTGCCGAATACCGGAATAGACTGGATAAAGTTGCTATTGATCAAGCTTTAGGTCGTTATCAGCGCCAGCAGACCCGCGCCAGAATTGTCGCTGCCCGTAAAGACCTGACCTCCTTTCTGCAGCACGAACTGTTTAGTGAAACTCCGGAAGATGGCGCCCCGGCGCCGCCCGACCCGGCCTTGATTCAGGCTCTGGATGACTATTTTACCCGGCCCCCCCTTGGCCCACGGCATACATATGAGGTGGTCGAAACCGAAGGGTTGGATGGCAAAAAAGAACGCCAAAAAGTCTGGGTCGACAACTATTATGACGGCTGGAAGGTTGTTGCTTATATCCTGACCGCCCTTGGTCGGCACGAATACCGCCTCGACCACGATCTGGAAGCCCGACCGGCCGATGGTTGGGCCTGGCGAAAAGAGAGTGAATCATTCAAACTGCTGATGCGCCTCGCTGACCCGGCCGGTGGCAGTAGCCTGCACAGTCGCCTGTTTCCGCAGCAAAGCGGAGCAAGCGAGCTGGACTTTGCGCAGACCAGCTACCCCACAGCCGATCCACGCTTTAAGACCGATAACTTTAGCCGCTTGCCGGAACTACTGTCCAAAGACGACACCATCTTGCGCGGCATGGAGCTGTTTGCCCATCAGTTTGATGAGGTCATGGCCATGCGCAGCAGTGGAGATGATAACTACAATGCGCAAATTATCCGGGCACGCTGCGCCATTCTGCGCCTGATCAGCGGTGCTCTGGGGCTGGAACTCGCCTGGCAGGACATCAGCATTGACGAAATCATTGCCGCGAATAATGCCAAAGCCGACTCGCCTTCCAAGGCCTGGAGTCGGTTCAAAAATGCCGTTGCATTAGCGCCTGGTGATATAAGTCTTGGTAAAAGGGGGAAAGATCCAACTGGAAATATCTCGGTCAAAACAGCCCAGGGCAATCCCAATCGGATGCAGCAGCTGCTGAGCGGCATCGCCGAATCACGCCGTACCGAATGCTGCCTGACCGGGCTGGCTGGTATGATCAAAACCATCAATTTTATTGCCGCCATCAATGCTTTTGTTGCCAATAAAAACGAGGACAAAAACTGGGACAAAGTTGTCGGTATGATGAGCAGCTTTTGTAACCTTGGGGAAGCGGTGACGGCCGCAGCGGCGAAAGCGTTGCCTAAACCTCCCCAAAATATGAATAATAAATTTAAGGGATTAGCAAGTAAAAATATTTCTAGAGAATACACCTCCCAATTTTTTAATAAAGCTAATCTCGTCTTCAGCATTGTCGACCTGGGGACCACCGCCATCTCTTTGGTTGAAAACATTCGCGAAGGGGATGACGCTGCGGCAGCCGACGCCATGTTGCTCGCCGGGGCCACCCTGGGGGTCATCGGTGGCGTAGCGGAACTGGCCGGGGCCACCTCGGTCGCGCTCTGGTTTGGTTTGAGTGTCTCACTGCCGGTCCTTGGCCTGGCTGGTATTGCGGTGTCGCTGGCCGGTTTTCTGGCCAAAGCCTTTATCTTCAGCGAAGACAACCCCATCGAAATCTGGCTGGCCAATAACCCTTTTACCCTGGTACAGCAACAGATTGAAGGGATGAACTTTCAACAAAGCAGCGGACCATACCAGGTGCAGGAAAATGGCGCAACCATCACGAAGGGGTGTACCATTTACAGTTTTAACCACAACAAACTGTACGTGGATGAAGATGGCATCCTGGTCGGTTGTCAGTCGTCTTATACCAACAGCGCAGGGAACGCTTTGATCACCCAGAACGCCCAACAGCAGGTCACCATGCATGCGTCTATGTCCAATGGGGTTATTTTCAAGGATCTTACCATGGGCAAAATCGGTCAACCCTTTGCCCTGCCCCCTGAGCTGGCCAGCAAAATCACAAGAACAAATCAGATCGGTCAACAGCAAGCAGACACATGGGCAAAAGAAACCGACGTCAGAAACTGCCACCCCGGCCTGCCCAAAAAGCTGTCGCGCATTGAAACCTGGCACGAGGTCCCTCAGGAATGCTACCTGGCACTGGTCGATGTCCTGTATCGCCCGCGCGTCAAGATAGCAACCCATGCCTATAACAACACTGGCCATATCTCCTGCGACATCAATCTGCCCTATTTCATCCCCGGAAAAAGCAAATTGATCGTCCAGAAGACCGAAACCACCTCCACGATCGACTATGGACAACCCGGGGTCAGCCACCATCAGCCAGGGGAAGAAACCATCACCCAGGAAGAGCTTGACCAGATGGCCATTGGCCCTTGTCACTACCGCATTGAACTGGCCGTACCAGCAAACAGCGTCAGCAGCCTGGAGGTTAAGGTCAGGTTTAACGTCTATGGTGATGACAAGGTGTTTCTGCCCTACGAAGATAAGTTTGATGAGGAAAAGGTTCAAAAAGCAGCGACAGATACCAGCAATACCAAACCAGAAGAACCGCAACCAGAAACCAAACCCGCGGAGAAATGGCTGGTAGCTTCGGATCATCTGTCGACTATTAAACGTTATCGATGAGAGTACAAAATTCTTTCACGTTTTCAACGTATTAGCAAAAGTCAAACAGTTACCAAAAAATGACCAATATAAAGGTTTATTTATGCTCAACAGATCAAGTTATAAAATAATTACCCTGAGCTTCATTCTGCTAGTTTTTTTCATACCGGCCTGTGATAGGCAAGATACTTCAAGCGCATACGAGCTCCCTCAACAGCAGGCAGAAAGCAGCAACCCTGACGCGGAAAAAACAAACCATTATGACATATCTCAGCCTGCCACTAACGCTCAGGGGATTCAGTACTATTCGACACCATTTCCACTGGAGAACCTATCCCTTGCAGAATTACGAACAAAGGGCACCCAAAAAGATGCTGCAGCTACGGCAGAACTAGGACGGCGTTATGCCAATGGAATTGGAGTTTCACGAAATATTGTTGAAGCCCAAAAGCTCTATATCCAAGCGGCAGAAGCAGGTGATATTACCGCGCAGAACGAGCTGGCCGGTGCTTATGATTATGGCTTGTTGGGCGCGGTTGATCATGAGAAAGCAGTTTATTGGTATCGCAAAGCAGCGGACCAAGGATTTGCTCCTTCACAATTTAACTTAGCGGTAGCATATGCTAATGGAAAAGGAGTTAAACTTGACTTTCAAATATCCCATCAGTGGTATTTAAAAGCTGCCGAAAATAATTTTCCACCCGCACAGGATGCTGTAGCGCGTCAATTCGAGGTTGGTCGAGGAGTGCAAAAAGATCTTCAAATGGCTTTGAAATATTATGCTATGGCGGCTGAAAATAATTATCCTCCAGCACAATATAATTTAGCAGTAAAATACTCTTTGGGAGAAGGAGTTGAACAAAATCAAGAGAAGGCACTAGGCCTTTATCTTAGTTCGGCCAAGCGCGGCTACTCGCTGTCACAGAACAACCTAGGTGTTTGTTACCTCTTGGGTGAAGGGTTAGCAGTTGATTATGCAAAAGCGTATTATTGGTTTGAGCTTGCTGCAAAACAAAGGGTTTCTGATGCAATATTTAATCTGGCCCAGATGTATGAAAATGGTGCATATATACAAAAAAGCTTAGTTAAGGCTTATGCTTATTACCATGTCTCCATCCAAATCCTTCAGGCAATACCTGACGAAACAGCAGCGTTAACAGAATCAACATTCCTCGACTCCATCACCACCCTAAAAGCCCAAATGAGCGCATCAGAAATTGCCGCTGGCGAAGCTGAGATTCCTAAGGTGATGCAGGAGTATGGGATTGTATTATAGACACAGGTAGAGCCTGAAACCTGACAAGAAAATTAAGATGTACCACTTTAAGATATTAGTGCGCACCACTGCTGTCTCACAGTTAGATCTATAAAATAAAAGGCTTAGAGCCTCCTTGTGTTACAATGAATTCGCCAAAACACATTAAAAACAAGGAGTTCTAAGCCATGGCGCATTGTAGCACTGTTCTTTCTCAAATAGTACGAATTTTCCCGAGACATGAATTTCAGGCTCTGGCAAATAAATATCATGCCGGTCAGAAATTCCGCTCGTTTTCCCGCTGGACACAGTTCGTTGCCCTGTTGACGGCACAACTGACCGGACGCGATAGTCTGCGGGATATTGTTGAAAATATGACTGCCCAAGCTGGCAAGCTCTACCACCTCGGGATCAAACCGTTCAGCCGGGCAACACTAAGCCGAGCCAATGAGCAGCAACCGCACAAGCTGTACGAGGCGTTGTTCCTCCGGTTGATGAACCGTTGCCAGGTGTTGGCCCCGAGAAACAAGGCATTCAAGCTCAAGGGTAAGATCTACCTGCTTGATGCCTCGCTGGTGGATCTCACGTTGTCATTGTTCCCTTGGGCTCAGTACCGCAAGGGTAAAGGCGCGGCGAAGCTGCATATCGGCCTGGATGCCGACGGCTACCTGCCTGCTTTCGTCAGTATGACGCCAGGCAAGGAGCATGAAATCAACGTTGGCCGGGAACTCGAACTGCCCAAAGGCTCTTACGTTGTTTTCGACCGGGGCTATACGGATTATTCCTGGTATCAGGAGTTGACCGAAGACGGAGTATTTTTCGTCACACGCCTGAAAAGCAATGCGGTGTCGACTCCCGGCCCGTTGCGCAGGGGACGTAAAAGCCTTGGGGTGCTGCGCGATCAGCAGATCAAACTCAAGGGAATTGACAGTACCTACCGCAAGGTTTGCTATTTGGATGAGGAAACCGGCATTACCTATGAGTTCCTGACCAATGCGCTGGACCTCCCGGCGGCAACGGTGGCTCAGTTGTACAAAGAGCGCTGGCAGATTGAGCTGTTCTTCAAATGGATCAAGCAGAATCTGCGAGTTAAGAGCTTTCTGGGGACATCCTTCAATGCTGTGATGACCCAACTCTGGATTGCTCTGTGTGCCTATCTGGTGCTGGCGTTTCTGAAGTTTCAGTCGAAACTTCGGCACTCCATGCAGCAGATGTTGCGGTTATTACAGCTAAATTTGTTCGAACGGCGCGATTTCATGGAGCTATTTTCGCCACCCGAACCCAAATTATCGTTATGCGACAAACAGTTGTCGCTCATTTGAAACTATGAGACAGCAGTGAGTGCGCACGTTTTATTACACGTTATTACTGCTTGTAACATCATCTTGTCTGGGGTCGGACCAAGCTAACAACTTGTTATCACTTAACTTTGATCAAAATAAAGGGGTGTTTTTGGCCTTAAACACCCCTTTTTGACCATAAAATCATGCTCGTAACCATGGAGGGGGAAATTCAAATGAACTTTCAACGATTAAAAAACGGACTCGTCAATTTCGTATTGTTCCGTGGCAGAGTAAGCTTGTCACAATATTTACGTTTTATGGCAGCAATTATTATGTTCTCAATTGCATTTATTTATTTTACACCAAGCGGAGATAATGGCTTTTTAATGTCGTTATTCTGGTTACCTCTGTGCTGGATTATTCTTCCATTTTCCATCACCGTAAGGCGTTTTCACGATGTTGGCTTGAGTAGCAAATCGATCATCGTAACAACCGCAATGTTGATTGCTTTGTTTCTAATTCTCTGCGGCTTTCTCTATCTTTTTGCTGGGGTTGCATCCGTAGGTGGAAGAACAACTTTTCAAGCTTGGATTTTTCCGGCTTTCGGGATAACCATTCTTGGTTTTATCGGCATTCTTTTTCGCAATACAATCATCTGTTTAAGCCCTGGCCAGGAGGGGGAAAATGCTTATGGTCTACCGCCAGGAAAAGAAAAATAGAAGAATCTTCTGCAGGGTTTGCTCTTAAGGCGGATGAAGCCGTTTATATCCCTTAATGAGCCGTCTAAGCTTAAATGAATGCTCCTAAAAACTAAGCTTATCTTATGGTTCTAATAGGTTCATGTGGTTCGCCCCCGGTGGAACCAACAACCTTTGGATCCGGACACAGCTTACGTTCCTATGTTTCAGGTAATGCTCTCCCCGGATTGTCTGTTTTCAACTTGGCTCAAGTAATGAATAAACCACTTGTTGTTTCAGATATTTGTCAGATTCTCTCCGTACACTGAAAAACCTTAATCGACCACCCCCAAAAATGGAATTAACATGCGCGACCTGAATATCACCATCCGTTTGATCCTCTTGATTCTTGCGTCTCTGGTTATCTGCAGCTGTGATAACCAAGGAGGAGGTTTCTCACAACCTGCAACCAGAAAAACTCCCAAGAGCTTGACCATCAGCATTGGTTATAAAACTGAAATCGCGGACTTTGGCGCCTATAAAGAAGAACTGGCCGACCTGATAACTCTTGACGATGACGATATGACCAAGGTGCTGCTCAGTGAGGATAAAAAGACCGTCCACATAAAGACCAACTATCAGAATCAGCGGATTAGCGATGACATGTTACGCAGGTTGAGGGGCTATCCCGGTTTATTTGCAAAGATCCATCATGACAATTGCAACATTATGAAAAATGAAAGCTTGACCATTTCCGGAACCCTGAAAGGGAAAGCGGTGAGCTACAAAGACCTTGTTTACCAAACCTCCCAGGCAAAATTGTTTAGTGAGCCCCAAAAGGTCGATTATAAGACCTATCAGATTACAGAGTTGTTCATCCCGGCGGTAAAGAAAAATCGCGAACTAGCTAATCTTGAAAACCTGATCATTTACTTTGGGGAAGAGTCTTACCTCAACCAGTACCACGCCAACATGCGATTTAATGATGATGGCGACCTGACGATCCTCATTGACAGAAATCAGGTATATAGAGATGTTGACCTGGGAAAGCGGCAAAGATCTTACGCTAGCGCCTTTGAGGCCTACCTCTCCTATCGGCAGGTTTTTAACGATATTAAGTCCCTTGACATGACCGGGCTGTTAACCAGCACCACAACCTTCTCTCCGGAGGGAACCACGGAGACGATCAATGATTTCCCTGAAGAGGCTGAAGCCAGCCCTACCCCTTTACACCTCTCTGCAAAAACCCTAAGGAGAGACACCCGCCTGGGCTACGTTCCCAACTTGTCGAACGTTATCTCCTATGCTGCCCTTGGCAGTATGTCGGACGCCAAGATGACAGTCCCGGGATCGTTGCATACCAGCCCCAATCTGCTGAACGTTGTCTTTCTGACCGCGAGAAAAACCTCCCGTTTTGACCAGGAGGTGCAAGTCGGCATGACCCTTAACGATCAAGACTTTTCCGACTATACGGCTTACAACTATATCGATCCGGTTTTCAGCCCCGACAGCAGCAAAGCGGCCTACGCGCTGCAAACCGATAAGGGGATGCAGGTCATTAACGAGGCAGGAATGCAATCGATCCCTTACGAGGTAATTCCCGAGATCATTTTCAGTCATGATGCCCGCACCCTGGTTTTTATTGCCGGGAAGTTTGACCATTTCACCCTGGTCACCAACAACCGGGAAGACAGCCGCCTGTTCAAAGATATGATGTCCCCGCTCTTTTCCGATGACGACCAGTTGCTTGCGTTTGCCGGAAAACAGGAAAAGCAGTGGCGCCTGTATATCAACGGAGAGGAGTATGGCAAACCTCACAAGGAGATTCACGACTACAGTTTTTTACCTGATAGCCACAAACTGGTGCTGTTTGCAGACGGTACGGCGTACCTTGAAGGGCAGCGTCTGCCCGGTCTCAAGGGGAAAACCTTCAGTGAATTTACCCCCATGCAAGCAAGTCTGCATGGCGAGCACCTGGCCTTTATGGCCCAGCAGAAGCAGCACACCTATCTCTATTATGACGGCAAACTCACCAAGATCAATGGCGAGGTCATGGATTCCCTGTATCTATCCAAGGATGGCCTGCACCTCGCCTACGGTTTAAAAATCGGCGATGCCTGCTATTACATCGTTGATGGGCAGAAGTATGGCCCTTATGAAGACCTTAAATATCAGGGGCTCAATTTCAGCCCCGACAGTCAGCACGTGGCTTTTAACGCCAAAGTCAAGGGAGCCTGGGTCAGCGTGATTGATGGAGTCGTTGGCCCGGCATTCAGCGATATGCCCCATGGTGGTCCGATGTTCAGCCCCGACAGCCAACATATTGTCTATTTTGGTAAAAAGAATGGCATCTGGCATATTGTCAAAGACGGCCAGGACTTCTATGCCAGCAACCCCCTATCTACCGAAGAAAAAATCCTGCGTTTTGATGACCTTGAGAATTTTCATTATATCTCTCAACATGAACAGGATATCTCGCTTAATAAGGATGCTGTGCGTTATATCAGGCCGATCCGCCTTGATCGCTTTGACAGCCTAGTGGCGGAGCCCATAACCAACCTGCCCGATTTTTACAGGAGCTATGTGACCGATGCCAGCGGACCGGATGCCTGGTCTGAATATTGTATTGGGATGATGTATTTTTCCGGAGCCCCCCTCAAAAAGGACTTAGGAGAAGGTTATAGCCATCTGAAAAAAGCCCTTGACCAACAACTACCCATTGCCCTGGCAAAACGGGGAAATATGTACCTGACTGGGGAATATTCAGAAATTAACTATGAGCGAGCCTATGACCGATCCCTCAGTGCCGCCAAGCAAGCAAACCCCGAGGGCATTTTCAATCTTGGTCAACTTTATCAGTATGGCGATTACGTCAAACAGGATAAGGAAGTCGCCTATGCGCACTATCAGCTTTACCTGGAGATGCTGGGCACTCTTTCCATCAGTGATCCCCTTGCGACGAAATATGCGAAACTGCTAGCAGCACAGTTGAGTACCGAACAGCAGGACAAGGCGCTGAGCATGATTCCCGCGTTAAAAACCCAGTATGAAGTGACCAACAGTACGGCTGCAAGCAACCAGTAAAGGACCGGACAAAGACAGTTCTCCAACACTGTAGGGGTGCGGACTAAGCTAACAACCTGATATCACATAATTTTGATCAAAACAATGGGGTGTCTTTGGCCGTAAACACCCCTTTTTGACCATAAAATCACGCCCGTAACCATGGAGGGGGAAACCATGCCACGCGCTCATCGTCATTTCTTGCCAGGCCATATCTGGCATCTTACTCATGGTTGCCATATGCAGAAATTTATACCGAAATTTGCCCGGACCAAAAGCAATTTGCGTAAAGGGTTGTTTCGGCCAAGTCCAGGTGGTGAGATTTAAAGGGAAGCTCGGCTCATTGGTTGGGACGAAAAGGGGTGCAGGAAAGAGCCCACACACAAGACATGGGCCATTGGAGTTACCAGTGTCTGCTTGTCGCCACAAATTCTATCGTCGACAAGGCTGCGTTGGCCGTCAATAAGCAAACACCGCCCACTAACAATTAATTTCATATATCAAGAAACTGAATTTCTAAGGATTTTTGTATTATGGACAATGAAAAAAATAGCTCACCATGCGAGCAAAATAGGATAGAGATAAGTAATGTATTTATTGAAATTTTTAATGATCTAATCATCGGTTTTATCTACCTTATTGGATGGGGCATTTTTTTTTGGAATGGCTTTTTGGGACTTGAAAATTGGGTTCAGGGTGATGATGCGCTATATGCTAACGTAATCATCGGAATCGGGCTTTTAATGCTGCTAATTGGAAAAAATGCACTTGCGGTAGCATTTACCTGGCTTGATAAAAAAGTGAACAACAGGCTGTTTCTAAATTCAACGACTTTTGACCAATTTATTGATACTTTGGAGCTTAAACTTTCGAGCCATGTCGCAAAACAAGAAAAAACACCTGTAGCATTGGTACTTTTAAGTTGCGGTCTTATTTTGCTAGGATGTTCTCTCTGGCATATATCTATGATATTTGATAAAAATTTATCTCTCGTCATCTTATTTGCTTTTATCTACTGGGGGGGAAAGGTTTTAGGGGGGAAATCTCTTTTCAGATATGAATGTTGGCTGTTAGCATTGGCAAATATCTGGTTATTTGTTAGTCACCTGAATCTTGCCGAACAGGCTCAGCTTGCCTCTTATGATTCTAGCTCACAGCTTATCTTCCATTTTGCTCATATTCAATGGCCGGTTTTTGTCTACTTTTGCAGTGCACTGATTCTCATTTTTAATCGTGTGCCAGGAGGGACCCCTTATGGAAAAATACGCAGTACATTGTTTTTCTTTAATGGACATATCTCCAGAAAATTATTTTGGGTCACAGCGCTAAGTCTCTTTTCAGTTATTCTTTGTTGGGCTTTACTAATATTGTTTTTAAGCGCAAACAACATGGATATTCCTGTAATTGGGGAGAAATACCAATTCCTGTATGCAATATTACCTCTGGCCTATCTTATTGCTCTCATTTGGCCACTTTTAGCTTTATGCTGCAAACGCTTCCATGCTCATGATTATTCAGGCTGGGCTGTACTTTGGTTGTTTGTTCCTTTTGTCAATATCTTCTTTGCTATTAAAATTTTATTTTTTCGCGGCTCCCGTGAATAGTAAATTAATGTTGCCTAAAGACAAAGGGACCATTGTAGCATTGTAGGGGGTCGGACCAAGCTAACAACCTGATATCACATAATTTTATCAAAACAATGGGGTGTCTTTGGCCTTAAACACCCCTTTTTGACCATAAAATCATGCCCGTACCCATGGAGGGGGAAACCATGCCACGTGCTCATCGTCATTTCTTGCCAGACCATGTCTGCCACATTACTTATGAGTTCAGAGTCAGGCTGCGAATCGATTTTTCAACAAAAACTGAATACCGGGGGATAAGTCTATGAAAATCATTGTAGCAATAAGGCGATATTGGCTGATTTCTATTGTTCTTATTTTTTTGATTGGCGGTGTGACTGCCTGTGATAACGGAGACAGTGACGTCACTGAGTCAACCGGAGTCGGTCATGACACGGGAACAGAAGAGAGTGACACACCAGAAGAGGATTCCGCTTATGGTCCGATCTGGAAGGAAATATCGGCTACTCAGCTTGCGGATTACACCTTTGACTGGTCCCCGGACCCGGTTCCCGGGTATCAATCAGCTATCATGTCGGCATGGTCTGGAGGCGCTTTTGACCAGACCCGCAACAGACTTCTGGTCACCGGCGGTGGTCATACAGATTACGGCGGCCAGGAAATCTATGCCTTCGATCTGGATACCTTGTCATGGTCGCAAGTAAGCGCAGCGGAGAACTATGACGATCTTGACAACGCAACCTGCAACTACGAAGACAGGACCGCCAACAACCTACCTAAAGCGCAGCACACCTATGGGGGCCTCGCTTATATCGAGCCGCTCGATTCACTCTGTGATACCAGGGGTTCAGTTGGCTACCAATCATGTGGAGCCTATGCAGCCGAACTCGCCTGTTATTCTTTTACTACCCAATCATGGTCATTTGACACCAGCGTTACCAGTGGAGGAACCTATCGCAGCGGTGCGGTCGATGGCGCGACGAACGACTGGTGGATTCTGGGCGGCAGTACCAGCGCAGCGACAAAAATCGGGCATTACGATGTATCGGAAGACAGCTGGGAGTATGGTGCTTACGATGCAGCAATGCAATGGGGTTATAAAACAGCCGTTTTCGATTCTGACAATGGCTATTTCATAGTTTTTTATCATGATGCCCTCTACGTGCTGCCCGCCGCCGAATTCGTTGCCGGGGTAACCAGACTGAGCAGTTACGAACAGCCAACCACAGGAGAATCGGCTATTTTGGCTTCTGCGGCAACCCTTGGTGTCGCCTATGACCCTGTCGGTCATCAGGTGGTGGCCTGGGCCGGAGGATCTGATGTTTATTTCCTCAACACCAGCACCTGGGTCTGGACCCGGCAAAGCGTTGCTGGAGCGACACCGCCAGCAGCACCTCAAGCAAACGGCACCTTTGGTCGCTTTGCCTATTCCGAAGCCTCTGACGTTTTCGTGCTTGCCAATGCAACGACGGAAAATGTTTATATTCTCGATCTGCGCTCTCCGCAAGCCGCCGTAACAACCTTTGATCTCACCTCGGCAATAACCTCTGACACGACACCGTTTACAGTGGGGGTCGGTTTTAACAAAGGAGATATCAGTTCAGGGAACACCCCATCCTTAAGCCTTGCCAACTATCAGGTTGAGGTTAAACGCTATTGGAACGATGGCAGTGTCAAACATGCGATTTTCAGCGGCACCTACCCTTCCACCGCCGACATTCCGACGCCGGTTGCGGTCTATGCCGACGGGGAGTCCCCGGCTGGAACAGCCCTGACCGAAAGTGATATGGCAACCGCAGTCAGCGCCCTTGGCCAGACGACGGTTCAGCTCGGCACCATCGGCACATCCAGCCTGGCAAGCCTATCCGGTTCTGCCGATCGCATTTGGCTGCAGGGAACGGAGATGATTGAAGCACACTATTCCGAAGCTCTCGGTTCTAGCGATCTGGCTGTCAAATGGTACATACGACTTTATGCCTCTGGAGCCATGCAGATCAGGGCGATTATCGAAAACGGAACCATTGACGGCACCAACGCAACCGAATCGTACCAACCGACAATCACCATTGACGGCAATGTTGTCTTCTCCAATGAAGGTGCGGAATTGGCACATGCTCCGCACACCCGTTACGCAGTCTCAAGCTGGGTCAACACCGCCGATCCCAAGACAACCATAGCCGTCGATACCGATTATCTGCAGACCGCAAAGCTTGTCCCCAACTACTGGAAATCCGGACCATCCAGCAGTGTGCTGGATAGCCTGGAGCAGGAGTATTCTCCGCTGGGCCATGGCAGCTGGACCGCCCACATGGGAGACACCGGCGCCCAGGGACAGATCGGCCTGCTGCCAAAGTGGGATGCTCTCTACCTCAACTCCGGGGCTGATGCCAGAGCCTTCAGGTCCGTAATAGCCAATGCCGAAGCTTTGAACAGCTATCCCCTGATCTGGTCAGATGCCGCGACCGCTGGTCCTATCGCTGTTTCAGACTGGCCCGGCTGGGGAACTGGTGGTGCGAACGGCAACGGTTCCTACTATATTTATGCTGGAGAACTAGAGTGGGACGCCGCCCATCATGGCTCTGGAGGTTATCTGGCCTATCTATTGACCGGAGATTATTACTACCTTGAAACCCTGCTCTACCAGGCCGATCTTTGTTATCTGACCATGGCGTCCGTCTATGGCAGTGGAACCTCACGCATCCTAAAAGGGCAGACCCGCCAGATCGGCTGGGCCCAGAGAACCGTTGGCCAGGCGGCAGCGATCGCCCCTGCAAGTGCGGTCAGCGACGACCTTGTCACTCTGCTTGCCAACAATGTCAGCTACTGGAACAACCAGAGACAGGCCGAAGGAATGAACCAGCTCGGCATCCTGTATTCGTATGAGGTCGGCACCAGTGCTTACGACACCGGAGAATCTGCTCCCTGGCAGAATCATTTCTGGGTTCAGGCGCTGGGCTATTTAAGCGACCTCGAACCTCTGCCATCCATGACCCAGCTTAATCTTATCCGGGATTATTCTTATCAATCGGTCGTTGGCATCCTGGGTGCTGAAGGAACAGACAATTACTGCTATGCCGATGCCGGAGTGTACAACGCCATCATTGCCGATCAGGCAACCCATGACCCAACAATGTATTTTGATTCCTGGGGAGCGGTTTACTCCCGGACCTTCGGTGCTGACAACACGGCCTGCGGTGATACCCTGACCTCCAATTATCCCAAGGTTGGCAATATCGACTCTCCCAGCTCTTGGTGGGCCAACCTGTTTCCAGCCCTCTCCTACGCAGTAGAAGATAACGCCGAAGGTGCCGCGGCGGCCTTTCAGAGGTTCACCGGAACAGCCAACTTCAGTGATTTCGAAGATGCGGGTTTCGCTGACTATCCTAATTGGGGGATTGTGCCACGAGGCTGGGAATAGGCAAAGGTATGGAGGTTCAGGGTCGGACCAAGCTAACAACTAATATCACTTAATTTTGATCAGAATAAAGGGGTGGTTTTGGCCGGAAACACCCCTTTCTGACCATAAAACTCATGATCGTAACCATGGAGGGGAAAACCCTGCCACATGCTTATCGTCATTTCTTGCCAGGTTATGTCTGGCATCTTACCCACCACTGTCACGTCAAACCAAATTAAAGCTCAGGCTGATTGACAAACACAATCTGAAAATAATCTCTTCCCCATGGTAAACATCATTCCTATCCAGAAAATCATTCTGAAATAGCTGCTAAACAGTGCTTCGGCTTGCTTATACCTTGGCGCTGTTATATTGTTTTCAGAACTAGTCATTTACACGTCCAGGGCCAATGACGTCCCTTGTTCAATAATTTCAGAAGTGATTTTTTTTAGGTGTTTTGCCAGCAAGGACTGCCCATGTCTATTCGCGTTGCCTGTACCCATCTGACCCACTATAAATTTGACCGTATGGTTGGTCTGGCGCCTCACGTTTTGCGCCTGCGTCCGGCTCCTCATTGCCGCACCGCCATTCGTGCCTACTCAATGAAAATTCTGCCAGAAAGCCATTTTTTAAACTGGCAGCAAGATCCGTTTGGTAACTACCAGGCGCGGCTGGTGTTTCCTGAAAAAGCTGACGAACTGCGTATTGAGATTGAATTGATTGCCGATATGACGCCGTGCAATCCCTTCGATTTTTTTATTGAGGAATACGCAGAAAAATTCCCCTTTACCTACCAGAAGCAGGAAAAAGCGGAGCTTCAACCCTACTTTCAGAAAGTCGAGCCAGGACCGCTGCTGAGCAAATGGCTATCCGGGGTAAGTCAGAAAGAAACTAATACCATCGACTTTCTGGTCGAGCTGAACCAACGCCTGCAGCAGGACATCAACTACTCAGTCCGTATGGAGCCAGGAGTTCAGAGCTGTGAGACGACCCTGGGACGGGCTATCGGCTCCTGTCGGGACTCTGCCTGGCTGCTGGTTCAGATTCTGCGCAACCTCGGTTTGGCAGCGCGCTTTGTCAGTGGCTACCTGATTCAGTTGACTGCCGATGAAAAAGCCCTCGATGGTCCGTCCGGCCCGGAAAAAGATTTTACCGACCTGCATGCCTGGACCGAGGTCTACCTGCCCGGCGCTGGTTGGGTTGGGCTCGACCCGACCTCTGGACTGCTTGCCGGAGAAGGGCATATTCCCCTGGCCTGTACTCCGCACCCGATGAGTGCCGCGCCGTTAACCGGAGCCACCGACGAATGTGAAGTTGAATTTTTCCACAGCAACTCGGTACAGCGGATCTTTGAAGATCCCCGCGTCACCAAGCCTTACAGTGATGAGCAATGGGAACTGATCAACGCTCTTGGTCAGCAGGTGGATGAGGACCTGGTCAAACAGGATGTCAGGTTGACCATGGGCGGCGAACCAACCTTCGTATCCATCGACAATATGGATGGTGCCGAATGGAATACTCAAGCCGATGGACCTCACAAGCGCCAGCTCGCCTACGATTTGACTTTACGCCTGGTTGAGGTCTTTGCCAAAGGGGGGCTACTCCATTTTGGCCAGGGGAAATGGTACCCGGGAGAACCGCTCCCCCGCTGGGCCTATAATTGCTTCTGGCGCAAAGATGGCAAACCGATGTGGCACGACCGCTCCCTGTTAGCCGACCTGAACAAAGAGTATGACATCACAGCGCAGCAGGTACTTGAGTTTTCACAACAACTCTGTAAGCAGCTGGCAGTCGACAGTAAATATCTTGTCCCCGGCTATGAGGATCCCCTTTACTGGATCTGGAAAGAGGGCTCGGTTCCGGTTAATCTCGACCCAGCGAAAGCCAAGTTGAAAGATCCGATGGAGCGGCGTACCCTGGCCAAAAACCTTGAACGCGGCCTTGATGAACCGGTCGGTTATACCCTGCCGATCAAGTGGGACTTCCATGTCGATGGCTGGAAGAGCAGCCCCTGGGAATTCCGCCGTGAGCAGATGTTCCTGATTCCGGGCGATTCCCCCATGGGCATGCGTCTGCCTCTTGATGCCCTGCCCTGGGTTGCCCCGGACAAACGCCAGGTTGAGTATGAGCAAAGTCAGTTTATCGACCTGCCGCCGTTACCGGCATACGAGATTCCCCATACGGACAAGGTAACCCACCAGGCTCCTGGTGAAGGGAGTATCCCGGACCAGGCTTGGGAAGAAAAAATCGATTACGTTGAAGTTGCCCATACCGCTCTGTGTATTGAAGTTCGCAACCAGCGCCTCCACCTGTTCATGCCTCCGCTCTATCATCTGGAGCATTACCTGAACCTGGTCAATGCCATTGAGTCGGTCGCTGGAAAGCTCAAGATCCCGGTTGTCCTCGAGGGGTATGAACCACCACGCGACTACCGCCTTGAGCGCCTCAATGTCACCCCCGATCCGGGTGTCATCGAAGTCAATATCCACCCCGCTGGCAGCTGGAAAGAGATTGTTGAAAACACCACCATTCTTTACGAACAGGCCCGGCAATCTCGTCTTGGCACTGAGAAATTCATGCTTGATGGCCGTCATACCGGCACCGGTGGCGGCAACCATATCACCCTTGGTGGCCCGACACCGGCAGACAGTCCGATCCTGCGCCGCCCTGACCTGTTGCGCAGTCTGGTCAGCTACTGGCAGAACCATCCGAGCCTGTCGTACCTGTTTTCCGGTGTATTCATGGGCCCCACCAGCCAGGCGCCGCGGATCGACGAAGCCCGCGATGATTCTCTCTATGAACTGGAGATCGCCTTCGCCCAGATGCCTGAAGGAGAAGCTGCTGCCCCCTGGCTGGTTGACCGCCTCTACCGGAACCTGCTGATTGATGTTACCGGCAACACCCACCGGGCCGAATTCTGTATTGATAAGCTTTACTCCCCCGACGGCCCGGCTGGGCGTCTCGGGTTACTCGAATTGCGGGCCTTTGAAATGCCCCCCCATGCCCGCATGAGCCTGGTCCAGAACCTGTTGCTGCGCACCCTGCTGGCCTGGTTCTGGAAAAAACCATATAAACAGAAGCTGGTCCGCTGGGGAACTTCTCTTCACGACCGATTCCTGCTGCCCCACTACGTCCATCAGGATCTGCGTGACGTGATGAATGATCTGCACACTGCGGGTTATCCATTCATGCTTGAATGGTTTGATCCCTTCTTCGAGTTCCGCTTTCCCCGTTACGGAACGGTACAGATTGACGATATCGAGATGGAATTGCGCTTTGCCATCGAACCCTGGCACGTCCTTGGCGAAGAAGTCACCAGCCAGGGAACATCACGCTATGTTGATTCCTCCGTTGAGCGCTTGCAGCTGCATGTAACAGGGTTAACGGAAGAACGCCATGTTATTGTCTGTAACGGACGCCGTCTGCCGCTGCGCAATACTGGTCGCAAGGATGAGTATGTTGCCGGGGTGCGTTACCGTGCCTGGCAGCCACCATCGGCATTACACCCAACAATTCCGCCCCATTCACCATTGGTTTTTGATATTATCGATACCTGGTCAGGGCGCTCTATTGGTGGCTGTACGTACCATGTGTCGCACCCCGGTGGTCGCAACTACGATGTTTTCCCGGTCAATGCCGTAACTGCGGAATCACGCCGTGGCGCACTGTTCACCACCACCGAGCATACCCCGGGGAAACTGCCCCTGCGCCCCGAGTTTGCCAGTTTGGGTAAATTCTTCCCCCATGGAACACCGCCAGGCCCCATGGAGCCCCCGCGGGAAGAAACAAACCGTGAATTTCCATTCACCCTTGACCTGAGATGGCAAGGCCCCAGATAGATGCCAAACTACGAAATTCATTTAAGTTTCAGAATGGCAATCTGGTAGCAGACAGACGCGTTAATTGCGATAAAGGCTTGCCTGTTATCGGGAGAGCCTTATCAAAACCTGGGGCAGGTTGTCACGTTTTCAAATTTATAACCGCTAGCTGAAGAGAAAGTAGCCTCAAAACATGCCGACACCACAACGTCCACTGACCGCGTCAATCAGTGATTATTTCAGCCAGCCCGGTGAACTTCACCAGGTTTGGCAGGACCTTATGCAAAACCTGAGTCGGCAGGGAAATACCCGGATAAAAAGACATCATAAAGAAGCCCAACGCCTGTTGAAGGAAAATGGTGCAATCCACAATGTCTTTTCCAATCCCGATGCGCCACGGCCATGGCAATTTGACCCGGTTCCGCTTATTTTTGACCCTGAAGAATGGTCATACCTTGAACAGGGTTTAATTCAACGCGCAAAATTATTCAACCTGGTATTAGCTGATATCTATGGCCCCATGACCCTGATCAGGGAAGGCCTTCTCCCTCCGGAGCTGATTTTTACTCACCAGGGATTTTTATATCCCTGCGTCGGCCTGCTGCATAATAGTAGCCAGCCATTAAGCGTTTACTCGGCTAACCTGGCTAAGGGAGCCGACGGCAATTTCTGGATTATGAGTGACCATATGCAGCCCCCCTTAGGATCCGGTTACGCTCTGGAAACCCGCATTATCATGACACGCAGCTTTCCGCAGCTGTTTGAGAAATTTCAGGTTCACCGCCTGGCCATGTATTTCCGGGCCTTGCGCAATGCCTTGACGCAACTCGCTCAGCATAACCGCAACGATCCACGCGTCGTCCTGCTGACCCCGGGCCCCGAACATCCGAGTTATTTTGAACATGCTTATTTCGCCTCTTACCTTGGCTACCCCCTGGTCCAGGGTGGAGACCTCATCGTCCAGGATAACTGTGTCTGGCTGAAAACCGTTGAAGGTCTGCGTCAGGTTGATGTCATCTTGCGCCGTCAGGATGATGATTTCTGCGACCCCCTGGAACTGCGTGGTGATTCATGGATCGGGATCCCCGGGCTGCTGGAAGCCATCCGTACCGGGAATGTCGCCGTGGCAAACCCCATTGGCAGCAGTATTCTGGAAAACCCTGCCTTCATGTCGTTTTTACCAGGGTTATGCGATCATTTTCTGAAAGAGGAATTGATCCTCCCCTCGGTTGCAACCTGGTGGTGTGGTCAAAGCAAGGAACGGGATTTTGTTCTTAAAAATCTTGACCGCCTGATGATCAAGCCAATCTATCCTATGCCTGGTCTCCCCCCGCTGCTGCCGACACCGGAAAATACTGAACAGCGCCTGCGCTGGAAGGAGCTGATCCTGAAAGATCCGCACCTGTTTGCCGCCCAGGAACAAATTCAACTGGCGACCTTCCCGGCTTTTGAAAATGACCATCTGGAAGCTCGCTATTGTGCCATGGATCTCTACCTGACGGCACAGGACAACTCTTACCTGGTGATGCCAGGCGGGCTGTCCCGCTCCCATTCAGACAGTCAGCAACTGCAGACTCCCGGGCAGACCGGCGGACATATTAAGGATACCTGGGTATTAACTCGCGAACCGGATAAACAGGTGACCCTGTGGCGTCAGAATCTTGCCGACCAGCCATTGAAGGCGATTATGGGTGCGCTGCCCAGCCGTGCAGCAGAGAACCTGTTCTGGGCCGCCCGTTATGCAGAACGCGCTGAGCAGACTGCGCGCATACTGCGTTCGATCCTGATCAAAATGCGTGATGTGAATGAATCCCACGATATTGATGATCGTATGGGACTGAACCATCTGCTCCGCGCCCTGACTCATGTCACCCAGACCTATCCTGGTTTTACCGGCGACAATGCGCGTAAAAAACTGGAAGACCCTCGCCAGGAGCTGCTCGCCATCGTCCAGGATGAACAGCGCATCGGCAGTTTAAAATCAACACTGCAAAGCCTGGGCCGAGCAGCATTTACCGTCCGCGATCTGCTTCCGGAAGATGCCTGGCGATCCATTGAACTGGTTACCTCAAGCTGGAACCCCAGAGTCACCAGGCCGCAGATCGGTAGTGGCCGGCTGCTGGAGAATATTAACAATCTGATTATGCAACTGTCTGCCTTCAGTGGTTTGACCTATGAAAACATGTCGCGTGAAACCGGCTGGAAAATGTTGAATATCGGCAGGCGCCTTGAACGTGCCATCAATCTGACGACCCTGATCAAGGCAATGCTCGTCCCCTGCTATGGCAGTACCATGGAATCACAGATGCTGGAGACGGTACTGTCCACCTGTAACAGCCTGATCGTCTACCGCCGTCGTTACCGCTCCTTTATGAACCTGGGATCAGCCCTGGAACTGTTACTGATGGATGATAATTATCCCCGGGCTCTGGCCTGCCAGCTACGCCAACTGCATAAACATATCAGTTCGCTACCGACAGATAGTCAGAATCGTAACGATTATGAAGATATGCTGCTGATGCAAAAGTCCCTGGAGACTTTGCATCAGATAGATCCTCACCAGTTGATTACCTTCAACAGCAGTGACGGACGCTATCCGGCCCTGGAAAAAATGCTGACCCAACAGACGGACGACCTTGAAGCTCTGTCGGGCGCATTATCGAAGCACTATTTCACCCCGACCCTGGCTCCTCAACAACTGGTGGTTACCAACCGGGAGGGTCTGTCGTGAAATTTCATGTCCGTCATATTACCGAATATCTTTACAGTGATGCCGTCCAGCTGTGTCACAATTCAGCATGGTTGCTGCCACGTGATACGGAGCTGCAGAAATGCCTGAATAGCAAGCTGACCATTAATCCGGTCCCGGCTGTCACCCATGAGTTTCTTGACTATTTCGGCAACCGGACTGTCCACTTTGCCCTGCAACAGTCCCATGCGAAACTGACGGTTACCGCAGACAGTGACATTGAAACCTCATATGCAGCGAAAGATTATGCCCTGGGTAATCAGCACAGTTGGGAATATGCCCGCGATTTTTGTAAATCGGAAGGGATCCTGAACCTGGTTGACATCATCCCCTGTTGTTACAACTCCCCGATGATCCAAAGCGCCGACTGCTTCAGGCAATATGCCCTACCATCTTTCCCTGCCGGTCGTCCTTTCAGTGACGCGGTAAATAATCTGATGGAGCGTATTTTCGATGATTTCACTTACGATCCTAAAGTCACAGATATTTATACGCCCCTGACTGAGATTCTCGACAAACGCCATGGTGTCTGCCAGGACTTCGCACACGTTGCGATCGCCTGTTTACGCAGCCTTGGGATGGCCGCCCGTTACGTCAGTGGCTATATTGAAACCCTGCCGCCACCGGGCCAGCCACGCCTTATCGGAGCGGATGCCTCTCATGCCTGGTTTGCAGCCTATTCCCCATTTGCCGGCTGGCTGGCTTTTGATCCGACCAATAACCAGCACCAGGGGGAACAGCACATCACGGTGGCCTGGGGGCGTGACTTCTCCGATGTTTCTCCGGTCAAAGGGGTTGCTCTGGGGGGAGGCAGTCAACGCGTTCGCATCTCTGTTGATGTCGCTCGCCAGCCGGACGGGCCATCCTGCTGCCTGATAGACGCAGAGAAGCCCCAGACTGGCGCGATTTAAATTTAAAGGCCTGATACGGTATAATTGAAAACAGACACAAAGGAGGCGACATGTCATTTTATCAATACGACACAGAAGGCTTTTATGATGAACTGTTCTTCCCCGACGGCACCCCCAGACCTGGAGCGGATGTTCTCATTCAGCGACTGAGTAACCTCCCGGAACACGAACTGCAACGCCGGCAACTCGCCGCCGAAAAGGCTCTTTTAAACCTTGGCATCACCTTTAACGTTTATGGCAATGATGCCCAGACCGAAAAAATCTTCCCCTTTGATATCATTCCACGCATCGTCCAGGCCGACGAATGGCGCATGCTTGAGCAGGGGCTGCAACAACGCATTAAAGCTCTTAACTGCTTCATTGACGATATTTACAACGCTCAGAAGATCATTAAAGATGGGGTCATTCCAGGTGAACTGGTCTTTTCTGCCGATGGCTACCGCCAACCCTGCATCGGTATTCACCCACCCAATGGCGTCTGGTGTCACATTACCGGAACCGATCTGGTTCGCAGTAGCGACGGGCAGTTCTATGTCCTCGAAGATAATCTGCGCTGCCCTTCCGGAGTTTCCTATGTGCTGGAAAACCGGATGATCATGAAACGCAGCTTCCCGATGGTTTTTGATGCCTGCAGTGTCCAGCCGGTCACGGAATACCCTAGCAGGCTGCTGGAAATGCTGCAGGACATGGCTCCTGCCGGAGTGCGTTCTCCCGTTGTCGCCGTCTGGACTCCAGGGATCTACAATTCCGCCTACTTTGAGCATAGCTTTCTCGCCCAGCAGATGGGTGTGCAACTGGTTGAGGGGAACGACCTGGTGGTACACAAAGGGGAAGTTATGATGCGTACGACCACCGGGCTTGAGCGCGTCGACGTCCTTTACCGGCGCATAGATGACGACTTCATGGACCCCAATGAATTCCGACCAGACTCGATGCTCGGCGTTCCCGGCATCATGGAAGCCTTCCGCAACGGCACTGTCGCACTGGCCAATGCCCCTGGGACCGGGGTTGCCGATGACAAAGCGGTGTATGCGTATGTTCCGGAAATCATTCGCTACTATCTTGGCGAGGATCCGATCATCAACAATGTTCCAACCTATGCCTGTTGGCGCGATGAAGACCGTCAATATGTCCTCGACAACCTGGATACCCTTGTTGTTAAAGCGGTTAATGAATCGGGAGGCTACGGCATGCTTATCGGCCCCCATGCAACCCCGGAAGAGCGTGATGAATTCAGGAACCGGATTATCACCAACCCACGGACCTATATTGCTCAGCCAACCCTCGCCCTCTCCAGAGTTCCGATTCTGACTCAGGATCACTTTGAAGGACGCCACGTCGATTTACGCCCCTACATTCTCTATGGCAAGGAGAGCATTTATGTCTTGCCCGGAGGCCTGACCCGGGTGGCCCTGAAAAAAGGGAGCCTGGTGGTGAATTCGTCACAAGGAGGAGGGAGTAAGGATACCTGGGTTCTCAATGATGATTTTTATGCCCCGTCTGACTCATCACAACAGGAGGGACTCTAATGCTAAGCCGTGTTGCTAATGCCATCTACTGGCTGAACCGTTATATAGAGCGGGCCGAAAATGTAACCCGTTTTATTGACGCCAATTATCACATGACCCTGGATATTCCTGGTGGGGTAAACAATCAGTGGCAACCGTTGATAAACACCACCGGAGATCATGAGCAGTTCAAGGAAAGCTACGGTGAAGCAACCCGCGACAATGCCATCGAGTTTTTAGCGTTTGACCGTGACTATACTAATTCAATTATTTCCTGTGTCCGCGCAGCGCGGGAAAACGCACGCTCCATACGTGAATACATCAGCTCTGAAATGTGGGAGCAGCTCAATACCTTTTACCTGATGATGAACACGGCAGCGAAGGAATCCTCCCTGGATTTGCCCCATCAATTTTTTGTCGATATCATGACTGCCTGCCACACCTTTTCAGGGATTACCGATGCCACCATGAACCATGGTGAAGGCTGGCATTTTGGCAGGCTCGGCCGCATGCTTGAACGGTCCGACAAAACCACCCGGATCCTTGACGTCAAATACTATATCCTGCTGCCATCCCTTGACTACATCGGCAGCCCTTACGATAATCTTCTCTGGGCAGCGCTGTTACGCTCCGCCAGCGCCCTGGAAATGTACCGTAAACGGCATGGCCGTATCGACCCGAAAAAAATTGCTGAATTCCTGCTCCTTGACAGCCACTTTCCACGTGCCATCCATCACTGTCTCGCCGTCGGCATGGATTCTTTGAATACCCTGACGGGCAGTCGGCGGGGCGCTTACGCCAACCCGGCAGAGCAGAAACTGGGCCGCTTACTTGCCACCTTTGAATATAATTCGATCAATGAGATCTTCGACTACGGCCTGCACGAATACCTGGATGCCACCCAGGATCAAATTAACCACATCGGCATGGAGATTCGTGACACCTTTTTTGAGCCAGCTGAGATATAATTGGTCATTAAACCCATAAGGCAGTTCCCGGGCGTTGCTCGCTATCTTTACGTCATTCAGAACTGCACTGAACCTAATCTATTCGCTGCTTCTGACCGTTTGTTAACCAGGTCAGAAGCAGTTCTTTTTCTTGCTATGGATGTAATATGACTGAAGCATCAGAACACACAAAACCCTGGGAACAGCTCAGCGAGCTTATTGACGGGAACGATCAGAAACAGGTCCTGAAATTCCTGAACAGTATCAACCCCACGGACACCGCTCTGGCGGTATCACGACTTCCCCCGACTGCCCAGAGTATCCTGTTTACCATGCTCAGCCCGGAACAAGCGGCTGAAGTTATCGAAGATATTTCTGATGAACAGGCCGCTGACCTGATTGAAGACCTGTCACCAATGCATGCTGCTGCCATCCTTGAAGAGCTGGACAGTGACCATGTCGTCGACTTGCTGGGTGAACTCGATTCTGAAGATGCGGATGCTATTATTGCGCATATGGATCCCGAGGATGCCCAGGAAGCTCGACACTTCCTGCAATATGCACCCGACACTGCCGGTGGTTTGATGATCTCTGAATTCCTTGATTATCATAGCAGCCAGACCGTCAATGACGTTCTTAATGATTTTCAGGCCAACCGTGACGAATATTCAACCTATAACGTTCAGTACCTCTTCGTTACCGATGCTGACGGACACCTTGAAGGGGTGTTGCGCATGCGTGATCTGCTGTTTCCACCTCGCGCTACCCGTCTTGACAAGTTGATGATCCGCAATCCGTTTAAACTTTCCGTCGATGCCAGTCTTGAAGAACTGCGCAATTTTTTCGAAGAACATTACCTGTTTGGGGTTCCCATTGTTGATCATGACAACAAGCTACATGGCGTTGTTTTACCTGAAGCCGTGGAAGAAGCCAGGCGTAAGCGCAGCGTTAACCAGTTTCTCGGATTGTCAGGGATTATTGGTGGAGAAGAGTTCCGCTCCATGCCACTGTTGGCAAGATCGGGCCGCCGCCTATCCTGGCTGTCCTTGAACATCGTCCTGAATATTGTCGCTGCCAGTGTGATTGCCATCTACCAGGACACCCTTGCCGCGGCTATCGCCCTGGCGGTTTTCCTCCCCATGGTCAGTGACATGAGTGGTTGTTCTGGTAACCAGGCAGTCGCTGTCAGTATGCGGGAATTAGCTTTGGGACTGGTCCGGCCAACAGAATTACTACGCGTCCTTGGCAAAGAGGCCAGTCTTGGTATCCTCAATGGGATTGCCCTGGGGATCTTGCTGGGTGCGGTCGCCTTTTTCTGGAAAGGGAATCCTTACCTGGGGGTGGTCGTTGGTGGGGCGCTGGCCGTAAATACTGTGGTTGCTGTCACCCTGGGAGGTCTTATCCCCCTGCTGCTGAAACGGCTTAAGCTGGATCCGGCCCTGGTCGCCAGCCCGTTACTCACAACCATGACCGATATGTGTGGCTTCTTCCTGGTCTTAAGTTTTGCGGCCCTGGTATTGGACAAACTGTAATATGAAAAGATCGTTTTCTACCTGGCACTACTAAATCCGAAAAACAGGGGACAGGGTTTTCCTTGGATGGGTTTATGCGCCCCTGGAAAGGAGAATCCTCAAGCCCTGGCAGCAAGTGGAATAGACGGAATAGCCAGATATAAAAAATATGACCTGAATCGCAAAAATAGATAGCATCAAAATAGATAGCATGCTATCTATTTTTCCATGATGACTGACAACAGTACCCAAAACATTCTGTTTCGCCTGATTTTACTTACCAAGCGCTGGCGTCAGGTGGTCGATCAGGAAATTCAAACAAGCGGTCTGACCGATGCGACCTGGCGCCCCTTACTGCATATTCTGTTGCTCGGTAACGGCATCCGCCAGAAGGATCTCGCTGAATCAATCGGTATTGCCGGGCCATCACTGGTGCGCCTGATCGATACCCTGCTTGAAAAAGAATTGATTACCCGCAGCGAAGACAGCGAAGACCGCCGCGCTAAACGCCTCAGCCTGACTCCTGCGGGAGAACAGGTAGCGAAACAGTTACAACAGGCGATTGATAGCATCGACAAGCAATTGCTTGCCGGATTATCCCCAGAGGATCTCGACCATCTCCTCCTCTGCACCACCCACCTTGAGAACAATCTGCAATCAATTATTCATCAGGACAAGGCTTAAGTCTGACCACTGCTAACACGGTAATCCATAAAGTTAAGACCATGAAACATCGCTTCATCCCTAAACTGCGCCATAACTGGCAGCATATCTTTTTTGCTTTACGCGCTACCACCGCAGCCATCACGGCAATCGCCGTCGCCGAACTGTTACAACTTGAATGCCCCTACTGGGCAGCGCTGACTGCATTAATCGTTATCCAGCCGACCAGAGGGCTGATTTTTGAAAAAAGTGTTTATCGTCTGGTCGGTACCGGCATAGGTTCCCTTGGTGGGTTGATCATTCTATTAAATTTTGAAACGCCCCTCGGCCTGACCCTGGTTTTGGCACTCTGGTTGGCAGCGTGTATCGCTATCAGCAGCTTGTTTCACGGACTGCGCTCTTATGGCTGCGTTATGGCCGGGATTACCTGTGCCATCATCACTATGAGTGGCAGTCTGCGTGGTGAATTATATGAAATGGCCTTCGCCAGGGTAGCCTGCATTATTATCGGGATAACCGTGGCAACCCTGATGACCGCTTTTATTACCCCGAAGCGCTCCCTTACCGAAGTCACCCGACGCCTCGACCAATTAGGAACAGACATCCTGATCTGGCTGGCGTCATTGTTTAATTCAATACCTGATGCGAATCGAGATCAGATTGAACATCAGTTGCTCATCGATATTGTTGAGGTTGAAGGGTTCCTCGATGTAGCGATTGCCGGGACCTTTCATGCCCGCCAGGAATTAGCAGATACCACTGCAATGCTATCAGAATTGATGAACCTGCTCGGGGTTGGCTGCCTTATCCGGCAACAAAAACTGACCGAACTGTGGGAACTCGGACCTCACTCCGCAACCAGAAAGCTGTTCGCTATTAAGCTTGAACAACTGGTGGCCTCTGCAAACAGTGACCAGGCACGTTTTTACTTGAATGATCTGCATGAAATAAGTGAACGCCTCGGTAATGAACACCCAAGCCTGAAACTATCATTGGATGAGATCCTAACCTCACTGCACCACATTCTTTACCAACGCCAGGTCCTGCATCTGAAACACAACCGTCAGCTGCCATTTAACCGCCATCACGATTGGAGAGAAGGCCTGCGCAGCGCCCTGCGTGCCATTATCATGATCAGTTGCGCTGGCGTATTCTGGCAGCTTACCGGGTGGCACCTGACGCCATTGTTAATTATGACTCTCTCGATCATGTTGACCCTTTTCGCCAGCAAAGAACATCCGTCCCAATTGTTAAAACACATTCTGGCAGGAGCCATATTGGGTGCCAGCACAGCTATTATCTGTCGCATGGTCTTTCTCCATGGAATTTCGGGCGCAACGCCGGAACACCTGGTGATGGTACCGTTTCTGATAATCGGTTGTTGGGGGATGACCCAGAAGCGCACGGCGATTGCTGCTACCGACGCGACCTTTATCTTTCTACTGACCTTACAACCAGGATTGACGACAGAATTACTCCCTTTTGATATGATTTTTGGCGCCCTGGCTATGTTAGCCGGGATCAGTTGTTCTTTGCTGGCCTACCGCTACCTGTTCCCCATTAATCCAGCCATACGCATGACCAGGCTGCTTGATTCATTGAGCAAAGATATCCGCACCCTCGCTCTTAATCGTGATGCGGCAACTATCGCCCGCGTTGAAGCGCAGCTCAGACACAAGGTCCTTCAGCTTGTCACCCTGGCCCGCCACCAGCGTAGCCGTTACCATTCATTCATCGATGGCGGACTGATTGCGCTCTCGGTGATCTCCAGCTTTCAACAGTTGCGCAAACAGTTTGACAGTTTACCGGTATCAGAAGAAGCCCGCCATATCATGCGCAGAGCCCTATCAACCATCGCCAAGCCGCAGTCTGACCATACTGATGTTATCGATCTGCTACAGGAAATCATCTCAACCAAACCTGAGATGAGAGCTGCAGATCAGCAAATCACTGCAGAGCATGAGATTTCGTCTTCCTTACTTACCGCGGCCCACCTGTTATCCGATAACCTTAACTTTTTAGCATCTGGTCAGCGCTGATTACTTGATTATTAAAGCAGTTAAAAAAGAAATAAAAAAACAGCCTGGGAGATGGGGTCCCAGGCTGTATATTGCATTTTAAATTATGAAGACCTTAAGCGTCTCGGTTTATGGCTCTTCACAGTAAAAACTGTCTGCGCTTTCAATATCACCAGCGCCATCATATTTTGCGATTTCAGGGTACACACACAGTGGACGAGTCCGACCGGTTGAAGCACCTTCTGGTAATTCGGTGTTTTCAGCACGGACCGAAGCGACAACACTATCTGGGGCAACACCATTTTCGACCCAGTTGATCAATGCATTCAAGCCATCAAATTTATCAGTAGCAGGACCAGCACCACAGTGGTTCATACCTGGGACCAGGAACAAGCGGGAGTAATTGGAATTTCCGCCGAACTCATTTTCATACCAGTCAATGGTGTCGTTAGAAGAAAATACGCTGTCGCCAGTACCGTGGAACAGTAGCATCTTGCCACCATTAGATTTCATTTGAGCCAGGGTCGGATCAGGCATGGTCATGAACTGAAGTCCGGACTCGGTATAAGTAGCGTCTGTTGCGTTCAGGGCATCAAGAGCGCCATCCATATCGAAATCAAGAGCGTAATCATAGCCGCTGATCCCCTGGGTCAGAAACGAGGTTGGTGGAGTGGTAAAGATGTAACCAACCGCACCCGGATCCAGGTTTGCTGAAGCGTAAAATTCCCAATAAGCCCAGTTGGAAGCAGCCATTCCAGCATCATATGGGAAGCTTGCATAGATAGCGGTTCCTTCACTGTCGCGAGCGCCTGTCATAACATTACCCAAAGCAGTTTTCTGCTCAGCAGTAAGACAGGTGCCATCGCGGTCACCTTCACAGGTCGCAACGTCAGCATCCAGATCAAACACCGACTGACAACCAACTGTATCATTAATCATTCCGTCAGTAGCGCCATCAAGAGCATCGCACTGCTCAAGAACTTTGCTGGCAACCAGAGCAAGCTCTACATCGGTGAAAGCCCCTGTAATGTAATTGGTATCAGCATCCTGAGATACCCCTGTAATGGCGCTGTATTGCTGAACGCTGTACATTTGGGAAACAGCAGCTTTGGGCAGATTAAAACCAGGGTTACCAACCAGGAAGCCATCATAGTCATCAGCATAACGAGAGGCAGCAACCATAGTGTGACGCCCACCGTTGGAGCAACCACCAAAATAGGAGTAATCAGGCTGACTGCCATAAACAGTCTCAAGCAGGGCCTTCGCCATCGGGGTCAGCTCGGCCACAGCATTATAACCGTAATCAAGACGAGCCTGGGGATCAAGACCAAAGAACGGAACACCTGGATTATGACCTGCATCAGAACTGATAACCGCAAAACCTTTGGTCAATGCCGTGTGATCAGCACCGTTAGAGAACATAAAACGACCAACGGCAGGGCTGACGCTACCGTCAAGACCACCGTTCGCCTGGTAATAGAAACGGCCATTCCAGTCTACGGGCAAACGCATTTCAAATCCGATACGGTAAGTTGAACCGATGACTGGAACACTAACCCCCTCACGCTCATTCATATAACCAGTGATAACACAGTGATTCGGAGTGTTGTAAGTTTCGTCAGAATCATAAACGACGGTATCATCCTTGACAGACTCAACACCGGTAATGACAGTATTGGCATAACTGAAATCACTTGCAATACCACGGCACAGAGCGAGACCGTCATAATCATCTGAATCATCATCGCCGCATGACCAGACCAACAGACAAAGTGGAACTACCAACAGAGACAATAAAAACTTCTTCTTGCGCATAAACGACCTCCCAGTTTGTGTTAGCGCGTTAAGAATCATAGGTGCACAGAACGATCAGCTGTACAACCGGACAAAGACGTGACCTGACTGGTCACAGACAACAGAAAAAAACTGCAATTACAAAAACATCATCATTTTCAAAACGACATTCTATGTAACGAGATGCAACATTGTCTTCCACATTACTCTGGATTTTTTGTCTAAAAATATGATTCAGAAAATTAAAATCGTCTGCACCTGGGAACCAGGTCAAAAGTGCAAAAAGATATGAAAAAACAGCTGGCAGGCTTCTTTGGACCACCCCATGAGAAAAGAGATGCCTAGCAAACTGTCAGACGGCAAGAAGGGAAATTTTTCCGAGACGCTGTCTCAAACAAAGGACACAATTAAGATAGTTTAGTTTTCCAGCGGGAGGGTGTTTGTTGCTTTAGCCGTTTAAAAACTTTAGTCATGTGAGCCTGGCTAGAGAAACCACTGACCACGGCGATATCAGATATGGAACGTTCAGGTTCCGCCCTCAGTAAACGGGCAACTCTGTCGATCCGTTTCTTCATAACGTATTGATGAGGTGTCATTCCAAACGACGAACGGAACAATAAAAAGAAGTGGCTCGGGCTGATATTAACCAGGGAAGCGAGATCATCGACACTGATATTGGTATCGAGGTAATCTTCAATGTAATCGTCGAGACGTTGCTGTTGCCGGGCGGACAACTTTTGAACTTTGGTCTCCAGGCAACCCCGCTTACGGTAGTGGGCATTCAACCACCCCATAACCATCAGAGACAAACCCTCAGCGTACATAAGCCCGTTAGGAAGACCGGCTTTGAGCTCTTGGGCAAGGTCAAGAACAGTAGTTCTCAGCTGACTATCAATCGCGGAAAAGCGTGTTTCAAGATCAAAAGAACCACCACTTTCCGGGAGAAAGCGTTCAACAACCTGGGGTGTCAGGCTGACTTTCAGACAACGCCCCTCTTCCCCTTCCCAACGACCATGATCCCGTTCGTAGGTTGAAGAGAGGACATCGAATGCAGGAGGGAGTGCATCCAGGTAAAGGGTTCTGCAACCACTGCGATACCAACGCTGAACATTGGCATTGATACCGATGATCAGGGTTGGCACCCCACTATATTGAGGGCCACATTCAGCCCGGGCAGGAACCACCGTTTCTTCAATATCAAGCCCCTGCCAACCGTCAGGCAAGCGCAATACGGGGTAACCATCGGCACCCAGAATTGGCGGACAATGGCTCCCTAAACGAATTTTATCAACGCTCTTGATCATTATCCAAAGAAACCTGGCAAGGGTTTATCATTTTGATAAACAAAACAGGTTCAGCCCTTAACGGCTACAATACTAGAGTAAAGGATAACCTGCACAGTAAATCCAGAAGGCGGATCAACCTGCTTATTTAGACCTTTTCCCCGTCGGTTGAATCACCAACTTTTGTTTCGAGCAATTCTTCTCCGTCGCTCATCCCCTTTTTAAAGTTGCGAATCCCCTTACCAAGGGAGGCGCCTACCTGCGGCAGTTTTCCCGCACCAAAAAGCATCATGGCAATAACCAGGATAATCAGCAGTTCCTGCGTACCGAGTCCAAACATAAAAAATCCTTCCCTGTGGTTATAAAACTTGGTTGCGTTGAAAAAGCCTGGTCATCCCCCTTCTTAAACAGAAGCTCTCTCTGGAGATGACCAGCGATATTTCTCATTCATCACTTATTGAAAAACATAACAGTTAAGCGCTTATTTTCCGCTCATACCGAAACGATAAGTCACATAAAAACGGATATCGTCGAGATCATCATGACGATCACCGGCAACGGAATCGCTGACATCAACCTTGGCGTAACGAGCACGAACGCTCAAGCCATCCAGGTCACCGGAAAACTTGTATTGAATGCTGAAATCAGTTTCATTGATGGTGCTTTCAGGGGCATCGTAAATACCGTGCATAACGTAGGCGCTAAGACCTTTAACCCCAACCGCTGAGAAATCGTAAGACAGGCGGGCAGCATAGGCATCTTCCTCACCACGGTCATACAGGGTGCTGGTAGGACCACCGTCACCGGAGTTATGTACCTGCTGGATGATGATTTTTCCGTAACCATAGGGGTCGTAGATAGACTGATCACCAGTCTTGGCATAGAAAGCAGTCAGGTCGAAGCCGAAAGCACCAACACCAGCGTTCAAACCATACTGATAAGTGTCAAGCTCACCAGATTCTTCCTCACCTTTGGACTTCTGAGCAAAGTAGGTAGGTGATGCATGCAGAACCAGGTTGTCGAGCTTTTTGCTGACAGAAGCATTGAACCAGGTCTGATAAAGGTTATCAGGCATATCGAAGTACCAGGCCTGAACACTGCTGTTAACGGCACTGACAGGAAGCTTGTAATTAACGCCGGCAATATAAACATCGTCATTGAAAGAGACAAACTCTTCGTTGAACCAATTCATATTGTCTTTTAAGTAAAAGCCACTCAAGGTCAGGTTATCAACCGACTTGTTAACAACTGAGAGACCACGGTAGGTGCGATGGATCATCCGAATCGGATGAATGTTCAAAAACGGAGTATTCAGTTCATGAGCACCGATTTTGAAAGTGGTTTTGAAGTAATCACCCTGAAGGTAATACTCCTGCATACGAGCAATATTTTCATGAGTAGGAGTGGTCAAACCGACGTAGGGGTTTTTATCATCCTGATTGATAACATCATTACTGGTGCCGAAAGCAACCCCCAGGCTGATCCCTTTAAATGAATCAGTTTTGTAGTACAGTGCACCACCCAGGGCAGTATCCTGATTATCGGTAGCGCCACCCTTGAAATCACGGGTAAAGCTCAAAAGACTAAGCTCGCCTTTAATTGAGCCTTGAGAAAACATTTCTTTGAGGTTGTCTGCGGCCATGGCAGAGGCAGACAAACCGAAGACCAGCAGGCCTACGAGTAGGACTTTAACTTTCATCATGTTCCCCTTACAGTTGAAAAAATCGAAAAAACAGCCCTGCAACGGAGCGAAAGCTCCGGCTCCGCACAGGGCACAAGCTGCATAAGCAGTCAAAGCCGCTTATACACATATAAATAACGACCGATTAAGGTACGTCGAAGGTAAATCTCAGGTGACACGGAGTACAGAAGTTCTCTGACTTCTGATGTTGGTGGTGACAGTAGTTACAGTTTGTCTCGGTGCCGTAGTGGCGATTATTGTGAGGGTTGGTCGGCTTCAGCTCTGCAGTAGCCTCGGCAACATCCTTGGTATCGTGACACTCGAGACATTTCAGCATAGCAACCGGCTCTCTCTGAGCCTGGTCACCGTGGCAGTCAGCACAAGAAACTCCAGCGCTGGCGTGGGACTGATCAAGCTGAGCTAACGCACTACCTGCAAAAGCACCGCCCAGAACCAGGGCTAATGCCAGGGCAAACACAAGCTTAGGCATGTGAAAAGTTTTCGTATTCATGGTTTCTCCCATTATTCAATGTTGAGTCAGAACAGCCTCAGCTGTTCTGATTTTCGCAATGTTTATTTAGTTGCAATCCGTAGTTCTAAAAGCAACTCATGCGTTTCTGAGTTGGAAAGATGCAATTTTTTGCCAGATCAAGGAAGTCAAGTATTCGCGCGGAGGCGTAGTACTTTACGTCGCACAAGAGAATACGCAGATTGACGCCGAGCTGGTTAAAAAGGGCGCTTTCCGGACAGAAACTACAGCTTGGCTACGTGCTTACCTGCCAGATAACCGAAGGTGTAACAGCGGCCCAAAGACAATCCGAAGACAGTCAGGGGATAATCAACACCACCGTAGAAACCACCGCCCATATTACCGACGATAAACAGTCCGCCAATGGGCTGTCCATCAGCATTCAGAGCCTGATGGTTTTCGTTGACCAGCACTCCTGAAGTGATGGCAGAGATACGCATTCTGCGGTGAATGCCATAGAATGGCGCCTTCAGAACGGGAAGCATTTTGCTGGAAGGCTTACCGAAATCATCATCCTTCCCCTTTTTGCACAGCTCGTTGTAACGCTTGACACTGGCAACGAAGGTCTTGGGATCACATTCCAGTTTAACGGCCAATTCTTCCAGGGTGTCTGCCTTGTAAGTATTGGTCTGGGATGGGTACACACCTTTTTTCGGAGATGGATCTTCAGGCATGTAGTGTTTCATTTGCTCGGGAGAATACAGTTTACCCGGCCAGTCTTTAGCACCGGTCATATAGTCGGCGTCAAAAACCTGTGAATAATGACCGGCATTTTCAGCATCTTTCAGGTAGTTGTTCATCAATGACATGGCAACGGTCTCATCGACAAAACGCTCGCCTTTACGGTTAACTGCCAAGAATGGCATATCACACATAGCGGCTGGACCGGCATCAAAGTCGTGAAGCATTTTGGTATGACCGATCGGCTCGATAACGCCGCCGGCCCAGTAAGCCATGGCAAAACCATCACCGGTACGATCCATCTGCTTACGCACAAAGTTCTTCACATCTGGAATGAAGTAGTTACACATTTCTTCATTATTCTGATAATCACCAGATGCCAGGATAACGCCTTTTTTGGCCATAAACTTGTGATACTTGCCGTCACGGCTCTTAGCGATAACGCCGGTAACCTTACCAGACTTTTCCTGGACCAGTTGTGCGCCAGGCATATTGAAAAAGAACTTTACACCAGCTTTTTCAGCAGTCTTACCCAGGGCACGCATACCGTCACCTGCGGTGTAAGGTTTGGGGCCACAGTAGGAAGTGACAAAATTCAGGGCGTAATCAGTAACCCCGCGAATGCCGTGTTGTGGACCAGTACCTTGATCAACGACTTGGCCTCCACCTTTTTTGGTGCGGTCGATCATCCAGGAGACCGCCTCACCAGAGTTGTAAGCCCAGGCTCTGAGCAGGGCAGGATTACAACGATGGGCACTATCAGACATAAGGCGTGACACCAGGGCTTCAACGGCAGCCTTGTCACTCTTCGCCAGGTCAATACCTGAACCGGTATTACCTTGAGAAACAATCATTGCCTGCTTCTGAAGCACAGCAACCTTGGCACCATTTTCCGCAGCAGAAAGAGCAGCGGTCACACCGGAGGCACCGGCACCAACAACAACGACATCAAAAGTCTTGGTCGATACGATATCTTTGTCAGCAATGGCTTCAGGCTTAGGCAGAAAGCTGAGGGTTGCTTCACCATCTGAACTCTTGCCATATTGAGTGCACTCTGAAACGGCAGCGGCTTCCGCCTTGCTGCTGGCTAATCCGGTCAGTGCCATGGCTCCAACGCCAGCTCCGACAGCGGCACGCCCCAAAAAGCTTCTTCGAGAGAAACCATTCTGGAGAACATTCGCAGTATACTGATCAACTGCGTTTTCTTCCTGCGATTTGTCTTTGCTCATTCTTTTGCTCCTTTTCCATAGAAAGGTCATGACAGTCAAGCACCTTTTACGGTGTGACAGACCCGGTTGTCATGACAGGTAAAAAACACTATCTGGTTTCTGTCCTGAAAGTGCCCTTTTTCACCAGCTCGGCGTTCATCTGCGCATTCGCTTGTGCGGCCTGAAGCACTAGGCCTTAAACGCA
This sequence comes from Geopsychrobacteraceae bacterium, assembly GCA_963664385.1. Taxonomy (GTDB): domain Bacteria; phylum Desulfobacterota; class Desulfuromonadia; order Desulfuromonadales; family Geopsychrobacteraceae; genus Seleniibacterium. Next base: position 705,734 of record OY761157.1, read on the forward strand.
AATACTTGATTTCCTTGCCCGGTAAAAAATTGCATCTTTCCGAATCACAAAACTGGTCGTTGCGATGTCAAGTTTCCGGATGGCAACAATTTAAAATTACAAAGATATTTTATGTATCGACAGCAAAGCAGCTTAGCTACGCCCCAAGTCGGGTCGTAATAGTCTGCCCCCTGTCCAACATCAGCACGCGACGAAAGCTCAGATGTCATTAAATTCGGGCTGCTCATGAGAAATTCGGCAAATAAACACATGGCAGAAAAAAGCCGAAAATCTTTGCTTGCCCACTTATCCTACTAAGAGATACACTAAATCGATCAGTAGAATATCTATTTCATCTATATTTCACTTCACAATGTATGCCACTTCTAACCTATTGAAATTAAACTCATAAAAAATTAACAGATTGACAAACTCTATCATTTTGATAGAGTTCACTATCACATCGAAAGGATCCTAATGAAAGCGCTCGATCTCGACCTCAAAGAACTTCTCTACCGCCTCCCAGACAGTGGCATCATTCATTTCATGGAGCAGCGGCTACTCCTGTTTGACGCACTGTCCCTGGGGTTGTTGCGCAAAGAACTCATTGAATCATTGGGTTCCCACATGGCCCGTGGGATTCTGACCCGCTTCGGCTACGCCCATGGCTGGCGATCTGCCGAGCGCTTACGCCAGGAAGCTCCTGAACTGTTTGAAGACAGCTGGGCCGGGCCGCATCTCCATGGTTTGCATGGGCTACTGACCCCCCTCACCAATACCCGCGGGGCAGGAACAGCAGACGAACCCCTGGTTGAAGGGTCCTGGAAAGATTCCTACGAAGCAGAACAGCACCTGCTCCACCTGGGTAAAGCCGATCATGCGGTATGCTGGAGCCTGACCGGCTTTGCCAGTGGTTATGTCTCTAAACGGACAGGACGTGATGTGTACTTCATGGAAACCCATTGTTGCGGAAAAGGGGATGCCCTATGCCAGATCGAAGGGCGCTATAAGGAAAACTGGGGGGAGGAATTTGCCGACCAACTGCAATATTACCAGATGGAGTCGGCAGACAGTGTGCTGACCAACCTGACCGACAAGTTACAGAAAATTGAAAAAAAGCTCCAAAAACGCCAGAAGCAGTTATCAGAGCTTGACCACAAAAGTGAGCTGTCGGGTATCACTTGCCATAGCCCGGCTATGCGCAAAGCAGTCAACACTGCCCAACGGGTTGCCAAAGTTGATTCATCGGTCGTTATCAGCGGAGAAACAGGTGTCGGCAAAGAACGTATCGCAAGACTGATTCACGATGAATCGCCACGCGCCGACAAGCCCTTTATTGCCATTAACTGCGGTGCGGTAACCGAAAGTCTCCTGGAAAGTGAACTCTTTGGTTATCTCAAAGGTGCTTTTACCGGGGCCTACAAAGACACCCCCGGCTTTTTTGAAGCGGTTGACGGAGGAACCCTGTTTCTTGATGAAATCGGTGAAATATCCCCGGGCATGCAGGTAAAGATTCTGCGAGTTCTCCAGGAAAGAGAAATCCGCCGCGTTGGTGATAATCGATCACGTTCCGTAGACTTTCGTATTGTCGCTGCAACCAACCGCAACCTTGCTGATGAAGTTGCTAATGGTAATTTCCGTCAGGACCTTTATTACCGGCTCAAGGTCATTGAGGTAAAGATGCCCCCCTTGCGTGAACGCCGCGAAGATATTATGCCGCTGGCCAGGGTCTTCCTTGATGAGACCGCGGCCCGCAGTCACCGTAAAATAACCTCCTTTACCCAAAAAGCCGCTGAAAACTTCCTTTGTTATCCATGGCCAGGGAATGTTCGTGAGTTACAGAACGTGGTTGAATTTGCCGTCGCCTTAAGTGACGGGGAACGCATCGATATCGACGACCTGCCGGAAGAGCTTCAGAAACCCTGTATCCCGGCATCAACTCCGCTCGAGATCCTGCCTCTTGAAGAGGTTGAAAAGCAGTATATTTTATCAGTCCTACACTCCCTGGATGGCAACAAAACCAAAACAGCAGAAACTCTGAAGATTGGCATAGCAACCCTGTATCGAAAACTCAACAGTTATGGCATCTGACAAAGGCCTTCCAGCGTCAACCCAACCAAGGGGCTCCTCCACCAAGCGATTCTGAGTAGCCCCTTGCCTAAACCAACTGAGCTGCTATAATACTGACCATTATTATCCCAGTTCAATCAGATCCATTCATCAGCGCAAAAATCTTGCTGCCCTTGTCACAGCGCCGTGACCCTATCCCCCGCCAAAGATGCCTATTGTGTCCCTTGTTTCTGTTTTTACTAACCCTACGACTGTCCAAGGAGCCAGATATGCTAATGGAGAATAGAGTTCCGGAAATCGATCGCATTGCCATCCATCAAGCCGGACATGCCGTGGCCCAAACCCTGGTGGGACGCGGTCGCTTTGCGGTGGCCTGCGTATCGCTGGGTGGAGACCACGCCCCGACCTGGCGAGGTTTGCCAGCCGTCGGCGAAGTCATTATCGACCAGGAGACAGTCCTTGGTCTCTACGAGTTCGGGCTGGTTACCCTGGCGGGAATTGCTGCAGAAGAGCGCTATCAGGAATTAACCCAACAAAAGGAGGAAGAGGAACCGCTGGTAGCGATCAGCGATCTGGCGGATTGGCACCAGCAGGCATTGCAGGTACTCCACAGTGAAGCGCGTATCCAGCTGGTCAGCTTAAACGTAATGCAAAAACTGCAACAGTGGTTCGGCAATCAGCAGGTTTGGCAGGTCGTTGAAACATTATCAAACGAACTTCTTGAACAGGAGTCTGTCGAAGGACCACAATTGAAAGAGATCCTGGCTCCACTTACAACTGAATAACCGCATCACAGCGACGCATAAGGATTTCAGTCTGCTCTCTCTCGCGCTGACTCAGTTCAGATTCAGGAAAGGAATGGCCATAATAAGCATTGATGATAACTGTGTTGCTGTTGTGCACAAGCTCAAGCAGCCGGTCACAGTTGCCAGCCTGCAGGTACAGGGTGGCATCATTAATGAACAGGATATCCCGGGGCTGTTGCTCAAAAGCTTTAAACAGAGTCTCGATGCCGCTGGCATTATGTTCCGCCAGTTCATTAACCTGTGCAGGGTTCTGCCCCATCAGCCGTGGTGCCGCAACTTGGGTTGTCAGGTAGAGGACTTCGGGACCCAGATCCAGAGCCAACTTGCCACCTACCCCCCTGACCGGATCCGGAGCCAGATCAATAATTGCCAGCTCAGAAGCGTAGCCCGCCTCAAGGAATTGCTTGAGAATCCCAGCCGACCTGGTCGTTTTGCCTGAATTTACATCCCCAGCGATAAGGGTGCGTTGCCCCAGGTAACATGCGATATTCAACTCGGTCATTACAGAGGTCCGAGAGAAAAGATATTTTTCATAAATTGAGGTTCCACTTTACCGAACAGTTTCCAAAACTCATAGAGTCATCCAGGTTACTTCATGTGATGGCAGGGCTTCTGGATTTTCCTTTCCTGGGCCGCACAAACTGCACGGCCTGCCCGCCCCGGTCAAACAGTTTCCTTTCGGAACAGACCAAGAAACATGGTCCATAAACGCGTATTGCTGATCATCATAAACAGCACGATGATCGTCAATACACAGGTCAGCGGGTTACTGACCAGATCCCACAAAAACAAGCCGAAGTTGTTTTCCGTCGAAATGACCGCCTGGCGGTAGGAATTATCCATCAATGGTCCGAGGATAATCCCCAGGATCACCGGGGCCACCTGGTAACCATACATCTTCATCAGGTAACCGACGATGCCAAAAGCCAGCATCCAGTAAACATCGGTCATATTATTGTTAATGGAGTAGGTTCCCACGACAGACAGGACAATGATGCAAGGAATCAGAATTCCTTTTTTGATTTCAACCAGCTTGGCAAAGACACGGATGCCGGTCAAACCGAATAGAACCATAAAGATATTTGCCAGCACCAGGTTGCCAACCATAAACCAGAACATGTGCGGGGAATCGATCATCAGCATCGGACCCGGCTTTAAACCATGAATAAAGAGAGCGCCAATAAACACCGCCGTAACGGCATCCCCCGGAATACCGAGGGTCAACATCGGAATATAGGAACCACCAATGGCAGCGTTATTGGCCGACTCGGGAGCGATCAGCCCTTCATAAGCACCTTCCCCGAAGGGGCGCGACGGGTTTTTGACCGAGCGCTTGGCATGATCGTAAGCCATTAACGAGGCGATATCGCCACCGGTTCCCGGTAAGGCACCAATAATAACCCCGATTAACGACGTCCGCAGGGAAAGGGGGAGATATTTCAGAATAACCTTCCAGGAAGGAATAATCTTTGACACATCCTGTTTGACCGGCTTGGTGTGAATATCGTGAAGCTGAAACAGGGCCTCAGCAACGCCGAACAGGCCGATCATGGCAATAACAAAATGAATACCACCAAGCAAGGCTACCGAACCGAAGGTAAAGCGCCCTTCTGCGGTCATGGGGTCCATACCGACCATCCCAAGAGTAACGCCAAGAGCCCCGGCAAACACCCCCTTGGCCATCGACTCTCCTGACAAGCTGCCAACCAGGAGCAACCCCATCAGGGCCAGCAGCAGATAATCGCGTGGAGCAAATTTAAGAGCGAACTCGGCAACCGCCGGCGCAGCAACGGCCAGGACAATTATGCCGACGAAGCCGCCAACCCCGGAAATAATGGTACTGATACCGATCGCCTGACCAGCCTCACCCCGCTGAGCCAGTGGAAAGCCATCAAAGCTGGTGGAGATAGACGCTGGAGCTCCTGGGATATTCAGCAGAATAGCAGAACGTGAACCTCCATAGACGCCGCCCATAAAGACCCCGACCATCAGGGCCAACGCGGCATTAATATCCCATGAAAAGGTAAAGGAAATCAGAATAGATACCGCCATGGTGACCGACAACCCGGGAATTGCACCAATATATATACCAGCGAAGGTTCCGCCAGCAGTCAGTAACAGCAGGGAGATATCGGTCCAGGCCATAAAAAAGTAGGAAAGAGCAGATCCCGTCACAATTATCCCCCTTGTTAAGGCAACATTACTTTGAAAAAATAAAGAAATACCAGATAGATATTACCAAGGGTCACAGCGCTGATCAGGACCGCCTTAAATGGCGAACTCCCCTTGAGGTAGATAATCGATAAAACCAGGAAGACAAATGATGTCGGTAAAAAGTGAAAAGGCATGATCAAGGCAACATAGATAATGGCCATGATGGTATAAACGACAAAATCGCGCGTAAAGACTTCACGCATAGCCTGTCGGCATTCGCAGAAAAAGCCTTCTTTATTTTCTTTTTCCTTCTTTCGATTACCCCATAACACAAACACCATGGAAACAACCATGACCGTTGTCGATGCAAGAGGAAAGGTCCCCGGTGCACTAATAGCAAACCCCGAAATACGGTAGGCAATTATCAGCAGGAAAATACTAACGGCAAGAATGATTAAATCGAAACAGGTTTCTCCAGCTTTCAAAAGTTCGGGCTTGCGTTGAGCCATTAAAAACAACCTCCATGATCGACAATAGACAGCACCAACACATAGACCATAGCAGGCTGGAGCTGCCTATGTATTTCACATAGCAGAGTAAATCCAAATTGTTAACACACCATACTATGCTCAAATAGTAAACGCAACGCATTAGACTTGCTAATCAAGGAGGAACTGACAAACGCTCAGGAAGGCTCCTGGCGAGTCAGGAGCAGCTAGGCTGACCTGCACCGATCTGTCGATAATCAATAGCCGAAAGCCGCTTTCAGATCGTCCATTTTCTGTTGGTACTTATTTGTTATCGACTCTTTTTTCTGCTGGTATTTCTCCTCCACCTGCTGGATTTTGGCTTGTTTACCGTCACGCTGTGCATCCCTGAGGTCAGCCCGATACTCATTCAAGGCATCTTTGAGATCGTCCTGATACTCCTCTTCCAGCTCTGCCAACTTACCTTCATATTTTACGCTGGTTCCGGTTGGTGACTGTGAGCAATCAGCCCGTAGATGAAACAGGGATTTTTCAATGCCGAATACTTTTGCGATATCATTGTACTGCTTGGCTTCAGCCAGTTCTTTCTCCTTCTCACAGATAGATCTTTTACAGCCTGTCAAGGCAGCACAATCTGAAACCATTGAGGCCTGCAATGAACCAGCAAACAGCAATAAAAAACATATTAAAGAGACTAAGCATGGCATTGTATTCTTCATAATAGACCTTTTCCCTGCATAGAATATTATCGGTTTATCAAACGACATAGTACGCTATCCCCTTCTGACCATGGAACAGACCACACCAACCACACTCAGCATTGCAAACACCATAAATCCGCTATGCATGGTCTGAATATATTCAGGAATCGTTGTCGTTCCGACTTCGGCCCGCCCCATAAACACACTCAGCAGCAAGGTAACAATGGTCATAGCACTCAGCATACCGATGGTTCTCATTGTCGCCACCAGGCTCGATGCTGTGCCATAGTGACGCGCCTCAACGGACCCCATGATGATGGTCATATTGGGCGATGCGAACAATGCAAAACCGATCCCCATAACACAGAGGACCAGGACGACAAACGGTAACCCGACATGACTATTGATAAAAGCAGCAAGGGCTAAACCGATAGAGCAAATAACCATTCCTGCCGTGGCAATTTTAGCGGACGAACATTTATCCGCCATCATACCTGCCAGCGGCGATAATACGGCCTGAATACCGGGCTGGATAATCAGTAGCAACCCGGTTGTCTGCGGTGACATCCCTTTAACAACCTGCAGATATAAAGAGAAGAAGAAGGTTAACCCGAAGGAAGCAGCGTAGTTAATCCAGGTCGCAAGATTACTGAAAGCCAACACACGATTACTTAAAATCAAACGCATATCCATGATTGGTGAGGCCTGCCGATATTCGAAAAAAGCAAATCCGATCAGCCCGGTACAACCCAGGACAGTCATTAAAGTTGCTCCGTGGGTATCCTTCAGGTGGGAAACTCCGACCACCAGGCAAAATAATGATGCCATATAGATCAGCGTTCCGACATAGTCGAAGGAGGCACCGGCAGCTTGCCGCCATTCCCCCTTAAGAAACAGGATGGTTAAACATAATGCGGTCAGGGCCACAGGCACGGTGCAGAAAAAAATCGACTGCCAACCAAGGTAAGCGATCACCATACCTGCCATAGTCGGACCCGCCGACAAGCCAAGATAAACACATGCGACAATAATACCCATGGCACGACCACGGCGCTCTTTAGGGAAGACAGCCGAAAGGATGGCAATTGAAGTTGATATATTCAGAGAAGCACCGGCACCCTGAAAAAAGCGCAGGCAGATAAACATTTCTATGTTTGTTGCAAAAGGCAACAGGGTAGAGGCAAGTGCAAACAATGCCACACCAGTGATAAAGATTTTTTTTCTGCCGTAGATCTCTGCAACCCGCCCGGCAGGCAATAAAAACATTGCCAATGCCAGCACATAAACCATTTCCACCAACCCCAGGGAAACAGCGCTGGCGTTATAAAAGCGACCAATTGTCGGCAACGCAACCCCAACAGCTGACATCATAAAGGGAGCAAGAAACTGAACAGCAGCAACAACGATTAAAGTACTTCGCGGGGAAGGCTGCTCTCTTTTGGGGTTGGTATTAACGGCCATAACGTTGTTGCGCAGCACTGCTGATCATACGATCCATTAATTTAAGCGCAACGAGGCGCTCCTCTTCATTTAGCTCTGCCTCAAAAATGCTTTCCACCTCTCTAAGAGCAGCGAAAAATTCACTTTTCATGCCCTCCCCTTCGGGGGTAACAGAAACCAGCTTCTGCCTGCGGTTACACGGATTTTCACGGCGCTCTACCAGCCCCTTTTTTATAAGAATTTCCACTGTCCTCGCCGTCGCTGCCGGGTCAATAGCAAGATCCTTAGATATTTCATCCTGGGTTAATGGCTCAGCACGATGAAATAACTCTGCCAGACATGCGACCTGCCCCGAACTAAGATCGAGTGGTTTTAATTTTTGGTTCACAAAATAAGTATCCAGGCGGAATAACAATCCAAAACGATACCCCAAGGAATTACGTGATTTATTCATAAGACCTCACTATTGACTAGTCAACAATTGACATATCAACAGTATGGCCTTTGAAATGATAAATCAATAAAAAAATAGTAAAATTTTTGGGTAAAGCAGGTTGAAAAAAGAGGGGAAAATTATTCTTACCTATATAGTTATAAATTTTCATACGACAAAGTGCGCCAGTGAAAAGCAGCAACTATCAGGAATCACTGGCACACTTGCCAACAACATTATTCAGATCAGATCCAGACCACCTTCAACCGGCAGGGTCTGCCCTGTAACAAATGAACTTTTCATCAGAAAAATATATACCGCGGCAACCTCTTCTATCGTAGCAGTTCGCCCAAGGGGGATTATTTCCCCAAAATGAGATGCTGTATTCTGCCGCTCCTCTTCAGCCATATGATCCCATAGCGGAGTCGGTGTCCAGGTTGGAGCAACAGCATTAACCCGTAGCCTTGGCGCAACCTCAACGGCTAAGCCTTTCACCATAGTGGCAATAGCCTCGTTCCCAATAATCGCACCTGATGCCGTATGAGGTTTCCCTCCGGAACCAGCGGTAAAGACCATGCTACCACCAACATTTATGACATTATGAGCAGCCCTTGCGATAGCAAGGTTCGCAAACAACTTTTCCTCAACAGCCTGCCGAATTGTATCGAAAGGAGCCTCTAAAAAACCACCTCCCATAAATCCACCAGCCATGGAGATTAAATGGTCTACAGGCCCAGACTGTTTAAACAGTGCCGGGATATTACCGTAATCCGCCGCATCAAAGGTATAACCAGAGGGCGCATAGCCTGAGCTATGCAGTTGTCCAAGCACAGCTTCCAGCTTGGCCTGGCTACGGCTAGTAATAGCAACCGTAGCACCACAATCCAGGAGATTCTTTGCAACCTGCAAACCGAAACCAGAAGCACCACCAATGATCAACACTGATTTTTCTTTCAAACTAGACATAACTGTTCCTTTCTATAGCCGACAAGTTAATAAGAAACAGTTATAGCCTGTGCTGCAGCTTCTGCAACCTGACTATCATTAGAACCGTGGGCACCACTAACACCAACGGCTCCGATCACATGTCCATCCACAATAATTGGCACTCCTCCCTCCAATGCAGTTACAACAGGAGTAGATAAAAAGCTTGGCTTGCCACTATTAATATATTCCTCGAACATTTTCGATGGTGCCTTCAGTAAAGCCGCAGTGCGCGCCTTTTCCATTGCTACAGCAGGCGACACAGCTATCGCATTATCAGCCTTGGCAAAAGCAATAAGCTCACCACTTATACCAACAACAGCAACACTGATGTCCCAGGAATTGTCTGCAGCTTCATCCAATGCGGTAGTGTTCAAAATTCTGTGTCATTTCGCTATTATTTACAGAACGAAAGGAATGACACATGTCCAAACCAGAAAATCCCTTCGATATGGAGGCTGCTCTCAAGGCCTTGCGTGAAGGCCAAAACCTAACGGGTAAAGGCGGCATTCTTACACCACTTATCAAACAGCTCACCGAAGCAGCCATGCAGGCCGAGCTTGACGAGCATCTAGCCGAGGAAGAAGCGCCAAATCGCAAGAATGGCAAATCGTCCAAAACCGTCAAAACTCTTTCTGGTAGTTTCGAACTTGATACTCCACGAGACCGAACCAATACCTTTGAACCGCAGTTGGTTAAAAAGAACCAAACCCAACTGACAGATGAACTGGAGCGAAAAATCATCGCTCTGTTCTCTCTCGGGACCAGCTATCAGGACATCCGTAGCCATATCGCAGAGCTGTATGGCATTTCGGTGTCCAACGGGACGATTAATGCCGTTACGGACAGGCTGTTACCCGAGCTCCAGGCTTGGCGTGAGCGCGATCTGGAAGCCATTTATCCAATCCTTTGGCTCGATGCCATTCACTACAAGATCAAAGAGAACGGCCGTTATATCAGCAAAGCTGTTTACACCATCTTGGCTCTAAACATCGAGGGCAAGAAAGAACTTCTCGGCCTTTATCTCTCTGATCAGGAAGGTGCTCATCACTGGCTGAGTATTCTCACCGATCTCCATAATCGAGGTGTTCAGGACATTTTGATTGCCTGCGTTGATGGCCTGAAAGGCTTTCCGGAAGCGATTGAAACAATCTATCCGAACGCTGAAATTCAGCATTGTGTGGTCCATCAGATTCGCAACTCGATTAAATATGTGGCCTCAAAAAACCAAAAGGCCTTCATGGCTGACCTAAAATGCGTTTACAAGGCAGCAACCCTTAATGCTGCGGAGTTGGCCCTAGACGACCTTGATGCAAAATGGGGCGAGAAGTACCCCATGGTCATCAAATCCTGGCGTAGCAAATGGCCAACCCTGTCCAACTATTTCAAATACCCAGATTATGTCAGGACAGCCATCTATACCACCAATGCAATAGAGGCTGTACACCGACAATTTCGCAAGCTGACTAAGACCAAAGGCGGCTTCGCCAATGAAAACAGTTTGCTGAAGCTGCTTTACGCTGGCATACTCAAGGCGTCCGAGCGCTGGACGCACCCGATCCAGAATTGGAATTTAACGCTGGCCCAGCTCACTATCCATTTTCCGGATCGGCTGGAAAAGCATCTTAGCCTATGAGCCTGACACAGAATTCTGAACACCCTCTCCAATGCTGCTTCGAGAGCCTTTTGGGCACTGGCCAAGGATACTTCAAAACGTGTCACAACTATATTTTCTGCCATTTCATGATTCTCCTTAATAGCTCCAGTTGCGGAGCTAGATACCACCGTTGTCTTGATCTGGCAAACAAAGAGGTATTTGCACTACAAACAAAAATGAGTGCCAATAGAGGAATTAAGATCTTATTCATTTCTTCAACCTTTCTTTTAAACGATAGGTCCTACTTCTTTTTGTTCATATATTTGCTCTTGTGCTTATGTTTCATTTCACCCGCATACTGTTCTTTGCCGTGCTGACAACCATGTTTCATTAGTTTTTTTTCTTTTGCTGAGCCAACAATTTTTTGCAGCAACTGAGAGAGCTTCTGCTGCTCTATGGTTGATAAACATTCAAACAGATCGCTATCCTGATAACTGTGTTGGGCCACTTCCGGCTTGGCTAAATCATTCTCCTGATCCAGAGCCATAAGTACAAAACCACGCCTATCAGACTCATCTCGTTCACGCCTTATCAATCCATTGCGTTCAAGCTTCTGCAAAACCTCACTCAAGGATGATGACCGTACATCAAAGATTTCTAGTAACTGCCGCTGTTTGATCGGGCCACGTTCTTTGATCACAGAATAGACCTTGTGCTGCGCATGTTGAGCGTGATGATCCTGCGAGTGATGCATACGTGACAGCAGTTTGGCAACATGACGTAACAGTACTGCCAGACTTTGTTTGGTATTTAAATCACTTTGTTCTGATGAATTTAAGGACATAGGAACCTTTTTCCTTTATCAAAAGGCACCCAGCGGGTGCCTTTTATTAACAATCAAGCGTAGTGATGACCGCTGAGTTTATGGCCCTGCTTGACATAAAAAGCATGTTTACCATGGTGGCCGTAATGTTCGCCTTTGTGATGCTGGCTATCACGGTCACCTTTAGCATGATGGTGGTGATGATTCTCATATGAAGAATGATCTTCTATAGAAGAATCTCCATAAACGTGAGGACTTCTACGATGCTTTTTATACCCGGCATCCTTTTTCAGTGCGTAACCATCATACTTTTTCGAATGTTTTTTTTCATGGTGACGGGAGCCTTTGTCAGCGTTGATTTCAGCTTCTTGAGAAGTATGAAAAGATATTTCACCATGATGCTCGTGGTGATGATGTGAGTGCCTTTTTACATAGTCTTGGCAATCAGCAGAACTGATCCGGTGACCAGCATGTTTTTTAGCGAGTTTCTTAATTTTTTTAATATTCTTAGCCATAATATTATCCTTCTCTATTATAAAAGTGACGTTTTCAAAATGACAGTAAAGTGATTCCCTTAGGGCTATTACCTGTCGTAAATACCTACCTGCAATTGGTAAAGACCGACAATTAGGAAGGTACCTTTCATTCCGTTCTACACCAACCGTTCTCGCTACGTCAATAGGAAGGTACCTCTTTATTATAACATTGCACTCCTTTACAAAACTTAACTCTCCTTAAAACCACTTTACAGGCTCTCCCCCTATACTCCATCCCATGAAACCCGTTATGTACTTTTTTACTTTTAACGTTATGAGGAGATCAAAATGCCTGCTAAAAATGTTGTTCGTCAATGGATTACCCCTCTTACCATGGGAACCTTTATCGTCAGTGCCGTTACCGGCATACTGCTGATGTTTCATATTAAATCCAGCTTTATCTTCTGGAACCATGAATGGATCAGCCTGGTCTTTGTTATTGGAGTTATTATTCATTGCGTTATCAACTTAACACCCCTGAAATACGCTATCACCCGCCTCAAAGGCGCTGTCATTGTTAGTGCTTTTGTCGCAATTACAATCATTGCCCTGTTTACCCAAGGTCAGGGTGGCGATGAATTCCACCGACATGGTGGTGGCCGTGGTAGCTATAGCCAAAACATGCCCCAGGAAACGACTAAAATGACGGTTGCCATGAGTAATCTTCCCTTAAATACTTTGGCTGCAGCAACTGGCCACACTTTAATCGAGGTCAGTGACGCCCTGGCAAATGCTAACATCATCATTGAAAACCAGTCGCAAACCCTCATGGAGCTTGCCAGCCATAATGGTTTAAACCCTCAGGAACTGCTCAAACTGATTCTTTAACACAGCATCAAGTCTGCTTTTTAGACGCGTAAAATTCGGACAGGATAAGCAAGAAGAGGAAAAAACAAAGGCCGCTAAACATATAAGTGTTTAGCGGCCGTCGATGTTACAACTTAGAGGCGTTTAGATGTTTAAATCTTAGGAATTCCAAATTTTTCAGGGCTGTTTTTCCCTGCACCCGAATCCCAGATCAGCCATGACATCAGAGAACGCCAGTCGTTCATGAATGAACGTGCCTCTTCACCAGTATAGCCAAGAATAGACAGACCATTAAGCTCTGCGTAATCTCTGAACTTAGGATCCTCAATAGCGACCCGGTACGCAGTGGTCAGCTTATCAATAACTGGCTGAGGGGTTCCTTTTTTAACAAAAACACCGTAGAAGAAACCGGAAGCTCTCATGACATCTTCAAAAGCAGGATTCAGCTTGGTGATATATGGAACCTCAGGCAGAGTCTGGTTAGGGGAGTTCTTCATAATAGCCAGGGCACGCAGATCACCATTTTTGACGTACTGGACAGCCGCACCAACGGCAAGACCGCTGACATCCAGCTGACCACCAAGAAGAGCGGTAACCAATGGCCCGTCACCATTGTAGGCAACAGCATTAAATTCTGCGCCTTCAACCTTCTTAATCAGCTTGGAAGTCACCCATGGCTGACCACCCACACCACTGATACCAATTGACAACTCACCTGGCTTGGCCTTGGCGGCCTTGATGAGATCATCGTAAGTTTTAATCGGAGAATCTTTAGGAACAACAATAACCGTAGAACCCTGAACGAAAAGCATGATCGGATCAAACTGGTCATAGCTCAGCTGAGAAAGACCCAGAACTTGATACAACTGAGGATTTTCAGCGTGAAAAAGCAGGGTGTAACCATCTGCTTTAGCAGCAAAGGCAGCCTGAGTTGCAATCGCGCCGGTAGCACCTGTTTTATTAGCGAGAATAACTGATTGACCAAGAGTTTTTTCTGCAAGAGGAGTCACCAGACGGGAAACGGTATCGGTACCGCCACCAGCCCCCCATGCGATGTAACCGTTAATGGGATGAGCAGGATAATCTGCAGCACTGGCATTACCTGCAAGCAGCAGACCAGTCATTACGATCAGGGCAAACCATTTTAAGCTTTTCATGTTTCTTCTCCTTTGATTAATAAAGCGGTGAAACATCCTTACAGTACGGCTATCTGACCGTACCAAGCATAAGAGATTGAAGATACGTCGCCGCCTCTTTGCGCGAATACTTCAATTCAATTCCTTTTGCGATCAGGATATCGGGCCCCAACTCACTGGACTCAATATCTTTATCTATATTTTTCAAAATCGTCTTACTATCTGACGACTTGAATGTTTTGAGGAACACCTCTGGAAATTCAGCGACCAACTCACGGTAATAAGCCTTGCGCTGCTGATCTTCCAACAAGTATGCCTGCTCCTGAGAATTCTCCACAAACATAGTATTCAGGAGCTCCGTACACGGTTTTTTAATGTCATATTTCCGGTCGTCCGCTTTTGCAGAATCATATTCACGGGCGGCAAACCTGCCGAAATGCTGCATCGCCCGGCTATGTACCCGGCGCCAGGGATGCATCGTATAAACCCGAAAGCGCACAGTCATATACAAAGCAATGACAAGGAAGGGAAAATACATGAACCAGGACAGGCTTCCCGACAGCAGGTTTATCGCCAACCCACTCACAATCAGGGTCACAACAGAAACCCAACCGAAACCGAAAAACCACGCTATCTGCATTGCTATTCTCCCTTCCTTCTTAACACCTGACTAAGATTTTCCTAACATTTTCCTGAGACGCCCCATTAATGCCGGGCTGGAAACAATAGCGGTCATGAACATGATGGCAAGGATAACCAGAGGAACCGGGTTGGTAACCATCCCCAAAAAGAAATCTCCTGCCTTACCATGGGCAAGCTGGACACCCCGGCGGAAGTTTTCATCGACAATAGTTGTCAGAATAACGCCCAGAACCAATGGCGCAACAGGATAATCATAACGTTTCATGAAATATCCCAGGATACCGAAGCCAATCATCCAGTAGATGTCAGTGATACTGTTCTGAATTGAATAGCCACCGACAAAGGTCAGGACAACAATAATTGGGATAATATAAGGCTTTGGAACTTCGACAATTTTACTGAAAGCACGAATACCTGTCATACCCCAGATATAAAGGAACACATTGGCGATTAACAAAGCCCCAACAACGAACCAGAAAAACTGTGGCTGTTCACGCATCAACATTGGCCCTGGCCGCAGACCGTGAATGATCAACGCTCCGATAAGAACAGCGGTAACTGAGTCCCCTGGAATCCCCAGTGTCATCATTGGCACGAATGCGCCCCCAATAGCTGCATTAGCTGCGGCTTCCGGAGCAATTAATCCCTGATACGCCCCCTGGCCGAACGGCTTTGGATAAGGATTTTTCTCTGTTCGTTTTGCATGATCATAAGCCATCAGAGCAGCAATATCGCCACCAGTTCCAGGCAAGGCACCAACGACAACCCCCATGATCGAACAGCGAACGGTCAAAAACATGTTGTCCATAACCGCAGACCACTCAGGAGTCACACGTGAAATACTTTGTTTGACAGCTACCGCCTTGGTCTGTAACTGCGTAAGTGTTTCAGAAATCCCGAAAGTACCAATCATGACAATAACAAAATGGATCCCCCCAAGGAGATTAAGAGTGCCGAAAGTCATGCGCCCCTGCCCGGTTTCAGGGTCCATACCGATCAATCCAACCACAATACCGATAAAAGCAGCAATTAACGCTTTTACCATACTCCCCTCGGCCAAGTTACCAACCAGAAAGAGCGCCATGAAAGCCAGCAAAAAGTAATCTCGAGGCTGAAAGACCAGGGCTAATTCAGAAATCAATGGCGCGAACAGAGCTAAAACAAGGATCCCCAGAAAGTTACCAATAACGGCCTGAGTCGTTGACAACCCCATAGCTTGTCCAGCCATCCCCATTTTTGCCAAAGGATAGCCATCAAAAGTAGACGCAACGGCAGCTGGAGCACCGGGAATATTCAACAGAATTCCGGCCCGCGCACCACCATAAACCCCGCCGGTATAAATTCCGACCATAACAGCAAGGGCAGGCAATACATCCCAGGAAAAAGTAAACGAAATCAACAGCGAAACTGCCATGGTGACAGACAAGCCCGGAATAGCGCCGACATACAATCCGACTAAAGTCCCACCAGCAATCCAGGCAACCAGCCCAAGGCTCATAAAAGGCTGAAGAAAACCTTCTAATCCAGTATACATAGTTACTTCCTCCCGTTAATTACGGTAAAACAACTTGGAACAATGTTGAGAAAATCAAATACAACACGCCAAGAACACCTGCAGAGACTAAGACTTTGAGCCACAATTTTTTCGGTTCAAGAAGATACATAGTCAAAACAAGAAAGATAAATGTAGAGGGAACAAAATGAAGTGTTTCCAGGATAAATCCATAGATGGCGAGTGTTATCAGAAGGATAACAACCTCTCGATCAAAAAGATGGTGCATCAGGTCCGCAAATGATCCATCCCGGTATCCTTTGCGGAAATACTGGATCGCCAACCCGACAATCATCAGAATGGTACACCCACCTACTAACTGAGGAATACTGCCGGGTCCGGCAGTTACCCCCTGAAAAACCCCCTCGCTGTTCAGTGAATCGACGAATAACGCAACGATGATGACAAACAGAAGCATCATCATCTTATATTCGCCCTTTGGCCTCTCGTGATCAGCGACTACAGAGCCGTCCTTCGCATGTTCGGTCATAGTAAATCCTTCTCAAAACGTGAAACAGATAATCTTCCTCAACGCAACGACCACTAACTAACAGATGTCAGTGGAATCCTTCACCTCAGTCACCGGCGTATAGACCAGGCGACAAAAGCAATCTATCAATCACTAAAATATGGTTATCGAAACTAAATCGTGCGTCCCCCTTAGTAGGATGAGCAGATTTTCAGAAAGAATATTTTTAGCAGTGTCAAAAGTCAAGATTTAAAATACAAACCCAAACCAAGCACAGAAAGAAAATCGTACAGAAAAAAATCCCATTCACAATCTTATCATTTATCTTGCCTTATCAGCTATTTAAACAACGAAAACCTTCATAAAACTACATCTCAAATTTAAAATTAAAATAATAAAAACCAAAAATAAACGCTCTTTATTGGAAATCTTAAATCATTTTATCCTACTGCAATTGTTTTTATAATATTTTTATAGAATATGATCAGATCAAAAAATAAATTACAATCAACTCAACGACCATCTGTCCTTATAATTTTACCTATTATATAAAAAAAAAGGATATTTTATCAAATTATAAAAAAATATCTTGCAATAAAATCCTAACAGTCAATACCCTAACGACGTTCTAGCTATTTTCTAAATATATTTAAATTTCTGACATCTGATTTTATTCCAACAGGGAATTACATTATGAGAGCAGCGGTACTTGAAAGACCCGGCAGCATTGCACTTGACTCCTCAGCACAAAAACCAATAGCCACAGAGAATGAGGTTCTCATTTCCGTAAGCCTGGGTGGGCTTTGTGGCTCTGATCATTCCATATTTAAAGGAAAATACGATAATCCATACCCAATCATTCCAGGGCATGAGGCAATTGGAATTATCGAAGAGACTGGATCCCAGGTCACCCGTTTTAAGAAGGGTGAGAAAGTCGTCATTCACCCAAACTATTCCTGCGGCACCTGCGATATGTGTCGCAAAGGGCTTAAAAATATCTGCCGTAACAAAATCCGGGTCGGGATCGACATCAATGGCGTGTTTGCCGACTATGTTACCGTTCCGGAAAATGCCTTATACCCAATCCCCGAATCCCTACCAGATGATATCGCGGTTTTTGCGGAGCCATTAGCGGTCTGCGCTCATGGGGTAAGGATGACGACCATCAACCCAAATGACAGGGTTATGGTCTTTGGCGCCGGGGTTATCGGTCAACTCACCCTGCAATTGGCCCGGCAGCACACAGAACAGATTTACGCCTGCGACCTTATCGATTTCAGGCTGGAGATAGCCCGTCAATTTGGAGCCCTTGAAGGGATAGCCAGTCCCCAGCGACTCGAAGCTCTACACAACACCTTTGACGTGGTTTTTGAAACCAGCGGCGCAAACTCCGGGCTGGAACAAGCAATTCGGTTAGCTGCTCCCAAAGGAACGATTGTGCTCCTGGGGGTTCCCTCTACCCCGAATCCGATTGCGATTGAACAGATCGTCCGTAAGGAACTGCAGATTAAAGGGTCAATGATTTATACGGATGAAATCCCTGACTGCATTGACTTGCTGAACCGCGGCGTCATCAACACCAAACCCCTATTATCCAGCGTTATTGAACTGGATCAGCTACAGGAAGCCTTAGACAACTTCAGCGCTCCCGAACGACTGAAGACGCTAATAAAATTATAATTTTAAAATTTGGCAGAAATTGCTTATTGCAGTCGTTTTTCGTTATTTGAGACAGGTGAGGATATGCAGAAAGACGTTTACAATGAAATTCAACAGATAACCACCACGGCCAAGACAACCAACTACCCTACGGTTGATTCAGTGATTAAAGCACTGGAGATTCTGGATTGTTTTAACCGGCAAGAAACCGATCTGTCATTGAAACAGCTATGTAGCAAAACAGGCCTCTACAAAAGCAGGGTTCATCGTCTGTGCGCAACCTTGCTCGAGTCTGGATACCTGGTCCGCTCATCCTGGACAAATTATCGCCTTGGCCCGAAGTTACTGAGCCTGGGGAAAACCTATGAACAGGCCAACTCCCTGAAATCAGTCGCTTCTACCTATATGCGCCAACTCAGCCGGCAGACCGGCGAATCAACGGCTCTGTTTATATTGAACCAGGCCAACTGCATCTGCGTTGCCCGTGAGGTCAGTGAAGCACGGCTGGTATTTACCATCAATGAAGGAGATACCATGGACCTCGCGCCGACAGCAGCAGGCCGTGTCTTGTTAGCCTATGCCCAAGCCGATCTGCAACACCAGGTCCTGAGCAGCTCCATCCAGAAAAAATTTACCGAGCACACAAAGATAGCGCCTATCGACATCGAGAAAGAGTTGAACTCTATTTGCGAAAACGGCTATGGTTTCAATGAGCAGGAGTTGGAAAATGGTATTTCTGCCATTGCGGCTCCCATATATAATTACGCAAACAAGGTTATTGCAGCATTGGCGATCGTTGGCCCCAGCCAACATTTTAAAGGCAAAGAAAAGAGAAGCCTGCTCACCGAGCTATTGAAAACAACTGAACAGATATCCGGACTGGTCTGATGGCTGGTCCTTAACCAGACAAGACCAGTTGATCAGCGGAAGGGAATCTTCCAGGTCAATGTCCTGTTGCTTGTGATGAGACACTATCATGACTCCAGAAAGCACTGCCCAATGGTTCGACACCCAGTCAGACTCCATCCCGCTCGTCGATTCGGTCAGCTTTGCCCTGTCTATTCTCGATTTTTTTACCGAAAACACCATCGAGCTGTCAATTACAGCAATCGCTCAGAAACTGGGACTGAACGAAAAACGTACCAGCAATCTGTGCCAGACCCTGGTGTTCTCGGGGTACCTGATTGAGCTAGCGGATAATGTCTTTCGCCTGGGCTCAAAGGCCCGAAGTATGGGCAAGACATACGACAAATCAAACCCGTTCAGAGCCCTTGTCGCTCTGTATATGAAGGAGCTGACTAACAGCACAGGGTTATCCACAGCGCTGTATGTACTCGACCGGGGTAGAGGTTTATGTATCGCCGGGGAGATGGGGAGCGCGCCTCTGGTTTACGTAGCAAAAATTGGTGATGAGATTCCGTTGCTCAGCACAGCTGCCGGGCTGGTTTTATTAGCTTACTCACCACCAGAGGCGATCAATGCAATTTTACAGAATTCAATAACGACACAATCCGCGGAAAACCAGGCGCTTAAGTTTGACCAGTTACAACATGAGCTGATCGGTATCCGGCAAAAAGGTTTTGCTTTCGCTGACCATGAAAAGACCCACGGTATCTGCTCAGTCGCAACACCGATACTGAAGAACAACAATACGGCACTGGCCACACTGGCACTGATTGGTCCCAGTCATGCGTTTAAGGGTGAAGGAGAAAAAACACTAATCGATAAAATTCTTTATATAAACCTGAAAATCAAACAACTGATGGGTAATTGACGGCTGCACAATGCGGATCTGAAAGACCTCCCAAGGTTGTAAATAACATTTGGAGGCCATCAGAAAAATGCCCTGAATCCGTTTTTTACCAACCTGCCTTCCAGACCAACCACCACAGCCGATTTGTTCCGTCAGGAAAATCGGTTCAGTTCAGATCTGAAAACTATTGTCTTTGCACAATTTAACAGCCTGCAACTGATCCACTTATTAATCTTATACATAACAAGAAGGAGATCAATCATGGCAAAGATTCTGCTCATGCATGGGATCAACCATGCAATGTTCGGCAAACGTGACCCCAAATATTATGGCACCATTACCCTTGAAGGGATTGAAACCCAGGCAAAACAGTGGGCTGAAGAACTTGGTCATGAGCTGGAATGCTTTCAGACCGATATCGAAGGTGAAATGGCGATCAAAATCCACGAAGCGTTTATGGGCGATATTGATGCCATCGTCGTCAATGCCGGAGCCTGGACTCACTACAGTTACGGCCTGCTCGACGCCTTCGGCATCTTTAAGGACAAAGGACCGATTGTCGAATGCCACATGTCAAACGTACACGCTCGCGAACCATTCCGCCATGTATCGGTATTCGCGAGTGTCGTCGCCGGTCAGATTTGCGGCTTTGGCGCCACGACCTACAAACTTGGGCTGATTGCAGCTGATGACATTCTGGCTCAAAAGTAAGCGTCACCATAAGCGCTAGAAAGACAGCAAGCTACCAACAAAAAAGCCAGGGAATCGCCCTGGCTTTTTTGATTTGATCGCATTCATGCTGGTGAAACCTATGCAGGTTTCCTACTTATCGATACCGCCAACACACATATACTTGATTTCAAGGAAATCCTCGATACCGTATTTGGAACCTTCACGACCACCACCTGATTCCTTGATGCCACCAAATGGTGCCACGGTAGTGGAAATCAGACCTGTGTTAACCCCGACGATACCATATTCCAGCGCTTCACCAACTCGCCAGGTACGCCCCAGGTCTTTGGTATAGAAGTAAGACGCCAAACCGAATTCGGTATCGTTGGCCATCTTGATCGCTTCAGCTTCTGTTGTGAAGCGGAACAGTGGAGCAACCGGACCAAAGGTTTCTTCCTTTGCAATCCGCATGCTGGGGTCGACATTAGCAAGAACGGTTGGTTTAAAGAAAGAACCGCCCAGTTCATGACGCTCACCACCTGTAATAACTTTGGCGCCCTTGCCAACAGCGTCAGAAATATGCTCTTCAACGATTTCCAAAGCGCCCATATCGATCAGTGGTCCCTGCTGGGTTTCCCCTTTAAGACCATCACCAACCTTCATTTTTTCTACCGCTGCAGCCAACTTTTCAGCAAAAGCATCGTAAACGCCATCCTGAACCAGGAAGCGGTTGGTACAAACGCAGGTTTGCCCGGTGTTACGGTATTTGGAGACGATTGCACCTTCGACGGCATCATCAAGGTCAGCATCATCAAACACGATAAATGGTGCGTTACCGCCCAGTTCCATAGAAACCTTCTTCATGGTCCCTGCACAGGCGGCGGTCAAGGTCTTGCCGACCTCGGTGGAACCGGTGAAGGTCAGCTTACGAACCACTGGATTACTGGTCAGTTCATCACCGATAGGACCGGAAGAGCCGGTCACAACGCTGAACAGGCCAGCTGGCAAACCTGCACGCTCACCCAGTTCAGCCAAAGCCAGGGCCGAAAATGGTGTTGCACTGGCAGGTTTCAGAACCATCGCGCAACCGGCAGCAAACGCCGGAGCAGCCTTACGGGTGATCATGGCGGACGGAAAGTTCCACGGGGTAATCGCGGCACACACACCAATCGGCTGCTTCAGTACCACAATCCGTTTGTCATTCTGGTGAGAAGGAATAATATCCCCATAAATACGCTTACCCTCTTCAGCAAACCACTCAATGAAAGAAGCCGCATAAACAATCTCACCACGTGATTCAGCCAGTGGTTTGCCCTGCTCGGCAGTCATCAAAATCGCCAGGTCTTCCTGATTTTCAAGCAGCAGCTCGTACCATTTACGCAGGATATTGGCGCGTTCCTGGGCGGTCTTGGCCTGCCAGGCGGGCATGGCCTTTTCAGCGGCCTCGATGGCACGGCGGGTTTCTTCAGCTCCCATTTTAGGAACGGTACCCAATACCTCACCAGTTGCCGGATTGGTTACATTTACGGTTGCACTACTGTCAGCATCGCACCACTGACCATCAATATAGCATTGCTGACGAAACAGAGATTCGTCAGTTAATTTGAAGGTACTCAATGTCTCCTCCTGAAGATTCATTTAAGTTATTTTTTAATCTGTAAGCATCTACTCTGTCATAAACATTACTACATTTAGACCTGAATATAACAGTCCGGGAGCAGATTTTTATTTGTCGCCCAATACTGCGGCAACAGCTTCAGAAAAAGCCTTCATCCCCTGCTCAAGTTGATCGTCAGTCATGACTGTGGGAGGCAGGAAGCGGATAACATTTCCATAAATACCGGCATTCATACACAGGATGCCACGTTTAAAGCATTCGGTAATAATTGCAGAGACAGCGTCTTTGTAAGGTTCCTTGGTGGCTGGATCTTTAACCAGCTCGATGGCAACCATAGCGCCAAGACCACGGATATCACCAATTTGCGGAAACCGCTGCTGTAGATCGGCCATGGTTGACTTGATCTTAGCCCCAATTTTTTCGGCACGGGCAGGCAAGTCTTCCTTTTCCATCAGTTCGATAGTGGCCAGGGCCGAGGCACAAGCAACCGGATTACCACCATAGGTACCACCGATCTGACCGGCAGTCGGGCCATCCATAATTTCAGCCTTACCGACAACGGCAGATAATGGCATTCCGGAACCGATCCCCTTAGCCATGGTAATCAGATCAGGCTCGATATCAAAATGCTCGCAGGCAAACATTTTACCAGTACGGGCAAAGCCGGACTGAACTTCGTCAGCAATCATAACGATGCCATATTTTTCACAGATCTTTTTCAAGCCTTTCAGGAAGCCGGCCGGTGGCACAATGAAACCACCTTCGCCCTGGACCGGCTCGATAATAATCGCCGCAATGCTTTCAGGGGCAACTTCTGAGATAAAAAAGCGCTCAAAGTAATCAAGATGAGCCTGACAGGTTTGCTCTGCTGGTACATGCAACTGACTGCGGTACGCATTAGGATAAGGAACCTTGTAGGTTTCTGGTGCAAAAGGACCAAACTCATGCTTGTAAGGTTTAACCTTACTGGTCAGACTCATGGTCATCAGGGTGCGGCCATGAAAACCGCCTTCAAAAGAGATAACCCCCTGGCGCTTGGTATACGCCTTGGCGATCTTTACCGCATTCTCGACAGCTTCGGCACCACTGTTAACAAACATGGCTTTTTTGGGAGAATCCCCGGGGGCGATGTGACACAGTTTTTCAGCCAGTTCAATATAGGATTCATACATGCCGACCATGAAACATGAATGGAGCAGCTTATCGGCTTGTTCCTTAATTTTAGCAACCACGGTCTCTGGACAGTGGCCAGCATTGATAACGCCGATACCACCATAAAAATCAAGATAGGTATTTCCTTCGAGATCCTTGACTTCAGCACCTTTGGCTGACTCGATAATCATCGGATAAAGGGCGGAAATTCCCTTGGCGACGTACTGTTCTTTTTTCTGAATCAGAGCCTGGGTTTTATCTGCTTTTTGTAGCATGATTGTACTCCTTAAAAATTAGTATAGTTGTGCAGAATTCAGTGTTCTGTATCAAAATCAGCCAAACACCAGGTTTGGTAACCAGGTGATGATCTTAGGAAAGAACATACACAGCACCAGAACCGTGAAGTTGACCATGACAAACGGAATAACCGCCTTATAAATGGTTCCCATGCCGACCGTTGGTGGTGCGATTCCCTTCAGATAGAACAAGGCAAAACCATAAGGTGGGGTTTGAACCGCAATGAGGATATTCAGAATCATCAGCACGCCAAACCAGATCGGGTCATACCCAAGAGAGACGGCAACCGGGGTAAATAGAGGTGCACACATCAGAACGATGATGAATTCATCAATAACAAAACCGAGCAGAATCATGATGATCTGGAACATGATAATGATCATGATCGGAGGAAGATCCAGGCTGCCGGTAAAATCTGCAACCATGGACTGAACGCCCATCAGCAGGTGGAAGTTACTGAACACCGATGCACCCAGGATAATCCACATGGCAACGCTGACCAGCATGGAGGTCTGCAGGCTGACAGACATGAACATTTTGACTTTGAAACGTTTAAACACTACTGCCAGCAATACCGCACCGACAATCCCCAGAGCACCCGATTCGGTCGGAGTCGCGATTCCGCTGATAATACTGCCCAGCACAACAACAATCAGCAGCATGGCCAAAAAGCCATCACGAGCGATACGGAGTTTTTCTCTGACTGGCCGCTTAAGGTTAGCGGAGTCAGCATCAGAAATTGGTGCTCTTGACGGATCTAGCTTACAACTGACAACGATATAAGCGATTAACAGGCAAACAGTCAGCAATGCTGGCATCAATGCACCAACAAACATGCGCCCGATGGAATTGTGAGTCGATGCAGCAAACATGATCATCGGAATACTTGGTGGAATGAGAATCCCCAGCGCACCACCAGCCATAATAACGCCCAGCGCAAGACGCTCGTTATACCCACGGTCAAGCATAGGACCAAGGGCAATACTGCCGGAGGTCATAATACCAGCCCCAATAATACCAACCATGGCACCAATCATGGAGCAGACAATAACAACACTGATCGCCAACGAGCCTTTGACCTTACCGATAACCATCTGACTGGCATCGAACATGGCGTCGCCAATACCTGAACGGGTAAAGAACTGCCCCATGAAGATATAGAGGGGGATCGCCAGCAGAATGAAACTGAAATAGGTTGATTCAATAGTAGTTGGAATTACGTTAAAAACTGCATCTCCCCAGGTAAAATAGCCAACACCCATGGCAATACCACCCAGAGCCAGACCGACCGGGGCCCCGAGGATGAAAAATACGGCGATGCCAAGTAACAGAACGCCGGTAAGAGCTTCGATTCCCATGTCTATTCTCCTGCCTTTAACAATGTTTTTCCGGTGATAAGAACATACAGATCACAGATCATGTCTTTACCAAGCTGCAGAATAAACAGACTGCTGGCAACGATGGTCATGATCCAGAAGTGAAACATCAACGGAGCCCATTCACTCTGTCGTCTGATATCAAATTTAAGTGCGTCCTGTAATTTGTCGATGCTGACGTAAACCATCAGAATCAAGAAAAAAATGGCCAGGGAAAATGAGATCAGATCAAAGATCCGGCGCGCATTGGGGGACACTTTTTGATAAAAGATATCGACAGTAATATGAGCTCGTTTCTGCTGGGCAAAAGCGCCACCAAGGGACGCGATATAACCGAACAGGAACAGAGACATGTCGAAGGCCCAAACTGTTGGGTGGTTTAGAAAATAACGCGAAAAGACTTCGAAAGAGACGATAATTGCAAGAATCGGCATAAGGGCCGCAGCAGCATAACCACCCATTCTGACAATAAATTCACTGAGATTACAAAATCCGCGTAAAGCTGATGTGAACATGATCTTACCTATAGGAATGCAATAAATACGAGCCCTGCGGAACAGGGCTCGTGGTCAATATCTAACTTATTGTTCTTTTTTAAGGATATCGATGAGACGTTTGCTGTAGGAATCGTGCTTGGCATATTCATCCCACAAGGTTGCACCAGCCTGGGTCCAGGCAGCTTTGTCGCTTTCGCTTGGTTCCGGGCTCCACTTAAGTCCTTTGGACTCCATTTCAGCAACAGCTTCAGCTTCCCATTGACGTGATTTTTCGAGCTGGGCTTTGGCATGACGTCTGGTTGCTTCCCAAACCACTTCTTTCAGATCGTCCGGGAGTTTGTCCCAAGCGCGTTGATTAACAACGATGGACAATACCTGAGCACCGGCGAGAGGGAGTTTGTACATGTATTTGGCAACTTCAACGTGATTACCATCGCGGTGGTCGATCATGTTACTACCGATAGAGCCATCAATAACGCCGGTGGCAAGACTGGTGTAGATTTCACTCCAGGCCAGAGAAACAGGTGATGCACCCAGGTTACGCAGGAACTTACCGTAAGCGCCTGGTGCTCTGATTTTCAGGCCTTTAAAGTCTTCAATCGAATTAATCGGCTTTTTAGTCAGAATGTAGACAGGTGGCTGAATATAAGGCTCAACCCATTTCAGGCCATAAGCGCCGTACGCTTCAGTCAGGATCTTGTCCCAGCCCTGGTCATGAAACAGGGAGTACAGTTTATTGGTATCAGCGGTACCGCCGGGAAGGCCGATTTCAACAATACCGGCGGGCAATTCACCAGCGTGCATAGATTGAAATGGTGCAGCCATGGTGATCAGACCTGATTTTGCAGCGCTGAGCAATCCGGAAGCATTGACACCTTCGCCGGAAAATAATACCTGGACTTTGATACGCCCTTCAGATAACTCTTCAATATCATTAGCCAGCCCCTGATAGAGCTCACCAAAAGCAGTACCCCGGCCATAAAGATTTCCGAAGCGCCAGTTGAATTCTGCGGCAGATGCTGTAGTTGCTGCCAGCAGGACCAGCGTAGCAACGACGATTAAACATCTGGTTGTGACTGTGTTGAACACCTTGGGCATGTTGTTCTCCTCTTGATCTGTTTAAGATTAGAGCCTCCAGGAATATGACAGCGGAGAATCGTTTGCTGCCATATCCTGAAGACAGTGAATTAGAAACAGAGAATGACGCTGTGGAATAAAGCGACGGAACTGCCGACGATGGCAGGAAGTCATTGGATTATGCTGATGTGACAATCAGCTCCAAAGGTCATTGCAGGCACAGAATCAGAAACGCCGTTGTCTCTTGAAGTGTCCGTTTCTTGTCTACTGTGAACAATAGGCAAAGAGCGTTCCAACATAGATAGCAATGAATTTTCAGATAGTTAGATTGAAAGAAGAAAAAAACAGAAGGCTCGGCAGGAGAGATGTCAACCGTTGATGGTCAACCACAGATGACGCGTCAACCTGGGTTGACGCGTCCATAAAGACAAAAGTTTACTCGGGTAAAAGGCGTTTCTTAAGGCGTTTATTCAGAGCCTGCTTGGAGATGCCGAGCAGCTTCGCTGCCTGGCTCTGATTATCCCCTGAGCGCATTAACGCCTGGTCAATACCGTACTCGGCCAATTCCTCCAGGGTTGGAAAATGACCAAACAGAGAATCAAGAGAAGAGACAGAAATATCAGCCTCACTGGTTACAAACCGTGACGATCCGCAAAGGCGCTGAGCAATGACCTCTTCAGGAACCATATCCCCCTGACACCGGGCGACAGCATCAAAAACATAGGTTTTAAGCTCGCGAATATTTCCCTCAAAAGGATGTTTAAGGAGCAAGCGCAAGGCTCCTGGGCTTAAGCGGGGAACCCCTTTGCCCATGCTGGCGGCCGATTCTTCAAGCAGATAATCGATCAGCAACGGAAGATCTTCCCGCCGTTCACGCAACGGAGGGACTTTAATCAGGTGAGTACTGAGCCGGTAGTAAAGATCGCGACGAAATACCTCTTCCTGACCAGCGAGGATAGACAGGTCGAGGTTGGTTGCCGTAATAACCCGCGCCCGGTTAATCTTCGGCTGGTCTGAGCCGAGGGGATAATAAATTCCTTCCTGCAGCACCCGCAACAATTTCACCTGCGACGCTTCTTTCAGGTCACCGATTTCATCCAGGAAAATAGTTCCCCCGGCGGCTTTTTCAAGGAGTCCCGGGCGCTCACTGGCAGCGCCGGTATAGGCTCCCTTGACATGCCCAAAAAGAGTGTCGGAGAACATGGTGTCGTCAAGCCCTGAGACATCAACGGCAACATAATCACCACGCAAGCCACTGACATCATGCACCGCCCTGGCTAAAAGCTCTTTCCCGGTTCCCGTCTCCCCCAGGATCAGCACCGGCTGGGTACTGGGCGCAATGTTTTCGATATATTGGAACAGCGAATACATGGCTGGATTGCGGGTAACTATATGCTGAAAAGCATTATGTTCCTGGCCACCCCCGGTAGGAAAAGCCACCCCCTTTAAAGACATCACCTCAGTCCGCAGGTCAGCAATCTCCATAGCCGTACGTAATGCAGACCCGAAGCTGTCCATACTGATCGGCTTGACCAGGTAATCGTGGGCCCCCAGTTTAAGACACCTGATCGCGGTTTCAATTTCCGAATTGGCCGTACAGATGATTACCGGAACCTGGGGCCAATGTTCCTTAAGTTCACGCAGCACCTCCTCCCCTGATTTCACCGGCATATTCAGATCAAGAAAAACCACCGGGGCCGAAACCTTCTGCATATAACCAAGCACCTTGGTACTATCCTGCAGCGTATGGATTTTTCTGATCCCCATGGAGCGCAACAAAAATCCATAGGCATCCAGCTCTGATTGCTCATCATCAATCAAGATAATATCGGGATCACGGCTACCCAGATCAAGCATGTGTCACCTCATGAGAAGAAAAACGGGGTAAATGAATGGTCATGACGGTACCAGTTTCCGAACTTTGCACACTGATGCGCCCGTTCATTTCCTGTTCTATCATCATTTTGGACATATACAAGCCGATTCCGGTACCGGACTGGGTTCCTTTGGTTGTGAAGTAAGGGGAAAATATATGTCCCAAATGCTGCTTGGAAATGCCACAGCCATTATCCTGGACATGCAGAATTATGTCGCTCTGATCGGCTGTTAAAGTAACAACAATCTCACCTTTTTGTAATTCACTATCAGTACGGAAACGATCTTCAATTGCTTCTTTGGCATTACTCAGAAGATTCATCATGACATGCACAAATTCACTCTGAAAGCCGTTGGTTATAAGTCCAGAGGCGGTCGCATCGACCCGCACCTCAATAATATGACCGGCCTGCTTTAGACGTGGGGCCAACAGCTTGATAGCATGGTTGACCGCTTCCAGCACATCAAATGGCTGCTTACTCTTGGACGGCTTATAAAAATTACGAAAATCATCAATGGTTTTCGACATAAACTGCACCTGGGTATTGGCATTCTTGACCAGGGTTTCAACAAACGGTTTGTCGATGGCCCGGTTAATATACGCCGCCTGCAAACTGGCAATGTAAGTCGATAAAATGTTGAGCGGTTGACGCCACTGGTGGGCGATGGCACCAAGCATCTCTCCCATGGCCGCCATTTTCTGATTCTGCAGCAATTGACGTTCAGCAAAGACCCGTTTCGAAACATCTCGGATACTGGTCAGGACCAGTTCCTCTTTATGCAAGCGCAAGGTTTTCAGGCTGACCTCAGCCGGGAATTCGCTGCCATCAAGGCGTCGAAAGGTCCACTCGTAGTAACGTTGCTGGCCATCTATGGCCTGGTCAAGGATAGTCCGGGCGGTCTCTTCGCTGTTGCCACCCCCGGGTTGTATATCAGGAAACAGATCTAGCTCATTGCGCCCGATCAAACTGTAACGATCACCACCGAACAGATCGGAGGCCTTGTCATTACATTCAATAATGGTCATCTCCTTACTGACCAGGATAGCATCGTTCGCCACGTTGAATAATGTCTTGTAACGGGTTTCCACCTCCCGCCGCTTACTGATATTCCAACGCAGGTCAGCGTGAATCCCTGAAAGCTCATCGACATGATGCTGCATCGCTGATTCGTAGCGTTTGTTCGAAATAAACAGCAAAACACCGCTGCCACCAACCCCGACCAAAGTGAGGATAGCAAGCCCTCCCAGGACCTTCAGGAGAATTTCCGCCGCAAAAAGAAGAGTCGTCTTACGCAATTGGCCATAGGCTTCTTTCACCGGAATTGTCGTACACAGGTACCAATCGGTATTACTGATCTGTTTGTAAGCAAGCAGATTATCCTGATCGTTGCCTGGATAATGGATCGTCCCCTCCCGCTGCATGGCAAAAGTCCCGGCGATATCACTCAATGCCGGTTCAATCGTCTGCAAAGAGGTCTTCATCACGTAATCCTGATTAGGGTGAATCAGGATGGTGCCATCCTTTAAAGCCACAAACAGATAACCGGTTTCACCAATCTTCGTCGCCAACAGGGTTTTCACCAGGGAATCAAGGATTGTATCAGCGGACATGACCCCGACAAATTTCCCCTGGTGGTATAAGGGGGTAACCAGGGCGATAACAAACTCCTGGGTTACCATGTCGATGTAAGGGGTTGTAAAGCTGGTTTTCCCTGCGTTAACAGCTTCAACATACCAGGGGCGCACCCTGGTGTCGTATTCCTCAGGAGGAAACCAGCCAGCACCGTCGATAATCGAACCATCGGCCAGACCGATGTAGACATCACTGAAATGACCTGCACGCATGGCCATACGCAAAGGATCTAGGGTCGCTTCATTAGTGCCCAAAGCACCATAGGGAATCGAATCAGCAGCGGCATTGAGAATCCGCATTTGTTGATCAAGCCAGATTTCAGTAGCGTCAACCCGGTTGTTGACCCTTACCAGCTGATGATCAGCGATAATCCTATCAACTACAACACTGGTACTCCGGTAGGTAATCGCAACCCCGGTGAGGAGCAGCAGGGAGAGAATACTCATCCACACCAGGATTTTCTTGGTTTTGTTCGCCATATAAAACGTTTCTTTCAACAAAGGAAAAAACTTGCCCCAGCCTGATCAGGAAGAGCAAGTGACGCCATGCCTACCCGACCATCACTCTGCCGAGAACAATCTGCTCATTGACTTCTTGAGCAAAATCAATGCCGGTTTTTCCATGCTGATGATTTAATTATTATGCTAATGAGGTAGTTGCAGAGGATGAAAAATACTGTCAGGTAGCCCAGAATACCACGAAAAACGCATATTTTTTTTAGCTCGGCAGCGAGCACTTCATCGTGATAGCAACCAAACCGGGTCCACAGGTTGACGCAGTCACGGCGGCAATGAGCCGTTTCCAGAGGGGAACTATACACTTATACCAAAACGCCGGACGCGACTGGCATTCAAGCGACTTTCTCGCCCGATATGCTTAAGGGCTGCGGTTGCTTTATCGGAGATCAGTTCCTGATATTCGGTCGCCCCGCCTAGTCTGCTGAATTTCAGGCAAAGATCAATATAACGGGACAATAGCGGTTCCCTGAGGCGTTTGAACAGCTCGATGTATTCGGCTACAGAGGCATGAGAAAGAAGAATTTCCTCCTGATCGTGCTCTCCATGATTGCTTAAAATCTTTTCGCACAATGCTTCAAGGGAATGATGCTCACGGATCGATTCAAAGGTCCGCTGAAATTTTTCGATCACTTCCTGATCTTTAATACTGCTGTGTAAAGACCTGCCATCAAGGTTAAACAGAGCCACTTCACTACGCCGTTTTTCAATGTACAGGTCAATGATTCGCGTTGCCAAGGCATCACGCCCCAGGTAGCGCAATAAGCGCACGGCACCATCGAGGTTAGCCGGGGTGATATATTTAGCGCCATTTGTAAAGCTGTCGGATAAATTATCGATGACATCCTGAGCGTTATCATCAAATGACTCATTAAACTTGTCCCAGGCCGCCTGGAATGACGCCTGGGAATACCCCTGGAGGATTTTATCCGCATACAGGTCAGCATCAGCCCGTAGCTTCTCATCATTCAGGTAGCCGTTTTCGACCAAACGTGCAATCTGGGTATCAAATTCATCAAAGGTATAATTGTCATAATGGCGCAACAGCGAACACCAGGTCTGTTGCTGGATCGATAAGCTTTCATCATCCAGTTCGCCAAAGACATTGCTACGCCCCAGGACAAAATTAAAATCGGGCACATCAGGGGACTGACTGTAATAGCACCAGGTCAAAAGAGTCACGGTCCGCATGGCCCGATCCAGAACCGGCTCATCGTAATCTTTAAGCTGCAGCACCAGAGTTGCCGCCAGCTTTTCAATTTTCTTGAGGATCCGAATGTTACTGATCTTCAACTTCATGATGTAGCCACTCAGCAGATGAGCAAGGCGACCGTTGGTCAAGGCAATTCCAATACATTCATCAGCCGTCGGTGCGAACAGTAATTCGGTATCAATGACCTTTTCACGCAGCCTGACATAATCAACCGAAGCATCTTCAGCCAGGCTTTCATCATTTAAAATCAGCACAATTTTACACTTCTTCTGCTCCTTAAGCAGGCTGATCAGCCCCATAACATCCTGAACGGCAATCCCCTTACCTTTACGCTCAAAATCATCGATACAGATGATGGTCCTTTCCAGCGACAGAAACAGCAGGGTATCGAAAATTCCGTGATACGGTTCGAAACTGCGATTTCCCGGGGCAATAGGAAATGATTTTTTGCTGAACTGTCCGATGAGTTCAGCCGTATTGCTTCTGAAACTTTCCAGCGTCGGTTTGCGACCAATAAATTGATTCTCAACAATATTTTCAAAGATGGCGAATTTCAGATCACTCAGGGAATTAATGCCAAACAGGGACACATAGGAATATTTTCCCAGGGCAATTTTATTTTTGTTTTTGGCAAAGTTCAGGTAACTATTCCAGGCATAGGTTTTACCAACCCCCCAATCCCCCTTAATAGACATCACCTCAGGAGTTTCGCTGCTCAGGAACTTTTCAATCTGCTTTTGAACAACCTCAACGGCCATGGTTACCCTCGTAGCATTGCCCTCTGAAAAATACAGGTGGCAGCAAAGTCAATTATTTCAGGATCTCCTGCATCTGCGCGCGAAACTTCCCTGCTCCACCATTAGCGGGATGACGGACCTTGTGGGCGGAAATATGTAATTGTGCCAATTGTGCTGCTGACTTTTCTCCGATGGCGACGATATTCCGGAAGGCCCCAATCTCAATCAGGTTCTGTAACACCTTGTGCCCGGCGGCGAGCTCTTCATCGCGTGGCGTCCGGTTGGTCAGTAAGCCGCGGTTAGCATGATAGGGATGCCAGGGAAAGGCGTTCCACAAAACGACACGACGGGGATCAATCCCCTGCTCTGCGAAAAATCCCCAGACGATGGTGGCCGTTGGTTCGGTAAAGCCGTTGGGGCGCACCTCTGGTTTACTGGTCCGCTGCGGGACGAGCTGGTTAAAAACCATATCGGGATAAAGCTTTTTATGTGTCAATCCTCCCAGCAGCAACCGCTCGGAGGTCATTGGGATACCACTGAAGTGTCCCCCCTGATAACCAATAGCCTCAGCGCACAATAAGGTATCAGCGCTGCCAATCCGCTCATGAAGGTAACGAAAAAGCTGGTTTCGACGGACGACCGGTCCGCGGTTATCATGATCATGATCAGGGTCCGATTCTCCCCACGGGTTAAAAACCCCAGGGCTGCGATAGTCAGCCAAAGAGGTTACAAATTTATCAACCATGTGACACTTCCTGAATCAGGATAAACGGCTTGACGATAAGCATCTGAAAGGCTTTTGCCAGATCATTTTCCCACCTTTCAAGTTGGCTGGTAACCGGCTTGGCAACCTCTCCGGAAGCAATCCAGGACTGAACCGTATCTTTTTCATCCCTGGCAACGGCGACTGCCGTATCAACCAGGTCAAGGTTTTCAGCAACAACGATAATGACATCGCGCTGCATATGAATCCGCAACTCCCGCCAGGTCACTTCAGCGAGATCCTTTTTTAACGTGGCCATCAATTCAGGCATTGGCGCTCCTGGTGATATTTACATTATAGAGTAAGAAAACTGAATGTCTGAGAATACCTAGCTGAAAAATCAGCGTCAAGCGCATCAAAATGCAGTAATTCACTTTTTGACCGACAATTAAACTAAAGAATTATCCTCAACATTCCGAAAACATGTTAAGATCCTTTATAATTATAACTAGTTAGTGCCTATCCTGAAACTCCTGACACGCACTATTAAATGTTTCTGATCCGGTTTTCTGTTCACCTGACATATTCAATGAATTCGGCTGAATGAGCCCATATTCAGGGGATTTAAGGCACAGGAATCCAGGTGGAAACCGGAGCTATCTGGTCCAGACACAATGGTCAATAAAAACAGCGAACAACGCATTGAAATTGGCACGAAGCACATTGGAGACTTTGTCACCGATGCGTACTCCTTACGCCTGGATTTTCGCCAGAATGAACTCGAATGCGTTGCCAGCATCGAAGTTTACGATAAAAACAACAGTATCCCACCCGCTAAACTAATCAGCATTCTACATAATCATGACATCATCAAATCTGTTGATCTCGAGCAAATTGCCATCTTTTGTGGAGAAGCGGCTCAGGGCCAGCCATTGGACAATTTTGTCCTGGCTTCCGGCACAGCTGCGGTCAATGGTGATGACGGCTGGTTTGAACTGGTTGTCAGTACCGGAAAAGATAATGAAGAGCTGACTGAAGACGAACAGGGCAGGGTTGATTTTAAAGCCATTCAAAGCTTTTCAAACATAGAAACCGGACAGGTTATTGGCAAGCTTTACCCGCCAACACCAGGGGAAAACGGACTGACAGCAACCGGTAAACCGATCCAGGCTAAGCCAGGGAAAGCCAGTCCGGTACGAGCAGGAAGTGGCGTAAAAATGAGCGCTGACGGAACCCTGCTGATTGCCGAATTGTCTGGTCGTGCCGTATTTGACAAGAACGTACTCAGTGTTGTCGAGGAAATGGTCGTCAGCGGTGATGTTGATTTTCATGTGGGGCATATCTCCTTTAACGGATTTGTTGATATCAAAGGGGATGTTCTTGACGATTTCAACATCTCTGCCACCAAAGGTCTTAATGTTTCCGGGACCGTCGGTGCCTGCCAGATTAATTCAGGAGGGCCTGTGACCCTTGGCAGCATGGCTGGCAAAGGAATCGGCAAGGTTATTTGCCAAGGAGCATTCCGTAGCCGCTATCTGAACCAGGCTCAGATTGAATGCCACGGCGATGTTTACCTGGAATCGGAAATGCGCAACTCATCGGTGAAATCAACCGGGGTCATCTTCTGCCCCAAAGGGGTTATTTCCGGCGGAGAGTGTGTCGCCCTGGAAGGTATTGAAGTAAAGACGCTTGGCGCCCGTGCTGGAGCAAAAACGTTTGTCACTGCAGGAGTCTACTTCCCGGAAGCTGATCGCTTGAAATTCCTGCGAACCCGGACCAAGAGTGTCACCGAGCAGGCCAAAAATATTGGGGAAACCCTGGTCGGTTTAAATAAAAAACCGTTAGCGGGGTTACGCCCGGCCTTACGTGAAGCGATTGAACTGCGGATCGGCATCCTGACGCAACGCCACACCAATCTTGAAGAAGAGAACGAAGGTCTTAAACAAGAACTTGCGAGTTTTAAGTTCAGCCAACACGCGACAGCCAACCCGAAAATAAATATCCTTGGTGAACTTCGCGAGAAAGTCACCATCTCATTAGGTGAGACGAGCGAAGAAACCACCATGGATATCGCTGGCCCCCTGTCTATTGTTGAAAACCCTAAAACCGGTGGTATCCGCTACCTGACCTTCTCCCCCCTTCAGGTAACAGCCAAAGAACTGGAAGGTGAAGACGGGGAGAATCTCGATGCCAACGAAACGTAACGCATCAATTGCCGTCAGCGCTCTTTAATTTTCCCGATAAGCGTCTCTGCGGTTTTATTAGCTGCATTGATACAGTCATTAAGACTGACGCCGCTAAAAGCATTGCCGGTTACCAGTAAATCAGGAAGGTGGCCGAGCTTTTCCATAATACCAGAAACACGTGCCGCATGCCCGCGAGTATATTGGGGGATCGCCTCTGGATGACGGAAAATCCGGATAAACTCTGGCTCACTTCTGATCCCCATGATCTGCTGCAGATCATGCTTGGTTTTGGCGATAACGTCATTATCACTCAGGTTTATCGCCTGAGGGTTGGTTGCGCCCCCCATCATTGACCGGAGCAGAACTTTACCTTCCGGAGCCCGCCAGTTAAAAATACTCGAATCCCATAAAGTTCCCAGGGTACTGCACCCTTCAGCACGCGGGATCAGGTAGCCGAAACCATTCAGATCATGCTCAATGGCTGACTTTTCATAACCGAAACAGATCACATTCATGGCCGCGTAAGGGATTTCGTTAAGCAGCTCTGTCGCCTGAGGTGCCTGTTCAGCCACAAGCCCAGCCAGTGCGTAAGCGGGCAGAGCAGTAACCACCAACTCGGCTTCCTGAGTGCTGCCATCTTCAAGCTCGATAAGAAAACCACCTTGCTTGGGAGTTAACTTCTGCACCCCCTGTCCGACTATTTTCTCCCCTTTAACCTGCTTGGCAACACTGTCAGTCAGATACTGAATACCACCACTGAAAGAGGTAAGGATGCCACCAGGTCCGGCAGCGCTCGCCACAACCTTACCAGCCTGCTGTTCGGCGCGTTTCTTCTTGGCCAATTTCAGCATTGCCCGGATCAGACCGCCGTACTCCTGTTCCAGCTCATAAATACGTGGAAAGCAGCTTTTCAGGCTCATAGTCTCCGGGTTTCCGGCAAAAATTCCGGAAACCATGGGAGCGATAAGTTTATCCAAGGCTTCACCACCAAGCCTGCGGCGACCGAACTCTGCCAGAGTCTCATCATCAGCGCTGGCGCGTTTAGGAATGACCAACTCGGCAGCCAAACGCATTTTTCCAGGCCAGGAGATCAGAGGAGACTTGATAAAGGACGGCCCATTCTCCGGTAACCGATGCAGCATCTTGTTTGAGTAAATAAACCGCTTACGGGCATTATCGTCAGAGCGTAGCAACTGTTGCCCGATACCGAGTTGGGTACACAAATCCAGGGTCATCGGCTTATTATCAAGAAAGCCGTTCGGCCCCCACTCACAGAGATAACCTTCTTCCTGGCGTGACCAGATTTTCCCCCCGCAACGCCGTTCCTTCTCAATAACCAGGGTTTCTACGTCCAGATGAGCACTGGCAGCTTCACGTTCGATGGCAAATGCAGTTGCAAGTCCAGAAATACCTCCACCGATTACAGCGATACGGATCATGAAGAACTCCTTAAAAAAGATTGTTTGCGCTCCAACTCACCTCACGCAGCTGGTTTAATGGAGAGAAGAAAACCTTGCTCGAATGCGCCCTGACAACATATTTAGAAGATTGGAACGTTTCAAAAAAGGAAATGTGCAAGTCTGACGCGGACAGATCAGACTGATTTGCCTGATTAACAGAGGGTGATGCTGACATTGTAAGCCCCTGCGGTAAACCTGCAATGCTTTTTTGTCCTTCCCCAGGGCAAGATAAACCCGGCCCAGGTTCAGGTATATCAACGGATGAGTGCGGTCCTTTTTAACCGCATGCAAAGCCATATTGATAGCTTTTCCTCCAAGCCGCCGTTCGCGGGCAATGCAATAGGCCAGGTACGAGCTCGCCAGCGGAGTGAGATCATCCTCACGGACCTTCTCAAGCTGCGCCAGAGCAAAAGCGATGTTGCCATCCTCTACCGCCTCGATTCCCTGGCGGATCCATCTCAAATAGCTTTGTTGATATTCTACTTCGGTCATACATCCCCCTCACGACACCTTAAATTTATATTACGTTTACCGCGATCCCCTGTGAATATTCACCTTGCTTCAAAAACTATAGGTATTATTGCAAACCATTGCGACAGATGATTTTACCTTTTTTTTTACATACATCAAGTTTTCAATTGTGTCTGCACACTTACAATCAGCATTATCTTGACGCTGCCAGTCAGCGTCTCTATATTATTTCAGGTGAAAATGATTGATAGGAGACCAATAGCAGATGTCACAGGATTACTACACAACTCTCGGCGTGGAACGTAGTGCCGATGCAGCAACCATAAAAAAAGCATATCGCAAGCTTGCCCAGAAATATCACCCGGATAAAAACCCTGGCGACAAGGCGGCCGAAGATAAATTCAAGCAGATCACCGAAGCCTATGCAGTTCTGTCCGATACCGACAAACGCCGGCAGTATGATCAGTTTGGTGCAGCGGGCTTTCAGCAACGCTTTTCCCAAGAAGATATTTTCCGAAACGTTAATATGGGAGATATTTTTGGTAACGGATTTGGTGGCGAAGATCTGTTCAGCCAACTGTTTGGAGGCGGTGGTCGCAGCCACCGACGTCCCCGTCCCAGTAAAGGGCAGGATTACACCATGCAGGTCAGCATTCCCTTCCAGATCGCTATCAAAGGGGGGGAACGACGTATCGACTACCGCAACGAAGGGCGTGTCGAACAAATTAAAGTCAAGATTCCGGCGGGCATTGAAGCTGGCAGCAAACTTCGCGTTTCCGGCAAAGGCGGCCCCAATCCGATGGGCGGCCCCCCGGGTGACCTGTTTTTGAATATCGCCATCGATCCCGACCCGATTTTCAGCCGCGAGGGCCGGGATATTCTGGTTCGGGTTGAAATCCCTTTCAGCGGTGCCTGTCTTGGAACCACGATTGATGTTCCGACTCTTGACAGTCCGAAAAGAATCAAGGTCCCTGCCGGAATTCAACCCGGGCAGAAAATTCGCTTACGTGGCTATGGGGTGGCTGCAAGCAAGACGCAACCAGCGGGCGACTTGTATGCTGTCATTGAAATTGCCGTCCCAAAAAGCCCGACATCTGAACAATTGGAACTGCTACAGCAACTTAAAGATGCAGGTCTGTAGATTTTTCACTAGGAGAAAAAACCAGGTTTGGAATAATATATCTATCTATATGTAAGGTAGATCAATTGACCCAAGACACTGGCAGGGCGTTGACCACCACAGAGAGACAGCACTTGCTGATTATACTGTTTACAGCAACCTGCCAATGCATTCAGCGTACAGAACGCACCTGGAGAATGTCTGCTCTTTACCAGTTACCAACGGAATACGGGCACAAACATTCCATCAGGACCAACAAGGTAAAAGGTTTCGCGGAGGCGTAACTGGTTATGAGACACCATAAAAGGCGCACCTGTGTACAGCTCTCACTGCTGCTGTCAGCTTTTTTTGTGCTGGTTGGTTTTCTGGCCCACGCTGGTGCCTGTCTTTCCCCTGTGCCAAGCTGTGAAGTAACACCACAGGTCAACAGTTGCCACACGATTACCGTCAACGCTCCAAAGACTTGCGCTCAAAGTTGTTGTAAAAGTGAAGCGTGTCACACCGCGGGCCCGGTCGCGCGTGATATTGGGGGTCCGTCGTACCAAAACGAGCAGAACGCTTCACACCCCATTGCTCATGATCCACGCACCCAGACTCCGTTATTTCGCGTCGTTGATTCCAGGGATCCTCAGTTCCCGGCGAGCCTGATAACAGCCATTTTCGTACAACAATATACCTATCTGCCAAATCAAACCTTAAGTCACCTGAGAACTGTCATCCTCAGACATTGAAAACTCCTGAACACTGGTTACCCGCGCTATTCGCGCTGGCTTTATTGACCAATTCTGTCATAATTTCGAAAGACATCTATCTTGTTTAGGAGACAACTATTTTGACAACTCAAAAAAAAGACCTTACAGATCGTATCTGGGACTTTTTTTGTTCCCTCAAACTGACCATCATTCTGCTGTTACTATTGGCCGCCACATCGATTATCGGCACTATCATTCAGCAGAACGCGCCTGCCGCTGACTATATCCGGGAATATGGTCAGAGCAACTATGAACTGTTTAAAGCTCTGCAATTCACCGATATGTACCACTCCACCTGGTTCATTGGGATTCTGGCGCTATTCAGTGTCAACCTGATCTGCTGTTCCATCAAAAACTTCCCCCGGGTGTGGAAATTCGTCAAAGACCCCACCCTGGTTCCGGGCGACGGCCTGCTTAAGAATTCTGCCAATCGTGGCGATGTCACGACCAAGAAAAGTAAAGAGGAACTGGTCAGGACGCTAACAACCTTTCTGACCAAAGAGTTCACCAAACCGGTTAAAACTGAAAAAGATGGCCATATCTACTTGTTTGCCCAGAAGGGAATCTATTCGCGATTCGGTGCTTACGTCACCCATATTTCGATCCTGATTATTATGGCCGGAGCCATTATTGGAAATGTCTGGGGTTACAAAGCGTGGGTTAATATCGTCGAAGGAACTTCTATCGATACCGTTCAGTCCCGTAGTGGCGGAACGATCCCCCTTGGTTTTACCGTTCGTTGTGATGATTTCGATGTCAGCTACTATGCCAACAGCAGACGCCCTAAAGACTACAAAAGCGATCTGGTGATCCTTGAGAACGGTCAGGAAATCCTGGAAAAAACCATCGAGGTTAACGACCCGTTGACCTACAAGGGGATTACCTTCTATCAGTCCAGCTACGGCGCTGCCGGCACTGCACGTTTTAAGATCAGAATCAAAAACAACGACAGCGGCGACACCATGGAAGTGGTTGCTGACCGCGGCCAGCACATCAATCTGCCCAACGGCTATGCCTTTGCCGTCAACGATTACACCGACAATGACCGCAACTTTGGCCCTGCCATCCAGCTCCATGTCAACACCCCGGACGGGAAGCACGGCAACCCTTTCGTGGTCTGGCAGAACTATCCTGAATTTGATGTCAAACGCGGAGGAATCTTCAGCTTCAGCCTGCTGAGCATTGATCAGCCACAGTTCACCGGGCTACAGGTCGCCAAAGATCCCGGGGTTAATATTGTCTGGGCCGGCTGTTTCCTGATGGTTTTCGGTTCCCTGACTGCGTTCTTCTTCTCCCATAAACGAATCTGGATTCGCCTGAGTGAGCAGAATGGAAAAACCACAGCAACAATTGCTGGCAACGCTCACCGTAATCAACCAGGATTCTCGCTGGCTTTTGAAGAGCTGCTGAGCAAATTTGAAGCAACGATTAAAAATGAATCCTCAAACAAGGAGGCTTAACTGATGGATAGTGGTCAATTATTCAACCTGACAACCGTTGCCTATTTTGCTGCAATGGTGTTGTTTTTCGTTTATATCGCATCAAAAAACAAAACCATCGCCCTGACAGCAACCCTGGTTGCTTTAGGCGGTTTTCTGATTCAGACCTCAGCACTGGGCCTGCGCTGGTACGAATCGTATCAGATTCTTGGTGAAGATGGCCGGGCACCGCTGACCAATCTGTATGAATCGGTGGTCTTCTTTGCCTGGTCCATCCTGCTGATCTACCTGATTATCGACTTTAAATACAAACAACGGGCTATTGGCGCCTTTGTGCTGCCCATTGCTCTGTTCAGTATGTTGTGGGCGCAAATGAGTCTGCATGCTGAAATCGATCCGCTGGTACCGGCTCTGCAGAGCAACTGGCTGACCTATCACGTTATCACCTGTTTCCTTGGTTACGCCGGATTCGCGGTTGCCTGTGGGGTTTCCATTATGTACCTGCTGAAAATCGGCAAGGAAGAAAAACAGCCGAAAAACCAACCAATGGGCGGGATCCTCGGTATGTTTCCTCCAACCCGCGTGCTTGATGATCTCAACTACAAAGCGATTATGGTTGGGTTCCCGTTGCTGACCCTTGGCATTATCACCGGAGCCGCCTGGGCTAATTACGCCTGGGGAACCTACTGGAGCTGGGACCCGAAAGAAACCTGGAGCCTGATTGTCTGGTTTATTTATGCGGCCTTTATCCATGCCCGCTTCACCCGTGGCTGGGTCGGCCGGCGGGCAGCCTGGTTGTCTATCTTCGGTTTTGCGGCAACACTCTTCTGTTATCTGGGCGTTAATCTGGTGCTGTCAGGTCTGCATTCCTACGGTGGATCCTGATCACTAACAGCACAAATTACTCACTGCAAAACAGCAAAGCCGCTTCAAAAATGAAGCGGCTTTGCTGTTTTGCCTTAACGGTTTCTATCAGAAGAACTGACAACATGTTTTCAGATAACGACTACAAGGTCACCCCGGTCTTGAAAATAGCGATATCACGGCTGCCACGCTGTTCAGCAGAGGTCAGTTCACCATTAATAATGGCAGCGATTTTGGTTAAAAAGTCACTCAACACCTGATCAGGGGCCGCATTCGGTTCGGCGAGCACTCCGGCATTAAAATCGATCCAGTTCCCTTTTTTTTCAGCAAGAGCAGTATTGGTGGCAATTTTCAGCGTCGGGATAAAACCACCTAACGGCGTCCCCCGCCCGGTTGAGAACAGTACCAGTTGACAACCGGCAGCCCCCAGCGAGGTCGTAGCGACAATATCGTTGCCGGGTGAATACAGCAGGTTGAGCCCAGGCTTGCTGACCCGTTCATCGATCTTGATAACATCGACAACCTGAGATTTTCCAGCTTTGCGCGTACAGCCAAGGGACTTATCTTCCAGGGTGGTTATCCCCCCTTTTTTATTCCCCGGTGATGGATTTTCATAAATCGGCTGGTCGTGAGCCATGTAATAATCCTTAAAATCATTAATCATGGTCACCGTTTTTTCAAATACCTCCTGATTGACACACTGCTCCATCAGGATGTGTTCAGCACCGAACATTTCCGGCACCTCAGTTAATACCGTTGTTCCCCCCTGGCTGACGACGTAATCGGAAACCCGACCAATGAGAGGATTGGCAGTTAACCCGGAAAAGGCATCACTACCGCCGCACTCAAGACCAATGACGATATCACTCCAGCTTCCCGGTTGACGCTGATCCTGTGAGGCTACCGCATAAAGTTCTTCGAGCAGCTCAACACCAGCCTCAATCTCATCACCGACATCCTGAGCGACCAGGTAACGGATCCGCTCAGCATCAATAGTTTCCGGCAGTGATTGACGGAAGGCATCAATCTGATTGTTCTCACAGCCAAGTCCCAGGATCAGCACCCCGCCACAGTTGGGATGGAGGGCAATATTCTGCAACATGACCTTGGTGCGTTCATGATCCCCACCAAGCTGAGAACACCCATAAGGGTGTGGAAAGTTAAATATGCCATCCACACCACTGCGCTCGGCTGTGGCGTTGAAGGATTTGATAATACTGTCAGCAATCCCATTTACGCAGCCAACGGTTGGAATGACCCAAAGCTCATTACGGATGCCAACGCGGCCATTACTGCGCCGGTAAACCTGCAGACCAGTAGCCTCATTCCAGCAGAACCGTTCCCCTTCGGCATTGACAGGTTGATAGCTGTATTCCTGCTTATCGGATAGTCCGGTTTTGACATTATGGGTATGAACGTGACTCCCTTTGGCAATATTTTCACTGGCAACGCCAATGGATGCTCCGTACTTGGTAACATGTTCCCCTTTGGCGATATCGATCAAGGCAATTTTATGCCCGACGGGAATATCGCTGACGACTTTAAACGAGTCCTGCCCGGCGGCGTCAACCTCAGTTCCGGCCGCTAATTCGACATAGGTGACAGCGACATTATCTGCACTGTCTATTCTGGATACTTTGATCATCAGAGTACCTCCGTAAGAGTCTCCCGCATGCCTTTTTCAGTAATACTGACAATAAATTCTGCGACCTGGCCAACCAGCCCATCAATTTTGAGAAGTTCTGCTTCCCAATGCTGATCAAGGCTTAAAACCTTTTGCGCTATAGTTGTCGCAGTTGCCAGATCGACAGCGCCCATACCAGCCTTCCCCCAGAGATCCTGATACATATCAAGGAAGGGCTGATCATCTTTGGTCAGATAACTCTGACCGTTCAGCTCACCGCGGTAAAAACAGATCAAAGCCGCAAAAGCCAGACTCATGAGGGGCGGCACCGCATTATTATCAGCACAGTACTGCTTGAGTTGAGGCAGCAGGCGGGTGCGGAATTTGGTCATGGAGTTGAGGGAGATATCGAGCCACTTGTGTTTGATATAAGGGTTCTTAAAGCGACCAATGACGCTGGCGGCAAATGGCTTTAATTCCTCAACTGGCAGCGGCAAGCACGGGATGATCTCCTTGTCGAGGAGCTTGGCAAGGAAATCTTCCAGTTGCTCATCATTGGTTGCATCCTTGACGAATTCGATGCCACACAACCAGGCAATCGGCATCAGCGCCGTATGACAACCATTAAGAATACCGACCTTACGTTGTTTGTAGGGCTTTAAGTCATCGACAATTTGAATATGCAACCCGCTATCGGCAAGCTTCAGCTCTTCACCAACCCACTGAGGGGCCTGAATAACAAAGAGGTGAAAAAATTCACCAGTCACCATGAAACGGTCATGATAACCAAGCTCAGCTTCTAACTCAGCGACTTCATCCCGCGGATAACCGGTGACGATACGATCGACCAGGGTTGAGCAGAAGGTGTTGGCCTCTTCCAGCCAGGCCTTGAACTCATCCGACAGGTTCCATAGATCGGCATACTTAAAGACATACTCTTTGAGCAGCTCACCGTTATAGTCGAGCAACTCACAGGGAAACAGCACCAGCCCTTTATCGGTGGCACCGTCAAAAGCCTCAAAACGCTCGTAGAGGAAACGGGTCAGTTTGGCGGGATAGGTGACCGCTGGGGCGTCGGAAAATTGATCAGCATCACTAAAGGCAATACCAGCTTCAGTGGTATTGCTGAAAACAAAACGCAATTCAGGATTGTGGGCCACTTCAAGAAATTTAGCGTATTCCTTGTAGATGGAGATTTCACGGGTCACACTTGAGACCACACGCTTTTCATTGCGCAGTTGATTTTCTTCATCGTAACCGCGCAACAGGGTGGTATAGAGACCGTCCTGCACATTCAGTGGTTCGGGCATATCGGTATCAATGGGACGCGCGACCACAATACCTGCGTTCAGACCATTTTTTTCGTTCAGGATATCAACCTGCCAGCCAATAAAACAGCGCAGGAAATTCCCTTCGCCGATTTGCAGAATACGCTCTGGATAACTGGGTAAATCAGTGGTACTACGATTTA
The DNA here is from genome assembly GCA_963664385.1 of Geopsychrobacteraceae bacterium. GTDB lineage: Bacteria > Desulfobacterota > Desulfuromonadia > Desulfuromonadales > Geopsychrobacteraceae > Seleniibacterium. The sequence continues at coordinate 750,516 of OY761157.1, forward strand.
ATTCCTTCATGAGAATACACTCCCTTAAGCTGAAAATATTAGTCGAAGGACACCAGGATCTTGGTTATCGCAGCGGGGTTATCGCTCCAACTTTTAAGTGCTTCACCGGCATCTGCAAGTTTAACATCTTTGGAGATCAGACGCTCAATCGGCAGGTCAAGTTTCTTCATTAATTCAAGGACATCGACAAAGTCCTGCTTGATGGCGTTGCGGGCACCACGAATCTGAATCTCTTTCATGACAAATATTTTAGTATCGAAAGCTACCTTATTTTTTACATATCCGACGTAGACAACCCGACCAGAGAAGGCGACCAGATCAACCGCAGCGATAAAGGTCTGGTCAAAACCAATGGCCTCAATAGCAACAGATGCGCCATGCCCATCGGTCAAACGTAAAACTTCCTCTTCGAGATTCTGGGTTTTGGAATTGATGGTATGAGTCGCACCGAAGTTACGGGCCAGGTCGAGCTTGTCATCATCAATATCGACGGCAATAACGGTGGCACCGTCATCATTACCTTTAGCAATAGCACCCAGGCCGACCATGCCACAACCGAATACCAGCATAGTTTCGCCAGCTTTCCCCTCAGCCCGCCGCGCAGCATGGCAACCGACAGCCAGAGGCTCAACAATAGCAATCTGGCTGAAGGAAAGAGCGTCAAGGTTGGCAACGATCTTCTCGTGATCAACAGCCAGATATTCAGTCATGCCACCATCCTGCTGAACACCGAGGGTCTGGTTGTTTTTGCAAGCGTTTGGCCTGCCACTCAGACAGGACCAGCAGGTACCGCAGGTGGTGTACGGCAGCACCAGCACCTTGGCTCCAACTTTTAAATCTGCAGGGACTTCGGCTCCGGTCTCAACAATTTCAGCGGCAATTTCATGGCCGGGAATACGCGGATAGGAAACAATCGGATTCAAGCCACGAAAAGTATTGAGATCGCTACCACAAAAACCGACCTTCTTGATCTTCACCAGAACCTGGTCAGAGGTGATTTGTGGTTTCGCAACAGATTCAGTTAAGCCACAGGTTCCCGGCTCATTAATAACAAACGCTTGCATGATATTTTCCTTCTACATAAAAGTGCAGACACCGGCACGAGAAGCGTGCCTGCAACGAGATCAAACAAAAACTCACTTAACAGATCAGCTGCCAAATACCAGGTTAGGCAGGAACAGACTGATTTGGGGGATAAAGGTCACCAGCAGCAGTGAAAAGATCAGCACCAGCCAGAATGGGATAACCTCTTTAATAAACTCCTTGATCGGAACATTAATTATCGTACAGGTCGTAAACATGACCGTCCCGAGAGGGGGGGTCAGGGTTCCGATGGCACAGTTCAGGATAAAGATAATGCCGAAATGAACCAGATCGACCTGCATGACATTGGCAGCACCAACTAACAGCGGTGAAATAACGATCAGGATTGCGTTTCCTTCGATGAACATCCCGAGGATGATCAGGACGATATTCACCACGATCAGGAAGACGATTTTGCTATCGAAATTTTCTGAGATAAAAGTCGCAATATTTTGCGGTAAACGTTCCCAGGTCAGGAATTTGGAAAAACCGTAGCTCACGCCGATGATGATCAGTACGTTGGCAGAAGCGAGCACCGATTCAACCAGCCCGGCATAGAACTTTTTGAAGTTCAGCTCACGATAGACAAAAAAGCCGATAAACAAAGAGAAGGTAACGGCAATAGCGCCAGCCTCGGTAGGCGTAAAAACACCAAAACGGATGCCGCCGATAATAATAATCGGCAAAGTAAAGGCAATGGCCGCTGCTTTTAATCCGGCACCGACCTCTTTCATACTGGCGCGCTCGTGACGTTCCGGCTTGTAGTCACGTTTAACAGCGATACGATTTACCAGCACCATCATCAACAGGCACAGCAAGACCCCTGGAACTACACCGGCTAAAAACAAGCGTCCGATGGAAACATTATTAATGTAACCAAAGATGATCAAGGCGATACCAGGTGGAATGATAGGAGTGATCAGCGAAGAAGCTGCGGTTACCGAGGCAGAGAATCCCTTTGAATAGCCTTTTTTGAGCATAAATGGAACAATCAGCTTGGAGTTCATCGCAGCATCGGCAATATTTGAACCGGACAGCCCGCCCATCAGTGTACTTAAAACGATATTCACCTGGGCCAGGCCACCGCGCATGTGACCCGTGAGAATTTCACTGAAAGCCAACAGCCGTTTACTTATCCCGGAGTGGTTCATGTAGATGCCCGCCATGATAAAAAACGGAATGGCGAGCAAAGCGTAAGAACTCAAACCTTCACCGATACGCTGAACTGCTATCATCGGTGGCAGATAGGAGAAAAACGCAAAATAGCAGAGAGTGCTGGCAAAAATCGAGAAAGCGACAGGAAATTCCAGCAGCAACAGCGCGAACATGACAATAATAGGAATAGCGACGTTCATAGCGGTGTGTCCATTTCTTCGTAGTCCTGACGTCCAATAAAAGCATGACGCAGAACGTGATAAAGCGTAAACAAAGAGCCTACGGGAATAGCTCCGTATATATAACTGTATGGAATACGCAGAATCGAAGTGTAGCGGTCATGAGAAAATATGGTCAGCTCATAACCAAGGTAGACCAGTACCACCAGGCACCCGACCAGAAGAAGAGTTGACAGAATTCGCTTGATGATGAATGCCAGGCCCCCTGGCAGGTAGTTCAGCAAAAATTCAATATTGACGATTTCTCCGCGCCTGGCAAGAATGCTGGTTCCGAAAAAAGTTAACCAGACAAACAGGGCAAGGGACAGTTCTCCTACCCAACCAGCAGGATCGCCAAGGAAATACCTGGTAATAACCCCCCAGATACAGATACAGACTATACTGAACATGGTTACTGCACTGATCACAACATCCAGCCGGCCGATGCGATCGAGAACAGCGAGAACTTGCTTACAAGCGTTCATAAATTTCTCACATTATGTGTTTCAGTTGATGACCCCGACATCATAAACACACAGATATCGGGGCCTGTTGGTATCAACTCATTGCCAATCGATTAATCCAGGCTTTTCAGAGTTTCTTCGTAAAGACCATCAGTCCACTCAGGGAATTCACCCTTCATGACCTTCAGAGCATTTTCAAGGTAAGGAGCAACATCAACAGTGACAACTTCGGCACCTTCGGCAACCATTTTGTCAACATAATCCTGCTCGGTTCCTTTGATCAGCTTGGTTGCATAAGCGGACATTTCCATACCGGTTTCTTCGATAAGCTTCTGCTGATCGGCGCTAAGGGCTTTCCAGAAAGCGGTACCCATGACCCATGGAGCCATGTGGACATCGTGATTGGTCAGAATCAGATATTTTGCCTGCTCGTAGAATTTGCCACCGTAAAGAGTACCGGCAGGATTCTCGATACCACTGACAATACCTTGGGACATAGCGGTATAAGCTTCAGACAGGGCCAGAGGAGTTGGCGTAGCACCAACTGATTTTGCCCAGTAGTTGGCAATCTTGGCATTCTGAACACGGATCTTGACACCGTTCATATCAGCCGGAGTGGTTGCTTTCTTTTTGGACAGAAGCTGACGGGTACCATAATAGAAATCAGTGATGATGGCGTGGTAGCCTTTGTCATCGAGCTGACCGATGAGAGCTTTCATTTTTGGAGAATGGACCAGCTTGACTTTCTGCTCAACAGTGGTGCCAACATAAGGAGCATTAATGACGCCCAGGTCAGGAACCAGGTCGGCTAATGAACCATAGGATGCGATAGTGATAATATTTGCACCCATTTTTGCCTGTTGCTGAACGGTTGCCTCATCCCCCAACTGACTACTTGGGAATTGCTTGAGAACGATGCTGCCGTTAGACTTTTCTTTGAGAATCTTGGCCCAATAGGTAACCGCCTGATCAACTGGTTCACCTGGCTGATTACCGTAAGCGACCATGATTTCAAGAGTCTTTGCGGAAACATTGCCTGCCATCATTGGGACAACCATAACCGCCATCACTAGCAGGGACAGACAAACACGAAACAGCTTCTTCATTCAAACCTCCATGCATCTTAGTTTAGCCCCCAAATATTTTGGGAACACGAAATCAGTACCAACGACATTATCGGTACCGGTGTATAAAGAAATGAGTGCCTTATCCATTACAGACAGGAAACCTGGCTCTCGTTTAGCAGGGACTTAAACGTCTTCACGCAGCCAATGAGGATGAGATACTGGTTTAAAAATGGTTGAGCGATGTGACTGCAAAGGATATTAAAACTGGCCAGATTGTCTGTCAATTAAAAAAAATCTGCACATTTTCTGCAGACAATTCAAAAAAAATACAGGCTAACAATAAAAGCATTCAAAAAAAAACTGATCTAAATAATTGATACTGAACACTTTTCACTACACAAAACAACCTAAAATTCTACACATAAGGACATTTTATTGCCTGACAATATCGTCAGACAATAATCAGCTTGACTATTCAGAATAGCGTCATAATAATTGTCAGACAAAGGAGACACGCCAACAATGAAGGAAAATATTGCCAACACACTTGCCATTGAGAAGAATGAACGTCTCTACATTCATATCTCTCAACAGATCAAACAATACCTCCTTGATAACAATTTCCAGGCTGGAGACCGACTCCCTTCTGAAACTGAGCTTTCGCGTGAGTTTGAAGTCAGCCGGGCAACGGTCCGCGAGGCAATTGTTGCTTTGGAAGTTGGCGGCGTTCTGGCGGTCAAAAGAAATGTCGGAGCGATCGTCCTCAAACTGAACGAAGAAGTGCCGCTGCAATCCATTGTCGCCGAAGCTGGCCCCTTTGAACAGATACAGGTCAGAATGCTGCTTGAACCTGAAGCTGCCGACCTGGCAGCTCAACATCGCAGTGATCAACAATGTGAACTGATGGAAGCAGCCATTAAAATGATGGTCGATGAAAACAAGGCCGGTTTCGCCTCTCAGGATGGCGACATGCAATTTCACATGCAGATTGCCAAAGCGTCCAACCACTCCCTGCTGGCCAGCCACATTGAAAGCCTATGGGAAATGCGCCACCACGGGCAACTGTGGCATCAACTACAGCGCAGTGTCGATGTCAGCACCATGCGCACTCGCGCCGTCTTTGAACACATGAAAATCCTTGAAGCAATTCGCGCTAAAAACCCTGATAACGCCAGAAAACTGATGTTTGAACACTTAGCATCAGTACAGGAGGAGCTTGAAGGCACGTTCAACGATTAAAACAAAAAGGTCGCTCCATTATAGAAGCGACCTTTACGTAGCACGAAAGCGTGCCCTACTACACCCTCATGTCCCCCCAAAAACCACGAAAGCCAAACCCGGATACCCAAATCTCTAGCCCCCTCCAAAAGGGGACCGACTATAAACGGTAAGCCTCTTTCACCAGCTTGTAAGCAAGCTCATGAGCAAGCGTCAGGGCTTCAGTTTCATCTAGTTGATGTTCGCAGACCAGCTCAGCCAGATAGCCGCAGTCAATGCGCCGGGCCATATCATGACGGGCCGGAATAGTCAGGAAAGCGCGGGTGTCGTCGTTGAAGCCGACAGTATTGTAGAAGCCGGCAGTTTCGGTAACCGAACGGCGGTAAAAACGCATTCCCTCCGGGCTATCGAAGAACCACCATGCGGGCCCCAGCTTCAGTAGCGGGTAGTGACCGGCCAGAGTTGCCAGCTCACGGGATAGAGTAGTGCTGTCGAGGGTAAAGAGGATGACACTCAGGTTGGTCTCGTTGCCAAAACGATCGAGTAGCGGCTTTAACGCCCTGACATATTCCGTCGGCGTTGGCATATCAGCACCCTTGTCCAACCCGAACTTTTCAAAAACAAGCTGGTTATGATTACGATAAGCACCGGGATGGATCTGGGTCACCAGGCCGTCATCAAGGCTCATCCGCACCATCTCGGTCAGCATCTGCCCCCGAAAATCCTCGGCCTCAGAGAAGGTCTGTGCCCCCTTTATCACCTTGCCAAAAAGCTTCTCGCAGTCAGCTTCAGAAAAATCGCGCGTCGCCGCTGTCGGATGACCATGATCAGTAGCTGTTGCTCCCAGTGAAACAAAATACTCCCGACGTAAGGCCAGCGCCTTCAGGTAGCCTTTCCAGGTTCCGGTATTTTCTCCGGTTATCACACCCAGCTGTTCGACATTCTTAGCAAACCCTATGTGATCGGGATCAACCACCGGGTCGGGGCGAAAGCAGGGGACGATTTTACCGTGCCAGCCACTCTGTCGTAAGGATTGATGGGCGGCCAGATCATCCAGCGGTGAATCGGTCGTTGAGATCGTTTCGATGTTGAAGCGATCATAAAGTGCCCGGACCTTGAACTCAGGTGATTTCAGCTTGGCATCAAGTTGGTCATAAATACTGTCGGCATTGTCGGCGGTCAAGCGTTCATTAATCCCGAACAGGTTGCTCTGGACGGTCTCAAACCACATGCGTGACGGGGTACCGCGAAACAGGTGGTAATGGTTGGCAAAGATGCGCCAGATCTTGCGCGGATCTGCTTCGGTCTCGCCGCCATCGACCCGCGGAATGCCCATATCCTCCAACTTCACGCCCTGGCTGTGGAGCATCCGGAAGACGTAGTGATCGGGGATCAGAAACAACTGGGCCGGGTTGGGAAAATTGATATTGTCGGCGTACCAGCGCGGATCGGTGTGACCGTGGGGGCTGATGATCGGCAGGTCTTTGACGGTAGCGTAGAGCCTACGGGCGACAGCGCGAACACCCGGATCAGCAGGGAACAGACGATCCGGATGTAGATTAATTTGGGTTGCGGGTTGGGTCATAATTTTCAGACTCCGTTTCTGTGAATATGATCTCTTTATTTACTTCTTGTTACTTTTTCAGCTAAAAAAACCGCCAGATCCTTGCCTTTACCTGCCAGCATCTGCTGATCAAGGATAAAACCCTGCTTCGCTCGGGTATAGATAATCAACATTTTGAATATCCTGGTGACCGATTTGACGTCAGCATAGCTCACCCGCGAATTTTTATTGTCATTCGCAATTTCGAAACCGGTTTGATCAAAGGTTATCTCCATTTTTTTCGGCATCTGGCGAACAACCTTCCGGCTGCGCAGGTAAATCAGCAGAGGCTGCAGCACAGGAAAAAGGATCAGACCGCCAAGCATAAGAATTCTGGCGGTGACTCCGGATTCGCTCCAGAATCGATACAGCAACAGGGCCATGGAGATAGTGAAAATGACATTAATCACCGCCATCATCGACCTGTAGATATTGACCATGGTCAATATCCACAGGCTGCCCGGTTTCACACTGTAGTGAAATCTGAAGTCATTACCCTGGCGACTTGTCACATAAACACCGATGGCAGATACATGCTGATTGCCGGGATAAATGTCAGTAACAGCAGGGTGATGATCATCAACAGGTAAAACGGTAAAATCGCCTTGACCAATCTTTCAATAGGTACCTTTCCAACTGCCGACCCGATGAATAAAACCGACCCGACAGGGGGCGTCAAGAGCCCGATTCCGCAGTTCAAAATCATCATAATGCCGAACTGAATAGGTGAAATTCCGATGCTTGTAGCAATGGGCAACAGGATTGGGGTAGCAATCAGGATGATCGGGGCCATATCCATGATAACGCCCAAAACCAACAGAATCAGGTTCAACAACAAGGCCAGAATAATCGTATTGTCAGTCAGACCAAGAATGGCTTTTGCTGCCAGACTTGGCACGTTCAGACGGGTCAGCAGAAAACCGAAGATGCTGGACGTCGAAATCAGAATCAGAACGATCGACAATGTATTTACACACTGATCCAGAGCCTTCCAGACCCCCTTCCAGGTCATGCCCCGGTAAATGAATACGCTGACAACAAGACTGTAGATGACTGCGATTGCGGCGGATTCTGTTGCCGTGAAGACACCGCCAACCACCCCGACCACAACAATCAGAACGGCGGCAAGAGCCCAGAAGGAGACCGCGATCTGCTTAAACAGGTTCATCAGATTGAACTTGTCGCCTCTGGGATAATTGCGCTTGACCGAAATAATGTAAGAACCGACCATCAGGGTTCCAGCAAGAATGGCCGCAGGTAGATAGCCCGCCAGAAAGAGGCTGCCGATGGACACCCCGCCCGCGGTCGTCGCGTAAATAACCATATTGTGACTGGGGGGAACCAGCAGGCCTTCACAGGAACTGGTCACGGTTACGGCCGTAGCGAAGTCATCGTCGTAACCCTGTTCGACCATCATCGGAATCATGATGCTACCAAGAGAAGCCGTGTCTGCGGCCGCAGAACCTGAAATACCACCAAAGAAATAGGAGGATACGATATTCACCATAGCCATACCGCCACGCATCCAACCGACGCAGGCGTTTGCCAGTGCGATCAGTTTTTCGGAAATACCGCCAGACCCCATAAGGTAGCCCATGGTAATGAAAAAGGGGACGGCCATCAGACTGAAAGAGCTGATTCCTTTTACCATCTGCTGCGCGACTGTCGTCAGAGGCAGACCCTGATATAACAGGCAGAGAATAGATGACAGAGCAACCGCATAGGCAATAGGGAAGCGAATCAGAATAAAAACAAAAAAACTTCCCAGCAGGACAAGAATCGCCATACTATCTACAATCATGCCTTAAGCTTCCTCCCCGAGAACCAGTTCTTTAATCCGGTTGTAAATCATTTCCAACTCAAAAATAACCATGGCAACCCCTGCCAGCGGCACCGGAAAGTACATCCAGAACCTGGAAAGGTCGGGCATACTGACATAAAAACCTCTGGCACCAAGCCGTTGCGCGTAACTCCAGCCCACAACAATCATGACGAATCCCAGAGCCATTACAGCAATATCAGCAAGCAGATCAAGGGCGACCAGGACTTTGGGGGGAAGATAGTTGTCAAAGGCGGTCATGCGGATATGGGCATTACGCCGGATTGCCAGAGCGGCAGAAAGGACCGCCATATAGGCCATACAGGAAAGAACCACCTCTTCACTCCAGGCAGGGTCTGGAACAAAGGAAACGTATCTTCCGGTAACGGCCATAGCTGTAATGGCAATATCTATGACCAGAAGGATTTTGCAGATAAAAAGAACCAGTTTGTCGACATAGTCAAAAAACGGTTTAACCTTATCTACAGTAGCAAACACCGCCTTCATTGAAACTCCGTCATCAATAAGAAATTAGGTACGCAAAAGCAGGAACTTCGGTGCCGGATAATATCAAGAACAGGATCTCCCTGTCCGGTTGGGTTAGTAAAACTCAGCCGGACAAGGAGACAGGACAGGGAGTCCTACTGCATATCGAGAATTTTCTTGTACAAGTCAGCGTTTTTAGCGCTGGCTTCTTTAATGACATCGGCACAGGCTTTCTGCCATGGCCCCTTGTCGGCGACAGGAACAACGGTTGCACCTGCAGCGGCCAGTTCTTTCAGCACCTTGTTCTCGGCACCTTCAGACAGCGCCCGGTTAAAAGCGGAAGCAAGCTTACCGGCTTCAACCAGCGCCTTCTGCTGGTTAGCAGACAGCTTGTCCCATGCTTCATCAGTAATAATGACCTGAATTGCGCCCAGGGTATGACCGTCAAGGATCATATAAGGAGCAACTTCGTTGAAGGCTTTTGATTTGTAGTTGGCGATTGGCTGTTCGGCAGCATCAACCACACCGGTTTGAAGCGCGGAGTAAAGTTCATTGTAGTTAACAACGGTCGGAGACGCACCGAGCCCTTTGACCAGACCACGCATAACCGGGTCGTTGGAGACACGGATTTTCATGCCTGACAGATCGGCCATTTTGTTAAGGGGCTTGGTTCCGAAGAAATGTCTGAAACCTTCTTCTCCATAGAACAGCCCGCGAATACCGGTTCCGTTATTATGAGGCTCAAGAAGAAACTCAGGAGCCAGATCGCTGGCAGCAAACTTCCAGAAATGATCCCTGCTGGTGAAGGTATAGGGGATGGACAGCAATTTCGATTTTTGCCCGCCGTAACTGGTCAGGGCAAAGGCTGAAATCCTGGACATGTCGATGGTTCCGCCGCCGCCGAGCATGGCGTCAAGAACATCCTGCTCAGCGCCGAGTACGCCATTGGCCTTAATATCAAGGACAATGCTGCCGCCAGACAGACGCTCTACCTCATCCTTAAATTTCTGACCGGTCTGCCCCACGATTGAATCCATGGGGTTGACTTCAGCATAGACCAGCGTAACTTTTTTGTCCGCAGCCTGAGCTTGAGTACCAACAAATGTGCCAGACACGGTCAGGGCCATGACCATCAGCAGCAAGAGAGTTTTCTTCATGCAATACTCCTCCATCAGTGATATGTGGTTACTTATAGGGGTTGCCAGAAAAATCGGCTTCCCGCGCCAAAACGTCTTGTCCCAGATAGAAAAACGATACCTCCCCAATTGGCATTCAGCAAGCTGACCACCGCATTTTTACGCGATTCCTATCTGCCCTCAATTTTAATTCACTGGGTGAATTAAGTGGATCATAACGACAGACTATTTCAATGTCAATCAGATAAATCATAGATTCTCACACTAATACAGCACTTTATATATACGAAGATGAGCATTTTTATTATTTTCAATAAAAAAATTAAGACAGCTCCCACCAACTCGCAACACAGTGTCTCCATTTTTCACCGGACACTAAAATATTCACAGAAAACAAACAGAGACAAACCAGAGAAGCTTCAAGAAAAGACAACAAAAACCCGTGAGGTCAGGTTACGGTTTTCAACGTGTGATTATCGACAGATCAGAACAAGAAAAGAGGGGGGTGAAGAGCGAAATTATTTGTACTTTTGGTAGGCTACTGCTTCACATAATCAGTTACCATCTGGAAACTCTACAGCGTAACTTCCAGGTTTTCAGATTGGAAACGAGCAATTTTTCGTTGTAGCAAGAAAATCAAGGACTTGCGCTTAAGGAGTAATACTTTACGCCGCACAAGCGAATGCGCAGATTGACGCCGAGATGGTGAAAAAGGGCGCTTCCCAGACAGAAACTAGTTAGCGTTCTAGACTAACACCCTCCCGCTGGCTCTTGAGACAATTGATAAACCTCCTGCAGAACCATAACACCGGCCCCCCTTGCCGCATCGCTGTGCTGCCATTGCCGGACAATGACATCGACCATACTGTCACTATTTGCCGTCAAATACTGGGGGATGGTCTCCCGCATCGGCTGAATGAGGAGATCGCCAGCGAGCGCTCCCTTACCGGAAAGGATGATGGTCTCCGGATTAAAGATTTCAATCAGGTTAGCAATGCCGATCCCCAGCCCCCTGCCCGCCTCGCGATAGAGCTCGACCAGCGCGGGTTCTCCCGCCCTCGCCTTGCCCATCACATCTTCAACAGTCAGCTCATCGAGGGCGACAGACGGAACCCAAAGCTTCTCCCTGGCGAGCCGCTTCGCTTTTTCAAGGATGGCGTGGTTGCCGCAGTAGGTTTCGAAACATCCCCTTTTGCCACAGCGGCAAAGCGGACCTGATGGGTCGATGGTGGTATGGCCAAACTCACCAGCGCTACCTGAATGGCCAATATAAGACTGGCCGTTGATAATGATGCCAATGGCAACCCCCTGCGCAAGACTGACGACAAGAAAATTATCAACATTCTTACCTGCGCCAAAGCGTTGTTCCGCCAGGGAAATACAGCGTACGCTGTTTTCGATGTAGGTCGGGAGTGCAAGCTTGCGCATGAGGATCTCTCTGAGGTCTACATTGTGCCAGCTGTAATTGAGCGCATACTTGATGACCCGGTCCGGATACGTAACCAGCCCGGGAATAGCCAGACCAATGCCGGAGATACGGCTTTTGGTCAGCTCCGTTTTCCACATGCAATGATGGACAGCCTGAACAATCTGCTCTGCAACCCCCTCCGGAGTGGTATCCTTTTCCTCATAATTCATCATGTGCTCGGCGACAATGTCAGCCTGAAGATTGACGATGACAACAGTTATCTTTCGCACCGAGACAAACACGCCGATAGAGTAAGCGCCATCCGGATTCAGTGTCAGCAATACAGGTCGCCGCCCACCGACCGATTCCCCCTGCTCCTTCTCCAGCAGCAAACCTTCCTCGATCAGCTTGTTCGTCAGCCCGGAAACACTCGCCGGACTAAGACCGGTCTCTTTAGCGATATCTGAACGGGAGATCGGCTGCATATCCCGAATAGTGTAGAACACCTTGAAGCGATTGATCGATTGCATCACGGTTTTGTCGAGAGAAGGAATTTTATTGAGGATGCTCACGCAGACAGCTCCATTCGGGTTAAATAGTTGCCATCAGAAAAATCCAGAACACAACTAAAACTATGCCTTATTTGACAACGATAGTAGTTCGATTACTGGCAAAAAACAATAATTAATGAGTGAATTAAATCATAAATTTTATCAAATAATTATTTTTTACAGATATTTACATATCTTCACTCAGTATAATTATGAGATTTACATACCTTTTTAATGGAAGCTGAGATGTGATTTTTTAAGATATTCACGCCCTGTAGCGGTTTTTTTCGTGGAATCCAGGAAGCGAGCGACTCCTCCTGCAGCCAATAAATAATCGATAGAACAAAGATTTCTCAAGCAACCCCAAAATAATTCAGACAGACCAACGTCAAACTACCCACAATCAGCCACAACAACACTCCCTGCAACAGGGGCCGGACACCAACCTTGCACAACAGGTCACGGCTTAATCCAGCACCGATCAGGAACAGGGTGACAACCAGCGTCTGGCGGGCAACTCTGGCAACACCATGCCACACCTGCGCGCCCTGTGGCAGCAGGGTACTGATGGCCGCAGTTGCGATAAATCCGAGAATAAACCAGGGAAAAGCATTCTTACCTGTGGCTTTATTACGCCATGCCATAAAGAGCACAAAGGGAGTAATCCATAACGCACGGGATAACTTGACTGTCGTTCCTACCGCCAGCGCCTGAGCCCCATAAACCGATGCGGCACCAACCACGCTACTGGTGTCATGAATCGCCATACCTGCCCAGGTTCCGAAAATGGTCTGACTCAGGTGCAATTGATGACCAATCAATGGAAACAGCAACAACGCCACAGCATTTAAAGTAAATACCGTAGCTAAAGAAACGGCAATTTCGGCATCCTTGGCTTTTAACACCGGAGCCATGGCCGCAATAGCACTGCCACCACAGATCGCCGTCCCAAATGACACCAGCATTGAGGTTTGTCCTTCGACCTTAAGCATCCGCCCAAGCAAGGTTCCTACCAGAAGCGTAAAACAGATACCGACAAAGGTATATACGATCGACTCCCTGCCGGTCGTCCAGATCTCCCCAAGGCTTAAACCAAAACCAAGACCAACCACAGCGAACTGCAGCAATTTTTTACTGTAGCGAGCGGTTTGCTGTGGCCAGGGATTTCCCAGCGTCAGGCTTACCCCTATCCCGAGCAGCAGAGCATAAGAGGCATCCATAAAGGGGAGACAACTGACAACCAGGCAACCACCAAAAATATATCTCACCATTCGTTCCATGAAACAATACTCCCTATTTAGTTAGTAGATGAGAGTATAAAACTACCATCTTATAAATAAAAATTTATAATAGTGATAATTTTAATCATTTTTACTGATGGATAGGTAATGGCGATAACCTTAAGGCAGTTACAGATTTTTGCTAAAATTGCGGCCCATAGCAGTGTTACTCAAGCCAGCGCAGAACTTCAACTGACCCAATCCGCTGTCAGCATGGCTCTCGCAGAACTAGAACGCTACTCTGATGCCCCCCTGTTCTACCGGCAGCGCAAAAAGCTGTTGCTGAATGATCGTGGCCGCGAAATTCTCCCCCTGGTTGAACAGATCCTCAATCAGTCCCGCCAGATCGAAATGCTTCTGAACGAATCAGCCCGCCTACCAGCCGGGATCCTTTCCATTGGAGCCAGCACGACGATCGGCAATTACCTGTTGCCTCAGCTGATAACCCGTTTTTCGCTGGACTATCCAAAAGCCAAGGTTTTGCTACATGTCGGCAATGCAAGACAGGTTGAGTATGGCGTAGACACCGGAGAGTTCGACCTTGGTATCAGTGAAGGATTTCGCCATATTTCCCGTATCCAACAGCAGAAATGGCGTGACGATGAACTGGTTATCATTGTTGGCCCCGGCCATCCCTGGGCTCGCACCAAAAGCATCAACAAAGATCAGATCTGCAAAGGTGACTGGATCATGCGTGAAACCGGGTCAGGAACCAGGGAAGTCTTTGAACGGGCGCTGAAGTTCTATGGGCTTGAGTTTTCCGTCATTATGGAATTGGGGCACACTGAAGCGATTAAAAAGGCCGTTGAGGCTGGAGCAGGCTGTGCCTGTCTGTCCCGCCTAGCTGTACAACGAGAACTTGAACAGGGATGGCTGATCGAAATAGCCACCCCCCTGGACCTGACCAGGGAACTCATTATTCTGACCAGAAATGAAAGCTATAATTCAGTTTTGCTTACCACATTTATGAAGGCCCTGCTCACACCAGCATGACATCCAGACATGGGTCAGGTTACCTATGCTGCCTACGACCCTTGCAATATTATTTGCAGCTGCAAGTCCACAAAATAAGAGTATTGCTCCCTGCTGCGCGCCATTTCTCCTGAATTCCAACGAGAAACCTTCAAGAAATATTGCACCCCATCAAGTCACAACCAACCTAAACAAAAAAAACAAAAGTGCATTAATTTTCAGCAACTTAGAATAGCAAGGCTAGTTGGCACCAATAATGCTATATAAGACTATACCCGCCCTTGAGCAGCATCAGAATCATTTCAGACCAAGCTCGGGTATCGTTAAAGCCATTTTGATTCATGCAAAAGCCGCAGCTTACAGAACAGGAGTTAAACATATGTCTCAGGCAACAATGACTGATCTGAACATCAATCAGGACAGCATGGAAGGGATGTACCTGACCTTTGAACTGGCCTCAGAAGGATACGGACTGGAAATCCGGAATGTTATTGAAATAATAGGTGTTCAACAGGTTACCAAGGTACCGGACATGCCCAGCCATGTCATCGGCGTTTTGAATTTGCGCGGCAAGGTAATTCCGATTATCGATGTCCGCCTCAGGTTTAACCTTGAGCATAGAGAATATGATGAGCGTACCTGTATTATCGTTGTTGATATTGACGGAAATTCGGTCGGCCTGGTTGTTGACAAAGTGAATGAAGTCGTTGATATCCCGCAACAGAATATTGAACCACCCCCGTCAGCAGGACGTTCTCAGGCCCACTACA
Source organism: Geopsychrobacteraceae bacterium (assembly GCA_963664385.1). Taxonomy (GTDB): domain Bacteria; phylum Desulfobacterota; class Desulfuromonadia; order Desulfuromonadales; family Geopsychrobacteraceae; genus Seleniibacterium. The sequence continues at coordinate 765,746 of OY761157.1, forward strand.
TTCAAGGGTTAGGCAAGCTGAACGAGCAAGTAAAAATTCTGCTGAACACAGAAGCCCTGATCACTGATGATTACAGCTCAGCGGATGAAGCGGAACTCGAAGAAGCCATCTAGCGTTCATCCGGAAACGCCCCTTTTACACCCTAAAAACTTAACAGTTGCTGTTTGAAATTTTCAAATGGCAACTGTTAAAGGTTCAGCTGCTGCGGTCATTCTTGGATGACCAGGATATGTCCACGTTCCGGACCAAGATCCACAACAAAAGACCAGCGTAGGGAAAGATCATTGATCACACACCGTTGCTCATATTGCCAAAAAAACCTGCGCCCGGACACCCGGAACTCTGATGACGCAGTGCAAATAAGCCACGGCATCTGCAGAGACTGCCTGGAAACGGTCATGGCAGGGCAAGGGCAAAGTGTGTCTGACTTTTTGTGTCAGCTGAGTATCCCCATTGTTGTCGTTGATCAGCATTGGCAACCAGTCCTGAATAATCGTGCAATTTCCCGACAGAATATAGATCCAGAGCATGAGCTTGTCTGCATTCTTACCAGTGAAGTATTTGGCTGTTCCTGCGAAGAAGACTTAAACGACAACCACCTGGCATGCTGTCTCTCCGGTACCCTGCAAAGAACCACCGCTGAAACCTACCGTTCCGGGATTCCTCAGGAAAGAGTTCCCGCTAGCACGGATCTTGACAGCCTTGCGGGGATTAGCAACATCCGCTACTTCATCACGACAACAAAACAGAACAACACAGTGCTGTTAAAAATAGAAGAAAGGAAAGAAATTGACTGAAAGATAAATTTTTATTAATATAACAAAGTTAATAAAAATGTCTTTCCCTATGACTCTAGATGTTGCTTACCAACTTAAGTTAATGAGATCGGCTCATATGGCATATGCGCATGGACAGAGCAAAAAAATTCTCCTGGTCTATGATAATCCGGAATATTGTGAGCTGTTAGAATTCGAGCTGACCCGGCTCGGCTTTGATGTTCATACCAGCAAATCTCTGCAAACCGCCTTAATGATGATCAGGGCCTGCCGCAAGATCGACATCAGTTATCAATGGATCCTGGTCCACAATAACCTGGAAAATCTTGCTGACCCCGATTTTTCTGAGTTACAGAAATACCAACGTCACAGCGATTTCGACATTATTTATTTCCACGACTCCCTGATTTATGACAACGTCGGAAAATTATCCAATAAAAACAACCATGTCGTCCCGTTTTCCAAAAAGACCTGCTTTAATGCTTTTATTTCCGCGATTAGACAAATCATCAGCAGTAAGGAGATCCTCAACAACATTGCCCTAAAGCCCCATACCCGACAGAGAAAGCTACAGGTCCTGCTGGTTGAGGATAACGACATCGGCCGCCTGATGGCCAAAACCCTTCTTGAAAGCCTGGACCTTGAAGTGACTGAAGTCTGTAACGGCCAGGAAGGGCTTGAAGCTCTGGACCTCGGCCATTTTGATCTGCTGCTCACGGATATCCTTATGCCGGTCATGAATGGTCTGGATATGGTCAGAACCATCAGGAACAGTGGCCAGAACCAACTCCCTATCATTGTCATGTCAGCCAATGCCGAAGCCAACTGGGCCGATAGTTTTTTTTCCGGAGCTAACGGTTTCCTGGTTAAGCCTTTCGACGCCGATGTACTTGAGCGTGAAGTCAACAAATGGCTGCCAACCAGTCAGTCAGCCACCGCCACCAGTTCACCGGCGACTCTGGTGCCATTAACTCCAGACCTTAAAAAGCTTGAACATCTGATTGATATTCAGGCAGGCATTAACCGTAGTGGCGGACAGACCGATACCTACTGCCAGCTTTTGCGCTATTACTATGATGAATATATAAATTTTGGCGACCAACTGAAATCTCTACTTCATGCCAAACAACGCCAACAAGCCATAGAGTTAGTTCACAGCCTAAGAGGAGCTGCAGGAAATCTTGGAGCCGCCAAGGTTGAACTATTAGCCGGAAAGCTTGAGCATGACCTGAACTATTCAGAACAGCCACCTTCCATTGAGGCCTTGAATAGAGTCCATCAACAGCTCGTCAAAACTCTGGCCCAAAGCTTTAAGGATCTTTACGTTCAGGAAGAATATCCAGCCGGAAGCCTTGCGTCTCTACAGAGCATTCTTGAGCAACTCCTCCCCCTCGTTGAAAACCACCAGGCCAGGCCAATTAAGGCTGCAGAAGAACAACTGGCGACCTATACCTGGCCACCAGAGGTAAACAATGAAATTGACAACCTGCTCAAGAGGCTCAAGGGTTTTCAGTACTCTGCGGCCAGGCAACAGCTGGTGGATATGCTTAGTGGTCTGCCCCAAGCGACGGAAAAGAGCGAACCATGACGGATGCCTCTCAACATAACCAGCCAAGCATCCTTGCCGTTGATGACAATCCCGTCAATCTGGGCGCGCTAGTTGCCTTACTGGGGGACGAATATGACCTGCGGGTGGCTATTGATGGGCAATCTGCATTGAATCTGATTGATCAGGGTTTTATCCCTGATCTGATGTTGCTCGATATCATGATGCCACACATGAACGGCTATGCCCTATGCCGGCAATTAAAACAACGCGCTGCTATCAAAGACATCCCTTTCATCTTTCTTTCCGCTCTTGATAAAGAAGAGGATGAAACCGACGGCCTGCTCCTGGGAGCCGCCGACTATATCAGTAAGCCGTTTCAACCGGCGATTCTACTGCAAAGAATCAAGCTCCACCTGGAGCTGAAGGCTTACCGTGACCAACTTGAAAAAATGGTCATTGATAAAACCCGTAAATTACGGGACGCTGAACAAAAAGCCCTCCACCAGGAGGCGATTTACCGTGAATTATTTAACAATATGGGGAACGGAGTGGCCGTCTACCAGCCGACCGATGACGGTTCCGACTTCATTATACAAAACCTGAACCGTTCCGGAGTCCTGACCTTCAGTACCCCGATGCTTGAAGTGCTTGGCAAACCGCTCACCAGCATCAATCGAGGTCCCGCAGATAAGCAACTGCAATCGTTAATCAGCAATGTCTGGACATCTGAAATTCCTGAAGAGATTTCACTACTGCTGAAGCATAACGATGGCTCTGAACAATCGATTGAGGGGTATATTTACAAACTCCCCACCGGCCAGGTCGTTGGGATTTATGACGATGTTACCGAACAGCGGGAAACCGAAAGGCAAATTCTACGTGCTAAAGAAGAGTGGGAAAAGACCTTCGATGCCATGTCTGATTGCGTCACCATTCTTGATCCCAATTTGAGAATTGTACGTGCGAATAAAGCCAGTCAGGAACTTTTCGACCTCCCCTACTCACAATTAATAGGAAGCCACTGCTTCGAGCTGTTTGCCGGAGGGAACAGTCCCTGTGACTCATGTCCGGCGCTGGAAACCCTGCTATCGCTAGCGAACAATTCCCAAACCCAGACCCAGCAATATCTGGGTCGGACTTTTCATGTTTCCTGCTCACTGTTAAATAAAACAAATAGCGGCGGCCCCAACCTGATTCATGTCGCGCGGGATGTCACGGAACAAAAGCAGATGCAAGAAGAGTTGAACCGCACCCACCGCCTGGCCTCCATAGGTGAACTTGCGGCTGGAGTGGCTCACGAAATCAATAATCCCAACGGTCTGATTCTGCATAACAGCCAACTGGTCATCGATGTTTTCCGTGATCTGCAGCCCCTGCTGAAAACCACTCTCGATCCAGAGGAGGATATTCTGCTAGGCGGATTGACGGTCGAAGACATTTGCGAAACCCTGCCCCAAATGCTTGATGATATTAACGGAGCCTCACGCCGGATTAAATTTATAGTCACTGAGCTGAGAGATTTTTCCAGCTATGACAACAATGACCAGCTCAGTGAAATAAATATTAATCAAGTTGTCAGTTCCTCTGCACACCTGGTCAAAAATACCCTGAAAAAGGCCACCCAAAATTTTGATATCTGCCTGGGGGAAGGGTTGCCAATGATCGACGGAGTTCCAACCCGCCTGGAGCAGGTCATCATCAACTTGCTGATTAATGCCTCGCAAGCACTGGAAAGTCCCAACGACGAAATCTCCGTCACTACCGAATATGACCGTGCAGCCGAGTTGGTCAGAGTACTGGTTAAAGATACCGGATCAGGAATTCCAGCACATCTGCGCGATAACATCTGCGAACCATTCGTCACCTCGAAACGTCAAAAAGGTGGCGCCGGACTGGGCCTTTCAGTTTCAACCAGAATTGTTAAAGCGCATAACGGCAGACTGACCTTCATGCCGAACCAGCCCAAAGGAACAATTTTTATACTCGAGCTTCCTGTTGGAGGAAAATGCCATGCCACAAACTAAACACCTCTACCCGGAAAATCCTGTTCTCATGGTCGATGATGAACTGCCCTGGCTGCGCAGCATGGGCATGTCATTAAAATCGGTTGGTGGTATCACCAATGTCAAACTGTGCAATGACAGTCGTGAGGTTGCCAAGCTGCTACAGGAGCAGACCTACAGTCTGGCTATTCTAGACCTGACCATGCCCCATCTTGGCGGCGAAGCCCTGCTGGAGCATATCCGCGAGAACTATCCGGAATTACCGGTCATTATTATCAGCGGCATGAACCAGATTGAAACCGCCATTCGCTGCGTAAGGGCCGGAGCAGAAGATTTTTATGTCAAAACTGACGAACGGGAACGGATTATAACCGGCATTCAAAAGGTCCTGAAACAGGTTCGTCTGCAGCAGGAAATTCGTCAGTTATCAGCAACGATCCTCGACAGCGATCCGGCAACCGACCCGGTATTCAGCGGGATCGTTTCGAAAAACATCAAGATGAACAGCATCTTTAATTATCTCAAAGCCGTTGCCGGCAGTATGGAACCAATTCTTATCACCGGAGAAAGCGGGACCGGAAAAGAATTGATTGCCAAAGCAGTTCACCAGTTAAGCGCGCCGGACAAGCCTCTGGTTGCGGTTAATGCGGCTGGCCTTGACGATATGATGTTCAGTGATTCCCTCTTCGGCCATGTAAAAGGAGCCTTCACCGGAGCCGACAAAGTCCGTATGGGAATGATCGAAAAAGCGGCTGATGGGGTCCTATTTCTCGATGAAATTGGTGACTTATCGATGCCTTCCCAGGTCAAGCTGCTGCGCTTGCTCCAGGAAGGGGAATACTATCCACTGGGCAGCGATCAACCCCGCCTCAGCAAGGCCAGGATTATTGTCGCGACAAATCATAAGCTGGCAGAGAAAGAAGCGGATGGCAGCTTTCGCAGAGACCTTCTCTACCGCCTGTATTCTCACCGGGTACAACTTCCACCGCTGCGCGAACGCAAAGAAGATATTCAACCATTACTTGACCATTTTCTCCTGGAGGCAGCAACCAGCCTAGGCAAGCCCGCACCGAGCTACCCCCCGGAACTGATCACCCTGCTGTCGACCTACCACTATCCAGGGAATATCAGGGAACTCAGAGCCATGGTCCATGACGCCGTCAGCGTGCACAGCAAAGGGGTCCTGTCGATGACACGCTTTAAAGACGCCATCGGCAGCACTGATGTTCTTCAGGTGGAGCCACTGTCCCCCCAAGGCGTGAGCAATAGCAAAGTGACGTTCAATGACACCTTGCCGACCATCAAGGAATTGACAGAAATTCTTGTCGATGAGGCGATGCTGAGAGCAGATAACAATCAGTCCATTGCGGCCCGCATGTTGGGGATTTCGCACCAGGCCCTGAATCAACGTCTGAAAAAACGTGATAATCAATAAGATAGAGTGGCTATGATAAACAGCGAACATACCCAAAGGCGAAAAATTGACCGGATCCTGGCTGAACGTAAAAAACTCAGTCGTATCGCCGAAGAGCGGTCTCTTAATGCCGTAATACAAAGTGTCATCGACACAGCTGAAAAAATGACCGACAGCCGGATCGGGTTTCTCTGTTGCCTGGCGGATGATCACAAGGAAATCAGTCAGCAGAGCTACTCGACCATGTCGGAAAAGGTCCTCCCGCAAATTAAGAATACAGCGTCAGCCATTACCCAGACTGAAGTCTGGCAAGAGTGCCTGATCGAAAAAAAATCTATTATCTGTAATGATTTCAATGTGCATAACCAGAGCATCCGGGAAAAAACCGCGTTGCCATTTTTCCGTTCACTACTGATCCCTGTTATTCGTGGTCAGAAAGTTGTCGCTGTTTTAGGTATTGGCAACAAACCGACCCCCTACGATACTGAGGATGTTGACAATATCAGTGAACTGTCCGACCTATGCTGGGATATTATTGCCTGCAAACAGGTTACTTCCCCCAGCACAACCTTTCACCAGCCATCAACAAAACTCGAGAATAACCAGCAGTGCCCTCAGTTAAAATTGGAAAGCAAATACCGCAAGCTCATCGAGAATCTGAATGACGCGGTGTTCCTGGTCAAAAATACCGGGCCGGAACTGTCTAACTTCTCAGAGATAAACCAGGAAGCGGTGAACCGCTACGGCTATACACGGGAAGAATTTCAGAACATGAATGCCCTCAGCCTGGTTGCTCCCGAATACCTTAAATCGGCTAATATTGAAAAACAGTTCAAGATCCTCAACACCGAAAGGAAAGTTATTTACGAATCGATTCATGTCAGTAAAAATGGCGAACGTTTTCCCGTTGAGTGCAGCGGTACGATTATCGAATTAGAAGGTGACTCCTACATCCTGGGAACAGTACGCGACATTTCCGGGCGCAAACAAGCCGAAGAGCAGCAACAGAAAACAGAAAGCATTCTCCAGCTGATCACGGATAATATCAGTGATGTCGTCTGGATGTTCGATCTTAAGGAACAACGTTACTCATATTTTAGCCCTTCGGTTGAGCAAATGCGGGGACATTCTCCTGAACAGGCAATGGGTATGAGTATGGAAGAAACCCTGACCCCGGATTCGTATCAGAAAGCTCTCAAGCGAATCAGCCTGCTGGTAGCCAGTCCCGAAACCATTAATAAAAATCTCGAAATTATCGAACTTCAGCAATATCACTCAGATGGCAGAGTCCTCGACATTGAAATTGCAGCCCGCCTGATCAGGGATGCAGAGGGAAATCCAGCCTCTCTGGCAGGGATAACCAGGGATATTACCGCACGAAAAATCGCCGAAAAAAAACTGCAGGAAGAAAAAGAGAAATTCCGCAGCCTATTTGAACATATCACTGACTATGTTCTGATCCTGAAAGCCCATAATAATGACCTGGTGATTACCGATATGAGCGAGTCTGCCTGCCATTATCATGGCTATACCCGCAATGAACTGCTCGGACAATCGATCTCGTTTCTGGACCTGACGGGCTATAATGAAAAACAGAAACGTGAAAGCCTGCGCTTCTTACAATCGGGTCAGACCTACCCTTTTGAAACCGTTCATCGCCGCAAAGATGGCACAACATTCCCTGTCGGCGCTGCCATTAAACAGATAGAGATCGATGGAGAGCCCCACTTATTTGCCATTGAACACGACCTGACCATGCGTAAAAAAGCCGAAGCAGAGCGTAATGAGCTTGAACAGCAACTACGTCAAAAATACAAAATGGAGGCGGTCGGTCTGATGGCGGGAGGAATTGCCCATAACTTCAACAATAACCTGGCGATAATTCTCGGCAACCTCGAACTGATTAAAATGCGAACCTCAGCAGATGCCAAGCTTGGCGAATACCTTGATAATGCCACGATCGGGGTCCACCGTTCGCGCACCCTGGTCCAGCAGATCATGACCTACAGTCGCCAGAACACCCACCGTAAAACCTCGATTCAACCAGCCCTGGTTATCGAAGAAACATGCAAGCTGCTGCGCTCGACCATGCCAACCTCTGTAGCGCTTGAGTTTCGCTCCAGCAGCCTTCCAGACATGGCGATTCAGGCTGACTCAACGCGCATCCAGGAAGCCCTGCTGAACTTATGCAACAATGCCGTTCATGCCATGAATGAAAAAGGCACGTTAACTATCAGCCTACATACCACCCACCTTGACATCGCCGACATCCCGGCTCAATTTGACTGCCAGCCAGGGCTTTTCGCAGAGCTCACAATTAATGACACCGGTAGCGGAATGACTCCGGAAATCATAGATAAAATCTTTGACCCCTTCTTTACAACCAAGGATGTTGATGAAGGAACGGGTATGGGGCTGGCAACCGTGCTCGGTATTGTCGAGCAGCATGAAGGTTTGATAAAAGTCGCCAGCGAACCTGGAGAAGGAACAACCTTTGCTCTCTACTTCCCTGTCGCTGATGGCGGTCAACAGCTCCCAGAGCTGCAAGCGGTCAGTTCCCTGCCCCGTGGGTCGGAACGTCTGCTGTTAATAGAAGATGACAAGATGCTTGCTCATGTCAATGCCACTATGCTGTCAGATATGGGGTATCAAGTTGAGGTCGAAAATAGTAGTGTAAAAGCTCTTGAACGCTTTCGCAATGAGGGAAATCCCTTCGACTTAGTCATTACCGATCAGACCATGCCGGAGATAACCGGCGCTGAACTGGCCCAGGAGATTCGCAATCTCTACCCTGACCTGCCCATTATTCTGTGCACCGGTTATAGTAACAAAATAACGGACAAAGACGCCGAACGCCTCGGTCTTGCCGCCTTCTGCATGAAACCTCTCGATATGCCGGAACTGCTCAAAATCGTGCGCTCGGCATTGGATGGACGTAAATAATAGCGGAGCAGGAGCTTATGAAATTTTCAGCATTATCCCCTTAAAGGATGATATCTGACGTGACGTATCGTTTTAACACTGCCTTGAATGAGTTCGAGAATTATTCCCTCAGGGAGAATTTTCCAGTTAATATCTTTTCCTGCCACTGAAGCCACGCCAGGAACATCATTCAACATGCTCAAAACAGTCTCTAAATCGGTCACAACAATTCCCAAATGATCAACACCACATGGCCTTGGACGTAACGTGTTCAACAACTGAATACCACCAGACAACCAGACAATCTCAGGGTTTTCCGACGCTCCTTTGAGCTTGATTATGGTCATTCCGAAAACATGATTGAAAAAATTTATGTGCCAGTTGATATCCGCAACAGAGACAGCAACGTGCTCAACGATCCCGTAATTTTTATTATCCATATTACTGCCGCAATCCCACTGGAGATTAATGTACGCTATCCATAATAATAAGCGGAGGTGTCCTCTTCATAAGATTCGCGCAGGTTCGACAAGCCCACCTTGACCATCACAAAGTAGACTGCACCGATCTCCCTGAGCCTATCGAAGCACCGAAATAGAGGTTAACACAACACTTATCAGGAACCGTTTTCATTGTGAAGACGCGTTACATTGAAACGCTGGCTCCATCTTTTCCTGGTCATCATATGGAATATGAAATAGACAAAGCTCACCACCATACCGATATCCCAGGCCATACTTCCGGTGGCGCTGACAATGGCTGCCCCACTACTTAACAGCAGGACAATGCGTTCAATAAGATTGAGGGGACGCAAGATAAAGCCGTTCACCGCAATAGCCCAAAAAATGGTCGATACAACCAGGCCGACACCGGCCATAGCAATTTCGGCCGGGGTTCCGACGAACAGCAGGGCCTGATCCGAGATAAAAGCAAAAGGGATCAGAAACGCAGCCGAGCACATCCAGAAAGAAACGACGCTGGTCTTCATGGCATCGGTCTGGGCAACCCCGGCCGCAGCAAAGGATGCTAAGGAAACCGGCGGAGTGACCATAGACAGAACGCAGTAGTACATGACAAAAAAATGGGACTGAAGGTCGCCGACTCCCAATTTCTGCAAGGCTGGAACATAGAGAATCGCGCCGATAATGTATGCCGCAACCGTCGGTAGCCCCATCCCCATGACGATACAACCAAGAATGACAAAAATAAGAGAGATAACGTAGGACGAGCCACTGGCAGAGATCAGGCTCGATGAAAATTTAAGAGCCAGGTTGGATTGGATTGCCACGGCGATGACAATGCCGATTGCTGAAATAGGCACAGCGATAATCGCCACCTGCTTCCCTGTGTCCATAATCATTTGCGGCAGTTCAAACAGGGAAAAGCGTGTCTGCTTACGCAAATAAGGGACGATAAAACAGGAAATAGTCGCAAAAACCACCGCAATCTGGGCCGAATAGCCAAGGACCAGAAAGGCCACCAGCACAACGGGAGGCATCAGCATATGAATGCGTGGCAGCATAGGCGGCACTCCTGCAAGGTCCTTGTCAGTCAAAGTACCAACTCCATGTCTGCGGGCGCCAAGGTCAGCAGAGACAAATAAGGCGAGATAATAGGCCAGAGCCGGAAAAATACCGGCCAAAGCAATTTGGGAATAGGGTATGACCAACAGTTCCGCCATGACAAACGCGGCAATTCCCATAATTGGTGGCATGAGCTGGCCACCGGTTGAGGCGATCGCTTCGGTTGCCGCCGCCCGCTCCCCCGTCATACCGGTTTTTTTCATTAACGGAATAGTAAATACCCCGGTGGCCGTAACGTTAGCCACGGCGCTGCCCGAAATAGTTCCCATCAGGCTGGAGCCAACAATAGCGACCTTTGCGCCACCACCACAGGTCTTACCGACCATGCGCATAGCAAGGTCAATAAATAACTGTCCACCGCCGACACAACTGTAGACAGCCCCAAAGACAATAAAATAAAAGATAAAGTTAACAGATGTTGCAGTCGTTACCCCAAGAATACCGCTGGTGGTCATGGCCAGAATTTCGGCATAATCAGGAAAAGCCAGGCCACTGAAGCCGAATTCTCCGGGCAGCAGGTAACCAAACCCACCATAAAGAAGGAACAGGACAATAACCACAACCAGAATGTTCCCGACCGTCCGGCGCACCCCTTCGATCAATAACACCACCAGCAACCAGGCAATGGCCATATCAAACCAGAAGATCTCAGAAATACTTTCAATGCGGGTTTCAAGGCGGGTCATCTCCAGCCAGTAGTAGCAACCAACGCAAAGGGTGGCGATAATACAGAAACCATCGATGATCCAGCCCCAAACGCGAGGCAGACGGTTAGTCTTGAACGGCACAGCCATGAAGGTCAGCAGCAGGGCCAGAACAAGGTGAACTGGTCGTTCAAGGTGTGGTGCTTGCGGACTATAAAGAATCCAATATTGAAACGTGATCAATCCCAATGAAATCCAGGTAATGGGATGAACAGCAACCTTCTTAAATGATGCATCCATACAAATATCTCCCGGTCCTTCTTTTCAGGATAAAACCCAGGGTTAATCGGGCCGACCAACCCTGGGGCATTTAATTTATAGCCAGCCTCTTTCTTTGTAGTAGCGAATTGCGCCAGGGTGTAGTGCGATTCCGTTATTTTCCGAAAGAGCTGCCTGTTCTGCGACAAAGGCCTTCCAGGCAGGAAAATCGACCGCCATTTTGTCAATATTTTCAACAATAGCCTTGGTTAACCTGTAAGCCACATCTTCCGGCAAACTTTTATTGGCAATAATCTGAGTCCCGAAATCGCCACCAACAGTGGGGCCGTTCTGAGCTTCAAACCACTTCGGGATGTTGGCTTTTCTGATACCATATTCCGCCAAAGCGGCAGATGCTTCAGCAGACAGGTCAAGGAAGGTCACTCCCCCGGTCAGGGAGATCTCCTGAATGGTCGGATGACCGCGCAGGACACTGTCAAAGTAAAGGTCGACGCGTCCATCGCGCATTAAAGAAGACATTTGGGCAGGAGCGACCTGATAGATCTTGCCGCCGTTCGCTTCGATCTGCTGACGCGACAAACCGTGAGCAGCAAGGACGATATCAACTGCCGGGGGAATAAATGATCCCGGTGGCTTCATCATGATGTTGATTGGTTTTCCAGATTCAAGAATATCTTTCAGCGTTACAAAACCATTTTCGCTAAGATACTCTTTGCGCACAATAGCACCGATAAAGACGGGGTTGAGCCCACCAACCAGGGAACGGATATCTTCCGCCTTCTTCCCTTCATAGAGTAACTGCCCCTTGGAGGCCCAAAGGGATGTGGCTACGTTGGAAATGGCAAGTTGCGCTTTGCCCTGCTGGACAACCATCGGGTTGGCAACCCCGCCCCCGCGGGCCACAACTTCGAAGTCCATTCCCGCAAGAACCGTTTCAAGATTTTTTTCCATCGCCGCTGCGGCAACATACCAACCGGAACCAACCGGCATGGCACCAATCCGGTAAGTCTCAGCCTGAACAGGAGCGGAAATTACACTAACTATGAGAATAACGGCGAGCCAAAGTATCCTTATTCCTGAGTTCTGCATCTTTGCAACCTCTCCTCTTTCTATAGCGACAGATCGTTGCCGACCTGCCGCTTCATGATTAAACCGTGTAGACAAAACCTCTTTTCATGCTAACAGCGCATGCCCGCGCACGGTGCCGACCATTTCTCATGATTTACTTAACCAATCCTGCCGAGCGCAGAGCATTGGCGATTTCCTGGTCTGCACCTTCACACAGAGGCAGCAGCGGTGGGCGAACGGTAGCATGCTCGAGAATACCACGTGCAACCAGACCCCATTTCAGTGCCACAGTCCCTTCCATGTGCGAACCTCGGTGATAGACCGACCGGGTAACGGGTAACAGTTGGTCATGAATGGCGCGGGCTTTTTTATAATCCTTCGCCTTGCCAGCCTTGATCAGTTCGATCAGTGGCTCCGGAGCCAGACCACCATAACCAACCAGGGCACCATCGACATCAAACATGGTATGCAGCAGATACTCATCATGGCAGGTGAGGATCTGCAGGTCAGGGCGTTCGCGCCGGATAATCGGAATCTCAACATCCCAGCGACGCATGTTGCGGACCCCATTCTTCATGGCGATTACACCTGGTTGAGCCGAGATTTCAAGCAGGGTGTCAAGATTATAGGTTGCTTTGGTCACATCCGGATACTGGAACAGAATCAGCGGCAGACCACTTTCTTCGTAGACAGCACGGTAACGATCCTGTGGAGCGCCCTGCTGATAACCGAAACGCAACCAACCGTGGGAAGGATAAAGAAGACCTGCAGAAGCACCGGCAGCAACAGCGCGCTTGGCCTCTTCCGCAGCAACAGCAGTACCTTCAAGGGTAATACCGGCAATAATCGGAATCTGACCATCAACCGAATCCTTGAAGCTTTTAATAACATCAGCCTGCTCAGCGGGGGTCAAAAATGTGCCCTCCCCAGCATGACCGAGAACAACCAATCCCTTCACGTCTTCAAAACTTCCCAACCAGGAACCCAGCCGCTGAATTGCGTCATGATCAACGGCACCATCACGGGTGAACGGGGTAACGGGTGCGGGGACGAGTCCTCTCAAATCAATGTTGCTCATCTTACTCTCCTTCCATTCCTTCGAATGCGTTTTAGGTTTTCGTGAGAACCGACGAAATGCTTCCGCTGGCTCTCAATGCTTTGGATATCTCTGCAGCAGCAGCTTGTGCCGGACGAAGTGCCTTAGCCAGCATCTCTTCCTGACTGAGGCGAACCGACGGAGCCACAACGCTGATAGAGGCGAGGGGGTAGCCGTCCCGATCGCGAACCGGGACAGCCAGAACATGTAAACTGCTATTGAAATAGGAGGCCCTTAAAGCGTAGCCATCCTGCTTGATGTGTTGAAGAGAACTGAGAACTTCCGGTTCGGGAACATCGACGATGCCGACATCACTTTGTGATACCAATTTATGCAGAACAACGTCCTGCTCGCGCTCGGGCAGAAAGGCCAGCAGCGCCTGGCCGATGGTGCTGCTGTGGGCAGGAACCCTGGTGCCGACGCGAATATCAACCCCGAGCCTGGCGAGCCCACCACGAACCCGTTCAAGATAGAGAATGTCGGCCCCTTCCAGAACTCCAAAGCTTGCGGCTTCGCCAACCTGAGCAACCAACTCGCGCAGGATCGGCAGCACCAGATCACGCACATCACTGCGGCCAATCGCATGAAAGCCAAGGTCAAGAACCTTAAAGGTCAGCCGGAACAGCTTGGCATCATCGTCCTTTTGCAGATAACCAAGATCGACCAGGGTGTTGAGGTTACGAAAGACCGTTCCCGAGTCCAGACCAGTCACCTTGCAGACATCACTGATGGTCATCTGCTCATAACCTGCAGAAAATGCTTCAAGAACGCGGAACCCTTTGGCCAGGGACCCAACCGTACTCTTCTTATCCAGCTTGCGCTCTGCCACTGCGCTTCCTTCATCCTTTTTTTTTGTTGTCATCTCGCTTCTCCTTGGTTTTTTCGGATTGCGAAAAACTTTTCGCAATAAAAATATCGTTAAACATACCTGCGGTCAATTGTTTTTTTTTCTGAGTAATCGTATCCAGACAATCGGTTAGCAATTTTCATCATAGGAAAATCAGCTAATATTGTGTTTTCATGAGATTAGCATGCCTTAAAAACATCATATGAAGAACTGTAAAAATTTATTTCTGCCCAGGGCAAGACACTGACCTGCAGCACGAGCGTCGGTCATGGTCCAAGCCATTACGGATTCCACATGGCAAAAGGGCGTGGTTTAAAAGAGGTGTTGTTCAAACGGGGCGAGACAGCCTGAAGGGGCAAGTAGCACAACGGTGCGGTTAAGCAGAACTGTAGTAAGGTCAAAAAGAGGGGCAGGAGCGGCCGGAACAGAATGGCCCAAAAGGTGAGTACCTGCACCTTCAGTCAAAGCAGTCGCTGCGGTACATCATCGCCAAACGACCGCGGCTGGCCAGGCAGTCAAGACACAATTGCCCGGCATCGCCATAATCATGTTCCGCTAGATGCTGCCCGGCAAGCTGGTCCGGCTCACTCGGCTGTTGCTGCGGGTCGAACTGTTTATGGCATAGACGGCAGGCCTTCATCAGGACAGACGCCGGCTGACCAGATCGGCCATGGCGCTGAGAAAATCGTCATGGTCATTAAGGGATGGCGAACGGTGAAAGTGGGTGATCCCCTGGCTGGTCGCCCGTTCCCGGTATTCGATATCGATCTCCTCCAGAGTTTCGATATGATCAGAAACAAAGGAGACCGGAACCAGCATCAACGCCCGATGTCCGACGGCGGCGAACTTGTCGATCATTTCGTCAGTACCGGGGGTCATCCATTTAACCGGCCCGCTGCGACTCTGGTAGGCGATACTCCAATCATAATAACCGACGCGGCGCATGGTCGCTTCCACCGTGGCCTCAACCTGTTTTTGGTAGGGATCGCCCCGGTCAATAAATTTCTGTGGCAGAGCGTGGGCCGAAAAAAGAATCTGCACATCATCGCGCAGCAGGTCGTGAAAGGTGTCGAGCCCTTCATTGACCCGGTTCGCAAGGGCTTCGATGTAACCTGGCCAGTCATACCATTCTTCAATCAGCTGATATTCCAGCTCGGGATGGACCTTGGCTACGGCAGCCCTGAAATCGTTGACGCTGCTGCCGGTGGTCGCCCGGGTGTAATGGGGGTACATGGACAGCACCACCGCGGTGTGAATGCCCTCAGCTTTGATCTGAGCTAACACGTCTTCCGCTCGTGGCTGCCAGTAGCGCATAATGACAAACGGGCGAAACCGATCACCCAGCCGCGCAGCAATTCCTTCAGCCTGCTTCCGGGTCCATTCAAGTAATGGTGATTTCCCTCCGATCATACGGTAGTTGTCGACAACTTTTTTAGCCCGGAAATGGGAGATCAACTTTGCAAACGGCTTCTGTAACAGGCCGCCTGCAGGTAACTGGATCAGTTCCCGATCTGAAAACAGGTTGTATAAAAATGGCTCAACCGCTTCGAGGGAATCAGGCCCACCCATATTCAACAAGATTAAAGCAACAGGTTTGCTATCTGGCATAGAAACTTCCCTTGGCGGTAAAAAAACGGGACCGTAAAAAGGCCCCGTTTACGGTAAATAAAACGAACCCGTTTTCAGAGCAGAAACGAGGATTTTTGCGCAAGGTCAAAGAAGTCAAACCAAGGCGCGGAGGCGTAGTAGTTTACGCCGCACAAGCCAAGGTGCAGACTGACACAGAGATTGCACAAAAAGACCGTTTCTGTTCTGAAAACTATTTCTGGCTGAGTCGGTGGACACAATCAACCATGTATATGGCATTTTCCGGCGGTACGGTCGGCAGGATACCGTGACCCAGGTTAAAAATAAAGCCGGGTCGGTCATTATTTTCATTGAGGATCCGCTGGACCTCGCGCTCAATATACTCTTTGGGCGCATAAAGAACAGTTGGGTCAAGATTCCCCTGCACCGCAACATCATCACCGAGAATATCACGCGCTTTGCCCAGGTTGACATGCCAGTCAAGCCCGATAACGTCACTGCCGGCCTGCTTGACCAGTTCGAGCATGGTGCCGCCGTTTTTGACGAAATAAATGACCGGAATGCCGTCACGGTTCAGACCGTTGATCAGCTGCTGCACATAAGGCAGGATGTAACGCTCAAAATCGTGAGGAGCAAGCAGCCCCCCCCAGGTATCGAAGATCTGGATGGCCTGAGCCCCGGCGGCGATCTGCATATTCAGATAGCGACGATCCATCTCGGTAATTTTCTGCATCAACGCATCAAACAAACCGGGGTCACTGTACATCATCTGCTTGAGGCTGGCGAAATCTTTGCTCCCCTTCCCTTCAACCATATAGCAGGCCAGAGTAAAAGGCGCTCCGCCAAAACCGATCAATGGTACCCGCCCCTCAAAGGCAACCCGCAAACGTTTGATAATTTCAGGGACATAAGAGACTGCGGTCGCCATATCTTCCGGCACCACCAGAGCATCGACATCGGCAGCGGTACGAACCGGGTTTTCAAATACCGGGCCCGGAACAAAATCGAGCTTGAGTCCCATCGGCTCGATAGGAGTCAGAATATCCGAGAACAGAATAGCCGCATCCGCATCAAGAATATCAATAGGCTGGATAGTGACTTCTGCAGCACGCGCCGGATCTTTACAGAGATCAAGAAAAGTCCCCCCGCCCTGAGCTCTAACCGCTTTATACTGGGGCAGATAACGACCGGCCTGACGCATCAACCAGACAGGAACGCGATCGACCGGTTGGCACCAACAAGCTTTCAGAAAGTTATATTCACTGGACATATGAGAGTCTGACCTCCTCGATTTAAAGGTAAATGTTCAGGACATTTTTATATTTTAAAGATAATATTTGAAATCTTGAATCTCAAATTTGAAATCACCCTATACCTGCAGCGTTTAAGCGTTACCTGCAGGGGGCGCGTTTTCTGCCGCTTCTTGCTCCATACGCTGCCGGGTACGGCGTGGAATATAACTGCAGAACGGCTCTTCAGCCATATAATCACCGTAAACCGCATCAGCGCGGGCGCGACAACCTCCACAAACATTGATAAATTCACACTCACCGCATTTGCCCTGGTATTTACTGAAATCACGCAAATCATTAAATACCTTGGAATTAAACCAGAGTTCTTTAAAAGGCACCTGCTTTACGTTGCCGACGGATGAGTGGAAATAAGAGCAGGGTTTCAGGTTTCCGAAACAATCGATCAGACAGATCGTCTGGGCGGCAATACAGCCTTTACCCCCCCCTGTTGAAAAAGTGAGGCTGCGCCGTTTGAAATCAACTCCTTCCGCCTTGGCCATCTGCGGAACAACGCGGTAATAATGAGGGGCACAGGTGGGACGCATAAGAATATCGTCCTCATTTTTTTCCTGCTCATAATGCCAGGCCAGAATCTCCTCATAATCTTCGGGAGAGATTAATTCATTCATTATCTCTTCACCGCGCCCGGTTGGTACAATCATAAACATATACCAGGCCGTGGCCCCAAGGCTTTTAGCCAACTTGAAAGTCGCCCCGATATCCTGCTGATTACGTTTGGTAAATGACGAGTTGATCAAAAACGGTATACCGTTACGCTTGAGGGTCTCAGCGCCCCTGATCACACCGTCAAAAGCGCCCTCACTACTGCGGAAATCATCGTGAATCGCAGCGGTGGAGCCATCAAGAGACAGGGATACCATTTTTATTTGTACCTGCTTCATCTTTTCACAGACAGCATCATCAATCAGAGTACCATTGGTGGCCATGCACATACGTAACCCTTTTTGGGTCCCGTACTCGGCAATCTCAAAAATATCTTTGCGCAACAACGGTTCGCCACCCGAAAGGACCATAACCGGCGTGCTTATTTCACAAATATCATCAATCAGTTTAAACGCTTCAGCGGTATTAAAATCACCAGCTGCAGCAGACATATCCGAAGAACAGCGACAATGAACACAGTTGAGGTTACATCGTTGGGTACTCTCCCAGGCGATCCATTTGGGAATAAACTCTTGCTGTTGAGAACTCATGTTTGCTCCTGCATAAAACTTCCGCAACGGATAAACAGATCCGTTGTGAGATAATAAGAGACTGAATCGGTATGATTAGTGAGGGTACTACACTCTACCTCAGCACTCAAGAACTCCTGATAAATCGCTCTGTCACCTGATGCTACGGAGCCACGGATAGCCAGAGAACCTGCTGTTGCTGATATAGCTGAAAAGCCTGTGGACTTGCCGCAGCAATAAGGTTACCGATAAAGCTGTAGAGGTCTTCCGCTTCGTTAAATTGTCCGGCCAGTAATAATTCAAAGATACGCGCTCGCAACATCGGCTCACAACCGGCGAGGTCCAGATACAAAGCAGGTTGCTTCTCTAAGACCAGTTTGTTAACCGGAGCGGAGACGATCAGAAGGCCGCCGGAAACTGCTGACGGTATACCAACTTTACTTAGCAGATCTGCGGCTAAACCTCGATTGTAATCGGCAGCCAGCAACTGTTCGGGCTCGGTCTGGGTCAGCGCCGGGACCACGAATAATGTCCCTCGTTGCGTCAGCTTATCGCGAGTGGCGGTAAAATACAGTTGTTCAAGTATCGCGCTAAGATCTTCCTGGGGCATTTGCGGGGCTAACAGATAAGCATATTGAGTATAAGCCCGCCGTTCCTGGCCACTGTTGACCAGAGGCTGCCAGGGAATAATTTCTGGCGGTTGTTCACGCAGCTTTTGCTCTTCCAGTTCTGCAAGCAGCCCTTTAAGCCTGGTCATTTTTTCCTGTAACGCCTGGATACGATCTTCTTTGTCTCCGGCACAAGCGGTATTGGTAAAAAAATACGACTGCGCTGGAATCAGTAAGGCACAGCAGATAAGAACACGGACCAACAAAATTTTCATTCATCAACTCCATGGTTTATTGAGGAGGTAGCAAGATTGTATGCAGGATACCGAAAATTAATGTAGATTTCACTATATTTGAGAAAAACAAATTATCCCCAAAAGCAAATAAGAGCTAACCTACAGATATTACAAGCTTTACCAACAAAAATAGCTCAAAACACAAAAAGTCCGGGACTTAAAGCCCGGACTTTTTGTGTTTTAAACTCTAAAATCAGCGCTAGCGAACTCAGCAGGCAGCGCGCTCGGCTTCTGGGAACAGCTCTTCGAACACGTCCTTAACCGTAGAGATGCGGTCTGCCTTCCAAGCATTGCTGCCACAGAAAATGAGACCTGTTTCAGTATCTCCACGCTGAGCACGATCAAGAGCATGGACAATACAGAACCGCTCTCTGGAGGCTTTATAAGCACACTTTTTCAGGCAATTGGAAGGGCAGAATACGTTCAGATCAACATCGCGCTGCCGTACCTGGTCAATATTTTTTAAAATTGCCCGTCCTGGCAAACCAGCCGGACTCATCATCAGGCCAATATCGTCCTTGGTACAATCAAGGTAAGCCTGCTTAAAAGCAGCGTCAGCATCACACTCTTCGGTGATCACAAAGCGGGTGCCCATCTGCACGCCATCAGCACCATTAGCCAACGCATGCTGTAAATCCTGACGATCCCAGACACCACCGGCAGCAATAACCGGAATATCCAGGTTCCAATCTGTTTTAAAGTAACTTTTCACACCACGCACGGTCGCGTACTGGTCGTAACTGCCGTTACCGATATTCTCGGCCTTTTCACCCAGGTGCCCGCCAGCGGTATCAGGATCTTCCACCACCACGGCATCGGGCAATCGGTTAAATGCCTTGTGCCACTTCCGGGCTATCAACTGGGCTGCTTTAACCGATGAAACGATGGGGACCAGAGCCACTTCGGGATAATCTGCGGTCAGCCCCGGCAGGTTCATCGGCAAGCCGGCACCACTGATAATCAGCTTGGCTCCACCTTCGCACGCCGCCTTGACCACGTCATCATAATTACTCACGGCAACCATGCAGTTCACACCGATAACACCATCCGGAGCAATTTCATACGCTTTGCGCAACTCGACCAGCAGGCCATGATGATCTGCGGCAAAAAAGTTTTTACCGTTGTAAGTTTCATCTTCCAGAGCGAGCCCCGCTGCCGCAACGATTCCGATACCACCATTCAAGGCCACATGACCAGCTAAACGATGACCAGATATACGGACCCCCATACCGCCTTGAATCACCGGAAAAGGAACACTGTATCTACCGATTGTCAAACCTTCCACCATGCTTACTCCTGTTGATAGTTTTGATGGTGGATTCTACCAGCTGAGATAAATTTGAATTGTAATACTTGTGTAAAAATGCGGCCGCCTGCATACTTTTTCAGAATATTTACAATGACTAACAGCAAATCCATAAAATCCTCTTTGCGTCATTCATGGCGTGATTTATTATCTGAACCTATGAAAAGAATATTTAAACGTCTGTTCCATCCTCTGATTACCTTTATCAGTATCCAGATCCTGTGGATTTTTCTGCTGGTTTCATGGATTTACTGGTTTCTCGGCCGCCATCAGCAATTTAAAGAGCTGGCGACCCGCTACCAGGCTGAGTGGCTACCAGATAAAACCGACTGGCTGATTCTTACCGAAGGGATCGTTCTGCTGGTCGCTATTCTTATCGGCATTTACGTTATTTTCCTGTTCTGGAAACGTCAGGCATCTCTGTATAAAGCCCAGCGCCATTTTATCAATCAGGTCAGTCATGAGTTAAAGTCACCGCTGGCCTCATTGCAGCTTCATCTCGAAACGATTCAGATGCGCCAGCCTAACCCTGAGCAGCTGCAACGCTTTACCTCATTGATGCAGGAGGATACCCAACGCCTTGGCACCCTGATCAATAACCTCTTAACCGCAGGCCGGATCGAACATAAAAGTACCCGACTCCAACTTGAAGAGTGTAATCTGTCTCAACTGCTTGAAAGTTATCTGACCCTTGAAATGAATAATTTTCCTGCCGAAGGGTCCCTGACCTGGGACCTAGAGGGAGATCTGTATGCCCGCCTGGAAAAGGACGCGCTGGAAACCGTGCTGCGCAACCTGCTGGAAAATGCCATACTCTATGCTGACACGGCCCCCGTCGTTCAGGTCAGCCTGACCCGCTCAGGGGATAACGCCACGTTGCAGATTTCAGATCAGGGCCCCGGCATCCCGCCTAAAGACCGGAAAAAGGTCTTCCGCATGTTTTATCGCCTGCGCCAGACCGGGAAGACTATAAAAGGGAGTGGCCTTGGGCTGTTTATCGTTCGCAACCTGATTAAGCTTCACGGTGGTAAAGTATGGATCGGGGGAACCAAAGGTAACCGTGGCACAACGTTCAATCTTTTGATCCCACTGATCACCGACAGGAAAAAATAATGAATCAAAAAATTCCGCTGCTGTTGGTTGAGGATGAACCGCACATTGCCCAGGGACTGATCTTTAACCTGGAAGAAGAAGGCTACCATGTCCACCATGTTGATAATGGTGAAGAAGCCTTAGCCATTTTAGCGACCAGTAACTTTGCTCTGCTCATTCTTGATCTGATGCTGCCCGGAATTGATGGTCTTGAAGTATGCCGAAGCCTGCGCTCAAAAGGGAACCGGATCCCGATTCTGATGCTCACCGCCAGAAGCGGGGAGCAGGATCGTATCGACGGACTGAGTGAAGGCGCTGACGACTACCTGCCAAAGCCTTTTAACCTTAAAGAGTTTCTCCTGCGGGTCTCAGCACTATTGAGACGTTCCGCCTGGCAACCCGGGGAAAAACAATTTAACGTATATGAATTCGGAAACAACCGCATTCAGTGGGAAAGCCATCAGGCTGATACCCCTCATGGAACCTTTGAACTGACAGACCTCGAAATAAAAATGCTCAAACTTTTTTTCCGTAACGAAGGAAAAGTATTGTCACGGGGTGAAATCCTCGAACAAGTCTGGGGAGTGTCCCCTAAAACTGAGACCCGGACCCTGGACAACTTTATTGTCCGACTGCGCAAATACTTTGAGGACAACCCGGCCCACCCTCGCTTTTTTCTCACCGTTCGTGGTCGGGGGTATCGCTTCGTAAGACCCAGTTAGTTTTCATCCGGAAACGGCCCTTTTCCGCCGTGGCTGTGTCAAGCTGCGGACTTGTTTGTGCGACGTAAAGTACTACGTCTTAAGCGCAAGTCCTTGATTTCCTTGCCACAACGAAAAATTGCTCGTTTCCAACCTGAAAACCTGGAAGTTATGATTTAGAGTTTCCGGATGGACACCAGTTAGCCGTTAACGGCTACCAGGGTTTCAACCGCTAACCTAGACATTGCAACCACTTGCCTGATATTCCTTGGCCAGGATATAAAAATCTTCCTATTATCTGCCATTGCCCCTCGCATCTGTTACAGTTTCTGAGCTAAGCTGTAGCCCTGACCTGCATCATCAGCGTTTAAGAATGCAGTGTTGAACATGCGTATTCGCCCTGTCTGAGGCTTTTGATTTACAAACCGCTAATACTCAAAAGAAGGAGAACGACATGAAAGCAGTTGTGATGAACGAATTCGGTGGCCCCGAAGTTATGAAAGTCGGTGACATCGACACTCCAGAGCCAAAAGCCAATGAAGTATTAATTAAAGTCGTCGCGACAAGTATCAATCGGCCCGATCTGGTTCAGCGCATGGGTAACTATCCACCACCAAAGGGTGATTCAGAAATCCTTGGACTCGAAGTTGCCGGCACGATCGCAGCCCTCGGCAGTGACGTCGCCAACTGGAAAGTCGGTGATCGGGTTATGGCGCTGGTCGGTGGTGGCGGTTACGCTGAATATGCGGTGGCTTACGAAAACCACCTGATGCCGATTCCAGAAACCCTGAGTTTCCAGGAAGCAGCATGCGTTAATGAAAGCTATATCACTGCGTTTCTCAACGTTTTCATGATCGGTGGGCTGGAAGACGGACAAACCGCAATCCTCCACGGCGGTGGTGGCGGCGTCAATACCGCAGCGATTCAACTGGCCAAAGCCCTTACTCCAAATGCCAAGCTGATCGTCACCGCCAGCCCTGCCAAGCTTGAGCGGGTTAAGAACCTTGGTGTTGATCTGGTTATCGATTATACCGAAACCCCTGATTTTACCGATGTGGTTAAAGAATACACCGAGAAAAAAGGGGTCGACCTGGTCCTCGATCACGTTGGAGCCAAATATCTGAAACCAAATATGAACTCTCTTGCCTATAAAGGAAAACTGGTTATCATCGGTGTTATCAGCGGCATTAAAGCTGAATTGAATCTGGCCCTGATGATGGTCAAACGGCAGCAGATCATCGGTTCCGTTTTACGTAGCCGCCCCGTCGTAGAAAAAGGTGAAATTATTGCTGAGTTTACTCGCAGAGCGCTACCGAAATTTGCCGACCGCAGCATTGTTCCGATCATCGAAAAGGTCTTCCCGATGGAAGATGTGGTTGCCGCTCACCAGATGATGGAAGAAGACAAGCACTTCGGTAAAATCGTGCTTCAGATTGGCGAAGAATAGATCGTTTTCCAATCTAAAAACTGTCTGGTTCTTGTTTTTCAAAACCATAACAGCGATCAAGCCCGCAGGGCCTGATCGCTGTTTCAGCAAGTGAGCGCGACCTGCATGCCTTTCAAGATCCGTAATTTTTCTATCAGTCCTTTAAATGACAACCATTATGTGAAACCAGTCCGGCTTGACTACGACCAGAATGGCCAACCCCGGTCCTGGGAAGCAGTTCAGGCTCACGATAGCGTTGCGATTCTCCTCTACCACGTTGATCGCAAGGCCTTTTTACTGGTGAAACAGTTTCGGGCACCGGTTCATATGAACCATCCCCAGTTCACCTTTACCTACGAATTGTGTGCCGGAATTGTTGACAAGCAGACAACCCTTAAAGAGATTGCCAAGGAAGAGATCTTCGAAGAGTGCGGGTATGCCGTTCCGGTAGAAAAAATAACAAAAATCAGCTCTTTTTTTACCAACGTTGGCATTTCAGGAAATCGCCAGCATCTCTATTTTGCCCAGCTTGACGACAATTGCCAGGTTCATGGCGGCGGTGGTATTCACAACGAAGAAATCATCCTGGAGTACCTGCCGCTAGCCGATGCCATGCCTTTTATCTATGATGAACAACAGGCAAAAACGCCCGGCCTGATGTTTGCTTTCTACTGGTTTTTTGAGCGATTTGGCCTCAATGCGGAAAACCTTCCTTAACGGTAGAGGGCAATTCCTTTAGGCTTAATCGCCTGAGAGACAATCTCCACAACTTTTTCCAGCGGCAGTAACGACCGGGTCTTGGCAAGAAAACCGTTAACATGCACAAAGCGCACGTCCGGGTCCTTGGCAACCGCCCGGAAATCAACAAAACGGTTATCTTCCAACCTTAGCAACTCCCACCCACTGCCACGGTTCGACGGTGTTATCGCGATAACAATAGCGGGATCCGCCAACTGCTTTAAATACAGCTCAATCGACAATTTCGGATTTTCTGCAATAGGGCTGAAAATAGCCTTGTAATCTCCAATTTCAATCACCTGAGCTTCTTTTTTAAGTCGTTCAAGACGCGCGGTCTTCGATTCAATAAGGCTGATCATCTCTTCACCGAAATCTTTCATGAAACGATGAAAAAATGTCTGCGGTGTCAACTCTTCATAACGTGAGAAGTGGGAGAGGATATAACCATCAATAGGCGAGGAGGAGGACAGCAAGACATTGGGATCTACTCCCAGTTCTTTCGCTGTATTATGAAGGCCACCGACGTCCATCATACTCATCTGCTCATACCAGCCAAACACCAGCAGCGCAGCTTCATGATAATTCAGATGTTTCATCACCAGGTGGAAAGCGCATGGCAGACGCCGGTCCTGATGGTGATCAAAGTTATGCAGATCCGGATCTAACTGCATCCCCACATCTACGACATAGGTGTCGGGATCGGCCAGATCTTCCAGTGTCGCTTCACGACGGTAAACAACTGCAGAGCCAAGCTTTGCAAGCAGGATACAAACCGACAGAAAATCATCCTTGTGAGCATTCCCGGGATGAGCCACTATTTTATACATGATTCGCTCTTTAACTAAAACTTTCGCCGTTTTAAAGGGGCGTTATTCCCAAACCATCATCTAAGGCTAGCATACCTGCCAGCCTTAGATGGAGGGGGTAGCATCGTTTTTTTTTGAATTATATAATTTTTAATATTGGCCGAGGTGAATGGAATCAAGGCAGGGCAACGCCACAAGAGCCATCACAATGGGGCTGATTCTTACTCTCTCCACATGTACAGAGATAAATTTTTTCACGTTGTTTAACCTCAAAACGTATCGGCAAATGCTCGCCACTTTGATGATGCCCATCGCAAAATGGCAGACTTCCGGACTTCCCGCAAGTGCAGCGGAAATAGGTCCCCGGCTCCAAAGTAATCGCTATTGGCATCCCATGATCCTTCTCATCAGTCGACATATAAGACCTTTCACGTTCATTTTTTACATAGGTTCATTTATTATCTATTAATAAATTCTTGAATATCTCTATTTATCCATATCCGCTAAGACTATCTTGGCCTAAATAGACAACAATTTCCAGTGTCAGAAAGTTATCTTTATCTAACCTCTGAAACCTGACTTAGCTCCGTTAACCAGATTAAATATTGACTCCTTAGAGAAATTTTTGTCATATCAATTCTAGACCTGCAGTTGAGCAATGCTGAACAATTTAATGATAGAGGCTTTCCCTTATGAGTATTCTGGAAAAAACTAATATTATCCTTATCGGTATGCCAGGAGCTGGCAAGAGCACCGTTGGTGTCGTGCTCGCAAAACGTCTGGGGTTTCAGTTTTACGATACCGATCTGATCATTCAGGCCAGGGAACACAAACGGCTACAGCAGATTATTGATAGCAAAGGCATTGACTATTTTCGTTATACGGAAGAGCAGGTCATCAGCAACCTGCAGTTGGAATGTTGCGTCATTGCCACCGGGGGATCAGTCGTCTATTACGAAAAGGGGCTGAAAGCGCTGGCCAATACCGGTCACCTGGTTTATTTACAAGTCGACCTACCTGAACTGGAGCAGCGTATTGCGGATATGGGGCAACGGGGCCTGGTCATGGGTAAAGGACAGACCTTTGAGCATCTGTATAATGAACGAACCCCTCTTTACCAGAAGTATGCAGACCTGACAATTCCCTGCCAGGGTTGTAATGCCGAACAGGTTGCTGCTGCGATTGAGCAGCAGGTAAAAAATAACTGGCCGGATCTCTTACCGAAATAAGACCTGTAAAAAGGCCAAACCGATTAGTTACCTCAGGGTGATAGAAAAAAACTGTCTCCTCGTTTATACTGTTAGCATAGATCGCAACGTTCCAGGGTCAGCGAGGATATTTGCTTATGCAAACACAGGAACATGCCAAGCTGCTGAACAAGGGGATAAAAGCCGCCGAGACCGGACAGGTTACCACGGCTCAGGCCTATCTGGAACAGGCGGCC
Organism: Geopsychrobacteraceae bacterium; assembly: GCA_963664385.1. Taxonomy (GTDB): domain Bacteria; phylum Desulfobacterota; class Desulfuromonadia; order Desulfuromonadales; family Geopsychrobacteraceae; genus Seleniibacterium. The sequence goes on from OY761157.1 coordinate 792,416, forward strand.
AACATTCATCAATCCCCGGAAATCATGAGCTACCGGGCCTACTGCCTGGCCGTCGGCCAGAAACAACTGCAGGCGGCCTTAGCGCTTAACCGCAAAGCCCTGGATTTAGAACCGAACAACTCCCTGCATTTTCTGATTATGGGGAGAATTCTGTTATTTGCGGGGCGCCGAGATAAAGCAATCAAAGCCTTCCGTCGCGGCCTCAAGACCAGCCCTAACCCCAAAATTATTGCCGAGCTTAAAAAGCTTGGGCTACGAAAAGAACCGGTCTTCAAGAATCTCGAACGCAACCATTTCCTCAATCGTTACAGTGGAAAACTCTTGTCCCGCTGCGGGTTCCGTTGACAATTTTGCCCCGTATCACTCAACCTCTGCAACCCTCTGCCCCATGGAAAACGAAAAATCATCCCACAAGGCGGCAACAACCGGGCCGACCTGTCTTCCGGCAAGACGCACCGCCATTATTTCCATCGGGATATCACAAGGATAGTTTTCAATATCGAGCAGAATAAGTTCACCACGTGCGAGCTCATCGGCAATCAGGCTATCCTGTAATTTTCCCCACCCCATGCCGGCCACAATCAGCTGTTTTTTTGTCATGTGATCACCGACGACCCAATGCCGGCCATTATCCAGAACCCCAAAAGATTGGTTGGCTTTTTTCTGAGCACTGTCACGGACCACAATCTGTACGTAATTTTTCATCGTATCCAAAGGCAGCGGCCCTGCCGACTCCAGGAAACCCGGAGCAGCAACAGCCAGAAGGTGAGTCGTCATCAGCGGCATCGTCTCAAAGCGTGCATCTTCTTTAAATATCGGACTGACCGCAATATCAACATCGCCGCGCTCAAGTTTTTCCAGCGCCCCCCAGATATTTTCAACCTCAAGGTTTAGTTCTGTTTCCGGATATTTTCTTTCACTCTCCTGAAGAACTTCCAGAATCAGAGGAACCGGACAACTCGCCTCGACAGCTAAGGATAGTGAGGGCTCATGACCGACCGCAAGATAACGAGCAAGGCGCCCAAACTCGTCGACCTGCCCTAAAATTGCCTTGGCTTTTTTATAAAGCTGCCACCCCTCTGGAGTTAATGTTGCCCGGTAATTATTACGGTCGAGCAGAACAAGGTCCAGCTCATCCTCCAGCTTACGAAGCAGGACGCTGATCGTCGGCTGCGTCCGGTACAATGATTTTGCGGCAGCCAGAACGCTTCCTTCATCAGCAATTGCCACCAGGATTTTTAATTGGTCCAGAGTCATATCTCACCCCATATAGTTTTTATCTATAATCATATTTTATATAAAATATTTTCAATCTATAACAAATACGACTATTATTGTCACATACAAACGTTTTCGAGCATCAATACATACCATTATAAAAGGAGTTATCTCATGTTAAAAAAGTTAATCATTTCACTTGTCGTCCTCCCCCTGTTAGCTACCGCTGCTGCTGCTGAAACCTACAACGTTGACACAGCTCACTCACAAATTCACTTTACCGTAGCGCACCTGGTTGCCTTTAAAGTACGTGGCAACTTCACAGAATTTACTGGCTCGGTGGTTGCTAATGCTGACAACAAAGAGCTGATTGCTGCCGAAGCAACGATTAAAGCGCAATCTATTGACACTCGCGATGAAAAACGCGATGGTCATTTGCGCAGCGCAGATTTTTTCAATGTTGATGAATTCCCCGAAATCACCTTTAAAAGCAAGAAAGTAACCGGCAGTGGAGATAATATTACGGTTGTAGGTGATCTGACAATCAAAGGAATCACTCAAGAAGTAACCTTAAAAGGGGGCTTTGCCGGGACTGCTACCGACCCATGGGGTAACAAACGTGCAGGCTTTGAGGCAACCGGTGAGATTGATCGTAAAGACTTCGGATTGACCTGGAATAAGGCTCTTGAAACCGGGGGAGTACTGGTTGGTGATAAGATCACCCTCGGCCTTGAAGTTGAAGCAGTCGCCCAGAAATAAGCACAAACCTCGTTCCACCTCCTCTCTTTGAGGAGGTGGAAACCCAGCCTTCCGGTTATGCACATACCTACAACGTCCCGCACATTGTCACCGCTGTTTGCACTGACAGTTAATAATTGCTGCGGTTTATATATAAGGGCAAAACGATGAATGAATTTCCAGCTCTCTTTCTGTCCCATGGAGCCCCAGATCTGCCGTTGACAGATCATCCTGCTAAATATGCCTGGAAAAATATCGGAGCAAACCTGCCCCGCCCTCAAGCTGTTATTATGGTTTCTGCTCATTGGCTGACTAAAGAATTGACCATATCAGGAGCACACTCCTACACGACAATGCATGATTTCAGTGGCTTTTGCCCGGAACTTTATGAAATGACCTATCCGGCGCTGGGCTCAAGGGAACTGGCCAATGATCTTAAAGACCAGTTTGCCAAGGCCGGTCTAAACAGTGACATAGACATCCGGCGTGGCCTGGACCATGGCGCCTGGATTCCCCTGTCGATGCTGTTTCCTGAAGCAGACATCCCCGTAGTTCAATTGAGTTTGCCGATGGATGCAGATATCGATATGCTGCTCAGTATCGGGAAGGTACTGGTCCAGCAACGCGACCAGAATCTGATTGTCTGCTCCGGTGCGATTACCCATAACCTCAAACGCCTTGCGCCCGAAGGAACACCACCTGAAGGATGGGCAGAAGCCTTCTCCGGGTGGGTCAAGGATCAACTTCTCAGCGGAGACACAACGAACCTCAGACAGTTCCGCTCGGCTCCTTATATGCGCCTGGCGCACCCGACGGAAGAGCATTTTCTGCCCCTGTTCGTCGCTCTTGGAGCCGCCCATGGGGAACCGGCAAAACTGCTTCATGAGAGCTTCAGCTGTGGTAACCTGTCAATGGCAGTTTTTGCCTTTGGTCATCCAACGCCGCAATCATAAGTCACCATTTCCACAGAGATTCAGTCAGTTCCGGTCGCTTCATGCTAAACACATGGTTCTTCCGCACACTAGAAAACTGTGCTTTAATGGCGTCATAACCCCAGCCTGAAGGAGAACTCTGATGACACAACGCTATATCATGACGGCCTTCGGTAAAGACCGCACCGGCATCGTTGCCGACGTAACCCGCCTTCTGTATGACAATGACTGCAATCTTGAAGACACAACCATGTCCATGCTGGCGGATGAGTTTACGCTGAGCCTGCTTTTTTCCAGCCCTGACAACAGTATTGAAGAATTGCTTAGCAAGGAATGCCGACGCCTTGAAATGGAGAAGGAAATCTCCGCATTTGTGCGCCCACTTCAGGCTAAAGCCAAGCCCGAAAAACAAAGCTACAAAACCTGTACTCTGCATATCGAAGGACTGGATCAAGCGGGGATCGTTTATAAGACAAGTCAATTTCTTGCAGAACGTCAGCTTAATATTATTGAACTTGACTCTTCGTCAGCAGCCTCTCCTGAAAGCGGTGCAACGATCTACAGCATGATTATCCATATTCAGGTTCCCGAACAATTTCCCTTTGATCAGCTAGAAGATGAACTCAGCAGCGTCGCAGACGAACTGCACGTGGATATCACCCTTGACCGTTAATTCCAGCTCACCTGCGATAAGATAGACGAGCATCATTTATTCATTTGTGAATAAATGATGCTCCCGCAAATATCCGCGTCCGACATTTTTTATGCACTGCGTCCAGACACACTTCATCGAGCATGCAATATCAGGCACTTATCAGAGCATCGACAGAACTTCAGGCATGGCATTCTTATTGCTCATAAAGATATATGCTATTAAAATAAGTATCCCCAGCTCGATCAGGAAAGGATGTTCTTCATGAGTGATCAAAACCGTAATCCGCAGCGTACCCCTTCCAGCGAAGGTAATTTCTATACCCCCCTTAAGAAGACGGCCATTGGACCGGGAATGAACCCTCGCATCCAGAGGCTGCGTAAGCTCACGGTCGAAACAGAGCCCAGCCTGTCGATTGAGCGCGCTCTACATGAAACCGCTTTTTACAAAGAAAACTACGGTAAATATCCGATTCCGATCCTGCGGGCTCTTAACTTTCTGGACCACAGCGAAAAGAAGACCCTCTATATCGGCGCCGATGAACTACTGGTCGGCGAGCGCGGCCCAGCCCCTAAGGCCGTACCAACCTTCCCGGAACTGACCTGCCACAGCGTTGAAGATTTTCACGTCCTCAACACCCGCGACCAGCAACGCTATACCATCAGCCAGGAAGATATTGACACCTACGCCCGTGAAGTCATCCCCTACTGGCAGGGGCGTACAGTACGCGAGCGTATCTTCAATCACGTCCCGGCAGAGTGGCAGGCCGCTTATCAGGCCGGACTATTTACCGAATTTATGGAACAACGGGCACCCGGTCACACTGCCCTGGATGGCAAGATTTACCGCTATGGCATGCTTGATTTTAAACAACAGATTGCCGATGCTATTGCCGCCCTCGACTACCTGAACGACCCGGAAGCGACGGACAAATCTGAAGAACTCAAGGCGATGGATATCTCCTGCGATGCCCTGATCCGTTTCGCTGAACGCCATGCAGAAATGGCGGAGGAGCTGGCTCAAAGCGAGGCAAATCCTGAGCGTGCCGCAGAGTTAAAAGAAATTGCTGCCGTTTGCCGCCGGGTTCCTGCCCATGCCCCGCAAACCTTTCATGAAGCAATTCAGATGTATTGGTTCGTACATCTCGGCACCATTACTGAGCTGAATGGCTGGGACGCCATGAACCCAGGGCATTTTGACCAACACCTGGCCCCCTTTTACGAAGCAGACATCGCAGCCGGCAGGCTCACTCGCGAACAAGCGAAAGAACTGCTCTGTTGTTTCTGGATCAAGGTTAATAATCACCCGGCCCCCCCTAAAGTCGGTATTACCGCACGCGAAAGCGGCACCTATAACGACTTCACCAACCTGAATATCGGCGGCATTACCGGTGACGGCAAAGACGGTGTCAGTGAAGTCTCCTACATCATGCTCGAGATCGTTGAAGAACTGCATATTCTGCAACCCGGCAACGCAGTTCACATCAGCAATAAAACTCCTGACCGCTTTCTGCATGCGGCCTGCAAAGTTATTCGCCAGGGGCATGGTTACCCTTCGGTCTTCAATCCCGACGTTTATGTCATGGAGCTGATGCGCCAGGGAAAATCCTTGCACGACGCCCGTGAAGGGGGTTGTAGCGGCTGTATTGAAGTTGGCGCATTCGGGAAAGAAGCTTTCATTCTGACCGGCTACCTGAACGTTCCGAAAATTGTTGAGGTAACATTGAATAACGGTAGCGACCCGGTCACCGGCACCAGGGTTGGAATTGAAACAGGTGATCCCCGCACCTTCACCAGTTACGAGCAACTTTATGAGGCGTTCCTCAAACAGCTCAATTACATTGTCGACCTGAAAGTCCGGGTCAGCAATTACATTGATCGCATGTTTGCCAAGTACGCCCCGGCCCCCCTGTTGTCCGTTGTCATTGAAGACTGTATTAAAAATGGCAAGGATTACTACGGCGGCGGCCCACGCTACAATACCAACTACATTCAGTGCACCGGGCTGGGTACCGTTACCGACAGCCTGTCGGTCCTGAAGAAACATGTCTTCGAAACCGGCACCTTCAGCATGGAACGCCTCCTTGATGCAGTGGCAAAAAACTTTGAAGGTGAAGAATTCCTGCGCCAGACAATCATCAACAAAACCCCATTTTTCGGTAATGACGATGATTATGCTGACGATATCGCTCTGCAGGTCTATGCCGATCTGCTGGCAGCGATTGATGGCAAACCAAACGTAAAGGGAGAAACCTTTCACCTGAATATGCTATCAACTACCTGCCATATCTATTTCGGCAAAGTCATGGGCGCGACCCCCAACGGCCGTTTTGCCGGAAAATCGATCAGCGATGGCACCTCACCATCCCACGGCGCCGACACCCACGGACCATCAGCAGTAGTTCGTTCTTTAACCAAACTTGACCAGACCATGTCAGGCGGGACATTGCTTAATCAGCGCTTTTTGCCCAGCCTGCTAAAGCGGGATGAAGATATTGTGAGACTGGGTCAGCTGATCCGTAGCTATTTCAACCAGGGTGGTCATCATATCCAATTCAACATCGTTGATACGGCAACCCTTTATGCTGCCCAGGAGAATCCTGAAGAATATAAAGACCTGCTGGTACGCATGGCTGGCTACAGTGATTATTTCAACGACATGAATGCCGACCTGCAGCAGGAAATTATTGACCGAACTGAAAACGAAGCATTTTGATTTTTAGCTCTCCACGATTATATTGAAACATCGCAACCCCTCTTCAATACGGAGAGGGGTTGCGATTTATCGTAATAGGGAGTTCCTGTTCGGCCCCAAGTGGGACTCAGAGCTCCTGTCGAAGGGTATCTGTCGCCCGGACGGCGACAGTCAAACCCCATGGATGGGTTCATGCGTCCCTGGAGACAGGAGCTCTGAGGCCTACTCTCCAGGTCAGACACATCCAAAACAGGTTAGGAAAGTTTTCGCTATGACACATCCTCTGATTTTTGACATCAAACGTTACTCGATAAACGATGGACCCGGGATCCGTGTCACCATTTTTTTCAAGGGTTGCCCCCTTCATTGTCAGTGGTGCCACAACCCTGAAAGCATTGCCTTTCGCCAGGAGAAACTGTTCACTGCCAGCAAATGTATCGGCTGCCAGGAATGTATAAAAAGATGTCCGCAACAAGCGATCAGCATAACCGAAGCAGGTTTGGTAACCGATAAAACCCGGTGCAACCTGTGCGGCGTCTGTGCCGATATCTGTCCGAGCCTGGCCACGGAACTATCCGGCTTTTACAAAATGCTCCCCGACCTGATGAACGTCATCAAGCGTGAACGTCCCCAATTCGATCAGTCAGGAGGTGGTGTTACCATCTCCGGTGGAGAACCGTTACTGCACCCCGACTTCCTGATCCCCTTGCTCGACGCCTGCGGGGAAGAACAGATCCACCGTGCCGTCGACACCTGCGGCCATGTTAAAACCGAAACACTGCTGACCGTAGCCGATCGCACCGATCTGTTTCTCTACGATCTGAAACTGATCGACTCCCGGCGCCATAAACTGTTTACCGGTGTCGGCAATGAACTGATCCTCGACAACCTGGCTACCCTGGCTGCCAGGGGAGCAAATATCGATATCCGTATTCCTCTTATCAACGGTGTCAATACCGATGCAGCAAACCTTAACGGCAGCGCGGCATTTTTAAGTAACCTAAAGGGTGCGAAAAGAACTGTTCATTTACTTCCATATCATGCTATAGCGGCACATAAATATCGTAAACTGGGTCAGGATTACCAGGCCGACAACCTGGCAGAACCCTCAGCAGAAGAAATTGATCTGGCAACCCGCTGCTTTGAAGACCACGGTCTGACCGTTAAGGTTGGTGGCTAAACAATATTAAGACCTTCATGACAAAACAATCAGCCCCCCAAAACTATAGCCAGATTTTCCGTTTCTGGTTTCCCCTCGCCACGACCTGGCTGATGATGTCTGTCGAAGGACCATTTTTAGCGGCGGTTATTGCCCGCCTTGGAGCAGAAAAAGCCAACCTGGCAGCTTACGGTGTTGCTTACGCTTTTGCCCTGGTCGCGGAATCTCCCGTTATCATGCTCATGAGCGCCAGTACAGCGCTGTGCCGTGACCGTAGCAGCTATCGGCGCCTGCGCAACTTTTCCCTGGCCCTGAGCCTTGGGGTCACCCTGCTACTGGCATTATTCCTGTTGCCTCCCATATTCAACCTGGTGATCGGCAACATCCTTGGTATGCCAGAGGATGTTGCCCGCCTGATTCATCTGGCCCTCGCCTGCCTGCTCCCGTGGCCTGGAGCAATTGGTATTCGCCGTTTTTACCAAGGGGTTTTAATCGCGGCCCATAAAACCCGGCGGGTTGCGGTCGGAACTCTGCTGCGCCTCACGGGAATGGCGAGTTGCGCCCTGCTCGGATTCTTCTTCAGCCCCTGGGAGGGAGCCGTTATCGGGGCTCTGTCACTGGCAGTCGGCGTCACATGTGAAGCACTTCTGACCCGCCTGCTGGCCCACCAGGCAATCAAAGATATTCTTGCCAAAACCGCCTCGGCAGACCAGCAACCCCTAAGCTATCAGGAGATATGGAACTATTATCTCCCCCTGCTGCTGACCCCGTTTATCGGTCTGTCCATTCACCCCATGGTGACCTTTTTCCTCGGGAAAAGTAACCAGGCGGTGGAATCACTCGCCGTTATGCCGGTTATTTACGGCCTGACCTTCATTTTTCGCGCCCTGGGTCTGTCGTTTCAGGAAGTTGCCATCGCTTTGCTCGGTGAAAATCCTGCCAACTATCCACGCGTACGAAATTTTGCCTACGGACTGGCGCTGTTCACCTCAGGGTGCCTGGCCCTGATCGCCTTTACCCCCCTATGTGATCTCTGGTTTCGCCAGATTTCCGGTCTCAGTCCGTCACTGAGCAATTTCGCTCAACTACCGCTGATGATCACCGCGATCTTCCCGGCCCTGACGGTTTTTTTCTGCTTTCAGCGTTCCGTATTGATCGTCGCCAAGCAGACCAGACCGGTATCCCTGGCGACAGCACTGGAAGCTTTGGCAATTTTTTTCCTGCTGACCCTTTCACTGCTATACTTACCCTTGCCCGGAGCAGTTGCAGCCACCAGCGCCTATGTTTTTGGCCGGTTGTGTGCCCTGGGCGGGTTACTGAAAACCTTTAATACGTTTGCCCGCCGCTACCCGCGGGCCTAGGATAAATTATGGAGAATGAATCAACAACAAGTACCGGGGTCTGGTTTGTCCTCTGCGCCGCCCTGCTGTGGGGAACGACCGGCACGGCACAGGCCTTCGCCCCTGCCGGTTATGATTCCCGGGTTATTGGTGCCCTGCGCCTGTTGATCGGTGGTATCGCCCTGTTACTGGTCGCTGCCCGGCGCAGAGAATTAGGACAGTGGCGCAGCTGGTCGCTGTGGCCCGTTTTTCTGGCTTCAGCCTTTACTGCGATCTATCAATTATGTTTTTTCTCCGCCGTGGCCCGGACCGGTGTTGCCGTGGGCACTATTGTCGGTATCGGCAGCGCACCGATTGCCGGTGGCATACTTGGTCTTATCTTTCGCGCCGAAAAACCGAGCCGCCGTTGGTTCATTGCGACACTACTGGCGATTGCCGGTTGTTCACTGCTCACCCTGAGCGGTAGCACGGACGTTGCCATCAATCCGATTGGCATATTATTGGCTCTCGGTGCCGGAGCCTCTTATGCCGCCTACACTCTGGTCATTAAAGGTCTGCTGGAGAAACATTCCCCGTGTGCCGTCGTCGCCATTGTGACCTGCGGAGGCGCAGTGCTGTCATCGCCCATCCTTATGCAAATTGATCTGAACTGGATTCAACAGCCACGCGCGCTGGCCGTCGTTCTACACCTGGGGCTGTTTTCCATGGCTCTTGCTTATGGACTGTTTGCCCGCGGCCTGCAATCAATTCAGGTCGGAACCGCGACCACCCTGTCGTTGGCTGAGCCGATGACCGCGGGCACTTTGGGTATTGTTGTTCTTAAGGAACAGATGAACCTTCAGGCATGCTTCGGCATCATTCTCATTTTCACCGGTCTGGTTGTGCTTGTCCTGCGCCGGCAAAGATCAGCAAGGAGCCAGCATGAACCAACAGCGTAAGGCCCTGCTGTTTGCCCTGGCTGCCGTTTTACTCTGGTCGACGGTGGCAACCGCCTTCAAATTGGCGTTACGCTACCTGTCCCCCATCGAGTTGCTGCTCTTTTCCGGATCATTTTCTACCATATTGCTTGGTGTCATCCTGGTCTCCCAGGGAAAACTGGCTGCGGTTTTTCGCTGTACCTGGAAGGAATACCTGCTTTCGGTACTGCTTGGCTTACTCAGCCCGTTTCTTTATTACCTGGTACTGTTCAAAGCCTATGACTTGCTACCGGCTCAACAGGCCCAGCCCCTTAACTATACCTGGGCAATAACCCTCTCCTTACTTGCCGTCCCACTGCTTAAACAAAAAATCGGCTGGCAACAATGGTTGGCCCTGATTATCAGCTACATTGGAGTCGTGGTTATCTCCACCGAAGGAAAACCATTCAGCCTCAACTTTACCGATCCCCTTGGCGTAACCCTGGCGTTATCCAGCACGGTTATCTGGTCACTCTACTGGATCTTCAACACCCGGGATCGACGCGATCCGGTGGTCGGGCTATTTATCAACTTTCTATTCAGCTTTCCTTTTGTGCTCGGTTATTACCTGCTCAGTACTGAAGTGCGCATGCCCCATTATTATGGATTGCTGGGGGCAGCCTATGTCGGAACCTTCGAGATGGGAGCGTGCTTCGTACTCTGGCTGATGGCCATGAAACTGACTGACAACACAGCAAAAATCAGCAACCTGATCTTTCTTTCACCATTTTTATCACTATTTTTTATCTATTTTCTGGTGGGAGAAACAATTCTTCCGGCAACCTTTGTCGGCCTGATTTTGATTGTTATCGGTCTGTTCTGCCAAAGGATCAAATAGGTCTTCCTCCCCATCTAAAGGGAGAGAGTTTTTAGACCCGCTAATATTACTCTGGCAGGTTGTCCTGCAGGCATTCAAGAAATGCACTGGTGATGGGGGAAGCAGCGTGAGCTTTCGCATAGACACTGATGATATTGCGCGACGCCCAGCTGTCAGCTAACGGAATGGCGCGCAAGCGGCGCTTTTTGAGAATCGGCAACAGATGCTCGGCACCGACGATCCCCAGTCCCAGATCTGCTTCGGCACACTTCAGTAAAGAATTCACCCGCATTACCTTGGTGTCATAATTCAGGGACATCCCCTCTTGGCGACGAGCCGCACTAATCAATTCATCCAGAATTCCACCTTCGTGAAAAGAAATATGTTCATACTTGAGAGTTTTGTGATATTCAATCGGCTTATCGCTCTTGTGTTTCTGGAATAGGGGATGATCTTCCCGGCCAATGATATAAACCGGATCCTCTTTAAACAGCTTGGTTTCATAACCACTGGTATCGACAGAATCGTAGATCATGACCAGGTCAGCTAGATCCTCCCGTAAAAAACGAATCCCGTCTGAAGTAAAGATTTCCTGCACAGTCACATGAACAGCCGGATACATTTTTTTGAATTGAGCGATTATCGGCGGTAAGGTTCCGCTCATGGCCCAGGGGATAACACCAATACGGAAATGTCCGACATGACCTTCGTTAAAGCGTTTCAGATCGGCACGGATATCGGCATATTTTTTAAGGAGTTGCTCACAATGACGGGCAAAGGCGTGCCCGGCAGGCGTAAGGGTTACTCCTGCCGGGGTTCTGGAAATCAAAGTACTATCAAGATTATTTTCAAGATCACTGATGCGCCGGGACGCAGCAGAGGTTGCGATATGCTCATGTTTTGCGGCAGCCCCAATGGAACCTAACCGGACTACCGCGAGAAATACTCGAAGTGTAACAATATCAAAACTCTGCATGATCCCCCTGCATACTGGTTTAATCTTCGAACATCACCTTTTTCAGAGCTTCAGCGTCAAACGGGTTACGTCCAGATATTTCATGAGCTCGCTTGGCTTTGTTCATACTTAAAGACCAGCTATATAAAGACTCAGCAACACCACGTCCAAGGGCCGCAATACTAAAACCTTTTTGCTTAGATACAGTATACATAATTTTCTCCTTTCTGTATTCAATGCGTTGGTGAACTGAATATAACGCACTCGTTTCGAAAGGAGGTAGTGTTGCCTCAACAAAGGGGCTTTCGTTTTTCGGCAATAGCTGCCGATTTATCAACTATTTAAACCAATAACTAGGCCATGCCGAAGGACCACATCAGGGCCACAGCAATAAATACGGCGGGTAACAGGTTGCCAACGGGTAAGCGCTTAAGACCCAGCAGATCAAGGGCGATAGCAACAATTAGCAAGCCGCCGACCGCGTTCATCTCAGTGACCACAGCATCAGTAAGAACGAGTTTTGCCAGCCCGGCGGCAAGGGTGATAGCCCCCTGGTAAAGGAGTAAAGAAAGGGCGGAAAAAAGCACACCGATCCCGAGAGTTGAGGTAAGAGCTATCGCGGCAACACCATCGAGAGCCGCCTTGGCGTACAGGATCGTTGGTCGGTCCCCGAGGCCATCCTGCAACGCCCCCATGATTGCCATGGCCCCGACGCAGAACAGCAGGCTGGCCGTAACAAACCCTTCGGCCACCGGGCCGACCCCTGAGAAACGCTGCTGCAACCCTTCCCCGAACTGCTCGAGTCGCTTTTCAATACCAATCAACTCACCAGCAAGACCGCCAAAGATCAAGCTCCCTATGACAATCATGATCTGCTGGCATTGCATGGCAAGCTGCAAGCCTATCAGCAAAACGGCCAGGCCGAGTCCTGCCATCAGCGTCTGCCGCAAGCGTGCTGACAGGAGCTGTCCTGCTTGGCGGCCGATCAGACTGCCAATAATAACTGCGGCGACATTGACTAACGTTCCTTGCATAATCATGACGGCTTAACCTTATCTGCAATAAATGCTGATGCTCCTGGCGTATGTCACCTGGTCCGATCAGCTGACCGGGCGCTCTCTCCCCATAAAAAAAGGGCTTGTACCCTTATAGATACAAACCCTTCTTATAATATATAATTGTCGCTTAATGCTATTTTTTATGGCACCGCGTACAGCTCTTTTTGGCCTCAAAAGCGCGACCGCCATTATGACAAGTACCGCACAACTCCCCTGCATAGATTTTGGCCATGGTTATTTCAACGGTTCCCTTTTTCATTTTCGGGAAAACGTCTTTATTGTGACATTCCTTACAACTGACTCCAGCATCTTTATGAACGGTTCCGGAGAAGGTTACAACTCCCATGGAACTTTTATCGAATGTCAACTCTTTACCGGGAGGTACAGCCACGGCTGCGGTAACCAGGCACAGAACCATAACTGCAAGAAGTAAAACAAGTTTCTTCATAGGCATACCCTTTTGAAAATAGTGAGTTTAACGATAAAATCTATGGTGTCCAGATCTGCAGATTATATGATTAAAAAATTCTCGTCAATAGTTGAGATCAGATAAAAGTTAATTGCATTTAACAAACAATCACTATAGAATTTTGCTACCTGCTAAGTCACCCATCATTCCTCCAGCAAACTTAAGGACAGGACCTTGGAACACTTCATTGCCAGACAACCTATTTTCGATACTAAAGGGCGTGTCTACGCCTATGAATTATTGTTTCGTTCAGGCCTGCACAATTATTTTGATTGTGATGATCAGGATCATGCGGCAGCCAGTGTCATTGCCAACAGTAACCTGCTATTTGACTTAACCGAAATGACTGGCGGTACCAGGGCTTTCATCAACTGCACCCACCGGGTCTTGACTGAAGAATTGATGACCACTCTGCCCCGTCAGCAGGTTGTCGTCGAAATTCTTGAGGATGTGGAACCGGATCCAGCTCTTATTGCAGCCTGTCAGAAATTAAAACAGCAGGGGTATATTCTGGCCCTCGATGATTTTGTCTACCATAAGAACTTCGAGCCGCTGCTTGACCTCGCCGACATCATCAAAGTTGATTTTCTGCTGAGTGATGTCCAGGAGCAGGAACGCCTGGCTCAGACCATGATCCCGCGTGGCATTAAAATGCTGGCAGAAAAGGTTGAAACCCACGAGGTCTACGAGCAGGCCCGCCAGATGGGTTATCAATATTTCCAGGGCTACTTTTTTGCCAAACCTGTCATTATTTCACGCAAAGATATACCAACCAATAAAATGCAGTTTATGCGCATCCTCAAGGATGTTCACGCTGCCGAGGTTGATTTCCAGAAACTGGCAAAAACCATCCAGAGCGAGGTGTCACTCAGCTACAAATTGCTGAAACTGATCAACTCTGCAGCCTTCGCCCTGCGCCATCGCGTCACCTCCATCATCCAGGCCCTGTCCCTGCTGGGACTGCGTGAAATCCGCTCCTGGGTTTCACTGTTATCGATTTCCTTTATGGCTGACGACAAACCTGCCGAACTGATCAACAGTTCCCTGATTCGCGCCCGCCTCTGTGAACTGCTCGCACAACCCAGCGGATTTGGTGCCCGTAAGGATGACATGTTCCTGATGGGGTTATTTTCCCTGCTCGACGTTATCATGTCACGCCCCATCGATGAAATCCTTAGTGAAATTCAGGTTGAGGAAGATATCCATAAAGCATTGGTCGCAGCAGAAGGCCCACTGGGGCATATTCTTGAGCTGGTCAAAGCGATGGAGAAAGGGGAATGGGACAGCCTGTCCGATAACGCTGCCAAACTTGGGATAGATGAGCAAAGACTCCCCCAAGCCTATGTTGATGCCGTGAAGTGGGCCCAGGAAATTCACCACCTTTAATCAGCCTTGCCAGCCTCGCACTTCTGCACGACCTCAGGCGGATTTTTTACCGGTCCGCCCGGAAAGAGGATTGACAGCCCGACGAGCAAAGGGTACAACGGGTCCCTTTCCCAAGGAGTATGTATGTCTGAAAAAAAATTATCCGCCGGAGATTACATCGCCTCCCGGTGCAGTAAATGCAAAGATGTCACTAACCACACGATTGTCGCCATGGTCGAAGACAAGGTGGTTCGTGTTGAATGTAACACCTGTGGTAGCACTCATAATTACCGCAGTGCTGCGCCAACCGTAAAATCGGAACGCGGTAAAAGTTCGTCCTCGTCAACCGCCAGCAGACCTGCAAAAGTTGCGAAAACTGAAATGGAGTGGGCTGCCCAGTTGAATGAGGGTAAAGCCTCTGATGCCATTCCTTACAGCATGAAAACCATCTTCAAGACCGGTGACATTATTCAGCACACGGTATTCGGGATGGGGCGCGTCATCAACACCATCAATCCCAACAAGATGGAAGTTTACTTTCGTGATGGCGTTAAATTGTTGCGCTGCACCCTGAAATAATCAGCACTCGGCAAGAAAAACACCCCGATATTTCTGAAGTTATTGACAAGAATGTCATATATGCGGTTTAGTTGTGGAAACCTGTTTAAGTTCTAATGAGTTTTCTACAAATACTTTCTGGATATTCAAGCCATGTCCAAAACCCCTCATAAAAGTAACCGCATCCTGCTGATCCTGGCCTCCCTGATCATTATCTTCGCAGGTCTTAAAACCGCACAGGCTCTGATCGTTCCTTTTTTATTGGCTTTTTTTATATCAATCATCTGCGCCGGTCCTTTTTTCTGGTTACAAAAGAAAAAGGTACCGGCATCAGCAGCCATGCTGATTGTCATTCTCGCCGTCATGCTTGGCGGGGTCGGCGTCTTAACCCTGGTCGGCACCTCGGTCACAGATTTCACCAACCAGTTGCCAACCTACCAGGAGAAACTTCGCCTGCAAACACTTCAGCTTTTCAGCTGGCTTGATACCTTTGGTATCCACCTGTCTAAAAATATAATTCTGGAACATTTTGATCCAGGCGCAATTATGCAATCGGCTGCCAGTATGCTGGCAACTGCCGGTGGCGTCCTGACAAATTCATTTCTGATTCTGCTGACGGTTATCTTTATTTTAATGGAAGCGGCGGGCATCCCTGGAAAAATCCGCGCGGCCCTGCCACATGCTGAGGAATCATTGGCAACCTTTGATCTGTTTGTGGACAGTGTCAAACAGTACCTGGCCATCAAAACCCTCGTCAGTTTCGTTACGGGGATCTTTATCGCACTGGCCCTCACCATTTTGGGACTTGATTATCCCCTGTTATGGGGAGTCATCGCCTTTCTCCTTAACTATGTCCCGAATATCGGTTCAATTATCGCGGCAGTTCCGGCAATTCTGCTTGCCGTTGTGCAATTGGGCGTGTTTCCAGCCCTGATAATTGCCGGGCTCTACATCGTTGTTAACCTGGTTATGGGTAGTGCCATCGAACCACGCCTGATGGGACAAAAACTGGGCTTGTCTGCCCTGGTCGTGTTTATTTCCCTGGTGTTCTGGGGATGGATTCTGGGACCGGTCGGCATGCTGCTGTCAGTGCCGTTGACCATGATTGTTAAGATAGCCCTCGAAGTGAATGAGTCGACTCGGTGGCTGGCTATTCTGCTCGGTTCTGATGTCCCGACTCTGCCGGAAGACTGAAGCGTTAAAAAGCAATAACCTGCAGCGCTACATTGCTTCAGTAAAGATCGTTTCCAGGTCAGCCTGAGATGCTTTACGCGGATTGGTTAGCATGCACGCATCGTGTAGCGCCTTGCGCGATAAGCGACCAAGATCGCTACTGGACACCCCCTTATCTCGTAAAGTTTGCAAAATTCCCAAGCGCTTTTTAAACTGCCCGATATCAATCAACAATCTCTTCTTCAATTCAGCTGCTGATACCCCCCTAACGTCCAAGCCCAGGGCTTCAGCAATAATTGCAAACCGTTCCGGGACAGACTCAAAGTTAAAGGCCATGACATGATCGAGCAAAATAGCATTACACTCACCATGAGCCATATCTAGGGCCCCCCCCAGACTATGAGCCATGGCATGCACGGCTCCGAGGCTGGCGTTGGAAAAGGCCAGTCCGGCCTTCATGCTGCCTAACATAACCTTGCTGCGCAACTCAAGGTCAGCAGGCTGCTGCATCAGCCCCGGCAAGTTTGCGTACAAGAGCCTGATTGCCTCCAATGCGGAACTATCGGTCATGACCCCGCTACCGGTAGAGACAAACGCCTCAATCGCATGGGTTAACGCATCGACCCCACTACAGGCGGTCAGATACGTATCTGCTGACAGGGTGCACTCAGGATCGATAAGAGCGACATCGGGGACAATAGCCTTGCTGACAATGGCGACCTTCTGGGCCTCCTCACTATGAAGAATAATACAAAATTGGGACACGTCAGCGGAAGAACCGGCTGTGGTAGGAATAAAGATAAAGGGTGGCACCGGCAGCAAAATCCGGTCAACACCGACAAAATCGAGGATATCGGCCTGATTTGAACTGACAATACCAATCGCCTTGGCACAATCCATCGGGCTGCCGCCACCGACAGCAACAATCACATCACAATTGTTACTGCGATAAACTTCGACCCCGGCCCTGACTTGCTCTACACGAGGATTTGCTGAAACATCAGTAAACGGCACATAGGCAACTTCTGCTGATTCCAGGCTGCTACAGACATCGGCATACCATTGAGTATGTGCAATTTGCGGGTCAGCAACCAGCAGCACCTTTGCGGCAGCAAACTGAGCAGCATACTGGCCGGCAAAGTGGCGGGAACCGTTCCCAAAAATAATCTCAGGAGTCACATACTTTCTTAGATTAAAAGAATCCAGACCAGCCATATAACCTTAGCCTTCCATAAAAAATATATAATTAAGCAAACCTAACACACTTAACTAAAAACTAAAACCATTTACTCTTTAAAACAAAGAGTACTTTTCCTGTTAACCTCGCCCGCAAAAGGGGTATGCCTGTGGCTATAGCCATAGCCTTATCTATTTCCCTGTAATTTCGGCAAGTTCTATCTCATTGCCGCTCATAAAGATAACCAGCAATAGCTTTTTCTATCCCCCTCCCGCCCAGCACAAAACTCGACAAAACGACATAAACTAACGATATTTCAGCAACTTACCAAAACCCTACAAACCTGGCACCGGTGTTGCTGAACCCCTGTTCTAGATACAGCCATATTCCTCAGTAATGCATCAAAATATAAGCGCAAGTGGCGCGAGGGATTTTGTTGTTGCTGAGTCAATTTTTTCAACAGGGAGGTGTCATGGAAGTCTTACATTCATTTTTTGGAGCAATCGGGGATCTGACCTGGGGATGGGCGTTGATTCCATTTCTAGTCATTACAGGTCTCTTTTTCACCATTTCCAGCCGCTTTGTACAATTTCAATTTTTTAAGCGGATGTTCGGGGTCCTGAAAGGTCAAAATCAGGACCAGGACAACAAATCAATCTCCGGTCGCGAAGCCCTGCTGCTATCCGTTGGCGGCCGTGTCGGCGGCGGAAATATTGCCGGAGTCGCCGTCGCCATCACCCTTGGTGGCCCCGGTGCGGTTTTCTGGATGTGGATGATCGCTCTGGTCGGCATGGCAACCAGTCTGGTAGAAAGCACCTTGGCCCAGGTATTTAAACGCGCCAATGGTGATGGTACTTATCGGGGCGGACCGGCACGCGCTATTTTGCATGGCTTGGGGGCCGATTATAAATGGTTCGCCAGCATCTATGCAGTCTGCATGATTGCTGCTTTTGCCCTTGGCTTTAACGCTTTTCAGGGCAATACCGTCGCAGGCGCAGCCCTTGACAGCCTTGGCATTGATCGCATTTATACCGGCACACTGTTAGCGATCATTGCCGCCTTTATTGTCTTTGGCGGGATTCAACGGATCGCCAAGGTCGCAGATGTTGTCGTTCCGATTATGGCCATCGGCTATCTTGCCATGGCCGCCCTGATCATTATTATTAACATTTCAGAACTGCCTGCCATTATCAGCAGCATTGTCCAGAATGCTTTCGGTCTCCAGGAAGCGGTCAGTGGTGGTATGGGTGCAGCGTTAACGCAAGGCTTACGGCGTGGTCTGTTTTCCAATGAAGCGGGGCTGGGTTCGGCGCCAAATGTTGCGGCCACCGCCAAGGTCAACCATCCGATCAGCCAGGGGATTACTCAATCACTATCGGTTTTCATTGACACCATTGTCATCTGCAGCTGTACCGCTTTTCTCATTTTACTCAGCGACGTCTACGTTCCCGGTGCTGAATCGATTGACGGCGTGGTCCTGACCCAACAGTCCCTGGTATCCCAAGTTGGTGCCTGGTCACAGTATTTCCTGACCATCGCGATCCTGCTCTTTTCCTTCAGCTCCATCATCTACAACTACTACCTGGGGGAAAACGCGCTGACCTTTCTTACCCAGAAAAAATCAGCCGTCATGATGCTGCGGATCGCGGTTATTGCCGTGTTGTTTGCCGGATCAACAGCTCCTGGAGCAACTGATGTCTTCTTCTTTTCCGATCCGCTGATGGGAGTTCTGGCCGTCGTTAACCTGCTGGCCATGATGATGATGTTTCCAATTGTCACCAGATTACTGGCTGATTATCGCGCCCAGCTTAAAGCGGGAATTGAGCATCCGGTCTTTCATCCTGAAAAGTTTTCCGATCTCGACATCGATCCGGCGGCCTGGGATGGCAAGGTCAAGGATAGCCACAGAGCCACCTCTGCTGCGCCAGAGAAACTCTCTCAACCGGTCAGTGATCTTGGCTGATCGCTGACCATCGAACTAGGAGCGCATGACAATGAGTGATGCAGCGACATGTTTAGAATTAATCGCCTGCCCGGAAGTCTCCGGGCAGGGCAACCATTTTCAGACAATTCTCGAGCACATAGCCGAGGAGGTCAAACCTCTCCTGACACAAGGAAAGGTAGCTAACTACATCCCTGCTCTGGCCCACGTAAACCCTGATAACTTTGCTATGGCGGTTTCCACCATCAATGGCCAGGAGTATCAGATTGGAGAGGCTGACACGCTGTTTTCTATCCAGAGTATCTCCAAGGCCCTGACCCTGATTCTTGCTCTGCAACAGCATCCAACGGAAATCTGGAGCAGAGTTGGCCGGGAAACCTCAAACAATGCATTCAACTCTATTATCCAGCTTGAGCAGAACCATGGAATTCCCCGTAACCCATTGATCAACGCCGGTGCTCTGGTGGTTGCTGATTACCTGATTTCCAATTTTGGCAACGCTAAAAATTCGATTCTTCAATTTATCAAAGGGCTGTCCGGCAATGCTTCACTGCAATACGATTTTGAGATTGCGGAGTCAGAGAAAAAGCATGGTCACCGTAATGCCGCCCTCACCAACTTTATGAAGAGCTATGGCAACATCAACAACGAGGTCGAGCAGGTTTTAGATACCTATTTCCACCAATGCGCCATCGCCATGTCCTGCTCTGATCTGGCTCGAACGACCCTGTTTCTGGCTAACCAGGGTGTCGATCCGGGGACTGGGCACCGGATTATCTCTGCCGAGCAGGCCAAACAGATCAATTCCATATTGTTGACCTGTGGCATGTATGACGCTGTTGGTGAATTCGCCTACCGCGTCGGGCTACCCGCTAAAAGTGGCGTCGGTGGTGGCATTGTCGCCATTGTTCCGGGGCAGATGAGCATCTGCGTCTGGTCACCCGGACTGGACAGTAACGGTAATTCCCTGGCAGGCATTGCGGCACTTGAAGCTTTTGTCCGCAAAACCGGCTATTCCATATTTTGACCAAAAGGGGGCGAATCAGCAGACTAAACGCATTTTTCAGGCACAGCGAAGGAAATGCCCTGCACATATTGCTGCCGGGCCGGCCCACAGGACCAAATCTTTCACAATTTACCACACGCAAAGCAGAGATGATTAATAACAAGGAGCAGGTCATGACTCTCGCAGGTGAAAGTACCATGTTGCAACAGGTTGAAGAAGCGATCCACAACAATCAACAGAAAGCCAAAACCAATCTGGCGTGGCTGGAAAAACAGATGCACCCCTATTTTTTCCTATCGATGCGGCAGGAACCGGAGGCCATCAGTATATTGGCCACCATCCTGGATAGCCTCGCCAGCAATAAGCGCCGCATCCTTGCCGATACTGAAGACAAACTGATCCTGGCCCGGCTCAATCAGCCCGGCTCTCTTTACGATTCCCTGAGCACATTACGGGAAAAAGATATCTCCTTTGCTCACATTACCCAGTCATACGCCAAAATTCCCGGTCTTGACCAGATGCTTGAAATTCAACGCTTCGAATTTGATCGCAAGAGCCATCAGGAGATCGCTAACGGGCTGAAACAGCCTATCAATATCCCCATGTCCCTTGAAGAGGCTATCGCGACAAGCGTTAAACAGATTTATCCTGATTTCGATTTCAGCCAGTTTGATTCCCTGCTGAACATCCTATGGCTGAATAACCCCAGCTATGTAGAGAATTCCACAACGAAGCGGGTTGCACAAATCCTTAATTTATATGAACAACTCAGAAGTAACGGCGGAATTTATCTTGATGTCGAAGAAGCAGAAGGGCACGATGGCGTCCCGGAAATGCGGATACTGTTTGGGGTTAATAACCCTCCTCAGCGCGACTTTTTATTGCAGATCATGGAGGTCTTCAAACGCTTGGGGATCGGCATCAAACGCACCTACTGCCTGACTTTGAGCAACGGTATCCATCCCGTATTTCTTGGCACCTTTTATGTTCGGCAAAAGGATGTCGACTTAAGCAGCGATACCAGCAAGCAGTTTATTGCCTTACGCAAAGAACTGTACAACACCCAACTGCTCCAGACCCGCTCCCAAGCGTACCAGGATTTTGTTACCAATAAAATTCTTTGTGGTGAAGACGCATCTCTGATCAATGCCTTTATCGCTTTTTGTCACACCAACCTGGCGCATAGCAGTGACCGCTACGACTTTGAGGGAGTTGAGCGCGCTTTTTACTCCCATCCCGACCTGTGCCTGCAATTCATAGCGCTATTCAGGCAACGCTTTGATCCAGCAATCAGCACCCAAGAGCGTCAATACGACATGCTCATGGCTCAGCTGGTCAAAACCGTCGACAACTACAACACCGGCCACAAACGGGTTGACTCCTACCGGCGGAAGATCTTCCGCTGCTGCCTGAGTTTTATCCGTCACACCCTGAAAACCAATTTTTTCGTGGTCACCAAACAGGCCCTGGCCTTTCGCCTTGATCCAGCTTATCTGCAGGAACTCGACACTTGCTTTACCGAAGATCTGCCCCCCGATGCCCCTTTTCGCATCACCTTCTTCTTTGGCCGTTACGGGGTTGGTTATCATATGGGCTATTCAGATATCGCCCGTGGGGGCTGGCGGACACTGATTGCCAACGATCGTGATGATTATGTTACCTGCGCTAACACCATGTTCAAAGAAACCGCAGTGCTGGCCCATACCCAACATTTAAAAAACAAGGACATTTTTGAAGGTGGCTCAAAAATGGTCGCCGTTCTTAATGCCTTTTCAGCGCGCGATCCACAACTTGTACAACAGCGCCTGTATAAACTGCAGTACAGCTTTATCAGTGCCTTTCTCGATATCTTTGTCTGGCAGAATGGCCAGATAAAGGATCCGCAAATCGTCGACTATTATGGTGACGAGGAAGCGATTGAACTGGGCCCTGACGAAAACATGCACGACATCATGATCGAAACCATTGCCAGAGAATCACAACGCCGTGGCTATGTGTTAGGAATTGGCCTGATCTCCGGCAAACAGGTCGGTATCAACCATAAGGAATTTGGTGTCACCTCCGCCGGGGTTGTCACCTTTGCTGAAGAGACCCTCGAACAACTCGGGATCGACCATCGCCAGGCTCCGTTCAGTGTCAAATTGACCGGCGGACCTGCCGGAGATGTGGCAGGTAATGCCATGAGGCTGCTCCTTGCCAAGTGTCCACAGGTCAAGATCAAGCTGGTCCTTGATGGCAGCGGCGCACTGTTTGCGGCGCAGGGTGCTCAGCGTCAGGAACTCTCCCGCCTGCTGCTTAAACAGGACATTGACCAGTTCGACCCGGCCTGCCTGGCAGAGGGCGATTTTATTCTCTACCGCAATCAACGCCGCAAAGAGGGGCTCAAAGAACTGTATCGAAAAGTCTCCTGTCAGAATGGTGAGCTGCATGAAGAATGGCTCTCCGTTGATGAGTTTTACAGCCAGTTCAATAGCCTTCCCTTTACCGTTGAGGCTGATCTGTTCATCCCTGGCGGCGGCAGACCAGAAACCATCGACATGGATAACTGGCATAAATTTTTCGGTCCCGCTGGCAAACCTTCGGCCCGCGCCATTGTCGAGGGAGCAAACTCCTTTATTACCCCGGCCGCACGTAACGAATTACAGAAAAAAGGGATTGTTCTGCTGCGTGATTCATCCGCCAACAAGTGTGGAGTTATCTCCTCCTCTTACGAAATCATCGCTAACCTGATTATGAGCCAGGATGAATTTATCGCTCATAAACAGGACTATGTTGACGATGTCCTTAACATTCTGCAACAGCGGGCGCGGGACGAGGTCCGGCTGATTTTCAAGCGCCACCAGGAAGCCGAAGGGCGTCTTTTGTTTACACAAATTTCTGAAGATATCAGTCATGAAATCAACGATCTTTACCAGCAGCTGTTCAGTTATTTCTGCACCAACCCGCAGGCCAGTGAAGAACCTCTGTTCAAACAGGCGATCCTCGCTCACCTGCCGCACTTTTTGCAGACTAACAGCGACTACCACAGCCGCATCGATCAACTGCCGGCCAAGTACCGCTATGCCATACTTGCCGTCGAGCTCGCAACCTCCATGGTCTACCATGGCAATAAAGAAAATGATTTTATATTCCTGCTGAAAGGACACCTCAGCCGGCGCTACCATCAGGCGGCATGAAACAACGCCCCTGCTGTCTCCTTGACCGCAGGGGCGTCTCTCTCAACAAAGTCATGAATATCAGGGGAGAAGAGGATCAATACAATTGACTTATTTTAATGCTTTTGGATAATGAATAACCATGGTCAGACTGAGATTTTTTCTCCTATTTTTCTTTGCCCTGCTACCGCTATTTATGGCGTCTGCGGATCCACTACCGCAACGTCCGGTTATCATCGGTTTCGATCCCGACCTTCCTCCCTATGAATATATCGATTTCGATGGTCAGGCAAAGGGGCTGAATATTGACTTGGGGCAAGCGATTGGCACTGCCATGGGGGTGGATGTCATCTATCTGCACGCCCCCTGGCAGAAACTGCGCCACATGCTGGCAACCGGTCAAATCGATATCCTCGCAGGCCCTTACCATAAGGCCTGGGACAATGAGTTTGAATTTGCGCCTCCCCATGCCCAGCTCTATGAGTCCCTCTGGACACGCAAAGATGCAACAGTTACCAGTCTTGACGACCTTGCCGGTAATCAGGTTGCCGTTGTTCGCCACGGTGCCATGCAGGAGTACCTGAGCCAGCACCCGGAATTGGGCATCACCGCGGTGCCTGTCGATTCCCTCGAAGACGCATTACGCCTGCTTGCCATCGGTCAGTATGAAGCCGCCCTCGGAGCGACCCTGTCCGGGGAATATCTGCTCGGGCGGTTGCAGGTGACCAACGTTAAAATTGCCGGGAAGCCCTTGTTAACCCTTGAATATGGTTTCAGCGTAAAAAAAGGGAATACTAAAATGCTGGCGCTGGTCACCGAAGGACTGGCTCTAGCCAAATTATCCGGCAGCTATAAACAGATTTACAATAAATGGATCGGCCTGCTCCCCACGGATACCGGCATGGCCATGAAACGGGTCATGAAAATCGGTGCCTGGTTGCTGGGCAGTTTTGCTTTTATCCTGAGCCTGATTCTGCTCTGGACCTGGACCCTGAAGCGCCAGGTGCGCATGCGGACTGCTGATCTGAAACTGGAAGTCGCCGAACGTGAACGCGCCATGGAGCAGTTAAAAAAGCATCAGCAACAACTTATTCAGGCCGATAAAATGGCTTCCCTGGGAGTCCTCGTCTCCGGTGTAGCTCATGAAATCAACAATCCCAATGCCCTGGTCCTGCTCAACCTGCCGCAACTCCAACGCGCCTGGGGAGATATTGCACCATTACTCGAAAATCATTATGCCCAGCAGGGGGACTTCAGTGTCGGGCGCATCCCCTACTCCCAGATGCGCGACGATATTCCGGACATGCTTCAGGAAATGTATGACAGTTCAAGCCGAATTAAACACATTGTGGAAAACTTACGAAACTTTTCCCAACGTAACGACACCCCCCCGATGACGAGAACACATCTGAATCTGGTAGCGGAAAACGCTATCCAGTTACTGGCCAATCCAATCAAAAAAGCGACCGCTCATTTTCTCCTGGAATTAACCCCGGATTTACCCCTGATTAAAGGTAATCAGCAACGCCTGGAACAGATCGTCATTAATCTTATGATCAACGCCTGTCAGGCCCTTGAGAATCCTTCCCAGGAGCTGATTCTGCGCAGCGGCTTTTCCGCAACCGAAGTCTGGCTGGAGGTAGAAGACTACGGCTGTGGCATCAAGCCTGAATTCCTGTCTCAGCTCAGTGATCCGTTTTTCACAACCCGCCGCGAATCCGGAGGGACCGGTCTTGGCCTGTCCATTTCATCAACCATTGCCCAAGAGCATGGCGGACGCCTGGAATTTAACTCTGAAGCAGGTCTTGGAACCCGTGCAAGACTGATTCTTCCCCGTAGTGAGGACTTATGAAAACGCCTGATAATCCCGGCTTTGCTATCCTGCTGGTCGATGACGAACCCGCCTGGCTACGTAGTTTAAGCCGCACACTGCAGAGCCTCGGTGACTACAATAATCTGCTCAAGTGCAGCGACAGCCGTGAGGTGCTTGGTTTACTCGAACATCATGATATCGGCGTTATCCTGCTTGATCTGACCATGCCACATTGTTCGGGAGAAGAGATCCTTCAGCAGATCAATGACAACTACCCGGAAGTTCCGGTAGTTATTATTTCCGGCTTGAATCAGCTAGAAACAGCGGTACGCTGCATGCGCCAGGGCGCCTATGATTATTTTGTCAAAACAGACGAAGAGGAACATTTGCTTGACGGGGTACGCCGCGCGGTACAAATGGCCGAGCTCCGCCGTGAGAACGCCAGTTTGCACCGCAATTTCCTGAGCAGGGACCTGAAACAGCCCGATTGCTTTGCCCACCTGGTCACCCGTAGCTCGACAATGATGACGGTTTTCCGCTACCTCGAAGCGGTTGCCTCATCATCACAACCGCTGCTGATTCTTGGTGAAAGTGGTGTCGGTAAAGAATTGATCGCCCAGGCCGTGCATAACTTGTGTCAGGCCAGTGGCGCACTGGTCGCGGTCAATGTGGCCGGATTAGATGACAACACCTTCGCGGATACCCTGTTCGGCCATAAGCGCGGCGCCTTTACCGGAGCAGAACAGGAACGCGGTGGCATGATTGAAAAAGCCGCTCACGGTACCTTGCTGCTCGATGAAATCGGCGACCTGTCCCAGGCCAGCCAGGTCAAACTGCTACGCATTCTTCAGGAAGAGGAATATTACCCCCTCGGAAGTGACACCCCCCAACAACTGAAGGCTCGCATTATCTTTGCCACCCACCAGAACCTGGAAGAAAAAGTGGCCAGCGGCGCCTTCCGCCGGGACCTGTATTTCCGGATTCAGGCGCACCAGGTACGGATTCCACCGTTACGTCAACGCCGCGAAGATCTGCCCCTGTTGATCAACCATTTTCTCGAACAGGCCGCGCAAGATCAGGGGAAAGTCAAACCGACCCCACCCCCGCAGCTGGCAACCCTGCTTGCATCGTACAGTTTTCCCGGTAACGTCAGAGAGTTACGCGGTATGATCTTTAATGCCGTCAGCCTTCATAGCGGAGGAGTCCTCTCCATGGCCAGCTTCTATGAACGGATCACCCCGGCCAACCAACCTCAATCAGTAACCGCTTCAGGCAACCCGTTTTTATGCATGGATGTATTGCCAACCCTCAGTGACGCCAGTGAACTCCTTGTCGAAGCAGCACTGGATCGGGCGGCAGGAAATCAGACCCAGGCGGCCAGGTTACTTGGCATTGCCCAGCCAAGTCTGAGCAAACGCCTGAAACGTCGCCGCACGGCAGAGGATAATTAAATTGATGAGGCTCTACGGCTTGATATTATGGGGGTGTTTGCTCGGAGTACTGCTCCTGGCAGCACCTGTTCTTGCTGCGGAACAGTTAATTATTGCTATTGATAAGAACTTCCCCCCCTTTGAATTCAAGGACCAGAATGGCAATTATGTCGGTTTTGATATCGACCTGTGGCAAGCTATTGCCAGAGAAGAGAATCTGGAATACCGGCTCCAACCGACCAACTTTAACGCCATTATCCCTGGCCTAAAGCAGGGCCAATTTGACGCCGCCATTGCCGGGATCACCATCAAACCGGAACGCCTTGAAGAGGTCGACTTTTCCCGCCCCTATTACCGCTCTGGGCTACAGATTCTGGTCCGCAACGACGATTTGTCCATCGCTTCCCTTGCGGATCTCAACGGTAAAACTGTAGCGACCAAGTTTGGTACCACCAGTGCTGATTTCGTCCGTAACATGACGGCCCCCAAAGAGCTGAAACTGTTTCCTAATACCGATGCGATGTTTCTGGAATTATTATCAGGCGGGACCGACGCGGTGGTCTTCGATTCCCCGGTGATTGCCGATTTTTTGCGTAAAAGGGATCAGCAACTGCTGACGATTGTTGGGGCCTTATACATGAAGCAAGACTATGCTATCGCCTTCCCTCCCGACACTCGGCTACGTGATCAGGTCAATCGTGCTCTGGACAAGTTACAAAAAAGTGGAGAGTATCAGCGCCTGTATTTCAAATGGTTTAAAAGTTCGCCCGAGATCTCCAGCGACCACTAGCAGGTTGCTTGAGCAAACGACCAAAACCTCAAACTAAGGGTAACCTCAGGATTGCCTCGGTCCCCTGCCCCTCTTCACTCAAAAGTCGAAGTTCACCACCATGAGAATGCGCTATCATTTGCACCAGGCTCAAACCCAGCCCAGTACCGGATGCCGAGCGGCTACCATCACCACGAAAAAAACGTTCACAAACCCGCGGCAGGTCAGTTTTAGAAATACCAGTACCCGTATCCACAATGTGAATAGAAACCTGCTCATCGGCGATCTCGGTATAGACCTGGATAGCACCGTCAACCGGCGTAAACTTAATGGCATTATCAAGCAGGTTGGCAAAAGCCCGCTGCAAGCGGCTACGATCTGCCGCCACCAGCAGCGGTCCCGAAACAGGTGTCAGACCTAAGCGAATATGCTTATCCTCAGCCAGGGTGGAAAACAGGTCAACCAGATCCTGAAGCATCAGAGCAACATCCAAGGGAACCAGTTCCAACTGTTTGATTCCGGCATCTGCCTCAGCAATTTCGAGCATGGTATTGATCATACCAACCAGACTGTCACACTCTTCGACAACCGCACCAGCCATATAGCGATAATCTTCTTCGGTCGATTCTCCGGTTAAAACGGTTTCAGCCAGCCCCCGCATCCGGGTAACCGGACTGCGCAGATCATGGGCAATATTATTCGTCACATCCTGCAATTCCTGAATCAGTTTCTTGATCCTTCGTTGCATCTGATTGACTGCAGCAATCAGGTGATTTATCTCTTCGGTCTTATCCTGAAACAGAATTTCCTGGCTTAAATCCCCCTGACCAATCAACTCGGCACGTTCCCGGACAGTATGCACCCCCCGTAATGCCCGGCGCGAGATGCAAAAGCCGATAAAGCTGCCTCCGATCAGGGTACAGACAAAACCGATAGCAAAGAAGCGCCGCAAACGGTTTAGCAACAACTGGTCTTCGATCAAAAACATGCCCGCCTGAAAAACATACCCCTGGCCAATGGAACGATGAAAGATGCGGGCATTCCCGCGCGGTAGATCGACCATGGTAAACTCAGATCCAGCAGGTGCTGCCAGCAGGATATCGCTGAACTCAGGAAGCGTACTCCAGCTGCGCAGGTCCGATACGGCGACCGTACCAGAAGCTGGCGAGTAGATCCGGATAAACAGCTGTTCGACACCTTTACTTTCTGTCTCCAGCCGGATTTCATGGCGCACGGCCGCCATCCCCCCCTGTTCGAGAATAGTGGTAAACTCACCAGCTTCTTCGACAAAATACCCATCTGCCCGGCTGAGCAGATTTTCTTCCAAGGAGTAAGAGATTATGCCGAATACCAGTAGGGAGAGAATGCTGAACAGCAGCAGATATAGAAAAGTCAGACGTGCAGCTAGGGTTTTAAACACGGCTCAGCGCCTTTCCAGCACGTAACCGGCACCACGGATAGTGTGAATCAGTTTGACGGAACCGGGGCGATCGATCTTATCGCGCAGGCGACAGATGCGTGACTCAACAACATTACTTTCAGGATCAAAATTATAATCCCAGACATGCTCCATAATCATGGTTTTGGAGACCACCCTGCCGCTGTTGCGCATCAGGTATTCAAGCAGGGAAAATTCACGATGCTGCAGATCTATGGGAGTATCGCCGCGCTGCACCTTGCGCTTGACCAGATCGAGAACCAGGTCTTCGACGCTAAGGCTGGTCGCCTCTTCCTGACGCTGACTGCGACGCAGCAAAGTCTGAACCCGCACCAGCAATTCGGTAAAAGCAAACGGCTTAACCAGGTAATCATCCCCGCCGGCCTGTAATCCCTGAACCCGTTCATCAACAGTTTTTTTAGCGCTCAAAACCATGATCGGCATCATAATTTTCTGTTTACGCAAGCGCTCGATCAGGGTTAAACCGTCTAATCGCGGGAGCATAATATCGATAATCGCCGCATCATAGGGGGTATCCTGAGCCATGAACAACCCCTCCAGGCCATCGGCCGCGCGGTCGACAGCAAAGCCCGCTTCACTGAAACCCTTGCTGACAAACTGGGCGGTTCGGTTATCGTCTTCTACCAGTAAAATGCGCATAGCGATTTAAATCTTTCCCATAGCATTGCCAGGGTTACTGAACAACCACCGGCCAGAGTACTTCAATCCAGACATAAAGGGTCAGAAGTAGTGCGATCAGTACCGCGCCGGAGCCCATATCCTTAGCCCGGCCGGATAGTTCGTGGCGTTCACTGCCAATCCGGTCAACCACGGCCTCGATGGCTGAATTCAGCAGTTCCACAATCATCACCAGCACGACCGAAGCGACCAACAATACCCGCTGCGTGATTTCCACTGGAACGAGAAAAGCAACAATGATCATAACAACCGCCAGCAACGCTTCCTGGCGAAAAGCAGCTTCATGGCGCAGTGCCGCCCTGATACCAGCCAGCGAATACCCTCCGGCCAAGACAATCCTTCGAATCCCGGTATTTTTCTGCATTATTCAATCCTGTTGTGGGCAATATCCTGAGTCTTTGCCAGCCCGGCAAAGATATCTTTATCCTCTTCATAGACCTTGGTCTGGACATCCATTAATCCTAGCAGAGAATGAAACAGGTTGTCATGGGAAAGCTGTTCAGCAATGACCGCTATTAACTTATCGGTCGCGATGTCCTGCTTAAAACTGTCACCCAACCATAATATCGCGGCAACATGCTTCTGTTCATCCGGAGCGATCAGGTAAGGCATACCATGCAGATAGAGCCCGTTATCCCCCAGCGATTCACCATGGTCGCTGATATAGAGCATGGAACTGTCAAACCGCTTATCATTGTTTTTTAACAGGGAGATCACCTGCTTAAGAAAATAATCGGTATACAGCAGGGCGTTATCATAAGTATTGATAATCTCCTCCTGGCTGCACTGCTCCAGCTGATTACTTCTGCAAACCGGTGTGAACTTTTCAAACTCGGGAGGGTAACGCTTAAAATAGGCCGGGCCATGATTGCCCATCTGGTGCAGGACAATCACAATATCCTGTATTGCATGCTGATCGATATAATCCTGCAGCCCACTCAGCATCCCTTCATCACGACACTCAGCGTCACAGACAGGGTTGGTTTCCGGTTTTTTAAAGTTCTCGTTCGGGATACGATTCGCCACCCCCTTGGAACTGGAATTATTATCCCGCCATAAAACTGCGACCCCTGCCCGGTTCAGAACATCCATGGCATTTTCGGTGTTCTTCCCTTTACTATCAGTGTAGTTACGCCGGTCATAAACCGAGAACATGCAGGGGACTGAAACCGCCGTCGAAGTACCACATGAATACATATTGGGGAAATTGTAGATCGCTTCCTGATCAAGCAATGGCGTCGTTTCGCGAGAATAGCCATTGCTTTTGATATGATCAGCCCGTACCGCCTCACCCACCACAACAATAGCCAGGCGACGTTTTCCACTACGCGGCAACTGATGAGCATAAAGACCGATCTGCTTCAGCGGTTTGCGACTGCTTTTGAACTGCCTGCCGACATACTGGCCAACAGAGTAGATGGCATAGGTTGGATTGGTGTGATAGCGCAACGGTTTATGCTGGCGTAAAAATGACGCGTAAAACTTGCCAGACGATAACATACAAACAACAATGATCAACACCGCAATACCGATATTGACCAGGTTGCGTTTCAAAGCCACCCGCAGAGGATAGCGCTCAACCCTAACCATAGCAATCAGCACCGCCGGAAGCACCCCCCACAGAATCAGGCTGAGAACTAAACCGCCGTTAACCAGGTCAAACGCTTCCGATCTGTCGGTTTCCAAAATATTCTGCACCATGGTCACATCAATAATGACATCATAAGTCCCGGCAAAATACCTGATTGCGGCGGCGACCATAACGGCACCGATTAACACCGGTTTAAGCAGATAGCGATTATTGAACAAAGAAAACAACAGCTGCAGAAAAAACACAAAGACAATGGCGACAGAAAACAGGCGCAGACCGTTGATAAAATTCAACGGATAGGCTTTTTCAACCGCAGAGAAAAACGTGGCGTTATAGAAAATAACCAGAAACAAAGAGGCGCATAAGATCAGACGCTGACTGGACATTTCCAATCTATCCAAATTCACTTTATAGCCAGACATCCCTATTTTATTCCCCCTGCAATAGCCGCATGCAGCGCTCCTGAAACGGCAAGGTTATTGCGCAAACTCCAGGCGTTCAAGCGGTGGCGATAAACATACGCAGCTCCCTGGTAATAACTGATGTCACGCTTAAGGAAAGAATCAGCCCGTAGGGCAGATTCTTCATCTGCTTGAACCCCGTTATCAAATTTCTGCAGGCGCGCCACCTTTTGTGGTTCAAGAATGGCCATCTCCTTTCCGTCATACAGTCCCAGGTACTGGTAGTTGGCAATCAGTGCCCGGCGTGCTGGTGATTTCAGAATATCGCGGCCGAAGAAGCAGGACCGATAGCTCATGTTGAGTAGGCCAAGGAGGGTCGGAGCGACATCAACCTGACTGGCCAGGGTATTGTTAACCTGTGCCTTGATGTGGGCGGGAGCATAGATCCACAGGGGGATATGGTAGCGTTCCAACGGCAGGGTTGTCTTACCGGCACTGCCAGCCTGATGATCCGCAACGAACACAAACAGCGTATCCCGGAACCAGGGCTTCTCCTGTGCCTGCTGTAGAAACTGCCCAATGGCATAATCAGAATACTTTACGGCGCCAGAGCGCCCGCTTCCTGACGGGATATCGATACGCCCATCCGGATAGGTATAGGGACGATGGTTGGAAGTTGTCATCAGATGCAGAAAAAATGGCTGCTGATTGGCATATTCAGCGTCAGCGGTAGTTATGGCCTGTTGATAAAGGTCTTCATCGGCCATCCCCCAGGCATTGGTAAAATGGACTTGCTCAGAGGGGACACTGCTCTGATCGATAATGGCGTAGCCGTTCCCCTGAAAGAAACTCCCCATATTTTCGAAATAGCTGCGCCCACCATAGATAAAATAAGGGTGATACCCTTTATCACCAAGGACCTGTCCAAGGGACCACTGATCGGTCTCCCGCCCCAGGCGCTTGACAATGGAACGACCGGGAGTCGGCGGAATCGCCAGGGTCAGCGCTTCCAGTCCACGCGTGGTTCGTGTACCGGTAGCATAGAAGTTCTCGAAAAACAGACTGTCATGAACCAAGCGGTCCAGATTAGGGGTCAGCCCCTTGGTATTCCCAAAATAACCAAGAAAGTCGGAACTGAGACTTTCAATCGTCACCAGGATCACATTGAGCCGTTGCTCCTTTCCGGGGGCGGTAATATCGCGCCGGATATCAAACGGTTCGGAGCTCAAAAATGTTGCGTTCGGTTCGGCAACTTCTTCTCTGAGCAGGCGATCAGCTTCGGCAACAGGCAGGGTCTGATAAAAATGATTATAATCGAGTTCGTTATTCCGAAATGCAGCCACGAATTGATAAGGGCCATTTCCGGTCAACTCATTGATATAATTATTTTCAGTGAATTGGCGCAGGGGTTGGGACATGCCCAGATATGCCAGCAGTGGAAATAACAGCAGAACCAGGGCAATCAAACTGCGATCACCAAACGGTTCCCGGCATGCAAAAGCCTGGAGCATAAACGACCGCAGCAACCACCAGATAGCCCCACAGACCACTAACAAGACAGCCAGAATCGGCACAACCGGATAAGACTGCATGATGTTGTCAGTCACTTCACGCCGGTAGATCAGGTAATCGATGGCAATAAAGTTAAACCGGACCTTGAACTCATCCCAGAACAGATATTCGGCAATCGCAACAAACAGCATCAGATACAGGACAACGAAGGTGACCAGTTGGACCCAGTAACGATGCCAACGGGCAGCCCAGAAACGTGCTGGAAACCACCAGACATACAGGGTTGGCACAATCAGGGCATAGGCACAGAAAGCACTGTCAAACAACAAGCCCCGGGCATAGATTTCCAGAATATTTACTGCTGACCAGGGGGTCACATCTTGCCAACTGATGACCAGCAGTACCGTCCTGGTCACAGTAAATATGGCCAAACTGATCAAATAGATCTGCAACAGTAATTGAAAGCGGGAATTTTTTATTTTCACATTCTTCACCTAGAGTAAAAGAAAAAAGGCTAATCTCAGCGTAGGGAAGAATGTAGCGAATGGACATGATGCCAACATGACGCGAAGATGATCATTTGGTCATGTTGAAAAAAATAATGGAAAGAACTGAATCAAAGACCAAATCCGCATTAGCCAGAGACTTGTTTAAAGGCGCTTCAAAACAGGGAGAGCTCTCAGCCTTTTTCATCAACCATTAAGTTACAAGACCAACAGGAAGAAGAAACAATGTTACATTAAGCCATTGACCTGCCCTATAGGTGCTGTTAAGTTCTGGTGATAGCGTTATCATTGAAACAGTTCAAGCAACCTCCGGTGAGGACCGAAACCATGCCTGCCCAAAAATCTTTGTTGGGAAGTCATCTTCCCCACATGTTAGCAAACAATGGTGAGCGCCTGATAACCATGCCTGCAAACTGGAATGGCTTAACTTTAAGAAAATCAACGGTCCCGAGCTTTGCAGAATTTGGCCCTCAATACACCGGGATGCCAATGCTGACCTTTGGCCTTACCGGGCATGGACAATGCCATATTCGCAGCAACGGCCGAACCAAAGTCATCACCAATCATCCCCCCTGTTTCAACGTCCATAGTTCAACCTATGAAAGGGATTCGGGTTACCGAAAAGGGGTCACGGGCTCGGCACTGGCACTCACCTTGCCGTCCTCGGTTATTCAACGTTACTTTCCTGACAGCGCCTGCGGCTTTGACCTGGAAACCAGACATGGCTGTACCGACAACCAGTTGAGGCAGATGGTCTTTTCCCTGGCAGATGAATTTCAATCGGGATTTAAAAATGGCCTCATGTATGCGGAAGGATTATCTTTGACCATATTAGGTTGGCTGCAGGAGCACTATAGTATCAAAAGCGCCCAGCCCGGTACCTGCAAGACATTTCCCCCTAAAACTCAGGCTAAACTGATTGAATATATTGACTCTTTCCTGTCCTCCAATTTAACTATCGAAATGATGGCAAACCAGTTCGACTTTAGTCCGAGCCATTTCTGCGCTCTCTTCAACGCTTCTTTCGGAACCTCTCCACACCGCTATGTCATGAAAAAGAGAATCGAAAAAGGTGCCCACCTGCTGCGTTCAGAGCCACGCCTGTCGATCACAGAAATCGCGTTAATGACCGGTTTTTCCAGTCAGGCACACTTTACTCAGACATTTAAAAATATGATGAAGCAAACCCCTTCCCGCTGGAAAGCGGGGTAACTCATGTCAGCACCATTTACAACTATTTGTCAGGGCGTTTCTGAATAGAATCCCTTTGGAAAAATCTCTTAAAATCTAGCCTTTCCTTTTATAAGTCAGCCACTTCCATCAATTTTCACGAATCAGAAGTTTATATATAAAATCGGAATCATCTGAAAGACATTTCCCCTCTTGGTATTTTAAGATCCATCCGATGCTAGCGTTGTCATTTGTTCAGTCCACTGCAGGGAATGAGCATAAGTATTCAGCATTTCTATTTTTTTTACATTGGGAGGAATAGTATGAAAAAAAGCAGAATCTGGTTAGCACTGCTGCTGGTCCCCACCTGCCTGCTGATCTGGTCATGTGGTGATGATAACGACACCGAAAAGAACTACTATTATAACGATGAACAGGTCACTGAATATATCTATGACACTGACAGCCCGGCCCTGGCTCAGTATTTTGATACGGTACGGGAAAAAGCTCTCGGGCTTGAAGACCACACCGTTTATCGGCCCAAAGATCTTTATAAATTCGCGCCCAATTCAATTCCTGTAGTCGTTTGGGCGAATGGTGGCTGCCGCAATAGTAACTACAGCTTTACCTTCATTTCTACGGCTGCAGCTTCTCACGGCTTCATTGTCATTGCCAATGGTGATCCAGATTCTCCGACAGTTTATGAAGACTCGACTCACTCTCCACAAAAGCAATGGGATGCTATGGACTGGTTGGAAAGTGAAGAAGGTCAGTCTCAGCTACTTGGCCGGGCGGACTTGAGTAAAATCGCGGTTGCCGGACAATCCTGCGGTGGCGTTGAAACTCTTGTCGCTGCAGCTGACTCACGCGTTGCAACAGTCATGGCGGTCAATACCGGAATTTTCCCGGTCAGCGATGATGGAACCTGCCGCTTAGGCTTCTGTCCTGAAGAATTGTACAATATTCATACTCCGACTCTTATTGTCGATGGCGGAGAAGATGACGTTGCTTATCCCCAGGCACGTATGAATTTTGAAGTTATCGCTGAAGAAGTTGGCATTCCTGTCTACCTGGCCGAAGCAACACATGCCGGGCACACCGGACTCTGGATGGGATCATACGACGGCAATGCGGAAAGTCAGATGATGACCCAAGGGGAATGGATTTATGTCAACTGGCTCGACTTTATCCTCAATGGCAATGCAACCGCCAAAGCTTACTTTTTTGATACCAATGATGGAGAAGAGATCGAACCCTGGGCGAACCCAAGTGAAGGCGTTTCAGCCTGGTATGAGCCGATCTGGAATGAAGCTAACATTGAAGATCCGGCCGAAGAGAATCCTGCAGGGATCATGGGGGACGGTCTGCCAATGTGGAATTACTTCTATGCAGGTTGGGAAGCCTTTACCGATAAATTAATTGAAGAATAAAGCGGTAACTAAAGCTCATTGAATCAAATCCGCCCCGCCTGATTAATTTAAATAGTTGCCATCCGGAAACTGAAAATAGCAACTATCCAGTTTTCAGATTGGAAACGAGCAATTTTTCGTTGTGGCAAGGAAATCAAAGACTTGAGCGGAGGCGTAGTACTTTACGCCGCACAAACAAGTCCGCAGATTGACGCTGCCACAGCGGAAAAGGGCCGTTTCCGGATGAAAACTAAATAAAATCAGGCGGGAAGCGTTTATCATCACCATTAAAATCGACTTGTCATAAATTTCCCTCCCCAACCCCACGGTTTCCACATGGGAATCAGGCCTGTTACAAAACTTAATGAACCAGAAGTTTCTATAAAAAACCGGAAACACCTGAAAGACATTTACCCCTTGGCATTTTAAGATTCACAGAATGCTAGCGTTGTCATTTGTTCAATCCACTGCAGGGAATGAACATGGGTTATATCAACTCATCCGCTCACGAAAACTTATGCTCGCAATATTCATTGTTTGGAGGTTCTAAAACCATGCGCAATCGAAGTTTGTCTTGCTTTATCCTGTTTGTTTTGTTCTTTTCTGCATCCATATTCCTTTCCGGCTGTAGCGACAGTTCTGATTCTTCCTCTCCAACAACTGTTGAGGCTCAGACCCTGCCTGCGGCAGCCGACATAACCATCGATCTAGACGATTACTATGGCCAGAAGATCGAAGGTTATTACAATTTTGACTGTGTTGTATCTGATACGGTTACCCGGACCGCAAAATTTTACATTCCAGCCAATACCGTCTTCAACCAACCCACTGTTTTCGTTGGCGTTCCAAACGATGAAAACACCTGGAGCTTCCTGGTAAAAAGTGGCTGGAAAGACCTGGCTGACAACATCGGGCTGCACATCGTGTTAATGGAACCCCAAGATGGTGTCTGGGGAACGGATGAGGAAGAGATTGCTTATATCGAAGCGTTAAATGCAGATGTTTCTTATCGCCCATTCTTCTGTGCTTTTTCTGCTAATTTTTACGGTATCGGCTATGGTGAAGCAGCGGATTTGCTGCAAAAACATAGTGTCAACAACCCAAAGAGATGGGCGGCTATCGCACTTTTGGGGGCAACCGGCCTGACTGCAACCGAAGTCATCACTCTTCAGCAAACCGACTCTAAAGTTGCAGGGGTGTCTCTGGCCGAGGCTCAGACTCCTGTCTGGATCGTAGCTGATGAGAAAAATCCTGGTGTTTCCTCCTTAATCGATTTTTATAAGAGCGCAAACCACAGTCAGGACACCCAAGCCGCCCCCGACTACGCCGATGAAGTTTACCT
This sequence comes from Geopsychrobacteraceae bacterium, assembly GCA_963664385.1. Lineage (GTDB taxonomy): Bacteria > Desulfobacterota > Desulfuromonadia > Desulfuromonadales > Geopsychrobacteraceae > Seleniibacterium. The sequence goes on from OY761157.1 coordinate 829,860, forward strand.
GCCGATGGAAGGTGGATCAGTCGATGATGAGTGGTGTGCTAACGTGGTTTATACTACTGCTGACTGGACAGATTGCGTTAACGAAACATATGCCGAAAGCATCTACACGGAGCTCTTTGAAGGAACCTACCGCTATCCAGGTAATGCCAATGGTGCTCTGCGGCGTCCAGGTGAAATTTTTGCCCGAGGTTTTGAATATTTTGAAGCTCAGGTCGCCGGTGGTTACTACCAGGATGGTAGTGATGTTTATAATCGTGAGTGGTATGTCTACGTACCTGAAAGTGCCCAGGCTAAAATTGACAACGGAGAGAAGGTTCCACTGGTTTTCGTATTCCACGGTGCAGGTGGTAGCGGTAATGAAATAGGTGATCGTTCCGGCTGGGCAACCGTCGCCAAAGAAAAAGGTTTCATCATTATCTGCCCGACCGCATCTCATGAAGTCAGTATCCGTGAGGTCAGTAATATCACAACCAATGAATATTTCCGGGCCATCTGGAACGAAGGAAGTGCAACGGAAACACGTCCCAGCGACCTGAAATTTGTTGAGTATCTCTATGATTGGATGCTTGAAAATTACAATATTGACACCTCACGGGTTTATGCCAGTGGCCAATCTTCAGGTGGCGCAATGACCTGGGCCTGTGCCGGTCAATTGCCTGACCTGTTTACCGCGGTAGCCCCAGTCTCCATGGCAGGCACCATATTCGTAGAAAATGATCCGGTGGGAACGTCTCTGGTTCCGGTCGATTGTTACATGGGCGAGTTGGATTCAGACTTTACAACTGACCGTGCGGTTACCAGCATTAACAACTTCGTTGATCTTTACAACACGGTCGAGCAGTACGAAGACTATACCTTTAAAGTCAAGGGGGAAGAGCGAACCGGAACCGATTACACCTCCCAGACCGGCGAAGAATATTACGGCGAAGGGAATAACTATTTCACCAACTATCTTTTCAACACCACTTCAAGCATCCCCATGCTGCGTTTTGTTGAAGTTGCAACCAAAACCCATGCTATCTGGCCTTCTGAATGTTTTGACATCTGGACAACATGGTTTACTAACTACACAAAAGATCCTGATACTCTTGAGCTCTACTACCAAGGGGAACTTGTCGATACGACAGTCACACCATAATTTGGGGTAAGAGAAGTCGGTATCAACGAGTGCTGACAAGCCAGACAAACAAAAAGGAGGGCCTGAAAACAGGTCCTCCTTTTTGTTTAAGCTTGGTCAATTAACCGAATGCTGGATTTCTTAGCGACCTTCGGGTGAAGAGGTGTAGCCGGAAATACCGCTGGCACCACCGATGCTGACGCGCTGGAAGTCAGGGTAAGCTTCCATACCGATTTCGGTGGAGTCACAACCGAGCATCTCTTCTTCTTCGCTGACACGGATCCCCATGGTGTATTTCAGGATCAACCAGACGATACTGGTGGTGACGATAACGAATACGGCAGTCGCTGCCACACCGATGAACTGAACACCGAAGCTGGTCTCGTCATTGGTGAAAGGAACAGCCATGGTTCCCCAGACACCACACACAAGGTGAACAGACAGGGCACCAACAACATCGTCAATTTTCAGTTTGTCAAAAAATGGTACGGCAAGAACAGCCAGAACACCACCAACAGCACCGATCAGGGTCGCAGCACCCAAAGATGGGGTGGCCGGACCGGCAGTGATGGAGACCAGACCTGCCAGGGCGCCGTTTAACGCCATGGTCACGTCAACTTTCTTGTACATAACCTGGACCAGGATCATGGCAGCGATCATACCACCACAGGCGGCCATGTTGGTGTTGACCATAACGTTGGACATTTCAATGGCGCTGGCGGCATCGCCGAGAGCCAGGACAGAACCACCGTTAAATCCATACCAGCCCATCCACAGGATGAAGGTACCCAGGGTGGCCAAAGGAATGTTGGAACCTGGCATCGGGTTAACGCGACCATCTTTACCGTACTTGCCTTTACGGGCACCAAGGATGATAGCACCGGTCAGAGCGGCCCAACCGCCGACAGAGTGAACGATGGTGGAACCAGCGTAATCAGCAAAACCCATTTCGGACAGCCAACCGCCGCCCCAGCCCCAGGAACCCTGGATCGGGTAAATGATACCGGTCAGGATGACACAGAAGGCCAGGAAGCTCCACAGCTTGATCCGCTCGGCAACACACCCGGACACAACCGAACAGGCAGCACCACAGAATACCATCTGGAAGAACCAGTCAGAAGCTGCTGCGTAGCCACCGGAGTAGTCACCGGCCAGGGCTGCGGCATCATCAGCGGACCAGAACCCGAAGCTGCCCATGAAACCACCGTCGACGCCGGCGTACATCAGGTTGTAACCGACAATGTAGAAGAGGATGCCGGCAATACCGAACAGGGAAATGTTTTTCAGACAGATGGTAGCAACGTTTTTGGAACGGACCAGACCGGATTCGAGCATACCGAAACCAGCGGCCATCCACATAACCAGAACACCCATGACCAGGAAGGAAAAGGTGTTGAGAATGTAGGACATCTCGGAAACCGGGGCATCCTCAGCTAAAGCCAGGGTCGGTACGAGACACAGTACGGTCAGCAGGACCATAACCAGTTTTTTCATGGTGAATTTCTCCTTAGTTTTATTTCGTTTTAACTGTCGTTATGTCATCAACAGTTGATTTGTTTGCCTAGAGGGAATCATCGCCGGTTTCACCGGTTCTGATCCGGATCGACTGCTCGATGCTGCTGACGAAAATTTTACCGTCACCGATACGTCCGGTGCAGGCTTCACGCTGAATAGCGGATACCAGGGCTTCAACCTGGTCTTCAGCAACGACCAGCTCGATTTTGATTTTAGGGATAAAGTCGATCTGGTATTCAGCGCCCCGGTAGAGTTCGGTGTGCCCTTTTTGACGACCGAAGCCACGGACTTCACTGATTGTCATGCCGCCAAGACCAAGGTCGGTAATAGCCGCTTTGACGTCGTCCAGTTTGAATGGTTTGATAATACATTCTACTTTTTTCATCCTGAGGTCTCCTTGTGAGAGTGAACGATTAACTGCTTAGAAAACAGATTTAAATTGTCATTGCGGCAATTCTATAGCAGGCTGCGTGCCAATTCTTATAACCCACTGTTTTAACAGTCTAACTTCCCTTAAATCACAGCTTTCTGCTCATTATTTAAGCAAATATTGCATACTCTGCACAGTCACTACGCAGAACCATAGGCTTAACTGGTTAATTTTAATGCGCCCGGGTGAAGGACATAGAGCCGCATAAATGCTTATTGCTTAATCATAAACAGGCATCATGCCTATATCATGAGCATCCCCTGAACCCTGTAGATTTTATGGATTGCGGAATCTTTGCGGGCAAGAACCTGAAAGGGAGTTGACTTATTTTTTAAACAAGTGTTTAAATCAGGTATCTTCACTGAACATCAGCTAAGGAGCATGTCTCTATGGCATCCCCTGATACCAAAAAACTGCTACTTGACTGCGCCGAAAAGCTCTTTGCTCAGGAGGGCTTTCATCATACGTCGATGCGAGTATTGACCGAACAGGCGGGGGTCAACCTTGCTTCGGTTAATTATCATTTCGGATCTAAAGAGAATCTTCTCTATGCCGTTATTGAGCGTCGTCTGAAACCACTAAATAAAAAACGCCTCCGTGGACTAGAAGTGGTTATGCGCAATGCTGCCGCATCGGGAGTTCTCCCTGCAGTCAATGATCTGCTTCTGGCCTTTCTACAACCGACCTTTGCCTTCAGGCTGTCAAGCAGTGCGGCCAATAACTTCATCAGCTTGATTGGCCGCTCCTGGAATGATCCGGATCAGACCGTGCACAATTGTTTTATCAAGCTTGCCATGCCGCTGTTTCAGTACTTTTCCAGTTGCCTGCGTCAGGCATTGCCTAATCTTGACGAATTGGTTTTTCAAGCACGTTTGCAATTTCTGGTCGGCTCCATCAGCGCGGTCATGTGTGATAGCAGCAGTGGCTGTAACGCCAACAGTTTTATTTCTGTTCCCCTTGACGAAGATGAGAAAATGAATCAACTGCTGAAATTTCTACAGGCAGGACTGGAGGCACCACAATGATTGCCCGTTCCCCTATTGTGCTTTTCATACTGGTACTACTTACAGCCTGCAATCCGTTACGGCCAGCAGCGACTCCAGCTCCTGAGGCGCCAGCTCACTATTCAATCACGCCGCAGGCAACCCTTGCCAGCCCCGAGCGCTGGTGGCTTGCCTTCAACGATAACCAACTGAATCAACTGGAACAGCAACTCTTTGCGGGAAACCTCGATATTCAGCAGGCTCTGTACCGTTTGGAACAGCTTGAGGCGCAAGCACGCCAGACCCACGCTAATCGCCTTCCCAGTCTGAACCTTACTGGATCCACCGGCCGCACACAAAGTGTCGGTTCTGCAGGAGAAACTCGCTCGACGAATTCGACCTTATCCCTCTCTGCAGCCTATGAGCTTGACTTATGGGATAAACTTGCTGACCGTGACCGAGCAGCTCAGCTGCAAATTCTAGCCAGCGAAGACAATGTCAAAACCCTGCTGCTGAGCATGAGCGCCCAACTGGCTAATCAGTACTTCCTTGCCCAGGAACAGCATGCCCATTTAAATCTTCTGAAAACCCAGAAGTACCGCTCTGAAATTCTTCTTGAGCTGGTTATCAAGCGCTATCAAGCAGGGCTATTGACCACCAGTTCGCTATACCAGGCACAGCGGAACCTGGCGACCATTGACGCTCAGATTCCGACCTACAGCACAGCATTGAAACAAGCGGAGAACACTATTGCAGTGTTGTTGGGACAAGCGCCGGGTACCATCAATCTTCAGGTTACTGAACTCCCGCAAATTTCACCCCCGGTCGCCTTAGGCCTACCAGCAGAGCTATTGACCAGACGCCCTGATGTCACCAGCGCCCTCAACCAGTTGGCAGCCACCGATCACACCCTTGCAGCAACCATAGCGGAACGCCTTCCAACGCTTAATTTGACCGCTACCCTGGGTAGAACCGCGAGTTCATTAACCAGTGGCGACGTTAATGGCAGCGTCTGGAGCCTGGTCCTCGGGTTGACACAACCTCTTTTTGATGGCGGCCGACGGCAGGCGGCCGTTGATCAGCAACAGGCGGTAAGAGCTGAACAGCTTGCCGCAACCCGGCAGGTTCTGCTCACCGCTATGGAAGAAATCGAAAGCAGCTTGATCAGTGAACGTAATTACGCGTTAAGGGCTGAAATGCTTGAGCGCCAGAAAGCTGCCAACAGCGGCTATCGGAATGCCAGCCTCAACAACTATCGATTCGGATTGAGCGACAGTACCAACTGGTTGAACAGTGAAATCGATCAACTGGGCATCCTCAGTCAGCAAATCAGCAATCAACGATTATGGCTCAGCCAGCGCATTACGCTGGTGAAAGCCCTCGGAGGTAGCTGGATGAACGCAGAGCTCACAACCCAGAGAAAAGCCTTAAGGGAGCAGCAATAAAATGAATGAAACCAGGAAAAAGCACACCGTCATCAAAATTATTCTGCCGGTATTGGTGATCGTTGCAGCCGTTTTGGGGCTGAAAATGCTCAGTCAGCTGAAGCCGACTCCGCAACGCCATGAGGCACCGGAGCAAGGGCTGCTGGTCGATGTTGCCAGTCTTACTCCAGAGACTCATCACGTCACCGTCTTTGCTACGGGAACCGTATCACCACAACAACAGATCAACCTGACGCCACAAGTCAGCGGCAAGGTTAAGTGGATTTCGCAACGCCTGGTTGCCGGTGGGACCTTCTGGAAAGGGGACCTGCTCCTCAGAATTGAAGGTCGCGATTACGAACTCGCCATCGAACAGGCCAGGGCAGAGGTCGCCCAGGCCAAAGTCGCGCTGGCGACGGAAAAAGAGCAGGCCAGAATCGCCCAATCCGAGTGGGATGCAGTTCAATTTCCAGGAAAAGGAGAACCCGGGCCCCTGGTCACCCATGAATTACAACTGCGGCAACAGGAGGCGGTTCTTGCCGCTGCGCAAGCTGCGCTACACAAAGCTGAACTTAATTTACAACGTACTGAGATCAGGGCTCCGTTTAATGGTCGCATCCGAGAGGAACAGGTTGATATCGGCCAATATCTGAATACCGGTAGCACCATTGCGGTATTCGCGGGGACAGATGCTGCTGAAATTCAGGTCCCTCTGCCTATTGCCGATCTGCGCTGGTTGACCATCCCCCGCACCAGTGACGAAAAGGGGAGTAGCGTTACCATTAAAGCACCACAGTTCACTAACGCCTCCTGGCAGGGAGAAATCACCCGCGGCCTGGGCGAAATTGACCCCACCAGCAGAATGGCAACCCTGGTTGTCAGGGTAAAAAACCCCTACCAACTAAACATGGAAAATCCTGGCCCAGCCCTGGTTCAGGGACTGTTTGTTGAGCTGGAACTGGCCGGCTCTGCACTTGAAGACGTCATGATTATTCCGAGAAGCGCCCTGCATACCGGCAACGTCATCTGGCTGGCGGACACCAATAATCGCCTGATTATCCGCCCGGTAGAGATTCTGCGACGCGAGAAAGACCAGCTGATTATCGGTCATGTTGTTAATACCGACGAACGTCTGATCCTGACCTCTATATCGGGAGCGGCTGATGGTGCACTGCTGCGACCTGTCACTGCCGAGGAGACCAGCAAATGAAAAGCGCTGTCAAATGGATGGCCTCCAATCATGTGGCCGCCAACCTGCTGATGCTGATCCTTATCATCGGTGGTGTGATCATGGCTCCCTCCATCAAGCAGGAGATCTTCCCTGAAGTCTCCCTTGACCGTGTTTCAGCCAGTGTCGCCTATCCGGGAGCCGGGCCAGAGGAGGTTGAAGAGGGAATTATCCTCAAAATCGAAGAAGCTCTTTCTGCCGTTGATGGCATTAAGCAGTTAAAAGCAACGGCAGCAGAAGGAGTCGGTAGTGTCGTTGCCGAGATATATTCTCACGAAAATGTCGACCTCGTCCTGCAGGACATCAAGAGTGAAGTTGACCGAATTACCACCTTTCCAGAAGATGCGGAAAAACCGGTCATTACCAAGGTCACAAATCGCCGCGAGGTTATTTCCGTGGTGATCTATGGTGAGGCCGGAGAACATGTTCTGCGTGAACAGGCTGAAAACATTCGTGATGAACTGCTCAATTTACCAGCGATTACCCAGGTCGAGCTAAGTGGGGTCAAGGACCTTGAAATCACCATTGAGGTCCCAGAAACTAACCTGAGGCGCTATAACCTGACCCTTAACCAGGTGGCCGCCGCCATCAACGCCGCCTCCCTCGATCTGCCTGCCGGTACGGTGAAAGCAGAGTCCGGGGAAATTCTTTTACGGACGAAAGAGCGCCGCTATTGGGGCCCTGAGTATGAAGATATCACGATTCTTGCTACCCCCGACGGGACCCGGGTACGCCTGGGCGATATCGCCCATGTTGTAGACGGCTTCGCTGATAGCGATACCGAGGCACGCTTTGACGGCCACCCTGCCGCTATGGTTCAGGTGTTCCGGATTGGCGAGCAAAAGCCGACGGAAATTTCGCAACGGGTTATCGAGTTTGTCAAAAACAAACAACGACAATTGCCTGCCAGTCTGCACCTGGCAATCTGGAATGACACCACGGAGCTGTTCAACAGCCGCATGGACACCTTGCAGAAAAATGCTCTGATGGGGCTTGGCCTGGTGGTTATCGTGCTCGGGCTGTTCCTTGAGATAAAACTGGCGCTGTGGGTCATGCTGGGAATTCCTATCAGTTTTTTCGGGACCCTGTTCCTGATGCCATGGCTGGGCGTTTCCATCAACATGGTCTCCCTGTTCGCCTTCATTCTTGCCCTGGGGATCCTGGTTGATGATGCTATTGTGGTCGGGGAAAATATTTTCGAACAGCGCCAACAAGGCAAACCTTTCGCCAAGGCAGCCATTGATGGCACCCTGGAAGTAGCCGTGCCGGTCACCTTTTCAGTTCTGACCACGGTTGCGGCTTTTTTACCCCTGATCTTCGTATCGGGTATGATGGGTAAGTTCATCAGCGTGATTCCGGTCATTGTTATTACCCTGCTGCTCGCTTCGCTGGTTGAATCTCTGCTTGTGTTACCTGCGCACTTGAGCTTTGGACGGGTGCGTACCACAACCGGTGGCCTGCTCGGTTTTCTCGATCGCATCCGCAAAAGTTTCGGCAACAGCATGCAACGATTCGTTGCCGGACCCTACCGCCGGATGCTCGAGTTCAACCTCAATTACCGCTATGCGTCGTTTGCGGTGGGTATTGCCGCCCTTCTGCTGACCTTTGGTGTCGTTAAAAACGGCTTGATTCACTTTACCTTTATGCCCGAAGTCGATGGTGACAGAATTGCCGTTGCCATCCAGATGAATGAAGGGGTCCCCATCAGCAGAACCGCAGCAGTTGCCGATTTCATTCTCGCCAAAGGGATGGAGACCGTTGCTGAATTCGATCAGGACCTTCCGGAAGGGAAAAGCATCGTACGCAATATTTACAGCCTGGTTGGTGGCAGTGTGGCCAGTGGTGGCCCGGGGGGCAGTTCTACGGCAGCGGCAACCAACCTGGCGAATATTTCCATGTTCCTGACCAAAAGTGAGGAACGTGGCATTCCAGCAACCCAGATCTCAACAGTCTGGCGGCAGAAGGTTGGCGACATTCCCGGGCTGAATTCCCTGACCTTCCGCTCCAACCTGGTAAGACTCGGTGCCAATATCGATGTCCAACTGGCGCATAAAGAATTTTCAGTCCTGGAAAAAGCCTCCGGCCGCATCCGTGCTGCCCTGGCTGAATACCAGGGCGTCAGTGACATCGAGGACACCTATTCTCGCGGCAAGCAGGAAATTAAACTGAAACTGAAGCCTGCCGCGCGTACCCTTGGCATTACCGAAACCGATCTGGCGCGCCAGGTTCGTTCAGCTTTTTACGGTGCCGAAGCATTGCGCCTGCAACGCGGGCGCAATGAGTTGAAGGTTATGGTCCGCTACCCTGAAACCGACCGGAAACGGCTTTGGAACTTTGAAACCATGCGCATCCGGACTTCAAGAGGCGCTGAAATCCCGTTAACTCAAGCTGCTGAGATCATTGATGGCGAAGGCTTCTCCAAAATTAACCGGACCGATCGCAAACGAGTGATCAATGTTTCCGCAGCCGTCAACGATGAGGAAGCCAACGCCCAACAGATTATTTCTGACCTGAAAACCAAGCTGCTTCCGCAGCTGGTCGCAGATTATCCCGGACTGAACTGGGACATGGAAGGTGAAGAAAAAGAACGCAAAGATTCCCTTGGCAGTATGATGAAAGGGTTCCAACTGGCCCTGGTTGCCATCTTTGCCCTCCTCGCTATTCCATTTCGCAGCTATAGCCAACCACTGTTGATAATGGCAGCCATCCCCTTTGGCATGATTGGCGCGGTACTGGGGCATATCATCATGGGTTACAACCTCAGCTTACTCAGCATGTTCGGGCTGGTCGCCCTGTCTGGCGTCGTCGTTAACGATTCTCTGTTGCTGATCGATCAGGCCAATAGCAACCGACGTAGTGGCATGAACAATTATGATGCTGTTGTCGCAGCCGGATTGCGGCGTTTCCGCCCCATCCTGCTGACCTCATTGACGACCTTCTTCGGGTTGATGCCAATGATTCTGGAGACCAGCGTTCAGGCAAAGTTTCTGGTTCCCATGGCTATTTCACTTGGCTTCGGAATCCTTTTTGCGACAGGAATAACCCTACTGTTGATCCCGGTCCTGTACCTGATTCTTGAAGATATCCGGAAATTGATCGGCTTTTCCGCGCACCATGCCCGGGAGCATGACACGTTTCTGTAGATCTTTAGCTATCAAACAAATACGTATTTTTAGTGAATTAGTCGTTCACTAATTATTAATGTTCATTATCTGTAATTATATTTTTTCAATATTTCGGCAGCGGAATAGTAACGGGACTATTCCGATCTGCCGTAAAAGAGCCAGCTTGGTTCCACCAGCGTCAAACAGCATTCGACCATCAGCCAGATCGCAGCAATAGATATTTTTTGTTATTTAAGAGCATAGTTAGTTGCCATCCGGAAACTTAAAATCGCAACTTCGAAGTTTTCAGATTGGAAACGAGCAATTTTTCGTTGTGGCAAGGAAATCAAGGACTTGAGCGGAGGCGTAGTACTTTACGCCGCACAAACAAGTCCGCAGATTGACGCTGCCACAGCGGAAAAGGGCCGTTTCCGGATGAAAACTAGTTAGTAGCGGCTTCTCAATATTTTGTTAGTCTTTCTATGTAGAGAGGCACGCCGGCATTCCACCATCCAACCTGACTCTAGATAACGGAACTTGAATATCGATGCGTTCAAAAAATTATTCCAAAGTTTCCAGGTTGTCATTAATCATCAGTTTTGCTGCCGGATTCCTGTTTCTGTGTCTGACATTTCTGCTGGTCCATTTAGATTCCCAAAAGTTTGAACAGACACTTAAAACGGAGGTCATGGGTGAGCTCGGTAAGATCAGTGTCGGGCTGGAAACCGGTATTTATGATAATTACTACCTTACCCGTGGCCTGACCGCCTTCTTTACCGCCTACCCTCACCTTGACCATCAGATATTTCATGTCATCGCCGAAGAACTGCTGAGATCTCCGAATTTCATCATTAATATCGGGATTGCCCCGGGCAATACCCTTACCTTTGTTCACCCCCTGCAGGGAAATGAGAACGCTCTTGGCCTTAATTATGAGCAAAACAGCCAACAGTGGCCCATGGTCAAAAAAGCGATCACCCAGCGCACTACAGTCATTGCCGGGCCGGTCCATCTGATTCAGGGGGGGAGCGCTTTTATCTGCCGGACGCCCATATTTATTAATAATCCACAGCAACCCGAAAACTCAGATTACTGGGGGCTGGCCAGTATCGTTATTGACAAAGACAAGCTTCTGGAAAGTGCGGGGTTCACTGCCTCGCAAACCATAGGTGTTGCCTTGCGGGGCGCTGATGGTATGGGGGAAAAAGGAGGATTAATTGCTGGCAATGAAAGTGTTTTCGACAACCATCCTCTTACGCTGGAAGTCAAGGTCCCAGGAGGATCCTGGCAACTGGCCGGAGTTCCCATTCTGGGCTGGCAACAGCCTTCGCCGAAACATCATCTGATTCTGATCGTTGGCAGTATCCTTGCTCTCAGCGTTACAATCCTGGTATTTCTCTGGCAACATCACGAATTTCTTATTAAAAAGAAAACCATCGCGGCATTGAAACAAGCCGAGCAATACTCAGCAGAATTAAACGCCAATAAAAACTTCCTCAATGCGATTTTAGACCACATCCCAAATATTATTTTTGTTAAGGATGCCAAAGAATTACGCTTTGTAATGTTCAACAAGGCGGGGGAAAAAATCACTGGAATTCCGGCCTGTAAGGTAATCGGCAAAAGTGATTTCGAGATCTTTCAGCAACCAGAAGCACAACGCTTCAGACAAATAGACAGTGAAGTTCTGGGCAACAAGAAACTGGTTGATATTCCGGAAGAATCGCTGCTGAATCCAGAGTTGGGCCTGCGCATTCTCCACACCCAGAAGCTTCCTCTGCTTGATAAACAGGGAGTCGCAACCCACCTGATCGGTATTTCTGAAGATATAACGGAGGTAAAACACACCGCCAAAGAAAACGCCGCTCTGGAAAAACAATTACAACAGGCCCAGAAGATGAAAGCAATAGGTCTGATGGCCGGAGGTGTTGCCCACGACCTGAATAATATTCTGGCAGCTATCACCGGCTATCCTGAACTGATCATGAAGAAGCTTCCGGAAGACAGCGAACTGCGGAAACCTCTGAGTATCGTACGTGATGCGGGACGCCGTGCGGCAGCAATCGTTGCCGATTTGCTCACCGTTGCCAAGGGTGCGGCGACCGCCCGGGTTCCTGTTAACCTGAATGAGATTATTCAAGAATACCTGAACTCACCTGAATACCTGAAACTGGTCAAGGGGTACCCTGACGTATCGATAGAAAACGCTTTAGAAACTGACCTGCCTCTCATATCGGCATCCCCGATTCACATCAATAAAACCATCATGAACCTTGTCAACAACGCTGCTGAAGCAATTGAAAATAAGGGGATTATAGCGATCAGCACAACATCTGTAACGATTGCCATAGAAGAAACAAATAACCAGCTACCCTCACCAGGGGAATTCGTACAGCTGCGGATTACCGACTCGGGAACGGGCATCACCAAGGACGACCTTGAACATATTTTTGATCCATTCTATACCAAAAAAACATTGGGGCGCAGTGGCACAGGACTCGGACTTGCTGTGGTCTGGAATACGGTTCAAGATCACAACGGCAGAATATTTGTCGAAAGCAGTCCCCAAGGCACAACCTTCCGTCTCTATTTTCCGCTAGCCAATGATACTGACCGAGTCTCTGCTCCAACAGAAACCGGGGCTGACCTGAACGGCACCGGTGAGCAGGTTCTGGTTGTAGACGATGAGCCCCATATGCGTGATATTGCCTGTCAAATGCTTGAAGCATGTGGCTACCGGGCAACCGCGGTTGGCAGCGGTGAAGAAGCCATTGATTTCGTCCGTCATCAGCATCCGGAGCTTATTCTTATCGATATGTTGATGCCACCCGGGCTGAACGGTAAAGAAACATACATCGAAATTCTCAAAGAAAACCCTCGCCAAAAGGCGGTCATCATCAGTGGTTTTTCAGAAAGTAATGACGTTAAAGAAGCATTGGCCGCCGGTGCCCACAGCTTTATCTATAAACCCTATTCTCTTGAACAACTGGCCCGGGTGGTCAAAGAAGCACTGAGCTGATTGGTTACTTATGGAAACCTTCCTTTCCCGTTTTAGTCCGGTCAAGTCGCAAGCCAAACGATTTCCTGCAATCAGGAGACCGTCTAAGCAACTAGAATCATGCACTTTATTTCAAACTTAAAATTAATAATATATGTTTTTAAATATACTCATATTTCATATAATATATCCCTATTAAAGTTACTTACTTTTAATACTTGAAACCCGGCAAGTTGTTCGTTTAACTTTTTAAAATTTAACCATTTATTCCTGAAGTATTATTTTGCAATTATTTTTTATCCATCTCGTATTGCTATTCTTCCTGTTTTGTTCTGCTCCGGTTCTGGCCCAAGAGAAGCCAGAGTTTCCTGCAGACTCTCAACAATTAAAAATATTGTTTATCTCCTCCTATGAAAAACAGTACTCGGTCCAGCGACAAATGGAAAAAGGCCTGGCCCAGGTACTTAATAACAATCATCAGCAGCATGAAATCTTCTATGAATTCATGTATGCATCGCGCATCCGTGACAAACAGTTCCACACGGTCTATGCCGATTACCTTATTCGTAAGTTCAGTGGTATTCCCCTCGATTACATCGTTGTCTGGGCGGATGATGCCAGCATATTCCTCAACGACTATCCCGAACTCTTTCCTGACGCGAAAAGAATTTACCTGCAAAAGCCTGCTCACCTGGAGTTGGTCAAACAGAATCTGCACTCCATCATCGGAATCCGCACCGACCTGGAACGCTCGGTTACTGAGATGCTGGAAATTCAACAGCCTGAGAAACTGCTCCTTATCGGATCGACAGAAAACAGCGTTGCCCAGACCAGGTATTCCCAAATTGTGGCAGCTCTTAGGGAACTGAACAGTGAAGTAGAGGTTGAATATATTGTCAATCAGCCCTTAGATGCCATCCAGTCTCAGCTGGAAAAACAGAGTAGTGAAAATACCGTAGCCTTTTTCACCCCGATGTTTTCTGATGGCAAGGGGGTTAATCTCAGCCCTTATGAAATAGCACACAGGTTGGCGGAAAAATCCCATGTGCCGATTTTCACCTATCTGGAAAACCTGGTCGGCAGTGGGGTTGTAGGGGGTTACGTGATCAGCCAGACCACCCAGGGGCGCCTTATTGGTGAGATTATACGTGACCAGAAACCGGCTGGGACGGACATCGATCTAACCCCGATGGAAAGTATCTATGACTGGTCAGCTGTCGAAAAATGGCACCTGGATAAAGATAAGATTCCGGCAACGGCCGTCATTGTTAATCGTCCGCACAAATTACTGAAGGAGTACTACCCTCATATCATTGCTGGCACCATCTTCATCGGCATTCAAATGGTTCTTATTATTTTCCTGGTGATTAACCAGACCAAGCGCCGCCGGGCTGAATATGAACTTATGCAGCATCGTGATCAACTGGAAGAACTGGTTGCAGAACGCACCAATGAACTGCTTGAATCACACCGGGAACTGGCAGAAGATGAGGCTCGCTTCCGTAGTCTTTCCGATGCAACCTTTGAAGGAATTGTCTTTGTTATCAATGGTAAAGTGATCGAACTGAATAAATCGATGGCCAGGATGCTGAAGCACCCGATTGCAGACATTGTTGGTAAAGACGCTACCGATTTTGTTGATCCCGCCCAGAAGGAAAGGGTCAAGGAAAAGTTGCGTAGTAACTACGTATCCCCATATGAAACCCTGCTGATAGATAAAGACGGCAACAGCTTCCCGGTCAGTATTCACGGCCGAAGTTTTAGCTATAAAGGGCAGCGGGTCAGGGTTGCGGCCATCCGCGATTTACGCGAATTGAAGAAAGCACAACAGGAGATCCAGACCCTCCAGGGGATCCTGCCGATCTGTGCTTCGTGCAAGAAGATTCGCGATGACAGTGGCTACTGGAATAAAATCGAAGAGTACATCCAGAACCACAGTGACGCCCTGTTCAGTCATGGTCTGTGTACCGACTGTGCTGAACAGCTCTATGGTGATGAGCCGTGGTTCAGTGCTATAGATAAATCCAAGTTATAACCATAACTCAGTACTTACGGTAAATATTTTCATCGGCCAGGGTGCTGAAAAAATAACTTTCATATTAGCCCCATCCCAACTGGCCGAGGTTAAAACAGATCCTTGCGGATATGCTCAAGGCAAGGGAGCTTTTCCCGGATTTCCGAGACCCTCTGCTTTTCAATTCTGGTAACCACCACGCTTTCCCCTTCACCGGCATCGGTCAGGGGAACACCAAAGGGATCGAAGCAGACAGAGCGTCCGGAAAAAGCCTTGCCGCACAGGTCACTACCAGCAACATACATGGTGTTTTCAATCGCCCGGGCCCGTAACAGAGTCAACCAATGATCCTCTTTGAGAGGACCGGAATACCAGGCCGCCGGGACAATGACCAGGTCAGCCCCGTGAGTTGCATGATAGCGGAAGATCTCCGGAAAGCGCAGGTCATAGCAAATCGCGACCCCAATCCTGATGCCATTCAGTTCAAAAATTTCCGGTGGTGTATTCCCGCCGACCATCTGATCGGACTCCCTGACGCTCAAGGCATTAAACAGGTGAATTTTATGATATCGGCCAATCAGTTGCCCTGCTTTATCTATTGTGACAACAACATTAGCGGCCCGTTCCGTATCTCCCTCAACGTTCTCCCAGACGCCAGTCATTATGGCGATCTGAAATTTCCTTGCCAATGCCCCCAGCGCCGTCACAAACTCACCATCCACCACCTCCGCGGCCGCAGCAAGGGGAACACCTTTTTGTGGGCAAGCCATAAACATCTCGGGGAAAATAACCAGCTCTGCTCCCATACTCGCAGCCTTGGCAACACAGCGCTGCGCAGTTTCAAGATTGATATGTTTTTCGCGGGCAACCTGCACCTGCGCCAGAGCGATTGTTAAATGTGGTGACATGGAGAAGATCCTTTCCATAGCAAACGATTCAGTCCCTTATAGCATGGCTGAATGATTATTTACTGTAAATGAGAAATTTAACATTGTGGAAAACATATATATGCGGTTGCGTGATTTTTAAGGCTAAGCACCAGAGCTGTCATATTTACAAATTCTTCGACACTCCCCTTTGACAAAACCAGCAACTTGTGTAAACATCGGCTCCATCATCAGGGGTGCTGGTCTTTTTGACCGGCTGAGAACAGACCCTTAGAACCTGACCTGAGTAATGTCAGCGCAGGAAGCATGAGAGCTTTTCCTCTTTTCATACCGCCCTCGCTCTAATGGCTGTATGTCTGTGACCGGACCTGGACCTCCTGATGATAAGGGAGATCATTTCGGATCCGCGACGATGTGAAATCCCTAAAAAACAATCTGCAACTCCATGTATCGAACAATTTGGTCACCAGCGCCTTGTCCCCGGGACAAGAGATTCTGAGCGTTCAAGCCAGGAATTAGCGATACAGGGGATTTTGCTGCACCAGTTTTTGTCCAAGGAGAAAAGCGATGATCCTATCTGTCAGCCTGGGCGGGATGGCCGTCCTCAGTTTATTTTTTGTGCTGATCGGTTTTAAAAACCAAGCTGTTTCTATCGATGATTATATTACCCATCGGGGTAAAGCCTCGCCGGCCGTGGCGGGCTTCAGTCTGGCGGCATCTGTGCTTGGAGCCTGGATTCTCTTCAGCCCCGGCGAGACCGGCAGCTGGGCAGGCATAACCGGCCTCAGCGGTTATGCTCTTGGGCAGGCAATGCCCCTGTTTCTTTTGGCCTTTTTCGGACCCCTGCTGGTTAAGCTGATTCCCCACGGTTACGGTTTAAGCGACTACGTCGCTGCGCGCTTTGGTAAGCGCACTGCGCTGCTGACCGGAACCATTATGCTCTTCTACATGGGCACCTTTCTGACCGCCGAGTTGACCGCCATCGGCCAGGTTTTGTCGCTGACTCTGGGCACACCGCTGATCGTTGGTTGCTCCGGCGTTACCTTGCTGGTCTTTGCCTATGTTTTTCGCGGCGGTCTGGGCGCCTCAATAAAAACCGATAAAATTCAGCTTTATGTGCTGGTACCGCTGCTATTGGCTTTTGCTGCTGCTGTCGTTTCCGCCCTGTCAGCAACAGGACCCGTGATTGGTCAAGTTCAGAAAAATGCTCCTGAGCTGCTTAGCCTCTCCTTTATGCCCGGCTGGAAATTTGGTGTAGTCCTGTTTATCGGGGTTACTACCAGCAATCTGTTTCATCAGGGCTTCTGGCAACGCGTCTACAGTGTGGACAGCTCAACCTCTCAGAAAAAGGCCTTTTTGCTCGGCGGCGTTATCGTTATTCCATTGATCTTCCTGGCCGGCTTTTTCGGTATCTTTGCCCGCAGTGCCGGAACCCTCGATTCCGCGGCACCTTCCCTCGGCATGTTCAGCTTGTTGAGCCTGCTATCCCCTATCTTTACCGTGGTATTGGTGCTACTGGCGTTTGTTTTGGCATTAAGCAGTATTGATACCCTGCTTAATGGCATGGTCAGTACCATCAGCTCATGGAATGGTCTGGACGAAGAAAATCCGGCGATTCTTGGCCGGGCCAAAATGCTGACGATTGTTATCGGCGTGCTGGCTACCCTGTTCGGCAGTCGTGGTGGCTCGGTCCTCTATCTCTTTTTACTTGCCGATTTGATTTGCTCAGCTTTTGCTTTTCCATTGCTGTTCGGTTTATTTAATAACAAAATATCTGGTGCCCAGGCCCTTATCTCCGGATTTGTCGGGATAATCCTGGGCGCACTGTTTTTCCCAAAACCAGACTTCAGTTCCTGGTCTGGGTTACCCGCGGATATGTTTATTTCCTTCCTTGGAGCACTGATCGTATCTGCCGTTTTATCTATTGCCTTTGGTCTCAAAGGAGGAGAACATCGATGAAAAAAAATGTTAAACGCACCGCTTACCTGATCGTTTTTATGGCGTTGGCTATCGCCCTGTCACCCTTTACCAGTATTCCGGTCGGCATTGCCAAAATCAATCCGACTCAGCATTTCGTCAATGTCTTCCTTGCCGTACTGGTTGGCACCTGGTGGAATGTTGGGGCGGCTACTGGGGTATCGATTATCCGTAACGCCCTGGGTGTTGGCACCCTGCTGGCCTTTCCCGGCAGCATGATCGGTGCCTGTTTTTCAGGTCTTGCCTTCCGCGTTACCGGTAAAACCTGGGCTGCAGCGGCAGGTGAGATCGTTGGCACCGGTCTGCTTGGCCCGGTGGTTGGTTCATTGCTAATTGCTCCAGGATTGATGGGTAAAGAGATCGGTATTATGGCTCTTCTGCCCAGCTTTCTGTTAAGTTCCGCAGCGGGTAGCTTGCTTGCTCTGGCCGTCATCAACGCACTGGAGAAAGCCCGTGTTATCGATACAAAAGCTCTCGTTCGCGCATAAAGAACAGGTCTTTGAAGATTTCTCCCTTGCTATGCAAGAAGGGGATTTCATTCACCTGACAGGACCAAACGGTGCCGGCAAAACCAGTGTGTTGCGTCTGCTTGCAGGATTGATCCCCGACATTTACCCCGGTCGCACCAGCGGCCGGGTTGTTTTTCGTGGCAAAGACATTCCCGGAGAAGATGAAATTTCCGGCATCTGCCTGACTGGCCCCTGGGCAGCATCGCGGTTATTTTGTCGTACCGTATGGGAGGAAGTCAGCTTCTCTCCCCAGGCTGACACGGCAGAAGCGCAGCGCCTGCTCGCCTATTTCGGCATTGCCGACCTGGTCGACCGGCACCCGCAAAAACTCTCCGGCGGACAGCAACAACTGGTGCTTCTCATCGCCTATCTCTGCTGCCATCCACGTATTTTGTTACTGGATGAATGTTTCGCTCAGCTATCGGCCCCCAAACGTAAACTGCTGGCTGACCTGCTCATCAATCTGCATGCACAGGGGCGTACTATTTTACTGGTTGAACATAGTCTGCCAGAACAATTGCAAGCGATTGTTCGTTCTGTCGTGCTCGTTCCAGTTAGCAGTAACGCAGCCAATCCCCCAGAGACGGCAAAGATTGACTGGCAAGTTGAATCTGAGGACAACGAGGGGGAGATGTTCTCCTTGCGAACATTACAGACGGCAAAGGAATACCCATGCGATCTTTCTTATGCCGATCTGAGCGTATCCGCAGGGGATCTGGTCCATATCAACGGTGGGGTCGGCAGTGGCAAAACGACCCTGCTGAGAATGCTCTGTGGCTTGCTGAACTGTCGCGGTGATATCGATCTGAAAGGGCGTTCCTTAAGCACTTATAAACGAGCCGAACTGGCAACGATCCTCGGCGTGGTACTGCAAGCACCAGATTCTCAGTTCTTCTGTGCTACGGTTGAAGATGAAATTGCCTTTGCCGCGCGCAGGCTGAACTGTTTTGATAACGATTTCTTCACCCGGCTCTGCGACCTGTTTGGCCTTGAGCACTGCCTTGAGCGCAACCCCTTTACGTTAAGCCATGGCGAACAGAAGAAGTGCCAGCTCGCATCAGCGCTCATGCTTAAGCCACAAGTTCTGATCCTCGATGAACCGGACGCAGGTATGGACCAACACAGTCGCCGCCAACTGGCAATGATCTTTGCTGATTATGTGCAAGGGGGGGGAACCATTCTTTTTACCAGCCACAGCCAAACCTATCTCGACGACCTCAATGATGCCGGGCTGGATTTAATCAAATACAGTGTAGAAAAGACGAGCAATGCGCTATAAAATATTAGGATTTATCTCATTATTGTTGATGGTGGTGCAGTTTGTCCGGCCGCAGACTTCATACGTATTGATCCCGGCGTTACTGTTGACGCTACTGGTGCGCAATCGAAGCTCACTCAAGATCTACCTGACCTTTCTGCTCCCCTCTTTTACTTTTATTCTATTGCTGTATGCCTTGCTCGGACAATGGCAGACCGGTTTGCAGACGGTACTGTTGCTGACCGGCACCAGCCTCTGCCTGCAACTCTTCCTGGCTTTTTACGCCGATGTCTCTCTCTACGTGTTGCTGCGCTCCTGTGGTTGTCCCGAGCGTTTCGCTTTTATCACCTACGGTGCTGTCAATTACGCCTTGTTTATCAAGCCACTGGTCAACGAAATCCGTGATGCCCAACGCCTACGCGGCGTTGAAATTCCTACGGGCATCAGATCACTCCTGCATCTGCATATTTTACTGATTCCCTTGATGGTGCGTCTGATCAAAGGGGCTGACCACCTGGCAGAGTCGCTCTATCTGCGCGGAAAGTAGTTAGTTTTCATCTGGAAACGGCCCTTTTCCGCCGTGGCTGCGTCAATCTGCGGATTTGCTTGTGCGACGTAAAGAACTACGTCTCCGCACAAGTCCTTGATTTCCTTGCCACAACGAAAAATTGCTCGTTTCCAATCTGAAAACCTGGAAGTTACGATTTAAAGTCTCGGGATGGCAACTGGTTAGTTTCTTTCCGGAAACGGCCCTTTTCCGCTGGGAATGATTCCACATTCTAGTCCGCTTGACGTAGAAAAGCCGTCAGAATTACCCCTGACGGCTTTGGTAAATATTTCTATATTCTTCCATTTCACATACCTTCCGGGATTTTCATTGACAGCAGCGTGCCTGCTTTCTATAACGATAAACGGTGCGATTTCCTGACGAAAATCGCGGAGGCAGCACTCACAGAACCACCAGCGCAATCACAGAACATGCAAGCCCCTATTAAGCTACCTATCAGATTATACGGACTGCCATGACATCAAAAAATTCTCTAGCTGCAATAATCCTTGGCACACTGATCGGCGCTTCCAGTGGTGTGTTTATTAAAACCATCTCTTTCAGCTCACTCGCCTTCAGTGGCTTCCGCATGGGAGTGCCTTTTCTCATCCTTCTGCCCATGATGATCAGAAAAGGTATGGTCCTCGGTCCGAAAATCTGCCGGAAAAAGCTCTGGATAGGCTCTCTGTTTAACGCGTTGCGGATGCTTCTCTATATCCTTGCCTACAAACTGACCTCCATTGCCAACGGAGTTGTTCTTCTCTATCTGTGGCCCCTGTTTGCGTTGCTTCTGGAGGCGGCAGTCCGGAAAAAGGCGCTTAAACTTAAAGAGATTGGCCTACTGTTTCTGGCCCTGATGGGAGTCATCTGCCTGAACCTGGAGAAAGGTTTCTCCCTGTCTCCTGATGATCTTATGGGAAGCTTCTGTATGATCTCCTCTGCCCTGCTCTTTTCCGCATCTGTTTTAATCTTTAAAGATGCTCTGGCCGATCATAGCGAAGTAGAAGTCCTCTACTTCCAGAATGCCCTGGGGGCGGTTATTTTTCTCCCCTTTATGCTCGCAGAAATTCCTGCTACAGCACCGCTGGAAACAGGAGTGGCTGTCCTGTATGGCCTGCTTGTGGGGATCGTGGCATTCGGCTGTATGTTCTATGCTATGAAACGGATGCCGGTGTTTCAATACGGAGCCCTGACCTATCTGGAGGTCATCTTCGGGGTGATTCTCGGTATGCTGTTCCTGCAAGAAGGATTTAACCTGTTCAAGGGGCTGGGAATCTTAATGGTGTTGAGCGCCAGCGTCCTTTCCCGCTTTACCGGTAAGTCTGTCGAACCCCAGTAAATTGATTTCTCTTAGATTGCTTGCCACGTTCAAAGGTAGATATTTGGATTTATGAAAAAAAAAACCCGGGTAAGGAGTGAGGCCGGGCCTTTGGGGGTTAAAGGTGTCGTTCAAAATCCATCTGCTGATGCAGTATCCGAATGACATCAATTCCCGTATCGGTCAGTTTAAAAAAGAATACATGTGACCCCGATCTGGCTTTTCGGTAGCCCCTTCTTACATCGCTTATATTCGTCGAGGTTGACGAATCTTCGGCGTAAGCCTGCATCGCAGCCCATAGCTCACGAACATACTTTTCTGCCTGTTCAAGTCCCCATTCTGCAAGCGTGTAATCCCATATCTGACTCAAATCGATCTTTGCTTTGGGGGTCAGAATAACTTGCTTCATAATGACAGGGATTTCTTTTTGTCGGCAATAAAGGCATCTATATCCAGACCTGTTGAGGGACCAGAATTTTCTCCATCTATCAAAGCTTGCCTCAATTGCTCCAATTTTATGTGGTCCCGCCTGATCAGATCACGCACATAATCCGAAGCGTTTGCATAGCGTCCGCTTTGGACACATTCTTCAACCCAATTTTTCATTTGATCCGGTAGTGAAATGTTCATAGTTGCCATATCGATCTCCTCATTATTGTTAAAACAAGACTATGGCAATCTTTGTCAATTGTCAATATTTGCCAAAATGATAGCTGGCAGAAAGGAGGCAGTAACATGATTGTAGGTCAAAAAGTGGGTGATGCTCGGGTTAGTACGAATGCTCAGGATTTAACCGCCAACGTGAACGCTTAGCGGATGGTGATCGTATCTTTGAAGAAAAAAATATGCAAAACATTTTAAAATCGTTAGGCTTATCAGGAACTGCTTTTACAAAAGCGATTTGCTGATTTTTGAATGTCCCCCCTAGCTCACCCAATGTACTAGAAGAAGCAGAAAGCCTACCTGTGAGATCCGTCTTTTTCTGAAAGCTGAGTCTTTACATCCATACTTTCTTGAAGAACACGGATAATCTCTATTGCTGGCCTTGACGATCTCCGATAATAGATCACATGGCTACCGGTCGGAAATTTGAGGTAGCCAGTCTTGATCTCGCCACAATCTCTCCCCATTGAGGAGTTGCGCCACCTTGTGGAAACTAGCATCCAGCAACTCCAGGTACTTGTTCCGTTGCTCTCGTCCCCATAGCTTTTGAGTAAAGTAGGTAATATCTTTCAGATCGGCTATGGCTTTCTGGGTAAGGGTAAAGTTAATCGTTTTTTCAGACCTTCGGCGTCCAGTCCTTCAATTAACCTTCCAGTGAGTATTCTGCGCTACCTCTGACTTCGCCTTCCTCCATTCCGTTTTAGGTAACCCCAGGAGGGATCAGCAAACCGATTGCCGTCATTTCGGCAAGATTTGCACCTTTGCCACCAAGCAGAACGCGCATGGAACCTGAGCTGTCTAACTGCCCCTCACTAAAAGAATATACATACTTTGTCATGCTGTCTCCTTGCTATTTAATGCTTATGGTCAACATTCGCAAAGCTGATTTTGTGAAGATATCTGGCAAAAAAAATGCTCCGGATCATACAACCCAGAGCATTTGAAGGCCTTTTTTTGAATAAATATCGCAACAGCACTCAAAATTTAAAGTTGGGCACCATCCTTATTCATCAGTTCGCGGACCTCGGCACCATCGATGTGGCGTAAGGCGGTATTGCTTTTGATGGCCTGGTCGGCAGCCAGACCTGCGGCTTCACCATATTGGAAGCATTGCGCGGTAACGCGAGCAGAAGCCATAGCTTCGTGTTCGGCAGCCAGACAGCGCCCGGCGACGATAATATTTTCACCAACAGCCGGAATCAGCGCGCCATAGGGGACTTCGTAATAATCGTCCAGCAGCCATTCGACCTTCGGCTTTTCACCGTAGTGCAGTTCTATGGGCCATGGGGAACGGGCAATGCCGTCAGCGCGTTTGCGCCGCCCCAGCACATCGGCATTGGTCAGGCGTTCACAACCGACAATACTGCGCGTTTGGCGCACACCGACTTCGACCCCGGTATCATTGACGTAACTGTTCTCGCAACCGGGAATATATTCTTTCAAAAAGCGGGCATATTCACGCACCTGATGACGGCCACAAACTTCGGCCTCTGAATGATCCACCGGATCAGTGACGTTCAGGTCACGCCCATCCGTACCCATAATGCGTGTTGCATTGACCAGCAGCTGGTCGGGGCGCGGGGTATCGAAAATCCAGATCTTCTTGCGTGGCAGATCAAGGCCATCGCCGCTCGCTTTATGCAGCAGGTCAATGGCGTTCTGCTGCGAGATGGTATCGTTCCCCCAGAAAGCAAGAAACTTTTCCACGTTCACACCATTGGCCCGGAAGATCATGGTCGGGTTCTGAATCCGCCCCTTGTCGCCCATGGTGTAATCGAGGCCGGACCGGTAAATAAGATCAGCATCCCCTGTCGCATCGACGAGAACACGGGCATGAATAGCGCCGATCCCCGCTTTGGTGTTGACGATAACTCCTTTGAACTGGTCCTCATCCTTTATCACCCCGATAATATCGGTGTGATAGAGCACCTTAGCCCCTGCCGCAAGAACCAGGTTTTCACCCGTTTCCCGCCAGGCGTGAGGATCGTGAGTCACCGTCCAGGTTTTGCCGTAAATTTGCGGCTCGGTACAACCGTTATTGGCTTTCAATGCCTGGTAAAAAGTATCGGCAAAACCGAAGACAACCTGCTCCGGTTTGCGCTCGCTATCACTCGCTAAAAACAGACCGCAAATGGTCCCGGACAAGCCGGCGACCGCAGCACCACCAAGAAATCCGTATTTCTCGACCAGTAAGACTTTGTTCCCTTTACGCGCCGCGGCCTCGGCTGCAGCGATTCCGGCCGAGCCACCACCACAGACCAGCACATCGACTTCGGCATGTACCGGGTATTGATGGGTTGAATTAAATGTATTCACCTTTTGCCATGCCACGAGGTTTATCCTCCTATCAAAAGATCATCCGCCGGCATCCAGGAAGACATATTATTCAGAATAAGACGTTCGTTCAGTTTATGGAGATGATTCAGGGTGTCCTGGGCTTTACTTTCGTCACCTTGGGCAACAGCCTCCATCAGATCGATATGAGCCAGGTTGATATCGTTGGTCAATTTTTCATCGGTCTGGTAGGTATAATAGTAAAGCCTTCGGCACAGGGCGTAGAAAGGCAGGATCGCTTTCCAGGCAAACTTGTTTTTTGCACATTGCCCCAGCAGCTGATTGAACTCATCATCGACCTTAAGGGCCTTCTTTTTATCGATGGCGTTGGTTGCCTCAGCATATTGCCTGGCAAGATCGCGTAATTCTTCACGTTCTTCGGCTGTCGCATATTTACAGGCCCTGGTGACCAGCAGGCGCTCCATGACCAGACGCACCTCCATCTGCAAAAAGGCATCCTCCATCTTAATATCATTGATGAGAATCCCTTTGCGCGGCAGGCTGGATACCAGGCTGGCCTCCTCCAGACGTTTGAAGGCGAGGCGAATCGGCATACGACCAATACCCAATAACTGGCTGATAGCATTTTCAGAAACGATGGTCCCCGGTTTCAGTTCGAGGGTGACAATCTTTTCTTCCAGTTCGTAATAAGCCTTATCGGCTAAGGTCGCATCATCTTTCTTTACCAAAGCTCATCTCCTGTTTTCCGCTACGGGAATTTCCATTTAACCAAATCGTTTTTCATCTTATTGCTGAACGAATGTATCCCGCCAAGAGGAATCTGTTCAACATGAATTTACAGGAAAAACTGTTATTGTAATTTCAACAGTTTAATCCTGACAGGACTTTTTGAACCCTTCCCAAAGCCCAAGAATGTAAGAGATGCCAAGAGCGCGGTCATAGAGGCCATAGCCAGGGATGCCCGTTTCTCCCCAGATCATGCGACCATGGTCAGGACGCAGATAACCATCAAAATCGATATCGTGAAGGGCCTTGACGATCTCAGCCATATCAAGGGAACCGGAAGACGTATGGTGTCCAGATTCGTAAAAATCACCATTTTCAAACAACTTGACGTTCCGCGCATGGACAAAGAAAACCTTGCCACGGGCACCAAATTCACGAATGATCGCTGGCACATCATTGCCATGGATTGAACCCAGGGAACCAGTACAGATGGTCAGGCCGTTGGCCGGGCTATCGACAATATTCAACAGGCGTCTGATGTCATCGGCATTTTTCACAATACGTGGGAAACTGAAAATCGGGCGCGGAGGATCATCGGCATGAATCCCCATTTTTATCCCGGCTTCTTCAGCAACAGGAATGACCGCCTTAAGAAAGTATTCGAGACTCTCCCATAAACGCTCTTCACCAAAAGCTTCATATTCTTTTAAGAGACGCTGCAGATCTTCAGGCTTGATGTTGGTGCCCCAACCAGGCAGATCCACCCCTTTGGTCGGGTCGATAGCGTCAATCGTTGCCATATCAAAAGAGAGGGTATTGGAACCATCCGGCAGCTGATAGGTCATATTGGTGCGAGTCCAGTCAAACACCGGCATGAAATTGTAACAGATCAGTTTGATGCCGACTTTGGCCAGGTTACGAATATTCTCGCAGTAGTTGGGAATCAATTCATCACGGCTCGGCTTGCCCAGTTTGATATCTTCATGAATACGAAAACTGTCGACTACCTCAAGTTTCAAGCCATGCTCTACGGCAAGGTCACGCGCCTCAATGATCTTGTCGAGGGGCCACACCTGCCCCAGGGGCAGATTATAAAGAGAGGTCACGATCCCATAAAGATCGGGGATCTGAGAAATATACTGTAGAGAGATGGGGTCTTTCTCCCCATGCCAACGAAAAATGGCCTTCATAGCGATTTATCCTTTTTCAAATTAAACCCGTGGGGAATAAATATTTCCAGAAAACTTTCCCCAGAGACCGGGCCTCCCCCTGCCTCTGGAGATAATCCACTTACCCCATAATCAACAAATTCCAGGGAACAAATTCAACTTTACCAACCCCGATCTCCTCACTCTTGCTCGGTTCGCCCGAAGCTATATCGAGGAGTTGTTTGAAAATCTGTTCCCCCATTTCTTCAATGGTCACCTTACCCTCAAGGATGACACCACAGTTGATGTCCATGTCATCTTCCATGCGCTGATACATGGGGGTATTCGTCGCCAACTTGACGGACGGTGCGGGAACGGAACCAAAGCAGGAACCACGCCCGGTGGTAAAAGCGATCATATTGGCACCACCGGCGATCTGCCCCGTCGCGGCTGTCGGGTCATAACCGGGAGTGTCCATAAAGACCAGGCCGTGCTCAGTGACCGGCTCGGCATAGTAATAGGCGTCCATGACCGAGGTGGTCCCCCCCTTTTTGACGCCACCAAGAGACTTTTCATAGACGTTGGCCAAACCGCCGGCATCATTGCCGGGGCTGACTTTACCCATGATCTGGGTATTACGCCCCTGGCAATGATCCAGCCACCATTCGATCCGCTCGACGATCCGTTCCCCGATTTCACGGGTTCTGGCCCGGCAGGTCAGGGTATGTTCAACCCCGAACAGTTCGGTTGTTTCGGACAGAATGGCGGTTCCGCCGTTTTTAACCAGAAGGTCCATGGCATGACCAAGAGCAGGGTTCGCCGTGACCCCGGAAAAACCATCAGAACCACCACACTGCAAGCCGACCATCAGATGACTGGCCGAAACTGGTTCCCGTTTAACGACGTTCGCTGCCTGAAGCTTCTGCTTGACCAGCTCAACCCCGGCATCGATAGTTTTCCGACTCCCCCCCAATTCCTGCATGATCAGGGTTTCGATATCCTCCCCCGGCACCAGTTTGGTCTGGTCAAGAAACCCCTGCAGATCGTTACGTTCACAGCCAAGACCGACGACAATCATGGCTGCGATATTGGCATGCCGGCAATAACCGGCCAGAGTTCTGCGCAACTGAGCCATATGTTCGGCCGTTGAATCGCCACCGCATCCTTTTTCATGACTAAAGGGAACAACGCCGTCGACATTAGGGAATTCAGCCAAACGCTCGTCAGTGAAATAATCAGAAATTTTATGCACCACGGTAGCTGCACAATTCGATAACGCGAGAATCCCGATATAATTACGTGTTGCAACGCGTCCGTCAGCGCGAACTATCCCTTGGAAGGTCGCCTGTTTTTCGACAGGCAATACTTCGGGTTCTTTATAGTCACGGCAGAAAGCATAGTCGCGGACAAACGATTTGAACTCGATATTATGCTTGTGCAACGGCGTACCTGGCTCTAGGTCTTCAGCGGCAAAGCCGATGACGGTATTGTACTTAAGGACAGGCTCCCCTTTCGGAATGAGAGTGGTCGCAATCTTGTGTCCGGTGGGAACTAAGCCTCTGGTCACCAGCTTTTCACTCTCAATTTCGGTTCCGGCAGAGATCTCCGTCCGCGCCACAACAACATTATCTCTCTGGTCAAGGCGGATGACCGGGTTAACCAAAGGCTGTTTGCTTGCTTCACTCATATTCTTAACCTATTGTCGGTCCGAGCGTCTATCAGCCCCGGACTCCTTCGAGAAATTGTTTAACCCCGGCGTTGACATAACCATTGATGGCAGTCACGACATAGTGCGCACCCCAGTCGATCACTTTCTGGGTCGAGGCGACATCGCCGGTGAAGGTACCTGCGATTTTACCGGCCTGCCGAATTTTGCGAATACAGTCCTCGGTCACCTTCCAGACCTCCTCATGGCCTGGGGCCAGCCCCATGGAACTTGACAGGTCACCAGGGCCGATGAAGTACATATCGATTTCGTCGACGCTCAGCAGCTCGTCGAGATTATTGACGGCCTCGGTGGTTTCGATGTGAATACCGGTGAATTTGGTTTCGTTGGCCAGCTTGAGATAACCGGTCTTGTCAGGATAAAGACCATAATTGGCAGCTCTGGTCAGATATGCGGTACCACGCTCTCCAACAGGGGGGAAATTAGCGAGTCTGACGACTTCCCGGGCATCTGCCATGGAGTTGATCATTGGAATCTGAACCCCGTTTGCACCCATATCGAGGGCTTTCTGCACGTGATCATACTTATTGGTGGTCACCCGGACGATGGAGGGGACCCCTGCCGCCTGAGAGGCTCGCACCATGTCCTCCACAACGCTCTGATCGATATTGCCATGCTCGTTATCGATCAGGGTAAAATCAAAACCCAAACGCGCCATCCACTCGCATATTGCTGGCGAAGCGAAGGTGACAAAGCAACCAATCTGCGGCTTTTCATGCAGTTGTTTTTTCCAGTTCTCGAGATTCATGTCTTTCTCCCCGTGGCTGTCGATAACCACATGTCAGTTGTTACTGACTTGATTCATATTGTTCTAAATGAGCCTTTGCCTAACCTCGTGTGTGTCGGCAAAAATCTATTTCCAGACCTGTTTGTAGATTTCAATAAGCTCTTCTTTGGTCGCACCACGCGGGTTGTTGTTGGGGCTACCACTGGCGATGGCCTGTTCCGCCATAATTTCAATTTTGCTGAAATAATCATCTTTTTCAACGCCGAACTCAGCCAAGCTTGGCACATGAAGATCGGCACACAGTAGCTCAAGACCTTCAATAAGCCGATCATTTGCCTCGGCATCACTGCAGCTAAGATCGGCAAAGCCAAGAGCACGGGAGGCATCGGCATAACGCTCAGTTGCAGCAGAAACAGAAAAGCGGGTTACGGCCGGCAGCAGGATGGCATTGGACATACCGTGTGGCACTTTAAAAAAACCACCAAAAGGTCTGCTCAAGCCATGCACCAGGGCAACGGAGGCGTTGGAAAATGCGATACCCGCTTGCATGGCACCCAGCATCATTGCCCCGCGCGCATCTGCGCTGCGATCGGTACAGGCCACCATGATATTCGCTCCGATCAGGCGTAATGCGCTTAAAGCCATGGCATCAGAATGAGGATTGTTTTTCTTGCTGACATAAGCTTCAAGGGCGTGGGTTAAAGCGTCAAGACCGGTATCAGCAGCGAAACGAACCGGTAATTCCCTGGTCATTTCAGGGTCGATAATAGCGGCACTGGCCAGACAGGAACGGCCCATAAATAGCATTTTTTCATGGGTCACCGGATCAGTAATAACGATCCCGCGGGTAACCTCAGAACCGGTTCCGGCTGTGGTCGGAATACACACCAGAGGATTGACGGCAAATGCCGGAGAATTCGGGACCTTCCAATCGCTGATCGGCCCGTCGCTGCACAGCATCAGGTTAATCGCTTTGGCGGCATCCATGGCGCTGCCACCACCGAAACCGATCAGACTGTCATGCTTGCCGCTGATAAACACATCAGCACCTCGCTCAATGGCGGGCAGATCGGGATCGGGATCGACATCGGCGTAAACACCGTAAGTGATTCCTGCCCCTTCAAGAGCAGTTTTGAGATCGGAAAAGATGGAGGTCTCAAGCATCAACCGGCTGGTAACAACCATGGGGCACTTGCCGCCAACTTTGTTCAGGGTTTCGCCAATTTGGCCGAGACTGTTTTTGCCATAAATTATTAAGGAAGGTGACTGAATCTCTAACATAGTGACCTGTCTTTCTTTGAGAACCGGATAATATATCTTTGTGTGAACTGTGAATGTGACCCGTTGTTCCCCCAACTCAAAGCAGGGGGAACAACAATCCAAGCATGTTACTTCTGAGACTTAACGTCTGCTTTTTCTTTGGCCAGTTCGGTGGCCATAGCTTCGAGTTCTTTGAAGTTTTTAGCAGCGACATCAGGTGCGTAGTAGGTCGGGTTAAATCCGATTTTCAGGATTTCCTTCTGAAACTCAGGATCGGAAGTGACCTTTTGAGCGACGTCGTTAAAAGCATCCTGAATGTTCTGCGGGGTCCCCTTGGTGAAGAAAAGAGCGAACTGATAAGCCGGGTACTGGAAGTCTACCCCGTTTTCTTTCAAGGTCGGAGCCCACTCGGCATTGCGGACACGCTCTTCCTGCATACAGCCGAGGATATTGAACTTGCCGGCATCAACGAAAGGCTTGGTCCCGACAGTCAGCTTGGCCATGACATCAATAATACCGGAAAGCATAGCAGCCTGCTTGGCGGCGCCACCACCGACGTCAACCAGGTTCAGCTTGATCCCCTGCTCTTTCTGTAGCTTCAGGTACATGAAGTAGGTAAAGGCCCCGAACTCTGTAGCAGCCTTGATTTTTCCAGGGTTTGCCTTAGCCTTGGCAACCAGATCCTCAATGCTTTTAATATCGCCATCACCTTGGGTAAACAGGGACATGGAACCATCTTCGACAACAATCGGACCTTGCTCAAAACCATCAACACTGTAAGGAGCAATACCGGCCATCTTGTTCATGACAACATTGCCATGATAATAGAGGACTTTCTGGCCATCGGTCTTACCATCAAAAACCTGACGGGTTCCGCTATAGCCACCAGCACCTTTAACATTGACGACAACCACCGGCTTACCGAGCAGCTTTTGCGCATACTTGGCAAAGGTACGGGCACTCAGGTCGGTCCCGCCACCAGCCCCGGCCGGTACGATCAACTCAATCGCTTTGGTCGGTTTCCAGTCGGCGGCAAATGCGCCCTGAGTAACCAGGGTGAACGCCAGCAGAACAACACACAATGCTACGACAACTTTCCTCATTCTTTCCTCCTCTTTGAAGGGTTTGGGTGAATAGTGAATTTTCAAGCAATGACATCACGTTGTGTCCGTTTATCGATAACGCATGGGAAGGCCCAAAGCGGAGCTTCCCGGCATCCAGTTAACCTCAGCTCAGCGATTTATGCGCTTTCAGGTTTTTATATATGGGAACAATAATGGCGATGATGGCACACACCATGAACGTGGCGGCAATCGGTCTTTGGAAGAAAGCCCAGAAGCTCCCCTCGGTCAGCTGCATCCCTCTTCTCAAGTTGGTTTCAACCAAAGGTCCGAGAATAAAACCGAGAATGGAAGGCGCCAGAGGAATCTTCCCCTTGTACATGGCATAGCCGATCAGACCGAAAATCAGGATGGTAATGACGTCAAAAACACGGCTGCTGACAGCAAAGGAACCAACCACGCACAACACGGCGATCACCGGCAGCAGGTAGTACTTGGGAACCTTGAGCAGGCGGATGAAAATACGAATCCCGAAAAACTCAAGAATCAGCATGACAACATTGGCCACGAGCAATGCTGCGAAAATACCGAACACGAAATCGGCATCGGTAATAAAGAGTAGCGGCCCCGGTGTCAGACCGTGGATCATAAAACCACCCAGAAGCATAGCGGTAACACCATCACCAGGGATACCAAGAGCGAGTAACGGAACCAGTGCACCACCAATGGTGGCATTATTTGCTGTTTCTGAAGCGACGATTCCGTCCATGATGCCGGTACCGAACTTTTCCGGATACTTCGACTGCTTTTTGGCTGCGACGTAGGACAATATGCCCGATGTTGAACCACCAATACCGGGCAATATACCAATCAGCATCCCCATGATTGAGGAACGCAGCAGGTTCCATTTCTGACCATAGAATTCTGCCAGAGAGAAGCCAAAACCTTTAAACTTCTTCAATTCCATCGGTTCGGCCTTGTTTTCCGAAGCAAACCCTTCTGCAGCGATCAGAATTTCGGTAATAGCAAACATACCGATCAGAAAAGCTAAAAGATCAAAGCCGGAGGTCAGGTTCTCGATCCCCATTGTAAAGCGCTTGGCTCCATCAATAGGAGACAATCCGATGGTCGAAACAATCATCCCAACCATACCGCTGAGCATCCCCTTGATCATTGACCCGGTCGACAGGGCGGCAATCATGGTCAGCGCAAAAACGGTCACTCCGAAATATTCGGCAGGTGTAAACTTGAGGGCCAGATCCGCGAGAGTTGGAGCCAGGAAGATAAGGGCAATAAAAGAGAGCATCCCGCCGAGGAAGGAAAAAACAATCCCGGTACCAAGTGCCTTGGCCGCATCGCCGTTCTGCGCCATCGGAACCCCGTCAAAACAGGTAGCAATCGACGAAGGAGTTCCTGGAATATTGAGCAGGATAGCAGCAATCAGTCCTCCGGAGACCGCGCCGATATACAGAGATACCAGCAGAGTCATGGCAGCGACCGGTTCTAGGGTAAAAGATATGGGCAAGAACAGGGCAACCGCCATGGCTGCAGAAAGACCCGGCATACAGCCGAAAATAATCCCGACGGCAACACCAACGACCATCAGCATAATCGAATAGGGGGTACAGACAGATGCTAACGCGCTTAAAAACAGTTCCATTTTCTCTTTCTCCTTAACCCAGAATGCCTTGCGGTAACATTACATTGAACAGATTGACGAAGGTGTAATTCACAATTACCGCCACCAGAACAGCTGCGACGAGATAGGCAATCTGATATTTCATGGTCTTGCTGCTTTTGGGGGCAGCAACATTAAACTGCAGGAAAAGGTAAAGGAAGGTCACCGGCATAAACCCTACCGGGTCAAGCAGTAAAGCATATCCAAGCAACAAAACGACAGTCAGGATGACGGCCATATAACGGACGCCTTCTTGCCCCTCGCCCGCTTCTTCCGTCTGAGTATCGACTTCAGCCACAGCTTCTACCGCTTCAGCATTTTTCAAGGTTCGCAGGCTGGATACAATCAGCACCACACTGAGGAGCCCGGTGATGACTGCTATCACCTCCGGCAAAAAGGTGGGGCCGACCCCGACTCGCCCGGCAAGGCCAAGGGACTGAATCGTCAGCGAATCGAGGAAATAAACAACCGCCACAAGCAGAAAGAATATCCCAACTGTCAAATCTCTGTATTTACTCATCTTTCCTTCTCCACATGTCCACCACGGGAACATTCAAATTCGAATGGCCAGGCCGCCCCCTCAAATCGGCCCACCATTCTCAACCCTGCGCTTATTTTTTCCGGAAATGCCTCTCTCCAAGCACTGCTCCTTCCGCCAAAGGCTGAACCAACTGGCGGTACTGATCCAGATAACAGCCGGGTTGTAAATGTTTATGCTCAAGGGGTTGCCACTCTGCCAACCGCGCGTCGATCTCGGCTTGGTTGATCTCCAGAGTAATGGTCCGGGCATCAAAATCCATGGAGATGACCTCACCATCATTAACAATGGCCAACGGTCCACCGGCTGCGGCTTCCGGCATCATCTGTCCTACAACAATACCACGGTTCAAGCCCGACAATTCGCCATCGGTCACGACCGCGACATGGGGAGCCAGCCCGGCCCCGTTCATCGCGGCGACGAAGCTACAAGCGAAAACAGTCCCGGGCCCACCTAAAGGTCCCATGTTGCGCAGGACGACAACATCACCCTTGTGAATGCCATTTTTACCGATGGCCGCAATAGCTTCATCCTCACCATCGAAGATCCGCGCCGGACCGCTAAAGATATCAACGCCTTCAGGCAGCGCTGAAAGCTTGACGATACAGCCATCGGGGGCCAGGTTGCCACGTAGAATGCCGACACCGGGGCGTTTGTTCTGAGGCTTCTCAATAGTCTTGATAACATCATCATTTTTAACCGCGGCGGCCTTATCCTGAACGATTTCCCTCACCGTCTTACCGGTGACCGTCATAGCATCGAGATGCAGGACCGACTCAAGCCGCTTCATAACGGCGCGGGTCCCACCAGCCGGCTCCATATCCTCGGTCCGGTAAGGACCATTTGGACGCACGGCGGTCAAAAGTGGTGCTCTTTCGGCCATTTTTT
Source organism: Geopsychrobacteraceae bacterium (assembly GCA_963664385.1). Taxonomy (GTDB): domain Bacteria; phylum Desulfobacterota; class Desulfuromonadia; order Desulfuromonadales; family Geopsychrobacteraceae; genus Seleniibacterium. Next base: position 863,879 of record OY761157.1, read on the forward strand.
CGTACAGGGCGACGACATCGACATCGATCTCTGCTTCGGTTGCGATTGCCGAAATATGACGCACGGTGTTCACCGAACCACCTACGGCAAGAACAACCATAATGGCGTTTTCGATCGCTTCCTGGGTGACGATGTCGCGGGGGCGAACGTCTTCATTGACCAGCTCCACGATACGCTTACCTGCAGCCTGGGCAAACTCATGCAGCTTACGGCTATCCGCTTTGATGGGAGAATTGCCGGCCAATGCCATACCGATGGCCTCGGCGACGACGTGCATGGAGTTGGCGGTACCGAGACCGGCACAGACACCAGGAGTCTGAATCGCATGCTCGGTCATATCTTTAAGCTCATCCAAGGTGATAGAACCAGCCTGCAGCGCCCCGATCGACTCATAGACATCATCAATATCGACAAACTGGCCGCTGGAACAGAAACCACCGACCTGATAGCCACAGGTCAGAACCATGGTCGGGACATTCAAACGCACACCGGCCATAATATGAGCCGGGGTAGTCTTGTCACAGGAAGACAGACAGATGATGCCGTCCATCAGCGAACCTTCGACCATACATTCGATCTCGTTGACGATCAGATCACGGGTCGGCATCAGGTAGCGCGCTTTCAAACCGGCACTGGTGACAAAGTCACTTGAGGCAACCGTACGCACTTCAAAGGGCAGACCACCGGCATCGCGCACCGCCTGCATCACAGTTTTGCAGACGTCATCCACGTGCATAAAACAACTCGACAATCCGTTCGAAGTGTTCACCACGGCGATCTTAGGCTTCATCATATCCTCGTCGGTAATACCCATTGCCCGCCACTGGGTACGCCGAACCGCCCAAGCGGTTGTGCCTTCTTCCAAAATACTTCTTAGCTTTGCCATGACACTTCTCCTCTATCGGAAATCAAGTCTCTAAAATTTTACAAATTGTTTTTTTGTTTCAGCGAGTTGCGATCTTTGCTACAGTCCATTTGACATCCCACTGAGATCTCAGTAAGATATTTATCGAAATTCCCGCGATTAATCAAGTATTATTTTTTGCCTCCATGCGCACAGGAACAAAGTGGCACAACCTGGGAACAAAGGATGACGAGTTCCCCCCAAAGGAGATTTGATAAGATGACAGCGAAGACGAAGACAACCATGACACCGGAAAAGTTAAGAAGTTCACGCTGGTTCGAAGCTGGTGATTTCCGCAGCTTCAACCACCGTTCCCGCATGATGCAAAATGGCTACGCCATTGAGGAGTGGAAAGGTAAGCCGATCATCGCTATCGTCAATACCTGGTCTGATCTGAACGCCTGTCATGGCCACTTCAAGGCCAGAGTTGAAGATGTTAAACGGGGAATTTTAATGGCCGGAGGGTTTCCAGTCGAAATCCCAACCCTGACTCTCTATGAAACCATTGTTAAACCATCAGCCATGCTTTACCGCAATCTGCTGGCCATCGAGGTCGAAGAGATGGCCCGCTGTCACCCCCTTGACGGCCTGGTCCTTATGGGTGGCTGTGACAAAACAGTTCCCGGACTCTTAATGGGTGCAACCAGTGCCGGTCTGCCAAGTATCTTTGTACCAGCAGGCCCGATGCTGCGCGGCATTCACAAAGGGGAATTTCTTGGTTCTGGTTCCGATGCATTCAAGGCCTGGGACGAATTTCGTGCGGGAGAAATAACCCGCGAAGAGCTGGATGGTGTCTGTGACGGGATTGCCCGTAGCTATGGAACCTGCATGACCATGGGAACCGCAAGCACCATGGCCCTGGTGACCGAAGCCCTGGGGATGGTCCTGCCTGGAGCATCCTCCATCCCTGCAGTTGATGCCAACCACCAACGGATGTGCTCCGATTCGGGCAGACGTATCGTTGATATGGTCTGGGAAGATGTGACTCCGGATAAAATCATGACCCGCAGCGCCTTTATTAATGCTATTACCACCGCTATGGCCATCGGTTGTTCAACCAACGCCATTATTCACATTATTGCCCAGGCACGACGTGCCGGCCACAACATCTCTCTCGATGACTTTGAAGCTGCAAGCCGCACTGTTCCTGTGGTTGCCAACATTCGCCCCAATGGCACCTCAAAATATCTGATGGAGGATTTCTACTATGCTGGTGGCACCAAAGCCCTGCTCAACCGGATTCGTGATTATCTTGATTTGAACCAGTTGACCGTTTCGGGGAAAACCCTCGGTGACAACATTTCAGGTGCAATGGTCTATCATGATGATGTCATCCGTCCCCTTGATAATCCTATCTACAAAGAGGGCGGATTGGCAGTTCTCAAGGGCAACTTGGCGCCCGATGGCTGTGTCATCAAGGTCTCCGCCTGTAGTCCGAAATTTCACAAACACACAGGTCCAGCCATCGTCTTTGACAGTTATCCCGAATTCAAAAAGGTTGTCGACAGCGACGATTTCGATGTAACGGAAGACCATATCCTGATCCTGCGTAATGCCGGCCCCAAGGGGGGACCCGGAATGCCGGAGTGGGGAATGCTACCGATTCCGACAAAACTGGTTAAACAGGGGGTCAAGGATATGTTGCGTATCTCCGATGCCCGCATGAGCGGCACGAGTTACGGGGCCTGCGTCCTTCATGTGTCACCGGAAGCCTACATTGGCGGGCCTTTGGCACTGGTTGAAACCGGTGATACAATCAGTATTGATGTCGCGGCACGAGCACTGACCCTGAACGTTAGCGCCGAGGAGTTGCAACAGCGCAGGGAGCGCTGGACCCAACCGGCACCACGTTTTGGCCGGGGTTATGGTTATATCTACAGCCAACATGTGAACCAGGCCCACACCGGTTGTGATTTTGATTGTCTTGAATCCAGCTTTGGTACCAACCCGCAGGAACCCGATATTTTTTAGAGGAAGCCCTCCATGAGCCAAATTGAAGCCTTACTGAAAAACATCACCCCGCCCCAGATGATCAGAATTCGGCAGACCTTTCCGCTGCGCAGCGTCGGCAACATTGATCAGGCCGTGCAGCAGCAGTTGCGCCAGGACAAAATCGCCTCCCTGGTCAAGCCGGGCATGCGCATCGCTGTCGGCGTCGGTAGCCGGGGGATGGCCTCGATCAAGGAAATTGCCAGAAAGGTGGTCAGCGAACTCCAACAACAGGGAGCACTCCCGTTTATCATACCCGCCATGGGCAGCCATGGCGGGGCCACAGACGAGGGGCAGCGGGAGGTTCTGGCCAGACTTGGCGTCACCGAAAGGTATTGCGGCTGCCCGATTTATTCGTCCATGGAAACCGTTGAAGTCGGCCGCCTGGACGATGGCATGCCGGTGCTTATTGATAAACACGCAGCGCAGGCTGACGCGATTGTCATCATCAACCGGGTCAAAGCACACAGCGGCTTTGTCGGCCCCAACGAAAGCGGCCTGATAAAAATGATTACCATCGGCCTCGGCAAACAGCAGGGAGCGGATGCCTGTCACGCCCAGGGCTGGTCACAGATGGCCCGCCTGGTTGTCGAAATGGCCAAGGTCAAGTTGGCGGCCTGCCCTATTTTGTTCGGGGTCGCGACCTATGAAAATGCCGAAGACCAGGTCGCCGAGATTATCGCCCTGACCGCTGATGAAATGCTGGAAGAGGAGCAAATGATTCTTAAAAAGGCGAAAGATGCCCGCCCCCGCATTCTGGTCAACCCCATCGACGTCTTGATCGTTGATCAATTGGGCAAAGAATTTTCTGGCAGCGGCATGGATCCGTATGTCACCGGCCGGGCTGCAACTCCCTATCTGACCGGTATTCCAACCCAGGTTGCCAGCCTGGCCGTACTCGATGTCAGTGACTACAGCCACGGTAACTGTTCGGGCATGGGAATCGCCGACATTACCACGAGACGCTTGTTTAACAAGGTTGACATGACCCACACCTATGCCAACACCCTGACGTCCAGAGCGCCCAACTCCTCCAAGATCCCGCTGGTCATGGAAAACGACCTGCTCGCGATCAAAGCGGCCATTCAGGTCTGTGCCGTTCCCGATATGGCAAAGCTACGTATTGTTCGAATTCCCAATACCGGGCACCTGGGAGAGATCCTGATCTCTGACCCCCTCCTTAAGGAAGCTGCAGCCCATCCAGACATAGACATTGTCAGCGAGCCGTTCGCCATGGATTTTGATTCAAAAGGTAACCTCACAGACTTGGCTGGCAGTGATCATCACTGAGGAAGTGAAAGGAGCTAATATGGCAGGTTATTGGCTGGTACGCTCATCAGCAGTGAAAGATATCGATGCGCAACGTGAATACGGAAGGCTGTGGCGACCGATTGCCCAAAACTATCAGGCAACGATCATTGCCGGACAGCAGCGCCAACAGGAATGCGAAGGAAAAGGACATCCCTGTCCCCTGCTGGTCCACTTTCCCAGCTACGAACTGGCCGTTCAGTGCTATGCAGATCCGGCCTACCAGCAGGCCCTGAAATATGCCCGCCAGGCTTATGATCGGGAGTTGATTATTATCGAAGGGACGGATGCACCGTTTGAGGTTTGACGGTATTAACCGGCTCTGGTAAAAAACGCTTTCTGCATTCATGCCAAACACAAGAGAAAGGATTCCCAAATGGCTGCCAATAAAACCATCTGTCATTGCCATGATGTCGACTACCTGACCATCCGTATGGCCATGGTCAATCACACCGCCCGGACCGTCGAAGAGATTCAGGAGATCACCGGTGCCGGTACCGGCTGTGGAGGATGCATCCCCGAAATTGAAGCAATCCTCGCCTCCGTCTGCGGTTGCAGTGGCAGCTCCCTTACTGAGGTGGTCTCCGCCGTCAAAACAGGCGCTGACAGCGTCGAAGCCGTCGGTGAAAAGACCACAGCCGGAACCCACTGCGGCCGCTGCAAGGTGCTGATCGAAAATATAATTGAGCATCAACGTTAACTTTAAACGTGATCTAAATTTGACTTCCAAATATTCGTGAATTTTAGAAAATCAGTGCCTTAGCTACACAAAGGCACTGATTTGAAAAATTCAGACAATATCCAGGGGAACCGGATAATCAGGGGCCGGAAAAGCCTGATCCAGAAGATCACGCTGAGCGGCGGTTAAAACAATATTGGCCGCGTTAGCATTACTTTCAACATGAGCGACAGAAGATGCTTTAGGAATAGCAATAATGTCATCATGCCTGATACACCAGGCGAGCAGAATTTGATACGGATCGACCCCGTGTTCCTGCGCAACCTGCTTTACAGCAGAATCAGCGGTCAGATCGCCCTGTAAAGCTCCTGCTTGCGCCAACGGACAATAGGCCATGGTTGGAATCCCATGCTGACGCTGCCAGGGAAGAAGTTCGTACTCTATTCCCCGCGAACCTAAATGATACAAAACCTGGTTTACGGCACATTTACTTCCGCCACGGACAGAAAGTAAATCCTGCATATCCTCATCATCCAAGTTGGACACACCCCAACGCTTAATTTTACCAGCCTGAATCAATGCTTCCATGCCACGAACCGTTTCCTCGTATGGAATCTGGCCACGCCAATGCAATAAATACAAGTCGAGGTAATCAGTCCCCAGACGCTTAAGACTGGCCTCACAGCTGTTGACAAGGTTGCGCCCACCAGCATTGTGCGGATAGACCTTGGATACCAGAAAGAGCTTGTCGCGCAGCCCCTTGATCGCTTTTCCAATGAGCAGCTCAGAACGCCCGTTACCGTACATTTCAGCAGTATCAATAAGGGTTAAACCAAGTTCAATACCGCGTTGCAAGGTGGTTATCTCTTCCTGCTCCCGGTGTTTGTCATCCCCCATATACCAGGTTCCCTGCCCCAGGGCCGGAACCAGGGTACCATCAGGTAATGTGACTGTTTTTATGGAACTCATTGCAATCTCTCCTATAACAAAACGTGTATCCCGGTTAAAACAAATAGACCTCCCCGGCAGCCAGGGGAGGTCATAGATTTTTAAACTAGCTGCCCTGCAAAAACTTAAAATTACAAGGACAGGTTATCAAAGTTCATCAGATTACTTCGCCAACCTGATGAACCTTGAGCAGGTTGGTAGTACCGGATTGGGATACCGGGCTGCCCATGGTAATAACCGTAACGTCTCCGGTCTTGACGACGCCAGCTTTCAAAGCAGCCTGTTCGACAGCCATGACCTGCAGCTCAGTTGAATCATAATTGGTCACGCGTACAGCCCGCACTCCGGAATACAGTGACATGCGCCGCTTCACTTCTTCGTTGGGAGTCATGGCGTAGATCGGCAGGTTAGGACGATATTTGGACACCAGCGCAGCGGTACTCCCTGTCTGGGTAAAAGCAAGGATCGCCTGAGCACCAACATTTTCAGCGATCTGGCAGGCTCCGTGACCAATCGACTCAGTCATACACTGCTTCCCGTTGCAAACCAGTTTCGGACTAACCATACGGCTCAGGTACTGGACACTCTGCTCGACATCACGCGCAACATGGTCCATGACACTGACAGCTTCAACCGGATATTTCCCGGCCGCGGTTTCACCGGACAACATAATGGCGTCGGTTCCGTCAAGGATCGCATTGGCGACATCAGAGACTTCGGCACGGGTCGGACGCGGATTAGAGATCATGCTTTCCAGCATCTGGGTTGCAGTAATAACCGGTTTCCCTGCAGTATTACACTTCTGGATGATCATTTTCTGGATCAAAGGTACCTTTTCCGGACTCATTTCAACGCCAAGATCACCGCGGGCGACCATAACCGCGTCAGTAACTTCGAGAATTGCATCGAAATTATCAACCGCTTCAGGCTTTTCAATCTTCGATACAATCAGGGGAGCGTGATCTTTTTTAGCCAGGAGATCCTTCATGTGTTGAACATCAGAAGCCTTACGCACGAACGATAAAGCCAGAAAATCGACTTTATGTTCGACACAAAACTCAAGATCCTCAATATCTTTTTCAGTCAAAGCAGGAGCCGAAACTTTGGTACCGGGAAGATTGATCCCTTTGCGATCTTTAAGCTTGCCTCCGGTGATGACTTTACAGCGCACATCCTGACCTTCAACACCGATAACTTCCATATCCATAAGGCCGTCATCAAGCAGAATCCGGTCCCCGGGTTTGACGTCCTTGGGCAGGTTTTCATAAATGGTTGGAATTGTAGTGCCTTCACCTTCAATAGTACTGGTGGTCACGACAACTTCAGTGCCGCTGACCAATTCCATAAAACCACCCTTCATCAGTCCGGTACGGATTTTGGGCCCCTGAAGATCACCAAGAATCGCGACGTTGCTCCCTTTTTCGGAGGCGATACGGCGAATTTTCTCAATCAACTCTAATTTATTTTTATGATCACCATGAGAAAAATTAAGCCGAAAAACATTAACTCCGGCATCAATCAAAGCGCTAAGCTGAGCTTCACCTTCACTGGCAGGTCCCAGAGTCGAAACAATTTTGGTACGACGAAACATAAAGAATAACTCCTACACGTCTTTTAAAATATGATGAAGAGACTCACACCTGCGGTGGAATCTCTTCTCTTACTGGATTAGAGAGCTCGCATCTCGTTCCGGATGAAAACTAGCTACGTACTTCTAGCAAAAGTGTAATACAACCGCGTCCTGGACAGAAGCCCCTCAGCAGATTTAGGTTGTTGATAAACTTTTTGAGGTGATCAATACATTCTATTGAGAATAAATTCCATCACTGAATGCCTCAGCTGGCGCTGTCGCGCCCGATGATAACATAAATCAGAGTTGGCACTGTAACACCGCGGCAACATTCCGGGCTGTCATTTCAACATTGGTACTGGCCTCTTTAAGAGCCTGTTCCAGGCTACAGGGACCAAGGACAACGCTGAAAACCGCCATAATACCGTGGTCATAAACAGCATCTACCCCTTCGCCCAGACTTCCGGCCAGGCCGATGACCGGCACCTGCTGAGCAGCAGCAACCCTGGCAACACCAATGGGGGCTTTGCCAAACACTGTCTGCTTATCCATCCGGCCTTCACCAGTGATCACCAGGCTGGCACCCTGTACCGCGTCAGCCAGCTTGATCGCTTCAACGACAATCTCAACCCCGGGACGCAGGTCGGCATCTAGGAAAGCCAACAAGGCAGCGCCCATTCCTCCAGCCGCTCCGGCTCCAGCACTCTGCTCAATATCTTTACCGAGATCACGACGAATCAATTCGGCAAAGTGGGCCAGATTGCTATCAAGTTGCGCAACCATCTCCGGAGTAGCGCCTTTTTGTGGACCAAAAATGGCTGAGGCACCACGCTCTCCGGTCAGGGGGTTATCAACATCACAGGCAACCTGGATGCGGCAATCCTTCAGCCGTGAATCGAGGCTGCTGATGTCAATTTTGCTCAGTTGGCTGATACATCCGCCGCCATAGCCGATTTGCTCACTGCTGGCATCCTGGAGCCGGGCACCTAATGCCTGCAGCATACCAATGCCGCCGTCATTGGTGGCGCTGCCACCGATACCAATAATAAAATTACGAACCCCGCTGTCCAGGGCATGCAGGATCAATTCGCCGGTCCCGAAGCTGGTCGTTTTCAGGGGATTACGCTGGGCTGGGGGGACGAGGTCGAGTCCGCTGGCTGCAGCCATTTCAATAACAGCAGTCAGGCCATCGCCACTACGTCCGTAAAAGGACTCAACCGGCGTACCCAAAGGGCCGGTAACACTCACGTCGACAAGCTCTCCAGAGGTCGCTTCGACCAGGGCAGCAACCGTACCTTCGCCGCCATCGGCAATGGGAAGCTTAACATATTCAGCCGCCGGATAGATGGCTTTGAAACCGGCTTCAATGGCTGAAGCAACCTCCATGGAGCTTAAACTTTCTTTAAACGAATCGGGGGCAATGACGATCTTCATATGTGTCTATCCAATGTGATTATTGGGAGTCTGACAGACTCCTGGGTCGTGCCGGAAGTGGCGGGAGGGTTTATCAAGAGAGCAGAGAGACGGCTGTTGCCGCCTCCCTGCCTCTTTACGTAAACACCGTGGTTGCTTAACGCTTGACTTCAACCTTGGCGAGTTTTTCGTAGTGACGGATCAGGGCACCGTGATCAAGACCGTCCATGCCGTCGACCTTCATGGCTTGCATCATTTCCATAACGGCTGCCGTCATCTGGACCGGTACGCCGACTTCATGAGCAGTATCGAGGGCATTAGCAAGGTCTTTGATGTGCAGGTTGATGCGGAAGCCCGGATCGAACTTACGATCCATGACCAGTGGTGCTTTGGCATCAAGAACGGTGCTGCCAGCCAGACCACCGCGAATGGCCTGGTAAACCAAGTCAGGCTCAACGCCAGCCTTGGTGGCCAGAACCAGGGCTTCACTCATCGCGGCGATGTTGATAGCAACGATCATCTGGTTGGCCAGCTTGGTGACGTTACCAGCACCGACTTTCCCGGTGTAAACAACGCTGCCAGCCATAGCTTTCATGACATCATAATACTTGTCGAAAACTTCTTTATCGCCACCGACCATAACAGAAAGGGTGCCGTCGATAGCTTTCGGTTCGCCGCCAGAGACAGGCGCGTCGAGCATGGCAACATCTTTTTTAGCCAACTCTGCAGCGACTTCCTGACTCGCCAGAGGAGCAATGGAACTCATGTCGATAACGACACTACCGGCTTTAACACCTTCAAGTACACCACCTTCACCCAGAACAACAGCTTTGACCTGAGGTGAGTTTGGCAGCATGGTAATGATAACGTCAGCAATTTCGGCAACAGCTTTAGCGCTCGGAGCGCTGGCAGCACCGGCAGCAACTACTTCTTCAACCGCAGCGGTGTTCAAGTCACAAACAACCAGGTCGTAACCTGCTTTAATCAAGTTCTTGCTCATGGGCTTGCCCATGATGCCAAGTCCGATAAATCCGATTTTCATGATTCTCTCCTTGTGAGTAATTCTCTGTGTTCTGCTGATCCAAAAATGATCAGACCAGTTTCTTTGCGCCAAGAATGTCCAGATGCTTTTGTAAAGTAGCCATAACTTCTGGCGTACTACGGGTGTTTGGCTTGATCGGCTCACCCATATCAAAGCCTAACAGACGCATGTAATCTTTGGTAACAACCGGGAAGCTGGACAGGTTATAAGCCATCCGCATTGGCGCCAGACGATACTGAGCATCAAGCGCTCCCTGCATATCACCAGCCATGAACTTATCATAAATTTCAACAACCAGTTCAGGAACGATATTGGCGCTGGAAGCAACCGTACCGGCACCACCGTAGACCAAGGTCGACAGAATAAGAATATCACGACCGGCAATGACCTTAAAGTCTTTACCTTTATCACGGGTACGACGAATAAATTCGGCAGTCAAGGTCATATCACCAGAGCTTTCTTTCACCCCGACAATATTTGGAATGTCAGCCAAACGCTCAAGCAGAGGTGCAGAAACCCCGCAACGCATCCGATCCGGATTGTTATAGATCAATACTGGCAGGCTGGTTGCTTCGGCTACGGCTTTGAAATGCTGGTACATTTCTTCATCGTTAGGTCCGATAAACATGGGGTGCAGAATGCTGATGGCGTCCGCTTTAAGCGCTTCTGCTTTTTTAGCCCACTGGACACACTCACGGGTGGTAATGTTACCAATCCCGAAATATACCGGCACCCTCCCAGCAGCCTGGTCGATAATGATCTGGCCACTGCGCTCCTGTTGCTCCGGATCAAGGCCATAAAACTCACCATTGCTGCCTAATGCCAAAATCCCGTGAACCCCGCCCTTAATGATGTGATCAACAATTTCACGCTGAACCGATTCTTTAATAACATCATTCTCATCGGTCGGTGTAACAATCGGGGGGATAACCCCCTTGATGAAACTTGTATCCATTGAAGTCTCCTCTTTCAAAAATGGATCGTTACTGCACACTAGCTATATATTTAAAATTGGGCGATATCCAATACCTGAGCGCCCGACAACACCACCACAACCAGATACCTAAGAATAACAAAGGAATGTTGTTTTTTAATATCTTAGGAAGATGTAAAGGGAATGTTAATGGATAATGCAACCAATACCCTCAACCACTGAAAGCGTAGTTCCAAAGTACTTTCGCCATTCTGGTCAGCTAGATAATACGGTTATCATACTAATACTGTCAACACATAATACGAATTAGCCACATACATATAATTAGGCCGCCAGATAACCTTTTTGTATTGATCATTTGTGTTGTTCTGACTTATGATACAGGATTAATTTTCAGGGAGAGAAAACAGATGGCAACCCCACGCGTTTCACTGACCGACAAGGTCATAAAATCACTACAGAATGACATTAAAGAGGGGCGTTATAGCCCTGGCATGCGCCTCCCCACGGAACCGACATTGACCAAACAGTTTGGGGTCAGCAGGACCGTTGTCCGTGAAGCGATAGCTGCACTTAAAGCTGCAGGCATCCTGGAATCACGTCAAGGGGCCGGTGTTTATGTTTTACATCAGACAAAAGGGGAAGAAAAAAATACTCTTTTCAATGCTGATTACGCAGACTTGTCTGACATCCTTGAGGTCCTCGAACTGAGAATGGCCGTCGAAATTGAAGCGGCCGGTCTTGCCGCCACCCGCAGAACGACTGCCCAGCTCATGAAACTGCTCGAGTCGTTGCGGGTGATGGAAAACTCCATCGAAGCTGGCCACTCCGCAGACACTGCTGATTATGAATTTCACAAGGCGATAGCGGCATCGACCAACAATTCCCGCTATGTCGAATTTTTCAACTTTCTGCAGGATAAGGTTATCCCGCGGTCGCGACTTTATAAAAACGAAATGCATCCCGACAAGCTGAAAGCTTACTTACGTAAAGTCCTTCAGGAACACCACCGTATCTATGCTGCGATCTCTGCCAATGAAGAGGTTGAAGCTCGTAAAGCGATGAGGAACCACCTGATGACCAGCCGCAACCTTTACCAGGCCTTACTCATGGACTCATCTAACCAGGATTAAAAGATCTAACAGGTCAGAGCCCTGCCATTAACAGGGTTCTGACCTGGCAGAATGACCAACTAAATTCACTCGTACACCCAACCGCCAGCCCCCGCCCTTTGCTTACCACAATTGTTCGACTATAATAAAACCAGAGCCATTAAATCATCTAACCTAGTGGATCAATCATGTATCAAGAGCCTATTACTATCCCAGGAAACGACAACAGTGCCCGTACGGCTACCACCCTTGTCTATGCCCTCCAGGCATTATCCTTCTTCTTTGGCATTTCCCTGTTTGCCGCGATCATCATCAATTATGTTAAACGTGATGATGTCAGAGGAACCTGGCTGGAGTCTCATTTTCGCTGGCAGATGCGGACCTTCTGGTTCAGCCTGCTGTGGTCGATAATCGGTGCCATAACCCTTATTTTCCTGATCGGTTATGTTATTTTGACAGCAGGAATGCTGTGGTTCATCTACCGCATTGCTAAAGGCTGGCTCAACCTGGCAAACGGCAAAGAGATGTATCAGTATTACCAGAGGGTGGCATAACCCGCTCCCGGGCCCTAGCCGAAGCAATTATTGCTTTGCTGACATTGAGTCGCTATCACAGCCAGCAGTTACAGCACTGTTCCTGAGCGGCCGCATCCCTCTCAAGCCTAAAGTTTCTGCGTCTTCAGCAAGGCCTTCACTTTGGCCAGATAGTTACGTGTTTCCAGCGGCATCTTCCCTAGCCCATGCCGGTCAACATTCCCCTGCCCCCAGTTATATGCAGCCAAAGCATGGTCGAGGTCACCATCGTATTTATCGAGTAATTGCTTCAGATAACGACTTCCGCCAAGCAGATTATCATGAACATCAAAACTGTCTGTCACGCCAAGCTCTTTTGCCGTTTCAGGCATCAGTTGCATTAACCCCTGGGCCCCAACCGGAGAAACGGCATCAGCCTGATAGGCACTTTCAGTGGCGACTACCGAGTGAATAAGTTCTGGAGCCAGACTGACTTTTTCAGCAATCTGCCCAATAATATTGTCAATATCCTGACGACCTGGGAGCTTACTCACCCCAACCGCAGGCTGTTGGGCCCGGTAATACTTGTCAACATATTGACTATTAGGGGCCTGCAACAAACTGAATTCCCCCAGCGGCTGAACTGAAGTAAAGAGGTCATCACCCCCGTCCTCCTCGTCAACAAACAAGCTCCGCAACATCTGCATTTGACTCAAATGCGCCAAAGACGCCAGGGACTGTTTCGAATTAGCTAATGTTTTCCGAGCTATAGCAACATCATCCAAGACCTTCTCAAAATTACTACCTGCCTGTCCCGGCTGCTTTGAAAGCCCTTCACTATGCAGTTGGGCTGCCAATAATTCCAGGTGTGGGTTTAAAGGATCAATACTCATTTGCAAACCTCCTGTGCGTTAAGGAGTCAAAAACTTAGCTAGTTGCCATCCGGAAACTCAAAATAGCAACTATCCAGTTTTCAGATTGGAAACGAGCAATTTTGCGTTGTGGCAAGGAAATCAAGGACTTGAGCGGAGGCGTAGTACTTTACGCCGCACAAACAAGTCAGCAGATTGACGCTGCCACAGCGGAAAAGGGCCGTTTCCGGATAAAAACTTAGCTACCTAACAGGTACAAGCAAAAATTGCTCCAGTTCGTCGGAAACAATACTAAGACTTGAATTTTTCATGATTTTCTTTTACAAATGCGGTTCCCTGAAGGAAGAGGTACGTAGAGTGAGCACAGAGCAGAAACTATTTAATAAAATTCGCAAACAAGTCGGCAAAGCCATTGGGGATTTTAATCTCATCGAAGCTGGCGATCGTATCGCTGTCGGTGTCTCGGGAGGAAAGGATTCCTATACCTTACTGCATATCCTTGAGGCCCTGCGTAAAAAAGCACCGGTTAAGTATGAACTGATTGCGGTAAATTTTGACGCTGGGTTCCCCGGCTACCAAAAGCATGTCATTGAAAACCATCTAAAAGAGCATGGCTTCTCATACCGCATGGAAACAACATCGAGTTATCAGATTATTGAAGAAAAGCTCCGCCCCGGTTCTTCATATTGTGCTTTCTGTGCGCGCCTCAGGCGTGGACACCTGTATACCCTCGCCACTGAGTTGGGGTGTAACAAGATTGCCCTGGGGCATCATCTTGATGATGTAATTGAGACTTTACTGCTAAATCAATTCTATGTCGGAACTATGGCGGCGATGAGCGCCAAACTACAAGCGGATAATGGACAACATACGGTCATACGACCGATGATTTACGTGGAAGAGAAAGACATTCGGACCTACAGTCAGCTGCAAGAGTTTCCGATTATTAACTGTGGCTGCCCAGCGGCAGCACAGGAAGACCAACAACGCCAACGCATGAAACAGCTTATTGAAAAATTAAGTCAGGATATTCCGCAGATCCGCAATAGCATGATCGCCGCAGTCGGTAATGTTCAGCCGCGCCATCTGCTTGATCAAACCCTGACAAAGCAGATGGATTAACAGGCTAATCTTTTTTAAGAAACTTACTGAACAAACCTTTTCCCTGTGGGACCTGCTCTCGGCGCAGATTAAGCAAACGCAATTCGCGCAATGCTTCGGTACAATCAGGATTCGCCTGAACCGCCATCTCAAATGATTTTTCCGCCTGCCGATCTTTACGCAGAGCATGATAAACATGGCCTAAGTAAAGGTGGGTTTTATCATTCTGAGCATTCAATTCCCTGGCGGCCAGGAGAATTTCCAGAGCCTGATTCAGAATTCGCTCCTTATCAGGATCGGACTTGAATAGTGCCCAGGCATAAGAGGTCATATATTCCGGTTCTTCCGGACTCAATTCTATGGCGCGTTTCAAAACCTTGGCAGCTGCTGAATAATGACGAATCTTGGTCAGCGCACGCCCTTCCTGATAAGCGCCTTCAGCTTCAATAATCTGGTTGATGTCCAGCTTTTTCGCCGGGCCATGATGCAATTCTTCAACATACCGGGCACGCGTATCTGGATCACTCAATACGCTGTAAGCCTGGGTGATATATTGAAATATCTCATTGATCTTGGCGCTCATCTCACGCGACAGGTCCCCCCCAAGATAACGGTCAGGGTGGTACTCTTTGGCCAGACGGTAATAAGTCCGACGCGCGTCAGCAGAACTCGCATCTTCTGCAATACCAAGGGCGACAAAATAGTTGGAACCCACGATACGCTGATAATCTTCAAGAATCTTGGAGCGCAACTTAGAATCAACAACCTTATCGGTTCCTTCATCGTCAACATCATCTACAGCCACTTGCTGTGGCAGTGTATGGCGTTCGACAAGCTCAGAAATCAGCAGGGCGGAAAGAATCTTCTGTACTTCACGCCGGGCGAGAGGGTGATCATCAAGCAACTGCTCAAGGGTTTTGATCCCGCGACAACTTTTCAATATAGCTTGTCCACGTTTACTTAACTCGACATCTTGAAAGCGATACTGAGGATCCTCGCTCTGCTTCAGATAATCTGAACGGAAGGGAGCCAGGTAGTCATCGAGTTGAACCGTCGTCCAGAAGCGCTCAATCCCTTGACTGATAAGGGTTGCCGGAGTTAACTGAATCCGGGTGACGTTACGTTTAAAATCCTTGCCAGGAATAAACTGCCAGGTCCCATTGCGCCAGGAGAAGGTTGATAACAGCTTCTCTGTCACCTGGTGGATCAACGCTTCGTGTAATTCCTTAGGAGTCAACAGCCCCATACCGATCAACTCGGTACCCTGTAGACGCCCGGAAGCACGACTGAGATCCACCGACTGATCGCAATCCACCTGGGTGATTCGCCCCTCCTTAACCAGCATCCGCCCCAGGCACTCATTTAAAACATTTGAACGGGTAAATATCGGGTAGCCATCCTTGATATATACAACCTTTTTGGCGCTGCTATGATTTAGGTGTAATAAGCCCGTCGCTTTCTCCATATAAAAACGATGCAGGAGGATCGGAATGGTAAAATCGCGAATGGGTTGTTCTTTCTGTTCACTACGCTTCGGGCGATGTTTGAAAACCCGCTCGAGCATATTTTCAAGATCGATCCCGGTAATCGGCTTAAACAGGAACTCATCGGCATCACAACCCTTCTTTTCCTGCTCAGAAGTTTCAGGATTACAGGGCCGGTTGGAAATCATAACCAGGGGGAGATCCCGGGTCTGATCATGCTTGCGTAACGCCCGGCAAATATTCGCTCCAGAGATTTCCGGCATATCCAGATTGATCATTGCCATGTGGAATTCTTCTGTGAGCAACAGCTTCAGTCCATCCGCACCACGATCTACCGTATCAACTCTGAAGCCGGCCGAGCTCAAAGCCTGCTGCAAAAAATAACGTAGATCGAGTTCAGTCTCGATAATCAGAATTCTTTTTTCAGCTTTGGCCATCATGCTCCTCTTAAATATTTATCAAGCAACATTCGCACACCTTCAGTCACCAGCTGGTAGGTTTCCAGGAATTCGACTTCCGGCTTGATCCCCCTATTCCCATAACCGAGACTCAACGCCACTTTACGCAACGCAGCAGGTTGAGTTGACAACTCATTCATAGATTGGTCATATAATAACCTGAGGCGATTTTCAAGCCGTCTTAAAAAGCGATAACCGGTTACCAGTTGCTGAGCGTCATTTTTATCCATCAGGTTCTGCCTAGCAAGACATTCAAGCAAAGGAATGGTTCCCTGCTGTCGCAGTTCTTTCACCGAGCCTGCATTCAGCAATTGAAGATATTGTGTAATAAACTCAACATCGACCATACCGCCACGCCCGGTCTTGATATTAATCAGCTTATCACTTTCTTTCGCGATTTCTAATTCCATGCGATCCCGTAACCGCGAGATCTCTTCTTTTAGATTATCGGGAAGCGGCCGTTCAAAGGTCAACGCACTGATAGTTTCCTGAAGGCGCTGGCTGAACTCAGGAGGTCCACATACCACCCGGGCCTTGGTCATCGCCTGACGTTCCCAGGGCTGAGCGGAATCCTGATGATAACGGACAAAAGCATTAAAACCCGTAACCAGCGGGCCCTGGTTTCCTGAGGGACGCAAGCGAGTATCGATCTGATAAACGACTCCTTCCCGGGTAACCAGGGTTAGAATTGAGATAATTCTCTGGGCCAGCTTGGCAAAGTATTCATAGCTGCTGAGCTGCCGAAAACGTTTAGCATCCGTAGTCGCTAGGGGCTGAGTGCTCCCCTCTCCTTCAAAGATAAAAATGATATCGAGATCCGAGTGATAATTAAGTTCCAGGCCACCCAGTTTGCCCATTCCGACGATGGCAAAAGCCACTTCCCGGAAACTGCCATCAACCTCAATAAAGGGAGCGCCAAAGCGCACTGCCAATTCCTGACGAGCCAGGCAGCAGGCATGTTCCAGGCAGGCCTCAGCAAGCCACGACAATTGCCTGGTCGTTACTGTCTGCTTCACCTTTCCATGCAGGTCATTCAGTGCCAGACGTAAAAATTCAGCATTGCGGAAACGTCGTAAAACGTCCAGCTGAACTTCAAAATCTTCAGCCAGAGCCAGTTCATCGGCTAACTCTGAAGCGATATCATGGCGCGATTTTTCGATAACTGCATGAGACTGGGAAACCATGGTATCGAGCAATTCAGGGCGCTGGATAAAAATACGCGACAACAACTGACTGGAACCAAACAGGGTGAGCAGAATCCGTACAGTTTCGGGATTTTCAACCAGCAGGGCGAAAAATGAATCACGCGCCCGGATAACCGACAGAAACTGTTCCAGATTATTCAACGCCTGGTCGGGATTTGGCGACTCAAGCAATTCACTCATTAATAAAGGAGCAAGCCTCTCAAGGCTGCGCCGTCCGCGTCGGGTCAGACGCTTATGCGGATCTCCTGCGCGCAGGTTCTGTAATGTGTAATAAGCCGCATCAGGATTACTGAAGCCTTTCTCTTCGAGAAGATCTTTGACCAGATCAGGCTCGGCAGTTTCATCAAAAAAAATCTGAACTTCTGGCCGAAGGTGTAGATCCTCTTCCTCTGATGAGTGGAAAAGATCCTTGAAAATACCAGTTACTGCTTGCCGGTGATTTTTTAAACGATCCAGAAATTCACGGCAGGTGGTAAATCCGCAGCGCCGAGCCAGGATGGTACAATCATGCTCACCGACGGGAAGCATGTGGGTCTGCTGCTCCTGAACAATCTGAATCCGATGTTCAACGGTACGCAAAAAACGGTAGGCATCCTGCAAGGTTTTGAAATCCTGATCTGAAACCAGTTTTTCAGCAGCTAACAACTTGAGAACCCGTAATGAATTACGAAACTGTAAATGTGGCCGCGTGCCACCATTGATCAATTGATGGGCTTGAATAAAAAATTCAATTTCCCGGATGCCACCATGGCCAAGCTTAAGATTCCGCTCACGTTCTCCCTCCCGGTCAAGACTGGCATTGATTTTCTGCTTCATGATCTTGATATCTTCAACCATACCAAAATCAAGGTAACGGCGATAAACGAAGGGCTTCAACCGGGTCAATAATTCGCTGCCCAGTTTGATGGAGCCAGCGACCGGACGTGCCTTGATCATCGCAGCCCGCTCCCAACTTTGCCCCCACGACTCGTAATAAGCTTCTGCACCATTAATGGAAATAGCCAGGTCACCATTATTCCCATCCGGGCGTAACCGGGTATCGACCCGAAAGACAAAGCCGTGTTCCGTTACCTGATGTAAAGCCCTGGTCAGCTGTTCGGACAGCTTAATGAAATAGCGGTGTAAACTGATTTTTTCATTCCGGGAGCCTCCGGTTGTTTCACCATGGGTTGAGGAATAGCAGTAAATCAGATCGATATCGGAAGAAAAATTGAGTTCGTTACCACCAAATTTCCCCATTCCGAGAATAGTCATTTCGGCCAGGGTCGTACTGCCATCAGCATTTTGTTGTAGAGGCTCGCCATACTCAGCCGTCAGGTGTTGTGAACATACTTCATAAGCACGTTGCAAGCTGACTGCGGCAAGCCCTGACAGCTCTTCAGTGACCTCCTCGAGACAGGCCAAGCCGCACAGGTCTCGGCTTCCGATCCTCAGAATCTGCTGTGCTTTATACAGGCGCAGCTGCTTCTGCAATTCATTAAAATCACAGTTCAGTGCTATCCTTGAACGCAATTCGGTCAGCATCGTGGCTTCGTTGACGGGCTGATCAATCGCATGCTGTTCAAAAAGAAATTCAAAATAGCTGCGATTGCGACACAAAATCCCCGCCAGAAAAGGCGACCCGCCTAGGATAATGAGCAATTGTCTGCATCGCTGGGCATTTTTAAGGATCGGAACAAGAGGCTCAGGCCCAAGAGTCCCGGCAAGCCGTTCCAGAAAATTCAAGGCATTATCCGGATCGGCGGCATCGAAAGCCTGGTAGAGAATTTGTGCCAGCAGATCAGGATCTTTAAAGTAATCGGACAAACATTCGAGATTGGCACAACAACGCCCGCCCTCCAGCAGCGGAATGGTATCCAACCACTTCACCAGAGATTCGCGTTCGCTGTCAAGCAGTGCGAGCTGCTGTTTGATCGTTGCCAGGCCCGGATTCATGTAGTTCCTGTCTGTTAGTTAGTTGCCATCCGGAAACTTAAAGTCGTAACTTCGAAGTTTTCAGATTGGAAACGAGCAATTTTTCGTTGTGGCTTGGAAATCAAGGACTTGCGCTTAAGACGTAGTACTTTACGTCGCACAAGCAATTCCGCAGATTGACGCAGCCACGGCGGAAAAGGGCCGTTTCCGGATGAAAACTAGTTATCAGTAACAATACGACGTAATGACGTCAGGTAGTCCCCTTGGGCAACTCCATGCTCGGTAATAATCGCCGTTACCAGACGCGCAGGCGTAACATCAAAAGCCGGATTGCGTACCTCGATCCCTGCCGGTGCAAGTTGCACATCTTTCACATGAGTTATTTCACGCGAGTTACGCTCTTCAATCGGAATCAATGACCCGTCAGCCAGACTCAAGTCGATGGTCGACACCGGAGCCGCAACATAAAAAGGAATATTATGCTCTTTAGCCAACACCGCAACGGTATAGGTTCCGATCTTATTCGCCACATCACCATTGGCCGTGATCCTGTCAGCACCAACAATGACGCAGTCGATCTCACCTTTGCTCATCAGGTAACCTGCCATATTGTCACAGATCAGCGTCACCGGGATGTTTTCTTTCTGCAGCTCCCAGGCGGTCAGACGTGCCCCCTGCAAAAAGGGGCGCGTTTCATCAGCGACAACCGAGATCTTCTTTCCGGCAGCAACTGCCGCCCGGATGACGCCAAGAGCAGTTCCATACCCACCGGTAGCAAGGGCTCCGGCATTGCAATGGGTCAGGACACGTGCACCATCGGGCAACAGTGGCTCACCCCACTTACCCATTTTGCGGTTGGTCATTTCATCTTCCTGGGCAATCGCCAGGGCTTCGTATTCGAGACCGATTTTCAGTTCTGTGACACTGCGGTCAAGGTTCGCGTGGGCGAAATGCTTCATCCGATCCAGAGCCCAGAACAGATTAACCGCTGTAGGACGGGTCGCTGCTAAAACCGCACAGATGCCCTCAAACTCCCGATAGAATGTCTGGCTGTCATCACTATCTATATCGCGTGCCCCAAACCAGGCTCCGATGGCAGCCGCGACACCGATAGCCGGTGCACCACGGACGACCATATCACGAATGGCATCAGCGACACCTTCGTAAGAATCATAACTCAACCAGACCTCTTCAGCAGGCAACAAACGCTGATCAATCATCTCGCATTTGCCTGCGACAAAACGAATTGGCCGGATAATACTTGGATCAACTGGACAACTTGCCATTGATATAAACCTTTACCAGTATATGCAGTATATGAATTTTACCAAATGTCTCTCATTATGGTCTTATTCTGCCAATTTTTTCTTCAGCAACTGATTGGCCATCCCTGGATTAGCTTTCCCTTTGCTGGCTTTCATAACCTGACCGACAAAAAAGCCCATCAGCTTATCCTTACCAGCCTTGTATTCAGCCGCCTCTGTCGGGTTTGCAGCCAGAACTTCGTCGACAATAGCTTCAATTGCTCCGCTATCGGAAACTTGCTTGAGACCTTTTTCGTCAATGATCTGATCAGCAGTTTTACCACTCTCCCACACGGCTTCAAACACGGTCTTGGCGATTTTCCCGGAGATGGTTTTATCATCAATACGTTTAAGAATTCCGGCCAGCAACTCGGGAGTTACCGGACAGTCACCGATACAGGTCCCCTTCTCTTTGACTGCTCCCAGCAGTTCCCCCATGACCCAGTTGGAACACAGCTTTGGATTATTATGCAGGGCGACCAGGGCGTCAAAGTATTCAGCAACCGGACGTTCAGCTGACAGCACCCCGGCATCATAGGCCGGTAACCCCAGATCATCGAGATAACGCTGCAGCTTGGCGTCGGGAAGTTCAGGTAACGCTTCGCGAACGGTCTCGACCCAAGCATCGGAAACTTCCAGCGGCAACAGATCGGGGTCAGGGAAATAACGATAATCGTGAGCCTCTTCCTTGCCACGCATGGAACGGGTCATGCCGGTATCGGCATTAAACAGGCGAGTTTCCTGAACCACTTTGCCGCCATCTTCAATCACATCAATCTGACGCTCGACTTCATATTCGATGGCCTGCTTGATAAAGCGGAAAGAATTGATATTTTTCAGCTCTGCACGGGTACCGAATTTCTCCTGCCCCCAGGGGCGGATCGATACGTTGGCATCACAACGGAAGGATCCTTCTTCCAGGTTGCCATCACAGATCCCCAGATACATAACGATCTGGTGTAGCTGCTTCAGATAAGCGATAGCCTCATCGGCGCTGCGCATATCCGGTTCAGAAACAACCTCCAGCAACGGAGTACAGGCCCGGTTCAGGTCGACTGAAGAGCTGTGCGCATCGGAGTGCAGCAGTTTTCCGGCATCCTCTTCCATATGGATACGGGTGATACCGACCCGTTTTTTACCCAGTTCTTCGGTTTCGATATCGAGCCAACCATGTTCGCAGATCGGCAGCTCAAACTGGGAAATCTGGTAGCCTTTGGGCAGATCGGGATAAAAATAGTTTTTCCGCGCGAAGATGGAGCGCGGAGAGATCTGGCAATGTGTCGCTAACCCGGCTTTAATGCCGTTTTCTACAACCTGCTTATTGAGAACCGGAAGAGCCCCTGGTAAACCAAGGCAGACCGGACAGGTCTGACTGTTGGGGGCCTGACCGAAAGCGGTAGAACAACCACAGAAAATTTTGGTTTTGGTGGTCAGCTGAACATGAACTTCCAGCCCGATGACAACTTCATATTTTGAATTCATTATGTAACCTTGTCACGTGAGAATGACTAGCAATCTGAAACGTATGTACGACTCTTCGGAGCTTCCGAACAGCATCCAATCGAACTCCCTGAGCGATTAACCCAAGTCAGGGACCTGACCACCCCATGGAGAGGCCTGCTCAAAGGCGTAAGCTGCCTGGAGAATTTCGGCTTCGGCGAAGGGTTTACCAATCAATTGCATGCCAACCGGCAGGCCGTCCTGACTCATACCACATGGCAGACTCATGGCACAGGTGCCCGCCAGGTTTACCGGAATTGTAAAAATATCAGAAAGATACATCTGCAACGGATCGTTAACCTTTTCCCCCATTTTAAAAGCTGGCGTTGGTGCAACCGGAGTCAACAGAAAATCAACACTTTCAAAAGCCTTGAGGAAATCCTGACGGATCAGGGTCCGGACCTTCTGGGCCTTGAGATAATAAGCATCGTAGTAGCCTGAGGACAAGGCATAGGTACCGAGCATGATCCGGCGTTTGACTTCGGGGCCAAACCCGGCAGCGCGACTGTTCTGATACATATTGGTTAACCCATTACCCTCATCTTTACGGACCCCGTAGCGAACGCCGTCATAACGAGCGAGATTGCTTGAGGCTTCGGCTGTTGCGATGAGGTAATAACAGGCCACAGAGTAATCGGTATGGGGCAGACTGACATCGACAAACTCAGCGCCCAAACCACGATAAACCTCGATGGCTTCATCGATGGAACGCTTGACATCAGCATCTAATCCGGCGATGAAATACTCTTTAGGCAGACCAATTTTTTTCCCTTTGATGCCGGCATTGAGGTTTTCCAGATAATCGGGTACCGGGGTATCAACGGAGGTCGAGTCGGCAGGATCATAGCCGGCGACAGCGCCCAACAGCCGTGCACAATCTTCGACATTACCAGCCAGCGGTCCGACCTGATCCAAAGAGGACGCATAGGCGATAACCCCGTAACGGGAAACCCGGCCATAGGTCGGTTTAAGACCAACGACACCACAGTGGGACGCGGGTTGACGGATCGACCCGCCGGTATCAGTACCCAGGGCAGCAACAACCTGCCGGGCCGCAACGGCTGCGGCGCTACCACCAGAGGACCCGCCGGGGATACAGTCCGTATTCCACGGATTTTTTACCGGACCAGAGGCACTGTTCTCATTAGAGCTCCCCATGGCAAATTCATCCATATTCAGCTTGCCAACGATAACGGCGCCCTGCTCAGTCAGTCTTGTTACGGCGTTAGCATCGTATGGAGACACGTAATTACTTAAAATGTTTGACCCACAAGTGGTCCGGACATCTGTCATATTGAAGATATCCTTGATCGCCAGAGGGACCCCAAGTAAAGGCGTGTCATCTCCCTGAGTTATCCGCTGGTCAGCGACTTGCGCCATCCGTAATGCTTCCTGCTCACATACGGTAATAAAAGCATTCAGCTGTTCATCCGTCGCCTTAATCCGCTCAAGGTAAATTTTGGTGAGCTCAACGGCGGTGACTTTGCCTGCTTTCAGCTGCTCACGCATCTGTCCAATCGTTAAACTTGCTTCAAATGACATAAAAACTCCGAAACTGTCGATCACAGTTTAAGTACTGGTAATTCTAAAATCGCTTCTGCATGCTCTGGATCAGCAGGCGTTATTACTCGATAACCTTGGGAACCCTGAAACAACCATTGTGGCTCTCAGGAGCATTTTGCAGCGCCCGCTCAACACCGATGGATGGCCTGATCTCATCTTCCCTGAAAGCGTTTGCCATCGGCACCGCATGGGCCGTAGGTTCGATCCCTTCGGTATCAAGTTCATTGAGCTTATCGACATAGCCGAGAATGGCATCCATCTGCTCGGTCATGGTCGCCAACTCTTCCGGTTCCAGGGTCAGACGGGCCAGGCGAGCCACATACTCAACATCCTGTTGACTGATCTTCATATTCATCCTCAAAATTTCAAATTGCTTTTATTTGGAAAACCTACCCGAAAAGGGCAGATCAACAGATACTATCCGGGGTGCGACAGACATCCCGCACCCCGGTTTTAAGTTGTTTAGAAATAACATCTTAGCAGGCACCAGGCAAGGGGAACCCGCTTTTAAGCTCAGTCTGCCTGGCAGTATTTGATGACGGCGTCGGCGACCCCTGACAGAGCCTGACTGTTGGCTGAATCGGGATAAGCCAGCAAATGCGGCTGGCCGGAGTCACCACCAATGACGACCAGTGGTTCAAAAGGTACCTTTGCCAACATCGCCACACCGGCTTTTTCAGCAAGCTTTTCAGCACCACCGCTTTTGAAGATATCTGATTTTCCGCCACAGTGAGGGCAGACAAAGCCACTCATATTTTCGACCAGGCCGATAACCGGAAGTTTAACTTCACGACAGAAACTCAAGGAGCGGTCAACGTCCGTTAAGGCAACATCCTGAGGCGTCGTCACAACGACAGCGGCAGCACTGCTGCCCAGCAAATGAACTGCACTCAGAGGTTCATCGCCGGTCCCCGGGGGGCAGTCAAGAACCAGATAGTCAAGGTCTCCCCAGTTGACATCGGTCAGCAACTGTTGAATAGCGCCATGTTTCATCGGCCCACGCATAATGGTCGCATCGCTGGTCGAAGGGAGTAAGAAACCAAGAGACATCAGTTTGATGCCTGACACCTCAAGGGGAAACAAACCACTTTCATCAAATTTGGGACGCTCGTTTTCAACCCCGAACATCTTAGGAATACTCGGACCATGGAGATCAATGTCAAGCAGGCCGACAGTATTTCCCTTTTGAGCCAAGGCCAAGGCCAGGTTAACGGCCGTAGTACTCTTACCGACACCACCTTTACCGGACATGACCACGATCTTGTTCTTGATGCCGCACATCCGTTTAGCGAGAGCCTGTTGCATCTGTTGCTGCTGATCATTAGGGTCTGCAGCCTGTTTTACAGAACAGGAACTATCATTACATCCATCACAACTACTCATAACATATCTCCCTATTTATTGAAGTTCGGCCACAGATGACCATTTTCCATCCAAAGCTTCCAGCAACTCATCAACCTCATCCTGCTCGTATTCCTCTGCCAGAAGGGCTTTTCGATATTGTTCAAGAAGTGCAGAAGCAGAACGATAGTCTCGTTGACCCCGATAAAGCAACAATAATTGCCGGATTATTGAATCCTGAGTCGGGTCAAGGGTCAGACATTGCTGCAATAACCCTTTAGCCTCTTCGCTTTTTTTCTTCATCAGCAAACCGGCAAGGCTGCTTAACTGGTCAATGCGCATCTGGGTCAGCCGTTCCCCTAATGCCGCCAATTCATCATCAAGGTCATAACCGTTGAGAAATTTGCCCTGCCAGAGTTGATCCATATTGCGACAGGCATTTTCAGCCTGCCAGAAATTTTCACGTTGCAGATGGTATTGGACCCGTTCATAGGTCTGCGAGAAAGCAGCACTATCTATCTGGGCGTGTTTTAACGACAGCAACCCTTTCTCAAGCACCAGGTAATCTTTCCGGACACAGTCACCAAACATCGCTTCGAGGGCTTTGCGCAAGCGC
The DNA here is from genome assembly GCA_963664385.1 of Geopsychrobacteraceae bacterium. Taxonomy (GTDB): domain Bacteria; phylum Desulfobacterota; class Desulfuromonadia; order Desulfuromonadales; family Geopsychrobacteraceae; genus Seleniibacterium. The sequence goes on from OY761157.1 coordinate 889,648, forward strand.
AAATGGGCCGTATCAAAACTATTCCTGGCTTTCGGAGGCGAACTGTCAGGCCACAGAGTTACCATTATCTTTTCGATACTTAAAGATTGTCCCGGAGCGGCAACTAACAATGAAAAAATCTGCCGCGACGCCTGTCCGACATCCCCCATGCTGAACACCCGGCCATGCAGTTCAACCTCAAAAGCCCCAAGACAGCGAACTTTCAGCAAGGGCAGGACCACGCCATCCATAGTCAGTGTTTTCCCCTGAAATTTTTCAAACATAGGGCGAAACAGATCAAAATCCCGCTTACTGTCCAGCAGCGGCAACAGATAGTCAGGAAGATCAGGCGTCAACCCCCAGAAGTAGCAATTCCGCTGTTTACGCAGACACTCCATCAGTAACTCAAGTTGTCCCAGTGCCTTAATGCGCTTTCTGCGTTTCAACAGTACCGCGGCTAGCCAGGCATGGACACCGGGGCGAATGCGGTCTTCTAAAGGCTCCTCCCCGACGAGTGCTTCTTCGAGATAATTTTGCGCTTCTTCAAATTCCTTTAACTGGAAACAGGTCATCGCCGCTAACAGACGGTTTTCCTGACCATACAGGCAGCCTCCGGCCTTGCGCCGTAATTGCAGAGCGATCTCCAGGTCGGCTCGAGCCTCCTGAAACAGACCATTCTGCGAGTGCAAAAAACCCCGCAACTGTAGTAAACGACTCTGCTCATGGCCATATTCAAGGACCTGATTATTGGTCAAAGCAATATCCAGGAGATCATAGGCAACCCGCTGTTCAGGAAAGGGCAGCATAAGCAACACTTGCAAATAGGTCAGTTGCGAATCAATAACTGTCCGGTGCAGAATCGCAGAACCAAGGCGCGACATAATATCACGACACAAACGCTCCAAGCCGCGATGATCCCCGCGCGAATACAGGAATTCACATCCCATCATCTCAAGGGCCAGGTCAAATAACGGGTCGTTAAGCAGCCTGGCTAACTTAAAGCCCTGCTCCAAAAATGCCGCAGCAACCCGCTGACGCCCCTGCCACAGCGCGATATTGATGCGGATGATGGTAAATTCAAGCTGTGCTTCTACATGCTTCTGCTGTTGAGCTGACGCTAGGCTATCGTAGGAAATAGCCTCCGCCCGGGCCAGATCTCCATTGATGAAAATTTCGATAAGACACTGGGCAAACATCACTTTGAATCTTTCAGAGGGGTGTAAGCCTTCGGCATTATCATTGTACAACTGCCTGAAAAAGGCCACCCGCCCGAACCAACTCTCATAACTGCCATCGACATAGATCGACTGTACCGCCTGCAGAACCATCGTCAGCAGCTGTCCGCGCTGGTCCTGGTTGGCCTCAAATTGCTGCCAGGCAAGTTCAAGCCATGCCGTCGTATCTGCAGAAAAAGCGGTCAGCAGGCTCCGCGCTTTAAACAGAGTCAGCCAGCCATTGGTCACCAGAACATCTTCCGGTATGTCATCAATCAATGAGCAGAGCTCTTTGTTAAAGCGATGCATTCCCATGCTGAACCCGATCTGGCTGAAGATCTGGGCGGTCTCTTCATATTTCTGTGCGGCGATCAGGCAACTAACCACCCCACGGTAATCCTTTTCGCTGCGATAATAATTTGCAGCGCGCTCAAGCACCTGTTTGCGCTCTTCGGCACTGAGATCAGATTGGGCACGAGCACATAAAAACGAGCGGATGTCACTTTTAAAGACCAGTCGTTCACTGCAGCTGCCCTGGTCAAGCACCAGGATATCATGACGTTCCAGGTAAGTAACCACCGCCCGGATATCAGTGATCTCGCTTAACTCATGAGCCAGCGGCATTGGAACCGATTCGAGCATGGACAGTTTCAGTAAGGTCCGCCGCCAGGGGAGCGGCAGTTCAAGGGCCACCTGATCAAAAGATAACTGATCATCGACCACTTTCATTTCTGCAACCTTCTGCGACAGCCTTTGTAAGGCGATTTCATCCTGAGGTTTAAGAGCCCCCTCCCCCGAAATCAACAGGCCACTGATCCAGCGCAGATGATCGGACCGGTCAACCAACTCCTGCTTGAGCTGTAACTGATTTTGACTGATGCGCCTGTCACCGGCACACATACGCAACATCACCTTGACCCGAGCCAGCATTTCGACGTTGCTGATCGGCTGGGTGATAAAATCGTAGGCGCCAACCTCAAGCCCCTCGGCCCGCATCTCCGGAGCAGCCATATGCGCAGTCAATAGCACCAGAGGGATATTGGCAGTATGAGGTCGCTTGCGCAGTTCGCGACACATATCCAGGCCGCTCATTTGTGGCATCTGCACGTCAATAAAGGCCCCATCGATGACCTCTTCATCAACAAGCTTCAGTCCCTCACGAGCGCTGCGGGCCTGCAGTACCCTGACTCCTGGCAGGTCCATTTCGATGATCTGCGCCAACAACAACAGATTAGTCGGATTGTCATCGACCAGCAGCAAGGTGAAGTTTTCAGCAACGTCCATTCGCCCCCCCTAAACTGGTATCAGTCCGGCAAATTTGGCTAACAGTTTTTTGGTGCCGACAGAATTAAAATAGATGGTTACTTTCTGCTTGTCACCAGAACCTTCAACGCGGCGAATAGTTCCAATTCCAAACTTAATATGGCGCACCCTGGTGCCAAGGCGAAAACCTGCCTCATGGTCAACTTCAGGAACATCTTCGACAACCTGAGGAGCCGGTTCTTCAATGCTCTCAACCTCGAGCGTCGGCTCGGTTTCAGCACTGACCAGGTCAGCGAGCCCAGCAAGATTATGGGTTGCTTTTGGCTTGACCTCAGGGGTTGCCGTTACTGTGTTTCCGGCGATGAGGTGGGCAGGGATTTCGGCCAGGAAACGGCTTGGAGGATTAAACTGGTAGGACCCGTAAACCCGGCGCCGCCTGGCGTGTGACAAATAAAGACGGCGCATCGCTCTGGTCATGCCGACATAACAGAGGCGACGCTCTTCTGCCAGCTCCTCGCCGAGAGCACCTGTCCGGGAATGGGGAAACAATCCTTCCTCCATACCGGTCATAAACACAACGGGAAACTCAAGCCCTTTCGCCGAATGCAAAGTCATTAAAGTCACCCGCTGCTGGGCCGGGTCATGCTTGTCGAGATCGGATATCAGAGCAACCTGCTCGAGATATTCGCTCAGGGTCCCTTCCTCTCCAGCATGTTCCTCCATCCCGGCGAGCAACTGTTCCAGGTTTTCAAGGCGACCTTTTGCTTCCTGGCGGCCATCAGCCGTTATGGCATTCTGTGCCTCTTCCTGAAGCGTTGGTCCATAGCCGCTATCCTGAATCAGTTCGGCCATAAGCTGGGGATAAGGGAGGCGTTCAAGACGCTCGCTAAAATCATCAATCAGGGCGACAAAATCGTTCACTTTTTTGGCTGCGGCACCTTTCAGAAGCTGCTGATCCACGGCCTGTCGGCAAGCAGCAAGAAAGCTTCCTGAAGCGTCCTCGAGAGCAGCAATTTTTCCAATAGTTGTCGTCCCTATCCCCCGCGCCGGAACATTTATAATTCTCCGGGCCGAAAGAGAGTCCTGAGGGTTGACCAAAATTTTCAGATATGCAAGGGCATCTTTAATTTCCTGCCGGGCATAGAATTTAAGCCCACCAAACATGGCATAAGGAATGCGGCTGGCGCGTAAAGCCTCTTCCAGTGCCCGTGACTGGGCATTGGTCCGGTAAAATACGGCAATATCCCGTAATTCAAACCCCTCCTGTTGGCAGCGCTCGATTTCTCTGGAAATAAAACGCGCTTCTTCAAGATCATCTGCTGCGGTTTCAATATGCAACGGCTCTCCTGGTGGGTTATCAGTCCAGAGCTGTTTTTCCCGCCGCTGGGTATTGCACCCGACGACAGCTCCGGCGGCTTCGATAATGTTTCGCGTCGAACGGTAATTCTGCTCCAGGCGAATCACCTTGGCACCTGGAAAATCCAGATCAAAACCAAGGATGTTCCCAACTTCGGCACCACGCCAACGATAAATCGACTGGTCGTCATCACCAACAACACATAATGCCGTTTCCGGGGTCGTCAACAACTGCATCAAGCGGTACTGCACACTGTTGGTATCCTGAAACTCGTCAATGAGAATATAAGAGAAGCGCTGTTGCCATCGCTCACGAACGTCGGGACATTCTTCCAGCAAGCGGACCGTCAGCAATAATAGATCTCCGAAATCGACAGCATTAGCAGCTTTGAGTTTCGCCTGGTAGCGCTCGTAAACTTCTGCCACCAGGGCCTGATCCGGGTGCTGGCCCGCATATGCGCCGGGACTTAAACCTCGATTTTTGGCACTATCGATAGCCCCGGCAGCGGCACGGGGTTTAAGAGCCTTTTCCGGGATATCCATCTCTTTAAACAGATCCCGTAACAACCGCAATTGATCCTGATCATCATAAATGGAAAAATCCCGGCCAAAGCCGAGATATTCAATATCCTGCCTTAAAATGCGCACGCAACTGGCATGAAAGGTCGCAACCCAGGGGAGTTCACCACTGTCCAACAATGCCTCAAGACGTTCCCGCATTTCATTAGCCGCCTTATTGGTGAAGGTGACTGCCATGATCTGCCAGGCAGGAATTCCACGCTCCTGAATCAGGTATGCGACGCGATGGGTCAGCGCTCTGGTTTTCCCTGAGCCAGCCCCCGCCAGCAACAGTAACGGCGCCTCACCATGCAATACAGCCTGACGCTGAGGCTCATTCAAATGTGTCAGTAAATCAGTCATCATCTTCCACCAAGGTACGGCTCATGAGGACCCGGTTATATGCAGAGATCATGTCACGCCGGGAAATAATTCCATAGAGTTTACAGTGGGTCTCGCGATCTACTACCGGCAATTGTTCAATATTCCGATAACCGATTTTGCGCATGGCGGCATCAAGATCCTCCTCGGCATGAACGGTAACAACATCGGTAGTCGCCAGTTCTTTAACCACGACCAGGTCCATTAACTCTTTCTCGAATACAGCACCAAGAAAATCCTGGACCGAAATGATGCCGGTCAATTCTCCAGCTCCATTAACCAGGGGAAAGTTTGTATGGTGGGTCCGCTGAATAAAGCGCGAGAACTCACCGAGAGTCATACTTTCCGGGACAGTTTCCACCCGCCGTTGCATAACATCACCAACGGCAAGACTTTTCATTATATTACGCTCTTTTCCGGCTTCCAGATCAATACCCAGGCGACTGAGTTCAGCAGTTTCAAGGCTTTCCTTTTTAAACCAGCGAGCAATGGTGGTTCCAATAACACAGGTCAACATGATCGGCACGATAACTTCATAACTATCCGTGGTTTCAAACAGCAAAAAGATCGCGGTCATTGGTGAATGCGTAGCGGCCGCAAGAAAAGCCCCCATGCCGACCAAAGCATAAGCACCACCAGAAATAGCCAGACCAGGGAATAAAATCTCGACAATATTGCCAAACGCGCCACCCGCGACAGCCCCCAGGAACAGACAAGGAGCAAACATCCCTCCGGGGAGCCCCGATCCGAGGGTCACTGAAGTGGCAACCATCTTGGCAACAATCAGCAGGGCCAGCAGATACCAGGCAAAATCTCCATGCAGCACCTGGCTGATAAATTCATAGCCATTACCAAAAACCTGCGGCAGAAATACCCCGATCACGCCGACCACCAGACCACCGGCAACCGGCTTTGCTAAGCGCGGCAATTTAACGGCATCGATAACATCCTTGATCCGGAAATGAAGATCGATAAACCCGGCAGCCAGCCCTCCGATAACAAAACCGAGAAGAACATACAGCCCGAGTTCCCAATAACTATGAAGAAAAAAATTAGGTGTTACGATTTCAGAAACATTACCCAAAAGAGCGCGGGAGACAACCGTAGCCATGCCACTCGCAATAACAATCGAGGTGAAGGAGGCTAGTTCAAAAGAAGAGAGCAAAACAATTTCGGCGGCAAAAAAAACACCGGCAATTGGCGCATTAAAAGTTGCGGCAACCCCTGCTGCGGCACCACAGGCAACCAGCACTTTCAACCGGTTTCCACTTACTTTGAAAAGTTTCCCAAACTGGCTACCGATGGTACCACCGATAACTGCAATCGGACCTTCCTGGCCAGCACTACCGCCGGTACCCAGCGTGATAGCGGATCCCAACCCTTTGGTAAAAAGCGGCCTTAATGGTAACTTTGCCCCTTTAAGATTGACGTTGACCAGAAATGTAGAAAATCCACCTTTTAGATCTTTTTTAAACAATATCCATAACGGGATGACCAATAAACCGCCGATAGCAGGGAGAAACATCAACAAAACACGCTGCCAAGACCAGTGGTCTACGGAAATATTAAAATGCTCATGCGCTTGTTCATATACCAGCCAATGGATAAGTTCAATCGTCTGACGAAACAGGTAATTACCCAACCCACCTAAAACACCTATGATCACTGCCAGTATTATTAAAAACGTATTTTCACTGATTTTGAGGCTGCTTAGCAATTTCTGACTGAATTGCTGAAAAGAATTTTTGACTGATCGGTTGATACCTTTGGCTTGATTAGACACAACAGAACCTAAAGCTTTCGTTTACTGCAGTAACACGGGTCCAGCAGATTGGGTTATCAATTACGGACACCAATTAAGGTGAGACGGCTAACAGCTTATTTTCACCGAAGTGATTTTAATACCGAAGATTTTCCAACTGAGCATCATAAACCCAAATGAAACATGAGGCAATAGGAGGATTACTTATGCCGTAAATGATGTGAAAAGAATGAAAATTGGCTACCCGGGTGGTTGCGACTTTAGTTATAAAAGCAGCACAATGAAGTCTAAATTGGCAGGTTACAACTGCTGCAAATAAGAAGCATACCCCAGACCAACCCCCAGCAAGTCGGCAACGCCCCCCATGGTCATGTTGTGTTTCCTGAATTCGCAGTCAATTGCGGTCAACAACCGGATATGATCACCGTCAGCCTGCAGGCAAGTTTTCAATTCAGCTCCTGCAGCCTGCAGCATAACGATGCCATCATCGCCACAGCGGTGGCGAGTTGTTGAATCATCAACATAGAGCATCAGTTCGGCCATAGCCCGAAAAATCCCACGATCATCGCCGGGATGGCTTAGAACATTTGGCAAAACATGGTCAAAAAGGCCAGGCAGACCATTTAAAGCTTCAGAAACGATGCCGGAGCGTGGATGCTCTTTTCTAACCCGCTCACCATGACTGCCAGGCAAAGGTTCCCGGTTGGAGAAAATTTCTTCCGCGGCATTGGCCACCTGCCTTTGCAACAGCTCAGGATGGCGCATATCACAACGGCTCGCCCCGATAAGCAGCAAGCCACAAAGGAAAATACCCCCTTTGTGGCAATTGGTTGAAAGCTGATCAAACATGCGCTGTTCAGCACGTTGACCGATCACTACGGGATCCTGGCCACCACTCGGCGCAAGCAGCGCAGCACTCAATTCCCGAAAGTAAATCCGCATCAAGGATATGGATCTAACCATGGTCAGCAGCGAGAGATCTTTGTGCGAACCAGTATTGCCCAGGTCAACCAAGCCTGGTTTGGGCGTCAGAAACAGTTCGGCCTTTAAACCATCAATTAGGGAATCGGCAAGGCTAAACAGTTGTATAGGGTTGGAGCAGTTCTTCAAGGCGTTCCTTTACTTGATCCCAGCTATGGGCCTTAGTGCGCATACAATCTCTGGCCGCTTCCTCACATACCAGGCATTGACGCTGTGGCAACGCCATAAGTGCACGGTCATATGCTGTTCCATCAATGGCATAGACATCGCAGTCGAGCAGACGTGCTGCAGGTAAACTGTTTTCAATCTGACAGCAGTTCTGTTTGATATCTTGCGGAGCGGCATGGGCGGTATAGAGAGCCCGGGGGCCGAGAGCATCCTCTTGACACAGGACGCACTCAAGGGTCATCGCTGCTTCCAGTTGTTGCTGCCCCCAACGGAAAAGTCCCTGGTATCCTGATGGGCGTTTGTCGGGCCCGGGGATATTCAGGGACAATTGAATAACAGATCCTGCCGTGAGCGACGCTAACAGCTGATGAAGCTTTTCATCGCGTCGCTCACGGGCGAGCAGGATATTATGCTTTAACTCTGCGTACGGCATCAATAATTGAACCATCACGGTATTCGATCAGAGCGATGACATCATCGGTGAACTCAACCGGTTTAGGTTCTCCAGTAATGCTGATAGCGAGTTTCTGGAGATCATGGATATCCATCACCGGAATTTTACGCTTGATCAGCTCTTTTTTCAGATCTTTCTGATGCTCATTCACAGCGATACCACGCTCAGTAACGATGGCATCAATAGTTGCACCAGGTGTCGTTACGGTAGTAACGGCATCACGAATAATCGGCAAACGACCACGAATCAATGGTGCGGTAATAATAGACAGCTTAGCACCTGCGGCCGCATCACTGTGACCACCGGTATTATGCAGCAGATAACCGTTAGACTCAGTATTGACATTGACGTTAAAGTCAACATCAACCTCGGTAGCACCAAGGATAACCGTATCGAGCATATTAACGACACAACCGGCATTATAGGGGTTGGCGTAGAGGTCGGCGCTCATTTCCAGGTGATTCTGATTACGGGCAATAGAATCGACAGCCTTCAGGTCAAAACACTGAACATCGAACAACGCCTTGAACAGCCCCTGCTCAAGCATGTCAACAAAGTACCCGGTGATACCACCGCAACCGAAACTGCCTTTGATGTTACCGGCACTCATCAGCTGCTTAACACGATCAGCAACAGCCAGAGAAATACCGCCGGAACCGGTCTGGAAGGCAAACCCATCCTTCAACAGGCCAGAACATTCAATAACCTGGGAAGCGTATTTAGCAATCTGCAGACCAACAGGATCACGGGTGATACGGGTGGTGGTTGAAACAATCTTCTTAGGATCACCAAGAGACTCGACAACAACGACACTATCAACCATAGACATGGGGATAGAAACGGGAACTGCCGGGTATGGCACCAGGTTGTCAGTGACCGCGATAACATGCTTGGCATATTGTGCGTCAGTAAAGGCATAACCAAGGCTACCGCAAGCAGAAGGACCACTTTGGCCGTTCATGTTACCGTACATGTCGCAACATGGAGCACCAATAAAGGCGACATCGATTTGGACATCACCGGCAATAACGGCTCTGGCACGGCCACCGTGAGTACGTACGGTAATCGGGCAGTTCAACTCACCCTTGGAAGCCATCTCACCAATCAGACCGTTAACACCGGTTTCAATACCGGTAATGACACCTTTTTGGATATAAGGAATCAATTCAGCATGAACCGGGTGAACTGAACTTGAAGCAATTTTGATATCTTTAATACCCATTGCGTCAATTTCTTTGACAACCTGGTTAAGAACAGCATCACCATTCCGCAAATGGTGGTGAGTCGCAATGGTCATGCCGTTGCGCAAACCTGAAGCTTCGATGGCTTCGCGCAGACTACCAGCGACCTTATTGTCACCGGGGTTTACCCTTCGAACCGGACGTGTAGCAAGATCTCCGGGCTTTTTATAACTGAAGGGATCCTGGAAAGGAACTACTGCCTTTCCGGCAAAAGATTCTGGGAGCTCACGCCCCAAACTATTTTTGGCCATAGATCACCTCTTCATCAATATCAATATCAACCAGACCATGCGCCTGTGCTGACTTAAGTGTTTTTACTGCACGAATAACAACCGGAATATCGATCATCTTCCCGGCCAGAGAAATAACCCCGGTACCCATTTCACGGGCCCGCTGAATCGCATCAACAACCTGCAGGGCGTAATCGATCTGCTCCTGTTTAGGCATGAAAACGTTGTGAACGACTTCGATCTGACGTGGATTAACCAGTGATTTACCGGCAAAACCAAGGGTCTTGATCAGCTGGGTTTCTTTCTCAAGAGCGTCCATATCTGCGGCATCAGGGAAGATCGTATCAATCGCCTGAATACCGGCTGCTTTACAGGCCCAAACAATACGGGTCCGGGCAGCAAACAACTCTTCTCCACCTTTGGTCCGTTCAATTTCCAGGCTGGCGGTATAATCTTCAGCACCAAAGGCCAAACCCAGCAGACGTGATGAGCTTTTAGCGATTTTAATGCAGTTGATAACCCCTTCAGCGGTCTCAATAGAAGGGAGGATTTTGAAATGGCCGATAGGCAATCCCAATTCCTCTTCGTACTCGGTCAAAATAGTGTCAAGTTGCTCAACATATTCAGGAGTATCTGCCTCAGGAAGGCGAATACCATCGGTCATAGCTGGCAAAATGGCATCAAGGTCCTGTTTCCACCACTTGGTTTTCAAACTGTTGATACGAACCAGAATGCTCTTATTGTGGTCCTTATAATTTTCGAGAAAATTGCGAACCAGGTCACGAGCAGCGTCTTTTTCAGCGTAAGGCACTGAATCCTCGAGGTCGATCATGACGCAATCGCTCTGGAACATTGGTACGTTCTGCAGCATGGATGGCATGTTGCCTGGAACGTATAACAGTGATCTCATCAACTCAAAATTAGCCATGACAATCACTCCTCCTCAATATAAATAGTAGAGATACCGCCGGTCTTAGAAACGTGTCGTTCAACACCAGAAACCAGGATCTCAGTAAACATAATTTCACAGCTAGCAAAGATTTCGGCATCGAACATATGTCCACCGACAACTTCACCGGAGCTTTTCGCCATCATGATGTGTAAGTGACAATCGACACCGTTGTCCTCACTGGCAATCAGGTTACCTTCAAGACCAACCAACTCGAGAGGTCCCTCAAGCTCAATAATCCGCATGCGGGGTTCGGTAATCGGAAGTTTGGCCCCGGACTTAATGCCACGGAAACCAGCCTTAACGACAGAACCGACAGCAGAAACAACAACACCATTCTGGATGTTTTCCTGCTTGGCGAACTGAATCAAACTCTCTTTAATTTTTTGACCAGGCTCGATTTTAACGATATATCTGCGACCCTGATTCCATTCTTTACAATAGACGCCTTTCATGTCTACAACTCCTCTCCGCTGGCTCTTCTGATGGCAGTTTCAAGCCGTGCAGCGATAGCATAATCGAGGGCACCACGGTCACTGACTTTGATATAACCGCTGGTTACAGACAGTTTCTCCAAAACAGCTGCGACCTGCTTTTCAATCAAGTGGCCGAACTGTATTTTTACCGTTGAATCAATTTCAACACGCAATTCATCCGCAGGCTCAAGGAAAACCATGAGATCACTGGACTGCATGGTTCCTGCCTGGGCTTTTTTAGTTATGTTCATCAATGTCTCCTTTGATAATCTTTCAGAGTCGTCAGTAAATCACGTGCCTGAGGTGAACGCAGGAATCCCAGCGTTGAATCAGGAACGAGATCCTTCAGAGTTTCAAAAGCCTCGCGCTTAAGCGCTTCGCGAACTCTGGAGGCACTGATCGGTTGCGATCCAATATTTTTACGCTCTAATTGCACAGTTTCAATATTATACAAGGCGAGCACTTTATGCATTGTTTCGCTGTATATTCTTGTTGTCCGGCAATAGGGCTCCGTACCGATAAAACGTTTGGTGATGTTAAAGAACGGAGCGATATGCTTGCCGAATAAGTGGAGGTCCACCTCCATCTGGATCGTCTGCTGGTCGTCACCCTGCTTTAAAAAGTAACCTGGAAAGGTTACCTGACTGACAGCATAATCGGAGGTATCCAACACAGTTACGTTAGAGAGGTGTGCCGTTCCTTCCTGGGCCAGGCGGAAACGCACATCAAATGGAAAAATTGATCGATCTTCACGTACGACAAAGATATACAGGTGATCAACCTGCCTGGATGCTTCTTCTATCAGGTACTGATGACCGCGCGTAAAGGGGTTACAGTTAACTACAACCGCGCCGTTATTCCCTTCACGAACCAGTTCACGATTTTGCTCAAGGTAGCTTTGCAAACCATTTCCATATTCAAGAAGGCAAAGCTTTTCGTGATTGACCAGTGGGTGAAAATTAAAATACTGGAAAGACTGACAGCGGTCAGGCTTGGTAAATACAAAATAGTTTTTAATGTTGGTAAATTCACAACTGTTGACCAACTCCGTGAGCAGTTCACCAAGGAGATTTCCTCCCTGGTGACTGTCACGAATACAGATCATTTTAAATACGTTGTGATCTCTGGTCGCTGTCGCAACCAGCTCGCCATCTTCAAAAATCCCGAACATGGCATCGAACTTATCCTCATAGGTGAACCCATTTTCTTCAATGAGTTCCTTTGCCTTCAGCTGATCATACTTATTAATCAAGCGAACAACCATGTGCTTATTCTCACACCTTCAGGCTAAAAGCCCGTGAATCCAAGTCTAACCGAGAACTGACAGTAGAACACCTGCAGCGATAGCAGAGCCAACAACACCAGCAACATTTGGTGCCATAGCGTGCATCAGCAGGTAGTTAGTAGGATCATATTCCAATCCAACCTTATTAACAACCCGGGCAGCATTTGGTACAGCAGACACCCCTGCGGCACCAACCAGAGGATTGATTTTCTTCTTGGAAAACAGATTCAGGAACTTGGCAAACAGAACCCCGCATGCCGTTGCAACAGCAAAAGCCGTCGCCCCCATAACGAAGATACCGATTGATCTTGCAGTCAGAAAGTCTGCAGCAAGAGTATTGGCACCAATAGAGAAACCCAACAAGATGGTCAGAATATCGATCATCGCATTACGCGCAGTATTGGCGAGACGCTCAGTAACCATGCTTTCTTTAAGAATATTACCAAAGAACAGACAACCAATCAGTACCATGGACCCTGGTGCAATCAGGGTACAAATCAGAAAACCAACAATCGGAAAAATAATTTTTTCACGTTTGCTGACCTGACGGGACATTTCCATCCGGATGACCCGTTCTTCCTTGGTGGTTAACAGGCGCATGATCGGTGGCTGAATAACCGGGACCAGCGACATATACGAATAAGCGGCAATGGCAATTGAGCCGAGCAGCTCAGGAGCAAGAACTGACGACAGAAAGATCGCCGTCGGGCCGTCGGCCCCACCGATAATACCAATGGCACCTGCCTGTGCAGGAGTAAAGCCGATAAACATGGCAGCGATCAGGGTCCCGAAAATACCAAACTGTGCAGCGGCACCCAACAACACCAACTTGGGATTGCTCAACATCGGTGAAAAGTCGGTCATAGCACCAACGCCGAGGAAAATCAGCGGAGGATAAATTCCCCCCTTAACTCCCATATAGATGTTGTGAAAAAACATCCCCTCTTCCCCGCCAGACATGGCTTCGGGAATCGGAATATTGCCAACGATCAGACCGAAGCCGATCGGTAAAAGTAACAGGGGTTCAAACCCTTTGGTGATGGCCAGCCAAACAAAAAGGCAACCAAACAGGATCATAATGACGTTTGGCCAGGCGATTTCTACAAAACCTGTGCTCATTAAAAAATTGGTTAACATGTCCATAGTAACGCTCTCTACTGAAATTAAAAGGAAACCAGAAGCGGCCCCATAAAGGGGCCACGTCCCTTAATCAATGACAATCAACTCATCACCCTGGTTGACACTGTCGCCAACCTTGATATTAACGGCACATACTTTTCCGTCAACACGGGCATTGATTTCATTTTCCATCTTCATGGCTTCCATTTTAAACAAGGCCTGACCGACTTTAACTTCATCGCCAACCTTGACATAAACCTGCATGATCGATCCCGGAATCGGAGCGAGAACAGAACCATCACCGGCAGCAGCAACCTTTGGCTTGGCAGAAGCGACCGGGGCAGCAGCGGCAACAGCTGCGAGGTTCAGTTCAGCACCTTCAGGAAGAACTTCTTCAATCGCAGAGATGGCTACAGTAAATTCTTTACCGTTAATTTCCAGCACAGCATCTTCAGCGCCAACGCTATTCAGTTGTACTTCAAAATCTTTATCATTCAACTTCAATTTATATTTACGCATAGGAGCCTCCTTCAGATAGCGAGCGCATTTTGCCTGCAGAAGCCCAGATCGATCCAACTTTCTTCTGCTTTGGTAATTTAATTGTTAATTCGCCCATGCTGCGTTCTGATTCAAGGTAAACAACCAGAGCCGCAACTGCGATAAGCTCTTCTTTCGTTGGTTCTTTGTTAGCTTTCGCATCGTCTACCGGAACAGGAGCTGTTTTTGCCTTTGCTTTTTTTCCATCCAGGGAACCCATCAAAATGATGATTCCGCTGATCAGCAACAAACCGCAAAAAACAATCAACATCCCGGTGATCATGAGGCCTACCCCATGACCGTCAACAACATTTTGCCAGCTAAAATTCATAATTTTATCCGTTCGTTAATGCAAATAATGTTCTGATTACAGAGGGATATTGCCGTGTTTTTTACGTGGGTTGCAGTCTTGCTTACCTTCGAGCATCGCCAGGGCTTTACAGATCCGGAAACGGGTACGCTGTGGCAGGATGACCGCATCAACATAACCACGCTTGGCTGCTTCGTAAGGGTTAGCGAATTTCTCTGAGTACTCTTCGATCCCCTCGGCCATAATCTTTTCAGCATTTTCGGGATCTTTTTTGGCAGCGCCAGCAAACAGGATCTCAGCTGCGCCTTTAGCGCCCATAACTGCGATTTCACCAGTAGGCCATGAGTAGTTCACATCACCACGCAGGTGTTTGGAACTCATAACGCAGTAAGCACCACCGTAGGATTTACGGACAACAACGGTGACCTTAGGTACGGTTGCTTCAGCATAAGCGTAGAGCAGCTTGGCACCGTTACGGATGATGCCACCATATTCCTGTGCGGTACCAGGCAGGAAGCCGGGAACGTCAACAAAGGTAACCAACGGGATATTGAAAGCATCACAGAAACGGACAAAACGTGCTGCCTTGATAGATGAATCGTTATCCAGAACACCAGCAAGGTGCAGAGGCTGGTTGGCAACGATACCAACAGACTGGCCACCGTAGCGAGCAAAAGCGATAACGATATTCGGAGCCCAGTCAGGCTGAATCTCGAGGAACTGACCATCATCAACAGTGGCAGCGATCAGTTGCTTGATATCGTAAGGGTGGTTAGGGTTTTCTGGCAGCAGACGACAAAGACCCATTTCCTCACGAGTAATCGGATCTTCGGTGTCTTTGCGTGGAGGAACTTCCATATTGTTCTGTGGCATGTATGAGAACAGCTCACGCAATTGAGCGATGGCTTGTTCTTCAGAGTCACCTGCCAGGTGAGCAACACCACTTTTGGTAGTGTGGACACTGGCGCCACCAAGGGCCTCAGTAGTAACGTCTTCGTGGGTAACAGCTTTAACAACCTTAGGTCCGGTCAGGAACATATAGCTGTTATTGCGGACCATAACGTTGAAGTCGGTCAGGGCTGGGGAATAAACAGCACCACCGGCACAAGGGCCGAAAATACCAGACAACTGAGGAACAACCCCGGAAGCCATAACGTTACGCAGGAAAATATCTGAGTAGCCAGCAAGACTCTCAATACCTTCCTGAATACGGGCACCACCTGAATCATTCAGACCGATAACCGGGGCACCGTTTTTAACGGCCATATCCATAACCTTGCAGACTTTTTCTGCCAGGGTTTCGGACAGGGAACCACCGAGAACCGTAAAATCAAAGGCAAATACGTAAACCAGACGACCACCGATGGTCCCGTAACCAGTGACAACACCATCACCAATGGTCTCGACTTTTTCCATACCGAAATGATGACAACGGTGCCCTTTGAACATATCGAACTCTTCAAAGCTACCTTCGTCAAGCAGTAGGTCGATCCTCTCACGTGCCGTCATCAGCCCTTTGTCGTGGCGTTTTTTGATCTTGTCGGTACCCCCGCCGGCAAGAGCTTTCTGACGTTTCTCCAACAATGCATTAATCTTCGCTTCCATCATCAGCGATAATCCTTTTTCTGAGTAAGTTCTTTGACGTCAACCCGTTATTAGCCGTTGTAATAAACTGAATACAGCGTCTCACAACCGGTAATAGCATCGACAGCGGCCTGCAATCTCTTGCGCCGGTCATCTGCCAACCAGACATTCCAATCCTTAAGCGTCTGCCAGGTACTCAGAACCAGATATTCGCTCGGGTCATCATAGTTAACCAGAGTTTCACCTGAAACATATCCAGGCTGAGCATTGGCAAGTGCTCGCATCTCCAGCAGCAAAGGCCTTAACTCAGTAGCTTTCTCCTGCGGTACATGACGTACGATAACAATTCTTACAGACATATCGACTCTCCCTCGAAAAAATTGGAACTGCTCTTTCTTTAAATATAACAAAGGCCCAACGCTTAACAATTAAGCTGGGCCGTCGCTGCGTATTTCAAATACGCTTAAAACAGTCAATCAATCGGAACCATACTTCCAGTCGTCATCCGACTCACCTGCCATAAGCGCAGTGTATTCCATATCGGCATCAGCCGGTTGTGGAGAAGGATTGATAAATTCCTCTAACCAATAAGACAGTGCTGCTTCACCCATTGTTCCACTCCTTAGTATTACTTTTCAAGAATTCTCGCAGAGGAGGATTTCCTCTGCTGTTTCGAGTGTAGGATAGGACAATACGCTTAGGGTAGAAAGATCAGATGAGACAAACGGCAGGATTGGGAAACTAAGCGGTCGGAATGCTTCTTTAAGCGGGACGGTCTGAAAAAACAGTGTTTACAGACCGAACGCATCCTTCAATTTACGCAGATAACGCCTGCTTACCGGCAGGGTGTAACCACTGTGGGTTTTAATTTCAGCCAGGCCATTTTCCTGGGTAACAATCTCATCAACAAAACGTGGATTTACCAGATATTGTTTATGACAGCGCAGATATCCGGCGCGCCCCTCAAGCACCTTCAGAGTTAATTCTGTAAAGTAACCACCTTCGGCTATATAGACGTGAACGCCACTGATATCGGAGTGAGCATACTCGACGTTTTCAGGGTTCACCAGCTTGATTTTATGACCACTTATACAGGGGATACGAGTCAACTGCGGCACCTGGTAACTGGGAGACTGGTTGCTGGCAACGGCAGTACGAATCTTCTGCATTGCCCGCCCTAAATGCTCCGGGTCAACCGGCTTCAAAAGATAATCCAGAGTCTTCTCTTCAAACGACTTTAAGGCATACTCATCAAAAGCCGTTACAAAAACGATATAGGGCATGACCTCTTCTTCAATCATCCCGAGCAGATCAAAACCGTCGAGAACCGGCATTTTAATATCCAGAAATACGACATCGGGCTTCTCGTGATTGACCATGCGAATAGCTTCCATCGCATTAGCGCAGCTACCGACAATTTCAACACCGCCGATATCCTCGAGCAACACAGCCAATTCTTCACGTGCATAAGACTCATCATCGACGATTAATACTCTGATCATTAGTTTGCTCCGTTTTTATCCGGCAGGATCAGTGAGACCCTGGTCATTTCATCGGGCACGCAAGATATTGCCGTCCCGTACTGGCTTCCATAGAGATTTTTGATCCGTTTATCTACGATATTCATGCCGAGGCCATCGGTACGCAGTTTTTCGCAATAGGCACCAGCATCATCGGTCACCTCGATGAGCACCTTCCCCCCTTCACGGCGGGCAGCTATCTTGACTTTACCGGCATCGAGCATATTTGAAATGCCGTGCTTGATAGCATTTTCCACAATCGGCTGCAAAGTAAAAGTAGGAACCTTGGTTTTCAACAGGATCGGATCAATATCCTGTTCGATCAGTAACTTTTCACCAAAACGCGCTTTCTGGATGACCAGATAGGAATTGACATGATCCAGTTCCTCTTCAAGGGTTGCCAGGTCACTTGAGCGCTTCAGATTTTTTCTGAAATAATTCGAGAGGTGCAGCAGCAGGCTACGTGCCTGGTCTGGGTCTTTCCGCACGACCGCCACGATGGTATTCAGAGCATTAAACAGGAAATGGGGATTAACCTGGGCCTGAATCAGCTTGAGTTCCGACTTCACCAGCAGGTTTTTCTGATTCTCATAGCGATCACGCAATAACTGCTCAGAAAGCAGCCTGGCAATACCTTCCCCAAGGGTTTTATTCAGATTCAAGAACAATTTATGCTTGGGCTCGTAGAGCTTAATGGTACCAACAACTTCATTGTCAGCGCGTAACGGAACAATCAATGCCGATCCAAGGGGGCAATCGTCCCGTAAGGCACAGGTAAACTTTTCGTGCACACCATCTGAATAGATGACCTTATTATCGCGAATTGCTTCCCGGGTTTTAGATGAGGCAATCGACAATCCGGGGCGATGATGATCAGAGCCTTCACCGACAAAGGCAAGGGTTGTCTCACGGTCACTGATACCGACAGCACCGACACCGGTTTCATCGTAAATAATTTCGGCAAGGCGATGGGCGGTCTCAGGAGTGAATCCCTGACTCAGAATGCCCAGGCTGCGTTCAGCGATATTCAGTGCCTTGGCAGAAAACATGGCTCCAACTTTATCGAGCATGGTTTTCTGATCGCGCATCATGGTCATAAACAATGCAGCACCAAGAGCATTAGCGGAGAGCAAGGGTAGGGCAAAAGCATGAACGACGCGCCATTCCTCACTCCCCGGCTGCAGGAACATACGCAGAACAACCAGCTGCAGAATCGCCCCGGTTAACGCCGCCACCATGGCAACCCCAGGGTAAAACAACTGTTCCGACTGGTTTTTACGCATCATCACCAGGTGCACAATACCACCTAACAGCCCCTGGATAACCGCAGAAGTTGCCAGAGCGATGGACACACTGGAATAATTACCGAATAATATTCCGAATAACCCACTTAGAATACCGGTAGCCAGGCCAAGAATTGGCCCACCGATCATCCCGGAGATAACATTACCAATGGCACTGGTATTAAACACGGCATTGTGAACAGGCAAACCGATATAGGTGCCGAGAATGGAAAAACCTGAGAAAAAGATGAACAGCAGAATTTTATGTTTAAGCAGCAGGGCGTCAGCAACAAGGGGCTTAAAAGCTGGGGATTTACTGAACAGATAGGCAACCAGTAAAAATATTGCCATCTGCTGCAGGAGATCGAAAGTATGGATCATTATGGGTAACTCTCTGTAAATTCGGACTGTTCTGCCCCCCTGGCCAAAAAACAACGACCCGAAGAAGCAGTCGTTGTTTTTCAGTGTCCGCATATCTTACAGATCAATGGACGTCACATCAAGACCCTCGGCAAAGAATAACGTGTTTTTGGCTACAGGCTGTCCTTTTCTTTGAGAGAATTCCGGCCAAGAAAACTAGCCAGCAGGACAGACTCACCCCATGAAGGGGCACAAGCGCCGCAAGAGATCAAAGCTGATGCTTGCTGACAACGATCCCATCCAGATCTGCATATAACCACTCACCGCTACAAAAAGTGACCCCGGCGAAACACACATCCAGATCCTTCTCACCAATCCCCTTTTTAATACTTTTACGTGGGATAGTCGCCAATGCCATAACCCCAATAGGCATGGCACCAATATCCTCAGCATCACGGATACACCCAAACATAACAACACCCGCCCAGCCGTTGTCTACCCCCTTCTGAGCCAGGCGATCTCCCAGCATGGCGCAGCGCTTTGAACCACCGGCATCGACCACCAGAACCCGTCCATCTCCCGGGGTTCCGAGGGTCTCGCCCACAAGGGAGTTATCTTCAAAGCACTTGATTGTCACCAGGGGTCCACAAAAGGACTTGTTGCCACCATAATGCTGAAATAGCGGCTCACACACCTGCAGACTGCTACCATGATCATCGTAAAGATCTGCTGTTTTGAATGGTGTTACATTATCAGCCATGAACATTCTCCTTAGCATGAGAAGAGGAAATTCAAAAAAAGCGATAAAGCAAACAGATGAAATGAAATACCAGGGAAAAGCAGGAAGAATTGTCGGTCAGACACCTTCTTCAGTTAAGGTATATAAAGCTGGGTGTGCTGGCGAAAATTTCGCGACAGCACACCCGGGAAGAACTTATGCTTTTTTAAGGACACGACCCAACACCATTGGTGCAAACACAATCAAGATCGCCATGATGTATAAGGTAATACTTGCTCCGGACTCAAACAGAATAGACCAGTCACCTGCCGAAATAGACAGGGCGCGGCGTAAATTGTCCTCAAAAATATGCCCAAGAACAACACCCAGAATAACTGGAGCCAAGGAGAACTGTAATTTACGCAGCAACCAGCCAAAGACACCTAAGGCAATGATCATATACAGATCAAACGGGTTGCTGACAACCGAGTAGATACCGACAAAAGCCAGAACTGCGATCAATGGAGTCAGATATTTTTGTGGAATGGTCAACAGTTTAGCAAAAATCCCGACTAACGGCAGGTTGATAACCAATAAAGCAAGGTTACCAATATACATTGACGCAATCAAACCCCAGGCAATTTCTGGACGCTGTTCAAACATCAAGGGACCAGGAGTCACATTGAACAGTAACAAAGCGCCAAGCAAAATAGCGGTGGTACCAGAACCAGGAATACCCAGGGTTAACATCGGTACCATCGCGCCACCAGCAGAAGCATTATTGGCAGCTTCAGGAGCGGCGAGACCACGCACATCACCAGTACCAAAAGCTTTGCCTTCTTCACCAGCAAGGCGTTTTTCAGTACCGTAGGTCACGGCAGAGGCAACCGATGCACCTGTCCCAGGCAGAACCCCGATAAAGAAACCGATTAAAGAGCTGCGCAGCACAGTCCATTTAATTTTTTTCATGTCTGCCCAAGAGACAAAACTCTTACCAATCGGTAAAATTTCCAGTTTACCTGTTACCTGCTGCTCGACCAGACTGATCAACTCAGCCATCCCGAACAATCCGATAACGATAATCAGAAAATCGATACCAGACAACAAGTCGGGGATATCAAAGGTAAAACGTGGGATACCGGTATTGGCGTCGATCCCGATGGTTGTGATCATAAAACCGATAATGGCACCAAGCAGAGTCTTAATCGGATTTTTACCAACCAGGGAGGACAGACAGGTGAAAGCAAACACCATCAGCGCAACGTAGTCGGACGGGTTAAATTTAATGGCTACAGAAGCCAGCAAGGGTCCAAACAGGGACATCAAAACAACGGCAAAAGTACCACCAAGGAAGGAGGCTACCGCAGACAATGACAGGGCTCGCCCTGCTTCGCCACGCTTAGCCATGGGATTACCGTCCAACGTGGTGAAAACCGCTCCTGCATCACCCGGAACATTCAGCAGAATTGAAGATATCCGGCCACCATACTCAGCCCCATAATAGATACCTGCCAATAGAATCAATGCAGATTCCGGCGGGAGCCCAGCACTGAACGCAATCGGCAACAGAATGGCAACACCGTTGATAGGACCGATTCCAGGTAACGCACCAATCAGCGTTCCAGAAAGACAGCCGATAATGACATAGAGGAAGTTCATCGGTTGCAAAGCAACCGCGAATCCTTGAGATAGATTTGCAAAAACATCAAACATTATAACCTCACAAAATCGCTTCCAGAATGCCCTTAGGTAAATTCAAGTCGAGCAGCAACGCACAGACCACGTAACCGATTACTCCAGAGGCAATGCCGAAGAGGGTACACTCTTTGTAAGTTGCCCCGAATAGCCGTGAAAAAATGGCGCAGAAAACAGCCGTGGCAATAATAAAGCCGGCCGATTCAAAAAAATGTGCATAAGCAATCAGCAAAACAACAACGATACCAATCCGACTTAAAACATTTCCCGCAACCCCGAACTTCAGATCATCGGGCTTGATCAGTACGTAAAGGCAACATAAAAAAGCGCAGACAGCCAGGATTTGTGGCCAACTTTCGGGCCCCAGCGGGTCATACTGGAACGGCGCTTCAATGACCGTAAAAGCAATAAATCCGTATGCCAGCACAACAAGGAGAACAATCGTTCCAAAAATTCTATCAGCCATGAAATTAATCTCCGAGACGGTGCCGCCATCAACATTAAGACGGCACCGCCATGGTAGTTCAGTTAAACTCAGGTCTTACTTGATCAAACCAGCTTCTTTAGCAACTGCACGCATTTTTTCAACACGTCTTTGAACATCCTGATTAAACTCTTCACCAGCCATGTTCAGTGGCAGCAAACCTTTATCTTTCTGAATTTTGGCGAACTCTTCAGTCTTGTAGGCAGCTTTAAAAGCATCAACCCAGGCATTATAAGCTTCGTCAGAAGCATCTTTACCCATGTAGAAACCACGCATGATGGTCCACTCGGCATCGTAACCAAGTTCTTTAGCAGTAGGAACATCAGCAAAAGGCTCAGGCAGGCGCTGGTCAGACATAACCGCCAATATACGCATAGAGCCGGTACCCAGGTGTGAAACCATCTCACCAACATCGCCCATGTAAAGCTGAATACTGCCACCCAACAAACCGGCAATAGCATCGCCACCACCATCGTAAGCGACATAACGCATTTTACGTGGATCTTTGTCGACAGATTTCAGTAACAAAGCCGCTTTCATCCAGTCCTGGCTACCGACAGAGCCACCAGCACCAACGGTAACGGTATTCTCACCCTTTTTGAAATCAGCCATCAAATCATCAAGAGTCTTATACTTACTATCGCCTTTAACAACAACAGCACCGAAGTCAGCACCGGCAGTTGCCAACCAGCGAACATCACTGGCGGACCACTTACCATATTTACCGGTCGCAATATTGAGTAACGATCCTGAAGAGAACGCGACAATAGCATTAGGATCATCCGTACGGGTGGTATTGAACAGGTTAAATGCAACTGCTCCGATGCCACCTGGCATAAAGGTAACCTGCATCAGTTTAGGCAAATGATCTTTCAGACCAGTCTGGGCAACCCGGCAAGTCAGGTCGAAACCACCGCCAGGCTTGGCTGGGGCAATACACTCAGGCTTTTCGATACCCGCGGCAAATGCCGGCAGGGACAGGCAACAAGTGAGAAAACCAAGTGCAACAACTTTAACCAACTTCATAGTCTTACCTCCTCGTAACGAAAATGAGTTCGGCCCATCACTATGGGCACAGTTCCAGACAGCAGATTCAGCCCAAAAAAGAAACCCCGAGCATGACGCTTTAATCGGTTGGATTAAATTTTTCGAGGTTCCTGTTTCAGCAAAAGCACTGTCGTTTTTCTGCCACTATTTTCAATTATTGTTTTATAGATAACCGGATGCTACTATTCTGTAAATGTTATGGAACTAAAGGTTTTTTCTGTTTTTAAAGTTCTTTTTGTTCTTTTTGAAACCAGCCGGGATATCATGAAAAAACTTCTGCTTCTGTTTATATCAATCATGACAACAGCGCCATTTCACTCCCCCCTGGCCACGGCCTTTCAGGTAACTCAGCCAGAATGTCTGGTTGCCGCCAAAGCCGGAGGGGGGATGGACCTCAGTTGTCAACTTGTCGCCAAGGCATTACTCGCCAGCAACCTGATCGATGCCCCCATGTCAGTGCGCTACAAAACGGGTGGTATCGGCGCCGTTGCCTATAACCATGTTATTGGTATGCGCAACAATGACCCGCAACTGATTGTCGCTGCCAGCTCTGGCTCGGCTCTCAATATCGCGACCCAGAAGTTTGGCAGTTACAGCGTTAATGATGTCCGCTGGCTTGGTGCTCTTGCCGCCGATTACGGGGTTATTGCTGTGCGTCATGATTCGGTATGGAATTCCCTTAACGATCTGATCGCCAAATTGCGTCACGCACCCTTTGCTGTCAGTATCGGAGGGAGTGGTTCGACAGGGAGTCAGGACTGGATGAAAGCAGCATTGCTGGTTCAGGAAGGGAGCATCGACCCGGCCCGAATTCGTTATGTTGGTTTTGAAGGGCCCAAAGATGCTACAGAAGCACTGATTAACGGTTATATCGACATATTTCCCGGCGATGCTGCCGAGCTTAAAGTCCCTTTAGCCAAAGGACAGATTAAGATACTTGCGGTCCTTTCCGACCATCGCCTTCCCGATGAATATGCAGAGATTCCGACAGCCCGAGAACAGGGGTACCTGGTTGACTGGACGATCTGGAGGGGCTTTTATATGGGCCCTCAAGTCAGTGATGAAAGTTATCAATGGTGGGTCAATACCCTCAAGCGCCTGACCAGAACGGTAGAGTTCCAGGAACAGCGAGACGCCTTGGGACTTTACCCCTTTACGATGCTGGGGAGCGATTTTTCTAACTTTGTTGAGGAGACTGTCGCCAAACAAAAGGAGCTGGCAGTCGGTATCGGACTGCTGAAATGAGTGATCGGTTGCTTTCCTTATTGCTCCTGGTGGTTGGCCTGATTTATGGCGCGGCGGCGCAGAATTATGGCACCCCGTTCAGCTATGACCCTCTGGGACCCAAGCCTGTTCCTCTCTTCTTAGCTGGCAGCCTGATCATCCTGACTCTGATCCTGTTACTTTACCCGCATCGGGTGCAGTTACCATCTGTACCGGGGTGGGGGCGTGGTTTGTGGCTGACGGTCATTCTGCTCTTCTACCAGGCCACCTGGAATTTGCTTGGGTTTCTGTTATCGACCACCATCAGTATCTATTTGGCATCTCGCCTCTATCGCTGCTCCTGGATGCAAGGCTTAATGACTGCATTAGTTCTATCTGTCATCTGCTATGGTCTGTTCAATTTTCTTCTGAACACCCCATTACCCCTCGGCACCATCTTTACCTACGGGGTGAACTGACATGGAATTCTGGTCAGAAATAGGACATGGCTGGCAGTTGGCCTTCTCAACCCCAAATCTCGTCATGATCGTTATCGGCGTATTACTCGGTTCTTTGGTCGGAACCATTTCCGGCCTCCGGGCCATTCATGGCGTTGCACTGCTGTTACCTTTGTCGCATACCTTCTCCCTGCCCATTGAATCCACTCTGATTTTGCTGCTGACAACCTATTACTCTGCCGAATTCGGTCGTCAGGGTACCGCCAGTTACCATGCGGATAATCAGTCCGAAAAAAAACAGCTGGCAATGATTCAGACCCTGGCTGGCATCGGGTCCTTTTGTGGCGGACTTACCGCGATTGTCGGGATGATTATTTCCATAATCCTGATCCGGCAGGTGGTGATTAATTTCGGGCCAGCTGAATATTTTGCCCTGGTCATTTTTGCCTTTGCATCCCTATCAATTCGTGCCGGGCAGTATCCAATACGCACTTTTATCAGCTTGATAATCGGTATCATGATGGCGACCATCGGCATCGATTCAACCACAGGAACTATGCGTTTCACCATGGGCATTCCCCAATTTTTTGATGGTATAGAATTTACCACCGTGGTCGTTGGCCTGTTTGTTATCAGTAAGCTATTTGAGCTCCTTGCCCAGCCCAGACAGGAACCATCTCCATTTTTAAAGATAGAACCACTGCGGGTGAATAAAATTTCGATTCTTGCCTGTCGCTGGGCCATGCTGCGCTCTGCGGTTATCGGTTTTATCATCGGCATCTTACCTGGTGGCGGAGCGATTCTTGCCAGCCGGGTCGGACTGAAGATTGAACAGACCTGCTTTGCCTCCGATCAGGATAAATTACGCGGCCGCCTGAAAGCTATTGTTGCCGAAGAAACGGCCAACAGCTCTGCTGTTGGCGGAGCGATGGTCCCCTTGTTAGCCCTTGGCATACCAGGCAGTGGTACTGCCGCCATCATGCTTGGGGCCCTACTGTTACACAACATCACCCCCGGTCCCGGCCTGTTCACCCAGTATGCCCCTTTGATCTGGGCATTGCTGCTTTCCATGGCCTTTGGAAACCTGCTGTTGCTCTGTCTCTACTGGCCCATCACCCGCCTGTTTTCCCGCGTTAAGGAGATTCCCGGCTGGGTATTTGGCCCGGTACTTCTGGTGCTTTCATTTATTGGGGTCTTTTCTATCAATGAAAGCTCCCTGTCATTATTGATCATGTTGTTTCTCGGCATCTGTGGTTATCTGCTAGAGCGTTATCACTATCCGTTACCCCCCCTGTTGCTCGGTTTTGTTCTCGGTTCCTTGATGGAAAACACCTTGCGCCGGGCCCTTGCTATCAGCGGTGGCGACCTCAGTATTCTTCATACCAGTCCAATCTGTCGCACCCTGTGGATCCTGACCCTGATCGTGGTTCTGCTTCCCTCACTGCTATCCAGAGTCTTCCGTAACCACCGTTTCGGAAATAAGCAGAGGCCTTAAGGTATGACTGGTCTTGTCAATTTTATCCGCACTCACCTGATCCCGAAAAAGCTCCTCGATTCCGTGGCACTCGTTATCATGGTGCTGGTTGTCTTTCAGATGATTTCCCTCGGCGTGGTATTTTCTCGCATGATCTACGAAATTGTCGAACAGCAGACAGAAAAACGCGCGCTGCAGGCAGCCAAACATGTGGCGCTCATCCCCGAACTGAAGCGTATAGTCAGCAACCAGGATAGCTTCAGCACCCTGGAAATTCTGGCCAATGCCATCCGCCTTGAAGCGGAAGCGACCGCTATCGTCATTACCAACCGCGATGCGATCCAGATCTACAACACTGACCAGAATCAGGTCGGAAAGCCGTATAATCTCCCCAATATCAATCGTACTCTACGTTATGGACACCCTTACGTCTCCAACAACCGCATGAATCATGGAGCCATGATCAACGGCAATGCCCCCATATTCGATGACGATCTCAATATTATCGGAATGGTCTCGGTACACTACCGGGTAGAGAGTCTGCGTATTCTGTCGAAAAGCTATCTGGAAAAAGAGCTCTTCTACATCTGGCTCTTCATCACCCTTGGTCTGGTCGCTGCCATTCTCATCGCCCAGGGGGTCAAACGTGCCACCCTGGGCCTGGAACCCCGGGAAATTGCCAGTTTATTTCAGGAGCGTGAAGCCATGATCGCTTCAATTCGTGAAGGGATTATTGCAACGGATGCCGAGGGGTGTATCACCCTGCTTAACCAGACCGCGCGCGATCAGTTTGGCAAAGAACTGCTCGGGCAATCGGTTATCAAGAAGTTTTCCAGTATCGACTTCACCCGGGTATTTGTTGCCGGAAAACAGATCCTTAACCAGGAGATTCAGGTTCAGGGAATCGCCATGATCTTTAATATTGTCCCCATCCGTATCGATAGTCAGATACAGGGGGTCGTCATGACCTTACGCCCCAAAGATGAAATTGACCTGATGGCCCGTGAGCTGTCACAAATTCAGGCGTATTCAGATATGCTACGTGCCCAGACCCATGAATACACCAACCGTCTGCATGCCATTGTCGGCATGATCCAGATGGAGGCTTATGACGAAGTCCTTGATTTTATCGCCACCGAAACCAGCGGGCACCGCCAACTGATCCGTCAACTGACCGAGTCGATTCCGGACCCGGCATTATCGGCCTTCCTGATCGGCAAATATATGCATGCCCTCGAGCTAAAAGTTGACTTTACCATCGACCCGGAAAGTCATATGGTAGATTTACCCGATGACATCGACCGTCATCAACTGGTCACCATTCTGGGTAATCTCATTAACAATGCTTTTGAAGCGGCGCAAACCGGTCGGGGGAAACCCCAGATCAAAATATTTATGAGCGATTACGGAAATGACCTGATCTTTGAAATAGAAGACAATGGGCCCGGGGTTGCAGATGAGATGAAATCAGCGATCTTTCACAAGGGAGTTTCCACCAAGCAAGGAGAAAAAAGAGGCTACGGGCTGCATCTGGTCAGTATGGCTCTTAAAAACTTTAACGGCGGAATCAGCCTACAGCAGAGCGACATGGGGGGCGCCCTGTTTATAATCGAGATCCCCAAAAGGAATCCAGACCGATGAGAACAATCGAAGTTCTGATTATTGAAGACAACCTCAAAGTCGCTAAAGCCCACCAGCTCTTCGTTGAAAAGGTTGAAGGGTTTGCTGTCACTGGCGTCGTCAACCTCCTCACCGATGCGACTGAAATGGTCGCCGCCCTCGAACCAGATCTGATCCTGCTGGATGTCTACTTTCCAGATGGCAACGGTATGGACTTCCTGGATACCTTACGCCGTAACCATGCCAATTGTGATGTGATCCTGATTACTGCAGCCAAAGATGTGAAACTCCTGCACAATGCTCTGCGTAGCGGAGTTTTTGACTACATGATCAAACCGGTATTTTTTCAGCGTTTTGAAGAAGCATTGGGCAACTATCGTCAGCATTGGCTGAAACTGAAAGCATTGGACAATGTTGATCAGGAAGGGGTCGATCAATTTTTTCGCCACGCTCCGAGCAGTCCACAACAACATCAGGGACAGGATGTGCCAAAAGGGATAGATCCTCTGACCCTTGAAAAAGTAGTCGACAGTTTCAGCGCGCTACCGGACAAAGGACAAAGTGCCGAAGAGGTCGGTCACTTTATCGGAGCCAGTCGTACCACAGCCCGGAAATACCTTGAATATCTGATCTCCACTGGTTTTCTTAAAATTAACCTGGAATATGGCACTATTGGCCGCCCAGAACGAAAGTATTTTAAGGCTTAAAATTTAAAGCACTTTGCGACAAGTCAAGACCTCCGGGTTCGCAATGTTCTGAGGGTTGCCCCTGGAGAATTTCAGGACATTGTCAAAAGCCGCATCAAAGTAAAGTTGGTAACTGTTCTTCTCGACATACCCCAGGTGGGGTGAGCAGAGTACGTTTGGTAAAGAGATGAGAGGCTCGCTAGCCACGCTTGCCGGCTCCTGGTCATAGACATCAAGAGCGGCAAATCCAGGCCGCCCGGCGTGCAGAGCCTTCAGCAACGCCCCATCTTCGACTAATCCAGAGCGACTGGTATTGACAAATAAGGCATCGGTCTTCATACGGCCAAGATCCGCTGCGGTGACACACTCCCGGGTGGCATCATTCAAACGTAAGTGAAGAGACAACACATCTGCCGTCGCAAAAAATTCTTCCTTGCTTGCCGCACATTGATAGCCATCCTTAAGCGCCTGTTCGCGTGAAGGCTCACGCCCCCAAACCACAACCTTCATATCAAAAGCATTGCCATAGCGAGCGATCCGCCTACCAATTTTCCCATACCCCCAGATGCCGAGGGTCAACCCATTTAAGGTCCGCCCCAGGCCAAGAGGACCCGATTGCTGCCAGCGATCCTGCTGCAGATTTCCGCAGTAAGCAACGAGATGACGGTTGGCAGCCATAATCAGACTCCAGCACAACTCAGCCGGAGCAACAGGAGAGCCAACCCCTTCAGCAACCGCAACTCCATGGGCGGTACACGCGGCGAGATCAAGATGATTACTGACCTTCCCGGTTTGACTGATCAGTTTGAGGTGAGGCAACTGGGCCAACAGACTTTCACTGATCAGAGTTCGTTCACGAATCAACACCAGGGCGTCAAAATCTTGCAGGCGTTGGACCAGGACCTCTTGCCCAGGAGAATCATTGAAGACAACGACTTCATGTTCGCAGAGACGTGAAAAACAGGGGAGTTGCACAACACTATTCTGATAATCATCCAATATCGCTATTTTCATAGATCCTCCGGTCTCCCGCACAGAAATACTCTAACAATGGTTTTTGTAAAATCATATTAACAGGCAAAAAAATGGTTTTGAATCAATTATTTCCGACAATTTTACATTTTGTAACTGGAGATACATTTTCGGCTTATCCCCCTTGCTAAAATCTTTGCCCGATATGGGACTCACCCCATATATTCAATAATCAGGGAGGATGGTATGAAAAAATGGGTTTTACTGAGCATGCTGCTGATGCTCGCATTGACCGTGTTCAGCACTCTTGCTGTTGCTGATCAGAATCTGGAAGCTGATGTCGTTGTCGTTGGTGGTGGTGGATCTGGTATCACCGCAGCCTACGCTGTTGCTCAGCAAGGAGCTAAAAGCGTTATCGTACTTGAAAAGCAGCCTGCCATTGGCGGTACCGCAAAATATTCCGAAGGCATTTTTGCTGCGGAAAGCGCCATGCAGGAAGAACGCAACATCCTGCTGCCTAAAGATGAAGCGTTTAAAATGATCATGAACTACAGTCACTGGCGTGCCAACGCTCAACTGGTTCGCGCCTTCGTCGACAAATCCCCGGAAACCGTCGAGTGGTTGATGGAGCAGGGGGTTGAATTTGAAGAACTGACCTCAAACTATCCTGGCGGCCTGCAATCCTGGCACATTTTTAAAGGGCGTGGCAAAACCATGCTTGAAACCCTGATGAAAAAATTCCCGGAAATGAATGTTAAGGTCATGACCGAAACCCCAGGAAAAAATCTGATCTTTAAAGACGGCCGGGTTGCCGGTGTTATCGCTGAAGATATGGACGGTGAAAAAATTACCATTTCAGCAAAAGCTGTTATCGTTGCGACCGGCGGATTCCTGAATAACAAGGAAATGATGAAAAAATACACCCGCTATCCAGAGGTCATTCCGGTTGGTAACGTCGGCAAAACCGGCGATGGTATCCAGATGATGCTCGCTGCTGACATGGCAACTGAAGGGATGGAAGTTGTTCAGTCTTACCGTCCTGGCCTTCCTGGTGAGCCAACCACATCCCACCTGGTAGCGACTGCTCGCCAGCCTTATCTGTGGGTTGACAAACACGGCCAACGTTTCTGCGACGAAATGGTTATTTTTCAATGGCCTTTTGCCGGTAACGCCCTTGAGCGTTCCGGTGGCATGATGTTCAGCGTCTATGACGAAGATACCAAAAAATACATGATGGAAGACGGTATCGATGTCGGGGTTGGAGTTATGGTTCCAGTTAAAACCAAGCTGGTTAACCTCGAAAAAGACCTTGAGCGTGGTATTAAAAAAGGTGTTGCCTTCAAAGCTGACAGCATTGAAGAGCTGGCCAAGCAGATGGGTGTGGAAGTTGAAAACCTGAAACAGACTGTCGACCTCTATAATTCCTATGCTGATGCCAAGCATGACGGTCAGTTTGCCAAGGTTCCCAAGTACATCAGACCTGTTAAAAAGGCCCCATTCTACGCCGTTAAAGCCTACCCGACCGCTCTTGGCACCCTGGGTGGTGCAAAGGTCACCAAAGACATGCAGGTCCTTAACAAGCAGGGCGCCATCATCCCCGGCCTCTACGCTGTCGGTAACGATGCTGGTGGTATGTATGGTGACAGCTATGACCTGCTGATGGCAGGCAGCACCATCGGCTTTGCTGTTAACACCGGCCGCATGGCCGCAGAAGATGCGGCACAGTACATCAAATCAGTTCAATAAATTTGGAAAGGTCAGAGGTGAAAAATCACCTCTGACCATTTTTTAAGGAGATTAACGGCTATGTTAAAAAGCCTATCTGCTGTGTTTTTACTGTTGCTTGCACTGAATTCTATGGCCAATGCCGACCTGGCGATTAATAAGGTGCACCTGGACAATGACATC
Source organism: Geopsychrobacteraceae bacterium (assembly GCA_963664385.1). Classification (GTDB taxonomy): domain Bacteria; phylum Desulfobacterota; class Desulfuromonadia; order Desulfuromonadales; family Geopsychrobacteraceae; genus Seleniibacterium. The sequence goes on from OY761157.1 coordinate 920,923, forward strand.
AGCTGCGCCGACTGTCATGGCACAGCAACACCAGAAAAGCGGGCCTCCGCAAAAGCCTGCCTGAATTGTCATGAGCAAATCCCAGGAAGCATCAAAACCTACACCGATGCAGGGAATGAACGTAGCGTCAACGTTCATGATTCCCACGATGGCCAATTACGCTGTACCTTGTGTCACCATATCCATAAGCCTTCAACCTTATATTGCGCCGATTGCCATCAGTTTGAAGTTCAGGTCCCCTAAGAATTCACCTTTATGTAGACAGACTCTAAATAGTACCTCATAAGTGAAGAGAAGAACCGATGAGTAAAATTCCAGTTGAATTATCTACGCTTATGCATTGAGATAGACAGGAAAACCAACACACTTTAAAACACCCGATTCAGGAGCGATTCAAATATGCGTCAGGTTTTTAACGGTTTACCCTGGGTTCCGCCAAGTGAACATCAGCTGATTTGCGATCTGTTCACTAAATATGGTCGCAAGCAGAAGATTGACAGGAACTCAATCCTTAAATCGGGTGGTGATGGAAGCAAGCTCTTTTACGTCGTAAAAGGGCTTTGTTTGTACTACGTCAATTACACTCAGGGGAAAACCAGTGTCATGGCAATACTGCCACCAGGTCGCAGTATCTGCAACCTCTCCTGCCTCTCCGATAAACGGGTCAATGTAACCACTTACGCCAAAAAAGGGACCGAAGTCCTGTCTATATCACCAGAGCTTTACCGCCGCCATATCAGGGAAAACCCGGAGGTTGCTGATGTCGTCCTGAAAGAGAGTATCTTCAAACATGAAAGCCTACTGGAAGGGATGATCGCCAATGCAACTCTGTCCCACGAGGATCGCTTACGGACCTTCTATAAAGCCGTGTTGCATTCAAATAACCTGTTGGCAGATAAGGGGGTGGTTGAAGTCCCTTTCAAATTGACCAGCGAGGAGTTGGGAATGATCATCAACGCCAGCCGGGTTACCATCAGCCGCATTCAGAATAAATGGATTAAAAATGGCCTGTGCCATAAAGAAGGTTCGCGCCTGAAATTTGACCAGCGCTTGTTTCAAGACCTTTACGACTGGCATGACCATGTGCAGGACTAAATACCGAAACGGGTGAGAAGTTTCGCATTGGGGAACGAGTATTTTTTCTCAAGGTCAAAGGAATCAAGTCTTGATGCGGAGGCGTAGTGCGTTACAATGCACAAGCGAAGCTGAAGATTGACACAGAGATTGCGGAAAATGGCCGTTTGCAGGCAGAAACTAGCGGCACCCCGGGCACTCGCTACACTTGCGCCCGGTCGCACAGGTGACCTGAGAGGATTCCCCTAAAAAACGCCCTAAACTGGACTTTGAGAGAAGCCAGTCTTCACCCTTTTCCTCGGCTTCGATATAACCGCAACGAATATACATAAGAATATCCAGTTCAGTTTTTCTCAGCCGTTGGGCGACCTCTCTAAGGGGGATTTCAAAATCATCTGCCTCGCCATATGAATCCATAGTAACCTCCTGAAAACAGTAGCCTACCGATGATTTTCAAAAAAGAAAAGTCTCAAATTCAGTCAATCAGACAAAAAAACTGATCATACTTGCGACTGAGCCTGCAGCTTTTACCACCTGTCCGACATTATAAAACAACCCATCGCCATTATCTGACGCTTCTTCGCGGGCATCATCTGCCGCCGAATCCAACCCCAGCATCCCACATGCAAAATCTTTGACCGCATCTACCGTTGGGCTGTCTTCATCACTATCGGTAGCTTCGTCACTTTTCTGATTCTCTTTATAAGCGGCCACATATTGACGATAGGGATTATCGTTTGAAGAAATATTCATAGACCTCCTCCCGCTAGGGAATTCACGCCCTGCCCAGCTTCTTCACGGTTTTGATCAAAAAGTCCTTGGCTCTGAAGCGATACCTGATACCAGGCACAATACTGGCAATAAAGACAAACCCATAATCCACGGGAAAACCACCCTTGTTTTTATCTTGGGGATCCGGTACCAAGCCCGCTTGCAGTACAGATACCTCTCCATCAAAGTCTGCGGCAATGAAGATCTCGCCTAGCCCCTCCTGCTCCCAGAGCATCGAGGTATCGGTATCGTCACTCGTGTCTTCTGTCTCTTCATCACTTTCCAGCGGTGTCAAGCTGGCAAAAGTAAAGAGTGCCCGGTGATTGGTAATACGCTGCAGCGAGAGAACAAATTGATGGCTGCCGTAAGAAAAACTGAGCATGTCGCCTGAGCTCATGACCCGGTAATCATCATTCAAGAAGATTTCCACCGTCGATTCCGTATCAACAAAAAGATTATGCTCGTAGTTGATTCGTTTTATATAAAGACTGTAAATATCTTTAATCAACTCGACAAAGTCATTATCACTCAGTTTGAGAATACGCCCCGAAGCACTTCCACCAGAAGTCCCCATACCTATGGAATCGTTAGGAATACGTCCTTCGACAAAATCATCTTTTAACCCCATCAGATTACGATCTTTATTAAAGACCATGGAAGCGGTCGCCAGAATCTGTCCAGATTTTATGGAAACAATCTGAATTCCGACTTTCATGCCGCTTGGCAATTCAACCGTGGTCCCGGTCAAGTAAACCGGTTCACGCTTAAACCAGTAGGCGATTTCGTTGTAAATGGAATCATTACTTTCGACAAAATCTTCGGTTAAATTATCAATAGGAAACACTCGGAATTTCGACGAGCGTGCCAGGCGATTGACCAGCTCATCCTTGACATACTTTTCAAACAGCCCCTCCTCCCCTTCAAGGTCAACAACCTGAAGCACTCCCACATCTTTGCAGGCTAATCCCGTCAGCTGCTTTTCCACCTGCCGGGTCAGTGTCGCGAGCTGAGCATCAATGGAGGTATCATAATCCGTTTTCGTCAATGGCGAAATTTTAAGAGAGGTCTCCAACCAGGGCGGATTCGGTAAATCGAGGGAACATCCGGCAACAAACAGCATAAAGGTTGAAATACAAAGCAGCTTTCTCACGGTAGCCTCCAGAACAAATATATATAGTTATTCAATCACAACACTCTTCGTATGTTGCTGGAGTTTTCTATATGGGGTTTCTGTATGCCTAAGATTAGGTTTTGCTGTACCCATGTTTAGGAGTTGAGAAATATGCGCTACATTTCGTTGCGTAACAGATTTTCAGCCCTTATGTACCAATAATGTAAAAGCCCCAGGCTTGTGACCTGGGGCTCGTTATTTCTTTAAAGAAATTGACTCCTCATCAGTAACTATTCGCCCCAACCTCCATGACTCACTCTTGCCTGAGGCAAGGCTTTAGGCTCAACAAATTGATGGGGTTGAATATACCGGCCAGCCTTATTGATGGTGAAGCGCATAAGTTGACTCTTCAGCAAATCGGCCTGCCCGCTTAATTCCTCTGCAGCCGATGCGGATTCTTCCGCGACAGCAGTATTCTGCTGGACCCCCTGGTCGACCTGGGCGAGACCAATGTTAATTTGAGAAATGCCCTGAGCCTGCTCACTATTAGCATTGGCTACTTCACCAACAAGATTGGTAACCTTACTGATAACATCGACAATTCCGGTTAATGCTGAGGAGGTTTCCTCCGCAATCTTTGAACCATTTTGGGTGATAGATACTGATCCTTCGATCAATGCTGCTGTTTCACTCGCGGCCCTGGCACTGCGGGCGGCAAGATTTCGAACTTCTTCGGCGACAACAGCAAACCCTTTTCCATGCTGTCCAGCGCGTGCCGCCTCAACTGCTGCGTTTAAGGCCAGCAAATTGGTTTGGAAAGCGATTTCATCAATTGTTTTTATGATCTTGGATATATTCTGTCCAGATTCATTGATATCAGCCATAGCAGCCATCATCGATTGCATCTTTTGTCCGCCATTTTCAGCAGCAACCCGCGCTTCTTCCGCTAATATTCTCGCCTGGTTAGTATTCTCCGAACTTTGCTGGGCTTGGGAGGCAATTTCATTGACCGAGCTACTGATCTCTTCTAGTGAAGCTGCGATTGTCGTTGAACTTTCAGAAAGGTTCTGACTTGAACCTGCAACCTGGGAGCTGGCTGACCCGATCTGATCACCGCTTGACTGTAATTGACTGACCAGCTTGGTTAGTTCTTCTCCAGCCTGTTTTAACGCCGCCCGAACACGATCGTGTTCATCCCGTGGTTTAATCTCAAAGGTCAGATCACCGTTGGCCAGTTGCTGCAAGGGCTCAACCATTTCCCGCTGTAAACTATCTGCAAAAGCATCGAGAGCTTTCCCCATGGTACCGATTTCGTCATTCCGGTCAAAGTTAACCCGCTGATCAATATGCCCAGCTTCAAGTTCATTAAGCATGGCAACAGCCTCGGCAAGTGGCCGGTTAAGAGTTACCGTAAACCGCCAAACGATAAGCACTGCTAGTACCAGGGAAATTCCGACGGTTACGGCAATACTGTACTCGGCGGATAGAAAGACAGCCTTTGCATTATTTTCTTCTATATTGGCATCGGCCAAAACACTCTCTGTCAATTTATCAATGTAATCACGCATCTCTTCAAAGCGACCACTCACCTCTCCAAGAGCAACCTCAGCACTGACACTCTGGTTTGATTTCCTGGCCTCCACAATCTGCCTGGAAAGAGGTTCCCAAGTTGCCATAGCGGTAACAAAACTTTCATAAAGCTGCTGATCTTCAGCACCAGCAGACAAGGCTCTGAATTTTGCCATGCGGTCTTTGGTCTGCTGAAGATTTTTTTCATAATCATTCAGCAATCCAGAGAAATTTTCAGCAGAAGGATCAAGAAAAACCAGCGAACGCTCTGCAACCAGCATCTGCTGTAAATCACGATCAGCCTCGAGCAGGTAGTCGAGTCTTGGTAACTCAACCGAAAATATTCCGTTTAGATTTCCATAAACAGAAGACGTATTACGATGCCCCATATAACCGGTAAGCATCAACATAAGAATGATAATTCCAAACCCGCATACCAGTTTTGTCTTTATCGCTAAATTTCCCCAAAGCCTCATATTCATCTACTCCTGACAAGAGAATTTTGTTAGTCAAACGTCAATCCAACTATAACTAATTTGGTTGCCATTTTTGTGCCAGTCAACGATCAGAAGATAAAATATTAATTTTATTATGTATTTTGGATTTTCCACTAATTTCAGATTGCAAGACAACTTGCATAAAAAGCCATACAAAAAGGCATAAGCTACTAGTATCAAACAATTTTTCAAGAGTTCAAGAGACATGAGATATGCAATTGTTATTGCAACCGTTCTATCTTGTTTTTTGGAAGAGATCAGGGGAAAAGAGAACCCGTGGCAATCAGGTCCTTAAAAACACAACAAGCCACAGAAACGATCCTGTGGCTTGTTGTGTTTAATCGTTTTGATAAACGTTGAAATGCAGCTTGCGTTATTCAACCGTAACGCTTTTGGCCAGATTGCGCGGCTGGTCAACATCCGTCCCTTTCAGCACGGCAACATGGTATGCCAGCAGCTGAATGGGGACGGAAGTTAAAATCGGCATCAGGTCGTCATCACTCTCCGGTACCCGGATCTCAGCAGCAATCTGATCGCTTAAGGCTTCTTCACTGCCACTGGTGATGGCAATGACAATCCCGCCCCGGGCACAGACTTCCTGCATATTTGAGACAACCTTCTCATAAGTAGCATTGCGCGGAACCAGCACGACAACCGGCAGGTTTTCGTCGATTAGAGCAATGGGGCCGTGCTTCATTTCGCCAGCAGGGTAACCTTCGGCATGAATATAGGAAATTTCCTTCAGCTTGAGCGCCCCTTCCAGAGCGATGGGATATTGGTTACCACGCCCCAGGTAAAGGAAATCGCGCGCATTCATGTAGTGCTTACTGATCTCCTCAATCTTTGGGTTAAGTTCAAGGGTCTCTTCAATTTTACGTGGCAGAGTCAGCAGGTCGACAATTTTCTGCTGACAGGTATCTGCAGATAAAATCCCACGAATCCGGCCAAGTTTCAACGCCAGGAGATAAAGGGCAACCAACTGAGTTGTAAACGCCTTGGTTGATGCCACTCCGATCTCCGGCCCCGCGTGGGTGTAGATAACCCCGTCACTTTCACGAGCGATGGAAGAATCAACGACATTGCAGACACACAGGGTCTTCCCACCTTTGCCTTTTGCTTCCCGCAGCGCGGCAAGAGTGTCCGCTGTTTCACCACTCTGGCTGATCAGCACGGTGAGGCTGTTTTCACCAATAATCGGGTCGCGATAACGGAACTCGCTGGCAATATCGATTTCGACCGGTATCCGGGCATTCTTTTCCAGATAGAATTTGCCCACCAGGCCAGAATGCCATGAGGTCCCGCAGGCGATAATAAAAATCTTATCCAGCCCAGCCAGTTGTTCGGTGCTTAGCCCAAGACCATCAAGAAAGATATCCCCCTCATCAGCCATAAGCCGCCCGGCCAGGGTATCGCTGATAGCCCGTGGCTGCTCAAATATTTCCTTGAGCATGAAATGCTTGTAACCACCTTTTTCCGCCATCAACGGACTCCAGGTGATGGTTTTGCTCTGCTTGCTTAGCGGTGCACCATTGAGGTCGGTCACCCACATTTTTTCCGGGGTAAAGACGACGATTTCACCATCTTCAAGAAAAATCATCTCACGGGTGTGAGACAACATGGCCGGGATATCGGACGCCACAAAGTATTCCCCTTGTCCCTGCCCAACGACTAAAGGGGACCCCAATTTGGCAGCGATCAGCTTGTCTGGCTCCTGATCACACAGAATAGCCACGGCATAAGCACCTTCGACCTCCTGCAGAGCATTACGCACAGCAACCTCGAAATCACCACATTTGCGCATATGCTCATCAACCAGGTGGGCAATAATCTCGGTATCAGTCTCTGATGAGAAAACATGTCCAGCCTGTTGTAATTGTGCTTTCAGCTTCAGATAGTTTTCAATGATGCCGTTATGGACGACAACAATGCCATCTGAACGATGGGGATGCGCATTTACCTCTGATGGCCGACCATGAGTTGCCCAGCGGGTATGGCCGATACCACGTGAGCCAACCGCGGGCTGATCGGTCAGAATCCGTTCTAGATTGATCAACTTTCCTTCAGCACGGCGAATCATCGGTTCACCACCATCAAGGGTACAGATTCCTGCAGAGTCGTAACCGCGATACTCCAACCGGCGCAGTCCCTCAATAATAATTGGTGCCGCTTCTTGCTGCCCTATATATCCAACAATTCCACACATATGATTAATTCCTTCAGGACTTTTTCTGTTTTCTGGTTTTCCAGCCGGCTATCACCTTCTGGGGAGAGCGTGATAAAGCCAGGGCATCAGCAGGAACGTCTTTGGTTATCGTTGATCCAGCGGCTATCAGACTGTTGCGCCCGATGGTTACCGGAGCAACAAATTGGGTATCGCTCCCCACAAACACATCATCTTCAACGATAGTTTTATATTTATTAACACCATCATAGTTACAGGTAATGGTACCACAGCCAAAATTGACATTTTTACCAACTTCGGCATCGCCGATATAAGTCAAATGACTGGCTTGAGAACCTTCACCGATAACCGCTTTTTTGGTTTCGACATAATTGCCGATTTTATTATTACCGGTCAGAACGGTTCCGGGCCGTAAATGGGCCATAGGACCAATTTTACATTGTGGTCCAATCTGCGCTTCTTCGATAGCCGATCCGGCTTTCAGATGGACACCATCAGCGACCGTTGAATCGACGACAACAACACCGGTTTCAATAATACAGTTTTTCCCGATAGTCGTTTTCCCCCGCAGATGAACATTGGGATGGATCCTGGTGTCCATGCCGATTTCAACCCCATTATCGATATAAACAGTGGTCGGATCGGTCATAGAGATGCCACCAAACATCAGGTCAGCATTAATCTTCCAGCGCATCAGCACCTCGGCCTCTGCCAACTGACAACGGTCATTGATCCCCATCGCCTCGGTTGGGTCCTCAACAGCCAGGGCACGGGTCTTTAATCCTTGGCTGACTGCGGCAGCGACAACATCGGTCAGATAATATTCCTTCTGGGCGTTATTTTGGTTCAGACCTTTTAATGCTGATAAGACAAAAGCCGCATCGAAGATGTAGGTTCCGGTGTTAATCTCGGTAACCTGACGCTCTTCTTCGCTGGCATCTTTTTCCTCCACAATCCGCAAAACCTGCTCACCATCACGGATGATCCGGCCATAGCCACCAGGATTTGGCATCTGGGCAGTCAGTACGGTTACTGCGGCCCCCTGGCCTGAGTGGTATTCATAGAGTCTCTCTATTGTTTCCGCTTTCAGCAGTGGTACGTCACCACACAACAGCAGCAATGCTCCCGTATAGCCACGCAAGGCCCCGGAAGCACACATCAGGGCATGCCCGGTACCCAGTTGATCGGTCTGTTCAACCCACTCAATATCAGCAGCAGAAAAAGCCTGGCGCACCTGTTCGGAACCATGCCCGGTGACAATTTTTAGCTGTTTAAAACCAGCCATTCGTGCGGCATCAAGTGGATAGGCCAACATCGGCTGACCACAAATTGGATGCAAAACCTTTGGTATGGCGGACTTCATCCGCGTACCCTTACCAGCAGCCAGAATAACTGCAGTGAGACCTTTACTCATGCTACCCCCGAAAAAAGGATGAGCTGACGCCCATTAATTGGTTGATAAATGCAATCGCTAAAATTGCTATAATTTATAAAAACAGATATCTATTCAGACAGGCTTCCCTAAGCTTCCCATCTTTTCATAAACTACAAATCAGTGAACTTCATTATACTTTCAAAATCTGACTTAAACCCTAACTATTTCAAAAGAACATCCCGGGGTCAAGAGAATCAGCAAATGACAAATCAATCATTTCTAATTATTTACAATAAGTGACGAGTCGCGTATAGTTTCCGTGCCGGAGGTGGACTGATAATTATGAATGAGCGTCGTACTTTAGCCAAAGAACTGGATGATATTCAACAGGAGCTAAAAGAACTGGAAGTACTGTATGAACAGTATTTCGCGGGGCTTGAGCGCCGCGAACCACAAAATCGCCGCAATCTTCTGGCTCGTCGCCTGCGCCACTTTACCAACCGTCATATCGTCTGGACTGATTTGAAGTTTCGTTATCAAAGCCTGTCTACCCGATTCATGACTTACGGGCAATATTGGGACCGGATTTTGCGCCAGATGGATGAAGGAAAGTATCATCGTCACGTCGCCAAACTCTCCAGCAGCAGTGCTGCAACAGGCAAAGTATCCAAAGCGGAAGCGCCCCCAGCCAATGAGGCAGACAAGCTTCATGCTGAGCTCAACAAAGCTCGCCAGCAGTGTGGCCTGAATGGCGAAGGCCCCAGTGCTGCAAAAGTCGCTGAATTCCTTGCCATGCAGCGGGAAAAAATCCGCAGCCGCTATGGCGATAAACCGGTCCAATTCAGTATCGATACCAGTGAGGGGAAACCACGTATCAAAGTCAGTTTAAAGAAATAACCAGCCTTTATGAAAATTCTGATTGTCACTCTGCATGCCAATGAATCAGTCCAGGCAATACCGCTAGCCGCCGGAAATATCAAGGCCGCCTTAGCGGATTCGTATCGTCAGTCCACCAGCATTATTGAATTTTATCCTGAACACTCACCGGAGCAGATGTGCACAGAGGTGCTTAAGGAACAACCAGATCTGGTTGCCTTTTCTCTCTATACCTGGAGTCGAACCAAACTCATTGAGGTCGCCCTGTGCCTTAAACAGCAGCGGCCCGCCCTGATAACCGTTGCCGGTGGTCCAGAAGCAAGTGCCGATAGCCAGCGCGTTTTACAAGAAGGAAACCTGGACGCGATTATCTGTGGAGAAGGGGAAGGGGTTTTCAATACCCTGGTCACCTGTCTTGACAAAAACCGTCCCTGGAAAGAACTTCCGGGACTGGTATGCCAGGAACAACCCCCAGCGGAAACCGAACAAACCTGTTATCCTGATCTTTCAAAGTTACCATCGCCCTGGTTAACCCAAACACTCCCCTTAACAAAAGGCTGCGGAGTTCTCTGGGAAGTAGCCAGAGGATGTCGCTTTAACTGCGCCTTCTGTTATGACGCCAAAGGGCAAAAAGGGGTCCGTCCCCTTCCGGAAAAACGCCTTAAAACAGAGCTTGAGCTTTTTTCCAGCAAACAGGTCAGCCAGGTATGGGTTCTCGATTCAACCTTCAATTCACCTCCTGAACGAGGTAAGGCCCTGCTGCACCTGCTGCTTACCACCGCACCCCATATTCATTACCACATTGAAGCGAAAGCCGATTTTCTGGATGAAGAGACGGCCGAACTCCTTGCCCAACTTCAGTGCTCGGTCCAGATTGGTCTGCAATCTGCCAATCCCGAGGTATTACGCCCCCTGCACCGGACCTTTAAAGCGTCCAAAATGACCAGAAGCCTTGCCCTGCTCTCTGAAGCAGGAGTTACTTTCGGTCTTGATCTGATTTATGGGTTACCGCACGACAACCACCAGGGATTCATGGATAGTCTTGATTATGCCCTGCTGCAGCAGCCCAACCAGGTCGATATTTTCCCCTTGTCGGTCCTGCCAGGGACTGAAATTTACAATAACCTCGAACGGTTCGGGGTTCGCGCTGAAACACACCCCCCCTACAGTATTGTGCACAATCAAAGCTACCCGGAAGCAGAATTACTCTCAAGCCGCAAACTTGCTAACGCAACGGACATCTTCTACAATCGCGGTCGCGCAGTTGGCTTCTTTCTTCAACTCTGCCAGTTGGCTAAACTGTCTCCGAGCCAGCTACTCAGCGATTTTTCAACCTGGCTTAAAAACCAGCAGGGAAGCAATTCGGAATCGGTTCACTGTGCGGAAAAATGGTGGCCTAAGGACATTTTGCCCCTCCAGGTCAATTTTTGCCGAGTCCTGTTGCAGGAAAAAAAACTACCCGCCTGTCAGAACCTGCTTGAGGATCTGATTCACTATCACTATTACTGCGCTGAAATGATTCTCACCCAAAACTGTCAGCCACAAAAGCTCACAGGAGCCAAGCAATCTGTTCGTTGGCAACGAAATGAAAATATTCATATCCACCGCTTTCATCACCCCCTTGAAGAGATCGAAACCTACGGAGGTGAACCATTGAAAAAAGTGGCCGGGCTGATGAGTAAAGAAAAGGAATACGTGATTTTCCTGCGTCAGCAGGAGGAGGTGATGATTGAAGCTCTTAACGATGATTTTGCCCGCCTTCTGCTACAGGCCGATGGCAGGCAAAATTTTGCAGATCTGCGCCGTCTGCACAAGAGGGTTCACCCGGATGAAATAAATTTCGCCATCGACCAGGGCTTGCTGATTCCGGCCTGATAAATTTACTTCAGCAACAGATCAACAACATCCTGATAAGTCTGGCGCTTTCGCTCTGAACGACCATAAAGAGTTGACGAGAACAACGCGGTCGCGGCATGTTCTCCGAGCATGGAGAACAGCTGATAGTCGATAGACTCGAGCTGTTCCTTTTGAATAAACAGCCGGTAAATTGCCAAAACTCCAAGCAATTTCCCCTGAATCAGCAGGGGAATGGCAATAATCGGAGAAAGAACGTCATCAGAACCATCACTGATTGAACCCGGGTAGAAGTAGTTTTCTTCCTTGGCTGCAGTTTCTCCCAAAACCCCCTCATTCAAGGTAATTTCAGGAAAAACCTCATCATCATCAAAGCCCTCACCCGTTTCAAATACCAGCTTGTGGCCAGAGCCATCATGCAGGAAAATGGCAAATTTTTCTGCGCCGACAAAATTAATAACAACCTCTTTAATAATCTCCAGGGTTTCTTCGCGATCCAGGGTCGAATGTAATCGGGATGAGGCAATATACAGGTTGGTCAGGTTATTATTTACTTCTTCAACCTGCACCAGCTGGTTTGCAAAATCGAGGTTTTCCTGCTCCAGTTCACCGATGCGTCGCTGGGAATCCTCCTGCTGATGACGCAACCGGGCACATTCCTGCTCCAGAGCCTGTAAGCGCTGGCCAAGCTCAACCTCCTGCCCGCACTCCTTTTCGATCACTTCGCTTTTCTTGCTTAACACCAACTGATCGAGCTTTTCTTTACTTTGCTGGTCCGGATAAATGAAATAAACACCGTACTGCCCGCTCTTCCCCCTATCAGTACGTTTCACTTTTCCGTACAAAGAGATCAGATCCCCTTCAACCCCTTCAAGTTTGAGGGACACAACCGAATTCTCCTTTAAGATAGTCGGCGATTTCAGGTACATGCCGTTTCTTGAGATATCTTCAGCTCGTGAGACATTGATGGTCTCGCCCGCCTGCACCTGAACGGGTATTTTAACCGCAACCCGCTCTTCCCGACGCCTGGTTACCCGGCCTAAAAGTCGTTCAATCTTCTCACGCAATTCCTCTTTATTGACCGGCTTGCAAATATAATCATCACAACCAGCGTCAATGCAGCTTTGAATCTCATGGGCCTTACCGGCAGCGGTAACCATAAGAATTGGCAATTTTTCCCACTGCGGGTTGTTGCGTATCGTGCGACAAACATCATCCCCATTGATCCCGGGCATATAGTAATCAAGCAGCAAAACATCAGGTGCGATACGCTCAAGCCGCTGTAGAGTTTCTTCACCGGAGGAAGCAGTGACCAGATCGTACCCACAACCATCCAGGTAAGATCGTTCTAACTGTAAAAAGAGATCAACATCGTCAACCAGCATAATTTTCGGCATAGTCTTCTCCGCAGGGAAAAATGCTCTGTCCTTAAAGATTAGAAAATATAAATTGATTGTCAATATAACTTTTCTTTTTGCAGGAAAATATACTGTTTTTCTTTAAGAATTGATCCCTAAAGGTAAAATAATCAGGAAGATATATTCATTCTCTTAGAGAATTTTCTATCTCCGTATAAAATAAAAGCCCCCTGTTTATATAACAGGGGGCCAGAGGTTTAACGGATTAGAAAATATCTGGATCAGGCAGCGCCGGCAACGTCTTTGAGGTAACGAGGCTTTTCAACTAAGAAATTCACAATTTCTTCAACCCCCGGAACCCGCCCGGCAATTCGCACCTGATCATCAATCATTAATGCCGGAACGACATAAATTCGGTTATCAATCATCTTTCTGGAGTCACTGTACTGATGGACTTCTGCTTCAACCCCAAGTTTAGTCAGAGCCTCACGAACATTTTCAACGGTATTTTGGCAACTCTCAGGATGTCCTGGTTTACAGAGAATATCGATACGCATAGTGTCCCTCCACGAATAATATCGAGGTTTACGGTCTAATTATTACCTTTTGAGTTGATTATAGAACTAAAATTCAACTTGGCAAGAAAATTCGACCATTTTGGTTATATTTTTTCTTTTCAGCTATCCTTTCTGTATTATTACCCTTTACTGACAATATCCACCTTGAGCCCAGCGTCGCTAACATCAACTATAATCTTACCATCTGCAACAACATCACCCGCTATCAAGGCACGGCCAACCCTGGTTTCCAGTTCTCGCTGGATAAAGCGCTTTAATGGCCGGGCACCAAAGACCGGATCATAGGCTGTGTCTGCAATATAGTCACAAGCGGCATCTGTCAGCTCAAGAGTTAGACGCTGATCGGCAATCCGTTGACGTAGTTCATCAATCAGCAGCAGGACGATTTTGCGTACTTCATCCTTTGCAAGTGGCTTGAAGATAACAATGTCATCAACCCGGTTAAGAAATTCAGGTCTGAAGCTTTGCCGCAGAGCCTGCTCAACCTGATGCTGAACCGCTTCTGGAATTTCACCGTCTTGGATACCTTCCAGCAGGACCTGCGAGCCAATATTCGAGGTCATGATAATAACGGCATTTTTAAAGTTAACCGTGCGCCCCTTGGAATCAGTGGCCCGGCCATCATCCAAAATCTGCAGCAGGACGTTGAAGACATCCGGATGAGCTTTCTCGATCTCATCAAAAAGAATCACGGAATAAGGGCGCCGACGGACTGCCTCCGTTAGCTGGCCACCCTCTTCGTAACCGACATAGCCTGGAGGAGCCCCAAGCAATCGGCTGACTGCATGTTTCTCCATGTATTCCGACATATCGATACGGATGATATTGTCTTCACTGTCGAACAGAGCTTCAGCCAAGGTTCGAGCCAATTCGGTCTTACCAACCCCGGTTGGCCCCAGAAAGATAAACGAACCAATCGGCCGCCGCGGATCCTTGATCCCGGCACGGGCCCTGATCACGGCGTCCGCCACCCGCTGCACGGCTTCGTCCTGACCAATCACCCGCTCATGCAGAATTTCATCGAGCCGTAATAACTTATCCCGCTCACTTTCTACCAGGCGGGTAATCGGAATGCCGGTCCAACGTGAAATGATTTCAGCGATTTCATCTTCGGTCACCTCTTCACGCAGCATTTTGGCCTGATTGTCGGTACTTTCGAGCTTCCCTTCTTCATTTGTGAGCTGCTTTTCCAATTCCGGCAGACGTCCATATTTCAATTCGGCTGCACGGTTCAGATCATAATTGCGCTCCGCCGTTTCGACTTCAAGCCGCAGTTGCTCAATCTCTTCCCGCAAATGCTGGACACTCTGGATACCACCTTTTTCCAGTTGCCACTGGGCAGCAAGAGTCTGCTCATTAGCTTTAAGCTCGGCCAGTTCCTTTTGCAATACGGCCAAACGCTCTTTACTTGCCGGATCGGTCTCATTTTTCAGCGCCGCCTCTTCAATCTCCAACTGCACGAGCCGCCGTGTCACCGCGTCAAGTTCGGCCGGCATAGAATCAATCTCGGTACGAATCGTTGCACATGCCTCATCAACCAGGTCGATGGCTTTATCCGGTAAAAAACGATCCGCAATGTAGCGATGGCTCAGTTCCGCTGCTGCGACCAGGGCGTTATCATGAATACGGACACCGTGATACACCTCGAAACGTTCCTTCAAACCTCGCAAGATACTGATGGTTGCTTCAACATTCGGTTGCTGCACCATTACAGGCTGGAAGCGCCGCTCCAGCGCCGGGTCCTTTTCCAGGTACTGGCGGTATTCATCCAGAGTCGTTGCTCCGATACAATGCAGCTCACCGCGTGCCAGCATCGGCTTGAGCATATTACCGGCATCGATGGCTCCTTCACTCTTTCCGGTACCAACAATGGTATGTAACTCATCGATAAAAAGCAGAATCCGTCCATCACTGTCATGGATATCTTTCAGAACCGCCTTGAGGCGTTCCTCAAATTCACCGCGATATTTAGCGCCAGCAACCAAAGCCCCCATATCTAGAGAGTAAACGGTCTTCCCCTTAAGCCCTTCGGGCACATCCCCCCGGACAATACGGTGAGCCAAACCCTCAACAATAGCGGTTTTCCCAACCCCCGGTTCACCGATCAGCACCGGATTATTTTTGGTTTTACGTGACAATATGCGGATTACCCGACGAATCTCTTCATCGCGGCCGATAACCGGATCAAGTTTCCCCTTTTTCACTTCTTCAACCAGGTCTCGCCCATATTTTTCCAGGGCCTCGTAGGTCGCTTCCGGATCCTGGCTGGTCACCCGCTGGCTGCCACGCACCTGGGTTAAGGCCTGCAGTAACTTATCACGATTGACCTGTTGCTTTTTCAGCAGACGGCCAGCAACTGTGCGCTCACCTTCACTGACAATAGCCAACAGAATATGCTCAACACTGATATATTCGTCTTTTAACTGACCAGCTTCGGTCTGAGCCTGCAACAGCAGGTTACTTAACCGGCGGCTGGCATAGAGCTGGCTGCTGTTCGCCCCCGGGCCACCAACGCGTGGGCGACCTTCAACCTCTTTACGCAGGGCAGCGGTAAGCTCCTGAACGTTGGCATCCAGCTTCTGCAACAGGCGTGGTGTCAAGCCATCCTGCTGCTCACATAATGCCAACAGCACGTGCTCACCATCAATTTCAGCATGACCAAACCGCAGCGCCGCTGCCTGGGCGGCCTGCAATGCATCCTGAACCTTCTGGGTCATTTTATTCATATCCATGACTTATCACTCCTGTTACATCATTTATTATCAGCAATTTATTTTTTCTTTATGAATTGTTCTATAAAACCTGTTTACTCCACAAATGTTTCAGGACGGGCTTAGAATTTCCCATTGGAAGGGTGTCTGTCGCCCGGATGGCGACAGTCAAGCCCCATGGATGGGTTCATGCGTCCCTGGAAATGGGGAATTCTAGGTCCGGACCTTCGCCTGCAGATTGAGTTAAGACAGCAAAATCCTTCCTTTATAAATCAACCTACTTGCAGTATAGCGACTTTTTGAGACGCCTGACGTTAAAAAGCCAGGGTCATAAGCCCCTGGCTCGAAAAAGTTAGTGCAGCGTCTTCACTTCTATACGTTTCGGTTTGGCCGCCTCACTCTTGGGTAGCTTCAGTGTCAGTACGCCATCTTTCAGTGCTGCATCTGCAGCGTCAGCGTTAACCCGCTCCGAGATCTTGAACTGGCGGTAAAATCCATGGGTCTGATCTGCTTCTGCCTGGGTTGCCTCCAGGGTCAGAACACCCCGGTTGACTTCGATTTTCAAACCATCGTCAAGAATACCCGGCAGGTCTGCCTGGATCACCAGTTCTTCAGCCGTCTCATATATGTCTACGACCGGTGTTGCCCAATGTAGTGGCTGAGCCTGATTTACTTTTTCAACATCCTGGGCACTTTGGGTCATTAATTCTTTGTCGCTCATAATATATCTCCTCAAAATAATGAATATTCTGTTTATTTAAAATCGTTCACTCTTCGCATCACCAGCATGTCGATCAGGCAACATTGACCGCAATCTTCTTCGGTAGTGCACTTTGTGCCTTGGGAAGGTTGATTTTCAGAATCCCCAGTTTGTACTCGGCTTCAACCTTTTCGGTATCAACATCAGCCGGCAGAGCAAACATCTTTTCAAATGATCCCTTGCGGCGTTCATTACGGTACCAGTGCACATCCTCTTTGGATTCTTCAGCTTTAAATTCGCCAGCGATCTTAATTTTGCGACCGATAACATCAATACTCAGCTTTTCAGTATCAATCCCCGGAGCAACAGCTTCGACCTGGAAGGCCTCACCCTGATCTGTCACTTTAAATCCGATCCTGGAAGCTGTGTTTACAACTGCCTCGTTAAATCCGAAATGACGGAAAAGCTGGTCCATCTCGCGTTGCACTTTTTGAACATCATTTACAAATTGGAATCCAAACATGATATTTCCTCCTGTTTTGGTTTTATGATTGTTTTGAAGCTTACGGGCTACCTATATTTCAAATCGGGTGCCAAGTTCCACAAACAGAAAGAAATACGTATTTTCAGCTACTTGAAGAGATGTGCAGGAGAGAGTAAAAAAGAGCGACGTTGCACGTCGGTGACGCATGGAAAAGCCCTGCGACAGGTGCAACGTCGCAGGGCAAAAAGAGCAGAATCAGGAAAGATCGTTACGATCAATATTCAAACGTTGTAAATGACGATAGAGAGTTGCACGATGCACACCAAGCATTCTGGCAGCTTCCGACAAGTTGCCATCAGCGTCTTCATAGGCGCGGCGAATGTTCTCTTCCGTCAACTCAGACTTAGTCTTCTGTCGCCTGGAAGCGACAGAGACAGCTTCGCCCTGGTAAACCGGAGTATCATCATGGCTGGAGCTGGCATAAGGCATGACGACAGGTAGGTTTCGATAATCAGCCGGTTCTTCCTGAGGATTCGTCAGTTTGGCAAATTGCTGACGTTCCCGAATCCATTCAGTAAAGGCTTTGGCGCTGATCGCTTCAGTTTCGGTTTCAACGACGACCCGTTCAATAACGTTGCGTAATTCGCGCACGTTCCCCGGCCACATATACGACTGCAGCAAACGGATCGCTTCGCTGGTCAGCCGTTTTGCCCCTTTCCCATAACGCTCATTAAAGCGTTTAAGAAACATGTTCGCCAGTAACGGAATGTCTTCGTGCCGTTCCCGTAGAGGTGGCAGATGGATGCGCAGCACCGCCAGGCGATGGTAAAGATCAGCACGAAACCGGTTATCGGCCACCGCTTGCTCGAGTGGCACATTGGTCGCGCCGATAAAACGCACATCAACCTGATGACTCTTTTCACTACCAACCCGTTGGACCTTGCCATCCTCCAGCACTCTCAGCAGTTTGGTCTGGGTATGAAGGGGCATGTCTCCCAGCTCATCAAGGAACAGCGAGCCACCATCGGCACGCTCAAAGTAGCCACGGTGATCACGCATGGCACCGGTAAAGGCACCCTTGTCATGACCGAACAGTTCCGATTCAAGTAATTGTTCGCTGATCGCAGCACAGTTAAGAGCGGCAAACGGCCTATTGGCCCGCGGGCTTTCTTCATGGAGAGCCTGGGCCACAAGTTCTTTTCCGGCCCCGGTCTCCCCGGTAATAATGACTGCGGCATCAGACGCGGCATAAAGCCGGATCTTACGGAACACTTCACGCATAGCCGGGCTGATACCGATAAGATTACGGAAACCGGTCTGCTGTTTACTGGCCAGGGTTTCAGCACGTAAACTGACGCGCACCATTTGCCCCAGGTAATCTTCGGTCAACCCCGCAAATTGAATATCCGCGACAAACCCGGGCTGGTCAGGAACCAGTTGCAGCTTGATACCAAGCAGGTCCTGCCCTTGGGCGATGACCTCGGCCACCAATTCACCCACAGCCGGAACCGCATCGGGAAACAAACCATCAACCAACCGCCCACGCGCATCACGCTGATCAATCCTCAGCCAGGTGGCGAGCCGCTCGGAGACCCGCTGAATCTGCCAGTTACCACTCCCCCAGCGAACCAGTAACAGGTCCGGGGCGACAGCAGGCAGATGCGCTTTGCTTTTGTCCGGTAAATTATTCATAAAGAGTTACATGTCATGGATAAGGAGAAATGAGCAATGAGTTACTCGCAATAAAACAGTCTACGCTTTTGGCATCATAGCAAAAAATGATTAAAAACCCAGAGAAACTATCAGAATCATAGCATTCCCTGCCGGATCACTTTATGATGTACCACATAATTGCTCTCAGCCTGTTCCTGACCATGAATGATGCCTGCCAAACGTGGAGATTCCATGAACAAACAGATTATTTGGGCCAGCAGTATTCTACTCTTTCTAGTTACCTTTCTCGGCTGTTCGACAACATCAATACGTGGCACAGAAAAGATCGACTGGCAAAAAATCCATTACGCCAAGGTCGAGGAGACTCAAAAGGATCACTGGTCCTTTGCGGATCTGATCCGCCAGGAACTTGCGACCATGGGCATCGCTATTGCCACCCCCACCCAACAGCCTGACGTGCTTATCACCTTTACCCCTTTTGCGACCGAAGATCTCAACCAGGAGAGTCAACGGGTCCAACGTTTACGCCGACTGCATCTCGATTTTTTCCAAACAGGAGCTGACACCCCCACAACTCAGATCGACTATGAGTTCCAGCAAGGTGTAGACATGCCTGATCCAACTACAGGTATTCGTGAAATCTTTACTGCTTTAAAAACTAAATCTAAGGCTTCAGAACCGTCTGCCAAACAACCGCACGAGGCTGAAGTCGTCAGACCTAAAGCTTCTGCGCCATCAAAACAACCAGTGGATACGATTAAAGAGATTGCGGATTCACCGACACCGACAAAGGTTGACCAGGCAGTAACGCAAACCATCAGGGAAGAAGCTACAGAGCCAGTTACAGAAGAACCATCGTCATGGACGCCACGCTTTAAATCCTGGGGATTTGGCGATTGGGGGAAAGAGCAACCGGAAGAAAGTTATTGAAGTGAAAATTTCTGATCCACAGGAGTTGATGACTTAACCTGCAATTCCTCAATAATGCGCTCCATATCAGCATCATTAACCTGCACAGGAGGCATGCGGGCAAACTTGCTGACACTGCGTGGATTCTTGATCCATTTCTTCAGATTCTCAGGGGTCCAGGGTTGCTGATCTGGTCCATAGCTGCGCGGATAAAATTCGCTGAATAACCCTGACAGGTTAGGTCCTGTCAGGCTGTCCCCCAGCCCGCCAAAGCGTTCGCTAAGAACACGGTGACATTTGCCGCAATGTTTCTCAAAAGCAAACTCCCGGGTCGTCGTCTCCCCTTCAAAATGAACAACCTGGGGCTGCTCCTGCTCGGGAATTTTGACCTGACGACCACCAAACAACAAGGCGTTGATCAGGGCAACACGCTGTCGTTGATAAAAATGAAACTGGGGCATGAAAAGGACCGGATTACGAATACTCTCATCCAGCTCTTCAGGAGTTCTCTGCTGCTGGGACAGATCAAGATTAGCCGCCAGCCGATTCCCCTTGTCCTGGCTTATATGACAACGCCGACAAGCATACTGCTTCAATAACTCAATTCCTTGTTCGGTAATTTTACTGTCTGACAGGGCAAAAGCGCTGAAGCGCCCGGCAATCAACCCGTCATGGGCAATATTGATACGCCGGGTCCCGGCAAAGCCACGATGACAGGAGACGCAAGTCCCCTGCTGAGAATAGTGGATCGGGTGACAGACAAGGCAATCATTGCGCTCTGCAGCCCCTGCAGTCACCGCCAAACAGAGCAACAACATCCCTATGATCAGAATACGAGCGCCCAATTTTCGCCCCGAAAATACACCGCAACAATGGTCAGCACCACAATTGCCACAAAGGTTAAAACAACGAGCACATTAATACTCTTCTGATCCCGACTGAACCAGCGGGCCGTTTGTGCCGCTTTACTGATGGGCAACCAGGGTAATAACAGAAACACAACACCAATACCCAGAATCAGATAAACCATGAGACTCGAATAGCTGACCAGTTCCTGGGTCCACATCAGGAACCAGGCGGACTTGGACGGGTTCGGAACCCTGCTGATATCAGCCGGTCCCTGCAACGGGGCATCGATAAAAACAGCAAGCAGCAACAAAAGCACCACCAGCAGTGCAAAAGCTATCTTGATGATCCGGAAAAAATGGGGGGATGATTTGACATAGTCACTCATAGGTATGGCAAAACTCCTTTATCCTTGCGAATGCGATAAAAATGCAGCATGCACAATACCAACATGGACACCGGAAGCACGGCAATATGCAGGACGTAAAAGCGGATCAGCGACAACGGCTGACCAACATCATCCGGCACCAGAAAGCCACGCAAAAGGTCACCAAAGGGGAGTGTCGCCAACAGGTTCATGCCGGTTTGAGTCGCCCATAAAGCCAATTGATCGAGGGGGAGCAGGTAACCGGTGTAACCTTCAAACAAGGCCAGGCACAGCAGACAAAAACCGATCACCCAGTTCAGTTCCCGCGGTTTGCGATAAGCCCCGGTCAACAACACCCGCAGGGTGTGCAGAAATATCATGACCAGGAAAAAGTTGGCGGATAAGCGATGAAGGTTACGGATATACCAGCCGCCCGGAACTTCATTTTCAATATAAAGAATAGACAGAAAGGCACGGTCAGTCGCTGGCTGGTAGTGAAACATGAGCAGGATGCCGGACACGATCAACACCAGCATAGCGGTAAAGGCGAGTCCCCCCAGACAGAAGGTATAAGTCACTTTCAGGTTGCGCTTCAGTACCACCCGCGGGAACAGGTGCTTGACAAATTCTTTGACAAAATCATCATCACTCTTCATACCAGCACCACCAGTTTATCGCCACGCTCCTGTACTTCAAGCCGCCGTAACGGTTTGGGCGAGGGCCCTTTCAGTACATTTCCTTCCCGATCAAAAGCGCTGCCGTGACAGGGGCAAACCAGCTGATCGGGCGTGACATTGACAGTACACCCCAGGTGTGGGCAGACCAGGCTTAAAGCATAGATCTCCTGTTCGCTTCTGATCACCACGACGCGTGCCTGTTTATAGACCAGGGCACCGCGCAAAGGGATATCCTCCTGCTTCATTTCCAGCAGTTCGCGCCCCTGAGTCTTGGACCGGGGAACCAGGAAGCGCCACAGCAGCACCCCCGAAGTCCCGACCAGAACTATCAGTTTGATGAAGCGTCGCCGTGACCGATCAGTTTCTGCCATCGTTCCACATACGCCCTAGTGTAGGCCGCATCCTTTTTGGTGAGCTCGCTAAATTGTTGAGGACTGACAAACGATCCGTTAATAACAGTCTGCCCCTCTTGATTCCAGAACGAGGACAACCCAAGACCGTCAAGATCAATACGATAAATTCTGTCCTCAACAGCTTCAAGTAAATAGCGCCGGGCATCGTTATGACAACTGTCACACATCACCGTTCCGCGCCTGATCGTATGCGGGAAAAAGGCTTTCCACTCTGCGGTCATAAACTGATTTTCGACCAGGGGAAAACCATCACCGCGCAGATCTGAATAATAGCTGATAAATTGTGGTCGCACCGGGCTGAGCTTGCCGCGCTGGTTATAGCCCAATGGTGGAGCATCCTGCCGACGCAGGTAGGTACGCTGCAGATAGTCCCCATTTAAAGAAGGTGCCTTAAAATCCTTCACAGCGGACTCGCGATTATCTTCACCAAAGCGTAAAAAAAAGCTGCCATATTCCTGTGCAGCCCAGGCAGAATGGCAGGCATAGCACTCAAGCTTCTCTATGTGGGCAGAGATCCGGTGTTCCACGACCTGCATGTCGGGCTGATGACAATCCTGGCAACTTTTTGCAGCAGCTTGCCCAGACATAAAACTCTGCATGGAATGACAGTCTCGGCACTCCAGCCCATTTTCATAATGAATATCCGGCCGCATTTTCAGATAATGATCCCCCTGGCTTTCGGGACCACGCTGATAACGGGGATGATCTTCCCGAGGAGCCAGCCCCAGGTACTCATGACCAACAAAGTATGACTTATGACATGTCAGGCAGTTATCCTGCCCCCCTGCGGTCAGTTGGTGGCCATCTGGTCCGTGACAGTCAAGGCAATCGGAGACATGGCACGCGGTACAGTTATTACTGAAAAAGTCAGCGTCTACTTTGTCAAAGCTCCGCTCACAGAAGTGTTTTTCCGCATGACGGGTGGTCATCACCTGGTCAAAGATTCGATCGTACCCCTGGTGGCACGAGGTACACCCCCGGGCCCTACTCACGGCAGAAGACAGGTCGCGACCAGTAGCCACACCGTCACCATGGCAACTGGAACAGGCAAAACCAGCGTGGCCACCGGTCAGCTGAGGCTCAACTGCCAGAGCAGCATTACTGAATGTCAGCAGCGCGCTTAAGACAAGAATCCAGAACATCGTAATCCAGTTCCTTTTGGTAAATCGGATCTTTAGGGTTAGCGTGACAAACAAGGCACAGATTGACAGCCAAAACCTTCCTCACCTCTGCGGTATTCAGTGGCCGGGAATTATCCCTGGTAATGGCTGAGAAAGCCTTGACCTGGCCAGCGGTCATGGTGATAAAACCATCCAGCGGCTTACTCTCCGATTTCTCACACAGCAGGGTTGCTTCAATATCGCCCCCGGCACTGACATGCTGGCCAAAACCCAGAAATGCCGGGTTCCCATGACACTCTTGGCAGCCGATGGCCCTGGCGCCAACATTATGCCCGAAAAACGGCGCAAAACGCAGTTGCGGCTTCCCTTTATAAACGGCCACATATTCATCAGCAACTTTCTCCCCACGCTGATTAATTACCGAAACAAAGGTCTGGCAGCCGGGAGTTACCGGAGAAATCCTGCCACGCTGATTGAGTGCCAACGGAAACGGGTAGAGAGTCCGGTAATCTTCAGTCTCGGTAAACTTACCGGGAGTTTTCTTGTTTTTGATATAATCGGTGCTCTTTTCCCGCTGATCATACTCGGTGTGACAACCGTAGCACTGGGCCACGGAACGGGAATGGCAGCTATAGCATTCCAAGCGTTCATGCCCCTTGATGGTGTGTTCAGGAGTCCTGGTAATAACCTTGCTCTCATGCAGTTTACCTGAGCGTTTCCCTTGCACCCAGACCTTCTCTTCGGCCACAAACACATTGGCGTACTTGCGCCCCTTGCTGGTCAGCACCATATTATCCCCCTGCCCCATCTGGCGCGGATAATGGGCCGACTCTCTAAGCACCTCATCATTTTCCCGGTCCAGCTTCTCGGTTGCCGGGGCAACCGTTGCGCTGCCATGGCAATCCTGGCAGGCGACTTCAACCTGCTGATAGAGATGCTCGTAAGCGTAACCATCCCCCATAATGTCCCGGGAGGTATGGCAGTCGATACACTCAAGCCCTTTTTCATGGTGGACATCTGCGGCAATGCGGGTAAGGTTGCGCGGCCCGCTGATAATATCAGGTCCTATTTCCCCGTTGCGGGTCGGCACCAGGCTGTTATTTCCATCATTGCGCCCTTCATAGCTCAGGGCAATGCGCCCACTGCGACTGTGGCAACGCGCGCAGACTTTATTATCCGGCAGATTTTCCATTTTATGGCTTGCGGAATGGGGCCAGTCTCCCTTAACGGTGTTGTCTTCCCCCTGGTAGGTTGCATTGTCGTTGTAAGGAAAATGGCAGGCGCCACAACCAGAAGCGTGGCTGGCAGCCCAGAGAATATTGGTGTCGCTGGCGACATGGCACAAGGAACAGGTTTTACGATAAAGTTCACCAGCCAGGTTGTCCAATTCAGCCACCGGTTTAAGCGTAACAGACTCTCCTGTCGCTGCTGGCAACTTTTCCTGACGGGTTGCATACTGGTTCCCATCAAGCCCCTCCCAGGTGGCCTGGGCACCATTGATGATGCCGGTATTGGTATACATTAAATTGCTACGTACCCGGTCAAGTTGATAAGGATGACAGCGCCCACAGGTCTGGTCCCAGTGTTTCGGGTCAGCAGGATTTTTTGGCCCGAACATGCCACGATGAGAATCTTTTTCAACAGCGGATTGCGGATCACCACCATGACAGTCAACACAGCGATCATGGGAATCCGAGACGAGTTCCAGGCCGACATGGCATTGCGCGCAGGAGGAACCATCACCAACCTTGGCCTGGCAGCCAGACAGCAGTAGGCCCAGCAGGAGCGACAGCGATATAATTAACCCTGAATGGCGCATAAGCGTATCGTCATCTCATCGTGGTTGAGAAGCGGTTCATAGCCCATCGACAGCTGCCGGTTCATGATTATAGGGCAGGATTGCAGACAAGTGTAGCATGGAATAATGCAGGACAAAACCAAGACAATTCAGAGTGAGGAAAAGAACGGGTCAAAAGTCACTCATCCCACCTTCTGAGTGACTTTTGACCATCACATCAAACAGGTTAATCACTACGACCAGAATCTTTATCAGCATCGGCTAACAGAAATCCCGCCATACCAATAAGTCCCATACTTTTAAAACTGCGGGTCGTCTTTTTCGCCACCTGAGCCATGAGCAAACGGCGTTGATTTACCTGCGCCAGTTCTTGTGGAGTTGCGGTTTTATCAAGCAGGTAAAGATCCCGCTGAGTGCCATAATAGCGGACATTAGGGCCAATCTTGACGGCTTCAGATTCCAGCCTGACGGCACCTTTTTTGATGTAGCCAGCAACAGCCGATTCAGGATCGTTCACCTCGCCAAAAATCCGTGCTCCCGCCAGACAGGTCTGCACGCAGGCAGGCTCGGCTCCCAGCGCGACCCGCTCAACACAGAAGGTACATTTGTCCGCCTTCGGTTCATCCCCTGTCTCATTTACATAACGCGCTGTATAAGGACAGCTTTCCGCGCAGGCACCACAACCGATACAACGTTCCTTATCGATCTGCACTGTGCCGTCAAACGGATCTTTCCAGGTCGCCGCAACTTCCATGGTTTTGGTTGTACCATCCTTGGCGGTAAAGGTCATGGATACGGTATCGGCAGGGCAGACATCCACACAGGAAGGCTCATCACAATGATTGCATAAGCCGGGATAGTAGGTATAAGCCAATCCCTGCGGGGTAGTGCTCGGCCCCAGGCGCTCGACCCAGTTACGCCGCTGCTGACGGTCCTCAGAATCTTTGCCGGTAGGCACCTCCCACTCTGCCCGGCAGGCGATTGAACAGGCATGACAGCCGATACACTTGTTGAGATCGATGATCATTCCATATTGACTCACTGGATTCCTCCATGTTGGTTCAAAGTGTTAATACGCGCTATCAGACCTGTACCGGTATAACTTTGCCATTTTTAATCAACTGAACAAAATCATTGCGCATACCATGAGTTCCGGTTTCAGGATCAATGGATAAGGTGCTGATCAGGCTCTGATCATCCACTCCGGCACCCTGACCAATCGTCATTGCCGTATTCATCGTGCCATAGCCATGGGCCATGAACACCGTATCCTCGCGAATCCCTGGTGTCACTTTGACGATGGTCGGGGTCCGCGATTTCACCCCTTTAGCATTGATCAACTCGACTTCGTCTCCATCCTTTAGACCCATTTTGCTGGCACACTTATCGTTAAGCCAGATCGGATTTACGGGTGATTCATTATGGAGCCAGGCATTATTCTGGGTCCGGTTGAAAGTGTGGGTTGGTAAGCGTCCATAGACCAGACGCGCGTACCCTTTAGGAGGTTCCGCGACTGGAATATATGTGGGAATCGGCGGGAACCCGGCTTCTTCCAGAGCATCGCTGTAAAAAACCACGTCCAGTTCCGTATCGTAGGGGTCCTCCCCTTCCTGGAGGTGAATACCATCTTCTTTACGGATACTGGCCAAGGATAACCCAGCTCCTTTGAGCATGATGTCGACCATCTCCTCAGCACTCTGGGCGGGAATATGCTCTGCATAGCCGAGGCGTTTAGCCAACTCATTGATAATCCAGACCGAATCTTTGCGCTCATGATCCGCGGAAGTCGGAGAGACTAATGGCATTCGGGGCGCGATATACTGCTGATGCTCAGCGGCAAAATCCCACTGTGTCCCTTTCTGAATATGATCATAGCGTTCCAGATAAGAAACTTCAGGCAACAGGATATCCGCGTACATGGTGATATCGGTCGGCATCACGTCACAGACCATAACGAAATCCATCTGCTGCAGCATTTTGATGGTCAAAGCCTGATTAGGAATGGTCTGAATCGGATTCTGCCCCCAGACGACACAGCTCTTGATGGCATAAGGTTTGCCACTTATGGCAGCGTTGCGAATCAGATCGGTCGGGGTCCCAGGTGGGGCAAACTTATGCACACCAGCCAGATGATGCAAAGCATGCTCCTCGGCGTGCTCCTTCATCGGATGTGGCCAACCGAACTTGCCGGTCTTGGGACCAATGGGACGCACAAAACCGCCTACGCTGCCGATGGCACCCAGCATTCCAGTCAGGCAGGCCATGGCCCGCTCACGCTGGAAGTCATTGCCATACCAGCTGGTGTGGCGACCCGGGTGAATTGCGACATTGGGTGAATTATCAGCCAGCAGATCAGCGACCTGCTTGATCTGCTTAGCGGGGATATCACAGATTCCAGCAGCCCAGTCGAGGGTGGCATGAGCGATCCCTTCGCAGAAATCATCAAACCCGTCACCGTTATCATCAACATACTCAACGTGGTATTTTTCGTTAACGGCCAGGTAATTCATAATCGCCAGCAAAAAGGCGATATCAGTGCCCGGCTTGATCTGAACCCAGATGTCCGCTTTAGCGGCCGCAGCAGAAAAACGCGGATCGATAACAACTAACTTAGCACCGTTCTCAAGCCCCTTGAGATAACGCTTAAGGTGAGAGACATGAACATTTTCTCCCAGGTGGCTTCCTAACAGAAAAATCACCTTGGCATTGGGCATATCAACATGTTCACCAGCCGGTACTCCCAGAGTCGCCAGGTAGGCGGTATCACGTGCGCCACGGCACTGGAAAAATGAGGCTTCCGAATTGTTTGGTGTTCCGACTACATGTTCAAAGAAAGTCATCGGATATTTGGCTGACGATCCATGAGGAAAGATAGCGATTCCCTGTGGCCCATAAGTATCAATCGTCTCCTTGAGCTTCTGAGCGCACTCATCAAGGGCCTGTTCCCAGGTAATCCGTTTCCACTGCGGGGCGCCACGCTTGCCAACATTTTTCATCGGGAATTTTAAGCGATCGGGATCATAGAGCAGCTTAACCCCGGCGTTACCACGGGCACAGATACTTTTACCGTTATCGATACTTTTGGGGTTTCCTTCTAATTTCAGCAGGCGCCCATCCCTGACCTTGCCCACAATCTGACAACGCCAGAAACACATTTCACACACACCCCCGGTTACGGTTTGCGTGCCAGCCATACTGCCAGGAGCAGCATACGGGGCTTTGACAAAGGTATCGTCAGCCTTGACCAAACCCGCAAAAGGAAGAACTGCTGCTGCACAGGTCGTGGACTGCAAAAATCTGCGCCGGGTCATTTTAATTGCCATGAGCCATTTCCTCCTCAGTAAAAAAGTTGATCAATTGAATCATAACTAGAAGATAGGGATGCTTAGTGGCCTCAGAAACACGCTGAAAAAACTGTGTAAACCAGGGGCGAAAATAGTGTGACAAAAACCTTTCCGCGTCTACCTCGCGTCCATCATCCATCAAAAGGGCCAAGAACTTCAGCTGGGTCCCTAATGCATCGGGGATATCTCCTTCCCCATTTAAGGTAACATCACACTGCTGATAAAAAGCTTTGACCTTTTCCGCGCTGGCGCCATAAAGCACACCATCGGAATCCAGATAAACCGAACCATACATAGGCGCCACAACATGGGGAACCGCATTGATAAACAGTCTGGTATACTCGATCTGCAGTTCCTCAAACGACTGTTCAGACTGCGGGTATTCGGGCAGTTGAACAGTCGCCTGCCCACCATCGATTTCCAGCCAGGTCCGGGACACAACCCGCCAATATTCCGGGGTAAACCAACTGCGCTCTGGATAATTAACGGCCAAGGCAAGCAAGCGATAAACTTGAGCCAACCCGGTACAGTATTGCTGGTCTTGAATCCCGCTGACAGCAGGCATAGATCACACCTGTCCCTTAAAGAAAGATTTCACAAAAACCAGTCGTCCAAATTAAGTATTGTTTTCAGCTTGGAAAGGTCTAAATTTAGCAACCTTGCAGCGTTGCCCCACCCTTCTTACTTGGCTTACCATCCTTGGTTTCGATGTAAACTTTATCCCCCTCTTCAAAATCAGAGGCTTTTCCTTTGGTGATTTTGATGGTAACCAGCTTGCCATCAACCTTTTCAACTTTCCCCTTGTACTCACCGGCAAAAGACATACCGACAATACAGAACGTTAAGACCAGGACAGCTACCAGGCTCACTATCTTTTTCATAACCACTCCTTTTTGAAATTTTGTAAAAAAGCCGGGAAGTCCCCTTACTTCCCGGCGTAATTCAGCATTGTAAAATCTGAGTTAGAATATTACCTGCATCTGAGCAACTAACTTATCAAGATCATCAATACCACCTTTGTCATATTCAGTTGTATTGTACTCGACAGTTACCTTCAGGTTCTGGCCACGCAGGTAGTAGTTAAAACCAACACCCAGAACGGAAATTTCCTGATCATAAACGCCATTCAGATTGGCAAACGACCAGCCCTCGGTGCGGGCAAAGAGTTGCAACGGAAGAGCTGGCAACATGTAACCGGCTTTCACATAACCACCATTTTTCTGGCCGTTTACACCAATAAGGTCATCAGTGGCTCCACCAGCTTTATAGGCATCGTCCAAGTCATAATCAACATAGGCACCTGACAAGGTGAAGGTACCAACTCCTTCAACCGGGTATTCGGCAAACAGATCGACGGTCCAGGCACTGTAATCGTAAGATTCATCGTTTACCGAACCAACTTCTGCCTCGGCCTGATAAGCCGCGCCGATAGTCAGGACTTTTTTGTCACCCATATAGGTGCCTTTGTAACCATAGTTTTTCTCAGGATCGAGCAAAGAAACATGGACACGAGCGGTATAGCGCAACCCGGAATCGGAGTCATCGCTACCATTCATGGCATCCAGACGATACTGGAATTTGTCGTTAAAAAGGTTACCCCACAGCGCCACCCCTTTATCGCGGGTTGCCGTGTATGGCCCGCGAATCCAGACGGAACGGTCGAGGGTCAGCGGCATTTCGCATGCTTCCAGGTTTTCACGGGTCAGGTTATGCTTGAATTTACCCATCCACAAATTGGCAGCATCGTTTAACTTAAAGCGTAATACTGCATCCAGTAATTGAAATTTGTCACCGTCACTACTTGAATAATCGTTATCTTCCGTATACTCGGTCTGGACATAAAGGCCGAAATAGTCCTCCCAGGCCCCCATCAAGGCCAGGCGATTGCGACGAAAGTTAAACTCGACGGTATCATCCGTACCATTATCACTGCTGACTAACTGAAACTGTCCTTTATAATCAAGCTTCAACAAACCTTCGTCATCCGGGCCGAAAGACCATGTCGGACCTGCCAGAGCCGTGCCTGCCAGCAGGCAAAACACCACAGCACTGGTCAATAGCAAACGCGCTATCGTATATTTTTTCATAAAGTCATCTCCTTGGATTCTCTGTTCTGCGCGGCCACTCTCCAGACCGCACTCAACCTGTCAACGATAATTAGCACCCGCTCGGATCTACCTCGTTAGGAGTTGACGGCCCATCAGCCGTACCTGAACCCATATATTCACTGTCTTCAGCTTCAATCTGGTTGGCGTCGGGGTCGGTTACAGTCGGATAAATAAATTTAAGGTGCTGGTCAATCTGGGTTGCCAGATTAGCGTTAAGAACAGTTGAATCATTGGAGCGTCCATACAAGTTAACGTTCCAGGCATCGCTGAGATACTGGTCGCCACCAGCAGGATCTCCACGGTAAATGTTCCACTCGCCGGCCGAACCATCAAATACGGCAACATCCAGACCGAGCAGTCCATCGAGGGCAAAGAATATCGGGGTGCAGCTCATGCCCGACACACAGTGGGTAATGGTCGGAAGGTCTTCATGGAACACACCCAGATCCAGGTCGTCGGCCGGGCCATCGCTGTCTTGCAATACAGCTAGGGCTTCTTCGGGAGAGATAAAATAGCCGCCTGTTGTTTGGCCTTCTACGGCAAAGTACCCCCAGGAGCGTCCCGCTGCATTGGAAATAACACGAGCCGCCGTAGTCTGCTGAATGATATTAATGGCTGGCTCCCCGGAGTCATTCAGACTGGCATTGTTGGCATCAACGGCTGCGATCATCTCACCCATGGAGACGTGGAGGTCAGCATTCAGGGTACCATTTTCGCAGACGCTGAAATCGGAAGGGTTTTCGGGTGTCGCTTCCGTGGTTAAAGCATAGCCTGCATCGGTCCAGCCATTATTACCACCGTTGAGAATCTTGATTTTACTTTTTGGAAAGCCCCAGTAGCGAAGCGTGTAATAAGCGCGGGCAGGGTAATAGATACGTCCGGTTGACGGGTAACTGATAACGATAGTGGAATACTCGTCTACGCCATTGCGTTGCAGCATAGCATCCAGAATGGCACCCTCAGGAACCGTGGCTGTCGGTTCAAAAGACAAGCCATCCAAACGACTGCCCATAGTCAGTTCTGAACTACTGTCCCAGAGAAAAGCGCCGGGAATATGGCCGGAGTCATATTCCTCGCTGGTTCCGATCTGCAAAATTTTGACATTTTCAAAGCCATCATCATTCACCAACCCATCATTCTTCCAACTCATCAGGGTTGCAGCATCAATTAACGGTGTTGTTGTCTCTGTAGAAGTGGGTTCATCGTAACTACTCCCCCCCCCGCCCCCACACCCCCAGATAAACAGGGATATGATCAGCATGGTCAGGAGTTTCCAACTTAGCCTTTGAGAACTTCGTTTTACCTTTTGGGACATATAACCTCCTTTGGTTAATAAGGATGTACAGACCTCACAAAAACGAGTTAAATTCTTCAAATAAACAACAGCTAAATGTGACGATTCCCCCTCAGAATGAATATTCTTTTTGCCACTTCTTATGGGAAAATACTGGCTCAAAGACATCAGATCAAGGATTTTTTTCGATAAATTCAAACAAAATTTGACTGAGCAAAACAGTCAGAAATTAAACTATTGAAATTATTATTTATATAGTTATTCTAAATATCTATATGTTTAATATTTAGATATTTAGACTTCCGCATTACCCTATCCCATATCGGATATTCTCCCTCTTTTTACGAGATATATGGTTACATCTTTTAACATAATCAATATCAGGCTTTTTTTTCCGAAACGGGCAAGGTATGCTGCTAACGACATTATCGCTGTATAACAACTTCTGCCAACTTGCTGGACACATCAGGGCCTTATGTACACTGACTACTTCGGACTGACAGAAAAGCCATTTTCCATTGCCCCCGACCCAGGTTTTCTCTATATGAGTGAAAGCCATCGAGAGGCCTTGGCTCATCTGCTGTATGGTTTGCAAACAGATGGTGGCTTTGTGCTGCTCACGGGTGAAGTCGGCACCGGAAAGACAACCATCTGCAAGAGTCTCTTCACCAGGATTCCTCCCGAAATTGACCTGGCCTTCGTTCTGAATCCGAAGATCAGTGTCATTGAATTACTACAGACAATCTGTGATGAACTGCATATTGACAATCCCGACCCTGCTTCCACTAAGATGCTGGTCGATGCGATCAACCAGCATCTCCTGCAAACCAATGCTCAAGGGCGCAAAACCGTCCTGCTCATTGATGAAGCACAGAATCTGTCGATCGACGTTCTGGAACAGTTACGCCTGTTAACAAACCTTGAAACGGATAAACGCAAACTGTTGCAGATCATTCTACTCGGACAACCTGAACTCCGCGATATGATCAACCGCCCGCAGCTGCGGCAACTGGCCCAAAGAATTACCGCGCGCTATCACCTGGGCCCATTGAATAAGCAGGATATCCGGGGTTATATTGCTCACCGCATCCAAGTTGCTGGTGGGCATAAAAATTATTTTACGCCACAGGCGATAAGAGTGATCCACAAACGCAGCCTTGGCATTCCACGCCTGATCAACCTGATCTGTGACCGGGCCCTGTTGGGGGCCTATACTAAACAGCAACCCCAGGTTACTCCCGCTATTATCCGCCAGGCCTGCGCTGAGATCTTTGATAGCACGGGCCGCAAACAAAGCCTTCCCTGGATCCTGGCGACCGTCATCTGCTTTATCATAATTTCAGGCTTATCATATAAACTGCTGACGCCAACTGCGGCAAAGATTACCCTGACCGCCAACAGTTCCACGACCGAGCCAGAAAAATACCCCATAACAACCGCCCCGGACATACCGGAAACCCAAGCCTCTCAAACAGGAGTTGCGGAGGTCATGACCTGGCCGGTGAATTTTGCATTTGGGAATACGCGTGAGAACGCCTTCACCGAGTTAGCAGACAGGTGGGGCTTGAACTACCGTAATGCGACGTTAACACCATGTGACTTTGCACGGGAATCGGGCCTACGCTGCTACGACCGCCAGGAAGACCTGGCAAGCTTGGTTGCCCTTGATCGACCAGCGATCCTGACCCTTTATGATGATCAAGGGAAAGAGTTTTTCGTAGTGCTGACCAGTATAGAGGGAGACCTGGCAGAATTTCATGCCAACGGTGAAATCAGAACTCTCAACATTTCAGCCCTGCAAAACCGCTGGTTTGGTGAGTACCGTATTCTCTGGACACCTCCGAAAAGTTACTCGGGAATTGTTTATCCAGGTCACGAAGATCCTTTGAACCTGTGGCTCGGCGCAACCCTGAGCGCAACGGGAAACTATAGCGAACAGCAACAAACCTCTGTCCTGGCAGGTACCTTACTTGGAGCGCTGAAACGGTTTCAGTTTGCAAAAGGCTTAACCCCCGACGGTGTTCTTGGTCCTAAAACTATCATTCATCTGAACCAACTTGCCGAGGTCTCAGGTCCACACCTCAGCAAGATCGAGGTAAACTGATGTCTTTTATCCTTGATGCCCTGAAAAAATCTGAAGAGAATCGGAGTGAAAACCAGCCACTCAAAGCCGGAAAACATATTCTCACTCCCCATCTCCCCACGAGAAAAAGGCATGCGCTCATCTTCATCTGCATTCTCATCCCGTTTGTGAGTCTTATCTTCGGGTGGTGGATTGGGCGCCACCCTGAGCCCCGGGCAAACCAAGTGGCAAAGGTTATTAACCAGGTAAACAGCGGTGAAACCAAGCAGCAAGCAGCGCCAACTCCACTAACCAGACAGATCGTAAGCCAGGCACAAAAACCGTCCCACCCCGTGCGCCAAAATGTTAACCCCGTGAATAACAAAGAAACTAACCTGGTCAGCATAGCGGCACCGGTTCCCCAGCGCATCCAGGAAGCGCCCCAGCAAACGACTTCGCGGGTTCAAACGGAACAGACCATAGAGCAGGAAAAAACAAACACCAGCAGGGCAGATAGCGAACCAACAACGGATATTCCCTATTTAGATGAGCTGCCAGAGGCTCTCCAGCGTGACATTCCCGAGCTGACCCTCTCTCTGCATTTTTTCAGTCCCGATCCCGCACGACGCATGCTCAGGGTTAATGGCAAAATACGCCATGAAAACGACACGATAACAACCGGATTGAGCATTGCTGAAATCAGAGAGACGGCCTCGCTGCTCAATTACCGTGGCACCCTCTTCCTGTTACCGGCGCCAGGACAATAAAAATCAGTGATAAACCTTGGCTTCTGAAAGAAAATCGTTAGCATTCTCGCTAAGCTTGATAATAGACTATTAAATGATTATGATAGCGACCCGTTAAGATTGTGTTCATAGTCTGAGAAGAAGCAGTATTTTTGTTAACTGGTTGCCATCCGGAAATTTCATATAGCAACCAATACGGTTTTCTGATGAAAACTAAATGAATAAGGCTGACATGCTTACGCTCTATCAGAAATACCACACTTACCTGAACCTGTTCCTGGTCCTTTTACTGGGATTGGTTTGTGGGCTCCTCGTCACGTCTTTCCTTGGCACCTATATCGATCCGGTTCCATCACAGGGATATACAAGCGCCAAGGTGACCGAAGAAACACCCCAGAAAACAACGCAGGATGACCTGAACCTGATTCTGCAACGCAATATCTTTGACCCGAACAGCCGTTCTGACAATGCCACCCTCAATCCCGTCACAGCTGCCACCGATCAGAATGCTTCAGATACCGACCGCCCCAATCAGCAAGCCGCACCCAAAAATATGAAACTTATCGGTACCGTCGCCGCAGGAGAAGACTCTCTTGCCCTGATTGAAATCGACCGGAACCTTGAAATTTACCACCTGAATGACGAGCTACCAGGAGGAGGGATTATCGAAGAAATTACCCGTAACCTGGTCAAAATCAGAAATCGAGATAAATCACTAACGACACTGATGTTACTTCAGGATGAACAGCCGGGAACAACCTCTACAGCGGCAGCACAAAACTCTTCTGCAGGTGGCGGTTCCGGTGGGGATGAAATCAAGCAGATCGGCGAAGGACAGTGGGTCGTGCCGCGCGAAACGGCCGAAAAGACCCGGGCCAACCTCGCAGTTGAGATGCGCCTGGCACAATTACAACCCCGCATTACTGACGGAAAAACTGATGGTTTTATGATCAGAAGATTACGGCGTAATTCTATCCTCACCAAACTGGGGCTGCAACGCGGCGATGTCATCATGCAGGTTAACAATATGACCCTTGACAGTCCGGAGACCGCTCTGCAGATTTTCCAGCAATTGCGCGAAGCACGTCAGATTTCCGTCGGCATAGAGCGCAAAGGTGCCGCCCAGACCTTTACTTACGAACTTGACTAGGAGGCAATTCAAGTGACTTATATAAAATTCTGCCGCTTTTCGGCGTGGTTATTTCTTCTTCTGCTTCTGACTGCGGTGCCTCTGACAAAGACGCTTTATGCGGCATCTGGGGATGAAAAAATTACTCTTGATTTTAAAGATGTCGAGTTGACGGAACTGATCAACACCATCAGCGAGCTGACCGGCAAAAATTTTCTTTATGATGATTCTATCAAGGGCAAAGTCACCATTGTGTCACCAGAGACCATGACCCTGGATGAGACCTATCAGTTATTTCTGACGGTTCTGAACGTTAAAGGCTATACCCTGGTCCCTTCAGGCAAAGTTAATAAAATTGTCTCGACAAAAACCGCCCGACAGGAAGGTCTGCCGGTTTTCAGCCAAGGACGCAACGCCTCCGATCAATTCATAACCCGCCTGGTTCGCCTCGATTATCTTGATGTCGATACCGTGGCCACTTCGGTTCTGGCACCCTTGATGCCCTCAACCGGAAATATCATTACTTACCCCCCAACCAATACCCTGATCCTGACTGAAACTGCCGCAACCATCGACCGGATGGTCAAAATCATGAAACAACTTGACCAACCCGACTCTTCCGGCGAACTGACCGTCTTGCCGTTACGCTTTGCCGATGCTGAAGAAGTCGCTAAAATCTGTCAGGAAGTTTTGGCTGAACAGACAGGGACAGCGAAAAAACGTACTAACCAGAAAATTTCCACCACCCAGGAAGGCGCCAGTAAAATCGTCGCCTATCCACGAACCAATTCGTTGATTGTTGTCTCCAGTTCTGAGGACCTGGAAAAAATTAAAGGATTACTCGCCACCCTTGATCAGGAACCCAAGGAAGAAGAAGCTGACATTAACGTTTATTACCTGGAAAATGCTGATGCAGAAACCTTGGCGACCACCCTTAATGAAATACTAACCGGTGTCAAAGCCGCCGCAGCAACAGCCTCCGCAACAAATAATAAAGGGCAAGGGGCAGCTCAAACCTCAACACCTATTTCTCAGCAAGTTTCCATAACGGCCGACAAACCCACCAATGCCCTGATTATCAATGCCCAGCAAAAAGATTATGCGGCAATAAAAAATATCATCCGCAAACTGGACATCAAACGTAAGCAGGTTTACGTCGAGGCGCTGATTCTTGAGCTATCTATGGACGCTACCAAAGAGTTGGGGGCGTCTTTACAAGGAGCATTAGAAACTGGAGATGGATACACGTACCTGTCCAGTAATCAAAACAACAATTCAAGTACCAGTATCAGTAATCTTATATCTACGGATTCTGATACAGGTAATTTAGGTATTTTATCTGCGGCCATTAATGGTATTTTCGCGGGAGGTATCTTCAATACAATTACCACAACTATTAATGGGGAAACCGTCACAATACCGGCATTATCTGCTATTCTCAATCTGTCAAAATCTGATGACAATGTTAACGTCCTCTCTGCTCCACGGTTACTCACTTCGGACAATGAAGAAGCTGAAATAATTGTCGGGGAAAATATTCCAATAGTTACTGAAAAGCTGACCGACAGTGACTCCAGCAACGTCACCGTTTCTGTTGAGCGTCAAGATGCAGCCTTAACCCTTCGCTTCACGCCACAAGTAATCGAAAATAATCTTGTTAGATTAAATATCTATCAGGAGATAACTGGTGTTGTAGAGAATTCAGAATCAGACACAAATGGACCAACTCTTACCAAGAGGGTCATTCGAAACACAGTGCTGGCACGCAGTAATAAAACGATCATTCTTGGTGGACTTATAAACACTCAAGATACAGAATCTGAAACCAAAGTTCCGCTCCTCGGAGATATCCCGGTCCTTGGCTGGTTATTTAAAACTAAGTCCACGTCTTCCAACAAAAAGAACTTGCTCGTGTTTATCACTCCAACGATTGTTAAAGATGCAGATGATCTTTTGAAGGTGACCAATGCAAATAAAACCAAAGTAACGGAGATGCTGACCGAAGAGCAACGCGCTGAGTTACCCGCAGACTTTAATCAGCTACAAGGTGAAAAAACAACCCAGCAAGCCCCCCAGCAGGAGTCTAAATAGGCTTATGAAGAGGTGGCAGCGCATCGGAGAAATTCTCCAGGAACAGTTTGAGGTCAGTCAGAGCGATATCGACCTGGCCTTGCAGGATCAGCAGAAAAGTGAACTGCAACTGGGTGAAATCCTCATCAAGAAAAAGATCATCAGTGAGGTGACCCTGGCGGAAGCGTTAGCAAAACAGTTCTCCATGGAATTTTATTCATCGTTAAGTGAACAGCATGGTATTGATGACCTGCTCATCAAAATTCCCATCAGCTTCACGAAAGACCGGATGTTTTTCCCGCTGAAACAGGAGAATGATCAACTACTGGTCGCACTGGCAGACCCGACAGACACCTCTTTGCTTAATGACCTGGGAACCTTGACCGGTGTTTCAATAGAACCGTGCCTGGCTACAGAAGAAGAAATTCTCAAAGCCATTAACCGTAGTTATGAGAAAAATGCTGGTGCAACGTCAGGAGTTATTGAAGAGATCGAGGCCAACAAGGATTCCGACCTCATTCATAACCTTGAACCTGAAGACCTTCTCGATACCTCGGACGAAGCACCGATCATCCGCTTCGTGAACAGCCTGATCACCCAGGGATATAAAGAGCGGGCCAGTGATATTCACATTGAGCCCTTTGAACGCGAATTGCGTGTCCGTTACCGCATTGACGGCATTCTCTATGACGTTCACCAGCCCCCCCTGAAAGCTCATGCCGGCATTGTTTCGCGGATCAAAATCATGTCGCAACTGAATATCGCCGAGAAACGTCTGCCGCAGGATGGCCGTTTCCGCGTCAAGGTTGCCGGTAGTGACGTGGATGTCCGGGTTTCAACCCTGCCGACCGCATTTGGGGAACGGGTGGTTTTGCGTCTCCTCGATAAAAGCTCTAATGTCCTATCACTCGAACAGATCGGTCTGAAAGACCAGCTGTTGCAGGACATTGTCGGCATGATCAGTAAAGCTCACGGGGTTTTCCTGGTCACCGGCCCGACCGGTTCCGGTAAAACGACAACGCTGTATTCTGCCTTAACGCGCCTGAATCAGCGTGAAAAAAATATCATCACCGTCGAGGACCCCATCGAATACCAGCTCGCCGGTGTCGGTCAGATTCAGGTCAATGCGAAAATCGATCTGACCTTTGCCAATGGCCTGCGCTCGATCCTGC
The DNA here is from genome assembly GCA_963664385.1 of Geopsychrobacteraceae bacterium. GTDB lineage: Bacteria > Desulfobacterota > Desulfuromonadia > Desulfuromonadales > Geopsychrobacteraceae > Seleniibacterium. The sequence continues at coordinate 959,793 of OY761157.1, forward strand.
GCCAGGATCCCGATATCATCATGGTTGGTGAGATCCGTGATCAGGAAACCGCTGAAATCGTTATTCAGTCAGCCCTGACCGGGCATATGGTTTTCTCTACTCTGCATACCAATGATGCAGCCGGAGCTTTGACCCGCCTGGTTGAAATGGGAGTCGAACCTTTTCTCGCTGCCTCCAGTGTCGTTGGTATTATGGCCCAGCGTCTGGTACGCCGGATTTGCCCCCACTGTCGCGAGGAATACCAGCCCCCAGGCGAACTGCTGAATGAATTGGCCGCTGAAGGGCTGCCCGAGAACCCGGTCTTTTACCAGGGGCGCGGCTGTGAAAAGTGTATGAATATCGGTTATTGGGGACGAACCGGCATCTATGAATTACTGAAGATTGATGATCAGGTCAGAGACCTGCTGCTTAAAAACAAAGATGCCGCAACAATCCGTAAGGCCGCCATGGAGAACGGGTTAAAACCATTACGTACGGCTGGCCTGGAAAAGGCGTTACGGGGAGAAACCACTCTTGAAGAAGTTCTCCGTGTTACTCAGGAGGAGGCCTGATTGTGGCACTGTTTGAGTATTCAGGGCTGAACAGCCAAGGGCGTAAAGTCCATGGCAAGATCGATGGCAGTGGCCGCAAAGCGGTCACGCAGAAACTTAGCCAACAGGGAATTTTCCTGACCAACCTGCAGGAAGTTTCAGCCTCAACTGCCAGCGAAAAAAGTTCGCGAACTAAATTCAGCTTGCGTAATCGGGTTTCCCCGGCGGATCTTGCCGCCGCAACCCGCCAGCTAGGTACGCTGCTGGGAGCAGGAATTCCCCTCGATGAAGTTCTTGGGACAGTTGCTGATCAGACCGACCAATCTGTCCTCAGCACGACTTTTCTCAGTATTCGTGAAGAGGTTTTAGAAGGGGCTCCGTTTCATAAAGCCTTGGAAAATCAGCGCCGGGTATTCCCCGAGTTGTTTATCAATATGATCCAGGTCGGCGAAAGCAGCGGCACTCTCGACCAGGTTCTGCACCGTCTGGCTGACTTTCTCGATGATCAGGCCCGTATCAGATCACGCATTCAGGCCGCCCTCGCCTACCCGATTCTGATGACTGTCGTTGGTATTGGGGTTCTGATCTTCCTGTTCATCTTTGTGGTCCCCAAGATCACGACCATGCTCACTGAAATGGGACAAGCACTCCCCTGGCCAACCCAATTCCTGATTGCCCTCAGTGACATGCTCGGTGCCTGGTGGTGGCTGCTGCTCCTGCTTATCCTCTGTGCGGGTTTGCTGTTACGCCGCTATGCCCATACTGAAAAGGGGCGTTTCAAGATTGATCAGATCAGCTTACGCCTCCCCCTTTACGGACGCTTGAGCCTGACCATCGCAACGGCCTGGTTCGCACGCACCCTGGGAACTCTTTTACATAGCGGCATCCCCTTGCTGCGCGCTCTCGATATCACCAAAGCGCTGTTGAAGAACAAAGTTCTCTACCAAGCAATAGATACCGCCCAAAAAGAGGTCCAGGAAGGCGGGTCCCTGGCGAGAAGTCTGAAAAACTCGACAGTATTTCCACCGATGCTGGCCCAAATTACTGCAGCTGGAGAAAAAAGTGGTCAGCTGGAACCGATGCTGTTCCGTCTTGCTGATACCTATGAAAATCAAACAGAGCTTGCGATTACTGGCTTACTCTCACTACTAGAACCTATTTTAATCCTGATTATGGGAACAGTTGTCGGCTTTGTTGTGCTGGCGATTCTGTTGCCAATTTTTGAAGCAAGTCAGGGATTTTAATCACCACAGTATTAAAGGAGCTGCTCGGAAATGAATAAATTTTTATCCAACAAGCGTGGTTTTACGCTGATTGAAATTATGGTTGTCGTTGTTATCCTCGGTATTCTGGCGGCCATTGTCGTGCCACGCTTTCTCGATCGTCCTGACCAGGCCAAAGTGACTAAAGCACAGGTTGACATGAAGGGTATCGAAGAAGCCCTCGGCATGTTCAAACTTGACAATGGCTTTTTCCCGACGACTGACCAGGGGCTCAAAGCTCTGGTATCAATTCCCGAGACCGGCCGGATTCCCCAGAAGTATGCCGAAAGCGGCTACCTGAAAAAAGTACCTCTTGATCCCTGGAGCAATAATTATGTCTACCTATCTCCCGGGCTGCACAGCAAAGATTACGATTTGATTTCCTACGGTGCCGATGGTGAGTCTGGTGGTGAAGGCTATGATGCCGACATCAACAGCTGGGAACTTGACTGATTCTATGTCAAGCGCGAGGAATCATCCTCTGCGCCGGCAGCATCATGATCGCCAGCGCGGCTTTACGCTTATGGAACTGGCGATTGTCATCCTGCTGATCAGCCTGTTTACCATTATCAGCGTTCCGTTGTTAAGTTCCGGTAACCAAGGTGACCTGAAAGCATCGACCCGGAGGCTTGCCGGGACGATGAAATATCTGTTTAACGAGGCCGCCCTGAGTGGCCAGGAACACCGGTTGGTATTCAACCTTGATGAAAACCGCTACTACGGTGAGATTATCGACCCTGACGGCAGTGTCAGCGAGCTTGAAGAGAATCCGGCCCACGCTAAACTTAAAGAAGGAATTGCCTTCACTGACGTTGTTCTGGCAGGACAAGGGTCTTTCAACCGAGGCGAAGTCACTGTCAGGATTCACCCGTCTGGCTGGCTGGAAGAAACCGTACTCCACCTGAGTGATGAGAAGAAAAACAGTTTAACCCTCAGGGTCAATCCCCTGACAGGTAGTAGCGAGATATTTGCAGGCTATCGGGAATTTCAGCTTAACTGAAAAAAACCCGGGCGATGGATCATGATACAGAAACAGAGACAAAACAACCTGGCTAAACAGCCTGCTTTGGTATCCCGGCGCAGTGATCAACGGTGTTTTTCATCGCGTCGGAAATGTGCCGGGTTTACTTTGCTCGAAATCATGATTGCCCTGGCGATCATCAGCATTGCCCTGACTGCCCTACTGTCACTGGGTAACAGAACCATTGGCGTGCATGACCGATTGCAGAAAATCACCCAGGCAACCCTGCTGGCTCAACATAAAATGAGTGAGTTGGAAACATCCTCTTCATCCAGCATCGCAGGGACAGATGAAAGTGGTGTTTTTGATGAACCGAATAACAGCTTTACCTGGCGTGTCGATTATTCAGACACGCCACTGCCATCAATAAAAATGGTCAGTGTTACTGTGAGCTGGGGAGATGAAAACGATAATGAGGCGGTCACTCTTGATTCCTTTGTTTTCTGAAAAATCTCCACAATGGCAACGCCAAGGTGGCTTTACCCTGATCGAGATTCTGGTTTCGATCAGCATTATCGCCATAACTCTGGCGACCGTCTATGGTGTTTTCTCTTCGGTCAGTTCCGCGAAAGAGCGGCTTGACCAGGATAGCGAAACGTACCATAAAGCCCGGGTCATCTTCGATCGCTTTGGCCGTGAACTGCACGGGGCGTACCTGAGCAGTGCCAATAAAGACAGCCTACTTACGGGGGAAAAAGATACCCTCGATAATGTGACGTTTTCATTCAGTACCACGGCAGCGTCGCCATTAAGCAGTACCGGAACTGGTTATGCTCTGGTGACCTATACCGTAACCGATGACAACGAAGCCGATGACGGAAGTAAAGTTCTGCTGCGTTCAGAGAAGCCATTACTCAGCGAAGAAGACTCCAGCAGTTTACGGGTCATGAGACTCGCGCCAGGTATCAATTATTTCAACCTGCGCTTTTATGATGGTAGTTCATGGCAGGACAGTTGGGATTCCAGCAGCAAAGGGTTACCAAGCCTAGTTGAAATTGAAATCAGGATCAATGACGCCAGAGGGCAGGAAATTCCCTTTTTATCAGCGATACGCCTTCCCGAGGTCAGCCGATGAAAAGGGTGATTATCAAAAATGATAGAGGGATGGCCCTACTTCTGGTTCTGGTGATTATTACCCTGTTGACGTCCCTGCTTATGGAACTGGCCTATTCCACTCTGGTCGACCAACGCTTGACGGAAACGTTCAGAGACTCAACCAAGGCCTACTACCTGGCCAGTGGCGGCATCGCTGCCGGACGCATGCTGCTTCAGGAAGATGATAACAGTTACGACCACAGTAGCGAAATATGGCACACAGGAATTATCAGCTATCCGGTTGGACAAGGTGCTGTTTCTGTCACGATTCAGGACCTTAATAGTAAGCTGGCCATAAATACCCTGGTCAACGGCAATAATCCGCGTACCGTTGTGGTTGATCGTTTCTATCGCCTGTTCGCAGCGTTGGAAATTGATGATCTGGCGGACCCGGCTGAACTGACGGCCGCCTTGATCGACTGGCTAGACAGTGGTGACCAGGCTTATCAGCTAATCCAGACCGATGATCTTGATATTCCGGTATCCGGTGCAGAAGACGACTACTATAAAAGCCTGACCACTGCCTATGACTGTAAAAATGCCGAGCTGGAAACGCTTGACGAATTATTGTTGGTCAAGGGGTTTTCCAAAGAAGTCTTGGCCAAGATAAAGCCCCATGTTACCGTCAATGGGTCTGACATGATTAACATCAATACCGCCAGTGCTGAGGTTCTTATGTCCCTTAACAGCGATATTGATGAAGCAACAGCGGAATTGCTTATAGAACGTAGAAATGATGAACCGATCGAATCGATTGAAAGTCTGGAGAATACCTTAACTGAAGATAGTTACAGTATTCTGAAAACACTGGCAAATCAGAGTCTGCTCGGGACTACAAGCCAGTATTATCGGATTGAGGCAGATGGAAGTGTAAACGACGGACATCAAAAGCTGGTCGCTGAAGTCAATAAAAAAACCAACTCACTGCTATTTATCAGGGTGGAATAAATAATATGGCGAAAAGATATTTCGGCCTGGATATTGGCCCTCTCAACTCGTACCTGGCGGTCCTCGATATTGAAGGAAACGAACTTAAAAAGGTTCAGCTTCTCGAAAGTCGACGCCAGGACCTGGCTGCGCAGCTAGCAGAGCTGACAGAAAATCTTTCCGGAGATTTTAAAATCGGCGATCGTCTTGCAGCTGCTTTACCAGCAAAAACGGCCTATATCCGCGAACTGGAATTCCCCTTCAGCCAATCCAAGAAGATTATGGCCGCTTTGCCATTCGCCATGAGCAGTCAGATTCCGGTCCCGATTGATGAGTGCTTTACCGCTTCGCTCCCTTTAAAGAACCGCACCAAAGGACCGGTCACGGTTACCGCTGCAGCAGTTCCCAAAACCCAGATTCAAGAGATCCTTGATCAAACCGAAAACTGTGGAATGCCGCTGCATGTTCTCGACCTGTCGCCATTCGTTATGCTTTCGGGCCTTGGAAACCAGCTGCAGCAGGGAATGCTCCTCGCTGCCAATTCCCATGAAACAACCCTGTCGGTAATCAGCGAGGGGCAGGTTGTCGATTATCGCTTACTACCTCAACCATTGACGGAGCAGAACAGTTACTGGCTTGACCGTGAGCTGAGTCAGTTTGCAGCCAAATGCTCAACCCAGGAAACAACCATTTTTTGTGTCGGCGATGCCATCACCCCGGAACTGACGGCCTACCTGCTTGAAATCGGCTATCAGGTCAAAGAACTTACCATGACGATTGCCGGTGAAGCGATCCCCATGAAGTATATGCAGGCGGTTTCGCTGGCCTTGAGAGCAGGGAAAACCAAGGGGCTTAGCTCCTTTAACTTGCGCCATGGCAGTTTCGCCCTAAAAGGGGAGTGGCAGAAACTTAAAAGATCACTCTGGTGTACCGCCGTCCTCGGTGTTGCCACCCTCGGCATTCTGGTTACTGCTGCCGGCATAAAATATAATAACCAGGTCAAGCAGGTGGACAAATTACAGCAACAAGTCGTTCAGATTTACCGCGATACCTTTCCGGATGCATCAACCATCGTCGATGTTCCCCTGCAGATGCAGGCAGCCATCAATGAACTGCGTGATAAAAGTACCATGGTCGGCAACCTTGGCCCAGATGTTCTGATCGTCCTGAAAGCCCTTTCTGAACAGATTGCGACGATAGCTATGCAGGTCGATGAATTCAATTACAGTCCCCCCGAAGTGAGGGTTTCCGGCAGTACCAGTTCCTTTGAAGCCGTCAACCAACTCTCTGAACAATTGACCGCTTCTCCTTTATTCAGCAGGGTTCAAGTCGCCGATGCGCAGATGGCACTGCGGGGGAATAAAATTAACTTCCGACTTATTCTAACCCTCGCTCAAGGAGGGGCAGTACAATGATAGGACGTCTCGGCCAACTAGAAAAACGTGAACTCGTCATGCTCTGTTTCGGTGCAATTTTCGTACTGATTGCTTTACTTTATATCGGGGTCTATGAGCCTTATCAGAATGCCCTGACCAATGCCGACAAAGCGATTAGCGCCAAACGTCGACAAATCGTAGAGGTGCAAAAATTACAGGCTGAATATTTCGACCTGCAAAAGATGACCAAGGACATTGAGGGGCAATTGGCCAAGCGTAGCGGTCTCTCCGCTTTGGCTCTGCTGGAAAATATTGCATCGACGGTTGGTAGTCGCGAAAACCTCAGTTATATCCGTCCCCAACCAGCCCAGACTCAAGGGGAGATTTATATTGAGAACCTCGATATAAAATTGGAAAAACTGACTCTGCAGCAGGTCCTACAGTTGTTATGGAATATTGATACAGCGAAAACCCCGATGCAGATTAAAAATCTGAGGCTAAAGCAACGTTTTGATAACCAGGCACTCACCGATGCGACCCTGACCGTATCGGTATTCAGGAAAAACAGATGAAAAGATTTTCTCTTTCATTTCGACTGCGCTGGCTGAAAATATTCTTTGCCAGTCTTGTGCTCTTCATCATCGGTGCCGGCATTGGTGTCGCGGTTTCTTTCCCTTCCGGGATTCTCGAACAGCGCCTGGTCACCCTGATTGAACAGCAAGGACAAATTTCTATCAGCGAGGGGGCATTTGCCTTTGGCTTCATTAACCTGACCGCCAGAAATGTGCTTGTTGATGAGCAACCCGACAAAAATATCCCACCTATACGGATTGAGAGAGCCAAGCTATCCCCACTCTGGGGTTCTCTGTTTTCTGACAACCCCGGAGTTCATCTGGATAGTCGTCTCATGTCAGGGGCTGTGGTTGCGGACCTTTTTGAAAATGGTCAGATCATTGCTAATGCCCAACACCTGATGCTGGATTTTCCCATCCAAAACGGCTGGAGCCTTACTCTGACAGGGCTGCTTGAAAATGCTGACCTGGACAGTGCAATGCCACTGACAAATGCATCTCAAAGTGAATTGAATTTGACTCTTAATAAAGTCAGCCTGCGGGAAGAGGGAAAAGATAAAGCGATGCTGACCCTTGGCGACATCGCCCTTAAAGCAAAAGGTAAAGGGCAAGCCTTCAGAATTACTGAACTTACGGCCAAGAATGGTGACTTTGAACTTGAGGGGCGCGGCAACCTGCGGCTTGGCTCTTCGCCAAGAAACAGTACGGTCAGCTTGCGGGTGACGATTAAACCGACAGAAAGTGCCGATTCAGGGCTGGTGGAACTGTTGAAGCTGGCAACCAAGGAAAAAGCTAACGGAGAATTCGAAGTCAGGATCAGCGGCAATCTTGCCAACCCGTCTATTCATTGAGTTTTGAGTGATTCCAGATAATTAAAAAAAGCTGCCCGGCCTTTCTCAAACTTTTTAATCTGAATACCCATGCCCGCCTTCTTTGCAACATGAAATAGATTTGCAGGCACTTTTTTAGCCCAACGGACCTGACCGATAGCAAGAATCGCATCATGGTGAGGAAGGCTTAGCTCAAGTTGCACATGAGTCCCTGGAGGTTCGGGATTACCCGTACTAACAAAAACGCCCCCGGCCGACAAGTCCGAAGTGAAGGCGATCTTTTTTGTCTGTTCAAGACCAAAGCGAACTTTGAGACGCTTCTTGTGCCGATACTGATAACGCTTCTCAGCCAAACCACGACCTCCTATTCTTCATTGAATGGACTGTCGTTACGGTAGGCTTAAAGTATACCATCTTTTCAAGTATTTATATTTTCCACCTTCTTTGATATCAGTTTTTTACAATATCTCCCTCATTTACATCATCTCCTCCTGACCTACGAAAAATGCGCCTGCAGGTAAACCACAGACGCATTTATCATCAAACTTATATTGTTAATGTTTAAGTATTAGGTGGTGTAGCAACTTCTTTTACAATGAGCCAAGATTCACCGAATGGTTCAAACTCAAGGACCTTCATGACCTCATCATGGTACATATTACTGTCATACTTCTGCATAAATGAAACTCTATAATTACCATTATCGAGTTTTGTAACATTCAGTGTACCGAGGGTCAGTTCGATATTTTCAGGTTGTGAGAGCCGCCTGGTTCTAAATGCTTTCCATTCTTCCAGGGTCCGCTGCCGTTCAGGAATATAACGGGGGCTGTAAAAACCAAGGTAACGACTGATATCTCGGGACTCCCAGGCCAACTCCCAGGAGTCGAGCAACGCCTGGATTGATGCTTTTGGATCGACGCCAACGACTTCCGCTGCAGGTTCAGGAGAGGGGACAGCACTGGCCGTAACAACAGGGATATCATCAAACGTTGGGATCTCCTGGGCAAGAACTTCAAGACAATCCGGAGTCCGTTGCCCGGCATCTTCGGCAACCTGAAGCTGGCCGTTTAGAGCCAGTAAACGATACGCAGCAATGACTTTATTGACACATGCCGTTGTCAGTTGTCCTGATGATTGGAAATATTCATTTTCAGCGTCAAGAACATCCAGCAGACTGCGCTGCGCGACATTAAACTGTTTCAGATATGAATCAAGGGTTTCACGATTATACTGGACCGCCTGACCATAGGTTGCAACTTGCTGTACAGCCGCTTGATATTGGGCCCAACTTGCCGCTGTCTGTTCAAGAACATCGATAAGTTGCTCATCACGGCTGGACTGGCTTTGCAGCTTTCGTGAAGAGGCTGCCTGGACAGCATATTTATCCTGCTTGCCATTAAACAGGTTCCAACGCATGCGTACCATTGCTTCATTGGCAAACACCCAGGAAGGATCGCCCTGGGTCTGGTCATCGTAACTACTGGCCAGTTCGAGATTAAGCTTTGGCTGATAGGCAGACTCGGCTAACCTCACTCTGGCATCGGCTTCCTTAATATCCGCATTTAAAGCTAATACTTTCGGGTTGCCCTGCTCTGTTGCTGTCAGCGCCTGTTCAAGATTTTGTGGGGTATTTTCAGGAATAGCAGCAAACTGAATATCGTCAGGCTCAGTACCGGTAACCCGCCGATAGTTGGCTTCGGCAACTGCGGCCTCTGCTTGTGCGGCATACAACGAAGACTGCGAGCGAGCCAAGCGCCCTTGAACCTGGGTGACATCAGCGATACTACCAACCCCTCCCTGTTGAAGGCGGTCCAGCGACTCAAGAATATCCTCATGGTTTTCGACATTTTTCTGTGCCAGCTTAACCAGTTCACGTTGGCGATAAACATTCATGTGAGCAACGATCGCATCTAAAGCCACCGATTGTGCGTTATCAAAGGTTCTGTAGTCGACAGAATTAACAACGGCTTCCCGTACCGCTATGCGACTTTTTGTTTCCCCACCATCGTATAGCTTTTGAGTTAAACTTAAGGTGGCCTCACCACGAATATCCCAGTCTTCATTCCCGGGGTTGGAACCGGATAACCGGGTTGAACGGTCACTGTATTGGTCCGTCCCATAGCCAAGAATCATATCAACCGAAGGCAGGTACGCTCCTTTAGACTGTTCCAGTTCATATTTTACCGCCGCCTGATTATGCTTGAGCATCTGCAACCTTGGGCTGTAATTCAGGGTTTGTTCGACCGACTGGTGCAAACTAACCTCTTCTGCCTGAAGAGCCCCCCCTTGTAACAGGGTAAAAAATCCGGCAATCAGCGCCAACCCTATTTTGTGCTTCATCATCTTTCCTCTCAGTGGTATTTTTGTAATTTCGAATACTTGCAAATTGCTAATGAGTTTATTCTTCTTTAAAAATAACTCCATCAAACGCTTCACGGTGTTGATGGAGTTATTTTTTAATCCGTTGTCAAATTATGGTTTGTCAGCAAGGTGTTGATAATATCCTGATCCGACAGGGTCCCCCCTGCCGAAAGATCGGTATCCTGCAATAGAATACTTTGGGTCGACTCAAATACCTCTCCACCATCACTGTCAATAGATATCAGGGTATCATCAACAGCCCCATCGCCATCAAAATCGCCCTGTTTAAAGTGTAGATAATCGGTGAGGTTTTCAGCTGTTTCGTTCTCGAGTAAATCACTGATATCCAGGATATCGCCACCTGCAGTTGCTGAAAAATCGGTAATGGTATCAACAGCGTCACTCTCGGCGTTGTCAAAGACAAAGATATCGCTGCCGGCACCACCGGTCAGGATGTCATTACCTTCCATGCCAAGCAAGGTATCATCCCCCGCTCCACCAATCAGATGGTCAAGACCATCCGTTCCGGTCAGATCGCTCCCAGTATCGCCACCAATGTTAATGGTCAGGGTAGCTGCTGTAGTATCGCCGTCGCTATCGGTGACACTGTAGGTAAATTCTTCACTCAAAACATCCCCGACACTCAGGCTGTCTTTGGTATCTCGGTCCAGTTCAAATTGATAACTTCCATCCGCACCAGTGATCAGGGTCCCGTAATCACTACTGGTATCGTCCCAGACAACAGAAGTATCAGTGCTGTCGGCACCGGACTCATACAAAACATTTCCGCTGACACTCGGTAAACTGTCCGTAGAGGCCAGGGTTGCAACAAGTTGATAACTGTTGGTGGCGCTTTCATCCGTATAAATAACCGTGACAGGCTCATCAGAGGAACTGTCGGGATCGAGGAAGCCAAGAATATTAACGGTGTACTCCTGACCATCAATGTCAAAACTGTAACTCTGCTCAGGCAGAGTAATAATATCCCGTGGATCGGCCCCATCATTTGGAGTCTCATTGTGATCCATGTAGATATCAAATGAAACATGTTCCACTACGCCATTAACCAGAACATCAAATTCAACATTCAGATTAATGTTATCGAGGATTGACGAACTTGAATACATCGCCCAGTTTTCGTGACAGAATTCCCCCAGGACAATCAGCTCACCGGTGGTGACCTCCTGCCCAGTTTCAGAACTGTAAGCAGTATCATCACTCAAGGTATAACCTGACTGTTTTTGATCAGTATTCGCTGGCCTTCCCCAGTAGATGGCATCTGTGTAAGAATCCGTGTCATTCTCAAGTGTGGTCACATTAGTCAAATTGTTGTCAACCAGCTTTGCATCACTGAAGCCTGCTTCAAGGTTAGCAATAACCAGGGTATCAAGAGCAACATCCAACGTAACCTGCTCGTTATAAACCTCCGGTACATCATCAACAATGGAAACATCCAAAGTCGCGGAGAGATCTCCAACCGTATAGGTGAAGCTATCGACTAAGGTCTGATCAGCGGAATCATTGACTGCTGTGACCGCAAAGTCGGAAATATTAATCGTTTCGCCAGAGGCCGTTGTGTTAGGAGAAAGCCCTATGGTCACCTGACCACTATCATCAAGAGTCACCTCAAATGAGTAGGTCTGGGTCGTACTATCGGCCTGAACAGTACTGCTATACAAAACGCCATTAACATAGACTTCAAGGTAATCTGTACTGTTCCCTGAAGTCTCCCAACCACCAACTGTCGTCGCAGCGAAAGAGACCGTCACCGTTTCACCAGCCTGATCTGCAAAGGTAAAGGTTTGACTCTCAGTCACATCACGCGCAATAGCACCAAAATCATGAGTTTGAATACTATTTGCGCTGTGGGTCAACGGGTTCACGAGAGTATATGTATAGGCTCCCGTTTCCTGGTCTACGCTGAGGATATTCCCTTCAGCGGTTGTTACCCTAATGGTTCCATTTTCTTCAACTGAAGTTCCGCCGGAAATCATCACCGCCGAAATGGTTGCTCCGCTTTCAATATTATCATTCTGCAACAGATTGCCGCTGACAACCTCGGTAAGACTCTCACTGTCCGAACCACTGTCCAAGCCACTTTCATACACCGAAGCGGCGTCATTCTGCGCAAACGGTTGTGAATTGCTCAAATAGATTTCTAGAGTATCACTAGTTGACGCACTATCGACGACCACTCCATCAGCTATTTCCTGAGAGGTTGCAGTCACGGTTAAGGTATGGACATCTCCTTCCTCAGGAACATTAAATCCGACATAAGTCAGATTGGTCAGATCCCATGAGGTCACATCAACATTGTTGCTAGCTTCGGTAGCCGTAAAGCTGTTAACACCATCGGACAAGGTACTGCCCTGCGGAATATCAGAAATGACGATACTTGCCAGGGCTTCAGATCCATCGTCATCGACGACATATGCACTGATGTCAGAAAGTTGTACCGGTAGCCCTTCAGCACCAGCATTCAGAACCGGATAATAACCGCCATCGCCGCTGGCAACCAGGGGCAGATAATTGACCCCGGCGCTATCAAGAGTATCGGTACTGGTATAGAGATAGAAATTATCGGTATTCAGCAGCACCGGATCAGCGCCATCAATGCTGCCGTAAACACTATACGCACCGATATTATCACTATTATTAAAGAACATCTCTACTGTGTAATAACCACTTTCAAGGGCGGTAAAGCTGCCACTGCCAATCTCGGAGTTGTTACCACTAAGGGTTCCGGGATATGAACCCCAGGTGTTATAACCAACGTCATAAAGGGTTTCGCCACCGATCTCAACACGCATAGTATCATCGATATAACCACTTAAAGTGAGGGTCTGCCCTGCTTCCAGGAATATCAGCCCGGTGTAACTGTAAGCATCTCCCGTTTCGACGGTATCATGGCCTGCGTTGTCATTGTACACCCCGGTAACAGTCTCAGATGTGGTTGGCGTTAAGCCTTCAAGAGCGGATTCAACCAAAGTCGTATCAGCGGCCACAGAGGTTGCTAAATCTGCATCCTGATAATAATTCATTATCAGGCCATCAGCAGTTGGTAGAATTCCTGTGATGCCAGAAGTGTCAAATTCAATCTGATCCGCAATAGCCAGAACAGGGGCATCTGCCACGGGAGTAACATCAACTGTCATTTCAGCAGAAGAACTCCAGGCCTCCCCATCACTGACACTGTAGTTAAATGTGGCGTAACTGTTCAGCTGATCACCAATACCTTCAACGTCATAGGCATCAGTGCCGGAATCATGCAGTTCAGGCACAAAGGTCAAAAGGCCATTAGAGATATCGTCACTTTGAATTTCAGTACCAGAAATAACTTCAGAGCCATCTAAATACAGAGTACCTTCGGTCGGTAAGGAATCGATTCTAATCAAAGCAGCAGAATCGTTATCAACATCGTTGAAATTGAAATCCGCTAGACTAAAGACATACGGGACATCTTCATCGGTAACAACCGAGCTATCGATAACCGTCGGTGCATCGTTAACCGGGGTGACCGTAATCGTGAGCGTCCCGACATCCGTAAAATTGCCATCAGTTACGGTGTAATCAACACTGTCAACACCATTAAAATCAGCCGCAGGCGTGTAAGTGTAACTGCCATCTGCAGCAATCTGTATGGTGCCTCCTTGAGCTGTTGAGAAAGTCCCCGGAATAACACTAAGATTGTCACCATCTATATCAGTGTCGTTCGCATCAAGATCAACTATAGATGTAAAGACGGTATCTTCGACAGTCGTAATGGCGTCATCTACAGCCACCGGTACAGTATCACTATCAATAATAGTTGTTTCAACGCTGCTCTCAGCACCAACAGTGATAGCTTCAAACTCACCGGTATCTTCAACATTGCTGATTGCTGCAGCGAAGGTCTCATCATCAAGGTCGACATCTTCGAAAGTAGCGACATCAACAGTGACACTGCTATCGCCAGGCTGGATGGTCACGGTCACAGGAGTTTCAGCATAATCACCGGCTTCAGCGGTCCCTGAAGTTAAAGTGATGGTCACTTCGGTCGGTTCAGAGACAACAACTGAATCGCCATTTTCATCAACCAGGCTGACGGTGTAAGTCGCGCTGTCCCCTTCTGTCACATCCGTATCACCGGACAACACGGCATAAACAGTATCTTCAGCTGTTGGTACATCAATGCCAGCCCCGCTGCCACTGTCCTGAATGGTGCCAACACCTTCCAGATCACTGCCGGTCAGATCAACGTTATCACTGACATTGCTTAAAGTAACGGTGAAGGTTTCGTCACCTTCGCTGTAGAAATCGTCAGTGATGGGTACCGTGATGGTAACTTCGGTGGACCCGGCAGGGATTTCCAGAGAGCCAGACACGCTGGTGTAATCTGCGCTATCGGCACTACCGTCAGCGGTCGCGTAATCGAAGGTCACTGGCGCAGTGGTCGCATGATCAAGAGATACGGTGAAGGTTGTTGTTCCTGAGCTCTCATCAACGGTCACATCATTGATACTTAAGATCGGGGCCGTATCGTTATCGACGATAGTTGTTTCAATACTGCTGTTGCTGCCAACTTCGATGGCTTCAAACTCACCGGTCTCTTCAACATTGCTGATTGCGGCAGTGAAGGTTTCATCATCAAAGTCGACATCTTCAAAGGTCGCAACATCAACGGTGGCGCTACTATCACCAGGTTGAATGGTGACAGTCACAGGAGTTTCGGCGTAATCACCAGCTTCGGCTGTACCGCTTGTCAGGGTAATAGTGACGTCTGTCGGTTCAAAGACCACTACGGAATCGCCATTTTCATTAATCAGGCTGACCGTGTAAGTTGCACTGTCACCTTCTGTCACATCCGTATCACCGGACAATACGGCATAAACGGTATCTTCAGCTGTTGGTACATCAATGCCAGCCCCGCTGCCACTATCCTGAATGGTGCCAACACCTTCCAGATCACTGCCGGTCAAATCAACGTTATCACTGACATTGCTTAAAGTAACGGTGAAGGTTTCGTCACCTTCGCTGTAGAAATCCTCGGCAATAGGTACGGTAATCGTTACTTCGGTCGAACCGACCGGGATTTCCAAAGAGCCGGATACGCTGGTGTAATCTGCGCTATTGGCACTACCGTCACTCGTTGCATAGTCAAAGCTGACAGGAGCAGTAGTCGCATGATCAAGGGACACGGTGAAGGTAGCCAGGCCAGCTCCCTCATCAACAGTCACATCATTGATACTTAAGGTCGGGGCCGTATCGTTATCGATGATGGTGGTGTCAATGCTGCTGTTGCTACCAACTTCGATAGCTTCAAACTCACCAGTATTTTGAACTGTAGAGATCTGGACAGTAAACGTCTCATCATCGAAATCGACATCTTCAAAGGTCGCAACATCAACGGTGGCGCTACTATCACCAGGTTGAATGGTGACAGTGACTGGAGTTTCAGCGTAATCACCAGCTTCGGCTGTACCTGAAGTTAATGTGATAGTGACTTCGGTCGGTTCAGAGACAACTACGGGATCGCCATTTTCATCAACCAGGCTCACAGTGTAAGCTGCACTGTCCCCTTCTGTCACATCGGCATCACCGGACAGTACGGCATAAACAGTATCTTCGGCACCTGGCACATCAATGCCCGCTCCGCTGCCGCTGTCCTGAATGGTACCAACACCTTCCAGATCGCTACCGGTCAGATCAACGTTATCACTAACGTTGCTTAAAGTGACCGTGAAGGTTTCGTCACCTTCGCTGTAGAAATCCTCGGTAATAGGTACGGTAATCGTTACTTCGGTCGAACCGACCGGGATTTCCAAAGAGCCGGATACGCTGGTGTAATCGTCGCTATCGGCACTGCCATCTGCGGTCGCGTAATCGAAGGTCACCGGAGCTGTGGTCGCATGATCAAGAGATACGGTGAAGGTAGCCAGTCCGGCACCCTCATCAACGGTCACATCGTCAATGCTTAAGGTTGGGGCCGTATCGTTATCAACGATAGTTGTTTCAACGCTGCTCTCAGCACCAACAGTGATGGCTTCAAACTCACCAGTCTCTTCAACATTGCTGATTGCGGCGGTGAAGGTTTCATCATCAAAGTCGACATCTTCAAAGGTGGCAACATCAACAGTAGCGCTGCTATCACCAGGCTGGATGGTCACGGTCACAGGCGTTTCAGCGTAATCACCGGCTTCAGCAGTACCGCTTGTCAGGGTAATAGTGACGTCTGTCGGTTCAGAGACCACTACGGAAACACCATTTTCATCAACCAGGCTCACAGTGTAAGTTGCACTGTCACCTTCTGTCACATCCGTATCACCGGACAATACGGCATAAACAGTATCTTCGGCACCAGGAACATCAACGCCAGCTCCGCTGCCACTATCCTGAATGGTACCAACACCTTCCAGATCGCTACCGGTCAGATCAACGTTATCACTAACGTTGCTTAAAGTGACCGTGAAGGTTTCGTCACCTTCGCTGTAGAAATCCTCGGTAATAGGTACGGTAATCGTGACCTCAGTTGAACCTGCGGGAATGGTCAAGGAACCAGAGGTGGACTCATAATCGTCACTATTAGCACTACCATCTGCGGTGGCGTAATCAAAGGTCACCGGCGCTGTAGTTACGTGATCAAGACTAACAGTGAAAGTCGCTGTTCCTGCGCCCTCATCAACGGTCACATCATCGATGCTTAAGGTTGGGGCCGTATCGTTATCGACGATGGTTGTTTCAATGCTGCTGTTGCTACCAACTTCGATAGCTTCAAACTCACCGGTCTCTTGTACGCTTGTGATTGCGGCAGTAAACGTCTCATCATCGAAATCGACATCTTCAAAAGTTGCAACATCAACAGTGGCGCTACTGTTTCCAGGCTGGATGGTGACAGTCACAGGAGTTTCGGCGTAATCACCAGCTTCTGCGGTCCCTGAAGTGAACGTAATCGTGACGTCAGTTGGTTCGGTCACTTCGACAGGGTTACCATCGCTATCAACCAGGCTGACAGTGTAAATCGCACTGTCACCTTCTGTAACATCAGCATCGCCGGACAGTACGGCATAAACAGTATCTTCGGCACCAGGAACATCAACGCCAGCTCCGCTGCCACTATCCTGAATGGTACCAACACCTTCCAGATCGCTGCCAGTCAAATCAACGTTATCACTGACATTGCTCAAGGTAACGGTGAAGCTTTCGTCACCTTCATTGTACAGGTCATCGGTAATAGGTACGGTAATCGTGACCTCAGTTGAACCTGCTGGAATGGTCAAGGAACCAGAGGTGGACTCATAATCGTCACTATTAGCACTACCATCTGCGGTGGCGTAATCAAAGGTCACCGGCGCTGTAGTTACGTGATCAAGACTAACAGTGAAAGTCGCTGTTCCTGCGCCCTCATCAACGGTCACATCATCGATGCTTAAGGTTGGGGCCGTATCGTTATCGACGATGGTTGTTTCAATGCTGCTGTTGCTACCAACTTCAATCGCTTCAAACTCACTGGTATCTTGTACGCTTGTAATTGCAGCAGTGAAGGTTTCATCATCGAAATCGACATCTTCAAAAGTGGCAACATCAATGGTAGTACTGCTATCGCCAGGTTGAATGGTGACAGTGACTGGAGTTTCAGCGTAATCACCGGTTTCAGCGGTCCCTGAAGTGAACGTAATTGTGACGTCAGTTGGTTCGGTCACTTCGACAGGGTTACCGTCACCGTCCACCAGGCTGACAGTGTAAGTCGCGCTGTCCCCTTCAGTGACATCGGCATCACCGGACAGTACGGCATAAACAGTATCTTCGGCACCTGGCACATCAATGCCCGCTCCGCTGCCGCTGTCCTGAATGGTACCAACACCTTCCAGATCGCTACCGGTCAGATCAACGTTATCACTGACATTGCTTAAAGTGACCGTGAAGGTTTCGTCACCTTCGCTGTAGAAATCCTCGGTAATAGGTACGGTAATCGTTACTTCGGTCGAACCGACCGGGATTTCCAGAGAGCCAGACACGCTGGTGTAATCGTCGCTATCGGCACTACCGTCAGCGGTCGCGTAATCGAAGGTCACCGGAGCTGTGGTCGCATGATCAAGAGATACGGTGAAGGTAGCCAGTCCGGCACCCTCATCAACGGTCACATCGTCAATGCTTAAGGTTGGTGCGGTATCGTTATCGATGATGGTTGTTTCAATACTGCTGTTGCTGCCAACTTCAATCGCTTCAAACTCACTGGTATCTTGTACGCTTGTAATTGCAGCAGTGAAGGTTTCATCATCGAAATCGACATCTTCAAAGGTCGCAACATCAACAGTGGCGCTACTATCACCAGGCTGGATGGTGACAGTCACAGGAGTTTCGGCGTAATCACCGGTTTCAGCGGTCCCTGAAGTGAACGTAATTGTGACGTCAGTTGGTTCGGTCACTTCGACAGGGTTACCGTCACCGTCCACCAGGCTGACAGTGTAAGTCGCGCTGTCCCCTTCAGTGACATCGGCATCACCGGACAGTACGGCATAAACAGTATCTTCGGCACCTGGCAAATCAATGCCCGCTCCGCTGCCGCTGTCCTGAATGGTACCAACACCTTCCAGATCGCTACCGGTCAGATCAACGTTATCACTAACGTTGCTTAAAGTGACCGTGAAGGTTTCGTCACCTTCGCTGTAGAAATCCTCGGTAATAGGTACGGTAATCGTTACTTCGGTCGAACCGACCGGGATTTCCAGAGAGCCAGACACGCTGGTGTAATCGTCGCTATCGGCACTGCCATCTGCGGTCGCGTAATCGAAGGTCACCGGAGCTGTGGTCGCATGATCAAGAGATACGGTGAAGGTAGCCAGTCCGGCACCCTCATCAACGGTCACATCGTCAATGCTTAAGGTTGGGGCCGTATCGTTATCAACGATAGTTGTTTCAACGCTGCTCTCAGCACCAACAGTGATGGCTTCAAACTCACCAGTCTCTTCAACATTGCTGATTGCGGCGGTGAAGGTTTCATCATCAAAGTCGACATCTTCAAAGGTGGCAACATCAACAGTAGCGCTGCTATCACCAGGCTGGATGGTCACGGTCACAGGCGTTTCAGCGTAATCACCGGCTTCAGCAGTACCGCTTGTCAGGGTAATAGTGACGTCTGTCGGTTCAGAGACCACTACGGAAACACCATTTTCATCAACCAGGCTCACAGTGTAAGCTGCACTGTCCCCTTCTGTCACATCGGCATCACCGGACAGTACGGCATAAACGGTATCTTCAGCAGTCGGAACATCAATGCCCGCTTCGCTGCCGCTGTCCTGAATGGTACCAACACCTTCCAGATCGCTACCGGTCAGATCAACGTTATCACTAACGTTGCTTAAAGTGACCGTGAAGGTTTCGTCACCTTCATTGTACAGATCATCGGTAATAGGTACGGTAATCGTAACTTCGGTCGAACCTGCTGGGATTTCCAGAGAGCCAGACACGCTGGTGTAATCTGCGCTATCGGCACTACCGTCAGCGGTCGCGTAATCGAAGGTCACCGGCGCTGTAGTTGCGTGATCAAGACTAACAGTGAAAGTCGCTGTTCCTGCGCCCTCATCAACGGTCACATCATCGATGCTTAAGGTTGGTGCGGTATCGTTATCGACGATAGTTGTTTCAATACTGCTGTTGCTGCCAACTTCAATCGCTTCAAACTCACTGGTATCTTGTACGCTTGTAATTGCGGCAGTAAAGGTTTCATCATCGAAATCGACATCTTCAAAAGTGGCAACATCAATGGTAGTACTGCTATCGCCAGGTTGAATGGTGACAGTGACTGGCGTTTCAGCGTAATCACCAGCTTCTGCGGTCCCTGAAATGAACGTAATCGTGACGTCAGTTGGTTCGGTCACTTCGACAGGGTTACCATCGCTATCAACCAGGCTGACAGTGTAAATCGCACTGTCACCTTCTGTAACATCAGCATCGCCGGACAGTACGGCATAAACTGAACCGCTGACAACTATCGGATCTGAACTATCATCACTTTCGGGTGCCTCAGAAATGAAATCATTATCCGCATTCAGCCCTGCAACCGTATTGTCAGGCTGCTCATTGTCACGCTCAGAGAATCCGGTTGCCAATGGATCCAGACGGTCTATACCACCAACGGTTTCGCCGAAGTCATCACGATATTCACCGCTGCCACCACCGGATGGCAGTCGCGAAGCAGCTGGTTCAACATCATCATTTAAGAGAGAAAGCAGCTCAACTCCTCCTGGCAGAGGAACAGCCCCCTCCTGAGTAGCCACCCGCGGTGGATCGGCAGAGTCAGCCAAGGCCATAAAGTCTTGAAGAATAATGGTAGCACCTGAGCTGGAAACAATAACCAGGTCTCCACCATCAACGGCAAACTGCACCGCAGACAAAGGAAAATCAAATAGGAAAACACTCCCTTGCGAGGCCTGGTAATTTACAGAGATCGAACTATCAGGAAGACTAATTTTTTGACTGGAATTACTGGCGGAGTTATGCTCATTTTCGGGCATAGCAGGTACCTTCACTTCTCAACTTTATGATAAACTACTAATAAAAGAGTCCGGTTTTGTAACAACAAATATTTATAAAGTAAACAGAATTTCATATATTTGTAGCTTTATACACTATCCTGACAATAAAGGTCAAATATCCAAAATTTGGGAATAATTATAGATATTCAGGAATCTCAGACAATTAGACAAAACTTAATTAACGGTGTGTTTATAAATTTTTCCTAAC
The DNA here is from genome assembly GCA_963664385.1 of Geopsychrobacteraceae bacterium. Classification (GTDB taxonomy): domain Bacteria; phylum Desulfobacterota; class Desulfuromonadia; order Desulfuromonadales; family Geopsychrobacteraceae; genus Seleniibacterium. The sequence goes on from OY761157.1 coordinate 980,489, forward strand.
CTTATTTTTCCAGTGATGATAAATTAGAAAAAATCGGAATTTTGTTTAATCCCAACAGGAATAGAGGACTTCCATAAAATGGTCCCAACCGAAATATCAGCATCATCCGGACGCAAGACGCAAACCGTCAATCAGGTGGTGGAGAATCCAACCCACATCGACTTCACCCCCCCCCTGATCAGTTGCCTTGCGATTATTGCCAAACTACTTGGTCGCCAGGTTTCTGTAGCGTCAATTCTGACAGGCATCCCTCAGGGTATGGCCCATTCTCCTGACAACTGTATTCGGGCAGCAGAAACAATAGGTCTTACAGCCAAAACATTTCACCGGCCGACGATCTCAAAATTCAACAAGCTCACCCTCCCCTGCATTCTTCTGCTTCAAGACGGGAATGCCGCCATACTGCAAAAGATCGAAAATAATAGTGCCACGGTCATCACTCCTGAAGATCCCGACACTCAGGTAAAAGTCAAACTTGAAGATCTGCAACAGCAATATTCCGGCTATGCCATTTTCGTTCACTTTGATGGCAACCTGGATGAGCGCGCCAGCGATATCCGCCTGCACGACACCAAGCGGTGGTTCTGGGGTACTATCTTTAAGTTCTGGCCGATCTACAAACACGTCATTATGGCCACTCTGACCGTCAACTTACTGGCAATTGCCAGCCCGCTGTTCACCAAGAATGTATACGACAGAGTCGTCCCCAACAATGCATACGATACCCTCTGGGTGCTCGCCTCCGGCGTCATGATCGCTATTGTTTTTGATTATATTCTCAAAAATCTGCGTGGTTATTTTGTTGATATCGCGGGTAAAAATGCAGATATCATTATTGCCAACAAACTGATGCAACACCTGATGTCAATTCGCCTGGATCAGAAACCGGACTCAACCGGATCCCTTGCCAATAACCTGCGGGAATTTGAGTCCCTGCGCGAATTTTTCAGTTCCACCACCCTGCTTGCCCTGATCGATATTCCCTTTATCGCCTTCTTCCTGGCTATTGTTGCCTATATAGCACCACCACTAGTGTGGCCACCGCTGGTTGCGATTCCGATTATTATCCTGATCGGTTTTTTCATCCAGACACCATTCAGGCGTTGTATTGAAGATGGCTACCGCGAAGCAACCCAAAAACATGCCCTGATGTATGAAATTATCAGTGGCCTTGAAGCCATTAAGACGAGCCTTGCTGCTGGCTCACTGCAACATCGCTGGGAACAGATTGTCGCCATGAGCGCTAAATCTTCAGTGCGCATAAGAGCTCTGACCACCTTTTCCCTCAGCACCTCTCAGTTTTTTGCCCAACTGGTCTATGTCACAACGATTATCTGGGGCGTTTACCTGATCGGTGAAGGTGAACTGACCATGGGAGGTCTGATTGCCAGCTCTATCCTGATTGGCAGAGCCATGGCGCCGCTGGGAGCCATAGCAGCAATGCTAACCCGCCTGCAGCATTCAAATGTCGCTCTCAAGACCCTCGATCTGCTCATGCGTATTCCAAGCGAACAAAACAACGAAGCGAGCTTTGTCGAGCAGAGTCAACTGCTAAATAGTATTACCTTTGATGATGTCTACTTTCAATATCCCCAGGCGGATACGATGGCTCTGAACAATATATCATTAGCCATTGCCCCGGGAGAAAAGGTCGCGATTATTGGCCGCATCGGTAGCGGAAAAAGCACCCTGGGTCGCATGATCCTGAGACTGTACGAACCCCAGCAAGGAGCAGTCAAAATCGGCAATGTTGATATCCGCCAGCTTGACGTCACCGATCTGCGCCGCAAAATTGGTTACTGTGCCCAGGATGGAATTCTTTTCTACGGCACCATCAGAGACAACATCGCCTTCGGTAATCCGTTTGCAGATGATAAGTCCATCGTCCGGGCCGCACATCTTGCCGGGGCCCTCGAATTTATTCAAAGCCATCCCGCAGGCTTTGCCCGACAGGTCGGCGAAGGAGGGAAAAATCTCTCAGGCGGACAACGCCAGGCAATCTCCATTGCCCGGACATTGCTGCAACAAGCGGACATCCTGGTGCTCGACGAGCCGACCAACTCCATGGACAACTCGACCGAAACCTTCTTCCGCCAGCGCTTGGCAGAAAGTTCCAGGAACCAGACCCTGATACTGATTACCCATCGCAGCAGCATGCTGGCACTGGTCGATCGACTGATCGTTCTCGATAATGGTCGTATCGTTGCCGACGGTCCCAAAGCAGCCGTCCTGCAAGCATTACAAAACAAAGAAGTGCGCACGGCATAGAGGCTGATTTTATTATGAAACAATTGTTGTCGAGCATTATTTCAGTTTTCTTACCCTCCTGGCAGGCCCGTAAAAAAGGGATTCAGGAAGAAGACCTGGCCTTCATGTCCGCGCGCCAAGCGGCTTATTACGATACAGGTCACCGGTTTGCATATATTCTGTCCCTGACCATTTTCCTGCTTCTGATAGCTTTTCTGGTCTGGGCTCATTTTGCCGTTATGGACGAGGTGACCCGCGGAACAGGTCAGGTCATCCCTTCCCAGCGCATTCAGGTGATCCAAAACCTGGAAGGTGGCATCCTTGAGGAAATTCTGGTTGGCGAAAATCAGATCGTTAATAAGGGTGATATCCTGATCCGCATCAACAACTCGGTAGCTGCCAGCCAATACCGTGATGCAACCCATCAGGCCCTGGAGCACGAGGCCGCCATCGTTCGCCTGACAGCTGAAGCGGAGGGGAAAGCTCTAAAGTTTCCAAAAAAATTCAACGATCAACCTCAATTAATCCAGGATCAAAAAAATATTTACCAAGCCAAACAGCGGCAACTTGAAAGCGAACTGCGCGTACTGCAGTCCCAGCAAAAGCAGAAAGAACAGGAAATTGCCGAAATGCTCGGGAAACAGAAACAACTGCAGCAAAGCCTTCAGGTGGTTCAAAAACAACTTGATCTGGCCCGCCCATTACGCGAACAAAAACTTTATCCTGAGGTCGATTATCTAAAACTCGAACGTGAAATCATTACCTTAAAAGGGGATCTATCTGCCCTTGAATTAGGTGTTCCCAGAGTTCGCCAGGCGGCAGAGGAAGCCCGCCAACGCATTCAACAAAAGCGTGCAGAGTATCAAGCGACCGCCCTCGATGAATTGAACCGTCGGCGTGTTGAGCTTAATTCACTTACAGAAACTCTGGCGGCCGGACAAGACCGGGTCACCAGAACCGACGTCCGCTCCCCGGTACGAGGAACCATCAAGCAACTTAATGCCAATACCATCGGCGGTGTCATCCGTCCTGGTGAAAACATCATGGAGATCGTTCCTCTCGACGATACATTATTAATCGAGGCCCGTATCCGCCCAGCCGATATCGCCTTTCTGCATCCCGGGCAAACCGCCATGATCAAAATTACAGCGTATGATTTTTCTATCTATGGTGGCCTGGAGGGCGTCGTTGAACAAATCAGTGCCGACACCATCCAGGGGGAACACAAAGAAGAGAGCTTCTACAAGGTTCAACTCAGGACCAAAACCAACGCACTTCAGTACCAGAGTGCCGAACTACCGATTATTCCCGGCATGACGGCCAGTGTTGATATCCTGACGGGTCAGAAGACCGTACTGGACTATTTATTGAAACCGATCCTCAAAGCAAAGCAGAACGCCCTCAGGGAGCGCTGATGCCAACCGTAACCCGTCGGGGAGTTTTCATTTTAACTATTTTTCTTCTCGGTTTCCTTGCCAACACTAAAGTGGCAGCAGGAGCAGGAGCAACCGCGCCCCTCCCCTCTGGACGGCCAATTGAAATATTTAATACCCTTGAATTTAAAGGTGATTTGCGGGCTTTGCCTCACTGGCTAGACACCATCACCCAGGCTCAAAAAGAACTGTCCATCTTTGCGACCTGCCAAAGTTTCGGCAATTGTTCACCAGAAGCCATCAGCTGGCAGGAAATGAAAATACATGGCCAAAAGCAACGCGGAATTACACAACTACGCTGGATTAACACCTTTTTTAACCGCTGGCCCTATCGAACCGATATAGAGACCTACGGACAAAGCGATTACTGGGCCCCCCCAAAAGAATTCCTCAAGTTTTCAGGAGACTGCGAAGATTACAGCATAGCCAAGTACTTCGCATTAAAAGTTCTCGGTTACCCGGCAAACCGTTTGCGTATTGTGGTCATCAAAGACAGCATCCGCAATACTGCCCATGCAGTGCTTGCCGTATATACGGATGAAACTATTTATATTCTTGACAGCTTATCCGACCTGGTACTGCCTCATAACTTCTACCAGCATTACATTCCCCAATATTCAGTTAATGAAGAATTCCGCTGGGCCCATATTCCCAGATTAAAGAAGGCTCGTCGCTTTCAGCAGCCATCCAAGGATAAAGAAAATGGTAAATAATCAGATGAACGACACATTACTAAAAACCTCTCTGGCCGCACACCAGGCGCCAACCCTGATGAAAAAACGCCTGATCAGAGCCGGCATCTGGATCTTTTTACTTATGTTGTCCCTCGCATTTTTCAGTGTAAACTGGGGCATTGACAACAAACAGCGAGAACTCGAAGAAGCCTTGCACAAACGCCTTGAGATTATCGCCCAGGGGCGCGCCGACATTCTGTCTCAATGGTTTTCAGGACTTATTGAACAGGCTGAACGCATTTCAGAGGCCGATCTGTTTCGCCTTTATGCTGCAGAGGTCAACCTGCTTGACAATAACCTTTCACAGCTGTTGTCCACCACCGAGGAAACCGGCAACGAGCAGATCAGCCAGCAGCTCCCCCTCATGGAAAACATTCTTCGTGAATTCCAGGAAAGCTCAATTTTTGAATCAGCCAGAGTCATAAACAGAGGGGGGTATTCCTATATCTCCACCGACAGCAAAACCAAAACTTTGCAACCAGAACAACGCCAACTGGCCGAGTTAGCGATCATTCAGAATCATAGCCAATTTTCAGCTGCAAAAATGACAGAAGGAGGACTAACCCTTACGTTCTGCGTCCCGATCCGCCCTCCCCAGACAGATAATCAGGCGGTCTCAGCCCTGATGCTCAACGTCAATGTCTCCAATAAAATAACCGAAATCCTGTCGCCATCCCCCCTTAGCGCCAAAGGGGAAAGAACCAGGCTTCTCCAACTTGGAGGGGAAGGCTACCAGGAACTTGTTCCATGGCTGACAGACAGTTCCCGCTCAGGGATTGCTCCCTTAGCGGTATCGCAGCAGTTCAGCTTTGGCAAGCGGACCGCACCTGGGACACAAACAGAGGTCTACTCCCTTGCGGTGAAGATTCCGAACCTTGACTGGTGGATTCTTCAAGAGGCAAATGCAAAAACAAGTATGGCCCCACTGGTTAAATACCGGCAGGTTGCCATCAGTATGGTCATCTTGCTCGGCTTATTATTCTTTGTTCTCACCGGCGCTCTTTGGTGGCGCCTGGTCGGTACTGAAAATCAAAAAATCGCTGCCGAATTCAAAGAGCTTGCTAAACAGATAGAAAAGCAGCGTCAACTTCTCGACAGCATCAATGGTAACCTCCACGAACTGATCGGTCTCAAAGACAACTCAGGGGCCTATATTTACGTCAATCCCGCCTTTGCCAAAGCAGCAGGCCGCCAGCCTGAAGAGCTTTACGGTCTTGATGACAGTGCCATATTCGGCTTCGACACAGCCAAACGGCTCGCCCCCTCAGACCGCAAGGTGATCGAGACGCGCTCTCAAATCACTATTAACGAGAATATCTACCTACAATCCAGACATTATCATTTTCAGATTTCTAAAGTTCCGTTTATTGATCACGAGGGGAAAATAGCCGGAATCATTTCAAGCCTCAGGGATGTTACAGCGATTATTGAGCAACAGAATAAAGCCGCCGCAGCAACACGCCAGACCATTGAAGCATTGGCCAAAACGATTGAGCTCCACGACCCATACCTGGCAGGGCATTCACGACTGATGAGTACCCTGTCGGTCGCCGTAGCAAAACAGCTGGGCCTCTCTGACCAGATTAAGAATACCGTAGAAATCGCCTCATACCTGTCACAGATCGGTAAAGTGTATGTTCCTGCGGCATTGTTACAAAAAACCGAGGCACTGACGCTGGAAGAGAAAAGCGAAATCGAAAAACATGTTGAACACAGCATCCGGATTCTCAAAGACATCGCTTTTGATCTTCCCATCCTAGAGAGCCTGAAACAGATGAATGAGAACCTTGATGGCAGTGGCTACCCTGCCGGGCTGAAAGGTGACCAGATTGGCCTCCAGGCACGTATATTGGCCGTTACCAACAGCTATGCCGCTATGCTTCGGCCGAGAGCCTACCGGCCAGCAAGAGATAGTGAAGAAATTTTTGAGATATACGCAGAAACCGAAGACAAATACGACACAGCTATCGTCACCGCTCTCCATGAAGTTATGAAGTCTCCACTTGGGAGTAAGATTATGGCGGGGAATTATTGACCAGTCAAAAGTAAGGGAGTAAGGTCCCCCCCTTTGTTTGGCGTAGACCCGATATAAGAAACAAGGGACACGCACGGACCACGCTGAGGGGAAAAAAGAACAAGGGGTTACAGTAAAAAACCGTAACCCCTTGTTTTATAATGGCTCCCTCTGCTGGGCTCGAACCAGCGACAATCTGATTAACAGTCAGATGCTCTGCCAACTGAGCTAAGAGGGAATGTAAGCTCGTTGCGGATCAGGAATATATGAAATTGGCTCTCCGCTGTCAACACATTTTTTAAACTTTTTTTACGCGCCCTTTTTTAGATCGTTCAAAACCAGCTTGGCAATCGCCTTCAAGGTCTCAAAAACCCCTTCACCACTCATAGCACAGGCCTCAAGTTCCGGTACCTTACGTTCGTTTAGCAGGCGACTCAACTCTTCAACGGAACTCACATTAGGAAGATCGCGCTTGTTGTATTGAATGACAAACGGGATTTTTTCAATATCAAAACCCTGCTCTTCCAGGTTGTCTCTCAGGTTTTCCAAACTTTCAATGTTAGCATCAAGACGCTCTTCCTGAGAGTCGGCAACAAAGACAACACCGTCAACCCCTTTAAGAATCAATTTCCGCGAGGCATCGTAAAAAACCTGACCAGGGACCGTGTATAAGTGGAAGCGGGTTTTAAATCCCCGTATTTCACCAAGGGCGAGAGGGAGAAAGTCGAAAAACAGAGTCCGCTCAGTCTCAGTCGCCAAAGATATCATCTTCCCTTTAGAATCTTCTGCTGTCTTATTATAGACATACTGTAGATTCGTCGTTTTACCGCACAGACCTGGACCATAATAGACAATCTTGCAGTTAATTTCCCGTGATGCATAGTTAATAAAAGACATTATCTATCGCCTTGCTCAATTGAAAAGATTATCAATATCATCATCCGTTATTTCAGCGAAAGGGCTAGAAATAGCAGTTACTGCTGCCGCTTGTTGCGACTTTATTGCGAGGCCATCAAAGATACTCCCCAGCTCGCTACTTGCTTTTTTTACTCGCAACCGAACCAGGCCAAGAGAACTGCGATGATCAAATATAACCACAAGGATGACACGCCCACCGACGATTGAGATATGAATGTTATCTTTTTCCCCCTCGTGAAACAGTATCGAGAATTCCTTTTCTCCGATAAGCTTGGCCAGTCCGCCGGTTGCAGCTATATTCCCTGCGGTAAGGGATGCCAGACTGGTTGTATCCAAATTTGCTGTTTCTCCAGAAGAAGCGATCAACTGGCCATTCTTATCCACAAGAAAAATAACCTTGGAATTAGATTCGCGAAGCAACTTTTCCAATAAAACAATAATTCTCTGGTATTCCTCTTCGTACATGACCAGAGACGACTGAGAACCAAACATTTAGCACTCCTTTAGGAAGGATTAGGCACGGAAACATTTATAACATTTAATAAAATTGGTGGCAAGCTGTTTAATTATAGTATTATAAGTAAGTTCTATGAATATTATCTTACTTTCACATGACGCTACTTTGTTGACTTGTCTGGCAAAATCCTCTACTTATTCATTGTTAACATTTTTCCACAAGAGTAAAGGTTTGAGGGTTGAAAGTATCACAGATTCTGCCCCTCGGTTTACGCCGCTGGGACGACGATAATCATTCAGAGATTTGCAGCGAAGGTTACGAATTCAGCCTGCTTGAGGATTGTGATAACGCCTATCGTTTTACTGCCGTTGCCTCTGCGACCAAGATTGCAGCCATATTCAAGAATTTCGCCAGATTTCTGAACAACGAAGCATTTTTCATTCTGGAATATTACCCCGAAGAATCGCTCTCCCTACGCCCCAGCACTTCGGCAGAACGGCCAACTCCTGCCGTCTTCTATTCTCCTTATATGGATGCGGATCTTATCATCCGAACCATTACCCCCTACCTGGAGCGGATGGTTCATGATGGTTTTGTCGGTTTCGGCCTCGCCAATAATCGCAAAGGCCTAGAACTGTTCTACTCAGAAGAGAAGGTCCTGACTTTCTTCACCGACAACCACTTACGGATTACCAATTTTCTTACGGAACTGAATATCCCCAGTACCGATCACCTGATCCTTCCTCAGGACTTTGGTCATGACCACCTCTCTCTGTTAAGTATTCCTCGCGAAACGCTGCCTTTGTCATTGCAGAGATATAATGGGGAAGACCTAAACTCTGTGTGTTTCTGTGAAGACCTGACCGACCTCCTCAACATGTATGAAGTCGAAGAAGGGTTGTCATTTTTCCTGACCCGCAAAGAACAGGAAGAAATTTCTGAACTAGTCAAAACCAAGCTGGGCGATCATGACTTTGCAGAAGCTGAATTTGGTGGATTGCTTCTCGACTGGTCCGATTTTGTCACTGAATGCGAACATTCATTTGACGGCGACCTGTGGGAATACAAGCAGGGACTGAAAATCAGGGACACCATTCAAACGGTAATCGATCATGCCCCGGCTCCACTTGCAGGAAAAATTATTTCCATAGTAAATGAACCTGACCGGTTATTCTCAACGATTCTCACTGACCGCTTTAAGCGTATCGACCCTCCGGAGGATGGTCAGCTGAGCCAGGAGCGCTTCTGGTACCAGGGCATTGTCCGCAACCAGGGGAGTGATCTGCGTCGCGATCTGATCCGTAGTGGCTGGTTCAAAAGGTAATCGATGTTATGATCCTGCTCTTGGCAGCAGTCCCTCTCGAAACTACGATTATCCGCGCCCAACTTGCAGATAAGCTACAGCTGATTACCAGGAAAAACCCAGCTCCACAGCCCAACCAGGCCGATACTAAATTATTCTTGGCTCATACGGGCATTGGTCAGATCAACATGGCTATGCAGCTAAGCCGGATTCTCACGATTTATTCTCCTGATGCAGCCATTCTGTTCGGTTGCGGCGGGGCCTATCCTAACAGCGGACTCCAACTTGGCGACACGGTCATAGCGTCCAGCGAAACCTTGGGCGATACGGGTATCGCAACGACTTCCGGATTTATTCCCTTTGAGCAGTTGAATATCGCGGAGGATCACCAACTAGCTCCGCAATTCAAGCAATGCTACCAACTCAATTCAACCCTGCGGGAACGTGCAGCAGTGATTTTATCCGATACCCCCCAAGGGCCCTTTGTTACCGTCAGCACCTGCAGCGGCCATCCACTTTTAAGTGAAGAACTTGATAACAGGGTGTCGGGTCTATGTGAAAATATGGAAGGTGCCGCGGCAGCAAGGGTCTGCGAAGAATTCAACATTCCCCTACTGGAAATCCGCGGCATATCCAACCCGACCGGTACCCGTGACCCACAGCAATGGAACATCCCCAAAGGAACAGCTGCTGCTCAATACGCCGTCATTAAACTCCTCGAAAACTGGTCATGAAGGATCCAAACAATGACTCAAACTCTCACCATCGGTTATTCTCCCTGCCCTAACGACACATTCATCTTTTACGGATTGATTCATGGCCAGGTACCTAGTCCGGGAATGTGTTTTCAAGAACGCCTTGAAGATGTTGAAACCCTGAACCAGCTGGCCCTGGATGGAGCCCTGGATATAACCAAAATCTCCTATCATGCCCTTGGCTACCTGCGTGACAACTATGCCCTGCTGCGCAGCGGTGGGGCCTTAGGACGCGGCTGCGGCCCCCTAGTAGTCGCCCGCGACAACCTAACCATGGATGAGCTGAAAGGCCAAACCATTGCGATTCCCGGTCAACTGACAACTGCGAATTTATTACTTCAACTCTATGGCGAAGGCTATGAGCAGGTCTCCATCATGCCTTTTGATAAAATTCTGGCTGCGGTCAGCTGTGGCAAGGTTGCTGCCGGTGCAATTATTCACGAATCACGCTTCACGTACCAGCAGCACGGCCTGAACAAGGTTATCGATCTAGGAGAATGGTGGGAAGCTGATAGCGGCTGCCCAATCCCCCTTGGCGGCATCCTCGCTCGTCGCGATCTTGGCAGAGAGCGGATCCTGAGACTCGATAATGCGCTGCGTAGCAGCATAGAATACGCCTATGCACATCCAGAGCAAACCAGGCATTACATCAAGCAACATGCCCAGGAATTAGAAGATCAGGTGGTTGAAAGCCATATCGGTTTATATGTCAATGACTTCTCTCTTGACCTTGGGGATGAGGGTGTTAAGGCGATTGAAACTCTTTTTGCCAGAGCGGAAGCCCGGGGGATTATTCCGGCGAGCGACAAGCCGCTGTTTGTTGAATAAGTAGCTTATTTATTTTATTCGTTCAAACAGTCAAAAGAAGGGCCGCAGGGTTTCGCCCCTGCAGACGAGTTACCTTTTATCCAGAGCAATAAAAGGTAACCGAAAACTGCTCTTTTTATATGTAGTTAATTGCTTTTGTTCGAAATAACCATATCCATAAAAAAGGCCCCCATAAAACATGGGGGCCGCTGTAAAACAGATATTTCTATTATCAACCGTTTTTGCGCTCAAATTCTTCCATAAACGCAGCCAGCTTCTCAACCCCGGCCATCGGCATTGGATTGTAGATCGAAGCCCGGACACCGCCAGCATTCCGATGCCCTTTAAGAGCATACAACCCTTCAGCACCAGCTTCCGCCAAGAACTTCTTATCAAGCTCTTCCGTCGCCATCTTAAAGGAAACGTTCATAATTGAACGATGCTCAGGATGAGCAACACCACGGTAGAAATCACTGCGATCAATCACTTCATACAGCCGCGCAGCTTTTTGCTCATTCAGTTTTTCGATAACCGGAATACCACCCAAACCATCAAGCCACTCCAGCACAAGCTTAATGGCATAAATAGCGAAGGTGTTTGTCGTGTTGGTCAAAGAGTTGTCTTTATCACACTGAGTCAGGTTCAACAACGTCGGTGTTTTGGGATCAGCCATGCCAAGCAGGTCGTCACGGACAATAACCATCGCCATGCCTGAAGGTCCCAGGTTTTTCTGCAAACCTGCGTAAACGACGCCAAACTGATTGTAGTCAATCTGACGGGACAACAATTCAGAAGTCATATCAGCCACCAGCGGAATCGGAATCTGCGGGAACTGGTGATAACGGGTGCCAAAAATTGTGTTATTACTGGTGATATGCAGGTAAGCAGCTTCAGGATCAACCATATCCGCCGTGATTTCCGGAATCCGGTCATAATCAGTCGCAGCACTGCTGACAATCGTTTCTGTCGGGTAAAAAATTTCGGCCTCTTTGGCAGCAAGCTTTGCAAAGTTCCCGGTTTCTGCATACAGGCAGCGGCGCGAAGCAGAACGTCCTGAGAAGTTCAGAGGAACGGCAGAAAAGACCATACGGGCTCCGCCGTGCACAAATAGAATCCGGTAATTATCAGGAAGACCTGTCAATTTCCTGAACAGTGCCTTGGCAGCCTCAAGGACATCGACAAACTCTTTGGCACGGTGGCTGATCTCTATAAGAGAGACGCCCATCCCCTGATAATCAAGCCATTCCTGTTGAATCTTTGCCATAACCGGTTCAGGCAACATTGCCGGACCAGCCCCAAAATTGTACACCTTATCTGCCATGTGACACACTCCTGTAGTACCAATCATATTCATGACAAGCTATGTAGTTCTCAATCTGAAAACTATTTTACAACTTTCAAACGACCGCGCCCTCCTGCCCCTCCGGCAGGCGGATTCGGATCATTGGGCGGCTCTGGAGGTTCAGCACCTTCAGGCTGCCCATCTCCAATTTGTGGCAAAGTTCCGCTGAGCAGCATCTGCTCAACGGAACCTGCGATGGTCAGGCATTGCTTCATGCAGACCCGGTACGCCGGGCACATGGTACAATCCGCTTCTCCGGCAGCAGCCTTCAGACAATGGACCAGCAGTCTGACACTGTCTTCCTGGGATAACGGAACAAAAAACATATCAACCTCTGTACAAAAAACCAGCATCAGACCAAAAAGGACCACGACACTGTAAATTTGGTGCTGCAAATACAGTCTTCATTCACAGCATCATAAAATCAGGAAGCAACCATGGTTCGATCAGCCACTTCAGCGAATTTTCTTAACTTTTCCATCATTGCGTGAAATTCATCGGGACGCAGAGACTGTGGTCCGTCACTCGCGGCCTTCTCCGGACAGGGATGAACCTCAACCAGTAACCCGTCGGCTCCAGCAGCGGCAGCGGCATAACACATGGGTGCTATCAACGATGCATGCCCGGTTGCATGTGACGGATCAATCATCACCGGCAGGTGAGTCTGCTGTTTTAGCACTGGTACGGCAGAAATATCCAGTGTATTCCGCGTTGCAGTTTCAAAAGTTCTGATCCCGCGCTCACACAGAATGACCCGACGGTTACCTTCCGACAATACATACTCAGCACTCATCAGAAATTCCTGAATTGTCGTGGCCATACCACGCTTGAGTAAAATAGGCTTATCTAACTGACCAAGCAATTTCAACAGGGCAAAATTCTGGGTATTACGGGCACCAACCTGGAGCACATCAGCATAGCGGGCCACCAGATCGACATCTCGTGGATTAACGACCTCGGTCACGATCGGCAAACCAGTTAATTCGCGCGCCTCAGCCAACAACTTCAGACCTTCCTCTTCCATCCCCTGGAATGAATAGGGGCTAGTACGTGGCTTAAATGCACCACCACGCAGCAAACGACCACCGGCCTCTTTAACCGCCAGCGCAGTCTCACAGATCTGCTCACGACTTTCTACTGAGCAGGGACCACCGACAACAACGAACTCTTTGCCGCCAATAGCTAGACCAGGAACGATCTCAACCGCGCTGGGTTCATGCTGAACCTCAAGGCTGGCCAGTTTATAAGGTTTGAGAATCGGGACAACATTCTCAACCCCTGGCATCGATTGCAGAATCTGCAGCTTTTCTTTGCCACGCTCCTCACCAATCGCACCTATGACATTCCGGGTCTCTCCGTGAATAACGTGAGGCTGGTAACCCAGCTCAAGAATCTTTTCTTCGACAGCTTTTAACTCACGCGCTCCTACTTCTTTCTTCATTACAATAATCATGTCGCTCTCCTTGTCGTCATCGACGCAAAGACAAAAAGGCCGCCCGGTCTCCCGGCGGCCTTTTTCTTTTATTACTACAGTACAAAAAAGAAAACCATGGGAGAGGCGATTAGCCGTTCTGCCATGGTTTTGGGTTAATTTTTAACTGTGTACTCTTTTTACACACCCTTCCCCGCGGCAAACGGCTTAAAAAAGCCGATAAACCAAAAGAAAAAGCTAAAATAAAAAGAGGTAAACAACATAATTTTAATTATCCTTCCTGTCAGGAGAGACTACACGAACTCTTCAACTTCTGACAAGAAAAAAATTCTTTTGCAAAAGTTTGACATTTTTCCTTGACTCTCATCGGCCCTTTCGCTATAAACGGATCTCGCTTCGCCCAGATAGCTCAGTCGGTAGAGCAGAGGACTGAAAATCCTCGTGTCGGCAGTTCGATTCTGTCTCTGGGCACCATGAAATTTCAAAGGGTTACGTCATTTGGCGTAGCCCTTTTTTCGTTTTAAGAGCCCAAACTGTGTAGTAAATGTGAAGTAGATCCGCCTTTAAGCTTCTTATTCAGCAGATCTACAGCTGCTGCCTTGTGCGATGGAGCAAGGTGGGCGTACCGTAGCGTCATCGATAATGTCTTGTGGCCCAATAGCTCCTTGACGGTCGTAATATCTACTCCAGCCATTACGAGATGCGATGCAAATGTATGTCTCAGATCGTGGAAACAAAAATTCTTGATTCCAGATCTGCGTAGGGCTGAGGAAAACGATCTCTTTATATCTCCCCACTTCTTTCCTGTCTTCGGATCATAAAATACCCACGGAACCCCCAGCCTCCGTATCTGCTTATTCAGGACTTCCCTAACAGCATCATTGATAGGAATCTCGCGACGTTCATTATTTTTTGTATCGATGAGCAGAATGAAGCCATGCTTCAGGTCAATGTTCTCATCCCACTGCAAACCCAGGATCTCCTGCTTTCGCATACCCGTGTTAAGAGCGACCTGTACCACCGATTGCAAATGAGGGTCACAGTTAGCGATCAGGGTATTCGCTTCATCCTCCGCAAGATAACGAAGCCTACGATTGTTCTCTTTAAGCAGCTTAACCTTCCGAACCTTTTTGAGATACTCCTCCTCAACCATCTCCCACTCCTCCGCTTTAGTAAACATATGCTTCAGAGTTGCTAGCAATCGATTCACAGTTGCTGGCTTATTCCTTTTCAAACGCTCGGTCTGGAAATCCTCCACAATCTTTGTACTGAACCGCCTCAACTGAAGATCTCCAAAGCGGTCCACTAGCTGCTTAACCTTGCGGGTTTTGTTAACCACATCCTTCTGCCGAGTAATCCATACAAGGTAGTCTTCAGCCAACTGCCTGAAGGTAAAATTCTTGATTACCTTCACTTCTGGCACTTTTCCCTCAAGCACCTGCTGACGATGCTTATTCAGAATCACCTGAGCTTCTTTGTAATTTGTCGTTCCACTACTTTTGCGGATAGTCCTTCCAGAGAGATCCTGGTAGGCAATCCAATAAAATTTACTTCCTACTCTTTTTGTAATGCCTTGCATTTTGGTCTTGGCCACTACTTCTCCTTTCTGATGACTACCTCAACATCGGTTACCAAGATCCCGACTGACGTAGCCCAGCAATAGCTGAAGTGTTTTGCTTGGTTTCTTCACCCCATTCTCTAGGAGATAAACATAGTTGGTAGTTACGCCGATTAGCTCGGCCAGCTCTGCCTGAGTTAAATTGTTATTATCTCTAAGCTTTTTAATTTCTACCGATGTCCATTCCATACGAATATTATACCCTAACTGAGTTAGATATAGGAGATAATTTTCACTTCACAATCTACTTCACATACATCTATAAGTTATCGTTTTTACTTGTGGTTTAATGGTAGGCAGAGGATTCACAATCCTCGTTGCACTTCCATAATTCTCGAAGCTTGCGAGTCGCAGGATTAGACTCCAAAGGCTGGCGGGTACATGATTGAAGCCAGTTTTGAATTTCACTTTTCAAAAACCGCAGATTGTTACCTGCCCGAGTTACAGGGATTGTATTTGCCTTGACCTGCTTATAAACCCAATCACTACTCACCTGGAGGTAGCTAGCAAGCCCATCGACAGTCATCACAACCTTCTCTTCTTGAGCCATACTGATATCTATTTTCATTGCCAACATCGCAACAACCTTACCAGCAAGAGCCGTAAGATCTGCGTCGCTTAAATTTAAATCGATTGTCATTAAATACTTTCTTTATGTCCGCGAGGGGGCGGGGGCTAAATTTGTTCGACATCCTGTTCGATTTTTCCCATTTCCGCCCCTCGCGGAGTAAAAATTCGGACTCTATATAGTCACTATAAGGATTGCTCCAGCAGCTTCTTCTCCCCAGAATCAATCATCTCTTTAAATACGTGTGGTCCGTATTGTCTAGCGGCGCGTGCAACAACTTTATCGTATCCACGTATAAACCAATCCAGATCATCCTTCCGCGATTTGCTACGTATCCGAAAACCTGAATTGGGCCCTTGTTCAAGAAAATTTTTCCACCATGGCTCCACTGCCCACCGAGAACGATTCTTGCCGCCACTTGATAAGCGGAAGCTTAGGTAAGTAGACAAAATCCCGAAGAGCAATTCGTCCAGAGGAACACCCGCAACCCAATCTTCGGCAACCTGGTGAGCCACTGCGGATTTAAGCTCTAGCTCAACCCTCAGCCAGTGAAAGTCTTCACCTTTCTGCATCGCCTTGTCATAAAAACGAATGCAGACCTTGCTCGTTCTCGAACCAAACCGAATGACTCTACCGCTTACTTCACCTGTCTGAGTATCAAAAAACTCTTCAACTCTCGGAGCAGCCTTAAACTTAGAAACACACCCACCAGCCTTAATAGATGCTATCACCTCTTCAAGATCCAGAAGGCCCATAGGCTCATCAATAGCAAGATCCAATCGCGAAACCTTTGCCCCATGATCAAAAGCCCAGATCGTGAATGGCAGCAAATCTGTCTCGTGCCGAGAGCATGCCCTCCCTGTCAGGTTTAGATGCGCTCCCATCCCCTCATGGCCTCCATCTATGGCCAAGGAAACAGTCTTATCATCACTCCGATATGACGCACGGTATCCTTTTCCACCAGTTGACGGGAGCAATTTGTCAGGACTAATCAGTTCTTGAAGTTTGCGTTTCAAAATCTCCTGTTTTTCTTCGGGCTGAAAACTCAATGCTAACCAGTCAAGAAAGGGACCTGTATGACGGGGTCCAGAAATACCTATCAATGTCTTACCATATCCATCATGCTAATTCTGACCTCCTCAACAATTGCCCCTAAAAGAATAGCCTCATTTCTGAGAGAACCATCATCTGTTGCCTTCATATGCGCCGCCATTTCAAGTGCTTCCTCTTCAGAATGGACTTCCACTTTCCAAGAATCACGTACCCAAATATCAAGAATTTCATGTGCAGACTTTCCATCCATCAACAACATAGATGCCATCAAGTTCACTGGCCCAGCAGAACTCAGCCACGAGATCGGCAGCTCCATTTCATCTACATCAATTCCCAAATGCTTTAACATGCGGAACTTCATTACGGGAATAGGTGCAATTTCACCAATCACATCACCCTCTAGGCTTGTGGAGGAACTAATAATAACTTCGTTTAAATTCATAAAATCTCCTTAGAAGAGCCCTTCACTTGACCTTTAAAATTAAGAGAAGAGCCAATTATGTTATGGCCCACACTGGGCCGACCTCAAGACCCATCAATCCACCCAAGCAAAATGCCAGAAAACAATGGTAAGGGGCTGAGAATATATAAAGTGATAGTTACTAACTGAGAAGAATGGGGCTTCGTCCTGGTGCTCAACACACTTCGCACGTCAGTATAAATATAATCGCCTCAAGTGCCTTATATTATCGAACCCTCTCCTACCTTATTAACAAACCCTTTTTGCCAATAACCGTGTCCATGAGGCAACTACGGTTTCAATCAATTTTCCTTCAGCATAAGTTGGACTCCACTCATCCATACGATCCAAGCTAGGCGCTGCTAACTTTCCAACTTTAGTCGAATGAATGCTGATCCCGATGATTCGCCGCAAATATTGCCTGACATCATTACTCTTACCAGGATCTGTGAATTTTTGATCTTTCACTTTTTGGGCAAAAACAACACTGCTAGGCCTACCTGCACACAACAGCCTCCACTCAACTAAGCCATGATGTCTTTCTATTAGACGCATACGCTTTGCCAAAAGTAACTCAGCCTCATCTTGCCATGTCAACAAGCCTCTATTGTCATAGTAGTAACCTGAAGCAGGCATCATAAAACCAGCGGGAACATCCTGTTTTATTTCAATTTCTTTCAAATAAACTCCTGTAAAAAGTTAGCAAATACCGATATCCAAACCTCATTATTTGGAAATCAGGTGGAATAAACTTCCCCAAAACCATCAATAGGCAGAAATACAACTAATCATGCATAGGAATAATCACCTCCTGAATTACCATTCAGAAGTGAATACTTCTGAATAAATTTTTTTGCTATTCTCCTAGCCTTTTTTCTATCTCACTTAAAAAAGTCCTCCCCTTAGGGGTCAGAAATACTGCATGCACCCTCCGATTCTCCAAACTAGGCTCAACCCTCAACAAATCATGGCCATCCAATGCACTCGGTTTGCCTTTCCTAGACACAAAAAAATCCTCAGTCTCGAGCTCCTCGCCTGCCACAAATCTTACTACCTCGGCAGGGGTCAAAAACCTCTGAAACTGACATAGGGCCTTTACGTTCCGACTAACCGTCCCTTGAGGCATTTTCAAATCAGCGGAAAGTTCTGGCATAGTAATTCCTTCGTTTGCAGCAACAGCCAAAAATAAATGGAAGTGCTGTATCGGCAAAGTCATACTTAACTCTTCCCGTACGTATTTAATTACTGATAACAAATTGCGAACCTTCATTGCTAACACCTCGTTATTCACCATCCACCAAACAATACACATATGCGATATCTATAGTCAAGTGTTTTTTTTATTCACAAGTGAATTTTAAAAAATAATCAGACAATCTCTAAGGTTTCAGTTGCAACACTACTCAGACACTTAATCTTAAGCTAAAAATTGTTGCCAATTTAGCGTCTATGGTAAAAGCACTCTAAATAACAATGATACCCATCACTCCAACCAAGAAGGACGCAACCGAAAGGTCTGCCATGCTACAAGCATACAGCAAAAAAGGCTGCGAAAAAAAATACGCTTGTTACCGCAAATAGGCGTGGCTAATCTTTGCAAGAGGACTTCTAGAATTCACCTGGCTTCTGATTATTTTTCTCTAAAAAGCCTAAGGGGCTGTGGAGTTAGTGTGTGGCACCTCTTCCAGCACGATCTGTTGCTCTTCTGCTCTTCGAGTCCTAGATCCACTGTCGAGATTGAGTAGTTTGCGAAGGTAAAAAGCAGATGCTCGTCTCTGGCATATTACGAGTTTTCCCTCGACCATTCCGTAATCATTTTCAACAACTTGCCGTTGTCCCGGGGTTAAGCCTGGGTGTGGGACAATGGTGGTCGTCTCGTATTCCTGCCAATCTATGTCTGTTGCAGGGTCGATAGTGCTGGCACGTGATTCACCGATTTCGAGCGCTCGCGCAAGAAGAAAGTCTTTAAAACGATTGTCGATGTGGCAGAAAGCCCTGCAGTGCCAACGTTTGCCGTCGTGGCCAAATGCGTGCGGGGTCACCCATCTCCAAAGGGATTCCTCCCGACTCATTGATTGATAGAGAATAAGCAGGTCACGCTTGTCTCTGATGGCATAAATAAATGACTGTAGAATAGAGGGAGAGATTCTTCTTTGAGGCGGCTTCACTACTTCAACGAGGAGGCCCTCGTTTTCTGGTAAGCAGGGGGCTAGACTGACAGTCCCTTCTTCTCGGATATTAGAGTTAAGATATTCTTCGGCAGATAACAAGGAGAACTTGGCAACAAAGCACTCAGTTCGTTGGTAGAATTTTCCACTCCCATCGTAAGTCATATTGCCAGCAGCAACATCTTGATATAAACGGAAGTCCTTGCTAGCCTGAATGGCAGAAATTCCAAAAGTGTTGGTCAAGTCTGCTCGATTAACTCTCCCCACCCAAAAAAGACAGTTCTCAATAAATTCCAGCCGCTGCCTTACTTCCCACTTTTTGATACCCCTCGCCTTATCTGTCGGTATAGATGGCTGCATGCTGTCTCCATGATGGTTATATAAAGTTTATTGACATATAAACTTTACGTAAATATAGTATATGCATCTAGGAAACGCAACCCTCTTTGTATCTGGCTATTCGGGGTGCGCTGAAAAGGGAGGGAGTTCGAGGTGGCTTCAAAAAACAAAGGCGCACAACAGGACTTGTTCGATCCCTTCGAAATAGGGACGACCGAATGGAATATATCTCCCGCCGGTGATGACAGAGATGAAGGTGACTTCTTCCATCGGGCCTATTCTATCGCTGTGGTAGAGATTTTGCTGCAGGATGGCATTGACATCCGACACAAGCCTTTTCACTTGCTGGATCGAAGAGTACTTACTCTTCAAGCAATTGCTTTCTCGTTGGGGAGCCTTGGCTTGGGGTCTATATCTGCAGGTGGCGTTCGCCGGGAGTCTATGGCTGAGCATTTGTGTCGTCATATTGAAGAGCAACTAATGAATCATGATGAGGGTCTTGAAATGCCCCATTTTGATGAGATACGAGTGTTTTCTCGCAAGTTTGTCAATCGGATGGCCAATGAGTATACAGCGAAGCCGTTTGAGACATCCATTTACAACCCGGAGACCAAAACCTTTCGCCGAGCAGCTATACGCATCTTCGAAGAAATTGAAGGCAACGATGGCATTTTCTATTTACGGCCCTCTCTAAACGCAACGAATCTCTATCTCGGCGCTCTCGACCTGTCACTTGAAGATGCGCAGTTTGCGCTACAACATCTTCTTGAGCACCAAATCAAAAAAGGAATGCTCAAGGATGCGTTTCGGACATCCAAAGAGCTCCACACTAAGACTCTAGCTTATAAAGACCGCATCCTAAGTTTTGAGCGTCAGATGAGTACCAATATCCATAACGTGAGTTGGCGGACTCAGATTGGGCC
Source organism: Geopsychrobacteraceae bacterium (assembly GCA_963664385.1). Lineage (GTDB taxonomy): Bacteria > Desulfobacterota > Desulfuromonadia > Desulfuromonadales > Geopsychrobacteraceae > Seleniibacterium. The sequence goes on from OY761157.1 coordinate 1,001,060, forward strand.
GAAACTGGAGGAGATACAAAAGGTTGTTCCAGCACTTCTTGAGACCAATCGGACTATCCGGCGCGGAATACAAGAGAACTTAGAGTTGCGGGAAGGAAATCGCCGTGAACTCGTTACAGAACTTCTAAAGGCAATCACAGACTGTATTGCGGTAACTAATGGACTGACGAAGATTGTGGTTGGTTTGGATACATTGTATCGAAGGGAGCAGGAACGGCAAGGCTTTTTCTCGCGTTCATCTCACCGTCTGCCAAGCCTTAAGGACGAGGTGTTACCATTGATGATGACCATCTCGGGTAAGGCATTGCCAGAGATGACGGATCGATTGATTACAAGAATCTCCCCGCCAGTAGCCAACTCAATCTTTGACCTCAAAAGCGTTGTTATGGAAGCTTTGCGGCCACGCAGGATAATTGCAGAATCAGAAACCGACCATCTGGAGCTAGACCTTGAAGGGGCAGAAGTAAAGTACTTCCCGAACGTTACCGACGCTGATATCGAGAAGGCTAAGCACCTAATCGAAAAGGCAATAGGTGGCCAGGGGTGTCTCTTATCAAAGGTCATTACCCAGGCGTATGACGCAGACTATTCATTCTCAGTATTGCATGCGACCTGCTTGTATGTTCAGGCCGTTTGGCAAATTCCAGATCCAAATCTTCCTTGGGAGGCATTTCTTGCGAATGCCACTTTTACAATTGGGGACATTACTTGTTCCGATTTTCATTTAAAACCAGTTGAAAGAAGGAGAGTCGCGTGAACGGTGATAAGATTCGAACCGCAGCATACCTTGTCCAGTGTGCCCTGCACCGTCCTGCCCTGAAAGCGACTGAGCCCAGTTACAGAGAAGCTCTTGCCGCATGGGAAACGGATCCCTCAGTGCGAGAGGCTATGGTGCATGTCTGTGGTGGTCTTGGACTCAGGATCCTCGATATCAATGAGCATGGAGCTTTTCTCGCTTCAGACAGTCTGCTGTCACCATTCCGTCCACGATTGATCAACATCAGTTCGCGTCTGGCAAACGTAGACGAACGAATGATGTTCGGCCTAATTGTAACAACAATTATGGCAATTTATTATGAAAACCAGGCCCACTTGTATGGAGACTTGGCCCCAAGTCTCTCTGCCCGAGAGGTTGTCGATAGGGTCGCTGAAATCGCAGAGGCCCGGAGGGAAGAACGGGATCATAACGAAATGCATGATGCGTCTGATATCGACGAAGCGTGTGATTATGTTTTGGCCTTGCCCAAGTCAGCCCCAACGGAGACAGGTCAAATTAAGGCTGGTACGTTGCGCAGGATTGTCGATTACGCCTTCGCCCACTTAGCTGAAGAGGGGTATGTAAAACTCAGAAGCGAAGACGATGGCGGGACGTATTTCGCTTTGCGTAAGTTTCGGATTTACGCAAAAGAATTTGCAGTTATGGAAGCATATCACACTGTGAAGGACGTTTTGAAAAAACAAGAAGGGGGACCTCATGCCTAAACTCATAGCAATGCATTATTCTCATGTTGGGCACCCGTCTGCACGTTTGGACGGGGTTACCGTTCCCTACTTTGACGAGGTTACCAAGGAGCCTGTCGATACTATTATCTGGTTACGAAACGGGGGCGGCAAGACCAGCCAAATCCAGTTGAAGTTCTCCCTGTTTGTACCTGACAGAAATGAGTTTATTGGAAAGGTCAAAGGTGGCTCTACAAGAACTCTTGAGCAATACTTCCAGCCCAATGAGACCGGACTGGTTGTCAGCGAATGGGACCTCGGCCCCAATATCAGTACGCGGGTTGTGGGGCAGGCAGTCCGCCTGAAGCCAGATGGCGATATCGACCGTCTGTTCTTCAGCTTTATCGTTCCTCGGGATGGAAGCGGCATTGGAGTCGAGAACCTTCCAATGCGTCAGTTCCAGAGCGAAACGAATCCTGGTTACGCCAAAGATATCAGCTCGTTTCTAAGAACTCTGAACACCATGTTTCAGTCGCGCCCGGAACTTGATCTTTTTACGACTCGCGTTCAGAGAGAATGGCTCAGCGAACTACGCAAGTGGGGGTTCAATCCTGACCTGTATCGCATGTTGTTACGTCTTAACGTCAGTGGAGGCAAAGGTGACAGCATGCTGAGTCGAATTGACTCAACAGAGAAAATGATCGGCCTGGTGAGCGACCTTTTGATCGACGCCGAAGGGTTGACAGATTTGCAGCAAACAATAAGTAAGCACAGGGATAAGCTGCGCTTAATGCCCGAGCTACTGCGGGAGCAGGAGCTTTTTAAGAACCTGAAGCTTATCCTTGATGGTCTTGTTGCGCCTGGGCAGGAATATATCGATTCTGACTTGGCTCTGACCAAGGCGATATCGGAGAGAGTAAACGTCGCTTCCCGAGTTCATGCTACGAAGCCTTTTCTAGAAACAAGGATCGTCGAGTTAGAAGCGCAGAAGGCTGACCTTTCGGATGAGCGGAACAAGATTTGCCGCAAAATCGACGTTTCGAATGGAAATGTGAGTTGGCTCGAATACTGGTCAGCGGTAAAGGCATTGGAGCTAGCAGTGGCGTCACGGGACGCGGCTGACCTTGACGCCACTGCTGCTGAAAATGATTATAAACTGCTTCAGGCGATGCAGGTTGAGGCAAAAATCCGCAACCTTAAAGATGTATGCACAGGCCTCCTGAAGTCGGTGCAAGATGCGAGTGCTCCAGCGGAGCGACAGTTTATTGTCCTTAATAGCATTGGGGTTGTGCTCGACAATTTGTTGTCTGAGAAGTTGGCTGCTATTGATGGCCGGATTAACAATTTGGGGACTGAGCTTGATTGGTGTAATCGTGCCCAAAAAGATAACGCGATTGCCATCCAAGATAACTTAACGCTGATTGCCAGTAACAACGTAAAGCTTTCCGTGATTTCCGAATGGATGGAAGGTGCGAAGAGGGAAAAAGAACTTCATGTGAGAAACGGGCATTTTGTCAGAGAAACAGAGTCCTCCGCGGAAGCAACTTCCCGCCTAAATTGGCAGATGAATGGATTTGTCTCAGAACTCGGTGAATTGAACATGGCACAAAAACGAGACACGGCTGCTAAGGAACAGCTAGGAATTGAGTTGGGGCAGAACGCAGCTGCTCTCGACGGACATAGAAGATCCCTAGAGGTGGTGCAAGAGCAAGTAAATCGCTTCAAGGCAGAGCTGGCAAATGCTTCTCAAATTGACGCAATTTCTGACTTGTTGGAAGACGATGGTTATTCTCCATATATTTACGGTTTGGAGAACCAAGTTGAGACAGTCATTGATGACTTTAGGCGTCAAAACGAAGCATCGAACACGGACCTCCGGCGGCTCAGCGAAGCAATTGAATACGCTGCTCGCAACAATGGACTGCTCCCGCCGCAAGAGGATGTCGTAAAGGTTGTGGAAGCTTTGCGTGCTGCCAATATTCCCGCCGTTCCATATGTTGAGTATCTGGATGAGGATAAGATTGAAGTCGAAGACGCGAGAAAGTTGCTCGTAAATAATCCCGCTCGCTATGGCGGTGTTTATGTGACGTCGCCAAGGCTCCTTGAAAAAGCACAGGAAACTTTAGCGACCCTTCCATTCTTGAGAGGACCGGTCCAGATTTCTCTGCATAGCAACAAGCGCGATTGGGTGGCGGAAAAAGGCAGTCATACAGTCCTTCCAGAAAGCAACGCGACATTTAACCGATTGGCGGCAGAACAGGAACGGGGCAACTTGGTCCGCGAGAATGAAAAGATACTGGATAATATCAAGACGGTTGACGAAGCCATCAAGCGTCTTGAGTTTTCACTAAAATTAATTGGGAAGTTTCTTTATAGGTACCCTGATGGAACAGAGGAAAACCTCAACTCTCAGCTTGATGATCTGCAACGGAAGATTGGATCGTGCGAAGAAATAGGCGAGTCTCTTCAGGGACGAATTAACTATCTTTCAAACCAATTACAAGTCCGGGAAGGAGAGGTTCTGGCTCTCAACAGGCAAGTAGACGGTTTGCGACGCAGCCTACTTATAGTTGAGCAGTATGAGCGTTCCTATGAACGGGTGCTTAAGGAAAAAGCAGAAGAGTTGGTGCTGATCCGCGAAGAGATTGAGGGGGCTGAAGAGCAGCGGAAAATTCTTGCGTCAGAAAAGGTCCGTCTTAACGGTGAGGCAGATATTTTGTCAAAAGCCATCTTTAAAGAGAAGGACGTATCCCGCCGTATCAATGAAATGTCTGAAGAGGTAGTTTACAAGGATTCCAATAAGGCCGGCGAGACGATTGGTGGTACCATTGAAGAGCTCGTCCCGAGGTATCGTGAGGCGAAGAAGCACTACGATGAGAAAACAAAGGATGTTGAACCGATTCGTAGAGAGCTAGAGGTAAACGAAAAGAATCTCCGGAGCCTGCGTGAAGAGTTTGCTGAGCACTTTATCGATTTGAATCTGGATGAAATTTCAGAGCTGTCGCAGAAACGCGCTCAAGCCGTACGATCGGAGGATATTATCCGTGCTGAGAACCGAAGAGATGCTGCCAAACAATCTCTGTGGAAAGCGCGTGAGAATGCTAATTATGCTGAGGAGTTTGCAAAAGAGAAAGAGGATGATGTGACCGGCCAAGAGCCGGAGCCTGTTGAGCCAGAAAAACTTGAACCTACAAGAGCAAAATTGATTGATGTGATCGACACGTTGGAGGGAGAAGTCGAAGATCTTGAATTTAAGTTAGACGAGATTGACAGTCTTATCAAAAAGGGAACGCAAGACCTCAAAGGTTTGGGATCTCTTCTTAAAACAACGTCTTCTGCCTGTGACGGGCTAATTCTCTCGGTGGCTCCGTTCAAAAGTCTTGATGAGTGCCGCGAGATGTGGGATTCAGCATCGTTAAATTATAATACAAAGAACAGGGAGCGTCGTGAGAAATCGGATGTTGTTGATGAATTAAAACGGCGCATAGATGATCTATTCAGCTTAGAGCGCTACAAGGGCATTAGTGAAAACCTGAAGCGCAGAATTGTAGAGAACCGTGAGGTACTTCATTCTGAAGCTGCTCAATTCGGCATGGAAACCTCGGAACGTCTGGCAACAATTCAAAGTACCCTGGAGACAACAGGTGAGCACAAGATGGCAATTGTCAACTATCTGCATGACTATGCAGAAACGACAAGAACAAATCTGGATTATTTGCAGAAGGTCTCGGTCATTCCACACAACAATGAGAGTTGGGCGAAATGGAGCGATGTTCCGTTCTTCAAGGTCAGCATTAGCCAGAAGAAGCTTAAAGAGGGGTACTGCAAAACAAACATCGAGCGTTACGTTGACAAACTCCTTGAAGCCAGCGACGACAATATCCCAACGGACGCGACAGTTATCGCCCGTACGGCTGCGATTGAAGGCCTCTGTGGAATCACGAAGATCACCACTCTGAAACCAACAAACCTTATGCTTCCTGACCCGTGTTATTTGAGCGAGGTAGGCAACTTCTCTGATGGAGAGAAATTAGAATTCACCTTACTCGCGTATATGATGATTGCCCGTCTGGTTAGCGGTGCATCCGGAGCTTCCACGGCGTCTGGAAACATTATGATCGTTGATAACCCGATTGGCGAGTGTAGCTTGAGCGCCTTCGTTGAGCTTCAGAGGATGGTTGCTCGTGTTCTCGGTGTCCAACTCATCTACCCGACAGCGCTGAACGACTTTAGCATCCTTAGTATGTTCCCTCATATCGTTGGGCTTAAAAATGAACGTGTAGACCGTCGTACTCGGTTCCAGCATATTGAGGTGGAAAAGATCTCTAAGAATGCTGCTGTCCCTTCTGGCATACTTGGGATTACACGTGCCGCAACATTGGACATCGCTGAGAACGCAATCAAAGTAAAGGCTGAAGATGATCACCTCGCAGCAAGTTGAACAGTTTTCAAGCGCCTTGAGCGACAACCGAGTTAGGTTTCAATTGTCTCCACATTTGTGGGATGCGTTTGCGCAAACTTTTCCAAACGAAACAACGGGAGGAATGAACCGTCAAATTCTTCACGAGGTTGTGGTCGCCCTGCAGAACCAGGGGTTCGAGGTTCCAAAGTCACGAAGGTCGTATAACCGGGATGGGTTCCCCCCTTTGCCCAACTGGATCAAAAGGCCTCAGACCGAAAAGCAGAAGAGTTTCTCCCCCGAAGAACACCTCTGGGCTCGGGAGCTTGTTTTCCTCGCCTCGGTTTCACATCTTGCGAAAGCAGACCTTTGGCTCCTGCTGGATGCCTGGTTAAAAAAAAGGAGGGGGCAGAAGATGGTTGAATTGCCAATTAAAGAGCGCTCTTTGGAAGTTTTTGGCGAAGAGAAGGTCCTTGATGGACTCATTAAGACCAAGTTCTTTAAAGACGGGCTAATCACCTTGGAAGATTTGTCGTGCTTCCCTGTTTATGAGCCTCTCCCTCAAAACGCCGGGCCAGTTGGGTCAAAAGGGAGAGCGTGCATAGTCGTCGAAAATCCGGCCACAGCGTGGACAATCGCTCAATGGAATATGCGTTCAGGCCACTACTCCTGCGTTATCTACGGAGGAGGTAATCGATTCTCCGGAATGTGGGGAGGCTTGATTCCTTTGCAGCGTGAATACGGGTTTCAGGAGGTCGCTTATTTCGGCGATATTGACGTTAATGGGTTCAGTATCCCATACCGGGCATGGAGGGAGATCCGTGAAACGGGAATGTTTGGGTTTAAACTGGAGGAATGGCTATATGAGATAGCCGCAGCCAAGGCTGACGAGGTCGCTCTACGCATTGAGCCTGACGGTAAGTCTCTTCCAACTGATGTCGCCGAGTGGATGCCGCCATGGCTAAGAGAGAGAGTCGGTTTTCTATTGCTGAAACATTCCCGTGTTCCACAAGAGATCGTAACGGTGGCGGACTTGCCAGTGCAGATGGGATAATCGATAGTTTTCCCCCGCAGGTAGGAGAGCTGGGCTGAAGTATGGCGGCATTACTAGCGCAACACGTAGTACTTAGTAGCGTTTAACTGTGTCTCCAATGTAAAAATCTAGACCTTGCCTGGCAGTCTGCGTAAAATTTTGTAATGACTAAATAGAACCTATGATTAACAAAACTCCCTAACTGCTAGATATTTGCTAAAGTAATTATGGCAGGACATTTGGCCCTAGCAGCGACAGCATTTGTATGGAGCTTATGGTGATCCATAATTCCTGAGTTTATAAATCTTATTCATCTATCAACAAAACTTGTCCTATCCCATATATAGAGATACAATACCTCAAAAAATTCCATATTTGATCTATCGTTTCAAAACTTAGACAAAGTCACCTTTGCCAGCGCATAGCACGAAGCTTAAACGTGCACAGAGTGGGCGACTGAGCATGGTGTAAGACCTCAAAATTATAAAACTGGTAGCTTTGATCAATAGTATCTATAAGACTTCTATAGGTTTTGCCCGCAAAAAAATTGCTAAACTCACTAATTTGTATCCACAGCACCTCAGCAACATAAAAGTTCTCTGCTTCAAAAATGGAAACCGTTTAAGTAGCTATACCTTAATTCACAGTATGCAAAAAAGTTTCAAAAAATACAGGAACTGGTTAGGTATCACAATGAGGGATGACTTCCAACGGTAATTGCTGGCCGATTGGGTTGATAATATGCAACTGAAACTGCAATTTCATAACTTGACAATGATACAGCCGCCCCTAATTTACTATTTATTTAGTTAGGGATTTAGACAGGTTTACATTATACAGCGAGAGGGTAACCATAATGCAAAATGTATTAATCCACCTTGAAAACTGCTACGGCATCGGAACGTTAGACTATGGATTTGATTTCACCCAGACCAATGCATATTCGGTATATGCTCCCAATGGCTTCATGAAAACCTCCCTGTCCAAAACCTTTCTAGATTTGAGCAGGAAAAAAGACTCGAGCGACCTCATTCATCCCGAACGCGAGACAAAGCGTGAAATCACGATTGAGACTGGAAATGATTTGGAATCTGAACAGGTTTTCGTTATTGAACCCTACAACGAAAGTTTCGATTCCGAGAAGACCTCATTGCTACTGGTCAACCAAACGATCAAAAAACAGTACGATGAGGCATTGAAGAAAATTGAAGACAAAAAAAGCGAACTTTTTAAAAGATTGAAACAGCGATCCGGTCTTACCGGAAGAACTGTGACACCAGAAACCGAGCTACTTAAATGTTTCAGTCATTCCTCCATATTTGATCTGCTAGATAGCCTGGAAGAAAAAGTTGGTGAGAAGCAAAGCGAACGGCTATCGACCATAGTTTATGAGCGACTGTTCAATGACAAGGCTCTGGCACTCCTAGGATCTGGCCAAATTAGCCAACAACTGAAAGCCTATATTGAAAAGTACAACGAACTCATTGAGGATTCACCGATACTTTCCAAGACCTTCAACCACTACCACGCAAAGACCATTAATAAAAACCTGGCCGACAACGGTTTCTTCGCCGCTAGTCACTCGATCAATCTCTTTAACGGGAAGACCAAGGACGAAGTAACATCGACTGAAGATTTAGAGGCCAAAATCGAAGGTGAGAAAACTCGGGTTCTTGCGGATAAAGATCTCAGCAAAAAATTTGAGGAGATTGATAAGAAGCTGACCACTAAAGATCTTCGCGAATTTAGAGACTACCTTTTAGACAACAAAGATATCGTCGCCGAGTTAGGCGACTTCAAGAAGTTACAAAGCGATATATGGTTTGCCTACCTATCCGCCGAGCGTGAGACCTATCTAGATTTTTTGAAGGAATACCGGATTGGCAGGGAAATTATTAAGCAATCCATAGAAGCCGCAAAGCAGGAAGAGACTGAATGGGAAGATGTAGTCAAAATGTTTAACGACCGTTTCACAGTTCCCTTTACCCTTGAGGTGTCCAATCAGGAAGATGTTATTCTAAGAGGTACTAAACCTGAAATTTCATTCGGCTTCAATGACGACGCACAACCCACGCCAGTCGACAGAAAACTACTACTGGAAGTGTTGAGTCAAGGCGAAAAGCGAGCCCTGTATATCCTAAATATCCTTTTCGAAATCAACGCCAGACGAAAACAACAGCAAGAGACTGTGGTCATCGCTGACGACATTGCTGACTCGTTCGACTACAAGAACAAGTATGCCATTGTGGAATATCTGAAAGAAGTCTCAGCGTTAGACAAATTCTGTTGCATTTTCCTAACCCACAACTTCGATTTCCACCGCACTATCAGCAGCCGTCTGAACATCGACAGACCTTACAGGCTTTTCGCTGCAAAAAACGGCAGAGATCTTAGCCTCAAAGTCGAGAAATATCAGAATAATCCGTTCGATTTTTGGAAGGACAACCTGAAAAATAGGCGATATGCGATTTCATCCATCCCGTTTGTTCGAAATCTTGCGCAGTATTGCTGTAAAGATGCAGAGTTCATTCGCCTTACTTCCTTGCTGCATATGAAAACCGATACTTCAGCATTCACGGTGCTAGACATGGAAAACATCTATAAATCAATTATCAATAAACCAAATCAGTCACTAGATGATCCAAACAAACCGGTGCTCGACATTATATACGAGCTTGCAGATGAAATAGCTCTCGAGAGCGACGAGCAAGCGGAACTTGAAAGCAAGATCATTCTATCTATCGCCATTAGACTTAAGGCTGAATCCTTCATGGTCGGGAAAATTGCTAACCAGCCATTTGTCGATGCAATCACCAAGAACCAAACTATGGAACTACTGAAAAAATACATACAGTGCTTCCCGCAGGAGCAGGATTCTATTGCCCTAATGGAGCAAGTCAACCTGATGACTCCGGAAAACATCCATCTAAATTCCTTCATGTACGAGCCGATACTGGATATGTCTCCGAAACATTTGAAACAACTCTATGCTGCCGTAAAGATAGTGAATTGACCCTATATACTTTGAATATTTTGAGTTCTCTGCCTAAAACCCGTGAGCTGAGTCAGTTCGACTGCATTAAGCAGAACTACAGTGTAACTGAAGAAGACCAAACCAAAGGCTAGAAGAGTCTTCAGTTGATATGTTTCTTGGGACAGGATTAGACATGTACGATTTACATCGCCTTGGATGGAACAGTTTCCAGCAGCTTTGTCTCACCATTGTTCGGGAGGTGCTTGGCCAGACCGTGCAATCATTCTTGGACTCGAATGACGCAGGGCGGGATGGCGCTTTTGTTGGCTGCTGGACCCCAACACAGGGTCAGACTCTTCGGGGGGAATTTGTCATTCAGTGCAAGTTCTCAAGCAAGGCAGGTTATCTTCTCAAAAAGTCCGACATAAAGGATGAAATAGCCAAGGTACGCAAGCTTGTGTCAGATGGGCTTTGCGATGTCTATGTCTTGATGACAAACGCTGGCGTATCCGGCAAACAGGAAGCGACAATCAAATCAGAGTTGATCGGTGTCGGGGTCAGAAATGTATTGATATATGGAGCAACTTGGATTGAAGATCAGATCAAGGAAAGTACGCGCTTGCGGATGCTCGTACCGCGAGTATATGGTCTGGGAGACTTAAGTCAAATTCTGGATGAACGTGCCTACGCACAGGCACGAGCCGTACTCGAATCGTTGCGGGAAGACTTGGCAAAGGTTGTTATTACGGATTCCTACAGAAAGGCCGTCAAGGCCCTAGATGAGCATGGTTTTGTGTTGCTCATTGGGGAAGCGGCAGCAGGAAAGACGACCATCGCCTCAATGTTGGCAATCGCCTCCGCCGACAAATGGAAATCATCTGTTCTTAAATTGGACGACCCGGCAAAAATCGTTGAACGTTGGAACGTAGATGAACCTTCACAGCTCTTTTGGGTTGATGACGCTTTCGGCGTTACACAGTATGAGTCTCCTTTGGTTCATGGTTGGAATCATTGTCTGCTACAGGTAAAGACAATGCTTCACCGAGGAGCCAAAATCGTTATGACCTCAAGGGATTACATTTACAATCGCGCTCGCCACGATCTCAAGGAAAGTGCCTTTCCGCTCCTCAGTGAAAGCCAGGTAGTGATCGACGTTCACGAACTGTCCGAACTCGAAAAACAGCAGATTCTGTATAACCATCTAAAACTTGGCAATCAACCCACGGCGTTTCGCTCAGAGATAAAACCCCATCTTGAATATGTTGCGGCCCATCCGCGCTTCATTCCGGAAACAGCACGGCGCATCTCCGATCCACTTTTCACCAAAGACCTTTACCTGGGTGAGCACCATCTTGGTCAATTCGTGGAAAAGCGCGAGCAGCTGTTAATTGAAATTATCCAAGGGCTGGATACCGACAGCAAGGCTGCACTTGGTTTGATATACATGAGGAAGGGCCATCTCGAAAGCCCTGTCATCCTGCAGGATGCTGAACCACAGGCATTGGAGCGGTTAGGAAGCACATTGGGCAAGTGCATCACGGCACTCGAAGCGCTCAACGGTAGTCTTGTGGCGATGACGCAGATGGATGACCAGCTAGTATGGCGCTTTAAACATCCAACTATTGGTGACGCCTACGCGACGACCTTGGCCCTCTGTCCTGAATTGCTCAATATTTTCATAAGTGGTAGTTCTACAGATAATCTGATAGGACAAGTCACGTGTGGCCACGTGGGCGTAGAAAAAGCAGTTATTGTTCCCAAGTCTTTGTTTCCGATGATGATCGTGCGACTGCGTGAATTCGCGACTAGTGACAAATATAAGGTGCAATATTTATCCTCATGGGGCGCTAGATGGGCACTTTATCGGTTTCTTGCTAGTCGTTGTTCGAAAGAATTCCTGGCTTTGTACCTTAAACAGGATCCGGATGTTCTGAAACGTGTATCTGAACCTAGCCCGGATCTCAGTTTTTCTCCAGAAGTTGGTCTTGCAATTCGCCTGCACAGCCTTGGTCTACTTCCCGAGGATTATCGGAAGAAATTTATTGAGACGGTTAGCAATTTTGCAATTGAAGGTGATGATGCATTAGCATTGGATGATTGCAGTATGCGAGGTGTTTTCACCGATGACGAATTTGCAGAACTTGAGGAATCAGTGCGAAACAATCTGTTGCCAAGGCTGTCATATGTGCGTCAGCGGGCTCAGGAAAATTATGATTCTTCGGATTCTCCTGAGGAGCACATGGAGTATATTCTCGAAATATTTAGCGTGCTAAAGAAACGATACTCTGAAGATGAAAATATTGTCAAAATAATTGAACGAGAAACAGATCTCGTAAATGAGTGGATTTCAGAAACAGACCCACCAGAGCCCAAAGTAAACCCTCGGATTCTTGGATCCGTTGAACAATCTGAGAAAATGCTTGGCACGAGAAGCCTCTTTGATGATATAGACGAGGTTTAGGAATGAAGTGAATTGTCATAATTCTTGATTAAGGCCTAAAACACTTAATTCAAACGTCTGATAAGACTGACCTGTAAAAACTTTTATTTATATTGCTCATAGGATGTCGATCAGTTCGAAAATCAGGAAAAAATGAAATATCACCATCCTAGAGTCTAAGGAAAAGAAGTCTATTATGGCTTTTTCCTGGGAATATCTTTACAAATCAAGTGGACAATCTTACTTCGAAACAGTAGCTTTGATCCCAACGATGTCTCAGTTACCACATCAAACGAACCATAACCTTTACAAGCCCGCAATGGAAAACGGGTTTCACTGTGAAGTAACTGTGAAGCAGACAGACCATAAAAAAGACGGAACCATCATAAATGATGATTCCGCCTACTGGGTGAAATGCTTATAAAACCAAAGAAAAACCACTTCGGCCTAAGTTGTTAGTCTTATCTGCCACGGTCTGAAAATCCTCGTGTCGGCAGTTCGATTCTGTCTCTGGGCACCATTGAAGAAATCAAGGGATTCCGTTTTAAACGGGATCCCTTTTTCTTTATCTGAAATCTGAAAAGTCAGACTATCTAGCGGACAGCCCCAAACGATAAACTTTTTTATCGCCTGAACCAAAAAAGGCCCACAGTAATTACATATGCAGGCCTTCCATTTACAGTTATTTTCCAACCCTCTCCTATAGACATACCCTACCCATAGAAGGAACTAGAAGCATTGATTATTCCTTGAAATGACTAAGGGAAAATCTATTCAGAGGCCATTAGATTCAGGTAACAGGCAAAGGAGCTTCTGTATAGTTGCGAATGAACAACTCAACTAACCCCAGTTTTTCAGGATCCATATCGTCAAATTGAACACTACCACGCCGCACAGTAATAAGATTATCGCTTAATCGGTAGTCAGAAATAGACTTAATCGGGATATCCGAAACTATCAATTCCTGATCGTGATAAAGGCTAACTGCCTTAACGGCACTTCTTCTTAATTTCGGACCGAGATAACGGAAGGACAAGCCCCCCTCACTGATATCCATAATATGAAAAGGAAGCGACTCCGGCCCGGTATTGATGAGGACCAAAGCCCTGCTGATTGCTTTGAAGCGCTGATGGTTTCTCGCTGGACTATACTTGATGCGACTTTCCATTTATTTGCTCCTAATTTTTGGACCCCTCCAACCTATGAACAGTGTTTAATTTTTGTATATAACTTTTATTAAAATTACACACAAATCTATATAAAAGCATATTTCATGCCAAGAAAAACGCTTCAACCGTTGATACCCCTTAAAGCATTTATCCCTTCAAAAATATCGAAAAATCAATACAATGTAAATAGAGACTGGGATCTCCGCTGATATATTTGTCCAGGTATGATAGTTTTTCCGGCAGTATTCATCACTCCCCTTGTCGAGATTATTTACACAACATTGCTTATGAAAATGACGCCTATCGGCAAAATCCTATGGCTGCTTCTTTCAGTCACCTGCGCAGTCTTCCTGTTTGTCGGCGGACCGACCACCGACTCACTTCGAAGCATCCGGGAGTTCTGGGATATCGGGCATGTCGTTTGCTTTGCTTTATGGGGTTATGGCTACACCAAGTGGAGGCACCAATCCTTTTGGCGTAAGCTGATCGAGGTGCTGCTGCTTGCCGCCTGTGTCGGTGCACTGACCGAATTGATTCAATCACAGATTGGCCGTGATGCCAACTTTGAGGACCTGTGGCACGATATTGTCGGCGGTTTCCTCGGCTTTCTTATTTGTCAACTTTATCCGCTTAAACGCCTATCCTGGCACATAGCTCTGACTGCACTAGCCGTTGTATTGATTACAGCTACGCTGCTAATACCGACACTCAAGGCTACCACCGATGACCTGATCGCATGGCAACAGTTCCCTCTTCTTTCTGGTTTTGAAAGTCCGTTTGAAAAACTGCGCTGGAGTGGGAGCGCTGCTCGCAAGGTAGTGGCTCAGCATGCCACCACAGGCAACTACGCCTTGCGCGTCCAATTTTCAACTCAGCGCTACTCTGGACTCTCTTTACGCAGTGTTCACCATAATTGGGAGGGGTATCAAGAATTGCAACTTCAGTTGTTTAATCCAGACCAGGATGAATTCGTCATCCACATGAGAATTGACGACAAACAACATAACAACGAATACACAGACCGCTTCAACACCTCATTTACTATCAGACCAGGGGCCAATACTTTGACAATCTCATTGTCAGATGTCGAACACGCGCCAAAAAATCGATCTATAGATCTCAAACAGATCGCCAATGTCGGCTTATTCGTGGGGAAGTTGTCAACACCCAGAATCGTTTATATTGATGATGTTTTACTGATTTCTACAGTAAAGTAGCCGTTTACATCATTGACAAGTGCCCCGGATGGTCATAGTATTCAAGCCCTTGCCTATTGTTCTTTTCGCTTTAGATATTCAGTAGATTTTAGAAAGGTTCAGCATGAAAGTTTTAATTACGGATGAAGTATCCGATAACGGCCTTCTTCCACTGCTCGAAGACCCTCGCATTCAGGTTGACAAAAAGCTGGGAATGAGTCTCGCGGAACTGCATGAAACCATCGGTGCTTACGATGCAATCATCACCCGTAGCGGCACCCGCGTTGATGATGAGCTACTCAGCCATGCCCATAACCTCAAAATTGTCGCTCGCGCCGGTGTCGGCATTGATAACGTTGATGTCGATGCAGCAAGCAAGCGCGGCATCATTGTCGTTAATGCACCTTACGGCAACGTCAACTCTGCTGCCGAGCACACCATGGCTATCCTGTTGTCATTGTGCCGCAACGTACCGATCGCCAATGCCAGCCTGAAGAGTGGCGAGTGGAAGCGCGCCCCCTTTACCGGTCGTGAGCTAAAAGGAAAAACCGTTGGTATTATCGGCCTGGGTAAAGTTGGTGGCCGGGTTGCCAGACGCGTACGCGCCTTTGAAGCTGATGTCATCACCTACGACCCATATATTTCCGAAAAACGTGCAGAAGACTTCGGCGTCAAGCTGGTCCCGCTGGAAGACATCATCCGTTTTTCAGACATCATCACTGTTCATACCCCGCTGACCGATGAGACCCGCGACATGATTCGCGCCGAACATTTTGAAGGGATGAAGGACGGTGTCATTATCGTTAACTGCGCCCGTGGTGGTATTTACAACGAAGAAGCCACCCTGCATGCCCTTGAAAGCGGCAAATGTGTAGGTGCTGCTTTCGACGTTTGGAGTGAAGAGCCTCCTAACAGCGAAATCCTGACAAAGCTGATCGGCCACCCCAACATGCTGGTCACCCCGCACCTGGGTGCCAATACTTACGAAGCACAGAAAAATGTCGCCGTCGACGTCAGTCAGGAAATTGTCAACTATATTGATGGCAAACCCATGGGAGCCGCGGTTAACATTCCACGTTTCGACCCGGATCAGATGGAACACATGAAGCCATACATGCAGTTGGTTTCCATTCTGGGTAACTTTATTTCCCAGCTCGCGCCACCAAACCCCAATAAGGTCACCTTCACTTACAACGGTAAAATTGCCCGTTTTGACTGTGCCCCCTTGAGCGTCTGTGGTCTTTCAGCCCTGCTGAACCATTGCTCAGAGCAGGATGTCAATATGGTCAACGCCGGTCTGGTAGCCCGTAACATGGGAATTGAAGTCGAATCGATCCGTTCCACCGAGACAGAATCTTTCTCCAGCCTGATCACCCTGGCCATGGAAAGCCCTGAAGGCCGCCGGACCATCGCCGGTACCCTGTTCGAAGGCACTCCAAAGATCGTCAAGATGCGGAATTTTACCACCGACTTTCAGCCAGAAGAACACATGCTGGTCATCAACTACCAGGACCGTCCAGGCCTGATTGGTAAAATCGGTACCATTCTCGGTGAAGCCAACATCAACATCGGGAACATGAGTCTCGGCCGCCGTGAAAAAGCCGGTGAAGCCATGGTTGTATTCTCCGTCGACTCTCCAGTTGATGAAACAACCCTGCAGAAAATTGCCGAAGCTGTTGAAGCACGGTTTATCAAAGCTGTACATATTGATGTTTAATCTTTGATAACATTCGCAGTAATCGCGTAAACAAAAAGGGCTCTCAAGCGAGGGCCCTTTTTATTGATTATCTCTCTGGCAGTTTTATAAAATTGACCGCCAGGATATTATCTATGTCATCCGGTTATTTCATAAAAATATTGTACCCTTTTTAGTACTAGTGCAGTAAATAAATGAATTCAACGCAAGGAAAATCCCTGATGTCAAAACACCTATTGCTGTTTGTTGTTATCTTTTTTAGCCTTTTTTTCCTCTCCCCATGCTTTGCCGGCGATGCAACGCAAAGCCCCCAAAAACCTGTCGTTATGACCACAGGGCAAGCCATTGTGCTTGGCGTGATAGAAGGGCTTACCGAATACCTGCCAGTCAGCTCTACCGGACACCTCTTGCTGGCTGAAAAGATAATGGGGATTGGAGAAGATCCTGGCTTTACTCCAGAGCAGCAGGAGAGCATCAAAGAAGCTGTTGATGCATATACCATCTGCATCCAGGCCGGTGCTATTCTGGCAGTGTTATGGCTCTATTTTGGTCGTGTTAAGCAGGCATTTCGTGGTCTGACTGGACGTGATGCTGCTGGCCGCCGCCTGCTTATCAATATTATTGCCGGGTTTATCCCTGCTGCGGTACTCGGACTGCTGTTTAACAAGATAATCAAATCATACCTGTTTGGTACCTGGCCGGTGGTTATTGCCTGGTTTGTTGGTGGGGTAGCTATTTTACTGGTCAGCTGGCGCAACAAAAAACGTCAGGGCGTAAGGACTGGCCAGATCCTCGATGATATGCGCTGGCAAATGGCATTGATCGTCGGCTTTGCCCAGTGCATTGCCATGTGGCCAGGTGTCAGCCGCAGCCTGGTGACAATTGTTGGCGGCATCCTGGTTGGCTTAACTCTTGAGGCGGCCGTTGAGTTCAGCTTTTTACTGGGGGTTGTCACTCTTGGTGCAGCAACCGCCTATGATACCCTGAAGCATGGTCAGTTGATGCTAGAGACATTTGATCAATCGGCGTTATTGATCGGGGTAGTCGTTGCCTTTTTTGCTGCAGCTGCTTCGATAAAATGGATGCTGACTTACTTACAGCGTCATGGGTTGGCTATTTTTGGTTACTACCGGGTTATTTTAGCCATTGTAACTGCTGTATTTTTGTTGGGTTGATTCGATACAATAATTTCAGTTTAACATTTTTATTTTCCGGTTCTGGCCATGTGGCGTGCTCTTGGCCACCGGCCAACCAGTTAAATACTGGCTGCAATATAAGAGTAAACTACACTTGAGCACGGACATATAAAAGAGCAGTTTTCGGTTACCGTTTATTGCTCTGGATAAAAGGTAACTCGCCTGCAGGGGCGAAACCCTGCGACTTTTATTCTGTTTTCAGCTTCTTAGTACAACTATCCTCCCTTCCCCAGCTGCACCCTATCCCATTTTATTAACTTTTATTTTTCAACCCCTTGCATCATCTCCGGAAAGTGATAAGGTACTGACAGGCTGTGAACTTTTCTTGTCTCCGGGAGACGCATAATGAAGGTTATCAGCAAGACCGCAGGACCACGCTCTGTGCTTCAGGCTATTGCCACTCTGACCATTATTTCTTTTCTGTTTATTTTCCCTGAATTTTACAAACTGCTACTTCTTAGCTGCATTCTGCTTTTAGCGTTTGGAGCGATCCGTTTTTTCAGGGACAGTATTTTCTGAAGGGAATGATGCCCCTCAAGTTCTCAATGAAAAAGAACTTGAGGGAAATGATGAGCTTGAAGTTTTACAGAGGGATCAGAAGGTGCCGACAAAACCGATACGAATACTGTCGTCGATGGTTATCGTGTTGTCACGGCCATCGACATCAAGACGCACGTTCTGATAACCGATATACAATTTTACCTTTGGCATTACAGCATAGGTAACACGTGCTTCTGTCTCTAACAGACGATCCGCATCAATAAAAGAAAACACCTTGGGAGCATAGTTCAGGCGTCCTGAGAAACCGAGGCCCTGTAATTGAGCGAGGGTATAATCAACCCTTACTCCAAGCCCTAAGTTCGCAAAATCGACATCACGGTCAGTACGGCCGCCATACCCTTTAACACCGGCGCCGATCTTAAGCCCGGCAATGTTCCCTGGTTCACCAATAAAATCGAATCCAACACTGCCCAGCTTGGTCTCTTCATCACCATTATACAGAAACCGTCCATTAAGCAACGACGTACCGTATTCATCATCAGAAATAGGGGTTTCATAAATCAGCTGAAAACTATTGTCATTAAAACCAATATCAACAGACGCAGCATAAGTATTGGTGGCAAGTAATACAGACATTAAAACTAGAATAAAGCGTAACATGGTATCCTCCGGGGTGTGATAAAGCTGTCGTTCAAAGACTTTACATTTTAGTGCAGCAATTCAACTGCCGTATACAGCTTTCATTAAGTAAAAAAGTAACAATCCTTGTGATAGCAGAGTTCCTGAAACGAGTAAAGGGTAGCTTTTCAGCTACCCTTTACCGCAGTACTTTCCGATAAAAATAAGATTTAATTTTTACAGGATTATTTTACGAGTTCTTTCGCTGCAGCGATGAAATTCTCGGCAGTAAAGCCGAAATGCTTCATCAGCTGACCAGCCGGTGCACTGGCACCAAATTCGTTCATACCAAGCACCCTACCACCGATGCCGACATAGCGTTCCCAACCGAAGCAGCTGCCAGCCTCCATAGCCACACGTTTGGTGCATGCGGCAGGGAGAACCTGCTCACGATATTCAGCACTCTGAGCTTCGAACAGTTCCCAGCTTGGCATGGATACCACCCGTGCACCGATACCTGCACCTTCAAGCTCTGCCTGGGCAGCAAGCGCGTGTTGCACTTCGGAACCGCTGGCAATGAGAATAACCTGAAGCTCGCTCTTTTCAGCGGACAGAATATAAGCCCCCTTCTGAGCATCGGCCACGGCTGGGTATTCAGCGGGATCAAGAGTCGGCAGCCCCTGGCGAGAAAGAACCAGAACAGTCGGCCCCTGACGGTTGCTGATCGCACTCTTCCAGGCGGCACAAGTTTCATTGGCATCGGCAGGACGAATAACGGTGACATTCGGCATAGCTCGCAGGGACGCGAGGTGCTCAACCGGCTGGTGAGTCGGTCCATCTTCACCAAGACCTATGGAGTCGTGAGTCATGACGTAGATAGCACCAAGTCCCATCAAGGCTGCAAGACGAATAGCTGGACGCATGTAATCGGCAAAGACGAAGAAAGTACCACCAAATGGAATCAGACCTGGAGTATGGCACAGTCCGTTCATGATGGAGCCCATAGCATGCTCGCGAATACCGTAGTGGATATTGCGGTCGCTCTGGCCTGGCAGCCAGGAGCCAGCTGCCTTAATAGCGGTATTATTTGACGGCGCCAGGTCAGCAGAACCACCAACCAGAAGAGGTAATTTGTCAGCCAGGCTGTTAATCATGACGCCACTGCTCTGACGAGTTGCCTTGGCACCATCAGCGGCAGTAAAGACTGGCAGATCTGCGTCCCAGCCTGCAGGCAATTGACCGTCACGGACACCTAGCCAGGTAGCGACTGAAGGGCTGGTCTTTTTGCTCTCGAGCAATGTATTCCATTGGCTCTCAAGCTTAGTACCAGCAGCAACACAACCAGTCATATGCTGTTTGACTTCAGCAGGAACGACAAACTTTTCTTCAGGATTACGACCATAGACTTGCTTGGTCAGAGCCAGCTCATCACCTCCCAGGGGAGCGCCGTGAGCGGCCGAGGTGTCCTGCTTATTTGGTGCCCCCTGACCAATGTGGGTACGAGCAATAATCAGGGATGGACGCGGATCAAGTTTGGCGCGCTCCATGGCAGCATCGATCTCATCAAGGTTCTCACCTTCAACACGCTCAACATGCCAACCGTAAGCGAGGTAGCGGGTTCCGACATCCTCGGTGAAGGCAAGAGAAGTATCACCTTCGATGGTGATTTTATTGTCGAGATAGATGTAATTCAGTTTCCCGAGTTTAAGGTGACCGGCCAGAGAACCAGCCTCGGCAGAAACACCTTCCATCAGGTCACCATCAGAACAGATAACCCAGGTACGGTAATCAAACAACTCACTATCAACCTGTTGGTTGAGGAATTGCTCACCCATGGCCATACCAGCAGCAACGGCAACGCCCTGCCCTAATGGACCAGTGGTGGTTTCAACACCAGGAGTATGACCGAATTCCGGGTGCCCGGCAGTTTTGCTGCCATACTGGCGGAAATTTTTAACATCTTCAAGGGACAGGTCGTAACCGGTCAGGTGAAGCATACTGTAAATAAGCGCAGAAGCGTGGCCACAGGAAAGGATAAAACGGTCCCGCCCGGCCCACTCGGGGTTTGCCGGGTTATGACGCAAGTGCTTCATATATAGCAGGTATGCAATCGGGGCGGCCTCCATTGGCGTACCCGGGTGTCCGGAATTCGCTTGTTCTACGGCATCGGCTGCTAATAAACGAATGGTATCAATTGATTGGCGAATAATCGGATCGGAAAATTTTGTTGACGGCATTGACTGCTCCTTTGTCTGTTTTTAAGGCGCATATTGAAACAGGAATCACCTTGTAAAATCAAGGAAAAGTATACTTTTTTTCCATATTTTAGATTTTCACTTTTAGTTTTTCTATGATGTTTGCGTTTAGTAAGTTTTTCGTTGGTATATCTCAGCAATTTTTGCTTGTTTAATTAATATTTAATGGCCCAGCCATTTCCGGTTCTGGCCATTTGGCGTGATTTTGTCTACCGGCCGGCCTGTCTATTGCCAGCAGCGTCCTGAAACCTAGCGACTCCAGAACATGGACATATAAAGAGGGCTTTTTGTGCTTACTATTTTTAGCTTGATTGTGAAAAATAGTAAGGCGCCTGCAGGGGCGAGACCCTGCGCCTGTGTTTTTGGCTGTTTCAGTAAATTCAAAAGATAAATACAAAACCGTGAGATCTCGCCCTCACAATGCGCCATCCATTTCTTCAGGGAAAAAAGAGAAAAAAAAGAGCCGACATCGGAGGGAGGTTATCCCGATAGTCGGCTCACAAACTGGAAAGGAGGTATGATGTTTCTGTTTCAACATTTCGACTGCCACACCGAAACTGTTGATGTTTGTGACTTTACTCTTTCAAAGCGATAAAATACACGTGCCTTCACGCATAATATCATTACCGGTGGCACACTGCCCAACTGTGCGTATGCACAGTTCGTCCCTAAGCGGAGTGAGTTTCAGCATAGCCACAATGATCCAACAAGACCTGAAGCTTCTGCTTGCGATCACCCTGCCATTGCTCTAACAGCTGCTCAGCCAGCGTTTCACCACTATCAAGAATTTCATCCAGGCTGTCGAGGAAGCGACTTTCATCTGCCCCACTGGCCCCCAGATTAAATTGTTGGGTCAGGCTTTCCTTTGCGCTTCCCACCAGCTCAGTAGCGACGTCGAGCAAGGTTCCATCTTTAAATACTGCCTTCAGACCATCACGCCATGAAGCACGGTACAAAGTCTCGACTTGTTGCTCTGACAAATCACCGAACAATGATTCAACCTTTGCCAATCCACCTTCGGTATAGAGCAAGCCTTTATAAAAGGCGGCTACTGCAGCAGTAAAACGAGGTGGCAAACTGTCGGCACTGCGTAATTCCAGTTGTGGCCGCAGACGGACTTCCGGAAACAGGGTAGAGAGATGCAGGTTCCAATCAGCCATGGTCGCCGGTTCCCCCTGCCAACCACTATCAAGGTATTGGCTGAAAGTGAAGCGGTCCTGGGTCAGATCAATATAATGGCCATCCCGTTGAATAAAGTACATGGGAACGTCCAGGGCGTATTGCACATAATCACTGAGTCCACTATCTGTCTTCAATAACTGGGTGATCAGTCCGCAGCGGTCATTGTCCGTACGTGACCAGATCTCACCGCGGGTCGATAACCAGCCACTCGGTTGATCGTTGAGTAGCGGTGAATTCGCAAACAATGCATAACAGACCGGACTGAGTAACTGACTCACCCTAAGCTTGCGGACACAATCCTGCTCATCGGAGAAATCCAGATTAACCTGCGTCCCGGCGCTCTGCTTCATCATGCGTTGCCCCATATCACCGGTTTTCAGCATATAGGGGCCCATGATGTCGTAACGTTTTTTCGGCAGCCACGAGATACTTTCGAGGCTACTGAAGGGCTGGACTCCAAGGCCAAGGAAGATCAGGTCGAGCTCATGTCCCATGGTCAGGATATGTTGGCGATAGCGATGAATATCCCGCCAGCTGCAATTGATATCGCAACAGAATTTGCCCGATAACTCAAGCTGTCCTCCTGGCTCCAAGGTTACGGAGGAGCGTTTTCCCTGCAGTCCGAGGAGTTTATCTCCCTCGTAGATCCCCTGCCAGCCACCTATGCCATCGAGACGGACCAGCAGACCTCTTATCCTCTCGTAGCTTGCAGCTTCACCGGTATAACGGTCGAGAACAAGCTTTTCATTCTCGATCCCGACCCCCCAGTCTTCCTTGGGGCGGGCTCCCCTGAGCAGAAAGTCGGTCAGTTGTTGCTTATCGGTAATCGGTGCATTGCCGGCAAGCTGCGCAGCATCATTCGGAATCGGCACGATCAGTCAGTCCCTTTTCTCATCAAGAATTCAGATAAGCAGTAATGGCTTCTGAAATGGTTTCGAATATAGCGATAAATTCTTGTTCATCCTGTTCCAGAAGGGTAATCCGGAACCCTCTTTCATCGGTACAGAAAGAAGACATAGGGACGACGCAGATACCGGTTGACGCCAGCAGGTAATAAACAAAGCGTTTATCGGTCTGGGTTCCTGGCTTGCTGATCAAGCGTTCAACCAGTTCACGTACCTGCTCATTTTCAATCGGCAAGGTCTGCTTATGGGTCAGTTTATCATGCTCAAAAACAACTCCCATATAGAAAGATCCATTGGTACGATTAACTTTCAACCCAGGTACAGCATTCAGTATTTTATAAGCGATATTTGAATAACGCTCATAACGATCGCTGCGTGCTGCCAGGTATTTCGGATATTCCGGGTGACTGAGAATTCTTGGGATAGCTTTTTGCGGCAAGGTTGTCGAACAGACCTCAACCATCTTGGAATTCAGGATACTTTCGATATAACGGCGGAAGACATCATCCTTATCGGCATTATAAACTTCCATCCAACCACAACGCGCTCCCGGCCACGGAACCTCTTTACTGATCCCTTTGAGGGAAATCGCCGGCAAGTCTCCGACCAGGTCTGAAATGGGCCGGGTCACCGTGCCATTATAGCAGAGGTTATGGTAAATCTCGTCGCAGATCAGGAACAAATCATACTCTTTACACAGACTGATGATCTCTTTGAGAATCCGTTCCGGATACACCGCACCGGTTGGATTGTCCGGATTGATAATCAAGATACCGGAAATAGCCGGGTTATATTTTACCGACTGACGCAGATCATCCATATCCGGATACCACAGGTTATCAGGGTCGAGACGATAGGTGACCGGCTTTTGTCCGGCGTGGGCACCTTCTGCTGAAGAGTGAGTGGAATAGGTCGGAGAGGGTCCGATAACCCGTGCTTCCCGTTTGAGGAGACCATACACTTTCTGAATGGCGTCACCAAGACCGTTAAAGAACATAATATCTTCGGCAGTAATCTGGGTAAATCCACGCTGGTTGGTCAGGTCGGCCAAAAACTGGCGGGTTTCGAGCAGCCCTTTGGTCGCACAATAGCCATATGAACAATCCTTCATGGCCAGATCAGCGACAATTTCTTTGATCCAATCTGGAATTTTTTCGCCTTTAGCTACAGGATCACCAATATTTTCCATATTGGTTTTAATTCCCAATCGGCGTAATTCTTCGGCGATCGTTACAATCGCACGAATTTCATAGGTTAACTCGCCGGCACCAATGTGTACTATGTTGTTACGCATTCCTTATCCCCTTGACAAAACATAGAAAAAGGCCATGGACTCTACTGTCCATGGCCTCATTCGTGAATGCTATAAATGTATGGCTTTACCACAACTGGCAATGGACAGACTTATGACGAATACTCGCCGCCAAAATCGCTCGTGCTGCCGCTGCCATGTAAATCATAATTGGTTAACTCCGTTTATTTGATTGTGCCTGATTATCATAGCACGCTAACAATGTCAATAAATTCGTCATTTCGTGACCAGATTTACAGGATATTGTTGGTTGATAAGCAGTAGCTGTGAATAACCAGGTTACACCTTATTATCTTATTAACTTAATTCAATGGCGCAGCCATCACTCCCAACCTCTCACAACAAAACCATAAACAGCGTCAACGTCACCAGACTGGCCAGAGTCGAAACGATAACAACTGAGGTTGCAAAGTGTGGAACAATATCATTTTCCTTGGCAATAATCGAAACCAGCACAGCTCCCGGCATGGCCGATTGCAATATTCCCGCGCTGCTCTGAACAGCATTTAGGGGGAATAGGGGGGCAATCAGGACAGCCAGCAACGGCACTGCAGCAAGGCGCAAGACTGCACCGATAATAACATCACGATTAAGATGAACCTTCCCTTGTTCCTGAAGTTGCAACCCAAGAGCAAATAACATAACCGGAATCATGGCCCCGGCTAATAACGATATCATTCGGGTTAGCATCAGCGGAACCGCTATATCTCCAGCCGAAACCAGGATAGCCGGGATGGTCGCCAGAATAGCAGGTGTTTTAACCACCTGGGATAAGGCCCCCTTACTTCCCCCTCGGGCCCAGCCCGCAGCACCGACGCAAAACGCGAAACCACTGGTTGAGATCGTCACATAAAAAATGGTGGCGTAAGGTAATGCGCCATCTCCAAGATGAAACTGAATTGCCGCCAAACCAAAATTCCCGACATTCCCAAAAGCAGTGATCATGACAAATGCCGCAATCATCTCTTTAGAACTTCCCAGAATTTTACCGATAGCTACTGCAGCAATGACGCCGAGGACATGAGCAGCCAGAATAAACGAGATCATCATCAGCGCACTAGCTAACGGCACATCCGCAGTACTGATCGCCCGGAAGACAAATGCCGGAACGAAAACGTAATAAGCCGCCCGATTAAGAGTCCTGGCCTGCAGATCAAGTTTTTTACCGAATGTCATCCCCAACAGGACAATGGCAAACACCGGCATGACAACATTGATGAAGACAGGAAAGAATTGAATCATAGCAGGCCCTTGGCAATCAGAAAGCAGATAGTAGTGAGAATATTAGAATCTATCATAAAAAAAGTGGAATCTGTAGTAGGCAGGCTCATGCTAAACGGTTCACGGTTCACAGTTCACAGTTCACGTCGCCATAACCAAAAAAGCTCCCGGTGCCAGCGACACCGGGAGCTTTTATTCAGCAGTTATTCAAAAACAGAACAACTTATTCTTCACCATACTTCATTTCTGCAAGGTACTTGTACAGGTTGAAGTTGTGAGTAGTCAGCTTGTTAGCTTTTTCCATCATTGTTGCTGACATCTCTGGATTGATCTTCTTGAGAACCCGGTAACGGTTCTGCTTGGAAGCATAATCCTCGAAGGACATGGTAGGCTCCTTCGCGTCAAACTGCAGTGGGTTTTTACCTTGAGCAGCAAGACGTGGATCGTAGCGATACGCTGCCCAGTGACCAGAAGCAACCGCTTCTTTAACAGTATCAATACCACGGGTCATGTTGATTCCGTGAGCAATACAGTGGGTATAAGCAATGATCAGTGAAGGACCATCATAGGCATCAGCTTCAAGGAATGCCTTAACAGCCTGAGCTGGGTTAGCCAGAGAAACTTTCGCAACATAGATGTTGCCATAGGACATAGCGATCATGCCCAGGTCTTTCTTAGGCTGAGTCTTACCACCAGCGGCAAACTGAGCAACGGCACCGAGTGGGGTTGACTTGGAAGCCTGACCACCGGTATTGGAGTAGACCTCGGTATCGAGGACCAGAACGTTAACGTTTTCGCCGGAAGCGAGAACGTGATCCAGACCACCGTAACCGATGTCGTATGCCCAACCGTCACCACCATGGATCCAGACTGATTTTACAACCAGGTAGTTGATGTCAATCAGCAGTGGCTTAGCAGTTTCGTGGGTACACTTCTCGAGGACAGCTTTGAGCTTGGCAACACGAGCGCGTTGCTCTTCGATAGCTTCCTGAGAATCCTGAGCAGCATCAAGAATTTCACGCTTAAGACCAGCAGTACCTTCACAGGCAGCACAGCCACATTCGATGTTCTTCTCGAGAAGTTCACGGGCATACTCAGTGGTTTTGTCAACAGCCAGACGCATACCCATACCAAACTCGGCATTATCTTCGAACAGTGAGTTTGACCAGGTCGGGCCAAGGCCATCCTTACGGGTGGTCCATGGAGTTGTAGGCAAGTTACCGCCATAGATTGAAGAACAACCGGTAGCGTTAGCAACATACATACGATCACCGAACAGCTGTGAACAAAGTTTGACGAATGGCGTCTCACCACAACCAGCACAAGCACCGGAGAATTCAAACATTGGTGGCAACAGCTGGCTGCCTTTCAGGGTAGCACGGTTAATCAGTGCTGGATCGGTGTCAGGCAGGGCAAGGAAGAACTTGAAGTTTTCTGCTTCAGTTTCACGCAGTGGAGCCTGGAAGGTCATGTTAATAGCCTTCTTGGTCTCATCATCCTTGCTCTTGGCAGGACAGTTGTGAACACAGGCGCCACAACCAGTACAATCTTCAGGAGCAACCTGCAGGGTGAAGACTTTACCATCCATGTCCTTGCCTTTAGCAGCACAGGACTTGTAGGCTTCCGGAGCACCGGCGATATCTTTTTCGTCGTTGATCTTCATCCGGATAGCAGCATGAGGACAGACCATTGAACAGATACCGCACTGGATACAAAGATCCTTTTCCCAAACAGGGATATTGACAGCGATGTTACGCTTCTCAACACAAGCAGTACCAGTCGGGAAGGTACCATCAGCTGGCAGAGCAGACAGAGGCAACTCCTGACCGAGACCATCAATAATTGGACCAAGGGTCTTCTGAACGGTTTCAGAGTATGCACCCCATTTACCGGACTGCATTTCGATGGTGCTGTCAGCAGTAGCAGGAACAGCGACTTCGTAGGTGCTCTCAAGAGCAACATCGACGGCACGCTTGTTCATGTCGACAACCTTCTCACCAGCCTTGCTGTAGGACTTTACGACAGCATCTTTAATCTTGGCAATGGCGACATCTTCAGGGATGATCCCGGAGATCTTGAAGAATGCGGTCTGCATAACGACGTTGATCCGGGGACCAAGACCAATTTTCTCACCGATATGGATACCATCAATGACAAAGAACTTGAGCTTTTTGTCGATGATTGTCTGCTGAACAGCCTTAGGCAGGTGAGCCCAGACTTCGTCCTGAGAGTAAGGAGCGTTAAGCAGGAAGGTAGCACCTTCTTTGGCGTTTTTCAGCATGTCGTACTTCTCAAGGAAGGAGAAGTTGTGACAAGCGATAAAGTCAGCCTGGTCAATCAGGTAAGTACTCTTGATCTCTTCCTGACCGAAACGCAGGTGAGAAGTGGTCATGCTACCAGCTTTTTTGGAGTCATAAACAAAGTAGGCCTGAACTTTGTTATCGGTAGCGGAACCGATGATCTTGATCGAGTTTTTGTTGGCGCCAACGGTACCATCAGAACCCAAACCGAAGAACATGGCAGAGTAACCATTGAAAGGAACCTTGAAGCTTGGATCGAAATCAAGGCTTTGTCCCATGACGTCATCTTTGAAACCAACCATGAAGTGGTTTTTAGGCTTGTCTTTGGACAGGTTGTCAAGAATAGCCTTACACATACCAGCGTTGAATTCAAAGGAACCAAGACCGTAACGACCGCCGACAACAACGGGGTAACGATCGAATTCAACCAGTCCGTCAGCCATACCTTCACCAAGAGCGGTACGAATTGCCTGGTACAGAGGCTCACCAAGAGAACCTGGCTCTTTGGTGCGGTCCATAACGGAGATTTTCTTAACGGTTTTTGGCAGAGCTTTACAGAACTGCTCGGTTGGGAATGGCAGGAACAGGCGAATTTTGATCATGCCGACTTTTTCGCCTTGAGCGACCAGATGGTTAATGGTCTCTTCCATAGCTTCACAACCAGAACCCATCATAACAACAACACGCTCTGCATCAGGAGCACCAACATAATCGACCAGATTATATTGACGACCAACCTGCTTGGCGAACTTGTCCATCTGAGCTTGCAGGATAGCAGGAACGTCAGCGTAATACTTGTTTACAGACTCACGGGTGTGGAAGTAAACGTCAGGGTTCTGAGCAGTACCACGCAGTTTCGGTGCATCTGGAGTCAAAGCACGTGAACGATGTGCGGCAACCAGTTCATCACTGATCATGACGCGCATGTCATCCTGAGTCAGTTCTTCAATCTTCTGAATTTCGTGAGAAGTCCGGAAACCATCGAAGAAGTGCAGGACAGGAACCCGGGATTCAAGAGTTGCGGCCTGAGCGATCAGGGCAAAGTCCATAACTTCTTGAGGGTTGTTAGAACAGAGCATGGTCCAGCCGGTAGAACGGCAAGCCATAACGTCAGAGTGATCACCAAAGATTGACAAAGCAGAAGTTGCCAGGGCGCGCGCTGAGACATGGAATACAGTCGGAGTCAATTCGCCGGCAATTTTGAACATGTTAGGGATCATCAACAACAGACCTTGTGAAGCAGTAAAGGTTGTTGTTAATGCACCTGCCTGCAGAGCACCGTGAACAGCACCTGCTGCGCCGCCTTCGGACTGAAGCTCAACAACTTTAGGAACTGTGCCCCAAATGTTTTTTTGACCTACAGCACTTTTGGCGTCGGAAATTTCACCCATAACCGATGACGGGGTAATGGGGTAGATAGCAATAACCTCGTTAGTCGCATGCGCAACATGCGCTGCCGCGGCATTACCGTCAATGTTGACCATCTTTCGAGACATGTACACCTCCTTGTACGGTGAGTAATGACGTTCCTATAGAGGAATAAGAACGCTTTTCGAATACCTCGTATAACTAAGCACGGGA
Organism: Geopsychrobacteraceae bacterium; assembly: GCA_963664385.1. Lineage (GTDB taxonomy): Bacteria > Desulfobacterota > Desulfuromonadia > Desulfuromonadales > Geopsychrobacteraceae > Seleniibacterium. Next base: position 1,030,478 of record OY761157.1, read on the forward strand.
AAATCCCGGTGTAAGTTACAATACTCTGTAGCAAGGATTACAATTCGCGACGCCCATCGACAGCCTGCTGGACTGTACCGGAATCGATATACTCGAGGTCGCTGCCCGTGGGAATCCCATGAGCAAGGCGCGTCACGCGCAATCCTCTCTCCTTAAAAAGCTTTGCCAGATAAAGTGCCGTTGCCTCACCTTCAACAGTGAAATTTGTCGCCAGGATAACCTCGCGAACCGGCTCCGCCTCGAGCCGTTGCAACAGCTGTGGTATTTTGAGATCCTCTGGTCCTATCCCATCTAACGGCGACAAAGCTCCATGTAAAACATGATACAAACCGAGATAGGAACGACTTCGTTCAATGGCTAGAAGATCTTGAGGTTCTTCGACGATGCAAAGCACTTGAGAATCACGTGCGGGGTTGGAACAGATATTACATAAATCAGCTTCTGAAACATGATAACAGCGCTGACAAAAACGCACGTTGTTTTTCATCTCAATCAGTGCCGACGCCAAAGCCTCGACATCCTGCCGGGACGCCCGTAACAGATGAAACGCTAACCTGGCAGCAGTCTTACTGCCGATGCCCGGAAGCTTACTTAATTCGGCTGCCAGACGGGCAAACGACGGTAGAGAGCCTAACATGAAATTTCTCCTGAATCCAAGGGGTTAAGTCATCGGAATGAATATTTCAGGAAGACTAAAATTCTGCAATTTCACTAAAAGGCAGGATGGGCCATTGGTCTGACCAAATAGAACCCTACCACCAACATCCTAAAAATTCAATCCTTTTTTAAAGACATCATACGAATTTCGTCGGCCACAATAACAAAATCCCTGTCAGACCAGATATCTGCAGGGATTTTGACCAGTCTGAATGAGCTGGAAGGTTCTTATTGCGACGCTGAAAGACTCAGAACAGGCCAGGAATGTTCATTCCCCCGGTCACCTTACCCATTTCAGCCTGAATCATATCCTGACTTTTTTTGACAGCCTCATTGACGGCAGCCAGAATCAGATCCTGCAGCATCTCGACATCTTCAGGATCGACAACATCCTTTTCAATCTTCAGCTCGAGAATTTGTTGCTTGCCGTTGACGCGAGCAGTCACCATACCGCCACCGGCGCTGGCTTCTACTTCACGGGTTTCAAGCTCCTGTTGCATACGGGCAATTTTCGCCTGCATCTGTTGAGCCTGCTTCATAATATTTCCAAGACCTTTAGCCATATCTGCATTCCTCCGTTTGTAGTACTGGTTATTAACAGGGTGTTAAACGTATCCCTTATCAATAGGTTTAATTGTTTCAATGCTGCCGCCAAAGATATCCAAAGCCGACTTGACCATGGGGTGTTCCTTAGCATTTTCACGCAGCTTTTTCTGCCGGTCACTCTCCTGCTTGGCCCGCTCCTGATGCAGTGATGGCGGAGCCTCAACACCGTTGGAAACTTTGTCCACGTCAACCTTGACCGGGGCACCAAAATACTCCCCGGCCAGCGCACCAATAGCCTCGCGCATTTCTGGATCGGCCAAACCATAATAGCGTTCCGGCATACCGATACGCAACTTGGGCAAATCAAGCTCAAGCAGACTGGATTGGTCGAGCAAAGTAGCAATATGATACCGTCGTTGACCTTTAACAAATCCAACCAGCCCTGCCCAACTTTTTTCACCAGTTACCGCCGCAGGCAGGGCCTCAGACTTTTTTCCACTGACTTCCGGCTCGGGTGGGGGGGGAGCTTCAGGCTGCGGCGGCGGGGGCACGAAACGTGAGCCCTTACCAGCATCAGATCCACCACCAGAGATCCCCGACAACTTCTGCTCAAGCTTGGCCAGGCGATCAATCAGAGTAGCAACCTCAACCCCGGTGGGTAAGGTCGCCAACCGGATCAGAACCATTTCCATGGTCAGGCGCGGAAAATTGGATAGAGCGAGTTCCGCTTCAGCCTTGATAAGAATCTGCAGATAGCGCTGCAGGTCCTCAAGGGTCGCGCCCTTAATCAGACCACGCAATTCATCAATTTCCGCATCACTGAAATCGACCAGGTCTCCGGGTTGCTCAACAACCTTAAGGATAACCAGAGCACGCAGCAGTTCAACCAGTTGCTGACCAAACTGCCGAAAAGAATGGCCGTGGTTATCGACCTTCTGTATCAAAGCCAGAACCTGGCGCGGATCGCGTTCAATCAGAGCCTCAACGGTATCCAGGAGCAACCGGCGGCTGACCAGCCCCAACAGCCCCTGCAGATCATCATCGGCAACATTATCACCACAGAAAGCGATGACCTGGTCGAGAGTCGACAGCGCATCCCGCATACTCCCGCCACCGTTACGAGCGACAATAGCCAATCCGGCATCGGAAATGGTCACCTTTTCCTGATCAACGATATAGCGCAGGCGGGCGGCCAGAGGTGCCATGCCGATCTTCTTGAAATCAAAACGCTGGCAGCGGGACAGAATGGTTATCGGAATTTTATGTGGTTCGGTGGTCGCAAAGATAAACTTGGCATGCTCAGGTGGCTCTTCAAGAGTCTTCAGCAGAGCATTAAAGGCATTGATGGAGAGCATATGCACTTCATCAATAATAAAAATTTTGTACCTGGACTGAGAAGGAAGGTAACGGATGTGCTCGCGCAATTCACGGATGTCGTCAACCCCGGTGTTGGAGGCCCCGTCGATTTCAAGAACATCAATCCCCTGGCTGCTGGTGATATCGATACAGGAAGGGCACACACCACAGGGTGCTACGGTCGGACCTTCCTGACAGTTCAGCGCCTTGGCAAAAATACGCGCGGCGGAGGTTTTACCGACACCACGTGCACCAGTGAACAGGAAAGCGTGGTGAACCCGATCAGCAGAAATGGCATTTTTCAGGGTTTGACTGACATGCTCCTGCCCAACCAGGTCATCAAACTGTTGTGGCCGCCATTTGCGTGCCAGAACCAGATAAGACATGACTCTCCTCAATCAGTACATAATAAAGAGACGAAACAATGTGCGGAATAATAAACCATGAAACGGGGAGAGGAACAAGTGCCTTACGCTCAAAATATTTCGCGCTATCAGATTTGACATTTCAGATCAGAAATAAACCGATGACAGAACCACTTTTCTTTATGGCGAGAAACCAGATTGCCATAAAAAAATTGCCGACACAAGTGACAGCCAGGCTTCCCCGCGGCACACTTCCAAAACCGCTACCGCTGCTCCCTTCCGGGCCTGACGGGGTTTACGGCCGGCCGTTGCGCGGGACCCGGCTGTCACTTCTATCGGCAATCTGTGTTTTCAGCCGGAACCGGCCCTTTTTCACAATCTCTGTGTCAGACTGCGCTTTTGCTTGTGCGACGTAAAGTACTACGTCTCCGCGCAAAATGCTGGCCTTCCTTGACCTTGTAAAAAATTGCTCGCTTCCAATCTGAAAACGATTTTTTTGGATTTCTTACAGTAGCCCGCACCAAAAACTGATCAAAAAGGTGTAGATGCGAGGCGACCTCAGCCAGAACAGCAAAAGGCGTATCTTTTTATACGTCGTTGCGGTTCTGGCTGAGGCAACGAAGCAGATGCGCCTTTTTCATCAGTTTTACGTATGGCGGAGAGGGGGGGATTCGAACCCCCGGTAGCTTTCACTACACCCGCTTTCCAGGCGAGCACCATCGGCCTCTCGGTCACCTCTCCGCGAATTGCAGACCTTACACTAACAGTTATCAGCTGTAAAGAAGATTTTTAATCATTTTTATCGCTTTCGTAACGACCATTCAATCGATATAAAAAAACCAGAATTTCCGCAATGGCCTCGAACAGTTCAGGAGGAATTGCCGTGTTAACCGGAATCCGGCCGAGAACCTCCATCAAATCAGGATCTTCAACAATATCAATCCCCGCCTCACGAGCCAGGGCGAGAATCTGTTCCGCAACATCCCCCTGACCGGTGGCGATTATCTGAGGTGCGCGCTCCTTCCCCTGTTCATAATGGAGGGCAACCGCCTGGAGTTTTTTAAAGCTGTCAGCCATCACACCCTCATATTCAACAATTGATCAGCATCAGGAACAACTTTCTGCTTCAATTGTCTGGTCGGCAGTTGCGCATCGTCCTTAAAACCAAGAGATACGAGTTTAATACGACTCAACGCCCCCTTCAGATCGTCTGAGAAGGTTTCAAGATAATGCATTTTCTGACGATTCTCCCCGGCGATCTGTAACCGCAAACCTGACGAACTATACAGCATATCAACCCGAACACTACCAATGGCGGACAACCTGAGAGCCATTGATAATTGTAATTCTTCGTAAGAAGTTTCTTTCTCTGCCTCCTTATCAGTATAGCTGTGCTGTCGTATCAGCAAGTAGCCCTCTTCCAGGTCAGCAAAAGGTAAGGGAATGAACTGGACCTGCTGATCAGCCAACTTGTCACGACACAACTGCAACAGCTCCAGGCGCTGGAGCGGTTCATCCCCCTTCCCCGCAAGCTGATCCTTAAGAGCCAGCAGACTCTGCTGCAAGAGGCTTGCCTTAACGTCAGCCGCTTTGTCCCGACCGCTTTTTTCCAGAGAAAACCCCAGAAGCAAAGACAAGACACCCAACTTCGCCCGAAAGGATTCCAGGGTGACCGTATCCGGTGAACTATTCAGCTGTTGCAGAAGATTGTTAATGTAGGGGAGATGCTCGATGGCGACCTGCCCGGTTTCGACACTGCGCACCAGGGCACCCTCAAGTTGCCCGACAACCTTTGCCGGCAACGGAACGGTCTCGTCAGCATCCTGCAACAAGGTGACCAACTGCCGGACAACCTTATCCAGTCCCGCCGGTTGCACCGCCTGAGAACCGCTTACGCCAGGGCGCACCTGCGGTTCTGCTCCTGACCTCTCAGGTTCGGGAGTTTCGCCCTGCAGGGTAGATCCAGAGCCAGATACTGGCACTGACGCACCCCCGGGACCAGGTAACTGCTGAGGCAATGGCGCACCACCTCCTTCAGCTTTAGCAACCGACAAACGATCTCCACTGATAAAATCCTGGGACAGCACCCCGGTTACGGTCTGCTTCTGCACCAGGGAATGCAGCTGCTGAATATCCCGAACCAGTTGCGGCGTGACCGGCGTCGTCTGCTGCAATTGGTTAAGCAGCGGGCTGAGATTACGTATAAGCGAAGCAGACAACCCCTCCCCCTTAACCATGGACTGCAATTGCCCCAGTAATTCACGCGTCTGGCCATACCACTGACCCCGCGCTTTTAAGTCAGGTAGCTGCTGACCATTATCAATATGCTCCTTGAGTTGGGTCAGTAAGCGTGTCCAGTTCTGAACAGCAGCAGGGGAATCGCCAGGCGACCTTTTAAACACCAGTTCATAGCCGGGAAGCAAGGGAGAGGCCGCCTGACGCTCAGCCTGGCTGTTTAAACTTTGTAACTGGCTCGTTAAAACCTTGATGGCTTGAGCAATTTCATCGGGGACCTTCTCACCGGGTGAAATAACCTGGCGAAATTGTCGAAACAGGTTGGCAAGGGCACTTAATTGAGGATTATCCTTGGCCAGAAACTGAACCTGATCCGCTAATTTTGACCAATCATACGGTTGTGCCAAGAGCGCGAACAACTGGGTCAGCTGGTCCTGTTTAGAAATACCAAGCACCTTGAACTCAGGTGCGGGCTCCCCTTTGATCACCTGGAGCTGTAATAATTGACCGGGCTGCATGGTCTCATTCAGGGGGGCGCGATAGCTTTTCCCACCAATTTCAAGGACTGCTTCTCCCTCCTCTTGATTCACTTCAATGATAGTCGCCAGCACTTGTTGCTGGGTGCGAAACGATTGAAGTTCGGCAGCCTGAACTCGCAGAGTCGAAATATTTTGAGGCAAAAACAGATTTGCCGGAAATTGAGAACCAACCGTGTTCATCGCAGCCCTTTTCAGTTACAGATCAACAGCTTCCATGGGACCTGGCTTAACGTCATAATTTCGTCACCCTATGTCATGACTTAAAAAATAGAGCCAAATCATCGGTCAAAAAACTGACTCATCTTTCAAAACGCCCAAAATTCTGGGGCCTCAGCCATTGGCATAAAAATCGCTATTGTTAAAAAACAGCTAAAGAAACAGCCGCAACCCGCCGAAATACTCATGAGGGGGCTCTATAAGAGTATATAGGGGAACGAAAGGAAAAGATAATGACTAATAAAACAGCCCTGATCATGGCCTCTAATGACAGTACCAAATCCTGCATGATCAACCAGCTTTCAGCCACCGGGTTGTTTAACCGGATAGCGCCAATTCAGTCTGCGGCTGCGCTGTTTCATTACCTGGAAACAGACTCGGCAGACCTGGTCTGCTGGGATGTTGAAAAAAGGCAAAGCGTCGGGTCATGGATTGGCCGCCTTCAGGCGGATGAGCAATGGAACGACCTGCCCCTTATTGCCTTTGCCCAGGATCAACAAAGCCTGCTTCACGGGTTTCACCTGGGAGCAAGTGATGCCGTCCACTATGACATCGACCCACGCGAACTGTCAGCCCGCATCGATAAGCACCTCCAACGCTGGCAGCGCCTGCTCGAGCTGCGTCACAGCCAGGAGCAATTGCAGCGCATGGCTTTGACAGATCCTCTGACCAAGCTTGGTAACCGGGCAACGTTTGACCTGAGCATGAAGCAGGCCGCGGCGCGCATGCAGCGCTCCGGCTCTCCCTATTCGCTCTTGCTGATTGACCTGGATCACTTTAAAAAGATTAACGATACTCACGGCCATCAGAGTGGTGATTATATTCTGCAGCAAGCAGCTGAGGTCATTGCGTGCGCTTCCCGCGACTCAGATATCTGTTGTCGCTATGGTGGTGAGGAATTTGCGGTTATCCTGCAGGACACCAGGGGTAAAAATGCTGAACACCTGGCACATCGCATTCACCAGCACATCGCCAAGATGCCTAGCCAGGATCATATTCCACTAACCGTCAGCATTGGCATCAGTTGTTCCAATCGAGTAAACCAAGGCCAGCCGACCACGCTGATCAAAGAAGCCGACCAGGCACTTTACCTGGCGAAGCAGAACGGACGTAACCGTACCGAAACCTCGAAAAGTGACTTTTTTGCCGCTTCACCTTATCGCCAGTCACAACCCCTGACCCAATTGGCGTTCGGTACCTGAGGAGCTTCCCTCCCGAATAGCCCGTGGCCAATTTATCAAACAGCAAAGCCCGCAGATGAATCTGCGGGCTTTATCTTTTACAGCTTAATATTCTGCCAGTTACTAACCCTTGCGACCACCCAGGACCGTAACTTTTAAACGTAATTGCCGACGCTGTTCAGCCAGACAGTAGGCAACAATAGCATCTTGCCCCTCTTCCTCAATATCGACAAACTTCAGAGCACAAGAATACTCATTACCCACTTTGTAGTTGTTAACCACCTCGCCTATACATTCAACAACAGCAGACTGTGGACTGTCGATAACGATCTCAAGCCCCAGGCGGGATCCTTCGGGAATCTTTTCTGCAACGGGCAGACGAATACCACCGCCACTGATATTAACCGCGGTCTGTAAAGAACGCGCTTCAGGATCTTCCTCATCGACCCGCCAGAAGCTGACGGCGAGTTCAGCATCAACCCGAAAATATTCCCGTTTTTGCACATAGGAAAAAGAATCGACCATTTCCAGCAACAGCTTGGCTGCTTCCGGCGAAGAATCCAACTTGGCCTTTATTGTCTTTCCTTCACCGGCGACATCAAAAGCAACCTGACAGAACTCTTCAAAGTTGAGCTTATCAGGATCAAGTTGATCGGGTAGAAAGGTAATTTCAAACTGGGGCATGGCGGTAACCTTGGCCACACCATCAAGAACCTGCTGCTTGCCATCAAGCAAGGGCAGGGTGACTCTGACAACACGATAATCTTTGAAATGATTTAAAGCTGACATGCAAAACCCGGAGTAATGTTTGTCATTAAAAAGTTTCGTTTCTGATTTGGAAACGAGCAATTTTTCGCAAGGTCAAGGAAATCAAGCCTTTGTGCGGAGGCGTAGTACTTTAAGCCGCACAAACAAAGGCGCTGATTGACGCAGAGATTGCGGAAAAGGGCCATTTCCAGGCAGAAACTAGCCGACAATCCGAGTCCCCTTTCGCTTTTGCAAAGAAGGTTGATGATAACCTGCCATTGCGACCCGACCACCTTTGATTTGCGAAATCTCATGAGCAGCGACCGCCATCATGCCACGGATTCTCGGCAATAGCAAATGGTTCATCTTAACAATTTGTTCTATAAGTTCAGACCGTTCCTGAAACAGAGGGTGATTCCGATACGTGTCCTTATGACTCAAAAAAAGTTCATTAAAAACCCGGTCCCTCTGAATTGCTTCCTCCTGAAGCTCATGGAGCTTCTGAGTATATTGACGCAGCACTTCAGGATCCGCATTTTTTAGCAGCTTCTCCAATTGATTTGCATGAGCAACAATTTTTCGGTATTGCTCAACCGATTTTTCAAGACACTTTTCCATTCCAACCAGCCTTTAAGGCAGAAACAACTGCCAAATAAACAGTTACCCCAATAAAGACAATACCAGCTGTGGAGCCTGATTTGCCTGAGCTAGAATCGAAACCCCGGCCTGCTGCAGAATATTTCCCTTGGTCATAATCGATGTCTCTTGGGCGATATCGGCATCCAAGATACGTGAACGTGAAGCTGACAGATTTTCTGAAACATTCTGGAGATTAGCGATCGAGCTCTCCAGTCGGTTCATTACTGCCCCCATATCACCGCGCATGCTGTCGATATAGGCAAGTGCTTTATCGAACCGCTCAATCGCAAGGCCTGCATTCTGAGAAATATCTACATCGGCAATATTAAGGATCGAACTATCAGCGCCACCGATGGTCACACTGATAACTTCTCCCGAATTTGCCCCGGCCTGGTATTGAAAGTCAGCAGTTGCCACAGCACCCGTCGCACCAATCCCCTCCGGCCATAAACTCTGCAGTCCCCTCGACAAACCAGCTCGGGACCTTATCACCGACAAAGCTCATATTCGCTTCCATAATAGCGTGGGTCATTTCATGAGCTATGGTTCGGTCGTAGGTTTCCTCACCAGCAACCCCATACAGGGCCAGGTTAATCGTCATCTTTGAACTGGTGGCGCTTCCGTTGGCATCCACAGCTAAAGGCGAAACCCAGGCCAGGTAATTACTGTCAGGATCGTCTATAAACTCAAAAGTCAGATCAACATCTTCGGCGGTAAGGCCAAAATATTCTTCAATGCGAGCCTCGGAATTGGCCAGCCACTTTGACTTGAGATTTTCGATAATATCCTGTTTTTCACCGCCACTAATAGTCCCACCGGTTCCATGGTTAAGGACACTGATACCGTTAAATGTTGTATTTTTGCCAATCCGGTCAATTTCAGAAATAATCTGATTCACCTCGGCCTGAAGGGATTCCTTGTCACTGGCACTTAAAGACGCTGTATTCCCGGCCTGAACAGCTAATTCCCGCCCTCTCTGAATAAGGTTGGTCACCTCCTGCAACGCACCTTCGGCGGTCTGCAACATAGAGATCCCATCATTCAGATTGCGGGACGCTTGATTCATGCCACGAATCTGGCCTGTCATGCGGTCAGAAATAGCAAGCCCGGCGGCATCATCCTTGGCGCTATTGATACGCAGCCCGGAAGAAAGCCGTTGCATGGCCGTTGAAAGCCCTTGTTGAGAACTCGTCAAATTCCTCTGGGCATTGAGGGAAGCGATATTGGTATTGATCGAAAGAGCCATATTTCCTCCGTGAAATCAGAAACTATCCTTCCATGGACAGCATTTCTGAGCAGCTCTCTAGCTTTGGGCAAATTGCTCTAATCAAAAAGAAGCAGAAACACCCTGGGCAGCCATAGCAGGCTCCTGAGTTCTCGGCTGCTGGCTTCGATTCACTTCAACGGCACCGGCAAAACCTTCGCGCAAATCGAGTAAAATCTTCTCTACTGATTCCAGGGCACCCTTATCTTTTTTAAGGTTAGCCCGAGTCAGTTCACGGGTCATGAAGGAATATAAGGCATCAAGGTTTTCAGCAATTTCACCACCGACCTCACGGTTTAAAGAATCTGAAAATTCACAAACAATGGCCATGACTTTACTGATGCGTTCGGACATCTGTTTGAAATCCTGCTGTTCGTGAGCCATCATCGCCTGACGACAGAATCGAATAGCCCCGTCAAATAGCATGATCAGAATTTGTTCCGGTGATGCATTCAGAACCTGGTTGTTTTTATATTGATTGACATAGGCATTCATTAGTTATTCCCCGTAACCATATTTGTCAGCATATCCATCTGCTGAGTCAGAAAATTACTTTGCGAATTCATAGAACTGACAAGTTGTTCAAGTGTGTTGAATTGCGATTGCAAAGTGTCCTGGCGTTTTTCAATAAGTGGCTCAAGACGCAGAAGATTATCATCGATGCGATTAACGACGTCATCATAGTGATCCTGTTTAGCCGCATAGAGCCCGGTGCTATAACTGGTCAACGCCAACAAGGTGCTGTTGAATTTCTTCATGACCCCGTCGGTCGAACCTTCACCAGCCAGCAGACTAGCAACACCGTTGATATTCTCTTCTAAAGCCGTATTCAGTTTTTCATCGTTAAGATCCAAGGATCCGTCCTGGAGAGTTGAAATTCCAAGCTGCCCTAAGGTTTTATAAGGCCCGCTGGTGTCGATAACGCTGGTCAGCAGATTTTGCAGTTGGCGCTTAACCCCGTTAACCGAACTGTCACCACGCACCAGATAACTGAGATTTTCCTCTTCATCGTCAGCTGTCGTTGCGCTGGCGCCGAATTCCGGGTAACCGGAGGAGATCCAGTCCATCACCTCATTGTAGCTGTCCACAAAAGCCGTCAGCTTTTCTTTAAGGGGCTCAGCATCTGAGGCAATTGCCATGGCCGACGTCGCGTATTGCGGTGGAAATTCCCAGTTCTCAGGCTCGACACCCACTTCCTCGACACCTGCATAAGTCATTTCACTGACACCGTTGAGGGTCAGCGTCACCCCGGAAATAACGTCTTTAATCGTGTTACTGCCACTGACAACCTTGACCCCATCAATATAGGCTACAGCCTGCTGTGCAGAGCGGGTTTCTGTCATATTGACAGCAACCTCAGCCCCTTCACTGTCAGTCAGTGAAAATACCGGTTCAAAGGAGGTACTCGCATCCTTGCCGGTCAGCATCAGACGATAGGGGGCATCTTCACTACCATCATCAATAATCGTGGCCGTCACTCCCGTTTCTTCAGATATCTGGTTGATGGCTTCGCGAAGACCTATGAGCGAATTATTTTCGCTGGTAATGCTGATGGTCTGCCCACCGATGGTCAGACTTCCGGTGCCAAGTACACTGTCAGACTGCGACGCATAGCCATCACTGACTGACTTCTGCACCTGGGCCAGCTGGACTACAGAGACATCATAGGATCCCGGTGTGGCACCACTGCTGGTAGCGGTAAATGGAGCACTATCACTGACGTTGACCGTACCAGTACGGACCTGACTGGTTAACGTCATTTCTCGGACAGAATCTTTAAGAGCGGTCAAGCGGTCATTCAGTTGACTGAAAGCCTGCAGCTTATTTTCTTCAGTCGTTTTCTGGGCTTCCAGCCGATCCAGAGGCTGCCGCTCAAGTTCCATCAACTGTGTGATGATACTCTCAGTATCCAACCCGGTCGCTAATCCGCCAAAAGTCACGCCTGCCATATCCTGCTCCTTTACACCTTTTATCCGGCCAGCCTGGTTATGCCACGCATAAACCAGGCTTAATCCTTACCCTTCGGTATCTACAATATTACCGCGCAGATCGTTAAGGCGTTTAGTCAGATCAAGCAGTTCTTCCGGTGGAATCTGGCGAATGACCTCATCGGTCTTACTATCAACAACTTTAACAATCAGCTCGTTTGCGTCACTATCGTTTTCAAAACGAACGCTGTAGACACCATCCTCAGTTAGCGCTTTAATTTGCGACAGCAGCTCTTCCGGCTGAATATTCTGACTTGACTCGTCAACTTGAGAAGCGTTTTCCTTAACCTTGCGGATGTCTTCGACCTTGTCAGATGAGCGCTCGGTTTGCAGCTGAGTCACATTGTTCAGATTCAATGCTTCCACATTCATCTTATCGACCTCTTTCTGGAATTAGTTTAGTTTTTAGCCGGAAACAGCTTGTTTCCAATCAAAAACCAGCTGGTTACTGTATGTTTTCGTACCTGGCAACCAGTTTAGTTCTGTCAAAAAAGGGGAGCCGGAAATCCGGCTCCCCACAAATAACAGCCAGAGATTAACCGAGCAGGCTCAGGGCCAGCTGCGGAGCCTGGTTGGCCTGGGCCAGAATCGAAACACCAGCCTGCTGCAGAATGTTCTGCTTGGTCATGTTAGAGGTTTCCTGAGCGATATCGGCATCAAGAATCCGGCTACGTGCAGAACTCAAGTTTTCAGAAACGTTCGACAGGTTAGCGATGGTGCTTTCGAAACGATTCTGAATAGCACCCAAGTTACCACGCATGCTGTCGATCTGAGATAGAGCGCCGTCGATCGATTCAATAGCACTTGCAGCGCCTTCAACCGTGGTAATATCGATACTGTTGACCGAGTTGAGCTCACTGACATTAGCACCATCGGCAGATGTTGCAAACAGAGACTGGGCATCCGAACCAATAGAACTGGTTACGTTGAACCCTGAAGCACTGTTAAAGGTAACTTCACCACCAACGACAGTCGAATCAGCCTGGCCACCTTCAGCAGTAGTACCACCGTCTGTCAGGGTCGTTCCTGCCCCCTGATTACCAGAGACCTTAATGGTCTGGGTTACTTCAGTACCACCACTAGCGATATCGGTAACTGCACCACTATGCTCAAAATCGGCGATTCTGATGTCGTAACCGTCAGTCTGCTCCAATTCAACACTGGCTTTATCTGCACTTAAGGATGCTGTGATACCAGTGTTACCGGTTTGTTCATTGATTGCAGTGACCAGGTTGGTCAAATCATCATCCAGAACTGTCGCATTGATAGTAACAGCATCAGTATTTGTTCCGGTCAGACTAAAGGAGATACTACCATCGGCAGAAAGGTTACTAATAGTAGCAACAGTATTGGCATCTGCGGTCACACCTGTCTCAGCGGAAACGGCATTAATGTTACCAGCAATAACATCAGCAGAATCTCCGGCCTCTACTTCAACCTCAGCAGATCCGTTACTACCGACGACGGTAAGAGTTTGAGCTGCAACGTTATTGTTACCATCGGCATTAGTCTCACCGATACCACCAAGACCTTCCTCACCTGCCGCTACACCTAAGGACGAACCGCCAGAAGTAACAGAAACGACATCAACAGTATCATCGAAGGTATAAGTTGCAGAGGCACGTAAAGAAACTGAAGAAGTATCAGCAACATCAGTGCCACTGGCGGTCAATGACTGAGCTGTTGCACTTTCAACCTGAACATCCCCCAGAATTCCAGCGGCTGTGGTGTAATCTGTTACGGCCAAGTTGTCGCCAAAATCGGAATCTGCAGTATAGGTTAAAACACCGCTATCAATTGTAAAAGTACCATTAGAACCGGTTGCACCAGAACCAATTGTAATAGTATCTGCACCTTCATCTACAGCAAGAACAACTGTATCGCCACTTGACATTTCGATAGTCAAGTTACCATCAGCAGTACTTGAAGTTGCGATATCAGAAACATCAATATCTATAGAGTTACTATAAATAGCCCCCGTCGCACCGAGAGCTGTTTCCAAGGCTGAGGCACTGGTTAAAACATCTTGAGTTGTTTCAGTACCGTCTGCTGCAGTAAGAGTTAAAGTTTCTCCGGTTGTTGCAGTAGATGCAACAGCAATTGCTTTTTCTGAATAGGTTGCGGCTTCAATACCCGCCTCATTATCAGTCGATAGACTGTTATTACCCAGAGTGGTTGTCTCGGCAGAATTAATGCTGAAAGAAATGGTCTGGTTCGCATTGGCACCAACCTGGAACTGGGCGCTGGTCAAAGAACCGTCGAGCAGGTTTTTACCGTTGAAGGTGGTGGTTTCAGCGATACGGTCGAGTTCCTGCTTGAGCTGATTAACCTCGGCCTGCAGAGACTGACGGTCGGAAGCGCTGTTGGTGTCGTTGGCAGACTGAACAGACAGCTCACGCATACGCTGGAGAATGTTGGTACTTTCTTGCAGAGCACCTTCAGCAGTTTGCGCCAGGGAGATACCATCGTTGGAGTTACGGACGGCCTGATTAAGACCAGTGATCTGGGAAGTCATGCGGTCGGAAATAGCCAGACCGGCGGCGTCGTCTTTTGCACTGTTGATACGCAGACCAGAAGACAGGCGCTGCATAGACTCGTTCAGAGCGGATTGGGAAGTACCCAGGTTACGTTGAGCGTTAAGGGAAGCAACGTTAGTGTTAATTGTAATAGCCATGATTAATTCCTCCGTGAAGTTGTGTTTTCGGGCATCCGTGCCCTGATAAACAAAGTTTCGGTTATTACGTTTTCATTTAGTTTTTTGGAGAGCGCTGTCTGTTTTTTCATACCTCCTTAGGGCGATAATTTTCTCCGTCAGGACTCTCTTCGACAGAAAGGTGAAAAGAGTTTAGGAATTTTTTTAGATTTTTTATTATTTTTTGACAATATTTTTTAAGATTCTATAATCTTACCATAACCATCTGTTTAATAACGATTTATTTCTACAATAATCACAAAAATATTTTTCTTTTTGGGTTGATGCGTACGGCAATCTGTTTATTTTTTCCCCCAACACAGATTATCCAGGAAACATTTATTATTAACAGATTAATGTGTCTTTCTGCCGCATGCCAGCCCGGGCGTATTGCCAGACGCTCAGGTTAAGATTGTTCTTACCGGTGCAAAAGCCTAAAAATCGAAAAGGGCGTATTTGCATACGCCCTTTCCAATCAGGATTGATAATTATTTTAATTTTACCTGTAACCTACTAACCTTGCAGCAACTGCAACGCCAACTGCGGTGACTGGTTGGCCTGGGCCAGGATGGAAACACCTGCCTGCTGCAGAATATTCTGCTTGGTCATATTTGATGTTTCTTCAGCAATGTCGGCATCCAGAATCCGGCTACGGGCGGCACTTAGGTTTTCAGAAACATTCTGCAGGTTGGCGATGGTACTTTCAAAGCGATTCTGCACCGCACCCAAGTCACCGCGAATACTATCGATGGTTGACAACGCTCCATCAATGGACTCAATTGCATCACTTGCGCCATCAACCGTTGTAATGTCGATATCGTTAACGGAATTCAATTCACTGACATTGGCACCATTTGCAGCACTTGAGAACAGTGAGCCAGCATCTGCATCCAGCGAACTGGTGACGTTAAAGCCTGAAGAGCTGTAGAATTCAACCTCGCCACCAACAACCGTTGAATCGGTCTGATCGGCCTCATCATCGGTTCCGCCATCGACAAGCACTGTTCCCGCCCCTTGGTTACCGGAAACTTTAATACTAATTTCTGTAGCATTTGCTGCAACCGAATCAGTAACCGCACTGTTGTGTTCAAAATCTGAAATTTTTATGTCATAACCAGCAGATTGTTCCAGCTCTACGCTCTTTTTGTCGGCACTTAAGGTCGCAAAAATTCCGGTATTGCCAGATTGATCATTGATAGAACTCACCAGGTTGGTCAGATCGTCCGTAGTAACTGTCGCATTGATAATTACTGCGGTAGCATTGGATCCTTGCAGGTTAAACGAGAAGCTACCATCAGCAGTTAAATCACTTATTGTTGCAGTCGTCAGTGCGTTTGCATTTACACCGGTTGCTGTAGCAGCGGCGTTTATCTTTTCGGCAATGGTATTAGCATCATCACCAGCGTCAATTTCAATATCTTCTGAACCATTGGTTCCAACAACAGTTAAGGTTTGAGCTGCGACATTATTGTTACCGTTAGTACCATCCACATCGGTAAGACCAAGACCACCAAGGCCTTCATCACCGGCGTCAACACCTAGAGAAGTGCCTGTAGAGGTCATAGAAACGATATCAACCGTATCGTCAAAGGTATAAGTCGCACCAGCCCTCTGTGAGTAACCATCAGCTGTCGTAGCATTGGCTGCTGCAGTCGTCGAATGTACAGTTGTTCCATCTGCTTCAGTAAAGGTAATATCACCAGTTAAGCCTGCAATACTTGATGTGTACGAGGTAACAACAAGGTTATCACCTTCATCATTATTGGACGAATAGGTCAGAGTTCCTGCCCCCGCATCCGTTCCAACTGCACCTGGAGTAAAGGTCCAGGTCCCGTGTGTGCCGGTTGACGCACCGGCCGTACCAGTATCGGTACCATTGGCAACCGCCATAGTAAAGCTATCACCATTACCAAGAGTCACGGTCAGGTTACCGTCGGCACTACTGGTTGTCAGAACATCGGACAGATCAAAAGTGATATCATTTGTATAGGTCGCTCCTGTTGCCCCAAGAGCCGTCTCTAAAGCAGATGCACTCGCCAATACATCCTGAGTCGAGGTTGTCCCATCTGCAGCTGTAAGAGTTAGCGTCTCACCTGATGTCGCCAAGTTGGAGACGGTCACGAGATGGTCAGTATACGTCGCCGCCTCAATACCAGTAGCATTATCAGTCGTTAAGCTGTTATTCCCTAAATCGGTCGAGCGTGCTGAGGAAATACCAAATGAAATCGTTTGGTTAGCGTCAGCACCAACCTGGAACTGGGCATTCGACATCGAACCATCAAGCAATTTTTTACCGTTGAAGGTCGTCGATTCAGCAATACGGCTTAATTCCTGCTTAAGCTGATTAACCTCGGCCTGCAGAGACTGACGGTCGGAAGCGCTGTTGGTATCATTGGCGGACTGCACGGCCAGCTCACGCATACGTTGGAGAATATTGGTACTTTCCTGCAAAGCACCTTCAGCGGTCTGGGCCAGGGAGATACCATCGTTGGAGTTCCGCACCGCCTGATTCAGACCGGTAATCTGTGAGGTCATACGATCCGAAATCGCCAGACCGGCAGCATCGTCTTTCGCGCTGTTGATACGCAAACCTGAAGACAGGCGCTGCATTGATTGATTCAGGTCCGTTTGAGAAGCACTCAAATTACGTTGTGCATTTAAAGAAGCAACGTTGGTATTGATTGTTAGTGCCATGATCTTCCTCCATTTTTGTTTACTGTTTGCATCTATAAAATTTTTCTCAGCACCGACCCGGATCAATCGACTGGGGGTATCAGTCGGCCGAGAGACTGGTTTGTTCTGTTAGTTAACTTATCTGCTGTAAATACCTTGATCTTTAGTATTTTTTTTATTTTTATTTATTTTTTTCAAACAGATAGGAATTTCAGATTAGAATAAACAGATTCAGCCCCTGGCCGTAAAAACGGCAGCGGCACGGTGAGATGCACAAAGGAATGCATGACTGTGATGTGATGATTTCAGAGAGTGTGCATGGCTCAAAAAACCATGCACACACATGGAATGTGACTGTGACTTATTACTAATTTATTTAGCAGCCTTTTCAGCAGCTCCAACATTGGGCAAAGGAGTCTGAGAGCTAAAACGGTTCCCTTCCAGAATAACCTGTAACGCCTTATTAGTTTTAGGCCCAAACAGGATAGGTGCAGCCAGGTTAAGGGTTATTTTGCGCTCAGGGGAGACGGAGACAACGACGACAGCATAGCACTCATCGGTTTCCGACAGGCCCAGCTTACGCCGCTCTTGTGCGTCCGGAGCAATTTTGTAATCGTAATAAAAGTTGGTCGGATCAGTCAGAATAAAGGCGATATGAGGATCTTCAACACTCTGAATCCAGAACAGCGGACCTTCTTTTTCATTAGGCATAACGACAAATTCGCGTAATTGCTCAAAACCGATAGGACCTTCCGGAAACTTTAGAGTCTGAGCGGGATCGTACTCGATTTCACCAAAACGGGATTGTATTTTTTTCATGACTTTTTCCTCGCCGCATTCAGGATAGAACTCAACTCGTTCAGATCCGCTATATCCCATTGTGTTGCCTCCTCATTCTCTTGTTTTATCTGGTCAAAAACTTCCTGGCGGTAAACTTTCAGTTCCCTTGGAGCATCGATACCAATACGTATCCCGCCGCTTTTAAGCTCTATAATCGTGATTTTGATATCATCACCAATGATGATACCCTCACCCTGTTTTCTGGTCAGAACTAACATATGGTGCCTCCTGGCCTGGTTGACCGGACCGCCTCCGGGCCCGGATGTTGATAGAAACAAGAATATGTTGAATGCTATCTTTCCTTACACACACTTATCGTCATAAACTCTGAAAGAATTTAACTTTAAATGTAATCAAGTATAGATAATTCAGAAACTTTTCCGGTAACGCTTAATGCTGCCTGAAAACTTTCCTGCTGTTGCTGCAAACTGGTGATCGTCTCAAGAATATCAGCGTCTTCGTAGCGAGAACGAAACTCTTCCATATCGATCTTAACCTGCTCCATATGTGACAAAGCGGTTTCCAAACGACTGCCGACATTCCCTTTCAGACTGCGTTGGGCCCGAAGCTGGTTGGCCCCCTGCTCAAGGGGATCGATCAAATCTTCAATCGCGGTTATGTCACCGGCCCGTAAGGCTTCTTCCAGGCTAGCTGCCAAGGCAAAAATATCGACCTTGTCAGCATCGGTTATCCCGTCGTTGTCAAGATCACCGAGCATCAACTGATTGCCTGGCAGGTTCACGGAAATAAGTTCATTCGGTGCTATTTCATATTCCAGGTCACCATAGTCACCATTGTAGAGAACCGGCGAATCGTGATAATAAGCCGTCGCAGACATTGGTGCAGAAGTTCCCGTTCCATCAGTAATTGTGTAACCGACCGGGGTTGCAGTGCCGTCGAATCCAGTCTCAGGGGTGAACTCCAGGATATCGTACCCGGCAGCATCACTGGCAATGGTCCAGCTGCCTTCGCCGGCAACCACCAACGGCAAGTCAGCGGAAGCGATCGGATTACCAGCGGCATCCAGGAGGGTCACACTGTCAGTCAGTGCAGCGCCGGCACCAAGCACAGAAACTGGCACCGGGTCCGGGGTTAAATTCGGGTAATCTGGATTACGGGTAAAAGGTTGGGTTTTCTCATCAAAACCGGCAAACAGGTAACGACCGTCGACCTGGGCATTGGCATCATCCAGCAGACTTTCCTGGAGCTGCCTGACCTCATCAGCATAGGTCGCCAGGTCTTCCTGACTCATGGCACTATTGACGGTTGCAATAGAAATTTCCTTCAGGCGCACCATGGTATTTTCAATACTGTCAAAATACCCATCCATATTATCGATGCGGTCAAGACCGGTCTGTATCGTTTCAATGTAACGATCTGAGGTCTGAATCTGGGTCCGGGCGCTGAGCACCGGACTGATAGCCGTTGGGTCATCGGATGCCCGGGTAATACGCGAACCAGTTGCGGCCTGCAATTGCAGGGTCTGCAGTTTTTCGCTGGTTTTATCCAGGAACGATTGCAGACTGCGATAGGTTGTCATTTGTGTTGCTCTCATAATATCACCCGTTAGCGCTTGATCGTCATAACCGTCGACATCATTTCATCGACCGTGGACAAAAATTTTGCGGACGCTTCGAAACTGCGTTGAAACTGCAGCAGGTTAATCATTTCATCTTCCAGAGAAACGCCATCCATGCTGTCGCGCAAATTTTCCAACTGTACCAGGCTGTCCTCGTACCCCGTTTGTGCCTGACGATTACGTGCCGCTTCAACACCAACGGTCGAGACGATCTTGCCATAATAGGAAACAAAGGTATCATTGCCGCCAAAATCGGCCTGAGAGTCCTGCTCCAACTGCAGGATAGCCAGGGCATTGGTGTTATCTCCAGGAGCCCCACTGGTCCCGGCAGCAATTTCAGCAGTATCGGTAATGTTCATGGTCATTGCTGAAGCCATATCAGGAGAGCTGAAACGTGGAGCAGCATAGGTTCCGCCAACCAGCCCGGAGCTGTCGATCTTGACATTCTCACCGGCAGTATCAGGAGCGATAACCAGGGAATTATCATCACTATTGACCGTCGCCGTCACCCCGATACCCGCAGCGTTAATGGCTGCGGCAATACCATTGACCGAATTCTGACCGGCGCCGATAGCAACCGATGAAACGGTGCCATTAACATTCAGCTCGATACTTCCAGTTCCAAACCCAAGTACGGCAGCATCTGCGTACCCCTGACTGTGATGTTCTCCCGGAGCGGTAAAAAACGCCTGCCCGGCATTTCCATTCAGGTCGGTCCCGGCCTGATGCATAGCGTTTACTTCC
Source organism: Geopsychrobacteraceae bacterium (assembly GCA_963664385.1). Classification (GTDB taxonomy): domain Bacteria; phylum Desulfobacterota; class Desulfuromonadia; order Desulfuromonadales; family Geopsychrobacteraceae; genus Seleniibacterium. Next base: position 1,050,739 of record OY761157.1, read on the forward strand.
GTAACAAAGGTATAGGCTAATTGATCCATGCGATCGAGCAGATCTGGAATGGTCACATCCCGAACTTCGTAAAGCCCCCTGAACTCACCACCCATAGAGGTGCGATCGAGCGCCATACTGGCTGAACCATATTCAAGTTCGAGATTAACGTCGGTATCGTCGTAGGTTCCGACAATGTGGTTAGCAGCTGTCCCCTCAACCAGCGGCATACCGTTGGCAAGCTGGACAGACACAGAACCATCTGATGTTTCAAAATTGGTCGCCCCGATCGATTCTGAAAGCTGTTTCAACAAAAAATCACGGCGATCTCGGTCGGAATTAGCATCCTGCCCGGCAACTTCAAGAGCGGAGATGCGATTATTCAGTTGAGCTATTTCATCAACCGCAAGATTGACCCCATCGATTTTTGACATGATGGTGGTGTTGATATTTTTGACAACACCTTGAGTTTCTTCGTACATATTGCTGAAAGCATTACCAATCAACTCTCCACGCTGGAGGACAAGCTGGCGTTCAACTTCACTACCAGGGTTGGTGCTCAATTGGCGCCAGGAGTCAAAAAACTGATCAAACTCATCAGAAAGGCTGCCGTCACTGACATTGAAAACTCTTTCAAGTTCAGCCAAGGGGTTGGCCATGCTGCTTTCCAAACCGACATCAGCAGATTTATCGTTAATCTGTCCTGCCAGAAAGATATCGTGAGAACGCTCAATGGAACCGACCGTCACTCCGGTCCCGATAAAGAAATCTCCGAAATTCAATGCGGGATAAGGGGTCAGATTGGCCGACTGCCGTGAGTACCCTTCGGTATTCACATTAGCGACGTTAAGACCGGTTATCTCGATTGCTTTCTGATTGGTCTGCAGTGCTGTACGCCCAGAGGTGAGGGCTGCTGTCAATCCGCCTGCCATCGCTTAAATCCTTCCAGACAGTAACCGGCCACCCTCATTCATGGTCTTGGAATATCCATGACCACCATAAACCTGGGGCATCGCGGCTTTTCCAAAAAATCCCATCAGATCACGGACCCAGTTCAGTCCGGTCCACAGCAGAAAAGCATTGCGGCGATTTTCACTGTCGATCTGACGCAGCAGATCTTCCATGCCGACAACATCTTCCTTGCTGAGCTGCAGCTCGGCCAACAGGGCCGCCTTTTGCTCAACGACCTGCTGCAGGCCCGGGATATCCAGGGCTTGAGCGCATTCACGCTCCTGTTGCAGCAGGGTCAGCAAGGTTTCAAGCTGAGTTTTGATCTGATCGCGAGTCATGATGACTACCCTTTAACCAGAAACGGCAGAACGCTGGCAGCAACTTTTTCCAGGTCAGGCTTATAGGTTCCGTCCTGAATCTGGGCTTTCAGTGCCTGAATCTTTTCAGCTCTCGCGGTATCCTGGGTTGCAGACGCTTCCTGCGCTTTGCTGGCATTCTGCAATGCGCTGGAAAAATCGATACTGTCGGACTTGTTGGCCGAGGCACTGTTCGCTGCGGTCTTCTTGTTGGTCCGGCTGACATTGCCAAGGGGACCAAATCCGCTGTTTCCATTAATTTTATCAACCATGACGGGCTCCTGTTTTATATTGCCGATTACTCAAACTGACTGGCAAACGAATCTAATTTATCCATTATTGCTTCGTAGGTTTTTTGTGATATCTCTGGAAGGGCTCCACCAAAGGCATCCTGCGCCTCAAGGAAACCCTGATCTATCGCATCTCTCATCTCCTGCAACCGGGATGGATCCTGCCCAAAAGCATTAATGGCAAAATCAACAATACGGTCAGAGGTTTGTTCGACGCCGAAGTAACCATCTTCGGAAATCAGTTCCTGAGCTTCTTCAGGTGTCATGGTGTTCAGGTCGATGGTCATATTACCGGTACTGACCTGAGCCGGGACGCCTTGTTCCTGGAGAGTTTTAACCACCAGGTTGCGCAGCAACTCGTAAGCCGGAGCCACTTTCAACCCCGGTCCATAGGTTTCACTGCTCTCTTCGGTTGCGCCCAAAGAGACGGTGTCGGTTACCTCAGCGACAACTTCCTTGCTGTACTGACGTAACCTGGTTTCTTCCTGTAGTGGAGTCTGGATCGTGTTTTTCTGATAATTTCCATCAATACGATCTGTCATATTTACCTCCAGTTAAAATCCCTTTGGTACTATATCGACTGTTACGTATTTATTCTTTAGGAAATTTACGAAAATTTCTATGGGTCTGGGGTGGGTCCTTGACAGGAAGAGGGCGCATGACCACGCGCCCTCGAGAAAAAGCTCTTAATCCTTCATTAACTGCTGCATCATCAGATCGGCAAGACCGATACCACCCTGGCGGGCAGCAATGCGCGCGGCTTCCATATCCTGCAGCTGGTCATAGGTGTCGGAGGCGTTATCTTTTTCGATAAGCCCTTCATGATGGACCGTATTACGCATTTCCTTGAACATCTGCCGGATAAAAATGGCCTCGAAATCCTGAGCCGTTTCGCGCAGCTTGGCCTCATTTTTGTTTTTAGCCGCTACTTTGGTCTGAGTCGTAGCCTGGCTAATCAGATCAGCGGTATCAATTCTTGCGTCCATAACCCACCTTGCGGTGGGATTTCAGATTTGAAATTTGAAATTTCAAAGCTTTATCTGAAATCCCACAGTTCTTAAATTCTGAAATCTGAAATTCCCAGTTTTACCTGAAATCCCGCAGTCCTTCAAATTCTGAAATCTGAAATTTCAGATGTGAAATCTCTAGCCCAGCGGTTTGGGCTAGAGGATAACCAAATCAGCATAAAGAGCCCCCGCGGCCTTGATGGCCTGGAAGATGGCGATCAAGTCACGCGGTGACGCGCCAATAGCATTTAACGCCGCGGCAACTTCACCAATGCTGACCCCCTGCTCCAGAACCATCAGCTTGGCATCCTCTTCGACAACACCAACCTGGGTTTGGGGAGTTACGACCGTCTCCCCCTCTGAAAAGGCATTGGGCTGCGATACATTCAATTGTTCGTTGATGACCATGCTCAGATTACCATGAGAAACGGCAACGGTTGAAATCCGAACCTGCTCACCCATGACGATGGTGCCGGTCTTTTCGTTGACTACCACCCGGGCGACCGTATCAGGAACCACATCAATCCGTTCCAGTTCAGAGATAAAAGCGACGACACGATTGTTGTAGTCTTTCGGCAATTTAACTTCAAGCTCCCCGGCATCGATGGATCTTGCGTAGGGGCCGCCAAAATGCTTATTGATCTCAGCCGTCATGCGCGAGATGGTGGTAAAATCCGAATCTTTAAGGCGGTATTTCAGATTCTGCCCATGGGACAGCTCAAAATCAACCTCCCGCTCAACATACGCACCACCAGGTATCCGTCCCGAGGTCGGGTGGTTTTTCTGAACTTTAGCCGTCTCCCCGCCAAAAGCCAGGGAACCGACAACCAATGCGCCCTGGGCAACGGCGTAAATATTGCCATCAGCAGCTTTTAAAGGAGTCATCAACAAGGTACCACCAGCCAGATCTTCGGCATCGCCTACCGACGCTACCGAGACATCAATCTGACTTCCGGCCCGGGAAAATGCAGGCAGGTCGGCAGTAACCACAACGGCGGCCACATTGGCGACCTTGACCGTATCCGGATCAACCGTCACCCCCAAACGTTCCATCATGTTGACCAGGGACTGAATAGTAAATTGAGTACTGCTGCTGTCCCCCGTGCCGTTGAGTCCAACGACCAAACCGTAGCCAACCAGCTGGTTACCACGCACCCCCTCAAGCTGGGCCAGTTCCTTGATGCGCGAAGCATGAGCGGTTCCCAGGCCCACAAAGCCTAAGACCAGGACAGTGAGTACCATCAATTTTTTAAAAGTAAATCGTCTCATACGAGCTCCCTGTTCGAAACAGAGCTGTTAATTTTGATGAAGAAGTTCCCCCCTCACCCGGCGCTACGCGCCCACTCACCCTAGAGGGCGAGGGTAATTATCTTTCGCACAGCTGCCTCAAGAGGTGATCAAAAGTGCCTGAATGCGAGGCGCTTGAAACTCGACCGAATAAGGCGTATGGAACATACGTCGTTGAGGTCGAGTAAAAGCAACGAAGCAGACAGGTGCTTTTCATCACCTCCTGCTCAAAATGGCCAGATTTGGTCGAGGCCGCGCACTAACCACCCCTGCCCCTGCTTATCACTGATCACCCCTTTACCAACATAGGCGATGCGCGCATTAAGAATGCTGGCTGAGTCGATGAGGTTGCCCGGGGTAATATCACTGGAACGCACGATCCCGCTCAGCTTGACAATCTGCATTTCATTATTAACGGTGACCGTCTTATTACCGGCAATGCGTAAGTTGCCATTGGGAAGAACCTCAACAACCTGCGTAGTCAGAGTAGCAACCAGGTTCTCTTTGCGAGCGGTTTTCCCGGAGCCGGCGAAACCGTTGGTCGTCGTCGCATCCATCAATGCCGACGGATCGAGGTCGGTTGCTCTGCCGATACTCCGCTCCAGACCGAACAGTGCGGAAACACCGGCGGACATGGAACTGGTGCGGTCGGTCGAGGTGGTCGCTTCCTTACTGGCGCTGGCACTTTCTGAGATGACGACGGTTACGATATCGCCAACCGTACGCCCCTTATTGTCCCCGAACATCCCACCACGGGCTTCAGTCCAGAGGGAACCTGTGGTTTTGGGAATCACCGGTTCATACATAATTGGTTCGACCGGCTCAACGGCTGTCAGGTCCTGCTGCTTCAGCGGACCGACACATGCGCTCAGTGCCGTGGCGAGAATCATCAGTGCGACAAATTTCTTAGCCATATCAGAACTCCACTTTCACCACACCAGGAGCAACAACAAGGCAACTCACCTCTTTGCGAGAGCTGCTGTTTACCACCCGGATCATTTCACCCGGCCGGCCATCCTGTCTGGCTTCGCCAGCAGCAGTCAGCTGCAAGCCCTGACTACTGGCATTAATGACAACCTTTTCCCCACGCTTGATGACCGGGGGAAACTCAACTTCCCGTTGTTCGAGGGGATCACCTAACCGTACCGAACGTTTCAGTCGCTTGCCGATCACTTGCTCTTCGGCAAAAATCGGCTCATCTATTCTTGAGATATCGGTGTAGATTACGTCGATATCGTCTGCGGTCAGTATTTTGCCCCGGCGCATGGAATTTTTAGCGACAATCACCTCGGCCATAGCTTCCAGCTCAACCCGTATCGACTGGTTACTGACGATCTCGCCATCAACACGTGTCAGCAGCGTTAAACGCCGGCTCCCGATCACACCAGGATTGGCCGGTATGATCTGGTGATCGATACGCCCTTGAGGGATACTGAATGGTTCCGGCAGATCAACCTGCTTAAAACGCAGATCAACCTGGGGGAATTGCCGCGATTCTGCGTTCAGATAATCAGTCAGAACCTGTGTCACCTCATCCTGATCAATCATCACCTCGGAGCTTTGAGCCTGCAACGATGTCGCAGCGACGGCACCAAACGGGGCAGCAATGATCAGTAATATGACAAACAGATATTTCATGACTTTTCGTATCCTCCGCTCACTATTCTCAGCGTTAGAAGGTTAACCTGCTATCAGCGAACCAGGTCACTGGTCAACTGAAGCATTTCATCTGCGGTACGGATCGCCTTGGAGTTAACTTCGTAGGCACGCTGGCCGGCGATCATATTGACCATCTCTTCCATGATGTTGACATTCGACCCTTCCAGAAACCCCTGGGACAGGGTTCCGTACCCTTCCTGCCCCGCGGTACCGGTGATCGGGTCACCACTGGTCGCCGTCTGCTCGTACAGATTCCGTCCCATACTGCTTAAGCCCGCCGGATTTCCAAAACGCACCAGTTCGATAACCCCAATCTCTGTCGGCTCTGATTCTCCATCGAGCAACACCTGGACAGTACCGTCTTCAGATACAGACACGGTTGTCGCATTTTCCGGAATAACAATCTGCGGGACCAGGGGATAGCCATCGGACGAAACAACTTGCCCTTCACTGTCCTTTTTAAAGGCTCCGGACCTGGTGTAGGCGGTCGTGCCATCCGGCAGGGTCACCTGGAAAAAGCCCGGCCCCTCAATGGCGAGATCAAGTTCATTTTCCGTCTGTTGTAAATCACCCGTCGTAAAGATCTTTTGTACCGCAGCAACCCGCGAGCCAAGACCTATCTGAATGCCTGTCGGGGATTGCCCCCCTTCACCACCGGCACCGGCAACCTTGTTGGTCTGGTAGAGGACATCCTGAAAGTCAGCCCGGCTTTTCTTAAAACCGCTACTGTTCACGTTGGCCAGGTTATTGGCAATAACGTCCATGTTAACCTGTTGTGATTGCATCCCTGATGATGCTGTCCAGAGAGCTCTGATCATTTATCTTCTCCTTTGACGCCGGGCGTCATATTGCAGCAGTTATTGAATCGTTCCGATATCTGCTGCCTTGGAATCCATGTCGCTGTAAATTTTAAGCGCTTTTTGAGTGGCCTCAAATGCCCTCAGGTTAGCGGTCATCGTGGTCATGGTTTTGACCATGTTGACGTTAGCTCCTTCAACATTTTTCTGAAGGAGTTCCATATCGGTAGTCAACTCGGGCGTACTGTCATCAGTTACCGTATACAGTTCGCCCCGCACCTGTTTGAGGACCGACTCATCAGCAAATGCCATGACCGCAATCTGCGCAATCAAGGTTTCGCCATCCCAGATTTCACCATTGGTATTAATCTGCACATCGGCTTGCAGCAAGGTAATCGGTTTTCCGGCGGTATCCAGAACCGGGTAACCATTTGTGTCCACCAGTTGCCCGTCAGCATCGAGTTGAAAGTTCCCTTTACGCTCATAGGCAGTACTGCCATCGGGCAGTTCGATATGAAAAAAACCTTTACCATTAATTGCCAAATCGAGAGGGTCGCCGGTAAACTCCAAATGACCTTGACTAAAATCGATCTCCGGCTTGGTGATTTGCGTATAGTTGGTCGCCTTGGTTGCCATCCCGGAATTGATTTCTCCCAGCTTGGCTTCAAAGGTCGATATTCCCTGTTTGTAACCCGGTGTTTTGACGGCGGCCAGCTGCTCGCTGATGCGGTTCATATTTTCCATACGGCCGACGGCCCCGGAAATGGCACTGTATTTTCCGCTCGACATATCAATTACCTCACTTGCTCTTCTTGTCGGTCTTTTGACACTGATTCTTTAGGGTTTGTTGGGAAACAGTTCGATTCTGTCGCTGATTCACCGGCCCAATCACCCCTCATTCACCGCAGCCTGCCCCTGGGGACGCAGGCGCGCTAAACTCAACAACTGTTCAACTTCTACCGGTGACATCTGCAGGGCGGCGGCAATGGCAGCCGAATCCAGGCCCTGACCCGCCAGGGAAGCAAGGTAACGATATTTATCCGCCTGAGAGCCACCTTTAAACTGAATCTGGCTTTCCGCGACCTTCTGCTCAGCCTGGCTGAGGCTGGTCGAAAAACTGACCGGTGCGGTGGGTTCTGCCTGATCCGGAACCTTAGGCGGTAGATTTTGCAAAATCCGGACCTGCTCCTGCAGGTTCCTGACCACCCGTAACAACCGGATACTCAGCATCAGTGAAAATGCGGCAATTGCTGCGACTGCCAGCAAGACAAACCAATATTCCATCGTTACTAACCGACCCTTATTGCGTTGATGCTATTCTTCATTTTTGATTTCAACTTGCTCAGAGCCTGGCTGTGCAACTGGGAAATACGCCCCTCGGTTAATTCGAGGACTTCAGAAATTTCCTTTTGTGACAACTCTTCGTAATAGAGCAATGCAATAACCAGGCGCTCTTTTTCTGACAGCTGGTCAAGATAACCGGCCAACTCGCGTGTCAATTCATTGGCTTCCAGTTTATCCTGCACGCTGTCTTCACGGGTGTCCTGAAGATTATCGATAAACGATTTCCCGTGCTCGTCATCATCATCCAGATTTTCATTAAGACTGACGTAGCCCAACTGGCTGACCTGAAACTGCAGGTCATGAAACTCATCCAGGGTCATCTCTAAAGCCATGGCCATCTCCTCATCATCCGGAGCCCGACCAAGCTTTTTACCCAGCTCATCTGCCGCCCTGTTATAGCGAGACTGCTTTTCCCGCAGTGACCTTGAAAACCAGTCCATTCTTCTGACTTCGTCAAACACCGCTCCGCGAATGCGCCGCTCGGCAAAGGTTTTAAATAACACCCCACGCCGTGGATCAAAGCGACTCGCGGCATCCATCAACCCCATCAGGGCAGCACTGCGGATGTCATCACGATTAACAAATGCCGGAACCTGGGTCATCATGCGATCGACCAGGAAATCAACCAGGGATAAATGCATCTCAATCATTTTTTCACGTTCCTGGGGTCCCGGGGGACCATAGCCGCTAGCGTAACTCATCAGCTTGCCTCCGAACCGACGCCAAGAAACTGCTTCCAGAAAAACTGCAAGGTTCCTTGAGCCTGATTATTGATTGGTGTCTCCAGCAGGGTCTCTGCCAACGCCACAAATGATTTCGCAACCTTGTGTTCTGGATAAAGATCGACCATAACCTGCTGCTGACGCACCGAATCGTGCATCTTTTTGTCATAGGGGATACACCCGAGGTAATCGATGAAGATGTCAAGATAACGACCAGAAACCATGGTCAGCTTCTCGAACACATCGAGCCCCTCGTCAGCATTGCGTACCGAATTGACTGCCAGCAGGAAACGCTTCTGATGATACTGTGTCGACAACAGCTTCATCAGAGCATAAGCATCGGTAATGGCAGTCGGCTCGGGGGTTGTGACCACCAGGATATCCTGCGCCGCCACGTTAAAATAGGTCACGTTATCAGAGATGCCGGCCTCGGTATCGATCAGCACCACGTCAAAGTGTTCATCAAGGGCATCCAGAGAATCGATCAGGCGCATTTTCAACTGCGAATCGAGACGGGTAAATTGCTGAACTCCCGACCCCGCCGGCAGAATCTTCAGCCCATGCGGCCCTTCGACCATGATCTCCTCAAGGGTCCGTTCGCCATTGAAGAAATGATTCAAGTTGTAAGGAGGAGCCAGCCCCAGCACGACATCAACATTGGCCAGACCCAGGTCAGCATCAATGATGAGAACTTTTTTCCCCTGCTTGGCCAGAGTCACGGCAACATTGGAAACCACAGCAGTCTTCCCGACGCCCCCCTTACCACTGGTAATCGACAATACTCTCGTGGCTGGCAGCTGCAGGTCGCGTGCAGTCTGATCCATCTGATCGCGCATCGTGCGCAAAGTTCCGGCCTGATCCGTGGCGCTACTCATCATACTGCCATCCTCCGTGTCTCTTCTGCCGCACCCATCACCAGGTCAGCAACATTCTGTGGTTCTGCCAGAAGCAGATCTTCCGGCACTTTCTGGCCATTGGTCAGGTACGCCAAAGGCAGGTTATTGCGGGTCGGAATGTTAATCAGCGCTCCGCAACGATCTGTCTCATCCAGCTTGGTAAAAATCAACCGGGACAGGGGTAATTTTCTGAAAGCTTCGTAGGTTTTCTGGAGCAGACGTTCTTCTGTCGTTGCCGGTAATACCAGGCAGTTTTCGACCCCGGCATCGACACCGAGGAACTGGTTGAGCTCATCGATGCGCAGACTGTCCTGGGGGCTGCGTCCAGCGGTATCAATCAGAATCAGGTCCTTGTCTGCATGGCGCCGGAAGGCTTCCTGCAATTGCTCTGGTGACAATACAACGTCAACCGGGACCCCCATAATTTCACCGTAAATTTTTAACTGCTCCACCGCAGCGATTCTATACGTATCAATGGTGACCAGAGCCACCCGGGCACCACTTTCCGTAATCGCTTCTGCGGCAAGTTTGGCGATGGTCGTGGTTTTGCCAACACCGGTCGCTCCTAACAGGGCGACGCGCTTTTGCGGCTGGCCTTGCTGCCAGAGCCGGCCGGAGGTCTGTACCAAACCGGCAACAGTGCGGGCCAGAAAGCGGCGACAAGCGTCAGGATTATGACGTTGACTGGAATTCATTTGAGGTTCGGCAAAACGTGCAATTGTCGTGGCTGCTTCCGCATCAATACCCCGGTCCACCAGCATTGCCGAAAGATCATCAAGCTGCTGGTCAAGGTTACTTTTGAAACGTGAGACCGGTGCAGGGCGTGGTTCAACGCGCTTGATCACTGGTTTGATATCCTCAGGCGGAGCAATGGCCAGTTCTTCAGGCCGGACAACAGGAGCTTCAATCTGCGGCTCCGGCTGTGGTGCCGGAGTTGCTGGAGCCACAACCGGATTAAAGGCTGTGAGCTGTTTCATCAGGGCTTTAAGCTCATTGATCTCAGCCTGAAGCTGACCGATATTCTGCGCCTCGAGCTGGGCTTTTAACTGGCGAACTTCAGCTTCGAGAGGGTTCTCACGAACTTCAACCTTCTGGCTTCTACCGGCCGCCTGGCGGGATATGGACACGACTTCATCTTCCAGGGTTTCAACACGTTGGTTATGACTGGTAGAAAACTTACCGAAGGCAGCTCTGACCGGCTCAGGAATCACATCGTTAGATACCGTCGCTTTGCGCAGGTTGTTTTTCATGGCCGGAGATTCGATGGCAGCAGTCACCTCAATCAGCTGCTTGCCAAGAACGCCAAGCCCTTTGCGGCTGAGGGTTCTGGTCGACAGAATTAACGCGTCCGAGCCAAGGGTATCTTTTACCAGCTGTAAAGCTGCCGTCATATTTTCTGCTTCGAATTTTTTAACCAACATTGACAGTCACCGTTCCTATCGACCGCACCTTCAGATGAGGAGCGATCTCATTGTGTGAAATAATTGCCAGACCCGGGAGGTAACGTTCAGTCAACCTTTTGACATGGAGTCGGATTGTTGGCGTACACAGTAATACCGGGGTTCCCCCTGCAGCTTTCTGTACGGCCTTGTTGAGACTGTTGATCAGGGCCTGGGCGAAGCTCGGGTCCAGGGCCAGGTAAGTGCCCTGATCCGTGCTCTGCAGCGCATCCTGGATCTTGGTTTCAACGTTCCGGTCAAAAGTCATTACTTCAAGCACCTTTCCATCATCACTGTAATTGCTGCTGATTGAGCGAGCCATCATCGCCCGCACATGTTCAGTCAGTTGATCTGGATCATGCAATACCGGTGCCCAGTCTGCCAATGTTTCTAAAATAGTTCTTAAATCACGAATGGAGACCCCTTCGCGCAAGAGATTTTGCAGCACTCTCATAACCACGCCCAGGCTCAACATATTGGGAACCAGCTCTTCAACCAGCTTGGGATAGTCCTTGGCCAGGTTATCAAGAAGATTTTGTACCTCCTGGCGACCAAGCAGTTCGTGACCATGCTTTTTGATCAGCTCGCTTAAGTGGGTTGCGACAACCGTAGTATTATCGACAACCGTATATCCGGAGATCTGAGCCCGTTCCTTCTTGTCTTCCGAAATCCAGACCGCCGGCAGATTGAAGGCAGGTTCGACCGTTTCGATTCCCTTGATGGTTTCCGTCGCGGTACCCGGATTCATAGCCAGGAAATGGCCGGGCAGCAACTCCCCACCTCCAATGGCAACCCCCTTCAAAAGGATGGCATACTCATTCGGCTTCAGTTGCAGGTTATCTTTGATGTGTACCGGCGGCACGATAAACCCGAAATCGAGAGCGAACTGCTTGCGGATCGACTTGATGCGCGGCAACAGCTCACCGTTCTGGGCGGTATCCACGAGCGGAATCAGTCCGTAGCCAACCTCCATTTCCAGCAGGTCGACGCTGAGCATTTTTTCATAATTCTCTTCTTCAATCTGTTTTGGTGCCGGTGGTGCCTCAAGAACCGGTTTCCTGGCCGCAATTTCGCGTGCCTTCTGCACCCGCCAGGCGATATAACCAACGCTTAAGGACAGAACAAAGAAGGGAAAGTGGGGTAACCCCGGAATCAGGGCAAATATCAGCAGGATAACACTGACCACCCACAGAGCCTGGGGATGAACCGTAAATTGACGCTTCAGCTCGGTACCGAAGTCATCATCACCGGCGGTACGGGTTACCATAATACCGGCACCGGTCGATATGATCAGAGCCGGAATCTGTCCGACCAGACCATCACCAACGGTCAGAATGGTGTAGTTGGCGGCAGCTTCAGCCATCGGCATCCCCTTCTGCATGACACCGATAACAAACCCCGCGCCGATATTGATCAGGGTAATAATAATCCCGGCGATGGCATCCCCCTTAACAAACTTACTGGCACCATCCATCGCGCCGTAAAAATCGGACTCCGCCGCGATCTCTTTCCGCCGAGTCCGGGCCTCTTCATCGTTGATCAGACCGGCATTCAGGTCGGCGTCAATGGCCATCTGCTTACCTGGCATAGCATCCAGGGTAAAGCGGGCAGCAACCTCGGCGACGCGGCCTGCACCCTTGGTAATAACCATAAAGTTGATGATGACCAGAATGACGAAGATCACGATACCGACAACGTAATTACCACCAACCACGAATTGACCGAAGGACTGGATAACCGAACCGGCCGCCGATGGCCCTTCATCACCATGGAGCAGGATCAAACGTGTTGAGGCAACGTTCAACGACAAGCGGAACAGCGTGGTAATCAACAAGACACTGGGGAAAACGGCAAAATCAAGAGCCCGGGAGGTGTACAGAGCAATAATCAGGATTAACAACCCGATGGTGATGTTCATGGCCAGGAAAATATCGAGCAGCATCGGTGGCAATGGCAAAACCATCAACATCAAGATCAAAACCAAACCAAAAGCGACAAAAATATCACTGCGTAGTAATAATTCCCGCCAACGGTTAATCATAATTCCATCGAGTGTGGCCATAGAGTTCCAACCTTTATCAGTATTCTTGACACTTAATGTCAAACTTTTGGCTTAGCCAAAAAATCTTTTTAATATATATTTAAATGTATAATTTCGGGCACTTATTACTTTTTCAGACCATAGACGTAAGCTAAAATCTCGGCTACGGCGGTAAACATTTCTTCTGGTATTTCCTCCCCTACCTCATACTTGTACAAAGCCCGTGCCACCGGCTTGTTTTCAACCAAAGGAACTTGATGTTCACGCGCAATTTCACGAATCCGAAATGCCAGGTGATCAGCTCCTTTAGCGACAATCTGCGGCGCACTCATCTCGTCGCGCCGATAAGCCAGGGCAATAGACAGGTGGGTCGGGTTGGTAATAATGACATCAGCCTTGGGGACTTCGCTCATCATCCGCTTGCGAGCCATCTGCATCTGCATGGAGCGAATACGAGACTTCAACTGCGGATTCCCCTCAACATCCTTGTGCTCCTCCTTGATCTCCTGCTTGGTCATTTTCATCTTCTCCTCCATCTCATACTTGACGAAGCCGTAGTCGATGATAGCCAGGACGATGATGATCCCGCAGCTTTTGGCAAACACCAAAAACGTCACCTGGGCCAGGAAAAGAAGGCTTTGTCGAACATCAAGCAAGGTCAGAGTCAACACATTGTCAAACTCAGCAGCAACGGTTTTGTAGGCGACAAAAGCGATAAGGGTTATTTTTGCCAGAGATTTGACAAGTTCAACCGCTGACCGTTTGGAAAAAAATTTTCCCATCCCGGTAATTGGATTGAACTTGTTGATATCAGGTTGAAATACTTTAGTAGAAAACAGGGGACCAACCTGGCCAAAGGAAGCCAGAAAACCAACCACCAGGGTAACCAGAAAGATCGGCCATAACAGTTTGATCAACAAAAAGCCAAGGGCCCAGGCCAGGCTCATGACTGACAGAGAGGTCACTTCAAAGTCACTCAGCATCTGAAACAGGCGACGGTACATCCCTTCTAGCTCAAGCCATAAGGGCTGGGCGTAGAAAACCCACAGAAACAGCGCGCCGGTCAGTAGAGCCGCAGTGCCAACTTCCTTACTCTGCGCAACCTGCCCTTTTTCGCGAAAATCCTTGCGCCGTTTCTCGGTCGCGTCCTCTGTACGTTCCTGACCGGACTCTTCCGCCATCCACTTATCCTCTGTCCTTTGTCACTGTTGTGAAAACGGTGACAAGATTTTGGCATTGAAACTAGAATAAGCTGAAGAGTCGCAAGAATCGTTCCGAAAGTGAGGCAAATTCATTTTCAAGGATACCAGCCATAATGCCGAGGGTTGCGCCCATGACGACAAAGGCAAAGCCGATATTCAGCGGATAAGAGAGCATGAAGACGTTAAGCTGCGGGAAAATGCGTGACATGATGCCTAGCACCATGGTGGAAAGGATCAATAGCACCAGAACCGGGGCCACCAGCCGAACACTGAGAATCAGGGAATGATTCGTCACTTCGACCAACATTGGAATAGCCCCCTTATGCAGATTCAAAGTGCCGGGGGGAAGCATTTCAAATGATGCGACAAGAGCCTGAAGAAATAGGTGATGAACATTCAAAGACAGGAACAACAGGATAGTAAAGATACTTTGAAATCTTGATATCAGGGCAATCTGCTGCTGGTTTATCGGGTCAAAAACATTGGCTGCAGCAAACCCCATATTGTAGCCGATCACCGAACCGGCAAACTCAGCTGCCATAAAAATCAATTGTGCCAAAAATCCGACAGTTAACCCAAGGAGAATGTCAGCACCAATGACAACCACCAGAGCCAGGGGGGTTAACGATTCCTGGGGCAGATAATCTTTAATTATAGGGTAGGTCAACATGGCAAACAGCACAGCGATGCCAAAGCGAATCTGCGGCGGGACCTGGTTTCCGCTAAAAATGGGAATCCCAGCGAAAACGGCGGCGACCCGGGCCAGGCAGATGAGAAAACCCTGAATCAACGGCAGGGATATTTCAGGCAGGTCCATGCGATCTGCCCTTAACGTCCGATGAGCGGCAACTGGTCAAAAATCAGGTGAATAAAAGCGGAGATTTTCTGTAAAATCCATGGTGAAAAAATCAATAGAGAGACAAAAACACCAACAATTTTAGGGATAAAAGTCATGGTCTGTTCATTGATCTGCGTTGCCGCCTGAAAAATACTTATCACCAGCCCGATCACCAGCGCAGTTACGAGCATGGGGGCCGCACACATCAGAGTTGTTTCAATGGCCTGGCGGCCGATACCGATGACAAATTCAGGTGTCATTTGGAAATCCTTTGGAATGGAGAAGATCGAATTCAGAATCCGGAAGTTGAACTTCTATCTTCTCTATTCTATTTTCTGCTTTTATCAACCAAAACTCTGGATCAGCGAACCAACCACCAGCGTCCAGCCATCCACCAGCACAAACAGCAAAATCTTGAACGGCAGAGACACAATAACCGGTGGCAACATCATCATCCCCATGGCCATCAGAATTGACGCCACGATCATATCGATCATCAGAAATGGAACAAACAGCAAAAAGCCCATCTGGAAAGCACGTTTCAGTTCAGACAGCATGAAAGCCGGTATCAGGGTCAGCAGGGAGATATCATCCTGGTTTTCCGGCTGGGGTGAACGGGAGATATCAACCAGGAATTGCAGATCTTTCTCACTGACCTGAGAGAACATGAAGGTGCGCATCGGCTTAACGGCTTCATCCAGCGCAACGTCCTGATTGATCTTGTTATCCAGATAGGGTTGCAGGGCGTTATCATTGATCTGGGTAAACACCGGAGCCATAACAAAAAAGGTCAGAAACAGGGACAGCCCGATAATAATCTGGTTGGAAGGTGCCTGTTGTGTTCCCAAGGCCTGCCTGACAAACGACAAAACAATAACAATCCGGGTAAATCCGGTGGTCATCAACAAAATCGCCGGTGCAACGGACAAAATCGTTAAAACGATAAGGATCTGCAGAGCCGTCGACACTTCAGCCGGGTCGGTCGCCTGACCGATTCCCAGGGTAATCGTCGGTAACCCCTGAGCAGCATCAGCCAGAACCGGTGTCAGCAACACCATAAGAAGCAACAGCAACAGCCGTTTCATGATGGCTCCTCTTCCACCTTTTCCAGTTGCTCTAACTGTTCGCTGAAACGCGTGTCAGGCTTAAGTTTGGTCAAGCACTCGATACGATCATTACTCAGCCCCAGCAGCAACTCTTCATCACGAACCTTGACGACGCAAAGAAATTTGCGACCACCAAGGGGACGGGTTTCCAGCACTTTAATCAAGCCATCCTTACGCTGCGGCAATACCGGAAAGCCCTTTTTACTGGCAGCATAGAACAACAATAAAATACCGATAATAACGACCAGGGCCGCAGCCATTTTTAATGACGATCCCAACAGGCTTGGCTCAGCCAGTTTTTCGGCAGCCTCAACACTGAATACGGGGGCCAGCAGCAGAAGGAAAGCGACGCGCGGTAACATCAGCCGAGCTTTTCAATACGTTCTGATGGGCTGACCACATCGGTCAGGCGCAAACCGAACTTATCGTTGACAACAACCGCTTCTCCACGTGCAATCAGTCGCGAATTAACATACAGATCAAGCGGCTCTCCGGCCAGTTTATCCAGCTCAATCAGCGACCCTTCCTGCAACTCCAGCAGATCCCTGACCAGAATCCGGGAACGCCCGACTTCGACAGCGACCTCCAGCGGGATATCGAGCAACAGATCGATACCGCGGTCGTTTTTGCCTCCAGCGGATTTTACTTCCGGAGCTGGAACCGGAACGTCCTCGATATTATCCATATTTGTATCACTCATCTGCTATCCTCCCTGGGGAATCCGCCCCAGTATTCGTATTGCTTTTTTACCATTCTGTACACCGGCTACCGCTTTAAATTTAGGGCGCTGCTCGACCATGATATTTAATGGTGCTTCCGGCTTGAAATCGAGTTCAATAACATCACCGACCTGAAAATTGAGAATATCCCGGACCCGCAATGATACGGTTCCCAGTTGTGCTTCAACTTCCACCTTCATATGTTCCAATTCACCATACACAACTTTCTGCCATTTGCTCCCCTTCAACAAACTATCGGGTACAGCCTTACTCTGTTGCTTATTCTGCAATGGCTCAAGCGTACTATGGGGGATAACCAGAGAAATGCTTCCTTCGACATTATCGATTGTGACCTTGAACCGTGCAGCAACGACACCAACCTCAGCACTAACAAAATTTAACAGACGCAAATTACTGACAACTTCGACCAATGAGGTCTCAATCTCCTGCAACTGCGCAAAACCTTTATTCAGCTCAGAGCAGGAAGCCTTAATGACATCGCGCATGACATTTAACTCAATAGCACTCATACCGCGATTGGGAATGACCATATTATTGCCTGGACTGCCACCCAGCACCATTTCGACCAAAGAAAAAGATAATTGCTCATCCAATATGAGGAGCCCACCCCCGGTCAATGGTTCAATCTGCAAAACCCCGATGGCACCACGTCCAGATAGACGCTGCAATAAAACTTCAAAAGTCATCGATTCCATGGCTTCCAATTTTATATGGACAGCCCGCTGAAAACGGGACGACATTGACAGCGCATAATTCCGTGCGAAACTATCCAGAATCAGATCGTAGTTTTTAAGGCGCCAATTTTCCGGGCCTTCGGCCCTGAACAGGTTACATTCCCGCGCCGTTAATGTTTTAGACCGACGCGACGAAGCACGCTTGCCTCCCCCTGAATCAGCGTCACTCCCGATATCATCAACATCGATTTCGCCATGGCGAACAGCCGATAGCAGATCAGCTATTTCATCTTTTGTGAGAATTTTTTCCACTTAGATTCGCCTTTATTGAACAACAAAGTCCGTAAAATAAATACGTTTTACTTTACCCTGTGTCAAAATACTGTTCAGCTTATTAATCAGTTCTGCACGTAACTGAATTTTACCCTGCAGGTCGCTTAATTCGTTATAGGTTTTGTTACCGACAAGGAGAAGAATCGCATCTTTTACCTGGGCCATACGTGAAGTTAGCTCCATGGAAGCTTCCTCACTGCTTACTTCAACGGTAATTGCTGCTTTCAGGTAACGACTCTCCTCGTCATCCAGAATATTGACAATAAAAGTTTCTATATTGACCATGGGACCAACCTGGTTGGCCTGTTCTTCGGCCAAGGCTTTTTCTTCCTCTGGTGAGATTTTTTCTTCATCATCACCAGTCATAAAGAAAAAATAGGCTCCGGCCCCGCCAGCGATCAGAAGCACCAAGGCTGCGATGATAATGATCAGCTTCTTCTTTTTTCCTCCGCCACCCTCTTCGGCTTCGTTTTCCGGTTCTTTTGCCATGTTTTTCCCCTTTCTCCACCGCGGGCGGCGGAGATTTCAGATTTGAAATTTTAGATTTGAAAAATGATGCACCTGCGTTACTGCTTCTTTACCTGAGTCTGAAATTTGAAATTTCAGATTTAAAATCCCTTCTAAGCGACTGAGTCGCTTAGAAGGGAGCAAGCTCCTTGGTATCCATCAAGTAAGGCAGATCCTGATTCGGATCCCCCTGACTTTCCAGAACAAACTCGACCCGGCGGTTCAATGCCCGCTCCTGCTCACTGTTATTGGGGAATAAAGGTTTCTGAGAACCATACCCGGTAGCCGCCATACGTGCCATGGGTACAAGCTCATTGGTAGCCAGGAAGCGCAGGACAGCGACCGCACGATTGACCGACAGATCCCAGTTAGCGAGCTCGGCACCGCGATTGTCCGTATGCCCTTCGATTTTCATATTCAAGGGGAGGGGCCGTACCAGCTCGGCGACTTTACGTAAGATCGGATCGGCCTCAGGGCTAAGTCGGCTTTCCCCCGATTGAAACAGAACAGCTTCATCGACACGCAGGATAACCGCGCCACGGTCTTTGATCAGTTTGATTTTTTTATTGAGTTTAAATTCCCGTAATTTGGTTCTGATCCGGCGATAGACTTTGGCAGAAAAATCGTCATTAATCGGTGACGTTGACACCACGCGGGGAGGTGCAGTTTCGGTTTTATCGGCACTGCCCATGACCCCGAAAGCGCCCGCCAGAGAATCACTGGCCTGTTGAAACTTAACCTTGTCCATGTTCGCCATGGATAACATGAGAACGAAAAAGGTCAATAGCAGGGTAACCATGTCACTGAAGGTGACCATCCACATTGGCGCCCCTTCAGGAGCTTTTTTTTCCTTTTTAGCCATTGTGAAAACCCCGCTTAGTTAAAGTTGCTCTGGCGTTCTTTCGGTGCCACAAAGGCATGGAGACGTTGCTCCATCAAACGCGGATTCTCCCCTTCAAGAATCGCTTTCATCCCCTCGGTCACCAGGGTCTTGTTCAAAACCTCACTCGCTGAGCGAATCTTCAGTTTCCCGGAGATCGGGGTGGCAATAACGTTTGCGATAACCGCACCATAAAAGGTCGTCAACAAGGCAACCGCCATAGCCGGTCCAATGGAAGAGGGATCACTCATATTCTGAAGCATCTGGACCAGACCGATCAGAGTACCGATCATCCCCATGGCCGGAGCATAAGCACCGATGGTCGAAAAAATTTCCGCACCTTTGTCGTGGCGGTCCATGACATACTCGATCTCCTTATCGAGCATCTCTTTCAGGGCTTCAGGCTCTTGGCCATCAACGGCCATCTGCAGCCCCTTAAGGAAGAATTCATCCTCAATCTCATTCATGACTGATTGTAATGACAGGATCCCCTCTTTGCGCGCTTTACCCGCGTAGGTGATCAACTTTTCAATGGTATCAACCGGCGACGTCGCCTTATGAAAAAAAGCCTTACGAGCAACATTGAAAGCCCCCAGGACATCGCCAAAAGGAAAGTGCACCAAAACCGTTCCTATAGTGCCGCCGACAACGATGACCATGGAGGCAATATCGACGAAAATCATCAATGAGCCGCCCTGCAGAATACCAAGAAGCATCAGGCCAAAGGCAGCTAGCAAACCAATTATTGTTGCGATATCCATAAATGTCCTCTATCTCCGCCTGTATTCAGAAGATTTTCGGAAATGACTATACATTAATATGGGATAAAAACCTATCCGGGTAACAGATTAGCATTTTATATGCCATTAATATAAACTTATTTAAATATTTTACTTAGCTCTTTATTTTCAGCATTTTACAAAATTAAGCCAGCAAAAAAACGGAAAAAGGCCGGCAAAAATTCTAGGTTTCAGCCGGCCCTTTTCCACTAGTCAGATTTTTGACAAAATCCTTAGCGCTTGAGATTGATAACCTCTGTCAGCATTTCGTCAGTGGTGGTAATGGTTTTTGAGTTCGCTGAAAACCCGCGTTGGGTTGTAATCATTTTGACAAATTCCTGAGCCAGGTCAACATTGGAGAGCTCCAGAGCGTTGGTAAAAATATTCCCCACCCCCGACCCGACGGTACCCACAACCGGTACCCCGGAGCTCGTATTGGCCTCATACATATTACTGCCGACCTTCTCCAGCGCATTGGGATTGGTAAATTTAGCCAGGGCAATCTGCATCAGTTTACGTGGCGAACCATTGGAAAAGTTACCAACGATATTCCCCTCGCTATCGATAGTCAGCTTCACTAAAGATCCCGTACCGTAGCCATCCTGCTCTTGGGATACAACCACTGATGGGCTGGCGTACTGAGTGGTTTCCATATTAATAGCAATCTGTTGCGTAGCAACGGCACCACTTGACCAATCGAGAGCACCGGCAAAGGTCTGGGCGGTTGGGCGCGGCAGAATAGGATCGCTGGTAACATCCCCGGCAACTGAGTAGAGTTGGGAAACGGTTACCGTTCCGGTGCCATCATCGTTACCGATGGAGATGAGATTACCGCTAGGATCAAATTCAAGCGTCCCCTTACCAACTACTGCGAGTTCGCCAACCGTACCGCCGGTCAGATCGCCGCTATCAACAACTGTTGACCACTCCCACTGCTGACTGTCATTCTTGGTAAAATATGTGGTCATCAAATGGGTATCACCCAAACTGTCATAAATCTGGGTTGAAGTGGCATAGTTTGACGTTCCGTTAGCATCCAGCGGATCAAATGACGGGTAGGCTCCAACCGTTGTAGCATTGGAGTTCATATTGGTATTGAGGTCGATACTGCTGGTTGGATTAGCCGGCGAAAAGGACTGGGTATTGGCCCAGATCGGTGTCAGGTCTCCCACGGTATTGCCATTTTCATCCAGTTCCAGCCCCATGACGTTGTAGCCTTCCGGATTGACGAGGTAGCCATTGGCATCAAACCGAAACGCCCCGGCACGGGTGTAGCTGTTCTGGGCATTTCCCGTAGTCGGATCACTGACGATAAAAAAACCAGCCCCCTCAATAGCAAGATCGGTATTGGTTTCGGTATTTTCAAAAGTTCCCTGGCTGAAAATATTGTCAACCGTTGATAAGCCCACACCACGTCCGATCTGCGAACTGCCGCTTAAGCCGGAAACGGTTCCGGACAGCAGATCACCAAAAACGGTACGGCTTGATTTAAACCCCACGGTATTGGCATTGGCAATATTATTACCGATAACACTCATCGCGTTACCATTTGCACTAAGACCACTGATACCACTGAAAAGTGAGCTGGAAATTCCCATCTTTTTTATCCTTTCGTAAGCCGCGTCTGTCGGTCGGCGACTTGCGAACCTCCTCGCTGAGGACCGGTTCGGTTAAGCAATTACGGCACTGTCAATATTGGTAAAAACGTTATTCTTCAACTGTTCTTGATCAACAACGGTGACTACGGTTTCATTTTTGACACTGACGACCAGCGCCGTATTATCAAGCAGGACCAGAGATTCCCGTCCACCCTTCGCATTGACCTGAGATACAGCCGTATCCAGACGCTGTAACTGAGATTCACTAAAAGCAATGCCTCGGGTCTGCATGCGTTGGCTTGCATGCCGTGAAAATTTTACCGATCCCTGTTGCTCAAGCTGATTTTGCAGCAGCTTATCAAAACTTCCGCTTTCAGCAGTTCTCTGCTGCGACCGGTTATTCCCCTGCTGCCGCGGAATACCTATCGGCTGAGGAATTATGGTAAGCGGATCGCTCATAAGCTGGTTCCGGCTTTTTCAACATCGGTCATGGCGAAGACGCCGGCAGTGGTTTCGAGCTCAGATGTTGCACTGCTCAGATCAACGGCCTGGACCTGACCTTTGACTAGCGAGGTCACGTCAAGCAACGCATCATCAGCATCCAGCGCCCTGATAGCCAGGGTATAGTCCCCTGCTTCGAGAGGTGCGCCGAGGTCACTCATGCCATCCCAGCTGATAAAGTGTTCACCCGCTCCGGTCTCTGTTGCGTTGATTGTCGCCAGGGTGCCACCACTCTGATTGAGCACGTAGAGAGTGATCTCTTCAGCCGGCAGGTCAGTCCGGTATCCCAGCTCGATCGCTTCACCGGAGAAATGGAACTGGTCGGTCTGGGCAATAACCTCCTGGCCGACTAACCCCAGGGCCGACATGCGCTGCATTTCGGTGCTCATGGTATTGAGCCCTTCAAGGCTCTCATTCGCGTTGGTCAACTGTTCAAGTTGGCCGAACTGTGCCAACTGAGCGGTAAACTCGGTTGGGTCTGACGGATTCATCGGATCCTGATTTTCAAGCTGAGCAACCAGCAGCATCAGGAAATCCTGTTTTCCCATCGAGACATCACTAATCGATGAGGTCGTCGTAAAGTCGGTTGCTCCACTATTAACGCCACTAATCGTCGACATAATCCCTTAGCACCTCCTTTCATAGTTTTCAGACATGAAGGCTGATCCCTCCGCCGGAGGGTTGAAACAACTGCGCTACCGGCATCAGGTCTTCTTCAGCAACATCTTCGTAGTTCCAGGAACGACTGCCCTGCTGCTGTTGCTGATCGGCAAAACTCTGGAAGTTGCCATCACTTTGTTGCCTATCTATATCGACCTGAAACTGTTCAATCTTTAGCCCTTGTTCTGCCAGGGCATTGCGTAATTGCGGCAGATGTCGCTCAATAACTTCCTGCACCTGTTGGCTCTGAGCATGAATATTGGCGCGGACCTCATCACCGTCCACCACGACGTCAAGCTTCAGAGACCCCAATTCCGCAGGATTCAGACGCAGAACCATGCGCCCCGACTCACCATTAACACTCCCTGAGAGGTGGGTCACAACCTGGTCAAAAATCTGACTTTCAGCGACCTGTTGCCCACTGGGGAGTTGAATAGTCGCCGGTGTCGCCATATTTTTCAGACCATCGGCAAACATGGAGTTTTGAGCTGGCTGCAGATGGGCACCCTGCTGAGCGACCCCTTCGACTCCGGCCCTGGTCTGCTGAGCCTGGCCTGCCGATTCGCTTGTCAACGCCGAAGTCGCCTTCGTCAACTCTGCGACCAGTTGCTGATCGATCCCTTCAGTACTATCGACAGGGGTTTCAGTAGAGGTAGTGACTGCGACACTCTGAGCCTGTGCCTGCTGTTGTGATTGGTTTTGCAGCTGAGAATTCTGTACCTGATTTTTATGCGTAGTAACCGGGCTGCCATTTTGCCCCTGACGGATATTCAACAACCCGGCGAAACGCGGATCGACCTCTTCGCCATCAGCCATAACATCCGTTTCAGCGTTACTTGCTGCCTGCTGCACGAAGTCAGCATCACCAGTGGTAGAGCCAAAGACCTGCTGTAGAAGCTCTCGCGCCTCGGCCATGGAGCCTTTTGCGTGGTAGATAGCCGGGGTCGAGGCAGCAACACCTGCAGCCATATCTGGCAATGCCGCTGCCAGTGATTGCAGCTGTTCACTGATCTGACTGACCAGCGCCGCCATATCTTCCGTGACGTTGTCTCCAGCAGTAATCTGATCAATCTGCTCCTGCAAGGCCGACAGATCAATTCCGGCTAAAACCTCCTGACCATGCAGATCAGTGGTTTCCAGTTGGTGAACCAGATCAGTCACCAGCGTGTTCAATTCCTCGCTGTCAACACTCTCAGAGTCCATCCCACTTAAGGTTTGCATCAGATCGATGAGAGTCTGTTGAACCGTTGCCCCTGCATCCATTTCAGAATCAGGGTCGGTATTATCTGCCTCCACGTCCTTAACAGCCACAACGTCATCACCGGCACGGTCCTTAACTTCAGCGTCCCCGCGGTTTTGTGTCTTTTCGGTATCCTGCTGTTGCGCGGCCCGGGTTGTTCCGTTTTCACTCTTAGCTGCTGCGGATTTTTTCGGTTCGGCTTGCTGCTTGTCAGCAAACACCCGATCGAAATCTTTTTCTGATCCCTTTACTGCAGACTTGTTAGTTGTGGAGGTCGCTACCGGTGTAACAGTTCCCAGCATTGCGATTTCCTGCATGTTTCACCTCCTTCCAGGATTGTGATTAATAGACTGCGTTTATTCCGGCACGGGTAGTTCCGTAAACGCTTTGCTCAATGCGGTCGCCGTCCCGGCATCAAGATTGTCGAGAATCTTCCCGGCAATTTTCTTCTTGAGACCAAGCAATAATTTGACAGCCAGATCCTCGTCCAGATCTCTAATCAGCAGGGCCGCTTTCTGAGGATTCATCTTTTCGTAAATGAGGCTCAGTTCGCCAACACGCTCATCTTCGACATTCCTGACGTCGTCGAGTAATTTGCTGATGGCTACCTGCTTTTCTGTCAATTCTTCGCGCTTTTTTGTCAGCTCCGCGAGCTTCTTATCGACCTCCTCCTGAAGAGTCTTTAGCTGCAATTCACGACTATTGATTTCTGCCTCACGTTGTTCCAGACGATCGTACTGGTCCTGGATGGAAACCAGGATCCGGCGCTCTTCTACAGAAGCGGCAGTATCCAGATTGACTGCCGAGTTTTCAACCGCATGGGACATGGACAGACTCCCTAACAGGAGCGTAATTATGATTCCGGCTCGTTTAGTCATGAGCGTTCTCCTTTTGGACGTAAGCTGATTTCATCAAGCATTTCCCGCTCTTTACGATCGAGTTCGCGACGATATTCAGCCTCCTGCTTCTCTTTGAGCTTTTCCATAACCTGGCGCTCCCGGGCCGCTTTCAGTAACGCTTCGCGTTCGCGATTAATTTGTCCCTGGAGCTCTCTTAGCTGACTCTGATAGGTAACCATCAACCTGCGCAGGTGACTGATCTGCCCCTCAAGCATTGTCAGTTCAGCGATTGACAGACCTTCCTGCTGGCGCCGCTGAATATCGGCATCACAGGCCTGAAGCTGCTGCTGGCATACCTTTATCTGCTCCTGCATCTGAACCTGCCGTTGCAGAGTCTGGGTCAACACCTGCTGAGCCTGATCTTCCAGGCGTTGACGATAATTCAAGACGGACTGGAGCTTGAAGGGACCAGCCATCGTTTATCTCAGTTCACTGCGACGATCGAGCAGAATCGATTTCAGTTCGGTCATGGTCGTCTCAAGGTCAAACGATTCGTTCATTCCCTGACATAAAAATTCGTTGATGACGTCGATACGGGAAATGGCGTAATCGATCTTGTTATTACTCCCTTCGGCGTAGGCACCAATGTTGATCAGGTCCTCGGCATCCTTGAAGATCGCCATAATTTCCCGGGCCTGACCATTCATTTTCAGATGATCCTCATCGACAATATCGCGCATAACCCGGCTCGCGGAGCGCAGGATATCGATGGCCGGAAAGTGATTACGTGCCGCAATATCGCGCGACAGGACGATATGCCCATCAAGAATCGAACGTACGGAATCGGCCACCGGCTCATTCATATCGTCCCCCTCTACGAGAACCGTATAGAGTCCGGTAATACTCCCCTTGTTTTTGAAGTTACCAGCCCGTTCGAGCAATTTAGGTAGGTTGGCAAACACAGATGGCGTGTAGCCTTTGGTGGTAGGGGGCTCACCGATAGCCAGACCGACCTCGCGCATGGCCATGGCAAAGCGGGTCACCGAGTCCATCAGTAACAGGACATTTTTCCCCTGATTACAGAAATATTCAGCGATGGTGGTGGCAACGAAGGCGCCACGCATACGCAATAACGGCGATGAGTCAGAGGTCGCCGTTACGACAACCGAACGAGCCAGGCCTTCAGGGCCCAGGTCGCGTTCGATAAATTCGCGGACCTCACGCCCCCGCTCACCGATCAGGGCGATAACATTGACATCGGCCTGGGTGTGCTTGGCCATCATTCCCAGCAGAACACTCTTCCCCACCCCCGAGCCAGCCATGATCCCCATGCGCTGGCCGACACCACAGGTTAACAGGCTATTGATCGCCTTGACGCCAAGGTCAAGAGGTTCAACAATCGGCTTACGGGCCATGGGACTGGCGGGCAGAGCATACAACGGGCATTCATCAGCACACGGGGCCAGCGGCATCTCGTCCAGTGGTTGCCCGAGAGCATCCAGCACCCGCCCCAACAGATGATCCCCGACCGGAATCGAGGCGCTACTGCGAGTGACCCGGATCAGGCTGCCCGGACCAAGTCCGCGCAGTTCACCCAGCGGCATCAACAAAGCACGTGAGTCACGAAAACCGACCACCTCGGCCGGAACCGGCTCTCCGCCATCAAGGGGGAGCAACTCACACAGGGTCCCGACAGTCGCGGTGGGACAATATCCCTCGACGACCAGGCCGACAATCTGAATAACTTTGCCGCTGACCTTGATCGGGTTAATCCCTTTGATCCGCTCGACGAGATTATTCATGAGCCCTGCAGCGCCTCCTGCAATGCCTGGCGAATGGTCTCCAGCTGGGTCTCAAGGGTCGCGTCAACATTGCCAAACTCTGAATCGACCCGACAGCCGCCAGCAGAAATCGACGCATCCGCTTCGACATGAATATTTTTTAAACCACTGATGCTGGCCAGAAATAATGGCTTCTGCTCGGTTACTGCAGCCAGGTCCTCTGGATTTACGAAGATGCGGTAATGATCAGCACGAACTGCTTCACTCAGGGCATTTTCAATCACCTTGATAACGACTCCGCTATCGATAGCTGCCTGCTCCCGAATGACCTGCTCTGCAACCGTCATCACCAACCGCAGCATGTCCTGCTTACTGTTGCGTGCCAGGCTCTCCCGCAACCGACTGATTTCGTCTAAGCCCCCGGCCAAGGCCTGGGTTGCGGTTTCAAGGCGTGCTCCAGCATGTTCCAATGCTTCACGATAACCACGGGCATAAGCTTCTTCGACCTCCTCCGCAGTATGACCTGCAACAGGCGGTGGTGTTTCGACCACTGCTTCAGGAGTCTCTTGGGGCACCTCCTCGGCAGGCTCTTCTGCCTGGGCAGGAGAGATGGCCTCGGCGCCAAAGCTCAAATACTGGAACGACTTGAGTTTAGCTGCGTCTGCTCCACGGTATATTTTAGACAAGCTCATCTCCGCCACCACCTCGGCCAGGAATAACGATTGTGCCTTCTTCTTCAAGCTTCATCGCAACTTTAACAACTTCGGACTGCATGGCTTCAACTTCACTGAGTTTGCGCGGCCCCATGGCCTCAAGGTCTTCAGCAATCATATCGGCAGCACGCTGGGAAATATTGGCAAAAACCTTCTCCCGCAGCGCGTCGCTGGCCGTCTTAAGAGCCAGCGTCAACATGTCTGTACTGACCTCACGGAGGATTGCCTGCATACCACGGTTATCGACGGCAGCCAGGTCTTCAAAGGTGAACATACGCCGGCGGATTTCCTCCGCCATCTCCGGATCGACGGCTTCGATGCTGGTCAGCACCACCTGGTCTGCCCCCTTTTCCATCTTGGCCATAATTTCAACAACCTTCTCAATGCCACCGACCTGCTTACGGTCCTTACCGACAACGACCCCCACTTCGCGCTGCAGCGCCTCCTCAATCTGGCTGATAACCTCCGGCGAAACATTGTCAATTTTGGCGATGCGATACATCAGTTCACCACGCATCTCTTCCGGCAATTCCGCCAGGACCCTGCTGGTGTGATCTTCGCGTTGGGTCGAAAGAATCAGGGCAACGGTCTGGGGATGCTCATTTTCAAGAAGACCAGCCACCATTCGGGGATGCATTTTGGAAATAGTCTCCAACGGCCGACCTTCGATCCCGGCCGAGACCTGCTCCAGCAGATACTGGGCACGGACGGTATCTGAGCCGCCAAGAATGGCATGCTTGGCAAATTCATCACCGCGGATATAGACCCCGAGATCAGTTTCACGAGCGTCCTGAAATTCTTCGAGAATCTCACTGGCCAAGGTCGGATCCACATGTTCAATCTCGATCATGTGGCGGCTGATTTCCCGCACCTCAGCATCATCGAGAGCCTCAAAGATTCTGGCCGTGACCTCTTCGCCAAGACATAACAGCAAAATTGCTGCTTTTTTTGCTCCGGATAAGTGTTTTGCTTTTTTCACACAGGGCTCCTGTTGCCACTCATATCATTCAGATGTACTTAAATTTGCCATCCTAAAACTTAAAACTGTTTTCAGAATGGAAACCTTTATTGCTCAGCCGGCTCTTCACGCAACCAGTTTTTCAACACCTGGACCGACAGCAGATCCCCACTTAAAACTTCCTGACGAATCTGGGTCAATGGATCTTCCGGGCCACCGAGTAATGGTGTACTGTCCTTGCCGCTCAGTTCTGACTGCAGCTCTTCCACGGTCTTCATCGGCTCAGTTTCTTCCTCCGTCCCCTTAAGGGTCTTCATGATCGGCCGGACCAGCAACAGATAACCAAACAGGGCCGCCAGCGCCAGCAAGCTGTACTTGATAATCGGCATGAACGGATAGACCTTATCGACGAGAGAAGGTTCCGGCAGCGGTTCATCAAGGAAACTGGTCTCAAACGGCATAGACACCACGGAGATATTATCGCCACGGTTATCGTTAATACCGAGGGCGGTTCTCATCATCTGTTCAATTTCCTGCAACTCTTCAGCAGTACGTGGATCAGGTACCGGTTCAGCGCCATCGGCACCGGGCTTGAAGCGGTCAGCAACCAGAACCGACACAGAAAGGCTCTTGACACCGCCAACGGAGCTGACCGTTTTACTGACGGTTTTACTCAGTTCATAGTTAACCGTTTCTGAATTGCGTGAGGATGGCGTTGTACTGGTGGTCGTCGCATTCCCATTATTCTGAAGATTGGAAACCACGCCGGGAACCCCACCTGTCAGGGTGCTGCTCCCCTCTTCGTTACTGGTCTGCTCACTGACAACGACGGCTCCCTTCGGATCGAGAGCTTCTTCAACCCGCTCACGCTGATCAAAATCGACCTCTGCAGTAACGCGAACCATGGAATTGCCAGCCCCGAGAGCACGATCCAGCAATGACTGGGCCCGCGATTCCATTCGCCGCTCCATGGTCTGCTGATAGGTCAGCATCCCCGGGGTCATCGGCCCGCCCAGCTCATCATCGCGATTGCGTGAAAGCGCCTGGCCACTGGAATCGACAACGGTGACATTCTCTGCTTCAAGCCCTTCGACACTGCCTGAAACCAAGTGGACGATCCCCTGCAACTGAGCCTCATTGAGCTTCCGTCCCGGAGCCAGCTTGACGATTACCGATGCGGTTGCCGGTTGCTGCTGTTCACGGAACAACCGTTTTTCAGGCAATGCCAGGTGAATACGTGCCGCTTCAACCGGAGCCAATGAGGCGATGGTGCGCATCAATTCACCCTGCAGGGCGCGACGGTAATTGACCTTCTGAGCAAAGTCGGTCATGCCGAAACTCTGCTTGTCGAAAATCTCAAAACCAACCCCCCCCTCAGCCAGGCCGGAACCGGCGAGTTCAATGCGGGTTTCATAAACCTGCTCGGCCGGAATCAAAATATCGCGACCACCATCTTCGAGGCGGTAGGGGATTTTACGATCCTTCAACCATTGCACCACGGAGGCAGCATCGCGATTTGGCAAGTTGGCAAACAGCAGACTGTAATCAGCAACCCGCGACTGCATAATGATCACTGAAAACAGAACAATACACAGCACTGCAGCTGCCACCAAGCTCAATTTACGGGCCAGCGACCACTCCATAATAACATTCAGCAGATTCTTCTTCTCTTCCGGCTCTGCTGTCTGTTCTGCTTCGTTCTTGATAATGTCAGTATTTTCTTCTGCCATCGGTTGTCTCCAGTTGTGATTACTGCTGTGGCTTTATCGTTGTGTTCTTTGAAGCTTGATCCCTGAGAGCAAGTGCAGGGTTCGCTCAACAAGGCGGCACAAGATTTCAGGGCCGAAGGCCTACATCAGTAGGTCAAGGGTCTGCAATCTTGGGCCAACGCCGTGGAGCGGTCACTGCGCGCCGCTATCAGACGGACATGCGCATGATTTCTTGATACGCATCCAACGCCTTGTTCCGAACCTGAACCATCAGGCGCATGGAGATATCTGCCTCTTCCAGTTTAATCATCGCTTCGTGCAGGTTCTTTGTCTCTCCGGCAACGACTTGCTGGGCCGCCTTATCAGCGACCACCTGGGCGTTGTTCACCTGTTCGATGCTGTTTTTCAAAACCTCACCGAACTTATGCCCCATATCGGAGACCGGGCTGTTCTGCTGTGGCTTAAGCAGACTGTCCAGATGACTTTTAAGAGTAATATCCGTGATCTTATTCATGTCTTACCTCACTTTTCTATTTACCGATGTCCAAAGCTTTCAGTGCCATCCGCTTAGCGGACTTAACTACTGTAACATTCGCCTCATATGCGCGTGCAGCGGACATCATATCGGCTGTCTCTTCAACCAGGCTGACATTTGGCATGGCGACTTCGCCATTCTCATTGGCATCCGGGTGGGACGGGTCATAAACCATGCGCGGTGGCAAAGCACTGGCCTGAACGTGACTGACCCTGACCCCCTGGGCGGCATCACGCAGTTGGCTATCAAGGGTATTGGAAAAATCCTGGGGAACCGTCTGAAAAACGACCTCACGCTTACGGTACGGGCCGCCATCCGGGGTTCGGGTGGTTTCAATATTGGCGAGGTTGGAACTGATTGCATTCATCCGCACCCGCTGGGCTTTAAGTGCCGAAGCACTGATCTTCATACTGGAAAAAACATCCATAGTTACATCTCCTTACATTTCGGTTTTCAGACGGTAAAATACCTTACAGGCTGAAACCTTAACTGCCGTTGTTTGCTGCATACTTGAGAAGCGTCAGCTTTTTCTTGACAATCTGACTACCCGCTTCGAAGAGCAGTTGATTCTCAGCAAGGTCGAACATCTCATCATCAACTGAAACAGTATTGTCATCGCCCAAGGGGGCGGCAGCCACGTCGAGGGATAAGGTGCCACGCACATTGCTGATACTGGCAGTGCCCACCGGAAAATGTTTTACATTCATTGGCCTGCTGGCCAGCTCGGGATTGTCAATGGCATCACGCAGGTTCTCTTCAAAAGAAAACTGACGCGCGGCATATCCCGGGGTCTCAGCATTAGCAATATTTCCGGCGATCACCTCCTGCTTCTGCGCACGCAAGTCGAGACTTTTCTGCAGTACCGAAATGGTCTGATCTGTGATCTTGAAATCTGCCATGTTTTACTCCTGACTAATATTTGACACTTTCGCTGGCATAAAAGCAGCGTTACATGTCATTGAGCAAATCCTGGGCCAACTTTGTCCAGGTACTCTCTGCATACTCTTTGGCCAAGCCCTTGATCAACTCAGAGGCCTTTTTATTTTCTTTTTGTTTTATAAGCATTTGCGCGAGACGATAGCGAGCTTGAGGGGCATATTCTTTATCATCTTTAAGGGTCTCATAAGCCGTTTTTGCCGTGGCCAGATCATTCTGTTTAAAACTGAGTTCGCCAAGGAGTGCCATTTCTTTGACTTCCAGGGTCCCACCCTCCTGCTGAGCTTTTTTCAGGCTTTCAAGCGCAGCTTCCTGCTTGCCAAGATGCCAGTATATCCATGCGGCGCGAACTTCAAGGGGGGCTGAAGTCGGACGGTTGCGGCGGCTGAGCCAGTCTTCAATTTTGTCATTTTGTTTTTGCTTTTCAAAAGCATCAAGGAGCAGGGCGAAAATCGTGTCGGCATCTTCCCCATTCGGATAATCATTCATATACCTTTCAGCATGCTGACTCACCAGTGCGTATTCACCCCGCTTCAGATAAGAGGTAATCAGAGGCAGGTAGATATTGGCCTTCTCTGCCGGCTCGTCAATACGATCCAACAAGTAAAGCAATACCCGTGCAGAGCGCTCGTAGAGCCCCAGGCGTCCAAATGCGGAAGCAAGGTCTTCCAGGAATTGACGATCAAACCCACTACTGAGAAGTATCTTGCGATTTTTCTCAACCAGAACCACAGCCCCCAGGTCATTGTTTTCCTCGATCAACTGATGAACCACCAGGGGGATCTGTCTTGCCAGCAGAACTTCGGCGTCACGGCGCAACGCAGAACTGTAATAGTCGCGCTGAAAGGTCATTAATTCTTCGACACTTAAGCGATGATCGCCAAGGAGATAGTGGCCCAGAGCCTGTTTGAAAGCGCTCTCCTCACGGACCGTGCGATAGGTCGCATGTTGAGCCATATCATCGTACTCGGCGATTGCCCGGCCTAATTCCAGCTCCCCCCCCTGGATGACCTGAATATCAACCAGGCGTAACCGGGCACGTTGCGCTCCCTCGGTCGACTCATCATCGTAAAGAGCCTTTTCCAGACCGATTTTTCCCCACGCCAGATTGCCTGCTTCATAAGCTGCAACCCCGGCGGCATAGAGAATCAGATCATACCCCTCTAACGCCAACTCCTGCTCTTCAATGACTGTGATCAGGCGCCGATACAGATCCGCAGAGAATGCGTAATCCTGATTTTGAAAGGCAGAAACGGCAGCCCGATTCATGGAAAAAATATGCTGCTGCAATAAACCGGGACTTTTGTCCAAAACTTTATAGGCGGCTGTCGCCTGCTCAACAACCTTGGATCCGGCCAGGCTATCAGCACGCCGCAAGGCAACAATTTCAGCCAACTCCTTCGGCCAGGACAGGTTCTCGGCCGCGAGGTAGGCAGCAGCATCTTTATCACGCTTTGCCGCCAGATCTGTCTCGGCATAAAGGAGATGATAATAGGGGAGTAACGGATCATCATCCGGCATTTGCTCCAGCATTGGCGCCAGTGTCAATTGGCCGACAATCGGCTGGCCATCCAGAGCCTGGGCATAGGCTGTCAAATATTCGACACGGGCAGATTTACTCTGCCGCTCCCGCCGCATGGCTTCAAGACGAGCAAGCCCGGCAGCAAGGCCATCACTGCGTAACTGCGCTTCTGCAACCAGGACATCCCGCTGAAAGCTCTGCTCTTCAGTTAAATTTGTGAGCTGTGTCGAAGTGCGCAGTAAACTGAGATAGAGACCATCGGTGGCAAACTGTTGCAGGGGCATGATCGGACTCTGATCATCATTAATCAGGGCGGGTAGCTCAGGAAAAGTAAAGCTAAGGGGTAATTCAACCTGCCAGTCCTGATGGTAATCAGCAAAGAAACGTTTCCAGTCATCTTCCCAGGCTGAACGCTTCTGATAAGCGGAGGCGCGGCGACCGGCTTTACGTGGTGGCATCCCGGCAATACTGAAAGCAACTCCGGGACGAATGGCATCGGACTCCTGCCAGAAAACATCGAGGTTCAAGCGGGCTGGATCTTCCTGACTTGCGGTCGTCACCTGCCGTGGTGGCTGACGCAGAAGAATAGAAACGATTAACTCGCCCGATTTTTCCGCCAGGGTTATATTGACAATGGTTTCATCCTCGGGCAGTTGACGCAAGGTGTCACTGCTGGTCGTTTCTTTAAGGACAATATCGATGCGCTGCCCGGTGGGGGTCACCTTAAATACCGGTAATTCCGACAACCCTAACGAGATCCTGGTCTGCGACGGGCTCTCCTGTTTTGTCATATTTTCCAGCAGTGGTTCAGCCAGCACCTGAAACGGCACCAGCAAGCACAAAACCAGCAGCCCTGTCCGCCATAAACCATATCTTTGCCCCAATAAATTCAGCCGCATTAGCCACTCCTCCGGTATACTTTGCGTTGCTGTTCATAGCAATCCGAATAACTATATAACCAGAATCATGCCAAAACTCAGAAAAAAGACAGAACCACCTGATTTTACTAGATAAATATTTCAATAAGCCACAGACGAACTCAATGACCAGTTCTCCAGATTAAAGATAGTCGTATTTTTGACAGGAGTCACACAGGAGCATTGCGCGATCTTCAAGTCATTGTTAAAGTCAAAGAAGGGGAGCAGACAACTCAATAACCAGCTAGTGTCCATCCGGAAAGTCAACATAGCAACTAGCCGGTTTAGCGCTTTGGAAACGAGCTAACGGAATCCGGTGGATTTCTAAAACGAGGTAGTTATGATCTTTTTCTGTAGTAAAGATTGTCCTGATCTTTGTGGTGTTCAGATTTCGTCTCTTGCTCCAGACCTCAAGGTTCAGGGAGTCACCCAGCCATGGTCAGATCCGGGTTTTGTCTGTCGTAAATTCAAGACCTTTGCCCAACGGGAAATTGCCAACGGCTTCAACTCCTGGCAGCTCAGGGAGCAGGGCAGACAGGAGTATCTCAATCAGGACGAAGCGATTGCTGCTCTTGGTCAATTCCTTGAACCCTACCGCAAAAAAAAGATTCTGCTGTTACGTGGATCTGGAAGCCTGGGCTACAAGATGGCCTGCTGGGATCAATTATTCAGTCGCTTTGGCGAGTGCTATGGCATTGCCGGCGGCCCCTGTGACGATACCGGCGAAGCCGCCCATAATGCCGACTTCGGCATTGCTCTTAATCCCGACGTTATGACCCTGGAGCAGACAGACAGCATTATCCTCTACGGCAAAAACGCAGCAGCAACCAGCCCCCACTTTTATGCCTACCTTAAACAGCTCAAGCAGCAGGGCAAGGTGCTGATTTATATCGATCCGCTCAAAACCCGCACCGCAGAGCTGGCTCATCATTATATCCAGATCAACCCCGGCTGCGATGGTTTACTGGCGTGTGCCCTGCTGGTTACACTTGGCTATGAGCAGGGTTACAACCCTGAAACTCTCTGTGCGCTTGCCGGGGTTAGTCGTGAACAATTCCAACTGTTGGTCACAACCATTAAAAACAGTAAAACCGCCCATGTTCAGGGCTCTGGTTTACAACGCCAAAAAAATGGCATGAACGCTTTTCAATGGATCAACCGGCTGGCCATGAAAACCGGCTGCCAGGATCTGTTGTTCTGGACCCATGGGTCGAAGCGGATGTGGCAACCACAAGCGGCCCCCTTCGCAGGAGCAGTACCGGTGGACAGAATCGCTCAAGCCCTGGTCGACCAGGAGTTTGACCTGTTCGTAAACGTTGCAGCAAACCCTGCCATAACCTATCCAGACAGTAATTTATGGCATCAAGGCTTAAGCAGAACTCCAAGCCTGGTGATTGGCACCAGTCACGATGAAACCGCCCGTCACGCCGATTTTTTCCTTAAAGTTGGAGGCATGTTCTCCCAGAGTGACTTCATGGGCAGTTACTTTTTCCCCCACCACTATAAGCGTACCAACATAACCAAGGAGCTGGGTGACGTTGCCGCGGCAGCTGCCCTGGCTGATACCTTAAGTATTCCCCTGCACATTCCCGAACTCGCCCAGACCCCCAAACGTGATCTGCCAGCGCGCAGTTACCGCCACCCTCATCTCAACCTGACCCTGCCGGAACAGGACTCGCGTTTTAAACTCCTTACGGCCTCCCATCACAGCTATCTGAATTCTCAGATCCTGCCCGGAATGGAAGCAGGGCTGCAGGTTGTACACATTCATCCAACAGACGCGGAAGCTCTGAACATTAACACTGGTGACGAGGTAAGAATTGTCGGTAGCTGTGGAGAGTTCAGCGCCGAAGCCCTGGTCACCGAAAAAATCGCTCGCGGTTGCCTGATGTGCTGGAAGAACATTCCCATGAAAAGTGGCTACACCAACCACGCCATTCCCAATCTGCTAACCGATGCCGGGACCGGGCTGGCTTACTATGCGGGCTTTGTTGAAATCGAAAAAACTGCTCAATAGTCTGTCGGAAGCGCCATACCAGGGACCAGCAAATCAGATCGAAAATATTTGCTCTTTCCTGTTTTCTTGAAAATAGTTAATGTGCTATTAATAATATTTACCTCTATGGTAACAATAAATCGATTGACTTATTCACCGCAGGTTTTATGAAAAAAGTTGCGCGACAATTTACTGTCCCCTATAGCCTTTTAGCGATCATTTTTTTCTTAGCTGTTCTGGCTTATGGTTATGCTGTTTTCCAACCGGAAATGACCCCTCAGCATAAGCACCTGATGATTATCGACGGAGTCATCCTGGTTCTTATGCTTTTGGGGATCGGCCTGCTGACGAGTATCCTGAGCCGCTATCGCTGCAGTCTGAAGCATCTCCATGATGCCGAAACAATGATCAGTCAACTACGTGAGAGTTTCAATAATGGCTTTGTCCGGTATACTCCGGAAGGAAAAATTATTGAGTTTAACGAAACATACCGACAAATGGTTGGCTATGAAGAGGGCGAACTGAAAGGGATGTTCCTGCAGGATCTGACCTCCGAAAATTCACAATCAGTAGAATGTCGTATTTTTGAGAATCTGACACTCACCAAAGGCTTTTCCGATATTTATGAAAAGCAGGCCATCCGTAAAGATGGCAGCATTTTCCCAGTCGAAAAGCGCACGTTCTTCAGTAGTGATGAGCAGGGAAATAATCAAAGTATTTGGGCCATCGTCAGTGATATTAGCCAGCGCAAAGAGTACGAAGCCAAGCTGCGTCTGCTCGCTTCAGTCTTTGAAAGCACTGTTGAAGGGATCGTCATTACGGATCTCGAAGGGATCATTGAAGAGGTAAACCCTGGCTTTACTGCGATTACCGGCTATAGTGCTCCCGAGGCCATAGGAAAAAATCCCTCAATCCTGAAATCAAATCATCACGATGCAGAATTCTACCGTGAGATGTGGAAAGCGATAACCCAAACGGGCCATTGGAGCGGAGAAATCTGGAATCGCCGCAAAAATGGTGAATCCTACCCGGAGCGGCTCTCCATCAATGCCGTTACCGACTACAAGGGGGATATCTCCCATTATATTTCGGTCTTTTACGATATTTCCGATGTTAAACGTGGCGAAGAACAGCTGCAGCACCAGGCTTATCATGATGCCTTGACCGGCTTACCCAATCGCCTCCTCTATACTGATCGTCTTGCGACCTCAATATCCCGCGCCCG
The DNA here is from genome assembly GCA_963664385.1 of Geopsychrobacteraceae bacterium. Taxonomy (GTDB): domain Bacteria; phylum Desulfobacterota; class Desulfuromonadia; order Desulfuromonadales; family Geopsychrobacteraceae; genus Seleniibacterium. The sequence continues at coordinate 1,087,696 of OY761157.1, forward strand.
CCGCCATGACATTCAGGTCGCTGTGCTGGTCCTTGACCTTGATAATTTCAAAAATATCAATGATAGTCTCGGTCATAATATCGGCGATCAGTTTCTTCAGGAGGTTGCCAAACTGCTATCGAACACTCTACGTGAAGAAGATACTGTCGCGCGTATTGGTGGGGACGAGTTTGCGATTTTGCTACTTTCTCAGGAGTGCCAATGGGATGCCTGCGAAGTTTCCAAACGGATCATGAACATCTTTGCTAATCCGGTTCATGTCGACAAGCATGAACTGTTCGCCAGTTTCAGTATCGGTATCAGCATATCTCCAACGGATGGCACCGATGCTGAGACGCTCATGAAAAACTCAGAGCTGGCCATGTACCGGGCTAAAGCTCAGGGCAAAAATACTTACCACCTCTACACAGAAAGTATGAATCAGCACGTTAATCGTCGCCTGGAGCTTGAAAACAACCTGCGCAGAGCCCTGGAGCGAGAAGAATTCGAAGTCTACTACCAACCCAAAGTCGATATTGCCCATGGAGCCATCGTTGGCTGCGAAGCCCTGATTCGCTGGAACCGCGACGGAGACCTTATCTCACCGGCAGAATTTATCCCCCTGGCCGAGGAAACAGGGCTGATTGTCGAGATTGGCCAATGGGTCCTGCGCAGTGCCTGCCAGGATGCCCAGGTCTGGCGGAACCAAGGTTATCCCTTACGGGTTGCTGTCAACCTGTCGCCACGTCAATTCCACCAGAAACAATTGATACCAATGATCCTTTCTGTCCTTGAAGAGACGGGTTTTCCACCTGCTTTTCTGGAGCTCGAAATTACCGAAGGGATCGTTATGGATGATGTCCAGGAGGCTATTCAGACCCTTAATACGCTCAGGGAAAAGGGGATTCACTTTGCCATTGACGATTTCGGTACCGGTTACTCTTCACTTCAATACCTGAGTCAACTCCCCCTCGATACCCTTAAAATTGACCGCGCATTTATTAAAGACCTGCCTGGTAATAAAGAAGATTCGGCAATAACCCTGGCGACCCTATCCATGGCTCACTCTCTGGGGTTAAGTGTCGTCGCTGAAGGGGTCGAGACCCAACAACAACTTGACTTGCTGCGCCAGGCATCCTGCGAACAATACCAGGGCTACTTCTTCAGCAGACCATTAGAAAAGAATGCGTTCCTTGCCCTTTTGCAAGAGTCAAAAACACTCCCTTCCTGCGCCAAATAATTTTCACCAAGCGCAGACACTCTGTGGTAATGAACTTCAGGAATATTTGTAATTGGCGCCAAGGAAAAGGAGCAACCCATGACACCCAGCCATATTGACCATCTGGTTATTACCGCAGCCGACCTGGCAACCGGACAGCAGTGGCTTGAACAACGCCTTGGGGCAACCATGCAAGCAGGTGGAGAACATCCGCTGATGGGGACTCATAACCTGCTCCTCTCCCTGGGACCGGACTGTTATCTTGAAGTCATTGCCTGCAGCCCGACTCTCCCGTCACCGCTGCGCCCGCGCTGGTTCGATCTTGACCACCTGCCGGAGAATGCCCTTCCCTCCCTCACAACCTGGGTCGCCCGCACAGAGAATATCGAAGAGATCGCAGGCGCTGCCAGTGAGCAATTGGGGCCTGTTGAAGCCATGTTTCGTGGCAACCTGAACTGGCAGATTACGCTTCCGGAAGATGGCTCTTTACCTCTGGCAGGAACCGCTCCAGCACTGATTCAATGGCCCAAAGATCAGCATCCGGCCACCAAGCTCAACGATCAAGGACTCAGACTCGAACAACTCGAATTATGTCACCCGCAACCGGCACAGCTTGGCAGCCTGCTGACCTCACTGAACCTGACAGGCCCGGTTAAAATCACCCAGTGCCAGACCGCAAAATTGGTTGCCCACATCCGCACCCCAGGTGGGCTCTGTTCTTTGTAGAAAACCGCATAAACGACCTTAAAGCATCCCTTGCATGAGAATTACCACCCGCAAGAGGTGGAACTCCTGCGCGAACCGGGTGATGCCTTAGGCCGCAGTAGGTCACCGGAAGCTATGCAGCCGTTTCGACAAACCTGTCAAAACTACCAACTGTTACTCTCTGCTTATGCTCATCTAACAATCCCATCTGACAGTAAGTGTGTGACTAACCGTTACAATTTACATTAATATGATCAAATTAATTTCAGTTGACAGTTGTACCTTAGTATGATTTTATCTTATTAGTGAAAATTAACCACATATCGCCGCCTTTGTTCACAATCACTTTCGGGGGATTAAAATGTTACAGAAAATCAGTTTGGCCAAACTGCTCTATTCAGGTTTTTTCAGCATACTCCTTCTCCTTACCATTGTTGGCATTCTCGCCTTTAATTCACTGGAACACATCACCGAAGGGGTCGGCTCTTATCGCCACATGGCTGAGGAAGCAACCCTGGCCACTGATGTCCAGGAAAAAATGCTCATGGTTCGCCTCAATGCCAAAAGCTATATTACCAGTGAGCAGGAGCGTGAGCTGAATGGCTTTAAAAACTATTTCGCTCAAACCCAGCAAAGCGTTGAATCTGCGCGTGGCAAAATGACTGAACCTGAACGCGTGGCAAAGCTTGACCTGATCGACAATGCCCTCGACGACTACCAAAAATCGTTCAATGACATGACGTCCCTGAAAATGGAACGCACCAGTTTATTCGATAACTCCCTGGTCCCCAGTGGTGCGATCATCGATAAAAACCTGAATGAACTGCTTATTGCCGCCAAGGATGCGGATCAGCCGGAAGCCATGTATGCCATGGCAACCTCACTGCGGAAACTGCTGCTTGGGCGGCTCTTTGTTCAGAAGTACATGGCAACCAACGACAAGGACACTCTTAACCAGGCCATTGAAGAGCTCAGTGCCCTCAGCCAGGAAATGGCCGGAGCGCAAAGTCTGTTCACTACCAACCAACAGCAACAACTCCTGAAAGAAGCCGGCACCCATATCGAAAACTATCAGGCGGCCTTAAATAAGATTGCCGCCATTACCAATCAACATAATGCGATCGTTACCGATTCTCTGGATCAGCTCGGCCCCAAAATCGCTTCTGCTACTGCCAACATCACCGACCACATCAAGGAGATCGAAGAACAGCTCGGACCCCAGCTGCAGGCAACCAGCGATCAGGCAACCCTGATTATCATTATTCTTAATATTATCGCCGTCGTTATCGGTTGCGCTGTCGCATTCTTCATCAGCAAAATGATCCTGTGCATGATGGGTGGAGAACCGGCTGACGTTATTGCCGTCGCCCGCAAAGTTGCGGATGGTGACCTTGATATTGAACTCGACGATAAGTGTGGTAAACCGACCAGCCTCTACGCGGCAATCCGCATGATGGTTGGCAAATTGCGGGAGAAAGTTGAACTTGCCGAGCAGATTGCTGATGGTGACCTGACCTGCGAGGTCACCCTTGCATCCGACCGGGATAAACTCGGCCTGGCCCTGCAGAAAATGGTCAGCAGCTTACGAGATATCCTGAGTCAGACCCAGATGGCAGCCGAACAGATTGCCTCTGGTGCCAGCCAGGTTGCAGCAACCAGTGAAGAGCTCTCCCAGGGAGCAACCGAATCAGCAAGTTCCTTTGAGGAAGTGACGGCATCCATGAACCTTATGGCCTCTCAGGTCCAGACCAATGCAGAAAATGCCGGTTCAGCTAATCAACTATCCAGCGAATCGAAAGTAGCCGCGGAAAAGGGTGATCATCAAATGGCTGAAATGGTTTCCGCCATGAATGAAATCACCATCGCTGGCCAAAATATCAGTAAGATTATCAAAGTTATTGACGAAATAGCCTTCCAGACCAACCTGCTGGCCCTGAATGCTGCCGTTGAAGCAGCACGTGCCGGTCAACATGGTAAAGGTTTTGCGGTTGTTGCTGAAGAGGTTCGTAACCTTGCCGCCCGCAGCGCTAAAGCGGCCAGGGAAACAGCGGAATTGATCGAAGGGTCAGTCTCCCTGACCAATCGTGGAGCGCAAATGGCGGAACAGACGGCCACGGCCCTCAAAGACATTTTGACGGGGACCAATAAGGTGTCGGACCTGCTCGAAGAGATCGCTGCCGCATCCAATGAACAATCTCAGGGAATTACCCAGATGACCGCCGGTCTCAACCAGATTGACCAGGTGACCCAACGGAACACCGGCAGCGCGGAAGAAAGTGCTACTGCCGCCGAAGAACTCTCGACTCAGGCCGAGCAACTGCACAAACTACTCAGTGGTTTTAAAATCAACTTTGAGCGCAGCACTTCCAGTCATGTCAGTCAGCCAGTAAGTCAGCCCGAACAGGTTAAGTCTGGTGGCTGGATCGGTTTAGAATCTCAGCCAATGCCTCAGTTAGCCATGCGACAAAATAACCACGATGATTGGCCGGAAAAATTTTAACCAATAGACAAGCAATAACCTGACAGACCACAACCTACCTTTTATCAGCCCGAAAATTTCCCATCAGGATGAAATTTTCGGGCTGTTTCTTTAGATTTTAGAAAGATACTTGGGTTGCCGTTGAAATGACTGAAAAACTTTTGGAGGTTGCAGAGCCAGAGCTGTAACTCCCCTCTTCATACAAGCCATCGGTCGCGGTTCCACTTGCTGAGCCACCGACATAAACCTTATAAGATCCCGCCCCTAATTCATCGGAGGTAAAGACCAGGTACCGAAACGCCTTGGCTGGGGCAAAGGTAAACAGCTCTTCGCCTCCGGAGGTTTCCAGGTGGACCAAAGTCCCGGCTGCTTTGGTTGAAGAACTGCTGAAGACGACCGTGCGCGCCCCGCCGCTGCCACTCGGATGCTGCTCCATCCCAACTCCTGAGGCCAGCAATGAGCCTCCGGAAAAGACAAAGCTGTTGTCGTAATCGAGGGCACCATTACCGCTGTTGGTCGGGCCATGGACCAGAACGGTGCCGTCGGTCATGGTAATTGAGCCATTAACATCAATGCCATCACCGGATGCGTAGACAGCAATGCGGCCACTGTTGATATCGAGGTAGGCACTGCTGCCATCATCGGTAGAGCCGTTGATGCCATCGTCGCTGGCGTAAACGGTGATGGCAGCATCCTCTAAAATTATATCGGCACCTTCGATACCTTCGACGGACTCGGTAACCAGAATTGTGCCTCCGGTGATATCTAAATCGGTATCGGAATGAATACCGTCATCACCACTGGCAATGGTCAAGTCCCCGCTACTGATAGTGATACCAGTGGTTGCGTTGATACCATCATCAGCTGAATTGATGGTGATATCCCCGCCGGAGATGATCACGCGCGTTTCAGCCTGGATACCATCGCCATCGGCAGCAAGGCTGATGGTTCCTCCACTGATGTACACATACCCCAGGGCAGAGTCCTCATCATTATTCGATTTAAGCCCGTCCCCCCCGGCATTAACCGTAATGGTCCCGCCCGTAATGGTCAGGTAGTCTTTCCCCTTAATTCCGTGATCTTCAGCATTGACGGTAATGGTCCCCCCCTGAATAACCAGACCATCCTTGCTTCTGATCCCTTCGGTGTAGTTTCCGTTAACAGTCAGACTGCCGTCACCATAAATGGTCAGGTCATCTTTACTGAACAGAGGCGAATCGGGCTCATCTTCGTCAGCATCGGCATAGACATAGGTCGCGCCATCAGTCAGAACATTCGTTGTTCCTTCTTCAAGTACGATAAAGGTTTCCGCAGCGCTGGCGATAAACAGAGGGGCATTATCGGTACAGGTGATATCAGCGCCATTAAGAATCAGGCGCACCTCGTCTTCATCGTCACTATCAACAATGATCTGGCCATCATCCAGAGTTCCACTGATACTGTAGGTTCCGGCATTGGTAATCGTTGCCACCGTACTGGCATCTGACAGGGTGACCTGCGTCGTATCATCAACACTGATACTCGTTGAATTCAGGGTAATATAAATAACATCATCATTATCCCAGTCACTATCCTCATCGCTTCCGGTCTCAACATCGGTCAGATCGGTATCGCTATCATCAGAGGATGACGAATCTTCACTGGTCGTGGTACTGCTGGTGCTTGATGATGTCGTGCCGCAACTCCAGAGCATAACAGCTGCAAGCATAACGGCCAGAACAACACGCCACTGCTGCTTTCCCATAGTCTGTCTCCTTTTTGTCATTTTCATTTTCACCTTGCTCTGATTCAGAGCTGGTTGAGGTTGTGGTATTGCATTTTGACACTAAAAGTTTTCAGACAATTAAGAACAGAGCAATTAGGTAACAATGCGTAGCAGAAATGAAATATGAACCTGTCAGGTGCTGATTGGAGTTTGAAAGTGCCTCTAGTAAACCTTTCATGATTTTATGGTTGACTAAAAAAGTTCTTTCACGGCATGATGCGTTCAGTATGAAACTAAAGATAAATTTTGACGTTAAAAGAAGGGTTTAGAAAATGGGGTATTTGACAGCTATTACATTTTTATGGGCTTTTTCATTCAGCCTGATCGGAGTTTACCTGGCCGGCCAGGTTGATGCCTACTTTTCCGTATTAACCCGGGTCGCCCTTGCTGCGATTATTTTTCTGCCGTTTTTACGTCCCGCGCCAGTAAAGCTGGCCCTTAAAATGATGGCCCTGGGTGCTACCCAGCTCGGCCTCATGTATGTCTTCTACTACCAGTCTTTTTTGCTGTTAAGCGTACCAGAGGTATTGATCTTCACGATTCTTACCCCCGTTTACGTCACCCTGATATTTGACCTGCTGCAGGGACGTTTCAGTGCCAGGTACTTGGTCACAGCTCTGCTGGCGGTTCTGGGGGCCGGGATCATTCGCTACAATGGTGTCGGAGACCAGATTTTTACCGGATTCCTCGTTGTACAGGGGGCCAATATCTGCTTTGCATTGGGTCAGGTCGGCTATAAAGTGCTGCTCGCTAAAGAGCAACCGTCTCTGTCACAACGCTCCATTTTTGGCTACTTTTACCTTGGCGCCCTGGTTGTTACCATTATCACCTGGTTCCTCTTCGGCAACCCGGCCAAATTACCGACAACCTCGCTGCAGTGGGGCATTCTTACCTACCTGGGAGTGGTCGCTTCCGGACTGGGATACTTCTTCTGGAATAAAGGGGCGACCAAAGTTGATGCCGGAACCCTGGCCATCATGAACAACGCCCTGATTCCCGCCGGGCTGATTGTTAACCTGCTGATCTGGAATCGCGACGCCGATCTGGTCCGCTTGAGCATTGGCGGTGTGGTTCTGCTCTTTTCCCTGATCCTGCATGAACGCTGGGGAAAACAGCCACAGCTGAAAACGGAAATGAGTAAATAACCCCTGTTAGTTCCGCTCCTGGCAAAGGCTCAAACAGACTTTGTCAGGAGCTCTCAGCACTGTCTTCTGCGCCCCCCGTTTATAACTCAGGGGTTACTTGCCACGCTTAGCCAACCAATACCATCCGCCAGCAAGTAACTGGCAACCAACCAGGATGAGCATGGCAACCTGGTACCCTGTCTCAGCATAATGTCCGGTGGCCGAAACCGGCCATAAATCGACAACCGCACCAATCAACCATTGACCACAAAAAGCAGCGATAAACACCAGCAGATTCAGGGTTGTGTTAACCCGACCGGTAAGCTGCTTAGGGAACTCCCGGGCCAGCAGCGCATACACCAGGATATTCGTCGTGCCGAAAAAACCGAAGGCGAACCACAAAAAAGGTGCATAACCGGGGGCAATAACCAGTAACACCTGCACCCCAATAAAGACCAGCATTCCCCCGGTTACGATACGCACCGGAGGGATTCCCCAGCGTGACAAGCGCTCTGTCAGGCTACCGATAGAAAAATAGCCGCAAATCATTGCCACTGCGATCCAGAACAGCATGTGTGCCACGCTATCCGCAGAATACCCCGCCACATCACGCAGCCATGGCCCGGCCCACAAGCCCTGGATAGACAGGTAGGCCGCCTGGGCACAGAAGGCCCAAGGGGTGATCGTCCAGAAAGCACGGCTGGTCAGTACCGATTGAACGCCCCGCAGCTGAGCAGGCAGGGATTCTGGCTGCTGCGGCCTGGGTGGTTCTGGCACGCAGAAAAAAACCACCAGGGCCGCCAGCAAAGTCACCCCGGCAAGGATCGTAAAGACACCGCGCCAATCGGTCACGGTCAGAGCTTTCTGCACCGGAGTGGTTGCGGCCAGGGCTCCCAGTCCGCCGGACACCATCTGGACCCCATTGGCAAAAGGCAGGCGCGCCGCCGGCAACCAGCAGGAAAACGCTTTAAACGCAGCCATCAAACACGCCGACACACCGATGCCAATAAGAGCCCGCCCAAAAATCAGACCATGAATAGACTCAGCTTTAGCAAAGACCAGGGCACCACAGGCGGCAACGATCAGCAACACAGATTCCACGCGCCGGGGACCAAAATGATCAAGCAAAACGCCAAGAGGCAACTGGCAGGCGGCAAAAGTTAAAAAGTAAGTCGCTGTCAATAGTCCCAAAGCACCGGCATTTAACTGCAGGTCCCTGGTCAGATCCTGAGCGATAACCGCATTCACCGTGCGAAACAGATAAGAAACAAAATACCCCAGGGCAAAAGGACCAAATAAACGGATCCAGAAACCGGCAGATTTTTTTTTATCATTCATACGTGGCTACACTTCGCGTTGTAAAATAATTGCCTGACAAACATTCCACTAACATGAAAAAGGAAGGATATTTTCATAATTTTAATTGGCTGGTGTTGCTGGCAGAGCCAAAAGAGATTATCTTTTAGAATGTATCCCTTCCATCGGGTTTCTACCCACGCCATTCAGCCGCCGAGGAGGTTTAATGTCTAATCACATTGTTTACCGCTACGTTGATCATCTGGTTAAAGATACATTTGCCCTGGTTCTTGCCGGGGGGCGTGGTTCGCGCCTCTACGAACTGACTGACTGGCGCGCCAAGCCCGCCGTATATTTTGGCGGGAAATACCGCATTATCGACTTTCCCCTGTCCAACTGCATCAATTCCGGGATTCGCAGAATTGGTGTTTTAACCCAGTACAAATCGCATTCCCTGATCCGCCACCTGGTTCGCGGCTGGAGCCATTTCAAAAAAGAGCTGGGGGAGTTTGTCGAAGTCCTGCCTGCGTCGCAACGCTTTAACGATGAATGGTACCTGGGAACCGCTGACGCCGTTTACCAGAATCTCGATATCATTCGTGCTGAAAAACCAAAGTACGTCCTGGTTCTTTCCGGTGACCACGTTTATACCATGGATTATCGCTCCATGCTCCTGCAACATGTCGAATCGGGTGCAGACATGACCGTTTCCTGCCTGGAAGTTCCGATTTCTGAAGCCGCAGGATCCTTCGGGGTCATGGAAGTTGATGATAATAATAAGATTATCGGTTTCCAGGAAAAACCGAAAAACCCCGCACCGATCCCAGGTGAACCGGGGATGACCCTGGCGTCAATGGGTAACTACATCTTCAATACCGATTTTCTCTTTGACAACCTCAGACGTGATGGTAACGACCCGGAATCAGAACATGACTTCGGAAAAAACATCATCCCCTCAATCATCAAAGAGCATGAAGTCTACGCCTATCCATTTCGCGATCCCGAAACCGGTGGCCGTGCCTACTGGCGCGACGTTGGAACGCTCGATGCGTTCTGGGAAGCGAATATGGAGCTTATTTCGCCATCACCTGAGCTGAACCTGTATGATCCCGACTGGCCGATCTGGACCTATCAGATGCATCTGCCGCCAGCAAAATTCGTTTTCAACGACGATCACCGGCGTGGTATGGCGGTCGACTCAACGGTTTCAGGAGGCTGTATCATCTCGGGCTCCCAATTGAGCAAAACCCTGCTGTTCTCCAATGTCCGGGTACATTCCTACTGCAATATTGACGAATCGGTCATTCTTCCCGAAGCGGTCGTCAACAGGAACTGTAAAATCAGACGTGCCATCATTGACCGTGGTTGTGACATTCCGGCCGGAACAGTCATTGGCTACGATCCCGAAATTGACAAACAAAACGGTTTCCGCATTACCGACAAAGGGATTGTCCTGGTCACCCGCGGAATGCTTGGTCAACCGGAAGGTTATGCCTGATTTTAATTTCTGACAGGAGTAGGAGTTTATCCCTTTTCGAAAAGCACTTTAATGGGGGATAACCCTACTCCTGGTTCAACACCAGCAGATAACCATCCGGATCATGCACCCAGATCTCACGCCGCTGATGTTCCTGATCATCCAGCTCATACACAATCGGCCACTGGCAGGCTGCTAAACGTTTTTCAACCTCCCCCAGATGAGGACAGGTCAACTCGAACTGCACACCACTGCCTGGTTGCTGCCGCGAAAAACTCTGAAACAGGGCGGGATGGGTCGCTACCATAACAGCGACCGGCTGCAATACCAGCTGACAATTCCCGCAGCTCACCAGCAGAAAACAACCGGCGCTCCCTGCTGTTTGCCTGGTCACCTGCAGCCCCAGTAAATCTCGGTAAAAAACCTCGCTGGCGTTAAGCTCAGTGACTCCGATGGTCAGATTAAGCATCATGGTTAATCCTTCGTTGCGTCTGGTTATATTCTTTTTCCGCACCTGCTGCAAGGCTGCCTGAACAAATTGATTTTAACGATTCTCTATGCTTTAATGCTGCAGATTATGATAGTACAACAAATGAGTCGAGCATTTCTCGGTTTTGGCGGGAATATGGGGGATACCGAAGACCTTTTCCGCCAGGCCCGGCAACAATTGGCAAACCACCCACAGATCCGGGTCAAAGGGGGTTCTCCACTTTACCAGACCCCGGCAATTGGTGGTCCATCCGGGCAACCGGACTATATTAATACCGTTTTAGCCATAGAGACCAGCCTGTCTGAATTCGCTTTGCTGACATTTTGCCAACAACTTGAGCAGGACGGCGGTCGTGTCCGGACGGTACGCTGGGGCCCCAGAACCCTCGATATTGACCTGCTGCTCTTTGCAGATCATGTCTGTGCCAGCGAAATCCTGACCTTGCCCCATCCGCGCTTGCACCAACGACATTTTGTCCTGCTGCCCCTGTGTGATCTGGCTCCGGACTGGATACATCCGGTTTACCAGAAAAGCATAGCCCGACTTCTGACAGAACTCGGCCCGGAACATGGAATTTCCAAGCTCAAACAAACATGGTGAACAAATGATCAAATTACTGATGCTGGCCCTGGTCGGCTTTGTTTTTTATTCCTTTATATCTTCATTCAGAATCCGTTCGGGTCGCCAGACCCCTCCCAAAAATCGCAGTCAGCAGGGGGAGACAATGGTTGAAGACCCGCAATGCGGAACCTATCTGCCTCAGGGGGATGCCGTCAGAGCGACGATCAACGGCCGGGAGTATTTTTTCTGTTCCCGTAAATGCCTGCAGGAGTTCAAAAAAGCCCAGCGAAAATAAACGAGTAAAGGAGCTCAATCATGAAGTTTTTTATCGATACCGCTGAAGTTAACGAAATTCGTGCAGCCCATGATCTGGGTCTGGTTGACGGGGTTACCACCAATCCAAGCCTGATTGCCAAAAGCGGTCGTGATTTCAAAGAAGTTATCACCGAAATCACCAACATTGTTGACGGCCCGATCTCCGCTGAAGTGATTGCCCTTGACGCTGAAGGGATGCTGAAAGAGGGGCGCGAACTCGCCAAAATTAATGACAATATCGTCATTAAAGTGCCAATGACAACCGAGGGGCTTAAAGCAACCAACCAGTTTACCCGTGAAGGGATCAAAACTAACGTCACCCTGATCTTCTCACCACTACAGGCCCTGCTGGCGGCCAAAGCCGGAGCGACCTACGTCTCCCCCTTCGTCGGCCGCCTTGATGACATCTGTCACGATGGAATGGATGGCGTAGAGCAGATTCGGACCATCTATGACAATTACGGCTATACCTCGGAAATTATCGTGGCCTCAATCCGTTCGCCCATGCATGTTCTGAACGCCGGTCTTATCGGAGCCGACATCTGCACCATACCATACAGCGTCATGGTCCAGCTGGCCAAGCATCCCCTCACCGATGTCGGGATTGAAAAATTTTTGGCGGATTGGCAAAAATCAAAATAGCCATTAACAGAACCTATTTAAAGACCCTACCAACAAACCGGGCTGACGCAAACTGGCAGCCCGGTGTTTTTTTGATTGATCCATTCTCTTCCATGACATCCTGCTAAATGCAGATCCTGAATCTGGGAAATATTCAGCTCATCACCTTGACTTCAGACGCCCCCTCAAGTAAACCTTAAACATATAATATCTTATATATTTTATGGAATTCGTACCATTGCAATAGGGTTCTATTCTTTCTAGCCAGTAACGAGAGGACACTATGAATATTCACGAGTACCAGGCAAAAGCAATTCTACGTAATTTCGGTGTTCCGGTTCCGGACGGGCATGTTGTCTACAACAGCAATTCAGCACGTGACTGGGCCAAACGGATCGGCGAAGGGCCCTGGGCCGTCAAAGCCCAGATTCACGCCGGCGGCAGAGGCAAGGGGGGCGGAGTTAAAATCGCCAAAACCGCTGACGAGGTCAAACAATTTGCACGCTCTATGTTTGGCATGACCCTCGTCACCCATCAAACCGGGCCTGAAGGGAAAATCGTTAAACGGGTCCTGGTTGAAAATGCCAGTAACATTGCCGATGAATTTTATGTCTCCTTGTTGGTTGACCGCGCTACCGATATGGTCACCCTGATGGCTTCGGCTGAAGGAGGGATGGATATTGAGCAGGTCGCCGCGACAACACCGGAAAAAATCGTCTTCGAAGCGATCGATCCCACCGTTGGCCTGACCCCATTTCAATGTCGCAAAGTCGGATTTCAACTTGGCTTTGCCATGCCCCAGGTCAAACAGGCAGTGCCACTGCTGATGAATCTTTATCGGGCATTTATAGACTCTGACTGCTCCCTGCTGGAGATCAACCCGTTAATCCTGACTGCCGAGGGGCAACTGTTGTGCCTTGATGCGAAACTGAACTTCGATGATAACGCCCTGTTCCGTCATCTGCGCATCCGTGACCTGCGCGACTACGATGAAGAAGACCCGATGGAGATCGAAGCATCACAATATGATCTCTCCTACATAGCCCTCGATGGTAACATCGGTTGTATGGTCAACGGTGCGGGCCTGGCTATGGCGACCATGGATATTATCAAACACTATGGTGGCGATCCTGCCAACTTCCTCGATGTTGGCGGTGGTGCGACCATTGAACGGGTCACTGAAGCATTTAAAATTATCCTCTCCGATGACAAGGTTAAAGGAATTCTGGTCAATATCTTTGGCGGCATTATGAAATGTGATGTCATTGCCACCGGTATTATTGAAGCAGCAAAGCAGATCGGGGTCAGCGTGCCACTGGTCGTGCGCCTGGAAGGGACCAACGTTGAACTGGGTAAAAAGCTGCTGGCAGAATCCGGACTAAACATCGTCAGTGCCGACAGCATGGCCGACGCTGCAGAAAAAATCGTCAAAGCGGTCAACGGATAAGGAGCATAGACAATGAGCATACTGATCAATAAAGATACCAAGGTTATTACCCAGGGGATCACCGGTGCTACAGGTCTTTTCCACGCCCAGACTGCCCGTGAATATGGAACCCTGATGGTTGGCGGCGTTACACCCGGCAAGGGCGGTACGGAAATCGATGGTTTTCCTGTCTTTAATACGGTTCACGACGCCGTACAAGCGACCGGCGCCAGCGCATCAGTCATTTATGTCCCCCCGATCGGCAGCGCTGACGCGATCATGGAAGCGGCCGATGCTGGCATTGAACTGATTATCTGTATTACCGAAGGGGTTCCGGTCCTGGACATGGTCAAGGTCAAGAAATATCTGGAAGGGAAAAATGCTCGCCTGATCGGTCCTAACTGTCCGGGCATCATCACCCCCGGGGAGAGCAAAATCGGCATTATGCCTGGCTACATTCACAAAAAAGGTCCCGTCGGTGTCGTCTCACGTTCCGGAACCCTGACTTACGAAGCAGTCTGGCAGCTGACCAGCCGCAACATCGGGCAAAGCTCCTGTGTTGGCATTGGCGGTGACCCGGTCAACGGCACGAACTTTCTAGATGTTCTGCAACTGTTTGAACAAGACCCCGAAACGGAAGCCGTGATCATGATAGGTGAAATCGGTGGTAATGCAGAAGAGCAGGCGGCAGAGTTTGTGCGTGACCAAATGAGTAAACCGGTTGCCGCCTTTATCGCCGGAGCAACGGCACCAAAGGGTAAACGCATGGGGCACGCCGGCGCCATTATCTCAGGTGGTAAAGGTGATGCCGCCAGTAAAAAAACCTTTTTAAGCGAATGCGGAATCAGCGTCGCGGAATCCCCGGCAGAGATGGCGGAAGCCTTACTGAAAATCTGGCAGCCATAATAATCAGGCCGGCTGATAACCTGTCACCAATTATCAGCCGGCCCCTAACATGGTAAAGAGAGGGAAGCTATGCTGATTATCGATATTCCGGGGGTTAACAAGCTGAAAGTTCAGTATCTGGTCCTTGATTATAATGGGACGTTGGCCTGCGACGGAGAGTTACTCGAGTGTGTTGAACGTGGCCTGACCAAATTAGCCCCGGAACTCGAAATCCATGTCATCACTGCGGACACTTGCGGTAGCGTTGCGAGTAAAATCAGTCACCTGCCCTGCAAGCTGAACATTATTCCCAGACAGCTTCAGGATCAAGCCAAAGCAGATTATATCAACACCCTGGGAGCAGAGTATGTTGTCGCCATCGGCAACGGCCGCAATGATCACCTCATGCTTAAAGATGCTGGTTTAGGAATTGCGGTGATACAACAAGAAGGAGCCGCCACCCAGACCCTGCAGGCCGCAGATGTCATCGTCCAGAATATAGGTGATGCCTTCGACCTATTGTTGAAACCCTCGCGCCTGATCGCAACCTTGCGCAACGCCTAAGTTTTCATGCTGGAAACGGCCCTTTTCCGCTGTGGCGGCGGCAATCTACGGCCTTGCTTGTGCGACGTAAAGTACTACGTCTCCGCGCAAGTCCTTGATCACCTAGCCACAACAAAAAATTGCTCGTTTCCAGGTAAAAACTAACATAAAAGCTCTCAGCTGAATAAGCCTGAGAGCTTTTTATTCATTACATGCGGAAATCATCCGCAAGACTATTGATCAACTTCTCAATTTTAAGCTTTGCCATACCGATGCCGTGATCATTATTAAGGGCGATGACCATATGAATATGCGCTTTCCCTGCTTCGGTTTTCACTGGATCGTTCCCTTCATTTAAACAGCGGGCCAGAATGTGAGCAGTATCGGTCTCGACATGGACCAGCTTACCGCGGCCAACCCCCATTTCAACCGAGGCTTTCTGAGCGCTGAGCAGCATATTATTGGCCAGAACCCCAAGTTCCTTCATGTTACCCTTCATTTCACCAGTCATAATCGCCAACGATTCTCCTGTTGGAGTAAAGACACCAACCCCGGCAAACCCGTCAATACTTTCGAACTCTTTCAGTTTGTCCTGAATACCCATAATCTGCTCCTCCATTGGTTTGGTTTGATGCTGTTCTGTACCACCCTGATGACTCGGCGGTTCTGTGGCAGAACCCGCATGTTGTTGATCCTTAACCTTGTTTTCTTTCTTTTTGTTACGCTTCTTTTCATCCTGCTGCCGCATCGATTCGAGCAATATCTGACTTAATGGATTTTGAATCATGCGGTTTAACTTGGTTTTGCCTGGTGACATTTCAATCCCGACTTCGTCCCAGGAAAAAATTTCAAATGCAGCCATATCCCCCATCACCGTACCGGTGCGAGCATCCATCAAAATACCATCGATAAAAAACAGGGTGCCGCTCTGGTCGTGGGCAGAAACCTTTAACGAACAGGTCTTTTTTTCCAATTCGATCAGCTGTGCGAATGTCGGTAAGGTTATCCCTTCAACAAACCCCTTAGCCCCGCCACTGAGACTACCCTTGATCTTGCTGGTCATAATTTCCAGATCGGTTGGCTTTTCCAGGTACTGAATCGAACCAAGCTGCTCCAGTCGTTCCTCGATCTCCCTGGTTCCAAAAGCCGTCATGACAATCACCGGCAAATTCGGATACAGCACCTTGACCGACGCCAATAGCTCAAAACCATCCATCTTCGGCATTTTCAGATCGGTAATCAGCAGATCAACCGGAGACGTATTGAGGATCTCCAGCGCAGCGATTCCGTCATGGGCAGTCAATATCTTGTGGTTGGGCAGTCGATGGGCAAGTCCCTGAGTCAGACTCAGTAAAAATTTCTTTTCATCATCAACGATGAGAACATGCTTCATGAGGCCCCTCCTTTGCTCCGTTATATACCTGATAGAGCAATCCTTATGCCATTTGGTATTCAGCTAATCTATTTCAACTAAACAATTAATATCGTTAAGTTTAAAAATATGACAAAAGCAGGAAGGGATAAAAAAACAGGCCAAAATAACCTGGTAGGTCAATTTGGCCCGGTCAATTTTACCTGGTGGTGCACGTTCAACGATAACTTTTCAGCTTTCGCTTTAAGGTGGACAGGGACATCCCAAGGGCCGCAGCTGTTTGTGTGACATTTCCGGACAGCTTGTCGAGGGCTCTTAAGGTGTAGTTTTTTACCAGGTCCTCAATGGGAATAATCTCCGCATCAGCGGCAATAAAGCAGGCCATCTCTTTGCTGTTGCGCGCTTCAGTCAGCAGTTGCGATGGATAAATAGTGCCATCTCTATGAAAGATAACAGCCCGTTCAATAATGTTCTTCAGCTCACGGACATTGCCGGGCCAGCTATAGTCAAGCAACCTGTCCAGCTCATCCTGCGGCAGGGTAACTCCTCTGCCATTTGGCATTAAATCCAAAAAATGCTGGCACAGCCCGGGGATATCCTGCTTTCTTTCCCGTAGCGGTGGCAGGTGAAGCCTGACAACATTCAGGCGGAAATAGAGATCCTCTCGAAACTTACGTTCCCTTATTGCGGTTTCAAGATCCAGGTTAGTCGCCGCAATAATACGGACATGAACCGGAATGGTGCGGCTGCCCCCCAAACGGCGTAAACACCCGTCTTCCAGAACACTGAGCAGTTTACTCTGCAGATGAAGGGGCATTTCACCAATTTCATCGAGAAACAGAGTCCCCCCTTCGGCCATTTCAAAAATACCTTTGCGGGTCATCTCCGCACCCGTAAAAGCCCCCTTTTCACTGCCAAACAGCTCCGCCTCAATGAGATTTTCCGGCAGCGCAGCACAGTTGATACTCAGAAAAGCTCCGTTTCTATAGGGACTTTGGTAATGAATATACTTGGCCATGACATTTTTCCCGGTACCGGTTTCGCCGGTGATAATGACCGGAACATTTGAAGCAGCAGCACGCAGTGCCGTATCTTCGGAGTCGGTCAGTCCCCCGGCATTAACCAGAACGGTTCCCCCCTGATCGCGACTACGCTCATAGTTTTGCAACAGAGCCAGTTCTTCCAGGTCAATAGTCCGAAGGGCCTGCTTGACCGCCAAGCGCAGCTCTTCCGCTTCAAAAGGCTTGGACAGATAATCATGAGCACCAACTTTAATGCCACGTACAGCATTTTCAAAGCTGGGGAATGCCGTAATAAAAATAATTTTGCACTGCTCATTCAGCTCTAAAATTGATGGGCACAGATCGCGCCCTTCGCCATCAGGAAGCTTTTGATCGAGCAAAACAACATCAATTTCCCCTTCTTTGCAGCACAGCAAACCATCTGTGCCATTATGAGCAATCTGCACTTGCAGTTGAGCACTCTGCAGCAGTTGGGCGACCATGTCACACAACAGACGATCATCATCTATTATCAGTAGTTTGCGGACCTTTTTCCGTATCACACCTGCCCCCCTTCCGGAATCGATATCGCGACCGTCGTTCCACCCTCACTATTCGCTTCGATATCTATGGTGCAATTCATCTGAGCCAGCATCTTACGACTGATCACCAATCCCAGGCCGGTCCCTTGGGTTTTAGTCGTAAAGAAGGGTTTAAAAATATCATCACGGTTTTCCTGGGAAATGCCACAACCGGTATCACTGATCCGCAACCATAAAAAGCCATGCTGGCAGATGGTACTGACATCAATAATTTTTTTATTGCTGTTCACCATAGCATCAGCAGCGTTGGTAAATATGTTGAGCAGGACCTGCTGCAAGGCACGCGAGTCAACAAAAGCAAACTGGGCGTTGGGATGAAAGGTTGTATTTATACGGATACCGCTGTTGGAAAAATCTTCCCAGACAAGGGAGATAAAACGGTCGAGAAACTTGGCGAGATTGATCGACTCAGGAACCGGCTTCTCATACATATTGATATTTCTGAGGCTTTTGAGCAACGATTCAACCCGCAGCAATTCGTCCATGGAGCGCTCAACAAACTCCAGAATAGTCTCAATGGGAAATTCGTAGATATTTTCTTTCAGAACACTCAATGCCATCTTGGCCGAGTTAATCGGATTGCCTATTTCATGGCGGATTCCGGAAAACACATAGCCCAGGTTATCCATGGTATTGACCGCATTTGCGATCGATTCAAGACGCATTTTCTCAGTTATATTGCGGATAAAGGCCCAGACAAAGCGTTCGCCAGGAATGGGATAAATTGAATAGCCCAGCAGTTTATCATGCAGTTGCAGATCAAAATTCTGGCCAGCCCATAATCCAAAAGACAATTGGCTCTGAGCTAACAGCAGGCTCTTAAGAGACGGGTAATCATACGGCTTATCCCCCAGTTCCAGAAGATCAACGGCACAGGGGTTAGCGAAGGTCACCTCTTCTTTCGCTAAATCAAAAACAATGATGCCCAGATCAATATTATCGAAGATTTTCGAATAGACACAGATTCCGGGACACGCAGTCTTACTGATAGGGCACAGTCCGGAGCCCTGACAACTCTCAATTGAACAACCGTTCACTTTTCCCCCTCTGCATAAAGCTCATCAGTCCTTTTTAGACAGCAGGACAACCTGCCTCCCTAAACTATTAAAAATATCTCAGATATAGTATTTGTCAATTCCTATCCAGTTTCCGGATGGCAACTGAGTAAATTTAGTTCGTTTGCAGGAAAACAAACTTTAATACTGACAACACCCCTGCTTAATGGGTTAATATCATTAGCAAGTTAGTTTTCATCCGGAAACGGCCCTTTTCCGCCGTGGCTGTGTCAATCTACGGCCTTGCTTGTGCGACGTAAAGTACTACGTCTCCGTGCAAGTCCTCGATTTCCGTGCCACAACGAAAAATTGCTCGTTTCCAATCTGAAAACCTGGAAGGTACGATTTTGTGTTTCCAGATGACAACAAGTTAATTTCGCTGACAGCAACTTTGTTAAGAGGGGATAACATGTCAGATCAATTCCGCAACCTGCTGGTTGTTGATGATGAAGCGTCGATGCGCCATATGCTGCGCCTGGTACTGGAGCAACATCAGTTTCGGGTCACTGAAGCCAGCAACGGCGAACAAGCAATTCAATTACTCTATAAAGAAAAATTCGACGCGATCCTGTCTGATATTCGTATGCCTGACATGGACGGACTGACCTTCCTTGAGCAACCGGAAGTCAGGGCTCATGACTGTACAATTATCATGATGAGCGCCTATGGCAGCATTGACACGGCCCTCGAATGTATCAAACGCGGCGCCTACGATTATATTTCCAAACCGTTTAAACCGGATGAAGTCGTACTGACCCTCCGTAAAGCAGAAGAGCGCCAACTCCTCAGAAGTGAAAACAAACAATTAAAGCAGGCCTTATCGAAACAGGATCGTAATTTCTGTATCGATGATATCGTCCATAGCAGCACATCTATGAAACAGGTATTGGCCCTGGTCAAAGCCGCAGCCAAAGCAGATTCTGCGGTGCTGATTAATGGCGAAACAGGAACCGGCAAGGAGCTTATCGCCAAGGCCCTGCACAGCGAAAGTGGGCGCAGTGGCCCATTTCTGGCCATTAACTGTAGTGCCATCACGTCGGGACTGTTGGAAAGTGAACTGTTCGGCCACGTGAAGGGGTCGTTTACCGGAGCAGACCGTGACAAACAGGGACTGTTCTCCATCGCCAACGGCGGTACTCTGTTTCTTGACGAAATAGCTGACCTGCCCCTGGAACTACAACCCAAATTATTACGCGTTCTCCAGGAAGGAGAAATCCGCAAAGTCGGAGCCACCCGTTCAGAGCAGATTGATACCAGGGTTATTGCAGCCTGCGGTTCAAACCTGCTGCAGATGGTCGAAGCTAAAACCTTCCGCCAGGATCTTTACTACCGCCTTGCCGTGGTTGACATCAACCTGCCGCCCCTGCGTGAACGCCCTGAAGATATCCTGCTGCTCACCGAGTTCTTCCTGAACAAGATCTGCCAGCGGGAACATCGGCCGATTCCTCAAATCAGCGGCGAGTCACGCTTTACCCTGACCCGTTACAGCTGGCCGGGGAATGTCCGGGAACTTGAAAACTACCTCGAAAAAGCGCTGATTTTCAGTCACGGAGAAGTCCTTGAGCTCCCCCCGTTGCGCCTGCGCGCTGGCAACCCGACCCAAATAAACCCGGACGACTATTCCATAAAAGTTGCATCACGCCGCCTTGAAGAAGAATACATCCGCAAAGCCCTGATCAAAACGGAAGGGAACCGGACCCAGGCTGCAGTGTTACTGGAAATCAGCCTGCGCTCCCTGATGTACAAACTGAAAGAGTACGATATCGAGTAATCGCTCAACCTAGTTTGGCGATTTCAAATCTATAATTTCAGATTTGACAACAAGCATTTTTTCGCAAGGTCAAGGAAGTCAAGCTTTGATGCGGAGGCGTAGTACTTTACGCCGCACAAATCAAGGCGCAGGCTGACGCAGAGATTGCGGAAAAGGGCCGTTTCCGGGCAGAAATCAGAGGGGTCCCATTGGACTGTTTCTGATGCGGAAACGAGCAATTTTTCGCAAGGTCAAGAAAGTCAAGCTTTGATGCGGAGGCGTAGTACTTTACGCCGCACAAATCAAGGCGCAGGCTGACGCAGAGATTGCGGAAAAGGGCCGTTTCCGGGCAGAAACTAGAGTAAGCCGCGATCCGCCAGACTCACATACTCCCCCTTGCCGATGATGACATGGTCCAGAACCCGGACCCCCATGACATCCCCCACCTGTTTCAAGCGGTTGGTGATATCAATATCCTCACGACTCGGGGTTGGATCCCCTGATGGATGGTTATGAATAAATAACACCGCAGCAGCAGATTCTTTCAACACCGGTGCAAACACTTCACGGGGATGAACGATACTGGCCGTCAAACTCCCTTCGGAAATCTGCACCTCGCGAATCAGCCGGTTTTTGGTGTCGAGCAATAAGGCGATAAACACTTCCTTGCGGTAATCGCATAAGCGCTCATGAAAATGAAGAAAAGCATCCTCGGATGAACGATAGGGCTGCCCGGGCTGTAATCGCTGATCTGAAAAGCGCCGGGCAATCTGAAACAAAGCTTGTATCTCAGCCGCTTTCGCGGGTCCTATTCCTGGCTGCTGGCACAATTCTGAAATACTTGCAGCAGCCAGTTGACGCAGGGACCCGAAACGGGTCAGCAGTTCGCGCGCCAGATCAAGAGCACTCACCTTACCGGCAGCCGCCCCGGTACGGATGATCAGAGCCAATAACTCGGCATCACTTAACTTATCGGCCCCAAGTTGCAATAATTTCTCACGCGGACGCTCTTCTGCCGGCCAGTCTTTAATCGTCCTCATATCCCCTCCTTGGCATGAGTAATTTTTATACGCAGGCTACCTAGTTTTCATCCGGAAACTCTAACTCGTAACTTCCAGGTTTTCAGATTGGAAACGAGCAATTTTTCGTTGTGGCAAGGAAATCAAGTATTTGCACGGAGGCGTAGTACTTTACGCCGCACAAGCGAATGCGCAGATTGACGCCGAGCTGGTGAAAAAGGGTACTTTCCGAACAGAAACTAGCTAAAAAAAGCGCTGCAGCATATCCTTACCGCAGCGCTTATGTTAGCAATATTATAGTTCGGGTTTATGACTATTCTCTGACGTAAGTGTCTATCTCCGATTCGTGTGGCATCCTCATACCACGAGCATACTCAGATTCGATAATAGCGTAATGCTTCTGGCTCTCCTGGGCCATCTGCTCAAAGACCGTCCGCACCCCCGGGTCAACGATCTTTTTCGCCTTACCGCGGAGCAGGCTTTCACATTCGAGTTCTTTGGCCAGAGCGATCTCACGCGCCCGACGTTCCTGAACGTCGGCACTGATGATACTGCCGAGTTCTTTGATAACCTCACCTTCTTCCTGGCAGGGCGTTCCCATAAACTCCTCAAGGGTCCCGAACTCAGTCCCCTTGTAGTAACGAAAGAAACGACTGACGTGCTCCTGCTTTTCCCCTGCCAGCCGGGCGAACACTTTCTTTCCTCCCTGATTTTCAACCATATCGGCTGCCTTACGATAAAAACACATAAGCTTTTTAGCGTTTTCAACAGCCAGCCTGATAGCTTCCTGATGCATCATTTCCTGAGGCATAAGCACCTCCCTGATGGACGGGTTAATTGACGAAACCTCCTGCCAAGCCGCAGATCAGAATCAAGGTGGGATTCAGGTATATACTTTTAAAGATAGCTGAGAACAGCCGCTTGTCAACAACTCGGGCGATCTCATAACTATTGCATTTTGTGAGGAAAAGTCAGATGGCGTGATACTTTTGCAACAAATCCGCTACAGCCTCGGCTAATTTGCGATACCCCTGGGCGTTCAGATGCACCATATCGCTTTTATATTCGCGCGAGAAAACCAGGTCGGCCAGCGTTTCTTGTAACAGGGGGACCTTGAGTTCGCTGGCCAGCTCAGAGTAAAGCTCCAGATCTTGAGCCAGGATACCCAATTGCGGCACAGCGATCATGACAACCTCAATACCACGTTGATTGGCCGCTTCATACATGCGGCGCAGATTTTCCTTAAGCTTTTCGGGACTGCGCTTCTGGAGGATATCATTACCACCGTGACAGAGAATCAACAGTTGAGGCTGGATCTCATCCAATAGCCCTGGCAGACGACGTGCTCCTGCCTCACTCACTTCTCCGGCTTTACCACCATTGACTACCGAACGTCCGGTCAGGCGTCCCAGCTGAACAGGATAACTGAGCTCCGGCAGCGCTCCGACCCCTTCGGTCAAACTATCACCAAAAGTGAGAATCGTATCATTGGGACGTAACGGGGTCAGCTGCCCTCCCTGCTCGCAGCCAGACAAGCCCAGCAACAAAAACAGAAGTATAAACGGTATAACCCTTGGCATGACATCCCTCCGGATTTGAATTATTCCTGGTGAAAAAACTGCTGAATCGCTTTAAATACCGTGGCACTGTTCCCCTGCACCATGGTTGCCTCCGGTAACGAACGCAGGAACATGCGTCCGTAACCTTTGCGGATTACCCGGGTATCGAGGATCAAGACGACACCGCGATCATTACGATGACGGATTAAACGCCCGAAACCCTGCTTGAAGCGGATAACCGCCTGTGGAACAGTATACTCCATAAACGGATCGCCGCCACGCTGCTCTATCGCCTGGGAACGTGCTTCCAGGACCGGTTCCGTCGGCACCTTGAACGGCAAGCGTGAAATGATCACCTGCTCCAGCGAACGCCCGGGCACATCCACCCCTTCCCAGAAAGAATCGGTCCCGAACAGAATACTGGTTTCATCCTCAGCAAAGCGCTTCAGCAAGCGGTGGCGATTTTCCTGCCCCTGCCGCAGGCAGTGCATCCCCTGGGCACCAAGAACCGGGGCCAGTTCATCATGCACCTGGCGTAACAAGCTATAAGCCGTAAAGAGCACAAAACTGCGCCCGCGACTGCAGCGCACCGCTTTTTCAACACAATCACGCACCGCTTCGGCAAACCCGGGGCGACCCGGTTCAGGCAAATCCGCAGGGATAGCGACCAGAGCCTGGCGTTGATAATCAAATGGCGACTCCAGAGCCAGTTCCTGTAACCGCTGCTGCTCGACAAGATTGAGTCCAACCCGCGAATGAAAATAGCCAAAAGCCCCGGCAACCGTCAGCGTTGCGCTGGTCATAACCAGGGTCCGGAAACGCTGATACAGTGCCTTATTAAGACTCTCGGCAACTTCCAGAGGAGCCTGACATAAAGAGGTAATCAACCCTTTGGCCCGGCCGACCCGGCCTTCACGGATCTCTATCCACAAGCAACTGGTTTCCGCGGCAGACTGAAACGACCCCAATTCTGCAGCCAGGCCATCCAGACGCCCGCCGATACCACGCAGATCGACCATCACCGCGTTCATCCGCTCGGCAACCAGGTCGGGCAACGCTTCGCAGCGGCGCAAAATACCGCTGACGCCATTGGCCAGTTCGCAGCACCCTTTGCGCAAAGTCTCAACCCGCTCATAAATCTGCTGCCAGATGGGGGTGTCAAGAAAACTCGGCAAAATCCGGTGCTTCAGCTCATATTTCTCACTGACCTTCTTACCAAGAGCCGCAGGTAATTCTTCAGCAATCAGCTGTAACTGATCAAGGGCCGTCTCCAACAGTTGCTGACGCTTGACCAGCAGGCTTTCGATGTCGCCATGAATGGCGCGGTACAGCTCATCTTCGGTCTGGGGCAGCTCACGCGACAGCTGATCCAGAAAACGGGGGAGCAACCCCTGGTTCGGTTTACGCGGGTGGCGCAAACGATGTAGCAAACGGGCGAAGGTAAAGCGGGTTATCTGCGAAGAGAAATAGCTGGTAGCGACATCTTCCAGGTGATGGGCCTCATCCAGAATAATGCGTTCAAAAGGAGGCAAAACCGCTGTCGCCGAATAGTTATCGGTCTGCTGACGCAGGGCCAGGTCAGAAAGTAACAGAGCATGATTGACCACCAGAATATCAGCCCTGGCGGCCTGGCGTCTGGCTTTATGAAAAAAGCATTTGCTGTAATGGGGGCAACGCACCCGCGCACACTGATCAGCTTCGCAGCAGACCTCTTCCCAGACCTGATAATTAGGAATAAAGGAGAGGTCTTCGCGTGAGCCATCCGCTGTCTTGTCAGCCCAGGCAATTATCTGCTGCAGCTCAGCAACCAGATCCTGGTCGAACAGACCCAGTTCACGCCCGGCAGTTTCACCACGGCGTAAGCAGTAGTAATTGCTGCGCCCCTTTACCAGTACAGCATAAAATTCAAGATTGGTCGCGCGTTCCAGAAAGGGCAGATCTTTACGGATCAACTGTTCCTGCAGGTTGATGGTACGCGTCGAAACCACCACCCGCTCCTGGTTGGCCTTGGCCCATAACAGGGCTGGCACCAGGTAGGCCAGACTCTTCCCGGTACCGGTACCAGCTTCAACCACCGCCAACTGATTATTGTTAAAGGCATTGGCAACCGCAAAAGCCATCCGCAGCTGTTCAGGGCGTTCCTCGTAGTCCGGCAGCTTTTCAGCAATCTGCCCCTGGGGGCCTAACAGACCGGCAACCTGTTCCGGATCAATATGCTCAGACAGCTTCTCGGCAAAAGCTTCCACAACCCTGTACACTTTATCCACAGAGTTATTCACAATGTAGAAGCCAACACCTAAAGTACCGAAATGTGAAGCAACTTCGATATCTGCGGAGGAGGGTTTGAGGACTTCCGAAGGGTGGTTGTGGATAACGATATCCCCATATCCACAGGTCTGCAGAATCGCCGGAACGGCATTTTCGCTCCCCCGCGCGAGGATCTCCACCTGAACAATACGCCGGTTGGCATCGGTCTGACCTAGAACAAAGACCTCATTCCCATCAGCCTGTTTAATGGCATAACGGATCTGGTCGATACAATCTGAAGAAAAATATTCAAGCATAAGGGGGCGATTATAAAGGAATGCCCACAGGAAAGGAATTTCTATCTCTTGATTTTTTTATCGGAGTCATTAAGATAGCAGCTTCATTTTTTTAAATTATCCATCGACGGAGGGGGCTCCAGTGTCAGATGACTTCAAAGAAGCGTTGAAAAACGCCAATAGCGTTACCATTAGTAAAACCCACCATCCTGCAGAGAAAAATAGCGGAACAGTCGTTAAGCCCTTCCGTGGTGAAGACACGGAAAGAATGGCACAGGCCATTAAAAAACTGTTGAAACCGGATTGGAACAAGTGGATCCGTGTTGCTCCTGAGTATGTCAAAAATAATCCCAATGCAAAAGTTATTATTATCGTTCAACAGAGTAAGGGTTTCGCAACAGTCAACTCCTTACGACAAGTATCACTAGGTCAAAAGTACTTTGTCTTTCGAGAAAAGCCCACACCGCCCAAACGTTCAGGAGGTAGTCCTCCCCCAAAAGCTAAAGACACTAAAGTCTATAAAGAAAAAGGCGAATCTGAAGGACTAGTAAAGCACCCGGACCGAATACAGATTGACGCTCCGATCCAAAACGAAACATTGCGCGTTGGCCGCAACAAAGAATTAAGCTACGACAACCCAGAAGGTCCCTTTACCCTTCATATCAAGGGTTTAGTCTCCAAAAGCAGCACCTATCAAGTCGACTGGTACCTGTCCGAAGATGCTAACACGAAGCAGGAGAATCCTGTACATTCAGTCACCTACGGCGAGGATATTCCCTGGCAAGACCAGATACATGGTCTTGAATATGGGAAATACAGAATTGGTGTCAAAACCCAAAATGGCATTTCATCCAACAAGACGGTGACGATAAAACCAGAACAGATTCGCATCGGAGAACTTCTCTACCGGCCAGACAAAAACATCTTTTACCTGATCGCCGTCGACCAATACAATAGCTTTGTCAGCGCAGCTCAAGAGCACGACAAGCCCCTCAAAAAACTGACTCAGGCTTATCAATCAGGAGAACAAGCGCAGATCGATCAAGCCAAAGGTGAACTTGATAAAAAGCTCGAGCCCCTGGTCGATGCGGCCACCGATACCAGTGATTTGGTTGAGCTTATTGGGATTCGTGGTAAAAAAAGCTACTTTATGGAGAAAAAGCAGGTTTTACCTGACTGGCATGAATACGGGCCGCTACGTGGCGGTGAGCAATCAATGGAACTGGTGAATAATAAAAACTCTTTCAATATGAAAAAGCTGAAAGAACAGTTTAATCCACGTAAATACGAAAAATCTCTCAGTGCCGAAGCCACTTATTCCTGGGATCTGATTGAACCTCATAGCGATAGTTTTGGAAACTGGGCAAAATCGATGAACCGGACATTGGCTGAAATTCTTGATAACCAGGACAATTTGGCCGACGACCGAAAATTTGACTACACCGCCCAGGCCCAGGTGATGCGCTACAGCTATGGAACCTCACTGAACCGCTCTTATAATCTGAAAGAAGGCGAAATTGACCTGAGCCTGGAAAGCGAAGCCAGCTTCGCCCTGGCCGAAGGGAAAGTCACCGGTAACTGGTATATTCCCAATGCCGAAGGCAAAGAGATCATCTTCACTGACGTCCCCACCCGCGGCTCCCGCGCAGGACAAATTATAGAATGCAACATTGGCAGCTTTCGTTTTAAAGCCACGGCTGAACTGTCCGGCTTTGCCGGAGCCAGCTTACAAGCCAGCGCTGGCCTGACCTTCGGCATGGAAGAGGGAAAACCCAAGGTGCGTGGCAGCGTCAAAAAGTCTGATAATGAAAAGGAGAACTATGTCGGAATCGGTGGCGAAGCCTTCGCCGGAATCAAAGGCACCGGCTCTCTGACCGGCAGTGGCGAGTGGAAAAACCCGGAAAAAGGGCATGACTGGGTCAGTTTACTAGAGCTAGGAGTTTCTGCAACTGCAGCAGGAGGCTTGTCTCTAAAAGGTGATTTCTGTGTCGACTTCCATGACGGCCGCTTTATTCTTATGTTTTCTGGTCAACTCGTTTGCGTTGCCGGCGGTGGTGGTGAATTTATATGTACCGTTGGAGTGAAGCATATCTCAGATTTTATAATCTACCTTTTCCACGAGCTAAAAAACGAAGATTTTCACCATGTTGGAGTGATTACTAATGAAGCTTTTGATATGTATGTTGCCTACTCCACTTATGGTTTGGTAACAGGTGAGGATCTGCGAGATATCTATGAAAAAGGTTATAGAACTGCTTATAAAATCTACCAACCCGTCAAAAATAAACTAAAAGAAATTCAATCCTACGTTAAAGAGCAAGAAGCATTAGGGGAACTCCATCAACAACATAAAAAAGAACTAAATCAACGAAAGATTAAAGAAATTAGAGAACAAATTAAAATAAAAGAACAACGCATGAGAGATGCCAAAGCTTTGGCTAACCGTATCCTTTCAAACAAACAACAGCTAGCTTGCCAACCACCCGAAACAAAGGGGCAACTTCTTTATAGCCTCACCCCAATGTCATGGAAAAAGTCAGAGGAAACCCAAGAGGAGGCAATTATAACTATTTTAAAAACCGCTCAATCTTGGAATGACTATATTGAAATTGTTTCACACTGCAGTGAAGGAGGAGTGAAAATCCCCCTTGAGCAAGGAGAAAAACGGCTACGCCATATCCTAGATGGAAGAGATCATGATCGTTTTGAGTTACTACGCTTACAGCTTAAACGGTTAAATCGACAACCACAAATCAATACTGCTGCCATCATCGATAACGGCGTATCTTTACCTGCTTAATAGTGTTAAGTGGAGATTCATTTTGAAAAAAGTTTTCATAATTATATTCTTCTTTTTAGTAACGTCCTGTGCTAACGCACAACAAAATCAAACGAAAGAGGTACAGCTCCTTATCGACAAAATCTTTAAAGACATGATCTTCGTCCGAGGAGGAAGTTTTATGATGGGGGATCCAGTACAGCCCTTTGTTGACATTATTAATGAAGCAGTGCGAAATGGTGATTCTGAGTCAAAATACATGTCTAGCGAACGTAATCGGCCAGTACATAAGGTTTCTCTTGATAGTTATTATATGTCTGCATATGAAACAACTTATGCGGATTTTGATATTTATACAAAGGATACGAAGCAACCACTTATTCTTGAAAATGAACGTGATGATCCAGTGATATACGGACCCCAGCGTGCAGTAGGTGTAGGCTGGAACAGCGCACGTAACTACTGCTTATGGCTTGGTGAAAAAACAGGTCTTCCTTTTGATCTACCAACAGAAGCACAGTGGGAATATGCCGCACGCAATCGTGGGAAAAATGTCGTTTTTGCCACAGATACAGGGTTAATAGAACGCGGACGCAATTTTTCAAAAATGGACAAACCAATCATGTATAGGTATCCAGAAAAAGTTGGCCTTATGGCTCCGTCACCGCTTGGTTTTTATGACCTAAGCGATAACGCTGTAGAGTGGGTTAAGGACTGGTATGCCCAAGACTACTACAAACATTCGGAGTTAAAGAATCCTCAGGGCCCAAAGAATGGTACTGAAAAAGTTACGAGGGGCGGAGGGTTATATAGTCGCTTAGATGCCACTACTGTTGCCAGAGGATTAGGAGGTAAAGATCTGAACGAAAATATACCAGGAGCCACTGTCCGCTGCGTTATCAACACCGACAAACCACTGCCAAACAAATAAAGTTCAATAACGACCTGATAATGAAAACACCTATTTTTAGCATACTTCTTTTGCTGCTGGTCGGCTGTTCACAGGTGGAACCTCAAAAGACAGAAGCCAGAGACATAGAACCGCAACAACCAGACCCTAACGAGGTTCAGCTCCTCATCGATAAAACTTACAAAGACATGATCTTTGTTAAAGGGGGCAGCTTCATGATGGGCGATCCCGTTCAACCATTTGTTGATATTATCAATGAGGCGAAGAATCAGGGGGATCAATATAGTAAATATATGTCAAGTGACCGTAATCAGCCAATTCACAAAGTCACCCTTGATAGTTTTTACATGGCCGCATACGAGGTAACTTACGATGATTATGATGTTTTTACTAATGAAACAAAGCAACCACTAGCAGACCAGAAATATCGTTCAAAACCATTATTCTACAAGCCCCAAAAACCCGTTGGATCCAGTTGGGATATGGCACACAACTTTTGTCTTTGGCTAGCTGAAAAAACTGGACAACCCTTCGATCTACCAACTGAAGCGCAGTGGGAATATGCAGCAAGAAACCGAGGACAAAACATTGTTTTTGCAACAGATACTGGTCTGCTTGACCCCGGCCGCAATTTTTCAAGAATGGATATCCCTGTCTTGAAAAAGTTTCCAGAAGAGGTTGGTCTATATGCACCAAACCCTATGGGTTTTTATAACCTAAGTGACAATGCCGCAGAATGGGTCAAAGATTGGTATTCTAAAGACTATTACCAATACTCACCAGAAAACAACCCAAAGGGCCCAGAGACCGGCAACCTAAAGGTTTTACGTGGAGGTGGTCTCACTAGCAGGCTTGATGGTACTACAGTTGCGCGAGGAGTTTCAGATAAAATTACCGAGAGATCTTTGGGTAATGGTTTTCGCTGCGTGATCAACACTGACGAGCCATTACCTGCTAAAGAATAGAGTCCTCAGAAATCTGATAGTTCAACAACCAACTATGAAAAATTTCAGCCTTATATGCTTACTGCTTTGCGTTATCTCAAGTGCTTATGCTCAGACTGAGCAATCGCCAGAGGTTAAAGCCCTTATCGACAAAACGCTAGAACAAATGATCTTTGTTGAAGGAGGCAGTTTTATGATGGGTGATCCCGGACAGGCATTTGCTGATGCGCTTGGGAATGATGCATTCAATCAGTACTTCACCTCTGATGATAATGTTCCCATACACAAGGTGACTCTCGATGGTTACTATATGAGCGCTTATGAAGTTACATACGGCAATTATGATGTATATAGCAAAGTAACTCAAACTCCCCTTGCATGTGAAGAATGGCGCAAGTTTAAAGATTTTTATGCTGCTCAGAAACCTGTTGGTATTAGCTGGACCGGAGCCCACAACTATTGCCAATGGCTAGCTAAAGAAACAGGCCTTCCATTCGCCTTACCAACGGAAGCCCAGTGGGAATATGCAGCAAGAAATAGAGGAAAAGTAGTTGTCTTTGCTACCAACAATGGAAAAATTGAACGAGGTGTAAACTTCCCACAATCTATGGAATATCCTATGAATATTGGTCAGTTCCCCCCCAACCCTCTTGGTTTTTATGATCTAAGCGGTAATGCTTACGAATGGGTTAAAGATTGGTATTCAAAAGACTACTATTCTCATTCTCCGATTAAAAATCCCCAAGGACCAGAAACCGGAATCAGAAAAGTTACAAGAGGCGGAGGAGCAATGGTTGGACCACCTGACAGTACTACTGTCGCGCGAAGGGACTCAACCCACTTAGATACAGACCACCCAAATGATGGTTTTCGCTGCGTGATCAACACTGACGAGCCATTACCTGCTAAAGAATAGAGTCCTCAGAAATCTGATCGTTCAACAACCAACTATGAAAAATTTCAGCCTTATATGCTTACTGCTTTGCGTTATCTCAAGTGCTTATGCTCAGACCGAGCAATCGCCAGAGGTTAAAGCCCTTATCGACAAAACGCTAAAGCAAATGATCTTTGTTGAAGGGGGCAGTTTTATGATGGGCGATCCCGGACAACCCTTTGTCGATACACTTGGGAAGGATGCGTGGACACAGTATTTCGGGTCTGATCGTAATGTTCCTGTACATAGGGTGACTCTTGACAGTTACTATATGGGAGCTTATGAGGTAACTTATTCAGACTATGATATTTACAGTCATGATACAGAAACACCTCTTCCCTGTGAAAATTTAAGAAGATTAAAGCGCATCTATTCCCCGAATAGACCAGTCGCTATTGGCTGGAACGGGGCTCGTAACTATTGCCAATGGCTTGGCAAGCAGACAGGCCTCCCTTTCGATTTACCAACCGAAGCCCAATGGGAATACGCCGCTAGAAATCGGGGAAAAACTGTCGTCTTTGCCACCAATACTGGAAAAATTGAACGAGGTGTCAACTTCCCTCCATCTATCCGTTTCCCTATAGAAATTGGCCAATTTCCTCCAAGCCCCCTTGGTTTTTACGATTTAAGTGGAAATGCCTTTGAATGGGTTAAAGACTGGTATGCAAAAGATTATTACTCTTACTCCCCTGAAAAAAACCCACAAGGTCCTGAAACTGGATCAAAAAAAGTACTCAGAGGTGGTGGTGGAGTCCCTGAAAGCACAACTGTAGCACGAACATACTCAGGCCATTTTGACAAAAGCTATCCTGGTGAAGGTTTTCGTTGCGTTATCAAAACCGACAAACCAATAAAAAAATAGTGTCTTTGGTCATAGGGACCTGACAAGCCGTTATTAAAGAAATAAAAACCAGTAAGTAACAAACCGGAGGGGAAATGAAAATGCATTTGAGGGCAAATAGCCCGTGGGGCAATTTGGTAGCTCTTGTGAGTCTGGCTTTTTTGCTGCTACTGACAGGCTGCCAGCAAACGGTAAAACCAATCCAAGCAGATAAATACTGGCTTCATGGCGCAGCACAACTTGGCCTGGAAGAAAGGGTGCAAACACTTATTGCCGCAGGCGTTAATGTTGACCAGCCACAAATGGGTGGCGGGACGGCGTTAATCCTTGCAGCAGAACATGGCCATTTAAATATAGTTAATCAGCTTCTGGCCGCAGGTGCAGATGTTAACAAGCAAACCGGTTCAGGCTCTAACGCCTTAATGCAGGCGGCAATCAACGGGCATACCGATATTGTCGAAGTCTTAATCACTGCAGGTGCGGATATTAACGCACAGACAAAACAAGGTTGGACGGCATTGATGCTTGCGGCAGAATTCGGTCAACGGACCTGTGTTCAGGCGTTGATCGCCGCCGGGGTGGATGTGGAACTGGCTCAGAATGAAGGCTGGACAGCACTGATGTCAGCCGCATCTCATGGCTACAGCGACCTAACGAAGGACCTACTCACCGCCGGAGCCGACATCAATAGACAAGCAGCAAATGGTTGGAATCCATTGCTATCAGCAGCTGCCGAAGGTCATATCAGTGTCATCCGGACTCTGGTTGCTCATGGCGCCCACATCGATATACAAGAAGATGAAGGCTGGACAGCTCTCCTACTTGCTGCACAAAATGGTCACCCGGAGATTGTCAATGAGCTGTTAACTAAAGGAGCCATGGTAGAAAAGGCGAATCAGCATGGTCTGACGCCCTTAATGGCTGGCGCATTTTCGGGTCAAACTAAAATTGTCGAGCTATTGCTCAACGCCGGTGCCGATATCAATACGCGGGATAAAAATGGGATGACTCCTTTACTATTGGCCCTGGAATCAAAAAACCAAGAATCAGTGAAGGTCCTGATAAACACCGAAACTGCCCGCAATGTAAATCATCACATGGACGAAACGGCGTTGATTATTGCCGTAAAGAATAATGACCTCGAGAAAGTGAAGCTCCTGCTCAGCGCTGGAGCAGATGTCAACGACTTGACGAACCAGAACATGACAGCTTTGATGAGTGCTGCCACCTATGCGGAACTTGACATCATCGATCAACTACTTGCCGCTGGTGCCGATGTTAATTATTCAAACGAAAGCAATACAACTGCCATCCAATGTGCAGCTCAGGCCAAAAGGCCCGAAAGTGTAAAACGGCTGCTTGCTGCCGGTGCCAGCAAGCTGACAGGTGCCCTGTCGGTTGCAGCACTGAATGATGAAACTGAAATCGTTGATATTTTGCTTGACAACGGAGCCGCGGTTAACAGCTTTGATAGCTACAATCTGACCCCATTAATGGTCGCGGCAGAAGCTGGCCATACCGAAACCGCAGCAAGGCTCTTGGCCGCTGGCGCTGACCCCAATCGGCAAAATGACGCGGGCATGGCTGCTTTAGCCTTTGCCGCAGGGGCAGGACGCACAGAATCAGTTATGCAACTACTCCTTGCCGGAGCGGATGTTAACTTGCAAGATACCCAAGGAAGAACAGCCCTGGACTGGGCGGACAGAACGGCCCATTGGGAGATCCTTTCTCTGCTGCAGAATGCGGAGGGAAAAAATTGAATCCTGGGCGAATGGAACCTTTTCCCCTACGCCATTAACAGTAGCAAACCACTAGCATAACAGAACATTATGACAACAACTAAAAGCACTCTAATTATCAGTCTCATTGTCGGGCTCTGTGCAGGCATTGGTCTCCTCCTTTTAG
Organism: Geopsychrobacteraceae bacterium; assembly: GCA_963664385.1. Taxonomy (GTDB): domain Bacteria; phylum Desulfobacterota; class Desulfuromonadia; order Desulfuromonadales; family Geopsychrobacteraceae; genus Seleniibacterium. The sequence continues at coordinate 1,121,795 of OY761157.1, forward strand.
CCCACATTTCTGGAGAAACCATCAGCCCTGGCTCTTTTACTCAGGATGCGATCATTATTCTAGGTGGCACAATAATCGCGTTCTTTTGCGCAGCATTTCTCCTGATCAAACTTCTCTACCGAACCAGCATTAAAAGAAAACTTTTGCTTGTTCCCATTATTTGTCTTCTCGCCCTCGGATATTATGCCTTTGAAACTGGTGCCTACTACACCTGGTACCGGACACTGCTGGTTGCGGACAACCCTTATGATGGTGTATATACCTTCGACCCTGCCAAGATCACATCGGATCACATCAAGCATAGTGTCGAACGTGGCCAGCAGTTAGACGCCCAACCACTGACCCTGACTATTGATCAGAATTGGGCAACGCTGTACGGCTACCAATGGAATGCTCCGGCTATCAGCCGACTGTTCAATGTCTGTTTTCAAGGGGATGTTATGCTGTTAGTTAACGGCGATTGGGCTGATAACTATTGCGAGCTGGAAGAGAAAGATAAACTGATTCTCAGTTTTCAAGCGGATGGAGATGGGCGTCTTGTTTGCTCTAACTGCGAGGAGGCATTGTTTCCATCGCATTGGATTTACGCGGGAGAATTACCTCCCTTTTCACCATAAGAAACAACCAGAAGGAAAATGTAAATGAAGGTTACCAAGCTTATTTCTGTATTTTTTTCTATCATTGGCATCGGCATGCTGATCGGTGCTTTCTTTATTACCCAAAGTACCCTTGATTTTAAATCCAAAGCTCAGCTTATCGAAGGACAAGTTCTTAAAAATGTTCAGCGCCGGTCTAAAGATTCGTATACATATTACCCGATTGTTGCATTTATTACCCCCGACGGGCGACAGGTAGAGTTTATGTCTTCCACCGGCAGCAAACCGCCAAGCTATGCTGCCGGTGAAACGGTCGAGGTTCTTTATCTGCCCGATAATATTGAGGATGCCCGTATTAATAGTTTTTTCTCCCTTTGGTTTGGCAGCATTGTTTTGGGGATTATGGGGAGTGTTTTCTTCCTTATCGGTGCTGGCTTAGCAATTTTGGGGATTCGGAATAAACGCCGCAACGCTCAATTGAAGACCATGGGTACTCCTGTAGATGCGCAGTTTTGCCGTGTCGAGCTGAACGAGTCTTACTCATCTAATGGTAGTCATCCATACCGCATTACCTGTCAGTGGCAAAACCCCGCATCAGGCAAGATTCATGTTTTCCACAGCGATAACCTCTGGTTTGACCCGTCAGATTACATTAACAGAGAGAACCTGACGGTCTTTATAGATCGCAACAACCCCCAAAATTACGTGGTAGACATATCCTTTCTTCCTGAAATTGCCGATTAAAACGTAACCCTCTATCTTTATCTCCTGCCTGGTTACCTGCCATGCAGGAGATAGCTCCTATCCATAGATACCGACATAAAAATATTTATCCCCGCTATGAACCTGGGTGAATCTCTTAACGACAGAATCATTCTAATGTAACAGTCCGTAACACACCCACCTGAAATGCAGCTCAAAAACAATAAATAACCTCTACCAGCAACCTTAAAAACGCCTATATTTCAGCACAATACTTAGCGACCATTTTTGTAACAACAATGGAAAGATCTAACAATAGCCAGTTTCTTGACAGACACTTCCTAATAATTATCTAATGCCAAGCATATAAATAAGCACATAAAAAACGCTTATCACACCAATGATCTGGCCTGATCGACTAAATGTAAAAGTACCTGTAAAGCCTTTCATCAATGGCGATGGAATTTTCTGCTTGTTAGAAAACTTGATTACTCTAGCAGTCGCTTGATCAACTTGCCCGTTTGTCTGTGTTGTAGAAATCTTCACACCTTGCGCCGTTGACTATCCCTGCATTGCAAATCGTTGAGGTTTTCTTGCTAGGCAGAAATGTGTCTGAAGTAGAGGAGTTTCCAAACAGCAAGGGACCTCACTCTTGCGCTGAAGAAGCTTCTTAAGGGGAAAAGACCACAGCTTAAGCGGGGAAGCACTCTCTGTTTTTAAGCTCCAACATCCATTTGGGGGTATGATCAAAATGTTTCAAACCGGAAAAAATATTCTTTTACTTGCATCACTCGCTTCATCGGCCCTGCTGTTCGGTTGCGGCGGTGGGGGCGGTAGTAGCAGTAGCAGTGCACCATTCGCCTATTACGTTGATTCCGCCGTCAGCGGTATCGATTACACCTGCGGCTCCTACTCTGGAACCACTGATGAAAATGGTAAGTTCAACTTTGAGGCAGGGTCAACCTGTACCTTCTCAGTAGCGGGATTCACCCTTAAAAGCCTTGAAACAACGGAACTGGACAGTGGCTCAACTGTTCAGGAAACAGATATTACCATCGCCCGTATTCTTCAATCTCTTGATACAGACGACAGCGATGACACAATTACCATCAGCGCGGAAACTGTTGCAGCTCTGGCTGAAGCCTATGCCAATAGTGAAGACGATACGGCATCTCTTTCAGATATCGAAGCACTGCTGGAAGTCGCTGAAGAGGTAGTCGGTTCTGCCAATATGGTCACTGAAGAGGATGCTACGGATCACCTGCTCAGCAACGCCCTTGAAGGAGCAACTTTTTACGATGTCGGCTACAACGACAGCGAAATCCTTTACCAGACCCTCAAGTTTAGCGATGACCTTACCAGCGCTATCTGGACTAATATTCTTAATACTGAAGATAGCGGTACTGCCACCATTAACAGCCTTGATGGCAGCGTACTGAGTGTCACCAGCGACGCTGAGGATATGGCGTTTACCCTTGAGCTGGTTGAAAACGGCTCATCTTTCTACATTAAAATGACTGAGGTTCTGGCGGACAGTTCTACCGACATTGCAGCAGTTGAGTATCTGTTCCCCACCATGTCAGCAGCAAAAAGCCTTCTGGTTAAAGAGATTTTAACCGGCAACACCGTTTACGCTGTCAATGTCACAGATGCCAGCATGGAATCATGGCAATTCAATGACGACATGACTACGGCAACCTGGACAGAAACAGATGGAGAGACAGGATCAAACAGTCTGGAATATGACAATCTGACCCTTTACGCAACGGACGAAGAAGGTACTGCAACCATCACTTTCAGCGACATCACAGAGGACTACCTGACCGCCACCGTTACTTTCGGCTCCGCAACCAGCTCTCTAAGAATCTATCTTTCAGAATCGCAGGCGACAACCTACCTGGCTAGCCTGGATAGCGACGATTCAAGTTCAGATGACACCAGCGATGACTCAAGCTCTGGTGATGGCACCACTTCAACTACCATCGACATATCAACCCTGGGTATCGAAGGTCAAACCTGGTATACCAGCGATTTCTATGCAGTCACCTTTACCGAGTCTACCCTCAGCAGTGTCAATCTGGTCTACGCTGACGACGATGAAAACGGCGATAGCGAAAGCTACACGCTTGAAGATGGCAGCATGATCGTCACCCATTCAGATGAAACAACCACGACAGTAACCCTGCTTGAAGAAGTTACAGGTGGTTACAAAGCACAGCTTGTTTCAGATGAAGGAACCGAGACATTAATCTTTTACACTACTCAAAATTATCTTGATGCAACCCTCTCTACGACTCTCCCCGCCACCCAAACAGATCTGGAAGATGATGACTCTACCAACCAGACCAATGGCGGCTTTGAGCTGACCAGCATCACTGTTGAGGAAAGTAACGACCAGCTGCAAGTCACTGTAACTGCCGAGGGCAACATTAAAACTGCCCTGGAAGAAGAAGCTGCTGCCACAACTGATTACAAGAACATTCTCTGGGTCGAAATCAATGACACCGTAGAATTCGGCTATGACGCTGCTGGCAATTCATGGTGTGTCGTTGATGATGACACCACCGATGTGGACACAACTATCTCTTCATGCAGTTATGCCTTTGATGGGAATAATCTGACCCTGACCATCGACGCCGATGACATTCCAACAAACACCTACAACTACCTGGTGGTTCTGGCTGAAATAGCTGAAGAATCGACTCTTGATGATGATGCTGAAAATCTGTACGACACCATGATCTTCGGGGCCAACTGGTCTTATGATAGTGATGACACAGACTCTTCCACAAGCGTCGATTATTCCGTAGCTGCAGGCACTTATGTTGCGATCGAAGAAGACGATGATGGTAACCTTCTAAGCATCATGGCCATCTCCTTGCTCGATGACGGAACCTATTTCGCAGGCCAGGTTGAGGGACCTTATACCTCTGACGTTGGGGACTACGGTGGTTCAGACGATATTATGTATGAACAATGCGTTGGTTTTGAATCTACCACTTATTCCCTGTCTGAAGTAACAGAGCCTCAAGACTTTATGTATGAATTTTATGATGATGGCTTTGATGAAGCTGATAAAATCAGCGATTCGACCCTCACCCTCTACGATTTTATCGGCGGTGGTTCTGATACTGGTCACCATGATGAATTCACACAAGAAACAGACAATGGCACCCTGAATGCTGAAGTTTGTGGACTTGCAGATGATATCAGTTCCTCAGCCTTTCAGACTGCATTTGATGAGCTAAAAGAGAGTACTGCTGATAATAAAGGGAATATATTCAATTTTGCTTTCTATACTGAAGACAATACTCTCTACGCTTATTCAAGTGAAGTCACAGGTGAGCTGGACGACTATGGCACTTCCGATGATGATGGAGTCGATATCGAACAGTACACCCCCATCGCCTACAAGCAGGTCGCGACTACAGATTATCCACTGGCTGGAACTTGGTTTGTGGACAATACCGATGAGCCGGTCACTGTTGTGTTTACCGATAGCGGCTACTATGTCCTGATGGAGGCCGCTGCGGTTGAAGATGGTGAGCTTGCCGGTATCGAAGTAGGCGAATATGTCTACAGTGAAACGGCGGGAACCCTGGCCATAACAGCCGTCCCTGATGCGACCGCGGATGATTACGATAACTATGGAACCACCTACGGCTTTGACTATAACGGTGAATATGGCTTGAGTGACTTCTTTGGTGAATCACTGTCGCTGTCGGTCTCAGGTGATGAAATGACGCTCACACTTCCTGGCGAAGGAGATATCACATTAATTCGTCAAGATTAATGCAGTGACTCAGTATTTTTAAATGGTGCAGGCTGCGCAGTATTTTGCGCAGCCTGTTTTTTATTGGGCTCTGCTGTGCTAGGCTTTGCTATCATTATCAGCACACAGGACCTGTTATGCATGCTCTCCCTACCATTTACCAGACCCTGCTCAACCACTACGGCCCCCAGCACTGGTGGCCTGCAGAGACTCCTTTTGAAGTCGTTGTCGGGGCTTTTCTGACTCAGAACACCAACTGGAACAATGTTGAAAAAGCGATCCTGAATCTGCACCAGGCACAGGCTCTTTCCCTCGATAAAATTTTAAGTTTAGAACCGGATCAACTTGAACAACTCATCAGGCCAGCAGGCTTTTTCCGCCAAAAGGCTGAACGGCTCAGGCTATTCTGCCAACACCTTGAGACGTACCACCAGGGGAGCCTTGAGACAATGCTGAACCAGGACAGGCATCTTCTCCGCAAGGAATTACTCGCACTGAAGGGGATCGGTCCGGAGACTGCGGACTCCATTCTACTGTATGCTGGCCAGCATCTTTCTTTCGTTGTGGATGCCTATACCAAGCGCCTGTTCGCAAGGCTTGGGTTGCTCCTGGGAAATGAAAGCTATGACCAGGTACGAGAGATGTTCATGGCAGCCTTACCAGAAAACACTGAGATTTATAATGAGTATCACGCTCTCATCGTTGTGCACTGCAAAGATTTTTGCAAAAAATCACCTGATTGTGATAATTGTCCTTGCCTTAATCATTGTTCTTACCCTCCGAAACTTTCTACTTAAGACAAAAAAGTCTCTATCTAATCAACAACTTACTTGATCTATTTTTACGTCTGCGTTACGGTTCGGTTTATTCCATCTTTCCAGAACATTTCTCAAGGTGTAGAAAAACGTCAACGAGGCAGCAAGAGCAAAGCAGGAATTGACGAGAACGCAGAGTTTACATCGGTAAATGAGCATTTTGAGTCAATTTCCAGCGCAGCAGTTGCAACGCAGATAGTTTTTCAGCTACCTGTTTGGGTGAACGATGATCGATCACTACCTGTTTCTGCTCAAAAAATTTCTTGGCACGCTTGTCATGCCAATTCCATTATCTCTACTGCTACTGATCTGGGCGCTGTTACTGCTGTTGCGCAAAAAGACTCGCTGGCTCGGCATCATTGTGGTTGCCCTTGCGACCGCGCTACTTATCTTTACCAGCTACGCCCCGCTTAATCGTCCACTCATGGCCAAATATGAAATGGCCATAGCGGCCTATCAGCAGCCGGAACAGCCTGTTGACGGCATCGTGGTCTTGGGTAGCTGGCATCAATCCACTGCTGAGCAACCTCTTACCAGTCAGGTAGACACCCCCGGAATTGTCCGTCTGGTTGAAGGGATTCGCATCTATCGCCTGAACCCGGGTAGTAAACTGATTTTTACCGGCTTTCAAGGGCTGGCGTCAGACCCTGTTCCCTACCCTGAAAAACTGAAAGAACTGGCGATCGCTCTTGGTGTTCCGGAAACAGATATTATTACCCTGGTTGGCCCTCAAGATACCGTTGCGGAAGCCCAGCTTGTCGCCAAGACCTATCCAACCGAAAGACTGGTACTGGTTACCACTGCGGCTCATATGCCGCGCGCCCTTGGCCTGTTTCAACATGCAGGATTACAACCGATTCCGGCACCGACCGGTCATTTTAGCAAACCTCAGCAACGCTGGTTCACCTTTCCTTCAGCACGAAATCTGGCCAACAGTGAATACTGGCTGCATGAAGAACTGGGCTTGCTGTGGTCAAAACTGCTGGGACAAGTCAAGCAACCCTCACAAAAATAGCTCTTTAGCCGTATAAACGGGGCCTTTCCTCTTGAACTTAAGGGCTGCATTTGTTAGCCTGCCGGATTAGTTTTCACCACGAATCACTTATCCCTGCGAAAGAGTAATGGCATGGACTATAAAGACACCTTAAATCTTCCCCAGACCGACTTCCCGATGCGCGCCAACCTGCCCAACCGGGAGCCGGAAATGCTTAATCAGTGGCAACAAAGCGGCCTGAACGATCAGGTAGACGAGGCCAATAAAGGCAAGGATAGCTTTATCCTGCACGACGGCCCTCCTTACGCCAATGGCCATATCCACATGGGTCACGCCCTGAACAAGGTCCTGAAGGACATCATCATCAAAAGTAAACGTATGCAGGGTTACTTTGCTCCCTACGTACCGGGCTGGGACTGTCACGGCCTGCCGATTGAACTGATGGTCGACAAAAAGCTGGGCAAGAAAAAGCGGGAAATGAGCAAAGCCGATTTCCGTCGCGAGTGCCGCGAATACGCTAAAGTCTGGATTCAGACTCAGGCAGAAGAATTTAAGCGTCTGGGTATTTTCGGAAACTGGAAAGACCCCTACCTGACCATGAGCACCCATTACGAGGCAGCTACGGCACGTGAACTGGCCAAACTCGCTGAGAAGGGTTCCCTGTTTAAAGGGAAGAAGCCAATCCACTGGTGTTCTTCCTGTGTTACCGCTCTGGCTGAAGCTGAAGTTGAGTATGATGATCACACGTCACCATCGATCTTTGTCAAATTCCCTTATGTTGATGAACTTCCGGCCGAACTGAGCCAGCTTGGCGCTAAGCCGCTGTACTTCGTCATCTGGACCACCACCCCCTGGACGATTCCTGCTAACCTCGGTGTCTGTCTGAACCCGGAGCTGAGCTATGTTGCGGTTGAGACCGGCGGTGAATACCTGGTCATGGCCGAAGGTCTTTACGAGCAGGTTCTGAAATCCCTCGGGATTGAAGAATATAAGGTTGCCGCAACCTTTGCGTCAGCGCTGTTTGACAACAAGAACTGCAAGCATCCCTTCTATGACCGCAACTCGCTGCTGATGCTTGGCGACCACGTTACCCTGGAAGCAGGTACCGGCTGTGTCCATACTGCTCCCGGCCATGGTCACGATGACTACCTGATCGGATTGAAATACGGTCTCGAAATCTACAACCCGGTTGATGACTATGGTCGCTACCGCGAGGACGTGGAACTGTTCGGCGGCATGAAGCTGAAAGACGCCAACCAGGCCGTCAGTGAAAAACTGACCGAAGTTGGCGCCCTGCTTAATGAAAGCACTGTCAGCCACAGCTATCCACATTGCTGGCGCTGTAAGAAGCCGGTTATTTTCCGCGCTACCGAGCAGTGGTTCATCAGCATGGATGAAAATAACCTGCGTCAGAAAGCCCTGTCCGAAATTGACAAGGTTGAATGGATTCCTGCCTGGGGGCATGACCGGATTTACAACATGGTCGCCGGCCGCCCGGACTGGTGTATCAGCCGTCAGCGCAGCTGGGGTGTGCCGATCACCATCGCTTACTGTGAAAAGTGTGGCGAAGCGCTGAATGACGGTAAAGTCATGTACTACATCGCCGATCAGTTTGAGGAAACCGGCAGTGACGTCTGGTTTGAAAAGGATGCTTCCGAACTGTTACCACCGGGAACCACTTGTCCTGCCTGTGGTCACGATAAATTTACCAAGGAATCAGATATCCTTGACGTCTGGTTCGACTCCGGCGTATCCCACGCTGCTGTCTGCGAACGGCGCGACTACCTTGGCAGCCCGGTTGACATGTACCTTGAAGGTTCTGACCAGCACCGTGGTTGGTTCCATTCCAGTCTGCTCGAATCGGTTGGTACCCGTGACCGCGCTCCCTACAAGTCAGTCTTGACCCATGGTTTCGTTCTCGACAAAGACGGTCGCCCCATGTCCAAGTCGATGGGGAACGTTATCGCTCCGGAAGAGATTATTCAGAAGTTCGGTGCTGAAATTCTGCGCATGTGGGTTGCGGCAACCGACTACCGTGACGATATCAAACTGGGGCAGGAAACCCTGCAGCGCCTGTCTGACGCTTACCGGCGGATTCGTAACACCGCCCGTTACCTGATCGGCAACCTCAACGGTTTTGATCCTGAAACCGATATGGTAGCAGACAGCGAACTGCTGGAACTTGATCGCTGGGCTCTGGCCAAACTTGAGCGTCTGATCAAGCGCGTTGAAACTGCGTTCAACAACTACGAGTTCCATGTTTTCTATCATGCGGTTCACAATTTCTGCACCGTGGATTTAAGCGCCTTCTATCTCGATATTCTTAAAGACCGTCTCTACACCAGTCCGAAATCGAGCATCGAATATCGCAGTGCACGTTCCACCATGTTCCGCATCCTTGATGCCCTGACCCGCTTGATTGCTCCGGTCCTCAGCTTTACTGCCGATGAAATCTGGCAATTACTGCCAGGCGAAAAGGAAAGCAGTGTTCACCTGGCCGCCTTCCCGGATAACATCAGCGGCTACTGTGATGAACAGCTTGAGGCACGTTACGAAAAACTGCAGAAAGTCCGCTCCGAAGTCTCCAAGGTTCTGGAAAAGGCCCGGGGTGAAAAACGTATTGGCCAGTCACTGGAAGCAAAAGTCGTCCTGCAGCTTCCTGCAGACCTGAAGGAGCTCATGGCTCAGTACAGCGCTCTGTTGCCAGCCTACTTTATCGTCTCCCAGGTTGAGATTGTCGAAGAGCTGGCTGAGGGGCAGGCTGCTGACCAGATACCGGGCTTGAAGCTCCAGGTGGTTGCTGCTGAAGGTGAAAAATGCGAACGCTGCTGGAACTATGTAACCAGCGTTGGTGAAACAACCGAACATCCGACGGTCTGCGCCCGCTGTGCAGCAGCCCTGGCGGCGGAGTAACATGCAGAAATACAGGTACTTTGCTCTGGTTACGGTCATCAGTCTTATTCTTGATCAGCTGAGCAAAATTTATATCGACAGCAGCTTCGTTATCGGTGAATCGCACCAGGTGATCAGTAACTTTTTCCACATCACCTATGTGCGTAACCCGGGAGCGGCATTTGGTCTGCTGTCAGACAGTGCGATTCGGATACCCTTTTTCTTAAGCATTTCCGTTATCGCTGTCATTGCCATTCTGTGGTACGTACGTAAAGTTGCCGCCGAAAAGCAATGGCAACTGGTTGCCCTGGGGCTTATTCTGAGCGGTGCCCTGGGTAATTTTATTGACCGCGCCAGGCTTGGTGAAGTCATCGACTTTCTGGATGTTCACTGGTACAACTACCACTGGCCAGCCTTTAACGTTGCTGACAGTGCCATTTGCGTTGGCGTTGCAATCATGCTGATATGTACCTGGCATGAAGAGTGCCAAACAAAAAATACTTAACCTTGTTTCTACGCCTCCGGCTCCGTGCCGGAGGCATTTTTGCTTATGACTCCGACCCGTTACCCCATACCGGCAGAAACCTATCGCTGTGAAATCGAAGTTCAGCGGAGCCGTTTCATCACCACCGTCGAAAACATTGAAACCCAGGAAGACGCCCTGGCGTTTGTCGCACGCCTTAAACAGGAATTTCCAACCGCTAACCACAACTGCTGGGCCTTTATCTGCGGTGCTCCCGGCAGCACCGACCGCATCGGGTTAAGTGATGACGGAGAACCTCATGGTGTCGCAGGAAAACCGATGCTGACCACCCTTCAGCACAGCGGTATCGGTGATATCGCCGTCGTCGTCACCCGCTTCTTTGGCGGAATCAAGCTCGGCAAAGGAGGCATGGTCAAAGCTTATACCCAGGCCGTTCAAACCGCCATCGAGCAACTCCCTGTCTGCCAAAAAATTGACTGGCTGTACGCCAATTGTGACATCCCCTACGCTCTGTTAACCGTGATTCAGCGCTTGCTCCCTGACTATGAAACCGAGCTACTTGAAGAAGTTTTCGGGGCCGAGATTACTCTTAAATTACGCTTACCTGCTGAACAGTTTGAGGCCCTGAGTTTGCGACTGACCGATATAAGCTCCGGGCAGATTTGCCTTTTAAAGCAATAGCCTTTTACTCGCATCTCTTATCTGCGCCACGCATGGTGCGTTATCTGTACAGCACCGCCACATACAGGAGATATTCATATGAACGTTATTGCCGTTAATGGAAGCCCCAGAAAAAACTGGAACACGTCCGAACTGCTGAAAAGTGCCTTGGAGGGTGCTGCATCAGTTGGAGCGAAGACGGAACTGATCCACCTTTACGATATTGAGTTCAAAGGATGTACCAGTTGCTTTGCCTGTAAAATTGTCGGTGGCAAATATGAAGGGCGCTGTGCCATGCAGGATGAGCTAACTCCTGTCCTGGATAAAATTTATCAGGAAGCCGATGTCCTTCTCCTCGGGTCCCCTATCTACTTTGGTGGCATGACCGGCGAAAGCCGTAGCTTCATGGAGCGGCTCCTGTTTGCCTCTATGGTCTACAGCAATCCACCGCGCTCCATGTTTCCAAGGCAAATAAAATCCGGGCTCATCTACACCATGAACCTGACGGAACAGGGGAGTGATGAACGGAAATACCCGGTCCTCTATCAGACCGCAGAAGCATATTTCGCCCGCATTCTTGGCTCCGCCCAGACCCTGTGCGTTTATGACACCTGCCAACTGGCAGACTTTTCCAAAATCGTCATGGAATACATCGATCCTGAGTACAAACTCAAACGCAAACAGGACGTATTTCCAGAAGAATGCAGAAAAGCCTTTGAATTTGGTAAATCTTTAGCGAATTAAAACCTCGCTAAAGATTTAGCTTCCTGACTTAACTTACTGGTCAACAAAGCCACCAGGGACTCATCGATCTGCACCAGCAGCTAATCTGCCTTCAACAACAGCGTTACCCGACCCTGCCAGATATCGCAGAGTCGGGTAACAACTGAACTCTGGCAATTTCAACCCTTATCTTCCAGCTTGTTTTTTAATTCACTAAAAGGTGAATGTGACAAAGATGGCCGTTTAATACCACCTGTGTCCTCTAAGCCATCCCGTTGATCCTGAATTCCTCGGGTATGTTCGTGGTCATGGCAATAAAGGCAAAGCAATTCCCAGTTACTGCCATCTGGAGGATTATTGTCATGATTATGGTCCCGATGGTGAACGGTCAATTCGCGCAAGCGCTTACCTTCAAACTCCCTGGAGCAACGCGAACACACATGGGGAAATAACCTAAGCGCTTGTTCTCGATATCCGGATTGGCGGACCTGTTCATCTTTTCTCATTCTGGCAACCAGCAAATCATGCTTTTCGCTATCATGTTTGGTCATAGCGATTCCTCCCTTTAGAAATTATCTAAAACAATCCTACTACAAAACTAACCAAAGAGACGACAATAAGGAATTTCAGACTATAGATTTTGCCTATACAAAATATTAGTTTTTAATATTTTTATTAAATGATTATTCATACTATAGTCATTTCACATCAACACAAACACTAAACTTTAAATATTGAAGGAGTTCCATCATGAAACGCATTAAATCCATTTTCACCCTATTCGCAGTAGTTGCTCTGGTTGCCATCTCTAACTTTGCTTTTGCCAGCGAAAATATAAACTGGGACGTCTCCCCATCGGCCAAAGCCTTAGCTGCTGCGGCATCAGCCTCTTATGATCAGGCTTACCTTGAAGCCGTTAACAGCGACGCTGGCATAGACATCATCCCTTCAGCAAAAGCCCTGGCAGCTGCGGAAGGCTATAAATACGACCAGAAGAAACTGGCGCTTGTCAGTAATGATGCTTCCGATGCTTACTACTTTCCGTCAGAACATCAATCGATCTAACAGATCGGCATTCCACGCCGTATGATAAGCAAATAAATTTGAAGCCCGACTCATTTTCCGATGAGAGCCGGGCTTCTTATTATCGATCAATCTACACATATTTCTGCCGACACAAACGGCACCTATTCCCAGCAAAAATTCTTGATTTATACCATCAAGGGTGCTAAATATGTGCGCCATAGCACATAGAAATTATCGGGGCGTAGCGCAGTCTGGTAGCGCACATGCTTCGGGAGCATGGGGTCGGAGGTTCAAATCCTCTCGCCCCGACCATCATAGAATTAGATAATTAAAAGGCCGAGTTCCCGACTCGGCCTTTTGCATTCAATGCCGCTCTACCCTGCTGATTTGAAGCTCTTTTCAGTTCACCAAATTCCCCTCCTGTCCCACAAGCGAAAATGCTTTGCTATACTTACCTTCTGTAGATCTTTTTCCATGGAGGATAACTTGAAAACTTTCGCTGTTATTGCTGCTTCGCTCGCTTTATTTTCATTTGCACCAGCATTTGCCTCATCCGATCTTGAGGAAGGGCTCAAAGCTTTCAATGACAATAGCCTTGGCAGTAATGGAAAAAGCTGCTCAAGTTGTCATGCAGAAGGGCAGGGGCTGGAGAAGGCCTGCGATTATGATGTTCCAACCCTGCAGGAATTTGTTAATTTTTGCATTCGTGATGCCATGAAAGGGACAATGCTGCCGGAAGGCGACAGCAAAATTATCAATATTGAGAAGTTGATCCGCTCAACCTACTGTAAACAAAAATAAATCGAATACTTCCACCACCAAGCCACAAGTCCGCGTACAGCATGACGCGTCTTGCTTGACGCAGGAAATTTCTCAACATAATTTTTCAATAATTGCTAAAGTCCAACCTGTCCACCGTGACCAAAGCTTTTATCTTCTTATCTCTGCCCAAATATACAAATTCCAGCAGTACCAGACTGCGGTTCGATCATTAAAGGAGAACCTGCCATGCAATACCGAAGAGTTTCTAAAAACGGCGATGAATTATCTATTCTTGGTTTTGGCTGTATGCGCCTGCCAAATAAGGATGGCCAAATTGATGAACCACGGGCCATCAGCCAGATTCGCTCAGCGATTGACCGCGGAGTTAACTACATTGATACGGCCTGGCCCTACCATGGTGGTGAGAGTGAGCCCCTGGTCGGACGCGCCTTGAAAGATGGCTACCGGGAACGGGTCAAACTTGCGACTAAACTGCCGTCATTTCTGGTTAAGACCAGAGAAGATATGGACGGCTATTTAAATGCCCAGTTAAAAAAACTGCAAACTGACAGTATTGACTATTACCTGGTTCATACCTTGACTGGCCCGGTCTGGGATGCCATGGTCAAGCTTGGTATTTGTGATTTTCTCGATCAGGCAAAAGCTGACGGCCGCACCATCAATATCGGCTTTTCCTTCCACGGCTTACCCGAAGACTTTAACCGCATTATTGATGCTTACCCCTGGGATTTCTGTCAGATTCAGTACAACTACCTGGATGAAGACTACCAGGCAGGTAAAGCCGGGTTGGAATACGCCGCAAGTAAGGATCTGGCGGTTATTGTTATGGAACCTTTGCGTGGCGGCAGCCTTGGTCGCCCTGTCGCTCCGCCTGAGGTCGCCGCTCTCTGGGATCAGGCCGCGACACAACGGACACCGGTGGCCTGGGCTCTGCTCTGGCTATGGAACCATCCGCAGGTGACCTGCATCCTTAGCGGAATGAATGAAGAAGCTCACATTGATGAAAATATCTCCCTGGCCACCAGCGCCACCCCAGGCATATTAAGTACTGCAGAACTAAACCTTGTGACCAAGGCTGCGGAAACTTACCGGCGTCTGATGAAGGTGAATTGTACCGGCTGTGGCTACTGCATGCCCTGCCCGACCAATGTCAATATTCCCATCTGTTTTGAAATGTTCAACAACCTGCATATGTTTAAATCTGAAGTTGCCAAAATGGGGTATGCGTTCCGAATGGGGGGCGATCTGACTGATGGTGTTTCAGGTTTTGCGTCGCAATGTGTTCAATGCGGCCAATGCGTAGATAAATGCCCGCAAAATATTCAGATTCCTGATATGTTGGCTGAAGTTGTCGCCGACATGGAAGGCCCCGGGCTCTCAGAAAGATTGGCCATCGCCAGACGCAATATGCTGAAAACCCTCGATTAAAATAATAGCAACAAGCCTCAGAGAAAAGGGCTCTCCTTCCTGAAAAGAGAGCCCTTAATGATTAATGCGTTGCGGCAAAAATAGCTTCACGCAGGCAGAGCATCAAGCCATTCGGACAGCTCTGTCACAGCAGTGAGCTTTTTAAAAGCACGACTTCCCAATTCTTCAGCTTTACGCTTAATCTCTTCAGTAAGAAAGCCTGAGATTAGCACTTTGCGACCATCGGGAACTTTACAGGAGATATCCTTGAGCATTGCCAGAAAATCGATACCATCCATGCCGGGCATCTGATTATCGGTAATAATAATATCAAAGCAAGGTTTATGACTACGGCAATGGGCAATATCACCAAGGAACGAGAGAGGTGACTCGTAAGCAGTTACGGAATAATCATAGTCGGCGAGGAACTCTTCGAGAAGCTGCCGATAGTCAGCATCATCATCGAGAATTAAGGCGGTTTTTTCAGCAACCATGGTTCCCTCCTACCATTCTGAAAGTTGCTATGCAAAGTACCAAAAAAACACTTTTAAGGCAAACCAATCATCATATAAAGTATTGATTTTCTGTTTTTTTTCACCATTAACCTCATTGAAAAAGAACTATTATCCTTTCAGTTCTACTGCTAACTATGCTAGATTGTTAACGATATCATAATTAGTTTTCATCCGGAAAGGGCCCTTTTCCGTTGTGGCAGCGTCAAGCTGCGGACTTGTTTGTGCGGCGTAAAGTACTACGCCTCCGCTCAAGTCCTTGCTTTCCTTGCCACAACGAAAAATTGCATGTTTCCAATCTGAAAACTGGATAGTTGCTATTTTGAGTTTCCGGATAGCAACTAATTAATGATATTTAAAGGGGGCCTTGCCATGTCCATCAAATTTCCATTCCGTCATTTGGAACCATTTTTCTGTTCCGGGCTATTTGACGATCCCGTTCTGATCGTACGTATCGCACCAAGTAAACGGATGCTGATGTTTGACTGTGGCCAGGTCCATCACCTGGCGAAGCATATTTTTACCCATCTCGATGCAATCTTTATTAGTCATGCCCATATGGACCATTGGATGGGGATCGACAGTGTCATCCGCCACCTCATTGTAGCCGATCGGACGCTTCATGTTTACGGCCCAGTCGGGCTGGCCGACAAGATGGAAGCGAAATTGAATGGCTATGACTGGAACCTGTGTGAACCATACTGGTGCAATTGTGAAGTCCATGAAATTTCCGAAACAACATTAACCAGCAACTTGTTCATTGGTGGCGAAGGGTTCAAACGCTCCACCGCACAATCTAAAGCCCGGACCAATCACATCGTCTATTCAGATCACCACTGCCAGGTTAAAGCGGAAATCTGCAGCCATGACCTTCCCAGCGTTGTTTATCGGGTTGAGGAGAAACCACCGTTCATCGTTGATCATAAGAAATTACAGCACTACGGAATTGAACCTGGTCCCTGGATTGCAAATTTGCAAAAAGCATACTTTAAGAACATGGATCTCTTTGACCGGGCAGCAGTAGAAACCTTGAACTGGTACCCCCAAAAAACTTCAGAGAGGACTGGACCATGTGACTTCCCCCCCGCGGAACTACTGGTGAAACAAACACCGCTGGCCCTGGGTTACATCAGTGACATCGCCTGCACATCTGATAACCTTGAGCGCCTGAGAGATTTTATGTTCAACGTCCAGCTGCTTATCAGCGAATGTACTTATCTGGCAGAGCACTATCAGCGAGCGCAAGCGGCACACCACCTCTGCACCACAGATATCAATCATATACTTGCAACCCTTAGACCTGACTACTTTTTACCGATGCATTTATCTAAATCGTACCGGAAAAGTCCACTCAAGCTCTATCAGGAAATCAGTCCGCCGACAGGGACTCAAATCGTCACCTTGCCTGATTTCACGACGCCAGAACCATTAAGTGCCAAAGATATGTTGTCCCATATGCGCCTGGCAAACATTGAATGAATAACCTATGCCCCCGTGCAACATAAATTTTTTTTCAATTTCAATTGCTTAAGATTTAAGAATCCTTTAATCTAAATCTGGAATCAGTTTGCCTTTTCATAACAAGGACAACCATGCATAAGATCCTGATTGTCGAAGACAGCAAGATGTTCGTCAGCTTATTAAAGTCCCGCGTGACTAAAGATTTTGATCTTACCTGCGACACCTGCGCCAGCTATCAGGAAGCGGTTGATCTTTTTGCTCAGGGGAATCAGCATCACTATCTATTGGCGATTCTGGATTTGACCCTCCCAGGTTCACCAGATGGTGAAATTGTCGATCTGGTTAAAAGCTATAATATTCCGGTCGTCGTCGTCAGTGGCAGAATGGATTCCCTGATTCGCGACAACATCCTCGAAAAGCAGGTTCTTGACTATATTATGAAGGGCCCGCACACCCTCGACCTGCTGTCCAGTACCATCAGTCGTTTTTTACGTAATCGCGACATCAAGATCCTGGTTGTTGAGGACTCCAAACTGGTTCGGGACAACACACAGACAATCCTCGAAAATCAGAAATTCGCTGTTGTCACTGCCGATGACGGCATGAAAGCCCTGCAACAGCTGAAAAAGTATCCTGAAATTCGCCTGGTCATTACCGATTACAATATGCCCAAAATGGATGGTTTCGAATTAACGGCGGAAATTCGCAAACATTTCCCCATGGATCGCATCGCCATCATCGGTATGTCTGCCCACGGCAATCCACTGTTGTCGGCCCAGTTCCTTAAACGCGGTGCCAACGATTTTATCAATAAGCCCTACTTTGAAGAAGAGTTGGTATGGCGTGTTCATCAGAATGTCGAAATGATCCTCCAACTGGAACTTTTAAGAGAAGCTGCGATCAAAGATGCCCTGACCGGGCTGTATAACCGCCGCTACTTTTTCCAGGTTGGCGAAAATCTGTTCGCCAATGCGAAACGTGGTAATCTTTCACTGTGCGTTGCGATGCTGGATATTGACCATTTCAAAAATATTAATGATTCCTTCGGTCACGCCTGCGGGGATCTGGTGATTCAGAAAGTGGCAGAGTGTCTGCAACAAAATTTCCGCTCGTCAGATATTGTCGCCCGCCTTGGTGGCGAAGAATTTGTGGTTATTACCAGCAATATGAACCAGGAGAACATTCTCTCTCACTTTGAAAAACTGCGCCTTGAATTATCCCAATTGGAGATCAGGGAAAAGCAGCAGAAAGTTGAGTTGACAGTATCCATAGGTATTTGCCAGACGATTCAGGACTCGCTGGATAAAACTGTTTCCTATGCTGATGAACTCCTGTACCAGGCGAAAAACGCCGGACGTAATCGCATTGTTATACAATAAACAGTCTCTTTTGAAGGGTGATCTCGTCAGCACACCTTGCCCCCTTAATAAGACGCTCACGACGACCTGACAAATACTCCTCACTATGTTACCTTGCGGAAGGCTAACTCTTTCGGAAAGGTTTACTCATGTATAAATGGATCGTTCTATCTCTTGTAAGCATCCCCTTACTGATTAGCATCAGTGGTTGTGAAAGTACCCAACAAAAAGCTTACGATTTGAAAGCAGATACCATCGGTACCCATCGAATCGTTGAAGTTTTTACCGAAGCAGGAACCAAGGTCGCAACGATTGAAGATAAACGGATGCGCTTTGAAATGGTCGGCGAGCGCTCTGTCCGCCTTTGGTTAGGGGACAAAAATGAGAAGGTCATGATTGGCAATCTTGGGTTTATTATTCGAGACCTGTAATAAAATCAACAATATCCCATAAAGATATTGACGTGCAATCGAAACCTTCGTAGCATTATCCCTCTTTAATCTTAACCAGAAAAGGAGGAGCGATGTTACATCGTATCAGCACCATTCTTGTTATGACCCTTCTGGCCGGTATGGCCCTGTTAGCAGGCTGTGCCGGTCCCGGCCCCAAGTTCTCAAAACCAATTTCACCGGTAGACGGTAAAGCGGTGATCTATGTCTACCGTGCGTCCTTTGCCCTGACCAACGGTGAACTGCCTGGCGTGCAAATGAATGACTCTGTCATTGTCAGTTCACTGCCACACATGAACTATTTTGCCATTGCCGTTGAACCGGGCAGTTACACCTTTACCCCAAAGCTCTTTGGTATCTATGGGACAACCCAGGGGGATATCAGTGTTGAGGCAGGCCAGACCTACTTTATCATGATGCGCATGGAGGTCGGCCATATCGGGTTCTACCCGGTTAAAGCCGATGACGCCATGACCTATATGAAGGACTGCTACCTCATGAACCCGGGCTTGGCTAAAGACCCGCGAGTTCTGACCTCTGCTGCGACTTCCGGACAGGCAGAACCTGCGGCACCGGAAGAATCTGCAGAAGGATCAGAAGCACCGCCAACTGCAACCCCTGCTGCTACTGTAGTAAGCTCCCCCGAGCCGGTAGCTCCAACCCCAGTCGTGACGGAAACCCGATTATTTGTAGAGACTCAGCCTGCAGATGCCCGGGTTCGCATCATGAATATCAAACCGACCTTTAAACAAGGGATTATTCTGCCCCCTGGACGCTATAAGATTGATGTCTCAGCAGCAGGCTATAACTCCTATGTTGAGTGGATTGACCTCGCCAAAGGGGAGCAACGTACCATGCAGGTCAGCCTGACCTCAAATCAGCCTGCTGTTGTCCCTCAGGCAACAAAACCTGCAGCACCAGCTAAAACCGTACCGTCCGCGGCCAAAACCCCGGCATCGGGAGTTAAAAAAACAACCCCAAAAAAGTCAGGGAACCTGTCCGCTGAAGAAAAGAAATGTGCACAACTGCTGCAATCAGATTCCGCCATTGATTTACGGACCGGCGCAAAATCAGTTTATTACCACCATCTGAACAATGCCTACCTGACCGATCTGGCAGCTCAAGCGCTCCTGAATAATTACAACGACCAACCCAGAGATCGAGATCATATTGATGCCATGGCCTGGCTATGCAAGGCGTTAGGAAAAACCGGTAACAGCAACTATCGAGAAACCTTGGAAACGGTTTCGAAAGAGGCAAAAAATCGTAAACTGCGGGGCTATGCCAGCAAAAATCTGCGCTACCTTTAATCTCCATATATATCAAAAGCCCGCTCTGCCAGCGGGCTTTTTCTTATTGGCTCAGCATGGCCAGAAGATTGGTTCTCTGTTATGGTTTAATCATCTTTCAGGAGAGTCTTATGCCAAACATCAAGGTTATTATCGGAGATATCACCACCCTGGCGGTAGATGCCATTGTCAACGCAGCGAACAGTAAACTCGCTGGCGGTGGTGGGGTTGATGGTGCAATTCACCGGGCGGCCGGACCACAGCTTCTTGAGGACTGTTTACAACTAGGCGGCTGCCCGACTGGCGAGGCGAAACTCACCAAAGGCTACCAACTCCCGGCCAAATATGTCATCCACGCGGTCGGACCCATCTGGCAAGATGGTCTTCACCACGAAGCCGAGCTACTGGCATGCTGTTATCGCCGGTCGCTGGAAATCGCGCTGGAACACCAGGTCACCAGTATCGCCTTTCCAGCCATCAGCTGCGGCATCTATCGTTTTCCCCTTGAACAGGGTGCCAAGATAGCTGTTACGGAAGTCTGTTCTTTCTTGGAGCAGAATCAGGCTCCTGCAGAGGTGAACTTTGCCTGTTTTAATCAACAGGTCTATAACGCATTTGCAGGTGCTCTTGAGGACCAGAACTAGCAATAAAAACCATCACCTTTTCAGATGGGCAGTCCATTACAAGCTTGCAGCCTGGAATCTTTCGAGGATCTTTCGATCCTGCATTGACTCAAGCATAAAATCACGGAAGGTTTTCTCAGTCAGGGTCGGCACCTTATCCTGCAACTGTACCAGGGAAATCATGTTGACCATATCCTCCACACCGGTCCTGATCGGAACCAGCTCACCACTGAGCAGCTCCTCCCACATCAGGTGGGCCGTCGCGACGCCAATCCCCATTCCCAGCTTGAGTCCCGAGATCAGCGCCTCGTGGCTATCGAGGGTCATGACGATATTCAGATGTTCCGGAACCTTTTTAAAGTGATGACGAAACCAGTGATCAAGAATCGACGGATCATCCTCATCAGTAATGAATTCCCGTTGCAATAAGGCGGTATAGCTATGGTCCCGCGCCACATGACGGCGATAATAATCCTTTGAACAGGTTAAGATCATCACCTCTTTCAACAGCGGATCCATACTGAAAATATCGGGAAACCCCGGTAGTTCACCCTTGTTGAAATAAACGTCAACCAGGGCAAAATCAAGCTCCCCTTCCCTGATCATGGTCAGCAGGGGAATCGACTCCTTGAATTTCAAACGAAACTGAACATCAGGATACAGCTGGCGAAACTGATGGCAGAAACGGGGCAGGTACTCTTTACCAAATTCGCGGGGGGCACCAACTCTTACCAAACCGCTTGGTCGTTCCAGGGGTTGTCTGAGGTAGGGGATTTCCTGTTCAAGTCGTTCCATAAAGGGTTCAGCAAGCTGATAGAGCCTTATCCCTGCCGCCGTTGGAACCAGCTTTTTATGAAGCCTGGTAAACAGCGATACACGTAATTCCCCTTCCAGCTTCTGGAGTTGCTGACTTACCGCCGGCTGGGTCAGATTCAGCTCGCGTGCTGCGGTGACCACACTACCGCTACGAAAAATATAGAAGAAGACCTTTACACGATTGAGATCTGGAAGCATAATCCAAACTTATCCTATACGTAATTAAGAATAATTTTACTTATACATAATCACCATCTAAACTTCAATAAAGATTTACTCATGTACAGCAATTGAAGGAGGCGATTATGGCCATTATGCTTTTTATTATTTTTCTGATTATTGCCCCCATCGTTTTATTCAGTGATATCAGGTCAACAACCTGGGAAGATGATACACGTATTGTCAACGCTCGTGGCTTAAGCAGTCAGGATCGTTTCCACCTGATTTCCCGCTGGGGCGCACAAAACTGACAACCCGACCATCACCGCAGGGGTACCAAGGAGTATAAGCAAAGAAGGTTCTCTATACCCCTGCGGTAAATAAGCTTTTCTTTTTTTAATCTGTCCTTCCTGGACAACTCATCTCACAGCAAAAACCACCGCACAAGCGTGGGTAATTTGATCATTCCTGCACAATCAAAAATTTCCAATTGCTCTCACCACACAGTAGACGTTAAAATGCCGTGCTGATTTAGCTTTATTTTCTGATTAACCTGCAAAGAAGGTTTGATTTGTATACCGACAAAGTTCTTGAACATTTTCAGAATCCGCGCAATATCGGCATTATTGATGATCCAACCGTACTTGTACAGGTTGGGGAACCGAGTTGTGGTGATGCCCTGCTGCTGACCTTGAAAATTGAGAATGACCTTATCGTCGATATTAAATTCAAGGTTTATGGCTGTGGAGCGGCTATTGCTACCTCGTCCATTGCCACTGAAATGACCATGGGGCAGCCCCTTGATGCTGCCGTTCAGATAACTGAGCAAGCTATTGCTGATGCCCTTGGCGGTCTCCCTCCTGAGAAAATGCACTGTTCCAATATGGCAGCAGGTGCCATCAGGGGAGCGATTAATGAATACCGCAAAGCGATGGCAGCCAAAGCCAACCATCCTGAACCACCTCAATAATCATTCTAATCTTTAAACTTCTGGAGCCACCTATGACTCTTTTTATCCTGATCTGTGCCTCATATCTTATCGGGGCTATTCCTACCGGTCTGCTGCTTACCCGCCTGCTGGGAGGAGAGGATATTCGCAAAGCAGGTAGTGGCAATATCGGCGCTACCAATGTCTATCGTGTTGCTGGCCGCAAGCTGGGCCTGATCACCCTGCTTGGTGACTGCCTTAAAGGGGTCATTCCCCTGGTCGTCGCTCAGCAACTGTTCCAGATCGGTGGGGCCAACCTGGCCCTGATCGCCATCGCTGCATTTATTGGACACTGCTTTCCTGTATACCTGGGATTTAAAGGGGGCAAAGGGGTTGCTACCGCCCTGGGGATTTTCCTGGTCCTCTCTCCGTTGTCGATCCTTGGTGCACTGGCAGTCTTTATTCTGGTTCTATGGAAATGGCGCTATATTTCCCTCGCTTCCATTTCAGCAGCAGCGGTTATCCCGTTTCTGGTTCTTGCCTTTTCCCAATCCCTCTCTCTGTTTGCAGCCACGCTGGTCATTGCCCTCTTGGTTATCTGGAGGCACAGCAGCAATATCGCAAGATTGCGTGCCGGCACCGAAAATAAGTTCAACCTGTAAATGATGCGACGTATCCTCAGACTTTTCGCCGTCCTGGTCATGATTTGCGCCGGTGTTGCCGGCTACCTTGCCTATCAAAACCTTATGGTACCGGTCACTCCGGCTAAAGCGGTGGTTCTGACAGTTAAAAACGGCAGCAGTTTACGCACCGTTGCCCGCCAGCTTGAAACCTCCGGAGTTATCAGGAATCGCTTGAGTCTGCGGCTTCTCGCCCGGCTCGATCAGCAGGCCGGTCAAATCCAGGCGGGAACCTATAAATTTTCCGATCCGGCCATACCTCAACAGATTCTTATCCGCCTGATTGAGGGTGATGTTGAGAAGGTCAGTCTGACTATTCCTGAAGGGTTTACCCTTAATCAGATCATTGAGCGCATTGCTGAGGCCGGATTTGGTCGTTCCGCATATTTAAAAAGCCTGGCTCACGACCCGGCATTTCTGGAAGCAATGAAAATTGATGCGGACAGCCTTGAAGGGTATCTGTTTCCGGAAACCTATTCTTTTGTCCCCGGGATTGATGAAAACGCCGTGTTCGCCATGATGGTCGGCCAGTTCCGTAAAAACCTCAGCAATGAGCTGGTCACCTCGGCAAAAAAACTTGGGCTGAATATTCATCAACTGGTGACCCTGGCGTCGATTATCGAAAAGGAGACCGGTCAGAAAAGTGAGATGCCGCTGATCTCTTCCGTATTTCACAATCGCCTTAAGCGCCGTATTCCGCTTCAGACTGATCCAACCGTTATCTACGGAATCCCTGATTTCGATGGCAACCTGACCCGTAAACATCTGAAAACTCCGGGGCCCTATAATACCTATCTTAATCGCGGGCTCCCTCCCGGCCCCATAGCTAACCCTGGCCTAGCGGCACTACAGGCAGCGGCCAACCCTGAACCAACAAAATACCTCTACTTTGTCGCACGTGGCGATGGCAGTCATCAGTTTTCCAGGACCTTAAAGGAGCACAACGCAGCCGTTCGCCAGTATCAGTTGCGCCGCAGATCCCGTAAATAAGAAAGCTCCGCCCAATAAGGCGGAGCTTCTTAAACATCGTAAAAAACTTTCCAGCGTGGAAAGGGGGCATTGACGGTTGTGGCGAGACAATCAAGAGTTTTCCTGCCCTACCCCCTCAGATTGACAACGCCCCTTAAGAACAGGGCAGTTGCTCCTTAGACCTTAACAATATCAACCGTCGCGCGGTTACTACCATCAGCCAATACCCCCTGCACATTACAATCTAAGAAATTGTAAGGAGCAAACAGTAAACCAGCCTGAACGGCATCGGTAACCAGGGTCTTAACGACCACGGTACCACTGGTACTGGTCAGTTTCACCATATCTCCACTAGTTACACCGACCTTATCTGCATCCAGGGGGTTGATCTGCAACTGGCATTCAGATTCAATTTCCAGAGGGGCACCCGCCCAGGTTGATGTTGTGCCAAAGTGAACACTGGAAGCCCCGGTCAGCAGCTGCACCCCTTCAACTTCGTCACCTCCGGTAATCAGTTGATATTTCAAACCCTCTGCGGGTATCTGGTAGAGCGCTTTCTGACGATAAGGGCGTTGGGTTCCACCACAGGTCTGAGCACCGGTATAGAGTTCAGTCAGTTGACCGATCTCAGTATCGACCGCCTGCATAGTGACCGCCTTCTCTTCACCAGTGAGGCGCTGATAGACCGCACTTAATATGTCCCAGTCGGTACGGCTGTCAGCCATATTGTTAAGGGCCTTACCAAGACTGGCCACCCGGTGATCAAGGGATGTGTAACTACCGGTTTTCTCAGCATAGGTCGTTGCCGGCAGAACCACTTTGGCCAGCCGGGTCACCACCGAAGGGAAAACATCCTGAGTGATCAGCACCTGGACTTTTTCCAACGCCTTTAACCAGCGATTACTATTCGGAAAGCTCATGGGGTTAACGGCGGCAAGGTACAGGCAACGAATTTTCCCAGCTTCGATCTCCTGCAAAATACCATCGGCATCAAGTCCCCCTGCGGGTAAGGTTGTCTGCCACGCTTTAGCAAAACGCTCTTTTGCGGTATGGTAATCCTGGTAGCCCGGCAGCGCCTCAGGATAAACGCCCATATCGAGGGTCCCTTGTACATTCCCCTTTTCATCAATGGGATAGAGCCCACCGCCACCCCTCAAAGCTCCCGTTAACATGGCGAGATTGGCAATGATACCAACCTTCGACAGTCCAAAAGCGGAACGGGTGACATCACCACCAAAGATAATCGCAACCTTTTCAGCCCGACCGAGAATTGCTGCTGCTTCACGCAACTGCTCAACACTCAACCCGGTCTGAGTCGTCATCTTTTCCAGATCGATAGCTTTGATATCGGCTTTCAACTCAGCAAAGTTGGATACTTGTGGTTCAAGGGTATCAAGGGGCAGATAACCATCCGCCAGCAACAGCGAGATAAGCCCTTTAACCACGCCAATTTCACTCCCTGGCTTATAAACAAGTTGGCTATTGGCCAGATCATCAAGGTGAATTTTGCGCATGTTGGCAACTACCAACTTGGCATTGTTGAGGCTGGCAGCCTTGCGAATCTGCCATTCTATGGCCGGTGCTTCAGAGCTAGGATCTGCTCCGATTACCAAGATGGCATCTGCTTCGGCGATAGCACTCAGTTTATTACTGGCACCTTGCAGTCCAAGCCCTTTATCAAGAGCACGCAATGCCCGCATGGCACCGAAACGCGCCTCACTGTCGATGTTGTTGCTACCGATGCCAACCCGAAACAGTTTCTGGAACAGGTAGTTTTCTTCATTGGTCAGGCGTGGCGAAGCGAGTCCTGCCACCGCGTCACCACCACTCTCCTTAACGATCCGCTTGATTTCAGCTGCAACCGTGTCCAAAGCCATATCCCAACTGACCGGCTTTTCCTCAACGACCGGCTCCTTCAGGCGTTGTTGATTATTCACAAACCCGTAACTGAAAAAACCACCAACACACAGATTTCCATTATTAATGGTTCCGTTATCATCGGAGGTAATACGAGCGACCTTGTTGTCCAGAGTATGAATATCGATCTGGCACTGACTTCCGCAGTAATGGCAGATGGAAGGGGTCTTTTTCAGCTGCCATGGGCGCGCT
This sequence comes from Geopsychrobacteraceae bacterium, assembly GCA_963664385.1. GTDB lineage: Bacteria > Desulfobacterota > Desulfuromonadia > Desulfuromonadales > Geopsychrobacteraceae > Seleniibacterium. Next base: position 1,148,002 of record OY761157.1, read on the forward strand.
TTGAATTTGAACGGTTTCGAAATCATGGTTCCCGTCGGACAGACCGAAACGCAATTACCGCAGAAGGTACAACTCTCCAGCTTCTTATCAATAAAAGCGCGGTCCCCTTTGGCATTTACAAAAAGAGCATCCGAGCCAACGATCTCATGACAGACCTTGACACATTTCTCGCACAGAATGCAGCGGGACGGCACCTGCTGAATCAGCGGCCAGTGATCTATGGTATCAGGGTTAACATCTTCGGCGGTAAATTCCTGGCGAGTGACATCGAGATTGTAACAGGTATTCTGCAGTTCACACTCCCCGCCGGCATCACATACCGGACAATCCAGGGGGTGATTAACCAGGATCAGTTCCATGATCTGCTTACGGGTGCGAGTCAGTCGTTCCGACTGGGTGGTGACGTTTATACCTTCTTTGACCGGCGTATTACAGGCGGTCATGGGCCGCTCAACACCCTCGATCTCAACGGCGCAAATGCGACAGGCACCGGTCGTCGATACTTTTTCCAGCCAGCACAGAGTCGGAATATGGATATCAAGTTTTCGGGCCGCTTCGAGAATTGTTGTGCCCTTGGGAACGCTAATCGCCTTACCATCTATTGTCAGGTTGACCATTATCCTCTCACCTCAGATCCCGGCTGCAATTACAACCTTTGTATGATAGCACTTGTCATGGCAGCCAGCGGAAACCCGCAATGGCTGCTCAGTAGTTTTCAGATTGGAATTTGCTGGTTAGACAGCAATCATCGACACCCGGTAACAGCGCAAACAACGCTCTGCTTCCGTTACGGCATCCATATCGCTGAAACCAAGTTCGACTTCATTGTAGTTCCCCTTGCTGGCGCGCTGCTTGCCGTGGATTTCTTTCTGATTAAAACGCTCAACGGCGTCCAGCCAGGGCACCTCTTCATTTTTGTCATAAACGCCAAGGTGGGTCAGGATATCCTCATGGAAATCATCATCCGTAAGATAGGCTTCCCCCTCTTCCAGCCAGCGCTCTATAACCCGGGCCGCCCGATGAGCATTGCCAACGCAGGCAACCACGGTCAAGGGGCCGATCTCTGCGTCTCCTGAGGCAAACACCCCATCAAGATCGGTCATCAGCGTGCGCGACAAGGGGTTACCCATGACATCATTGAGATCGCGGCCGATTCCGTTTTTCAGTGGCACATACTTGGTAATAACAGTCTTCCAGCGGGTAATGCCGATCCCCGTATCTTCGCCGATAAAGGACAGATCCGGATCCTGCCCGATAGCTGGAATCAGCGTGTCGCATTCAACAATAAACTCGCTGCCCGGAACCGGCTGCGGCCGCCGCCGCCCGGAATCATCAGGCTCACCCAGTTCCATACGCACGCACTCAACACCGGTGACCTGACGGTTGTCATCAACGATAATCTTCTTCGGTAATACCAGGAATTCGAACTGAACCCCTTCTTCGTCAGCTCCTTCAATCTCCCAGGTATCAGCCGGCATCTCGTTACGGGTCCGGCGATAGAGGAGGACCGACTCTTCGGCACCTTCACGCAGGGCCACCCGCACGCAGTCAATCGCCGTATTGCCGCCACCAACAACACAGACCTTCTTACCCATACCGGTCGGTTTGCCCATATAGGCATCGCGCAGAAATTCGATACCTCCGGCCAAAAAGCCGCTATACCCTTCGTCCTCACCTTCAACCCCCATCGGTTTTGACTTGTGAGCTCCGGGTGCGACCAGGACAGCATCAAACTTGTCTTTCAGTTCCATCAGACTGATATCGGTACCAACCCGGGTATCGTAGACAATTTCAACCCCGAGGGAGCAGATAATGTCGATATCGCGCTGCAGGATGTGGCGGGGCATACGATAGGCCGGAATTCCGACGGCGATCATACCACCACCGAAACCGTCCGGAAGAGCTTCGTATATGGTACAGGGGTAGCCTTCCATAGCCAGATAATAGGCTGCGGCCAACCCGGCAGGCCCAGCACCGACAATAGCGATGGTCTTATCGCGCTTAGGCTTTGGCTGCATGGGTGGTTGATGATGATGCTTCCACTCGTAATCGGAAGCTGTTCTCTTCAGCACCATAATGTTGATCGGCTCATCAACATTTGCCCTTCGGCAAGCAGTTTCACAGGGGTGCGGGCAAACCCGCCCACAAACCGCCGGCAATGGCATACTTTCACGAATAACAGCAAGAGATTCAGCAAAACGACGATCTTTGATCGCTTCGATATAAGCAGGAATATCAATATGGGCAGGGCATTTATCCTGACAGGGAGCTGTCAGTTTTACCTTGTAATCAACCCGCTTCGTAACTGACTTCTCAGCCTTGTTAATGTAGGCGAGATATTCAGTGCGGTAATGACGCACACTGTCAACGATGGGAACAGCCGAGGTCTGGCACAGGGTGCATTTGCAGTTTTGCAGCAATTCGGCGACGTTTTCAATGGTCTCAAGGTCAGCTTCCGTCCCGTCACCACCAACGATGCGCGCCAGAGTGTCCTGCATAACCCGTGTTCCCTTTTTGCCAGGAGAACATTTGGCGCAGCAGTAATCTTCTTGAACGTGACGGGCATATTCAGCAGCCATGGCGACAATATCAACCCCGGGATCGTTGACGATAATACCATCCCAGCCCATGAATGCGGCAATTTGCTTCTCTCCGTCAAAAGTTACCGGCAGTTTCTTACTGGCGACTTCGACAGCAGCGTCCCCTCCCTGGCGATTATCGACAACCTGTCGTCCCCAACTGGAAAATGAAACCTGTGACAAACCTGCCTCCTATGACCTGCCTGGTGCCTTCAAAACGAAGGAGCCAAAGCTTAATATGCGGAAGTTCAACAGATAATCTGAAGGTTTTCAGACATGCAAATCGTATACAGTATGCAGCTTGATACCACAAACAGCGTTATTAAATCAAGGCTATTTTTTCCTGACGACGCTTGGGTAAAAGTTGATAAATTCGAACAAAAACAGCTTATTGGAAAAGTTTACAGCCTGTTGCCAGACAGTTACAATCAGAAAACCAGGGAGAACAGCCAACCTCAAGAGACTGAAAAGACAAATTCATCCATGCAAACAGATGTTAGCCATTCTGAAACGAGTAGTCGTTCTCTTTTCGACTCATAAAAGAAGCGCTTCCTGCGCCAATAAAACAAAAGCTGCCAGGAAACGCTAAAGCCAGGCACCAGAGGGGAGAACCAATAAAGTCATCTCCACCTTATTGCCATGGCACTGCTGGTGGCGCCTCACTGATCTTCCAGACATCGGCATGAGTAACCCCGCCGTCACTAACGACTTCCCAACGCTGACTCCAGTGCCATTCCTTTATCCGCGAGGAAGGGAGCCGATAGTATTCTAGAATATAGAGGGCCTCGGCCCACTGTTCTTCTATGTGCATGGTGACATTACGAAACTTACTCCCGACCACATAGAGGTCTTTGTCTTCAGTAAATTTCAGATTGAAATCATCCCGCGCTTCCGGGGTCATATAGCCAGCAGCCGTAGAAAAATCTTTCCAGCGCATGGCCTCACAAAAATCATCTGTCAGCTCAGGCAGATCAGGTCCAAGTTGCGGGGCCTTAAAGCAGCCCCCGCTCATCAGTAATAATACCAGTAGTAAAATCCGCAGCAGCATGAACCCTCCCCGTATTGACATTTCAGCGCGCCTGTTGTGCGTTTTCTTTAAGTTGAGCAATCGTTTTGGCATAATCCGGACTGTTAAATACGGCACTCCCCGCCACAAAAACATCAGCACCGGCGGCGGCAACCTCAGCAATATTATCAACCTTTACGCCACCGTCAACCTCCAGTTCAATCTCCAATCCCAAACTGTCAATCCGCTCGCGCAGCTGTTTAATCTTCGGCAGGCAGGAAGAGATGAATGACTGACCACCAAAACCTGGATTAACCGTCATCAGCAGGACCAGGTCAAGGTCGGGAAGGATCATATCGAGAGCGCTTAAGGAGGTTGCAGGGTTCAAAGACACCCCCGCTTTTTTACCCAGCGACTTGATCAACTGAATGGTACGATGCAGGTGACGGTCCGCCTCGGCATGAACAACGATAATATCAGCCCCGGCTTTGGCAAACTCGGGAATATATTGGCCGGGGTTCTCAATCATCAGATGAACATCGAGAGGTAAAGTCGTTACCGGTCTGATGGCGTCAACGACCAATGGTCCGATGGTGATATTGGGGACAAAGTGGCCATCCATAACATCAACATGAACATAATCTGCACCACCTTTTTCGATGGCCTGTATCTCTTCGCCGAGACGGGCAAAGTCCGCAGAAAGGATAGAAGGAGCAATTTTCATCATGACTAGGTCCTTAACTGTACATTCGCGATACTCGCGATTTCAGATTTGAAATTTTAAATTTTAAATTTAAGCTTCGGTAAAAACGCATAGTGCAAAAAGCTATATTCTTAGCCACCAAGCAACGAAGATGCTAAGGAAACCATGTTCAGGGTTTACAGCTACAAGCGTTTGTACCTCTCTGCGCCTTTGCGGCTCACTCACTTACGAACGGCGCCTGAACCGCGCTGCAAAAAAGGCATCTATTCCGTGGTGCCGGTGAGGATAAGTCCGCAACAGTCCCTGTTCTGTCAGCAACTCTGCCCACTGGGGATAGCTTTCGCGCAAATCCTCCAGTTCGAACTGCGGATGACTCTCCAGAAAAGCCTCAACGACAGCATCGCTTTCCCCGTAACTGAAAGTACACAGGGAATAAAGCAGCTTGCCGCCCGGTTTAACCAGGGGAGCAATGTTGGTCAGTAGCTCCTGTTGCAGGACCGCCAGCTCTTTGAGGTTAGCCGGTCCTTTATTCCAGCGCCCTTCAGGGTTGCGTCGCAGCACGCCCAAGCCACTACACGGGGCATCCAGCAGGACCCGGTCAAAACTTTCCGCTGCGAGAAAATCGGGGACCACGGTAAGGTCACATTGCAAAGCGGAGACCGAGGTACAGCCAAGGCGTTCACACCCTTGTTTGATCAGCTCAACCCGCTGTGGATACTTATCGATAGCGACAATATCCGCTTGATTATTGGTCAAGGCGGCCAGTGCCGTTGTTTTACCCCCAGGAGCCGCACAGGCGTCGAGAATTTTATGCCCGGGCTGCGCATCCACCAGATGGGCAATCAGACTACTGGCTTCATCCTGGACCTGGTACCAGCCTTCCTGATTCCCAGGTAACGGGTTATCGCCACGCTGCTCAAGCACGAACGCCTCAGGAACATAAGCTCCGGGACGTAGCTGATGACCAGCCGCGCTCATGGCAGCAGCAAAACTGTCGGCATCCGTTTTCAGGGTATTAACCCGCAAGGTAAGGGGTGCCGGAACGGCAAGGCTTTCAGCAAAAGCCCGCGCCTCGCTATTCGGCAGTTGACGCATCAACTCTTTAGTCAGCCACACCGGCATACTGCAGACATGCTGTAGATAGGCCTTAATCTGCTCAGGTGGCGGCCAGGGAATGTCCTCCTGCCCACGGATTAGGGCGCGCAAGACCCCATTGATCAGCCCCGTCGCCTTGTCAAAGCCAACCTCCCGGGCCAGATCGACGGTAGCACTGACGGCCGCATGGGGAGGAATCCGATCAAGCTCAAGCAGTTGATAAGCACCGAGGCGCAGCAGCCACAGGATGCCAGGCTGCAGACGGTGCAAAGGACGACTACAGAATGGCGTGAGGGCAAAGTCAAGCCGCCCGCGCAAACGCAGCACGCCGTAAACCAGTTCAGTCACCAGGCGGCGATCACGCTCATCCAGAACCGAACGAGTAAGGGCTGCATCCAGAACCATATCTGCATAGGCTCCTTCGGCAACCCTCTCTAAAATATCATAGGCCAACCGTCTTGGGCTGGCATCAGCAGGTGTAAACAAAGTTAAATCCGCATCCCTTCCAGGCGTCTGATACGCTCTTCCATCGGTGGGTGGGTTGAAAACAGGCTGGCCATCTTATTACCCGATAAGGGATTAACAATAAACATGTGAGCCGTTGCCTCATTGACATTATTCATCGGAGCCCGGTGGTTGGACATTTCCAGCTTGCGCAAGGCACTGGCCAGGGCGTGTGGCTGCCCACAGAATTTGGCGCCGGTCTCATCAGCACCATATTCGCGGGAGCGGGAAATAGCCATCTGCACCAGCATAGCGGCAATCGGAGCCAGAATCATCATCCCGATCATCGCCAGGGGGTTACGGTCTTCATCATCGCGACCACCGCCAAAAATCAGGGCCCACTGAGCCATATGGGCAAGGTAGCTGATGGCACCGGCAAAAGTCGCAGCTATGGAACCGATCAGGATATCGCGGTTCTGGACGTGGGCCAGCTCATGGGCCATAACGCCTTTGAGTTCATCACGACTTAAAATCTGGACAATCCCCTGGGTCGCAGCGACAACCGCATGCTGGGGATTACGTCCGGTCGCAAAAGCATTGGGAGTCGACTGCGGCAGTACGTAAACTTTAGGCATGGTCAGGTTATTGCGTTGACACAGTTCACTGACAACTTCGTAAAGAGTGCCACTCTGAAGCTCCTGGCCGCGGTACATCTTGATGACAATCTTGTCAGAAAACCAGTAGCTGCCGAGATTCATCACCGCGGCCATGATCAGGGCAAAAAGAGCACCGCCCTGACCACCGATAGCTCCCCCAGCCCCAACCAGCACCAGGGTCAGCAAGGTCATTAACAATACGGTACGCATGGTATTCATTGTTTTATCCCTTCTGTAACTTTACCTCAGCCGAGTTTGGTGCCAACGGGTAGCGGACGACCACTCAGGAAATTTGCAGCGCTAAGACGCTTTTTGCCGGGGAGCTGCAAACCGTCAACAACCAGAACACCCTGACCACAGGCAATGCGGACGCCTGACTTATCAGCTCCAATCACGGTTCCCGCTTCGCCTTTTCCCTCGTCAATGCTGGTGGCGGCAACTTTCAGCACATCACCGTCCAGATAAGTATAAGCGCCCGGCCAGGGATCAAGGCCACGCACCTGGTTATGGACCATCTGGGCAGCTTGAGTCCAATCGATCAGACCATCCTCTTTTTTCATCATGCCCGCGTAACAGCTCAGTGCATCATCCTGTTTTTCCGGAGTCAGAGTGCCGTCGCATAACTGGCGTAAAGTCTCATCCATAGCTTCGCGACCGATCACTGCCAGGCGATCATGCAGTTCACCAGCGGTCTCGTTGGGACCAATCTCCAGGCTCCGCTTAACCAGCATATCACCCGTATCAAGACCAACGTCCATCAGCATGGTAGTCACACCGGTTTCTGCTTCACCATCGACAATAACCTTGTTGATGGGTGCGGCACCGCGATACTTGGGCAACAAGGAAGCATGAACATTGATGCAATGATATTTTGGAATATCGAGCACTGCTTTCGGCAGAATCTGCCCATAGGCAACAACCACAATCAGGTCTGGTTTGAGCCCCTCAAGTTCAGCAACAGCCTCAGGATTACGTAGCTTCAAAGGTTGAAAAACCGGGATATCATGTTTAAGAGCAAGTTCCTTAACCGGCGACGCTGCCAGTTTTTTGCCACGCCCTTTTGGCCGATCCGGCTGGGTATAAACCCCGACCATATTACATCCCGCTTCGATCAGCCCCTCCAGTGTAGACAATGCAAACTCAGGGGTCCCCATAAAAACTGTTCTGATATTTTCAGGCGTCATTCTCTGCTTCCCGCTCTTTCAGCATTTTAAGATATTTCTTTTTAAACATTGAACGCTTCAAAGGTGACAGTCGATCAACAAACAAGACCCCTTCGAGGTGGTCAAGTTCATGCTGAATACCAATCGCCAGCAAACCGGTCGCTTTGCGCTCGTGAGTTGTGCCATCGGTATCCTGATAGCGCATGGTTACCTCACTGGAACGCTTGACACTGGCATAAAAACCAGGCACCGACAAACAACCTTCCTCTTCGAGGGAATCACCGCTGCTGGCGACGATTTCCGGGTTAACGGCAACAATCAGATCCTCTTCCTCTTCCTTGGCAGAGCAATCGAGGATAATCAGACGCTTGAGTTCACCAACCTGAGGAGCAGCCAGACCGACGCCCGGAGCATCATACATGGTTTCAACCATATCAGCTGCCAGCTCTTTGAGTTCGTCATTGAATTCAGTCACCGGAAGGGACTTCTCTTTAAGTACCGGTTCCGGGTAGTGCAAAATTTTTCTTAAAGCCATATTTTTCTCCGACAGTTTGCTGTCTTTTTCGAATATATCAATTGCAGACAAATAAAATGCCTTCCTCAAGAAGGCTTTTCCCATAATAACGTTCAGGCTCCTAAACAGTCAACAATCTGTTGTTTTTTCACGGAAAAATCAATAATTTCAGAGCAAAGATCAGGACTGTTGCGGTCACCACTTTTTTAATCCAGTCGTGCCCTTTAGCAACCGCCAGCTTTGGCCCGATAGCACCACCTATCGAGTTGCCAACAGCGAGAGAGATCCCCAGCACATAATCGATTTGCCCATGAGAGATAAACACCCAGAGGGCGACAAAGGTATAGACAAACACAACAAAGACCTTAATAGCATTAATCCGTACCAGGTCAAGACCATGGACCAGCAATGCGGTGATAATGAGAAAGCCGACCCCGGCCTGGACAAAACCACCATAAACTCCCACGCCAAAAAAGGTAATAACCAGGGCAACTTTGCGCCAGAAACTGAAAGTGACATCGTCACGGCGGAAGCGCTTCATCGGATCTATGGCAGTAAAAGCCATGACTCCAAACATAATCAAGGCCAGGATCCGGTTAAAGATCTGATCATCGAGACTGACGGCAAAACTGGCCCCGACCCAACTCCCGATCAGCGCTGGCGGTGTACACAGCAAGGCCAGGTCCATGGGCATAACCCCACGCTTACGGAAGCCACGAATCGCAAAAACATTCTGGAACAGAATAGCAATCCGATTGGTCCCGTTGGCAACCGCACTCGGCAACCCCATAAAAATCAGCAGCGGCAGGGTTAACAGAGACCCGCCACCGGCAAGAACATTAAGAATACCGGCAATAATACCAACAGCAAACAGCAACGGAAGCTGCCAGAAATAAGCATCCATAGTTACTTTTCTCCGATTAAGGTCTGTATCACTTCACCAGCCATAGTCAGACCAAAGATTGGTGGAATATACGAAGAACTGCCGAGCAGCGGTTTACGCTCATGAGCATCCGGACCGGTTAACGGGCGAAATTCTTCAGTCGAGTAGACAACCTTCACCCCCCTGACGATCCCCCGCTTGCGTAATTCCTTGCGCATAGTCCGGGCTAACCGGCACTTTTCGGTAAGGGAAATATCACTGACTTTAATTTGGGTGGGATCGAGCTTATTGGCCGCTCCCATGGCTGAAATGATCGGCAACTTACGCTGATAACAGGTCTGAATCAGGTGTATTTTAGAGGTGATATTGTCAATACAATCGAGCACGTAATGGTAATTTCCTGCAAGCAACTCAGCTGAAGAGTCGGCATCGTAACGTGCGTGATGAGTGATAATCTCGGCATCAGGGTTAATCAGCCGACAGCGTTCTGCCATCGCCTCAACCTTGACCTGGCCAACGGTCTGCACCGTCGCATGAATCTGGCGGTTGATATTGGTAACACAGACCGTATCAAAATCGATCAGAGTCAAGCGTCCGACTCCGGCCCGGGTTAATGCCTCTACGACATAGCTGCCAACCCCGCCAACCCCAAATACGACAACCGATGCCTGGTGAAGACGGTCAATACCAGCCGCGCCGACCAGGCGTTCCATACGTGTCAAACGATGCATATCATTCATAATTCAAACATCCGAACAAATTTTCAACATTGGTAGTTGTCGCCGCAGCGATCAAGGTGAGCTCAGCTCCCCGCAATTCGGCGATACGCTCAGCAACTGCATACAAACGATCAGGCTGCGCAGCCATATCCGGGAGATCGGTTTCCAGCACCAGGGCACTTAACGGCATAGCTTTGACGACCGCAGGTAACTTGCGTGCATTATCGCGCAGCAGAATCGGACCAACCCCCAATAGAAACCCTGCCGCGACCAACTGCTCAGCCAATTCCAGACTCCCGGAAAAGCCGTGCCAGATACCCCCCACCTGGTTACCGATCTGCAGCTCCATTAAAATATCGAACAGGCGGCCCGTTGCTTTGCGTGCATGGAGCAACACCGGCAGCCTGGCCGCGACCGCAATTTCCAGTTGGTCCCGCAGCACCTGCTCCTGCAGCTCCAGGCTGGGACCAACAGCCCCATCCAGACCAATTTCACCAATGGCAACAACCCGTGGTTCTGCGCTCATCTCCTGCAACTGTGCGGCAGCGGCAGGACTCCACTGGTCCGCATAAGCAGGATGTAAACCGGGAGCGGCATAGACCCCATTATAGAGCTTCGTTAACTCTACCATACCCGCCCAGCCGGACACCCGGACCCCGGGAATGATAAAGCCACCGATACCAGCCTGCCGAGCAGTAGGTAACAATTGCGGCCCATCCCCTTCAAGTTCGGGAGCATCAAGATGAATGTGTGTATCGATGAGATTTAACATCGCCGCATGGTAGCAAAAGCGACTGGCAAGAGATAGGGAAAGTTACTGCCTTAATTGATAATTCAACGTTTAAAACAAAACACCGGCGAGGCGAAACGAACACTTGCCTGCCGGTGCATTTATAACAGCTTTCAAAAGATATCAGGCTGGATTGATTTTCAACTATCCAGAAGGTTTACCAGCACTCTGCGTTTCAGAGCCCCCTTCAGAATTTGCTGAATTTTTTCTTCCAGATCGTCAAGGGTTACTTCTTCAACCATATCTTCAAGAACAGAGAGCTTCCATGCGGTCGCCATCGCGTGCCAAACCTTTTGCCGCCGGTCCATCGGACACTCTGCCGAATCGATACCAATCAGCCGGACGCCGCGCAGAATGAATGGAAAGACGTTAAGGTTCAAATCGGGAGAAGCAACCAGACCGCAGCAGGTCACCACACCATCATATTTGGTCGCTTTTATGGCCGCAGCCAGCATGTCACCACCGACACAATCAACGACACCAGCCCAGGTTTCCTTGAGCATGGGCCGTTCATTGCCAGCCAACAAGGTTTCACGGCTGATAACGCTCTTAGCTCCCAGGCCTTCAAGGTACGGCGTTTCTTCCAGCTTACCGGTCACTGCCGTAACCTCAAAACCGGCCGTTGCCAACATAGCGACGGCCAAGCTGCCGACACCACCCGTCGCCCCCGTAACCAGGACCGGGCCTTTAGCCGGTGTCAGCTGAGAGTCAATCAATGCCTGAATAGACAGAGCTGCGGTTAGCCCGGCCGTGCCCAGCATCATACTTTCACGCAAACTTAATTGCTCTGGCAGCTTCAGCGCCCAGGAGCTGGGCACCCGGATCAACTGCCCAAAACCACCATCTGTACCCATCCCCAGATCATAGCTGGTCACGATCACCTGGTCTCCGGGAGAAAAACTGCCGTCGCTACAACTGACAACCTCTCCGGCAGCATCAATTCCGGGAGTGTGAGGGAAATTACGGGTTACGCCAGGGTTGCCGCTTGCCGAAAGGGCATCTTTAAAATTCAGGGAAGAATAGTGCACCTTGACCAACAGGTCCCCTTCGGGCAAATCATCACTGGAGCGTGCCACAATACTCCGCGTAAAAACTTTTTTCTCAGGTTGCTGAACCTGAAAGGCTGTAAATCCAATCGCCATGTTAAATCTTCTCCTCGAAATAATTGACTCACATATCAATGTCTGGTTAAAACTAACCTGACTCTTTCTTGAGCGCAAGTACCTACTTTTTTGTACTGTAGTATCTAAAAAGATACCATTGTGTAAAATCAGGGACTAATAAAGATTCTATCAATCACTTATGGAGTTTTCATGCAAAAAAATTCGGATTATATCTGTACCGTTGCAGTTACTCTTGATGTTATCGGCGGTAAATGGAAATCCCTTATTCTGTGGCACTTGAGCTTCAAAACTCTGCGCTTCAGTCAACTGCAGCGGCGCCTGAGCAGAATCACCCAGAAAATGCTGACTCAGCAGCTGCGCGAACTGGAACAAGATGGCATGATCAACCGCCAGGTCTACGCTGAGGTCCCTCCCCGGGTGGAATATTCCCTGACCGAACGGGGCGAAAGCGTGGTGCCGATTCTCACGCTGATGTGTCAGTGGGGGAAAGAGTATCGGGAGCAGACAGAAGGGGTCGTTGTGGAGGCGTGTAAGGTGGGGTGAGTAGAGCTGTTTTTTTAATTGTATAAAAACAAATCTTAAAACCTTTTAGAACTGACGAGATCTGGAGCGAAATACCTCGTAACGCAGCAGGCTGAATCCCTATAACCTTCAGAGATCCAGCCTGTTCCATTCAATCAAGATGGCCTAAGCCATCTTTCCGGTTCTGGCCATCAGGCGTGATCTTTGCCGCAGGGCGGCCACTTATTTACTGCCTGCGACAGGATCCCACCGACGCGTGAAACGGACATATTAAAGAGCGCCCTTTTTGCCTTCTTTTTGTGGCGTGATTGTGACAAAAAGAAGGGCGCCGGGCGGGGGCGCGTCCCCGCGAACTTGCTTTTGACTGTTTCAATAAAGTCTACTTACTTCTTCCCCCCAAGCACACTATCCAGCCTCTTAAGCAACCGATCAGCCTTTTCATCAATCAGCTTATCCGCCGCTGCAGGGAGATCAACATTAACCTTATAAATAACAATTTCATTCAGCCCTCCTATCACGTGTTTTTATGGAGGCTACACCTGATAGTAATTTCAGATTTTGCTTCATGTAAAGCCTTGTATAGATTTCAGAACGTTGACATTCCAGAAAAAGAAATCTACGGTTTAAAGACTTGTCTTTAACCTTCATGCAAAAGGTATAAAATGAAAATGAAAAATCTGGCCAACCTGTTTCTTATACTGTTTACGCTTTTTTCTGCCAGCAATATCGCACTGTTTTTCTCGAAGAGCTTTTCAGCGATTCCCATCTTCACTGATTATACCACTCATCTCCATACCATATTGATACTTGGAAGCATATTACTGTACCTGGTTTCAGCTTTTAACCGCCACCTCCCAAAACTCCTTTTCTACCCACTGTTTATCTGGGTTTTCTGGAGTATCTTCAGTTATTGGCCGCTGCCAGAGGTCATAGGACAAGCCTATCACCTTTGCGTAGGACTTGCCCAGTTGCTCACCCTGTTTTTGTTGCTCCGCCGCAATTACCGCGACAATGAATCCAGCTATTTAATGGTCCCCAGCCAGTTCACCGGTCCATTTTTCAGCGGCAGAGCCTTGCTGGTCTTCATTATTATCAATCTCATTATTGTTCCCCCGACCGTTATCGCTATCGGCTATCAACTGACTGCCAAGGCGATCAACACAAGCAGTGCCGGTTTTGTCACCTTGAAACCAGACGGCCTGTATATGAGTGAAAAAACCTATCAGCGTGATGATAAAACCATAAAGCTGATCGCCATGATCCACCTCGCCCAACCAGCATACTACTCAGATATTGCCAAAACCATTCCCAGGGATAACACCCTGATTCTCATGGAAGGGGTCAGCGATAACACCAATCTGCTAAAAAACCGCTTCAGCTATGGTAACCTTGCAGAATTTCTGGGCCTCACATCACAGGGGCAGCTGGACCTTCCGGTGCGTGCCATCTCTCCTGAGCAACTCAGGCAGGAAGAACCGGCCGATCCTGAGGAGACTGCCAAGCTCGACATGCTCCCGGCTGATATCGACATCAGTGCCTTCGATCCACAGACCATTGAAGTGCTCGATGCCCTGGCCAAATATGTTCTGAACGGGGATTCCCCGGTTTCAGGGTATCTGGAATTTAATCAATGGATTGAAGAACATGCCGATACGGATATCGACAAAACCATAATGAGCGATCTGCTCGACAAGAGAAATGCAGCAGTCCTGAAGTATGTCCCTGATGCGCTGCAACGTTACGATACGCTGGTTTTGCCATGGGGTGCTCTGCACATGAAAGGGCTGGAGCAGGCGATACGGGAGAAAGGCTTCAGTCTGGTAGAGAATCAGTCCCATCTCAGTATCGACTTTAAACATCTTCCCTACGAGCAAATGATTGAAAAACTGAAGGCGCAGCCATAAACCCCTTTTCTGAAGAGTTCGCAGCAGTCGGTCATCTTCGTTACCAGGATTCACAATGAGTCAATTTTTAGGCATTTTCTTCAACGTCGTCCTGCCGGTTTTTGGCATCATTGTCATCGGCTATCTGCTCGGCAACAAGCTTGAGCTACAGGCCCGCACTCTATCACGAGCAGCCTATTACATTTTTGTCCCGGCCTTTATTTTCGAAGCTGTCGGCAATTCGAATATCCCGCTTGACTCTGCAGTACAGATGATCGCTTTCATTGTGATTGCCCAGTCGCTCACCGGGCTGGTTGCCGGAATCATTGGCCGCATCCTCGGTAAAGGGCGGGAAATGATCGCCGCCTATATCATCGTTGCAGTCTTTGCCAACGTCGGTAATTACGGCATCGCCGTCATTCATTTTCACCTCGGTGATCCCGGACTGGCACCAGCAACCATCTATTATGTTGTCATGTCGATCGTTCAGTTTACCATCGGCATCGGGGCAGCGGGCTGGGCGCATGGCGGCGGTAAAGGAGCACTATGGAACCTGCTCAAAACCCCGGCTCTGCTGGCGGTTATTCCCGCCCTCATCGTCTCGGGCACGGGCATCACCATTCCCCTGATGCTGTCCCGCATGATTGGCCTGCTGGCCGGCGCCATGATCCCGACCATGCTGTTTACCTTAGGGCTCCAATTACTGGAACAGCAGAAAATAGAATTTTCCAAGGATGTTTTTGTGGCGTCAACGATCCGTCTGCTGATCGCCCCCTTATTGGCCTTTCTGATTGCCATCCCATTTCAGCTTGATCACAGTCAGTATGTTGCCGGAATTTTACAGATCTCCATGCCAACAGCGATCATGGCGACCATTGTCGCCAAGGAGAACAACATTGCTCCAGACTTTGTTAACACCTCGGCCCTGTTTGCCATTCTGGCCAGCCTGGTGACCTTGCCGCTGATTATGATTATCTTCTAAAACTATCATTCAATAAAAATACGCCACCTGCTGTAAGCATGTGGCGTATTAAATGGCTTAGCCCCCTGTGGCCTGCTTATTGTTCGGCAAATCCACGTGACTTAAGCTCCTGCCTTAACCAGGCAAGGTCACGCTGACGGTATTTCTGAAAGGATTTATCGACCCAGCCAACCCAGCGTTTCATGTGATTGGCCCAACTACGCCCCAGGTTTTTACCGTACAGGTGGTGCAGTTGCACGTTACCTTCCTCTGTCACTTCAGCGAACACCGGGATCCCCTGCTCACCATTTGTCTGCCCCTTGGGAGTCCTGGCAAGCATTGTTTTTTCAGCAAAATTCAACTCAGACAGGGCCCATTTGCGATCATTAAAGGATAGCATCACGGCATAATAGCTTTTGATCTGTTGATCTTTGGCTGCGACCGGAAAGGCGCTCGAAGTCAGCCGCACAGGGTGTTGGGGATTCATGTAAGAGCGGCTGCAACCGGTCAGGGCAAAGGTCATGATGGCCATCACCATCAATAGTTTTTTGGCGTTCAAAACTCAATACTCCATTTTAGATAACAGGTTAACAAACAATCTGGGTTCTATCCTGAAAGCGCCGGGTCTTACCATCTGTAGAAGCTGATTTGAACAGGAGGTGCAGAAATAAAGCGTGTCAGGACATATAACTCTTAATCGGAAAATACTGCTTGTGCGGCACTGGTTCCGGCCAGGTAACCGGTTGACCAGCATAGTTGTAAGTTATAACCGCCGGTAGGGGCATCAAGATCGATCATCTCTCCGGCAAAATAAAGATTTTCAAGTTTCCGCGACCGCATGGTGCGCATATCAATATCACGCAGATCAACCCCTCCAGCAGTCACGATCGCCTTACGGAACCCGTCAATCCCGGTGACTGTCAATTCCATCTCTTTGAACAGCCCCAACAGTCTGGCCCGTTCTTCTTTGGTCACCGAATGACATTTTTTTTCAGGATCAATCGCGGATAACCGCACAAACAGGGGAATCATGTTCTTTGGCAACAGCCCCGCCAGAGACTTCTCAAAATTACGGTTGCTGTTTTCGCTTAACTCGCGCTGCAGCCGCTTATCAAACAGATCATGGGCTACCGCAGGCTTAATATCCAGAGCCAGGGTAACCGGACCACGCTCAAGAGACTCACCTATCAAGGCACTCATATCGAGAATAATCGGTCCACCAATCCCCTTACGGGTAAAGAAGGCTTCGCCAAACCGCTCATCCAGTTTACGACCGCGCTGACGCACTTCGATACGAACATTTTTCAGATTGAAGGTGATCAGTTCACTGGTCCACTCCTCGGCCAGAAACACCGGAACCAATGCCGGTTTCGGTTCAACAAGCCGATGACCGGACGCTACGGCCCAGTCATAACCATCACCGGTACAACCGGTCTCAGGGTAAGACAGGCCACCTGTCGCCACAATCACGCTAGCGGCCGTGAAGTCTCCCTGCCTGGTCAACACCTTCTTCACCTCGCCATCCTCAACAACCAGATCCAAAACCTGGCACCCAATTATCCTTTCAACACCACATTCTTCAAGAAAGGCATCGAGGACTTTCTGAACAGCAACAGCGTCATTTCCAGCAGGGAAAACCCGCCCGCCACGTTCGGTTTGGGTTTTCAAGCCACGCTGTTCAAAAAAATCGATAACATCGTTGACACCGAAAGCGTAAAGCGCTGTCAGCAGATTCTTCCCCTGTCGGCCAAAGACATCACTCAGTTTTCGCGGATCGGCTTCGGCATTGGTGATATTGCAGCGCCCTTTTCCGGTGATCATCAGTTTTGCGCCGCAACGACGGTTCTTTTCAAGAAGCGTGACACGGGCACCGCTTAAAGCTGCATAACCTGCAGCAAAGATTCCGGCCGGACCACCGCCGATAACAAGGACATCAGTGTTGTTCATGAATTTTCCGCAGGTAAGGTTATTCCGTAAACAGAGGCGAGGTAGCAGAGGTAGCTGGGATCTTCGCACATACTTTTTCCGGGTTCATCTGAAATCTTGGCAACTGGTCGACCGTTGGCGGCAACCAGCTTGATGACAATATTCAGAGGAACATGGCCAACATCATTGGTCAGGTTGGTACCAATGCCAAAGGAGACTTTACTACGGGCAACAAAGTAACGATAGATATCTACCATTTGCTGAAATGACAGACCATCACTAAACACCAGGGTCTTGCTGTTGGCATCAATCCCCATCTGTTGGTACATAGCGAGGGCTTTCTCACCCCATTCAAAAGGTGATCCACTGTCATGGCGCAAACCATCGTAGAGCTTACCGAAGTAGGGATCAGCAAAATCACGGCAAAAGGCATCCATGGAATAACAATCGGTCAGCGCTATGCCAAGGCGCCCACGGTATTCACGCACCCACCCTTCGAGAGCAGCTTTCTGAGCGTCACTCAAACGGGTAACGGCCTGCCAGACCTGAAACCACTCATGAGCCATGGTGCCGATGGGCATCATCTTATGGCGACGGGCAAAATCGAGGTTACTGGTTCCGGCAAAATAATCGGGAAGCTCACTCTTGCAGGTGAGCAGAACTTCTTCCTGCCAGGCCCGACTGGCCCGGCGCCGGGTTCCAAAATCAGCAAAGTGAAAACCTGGCATTTCCCCTTGCTGGCGCAGCAGGTCGATCTTCCCCTGTAGCCGTTCACGCGCTGCAGTAAAATCGATGCCACCCAGATGATGCAGAGTGTGCAATTCGCTGATAATTGCCAAAGCGTAGATTTCAAACAGGGTCACGTGCAACAGCGGGCCGCGAAAACGCAGGTTAATATCATCCCCCGCAGCTGTCATCTCAACAAAGCGCATATCGAGGCGGAAAATACGTAAAAATTCAATAAAATCAGGCTTTATAAAGGTAAAAGTCGTCAGATAATCGAGTTCATCGTCGGTGAATGACAAAGTACAGACATGTTCTAACTGTCGCCTGAGTTCGGGAATCAGCTCGGCAATGTTATAACCATTACGGTTACGGCAAGCAAATTTCCACTCAACATGGACAGTACGGAACTCGGGAGCATGGTAAAATGCCTGCAGCATGGTGATCTTATACAGATCGGTATCAAGCAGGCTGGGAATCATCCAGTGGTACTGATCGACAGCGCTCATACCAGGCTTAACTCACTGCTGCTGGCAATAATGGTAACCCCGGCCTCACGCAAGTCAGCAACCGCAGCGTCACTGGTATCCGCAGCGACACCACGACATCCGCCCAGGTTTAGAACCACTTTAAAACCGGCCTTAAGCAGCTGCCTCGCCGTCGTTTTTACGCAGTAGTCAGTCGCCAGCCCAGCCACCAGAACGGTCTCAACCCCTTGCTCTTTCAGCCACTCAATGGCACCGGTACTTTTTTCCTCAAGGAGATCGTGAAAGCAGGCCCCGTAAGGGTGCAGCTCCGGATCGGTCCCTTTTTCAATAACCAGGTCATAGTCGGCCTCAGCAGGCAACCCTGGAATCAATTGATTCCCTTCGGTGCCAATAACACAGTGAGGTGGCCATTTAATATCAAGATTCGGGTAATTACCCTCAACCGGCTGCATAATTTCCTGCGGTGAGGCCGCAACCCAGGGCGCCTGGGCCGGATGGCAATCCTTGCTGACCACCCGCAACCCGGCAAAGGTTGCCTGATCATTCAATTCGCCGGCAATCATATCCCCTTCTGCAACAGGTAACTCATTCGGGCACAGGGGCGTAAACCCACGCTGCGGATCAACGTCAAAACTGGCAGTTTTAGCTTTATTTACGGTAATCATGGAATTGTTCCTTACTGATAAAGTTTTTTTCCGGCTGAATTCTACTTTCAGCCACTGTTGCCAGCACCTTTGCTTAAACCGGCGCCGTTACCGGTACTTTTGATTCTTTCAGATACGCTGTACCGTTTCCTGCGTCAAATCAGCACAACAGGCAGGTCTCTGCAAAATACGAAAACAGTATTCAGCGCTTTCAGCATAGCATTGTTCATAGAGAGGCTCAAAATCATCAGGGTTAAAATCTGGAAAAAACCGATCCCCGAGACAGTCCAGCTTGATCTCGGTAAGATACAGTCTGTGCGTCAGGGGTAAAGCCTGACGATACAGCTGTTCACCGCCACAGATAAATACCTCGCTTTCCTCACCGACCATCTGCAACGCCTCAGTTAAACTGCCAGCGACCTCACAACCTGGAATCATCAGCCCCGGTTGCCGGCTGAGAACGATGGTCCGCCGCCCGGGTAATGGGTGGCCAATGGAATCATAGGTGGTACGCCCCATCAGCAGGGCATGTCCCAGAGTCAGGCGCTTAAAACGCTGCAGGTCTTCCGGTAAATGCCAGGGAAGCTGACCATTACGACCAATCATCTGGTTAACTGTCATGGCAGCAATGGCGGATATCAGCAACAGGACATCTCTTTCTTATCTGTTGAGGCACCAGCCACCCCCTTGACCGGACGCACCAGGTAACGTTCAAAGACGCTAAGGGGGACAACCTTAAGTAACTGCGCGACAATAAAAACAGCAACCAGAGTAAAGGCAACCCGCGCCCACAGGACACCGGAAATATGGGCACCAAAGACCAACATGACCAGAGTATCTTCAATGACACTGTGACACAGTCCCATCAAAGCCAGTGACATAAAGATATCGCGTTTCCCCAGTTGGCCGGTTTCAGCCTCTCGGATCAACAGGCCCCCACCATAACTGATGCCCAGGGTCATGCCGATAATTGCCAGAGGTGCAACCTCACGGCTCATCCCCAGCAGGGTCAGAAGCGGTTCAAGCAAGCGGGTCATCAGTGCGGTAATGCCAATTTTCTTCAAAAACTCAAGCACCACAACCAGGGCCAGAATAATGACAAAAATAACCAGCATACTTTGCAATTGAGACACCAACCAGGATCCCCAACCAGGACCTGCAGCTGGCGGACTCCACAACGCCTGGCTCGTCTGCTGCAAGGTTCCGGTTAATTGATAGGTCATATGGAGAAGCCACCCGAGCAGGAAGGCACCACCTAAACGCAAAAGCAGCATAGCCCGAAACCGCGTCCCGACTTTCTGGGCAATACGTAATTCCACCGGTAGCGCATGAGCGACCAGAATCATGGTCGTGACAATGGTGACCTGGGCAACGGTCAGCTCAAGACCTGGTGCCAGGGAAGCAAATACCATCAGCCCCGTATAAACATTCATCACCATCGCCGTCGCCCAGACCAGACCCATTTCACCGGGCAGACCAACCAGATGCATTAAAGGCGCCAGAAAATCCCCCAGCTTATCTATCAGTCCCAGTTGTTCGAGAACACGCGTGGCAATGGTAATCGGAAGAATTATCCGGAACAGTTCCCAGAAAATTCCGCACGCATCACGAAATGATCTTTTCACACCAGTTAATAACGCAGAAAACAAACTATCAATCGCTAAAGAAGTCATACATCCATACGTGACCGCTTGCCGGTCATTGCCTGTATTTCAAGTTTATAAACACAAGTTGCAGTTAAGGCAGCAGCAGGATAATCTCCCTGAATGCCGCCATATTGAGCCATGATCAGGTCAAGAGCACGGCGTTTATCATTCGCCTCGGTCATAAATGTGACAATTCCATGGCCAACAATTGATTGGAAACGATTAGTCCAGTTACACGCCCGTTCTGCGGAAACGACTCCGCCATCTATGGCAACCGTAAAACCAACCACGGGATGTTCCTGAAGAAGACTGATTTTACGCCCATCTGCCGCGGAATGAAAATACAGACAGCGATCGTCATATCCATAATTCAGGGACACCAGGTATGGAGCTGGTTGATCTGCAATAGCCAACTGACATACCCGTCCGGCACGCAAAATAGCTTCAAGAACGGCCAGATCGGTTACAGCTTTTTCAGAACGTCTCATCATTTTCGTTATTTCCTGAACAACCACATAACTAATGACACCAGGCCACTGACAATCAGCATACTGGTAATTGGAAAAAACAGCTTGAACCCTGGCTTATCAATAACAATATCTCCCGGTAACCGGCCAAAAGGAATTTTACTTAGCCAGGGCCAACCAAGGCCAGCAACTATAATAATCAATCCGATCAGAATCAGGGTTTTCTGCATAGGCTCCGGATTTCCAAAGAATACTTACGCAAACAAGGCTCATAAATAAATAAACGATAACAGTACAACCACTTAACGCGATTGTCGATAGTTCTTAAGCAGCTTCACTAATTAGTTGCCATCAGGAAACTCAAAATAGCAACTATCCAGTTTTCAGATTGGAAACGAGCAATTTTTCGTTGTGGCAAGGAAATCAAGGACTTGAACGGAGGCGTAGTACTTTACGCCGCACAAACAAGTCCGCAGATTGACGCTGCCACAGCGGAAAAGGGCCGTTTCCGCATGAAAACTAATTATTTCTAGCTGGACCTTACGGACACTCCCCCTGCACACAACAATATGGATTTATGCTACCATAGCGAGGGAACGTAAAAATTAATTCTACGACTTTATAAAAAGGAACAGCCATGAGCAACAAAGTACAGATAGGAAAAACCGACCTGTTCGTTACCCCGATCGGCTTGGGCGCCAACGCAGTCGGTGGGCATAACCTCTACCCCAACCTGAATGAAGACACCGGTCGCCAACTGGTCAGAGAGGCCTTGGCCGCCGGTATCGACTTTATTGATACCGCTTTTATCTACGGTCCCAAACGTTCCGAGGAATTGATAGGAGAAGTTGTTGCCGCCGGGAAAAACCGTTCCCAGGTCGTCATCGCCACCAAGGGCGCCCATGACTTATCAAGCGGCGAAGTCAAGCTCAACAACCGCCCGGAATTTCTCAAACAGGCCGTGGATGACAGTCTGAAACGCCTGAAAACCGACTATATCGATCTTTACTATATCCACTTTCCGGATGAGGACACCCCCAAAGACGAAGCGGTCGGTATGCTACAAGAACTGAAAACAGCCGGAAAGATCAAGGCCATTGGCGTCTCCAACTTCTCTATTGAGCAGCTTAAGCAGGGGAATAAGTATGGCGGCGTTGATGTTTTCCAGGGGCAATACAACCTTCTCTCGCGTGAAGCAGAGCAGGATATTCTTCCCTACTGTGAAGAACAGCAGATCTCTTTCGTACCTTACTTCCCCCTGGCCATGGGAATTCTTGCCGGCAAATATGACAAGGACTTCAAGTTACCGGAAGGTGATTTCCGCAATGCCAGACCCTATTTCCAGCCAGACGTTTACCCCCAAATCATTGACAAAGTAGACAGCCTGAAAGAAGTTGCCAACCGATATGACGTTGATCTGCCATATATCGTTTTAGCCTGGTACTTGTCACAACCCGCTATTGACGTACTGATTCCTGGAGCCAAGCGTGCCGAACAGGCGCTGCGTAACCTCAAAACCCTTGAAGTTAAGCTGACTGATGAAGATATTCAGCTGATCGATGGAATGTTTAAAAGCTGATCAGCTTTTAAACTTATACAAGCTGCAGAAACGAGCAATTTTTCTCAAGATCAAGGAAATCAAGCATTTGTGCGGAGGCGTAGTACTTTATGCCGCACAAATAAATGTGCAGATTGACGCAGAGATTGTAGAAAAGGGCCGTTTCCTGGCTGAAAATAAAAAAGGCCTCGCGAAGTTATCTTCGCGAGGCCTTTTAATTTTCATCAGAACCAGAGAAGTATCTGGTAGGCACGGACAGGATTGAACTGTCGACCCCTACCGTGTCAAGGTAGTGCTCTCCCACTGAGCTACGTGCCTGTAACCAAACAAGGCGCTTCTTCTATCAAATTATTCTCACTGCTGTCAAGATAAATATCTCACGACTTTTCAAAATTTCAATTTGATACATAAAAAAACAATTCCCTACTTCACTATTTATTTTCACCTTTTTTATGCTTAAATGTTACAAAGTAGTAATTGGGGGATTAAAGGGGGGGAATCGGCAACATGTATACCATAACAACAGAACAAATCACCAATTCATTACCAGAAGCATCTGTTACCTACCTACCAGCAAACTGGCTAGCTTCTCTGAGCCCGGACCAGCCCATATTTACAGCCCTTTATCAGTGGCTCCAGAATACAACAGGAAAACCAGACCTGCAGAAAGTGCGCAACACCACCTTTATCGGAAAAAGCCTATTCAAAAAACTGGTTCAGGCAGAAAGAACCCGGCTAAGAACGCATCTTGGCTACCGTGGTGACCATCTCGATGAAAATGTCGCCTGGGTGCTACTGGAATACAGCTCCGCAACCAGCTTGGGAAATTGCTATTTCAGAGATGAGAGTATCCTGACAATCTCCTTATCCAACCTCAAAAAGCTCAAAGAGCTGGTTGATGACATTTTCCAACAGAAACGGCAGCAGCATATTTCCCGTATCAAAGCAGCTGCAGAAGGGCATAATTTTTATACCTGGATGATTGCCCAGACAGATCGCCCCGATGAGGTCGGTGAACTGGCCCGTTATATGGAACTCGATGTCTTCTGGCCCGGACGGACTGATACCTTTGAAGAGATAAAAGGGTATTTGAGCTCGCAAACCCCCAAAGGGTTGTTTGACCGGGAACTGAGCAAAGCCTGGTTGGAATATCTGCAACAATACCCTAAACGTAGTCTTGATACTGGCGGAGTTGACTCAGCCCAGAAGCAGGAAAAGCTAAGCCAGGGAATCCAGGCAAAAATCTCATCCCCCCACTGGCAAGCTGTTTAGTCCTGAGACTTAACCTGCCATTTGACCTCTTGCCCGCCCCAGAAAGGTACAATCGGGCGACCATTGGGAAGAATAATTTCTTCAGGCACGGTCCAGCTTTTACGCACCAGGGTGATATGCCCCTCGTTGCGCGGGAGGCCATAGAAATCAGCGCCATACTCACTGGTAAAAGCTTCGAGCTTATCAAGCACACCGAGTTCATCAAACACTTGGGCATAAAGCTCCAGAGCCGACCAGGCACTGTAACAACCGGCGCACCCACAGGAGTTCTCTTTACGGGCTTTTTCATGAGGAGCAGAGTCACTGCCAAGAAAGAATTTAGGCGACCCACTGACAATCACATCCTGCAATGCCTGCTGATGGGTATTCCGCTTCAGAACCGGCAGACAGTAGTTATGTGGCCGGACCCCGCCAACCAGCAGGTCATTGCGGTTCAGCAACAGGTGCTGAGGGGTAATCGTTGCGGCAACATTGTCACCGCAGCCACTGACAAACTCAGCGGCATCGGCAGTAGTGATATGCTCGGCGACCACTTTCAGGGTCGGAAACTCGGCGACAATTCGCGCAAGCTGAGTATCAACAAAAGCCTTTTCACGATCAAAAATATCAACGTCAGCCTGGGTCACTTCCCCATGGACCAGTAATAACATGCCCTGGGTCACCATTTCACCAAGAGCGGGCTTGATATGTTCCAGGGCGGTTACCCCAGAGTGAGAATTGGTTGTGGCTCCGGCCGGATAGAGCTTAGCAGCTACAACACCGGCTTGCCGGGCAGCGCGGATTATTTCCGGAGACGTCTGATCGGTCAGATAAATCGTCATCAGGGGAGTAAATGAGCTACCAGCAGGGCGAGCTTCAAGAATCCGTTGTTGATAAGCCAACACCAACTCCGCCGATACGACAGGTGGTACCAGATTTGGCATAACAATGGCCCGGCCAAAACAGCGTGCAGTTGCGGCAACCGTCTCTGGAAGCATGTCCCCATCGCGAAAATGCAGGTGCCAGTCATCCGGGGTACGAATAGTGATCTCGTTAATCATAGGATCCTCTTCACACAAAATAACCTATTTAAAAAAAAGAAAAAATGAGCCATATAGTGGTTTAAATAATTAAGAGACTAGCATCATGTCATTTTTTTTTGCTAGTATTTCTGCCAACTTTCCAATGTAGCAATCATTTCATTATAACCAGATAAAGGTTTATCGTGAATCGTAAATACCGCTTTATGCTGCTACTGACGATTCTGCTTGTCACTGGGTTCCTGTCAACCAGCATCATCAGCTATTTCGTCGCCCATCGGTCTTTATCGGAACAGGTTTCAGGCAACACCCTCCCCCTGACCAGCGATAATATCTATTCTGAAATCCAGCAGGACCTGCTGCGTCCGATGTTTATCTCCTCCCTGATGGCCCACGATACTTTCGTTCGTGACTGGGTCGTTGGCGGCGAAACAGAGCCTGACCAGATGGTCCGCTACCTGCGTGAGATTCAGAAACGCTACGGCACAGTGACCAGCTTCTTTGTCTCTGAGCATAGTTATCTGTACTATCATTCCAGCGGAATTCTTAAAACTGTCGCGCCGGAAGATCCTCAGGATAGCTGGTATTTCAATATGGCCCGGGAGATTCATGATTACCAGATCAATATCGACCGGGATACGGCAGACCTGTCACACATGACAGTCTTTATCAACCACAAGGTTTTCGACTTCGTAGGGAACTACCTTGGCACCATCGGTGTCGGTCTTGACGTAACTTCGGTGAAGAAGCTGATCGAAACCTATCAGAAACGCTATGGGCGAACAGTATTTTTCACCGATCGCCAGGGCGAGGTGACCCTCGTTGGCAATGGCGTTCAGTGCCCTGATAATTTACGCAAAATTGAAGGCCTGATGCCTTATGTAACCCAGGTTCTCACCTCTCCCAGCTCATCGCTGACCATTGAGCAGGAGGGGAAAAAAACCTACTTCAACAGTCGCCTGGTAGAGGAATTTAACTGGTACCTGGTGGTTCTCGAACATGGGACTCCCGGTGAAGGGCGCCTTTATGGAACATTGCTGATGAATATTATCATCAGTCTGATAATCACCCTGATCATTCTGGTTATTGCCGCCATGACCCTGGGTAATTACCAGAAAAAGCTGGAAACCCTGGCCACTACGGACCGCCTTACCGGAATCACATCGCGCCAGATGTTCGAAATTCTCTACAAGCAAGCCTACAAAAGCAATTTGCGCCGTCAGACTCCGCTAGCCCTGCTGCTGATTGACATAGATCACTTTAAGCAGGTCAATGATACCTATGGCCACCCGGCAGGCGACCAGGTCCTGCAAGGGGTTGCCCAGGCCCTGGATCAGGAGACCCGTGGTGACGACGTGCTGTTTCGCTGGGGTGGTGAAGAATTTCTGATCCTGCTGTCAAACTGCACGATCGATCAGGCCCGAACTTCCGCAGAGCGTTTCCGCAGCAGCATCGAAGAGCTTGCGCTTTATCGCGGTGACACCACCCTGAAAGTAACCATCAGTATCGGAATCGCACAACTACAGGACGGCGAGAATATCGACAGCCTGATTTCACGGGCGGATAAAGCCCTCTATCTGGCCAAGAAAAATGGTCGCAACCGGGTAGAGTCGTAGCCTTCAACGGCACATGTCTCGCTTCCGGTCTGCCCCCCAATAGGTTCGCCCTCCTGCGCTGCGGGAGGGGAACCGTTCAAAGCACAACCTGCCCGACAAGACCACAAACCAGGACCACCAGCCAGGCAGGCAACTTGCGATAAACCAGTAACCAGAAAGCGACACCAGCCAGCAGCAGCCCGACAACGCCATGAATCGCCGTAGTGAAAACCGGATAAATCAAAGCGGCAGCCAGCAATCCGACAACGCCGGCGTTAATACCGTAAAGCAGCTTGCGCACCAACTGATTGCGCCGCAAACCATCCCAAAAGGGTAAAATGCCGATGACCAGCAAAAATGAGGGGAGGAACATGGCTAGCAGACACCATAGTCCGCCGCTAATTCCCCCAGGCCCTGCGGTCATGGCCGCGCCAAGAAAAGCCGACAGAGTAAAAAGCGGTCCGGGAACCGCCTGGGCGGCACCATAACCAGCCAGAAACAGGTCTTCACTGATCCAGCCCGGGATCACAACTTCTGCCTGCAACAGTGGTAAAACCACATGCCCGCCACCAAACACCAAAGCTCCGGAACGGTAAAAACTGTCAAATAGAGCTATTCCATTATTTCCTGTCAAACCAGCAAATAATGGCAGCACTCCAAGCAAGCCCAGAAATAGCAGAATGGCTCCGGTCGAGATAGACTTATTAACTGCTAAATGCAAAGCCGTACTATCTTTAGAATCCTTTTTACAAGCAAATTTTAATCCAATTAACGCAGCAACAACCAATGCACTCAGCTGCCCAACAATGCCAGAGACCGCTAGGGCAATGAGTGCCGCAGCCACCATAATCAGACGCCGTGGCCAATCTGGGCAGAGTTTCTCCAGCATCCCCAACACCGCCTGGGCAACCACGGCAACAGCAGCAACCTTAAGACCATAGAGCCAGTCACTGCCAGCCGTATCGCCCAGAGCATTAAGCCCCAAAGCGAAAGCAATCAGCGCTAAGGCCGAAGGCAGGGTAAAACCGCTCCAGGCAGCAATAGCACCCGGGATTCCTCCCCGCGACAAACCGATCCCAATACCAACCTGGCTACTGGCTGGGCCGGGCAGAAACTGGCACAAAGCGACCAGATCAGCGTATCCCTCTTCGCTTAACCAGCGCCGCCGCACCACAAACTCCTCGCGGAAATAGCCAAGGTGAGCAATCGGTCCACCGAAAGAGGTCAATCCCAGGCGTAAAAAGATCAAGAAAATAGTTTTAAGACCTGTTGTCATTGTCTTCCCCTTATCGTTTTTTTAACCAATGTCTAGATCTCCAGCTTAGCATAATCTCTGAATACCGCTCATCCCCACTGGATAAACCAGCTACTTGCGCTAAACTTTTAATAACCGGATAGCGAGGTGGCTCATGCACCAGTCACTAACGACAAAACCAAACCCAATACCATCCGAAGGGGTTATCGTTGCCATTCATGGCAGCGTTGTCGATGTCCGCTTTAGCGACCTCCTGCCGCCAATCCATACCCTCCTTTTCTGCCTGGACCTGCCAGATATCATCCTTGAAGTCCTGACCCAACTCGACCAGCACCAGGTCCGTACCATTGCCATGACCCCGACCGATGGGCTGGCTCGCAATATGCGCATCAGTCATCAGCACAAAACTCTGGAAGCCCCCATCGGCCCACACACGTTAGGACGCATGTTTGATGTTTTTGGGCGCACCATCGATGACGGCCCGGAGCTAACGAACGTCTCTACACGCCCGGTACACCAGCCACCCCCGTCGTTAAGTCGCCGCACTACGGAGCCTGAGCTATTTACTACCGGCATCAAAATGATCGACTTGCTGATGCCCCTCGAGCGGGGTGGAAAAACCGGTCTGTTCGGCGGCGCTGGCGTAGGCAAAACGGTGCTGTTGACCGAGATGATTCACAACATGGTCAGTCAACATCAGGGGGTCAGCCTGTTCTGCGGCATCGGTGAGCGTTGTCGCGAGGGGGAAGAATTGTACCGGGACATGGCAGCGGCCGGCGTGTTGAAGAATATGAGCATGATTTTCGGCCAGATGAACGAACCTCCCGGCAGTCGCTTTCGGGTTGGCCACGTAGCCCTGACTATGGCTGAATATTTCCGTGATCAGGAACAGCGCGATGTCCTGCTGCTGATCGATAACATTTTCCGCTTCATTCAGGCTGGTGCCGAAATTTCCGGTATGCTTGGCCAAATGCCATCACGCCTCGGCTACCAGCCGACCTTAAGCACAGAACTGGCCACTCTCGAAGAGCGCATCGCCAGTACTGACAAGGGCGCCATTACCTCCATTCAAGCCGTCTATGTCCCCGCTGACGACTTCACCGATCCGGCAGCCGTGCATACCTTTTCCCACCTGTCCGCTTCTATCGTTTTATCACGTAAACGCGCCAGCGAAGGTTTGTATCCAGCCATTGACCCTCTGCAATCGAGCTCAAAAATGGCCTCCGCATTAATCCTTGGTGACCGTCATCACAGTATCGCCTTACGGGTCAGACAAACCCTCGCTCAGTATGAAGAGCTGAAGGATATTATCGCCATGCTTGGCCTTGAACAACTGTCCCAGCGCGACCGGGCTACCGTTTCCAAAGCCCGACGCCTTGAACGCTTTTTAACCCAGCCTTTTTTCTGCACCGAACAGTTCAGTAACCTGCCCGGCCAACTGGTTCCCTTGGAGGAAACTCTCACCGGCTGCGAAGCGATTCTGGCCGGTGAATTCGATGACTGTCCAGAGCAGGCATTGTATATGATCGGCAGCATCGAACAGGCACGCAGTCGCTGGCACGAGATAACAACCAGGGAGGCCTCATGAATGATATGACCCTGACCATCCTGCTGCCGGGAGAGGTGTTCGACACCATTGACCATGTCAGCCATATCGCAGTGGAAACCAGCGCCGGCATGGTTGGTTTGCTGCCCCGCCGACGAGACTGTGTTGCCACCCTGGTTCCGGGAATTCTGGTCTACCGGAACAATGACCAACAAAATGCTTTTGTTGCCATTGATCGCGGCATTCTGGTTAAGGCTGCTGAACAGGTTACCATCACGGTCCGCCATGCGTTTCGCGGTAAGCAATTGGAGGAACTGGAGACCATCATTGCCGATTTTTATCATGAGCAGGACCAAGAAATGAAGGAGCTACAGACTTTGTTTGCAAAAATGGAGAGCGGTCTGCTCAGACAGCTGGCCGATTATCATCATGGCTGATCATAAGGATTCCGGAAACCAGCACGCTGATCTATTTGAGAAACAGATCAGCCGCAAAGTCAGACGCAAGAGCAAAATTAACCGGCAGCCGGAGCCACCGATCTGGAGCAGTTTCAGCCTCTTCGGTGTGGTTGGCTGGTCGGTTGCGGTGCCAACACTGCTGGCTATCGGGGTCGGTATCTGGCTCGACCGCAGCATTCACGACAACCATTCCTGGACCCTGGTGATGCTACCAGTCGGGTTAGCCATTGGCTGTGGGCTGGCCTGGCATTGGATTCGCCATGAACAACAACAGATCGAAAAACATGAACAGGAGGATGAAGAATGATCAGTATCATCAGCGCCATCATCTGGCCTCTCGGTGCCGGTATCCTGCTGGGCCTGTTCTTCTTTGGTGGCCTGTGGCTGACCATCCACCACTGTCTTGAGCGTCCCTACGCCGCGCTGTGGTTCAGCCTCAGTTTTTTTATTCGTATCGTCATCAGCTGCAGCGGCATCTACCTGGTTGGTGCATCCTCTCCCCTTCATCTGCTGCTGTGTGGTGCAGGCTTTCTGCTAGCCCGATGCGCCATAACCAAACCGCGCTCGCGAGGAAAAGCCTATGCCTATAAGTCCTGACTCCATCATCCTATGGCAGTACGGCTGGATTAATCTGAATCTAACGATTATCACCAGCTGGGGCATAATACTGCTGCTGGCCCTGGGATCCTGGCTGCTGACCCGCCGCCTGGCAACCCGTGATCAGCATAGCCGGTTACACAATATTCTTGAAATCGTAGTGATCTACCTGCTTGCTCAATTGGAGGAAAGTGATCTCAAACCGGCACGCCGCTATCTGCCCTTTATCGGCACCCTGTTTATCTTTATTGCTGTGGCCAACCTGCTGGTTATTATCCCCGGTTACCAGGCGCCGACGGCCTCCCTGTCAACCACGGCAGCATTGGCTCTAGCCGTTTTTGTCGCCGTTCCCTACTACGGCATCAGCAGCCAGGGGCTTAGCAAATATCTGCAATCATACCTGCAACCGGTGTGGATCATGCTCCCGTTCAACCTGATCGGCGAGTTTACCCGCACTTTGGCCCTGGCAGTCAGGCTGTTTGGCAACATGATGAGCGGAGCCATGATCGGCGCTATTTTGCTGCTGATCACACCACTGATTTTTCCGGTTCTGATGTCCCTGCTTGGCCTGTTGACCGGGATGGTCCAGGCTTACATATTCGCCATTCTGGCGCTGGTTTATATTTCCGCCGCGACCCAGACTCATCCCTCATCACCCTGAGTAATGCGGCATGACGAAAAGGAGAGCTTTATGGATTCTCAGACTCTGATTGCGATGATCTCGATCTTTTCCGCCGGTCTGACCATGGGGATTGGTTCCATCGGCGCAGCTCTCGGTGAAGGGCGCGCCCTGGCTTCGGCGCTAATCGCCCTGGCTCAGCAGCCCGATTCTTCAGCGACCCTGATCCGCACGCTGTTCGTCGGCATGGCCATGGTCGAATCGACCGCCATCTACTGCTTTGTCATTGCCATGATCCTGCTGTTTGCCAACCCCTACTGGAACCAGCTGTTTGGCGCGGGCTAGACCATGCTCCTCGATAACTTTACCATCATCGCCCAGTTGATCAATTTTCTGATTCTGATCTGGCTCCTCAAACGCTTCCTTTACGGACCATTGCTGACCGCCATTGACGCCCGTGAGCAACGCCTGCGCGATCAGCAGAACCTGGCCCAGCAAAAACAGGAAGCGGCCAAGAGAAAGGAGCAGGAATTGGTCCAGCAACAGCAAGAGTTTGAAAAACAACAGACTCAACTGCTGCTCGATGCCCACAACCAGGCCGAAACGGAACGCCAGCAATTGATCGACCAGGCGCGCCGCGACATTGCCAAGCTGCGCAGTCAATGGCAACAGCGGTTGACCGCTGAACATCAGGAACTCACTAACCGGCTGCGTAAGCAAACAGAAGCAACCATGCTACAGACCCTGGGCACCATGGTAACGAAACTCACCAGCCATAACCTACAGCAGGCGGCAGTGGCAACTTTTATCGAGCGCCTCACAATGCTGGATGACGAGCAAAAGAAGTTGCTGTATGGCGCCCCCTCTGCCCAGAGAGAAGCCTACCAGGTGGTAACAGCCAGGGACTTGACCGCTGCCGAAAAAGAGCGGTTGGAAGAAACCATCAATGCAGGTGCCGGAGTTGCACAATTTCATTACCAAACCAACAACAAACTGCTCTGCGGCCTTGAACTTCATCACGGCGGCCACAAACTCTCCTGGTCGCTGGCCTCACACCTGGATCACTTACAGCAGCAACTCGCCAGTTTTGATCGTGGTGATGGAGATCGCTCATGACTGCCCCAACCGGAACCTGGCTTGAGCAGGCCTGCCTCAATCTGCAGCGGGCGGAAGAACTGCTGGGGAATTTAACTCAGCTAGAAGAGATAGGTCATGTCACCAGCGTGACGACCGGGATCGCCCGGGTCAGTGGCCTCCCGGGGGTTGGTTCCCAGGAGCTGGTCCATTTAGCTGGCAACCTGGATGGTATCGTTTTTGATATTGATGAGCAGGAACTTGGGATCGTCCTGCTTGGCGATTATCAACACCTGGTGACCGGTAGTGAAGTACGCCGCAGTGGCCGGGTTATCGATATCCCGGTTGGCAAAGAACTGCTGGGACGTGTCATCAATCCGAGGGGAGCCCCTCTGGATAATGGCGGAACCATAAATACTGAGCGCCATCTGGCCATTGAACGACCGGCCCCCGCCATCATGGACCGGGCCCCCGTAACCATCCCTTTGCAGACCGGAATCAAAGTAATCGATGCTCTTATCCCTATCGGCCGCGGCCAACGCGAACTGATTCTCGGGGATCGTCAGATCGGCAAAACAGCTATCGCCATCGATACCATCATCAACCAGCGTGACAAGAATGTCCGTTGTGTCTACTGTGCCATCGGTCAACGCTCTGCCGCGGTAGCCAGGGTGATTGCTGAATTACGCAAACATGATGCCCTGCAGCATACGGTGATCATGGTCAGCGAAGCTAACGATTCCCCCGGCCTTGCCTACATTGCGCCCTATGCCGCAACCAGTATTGCCGAAGCCTTCATGGAACAGGGGGACGATGTCCTGATCGTCTACGATGACCTGACCCATCACGCCCGCGCCTATCGCGAACTGTGCCTGTTGTTGCGCCGTCCACCAGGCCGAGAAGCTTTTCCCGGGGATATTTTTTACCTTCATTCACGGCTATTGGAACGGGCGACCCAATTAAATCAGGAGCGAGGTGGTGGTTCACTGACCGCGCTGCCGATTGTCGAAACCGAAGCACAAAATATGTCCGCCTATATTCCGACCAACCTGATCTCCATCACGGATGGTCAGATCTATCTTGCCCCAACCCTGTTTGAGCTCGGCATCCTGCCCGCTGTCGATGTCGGTCGTTCGGTGTCAAGAGTCGGAGGGAAAGCCCAGAACAAGGCCTACCGCACCATTGCCGGTCATTTAAAGCTCGACTATGCCCAGTTTGAAGAACTTGAAAACTTTTCCCGCTTCGGTACTCGGCTTGACGATCAGACCCGCCGTACCATTGAGCATGGTCAGCATATTCGCGCCAGCCTTCAGCAACCACAATATACCCCCGTGCCACTACAAGACCAGCTCGCTATCCTCTGGGCTTTGCAGCATGGCGTGTTTACTGAAGTTCCCCTGGAGCAGATGGCTGAGGCGCAGCAGCTATTAGTAAAAATTCTGGGTGAAAAGCACCAGCCGCTTATTGAGCAGTTGCTTGGCGGAGAAACTATCCACAAAACATCAATCGCCACGGTAAAAAATCATCTGCAGCAGGTGCTGGCTGATTCTGGAGGGCAGCATGAGTGACGCCCTGCTTGAACTTCGCCACCGCATAGGAAGAGCCCATGACCTTGCCGGGGTGGTCCACACCATGAAAGCCCTGGCCGCCTCGCGCATCAACCAGTTTGAAGCAGCGGTCACCGCCCTGCAAACCTACAGTAACAACGTTGAG
Organism: Geopsychrobacteraceae bacterium; assembly: GCA_963664385.1. Lineage (GTDB taxonomy): Bacteria > Desulfobacterota > Desulfuromonadia > Desulfuromonadales > Geopsychrobacteraceae > Seleniibacterium. The sequence continues at coordinate 1,181,644 of OY761157.1, forward strand.
CAGGGCCTTGCCCTGGCCCTTAAATCGTTTCATTTCTCCCGGCGGCCTGCTGACCCTCGCCAGGAGTACCTGATTGCCTACGGCTCTGACCAGGGGCTCGTCGGCCAATTCAATGATCTGCTTGCCGAACATATTGTGAAGGAAATCCTCCCAGCCCACCCCCGACTTAAGATCATGGTCGTAGGGGAACGACTGGCGGATCAACTGAAAGCACATGATCTGCAAGTACACCATTGCTATCCTGTCCCCACTGGTGTTGAAGAGATCAGTCGCTTGGGTAATCAAATCGTTTTGGAAGAAGCTGCACTAATAACCGCTCCGGATCAGCTCAACATCATCCTGTGCCACAACCGGAGCAGTGAGGGGCGCGGCTTCCAACCCCATAGCCAGACCGTGCTCCCCCTTGATCAAGCCTGGGAGCAACATCTCAGCAGCTACACCTGGCCCACCAATCAGCTTCCCGAACTCTGTGGTCAGACCGACCAGACCCTGCGTGCCCTGTTGGGTGAATACCTGTTTATTACTCTTTTCCAGGCCTGTGCCGAATCGCTGGCCAGTGAGAATCTATGTCGCCTGACCGCCATGCAGCGCGCAGAAAAAAATATTTCTGAAAGACTGGAGGATCTGCAGAGAACCTACCATCGTCTACGGCAGGAAACGATTGACGCCGAACTGTTTGATGTCTTGGCAGGCTTCGATCTCTGCGACAGCAGTAATCATCATCGCCTGTAATCAAAAGCATGATGCAAAAAAAACTGGAACGATCAGGCGAACTCGGGTGAGTTCAAAGGTTACGTTGAAGAGCTTGCTAACCTAATCTTCAGCCATGCCCTCTGTAAAAACTGTGCACAAGACCTCTACGGTAAATATGTCTGGTATAAGAACACCAAAGATTGTCCCAAAAAATAACCAAGAGGATGTAAAATCAACAATTCCTTAACCTTTTTACTCACCTCTTTGTGCTAAAATGGCTGTCTGACCATCCAAGGAGAGTGTAACCATGCCCCGCGTGCTTAAATACAGTCTGATCACTGTTCTCGTCATATTTGTACTGATTCTGTCAACCATGCTTATCGTTCCCTGGCAGGTCAGAAAACAGGGAACCCATTGGATCACAGAAAATACCAGCCGATCATTACAGATGGAGAAGGTGTTTTTTAACCCCTTTACCCTGACTCTGGAGATAACCGCGGCCGAATTAAGCGAACCTGGAAGCAGTCAGCCGTTTGTTTCCTTTTCCCGCTTTCTGGTTTCCCTGAGTGCCCGTTCAATCATCGACAGGGCTCTTATCCTTGATCGTCTGGAAATCGACGATCCTTACGTCAATATCAACCTGCTTGCTGAAGGAAAATATAATTTTTCTGATTTCATCCCGTCAGAACAAGCTACTACCCAGGAACCGCCAGCAGTTGAAGACACCCCCTTTCACTTCTCTCTCAATAACATCATTATCACTAACGGCACCATCGACTTCCGTGAACAGATTACCCCCAATCCGGCTCATCATGAAATTCGTCAGCTATCCTTCAGCGTCCCGTTTATTGGCAACATTCCTCACCTGACCGACAGCTATGTCACGCCACAGCTATTCATGTTTCTCAATGGTTCTGAGCTTAAAGTCAACGGTCAGCTGAAACCCTTTCACAATTCACTTGAAACTGACCTGTATGTGTCTTTCCATAATGTCCAGTTACCCTTTTATGCCAATACCTCACCAGTACCATTACCGGTCAAGGTCGAGGAGGGAAGTCTCGATTTTGAAATTGAGGTGACCTATATCATTGCCGATAACGAACAACCGACGCTTAAAGTCGGTGGCCAGTTTGCCATCAGCGATCTAGATATCCAGGAGCCAGATGGCAGCGAACTGTTGCAAATCCCGACGCTGCTCCTCGGACTTCGGGAAGCCGACATTTTTAAGCAGGATATCCAGCTTGAAGCACTTGAAGTCTATGAACCGCAAATCTACGTCAACCGGGATCAGGACGGTCAGCTTAACCTTTTACAACTGTTCCAAGCCCCGGTCGCTACGACAGCAGAAACCAGCACCTCGGAAGCGGAGTCGGTGGCAGAACAGCCCCCCGTCGAAGGCGCAGACAGCAGCCTGCCATGGCTGCTCCTCGTTGATAAATTCAAACTGGCAGATGGCCGCATCCATTTTCACGATGACAGCGTCAGTGGCGGGCTGAAGGAAGAAATAAAGGCCATCAGTATTAACGCAGACCAGCTGTCAACCCATCGGGATCAACAGGCCAACATTTCCCTGTCTTTTGCCAGCGAGCGACAGGTCAGCTTCACCCTGAATGGACAGCTGGGATTGAATCCGGTTACTGCTGACCTTGATATCAATCTGAATGATCTTCCCTTTGAGGCTTATTATCCCTATCTTGAATCGTTACTGACCGCGCCGGTTGCAGGGCAGGCCAGTGTCTGGGGAAAAGTTCACTATCTGCAGGATGGCAATGTGACCCTGGAAGAGGGGCTGCTCAGCCTCAATAACCTGCTGGTCCCATTTAAAGATCAGGACCAATTTTCTCTGGCTGCGCTACAGCTACGGGATATCAGCCTGGACCTTAATCAACAGCAGGTCAGGCTTGGCAATCTTTCTCTCAAAGATGGAGATCTTAAAATCTCCAGGTTGGCCGATGGCAGCTTCAGCCCGAGCCACTTATTACGCCCAGCCACCGCTTCAGAAACGCCGGCTAATGATTCAGACTCTCCTGAACCCGGCACCAGAGCAGAACCTTGGAAGATCCAACTGGCAAATTTCGACCTCGTCAATTTCTCCGCCGCCTTTCAGGACCAGAGCCTGAATCGGAAACCAGCAGCCCGCTTGAAAAACCTCGCCCTGCACATGGAGAATCTTAGCTACCCAGAAGCCCAACAGAGCCTATTTTCTCTCAGCTTTGATCCCGGCGACCATGGCAACATCCACGCGCAAGGTTCTTTCGTACATACGCCATTGCAACTCAGCAGTCAGCTGCAAGTCTCCGAGCTGGCCCTGAACGACTACAACCGCTTTATCCCTGAAAACCTGGCCCTGGACCTAGAAGATGGGCGCTTCTTTACCGCCCTTGCCGTAAATCTCCAGCAGCAAAAGGATAGCTTCAACGGAGATTTTTCAGGAACCACGGATGTAAGCAGTTTTGATCTGAGAGATCGTCGCGATAAAGGACGCTTGATCAGCTGGCAGGGGCTGAACGTGAAAGGGATCAGTGGTAAACTATCGCCGTTTGCCCTGCATATCGAGGATATCGCCTTAAGTGATTACAGTGCGAATATCGAAATCAGTCCGGAGGGGCAGATCAATCTGACTTCGGTCAATCAGGTAGCTGCCGGGGAAACTCAGGAGCAGATCCCTGAACCTACCAGTGAAACAACGGAAGCACACAACGCACCCCCCGCGGATATCAGCATCAATACGGTAACCATGCAGGGAGGTACGGTTCGTTTTACCGACCGCCACCTGCCCAGCACCTTTTCGACCACCATGCATGAACTTGGTGGGCGCATTTCCGGTCTGTCGTCCAATCAGGATATGCAGGCGGATGTCGACTTACGCGGTAACCTGGAAAACAACTCTCCACTTACCGTACAAGGATCCATTAACCCGCTCAGCAAAGAACTGTTTGCCGATCTGACCATCAGCTTTAACGATATTGATCTGTCACCGCTGACCCCCTACTCCGGGACCTATCTTGGTTATGCCATCGACAAAGGTAAGCTGTACCTTGATCTCAGCTACACTATCAAACATGAGCATATTACCGCATCAAACCGGGTCATGGTTGACCAGTTCACCTTTGGTGAGAGTGTTAAAAGTGACAAAGCCACAACCTTGCCGGTCTCCCTGGCTATTGCGCTGCTGAAAAACCGGAATGATGAAATCCATCTGAACATTCCAGTTTCAGGTGACCTCAACGACCCGAACTTCAGCATTGCCGGAACTATTTTTACTGTTCTGCGCAACCTGCTGGTCAAAGCCGCGACTTCACCATTTTCTCTGCTGACTGCAGCCCTGGGTGGCGGCGAAGATTTTTCCAGTATCTCCTTTGCGCCCGGCTCAACCAGTCTCGATCCAGAACAGCAGACCAAGCTCGCCGAACTGGCTGAGGTTCTGTTCAAACGGCCATCGTTAACTCTGGAGATCAGCGCTTTTGCAGACCGTGACAATGACCCGGAGGCGTTCCGCCACAAGCAACTGCAGCAGCGCCTTCTCGACATCAAACAACGTGAGCTGGAAATCAAAAATTCACCTGAGGCCCAAGCGGAGCAGTTGGCAATTACAGCTGAAGAGTATCCGGAGCTACTTACCTATGCTTACAAAGAGGCAACCTTTCCACGGCCACGTACCAGCCTTGGCACCCTGAAAGTACTCCCGGTTGAAGAGATGGAAAAGCTCCTGCTTTCCAATATCCTTGCTGGCGATGAAGAACTTGGCGAGCTGGCCAAGCAGCGTGCCCTGGTTGTTCGCGATGCGCTGCAAACCTTGCAGCCTGAACTTAAGCCGCGCCTGTTCCTGAAACAGACAGATATTTTTCAAAAGCCCGCTGAGGACAATAGTGCCAGCCGGGTTGAATTCGGCATCAACGCAAAATGATCAGGAGCCGTTCCTTGAAATACATCCTCTTGCTCTGCTGGTTTATCATCAGTTGTCCAGCAGCAACACTGGCCGGGGTACAGCTTCATGGGCACTTTACCCAGGGGGGACTGATCAGTGGCCACACACTACCAGGCAACCAGGTCCTGCTCGACGAGCAACCTGTCAGCACGTCACAAAACGGCGATTTTATTATCGGTTTTGGACGCGATGCCAGGCCGCAATATAAGCTCAAGGTCATTGATCAATCAGGAACAGTTTCAGAACAGGAAATAAAGATTGCAGACCGCAACTATCGTATTGAACGCATAAACGGTATCAGCAAACAGATGATGCACCCTTCCGCTCAGCAGTTACAAAGAATTCACGAGGAAGCAGACCTGGTAAGGAAGACCCGCAGTCAATTGTCACCTCTGCAGAATTTTTCGGAATCATTCCGCTGGCCGCTACATGGAAGGATCAGTGGCAGCTATGGAAGTCAGCGAATCTTTAACGGTGAACCACGCCGTCCTCACTTCGGCATTGACATTGCTGCCGTTTCAGGTACTCCAGTCACCGCACCTGCAGGCGGCAGGGTCACCCTGGCTCACGGGGGGATGTTCTATTCAGGCAAAACCCTGATCATTGATCACGGCCTTGGCTTATCATCGACATTTCTGCACCTGAGTAAGATCACTGTCAAGGCTGGAGAGCTGGTCAGTCAGGGGGATATTATTGCGGAAGTCGGAGCAAGTGGTCGTGCCACCGGCCCCCACCTTGATTGGCGGGTAAATTGGTTCCAAACCCGGCTGGATCCTGAGCTACTGGTACCAGCAATGCCAGCAGCAAAATAATCGCCATCCGTTGCCAGCAGAACACCCTGTTGGCAACGGCCTAATGGCTCAGTAGTCGATCAAATCAGGGCGTAAACGCTTAACAAATTTCTCGAACTGCTCCATGCACCAGAAAAAATAGGTTCCGGAACGCTGATGCATTTTTTGACTTAAATCTTTCATGCTCAATGGTCTCCATAGTAAAGATATTTTCCGCCCTAATTTATGACGTTTTTGGTTATATTTTAGGGCATGAAAAATCACAATGCAACTGCAGAAAAATTAAAATCAAATCCTCGACAAACCTGTTGTTTTACAGAATCTTACCTGCAGCTACAAACACTCCAAGGGGTGTTCATAAGGAAGGATCAATATAATTTTCGGCGCGAAAATGTTGATCCAAGCACACTGAAGGTGTTTTCCACAATAAACAACGCATGCTCATCTTCCGTAAAGACAATTTCTTCGAGCTTTTTCAGCTGAATATTGTTGATAACAACCATAACGACAGTGCGGGCCTGGCGATGATAAGCACCCACGGCAGGGAGTAGAGTGGTTCCGATTTTAAGGTCATTCATAACCCGCTCTGCAATTTCCTCCGGTTTAGCGGAAATAATAAAAGCGAGTTTGCGCTGGTTGAACATGGACAACACATATTCAACCGTAACCGATGACATAAAAACGGCAATCATTGAAGCTATGACCAGATCATTATCGATACTGGCAAAACTTAAAGAGAATAACAGCACGTTGAAGCCAAAATAAGTTTTTCCGACTCCAATATTAAATTTCTGATTTAAAATAATGGCTATGACATCCAGGCCACCGTTGGAACCAAGAGAACGGAGTACAATCCCGCCACCGGCACCAATCACACAGCCGAATACCAGAGCAGCATAGAGCTGATTGGAGATCTCAAAATTAAAGGAAACAACCTGATAAAACAGGGAGAGTTCACACATGGCCAAAGCACTGTACCAGAGAAAGCGCCGTGAAATGAACAGATAGCCAAGAATAAACAGCGGGATATTAAGGAGCAGGTAAATATATCCGGGGTTGAGAACATTCAGTTTATAGTAAATCAGGGAGGCCACCCCGAAAATACCGCCAGGAACAAAATTCTGTGGTGTTGCCAGCCCTTTAAGAGCAATGGCCTGAATAATGGCGCCAATAGTAATCAACCCAACATTCCATAGAATACTATAAGCTAATTTGCTTTTTTTACCCTGCATGTCATATCCTCCGGTACAAGACTTTTTGTCTCGTTTGGACTACCATGTTGACTAAGGTTTTCTCAAGTATTTATTCACCCTTTTGTTAAGTGATTGTGAAATGGCCCAATTTGAACTCAAATCAGAGTACCAACCATGTGGTGATCAACCTCTGGCGATTAAAGAACTGTGTGAAGGAATTGAACGTGGCGACCGCCACCAGGTGCTGCTTGGCGTTACCGGCTCAGGAAAAACCTTCACCATGGCTAACGTCGTTAACCAATTACAAAGACCGACCCTGGTTCTTGCTCACAATAAAACCTTAGCTGCCCAACTTTACGGTGAGTTCAAAGAGCTTTTCCCGAATAATGCCGTCGAATATTTTGTCAGTTATTACGACTATTACCAGCCGGAAGCGTATGTTCCATCCACCGATACCTTCATTGAAAAAGACAGTTCAATCAATGAAGAGATCGATAAGCTACGCCACAGCGCCACCCGTTCGCTGCTGTCACGCCGCGACGTTCTGATTGTCGCTTCAGTCAGCTGTATTTATGGTCTGGGCTCACCTGAAGCTTATTATGGCATGCTGGTGAACCTGCAAACCGGCATGGAACTTGATCGGAATGCCTTTCTGCACAACCTGGTCGAGATTCAGTATGAGCGCAATGATATCGACTTTCATCGCGGGACCTTCAGGGTTCGTGGGGACAGTGTTGAGGTTTTCCCGGCCTACGAAGAAAAACGCGCTCTGCGTATTGAGTTTTTTGGCGATGAGATCGACGCCATAAGTGAGATCGATCCACTGCGGGGACAGGTGATTGACCGCCTTGACCGCACGGCGATTTTCCCGGCCAGTCACTATGTTGCGACCAAACCGACCCTGGAACGCGCGATCAAGGAAATTCAGGATGAACTGCAGGTTCGGATTCAACATTTCCGTGATAACAATATGCTCCTCGAAGCGCAACGGATTGAACAACGGACCCTGTTTGACATCGAAATGATCGAGGAGATGGGCTATTGCCAGGGAATTGAAAACTATTCGCGCTTTCTCGACGGCCGTAAACCGGGGATGGCACCGGCCACCCTGCTATCCTACCTGCCAGACGATGCTCTGATGTTTATTGATGAAAGTCACGTCAGTGTCAGTCAGGTCGGAGCCATGTACCGAGGTGACCGCTCACGTAAGGAAACCCTGGTCAATTTCGGTTTTCGCCTGCCGTCAGCTCTCGATAACCGGCCATTGATGTTTGAAGAGTTTACCGAACGCCAGCCTCAGACCGTTTATGTCTCGGCAACCCCGGCCGACTATGAAATGGAAAAAGCTGAAGGGGTCTTTGTCGAGCAGGTTATTCGCCCTACCGGCCTGGTCGATCCGCCGATTGAAATCCGCCCGGCAACAGAGCAAGTTGATGACCTGATTGGCGAGATCCGTGAAACCATCGATAAAAATCAGCGAATTTTGGCAACAACTCTCACCAAGCGAATGGCAGAAGATTTAACCGGCTACCTGAAAGAATTGAATATTAAGGTGAATTATCTTCATTCTGATATCGATACCGTCGAGCGGATGCAGATTATTCGTTCCCTGCGTGAAGGAGAGATCGATGTCCTGGTTGGGATCAACCTGTTACGAGAAGGACTCGATATTCCAGAGGTTGCCCTGGTCGCCATCCTGGATGCTGACAAAGAGGGCTTTTTGCGCAGCGAGCGCTCACTGATCCAGACCTGTGGCCGCGCCGCGCGGAATGTTGACGGTCGGGTCATTATGTATGCCGACCGCATTACTCGCTCCATGCAGGCCTGCATTGATGAAACCGAACGCCGGCGAGCCAAACAGCTGGTCTACAATGAAGAACACGGCATCACCCCGCAATCGGTTAAAAAATCGATGCGCACCATTCTTGAGGATCTGTCAGGTAAAGACAGCAGCGCTGTGCCAAAAGTCGCTGAAGTCCCCGCAGCCTACGCATCTCCGGATGAGTTTAAAAAGCAGATCGCCATCATCAAGGGGCAAATGCTTGAAGCCGCTGCAGATCTTGACTTTGAACGGGCTGCCCAATTGCGCGATCAGATGCTGACCCTGGAAAAACAGGAACTGGCCTTACGCTGAACCGGTAGCCCCGTAGGGGGGACTTTCTGAACCCTTCACTGAGCCAGACAGCGCCTGGACAATGGTCTTGCCCAGTTCGTCAGGGGTCCAGGGCTTTTTCAGGTAGATGACAGCATCCTGTTCTGCCGAGCCATTATCCTCAGGTGCCAAAAGACCACTACAGATTATTACCGGCAGATCAGGACGAATCTTTCGGACTTCTCTGATCAGGGCCAGGCCGGTCAACCTGGGCATGGTCTGGTCCGTTATCAGCAAGTCGTACCCTTCTGGATTAACGCTAAACAGGTCCAGAGCTTCGCAACTATCGTTAATGGCCGAAACCTCGTAGCCAAGCGCCTCAAGGAATTGTTCACCTAGCTCAACCAACATCCGCTCATCATCCACAAACAGAATCTTCGCAGCAAAGGCGCTCATGGTGTCTGAGGGGATCAGCTCCTGTGCCGATAAGGGCGCGGCGACTTCAGGAGCAGTACAGCACGGCAAATAGAGGGTAAAGGTGGTCCCTTCACCAGGGGCGCTGTCAACTTTGATCGTGCCGCCACAGGACTTGACAATGCCAGCAACCGCGGCCAAACCAAGCCCCGTCCCTTCGGTCACCGGTTTGGTTGTGAAGAAGGGTTCAAATATAGCGGTCAGGTTCTCCTTGGCAATGCCGCTGCCATTATCGTTAACGGAAAGCAGGGCATATTCGCCAGCGGGCAGGCCCAACCCTTGCGCCTCTTCAATGCTGACAGCATATTTATACAGTTCAATCACAATCTGACCATCTACCCGCTCTTTCAGGGCATAGGCAGCATTAGTGGTCAGATTCATCATTACCTGGGAGAAGCGCGTTTCGGAGATGGGTGACCAGAGGCCTTCTGCACTGCAACGCTCATTAATGGTAATGGTGCTGGGCAAGGTCGCCCGTAACATTTGTAATGAATCCCTGATCCCAGCCTGCAGACAACAGGGCGCATTCGTCACTTCCTGATGACGGCTGAAGGTCAACAACTGGGAGACCAGAAGTGCCGCCCGCTCAGATGCAAGCGCGACATTTTCCAGTGCGGGCCGGGCATCCAGTCCTTTGTTAAGATGCTCACCAGCCAAAGCCGTATAGCCGCGAATCGCCGTTAAGATATTGTTAAAATCATGCACAATCCCGCTTGCCAACGTCCCGATGGCTTCCATTTTCTGCGCCTTACGCACCAGGGTTACGTCGCGAAAACTGACCACCACCCCACTGACCTGCCCCTGGGTCCGGATGACATTGCAGTTAAGGATAACTTCCAACTGTTTTTGTTCTCGGGTCCGAAACACAGCGTTTTGATCGGCACAGGAAATGCCGGTTTTGAGCGTCTGTTTAACGATACAGTTTTCATGCTTAACCGGCTGACCTTGTCCATCCCCATGCATGACCAGATCATGCAAATCCTTTCCAATCAGCTCGTCTGCCTGCCAGCCAAGTATCTGGCAGGCCGTATGGTTGACAAAAACGACCCTGCCGTCGATATCGGTCCCATAGATTCCTTCCCCGGCGGCATTGAGAATCTGCTCCATCCGATTATGAGTCTGCTGCAGCTCCTTGGTCCGCTGGGCAACCCGCTCTTCCAACTGGCGGTTGGCCGCCTGCAGCTCGGCTTCGGCCAGTTGTCGCTTGACGATTGCCCGGGCCAGAAACCAGCTCAGCACCGTCAACAACACCCAGAAAGGAAAAGCGCTGAGCAACGCCTGTTTCAGATTTTGTCCTAACCAATGGGGTAATGCTGCTGATGGCACATAGGAGATCAGCTTCCAGTGATAATCTTCGGGACCAAGCTGCCGGGAACTGGGCGCGTAGGCAAGAGCGCTGCCACTGCTGGAAACCTGCCCCGGCCGGATCGGCCTGACGGTTTCAAAGACATAGAGCCCTTCGGTCGAGTAGATGGTCCCCCGCTCCGTTGCAGAAATCTGCTGCCACACTTCCGCAGAGCGCTCCTGCATCTGGGATTGGTGGCGCTCGGAAAACATGAAGCCCCACTCCTGCTCTGGCGTGAGCCCCTTCAGGTAATAACCGTCCCGGTTCACCAGCAGGTGGTATGAATAATCATCGGTACCGCCAGCAGACAAGGTTAACAGATCTTCGGCCAGAAAATTCAGAACCACCAGCCCCTGCACCTGGTTATGGTGCCCCGGCAAGGTCTTTACCAAGCGCAGCATCGGCTTGAAGGGGAGTTCGATATCACCATGTTCAATATTCAGGTCCAGGGGGGACAGATACACCTGTGAGAACGGCAAGTCGAGATTGTCCTGCACATAATAACGCTTCCCCTTCCCCTGCAAGGCGGCAGGAGAAACCAGTTGCGGGTGCCCGGCAACCAGATTGATCCGGATCAGTTCTGCGCCATCGGGGCTTATATAACGAACCTGATCGTAGATTTTTCGGCTCTGACTGAAGGCAAAGTACTGCTGGGCCAGATCGGCCGAAGGGGAAGCCGCGTTCCCGGCCTCATCCTTAGACAGGGCTGCGAGCAACTCAATATCACTGACAGTCTGCTGCAGTTTGAGCTCGAAAGTGATCTTCAGTAATTTGGTCTGGCTCTGTTCTCTTTTTTCCATAAGAGCCCGGTCTTTATCGGTCTGCAGGATGGATAAGCCCAGAGCAAAACACACCACCAAACCGGTAACCGGCAGCAAAAGATAGGTAAACCAACGCAGTTTCCGAACTTTAGCCGTCATAAGGAATAACCTCTAAGGAAGAAGCTTTTCGATTCAAGGTGCGCTGATTAAGTTTATCAGAGTTTTAACAATTTTCAGCCTTTATGCCGTTGTATAGGCAAAAGCTTTGTCCCGCGGATAATGGGAAAGCCCCCACTTCCTGCCATTGCCGGAGAAGCATAAGCCAGGAAGGAGGGTGAACAGAGGCAGGAGCAAGAGTTGTTTAGCAGGGTAAAGCCTTCATCAAAACCGATACCCGAGGGAAATAAAGATACTGGTCTGGCGACTTTGAATCTTTTCGGTAATGGAATGATGCCATGCGCCCGCATCGTACACATCAGTCCGCCCTTTGGAATTGAGGTAGACCAGTTCGAGATCAGCGTTCATAAACCAGTTATCCGCAAGGTCATAACGCACACTGGAATTGACCATAGCCCCTGAGCCATTCCAGTGGTGATCTGCTTTTGAAACCCGGTCCCGCAACAGATGATCGTCCCGGTCTCTAAAGTTCAGCCACGGCGCATAAGCCAGGCCGACATCAAAACTCAGTTTTTCACGGTAGGTCAACTTCCAGCTTAACTCAACATAGGGTATTTCATAAGCGGCAAGGTAAGAGAGAACCTTCCCCCCTTCACGGACATGCCCTTCGTCAGGGTGTGAAGGTGACCATTGATCAAGATCGTAGGTATTGAAATCAAAGTGCTGATACTTGAACCCGCCACCAAAGGCCGGAACAAAGCGCCAGTCTCCTGCGGTAGCGTGACCAAAATAAAATTCGCCGATTTGATAACGCCCCTTGATATCGAGCTGAAAGGTCTCCATTTCACAGTCACTTTCAGAATAGATATCAAGCTGATCAGTGTCAGAACCTGGATAGATTCCCCAGTCATAATCCTTCATCTCTCCCGTATCTTCGGTGATATTTGTCGCGACCTCAAGGCTGAACAGCCAACGATCTTCAACACTGATTTGTCCAGTAGCCTTGACCATAGTGGCATCAACGGGAAAACGCAGACGACTTACCGGAAAATGATATTGGGCCTCTGAGTCAGGATAAATTGTCTTCCCGCCAATTTCATACTGGGTATAGCCACTCAGCATTCCACTGCCCACGGAAAGTTCCACACCCGCCAGGCAAATACCCGCCGAGAAATCGGTCACTAACAGCAACAGCAGGCAGCTTAGCAGCAATCTGAATTTAGGTGGTTGAAATGTTGTCATAACCCAGTCTCCGTACCGGAAGTGCATCGCAGGTTGGCGAAAAACGGGAATAATACTATAAAAAGCAGTTCCCTGCATTGATTAGTTCAAAATTGCCAGGCCGCTATTCTAATGAAAAGATATGACAAAGATCTGATTTTAAGAAAAAAAAGCGGCCTTCGATGAAGGCCGCCCGCAATTTAATTTATTTGAATCACATTTTATAAGAACTTATTTTCCACCGATTGGATTACCGTTATAACCAAGGGCCTGCCAATCCATGCGTCCATTGTCGCCATGACAATCAAGACATTTAAGTGCCTGTTCCTTTGGTGCCACCATATGATCGAGGCGCCAGTACATTTCTGTCGGAGCAAAACCATATTCACCACTGTAAGGAAGCTTGCTTGTCCGCATACCGATTTCGATGGAGCGTTTCCAATCGAAAGTGGTCCAGAGACCGTCTTCTCCATAAATATGATTGGTGATGAAATATTTATTCTTCACATCATAAACCTGCTTACCGGTATGGATTTTAAACGGATGAATCTTAGCTGTATCATCATTTATATCCCCCAGTGGCCAGGCCATTTTGGTGACCTTGGACGGATCAATCTTGTCGCCAACCAGGTAAACGCCGGACTTGCCGTTAAACCATGCATAAGATGGCGTCTGGTTGGTTTTCCAGGTCTGGGTTCCGGTTGATTTTTTATAACGAACGATCTTACCATCCGTACCTTCCGGGGCTTCATCCAGTCCCACGGTGGACCAGTCCCAATCCATCTGAGTAGGATCTTCCTTGGCATAAACAGGAATATGGCAGGTCTGGCAGGAAACCCGCTGAGTATGGCTGTTTAGCAATGATTCGCTATGAGGATCATCCCCATGGCACTTATCACAGCCAAAGGAATTGTAACCGTCAGGCGAAGTCGCCATATTACCGCCAGGAATATTGTGCTTTTCAGTTTCGTGGCAGGTCTGGCACTGGAAGTCATTACCGTCGGCATCCATGTGAATATCGACATTGCGATCAGGATAATCGAGAACCAGGCCGATATCACCATGCTTGGCGTTGTTCCCACCGCCACCCAAAGCATGACATGTGGTACAGTTCTGGCGCACCGGTTTACCGATATTTCTGGCTACTTCTCCAAGGTTAACTTCTTCTTTTGGCCATCCTGAATTATCCCCATCCTTGTGATAAGTACCGGTGGTATCGTGACAGACCAAGCAGTCAATTTTAGAGGCGTCAGCAAAGTCAAAAGTCTCTTCTGCCCATCCATAACCGGCATGACATTCACTACAGTGAACCCGGTTGCTTGAAGTTGTAGTACAGAAGTTATTAATGGCATTAATTTTCCCATGTTCAACTTTTTTGCCATTAATTTCCATCTCACGAGACCAGGTCCAGTGGGAAGTTTCCATAAAGTGTTTAGCCGCCCCTTTGTGACATTTGAGACAGACCTTGGTGACCTCTGATCCATTTTCAAAGGGCCCCTTGACCACTTTACTATGGTCAATAGCAAAAACTGATGTTGCAATAAGTACCAACAGAATTGTCAAAAGATATCGTTTCATCATATCCACCTGTTTCTGGAAGCTTTCAGCATAACCATGAGGCTGTTGATCACCGAAAATCTTCCTGAGATATTCAAATATTCAAGAAACCTTATATAATATTGTAAAAAAGAGGGAGAAACTTCGTCGTCTCTCCCTTCAAATTGCGGCCAGGCCGCATGAGCATTAGAACTTAAGAGTCATCTTTGCGTAGAGATCCCAAGCAGTATCAACAACCGGCAACATGGAATATGCACTGCCATCTTTGATATCTTCGATCTTTACAGGCTTACCAACCGGTGAACCACTCCCGGTATATTCGTAATCGTAGTAGAGTCCGCCCAGTTTGATGAAGGCGTTGTTGTTGATATCGAAGATGTAGTAGATTTCTCCAACGTGACCACGGGTAGCCAACTTGCTACCCAACAGATCATCCTGGGCCTGGGTAAATGGTGTCCAGTATTGGGAACCATAGTTGTATTCAAGACCTAACTTACCCATTGGTGCAGGAATCTGGACCCCAACGTAAACGCCGTAACCTTCCTGGGTCTCATCATCTTCAGCGCGTACAGGAACCATGTAGATTTCGCTACCATCGGCGCTTAAAGTCGCTTCGTAGACAGCATCGGTACCAAGACCACCAAACATACCTGCCTCGCCATTAGGCTCCAGTTGAGTCATGGCGACAGAACCGAACCAGGTAAAACCGTTGTCTTCTTCGCGGGTAAAGCCCAAAGCTGCCAGGTTGATATCACCGATAACAGTGGTTGGCGTATAGCGGACTTCAAAGTTGAAAGTCGGGAATTTCTGCATATCAGCATACATGGTTGGTGCAAACAGCTGAGCATACTGGGTCGGGAAAGCAATAGTACCTTTAAAGCCGTCAACAACATCCTGAGCACGGAACAGAGTTGCCTGGAGAAATGTTTGACCATCGTTAAAAATGTCAAAGTTGAAGCCACCAAGCTGGGTATCTTTGAGGTTTTTAGTAATATCATCATTGAAGAGGGTACCGTTACCCCACTCTGACTCGAATCCCTGGCCATAGCAGAAACGGAGGGTCTGCCCTTCAACACCAGTGATCTCACTCAACTTGTAACCAACAGTAATCCCGTCAAAATTAAAGTGGACCAGGTGCCCGGTTGGAGTACCACCGCGCAGTTCATTTTCACGGTACTGGCTAGGAGGACCATAGGTTGATGGACGACGACCGATGGACAGGTAGAAATTACTGCCACCCATATCTTTCCAGTCGAAATAAGCACGCTCAACGCGCAACCAGTCACCAGAAGTGCTGCCACCATCAGTTCCGTCCATGGTGAACGCATTCCATGAATCAAACACCTTGGAAGTAGTCGAGTCGCCCCAGTTTTTATACATGGTCAAACGGCCGGCAAAATCCATATTACTGGCAATTTTAGCCTTCATCCCCAGACGCATGCGGGTGGTATACATGATATCGTTGTTGATATCTGAGGTTTTTGCAGCAGCTGCCATTGCATAGGAACCAACACCACCAGAAAGCATAGACGCAAGTACCTTTTTCTGCTGCTCGACAGGCATTGCCAGCATCATGTTCATGAATCCAGCAAATGGTGAATCAGCATCATACGTCGTCGTCGGATCTCCGGTCATATCGGCAGGATCCATATTTCCTAACAGCACCTGATTGTACTGATACAAAAGAGGCTGAAGAGCTGCAAGATCTACAGTTCCAAAATTCCCTGCAGCAGTCTGGGCAAAAAAGTCATCATAATCAACTAAGATACCTGGATTATAAGTGACATCCTGATAATGCAAACTATCTGCAGTTACCCGGATATCACCGTAAAAGTTGATCCGATCCAACGCAGAATGACGTTCAGGCTTATCGACGCGATCAGATAGCTCATCCAGCTCTTCCATAATATCGGCGATCTGCTTCTGCAGTTCTTCGATGGTCGGTTCTTGCGCCAGCAGTGTTCCTGGTATTGCCAGCAGACCGAAAAATAATGCGAAATATACAAATTTTTTCATGCGAACATCCTCCCAAAGACATTTAAGAATGAATACTCTTTCTAGAGACACATAAGACTCCTGGCTCGAATCTTTATGTGCTGAGGCCTGTTATTTAAACAGACCTCAATTTCACTAATTTTTTATCCGCATGTTTCAGGAGAAGGGGAATCGGCAGCTTTGTCATAAAGGAACTGGTTAATATCTTTCAGATCCTTTTCGGAGGTACTTTTGAACAGGTCGCCAGGATGCTCAGCTTTATTGAAGAAACGATCCCACTGCTTCATGGTTTTAGACATGGGAGTCAAATCCCCACCCTCAGCACCGGCACTGTGGCAGCTTTTACAGTTCTTTTTATACAGGTGTTTACCCTTACGGGAATTACCACCCTCAACAGCCATAACACTGCTGACACAAAAAGCACTGAGGATTAAACCAACCAACAAAACTTTTTTCCACATCATCGTCCAACTCCTTTGCTAGGAAATTTGTCTACACCTCCCTGGTGCATTCACATACTCTTCTTGATATAAATATTCAAATATTGTTTTCTCTCTATCATTGGATCGATTTCAATACAATAGTTTTTTAACAATATATTCAGAAATGTAGATTATTTGAAATATTCATACCCCCATAAGCTTTCCTTATACTGAAGAGATTCGCATACTTTCAGTTAGTTAAAGCCATTATGATAACCAGAGTCAGGACCATTAATGCCACATATCACACCGATATTTATTCAAATCATTAATAACACTTCACCAATTGTATCGAATTTTTTAACAGATACAATTGTCCATCATTTTTTAGATATTTATTCACAAAAAAAGTACGTTTCTAAACCGACCATTCCAGAAATGGAACAATCCCTTCCAAAAAAGACATTAATTCTTTACACAAAAGATAAACAAATCCCTTTGAGATTATTGAGCACAGGACTACAATGCATAAATCTGGTTTCATGTTGGTGCTTTGACATATTCAAATTTACGAACACAGGAGGAATTAGATATGCCACAACAACTACTTGCAGTATGTATCAGTAAAAACAAAGGTGAGCGGAAAACACCAGTCGCTCAGGTTGAGTTACGCACGGATCATGGCATCATCGGAGATGCCCACGCCGGAAACTGGCATCGTCAGGTCAGTTTGCTGGCGAAAGAGAGTATCGATAAAATGCGTGCTCTTGGGCTTGACGTCGATAATGGTGATTTCGCAGAGAATCTGACGACAGAAGGTATCGAGCTGCCGAAGCTTCCCATCGGTACCAGGCTACAAATCGGGGAATCCTTGCTGGAGGTCACTCAAATTGGTAAAGAATGCCATAATCGTTGCGCGATCTATTATCAAGCGGGCGATTGTGTGATGCCCAAGGAAGGAATTTTCGCCAAAGTTCTAAAAGAGGGGACCCTTAAGCCAGGTGATGCCGTCACTATCCTCAATTAATAGTAAACCGCTCTGTCTTCAGGTTTCATAAGCAAAACCTGAAGACAGGGCATCCGAATTCATTCCAAAATCAATCTCTATCTGCCAATCATCAAAATTCTGCTCATATAGGCTGGAATCCGGCCATTACAATCTGATAAATTATTTTAAATTTTTACTATCAGGAGTATTTATGGCCATATCCTTACAACAGGCCCGTCAGCAGGTGCTTGAACATGTATCTGTATTACCTAAGCAACAGCTTGTGTTAAATGAAGCTGTCGGCAGAGCTGTTCTCGATGATTTGCACGCACAACATCAGCTGCCTTCATTTGCCAACTCAGCAATGGACGGTTTTGCTTTTTCTTTTGACGATATAAAAAACTCTGAAACCTTACCGGTCAGTGGCTTTATCCCGGCGGGCAGTTCGACTGATATCCGCCTGACCCAGGGGACCATGGCGAAGATCATGACCGGAGCCCCGGTCCCCCAAGGTGCCAACACGGTCATTCCGATTGAAAACTGTGACTATGATGAGCATCAGGTCTCCATCGTCAAACCCGTCGCTCAGGGTGCCAATATCCGTCTGGCTGGAGAGGATGTTGACTATGGGCAGCTCCTTGCAACAGCAGGAACAAAATTAACCTCCGGAATGATCAATCTCCTCGCCGCCCTGCAGTTCACTCATGTACCGGTAACACGCCAGTTACGTGTTGCCGTTCTGGCCACGGGGGATGAATTACAGGAAGTCGGGGAGCCCTTACTCCCCGGAGGGGTTGTTAACAGTAACTCTCAGGGCCTTGCTGCAGCCTTGAAAGAGATCAACGCGCTGCCGATTCTACTTGGCATTGCCCAGGACAACAAAGACAGCCTGCGGGAAAGAATCAGCGATGGGCTCAGCGCCGATGTCCTGATCACATCAGCCGGAGTATCTGCCGGTGATCGCGACCTGGTTCGTGAAGTTCTCGATGAAAAAGGCTACCAGGAAGTATTCTGGAAGGTTGACCTCCGCCCCGGCAAACCAACGGCATTCGGAATATGTAACGGCACACCAGTCTTTGCCTTGCCCGGAAATCCGGTCGCCACCATGACCCTGTTTGAACTGTTAGCCAGACCAGCGCTGCTGAAAATGATGGGGCATAAAGACCTTTACCGCCCAACTTACCGCGCCAAACTTATCGCACCCATAAGGAAAAAAGTGGCAGTTAATCTGGTTGTCCGTCTCCGCATCTCCTACAATGAGCAAGGCGAACTGTGTGCCACCAGTGCCGGGAATCAGAATACCGGCGCCCTGAGTACCCTGGCAGCCGCTAACGGCTATGCTATCCTGCCAGCAGGAAAAGAAACCTTTGAGAGTGGAGAGCAGATCGAGGTTAACCTGCTATAATTTTACAAAGGAACAAACACCCCCTATTGGAGAATCAAATACAATTTATTTTCGCTATTGAGAAAATCATAAAATATCCGTAGAATTCAGATATTGCAATCTATACGGAGGTAGTCAGTTCTCTGGTGAGGCTCACGGTCTTCAAAACCGATGGGGGGCGTATCCCGTCCCTGGTGTGTTCGATTCACATCTACCTCCGCCATCAGCTTTAAAGGGCGCTCTAACTATTGATTAGTAGGGCGCCTTTTTTATTTCCGAAGACAATCCCCCTATATCTTACTGAAGGTTTGCCACAATCTTTACCACAACTGACAGGGAGTAAAGTGCCTTTTCATGGCTGCTGAAAACTACCTGTATCAGGTCAATCAGACATACTTTCGGATACGGATACCCACAATTAAAGGGCAGATCGATCATTTCTAATTTGGAGGTCCGTTCTTTACCTCGCCCCTCTACCCTCTGCGGGCGAAGTGGGCTATTATTGTTTTAGCTTTGAAAACCATTTTGCCATTTGTTCAGGGGTTACTGTGGGTACACAATTCATCCATACAAAAGACCAGATCAGCGCTATAGATATTGCGACACATGGTAACTGGGGCTTCTACGTTGATCCTAGGATGCCAGTACCGGCTGGTACTGTTGCCGTAATGCCTATGAGGGGAGGTCCTGGCGGGTACTTTAACGCTAATATCAGGGTGCCTACTGATGTCCTGCTCCTCGAAGTGGTAATGCACCTTGAGAATGGTTTAAAAAGGGACGAGAGGGTTGTTGGTATCGGTGGCCTCCCGGCGTTTACTATCATAAGCGCCTTACTGGTAGGCACTGAGCTTAGACTTGAGGTGTCTTTTGACTTAGAGCTCTGAGAGCAATTTCTAATACCTTCAGCAGAAGATAATTCAAAAAGGCTATTAAAATTAGGTGATCTGCCCTCGAAAGATCGTAATTTATTACCGCATATCATTTGAACCAGGCAGGATGGAACTAACTGAAAATACTTGGAATCAGAAAGAATAATTAGTTTTCATCCGGAAACAGCCCTTTTCCGCTGTGGCAGCGTCAACCTGCGGACTTTTTTGTGCGGCGTAAAGTACTACGCCTCCGCTCAAGTCCTTGATTTCCTTGCCACAACGAAAAATTACTCGTTTCCAATCTGAAAACTGGATAGTTGCTATTTTGAGTTTCCGGATGGCAACTAATTAAGATTCAAGCCCCCATATTTACAACCTTCCATTGCTCTTTTTAACATAAATACTATCATACAGAAAAAAACGATTGCAAATATAAAGATAATCGAATAATCTAATGTCAATTGAGGGGGCTCATACTAGCTTCCCTTATAAGGGTTCCAAGGTTGCCCCCCCCCCTCCGCGACTTTGGAACCTTTATTTTTCTCTTCGTAAGATCAACCGATCATTAGCTAGTTGCCATCCGGAAACTCTTAATCGTAACTTCCAGTTTTTCAGATTGGAAACATGCGATTTTTACCAGATCAAGAAAATCAAGTATTTACGCCCCACAAACGAATGCGCAGATTGACGCCGAGTTGGTGAAAAAAGGCGTTTTCCGGACAGAAACTAACCAGAAACAGCTGAAGATTCAGGTTAAAATCAAGACAGGATACAGATTGGATTGGATTTATCGGGAAGAAGATTTTGGCAGTATTCAGGCTCAATAATCACTTTGAGAGCATATGAATTAAAACTTTTATCCAGCAATGGCTCCAAAGCTCCCCCCTCGACAGCCTTGGAACCATTACCTTCATCGAAAAAACCTGTTTTTTTTCCTGTTGCACTCATCAGCGCATAAGGGCTGCGGTTTGATGCTTTGGGTCTGCAACCATGTGACTACGCGAAACAACAAACAAGCTTTAAGTTTTATGAATATGCATTATACAACTGATTTCTGACAAATATCTGAATGCCCAAAAAACAAAAAGGTTGCAGCCATAACACACTGCAACCCTTTGCTTTTTTTTATACTATTTTATAAATGACTGAACCTGTCATTAACAATGATACGACTCTTTTTAATCACTTAGCAAGCTTGGCGACAGTTCCCTTCAATGCCACATTTGTCACAAAACCACCCTTGATACAAGAATACTGGGTCGCACTCTCAAAGGTTTTGTCTTTGGTGATGGTGTAAATATCAATGACTGCATTGCCACCCTCTCGAGCGGCCCGATCCTGAAGAGCAATCAACGCCGAAACAAAAACCCTCTCACAAGCAGCCTCTGCTGACTTACCAAAACCGTTGGTGCGTTGATTCGCTTTGAACTCACCAAGTTTTTTCAGGACTTTAGGATGACTCTGTCCTTTCATATAGATACTGATGTCAGGCCGCAGCTTCTCTTGACCAAGGGAACTGTCCAGCGCATCCTGTACAGATAGTTCATGCCATTGATCAGCTGCTAACGACAGCGACACCAGGCTGCAGAATAAACACATTCCCAGCAATACAATCATTCCTGTTTTTTTCATTATGTTTCCTTTCCTGATCTGTTTTCACGATTAGCACGGGTTTAAATTTTAATCTCTGCAATAGAATATCAGTGATTTATTATTTTTTCATTAATACAACGTAGATATTTTTTTGTTCTTCCATCTGACGATACCGTTACACCTGTTATCATTTGACGTTGGAAACAGTTAGCGTATAAAACTATACAGGTAAGATCTGACATATAACCAAGCAAGCCAGAGAATTTCCCTTTATTCTTAATATTAAATTCCATCACAGGAGAAAACGATGGCTATACATCCCGAAGCAGGAACACCAGTAAGTAGCGATAAACTTGCAGATATTGCCGAACTGATCAGCCTCTATTATGAGAGCCAACCTGATGTCACCAATCCGGATCAGAAAGTGGCTTTTGGCACCTCTGGACACCGTGGTTCATCACTGAAAACCAGCTTCACCCAAAGCCATATCATGGCCATCAGCCAGGCTATCTGTGATTATCGCGCCGCCCAGGGCATTACCGGTCCATTATTCATGGGTAAAGATACTCATGCGTTATCGACCCCGGCAGAAAAAACCGCCCTACAGGTCTTTGCTGCCAATGGGGTAACGGTCATGATCGATAAAGATAGTGGCTACACACCTACCCCAGTTATTTCCCATGCGATCCTCAGTTACAATAAGGATCGCTCTACGGATTTAGCTGATGGGGTTGTCATCACCCCTTCCCACAACCCACCGGACAATGGTGGCTTCAAATACAATCCACCCAATGGTGGTCCAGCTGATACCGACGCAACCGGCTGGATTGCTGACCGGGCAAATAATTTGCTCGCCAACGCTAACCAGGATGTGAAAAAACGCCCATACACTATGGCACTGAGTGCCGACACCACGGTCCGCTACGACTTCATCACCCCCTACGTAGCGGACCTTGAAAACGTCATTGACATGGCCGCCATCAAAAACGCCGGGCTGAAAATCTGTGCCGATGCTATGGGCGGCTCCGGTTTACGTTATTGGCAGCCTATAGCTGAGCGTTACGGGCTCGACATTAGCATCCGCAATGCGGCTGTTGACTATACCTTCAGCTTCATGACCGTTGACCACGACGGCAAAGTCCGCATGGACTGCTCCTCACCCTATGCCATGGCGAGCCTGGTCGCACTAAAGGATGACTTTGACATCGCCTTCGGCAACGATCCCGACTATGACCGCCATGGCATCGTCACCAA
The DNA here is from genome assembly GCA_963664385.1 of Geopsychrobacteraceae bacterium. Lineage (GTDB taxonomy): Bacteria > Desulfobacterota > Desulfuromonadia > Desulfuromonadales > Geopsychrobacteraceae > Seleniibacterium. Next base: position 1,204,321 of record OY761157.1, read on the forward strand.
ATCGGTCGGCCTTATGAATCCCAATCACTACTTGGCCGTTGCCATTAACTATCTGTTTGCCAACCGCAGCAACTGGAACCCTGACGCCGCTATCGGTAAAACCCTGGTCAGTTCATCGATGATCGATCGGGTCGCTGAAGGACTGGGGCGCCCCCTTAAGGAAGTGCCGGTCGGCTTCAAATGGTTTGTTAATGGCCTGGTCGATGGCTCTTACGGTTTTGGTGGTGAAGAATCAGCCGGGGCCTCGTTCCTGCGTAAGGACGGCAGTGTCTGGAGCACCGATAAGGATGGTATCATTCTGTCGCTGCTGGCCTGCGAAATTCTGGCGGTCACCGGTAAGGATCCAGGCCAACATTACCAGGACCTGGTCGCCAACTTTGGAAACCCCGTCTACGCCCGGGTCGACGCACCGGCAAATCGTGAAGAGAAAGCAAAACTGGCCGCCCTGTCACCGGAACAGGTATCAGCAAAAACCCTTGCCGGTGACCCGATTACCGCCAAACTCACCCACGCTCCGGCCAACGGCGCCGCCATCGGCGGCCTGAAAGTTTGCACCGCCCACGGCTGGTTTGCCGCGCGCCCGTCCGGAACCGAAGATGTTTACAAGATTTATGCAGAAAGCTTTAAAGGGGAAGAGCATCTTGCGCAAATTCAAGCCGAAGCGCGCGAGATTGTTAATCAGGCCCTGGCCTGAGTAAAATCCATTCTTTAGCTGCTAAAAAGTGGCCTCAGGGGACTCCCCCCCTGAGGCCTTTGGAGATTATCTTTTATTCCAATTTTACCAGCTTCACAACAGACCATATTGATCAAATTCCGTTAAGATCATTTGCCCCCAGCAAACCGGTGAAATAAATATCAACAGATGGTGCAATAAACACCAGGAAAAAATCGACTTACACCACATCCTACCTTTTCACAATTTCAAAAACCTATTCATCTTTAAATACATAGCCTAAAAAAGAAAGTCTCATTGGCAGTTGGCATATCCCTTGCCAATATTGTCTGTTATGAATATTAAAACAGCCATAATTGCCGATGATTTCACAGGTGCAGGAGATTCCAGCATTCACTTTTGTCATGCCGGCTTCTCGGTATTCATGCCCATGACCCTGCCAAACGCAGTCTTTCCGGAAGGGTTGGAGATCCTTGCCATCAATACTGAGTCACGATTGGACACTGGGGATAGCGCCTATAAAAAAACCGTTGAGGCCGTAAAAAAATGTCAGGAATGGGGAACCAAGTCTTTTTATAAAAAGATTGATTCAACCATGCGTGGCAATATTTACGACGAGGTTAAAGCGGTCATCGACGCCGGACGTTACACAGCAACTATTATCTGCCCAGCAGCTCCTGATATTGGTCGTACGGTGATAAACGGTCAGTGCCTGCTTCACGGTTCACCAATTGACCAGACCGAAACCGGGCAAGATCACCTTAACCCGGTTAAAAGCTCATATATTAAAGAGATTTTTGACGCGGTTCCCGATTCTCAACTAGCCCATATCTCAACCCACGATACTGAGCAGGGGGCAGAGCATTTAAATGCTCTGGTAGAAAAATTTATTACCAATGGAATTACCCATATAATCTGCGATGCCACCAGCAACTCTCATCTGGAAATCCTGGCCACTCTCATCTCCAACAGACACTTGCTACTGACTGGAGCCGCGGGTCTTGCTTCGGCTATTGCCCAGCAGCCGCCAGCACATTATCAAAAACATAGTGATATTGAATTTGCCGCAGGAAGCATATTGATCAGTTCCGGCAGCCGCATGGAAGTCAGTCGGACACAACTGGCCCGACTTGAAGAGCGATATGACTGTGTTAAAATCCTGATTCCGACTCAAGCTCTAGCCTCCAACGATCAATATCGATTAGATCAATTCTGGCAACAGGTCCATAATTTGCAGCCCGCGGAAAATACCTGCTACATCTTGACCCCGGACTCCCACAAAGACATCCCCTGTAGTGATGGTCCACGCGATCATAGTGAAAAAATAGCAAACCTCATTGCTGAAGCGACGGCCAGTATGTGCCAAGCATTAAAAATCACCGTATTGCTCTCAATCGGGGGGCATACAACCTATAAACTGGTCAAAAAGCTTCAGGCAACAGGAGTAAGTTATGAAGGAGAAGTTCTTCCTGGGACCCCGTTTGGACAACTCCAAATACCTGAGTCTCCACAGCCGTTAGCCTTAATTACCAAATCTGGCAGCTTCGGTGACGCCCAGACCCTGATTCAGATTTATGATTTCATCACCGCACATTTAAATACACAAGAGCAGATACCATTAACATCACGGTAAAATCCATGACTCTGAGGAGGTAAAAACTTAAAAGCAAACCTGTTGATATTTGATTACGGTGCCATTTGACACCATGGAACAATGTCTAGCCAAAATTACAACTGGAACACAAAGGAGTGAAACGATGAAAAAAATTCTTGTAGGTATTTTGAGTTTCCTGATCCTGACTTCGATGTCTGCATATGCAAAAGACAAAGTTGAACTGGTTGCAGCAACAATCAACCCTGATGGTTCTCTGTTGGCCGAAGTGCTTCAGGCTTATACCGAGGAAGTCAGCAATATCAGCAATGACAAGGTCAAAATCGACTTTTTCCCAGGTGGGCAACTAGGTGATGCATCTACCCTGTATCAATCAGTTGTCGACGGCAGCATCGACATTATTTATTCCGATCCAGGCTGGTTTGCAGAAAGACATCCAGAGTTCGACATTCTTGAAGGGAATTACCTGTTCAAAAGCAAAGAGCATTTCATGTCGGTCGTTAACGATGAGCACAAACTCGACTTCTTCAAAGACAAACTTTTAAAGGATCCGGGCGTTGTAGTCCTGATGGTTGCCGGTGGTCTTGAGCGTGACATCATCAGTACCTATCCGATCAACAGCATTGAGGATCTTAAAGGCAAGAACATGAGAAGTAAGTCAACTTCAACCAATATGGACTGGTGGCATTCCATCGGTGCCAATCCGGTTCCAGTTGCCTTCAAAGAAATTTATACCGCTGTTCAGACCGGAGTTGTCCGCGGGTCTCAGAACAGCCTTGATGCTATGATCACCATGCGCCTTGCCGAAGTAAACAAATACATTGCCAGAACTCAGCACAATATCTCTCTTGGCTTCATTGTTATGAACAAAGCCAAATACGATGCATTGGGTGGTGATATTCAAGCCCTGTTCACCAAAGCTGCCAAAAAGATTCAGCCAATGTACCTGGAAAAAGCCTTTGCTCTGAGTGATGATAAAATCAAAAGCCTGCAGAAAGACTTTGGTATCCAGGTTACCGATCCCGACAAAACTCCATTCATCAAAGCTTCACGGACTCAGATTGATGACTTGGCGAAGAAGTTCGGCATTACTAAAGAAATCAACAGCATTTTTGAATAGTTAAACGATATTCCGGTACCAGTTTCTAAGATTAATGAAGCTGGTATCGGTCGTTTCAGGGAGAGGTTCCATGAAAGCCATCGATAGATTTGAGAGTACCCTGTACATCGTCCTCTGCATCTTCCAGTTTATGCTCTCATTCACCATTTTTGTTGCCGTCGTCGCCAGGTATGTTTTCGGGTTTCCCTTACCCGAAGTCAATATCGTGCAGAATTTTTCACTGGTGTGGCTCATTATGCTTGGCTCTGGTATTGCACTCAAAAACAAAGAGCATCTGGATATTGATATCCTGGGACCATATCTTTCAGAAAGATCCAATGCCATTCGCGCATTCCTGATTGACGTTGTGGTACTAATGGCCATTATTTTGCTGCTGGCAGTCGGATACAAATCCTTCCTGGCCGGCTTCTCCCGTACCGAACTGACTCCAATCCGGTTTCTTGACCACCGGATCACTCTGGTTTACTTCAACTCTGCATTCCTCTTTGGTGCCATTACCATGTTCATCTATCAGGTCATTAACATTATTAAAACTTTTGCAAATATTAAAAACATGCAGGGAAATGGGGGCTCCAAATGATTCTGGCGGGCATTTTAACAATATTTCTCGGCTTATTGGTTTTTGGCGTACCGGTCGTATTCAGTCTGGTTCTGGCCTCCGGTATTCCGTTGCTCTTTGACTCCCATGTTCATCTCAATCAAATGGCATCGATTGTCCTGCAGCAATTCCGAAGTTTTACCCTGTTGGCCATTCCTCTGTTTATTTTCTGCGGAAAACTTCTGCAGTTAAGTGATGTTGCTGATGACCTGATCTATATGTCGCGTGCCTTCATCGGCAAACTGCGTGGTGACCTGGCTCATATTAATGTTATGACCAGTATCTTTTTTGCCGGGATATCAGGTTCATCCGTTGCCGATGTTGCGTCATTAGGATCCATCATTATTCCGGCCATGAAAAGAAAAGGTTACAGTCCCGAATTCAGCGCGACATTAACCTCAGCCTCAGCAACCATCGGATCGATCATCCCTCCCAGTATTCTAATGATCGTTTATGGCTCAATCGCCCAAACCTCCATCGCGGCGTTATTTATCGGCGGAATTATTCCAGGTGTCGTAATTGGCCTGTCGCAGATGGTTTACTCCTATTTTTATGCAGTCAAAAACAACATCGGCCAAAGCTCTGGAGAAATAATTGGTGATGAACCGGTTGAAGAACTGTCGATCCTGACAGCTCTTAAAAAGGGGTTTTTCCCCATGTCGATCTTCCTGGTGATTATTGGCGGTATCCTGAGCGGCATCTTCACCCCAACTGAAGCCGCTGGTATTTCGGTAATCTACATTTTACTGGTTAACATCATCTTCAAGAAGAAAAGAGACATTAAACAGTATTACGAAGTCACTAAAAAATCAGTTATTGAATCTGCGACCATTTTTATCCTTATCGCTGTCGCCTCATTCTTTTCCTGGATCCTGACCTATTACAAGGTCATGATTCCGATCATAAACTCAGTAAAAAGCGCAGATCTGTCCGCTCCAGTATTCCTGATTATCGTTACCCTCATCTACCTGCTCATCGGCACCTTCATGGAACCTGCTTCAGCAATGCTGATTTTCGTGCCTCTGTTAATGCCAGTCATGAATTTGCTGCAGATCAACCCTACGGTTGCCGGAATCATAACCGTTATGGCGATTCGCGTTGGCACTGTTACACCGCCGTACGGATTATCCACATTGATGGCAGCCAAGATTGCGCAAACGTCGGTGGTCAAGATGATGCGCCACATCTGCCTGTTTGTCGGTGTCTACGTTTTGATGCTGGTCCTGATGATCTACTTCCAGGATATCATCCTTATTCTGCCGAGAATTTTCCTCGGGTAAGCTGTTAAGGAATCAATGATGCAATTGCTTAAAGGAAAAACCGCGATTATTACCGGGGCGACCCGGGGGATTGGCCTGGCTATCGCTACCATGTTCGCAGAGCATGGTGCCAACCTGGTTATCAATGGTACGAATGTCGAGGTGATCAGGCAGAATGCGGTGGAGTTGGAAAAGCAGGGGATTTCATGTATTCCACTGGCAGGCGATATTTCGCAGCCGGAAACCAGTCGCAGACTTACCGCTGTCAGCATGGATCAATTTGGTCGCATTGATGTGTTGGTCAATAACTCCGGGGTCCTTAATCGGAGAAAATTTTCGGATTTCAATGAAGCAGAATGGCATCGGACACTAGCAATCAACCTTGATGGTATGACTTATACCTGCAGTCATGTCCTTGATGTCATGGTCCAGCAGGGGCATGGTAAAATCGTCAATATCCTGTCCAGTGCGGCAAAAAAACCGCATGCCAACGCCTCTGTTGAGTACGGGGTCTCGAAAGCCGGCGGACTGTATCTGACCCGCCATCTAGCACTCGAATACGCACCGCACAACATCAATGTCAATGCCGTCTGCCCAGGGCCGATAGCCACCGAGATGGTCGATACCTGGGATGCTGATTACCGCCAGAAAGTCCTGCAGAAAATCCCCCTGGGGCGCCTGGGCAAACCTAAAGATGTCGCCTATGCAGCATTGTACCTGAGCAGCGGCCAGGCAGACTTTATTACTGGAGAAGCCATTAATATCAATGGCGGCTCATTTATGGACTAACAATAAATCGGGAGCCTCTGTAATGAAAATTATTGACGAAAAGCAGATTCCAACCCCATGCAGCAGCAATCATGCGTCCAACCTGCTGCAACTTGCCAACGGTAACCTGCTATGCACCTGGTTTGGCGGTAGCATGGAAGGCACCGCCGACGTGTGCATCTACCTGTCCAGAATGGACAGTAAGACCGGAGTCTGGTCGGCAGCACAAAAAATGTCAGCCGACACTGCCCGCTCGGAACAGAACCCGGTCCTGTTTCAAAAAGCTCCTGCACAACTGTGGCTAATGTATACCGCTCAATTAAAAACCGATCAGGGAACAGCTCTTGTCCGCATCAGAAAGTCGTATGACGACGGACACACCTGGACCGAGACCACGGAACTGGTTCCCGATATCGGGACTTTTATCCGCCATGCCCCGGTGATTAATGCCGAAGGTCACGTACTGCTGCCGATCTGGCACAGCAACATCAAAGAAGCGTTTGGCAATGACAACAGCCTGGTCCTGGTTTCTGCAGATGACGGAACCAGCTGGAGCAGTACAGCAGTTCCTGACAGTACCGGTTGCGTACACATGAATATTCTGGATAATTGTCGAGTCGCTTTCTACCGGCGCCGTCAGGCCGACTATATATTCCGCAGTGTCTCCACGGACAACGGCTTGACCTGGAGCAAGCCACAACCAACCGACCTGCCCAATAATAATTCCTCAATTCAGGCCAGGCTGTTACGCGACGGTCGCATAGTTATTATTTATAATGACATTCATGCCACCGGTGGAGACAGGGAAAGCTCGATACCACCGTGGATACAGGACAAGGGTGAGTTTCTTGAAAAGTGTGGAAAATTGACCGACAAATGTGCCATTTGGGGGGTCCCACGCAACCCGCTGGTGATTGCCAGTTCCGAGGATATGGGGCTGACCTGGAAACAGGAAATTGTCGTCGAAACCGATGCGACCCTGCGTTCATCCCACGACGAGAAAGGCTCTTTTATCGGTGACTACTCATACCCCTCGATCATCGAAACCGCTGACGGCAATCTGCAGATCAGCTATTCCTATCTGCGCGACTACATAAAGCATGTCACCCTGTGCCCTTAAGATAAATCATCCCTGAGGATGATCCGCAAACAGCCATTCATCCCGGCAGCTCCTCAGCTGTCGGGATCTTTTAATTCAGGGCTTGGGATTTTTTCATCCAGCGCTTTACGGTGTTGCGATCAACCTTCAGTCGCTCTGCGGTTTTGCTGATGTTTTCCCCCTCATGGTGATAAGCCTGCATAACCGCGGCTTTAATGATGTCATCAAGGCTTTCAAGTCCCGGCTCCGGGTTCACTGTGGCAGGAGTTTCGTTTAGAGATTTCAATATAATTTGCTCTGCGGCATTCACGTCCAGAACACCTTGCAAGGCCGTATATTTTTCAACAACATTTTCCAGCTCACGAACATTGCCAGGCCAGGCATAACGCTCCAAGACCTCCTGGAATGCTGTCGAAGGCATCACCGGACTTTTATGAGCATCACTTTCGACGGTTCTGTTCAAGTAGTACTCAAAGAGATAGAGAATGTCTTCGCGGCGCTCTGGCAATGATGGAATCTTCAGATCCAGAACGTTAAGTCGATAGAACAGGTCGGCACGAAAATGTCCCGCATTGACTTCTTCCAGAGGTGCTTTATTCGTCGCAGAAATGACTCTGACATTAATCGGGATTATCTTGTTATCACCAATACGCATAATCTCATGAGACTGTAACGCTCTGAGCAATTTTGATTGCAGGTAAATATCGATTTCCGTAATCTCATCGAGAAACAATGTTCCCCCGTTGGCCAGTTCAAAAAGACCAGTCTTTCCAGAACGCAATGCTCCCGTAAATGCCCCGGGAGCATAACCGAACAACTCACTTTCAAGAAGAGAACCAGTCAGGGCGGCGCAGTTTACCGCCACAAACGGGCCATCATTCAGAGGACTGGCGTTATGAATACTCTGAGCAAATAACTCTTTTCCCGTTCCCGTCTCCCCTTGAAGCATGATATTGCTACTCGACAGACTATATTGCTTTGCAACGTCAATCAGCTGCTTCATTTCACGACACCGATGAACGATGTCAACAAAGGTAAATTTAGCGTAGAAGCCCTTGTCCCGTAGTTTCTTCTGCAGGATATTGCCGGCTTCCTGAATTTTTTCGACCTGCTGAAAACGAATAACCGCGGTACTTTCGGTATTTTCCGGGCTGATAACGATATAGTCGGCAGCAAACCTTTTCCCCGCAAAAGACAGAATGATATTTTTTTCAGTACGCAAAGCGTTGGCGGCACTGAACAGTTCTGAAGACTGGAAAAATTTGGTATAGGGCTGATTGATGATATCCACCCTGAGCAGATTCAAAGCGCCGCAGGCCTTTTGATTAATCTCCTCGATAATCCCATCACGATTGACCAGTATCGCCCCTTCCTTGGTGTAATTAAGAACGACAGCAAGTTTTTCAGCATTGGCGATATGTTTTTTCAGATTTTTAAGAACCAGCATCCCCCGTTCGAAAGCTTCCTCCAGGGTTTCCATACTCGATTCAATGAGATGATAATTAATGGAGTACTGCTGCGCGGTAAGAACCGATACGGCATCCCCAATGACCACATCTGGCTGCCAGGCCACAACCTTTTCAAAAGCTTCATCCATCCGGTGGATATCTTTGACTTCAAAAGTGCGATGTTCACGCTTTAAAATGTCGCAAACAGGTTGGCCCAAATTGAGAAACGGCCGAAACCCGACTATCGCAATCCGACTGGTGGCAGTCGTTTCCTCAAAGATATAGGAGAGTAACTGTAAGTAGGAGGCATTGACTTCGATAACTTCAACATTTAACTGCTCTCGAATCAGCCTGGCGGTCCCGCCCCGACTGATAATAATATGCGCCCCCTCAGCAATGGCCTGACGAGCTACCTCAACCCCTTCCTGTAAATTACCCAGATAACTTTTAGCCGGGTAACCATTCGTTGCAATGATACTGCGGGCCTTATCCTGAATAATCTGATATGGAGCAATAAAGGCTATTTCCATCAAACCATCCTCTCTCTGGTGCCATCGGCAACGGGGCATCTCACGCTTGATCATGAAGCATCATTATACTCAAGTTGGTGCAGATTTCACCACTCCTGATGCAAAACATTCAAGACTCAACCTTTAACAGCGCCTGTTTTTATCCATTTCTACTGTAATAACAGATGATTACCTTTTTGGCACCGTGGTTGCTAAAGATTATTAGAAAAGCAAACTTGGTGGAATTTCAAACCTCATCAATAAGATTGGTAGATTAATATGAGTACAAAGCCTTTACTTGGTATCACCATGGGAGATCCTGCCGGGATCGGACCCGAGATCATCGTTAAATCCTTACTGGATCAACATATTTATGATATCTGCACACCCGTTGTCGTTGGTGATCCAACCATTATCGAAATGGCCGTCAAAGATATCGTCAAAAGTGACCAGAAAATCAATATCCTGGATGCTCCTGCGGATGCACGTGGCAGCCTTGGTATCATTGATGTCCTACCCTTGACGGGCATAGATTTAAGTGATTTTGCCTACGGTAAACTCAGCGCCAAGTGTGGCGAAGCAGCCTTCCGATCCGTGGAAACAGCAATAAGGCTGGCTTTGGACGGTCAGCTGGACGGTACCGTGACCGCTCCTCTCAACAAAGAGGCCATGAACCTCGCCGGTCATCACTATGATGGGCATACCGAGATTTACGCCAAATACACAGGTACCGATAAGTATTCAATGATGCTGGCCGATGGCAATCTGAGGGTGGTTCACGTAACGACTCATATGCCGCTGGTCAAAGTCAGCGAGAAACTCACGATTGACCGGGTTCTCGACGTGATCCGCCTTGGTAATAACGCCTGCCAGCAATTGGGAATTGCCAAACCCCGTCTCGGGGTTGCCGGATTCAATCCGCATGCCGGTGAAAATGGCCTGTTCGGCACAGAAGAGCAGACCGCCATTACTCCCGCAATTGAATCAGCTCAAGCTGAGGGTATTGATGCTCAAGGCCCGTACCCTCCAGATACGGTTTTCTGTAAGGCCGCTGGAGGAGGCTTTGACCTGGTAGTCGCCATGTATCACGACCAGGGCCATATTCCATTGAAAATGCAAAGCTTCATTTACGATGATAAAACTGGAAAATGGTCGGGCATGACCGGTGTGAATGTCACCCTTGGCCTGCCGATTGTACGTGCTTCGGTTGACCACGGAACCGCCTTTGAAAACGCAGGAAAAAATGTTGCCAGTGCCCAGAGCATGACCAATGCCATTGAATACGGTGCCATGCTGGCCCAAGGTCGCAAAACCGCAAACCAAGTCTGACGGAGGTACGAAATGATAAAGCAATTTAAAAGCCTGTTACCATCCCGTGTTGATTTCGGGCCAGGAAAGATTCAGGGCCTTACCGATATAGTGAAAGGAAAAACGGTCCTGCTGCTCAGTGACCAGGGCGTCAAACAATGTGGTATCACGGGTAAGATCTATGATCTATGTACCGATGACGCTCTCTCAGTTCAGGAATTTTCCAATGTTCCTCCTGAACCAACAGAAGATGAAGTTAATCTGGTTGTCAGCTCCCTGACTGATCTCTCCATCGACGTCATCCTGGCCGTTGGTGGTGGCAGCGTTATGGATACGGCAAAACTGGTATCGGTCATGGTCGGAGCCGGATCCACACTGGAGCAGATGTTTGCCGGTGATCTCCCTACCAACCGACAAGCCACACTGGTCATGATTCCGACGACAGCAGGAACCGGATCTGAAAGCACCCCTAATGCTATCGTCTTCCGCCCGAGCCAAAACCTGAAGGTCGGTATCGTCTGCGATATTTTCATGCCGGACAAAGTTATCCTGGACCCCGATCTGCTCCTCGGGCTACCTGCCAGCATTACCGCTGCCACCGGTATGGATGCCTTGTGCCATGCCCTTGAATGCTATATCTGTAATAAAGCCAACCTGCTCAGTGATATGATGGCCATCGAAGCGACGCGCCTGATATTCAAAAGCCTCAAACGTTGTGTGGAAGACGGCAGCGACCTCGAAGCACGAGCCGACCTGTTGTTTGCAGCATTCCTTGGGGGCGCGTGTATCGCTGCATCCGGAACTAACGGCGTGCATGCCCTGTCCTACCCCCTGGGGGGCCGCTACCGGATTCCCCATGGCATTTCCAATGCCATCCTGCTCGCTCCGGTCTTTGCCTTCAATAAAGATTGCTGCGTTGACAAGTTGGCAGCGATTGCTCATCTCACCGGGAGCGATGTCAGTGGCCTTGACAACACTCAAAAAGCTGATGTCCTGGTCACCGCCCTTTATGATCTGAGCAGGGCACTGGATATACCTGAAAAAATGAGCGCACTTGGTGTTCCGGCAGAAGACCTTGAATCGATTGTCGATGCCGCCCTGCAAGTGAAACGTTTACTGGATAACAATCCGAAGGTTATGAGCCGTGAGGATATCCGTAGCATTTATCAGACGATTCTCTGATTTTCCCGGAGGTTTACATGAAAGAAATTCTGCCCTTTGTCGCCCTGGTGACCTGTTTTGACGATAACGAAGCTATCGACTATGCAGCAGTGCGCAAGCAAGTCCGACGCCAGGTGAACGCCGGCAATAACCTGCTGGTCTGCGGGACCAACGGTGATTTCACCAGCCTGACGTTTCAGGAAAAGGTTCGCGTTTGTGCAGAAGTTGTCGAGGAAGCAGGTGAACAGGTCAAGGTGTTTGCCAACGCCGGAACCCCTTCCACCTACGAAACCGTATTACTCAGCAAAGAACTGGTAGCCGTCGGTGTTGATGCCCTGGCTGTCATAACCCCGTACTTCATCGGCTGCACCCAGGATGGGTTGATCAACCACTTTTCAAAGGTTGCAGACAGTGTCGATAAGCCCGTCTACCTTTATGATATTCCTGCCCGGACCCAGAATCATATCGAACCGGAAACAGCAGCGCAGCTGGCCGAACATCCCAATATCCTTGGCATTAAAGACAGTGGCGGCAGCAAAGAATCTATTGATGCCTACCTCGAGGTCGCTAACAGTCGTAACGATTTTGACGTTCTCTCCGGCCCCGATTCCCTGATTTATTATGCCCTGTCGAATGGTGCGTTAGGATGTATTTCCGGCCTTGGCAATGTCATGCCCAATACGGTAAACGCCATCTGTAAAGAATTTGCCCAAGGCAATCTGGCGGCCGCACAGGAACAGCAGGAGGCTTTTACCCAATTACGCGTTGATCTTTACGGTCTCGGCTATCCCCCTGCCATGGTCAAACGCGCTCTCTATCTAATGGACAGCAGCGTTGGTGCCAGCCGCCAACCAGCCCTGATATCAACTCTCGATCTGGACCAGAAAATAAAAGCTATTCTCGAAAAACATCACATCACCATGTAATAAGACCCACAGGTCCGGCAGCTCCCCCTGCCGGACCTGCCAGGAGCTATCAAAATGGCTGATGATGTTAACGGGCTTATCGCGTGTCACCGACGAAGCACGCGGCCCTGGTGTGAATATTGTCCGATTACTTGCTGAAAACGCCCCCCCCTGGACACGTTGAAACCAAGCGGGAGCGCGGAGGCGTAGGACTTTACGCCGCACAAGCGACTGTGCAGGCTGACGCAGAGATTGCGGAAAAGGGCGATTTCTGGGCAGAAACTAAAGGTAGGATCGGCCACCAACATATGTCCGGCGAAAATAGGTGCTGGAAAGACTGGAAATCCGAATAGTTTTGCCGGTTCGGGGCGCGTGAATAAAGTTACCGTCACCAACATACATACCAACATGGGTAACCCGAGTTCCACCTTTGGTGGCAAAAAACACCAGGTCCCCCTGCTGCAGTTGAGCTTTTTTAACCGACCGACCAGCCTGGTACTGGGCTCTTGAGTTACGGGGCAGTTTCAGGCCGTTAAGTCGGTAGCTGACCATAGTCAGGCCACTGCAGTCAAAACCATTTTTACTGTCCTCACCACCCCAACGATAGGGCACACCGATAAAACGCTTAGCCGTTTTCACCAGTTCATAACGAACTCCTCCCACAGTGGCAGGCGTCGATTTAGCTATGGCATAGTCCTGAGGAGTAACAATAAAGAAGCGTCCGATAGCTCCTTGTGACTGCAGTTGCTCTGCTTCATCCCTGGCACTTTGATAGTCACTGTGATCCCCGAAGCGAACCTTGTACAGCCCCGAATCATCAAGAAATGAAAAAGCGTCAAGGCCACGTGACTTAAGATTCTGTTCAAGTCTTACAGCATTTTCCTGCTGAGAGAAGGCGCCAACCTGAACAGAAAAGCCAATTGCGGTCAAAGACTCCTGCTCAGGATTAACAGAAGTCACAGGAGTTTCAGATGGAACAATCAGAGTCGCGATAGGATCTACAGGTGTTGCTTCAGAATACGCGTCAGAAGAACTTACCAGAGGTTTCCCGGCCGGGGCACAGGAGGTCAGAACGGTGAGGATAACTGCCACCAAAAGAAGGGAGATCCAGGAAGTTAAGGAGGTAGAGATCTTCATCATAGCGACAGGCTCAAAAACTACAGATCTTTTAATTTCAGATCATATTCAGTGACATGCAGAAGCAGTTTTATCCGCAAGGTCTCCGCTAATTCTTTACTGCTGATTTTTTCAGCCAGCCAATCATTCTGCAAGGCGGTAATATAGCGTGCCAGCTGCGCGTGCTCTTCACGGTGATCTTCCGGAAAACTGTGGCCGAGCTCGATGATGACCTTCTCCTCATGCCTGAAATGACGGATTAACCCGGCAATGGCATTCTTTAATGCCGCCTCGGGGACATGTCCGGTAAAACACAATTCCAGCAGAGCATCGATATTTTGATGATCCATATCGATTTCGGAAATCCCGATCTGAGTCGCACTATACCACATAAACATCCTATCAGCAGGGCCCGGAATTCAGCTTTTTTGCCCCTCTCCAGCTAAAACACGGCCAAAAATAACAAACAGAACCAACCCAAGCAGGAAGAAATAACCGAGGAACCAGGGAAGGGATTCAACAAAAATAGAATTTTTCAGCATCTCCACTGATAATGACACATCTGGATCATGATTATAACGGAGAAAAGCGAGTAATGCTCCGTAAAGAACGCCAATAATTCCATAACCTGCGTTTAAAAACAACCCCTTGAAACTCAACACGGTGGCCCGCTGTTGTGAGCTGGTGAGGTTATTTAAATAAAAGCTCAACATAAAACCTGTCAGGTTCATGGAAGCAAACAGAATCAGGGCTGGGACAACACCCCACACCGGCCAGGCGCAGGCAATTCCAGCCAACCCCAGCACAATAAATAAAGCAATGACCAGGAAATTAACCAGCATGGAAAAGCGCCCCACCAGCCGTCTTGCCAACATCGGCATAACAAACCCAAAAAGGGCCAGTACCGACCCCAGAATACCAAACCAGGCTTCGGGGATATCAATAGCACGATAATATTGGCTCGCCATGGTCAGGATCATGCGGACAACGCTGTCGTACAGCAGTCCAAACAGAATGATCCCGATAACCAACGGGGAATGAAAGATCCAAACTCCAGCCTGCCAGACCAGCCGTAAAGCCTCTCCACTCATCGTCCAAAAAGCTTGCCGAATATCTTTGCTTCCGGAGGAGACTTCCTGCATACGTAAGGTGGTGAACAAGGTCAGTAAAGCTGTGACCAAGGTCCCGTAGATGGGTAACCGCAACGTTAAATCTTTTGAAAAGGTAACGGCGACACCGAACCAACCCATAATGCGCGACATTAACTCGGGATCGTACATCACTCCCCCCAGGGTCATAGCAACAACGAATCCGGCAGCCTGTAACTGCCCTTGCCGTTCAAGAACCACCCCCCAGTCAGCGGTCTTTCCTGCCAGCGCCAGGCTGTCATACGCCAAGGCCTCATCCGCACCACTAGCTGCCGCCTCAGCCATACCGCTGAGAATCCGGTTAAGCACAAAAACCCAGAAGAGTAAGGTCAAATTCTGCCGTGGGACAAAAGCCCACAGGCCAATCTCAACGACCATCAGTATACTGGCCATAACCAACAGGTTCCGGCGCCCGAGAATGTCTGCCAAAGCCCCTGACGGAACTTCACAAACCACAATTGTCGCTGCCCAAACCGCGTTAAGTATGGCAAACTGAGAGAGAGTCAGCCCAAAATCGAGAAATAATATAGAAAAAATGGGATAATAAAAGCGGGCATTAAATAGAACCCGAAAAGTCAGAAACAATCTGATATTGGTAATAGCAAACGGGGATTCGACATTAGCCATAATATAAAACCCAGCAGGAACAGATGTGAAACCACACAAAATCTATGGCAAGAATATTGAGCAGCAAGCGCTTGATCAATTTTACAGTGCTTTAGCCCAGGAGTACAGTGTTCGCGGCGCCCTGATGCCAGATGCCCACACCGGCTATTCATTGCCGATCGGCGCAGTGATCGCCACGGATGAGGTTATCCTCCCCTCATGGGTTGGCTATGATATCGGCTGTGGTATGTGTGCCTTACCCACCAGTTTCGCAAAAAATGATATTGCTCATCACGCCAAAGATATATTTCAGAGCATCTATTCCTTCATTCCAACTGGTTTTGCCCACAATCGCAGGGATAGCCAGTGGTCATATACCCAGTATCCACGTTCTGAAGTGCTCGATACCCTATTCCGCAAAAATGGCCTCAAACAGCTCGGATCGTTGGGCAGCGGGAATCACTTTATTGAAATTGGCTACAGTGAAAATAACCAGATATGGGTCATCATTCACTCAGGGTCGCGCAATGTGGGTCATTCTATCGCCAGCCACTACATGAAACTTGCCGCAGGAGGAAAAGCCCGTGAAGGACACTTTGGTTTTGCAGTGAAAAGCCGCAACGGTCAAGACTATATCAAAGATCTCACCTTCTGCCTGAACTTCGCCCTGGCAAACCGAAAAGAGATGATGCAGCGGGTGGTCACGACCATTGCAAGCTATTGCCCCGGCGATGCAGACTGGTCGCAACTGATTAATCGTAATCATAATCACGCTGAGAACAAGGACGGCCTGTGGATTCACCGCAAAGGTGCAACCCATGCCGAAGCGGGTATGCGTGGTGTCATTCCCGGCAACATGCGCGACGGATCCTTTATTGTCGAAGGGAAAGGAAACCCCGAAGCCCTTTGGTCAAGTTCCCATGGAGCGGGGCGGGTCATGAGCCGCAAAGCTGCCAAACGGGACATCAAGCTTAAACTGTTTAAAGACAGTATGTATGGCATTACCGCCAAAGTTGATCAGCAGACCATCGATGAGGCTCCCTTTGCCTATAAAAATATAACTGAGGTCATGGCGCTGCAAAAAAGCATGGTTCGTGTTCTTCACCACGTGCGACCGCTCATTAACATCAAGGGGTAAGTTAATTTGTAAAAATCTGGATCTCATTTGACCCAGGGGAGCTGAAACGCTAACATGCGCATCTAGTGCGCATGAGGATGAAAATTCTGAATCCAATAATTCAAATTGAAGGTGAAGACTTTATCCTTATGACTCACCTGCTGGCAGCAATTCCTGCCATAACCTTAAAAAAGAAAGTTGGTTCAGCAACATTCCAACGTGACAGAATTATTGCCTCTCTTGATTTTCTCTTTACCGATATTTAAGTTTCTCAAATAAAATTCAAAAATCGGTAGTTTTGAAACCGCATCCGGCAATTAAGGGTGCGACATTATCTTTTACTGTTTGCCAGGTCAAATATCGATTTTCACAGTTAATTGCGCAACATATCCAGCTGAAACGCCTGCTTCAGCAGCCCCTGAAAAGACTTCACCACTTCCAGCGCTTGCCGTAAGCGCCCCTGCTCGACGCGGTTCAGCGCTCCTGGATAGATGTGGTTGGTAATTTCACGGCCGTTGACCATGGCATCCACCTGACCCCGGATGCGCAGGAACATCAGCAGGTTAAAGCTGGCATCAATATCGTCAAATTGCTGCCCTGTTAAATGCCTACGTTCACGCATGAGAACCAGCTTGTCATGAGTGCTTCCCCCCATAATGCCATGGCTCAGGGCGAGGGTTTTCACCCCTTCAGTCAGGGCAAAGATTCCGGCTTTTTTCAGATCGAGCTGTCCGGCATATCTGGGATTTTTCTCCGTCTTTATCCGTCCGAACATGCCAAGAGGCGGGGAAAAGCGACATACATTGGCCGCCATACGGGCCAGAAAGATGGTGTTTTCCTCTGCGCGCTGAATAATATGAGCACGCAGACGCTGTTCGAGAGAAGCGTTTCCACACAGGCTGCGCATATCGGAAAACATACTGAAGTTGAGAATATTCTCACTACTTGGGGACGCTATCCAGCCATCAATAGCATGTTGCCATTCTCCCAATGATCTACGCCAGAAGGGATTACGTGCCATAATCCCTCCCGGGCACTCCGGCACACCAATTTCTATCAAGGCTGCTATAACCTGCTGAGAAAAATCATCAATGGCAGAGAGTTCTTCGGCAGGTGTATCATTCTCATAAATGATGGCATTATCCTGGTCCGTTTTCAGAGTCTGCTCCCGTCGCCCTTCACTCCCCAAAACCAGAAAAGCACTGTTCCCTCCTAAAGGTGCAAAACGCCCCTGTTTAAGGAGTGAAATCAGCTTGTCAGAGAGTTGATCATTCACCAAGGCAATCAAACGCACCAGCTCATTGGCTTTCACTCCACTGCGGTAGAGAAAAACGATAAGCTGATCACTTTCACTGTGGATGGTTTTAAGCTCGGCAATCGATTGCGCTTCATCGATGGCACGCAACAAGCGCTGCGGTGAACGATCCTGCAGCCGAATAATATCCGACTCATTGATCAGGCCAACCAGAGAATTGGTGGCATCGATCACACCTACGCGGTGGATGCGGTGACGCGACATACAATAAAGGACTTCAAACAGGGTATCTTCTTCACGCACGGAAATCACCGGAGAGGTCATCACATCAGCAACCTGCAATGTCGAAGGATCGAGACCAGCGGCGACGACCTTACTGCGAAGATCGCGATCTGTCATAATACCAATAGGCTTACTTTCATTATTACAGACAACCAGGCTTGATATTTTTTTATCTCTCATCACCTGTGCAGCGCCGACCACACTGTCATCAGTCTGACAGGTAATCAAACCCCGGTGACAATAATCTTTGACGGGCAGGAAAAAAATCGATTCTTCGGGCATAAGCAGCTCCCTTGCTGCTGTCATTGTTGACAGGGAAGAGTCAATAACGGCAATGCTCGAATATCGAGAGAGGAAAAAGTCGCTCGATATCAATCAGTTTAACCGATTCTTCAAAAAAGCGCAGTGCGAAACCACTTGCTTTCACAATTGCTATAAATCAATATGTGCACGGGGGCAGGCCTGGCCATTACGAAAATGCCTGCCGAATGAAGGGAAAATGACATGAGAGCAATAAAGTGTTGGGCGGGCACTTTGGTCATACTGATGCTTTCAGTATGTTGCAGCCAACCATCAAAAGCAGCAGACAATCTTGAAACGGCAGGGGATATTGGCCGCGTATTAATACCAGCAATTGCCTACGGAACCACCTTTTACCTGCATGACAGTGAAGGGCGGGACCAATTCTACTGGTCCCTTTTCACCAATCTCTCGGTGACAACCGCTTTAAAATATTCTATCGACAAGCAACGCCCCAACGGCGAAGAACATTCATTCCCCTCCGGGCATACCTCCATGGCCTTTCAGGGAGCGACCTTCATCCATAAACGTTACGGCTGGCAATACGCTATTCCGGCTTATCTGGGTGCCGCTTTTGTTGGTTACAGCCGGGTTGAGACAGATAATCACTACGTTGAAGATGTGCTTGCAGGAGCCGCAATCGGCGCTATCAGCAGTTATTATTTCACAGACAGGTACGAGGGAATGGCGGTCAGCCCGTTAGTTGGCAAGGACTTCCTTGGTCTCTGTCTGAGTAAACGCTGGTAAATGTAAAACTAAGATCAGACAACTCAACTACCAGACAACCCCACCTGTTATTTGCTTAACCCGGCCAACACCGCTCTGAAACTGGTTAATCCTGCCTCAAGGTTTTCAATAATCTGTTCAGCCAAATCATCCGGCTCGGGCAGATTATCCAGATCGGTCAGACTCTTGTCCTTAAGCCAGAAAATATCGAGGCTGGTTTTGTCGCGGGAGATAAGCTCCTCATAAGCATACTTGCGCCAGCGCCCTTCCGGATTGGTTTCAGCGTGCCAGGTTTCCTGCCGTTCATGGCGGGCTTGCGGCTGGTAACAGGCGATAAAATCCTGCAGATCCTCAAAGCGCAGCGGCTTTTTCTTCAGGGTGTGGTGGATATTGGTGCGGTAGTCGTAGAACCAGACCTCTTTGGTCCAGGGTTCGGGACTGGCCGGATGGTTGTCGAAAAACAGCACATTGGCCTTCACCCCCTGGGCGTAAAAGATGCCGGTCGGCAGGCGCAGAATGGTGTGCAGGCTGGTGTTTTCCAGCAGCTTATTGCGCACCGTTTCCCCCGCGCCCCCTTCAAACAAAACGTTATCCGGAACGACAACGGCGGCCTTGCCGGTGGTTTTCAGCATACTGCGGATATGCTGGACAAAGTTGAGCTGCTTGTTCGAAGTCGTCGCCCAGAAATCCTGACGGTTGTAGGTCAGCTCTTCGGTCTCCTGTTCCCCTTCCTCGTTGGTAAAGCTCATGGAGCTCTTTTTACCGAAGGGGGGATTGGCCAGCACGTAATCGACACTGACACTGCTCTGGGCGACCAGGGCATCATTGGGGGAGATCAGGCTCTCGCCGTCGATTTCACCGATGTTATGCAGGAACATGTTCATCAGGCACAAACGGCGGGTGTTGGCGACAATCTCGTTGCCGTAAAAGGTGCTGTGCTTGAGAAACTGCTTCTGCTCTTTGTCCAGCTGATAGTTTTCCGGATTGGTCAGAAAGTCATAAGCCGCCAGAAAAAAACCGCCAGTCCCGCAGGATGGATCAGCAATGGTCTTGCCCGGTTCTGGCCGGACGCATTCAACCATGGCGCGGATCAGTGCCCGCGGGGTAAAGTACTGCCCGGCACCCGACTTGGTATCCTCGGCGTTGCGTTCCAGCAGCCCTTCGTAGATATCCCCTTTGACATCAGCGCCCATAATCAGCCAGCTGGTGCTGTTGATCATGTCGATGAGGCGGAACAGTTTGGCCGGGTCCTGAATCTTGTTCTGCGCCTTGGTGAAAATCTGCCCGAGCATGCCGCTCTGCTTGCCCAGCTCGCGCAGCAGCTCGACATACAGCACCTCCAGCTCCGCCCCCTTCTTGCTGCACAGCGCCTGCCAGCTGTATTCAGCCGGAATACCGACATTGCGGCTGTAGGGCGGCCGGGAATATTCATCGGCCATTTTCAGGAAGATCAGGTAGGTCAGCTGCTCCAGGTAATCGCCATAGCCGACGCCGTCATCGCGCAGAGTGGTGCAGAAGCTCCAGACACGGGAGACAATGGAAGAGGTATTCATCAGTTTTTATCCTTCGCGGCAAGCAATTGCTTGCCGAATGTGGTTACGCGATATTTTTGCGTCGGGCTACGCGGTGAATCCGGCTGCGTCATTTCGATAAGCCCCTGCTGCAACGCAGGATCCAGGTATGTTTTCCGAAAGTTGACCCGGTCTTTTAAATTCAAAGCATCCATCAACTCTGCACGATTCATCTCCTGAGTACAGGCGTTAAGCAATGCAAGTACTTGATGGGTTACTTGATGGGTTACTTGATGGGTCTCTTCGGGGGTAACATCCTCCAGCTGCTCAAAACCCTCATGCACCGGCAACCGAATCAGGAAATAACTGCGGTCTTCATCAGATTCAAAAACCGGCACTGGCGAGCCGTTGGCGCGCATCACCCGCAGAATTTTCGGCACACCGGTCGAGCGCCCCTCAGTCAAATCAAGTTCTTTCAGAAATTCACCGATGCGACGGTTCCGGTAACGGCGGCTCACCGCTTTTCCGGCCTGCAGGTCAGTCAAGGCGATTGAACGATCCGGGCCTGGGAAGCTCAGAACCACCAGCTCTTGCGGATCGATCCGGATCTCAATCGGTTCGCGGATTTCATAGGAACGGTGATAGACGGCATTGACCACCGCTTCTTCGATAGCAGCGAGCGGATAGTTCCAGAATCGCTCCGCTTCCGGGCGGTCCGGGTGTTTGATCACCGCCTCTTGCAAGTAGAGGCTTTCGATATAATTCAGGGCATTACGGGTCATCCGCCCCAACGGCCCCTTGAAGATTTTTTCCTCAAAGCGGTCACCCCCGGCCCCGTCAGGGAAATAGACGACATCGATCTGGGTCGCAGGAAAGAAGGTTTCCGGTTGTTCGTTGAAGAACAGCAGCCCGACATTCTTCGGGAAGGCCATCTCCACCGGACCACCCACCACGTTCATTCGGCGCCCCAGCGCTTCGATATCCAGCTCACGCGCCTCTGTCGCCAGTTCACTGTGGATCTCATGCAGGAAATCGCGCATCAGGTAGGGGGAAAGGTCATTAAGGCTGGCGGTTTGGCGATAGCGATCATCAAAGGGGACGGTCGCGGCCAGACTCAACAGTTCACGTTCATCTTCACCAGTTGCTTTGACCGTACTGGTGTGCTTGCGCAGGTAATAGGCCCAGTCACTTTTTTTACCGCTCAAGCTGGTTTTGGCTTTATAAGGACGGGTTTCGCCCCCCGGTGCCCAAAGAACCAGAATGGTTTTCCCCTGAATCTCGTAGGTCGCTGTCAGCGGATGGAAATGGGGCGCAATAGCGGAATTACCCAGATTGAGCAGCTCTTTCTGAATCGCATCGATCTGCTCGGGCTGCAGCCCCACAGGCGGTAATTGCGGCTGACCGTTCTCCTCCGCCACGCCAATCACCACATAACCGCCACCCAGGTTATGAAAGTCGTTGGCAAAAGCGCAAAGGCTGTGCAGAACCACTTCCGGGTTCCAGCCAGCTTTGTATTCGATGCGTTCGCTCTCCACCGTGCGGCGGCGGAGCAGATCGTTGATATTGATAGGAAGTTTGGGCATCATTCGACCTCCCCCTTCTTCTTACGCCCACGTTTTCCAGCCCCTGCCTTTGCCTGCGCCTGGGCAGCCGCTTTTTCGGCTTTGATACGCGCCAGCAGGGCGCTGGCCGGTTCGTCGCCCTCGTCTTGCGGGACCAGCTGGCCGGAGAAGGCTTTTTTCAGGATGGATTGGCGGAGGGTTTCAGCTTTGGCGAGCTGTTGATCAATTTCATCAACGGTATGATCGATTGCATCCGTTTTGCTTATTGCCACACTTACAACAATCTCCTGCTCTTCGAATGAGCACATAGGAAGAAAGGCATTCCCTACGTCTGTTTGATTTATACTTGCCTGATTTACAGCATGTTTCGCGTTTTTACAAAGCTCTTGTCTACCCAATCTACTGTTAAGAAAAAAAGTAACAAACTCCTTTGATATGTGCCCATCGACAAATTCACACCTCATGATGTTACTCTCAAAGACAGTAGGTTCGTCCAAATCCCTTATAAGAGCCGATTTTCCTAAGTACTCAATGCTATTGACGCGATTGACTATTAATTCACCGATACTTAACCCGTATGTTTCTACTTCTTCATTAGTAGCTGCAAGCCTTTTTAATTTTTGGATATCAACAACAGACCCATCGTAAAAATTATCTATCCTGATTATTTTGCAACCAGAGCCGTAATCGGAAGAGGGCTTGTATAGCCCATTCTGTGGTGAGCTTTGCAAAACGTCACTAAGTTTCACCCAACACCAACCGCAGGGCAAATCTCCCAAGGTTTTGGCAGCTAACTCAGGAGCTAATTCAGACACTTTTGGCAAAGTTGGTTTCCCCGGCTTCTTCCCTTCCTTCCCATTCACTTCCCACTCTTTAACCGCAACCTTCCACTCGGCTAGTTGCTGCTGGTAGCGGGCTTCGCGTTCCTTTTGAATACGGGCAAGGAGCTGTTCCGGGGTTTCCAGTTTATCGGCATTTTCTTCCCGCCAGGTGGCTGTGAGTTTTCCTTCAAAAGCATGCTTGAGCACCGCCTGACGGTAGACCTTGAGCTGTTCACGGGCGGTTTTCAGGGCTGCGATGCCGTTGTCGAGTTCGGAGAAGAGTTCTTCGATTTTGGCGACGATTCGTTTTTGTTCGTTGAGGGGTGGGAGAGCAATTTTCAGCCGATACGCGTCATCCCTATTCAGCCCTGGAATAGCTGTAGAGGTTTCAAACTGATTAAGACGTAAACTCCTGAGGAGATAATAAGAAAATTTTGAATCAACAATATCAATGTTGTTAATAAAATAGGTCGTATCGATTGGCCAACAGTTATCGCTGCAATAGTGAACTGCCCCGGCTGCGCCTTTTCGCCCGACAATAACCTTCGGCCCTTGCACAATATACTCATCATGAAAGCCAACGACACCGCTAGAACCATAAACAGGGAATGCGCCCGATTCTTTCCGAGCGTTTTTTACCAGCCCTTTTCCATAGGCAAATTCAAAAATTTCACCGACCGTTGTGGCCAACCAGCCTTTCGGCAATCGCTCTTCCATCAAGCCACCAATTCTCGGTTCATCTCATCCATAACCCAATCCATCCTATCCCCAAACAGCTGATACATCCCCATCAACCCGCCCTTGGCGTCAAACGGGGTCATCTCGAAATCATCCCGATCCAGGTGCAACGAGCTGGAAATATGGTCACGAATGGCGTGCAGCCAGGCCATCTGCTGATCGTTGAACTTGTCACTGCCACCGGCATGGTATTTCATAATCCAATCCTGAAAATTCTTTCTTACCGTTGCGCCAAAGGTTTTAAGCTGGCTATCTATACCACAAACGCGGCGGATCAGGGCGACCAATGCGGTCAGTTCGCTTAGGGGGTTGTCCCCCTGGTAATTATCCAGGTGAGCATAAGCCTGCCAGATGCGTAAGGGGGCAAGTTTGGGGCGTTCTGTTTTGAGCTTTTCGAGCAGGTCTTTAATCTGCCGGTAGGTGACCTCGCTGCGCCTTGCGGGGGTCTGAAAATAGATGGTCAGGGCATCAATTTCAAGGGTTTGTTCCTGTAAATACTCGGAAAACTCTTTGACCAGGATTTTGGCGTTCTCCTCGGTTTCACCGGCCCATTCAGCTTTGAGCAGGGTATCGAGATCGTCATGGACGATGGTCTGCTCTTTACTGCGGCGAATGGTGTCGAGCAGTTCGATCAGTTCACCGTTAAAAACATTGGCTGCCTGGCTGACCAGCTGTTGCTGGGCCTGATTACGGGCGGTTTCGCCGGGGTCGCTGCCGACGGGCAGGCTGGTCTGCTCCAGCGCTTTTTGTTCAACCTTATCGCCGTCGATGGCGTTAAACAGGTTGGCAACAATACTGTGCAGCGGTTTTCCCGCTTTTTGGGCAATCTGATCACGTTCTTTATCATCCAACTGCTTATTCAGCCGCGCCAGACGACCAGCGAGGCTGGAGACCGTATCACAATCACTGGCCCCCAACATCACTCCCATGGCCAGATCTTTCAGGGACACACTCGGCTTGGTGATCAGCGGTTGGCTGGCGGTTTTCACCGAACGGGTGACACCGATGGCATCGACAATGACATAGTGGGTTTTGGCGCTCGGGGCAGACGGTGTGACTTTCTGCAAACTGTCTTTATCTAATGTACGCGTACCACGCCCCTTCATCTGTTCGAAGTAATTCTTGCTTTTGACATCACGCATGAAGAGCAGGCATTCCAGCGCTTTGACATCGGTACCGGTAGCGATCATATCAACAGTCACGGCAATGCGTGGATAGTAATCGTTACGGAACTGGGCCAGCACCGATTTGGGATCTTCCCCTTTTTCGGTGATCTTGCCCGCGGCATCCAGCTTGTCGTTGGCAACGCGGTAGGTGACCTTTTTGCAGAACTGGTTCCCTTCACCAAACTCCTCGCGCACAGTCTGGATAATGTCATCGGCATGGCTATCGGTCTTGGCGAAGATGAGGGTTTTGGGGACTTCCTTGCGGCCGGGGAAGATGGTTGGTAAAGCGTCTTTGAAGGTACGAACAACGGTACGGATCTGGTCGGGGTTGACGATATCGCGGTCGAGCTGTTTACCGCTGTAGTTTTCGTCTTCGTCCTGAGTTTCCCAGCGCTTGCGGCGGGTGGTGCGTTCACGCCGTTCGACCTGTTGCTTGGCGGCGATGGTGCCACCGTCCTTGGTCTTTTCCGTTTCGATGACAAAGATCTCGTTACCGACATTGACGCCATCGGCCACGGCTTTTTCGTGGTCGTACTCGCTGACGACGTTTTTGCGGAAGAAACCATAGGTGCGGTTGTCCGGTGTCGCGGTCAGGCCGACCAGGTAGGCATCAAAATATTCCAGTACCTGCCGCCACAGGTTGTAGATGGAACGATGACATTCGTCGATGATGATGACATCGAAATACTCCGGCGGGATTTTCGGGTTATAAACAACGGGCAGCGGTTCTTTGGGGCGTGTGTACTGTTCGGCCGGATTCTGTTCTTCCAGGGCTTCATCCAGCGGTTCATCTTTTAAAATGGAATACATGCGCTGAATGGTGCTGATGCAGACCTGGGCATCGCTGGCGATGTACTGATTTTTCAGACGCTGGACATTGTAGAGCTCGGTAAATTTTCGGTTATCGTCGTTGGGAACAAAGCTCATGAATTCCTGCTCGGCCTGTTCCCCCAGGTTCTTGGTATCGACGAGAAAGAGAATACGGCTGGCGTTGACCGGTTCCTTCAGCAGCCGGTAGCTAGCGGTAATGGCGGTAAAGGTTTTGCCAGAGCCGGTCGCCATCTGCACCAGAGCGCGGGGTTTATCCTGTTTGAGGGAAGCTTCCAGCTTGGTGATAGCGGTAATCTGGCAGTCGCGCAGACCGTCGGTTTTCAGTTCCGGCAGATCCTGCAAGCGGTCACGCAGACTTTTCTTTTCCCTCAATTCTTTGGCTAGGGTTGCCGGGCGGTGAAAATTAAACAGCTCACGAGAGCGGGGGTGGGGATCGATGCCATCGGTAAAACGGGTGATAACGCCGGTGCTTTCATAGATAAACCGCAACGGCTCACTGTTGTTGACCCACTTTAGTGCAGCGTTCGCGTAACCGGCCGATTGCTCTTCAACGGTGGTAATCTTCTCCCCCCAGCTTTCCGGCTTAGCCTCAATGACTCCAACGGCCTGCTTATCAACAAACAGTACATAATCGGCCGGCCCCACAGCGGTCTGGTATTCGCGGATAGCCACCCCTTGAGCTGCAGAAAAATTGATTTTACTCTTATCCTGCACCACCCAGCCCGCTTTGGTAAGCAGAGAGTCTATTTCATCGCGAGCTTTTTGTTCCGGATTCTGGTTGACCATAGCGCTGTCCTTGCTGATGAAAGAAGGAGAATAAACAGACTGCTAACAGGCGTGGTCTATATTAGAAATGATATGGGCAGATTACAAATAAAATGTTGAATTTATGGGGATTTAGGATGGAGGGATTGCAATGCCGTACCCCATATATTATTCCCTCTACCTGTGGGAGAGGGCCAGGTGAGGGGGAAACGCTCAAAAATCTCCCTCATCCGGCCTTCGGCCACCTTCTCCCATGGGGAGAAGGAAAACCATTTGGCATATAGTTTATTTATTGGTGTTAAAGAATCAGGCCAAACCACCCTTATCGGCAATAAAATCAATAATCGCCTGTAACCCCTCCCCCTTTTTCAGGTTGGAGAAGACAAAGGGGCGTTCACCGCGCATTTTCTTGCTGTCACGATCCATAACATCCAAGTCAGCTCCTACCAACGGCGCCAGGTCGGTTTTATTGATGACCAGCAGATCGGATCGCGTGATTCCAGGCCCACCTTTACGGGGAATTTTATCACCGGCGGAAACATCGATAACATAGATACACAGGTCGGCTAATTCAGGTGAAAAGGTCGCGGCAAGGTTGTCACCGCCCGATTCGATAAAAACCACTTCCAAGTCCGGAAATGCCGTACATAATTCGTCAACAGCTGCCAGGTTGATGGAGGCATCTTCACGGATGGCTGTATGGGGGCAGCCTCCGGTCTCGACACCACGGATGCGGTCGGCGGTCAGAGCTTCGGAACGAACCAGGAACTGATAGTCTTCACTGGTATAGATATCATTGGTGATCGCGGCGATCTGGTACTTTTCGCGCATTGCTTTGCACAATGCATCAAGCAGTGCCGTTTTACCTGACCCAACCGGGCCACCAATGCCAACGCGTAATGGAGAACTCATGATCTGAATAACCTCGTATATTGGGTTTCGTGACTGATGGAGGTCCAGTCAACCATCGGTGTTGCGGCACCGATATCGTTTATGTCAGTGTGCAGTGCTTTGTTCGCAGCTTTCAGGATAACCTCTTCCAGAGCTGCAGTTGTCATCTGCCCGGCGGTTTGCCCCAGGGGAACCAGGCGCACACCAGCCGAGATCAGGTTGACTGCTGTCGCGTGCAGATAGGCGTTTAAGGCCGCTGCCAAGGGGATATCACTATAGGCTGCTGCCAAAGCGACAGCTAAAGGATAAGCCGGTTTACGCTGTTCCTGTTGCAGCCGCTGCTGCCATGGCAGCAAGCGTTCGTCAGGCCAAACCTTCATCAACATCTGCCAGAAAGCCGCGCCCTGGGCACTACTTTCGAGGGCCATTTCCTTACTGCCGCGCATGACATCAGCCAATTCAAACAGGGTCCATAGCTGCTCAGCATCCTCAGCCCCAGCTGCCTCATAACCACGGGCGAACAAAACGGCATCGGTCTGAGCCGAGCCATAAAGCAGAACCGTTTTCAACCAGGCCGTCAGGCTGACGTCATCTTTAACCAGACCGACATCCACAGCGTACTCAACGCCATGGGAATAGGTATAGGCACCAACCGGAAATGACGGCGATAACCAGGTCATAAGACGCAGCAGGGAAACACCCTGCACCGTAAGATCAGTGGGCATGCTCATGGTTGTGTTCGTGCTGGTGCTCATGACTATGAGCGTGGCCATGACCACTGCTGTAAGCGCCACCTTCAGGAGCGAAAGGTGCCTGATTCGGTGTCAGCTCGGCGCCCAACCCTTCCAACATCTGCCCCAGAACATGATCGGCTGCGATACGTAGATGGGTCGCATCGAGAACCTGCACCGGAGCATGCCGATTTCCGATGTGCCAGGCGACTTTCGCAGTGTGGACAGGGGATTGGCAGCTAATATCGATGACATCCTCAACCGCTGCACAAACCTTGATAAAACTGCCATCTTCAAGTTGCAAGGCACCCCCGTCATCGAGCCGGGTCGCATGGGGGAGATCGAGCAGAAACGACTCGCCACTATCGTCGTTCAAACGAATCCTACGCTTGTGGCGATCATCATAAATAAGGGTCAGGGTTGCACTATGGCAACCCTGCCAGGTGTGAGGTAAATAATATTGAATAGCACGTCTCATGGCAAAATCTTTCATTTGTGCAGTGGCATCAAAAATTACCACGGGAGGTCTTCAGAGGCTTCCTTGGAAGGGTGTCTATCGCCCGGATGGCGATAGTCAAGCCCCACGGATGGGTTCATGCGTCCCTGGAAAGGGAGCCTCTGAAGGCCTTGCTTCGCAAAAGCTAAAATAAGAAATATCTTTGTGCCATAGGCACAACCGTTGCTGGTTGACAGGTCAGTAGTTGACCATCAGCCCGCACCTCGTAAGTTTCCGGATCGACCTCAATTTTAGGCAGATAACTGTTTAACAGCAGATCCTTTTTACCGATATTGCGAGTATTCCTGACCGCCAGCAACGTCTTGTTCAGACCCAGCTGCTGGGCCAACCCGGCATCCAGCCCGGCCTGGGAGACAAAGGTTACGGAACTGGCCTGCAAGGAACGACCGAAGCTACCGAACATGGGTCGGTAATGGACCGGTTGTGGCGTCGGAATTGAAGCGTTCGGATCGCCCATGGCCGCAGCGGCAATGGTTCCCGATTTCAGGACAATATCCGGCTTGACACCAAAGAACATCGGTTTCCACAACACCAGGTCAGCCAGCTTACCGACTTCAATGGAGCCGACATAATCGGCGATACCATGGGTGATAGCCGGGTTAATCGTGTACTTGGCAATGTAGCGCTTGACCCGGAAATTATCGTTCCCGGCACCATCTTCAGGCAAAGAACCGCGCTGCTGCTTCATCTTGTCGGCAGTTTGCCAGGTGCGGATAATCACCTCACCGATACGCCCCATGGCCTGGCTGTCAGAAGCGATAATCGAAAAAGCACCCAGATCATGCAAAATATCCTCGGCAGCGATGGTTTCACGGCGGATACGACTTTCGGCGAAAGCGACATCCTCCTGAATCCGACTATCGAGATGATGACAGACCATCAGCATGTCGAGGTGTTCATCCAGGGTATTAACGGTAAAGGGTCGGGTCGGGTTGGTGGATGATGGCAACACATTGGCCAGCCCACACAGCTTGATAATATCAGGAGCATGACCGCCGCCAGCACCTTCGGTATGGAAGGTGTGAATGACCCGGTCCTTGAAAGCAGCCGCGGTCGTCTCGACAAAGCCCGACTCATTCAGGGTATCGGTGTGAATGGCCACCTGCACGTCAAACTTGTCTGCAACACTCAGACAGTTATCGATGGCCGCAGGAGTTGTGCCCCAGTCTTCATGCAGTTTCAGACCACAGGCACCGGCGCGAATCTGTTCTTCCAGAGACGCAGGCAAAGTAGCGTTCCCCTTACCGAAAAAGCCCAGATTGATAGGTAATCCTTCGGCCGCCTGCAGCATGCGCCCCAGGTGCCAGGCTCCCGGTGTACAGGTGGTTGCATTGGTCCCTTCTGCAGGACCGGTACCACCACCAAGCATGGTTGTGACCCCTGAATAGAGGGCATCGTCAACCTGCTGAGGGCAGATAAAATGGATATGAGAATCGATGCCGCCAGCCGTCAGGATGCGCCCTTCACCGGCAATCGCTTCGGTACCCGGACCGATAATAATATCGACTCCTTGCTGGGTATCGGGATTACCAGCCTTGCCGATACCACAGATGCGGCCATCCTTAATGCCGACATCCGCCTTGATAATCCCCCAGGTATCGATAATTAAAGCATTGGTAATAACGGTGTCCACCGCGCCCTGCTCACGGCTGACCTGGGACTGTCCCATGCCGTCACGGATAACCTTACCACCACCGAATTTGACCTCGTCACCATAGCAGGTGCGATCTTCTTCCACTTCGATGATCAGGCCGGTATCGGCCAGACGGACTTTATCGCCAACAGTCGGGCCGAACATTGCTGCATATTCGGCACGTTCAATCTGATATGCCATCGCTTACCCCTCCAGCTTGCCGTTGACCAGACCGTTAAAACCGTAAATGGTTCCAGTTCCAGCAACTTTAACTAATTGCACTTCCCGGCTCTGTCCTGGCTCAAAACGAACGGCGGTTCCGGCGGGAATATCAAGGCGGAAACCACGCGCCTGCTCGCGATCAAATTGAAGCGCTGCATTGGTTTCATAAAAGTGATAGTGAGACCCGACCTGAACGGGGCGATCACCGGTATTGGCAACCGTCACAGTCAGTGTTTCGCGGCCACCATTAAGCTCGATTGTGCCAGCTTGAGTGATAACTTCACCTGGTATCATTAGTGGCCTCCTAGCGGATCGGGTTATGGACGGTCACCAACTTGGTGCCATCGGGAAAGGTCGCTTCGACCTGAACATCATGAATCATTTCCGCGACCCCTTCCATAACCTGCTCACGGGTCAGCACTGTGGCACCGTCACGCATTAACTCGGCAACCGTTTTGCCATCACGAGCCCCCTCTACGACATAGTCGGTGATCAGCGCAATTGCTTCCGGGTAGTTCAGTTTTACACCCCGTTCCAAGCGGCGTCTGGCTACAACCGCAGCCATGGCAACCAGCAGTTTATCTTTTTCTCTCGGACTTAAATTCACGGATGCTCTCCTGTGCGCTTACGCTGTTCGCGATTTCAGATTTGAAATTTCAGATCTCAGACAAAAGCGGAATATCTATTTCTTCTATTCTTCAACGCAAAGGCGACTTGCTCTGCGCCTTCTCGTTACTCTGCGTCTCTGCGTTAAAAAAATTCTTTAGTAGCTAAAAAACTAAATCTGCCACAAGCGCGGTAACTTCTCTGGCAACCCAGCAACTTTATGCCTGAACGCTGCCCAGAAACGACCATAGTGTTGCCGTAGCAATAATGGGTCTTGTCCCAGCCAGCGCATCAGCAGTAAACCATCCAGACAGGTCGCACCTACTTTCAAGCTTTCAGGTACTCCCATCAGCTCGCGTGCCGTTTCAAGCTGTTCAGCGGCATCAGGAGCGGCATAGATCGCTGTCGCGCAAGCGCGTTGCCCGGCAAACCCGGCCGGGCTGTCAAGGACACGGGCAATGTCCTGATCGAGCAGCAACGCATCGGCCCAGACCAGGCGTTCATTAACCCGCACTTCCCAGGCATCGCGCAGTAGTCCTTCACTGAACTGCTCACCCCCAGCCAGACGCCCCAGAACCAGCATTTCACCGGCTAACAGTTTGGCATCAGCGGCCATGGTGACCTTGGTTTTACGCCGCAACCGCGCCTGTTCAAAAACAATTGTCTCCTGCGGTAGCCATTCAAGCCAACTGTTACTATTAGCCATCAACTCAACATCAATATGGCTGTCAGGGCCACTGGAGCGGTAGACTTTTTCAGCCGCCTGCACCGTCGCCATAGCGGCACAATCACTGCCGACATCAAGGCGGATATCGAGCCGATCACCACCAACCAGGCCGCCTGCGGTTGATGAGATAACCGCCACCGGGATATCCTGAGCCGCCGGGTGTGGAAACAGGACGCGCAGCGGATCGCTCTGATACAGGTGCAGTAAACGGGTCTGCCCGGTTTTGAAGGCGAACCCTATCTCTGCGACACCATGCACTTCGATGGCGCGTTGAGACTGCCCCCCTTGGGGTTTAGACTGTGAGATAGCTACGGACATCTTGTGCGTTCAGATCCTCTTTTTTCCCGGCCATGACCACTTCACCACGATCCATGACAACATAAGTATCGGCCAGTTCCTGGGCAAAATCAAAGTACTGTTCAACCAGTAGAATGGCCATATCACCACGATCAGCAAGCAGCCGGATTACGCGACCGATATCCTTGATGATTGACGGCTGAATCCCTTCGGTTGGTTCATCCAAAACCAGCAACCGCGGCCGGGTTACCAGGGCCCGGGCAATAGCCAGCTGTTGCTGCTGACCACCGGACAAGTCACCGCCACGGCGGCCAAGCATTTCCTTTAAAACCGGAAACAGTTCGAAAATCTCATCCTGAACATGGCGCAAGG
This sequence comes from Geopsychrobacteraceae bacterium, assembly GCA_963664385.1. GTDB lineage: Bacteria > Desulfobacterota > Desulfuromonadia > Desulfuromonadales > Geopsychrobacteraceae > Seleniibacterium. The sequence continues at coordinate 1,236,721 of OY761157.1, forward strand.
AACGCGGTACACAAGCAAATCCCGTACGCAGGTTTTCTTCAACGGTGAGCAGGGGAAAAATTTCACGCCCCTGAGGGACAAAAGCAATCCCCTTGGCGGCTCGTTCATAGGGAGGCATTTTGGTAATATCGTTAGCTTCCCACAGGATTTGACCATTGTGCACCGGGTGCTGGCCAACAACCCCGCGCATCAGGCTGGTTTTACCTACCCCATTACGCCCGAGCACACAGGTCACCTCACCAATATTCGCTTCGCAACTGACGCTTTTCAGCGCCTGGCTGGCACCATAATAAAGATCGATATTTTTTACTTTCAACATGATTAACGCCCCAGATAAACTTCGATAACGCGCTCGTCGTTCTGTACCTTGTCCAGGGAGCCTTCTGCCAGGACACTCCCTTCGTGCATAACCGTAACCCGACAATCAAGAGCCCGCACAAAGTCCATATCGTGCTCAACAACCACGACAGAGCGTTGCTCTTTTTCAGCAATACGTTTCAGCAGGATCGCTGTCTGTTCGGTTTCAGCATCGGTCATTCCGGCGACCGGCTCGTCAACCAGAAGGAGTTCCGGCTCCTGCATCAGCAACATGCCGATCTCAAGCCACTGTTTCTGACCGTGAGAAAGATCACCCGCCATTTTCTGACATTGTTCTGTCAAGGCAATCGTCTGCAGAACCTCTTCGATACGATCACGCTGTTTCCCTTTCAATTTGAACCAGAGTGACTCAAAAACACCACGCTGTCCGGCCAGGGCAAGTTCCAGATTATCAAAAACACTTAAGGTTTCAAATACCGTCGGCTTCTGAAATTTACGGCCAATGCCAAGGTTGGCCACCTCTGCTTCATCGAGGCGGGTCAAATCGATATTATTGCGATAGACAACGCGCCCTAGGTCAGGGCGGGTTTTACCGGTAATAACATCCATCATGGTCGTTTTGCCCGCCCCGTTGGGACCAATGATCGCCCGCATCTTGCCGGTTTTGACATAAAAGCTGAGGTCATTTAAAGCTTTGAAACCATCGAAGGACACGGTCACCCCGTCCAGATAGAGAATTGTATCTCCGGCAGCGTCAAAATCAGTCTTCTTTAACAGCACACTCGCTTCCATCAGTGACCTCCTTCTTCCTGAACCGATGAGCCACCACTGTCATTCGAACGCGCATGCTTCTTTTTGTAGAGGTCAAACAAACCCACCACACCGCGGGGTAAAAACAGAGTTGCGACAATAAACAATCCACCCAGGGCATACAACCACATCTCGGGCAGGGCGCCAGTGAAATAGGTTTTCCCGTAATTGACCAGCAATGCTCCCAGAGCCGCACCAAATAAAGTGCCACGTCCGCCGACAGCAACCCAGATGACTATTTCTATGGAGTTGGCCGGGGCAAATTCGCTGGGGTTGATAATCCCGACCTGGGGAACATAAAGGGCACCGGCGATACCGGCCATAACTCCAGACACCACAAAAACAAACAGCTTGTATTTTTCAACCCGGTAACCGAGAAAGCGAATGCGACTTTCGGCATCGCGCACCGCGACAAGAACGCGCCCCAAGCGGGAATTTACGATAATCCGGCAACCAATATAGCATAGAGCCAGGGCCAGGGCGGAGGCGACAAACAAGGCAATCCGGGTCCCGTCGGCCTGTAAGTTAAAGCCAAGAATATCTTTAAAATCGGTCAGGCCATTGTTGCCACCGAACCCCATATCGTTGCGGAAGAAGGCCAGCAACAGAGCATAGGTCAGAGCCTGGCTGATGATTGACAGGTAAACACCGGTGACCCGGGAGCGGAATGCGAACCAGCCGAAAACAAAAGCCAGAATTCCGGGGATGACCATGACCATCACCATGGCAAAAATAAAATTATCAAATCCGTACCAGTACCAGGGCAACTCCTTCCAGTTCAAGAAGACCATAAAGTCTGGGAGGATGGGATTACCATAAACACCACGGTCACCGATCTGACGCATCAGGTACATCCCCATGGCGTAGCCACCCAGAGCGAAAAAAGCACCATGCCCCAGACTCAGAATGCCGCAGAAGCCCCAGATCAGGTCGACACTTAAAGCCAACAGAGCAAAGGTCAGGTACTTGCCACACAAGCTGACCAGGTAGGTGGGGATATGCAATGCCGAACCTTCAGGCACCAGCAGATTACAAACCGGGACGACCACGGCAACCAGGGCCAGAAAACCAAGCAGGATCAATCCGCCACGATCAGAACGCAGCAGCTTCGAAGGATTGTTCGCTAAAGCCATGATCAATTCTCCACTGCACGCCCCTTAAGAGCAAATAAGCCTCTTGGACGTTTTTGAATAAACAGGATTATCAGGACCAGAATCAGAATCTTGCCAAGTACGGCACCGGCGTAAGGCTCAAGAAATTTATTACCAAGCCCTAAGGAGAACGCCCCGATCAGGGTCCCCCACAGGTTACCAACGCCACCGAAAACCACCACCATGAAGGAATCAATAATGTAGGACTGGCCAAGGTTCGGGCTGACGTTATCGATCTGACTCAGGGCGACCCCGGCCATGCCGGCGATACCGGAGCCTAAGCCGAAGGTCAAAGCATCAACACGACCGGTACGGGTTCCCATCGACTGCGCCATGCGCCGATTTTGGGTGACTGCTCGCATCTGCAGTCCAAAATAGCTGCGCCGCAGCAACAATCCAATGGCACCAAGAACAACCAGGCTAAAGAGAATGATCCAGATGCGGTTATAGGTGAGTACCAGGCCACTGTCAAAGGTCATCGCCCCACTCATCCATGAAGGGTTACTGACTTCCTGATTGGTCGGGCCGAAAATTGAACGGATCAACTGCTGCAGGATCAGACTGACCCCCCAGGTTGCCAGCAGGGTTTCAAGGCTACGTCCATAGAGAAAGCGGATAACACCACGCTCAATGACGATCCCGACCATTCCGGCGACCAGAAAGGCCGCCGGAATGGCCAGAATCAAAGCCCAATCAATTGCGCCAGGGAAATAGTTATGGAACAACTGCTGGACCATGTAAGTGGTATAGGCACCGATCATAACCATTTCGCCATGGGCCATATTGATAACCCCCATAACCCCAAAAGTTATAGCCAGGCCGATGGCCGCAAGCAGTAAAACCGAACCAAGGCTTAACCCCCGGAACAGATGGCCAACACCGTTCCAAAAAGACAGGCGCAGTTCGATTTTCTGAATCGCTTTCTTGGCAGCGTTGAAAACTGCGCTATCGGTTTCTACAGGTTTGCCTTCATTATCCAGCGCCGTTACCTGGAGCAGGAGGTTTTTTATTTCCGGATTGGGATTTTCTGCCAGCACAGCAACGGCAGCAACCCTCTCTGTGGTTACGCTGGATGAAAACAGCTGAATTGCGGCCATGGTCAATTCCAGCTGATTTTTAATCTCCGCAACCTCTTCCCGGTCATAAGCCTTTTTCAACAGGGGAAGCATCTCCGGCGAACGGGTTTTAAACAATGCATCAATAGATTCCAAACGACGGGCCGGGTCTTTACTCATCAAGCTCAAGCCGCCAATTGCACCTCTGAGCACACCACGCAGACGATTATTGACCCGAACTTTTGTCAGTTCGTTTTTCGGTAATTGTTCCAGTTCGGTCATTGTCAACGGATCGATCAGCACAATAATCTGCCCCTGGGCATCACCGATAACCACCCGGTCATCACTCTTTCTGGTGTACAGGTTGCCAGCGAGCATTGCTTCAAGAATAGGGACAGCCCGATCGTCACCCGTTTCTGCAAGGGTTTCGACGGCATCACCTTTCTTGCTATAACTCCCCTCGGCCAGCGCGGCGACCTGATCGGCAAAATCAGCCCACACAGAAGAGCTTGCCAACAGCAGCACGACCCAGCAGCACATCAATATTCTGATCATTTTATTTATCTGAGGCATGTTCGTTAACCAATTGATTGAGTCAAGTTTAGAAGGGGAACCAGAAGGCTCCCCTTCAGACAACTTTCGTTTGTCAAATTCTTGCTTTCTACAGAATTTTACTTTGCTTCATAAACGGGTTTTTCACAGTTGCCACACACCCAGGGGTAGGTCCAGTCAGCGGTCAGCTTGGCACTTTCCGGAATAAAGTCACTCCAGGCATCGCCGACGACAACACCGTCAGTGCTCCAGACGGTATCCATCTGGCCATCAGCCTGGATTTCACCAATCAGAACCGGCTTGGACAGGTGATGGTTGGTATTCATGACCGCAACACCACCGGTGAGGTTTTTAACTTTTTGGCCGTACATGGCTTGGCGAACAGCGTCCACATTGGTGGTACCGGCCTGCTTAACAGCTTGAACCCACATGTTGAAACCAATGTAATGAGCTTCCATAGGGTCGTTGGTAACGCGCTTGTCATCTTTAATAAAGGCATGCCATTTCTTGATGAAGGCAGCGTTTTCAGGGGTATCAACCGACATGAAGTAGTTCCAGGCAGTCAGGTGGCCAACCAATGGTTCGGTATCAAGGCCGGCAAGTTCTTCTTCACCGACGGAGAAAGCAACAACCGGGATCTCCTCAGCGCTGATTCCCTGGTTAGCAAGTTCTTTGTAGAATGGGACGTTGGCATCACCGTTAATGGTTGAAACAACGGCGGTCTTTTTACCGGCAGAAGCAAATTTCTTAACGTCGGCGACAATGGTCTGCCAGTCGGAATGACCGAATGGTGTGTAGTTTTCCATGATGTCAGCATCTTTTACCCCTTTGGAGTGGAGGTAAGAGCGCAAAATCTTGTTGGTGGTACGAGGATAAACATAGTCAGTACCGAGCAGAACCCAACGCTTGGCAGCGCCACCGTCTTCGCTCATCAGGTAATCAACAGCAGGAACGGCCTGCTGATTTGGAGCAGCACCGGTGTAGAATACGTTGCGAGAGCTCTCTTCACCTTCGTACTGAACCGGGTAAAACAGCAGGCTGTTCAGTTCTTCAAAAACTGGCAGGACAGATTTACGTGATACTGAAGTCCAGCAACCGAAAACAACGTCAACCTTGTCCTTCTCGATCAATTCACGTGCTTTTTCAGCGAACAGTGGCCAGTTAGAAGCCGGGTCAACAACAACAGCTTCAACTTTCTTGCCAAGCAAGCCACCGTTTTTATTGAGATCATCAACTAGCATCAGCATGGTATCCTTAAGAGTTGTTTCACTGATAGCCATAGTGCCTGACAGAGAATGCAGAACACCTACCTTGATGGTATCGGCAGCAAATACCTGCTGACTGAACACTGTTGCGAGAACCAGCAGCACAAGAATCAATCCTTTACCGAATGTCTTCATCACACCTTTTCTCCTTTTAACGTTGAGTGATTTATGGAACCTGTTGTCCGCCTCTGCGAACTTTAAATAATAAAAAACCCACACCAACCCTCTTCGGGTCGATGTGGGCGCCATTGCCCTGATCTTACCGGGAATCAGAATCTCAATGATTTGATTCTGAACCTTTTCTCTATGGGACAGTTGTATCACCTTTACGGCAACCAGCAATCGAGTGATGCACTGGTCCCAGTATTGAGCAACAGGTGTGCCAAGTTACAAAATTATTATTCGTGCTACTTATGGTTTTAAAAATGGCCCAAGTCTTGCTTTATTTATATAAGATATAAAGGGAATGCGCAGAAATAGAGCTGTTCATCAGAGCTTGATGACGGGACAATTTAGCAAAAGTAGCGCGGGACACATGTCCCACACAGGCAGCGTTCAACCTTCAGAAAACATGACACAATCGATCAATAAATAGGCAGAAATCATGTCATTGGCGATTTTTTAAACACCAGAAGCCATTGCCAGGAGCAATATAATGAGTAACAAAAACAACCGTCCGGTCAAAATCGGGCTCATCTTCTCAACGACCGGAACAACGTCTATTGTTGAAGAAGGACAGTTACAAGCGTGCCTCCTGGGCATTGATGAAGTCAATAACCGTGGCAATATCCGCTTTAAAGCCATTATTGAAGATATCAAGTCCAATCCGCAAATCGCGGCAGAAAAAGCCCATAAACTGTTAACCGAAGATCATGTTGATCTGCTGATTGGCTGCTGGACTTCTGCTTGCCGCAAGGCGGTATTACCTGTCCTGGAAGAAACAGGTGGTTTACTCCTTTATCCAAATAATTATGAAGGGCTCGAATCGCACCCCCAGGTCTTTTATCTTGGCGCCGTACCAAACCAACAAGTTGAGTCCATCCTGAGTTGGGTTGTCGCCAACCTGGCGAGTCGCTTTATTTTACTTGGATCTGATTATATCTACCCACGTTCAGCAAATCAGCAGGTTCGTCAATGGGTTGAGCGCATCGATCCGGAAATGATTATTCACGAACAATACTTCCCCCTGGGGCATTCCGACTTCGGCAATTTCATTCATGATCTCTCCCCACTACTGACAGATGACAAGCCCGTCGTCATTGTCTCTAATCTGGTCGGATCGAGTGTTGTCGATTTTTATCGCCAGTACCATCAGGCCGGATTCAACGCCCCGATCATCAGTCCGATCACTTCCGAACGCGAGATTGCAGCCATCGGATCTGAGGCCGCTTCAGGCCATTATTGCACCTCTGGATACTTCCAGGCTTTGAGTAATGAAGAAAATAAACGGTTTATCAGTCACTATTATTCACGCTTTGGAGAAACCACCATCAATGGCGCCATGGAGTTCGCCTACGATGCTATCCGGCTCCTTGAACAAACCTATGACCAGGACCTGCTGAAGATTACTGAGCCTCAACAGCGCAATGAACTATTGCGCGAACGCTTGAAGCACCAGTCCCTTGATGCGCCCCAGGGAAAACTGATCGTCGATCCGCAAAACCAGCACCTTTGGCTGTGGTCGCGGATTGGCAAGATTAAAAATGACAGCAGCATCGATGTTGTCTGGGAATCTGCCGGGCCAATTCCCCCTTATCCCTTTAGTGACACTCAGAAGACGAGCGGACAGCAACCGGCTTACCACTATAAACGCGACCCATTCAATACGATTCTTGGCCGCAACCCGAAACTGCGCGAGACCAAGCGGGTTGCCGAAGTCGCATCAAAAACCCGCTCCAACGTTCTGCTTGAAGGGGAAACCGGCTGTGGAAAATGCCTTTTCGCTAAAGCGATACACCAGGGCAGCATTCTGGCAAACGAGCCCTTCGTAGAACAACCCTGTGCCGGTTTCAGTGAAGTGGAATTACAGATTCAACTCTTTGGGGACGCATCGGGTAAAAACCCAGGAGCACTTGAGCTTGCCAACGGGGGGACGCTGCTGCTTAAGAATATTGGCGAACTCCCTCTGACCATTCAGCAGCAGTTGCTCGACACCCTTCAAAAAGGACAGCTTCTACGTCATGGTGAAGAGCATTTAAGGCCTCTTGAAATCCGTATCATTTCAACAACAACCAGAGATCTACTACAGGAAATCGCGTTTAATGGTACTTTTTTAAGTGATCTCTTCAACCATCTGGCTGTATTTACCATCACCCTGCCGGCGTTACGTGAATTTAGCGATGATATTCCGGAGTTGTGCTCCCATTTTTTAAGGCAACTTAACCAGAAAAATTCATCCCACAAGCAGCTTGCCGCAGAAACAATTACTGCATTAATGAGCTACTCCTGGCCCGGCAACATTCATGAACTGATCATTACCATCGAACGCGCTTTTTACTTATCCCTTGATCAGGAAATTATCCGCCTTGGGCAATTGCCTGCACCAATCGCAAATAGCTGCACCCAACGCAACCAGACAATACGACCAGTGGCTTCCGACCTAAAAAAGAAAACATCGCCCAACGCTGATTACAGCCTCATAGAACAAGCCATACGAGATGCTGACTACAACATGAGTCAGGCCGCCAAACAGCTGGGTATTTCTCGCAGCACCCTGTATCGGAAAATTGAAAAATTACAGATCAAGCTTAAAGCGGAAATTGTACGGAGGTGAAATCCTTCGATGAATCAAGAAATTTTGCGGATAGGCCTATCGACGCAAAGGCGCTGAGAATTGTAGAGACCGCAGAGATTTTTAAGGTTTAAAACTAACCCCAAGGTTCTGTCTGCGTTTCTTTGCGTCCTTCGCGTCTCTGCGTTAAAAAATCAATTTTCACAAAGACCGGGTAATTCCCAGATAGCCGAGAATAAAATCAACAACCTGCTGCGGATCGTTAAGATCGAGCATGGGCAGACCGGTGGCACAGGGGGCATCACTGACAATAGCAACGATGTTGCGATGGGTCCCTTCTTCAGCCAGGGTTTGCGGTGGGCAATGGGCCTGGCGATGGACTTCTATCTTGGGCAGACTGCTGTCCTTGAACCCTTCAACAACAACCAGATCAAGGCCGGTACAATACTGCTCCAGCAGAACCTCGAGCGCTGGAGGCTCAAGGTTCTGCTTAACCACAGCAGTCTTTTCCTTAGAGGCGATAATCGTAGTTGCAGCCCCTGCAGCGGTAAAGCGATAACTGTCCTTACCTGGCTTATCAATCTCAAAGTCATGAGCATCATGCTTAATGGCACCAACGCGATAACCTCGGCTGGACAGAATTTTGATGACTGCCTCAACCAGCGTTGTTTTACCAGTACCAGATAACCGGGCCACAAATGATATCGCTTTAGTCATGGACATTAACCCAATCAGGCTTCAGCAGCCAGGAGTTCTTCTTTTGAAACAGCTTCAGACTTGATCTTATCCAGCAACTCGGATAGTGCCGCCTTAACATTTTCGCGAATATCGCCAGCCACCAGAATGTACAACAAATCATCGCCCGGTTTCAGATCACCGCCGAAAGCTTTAACCGCGACACGATAAATCCCTGGAGCATTTTTTTCAAAATCGGCACGAATCTCTTCAATCTTGTCATAATCAGGGGTGACCCGTACGCCAACGACTTCTTTTTTATCGCCACGGCTGGTTCCACGTACGATCCCATTATGACAGAGAATCATCCCGACGTTTTTAATAAATTCCGGATCCTGCTTCCACGCATTGATCTGTTCCTGCATATTCATGACAGCTCCTATATCTTCTCGATACTCAATTTAAGGCTGAGGCAAAATCCATAACCTTTACCTCAGTTCCTGCGTCCAAACCACTACATTTATCATCAAGAATAATTAAACCATCAGCATGAGCCATACTGATGTACTGTGAAGTCATCTGTTTTGTAACCGGAGTTGCGGTCACCACCGCCCCGTCATTTTCAAGCTTTACCCTGACAAAGTCCCAGCGCTTTTCGCGCCCCTTTACGGGTTGTGCCAAGCGGGCGATACGCCCTGCCGGGTGAATGTCCTGGATTCCGCTCAGCTTTCGCAAGACCGGTATCAGGTAAGCCATAATGTTGGTCAAGAATGCCGCCGGGTAACCAGGCATTCCCAAAAATAATTTCTGATCACGGCGGGCCACCAACATTGGCCGCCCCGGCTTAATTCTGGTACGATCAACCAGCAGGTCAAAACCACTCTGTTGCAGCAACGGCCTGATATAATCAAATTGTCCCATGGAAACACCGCCGGAAGTGACCACCAGATCATTCTGCCAGGCTAATTGGTCAAGCACCTTGGCAATTACCTCAGGCTTATCCTCAACCGGACCCCGGACGACAACATCCATCCCAAGCTGACGCAGGATATTGCTCAGCACATAGCTGTTACTTTCGTAGACCATTCCTGGCCGATGGCGCTCTCCAGGCTTAAGCAGTTCATTGCCGGTTATCAAAACGCCAACCCGAGGGCGCCGGTAGACCTTGACGCGATCGAGACCCAGATAGCACAGAACGCTATGCCGCACAGCATCGAGCCGCACCCCGGCTGGCAACACCAACTGCCCCTTGGCGAATTCTTCGCCAATACGATTAATGTTATCACCCGGCTCAGGGGTTTCCTGAATCGTTACCCGCTGTTCTTGCAATGAGGTACTCTCAACGCGAATAACCGCCTGGGATCCTTCAGGGACTGTTGCGCCAGTCATTACCGCAACAGCATTTGGTCCACTGAGTTCTGCCCGCGGCAGATCCTCGGCGGCTAGCGTATCGAGCAAATTAAATTCGGAAACATCCAGCGAACCAAGGGCATAGCCGTCGACCGCGCTGCGCATGGTATCAGGAAAAGGGCGTGGTGTTTTTATCTCTGTCGCCAACACATGCCCAAAGGTATCACCAATGTCAAGGCTGGTGGTTTCAACGGGTTGAACAGCGTCGAGCAACCGCGCCAGAGCAACAGGATAGGAAAGACTTTGAACCTCAGCACTCATGGTGATTAACTCCTCCCGAACGGGCAGATTGGATAGTGGCAGACTTTACAGAAGTGACATAACCCGCCATGCCCGGAACGGGCGATAGCATCAGGGGAAATTTTTTCTCCAGCGACAATCCTTGGCAGGAAAATGTCAAAGGCAGTGGCCGCAAAAACAAGAGCTGCAGCCGGAATGGCACATACGGTCTTTTCCCCGACGTAGCCAATTGTGAAATTGTTGCCTGGTTGAACCGGGTTCCCCTTCTGCGAGAAAGTGATACCGGCATCTTTCATGGCCTGGGTCGTGACATCATCCGGATCAACCGAGGTTCCACCGGTAATCATCAGCAGATCACTTTTTTCAAGCGCTGAAGTTATCGCCTGACTGATAGTCTCCTGATTATCCGGCAAGATATCAGCAACCGTAACCTCAATCCCGAGGGAGGCCATTTTCTTCTTCAATTTAGGGGTAAAACCATCCTTGATCTTACCGCTATAGACTTCACTACCGGTGACCAGGATAGCTGCGGTTTTGACCCGATAAGGATCAACCGTTAACAGCGGTTCACTGAGTTCAGCTTTAATCTGATCAAATACCTCTCGGGGACAGGTCAGGGGGATAATACGGAAGGCTGCAACCTGCTTTCCATCACTAACCGGAAAGTCGGTATGAATAGTTGGCAGGGAGGGAATAGCAAGACGGTTGATGCGCTCAAGGCGCTCAGGATCGACGCGAAAAATTCCAGGACAAGTCGCATAAAAGCCAATTTTCCCCTCTTTGGGCTCTGCATCATAACGAATATTTGGCCCGGCGATAAGAGGAGCCAGGCTGCAGGCAGCTTCATTTTCATGAATCTCAACCTCATTCCCCTCCCAGACATAGATATTCTGCTTACCAAGACGAGCAAGAACCTCAAGATCCTCTTTTTCAATCACATGACCACGGCTGAACGCTACCCCCTTGACCCCTTTATCCACATCAACCACGGTTATGTCGTAGCCTAAAACCTGCCCTTCTGCCTGTGCCAGAGGTACCTTGATCATCTTTATTATCTCCTGTCTTCATGATGATGCCAGCTATGCCAACAGCGTTGTCACGATGCGGCCATTGCACCATTTATTCACCAATCTATGGTTAATCAGATAGCGATAACTATGCCAACTGCCAGATGACTATTCATCTGACGACACGTCTTTATAGCAGACTAAAAAACGGAGAGAAACAGGTTGTTCGTAAATTATTTAACAGAAAAGTCTTAAGGAAGATAAATTGAGAGCAGCAGGGATTTCTCATATTGACCCCAGGCCATGCCAGAATGAGACAAGCGGACAGGAAAAACTCATGCGTATGATTTTATTAACGATATTCCCCCGCATCCTTGATAGAATGCGGGGAACCTTCATTCATACAGAACGACTGAATTTGCTTAATCCAACAACAACGAACTTCTACCACCGGCAAATCCAGAACTACTCTGACCTTCCAGCCTAAACCGTTTGAGCATTTCCTGCAGTCTCTCTGCCTGGCCGGAAAGCTCCTCTGCCGAGGCGGCACTTTCCTCCGCCATAGCCATGTTCTGCTGCGTAACCCGATCAATTTGCTCTAGGCCGATATTAACCTGCCTGACCCCTTCAGCCTGCTCTTCAGACACAATGGCAATCTCAGCAACCAGGTCGTTTACCTTGTTAACCTCATTCACAATATTTTCCAGTTCTTCAGCTGTCTGCCCAGCGATGGTTGATCCTTCAGCGGTAAGATCTGCCGAACCTTCAATCAACTCAGCAGTTTCCCGCGCGGCCTTGGCGCTTCTGGCTGCCAGATTACGAACTTCTTCTGCAACGACGGCAAAACCTTTCCCGTGCTGACCCGCCCGGGCAGCCTCAACCGCAGCATTAAGAGCCAACAGATTGGTCTGAAAGGCAATTTCATCTATGGTTTTGATTATCTTAGAGATATTCTGACTAGAATCCTGGATTTTTGCCATGGCCCGGACCATCTCTTTCATACGCTCATTTCCTTCGCCGGCGTATTTTTGAGCACTGGTCGACAATTCCCTGGCCTGACGAGCATTCTCTGCATTGGAACTACTCTGAGAAGCCATCTCAGTCACTGAAGAAGTAATCTCTTCCAGAGAGGCTGCGGACTCTGAACCACCTTGCGATAATGACTGTGAAGCACCGGCAATTTCAGTACTCCCGGCGTTGACCCTCTCACTGGCCATGGAAACTTCTGCCATCATTTGATTAAGGTTTTTCAACATCGATTGAAGCGCCTGCCCCAAGGTATCTTTCTCTGAGGATAAGTTAACATGAACAGTCAAATCTCCCTGAGCAACCTTTTCGACAAGTTCAGCCCTCTCACTCATACTATCAGCCATTTCATTAAGAGCTCTGCTTAAATCTCCCAATTCATCACTGCGGGTCAGATCAAGACGCTGCGAGGTATCCCCTTCCTTAACTGCTGTCGCAAACGATACTCCGCGTTTGAGGGTTTTGACAATTGGGGACACCAGCAGGAACAGGAACAGGGCAACCACGACAGCCAGTACCAGAGTGCTGTATAAATTCACATTTCTCACGGTAATCACCGATGAGTAAATATCTTCAGGAGAAGCAGTGACACCAATTGTCCAACCCGTATATGGCTCAATACCAAACACCAGAATTTTCTCTTCCCCATTCAGTTCATATGAAACAACTTTACCGGCATTTTGGGTTTTCATCATTTCTTTGCCAATAGCATAATCTCTGGTATTGACCTTCAATATCCGTTGTTTATCGGGATGAGCAATCAGGACGCCATCCTTGTCTGTGACAAATCCATACCCCTCCTTACCAATTTTTAACGGATCGATGAATACCTCAGAGAACCCCGAAAGATCGACGGCCGCAAAAATCACTCCGATAACCTTTCCATTAGCCTCAACCGGAATCCCAGCAACAAATATCGGATTACCCGTCGAACGGCTGGCGACCGGCTTGGAAATAGACGTCTTGCCAGCCATACCATCCTGGAAGTAAGCACGTGTTTTCAGGTTAAGTTTGCCAATGACTGCGACTTCACTCCCTGAAATAACCAACCCATCCTTATTTAGTACTCCGAGATTTTCGTAGGCCGGATAATTCGATTTCAAGGTCTGCAGTATTGCATTGGCCGCCTCAACGCCTTCTCCTGTTTGCAAGACCCTTATAACTTCAGCACTCTTTGACCATGACGACAGGTCAGCTACAATATCGGTTACCCAAGCATCTATTTGCTTATTCGAGGCATCGATGGTCGCTACCATACTATCACTGACAATCTGGGTAATTGCCTCTTTCGAGTTCCGGTAAGATATAAGCGCAGTTATTAACATGCCGATAATCATAACCACTGTAACCGGTATCAATATTCTGTTTCTTAGGTTCATTCTAACTTGCATTGCGCAGGATCCTCTCTTGCATTCGCAGATCATGGACGTCCTACTCGCATAAACAATCTGTAGAATGTCCACTAAAGGGTTAATATTGCATAACTTTAAGGTGTGTTTTTCGTGATATCCAAGGACCTCTCCCCGTGGATACACATGTGCGCTGAGCCGTATTAGGAATGAATAGGATGGGATTCATTGATTAGGCCTTGTTAATTTATTAAGAATTAACAATTTTGTCAATCGCCTTCTCCATATTAAGAGAAAAAAAATCCCGACCTTCTGGGAAGATCGGGATTTTTTACAAGGCCTGCAATAAGCCACCTGACAGATCGTTTTTTGGTCTTAAAATTAAAGACTAAACTTCGCCAGCGGCTGTCGTACGCATATAATTTTGCAGGATCATGACAATCCCGAAAATGATCAGTGCACCAATACTGTTTACAGTACACATTTTCTGGACCCCCCAGCCGGCTTGCAAACTTAGCCCACCGACTAACGGCGCGACCAGAGTTCCGATCTTTCCGACGCCATACGCAAAGCCAATACCACTACCACGCATTTCAGCAGGGTATACAGAAGAAGCCAGCCCCATTAGTGACGAGTTGCCACCGTTAACAAACATGCCGGTAAAAATTGACACAACCAGAACAATCAGGAAAGCATGTGAAGCGAAATACCCAAAAGCATTCAGAGCAATAAAAGCTCCTATGAATAGATACTTTACGACATTAAGCTTGTTGAATTTAGACATACAGCGGCCGATACACAGACAGGCGATGACCGATCCAAGATGAATAAAAGCAAACCCGATACTGAATTGCTGAGTTGTAGCACCAGCATCTTTGAGCAATTTTGGCACCCATGAGAACAGGATCCACAACAGGTAGAAACTTAAGAAAAACAGAATCCACAGCAGAGTCGTGGTTTTTGCGTACTCTCCGGAGAACATTCCTTTGATTCCGCCGCTTTTCTGTTTACCTTCAGCTTGCTCCTGAACACTTAAATCAACGGTAGAAAGGTCAATAGCCTGGTCCTTGTCAATCTTTCGGACAATCCCTTTGGCCTTTTCCTGATGGCCACTCTTTACCAGGTGACTCAAAGATTCAGGAAGCATAACCAGGACCAGAAAAGCAATAACGATAGGAGCCAGACCGCCAACATAGAAGACCGATTGCCAGCCCCAGTGAGGCAAAAGATAAGATGCAGAGAAAGCAGCAATCATAGCGCCAGTTGGCATACCACCCCACATATAAAGGGACAGGCCAGCACGTAACCGGGAAGGAGCATATTCGCTACCGAATGCCAGGGCATTGGGGATAACACCGCCCATACCAAGGCCAGCAAGAAAGCGGTAGACACCAAGCTCTGTACAGGTCGTGATATGAACAGTCATATAGGTAAAAAAACCAAAAACGAGAGCCGAAAAGAACATGGTCTTTTTGCGGCCATATTTATCAGCGACCATCCCTAAAATAACTGCACCTATCATTGGTCCGAGTTGCCCGGCACTAACAGCAGCACCGATTTCAGCGGGAGAAACGCTGAGATGAGCCATCATTCCAGGAATAGCAACGCCAATGACAGTCAGATCAAATCCATCAAAAAAGACGACGATAAAACATAAAACGCAGATACCGATTTGATAAGCGGAAAAAGGAAGATCGTCAAATACCTCATTTACATCAATTGTCTTCTCCATCATGTAATCTCCTTGAGATTGAAGAACGGATCATGAACAGATGTCTGTTACGTCGCATCATTGCGACGGGCTTTATATTCAAAAAGTAATTTAATATGCAATCTTTCTCCTGGCGGTATCAGCAAAGACTCCGTAAATCAGAATATCAATCGTTTGTTCCATGGTACTTTGAAAAGTACTGTTGTTTTGAGTCAAAAACTGATAATCCCCGAGTTCATTAATAGAACCCCGATAAATCTTCCATAAAACCTTCATATTGACGGAACGGAAAACACCCGCACTTACCCCCTGTTGCAATATTTCTGCAACGCGCTGCCACCTGTCTTCAAAAAAATTTTCGTAGTTTTGCCATTCATCAGGGAGATGACGTTTAATATCAGTGATTGCTCTGGCACTTAACGGTCCAAGAGCTTTAGGTGACGCCATCATCAGCGCTTTTAACTTATCAATAATATTTAAATTTTCTCTTGCTGTAATGTCAGTAACCTGCTGCTTTAAATCGCGCAATATCTCATCCAGGACAGCTCCAACCAACTCGTCTTTGGAATCGAAAAGTTCATAAATCTTCCGCTTACTGACGGCCAACTGTGAAGCGAGCTGGGCCAGGGTAAAACTCAGGCCCTGCTCGTTCATCAGCTGTAGTGTTTCAGACAAGAATCTTTCACGCATAAACAAACCGATCCGATCCTACGGTACCCAAATCGTTCCTCGGGTACCGGTTTAAAAAATAGTAAAAGAGTCAGCCAGGCCGACTCTTTTACTTAAATGTCAGATATTTGCTTATTCGAAAAAAGGCTCAAATCCTAGCATATTACAAGAGCCAACCTATCAAGACTTAGCAACTTTAGCGCCAGCGGGATAAGCTTCTGCAGAGCGCTTGTCCATCATCCGGAAAACAGCAGCAGCAACCAGACCGACGACATTAACACCCAGAGCAATCCAGAAAGCCTGATTGTAATCACCGGTAGCAGCACGAACCTTACCGGCCAACAGTGGTCCGGACAGGGCAGCAAGACTGAAACCGATGAAGGTTACACCATAGTTAACCCCAAAGTTCTTCATGCCGTAACGCTCACTGATAATCGATGGCATAAGACCCATGAAACCACCAAAAACAGCACCGACACCAACACCAGAGGCGACAAAACCAGCGATAGAACCGGTAAATGTCAGATTCAACATAGATACTGCAGATACGATATACATGATCATCATGGTATTGGAGCGGCCGATTTTATCAGACAAGCCACCAAAACCGATACGACCCACAGCATTAGCAAGAGTAATAACACTGACAAAGAAAGCAGCCTTCATTGGTGTCAGATTGAACATTAACTGACCAATTGGTGAAGCATGAGCCAAAACCATCAGACCAGACATGGCACCGCAATACAGCATAACCAGGATAACCCACCAGATACCTTCACTAAGCATCTTGGTCCAAGTCACATCATTACCAGAAGGTCTAGCAGCACTAACGGCAGGAGGAGTCCAACCGGCAGGGGCATAACCGGCTGGTGCCCGCTTGGTGACGGTCAGAGCCAAAGCAATAATGACAAAGAACGCGATACCTAGAATCTGGAAGCAAGCAAGAATGCCATAAGCAGTGATCAATTTGGCCGCGATAGGTGCCATAACCATAGCACCGCAACCATAACCGGCTGAACAGATACCGGCAGCCAAACCGCGCTTATCGGGGAAGAACTTAACGGTGTTAGCTACAGTACCGGCATAAACAACACCACCACCAACACCTGCAATAGTACTGTATGTCAGATACAAAGTACCGATAGCACCTGAATTGAAACCAGTTAGAACCAAACCGATGGTAAACATCAAACCACCAACAACGATAGTCGCTTTAGATCCGAGTTTATCCTGGATATAGCCGCCACCAATCATGGAGACAGGGCTTAATCCATGGTTAATAGAGAAAGCTAAACCGAGAGCAGCAGGAGCCCAACCGAACAAGGCTCCGAGAGGTTTAGCGAAAACACTCCATGCATACAGAGTACCGATACAAAGATTGATAATGACCGCAGCGACGAGAATCAGCCAACGATTATAATTTTGATCTGACATCTTTCTGTCCTCTTGTCTAGAGTTGATAGTCCAGAGCTGAGCATTCAAATAAAATAAATTAAATTCCTACGACTTCGCAGATGAGAAGCAGCAGGATACAGGAACATGCAAAACTCCTCAAAAACATTCAAATTAGATCTAATAAAACTGACACTATTCAAAATGGGCAGATTTTCAACAGTGCTAGAATTTTTGAGCTGTCATTTTTAGAACGTATTATTTTATAAGTTTCCCGATAAGGAATAAAAAAATTCCTGCCTGCTTTTTTAATATTAGTCATCAACAAATAAATAAAAGTCAGGCAGGTAATTGCATCCTCAAGGAACTTACAAACAAATATTACTTCTTGTCTTCTTCTTTAAAAGTAATATTTCCGCCTTCATACTCTTTTGAAGGCTTAAATTTGGTAGAACCATAGTTCTGACCTGGTTTAGCTGCGAGTGGATCGATAGGCTTTTTAACTTTTTTAGGTGTGTTTTCTGACATTTTTAATCTCCTTTTTGTTAAATAACTATTTGTTGTTGATGATTAAGTTATTTGCAAAAAAGCATCACTACATCAAATAGAATACTGATTTTGTATCGAATAACAATGATAATTTTACAAATACAAAACCATTCTTTCATCAGATCAGAAGTGATAATCTGTGTTTTCTAATTCATGATGTGCCGATAATAAACAATAAAACTATTAAATATTTAAGTTCTATAACATTTAATAAGATAGAAATGAAAACTTCAGGAAATGGATAAAACCATTACCTGAAAGTAAAAAACACAACCAACTATGTGCCTTTATATTAGTGAGATATGTGCTAATCCTTGTCAGCTTCATAAATAATAATAGATAGAAACTGACTAATAAGATCTCTTTTCAAATGGCACTTCCAGTTGAGTCATTTACCTTTCAAATCGGTCTCTAAGACTCAAGTCACAATGTGAACTAATAAACACCGATTAAAATCATCTTACTGACAAACTAACCCTGGAAACCTCGATTGAGGTCTCCAGGGAAACATTCCAATTAAGGAACGAAGATAGTAGTTTTTGGACCCAGTTCAGCAGCTCTTTGAGCCAATTCTTCGAGGGTACCATACTCCATGCACTGTGACAGGCAGTGATGCACGCAAGAAGGTTTCTTGCCAGCAGCAGTACGATCTGCACACAGGTCACAAAGCTGAGTTGGAACAGCAACATAATCCCACTCAAATTTGCCAGGGGTAACTTCCCATGGGCCATTTTCTACGAGCTTGATGCCCCACTTGCCGATTGGCAGCTTGAGATGATTCTTACATGCGACCTCACAGCTGTGGCAGCCAGTACACCATTGGTAATTAATCAACAATCCGTTTTTGGACATTTTGTTCCTCCAATCATCATAGTTTTCGGTTCGGAAGCAACTTCCGTTCCCTCAAGCGTTGCCGGTCCGGGTCGAACAGTATCGGCCCGAGACCGGCCAATCAAATGCAAACAGACTCTGTTTCTTAAGCAGTAATTACGACGTCGTCGAAGTTCTGCAGTCTGGATGCCTTACAGATCATTTGCTTGAGCGGAGCACCGAAACCAAGCTTACCGATATGCTTATGGGGCACCATGTTGTTGACGTTGGACTGCCATACGCCGAACAGGTTTGGCTCTTCGCCATCTTGCTCTGGGAACCACCAGCCGTGAGTTGCGTGAACAACTTTTGGATGGATGGTTGGGGTGACTTTGGCTTTCATCTTAGCCTTGCCGAACATGTTCTCGAGCAGGACCCAGTCACCTTCTTTGATACCCAAGTCTTCAGCGGTAGTTGGGTGAAGCTCAACTACTGGCCAAGGATCGATCTCACGCAGAGTAGCGATCTGACGGTGCTCTGAGTGGAAAGAGGTAACCTTACGTGCACCAGTGGTCAGAACCAGTGGATATTCTTTCCACAGTTCAGGAGTACTGATTGGGCTGTATGGTGGTTCTTTGAAGTATGGGAGAGCATCGTCGCCCCAAGCTTCGAACAGAGTTGAAGACAGCTCGACCATACCGGTAACAGTATTGAAACCAGGCTCGCCATCACCACGGAGCAGACCTTTTTCATATTTCTTGTAGGTATACTTCGGAGTGTAAACACCCATTTCTCTCAGGCCGTTGAAGTCAACGCCCAGCTCAGGCTGGAGCTGCTGGGTAAAGAAGTCTTCAACATCTTCACATTCCCACATATCTGGGTGAAGTTTTTTACCAAGTTCGATACAAACTTCGATATCGGAACGGGTATCACCAACACGCAGAGCCTGATTGATAGGACCAAGGGTAACTGAGTTACGGCCGAAGTGAGTAATAACAACACCGTTGTGCTCAGCGAAGGTTGGCAGTGGCAGGAAGACATCACCGAAAGCCATAGCAGTTGGAGTCATGAAGCAGTCCTGAACAACGTTGAATTCCAGGGTCTTCAGAGCATGATACCAACGGTCACATTGGACGGCACAAGTTGGGGTGATGAAGTTGGAGCTGTTGAACCAACCCATGCGCAGACGGTAAGGCTTGCCACTTTCGAGAGTGTCAAGAGTTTCGTCAGGGTGAGTAGTAGCCAGAGCAGTACTGAGTGCTGGCCATTCCTTAGCACCAATACGCTTGTCCCACAGCTCGTCAGACAGGTTACGACGAGTCTCAACACGCCATTTACCCAACAGAGCAGCTGGAGGTCCGAGGGTGATACCACCAGGAACGTCGAGGTTACCAGTGATGGCAGCAAGTGACAGGATGGCATGACCCATCTGAACACCGTTAGGGTTCTCGTCAGTTGCCAGACCCCATTGGATGGAGCAAGGCTTGGAGTTAGCGATCATACGTGCACAACGGATGATCTGGTCTTCAGGTACCCAGGTAATGCCAGCAACTTTTGCTGGTGGGTATTCCTGAACACGCTCTTTCAACTCATCAAAGCCGTAGGTCCAGTTTTCGGTGAACTCTTTATCATACAGTTCTTCGTTGATGATAACGTTCAGGAAGGCCAGAGCCAGGGCGGAGTCAGTACCAGGACGCAGCTGACATACTTCAGCACAACGGGTACCCAACCAGGTGATCCGTGGGTCGATATGGATCATCTTGGTGCCGCGCTTCATCATATCGATGAGGGCATGACCGAAGAAACCATCAGGGTTTGAATAAAGGGCATTTTTACCCCATTCAACGATCAGTTCAGGCAAGGTGAAGCCTGGATCGTCAAAACGCTTCTCGAAGTAACCGGCGTAGTCGATTTCAGGATAACCTGCACCGAGGATGTAATCGGTAATAGCACAGCGTGGGCCGTAGCATGACCAACCACTCAGTGGGTAACATACGTTCGGGGTTCCGATTGAAGCAAACCCGAGAGGATAGTAGTAAAGACAAGCCTGGCGGCCGGTACCACCGAAAACGATGATAGACTCAGCGCCGTGCTTCTCTTTGTATTCTTTGATTTTAGGAACAATGATATCCCAAGCTTCATCCCAAGAGATCTTGGTCCACTTGTTCTTACCACGATCTTCCAGTTTACGTTTCATCGGGGTGGTGATACGTGAAGGGTGATGAACGTACTCTGGGAGTGACAGACATCTGACGCAAAGACGTCCGTTAGTAATTGGGTGCTCTTCGTCGCCTTCAACTTCGATGAGCTTGCCACCCTTAACAGTCAGTTTCATACCACAACCAACTGGGTGATCCCCTGGAGGTGACCAGCCACAAGTCCTTACTGTAACGGAGCCATCCTCATTTTCAGTTTTCCACTCTTTCTTCATTCGATCTTCCATTGCCATTGAATTACCCATCCTTTCATTCTCGAATGTGAATACACAAAAACAATCCGCAGGGTTTTTCTCTTTCGCACCTCCTTTATGCTTTTATGAATTACGGTAAATCGAAACCACGTCGCCTTCCGAATACTGTTTGTTTTCATGCAACCTGGCAGGCTACAGCTTCGGACAACCCGGGTTCCGGTTTTGACTATGATTACAAATGCTACTTATGTGCCAACCGTGAATGATTTTCGGCAATTCGGTAAATACCTGTTTTTACTTGACTTTCAAAAGATAGAGATTTTTTCTCAAAAATCTCTTTTTGGGATGATATTTTGAACTCTTCTTGGCTTATCAAATCATAAACTACTGTTTTTACTATGTTCTTATTTTAAAACTAGTTATCATTTTAGGACTGTATTTATTTGCCACTGATCAATCTTCAAGATTAGAATTCGGGGAAACAATTACGCCCCAGAATTCCTGATTTAATTGCCCAACAAGGATAAAGGTGTCACCTACCTAACTCCTGAACAAAACCTGAAACTCCTCACATCCAAGGCCGTCAACCGTTCCATGCTGGTTAAGATAAACAGTGTTTCCATCGTCCAAGCGAAAAGCACAGGCCGCACAGGAAAATCTTAACGGTAAAAAAAGCCTGCCGAATAAACGGCAGGCTCTCAACACTCAGATTCGGACAACAAGAAGCATTAAAAATTAAGATGTTTTTGCCCATGACAATTGGTCAACTGGTAGGAACAGAACGGCACCAATCTCCCTTCCGGCCCGGCAACTGTCATACTACACTGCTGCAGACGCTTCAGATCCATACTGTCAGCATCCATATAATTCATAATCAGAATGGAAACACCTGGCTCAATATCAGGATACATACGTGCAGCGATATCCGGCATGACTGAGCCCTGAGGGCTGGACGGATCAAAATGATCAAGATACTCATCAATACTGATCTGCCGACTCACAGGTTGAAAGCCATCAGGTGTTCGCACCACATAGGTGGTGGAATCGCATAACGGGTGAGAACAACCGGTCGGCCAGAAATCGTAAGGTTCAACAATTCCATCACTCTGCTCGGATAACTTGAAAACAACATCACCCATGGTCAGTGGTGGATTATCATGAACATCAAAGCGTCCTGAACCAAATGCCGGCTGATACGCGACACCAGCAATAACATCACGATTTTCGAGAGCAAATTTTAAAACATCTCCCATCTGCTCTTCATTGGTTCCACTGATAACTGCCATAGCCAGAACCACCTGAATCCCGGCTGCCCGGCAATTTTCAATCGCCCGAAGCTTCAGCTTGGCAAGATTAGCGCCTCGCACTTTACGGAACACCTCATCAGTCAAGCCATCGAACTGCATATAGATACCGGTAATACCGGCATCGATAAGCTTTTGCAAAAAATCGGGATTACGACCGATCACAACACCATTGGTGTTAACCTCAATAGCGCTGAAACCAATCTCACGACAAAGACGCACAATGTCAGGCAGATCCTCACGCACGGTTGGCTCACCACCGGTCAATTGAATACTGGTATTGGCTCCACTCTGCTCGAGGATACTACGCAATTGGGCCTCGATAACGTCAAGAGACAAATCGGTATTGATGGCAGTCTCATTGCCATCAGCGGCCATGAAACAGACCGGACAACGTAAATTACAGCGCTGAGTAAGTTCAATTTCAACCAGGCGAGGATGGTGTTGATGCTTGTTGCACAGGCCACACGCTGAAGGGCACTCTTCGGTAGATTGATGCACTTTTTCCGGTGCTACATGGGGAAATTTAAAGTTTTTCAGCCAGACATAATGCTCTTCATCAGGCCAGAGGTAGGTAGAGTAAAAACCATGTTCAGGGCACTCCTTATCCATAAACACAGTATTATCACGAACAACAATCTGAGCAGTAAGAACCTTGAGACATTCAGGACATACGCTTTGTGTTGTTTCGAGAACCTTAAGCGATTGCGACACTTTATTAACGACTGCTGTTGACATAACAACAACTTCCTTGAAGAGAAATAGCAGCGAACTGCTTCATTTAATAAACAACCAGAACGACAAGATACAGATGATATTAAATATCAGTAAATTTTGACCCGTATTGCATAATCGGAGGAGGGCAAGCGTTTGAGCGGAGGCATAACAAGGTATACCGCACAGACAAAGGCGAAGCCCGGCACCAATTCGCAACAAAAGGGCTTTTCAGATTAAAAGTAAAAAAAGGGCGTTACCGGAAAGAAGGGGATAGAGGTCCGGTAACGCCATCGACATTACAGCAAAACTATTACATCCAGGCTTTTTTCAAAAAGTCTTCCTGCCCTTGAGGTAACCGGCTACGGTACTTCAATTCACCAGGCATGAAGGTCCGGTCGGTACCACTCTGAACGGTCATCATCCGCATAGTAACGCCGCCGAACAGTACGAACAAAGCGCCGATAGCAGCAGTAGCAGTAAATGGAATAATCGTCAGGACCAAAGGAACGACGGTACCAAGAACCAGAAAAGAGATCTTGAAACTGGAGGCCATATCACCACTGATCCAGCGCTGAGCGGCAGCACTTTCTACCGTAGTGGTACCAGTTTGCTTAATCCACAGATAACCGATCCACAGAACGGCCTGTGCAAACAGCAATGCAGCCATAATACCAGGCATGGCAGCCCATACCTGCTCAGAAACAGGAGCAGAGACCAGCAGGCCACAGATATAGTGAGCAGCAGCGGCCGTCACCAGGGAAGACAGCAGGAACAAAGCCATGATGCCAGGACCAGTCCAGAAGGGACGCCCTTTATGGCGACCAAGCAGAACCCCGGGATAGGTCGCAACAACCAGCCCGGTAACAACATTGACAATCGCCAGCAGGACCCTTAAAAAGCCCCAGTCACGCCAGAAGAACAGAGCCCAATCGATACCGAAAGAGGCATAGATAAATCCGGAAATAATAGCAAATGTCATCATCCAGGCGCCAAAGGTCAGAATCGCCTTAGGATTCATAAAGACACGCCAGGCCTGCAGCGGCCGACCCAATTCAAGAATCAGGAAACCACAGCCCACGCACATGCAGAGAGGACCAACAATATTACCCAACAGGGATGTCATTCCTGGTCCGACAAACAGATCCGTCAATCCGGCAATGATCAGCATAGCGCCACCCATTCCCGCAAAGAAGAAATCGACGGCCAGCATCCAGCCCCAAGTTTGATGTTTCTCGCTCATCGTAAATCTCCCCTAGTTAAATAAGGTAATAAACAGCGGGTTGCGTATTCAGCTCAGGAAGCATCTGAATATACTGATTTTCTTTAATCAGCTTATAAACCTCGCTGTTCTCATCTTCAATATCACCAAAGATCCGGGCCTTCTGGTGACAGGTTGCCACACAGTGTGGAACCATACCCTGATCTACACGGTCCATACAGAAGTTGCATTTGTTAACAGCGCCAGTCTCATGGTTATGATAACGAGCACCATAAGGACAAGCCATTACACAGGATAAGCAACCAACACACTTCTTGTCCTCAACATGGACAATGCCGTCTTCGCGCTGCACTGAAGCACCGGTAGGACAGGCATCAACGCATGGCGAATTATCACAATGCATACAGATCAGTGGCAAAAACCGTGAATGGAGGTTCGGGAAAGTCCCGTGGGGGCCATCCTGAACAACTGGATTGTACACCATATCTGTAGGCAGTTCGTTATGAACCTTACAAGCGACAGTACAGGAGTGGCAACCAATACAGCGCCGGGTATCCATGACAATTACGTAACGGGCCATCTTAATTTACCTCCTTGCTGTCAACCTTGTAGACACGACACAGCAGACCACGGTTCGCCCATGAGCCACTATACGGATCACAGTGCTCATCAGCAGTACTGGTCAGCATATTTCCGTTTGACTCCAATGCGCCGCCAAGTTCACCACCCAGAGGGATATCGCGCATATCTTTTTCAGGGAACCACCAGCAGCGTTGAGTGTAGATCACTTTTGGATGGATCGCTTCTGTCAGGTTAGCGCGCTGCTTCATACGTCCACGTGCAGTTTCAACCCAGCACCAGTCACCATCTTCGATACCCATCTCGGCGGCAGTGCGGGGGTTGATATCAAGGAACGGAGAATGCTTGATAAAGCGCATATCCTTGATCTGATAGTGCTCGGAATGGTGGAATGGCATGAATCCACCACCTGTGGTGAGGACCAATGGATATTTTTCAGCCAGCTCAGGATGGTCAATCTCATTCTCGGTAGGGCCGACATATTCTGGCAATGGTGGATAGCCTAACTCTTTAAGAGTTGTGGAATAAAGCTCAACCTTACCAGACGGAGTTGCGAAGCCCTGGCGCTTATACTTGTAGTACTCACGCTCAGGGAAGTGGAAACGAATATTCTCAACAAATTCGTCCCAGCTCGAGACCGGATGGCCAATCGGCTCAATGGCACTGTAGTAAGCTTCTTCAACAGTTTTCCATGGCCAGTTTTCTTCCTGACCAAGCGCAACACCAAGATCGCGCCAGAAGTTGAAGTCGTTACGCCGCTCATACATGGGCTGAATAGCACGCTGAGAACCGAGCATGAAGTCAGCACAACCATAACTGTTGGTAATAATTGGCCGCTCAAGAGCACCAGCAATCGGCATGATGTAGTCAGCAAACATTGCTGACGGAGTCACCCAGTAATCACAGGCAACCATAAAATCGACCTTCCGCAGAGCCTCAAGAACGACTGGAGTCTCACCGTAAGAAGCCAATGGATTGGTTGCTGAAATCATCAAAGCCTTGACCGGGTAGGGGTCACCGGTAGCGATGGCACGGAATACTGATGGTGGGTGAGCCTCACACATCCATTCCGCAGTCGGTACCTTACCCCAGGTTTTTCTGGTCAGTTCACTGATTTTGCTGTAACCCGGCCAGGTAACCAATTTAAATTTATCGGAACCGATCTGCTTGGCGCGCTGCTCTTCAGGCAGGAACTTGTTCCCTTCCATCTCCTCATCGGTTAGATAATCCTGAGAAGGCCCGGTCAACAGGTCAGCACCAGGACAATCAAGGTTACCGGTCAACGCACGCAGCAGCGCACGGGCATGCATGGTGGCACCAGCAGGACGACCGATCTGGTCGACGGAAGTACCCCACTGAATATTACCCGGCTTATTCATGGCGTACATGTGAGCACCTTCACGAATCTG
The DNA here is from genome assembly GCA_963664385.1 of Geopsychrobacteraceae bacterium. Taxonomy (GTDB): domain Bacteria; phylum Desulfobacterota; class Desulfuromonadia; order Desulfuromonadales; family Geopsychrobacteraceae; genus Seleniibacterium. Next base: position 1,263,079 of record OY761157.1, read on the forward strand.
GTCAGGGGTCAACCAGGTCAGCTCGGCAGCCCACTCAGGTGAGAAGTCAACAACGTGTTCAGCCAACTCCTGGAAGCCTTCACAGTGCTCAAGAACAAACTCCTGATCCATCAGACCTTCATAGATAATGACATGAATCCAGGCCAGCGCCAGAGCCAAGTCAGAACCTGGCCGCAGCGGCAACCACAGATCAGCCTTTTCAGCAGATTCGGTAAAACGAGGATCGATAACAATAACCTTCATCCCCTTAGCCTGAAGGTCGTGGATATGATGTGCTTCCGGCATGCCTGAAGCACCGGGGTTCTGCCCCCACAAAACAATACAACGACTCTGACCGATATCCAGGTCAAATGGGCACCAACCGTAAATAGCAGTTTCCACCATAAAGGTTGGAATCCAGCACAAGTGCGCATTATGGAAACCGTTTGGACTACCAAACAGGTTCATAAAACGCCGCCGTGCCCAGTCGTCGGTACGCTGAGTACCGCCAGCAGTGGCAACAGCTTCTGCGCCGAATTGCTCACGAATAGAAGACAGCTTGGCAGCGATTTCGGAAATCGCTTGATCCCAGGGAATCTGCTCCCATTTTCCCTCACCACGCTTACCAACACGCTTAAGCGGATGATTGACCCGATCAGGGTGATTCAGGTGCTTAAGTGCGATATTACCGCGGCAGCACAGTCCCCCCTGGTTGGTCGGGAATTCAGGATCGCCTTCAATCTTCAGAACTTCGTTGTCTTTGACGTAGGCCAAAACGCCGCAATTCTGGTGACAGAAATAGCAGGCTGACTTTTTAACCTCTACGCCCTCTTGATTCAAATCCACTTGTGTACTCATAGTTCCTCTCTTCAGGTCATCCAGGTTCTTATTGAAAAGATCTTTCCATGCTGACCATAGTGAACCTGACAGCATAAAAATTTCCTGCCCAGCACATTCGGGTTATTGCTCATCAATCATCACAAAATCAAAATAACCTTTTGGTGGCGATCAGAACGATACCGCGCTGGTATTGTGCAACTTGCAGGCCAAAGACTTTTAATCAGCCATTTCCAGGTATGGTAAAAATTTGGGGAAGTATCAGAGGGATAAGGAAAAACCGGCAGTAAAACATGATTAGACCACCCTTTTTTCCGGCCAGGAAAGGCTCGTAAAGGGCACTTGAAAACAACAAGGATAAATCTTTTTTTGCGATCCCAGTTTCATTTTGAGACCTTGTCACCATAAAAAAACGACCCGTGATAAAAGCTTTTCAGGGTCGCCCTTAAAGTACTTCAAAGCAATTTCAGAGAGGGGATCAGACCACCTCGATCTTGTATTCCTTCAACTTCCGGTACAGGGTCGAACGGCTCAGACCAACCATTTCAGCGGCCGTCGGAATGCAATTATTAGCTCGCAGCAACGCGGCCTCAATAGCAGCTTTTTCAATATTCTTAAGACACAGATTCTCACTCCCAAAACCACTGAAACTGGAGATATCATCAGCCTTGACCGGACTGGAATCCATAAGAATATAACGAGGAAGATTATGCGGCTCGATAACACTGCCGGTAACCGTATTAATGGCGTGATGCATAGCGTTCTGCAACTGACGAACATTCCCTGGCCAGCGGTATTCATTGAGGATCCGCTCAACTTCAGAGCTGATTTCCGGCACCTCCCACCCTTGTTTCTGGCAGTAGGCATCGACAAAAGACTTCCCAAGCAGAGAGACATCCTTGTGCCGCTCACGCAAGGCGGGAATATACACAGTCAGAACCGATATCCGATAATAAAGGTCTTCCCGGAAGGTCCCTTCCTCGACCATCTTCATCAGATCCTTATTGGTTGCAGCCAATAACCGAAAATCAACCTCTTTATAGCGATTACCACCAATCCGCATGACCTTCTTGTCCTGCAGAGTTCTCAGCAGGATAGCCTGATGCTCGAGGGGCATATCACCAATCTCATCAAGGAACAGAGTCCCGCCATGAGACAATTCTATCTTACCCGCCTTACCACAGCGCTCAGCACCGGTAAAACTGCCCCCCTCGTAACCGAATAGTTCGCTACCGACCAGCTCCCGGGGCAAAGCAGCGCAGTTAACGGCCATGAACGGGCCATCAGGCCGGAAGGTGTTATGGATGGAATGAGCAAACAGCTCTTTGCCGGTCCCGCTTTCACCAATGAGCAGAATATTTTCCGGAGACCCGGCAAAACGCTTAGCCTGAGCTATGGAGGTCTTAATTTCAGGGCTTTCACCCTGAATATCATTAAAGGTATAAGTTGCGGAACGCCCGGAACGGCTGTTGATCTGAGTGGCCAGCTTCTCACAGTTTATGAACTTGAGAATAACAACGTCCAGCTCCTTGGTATACTGGTTCATAACTGGCCGTGCGGAGATGCGATAAGCCTTGGCCTTATTACTTCCGACCTTGACACACTCCTCAAGAGTGAAACTCTCCCCCTTCTGAGCGCGCCGCATAATCATCGATTCGGCACCAAGGAATTCCCGGATATTACGGTTACCAGCCTCTTCTGGACGAACCTTGAAAATCCGAATGGCCTCGTTATTTATCTGCAGAATTTTGCCGCGCTTATCAACCGCAACCATCCCCTCATCAATAAAAGCAAAAGAGGCTGTCAGGGTTTTATGCACGCTGACCATTTTATCCCGGGCATTCTGCAGTTCACCGTTAAGACGGTCAATGTCACGACAGGCACAATCATAATCGTTACCGGCTTTGATACATTTGAGCTGCGTCTCAACCGCAACCGCGAGAGAAGAAATCAGCCCCAGGGTATGCATATAAAGATGGTTGATATTGTCATCATCAAGGGAATCGATCAGTGGCGGACTGAGAATAACCAGGGCGGCATTCACCTCGCCGTTGGCATCGATAACCGGTGCCGCAGAGGCGATCCGGTTCTGCAGGGGAATACAATAATTTTCAGGTCCCAGCAACTGCACAGGACGTTTCAGACGGATACACAGCTCATGGGCTGAGGTCCCCTGATTTTCTTCATCGGCCAGAATACCGATCCGCGACCCGGTCGCCGAGATTTCCGGATCTTCAGCCCACACCCCCTCATGAAGCAGAATCAGACCCGAACGGTCAAAAAGGTAAAACAGATAACCGCAATCGACCATCTGCGGCTTAAAAGGCTGGATAAGTTTAGTTGTAATATCAATAAGTTGGCGATGCTTATCGCGAACTTTTGAAAGCTTGTCCTCACTTGGAATGGTGGAAACCTTGTAGGGATTCACACCCAACCGCCGGGAACGCATCCATGAGGCAGCAACCTCCTGATCCATACAGGGGTTTTTGCTCGGATCTTCCATGCGGTTGTTGAAGAAGTCTTCTTTACAGCGAAGAATTGCCTGCCATCGTTCTTTGGTCAGTTTTTCCCTGCTTGCTCTGGCAAAAAGAACCTGTGCTCCCAGAATATCTGAGATCTGCTCTTTTAAATCCATGCAGTCCTCCTTCTACTTTGAAGTACCTTGGATCTTGTTTTTCGCTACACCCTGAACCACATCGTTACTTTACGGCTGCAAACATTAAGCCTGAAAAACAATCAATCTCTCCGATCAGCGATTCTTCATTTCAAAACACTATAAAAAATAGTTTATTTAAAGTGAAAAAATTTTCAAACAATATTTCAAATGCTCACTTAATCAGCAGAGGCGCCATTATAACATAAGAGTCATTGTTTACCATAAAAAGAAAGTAACAGGTAGGCATCGTGGACAAAAACAGAAAAAAACGCATTAAAATAGATACTTAACAAAAACCTACAAAAACTAGATTAAAATAAGACAGAGGCCAAAGTCAATAAGATTTCAGACAAACAGGATTTAACCAGCTGACAGATTTACCCAAAAACGCCCTGTCTATCAAGAGCAACAAAGCAGTTTCAAAATGACACAGCCAGCGCGAGACATTCTCAAAATAACACACTTGCAGGCCAGCATCATCTACGCAGCAGCCATCGTTTAATATGGCCACCGAATAATTACTTATCCCTTTCTGCAACCTATCTTTAGCTCATCACCTTCCCCCCTGCGACTCAAACCTGTCACCTTCATACACATATTTTTATCGTCGTCAAAAACAGCTTCCAGATATTGGGAAATCAACAGGTTAACCTGCCAATTACTGAAAACACCAAAGCAATGCAAAGTCATTATCAATCCCCTCCCTGTCTCCGTGGCACCGTTTTTGCTCATTCGTTACCTGTGAAAAATTCGACCAGCGGCCAGCGCAAAAACGGTTAAGGACAGGGTGACACTGCCTAGGAACAGGCTCTCTGCTCCTTAACAGTCAGTTAAAATGCGCTGGCGCTGAAACACCCTGTCCCGGCAATAGTTGCAGGAGTTAGCCATGACCTACCAGGTCAGATTAGCCAACAGCGATGATGAAAACCGGCTTCAAGCCATTCTTCAGGCCAGTGACATGGACCTGGTAAGCGACATTGAAGATCATGTTGTCATCACCGATGAACAGGGAGTCTGTGGAGGTGGCCTGATTTTCCAGATGGACGAAAATTATTTTCATCTGCTGACTATCGCTGTCCGCCAGGAAGAGCGCAGCCGGGGACTTGGCAGCATTTTGCTTAAACAAATCATGACTCAACCATGGACCTGCTGCAAAGACGCCGTATTCACCCCCGGGAGACCCTTTAAGGTAACCACCGTAGCACGTGGCAAAAGCCGGCGTTTTTATGAAAAAAACGGATTTTCCAGATGTGAGTTCAATGACCTCTTCCCGCCCTTTATTGACCAGTGTGACAACTGTCCGGATGTGGCCGGGTGCAATGGTGCAGCAATGATCTTTACCCAGGCAGAACCTCATGAGTAGCAGTTTCAAATTACTTGGCTCCAGTGCGGGTCCGGGGGTGCCGTCATTCTTCTGCGACTGTTGTGGCTGTCAGGAAGCCAGACAAAACCCCCAGCTTGCACGCACCCGCAGTGGCGCCCTGCTGGCGATCGGCTCCACCAATATATTAATTGACACCACCCCGGATTTAAGAACCCAACTGATCCGCGAACAAATAGACACCATCGACAGCATCTTTATGACCCACTGGCACTTTGACCACTTTGGTGGCATCGGGGAGCTGGAATATTATGTCAAACTGGTGAGAAAACAACCCCTGAACCTGTATTTACCTCCTAGTGCAATCAAGGAGTTTGCTGCTGCATTTCCAGGACTCAGCGATATTTTCAAGGTTATCCCCTGGCAATTTGGTCATCCGCACAGCATAGAAGACCTGACGATCACACCGTTACCAGCTATACACAGTGTCGAAACAGCCGGTTTTCTGATTGAGTCAACCACCAAGCGGCTCGCCTATTTCCCGGATACTGCCGGACTCGAAACTGAAGTTAAACAGATACTGAAAGGTCTGGACTGGTTAATTTGTGATGCAACCTTTACTGGGGACAACTGGTTTCCCAACAGTCATATGTCCATTGACCAGGCCATAGCACTCGGCGCAGAAATCGCCGCACAATCGACTATTCTCACTCACCTGGCCGTGCACTACAGTCAGGCGATGACAGTTACAGAGTTACAGCACCAGATCAAGCCTCATGCCCAGGTTCAACTCGGCTATGACGGCATGTGCCTCAAGCTGTAACAAGGAAAGGGGATTATGATGAAAATGTCCTTAGGACCGGAAGCCCTGGCTATCCCTTCACCGGTCTGGGTTGTTGGTAGCTACGGTATAAATGAGCAACCGAATATCATGGTTGTCGCCTGGGGAGCGATCTGCTGTACCACTCCCCCCTGTATATCCATTGCCTTAAAAAAGACCCGGGCAACCTATTCCAACATCATGGAACACGAAGCTTTCACCATCAGCATTCCATCGCGGGAATATCTGATTGAAACTGATTATGTCGGCATGGTTTCCGGAATATCTCATGATAAATTTTCTACTGCCGGACTGACTCCGGTACGCAGTAATGTCGTCAATGCTCCATATGTTCAGGAATTCCCACTCATTATGGAATGTTCCTTGCTACATATGCTTGAAATTGGCTCTCACACCCAGTTCATAGGACAAATTATGGACGTGAAAGCTGATGAAGAAGTTCTTGGTGATAACGGATTACCGATTGCACAGAAGATCGATCCGCTGATCAGCAGTGCCTGCGAAAGAGCTTACTATGGCCTTGGTGATTACGTTGAACAAGCCTGTCTGCTGGGTGGTAACCTGCTGGAACCACAATTAGAAGAAGAGATTGACTGAACTTGAGGATTGCGACAACTTATTGCTGAGCTGTCAACGCTGACACCTCAGCCAACCGCTGATAGTGAGGGACATCATGCAACTTATTGATTCTTTCGGACGCCAGATCAACTATCTTCGCCTGTCAATTACTGATCGCTGTAACCTGCGCTGTTTTTACTGCATGCCAGAAGGCGGCGTACACTCATGCATGCACGAAGACGTCCTCTCCTATGAAGACTTGAAAATCATTTCAGAGACCGCCGTCAACCTGGGAATTGAAAAAATCAGGATTACCGGAGGTGAGCCTTTAGTACGTCAGGGGCTTGTCCCATTTTTGGCCCAATTATCCGGGATTCCCGGATTGCACCACCTTGCCATCTCAACCAATGGCCTGCTCCTGCCCAAAATGGCGCGCGATCTGTACTTTTCAGGGGTTCAACGCCTGAACGTCAGCCTTGATTCACTGAAACCTGAAAAGTTCGAAAAAATCACCCGTGGCGGCAAGCTGAAAAACGTCCTGGATGGCCTGGAAGAAGCGGTCAAGGTTGGCTTCCCGGCTCCGAAGCTTAATATCGTCGCTATGCGCGGCATTAATGACGATGAAATCCTTGATTTTGTCGAAATGACCCGCACCCACGGCAACTCCATTCGTTTTATCGAGTATATGCCAACCCTGAAAAAGAAAGGCTGGCGGGACAACTGGATTTCCGGGCAGGAGATTCTTGACCTGATCGCAACCCGCTACCCCCTGGAAGAGGTTGATAAAGGTCCATATGCCGGTCCATCTAAAGACTTCCGAATTCCTGGAGCACGGGGAACCATAGGGATCATTACTGCTATTTCAGGTCATTTCTGTGCCCAGTGCAACCGCATCAGGATCACCTCGCAGGGCAAAGCTAAAGGATGCCTTTTCTCAAACCACGAAGTCGATCTTTACCCGTGGCTGAAGAAAGGGGATCGCGCATCCGTAGCTTACCTGCTCCAGGATCTGGTTCTCAAGAAACCTGAACGTCACGGTATGTCGACAGAAGGGTACGAACATAGTAATTTCATCATGTCTCAAGTCGGCGGCTGATGCTATCGGCTGAAGGGCTTAAGTCACATAGTCCCAAACGCAATTTATTCAAAGCAGGAAAGGAATGTAAAGCTGATGTTCAAGACTAAATTTGAAGACAATGAAGTCAACATTTTCATGAGCAAAGAAATCGTTGAAATGCTGACCAACAGCGGCGTCAACTATGTTGAAGTTTTCCGTCTTATCGAAAGTTTTTCCCAGAAACTTCTGGTTAAAGGTGAAGATGGTGAAATCAGGATGGAAAATGATGACACCCGGGCCACGATTGACCTCAATGTAAAATGGGATCTCGAAGCCAAAAAAGTTCAGATCGATGTTGTTGAAGTTAACCTCAACGGCATGGGTCCAAGGGATATGCCGAAAATGCCCAGCGGCGCCAAAGTTGACCTCGGCCAATCTGCCAGCACCATGGAAGAAATGGCCAATGTATCAACCGAAGCCAATTAAAAAGATTATTTAACAGGCTCCCCTTATGTCCGGTAATCTCAAGACAACCAGCCGCCAGGCACTCCTGCTGTTTACCCAGGAGTTCCGCAAAGAGCGGAAGAATCTTGGTTTTGGAAAGCAGATGGACCATTCGGTCCATCTGGCTTTGCAGTACCGGACTGCCGATCTGCTGAGTAAATTTGAGCAGACCGATATCGTTATCGTTCACGGCGGAACCGCTCCACAACTGGGTAACGCACACTATCTTCCGGAACGCGGCCAAGATTTTAACAGTCGCTTCATCCATGCCCTGCAGGATACTTTTGCTCTGGGCTATGAGCGGGTCGTTGCGGTTGGTGGTGATATTCCGGGGCTGCAAAGCGAAGATATCAGCGCAGCCCTTGCAACCGATGATCTGGTCATCGGCCCAACCCATGATGGCGGATTTTATCTTGCCGCCCTGACCCAAGAGGATATCCCCCTCTTTAACAACCTGCCCTGGCGTCAGCAGAATCTCCTCGACCAGTTGACCCAACGTCTCCACCAGACTCAACGCAATTATCTCCTGATTGCCCGGCGTAAAGATATCGACCATGCCGCTGACGCCCGGCGGACTGCGACTCTGTTAATCAAGCTAGTCCGGCAGTGGCTCAAATATCTGCGCCTGACCCAAAATGTCTCCCATTGTATCTTTCTCTACCTGACTGATCGCCTTCCCGAACCACGCTATCACTCACGACCACCACCACAACGAATCCTCTGATTAACGTCTTATTTTACTTCTCCCGCACCCCATTGAGCAGCAACCAGCCCTGCCACGGTTTACTGCCTGCGCCATGGCTGCGGGAAAAGCACGTGCTAAAGCGTATGCATCCATGGTGGGCAGTCGATTTCATCCTGTTCACTTGTGGATAGTTACGCGTGATATTTTTTTGAGGGATTCCTGTTATGACCTGTTCTCGTGAATTTCTGGGCGAACTGCTCGGAACATTTGTGCTGGTGTTGTTTGGCTGCGGTTCGGTAGCCATCTCTGTCCTGTTTGGCGCTCTGCAAGGATTACTGCAGGTCGCCCTGGTGTGGGGGATCAGCGTCAGTCTGGCGATTTACCTGACCCGCCATTTGTCCTGTGCCCATTTAAATCCAGCCGTCAGCCTGTCCATGGTGCTCGGCAAGCGGATGCGGCCCAAAAAATTACCTGTCTACCTTTGTGGCCAATTCTGTGGTGCCCTGCTCGCCGGCATGATTATCTACCTGCTGTTTTCTCCTTCCATCGCGGCCTTTGAGGCCAGCCATGGCATCATCAGAGGTTCCCAGGAATCGATCAAGGTGGCCATGATGTTCGGTGAATACTATCCGAATCCTGGTACTGCTGCCGTCGTCTCCATGCCCCTGGCCATGGCGGCTGAAGGGTTTGGGACCTTCCTGTTGGTGCTGATGATCTTTGCCCTGACCGAAGGGTGTAATGTCGGTCGCCCCGATGACGCTCTGGCACCAGTCTTTATCGGTTTGACCGTAGCTATGATCATCTGCCTGATCGCCCCGTTAACCCAGGCGGGACTGAACCCGGCAAGGGATTTCGGGCCACGCCTGGTCGCCTGGCTGGCCGGTTGGGGAAGCGCCGCCTTCCCTGATCAGACCGGTGGATTTTTCTTTGTCTATATTGGCGCACCGATTTGCGGTGGGCTGAGCGCAGCCCTGTTCTTCATTCACCTGCTCGAACCGGCCATGAACAATCTTTCAAATACTGACAGCTGTCGCAACAGCTGTGGCAACAGCTGTGGCAAATAATAGGAGTTTCCAGATGACGACACGTTTAATTTTGGTAGGTGGATTTTTGGGTGCAGGCAAGACAACTCTCCTGTGGGAAGCAGCCCAGGAGTTAGCCCGACAGGGGCATAAAGTCGGCCTGATCACCAATGACCAGGCTCCCGATCTGGTCGATACCAATCTGCTCGAACGCTCCGGAGTTGGCGTCAGTGAAGTCAGTGGCAGTTGTTTCTGCTGTAACTTCAATGGCCTGATCGCTGCCATGGATAAACTGAAAGAAAATTTTGCGGCAGATATTCTTATTGCCGAACCGGTCGGCAGCTGTACGGACTTATCGGCAACCATCATCCAACCCCTTAAAGACCGGCTGGCCGGAGAGCTGCTGATCAGCCCGTTAACCGTCCTGGCGGATCCCACCAAGCTACAGGACATTCTCGCCGGAGGCTCTGCGGGACTCCATGACAGCGCGGCATATATCTACCGTAAACAACTGGAAGAAGCAGACCTGATCGCCATCAGCAAGACCGACCTGTTGTACACCAGCGAACTTGAAAGTTTGGAACAACAGATCAATGAGACTTTGCCCGATCGCCGAGTCGTGCGCCTAAGTAGTGAATCCGGTGCAGGGCTGAAAGAGTGGCTGACCACGGTTCTGACCAGCACTGAAACCGGAACCCGCCTGGCCGAAGTCGATTACGATATTTACGCTGAAGGAGAAGCAGTTCTGGGCTGGCTCAACACCCGGCAAACCTTAGCTGGCACCGCCAACTGGCAGGATCTGGCCCTGACAATCATGAACCGTTTGCACGACAACCTGCAAACCACCGGGAAAGCCATCGGCCATATTAAGCTGATTGCGGAAAATGGACCAGAGTCCCTGGTCATCAACCTGACCGGAAGCGAGAAAAGTCCGAAAGTACGCGGCGAGATAAACAGTGGGGCACAGGCAACCTTGACCCTGAATGCCCGGGTAGAAACCTCCCCTGATGAACTGGAGATGCTGGTCCGGGACATTTATGCCGAAGTCCTGAACGGCCTGACCGTGACCGGGGAAAGCTGGAATTGTCTGCAGCCCGGTCGCCCTGACCCAACCTACCGTTACACACAGATCGTCGCCTGATGCGATTTCCCTGCGGCAGTAATACCTGCCGCAGGGAGCACTTTATAACCAAGGAAAGACCATGAAATCTTATCTTACCTCAGTAACAACCCTGGCCACCCTCTTCATCCTGAGCCTGCTGGCAAGCAACAGCTTCGCAACAGAACCATTACGATTGGCCTACCCCCAAAAAGTCTGTTACGAACCCTTTATCATCGCCAAGGCCAAGGGCTATTTTGCGGCAGAGGGGCTTAAGGTCGACATCAAACGCGTCAACGGTGGCATTCTGGCCGCAGAAAGCCTGATGACCGGTGCTACTGATATTGCAGCCATGGGGGATGCACCCTTTCTGATTGCCGCCTCGCGCAGTCATAAAGTACAGCTGGTAACCCGTTTCGGCGGGGGCAGCAAGATGCATCGCATGGTCTCCCGCACTGGCATAACCGACATCCAGCAGCTCGAAGGAGCGCGCGTCGGTATTCAGATGGGGTCGAGCACCTATGGCGCCATGCTGGCCTGGGCTCAGCAAAACGGCCTTGATCCGAAAAAGATCAAGTTTGTCCCCTTGAATCCCCTCGATATACCCCAGGCTATGCTGACCGGACAGATCGACGCCATGGCCGGCAGCGAGCCCTGGCCGACCAATACCGAAACGACCTGTGGCGCCAAGGTTCACAAGTTGACCGATTTCAGCTCCCTCGGGAATTCCTTCCCGATTGTTATTGCGGCAACGGATGAGGTTCTTAAAGAGCGGCAAGAGGATGTCGAAGCTCTTTTGCGTGCCGTCAACAAAGCCATAACTTTTATGCACAACGAGCAAGCAGAAACTGTGAAAATCCTCTCGGCAGCCATCGGGCTTCCTGAAGCACAACAACGTCAGTGCACCTATCAGCTCGATTGGGGGATCGGCTTTACGCCACAGGATGAAAAAAGTTTGAACATGACGGCAGAGTTCCTGGAAGAACTGGGAAAAATCGACAGTATCCCGCACTTCTCTGCGTTTGCATCCGCCCTTAAAGTACCGTAAAGAAAGGCAACATGGATATGAGTCTCGCCAATTACCAACCACTTACCTTTGCCGACACAACGATTTTTATCGATCCCTTAAAACCAGACTGGTTCGTTGCCAGCCCCAGCACCAGTGAGCTGATCTGCAGCTATCAGCAACATATTAAAAAACCGCTGAAGCCGGCCGCGCAATTTGCCTTTGAGCGCCTGCTCGATCGCTTTCCGAACCGACCTTGCGCTCCCCTGGCAGCGCGTGCGGAGGTCAAGGAGCTGACGGAACTGAAGGAATGCTGGTTCCATATTACCAACCGGTGCAACATGCGCTGCCGCCATTGCCTGTTTGCCTCGGGTGAAGCAGACACGGCAGAACTCCCCTTTGCTAAGCTGCTTGCGGCTGTCGATCAGGCTCACGAGCTGGGCTGCCGGATTTTCTACTTTACCGGTGGTGAACCGCTCATCTACCCGCGTTTTACGGATATCTGTGCCCATATCCTTAAAGACCCGGCCTGCCATATTGTTATCCTCACCAACGGCAGGGCACTGGCCACCATCAAGGACTGGCTGACCTCCCAGGATTTAAGTCGTCTGCATTTTCAGATCAGCATTGACGGCATGCAGAAAAATCATGAGGATCTGCGCGGCCCCGGAAGCTTTGGTGAACTGGAAGCCACGCTGAAAACCCTCGCCAGCATGCAGATCGCCACCACTCTGTCCATGTCGATTAACAGCAATAATGTTGACGAAATGACCCAGGTTACTGAATTTGCTGCTGCTCACGGGGTCACTACGCTGCACTTCATGTGGCTCTTTCTCAAAGGAAAAGCCGAGCAGCCGCTGTTTGCACAACCGGAGACCATCTTCACCGCCGCCTGCCAGGCCTATGAACGTGCCCAACAGCTGGGGGTTAACATCGATAACTTTGATATCATGAAAACCCAGGTTTTCAACTTCCCCGGCATCCGCATGGACTTAGGTAACTCCTGCTGGGAGAGTCTGACCGTCGGCCCCAACGGCAAGGTCTACCCGTCCCCGGCGACCGTCTATGAAGACAAGTTATGTTGCGGCCATATGGACGAGGGGCTGGAATACATCTGGCGCAACAGCACGATGGCCAATTACATCCGTTCCCTATCGGTGGTTGATTGCCAGGCCCTGAACGCTGATCCCCTGCGCTTTATTATCGGTGGTGGTGATATTGACCACAGCTATATCTACTCCGGCAATTTTGTCGGTGAAGATCCCTACCTCCCCCTCTATCGCAGGCTAGCACTCTACCTGATCAGCCGCGAAGCACAAACCAGTGGCACAAGTGATAGCATCGGCCTGCTTACGCGCATGGGGGAACGGATTGAAGAGTGTGACGAAAGCGGCTCCGAGGTCTGCTTCACCCACTCCAACTGCGTCCTGTCACTGGCCGATCGGGATGGTCGGACCTCGGTGCGCTCCTTCTATTCAGAAGCGGCCGAAGAAGTTAACGAAGATATCGTCAATCCGGTGCATTACGCCAGCGAGCTGATCGAGCATATCCCGGAAAGCGCCAGGGTGCGCAGCTACGGGTGTGGCAGCCCGGTCATGGACTGCGGTCTGGAAGCCGGTGAAACCCTGGTCGATCTCGGCTCCGGCACCGGCGTTGAATGCTTTATCGCCGGTCGCCAGGCCGGTCGCAACGGCCGGGCCTACGGCATCGACATGTCCGATACTATGCTGGCCAGAGCACGTAGTGCAGCACAGCAGGTTGCCGAAAACCTCGGCTATGCCAACGTTGAGTTTAAAAAGGGCTTTTTGGAAGATATTCCCTTAGCGGATGAGGAATGTGATGTCGTCATCTCCAACTGTGTTATCAACCTGTCCATCGATAAGCGTCAGACCTTCAGAGAAATCTTCCGCATCCTGAAGCCCGGGGGGCGGATTTTTATCTCCGATATCATCAAAAATACCGAGATTCCCCTGCACATTCAGATCAATGAAAAGCTGCGTGGTGAATGTATCGGCGGCGCTATGCATGAGCGGGATCTGTTCGGGATTCTCGATGATTTCGGTTTTTGCGATATTCGCGTCGTCAAGCGCTTCCTGTATCGCGAAGTTAAAGGCTACCCCTTTTACTCACTGACCTACCAGGCCTTCAAACCGGGCCCGAAAAAAGAGACATCCATGATCTATCGCGGTCCCTTTGCTGCCGTGATCACCGATGACGGTCAAATTGTGCAACGGGGCCAGACCTGTAACGTTGCGCTGTCAGCCAAGCTTAAACTGGGTGATGAGGTCATGGAACTCGATGATAAAGGTCAAGTCACGAACCTCGAACAGGAGATGAGCTGCTGCTGCCTTCCCGACCTGAGTATGCTCGACAGTGTCAAACCTGACATTAAAGGTGCCCACAAATCGGGCTGCATGGTCTGCGGCAAACCGCTTAAAATCCTCAGCGAGCCGCGCGTCTTGCTCTGTCAGTATTGTGGTAAAGAAGAGCGGGTTGAAAGCTGCTGCGAAGATGATCACTTTGTCTGCGATCAATGCCATATCCATGCGGCAGCCGATATTATCAAAAACCTGTGCCTGACCACCAAAGAGAAGGATGTCATCAATATCTTCAAGGAGTTGCGGGCCAACCCCGACTTTCCAACCCATGGTCCGCACCACCACCCCATGGTTCCGGGCATTCTTCTGGCCGCTTACCGCAACAACGGTGGCAATATCAGCGATGAACAGATAATCACCGGCATTGCCAGGGGCGCTTTGATTCCTGGCGCCTCATGCTCCTTTTTTGGGGTTGATGGTGCCGCCCAGGGGGTCGGTATCGCCTTTTCTGTCATCCTCGGGGCCACCCCCTTCGACGGCAACCTGCGCCAGACCGTCCAGAAAATCGTTATCAGGGTTGCCGACCGCATAGCAGCCATGCCGTTTGCCCGATGCTGCCAGCGTGAATGCTGGACAGCACTTAAGGAAACAGAAGTTATCTCACGGGAATTACTAGATATTCCCATTTTGGCACAGGCCGATCTCAGCTGTGAGCAATATCGGGAAGCCGACCATTGTGCCGGAAAACTCTGCCCCCTTATGCCGGGGAAAAAGAACTGATATGAATCATCAGGTGCTGCATATCAAGACATGGCCAGCCCTTGGCCAGGCTTGGCGCAATCTGCTGTTCAGCCTGGCCGCCCTGCTCCTGGTATTACTGTTATGGGAAGGGTTGGCCCTGCTGATCACCTGGCTGCGCGGGGTTATCTTCCCGACCCCGTTTGCCACCTTGAGTAAACTGTGGCGCATGTTGCTCGGCAAGCCATTTCTTGATTATTCCATCTATACGCACACCTTTGACAGCCTGCAACGCTGGATCGGAGGGTTTCTTATTGGCGGGGGAACCGGTATTGGTTTTGGCCTCGCTTGTGGTCGCTGGCCAACAGTTGAACGTTTAATCATGCCAACGGTCCAGATTTTGCAGTTAATACCTGGACTGGCCTGGATTCCGGTGGCAATTCTCATTTTCGGAATCGGCGATGGCGCGACCCTGTTTATGATTGCGGTTACCGCCTTTGCACCGGTGACGATCAATGTTGCCGGTGGGGTGAAACGGGTCGATGAAATGTATATCCGGGCCGCTCGCATGTTAGGGCTGAATAACCGCATGCTGTTTGTCAATGTCCTGGTCCCCGGTGCGCTCCCCCATATCTTAAGTGGCCTGCGCATCGGTCTGGGAAACAGCTGGCGGGTGCTGGTTGCCGCCGAAATGATTGTCGGCAGCGGTACCGGTCTTGGCTATGCCATCATTCAGTCGCGCTGGACCCTTGATTATGCCGGGGCGTTTGTCTGTATTGCCATTATCTGTTGTATTGGCCTGATCGTCGAGCGACTGATTTTTATACCGTTGGAAAAACGGACTATTGAACTTTGGGGCTTAAAGAGAGAGATGTGACTATGTTGATCAATGTTGCTAATGTTAGCAAAAGCTATCCACAGCCACTTCTGGCCACACCACCCGCTGCCATCGAAGATATTTCATTCAGTATCAGGGAAGGAGAGTTTGTCTGCATTCTTGGGCCTAGTGGCTGTGGCAAATCCACCTTGCTGAATCTGCTTGCCGGCTTCATGACTCCCGATCAGGGAAGTATCGAGTTTGGCGGTCAAAAAGTAACGGGGCCCGGCCCGGAGCGGGGGGTTGTTTTTCAGGAAGCCACCCTGTTTCCGTGGCTGAATATCAGACGCAATATTGAGCTGGGCCTGAAAGCGACCGGCATTGCCAAGGGGCATCAGCAACAACTCATCGATGAAGCCCTGGCCATGGTCGATCTGCACTGCTCCCAGCAGTCTTATCCCCACCAGCTATCGGGGGGCATGAAGCAACGTGTCGCCCTGGCCCGCGTTCTGGCGCTGCAACCGCAACTGCTACTGATGGATGAACCGTTCAGCGCCCTTGATGCCGAAACTCGTGAGCGCCTGCAAGACCAGCTGCTGCATATCTGTGCCCAGAAACGTCAGACCGTCTTATTTGTCACCCACAGTGTTGAAGAGGCGGCCTACCTGGCCGACCGGGTACTGATCATGGGAGCACCGCCGGCCAGCCTGTTCAACGAAGTTGAAATCCAGCGCAGCCAGCCCCGCACCCGCAATGCCAAAGAGCTGACGATGACAATTCTACGGCTGCGAACATTGCTCAAAGAACTGTCACGCCATATACCGGAGCCATATCAGCAGGCAGCTGTGTAGCCCCTAAACGCTGGAGCGTTTTGGGATTTCAGATTTGAAATTTCAGATTTCACAGCCCTGGAAGCCACTACTCAAATTGGGAACGGAACTGAGCAAATTGTTCCTGCAGGGCGGCCAGTTGCTCTTTCAAGTCGACCACGTCAGCTTCCAGTTGAGCAACCCGGTCCTGACGGCTGCTCCCCGCGTCAAGTAATGGTGTCGTCGCTTCTTCCGGAACAATAGCTCCGCCCAGCAACTGACCATACCGATGCTCTTTTCTACCTGGCTGGCGAGGCAACTGAATAACCAGGGGCTCAGCACGTTCCTGTAACCCCTCCAGCACTTTTTCCACGGCGGCCAGATCGGCAAAGGCGCACAGCCGTTCGCTACGGGTCCTTAGTTCACCAACTGTCTGCGGCCCCCGCAACAACATAACGGCCAGCACCGCCTGCTCTTCTTCAGTAACTTTTAAAGCTCCGGGCAGATTATGACAGTAACGCACCGCCCGCACACCTTCAGAAGATTTATAGCTGAGCTGTTCCTGACGCAATTCTTCCAGTGCGCTGATGACGTCATCTTCGCCCATATTCATAACCGGTTCACGATTCGATTTCTGGTTACAGGCACTTGCTAACGCATTCAGCGTCAACGGATAGTATTCAGGGGTTGCCATTTCTTTTTCAACCAGGGCCCCGAGTACCCGTAGTGCTTCCGGGGACAGTTCACACAGCATAATACCTCCGTGGGATAAGGGCAGATTCTGCCCAACATATCAGCTCTTCAGATTCAAGACAGCAAGTCAGGTGTGAGCGATAAACATTTCATAAAGGGTCAGCAGAATCTCGAAAACAATCAGGATAGTAATGTACCACTCGACCCGAAGGCTGCGTTTATTCTGCAAAATCCCAAGCAATGTCTCCGCAGTACGGGAAATCAGATCCAGTTTCCTCTCCAGGACGCTATGCCTCTCAATGAGTTCATATTCATCGGTCAGACGGGTATAAAGACGATCATGCTCAGGGGCATACCAGAGCAGGTCAGGTTTTTCAATAATCTCAACCCGGCCGACCATCCGCCCCTGAATAAACAAGGCATCACCAATGTGGCGCAGCAGATCTCGTCCTTTTGATCCGGGCCGCCCTGACTGTTGCAGCGCTTCCGCCAACGGTTCGATCCGTTGGAAGGTCTTGGTAACACCGGTTTCATAGCGCTCCAGGACAATACTCCTGGCTAACACTTCGGCAACCAACTGCAGCCGCTCAACACAAAAATCATGGACCAGAATCGTCCCGTCCTCGACTTTCTCTTCCCCTTCGAAAATCGTCGAAAGAATCACTTCCTCTGCATTGAATTGCTCAAAAGTTTCATCGGTATAGACTTTGAGGCTATCCAGCAGTGCCGTTTCCTCAATCGCCGTAAGACCAAAGGTTACCACCACACCATAACGAAACAAAGCAGCACAGCCACTGCTCCCGGCAGTCAGCAACAGTGGCTTTTTAGCCAGACACTGAGCCTTTTCGAAATCTTTTAATAATAAGCGTTCAGCAATAAACAGAGCACGGACCTGAATTTGCGTCTGTCCGGAAAATAATATGGCTTCCATAACACATCACCATTCAACAAGAATGAAGTAGACACATTGGGTCTCAGCAATACCAGATTAAGCCCCTCCCCAACGGAAGAGCCACCCCCAAGTCAATGCCATCAGTATACACTACTGGCTCATTAAATATTCATCTGAAATTGAGGAATCCTCTTGTCAGCAGAAGAAAAGATGATTAAAGTAGTAATTAATTACCCTTTTGGTAATACTTTAATAATACTTGTCACAGGAGTTGTCAAATGAGTGAACTTTACAAATGTGGAACTTGTGGTGTTGTCACTGAGGATAAGGATCAAATCTGTGATATTGAATCCCTGAGTGGAAAAGAAGATTACTGCAGCCAGAATGAAAGCTTTGAGCAGATGTGCGACGATATGCAGGATCAGGCTGATTATGTCTGTTCATCGTGCGGCAGACCCTCTGATAATGCGAAGCTGCTTTGCTCGCCCCAGCATGTCGGCTGACAATAGCCGGCGTTATTGATAAGCACGTTCAAGTAGTCTACCTAGTTGCCATCCGATGAGATGGTCTCCCCCCGCTATCTAAATACGGCATCAACGTGCCATGATGGAGAGAACGAAACTTACCATCAACGAGGAGCGAGAGGAGACCAAGATGAATATTACCACTATCGGCCTGGACCTAGCAAAAAGTGTTTTTCACGTCGTATGCTACAACAGCCAATTCAAAGAGGTTAAAAAACGGATGCTTCGGCGCAATCAGGTTTTTCAGTTTTTTACCCAGTTGGCACCTTGCCTCATCGGCATGGAAGCCTGCGCAAGTGCCAGCTACTGGGGGCGTGAGCTACGATCCTTGGGGCATGATGTGAAGCTGATTCCACCCCAACACGTCAAGCCTTACCTGCGTGGGAACAAGAATGACTACAACGATGCGCGTGCGATCGCCGAAGCCACAACTCGACCCGGTATGCCCACTGTTGCGATCAAGACCACAGAAGAGCAAGACATTCAAGCCCTTCATCGTATGCGCTCTCAGTGCCTTCGGGACCGAACTGCATTATGCAACTCAACGCGTGGACTTTTAGGTGAATACGGCATCATCCTTCCAAAAGGAATAACGGTTTTGAGACGGGGTATCCCTGATCTTTTAGAAGATGCAGATAACTCATTAAGCGATTTTTTCCGTGAACTCCTAGCGCGCCGCTATAAGCAACTTGTCGAGCTTGATGAGCATATCTGTTTTTACACCAGTCAACTTGAACACCAGAGCCGACAGAACGAGGCTTGCCAGCGCCTGCAGACGGTTCCAGGGTTTGGGCCCATCGTTGCCAGCGCTTTCTGCAGTGCTATTGGTGATGGACTTACTTACGAGCGAGGCAGAGATGTTTCGGCTTCCCTGGGGTTGGTTCCCCGTCAGCATAGTAGTGGTGGTAAAAATGTCCTACTTGGCATCAGCAAACGTGGAGACAGCTATGTACGTAGTCTCATGGTTCATGGTGCACGTGCTGTTGCCACACAGGCGATCAGAAAGGATGACCCTTTCAGTCGGTGGATTAACCGGATTCGCAAGGAACGCGGCTGGAACAAGGCCGTTATTGCAGTGGCCAACAAAATGGCGCGCATAGGGTGGGCCATTTTGAGACATAAAACCAGCTATCGACCTTCGTCAGACGGACTCGTTGGCTGATAACAATAGCAGTTTAGGAGGTATCCCACCATCAATTGCGACGGCTCAGTATCGAGCGATGACACAACAGGTTAGACCGGCGTATCGAAAACCTGACGTTTCCGGAGGTTTAAGAAACCGACCATCCGATAAGGACGATACGCGCAGATTTCATCGAGGCCCAAGAGATTAAGTTACTCTTACAAAGAGGCCGGATATACGGCAGCAATTCTGTCCCTGTCATCACGAAAAAAGCCCTTGCAAAAAAGGGGGAGACCATATACGGAAAGTCAACATAGCAACTAGCCGGTTTCTGATTTGGAAAGATGCAATTTTTTGCCAGATCAAGAAAATCAAGTATTTGCGCGGAGGCGTAGTACTTTACGCCGCACAAGCGAATGCGCAGATTGACGCCGAGCTGGTGAAAAAGGGCGCTTTCCGGACAGAAACTAGCTACATATCTTTTAACCTTCCGGGCCCTGGACATTCAGGGCCCGGCCAACAATTTTTACCTGCTGCAGATTCGTTTTTCTTTCCTCAGCAAGGTAAATTTGCAAGTCCTCTCCGGTAGCGTTATGATTCCTTTTTAACCGCGCTCCGGAGCTGTCATGAAAAAACCACTTTTACACGTCTTTCGTAATACCCCCTTTGGCCGCGAAACGTTACTGCAATCCGCTTACATCTGCCAGAAACTGAATTTGCCGCTATCTGTTTATCACCCTGAATTTAAAAGCTTTCTGCTCTACTTTGGCACTGACATTTTACAGGTCGATCTCGATAGCAGCTACCTCACCGATCCGGAATCAGCCCCCAAACATATTGCAGAGACTCTAGCTGAATGTCAGATAAGCTACAAAGCCGTCAAGCCAACGGGAAAGAGTGCCAGCACGCTACCCGATCTACCGGTAAACTTCTCGCTAATGACCTGCCCCCGCTCCATGAGTGACGATACCCGGAAAATCAGTCTCGGGATGATCGGCTCTAAAGTGCGGCGCATCGTCCAGACCGCCCATATTCCGGTTTTTATTCCAGCCCCGGTATTTAAACCCTGGGACCGCATCAGTGTGCTCTATGGTGGCTCTGACATTGCGGCAGCAGCACTGCGCCTGGGGTTGGAAATCCATAAGCGCAGTGGCTTCCCGCTGCGGGTCTTCAGCAGGGGGGAACGTTCAGAGCTTGAAATGCGATTAACCCAGCAGGGATTCTCCAGCAGTCAGATTAACAGTCTCGACTGGCATTTCTGGGCAGGAGGCAACCTGGTCGACAACCTCTACTCGATTCCCCACAACAGCCTGGTGCTGCTTGGTGCCTATGGCCGCAATATGATCCGCGAAACTCTTTTTGGCAGCATCACCGAAAAGGTTCAAAGTCATTTACCCAACAGCATGATTATAGTTGGGCCCAAATGTGATTGGATCAGAAGCTGATGGCAGTAATCTTTAATGGTCAAATTTCACGATGACAGTCATCATCAACGCCATCACCCCCATTTTTTTCCTGATTATTTGTGGCTTTGTACTCAAAAGATCGGGATTTCTCCAGGATGGTTTCTGGCAGTCAGCCGAGAAGCTGACCTATTTCATACTGATGCCCGCCCTGTTGATTTACAGCCTTGCCAACAAGGATATCAGCAATCTGCCCTGGCAACAGATGTTGCTGACGGTGGAAGGAACGGTTCTGGTCAGTGCCGCCTTAGTCAGCCTCTGGTGGCTGTTTCAACGCCAGCGGGGAGGGGCACTATTTACCTCGGTATTTCAGGGTGGCGTACGGTTTAACACCTATATTGCGCTGGCGGTTGGCGAAGCGCTGTTCGGCACCAAAGGACTTCTGTTGGCCGCTATGGGTGCCGGATTCATGATCCCGCTGATCAATGTGCTGTGTATTTCAGCCTTTTCCCTGACCGTCGTTAAAACCCGCATCAGCGTATGGAGCTTTATCCGTAGTCTGATCACCAACCCCCTGATTTTAGGCTGTCTGATTGGCGGCACGCTTAACCTGACAGGCATAGGTCTGTTCACAGCTCTCGATGGCACCTTGTCTCTGGCCGGGAAAGCGGCACTCCCCATCGGCCTGATGGCGGTTGGAGCGGCATACCGGGTCGGTAACTTTTCTCATCAGCTGGCACCGTTGCTGGTCACCAGCCTGGTCCAATTCGGAGCCAAACCACTGACCGCTTTTGGCCTGGCTAGTGCCCTCGGCTTGAGTGGAACACCGCTGAGCATTGCCGTTCTGCTGTTTGCCGTACCGACAGCCCCATCAGCTTTTATTCTGTCGCGTCAGCTTGGCGGTGACCACACCACCATGGCATCAATCATTACCCTGCAAAGCGCTATCTCGTTTATTTCTTTACCGGTCACCCTGGCCCTGCTTACCTGATCAGGATCTGCCTGACAGCAACAATAGGATCTATCTTATGAGCACAGATATTAAACCAATGACAACCTTTTCTGAATCCTTCGACAAGCTGGATATCAGGCTGGGTGTCATCATCGCTGCAGAGCTTGAAACCAGTACTCAAAAAAACACTTACAAGATGACCATCGATTTCGGTAAATTCGGCACCCGCACCAGCTACGGTCGTTTCACCCAGCATCCATTAGAAGAGGTCATCGGTCGACGCGTCATGGCGGTTTTGAATTTCGGTCCCAGACAAATGGGTCCGGTTACATCTGAGGTATTGGTTCTAGGCGTTCAGTATCCGAAAGCGGAAAGCGGGGAAGCGACTTTTATTTCACCTGCGGTGGATGCCAAGCTTGGGAGTAAGCTATTTTGACAGCACCCTCCTGATCGCCGTAGTCAGAACTTTTTCGGTATATGGTTTCTGAACAAAATAAACATCAGCCGAGGTCTCTGAATTTAGCTCCCCCAGGCTGTTGGTTATAGCTGACACAAAAATAACCGGAATCTGGTAGTCCCGCCGTATCTCCGCGGCGGCGTCAAGGCCATTCCTGTCACCCGACAGCATAATGTCCATGACCACAACATCCGGCTTATCCTGTTTAATTTTCTGCAGTGCGACCTCTGCGGAAAAATATATACCGGTAACAGCATATCCCAGGCCTGAAAATATCTCATGCTGATCAATAGCGGTGATCGGTTCATCCTCAACGATCATAATTCTCATTTTTTCTGTCATCTCAGCTATCCTTCACATTAATCATTATTTCAGTTCCATCGATATGACTGTACAAGGCTTCCCCCTGTAATGTTCTGGAAAAGGATTTTATCAGGGTCACTCCCAAGGTGTTGCCCTGCTCTGCAGCCGGGTTGAAACCAACACCATCATCCTTAATTTTCAAAAGGATATGCTTACTGTGTTTGGTCAGGAAAATGTAAACATTCCCGCTGCGCTTATCCGGAAAGGCATGTTTATGGATATTGGACAGCGCCTCCCCGAGGATCAGGGATAAGGTTTTTGCCGTTTCAAAAGAGATGGAAAAATCGTCCAACTGAAGGTGAAGCCTAAAGCGTTCTTCCGCACCATAGATCTCCATCATATTAGTTATTATGGCGTCAAAGAATGGCTGGCTTTTGATATAGGCCAGGTTATCAGATTCATAAAGCATCTGATGGGCAATAGCGATATTATTAACCCGGCGCTGGGCTTCAGCTAACGCCAGACCGACCTGCTCGTCAGCATGGCGCCTGATCTGCAGTGCCATCATACTGGAAATGACCTGGAGGTTGTTTTTAACCCGATGATGAACTTCCTTGAGCAGTAATCCCCGCTCGTCAGACAGATTGCGGAGCCGGATTTCAGACTGACGCTGCTGTTCTACCTGCGCCAGCAAATCGACGTTGGCAGCATTCAGTTTAATCTGGTTATCCTTGAAGCGCTGAATCCCATTCTGCAGCAGATCAATTTCGTCATAAATGGATGGTTCAGGGATCTCAGTATCGAGGTCACCGGCGATCAGTTTTTCCAGCAGGTTGGTGTTGGCAATAATGCGTTTATAAAAGCTTTTGTAGCCAAGATAAAGGCTGATCAACATCAGACTGATCAACATCAGCGAAGTAATAATACTCAGGAAAAAGGTATTTTTCTGTTCATAGAGCGCCTTGCGACTGATCCGTTCATAATGGTTGACCAGGTTGAGACTGATGGTATTTATTTTCTCAAGCTCCCGGACTCCGTCAGCCAAGAAATGACTGTCCAGTTGAGGAGAAGAGGGGCTTTTCCCTAGCTTTTCCAGGTAGCTGCTTACCTCTGTAAAATACCTGACTAAGTAGGAATCCCGGAAATCGGTCACCAGCTCAATGTTCTTTTTATCCAGGGACGTATGCGCAGCAGACATGAGTTCGTTAACAAAATAGCCCATCTGCTCATGCCGAAAGCTGATTTCAAGAATCCGTGCCAGGTTCAGGCTATCAGGATTATAAGAGGCCCCCTCCAGATAGGAGACAACCGGTCCTGAATAATCACCTATCCGGGATAACAGATAATAGATATCTGCGAGCTTTTTCTGCTCTGGTATGAGCTGCCCGTTGTTGGTGAGATGAAAGAGCAAATAGTGCAGCTGCCTCAAAAGACGGGACATGGTGTTAAACCAGAGGTCATCAAACTCCGGGTCACGCTCACTGAAGGGCTTTGCCAATTGTTCCTGATAGCGTTCCCGCAGGATCTCAATCAGCCGCTGTGTCGCTTTTACCTCTGCAAAATTGAGGGGTTGTATATCAGCAGGTAAGGCAGCAACTTGCTCCTGCAAATCATGAAAAGCTCGATCCCCAAGGAGCCTCTGTCTCTTGATGTAGTTCACCGAATCAGCAACATCGGAAGCAGAGCCCTGATAGTTCAAGACCACATTGACACGACCACGTTCAAAACCATAATACCTGACCACTAGAGACACAGAACGACAGATTGCCAGATATTTTTCAGAAACCTTGGCCTGGGAATAATGCAGATAGATATGTTGCAGAGCGATCGATGTAAACACGACCAGAATAATAATGATGGTCGTCGACATGCCGAAAAAATAAACCAGGATACTTCGCTTCTGCCGGGGAATCATATTTGTTCCTGTTGGCCGTGAAACTGAAATAGATGGAGTAAAGCCAGATAGGCAGCTAACTTGAGAATATGCCCGAAAAAGTTAAAAAACCCATAGAGGTCAAAGTACAGAGTGAACATCAGTTCACTCAACACAGTCAAGGCAATCGCCAGAATAAGCCAGAAATGGCCGGCCAGCGAGAAGGCTAACTGACGAAAAGAAATGCGCAAAATAGTGGCGATCAATATCCCGATGATAAGGTATTCAGACATGACCTTAAATTGGGTCAGCCCCTCGCCAACCCTGTAGGTCTCCGGGAATTGTCCGCTAAAAACGGCTGCAACTGCTGCCAGCCATAGTAGCGCGGCACCTCCCGCAAGAACTGCAAACCCTTTACGCAATCTCAGGGTTACGGCACCAAGTAAGCCAACGGCCAAAATATAACGGCCAATAATCCAGAGCTGGCTGGCAACATCTGCTTCAGCAACCGGGAAAATAGCCATTCCCCGGTAGGCCAGAAAATGGAGGATATCTATTAGCGCAACGCTGACCAGGGTAAGGGACATGCAATAGACCATCGTCCTGGCAAAATGCTGACGCTCGGACCAGAGTCTCCAGACAATACCAACCGAAATGAGGGAACAAAGAAATTCCAAGCAGCTATGAAACAGGAGGTAATCAATAAACCGTAGAACCGTCGCTAGAAATACCAGGCACAGATCGACAACGAAAAGCTGCTTTTCACTGAACTTAACCATTTATTTACCATAGCGTAGACAGGCTTATTTTCATTTGGCGCGCCATGTGGTGACCACATTGTAATCGGGGCTCAAAAACAATGGACAAGCTGTCAGCGCGAGGACAACTGCAGGTCAAATCTACACTTTTTAAGGTGTGATAGCCAGTAGAACTTGGCGCCTTTGGTATATTTATCATACAAAAGTATGATATCAGGAACCAGGTGGGCGTCAGCGAAAGAATAATTCAAGCCCCAGGGCCTGTCGCTCAGCCAGATCCGGAATCCGATGACGCTGCCAGCGCTTCAGTAAAGGATACATCCAGCCTGTTAATGGCACCAGAATCAGTCGGTCAAACCAGCGATACCTGGCTTGTGACCGCAACAATAAGCCGAATAGAATCCCAGCAGTGACCCAACGCACATGAAAGGGGGAAAAATCACACTCCACCAGAAAACCTTGGGGATGTTTTTTCCGGTACTTATTGAGCCGGGAGGCGATCTTTTTTTCCCGCCTCACACCCCCTTTGCCTAGGTAAAAACGGCGCAAGGTATATAACATGCGCAAGGTATCCGCCCCCAGGATCAACCCCTCCTGTTCGACGCCACAGTCACTAATCAGCTTACGCAGGGATCTGATCTGCTCCCGTTGCTGACGGTCGCGGCTTTTTACGGCCTCCGGTTCATCCACATAGGTTCGAACCACGAGTCGCAAAGCACGATTTACGATGATGGTATCCCAAAAAATCCATAGCAATGGAGGGACACGCAAGCGCCTGAACCACAGGGACTTCTCCGCAAACGGCCTGAAGTACCACAGCTCATCAATGAGCTGATCAAAGAGCGAAACCATTTCAGTAAGACGAGCGGTTTCGTTTTCCGGCCAGCGCTGTTGACAAAAGCTGGTCAGAATTTGCTCCGCTGTCTGCTCGGAACTGAACAGCCGATAGGCAGCAACCGTATTCAGCTCATTCCACGGTGAAGATCCCGGTAAAAATGATAACCGATCAAAATGCGACCACCCTCCGGTATTACACCAGACACAGATTCCCCGCAGGCTTGAACAGCTTTTCAAGGAATCGCGAAACTGTTCGTACTGGCGCCCGACATAGGCCGGGAAAACACCAAACCCCTCATATTCCCGACGGGCCTGCAGTTCGATAATCTGCGCTTGAGAAGAGTTAAGAATCCGCTCGTTCAAGGGTAAAAAGCGAAAAAAATCGGCCCCGCCAAACTTACGAGAGACGATAAAAGCAGGAGAATTGATACCGGAAAAAGCAGCCTGTTCGGTTTTTTCATTCCAGATCAGGTCGCCGATACGATAGGCCCCTAACCCCCAAGTCCGGAAAATCAGTAATTTGTTATGGTTTTCACAGCTTTTTAAAGCTTCTTTAAGCCACTGATTACATTGTCGCGGGGTACGAATCTGCAGTTCACTGATGAACATGGCTTCAACATCGTGCCCATCGGCCTCGCCGATCCGGGTGACAATCCCGTTGACCTCGGGAAACAGATCGAATAGACGCTCAAGCGCTTCAACAAACAGGGCCCTCAAGCGCTGATCACGTTTGCGCCCAGCAACCCGGGTGGTTATATGTTCATTTAAAAACATCAGGTCTGTTGTAATAAAAATCTTTAAGCCATATTTTTGGGCGATGGCGAAAACTTTCCTGAATATTTTCTGATAGGCATGGACCATACGGCTTAACAGATAGGGGTAGAAATCAAACAGGGTCAGGTGAGCCAGGTCATCAAAGGTGATTGCGTTGTAGCCAATCGCTGCAACGGCCTGACAGTAGCGATCGACTTCGTCACAAATCTGCTTCATCCGCCCGGCCGAGATAGTTCCATGCTCCGGCAATCGGCTCAGGGGAGCCTTTGACCAATTCTGCCTGCTCCCATCGATAAAAGGAGCAAAAAACGGGGCAACCCCATCGATAATATATAGATCACGCTGTGCTGCGTTTTCTGGGCTTCTTTCAGTGTGATTCAGCAACAAACACCTCTTGAGATCAGTTACGGGAAATGAAATTGTTTTCTTTAACCGAGAATGAGGTTACCTTTATGAAAAAGGTGTTAGGATTGTGTGTGATATTTTTGAGTTTTCCGCACAGAAGCTATGGACCGATAAGAGCAATAACCACTATTCCATACGCAATCCAGCCTGGAACTACAGCTCAACCCATCAGCATATTTTGACGGAGACAACATGAGTACCGAGGTCAAACTCTGGCTAAAAAGTGAAAACAGTACCTTTGACGCCAAACGCATAAAGTTATTGGAAAAAATTGACGAAACCGGCTCCATGTCCAAAGCCGCCAAAGAAGTTGGTATCAGCTACAAAGCGGCCTGGGACGCCATCGATAAAATGAATAACGTGGCAGATGAACCCCTGGTCATGAAAGTCACTGGGGGGCGCAAAGGGGGCGGCTCGACCCTGACCCCTTACGCCCGTGAACTGATCACCTCTTTTTATGATATGGTCGAAGCCCAGGATCGCACCCTGGAAATGATTGAAAACCAGAGCCGTACCGGAATGAGTTTCTTTCTGGCCAGCACCAAAAACTTATTCAGCTGCCATATTCAATCTATGGTTTCTGGTGACGTAAATGCCACCATCGGCCTCAAACTGCGTGGTGAGGATCTCCTTGCTGCAGTTATAACCAGAGACAGTGTTAACCGTCTTGAACTGGAACAGGGAGACCGGGTTTACGCCCTGGTTAATGAAAGTGCCATATCCCTGCTGAAAGGGGATGGTCGCAACCTGGCGGTCAGCGCCCGTAACCGCCTGTTGGGTAAAGTCAGCAGAATTATCTCCTCTGGCGTGTCTGCCGAGGTAGAGATCCGTCTGCCGGGTGGCCAGGCCATCTACGTGGTCATGACCGCAGCCAGCATTGATTCCATGGATTTGAAGGAAGAGGATGCAGTTACGGCATTGTTTAAGGCCCAGAGTGTTATGATTCTTAAATAGTTTTCATCCGGAAACTCAAAATAGCAACTATCCAGTTTTCAGATTGGAAACGAGCAATTTTTCGTTGTGGCAAGGAAATCAAGGACTTGAACGGAGGCGTAGTACTTTACGCCGCACAAACAAGTCCGCAGGTTGACGCTGCCACAGCGGAAAAGGGCCGTTTCCGGATGAAAACTAAATAGTCATTTCTGCAGATCGACATTTAAACGCCCTGGAACCCACGCTTTCAGGGCGTTTTTATTTTTGAGCGTCTGCGGTCTTCAAACCTCGGCCCATCAGCATAAAGCAACAACCTGCGCTAGATTCGCTATTGACATCGTTATTATCATCGTTATACCTTTAGGAATATCGAAACGATGACGCCTTCCTTCCTTAAAATGGAGTCTTATCATGGCTGCTAAACTTAAATCATCAATCCTGGCTCTGGTTCTGCTCATGTGCTGTTCGTCGGGGTCATTTGCTGAAGAAAAAGTCTATATCTTTGCTGCAGCATCCACGACCAACGTGGTCAAAGAGCTGATCAGCAACTATCAGAAAGAGTCAGCAACATCAGCAAAATACCTGACCTCCTTCGCGTCAAGCTCCACCCTGGCCCGCCAGATTGAAGCAGGAGCTGATGCCAATATTTTCATTTCCGCCAATGTCAAATGGTATAAATGGCTGGCCGAAAGAGACCTGATTGCGCCGGGTAGCGACAGCATAATGGCCGCCAATGCTCTGGTTGTCATTGCTGCCCCCGAAAATAAAAAACAGATCAGTGATATTAAACAACTCCCCGAGGTACTTGGAGAAGGCTACCTTGCCATGGGCGACTACAACCACGTCCCGGCGGGCATGTATGCTAAGGACGCTCTCGACTATTATCAGATCTGGAACAACCTGAAGATGCATACGGCGCAATACCCGACTGTCAGGGTCGCCCTCAACGCCGTTGACACCAGCCAGGCAGATCTCGGCATCGTATACAAAACCGATGCCCTGCAAGCTAAGTCAGCGCATATTGTTTATACCTTTGCACCAGAGTCCCACACTCCAATTAAATATCCGATCTGTGCTATAAAGGGGAAAACATCGGCAGAAACCGAAAAATTCCTGACCTTTATGAAATCTTCCTCAGCTCAGAAAATTCTGGAAAAATATGGATTTGTGACTCAATGACATTATCACCCGAAGAAATCGATGCCATCTGGCTCAGCCTCAGGGTTGCCCTGTGGGCGGTAGCCATGGGCATCATTCCGGCCGTCCTGAGCGCTTTGTTGCTGGCCCGCTGTCAGTTCAGAGGAAAAACCCTGCTTGATGCGGCTATTCACCTGCCCCTGGTCGTTCCACCGGTAGTCACCGGCTATCTGTTGATCATCTTTCTTGGTCGCAATACCAGCCTGGGACACCTGCTGGAAAGTCTCGGTCTGAAATTCGCTTTCAACTGGAAAGGGGCGGTTCTGGCGTCCCTGGTGATGAGTTTTCCGTTAATGGTCAGAGCGATTCGCTTATCTATTGAAGCGGTCGACACCGGTCTGGAAGCAGCGGCCCGCACCCTCGGTGCGGGCCGCTTAAAGATTTTCCTGACCGTTACCCTGCCGCTATCGGTTCCCGGCATTATTACCGGCAGCGTCCTTGCCTTTGCCCGCAGCCTCGGTGAATTTGGCGCCACCATTACCTTTGTCTCGAACATTCCTGGTGAAACCCAGACCCTGCCCCTGGCACTCTATACCTTTACCCAAACCCCCGACGGCGAACTGATGGCAGCACGCCTGTGCATTATTGCCATCATCATTTCTGTCACAGCGCTGGCCTGCTCTGAAATCATCGCCCGTCGTGCCGCCAGGAGGATCAGCGGATGATAGACGTTAAACTGAAAAAGAACTTCGGGGCCTTTGATATCGATATTGCCTTCACCTCGGAAACCAACGGCATTACCGTTTTAGCCGGCCCATCCGGCTCAGGCAAAACCAGCATCATCAGCATGATCGCCGGTCTGACCAAACCCGACTCCGGGCGCATTCACATCAACGATCGCCTGCTGTTCGATTCGGACCAGAAGATTGATTGTCCGATCCAGAAACGCCGCTGCGGATATATTTTTCAGGATGGCCGCCTGTTTCCCCACATGAGCGTGCAAAAGAACCTGCTCTATGGCAGCCATAGTGATGCTTCACGTCTTGAAGAAATCGCCGAACTGCTGGGAATTGACCACCTGCTGTCGCGGATGCCCGCCAAGCTTTCAGGTGGTGAGAAGCAGCGGGTTGCGATTGGCCGGGCCCTCCTCATGCGCCCGGAAATTCTGCTCATGGATGAACCCCTGGCCTCTCTCGACCCACAACGCAAGGACGAACTGCTCCCCTACATTGCCCGACTTCCTGAACAGTTCAATATTCCGATATTTTATGTCACCCATTCACGTCGGGAGATTCTGCGTTTAAGCGACGAACTGATTCGCATTGAAAAAGGGCGGATCAAAAGCTTCGGCAAACCTGCGGGAGAGTATCAGGGGCTGGGTACCACCGATACCGAAGGGGAATACCTGTCGGTTTTTGAGTGCGATATCGCTGATTACAATGATAATTTCGGCGTTGTGAAAGCCGCGTTCCCGGGTGGACATGTTTTTATCCTCGCTGATAAACGCCCGCAGGACACCAAGGTCAGGGCCGCCATACGCGCCTCAGATGTTACTGTTTCCCTGGAACAGCCGACTCAGATCAGTACCCGCAATATCTTTTCCGGAACCATTGTCAGGCTTGAAGAATCAACAGCACGCAGCGTGCTTGTCCATACCGATGTCGGCATACCGATTGCAGCACGTATTTCCAAGGCCTCAGCTCATCGCCTGGAGTTGGAACCGGGGAAACCGATATTCCTGCTGGTTAAAGCGGTTTCCATGAACTTTTGAACATCCGCTTCAGAGTGCAGCTGCCTAAAAAGCAGACACAAATAGGGGCATATGGTGAAATGTGCAAAAGATATCACCATAGATATCCTCTTTCAGTTCGTACTGATGAGATAAAATCCGGGATTTATTGCCCGACAATGATGTCATCTGAGCTTTTGAGCTCAACTGCAATGCACCGTCAGATCGCCTCTTTTTGACCGGCATATACTGACCCTGTCGGCACCTATTTCCCGCCTTTTATTATTTTACTCTGGCAAGGAGACAGATTATGAAACCGTCCCTCGGTGCAGATCTTAAGATCGCCGATATTCTCAAGTATTACCCTGAAACCAAATCGGTTTTTGAAGCCCACGGGCTCGCCGCTTTGGTTGGAGAAGAAGGACAACGTCTTCTCGCCCCGTTCTTAACTCTGGCCACCGCCTTGCGTAGCCGCAACATGGATCAGGCCAGTTTTATACGTCTGCTTCAGGAAGCCATCGACCTGGAAGAAACCCTCGAAGCACCTGGCCTCGAAGCCTACGACCGCCAGGGAGACCTGACCCTGCTCGCGCTGATGCCATGCGGCATTAAAGTCCCTTTCGGACGCGCCATCACCAGCTTTCTTGAAAAAATCAAGGCGGAGCAAAATCTTCATATCACCTACGCCGTCGAAGGGAATGTCAACCAGGAGCTATCCTACTATTCCTATGTAAAAACCCTGCAAAAGACGGAAGAGCTGCCTGACATTATCGTCTCCGCCGATTTTAACTCCTTCTATGGTCACAGCTTCTACAACAAATTTATTGCCGATGGCTCCCTATGCGGCTACGGCACCCCGGATGCCGCCCCGGCATTCACTAAAGCAGGCATCCTTGACCCCAATAATGAATATTCCGTATTGGGGATCAACCCGCTGGTTATGGTCGCTAACCTTGATGAACTCGGCGACCGTCCGTTACCCACCAGCTGGCAGGACATTCTGGATCCCATGTGGGAACGCAGCGTCACCCTCCGCGGCAGCGACCAGTTCTTCTGCCATGCGGTACTGCTCCCCATCTACCAGGACCACGGTGAAAAAGGACTCAAAAAGCTGGCCGGCAATGTTCTGCGTGGTCTGCATCCGGCCCAGATGGTCAAGCAGATCGACAGTGGTGCCCCCGGTGCCATCTACGTCATGCCCGAATTTTTTGCCCATCGGGTTAAAAAACAGGAACGGATCAAAATCATCTGGCCCGAAGATGGTGCCCTTGCCAGCCCGGTCACCCTGCAGGTCAAAAGTTCCCGCGTTAAGGAACTGAAGCCGATCCTCGATTACCTGACCGGCCCCAAACTGGCTGAAGCGCTGATAGGTGCGCGTTTTCCGGTCCCTCATGCCAGTGTAGAGGGGGAAGTCCAGGGCAAACCCCTGCGCTGGCTCGGTTGGGATTTCCTGCGCCAACAGGATCTGTTGAAGGTCAATGCAGATATCGATGACATATTTTTACCGCTGGTCAAAGAACCCCTGAAACAGGCCGCCGGACAATGAAACTGATTACCGTTGCCGGACCACCATCGTGCGGCAAAACCTCCATCATTCTGCGTACCGTCGAGCCCCTGGTGGCCTCGGGCATGAAGGTCGGCGTCATCAAGTTTGACTGCCTGACCAGCGATGATCACCTGCGCTACAGCAAGGCAGGCGTCACGGTCAAAACCGGTCTCGCCGGAGGCCTGTGCCCGGACCACTTCTTCATTTCCAACATTGAGCAGGGAGTGCAGTGGGGATTAAGTCAAACCTTTGATTTGCTGATTAGTGAGAGTGCCGGGCTTTGCAATCGTTGTTCTCCCCACATCAAAAATGTCCTGGCTCTGTGCGTCATTGATCACCTAAGCGGTGTCCACACGCCACGCAAAATCGGCCCGATGCTGAAAAACTCCGATGTCGTTGTGCTGACCAAAGGGGATATCGTCTCCCAGGCAGAACGCGAGGTATTTGCCTTCCGTGTACGCCAGGTCAACCCTCACGCGGCCGTACTGCCGGTCAACGGCCTGACCGGCCAGGGGAACCTGCTGCTCCAGCGCCACCTGCTCCAGGCCAATGACACCACCAGCCTGATCGACATGCGCCTGCGTTTTACCATGCCGGCAGCCCTCTGCTCTTATTGCCTGGGTGAAACCCGCATCGGTCCAGATTGTCAGATCGGCAACATCAAGACCATGGATTTCTCATGAACCATCCAGATTTACTTAACCAGCCTATCGCCCAGCTACTCCAGGAGCGTCCCTATCTTGATGATTTCCTGACGGCCCTGGCGATTCATGTCACCGATCCGGAGCTCCCCCTCGGAACCCTGCTGAACATGCAGCCCGTCGAGCACCTCAGCGATTACGGCCTTGATCAGGAAACCCTGGTCCAGCAATGTCTCGACTTCCTTATCCAGATGGAGAAATTGCAAAAACAGGAACAAACGACCATCCGCTCCATCACTATTAAAGTGGGCTTCGATAAAAGCGGCGAGGCAGAGAAGCAGGACCTGGTCCTGCGTGCCGGAGAAGTGGTTTGTGTTGTCGGCCCAACGGGATCTGGAAAAAGTCGTCTATTGGCCGACATTGAATGCCTGGCCCAAAAAGATACCCCGTCTGGCCGTCAGGTGCTCATTGATGATGTCATTCCTGATGAGCAACTACGCCTGTCCGGTGAGCAGCAGCTGATTGCCCAGTTGTCTCAGAACATGAACTTCGTCATGGATCTTAGCGTCCGCGAATTTATTACCATGCACGCGGAAAGCCGCCTGGTTAATGATATTTCTGACCGGGTCGAGCAGATCTTTACCACTGCCGTTGACCTGGCCGGTGAACCCTTCACCCTGGAAACTCCCGTCACCGCTCTTTCCGGTGGCCAGTCGCGCGCGTTAATGATTGCCGATGTCGCTTGCCTGAGCGCATCGCCCATTGTACTGATCGACGAAATTGAAAATGCCGGGGTCGATCGTCTGCGGGCCCTGGAGCTTTTGGTCAAAAAAGAAAAGATGGTCCTCATGGCCACCCACGATCCCTTACTCGCTTTATCCGGTGATCGCCGCCTGGTTATCCGCAACGGCGGAATCGTTGCAATCATTGAAACAAGTGAGGAAGAAAGGGCCGGGCTTTCACAATTGGCGTTACTTGATGAGAAGCTTGCCCGGTTAAGAAACCAGGTACGCAGGGGGGAGCGGATTGTTTTTGATCTGCAGCAGTTTGGTTGTTGATGAATCCAACTTTTTCATGTTATCCCTAAAATAATCACGAAAAAGTTCAGGACAAGCATGGATAAAAAAACCGAAAAACAGATAGAAAAAGAACTGCGCGGACAGACGAAATTCAGCCTGGGTGGTGCTATAGGGCGGGCCGGAAAAGGATTGATGAAGGGCGCGTCCCCCATATCGCCGCAGGAACAGGCCAGTAAAACCCTCCAGGAATGGATCAACGTCAATACCCCTGATCCTTCCGGTGCCCTCAAAGAGATACTCAGGCGCAGGATCCGCACAACCGTCTACCCTGACGCTATCGATCCACAACACCCCTACCCGGTGTTGAGCAAACTGGTCGACGCCATTCTCGCCAATGATTACCAGCTTAAAGAATTTGTCCGCCAGGTTGATATTCGCTGGGGGGAGATCTATCAGGAACGACCCCACTTTGAAAAGGAAGGGCAGCCACCACATCCGGACGATGAATATACCATCGCTTCGGTACGTGAAACCTTGACCGAACTGAGCACTAAGCTCGCCATGCTATAGCGCCAAAAACACAAGAAAGCATTGCCTGCTTGGTTTTTAATGTTGCCCCTCGCTATGAAAAGTGGTTATCTGCACGGCCGATAATTTTTTGACATTTACTCGACCTCTATATTAATATTTCCAGTCTTTTAAATTAACTTTGACGAGCTGTAGGCTTTCCACGGGGGGAACAGGATGGGCGACGTTCAATCGTTAAAGCTGGTCCATGAACATGGCCATAAAACTGATACACAGCGCTCTCAAGGCTCGTTTTTCGTTCTGAAACGCAGCGCAGGGAACCACTCCACGACCTACATCAGCAGAGGTATCAAAACCGTCCTCGGCTACGATCAAAATGATTTTTCCGTCAATCCCTCCCTCTGGTTAAACATTCTCCATCCTGAAGATAAGCCTGTTGTTATGGCCAATTTGTTCCGGTTTAATGGTGAGGGGCGCTTGGTTCTGACCTACAGAATCATGGATAATCATGGCAAGTATCGCTGGATTCGCGATGATCTGATCCTGAATTGCTCATCTGGACACAAGGAACTGGTCGGTCTATGCACAGATGTGACAGACCTTAAAATTCAGGAGAAAAAATTCCGCAGGGTGCGTTCCCATTACAGCTATGCTCAAAAAATTGCACGCCTGGGAAGCTGGCATTACAATATTTATAGCCGCCGGCTCCAATGCTCCGATGAAGTCTTTAACATCTGTCATCTGGACATCTCCCAAACACCCACCTTTGTTCAGTTTTATAAACAGATTCATCCGGAAGATCGCCACAAGGTTAAAAATTCCTTTAAAGAAATATACCAGCATAAAACCGATCGCGAAGTTGAATATCGTGTCAGGATCAAGGATGGTTCCATTCGCTATCTCCTGCTACGCACCGGAGTTGAAAAAAACTTTCTGGATATTATTACCGAAATAACCGGGATCGTACTCGATATAACCGAAAGAAAATTATCGGAACTTCAGTTACTGGAACAAAAATCAGAATTGGCCTTCATGGCCTATCACGACGCGTTAACCGGCCTGCCTAACCGCACCCTGTTTGAAGAGATCCTGTGCCGGGCGCTCCAAAAAGCCAGTACCCAGAACCAGCAACTGGGGGTCATGATGGTGGATATTGATAAGTTTAAAAAAATCAACGACACCTACGGCCATCATGTCGGTGACGCGTTTATTCAGGAATTTGCTACCCGGCTGAATAGTTCACTGCGCCGCCATGATACCCTGTCGCGTCTGGCCGGTGATGAGTTTGCTATTGTTATTCCCAGTCCGACAGATCTTGACGAGTTGTCGTTTATCGCGCAGCAGATCCTGGCCTCATTCAAAGACCCCTTTTCCAGCGTCCATCAACAATATCTGACTCCCAGTATTGGCATTAGTATTTACCCGAATGATGCCGCCGATGGTGATGGCTTGTTACGCCAGGCTGACGTGGCCATGTATGCCGCTAAAAAGGAACGTAACAGCTACAAATTCTACCTTCCTGAGATGAATGCGACCACAAATGATTTGATGTCCCTGGAAAATGATCTGCGGCAAGCGATTGCGAAAGATGAATTGATGCTCCACTATCAACCACAGATCGATATGGAGACCGGACAGCTGATCGGCCTTGAAGCGATCCTGCGCTGGCAACATCCCAGCCGTGGTTTGCTGAAGGCTGAAGATTTTGTCTCGTTAGCCGAAGAATCCGGGCTGATTTCATCCATAGGGTTCTGGGTACTGCGCCAGGCATGCTACCAATTACAGGCGCTTCGCTTAAAACGTGGCGCCAATTTCCGCATGTGCGTCAATATCTCCATGCAACAATTTATGCACCTCGACTTTACCCATCAGGTTGAAACCCTGCTTGAGGAAACGGGTGTTGATGCCGGATTTATTGAACTTGAAATTACCGAAAATATCGCCATGGACAACTCCGAGGAGACCATCAATCAACTCATGTGTCTGCGTAAACTCGGGTTTAGAATATCTATTGATGATTTTGGAACGGGTTATTCCTCGTTGAATTGTCTGAAACACCTGCCCATTAATACCTTGAAAATAGCAAAAGAGTTCGTCTCGGATATTCTGACGGATCAATATGATTTTGTTATCACCGAAACCATACTTTCTTTAGCGAGAACCCTGAATATCGACGTTATAGCCGAAGGGGTCGAGAAGGAAGAGCAAAAGCTCCTCCTCAGCCGTCTTGGCTGCAGACTGGGACAAGGGTACCTCTTTAACCCTCCCATGTCTTGTGAAGAAGTTATTGCCTGTTACAAAGATAGTGACCATGTTCCCTGGCAGGGGGAGTAACCCGAGTTACCATTCCTCCAGATCTTCATAGGAGACCATAGCCCCATGTTTCCGACATAGATCACTATTGAGGATCTTCTCATGTTCACCATGGCGGAACTTCCCCGTGTAATACATCTGTTTCAGTTCCGGAGTGCTCTTCCCTGATAAAAACGAATCAGGGAAAATATAGTTCTTATCACCCTCTTCACAATAGAGTTCAAGCGCTGCCTCTCTTAACGCTGGGAAGCTTGAGAGTAACAGATTATCCAGGGTGTCCTGTCCGATTCCCCGGTTCACTTCCAGGTAATCGAGATCACCTTCGACCTCAATCGATAAAGTGGCAAGTTCAGGAAAGATTAACGACTCACTTAATTCAAAGGTCCCGTGAAGAGCCAGCTCCTGCAACCGGGGAGCCTGTTTCAACAACTTGGTGATCTGACCGATCTTGCCACAACAGCCATGGGCATTATGAAAGAGCTGCCAGATCCCTAATTCCAGAGAGTTCAGACTTGGAAATTCCACACCGGCCAAAATTTCCGTTATCTTTTCATAGTCCATCTGCCTCCCGCCAGAATAACTACTGGTGCCGATGGTGAGCCTTTCTATCTGGCCAGGCAGAGGAGATTCCACAAACGCTTGGATCAAATCGCAACAATCAGAGCCCAGATAAAATTTGATCCCCCTAGTATCCTCAGGAAGCGCTTCAAGCTGTGTCCAACCGAAAAACTCACTTTGCGGAACCCCGAGAAGGACATCACCAAGAGGTAAATCCCATCTACCTGGCTCGGTTTGCAGACATCTTTGGCGCGGATCTAGTTTAAACATTTCTGTCGTAAAATTATTCACAACGACTCCGCTTTAGCCGCACCCTGCGGCTCCAGTTCCCCGATTCCATTGCGGCACTCGCTATCGGCCAGCTTAAGGAGGGTCGGTACCCTGAACTGACCATGCATAGAAGCAATCAGATGCTTGGCCTCTGCGTGGTCGATGCCGATACTGGTAACGTACAAAGGCCTTTGGCTCCCACCACGCACCACCTGCTGGCTATCCGGTGAGTTGGCAAAGCTGCTTTTGGCAACACCGATAACTGGAATTCGACCACCCAAAGCATTGTAGAGGTGGGTCCCCAAACCCGCTCTTGCCTCGTCACCAAGGGTGACAAAACCATCGATGATAAGCAATTCCGGTTGGGGCTGGATGGCATCGAGAAGAGCCAGGATACAGGGGAGCTCCCTTTCAAAAAAACGGCCGGGCTGATATGGCTTGATCCGATCAATTTTTACACTGATGCTGGCCTCGCTGCGGGCCGCTTGCCAATCGGAAAAGAGCACCCCGGAAGCGACAGCATAGTCGTCGTTATGGTAATGAACATCAATAGCAACTTTCACTGAGGCTCCCTAGCCCGGACCACCGGAGAATTCTGTGGATTGTAGACGACACTGATTAAACCCTTCCAGCTGTTCAAGGGCCTTTTGATGCCTATGAACAACGTCCTCATTCCAAGTATTATTGAAGAAACCAACCAGCTCAGTGAGAAAGGCAACAAAGCGGTTATTTTCGTCCCTTAACGCATCGCAACGCGCGTAAGGAAGGAGCCCCGAATCATCGGCGGGAAATTTGTAGCTGAGTAATTGATTCCGCTGCTGATACGAAATCAGCCCTTCGAAGATATGCAAAATAAGTTCCTTCCGGCGTGCCTTATGGTCGGGATTCAGGAGCTTGGTCCAGATATCAATATCGACATCGACCATCAGATAAACAATTTTCCCCCTGGCTTTTAGAGGCAAAGAGTCATAGATGGTAGGATCATTTTCAAAGGCTTCAAGGCTGGCAATCATCTGCTCTGCCGAATATGGAAGCGCGGCAATTTTTTCAGCTTCAGCCCGCTGTTTTTTTAATATAGAGACAAGATCCTGGTCACCACTATTGGCCAGCTCAGCCAATTCAGCCACGGATAGTGGTTCAGCGCCATAAGCCAGGTAAAGGTTCACCAGTGGCAGGTTGCCGTTGCGGGCCGCGTAATAAAGACCAGTATGCTGCTGCTCATCCCGCGTGCTGACCGTCGCACCGAGGCGTACCAACATGTCAAACTGTTCCTGAAGAGGCTGTTCATCAGCGGGGCTCAGTGCCTTTTTACTGTAAGCCAGCAAAGCACTGTTGGCCACAGAAGTAACCTTCTCTCCTTTGCTGGCAAGATCTCTGGGAAACTTCCGGCGACACTTGTCCAGTTCACTGATGAAACCATGCAGCTCCTTGCCCATGGCTGTCGTCAATAACGGGGGCTCATAGGTGTTATCATAAATCAGGTAAGTGGATAAGAAAGCTTTGCAGTTACTCGCGACAATTTTCTCAAGGAGGGGATTGTCAAAGGTTGCCAGAAGCTTTTCGTTGTTCCAATATCTTTTGTCTGCGAAGTCTGCCCACCGATAATAAAATTGTTCCTGGTCTTCAGTCGTCCTGATCCATGCCAGTTCATCCTCACCATCAGCATAAGCTGCAACAGGGCAAGGGAGGCAGAACAAGAGAATAATGAGGCCAAACACGAAGTGGCCGGTCTGTTTAACGTAGTTGATTGATGTCATTTTTTTCCAGCGATCGACTATTCAGGTTTTATATAAGGATATAATTTATTCCTGCAAACAACTAAAAAGGTAGCTTGTTCAACAGGTATTTACTGCCACTGACCGTCCAGTCCGCAATTGAGTGAGCCGCACTACCGGTGATAAAACCGATCAAAAACACACATATTCCTGCGGGCTGAACATAAGCAACATGAACAAACTGCTGCCATAGCACAGAAACCAGATCAGGACAGGCAACCCAGACCAGATGACCTACCCAGGTTACCAGCTGCAAAATCCCCAATATCAGAACCGTAAAAAAGCTCAGCCTTAACAGGGGAGGAATGACCAGGCCATGACTGAGCCAGCGACTCCGATGGGGAACGGCCCACATATAAGGGCGCCATATCCAATACAGAGGTCCCCAGCGGTTATCAATGGCCGAGTCGATATCCAGATCAGGTGAAAACATCAGCCCTGACAACAAATGAGCGGCAACCAACAAGGCACAATTGATCCAGATCTGTTCAACGTGACTTCCCTGACTCTGAAAAAAATAGAAAGTTGGCGGAGCCAGGGCGATACCACTGGCCAGGGTTATAATGTCATGAGTTTTTGCCTTTGGCATAAGTTATCTTTCTCATTTACTATTTGCCGCAACTGGTTAAAGCTGCCGTAAGATTACTGCTGTGGCGTTTCACCAGGATGCCACAGATAGTTCCAGACTTCTGTCAACGGTTGATTGTACAGTTTAAGCATCAGGCGCATATCGACCGGAAGCAGGTTGTCCGGCTCCAGCTTAAAAGCGACCCGCCAGGTTTTGCCATCATCCAGTTTAAAGACATGCAAGTCTTTTGCTACGCCATTGGCCGCACTGAAATCGGCCTTCAGGGGCTGATCAGCTGGGAGTTGTGCCAACTGTACCCCGGTAAAATCTACGATAAACTGACGGGTACTGCGCGGTGGCGGGGTATCCATCCCGGGAACCGCTCCCCAACCGATTCTGGTCTGAGCTACATGCCCTAACACCTGCTGTGGCAACAGGCCATCAAAACAGGAGAGCTTATAACGCACATGGACAGGGGTACCAGCCCGCACCGGAGTAGCACTTACCCAGTAAGCCACAATGTTGTCATTGGTTTCCATATCACTGGGAATCTCGACCAGTTCGATCCTCCCTTTCCCCCAATCATTTAACGGCTCAACCCAAAGACTCGGGCGCTTTTCATAGCGGGCCTCATTGTCTTCATAATGAGCAAACTGACGGTCGCGCTGAACCAGTCCGAAGCCAACAGGGCTCGGGATAACCTGAGAGGTCGCCTGCACCTGCCCGGGATTGGTCAGTGGCCGCCAGATCCATTCCGGCCGCCGGGTTTGAATCAATAAGCCGTCAGAGTCATGAACTTCGGGACGGAAGTCATCGGGATTATGGGTTTTGTTTTCAGCAAAAAAGAACATACTGGTCAGCGGTGCAATCCCAAGTTTATGGATTTCCACTCGTGGAAATAAACGTGCTTCAACGACCATGCTCGTCGGCTGATCCGGTGAAATCTCGAAACGATAAGCTCCACTGATGGAAGGACTGTCCAGCAAGGCATAAATCGTTAATTGACGATCTTCAGCTCCGGGTTTCACCAACCAGAACTCCCGAAATACCGGAAACTCCTCTGCTCCTAAGGTCGCGGTATTGACCGCAAGGCCGCGAGCCGATAAACCGTAGCGGTGACCGGCCCCAACCAGGCGAAAATATGAGGCACCCTGAAAGACCAGAAACTCATCTTTATAGTCGCTGGAATTAAGTGGATAATGAACCCGAAAACCTGCATAGCCTAAGTGTCGGGCTTTTACTTTAGATAAAGATTCAGCTTCGTTGTCAAAGCTGAACAAGGAGGGGGTAAAGTCAAACGCTTCGGGACGTGAACCTGGCTCATCGACAATAGCGATAGTAACGGGTTCCTTGTACAAAAACCCCGGCGGGAACAGCTGGACCTCAAATTGAGACTCGCCACGCCACAAACTTGCCTCGGGCCGAAAGCGGATGGATCGATACTGCTGGTAGGTCATCTCTGCCAGCTCTTTCGGCATGTCAATTTCCGGCTGTTGATAAGCCTGGGCCGCCATTTTTTTTGCTTTTGTGGTCATGCGCTCAAACAGATCCATCTCCTGAGCGACCGCTTGCTGCTGACTGACAAGGCACAGAATTACTGCTATTACCAAGTAACCCAGGTTATGCCAAACGACCTGTTTCAATAAATAGGTTTCTCTTCTCATTTTAATTTTCCTTCGGTGTTTTCATTTATGTTTTTTTTTCACTGCTCCGCAGCGTCAATCCTCACCTGGATAACGCCGTGGGCAGGGTTGGCAATACGCTCAAAAGCTGATTTTGAAAGGTCTATAATACGCCCTCTGACATAGGGGCCGCGATCATTTATTCTGACTATAATACTTTTTCCATTGCACAGATTTGTGACCCTCACCTTAGAGCCAAAAGGCAATTTCAAATGGGCTGCTGTCAACTTTTCGGAATGGAAAAGCTCACCACTGGCAGTGCGCTTATTAGTGAAAGAATTTGCGTAAAATGAGGCTTTTCCGGTTTGCGGCAAAGAACCAGCTGCCCCCGTTGAAAGACCTGCACAACTGGACAATGCCAGCCACACAACCGCAAACAACAATGATCGAGCAGACCACACCATATGCCGGCTAATTCTGAAAGTGGTAATCAAAACGAATCCCCCCTTCCAGAATACTGTCTTCATCAGGAGCCTGGCTATAGTTCCCAGACAGTTTAACCAGCAATGTCTCGCCCAGCAATCGTTTGCCACAATCAAGAGAAAGGGAAATGGCCTTATCATCGTCACCGGCCGGTTGCATATAATTTTTATAGGTAATATCGGTATTGATGAAGTCAATCATCGGGACATAGTCCAGGTCCTGCCAATTATAAAAAAGCCGCAACAGAAGGTACTGCTCACCGTCAGTAGCACCAAGCATGGCACCAGTCTCAGCGCCAATGTCATTTTCCGGGCAACTCTTCAAACTGACCTGAGTCGAATAATAATACATCTCTGCAGCATCTTCCCCTGCAAGGAAATCATACCCACGGGCGTTCAACTCAACGGTAACCTTTTCCTTGGGCTGAAAGGATAAAATGGTCCCAATATAGGAATCGATATCATCTCTGCCGGCCGTCAGAGCCAGAGAAGGAGCAAACTTGTTGATTTGCAACCGTGAAG
The DNA here is from genome assembly GCA_963664385.1 of Geopsychrobacteraceae bacterium. Taxonomy (GTDB): domain Bacteria; phylum Desulfobacterota; class Desulfuromonadia; order Desulfuromonadales; family Geopsychrobacteraceae; genus Seleniibacterium. Next base: position 1,305,963 of record OY761157.1, read on the forward strand.
CTAGCGGCGTGAGCCAGGACGCAGCAAAATCCAGTCGATAATTGTAGGTTCTCTGGGGAGAAGATTCTTTATTGAAATTATTTTGCCCGGATAATTTCAGCTGAAATGGCAGCGGCGCCCTGAAGCCCAACTCTGCAGCTTCTTGTTCATCAGCCTTTGCGTTGATTTTCTGATAAGCAATCGCAAGCTGACGATTGTTCTTTGCGTAAATCAGGTAGCCACCGACGGTCGCTCTTTCCGCAACGTCTATTTCATTGGAATCGTAGGCAGGACTCCCCGCAAAAAATGTGGCATCAAAGGCCTGGTTTATATGTGTGTTTATATTGATGCCATCAAGACGATTGTAAAGCGTGCTCCTGGTCAGTTCTTGGCGCCCGATCCGGGTTTTAAAAGATGACTGGAGCCCCTGATACTCAAAAAATCCATATTTCAGTTCTCCTTCCCCTGGTTCGGAAAAGGACCACTGTTCATCCCTGCTACTACTGACATGGAAAGACAAACCGGAAAAACGTTCGGATGGCACTTCGGCAATGACCGAATAAACAGACTCTCCGGTCCCCTCATTTACCGCCTTAGAGACATCAATCTGATTGGTACCGGACTGATCGGAAAGCTGAGACTCTAGTTCTTGTGCCAGGACATGGGGTGGACCAATCATGGCGACGAGAAGGAGTAACCCCAAAAAGCGTCGCATAACGACCTCTATAAACTTTTCATTTAGAATTTCAGCCAGCCACCACCATAAATAAACATGGTCTTGCCTGACAAATTATTTGATTGGCTCAAAACCTACCAAAACAATAATTATTTAAATTTAAACCGTTATAGACATTATATTAAAAAAAGAAAGACCTCCAGAAGAAATTATGGCAAACATTCGTTGGCTAGACATTTTTAGTATGCTATGGACTAAGTCGGCCAAAAACTTGGTCCAAATAAATTTCCAACTCACCAAATAAAAGGGGGAACAAATGTATAAATTTCTACTCACTGCACTTCCTTGTGTATTCTCTGCCACCCTGGCCATGGCGCAGCCGGTCAAGGTTATTCTCTACCCTGGCGGAGCAACGGTATTTGAACAACTCGCAATTTCTGCCGGGCAGGAATCGATCAGCCTGGAATTGCCTCAGGTTGCATCCCCAGAGTCATTACGAGCGTCACTGACCGGTGGCAACACACCGGCTATTCGGGGCCTTGAGTATCGTTCAATCCTGCCGGAAAGCAGGCAAACGAAACAACTCGAAGAGAAGATTGCTAAACTTGAAAGCACCCTGCAAAAAATCGATAACGAGAAGAGCGCTCATCAGTTGGCGGTAAACTACTGGATCAATCAAAAACCTGATCCTCAGGCAACGGCAGATGCGGCTAAACAATTGGCTGGGGTGATCGTTACCGAAAGTCATAAACAGTTGGAGGAGGTCAGCAGACTGCAACTCGCCCAGACTAAGGTTCAGCAAGATTTGGATGAAGCCAAACGGCAACTGGCTGAACAGACGGGAAACCATACCAGAGTCTGGCAGGTTGATATCAGTTTCACGGCTCCTTTGCAAAGCGATGCCATCCTGGCTTTTAACTATCCAATTCACCAGGCAGGCTGGCATTCCGAGTATATTCTGAATGCAGTTCCTGCTGATGATGCGATCAGCTGGAGCTGGGATGCGGTCATTGAACAGACCAGCGGTCGTGACTGGACAGACGTTTCAGTGGCAATCGCCACCCGGGAACCGGTTTTCAGTCTGACCCCGCCAGAAAATTATGATTGGAATATTTCTCAGTATCTCCCCATGAACAGAGGAAAACGCTACCGCATGGAGGCCATGGTTGAAGCCGCTCCGGAAATGGACACAATGGTAGCGGCCGGTGCCCCTATGCCTGCTCCGGCCATGAAACCTGTCCGCTCTGAAGGACAGATATTCGACCTCTATGAGGTGGGAAAAATGACGCTTAAATCTGGCCAACCAACCCGCATAACCGTGCGTGAAGGGTCCTGGCCAAGCCGCTTCAGCTACCTGGTCAGACCTCAGCAGAGCACCGATGCTTTCCTCATGGCGCACGTCACCATCGACAAAGAGGTGCCGACCCTGCCCTCTGGCAATGCAACCATTCAACTCGAAGGGGTGTACGTTGGTAAACGGCCATTTGCCCTGACCGAAAAGCAGGATATGGATATCAGTTTTGGTAACGATCCGGCCTTGGTGGTTAAGGTAAAAACGGACCACGTCGCTGGCGACAAGGGGCTGATCAGTAAAAGCAAAACCTACCAGTGGAGCTGGCAGCTCAGTTTCACTAACACAAAACGAAAAATGATTGAGCTCAAGGTGGAAGACAGCTATCCCCATAGAGGTCATGACAAAATCGAGGTGAAAGAATTGTTCACCGAGCCGCTTCCGGTTAAAAATGATGGCCTGATCAGTTGGGATTTAAAGCTTGAAGCAGGCCAGGACAAGATGCTGAAATACGGTTATCAGATCAGCTATCCCTACGATATGGAGATCAATAAAGGGCGTTAGGAACGTCAACACTTAAACGTTCCATTGCCATTAATTTTACCTGGCAGCCAACACCGTAACCAGAAGGGGAACTGTCCCTGAGTTCCCCCTCTGGTTACGGTTAAGCACTGGCGCCATTAAAACGATAACCGATGCCATGAACCGTAATAATCAGTTGTGGCTGCGCGGGATCGATTTCGACCTTTTTTCTGAGCATAGCAATATGCTGATCCAAAGTTCGTGTCGTACCCCCATATTCCACCCCCCAGACCTGGTTAAGCAGGGTATCGCGATCAAGAACTTCGCCAGGATGACCAGCAAACAATTGCAATAGTTTAAGTTCACGCTTAGAGATGGAGACATCACCATGGGGGCCACTTAACGTATAGGTCTTGGGATTGACCTTAAAGGGGCCAAAAAGAAGGGACTGTTCCTGCTCCACAGGAACCTTTGCCTCGCGACCGACACAGCGGCGCAGCACGGCTTCAACCCGGGCCAATAATTCGTGAATACCAAACGGCTTAGTGACATAATCATCCGCTCCCAGCTTAAGGCCAACAACTTTGTCGATCTCTTCCCCTTTAGCAGTCAGCATAATAATGGGGGTCGTTTTATCTGCACTTCGCACCTGCTGGCAAACGTCGTAACCACTTTTTCCCGGCATCATGACATCAAGTAACAGAAGATCTGGCTTATGCTCGTCAAAAGCACTGATAGCTGCAGCACCATCTGCCGCCTCAATAACATCGTACCCTTCACTCTCCAGGATATCGACAAGGCCAGTGCGAATATGCAGATCATCCTCGGCGACCAGAATTTTAATCTTTGCCATCGGTTGGTATCCTCATGGTAAATGCTGCCCCGCTGGTGACCTTCTCTTCCAGAGACAGCTCACCGTTTAAATCCCTGAGCATTTTACGGGCAATGCTGAGCCCTAACCCGGAGCCAGGTTGGGGAGCGGTCAGGGAAGTATCAATGCGGTAAAAACGGTCAAATATACGCTGCTGCTCTGCACCAGGAATACCTGGGCCATCATCCTCAACGGTCAGCAAACAGGTGCTACCGTTCTGTTTAAAAATAAATTTCAACAGGCTGCCACCAGTGGCATATTTTAACGCATTATCGATCAGGTTCAGTAACACCTGTTCAAGAGCCTCACGGTCACTGTTGACCTGATAATCACCTGGAAGACCTTCGGTGTTAACACTAAAACCGGCGGTACGGATACGAATAGCATGGGTTTGTAACACTCCGGCAAGCAGGTCATCCAGAGTAAAGGTCGTGATACTATAGCTTTTCTTCCCCTGCTCAATACGACTGAAATCGAGAATATTATTGATCAAACGGGTTAAGCGTCCACTCTCAGAGACAATAATATCCAGGTAGCGCTGCTGCTTTTCCGGGTCTTTTACCCGTTTGGAATGAAGTAATTCAGCGTACATACGAATGCTGGTCAGGGGCGTTTTCAATTCATGGGAAACCGAAGCGACAAAGGAGGTCTTCTGGCGGGCATCTTTCATGCGGCTGACAGAAAAACGGGTAATAATTACCCCCCCGATAACAATAGTGGCAACCAGCAAGCCCAGCAGCACCAGGGCAAACGGCATAAAACTATTTTGACCGCCAAAAGTATTGGTCCCGCGGTAGCCAACCAGGGTCCAGTGGGGCAGATGGGTTGACAGCGACAATTCGACATCTGCTCTGCGACTATCATCTGTCGGCAACGGGCCAGATCCAATCAGGTAGTTGCCACTGCCATCAAGCAGAGCCACAATAGTACCCTGCTCTTCATAAGGAGGAAATTGGGGTAATAAGCGTGACAGCACCGCCATCAACTCCAGCTCAACCCCGTAAACAGGTCCGTTCGGATGCTTTTGCACCCAACCGAGAACATAAAGTCGGTTGTTACTGAACCAGGGGATCCAACCACCCCGTTGCGACAGAGCCGACTTGGTCTGTGGCGCGCGCGAAAGACTGTATAAACCTTCTATGGCACTTTTCGCAGGGGCAGTTTCAGCCACCGGAAGGGTACTAACAAACTCCTTCTGGCCAGAGAAAAACATCTCAAAGCGCGTGATAAAGCCGCGCTCCTCTGCCGTTGCAGCCATACTTTTTTGCGGATAAATAAGCTGTTGGTCGTAAATGAAGACATTGCGAATCAAAGGATTCTCAGCTTCCCAGGACAGCAAGCGGCTCTCCAGGTCCGTTTCGGGTAAGGTCACAAGAGCAGAACTTAAGTTGTTCTGAACGGTCTCAATACTCAGATCGATCTTATCAGCCGTTGCTCTGACCTGGCGGGTTAGCGCGGTTAGCTCTCTGCGTTCCAGACGTTCCTGTTCATGGGACAACAACCAGATCCCCACAGCCGCAAGAATGACTGTGGGGATCAAGAGCAGAATCCAGAAAAGGACTATGGAACGTTTACCTGTCATCGATAATTATTTCGCTATTTGTTGGTTTTTGGTCTGATACGATTCGGTCCGCAAAGACTTACGCCTTGCTTTGCTCATCCCTTCACGCTCAAGTTGCAGAGCCTGCTCCTCAACCGCTGCGGCTTCCTGAACCATAACTTCGTCACGGTACATACTACCCATTGATTTCAGCTCAACCGCAGAGTCACGCAATTGTTGGGCTGCTGCCTCCGGCTTCCCCTGATCGGAAAGTTCTATGGCTTTTTCCTGGGCCAGGGCCTTGAGATTTAGCTGATAATCCCTGACCACCGGAACATTGGTCGATGCTTTCACCGCCTCAATATCGGTAGAAAAGTTAGCCATGGCAACGCTGCTGGAGTTTTGCTCCTGCTGAGCATAGGTATCGTAATAGCTTGTCCGGGCCGTAGCAATCTTTAATGCAACACCAGAGTCAGTGCTGGGCAAGCGGACCTTGACCAGGGCGAATTTTTCCTGCCCGCCATAGAGCTGATTCATCGCCAGTTCAATACGGTTACCCTTGATACGCCCTTCACGGCCGATAATTTCCAACGGCACAACCCCTTCGGCCAAAGAAATACTGATCGTCACCTTCTGCGCCACGACATTCAGCACTTCACCCAGTTCAGCGGCAAAAATACGGGGTAAATCGACACCCCCTTCAGCAAAATAGGTGTTGCCATCACTCTTTTGGGACAAGCGCGCCATGAGATCTTCATTATAATCGGTACCAACCCCAACGGTAGAAACGGAAATGTGCTCTTTAAATAGCGCCGCACCAAGCCGCCCTAAATCTTCGGGTGAACTGGGGCCAACATTGGCAATACCGTCAGACAGCAGGATAACGCGGTGAATGTACTCACCATCCAGATTTTTACGGATTTCAGCCGCCCCCTGACTGACACCACCAAAGAGGGCCGTATTGCCGCCAGGCTGAATCTGGTTAATAGTACGGACAATGGGGTTTATCGATTTCACCTTTTGCGCCGGGACCAGAGAATCAATGGCATTATCATAGGTGACCAGAGAAAAAATATCATCGGCGTCAAGGCGTGCCAGGGCTTCAATCGCGGCCTCTTTGGCCATGCGCAGTTTTGATCCCGCCATGGAACCGGAACGGTCAAGCACCAGGGCAACGTTTACTTTGGGTCGCTCAGCATGGCCTGGAGCATTAGGGGCATCGAGGGTCACCTTGAGGATCACCTCCTGCTCCTGCCCGGCAACCAGCACCGAACGATCGGTTTCGATACGGCAGGTCACTTTATCAGAGGTTGCTGCCAGGCTGGTCGTCGCAATACTCATCAAGCCAATCAGAATGGCGCTAAACAGTTTGAAACTACGCATAGAAGTTCTCCTTTACAGAAAAATCATGATAATCACTTATTACTCTTGTCGACTAAGAACTGATGCGTAGCCTAATTGTTTTTGTCACAACAGGTGTCATATAGGGGTAAAGAAGTTGTAAAAAGAATGTAAAAAAATTGTCGCCTCCTTAGGAGGATCCCTGATCGTTTAATAAAAAGCGCGTCCTTTTACCCATATATAAAACATTGCTATTATTAATCCAACAGTGATAAATATTTTGCTTTTATAGCATATCGTTATTCTTCGAACATGACAGGGGGGAGCAGGCAACAGGACAGCTGCACCTTTTCTCTGCCAAAGGCTGTCTTATGATTAGTATTTACGATTTAAAACCCAAATTTCAAAACCTGCTACGCCCCATCTGCAACTCATTAGCGGAAAAAGGGGTTACCGCCAACCAGGTCACCCTGGCCGCCCTTGCCCTATCACTGGTCACTGGCTTGTTGATCGTGGCATTTCACAACTGGCAAGGGATCTTTGTGCTGGTTCCCCTGGTGCTATTTGTACGCATGGCTCTTAACGCCATTGATGGCATGTTGGCCCGGGAGCATAATATGGCATCCCCCCTGGGTGCACTGCTGAATGAACTTGGTGACGTTATTTCCGACACGGCGATCTACCTCCCCTTTGCCCTACATCTGACCAACTCGACAATTCTGATTATCATCTGCGTCATCCTTGCTATCCTCAGTGAAATGACCGGCGTCCTGGCCTGCCAGATCAACTGCAGGCGCCGCTATGACGGGCCCATGGGGAAGAGTGACCGGGCTTTCGTCTTCGGGCTTCTCGGCCTGCTATTGGCATTCAATGTCACCATTAGCCCCTGGCTACCGGCCCTGTTTGTCATCCTCAACCTGTTGCTAATGTTAACCATCTATAATCGTGGCAAAAAAGCCCTGCAGGAGTATGAAGCATGAGCTGGACGCCACCGCCTCAGACCATCTGTCTCTTCATGGGGGCTATCGTTGCCGTACTGATCTTTGCCAGCCTGGCGGTTTACCTGCTGAAGGTGAAAACACCCCATAAGGATCATTCCGAACTGATCCTGCGCATGAAGAGCTGGTGGCTGATTATCTTCCTGTTTTTCGGGGTATTGCTAATTTCCAAGAGTGTTGCCATCACCTTTTTTGCCTTTATCTCCTACCTGGCATTAAAGGAATATTTTTCCCTGATACCGACCCGCCGTGTCGACCGACGCGTCCTGTTCTGGGCTTATCTGGCCATTCCGATTCAGTACTGGTGGGTTTACAGTGAATGGTATGGCATGTTTATTATCTTTATTCCGGTCTACATGTTCCTGTTTCTCCCCATGCGCATGGTTTTGCATGGCGAAACGGCAGGATTCCTCAAATCGGCCGGGACTCTGCACTGGGGATTGATGACCACCGTATTCAGCCTCAGCCATATCGCCTACCTGCTGGTGCTACCCGATGAATTGGCTACCAGTGTCAGCGGCATCGGCCTGGTTCTGTATCTTGCCTGCCTGACCGAATTGAATGACATCGCTCAATACATCTGGGGGAAATCCTTCGGCAAACGCAAGGTCGTCCCGAAGGTCAGCCCCAACAAGTCCTGGGCCGGACTGCTTGGCGGTATTGTCACCACCACCATACTGGCTATGCTGCTGGCTCCGCTGCTGACCCCCCTGTCGACTCTCGATGCCCTGCTGGTTGGGCTGCTATTGAGTATCAGCGGATTCTTTGGCGATGTGACCATCTCAGCGGTAAAGCGTGATATCGGCATCAAAGATTCTGGTTCTATCCTCCCCGGTCACGGTGGTATTCTTGATCGTCTCGACAGTTTGACCTTTACGGCACCACTATTTTTACATTTTATGCGCTATTACTATTTCTGATTTATGATCGGTATCCTGCGTAACATCTTTTTTCTGCTGATTGTCCGCCCCCTGGTCCTGCTGGGCCTAGGGCTCTGTGTGCGTAATCGCGGCCAATTGCCAACCTGCGGTCCGGCTATTATTGTGGCCAACCACAACAGCCACCTTGATACCATGGTCCTATTGTCCCTTTTCCCTGCCTCTTTATTGACTAGGGTCAGACCGGTAGCGGCTATCGACTACTTTATGAAAAACCGCCTGTTGGCCTGGTTTGCCCTACATATTATCGGCATCATCCCCCTGCAGCGGCAACTCCGCAAAAGTGAGGGGAACCCGTTGGCAGCCTGCCATCAAGCCTTGGAACAGGGACAAATTCTGATTCTGTTCCCCGAAGGAAGCCGCGGCACCCCGGAACAGCTCAGTCGCTTTAAAACCGGTATCGCTCACCTGGCCGAGGACCATCCGCAGGTGCCCATCGTACCAGTCTTCATGCACGGCCTGGGCAAAGCGTTACCCAAGGGAGAAACCGTACTGGTGCCGTTTTTCTGCGATATCGCCGTTGGTTCGGCCTGCTACTGGAACCACGATCGCAGCCAGTTTATGACCAGCCTCGATGCCCAGATGCGGGAACTGGCCCAACTTATCAACATTCCCGAATGGGACTGACGTTTATCGTCAGCAAAGGTGAAGAGATACCCATATGACACCATGGAACGAACACCAAGGCACCTTTACCAGCTGGGATAACAGCGAGCTGTTTTTCCGCAGCTGGAAACCCCTGCAGCCGAGTGACAAAGCGGTGGTCTTTATCCACCGCGGCCATGAACATTCAGGTCGCATCAAGCCCCTGCTCGAAGGGCTTGGCCTTACCGATTTCTGGGGCTTTTCCTGGGATAACCGCGGTCATGGCCAGTCCCCAGGCAAACGTGGCCATGCTGACAGCTATTACCACCTGGTTAAAGACCTCAACGCCTTTGTCAGCTATATTTCCAGCGCCCACGCCATTCCGGTCAGCAATATCGTTGTCGTCGCCAACAGCGTCGGTGCTGTTACCGCCGCCACCTGGGTACACGATTTCGCCCCGCGTATCCGCGCCTTGGTCCTCGCTGCTCCAGCCTTCAGAATCCGCCTTTATGTACCGCTGGCGATTCCCGGCCTGCGCCTGTTGGAAAAGTTCAAACCGGGATCAACCATCAGCAGTTACGTCAAATCAAAAATGCTGACCCACGATCCCCATGCTGCCGCCGCCTACGACAGTGATCCCCTGATCACCAAGGATATTTCCAACCAGGTGCTCCTCGGCCTGCACGATACCGCCACCCGCATCATCGCCGATGCCGGGGCCATCGTTACGCCGACCCTGGTGCTGTCAGCCGGAGCCGACTGGGTAGTGAAAAACCGCGCCCAGCGCAATTTCTACAAAAACCTCGGGGCGTCCATCAAACAGATGGACGCCTATCCCGGCTTTTATCATGCCTTGCTCTACGAAAAGGAACGTTCCCGCCCCCTGGCCAGAATCAGAGAGTTTATCGAGACCGCCTTTACCCGCGAGGTCGATTTCAGCACTTTGCCCCAGGCTGATCAGGGGGGCTTTACCAAAACCGAATACGACCTGCTCAAACAACCAACTTGCCCGTTTCGTGAGGTTGGTTTTCTGTTGCAGAAGATCGCCATGCACACCCTTGGGCGTTTAAGCAACGGTATCCGTCTGGGGATGCGCACCGGTTTCGATTCGGGCAAAACCCTCGACTACGTCTACCAGAATACCCCGACCGGTATCACCCCTATAGGGCGAGCCATCGACAAGGGGTATATCAACGCTATCGGCTGGCGCGGTATCCGCCAGCGTGGCCAGAATCTGGAAGCCTGCCTGGATCAGGCAATTCAAAACCTCGCCCCTCAAGGACCTGTTCGCATTCTGGATGTCGCCACCGGCTGTGGTCGTTATGTATTGAATGTTTTGGATCGCTACCGTGATCAGGAGGTGTCGGCCTGTTTGCGTGATTACGAAGTGCAGAACGTTACTGCCGGGCAACAGCTGGCCGAGGAGATGGGGATTACCAAGGTTCACTTTGAACAGGGGGATGCCTTCAATCGCGCATCGTTAGCTGCAATTACCCCGAAACCACACATCTGTATTGTTTCCGGCCTGTATGAGCTGTTCGGTGACAACCAACTGCTGCAGGGCTCACTGGCCGGCCTGGCCGACGCAGTCGAACCGGGTGGGTACCTGATCTACACCGGGCAGCCCTGGCACCCCCAGGTGGAGGTCATCGCCCGCACCCTGACCAACCGCGACGGTGATCCCTGGATCATGCGCCGCCGGACCCAGGCCGAGCTAGATGAACTGGTGCGGCAGGCAGGATTTGCTAAACAGAGTATGGAGATTGACAACTGGGGGATATTTACCGTGTCGGTTGCTCGGCGGGTGGAACGCACTGACGAGGAAACTGCTACTCAATAACTAATCCTGTCAGAAATAATTCAGAATATAAAGTTATAGTGGTTTTCACTGCTGTCTCATAGTTTGATCGATAAATAAAAGGATCGGAACCCGTTTGTGTTACAATGATTTCGCCAAAAAACACAATAACGACAAGGAGTTCCGACCCATGGCGCATTGTAGCACTGTTCTTTCTCAAATTGTACGAATTTTCCCGAGACATGAATTTCAGGCTCTGGCGAACAAACATCACGTCGGCCAGAAATTCCGCTCGTTTTCCCGTTGGTCCCAGTTTGTGGCCCTGCTGACAGCCCAACTGACCGGCCGCAGCAGTCTGCGGGATATTACGGATAATATTGCCACCCAGGGTGGCAAGCTCTACCATCTTGGCGTCAAACAGTTCAGCCGGGCGACCTTGGCCAGAGCGAACGAAACACAGCCTCACCAGATGTACGAGGCTCTGTTCCAGCGGTTACTGGCTCGTTGTCAAAGTTGCGCACCGCGAAAGCGGTTCAAGTTCAAGGAGAAGCTTTACCTTCTTGATGCGTCGATGATTGATCTGACGCTCTCCTTGTTTCCTTGGGCAAAGTACCGAAAGGAGAAAGGAGCCGTTAAGCTTCATATCGGCCTGGATGCGGATGGCTATTTGCCGGCCTTTGTCGATCTGACCGAAGGCAAGGAGCATGAAATCAAGGTCGCCAGACAACTGGATTTTCCTAAAGGCTCCTATGTTGTTTTCGACCGTGGCTACACTGATTTCAAATGGTATCAGGAGCTTACGGACGAAGGCGTCCACTTCGTTGCCCGACTGAAAAGCAATGCCGTGACGATTCCAGGTAAAAAGCGCCGGGGCCGGAAAAGTCCAGGAGTGCAGTTGGATCAGCATATTCAGTTGCAAGGCATCGACGGAACATACCGCAAGGTCGTGTATCTGGATGTCGAGACCGACATCACTTATGAATTTGTGACCAACGCACTGGACATCCCGGCGGCAACGGTCGCTGAACTGTATAAAGAACGCTGGCAGATTGAGCTGTTCTTCAAATGGATCAAGCAAAACCTGCGCATCAAGAGCTTTCTTGGAACATCACGCAATGCTGTGATGACCCAAATTTGGATTGCTCTGTGTGCGTACCTGGTGCTGGCATTCCTGAAATTTCAGTCGAAGGTCGGACGCTCAATGCACCAGATGTTGCGAATATTGCAGCTAAATTTGTTCGAACGACGCGATTTTAAAGAACTGTTTTTGCCACCAAAGCCAAAAATATCGTTATGCGACAGGCAGTTGTCGCTTATTTGAAACTATGAGACAGCAGTGAGTGGTTTTAAATAACAATTGAATACAAAGAGCAGCTCCCTGTTCTATTTAAAATGAAAAGAACAACTCTTTTTAAGAAGCTGACGAATTTGACAGTATCAACTAAAAGGAGAACACCTTGCGCCTTATATTTTTAGCAGCCTTATTGCTGCTATCTCTAAATGCCTGCAGTACTGGCCTAGGAAAAAAACGTTCGTCTTGCCCAGCTATAGCTTGCAATGTAATTGCAGAAGAGACGCCGTGGCCCACACAAGTAGTTAACAACGGGTTTAAAGTTAAGTCGGGCCCCTGGACGTTCACACTACCTCCGGGCCCTGAGAAAGCAATCACTCTACAAACTGTTCCTGTATCAATTATTCAATATGCCAATGCTAAAATTACTTTTGAATACGTAGATAAAGCAGCATTAGCCGAATATATTGAAGTAAACCTCGATCGTTCCAGATACACGGTAATAGACCACCCCAGAATCGCATATAGCAGTACCCCAGATCAGATTGAACCAAAAACATCTGTAGACAAAAAAGTTTTGGATTGGATTTTTGCTACGAAGCGATTAGACATGCAATATGGAGGTCCGGCTTACGTTACGAGAAAAGGAGATATCACTGTCTATTATGGTGGGAAGACTACCCCCAGTTGGGATGCTCATGCCATTGTAACCAGTAGCCTCTTCCCAGACCGCTACCTAAAAATTCAGCTGCAAGGTCTATTAAAAACCGATCTCGAAGCAATCATTGCCTCCATAAATTAAGGAAAACATTCATGGCTCTATCAAACGAAGATCAAGAAACTCTTAGGCAATTATTATTAGCATTGTTCGGTCATGCGGCTGAAGGAAACGTTATAGCCCCAACAGAAGAGACTCTTCATTTGGCAGAAGATTACATTCTCAAACTTGATCAATGCAACAGCGGCATACGAACCCTACTTAAATCCCTCCCGACAGCCATAATTGGTAAAGGGTTCCTAAAAAAAGTTCTAAAGCAAACGCTAAAACTAGTAACGCGTAACCTCTCAGACTTTCAGGCATGCAGTTCCGTAGGACAAACATCACTGCTTCGCACCCGAATTTTACAATCAACCTGGAAATATTAAAAGGGTAGGACTTTGGGGATGCACTCTTAAAACCAAACCTTTGACTGTTGATAATAAATTGCCATGAAAAGACGGCAGAAAGTTCGTAAAGGGATTATTTTATTTACCTTTTTCCTGTTTCCCATCATCTTCTTTTACCTTTCCCCAGCGTTAAGCATTATCGCCAGTTCCGAAGGGATCGTCAGCGGCAGTCTCATCATGTTTGCCCTCATGTTTTTCAGCGCGCTGTTTTGCGGTCGCGCCTTTTGCGGGTGGGTACCTGATCTACACCGGGCAGCCCTGGCACCCCCAGGTGGAGGTCATCGCCCGCACCCTGACTAACCGCGACGGTGATCCCTGGATCATGCGCCGCCGGACCCAGGCCGAGCTAGATGAACTGGTGCGACAGGCAGGATTTGCTAAACAGAGTATGGAGATTGACAACTGGGGGATATTTACCGTGTCGGTTGCTCGGCGGGAGGAAAGCACCAACTAGGTATTTGTTTTTGCCATTCATAACTCAGGATTCGCCCGGCCAAAGTCTTCCATAACCTGATAACGGCTGTTAGGCGTCAGCGAACTGTCGATCAAGTAAGAGTTGGGATGGCTGACGCCGTCACCACCGCCCTCTACCAATTTAAAATAGAGTGCGATGTTGATTCCCATGCCATCCAGGGTCTGTATATACTGGACCAGCCGTTGCCGGGCCGTAGCAGCGTCACCCGGCTCCAGGTCCGGTTCCGGCCCGCCAAACTCACTGGCAATATATGAATAATCCTCGGGAGTCTTACCCGTTGCCGCGATTAAATCCTGGTAATCGGCAAGATATTGGGACCAATTCCAGTATTCATCGTAGAGATGCAGATCAACGTAATCAAAATTGGTCGTTCCGACAATCTTCTCAAGACGTTTCAGATAAGTAGATTTATTGGCAGAATAATCAGCCAGTTCGGCATCTGTGTAGGCAGTCCCCTGGGAAAAATAGACATTTTCAATATTGCCCGCAGCATAGGAAATAAAACGCAGAGCATCGATGGAAACCGACCCCAGAACCACTTTGGGTCGGTCCGCTTCACTCCGTGCCTGCACTGCTGCATACAGAGCATTGGCCATATCGATGTACAACTGATCCGCATCATCGGCAGGCAGATAAGTATCAATCTCCCAGTTCCATTCATTGCCAAACTGGATCAGTTCAATCTGTCCTGCGTACTCGGCCAGTAAAGCACTGCAGAAGGCACTGAATTTGCTGACCCGGGTCGTGTTATCAGCAAGGGCAAACCACCAGTCAGGAAGCCCTTTCAGGTCAAGGGTGATGAGGACTTTTTTACCCGCGGTTCGAAAATCGTTCAGGCGGTTGGTCAGAGGTGCCCAGTTAAATGAGTCGTCAATGGGTTCGCGGTCTGCCCAACTCTGATTGATGCGATACCAGTCAAGATTGAGTGCATCCATTTGCTCAATGGAAAAAATACGATACTCCGCCGTCCCATTGGGCGGGAAAGCAACTCCCCGCACCAGCCGGGTCAGCCTATAGTCATCGGCTGCGACCAACTCACTGCCACTGGCGCAGCCACTCCATACCATAACACTGGCAGCAAACAGCAGCCAAAATACCTTTTGCATAGCCCCCCCAATATTAAAAATTTTCGCTAGCATGACACTCATGACAACTATCGACAAGAGAAATAGCGCACTTCTGACCGGGGCCTTGTTAACCTTGCAATGACAACGGCAGCTAAATTCGTATAGCCCTCACAATCAGAGAATAATAAGAAGTTATAAGTAAGATAACACCTTCGCTATCCTGCTAGCCCATTTTAAAACCTGGGAGGTTGCCATGAAAAGACGGCAGAAAGTTCGTAAAGGAATTATTTTATTTACCTTTTTCCTGTTTCCCATCATCTTCTTTTACTTTTCCCCGGCGTTAAGCATTATCGCCAGTTCCGAAGGGATCGTCAGCGGCAGCCTCATCATGTTTGCCCTCATGTTTATAAGCGCGCTGTTTTGCGGTCGCGCCTTTTGCGGGTGGGTCTGTTCCGCAGCCGGCTGCCAGGAGGCCATCTTCGTGGCCCGGGACAAAAAGGTGACCAGAGGGAATATCATAAAATGGCTCATCTGGCTCCCCTGGCTGGCGACCGTAGTCATTGTCGCGATCAAAGCAGGCGGCTACCGAAGTATCGACTTTTTTTATCAGACCACTCACGGCATTTCCATTAGCGATCTCGAAAGCTTCATCGTCTATAACGTCGTCCTGTTTGCCCTCATCGTTTTACCAGCGTTTGCCATCGGGAAAAGATCCTTCTGTCACCATTTATGCTGGATGGCCCCGTTCATGATTATTGGCAGGAAACTCCGCAATTATTTTCGTTGGCCAGCTCTCCAGCTAACAACCTCCCCGGAACAGTGTAAGCAATGTCACCAGTGTACGGAGAGCTGTCCTATGAGTTTACCGGTTGAAGAGTTGGCCCTTCAGAACCGTCTTGAGAATGCGGAATGCGTACTTTGCGGTGCCTGTGTTGATGTCTGCAGGCATAAGGTTATCAGCTATCAATGGGCGAAAAAGCTTAAATAAGTTTGGAATGCCATCTTGCCTCTGGTCGTTGTCTGTTGCTATAAAAACAAAAATTTCTAAAGATACCCAAACGCATAATGCGTATTTCCAAGCTTTAGCACACCCTGCTAGAAGAAAAAGCTCAGAGATAAAACCAATGAACAAAGCAACAGACCCAAAAACAATCCTGGAAAATTACACCAGAGCAGAAATGGAAATCCTCTTTTCACGTGCCCAAAGAAAAGCAATCTGGCTGCTCATTGCCATGGGCATAATAAGCGTGATGGCTATTTATGGCTTGAAGCAAAAAAGTTTTCTGCTAGGAGGCAGTAGCTTTTCATTATTTTGCTACATAGTCCCCGCCCAGGTCATCTGGACCCGGTTTAACCTGGTTCGGGCCGTTTTTAAATGGAACAGTGTCCCCCTGAACGCTGCCGATCAAAAACTGTTCGGACCTATCGACAAGCAGCAGTTCAGGGCCATGATCACCGAACTACTGGAACCAATACGCCAACAGAAACATGAGGTTCCCAATGTTTACATTAATATCGACAGTGAATTAAATGCCTTCTCCATCAATTCACTTCTGTTTAATTTTATCGGTAGATTAAATGCCATCTATATCAATACCGGCTTGCTCAAGCACCTGAACCTGGCAGAAGTACGCTCGATCCTGGCCCATGAAATCGCTCATTTTGAGAAGTACTCGTCCCTGCTCAGCCGGGTTAATCTGTTGGACACCCTGTTTCTGGCGCTTACCCCCGTTTATCTCTATTCACTCATCTTTACTCAGCCACAATCCGTGCTTGGCACTGTTTTGGCGCTGGTCTTTATCTATCTGATCTATGTCATCCTAAATTCTGTTATCAATCTATTCAGCAACTATCATAACAAGCTGCTTGAACACCTTTCCGATTGTTATGCCGCCGAACGCTACGGCAAGCTCAATATGATCAATGCCCTGCTGTCTCTTGGTAAATCTTCAGAAGTTCTGGATAAAATTATTCGCTACGTGATTCGCAAATTGAAGGATGACCCACAGTTACCACTGACAAGCTTTAGCGAAATCAGCCTGTTCATTTACACCAGTCTGAATGAGGATAGCGCCCCAGAAAAAGGGAAGCTCAAATTACGTATCGACAGGTTATGGGATTCTTCGGAAATTAAGGCCATGCATTCAGAGAAAAAGTTGAGTCGTGCTGAGCAGAAACAACGAAAAGAGGCGCTAAAGCAGATTGAAAAAGACCTGGCCCAGGATTTTACCATGCACGATTGGTCACGTTTTGACACCCATATTCAGGACCGCAAGATTGATGAGGATGAATATCAGGGGTTTATCACAGAATTGAAAACGAACCCTGAGCGCCAACTTTTTGCCAGCATGGATGATAACCAGGAACAGACGATGTTTGCGACGCATCCCAGTTATACCAGGAGGATTCTCTTTATTGAGGATAATGTGGCGTAGATTTATAAAAATCGAAACCTTAAAACCAAGATCGTGAGGTCGCGCCCTCACACTGCGCCACCCTTTTGTCCAGGGCAACAAAAGGATGCAAAAATGCCCGGAAAGGTCAAGTACACTGACGAGAGGCGGGTGAGACTACGGGTTATTGTCGCCGGGAGGAAATGACTGGCAGCCCTTGATGCTACGCATCAAACGGGCAAAGGCAATTCGCGCTTGTATCAACATTTCCATGCCACCGGCATGTCCGGTTCTGGCCGTTCGGCGTGTTGTTTGCCGCAGGCCGGTCAGTCAAATCCTGCCCACACCCTGAACCCACCGATGCCCAAGCACGGACATATAAAAGCAGGCCTTTTTCGGTTCCCTTTTGTGGCCTGCCTTTGACAAAAGGGGACTCGCCTGCAGGGGCGAAATCCCTGCGACTTTGCCTTTGATTGTTTGATGAAAATCGAAACCTTAAAAACAAGGTCGTGAGGAAGCACCCTCACCCCACCAGCATGACGATATTTCCTTAATAATTTCATATTTCCTGCACAATAAATTGTTAGAGATTGATGAGCAACAGGTAGGGAAAAGGTATCAATTTATATTTGAAGCTTATCGCAGCAGGCTACCTTGCGATCTTTCTTTTTCCACCCAAATGTAAAGATGAGTGCACTAAATGAATCAAGTTGAAAGCAGCCTGACCCGTTTTATGCCAACCACTCTTGAAAGTCTGGAGGGTATAAAACTGCTCAACCGCTATGACCAGAAATTTGTCTTCCACCGCGAAAAACTGAACAAATTTTTAAATCATTTGGCGGATACTTATCAGATTCTGGAAATTGATGGACAGCGTTTGTTCGGCTATGAAACGCTTTACTTCGATACCGACAATTACCTCTTATATCATCAGCACCATAATAAAAAACTCAATCGCTACAAAGTCAGGTGCCGGCACTACCAGCAATCCAACCAGTCCTTTTTTGAGATCAAGTTCAAAAATAATCGTTCAAAAACCTTCAAAAGCCGTATGCCGTTGCCTGGACAAGAACAGTTAAACAGACTGTCCCCAGCGACCAAGGATTTTGCCAAAGCGCAAATGACTCACACGGATCAAAACCTTATCAATGGTCTCAAACCGAAACTTACAGTTGAGTACAACCGCATGACCTTTGCCAATCATCTCAGGGAAGAACGCTTAACAATCGATACCGACCTGGCGTTCAAAGAGATCAACGGGCAAAAGCTACAGGTCAAGGACATGGTTATCGCCGAACTAAAAAGCGAAAAGGCGTCTTTGAATGCTGAAATTTGCCAGTACTTAAAAAGCCTTGATATTCATCCGGCGACATTCAGCAAATATTGCATGGGAATTGCGCAGACCCGTAGCGATGTCAAACGCAACCGCTTTAAAGGTCTGCTACTCAATATGAATAAGTTCATTTAACCAGAGGGAAATGAAAACGTGCTTACAGAACTGAGTCACTACACCCTGTTCGGAATGCAGCTGTTTAATGGCGAAGGATTCGGGATCATGCTGCTCAAGTTGGCTACCGATCTTTTTTACACGCTGCTGATTATCCGCTGCATCTTCTATCCCATTTATCGGGAAACAAACTACGTATTTACCACCATTCTCATCAATGTATCGGTCTTTTTGATCTGTATCATGCTTGGGAGCATTCAACTGAAGATCGGCTTTGCCTTTGGCCTGTTCGCCGTGTTTTCGATTATCCGCTATCGTACCGAACAGGTCCCGATTCGCCAGATGACCTACATGTTTGCGGTCATCATCCTGGCCGTATTGAATGCGTTATCGGATGGTGGTCTGAGTTATTCCGAAGTCCTGCTTGCGGATACGGCGATTCTGGTGACCATTTTTGTCCTGGAAAAGAACTTTATCCACCACAAGGAATTCGTCCAGCTAATTACCTATGAAAAAATTGAGCTGATCAAACCGGAAAACTACCCCGCACTGATTGCCGATCTTACAGAACGTACCGGTCTCCATGTTATACGCGCCGAAGTGGAAAGAATTAATTTCCTCAACGATACCGCCAACATCAAAATGCTTTACAAAGCCCCTGAGATCAATGGCAAAACGGCACCAATCAGAACTTGTCAAACTCACGATTTAAACCCACTCCAGTACGAGGACTAGCATGCCGCTGCCTATTGAAAAACCATCCTATCCGTCAGCAGCCTGCTCCCTGCTGGAGGATAATGATGCCGATGATGGCGCCAGCGGCCGCTATGACGACATGGACTCTGTTACCGATCTGATTATTTCGCCCAGCCTTGCCTGGAATTGCCGGTAATTTTCTACCACCGGCATGTCAGGTTCTGGCCGTTCGGCGTGATTTGACCCGCAGGCCGGCCAGTCAATCCCTGCGATCTTTCTTTTGACAGTTTCATGAAAATTGAAACCTTAAAGATAAAAACAAGATCGTGAGGTCGCGCCCTCACACTGCGCCACCCTTTTGTCCAGGGCAACAAAAGGGTGAAAAAATGCCCGGAAAGATCAAGTACACTGACGAGCGGCGGGTGAGACTACGGGCAGTCGTCGCCGGGAGGAATTGACCGGCAGCCCTTGATGCTACGCATCAAACGGGCAAAAGCAATTCGCGCCTGTATCAACATTTCCATGCTACCGGCATGTCCGGTTCTGGCCATTCGGCGTGGTTTTGGCCGCAGGCTGGCCACTTAGTTAATGGCCATATCCTGAAACCTATCGACGCTCGAGCACGGACATATAGAAGCAGGCCTTTTTCGGCTCCCTTTTGTGGCCTGCCTTTGACAAAAGGGGACTCGCCTGCAGGGGCGAAATCCCTGCGACTTTGCCTTTGATTGTTTGATGAAAATCGAAACCTTAAAGATAAAAACAAGATCGTGAGGTCGCGCCCTCACACTGCGCCACCCTTTTGTCCAGGGCAACAAAAGGGTGCAAAAATGCCCGGAAAGATCAAGATCGCTGAAGGGAGTTGGACTGGCTACCGTTTGTTGTCGCTTGGAGGAATTGACCGGCAGCCCTTGATGCTACGCATCAAAAGGGCAAGGGCAATTCGTGCCTGTATCAACATTTTCATGCCACCGGCATGTCTGGTTCTGGCCGTTCGGCGTGCTGTTTGCCGCAGGCCGGCCAGTCAAATCCTGCCCACACCCTGAACCCACCGACCCCCAAGCACGGACATATAAAAGCAGGCCTTTTTCGGTTCCCTTTTGTGGCCTGCCTTTGACAAAAGGGGACTCGCCTGCAGGGGCGAAATCCCTGCGACTTTGCCTTTGATTGTTTCAATAGAAAACCCTCAACAAAGCACCCCCACTTGTCACCCCACCCATTTCTCTGTACCTTAGAAACAGAGACTAAACCTTTCGAAACTCCGCAAAAGGCAGAACAATGAAAACCATAGGCATCATCGGTGGGCTGGGACCGGAATCGACAGCTGATTACTATCGTGAAATAATTGCGGCTTATAATGCCAAACACTCAGGTCTGGCCTACCCTGAAATCATTATTTTCAGCGTCAGGTTCAATACCTTCCTTCAACTGATCGATGCCCAACAGTGGGATCAATTGACCGAGTTATTACTCGACAAAGTTTGCGCCCTGCAACGTGCCGGCGCTGACTTTGCGGTTATTGCTTCGAATACCCCCCACATCGTCTTTACAGAGCTTGAGGCCAGATCTCCCATTCCCCTGTTGAGCATTGTCGAGAGTACCTGCACTAAAGCCAGAGAACTGGGACTTAAAAAGGTTGGACTGTTAGGCACCCAGCTGACCATGGCGACCGACTTTTACCAGAAACCGTTTCACGCCCACGGCATTTCGGTCGTTGTGCCCACCCCGGAGGAACAGGGGCTGATCCACCGCAGAATCTTTTCTGAAATTGAACTGGGGATCTTCAAGGATTCAACCCGCAACGAATTACTGGTAATTATAAAAAGGATGGTCGAAGAGGAGGGGATTGATGGTCTTATTCTCGGCTGCACGGAATTACCTTTGATCCTGACCGAAGCCAGTTATGGCATTCCCTTTCTGAACACCGCAGCTATCCACTGTGATAGCATCATCAGTTATACCAGTTAGTTTTCATCAGGAAACGGCCCTTTTCCACCGTGGCGGTGTCAAGCTGCGGACTTGCGACAACGAAAAATTGCATCTTTCCAAATCAGAAACTGGTCGTTCCGATTTAGAGTTTCCATATGGATACCAGCCAGGAAGAATAGCCCACTACTCATCAAACAAGCATCTGGACCTGCCATATAAAAATAGTTTACAGTGCCAGCTCTTTTCAGTTTTT
Organism: Geopsychrobacteraceae bacterium; assembly: GCA_963664385.1. Lineage (GTDB taxonomy): Bacteria > Desulfobacterota > Desulfuromonadia > Desulfuromonadales > Geopsychrobacteraceae > Seleniibacterium. The sequence continues at coordinate 1,327,217 of OY761157.1, forward strand.
TGTGAGATACTGGGGTTATTATACCCGGAGATATGCCAATCAAAAAACTTACGCGTTACCATTCGGAGCTTCCGCATGGCAACTAACCAACGGAGAAAAAATGAAATTTTCAAAACTATTGGTAATTGGCCTCATTCTATTGCTTCCGTCCGTCTCCCTCGCCGATTCAGCATCCGAAAAAGAAGCTGAAAAACTGCTGGAAACCATGGGGATGGAACAGCTCCTGGAAAGATCGATAGAACAGATGCTTAACATTCAACTTCAGCAAAATCCAGCCATGATGCCGTTTGTCGATATTATGAAAGAGTTTCTCGACAAATATATGAGTTATGAAAGTTTAAAGCCTGACCTGCTGAAACTTTATGCCGATGAGTTTACCGCCGCAGAATTGAGTGAAATTAACGCCTTTTACCAAACCGCCGTCGGCCAGAAAACGATTCAGAAAATGCCAACCCTGATGGCCCAGGGGAGCCAGATCGGTTCAGCGCGCATTCAGGAACATGTTGGCGAACTGCAGTCACAGATTGAAGCCGAAGCAAAACGCCTGGACGAAAACCAGGCTCAATAAACACTCCATGTTAAAAGCGCCCGGGATTTTACTGCACTATAATCATAATCACCCGGGCGTTTTCCCTTCAGAGAAATTCCCAGCCATTCCATTTCGTCACGTCTGAGTTGCCCAATAGTGCCATCTTCATTTGGAACAGCTCAGATGAATTATCACCACTTGTTCTTTTAGGTAGTGACACGTATAAAGTTGTTGTTGCCCATTGCCAGGACACAACGTTTTCCATTTTATTTATCATTTTCGACATGGTCTCCGCGAGGGATCAGCACTCTGAAGTACCGCGTTTGCGAAGGTAACAGATAGTGGCGCGTCCGGTAAAAATCTAGAGAAAACAGAGCACTAAAAAGTATAGTCTGACATCGGGTGCTTCCCAGCAATGGGAATGCACCCAATTTTTTTGTTTGGTCCCGGTTACACGCCCCTGCTATTCCGGGCGGACCTTTTTCCGGGACCTATTTTGAATTGTACGTGAGAGAGAAGCGAAATTTTTTAGAGGAGCGCAAGACCATGACAACAGAAACTTTGTCAGCAGCAGCAAAACAGGCATCAACATCCGGCACGACACTGAGAGCATTCATCTACTCCCTGTTTTTCCAAAACGTAACAGCAGAGCAACACCCAGGATGCTACGGCAGAACCAGCATGGGCCGCTAAAATCCACAGGGCTTATCCGGAAACACTCCGTTTCCGGACCCTGGCCTTTTTAGTCGGCGCCATCCAGAGCATCGGCATTGGCGCTCGCGACTAAACTTTCCACCAGCAGCAAGGCCGGAACCGAGAGTTTTTCAAAGTCCTTGGCGCAGATCATAAACATCCTGTGGGTCCAGCTGTCGGTAACCGGAACCGTCACCAGGCCTTCATAAGGGAGCGGTTCCCCACGGGGAATCAAGGTAATCCCCAGGTGGTCAGAAACTGCCCGGCAGGCGTTCTCAATACTCGATACCTGGAAGCGGCATTTATAGGTTTTGCCGACCTTAACCGCCTCTTCTTCCAGGCGCTGGGAAACCAGACTACCAGGGAACAGATCGACCACGTCGTAATCGACAATATCAGCGGAAGTCACGCTCTCGCGATTGGCCAGAGGGTGGGAGGCAGGTACCAGCAAATCGAGATCATCATGCCGATAGGGTAGCACCTGAAGCTTATTGTCAGTGTCGGCGGCTTCCCAACAGACACCGATATCGGCATCCCCTTTTTCAACTTCATCAATCACGTCAAAGGTGACTTTCTCGATAATCTCAACCTGAACCTGGGCATACAGGCGCATAAAATGGCCAATGTCCTTGGCCAACAGCTTCATGACCGAGGAATATGAGCCACACACCCGCACCTTGCCACGCACATCTTCACTGAAGGCACTCAGCTCCTTATGCATCTCCTCCATCAGCCCGAGAATCTCATCGGCATAACGCCACAAGACCATCCCCGCCGCGGTGGGTTCAACTCCGCGTGAGCCCCGCAACAGCAACGGCGTGCCCAGGTCGCGTTCCATGGTGCTGATCCGCTTGCTGATGGCAGAAGGTACGGTTGCCTGCTTGGCAGCAGCATGGGCAATATTCTTTTCCTTGCAGACAGCACTGAAAAATTTGAGTGAAACGGTATCAAATAATTGCATTACTTCCTGCCTTTGCTCTTCTTCGGTTTCTTCCGTCCACCGCCATTTCGCTCTTGAACATTTGCCGGTTTTATTGCCCCGGAAGCAACAGGTTTTGCAGGAGTAACAAACAGCAGATACGCCCCGAGCAGCGTCAGCGCACTCCCCGCCACGATAAGTCCCCAACCAAGAGAGATCAGCGTGCTCTGCCGAATAAACTGATAGCCATTAGGGATACAGGGAACACCAGAGAGCAGACAGCCAGCAGCCAACCGTTGTCGGGGAATCATTGTACCTCCAGATTGATTGTCACCCAGATGGACACCCGGGATCAAAAAATAGTCGCGGAACAGAGCATTATGATAGTTGAGTTTATTTTCAGGTACTTTAACGTTGATAGCATCGATTTGGAAGATGTTTTGTAATTCTTGCGGTATTTGGTACACAATTTCAGACCAATAAACCATTCTTCCATAGCAACAGATTTATTGAAGACCTGCCCCCGAATCTCAGTTTAGCTATACCTATTTTCACTCGCCTTGCTTTGAGATACATTTTTTGAGATAAGTATTCCTCTATTCACTGTCCTTGAGGGGGGAACTCAAATGAAAGCATTCTTGTCATGGTCGTTGACCAGCGTCTTCCTGTTTACACTTCTCACGTTGACCGCGTGTGGCAATAGCGGTCATTCCGGCTCCACCAGTAACAGCACCTCTACGGCTGACGACACATCTGTTGATGATGCCTATCTTGATGCCCGCAATGACCTTGTCCTGCGGGATGATTTTGAAGACGAAGATTGGTATCTCGACTGGGGCCTGTCTGCAGCACCTCAAAACAGCAGCATTATCAACGACGGTACAGCCATGGTCGGTGACAGCTTCCTACGTATCCGGGTTGATGAAGGGGAGCACTATGGGACCTCCTTTGGTTATAAATTTGCGGATATGGAACAGGAAGAACCCGACGAAATCTATTTTCGCTACGCTCTCAGGCTCGGGCCAACCTGGACCACAGCGAATGGCGGTGGCGGTAAACTGCCAGGCTTCGGCGGCACCTATGGAATCGCCGGTTGGGGCGGCCGCCCCTCAGATGGAACCAATGGCTGGAGTGCCCGTGGCCTGTTTTGGCCACCGGAAGAGGGCTCCGATACCGGTGACACCCGGATCGGCTTTTATTGTTACCACGCCGACATGCCAGGAACATACGGCGACAACTGGTATTGGTCTGGCGGAACCATTGGTGACCAGGGGATCATCAGGCGTAACCAGTGGTATCAGATTGAAGTTTACGTAAAAAACAACACTCCCGCAGAGAACGATGGCATCTTGAAAGCCTGGGTCGACGGTACGTTGGTCTTCGACAAACAGGATATTCGCTTCAGGGATATGGAGGACCTGCGTATCGAACAGGTCTGGTTCGACCTCTACTACGGTGGAAGCTGGACACCCCCAGCCGATATGTACATAGACTTTGATGCCGTGGTTATTGCACTAAGCTATATTGGCACTAGTCGCTGACCTTCTAAACCCTACAAAGAGGCCCAAGTCAAAAACACAGACACAGGGTGTGGATTTAGCAGATTGAAGCCCCCAGCAGCTCTGGCCAAGCCCATTTCGGCTTTGTCAGAGCTGTTTTCATTGACAAAAAAGCTGAATCCTTTTATTCATTAGAACCTAAAGTTTCAAGCGGGAGGGGACCTGCCTGATTTTTTCATGCGTTTTTACACCTGCTACCATGTAAATCACTCAGCAATAAATCCGCTTCATCACATACCAAAAATGAAAATATAGACACGAGGGGGAACTCATGTCCAAAAAAGGAAACGTTCTTATCAACGGCCGTACCGCCGTCCATAAAGGGAGTAAAGGGGTTTTAACTACGGTTGATGTGTGCCTGACTAAAATCGGCAAATCGACGGTCCCCATCCCTTACACCAATATCGCCCGCAGCGAAGACGCCGCTCAAACAGCCAGCACCGTATTCGTTAACGGCCACCCTATCTGCCACAAAAATTCCATCTTCGCCAAAAGTACCGGAGATGAGCCAGGCAACCGCAAAGGGATCAAAAGCCACACCATTACCGAAAAAGCCGAATTCGTTACCGCCTCCAGCAATGTTTACATTGAAGGCGTAGCAGCGGTTCGTCAGGGGGACATGATGGTCAGCAACAACGCCAACACCGCCCCTATGCCCCTGTCGCAACCAGGCGCAGAAAGACCGAAGAAGAACCAATTGGAAGATGTTGATGGGGTGGATGAGAGTGAATTGAGCGATGGGGTGCCGCTGCAGGCTAGTGGTGAAGCAATCAGCCTGCAGAATGATCTTACTGGGACTGTCGCTGTCGATGAATTTCAGGAAGATGAAAATGACCGTATCTGATTGTCACTACGGTTTGGAGGGGATATGAGTCAAAATACAGAAGAACAATCAGAGATCATCTTTGAAACGACAAAAACGCTTGCGAATACGAAAGATTCAGAACAACCAGTTGCCTCCGGGGGTAGTCGCACAGTCAGCCTGATGACACCAGCAAGTGGTCGTAAAGCGCTACATCTGAAACTCAAAGACAACGCGTATGGGAGCTATGCCCCCCTGTTAGGGTTTCCACAAACCTACAATCGTGACGAGCTTGAAGACAAGCTTGATAATATGATCGTACCGATCATTCCGCGCTGTTACACAACTCCCGATCGTAACCCGGCCATGGCATCCTACCCACGAAAAGGGTGGATTTATATTATTCGCAAAAGAGCTGCGGTAGACAGTGGCGAAATATGTGAGTTATGGCGAGAGCTGAACTCTGATGGTATAGGTAACTTCAGAGATGTCAATTTGACGGCTCTTAAGAAAAACAAAATAGAAGATAATGCCTTTAATATCGATCAACGCCAAGCCACCGGTCAATCGGCATTCCGCATCGTTGTTCCTTATCAGATCGACACAAAACCACAGGAACTATGGATAGCCTTTTCAGAAGTTCAATGGAGTTGGGAACGCATTGAACAGCTTCGCACCGATCATACCTTGCGCGAAAGACGCATGCATAAACTGGATCTAAGCGATTGCATGACAGGCTTCAGCAACAGTAACTGTAACCTGATTACTGGCAAGCTGTTGCACGGTATCGATTCCTTGAATCCTAATGATTATCAAGATAAGAGCGGCCCAGCTAAAATCTATTCCTTATCCACAGCTCCCGACCAATACAGCAAAATCTTACCAGATAGCTTTAAGGAGAGTATTCCCGTCGTTTATCTGGATGATCCGATAGGCATTGGTCGCAACCTTGCCAAGCGCTATCAAGCCCAATGCGGCTTAATGCTCGACAAAACCAAAGACCTTGAAAAAGAAGAAAAAGAGGCCCTTAAGAACAAAAACTACACCCCGGTACGCTGGCTCGAATCAGCAAAATTACTACACGGTATCTTAACTGCCCGCACCACTCGGCCTAAAACCTTGCAAGAACTTGAAGCAGAAGAAAAGCAATTAAGAGAAGAATTCGACCAGAAACGGGAAGAGTTACGGGATTCTAGCGAAGACCTGATAACGCATGTACAACAGCATGACGAAATGCGCGCAAGATACGCACGACATCAATCTATCCGCCAGCAGATGCGCCAAAAAAAAGAAGAATTAGACGCTGTTGAAGATCAGGTTGAAGATGCCCAGGATAAATATGAAGATCATCTTGAACATCTGGAAAAATTAAAAAAACATGTTGATCTAAAAAAGTTAGCTCAAGCGTTAGGAACCCAGGCACGCGAAGACCTCCGCCCAATGTTGATCCAGTTCAAACAGGATCTGGTTAACTTCCTCACTATCGAGTTGGTGAATACCTCAGAAACCCCCATGCAACTCGCCCTGGATGATCATTTCAGCTTACCAGCCAAACGCAACTGGGACTGGTATGAAGCCCCTAAAAATAACCAATCCGATCCCGATGTCAAATGGCCCAATGCTTACGCAGACGGCTGGAATGCCGTTTCTGACCTGATCCAACTACTGGATAAACATCAGTACGATTTTGATCATGATTTTGTCGGCGATATCGATAGTTGGACCCTGCGCCGCAATGACAAAGGAATTGCCTTGTTGGTCAAACTGGCTGATCCTGAATCGGCCCTCCCGCTCCAGCAGCGCCTCTTTCCCGCCGAGGATCCGGCTAACCCTTGTGCTATAGGCCCTAAAGGAAGACTTCTGCAGAGTTTTGACCAGCAGAAACTGGTCGAACTAAAAAGTGAGGACCTGCAAAGTACAGCCAATATTTTTGCTCGTTTTTTCAAACCCTTCGAAGAAGTCATTGCGATGCGCGATCGCCAGATTGAACCGTTTGAAAAGACAATTGACAAAATCAAACCTCACTTGACCCGCTTGGTTAATGCCATCACGGGAATAAATCTTGAACCCGTGCTAACAAACTCTGATGATGTTCTTGACTTCTACAAATCAGCAGAAAAATCGCTTTGGCCGGTTGAGCAAAAAGGCCTGATTTTATTGGGTCAAACGACTAAAGCCTATTTTACCGAAAAGATAGCCGCAGATGAGGCTGCATTAAAACCCACAACCATTGACCAGGTTGTGGACACCAATGGCCCGGGCTTAACAAAAATCTCAACAGATCCAGACTCAGGCTATGTTCTTAAAGAAGTGGAAATTAGAACAACAGATGCCGCTGCCAATGCCGGATTTACCGCAGCGGCGGCAAATGGTGAAACCGTCAAGTTAAAAGCAACCACCGCAGGCAGTAAAAAACCCAAAACCGGTTCACGCTGCTATCACATTACCGCCTTTATGAGCCTGGACCAGGCAGGGCAAAACAACTTGCTGGCCCGCATGGGAAATAATCAACAGATTATCAAAGCCGTCACCAGCCTACTTGGTATTGTTGAAATCATCAATGTAGTCAACTGCCTACAATCAGTATCTAACAGCCCAACCAAAAAGAAGGATTGGACCACTTACGCGGGTATTTTTCAGAATGTTTGCAGTATGTTTAGTGCTGTGGGGGAAGCGGGAGAGGCAACCCCAAAAAGTGTTTTTACGACGGGAACAAGCAAAAAAGTCTCTCAAGCTGTAACTAGTGATGCCTACAAATATGCCCGAGTGATTGGCCATGTTGGCAATATTTTAGAATTCGGTCTTACCTTCAAGAGTATGCTCGATAACATTGAACAAGGGGACGATGCCGCCCAAGGGGATGCCTTGGCTTGTGCAGGAATTCTTGCTAGTGGGGTGTTTGCAAATGCTGTCGCACCGGCTGTTGCTGCAGTTTTAGGCTTAACCGTCGGATTGGTAAGTACCGTCATAACCGTAACAATAGCATTAGCCATTGCCGCCGTGCGTTATTTTTTCTTTCAGGAAAGCACCTATCTTGAATTGTGGATTAAAAATGGCCCTTTCAGCGTCAAAGGGCCGTTTATGGGGCACAGTCCTGGGGACTCAGTAAATCAACCAAGAACAACTTATGTTCAAATTGCAGGAACTTCACAGAAAGTGGCTCAATTTAAACCTGTCACCGGTTCTGCACTACGCTACGCAACTTGGTGTGAGACCCCCGCAGAAGCGGCCAAAGCTCTTATGGATGCTATATACCGCCCTGTTATCGTAGTGAAAGAGGTTTTGCTGAATCAGATCAGCGTATTACAGATCAGGGTTGGGCTGCCGTGTGATTTACCGGACAGCAAAATTATCATCCGCGTAAAACGCTGGGAATCGGATTATACCGAATACAGTCGTGATGCTTACTGGCAAAACCATCTTGTTGCGGAGCATCCGGTTCTCGAACAAACGATTACCTATGAAGATCTCACCCCCACAAAGGATGATGACGAAAAGAAAACGACAAACACACCAGACGATAACAAAGAGTCCCCCTCTCCAAGCAACACAGATGATTTACGCAGGCCGTTAAGCGATTGGACTCATAATAATAATATTTATGGACTAGACCTGATGAACCATCACGAAACCAAGTTAACGGTCATGGTCCGGCTGGATGTAAACGGCAATGGAAGCTTAGTCATTCCCTATGAATCTGCCTTTAATGATGATGTTGATAGCACTACGGAAAAAGATGAACAAGGGAATGAAAGTTCCGAACGTTGGCTAATTCATACCGGTTTATATGATAAACCTCGAAACTTGGTTCACAATGGTGATAAGCGAGTCATTTATGATTCTCGTTATACAAATATTTGACCAAAAAGGATTTTTTTAAATGCAAACAATGCAAAATATAAAATTGGTGAAGCTATGGTTGGTATTAATTTCTCTCCTGATACTTTGCATAGCTTGCAATTCAGAAAAAACAACAGATGCAAAGACTAAAGCGCCCACAACTGAAACGGTGGTAGCCGCACAGACTACTCATAATCGTGTTGTCAATATGACCTACCGTTATATTGACGGTCGTATTTCAGTATTTGTTGATACGAAACCACCTCTTTATCACGTTGCATTGGAAGATATACGTAAGCGCGCGACAGATCATAATCCCGCAGCTCTTTATGAGTTGAGTCGGAGGCTCTCATCTGCAACCGAAGATCCTCCTCAGGATATCGATAAGTCCCTGGCACTCCTTCAACAGGCTGCAGATCTCAAAGATCCTGACGCGCAAAATGCTTTAGGTATGCTCTATACATATGGGGAAATGGGGCTTCCAAAAAATGAAAGTACCGCTAACGAATGGTTCCTGAAAGCTGCTGAACAGGGAAACATGGAAGCCCAGTTCAACCTTGCCGCATCGTACAAATATGGATCGGGAACCAATGTCGATATGGAAAAAGCACTTTTCTGGTACCGAAAAGCTGCTGAACAAAACCATCCTATGGCATTAAATGCTTTAGGTTCCTGTTATCGCAATGGTGAAGGGGTTCAAAAAGACACAAAAAAAGCACTCGATTTTTATAACAAAGCTTCGGATCTGGGTGCAGGAATGGCAGATTTTAATATTGGTAATATGTACGATTTTGGTGATGGGGTAGCCACCGACAAAAAAAAAGCTTTCGAGTATTACAATAAAGGAGCTGAACGTGGCTATCCAGAAGCTATGTCATATCTTGGAGTTGCATATGAAGATGGTGTTGCAGTTTCACAGGATTATGCCAAAGCCGCAGAATGGTACAGACGAGGAGCAAGAGATGGAGATCCTACAGGTCAAGTCAACTTAGGCCTATTATTTTACAGTGGTAGCGGAGTTACACAAAGCTATAAAGAAGCATTAAAATGGTTCAAGAAAGCAGCCCAGAATGGCCAGCCTAATGCATTAGGCCAATTAGCTGCAATGTATATAAATGGAGAAGGAGTTACCCAAAATTATAAAAAAGCCTACTCCTATGCACGCCAAGCAGCACAAAAAGGGGATAATCTGGCAATTTACTACGTCGGACAATTTTACCAAAATGGCATTGAAGTTCCTAAAAGCAACATTGATGCGTATGCAAATTATCAGATTGCTATTTCAACTAATTCGGATGGCAACTTACTCGAAGAACAACGCGCTAGTTTGGACAATATTAAAAAGCAAATGACACCAGCTCAAATATCTCAGGCCGAAGCAAAGATTCCAGAATTGATGCGCGAATACGGATTAAAATAGAATAAATCCATGAAAAGGCTAACCATCCTTTTATCTTTTGCCATTTATTTTTTGTTTTCAATAGCAGCTGTGTTTTCTTCAGCCTGCTCGCAAAGTAAAGAACCAGAAAAAGTAACTCCTACGAGCGCCCATAAGAAGTCGGTTCCTGCTGAAGAAAAAAGGGCAGAAATGCCCAGGCTAACCTATCGCTATGTAAATGGTGAGGAAATCATCTTAAATGATAATACACCACCACTTGCACACCTTTCGTTAAACGAGCTTGAACTAAGAGTAAACCGCGAGGAACCTGATGCGATCTATGAGTTAAGCCGCCGGATGACTTCCGCAGCGGAACCTCCGGCACAAGATGTCGACAAAGGTTTAAAGCTCTTAATGCAAGCTGCTGAAATGAACAATCCTGATGCTCAAAATGAATTGGGTCTACTGTATTCGAAAGGACTGTCAGGCATTGAAAAAGATGATAAACAGGCATTTGAGCTATTTTTAAAAGCAGCTCAGCAAGGCCATGATGAAGGGCAGTTTAACCTTGCAGGAGCCTATGACTTTGGCAAAGGCGTTGCGCGAAACTTAACCGAGGCCGTTAAGTGGTATCAAAAAGCAGCAGATCAGGGAAATCCTGTAGCAATATATCAGCTTGGACTTTGTTATCGCGAGGGAGAAGGTGTTAAAGAAGACAAGCAGAAAGCTCTTAAGCTTTTTCGACAGCTTTCAGATGCAGAATTAGGTTTGGGAGATTTTCAAATCGGTAATATGTACGATTTTGGCGATGGTGTTGCTGTCGATAAAAAGAAAGCATTTGAACACTATAAAAAAGGGGCAGAACTTGGCTATCCCAAAGCACAGAGCTATTTAGGTGGAATGTATCACTTAGGTGAAGGAGTTGAAAAAAATCAGCAGCTGGCCTTGGAATGGACACGGAAAGGAGCCAAAAGTGGTGATCCTGCTGGTCAGTTTAACCTAGGATTGTTTTATTATATTGGGGATGGAGTCCAGCAAAATTACTCTGCTGCCTTTGAATGGACCCTAAAAGCCGCACAGCACGATTTCCCCCAAGGCCTTGGCAATCTAAGTACTTTTTATATGCAAGGCCTTGGAGTTAAAGCTGACTATAAACAAGGCTATAACTATGCGTTAAAAGCTGCAAAAGCTGGCAATGAAACAGGTATTTTTAATGTCGGTCAGTTTTATGAACAGGGAATAATCGTTAAAAAAGACGATATTCAAGCTTACGCTCACTACACCATCAATAAAGAGATAGAAGCTAGTAATGGGAATAGTAGTGAAATGACAATCAACTACATTGAAAGAGTTAAATCCCACATGACTCCAGCTCAAATATCTCAGGCCGAAGCAAAGATTCCAGAATTGATGCGCGAATACGGATTAAAATAGAATAAATCCATGAAAAGGCTAACCATCCTTTTATCTTTTGCCATTTATTTTTTGTTTTCAATAGCAGCTGTGTTTTCTTCAGCCTGCTCACAAAATAAAGAACCAGAAAAAGTAACTCCTACAAGCGCCCATAAGAAGTCGGTTCCTGCTGAAGAAAAAAGGGCAGAACTGCCCAGGCTAACTTATCGCTATGTAAATGGTGAGGAAATCATCTTAAATGATAATACACCACCACTTGCACACCTTTCGTTAAACGAGCTTGAACTAAGAGTAAAACGCGAGGAACCTGATGCGATCTATGAGTTAAGCCGCCGGATGACTTCCGCAACGGAACCTCCGGCACAAGATGTCGACAAAGGGTTAAAGCTCCTAATGCAAGCTGCTGAAATGAACAATCCTGATGCTCAAAATGAATTGGGTCTACTGTATTCGAAAGGACTGTCCGGCATTGAAAAAGATGATAAACAGGCATTTAAGCTATTTTTAAAAGCAGCTCAGCAAGGCCATGATGAAGCGCAGTTTAACCTTGCAGGAGCCTATGACTTTGGCAAAGGCGTTGCGCGAAACTTCACCGAGGCCGTTAAGTGGTATCAAAAAGCAGCAGACCAGGGAAATCCTGTAGCAATATATCAGCTTGGACTTTGTTATCGCGAAGGAGAAGGTGTTAAAGAAGACAAGCAGAAAGCTCTTAAGCTTTTTCGACAGCTTTCAGATGCAGAATTAGGTTTGGGAGATTTTCAAATCGGTAATATGTACGATTTTGGCGATGGTGTCGCTGTCGATAAAAAGAAAGCATTTGAACACTATAAAAAAGGGGCAGAACTTGGCTATCCCAAAGCGCAAACATATCTAGGAATAGAATATTATGATGGCGATGCGATTCAGCAAGACTTTAAAATGGCAGTCCATTGGTTTCAAAAAGGGGCCAATGGCGGAGACCCTGAAGCTCAATATAGTCTTGCTCTAGCCTACTATAGGGGGCGAGGAATATCGCAAGACTACAAAAATGCAATAGATTGGTTAACTAAAGCTATCAACCAAGGACTTCCCCAAGCTCAATCTCTTTTAGGAAAAATGTACATTTTTGGGCAAGGAGTCGAAGTAAATTACTCAAAGGCTTATCAACTTTCTCTTGAAGCCGCGATGCAAGGAGATCCTCTTGGCATTTATAATGTTGGGCAATTTTATGAGTTTGGCGAAGTTGTTAGTCAAAACAACATATTGGCCTACGCACATTACGTTATTGTTGAGCAAATAGAGTCCTCTAAGAATAGTCCTGACAACTTGACCTCGGAAGCCATTCAGATTGTCAAAGGCAAGTTGACACCCTCTCAAATTCGGCAGGCAGAAGAAAAAGTTCAAGAGTTGTCGGTTAAATATGCCCTAAATGGAAAGGAAAAAAACTAAACATGTGTCAAGATCAATCAACTTCAGAAACGACAAGCAATACTGACATCCATAGACATGTGTCTCTCATTATCTGCTTCATTACGATCGTTTACTTTGTACTTAAATATACAGGTCATAGGTTACTTAGCTTTGACGGTGAGACAATCGGATTTTTGGTTTTATCAGCGATTCAATCGGTCAATATTTACTTTCGACATAAAAAGACCGAACAATAAAATTTGTTGGCTTGGGGTCGAAACAAGCTAACAACTTGTTATCACTTAATTTTGAGGGTGCTTTTGGCCTTAAACACCCCTTTTTGTCCATAAAATCATGCTCGTAACCATGGAGGGGGAAACCATGCCACGTGCTCATCGTCATTTCTTGCCAGGCCATGTCTGCCACATTACTCATCGTTGCCATAAACAAGAATTTTTCCTGAAATTTTCATACTTACAGCGCTTCAACATGGAGAAAACATTACAAATACGACTGTCACAGTCGTAGTAAAAGAGATTTTGCTGAACCAGATCAGCGTATTACAGACCAGGGTTGGGCTACCGTGTGATTTGCCGGACAGCAAAATTATCATCCGCTTAAAACGCTGGGAATCGGATTATACCGAATACAGTCGTGATGCTTATGGGCAGAACCATCTTGTTGCAAAGCATCCGGTTCTTGAACAAACAATTACCTATGAAGATCTCACCCCCAAAAAGGATGATGACGAAAAGAAAACGACAAACCCACCCGACGATAACAAAGAGTCCCCCTCTCCAAGCAACACAAATGATTTACGCAGGCCGTTAAGCGACTGGACTCATAATAATAATATTTATGGACTAGACCTGATGAACCATCACGAAACCAAGTTAACAATCATGGTCCGACTGGATGTAAACGGCAATGGAAGCTTAGTCATTCCCTATGAATCTGCCTTTAATGATGATGTTGATAGCACTACGGAAAAAGATGAACAAGGGAATGAAAGTTCCGAACGTTGGCTAATTCATACCGGCTTATATGATAAACCACGAAATATAGTTCACAACGGCGATAAACGAGTTATTTATGATGCTCGTTTTACCGCCCTATAGGAAGAAACAATGAAACCATTAAATACTATTATTTGCTTAAAAATTGGAGTTTTTCTTTTGTCTATCATTTTTTTGGGATGTAGCCCTGAAAAAACAAACATTTCCCGAAACAATGAGCAAGAAAGACAAGATCAGAATTCTAAGGCGAAAAAAACGCAAGCACGGCACTTAACATATAAGGTTATTAATGGTGAACAGATTATTCTAAATGATGAAGCCCCTCCTCTTTACAGAGTCCCTCTAACCGAAGTTAGGAAACGAGCTGCTGGAAATGAACCTGCTGCAATATATGAGCTTAGTCGCCGACTAAGCTCAGCCACAGAACAGCCAGATCAAGATCTTTCTCGGGCCTTTGAGCTACTACAAAAAGCGGCAAATCTGAATGATCCTGACGCCCTCAATGATTTGGGATTAGCCTACATTTATGAGCTATATGATTTGGAAAGAAACGATAAAAAGGCTACCGATCTATTTCGAAAAGCCGCTGAAATGAACCATGTAGAAGCACAATTTAACCTTGCAGAGGCATATGACTTTGGTCGGGGGGTGAAGAAAGACATGGCAAAAGCCATATCTTTATATCAAAAATCTGCCGCGGGAGGAAACCCAGTTGCTATGTATCAACTGGGACTTTGTTATCGGTGGGGTGTTGGCGTTAAGGAAGATAAACTTAAAGCTCTGGAGCTATTTAGAAAAATTTCTTCCGCCGGGATTGGTTTGGGAGATTTTCAGATTGGCAACATGTATGAATTTGGAGAGGGGGTTTCAGCCGATAAAAAGAAAGCTTTTGAGTATTACCAAAAGGGAGCAGATCGTGGATATCCCAAAGCTAAAACATACCTAGGCACAGCCTATCATGATGGTATTGGTGTCCCTCAAAACTATCAAAAGGCAGTCGAATGGTACCGCAAAGGTGCGGAAGATGGCGACCCAACAGGACCGTTCAACTTGGGATTACAATATTATAACGGCACTGGTGTGAAAAAGAACTATGGGGAAGCATTGAAATGGTTTAGAGCCGCAGCAAAAAATAATTTTCCTCAGGCCGTTGGGACATTAGCCACAATGTATATGCAAGGCCAGGGAGTATCCGCAGACTATCAAAAAGGATATGAGTATGCGCAGAAAGGTGCCAAGCTCGGACACGCCATTTCATTTTATAATCTTGGCCAATATTACCAACATGGCATTATCGTTAACCAAAGCAACGTAGATGCATACGCCTACTACATGATTGATCAATATCTAGAAAATCAAAAAGGAGAAAAGGATCCCGAATTAGCCAAGGATATTCTGGATATTAAAAATAGCATGACACCAGCTCAAATCTCCCAGGCAGAAGCAAAAGTTCCGGAACTGATGCGCGAATACGGTTTGGATTGAACAACCACCAATACAAACAGAATCATTTTTAAATTTTATGAAAACAGCAATCATTCTGCTTCTATGCTTAATATTGTGCACCGCATGTAACTCAGATGGAGTGAGTAACGCAGCTAATGCTACGGAGCAACAACCCCGAGGAGCAGTCAGTGTAACAGCAACGAAAAACTATACGATTACGTACCGTGCAATCAACGGTGAGTTGGCTGCTTTTATTGATATTGATCCCCCTCTGAGGAACCTCTCCCTCAGTGAAATTAATGAACGAGTCAAGAAGAATGATGCAGCCGCATTATATGAATTAAGTCGGCGTTTGACATCACCAAGCGAACCACCAGCAACTGATAGCAAACGGGCACTTGAACTCCTTGTCAAAGCCGCAAACCTAAACGACCCTGATGCCCAGAATGAATTAGGCCTAGCCCATGCGTATGGTCAACTGGGTTTTAATAAGGATCCTAAGCAAGCCGTTGAGTGGTTCCAGAAAGCAGCAGATCAAGGTCATATGGAAGCACAACACAACTTGGCGGGCTTCTATAAAGAAGGGCTAGGGACAGCGGTTAATAAGGCAAAAGCCGTTGAGCTTCTTCAAAAATCAGCACGTCAAGGCTCTCCCCTTGCAAAATATGAATTAGGAATGTACTACCGCTGGGGTGAAGGTATTAGTGAGGATAAAGAAAAAGCCTTAGACTTATTCTACCAGGCTGCAGAAACGGGTTCGGCAAGAGCAGAACTCCAAATCGGTAATATGTTCGATTTTGGCGATGGTGTCGCTGTCGATAAAAAGAAAGCATTTGAACACTATAAAAAAGGGGCAGAACTTGGCTATCCCAAAGCGCAAACATATCTAGGAATAGAATATTATGATGGCGATGCTGTTCCTCAAGATTATAGCAAAGCAGCTTATTGGTATCAGAAAGGAGCCGAAGGGGGTGACCCTACGGGCCAGTTTAATTTAGGAATGCTTTACTATAACGGAAATAGTGTCAATCAAAACTTTGACAATGCACTCAAATGGTTTGAGAAAGCTGCAGAGCAAAACTTCCCGGATGCTATTGCACAAATAGGAACCATGTATATGCAGGGACAAGGCGTTTCGGCAGATTATCAAAAAGGATATGACTATTCGCTAAAAGCGGCAAAACTAGGTGATGGAATTGCTATTTTTAATATTGGTCAGTTTTATGAGCAAGGTATCGTTGTTAAAAAAAATTATCCACTAGCCTGTGCCCATTACTCTCTTGCAAAAGAAATTCATATGCAGACGGGGCATGACCCTACAATGACCATCAATTATCTCAACCGCACTAAAACACACATGACACCAGCTCAAATCTCCCAGGCAGAAGCAAAAGTTCCGGAACTGATGCGCGAATACGGTTTGGATTGAACAACCACCAATACAAACAGAATCATTTTTTAATTTTATGAAAACAGCAATCATTCTGCTTCTATGCTTAATATTGTGCACCGCATGTAACTCAGATGGAATGAGTAACGTGGCTAATGCTACGGAGCAACAACCCCGAGGAGCGGTCAGTGCAACAGCAACGAAAAACTATACGATTACGTACCGTGCAATCAACGGTGAGTTGGCTGCTTTTATTGATATTGATCCCCCTCTGAGGAACCTCTCCCTCAGTGAAATTAATGAACGAGTCAAGAATAATGATGCAGCCGCATTATATGAATTAAGTCGGCGTTTGACATCACCAAGCGAACCACCAGCAACTGATAGCAAACGGGCACTTGAACTCCTTGTCAAAGCCGCAAACCTAAACGACCCTGATGCCCAGAATGAATTAGGCCTAGCCCATGCGTATGGTCAACTGGGTTTTAATAAGGATCCTAAGCAAGCCGTTGAGTGGTTCCAGAAAGCAGCAGATCAAGGTCATATGGAAGCACAGTACAACTTGGCGGGCTTTTATAAAGAAGGGCTAGGAACAGCTGTAAATAAAGTAAAAGCAGTTGAACTGCTTCAAAAATCAGCACGTCAAGGCTCTCCCCTTGCAAAATATGAATTAGGAATGTGCTACCGCTGGGGAGAAGGCATTGGTGAAGATAAAGAAAAAGCCTTAGACTTGTTTTTTAAGGCCGCAGAATCAGGTTCTGCACGTGCAGACTTTCAGATCGGGAATATGTATGAATTTGGCGATAATGGAGCCGTTGACAAAAAAATGGCTTATAAATACTACAAAATAGCTGCAGAGCGTGGATATCCAAAAGCCCAAACTTATCTAGCACTTACATACGCCAGCGGGGAGGGAATCTCGCAAAACATACAAAAAGCAATTGAATGGTACCAAAAGGCAGCTGAAGCTAAAGATCCCGAAGGGCAGTTCAATTTGGGGATGCTCTATTATCAAGGGTCTGGTGTGAATAAGGACGATTCTAAAGCCTTTAAATGGATCAATGAAGCAGCTCAGCAAAATTTGGCGACAGCTCAATCGCAATTAGCCACAATGTATATCAGGGGAGAGGGAGTAGCACGGAATTATCATATGGCTTATCAATATGCCCTTAAAGCAGCCCAGCAAGGTAGAAATCTAGGCATCTATTACGTTGGTCAATTTTATGAAAATGGAATTGAAGTGAAGCAAGATAATTTACTTGCCTATGCTCATTATCAAATAGCATTAAAAACTAATAAAGAAAGCAGTCAAGAGAACCGTCAAAACAGCCTAAACAAACTCAAATCGCACATGACTTCAGCTCAAATATCTCAGGCCGAAGCAAAGATTCCAGAATTGATGCGCGAATACGGTTTGGATTGAACAA
Source organism: Geopsychrobacteraceae bacterium (assembly GCA_963664385.1). Lineage (GTDB taxonomy): Bacteria > Desulfobacterota > Desulfuromonadia > Desulfuromonadales > Geopsychrobacteraceae > Seleniibacterium. The sequence goes on from OY761157.1 coordinate 1,345,018, forward strand.
CCACCAATACAAACAAAATCATTTTTAAACTTTATAAAAACAGCATTCACCCTTTTTGTTCACTAAGGATCTCTCAAAAAAAGCCCCATTCCGGGGCTTTTTTTTGTTGGTAATTGCTTCTCTTCTATTTCAGAGATATTGCTGATATGCGCCGGTTTCAAGCCACATATCTTCCCGTTTTATTTCATGAATCATTAGGGTTTCATCGGCAGACTTTTCATAGGGGCAGGCCTCTTCATTACTATTCGTTGCGATTAACCATGATCCTTTATTATCCATATCATCGCGGCAGTAAACGGCATCCTTATCCTGCAATTCAACAACCAGAGAGGTGTAGCCATATCCCACAGCATAACTGGCACTATCTATATAGAAAGCAGTAATTTCCCCCGGGGAAGTCAGTGCTGATGAACGGTAAATAGATTCAACCGCATCGGCGTCGAGAGGGGCGGATTCCTGATATGAGTAACTTTCAAAGATCCCATTTTCACCGTTATTATACACCGCCAGGTAGAGAGCATATGTGGCCTGATTACTATTATTATTGGGGTTAATATTTTCGGTAAGGCTGAATACTAGTCCACCATTACTATCAGTTCCCTCGCACTGCAAATAACTAGTAAACTCTCCATCTGCATGGTAATACATTGATCTTTCGCTGTATTCGCAGGAGATGGAAGCGGCCTCCGGCAGGGAGACACCACCGATACTTAAGGTTTTTGACGTGGTTCCTTCCTCCTCGGTAGTTTCCTCGTCTTCGGTAGCCTCGTCGGCTGCTTTGGCTTCGGCCAGGGTTGTGTCGGCGGCTTCAAAAACCTGGTTGATAACATCATCAAGGTTATCCAGACCGGGATAACTGTCGCTATATTCGCCACTCTCTTTGTCTTCAAATAACTGATCGAGTCCCTCGGCAACATCTGATGCAAAGTTCAGAGCATTAGCTACCAGGTTCGCGGCGAAAGCTTCCCCTGTTGCCAGGGTTTCGTCAACCTTTTGAGCAAGGGAGAAATTTTCAACAAATTTAACCGCTTTATCCCATGCAGGCTTTAAGGTTGTATAGTATTTCTTGATAAGGAAGGCGATCTCCGGTTGAAACATCACATCTGAGGTTGCTTTAAACGCAGTGAGCTGTTGTTTTGTGCAGGATTCCCACTGATCATCACCACTGTACATTTCGTCATTACAGGTACTGGTATCAAAGGGATTATCGCTCGATGAAGTTGCCATTATAGAGATAGCTGAGGCCACGTTGAGCGATCCTGCCGATACGGCAGAGTATGTGTTCATATCTACTTGGTACCACGCACTCCAGCCTTCGACAACGGTGCTTTCCTGAAGATAGGGGTAACCACGTTGGGCACAAAGCGCCGCGTCTGAATAGCTGACCGAAGTAAATGCACCATTTCCACCGCCGGTGGTATTGATCGCATCGACCGTGCAGTAACTGGCAGGAAACACAGAACTGTCCAGGTTCATACAGAAACTGACATCTGCTGTATAGGCAATACAACTGCTGTCGATACCGGTCGTGTCGGTAACATCTTCAGTGTCGGTAGCCTCATCGGTAATGAGATTGCCATCAGAGTCAAATTCATAACTTACAATTCCGCCATCGGGATCAGTGACCTCAACGGTTGAACCATCGCTGGTTGGAGTCAGGGTAAACTGATAACCACCAATCACAACTGTCTGGCTACCATCCTGCAAGTTGGTAACGGTTATCTGGTCGTCATCATTGAGATAGACGAGAACACTTTCAGTGTCATCAGTACCGGTGCTATCGCCAAGCAGAGTCAGGCTTTCCGAACCGCTCAGATAGCTTCCAAAATATTGATCATCTGGGTTGGTGGCGAGAAACAATCGAGATTCCTCAGCTTCGCTACCACCGCCTCCACCTCCTCCGCCACCACAGGCGGTTAATAGAGATAACAATAAGACAAATGAAATGAAGTAGGTTACCGGTTTTGTTTTCATAAATCCTCTTTGTGCTTCGCAGTGATGTAGGTTGCCAAAGTGGTCGTCATTTTTGGCACGGTTAAATAACCAACAACGGTAAATGGTTAAGCCACCATTTTGGCTTGTTAAACTACTGCAATGACGATGAAAAGCAAGCTGCCCAAAAGGGCGCAATTGCTGAAAATACATTTCCACAACCTGTCTGCCGGTTTTCAGCACACCTGTCCACTTCACAAATATGTCGCTTTAATGACTTGCATAAATCGCAATAGGAGACATTGATCGCCTTAGGAACCTTCCAGAGGAACCGTTGAGATCGATGTTGTTCCGAATTGCGTTAAAGCCACTTTCAAAGCGAGCATACGCAGTACAGTAGAATTATTAATTTAAATTTACATTTAGGGATGGTGTGACTAAACGGTCTGGTAGTGGTTTAGACAAGCACCTTTCGCTGATCATGGCTTTGTAAAAGGATATGCCGCCATATCAACGGTAGTGAAGCAGCGTGCGAACGCTACTGATAGGAAATTACTTTGAGGATCACGTCATCGACATTGAGAACCGCCCCCTCTCCTGCCGATTCTCGTTGTAAAGGATATAGCGAGTCCCTGTCAATTAAAAAAATTGTTTAGTAGAGCTGAACTCAGCTGAAATTACTATTACTTTTCAGTTTCAGACCGTATCTTTCCTGTCACTGTCAGCAGTGACGAGTACCTGGCAGAACACTACGCCCCAACCGCCTCCTCACGCCGCCCGCCACTGCAGATTACTTTTCCTGAGTAATCGTAAAACTCCCCGCCACCTGGCATCAGGTGGCGGGGAAGCAACTAAGACGTTCGCGATACTATCCGCCATGGGTTAGTTCACAGAACCCCTGGCTGAGGCAAGTTGCATCATGGCGACGCATTCCTCCATCTCCCGTTGCTCGGCGACAGAAAGTGGTGTTACCCCCTCCTCATTTTCAGCCAACGGATCGGCACCTTTTAATACCAAACTCATAGTGGTGGCCTTGATGGCATCGTAAGCCGTGTCTTCGGCGTTGAAAAATAACGCCAAATGCAGGGGGGTATTGCCGCTGCTATCTTTAAGGTTGACATCTTTCCCCTGCTGAATGGCGCTTTTCACAATCTCATTATGGCCATGAAAAGCAGCAAGGTGCAGCGGGGTTACGCCCCATTTATTCGCCGTATAGGGCACATGATAGTGCTCCTGCAGGCGTTCAAACCAAGCGTTGGCCAGCTCAGCATCTGACTGTTCGGCAACAGCGTGTAAAAGGTTATTTCCGTCATCGTCCATTTCCTGGGCGAAAGGTTCAATACCGGTCAACTCAAGCAGAGCTTGCTGCGCCGCCCCGTCAGTAAAGCGCAATGCAAACCACATGACCGAATGTCCATTTGCTTTGCTATTAAGCGATGCCCCCAATTTAACCAACAACGGCAGTAGCGCCAGTTGACCGTTAAAGAGCGCCAGCATCAGCGGTGTATAACCTTCTTTTTTGGTCCCCTGATTAAGATCTGCCCCTGCCGTGACGAGGAGCCTGATGATTTTGCTCTTCTCTTCGGCAATAAGATGTGGCCGTTCCTCTTCTTTAATCTCCTCATCAGATTCGATATCGATGACAGTTGGTTGCATCACGGCCCGGATCAGCGGGGTAAACCCGCGCTGGTTGTAGTGATCGACGCTGGCCCCATGGGCGAGCAATAACTCGGTCATCGCTGCCGTACCAACAGCAGCCGCACAATGCAGTGCACTATCACCTTCCGGCTCGGTATTATTAATGTCGGCACCGGCGGCCAGCAACATCGCTACGGCGTCCAAACGTCGCTGAGGATCTGTACCTGGGCGGGTAATGGCTTTTTCCAGGCAACTTTGCGCCGGGAAGCCGCCAATGGCATTTGGATCAGCACCTTTATCAAGCAGATAACGCATGACCAATAGCTTGGCGTTCATAGCCGCAAAGACCAGTGCCGTCGCTTCGGTGGCATCATTACGCTCTGTAACATCGAGCATGTTGCGACTATCGAGCAACTGGAGATACTCGACCAAGCGCTCATCATCCAAGGTGGTGCGACCATTCATCAAAAAATGAATATAATGTTCACCGTTAAGACTGACCGGTAAGTGCGGGTCGGCACCATTATCTAACAGCAACGCCACCAACTCCAGGTTATCGCCATAGGTCGCCTGCTCAAGACAACTGATTTCCGTACGAAACCGATCACTGTCACTTGCGCCAGGCACCAAGGTACGTGTCAGCACCAAATTGGGATCAGCCCCCATCTCCAACATCAAACGAGCAAGCTTAAGCGCACTTTCCCCACGGTGCCAATCCAACATCTGCATAAAAAGGGGCAGCTCTTCACTGATAACTTTTTCATTATTATGGCCACGCTTTAAAGGCCGGTCTATCTCTTGATAGAATTCCAGCATGCGCGCCACGGTGCCATACGCAACCCTATTGGCAATGGCATACTTCAAAGGCTCATCAGCATCTTCACTGTCGACATCCAGCTCGCTAAGCTTATCGAGCAACGGACTGATATCGCTACCTTCGCTGGCGTAACGGCACCAAAAGGTAATTAGATGACCCGGCGTATCGGTAAATACCCGCTTATTCAGCGGCCAACCAACGGCGACAAGAGCTTCCGTCAGCATCATAAACACTTTATCGCTGGAAATAGTCGTGATCAGGCCCGCAAAGGTTCTGTGATCCGTCAATTTTTCAGTGTGGCTGAGGTTGTAATAAAACGGCTCATCAAGGGGTAACTCAGCACCATGACTCTGATAAATGCGCTGCAGCTTCGGCAGTATTGCGACAATATCCTCCACAGAATATTTGTTGCCGTGGTAATTGGCGGTAAACAGCTTACTGAAGAGTGATGCCTGATCCTGTTCCACAAAGAAGAGATCGGCACCACGATCAGCAAACAGACTTGCCAACGCCAGGCGCTGATACCACACCGCCAGCAAAAAGGCGGAGTTGCCATGGCTCTCAAGGGCAGCACCATGATCCAGCAGCCAGGCGATCAGCTGATCGGCATCCTGCAGCTCTTCGTAAGCGCAAATGAGAACCTGTAAACCGGTCAGCTGCTTTCCATACCAGGTTCCCGGAGTGTTAATATCGACACCCTTGTCCAACAAAAGCTTTAAACAACGGGTTCTCAACGCAAAGTCGACATTTCCGGCTGTGACCAACTCAACAAAATAGCGCTGCAGAATTTCAGCGTCATCAGTGTGATCCTCAATCACCTGTAAGTAGTCGTTCTTGGCGTAAAACAGAATATTGATCGGTAACTTCAGCTGATGGCTTTCATTGAGAGCCAAGAGCTTTTCACGCACAGCTTCAGAAGGGAAGTTCATGGTGGTGAAATAGGGCGAGAGATCTTCAAGCTCAAATTCCGGAATGGTAAAACCAAGGCCAAGCAAAGCGACAAAAGTCATATAGCGGCCATTTTTAAGCGCCAGTGTAGGCATCGAGCAATAGTTGTCTGCTGCGCTCTGTGGCTCTTTCCACTCGAGCTCTCCAGTATTGAGAAACTCCTGCAAAATATAGCCAAACACAATCCGCAGCGGCTCTTCCGACGACGGCACATCCAACAGCTGGGGGTTTTGCATGGCTTGGTATAATGGCTTATCAACAGGCCGGCGCCCCAGATTAACATCGGCACCGAGGGCAATCAGTCGCCGCACCATATCAGGCTTAGGCATGAGCTCCTTGTTCCCCACATAAAACGCCAGAGGCGTCAGCCCGGTATTGCGCTCATCAATGTCATTAATATCGAGATCCTGGTCGAGCAACAATTGCAGAAAATCACCAGGAAGCTTTTTAAACTGCAGCACAAAATGCAATAGCGGCAGCCCATCAATGTACTTTGGCAAGAGCTCACCACGGGCAAGAAACAGCTGTAACATGGGTGCGGAGAGACTCGCGATAACATGCTCAATAACCGGCTGTGTTGGCCGCTCTGCCCCCGACGCCATACGAACACCGGCGTCCAGCAACCATTGTGCAACCCCTACCTGCTTGAACTTGATGGCGTAATACAGCAGGCCATGACCATCCTCATCTTCGCGCTGGTAATTATTTTCAGAGGCAAGAATAGAAGAAAGGTTATCTAACGCACCCGCGCGAATGTGCGTAATCAACGTAGCAAAAGGTGTAACAGACATGCGTACTCCAGTTTTTCATTTAAGTTTTTATCCAGGGTTGTTGGTATGACTCAGCACACCATTTGGACGGGCAGAGTAAAGGAAATAGGGATATATATTGAAACTAATTTTGACTTTATGAATTTTTTACCAATAAACCTACGCCCAACCGCCTTCCTCACGCCGCCAGCCACTGCAGATTACTTTTCCTGAGTAATAGCAAAACCCCCGGTTACCTGATCACAGGTAACCGGGGGTTCTTTTTGATTTCCAGAGACAAAATAAAGTAAAAACTAGGGACACTTCCCTTGTTCATTCTAGTTATATATCTCAGAATATTTCTGCTCAATCGCATGAATCTCCGCTTCGGTTAGTTTATTAAATTCATGTTCTTTAGCTCTTTTAGAGAGCTGTCCATTATTTTGAGATAAAAAGCGAATGAGCAGATCAACCAATTTATCCGGCATATCAAGGTAATTTTTTATAAATTCATTGAGCATGTCGTGCCTTTTCAAATAATCAACTTCATCTGGCAGCGTTTTATTGACTGTTTCCTCAACGCAGGAAAACAAAAACTCTGCCTGTGTTGTTGCGTCAAAATAGCGATACAGGTCGATCGTCTCGTTCAAAACGTCAACATTATTTTTTTCTGTTGGCCGCCATTCAATAAAGTCCAAGCGCGGTTTTGAAAAGTGTTCCAACGTTTTCCTGTATTCTTCAATACGTTCAAGAATTACCGCAGAAACAGGGAAAACCAGCCCTTTTGGGACAAAGTTTTTTTCAGCAAGGACATGGTGAAACAGATAGCGATGAATCCGGCCATTGCCATCTTCAAACGGATGGATAAAAACAAAACCAAAAGCAATAATTGTTGCCAGTAAGACTGGATCAAAGTCGCTTTGTTCTAAAAGCGTGTAGCTTTCAATCATACCGGATAGCAGGACGCGCAAATCTTCTGGTTTTGCTGATATATGGTCCGGCATTGGCATACCAGTTGAGCGATCATGTTCTCCGACAAAGCCACCTTCGGTGCGAAGCCCTGACTCAATAAATCTATTATCTGCAATAACCAGGTTTTGCAGGTATTCTAACTCTTCAATACTGAGTTTGCGTTTTCCAGCTGCCCCGATTGCCCTGCCCCAACGCTGTATCCTGCTATGCGGGGGCGTTTCACCTTCTATTGAGTAAGAAGCTTTTGAATCTTTTAGCAGTAAAAAAGCAGCGGCGCGACCAAGCAAGTCTGGATGCGTTTGTCCGATATGCTTTATCGCTGTTTCTGAAAGGTTATCTCTGATGAATGTCTCAAGTGTTTCAGTCCTGCGAATAAGGGGGCAGAACTCTCTTGTTCCTGGAAGATTATTGCTAACGCGATGCCTCCGGGAGTGAGAAGCCTTACCTGTATATTGCAATTTTCCATTAACCGCAGGAACAAAGTTTCCTGTGGTTGCATCAGGCAGATCCAGCTTGTCATCGCGTAACCATTCCCAAAGAAACCAAAGCCTACGGCTATAGCTTCCGGTTGGTTCCAGGTGGATAATATCCTCAATATCTTTGACTTTAATAGCTCTGAACAGAGCATTTAGAACAGCCAGATCAACACCTTCATATTTTAATGCAAAGGTAAGGTGCCCATATAGTGTTTCTTCGGGCTTGTGCCTTGGAGTGAATATCTGCCAATTTTCAAAAGTGTATTTTTTGTGCTTTGTTCCTATCGCACAAAGATAATCGGGAAGCGGCACCCTTAGATTATGCGCCTCAATAATGGCCGCGTATCCTGCCAGGGTTACCCCCTCATCCAACGCTGGAAAGCTGTGAAAAACGATTTTAGGATGTGAATTTTGATTATATATTGTCATTTTCATGAATTCCTCTTACAAATCATTAGATTCAAGATGTCATGAAAAACGATTACAGTCCATGAAAAATGACTATATATTGACAATATTGTGAAAAATGATTTTACGCGCCCTATAACGTTGCAATATCAAGCTGGGTCGGCGCCGGTTTTACAGAATAGGAACTCGGAACACTTCCCTATTTCCTTGAGATTAAAATTAGGGGAGTGGCCCTAATTAATTCAATATAAGATATTTGCAAGAAACCATTGTTATTATTCATGGAATTTCACTTAAACGTATCTGAAAACAAGCAATTGAAAATGGCCCAAATTGGAGGATGGGAAAATTACTATGCATACCAATAATAAATGTTCTTTTATTGTCTTTTTAGGCCTTTGTTTCACCTTGCTATTCCTGCCTGGTTGTGCAGGAAAAATCCCGCAACAGACAATAGATAATAGCTCTGCCCTTTCTATCAGTATCGGTTTAGATAGCTTGGGCTCATTTTTGAATAAAGAACATATTAAAATGGAAGAAGTTTATTTTGTTAAGCTCGATAATGAAAATGACAGTTTGGAAAAGGACGTAGTTTTTCCCTCAAATTACAATAAAGAACCACTTATGGCCAGTTTTCAGATGGATAATATTGATTCTTTTTGTTTTGATCTGGAACCTGGAATTTACGCAGCAGTTGGTGCCAGGGGACGAGGGCCGAATACCAAAATCGAATATTATGTTTTCTTCCCCAAAGATATGATTAGGCAAACAATAGTAAATTTGGAAAAAAACTCATTCCGATATCTGGGAGAGTTTGACTTGGAAGGTGTCAGCTTCACACGGCAAATGGATTCACCCGATGAAATACAGCTTTACTATTTTATGAGCGGGGTAATTGATAAGGTTCCTGGACCTAATAAGCCCCAAACAATCTTTCGGTATCAATCCCCACAGTATCATTCGCCTATATTGAAAAAGGCCCATAGCGAAAAAAATGACGAAATACAATTTCTGAATAATATTTTGAGTTCATTTAAAAAATCGGCTTGGAAAAACAACATCATGAGAAGGCTTGGTGAATTAAGTCATTAAAATTTAGGAAAATTTAGGGACACTGCCCATTTTTCTAAAACATCCCTATGAAGACAGAATATCTCTACTTTTAAAAAGGATGGGGTCGGACCAAGCTAAAAACTTGAAATCACTGGATTTAAATCAAAATAAAGGGGTATTTTTGGCCTTAAACACCCCTTTTTGCCCATAAAATCATGCTCGTAACCATGGAGGGGAAACCATGCCACGTGCTCATCGTCATTTCTTGCCAGGATATGTCTGGCATATTACCCAGCGTTGCCATGAATAAGAATTTCTCGCGAAATTTTCATTTTTTCAGAACTTTCACATGGAGAAAAGAGAAAGCACTGGGGGCACATCTTGCAATCAAGCACTATCCCCCTCAATCCGCTTGATTGCCTGACTCCCATTGGTCATAGTTTGGCATGACAAAACTTGCCCCCCAATAACCAATACCTGCTCGCTGCACAGTTAAGCGCCGAAGAGCACAAGAAGGCTCTGAGCCACATTCCTCGTTCTAAAGAAAAATACCCAGTGGTGAAAACAACGATGGGAGAACAGAGGTGTTTATTCTAAAACACCTCTGTTCTGGCCTTGAAAAGGTTTGCGAAATTAAATCAGAAGTGGCTGGCGAAGCGTAACCAGATACTGGAGATGGCACTCTCTTCGCCGTATTCGCCACTGTATGCCAGCTCTACACTCTGACGGTTGCGTTCAAACTGCAGGCTGGCTGCGAGGGTGCCGGTCAGATCATCCAGATCGTCGCTGACGGTCACCGGGGTGCTGCCTGCTACGGACTGACGCACGCTCAGATCATTGTCGCTGAGCAGGTATTTGACACCGGCCGCCAGTTTCGGTGTGATCAGCCCGTCGTGGGCGACAATGCCGGTCTGCCAGTTGAGTGCGGCCACTGCGCTGAACTGGTGTTCGTCGATGCTGTCGACGTTCACATCGTAACTGGTTCCGCTGGCGTTGGTGGTAAAGTCTTTTTGATGCAACCAGGCATAGTCCAACCCGATTTCGGGCAGCCAGACCTGATTATTTCTTTTGAGCGCATAGCCTGCCAGCAACTGGGCGGTAACCCCGTAGCTGTTATAGTCAGCTGTCTCTTGCAGTTCCAGACTGGTACCGGTCAATGCGCTGTAATCGAGCCAGGCGTAATAGCTGCTCAACTGACCACGCACCAGGACGTTGCCGATCTGGTGGAGGGCCTGAACACCAATGGCCAGGGTGTCCTGATCGATATCGGTTGCCTTGCCACTGTCATATTCACTGCTGCTGCGGCTGTAACTGAAATGAAGGCCATAGTTGCTGGTACCGGTCTGCTGCTGAATCCCGCCCACCAGGCCGATGATGTCGCTGGAGAAATCGGCGCCACTGTTGCTGCCATGGGCATAAAAAGGGAGCAGGAAGAACTGGCGCTCACTCGCAGGAACCGGCGTCGCATCACTCATGATTCTACCGGAATCCGCATACATGCGCCGGGCGCTTTTTGCCTGTGCCAGATACGGAGCGAAGAAGGAACCAAGCTGACGCTGGGAAATCAGGCTGTAGACCAGGTTCATGGTTCTGGTGGTCACGCCGGTGGTCTCCAGGGCTGCTGAAGTCTGCGGCGTGTAGGTCAGGGAGACGGTATCGTCGCTGCTGCTGTCGGTGGTCCCCTGATCGCTGTAACTGACGCTGACATCCGGGTTCAGTGAAACAACGCTGGAAAAGCTGCCGGAGATACTACTTTCGTCGGCGCCAGCAAAGATGGCGTAGTCTGTCTCCCAGCTGAAAGCATCACCTGTGGTCACCGCCAGGGTGGCATCGTTCAGGTCAAGACTGGCACTACTGCCGACATAGATGGAGCCGGTGGCGGCATCGCCGTCGATGGTCAGGGTGTAGTTATCAACCAGGGTAACACTACTACCGCTGCTGATGTAGACCTCATAAGCTTCGGTGCCAGCTGAAGCACTGATGCTGCCGTAGTTGGTCAGGGCCAGATCGCTGCCATCAAGGTAAATACCATAGGCGTAGGAGCTATCCTCGTCCTCCCCAAGGCTGCCACCACTGGCGCTGACAATGATGTTCCCTGTGTTACTGACATCCCCTTCGCCATAAAGACCGAAAGCATAAGCGACGGAGCTGCCCTCCTCAACACTGCCGCCGGTTGCGCTGACATTGATAGCGCCGCTGTTGGTAATGCTGTTTTCGGAAACAATGCCATAGGCATAAGCTTCAGCCTCATCGTCTCCGGTTTCAGAGCTGCCGGCGGTCGCGGTGACGCTCAGGGTACCGGAATTTGTAACCTCCCCGGCAGCGGAAATAGCGTAACTATAGGCCGAGAGCCAGTCAGCATCATCACTTCTGGTCATGCTGCCGCCGATCGCCGTGGCAACGATAGCTCCGTAGTTAGCGACGCTCCCTGAGGCATAGATGCCATAAGCGTAGGCATAGCGATAGGCATTGTGATCGGCATCGGCGGCTCCGGCATCGGCCAAGACGCTGATGTTTCCAAAATTGCTGACAGAGGCATCCCCATCATTGTCCACCAAAATGCCGATAGCGTAAGCCTCGCCATCGGCATAGCCGTCACTGGAGGTTCCCGTTCCGGCTAGCGCGCTGACGCTAATGGCGCCAGAGTTGCTGACCTCGCCGGAAGCATAGATCCCGACGGCTTCGGCATATGAACGAATGTTATTATCTCCAGTTGTGGTGACACCGCTGGCGCTGACGCTGATGCTGCCGCTGTTAGCGATACTGCTCCCGTTATCATCATAAAAGCCGTAAGCTACGGTATCTGCGTATTCGCCTGTTGTCCCTGCGGCGTAAGAGACAGAAACGGTCAGGTTGGCGCTGTTATCCCAAAGGACACTTTCCTCATCCACATAAAGGCCATAACCGTAAACGTCATAGTCGCTTTCGCTACTACTGACGATCAGTGAATAGCCTTCAGCCGTGGAAACAGCTTCATCAACGACGCCATTGTAAAGGCCATAATGATAGGTATCAGCGTAAGCGGTTGTTGCCAGCAGAGCGGTGACAATTAAGGCTAACAAGGTTCGTTGGATGTGGGTCTTCAGATACTGCGTGTTCATGGTGGTGTTCATGCTCTCTTTCTAGTAAATATAGGTTGATGAAAGCACTTTTCATTTCAGGGTCGTCCCAGCAGTTTTGCCGGGGTCGGACACCAGGTCGCTCGGAACAGAAATGGGGAGGGGACTACCGGAGCAGAATTTTGACGTATTTCATGAACCAGGGAGGAACAAGGGCTGACCGGATCGCTGAGGTTTGCCCTATTGATCATTGTGACAAAAGCGACTGACAGGTTTAAAAAGCTGATCTTTCCAAAATCCTCCCCTCACTGCTGCCGTCCCAGGCACCTTCGCCATTTCAGGATAAGCGTCGGGAGTATAGAAAAAAGCCCGGCATAACCACAATTATTCTAATGTTTCTATTACGTATAGAGATGTGACCGGGGCTAAGGTTAGCTTGATCCGACCCCGATAGGTAGAAAGTACACGATCAAACATTGAGCGCACCATTAATATGCACATTTAACTATGGTGGGCAGTTTCCTAAAGCGGTCAGTGCGGCAACTGTTGCTATTTCACGGCTTTTCAAATCTAAGCCGGGGCAGTGGTAGATGTCAGCAAAAGGAAATTCAATGGTAAAAAACCGGTAGCCCCGAAAGAATCCGCTAACAATTAAGGGGATTCAATATTTTCATTTTGGAGATAATGAAAGTAGCAGCGAAGCCACTTAATGTTGGATTGATAGTTTGGTTCAGCTACAAACTTTATAAGATGTTAATTTTTAATGAGATTACATTATGAGAAAATAGAATAACCTTAGAAAAGGATTAATTTCTTTACTGGTTCTCATTTGTTTTGCTTAGCGTTAGCTTGTTATTTTTGCTATTTTCTTTAATTAAATCATTTCACAAAACAGATAATCGCATCGTCCGATAAAAGCGCAACGTCCAGTCGCTATAAGGTGTCGGTGACTCTGTTTTTAAATACAATGGAGGGGATATGTCCGAGTGCAAATATACTATTTTAACCCGTGGAAAGATTGCCACTGGGGCAGACCTTGCACAAGTGCGCGACCGGGTGAAAACACTGTGCAAATGTTCAAATGAAACCCTGGATAAGATATTTTCCGGTAAACCGTTTCCTTTCAAGCGTCAGCTTGATCAGGAGAGTGCCCGCCGTTATTTACAAAGACTCAACCAGACAGGGCTTGTTTGTGTAATGGAGGCGCAAGCCGGTCAGAAAAAATCTGAACCCATTGCCAGATGTGAGACGAGTATCCGTTGCCCAAAATGCGGATTTGAGCAGCAGCAGGGGAATAGCTGCCAAGCTTGCGGTGTCGTATTTGATAAGTACCTGAAGGCATTGCAACAAAGCGCAGATGCCTTCTATGCCGCTCCCCCGCCTACGCCCCCTAGCAAATCCCCCGCTGGGGGGAGCGGTTTGTTCAAAATGATGATTGCCGCTGCGCTTATTGCCGTGATTGGGTATTTTGGCTTTTCTCTTTATAGCAAACCGGGACGAAACGAAGTGGTGCTATACACGACCAACAACTGCGAACCTTGTCGCATGGCAAAGCAATTGTTGGCTGACAGTGAGATCAGTTTTACGGAACTCAATATCGAAGAGTCAGACGAAAACATGGCAAAATTCGATAGATATCATGTCGATACCCTGCCATTGGCGTTGATCGGCGGAGAAAAGATCATCGGCTTTAATTCTGTGGCTTATGATATCGCCATCGAAGGTTTTATCGGACGACAGAATGGCAACCTTGATCAGCAGATTGTCATGTATTCAAAAGCAGGCTGTCCAGGTTGTAAAATGGCTCGTGAATATTTTACTGAGCAAGGCATTGAATTTCAGGAATATGACATCTACGACCCGGAATACAGCTCTGAATATCGTAGCTACTCTCCCCTTGGAACACCACTGATCCTTATTGGTGGTATTCGTGTGGATGGTTTCAGCAAACCGGCAATTGAAATGGCTTTACGTCAGGTGGAAGATATCTAACTCTGGGTGGGGGCAGGTTGGAAAGACCTGCTCCTCTTCGCACAGGTTATTCAAAACCGTTGAGGCTGTGGTCCACCAAGTTTTCGGCAATGCGTATCCAAACCCTACTGCCCTGCCAGCCTTTTCCTTATTCCGCAATTTGTTCGAGTTCATTGTGTCACTCCCGTAAGCTGCTGCGGGTTGATAGAAGATCAGACCTTGAGAGCGAGTAATCAAAATGGGAAACTGGAGCTAAAATTTATCGGCATAATTATCGGCAAAGGAACATTCATGGCAGGTACCCCTTTCCAACTTACACCATATCTTCCTGAGCGGGCTGAAAATCTTGAAGATCTCGCTCTTGAAATTATCCGGAAATCGGCCGTTTTAGGAGCCAGGCAACATAAGATTACAGTCCGATCCCTTCGTGATCTCCTAAGGGTTATATCAACCTCCGCAATAATCACATGGCACCTGGCCCTCGGGGGAATTCCCCGCTCAAAATCGAGGCGGGAAAAATGCTTCAGGAAGTTCTGCTCCGGGGAGAATCAGCGCGAGGAGATCTCCTCGCGATTTCTGGGCTTAAAGAGCGTACTGCTCGCAAGTTACTAACTCAACTCCTTGATGAGGGGCTTCTGCTCTCTAATTCGCCCAAGGGGGCCGTTCGTATCGGTTTTCCCATCCATGTTGCCGGGTGGCTTTTTCCGGAGTTGTATCCCCGCTAATCGGCCCAATGACTCAGTAGCTATATAATCAGCCAATTTTTAAATCATAGATATGCGATAGAGGTTATCTCCGTTCGAGTGGGACCGGCGGAAATAAAAGGGGGACAGATTTATTTTTGACTTTCAAAAGAATAAAAATGAATCGGACCCTTTTCTACAACATACCTATGAAGCCAGAATAACTCTTCTTTGAAACACTTCTTTAGCTACTAACATAGCATTCAGAGCCGCTGGAAATCCGGCATATACGACCCTTTTTGTCCTGCCTCACCACCAATCTCTTCCAGTTTTTTCAAGCTGATGGCAATAAACTCTTTTTTAAGCTGGCCAAATACGGAGATCTCTGGTAAAACCTAAAAAAATAATTCCTGACCATTTAGGTCGGAATAGTCCAAGTCACTGCCGTTACACCTGATTCAATTCCAGTTATACCCGTACGGCTTAACCAAAGTTCAAAGGCGAACTATGCAAAAGCAAACACAACCTGTAGCCAAGGGCGCGGCGCTGCTGCCACTTGCCCTGTTCCTTATTCTCTTTGTCGGTACCGGCACAGTTCTCACTCTTAACGGTACCGAGATGGCCTTTTACCAGCTCTCCGCTGCGGTAGCCATTTTACCCGCCATTGCCATGGCTCTGACCATGGGCAAAAACCGGCTGAACGACAAAATCAATACCTTTCTGCGCGGTGTCGGCGACATCAATATCATCACCATGTGCATGATCTACCTGCTGGCCGGTGCCTTTGCCTCCGTTGCCAAATCGATCGGCGGCGTCGAAGCAACCATCAATCTTGGGCTATCCTATATCCCCGTACAACTGGTGCTGCCGGGCCTGTTTGTGATTGCCGCCTTTGTCGCCACCGCTATGGGAACCTCCATGGGGACTATCGCCGCCATTGCTCCTATTGCCGCCGGAATCGCCTCCCAAACCGATATCGGCGCAGCCCTGCTGATGGGTACCGTGGTCGGTGGCGCCATGTTTGGTGACAACCTGTCGATGATCTCCGATACCACTATCGCCGCAACCCGCACCCAGGGCTGCCGCATGGGGGACAAGTTCCGCATGAACCTGCTGATCGTCGCTCCGGCGGCGCTGCTGGTGGTTATTGCTCTGGCCCTGTTTGGCAGTGCCGGAGAAGCTGTAGCAAGTGGTGACTGGCAACTGCTGCGCGTGGTGCCTTATCTGATTATCCTCGGTCTGGCCCTGGCTGGAATCAATGTCTTTGTCGTCCTGGCAAGCGGTATCGTTCTGGCTGGTGCGGTCGGACTAATCAGTGTCCCGGACTATTCACTGCTCAAGTATGCCGGGGATATCTACAAAGGTTTCAGCGGCATGCATGAGATTCTGGTGCTGTCGATGCTGGTCGGGGGGCTGGGCGAGTTGATGCGCGTGAACGGTGGCCTGCAATGGCTGCTTGAGCGCGTTAATGCACTGGCGCACAAGAGTAAGGGTAAAAACCGTCGTCGTTCGGGCGAAGTCGCCATTTCGTCCCTGGTGGCCCTGACCGATCTGTGCACGGCCAACAACACCGTCGCCATTATCCTCAGTGGCGGTCTGGCCAAAGATATCGCCCGCGATACCGGTGTCGATCCGCGCCGCAGCGCCAGCCTGCTCGATATCTTCTCATGCGTTGTGCAGGGGATTGCGCCTTATGCCGCCCAGGTATTACTGGCTGGATCAATCGCCGGAATCTCACCGGTGGCGGTGGCAACCAACAACTGGTACTGTCTGATTCTTGCGGTCGTGGCGACCCTGGCCATTGTGACCGACTGGCCGCGCGTTAAGATCAAAAAAGATTCTCCCGCAGTCTGAACAGAACACAAATGCTTATCCGGAAGACTATGATAGCTTAGTTCAGCTAAAAACATGGCAACTCCGAAACCCCGGAGTTGCCATGTGCCATTCTGCATCTGCCATTCGAGGGATTATCTTACTTCAACCTCAGTATCTACGATGGCCATTCCCACCGTCAGGGCCAGATTGGAGATCTCCTGCATTGCTGAGATATCCCCAAAATGTACAGCCCCATCCTCTTTATAGAAAGCCATCCAGTGATTCGGAGCAATAATGCTGTTGGCCCTTGGGTTCTGCTCCAGGACGATGCTGTAGCGACCTGCTCCTTTCAGCTTGGCGACCGGCAACACCAGGGTGAAATTGCCCTGTTTGTCGGTCTCGATCCCCGCACACAGGATACAATTGCTTAAGGTCCCCGGGAATTCCTTGCCCACATAGTACTGAATATAGCTGGAGGTCGCTG
Source organism: Geopsychrobacteraceae bacterium (assembly GCA_963664385.1). Lineage (GTDB taxonomy): Bacteria > Desulfobacterota > Desulfuromonadia > Desulfuromonadales > Geopsychrobacteraceae > Seleniibacterium. Next base: position 1,362,023 of record OY761157.1, read on the forward strand.
TTGGGATGGAACTTTTGCCGGTGACGATGATCTGGTCCTTTTCAACCCTGGTTGAGGTTATGCTCAGTAACTTTTCAGCCGTGCCCTTGCCGCTGATACTGAAATCGGCCGAGGCGGTCTGCATCCCGACCGTTAAAGCCAGGTTGGAGATTTCCCCCATGGAGGTAATAGCGCCAAACTCAAGCCCTTTATCGGTCTTGGCAAAGGCCTGCCAGTAGTGGGGGGGCAGAATTTTGTTCCCCTTGGGGTTCTGCTCCAGCACCAGCAGATACTCCCCGGCTCCTTTCAGTTTCTGCACCGGTATTTCAGCATGAAAGCTACCGTCCTGGCCAACCTGAAAGCCGTCAGACAGGATGCACTCGCTCAAGGTACCCTGGTAGCTTTTGCCGATATAATACTGGATGTACGTGGAGGTCGTGGGATCAATAGCCGAGCGACCAGTGACAACAACCCGGTCACCCTTGACCTTAACCCTGTCGATATGGATCTGGTCGTTCTTGGGTTCTTCCCCGGGCAGGGTAAACTCCGTTGCCGCGATCTCCATGCCGACGGTCAGCGCCAAGTTGGATATTTCCCCCATGGAGGTGATATCACCAAACTCAATACCTTTGTCGGTTTTGGCAAAAGCCTGCCAGTGCTTGGGAGGCAGGATGCCGTTTGCTCTGGCGTTCTGTTCGAGAACCAGGCTGTATTGTCCTGCCCCTTTCAAGCGTGAGAGAGGAATCTCAAGAAGAAAATCGCCCCCGGTCCCAACGCTGAAACCCGCGCTTAGGATACAGGTCGTTACGGTCTGCCGATATTCCTTACCAACGTAATACTGAATATAAGTCGAGACCTTAGGATCAATGGCAGTGTGCCCACGAACGATCAACATCTCACCCTCAATGGTGGTGCCAGAAATTTTAATGGCCTGTTTTTCATGATGCGCTGCAGAGCGGTTACCAGCCTGCGGTTCCTGGGGCGTTTTGGCGACAACGGCGGTACAGACAAAGGTCAGCAGCATAACGGTCAGAATGACCAATCTGATCGGTGATAAAGCTTTCATCTCATTCTCCTTCTCATTTGTTGGCAGTCATTATTTGCTTATATTCAGATTGTCACAGATTTAACATGTTTTCCGATGGAGTCAAGACCATCGCGTCAATTTAACTTTATTAAGTAATTGAAAATACAAGCAATAGAAAGCCCCCGGTTACCTAAGCACAGGTAACCGGGAGCTGCAGAAGTTGGAACCGAAACCCGAGAACACAATTCTCGATTACCTGGCAGAACACTACGCCCCAACGACCTCGGGAAAAGTTTGAGGCGATTAAACCGTGTACAATAAACCGCAAGTCAATTTAATCATTGAAGAATTAATAACGTTACCTTATGTTACTTAACATCTGAACGGGGGCAGATGCGTTATTTTATTTAAGCAACCAAGCCGCATTTCTACGTTTTAGGAATGCGGCTTTTTATTTTTATTTTTACTAGGGCGAACAGTTTAATTGGGTTGCAGAATTAAGGATCCTGAGCGAAGCGCCGAGCCACAAAGTTAGGTGACATGAACAATATTGCAGACGGCCTTTTATGGTATTTAGCTTTTATATTTTCAACGGTTGTTCACGAAGCAGCTCATGCTTTTGCTGCTTTTAAGTTGGGCGACAGTACTGCCTATGATGGTGGGCAAGTCACCCTCGATCCCGTACCACATATCAAGCGTGAACCTCTCGGTACTGTTGTGGTCCCGATCCTTTCTTTCCTGACCAGTGGCTGGATGATTGGCTGGGCCAGTGCCCCCTACGATCCAGACTGGGCAAGGAGATATCCAGACCGCTCAGCAATCATGGCTCTGGCAGGACCGCTCTCAAACCTCTCTCTGGTCATAATATCGGGACTGGCAATTCGGCTAGGCATAGCCCTGGATTGGTTTTACGCTCCTGAACGCATTAACTTCACCCATGTCGCGGTATCTTACGAAGATGGCGTCTTCAATGCTCTTGCTGTACTTCTTAGCATTGTTTTCACCTTAAATATCATACTGTTTATTTTCAATCTCATTCCGTTACCACCACTTGACGGAAGCGGAATTCTACCTATTTTTATGAGCAAACAAAGGGGTGCAAGTTACTTGGATTTTATCCATAACACACCGTTGCTGTTCATGGGGTTGTTTGTCGCCTGGAAACTGTTCGACTATGTTTTTGACCCGGCTCATACGCTGTTCCTCAATCTCCTCTACCCAGGAGCTGGCTACCATTAGGTATTTCAGGTGGGAATATTTTTTGATATTAAGATGTCAAATAAAGCTAGTTTCTGTTCAGAAACTCTAAATCGTAACGACCAGTTTCTGATTTGGAAAGATGCAATTTTTCGCCAGGTCAAGGAAATCAAGCATTTGCGCTTAAGACGTAGTACCTTACGTCGCACAAGCGAATGCGCAGATTGACGCCGAGCGGGTGAAAAAGGGCGCTTTCCGACAGACTGAATAGGCCCCATTCAATGTCAATATTCAGATCGAATATAAACAAACTCGCAATATACTATGCCATCACGTCCCTGGCTTTTTGCGGCCTTCTAGCTCCATATATTTCAAAAACAGGGACTGCGAGCGAAACATTTTTCTTAATATTACTGAATTTAGATTTGTCGACCAGGTTGTGGACCCTGATGGTAAGACTGATATGGGGAGTTCGGGAAACGGCTCTTAAGAAAATGTTATGGGCCCAGGTAAAAAAAGTATTTGTTCCTATTTTTAACCCCTTTTGGGGCTCTTATATTTTATTTATTCCCAGTTGGTGCGTCTCAATCTTATTTATCATTATTATCAGAATCACTGCTGTCTCATAGTTTCAAATAAGCGACAACTGCCTGTCGCATAACGATATTTTTGGCTTTGGTGGCAAAAACAGTTCTTTAAAATCGCGTCGTTCGAACAAATTTAGCTGCAATATTCGCAACATCTGGTGCATTGAGCGTCCGACCTTCGACTGAAATTTCAGGAATGCCAGCACCAGGTACGCACACAGAGCAATCCAAATTTGGGTCATCACAGCATTGCGTGATGTTCCAAGAAAGCTCTTGATGCGCAGGTTTTGCTTGATCCATTTGAAGAACAGCTCAATCTGCCAGCGTTCTTTATACAGTTCAGCGACCGTTGCCGCCGGGATGTCCAGTGCGTTGGTCACAAATTCATAAGTGATGTCGGTCTCGACATCCAGATACACGACCTTGCGGTATGTTCCGTCGATGCCTTGCAACTGAATATGCTGATCCAACTGCACTCCTGGACTTTTCCGGCCCCGGCGCTTTTTACCTGGAATCGTCACGGCATTGCTTTTCAGTCGGGCAACGAAGTGGACGCCTTCGTCCGTAAGCTCCTGATACCATTTGAAATCAGTGTAGCCACGGTCGAAAACAACATAGGAGCCTTTAGGAAAATCCAGTTGTCTGGCGACCTTGATTTCATGCTCCTTGCCTTCGGTCAGATCGACAAAGGCCGGCAAATAGCCATCCGCATCCAGGCCGATATGAAGCTTAACGGCTCCTTTCTCCTTTCGGTACTTTGCCCAAGGAAACAAGGAGAGCGTCAGATCAATCATCGACGCATCAAGAAGGTAAAGCTTCTCCTTGAACTTGAACCGCTTTCGCGGTGCGCAACTTTGACAACGAGCCAGTAACCGCTGGAACAGAGCCTCGTACATCTGGTGAGGCTGTGTTTCGTTCGCTCTGGCCAAGGTCGCCCGGCTGAACTGTTTGACGCCAAGATGGTAGAGCTTGCCACCCTGGGTGGCAATATTATCCGTAATATCCCGCAGACTGCTGCGGCCGGTCAGTTGGGCTGTCAGCAGGGCCACAAACTGGGACCAACGGGAAAACGAGCGGAATTTCTGGCCGACGTGATGTTTGTTCGCCAGAGCCTGAAATTCATGTCTCGGGAAAATTCGTACAATTTGAGAAAGAACAGTGCTACAATGCGCCATGGGTCGGAACTCCTTGTCGTTATTGTGTTTTTTGGCGAAATCATTGTAACACAAACGGGTTCCGATCCTTTTATTTATCGATCAAACTATGAGACAGCAGTGTATCAGAATAATAAATTCACCTTCCTGAACCTTAAAATAGCAAGCCAAAACATTGTCGCACAGCTATTGTTAATGACAGCAGAATTGTCAGGCATAGATATCAATATTCTGGCCAATGTTGGGATCACTGGGAACCGCAGCTGCTTCGATCAGCGAAAGAGCTGCTTGCCCGGTCTGTTCCTGCTGGTTGAGGCTGCCCCGCACTCCCGACATTGATGACGCATAGCCTGTCGCCAGGGGATAATTCTGTGCCACAACTGCTCCCGCAATATTTGAAACCATATGACCTCCCTCTAAAACTTTCTGCTAGCAGGCTGTTGAAAAACTATCTGCGTTGCAATTGCGTTGTTAAAAATCGCCTCAAAATGCTCATTTACTAAAGTAAACTGCGCTTTTTCGGCAATTTTTGCCTAGCACTTGCTGCCTCGAAAACGTTTTTCAACACCCTGCTAAAGACGGATTTTAACATTATTGTTACTTTCATGGCCATATTCTCTGAAAAAAAGAACGAAATATTAGAGGCTTAAGAATCTAACCGGTACTTGAAGTCTAAAAATTTAAGGAGCTGACACAGCACTCTGGGTCAGAAGAAATTAGAGGGGTGTCGCAACAAAAGAGGATGGGAAGCACACCTCCTTCAAGAACAGAGGAGGTGTGCAGGATCGTTATTTATTGGGCAATCGCTTCAACTTCAAGGCCGAGGATGACTTTTTCACCGATCAGCACGCCACCGGTTTCCAGGACCTGGTTATAGACCAGCCCAAACTCCTTTCGATCAATCTCGCCACGGGCTTCAAAGCCGACCCGCTTGTTACCCCAGGGGTCGACTGCTGTTCCGGAGAATTTACCTCTTAAAGTCACCTCTTTGGTAATACCTTTGATAGTCAGATCACCCACGACGGAGATATTGTCGCCGCTGCCGCTCACCTTTTGACTTTTAAATATAAGTTCGGGGAACTTTTCAACGTCAAAGAAATCAGCACTACGCAAATGGTCATTACGCTGGTCTACATGTGTATCGATAGATGCAGCCTTGATGGTTGCCTCAGCGACAACCAGCTGCTGTTTCTCAGCATCAGCGACTAACGAACCAGTAAATTCAGTGAAGTTCCCACGCACCTTGAAAGCAACCAGGTGAGGAATGCTAAAGTGAATTTGAGAGTGAGCAGGATCGATACTATATGTTTGTTCAACAGTAGACTCCGCTGAAGGAGAAAGAGCGACAAATGAGGAAAAAAGTTTTTTTAACATGAGAGAACTCCTATTATGTAAAAGATACGTGAAGCTTGTTGACGGTATTAATCAATCTCTATGTGACAACATTAGTATCCTTTTCTATAGATTGAAAATATTTTAAATAAACAATCTATATAGCTTTTATCTATACCTTAAAATCAGGAACACTCTCTCTAGCCAATATGCAGGATCTCCTAATGCCTTACTCCTGGCAACGACTCCGACAGTTCGAAGGATGGCGAGAAAAAACCTGACAAAACAATCCCCATCCCCACAAAAATTAATTCTTACTAAACTTCAATAACTTACATAAGACTTTCCTAACAACACCCAGTAAAGCCTTGACTTTAAATAAGAAATAAATAATATTCCTGATAACTTACCTCTATGACAAGAGCAAAATCGAAGTAATTCGATGACGCAGAGCTACGGGTCCCACCGGGATAGCCGAGCCGCCAAAAAGAGGGTTTACGGTATTCTGAACAAGAATTACGAGCCCGCCTTTTTCTAAAAGACGGGCTTTTTTGCGTCTATGGCAGATGTGGAATTGAAATGATCAATTCGAGGGGCGTATTGTGCCAGGTCCTCTCTTATCTTTCCTTAACCCCTTTTTACTGAACTCTGGGAGATAAAATGTCCAAAAAACTGTTATTGAATTTTGTCCTGATTGCCGCACTGGTATTTGCACTTACCGGCTGTAAAGCTGCACAACAAAGTGCAATGAACGCAAAGACCACCCTGTCATCCGTTGCGGTTGTTTCTTTTGCCGTCAATAATTATGGAGCATTCGGCTCTAATGGTGCCATTAATCCAGCACTGTTGGATTCTGTCATGCCACAACTGTTAAAAAAAACCGAAGCTATTTTGGGTGAGAAAGTCGTCGTTAAACCTGCTGCAAGCTTTGTCGCTGATCAAGGCTACCGCGAACTTTCCATTGGCCAGGCAAAATCAGGCCTGTTTACCCCCAAGATTGACGGTAACGTCCTGCCCAGCTTCAGCGAGAAACGCAATGATATTGTCAAAGGTGTGCTCCAGGCAGAAACCGCCAAGCAATTGTGTCAACGCCTTGGGGTAGACGCCGTTGTTCTGGTTTACTCTGAATGGGGAATTGATTCAGGAAAATTCGTACCAACCATGAAAGCCCTGACCAAAAACTGCTTTGCCATGTACAGCAAGGATGGCCGCAAACTGTTCTATGCTCGTAAAGATATGCGCGGTGCCAAGGTTATTGGCGGCGCTTTCGCCGGCATTCACATTAACGAAGATACCATTGATCAGTGGGTCGACGCCTACAGCAAGTCTGCTGAAATCATTCTAAAAAAACACATTTAATACTTTCCGTTCCCCGCTGCCATGGTAGCGGGGAACGGACCCCCTCTTAAAAACCCTACATTGTCCTATATCGCTACTTTCTACTGAGAAGCCAGCTTCTGACCTGAAAACCAGGAATTTTTCGCTATGGCTAGGAAATCAAGGCTTTGCGCGGAGACGTAGTACTTTACGTCGCACAAGCACACCCGCAGATTGACAACGCCATAGAGGAAAAGGGCCGTTTTCAGACAGAAACCAACGAAGATCTTCCATCGACCAGTTTCTGACCTGAAAACGAGCAATTTTTCGCTAGGTCAAGGAGATCAAGGGTTTGCGAGGAGACGTAGTACTTTACGTCGCACAAGCACACCCGCAAATTGACAACGCCATAGAAAATAGAGCCGTTTTCAGACAGAAACCAACGACAGATCTTCCATCGACCAGTTTCTGACCTGAAAACGAGCAATTTTTCGCTATGGCTAGGAAATCAAGGGTTTGCGCGGAGACGTAGTACTTTACGTCGCACAAGCAAGCCCGCAGATTGACAACGCCATAGAGGAAAAGGGCCGTTTTCAGACAGAAACTAGCTGCGTTACCACATCCTGTAAGATATACTCTCCTTGTAATAACCTCACCTGAGGTTATCCATGTTCATTGCCTGCTATCGGGATAGGGGGAATCCTCAGTTGAAACCGCAGCTCTGCACTGCAGCATTGGTTCTCGTTCTGCTTTTGTCGCTATCAGTTTATAGCGTTCTGGCAGCAACATACTTGAATGACAACCTGTGGCGAGCAGCGAATGACGGTAACCTCCATGAAGTAGAAGCCTGTATCGCGGGTGGTGTAGATATCAACAGCCGCAACTACATTGGTGAAACCGCGACCCTGTTTGCCTCAGAAAACGGTCATACGGACATTGTCGCCAAACTGATCGCCGCCGGGGCGGATGTTAATAACCAGGCAGGTGGTGGCTATACTGCACTGATGCTCGCGTCCCAGAATGGTCATGGGGAGATTGTTGATCACCTGTTGGCAGCTGGTGCCAAGGTGAACAGCCAAGCCACAGGTGGGGTAACGGCTTTAATTGTTGCTGCCCAGAACGGCCATACTCATATTGTTGAAAGACTCATCAAGGGCAGGGCTGACATCGACGAACACAATGATACCGGTGCAACGGCCATTATGCTGGCCGCCCAGAATGGGCATACGGATATCGTCACCGAGCTGATCAACGCCGGGGCGAACGTCAACAAGCGCACCCAGACAGGTGTTACCGCCCTGATTGTTGCCGCCCAAAACGGCTACCTGGAGATCGTTAAGTGCTTGATCTCTGCGGGAGCTAACATCAACTGTTACATCAATAATTACCGCACCCCCTTGACCCTTGCCGCGCAAAACGGTCATGCCGAAATTGTTGCCATTCTCATCGCCGCCGGTGCCGATGTCGACTGACCCATGGTAAGATAGGTTTTCAAGTGCAACACTAAATATCGTTTCCAATATCAGCACCATCGTTGTTTTTTTTCATGGTACCGGCATGTCAGGTTCTAGCCATTCGGCGCGGTTTTGGTCGCAGCCCGGCCAGTCAATCCCATTAAATTTTTCGCAAGAATAAAAAGTTGACTATTGGTGCCCAGAGATATTCTAATGAAGAAAAATAAGTAGTAATTATGGATGCTTAAATATCCCCAGATAAAGAGAGTTAAGAAACATGCGTTATCCATCGATCTTGCGCCGCTACCTGGCCACTACTATTGATGGCGGCATTATAGCCGCCGTCTTCCTCGCAGTGTCTTACGGTCTCGACCAGGGCTCTTCTGTTATTGGGGTTCTACGCCTTTTGATCATATTCTCTGTAGTTTTTATATACGAGCCACTTTGCACCAGTCGCTTTTATACCATCGGCCAAAAAGTGACCGGTATTCGGGTGCGCAAATTCCAAACCTTGGAGCACACCTCAATCCTTGCGGCCTATCAGCGCATCATCATCAAGGGAATGCTGGGAATCTTCTCTTTACTGGTTATTGTGTTCAATAAAGATAAACGAGCCATTCACGATTTTGCCGCCGGGTCCGTTGTCATCTTTGAGAATTAAGCTCCCCAGAAGACTTTCATGATGAAAACGACCCCCCTGTACCTTCGAATCATGCATCAATCAGAATATTATTCAGAAACTCAGCTCAAACAACTGTGCTGTTATATTTTTGCTGACGACAAAACGTTTTCTCTGGCTCAACCTCCTCAGCACCATCCGCGTGGAGGAATCAGCTTGTGGATTCACTGTTTACCAGAGCAGGCAGACCAGCTCATGGAACTGCTGAGGCAGCATAATTTGATTATCTGCATTTGAGAAAGAGCATTAAATATGAAACTCACCACAACTCTAATGCTATGGCTGGTTATCAGTCTGCTGACAACGCAAGCCTTCGCCAATGAGATTGAAAATCGCTTTATCAAAGCTGGGCTAGTTAACGTTGCGAGTATTGATGCAACCATTCAGGTCGACCTGGTCAATGCCAGTGCCGACAAAAATTTTTTTAAGACTAATTTTTATGGCGACCTTAAGTATGCCTATTTGCGCCCCGCCATTGCCCATAAGCTAGCCAAAGCACAGATGATCCTAAAGCGCAGTCATACCGATTATTCCCTGCAGATTCTTGATGCAGCGCGCCCACGCAGCGTATCGCGCGCCATGTATGAGCAGATGAAAGGGACCCGCTTCGAACGCTTTGTCGCCAACCCCAGCAAAGGATCGATGCATAACTACGGCATCGCCGTTGATATTACCATTGTCGATGGCAATGGTGAGGAACTCGACATGGGGATCTCTCCGTTTAAACGCAGCACCACCCGTATCTATTGGGATTACCTGTTAAAAAAGTTAGGGAATGAGCCCTCAGCTAAGCAGTTGAGTAACCGTAAACTACTGGCAGACACCATGATCAAGGCAGGCTTTTTCCCGTTAAGTTTTGAATGGTGGCATTTTAACGGTATGGATAAGAAACAGGTCCGCTCCACGTACCAGATCATTGAATAAGCAAACGTTCCCCTGGTACGCAAAAAATTATAAAAGCGGCCGTAGATGTGAAGCGCACCACACAGCAACAGAACCTATTGGCCGCGCTCTATGAAGCAGCCCGACAACAGACCAGTCAGATCTTCTGCTATAAACCGGACTGGCTCGGTTATTTGCCTTTTGCTCAGTATTACTGGCTGAAAATGTCGGGAACAGATATCAAGGTCACCTCCCCCGACACTCTGCAGGATAATTTTGAAAACCTTGCTTACTCCGGCCTAGCCAGTGCCAGAGTCCAATAGGAAGAGTATGTCGCGGTATCACTGGTTGCTTGATAAGCACCGATTTCACTAAAATTTGGATTCATGATATTCGCGCAGTGACCAGGGCTGCTTACCCAACCTGTAACAACCGCTTCGATGCTGCCATAACCTGCAGCAATATTTTCTCCCCAGGCGCTGGCACTGTAACCCGCGGTTTCAAGGCGCTCACCGATATCGGAACCGTCCGAGCCGGTATGGCTGAAGAAATCGTTCTCTGCCATATCTTCTGAATGCCATTCGGCTGCCAGCGCCAGTAGGTCATTCCAGATAACCGGATCAGCAGCGTCAAAGTCACCGCTGGTACCGCAACTACGTGCTTCGCTGCGTACAGCATTGATCTGTGAGGCAAATTCCTCAACATCAGTTGTTTCTTCTGTTTCCGTAGCAGAATCTCCGGTGGCGCTATCCTCGTTTCCGCTACTAGAACTGCCAGAGCTCCCTCCACCACAGGCTACGAGAAGGAGGAGGAGAATAATGGTAAATAACTTTTTCATTTTTAATGCCTCGCATGCTGACTGTTTCTATAAATTCTAAACTCAGTATCTCGGGAACATGCCCAAAACTTTCCCCGCAACCGAAAGCCATATATCTTAAGTTACAGCTACTTTTTTCACATAGCAAAAAAAACGTTCCAACTAACCATATATTGACAAGATCTTGAAATCATCGTTAGTGTCCATCCGGAAACTCAAAATCGTAACTTCGAAGTTTTCATCACACAGTCATCATTGCCTTGAACTTTTCGAGGACATGCTATAAGACCACTATAAAAGATCCTGCCTTGGCGGTACGGACATACGTTAACCGACTTTGTCAGTCTAACCAGACAAGGCACTTAAACATTTGTGTAGCTATGAGATTACCACATACCAAAGAACTTATTGAGGGTAGCATCGATGAGAGCAGACCCTATCTCGCCTTAATCCTTATTCTGGAAGCAACCCAAGAATTGCTGCAATTACCAAAAAACGACTTCAGCTGGACCTATTGGCACAATACAGAGGAAGCAACCAAGCACATTAGCCGCTTGATCCGTCAAATCAAGGTGAAAAGGCAGCTTAGCAAAGTTGATATCGATATCCTCTTTGCACCGACCGGCCCACTGCAGGAAGTGAGTATCAACAGTGGCTGGTCAGAATTGTTCATAAAAGTTGCTGATAAATATGACCAGGTTGCAAAATTGATCTGGCCTGGCGTAGACTGAAGTTGTCTATTAAATGTGAGGGGAACGCATTTCTATGAGCAGCCATCCAAATCACCGCCGCGGCCACGACCGCATTCAGGAGCGGGGGCCACGTTGGGAAAATCCCGATCCAGCAGCAGGTTGTAACAGTACCCACGTAGCAAGAGCACGTCGTAACTGGAAAAAGCGCGTCTGTCGCGCTGAACGGCGCACCGGACAGAACTGGCAACCCTATGCTTTCAGCCGCTATAAATTACCCCTGCCACCGACTCCTGACAGCGAAGATTAATCTTCGGAACTCCCTGCATTGACTAAAGGACCTCTTAACATGCGCTTCAAAAAGAGTTCATGGCTCGCTATTTTTGCTATCGTCATAGCCGTATGGTTCACTGTGGCTCTTTTCTGGCTGCACGACGCACAACTGAGTCCAGCAGGCGAACAGTTGCTTGAGTTAAGTGACAAGCGCCCAACGACCCAAGAGCAGCGTAATGCCTATGCCTACCTGTTTGGCATCGGTGCCGCAGCAGATCAACAACCTCTGGAAGTGGGGCAACGGTACTTTGCTCAGGTTCCAAACTCTACGACTCTTGATACTGAGCAAGGTGCGACAGCCAGCTTTCCAGAGCTGCCGAATACACTCTCCCTACCTGAAAGCGAACTGTTCTGCAGCCTGCACAAAGCTGCGTGCTTGACGAGCATCGAGAAAGCCAAGGCTAGTGAGATTGCCACGCTCCTGCAGGAGAATGACCTGCTTATGCAACGCGTTAACGAGTTCAACCGTTTTAAGAGTTACAAAACCATCACTCAGCCAGCAGCCAATGAGCCTATTCCTATTTATCAATATCTGTTTAAGGGCTATCGCCTGTTACAACTGGAGATGTTAATCCAACATCAGGAACAGCCTACTCAGGCACTCCAGCATGCTATTAACCTATTGCAGCACCTGCGTCATTTCTTAGCCCAGCAAGATACCCTGATCGGTAAGCTGGTCTATACCAAAGTGCTTCATGATCAACTCGATATTATCAGCTTAATGTTAAGGAACCATAGTGAACCGATTGAGCCCTTCCCCCTGCTTAGCCACGAGGAAAAAAGCTTAGCGATTCCTTGCGCGCGTGAATTCAGCGGTTTTTACCACCTGCTGGTTGAAATTAAGGCCAAATCACTGGCATCATTCCATAAAGATATTCTAAGTGGAGAGGCTGAGAACATTAAAAACCTGGCGTTTTTTAAACCCGTTATGACAGCAAACGCCATGGTCCCAAATACACAATACCTCACTGATTTATCTCTATTACCTGTCCATGACTTTGCCGCCAAACTTGCTCATGAAACCCAACCAGAAAAGCCGAAGGTCGCTCCATTCCGCAATTATATCGGTAATGTGTTGCTCGACATTGCAGGTCCCGACTGGACGCTATATGTAAGCAAGATCATGGCACTTGATGCACGGATCTCTTTGTTTAATCAAATCTATGCCGACCAGCTTTCCACCAAGGAGCTAAGCAACCCATTTGACCTGCAATTGGCTGTAACTAGACAGGATGACCAGATTTGCTTGGCGCTTCCCGATCAGTTAAAATCTGTCCGTAATTGCATTTTGACCAGAAAGAGTGACAGATGAGATGAAACCAGAGACGCAGCAACAGAAGCTGTTGACAACTCTGCATGAGGCTGCCGGGCAACGAAAGAGTGAGACCTTCTGCTATAAATCGGAATGGCTTGGAGACCTCCCTTTTGGTCAGTACCATTGGTTGGAGATGGCGGGAGCCGACCTTGTTGCTGACTCTCCCGACAGCCTGCGCGAAGATTTGGCGCTACTGGAGCAGGCCGGAGCTATTATTGAGGTTCAACGCCGGGAGATTGATGCAGACACCCTGCATATCAGCTACGCCTTCAGGGGTGAAAAACCGGATAGGACCTTGAGCCAAGGAGATCAGAATAACCAACAGCAGCAAGCCGAGGGGAATCAGAAAAGCAAGCTGTCCTGGCTGGCCTATCTGGTTGGCGCTCTGCTGCTATCAAGTGTTCTGGTTTACGGCAGCACGACGCTGATAGCGCCCCCGCTGGGCTTTCCTGATGGCTATATTACCCCGTATCATGCTGCAGCACAGACCCTCCAGCGCATGTCCGGGGCCGTTTTTGCCCTGCTCGGACTCGTTTTTATCTATATCGGCAAGCACTTCAGAATCAGAAGGCTGCTGATCGCCATAGCCCTGTTGATTCTTCTGTGCGGGGTTACAACAACGCTTGATCTGTATCTGTTCAATCACCTCGACCATGGCCAGGGGGGCTGATGAAAATATTTGCAATGAGGGGGCTGTTGCAGGAGCTGAGCCTTTGCAGTGGTTGGTCCGAAGAGGTTAATACTCTGGCTGAACGCAATGACCGGATCAAGACGAGATTGTTTTCGCTGCTATAGCGCTTTTTCCAAGGAAAACAATCTTTTGACAACAGGAACAAATAATTTATGAAAACACTGTCAATATTAACCCTTACCCTACTTTGCCTTCCCTTTACTTCAGGTGCAGAAGATAGTGATATTGCCGGGCACTATTACCTGGTCAATCAGATGGAAACCGCCTCGCAGCTACTGCTTAAACCAGATCATACCTTTATGTGGTGGCTGGCGGTCGGTAATGCCGACTATCGTGCCAACGGCACCTGGCGCAGAGAAGGGGACAAAGTCATTATCGAAACGGAAAAAACACCAGCCCTGACCGGCTCGCCAAAGTTGATCCCTTTTGACGCCGATGAAGCAGAGCGGATACTCAATCCAATGAATCGCTGGCAAGTTATTGTTGCGGTGAAAAAAGTTGGCGGCGTCGCTGACCTGGATGTGGTTTTTGAAGATAACCAGGGACAACGCTATCAGGATACTACCAACCACCGGGGCGAGGCATTAGCCCCGGTTGCTGAACAGGGGGAATGGACCCGGGTCGGAATCCGCCATCAAAACGACCACCATGATTACACCTGGTTCGCCCTTAAGGATCTGCATCCCTTTGGTACCAGTATCGCCTTCTGGGTGAAGGAGAAAGAATGGGCCATGAAGCAGCCGTTCACCAGCATGACCTTGATCATAGCAAAGGACATGCTCACTTCAACGCCGGACAATATGGTTTACCGGAAGAAGACTGACTGGTGACCAACCAAGACCATAATGACTGGCCCGACCTTAACATCAGCTATGCCATCCTCAACTCGCGAGGGCCATCGGAACGGCTCTGGGTAAAGATTGATCGCGCTAGTGCTGATGAACCCCAAATTTGGTACCAACGCACTGCTTTTGGTGATGCTCTCTCCCCCCAATTCCACTGGCAACTGCCTGGCGAAGGGAAAGCTTTCCGCATTCACCCCATTGCGGAAGTAGAGCAGGAGCTGGTTGCCGGGCTAGTGACGACCCTGACCGGTATCAAAATTGGTGCCGTTCCCAGTGGCGAGTACGGGTTCGATGGTACCTCTTATGAGCTGCAGATCGCCAATGCCAACAGCCACGTCGTCTATCACTGGTGGGAAGAGCTGCCGCGCCAGTGGACCGGTCTTAAACCGGCGCTAAAGCTGCTCAAAAACTATTTGCATCACCTTTACGCACGAATGGAGGATTAACAGGGCCATGGGTGATTTTTTTCAGACTATCGTCGATTGTGAGGCCAGCGAGAATGAAGCCCCCAAATTGGGACAGAAGGTGAGCCGCTGGCTGATTGAACAGCAGATTATCTCTGCTGAGAAGGCCGATAATATCCTCAGTGACACGCAGCTCGGTTACCCGCCCGGTCCCGCCTGCCACAGAGTGACAAGCGGTCAGACGGAATACCTGGCTGGCCTGCTCACCAACGGTCTGGCAATTATTACCAACCGGACGATTTTTCACGCGGGGCAAGGGGGGAGTGACGCGGTCTGCGCCACCTGCAGCTACCGTTTTGAGATCGGTAGCGATGACTGGGGTACGGCCGTCGGCCAGTGGTACGATGACAGCGGCCCCGGGCTATTGGCCTGCCCGCAATGTGGGGCAACCGAAGCCATCAATCACTGGCAGCATGATCCCCCTTGGGGTTTTGGCTGCCTCGGTTTTGAATTCTGGAACTGGCCACCGCTGACGGAAACCTTTATTCAGCAGATTGCCGATCTGCTCAACCATCGCATCGTTTTTGTCTGCGGAAAACTATAAGCTCAAGACTACTGTTAAGGAATTAAAATGAAAAAACTGCTTACCCTACTGCTTCTTTTAACCCTCGTTGCCTGCTCGAAGGAACCAAGTCGCACCTTTACCCCAGCCACACCCACCCCCGAAGCCGCCAGCAAAGACCTGGGTGCCTTCTTAAGAACCGCCTCCTTTGCAAATGAGTGGAATCCGGATAAGGATAAAAAAGATTACATCGTTTTTACCAATATCGAAAATGTGTTTCCCCATTTAGGGAAATTTCGTAATGCGTCTGATACCTTCACGACCAAAGAACGGCAGAACAAACCAGACGATTATTACCGAAAAGAAACCATCATTTATAAGGATCCACAATGGGGTGAACTGTTTGTCCACGGCATGCTTCTGTATGATTACCAGCAGCTATATTTACGGCCCAATGAAGCGGTTTCAGGAAACGTTCTGTTTAGTGGAGCGAACAGTATCTATGAGCATAACAGCTCCGATTTGAGGGAGACTCAGCTGGTCAGCACTGGAACCAAGAGCAATTCCGCGGTCTACCTCAACACCAGTAATCACCAGAAATACTTGCAGTACTTCTTTCAGCGCGGCCAGCTGGTGGGCCAGCTCAACATCCCCTTTGGCGAGCACAGCGAGAGCGAAGTTCTAACCAAGCTTAAAGAGGTTGTCAAAGTGCTGAACCCTGAGGATGGGGCGGTTCTTAACGCCACGACTGACGCCCTGGCCCTCACCAGGGAACCAGTTAGTTTGTGGCAAGACCCTTATGTAGAAATCTACCCTCCCCGCAGTCGTCAAAGTTTAATCCAGTTGTCCATAATCAAAATGCGCCTCAAAGGGACTCCTTTTAGTAAAGAGTCGCAGCAACAAACCACAATCAGAGAAGCCGATACCTCCTATTCCTATCAGGGGGCACAAGGTGAAGTGTGGCTGGCGGTACAGACGACCGAAGCCGCAAAAGATGAGGAGGAAAAGGAAAAAAATAACCAGCATGATAAAGTCTTGACTGACATGGTGCATACAACCAGTCCATCCCCGCTCTATGTCACCTATGAAGAGCAGGGGGAGCAGGTCAAAGCCAAGGCTGTCTGTTTTAAACATTCCTATAGCTCGTCCAAGGATTATCGTATTGTCATCAGCTATGGGTACCCGGCTGCGGATAGCGACGCAAAAGGGACTATTGAAGGGATTTTGACCAGTTTGAAGTAGGGCCGTGCTTAAACGCTAATAACAGAGGAAAGATTGCCTGTAAAGCCGTGACGTCAGCAAGAACGTCACGGCTTTTATTTTACCTGAAATCATCCGGATAGATCATGGCCTCCCCAGCCCTGATAAGCAGCTGTTGCCGCAGATCACAGCGCTCAAAGTTAACCGGCGTCAGTTCCGCCCCCGTGTCCCAGTCGACCAGACCACACAGCTGGCCCTGTTTGACGACCACAACCGGAACATCGTCAATGAATTTCTTTTGCAACAGTTCATCATAGGCAAAAGGAACCAGGGTCTTTTGCGAAAAATCGATGAGACACCACTTGCCGTCACTCTTGGCCCAGACACTATTTTCCCCGGGATCCTTTAGGTCCTCATAGCGGTAAGGGATGATCACCTGTTCATCAATATTGATGAGTCCCAGCCTGGTATCGGCAGTTTTCCGGGCGACAGCGCGCCCGGACTTGAACTGCCCCAACTGCGCGTAGTGAGGTGGAATAAGTATTTCCCCCGTATTGGAAACGAGTCCCGCCTGGCCATGGGGATCACGAGCCGTAATGTAACCCGGATCATCAAAGGGGATCGACAGAGCCTGCCAATCGGCTGGTAACAGCGGGGTCCCATCCAGCTTGAAGTAGCTGGTCTCCCCGTCGAGTGCCGAGATCAGGCCATAGTCAGCATAGTTGATAATATAGCGGTAGCTGGCCGGCACAACAAACTGCCCCGTAGCAGGGTTGAAGACCCCTTGCTTTCCTTGCAAAGTGACAATAAAGCTATCAGCGACCTGTTGGCCGATTGCTTCAAATTGGGGAACGACAGGGCTCAAGTCCCAGCGCAGAAACCAGCATTTGTCTGCAGCACTGACCTTCAGCAACTGCTGCTCAGAAAAGACCTCAAGCTGATCAAAGGTTACGCCTTTGAAGGTTCCTGTCTCAAGGTCAAAAATCTGCTGCTGGTCATTGTTCAGGGTCACGATCAGCCGTTTGTCATCAAGGCCATAAACCATCGGGTATTGCGGCTCAAGCAGAAGCTGACCAGTCTTGCTGTAGACGCCGTAACGCTGCTGGTCACCCGCCAGTTCGACACGCAGGCCGTAATCATTCTCCTCCACAGAGCTGAACCTGGGTGGAACAACAAGCTCCCCTTCGGGAGACATGACGCCCATGTTGCCGGCATCGTCGGTGACGGTAAAAAAGCCCGAAGGCCACGCAAAGGTGTCAAAATGACCGAGATAAGGGCGCAGCTGTGCGGCGACGGCAAGGCCATCGACCGCAACTCCGGGCAGCAGGGTCATGACCTCGGCCAGCTGGCCAAGATTGTTCGTCTCATAGGCGGCGATAACATCAAACTCCGCATCGGACTGGACCCGCTGATAAAGGGTATAGCGATAAAGAGGGAAACCGGCCAGGGTCAGGAGTTGATCAGCACTGCTTGTCACCACGGAACTTGCCACCGGCGCCCCGTTATAACTGTATGTGGTGAGCGGCCGCGCCTGATACGCGGACAGGTCCGCTGATTTTGGACGCAGCAGCAGGTGCAGTGGATATTCATCACTGTCACTGCGCAGGGAACACGCGATGCCATAATCACTGATGGCTTTGTCGACAGCTTTTTCCGGGCGATTCAACACCTCCTGTAACGCTTCACGGCAGCCAGACAGCTGTGCCACTGACTGCTTCAGGGGCACCCCCAGGGCGGCAAACAGTTCGGGGTGGGCAAGATATTCAGCGGCACCCGGAGCGGCGACATCCGCCTCGTCAGCGATGCTGCGCAGAATCGGTACCCAGGCGCTGGCATGCTCCAGCGCAGCCAGCTCCCCATAGGCAAACAGAACATATTCACCCTGCTGCCGGCTGGCAACAATTTCGTAATGATCAAACTTCTGGCGTAGTTGCGTCGTGTCATCCTGGTAAATCATCTGTTCTTCCGAAGGAAGAAACAGATCATTGCTGAGCTTGTCCGCCTGGGCCCGGGTCGTTGCCAGCAATAATGACACAGAACCATTCTGCTCGCGGGTGTCGTTAAAGACAAATGCCCTGACCCCATCCGGATAGGTTCTGAGGCTGGCAAACTCGGCCCACAAGGGCAGGACCAGTCCCAGCGGCGTATCGTGAAGGGAAAACCGCACTCCCGTGGCCGGTTGGTTAATAGCGGTGACAAGCTGCTGACGCTGCAGTTCCTGCTGCCGGCGCGCCCCCGCAATCTTCTGCTGATAAGCGAGCAGGGTCGGGTCATCGGCCGCAACCCTGACCATGGTCGCCTGCAGATCAATCCCGGCAGCAAAATAAGCCTTGATCACCAGCTGCCGCTGTGCAACGGCAACCAGGCTCCCCTGTTCCCCGTCAGAAATACGGTAACTGTTGCCCGCCAGATCGAGGACAATCTGCTTGTCCCCCGCCAGGTCATGATAGGTCATGGTCTGACTGTCCGCGTCATAGACGCCATAGCCAACCTCTTCCTGACCAGCCATCTGCTGGTGCAACGGCCCGTAAACCGGATGCTGGCGGAAGGCCTCCAGCGCCTGGGGCGAGCCGATGAACTGTTTGTCATGGTGCAGGTAAAAACCGGATTCCAGAGCCATGGCAGGGGTGCCTCCGAGCAGCAGGCCTGTGAGCAGGCAGCATAAGCTAAAAAGCTTGTTCATAGATTTATCACTCTTTGTCGATTTATTCATTTAAGCAGCTCAGGATAGAGCTTGGCCACCTTCAGCAGCTAAAAATGAATATAGAGCGCAACCAGGCTGACGGCGAACAGCCCCCAGCATATGCGCGAAGGGATGAGAACGGCACGTGCCGAGCGACACAAGCGGTCTAGTTCAAGATCATGCATATCCTGCCACTGGCGCTTCCAGAGAAAGCTGGTAAGATTTGGGTTGACTGACGGATAGTGACTGCCGCGCGAACCAAAACGCAAGCTGCCCATCTTTTTCACTTTTTTGGGATGCTTATCTTTAAGGTAGGCGATTAACCGTTCAGCGCGACCAATCAGAATCAGATCAAAAAGCAAAGCAAGCCCCCCCAGGCCAATAGACACCCCCAAATAGATCATCACAAAAATTTATCCTCGATACAGATTCTCAGGGTTGTTCATACATCAATATGAACTCCCCTGGCGGCAAGCTTGAGCCATTCCACAAAGTAATCAGCGGTAAGCCTAAATTGTCTTATCACAACGAAAAATTGCATCTTTCCAAATCAGAAGCGGGTCGTTGCGATGTAGAGCCTCCAGATGGCAATTATCTACATTTTTTCATTAACCAGGTCAACAGTCCACCAATATGAACAACTCAATTTCCCATATACAGGGAAAGATTCCAAATCTTGTCAATCCCTGACATAGTTGCTATAAATATAAGAACAAACGTTCTCTTTTCTGAGATCAGCATGACCTTTGCTCTTTTTCTTCTCAAGGATTATTTCTCATGTACAAATCACCAGATGCGTTACACCAGGAAATCCAACAGCTCGGAGCGCTGCTGGGGCAGACCATTGCCCGCGATAAGACTCCCGAGATGGTTGCCCGGATTGAAGAGATCCGCGAACTGGGAAAATCTTCGCGTGACGGCCAGCTGGCCGGTTACGAAAAGCTTCTGCAGAAACTTGAAGCCTGCAGCGACGAAGACCTGTTCGTTTTCGCCCGTGGCTTTTCCAAATTCCTGAATCTTGCAAATATTGCGGAGCAGGAATTTTTCAACACTCCGGAAGGGGAAAAACTGGTTGCCAGTGAAAGCAAGGATGATCCCGGCTTGATCAGCCGTCTGAAAGACAGCGGCATTGACCCGGTGCGTATCCGTGAAGCGATTGAGGATCTCCATATCGACCTGGTCCTCACTGCCCACCCGACCGAAGTCCTGCGCCGCAGCATGATTCAGAAGTATAATGAGATCAATCACTGCCTGCGCGACAAACCATTCGGAACCAGTAACCGGGCGACCACCAGACGCCTGGAAGACCTGTTTACCCAGAGCTGGTATTCCAACGAAATCCGCCCTCAGCGCCCAACCCCACTGGACGAAGCCAAGTGGGGTTTCGCGGTTATCGAACAACCCTTGTGGAATGCGGTTCCGCGCTTTGTCAAAGGGCTTAAAAATAAAATTCACGATCAGCTGGGCATCGAGCTGCCCCAGGAATTCTGCCCGATCCGTTTCTCATCCTGGATGGGTGGCGACCGTGACGGCAATCCTTTCGTCACCGCGAAAATGACCCGTTCAGTCACCCTGCGGGCCCGCTGGCAGGCCGCTGAACTGTTCCTGCGCGATGTTAAAGCGCTCATCGATGAGCTCTCCATGTGGAAAGCGAGTACCGAGTTAATCAAGTTCATCGGTCAGGTCGACGAACCATACCGCAACCTGCTCAAGAACTTGCGGACCCTGCTTACTGACAGCCGTACCGAACTTGAAAAGTTGATGAAAACCGGCGAGTGGGACGAAAGCAAGGTCATCAGCAGCAACAGTCAGCTCCTCGAACCGTTGGAACTCTGTTACCGATCTTTGTGTGAGTGCAACATGAGCGCGGTAGCCAACGGTCGTCTTCTCGACACCCTGATCCGCGCCCGCTGTTTCGGCATTTTCCTGGTACGCCTCGACTTTCGCCAGGACTCCGAGTTTCATGCCAAAGCCATCGCGGAAATTACTCAAGCATTAGGTCTTGGTGATTATCTGCAATGGGAGGAGAAACAGAAAGTTGCCTTCCTGAAAGATGAGCTGAAAAACAACCGCAGCATCCTGCCTATTGACTGGCAGCCAAGCGCAGAAACCCAGGAGGTGATTGATACCATGCGCCTGCTGGCCAAGCAGGATGAGGAAGCGGTTGGCATTTATATCATCTCCATGGCGAGTGAAGTCAGTGATGTTCTTGCTGTGCAACTGTTGCTGAAAGCAGCAGGGGTACCCTTCAAGATCCCGATTGCACCACTTTTTGAAACCCTGGATGACCTGAACGAAGCTGAACGTGTTGTCACCGAGCTGTTCAATTGTCCGGAATACAAAGCCTATATGGGCAAACAGCAGTATGTCATGGTCGGCTATTCTGATTCCGCCAAGGACGCTGGTGTTCTTTCGGCTGCCTGGGCCCAATACCAGGCGATGGAAAAGCTGGTCGCTCTGTGTGCTCGCCAGGGAGTCAAGCTCACCTTGTTCCATGGCCGCGGCGGAACAATTGGGCGCGGGGGCGGCCCAGCTCATTCGGCGATTCTGTCGCAACCACCAGGCTCCCTTAAAGGCGGCTTCCGGGTCACCGAGCAGGGTGAAACCATCCGCATGAAGTTTGGTACCACCAAAGTGGCCCAGAAGAGTCTTGCCATGTATGCCGATGCGATTCTCGAAGCGCTGGTCATGCCACCGCCACAACCCCAGGCCGAATGGCGCGCCCTGATGGATAAATTGTCCGCCAGCGCCTGCGGTCATTACCGTTCTTTCGTGCGTGATAATAAGGATTTTGTACGCTACTTCCGTCAGGCGACCCCGGAACAGGAACTGGCGCACCTGCCTCTGGGGAGCCGTCCATCAAAACGTAAGAAAGATGACAGTATCGGCAGCCTGCGCGCGATTCCGTGGATTTTCGCCTGGGCCCAGAATCGCCTGGTGCTGCCTGCCTGGCTTGGAGCAGCGCAAGCAATTAAGGAACAGGCAGATACCGGCCAGCGGGATATCATCAAGCAGATGACCGAAAAGTGGCCCTTCTTCCGCAGTCGCTTGAGTATGCTGGAAATGGTCCTGACCAAGGCCGACTGTAATATTTCGGCCATGTATGAAAAAAACCTGGTTGAAGATTCACTGCGCAGCATCGGAGCGGAACTACGTGCCCAGTTCAAGCAGGATCTCGACTTCCTGCTCGATTTCTCAGGACGTGAAGGGCTGATGCACGATGCCCCCTGGAACCTGGCCTCCATCCGCCGCCGCGAGTCATACCTGGCGCCGTTGCATATGATGCAGATCATCCTGCTCAAACGCTTCAGAGCCCAGCCACCGGTCGATGACCACAATACCCTGACCCAGGCGATGATGATTACTATTGCAGGGATTGCAGCGGGGATTCGAAATACGGGGTAAGAAGAAGGAACTATCAGCAGATAATTTTTCAGATCGGAAACGAGCAATAAAAAAACCACCCAGCTTGCTGGGTGGTTCAGTTCATACAATTGCATGAACAAATAACTCGTTGAAACTTATTTTTCTTCTTGATCAAGAGGAGTTTTGCAGAAAGGGCAAACCTTTTGCTTAACACCACCTAAGGCAACAAGTTTCTTTCCACATTTTGGGCACTCTTGCGGCTTTTCAACTCCACCAGGACGAAAACACATAGCGATCTCCTTATTGATAGCATTAGTTGATTGCGTTACACACAATCCGTTGACATAAAATTGGTGTAACAGCTCACCCAACCCACCATGGCGTAGTTGTAGAAGTAGAGGCTTAGGCAAGCTGTCACGACCAACGGTTCCCTCTCCAGGTCCGGCGGACCTCGGACCCGGGGAAGGATACTTCTTTGGTTTTCCTTCGGAAACGCCCATTTCCGATGTGAAAACCTGGTGGCTCATCAATACATTGCAGATGAACACAAATTACCAACATCCCACGTACACATCACACTCCGGAAAAATTACCGGACAACAAACATTCATGACATCCTTATTAGCAAATAGAATGCCATTTTGGTTGTCATATGAAATTCAACATAAATACTGGCCCTTTAGCCTCCTTCTTGCATTTTTCTTAATAATCCCGATAGCTCAGGGCAAATTTTTCCCGTTGCAATCTGAACCAAATTGCTACACACGTCTCATTTTGCGTCTGAGATTAAATTACAACCTGATTTAGCTTTCCCCTGACGTATTTGATGAATACAAGTGTCGTAATTTCTTGCGCAACAGAATTGTTAAACCAACTGATTTTGTTAATACTTTTGATAATTTTGCGGTTATGAATAAAACCCTGTGTATAACCGATTGATTTAATAGCAAAACACTAAACTATCAATTTAACGTATTTTTTAACTGATAATTAGTCCGTTTTCAGCCATCTTAAGTCCTTGTTTTTTCCTATTTCCACAAAGTTATCCACAACTGGCATTATCATTCCGTTTCTGCGAAATTCAGGTGGACAGGCGACGGATCCCCGCAAACATCAACAGGGAAACCGCGAATAACAACAGGCACAGGGCGGTTGCACGCTCAAAATCTCCGTCGTATACGGCATTAAACACTTCCAGAGACAGGGTGTTGGTTTTGCCGATAATGTTCCCCCCGAGCATCAGGGTAATCCCCACCTCTCCAAGGGAACGCCCCACCCCCAACAGCAAACCGGACAGGATACTGCGCCGGACACTCGGCAGCGTGATATTGACAAAAGTTGCTAACCTGCTGCGTCCCAGGGTGTAAGAAGCCAGAATAAGATCATCGCCAAAAGAACGAATCGCGGCCTGAATCGGTTTTATCATAAGGGGCAAACCGGCAATAAAAGCAGCGATGACGATGCCCGGAAAGGAAAAGACAATCTCGACACCCAACAGGCGGTCGGATAGTCTGCCTAGGAAACTCATCCGTCCCAAAAGAACCAGGAGTAAATAGCCGGTAGCAATGGGTGGGAAAATCAGGGGAAAGGTCACCAGGCTTTCGAGTGCACTGCGCAGCGGGGTGTGCCTGCCCGACAGATACCAGGCCAGGGGCACCCCGATCAACAGCTGCAGGATCAAGGCATAGAGACAGATTTTGGCGGTCAGCCCCAGGGAAAACAACACGGCTTCTGAACTGTAAACCTGCCAGCAATTGCCAAGAGCGGAAGTCATAGTCCCGCCGCGATCCTTTTCGACTTCATTACATCACTGTCAAGCAGGCTGATAAACGCATCAACCTCGGCCTCTGCCTCACAGCCGTTTATAATGCCGGCAACTATCTCAATGGACTCAAACCCTTCAGTCAGTTCGAGAATGGTGCCGAATTTATCCTTGTTGGCTAAAGCAAAGCTCATATTGACAAAAGCCGCATCAACTTCACCGCTGATGGCATATGCGCCACTGCGAGGCACGGTTCCGACCGCCATAACCTTGCTGAGAATCCCTTTATACTGTTGCTGGGAGAGAATCTGGTGGGCAGCCCGGCCATAGATCGCTTTCTGGTAATCGGGGGCGGAGATTCTCGCAAATTCTGGTTTGGCCAGGTCAGCGACCGAAGAGAGGATTAACCCTTTACGGGTGACCAGTACCGGTCGCCCCTGACCTAGATAAACAAAAGACGAGATGGGTAGAGCAGCCTTGGACAGATAAGATTTATCGCCAACAACAAGACAGATCCCCCCTCCCTGTTTCACCTGAGCCGTAACCTGCCCCATGTTACCGTAGATACGCTCCGCCTTGTTTCCGGTGGTCTCTTCATAAAGGGTCGCCCACTGCTCCACAATCTTTTTATAGCCAGCCCCCGCAGCGGTCCGCAACACATCGGCCTGGGCACTTGTAACACTAACGACGATGATGGTGATAAGAATCAAGGATCTCATGCGCTATTCCTTTCATTATTTTTTTAATAATAATGATAGGTATAACGAAATAAAAAATGAGTCAAGTGGGTATTTGCACAAAATAGGTTATGACGCCAATAATAAGAAAGTCCCATCGGATAACCGAATGGGACTTTCTTATTCACTGCTATTTTCGTTATTCGCCTCAAGGGACGAAAAAAATAATGAAGCCTAAAATATTTAATTGCTCTCTATAAACTCTAAAATCCAACTGTTAAGTTTTCAGATTGGAAACGAGAAATTTTTCGTTGTGGCTAGGAAATCAAAGACTTGTACGGAGACGTAGTACTTTACGTCGCACAAGCAAGTCTGCAGATTGACACCGCCACAGCGGAAAAGGGCCGTTTCCGGATGAAAACTACTTTTCGATAACCGCCTTGATATCCGCCGGCTTACCGAAATACATCCATGAGGTTACCAGCATATCAACCCCGGTCGCCGCATATTCAGCCGCATTATCAGCGTTAACCCCACCAGCAGCGCCAATAACCAGGTGCGGATAGCGTGGCCGCAGTGTGGTAACTACCTCTGCCGCAACGGTGGCGGAACATTTATCCAATTGAATGATATCTGCGCCATGGCCAGCCATCAGTTCGGCTTCTTCGAGACTTTCGACCTCGATGCCGATCTTCTTTTCCCGTGCCGTACGCTTTATTTCAGGCATGTTTTTCAGGAAATTGTCGAGGCCAATAAGGTTGTAATGGTGGGGGAAGATCAGTACGGTTTCACCCAACCCGAGGCGATGAGGAACACCACCACCTGCCAGCAACGCCTTTTGCGAAAGTTTACGGCCACCGGGGAACGCTTTACGGGTACCACAGACAAGGACATCACCA
Source organism: Geopsychrobacteraceae bacterium (assembly GCA_963664385.1). Classification (GTDB taxonomy): domain Bacteria; phylum Desulfobacterota; class Desulfuromonadia; order Desulfuromonadales; family Geopsychrobacteraceae; genus Seleniibacterium. Next base: position 1,387,874 of record OY761157.1, read on the forward strand.
TGCTGACGTGCTTGCTGCACCATTTGAGAAGTCCGTGTCGCAATTCCGGAAGCGTATTCAATCAGGTTTAAAGCAACGCGCCAACCGGCATGAATCATCCCCCCGTCTCCAAAAGCACGAAGAATTTCTGTCCCCTTCTGGACCACGGCGCCATCGCATTGCAACAGCTCTACCCGCCCTCCCAGCTTTCGAAACACTGCGGCAGCCTCTTCAACACCACACAGGGCTGTTTCATTACGCGCGCTGAAGGTAATTGTCGCCTCAACCTTTTCCACCCCCAACAAATGCGAAGTCAGGTCGAGGCCGGGAACATCCTCCTCGATCCAGCGTTCGATGGTTGAATCGTTAATAAACATGACAGTCTCCTTGTCCGTCTCAATCGGAATAACGCTACCAATAGCGCTTTATTGAATACCACTGTCGCATGAGAAGGTGAAGTGTTTTTTGCATTTGCACACAACAGGAGACTGATGATCAGGCGGAAAAAGAAAGCCCCCCGGCTGGCTGCTCCGAAGGGCTTATACGTTATTTACAGGCTTGCAGCTTTGCGACCAGAGGGAGGGGTTCTGCCTGTGGTCGCGGTGCGGCATTTTGATAGCGATAGGTTTCGCCGAGATAATTTTTCAGCACCACCTCGACACCAAGGGACTGCAGATAGTCGGGCAACAACGGAATCTTGCCGCCGCCTCCGGGAGCGTCAATGACAAAAGCCGGGACCGCCATCCCCGAGGTGTGTCCACGCAAGGCACGAATAACCTCCAACCCCTCTTCAACACTGGTTCTGAAGTGATCGGTCCCCTGAACCATATCTGCCTGGTAGATATAGTAGGGGCGCACCCGGATCATCAGCAGCTTCTGCATCAGCAGCTTCATAACCTCCGGATCGTCGTTAATACCGCGCATCAGCACCGTCTGGTTACCCAGGGGAATTCCGGCACCCGCCAAACGGGCACAGGCTTTTGCCGATTGCTCAGTAATCTCATCCGGGTGATTGAAATGGGTATTAAGAAACAGGGGGTGATATTTGCGCAGGACCCGCACCAGGTTCGAGGTTATGCGCATGGGGAGTACCACCGGAACCCGGGACCCGATGCGAATAATCTGTACGTGAGGAATCGCCCGCACCCGGCTGAGGATACTGTCCAGCTTGTCATCGGCGAGCAGCAGGGGATCGCCACCGGAAATAATAACATCGCGGATTTCAGAATGCTGGCGAATGTACTCAATACCGGCGTCGATAGTGGCATTGGTGATACGCATTTCTTCACCGCCGACTTTGCGCTTGCGGGTACAGAAACGACAGTACATGGCGCATTCTGACGAAACCAGAAACAGGACCCGATCGGGATAGCGATGCACCAGGTTCGGCACCGGGCTCTGGTTTTCTTCTTCGAGAGGATCGGCACAACAGACCGAATCATGCAATTCCAGCTGATCGGGAACCGCCTGCTTCCAGATCGGGTCGCCAACCTCCTTGATCAGTCCCAGGTAGTAGGGAGGGATCCGCATCGGGTAGCGTTCAACAACCTCTTCAAGCGGCTGAGGGTCGATACCGAAACGGCGGGTCACATCACCGGGGCGGGTAATACTTGTCTGCAGATGTTTCTGCCAGGTTTCCATGGTGTGCTCCTTGCTCAGCTCGTGCGGAAACGTTTGACGTAAGTGATGCGGTCGTCACCGGGGCGATAGAAATCCCGGATGCGGGACTCTTCCAGGTAACCGGCCTGCTGGTAGAAAGTTCTGGTGCGCAGATAGAGATCCTGCGAGGAGGTCTCGGCGCACAGCAATCTGGCGCCAGCGTCCGTGAGACGCTGTTCAACTTCCTGCATCAGCAGCCGACCAACCCCTTTGCCATGCAAGCGGGGATCGGTTGCGATCCAGTACAGGTCATAATTCCCTTCGGTCAAGGGAACCGGCCCATACAGAACGTAACCTGCCACCGCTCCTTCATAATCAGCAACCAGGACGTGATAATCTTGCTGATCCGGTTCATTCAGAACAATACCGAGCAACTCCATGGCACAGTCCACTTCAACGTCGGTAAAGGCATGGGTGGCAATTATTATCTGCTGCAAAGGGGACAGATCTGAGGGTTTAAGGTTGCGCATATTTTTTACTCCTGCGGGCGTTGCAGAAATCGACAATACAACCAATCAGCGCGGCATAATCTCTCCCGGCGGCGCAAGCCGCGCGCGCCAATCCGGCACCAGGGGAAATATCGGGGTTGGCATTAACCTCAAGAATATAAGGAACGCCGTCGCGTAAGCGGATATCAACGCGGGCATAATCGCGGCAGCCGAGCAAGCGACAAGCCTGCAGGGCTGCCTGCTGGAGCGCATTTTGCTCGGACAGCGATACAGCAGCGGGACAGACCGGCTCAGTACCGGTGTATTCCAGGGAATCTTCCAGCCATTTGCCGTCATAGCTGACGATGCGCTGCGTCAACCCGGGATGGAAACAGATCTCTGAAACCGGCAGAGCTTCCAGACAGTCATCGCCAATGACAGCCGCGTTGAATTCGCGGCCAGCGATAAATTCTTCAATGAGCGCCGCCTGCTGATAGCGTTCATGCACATAAGCCACCCGCCGGGCCAGGGCAGCGGCATCTGCCACAACACTCTCAGAGGTAATCCCCAGCGACGCATCCTCGCGGTAGGGTTTGACAATCAATGGCCAGGTCAGGGGCAGAGTGGCAGGGAGTTCTGCGCCTGGTGCCACCAGCAGATAACCGGGTGTCGGCAGCTGGTGACGGGACAGCAGATCCTTGGTCAGGGCCTTGTCCTGGGTCAGTCCGAGAGTCAGAGCCGGTGATCCGCTATGCTCCAGACCAAGCATTTCAAACAGAGCGGCAACATGCATCTCCAAGCCACTCTCCCCCCAGAACCCTTCACACAGGTTGAAGACAAAATCAGGCTGTTCCTGTTGTAAACAAGCGATAAAAGGGGATAGCTCGGCACCCAGGGGGACCAGCACCGGCTGGTGCCCGAGCTGACGCAGGGCAGATGCCACCGCTTCAGCTTCGCCTTCGGAACCGGCCTCGGAAATGCGGTCGCGTTGTTCACCGCGCAGGGTTTGGGGAGGAGCAAGGTTAAAGCAGACAGCGATTTTCATGAACATCCCCCTGACCGATCTGCTGGCGCACGCTGGCAGCGTCCGCGACACTAAGAATCAGCTGGTCGTACGTGATCCCGGCGGCACGCGCGGCTTTCGGGAAGCAGCTGTTCTGCTCAGGTCGCGGCAGGATACCGGGTAGGGGATTAAGCTCAATAATCTGCGGGTGACCGCCAGCATCGAGCCGCACATCGATGCGACACCAGTCGCGGCAGCCGAGGGCCTTAAAAGCACGACGGCAAACCTCCTCAATCTGATGCTGCAAAAGCGGCTCAAGGTTAGCGGGACAGGAAAAAATCTGCAGCGGGTCTGCTTCGGTATCCCAGACCCACTTGGCTTCATAGGAATAGATCGGATTGACCCCGGCGGGGAGGGAGTCAAAATTAATCTCGACGATGGGCAGCACCCGCAGGTCATCACCGTTACCAAGCAGTGCCACGGTAAACTCGCGACCCGGCAGGAATTCCTCGACCAGGGCGCTTTGCTGGTAATTTTCCACCACCCAGGCAACCTGGCGCACCAGCTCCTGGCGGTTGTTGACCAGCGCCTTGTCGGTGACACCCTTGCTTGACCCTTCCAGGGGGGGCTTGACCATCAGCGGATAAGTAAGGCGTTTCGGCAGATCCAGCGGGGAATCGACAATCCAGAAACGGGGCGTCGGCACGCTGTGCTGACTGAGGATCTCCTTGGTGCGGCGCTTATCGAGACACAGACACAGGGTCGCCGGATCACTCCCGGTGTAGGGGAGATTCAACATCTCAAACAGAGCTGGCATCTGAGCTTCACGGCTGGCGCCGTGCAGCCCTTCGGCAATATTGAAAACCAGATCAGGCTTTAACTGACGGAGCTTTTCAAAGGCATCAAGATCAGCATTGACCAGCGACACCTGGTGACGGGTCGCTAACGCCGCCTCGACAGCGGAAATGGTATGAATGTCGTCCCACTCAGCGTAAATATCATCCGTAGACGAAGGAGGTTCCGCAGACGGTTCTTCACCGTAAACGGACTCCTCACGCAGATTGAAAACCAGCGCAATATGCATATTGAAACCCCTTTAATAGCCGTGTTGCTCAACATTTCCCGAAGCGGAAAAGCAGTATTCTTGAGATCCGGGGTGCCTGGCGGCGGGGGCCGAAAAAGGGGTCACTTTTTAAGCTGTGGTCGTTACGCTGTCCCGGACTTGAATACCATTTTTTGCAAGCGTATACGCTTCTTGCCGGGAACTGTCAATGAAAAAAACCAGTCCTGAAAATAAGAATAAAAATATCTTCTAAGCAGAGTTTTTTTCGACGTTCTTACTTGTATTTTTAAAGCCGCTGAGCTAATCCAGGATTATTCATTTCACCGTGTAGAAAGGACTGCCGGCATGTTTCGCATTCGTCGCGTTTTTGATAATCTGCTCCCCTCCAATCATGATGCGCTCCAGCAAGTACAACAGATTCTGCGTGAACAGTTCCCGTTACTGGCCAAGGACGATATTGATAAAATTCCCGACCTGTTGCTGAACCCTCTCAAGCACCGTTTTCGTTCCATCATTTATGTCGCCGAGGATCAGCGTGGCCGCATCAAAGGGTTTGCCCTGCTGTCCCACGACCCGCAGTTGAAGTTCTGTTATCTTGATTACATATCGACAGCAAAGCAAACTACTGGTGGGGGGATTGGTGGTGCTCTTTATGAACAGCTACGCGAGGAAGCGCTGTCCCTCGCTGCCCGGGGGATATTCTTCGAATGTCTGCCTGATGATCCGGCACTGTGCAAAGACCCGACGATCCTCAAGCAGAACCGCGCACGGCTTAAGTTCTATGAAGAATATCAGGCCTACCCAATAATTAACAGCGCTTACGAAACCCCGGTTAACGCCGGCGATGACAATCCGCCCTACCTGGTTTTTGACGGTCTTGGCCAGAATCAGCATCTATCAGCTGAGACCGCCCGCGCCATTGTCCGGGCGATATTGGAGCGACGCTACGGGCACCTGAGCCGTAACTATATCAACATGGTGGTAGAGTCATTTAACGATGATCCGACGCAACTGCGAAAGCCACGCTATCTGAAACAAGAGCCAACGGAAACCCGCCACCCATTGACCGGAAAGCTGTCGCGTATCGCCCTTGCGGTTAATGACCGCCACGATATTCACCATATCCGTGAGCGTGGCTATGTTGAATCGCCGGTACGTATCAGGTCAATCCTCAGAGAACTTGAGAAACTGGAATTTTTTGAAAAGGTCGAGGTTCCCAGCTACCCGGAAAAGCACCTGCAGCCTGTTCACAACAGTGATTATCTGAATTATTTCAAGAAAATGTGCCAAACCTTGGAACCGGGGAAATCTGTTTACCCCTACGTGTTTCCGATTCGTAACGCGGCCCGCCCGCCCAAGGAAATGGCGGTACGCGCCGGTTACTACTGTATTGATACCTTTACCCCGCTGAACCAGAATGCCTGGCATGCCGCCAAGCGCGCCGTCGACTGTACCCTCAGTTGCGCTGACCAGCTCCTTGAAGGACGCAAGCTGGCCTATGCCCTGGTGCGCCCGCCGGGGCACCACGCTGAACACAACGCTTTCGGCGGGTTCTGCTACTTTAACAGTGCTGCCGTAGCCGCCCATCACTTAAGCAGCTATGGCAAAGTTGCCATGCTCGATATCGACTACCATCATGGCAATGGCCAACAGAACATATTTTATCAGCGTAATGATATCCTGACCGTATCACTGCACGGTCATCCGCGTTTTGCTTATCCCTATTTCAGTGGTTTTCCCGAAGAAACCGGTGCCGAACAGGGGCAGGGGTTCAATATCAACTATCCTCTACCTGAGGAGCTGACCGGAGCTCAGTATCTGACCCACCTGGTGAAAGCACTGAAAAAGATCGCGGCTTTTTCCCCCAGGTATCTGATTGTTTGTCTGGGGCTTGATACCGCCAAAGGGGATCCGACCGGAACCTGGAGCCTTAACGCCAGCGACTTTAGCAAAATTGGCCAACAGATCAGCCTCCTGCAGCTGCCAACCCTTGTGGTTCAGGAAGGTGGCTACAAAAACCGTTCGATTGGAATCAACGCCCGTCACTTCTTTGAGGGGTTATGGCGGGGCCGATTTCAACATCTCTAATCGATGCTGAGAAAACCCTGATCTTTTTCAAGCAGAGTCATGGCTTTGGCGCTCAGTCCCGGCATGGCTCTGCTAACCAGCCCCCGCAATAACCCGCGTTTCCATGCGGCTCAGACAGGGAGCGCTCCAGGGCTCTTTACGGGTCGTGACACCATCAACCCCGCTTTAATTGTTCCTGGAGGACATCGCCAAGAACGGCAACCGCCCGAGTCAGGGTCTTTTCATCAAACATGGTAAAGTTCAGGCGCATGGTCGCCAGCCCTTCACCGGCATGGGAGTAGAAATAACGGCCGGGAACAAAGGCGACGTTACGCCGGATCGCTTCCTGGTAGGCGTTATCCAGGTTGAACCCTGCTGGCCCCTCAGCCCATAAAAACATCCCCCCTTCGGGGTGCGACCAGGTAAATTCCCTGGGGAAATATTTCTCCATAGCGTCCAACATAGCTTGGCGCCGTGGACGATAAAGCTCAATGATACGCGGCAGATGCTCTTTCAGATAGCCACCGGTCAGGTATTCCGCCGCCAACGCCTGGTTAAAGGTGCTGGTGTGCAGATCAACCCCTTGCTTGCTGAGCACCAGCCAGCGCTGAATTTCGGGCGGAGCCACCAGGTAACCGATGCGTAATCCGGGAGCGAAGATCTTGGACAAGGTGCCAGCATAAATGACATTATCGGGTGCCAGGCTTTTAATCGTGGGGAGAGGTGCTCCCTGATAACGAAGGTCACCGTAGGGATCATCCTCAAACAGCAGGGCGTCATGAGTCTTCAGAATTTCCGCAATCTGCTCCCGTCTTGCTAACGACAGGGTCCGGCCGGTGGGATTCTGGAAGGTCGGCACCAGGTAGACAAATTTGATTTTATGCTGGTTGACAACCTCTTCGAGAGCTGCGGGAATCAGCCCCTCCTCGTCGGTATCCATGCGGACATAAGAGGGCTCGTAAGGATTGAAAGCCTGCAGGGCACCAAGATAGGTTGGTGCCTCGACGGCAACCTTATCCCCCTTGCTGATCAGGATCTTGCCGATGGCGTCAAGCCCCCCCTGAGAGCCACTGGAGATGATGATTTCATCCCGGCTGACATTGATCCCCTTGCTGGTGAGGTGGCGAGCCAGGGCAGAGCGGAGCGGCAGAAAACCTTCGGTGAGATCATACTGGAACGCCTGGGCAGCGTATTTACGCAAGACCACCGCGGTTAATTCTTCGATGATCTCCATGGGAAAACTTTGGGGAGCCGGTATGCCTCCGGCCAATGAAATCATCCCGGGTTGGGAAACAACTTTAAGGATCTCCCTGATTGCACTCGCCGACATCTCCCGGGTTCGATCGGCGAGCAAAGACTGATAGTCCATCGCTTTTCTCCTGCTGAGCAGAAATGGCCAAGCTGCCAGCTGGAAAATCCTGCTGGCAACCAGATAAAAAATATATGAAACCCTGATACGATGGATATCACGCAGCATCAGCGATAGGAAGCGATTTTCGGTTCAAGCAGAATATTTTTTCAAACAGTCGTACTGCTCCGGACTGACAGGTCTAAACAGAGATAATTGCTTCATTATTTTTCAGCACCCTGGTCAAAGGTTCGCCCCAGTAAATGACTTCAACACCAATATCTTCCAGAGCCTCCACAACCCCCAGCTGTTCAGCGCAAGCTTTACAGGCCGTCACATGAACCCCTTTATCAATAGCACCTTTGACCAGATCCTGCATGTCTCGACTTTCTGCAACCAGACTCGCGGGTGCGCCCCAGATGATAATCGTCACGTTCTCCCACCACCCACGCAGTTTGGAATTGATCCCATACATGAACACCATCTTTTCAGATGTAATCGGGTTGTCATTGGTCCAGAGAATGTACAGAGTATTCTTTTCGCTCATGACTTTATCCTCGTCCTTTGGCAAATAGGTTTTGGGGGAACGGGTTGTACAGGTATTTTACCGCATACTTAGCAACAGCAACAAGAACCGAAAAATAAACTACTTCACCTGCCAAACCAGATGAGGGGTAGACGTCCTGAGCAAGACACTCAAAAGCACTACATTGTTACGGCTCAAGCCATTTGTACATAACCAACGTATCAACATAACCTTTGATCGGGTGGTTAAACGCTTTAGGTATGCGACCAACAGTCGCAAAACCAAGCTTGTTCCATAGTTTTACTGCAACCTCGTTACTCGATACGACACAATTAAACTGCATGGCCTTGAAACCAAGATCTTTGGCTATATGTTGAGAATGCTCACACATTTTGGTCGCCAATCCCAGGCCACGTGCCGAAGCAGCAACCATATAACCACAGTTGCAAACATGACTACCTGGGCCTGCCTGATTCGCTTTGACAAAATAAGTTCCCAAAATCTGTTCACCATTTTCGATAACAAAGGTCTTTGGCGGTGTATCCAGCCACAGTGCCTCCGCCTGCTGCTTCGTCATATCCTGTTTAAAAGCATAAGTTTCACCAGCAGCGATAATGTCATGAAAGATTGCCCAAATCTGATCAAAGTCGGCTTTTGTTGCCTCACGAATCCGTACTGTCATCAGTAAACCTCCTCAACTTATTTCACAATCATCCTTCGATAAACACGCTTTTGAATTCCGCAAAAGCAATCTATGAAATAGGCGCGGAACTCCTGCGCCCAAGTCCCCAGATGCTGGTCAAAAGAAGAAAGCCACCCAACCATTGCAAAACCCCTAAATGTTCGCCTAAAAATAGAGCTGCGAGAACAACAGCGGTAAACGGTTCGACCAGGGTTGCTATCGTCAAAGCGGTTGGACTTAAGCGTGCAGCGCCCCAACTGAAAGCCAGCAAAGCTAACGCAGCAGTAACTACTCCAAGATAAAGGAACCACGCTTGAGGTGGAATATCCCCAGGCCAGAAAAGAGGACGATAGCTTGCGGCACCCCCCATCACCACTGTGGCGACCAAGGTGACACAGGTGGTCGTCTGCCCAGCACCAAAACGTTTGGACAGTGGGCCGCTTATAAGAGAAAAACCAGCATAAAGAACGGCGGATACGGTCGCATACAGAACTCCTTTAATAAGATCTTGAGAGTTGAAAGTTCCCGCTTCAGGGTTATTCCGAAAGACAATTAAAACCGTCCCGAGTAACGCCGCACTCAATAAACTGACCAGCTGAATGTTTAGAGTTTCCTGCCCCCGGGCTAGAGCGACAAAGGTAACAAGAACAGGAGGCAGACAAAGAGCAATCAAGGTTGGAATCGCTGCACCGATACACTCGATACCCAAAAACCAACACAGGACATAACCGGCCATAGCAGTCCCGGCAACAAGGATGGTGAAGAGATGCGGCCGTAGTTGCGGCCAATGAATCTGCTTGCCAAATACTACCAGGAGAAGGGCAGCCCCGACAGCAAAGCGCCAGAATGATATATTTTCCGGAGTACAGCCATATTTGACAATAAGGATATTGACGATTACGGCACCGGTACCCCAGAAAAATCCGGCAGAGCACGCGGCACTGAGCCCCATGGCAGCCTGTGAAGTCGCTGATCCGAATGCCTTAAATGAAAGCCTCATAACTTATCGGCCTCGCTGTTGCGATCAGCCCTTAGCATTAAATTATCAGCGAGTGTGACAAACCATTTCATAATAACGCTTCCCGTTATATTCAAACTGCTGCACCACATGAAGGCCCAGCTTCCTTTGGTGGGCCTGATAGGACCTTTCGTTCATGGTATTCACAAAAGTCACCAAAAACTGAAACCGCTGCGCCATGTGCTGTTTTGCAAAGGCGAAAATTTGTTCCAGTACACCCCTGCCGCGAACACTTTTATCGATACAGACAGGACCGTACTGGTAAGAATTCTCAACCGTCAGGGTCTGACCCTGGAATTCAAGTTCAGACAAGCCCTCCATCATAAAGGCAAACATCGGCCAGGCTGACCAGAAATCCCAGGAAGCAGACATCACATAGGCAACGACCACACCATCTTGCCTGGCAATGAAAAGCCCCTGTTCTTGAGTTATCAAAGCGATCAGCTGCTCTTTGGTAAAAGCAGTGGTGACAAAACCGTCAGCCTTATCTTCTTCACTTATCGAGTCTATCTGGTATTTGGAGTGCAACTTCAGGATATCATCAATTTCTGAAATTTCAGCGATTTTCAGTTCTATGTTCATAGGGCTCGCCTCTTTGGCAGATATGGTAGGAGATTGGAATATCGGTCAGCTTTGAATCTTGGGGGGGGTTTTTATAGATCACGACAAAAACAGAAAATCACTGAAGCAGCCACTTAAAAAACCACAGCCTGATGAAAAGAACATCAGGCTGTGGGAATAAGGTAAGACTGATAATGTTTCAGGCTGTCAAACAGCAGCCATCAACTGGTTATTTTTTTTCGAAATCAGCCATAGAAATGTTCAGCTCGAGGACTTCACAATCATCCCGTTTATCAATTGACAATTTAATCTGATCTTCGCTGATCTGCACATATTTACGCACGACAGCAAGAATTTCCTGCTGCAGCTGGGGTAAAAAATCGGGTGCCCCGGCTCTGCCCCGTTCGTGGGCAACGATAATTTGCAGACGCTCTTTTGCCAGTGACGCTGAACCCGCCTTGTTCGACCGAAAAAAATCTAGGAAACTCATATCACTTACCAAAAATGCGAGAGAAGAATCCGCTCTTCGGGGCATCCATGAAGCGATATTCGCGTTCTTCCCCCAAGAACCTGTCGACCGTATCGAAATAGGCCATGCCAGCATCACTCTTGTCATCCAGCACCACCGGAACCCCTGAGTTAGATGCACTCAGGACCGATTTTGATTCGGGAATAACCCCTAACAGCGGCACGGCAAGAATCTCCTGCACATCATAAACGCTGAGCATTTCCCCCTTCTGGACCCGTGCCGGATCATAGCGCGTAACAACCAGGTGGGCTTTTACTTCTTCACCATTCTGCGCCTTTTGAGTTTTACTGGCCAGCATGCCGATAATACGATCTGAGTCACGTACTGAAGAAACTTCCGGATTGGTTACAACCAGCGCTTCATCAGCGTAAAACATGGCAGCAACGGCACCCTTTTCAATCCCGGCCGGTGAATCACAAACGATATAATCGAACCGTTCTTTGAGCTCGTCAATAACCTTCCCGACCCCTTCGATAGTCAGGGCTTCCTTATCGCGGGTTTGCGAAGCGGGAAGAATGTAAAGATCTTCGATCCGTTTATCTTTGATCAATGCTTGATTAAGAGAACCTTCTCCGTGGATGACATTGAGCAGATCATAAACAACGCGTCGCTCACACCCCATGATCAGGTCCAGGTTACGCAGACCGACATCAAAATCGATGACGACAGTTTTATATCCTTTTAAAGCCAGCGCCGACGCATAGGCCGCACTGGTGGTTGTTTTACCAACCCCGCCCTTTCCGGACGTTACAACAACGACTTTAGCCAAGGTTCTTCCTCCTTTAAACACTGTACTCGTTTAACCACGTTTTCATTTACTCAGCTATACGGGAATGTCATCAGTAACTGAGGCGCTGCCACCACCATTGTGACAACAAATGCTGTAATTATTGTTTTACTACACCACTCGGCAGAGGGCTGAAAATCAAGCCATCTGCATCGCGGGTCACCATAACGCTCTGATTCACAATATTGCGATCGAGGGACTCATTGACCATGTAATCACCGGCAACCGCGATCAGTTCCGGATTACACTGGGTACAGAAAATACGCACATCTTCATCACCTTCAACCCCGGCCATAGCGCGTCCGCGTAAGGCTCCATAGACATGAATATTCCCTCGCGCCAGGACTTCCGCCCCGGCATTGACTGAAGAGAGGATTATCAGATCTCCCGGCGAGAACACGCGTTGCCCGGAGCGTACCGGCTGGGTGATAACTTTTGTTTTATAACCGCTTCCGGTATCAGATACTGGTGCTGCAGGCTTTTCTGCTTTTTCATCTACCTGGTCAATACTGTCACCAGCCACACTCTCCTGACCCGGTTCCTGCTCTCTGGTTTGCTTTGCTGCAGGTAACAGACCAATTCCACAGGCAGCGGCCTGATCAGCCAGTGCTGAAGCAACACCACGGATACCAATCGGGACAACTGCAAGGTCACGAAGCACCTGCAGCAATGCTGCAAGGTCAAGGGCAGGCTGCTCTTCTTCAGCTAAATTACTGACATCAATAAGTACCGGGGCATTAGCCATAAAAGCCTTTCCCCTGGAGACCTTTTCGGTTAGCTGCGTTGCCAGTAAATCCGGATCATTACTGTTTATATGCAGCGCAAAAACGGTCAGAACACTTCCTTTAATATCTACAACTGTTGTTTTCAAAAACTTCTCGACTTTCAGATTGATAGGCAGATCAGTGAAATGTTTCCTCGATGATTGGATATTAGTGCCAATATAACGATGCTACCGAACATGGACAAGAGCTATTTAAACAGCAGCTTATAACCTTTTATATTTTCGACGTTTTATTTTTTACAGCGACTTTCGAGGCAAGTCATATTTCATCACACTGCCGCAGGGAGTGTAAACCCAGCTCGCTGGCAAGATCCGAATTGGGCAGGGATTCATTGCTAATCTTGGAGATCATCAGGTTGCTATACCATTAACGATTGCGGGATCACAAACCAGGGGACATGCTCAGTAGTGCATTTACTGAGAGGCGTCTCAAAGGCTTGCGGATATTCATCCCGCGTTTTGCAGATAGGATGAACAGAATTCGAGTATTACCTGCCCACACCCTCTTTCAAACTATGCCTATTCTGAATATTTCAATTACTAAAAAAGCTCACTCTCTCATCGTCAGAGAAAGTGAGCTTCACTGTCATTCAAAACCAAGGGGCACAATCAGTTATGACTTTCTGCCTCAGGAGTTGCTTCATTCTTCATGCTGGCGATACTGTCCAGAGCTTTTTTGGTTTGCTCCTCTGCCTGGTCGCTAACTTCTTTACCAGCCTCCTGAGCTGCTTCTGCAGTCTCAGCAACAACATCCTCCGTCTGGGCGACTCCCTCTTCAATTTTCTCTACTGCCTGATCAGCAGCGTTGGTAACACTTGCAGCAGCAGGCTCTGCAGTCTGTTGCACCGAGTTCTCCGCAGACTCTGTACGACTGTTTTCAATCGGCTGTTGCTTGGCGACTGATGCCTCCTCCTTGCTACCACACCCGCCAAGGGCTAAAGCAACCAAACAGGCTCCCGCCATAGCTGCCACGGATAACGACTGACTCAACTTTTTCATTTATTGTCTCCTTCATCATTTAGTCGTTCTTCAGTCTGCACCATGCATAACTGAACCTTCGCATACTAACACAACTGCAACAAAAACTAATTAGATTTTTATATCTACTTGTTATCATTGCCATTTTCCTAATTTACATAATGTCTATCCTGAACACATGTTGCCCCGGAAAAGAAATTCAAGGATAAGCGGGCAAGGTAACCGGAACTAATCCTGACGTGCAAAAAAAACCGCATGAAGATCACCCTGATCTTCATGCGGAATACAGCAACTCCGGTACCTGACGAGAGATCAGATATTCGGTGGTAAATAAATCTTGTTGCGGGAATCACCGATAGCCTTAGCTCCCAGTTTCTGCAGACCTTTGATCAAGTCCGGCATCTGGGCGGTAGGAATTCCCATAAACATCAGGTCATCACTGACATCGGAACTGGCCCGACAGCCATAACAGCCAAAGGAGATATTGAAACGTTGGCTGGTATAGGGGAGCAAGGTCGTCTCAACACACTGGGCATTGTAACCACAGGCCTGAAAGTTAAACCGTTCCCCCGTGTAATAAGCAGCACTCATACACAGCCACATGATCTGCTCCGGCTGAGCGACAATGGCGATAACATCGGGAGTGACTGCGGCCGCGGCCAAAGGAGCCACCAGACTCGCTTTGGTTGAGCGGGATGGTAACTGTGGTCGCTCCTTGATCATCTGCCTGGCGGCGTCCATGGAATCGAGCTTGCGAAAGTGGATGTACATTTCACCACTGGCAAGCTTGGGCGGAATCTCGGTCAGGCCGAGAATGTGGGTTCCGTCAGGGCAGGCATGACATTGGGCCGGCATCATCACCGACTTGCCTCTGCGGGCCATCATCAATGATTGGCAGAAGCGTAGTTTAACCCTTGGAATAGGCACATCAGGAAGGGGATCTTCCTGCTTGATCAACGAGATGGCTACCGGGTTCCAGCGCAATTTCAGAGTATCCATCAGGATCTTTTGCCATTCCTGGTAGCGGGCTCTCTCTTCTTCCGGCAGCGCTGGCGCCGTCGGCTTGATGGCATCGGCACGCGCAGCAGCCTCTTCTCGACTTTCAATAATGGTAATAGCGTTTACCGGACATTGCCCCACACAGGTATCACAAGCCCAGCAATCTGAGCTGCGAATCGGTTCGGCCACTATAGCTGCGGCGGTGTCAGGCTTCTGCATTTCGAAAACATCGACGGGGCAGAAATTGACACACATTCCACAACCGGTACAGCGTGCTCTATCAACTTTTACTTCAGGCATCAATCAACTCCCGTGGATCATGATCATCATTTGGTGGGGTACTGACCTGCAAACCAACCTCTTCGGCCCAGGCGAGGAAACGCTCAGGAACAAGAACACCAGGTTGATAGCGGGCGGTATAAGCTTGAGAACGGGCCAGGCTCAGGGCATGGGCAAGGTCTTCGACATTATCGATGTCAGCAACGGTTTCCAGGGCGGCAACCGGAATCCCTTTGCTGTCACAGATATTGATGATGGCATCAAGGGCAGCAACCCCGTTGGGGTTGTAAAAGACGCCTTCAAAATCCATGGGGGTATCTCTGGTCATGCCCACCAGGGAGACACCACAGGCCTGACAGGGGCAATGTACCAGACCGAGACCTTCGTAATCGTTAGCAAAGTTTTCCAGCCAGTTGAAAGCTTTGATAATGCCGGCCGTGGTCATCTGCGGTTGATCGCCACCGATGGCAACGGCGTCAACATAGCCTTTAGCCCATAGCTGCTGATAGCTGTCATTGAAGTGTTCATTGAAGTTACTCCCCTTATCAGAGATGAAGTGGAGGGGAATATTGCTTTCGATCTCTTCAAAGATCTCTTTGATGCGGGGATGATCTTCGACCGGAGTAGCACAAACGAAGAAATCGTAGACATCCTGACCATTGTTGTTGGTCGCTTCTTTTTGCAGGATTTCCAGGGCACGGAAACCGACTGTTGCCGTATCAAGCATGACCGCACGGTACAGATCAGCAGCTTCTTCAGGGGTAAAAATGCCACCATGCTCTTTGGTCAAACGAGTTTTGGTCAACCCTGGAGTCGGCACCTTGGTAAAAAATATAATTGCATGTTTTTTAGTACTCATCCTCACTCTCCTTATGAGCCTTAGTTGGAAACACTATCAGTCATTGAAACTGTTTCCTGATTCTGTTCGGCGTTTGTTACCGGCACGACACGGCACGCGAGATCATTATATTTCCACTGTCCGAGCAGTGGATCGGACTTATCAAAATCGACACTGGTGAGCAGATTGGCATTGGCCTGCAGCATCCCCCCGGGATCATCCCCAGTGAGACTCTGCTCAGGGAACCACCAGCCGTAATCGACATTTACGACACCAGGACGCATATCGATAACCTTCAGATGAAAACGGGTTCGACCAACCTCGGTTTCGACCCAGACCAGCTGACCGTCACTCAAGCCCAGGTCAGTTGCAGTCTGCTGAGAGACTTCGGCTTCGGGCCGACTTGGACGCTTTTTGAGCGTTTCCAGTTGGCGGAAAGAGGACGCCCAGTACGGCTGTTTACGCCCACCACTGACCATAACCAGGGGAAAGGTCTCGTCCTGCCGGGACATGGGCTTGTGAACTGGCAGCGGATCGGCACCAAACTCCTGAAGTAATTCTGAAAACAGTTCGATCTTGCCGCTGAAGGTCGCAAAACCACGGGGCTGACCATTTTCTTCCTGTTCAAACTTGAGATATTCCGGGGCCGGAGCATACAGCCCCTTTTCACAGAAACCTTCCCAATCCATCCCCAGGGGTTTGACAATATCATCAAGGCTGGCGGTGAAATTACGCCACGGCCAGTCACGGTTCTGGCCACAGCGGATGCCCAGATCACGCCAGAAGGCGAAATCGGTCCGCCGGTCAAACAGAGGCGCAATCCCCCGGGGACCACCATAAGCGATATTGGCCACCCCGGCATTGGTCTGCAACACCGGTCGCTCCAGGCTGCCTGCCATCGGCAGGACATAATCGGCAAGACTGCTGACCGAATTGGGGAACAGCTCAAGAGCCACCAGCAGATCAAGGCTTTTCAGTGCTTTGTAGATCAGCTTGGTATCAGCCTGACAGATCAGCGGGTTGCTGCCACTGACCACCAGAGCACGCACCGGATAAGGATCGCTCTCCAGCATGGCCCGCCATACCAGACCAGGTTGCGCTGAGGTCAGATAACGGGCTGGCAGCCGTTTCCCATGTTTCATGGTCTGCAGGGTGAGGCGTTCATAACTGGCATAGGTCTGCAACATAAGCTGACGACGCCCCAACTGTTTGGCACGCTGTTCAGGCCGCAATCTTTCCGTCAGTTCAAGATCGATTTCGGGAACATATTCGGGCATCCCTGAAAGATGACAGGCCCCGGGCAAATCGATATTGGCGGTTATTCCTTTAAGACTGGCGATAGCCCGATGCACCTGCATACTGTTATGGCCGATCTGATCGATGCCACGACCGTGGAAAATACTGGCAGGGCGCGCGGTTGCGTAACAGCGGGCGATAGTGACGATGGTTTGCGGCTCAAGTCCGGTCAGTCTGGCCACGTTTTCCGGTGTGTACTGGCTGACGTGGTTTTTCAATTGTTCGAAGCCGTGACACCAGGTCGCGACAAACTCCTGGTCGTACCAACCTTCACGCATAACCACGTGCAACAAACCCAGGGCCAGAGCGGCATCACTTCCAGGGCGCGGAGCGATCCAGTGGGTTGCCAGGGCGGCCGTGCGGGTTTTCCGCGGATCGATAACAATCAGCGGACGCCCGGTTTTGCTGTAAGCCAGGACCTGGCGCCAGAACAGTGAATTGTCTGACTCGGCGGGGTTTACCCCCCACAGGATGGCGCATTCGGTATTATCCGGATCGATTTCATTTTCCAGCGGCCAACCGAAAGTCAGGCTATTCACCCAGATCGAAGGGTTCCAGCAGATCTGTCCGATACCGACATTATTGGGGCTGCCGAACAGGTTCATAAAACGATGCAGCGGCCAGAAAGTGGTATGCGGTCCACCGATGGCCGTTGCCAGAGTTTCGGCACCAAACTCAGCTTTGAGACTGGTCAAGCGTTCGGCAATATCATCCAGAGCGTCTTCCCAGCTGACCTGCTGCCATTGCCCGCTGCCGCGTTCACCGACACGCTTCAGAGGATAGTTGATCCGGTCCGGGTGGTTCAAAAATTCGAGGTTACTATGAAATCTGCGACACCCTAAAACAATTGAAGCGTCATATGGATACCGGCTGGGGTCAGGCTTAAGGTCAATAATTTTTCCATTATCAATAGTTGCTTCCAGCCCACATAAATAGCTACAGAGACGACAGTTGGTTTTCTGGCTCTTTGTGGTCATATGGCGGTTCGGTACTGTGGTCATGTGCCTTCCTTTTATTCAGCCCGTTTCCATTCGGCAACCTGGTTGCCACCGAGGGAAATCGAGCCTTGACCATCCACAACAGGGGATGGATAGCGGTTAACAACCATTCAACTTATTCAGTCGACTCAGCAAATTGATCTTTATGATCCTCCCCCACCCCGTTCAACAACTCCAGGTTGCGGCGCCCCCGTTCCCCCTGCCACATCTCTTCCAACCGCTGCTGCAGCTGGGCATGATCGATTTTTGTGTTGAAAATCAGCTCAAGCAGATGGACAACTTCCGGGCAGTCATCAGTATTAATCTGCAGGCGTTTTACACAGGCCATACAGGTACTGACGCAAATATCAGCCTTGCTGGCCTCAATTTCGGCAATACGCAGGTCCGCGCGCTGTTGACTGACTTCGGGAGCGACCATCGAAACAATGCCGCCGGAGCCACAACAGATGGTTTTGGCCCCATGATGTTCCATTTCGACGAGATCAGTGCGACTCAACATAGCCCGCATCGAATCGCCAATGATGCCGGTATAGCGATCGGGGCATGAGTCGTGAACGGTGGCTTTAATGCCGGACGCTATCTTGCATCCTGAGGCGTCCAAAAGCGGGTAAAGCGATAGCACCTCGATCCCGGCGAACTGGTTCTGCAAATGGTAAAAACAGTTGGGGCAAGCGCTGATGATCCGGGTAACCCCGGCCCTGGAAAACTCCTCGGCAAGACCGGCGACATGATCCTGGCAACGTTCGGAAAGACCAATATTTGCCAATGGCAGTCCGCAGCAGGCATCGCTGAAACCGGGATCCATCCCCTGTTCCCGTAACCAGCTGAACACCTTGCGGGTCAACTCAGGCGCAAAACTGGCCAGGCTGCAACCGGGAAAAAACAGAGTTGAGCACTCATCACGCTTGAGGTCACGGTAATCAATCTGCCAGGAACTGCGGAATAACGAAAAGAAATGATGCTGCTGATCGACCAGCATCGGCTGGTAGCTTTCCGCGTTAATACTGGCAGCACTGACCAGGCTCTGGCGCGCAGACTGCATCAGGTCTCCGGGGTTCAAACCAAAAGGACAGTGGCTACTGCACAGACCACAGAGAGAACACTGTTGGACCAGGCTGACGACATCTTCAGGAAGTTGCTGATTACTGAGCAGCGTTGTGGCCAGCTGGACCGGACTCATATTCAGTCCATTCAGGACCGAACATTCTGCATAGCAGAGTTCACACCCCGTACATCGGCTGGCAAAATAGTTCAAACCTGGTGCTTTACCGCGATTTTTATCTGTCATCAGCTATCCCCCTTTGTGCCTGCCCCTGACAACATGCCGGTTTCCGCACCTGGAGAAGAAATAAGCGAACGATACTCTTCGGGGAGATCAAGGTCACAAAAGGATAATTCTGCAGCGGTTATCCCCTGGTACTCTGCGGGAGAGAGATAATGACAGCTGATCCTGGCAAGAAAGTGTTCGATACTCTGGTCGGAGTGAGCAAGAAGGTCGTTAAGGACCGCTAAACAATGCCGGTTGTACACAGCGTGCAGAGGCTTGATACCAGTCAGGGATACCGGGATAAGGGCATCACAATCGGTAGAAAACTGGCCCATGAGGGTCAACAGTTCAGCACTCAGGAACGGCGCATCACATGGCACCACGCAAATACGTTCGGTTTTACTGGCGAGCAGGCCAGCCTGTAATCCGGAGAGTTCACCACCGTCACTCACGCGATCAGTAATTTTTCGACAGGGCAAAAAAGCTAACCTCTCAGGAGTATTGGTCACCACCAGGATCTCCTTAAAGAGAGGTTTCAAAACCTGGTACACACGCTCGATAAGAGTAACCCCGGCAAACTCAAGTAATGCCTTATCCTGCCCCATGCGCGTAGACATACCACCGGCAAGAATGACCCCGGTGACATCTTTAAGAGCATCGGCCCCCGACCTGTCAGGTGCCAGACAGAGGTTCCCGAAGACCAGGGCTCGGCCATTACCTCCCCCCCCTTTTTTGCGTTTGGAGCGACAGTGTTTTTTGGCAAAACTGCTATTGATAACTGGCCTGGACAAATTGAACTCTCCACAATGAGTTTTCAAATCAGAAACGGACTAACCCTGTTTGATCATCGCTTACTGTCCCCTTTAACTTGGCAAGGATCATGCCACTCAACATAATGTTGCAATAAATGCCTTAACGGCCCAGCTAAGCCAATGTAGTCACTTTTCTTTTTGCTCTGGGTCCTGCCTGCCTGCCTGCCAGTACCGTTTTGCGACATAAAAATAGGGCCGTCTCAAATTGAGACGGCCCTAGGTTGACGATTCACCGATTATCAGAAAAAGTTTTGCTCAGCCATTCAGGCCAACTAAGTTTTTCAGATGCCTTTTCAGATTAAAAACGCAGCTACCAACTGAATACGCCAGCGCAATCTTCCTGATCACCACACATCTTGGCAATTCCATGATCTATAACCGGCCACACCGCAGCCAGGTTTTCCAAGGCCGCCTTGGGACTTCCCGGAAGATTAATGATCAGCGACTGCTTGCGAATACCGGCGACCGCACGTGACAGTGCAGCCGTCGGAGTTTTATCCAGGCTGCTTAAGCGCATCAGCTCACTGATGCCCGGGATCAAACGTTCGACAACCTCGGTGGTCGCTTCAGGCGTCACATCACTGGGAGCTAGCCCCGTCCCACCGGTGGTCAGAATCAGTTCGGCCAGCTCGCGATCAGACCAGTCCTTCAGGACATCAGCGATGAGATCCTGCTGATCAGGAAGAATCAGTGTACGCACCGTCTGTACACCATAACCTGCCAGCCAGGCGGTCAGTGCCGGGCCGCTTTCATCAACCCGTTCACCCCGCGCACCTTTATCACTCAGGGTCAGCACTGCAGCCTTGTAGCGTTTCATACCCCCTCCTCACGGCGAAATACGCCGCTTTTCCCACCTTCCTTGTAAAGCAGACGCACATCACTGATGCTGATCGATTTATCACTTCCCTTACACATGTCATAAATCGTCAGAGCGGCGACACTTGCGCCGGTCATGGCTTCCATTTCAACCCCGGTGCGCTCATAAGCGCGTACAGTACACTTAATCAGGACTTTGTGCTGCGCGAAATCCTGCTCAAAATCGACACTGATGGCATGCAATGACAGCGGGTGGGATAAGGGGATCAGCTCAGGGGTCTTTTTGGCTGCCATTATACCGGCAAGGCGGGCGGTACCAAAGACATCTCCCTTGGCGATACCTCCGTCCTGGATGGCATCAAGAACCTTGGCAGACATAAAGACAGAGGCTTCAGCGATCGCCGTACGTAAGGTTCTCTGCTTGGGACTGACATCGACCATGACAGCATTTCCACGTTCATCAAAATGATTGAAATCCATATTATCTCCTCCATTAGCTGATTCAGGAATATTTAAATAGCACTCAATTGGCATGGTTATGGCAGCCCATGCTGCACGTAATTCAAAGAATGATCTGTGCACACAAAATGCCAATAACCACAGATTTAACTGAAACAAAAAGACAGGGCGACTGTCTGTTCATCTTTTACAAAGGAGTCATGCATGGAAAAGCAGATCAATGAAATCATCGACCGCTTCAGACCAGGTATTGAAGGAGATGGCGGATCCATTGAATTACAAAGCATCAGCAACAACGGTATTATCCATCTTCATCAAAAAGAAAACCCCAACACCCCGATGGCTTTCATCTGGGCCCACAGACTGCGGATAGAAAAAGCCATCAAAAAAGAATATCCAGATGTGCAAATTGAGGTTGAGCTTGAAGAATTAAGGTAACCTGTCGAATTTTTCAAGGATAAAATAACTTATGCGACCTGGAGTGATTCCTTATCTGAAACACCAGGTCGCATATTGAGAATTTCACACCTTAAATTTTAACCAGCCAAAGCGCTCTCCACTACCACCCGTTGCCCCACGTCTCTGCAGCTTACCCAGCTCATGGTTCCACAACAAAACGAATTCGCTCACTGGTACCAGCCTGATCTGCCACCACCAATTCGTAATCCCCGGGTGGTGGCAACGCTAACCGTAGCTCTGCCCCGCGCTCTGCCAACAGTTCACCATTTAAAAACCAGAACCACTCAGGCTGCCCACCGACGGCAAATATATGCAAATCAGGGCTTTCCAGGGTTGCGGTGTGAACCTTGATACGATCACCATCCTGAATACCGCCGATACGCAATGGCACTTCCGGCAGCAGACCGTCATCGATCTGACAACGCGGATCCCGCGCCGGAATCCGGAAACTGTTGCGCCATCCTGGTGGTAGCCAGTTTTGCAGTGCCGCGGGCCAGACCGGTATCTGAAGGTCATGGGTCTTCGCCAAACACCCGAGAGGTGCACGCAAACCGCTGTCATCGGCAATGCGCAGCGTCAGCAGGGGATCGGGAATCAAGGGGATACTATCTATGCTCCCCATGAAAGTGCGCGGCACCATGCCATCGAGAACCCAGGCCTGATGCTCTTCATCACACAGAGGGGCTTTAGCAGGTTGCCCGCCCGGCCAACAGATGGTCTGCCTCGATACGGTCTCAGGTTGAGCCGGCAGTTGATAAGTAGTTTCGGGCAATACCGCAGCAACAGCACGGGCTATCGGTACGGCTGTAAAACTGCCGTAATGGCCGACCATAGCGGCATTATCCGGGCTGCCAACCCACACCCCCAGGGTGTGATAAGCGGTAACCGCCACCGCCCAGGTATCCCGATTACCGTAACTGGTTCCGGTCTTGACAGCAAAAACAGGCTGAGACCAGCGCCGACTCTCGCCTTGATTATTGAGTAAGGTCCGAATAATCCAGGCGGAACCGGGGCTCAATAATGGCTCGCGTAACTCGGGATCGGAACTGGTCAATCGTGGCTTCAGGGTCTCTCCGCCATTTCCCAGCGCACTATACAGCCGCACCAGGTGCTCAAGATCGGTCGCTACCCCGCCTAGAGCCAAGGCCAGACTCGGACGCGCCCCGGGTGGCAAATGCAAGTCAGCTCCTGCTGTTTGCATCCGGGCATAAAACCTGCCCGGTTCCAATCGCTCAAGAACCTGAACAGAAGGAACATTCAACGATTGCTGCAAGGTTGTCCTGACACTCACCGGTCCGGAAAAACCTCGGGTAAAATTAAACGGGCGGTAGTCTCCAAAAGAGAGGGGCACATCGAGTAACAAACTTTCACTGTGCACCAACCCTTCATCCAGTGCCATACCAAAGATAAAAGGTTTCAGTGTTGAGCCAGGCGAGCGCCAGGCGGTCACCATATCAACATGGCCAAAGCGTTGCTCATCGGCAAAATCGGCGGACCCGACATAACCCACCACCCGGCCGCTGCCATGCTCCATGACCAGGATAGCGACCGATGTACGTTCAGGTAACTGGTGAAGACTGTTCCTGGCAACCTTTTCCAGAGCAACCTGGAGGTCTCGATTCAGGAAAGTGGCAATAACCGGCTGTTCAGGTTGCCCCTGATGCAGACGCCGAGCCAGAAGGGGGGCGAGCAAGGGTGATTTTGGCGTGGTTGCCTCGACCCCCTCGAGTTTGGCATCAGCTGCGTCAGCAGCACTGAGTTTGCCGAAAGCCACCAAACGATCAAGGACCTTGTCACGCTCATGCCTGGCCCGTTCAGGATAACGATCCGGCCGATTACGACTGGGAGCCTGGGGCAACACAGCGAGCAACGCAGCCTGGGCCCGGGTTAACTGGGCCGCGGGATAACCAAAATAGCTGCGGCTGGCAGCTTCAACCCCTTCCAGCGTTCCACCAAAAGGGGCATGATTCAGATAATAATCGAGGATTTCAGCTTTGCTGTAACGCCACTCCAGCTGCAAAGCCAGGAACATCTGGCGCAACTTGTCCAACCAACCGCTTTTGAGATTATAACGGATACGGGCAACCTGCATGGTCAGGGTTGACCCACCCGATACAATTTCACCATGGCGTAACCACTGTAAGGTGGCACGCCCCAGGGCCAGGGGGTTTACTCCCCAGTGCTGATAGAACCAGTGATCCTCATAGGTCAATAACGCTTCTAGATAATAAGGCGAAACCTGGTCGGCGCTGACATGGTAACGCCAGACACCATTCTGGTCAGCAAAAGCGCGTAACACTTGGCCATTCTGATCAACAACCACCTGGGCAGGTTGACGAGCGGTCAAATCTGCTGGGGCGATCTGATTAAACAGCAGCCAACTTAAAGTCAAAAATAACAGGCAACCCAGAACTCCGGACAACAACTTTTGGTACAGAGTTCTGGGCAGAAAACGCAATCGCTTTGCCATAACGCAGGTCAGGGCATAATCTGCAGTCGCTGTGGTGTTGAGCCTACGGCCTGACGCTCAGGTCGGTACATGTCTTCAACATAGGAAGGAGGAACGCTGTAGGTCCCCGGTGTCACAGCCCGAGCCAGATAGTAAACAATTGAGTTCTTATATTCGGACAGAGGCAGAGCAACAACAAAACGATCATCACGATACTCAAGGTGACTGACTGCTGCCTCCTGCTGCCACTCAGCAAGGTTTTTTCCTGCTATTGACAAGCGACTCAGGTCAACGCTGCTACCGCCCAGGTTCTGGTTTTCCAGTTCCAGTCCGGCGGGCAGAAGATCAACCAGCAGAGCATCGGGCGTGGCCTTATCTGCCCCTGCGGTTAAACGGACAATAACCAGGTCACCAGAATTCAGCTGGTCCAGCATCAACGGCCTCCCATCCAGGTCAAAGAAATCACGACTGATATGCAGACCGTTGCTGTATGCTTCCGGGGGTTGACGGTATTCACCAATGACTTCAAGCATGCCATAAAGCTGCTTACCTTGAGCTTTAACTGATTCTAGCCCGGTCAGTTGGGAAGCAGAGAGAAGCGCCTTAAAGTCGCTGTTGCGGGAAATCAACTGCTCTTTACCCGCAGTAGCAATCAAAGCATCCAGTTGCTCCCCTTCGCTCTGCCCCGCGGCAACAGCAGCACGGAACAAGGCATTACGCTCCTGGGTGCTTAACCAGGAGCGTTCCCTGGTC
This sequence comes from Geopsychrobacteraceae bacterium, assembly GCA_963664385.1. Taxonomy (GTDB): domain Bacteria; phylum Desulfobacterota; class Desulfuromonadia; order Desulfuromonadales; family Geopsychrobacteraceae; genus Seleniibacterium. Next base: position 1,412,711 of record OY761157.1, read on the forward strand.
TTGGCAAACAGTTCCAACAGGAGCTGACCATCAGCATGCCCTGCTCTTGCCATAATGGCATAGCTTAAGGCCAAATCCCGCAATGAACTACCATAGGTTCCGTAGTAACGTTCTTCGGTAACCGGCTGAGCGGCGACTTTTTCATAACACTGGGTGGCACGCTTGCTATCCCCTGAAGTCTCAAAAGCATAGGCCAGCTGAACCCAGGGCAACATGGAATAGGAGAGGTCCTGACTTTTGACCTGATCGTGAAAACGCCGCAGGTCGGACAAGCTCAGCTGCTTTACCTTAGCAAGGACATAGGCTGCATAGCTGCGCGTTGCCAGTCGGTAATAGTCCTTGTCACTGCTGTAACGATAACCAACCGAAACCGTCCCTTTGACATACCCCTGCAATCTTGCCAGCGCTTTCTTCAGCACTGTGGCTGGCACCTGCACGCCTGCTAACTGGGCGTCGGTCAGAAAATCGCTGACATAGGCGGTCAGCCAGTAATTCTCTTCATCTGCCGACCAATAGCCAAAGCCCCCACTCGTGACCTGGCGCGACAACAGACGAGCAACAGCTTTTTCAATCTGCTGCTTGCGGAATTGATCGTTGTAGGGCTGCTTGAACTGTTGTTCAATCTCTGCCAATAACCCCATGCTGCGCGCTCCCTCTGGAGTTACCAGCACCCACGGATACCCGGAACTGGTGCTCTGTTCGGTGCAGCCATAGGGATAATGCAACAGGGCGTGAAAATGACTGCTGACATCAATGGGAGGCTGCAACGACAGGACCAGCCGCCCCTGAACACTCTCAGTGGTCAGATCAGTCAGTTTTACTCCTGGCTTCCAACTGGAGCCAGGTTCGATAATTGCCTGTTCCTTACGAGTTACCGCAGGATAGGCACTGCGGATATCAATAAACCAGTCACGCTCAAGTTCTACAGGTTGTTTATCATTATCACTGCGTACCTGTAGCCCCAGGGTACCGCGGCCGCTGGCGGATGCGGTCACCGTAAATTTTAATGTCTGCTTGGCTTTATCCGTCAACGCTAACTGTTGCTGAAATGATTCAGCCAACAGTACGCCACCAGCCTTCAGATTGATACTCAGGTCAAGGGGTCCATCACTTTGATTACTGACATCCAGGCTGATCTCCGCCTTGTCTCCCAGTGCCAGGAAGCGTGGCTTGGATAGCTGCACCACAACCTTGTCCGCTACCCGGGTCTCCGCCTGAGCGGCACCATAGGCCTGATCGGCATAAGCCACGGCCATCCAGCGCACCCGCCCGTTGAACTCGGGAACCGGCATAGTGAAAACTGCCGTACCGTCAGCAGCAACCTTAACGGGAGGACTCTGCCACGACATGATCTTGACATCGTTATCAGGCTGCTTGCCACCGCGCGCCAGTTCGGCATCACTCTCGACAAAGTCACCGCCGAAACGCTGCTGAATATAATCGTATCCGGCATTCTCGATAATCCGGCCATAGATATCATAGTAATCGACATCGTAACGCCGCGGCGCATAGAAATAAGCCCCGGGATCCGGTGTTTTGTAGCGGGTAATATTGAGGACACCGATATCCACGGCGGCCAGGGTAACATACAGATTGTCCGGTAAGCCTCCAGCAGCGGCAATCAGGACCCGCGCTTCAACATCACGCCCGGACTCAATGCGCTCTGGGGCTTCAATACTCAGGCTCAAATCTGCATCTTTACGTTTCAACGGCAGATTGACAAAACCAAAGGCACGTTTAGGAGCAACGGAATGTTGCATATCGCCCGGGGCCAGAACCGTCGCCGTCACATAAATATCATGGCGAAACCAGTCCGCTGCGACCGGAATCTCGATTTCATTGCCTGCCGCGGCCACCTGCTGCTGACTGATCCACAGGATTTCATCATTACTTTCTACGGTAATTGTAGCCAGGCCATCGGTTGGCGGGGTTAACAGAAGATGGGCTGGTTGCCCCTGCTGATAACTCCCCTCCCGGAAGGTCATGCGGACTTGGTCTGGCTTGAGGCCACTCCCTTCAGCACTATTTCCCCACCAGTACCATGAGGTGCGGAAACGGTAACTCGAGATCAGCTGATTCTTTGCAGAATAAACTTCCAGGCGATAATTACCCCACTGCACCGGCGTAGCGATCCGGGTCGCTTGAGCTCCGTCAAATTGCAGTTGCCCGGAAAACACCTCATACTCCATGGGATCGTAGTGCCACTCCCAACCGGAGTTTTCATCATAGGTCCAGTAATAGTTGCGATCTTCGCGGACCAGAGTATAGCGATACCCTTTATCGGCCAGCAAAGCGCCCTTATTATCCGTAGCAATCAGCTTAAATTCGGGGCGACTGTCATTTTCCGGATGCTCTGAGAACTGTGGTTCAATCCCGATCAGGCGCTCCCCCTTGATCCTGGTCACGGTACTGCTTCGCGTTACCGGGCGCCCACCGCTTTCATACAGGCTGGCAGTAACCGTCAGCGCCAACGGTGATGTAACATTCTTCCAGTTAGCCAGTTCAACCTGCCAGCGCCCCTGCCCCTGGGAATCAAGAGCCAGTTCATTCAACGTCAAGCGGGTCCGGTCAATCCGTTCATCGGCAATACCAAAGGAAAAGGTCGACCATTGCTCAAATGGGTGTCGTTCCAGCTCAACACCGATAAAACCATCCGCCTTGTTTCCTGCCGCCGGAGCACCATAGAGATAGTCCCCCTGAACCGGTAAGGTCACCATCCCGTCGCCATAGACCGGGTGCTGGACATCATCTTTGCCATCCAGAAGTTGCAGGCTCATCCGCTCGGGCAGAAAATCCTCTACGGCAAATTTATACTCATGAATAATCGTATCCTGCCCAGGTTCCCGATAAACCAGTTTCCAGGTGCCAGTCTTTGCATCCTTTGGCAAATCGTAGGTCACTTGGTAACTGCCTTCATTACCCGCATTTACGGTAAGGGTTTCGAGGCTATTGCCACTGCCATCGATAAGTTCGACCCGCAGCGGAATAGCCCGCACCTGGCGGCCGTCGTAATCGCGCAGCAGGGCATAAGAAGTGACCCTTTCTCCCGGACGGTACAGGTTTCGCGGTCCCCAGGCGAAAACCTGGCGCGCTAAATGGCGGCTGGTTGCATTACGAATTCCAGAGAGATCAAGAGGTTGATCAAAACGCAGGATACTGGTCTGATCCCCCTGGCGGGCAACCAGGATGGTGTTATCCTCATACCAGCCATTGAACTCAGCGCTGCCGTTATCATCAGTAACAACCTGGGCAACCAATTTATTTTCCTGGTAGAGGGAAATTTCCACATCATCCAGATCTGTTCCGTCACTGATTGAGCGGCAGAACACAACCAGATGTTCGCGATGGCGGCGCACCTGCAGACCGATATCGCTGACGGTAAAAAAGCTGGTGTCATAACTATAAGTGTAGCGCCCGGCCACCCGCAACACGGCCAGGTAGGCACCAGGTTCGTCCAGCGCGGAGACAGCAGACAAGTCAAGGTTCTGGGTACCACGCTGGTTGCGGCGCTGTTCGATATCGAAACGTCCGCTGTAAACCAGGGGATTTTCTTTGGTAAAGGAGGTTAGTTCATAATATTCGCGCTGCTTACTGGTATTAAAGTAACTCCAGGCAGGAATGGCTTGCGGATCGATGCGGAAAATATCGACATCAACAGCATCAACATTCAAGGTCGTTACCGGCAGTGCACGTTTAAGCTTGCTGCTCATAACTGCCCCACTACCGGCAAAAGCAGCGCTCGGTTCTTTCCGGCGGGTGGTGATTTTTTTACTGAACTGGTCAACCTGCTTGGCCCTGTTGATGGCCAGTAAGCCCGGGTTAACCGTCAACAGGTATTCCGTTTGCGGCTCAACGAAGGGGAAGATAGCTAACAGGCCATCTTCACTGAGGATCCAATTGTCCTGGTTTTGCGTTTCACCATTGCCCTTAAGCTGGAAAAACTGTTTAAAATCAGATTTTTTTTCGATCGGAACGGAAAACCTGACAACCAGGGCGGAAGCATTGTCATAAGTCTGCTCCAGGGCAGAAGTTATCTTCAGCGGCTGGCCACTGTATTGAATTTTCAGCAACTGATCCTGCAAAACCACCTGACGCTGCTGATAGGCATCATTCAGACAGGCCACGGTGCGACACTGATTGCGCTCTTTCAACCATTGGCGCTGAGCGCTTTTGAGATTTCCGGGATAACGACTCTGCTCTAAAACCGCCTGGTAGTTCTGCCCCAGTTCAGCGTCCTGCTGTGACAATGAAGGATTGCCACAGATCATTTTTTCAATATCTGTTGCCGCTTTCACACAATCAAAACTGGCGGCGAAAACTTGCCCCGACAAAGCCAGTAATAACACGGAAAGAACAGCCCATAGCCAATACTTATTAGTCATTTTCATAAACAATCGATACCTGTCAAAAACTATCTGTTTGAAGTAAGAAGGGGAAATCTCAGGTCAGCTGGCAGTTAACCAATTAACCTGTTTTTCGGTCAAGCCCCCGATACTGAATCGCTTCTCCGAGATGACGTGGGGTGATCTGCTCACCTCCGGCCAGATCGGCAATAGTGCGCGCCAATTTAAGAATCCGCGTAAAACTTCGGGCGGATAATCCCAATTTATCTGTCACCTGCTCAAGCAGGCGATCACCGGCATCATCAAGCTTGCAGAATTTACGGATGTGCCGGGCCTGCATCTGACTGTTAGCATACAGCCCAAAGCTTGCCAAGCGCTGATGCTGTATCGCTCGAGCCTGGTTGACCCGCTGACGGATGGTCAGGCTTGACTCCGCGGGGTGCAGATTCGTCAAATCCCGGTGGGGAACCCGCGGGACCTCAACATGAAGATCGATACGATCAAGCAGCGGACCGGATAACCGACTGCGGTAGCGCTGGATCATTACCGGAGTGCAGGAGCAGTCGTGCTGAGTATCACCACTGAATCCGCACGGGCATGGATTCATGGCTGCAACCAGCATGAAGTTAGCCGGATAAGTCAGGCTCAGAGCCGCCCGGCTGATAGACACCTGGCCATCCTCTAACGGCTGACGCAACATCTCCAGGACATTCTTCTTGAACTCGGGAAATTCATCTAAAAAAAGAATCCCGCGATGCGCCAGCGACACCTCTCCCGGACGCGGATAGCTGCCACCGCCAATCAGCCCGGCATCGGAAATGGTATGATGGGGCGAGCGGAAAGGGCGCTGCCTGAGTAACGCATGGTTGCGAGACAGCAAACCGGCCACGGAATGAATCTTGGTCGTTTCAAGCGATTCTTCAAAGGAGAAATCGGGCAAAATTGTCGGCAACCGTCGGGCCAGCATGGTTTTCCCACTCCCCGGCGGACCGCTCATCAGGATATTGTGCGCGCCAGCCGCAGCAACTTCGAGAGCCCGCTTGACATGTTCCTGCCCCCGCACCTCGGCAAAGTCCTCACCATCAGCAACCGGATCTGTGGCGACATCCCGCATTTCGGCCTGATAGGGCTCCAATTTGAAATCACCGTTAATCAGGCCGACAACTTCTGATAAATCATTCACCGCATATACCGCAGGGCCGGCCACAACAGCACCTTCTTCCGCGTTCTGACGAGGCAGAATGAAAGCTTCGGTTCCCCACTCGCGAGCAGCGACGGCCACCGGCAGTACTCCCCGTACCGGTTTGATGCGACCATCAAGAGACAGTTCGCCAAGCAGTACGAAACGGGTCAGTTGATCTTGATCAACCACTCCGGTGGCACACAGCAAACCGATGGCGATAGGCAGGTCAAACGCCGCGCCTTCTTTGCGGATATCTGCCGGAGCGAGGTTGATGGTGATCCGGCGAGCCGGAAAGTCATAGCCAGAATTTTTAATCGCTGATTTGACCCGGTCTTTACTTTCTTTGACGGCGCCTTCGGGCAGGCCAACCGTAGAGAATTGCGGTAACCCCTGAGCGATATCGACCTCTACCTCTACCGGATAAGCGTCGATACCGATCAGAGCACCTGAACGGACTTTTGCAAGCATATCCCCCCCCTGGTTCTGTGTTATACAGAATACTTGCTCAGTTATATGGAATGAATGTGAACAGAGTCGCGCTTTTTATCGCGCTGCTGTTTTAGCCAGATGCTCCATTTCGTCAATATACTTTTCAGCCTGAATTGCCGACACCGCACCGTCACCAACCGCGGTTGAGACCTGCTTGAGGACAGTTGTCCGGCAGTCTCCTGCAGCAAAGATACCTTTTACATTAGTCCGGGTATCTTCTCCAGCAATAATGTAGCCCTCGGGAGTTCGCTCCAGCATTTCCCCGGCAAAATCGGTCGTTGGTGTAACACCAACAGCGACAAACATACCCTGAATTTCAAGGTCACGCTTCTCTCCGGTCTGAGTATCCTTCAAGACCGCGCCGTTCAGACCACTCTTATCGGAAAGCAGGCCATCAACAACGGAATTCCAGAGAATTTCAATTTTTTCGTTTGCCATCACCCGATCCTGAAGGATCTTGGTTGCCCGCAGTTTATCACGCCGATGAATCAGGTAGACCTTGCTGGCGAAACGGGTCAGATACAGAGCTTCTTCAACGGCGGTATCGCCACCCCCGACAACCGCAATAGGAACATTACGGAAAAAAGCGCCATCACAGGTTGCACAATAAGAGACACCGCGACCTACCAAAGCAGCTTCTTCATCGAGACCAAGTTTACGAGGAACAACACCGGTCGCAATAATAATCGCTTTGCAGGTCATTTCCTTACCATCAACAATCAGGGTTTTGGTAGTGCCGTTATCGATGATTTTGTCGACCGAACCATAACCGGTCTCCAGGCCAAACTCGACACAATGCTCCTGAAAACGCATCATCAACTCGGGACCTTCAATCCCTCCCGGAAATCCCGGCCAGTTCTCCACCAGAGTTGTGGTCATCATCTGCCCACCCATGATCATTTTTTCCAGCATCAATGATTTCAGACAGGCCCGAGACGCATAAAGTCCGGCGGTCATTCCAGCGGGGCCTCCGCCTATGATAATCACATCATATTGTGTGTCACTCATCGTACATGCTCCTTAAGATAAAATCGACGAATGCGTATTCTTGCATAATTACCGTGAAAAGGAAACCTTCTCACCATCTTTACATGACTTGAGTTTCCGGGGCGGCACAGGTAATATGCCTGCGGTACCCATCAGCGCTGCAGGGTCTGAATATTCTTTGATAAAAAACTCTCATCACGCAGCTGGCTATGACCTGGCTGAAGGTATCGTGACTACGCATCAGCATTAGTGGAGGGCTCCCATGTTTAACCTTTTCAGATATTTTTTATGGCTGGTTGTTATTTGTGCAATGGCCCTCGGCTTTGACCAGCTGATGATGTCATTTCCGCAGACCACCCCCGGACTGGTAGAAACTCAGAAATTTTATGTCGATTTCCGCCAGCGGTTGACCAACCTTATTCTTGATCACAAGAACCCACCAGCGACTATTCCCCCAACCGCACAGCGTTCCCAGCCCAAACTCCCGGCAAAAACAGCTGAGCAAGCGGACTCCATTGCATCAGTCATCACCAAGACGGCTGTATCCAAAGTCAAGGAAAGCGCCAATCGTTATCTTTATGTAGATGGCCAGGGTGACCTGCAATTTGCTGATCACCTGGAACAGATCCCCAAGCGTTATCGTGACTCCGCCCAAGCTCTTGCCAAATGAGTTGTATATCACTCCTGATGCAAAAACAAGCACGGCTGCCCCGGGGTTGAATGATTTTTTCTCATCATCTGTCAAAATAATCACAACCCACTACCAGCCGGCATCTCCTTTCCACATGGGGGCGCGCTTCACTAACCCCCTGATTTAGAGCCATTTTCACTTTTATAAAAGAGTTATATTTTCAACCATTTATTGTTGGCACACTTCCAGCATAAGCTCAAATCGGAGCAAGAAAGATATTTTTTTATTCCGAAAACAGTTGTGCTCAACAACATTTATCGGAATAATACACCAAATATGGAGTCTCCAGCGGATACGCAGGTTCCAACGGAATTTTTGGGCCTTCACAGTTCCCAAATTTAATTTCTGGTTCACTATATGGGATTTTATTGACCGTCAATCGGCTCCATGTTAGACAAACCTTATTGTAATGATATGATTTAAACAGCTTTTCAAAAGCTGTTTATGCACTCAGTCCAGCTCACTTCTATGAATTGTTTTTTTATGTAACGGAGAGAGGAAACCGCAGAAGCCCTGCAGTTTCTAATGATTGTTAGATAAGAACATCGCACAAAAGTCTTTTATCCCCTGCTGCCACGTTATCAGGCCAGGCGGATCTACCTGACATGAAAGTTTTCAAACTTTTTGTTAAGGTTATTTATCAACTATTTCGAGTAACAATTGTTAACCCCAGATCGTCAGGTTGCAGCACTGGAGTTGTATCTCATGAAGGCTAAAGTTGCCACTTTCATCATTATGCTGATCTTCTGGATCGTCATGTCCGGCATGTTTGATCCGTTCCATTTTACCCTTGGGATCCTTTGTTGCCTGATTGTCTCAGCATTCAGCAGCAACTTGCTGTTTCCCGAACCTGGAAAATCCTGGCTCGCGGAAGTGTTTCGCATGGTCGGCTACCTTCCATACCTGCTGGGACAGATTATTGTCGCCAACCTGGAAATCACCTATATCGTCTTGCATCCACGCATGCTTGACCTGATAGATCCTCACCTGTTTCGCTTCGAAACTGTGCTGAAAAGACCAGTTGCCAAGGTTGCCCTGGCCCAGTCAATAACCCTGACGCCAGGAACCATAACCGTCAATATTTTTGAAAATCAGATTGCCGTCTATGCCCTGACGCAAAAAGCAGCAGCAGGACTTCCCGGAGAAATGGAACAACGCGTAGCAAAGGCCCTGGAGATTAAAGAGAATGCTTGAAAATTCCTTCTTATATGCCGGAATCTGGCTCATTTTTCTCATGCTGCTCAGTATGTATCGTCTGATTGCCGGCCCGACTGTGCTTGACCGCATTCTTGGTGGCAATATTATCGGCACCAAAACGACGACGCTATTGCTGTTAATCGGCATCCTCGTCGGCGACCTTGCCATGTATGTCGACATTGCCATTGCCTATGCGTTGTTGAACTTTATTGCAACCCTGGGTGCCACCCGCTACTTCCTGCGCAAGAAACATGCTGACGAAGTTCTCAGTGAGTACCTGGACCGCGAAGCACCTCTGCATGATGAGCAACACTCATCTGCTCCCGGAGAGAACTCATGAATATTGTTATCCTGATCTTCCTGATTGCCGGACTGTTCTTTTTTACCATCGGCGTTATCGGCGTGCTGCGCTTTCCCGATTTTTACAGCCGCCTCCACGCTGCCGGCAAGTCTGACTCTCTGGCTGCTGTCCTTATTGTCATTGCCGCAGCTCTCTATCAACTGCAGGACTTCAGTTTTGCCAGTATCCTGGTTGCCATCAAGATTATGTTGATAGCGGTCTTTATTTATGTTGCCAGCCCTACGGCAACTCACGCCATAACCAAAACGGCCCTGGTTATTGGTGTCGCTCCCTGGGCCAAGAAGAAGAGATAGTTATGATCTGGGCTCTTGACTTACTGATACTGTTACTTGTTGTCGTTTGTGCGATCGCTGCCATAACGGTCAAGGATCTGCTCAGTGCCACCATCATTTTTGGTGTCTACAGCTTTTTCATGTGTCTGCTGTGGGCTGAAATGGGAGCGGTTGACGTTGCCTTTACTGAAGCGACCGTCGGCGCCGGTATCAGTACCGTGCTCTTCATTGCTGCCATTCTGAATACCACAAGGAGGAGTAAGGATTGAAAGCTCTCGCACTGCTTGCAACATTTGTCACCGGTGTGGTTCTGCTTTACGGCACGATGGATTTCCCGGCCTTCGGCGATCCGAATTCTCCGGCATCACAACATCTGTCCGCTTATTTCATCAAGGAAGCGGTCCACGAAACCCACGTACCGAACCTTGTTACTGCAGTCCTTGGTGACTATCGTGGTTACGACACCATGTTCGAAACCGTCGTTATCTACTGTGCCGGCATGGCGGTTATAAGCGTCCTGCGTAAAAAGAAAAAACAGGACTGACAGGCGGAGGACACCATGAAGTTATTACAGGAAAGAACCGCAAAACAGAAACTCGGAGAAAGTCTCATCATCCAGACTGCGGTCAGGCTGATGGTACCTTTTATTCAGCTGTTTGGGCTGTATGTCATTGTCCATGGCCATTACAGCCCGGGTGGCGGCTTCCAGGGTGGCGTTATCCTTGGAGCGTCCTTTGTTGCGCTGGCACTTGCATTTGATCAGAAATTCTCAATGCAGTACATGTCGGAAAAAGCCAACGGAATTTTTGGCAATATCGGCGCTCTGATCTTTACCGGCACTGCGGCACTCTGTGCCCTGTTCGGAGGTATGTTTCTCGACTACAGCGCCCTCGATGTGATTATTCCATTAGGTCCCATCGAGTGGCGTTCCTTCGGCATTTTCGTTGTCGAGGTCGGAGTCGGCCTGGCGGTTATGAGCATCATGGCTGCTCTGTACTGGGTGCTTGGATCCAAAGGTGAAATGGAAGAGGGGCTTTAAATCATGGGTGCTGAAATTTTTGTTGCCAAGTTCAATTACTGGATTTACGTCGCCCTGATGATGATCGGGTTTTACGCCATGATCGGCAAAAAGAATCTGGTTAAAAAACTGATCGGGATGAACATTTTTCAAACCGCTATCATCCTGATGTTTGTCTCCGCCGGGGTCAAGCACGGGGCCAGAATCCCCATCCTTAACAAGTATGAAGTTCTGGAACACGGGGTCGACATTGCGACCATCGTCAACCCGCTACCCCATGTCCTCATGCTGACAGCCATCGTTGTTTCGGTCAGTGTTACCGGCGTTGCCCTGGCAATTCTGCAACGCATCTATCGTGAATACGGGACCCTCGAGGAGGGTGAAATTCTGGAGAAACTCGAAAAATGAGTGCAGCGAACTTACCTCTCTTCGTCTTGGCGGCGCCTCTGCTGACAGCTTTTTTCGTTAATCTGCTCGGCCGGGTGTCCAAAAAGTGGATTGCACCTCTCACCCTCGGTAGCCTTGCGCTGTCGACCGTGTTGGCGGTGTTTGTCCTTGGCCACGTTATGAGCCATGGCGGCTACAGTTACACCGTTGGCAATTGGCGGCCGCCGTACGGCATAGAACTGGTCATTGATCACCTGTCAGCGCTCATGTTGCTTCTGGTTTCCGTTTCCGCTTTATTGGCAAGCGGCCCGGCGCTTAAATCGGTTTTTAAGGAGTTACCGGATAAAGAGTATATGTTCTTTACTCTCTATCTGATTTTCGTTGCCGGGCTTTATGGATTGATCCTCACCGGCGACGCCTTCAACCTTTATGTATTGCTCGAGATTACCTCCATTACAACCTATGGTCTGATCGCCATGGGGCAGGGGCGGGCACCACTGGCCAGCTTCAACTACATTATCATGGGATCTCTCGGGGCCTGTTTCTACCTGCTTGGCGTTGGCTACCTGTATATAATGACCGGCAGTCTGAACATGGCCGACATTTCCAGCATTTTACTCCACACCGAAGGTGGTAAAGCGATCGCTACAGCACTGGCGTTTATTCTGGTCGGCTTGTGGGTAAAAATGGCCCTGTTTCCGCTGCATGGCTGGTTGCCAAACGCCTACTCTCTGGCCCCGACCGGCACGGCCCTGATTTCAGCGCCACTGATGACCAAAGTCACTATTTACCTGATGATCAGGATCATGTTTTCAGTGTTCTCTGTCGATTATCTGTTCTTTGACCACCCAATAGTTCAGAACGGCGTCGTCTGGCTGGCAACCATCGCCATTGTCTGCGGATCCAGCATGGCCCTGGCCCAGCGCAACCTGAAACGGATGCTGACCTATATTATCGTCGCTGAAGTTGGCTATATGGTTGGTGGTGTCTGGCTGGCCAACAATACCGGTATGACGGGAGCGGTCCTGCACATCGTTAATGACGCGCTGATGACTCTGTGCCTGTTCCTGTCGGCGGCGGCCCTGCTTTATAAACTTGGCGACCTTGAGTTTGACAGTCTCAAAGGGGTTTACCGCAAAATGCCATTTACCATGGCAGCGTTCACCCTCGGCGCATTTTCCATGATAGGCGTGCCTCCGACTGCAGGTTTTTTCAGTAAATGGTACCTGCTCCTCGGTGGTATCGAAGCGGGACAATGGGGCTATGTCGTCGCCTTGCTGTTCAGTTCATTGGTCAATGCCATTCTCTTTTTCCGGATTATTGAGGTCGGTTATTTTTTCCGTCCCGGTCAGCACCACGGCATTGAACAATATGATGAAGCACCATTGAGTATGAGAATCCCGCTGTGGATCTCTGCCGCCATGCTGATCATCATTGGTCTTTATTCAGGACCTCTGGTTGAATCGGTGATCAAACTGGCATTACCGGTCACTTTTTAAACCTGTAACCAGGCTTATTAAAATATCGAGACATTATCTGCTGTAATGAGTTGAAGACAGGGCATCGTTTATTATGAACTATCAAATTTCGATCTGGCCCCTTATGGCCATCTTAATCTCGCTGATCGGGTCGATCCCCATCATGTTATCGAACCGACGCCCGAACCTGCGTGAAAGCTGGACACTGCTGATCGCCCTCGGCAAAGTCATCATTGTCGCCTCCCTGCTGCCGAAAGTTCTGGCTGGTGGTGGTTTTGAATGGACGATAGCCGAGGTTATCAAGGGGGTCCCCATCGCACTGCGGGTCGATGCCATGGGGATGTTCTTTGCGCTGGTCGCCTCGATTCTCTGGTTTTTTACCTCGGTCTATTCCATCGGTTACATGCGCAGCCTTGATGAACACGCTCAGACTCGCTACTTTGCATCCTTTGCCGTAGCTATCTCGGCAACTCTCGGGGTCGCCTTTTCAGCAAACCTGCTGACCATGTACCTGTTTTATGAAATGCTATCCCTGTCCACCTACCCCCTGGTGACCCACGAACAGAATGAAGAAGCAAAGAAATCGGGTCGCAAGTACCTGACTTATATTCTGGGGACTTCCATCGGTCTGGCGCTGCCAGCGATGATTATTGTTTACGCCCTCGCCGGCACCCTCGATTTCCAAATCGGCGGGGTTCTTACCCACAGCGGGGCCAGCCCACAGCTGCTCGCCCTGATCCTGGTCATGTTCCTGTTTGGCTTTGCTAAAGCCGGGATTATGCCCTTTCACGGCTGGCTACCGGCGGCAATGGTGGCACCGACTCCGGTCAGCTCCTTCCTCCACGGTGTTGCCGTTGTTAAGGTTGGCGTATTTTCAATCCTGCGGATCATTTTCCACATTATGGGGCCTGGAGTTCTCCAGCAGGCTGACCTCGGCTGGATCATCACCTCACTGGCATCGGCCACCCTGTTGATAGCATCCCTGGTCGCCCTGACCCAGGATAATCTTAAACGCCGCCTGGCCTATTCGACCATCGGCCAGTTATCATACATGGTTCTTGGCGCCGGCATGCTGACGGCAGCAGGTATGACTGGTGGTATCCTGCATATTGCCATGCATGCCTTTGGTAAAATCACCCTGTTCTTCTGTGCCGGTGCTATCTATGTTGCTGCAGGCAAAAAATATATCAGTCAACTTGATGGCCTGGGCCGGAAAATGCCCATTACCTTTTTTGCTTTCTTTCTGGGTTCAATGAGCATTATCGGGCTGCCTCCATTAGGCGGTTTCATCAGTAAATGGATGCTGTTGACCGGTGCGGCCTCAGGACAGCAACTCATTCTGCTGGTGGTTCTCCTCTTCAGCTCCCTGCTCAATGCTGCATATTTTCTGCCGATTGTCTATCGCGCCTTTATAAATCCACTACCTGAAGAGGCAGAGCCTGGCTTTAAAGAAGCACCACCATTCTGTCTCGTTCCGATCTGTGTTACAGCCATTGTGTCGGTACTGTTATTCTTCTGTCACGATACATTCCTGACCCTGGCACGACTGGCTATTGGAGGTTGATTCATGTCAGATACTGTTAAAAAGAATGAACAAGGCGAAATTGTCGAACTTGGCCACGATGCGTGGCCCGGCTACCGCAAAGCGTTCAACATCGTATTTGCCCTTGGCATTATCTACCTGATCCTGGCTTTTTGCGGCGTTCTTTCCCACGGAGGAGGACACTGATGGAAGCGAAAAAGGGCTGGTTCGATAAAAAGAGTAACTTGATCCTGTTTCTGAGAATCTTCTACGCCAGTCTGGTCGTCCTGCTGGTTGTGGATTTATTCATCGACAAACATACTGTCTTCGGCTTTGACGGCGCCCCCAGTTTTTCTGCAGTCTACGGATTCATCTCCTGTGTGCTGCTGGTGCTGTTGGCAAAAGTACTACGCATCTTCATCATGAGAGACGAGGATTACTATGATAAGTAACCTGCCACCGGCGCTTTATTTTCTGGCGGCAGCCGCCATAGGGCCATTTTTACCTAAAGGTCTGCGTAAGGCAGTCGTCCTGGCCGCACCGATACTGGCTCTGATCACTGTCTTCCTTCTCCCTGAAGGCAGCGCCTGGCATTATACCCTGTTTGATCAGGATCTGACCTTTCTGAAGGTTGATCGGCTGAACCGGGTATTTGGCCTGATTTTCTCGATTGTCAGTATTCTTGCCGTCCTGTTTGCGTTCCAGAATGATGATCGCCTGGAACAGTCTTCGGCGCTGGTCTATGCCGGAAGCGCTCTTGGGGTAACCTTTGCCGGGGACTTTTTTACCCTTTACGTGTTCTGGGAATTAATGGCCATAGCGTCAACCTTTGTTATTCTGGCCGCCCGTGACAACATTGCTCGTAGTGCTGCCTTTCGCTATGTCCTGATCCACCTGGCAGGAGGCCTGTTCCTGCTGGCCGGAATCATTTTAAGACTACAGGAAACCTCATCTCTGGAGGTTGATTTTGTCGGCCTGACGGGTCTTTCCAGTTGGCTGATATTTATCGGAATAGCTGTCAATGCGGCCATTCCTCCCCTCCATTCCTGGCTCAAGGATGCCTACCCAGCAGCATCCTATTCAGGGGCGGTCTTCTTAAGTGCTTTTACCACCAAAAGCGCTGTTTACGTCATGGCGCGTACGTTTCCGGGCACCGATGTCCTCATTCTTCTTGGGGCTATCATGACTTTTGTGCCGATCTTCTACGCGGTTCTGGAAAACGATATTCGCAGCGTTCTCTCTTACAGTCTGATTAACCAGGTCGGCTTTATGATGGTCGGTATCGGTATAGGGACACCATTGGCTATCAATGGAGCAGTCGCCCATGCATTTGCTCATATCCTTTATAAAGGTCTGCTGTTTATGAGTGCCGGGGCGGTCCTTTACCGCACCGGGAAAACCAGATGTACTGACCTGGGCGGCCTTTACAAGTACATGCCGATCACCTGCATCTGTTGTATTATCGGCGCCGCATCCATCAGCGCCTTCCCATTGTTCTCAGGCTTTGTCAGTAAATCGATGATTGTCAGTGCGGCCGGTCATGAACATCTGACCATCGTCTGGCTGATCTTGATGTTTGCCTCGGCAGGGGTATTCCACCATGCCGGGATCAAAGTTCCATTTTTCATGTTCTTTGGTCATGATTCCGGCCTGCGCCCTAAAGAGGCCCCCTGGAATATGACCCTGGCCATGGGTATCGCTTCGGCTTTTTGTATTGGTGTTGGTGTCTTTCCAAAACCCCTGTACAACATTCTGCCGTATGCAGTTGACTACGTGCCTTACACGGCAGACCACGTTGTCGGCCAGTTGCAGCTGCTGATGTTCGGTGCTCTGGCTTTTGCATTGCTGATGCTCTCAGCTATCTACCCGGCTGAAATCCGGGCCGTAAATATTGACACGGACTGGATCTTCCGCAAGGGAGGCCGCCTGTTCTTTTTTGGCTGCGATAAGATTTTCAATAGCATCAACGCCTTCGGCGATCGTATCTTCATGCAAAAAATTCCCCAGCTATTGGCCCGTTTTTTTGAAGATCCGTCGCGCAGCATTCAGCGTCACCTTATCAATCTTTCCGTAGAATCGAGTGGCGATGACTCTACCCGCGACAAACGCCAAAATATCGTCGACCGGCGTACAAGCACCAATGCCTACCCCATCGGGGCCGGGGTTTTTCTCGCCGTCGCGTTCCTGGCAATCATGTCAGTACTCTACTTCAAATAGACCCGACGCCCCCTGCATTCAGGGGGCTTTATTTATGAGCTCAATCTATATTCACATCCCATTCTGTTCACGCAAATGCCCCTATTGCGACTTTTTTTCACAACCAGGAACCAATGCTGACATTGCAGCCTATGGCTCGCTACTTGAAAAAAACATTCACCTGCTGGCGCGGGACACAGCGGTCGATAGCCCGCTGACCACCATCTTCTTTGGTGGAGGCACACCGTCATTACTGGAACCCTCACAGATACAGGTTATTCTTCAGCACCTGGATAATGCCTTTAATATTGCCGACCATGCAGAAATCACCTTAGAGGCAAACCCGGGAACCGTCAGCCTTGAGAAATTGCAAGGCTACCGCGCTGCCGGACTGAACCGCCTGTCCCTCGGCATTCAATCCCTCACTGATCGCAACCTCAGAATTCTTGGCCGCATTCACGACAGGAAAACCGCTATTGCCAGCGTTAAAGATGCGCGCAAAGCCGGTTTTGACAATATCAGCCTTGACCTTATTTTCGCCCTGCCAGAGCAGTCACTGGAACAGAATGCGGCCGAAGTCGAACAGCTGCTTGAGCTGAATCCTGAGCACATCGCTCTGTACGGACTGTCCTTCGAAGAGGGGACACCATTTGGTCAGAAGGCAGAAACCGGGCAACTGAGTCCTTGTTCAGAAGAGCTGTATGCGGCCCAGTATCGACAGATCCATGAGCTGGTCAGCGACGCCGGTTTTGAACATTACGAAATTTCCAACTTTGCACGCCCCGGTCACCGCTGTCAGCATAACCAGGTCTACTGGAAACGCGATACCTGCCTGGCCATTGGCTGCGGTGCCCATGGTTTTGACCAGCGCAGCTGGGGGAGGCGATGGCTGATACCTGCCGATATTCCCCAGGTTACCAAAATGTTACAGAACAATAAGAACCCGGCTGAAACCATCGAAACCTTTGACTGTGAATCTGCCATGAGTGAATACTGCTATCTCCGCCTGAGAACTTCTGACGGCCTTGACCTGGCAGAATTCCAGACCCGCTTCAATCACAGTGCCGAGCAGGTATTCAGAACTGCCCTGGCGCGCTGCCAGAACCATTTAATCAGGGCAAATAACACGCTGACTTTCGACCTCGATGGCTGGCTGATCTACGATCACCTCATCAGTGAATTTCTCTGACAGAGGTCCCCTCCCCCCGGTAAAATTCCATGTTTTCAAGTTTCCATAAACCTTGACAAATCACAATTGCATTGATAGGCTGCGATGTTAGCACTCAGCATAGTCGAGTGCTAACACTAAACATACGGTATTCAGACAACTGAGATTGATTTTTCTGCGTGCAGATAAAAGAGATCAGCAGCTCAGTCGTCTTACAGCCATTTGTTCAATAGGTGGAGAGTCCCATGGCTGAGGAGCTCAATGAACGCAGCCAGAACATCCTGGAAGCAATTGTTGAAGATTATATTTCTTCCGCAGAACCAATCGGAAGCAGAGCAATAACCCGCAGGCACGATTTCAACCTGTCGCCGGCAACGGTACGTAATGTAATGGCCGATCTTGAAGAGATGGGCTTTTTGTGTTCTCCGCATACCTCTGCCGGAAGAATTCCGACAGCGCAGGGTTTCCAATATTATATAGATTCTCTGCTGCAGATTCGCGACCTGTCCAAACAAGAAAAATCCCGCCTGCGTAACAGCTACCGCTTCAGTGGTATGAAACTTGAAGATATCATGCAGGAAGTTGGACGGGTCATGTCCGGTCTCTCAAAGTATACCGGGCTGGTTATGGCACCTAAATTTTCTTCAACCGTATTCCGCCAGATTGAATTTGTCAGGCTGTCAAAAGGTCGGCTCCTGGTCATTTATGTGTCTGAATCCGGGCTGGTACAAAATAAGATCATTGAAGCGGATCAGACTCTTGATGACCGCCAGCTTGAGCAGATCAGCAATTTCCTGAATAAAGAGCTGACCGGTCTTTCCATTCAGGAGGTCCGAAAAAAGCTGAGTGCCGAGTTGACGGAAGAGCGTGTTCTTTATGACCGCTTGAGAAAACAGGCCTTAAGCCTGTCATGTGCAGCTCTTCAGGACGAAGTGGAAAATCAGATTTACGTTTCCGGTGCGTCTTTAATGCTTGAGCAACCGGAATTTTCGTCGCCGCAACAAATGAAACGCCTGATACAAACCCTTGAAAGTAAAAAGATGTTGATCGAATTACTCGATCGCAGCCAGAATGCGCAGGGGGTACAGATCTTTATCGGCAGCGAAAGCAGTTCCATTGACCTGGAAGGCTACAGTCTTATTACATCGAATTTTTCCAACCAGAAAGGCGCCATTGGCACTCTGGGAGTTATCGGTCCGGTCCGCATGGATTACTCTCAGGTTATTCCCATCGTCGACTTTACTGCCCAATTGGTCAGCCGGGTTCTGGAACGGGAAATAGAATAAATTCAAGTAACCAAAAGGAGTTTACAAGGTGGGTAACAAAACTGAACAGCAAGAACCTGAGCTCAAACAGAATGCGGATGCTGAGGCTGAGCAGAGCGATCAGGAGCAGGGGATAGAGCCTGAAGTCATCTCTGTTGATGAACAACTGAAGAGTGACCTCACCCAGGCTCAGGAAGAAGCCAAAACTCATAAAGAACAGTATATGAGAACCCTGGCGGACATGGAGAATCTGCGTAAACGCACCCAAAGAGAAAAAGAAGAACTGGCAAAATTTGCCAATGAAAACATATTGCGCGAAATTCTTCCTGTTATCGACAACCTCGAGCGTGCCGTAGAGCATGCCGACCAGGCGGACAACGGACTCGTTGAGGGGGTAGAAATGACTCTGACCCAGTTCAGCCAGGTCCTCAGCCGCTTTGGCGTAACCCCCATCGAAGCGATGGGACAGCCTTTTGACCCAGCCCTGCATCAGGCCATGGGACAGCTCGAAAGCGCTGATCAACCGGTCAATACTGTCGTTCAACAACTGCAGAAAGGTTATCAGTTAAACGAGCGACTGTTGCGTCCGGCGTTTGTTATGGTGGCTAAGGCTCCGGCCGCACCAGTAGCAGATGACGCTAAAGAGGATGTCCAGACAGATGAACCAAAAAGCGCAGAATAAAAATCCAAAGTTAAATAAATAAAGGGAGGATATACATCATGGGTAAAGTTATTGGTATTGACTTAGGAACAACAAACTCTTGTGTCGCCGTTATGGAAGGTGGCGAGCCTGTTGTTATTGCTAACTCAGAGGGGGCAAGAACGACCCCGTCAATGGTTGCTTTTACTGAAAGCAGTGAACGTCTGGTCGGTCAGCAGGCTAAACGTCAGGCGGTTACCAACCCAGAAAACACATTGTTTGCCATTAAGCGTCTGATTGGCCGTAAATTCAGCTCTGAAGCCGTTCAAAAGGATATCGGCATCAGCCCTTTCAAGATTATCGAAGCTGATAACGGTGATGCCTGGGTTCAGTGTCGTGACAAGCAGTTCAGCGCTCCAGAAATTTCAGCCATGATCCTGCAAAAAATGAAGCAGACCGCTGAAGACTACCTGGGTGAAAAAGTTACTGATGCGGTCATTACTGTTCCTGCTTACTTTAATGATTCTCAGCGTCAGGCAACCAAGGATGCCGGTAAAATTTCCGGTCTTAACGTTCTGCGTATCATCAACGAGCCAACTGCCGCGTCCCTGGCTTATGGTCTCGATAAAAAAGACGAAATGACCATCGCCGTATTTGACCTCGGTGGCGGTACTTTCGACGTTTCCATCCTCGACCTGGGTGATGGTGTTTTCGAAGTTAAAGCAACCAACGGTGATACCTTCCTCGGTGGTGAAGACTTTGACCAACGCATCATTGATTACGTTGCTGACGAATTCAAAAAAGAGCAGGGCATTGACCTGCGCGGCGACAAAATGGCTCTGCAGCGTCTTAAAGAAGCTGCTGAAAAAGCCAAGTGTGAGTTGTCTTCCTCAATGGAAACCGACATCAACCTGCCATTTATCACCGCTGATCAGTCAGGTCCTAAGCACCTGAACATGAAGCTGTCCCGCTCCAAGCTGGAAAGCATCTGTGCCGAACTGATCGCCCGCCTGGTGGCTCCTTGCCAGACCGCTCTTAAAGATGCCGGACTTTCTGCCAGCGAAATTGACGAAGTTATCCTGGTTGGCGGTATGACCCGGATGCCTGCTGTTCAGGATCGCGTTAAGGAAATTTTTGGCAAGACCCCAAGCAAAGGCGTTAACCCGGACGAAGTTGTCGCTATTGGTGCTGCTATCCAGGGTGGCGTTCTTACTGGTGACGTTAAAGACGTTCTGCTGCTTGACGTTACCCCACTGTCCCTTGGTATTGAAACCCTCGGCGGTGTCATGACCAAGCTGATCGAAAAGAACACCACAGTCCCTTGCAAAAAGAGTCAGGTATTCTCTACTGCAGCTGACAATCAACCTGCGGTATCCGTTCATGTTCTTCAAGGTGAGCGCGAAATGGCCGGTGACAATAAAACCATCGGTAACTTTGAACTGGTCGGTATTCCTGCCGCACCACGCGGTGTTCCACAAATTGAAGTCACCTTCGATATCGATGCCAACGGTATTCTGCATGTTTCCGCTAAAGACCTGGGCACCGGTAAAGAGCAGTCAATTCAGATCACCGCATCCAGCGGTCTGTCTGACGACGAAATCAACCGGATGGTTAAAGATGCCGAAACTCACGCCGGTGAAGATAAGAAAAAACGTGAACTGATCGAAGCCCGCAACCAGGCAGACGGCCTCACCTACACCACTGAGAAATCTCTCAGCGAACATGGTGAGAAGCTTGACAGTGCTACCAAGAATCAAATTCAGGGAGCCCTTGACGATCTTAAGAAAGCCATCGAAGGGGATGATCCAGAGGAAATCAAGAAGAAGACTGAAGCTCTCGCTCAGGCCTCTCACAAATTAGCTGAAATGATGTACGCTCAGGCTCAGAATGAAGAAGGTGCTGAGGGTGCTGCAGGCGAAAGCCAGCCAGCTGACGACGTTGTCGATGCTGAATTCGAAGACGTCGACGAAAAGAAATAAACGACATAAACAAACACAGGCGCTGAATACGTTCAGCGCCTGTCTGTCAAAGACGTAGGATTGTTATTTTGGCTAAACGTGACTACTACGAAATACTGGGTGTCAACCGTAACGCAAGCGAAACAGAAATAAAGAAAGCGTACCGGCGCCTGGCGATCCAATACCATCCCGATAAAAATCCCGGTGATAAAGAAGCTGAAGAGAAATTCAAGGAGCTCACCGAGGCCTATTCGGTACTCTCCGATTCACAGAAAAGAGCCAACTATGACCAGTTCGGTCACGCCGGTGTCAATGGCAATGGTGGCTTTTCTGGTGGCGGGTTCGATTTTGGCGGTGGCGGTTTTGAAGATATCTTCGGTGATATCTTCGGTGATATCTTCGGCGGTGGTTCAAGACGCGGAAGCCGTGGACAGCGCGGCGACGATCTGCGTTACAACCTGACTATCAGCTTTGAAGAGGCCGCCTTTGGCACCGAAAAGAAACTGCAGTTACCACGCAGTCAAAGCTGTGAAACCTGCCATGGCAGCGGTGCCCGCCCCGGCACTGAGGCGCAGACCTGTGCTACCTGTCGTGGTGCTGGCCAGGTCCGCTATCAGCAGGGCTTCTTCACTATGAGTCGCCCATGCCCCGATTGTCGTGGTGAAGGAAAGATTATTAAAGATCCGTGCCCCGATTGTCGCGGCACCGGAACGGTCAAAAAGAAACGCTCCCTGTCTCTGAAGGTACCTGCAGGAGTTGAAACCGGCACCCGACTTAAGCTGACCGGGGAAGGCGAATCCGGCTCACACGGTGGTCCTCCGGGTGATCTTTACGTGGTCATCAGTGTCGAAACCCACCCGATCTTTGAGCGTGAAGGTCAGAATATCATCTGTGAAATTCCCATTTCTTTCGTCCAGGCCGCTCTTGGTTGCGAACTCGAAGTTCCGACCCTGGAAGGTAAGGTCAATATGAAAGTCCCCGCCGGAACTCAAAGCGGCAAGGTACTTAAATTGACGGGCAAGGGAATCGTTGCGTTACAGGGCTATGGTCGCGGTGATGAACTGGTCGTTCTCAAGGTTGAAGTTCCCACCAAGCTGAATGCTAAACAGCGTGAACTTCTTGAAGAATTTGCCAAGGAGAGTGGTGAGGACATTCACCCTCAAGGCAAGAGCTTTTTTGACAAGGTCAAGGAACTGTTCGACTGAGAACCGGTCCCTTCTAATCTCAACGGAGTTGGCATGAAGCGCCTCATAGTTTTAATTATTGTCTCAATGCTTGCATTTCCGCTTTCAACATCAGCGGCAGAACAAGCTGTTTTAAGACAGCTGGAACTGGGGCGCCAACTCTACCAGACCGGCAAGACAAACCAGGCCCTCTCAGTTTTACGCAACCTTATCCGCCAGGATAATTCAAGCCGTGAGGCTGTCCAGAGTTTCACTCTGATCGCCAGAATCTTTATTGAACAGCATAACTACAATGATGCTCTTCTCTATCTGAAACAGATTCCTGAAGAGCTGGTCAACCCTGAAACCGAACTACTTCGGGGTCTGTGTCTTATCCAGACCGATCAGCCTGCTGCCGGAATACTAAAGCTGAGACCCCTGCTGCAGGAACCCCTTTCGGTTGCTGATCGCAATACCCTTTTTCAAACCCTGAGTGCTGGAGCCAGTGCCACTCAAAACTACCTGGAAGCCCTGTATTATCTGAATCAACAAGCGACGATCACCAGTCAGCCTGCCAGCATTGCAGCCCAGATGCATGATCTTATGCAGAACCAGTTGACCCAGAATCAGCTTGAGGAAGCGGCCTTCATGTGGCAGGGGACAGCACTGGGACAGGACGCATTGCTGCAACTGGCACGCCGAGCCCTGGTCCAGCAACAACCGGATCTGGCCAAAAGGTATCTTGAGCGCATATTTGCTTCCTCGGTCACCTTCCCCTACTGGCAGGAAGCCCAGAACCTGCTGGCACGAACCGGCGAAGACAACTGGCTGAGCCGTGACAGCATCGGCGTTATGTTGCCGCTGAGCGGACGTTATGCATCTTATGCCCAACTGGTTAAAAACGGCCTCGACCTTGCTCTGCAGGAACACAACAAGACCCGTTTACCAATCCGCTTTATCTACCAGGATACTGCTACGGAAGGGGTCACTCCGGCGCAACTGGTCAGCAGCCTGTGCGATGATGATAAAGTCATGGCAATTATCGGGCCACTACTCGGTTCTAATGCCGAAGCCGCTGCTCGCCGTGCCCAACAGGAGATGGTCCCGATGTTGACCCTGGCTCAGGGAGATGCGTTACCCGAACTTGGCCATTTTATATTCCGGGATACCCTGACCTCAGAGCAGCAGATCAAAACTCTGGTCAGTTATGCCATGGCAAAAGGGAATGTTTCATTTTCCATCCTCCATCCGCAAAATCGCCTCGGGGAACAGATGGCGAACCTGTTCCGCAACGAGGTCATTAATGCCGGGGGAGAGATCGTTGACATCGTTAACTACAGTGAAGATAGCACCGATTTTAAAAAACCGATTGCCCAACTGCTGTGGCGCAACGGCGAACGACCTATCCCACGGCCACCCCTTGAGGAGGGGAAAGGGCAGCCCGAACCGCTTGAAGCTGAGTATCCGCAGCCCCCGTTTCACGCCCTGTTCATCCCGGATTTTGCCGATCATATCAGCCTGATCGCTCCACAGTTGATGTTTTATGGAATCAAGGATACGACCCTGCTAGGGATAAACGGCTGGAACTCTCCTGACCTGGCTGAGCGGGCTGGTCGCTTTTTGAAAGATGCTGTTTTTGTTGATGCCTTCTTCTCCGGTGCCAATACCCCAGAGGTAAAGCGCTTTAACGAGCTGTATCAACAGACTTATGCCGAAGAACCTTCCATTCTCGAAGCCCAGGCCTTTGAAGCTGCCAGTATTTTACTGCGCAGTATCGACGATCCCGCGGTCATTAACCGTGAAGAACTACGCCAGAAGCTGATGAATATGACTGATTTTCATGGTATTACCGGCACCGTCGGCTTCGATGCCTTTGGGGAAGCTCAGAAAGAGCTTTACCTGTTAGGTTTCAAGGGCAATCGAATTATCGAAATTAATCAGTAAAGAAGACCCATCTCAGAAGAGCAAGAAACGGCAGGGGTAACGCATGGCGACGTTATCCCTGTTTTTTTTCGGCAGGGGAGTAGCGATCTACCAGGGTATCAAAAGCACCGGTCAACTGATCATAGTACTGCAACCGGCCATTACGAATATCAAAATACCAGCCATGCAAACTCAGCTGCCCCTGGGCAACACGTTCTTTTACCCAGGGAAAGGTCATCAGGTTTTTCAGCGAAACCAGAATCGACTCTTTCTCACAGGCACATAGCTGTTTATCCTTGGGTTCATCTGCCATCTCGGCCAATACCTTATCACGCGCAGGTGCCGCAATATTGACCCAGGTACCGATGAACTCACCGATATTCTTTCCTCCGGCAGACGCCATCAGCGCTTCGATCCCACCACAACCGGAATGGCCAAGGACAATAATGTCAGATACTTCAAGAAAGCAAACAGCATATTCGATGGAAGAGCTGACGCCGTGGAAATCATCATTTTTAAGGTATGGCGGTACCAGGTTGGCAATATTGCGCAGAATAAACAATTCACCAGGGGCGCAATCGGTCATTAAAGCCGGATCAACCCGGGAGTCGCAACAGCCAATCAGCAGTGCCTGAGGTTTCTGCCCCGCCATCAGCTCATGAGCCAACTCGGCATTTCTGCCAAAGTGTTGTTGCTGGAAATTAATAATGCCGTCGATAAAACGGGATACATCGGCCATGAAATAACACCTCCGCAAAATTTTCGCTATTTTAGCATATGCTGCAAGGAATAGGATCTTTTCAATTCTATTTTTTTTGACAATAAAGTCGCTGGAAAGCAAGGCTTTTTTACCGATTTCATAGCGTCTGAAAGGGTTTTCTGTTATTCTGAATGACTTTCTTAACGGTTAAATGACAACCTTTTTACGCTATATTGTAATTTACCAACATACAGAGGAAACCATGTCGAGTAGTTTTGGTCGTTTTTTCAGGATAAGTACTTTCGGAGAATCTCATTGTGCCGGGGTCGGAGTCGTTGTTGACGGTGTCCCTCCGCGCATGACTATCAGTGAGGCTGATATTCAGACGCAACTTGACCGGCGTCGGCCTGGCGGGAATAAACTCGGCACCGAACGGAATGAGGCCGATCAGGTGCAGATCCTGTCAGGCGTCGAAAATGGCTTGACCCTGGGAACCCCCATCGGGATGCTGGTTAAAAACAAAGACCAACGCCCTGGTGATTACGGTTCCATGAGCGATATACCTCGCCCATCCCATGCAGATTACACCTACCGCGCCAAGTACGGTATCCATGCCTCCAGTGGTGGTGGCCGTTCAAGTGCGCGTGAAACCATTGGTCGCGTCGCGGCTGGTGCACTGGCAGAAAAATATCTGAAAGAAACCTTCGGCATCGAAATCGTAGCCTGGGTCAGTAGCGTTGGCCATTATGACGCCGCTGATATCGACATGAACAGCATTACCCGCGAGC
The DNA here is from genome assembly GCA_963664385.1 of Geopsychrobacteraceae bacterium. Classification (GTDB taxonomy): domain Bacteria; phylum Desulfobacterota; class Desulfuromonadia; order Desulfuromonadales; family Geopsychrobacteraceae; genus Seleniibacterium. The sequence goes on from OY761157.1 coordinate 1,438,440, forward strand.
AGGTTGACGCTAATGATATCCGTTGCCCCGATACAGCTGCTGCAGCCAAAATGACCGAAGAGATTGTCGCCGCCCGGGAAGCAAAGGACTCCATCGGCGGGGTCATCACCTGTGTCTGCCGTAACCTACCTGCCGGATTGGGCGAACCAATTTTTGACCGCCTTGAAGCAAAGCTGGCCCATGCCATGTTATCGCTGCCGGCAACCAAAGGATTCGAAATTGGATCAGGCTTTGAGGGGGCCCGGATGCGGGGTTCCGTTCATAATGATCCCTTCGTTCAGCGCGATGGCGTCCTCGGCACCTTGACTAATTATAGCGGTGGTGTCCAGGGTGGCATTTCCAACGGAGAGCCTGTCTATTTCCGCATCGCATTTAAGCCACCGGCAACCATCGGTCAGGCTCAGGAAACCGTGACCTACGACGGCAAACAAACCGTCCTTGAGGCCAAAGGCCGGCACGATCCCTGTGTTGTCCCGAGAGCTATCCCGATTGTTGAAACCATGGCCGCACTGGTGCTTGCTGATCTGATTATGATACAGAAGATGCGAGCCTAAACAATTTGAAGACAGAAGCTAGAATACCCTATGTGGAATGAGAGATCCTTTTCAATTCTACATTCAAGCTTTTGGATCTTATATTCACACAGGAAAAAGAGAAAAACATGATTATCGAATGGTATCCGGGCCACATGAAAAAAGCCCGGGCCCAAATCACGGAAATGCTGCCCAAAATCGACCTGGTCATCGAGGTTCTTGATGCCCGGTTGCCGGCCAGTAGTGCCAACCCACTGCTGGAGCGTTTACGTAAAAACAAACCGTGCCTTAAAATACTGAACAAGGCCGACCTGGCTGATCCTAATATCACCAAAAACTGGATTCGGCATTTCGAACAACAGGAAGAGGTCAAAGCCCTTTCCCTGGAAGCCAAGAACCGGCGTGATGTTGGCCTTATTCCCAAGTTGTGCCGTAAAATGCTCGCATCCCGGGTGCAGGCCGGAAAACCACTACGGATTCTGATTGTCGGTATTCCCAATGTTGGAAAATCGACCCTGATCAATACCCTGGCCGGAAAAAAAATTGCCCGGGTAGGTGACAAACCAGCAATAACAACCTGCCCACAACAGATCGATTTACGTAATGGCATTCTGCTTTCTGATACCCCGGGGATCCTCTGGCCATTTCTTGAAAGTATTGGCGGAGCCTGTCGCCTGGCTGCCAGTGGCGCGATTGGTGACGATGCCTATGATTCCGTTGAAGTCGCCATGTTGACTGCAGAATATCTGGCGACAAAATATCGAACCATTCTGACTGAGCGTTACAAATTGGCTGAAATCCCCGCAAAAGCCATAGAGCTACTTGACGCCATCGGACGCAAACGCGGATGCCTTGTCAGTGGCGGTGAAGTTGATCGTTATCGAGCTGCGGAACTGCTTCTTCGAGAATTACGCGGGGGCAAATTAGGACGGGTCAGTCTTGAACGACCCAATGAATCGGATAGCGCTTTTGAACGAGCGGGAGAAAACCAATGACCGGTAAAGATAAACTCAAGGAACTATTCGTTTCTGAACTTCCTTATGAAATTACGGAAGAAGAGCTCAAACAGCTGTTTTCAACCTGCGGAACAGTCCGTTCTATTTTTATGCTCAAGGATGACCGTGGCAACTTCAAGGGAATTGCCTTTATCAAAATGGCAACGGAAAAAGAAAACCGCGAAGCCTTGAATGTTCTCGACGGCACCAAAATTCAGGAGCGGTTCATCAAAGTCGCTCCGACCAAGCCCAAAAACATCGCGAGCGAATCTGTCGCCGATCCGGCAGGGGAACAGCGTAGTAGGCGGCGGCGGCGCGAGCCTAAAGGGCGGAAACGTATGCGCTAACCGAATAAATCTTGCAAAAACGGGGGCAGCCTACTCAGACTGCCCCCATTTTTTATGCTCAGAAATTGACACTTAACACTGCAGCCACTTTTGCTTCCTGTGGCACATCATCACCATCGTACTCATAACTGTCTGTAGCGTAGGCACCGGCAATATCAAGACGGGCAAGCCACATCTTCAGTCCCAGCCCCGCAGTATAAACCAGGTCAACATCACTGTTGGCCAGGTTTTTATAGGCCCCAAGCCTCAAGGCGACCAGGTGGAAAGCATCCCATTCAAGACCGAAAGAAACATTCTGGGTATCGTACCCGGGGAAGGTCGTTTCACTTTCCAAGAGATCAAGATTGGCCTCTAGAGTGAGGGTATCCAGAGGCATCCAGGCAACGCCAGCGGTCACCTGCGGATCGAGAGTCACATCGTCCGCATCAAGAGTTACCTCGTCACCACTTTCCAACTGGACGGTTTTATTGAAACCATCAAACTTTGGCGCGTTCAGATTCCGCCCGACCAGCCCCAGAGAGAAATCACCCAACTTTGCCAACACCCCAAGGTCGATCCCGAAGGTGGTTGTCTCCTCAAAATGTTCATCTGTTTCTGACAGAGCATCTCCGGTATCCTCTTCAAATATAGAGACCTGATTCTTATAAACCCGGCCACGCATGACCTTAAAGTTCCCGCCAATTGCGATATTCGGCGTCACTTTGTAGCCATAACTGATAGGCACCTCAACGATGCCAAGACCGTCAAGGGCAATACTTGTCGTATTATCGGAGAGATTTGTGGTGCTGGTGGGGTCAGCACTACTTCCGGCTGCAACATCACTCAGAATCGAGACAGCTCCATCCAGATCACTCGCTGCAATCCCCTGGTCGGCAGCAATATAATCGATCCGCTTGATCGCCTCATCAGAGAATCCGGCATCACTTAGAGCAGTGACCTGATCAGCTGTAAGCAAGGAGATTTCGTAGGTCGCGGTGTCGTAACCTTCAATAGCCACCCCCTCGATATCACTGTTCACAGTCGCCATATCGGTCGTCAATCCAAGATTGACAGTATCGACACTGACAACACGACCAGAAGCGGCAGCATAAGAACGAAATCCGATTGCAAAGCGTCCCGCCCGAATACCGACCCCGGCATTCACCTCAGTGGTAATCCCTGTTTTTCCTTCGTCGACGGCATTCAGAGCTTCAGCCAGCCTGGTCAGATCCTGCAATTCCTGTTCATTGTCGATACCATCTTCCAAAGCATCAAGATCGATATCGTTAAGATCGTCGACATACTGGGCAAAATCGCTATGCAAACGATAGCCACCGGCTGCGCTGATATCGAAACCGAAGGTTTTAGCGTCCTCATTCTCCGGTTCTCCCATAAAACCAAAAGCGGCCGGATTATAATACTGAGCACTGGTATCTCTGACCGAAGCGACATTTGCACCTCCCATACCCATCGCTCTTGGCGATGCAAAATAGGTATCAAGGGCAAAAGAAAGGGCTGGGAAGAAAAGGAAGAACAACATAAATAACCATATTTTCCTCATTCTCATCTACCTCCTCTGCTACGTACGTTACCTGAAACGAACCTCCATTAGAAACAACCAACTTAATTCATCTGCAACTATTATGGAATCTTTCTAATGTTTCACCTTTTTACGCCTGTTTGAAACCAAACCGGCTCCCTATAAAATCTTACCATGAAACAAAACTTCTACACTCTGCTAGCTGACATAATTATTTACTCGTGCTAATGTTTTATTTCAATGTGGCAAAATATCAATTAAAAGGAGCTTATATGTTCAGAAAATGGAAAGTTTTAACACTCATCGTCGGTTTACTACTGACCGCCGGCAACCTTTATGCAGACGAACTTTTATCTGTCAAAGCCGGCTACCAGATACTAGAACCGGAAGGAACCATTGGCGGGACCGTCAATAACATTGGCGGCACAGTTGACATCCAGAACGATCTGGATCTTGACGACAGCGAGGATTTTAGCGGGGAAGTTGCAATATCCTGGGGAAATTCACGGCTCTCCCTTAATTACCTGCCCCTCGACTTCTCAGGAACGGGGACCCTGTCCGACACCATCGTTCTGAATGGCACCGAATTCAGTGCTTCAACTGAAGTAAAAAGCAACCTGAGCATAGACCTCTATGACATCGGTTATACCTATTATCTGCTTAATTTTGATGATCTTCCGACTCGTTTTCAGTTCGGCCTTGAAGTGGCTGTCAAAGTCGCTGATGCCGACTTTTCAATCACCGAATCAACCACTGGTCAAACAGAATCGGAATCGGTCCTGGCACCGATACCGACGGTGGGAGCCCGCGCCCGCATCGCCCTTGCAGACTACCTGGGGATCGTTGGCCGGATTGGCTATATGGAGTACTCCGGAAATCATTTTCTGGACGCCGAAGCCCAGATTGAATTTTCCCCGCTTCCCATGCTCGGCATTTACGCCGGGTATCGTTACTTTGACCTGACTATCGACGAAGATGAATTGTATGTCGACGCAAAAATCACCGGGCCTTTTGCCGGTGTTATGGTTCGATTTTGATCGCTGAATTAAAATACCCCATAGGCCGCTATTCTTGAAATTCTCTGTTGCCTATCAGGGTGTTGAAAAACGTTTTCGAGGCAGCAAGTGCTAGGCAAAAATTGCCGAAAAAGCGCAGTTTACTTTAGTAAATGAGCATTTCGAGGCGATTTTTAACAACGCAATTGCAACGCAGATAGTTTTTCAACAGCCTGCTATTGCCCTTTCTCGCTACTCAACAGTGCCACTTTGCAAATAAGTGGCACTTTTTTTTCGTCCCCCCCCTATGATCATAGGGCATCTATCCTTTATCCTGTAATCATGGTTCGTAAATGAAATTCTATGACTCAAATATCTGGATAGGTTATGTCAGCTAAAATTTTGCCGTTCTCCAAAGAAAAGAAATCGATCAAAGACATTGTTAACGAAGCGGTCTCAACCAATCTATCTCACCTTAATCCCAAAGTTCTGCAGTGCTTAAAAGCAGAAGTAGAGAAAATGCTTGAAAAGCATTTTTCCGGTGATCCTCCTGAGATGACGATTCAACTACCTTCCGACTTGAGTGAAGAGCAGTTTATTCACATTAAAAGCAACTTTGATAAAGTCTTTCAGGAGCACAATGAACGCATGATCCAGCGCGCCAATGAGATCTTCCTGGATCTCTACCTGTCCCGCCTGGAATACTGCGAACTTAAGTATGGAGGAGACAACTAGTTGCTCCACCCTCTGAGCAGCCTTCCGCCTCCCATACTTAACTTTACTTAGCATTACTGGTGCTATTTTCAAAAAATGGTTTCAGCTCTTGGAATAGATCATTCAGGAGCTGTAACCATTGACACTCCACAGTCTTAAAAATCATTCAGCCAGCTACTCAAACAACACAGTGATTGCTTTCCTTAAAAATAAACCCATGTTATAAAATAGCAAACAACATTCTTTCGACCGAGGGCAATAAATGAAAATAGGCTTATTGCAGAACCTCAAAATTCGCTCAAAAATGCTGGCGGTCATCCTGCCACTGGTCGTAATTCCCATATTTTTACTTGGCGCCCTGATCGGCTATATAGCTACTGACAAAGCTTACGAGGGGCTGACAACTGCCAGCAAAGCCGACCTCGATCACATGGCCAGCTTTACTCTCGACCTGCTCGACGGCCACCATCGCCAATTTCAGGTCTATCGCGAGGGGAAAAAGAAGATTGTTCAACAGGAGATGAGCTCCCTGGTCAATCTCGCCTATAACCTCATTAATCAACAGCAGGAACATCTTAGAACTGGCGTTATTGACTTCCACAGCGCATTACAAGCGACCAGGAACAGCTTTAAAGAGGTCAGTATTGGTAGCAGTGGCTACCTCTTCGCCCTTGACAGCAGCGGCGAACTGATGATTCATCCGGCCCTTGAGGGGCAGAACGTTATCGATTATCAGGATGAACAGGGGCGCTACTTTATTCGCGACATGATCACCCAGGCACTGGCCGCAAAGCCGGGAGACGTCCTTTATACCATCTACCCATGGCGCAACCCTCAACTTGGCGATGAGCACTATCGTAATAAAATCGTCGCCTTCCGCTACTGCCCCAAATGGGACTGGATCATTGCTGCTGGTGGCTACCTTGATGAAACCTATGATGATCCGGTTTTCGAACAAAAGGCCCTGGCCACCCTGGCTAATCAGATTAAAAGTAAAAAGGTCGGTAGCACCGGTTATATCTATTGCCTTGCCGGAGATGGCACCCTGACCATCCACCCTGACTCAGAAGGGGAAAACCTGATTGCTGAAAAGGATCATGAAGGGCGGGCATTTATCGCTGAAATGATTGCCAAGAAAGATGGTTGGATCCGCTACCCATGGTTAACCAAAGGGGAAAGCACGGCGCGAATGAAGATTGTCCGCTACCGCTATTTCGAACCCTGGGACTGGATCATTGCGGTCAGCAGCTACGAAGATGAATTCTACCAGCCAGCGAATACCCTCAAAGCACGCATTATTATCTACGTTCTACTGTTGCCACTGATCATCGGCCTGCTGACGGCAGTCCTGGTCTATCTGGCAGCGCGGATGCTGACCGAACCGATCCACAACATGATCGGAGTCATCCGCAAAGTTAAACAGGGACGCCTCGATGAGCAGATGTCCATCGAAAGCCGGGACGAACTCGGAGAGTTAGCCATCGCTTTCAACCGCATGACCCGCATGCTACGCAAAAACAAGGAGATGGAAACAGCGCTGGCCCAACAGGGAAAAATGGCTTCATTGGGAGTTTTGTCATCCGGTGTTGCTCATGAAATAAATAATCCTCTTGGGGTTATCCTCGGTTACGCCGGCTACCTCGAAAAGAAAATTCCCGAGGACGATCCTAATTATACCTATATCCACGAGATCAAGCGGGAGAGCAAACGCTGTAAAAAGATCGTTCAGGATTTACTCAGCTATGCACGTACGCCCAAGCCAGCGCTTGAAGCAACGGATATCAACAAGCTGTTACGTCAGATTATCGATTTTGCCAGCAATCATACCGATCTCTACCATGTCGCCATTATCCAGAACCTGGGCAGCGACTTGCCCACCATCATGGCTGATGGTGATCAACTCCGCCAGGTCGCTATCAATCTACTGCTTAATGCTGGTTCGGCGACCCCTGATGGTGGTGAAATAAGGGTCAAAACCAGCTGTACCGACGGTAAATATATCCGCATAGAATTTAGTGATACCGGCGCTGGCATTGAGGAAAGCCATATGGAGAAAATCTTTGAACCGTTTTTCACCACCAAAGCGCGCGGTACCGGGTTGGGACTGGCGATTACCAAGCAGATCATTGATATGCACCAGGGGGAGATAAGTATTGATTCGGTCAAAACAGAAGGCACAACCGTAACTATTGATCTGCCACTACAACGTGAAGAATACTGAAGAGTAAACCAATGTCGGCAAAAAAGATTCTGGTCATCGATAATGAAGAAGGATTATGTCGCATGATGTCCGCAGTATTGATGGATGAAGGGCATGCAGTGCGTACCTTTACCAACCCTGTTGAGGCCCTGGAACTGTTTCGTCCTGGGACCTGGGACCTGGTAATTACCGACATCAAGATGCCGGGAATCGACGGCCTTGAGGTTCTCCAGCAGATAAAAAGCAGTGAGCCGGAGATTCCCGTCATTATGATTACCGCTTTTGCGACTGTCGATATGTCGATTCAGGCCCTGCGTAAAGGTGCTTACGACATGTTGACCAAACCCTTTGAGCCGGACGAACTGCTCTATCGGGTAAGAAATGCTCTAAATCACAATGAATTAAAAACCGAAAACCTGCAACTCAAAGAGAAACTGGCCGGTAAATTCAATTTTGACAACATTATCGGGGCGTCAACCATTCTCCAGCAATTACTGGACAAGGTTAAAAAAGTTGCGGTCAGGGATACCTCGGTACTGATTACCGGTGAATCCGGAACCGGCAAAGAACTGATTGCTCAGGCCATCCACTATAATTCACCCCGTCGTGACAAACCGTTTATTGCCATCAACTGTGGAGCAATTCCCGATTCGGTCCTCGAAAGCGAACTTTTCGGCCACAAAAAAGGCGCCTTCACCGGTGCCGATTCCGATAAGGAAGGATTGCTTAAAGCGGCTGACGGCGGTACCCTGTTTCTCGACGAAATTGGTAACGTGCCCCTTGCCGTCCAGAAAACCCTGCTGCGCTTTCTCCAGGAGCAGGAGTTCCGCCGCATTGGCGACACCTCAGCAACCCGGGTTGATGTCCGACTGATATCAGCCACTAACTCGGACCTGGAGTTGGAAGTGCAAAACCGCGCATTCCGGGAAGATTTCTTTTACCGGCTCAATGTCATAAATCTGCACCTGCCAGCCCTGCGCCAGCGCAAAGCAGATATTCCACTGCTCGCGGCCCACTTTATCGCCTTGCAGAATAAGAAGTTTAAAACCACAATCAAAGGGCTCTCTGCCGATGCCCAGATCGCCGCCACCGAATATTCATGGCCTGGCAACATCCGCCAACTAAAAAATGTCATTGAAGCCTGTCTCACCATTGAAACGGATCAACAGATCAGCCTGGAAACCCTGGCTCAATTTATTGAGACCGAAACCTTCATCGACACCAGTAACGATTACAATCAGGCCCTGGCCCGCTTTGAAATTGACTATCTGAAACACCTGCTGACTGAAGCAGCAGGGAATGTTGAAGAAGCGGCAAAAAAAGCCAATATGAATATGGCGACCATCTATCGCAAAATGAAGAAATACGGCCTGCGCAAGGATAAAATTTGATCGAGAAGTTTCAACCACTATGACCTGAAATTCATGGGTTGCCGAGCAACTCACCGTTACAAAGCGTTCCCCCCACTCCCCCCATCCTGACCTTTCCCCACGCAGGGAAAAGGGAAAAAGGGCGGTTTCCAGACAGAAACACAGAAGGCTTCCGAACCGTTTCGGATTCGGTGCTTGTTACGACCCTATTCCATCCACCCATCACACCTTAACACAGGCACTCATTGCCAATTAAAAAACGTCACCCCAAAAATGAGTAGAGATATGAAAAATGACAACGAGTTATTGACCATCTGTGTTCAAGCTGGCCTTTCGGACTTCTATTTTATCTGCCCAAAATCCATAGGATATTTGAAAACCATTTTTGACCTGACTTTTGAAAACAAAGCAATAATTCTCACTTGTTACTCAAACGACCGGTTAAAAATCCTAAGTTGTGAAATCCCACCTGCAGCAATTAAGAGGTAAAAAAAGATCATGCCTTGAGACCGTATAGTTGCTATTGTTCACTCGTAGGAAAGCTTTAGCCGCGTGCTTGAAGGCAACTTCTTTGTTTAACCACCGAAGCAATGACTTGTGTCAATCCGGAAAGTCAGGAGGGGATTTGGCCGGTTTTCAGATTGGAAACTAACTTGTTTCCCTTGTCGTTACGCGTAAGTTAGCTATGTCGCGTTGTGGAGGCGCACCGAAATAGCGGCTGTAGTCTCGACTGAAATGTGATGGGCTTTCGTATCCAACCTGAAATGCAGCATTTGCAGCATCCAGACGTTCCGTCAACATCAAACGGCGTGCTTGCAAAAGGCGCAATTGTTTCTGGTATTGCAGTGGAGTCATGGTCGTCACAGCCCGAAAGTGATGGTGAAAGGTTGTCTTGCTCATATTGGCTATGGCGGCGAGATCATTTATTTTCAAAGGTTGAGAATAATTTTTTTTGAGCCATTTTATCGAATGGGCAATTTGCTGACTGGGACTCCCTTGTGTTGCTATTTGACGCAGACGAATGCCCTGGTCTCCAACGAGTAGTCTATAAAGAATTTCCCTTTCAATAAGGGGCGCAATAATCGGTATCTCTTCTGGCTCATCAAGCAAATCGATTAATCTGTTGAAAGCATTTAGTAGCGGTAGCGTGACCTCTCCGAGGTCTATCGCTTGACCTGTCTGTTTTGAACAAGGAGAAGGAAGGTTTCTGTTTAGAATACATTCTGAGATAGCAAGCTGACTGAATTTCAACATTAGACCCAGGTAGGGTTTCTTCGGGTCCGCTTTTAAGATTTGTGATAAAGTAGGTAAATCGACTGATATCAGCAAAAAATGATGTTTGTCAAACTCGTAAATTTCTTTCCCAAGTGTTGCTCGTTTGGCCCCCTGTGCAATAAGACAAATACTCGGCTCATAAAGGTAGCATGTACGTTCCGTTGGTTCCTGATGCCGACGAAGTATTAGATTCGGGATCGCAATGTCGGGTTCATCTGTTTCCTCGGTCCATTTGGCAATGCCCTCAACAAGTCTGCTCTGTGCAATTTCCCAATCGGCAGCAATTTTTTCCAGATTATCGTTTTTAGAATTCATAGAGTATCACCTTGTTTTTTAGATAGGCTAAGGCTATCAGAGTTTTAACTCGCTATGAAATGCGACAGTTTTACAATTGGTTAAGGTGGTTATCCCTCGCCTCCATGGCACCAGGTCCGCCGTGTGTTGCCGATAAGAGATGCCGTCCTCATCATTTACCTCGCTCTTACGGAATTTTCGTTATCCCATCTTTTCTTTAAAAAATCACAGCAGGAAGAACAATATATTTTTGTTGCCTCGAACTATTTGGCAAGGATCTGACACGATCTTTCTATCTGTCCACAGTATCTTATGAGTATCGTGAATGCAAATAGGAACAAGCCAATATTGACTGTCTATCAGGGAGTAAAACATGGAAATTACTTTTAAAAATCAAGTAGCTTTAGTTACTGGAGCTGCGTCTGGACTGGGGCTGGCGACTGCCAGGGCATTTGCTGAATCAGGAGCCTCGGTCGCGATGGCTGACTGGAACGAAGATGCAGTGCGTTCGGCAGCAGAAGATTTGAAATCACAAGGCCACACAACACTCGCTATCTGCTGCGACGTAGCCAATGACGCACAGGTGGAAGCAATGGTTGCGCAGACGGTTTCCTCTTTCGGGCGGCTCGATGCAGCTTACAACAATGCCGGGGTTCAAAATGTTCTCGCTGAAGCTGCAGATCAAACCCGGGAAGATTTTGACCGCGTGACTGCAATCAATCTCCGAGGTATATGGAGCTGCATGAAGTTCGAACTGCAACATATGCGCACGCAAGGAAGTGGTTCTATTGTTAATTGCTCTTCGTTGGGAGGTCTTGTTGGTGGTGCTGAGCGGGGTATCTACCACGCCGCGAAACACGGTGTACTTGGGCTGACCAAAAGTGCCGCACTTGAGTATGCCGGGCGTAACATTCGAGTTAACGCCGTCTGTCCTGGGATGATATGGACGCCAATGGCCGACCAGATGGTCGCCTCTGGCCAGGCGGAAGCACTGGAAGAAATGAAGAAAGGTATTCCCATGAGCCGTTATGGAAAGGCAGAGGAGATCGCTGATGTTGTTCTCTGGTTATGCAGTTCGACTGCAAGTTATGTGACGGGTCAGTCAATCTCAGTAGACGGCGGATTTATCATGCGCTGAATGTAGTCAAACAACGCAGGCTGAAAACAGTCAATAACGGAGATCACAATGAGCAGAAAATTTAGCGATCAATTCAAGCCGGGTATGATTTTGTCGATTTTAACTACCGTGCTTTTCTCCTCGGCTGGAGCTGTCCTCGCGGCAGACTCTAGGGCATGGGATAAGACATTCCATTTAAGCGACAAGGTAATTCATGAAAAAGTGTCGTTCCACAACAGGTACGGAATCACTGTGTCTGCCGATATGTATCTGCCTAAGCATATCGATAAAGCAAAAAAATATTCAGCCATAGTCGTTGGCACGCCCTATGGAGGTGTTAAGGAGCAAGGAGCGGGAATTTACGCGCAATCTATTGCAGAGAGAGGGTTTGTCACCATTGCTTTTGACGAATCCTATAACGGCGAAAGCAGCGGTGAGCCAAGGCGCATTTCTTCGCCAGAAATATTTGTAGAGGATTTTAGTGCAGCCGTAGATTTTGTCGGAACACGCCCGTTCGTGGATCGAAACAAAATTGGGGCAATCGGGTTGTGCGGCAGTGGGGCTTTTGCAATCAGCGCTGCTCAGGTGGACATGCGCATCAAGGCCATTGCCACTGTAAGCATGTATGATATGAGTCGGGTAAAGGCCAAGGGATGGAAGGACTCGATGACTAAAGAAGAACGCATTAACTACCTCGACCAACTTGGTGAGCAACGCTGGAAAGAATTCGAAGGGGGGGAAGTGAAAATGACTGGCCTTCCCGAAAAAATCGATGACAAGACTGACCCTATCACACGAGAGTTTTATGAATACTACAAAATGCCACGTGGCCAACACGTCAATGCAACGACGAACTTTACAGTGACGAGCGATTATTCGTTCATGAACTTTCCGCTCATGACTTACATCAAATCTATTTCGCCACGACCGATTCTGTTTATCATTGGCGAACACGCACATTCCAGGTATTTCAGCGAAGATGCATATGAAATGGCCGCAGAACCTAAGGAACTGTACGTTGTTTCCGGCGCAGGGCATGTGGACCTGTATGATCGGCCAAACTACATTCCCTTTGATAAACTCGCTACCTTTTTCACCAGCTCTTTAAAGGAGTAAGAGCGTGATAAAATTACATTCCTATTAACTTTTTTGCTGTTCATTGCATCCGTTGTGTATGCCGGTTCCGAAAAAGCTACGGAACAAGGTGAAAATTTACAGACGGTCTACCGGGCCGAGTCACAACAGTCTGACTGGCTATGAAAAATTTTCGACTTTCATTTATACAAAAAAGGACTCCCACTATGGATCGACGCAATCTTCTGAAGGCTGGAATTGCTTTTGCGCTTGTATTTTTCACGACTAACGCAGCACTGGCGGCTGATAAACCCTATAGGACTGACATTAAAACACTGGTCATCGTGTCTCACCCTTACCCTGAACGCTCGGTCATGACAAAAGGTATGCAACAGGCAGCGGAAAGCGTTGAGGGCGTCACCGTGCGTAACCTGGAAACTATTTACGGTTTTGATACACGTTCCATTGATGCGCAAAAAGAACGCGAACTCACCCGTCAAAACGACCGTATCGTATTTATGTTTCCAACGCACTGGTTCAACATTACACCGATGATGAAAGCCTATCTCAATGACGTGTGGGGTAGTGTAGGTCCTGGATTATGGCAAGGCAAAGAAATGTTGCTAGTTACAACTGCCGCAGGTGGCAGTTCAACATATGGGGGGGCCGGCAGAATCGGAGTTGATCTCGAAGATGTGTTTACCCCAATGAAAGCCAGCGCACTCCATGCTGGTATGACCTATTTAAGACCACTGGCATTTCAAGCGATTTCATCCTCGAAATTGCCTGAATATCAGCGACAGCTAATAGAACGCCTTCAAAGATAATGAAATGCAAATTCTAGGCGAAAGTTTTATTCCGACACAAGTGGAAATGGGGCGGAGGTGTTTTGCTGGACACGTTTGGAACCAGAGCCCCCTTTGGAGCCAGCTCACTGCTGCTTGCACTTTCGGGTACTCTCATGCTAGCCAGGCCGCATTTGAAAAAAAATATTCTACCCATCCGATTTTCAACTTTTCGTTAAAAACGTTTTTAATGATGTGCTGTAATTCTTAATAATTGTTTCGCTTATAATTGGCATAGCCGTAACCAATCTGAAAAAAAGTACCGCCCCCCCCCGGACGTTCCGTGTTTTTATCAGAAGGAGACAAATATGCAGAATAAATTCTCACGCAGGGAGATGCTTAAATATTTGGCCGCAGGTTCCGTGACCTATTCTCTGGCCGGAAACCTGCTGATCCCGAAAACATTATTTGCCCAAGAGAATGAATTCATTCCGATTTTAGGCGGCAGCTTCCTGATGGGGAGCCCTGTCGGGGAATTTTTGCGGGAAAGCGATGAACTTCCGCATCGTGTTGAGGTCGGTAGTTTTTATATGGCCAAGAAGGAAGTGACTCAGCGCGACTATCAGACTCTGATGGGTTTCAACCCGAGTCAGTATAAAGATGGCTACAACCCGGTGGAAAATGTCACCTGGTATGACGCGATCCGCTGCTGCAATGCCCGCAGCGAGCGAGAGGGGCTGGAACCTGCCTATAGTATCGACGGGTTCAACGTCACCTGGGATCGCAGTGCCAACGGTTATCGCCTGCCGACGGAAGCCGAGTGGGAATATGCCGCCCGGGCAGGCACAACCGCGCCCTTTTATACCGGTACCAACATCACCACCCAACAGGCCAACTGGTACGGCATCTACCCCTATGACCGTGGCACACAGGGACGCTATCGGCAGAAGCCGGTAAGTTGCGGCAGTTTCGAAGCGAACCCTTGGGGATTGCAGGATATCAGCGGCAATGTCTGGGAATGGTGCTGGGACTGGTACGGGGCCTACGATACCGAGTCGGGCAATAATCCCACCGGACCGGTCTCAGGGGTTTACAAAATCCATAGAGGTGGCGGCTGGAACGATTTCGGCAGGCATCTGCGCACCGGGTACCGGGCGGCTTTTACTCCTGGGAATCGTCTCTACAATATCGGGTTTCGTATCGTTCGTAACGCAGGCAGGGAGTTTGATCAGAGTATAAACTCAACCCCGGTGGTCCTAACGCCGCAGACGGGACTGAAAAATCTGGTCATTTATTTCTCTTGGTCGGGAAATACCCGCATGTTTGCCGAGGAGATCCATAACAAGGTTGGTGGCGATCTGGTGGAACTGGAGATGCAAACCCCGTATTCGCGGAACTATTCCACCTGTCTGAGCCAGACTAGAAAAGATCAACAGATGAATGTCAGGCCTGCGCTTAAAACCAGGATCGACATGGATCAGTATGATGTTATCTATCTGGGTTATCCAACCTGGTGGGCAACGACTCCCATGCCGGTCCGAACCTTCCTTGAGCAGTATGATTTTTCTGAAAAGACGATCATACCTTTCGCCAGCCACGGTGAAGGGTTGTTGGCCCAGACCCTGTCGGCCATTGCCAAGAGCGCCCCGCGCACGACCATAAAAGAGGCTCATTCCATCCTCTATTCTGATCTGTCCAAGCGGGAGATGAATGCCTGGCTCGAACGGATTGCAGGATAACAGGAAGGAGGACGCGAACAGCATGAACAGGAAAATCGCTCTCGATCTGATCATGACCGCTCTGGTCCTGGTTTTACTGGCCTACCGCATCATCGGCGGTGTCACCCATGAACTTATCGGGCTGACAATGCTGGTCCTGTTTGTCCTTCATAACTGGCTTAATGTCGGTTGGTACAAAACTCTGGGCAAAGGCAGATACAATGGTCGACGCATATTCATCACCAGCGTGAATGTGCTGTTGTTCGTCTCCGCTCTGGTGCTGATCTGCTCGGGCATCCTGCATTCGAAGGAGCTATTTGGTTTCACCTATGAAGAGGAAAACTCCCTTGCCGGTGGCTGGGAAATTCACTCCCTCGCGGCCTACTGGATGTTCCTTCTCATGTCCATCCATCTGGGCTTTTACTGGAAGAGAGTCATAAACAGGTTGTTCCCATATAACGGCAGACGCTTGACGATCACTCTGCGTCTTACTGCCGCCCTTGTTGCCTTGTGGGGGATAAAAGCCTTTTTCAGCAGAAACCTGGCTTCCAAGCTGATTCTTCATTACAGCTTCGATTTCTGGCATACCAGCGAACCGGCCTGGTCCTACATGGCAAGCTATCTGACCATCATGGTGCTGTTTGCTTTTGCCACATATTACCTGCTCAAACTGAATCTTTTTCATGCGCGGCGCCTGGATTCTGTTTCTTCATCAGCCAGGGACTCATCAGTCTCTACCGGTGAAGATAGTCATCAGTTATCAATAAAAATTTAAAGGATTCTATGTTCAAGGCTCCTTGGTGGTTTCCGATTCGCAAAAACGGGATCAATGCCTTTGCACTACAGGATTTTCTGGAGCTCAGAAGCTACCAACCGGCCTGGTGCTGGCTGCAAAAGTTACGAACCTGTACAGTTTTTCCGGATCGAACCAAGCTGTCCGGTTCTATCAAAGTTGACGAATGCTTTTTCGGCGGTGCCCATAGCGGCAAGCGTGGCCGTGGGGCCGAACAGAAATGCAAAGGCGCTATCAACAAGTGGTTACTGTGAACCGTTGCTAGCCTTATAACCATTGGGCGTTTTTCGGTTTGTCAAAAATCAGGTTTTCACTTTTGAAAATACAAATTTGCTCTGATTTATTGATTTTCACATATAGGCATATATGAAAAATGCCGTCGGAGGCAATTCCGGCGGCATTTCTGCTTAATAAGGTCTGATTTATGAAATCCCACCTGCAATTTTAAAAAACCCTTTACCCCTCCCCAAACCGCTAAAAAATATCTTGGAAAAAAATAGCAATTTATAGAATACTTATTCTATTCGGATACAGATCGTTGCGTATGACACCCTTTTCCCCCGAGTGAGACCCTAAATGGATTTTAGCTCTTCACCTTTTAGCAATATCTCAGGCACTGCAGTAATGGTTGCGGATATCAACGGCATTATGCGTTGGGCAAATGATAACTACCGTGACATGACGGGTTTGGATGTGCGGATGTGGATGAATAAAGACACTGGGGAGATATCAAGAAACGGCTATATCCATTTACATGGAAATACTGACTTGATGTACAACGATGTAAATAAAACCGGGTGTTGTGTTACGCGTATCATTGATTTCCCAAAAATAAAGAACGTAACTACAACAGCTCTGCCATATAAACATGATAATAAGCTTGATCTTATTATGTATTTCCTCGCCTTACCTAACACTGATAAGAACCTGATAGACCTTGAGAATATTAATATTTCCGAAGATGATTTTATTGTCAAAAATCATAAAATGAAAGCAATTTACTCCAAGGCCCATCAGGTGGCACCTTACGACGCTTCGATTCTAATTACGGGTGAATCTGGAACGGGAAAAGATAAACTTGCCGAATACATTCATAAAAAGAGTCTGCGCAAAGGGAAATTTGTCCACATCAATTGCGGTGCAATACCTGAGCAATTATTTGAATCGAACATGTTTGGTTACGAACCCGGAGCTTTTACCGGAGCCTTAAAGGGTGGCTATGAAGGGTTTATCATGCAGGCTTCAGGAGGTACTTTATTTCTCGATGAAATAGGGGATATGCCAATAGACCTTCAAACTAAACTTCTTACATTCCTCGAACACAAGCAGTTTATTAAAGTTGGTGGGGAAAACACGCTCGATTCGGATACCAGAGTAATCGCAGCGACTAATAAGGACTTGAGAGATTTAGTGGATAAAGGATCATTTCGGGAGGATTTGTTTTATAGGCTCGCCACCGTGGAACTAGAACTCCCAGCGTTAAGGGAGAGAATTGATGAAATTCCAGATTTTATCGACTTTTTCTCGCACTTGTTTAACGCTAGATACAAAAAAAATGTTTTCTTTGATGATGAGTCCATAAAAATGCTCAGTGTCTGTGATTGGCGCGGAAACATTCGTGAACTTAAGCACACGGTTGAAAAGGTTGTTCTCCTCAGCCCTCAGAGTCACATAAACCCTGATCTAATCCTTTCCGAATGTGGTTCACTATCAAGAAAAATTGCAAAGACAAACGATACGCTAAAAAAGAAACTTGGAGAATATGAAAAATCGCTCATCAAGTCTGCCATAGAAAACACACGAACACTTCTTGATGCATCGAACTTTCTGAGTATTGACCTTTCTACTCTTACGCGAAAACGTCAAAAATACAAGATATAGCATTCTCAGTCAAAATGCTAAAAGGCTACATAAAATTCGTTGTAACCTAACTCAAACGGTGAAATTCTCCAATTCACGTTGAACCAAGACAAGATAGTTGATGCGGCACCGGTGTCAAAACCATATCCGGTTGCGAATGTTCATTATACCCGAAGACCTAAAACTGGCTAGCGTCCAGGAAAATAAAAAAAGGCTACCTGGAAAAGGTAGCCAAAATTCATATATCCTACGCGCTAAAATATCTGCAGGCTCTCGCGCGCGACAGTCCGAGATTCAGATGACATTTTATTTCAGAACTATTCCGGTTCGCTTATCTTAGCCAAGGATGAATCTTCGCTGTCGTCCTCAATCATTCCTTTTTTAAAATTACGAATTCCCTTTCCAAGCGCCCCGCCAACCTGTGGCAACTTGCCCGCTCCGAAAAGCACAAGAGAAATGACTAAAATAATAAGCAATTCCTGGGTGCCGAGTCCAAACATAATTAGACCTTTTTCTTAACGTAATCAGCAGCCTCATTGCCAGCAACCATACCTGTTACTCCAGAATATGCGTATGCATCGCCTGATCTATACCCCCGACCGAAGTGCTCACCAAAAGCTACTGCTCCGGCTGCATAGAATCCTTTCATTATGGGTTCTTCTCTAAAACTTATAACCTCTGATTTTTCATTAATGAATATGCCCCCAACCGTCTCAAGCATCACCGGCCAAATTTCAATATAATAATATGGAGCTTTAAGCTCTTTGGGGAATGAAGTCCTCCCGAATTGATCAGCAGTAACCTTGTTTCTAGCATTAGAGTTATATTCTTCAATCGTTTTCTGCACGTTACTTACAGAGGCTCCAATGCCCTCTGCAAGAGCCTGAACCGTCTCGACCTTTTTCAGAGCACCACCCTCCAGCATGCTCTCTACCTGTTTTGGGTGCATACCCTCACCAATTATTTCATAGACATGTTTCTGCTTGACGCACGCTCTTGGCGTGTCTGTGTAAGTCACGAGTTCGTTTACAAACCTGTGTCCGTCTTGATTTACAAGAATTCCTCCTGCAACCAGAGGTGCAGTTGAGTAAAATACTTTGTTTGCTACTGCCATGGTAGAAACTATCATTCCTATTTGAAGGTTGGCAGAGCCTGCGCCATGAGACGTTGCCATGATAAGACCATCGCCCTTGTCGTATAAATCCATGATGCGCAAAGTATCTTTCCACTCATTGGTGTATTTTTCTATGAGTGGTTGATTTCTACCAAATCCTCCGGTAGCAAGAACCAGGGCAGAGCATTTAATTTTTGCGTCATCTCCTTCTATTTCAGCTTTAACACCTTTTAAGATATCAGGGGCCGTGGTCTTATAGATATCAAGAACTTTTGAATCAATTTTCAGAGTGATATTCTTATTCTTCAGCACAACAGCCTGAACTTGTTTCATCAGGGCCGCCCCTTTGCCATCAGTTTTGACAACACGTAGAGTTGGACCGCCATTGACAGTATCGGCATCATTCGTGAATTTAACGCCGTAGCTGATCAGCCGATCAATAAATTCCCCCGATTTTTCCGCGATAACTCTAACCTTTTTGGGATTTCTTGTTCCCTGCCCGTAAGCAATACCATCTTCTGTGTACGCCTCTACAGTATCAACAATATTTCTTTCTTTGTGCCATTTGGTATTAACGGAGCGTATCCAACCTGATGAAATACCCGAGTTTCCACCGATTTTCATGTCTGCTTGTAGCAGAAGAACTTTTAATCCTTTATTTGCGGCCTCAATTGCAGCCATACAACCAGCCACACCTGCACCAGCAACGACGATATCTGCTTCATAATCCCACTTTTCGGGTAATTGCAAAGTTGTAGCTTTAGCAATAGCAGGAGTTAATGACGAAATGGCAAGACCTGCTCCTACTGCAGTACTACCTTTCAAAAACTTTCTACGAGAAAAACTTTCCTGGGGCATTTTTATCTCCTTATTTAAGTTTGAATTGGGTAAACCCATGGCACTGATTACAGTAAAGAGTATCTTCTGAATGTATTTTGTGGCATAAATTACACCTCAGTTCACCCTGATGAGAGGCGTGCGGATTTGGCTCAAGCTCAGAAGTTCTTTCAGCTACCGCTTGATAACTTTCATGGCACTGCAAGCATTCTTTTATTTTTGCTTTTTTTTCAGGCTTATCTGTGAGATGGCAGTCGGAACAGGTAACACCTTGCTCAGCATGTATTTTATCAATTGGATACCCATTGTTAGCATTTCCGTACCCTGCAAATAAAAGCATGACAATCATCAGATATAAGCTTTTTTTCATTCCTCTACTCAAAACATTCCTCCATATATAGGCTTTCTTGTTATCGAATGAGAAAGCGCTTCGAAATTTCTGCTTTAAGCAGGCAGCTTTAGGCAGAGAACCAGCGATGGTTTTAAAACCTAGATGATAAATCCTCATCGGTATAGCTTCAAACAACTAGCATTAAACATGCCAGTCCTAAGTTGCTGATATTTAATTGATTTTTATTTTCCCCATGTGCAGCCCTGCACATAAAAATGTGCATAAGTTTCTATGTGGCAGAGTATTAATGGGTTAGGGATCGGATTTGCGGAATTGCACATCAGATATGCAAATTTGCACAACTGCAAGAGGGGTTCAGGGATATAGGTCACATGAAAATTTAAGAAAGATACAAAGAAAGATAACAAGGCTGAATTGGTTATGGTATTCGATTGGGTATTTCTAAGACTGTGGGGCTTTTGTTTGTCAAAAATCGGGATTCTATTTTTGAAAAGAAAATTTTGCCCTCAATGCATGGATTGTCATATATAGGGATATATGAAAGTCCTATCTTCCCCGACGCCCCGTGTCTTGTAATCACTAATGCGGCTACTCTTTTTTAAGTGTGGCAGTTTTTTCTTTGCAACACGTGGCAGGAGTTTCAATTGGTAACAAACAGCAGGTTTTGGGGCAACAACACCTGGTAGATGTTAAATGGTGAGAGGTGAACTGGTTTGGGGTGAGGCGGTAATGGATGGAGAGAATTTGACAATAATTGGTGCCTGATCTGAATCGATAATAACCAATATGAAAACCAGATTTTTTTAAAGGTCAAGGAAATCAAGGATTCGCGCGGAGGCGTAGTACTTTACGCCGCACAAGCGAATATGCAGATTGACGCAGAGATTGAGGAAAAGGGCGGTTTCCAGGCAGAAACTAGGGAATCAACGCAGAAAACGGAACCCCCACGGGCTTCAGCACCCAGATACCAAGCACCGAGATGATACCGATGGCCATAACCCAGTTCAGCACCTGGGTGTAAAAAGCCCAGTCCGGCTCCTTACGTGATTTGGATTTATCTGCTTTGTCATCCTTCTTTTTGATCCGGATTAACGATGCCTTACGCATCAGACGCCCAGAGGAAAGGAAAATTATGGCAGAAACGGCAAACTGGGGCATAACATCGGAAGATACAGCCCCCGAGGCCAGAAGTACTGCATAGTAGGCCAGAGCAATCAAGCCTAACAGTGTCATTTGCCGCCCTAAATCCATCATTTCCCCATTATAGAATGGCGTTTGTATTAAATATTAGGCCCAATTCATTACTTTTTCAAGCCCTAAACTTCGCCCACCCTTTGCTGCTGCAACACTCCCCCCTGAATCAAATTTAAAAAACAGGATATTCCCCCTTAACGCTCCTCACCCAGAGGAAGAATGTCCCGCCCTGTGCAACTTTTCAGTATTTGGGAAAGAAACATGTAAACAGCAGCACCTGAAGCGCTGATCCCTGTAATACAACCAACAACCAGAAACACCCGGTCGTCACGCAGGTTATCCATCGCCAAAGCCAGAAAGGAGAACATCATCGCTCCATACAGAAACTGAACCGCCAGGCTTTGACGAAAACTCCCCAGGAATAGCAGAGCCATAAACAGCCCCCACAAACTCAAAAATGAAAACATCGTTATAGAATTTGGCGTATGACCTATGCCAAGGCGCGGAAAAACTTGATAGCTCATCAGGGACAGCCAGAAAATTCCGAGGGGCAACAGCGTCACCGCCGACCGCACCCGGCCAGTCATCTGACTACGCAACCCAACCAGTAACTGCACACCCCCACCGACGATCAAGGCCCCAGCGGTTAACCGTAAAGGCGGTTGCCACCCTTCCGTCTGACTCAGGACATAAACCACCAAGGTTGCTGCTAATGCCAGCAGGCCGAGACAGGGGAAACGTTCAGAACTATCAGATGCCATGGAAATCGCCATAGATTCTCTCCCAAAAGAAGACAGGGCTCACACTACCCAGAGCATGGGCCCTGTCGATGACAGCTTCTGATCTGGAAACCGGTTATTGTCCGCCAGATTCAGAAATTTAATCCCATCAACCGTTTGCCCGCTCAACGACAAGATCTTCCTCATCAGCCAAAACCTCGACCGTTTCTGTTGCGATAGCAGCGGCCTCTTGTGGCCGTAACGACATGGCCATCATCGCACCAACCAGCAACAGGACACCGGCAACAATAAATGATGAGTCCATACTCCCCGTCCGGACCTTCAACATTTCAGAAACGCGGACCAGGACAAAGGCCCCCACCCCCCAGGCAGAGAAAAGAATTCCATAGTTCATTCCAAAGTTTTTCATCCCCCAGCTATCCTTGGCAAAAGAAGGGAACAAGGACAGATTGGTTCCGTAATTGAAAACCATCGCCGTGACCAGCAAAGCGACCAGCGCAGGGTGACTGCCATCACTGCCCAGGACAGGAATGGCGGCAAACATTAACAGGGCCTGAAACACGAGAACCATACACAAGGTCGTGGCACGACCGATTTTGTCGGAAACAACACCGGCAACCAGACGACCTGCGGCATTGCCGACCGACATAATCACAACCACCAAAAAAGCCATTTCCCCCATGGACGCCTTAGCTAACCCTTTAGCGCTGCCAATAACCATCAGTCCAGCTCCGGCCCCGATGAAATAGCACAACCACAGAGCATAAAAACGACCATTTTTGAACAACTGCATCGGTGTCAGATCAACGCCATCAGAAGCTTTTTTGGTAACTGTTTGACCTGCCTGGCCGCCAGCGACAAAACCCTGCGGAGGATTACTGATCAACAGGGCCAGACTGCAGACCACAATCGCAAAGGCGATACCGAAGACCAGCATGGCCTGCTGCAAACCATATTCAGCCAAAAGATATTTGGCCAAAGGGGCAATATATACCGAAGCCAAACCAAAACCAGAAACAACGATACCAGCAATCAGACCGGTCTTGGTCGGGGAAAACCATTTAAGCGCTGGCGGTGTGGCCGCCGAATAACCAAAACCGATACCGCCACCGGCCAACACGCCAAAACCAACAACCCAGGCCCAGTAATTAGTCGTTTGTGAGATCCAGACAAACCCAAGACCAACCAACAAGCCACCAATAATGCAGGTCACTTTGGGTCCAAACTTATCCTGACATTTTCCTGCTAAAATCATCGCTGCGGCGAAAGCAAGGCATGCCACCGCATAGGGATCATTCACACTTGCAGCATCCCAGGTAAAACTGCCCGGCCCGCCAGTGGCAATTGAATCAGCAATTGCCCCCTTAAAAATACTCCAGGTATAAAGAATACCCAGGGCCAGGTTAATCCCCAGTCCCGCAAGCAATACCTGAACTCCCCGATTTTTAATTTCAGTAGATTGCATAACAGATGTCTCCTCTCTCCGGTCAATAGTCAATGGGCTGAAAGCAGTTGCATACTTCAAACGATAAGCCAAAGGCCACTTGCTGCTGAACTTCATGGCCACCGGCTGGTGCTTATGCTGTGGTTCCATCGTGCTTTTGGTAAGCGTCGTTGTTTCTGTGGTCACCAGGTTTCCAGTGACCTGAGGATGACGAAAACTCAGACCTTCATAGCGTTCGCATTCCTGGTACCGTCCGGAGCAGTAATGCGACATGGCAACAACATCGTAGGGAGAAATGTAATCCTCTCCGACATCACAGTAGGTTTTTTCATGATCAAAATAAGGACATATCGCCATGTTGACCTCCCCATATCGTTACTAACAGACCAACTTAAGAGGCAAACCGTATACCAATTTAAAAAAATTGGCTTTTCCTGTTTATTTTCAATAGGATAAGGATATTTCCAGAAGATTTGGCAAGAAGACAAAAGAACGGCTATTTTTTGCAAAAATGCGAATTGATAATTATTCAGTTTTCTATATGTTATTTTTTTATAAAAATGTTATCTTTTTAAATAAACGTTTTTACTCGAATTTCATACAGACACTAATGTGTTTACGGTGTCACAATAACGATGTTTTGCAATTACGAATGGCCTGAAATCAATTTTCGCATTTTTGCGAATCGACAACAGGAAAACTTTTCTTGGCTCATGCCCTAGACAATTACCCACCTTTTAAGTCAGGATTAGACCCAGAGCTAACAGCAACATAGGGAGAATAACATGCCTAAACTTGACAAAATAATGACCCGCGGAGGGGATCAAGGGCAAACCAGCCTGGTAAATGGCGCCCGGGTCTCCAAAGGCTCACAACGTGTAAATACCTACGGCTCTATTGATGAGCTTAATTCCATCCTTGGAGTGGTCCGCTGCGAACCCCTCCCCGAGGAAATAGCAGCAAAACTGCTACAACTACAAAACGAACTCTTTAATCTGGGGAGCGAACTGGCCACCCCTATCGACAGCGACACCTACGCCCAGGTCCCACACATGAAGCAGGAACAGATTGATCGTCTGGAAAACTGGCTGGAAGAAGCCAGGGACATCCTGACCCCGGCGGCCAACTTCATTCTGCCCGGCGGCACCCGAGCAGCAGCCAATCTACACCTGGCCCGCACCGTAACCAGACGCTGTGAACGGGAAATGGTCCTCCTTGCCGAAACAGAAGAGATCAACCCCTTATGCCTGAAATTTGTCAATCGCCTGTCCGATCTGTGCTTTGTCTGGGCCCGATTGTGCAATGATTACGGCAAAGCTGACATTTACTGGCATGCAGACCTGCCATCAGCATAAATCACCCCCCCTAAAACTGCATTTGCAAGCAGGCTCAATCCTGTAACAAGATTGGGCCTGCGCACACAAAACCAACCTACTTTCTGAATCGCTACCACCTGACTAGTGTTCATCCGGAAACTCTAAATCGTAACTACCAGGTTCTGATTTGGAAAGATGCAATTTTTTGCCAGATCAAGAAAATCAAGCATTTGCACGGAGGCGTAGTACTTTACGCCGCACAAGTCAATGCGCAGATTGACGCCGAACTGGTGAAAAAGGGCACTTTCCGGACAGAAACTAACTAACAGGTCCAACGCTTAAACTGACCGTACCTTGCCGTCAATTTACCTTTTAGCAACCCACCAGCCCTTTCCATAACCGAGGCACTGACAATAATCAAAACACCCACCACCATTAGACTACTCCAGCTACCCAGAGAGAAATGGCTGAAGAGTAGGCTGAACTGATAACCGATAGAGACCAGGCAACCTAAAATACCGCTAGCGAATATGATCTTCTGCTCAAGTACATAACCCACAACAATAGTGATAACTGCAAGGACCAAACAGGTTAGCCCCATGACAAAACCGGGATAGGCAATCAGGTTGATGATGCCACCGCCAACGGCTATCAGAGCTGCTATGCGCCGATAATTGTTGCCACTTCCTACCGCATATTTGGCTAAAAGCAATAACAAACCGGCCAGAGGGAGAAGCGCTACCAAAATTTCATAGCGATAACTGACAAATGAGCCATGAAAGAATACTTCTGCTGTATTAAGCCAGGCAATTCCGGCCAGGGTTGCGCCACTTCCCTGAAAAACTGTTTGCCACCTTTGTTTGGTTGTGAGTTGCGGCAGCATCAAAAAACTTAGAAAAGCCAGGCCGGCCAAAACAACAGAGCCGAACAGTTGGCTTGGGGCATAGAAGTAACAGCTTCGTCCGGCGACAATAAGCGCTGGAACCCACAGGAGTCCCCTGCCAAGAAACCCATCAGGGGTGCGCAATGTCATCTCTTTTGAAAAATAGCGCACCTCACTAACAACCAGGCATATTACCAAAGCCAGAAAAACCAGAGCGATGGTATTAGGTTGCCGGGTCGGGAGCAATAAGACTCCATTGGTTATGAGAAAGATGACTGAAAAGGGTTTGGCATGCTTGCGGGCCAGTGCCATGAAAGAGAAATGTGCTAAAGGGGCAAGAAGCGCAACACCACCGACGGTAGCAGCCATAGCCATAGTGGTACTTGACGCGACCCACGTTGCGTATTCCGGCAATTGGGTAAATGGTCCATCCCAGGAGAAGCGGGAATACAACAAAGCGGACATGACGGCAAAGTTGATCGGTGTTACTGCAAGGGTTAATCCCAGTAGCGTACGGGCACCTTTACTTTCTTTTAGATACAAACCACAAAATAATCCTCCAGCTGAAAGGATAGCCGTAAATCCGAGAAGGAACAGGTAACGCTGCAGGTCACTTCCGGGCGTCCAGTGCTTAAATAAAAAGGTCGCTGCTGACACCACAATAATCAGCGCACCGACACTGCGTAGCAGGCGCAAAATGGACTGCCCGTTTAACCATTTTTTACTGCCCGTAGCAACAGAAGAAGACTCTTCAGGATCGGGAACTTCAACTTCAAACATAAACTCGTCTTCACGATTTCTCATCACCAGTACCTCCTCGAATCAACTATGAGTTCTGCTCACCGAGCAATTGCTGTAACTCGTCTTGTAGCTCAGCTTCTGATTCCGCCATGGAAAATGATTCCTCCAGGGGATCGACACTGACGACTGCCTCGGTCCCTAATTCTTTTTCGGTAACGCGAATTTCCCAGCGCTCAAAAATCTCATCAACTTCTGCTCCCGATTCAGAATGACAGGCCTGGATACTGGTCATGGCATCGGCCCGTGACTGACGTACGCGGAGCAGATTACGCTTTTCGAGGAGTTCGGAAAAACGCCCTTCCAGGGCGGCCACATCTTTAGCCAGCTGCTCTTCGACCTGGCGATGTTCCTGAACGCGTCCTGCCAGGCGATCACTCTGAGCCATTGCCAGCTTACTGCGTTTGAGACATTCCAGAGCACGAGCTTCATCGCTTTTGCCACATTGAACTGCTCGCTTCCGCCACCGCGATACGCTATCTTCTTCGGTTTGCAACGCTTGCTCGAGGCGCACCCCATCCTGCCTGACACGCGCCATCTGCACCTTGGCTTTAGCCACTGCCTCGCGCGATTCTTTCAGCGCACTATTGATCAATGCTTCCTGATTTTCTATTTGACTGACAGCCCAATCGACTCGTGAAAAGATTCCTGTTGTCCAACGTTTCAATGTTTTCATATTTTCCTCCTGTTTGAATTTTTAACTATTCTTCGCAGGAGACGTGCCAGCCTAACGAATGTCGATAACTAGCTGATTTTATGTGAATGAAAAGAGTACAGCAGAAAACAAATGAACCCTTTTAAGATTTTTGAGTAGCATATAATGCATAGCTGCTATACATTTTATGCATGACTACAAAACAACAACTCTCATCCGCAGAGCATCATTTTTTTAACCTGGTCAGCGAAACGGCCTTTTGCAATCCATTCAGCGCTCAGCGCACCATGCTGGATCAGCAATTAGCCAGCCTCACCAAAAGTTCGGCCCCGAATTTCCTCCTGGCGGCAATTCAATCTGTAGCTGAACAGATTGGCGCCCTGGAACGACGCGGCAAAGCAAACCTGGCATTATTCGCCGATCAGGACCGCGAAAGCCTGAAACTGGCCCTGCTGTTCTCCCAGTATCATCACTACATGGACGCCTTTGACGAGCTTATTCAAGAGCAGATCAAGCAGGGGGACGAACCCTGTCCGGTCCCCTTTTCCGGAGAGCTCCTGGAGAACCTGCGCAACTATGGCTTAAAAGCCCAGGAAGCGCGCCATTATCTGGCTTTTTTTTACCAATTGCGGCGCGCCTTCTTCTTTATCGGCAAACTGGCGGGGGAAAGTCCTGCGTTACGCAGATTGCGTTGCGCCCTGTGGAACAATGTCTTTACCTTTGACTGCCGCCGCTATGAGCAGAATCTCTGGGATCGCATGGAGGATTTTTCAACCCTGTTGCTGGGCGAAACCGGAACCGGTAAAGGGGCAGCAGCCGCAGCGATAGGACGCTCAGGATTTATCCCCTTTAACGAAAAAACCGGGCGCTTCAGTGAAAGCTTTACCCGTAACTTCATCTCTATCAATCTGTCTCAGTACCCTGAAGCGCTGATTGAATCGGAATTGTTCGGACACAAAAAAGGCGCCTTTACCGGCGCCATTGATAACCATATGGGGATCTTCTCCCGCTGCGTCCCCTACGGGACGATATTTCTCGATGAAATTGGTGATGTTTCGGTTCCGGTCCAGATCAAACTTTTGAGAGTTCTTCAAGAGCGGGTCTTTTCCCCGGTTGGCAGCCACGCCACCAAACCGTTCCGCGGCCGGATCGTTGCTGCAACTAATCGTCCCCTTGCTGAACTGCGCCAGGCAGGCAACTTTCGCGACGATTTCTACTACCGCCTCTGCTCTGATGTTATTGAGGTGCCCTCACTACGCCAACAGCTCAAA
Source organism: Geopsychrobacteraceae bacterium (assembly GCA_963664385.1). Lineage (GTDB taxonomy): Bacteria > Desulfobacterota > Desulfuromonadia > Desulfuromonadales > Geopsychrobacteraceae > Seleniibacterium. The sequence goes on from OY761157.1 coordinate 1,466,633, forward strand.
GAGGACAGGAACACCCTTGACCAACTACTCGAGCACCTACTCCCCAGGATTCTTGGCTCCGCCGATCAGTCAACACTGAACCTGATCCGCACTGGCCTAGAAACAGACTTACCATCTGATTATAGCTGGCCCGGCAATGTCAGGGAACTTGAACAGGCGGTCCGCAGAATCCTCTTGAATGGCCACTACCAGGGGGACCCCTATGCGGCTCCTGAGCCTGCAGATTCTCTGGAACCCCTGTTGAAGAGCGTGGATGCCCAGCAACTGATGACCCGCTACTGCCAGGAACTGTATCGCAAGTTCGGAACCTACGAAGAAGTGGCGCGCCGCTCCAAGCTGGACCGACGCACCGTCAAAAAGTATATTCAGGGAAAGTAATCAGTGCTTATCCGGAAAGGATTCTTTCCGGACGCAAACCATCAGACAGAAGCTTCCGCCAGGCGTCGCAAGCCCTGCAGATCAAGCTTGCCGGTGCCAAGCAGCGGCAATTCTTCAACATAGACAAAGCTGTCCTGCTGCGGCCGCCACAGGTTCGGTACATCAGCCTCACGACTAACCCTCTGCAGAGCCGCCAGGTCTCCTGCTTCCGCGGTATAAAGAACCACCAGCCGTTCCCCCTTTTTGGCATCTGGTAGCGAGGTTACCGCCAGGCTGTTGGTTGCCAACTGCAACTCGCGATAAAAGATTTCTTCCACCTTGATGTGAGGAACCATTTCCCCGGCGATCTTACTGAAACGGGCCAGACGATCGGTAATATGTACAAACCCGTCGGTATCAATATGACCGATGTCACCGGTGACATACCAACCGTCACGAATCGCTTCGGCAGTCTTGTCCGGGCGCCCCAGATAACCGGTCATCAGATTCGGCCCCTTGACCAGAATCAAACCAGCAGCCCCCTGAGGCACCGGCTCATTGGTATCAGCATCGACAACCCGGACCACGACCCCCGGAATCGGCCGCCCGACGCTCCCCCGCTTATGACCCGCCTGCTTGACGCCATTACGATTAACATTAGGTAGGCTCAGGGTAATCAGCGGCGCTAATTCGGTCGCTCCGTAACCTTCCAGGGGACGAATGCCATACTTATCATTGAAGGTATCAGCAAGTTGCTCCTTCAGTTTTTCCGCACCTGTTACGACCAGCCGCAAGGAAGCAAAATCTTCAGGCTTGGCTTTACGCATATAGGCAGAGAGAAAGGTCGGCGTGGTCAGCAACAGAGTTGACTTATGCTTTCGCACCAGTTTGGTAATGGCAGACGCTTCCATGGGGTTAACATGGTAGCAGGCCGAAAAACCACTTAACAACGGTAGCCACAAGGTTGCCGTATAACCGAGGGCGTGGAAAAAGGGGAGGGCACTGCAGACATTATCATCCGGCCCGATGGCCGCCACAGTACGAATCGCCTCGAGGTTGGAAATAATATTATGCTGACTGAGCTGTACTCCTTTTGGCTCACCAGTACTGCCAGAGGAAAAAATCACCGTTGCCAGAGCAGAACCCCGCTGTCTCGGTTGTTCCAGCAACATGGACACAGGAAGCAAACGAGCCCGTAAATAGAGTCGTACTTGCTCCTTCTTAGCCAGTGGCTGCAGGAGATCCTCCAGATACAAAACTGTCTCCGGCACTGGCAACTGCGGGAACCGCTCCAAGAATTTGCGACTGGTCACCAGGGTTTTAATCCGACACTGCTCAAGGGCCGACTGGACCGCTTCAGGTGAAGCGGTATAGTTGATATTAACCGGTACCTTACCAAGTAACGGCACGGCCAGGTTCGCCAGCGCTCCCCCTACCGACGATGGCAACAGCAGGCCAACATTTTCCTGGTAGTCAAGGGGCCCAGCCAACCGATCACGTAGGGCCAGGGCAGCACACAGGGCTTTCCCGTAGCTAAGGTCCTTACCACTACTGTCACTGAGGGCCCGCCGGTGCCAGTTACTGCGCGCCGTGGCAATAAACATATCGATCAGCGAAGTGCGTCGCTCCAGTTGGCCACTGAAATAATCATAGTTCAGCTCTGCTACCGCCTGCTGAACATCAGCCGACTTGCAATTGCTCGGCAATGGCATCCCGAAATGAACGCTGATCGTATAGGGAAAACTGGTCGGCAATTTACTGAACGGCTTGCCATGAGCATAGCTGAAGATGGTCCCCCAGGCCCCGCCAAGAAAAACCGGGATAACCGGATGATCGCTCCCCTTGAGGATCGCTTCGAGGCCACCCTGGAACTGATGCAACATGCCGTTACGGGTGATCATCCCTTCGGCAAAGATGCACACCAGGTAGCCGTCCTCCAAAGCCTGGCGTGAGGCCTTGATAAACTCAACCATCTGGCGCTTCGAACCGCCGGGTGCCACGGGAATCACCCCCATCAATCGAAAGAATGGCCTCAGCAGGCGGCGCTGATAGATCTCCTGATGCATAACAAAACGGATGCGCCGCTGCTGGGTCGCCAGCAATAACAGAGCATCGATCCAGGAGGCATGATTGGGTACCAATAGAGCAGGACCTTCACTGGGAACATTTTCAGCCCCTACTATGCGCAACCGATAGACCAGGCGCATGGTTAGCAGGGCGACAAAACGTAACAGAAAATCTGGCAACAGCCACAAAGAAACGAAGGTCAGGACAAAGGTCAACAATCCGAGCAATAAAAAGGCCTGAGCGGCCGACATCCCGAGGGCACTGTCCAAAAAGGCCGACAACGCCGAAGCGAGCAACACTCCACACCAGCTCAAAAAACTCCCGGCTGCCAGAATCCGCCCCAGTTTTTCACGCGGAGCACGCCATTGCACAAAAGCATGCAGAGGTACCAGGAACAGACCGGCACTGATACCAAACAAAAGAATCAGCAGACTATGGACGGCAAGGTACTCAGGGGCCAGGAACAACCCCATTGAACAGACAGCCAGCCCCAGCGCTCCCAGGGGGACAACTCCGAATTCAACATTGCGCCCCGACAACCGGCCGGACAAAAAGGAACCGATCCCGATCCCGACAGCTGAGAGTAAAAAGAGATAGCCGGCATGTTCCTGGCTCAACTGATAAACCTGCATACCAAAGGGGATCAGGTTGATCTGGGCAAAGGCACCAAGAAACAGGAAATATGCAGATCCCAGGATAGCTGCAAGCAGATATTTATCGCCACGCACCTCGGCCAACGAAGCTTTAACCTCGGCCAGGATATTGACAGTCAGGGACCGCTCAGTATCAGCAGGCTGCGTTTTTTCTATCTTCCAGCTAGCCGCTAGCCCTAGCAGGGAGAAGATAATGCAGGTCTGGGCCGCCAGGCGATAGTTATTAGCACTGACCTGAACCAGCAGAGGCGCTAAGGCAGACCCCAGGATAATCGCGATATAGGTAAAGGATTCCAGCAGACTGTTGGCTTTGGACAATTGATCGCGATGCACCAACTCCGGGACTATCCCATATTTCGACGGTCCGAACAGGGCACTTTGGGTCGCCATGAGAAACATGACCACATACAGACCAATCTCGCTTGAAAGGGCAAAGGCGGTGATCCCGAGCAGACCAATAACCACCTCAAGAACCTTGGTCGCCAGGATAATCTTCTGTTTACTTAACTTATCGGCGAGAGCACCAGCGACCGGGGAAAAGAGCAAGAATGGGACAACAAACAGAGCACCGGTTGTTGCTGCCACAAGCGTCGCATGCTCGCCCCCCTTAAGAGCAATCAGAAAAAAGATAATCAGCAGTTTGAGCAGATTATCGTTCAGGGCTCCGAAAAACTGGGTGACATTCAGCCAGGTGAATGATTTTGATATTGATGAGTTACACAAAACGATCCCTCCACTATTTTATAAGCAAACGCTTGGAATTAAGAAAAACATCATTCGGAACCCCATGGGCCCGTTTTAATTGCACGTCCTGGTCCCAGGGATTGTCAATCCAGGTCAGGGCAGCGGCCTTGAGCGGATTCACATGCAATGCCGAAAATATCGGCAGCGTCAGTCCGGTGGTGATCAGGGGGAAATCGGTTCCATACAGGAGCTTTCCCGCGTCGACCCCGGCAGCGAGCAAGCGGGGTAAAAAACGTACCTTGTTGACCTGTGTCAATGCCGAGATGTCGGCATAGAGATTATCGTAGCTCTTGAGCATGGGCAATAGCCGCTGCATATTATCCTCCCCCTCGCTTTTGCCGGTTGTCGCTGCGTGGGCAGCAATCACCCGCACCCCCAGCTGCAAGGGGAGATGCAGGCGATGCGGGTCTCCAAACCGGTTATCCGCACAGGTAAATGCTTCTTCGGCCCCGGCATGGGTCAGTAATGGCAAATCCAGCTCTACCAGTTTATTATAAAAGGGCACCAGGCGATGATCGGCAGGATCAATCGCCTGAACCGAAGGCAACCACTTAACCAGCACGGCGCCAGCAGCCTTGACCCGGTCCAACCGCTGCAAAGCGTCTCTGCGGTATGGATTGACACTGGCGCCAAAATACAAATTATCGTACCTGGCAACTTCTGTGGCTACAAAATCGTTGGGAATATAAGTTTCACTCATCCCCTGAGCGAGCTTGCCAGCCCGATCAACCTGGCCGTCAAGCGCCAGCACAATAGCGCCCCCAACATGAGCAGAGGCCTGCAACCTTGCGGCGATGCGCTCAACAACCAGGCCATCCCCATAACGCAGCAACGCCTCCTCGGTCACCCCGAAAGCCCTCAGGTAAACCCGGTACTTCCAGCTCCGGCGCAGCCTGTGCGACAAAAAAGCCCCGCTGCCACCTGCTCCAATTCCGGCAACATGACAATGCATGTCCACAACCTGAGAACGCTCCGGCAGAGCGTCAAGCTTATCATCATAATCAGTCACAACCTCTAGCATTTTAACAACCTCCTGACAGTATGAAACGGTCAGAAGAATTAGCAGCAGCTGTGCCAACCTGAATAACGAGGATAAGGCCCTGATTTAACAGCACTCTTACAGGCGAAGAACGACATGACGAGATTGAATCAAACATCCCGGATGTACATTTTCTGCCATCAGAGCATACATAAAAAGCTCAAAGGATTTTTTCCATAGGGAACAGTTTCCAGAACAACAGTTTCATTCTTTTCCCCAGCGGAGCAAAACGATCCGGGTTATCCTCCCGACTCAGCCAACTGTTCTCTGGCTGCATATCGACCTCAATGACCTGCTCTACCTGTGAAGCGAGTTGCTGGTTGGAAATAATGATCCCCACTTCGGTATTCAGATTCGCCGAACGGGGATCGAGGTTGAAGGTGCCGATGAACAGTTTTTCACTGTCGATAACCAGAGTTTTGGCATGAATGGCAAAAATCGGCGCCTGCTTCTCAAGTTCAGCATAGCGATCAATCAGGTTTTTCTGAACTGCCGGAGCCGGCTTGAATTCATAAATATCGATGCCAGCCGCAAGCAACTCCTTACGTTGCTTGCTGTAACCGCTGAAGGCCTGCAGATTATCGGTTGACAGCAGCGAGTTGGTAATGATGCGCACCTTGACACCCCGCTGAACCAAAGCAGCAAACAACTCCAGTCCCCCTTCCGGAAGTACCAGATAGGGAGACTGGATGGTGACCTGCTTGCGTGCCTGACCCAGGGCAGCGGCCAGGGCGGCAGTCGTCAGCCCGCCACCGCCAAGCCCCTGCTGGCCGGAATTTTTCCCGGGCCGGTCACTGATAAAGGTCACATCACCCCACACGAGATGCTCAATCAGATAAGCAAATTGTCCGGACAGATCCGCCAGAGCACGTCTCACCTCCGGCGCAAAGTTGGTCTCGTCAGCAGCGTAGCGGTGCAGATCAGCACAAGCCTGGCTGATCTGCTCAGCATCGGGAGTTTCGCTGTCGCCCAGCAAGGTCTCCACCGGCTGCGCATAGTCGCTGTTCCAGAAATGTTCAAAACTGCTATTGATATCTCCAGCCGCGGCGCCGATCAGCAGGACATCGCGATCCCGGAAATTATAGATCTGATTATAATCAAAATACTCAGCGGCCATGTTGCGGCCGCCGGTAATGGCCACCATATCATCAACCACAAAGGTCTTGTCATGCATACGTTGGTTACTGGCCCGGAAATCGGAAAAAATATTCAGTACCCGTTGCGGTGTCGAAACCCCAACCTTGTGCTGCGGATTGTAGATCTTGATGGCAACCTTGGGGTGAGCGGCCAGGGCCAGCAGAAACTGGTCTGGAGCATCAACCATCAGATCGTCAACCAGCACCCGGACAACGACCCCCCGCTCCGCCGCACGCAGCAGATTCTCCGCAGCCAGGGTGCCGATATTATCGGAACTCCAAATAAAGTACTGAACATTGATACTGGTGGTGGCGTGGTCCGCCAGCCAGGCCCTCGACAATAAGGCCTCTTCCCCTTTTTCCAGCACATAGACGCCGGTCTGCCCCTCATGGCTGCGCACCAGCGGCAGAACGCGCTCCTCCAACTCACTTGCACTAACAACGGTCGTTGTCATAACTAATCCCCCGAAAACCAACACAAACCCTAAAACAATAAATAATCTTCTCATCTGCCAAACCTGCTTACTTTCACATTTTTGCGTCATAGTCAGTCACGCCACCAGCCTCACCGATTTACATAAATCTTACACCGCTATATAATCTACCCTTTTTGACAAGGGGATTTCAATTGAGCACCAACATAACCGATCCGGAACCACTGATTCCACGTTTGCTGGCCAGCAATGCCCTGCGGGCAAATCTGAGCAAGCATATGGAACTTAACAAGCTGGCCGACTCAAAAGCCGGAATGATCATGACCGCATCGTCCCTGGTCAGCACCATAGCCCTGACCCAGTACGACAAGCTCGGCATCATCGCCACCCTGCTGCTGGCCGGTACCGGCCTGTTGGCGGTTGTGTTTTCCATTTTGGCCATTATTCCGCCCCTGCATGTCAGCGATACCACCAACCTGTTCTATTTTCGCTCTTTCAGCGAACTGAGCGAAGAAGAATTTAAAGATCAGTTCAAAAGTGCCATCATCGACCGCGATAAACTATACGATGCCTACATGCACGAAATTTATTATTTAGGCCGTCATCGTCTGACCCGCAAATATGCCCTGATTCGCAACGGTCTGTGGGTTCTTCTCATCGGTCTTTCAGGCGCCACCTGCTTTGTCATTGTTGAACGCTTCCTGTTATGAACCTGATTCTTATTCATGCCGCAGACGTTACCGGCCAGGACCTGGTGTGTCTCAGCGACCGCCGTTTTGAGCATATCCGCAGCGTCCACCGCGCCAGTCCTGGCGATTCCCTTCGCGTTGGCCTGGTTAATGGTGCCATGGGGCACGGTATTGTCACCAGGCTGGACACCAATAGTGTTGAGTTGCGCGTTTGCCTTGATCAACCCGCACCACAGCCTCTCCCGGTAACCCTGCTGCTGGCCTTGCCGCGTCCCAAAATGCTGAAACGGGTTCTGCAGGCGGTGACCTCCCTTGGCGTCAAAGAGATCTATCTGATCAACAGCTATCGGGTTGACAAGAGCTACTGGAACAGCCCGCTGCTCAACCAAGAAAAACTTCAGGAGCATCTGCTGCTGGGGCTTGAACAGGCACGCGATACCCTCCTTCCGCAGATCCATCTGCGCCCGCGCTTCAAACCTTTTGTCGAAGATGAACTACCAGCCATCTGTCATAACAAGACAGGGCTCGTTGCCCATCCTGGTGGAACTGCCGCATTCCCGGCCCGAATTTCCACACCAAGCGTACTGGCTATTGGGCCGGAAGGGGGGTTCATCGAGTATGAGATCAGTAAACTGCAGGAACTCAAGTTCACCTCCCTGACCCTCGGTGAGCGGATTTTACGGGTAGAAACAGCGGTACCTGTGCTACTCTCCCGATTTAGCCCCGCGTGAGAACATGGGAGATTCGTCATGCCCGAAAGGCCGCCTGTCATCGTCTACTTTTTAATGATATTACCCCCCTTGTTCTGGGCCGGTAATTCCGTCCTGGCCAGGGGGATTGCCGACCTGGTATCGCCCCTGACCCTGTCGTTCTGGCGCTGGATCATTGCCCTGGTCATCCTTCTGCCATTCTCCTGGCGACATCTGAAGCTTGATAAGCTACAGATACAACAGCACTGGCCCATCATTGCCCTACTGGGTTTGCTCGGAATCGCTTCGTTCAACACCCTGCTTTATACGGCCGCTCATACGACAACCGTGCTTAATATGACCCTGATGCAGGCGATTATGCCCGCCATCATTCTGCTGATCAGCTTTTTTGCCTTTGGTGAAAAAGTCTCTCCCAGGCAAATTGCTGCCGTTGCCCTGTGCGTTTGCGGTACGGCCTATATTATTATTCAGGGGGATATGGATCGCCTGGTCCAGCTTGACTTTGTCCGTGGCGATCTGCTGATGCTTCTGGCGGTCATTTTTTATGCCTTTTATTCCGTGTTCCTAAGACGTGCGCCTAAAATCCATCCGTTCAGTTTTCTGTTCTGCACCTTCAGCATCGGGGCGCTTATTCTGTTACCCTTATATCTCTGGGAACAGCAGACCAGTGGGACATTACAGTTAACCACGCCAGTGATCAGCAGCTTTCTCTATCTCGGGATCTTCCCCTCGATCCTGGCTTACCTGTTCTGGAATCGCGGCGTCAGGGAATTGGGAGCCAATCGAGCCGGGCTCTATATCAACCTGATCCCACTGTTTGCAGCACTTTTGGCCATCGTCTTACTTGATGAACGTTTTCAGGGTTTTCACCTGGTCGGCAGCATAATGATCTGTTCCGGCCTGGTACTTTTTAACCTGCCAACCAATAAACAACAGAAGGAAACAGCATGACCTTAGCAGACTGGGGCTGGAATAAGTTTTTTGCCAAACAGTTTAAAGCCTGGGACCATAGCAAGTTCATCCCGGCCCGGGTAATTCGCGGCGAAAAGAACTATTTCAAAGTATGGTCTGAACAGGGAGAACTGACGGTCCGCTTTGCCGGAAAAGTCCGCCACAAGGCCACTGGCCGTGTCGACCTACCGGTGGTCGGTGACTGGGCTGTCATTGAACCACAACCCGGCGAGCGCGGTCTGATTCACGCCCTGCTTGACCGGCAAAACTTTTTTTCACGAAACCTGCCCGGTCGCCGTAAGGCAAAAGGAAAAGAAAGAACCGAACAACAGGTTATCGCCGCCAATATTGATCTGATCTTTGTCGTCAGCGGACTCGATCAGGATTTCAACCTGCGCCGTATTGAGCGCTACCTGACCCTGGTTGGCAGCAGTGGTTCCGACGCCGTTATCCTGCTCAATAAAAAAGATCTGTGTGCTGAACCGGAAAGCTGCCGCAAACAGGTAAAGGAGATCGCCGGAGACAGCCCGGTACACCTGTGCATGGCCCGTGACAGTGACGAAATCACGACCCTGAAAAGTTATCTGCAACCAGGCCAGACCATCGCCCTGCTCGGGTCCTCAGGGGTCGGCAAATCAACCATCGTCAACGCCCTCATCGGTCGCGAAAAACAGAAGACTGCAGAGGTCAGCAGCGCCGATGGTAAAGGGCGCCACACGACTACCCACCGGGAACTCTTCCTGCTCGAAGAAGGGGGGATCCTGATGGACAATCCGGGGATGCGTGAACTGCACCTGTGGGGGGATGAAGAAGATCTCACCGAGTCCTTCACCGACATTGAAAAACTCGCCTGCCAATGCAAGTTCAGCAACTGTGGCCATCAGTCGGAACCGGGTTGCGCCGTTAAAGGCGCCATCGCTGCAGAAACACTGACCGAGCAACGCTTGGCCAGTTACTTGAAACTAAAGGGGGAACTGGCCAACCTGAAAAAGTACTGATGCCTGACTTCTTTACCCCATCCCGCGCTGCAAAGCTTTAGATAGGCACTTGTTATTGGCCGCAACTTTTTGTTACAATCGCAAATTAAACGCCTGTTAATTAATGTAAAGTGATAACTTTTACAAAAAAATGATAAGCAGCAGCCCACACCATACACATTCGACCTCTGATTACCACATGGACTATAAACAGTGGCTCACTGATAAAGTTCTGGTCTCTTTGTATGCCAATGCCCTGTTTTCTATCACGGGCAGCTTTTCCGTTTTTTTAATTCTGGGGTGGTTTGTCTGGGTCCAGATTCCTTCCCCTGTGGCCCTTTACTGGTCCATTTCAGGGATCTTGATTGCAGCGATACGCCTGGCATTACTGTATGCCTTCAGTCACAAAAAGGGCAGTTTGACGCCCAGATTTCTGCTTTATAGTTACCGCCTCATGAGTCTTTGCTCCGGAATTTTGAACGGCATGGCCATGTGGTTGTTTTATGATCATCTGTCAGCTGAGTACCAGCTTTTGATTTATTTTTCAATTGTCGGCCTGTCAGCCGCATCATCGGGAACTCACGCCGTCGATTTAAAAACCTTCCAACTATTCATGTACTCCTCATGTTTACTGGTCGTCTCAAAATTGATCATGTCTGGAACCCCTACCGATATCGGCCTTTCCATCATGATTATTCTTTACGTTCTGGTCATGGCCAAAACCGGTCACAACAATAACCGGACATTGCTGGAAAATTTCAAACTGACCTTTACCATGCACTACCGGGCGACCCATGATCCGCTTGTAGATTTGCTGAACCGCTCGGAATTTGAAAACCTGTTTGAACTCAACACTCCCTTAACGCATCGCGGGGTCGCCTTTTTATTTATCGATCTTGATAATTTCAAGCCGGTCAATGATACCTTTGGGCATCAGGCTGGAGATCAGGCGTTAAAGGCGATTGCCGATGTCATAAAAGAATCTCTGCGTGCCGATGATGCCATTGCCCGAATCGGTGGCGATGAATTTGTCGCATACCTGTTCGTCGACGATATTAAAGAGGTGGAAAAAATCGCTGAACGGATTCTGGAAGGTATCAAAAAAATTTCATTTCAGACCCAAGCTGACTTTCCGAAACTCAGTGCTAGTATCGGCATAGCCTTTCACCACAACAACAATGTCAAGTATTCGCAACTATTGCATGCTGCGGATCTGGCCTGTTACCAAAGTAAAGATAATGGAAAAAATCAGGCGACTGTAAGAATTGTCAACGGGCATAGTTAAAGCCTTCCTGAAACGGCAACACATAACAAACAGCACGGTCACTGCCCCGAGATCATTTCCTCAATTGTTATTTTCCATCTACCCTTTGAGGGAATCAGACGAGTCCTGTTTTCCGCACTTGTTTTTAAAGAAAAACTATTTATGGGCATCATTAGCTTTCCTTGCCGGACAGAAACAAACTAGCTTATACAGCTTGCCAGGATCAGGCTCACAAGCAAAATAATCCAACCAAGCCAAATGAAAAATGCTGGTGGAATATGCTGTGGGCAACAACGGCCAACACCAAATGACGAAAATGCGGCAAGATAGCGATGCGCATAAATACAGAGCAGTGCGATAAAAACAATGCTTCCATGCCGGTTGCTGGCATAGGTTGAGAGATCTGCCGCTAAATAAAGACTGACAGCTGCGACCAAAAGAGGCATCACAGCAAAAATTACATACTTCATCTGACTTTTCATTTCGCTTTTCTGTTCTTGATTCTATGGCACACAAGCCGCCAGCCAAGCCAAAACAACCCCTGGCACCAAAAGCCTACTTCCCTAATTTCTCCTCAACACTGCGAACCTTATCCGCCATGGTCTGCTCACGATCAACCCTGGTCCCCATTTTGATGGTTGTGGTAATGCGCGGAGCACCGGCTTGGTGAATCACTTCGTGGCATTTTTTGATAGCGGCAAAAACCTCATCGTAAGAACCTTCAATATTGGTCCCATAAGCGTGCAAAGTGTTTTTCAAACCAGCACCTTCAAGCACTTCCTGACACATTGCGACATATTTGGAAACAGATACGCCCACTCCCATGGGCACGACACATAAATCGACAATAACGTTCATTATTTAAGTCTCCTTCTGGGAATGCCTTCAAACACAAGTAACAGTATAGACGTGGTACTAGAATGCGAGCAATGTCTAAACTCATCTTACCGTGAAGATCGGACAACTCTGTTCCCTTTTACCGTATTATCAAAATGTTATCTTGTCAGTCCAGGCCAATGAGGGTAAAAAGGTTGGCATCACGTTTACCAAGCTAATATTTAAATTGGAAGTAAACAAGCCAGGGGAGGGCAAGTGCTATTTACCGAAGACACCAGAGTCAAGCTACCTTGTATTTTGCACCTCATCCGCTTGGGCTACAGTTACCTCTCCCTGAAAAACGCCCACTGGGATGAAGACACCAATATCTTCCCCGAGCTATTCCATGAAGCGATTGCCCGCATCAACCCGGATATTGAGCCTGACGATATCAAGCGCCTGTTTGCTGATGTAAAACTATCCCTCGAAAATGAAGATCTCGGCAAGGCCTTCTACGAAAAACTCACCGCCCGTTCGGGAGTTCGCCTCATCGATTTCACGGACTTTTCCAACAACAGCTTTCACATTGTTACCGAACTGACCTGCAAAAACGGCGATGACGAATTCCGGCCGGATATCACCCTGCTGATCAACGGGATGCCGCTGGTCTTTATCGAAGTTAAAAAGCCGAATAACCGTGAAGGCATTCTGGCTGAACGTAACCGCATTATCACCCGCTGTCGCAACTCCCGCTTCCGCCGTTTTATCAACATCACTCAGCTGATGGTCTTTTCCAACAATATGGAATATGACGATGGCTCGCCGGACCCGATTGAGGGAGCCTTTTACGCCAGCTCCTCCTATGACACACCGATCTTCAACTACTTCCGCGAAGAGGAAGATCTGGATCTGGACGCGTTGCTTGCCGCTGAAGTCGATGCCATTGAGAACGCGGTCCTCAAAGACAATAACCTCAGTATCATCAAACATAACCCTGAATTCATCTGCAACAAATCCCCGGATACCCCGACTAACCGGATCTGCACCTCTCTTTTCAGCCGCGACCGGCTGGCTTTTCTGCTGCAATATGCGCTGGTCTATGTTCAGGAAGAGACAGAACTGCACAAGCATGTCATGCGCTATCCGCAGCTTTTTGCTACCAAGGCGATCGAGCGCAAGCTTAATGAAGGTGTGCGCCAGGGAATTATCTGGCACACCCAGGGGAGTGGGAAAACCGCGCTCGCTTATTACAACACCCGTTTTCTGACCGATTATTTCCAGCGTCAGCGCATTGTGCCCAAGTTCTATTTCATCGTCGACCGTATCGATCTGCTGACCCAGGCCCAGCGCGAATTTATCGGCCGGGGGCTGGTTGTTCACACCATCACCAGCCGTGATGCCTTTGCCCGCGATATCAAGACCACCCAGGCCCTTCACAACCATTCTGGCAAGCCGGAAATTACCGTCGTCAATATCCAGAAATTTGAGGATGACCCGGATGTGGTCCGTGCTGAAGATTACGATGTAAGCATCCAGCGCGTCTATTTCCTGGACGAGGTTCATCGCAGTTACAACCCCAAAGGGAGTTTCCTGGCCAACCTGAGCCAGTCGGACCAGAACGCCATCAAGATCGGTCTCACCGGCACACCGCTGCTCGGGCAGGATTATAACTCCCGCGCGCTGTTCGGCGATTACATCCACAAATACTACTACAACGCCTCCATCGCCGATGGCTACACCCTGCGCCTGATCCGTGAAGAGATCGCCACCAACTATGAGCTCTCGCTGCAGGAGGCTATCGCGGCTATCAAGCTCCAGCAGGGGGATATTGACCGCAAGCAGATCTATGCCCATCCCCGCTTCGTCGAACCGATGCTCGCCTATATCCTCAACGATTTTGAACAGAGCCGGGGCACCTGGAACGATGCCACCATCGGCGGCATGGTCATCTGTGACAGCGCTGAACAGGCCAAGATGATGTATGAGATGGTTCAGGCGCAGCTCACATCACAAACGGAAGCATTGGGTGGCGCAGATCTGACCGATAGCTCCACTGCTCTTCCTTTGGCCGCCATGCCTTCCGTGCCTGCTTATGGGACGCAGCAACAAGTGGCGCGCAAGGTGAAAAGCGCCGCACTGATCCTGCACGATATCGGCAGCAAGGATGAACGCAAAGAATGGGTCGAAAAGTTCAAGGAAGGGAAGATCGACCTGCTGTTTGTCTACAACATGCTGCTCACCGGCTTTGATGCCCGCAGGCTGAAAAAGCTCTATCTGGGCCGGGTAATCCGCAAGCATAACCTGTTGCAGTCCCTGACCCGCGTCAACCGCCCTTACAAGGATTTCCGCTACGGCTACGTGGTCGATTTCGCCGATATCAGCAAAGAATTTGAAGAGACCAACCAGCGCTATCTGGAAGAGTTGAACGCAGAACTGGGCGACGAAATCGAGCATTTCTCCCACCTGTTCAAAGCGGCCGAAGAGATTCAGGCCGAGATCGAACAGATCAAGGATCTGCTCTTTCGTTTTGATACCGAAAATGCCGAGGAGTTTTCCCGGCAGATTATCTTGATCGAGGATCGTGCGACCGTCCTCGCCTTAAAAAAAGCCCTGGCCGACGCCCGCAGTCTCTACAACCTGATCCGCCTGCAGGGGGAATACAGTTTTCTCGATCAGCTCGATTTTCAGAAACTCAATCAGCTTTACCGAGAAACCTGCAACCATCTGGACATGCTCAACCTTAAAGAGAGTGTCGAGTCGGCTGCCGATACCAGCAACCTGCTCAATGTCGCCCTTGAAGAGGTGCTGTTCATGTTTACCAAGGTGCGGGAGGAAGAGCTGATTCTTGCCGATCAGCTGAAAAACACCCTGCGCCAGACCCGTGAAGCGCTGGCCGACAATTTTGATCAGCAGGACCCGCAGTTCGTTACCCTGAAAGAAGAACTGGAGCGGCTGTTCAAAAAGAAGAAACTCAGCCAGGTCACCCAGGAAGAGATGACCGCCAATATCGGCGCGCTTGGCGCCATTTATGACAAGGTCAAAGAACTCAACCGCCAGAACAACCAGCTGCGCGCCAAATACCAGGGCGATAGCAAATATACCCGTATCCATAAACGCCTGCTGGAACAGGGAACCCTCTGTGAGACTGAACGACGGATATTTGCGGCCCTGTCCGGGGTGAAACACCAAGCCGACGATCAGGTCTTGCAAAACACCCAGATTTTGGCTAATGAAAGCTACTTTGAACGGATGATGATGCCGCTGGTCATTGGCGAGTTTAAAAACCGTCAGAACATCAAGCTCAATCCGGACGCCTCCCGCACCATCAACCGGTTGGTGGTGGCCGAATATATGAATGAATTCACAACAGGAGTACGTACTTGGTAACACAGGATTTTGAAAAACGCACCCGCCAGCTGATCGACAGCCTCAAGGGGATCTGCGCAGCCTACGGCCTGGGGAATGATGGCAACGAATTCAAGATCATCACCCAGGTCTTTCTCTATAAATTTCTTAACGACAAATTCGCCTTTGAAGCCAAAAAGCTCAACCCACAGCTGGCCGCCGCCGAGAATTGGGAACAGGCCATCAGCGCGATGGCTGAAGATGAGCTGGAAATGCTGCAGTTGCAGCTGGGGCCGGATACCGCCCGCCTCAAGCCGGAGCATTTTATCGCCCACCTGTGGAACCTGCAGAATGCGCCGGAGTTTGCCAAGCTGTTTGATGACACCCTGCGTGATATCGCCATCAGCAATAATGAGATCTTCGCCGTCAAGACCGATGGCGGAGCCAAGGTCACCCTCTTCGACCGGGTCAGTGAATACGTGACCGATCCCGCCAAACGGGACGATTTCTGCCGCGCCATCATCAACAAGCTGGGCGATTTCAGTTTTGAGCGGATCTTTACCCAGAAGTACGATTTCTATGCCGCGCTGTTTGAATACCTGATCAAGGATTACAACAAAGACAGCGGTGGCAAATACGCCGAATACTATACCCCCCATGCCGTGGCCAAAATCATGGCGGCGATTCTGGTTCCGGAAAATATCCGGGGCACCGTCAACAATGTCAGCTGCTACGACCCATCGGCGGGGTCGGGGACGCTGCTGATGAATATTGCCCATGCCATCGGTGAGCAGCGCTGTTCCATCTATTCGCAGGATATTTCCCAGAAATCATCCAGCTTGCTGCGCCTGAACCTGATCCTTAACAACCTGGTTCATTCCATCCCCAACATCATTCAGGGGAATACCCTGCTGCACCCCTACCACAGGGACGGCAAGGCGCTGAAGAGCTTCGATTACATCGTCAGTAATCCCCCCTTCAAGATGGATTTTTCCGATTTCCGCGATGCTCTCGACAGC
The DNA here is from genome assembly GCA_963664385.1 of Geopsychrobacteraceae bacterium. Taxonomy (GTDB): domain Bacteria; phylum Desulfobacterota; class Desulfuromonadia; order Desulfuromonadales; family Geopsychrobacteraceae; genus Seleniibacterium. Next base: position 1,482,834 of record OY761157.1, read on the forward strand.
AAAGAGCATCAGCAGCGCTTCTTTGCCGGGGTGCCCAAGGTTCCGGCCAAGGCCGTGGAAAAGATGGCCATCTACCAGCTCTTTCTGCAGCACATCATTACCTCCCTCAAACCGGGCGGCAAAGCGGCTGTGGTTGTCCCCACCGGCTTTATCACCGCCCAGAGCGGTATCGACAAAAAGATCCGTCAGCATCTGGTCGATAACAAGATGCTGGCCGGGGTCGTTTCAATGCCGAGCAATATCTTCGCCACCACCGGCACCAACGTCTCTATACTTTTCATCGACGCGACCAACAAGGAGAATGTGGTGCTGATCGATGCCTCCAGCCTCGGTACCAAGGTCAAGGACGGCAAGAACCAGAAGACCCTGCTTTCAGAAAGCGAAGAAGACCGGATCATCGCCACCTTCAACGCCAAGGAGCAGGTTGAGGATTTCTCCGTGGTGGTCAGCTATGCGGATATCGCGGCCAAGAACTATTCCTTAAGTGCCGGGCAGTATTTTGAGGTGAAGATTGAATATGTTGATCTGACACCGGACGAGTTTGCGGCGAAGATGCAGGGATTTACCGATAGTCTGGATCAGTTGTTTGCAGAGTCTGCGGGGCTGGAGCAGGAGATTAAGAAACAATTGGCGGGGTTGAAGTATGCTAACTAAGCCAATTTATGCAATTTCAAAAAGAGTATCCAGTGGGCTGACTCCGTTAAGGAGCAACGCTGAGTTTTGGCAAGGTGGAACGATTTGTTGGCTCAAAACAGAGCAACTCGGCGAGAAGTATATTTACAGCACGTCTGAGAAAATCTCAGAAACCGCGTTAAAAAAGACCAGTATCAAGCTCTTTCCCCCAAATACACTGTCTATCGCTATGTATGGCGAAGGAAAAACACGCGGCAATGTTTCAATTATCAAGAGTGAAATGGCTACCAATCAGGCCTGCTGCAACATCGAGCTTGACCCTGAAATCGCAGATTTTGAGTATGTATACTACTTCTTGAAAACCCAATACAACGAACTGCGAAATTTATCCTCTGGTGTCCGAAAGAACCTAAATTCCGATGATATTAAAAACTTTACTGTTCGCTTACCAAAAACACTAACAGAACAGAAAAAAATCGCCGCCGTTCTCTCCTCCCTCGATGCCAAAATCGACTGCAACAACCGCATCAACGCCAAACTGGAAGCCATGGCCAAAACCCTGTACGACTACTGGTTCGTGCAGTTCGATTTCCCCGATAAAAACGGCAAACCCTACAAATCCTCCGGCGGCAAGATGGTCTACAATACCGCCCTGAAACGGGAAATTCCTGAGGGGTGGGATGCTGGCATTGCGTCTGATTTATTCGATTTCAATCCGCCACTTTCACTGTCAGTAAATACCGAAGCAAGCTATATCGACATGAATTCACTACCGGTGACGGGGTTTATGACCAATCCACCTGAACTCAAAATGTTTGCAGGGGGAATGAAATTTCAGAATGGTGATGTGGTAGTTGCTAGAATCACTCCATGTTTGGAGAATGGAAAAACTGCATTGATCTCTTTGCTGCGAGATGACGAGGTTGGATTCGGATCGACAGAATTTATTGTAATTCGCGGTAAAGAAACCTCTCTAAGCGCATTCGCTTCACAACTAAGTAGATCGATACCCTTTCGGCAGTTCGCCATTTCCAATATGACAGGCACTTCTGGACGAAAGCGTATCGACGCGGGAACACTAGAGACATTTTCCTTGCCATTACCACCTAAGGGCCTTTTATTGACGTTTGAGAAGATGACAGCCGCCTTCTTTAAACGAATGACAAATAATGCTCAAGAAAACCAACACCTCACCCAACTCCGCGACTGGCTGCTGCCGATGCTGATGAACGGCCAGGTCACGGTAAGCTGACGGAGAACCCATGAAAAACGCCATCCTCCAGCGCCTTAAACAATCCGACCACCTCCCGATGCTCTTTGTCGGTTCCGGTATGTCCATGCGCTATCTCAGTTTGGAAAACTGGGAAGGTCTGTTACGTAAGTTTGCCAGTCTGGCAACAGATGACGAATATGCGTATGAAATTTACCAGGAGCAGGCTAAAGGTTTGGAATGCAAGGAAGGTTTGCTGCCAAAGGTGGCTGAGTTGATTGAGCGTGATTTCAACCTACGTTGGTTCAAGGATGAGCGCTTCAAGGAGAGCCGCGCCGAATCTGCTGAGGAGATTGCTCGTGTTGTTTCTCCGTTTAAGCTTGAAATCGCTCGTCACATGCAAACCAAAAGTCAGGAGCAAAATCCGGAATATCAAGGTGAGATTGACCTGTTCAAACAGCTGGAAATGCGCAGTATCGGCGGCGTGCTGACCACCAATTACGACACCTTTATTGAAGATGTTTTCCCCAGCTACACAAAGTACACAGGTCAGGAAGAACTGCTTTTTTCGACCTTACACGGGATCTCTGAAATCTACAAGATCCACGGCTGTTGCAGCAAACCGGAATCGATCGTCATCAACGAAGCGGACTACAACGATTTTTCCGAGAAAAACGCCTACCTGGCCGCCAAGATCCTGACCCTGTTCCTGGAGCACCCCATCATCTTCATGGGCTATTCCCTCAGTGACACCAATATCGAAAACATCCTTAAATCGATCGTTAAATGCCTTTCGGCAGATAATCTCGAACGGATCAAAGAGCGCCTGATGTTTGTCGTGCGAGCGAAAGAAGGAGAAAGCGAAGAGGTTTCTAGCTATAGCAAAGCGTTTGAGGGTGGCAAGTCGATTGAGATGACCCGCATACGTATCAAAAATTTCGAACCTCTTTATCAAGCACTGTTGGAAAATCAGGCTAAATATAACGCCCCCATGCTGCGTCGGTTGAAACAGGATATTTACGATCTGGTTTTAACCAACAAACCATCTACCAAAATGAGGGTTGTTAACCTGGAAGATGATCATCTGGACGATCTGGAAGTGGTGGTCGGTGTCGGTGTACTGGCTGACTTTGGTCAGCATGGTTATACTGGGATTACTGCAAGTGAATTGTATACTGATGTGGTTCTCGATAATCAAAACTGGGATGCAGAATGCATTATCAAGAAAGCCTTGCCTAACCTGCTGCCACACAATAGTAACCTCCTGCCAATATACAAATATCTGTCCCAATACGACGGTGAGCTGCCCCTAAAAGTGCAGTCTGCAAATAACAAAAATAGTTTTGATGATTTGTTAAACACGACCATCAAGAAAAGCCGGGATGGACATCTATGCCGAGAGGAAACAATAGCGTCACTGCGTGGCAAGTTTTCGGTAAAAAAATGCCTGCAAACGATTCCTCATCTGAAAGAAGAAAACATCAATATCGCAGATCTGGAAGATTTTCTAAAGGATGTTCTGGCTAATACCAGGAATGCTTTTACAACAGCAGATCAAGGATTTAACTCGGACATGAAACGAGTTGTCAGGATTTACGACTGGATGAAATATCACCCATAAAACAAAAGAGCTCTCGCTGCAGCGAGCAGTAACTGCTCACCTTGCGAGAACCCTTTTTGATCTTCTGTAGACGGCACACTCACCGGTTAGCAAACAGTAACTGTTCACACCACTGAAGCGCCTGAAACTGATATTTAACGTTTACATGAAACCAGCCTAATTGCAAGGGGTAAGTTCTATTTAAAATATTATCTTTTAAATTTATTAACCTTAACGGGCTTTTGGCAAATGGATATTTATCACCTCAAGACTGCCGTTACTGGACAAAATCTGCTATAAATAGAAGTTCAGGCTGAATATTTAGAAGCGGTCGCACACCACCGCCATTATTAACCCGTAGCAAAGGATCAAGGAGAGTCATGCAGGATTGGGGACAAGGCCCTAACGGGGATGATCTGGAAAAAAAGGTGATCGACATCACCAATCAGATCAAAAACAAGTTCAACAAGCCAGGAAAAGCATTTTTACCCTTTTTCGCCATCATCGTTGTTTTGGCGGTTTTAATCAGCGTTTATACCGGCATGTACAAGGTTGATACCGAAGAGACCGGCGTCGTACTGCGCTTTGGCAAGTTTTCAGGATTCGCTGAACCGGGTCTGCACGTCAAGTTGCCCTTCGGCATTGACCAGGTGTTCCTGGTTCCGACCGGGCGCGTTCTGAAGGAGGAGTTCGGTTACCGTACCGTCAACCCGGGGGTTCGCTCCTCGTTCAATAAAAATGGGTTGGATGAAGAATCCTTGACGCTGACCGGCGATCTTAACGTCAGCGATGTTGAATGGATTGTCCAGTTTCAGATTTCTGATCCGTTCAAATATGTGTTCAAAATCAAGGACCCGATCGGTACCATCCGCGATATTTCTGAAGCCATGGTGCGCAAAGCGATTGGTAACGCCAATGTCACTCAGGTGTTGACTACTGAGCGGGCTTCCCTGGCCAGCACCATTGAAAGTGACCTGCAGAGCACCCTTAATCTGTACGACGTTGGCGTGCGCATCGTTACCGTCAAATTCCAGGATGTCAATCCGCCCGATCCGGTCAAAGACGCCTTTAATGAGGTTAACGAGTCCGAACAGCAGAAGGAAAGTCTGATTTTCCAGGCCCGTGAACAGTTTAACCGCGAAGTACCAAAAGCCCGTGGTCAGGCCAAGAGTGCGATTCAAGAGGCCGAAGGTTACAAGGTTGAACGCATCAACAAGGCTCGTGGTGAAACCAATCGTTTTCTCGCCCTGTTGACGGAATACAGAAAGGCCCCTGAGGTGACCAGAAAACGTATCTATATCGAAACCATGGAGCAAGTCCTGCCAAATCTCAATGAAACTTTTATTATGGACAAAACCAACAGCGGCATTTTACCTCTGCTGCCACTGCGTAATTCCCTGGCAGGAGGCGCACAATGAAAAACGGATTGATGGTTATTATCGTCGTTATTGTGCTGCTTCTGGCTCAGGGTGGACTATACGTTGTTAATGAAGCAGAGCAGGCCATTGTAACCCAGTTTGGCAAACCGGTCAGCGGCATCATTCCCCCCGGCATCCACTTCAAGATCCCCTTCATACAGGATGTCAGGCGCTTTGAAAGCCGGATCCTCAAGTGGGATGGCGATCCGAACCAGATCCCGACCAAGGATAAACGCTTTATCTGGATCGATACTACGGCGCGCTGGCGCATTGTCGACCCCTTGCAGTTTCTGAAAACCGTCGCCACCGAACGCGGCGCCCAGAGTCGCCTTGATGATATCATCGACTCTGTGGTTCGGGATGCGGTATCCGGGCACCTCTTGGTTGAGTTGGTGCGCGGCAAGGACTACAAAGGGAGCGATGCGGAAGAATTTCAGGTTGAAGGCGAACAAATTAATCCTGAAGATGTATTGGGCCGCGAAGAAATCTTACAGAATATCTTGGCTAAGGCCAGTGCCAGCACCCCGGAATACGGAATTGAATTACTGGATGTGCAGATTAAACGGATTAATTACGTTGAGCAGGTTCGTACCAGGGTTTATGAACGGATGATCAACGAACGGAAGAAGGTCGCCGCCCAGTATCGTTCTGAAGGGGAAGGAGAGAAGGCTGAAATTCTTGGCCAGATGGAGCGTGAACTGAAAGAGATCAGTTCTGAAGCGTACCGCAAGGCTCTTGAGATTCGCGGTGATGCCGATGCCCAGGCCGCTGCCATCTATGCCGAAGCATATAACCAGGATAAGGAGTTCTACAATTTCCTGAGAACTCTGGAATCCTACAAAAAAACCATCAGCAAAAATGGCAAGCTGGTCATTTCTACTGATGCGGATTACTATAAATATTTGCGTGATATCAAATAGGCTTTAAGGGAATATTTTTCCGCTTGAAAACAGGCTCTTCTGTTACTGCAGAAGAGCCTTTTTTTTCAACGCCAAGGTGCGCCGACCAGTTAATTTATGCAACCAGGAAGGCAGCTTTTTTTCGACAACAAACTGCAGTCGCGTGTCATTCAGTGCCGTAATACACACTGCTCCCCGGCCATATATCGTCATACTTTTGCCACTGTGCAGCACATAATCTCGATTGTCACCACCGATAGTTATCCAACATTGACCGGCGTGGCAGATTATTCGCGTTTCACGCCGTTGATGACCGGCTTCAAAAATTTCATTTTTTTCCAATAGCAGCTGCATAGCGTTTCCTTTCCTTAGGATGTATTGCTGCTATTAAACGTGAATTTTCACCCTTGCGCCAGATACAGTCCCGAACTATTGTAACCATCACAGTTTCACATTCATGGAACTGTACCCATCAAGGAAGGGGATAACTGTACCTGTTTCCAACTTTACACTCCTGCTACAACAGATACAGAATCTCACAGATCAAAGGGGGCATTATGTTTGAATCGCCAACCATTCAGTCCAACAGTCAGAGTCCACTTTACGAGCAGGTGGCCAGCCGTATCTGTTACCTGATCGAACAGGGAACCTTGCGCCCCGGGGAACGTGTTCCGTCAATCCGCACCTTAAGCAAACAGCTGCAGGTCAGTATCAATACCGTCAAAGAGGCCTACACTCAGCTGGAGGATCGGCAACTGCTGGAAGCGCGTCCGCAATCCGGTTATTACGTGCGTTCCCGATCCCTGAAGCTCCCGAGCGAACCGGTCGTCGACCGGCCGGCACTGAAACGTCCGGCAACTGTGACCATCAATAATGTCTACGGCATGGTTATGCGTGATCTGCTCGACCCGAATCTGCTGCAACTCGGTATCGCCAACCCCAATGTCGATCTGTTGCCAACCTCTAAACTTAACCGGATGATGGCCCGCGAAGTCCGCCTGCACCCACGCCAGGCGGTCTCCTATGAATTGCCTCCTGGCAACCTGCGGCTCCGCCAGCAGATCGCCCAGCGCACCCTGCAAAGCAACTGTGCCCTGGCCCCCGACGAGATCGTCATCACCTCCGGCTGCGTAGAAGCCGTCAGCCTGGCGCTGCGGGCCCTGTGCAAAGCGGGGGACACCGTCGCTATTGAAACCCCCTTTTACTTCAACTTTATTCAGTTGATTGCCGAACTTGGCCTCAAGGCTCTGGAGATTCCTGCCTCGCCGCGGGGTGGCATCAGTCTTGAAGCTCTCGATTACGCGCTGATGAAAAACCAGGGGGACGTCAAAGCGTGTCTGTCCATCCCCAACTTTAATAACCCGTTAGGCAGCCTGATGGCCGACGAGGACAAACATAAGCTGGTGCGGCTGCTGGCCAGCCATGGGGTTCCGCTGATTGAAGATGATATTTATGGCGATTTGCCCCTGCATGGCAAGCGCCCCTCGGTAGCCAAGTCTTTTGATAAAGATGGCAATGTGCTGCTCTGTTCTTCCTTCAGCAAAACCCTGGCGCCTGGATACCGGGTCGGCTGGATCGCAGCAGGGCGCTATCAGGAACGGATTGAACATGGCAAAATGATTTCCGGGGTCGCCACCGCCACCCCGACCCAGCTGGCCATCGCCGAATTTTTGGCCACTGGCGGCTATGATCACCACCTACGCACCCTGTGCCGTCACTACGCCCGCCTGGTCCCGCTCATGGCCGCAGCCATTGGTCGTCATTTTCCGGAAGGAACCCGGGTCTCGCGCCCCCAGGGCGGGTTTCTGTTGTGGGTTGAAATGCCGCAGCAGTTAGACGCACTGCGTCTTTATGAAGAAGCCCGCATGTGTGGAATCAGTATCGCACCCGGGCATCTGTTTTCACTGGAAGGGAAGTTCAGTAACTGTATTCGCTTAAATGCAGCCTGCTGGGATTCCTGCGTGGAAGCGGCGATCGTCACTTTAGGCCGATTAGCCGCCAGCCAGCTTGCTGTTTGAATTTGAATAGATCACGTTTTTTCGATAATCGGGACAACCGTTTCAGCCGCAGTGTAACTGGCATGGCAAAAAACCCACCGATGGTTACTTTGCCTTTGGCCTTTGGCCTGTGGCTGCAGATTGACTGTAACGGGCATTCCTTATGAGCCGTCAACAGAAAACAGCTTATTTTCTGGCCGCCAATATCGGCGCTAACCTACGTGAGCGATAGCCACACCACGACCTGGTGCCACTGAAGCAAGCCTGCCTGAAAACGCAAGCCAGATAACAGCCTTTAGAGTCCAGGCTGGCAGGGCAATCTCAACCTCTGCCAGCCTGTGCGGTAAGCGTTGATAGTGAGGCTCACTCCTTTGGAGCAGGTTTGTTCTCGTTCATCAGAGCCTGAGTCAAGCCATTAATATCATTTCCTTTCAGACCGATTTCACTAAGCAGGGAATCGACCATTGGCGATTGAGCCCGATAGCGCAGAGCGCTGTTGACGACCTGGTCGGCAAGCCCTTTCCCTTCATTCTCCCCATGGCTGCCAGCTGCACTACCGCCATTGAGACCATCGACCTGATAAATCTTGATGGCGTCGATATTTTCCATGGGCTTGACACTTTCTGCGATAATCTTGGGCAGGTGCTCGATGAGGGCGAGCTTGATTTGCATGGCGACCTGCTCAGAGCTCAACATATTGTTGGCTTCATTGAGCGCCCGCTGACCGGTAGCATCAACTTCATAGCGCTTCTGTTCTGCCTCTGCGGCCAGCACCACGGCCGCGGCTTTACCTTCGGCAGCAATTTTCTGGCTGTCCGCCTCACCCTGTGCCCTGGTCCGGGCAGCGGCCGCAGTATCTGCGGATGCCTGTTTCTCGGCCTCAGCGGCCACGGTAATATGGATTGAATCCCGTTCGGCCTGCTTCCTGGCTTCGACCAATTCGATAGCTTTCTGCCGCTCGGCGATTTCTGTTTCACGTGCGGTAACAACCTGTTCTTCAGCGCGAACCGCTTCAGAACGGGCCAGATCGGCCTCTTTATTGGCCAGAGACTGCTCTTTCGATTTTTCCGAAACGGCAATGGAGCGATCCTGCTCCTGCAACTCGATGGTTTTCTTCTTTTCAATATCAGCAAGTTCGGTGGCCCGAGCTTTTTCGATCTCTTTGGTCTTGATGGTCTGCTCTTTGGCAATCCGCTGTTCTTCAATGGCGCGTTCGGAGGAGATCTTGGTTTGCTCAACCTGCTGGGCGGCCTGGATTTCTGCTTCCTGCGCCTCTTTCTGACGCTCAGCACGTTCGCGTGCGATTTCTGCAGACTGGGCAGCCCGGCGGACTTCGATTTCCCGTTCCTGCTGCAGTTTTGCGTACTCTTCCTCTTTGCTTAATTCAAGCTTCTGGCGCTCCGCTTCGAGGTTTTTGTTCTGGATTTCAACAGCAGTCTGCTGCTCAATATCATTCCTCTTCTTACGCCGGGATTCGATCGCTTCAGTGAGGCGCGTCAAACCTTCGGCATCGAAGGCATTGTCCGGGTTGAAATACTCTCGGCTGGTCTGGTCGAGACCGGTAAGGGATACGGACTCAAGTTCCAAACCGTTCTTCAGCAGATCTTCAGAAACAACCTGTTGAACCTTCTGGACAAAATCGACCCGTTTTTCGTGGAGTTCTTCCATGGCCATTTCCGCTGCGACAGCACGCAGCGCGTCGACAAATTTACCTTCAACCAGCTCCCTCAACTGATCGGGTAAAACGGTTCGAGTGCCCAAGGTTTGAGCAGCATTGGCAATCGACTCTGACTCAGGTTTTACACGTACGTAAAATTCGGCGAGCACGTCAACCCGCATGCGATCGCGGGTAATCAGAGCCTGTTCATTGGCCCTGCTGACAGCCAGACGCAGGGTGTTCATATTGACCGGTATGGTTTCATGCAACACTGGCAGGACCAGGGCCCCGCCATTCATGATCACTTTCTGTCCCCCGAAACCGGTCCGGACAAACGAGAGCTCTTTGCTTGCCCGCTTATATAGACGCGCTAAGATCATCCCGATTGCGAGCATCGCAATCAGAATGATGGCCGCCACGATGGCAATGTACATTAATTTTTCCACTACAGATCTCCTTTAAACAATGTTTTCAGTCGACAAGACTTGAGTTGGTATTGAGGATGCCGAGAAAATGGCTTCCATTCTTTTTCAGGAGTAGTATCTGATCCCCCTGCTTGAATTCATCTGCATCATTATCCGGCTCAATCATCAGGTAATGGGTTTGCCCGTAATGATCCTGCAAGCGCCCTTCCGCCGGATGATTGCGCCTGGCTGTCCCTAGCGTGATGGTGGCGACCCGCCCGATGAAGGTGTCGCTGCTGACCGCGCTGGTTTCATCCTTAGGAATGATTTTAGCGACAATCCCTCCGCAACAACGTACCCCAGGCAGAGCCAAAATGAGAGCTGCCGGGACCGCTACCGACAAAGGGAGAAAACTGTTGAACAGGGTCACGGCAAGCTGCTGGCAGATCAGACCCGCTAAACCGAAGATGGTCAGAAAGATAATCAGCAGCACCAACGCCGGAACTCTGCCAAACTGGAGCCAACCCAAAAACTGTGAAAGCACCGGCAAACTGGCGCCATCAGCTGCATCAGCGTCCAGATCAGCGTCGATGTCGACATCAAATTCAGGCAGCAGAGATTCGAGCATTTCCGAGATCCCCATGCCAATGACGGTTGACACCCCTTCCATCATGGCGATCAGGAACATAACCGTCAGGGCCACGGTGAAGGGCAGGTTGGGACTTGCCGTAAAAAAAGCCATCATGGATTAGTCCTTATCAGCCTTAAGATCGGCCAAGCGCTCACGGATTTGAGTTTTTCTGGCGAGGGCTTCGAGTTCATCAAGTTTGGCGGCGTTATCGAGCTGAACCGAAGGGGCAGACAATCCTGATTGTTTTTCCAGAATCCGGTCGAAGGCCGAACTGGCCTTTTCAGCCTTAGCCGCATAATTCCCCTGCTGTTTCACAGCGGGATCAGCATCTTCAGACGCCGCAGCCGACTGCTGTAAGGTCTGCAGTTTCTTCAGCTCTTCCTTCATTTCACGCTTCTTCGCTTGCAGCGCTTTGATGTAGCCCTCCAGTTCAGCTTCTTTAGCGCTGGCTTCGGTGATGGCGGCTTCCAGCACCGGCAACTGATCCTCGATATTCATCTGTTGCTCAATTGCCACCTCAGCCAGGTCTTCGCGCTTCTCCTGCAGAGCAAGTTTGGCATGCTTTCCTAATTCGTCGTGCCGTTCACGATGAGCGGCCAGGCGTTGTTCGGCCAGATGCTTCTGCGCCAAGCCGGCACCAAGCTCGACCCGCACCTCATCGATAACCCCATCAATCTCGCGAATCGCCTGCTCCATCACCATATGCGGTGCGGCAGATTCGATGGCATCAACCAGTGCGTTCACGCTGCTGCTGACAATCCTGCTAACTCGACGGGCAATATTTTCTTTCATAGTTTTCTCCTGTAGAGGACATGTGTTGGCGTTTATTACTTAACAGATAGACGGACGGCAAAGCACCAGCTTGCCGGTTACCCAGCTTGGCTGACGGCAGAGCGAAGGCTGTGGTCTGAAACAACCGGGAAAAGGAGAAACCGACGACATGTCAGCAATCCGCTCATGCGCGCTAACACATCATCATTGTTCATCATTTAACGGAACAACAAGGGGCACTACTGCTTAGAAAAGTCTATTACAAATGAGATTTGACAGGATGACAAGGTCCCCTCCTTGAAAATCATGTACGTACCATCAACGGGCACTGGTCACTGATAACCACCAAAGCGAAAATTCACCTCCATAACCAAGCAACCGTTATTCTTATGCTATAAATTATTGGTCATGACAACCTTTTTCTCCCGGATAAAAATAATCGCCTGGCTGTTAGTCCGGCACCTTTTCCAGAATAGTCCGGGCTGCCGCTATCACGGTATCGATCTTGTGACGGTTGACACCATGATGGGTCACCGCCCTGAATCTGCCATCGTTACCATGGTAAGGGCGTAATAATATCTGCTGCTCCTGTAAGCGTCGGGAGAATTCTTCCGCTGTTAACCCGGCGCTGTCCTTGAGCTGGAAGAAGGTAAAATTGGTGTGCTGGCTCAGCAGCTGAAGGTCGTGGAATTCGCTGACCCGGGCGGCCAGGTAAGCCGCATTATCGTGGTCTTCCTGTAGTCGCATCGACATGGTGTCCAGCGCGATAAGGCCAGCAGCAGCCAGCACTCCCGCCTGGCGCATACCACCGCCAAGCAGCTTGCGATAGCGCCTGGCTTCGGCGATGAAGGCACTCGATCCGACCAACAGCGACCCGACCGGGGCGCAGAGACCCTTGGATAAACAGCAGGACAGACTGTCAGCCCCGCCCATGATCTCCTGCGGAGTCACCCCGTAGTAGGTCGCTGCGTTAAAGATTCTGGCCCCATCAATATGCAATTTAAGTCCGTGACCATGTGCCAGCTCAGCAACTTCCTGTACATAGGCAGGACTTAACGGCACCCCACCAACCGTCCCCTGAGTATTCTCCAGGGCAATGACTTTGGTGCGCGGAAAATGAATGTTATCAGCCCTGATCGCCTGCCTGATTGAGGCTAAAGACAAGGTACCATCAGGCTGAACCGGCAGGGTATGGGGGATGATACCTCCCAAAGCGGCAAGACCACCCTGCTCATAAAGAAAAATATGCGCCTTGTCGCCGAGAATCACCTCATTCCCCCGCCCGGCATGGGCCAACATAGCAATCAGGTTGCCCTGCGTACCACTGGCCACAAACAGTCCGGCCTGCTGGCCAAACATCTCTGCAGCCCTGGCTTCCAAGCGGTTAACCGTCGGGTCCTCACCATAAACGTCATCACCGACAACGGCTTTTGCCATGGCTCTGCGCATCTCGGGTGTTGGCAGAGAAACTGTATCGCTACGTAAATCAATCACATCAGCCATATCCCATCCTTCTACACTAGCAAAGTGACATTAATCGGTCTAAAGACCATTACTTTAACCCAAACTGACGCAGGGCCTGGTCGATACACACAGCAACGAGATTATCGATATATTCCCTGGCATAGGTGTCAGTCCCCATTTTCCGGAGCAACGCTTTGCGATAATCAGCATGCAGCAACAAAGGAGCAATTAAAACATAGAGGTGAATCTGGACCTCGGCATCGTTCAGGTGGGGAGCGATGGCGCGAATCAACACTTCAATCTGGCGTAATTCCGGTTCGGCAACGGCATCCCGAAAGGTTTCATTCAGGGCATCAGGCGATTGCATCAACTGATACAACACCCGGCAATGCCATTCAGGAGCTTGCGGATCAAATAACAGGTCGGCCTGGCGCCGGATAACCGCAGCCAGAGCACACGCCTGGTCGTCTCGGCAGCTTAGATCCAGAGAAGAAAGGACGGATTCCAGGCGGCCGTCGCGCCAGCGCTGGGACACCTCTTCGACCACAGCTGCAAACAATTTTTGCTTGGTTCCGAAATGATAATGGATGCTGCCAATATTCTGCCGCGCCCGGGTTGCTATCGCCCGGATTGACACCGCATTGAAACCACGCTCAGCGGCCAGTTCCCCGGTTGCCCGGATCAGCGCCTTACGGGTTTTTATACTGGTTTGATACTCTGCCATAAGCTCTCCCCCATACGTGCTTTGTGACAAATTTATGCGAATGACTAATTTTAAATTTCAGGATGTGAATAACATCTCCCAGAGAAGGGATAAAGGAAAAACTGAAGAACAAACCGAACAGGTCGCAGGAGTGCTCTTAAAAAAAAACCACCGGGAGCAACCGGTGGCCTTTAATGTGCGTGCATCTATGAAAATCTGAATTAAGCAGTTGCGAAGCAGTAATCGTCGCTTTCTACTGATTCAGTTGTTGCAGCAAGGAAAGATTCAGCCTGGGGATCATTGACCATTTCAACCAGGTCATGATTTACAGCCCAGACGGCTCCGCAATGATGACATTCGAAAATGCCCTCTTTAAATTGATCTGACTGCAGATCCATTTCGTTCTGATCGAGACTGTGACATACTGGGCACTTCATAACTGATCTCCTTTGTTCTATATGAAGTTATTATTCACACGTTTTGTTGCTAGGAAGTATACCTTTTTGCCACTTTTTTGCAACCCAAAAAATAGAAAAAGTGTCGATAAATCAATTAGTTAAGAGATGTTCTGTTTTACAGAATAGACCATTGGTTTAAAATGCTTTCAGTGCTTGTTTCATTTTGACTCTTTTCACGTACGATTATGGAGCTGATCCCCGATGCCGAAACTGACTGTTTCAGAAAATGCTGTCCCGGTAACGATAGAAACATTTCTTCAGGACACCATCCCAAATGCCCCCCTTGGCTACCTGCACCAGCTCCTCAAAAAAGGGCGCATTAAGAGAAATCATGAGGCGCTTGAGGCGGGGACTATTGTGCTTCCTGGAGATTGTATACACTTACCTGAAAGCCAACGTATTATCGAGCTGTTGGAAAATCCTCATGAACCGCAAAAAGAGCCGGAAATTCTTTTTGAGAGCCGTGAAATCGTTATCGTCAACAAGCCATCCGGGCTTGCCGTCCATGCCTCCAAAGGGCATGAAAAGACCAATTTAACCGATCAAATAGCGGACTATTTCGCGGCCCGCAAAGAGAATTTTCAGGTCAGTCCGATTCAAAGACTCGACCTAGAAACCTCCGGTCCGGTGCTGTTTGGCAAAGGAAAGAAAAGCTGTTCTGAATTGGGCAAGCTTTTCATGAGCGGCGAGGTGACAAAAGTCTATCTAGCTTTAGTAGCGGGAAAAGTTGATCAAAAAGGGCGGTTAATTTCCCACCTTCCGGCCAAGGGAAAGATCAAAGAGGCGATCAGCAGGTACCAGACAATTTCGACAAATAAAACTGCATCTTTATTAGAGGTACGTTTAGAGACTGGTCGCCAACACCAGATCCGTCGTCAGTTTGCCGAATCGGGACACCCGTTGTTCGGAGATCAGCGTTATCGCGGTCCTTGCCCGCCACAGCTGCCCCGGTTATTCCTGCACTGTCAGCGACTGGCATTTATCAGCCCTTTTGACGGCCACCAGGTTGAAGTCAACTGTCCACTGCCAGACGAGTTGTTGAGCTACTTACAGACCCTGAATCTCCGCCCAGCCTAAGCGCAACAGGTACTCACCTGGTGAGCACCTGCTCAACATAGGGAAGAATATTTGCAACGATAATCCTGACCCCGGCTCCCGTGGGATGAATCCCATCCCCCTGATTCAGGTCTGTGCGCCCGGCCACCCCTTCGAGAAAGAAGGGGTACAGGGGGACCGACTGTTCGTTAGCCAGCTCAGGATAAATGGGATCGAAGCGCTCAACATAATCGGAACCAAGACTGCGGGGGGCCTTCATCCCCGCCAATAACACCCGGGCTCCGGCCAAAAGACTCTTTTCGATAATCTCCTGCAGGTTTTTTTTGGTTTCCTGCGGATCAAGCCCTCTTAAAGCATCGTTAGCCCCCAATTCAACAATCACCACATCCGGCTTATCAGCCAGACTCCAGGCGATCCGGGATACCCCTCCGGCACTGGTATCGCCAGAGACACCGGCATTAATGATTTTGACCTGATGCCCCCGTTCCTGTAGAGCAGCCTCCAACCGTACCGGAAAAGCATCATCAGCAGCCAGGCCATAACCGGCTGTCAGACTGTCGCCAAAAGCTAATATGGTAATTTTTTCGTCAGCGTATCCCATCTGCACACCTAAAAGCATTATAATCACTGTAAGCAACAAACGAAGAGGAGTTTTCATGCAATCATCCCTTATTAATATTTCGGACCTTCACTTAAGTCTAGAAGGAGGCGCTGGCCGGGTCAATATCCTGCGTGGGATAGATCTTGAAATTGACCGCGGCGAGACGCTGAGCATTGTCGGCCCGTCTGGAGCCGGGAAAACCACTTTGCTGATGGCCCTGGCCGGACTGGAACAGATCAGTGGTGGTGAAATTACCATTGCCGGCACCCGCCTTAACGGGCTATCAGAGGATGAACTGGCCCGCTTTCGCCGTCAACAGATCGGTATCGTTTTTCAGTCTTTCCACCTGATCCCGACCATGACCGCCCTGGAAAATGTCGCCCTGCCTCTCGAGTTTTCTCAAGGTCACGATATTCAGGAGCGCGCTATGGCAGCCCTGAAAGCGACCGGGCTTGAGCAGCGCGCTAAGCATTATCCCGGCCAACTATCAGGTGGAGAACAGCAACGGGTTGCCCTGGCACGGGCCTTTGTTGCTGATCCGCCCCTGATCCTTGCCGATGAACCAACCGGCAACCTCGACCAGGAAACGGGTGAAATGGTCATGGAGCTGCTGTTCCGCCTGCAGAGGGAGCAGGGGACCACCCTGGTGCTGATCACCCATGACCCGCGTCTGGCCAGGCGCTGCCAGCGAAGTGTGCGCATGGCGGATGGCCGCCTTGAAGATGTCGATTGGCAGGCAAACTTATGAATACCTCAGCTATTCTGCGTCAATCCCTGCGCCTGATGCGCCGTGAGCTGCGTCATGGTCTGCGCGGTTTCGGTGTCTTCCTGACCTGTATTTTCCTGGGGATTTTTGCCATTTCGGCCATCGGTCATTTCAGTGCGGCAGCACGCCAGGGGCTGCTTGATGACGCCGGAGCCCTCCTTGGCGGCGATCTTGAAATTTCCCTCAACCACCGGCCGGTAACTTCCGAGCAGCAAACGGTTCTCAACCAGTCAGGCACCCTCAGCCTGGTTCGCGAACTGCGTACCATGGCGCGGATACCTGGCAGTGGCGCGCGCGGCCTGATCGAGCTGAAAAGCGTTGATGCCTTCTATCCCCTCTACGGTGAGGCCAGACTCAACAACGGGGTACCCCTGGCTGAAGCATTGCAGGACTACGGAGCCGTGGTTGAAAAAGCATTTCTCCAGCGTTTCTCTGCGCAGCTTGGCGATCAGGTCCAGGTCGGTGATCAGCGCTTCACCATTAAAGCCGTTATAGAGACAGAACCGGACCGCACTATTCGTGCTTTTAACCTCGGGCCCAGGGTCATGATTGCCGACCAAGACCTGGCTGCGACCGGGCTGATTCAACCAGGCAGTCTCCTCAGGTATGCCTATCGCCTGAAACTGACGACCAAAGATCAAGTCGACACGGTTAAATTTCAGCTCGAAGAACAATTCCCGGATGCCGGCTGGCGGATCAGGACCTGGCGGGAGGCGGCCCCCCGCGTGCGCAACTTCCTTGACCGCATGGAGACCAACCTGACCCTGCTGGGCCTGTGCTCTCTGTTGGTCGGGGGGCTCGGTGTCACCGGCGCCGTGCGTGGTTACCTGGGGGCTAAAATCCATAATATTGCAACCCTGAAATGCCTGGGCGCTACCCGGACGACAATCTTTACCACCTATCTCCTGCAGATACTATTGCTTGGAGCTGTCGGTTCAGCAGTTGGGTTAAGCCTGGGAGCGCTGCTGCCCTGGTTGTTGGTAGAAATTTACGGCACCAGCTTTCCATTGCCCATGACACCCGGAATTTATCCGGAAATCTGGGCTTTGGCCATGCTCTATGGACTACTGATCGCCATGCTGTTTTCCTTGCAGGAACTCGGCAAAGCCTGCCAGGTTTCCCCTGCTACGCTGTTTCGTGGCTATGCCGGGCTGGAAGGTATTCATCCCGGCCGTGGTATCAGATTTGCCACTATTGTTACTGGGTTACTATTGGCGGCCCTGGCGATTATCAGCAGTCCCAACCAGATGCTCGCCATCTGGTTCCTGGTCGGCTCCGCAGCCTGTTTTGCCCTGTTCAGGGTCCTTGCCGCGGTCACCATCCGCGTCACCTCTAGACTCCCCCGCAGCAGCTATGCTCCTTTGCGCCTGGCTCAGGCCAATATTACCCGGCCAGGTTCGCCAGCAGCCGGTATTCTGTTTTCCCTTGGTATCGGCCTTACCGTACTGGTCATGATTGCCCAGATCCAGACCAACCTGGATGATATGGTTAGCGACACCTTACCCCAGAATGCTCCGGCCTACTTTTTCTTTGATATTCAGCCGGATCAAATCGGTGCCTTTAATGACATCTTCGTGCAGCTACCTGCAGGTAACTCGTTACAGGCCTCACCAACACTGCGTGGCCGCATCACCGCCATCAACAGCGTCCCTGTCGAACAGGCAAGCATCGCCCCGGAAGTCAGTTGGGCCGTACGTGGTGATCGTTACCTCAGTTACCGGGCCGGGTTACCGGAGAAAACGGTGATTACTGACGGCAACTGGTGGCCAGAGGATTATCAAGGCCCACCTTTGCTCTCACTGACCGCAGATCTGGCGCGCGGCTTTAACGTGACGCTTGGCGATACTCTGACCGTCAATATCCTGGGGCGGGCCATTACTGCCGAAATTGCCAATGTTCGCGAAGTTGACTGGTCGACCATGGAGCTTAATTTCGCCCTGATATTTGCACCCGGAACCCTTGAAAACGCACCCCAGACCTATATCGCAGCCGCCCAACTGCAACCACAGATCGAAGAGCAGGTCTACCGGCAAGTCACCGACCGCTTTACCAATGTCTCTGCGCTATCGGTTCGCGACATCTTGAACAACGTGGCGACCACCCTGCAACGGATTGGCTGGGTCTTTAAAGGGGTCGCCGCCATCGCCCTGATCAGTGGCCTGCTGGTCCTCACTGGTGCCGTCTCAGCCGACCAGCATCGGCGTATCCGCGATGCGGTTATCCTTAAAGTCTGTGGAGCCACCCGTAAAGATGTGCTGCTCGCCTTCGCCAGTGAATTTATCCTGCTCGGTTTTTGCGCTGGACTGGTGAGTCTTATTGCCGGTTCACTGGCAGCCATGGCCGTTATTATCGGCCCCCTGGAGGCGACCTACCGTATTGCTCCCGGCGTTATAGTCACCACCCTGGTGATCGCCGTGCTGCTGACCCTGGTCCTCGGACTGGCAGGAACATGGAAGGCACTCGGCCAGAAGCCTGCGCGGTACTTGCGGGAAGACTGATTGTTGAAATTTTGTTACAAACAATTGACAGTCCGCCCTGCTTCCTTTACAACGCTAAGCGGGTTGGTTTCGTCATGAACCCGACGGGGGAGGGGATAAGCAATAAGGACAGAGAAACAGAACGCTTCGGAGCCACGAAGCGCGCTGTGAGGTTCTGCCTTCATTGCATCGGTTTGCAGTTTTTGCTTGGTCTCAAGCTTCTGCTCTGCACAACGCCTTCCTTGCTAACCGCCCGTGATGCTAACCTTTCACCCTGGATCCCTGGCGAACTATGAGCAATTCTTACTTTTTATCTTCTCTGAAACGAAGCCTGTGTTTTCTCGTCTGTATGGTCCTGTGCAACTGTGCCGGGGGAGGATCTTCCGACACCACGACCAGCACTGAGAGCGTAACTACCGAACAGCAGACCATGGCGACGATTCGGGCGGTGGCAGGACTGGTCGAGGATACTGAGCAAACGCACACGACCCATGTGGCCAATACCAGCAGCGGCACCCGCTATGATGTCTCAACCTATGGCGTCGATCTCAGTGATTCCGACCATGATGACCTGCCTGCCATCGAATTAGTGCTCAGCAAAGCCCAAGCGGGTGACGAGATTTATTTTCCCGACGGGACCTATAACCTCAAATCCACCGCCACCAGCAGCAGCAATTACCAGATCGCCCTTGTTTCGGGTGTCAACTTAACGGGTGAAAGCCAGGATGGGACTATTCTGAAATCGGCGCTGGACGATCAGGGCAGCGGTAACCTGTCGGTCCTCTTCGGCTATGCCGTCAATAACCTGGTGGTCAGCAATATGACCATTACCTCCGAATGGAACGGCAGCTACTCTTCGGATCCTACGGTGACCAATCCCCAGAGCGGAGGGCCGACTCAGGCGATCAGCATTAAAGGAAAAAAGGGGGTAGCAGATGCTTACAACCTTGATTTCATTAATATTCTGGTTGAAAAGTTCCGCGTTGTCGGCATTAAACTCGGCAATGGTGTCCATGATGCCGTGGTGGATAACTGTACAGCTCGCAATGCTACTGATCTTGGCGGTGGCGGAGCCGGCTACGGCTTCACCCTTCAGGGAGCAGGTCATGCTGACCCCGATGAAAATGGTGCAAACCCGTATCTGGGCAAGCCTGGTTACGATAACTACTTTAATGAGGTCCGTAATTCCACAGCAGCAGGACCATACCTGCGCCACGGTATTTTATTGCAGTATCATGCCCATAATAATCTGATCGATAGCAACAGTCTTTACGATACAGCCTATGGAGCCATCGATCTGCATGGTGAGGATGAGTATGCCAATGAGATCAGCTATAATCAATGCCACGACATCGCCATGACCTCGGGCAAGGCTGGCGGCTGTATCGAACTTGGCAATACGGGATCAACCCATGATGCCACGGGTCCTGATAACTGGATTCATGACAACACTTCGATAAATTCGCCCTATGGAGTACGGGTCGAATATGGTACCACCTACACCCTGATAGAGAATAATGTACTCCGTGACAATAGCCGCTTTAGTAATGGTGCCGCCGTCAGAATTGGCCGAGCAGATTATATCTTTGTCACAAATAACGATATTATTGACAATACAGTCGCCTCATTCAAAGCCTTTTACCTGGTTGCCAACGATGCGGTTAATGACTCCAGAGCCGGTGCCGCGGCCAATTGTCTGATCAGTAATAATCACCTTACGGATAACAACGGTGATAAACTTGTCATCGTCAGTGAAGAAACGGGTAACGATTACACCCAACCTGAATAATCAGCCCCCTCGCCATGGCAGGGGATGTTAAAATCTCAAGATTTGGCGGGAAACATTTATGGAAACATCACCAGCGTCTCAGCAATTTACCTCTCCTGAAGGGGGAGAATTAAGCAAACGTGCCCTGATTGTTGAAGGCGGGGCCATGCGCGGCATCTTTGCCGCTGGCGTGCTCGATGGTTTTCTGGACCGCGGCTACTCCCCCTTCGACCTGTGCCTGGGAGTTTCGGTGGGGTCAACCAATCTGGCTGCCTGGCTGGCCGGACAACGGGGGCGCAACCACAAGGTGATTACCGACTACTCCTGCCGTCCCCAATTCATGTCGTTTAAACGTTTTATCCGCGGTGGTCACTGGTTTGACCTCGACTGGCTCTGGGACATTACCATTCGTGAAATCCGCCTTGATATTGAACGTTTTAGCCAGCAGACAATCCCCCTATACGTGGTGGTTACCCGGGTCAGTGATGGTCAACCTCTATATATTGAAGCGACGCCTGAAAACCTAGAACAACTGCTTAAAGCATCCTGTTCGGTGCCACTTATTTATCGTGCTTACCCTGAGCTTGCTGGAGACCAATTTACCGATGGTGGGGTGGCTGATGCTATTCCCGTTAAGCGCGCTTACGCTATGGGGGCCCGAGAGATCACCGTGATCCTGTCTCACCCCCTGGGCTATCGGAAGAAACCGTCACGCAGCCCGAGGCTGGTGCGCCAGATCATGCGCAAAACACCAGCGCTGGCAGAAGCGATCATCGCGCGCGCTGATATTTACAATGATGCTCTTAAGTTTATTGAAAAGCCTCCAGCAGATTGTCGTCTGCAGATTATTGCACCGCCGGATGGCTTTGCCGTCAGCCGCATGACCACCGATCAGGGGAAACTTGAAAAGGGGTATAATATGGGGTTGGTTGCAGCCGGCGCTATCTGTTGAGATAACACCGGCATTGACAAATTGTTTTTCGTTTTCAGGTTTGAGATTAAAAAATTAGATCGTCCAACTCACGCTTGGGTACATAATGTACTCCATCAGCGTCCCGGTAATAGCGCGTACTGCCATCCTCGCCGACCGGGACAATCCTGACATCTTCCTTCGGCTTGCCAATAGCAATGACATGCAGAATATCGTAACGTTCCGACAAGCTGAGTGACTCACGTAACTGGTCGCGCTTGATGTTACCAAACATACACCCCCCCAGCCCCTTTTCAACGGCGCCAAGTAGAATGGTCTGAGCCGTGATACCATCATCACAGTGACAGCTTTTGGCAACCTCACGATCGAGCAACTGAACAATATAGGCGGCGGGTTTCTCCCCTTCTTCGGGGCCGTGCCAATCCTTCAGAGCGCCTGCCCAACCCAGGGTTGCAAAGACTTGCTCTTTCTGCTCTGCAGCAGTGATAAGCAGGTATTTTAACGGCTGAAAATTTGCGCCACTACCGGTAAGGCGGGCCAGGTTGATCAACTCGCGCAGGTCAGCTTCAGTGACCTCATGTTCCTGGTAAAAACGACGATACGATCTGTTTTTGCTGACGAGATCTAACATCTGCATGACAAAGACTCCTGATAAAAATTCAATCATAAAAAAGCGGATTTAAAGGTTGGCCGGTCATTGAAACCGGGGGTCGATAATAGCTCAGAAAGCGCCGGTTGACAATCGCCAACCAAAGCGGCGGGAGGTGCATCTTGGCGCAATACAACCAAGTTAGGAGGCAGTCGTTTCAGCTAGAAGCTAAATTGAAAGATCGATCGCCTTATCAGCATACAGCGCATAGTCTTCCTGCCCGGGACGTTTATATAGAAGTACTCTGCGCCCTTCTTCATCAACTTCACTCACCGCAACAAGCAGGTTAATATTGAGAAAATCGGTTTCCGGCCAGTCTTTAAGCCGGAATATCTCAAGCCCGACACGATTGACAAAGTAACTGTAAAATTCCTCCAGATCAAGACTCTCCATCACTTGGCGGTTGTTTTTCAGCGGAGCCAGCGGAATTCTCTGAAAGGAGAGAAAACCAGCCAGCAGACCGGGGACAAAGACGGGAAGAAAGTTGATGGTCTCAGATAGAGCTGTCGTGGTGCGTAGCAATGGCCGATCAAGCTGACTACGCATATTCTTGATAATACTTTCAAGCTCATTCAGGGGAATTTTAAAGCTCAGTAGCAACTCGAGCAACTGATCTTCAGCGACATCGCGCCCGATATCACCAAGCTCGGTTTCTGCGGTGGGGTAATCCACCCGGACAATTCTCTGGTGTTTACTCAGGGCATCTATTAATTGACGCATGGCACGGAAGCGCCGGCGTCTGGTATCATCGCGATGGTCGTTTTCCGGATAAGGCTGGACCGGAACCTTTTCAGCATTCTGATGAGGATCAATATCCGGATAAGGTCGCGTTTCCTCAACCTCATAATTTCGGTAGGCATGAATCCCACCAACTTTTAAATCTGCCATAGTATAATCCCTCCGTGGATTATTTTTGTAACAGTGGAAATCCGTTCCTATATCTCATATCGGTTATTAAATATGAAATCTTTACATAGAATCAACAACTTATAAAGAAAATCATACAAATAATCGAGGCTAACGGGTATAGTTACAAAACACAGACCTGTTCATCCAGCAAAATGATTTTTCGGATTTAGTTCGTCTTCATCCGCAAACTCTAAATTGTAACTTCCAGGATTTCAGACAGGGAACAAGCATGGGCAACAAGGCAACGCAAAGACGCTTACCTGATCGCGCTCAGACAGCACAACTTTATGTCGCATTGCGCCCAGAGTATGACCATATTCTGGCTGGCATTCACCAAAGCCTGAAAGAACTGGTCGATGGCGCCAACCTTGCTGCAACCTTTAAATTCCGGGTTAAAGGTTTCGATAATTTTTGTGAAAAAATTCATCGCCTGAAAAAGTCCTCCGCTCCTATCGAAATAAACGACCTACTTGGCATCCGCATTATCTGCCCGTTCCTTGAGGATCTCGATACCATCGAAACCATCATTAAACAGAATTACGCCGTCCTTGAAATGGAGCATAAAGCTGAGCAGCATTCATTCCGGGAATTCGGCTATGACTCTGTCCATATTATGGTCAAATCGCCACCTCTGACTGGGGAGAAGCGCCTCCCGTTTACTGGAGATGTCTGCGAGATACAGCTCCGCACCATCCTCCAGGAGGCCTGGGCTGAAGTTGAACACGAACTTGTTTACAAGTCTGATATCGACATGCCCAATCACACCATCCGCCGCAAATTAGCGTCGTTGAATGCGTCCCTGACATTGTCCGATCTGATTTTTCAGGAAATCCGTGATCACCAAAAAGAGATTCGTCGCCGTGGTTTGAAACGCCGCCAAAGTGTTGAAGCTCAGACATGTATCTGCGGAACCATTCAGATTGAGCAGATTCCGGACAGCAAGCAACCCACCGATAATGAAGATCTGCCCATCGATGACTTATCATCCAAAAAGCTTGAGCGTCTGATGCTTGCAGCACTGGAAGCGCACAGTAACAATCAGCTTCAGGAAGCGATCGAGATTTACAGCAACCTGTTGCGTCTGAAACTGGACCAGCCGATTCGCTCCCTGGTCTATAATCATCGGGGGATGGCCCTGTTTGCCCTGGCCGACTATCAGAAGGGACTGGATGACTTCAGCAAAGCCATAGAATTTAATGAAGATAATGTGCGCGCCTGGACCAACCGTGGGTTGGCCAGCCGGGTGCTTGGAAGGTTTGAGCAGTCTCTGGAAAATTACAACCATGCTATTGAAATGGCGCAGCAGCAGTATGAAGGGTTCTGGGGCAGGGCACAGACCTATTACGAAATGCAACTGTTCACCAAAGCCCTGGATGACTGTCAGAAGTGCTTGCAGCGCTGCGCGGATTTCAAACCCGCTCAGGAGTTGGCCAAAATCCTTCATAGCCAACTGTTTTGAATCTGCAGTTTTTTCAGGGCCCTTGTTTAGTATCAGGGCCCTGAAACAGGTAAAATTTCAGATTGAAAACTACTCGGCCCGATGCACGGCAAAGGGATTCCAGGCCTGATCAATACACATCACTTCCAATGTGTTGACATTGACATGCGCTGGTCGCTCTGCCGTCCAGTAGACAATTTCAGCAATATCCCTGGGGGTTAAAGACCTGGTCCCCTCATAGACCTGGGCTGCCTTGTCAGCATCCCCTTTAAAGCGGATATTGGAAAATTCACTTTCTGCCATCCCCGGCTCGATGACCGTCACCCTGACATCGTGACCAATCAGATCAGCGCGCAGATTACGGCTGAACTGCTGGACAAAGGCCTTGGTCCCGCCATAGACGTTACCTCCCGGATAGGGCCAGTTCGCGGCAACAGAACCGATATTAATGATATGCCCGCTGTTCCGTTTGACCATCTGTGGTAATAAAACCCGGGTACAATAGGTCAACCCCTTGATGTTGGTATCGACCATGGTATCCCAGTCATCAAGACTCACTTCCCAGGAAGGCTCAAGCCCCAATGCCAGCCCTGCATTATTGAGCAGCAGATCGACATCGCCCAGACTTCCAAGCGCCCCTTCAACAGCTGCGCGATCACGCACATCGAGAGTTATAATTTTGCTGACAGCACTGCCAAGCTGTTTCTGAATTTCTTCAAGGCGCTCAGTACGGCGCCCGGTCAAAATCAGTTGCCACCCCTTTTCTGCAAAATATTCTGCACATGCTTTGCCAAATCCGGATGTTGCTCCGGTAATCAGAACCGTTTTTGCCATAAGCCAAACCTCCTTGTTATCCCTATAAAATGTTACAAAGGAACAGCTTAGCATATCTTGCAACAGTAATTTATATTTATGCGTTTAAGGATCTATACTTTACCAATCCTTACCATTATCATTTGGTATTTCCATAAAATGATTATTCTGACTTCCCCCAACTTCCATGGAGTTTCCCATGATTGAATCTTTTTTATCCATGCACCCCATGTGGCAGGCCTTTTGGGCAACCGTATTTACCTGGGCGATGACCGCCTTAGGCGCTGCTGCCGTCTATCTGCAGCAGACCCCAAGCCGTAAAATGCTGGATACCATGCTTGGCTTTGCTGCCGGGGTTATGATTGCCGCGAGTTTCTGGTCGTTACTGGCGCCAGCCTTGGAAATGGCCGAGGGGCAGTGGCTCCCCCCCTGGTTGACCGTTGCTTTCGGCTTTATGTGTGGTGGTGGATTCCTGCGCCTGATCGATAAATTTCTACCCCACCTGCACCTCAATTTTCCGATGAAAGATGCCGAAGGGGTACAGACAAGCTGGCACCGCAGTACCTTGCTGGTTCTGGCTATCACCATGCACAACATTCCTGAAGGTCTTGCGGTCGGGGTTGCCTTTGGTGCCTCTGCGGCAGGATTTCCTGAAGCATCTTTTGCCGGAGCAGCGGCCCTGGCTATGGGTATCGGAATTCAGAACTTTCCGGAAGGGCTGGCCGTGTCAGTCCCCCTGCGCCGCGACGGTTTATCCCGCCATCGCAGCTTTCTGATCGGACAATTTTCAGGGATGGTCGAGATTCTCGCCGGGGTCGTTGGGGCAGCCATGGTTGCTTATGCCCGCCCAATCCTCCCTTTCGCCCTGGCCTTTGCCGCCGGAGCGATGATCTTCGTTGTTGTGGAGGAAGTCATCCCGGAATCACAGCAGGGAGATTATACGGACCAGGCCACCTTCGGTGTGATGCTTGGTTTTACCATTATGATGATGCTTGATGTCGCCCTTGGGTAACTATTGAGGGAGACAATGTTGATAGCCGGCAATAAAAAATGCCAGGGCTTGTTTAGAGCCTTGGCATTTTTTATTGCTTTTTAAGCTGACTGAGGTTTCCTCAAACTTTTTCAGCAGGGTCGCTGGCGATCTCGGTATGGACCTCCATATCGACTGTCGGGCTGACCTCGGCTGCAGCCTGTGCAGCAGCAGCTTCCTTTTTCTTTGCCTCAGCATCAAGGCGCTTCTGTTTTCTTTTCTTTTTGACCCGGCTTGAAAAAACCAGCAACAACCCGAGAATGATGCCGATAACGAGTGCACCATAGACCAGGATTGCCAGCGAGACCTGATACTCCCACTCAGCAAAGCGAACATCAACAGGATGGTTGTTCTGAATTGCGAAAGTGAGTACTGGCACCAAGATAACCAGGCCGAGAAGCAGTTTCCATTTCATTGTTGACTCCTGTAATTACCCAAATTAATCGAAATATTTCATATTGATGGCACACGCAGGATAGTGAAAAACATGGGTGAGGCAGTTGGTGTAAAATTGATGATTTTTCAGCAGCCTGCTAGACAGATATAAAACAATCACCTCCGTATTGCAGTAAAAAACTTTTTATCAGGTAGAATAAAACCCTCTACAGGTCATCGTCCATACTGCCTGTATTTCAGAAAACAGGCATAAAAAAAGGGGAATCCTGCTGATTCCCCAATACGAACGTAGGAGGTAACGTTCAAATCTATGTTATGAGTCAAGCGCCGCTGAGCAGAGCAGCGAATGACTTCGGGTTGGTTCCTTATTTCTCCAGTTTCAACGCCAGGTAGCGACTTGCTTCGCCCTGACGAACCAGTAACAATACGGTTTTCTTACTGCTGTCGGTGATCAGCTGCTTAACCTGGTCAGGGCTGGTAACCTGGGTACGATTGACTTCCTCAATCAGATCCCCACGCCGAATCCCGGCCTGGGCCGCCAGTGAATCTGCCTCGACAGCGGTAACAACAACACCCTGGGCATTTTCATAACCCAGTTGTTCGGCCAACTCCGGGGTCAGCTTCTGCAAGGTCATCCCCAGCTTCGGAAGCTGGTTCGTTGCGCCAACAGAAGCACTGGTTCCACCATCTTCAAGAGCACCGACTTCAACCTTGATGGTCTTTTTATCACCATCGCGCAGAATCAGCAGTTTAATCTTGGTTCCAGGTGCGGTCAGGGAAACCCGGTTACGGAAGTTGGCAACCTTATCGACCTTGTCGCCATTGAGTTCGAGAATGACATCCCCCTGCTTTAGCCCCGCTTTCTGGGCCGGAGAATCATCCATAACCTGGGCAACTAAGATGCCCCCGCGCTGATCAAGACCAAAGGATTCTGCCAGGTCTTTATCCAGATCCTGAATATAGACACCGATACGACCACGCTGAACACTGCCATTTTCTACCAATTGTGAGCGAATGCTATTTGCCATGTTGATCGGAATAGCAAAACCGATTCCCATGTAACCACCGCTACGACTAAATATAGCAGTATTCATGCCAACTACTTCGCCATCTAGATTAACAAGTGGCCCACCAGAGTTCCCCGGATTAATCGCAGCATCGGTCTGAATAAAGTTTTCATAGTCGTTCAGGCCAATTCCACTGCGCCCTTTGGCACTGACAATACCAGCCGTCAAGGTATGTGACAGGCCAAACGGGTTACCGAAGGCCAGAACCCAGTCACCCACTTCAAGCTGGTCAGAATCGCCGAACTTCAGGTAAGGAAGCTTCTCCCCCGCATCGATCTTGATCAAGGCAACATCAGTTGGCGGGTCGGTGCCAATAATTCTGGCATCGTACTCACGTCCATCAAGCAATTGCACTGTGACCTTGTCAGCACCACCAACAACGTGATTGTTGGTCATGATGTAACCGTCGTCCGAAATGAGAAACCCAGACCCCTGACCGGACGCGCGCCGCTTGGGAGCAGTCTGGGGTGACTGTCGTTGCTGCCCGAAAAAGCGCCGCATAAACTCATCACCAAAGGGTGTCCCCTCAAAGGGGTTGGTCGTCTCCTGGGAGACTTCCTTTTCGACCTGGATAAAAACAACCGCCGGTGAAACCTGTTTGGCAACACTGCGAAACGCTTTTCCTGATTCTCTGAGGCTTTCGATCCCCGCATCCTTAGCGGCAGCTGGTGCGACAAAGGCACCGGCATTTAAAGCGACCGTCAGGACGCTGATAGTAAGAAATAAAAACAGACGCTTGGTGATGTTCATAAGAGGCTCCTTGCAGACAAATTGTTCTCGTCTTTATGGAGATAGATGTCATTCACCAACTCGAGCATCCGATCCAGATCAAAAGGCTTATCGATAGTTGCAGCAGCACCCAGATTACGTGCTGTTTGATGAGTCTCATCATCTCCGAATGCGGTCATGCAGATAAATGGTGGCCGATGAGTTTTCAGAGCCTGGCATTCCAGAACCTCCAGGCCGCTCAAAGCAGGCATACGCAGATCACTGATAACCAGGTCTACAGCTTCACCATCATCAAGCATTTCAAGCAGTTGCATTCCGTTTCCACAGACAGTCACCCGGTAGCCGGCGCGTGCCAACACAAACATCAGCAGCTCCCGCAATTCTGCATCATCTTCTGCCAACAGAATATGTGGATGGGTATCGAGGTTGTGTGCTTCCATCTGCTTATCTCCATAAAAAATATTTTCTACTTTTTTTAGAGCAAAGCATATGCCAACGGAAAATGGGGTAAACCAGGGGGAATTTCAGCTTTTCTGGCGGGGCAAAATGCCCCAACGAGGCAGAATGCCCCAGAAATCAGATGAGAAATCTCGGCTTTGAAATTTGAAATGCAAAATGAAGGAGCGAGACACTCACTCCTTCATTTTGCGATACAGAGTCTTGCGATCAACCCCGAGCAGCTTGGCGGCCAGGGTCCGGTTTCCATCCAGCTGCTCAAGCACCTGATGAATATAGCGGCGCTCCATCTCTTCGAGGGGGAGAATGTTCCCCGGATCGACCAGACTGTTGGGAACCGGTGTAGAGCCACTCGGATGGCGAACCTGTTCCGGCAGATCTTCAACGGTCAACTGGTCGTGCAGGGTCAAAGCCAGGGCGCGTTCAATGACGTTGCGTAACTCACGAATATTGCCAGGCCAGTGATAAGCCAGTAAACAGGCTGCCGCCGGTTGAGAGAAACCGGTTACCGACTTGTTAAAGCGTTTGCTGAGTTCGTTAATGAACTTTTGGGCGAGCAACAGGATATCGTTACCACGCTGCCGCAGGGGAGGTAATTCAAGCTGAATAACATTAAGCCGGTAATAAAGATCATTACGGAAGCTGCCGTTACTGACCGCTTCACTTAAATCCCGATGGCTGGCAGCCAAAACCCTGACATTACAGGAAATTTCCTGACTTCCCCCTAACGGACGCACTTTGTGATCCTCGAGAACCCGTAACAATTTCGGCTGCAGGGCCAACGGCATTTCGCCTATCTCATCCAGCAGCAGGGTGCCACCGGAGGCCTCAACAAATAACCCTTTGCGATTTTCCCGGGCATCGGTAAAGGCTCCGCGCACATGACCGAACAGTTCACTCTCCAATAAACTTTCCGGCAATGCCGCACAGTTCACCGCGACAAAAGGCCCTTCATGGCGCCGACTTTCACGGTGCAGTGCCCGCGCTACCAGTTCTTTACCGGTACCACTTTCGCCGCTGATAAGGACCGAGGTATCAAGATCGGCAATCCGGATAATCTGATCCTTGATATTGAGCAGTGCGGAACTTTCCCCCATCAGTTCATCATCAGGCTGTTGCCGGCGCACCTGCTCATTAAGCAGGCGTACCCGCTCTTTCAGATAGCGGTGCTGCAAAGCCCGCTCAAGAGAGATCGATAGCAGATCCAGATCAACCGGCTTGGTTACGAAATCGTAAGCGCCGGCACGTAAGGCGGAAATAGCGGTTTCCAGACTCCCGAAAGCGGTCATGATAACGACCGGTAAATCTGGACGATTCTCATGCAGCTCGGCGCAGAAATCGATGCCATTGACGCCGGGCATATTCAGATCGGTCAGAACAATATCGACATCATGCTGATGAATCAGATCGCGGGCAGCAGCAACATTCAAAGCGCTGAAAACCTGGTGGCCGCGCCGGCCAAGATCTTCCTCTAACAGATCGCTCAAAGCCCGATCATCATCAATTACAAGAATTTTTCCTGGTTGTTTATCCATAATTTTCTACTGTTTCGGTTGCAGGTAAGTATGGCAGATAGACGGTAAAGCAGCTGCCCTGGCCAGGCTGACTGTCCACCCCGATCCAGCCGCCATGTTCTTCAACAATACCATAGGCGATCGAGAGACCAAGCCCGGTCCCCTGGCCAACATCCTTGGTGGTAAAAAAGGGATCAAAAATATGGCTCAGGGTTTCTCCATCAATTCCGCTCCCCTGGTCACGAACGGTCAGGCAAACCCAGCCCCGCTCAGGGTTTTCAACAGTCTCAGGAACATCGCTACACGTGCACAGGGCAGACCCGATGGTCAGGGTCCCGCCATCCGCCATAGCCTGAATACCGTTGAGCATCAGATTCAAAAGAACCTGCTGTAATTGCCCGGGATCAGCCTTGACCTGTAACGGTTGCTCCGCAACGCTGATGGTCATCTCAACCTGATTTTTGTGGGCTATGGGCTCCAGCAAAGGCTGTACGACATGCAGCAAGCTGTTAATGTCAATGCTCTGCTTACGCGACTCACCGCGGCGGGCAAAGCTGAGCAACTGCCGCATGATCTCGGTCATCCGCTCGGCCTGTTCACCAATAATCCGTGCGGAGCGATCAATATCTTCCGGCTGCATTCCCTGGCTGCGGATCAGCTTCGCCCGGCCACTGATAACGTTCAGTGGCGTACCTAATTCGTGAGCCATGCCAGCCGATAACTGACCAAGGGTGGCGAGCCGTTCGGTGTGGCGCAACTTTTCAAGGGCCGCAATCTTTTCCTCATTAGCTTTATCCTCAGCGTCCCGCGCAGCAGCCAGCTGCCCGCGCATCCGCTCAATCGTATTGGAAAGCTCAGCAATATCACCCTTTCCGGCAAAATTGATACTGGTGGTAAAATCTCCGGTTCCGATACGCTCAGCCTGGGCCTTTATTTTCCGCATCGGTCGATCGATCCAGATACTCCCCAATACCCCCATCAACAATAACCCGGAGACGATGGACCCCCCGATAACCAGCGCCGAACGGCGTAGACTTTCCTGCACGTAATCGTGCATCTCGTCCATCGACTCCGTCAGCTCAATAGCCCCAAGCCGCCCGTCGCTGGTCAGCAATGGCAGGTAGGTCAGGAGAAAATCCCGGCCATCTTCAGAACCTGCCAATAACGACAGGGTTTCTTCGTCATGCAGGACATCCAGTTGGTTAAGAGGCACCCGGGGACGATACTTGGCAGGAGTCTCTTCGTAGATCCAGACCCAGCGTACCAGGGTATGGGTATAGCCAAGGTTGGCCCGTTGCAGAAATTCAAGAGCTTGAGTTTCACCGCGCTGTTGCCACAACTCAGTCACAATAACCCGCAGACTTTCACCAATGTGGCGCGCTTCACGGCTGAGGTTTTTTTTCAGCTGTTCCCGCTCACGCTGGATCGACAGATAGCTGTAAGCAGAAAAAATCAACGCAACGCCGAGTAGAACAGCAAAGGTAATTTTAATGGTCAGACGCATAAAGAAGTTATCCCCAACAGGTTGCCATCCGGAAATTCCGAAGCCTGCACGTAAGTTTTATCTTGCGGTTCACCTTTTCTGTTGTCAAGCAGGAGCCATGCCGAAAAAAAAGCCCAGTATGGTAACCGGGCTTTTCAGAAAAAATCTTTCAGGGGACAACCTATCAGGCCGCATCGGCGTCAGCTTCGGCATCCTCATCCTCTTCAACAACCTTTTTCTTGCCGAACAGGCGTGCGACAATAATACCGACTTCATAAAGGATAATGAAGGGGACGGCAATGGAAGCCTGGGAGAAAATATCCGGAGGAGTCAGTACCGCACCAACAATAAAAGCAACCAGAAGAGCATACTTGCGATTACGACTCAGCCACTGGTAATCGACGATCCCCAGGCGCGCCAGAAAAAAGATAACAATGGGCAGCTCAAAAACGAGACCAAAAGCAAGCAGCAGGCGGGTTGCCAGGGTCAGGTAAGCCCCCATGGAAAGCATCGCCTGAACACCACCGACACTGGTTCCATAGGTGACCAGAAAAGTAAACACCATGGGAAAAACCAGGGTGAATCCGAAATAGGTCCCGGTCCCGAAACAGAGAGAACTGAAGAGCACAAAGGGGATGACCATACGCTTTTCATGAGCATACAACCCCGGGGCGACAAAGTTCCAGGTCTGCCAGATAATAATCGGGAAAGCGATAACCAGCCCGGCCAGGGCAGACACTTTTAAAATGGTGAAGAACGGTTCCGTAGCATTGATAAAAACCAGGGAACTCCCTTCGGGAAGGGCGGCTCGCACCGGTTCAGCAACAAAAGAGAATATTTTTTCCCCGTAAGAGTAGCAGGCCATAAACGCCACCAACCACGCCCCGGCAGCAATCATCAGTCGCTTTCGCAACTCTGTGAGATGCTCAGTTAACGCCATTCCTTCAGACATGCTCTTGCTGCTCCTTACCCGCCTCTACTTTAGCCCAATCCCGATCAGTGTCGTCGCCGATAGCGTCATTAGCTGTCTCTGGTGCCGCCGCTACAGGTTCCGGTGCTTCTGGCAAATCGCCAAAACGATCAGCTTCAGCCTGTTCCTGCGGAGCTTTGACAACAGGTCTGTCCTGACGCTCCTGATCAGCCTTCATCTCCATCTCAAAGGTACTTTTCAGCTCATTGGTGGCGCGCTTGAATTCAGCAAAACCGCGCCCGAGGGAGCGAGCCAGCCCGGGAAGTTTTTTTGGACCGATGACAATCAGAGCCAGAGCAGCAATGAGAATCATCTCAGACATGCCAATACCAAACATATTAATGTACTCTCCACGACAGCTCTATAAGCTGTAACCGTCTGAAATCTATCTGCGGTTTACAGTAACCAAAGCTTGGATAACTCATTCAATAGATATTCTCAAAGCGACAGATCCAGCTTAAAACAAACCATCCTGTCCGCATTAACCCGGCGAGAATAGCCCCTTAGTCAGTCCCTGTCAAGCGCCCTGAAACCGGGCAAAAGATTGACATATCAGGGGGTTTGGTCTACCATCCGGACTCGCTTTTATTTTTGCCGGTACCCCCCGTACCGTTAACCCGAGTTTTCGCTATCAAGATATTCAGTTTCTTATCAAAACTCAACGCGTTACATCAAGTGAGAGTGATTCATGACTCAAGACGAAATCAAGCAGCAGATTAAGCAACTGGCCGCAGAGAAAGATGCCCTGCTGATTGCCCATAATTATCAACGTGACGAAGTTCAGGAGATCGCCGATATCACCGGAGATTCCCTGGCGTTATCAATGGAAGCCGCAAAGACCGACAAAAGTGTCATCGTCTTCTGCGGAGTACATTTTATGGCCGAGAGTGCCGCGATCCTGGCTCCGGAAAAAACCATCCTGCTGCCGCGCACTGATGCCGGCTGCCCAATGGCTGACATGGTCACTGCTGAGGCACTACGTGAACTCAAACAGCAACACCCCGATGCAACGGTTGTGACCTATGTCAATTCTTCCGCGGCAGTCAAAGCGGAGAGTGATATCTGCTGCACCAGCTCCAACGCCATCAGTGTCGCCCGCTCTCTGGATGCCAAAAAGCTGTTACTGGTGCCAGACCGCAATCTTGGTGCGTACATGGCCAAACATGTGCCCGAGAAGGAGTGTATCATTTGGGAAGGGTACTGCCCGACTCATGATCGCCTGAAAACCGAGGAGGTTATCAAGGCCAAGGCCGAAAATCCTGATGCCCTGTTCATGGCCCACCCCGAATGCCGCCCCGACCTGCTGGAACTGGCTGACCATATCTGCTCCACCAGCGGCATGTACGACTTTGCCCGGACCAATCCCGCCAAAAAATTTATCGTCGGCACCGAAAACGGTATTCTCTGGCGCCTGAAAAAGGAAAATCCGGACAAGGAATTCATTATTCCCAGCAGAGGGCTGGTCTGCCCCAACATGAAGCTGACCTCCCTTGAAGATGTCCTGGAATGTCTGCAGAACATGGCCCCGGTAGTCACCGTACCGGAAGAGGTGCGCCTGAAAGCCAAAGGGTGCCTGGAGCGGATGCTGGCCGCGCCGCGCGATTAATTTCTGCCCGGAAACGACCTTTTTTTTGCGCTCTCTGCGTCACACAGGGGCGGGGCGTGTGCGGCGTAAAGGACTTCGCCTCCGCGCCATGTAAGGAGCCGGACAGATTTTTTATCAAATGTTAAAAGAGGGTGCACCAAAGGTGCACCCTTTCGCTTTTTCTTTTGTGGAACAATTATGGACAGTGAACAACAGGATGTACGGCATGCAACAATCAGTAGTCTGAGCGACGGACTACGCCAGCGACCCCAGGTCCTGGAGGTACTGGGACTGCACGGTTCAGCTGCGGCTTATACCCTGGCGGGACTGCTGCCGGCCAGCGACCGACCTCTGGTCATTATCTGTGAGGACCAGGAGCAGGGGCGACGCCTGGTCGATGAACTCAAATTCTTCTCATCCTGCCCTGATAACATTGCCCTGTTGCCCCATTGGGAACTGAACCCCTACGATCCGCTGTCTCCCCACCCGGAATTGGAAGCCAACCGGATGGCGGCATTGTCTGCCTTACTGAAACAGCAACTCAAGGCCATTGTCATTCCGGTTCGGGCCCTGATGCAAAAAACTATTCCGCGCCAGGTTCTGGAAGCGGTGTCCATCCAGCTTATTCTCGAAGAAGAATATCCCCGTGAAGCGTTACTCGAAAACTTCATGCAGCTCGGCTATCAGCCAGTGCCCCTGGTTGAAGAGCGTGGCAACTTTGCGGTTCGCGGTGATATCATCGATATTTTCCCTCCTGCCGCTGAACAGCCGATCCGCATCGACTTTTATGGTGACTTTATCGAACGGATGCGCCCTTTTGATCCGGAAAATCAGCGTAGCGAGGCACAAACCCTGGACCAGCTGGAACTGATTCCAGCCCGGGAAATGATCCTCCACGGTCCGTTTCTCGATACTTTTTCCGAAAAACTGAAGTTACGCTGTGATGAGCTGGCTATTACCCGCAGTGATCGTGATGTCATCATGACCGAAGTGCGAGAGGGGATCCTCGCTCCCGGACGTAACTTTCTGCTCCCCCTCAACTATACGACCCTTGATCCCCTGTCCATATATTTGGGTCGCTGTCAGACGGTGATTATCGATCCACCCGCAGTAGAGCAGGAAGTTGACCGCTTTCATCGCGATATCCGCGACGGTGAAACGCGGATGAAAAACAGTGGTGCCATTCATGTCCGTCGCCAGGACCTCTACCTGGAACCTGCTGAAGTCACGACCCTGACTCAGGTCTCAGGTCGCGTCGAAGTATCCCAGTTGCAAGTCCTGCAACTGGACGACAGCAGGCAGCGTTTTCACTTCAGTTGCCATGGTAACGCCGCCCTTAAGGCCAAACCCCAGGAGGACAAGGACGGGCTTGAACCCCTGTTGGAGCAACTGCAGAGCAATCGTAAAAACGGCCTGAAAACACTGCTGGTCTGTTACCAGCGCAGCCAGGCCGAACGTCTGCAACAACTGCTTGCCCCCCATGACATTCGATTACAAACCGAATCCAATGTTTCTTTAGCTAAACTTGCCCCGGGAACGATCCGCCTGACCGTCGGGCCGGTCAATAACGGCTTTTATCTCCCGCAAGAGAAGCTCAATATTATCAGTGATGAGGATATCTTCGGCCAACGCAGTCACCGCCGCAAGAAATCGGGCCGCCAGCGCGCCCGGCAGCTTATGGCCAGCCTGGCAGAGCTGCGCGAAGGGGATTTCATTGTTCATACCGATCACGGCATCGGCCGCTATCTGGGGCTGACCCACCTGGTAACCGGCTCTCTGGAAGGGGATTTTCTGCATCTCGAATATGCCGGTAATGACAAGCTCTATCTGCCTATTGAACGGATCGAGAAGATCCAGAAATATGTCGGCGGTGAAGGCTACACCCCCAAGCTCGACAAAATGGGCGGCCAGGGCTGGGAGAAAGCCCGCCTTAAAGCCCGTGCTGCCGTCGAAGAACTGGCCCGCCAGCTGTTAGAGCTTTACGCCAAGCGGGAATTGCGTCAGGGCTTTGCCTTTTCACCACCGGACCAGTTGTTTCAGGAATTTGAAGCGACCTTCCCCCATGAGGAAACAGCTGATCAGTTGCAAGCCATCCAGGATACCCTCAGTGACATGCAGTCGGAAAAACCGATGGATCGCCTGATCTGTGGCGATGTCGGCTACGGTAAAACCGAAGTCGCCCTGCGTGCTGCCGTCAAGGCTGTCCTCGACAACAAACAGGTCGCTGTACTGGTTCCGACAACAGTCCTGGCCCGCCAGCACTGGGAAGGGTTCCGCCAGCGCCTGAGCGATTTTCCGATCCGCGTTGAAATGGTTTCCCGCTTCCGCTCAGCAGCAGAAAACAAGGCAACCCTGGAAGCGGCCGCCGCTGGTAAGGTCGATATTGTCATCGGTACCCATCGCCTGTTGCAACGTGACGTACGCTTTAAAGACCTGGGACTGCTGATTGTGGACGAAGAGCAGCGCTTCGGCGTCAGTCACAAGGAAAAACTGAAGCAGCTGCGTGCAGAGGTCGACATCCTGACCCTAAGCGCCACCCCGATCCCACGTACCCTGCACATGAGCATGGCCGGGTTACGCGATCTGTCGGTCATCGAAACCGCACCGGTTGACCGCCTGGCCATCCGCACCTATGTCACCCGCTTTGACGATGATCTGCTGCGCCAGGCCATTCTGCGCGAGCTGCGCCGTGGTGGTCAGGTCTATTTTGTTCATAACCGGGTTCAAACCATTGATGCCATGGCCGATCAGCTGCGCCAGCTGGTTCCGGAAGCCAAGATATCCGTCGGCCACGGCCAGATGAGTGAAAAAGACCTGGAACAGGTGATGCTCGATTTTATTGAAGGGCGGAGTAACCTGCTGGTAGCCTCAGCCATCATTGAAAATGGTCTCGATATTCCGAGCGCCAACACGATCATCATCAATCGCGCCGACTGCTTTGGCCTGTCCCAGCTCTACCAGCTGCGCGGTCGGGTTGGCCGTAGTGACCGGCGCGCTTATGCCTACCTGCTGATTCCGGGTGAAGCGTCACTCACCAGGGATGCTCGCGAGCGCCTGAAAATCCTTCAGGAGTTAACCGAACTGGGCGCCGGGTTCCGGATCGCCAGCCACGATCTTGAATTACGTGGTGCCGGTGACCTGCTGGGGGGCAAGCAGTCCGGCCCCATTGCCGCCATCGGCTTTGAACTTTATACGGAACTGCTCGAAGAAACAATCAGTCGTCTGCGTGGCCAGGAACACACTGACCGCATCGACCCGGAAATGAGGCTCGGACTCAATGCCTTCCTGGCGGAAAAATACCTGCCTGACCCCAACCAGCGCCTGCAATTCTACCAGCGCATGGCGGCGGCCGAAGATGACGAGCAGCTCTTTGACCTGCTTGAGGAATTACGTGATCGCTATGGCGAACTACCGGAAGCCGGCCAGACTTTAGTCGGTATCATGCGCCTGCGGATTATTCTCAAGCGCCTGTTTATCGAACTCCTTGAATATGATGGCCAGCGTCTGACGCTCCTGTTCCATGAAGCGACCACGATTGCGCCGGACCTGATCCGCCAATTAATTACCGGTCAACCAGATAAATACCGACTGGGAGCAGACTTCCGTCTCAGCATTACCATTGGCCGTCTGCCAGCGGACGAACTGGTGCCTGCGGTCAGAAAAGAATTGCAAGCTTTTTTCTGACTGTGATAGCTTGAATTCCTGTTTTTTTCTGAATGGTTAAGGCTGCATAAATGCGATATTTTACTGTTCTGGCAGGGCTATTCCTGGTGTTAAGCCTGGGTGGGTGTAAAGAACCGCCAGCACCACAAGTGCCCCCCCTGCTTGAAATCGGGCAACGCCGGGTCACTCTTGAACAGTTGGAACATGAGGTCAAGCTTGACTACCCTGACCTTGCCTCGCTGACGGAAAATGATCTGCTCCGGATCAAAATTCGTTTAGTACAGGAATTGATCGATCGCGAATTAATTGCTGCTGAAGCAGCACTGCTGAATATCGACATCTCCCCGGATGAGCTTGATGCCGCTCAAGCAGAAGTTCGTGGCCAGTACAGCCCGGAGGAGTTCAGTCAATTTCTGCACAAACAACGCAAGTCGCCGGAAAGCTGGCTCGCGGCCCTGCGCCAGCGCCTGCTAACCGCTAAAGTCACGGCAGCCCTGGTTAATCAGCAGCCAGCCATTGAAAATGAACAGCTGGAAGCATATTATCGGGCCCATAAAGAGGACTATCGACGCCCCCTTGAGGTTCGAGCACGGCAGATGCTGTTTCATAGCCGTGAGGAAGCGGTCAAGGTGCGTGACCTCTATCGTGAGGGTACTGATTTTAAAGCTCTTGCCCAGAAATTTTCCCTGTCCCCGGACCGGGAAAATGGTGGCGACCTCGGCTATTTCGCTAAAGGCATGTTGCCACCGGAATTTGATGACGCTATTTTCAGGCTGCCAGTCGGCCAGATCAGTGACCCGGTGGCAAGTCCCTACGGATATCACCTGTTCCTGGTCGAGCGTCGTCGCAAAGCTGGCGTCAGGCCATTTGCCGCAGTAAAAGATGAAATTTACGAAGAACTCAGGCAACAACAGGAAGAAAATATTTTTCATCAGTGGCTGGAAACAACTCGTAAATCAACCGTGATCACCGTTCGTTGGCAATTGCTTGATCCAGCAACAAGTCACTGAGCGCCAAAC
This sequence comes from Geopsychrobacteraceae bacterium, assembly GCA_963664385.1. Classification (GTDB taxonomy): domain Bacteria; phylum Desulfobacterota; class Desulfuromonadia; order Desulfuromonadales; family Geopsychrobacteraceae; genus Seleniibacterium. Next base: position 1,521,999 of record OY761157.1, read on the forward strand.
ATACAGAAGGAACGACAATGATGCGTTATTTCGTACTCCCCCTGCTTGCCATCTGGCTTTTTGCTTCTCCGGTTACGGCCAAAACCCTGAGCCGCATTGTGGCTGTTGTCAATGATGACATAATTACCAGTTACCAGCTTGACCAGGCGGTCAAAAACAATCTGCGCCAGATGACCAATCAGAACCAGCTAACAGCTGCCCAATTCGATCAGGTCAGAACCCAGACCCTCGATAAACTGATTAACGACAAGCTGATGGAGCAAAAGATTAAAGCCCTGGGTCTCGAAGTCTCTGATGCTGAACTCAGTGCCGCAATTGACGATGTGCGCCGTAAGAATAACCTGACGGAAGAGGCGCTTAATAACGCATTGCAGGCTCAGGGGATGACTATGGACAGCTACCGTGAGCAACTTAAGGGGGAGATTCTTAACTATAAACTGATGGGGCGTGAAATCAGCCGCAAAGTCATGGTCACCAGTGGCGAAATCCGCGATTACTTCCGTGAGCACATTGAAGAATACCGGGTTAAGCCTAAAATTCATGTCCGTCATATCGCCTATAATGTGCCGGAAAATGCCACCCAGGAACAACTGGACCAACTGCACAAACAGATTGAGGTAACCCGGCAACTGCTGCTTGATGGTACCGACTTTGATACCGTTATCGCCGGCCAGAAAGAGAATGCCGACGGCGTTGATATGGGCGAGATGGTCGAAACCGACCTGGCACCTCAACTTCAGGAAATTCTGGCTCCGCTGAAGCAGGGTGATGTCTCTGAAACCGTCGACTTCAGTGGCTATCTGCATCTGTTCCAGGTGGTTACCCGCAACCCTGGTGATATCCATCTGTTTGACCGGGTCAAAGGGGAAATTGAACAAAAACTGCGCGAGAAAAAGTCCCAGACCAGGTTTCAGGAGTGGGAAAAAGAAATACGCTCTGAAGCTCATATTGATATCAGAATCTGAAGCTGAGATCAGAGCACAGCACATAACGGAGGGGTTATGCAGTGGACCGCTGCTATTGTTACCAGTCAACACGAGCATTTTGCCGAAATTGTTGCGACACTCGCTAAAACAGAGCTCAACATCCGGTATCATCACTGCTCGGCGCATGCTGAGCTTGAACAGCTGCTGTTAACTCATGTTGACCTCATTCTCTATGCCCCGGACCTGCCGACACCCGGGAGCCCCTATCGGCAGGTTGCAGAGCTGCTGCTTCTGGCGGACCAAAAACATTGCCCAGTCTGCTTTATCAGCAACTCGGCACATACGGAACTGGTTCAGTCCGGCTTGATTCCAGCTGACAGCCACCACCTCGATTTAAGCCAGCCCCCGCAACTGGTTCAAAATCAGCTGGTAACAACGGTTTCCAGCTATCGGCCAGCCATAGCTGAACCGTCCCGGGTACCGCGCAGTCAGGAACACCGCAAAAATCAGGGCTGCGAACCACCGATTTTTGAGCATCTGCTTGATCAGGAAACCTCACGTGCCGCGCTGACTGGACGCCCTTTTGCGATTCTGCACATCACCTCCGGAGATAATCAGCAGAGCCCCCTCTGGCAGGAGTTAACCAGCCGCATCAGTCATGAAATCAGAAGCTCAGATACCCTCTGCTATTACGCCGGAATTGGTCTGCTGCTACTGCTTCCGGAAACCAGCTCCGAGTTGGCAGAAAAACTTGCCGTTCGTCTTCATGCCCACAACAGCGCAATCCCGGGATATGACAATGCCCCTCTTGCCGTGACTCCCATAACACTGGAGCAACTGCAGCGCTTACTTCCGCACAAGAAACAAGCCCGTTCCTGATCAGGTCTTCACAGCAAAACATGTGTCATGACCTGAACCTTTTTGACCTTGTGCCTTGTTTCCTGCAATCTTCTTCCGCTATAGTGGTCTATTAACTTTTCATCTACCAGGCTGATGAAAAAGTGACCGCGACCCTTTTCACCCCGCTACAGGAAGATCATGCAACCGCTGTTAATAACCATGGGCGACCCGACCGGTGTCGGCCCGGAACTGATTATCAAAACCCTTAGTCGTGAACACCCCGCCTTACAGCATCCGCTGCAGATAGTTGGTGATATAGAGGTTCTGAAACAGGCCGCAGCTATATTTGATACCGACCTGCAACCTGAGAATCTGGGTGAAAATCGCTATACCATTGCACTGAACAAGCGCAAATTTGTGGTCCACAGCATTTCGGCCCTTAAGCCTGAAAACCTGGTTTATGGTCAACCGGATATCTCCTGTGGCAAAGCGATGGCTGACTATATCGAATATGCTACGGCCCAGTGTCTTGCTGGCCAGGCCGCCGGGATTGTCACGGCGCCGATCAACAAAGCGGCCATTAATGGCGCAGGCTATCATTTTCCGGGTCATACGGAACTGCTCGCTGAACGTTGTGGCACCAAGAAAGTTGTCATGATGTTGGCCGGCAGCACCTTGAAGGTCTGCCTGGTGACAACCCACCTTGCCTATAAGGACGTTCCTCAGGCCTTGAGCAGTGCCGAAATTTTGGCGACTATCCGCATTACCGAGAACAGCCTGAAACAGCAATTTGGCCTGGCCAATCCACGCTTGGCAGTTCTCGCCCTTAACCCGCATGCCGGTGAGAATGGTTTATTCGGCGATGAAGAGGCGCGCCTCATAACTCCCGCAATTGAAGCAGCACAAGGCGAAGGGATTGCAGCCGACGGACCACACAGTGCCGACACCCTGTTTTTCTTTGCGGCCCGCGGCGACTATGATGCGGTCATCTGCATGTATCACGACCAGGGGCTGATCCCTTTAAAACTCCTGCACTTTGAAGATGCCGTCAATGTCACCCTGGGCCTGCCCATTGTGCGCACCAGTGTGGACCACGGCACAGCTTACAACCTCGCCGGCACTGGCTCAGCGAATTGTGCCAGCCTGGTAGCCGCCCTCAAGATGGCTGACCATATGGCTGCCAGTATGAATCAAACTTCCGGCGTTTGACGTTGCTAAAGAAAACGAGTTCATTATGATCGACAAGATAAAAATCCGCGGTGCCCGTGAACACAACCTTAAGAACATCGATATCGACATTCCCCGAGATCAACTGGTTATCATAACCGGAGTCTCCGGGTCCGGCAAAAGTACCCTGGCCTTCGATACCATCTACGCAGAAGGACAGCGCCGCTACGTCGAGAGTCTCTCTGCCTATGCCCGCCAGTTTCTCGAGCAGATGGAAAAGCCGGATGTTGACCAGATCGACGGCCTCTCACCGGCGATATCCATTGAACAGAAAACAACTTCTAAAAATCCCCGCTCTACGGTTGGCACCGTCACTGAAATTTATGATTATCTGCGTCTTCTTTATGCCCGGGTCGGTGAGATTCTTTGCCACCGCTGCGGTGAAAAGATCAGCTCACAAACGGTCGAGCAGATGGTTGATCAGGTCATGCAACTTCCGGAACGGACCCGGCTCATGGTTATGGCGCCCATCGTACGTGAACGCAAAGGGGAATATCGTAAAGAAATGGCGCAACTGCAGGCCGACGGTTTCGTGCGCATCCGTATTGATGGAAACATGCATGAACTGGGTGAAAAGATCGAACTGGACAAGCAGAAAAAACATACTCTCGAAGTCGTGGTTGACCGCCTGGTGATTAAATCGGATGTGACTTCGCGCCTGGCCGATTCCATCGAAACCGCCTTGCGGCTTGCCGATGGCCTGGTGCGTATTGAAATCCCGGATGGCGAAAGCCGCCTGTTTTCAGCCAAGCACGCCTGTATCGACTGTGGCCTGTCCTATCCGGAAGTCACGCCCCGCATGTTTTCCTTCAACAATCCCCACGGTGCCTGCCCCGATTGTAGCGGTCTTGGCACCCGCATGTTCTTTGACAAGGAGCAAGTCATCCCCAATCCGGACCTGTCCCTGCGCGAAGGCGCTATCGTCCCCTGGGATACCCGGACCGGCTACTACTATCAGGCGCTGCTTGAAGCGCTTGCCATGCATTACGATTTTGACCTGCGCACCCCCTTCAATAAAATTCCCGAAAAGGTTCAGAAGATCATTCTTTACGGCTCGGGAGACGAAGAGATTCGCTTTTTCTATGACCAGGGGGAGCGTCGCCACTTTTATGAGAAGACCTTTGAAGGGGTCATCCCCAATCTTGAGCGTCGCTACCATGAAACCGATTCCGACAGCGTCCGCGAAAACCTTGAACGCTTTATGAGTGTCATCCCTTGTGCGACCTGCGAAGGGGCGCGCTTGCGTCCGGAAGCACTGCATGTCACCGTTGGAGACAAAACTATCCGTGAAACTACCGGTATGTCGATTGCCGAGGCAGAAAGCTTTTTTGCCGATCTCCAGCTCCCCCCCAAAGAGATGGAGATTGCCCGGCGGATCCTCAAAGAGATCCGTGAACGCTTATCGTTCCTGTCTCATGTGGGCCTCGACTACCTGACCCTCGATCGCAGTGCCGGCACGTTAAGCGGTGGTGAAGGGCAACGGATCCGTCTGGCCACCCAGATCGGGTCCTCCCTGACCGGCGTGCTCTATATCCTTGACGAACCCTCCATCGGTCTCCATCAGCGTGATAATCAACGCCTGCTGACAACCCTTAAACGCTTACGCGACCTTGGTAATACGGTCCTGGTTGTTGAACATGATGAAGAAACCATTGCCGCCGCTGATCATGTCATCGATATGGGACCAGCTGCAGGCGTGCACGGTGGTGAGGTGGTCGCCCAGGGAACCCCTGAAGAAGTCATGGCAGTACCCGGATCCCTCACTGGAGAGTACCTCTCCGGCAAGCGCAGTATTGAAGTTCCTGAACAGCGGCGCAGCTCCGACCGCTGGCTTGAAATCCGTGGTGCCCAGGCCAATAACCTGCGCGATGTTGATGTCAAAATTCCGTTGGGTGTGCTGACCTGCTTTACCGGTGTGTCCGGCTCGGGAAAATCATCTCTGGTCATCGAAACCCTGTATAAATCCCTCGCTCAACGCCTGCACCGCACCCGGGAAAAAGCGGGACCGGTTAAAGAAATCATTGGTCTTGAGCAGCTCGACAAGGTTATCGATATTGATCAGTCCCCCATCGGCCGCACCCCACGTTCCAACCCGGCAACCTATACCGGCGTTTTTACCGACGTCCGGGAATTGTTTGCCCAGCTTCCGGAGGCTAAAATCCGCGGCTACAAGGCGGGGCGTTTCTCCTTTAACGTCAAAGGTGGGCGCTGTGAAGCCTGTAGCGGCGACGGTATTATCAAGATTGAAATGCACTTCCTGCCTGACGTTTACGTACAATGTGAGGTCTGCAAAGGAGCGCGCTATAACCGGGAAACTCTTGAAGTTAAGTACAAAGGCAAAAGTATTGCCGAAGTTCTCGATATGACCGTCAACCAGGCCAGTAAGTTTCTTGAGAACATTCCTAAAATCAGCAACAAGCTTCAGACCATCAGAGACGTTGGCCTTGGTTATATCAAACTGGGGCAAAGCGCGACGACACTATCCGGTGGCGAAGCCCAGCGCGTCAAACTGGCCCGGGAACTCGGCAAACGAGCGACCGGAAAAACCATCTATATTCTGGATGAACCAACCACCGGACTGCACTTTGCCGATATCCATAAGCTGCTAGAGGTGCTTAACCGGCTGGTTGAAACGGGCAACACCGTAGTGGTAATCGAGCACAACCTCGACGTCATCAAAACTGCCGACCATATCATCGATCTTGGCCCAGAAGGGGGGCGCAACGGTGGTCTGATTGTCGTATCGGGAACCCCTGAAGATGTCGCAGAGTGTAAAGAATCACATACCGGACGTTTCTTGCGCCAATACTTACCCAACAAAGATTGAGCGCAGTGCAATTGCTGCACAGACTGACAAAATCTGACGTAAATAAGCCACACTCAGGTTTTCAGGAAAGTTAATGAAAACAGCAGCATAAGCTCATGAAAAGAAGACAAGCAACTCAAATCAAACGCTTTTCTAAGAGCTTATGCTGATTTTTCCAGCCCCCCCAATTTTTATCTTCCAACAGGCATGTGCCTTGCAGTGTTTTTTAGATAGTAAATATTACATTGCGGGGAGTATCTAAATGAAAAGTCGTATCAGTTGTAAATGTATCGCCCTGCTTGTTGCCCTGTTATTCCTCAGCGCCTGTGCGTCGCAACAAGCTCTTATCCACTCTGAGCCACCCGGTGCTCTGGTCCTGATCGATGGTAAAGAGGTCGGTCAAACTCCAGTTCGTTACGATTATCACTTAAGTTCCGGAGCTAAGCATAATATTCAGGTCAAGCGTCAGGGCTATGAAGAAATTGCTTTAACCATTAAAGCTGACAAAACCGATTCGGGAGCCCTGAAAGGCTGGTTGATGGCAGGTCTGGTATGGAGCCCATTGTGGCTTGGAACTTTCTTTACCAAAAAACTTAAAGAAAGCTATCTGTTTGTCATGAAGCGCAACGACCCAACCCTGACTGCCAAACTGACCCCATAAGAGTGAGCAAAAACACTTCTTTTCATATTAAGCCTAAAAAGTCGCTTATCAGAGCGGCTTTTTTATTTGACAAAACATATGCTCTCCGGACTTAAATTAACCTGATTGACAAAAAGAGGATACTCTGCCTCAAATGTTCCGCCCCTTGATTTTTTTGGTGGAATCATTAAGATAACAGCTTCATTTTTTAAATTATCCATCGACGGAGGGGGCTCCAGTGTCAGATGACTTCAAAGAAGCGTTGAAAAACGCCAATAGCGTTACCATTAGTAAAACCTACCATCCTGCAGACAAAAATAGCGGAACAGTCGTTAAGCCCTGGCGTGATATCGATACCGAAACCATGCCCCAGGCGATTAAAAACCTGCTTAAACCACATTGGTCTGCATGGCTTTTGGCACCTCCGGAATATGCTAAAAACAATCCCGGGGCGAAAGTCACCTTAATCGTTAACACCAGAAAAGGGTTTGCTAAAGTCACTTCGCTTCGCCAGATAATGCCCAGCCAACCCTACTTTGTCTTTCGTGAAAAGCCTGTACCACCCAAGGTTGCTGGAGGAGGCCCGCCATTAAGACCCGAATTCATCAAAGAAAGCTACGTACCAGAACCGCCGGTAAAGCATCCGGACCGGATAGCCATTCTGGAACCGGTCAACCATGATTTTTTACGTGTCGGCCGCGACAAAGCATTAAGCTACGACAACCCAGAAGGCCCCTTTACTGTCCATATCAAGGGTTTAGTCTCCCAAAGCAGCACCTACCAGGTCGACTGGCGTGAATTTTTTAAAGATGAAACACGCAAGAAAAACCCAGTAAAACAAACGACCAAAGGGGAAGACATTCCCTGGCAAGATCAGATCAGTGGTCTTGATTATGGTGAGTACACCATTGGCGCGGTAACGGAGAATGGCATTTCCCACTCAATTAAAGTGACGATAAAACCGGAACAGATTCGTGTTGGAGAGCTTCTCTACCGGCCAGACAAAAACATCTTCTATCTGATCAATATCGACCAATACAACAACTTTGTCAGCGCAGCTCAAGAGCACGACAAGCCATTAGAGAAGCTGGCCCAGGCTTATCAATCAGGAGAACAAGAGCAGATCGATCAAGCCAAGGGTGAACTTGATAAAAAACTCGAGCCCCTGGTCGAGGCGGCCACCGATACCAGTGATTTGGTTGAGCTTATTGGGATCCGTGGTAAAAAAAGCTACTTTATGGAGAAAAAGCAGGTTTTACCTGACTGGCATGAATACGGGCCGCTACGTGGCGGTGAGCAATCAATGGAACTGGTGAATAATAAAAACTCTTTCAATATGAAAAAGCTGAAAGAACAGTTTAATCCACGTAAATACGAAAAATCTCTCAGTGCCGAAGCCACTTATTCCTGGGATCTGATTGAACCTCATAGCGATAGCTTTGGCAACTGGGCAAAATCGATGAACCGGACATTGGCTGAAATTCTTGATAACCAGGACAATTTGGCCGACGACCGAAAATTTGACTACACCGCCCAGGCCCAGGTGATGCGCTACAGCTATGGGACCTCACTGAACCGCTCTTATAATCTGAAAGAAGGCGAAATTGACCTGAGCCTGGAAAGCGAAGCCAGCTTTGCCCTGGCCGAAGGGAAAGTCTCCGGCAACTGGTATTTCCCCAACGCCGAAGGAAAAGAGATCATCTTCACTGACGTTCCCACCCGCGGCTCCCGCGCAGGACAAACCATAGAATGCAACATCGGCAGCTTCCGCTTTAAAGCAACTGCTGAACTGTCCGGTTTTGCCGGAGCCAGCCTGCAAGCCAGTGCTGGCCTGACCTTCGGCATGGAAGAGGGAAAACCCAAGGTGCGTGGCAGCGTCAAGAAGTCTGATAATGAAAAAGAGAACTATGTCGGAATTGGCGGCGAAGCCTTCGCCGGAATCAAAGGCACCGGCTCCCTGACCGGCAGTGGCGAGTGGAAAAACCCGGAAAAAGGGCATGACTGGGTCAGCCTGCTCGAGTTAGGGGTCTCCGCCACGGCTGCGGCTGGGTTGTCGCTAAAAGGCGACTTCTGTGTCGACTTTCAGGACGGCCGCCTGGTTCTTATGTTCTCCGGAGCAGCTGTCTGTGTTGCTGGTGGCGGTGGTGAGTTTGCCTGCACCATCGGGGTTAAATATATTGCCGATTTTATGATTTACCTCTACCACGAACTGAAGAATGAGGACTTTCATTTTGTTGAAGTTATCACTGAAAGAGCTTTTGATTATTACGTGACTCTCAGTACATATGGCTTGGTAACGGGCGAGGATATTCGAGAGATGTACGAAAAGGGCCGGGAATCACTCACAGAAATGAGGGATGCAATAAAAGCCGAACTTCAAATACTACAATCTGAAAAAGCAGAAGCAAACCGTGCTGAACAATTAGCAGAAAACATACTTACAAATATTTCACGGTTCAGCTGTCAACCCCCAGAGGCCAAGGGACAAATACTTTACAGTCTTTCTTCAACTTACCGTTCTTCATGGGAAGAAAAACAGGAAGAAGCCATTATTGCGATTATGCAAACAGCTCAGACCTGGAACGACTATGTAGAAATTGTCTCACACTGCAGCCCTTATGGCCAAAAAATCTCTCTGGAAGATGGAGAAAAGAGACTACGCAATATTCTGGATTTCTCGGAGGAAATCGACTTCAACATCATACGATTCAAACTTAAATATTTGCAAAAACCAAAAATCAATACTGCCGCGGTCTACAATGACCTGATGAATGTATAAATAGGACCTCAAATGAAAACATCTATTTTTAGCCTATTCCTTTTGCTGCTAGTTGGTTGTTCACAAGTAGAACCGCAAAAGTCAGAAGCCAGAGACACAGAACCTCAACGGCCGGCCCCTAACGAAGAAAAACACCTTATCGATAAAACCTACAAAGATATGATCTTTGTTGAAGGGGGTAGTTTCATGATGGGGGACCCGGTTGACCCCTTTGTGGAAATTATCAACGAGGCAGTTAAAAACGGAGATAAATACAGCAAATACATGTCGAGTGACAGAAACCGACCTGTTCATAAAGTAACTCTCGACAGTTATTACATGGGGGCCTATGAGGTGACTTTTGCCGATTATGATATTTATACACGTGCTGAAGGCACACCGATAATTCGTGCAGACATCCGCACAGATCCAGTCAGATACAGCCCCAATCGCCCTGTCGGCATTGGTTGGAATGGTGCACGCGATTATTGTCATTGGTTGGGAAAAAAAACCAAACTACCCTTTGATTTACCAACAGAAGCCCAGTGGGAATATGCAGCCCGTAACCGTGGCCAGAATGTTGTCTTTGCAACAGATACAGGTCTATTAGAACCGGGGCGAAACTTTACCCGCGAAGGCATACCAGTCTTCGCTAGATTTCCTGAGGAAGTCGGTCTTTATGCACCGACTCCTATGGGTTTTTACAACCTGAGTGACAATGCACATGAGTTTGTCAAAGATTGGTACGCTAAAGATTACTATGAGCATTCACCCGAACATAACCCACAAGGACCAGAATCTGGTACTCACAAAGTTACTAGAGGCGGAGGTTTTGACAGCGAGCTGGATGGGACAACCGTTGCCCGGGGAAAATCATCTTTTTTAGATAAAAACTACCCTGGAATGGGTTTTCGCTGCGTTATCAACACCGACAAACCTCTGCCTACGAAATAGAAGACTTGTTACCCCATTGGCCTTAATAATGAAAACATCGATTGTTGGCATGTTCCTTTTGCTGCTGGTTGGCTGTTCACAGGTAGAACCGCAAAAGACAGAAGCCAGCGAAGTAGAACCGCAACAACCAGACCCTAACGAGGTTCAGCTCCTCATTGATAAAACCCACAAAGATATGATCTTTGTCAAAGGGGGTAGTTTCATGATGGGAGACCCGGTTGACCCCTTTGTGGAAATTATCAACGAAGCAGTTAAAAATGGAGATAAATACAGCAAATACATGTCGAGTGAGCGAAACCGCCCCGTTCATAAAGTGACTCTCGACAGCTATTATATGGGTGCCTATGAGGTCACCTATGCTGACTACGATATATACACACGTGCCGCAAAAAAACCTCTCATTAGTAATGATATCCGCACAGATCCAGTCAGATACAGTCCCAAGCGCCCTGCCGGCATTGGTTGGAATAGTGCACGTGATTATTGTCAGTGGCTTAGCGAAAAAACTAACTTACCATTCGATCTACCAACTGAAGCCCAATGGGAATATGCAGCCCGAAATCGTGGCCAGAATGTTGTCTTTGCAACTGATACAGGTCTTTTGGAACCAGGGCGAAACTTCAACCGTGATGACATTCCTGTGTTTGCTATGTTTCCAGAAGAGGTCGGTCTTTATGCACCGAGCCCCATGGGCTTTTACAACCTGAGTGATAATGCCAATGAATTTGTTAAAGATTGGTATGCCAAGGACTATTATTCACATTCCCCAGAGAAGAACCCACAAGGCCCGGATAGTGGAACTCATAAAGTCACCAGGGGGGGGGGGTTCCGCAGTAGACTTGATGGAATGACTGTATCCAGAGGGAAAGCCTCACGCTTTGATGAAAACATACCGGGAATCAGCTTTCGTTGTGTGATCAACACCGACAAACCACTACCAAAGAAATAGAAGGCTTGTGCCCCAGCTGTCCTTAATAATGAAAATAACTGTTTTTAGCATACTCTTTTTACTTCTGATTGGCTGTTCACAGGTAGAACCGCAAAAGACAGAAGCCAGAGACATAGAACCTCAACAACCAGACCCTAACGAGGTTCAGCTCCTCATCGACAAAACCTACAAAGATATGATCTTTGTCAAAGGGGGGAGTTTCATGATGGGAGACCCGGTTGAACCCTTTGTGGAAATTATCAATGAGGCAGTTAAAAATGGGGATAAATACAGCAAATACATGTCGAGTGAACGAAACCGCCCTGTTCATAAAGTGACCCTCGACAGTTATTACATGGGTGCCTATGAGGTTACTTTTGCCGATTATGATATTTATACACGTGCTGAAGGCACACCGATAATTCGTGCAGACATCCGCACAGATCCAGTCAGATACAGCCCCAATCGCCCTGTCGGTATTGGTTGGAATGGGGCCCGTGATTATTGCCAATGGCTCGGTGAAAAAACCGGTTTACCTTTTGATTTACCCACTGAAGCCCAGTGGGAATATGCAGCCCGTAATCGTGGCAAAAACGTCGTTTTTGCCACCGATACTGGGCTATTAGACCCTGGACGCAACTTCACTCGTAATGACATACCGGTATTTGCAAGGTTTCCTGAAGAAGTCGGGCTTTATGCACCAACCCCTATGGGGTTTTATAATCTCAGCGATAACGCAAGAGAATTGGTCAAAGACTGGTATGCCAAGGACTACTATGAATACTCTCCGGAACATAATCCCCAAGGACCCAAAACTGGAACCTATAAAGTCACAAGGGGGGGGGCTTTAACAGCGAATTGGATGGGACAACTGTTGCTAGAGGAAAAGCGTCTTTTTTTGATAAAAACTACCCAGGAGTTGGTTTCCGCTGTGTGATCAACACTGACAAGCCGCTGCCAAAGAAATAGAAAGCTCGTTATCCCATTGCCCTTAACAATGAAAACATCGATTGTTAGCATATTCCTTTTGCTGCTGGTCGGCTGTTCACAGGTAGAACCGCAAAAGACAGAAGCCACCGCAGTAGAACCTCAACAGCCTGATCCTAACGAGGTTCAGCTCCTCATCGATAAAACCTACAAAGATATGATCTTTGTTGAAGGGGGTAGTTTTATGATGGGAGATCCCGGGCAGCCCTTTGCGGATGCACTTGGAAAAGATGCGTGGACGCAGTATTTCGGGTCAGATCGCAATGTTCCTGTACATAGGGTGACTCTTGACAGTTACTATATGGGAGCTTATGAGGTAACTTATTCAGACTATGATATTTACAGTCATGATACAGAGACACCTCTTCCCTGTGAAAATTTAAGAAGATTAAAGCGCATCTATTCCCCGAATAGACCAGTCGCTATTGGCTGGAACGGGGCTCGTAACTATTGCCAATGGCTTGGCAAGCAGACAGGTCTCCCTTTCGATTTACCAACCGAAGCCCAATGGGAATACGCCGCTAGAAATCGGGGAAAAACTGTCGTCTTTGCTACTAATACTGGAAAAATTGAACGAGGTGTCAACTTCCCTCCATCTGTCCGTTTCCCCATAGAAATTGGCCAATTTCCTCCAAGCCCCCTTGGTTTTTACGATTTAAGTGGAAATGCCTTTGAATGGGTCAAGGACTGGTATGGAGAAAACTATTATGCTCACTCTGAAGAGCACAACCCTCAAGGTCCTGAAACAGGAACATTGAAAGTGCTTAGAGGGGGTGGAGGGATCCCTGATAGCACTACAGTTTCACGTGCAAAAGGAGGAAGCAATCTTAACGAGAACATTCCCGGTTTCACTGTTCGCTGTGTAATTAATACCGATAAGCCACTACCAACAAAAAAATAGAGTACTTGGCAATCTGATGGTGCAACAATTAACTATTAAACTTTACGGCCTTATATGCTTACTGCTTTGCGTTATCTCAAGTGCTTGTGCTCAGACTGAGCAATCGCCAGAGGTTAAAGTCCTTATCGACAAAACGCTAAAACAAATGATCTTTGTTGAAGGAGGCAGTTTTATGATGGGTGATCCCGGACAGGCATTTGCTGATGCGCTTGGGAATGATGCATTCAATCAGTACTTCACCTCTGATGATAATGTTCCCATACACAAGGTGACTCTCGATGGTTACTATATGAGCGCTTATGAAGTTACATACGGCAATTATGATGTATATAGCAAAGTAACTCAAACTCCCCTTGCATGTGAAGAATGGCGCAAGTTTAAAGATTTTTATGCTGCTCAGAAACCTGTTGGTATTAGCTGGACCGGAGCCCACAACTATTGCCAATGGCTAGCTAAAGAAACAGGCTTACCTTTTTCCTTACCAACGGAAGCCCAGTGGGAATATGCAGCAAGAAATAGAGGAAAAGTAGTTATCTTTGCTACCAACAATGGAAAAATTGAACGAGGTGTAAACTTCCCACAATCTATGGAATATCCTATGAATGTTGGTCAGTTCCCCCCAACCCTCTTGGTTTTTATGATCTAAGCGGGAATGCTTACGAATGGGTTAAAGATTGGTATTCAAAAGACTACTATTCCCATTCTCCGATTAAAAATCCCCAAGGACCAGAAACCGGAATCAGAAAAGTTGCAAGAGGCGGAGGAGCAATGGTTGGACCACCTGACATTACTACTGTCGCGCGAAGGGACTCAACCCACTTAGATACAGACCACCCAAATGAAGGTTTTCGTTGTGTGATCAATACCGATAAGCCATTACCTGTTAAATAATAGCATCCTGAGTGATCTGATAGTTCAACAACCAGCTATGAAAAATTTCAGCCTTATATGCTTACTGCTTTGAATACGCCGCTAGAAATCTGAGAGAAACCCGAGCTTTCTGAGTAGTCACAAATATTACTCGTTGTTGAGCAACCTTATCAACCATCTGAAAGGATAGTAAGTTACTGCAAATTAGCCACTTTCTAACCTGCCAACCTTCTCTTCTGACTGATAAAATTCTTGACCCTTGGCAAGCTGCTTTTTCTCTACTATGATAGTACTTTAAATCGCAATATTATTTAGCCAGAACTGATTCATGGAGCACTCAATGGCAACAAAAAAATGTCCGACATGTGGGGAACAACTTAAAGGGGACTACTGGTGTAACAGCTGTAAAACGGTCCTGAAATGTCCACTACCAGGTTGTGATACACAAGTTAAACCAGGCGCGACTGAATGCCCCCGCTGCGGTTTGTTTTTTGAAGATTATTTGAAAAACCGTAAAATGTATCGTCAGTGTCCCAAGTGCAAAAAGAAACAGGGGCTCTCAGAGCAGCAATGCCGCCATTGCCGCCACTGGTTTAACTGTCCAACCTGTGGTGACAAGGTAAGAACCAATACGGTTTTGACCTGCCCTCGCTGTGGTACTTCATTACGTTGAAAAAGGTCCTGAGGCTGCTCCTTTCTGGTGCAGCCTTTTTTTGAACAACTTAGACAACCCACCAAAACGATGACATCGATACTCCTGCTAAAAAATCCCCAGAATAGACAGGTCCTGGTAAACCTGCTAATCTTCCAGAGGAACAACGTTAAAGTTTAAACGCTTTGTGATCCACACGTTAGACTGTGCGCCACCCCCTTTTCACCTTGATTGCGGAGGTTTCATGCTGCCACTCCTGCTGGCCTGCCTGTGGATTTTTTCCCTGCTGTCTGCTGGCCACGCACTACTGACCAAGCGCGATCCGCGTGCTGCATTGGGCTGGATTGTGACCTGCATGGCCTTGCCAGGGATTGGCGCGTTATTTTACTGGCTGCTTGGCGTCAATCGTATTCGGGCCCGCGCTCGTGAACTCCAAGAGCAAGGGCAGGGGATGCACTGGCTGCATGTTGATCAACCTCCCCGCCCTGAGCACCTGCCACACTTTCCGACCAGTAACACCGCCAAAGCGTTGATCTGCCTAAGCGATTTTGTTACCCGCCGACCACTCCTTTACGGCAACCGTGTCAGCGTTCTGCATAACGGCGAGCAGGCCTTCCCGGCAATGCTGGACGCGATCAACCAGGCACAGCAGTGTATTTTTCTCAGCAGTTATATTTTCAAAGCCGACAAAACCGGGCGTTTGTTTGCCGAGGCCCTGATTGCTGCAGCGCAGCGAGGTGTTGATGTCCGGGTTCTGATCGACGCTTATGGGGAACTCTATTCATTAACTAAAATTCGTTCCCGGTTTCGGAATACCTCTGTTCAGTCCGCATCATTTCTTCCGCTAACTTTACAGCAGAGCTTTTATTTTAATCTCCGCAACCATCGCAAACTACTGATCATCGACAGTACCTGTTGTTTTACCGGCGGTATGAATATACGTAAAAAGCACCTTGCCGCAGACCAGGAACCTGACCGCATTATCGATATCCATTTCAAACTTGAAGGGCCGATTCTCAGTCAATTGCGCGATGCGTTTATGGAAGACTGGCATTTTGCAACTGGCGAAAAGCGCAAACCGAAAGAGTGGCCTCCTATTGCGGCTATCGGTGACGCCTGTTGTCGAGGCATCAGTGCCGGTCCCAACGAACAGCATGAAAAACTGAACTGGATCTTTATTGGTGCCCTGTCATGTGCTCAACATCACATCCGTATTATGACCCCCTATTTTATTCCCACCCGTGCGCAACTGGCCGCCATTAACGCGGCATCTCTACGCGGCGTTAAAGTGGAAATTCTGCTCCCGGAAAAAAACAACCTCCCTTATGTTGCCTGGGCATCCAATGCCTACCTGTTTGAACTGCTAGAGCTGAAAACCCACATCTATTACCAGCCGCCGCCGTTTGTACACAGCAAACTGCTAATTATTGATGATGAATATGCCCTGGTGGGCTCAGCTAATCTTGACCCGCGCAGCCTGCGCTTAAATTTTGAATTTAACGTTGAACTTTTTGATAACAACAGCGTTGCAGAGCTGAGTCGTCACTTCGATAAATGCCGCCAGGCGGCTCGTAAGATTTCCCTCGAAGAGGTCGATTGCAGGTCTCTGCCCTTGCGTCTGCGCGATTCTTTCTGCAAATTATTTTCGCCTTACCTGTAACCGCTGATTTTTCAAGCTGACAACCACTACGGAACTCCTCTGACGAGGCTCTAATACCTATTGCAAAAACAATTGTTATTGTTATGATATTTACTTGTCTTCGTATGTTTTTCTAAGTTTTCTAACGCCCATTTTAGAGGGGGAGCTTTCTATGGTACGCCTGATTCTATTCATTCTTCTGGCATTATTACCAACCGCGGTACTGGCCCAGGATTCGTCTCAGGACATTCAACCGCCAGATCTGCAGCAGTTCGCTCAAATGGCCAGCTGCATGCAGGACATTGATCAAACCCGACTGCAGGAATACCAGCAGCAAAGTATTGCGTTGGCAGCTAAACTTGACGCTTTATGCACAAGTGGCAAACGTAAAGAGGCCGAGCAGGCGCTCCTTGACTACCACCAGAAACTGGCAAATGACCCGGTACTTAAAGCGATTAATGCCTGTATGGAAAAAGTTGAAGGAGATTCTTTCAATTCCGAAGGGGCTGAGGATAGCGGGGAAGAGGGGAGTACCCACATTTGTGATGAGCTGTAGGGAACAGGATCTTGAGAATAGCGGTTCCAGTCTGCAAGCCACCAAAACGCTGGCAATAACAGAAACGCCCTGCTGACACCAGCAGGGCGCTTCTGTTGTTATTTTGTCTCGTCCACTTTCTCCGAAGATTTCTGACTGCTTTTTTTCTTTCCGTCACGCGGAAGTTCACAGGCATCAGACATTCACGTCTGAACCCCCATACGGGGTAAAATCCAGCGGTTCAAAACATACCAGAAAACAATGAAGCCAATTAAATACAGAACATCTGCCATAAATACTCCATCTCTCTCACGCTCTTAAAGTAACCCATATTTATATTTTTATCAATATATATATTTATACCGCAAGAGGCAGGGTGATTTCAATTTTCAGACCACCATCGGACCGGTTCTCCGCCTTGATCGATCCGCTATGAAGTCGTATCGCACGTTCAGCTATTGCCAGGCCAATCCCGGTTCCGCCACTTTTACGATCACGATCATCCTCAACCCGGTAAAAGGGAATAAACAGTTTCTCAAGGGCTTGCTCTGGAACCCCAGGCCCCCGATCCAGCACTTGCAGAACAATTTCTCGGTCCAGCACCTGCAAATTGACCTGAACTTCGCTATCATCGGCTGTATATTTTATCGCGTTGCGGATGACATTCTCGATGGCCCTGGACAGCAACTCCTGCTGACCGCTCCAAACCAATTCGGAGGGGCCACGGTAGATGACCTGACAAGCGTTCGCAGCAGCTTCGAAATCCGCGTCATGAACCAGCTGTTGTGACATCTGCGCCAGGTCAAAAGACCTTCCCTTGATCTCCTGCACATCACTTTCCAGGCGGGTCAGGCTGAGCAGTTGGCCAATCATCTCGTTCATGCGCTGGGATTCAAGTTCGATCCGGTTAAGCGCCTTTTCACTCCCTTCACACTGTTTCTGACGGGCCAGTTCAAGGGCTATGCTTAAGCGTGCCAGGGGTGAGCGTAATTCATGGCTGATATCCCTGAGCAAGCGCTGCTGAGAACCGACCAGCCCCTCTATCTTCATCGCCATGTTATCAAAGTCGCGGGCCAACTCAGCCAGTTCGTTCCCGCCGGTAATTTTGTCCCCTATACGGGTTGCCAGATCACCGTCCGCAAACCGGCAGGTCGCTTCCCGTAAACGCTTAATGGGTGAAGTCATAGAACGCGCTAAAAACCAACAGACGACCGCGGTAATCGCCAGGAGCACCAGTAACTTCCAACCCAGAAAACCATGGGTTAATGCAGCAATGAGCTCCCGTGGTTTGGTGCGTTCCGGCAGTGCTACCGAGACCAGGAAATGGCGACCATCTGCTGCGGTAAAAATTCCTGCTACCGCATTACGATTACCCATCATCGGTCGCACTACTTCACCACTGCCCCTGGCGCGATCCATCATGTGGCGCATGCGACGCGGGGCCTGCCTGCTTGACAGTGAACGACCATATTCGTCAAGCAGCATCAGATCAATTCCCGATTTATTCCGCAATCCGGCAATGTAATCGTCGACCCCTGAAGGACCCGATTGATCGTAAGCAGCAACAGCATCCCGCCCATATTCATCAATCGCCCGCCGGGCGAACTCCTGATGAGCCAGAGGCGGAAACTCTTGATCACGCAACAGGGTAAGGCTGACCCCGACAGAAACAATCAGGATGATTATCAACAAAAAATTACTGAAGATTTTCCAGAACAGACTACGCATCAGGAATGACTCTCCGGCAGACAATAAAGATAACCAATCCCTCTTACCGTACGGATTCGCTCAAGATCTGCATCGTAATGGCCAAGCTTGCGACGCAGGGCACTCATGTGCACATCGATACTGCGATCATAAGCAGACAGCTGACGGCCGAGAACCTCTTTGACCAGGTCTTCACGGCTGAGAACCTTACCGGCGTTATTGAGCAATTGCTCCAACAGGCTGAATTCAACAGAGGTCAGTTCAACCAGTTCACCATTACGCTTAACGGTTCGGTTACTGGTACACAAAGTCACGTCACCAACACTGATTTCGCTCATTGATGGCAGCGCATCTGGGGCCGTTCCCGTGCTCTCCATACGCCGTCCAACAGCCCTGATCCGAGCGACCAGTTCGCGCGGGTTAAATGGTTTAGGCAGATAATCATCGGCACCCAACTCCAAGCCGACGATTCTATCGATATCTTCGCCACGGGCAGTCAGCATGATAACCGGTATTTTACTCTGTTCCCGGATTTTGCGCAGGACATCGAACCCGTTCATGCCAGGTAACATCACATCCAGAACAACCAAGTCATATGTTTCTTCTAACACCCGGTCTGCACCTTCACTGCCATTATGGACAGCACTGATGTGGAACCCTTCACTACCCAGGTAATCAGATAACAGCTCACACAATTCGGTATCATCATCTATTACCAGTATATTTTGCATTAGCCCTACCTCCAGCGGACGATAGTGTCCTGATCGTTATCAGGCACCTCTAAATTCTTTGTTGATATTTAATAATACTCAATTCAGGACATTACCGCTGTAAAGAAATGTTAAGCCTATTCCAGCACAAGTTATCAGCTTTACATAACTTTACACCTCTTAACCCACACTTCAGATTCCTTTCGCTATAGTTGCATCATCAAAATTGAGCAACCCCCAAACACATAGATGAAAAGGAGTTTGACCATGAAAACCAAAATTATGATTCCAACTATCCTGATAGCATTACTCGTTTCCACTACCAGTGTCTTCGCCTGGGGCGGTGGCCACAACCGTGGTGGCAACTGCCAGGGCCAGGGGATGATGTCCGGCCAGGGAATGATGACCAAAGGGCAGGGACCAGCCGCCATGACACTTGAGCAGCATCAAGCCATGAGCAAGCAACGCATTGAACGCATGACTTACATGCTCAACTTGAGCAGCGAACAACAGACCAAACTTGCTGCTTTGTTTGATCAACAATGGCAGGAGCGGCAAACCCTGAGAACCAAGATGCAAGCCAGCCGTGATATGCTGACTGCCATGCAAAACGCCCCACAATTTAATGAAAACGAATTTCGCGCCGAAGCTCAGAAACAAGCTGACATGAGAACCGAGATGATGGTCCAACGTGCGACTATGCAGCAAAAAATCAATGCCCTGTTAACTCCCGAACAGCAGGAAAAAGCCAAAACATTACTTCCTGCTCAAGGCCAGAGATTTTCCGGGAAAGGGATGGCAGCAGGAAATTGTTCCGGCATGCGCGGTGCACAAAAAGGTGCGAACTGTGGTCGCTGGTAATACGAATCTAAATTAACCCATTGATCTTCCAAGCGGTGGCTCGTAAAGGACCACCGCTTTTCTTTTGCTTACCTGCTCCAAGAACACCCCTTCCAGCGCTGAAACATCAAGTTTTCACAAGTAAACAGGCTCTTAAGAAACATTCTTTAGCCCTGCCAGAGCACCTGCCAGGGGTTAAGTCAAACAATGTTGACAGATTAGCGAGAAAGCCATTTATCGGTTAAAGTTTTCTGCATAGGACAAAATGTTCGGGTTTGAAAATATTATTATTCTAAATTCCATCATGAACATCTTAACTCAACCCTGAAAAGTCCTCTTCTTATTCCCAGACAATCCTATTATTTCTTGATTTTTCATCACTGTTCCCTGGCTTCTTGAAGGGGAACAGTGATTTTTCGTTAAATTTTCGTTTCGGTCTGCCGTTTTTCGCTTGCAAACATTTTAGATCTTTTTTATGATCGTTTTCGAACATAAACATTGTTTTCTTTCCCCTCTGACCTTATCACTTTCGCAAACGAGGTTTTTCATTATGACCAGAGAACAAATTCTCAAGTCCCTGCAAGCCGGTGAAACTTTCGACCTGGTAATTATCGGTGGCGGGGCAACTGGTTGCGGTATTGCCGTTGACGCCGCCAGTCGCGGGCTAAAAGTTGCGCTGCTGGAAAAAAACGACATTGCCGAAGGAACCAGCTCACGTAGTACAAAACTGGTTCACGGCGGAGTTCGTTACCTGGAAAAGGCAGTCAAACGGCTGGACAAAGCTCAGTATGATCTGGTCAAAGAAGGGCTGCATGAACGGGGCGTACTGCTGAAAAACGCTCCCCATTTGTCACACCCCATCGCGTTTGTGACACCACTTTATCGCTGGATTGATGTTCCCCAGGTTTTTGCCGGCCTCAAGCTTTACGATATCCTTTCCGGCAAATGGAATATCGGCCACAGCAAGTTCCTCAGCCGCAAAGAAATCCTCAAACGCTTTCCTTCGGTGAAGGCTAAAGGGCTTAAAGCAGGCGTGCTCTATTATGACGGTCAGTTTAATGATGCGCGCATGGCTGTTGCTCTCTCCATGACCGCTGAAAAGCATGGTGCCGTAATCGGCAACCACATTGAAGTTACCAGCCTCAACAAAACCAATGATCAAATCAGCAGTGTCAGTGTTAAAGACAAGATCAGCGGTGAAGAGTGGCAAATAAAGGCCAAGGGAACCATTAATGCAACCGGCCCCTTTGGCGACAATCTGCGCAAGATGGATGATCCGAATGTCGAGCCGATTATTTCAGCCAGCTCTGGTGTTCACCTGGTCCTCGATAAACGCTTTGCACCACCGGAAAACGGCCTGATGATTCCCAAAACAGAAGATGGCCGGGTACTGTTCGTACTACCGTGGCAGGGGCATGCCCTCATCGGCACCACTGACGATCCGGCCGAAATCACCGAACACCCGAAGACGACCGAAGAAGAAATTGATTACCTGTTGCGCCATGTCAGCCTCTATTTCGACATCAAAGTAACCCGTAATGATATCAAGTCATGTTGGTCAGGTCTCAGACCCCTGGTTGCCGACCCCAAAGCCGCCGACACCTCCAACCTGGTCCGCGACCATGTTATCTCCTTAAGTCCTGGTGGTCTGCTGACTATTGTTGGTGGCAAATGGACCAGCTATCGCCGCATGGCGGAAGACACCGTCAACCAGGCCATTAAGGCGTTTGGATTGAGTAGCGCCCAACCCTGCCAGACCAATCACACCGCGGTTGTAGGTGGCGAAAACTTTGATAAGCAGGGGGATAAAACCCTGGTAAACAATTATCAGCTCGCAACTGATATCGCGCAAAACCTCAATGAAGCCTATGGTGATCGCGCTGCCATGGTTGCCGATATCGCCAAACAAGGGTATGGAGATCGCCTTGCTAAAGGACACCCCAACATTGAAGCTGAAGTTATCTATGCAACCGTCCATGAATATGCCATTCGCGCTATTGATGTCCTGACCAGAAGACTGCCGCTGTCATTGATCGATAAATCAGCAGCAGCTGCTGCTGCCCCACGGGTTATTGAGCTGATGGCTGAAAAGCTCGGCTGGGACAGTGAACGCTGTCAGGCAGAGCAGCAACTGGTTGAGGAGCGTCTGTCCGTTGCCCTGTAAACCTTAGTTTTCATCAGGAAACGGCCCTTTTCCGCTGGGGCGGTGTCAATCTACGGCCTTGTTTGTGCGGCGTAAAGTACTACGCCTCCGCGCAAGCCCTTGATTTCCTTGCCACAACGAAAAGTTGCTCGTTTCCAATCTGAAAACTTGATGGTTGCTATTTTGAGTATTCGGACGGCAACTAATTGGCACCAACTGGAAGATAAATCAGGAAGTGCTGAGCAGACAGATTCACCGTCTGATCAGCACTTCAGGTCCGGTGGTCACCAGCAAACAGTATTCAAATCCTCTCTGACTTCATATTTGTTGATCTCCGGAGCTTCCGGAAGAACATCATTCACGCAAGGACAATACTATTATGTTTCGACGCACCAAAATTGTCGCCACTGTCGGCCCTGCCAGCTCCTCCGAGGAGATGCTGAAAGAACTGATCACAAGTGGAGCCAATGTCTTCCGATTGAACTTCTCTCACGGCGACCATACCGATAAGCGTGCCATCATTCAGCGGATTCGTCGTGCCTCTGAGCAATTGGCTAAACCGATTGCCATCCTTGGCGACCTGCAGGGACCTAAAATACGGGTTGGCCAACTCAAAGATGGCGCCATGCTCCTGACTCCCGGCCAGCAGGTGACCATTACCAGTCGTGATATCATCGGTGAAAACAATGTGATTCCGACCTGCTACCCGGAACTCCCCCGGTGTGTCGCAGCAGGGGAACGTATCTTGCTCGACGATGGCCTGATGGAACTCACTGTCATCTCAACCAGCAGCGAAGACGTTCAATGTGAAGTCAAGTTTGGCGGCACCCTCAAAGACCGTAAAGGGATCAACCTTCCCGGCGCTGCTGTCGCAGCACCATGCCTGACCGAAAAAGACAAAAATGATCTACTGTTCTGTCTGAATGAGCAGCTTGATTACATTGCCCTGTCCTTTGTGCGTCAGGCCAGTGATGTCAGTGAACTGAAAAGCATCATAAAAGCTGCCGGTAGCGATATTCCGGTTATTTCCAAGATTGAAAAACCCCAGGCAGTTGAAAATTTTGACGCCATTCTGGCCGTCACCGACGGAGTGATGGTTGCCCGCGGTGACCTCGGTGTTGAAATGAATGCTGAACAGGTACCGCTGATCCAGAAACAGATTATTCGCAAATGTAACGAAGCCGGTAAGCCGGTCATCACCGCAACCCAGATGCTTGAGAGTATGATTGACAACCCCCGCCCGACCCGGGCTGAAGTTTCGGATGTTGCCAATGCCATCCTTGACGGCACTGACGCGGTTATGCTCTCAGCAGAGACAGCCGCCGGGAAATACCCCGCCGAGGCCGTAACCCTGATGGCCCGCGTCGCCCTTGACGTAGAGGTTGACCCGGAACTACGGAGCAGACTGTTCCAACCATTGGCCAACACCAGCGGCTCCTCCTGTTATTCAGAAGGAATCAGCCAAGCAGCCTGCCGCCTTGCTGAAAACATTGGCGCCAACGCCATTGTTGCCTTTACCCAAACCGGAACCACTGCAGCACTGGCTTCCAAATATCGTCCCACACTGCCCATTTTTGCGGTAACTCCATCCCTTCAGGTGCAACGTCGGCTATCTTTATACGCTGCGGTACAGGCCTTTTTAACCAACAGTACCGGCACCACGGAGACCCAGATTCAAATGGCCTGTGAAACCGCAAAAACTGCTGGCGTATTAAAAACCGGTGATGTTGCGGTGATTACCATGGGTAGCCCGTCGGCAGAATCTTGCCCGACCAACCTGATGAAGGTGCATCAGTTAACCTGATGGCTGAATAAAAGTAGAGAGAAAACAGAATTTAGAAAACCGGTTTTAACTTTTAAGGAGAAATGACATGGCTACAAAAGTCGGCATTAATGGTTTTGGTCGTATCGGCCGCATGGTCTTCCGTGCTGCTGCAACTCGTGATGATATTGAAGTCGTCGGTATTAACGATCTGCTCGACGTCGATTACCTCGCTTACATGCTCAAATACGATTCTGTTCACGGCCGTTTCGGTGGCTCTGTTGAAGTCAAAGACGGAGCCCTGATTGTCAATGGCAAAACCATCCGCGTTACCGCTGAGCGTGATCCGGAAAACCTCAAGTGGAATGAGATCGGTGCCGAAGTTGTGGTTGAATCAACCGGCTTCTTCCTGACCGACGAAACAGCGCGCAAACACATTACCGCTGGTGCCAAGAAGGTTGTTCTGTCGGCACCATCCAAGGACGACACCCCGATGTTTGTCTGTGGTGTGAACACCGACAGCTACGCGGGTCAGGACATTGTCTCCAATGCTTCCTGTACCACTAACTGTCTGGCGCCTATCGCCAAGGTTCTCAATGACAAATTCGGTATCGAAAAAGGGCTGATGACCACCGTTCACGCTGCGACCGCAACCCAGAAGACGGTTGACGGCCCTTCCATGAAGGACTGGCGCGGTGGCCGCGGTATCCTGGAGAACATCATTCCATCCTCCACCGGCGCTGCCAAGGCGGTTGGCAAGGTTATTCCCGAGCTGAACGGCAAACTGACCGGTATGGCCTTCCGCGTACCGACCTCTGACGTATCGGTTGTGGACCTGACCGTAACCCTGAAGCAGGACACTTCTTACGAAGCGATCTGTGCTGCCATGAAGGACGCTTCTGAAGGTGAACTCAAAGGCATTCTCGGTTACACCGACGAAGCCGTGGTTTCCACCGATTTCCGCGGCGAAGTCTGCACCTCGGTCTTCGATGCCAAAGCCGGTATCCAGCTTGATGGCAGCTTTGTCAAAGTGGTCTCCTGGTACGATAACGAGTGGGGCTACTCCAATAAGGTGCTGGATCTGATCAAAGTCGTTACCAAGTAATCATCGTTCAAAAATAACGACCACTTTTTCTGATGTGGATACGCGCAATTTTTCGTTGTGGCTAGGAAATCTAGGATTTGTGCGGAGGCGTAGTACTTTACGCCGCACAAGCAAACCCGCTGATTGACAACGCTACAGCGAAAAAGGGCGTGTTTCCGGGCAGAAAAAAACAGACCCTCCTGTCTGTTAGAAAGAGATGGCCTTCACCCTTTCCCAGGCCATCTCTTTCCCTTTACAATTGTCAATTCTCAAGGATGATTAAGATGCTCAATAAACTGTCACTCAGGGACATTGACTGTCGGGGCAAGAAAGTCCTGTGCCGCGTCGACTTCAACGTTCCCCTTGCTGAAAATAGCATTACTGACGATACCCGTATCAGGGCCGCGCTACCGACTATCCGTTATATCCTGGAGCAGGGAGGCAAGTGTATTCTTGCATCCCACCTCGGTCGCCCCAAAGGAGAGCCTAATCCGGCCTACAGCCTGGCTCCAGTCGCTCCGTATCTTGCCGAACTGCTCGGCCAACCGGTCATCATGGCTCCCGATTGTATCGGCAGTGAGGTGGAGAAGCTGGTTATGGATATGGCTGAAGGTTCCGTTGTGCTGCTGGAGAATGTCCGTTTTCATGGGGGTGAAACCAGTAATGATCCGGCCTTCACCAAAGCCCTGGCTAGCCTTGCTGACCTGTATGTCAACGACGCCTTTGGTACCGCCCACCGTGCTCACGCTTCAACGACGGGTGTTGCGACCCTGCTAAAACCAGCAGTTGCCGGTTTTTTGATGGAAAAAGAGTTACAATACCTTGGTCAACAGCTTGCGGATCCGCAGCATCCCTTTGTCGCTGTCGTCGGTGGTGCCAAGGTCAGTGACAAGATCAAGGTCATTGATAAATTGATGGAAAAGGCTGACACCCTGATTATCGGTGGCGGCATGGCCTACACCTTTCTTAAATCTCAAGGGATTGCCGTCGGCAAGTCCCTGGTCGAAGAGGACTGCCTCAGTATTGCAGCAGACCTTCTAAAAGCGGCAGAAGCCAAGGGTGTGGCTATGCTGCTGCCGGAAGATCATGTCATCGCGGCAACCTTTGCCGCTGATGCTGCGCATAAAATCTGTACCAATGACGATTTTGCTCAGGATTGGATGGCCCTCGATATCGGTCCGCAAACGGTCGCCAGCTATCAGGAGTCTCTCAAGCAGGCTAAGACAGTGCTCTGGAACGGCCCCATGGGTGTTTTTGAGTTTGATGCATTTGCCCAAGGAACCATGGCGATTGCCAATGCGTTAGCTTACTCGAATGCCATATCGGTTATCGGTGGCGGCGATTCGGTGGCAGCCGTCAATAAAGCTGGCCTCGCCGATAAAATGACCCATATCTCAACCGGCGGTGGTGCATCCCTTGAATACCTGGAGGGGAAAACCCTGCCAGGCGTTGCTGCCCTGAATGACAAATGATCAGAGTGCCTAACAGGAGAATGACTTTATGCGTAAACCAATGATCGCCGGCAACTGGAAAATGAATAAAACCCATGCTGAAGCCGTAGCCCTGGCCAGCAGCCTGAAAGACAGCCTCGCGGATCTCAAGAATATTGATCTGGTCGTCGCTCCGGTATTCACCGCGTTAACCAGTGTTGCCAGTATCGTGGCCGACAGCAATATTCAAATGGCCGCACAGAACTGCTACCCGGCAGATAATGGCGCCTACACTGGAGAAATATCCCCCCCGCAGTTAACAGATATCGGCTGCAGCTACTGCCTGGTCGGCCATTCGGAACGACGTCAGCTGTTTGCTGAGACCGATCCCTTTATCAACCAGAAAATGAAAGCCCTGCTCGCGACCGGAGTATTACCGATCCTCTGTATTGGTGAAACGTTGGAAGAGCGTGAAAGCGGCAAGATGTTCGATATCCTCAAAAAGCAGATCGTGGTCGCTCTTGAGAATATTGAGCCACAACAGGCTTTTGAAGTGGTCATCGCCTATGAACCGGTGTGGGCCATCGGGACCGGGAAAACCGCCACCAGCGCTCAGGCCGAAGAGGTCCACCTGTTTATCCGTGATATCCTCTGTACTTTGTATGGGAAGACCGTCTCGCAACAGATCCGCATCCTCTATGGCGGCAGCGTCAAACCAGACAATGTCGATGAACTGATGGCCCAACCGAATATCGACGGTGCCCTGGTTGGTGGAGCCAGTCTCAAGGTTGAAGATTTCAGCAGAATTGCCCATTTTAAATAATCTCAGCGCTTAGCGATCTGAAATCTGATATTTCAGATTTGAAATCTAAGGCGAATGCCTTAGTGGCAAAAAACAAAAAGGATAAAACCCAATGAGTGAAATTATGAGTGTCCGGGCCCGTGAAATTCTCGATTCACGCGGCAATCCAACGGTAGAAGTCGAAGTAGCATTGGAATCAGGTGTCATGGGCCGTGCTGCGGTTCCCAGCGGCGCGTCCACCGGTGAGCGTGAAGCCCTGGAGCTGCGCGATGGTGATAAAAGCCGTTACCTCGGCAAAGGGGTTCTCAAAGCAGTTGATCACGTCAACGAAATTATCGCTGCAGAACTGATTGGCTGGGAAGCCAGTGAACAGGTCGGCATCGATAAGAAGTTGCTTGAGCTCGACGGGACTGATTTCAAAACCAAGCTCGGCGCTAACGCTCTGCTCGGTGTCTCCATGGCCTGCGCCAAAGCCGCTGCCGAAGATGCGGGGCTGCCTTTGTACCAGTACATTGGCGGTGCCAATGCCAAAGAACTCCCTCTGCCAATGATGAACATCCTCAACGGTGGTGAGCACGCTGATAACAACGTCGACATTCAGGAATTCATGATCATGCCAGCCGGTGCCAGCTGCTTCAGAGAAGCGCTGCGCATGGGTTCCGAGATCTTCCACAACCTGAAAAAAGTTCTCTCCGCTAAAGGCTACAACACCGCCGTTGGTGATGAGGGAGGTTTTGCTCCCGACTTAAAGAGCAATGAAGAAGCTCTGCAGGTGATTGTTGAAGCGATTGAAGCCGCCGGTTATAAAGCGGGTGAAGACGTCCTGCTGGCCCTTGACGTTGCGGCCTCCGAGCTGTACAAAGACGGCAAATACGTCCTTGAGAACGAAGCCCAGCCGGTCAAATCCGCTGCTGACATGGTTGCCTTGTACGAAGACCTGATCTCCCGCTACCCCATCATCTCCATCGAAGACGGTCTGGCTGAAAATGACTGGGATGGCTGGAAGCTGATGACCGAGAAGCTCGGTGACAAAATTCAGATTGTCGGCGATGACCTGTTCGTCACCAACACCAAGATCCTCAAAGAGGGGATCGACAAAGGGATCGCCAACTCGATCCTGATCAAGGTCAACCAGATCGGTACCCTGACCGAGACCCTGGAAGCGATCGAAATGGCCAAGCGTGCGGGTTACACCGCGGTGGTGTCGCACCGCAGCGGTGAGACCGAAGACACCACCATCGCTGACCTGGCGGTTGCCACCAACGCAGGTCAGATCAAAACCGGTTCATTGTGCCGGAGTGACCGGGTTGCCAAGTACAACCAACTGCTGCGCATAGAAGACGAGCTGGACAGCACTGCCGTTTTCTGTGGCAAGGATGTCTTCTACAACCTGCGTTAAAATAGAGCCTTTTCAAGAGGCACAGAGATACCAATTTTAAGGTGGTGCCTTGGCACCACCTTAATCTGATTGCTATAATAGTGTTTCAAGAATCCTGGAAAAAACTTTCAAATTTTGGTAAGGCCATCTAAAATCGGATATATTTCAGATGTTTTATTTAGCTATTTATTTTTAAAAAAGCATTATAAATTGAAGCTTTGGTGTCAATTTTTACCATATTTTGAGAATCAGATAAAAAAGTAAAAAAAATTGGTTTTACCAATTTCTGATATTGCAGTTTCTAAACAAACCTGTTAGATTGCTTTTGCGTTGTTCTTTTACAACTTTTTACTTATTTATTTTTTATGCAATTTATTCGGCAGATAACGTTCCGTTGTCAGTCATATTGAATGTCATGTGTAAGTGTAAAAATTGACATCTACTCATATCTCTATGCAATTGCTCCTTTGAGCTGAGAGTCTGCTTACGTATTCCGGGCGGGAATCGAGAGACGGATGAGAATCGTTTACATTCTCCATCTGAACATTTACCAGCTGACCCTGAGAGAGGTCTGGTACACGGCTAAACCTAATAAGGCATTGACAAGCAATGTCGCTGTATATTTTTAACCTGTTACCAAAACAGGTATGTCAAATACAGCGCTTAACTGATCAATATTTAGGTCATCGATTTTTGTTGCCATAATAAGATTCGCTGCAATCAGTGTCGCGTGTCTAACGGGGCAACTCAACCGCGCAATACGCATAAGGAGTGAAGATGGGCAGGACAGAAGATGCCATCGCGTTACTGAAGGAAAAACAAGCCAAAGTTCTTCAGATGGGTGGCGAAGCAGCAATTGCAAAGCACAAAGCCAAAGGAAAACTCACCGCACGCGAACGTCTCGATCTTTTATTTGACGAAGGGACTTTCCGTGAACTTGACATGTTCGTCGAGCATCGTTGCACCAACTTCGGCATGGAAAAAGTCGATGTTCCTGCCGATGGTGTTGTTACCGGTCACGGCTATGTCAACGGTCGCCCCGTATTCGCCTTTGCCCAGGACTTTACAGCCCGTGCCGGCAGTCTTGGCGAGATGCACGCCTCCAAAATCTGTAAAGTTATGGATCTTGCTGAAAAAGCTGGCTGCCCGATCATCGGTCTGAATGACTCCGGTGGTGCGCGGATTCAGGAAGGTGTCGACTCCCTTTCCGGTTACGGCCAGGTGTTCCGCCGCAATGCCCTGTGCTCCGGCGTTATTCCACAGATCTCCGCAATCATGGGTTCTGCTGCTGGTGGTGCTGTTTATTCTCCGGCCATGACCGACTATATCTTCATGGTCAAAAAAACCAGTCACATGTTCATCACCGGTCCTGCAGTTATCAAGGCAGTCCTCGGCGAAGAAGTCACCATGGAAGAGCTTGGTGGGGCCATGACCCACAACACCAAAAGTGGTGTTGCTCACTTTGCCTGTGAAGACGATGCAGACTGTATTGAGCAGATCAAAGTCCTGCTGTCCTACCTGCCTTCCAACAACATGGAAGAAGCACCGATCTATCCGACCAACGATGACCCTACACGCTTGATCCCAGAGCTGAATAGCATCATTCCTGACAGCCCGAGTGCTGCTTATGACATGAAGGAACTGATTGGTCACATCGTTGACGATGGCGAATTCTTTGAGCCACATGAGCATTATGCAACCAATATCATCATCGCTCTTGCGCGTCTTAACGGTCGCAGTGTCGGTATCATTGCCAATCAGCCTATGGTTATGGCCGGTTGCCTGAATATTGAGGCCTCGAACAAAGCCAGCCGTTTCATTCGTATGTGCGACGCTTTTAATATTCCACTGTTGACCATTGCCGACGTTCCGGGTTACCTGCCTGGCACCAACCAGGAGTGGTCTGGAATTATCAATCATGGTTCCAAACTGCTGTGGAGTTACTCTGAAGCCACAGTTCCGAAATTGTTGTTGTCGGTACGTAAAGACTACGGTGGCTCCTACCTGGCCATGAACGCCAAAGACCTTGGCAATGATATGGCATTCGCCTGGCCAACTGCAGAAATCGCGGTTATGGGTGCTGACGGTGCCGCTAATATTATTTACAAAAAGCGTATCGATGCTGCAGAAGATCCAGCTGCCGAAAGAGCAAAGTGTAAAGCAGAATACGAAACCCAGTTTGCTAACCCTTACTGCTCAGCAGCCCGTGGCCACGTTGATGCCGTTATCGAACCGGCTGAAACCCGCGCTCGCCTCATCGATGCACTGGAAATACTGTGCAACAAACGTGAGCAGCGGCCAGCTAAGAAACACGGTAATATCCCGCTGTAATTGGATGACTTGAATGCCAATCCATGGACATGAACAACTAACAATCATAACGAGAGAGTGTTAAGCGTGATCGGGACTAGATCCCGGGGTTGCAGCAACTGCGGGCGGCAGGAACAGCAACCCAGACATTGACTACAAAAATTCATCACCAATACATACAACACTCACAAAAGGACAACTACCATGGACGAAAAGAAAAAACTTGCAGCAGCAATGGCAGCCGTATCTGCGTACCTTGACTCTGAAAAAGAACAGCTTAATATCGCCCGCACCCAGGCCTGGAACCGTGCCGGCCGCGTCGGTCAGATTCAGCAGCGTAAAATGGTTCTGCAGCGCAGTGTCATGAAATTCGCAGCTTATCGCTAAACAGCTTTTAGACAAATTTGTGCTTCGGAACCCCAGGGCGCACGCAACTGCCTTGCGCCCCGGGGAATTCCGGACCTAAGAATATAGAGAAGGGCAATTATAACAATGAGCGACCACTGTCAATTAAACCTTACTGATATGAATTACGACAAAGATCGTCCAGCTGCCGCAAACCCGATTAAAGTCATGGACGTCACCCTGCGTGACGGTCATCAGTCTTTATTTGCAACTCGTGGCCGGACCGAAGACATGATTCCAGTTGCAGAAATGCTGGACGATATCGGTTTCTGGGCCATTGAAACCTGGGGCGGTGCCACCTTTGACACCATGCACCGTTTCCTTGGTGAAGATCCTTGGGAGCGCCTGCGGGTTCTTAAAAAGTATATCACCAAAACCCCATTCTCCATGCTGTTGCGCGGTCAGAACCTGGTTGGTTACCGTAACTATGCGGATGATGTTGCCAAAGCATTTGTTGAGCGCGCCGCAGAAAACGGTATGGACATCTTCCGGACCTTCGATGCTCTGAACGATTACCGCAACTTCAGTACCGTCGTACCAGCCATCAAAGCTGCCGGTAAACATTTCCAGGGCTGTATCTGCTACACCATGACCGAACCACGCATGGGTGGCAATGTTTACTCCCTCGACTACTTTGTCGAAAAAGCCAAGGCTCTTGAAGACCTGGGCGCTGATTCCATCGCTATCAAAGATATGGCCGGCCTGATTGCTCCTTACGATGCCTTCAAGCTGGTGCGTGCCATTAAAGAAGCGGTTCCAAGCATTCCGCTGCACCTGCACACCCACTGTACTTCCGGTATGGGTGCCATGACCCAGATGAAAGCTATCGAAGCTGGTGTTGACATTATCGATACCTGTATCGCTCCTTACGCCAACCGCACCTCACATCCACCGATTGAGCCCCTGGTCATGTCCCTGCTCGGTACTGATCGCGACACCGGTTTTGACATTAAGGCGCTGGCTAAAATTGGCGATGTCCTTGAGCGTGAGGTTGTACCAAAATACCGTCACCTGCTTGACGATTCCAAACTGTCGACCATGGACATCAACGTTCTGTTGCACCAGACCCCAGGCGGAATGCTCTCTAACCTGGTCAACCAGCTGCGTGAAATGGATGCTCTTGACAAGCTCCCTCAGGTCTTTGAAGAGCTGCCTCGCGTCCGTAAAGAACTCGGTCAGATCCCACTGGTTACCCCAACCAGCCAGATCGTCGGTATTCAGACTGTCAACAACGTCCTGTTTGATACCCCGGAAGAGCGTTACAAGATGATCACCGCTCAGGTTAAAGACCTCTGCTATGGTCTCTACGGAAAAACTGCTATTCCGATCGACCCGGAAGTACAGAAAAAAGCGCTTATCGATTACCCACGCGGCAATCAGCCAATCAGCTGTCGCCCTGCGGAAATCCTTGAGCCGGAACTTGAAGCCTCCAACGCTGAAATCGGCGACCTCGCCAAGGATGTCGATGACCAGATTCTGTACGCAATCTACCCGGTCACCGGCAAGAAGTTCCTCAAGTACAAGCACAATGTTGAACCAATGCCGGAAGAACTGAAAGGTCGGACCCTTGAGGACGGTCTCAAGGTTATGAGCGATATTGAAAAAGCTAAAGCTGGCAAACTGATGGAGAAACCTGACGCTCCGGAAAAAAGTGAAAACGCCAGAACCTTCAACGTTTACATCGACAATGAATACTTCCAGATCGAAGTTGACGAAGATGGGCCATCTCCGGTCATTCGCCCGGTTGGTCAGTTCGGCCGTAAAGGTGGAGCTTCTGCCCGTAAAGCTCCGGTCGCCAAGAAGAAAAGCGCAGCCGTCGAAGTTGCCGATGGCAACGGTATCGCTGCTCCGATGCCTGGCCTGATCCTGCGCTTTGAAAAAGCTGTCGGCGATGACATTACTGCTGGTGACACCATCGTTGTCCTTGAAGCCATGAAGATGGAAAATGCCCTTAAGGCTCCAACCACCGGAAAAATCAAGGAAATCAAGTGTGACATCGGCGACAATGTCAAAAAAGGCGAGCTGCTGGTTGTTATTGAATAAGACAACCCCTCCTGCACAGGTAAGTAACAACAAAGCCCCCGGAAGTCATTCCGGGGGCTTTGTTGTTTGAGGCTGAAACGCTAAGTCGAAGCGCCTTTCCACTGTCAACCTGACCTGTTTACTGGCAAAGTTTTTTTGTCAAAAAAACAATTAGTTAAGCAATTTTGTACATGCGTGCTTGCTTAATACTAGGATATAGTCATTTGACGATCACGGAGGAAAACGACTTTGAGCTGTACTAACACCTTTCATTTTCAGAAGGCGGGTGATGCCTCGGGAACAACCATCCTCACCGCCATTCTGGCGGATTTCTCATATACAAAGCATGCCCATGAAGAGCTCGCTATAGGTGTAACGACTGAAGGGATCCAGGAGTTCAGTAGTAACGGGCAAATATTCAGGAGCTATCCTGGTGACATCATTTTGTTTAATCCTGGCGATGTCCACAACGGGAATCCCGGAGCAGGCAATATCCTGAAATATACAATGCTCTATTTTGATACTGATAAAATCTATCCGCTCGTTGCAAGCGCAAGTCGTAAAACGATAAATAATTTCCGAATTCCTCAAACCCATTTCAGAGATTCTATTCTGAACGTCATGCTTATAGAAATGGCCTGTCGCGCCGGAGAGTCTGCACGTTTTAGCGCTCTGGAACAGGAACACGCACTATATGTTCTGGCCTGTCAGATTGCTAAAATCCTCGGTAATTTTCAACCCGTTGGCTGGCAACAGAACAAAGAAACACTGCTTCTGCGTGTGCGTGATTATATCCACGATAACATTGAGGAAGAAATTACGATTGATGACCTCAGCCGTGTAGCAAGTATCTCCAAGTATCACCTGATACGCCTTTTCCGGCGTCAGTTCGGGCTGACTCCCCATAAATACATCCTGAATCACAGAATTAACAAAGTTCGTAATGCATTAAAAGCCGGTGTCTGCGCGACAGATGTGGCCCATGAATTTGGCTTTTTCGATACTAGCCATCTGAATCGCCATTTTAAACAGGTCTATGGTGTAACACCTGGCCAATATCAAGCTCAGATGCAGGGATAAGGTTAACCCAATGCTTGGAATTCTCCTTTTTGCCATTGGCGTAATGTACACCCCCGGTCCAGTGAACATCCTCAGCTTGAATAGTGGCGCACAGAAACGATTCCGTGCGCATATTCCGTTTTGCTTCGGCGTGGCGAGTGCATTGTGGATCTGGTTCATGTTGATTGGTTACACCGGAAGCATGATCGTAAACGATACCCTCTTGCCTGTAATCGCGGTTGCCGGTGTCTGCTTTATTCTCTACCTCACCTACAAAATACTTTCGAGCAAAGTCGAGGATGTCGGTAAAAACGCAACAGTTACCGTTCTTACCTATAAGGACGGTTTACTGATGCAACTATTGAACCCCAAGTCAATGCTGGTTGTTCTGCCCGTAACCACAGTTCAGTTCCCTGCAGCGGGGATAGACGGGGTTTGGATTGCGATCTGGTCGGTTTGCCTAGGGACTCTCGGTTTCGGTGCTCCTTTCGCTTACGCAGCCTGCGGCGCCTATGTTTCCCGCTATTTCCGTGGCAACACTTATCTGAAAGTCATGAACGTTATCATGGGCTTGATGCTGCTTGCTGTTGCTGCGGATATGGCTTATGCCCATGTCTACCTCGCCTTAGTGCATCACTGAACGAATCAAGCTGCTGGCGGCAATCATTTCCTTCGGAGTTTGGGTCGCCACATCTGTTGGCTGTTCAAAGTGGTCAAAATAGAGATATGCGAAAAATGCCGTCGGGGGAACTCCGGCGATATTTCTGGTTCAAAAGGGCTAATTTCTGAGATGCTATCTACCAGCATCGTTTCTTACAACTGAATGCTTAAAACCGCTAAGCTTTGACAAATCTCTAAATGTGCATAATATTGATGTGGCTTTATCCCTCTATAGAAGTTCAGAACTATTCTTAGGTCGACTAGATTTGCATTGAAGAGACAATTATGAAACCTATACTTCTTATTGCCCCTCACCTCCAAATTATGAATGCTGCCAACGAGCTACTGAAATCCGATAAAATTACTGATGTCGAGATCGTTCACAGGTTGCTCGAAGACTCTCTTTCTGTTTCAAGAACAGCAGCCAAAGAAGGTGTTGAAGCTATCATTTCCAGAGGGGGTACTGCTAAAATTCTTGAATCCTCAGATTTAAACATTCCGATCATTGAAATCCCCGTTTCACCTTACGAACTTATTAATTCTATCCATAGTGCAAAACAATTTGGCAGAAATATTTTGATTTTAGGCTTTAAAAGTATCATTGAAGGAGTGGAGGCCCTTGGCCCGATGCTCGATTTGAATATACGAGCCCACCTGATCAAAAATGTCCATGATGGACAATTGATCTTGGAAAAAACGCTTCGTGCTGGCATCAAAGTTGATGTGCTGCTGGGTGGAACTTCCGCAGAGTTACTAGCACAGGAATATGAAATTCCAACCGTACCATTACTTACCAGCCCGCTGACCATTGAATCAAGCATCAAAGAAGCAAGACGACTCATTGCAGCTATGCGCAGGGAAAAAGAAAAAACTGAACAAATGCAGGCGATTCTCAACAATATTAGCGAGGGAATCATTGCAATTGACCAGCAAAAGAATGTTACGATTTTCAATGATGCAGCCATCAACATAACTGGCATTATAGATTCTGACATTTCTGGCAAAGCAATAGATCAAATCATCCCTGGGACGAAATTGGTAGCTGTTATGGAAAGCTCCATCCCTGAGCTTGGTCGACTCCAAAAAATTGGAAAATCGACAGTTTTAACAAATCGTGTCCCTGTTATTGTCAAAGACAGGACCGTTGGTGCCGTTGCAACCTTTGAGGATGTCACCAAGATTCAGGAATACGAACAGCTTATCCGTGGCAAACTCCGCGAAAAAGGGCATGTTGCGCGCTACTGTCTTGAGGACATTAAAGGAAATAGCCCTGCCTTGCTCTTGGCTAAATCTGATGCACAAAAATTTTCAGCCGTTGACGGCACCGTCCTTATCGAAGGAGAGAGTGGCACCGGAAAAGAAATGTTTGCCCAAGGGCTCCATCAACTTAGTAGCCGGAAACATGGACCATTTGTTGCTGTAAACTGTGCCGCTATTTCCCATTCCCTGCTAGAGAGTGAGCTTTTCGGGTACGAGCAAGGCGCCTACACCGGTGCACGTAAAGAAGGAAAACACGGTCTGTTTGTTGAGGCCAACCGGGGGACCATCTTCCTTGATGAAGTCAGTGAAATAGATCCCGATGTTCAAGCGCGACTCCTCCGGGTACTGCAGGAACGGGAAGTCAGGCCTCTTGGATCTAACAAAGTTATTCCAGTTGATGTGCGTATTGTTGCCGCGACCAATAAAACTCTCGCTCATGAAGTTCGAAATGGTTCGTTCAGAGCCGATCTGTTTTATCGACTGAATATCTTGAAGCTCAAAGTTCCGCCACTGAGAGAGAGGGGGCAGGACTGTGAGGAGTTGATCCAGCATTTCTTTCAGGAAAATAGTAATAAATTCTCGAAAAACTTAGATTTCGAAAAAAATGCAATACGCCATTTACTTAAATACCATTGGCCAGGCAATATTCGTGAACTAGAAAATATAATCGAACGCCTAATCGTTCTTGCTGATGACGTTGTCACTGAGAGCAACGTTGTCCGTTGCCTCGAAGATATGTCTGAGGTCTCATCACTGCAAGGCTTGGATATTGAACAAATTAAGCATGAGCACATTCTTAAAGTTTTGACCGAATGTGGGGGCAATAAAACCCGCGCATCACAGCGGCTTGGCATCAGCAGAACTCATCTTTGGAGAATACTCAAAGCGCAGACCTGACATCGTTACATCCCGCCCAGACCTGTTACCATATGTAACGATTCCAGCTTTTCCAACAAAACACTCCCCCTCTTAGTTTTATTGTATTTTCGATAACTTACAAATGATTAGCTCAGATGGCATAAGGCTTGCCAATAGGGATGCTGGCCGAAAGAAGAAAGGAGGATTACGGCCTGTTGTTCGCTATTAGTAACCCATGAATATTATCTATTTGGAGGTTTCTCAACATGCCTATCGAACTCGCATTCGTCATTGGTCTGGTCGTTCTTCTGGTAATGGCCATCCGCTTCAAAGTCAGTGCTTTTGTGGCTCTACTTGCATCAGCACTAGTCATCGGCCTGCTTTCCGGAATGGCTGGTCCCGACGTTATCAAAACAATCACCGGTGGCTTTGCCAAGACTACCGGGAAAATCGGCATCATTATTATTTTCGGGGTTATGCTTGGTAAATACCTGGAAGATTCTATGGCCGCCCACAAAATGGCCCTTGGATCAGTAAAAATGGTCGGGACCAAGAATTCTCCTATCGCCATGGCATTCAGCGGCTTCTTAGTCTCAATCCCTGTTTTCAGTGATGTTGGCTATGTCATTCTTGCCCCTCTGGCAAAAGCTATTTCTAAAAAAGCAGGTATCCCTTTGATGGTCCTTGGGGTGTCTCTCTCCGCAGGCCTGCTAGCTACCCATGTTTATGTACCTCCGACACCCGGTCCTCTTGCGGCTGCGGGTCTGCTCGGTATCGATATAGGCCGAGCAATTATATATGGCTCATTTGCTGCCCTGATGATGACTCTTTTTGGTTGGGCTTTTGCTCAGTTTTACCTGGCAAAAAAAGCGCCAGGCTACGAAACCTTCGATGAAGAGCTCATCCAACAAGCCGAAGAAGAGCATGTAGAAATTGATGAAAGTAAATTGCCCAGCATGTTTACTTCGTTATTTCCGCTG
Organism: Geopsychrobacteraceae bacterium; assembly: GCA_963664385.1. Classification (GTDB taxonomy): domain Bacteria; phylum Desulfobacterota; class Desulfuromonadia; order Desulfuromonadales; family Geopsychrobacteraceae; genus Seleniibacterium. Next base: position 1,560,072 of record OY761157.1, read on the forward strand.
TTGATTCCGATGGTTTTGATTTTACTTAACACGACAAGCTCAGCAATCTTCCCCAAAGATTCCGGCTTCCTCGCTTTTACAAAGTTTATCGGAGATTCAAACATCGCCCTGGCGATTGGCGTTGTGTCTGCCATTTTCATGCTTGGTAAACGTGTTGGTAAAGACAAAATGTTAAAAGTCATGGATCACTCTCTTAGTGAAGCTGGCTCGATCATCTTTATTACCGCTGCTGGTGGTGCACTGGGCGCCATCCTTAAATCATCAGGAGCAGGCAAAGCTCTTGCTGAAGCGGTTATCAGTAGTGGCCTTCCATTTATCCTTATCCCGTTTGTAATTTCAGCACTTCTCAAGGTGATCCAGGGGTCAGGTACGGTTGCAGTTGTAACCGCAGCGACACTTACTGCGCCATTAGCGACTCAAATTGGTATCGATCCAATTCTTATTTTCCTTGCTTCTGGCGCTGGAGCCCGTTCCTTCTGCCATGTCAATGACAGCTATTTCTGGGTGTTTACCAAAATGAGCGGATACGACATGAAAACAGGCCTTAGAACACTGAGTTACTCAAACCCGGTTATGGCTCTAGGGGGCCTGCTGGCAACCTATATCGTCAGCTTATTTATATAAAAGCTTATTTTGAGGAGAGAAAGATGCATGCAGTAGAAAAAATGCTGGCAAGAGCAGCAGGCAAAGAGAGTGTTGCTGCCGGTGAAATTCTTAATTGTAAAATCGATTTTGCAGAAGTGAATGATCTCTATCTTCAAACAGTCGTTTCTTTTAAAGAAATGGGTGGAAAGACCGTCTGGGACAAAGACAAACTCACCTTTGTTTTTGATCACTATTCACCTGCACCTACTATTAAAACCGCTCAAATCCACAAAGAGATGAGAGAATTTGCCAACCAGCAAGGTCTCAGTCACCATTTCGACATCAACAAAGGCGTATGCCATCAAGTTATGCCCGAGGCTGGTGTTGTTTGGCCGGGTATGATTCTTGTTGCGACCGACTCTCACACGACAACACATGGGGCTTTCGGTGCGTTTGGTACCGGAGTAGGAGCAACTGACATGGCTACTATCATGCTCACTGGTGAATTGTGGATGCGAGTCCCCGAAGTAATCAGAATCGAACTGAACGGGAAGTTACAAAAGGGTGTCTATGCTAAAGATGTCATCCTTCATGTTTTAGGACAGCTTAAAGCAGATGTTGCCGTTTATAAAGCAATCGAATTTTGTGGAAGTTATATTAAAGATCTGGATGTTGCTGACCGGATGACGGTTTGCAATATGGCTGTTGAGATGGGTGCCAAAACAGCATATATGAAACCGAACGATAAAGTTCTTGCTTACGTAAAGTCGCGTACCGATAAAGAATTCATCATCGACGAGACTGACGATGACTACGTTTATGATGCTGAATACCGGTACGATGTGAATAACCTCGGGCCACAACTGGCATGCCCTCACAGTGTCGATAATGTTAAAGATCTTCACGTGGTTGCAGCAACCAGAATCAATCAGGCATTCATAGGATCTTGTACCGGAGGCCGATTAGAAGATCTTGAGGCTGCTTATGAAATTCTGAAAGACAATAAAGTTTCGGACTCGGTACGGCTTGTTATCATCCCAGCATCAGCTGAAGTATACGCAAAAGCGATGGATAAAGGCATAGTCCAGGCCCTTCTCGCTGCAGGAGCAACTTTTGCGGCACCAGGATGTGGTCCTTGCCTCGGAACTCATGCTGGTTTGTTGACCGATGGGGAAGTCTGTATTACTGCGACCAATCGCAACTTCCCTGGCCGTATGGGGAGTGCAAAAGCAGAAATTTATCTTGGTTCTCCAGCCAGTGTTGCTGCTGCAGCACTTACCGGAGAGATCACAGATCCAAGACAGCTTTTGTAATAAGGAGGACATCATGAATAATATTATCAAAGGAAACGCCTTTATTTTTGGCAACAACATTGATACGGATCAAATTTATCCGGGCAGATATCTCGAACTGGTTAATCACAATGATATTGCCGAGCATTGTCTGGAGGGTGCTGATCCCAGTTTCGTCCAAAAGAAACAAACGGGCGATATTGTTGTCGCAGGCACAAATTTTGGTTGTGGGTCAAGCCGCGAACATGCCGCAATCACATTAGTCAGTGCCGGGGTAAGTGTGGTGTTAGCAGAGTCATTCGCACGCATTTTCTTTCGCAATGGCCTTAACCTGGCTCTTCCACTCATGGTCTGCCCAGGCATTAATAACGCGGTGAAAGATGGAGACCAATTGGAAGTCAACCTCGATGAAGGCCTTATTAACAACCTAACGACTGGAGAGTGTTTGCAAGGAAAAAGGATATCAGACTACGCCATGCAAATTCTTGATTGTGGTGGCATTAAAAATTTTATGAAGAATAAAATGGGCACCGCCTGATTAAGGAAAATTGTGGAACCTTTCCCTGTTTTGTAATTTATTTTTTGATAATGAAATTTAAGAGAGATTTATATAGATGTTTGACGTAAGTACAAATGAACCATGGCCAGTCGGATTTATGATCAATCCGATGCCCAAAGCCATACCTAACGAATGGTTAGAGAAGTTTAGTAAAATCCCTGCGGCAATTGTTAGTGACTGCTTAGGGCGTAATGTCGGAGCAATAGGACTTGAGCCTTATCATGGCTTTACTCACATGTGTGGTACTGCCATAACTGTGCGGGTCCGCCCTGGTGATAATTTGATGATTTTGAAAGCATTGCAGATGGTCCGCCCCGGCGATGTTTTAGTTATCGATGGAGGAGGAGATGTTAGTCGCGCACTGGTCGGCGGAATCATGCGAGCTATGGCCATTCAGTCAGGGCTTGCCGGCATGGTTGTTCATGGGGCCATCAGAGATAGAGAGGAATGGGCAGAAGGGGGTCTCCCCATTTTCGCTGCTGGCTGCGTTCATAGAGGACCCAGCACAGACAGTTCTGGGGAAATTAACGTCCCAGTATCCTGCTCTGGTCTAGTTGTTCACCCAGGAGACCTTGTCATTGGCGATGCGGATGGTGTTGTCGCAGTGCCTGGAATTGGTCTGGAAAAATTATATGTTCGCTGTATGAGCCTTGTTGACAAAGAACAGGATACTTTGATGAAAATTGCTCATGGGATGCTTAGTAATGATCGTTTTGATCCACTGCTACGCGCCAAGGGGTGCCCCGTCTAATCCTCTTTTTTTGCCATTCAAGCCCTGGCATTATTTTATGCCAGGGCAATATTTAGAAACATATTTTTTAAACATTCTTTAATCAAATAAAGTAATTAGTTTCTTTCCGAAAATTGCGCTTTCCCACCAGCTCGGCGTCAATCTGCCCATGCGCTTGTGCGGCGTAAAGGACTACGCCTTAAGCACAACTACTTGCAATGACCAAACAAGGGGCAGGCTCACTAGCCAAAAGTTAAGCACCTAAAAACAAGAGGCCGAATTTCCAAACGGTCTTCGGCTAACATTCTTCAGTCCAAAGCCGAAATCCGGCCTCCTGCAAGCGAAGGTTTTAAACAGCCTCAAAAATACACGCGACAGCTTCACCGCCGCCGATACAAAGGGTGGCTAACCCGTAACGTTTGTTCTGCACCGCCAGCTCTCTGAGCAGCGTATTAACCAAGCGTCCGCCGCTGCTGCCAACAGGATGGCCAATAGCAACGGCACCGCCATTGACGTTCACCTTTTCAGGATCAATACCGAGCTGCTTGATCGCCATCAACGGAACGCTAGAAAACGCCTCGTTGATTTCAAAGAGGTCAATATCTTCCTGTTTCAGCCCAGCTTTTTCAAGCGCTTTTTCAATCGCTTCAATCGGGGCCTCGCCGAATTGGTCAGGATGGATGCTGTTGCTGGCATAGGCAACCAATCGTGCCTTGACCGTTAAATTGTATTTATCGACAGCCTCTTTACTCGCCAACAGTGTTACTGAGGCGCCATCATTAATGGATGATGCATTACCTGCAGTGATGGTACCGTCCTTTTTAAAAGCGGTCCGCAACGTCGGCAGCTTTTCGATTTTACCGTTAAATGGATCTTCATCAGTCGCTACGACAATATCGCCCTTACGGGTTTTGACGGTGACAGGAACAATCTCGGCAGCAAAAATACCTTCACTTACGGCTTTTTGACTTAACTGATAAGAGCGAGCCGCAAAAACATCCTGATCTTCCCGGGAAATGTCATACTTTTCTGCGCTGTCTTCGCTCAGCTCACCCATGTGCCGCCCGGAGTAGGGATCGGTCAAACCATCATGGACCATCAGGTCAATCATTTTGGCATCCCCCATCCGGCAGCCACTGCGGGCCTTGGGCATGGCGTAAGGCGCCATCGACATGTTCTCCATACCGCCGGTCAGGACCAGCTCGGAATCTCCAAGCATGATCGCCTGGGCACCGAGCATCAGGGACTTCAGGCCACTACCGCAGACCTTGTTGATCGTCATGGCATGAACAGAATCAGCGACACCACCGAGCCGCATGGCCTGACGCGCCGGAGCCTGACCGGATCCACCCTGCAGCACCTGACCGAGAATAACTTCATCGATCTCGCTCCCGTTCAGGCCGGTTTTTTTAAGGATTTCCCTGATGACGGTCGCGGCCAGCTCTGGAGCCGGCACCGTACTGAGACTGCCGCTGAAAGCTCCGAACGGAGTTCTTAAGCTTTCGACAATATATACTTCACGCATGGTTTATTTCTCCTGTCTGTGAGTTTATGATCCGGCACCCCACGGGCAACAGATCAATTCGCAGCATTGTTGCTATTGTGGGCAACGCTGACTTCATCGACCAACAGGGGTACGATCTTGTGCAGGTCCCCGACGATACCCAGGTCGGCGACATCAAAGACCGGCGCACCAGGATCCTTGTTGATGGCGATAATGAACTCTGATTCCTCCATTCCTGCGACATGCTGAATAGCCCCGGATATTCCACAGGCAAAATAAACATCCGGTCGGACCGTCTTTCCGGTCTGTCCGACCTGGCGGTCATGGGACATCCAGCCAGCATCAACGGCGGCCCGAGAAGAGGAAACCGTGCCATGCAGCTGCTTGGCCAGCGCTTCCAAACCACCGTAATTTTCCTTGCCACCAACCCCACGGCCACCGGAGACAAGGATATCGGCGTCCTCGATATTGATTTTCTGCTTCTCCTCGCGTACCGCCTCCAGCACCTCGACATTCAAATCGTTGGCGACCAGCTGATAATCAAGTGGGATCACTTCACCGGTCCTGGCAGTGTTTCGCGGCATCACCTTCATGACCCCCGGCCGCACCGTCGACATCTGCGGACGATGTTCGGTACAAATGATGGTGGCCATTATGTTGCCGCCAAAAGCCGGCCGGGTCATCCAGAGGTGATTTGCTTCGCCGATATCCAGCTTGGTGCAATCGGCGGTCAGGCCGGTTTCCAGACGAGCGGAAACCCGCGGCCCCAGGTCTCGGCCGATGGCGGTCGCGCCAACCAGCACAATTTCTGGTTTGTAGGTCTGAATAGCCGCTGTCATAGCTTGAGCATAGGGTTCGGTAGTATAGATTTTCAGCGCTTCGTCCTCCAGATAGACGACCTTATCCGCGCCACTATGAATCATCTCCTGGCAGTGCTTGCTGATATCATAACCCAGCAGCAATGCGGTCACCTCAACGCCCAACTCATCGGCTAACTCGCGCCCCTTGCCGAGTAACTCAAGCGAGACTTTCTGGATCACGCCTTCACGCTGCTCAATAAAAACCAGGATTCCTTTATAATCAGATAGGTTCATGCCCTGCTTCTCCTGCTATAAGATAAATTTTTCTTTCAGTTTATCCACGATCAGCTGTACCGCCTCCTTAGGCGTGACGTTGTCGTAGAAAATGCCTTTGTCCTTGGCACTTTTGGTAAACGACTTCTTGACCTTGGTTGGCGACCCATTCAGACCGAGCAGAGCCGGATCGATATCGATATGCTCCAGGTTCCAGACTTCAACGTCCTTTTCCCGATAAGCAGAAAAGATTTTGCCGACCGACATGTAGCGCGGCGTGTTCATTTCTGACAACGTCGTGATCAGACACGGCATCTTGATCCGCAGCCGGTGATAACCATCCTCAAAGGAACGCTTGACGATGAGATGCTCAGCATCCTCTTGCTCCAGTTCATAGACATAGGAAACCTGGGGCAGATGCAAATGCTCAGCAATCTGCGGACCAACCTGGGCGGTATCTCCATCAATGGCCTGACGCCCGGCAATGATCAGATCGGGATTAAGCTTGCGCAGTGCAGCAGCCAGAGTGTGTGAAGTGGCAAGGGTATCCGAACCGGCAAATTTCCGGTCGGTCAACAGCACGGCCCGATCAACCCCCATGGCAAAGGCTTCGCGTAGGGCGACATCGGCCTGCGGCGGCCCCATGGTCAGCACCGTCACCTCGGCACCAACCTGCTCCTTCAGCACCAGGGCAGCTTCTAAGCCACGCTTGTCGTCCGGATTAATGATACTGGGGATCCCGGTTCTGATCAGGGTACCCTTTTCCGGATCAAGCCTGACTTCAGTGGTATCCGGAACCTGCTTTATACATACAACGATTTTCATAACCATAACCTCGTCTTAAACTGATAAATAGGCGTCACAGAACAGTGGCTGAAATGACCATTTTCTGCACTTCGCTGGTCCCCTCGTAGATCTCGGTGATCTTGGCGTCCCGCATCATTCTTTCCACCGGATACTCCCGGATGTAACCATAACCGCCGTGTAGCTGTACCGCCTTGGTGGTAATCTCCATGGCAACCTCGGCAGCAAACAACTTGGCGCGAGCTGCGTCGGCACTGTAGGGCAGCTTGAGATCTTTGCGATTGGCAGCCTTGTAAATCAGCAACCGGGCAGCTTCAAGTTTGGTGTTCATGTCTGCTAATTCGAACTGGGTATTCTGAAACTTGCTCAGCGGCCGACCGAACTGCTTGCGTTCCTTGACGTAGGCTACCGTTTCATCAAAAGCACCCTGGGCGATGCCCAATGCCTGGGAAGCGATACCAACCCGGCCACCATCGAGGGTTTTCATGGCCAAACCAAAACCTTTGCCGAGCTGGCCAAGCAGGTTATCCTTGGGAACCCGGCAGTCTTCAAAAATCAGTTCGCAGGTCGACGAGGCACGAATCCCCAGTTTTTTCTCTTTTTTACCTACGGAAAAACCGGGAAATCCTTTTTCCACGATAAAGGCCGAGATACCACGGGTCCCCTGGCTTTTATCGGTCATGGCCATGACCACGTAGACATCTGCATAGCCAGCATTAGTGATAAAGATTTTATTGCCGTTGAGAACGTAGCTGTCACCGTCGAGCACTGCGGTGGTCTGCTGGGCACCGGCATCGGTACCAGCGTTCGGTTCGGTCAATCCGAAAGCACCGAGCTTTTCCCCTTTAGCCAAAGGGACCAGGTACTTCTGCTTCTGCTCTTCGCTGCCGAATTCATAGATCGGTGCGGCACAGAGGGACGTATGGGCAGAGACAATAACCGAGGTCGAGCCGCAGACCCGGCCGAGTTCTTCCACGGCCATGGCATATGCCAGATTGTTCCCCCCCTGACCACCATACTCTTTGGGGATGGGAATCCCTAAAAAGCCGTAGCGGGCCAGCTGGGACACGGTTTCGACGGGAAACCGCTCTTCTTCGTCGATTTCTGCGGCCAGAGGTTTAACCTCTTTTTCAGAAAAATCGCGATACATGGTTCTGAGCATTTCGTATTCGTTTTCCAGGTTGAAATCCATACTGAGTATCTCCAGTGTTCTGCAAGAAACTCGTTGCAAACGGGTTGCAGCGATATTGTTACGGTCCGACGAGGGGGGTTAACGGTAACCGGCAATCCTCATCAGGCCGGGGTGTAGTCAAAAAAACCTCGCCCGGTTTTCCGGCCCAGCAACCCACCGCGCACCATTTTGCGCAGCAGCGGGTGAGGGCGATATTTCGAATCGGCAAACTCTTCGTACAACACTTCCATGATCGCCAGGTTGACATCATTGCCGATCAGATCAGCCAAAGCCAGGGGACCGATGGGATGGTTAGCGCCCAGAGTCATGGCCAGATCGATATCCTCTGCGCTGGCCACCCCGTCAGCCAGAATCCCGACCGCTTCGTTAATCATCGGAATGAGAATCCGGTTGACTACGAAACCGGGCGCTTCCTTGACTTCCACGGCGGTTTTTCCAAGCAATTCAGACAGCGCCAGAATCTTAGCGCAGGTCTCATCTCCAGTAGCAATCCCGGTAATCACCTCGACCAGTTTCATCACCGGCACCGGATTGAAAAAGTGCATGCCGATCACCTTGTCGGCCCGCTCAGTGCTGATGGCAACCTCGGTGATCGACAGGGACGAGGTATTAGTCGCCAGGATCGCGGACGGTTTGCAGACCTTGTCAAGTTCGGCAAAAATGGTCTTCTTAATAGCCATGTTCTCAACAGCGGCTTCAACTACCAGGTCGCAATCGGCAAGCTCCTTGACGTTCGTAGTCCCGCTCAGGCGGGCCATGATCACGGCTTTGTCCTGCTCGCTGATTTTTTCCTTCTTGACGCTGCGGGTCAGGTTCTTATCGATAGTGGCCAAACCACGTTGAATAAGCTCTTCCTTGACTTCCTTAATCAACACGACAAAACCGTTCTCGGCAAAAACCTGGGCGATTCCGGCACCCATGGTCCCGGCGCCGATTACGGCGATTTTCATATTTTTAATTGCATCTGTTGCTACGTCAGTGCTCATTGATGCTCCTCCTTGATATTTATAGTTTGCCTGCACCCGTGGCAGTAAAAACTGCCGGACGTTTTTCCCGGAACGCAGTCATCCCTTCCCGTTGGTCGGGACCGGCAAAACAGAGCGCAAACAGATCACTCTCAAGCTCTATTCCAGACTCCATATCCAGATCGGCACCACGGCCAATGGCGGTCTTAGCCAGCGCAACCGCAGCCGGGCTTTGGACGGCGATCTTTTCGGCCAGTTCAAGAGCCGCCGGTAGCAGTTGCTCAGGCTCATAAAGCTGATTGACCAGGCCAATTGCAGCGGCCTCATCTGCCGGAATGATCTTCCCGGAATAGATCAGTTCTTTAGCTTTGGCGACTCCCACCAGCCGTACCAACCTCTGAGTCCCCGAAAAACCAGGGATAATACCGAGGCCGACTTCGGGCTGGCCGAACTTGGCTTTATGGGAAGCAAGCCGGATATCCGCGGCCATAGCCAGCTCGCAGCCACCCCCCAGGGCGAAACCGTTGACCGCGGCAATAACAGCTTTATCCAACAATTCCAGCTTGCGGAACACACGGGCACCAAAAGCGGAAAAAGCGCGGGCCTGGCCGGGGTCAAGGGTCTCCATTTCCGCAATATCGGCACCGGCAACGAATGCCTTGCCAGCACCGGTCAATACCAACACCCGGATCGCCTGATCACTGGCCACTCTTGCTACAGCCTGCTCCAATTGCTCCAACACAGAGCTGTTCAGAGCATTCAACGCTTGCGGCCGATTGATGGTCAGGACCATGGTGGCCCCTTCGCGGTGTTCTTCTATCAATGCAGTTTCCATAGCACACCCTCTATTTCGGTGGCATGACGGTGGCCATACCCTCAATCACCACGGTCCCGTCCTGGTTGGTGCAGGTGGTTTTCAACTTGAGGATATTTTTTTCAGCGCGCTTCTCGACCACTTCGGCCTCGGCTTTGATCGTGTCACCGAACTTCACCGGAGCGGTAAACTTAAGCTCCTGCCCCAAATAAATTGTCCCGGGACCAGGCAGCTGAACACCAAGAACCGCTGAAATCAGTCCCGAAACCAGCATACCGTGGGCAATCCGCCCCTTGAAGCGGCTGTCTGCAGCAACCAGTTCGTTGATGTGGGCGGGATTGTTGTCCCCGGTAATACCAGCATAAAGATAGACATCAGTCTCGGTGATGGTTTTCTGGAAACTTGCCATATCGCCAAGACTGATCTCGGCAATGGTTAATCCTTTCATGCTATCCTCCTCAAAGGCCCGGCTACGTCAGTTAACAGGCCGGGCGGTTTACTCAACGGTTACACTTCCGCAAGCCCCATTTTTTCATGGCGGAAAATTCTTGCGTCCATCAGTTTCAGGTCAGCAGAGATAAGCGGTTGGAATTCCATCTGCTGTAAGATGTCTTTTTCAAGGTCAATGCCCGGAGCAATTTCGATCAGCTCCAAGCCTTCCCTCGTCAGCTTAAAAACTGCCCGTTCTGTGATGTACATGACATCCTGAGCGATATCGTTGGCATAATCTCCGCTGAAGGTTATCTGCTCGACCTGATCAATGAACTTTTTAACCGAGCCTTCTTCGACAATGCGCAGTTGACCGTCGGCGGCCTCAACCTTAAGGCCCCTGGCGGTAAATGAACCGCAGTAAATAACCTGCTTCGAAGTTTGGGTAATATTGATAAAACCACCGCAGCCAGCCACCTTGGGACCAAACTTTGAGACATTGATATTCCCCTTGCGGTCGCACTGAGCCAGTCCCAGAAAGGCCAAATCCAGACCACCACCGTCGTAGAAATCGAACTGATAGGGTTGATCCAGCACCACGTACGGGTTGGCTGAAGCGCCGAAACTCAACCCGTTGGCAGGAACCCCGCCAATTGGACCAGCTTCCACGGTGAGCACCATATCGCTACCGATCCCTTCTTCATTGGCGACCACGGCAATGACCTCCGGTACCCCAATACCGAGATTGACCGCGACATTCGGACGCAGTGCCATAGCTGCCCGGCGTCCGATGATTTTTCTTTCACTCAGGGCTTCCTCACTGGCACCGTTAAGGACTGCCCGCTTGCTGCCACTGAAGGACGCGTTGTAGTCCACACCAAAGGATTGCATATGATATTTGAGGGAACTCGCCACCACCACGGCATCGACATAGATGCCAGGTATTTTCACAAACCGGGGATCAAGAGATCCGTTCTGAACGATCCCTTTGACCTGAACGATGACTTTACCTCCCGAGTTTCTCGTCGCCTGAGCGATAGATAGGGATTCCAGAGTCACGGCTTCATCTTCAAAGGAAATATTTCCGCTCTCATCGGCATAGGATCCGCGCAACAGGGCAATATCCGGTCTGAAATGACGGTAACGGAGATATTCAGCGCCATCAAATTCGACCAGTTCGACAATATCTTCTGTCGTCCGAGGATTAATTTTCCCTCCTTCCAGACGCGGATCGATAAAAGTTTTCAAGCCAATATGAGTAATGGTTCCCGGTTTTTTTGCAGCGATATCTCGAAACATATGGGAAATAACACCTTGAGGTAGATTGTAAGCTTCTATCTCGTTAGCTATAGCCAGGTTCCCCAATTTCGGCGCCAGCCCCCAGTGCCCCCCGATGACGCGTTTAACCAGGCCACTATGGGCGAAATGGTTCAGACCTTTATCCTTGCCGTCCCCCTGCCCGGCCGCATAGACCAGGGTCAAGTTGCGGGGCATCTGTTCCGCCAGGAATTTTTCTTCCAGCACCATTTCTATCTCTTCAGGAACTCCCAACCCGACAAATCCACCCGTTGCAACAACGGCATCACTATCAATTAAATCAACGGCTTCTCTTGCTGTAATAATTTTGACTGACATTACTATCCTCCAAGTCTCAGACAACGCCCATGGTTGCCAGTACAATTGCCACGGCTGTCGCCACCAGGGGAATTGCCATGGTGCAGACGGCAATATCCATATAGGAATCTCTATGGGTCAGCCGGGTCACTGCCAATAAAGTAATAACCGCACCGCAATGTGGAAAAGTGTCCAGCCCGCCGGCGGCCATAATCATAATCCGGTGCAAAACACCCGGATCAATTCCGTTTGCGGTTGCCATCTTCAGGAAATCAGCACCCAAAGCCTCAACCGCCAGAGCCGTTCCGCCTGAAGATGAGCCAACGATACCGGCAAGAGCTGTCGTTGAAATTGCGACGGACAATAAAGGCGGCCCAGGAATGCTGACAATAGCCGCCTTGATACCACCGAATACGGCCAGGGATTTGATAACGCCACCGTACCCGACCTCGGAAGCGGTGTTGAAAATTGGCAGTAGCCCACCGACAGCACCATCGAAGACTTCTTTATTTGGTTCAGCGATCGACTTGCGGAAAACAATGAGCAACAGGATGATAGCGGCTGAAAGAGCGACAACCACCGACCAGATGCCATTGACGCCACCATATGGGGCGTATCGAGCAATCGCCGAAGCGCTTTTGAAATAACCATTGGTGAGCACGAAATTTATGATAAAGACCAGAATGATAGGAGCTAAGGCCACCCAGACGTTGGGCATATAGCCCTCCGTCGACAAACCTTCGTCGGGATGATTTCCGTACCCTTCACCTGCGGCCATGGCCTTGGAAGATCGGTGATTGAGCCACATGATCGAACCAACACACATAACCAGGGCGCCTACGATACCTAAAATAGGTGCAGCATAAATATCGGTATGGAATGCGGGGATCGGAATCGTATTGATATACTGGGGAGTTCCGGGAATCGCGGTCATGGCAAACGTAAACGCGCCAGCAGCAATCGCCCCGGGGAGTAATCTCTTAGGAATATCGGCTTCCCGGAACAGGGTCGCACCGATAGGGTAGACGGCAAAGACCACAACAAATAGTGAAACCCCGCCGTACACCAGTAATCCGGTAGAAATAATAACTGCAGCAATCGCCCGTTTTTTACCGAATTTGGTGGAGATATAATGAGCAACCGAGCGTGCACAACCGCTGGCCCCCATTAATTTGCCAAAAACCGCTCCAGTGAGAAACACCGGAAAATAAGCCTTAATATATCCTGCAGCTGATGGCATGAACTTGTTTGTCCAAGCCACCAACATCGGAAAATCCCCCGTGAACAGTACGGTGCACATAGCCAGTAGCGGCGCCAGCACCAAAACCGTAACCCCCCGGTACGCAAAGTACATCAACAGAATCAAAGAGAGAACTACAGCGACAGCATCCATAAACCTTAACCTCCTGTTTGATTTCAGAGCCCCAACAGGACCCGGGTGGCAGCGAAAACAAGGGCCAGCTCAATACCAATTAAAAATACCGGCATAAACCTTGTTTTCTTTTCTATTAATTTCGAGTTTCTTTCATTAATAAACAAACGAGGATTTTCTTTTTTAAAGTGGATAAATGTCCGCACAACTAAGAAAAAACAAACGATGATAACTGCTAAAAGTTCCAAACTTGTTAGCATAAAGTAGGAACTGTTAGATTGATCTAAAAAAACAAGAGATAAAGAGTAAGTTATGAATAGCAATAATGAAATTAATTCACTTTTATAACTTCTTATTTCAGACTTAAAAATATCGGTAATGATTGCGTAAAGAACAAATAAAGGAAGAACTATCCATCCAAATTTTAAATTATAGAAATATATATTCTGGATAAGTAATATTACTCCTACTCCCTGGAAGGCAAACTTCATATTTCTTTCATTTAAGGCCATCATCATTGAAAACTCCTTTATTTTCCCATATAGAGCAATACATGTGCCATCAGGGATTTTTTCTTGAAATATGCAGACAAATGCTGTTATGACGGTGTTCAGCGCTCCAACTTGTCGCACCGGTGAGAACCGGAGGCATTGCGACAGTTGTATTTTCTGTAGACACAAAAGAGGTTTCCTTTACCTCCATGCCCCCTAAATATCAGCATCTGGAGGGCGCTGTATTTAATTTAGACATGTCCAAACTTTAGACACACCCTGTGTTTTCAGGTATATTTGCAGCGTCAGAAGTGGGTATTTATGCTTTAAAAGTATTTACGGGTGAGCGCCAGAGAATAAGCGTATAAAATATTGTTTCCTTCAGATGGATGCGTTGTGATGCCGCAGAACCCGGAGACATGAGCCAGAGAGCTTACCGAGGAACCGTATATGACTTCGAAAAAAACTGAAGACAGCCTGTTGAACCATTCGGAAATTCTGGAGACCCTGCTTGACTCCCTTGACGAAATGGTCGTCATTATCGATCACAATGGTCGGGTCATCATGATGAGTGAGTCCTACCGGGAATTTTTGCAAGTCAAGGACTATCAGGGGAAGCATGTCACCGAAGTGATTGAGAATACCCGCATGCACCATGTCCTTGATTCCCGCATCAGTGAAATTGGTGATATTCAGGAGATCAACGGCAACCATATGGTTGCCAGCAGGATTCCGATTCTTGACCGAGACAACAAGTTACTAGGCGCCGTCGGTAAGGTGATTTTCAAAGACTCCAAAGAGCTTTATTCTTTGGCACAAAAGGTTTCACGACTGGAAAGTGAGGTTGATTATTACAAGAATGTCCTCAGCAAAGAGCTGGACAACAATTATTTTTTCAATCAGATCAGCGGAGATTCGGACATTAGTCGCACGGTTAAGCAACTGGCCATGCATGCCTCACGGACGGACTCCAACGTATTGATTGTCGGTGAAAGTGGTACAGGCAAGGAATTGTACGCCCACGCCATCCACAAGGCCAGTAAACGCGGAAACAAGCCATTTATAAGGGTTAACTGTGCAGCCATTCCAGGCGAATTGCTGGAGTCTGAGCTTTTCGGCTATGAAGCAGGCGCTTTTTCAGGTGCGCGCAAAGAAGGGAAGAAAGGAAAGTTCGAGTTGGCCAACGGCGGCTCATTGCTCCTCGACGAAATTGGCGAAATGCCATTGAATATGCAGGCAAAACTGCTCCGGGTATTGCAGGAACAGGAACTGAATCGCCTGGGAGGGGAAAAAACCGTCAAACTCAATGTCAGGATCATTACGTCAACAAACATTAACCTGGCTGAAGCCATGGAGGCAAAAACCTTCCGAGAAGACCTTTATTACCGTCTCGACGTGGTTAAAATCAGCCTGCCACCTTTACGCGACAGGCTTTGCGAAATTCGCACCATCGCCAATGACCTGCTTATGAAACTCTCCAACAAAATGGGGATTTATGTCGAAAAAATTGACCATGGGGCCCTCGAAGCTTTCATGCGCTACAATTGGCCCGGCAATGTCCGCGAACTCGAGAATGTTATTGAGCGGGCGATCAACCTCCTTGACAATGAAACCACTATCCAGATCAAACATCTGCCAACCAGACTGCACATCAAGGGGGACAGCCCGGCCCCAATAAGTGCCAATAAAAAATTGCCCTCCCTGATCAAGGATATCGAAAAGCACGCAATTCGGGAAACGCTGGAAGAAACCAAGTTTAATAAAAACAGAACAGCCAAACTGCTTGGAATTAGTCGCGCCAATCTGTACAAAAAAATGAAAGAATACCAGCTATAAAGATTCTCGCCAGCAACAGACTGAAGTTTTCCCTCTGAGTTTTTTCAGAGCAACTCTTTCCAGGCGGAACAGATTTATGAAAAATGCCGTCGAGGACAACGTCAACGGCATTTCTGCTTCACAGGGTTTAAGTTTTGAAATGACGGAACGAATGCCCTAATCTCTTCATGAGATATCCGTCTTAAAATTCAGGATATGCAAGACAAGAGAAGCTATAGATCAATATAGATTTCTGCTTCCGAATAGAGGGCAGCTTTTCCGCTTAACCAAACCCTTCCATTGTGAAGACTGCAATAAAGAATCCCCCCCCTTTCTGACGCCTGATAAGCCACCAACTCATTTTTACCAAGTTTGCTCGCAAAATATGGAATGATATGGCAGTGACCGGAACCACAAACCGGATCTTCCGGCACATTCAATTTTGGTGCAAAGGAGCGTGAGATACAGTCAAATTCCCTACCAGACGCTGTTAGATGTAGCAGCAAACCGTCAAGAGAAAGTAGGTTAGTCATATTTGGTTTTGCGCTTCGTACAGTTTCCTCAGAGTCCATAATACAGAGAAGATCACGGCCTAAGTACGCTTCCAATGGCCTTGCTCCGATAGCAGTCACCATTTTATCTGTGACCTCAACCGGTGAAAGGTCATAGGCAGGGAAATCCATCTCCAATAGATCCCCTCGTTTTTTTACTGTCAATTCTCCACTGAGAGTTTGAAAAGATACAGAAGCGGATTCTGGTTGAATGAACCGGAAAATGACATAAGCCGTCGCTAAGGTTGCATGACCACAAAGATCGATCTCCCCTCCGGGAGTGAACCAGCGCAAGTGATAGCCAGCATCAATTGGAACAGCGAAAGCCGTTTCGGAAAGATTGTTTTCCTTAGTAATTTTTAGCAACAGATCCTCGGGCAACCAATGCTCCATAATGCAGACCGCAGCAGGGTTTCCTCCAAAAACCTTATCAGTAAAAGCATCTATCACATATTGTTTCATTCGCGTACTCCTGATTAAAATATGAGCTCTAAATTAGACCAAAATCCCCAAATCATGAATCGTATATCCACCCAATGCTGGTGCACACCTTCAATTGAATTTATCATCATTGTTTTCTCATGACCTTCGCTTGCAATCTCCCTAGTGTCAGTAAACTGGGCACCTGCATTATTGATGAGCGCATCGAGGTGATAATACTTCTGCTTGACTGCGTCTGCCAGACGCTTAATTTCTGAGAATGAAAGCAAATCGGCCACAAACTGCCATTCTCTGCTTCAGTTCTTATCTGCTCATAGACTGAGATGGTTTTTTCTCATCACGACCATGAGTATAGATAATTAAGATTTCACCAGTCAACGGTACATGTTTATCATTGATTACTTATTGACAAACGATAATTTTCTAACCATATTATTGCTTGTAGCCCTAGATTATCAGTTAGAATCTTCGGGATTTAATTGCAGGAAGCATGCATCAAAAACAGCTTATTTAAACAAAGAGAGGTTCCCCATGTGCAGGGAAGCAAATGATGCCAAAAAATTACAAATAGTCAGCAGAAGATTCCGGATTCTATTGCAAACTGTCATGTTTGTGATACCACTCGCTAATGGTCTATTCTGGATAAGTGCAAACCAACTCCCTGAGTTTCTCCAGAGAGAGTGTCTTCCCTATGCGGAACATTTCCCATTGCCGTGGCCTGCTCAGTGTTGTTCTTACGCTCCACCAGCCCCCCGGACAAAGAATGTTGGCGCTGAGCATAAGTAGTGAGGATCTCAATCTTTTGGTGCTGGGCGGTATTCTGGCAGTTATCGCCTGGGTCATGGATGAAGGCAGAAAGCTGCAGGAAGAGGCCGACTTAACGGTGTAATTAATATGGCTATACGTGTAAATCTCGATGTCATGCTGGCGGTGAGAAAGATGCGCTCCAATGAGCTTGCCGCGGCCATTGGCATAACGCCCCAGAATCTTTCCATCCTGAAAACAGGCAAGGCGCGCGCAATTCGTTTTGAAACATTGGATGCCATCTGTCGGGTTCTGGCATGTCAACCTGGAGATATTCTGGAATTCATTAACGATGAAGGTGAAGAAAATGATGAAGGATAAGGTCCTCAAAAAACTTGATAATCATCATATTTCAGCGCGCTTAGGGACAGCCAACCCCTTGCGCCGTATCCATCTCGTTGTCCTTTTGCTGGCATTCGCCCTGGCTGGCTGCACAACCGTGCAACGCACCGCCCATATGTATAGCAAAGAAGCTCCACAGCCGCAGACCTTTGACTACAAGGATGGCGTTTCTAGCATATTTTACTCCTTTTTCCATGGGGATTCGGTTCAGGCCGACACAGCGATCTTCTTCTACGGCGCTACGGGATGCCCCAGTTGGAAGTCGGTCATGCCTGACTACGTCAGCGGTCTAACCGTCGCCGCGAACGTATTCGTGCTCAATAAACGTTTTGTCACTGACCGTTCCATGGGGCTATTGAGCTGTGGGCGGGAATTTGACCTGGCCAACAATCCAGCGCAGTGGGCTGCCGACTATCGAGAATTCATCGTCGCGCAACTTGAAACCATCAAGCCTGCCCCCAAAAACGTGGTATTGGTGGGCGTGTCGGAGGGGGCCTTGACAGCGGCCAGGCTCGCCAATCAGATGTCTGAAGTGACCCATCTTGCCATCATCGGCAGCGGTGGTTATTCAATGCGCAAATCCCTCACAACCCTCAAACAGCGGGGAGCTATTTTCTTTGATGTCGAATCTGGCTGGAAAAAGATCGCCACCGAACCGGACAGCATTGAAAAAAGCTGGTATGGCAACCCCTATCGCTGGTGGGCAGATATCCTGGACATGGAGCCGTTGCCAGACTTTCTCAAGTTGGACATCCCTGTTCTTGTGGGGATCGGGGAGAAAGATGCCAGTGTTGCGGTCGAGTCTGTGCGTTTTCTCGAAAGGATGTTCAGGGCAGCCGGCAAGGACAATCTTATTGTTCGCATCTATCCCGATGCCGATCACCGCTTGAGCGCCAACGGGGTCTCCCATAGGGACGAGTTTTTTGCGGAGCTTGGCCACCTGCTGCAAGGCCCATAGGCGCAATGGGATGAGCGCAGGGGGCGATGCTGGAAACAAAGGGAGTGGAACGTTGACTATTCAATTTACTTTTCAGGAGGGAAGATGACCCAGGAATCCGTTTTGGTAGTCTGTGACGCCGCTGTGCACAGTCTGAGTATGAGTTCACGCGAGTGGAAGATTCTCCATGTGCGACCCTTTGCTGAGGCGCAGCAGTTTATTCATGCCTTGGCCTCTACGCTAATTTCACTGTCGCCGCAGGGACCCCCGAGGTCTCAGCGGTAACGGTGCCCCCCGGGCATCTACAGGCGGTGGCCTCGGCGTTGCTGAAATGTATCGAACGCGATGAAGACCTGCTCCAGTTTGACTATCTGTACAAAATGACGGACAGGGATAATAGCCCCGGAAGTGGTTCGGAATCTGGATTCCGGGTGCGTGGGTACAGTGGTTCCATTTCGACACGGCCGAATGGGTTCTGCAGAATCGAGTTGATGGAGGCAGCACCCAACGGACAAGGGCGGGTTGTCGAAATTTTGGATATGAGGAACAAGCGTGAACTTGAGTTGGATAGCGGTCAAAAAATCAAGATCTACAAGAGGAAAAAAGAATTTTCTTTGACGCGGAGTCTGCGTGATCTGCTGACGTTTCTGGATTCCTGCACCGGGGAACAACTGGAGATACGTCACAGCGTCTGACTGCCCCTGCTCTGCAAGGGGCTAATTTTCGCTCAACCGGACAAGATTCCGGGAGAAGGGAACAACGATCAGAACAAAAAGAAGGTTGCTGATGCGGATTTTTCAACAGGACATTGACGCATGAAAAATGCAGTTGTCATAGGAGCGTCTTCAGGAATAGGTCGGGAATTAGCTTTGCTGCTCGCCCGGAACAATTTTCGGGTATGTGCGACGGCAAGAAGAGTCGATCTTCTTGAAAAACTGCTCCCCGAACTCAGCGAAGACTCGCTTATCAGAAAAATGGATCTTGCCAACAGCAATGCAACGCAAGAAACTTTCGCAGATATCGCGAACAGTTTCGGAAACATTGATTTAGTCATTATCTCTGCGGGCATAGGTTTCCTGAATCCTGCTTTGGACTGGCAGCAGGAACTGGAAACAATACAGACCAACGT
Organism: Geopsychrobacteraceae bacterium; assembly: GCA_963664385.1. Taxonomy (GTDB): domain Bacteria; phylum Desulfobacterota; class Desulfuromonadia; order Desulfuromonadales; family Geopsychrobacteraceae; genus Seleniibacterium. The sequence goes on from OY761157.1 coordinate 1,579,515, forward strand.
TGCTGGATTCACAGTGATCGCTGATCTGGCCTGCCAACAATTCATCAGACAAAAGTATGGGCACCTTGTCGCCATTTCATCATTGGCTGCCTTAAGGGGTGGCGGAACCGCTCCTGCATACAACGCATCCAAGGCCTATGTTTCCAACTATATCCAGGGCTTGCGACAGAAATGCGCCAAAATCAGTACTGACATTTATATGACAGATGCACGCCCGGGGTTTGTGGATACGGATATGGCAAAAGGGGAAGGTTTGTTCTGGGTTCAATCGGTGGAGAAGGTGAGCAAGCAGATTTACCGTGCTCTTGAGAAAAAACGAAAAGTTGTTTATGTCACCAGAAGATGGCGATTGATCGCGTGGTTAGTGAAAATTCTTCCGGATGCAATTTATAATAAAATGTAATTCTCCCGACAGACTGTGAAGACAAATGCATAGGCCCCTTTGCCAAACCATAAGAATTCATACGAATGAAAATTTGTTGCACAAATATTTGTACTTTAAGGTAACGCTGCTAACTTAGGTCACCTCCGAGCAGTGAAATCCATTCAACAATCAATAGGAGTTCGCGTGGGAAATAATAGGGAAGACCAGATTCTGGAAGCTGAAAAATTGTTAGCTAAGGCGATGCTGGAATCAGATACCGACATGCTGGATAAGCTCTTATCTGCCAATCTAATTTTCACCAATCATTTGGGGCAAGTACTCGGGAAAAACGATGATTTGGAAGCGCACAAATCAGGCTTAATCCACATCTCTAATCTTTCGGTCGATGAGCAACAGGTTAAATTACAGCAGGATACGGCGGTGGTATTTGCCAGGGTCGCAATTTGTGGCAACTACGCCGGGATCCCTGCTAATGGTGTTTTCCGTTTCACCCGGGTTTGGCAACATGCCGACAATCGCTGGGAAGTGATAGCAGCACATTCAAGTGTCGTTACGGTTTAACGTGCACTCCCCTTTGATGCACTTATTGTGACTGGCTAACCCTCCGCTCTCTGATTAGAAGAGGTGCACTATGGAATTGACTGATAAAAATGCGATACAACCGTTCCTAGCGTTAATGGACGAGTACGACAAAAGTTTCTATGACCGCAACATTGATAAGTTTCGATCATTATATGTTGCTGACGACGCTGTCGTATATTTTGATAATCATGCTGACTGTGATTCCAATAATTTCAATGACCATGAGAGGAAAATTACAGATTTCTTCCGCAATGGAAATATCGTGTCATTGCTTCGCGAACAGGTCCGTGTCTTCGTTGCGGGAGAGATGGCCTGCATTACCGCAATTCTCAGGTATTCCTCCTGCCCATCCCCTGGCGTGAGAACAACTTATGTTCTTGAGCGCGACGGCAATAACCTCTGGAAAATACGCCACGTTCATTACTCTTCTGACCCCAATGAAGCTGGCAAAGCGATCTGACCTAGGTGTTTGAGGTTGAACAAGGAAACACCTCATATTAACGGAGAGAAGATACCAATGGAAATTTCGAGTCATAGCTTAAGAGAAAGAGCTGATTATATCGCAAAAGCCAAGCAGGCCGCCTTTTTAGATGCGGTTTTCCTCATGTATTATTACAACTGCGATAGAAGGCGTCTAGCGGGTCATCCAAAACCGGCTGAAATTACTCCCGGCGAAGTATTCGATGATTATAATGTGGCCATGTATGAAGAAGCCCTTATCCGCTCACGAAATCTTCTCTCAGGAAGTAATACTGTCGGCATGGCTTTTTTTCAGTATCCGTCAGTGTCAATTTCTTACGAGGAGGCCGTCGAAAAATTGCGTGCAGATAACCCGGGTTTCAGTGCTAAAAGCTACAACATAACCATTGATACGGGGCTGAGAGCCATGCGCTAATCATAGAACAAAAAAGGCCCTGTCCGGGGAGAGGGTGGACAGGGCAAATAACAAGAGTGAGGATCGAGACCTTGTTGGCTCGACGGTTACCAGTCTCCAGCCTGACACTCAGGAGACTGGTAAGTTTTTATGAGTGGACTTAGTCAATCCAGTCAAAGGTACGGGTAACGGCTTTTTTCCATTTACCGTAATTTTTAACGCGGGCAGTGTCATCACTAGAAGGCTGCCAGGTTTTATCGACACCCCAGTTTTTCTTCATTTCGTCAGTATCCTTCCAGAAACCAACCGCCAGACCAGCGGCATAAGCGGCGCCAAGGGCGGTACTTTCCGCGACCCGAGGACGCGTAACCGGAACCCCAAGAACATCAGCCTGGTATTGCATCAACAGCTCGTTGGCAACCATACCACCGTCTACCTTCAGGGCCTGCAACTTGACACCTGAGTCCGCCTCCATGGCGTCGAGAACTTCACGGGTCTGATAGGCAACGGCTTCAAGGGCAGCCCGGGCGAAGTGGCCACGGGTCAGGTAACGGGTCATGCCGACAATACAACCACGGGCGTCGCTCTTCCAGTAGGGAGCAAACAGACCTGAGAACGCTGGAACGAAGTACATGTCACCATTGTCTTCAACCATACGGGCAAGGTTTTCAACGTCGGCAGCGGTATTGATAAGGCGCATCTGGTCACGCAGCCACTGAACAACAGCACCGGCAATAGCGATAGAACCTTCCAGAGCGTAAACCGTCGGCTGGTTACCAAACTTGTAGCAGGGAGTCGTCAGCAAACCATTTTGAGAGTGAACAATTTCGGTGCCGGTATTGAGCAGCATAAAGCAGCCGGTACCATAGGTATTTTTGGCTTCACCAGCTTCAAAGCAGGTTTGACCAACGGTAGCAGCCTGCTGATCACCCAGGTCACCACAAACCGGAATTTTACCACCGAAAGGTCCTGATTCTTTGGAATAGCCATAGAAGTCGGGATCACTTGATGGGCGAATCTGAGGCATCATCTTCTTCGGAATACCCATTTCAGCAAGAATCTCATCATCCCACTCGGTACCATCAAGAGCCATCAACATGGTCCGTGACGCGTTGGTGACATCGGTCACATGAGCACCACCGTTGATGCCACCGGTCAGTTTCCAGATGATCCAGGTATCCATGTTTCCGAACAGCGCATCGCCACGTTCAGCGGCCTCACGTAGACCTTCAACATTGTCGAGAAGCCATTTAATTTTGGGTCCAGAGAAATAGGTTGCCAATGGCAGGCCGGTTTTGGCCCGGTAACGCTCCTGGCCCAGGTCACCAGCCAGTTGGTTACAGATAGTATCAGTACGGGTATCCTGCCAGACAATGGCATTATAATATGGCTGACCGGTTTTCTTGTCCCAGACAACGGTCGTTTCACGCTGATTAGTAATGCCGATAGCAGCAATATCAGCAGCAATCAGCCCCGCCTTTTCCATGCAGTCATGGATAACATCCTTGGTTCTTGACCAGATCTCGATAGCATCGTGCTCAACCCAGCCTGGCTTAGGATAAATCTGTTCATGCTCCAGCTGAGAAGATGAAACCGGCTCGCCGGCATGGTTGAAAATCATACAACGTGAACTTGTGGTACCCTGGTCGATTGCAGCAACATACTTTGGCATGAATTATTCTCCTTTTATATGTGAAGTCATAATCAAACGTACAGAAGGCTTACATAAATCCGACGACACCCTGATAAAGAAGGGCGCCGACAGCACCACCGACAAGCGGTCCGACGACCGGGATCCAGGCATAGGACCAGTCGGAATCTCGCTTACCAGGAATCGGCAGAATAGCGTGGGCTATACGGGGACCAAGATCACGAGCAGGATTAATCGCATAACCGGTAGGACCACCAAGGGAAAGACCGAGACTAAAGACAAGAATACCAACTGCATAGGGGCCAAAGCCGCTACCGATGCCGTTGTTTGCGTTGAAAATTCCAAGAATACCGACCATCAGCATTGCAGTACCGATAACTTCACAGATGAAGTTTCCAGCGGTATGACGAATAGCGGGCCCAGTACTGAATACTGCTAATTTCAGATCTGCACTTTCGGTTTTACTCCAGTGAGGAAGATAAGCAAGCCAGACAAGAACGGCACCCAAAAAGGCCCCAGCGAACTCGCCAGCAAAATAGATCAGCGCTTCAGAGGCGGTGACTGCTCCGGTCACCAGAAAACCAACGGTTACAGCAGGATTAAGATGAGCACCGCTCATCCAGCCAGCGACATAAACAGCTATGGCAACACCAAACCCCCAGCCAGCAGTAATAACTATCCAACCAGAATTCTGCCCTTTTGAGTTTTCCAGAAGGACGTTTGCGACAACTCCGCCGCCAAGCAAAATCAGGATGGCTGTTCCGATTAATTCTCCGATAAAGATGCTCATTTTACACTCCTTGAAATTTTCAAATTTAAACAACCTCTCAAAATCAAGCGCTATCTTTGCATACCAAGCTCAACTATTTCCGGCGGGCACCTCCTTTATTTGAAATACCGTCATATACCGCACAGGACAAAACCGATTTTCCAAACCTTTAATCAAGAAGGCAGAAGGCCAAATAAAACTCTGTCAGTAATATTCAGCTTCAGGAGCTTTCTCAAAAAAAGACCTAACCACCTGATAAAAAGCGTATTACAGGGGGAACAATTACTCTTCCCTGAAACCATTTATTAACATCAAAATAACGTTCATTTTCAACCAAACGCTATTCTAAAGCGAAAGCTAGCATGATTAGACGGCGTGTTGCAACACAATTATGTTCTATTTCGAAAATATTTTTAGAGCTAAGGTTCGTTTTCGAATGCAAAGATGGGAGAAATGAACAATCATAACGGGAAATAGTCGCATACAACGATTTATATCCAGATATGGAGAGGTTTTATTTTCGAAAAACAACAACAAAAACAATGATATGTTCACTTGTTGGGAAATATGCTACATTTTTAACTATTATATTGATTTATCATGTGCGCTTTACAACATTGAGCGCTTCCAACGAGGAGAATCTATGGCTAGCACCAAATCGGACCTGAACCTGAACAAGCGACAGAAACAGATTGTCGACCTGGTACAACAACAAGGTTTTGCCGCAGTTGAAGAAATGGCTCAGCACTTTTCGGTAACGCCGCAAACTATCCGCAGAGACATTAATGAACTTTGTGAGCATGGTGTAGTTCGCCGATTTCATGGTGGTGTCGGAATAAATTCCAGCGTGGAAAACGTTGCTTATGAAACCAGGAAGGTATTATTGCTGGCAGAGAAACAGCGTATCGCCCGCGAAGTCGCGGCCCAGATACCTAACCGCGCATCGGTTTTCATTGATATCGGAACCACTACAGAAGAGGTTGCCCGGGCGCTGCGCCAGCATGAGGGGCTACGCGTTATTACCAATGATCTGAACGTAGCGACTATTCTCAGTAGCAATCCCACCTGTGAGGTCATCATTGCCGGCGGCGTCGTACGCAGCCGTGACCGCGGTGTCACCGGCGAAGCCACTATCGATTTCATCCGCCAGTTCAAAGTTGACTTCGGAATTATCGGCGTTTCTGCCATTGAAGAGGATGGTACTCTGCTCGATTTCGATTATCATGAGGTTCGCGTCGCGCAAGCGATTATGGAAAATTCCCGAAAAATATTTCTGGCTACAGACCATTCAAAATTTGGCCGCAATGCCGTTGTGCGCCTTGGTCATCTCTCCCAGATCACGGCCCTGTTTTGCGATAAACAACCACCCCAGGAAATATTAAACTGCCTGCAGGAGCATAACGTGGCGCTGCACGTAGCCAAACACGCACACAGTTAGTTTTCGCCTAACCGAACAAACCGGAAGGAGAGCCTATGAAAATCCGTAAAAAGTTTTTTGACTATGAATATTCAGAAGTGCTCGACATGAAAACCCGTGAATTGATCAGGGTCGCTTGTGCCATAGCAGTACACTGCCCAGACTGAATGAAAAAGCACTTCGCGGTCGCGAAGCAAAATGGTGCCAGTGAAGAAGAGTTAAAAGAAGCGATAGCCTACGGCATGATGGCCCCAGGAGGTCGGGCGAAAAATTTTGCCAAGGCAATGCTTGAAGAACTAGAGGACCAAAAATAAAAAAAGCCCCATTAGCCTGGAGGGGGGGGAGGCTAACGGGGCCATGTCTTTAAAAAAGACATGGCCAGAATATATAATAACTTTATCGTTATTGTCAACATTTATTTTTCTGAATTAATAGATATACGGTATGTTATCGGGATTTCAACCGATAATTTTATTCTTCTCCCCGGTTTTTTCCCCAAGGCCAAGAACCAGGGTACCACATCCACCTTGCGACTGCCGTCGCCAACGATTTGCCCGGCGCACATTCAAGCCCTGCTCGCGTAATTGCCCGTATACCCCGTCACAACGTTCGCTCCCAGGGCTGGTAAATTCAGAACCATCAACAGCATTACAATGAAGGAGGTGAAGGGTCATTTCCGGAAATGGTGACAGCCACTCACATAGAGATGCAAGCTCCTGATCATGATCGTTGATCCCTTCCAGGAGTAGATAATTAATTCCCATGCGCCGCCGCTGGCGTCTACTAAGACCAGGCCAGATGCCAAGCAGTCTTTCTCTTAATTGTTTCAGACCCGGGCCTGCCGGAAGTAAATCACGATAAACCGATTCACTTCCGGCATGTAAAGAAAACATAACCGCGACCTGGTGACTGGAAAATAATCGCTCCAACGCACTTAACGGTGCCCCCGTTGTGGTCAGTGAAACATCCAGGTTTTGTTCCTGACAATAGGTAATAAACTCACTGACGACAGAGAAGTTCTGCAGCGGCTCACCAATTCCTGACAGCGTTAACCGTTGCGGTTCGATTCCCTGCAAGCGGCACATAGCGACCTGCTCATGAAGTTCAGCAAGAGTGAGATTACGCTGCCAGCCAATCCGCCCTGATGCACAAAAAGGGCATCCCATAGCACAACCAGCCTGAGTCGATAGGCACAGGGTCCCGCTGGCATACCAGACAGCTTCGATATGTAATCCATCTTCCAGGGCAATCAGAAACTTGCAATTTTCATCCATAAATACAGATAACTCTCAAACTAACAGGAGAAACGGCAAAACAAGCAGAGGCTTTAATATATATAGCTCATGAGGCCCTGCACAATCACTGCGTTTATTCAGCTTCCAGATATAAATCATTGCAATCGCAGAAATAAATGCTAGGTTCTTCACATAGCCATAGTGATTGACCACGTCGTTGTCTGCATGCCTTTAACAACACTCTAATTCCGACACCGCCTCCTGGCTGCCTGGTGGGCCTCTCACTTACTGAAATTTCCCGTTACCAAAGTATTAGAGCTCTCATGTCCGCTGTTTTTGTAAAAATTGCACCGGTACTGTTGACCTTTGTACTGGGCGTATTGCTGCGTCGCACCGGCATATTCTCCAAAGCTGACGCTGACCAGTTTCTCAGACTGTTTTTCTATGTGGCAGCGCCAGCACTATTTCTCCGCGCCGTCCCTCATCTGGACCTTTCAATCGACCTTCTCGCTATTCCCGCTTCAGCCGCAATTATTGACTTTGGCATCTACTGGCTGGCCTGGTTAGCAGGGCGACGCCTGCAATTACCGGCCAGAACTCTTGGGGCCTTCATTATTGGTGCGGTCATCATGAATACTGGCTTTCTCTATCCATTTGCGCTCTCCGTATATGGCCCCAAAGGGATGGCAATAGCATCCCTTTTCGATTTTGGTCATGCTTCCGTGGTCTTTTCTTTTGTCTACATCAATGCCTGTCGTTATGGTCGAGGGAACAACCAGAGCTTTGCCGCACTCTTCAAAAAATTTATATCCTCCCCACCTTTACTGGCTTTGATATTTGCCCTGGGGCTGAATATCTACAACCTGGAACTTCCTCATATCGCCACAGAGTTTATTAACATTCTCAGTGGCCTGGTCACACCACTGATGATGATTCCCCTGGGCATCTATTTTGAAACTCATGTTCACAGGCCACGGCAACTGATCTCAGCCATCCTGCTACGCATGCTTGGTGGACTGACCCTGGGGCTGATCTGCGTCACGGTGTTTGACCTGCATGGCCTGGTGCGCACCATGATCATTCTTTTGTCATCCGCGCCATCTGGAATCCTGACCCTGACCTATGCCGCAATGGAAGAGCTGGATGGCGACCTGGCGGCAGCTGTCGTTTCATTCTCGACGATGATTGGCCTGTTTCTCATTCCCCTGTTGATCACCATGTTACCAGCCAGCTGACTCTTCCCTTGGTAAGGGCCAAGGCATTCCGTTCATCATAATATTTACAATCCAGTTTCAAATACGATGATCTGGCAATTTACTCGACGCTATAGCCGCGCGCAGTCAGACACGCCTTCATCGCCCGGTTGTAATCAGCGCCACGCTGACTTATTTCAGCAGCAGGGATATCATCAGTCGGTAAGGTCGGATCAAAGTCAGCCTGGCTTTTGGCCCAACTGTGGCACTCGTAACGATCTTTCGCCTGCTGCTGCTCACTCTGCCCCTGGACCGGGTAAATAAACAAGCGTTGCGGTAACGGATCTCCTTCAACAACCTCCTGTTCCGGAGGGGCCGTCGTGACCCGGTAAGACTGTTCTGCCGGTTCCCAGATATAATAAACCCCGCCAGCATAATAATAAGGAATTCCCCCCACCCAGATCGTCGTATAAAAAGATGGCAAAAATGGGACCAGAAGACCTACAGGCGGCAGCGCAACCAGAAAACCGCTACTCGAAGACAAATACCAGCTGCCACCAAAGAAATAGTAGCGGGTCCCGTGCCAGGGTACGGTCCGATAACCGCGAGGCAGAGCTGTAACCCGAGTTCCCTGGCGTGGATAGTAGCGGTGATGATGATAACGCTTATCAAGTTCGAAAGAGGAGTTACGCTGTTCTGCCTGGTAGCGCGAGTCATCTCTCCGGAATCCCGGTTTCGTCACCGTCTTGGTTGCCGGCCCCAGATTCCCGAGATAACGATCATTTCCTCTCTGCTGATCTTGTCGATACCCGGAATCATTGTTACTTTTCTTTTGAGGACGTTGAATTCCTGAATTATCCCCTGTTTTCTCAACTGTCGCCCCGTTCTCCGGTTCCTGTCGCCAACCGGCATGACCGGTCACGCTGAAAAGAACCAGAACCACGACAATAACCAATTTAACCCCCAAAGAAGGACGCTTCATCTTGCTATCTCCTTTACTAAATTTTTATTGCCAACCTAAGCGACTCAGGCTGGCACCTGCTCTATAAATTTTAGCTCACTGATTGCAATACCATAGAAAAAAGTTATTATTTTTAAGAGTTTTCAACGAAAAACAACATCACTCCCAGATAAAAAGAAATGCTTGAATTGATTATATATACTTTTCAATATACAATGACACCAAAAAGGAGATCATCATGACTGTTAATCGATATTTACGCTTGATTGCAGGTTTTTTCATTATGCTGAGTGTCATATTATCGCAATACCATTCAGTAAACTGGTTGTATTTTACTGCTTTTGTTGGTCTGAATCTGTTTCAGAGTGCTTTTACAGACTGGTGCCCGATGATTACCATCCTCCGCAAGCTAGGGGTTAAAGAGGGCTAGTTGTCATCGGAAACTCTGAGTTGCAACTGCTAAGTTTTCAGATTGAGAAGAAAAAGATGCCCTTCAAAAGATAGCCACCAAACAATTTATCCAGCCCAGACTAAGATCAGGGTTTTCAGCCCGATAAGGACTGGTGTATGCTGCTGCCATATAAAGAGTTTCTACACCAGGAGTTTTCACATGCTTAATCTTTATCGTCTCGTTGTTCTGTTTTTTACCTTGTGCTGTCTTTCAAGCGTTGCACTGGCAGCCCCAGCCAATCAATCCTCCACAGATGAGGTAGCTCAGGCCCTTACAAAGTATTATCCCGGCCTTAAATATGATCAGATCAGTCCAACCCCGCTGCAGGGTATTTTTGAAATCGTTGCTCAAGGGAGTGAAGTTATCTATTTTTCTCCTGCTACGGGGCACATGATTTTTGGTGAAATCTGGTCTGCAGACCGGAAGAACCTGACCCGCGCGACTAAAGACCGCCTGATGGCCGAGAAAATCGACATGTTTCCCCTCGATAAAGCGATCAAAATCGGTAACGGCCCACACAAAGTTATTGAGGTTACTGATCCTGACTGCCCCTTCTGCCGTCAGGGGTCCGCTTATTTTGCCGGGCGTGACGACGTAACCCGTTATGTTTTCCTGTTCCCGCTCGATCGTCTTCACCCAAATGCGGCAGCCAAGGCACGTTATATTCTTTCGTCCCCCGACCCAGCGGAAGCCTACGAGGAAGTATTCAGCGGCAGTTTCGACAAACAACCACTGCCCGAATTCAAGGACAACGGTCAGCTTGAACTACACCGCAAAATTGCCCAGGAGGTTGGTGTAACAGGCACCCCTCAATACTGGATTGACGGTCACCACATCAACGGATTCAATCCGCAGATGGTTGAAAAGGTCATTGGCAAATAATTTTAGCGTCTCTCCCATAGAGACATGTACAGGACCATCATTGTTAAATAAAGCGATTCAAAAAACTGAGCTGCTAGCTCCAGCCGGCAGCCTTGAAGCCTTCTTTGCAGCAGTTGACGCCGGTGCCGATGCCATTTATATCGGCATGAAGGAATTTTCCGCCCGTGCCAAAGCCAAAAATTTCTCCCTGGCCGATATCGAAAGAATGACCTGGTTCCTGCAAGCGCAGGGCAAAAATCTCTATGTCACCCTCAACACCCTGATTAAAGAACATGAGCTGCCACGCCTGATCGAAACCCTGGCGGCCCTTGAGGCCATCGGGGTCAATGCCGTTATCATTCAGGATCTGGCCGTCTGGAAACTGGTTAAAGACCACTTTCCCGGCTTGGAAGTGCATGCGTCGACCCAGATGACAGTGCATAATGCGGCCGGGGTCAAAATGCTTGAGCGCATGGGTTTCTCCCGGGCAGTCCTGGCCCGCGAACTGACTCTGCCTGAAATTGCTGAAATCCGTAAACAGACCACTCTTGAGCTCGAACACTTCATTCATGGGGCACTGTGCTTTTCATTCAGCGGACAATGTTATTTTTCATCATTCCTGAGTGGCAAAAGTGGCAACCGTGGGCGCTGCGCACAGCCCTGTCGACGCAATCACCGTTACCGCAACAGCGAAGGCTACTACTTTTCTCCCAATGACCTATCAGCCATTGAAGTGTTGCCCGAGCTGGAAAAAGCCGGCATTTGCAGCTTGAAGATAGAAGGACGGATGAAAAGTGCGGAGTATGTGCACAAAGTCGTCAACGCCTACCGTCAGACCCTGGATGCCACACCACAACAGCGCCCGGCGGTCTTGAAGCAGGCTAAATTTCTGCTCAAGGAAAGTTTCGGTCGGCAACCAACCAAAGGCTTCCTGGCCGGCAGCCAGCCGAGTGATATGGCCATTTCATCCCGCAAGGGAGCAACCGGCCGCTTTCTTGGGGAGATTACCAAAGTTCGTGGCGGGGAGATCAGTTTTAAAACCAAGGCCCCTCTGCATATTGGTGATCGCCTGCGGATTCAGCCCGCCAGCGACAAAAGCGGTACGGCCTTTACCATCCGCCAGCTACTGCTTGGAAAACGCAGTGTCAACAAGGTGGCAACCGATAATTTTGTCAGTGTGCCGTCGACCTTCACCAATCAGTTTAAAGCAGGGGACAGTGTTTACCTGGTTTCAGCCAGCGGCTCCTTCGCCATGAGTGAAAATGCCTGTCGTCGTCAACTGGCGACCGCAACACCACCGCCGGAAAAGATTAACCTGCACATTGATGTCAAACCCGAGGCGCTTGAAATCTCTGCCTCCACTATGGGGCAGGTGCGCACACAAGCCTTTGCCATAGACAGCTTTCCGGCAGAGAATAATCCGTTAAATACTGAGATCCTTGAGCGCACTTTTGCGGTGACCGCCAATGAGCCTTTCTCCCTCGGTAAACTGACCTGTGGTTCGCTGCCGGAAATTGTCATTCCTCCTAAGCAGCTTAAACAGATTCGTCGCGACCTCTATTCCCACCTGCGTGAAGAGCTTAAGCCTCAAAAACGTAGTAGCGATCAGCAGAAAATCAACCAGGCTCTCGACAATCTGCTTCCAGAACGCTATCCGGCCCAGGCGGCCCGCAATATCTGTATGCAATTAGCTGACACAAGAGACCAGCATATTCTCTCGGATCAGGCCGTCGATACCGTCATGCTCCCGCTGACCGGACGCAACCTGCAGACCGCAGGTAAACTTGTGCGCAAAGCCGACAAGGTGATCTGGGATATTCCGTTTATTCTGTTCGACCAGGAATGGAAAGATACGCAAAAGGCGATCAGGCAACTGGTGCAGGCGGGATTCAATAACTTTCGTCTCAACAACATCGGCCACTTCCCGCTGTTTGACAAACTGGAAGGGGTCAACCTGCACAGCAGTTTCCGCCTGTTTTCCCTGAACAGTCAGGCCTTATGCGCCCTGTCGCAGCTGGGTATAAAGCGGGCGGAATTGTACATCGAAGATGACCGGCCCAACCTCGCCGCCATTCTGAAGCGGGACCTGCCGATCCCGACAGCATTAACCGTTTATGCCAGCGTTCCGCTGTTAACATCGCGCATAAAAATCAAAAACCTGCGTTCCGACAGCCCGGTGGTGTCAGACCGTGGCGATGCTTTTGCCGTTAACAATCGCCAAGGTCTCACCTGGTTACAAAGTGGCACCGATTTCTCTTTTATCGGGAACCTGGCTGAACTTGAAAGCTTTGGTTGTCATCAATTTGTCGTTGATGTCTCCCATATCGGGCCTTTCAGTCCCCGTGGCAAGCAGGTACTGGATGCCCTGCGCCGTGGTTATGATCCGCCCGACATCAGTAAATTTAATTACGACAAAGAGCTGGAATAGCCTGCCTTTCCAGCTCGCGTAGCGGTATTAAATATTAGTGGTAACCAGGGGAACTCTTTAACAGGGGGCTTCACGTGTTGGCTCGCAAATATCGCATTCATATATTTCTTGCATTACTGGCACTGATCATCATTGTTTATCCACAATATACACATAAACCGGATCAACAGCGCCTTGACTCTTCAGGAACAGCAGCTTATCAGTTCCTGAACCTTGTCGATCAGCAACACTATGAGCAAAGCTGGCAAATTTGTGCAGATTACCTCAAGCAAGCAGTCCCCCTTGAACAGTGGCAACAGCAACTGGCGACGGTAAGAAGTGCCGCTGGTTCATTGAAAGAGCGTACCCAGAGGGACTATACTTATACCAAGGAAGCTAAAAAAGGAGTACCAGAAGGGGAATATATGGTTTATTCTTACACGTCCGTTTTTTCCAACAAGGCGAATGTCAAAGAGACTGTCACTCTGCTGTTGACCAAGGATGGAAGTTGGCGTGTTGCTGGCTACTTTATCGAATAACCAGAGCTGTTACCTGCCATTAATATCATGACTTCTCCAGAACCAAATACGTCAAACGAAACATCCCCCGTACAGTGTCCTGCAGGGATTAAGGATTGTGCCATCGCTGAAGAGGTAAACTCTCTGCGTGAAGATGTTGTGCGCCTGTCTGAAGCCATCAGCACTGATACTCTCACGGGGCTGTCCAATTACCGCTTTTTTCTTCAGAGTCTTGCTCAGGAATTGGAACGAACCCAGCGCAGCGGACAACCAACATCGCTGATGATGATCGACATTGACCATTTTAAACAAGTCAATGATACCTGGGGGCATGAAACCGGCAACAAAGCTCTTAAGCACGTGGCCAAGAGTATCCGCCAGACCGTACGTCGACTCGACATCCCCTGCCGCTATGGCGGCGAAGAATTTGCCGTCATTTTACCCGATACCGGGTTACAGGCGAGTATCCAGGTCGCTGAACGTATCCGTACCCTGATTGCAGAATCACCCCTCCCTCATGGTGATCAGCAACTATCATTCACCGTTAGTATCGGCATTGCAACCTATCAATTGAACAGTGCTCTTGAACCTGAGGAACTCATTGAAAACGCAGATAAATTTCTGTACCAGGCTAAACAGGAAGGGCGCAATCGTACCTGCCATGCACAACCAGCATCGGTTGAGCTGATCAGCAGTGAAGAACGCCAGGAATTATCGGCCCTGTTCGGTCAACCAGCCAGAAAAAAGGATCCTTCATGAAAATAGTTGTTTTGGACGGCCATACACTCAACCCCGGAGATCTTGACTGGGCCCCATTAAAGATGTTGGGACAATGCGCTATTTATCCTCGGACAGCAGAAGACCAGGTTGTCGAGCGCTGTCAGGACGCGACTATTGTATTAACCAATAAAACGGTTATCTCTGCGGAGGCTATTGCTGAGTTGCCACAGGTCAAATACATCGGTGTCCTGGCCACCGGCTATAACATTGTCGATGTAGAAGCGGCCCGCAAAGCTGGCATTGTCGTTACCAATGCTCCTGACTATGGCAGCGCATCCGTATCCCAGATGGTTTTCGCCCTGTTGCTGGAAATGACCCAGCAGGTTGGCCACCATGCCGAACAGGTCCGCCAGGGAGAATGGGCTGATTGCCCTGATTTCAGCTTTCACACCCGCCCCCTTTATGAACTCGCCGGAAAAACCATGGGCATTGTCGGTTACGGTCAGATCGGCCGGCAGGTAAAAACCATTGCAAATGCCTTTGGTATGAAAGTGCTTGCCAGCACCGCACATCCTGAAAACTACGCGACCGACGAGGATGTCGAATTCATCGATATTGATGAGCTATTCTCCCGTTGTCATGTCATCAGCCTGCATTGCCCCCTGACCGAGCAAACCCGCAACCTGGTCAACACCGCACGCCTGGCACGCATAAAACATGGTGCGGTATTGGTCAACACCGGACGTGGCCAGTTGATTGACGAGGAAGCTGTCATCGAAGCACTGGAGGAAGGGTACCTAGGAGGCTATGCAGCGGATGTCCTGCAACTTGAACCACCAGAGGAAGATCATCCCCTCATTGCTGCCCCGAATACCTTTATCACTCCCCACATTGCCTGGGCCACCATTGAGGCGCGCAAGCGCCTGATGGAAATTGTCGTCGAAAATGTTGCTGCGTTTAAAAACGGGCAGCCGGTGAATCAGGTCAGTTAATGGAACTATCCGTGCTTACTGCGCAACTTAACAGCAGTCAAAATCAGCTTGACCGGCATATTGAACGCTTAAACCTGCCGCCAAATCAACGCGTCTATTGTCAGAAAGGGTGTGCCAATTGCTGTTCCCTGGTGGTCAACTGCAGCTTTGTGGAAGCTGCCGCCATGGCGAGACAGTTATCCGACGCACAGCGAAAAGCGGTCTCTGGCGCAGCTCCCCGCATTGTCGAACTGGCTGACAACTGCCCGTCCCTGAAAGATTTTCTTCTTCAGTATCGGGCGACCATTGGCGGCTGCATCTTCCTTGATCGTCAGCACCAGGAGTGCAGTGTTTACCCGGAGCGCCCACTGAGCTGTCGGGCGCTCCTGTCAACCCGCCCCAGTGCCTGGTGTGGTGTCGATTTTTCTACCCTGCACCCCCTCGAAAAGGAAGCCTTCCTCAGCAGCCTTGATCGCGATATTGTGAATTTTCCGACCCATTACCTGGCCAGTCCCCAGGAACGGGCAGGGGAGCTGGAAGCGGATCTTATCTGGTCACTGCGGGAGCAATGCGGTTACGCTATAAGCGGCAACCTGATTTATCAGCTATGGCTTGAACAGGAACACTCCCTCACCAGCAAATTACAGACTGGTGATTTTGATCTAGCTGCTTATCTGCACCAACAACAGCTCCTGCAACCGCTGTTGCTACAGGTGCACAAGGAAAACTCAAAAAAGAGAACAATAGTTATTGAACATGATGTTTAAGTGAACACTATTTATTGAATTTAAATCTCTTATCTATTAATCCAGAAATTACTTTAAATCAGCTAAGTGGAAAGACAATGGCCAACCGACACGAACGTAATGCGCTGCTGCGCTATGAAAAAGAACGCCGCAAAAACATTCTTGCCCAGCCAGGTGCTCACGATTTTATTATGATCCTTGATAACCTGAAGCCTGGCTTTAATGTGCCAAAAATTTTTCGCAGTGCTGAAGCCTTTGGAGCCGCAGCTGTTCACCTGATAAATATCGGCCCCTTTGATCCGGCTCCGGCCAAAGGATCGTTTCGTAAAGTTCCCGCAGTTTTTCACCAAAATTTCGCGCCCTGCTACGAGCAACTGACCGCTGAAAACTACCAATTTTTCCGTCTCTCTCCAGAAGCGGATCATGACCTGAGTCGTTGTAATTTTCCTGCCAAAGCAGCCTTTATTTTCGGTCATGAAGAATTTGGCTTCAGCTTCGATTCAGTAGACTACCCTGCTATTCAATCCTTGAGCATTCCCCAGTTTGGCGGTGTCCAGAGTTTGAATGTCAGCATTGCTTCTTCTATTGTTGCTTTCGAATATGTTCGTCAACAGACCTCCCTTTCATCAGCAGAATGATGATATGCTGATCTCCTGAACATTCTTACCTGCCATACTATAGAGGTTGCTGCGCATATGCTGAAAATCGGTCTGGCCTACCTGGTCATTATCACCTGCTGCTACCTGGTTCTGGCCCTTAAAAATCGCTCTAAAACCATACAGTCATTAAAAGTCGTCAGAAAATCCCTGGCCAAGATGCTGCCTTTCCTGCTGGCCATCTTCGGTCTGATTGGGCTGTTCCAGGAATTTGTACCGCCTGCGACCATTTCCGACTTTTTTCAGCATACTGAAGGACCGCTCGCGCTGCTGATCAGTACCGTTGTTGGAGCCGTCTCCATCGGTCCGCCGATTGCGGCCTACCCACTGGCCCAGACCCTGCTGCAATCAGGAGCCTGGCCCCCTGCGGTAGCTGCTTTCATTTTCAGCTGGATTTCCATCGGTATCATTACCCTGCCGTTTGAGGCGTCCATATTCAGCGTCCGTTTTGCAATCCTGCGTAACAGCATCAGCTTTATTGCCGCCATGCTTGCCGGCCTGCTCCTGGGATTACTGTTATGATCCTGCGCAGATTACGCTCACACTGGTTGTTATGCCTGACCATTATCCTCTATTCAGTCGCCTTTCTTCTGCGTCCGGAACGGGCTATGGCGGCTCTGCATACCACCTTGAATACTTTTGGCTCAGTGATATTGTTGATTATGGCCGTATTTGGTCTGGTCGGGCTATTACAGGTCTGGATCAGCCGCGATATTGTCGTCCGTCTGCTGGGTCGCGACAGCGGGATAAAAAGCCTGCTGCTTGCAACATTCTGCGGAACCTTGCTGATCGGCCCCGCCTATCTCGTGTTTCCGCTCCTGATGGAGATCCGCAAGCAGGGGGCACGCTGGGCGGTCGTCGCCATCGTATTGACCAGCTACGCTGTAAAGCTACAGATGCTCCCGATTGAAAGCGGTTTTCTCGGTTGGCCATTTACCATAGGTCGTGCGCTGGTCACACTGGCAATTGCTATTCCAACCGGGTTGATCATTGAAGCCGCCATGGAGCGACACAACACGCTTTAGGTGAGCTTGTTCGTAAGCTGTAGTGCTCACCAAGGGGATCAACCCCTATCACATCTACAACTATGGTTTAAATTACAAATAGCTATTTTATTACAGTAAGTTGTTACCAAACGAAGCCTTTAGCTGTAACCATAGTTGGTCCACCAGTTTACTCTCCATATTTAGAAATACCTCTAACTGGCTGTCTTTATATGGTATTTTCCATTAGCTTCAGGCTTGGCACTGTTTCTGCTCATAAATCCCTTTTTTAACAGTACTTTTAAGAACAATTGCAGTGCGCTACACACATGTTAATGTTAAGATTGTACTGATGATTTTGCCTCGGGGAACCCGCCATGACACAACTCAGCCTGACCCGCAGCTTCTATATTCGCCTGCTACTGGGAATTACGCTTTCCATTGTAGCGGTTGGCACGTTCTGGCTTATCAGTAGTTTTTTCCACCTGCACAATGAAACTGACCTGCTTCTCCACCAAACCAAGCAGTTGCAACGCAAGACCCAAAAAGAGCATGTCCAGATAGCTCTTGATCTGATTGCTCATGAACGTGAGCAGATTTACAAAAATGCGGTATCTCAGGCGAAGAATCGGACCCTTGAAGCCTATGATATGATTACCGAGCTGTACCAGAAACAGGGACAGCATTATCCCCAGGAAATGGTGAAGGACCTTATTGTCTCAGCTTTACGCAACCTGCGTTACAACGAGGGAAGGGGCTACTTTTTTGCCCTGAATCTTAATGGCGTGGTTGAGCTGTACCCTCCTGATCCGAAAACAGAAAATACCAGTTTTACCGATTTCAAAAACTCCGCGCATCAGCAAATCATCCAAAAACTGCTCGATATCGGCCGCAATGATCAGGAAGGAAGTTTTGTTTACCACTGGCCTAAACCTGGCACAGATAAGGGGGAAGAGTGCGCTAAGGTATCGTATGTAAAGTATTTCAAACCCCTGAACTGGCTCATCGGCACCGGTGAATATATCGGCGATATCGAGGCCACGACCCAGCACACTCTTATTGAGCACATCGAAAAGCTGCGGTTCAGTAACAACACCTACATCTTCGTTACAACCTACGACGGTGTCAGCCTGACCTATCCGGCCAAAGGCCGCAATATGCTGGATGTTGCCGACAGCAACGGGGTTAAAATTGTCCAGGAATTTATCCGCCTGGCCAAACAGGGAGGAGGCTATCTTGAATACGTTATGCCTGCCCTCGCGGGAGAACAGCCTTCCCCTAAGATAAGTTATGTGGCACCGGTCAGCGATTGGCAGTGGTATGTCGGCACTGGTGATTTTGTTGCTAATCTCGATCAGGAAATTGCCTCCATGCTGGCAGCGCAGAAGACGGCCATGAAATATAAGCTGGCAGCTCTCAGCGTAACCTTAATTATCTTTGTCGCCATCGGCTGGTTGGTATCGCAAAAGCAAAAACAGATTGTCGCTCATAATTTCAATAACTTTCAGAACTTCTTTGACCGCTGTGCTCGTGACCATGTGCCGCTGGACGTGAACAGTCAGAATTTTTCCGAATTTCGTCAGCTGGCCCTTTCTGCCAACCTGATGCTTGAAGAACGCCAGCATTTAGAGTATGAAGCGCAGGAATACCGCGATCAACTGTTAAATATCATTGATGCTATGCCATCAATTATTGCCGCAGTCGACAGTACCGGCACCGTTACCCTCTGGAATAAATATGCCAGCGAGCAGACCCATATTGAGCCAGCGCAAGCCAGAGGCTGCAACATTACTGAGCTTCTCCCTTACCTGAAGAACCTGTTTCCTGACATTGTTGCAGCCTGCAGTGATCATCATACCTTTCAACACAATCTGCCGTTGCGCCAACAAGGGGATTCTCAAAGCATCCGCATTTCAGCATATCCACTGTCATCTAACACCCCGTTGCAGATCGTTATCCGCATTGATGACATAACTAACCAGACGCGCTTTGAGGAAATGATGGTGCAAACCGAAAAAATGATGTCAATTGGCGGTCTTGCAGCAGGGCTGGCCCATGAAATCAATAATCCTCTGAGCATCATCAGCCAGGCCGCTCAGAATACCAGACGGCGCTTATCCGGTTCCTTGCCCGCCAATCGTAAAGTGGCTGAAGAATTGGGAATTGATCTCGATCAGCTGCAACTCTACCTGGAGCAACGCAATATTACATCATTTCTTGATAATATTGCCCATGCTGTTGATCGCAGTGCTGAAATTATTAAAAACATGCTTAACTTTACCGCTTCCTCAGCATCTCAACGCGAGCTTTGCCCGATCCAACAGTTACTTGATAACGCTCTGGAAATGGCGGGGAACGATTATGGCCTCAAGAAAAAGTTTAATTTCAGACAGACTATGATTAATCAGGATATCCCTGGCGATCTACCTGAAATTCGCGTCAATCGTATTGAAATCGTCCAGGTTTTTTTTAATTTGATTAAAAATGCCTGTCAGGCCCTTGCCGAAATTGACGAACCTGATTTTGTTCCTGAAATTAACCTCACTGCCAAAGTTAATGAGGATAATGTTATAATTACCTTTGCAGACAATGGTCCTGGCATTCCGGAACCTATTAAATTACGAATTTTCGAACCTTTCTTTACCACTAAAGAGATCGGGGTCGGTACCGGGCTTGGCTTGTCGGTCGCTTACTTTATTGTTGTCAAGCGACACTACGGTCAATTTCTGGTCGACTCGACCCTCGGCCAGGGAACAACCTTTACCATTAAGCTGCCAAGGGGGTAACGCGGCATGAATGAAGAATCCTGGGCTCAACCTTATCAGATCACCAAGATTCTCCTGGTTGACGATGAAATCTCCATTTGTGAAAATCTCGCGGCATTTTTTGAAGATTACGGATACGAAACCACCTTGGCACATAACGGCCGCGATGGACTTGAGCGGTTTTATGAAAAAACTCCCGACCTTATTATTCTTGATCTGCATATGCCTGTGATGTCAGGCCATGCACTTCTGACGACTATCCATGCCAGCCATCCCGATGTTCCAAAACTTATTATTTCCGGTGTCGGTCTGATCAGTGAAGCGATGCAGACTATCTCTGAGGGTGGGTGGGATTTTATTTCAAAACCAATCAATGATCCCAACCTGCTCCTGCATAAGGTCAAACTACTTGAAGAAAAAGCCAATTTGATTCAACAGAATCGCCTCTACCGGGAACACCTTGAACAACTGGTTGAACAAAAAACCCGGGCGATTAAGCGCTTGAACATACAACTGATCGAAACACAGAAGGAACTGGCGGTAAAACTTGGTGACGTTATTGAAACCCGGTCCCAGGAAACCGGCAATCACGTCCGCCGGGTGGCCTATATTTCACGTTTGCTCGCCCTCAGTTATGGCCTGTCAGCAGAAGATGCAGAAAAACTACGCATGGCCTCCCCCCTTCATGATGTTGGTAAAATCGGAATTCCTGACGCCGTTCTTAACAAAGCAGGCCGCCTGACCCCGGAAGAGTTCGACCTGATAAAAACCCATACGACCATCGGCTCCCAAATGCTCAGTAATTCCGAGCAACCGATTATACAGGCCGGGGCCATTATCGCCGCACAGCACCATGAACGTTGGGACGGCACCGGCTATCCCAAAGGGTTAAGGGGGGAGGATATTCATATTTTCGGGCGCATTACCTGTCTGGCCGACATCTATGATGCCCTGCGCCAGAAGCGGCATTACAAGGAAGCGTGGAGTCGGGAACAAACCCTTGAATACATAAATGAAAACTGCGGTAAAATTTTCGATCCCCGGTTGGTTGATCTGTTGATCAGCATGCGTGACGACATTGAATTAATCCTGCAGCGCTATCAACAACCAGGCTCTGTTGTGTGAGAAATTTTTCCCTTTCCACACCTTGCCTTACAATTTTCTGCAGCTATTTTTCCCAGCGTCCTTTCATTACGTATTTTATAAAACGCCAGCAACTGCAATTCGTCGAGCTTCATATATTGCTGCTGGGTTAAAGGTTCAGCCCGTTGCCAACGTCCACCTGCCATACGCTGTACATCTGCCCGGGACAGACCGATATCTTTCAATAGGTGGTCATCCATCTCCAGCAATGCTCGCCGCTCATGCCAATTTCCCCAACGATAGACAAGCTTCTGCCAAATGTTTTTCAACCAGCTCAGTAGACGACTATTTCTGCTTTGATTATTGGTCATCATGACAACCTCCTTCGACTTGTTTTAACAGTTGACAATAACTATGAAGAAGGTCTTAATATTTATCAAACGAATATATCTTATCTAAACTATCAATTATTTTGATCTTAATTAAGGTGACAAGATGAACCATATTCCGAGTGATCTGTTGCGCAGCTTTGTCGCTATTGTTGATAACGGTAGTTTCAGTTTGGCAGCAGAGAAGGTACACCGCACCCAATCTGCAATCAGCATGCAAATCAAAAAACTCGAGGAAATGTTGGATAAAACCTTATTTATCCGTGATCGCAAGGAAATATTACTGACGGCGGACGGCAAGATTCTACTTGGCTATGCGCGCAAGATTTTACAGCTGAGCGAAGAGGCCGTGTTACTTCTAAAACGGCCAGAATTATGCGGCAGTATTGAGATCGGGCTTCCCGATGATTATGCTCCCCGGTTCCTCCCCCAGATTCTGGCACGTTTTTCAAGAACTCACCCGAGCGTCGAGGTTAAGGTCTGCTGCGAGTCGAGTAGCCAATTGAATCAGAAATTGAGAAAAGGGGAAATAGATCTGGCGATAATGAGCTCCATCACCCCCGAGGAGGAAGATGCCATTTTATTGCGCTCGGAACCGATCCTCTGGGTTTACAACCCGCAGCACGATATTCTATCGCAACGGCCGTTACCCGTTGCCATGTTTCCCGGCTCCTGCTGCTGGAATCAATCAGCTCTTCACGCGCTTGATAAAGCCAATATTGCCTACCGCATTGCCTACACGAGTGCGTCCCTTGTTGGCTTACAATCAGCGGTCCAGGCCGGTCTGGCCATAACCATTCTCAGTGTGAGTGCCTTGCCGGCCAACCTTCAGCAAGTCCCCCAGGACATTGGTTTACCAGCACTTCCGCAAACCTCTCTCATGCTGCACAAGAACAAAGGCGGTCAGCAGCCCCTGATCGACGCGTTGGAACAACACATCATTGCCGAATTCAACAGCTACCGCGAACCAATTTAAGCGGAGAGGATCTGCTGGCGGTTAATCAAAACGATAGATACTTTGACCATTGCTGAAGAAATCAACTGGCCCATCTTCGGACACCTTGATGACATGACCAAAATGTGAAGCTGCAGAAGCTGCGGTAGTGCGCCCGCCACCAGTGATCAGGTCGCTGACTTTTGAGGTATCGATGATGACTCCGGTATCTACCAGTTCACCATAGCGGTTGATAACCGTCAGGCCATCCGACGAAAGAATCCGGCTGAGTTCACCGGAGCGCTTCAGGGAACCGAGCTTACGCCCCCGGACGTGACGAATCAGGGCACGGGTCAGAGGGTCACGGCCACCAACTGAACCCTTCCGCAGGTCGTCGAGGTCGGTATCATCATTGGCAATCAGGATAACGGTTCCGTGACGTGCTTTAGACAGAGCATAAATCGCCCACACCAGATGCTCGACAGAGCGTTTTTCAATCTTACCTTTAAGAAATTCCCGCACGATATCAGGATCATAAATGCCCCAGACCCCTTTACGCCAGAGTAAGAGTTTATCACTGTCGAGAACAACCTCGACTTCAGAACCTTTGTTAACATAAATAGCAAAGGCGCCATCGCCGGCTTTGGGCAGCAGCGAAACAATTTCGCGGTTTGCCAGTTGTTCAATATTGTCACTGAAACCGGGTGTGCTGGTCCGCATGGTCCCCTTAACATTCATTTGAATGTCACTGACATAGAGCCCCTGATAGCCATCAACAAAACGGTAGGAGAGGGGGTTGCGGAAAAAATCCGGGGTGATTCGACGGCGATCTT
This sequence comes from Geopsychrobacteraceae bacterium, assembly GCA_963664385.1. Taxonomy (GTDB): domain Bacteria; phylum Desulfobacterota; class Desulfuromonadia; order Desulfuromonadales; family Geopsychrobacteraceae; genus Seleniibacterium. Next base: position 1,602,899 of record OY761157.1, read on the forward strand.
CACCCAGATCGATCCAGTTATAACGGGTCTTTTTCAGAACACTGAGGAAATCATCGAGATGAGTCCGATAAACCAGGAAACCGGCTGTCGCAGGAGCCCCTTCATAGCGCTGGTAAGACAGATTTTTAAACAACTGAATCAGGCTTTGAGTCGGCCAGAACACCTCTTTACGATCACCACGGATCAACCTGGCAACAGCAATGTCGGTCAGCGAGGTCATCAGTGCGGTACGAAAATGAGCCGCATAACCTTCAGCTGAAAACCCCGAGAAAAGGCCCTGAAAGGCGGTCAGCAACTCACTGACAAAGCTTCTTTCGGTTGCCGTGAAACCGATCTCGTGACGTTTGGCCTGAAACAGATAATCAATCCCCTCAAACTCAAGCAGGACAGAGATATCCCCTCTCTGCTCACCGGGACCTGGCGGGTCGCACTTTTCCAGTTCGTTCAGGGAAACTTTGGCTCCACCCAAAAAGGCGGAGAGATTATGTTCAATGGCACTGAAGGCTAATTTCGGCATGTTCAACAGCTTGCCTTATAATCCTTTAAGGTTCAAGAAGAAAGCGTAAGCAACTGTGATTAAAGAGCATTTTTTTTAATATTAGAGAATATTGGCAGCCTGATCGAACCTTAAATAAAGATAACATCTCCATCATTTAAGGATTCGATTTCAAGAGCATCCTGATGCTTTAAAACCTCTTTCCCCATATGGGTCAACACCATTCTGCGGCAATCCAGCTGCGCGCGCCGGGCTAAAAGGGTCTGGTAATCCAGATGGGATGGCATGACCTGGTGATAACCGCAACATTCGACGATAAACAGATCACTGCCAGCAGCCAGGGGGAGCAGGTTAGCAACCCACTCGGTATCACCACTGTAGGCGATGATCCGCCCGGCTACACTAAGGCGCACCCCATAAACCTGCTGACTGCTGCCATGGCTAACCCGCCAGGTCTGGACCTGATAGCTGTCACGCTGCACGATCGTAGCTTCGTCCACTTCAATATAATTAATGGGAAAATCGACTCCAGAGCTGAAAGTGCCCGGATAAAGGATGGCAGCCAGGGCCTCTACAGCTTGTTGCAGTCCCTTTGGCCCGATCAGGGTGAGAGGTGCTGTACGCTTATCTCCATATTTGCCGTCCAGCAGCAAATACGGAATGCCGCCAAAATGGTCTCCATGTAAATGACTGATAATAACGGTATCGATTGCTGCGGCGGAAAATCCCTGGCGCTTCAATCCGCTTAATACCGAGCTCCCGCAATCAAGCAAAAACTGCTGACCTCCAGCGCCAATATGATAACAGCTCTGAAGTCGACCGCCATTGCCGAAAGCGTCACCACTGCCGAGGCAGGTAAATATCAGCTGATTTTCCAGGCTCCCCATATGCGACTCCCTGTCACCAAACCTAAACCGAATTTGATATTATTAACTGTAAAGGATACAAACCTGATATTATCGACTCTTCCAAACAACCAAGATTACGTCAAGCGGCACCGACCTTTTTCCGGAGTACTTTAATTTGCCTACTGATGCGATGCAAATATTTACTGCCCTGGCTGTCATCCTCGTCAGTGCTTTGATCGGCGGCCGTCTTGCTGCATTGTGTAGGCTACCGCGGGTTACCGGCTACCTCCTTGCAGGCTTATTCACAGGACCATCATTTACCAGCCTCTGCCATCTCCCCAGCCTCGTCACCCACCACGCCCTCGAAGAACTGCGGCTTATTTCAGACGTTGCCCTGGCACTTATCCTGATGAATATCGGCAGTCAATTACGCACCGAGAACCTGCGCCGCTGGAAACAGCGGATTGCCCTGTTTTCTCTGACCGAAGCATTGGGAACCGGACTGTTAGTCGGCATCAGTGTGTTCTTTATCAGTGAATGGGTAGTCCAGCACCCCATCGGGGGCTTAAGCCTCGAAACTTCATCGTTGCTGTTCGCCATTTTTACCGGGACCATAAGTATTGCGACGGCTCCTGCGGCGACCCTCATGGTGGTTCGGGAATATGAAGCTGAAGGGCCGGTGACCAGTGCAATACTAACTCTGGTCAGTCTTAACAACCTGATATCAGTGTTCCTGTTTTCTATTGCTGTACAGTTGCTCGTCGCCCCGGGAGGCTGTCTTCGCACCATTCTCTACCAATTGGCGGTACCGATTGTTATCGGTGCTATCGCCGGCCTGGTCATGTCCTATCTGGCCCAGAATATGGAGCTTCCCAGCGAACATAAGATTCTGCTCCTTGGCGGTGTTACCAGTGTTGCCGTCATCAGCAGACACATGGGGCTCGAACCATTACTCTCCTGCCTGGTTACCGGCATTACCCTGGCCGACAGTTCACCTCGCTGGCACCGCCTGGTCAAATCCCTTAATGAAGTGGATTATCCCCTCTACGTCGTATTCTTTGTGCTGGCCGGAGCCAATCTGCATATCGAATCCCTTAGCCACATCGGCCTTCTCGGGGTAACCTATGTCGTAGCCAGAACCCTTGGAAAACTGGTCGGTGCCGCCTGGGGAGCACGCCTTGGCCGCTTTGGAGAGCGCGAGCAGCGCTGGGGAGGGATGACCTTGCTGGCCCAGGCTGGCATGGCCATCGGCTTAGCGTCTACCCTTGCTAAAATCTGGCCAGAAGGGGGTAAGCTGGTCGAGACGATTGTTCTCGGTTCCGTCGTTATCTTTGAGCTGGCTGGCCCCCTTGCTGTACGTCATGGCCTGGTTAAAGCAGGAGAAGTTCCGTTGCTTGCCCTGTTACGTAAACGCGCCCCACGCAGCGGCATTGAAGGGCTGCATGATATTGCTAACCACTTCCGGATCAATCTCGGTATGCCGGTTGGCCGTAAACTCCATGATCCCGGTGATATTCTGGTTAAACATATCATGCGCCGCAATGTTGAAACCATTCACCATGGAACCCGCTTTAATGAACTGTTGCGCATTATTGCCCACAGTCGCTATGACCGCTTTCCCGTCGTAAACGACAACAACGCTTTCATCGGTATCATCAATTACACCGAAATCCGTAACCTGCTGTTCGACCCATCCCTTTCCGGCTTATTGGTTGCGCGCGACCTGGTCACCCCCCAGGCCAACAGCATTGCACCAGAAACCCCGTTGCGCGAGGCCCTGAAGACATTTCAGAAAAAACGGAATATCAGCTATTTTCCAGTTATCGACCCGGAAGAGCCACAAAAGCTGCTTGGCATTCTCAGCCAGAATGACGTCCTGGCTGCCTTCCGGCGACTTGACCTTGAAGACTGAAAGAGAAAAGGGCGCATCTAGCTAAAAGATGCGCCCTTTTCTTCATTTAAAAAATTCAGGATATCGGCCTGTTTCTGTAATGCTCCAAGGCGGACTTAAAATTTTCCATTGGAAGGGTGTCTGTCGCCTGGATGGCGACAGTCAAGCCCCATGGACGGGTTTATGCGCCCCTGGAAATGGGAAGTTTTAAGTTCGACCATCCACTGATATCTGAACTACATAAGTTTTACATTTTTTCCAGATAACTCTTTGCCGAGTCTGCCTGGGAGGTCCCAGGATATTCTTCAACCAGCTTCTTCATGGTAGTACGGGCATTCTGACTATCGCCAAGGGCATTAAAAGCCAGGGCCTGCTTCAACATGGCAGCAGGGGCCTTGGGGTGCTTACCATATTTACTGATGACATCCTGAAACTGCAGAATTGCCATTTCGTACTCTTTATCACCGTAATAGGACTCACCAATCCAGTACAGCGCATTAACATAGAGCTCATGCTGTGGATATTTGCTGACAAATTCCTCGAGCAGAGTCCGGCCATCCTTAAAGCGCTTGTCGCTGCGAATAAACCCAAGAGCCTGCTCATAGAGCTGCTCAGGCGCAACCTGGGCTGGGGTAGCCGGTGTTTGAACCTGATCCTGCCCAGGGGTCGGAGCCTCTGGCGCCAGAGGAGCGTTGACCCCATTATTCTGCAGTTGTTTTTCAAGCTCACTGACGCGATTTTCCAGTGATGTCAGTTGCAGCCCCATATCCTCCTTGACCAGTTGCATTTCATCACGTGCACTCCGATTTTCCTGGGCAAGATCATCGATGCGGCCATTGACCGATTGAAATTCAACACGCAGATTATCTAAACCTGCATTCAATTCAGCCACCTGCCGTTGCAGGCTGTCGCCACCGGCAGCTTCAGTTTGAGCAGTTTCGACATTGTTAATTTCAAGCTGGGCCAGGCGGCGTTTCATTTCAGCCAGATCCATCTGCATGCGGAGCTGGTCCTGAGTTGGCGGCAAGCAACCAGCCAGCATCAATAGGCTGGCAAGCATCAGCAAAATACGCATATGAATAACCTCCTAACAGGTTTCAATCATAAAGCCTTTAGAACTGCCTTCCGGATTGACCGGATGGCAAAAAACTGTTTACTGGCTGCCAAACAAAAAGGGCCGCGCATTTTTTTAGAAAATGAGCGGCCCCGATTGATCAGCAGAAAATATTAACGCTTGATTTTGAACTCGGCGCGACGATTCTCAGCCCATGCTTCTTTGGTTCCGGATGCATCAAGAGGCATCTCTTCGCCGTAGGAGATAACACTCATACGGCTGTCAGCAACACCCAGGGAAACCAGGAAGTTCTTAGTGGCCAAGGCACGTTTTTCGCCAAGCGCCAGGTTGTATTCGTCAGAGCCACGCTCATCGCAATGACCTTCAATCTGAATGCTCACACCTGGAGCAGCGGAAAGCAGGCCAGCGTTACTGACCAGAATAGCCTTGGCTTCGTCAGTAAGAAGGTACTGGTCAAAATCAAAGTGGATACGCTGCAAACCACTTTGAGCAGCACGCTCAGCAGCCATTGCAGCATCAGCAGCAGCGCGTTCAGCTGCGGCACGAGCGGCAGCATCATCAACAGCGCTATCAGAGACATTCTGCTCAACAATACCAGCTGGCTGTTGTTGATCGATCTGAACCGCTCCACCTTGGGAAGACATGTCGTCAGCAACAGGCTTTTTAGCACAACCAGAGGCCACTAAGGTCAAGGCGAAGAGCATCACCACCAGACGGGTAATGGTCATTTTTTTCATGATTTTCCACTCCTTTCGCATACGCGATAAAATTTTATGGTACGTTTCACTTTACAATTCAGGACATTATACAGAAGCGGGACACAAAAACAACACTGCAGTAGGCTTCTACTCACGTTTTTTCTCCCCCCATCCACTCAGCCCCAGCAAATTTAAGAGCTTATATATATCAGTGAGTTATAAAATAATCCATTAGAATTTTTTATTACCAGCGTCCAGACCAGGCCGGATGGCTAGCGCTACCACCCGGAGGGGATATTTTTCTGGCCCCGGTGCCATCAGCACGCATGATCCAGATCGATTTATTATTGCCGCCGTCATCAAGAGAATAGGTGATAAAACGTCCATCCGGACTCCAGCGCGGGTGCTCTTTATTCCCCGCCCCGAAGGTCACCTGACGTTCATCGGTACCATCTTCACGAATGGTATAGATATTAAACCCATCATCGTCGAGGCGGGAAAATGCAATACGCTCGCCTTTAGGGCTCCAGGCCGGGGTCGCATTATACTTCCCCTCGTAAGTCAAACGCGTCACATCGAGACTGAAGACATTCACAATAAAAATATTCGGGTTACCACGCCGGTCTGAAACAAAAGCGATGCGGTCCCCCTTGGGGCTCCAAGACGGGTCTACGTCAATCCCGAAGTGATTAGTCAGACGCCGATGAATGGTACCATCGGTCCCAATCAGGTAGAGCTCGGAGTTCTTGTCCTTGGATAAAGTCAGAGCAATCTCACGGCCATCGGGGCTGTAGCGCCCGCCGATATTGAGTCCCTGCTGCATCGACAGCCGTGACTCCCGCCCGGTATAAATTTCCTTGCGGTACAGATCGGGATTACCGTTTTTATAAGAGGTGAATATCAACTCTTTTCGTTTGGGCGAAAAATCTGGGTTCAGGACAATGGAGCGATGGTCGGTCAAACGGATCGAACCATGACCGTCAACGTCCATCAGGTACAGCTCTTTGCGACCACTGCGGTTGGAAATATAAGATATTTTTGTCGAAAACGGACCCTGCTCACCGGTCAGACTCAGTAATACCTGATCGGCGAAGGTATGGGCGATTTTGCGGATATCATTGAGTTGCCCCATATAACGCCGCCCGGTCAGCAGGCGCTGGGTAATAATATCGTACAACCGCAGCTCAATCGTAACTTTTCCGGCGCTGACACTGTAAGCACCTTTGATCAGCGCCTCAGTACCAAGCATCCGCCACTGGCTGAAATCGATGTCCGTGCGCGTCAGCCCCAGACGGGTTGCATCACTCAAAAATGCTGCTGGCGACACCATATCAAACAGGCCAGACAGATCGAGATCGTTCTGCAACACCTTGTCAAATTCTTCGGCAACTCCAGGATGGACACCTGCGAGGGGGACCAGGCGGGTCAACGCCAGGGCAATGGTCTGCTCACCGGGAGCACTGATTTCGATACGTGCAGCCAAGGCTGGAGCAGACAACAGGAAAAATAGAAACAGGACGATAAAGCTGGCCTTGAAATATTTCATGGTTTATCCAACATCTCCTTGAGGTTAAAAACAATTTCGAACGTCATTGCCTGGGGCAACGGCTGCGGTAACTGCCGCGATTTGGCAATGGCCCGCATCAGTGAATCATCAAAATTCTTATCCCCTGATTTACGGATAAAATCGTAGGTCAAAAATGTCCCACTCTTATCATAGGCAACTTTCACCTCGGCTTCCGGGTTCCCCGTCGCCATATACTTGGAGTAACTCCAGTTCTGCTGAATATACTCCTGGACAAATGCCACGGCACTGACACCTGCCTCATCCCCTTTACCATCGAGCATACCAACCGGAGCATTGGTGACCGGTGATTCAATCCTGGAACTTTCAGCTTTTGCTGCTGCCCTCAGTCGATCCAGGGTGCTCTGTCGCGCAGCTTCAGCATCTTTCTGCTTTTGAGCTGCCCGTAATTGTTCAAGCCGTTTCTCCAGGGCATTCTCCTGAGCCTTGGAGACTGCCGGTTTCGGTTCCGGCTTGGGGGTTGGCTTGGGCGTTGCTTTTGGAGCCGGCTTGGGTTCTGGCTGTGGCTTGGGCTCAGGTTTGGCAACTGGCTGCGGTTCTGGTTTGGGAATCGGCTTCGGCTTTACCGCGGCCGGTTTCGGTTTCGGAGGTATGGGCTTAGCCGCAGGCAGGGGCTTAGGCTTGGGAGCAGCCTTGGCTGCGGAGCCCGCTTTACTCTGTACTGCCTCGGGACGTCCGGCCTGGGGATTGAGAACCGGCTTGTTAACAAGGTTGACTTTATACACCGGTGGCTTCTCAGGCGCCTTTTTGGGAAACAGGGGCGTATAGTAGAGGATCGGCACCAGCAGATGCACCAAAAGTGACACCAGCAACATCTGTTTGAAGCCGGGTTCAAACACGGCCTGCAGCTGTTGCCAGCGTTGTTTACGGGATGATTCCATGAGGCTGTCGCTATTCCTCCGGCAGGCGGGTCACCATGCCGAGAGATTCAACACCAGCTTTTTTCACCGCTGCCATCACCTGCACGACACGGCCGTAAGGAACCTTCTGATCCGCTTCCAGAAAGACTTCACGATCAGGCTTGCCTTTTAGCGCCTGATCAATAACGGGTCCCAGCTTGTTTAAATCATCGACTGTGGCTTTACCGATCATAACCGTGCCGTTGCGATCAAGGGTAATGATCAACGGTTCCTGCTGTTGCGGCAGGCCCGGGGCCTCGGCCACTTCAGGGAGATCAACTTTTACACCCTGATCGAGCATTGGCGCGGTCACCATAAAAATGATCAGCAGCACCAGCATAACATCGACCAGTGGCGTCACGTTTATCTGTGACAGATTACTGTGCCGACCTGATGAGGGGCGTCCGACATCCATCTATTTCCGCTCCATACGTTCAACGATATTAAGGAATTCCTGGCTGAAATTATCCATCTCACCGATCAAAACGTTGACCTTGTTAAGAAAGTGGTTGTACCCCATAACCGCAGGAATCGCTGCCGCCAGACCAATCGCTGTAGCAATGAGCGCTTCAGAGATACCAGGAGCCACGACTGCCAGCGATGCACTGCCGGTCTGGCCGATGCCGTGAAAAGCATCCATAATCCCCCAGACGGTACCGAACAGACCGATAAAAGGCGCAGTAGAGCCAGTGGTTGCCAGAAAGGTGAGATATTTTTCCAGGCGATGAGTCTCCTGGGTAGTCGCCCGGCGTAAAGCCCGACCGACCATCTCTGTGACACCCATGCGTGCTGAAAAGTCACCATTCGGAATCCCAGCATCATCGGCTTTTTTCTTCATCTGCAGCATCTCGTGATACCCCTCACGAAACAGATTCGCGATGGGGGAGGCACTGTATTCCTTGATCCCCTGGCCAACCAGATCAAAACGCTTCTTGGTCCAGAAAAAATCAAGAAAACGGTCAGAATCCTTGATCGCACGTTGAATGATGGAGGCTTTGTAGAAAATGATGGCCCAGGATACGAGAGAAAAATAAATCAGGACGAGCAGGACCAGTTTAACCACCGGTCCAGCGTTAAAGACGAGTTCCAGCAACTGCTTACTCCTTTGATCCGGGCAGCATCATACGGCCCGTAGCTTTGATCCTCCACTACAGGTGACCATTTGCCCCCCCGTAGCATGATCCATAAATATCCCGCAACCGGGATACCGTAAAGTTTCTGATACGGGTAAAAAACGTTTCCGCACAGAAATTCTTCTAATGAAAAGTTCCGGAGATTATCCTGAACCAGGCTGATACTGTCAAGTTTCTCTAAAATCCGGAGAATACTATACCTGATTTCAAAGGGTTACCGGCCTCTCACGATTCTCAAAGTGATGTTTCAGGTGCTCACGCAGGAACCTGGCCGTACTACTTAACGGACTACGTTCAAGAAAATTCTCCACGGCTCCCACATCATCAAGATCTTCGTAAACTGGCAAGCGGGCGGTAAACATACCGACCGTTGCCGCTTTACGTAAGCTTTCCTCCAGGACCACTTCGGTACTCCAGGGGATATTGCGGAACAGATCAGGGCAGTGAGTCGCTTCCCCGACCAGGTAATAACCACCGTCGCGAGCCGGACCATAGACAACATCGACATCCTGAAGTAACTCAAAGGCCAGGCGAATCTCCTTGAGTGGCAAATCGGGTAAATCGCTGCCGATCAGCACAGCACGCTGATACCCAGCGGCAAACAGATCGGCGAGTCCCTGCTCCATCCGTTCCCCCAGGTCACAACCGTGCTGAGCCAACAGATGAAAAGCCGGAAAATTATCGCTAAACCAGCTGCGCTCACCAGCGTAACAGATAACCAGGTCACATTCGCTGAGCTCCGCAACCCGTCTCAACACTTCGCGCAAAGACTGCTCATAAAAAGCGGCCGCTTCCGCTGAAGAGAGCGGCGGGCAGAGCCGTGTTTTTACCTGTCCTGGCAGCGGTTGCTTAGCAAACACTGCCAAAACCTGGGAATGTTGCCGGCAACACCGCAAGTTATCCACATTACCAACAGGGTTATCCACAGCACGCTTTCCGCTAGCCATTATTCCGTTCGATCATGGCATAAGCAGAATGATTATGAATCGACTCGAAATTTTCACATTCGACACTGAACCAGCGGATATTATCGACACTACTCAGTTTTTCAGTAACCGCACGAACCATATCTTCAACAAACATGGGGTTATCATAGGCCTGTTCGGTAACCGCTTTTTCATCTTCTCTTTTCAGCAGGGCATAGACCTGGCAACTGGCACACTCTTCAACCCAGGAGATCAGATCCTCCAACCAGATATGCTCGGCATAGCGGATCTGGACCGTCACGATACTGCGTTGGTTATGAGCTCCGCGCTCACTGATCTCTTTGGAGCAGGGGCACAGTGAGGTGACCGGAATATTCGCTTCCAGGATAAAATCGTAATCATCTCCCAGGGTACCAACCATACGGCACTGATATTCGAGGAGACTGCGAGCCTGGGAAACCGGGGCCTTCTTTTCGATGAAATAGGGAAAGGTCAGTTCCAGGTGCGCTTTACTGGCTCCCAGACGTTGCTTCATTTCCACCAGAATCGTTTCCAGATTCTCAATGCTGATTTCGCCATGGTAAAGGTTGAGCACTTCAATGAAGCGGCTCATGTGAGTCCCTTTAAATTGCTCCGGCAGGTCGACATACATGTTGACCCGGGCCACCGTATGCTGGCGTTCGCGGCGTTTATCCTGAACCACGATCGGGTAACCGATATCCTTCACCCCGACCTTGTCAATGGCGATGTTACGGTTATCGCGGCTCTGCTGCATATCTGGCATATTGGCCATGCTACCCCCCACTTTAACGCTGGACATAAGCAACCGGATCGGTTTTACCCAGTTCGGCAAAACCTTTCAGGCGCAGGCGGCAGGAATCACACAAACCACAGCACAAGCCTTCCGGGGTCGGGTCATAACAGGAATGGGTCAAGCCGTAATCAACCCCAAGCTCAAGACCACGGGCGATGGTCTGTGCCTTGGTCAGATCGATGAGCGGGGTATGGATCTGGTAAGGATTGCCTTCTACTCCAGCCTTGGTGGCCAGGTTGGCCATGGTCTGATAGGCGGCAATAAATTCCGGACGGCAATCTGGATAGCCGGAATAATCAAGGGCATTAACCCCAATATAAATATCCGAAGCGCCGAGAACCTCGGCCCACCCCAAGGCGAACGACAGGAAGATCGTATTCCGGGCGGGAACATAGGTGACCGGAATTTCATCCTCGACAACCCCGTCCTTAGGAACATCGATATCGGCGGTCAGGGCACTGCCACCCATTTTGCGCAAATCGATATCAACCACCAGATGATCTTTAGCTCCAATTAACGGTGCATATTCCCGGGCTTTTTCCAACTCAACATTATGCCGCTGACCATAGGAAAAACTCAGCGCATAAGGCTCGAAGCCATCGGCCTTGGCAATCGCCATACAGGTTGTCGAATCGAGTCCCCCACTGTAGAGCACTACGGCTTTTTTCATCTTTGAAATCCTTCTTGGTAAATAGTATTTTCAGCAGCGCTGTACCTGTAACGTTTCCAGCACCACAAAATTGACTCGTAAAAATGCGGAGCATAGGCCGATCTGCAGCAGCGGTCAAGCATGTCTCTGGTCTCCCGCTCAGTGACTCGCCATAATTTTTGTATCATACTACATTTACGTGTTTTTTGACCAACTTTCACGACAAGTCTGTTGCCCGCTCCAGATCCTCCATGTTATAAAATCTGCCAACATACAATATCGTCTCTCTAGTGCACCTCACAACCAAATGAGAAGTCCAATAAACTCTAGCAGGTCTTATCTACCATGAAGCGGTTCCTAAAATATTTTCTGTTTGTCGTCCTCTGCGCTCCTCTGCTTGGAGCAGCTCTTCTGATCGGTGCGTATTTTTATGTTTCATCAACCCTGCCCGATGTCAATACGCTGTCAGACTACAAGCCCCCCCTGATTACCCAGGTTTTCGCCGATGACGGCACCGTTATTGCTGAATATTCACGCGAACGCAGAATTCTTGTTCCGTTCGAAAAAATCCCGAAAACCCTTATTCAGGCGTTCGTTTCTGCTGAGGACTCCAGTTTTTTCAAACATAAGGGAATCGACTTTGTCTCTATCGGCCGGGCAGCACTGAAAAACCTGAAAGCGGGGGGGATCGCCCAGGGGGGGAGTACTATTACCCAGCAGGTTGCCAAAAAACTGTTGCTGACCTCCGAGCGAACCTTCACCAGAAAATTTAAAGAAGCGATCCTCGCCTGGCGCATGGAGCAGGCGCTGACCAAACAGGAGATCCTTTACCTTTATCTCAATCACATCTACCTCGGACACCGGGCCTATGGGGTTGAGGCGGCCGCCGAGAACTATTTCGATAAAAACGTTGATCAGCTGACCCTGGCAGAAAGTGCTATTCTGGCCGGACTGCCTCAGGCGCCCAGCCGTTACTCCCCGTATCGCCACTACGCGCGCGCCATGGAACGCCAGAAATATGTTCTCGGCCGCATGGTCAAAGAGGGGTTTATCACTCCGGAAGAACGCGATCAGGCCGCTGCAGAAAAGGTTAAAATCAAACCCCGCCTGAATCACCTGCTTGATGTCACGGCCTATTTCAATGAACAAGTACGCCGCTATCTTGAAGAACGCTTTGGCGAGGAACAGCTCTATACCGGCGGTCTTCAGGTTGAAACCAGCATTAATCTGAAAATGCAGGAAGCTGCCCGTCAAGCCGTTCAGCACAACTTGCGCAACCATGATAAACGTCAGGGCTACCGCGGTGTCACCGGAGTTTTAAATGAAGATGAACAGCTCGAGTTTCTGAGCAGCCAGATCGAACAGTTTGCCGATGAGCCGCTGAGCGAAGGACATTATACCCAGGCGCTGGTCAGTGGCAGTGATGATGGCCATATCCTGTGCAAAATCGGCGCTAAAACCGGCCAGATCTCAATCACCGACAGCAAATGGGCCGGCACCATAGAAGTCGCTAAAGCGACAGCAGAACCGCAGGGGAATGCTGACGGTAAAAAAACCGTCTTACCGCTCGGCTCAGTCATAGAAGTACAGATTCTCGATGCCTCAGCAGATCCGCTCCTTCTCGCCCTAGAACAGGAACCTGAAGCACAGGCCGCCCTGGTTGCCATCGATCCTTTCAGTGGCCAGGTTAAAGCTATTGTTGGTGGTTATGATTTCAATAAAAGCCAGTTCAACCGCGCTATTCAAGCGAAACGCCTGCCCGGGTCAGCGATTAAACCGTTAATTTACGCAGCGGCCCTTGATCGTGGCTATACACCAGCGAGCATCATTCTCGATACGCCTCTGATTTATGAAAATAAGAAGGTCCAGACCGGTGAGATCGAAGAGTGGAAGCCGAAAAACTATGAAGAAAAGTTTTACGGCCCAACCACTTTCCGTCAGGCCCTGGCTCATTCACGCAACGTTGTCACTATCAAAATTCTTGAAGATATCGGAATCAATTACGCAGCGAATTATATCGAAAAACTCGGGATTGAGACACCTCTGCAGCGTGATTTATCCATGGCTCTCGGTTCCACTGCTGTCACTCCGATTGAAATGCTGACCGCTTATACGGTATTTGCCAACGGTGGAATTCTGATTCCTCCAACCTACATTACCCGCATCAAGGATCGTAACGGCCGGATTCTGGAGTCGATCGATCCTGCTGACTTTGCTACCGGTATGGCCAGTGACCAACACTTGATCCGGAAACCGCCACACCGGGTCATTTCTCCGGAAACCGCCTACCTGATTACCAATGTCATGGAAAGCGTCGTTCAGGAGGGGACGGGTTGGCGAGCCAAAGCAATCCAGCGCCCATCAGCTGGAAAAACCGGCACCACCAATGACTTAAAGGATGCCTGGTATATCGGTTTTATTCCACAACTGGCGTGTGTTTCATGGGTTGGTTATGATCAGGAACGTCCTCTGGGAAGAAGCGAAACGGGATCACGTGCCGCCGCTCCGGCCTGGGTTGATTTCATGCAGGAAGCGGTTAAGCAATACCCGGTTGAAGAATTCCGCATTCCCGACTCCATCGAATTTCGCGCCATTGACACCAAAACCGGACTGTTGCTGGCAGATGACAGTAGCAAAGCTTACTACGAAGCGTTTGCTCCCGGTAGCGCGCCAACACGTATGAGCGATGAGAAGAAACTAAAAGCCCGCGATTTCTTCCGCCTGGAGATGTAACTCGTGTCCACCCGGAAACTCTAAATCGTAACTTTCAGGTTTTCAGATTGGAAACAAGCAATTATTCGTGGCTGCTGACATCTTTCTGGTCAGCAGCCATTTTTGCACTCATCTCACTAAAAATCACGGCCGTAATTGTGTTTTTGCTAGGCAGCCGGGATAAGTAACAACGGCTTATCTGCAGGCAATGGTGATTCATCAATCACCGCTGCCACTTCCTTCAGTAACTCATCTTCAAACCGGAATTGATCCAGCAGCTGCTGTAATTTACCGGCGTACTCGGCCAGGGTCGTGGCTTCCTCAGTCGTCGAAACCGATACCTGTTCATTCATATTGGTTATTTGGCCGATCTCTTCCAGGGCAACACGAATCTCGCCAATCTCGGCAACCTGTTGGCTTGACGCTGAGGCGATTCCCGCAGCAAGGGAAGCAATATCACCTACTTTTGCCGTCATATTCTGCAGCGTCGCAGAGGTCTGGTTAGCGCGTTCGACCCCGCCGGCTATTTTCTGCTGAGAGCCTTCAATAAGACGAGCAATTTCACCTGCCGCCTTGCTGCTGTTATTGGCCAGATTACGAACCTCTTCGGCAACGACGGCGAACCCCTTACCATGTTGACCTGCACGCGCCGCTTCTACAGCGGCATTTAACGCCAGTAAGTTGGTTTGAAAGGCGATCGAGTCGATGACCTTCATGATCTTGTTGATATCTTTCCCGACCGCATCAATTTCGTGCATCGAGGTGACAACATCTTCCATTTCCGTGTAACTTTTCGTGGCTTCTTCACGCAGGTTATCAAGGAGGTTATGGGCATTCTCAGCGCCATGATTATTATTTTCCGCCCGCGTAGAGATTTTCTCCATCGCTTGTGAAAATCTTTTTAACGCATGGGTCTGCTGATTGGCCCCGACAGAAAGCTCCCGGTTGGCGGTCGATATTTTATCTGCTCCCTCGTAAACGGTTGTTCCCGTGTGTTGAATTTCACTGACAAAAGCAGCCAGGGAAGAGTTGACAACCTGCAGAGGTTCCTTGATCAGACCATCCGCGTGGAAAGTGAGATCCCCTTTTCCCAAATGGTCAAAAGCCTTAAGAATTTCATTTTTAAGGTTATCGGCAAACTGATTAAGGACCATTCCCATGCGGCCAAACTCGTCTTTACCGGTGAAATGCAGACGTTCGTCCAGTTTTCCCTGATTCATCCCTTCAAGCATTGCTACGATCTGTTTGGTCGGCTTAACGATGGAACGAATCGCCAATAGCGAGCTGACCGCCCCAACACCTATCACCAGAATAACCAATATGGCACTGAATCTGTCCACCTGGTTAAGATTTGTCTCCACACTTTCACTGGCAGCCAGTACCTGGTCCGCAGCCTGTGCAACCGCAAGGCGCGACCTATCCTGGTGACTTTTTAACTCACTGATAAGTCCTGCCAGAATGTTGTCCATATCATCCACCAACGGTTTCAAATCATGCCCCAGCAGATTACCGGCTTTAACATGTTGCCTGAGAATTGAGCTTTCCAGGGATTTTACCTGATCCAGATCGACAATGATCGATTTGATATTCTTCGGGAATACATCCCGATAATAAAGTCTGGCTTTTTCCCACTGCCCAAGCATGGCCATGGTATCGAGCTGATCAACGCCTTCGTAAAGAGCCTTATTGGCCGGGGCGATCTTTTCAAAAGTCTCCCTCAACAAGGGGAACTCTGCGGCAAACTGTTGATACAGGTCTCCTGCCATAAACTCCTGGATAGGAGTATCGGCAATATCTTCATAAATCAACTCCCCAAGAGAACTCTGCACGAAGAGCATATTGGCCACCTTCAGGTTCCAGTTCAGCAAGGTTCCCTTCAGGTCATCGATTCCTTTCGCCAAGCCATCATGAGAGGCTACCCAGTCTTCTTTCACCTGGGCTGACAACACCAGGCTTTTCTCATACTTCTCAGTGATCTCATTCTGCCAGGTAGAGTCGTTTGTCAGCAGTTGGCTAATCTGCGGACCGAACTGTTCCTGCCACTGATCAAATTGATCCCGGTTGGCTCTTTGCAACAGGCCAAAGTCGAGATTCCCTTCGTTAACCAGCATCTGACCCTGGACCGTGGCCAGGGCAATCTTCAGGTTAGCCCCCAAGTTCTCCAGTTCCTTGATACTATTATCAATCAGCGTAGCGCGTGCGCTCGCCACTGTTGCCCCCTCCATAGCATCTTCGGTCTGCCGGTGAGCAGCTCGTATTTCACCTGTCCCCCAGTTAAATACCGTGTAGAGTAATAAGGTCAGCACAATTACGACCCCAAACCCTAATGTTAATCGCGATGCAATGTTCATCAAATTCCTCCATATAGCTTGATTCTATAGGTTAGAATTATCATCAAGAATATTAGTATTTGATGAGACCAATCTTTTAAGTTACTAATTTATAGTTGCTTTATATTAAAAATGGCTCCCTGAGAAAAACTCAAGAAGCCATTTGTCGCATATTTGACAGGTGCTAATTTTATCTAATGTCTATATCTGCATACCACCATGGCGGATAATTTCACCTTCAATCTGGTAAACCACGTCTTCAGCTATATTGGTTGCCAAATCCGCCATACGCTCCAGATAACGGGAAATCGACAGGTACAAAACCAGTTCGTCAAGGCGCTGTGGTTCGGCAAGAATGACTTTTTTAACCTTTTCATAGTTTTCACTATGCGTCCGATCAACCTCATCATCCATCTTGATCGTGGTCCGCGCCAGAACCGAATCCTGATTCATCAGCGCATCCAATGCCGAACGCAACATGACTTTGACCCGGCTCGCCATGGTCTTTATATCGTAAGGACATGCACCGGTATTTAAAGCTTGTAAATCAATCGCCCGCTCCGCCAGGTTAACCGCAAAATCAGCAACCCGCTCAAGGTCGTTGTTGATCTTCAACACAGAAACGATAAAACGCAGGTCATTGGCAACCGGTTGGTGCAGTGCTAAAACCTTAAGGCATTCTTCCTCAAGCTCAATTTCGAGGTTGTCGATGCGATTATCACCACCTTTAACCTTGGTTGCCAGTTCCTCGTCTTCATTCAACAGTGCCAGAACTGCATGCTGGACGCGTTCTTCTACCTCGGCACTTAAAATCAGCAGGCGTCTTTTCAAATTTTCCAGATCGGACTGAATCAAAACAGCCATGTTTTTCTATCCTTTCTAACCGAAGCGACCGGTAATGTAATCTTCAGTCTGCTTATTACGCGGCTTCACAAAAAGCTGCTCGGTCAGACCGTATTCGATAAGGTTTCCTTCAAACAGAAAGGCCGTGTAATCAGAGACCCGGGCGGCCTGCTGCATATTATGGGTAACTATGATGATAGTGAAGTTCTCGCGCAATTCACCGATCAGCTCCTCAACGCGAGCGGTTGATTTAGGATCGAGGGCACTACAGGGTTCATCCATCAGGATAACCCGCGGATTAACGGCGATAGCCCGGGCGATACACAGACGCTGCATCTGTCCTCCGGACAGGCCAAGAGCACTTTCATTGAGACGATCTTTGACTTCGTCCCATAAGGCAGCGCCCTTGAGGCTGCTTTCAACCCGCTCATCGAGCAGTTCCTTACGGTTTTCACCGGCAATGCGCAGCCCGTATATGACATTTTCATAGATCGACTTGGGAAACGGGTTAGATTTCTGGAACACCATGCCGACCCGGCGCCGCAGTTCAATGATATCGGTGTTACGATCATAAATGTTCTGCCCATCAAGGAGGATCTCCCCCTCGACCCGGCTGCCATCGATCAGGTCGTTCATTCGGTTAAAACAGCGCAGCAGGGTACTTTTACCGCAGCCCGAAGGACCGATCAGTGCGGTGACTTGTTTCTCTGCAAAACTGATGTCGATGCCGTGCAGAGCCCGGGCATCACCTGGATAGAAAAACCGCAGGTTATTTACCTCGACGATGGGCTTTTCAATCTTTACTTCACTCATATTTCAACGTTCTCCTATTACCAAATAGCCTTAAACGAACGGCTAACCCTATCTTTAAAAAATTTCAACCAGGCAAATTCAACTTAACTAAAAGCTGTTTTCAGATGAGCAACGAGCAATTTTCGTTGTGGCCAGGCAATCAAGAACTTGAGCGGAGGCGTAGTACGTTACGCCGCACAAACAAGTTCGCAGATTGACACTGCCACAGCCGAAAAGGGCCGTTTCCGGCTGAAAACTATTTAAAAGGTCCCGAATGTATAGCGTTTTTTCATTTTATTACGCAGACGGATAGCGATACTGCTCATAGTCAAAACAATCAGAACCAGCAGCAAGGTGGTGACAAACACCATCGGCTTGGCGGCCTCGACATTAGGTGACTGAAAACCGATATCGTAAATATGAAAACCCAGGTGCATAAACTTGCGATCAAGGTGCACAAACGGGAAATTACCATCAATCGGCAGTGCCGGTGCCAGCTTGACCACCCCGGTGATCATCAGCGGTGCAACTTCACCTGCAGCCCGGGCCATGGCCAGAATCAGACCCGTCAAAATACCGGGAGATGCCATGGGCAACAGGATACGCACCAGGGTCTGAAACTTGGTTGCTCCCAAGGCATAGGAACCTGCCCGCATTTCAGCCGGGATAGCCCCCAGAGCCTCTTCAGTAGAGACGATAACCACCGGTACCGTTAACAGCGCCAGGGTCAGACTGGCCCAGAGCAGACCACCGGTACCAAAGGTCGGGGTTGGCAGACGCTCTGGAAAAAACAGGGTATCAAGGCTATGACCAATCCCATAAATGAAGAATCCCAGCCCGAAGATACCATAGACAATTGACGGAATACCGGCGAGGTTATTAACCGCGATCCGGACAATCCTGACCAGCAACCCATCTTTGGCGTATTCACGCAGATAAACCGCCGCAATAACACCCATGGGGAAGCTGAACAGGCTCATAATAAAAATCAGCATAACGGTACCGAAAATAGCCGGAAACAAACCACCCTCGGTATTCGACTCACGTGGTTCATCAACGAACAGTTCAACGATTTTTCTGCCGTAAAAACCGACTTTGGCCATGGTCGACATCTGGTTGGGTGCATAGATCTGCACCACATCTGCCAGGACGATCTCTTTCTCCTGCCCATTAGCGTCAGTGAAGAGAGCTTTAGCCTGGCGAATTTTCTGTGTCCGGCTGGTCTGAACCCCGATCAATTCAGCAAACTCTTGTTCAAGACCAGCTTTTTCACTGACCAACTCCTGATACTTGGCATCAGATTGAGCAACCTTGTTGTAATCGAGTTTAAGCAGTTCCAGGCGAATTGCCTCAGTCCGGTAGCTGTCGGCCTTTAACTTATCTTCAAGCTCGGAAAGCTGATCGAGCTCGGAATGAATTTTAGCCAGAAGAGCCTGGAAATTATCCAGAGTGGCTGAGATCTGCTGACCATTTTCACCGGTCACCTGTTTCAGATAGCCATAAAAATCACCGTGCTCCATACGCTCAAGTGCGTAAAGATCCTGCGGTAATTGCTCACTGACAATCTGTGCTTCGTCGACCCAGCGAAAATCAAGTCCGTATAGATCACGGTTGGCAATCTTGTACTGCCGGCGCAACCCGGTTTCATCCGCGGTTTCAGTAGTCTGCACCAGTTTACCGGCTAAATGTTTACCGTCTTTAAGCTCGATCTGTTGCAAATCGGATGGCCAGAAAACACCAAGGCCATTGACCATGATAACAATCAGCAGAACGATGGCGCTAAGCAGGGTGATCGACAAAGCGGCGCCCGACATCCACACCATCGGCTCGCCTACCCGCCAGTACTTATTCATCTCTTTGGTTTTCTTCATGATATTCCCTAAAAACGTCCATATTTAGCACGCAGGCGCTGACGCACAATCTCTGCAATGGTATTCACGATAAAAGTCATCAGAAACAGAATGACGGCAGATAAGAACAGAATCCGGTATAGTGAGCCATCTACCGGTGCCTCCGGAATTTCAACGGCAATATTCGCTGACAATGGACGCATACCGTTAAAAATACTCAGATCCATAATCGCCGTATTACCCGTGGCCATAAGCACAATCATGGTTTCACCAACCGCACGTCCGAAACCGATCATGGTGCCAGCAAAAATTCCCGGGCTGGCAGAAGGCAGAATGACCCGCCATACGGTCTGCCAACGGCTGGCACCAAGAGCCAGAGATGCGGCTTTAAGGGCCGGCGGTACATTGGACAGGGAATCCTCGGCGATCGTGAAAATAATCGGGATAACAGCGAACCCCATGGCAAATGCGATGATGATACAGTTACGCGGGTCGTAACGCACACCAACCTCGGAAAACAGCCATTGCTTCATATCCCCGGCAAAAAATGCGTGCTCCAGCCAGGGGCCTAGGACCACAGCGATTGCCACAGCGATCATGATAACCGGGGCAATGGCCAGAAATTCATAACCACGCTCAACCCGTTTGAGGGTTTCCACCTTCCGCATAGCCTGCCACAAGGCGATACTGACCATTAACGAAGCAGGCACCATAATCAAGCTGAGAAACATGGAACCCAGGGAGCGTTCGATCAGCGGGGCCAGCCACAAGGCAGCAAGGAAACCGATGATAACCGTTGGTACTGCGGCCATGACCTCAACCGCCGGTTTGATAACCCCCTTGAATTTCGGGCGGGCAAACTGACTGGTGTAGATCGCCCCGAAAATTGCCAGGGGCAGTGCAAACAGCATGGCGTAAAAGGTCCCTTTCAGGGTCCCGAAAATCAATGGAGTCAGACTGAACTTGGGCTCGTAATCATCGGATCCGGCAGACGACTGCCAGACATACTCAGGCTGGGGATACCCTTCATACCAGACCTTACCGAACAGGGTCTTAAAACTGACCTCCGGGTGTGGAATATCAAGCTTCCAGGTGTGAATCTTGCCATCATCGGTCAAGGCAATCAGACCATTACCCCGGGTCGACATGGCAAAAAACAGGAGTTTTTGCTGATCATCAAAACGCACCAGCAAACGTTCACTGGTCATGTGGCTGATCTGTACACCACCGGCGGCGGCACTGATAACCGATTTGTCGTGGAGAGTCGGTACCACCTTCTGAACAGCAGACTTATGCCCTTTGAGGTCGTGAATCCTGGTCAGTTTCCAGCCACGCTCTTCATCGCGAACGTCAAACCAGGTGGTTACCTCTCCATTGCTGTCACCAACAGCAAGCGATACCCCACCGTAAACCATGTTTAAGGCGGTGATTTTGCGCTTGTCAGCAAACGCCTGGACCATTTCCGTAAGCACCGGTTCTTCAATATCTTCCAGGTTATAGTGGAGGATTTCACCCTGGTCGGTCCCGGCAAACAGCTTGGTCCCGCTATCATTCATGGTTAACGACACGACTGAACCTTGTGCATCATTATCCAGATCGTAACTTTCAGTGACCTCTTCAGCATCACCAAGGAAAGATTCCTTCTGCTCGGTGATGGTCAGTTTCAGAATGCCATCCTGCTGCAAAGCGACCAGGACTTTTCGCCCTTCGTCATTTACCCGGGCCTGAACGGTAACCGGCAACTGCTCAGACTCAGGAAAATCTGCCAGGTGATCAAGCTTATGACGAATAGTACGCAGGTTATTATTGTGTTCATCAAAGAATGGAAAAAATTTGATTTGCTCTATTGTCGTGCTGCCATCAGCCCACAACAGAATATGGTTCAAACGACCATACCGATCAGCAGCAATCAGCTTATTATCGCCATTGGCACTCTTCAATTGCACATTGTCCAGCTTGGAACCGTCATGAACATTGAAAAAATGAACAATACCAAGGTCATCGATGATATAGCCGGTTTCCCGGTATTCATCCATCCCGACTGCCATAACCTGATCAGGGGAGACCTTATCTGCTAAAGTAAAACTGTCCTGAAGTTCAGCATCCGGAGTGTAGAACAAGGGCAGCGACACCTTGGCGATCAGGATCAGAATCAGAATAACGCAGAAAATAATTGCCATACCACCAACGGTAATGGCCCATTTTGCCAGGTTATCCTGACGC
Source organism: Geopsychrobacteraceae bacterium (assembly GCA_963664385.1). GTDB lineage: Bacteria > Desulfobacterota > Desulfuromonadia > Desulfuromonadales > Geopsychrobacteraceae > Seleniibacterium. The sequence continues at coordinate 1,624,663 of OY761157.1, forward strand.
TTTACACGTTTTAAAAAGGCAGGATTCATAAATCTTTTCACATCCTCTTAACACGACAACAAGCCCTGCCCAATTAAAAGGGCAGGGCTTGTAAAGTTTAGCATGTAACCAAACGTATGCTAGTGACCCGATTAGTCAAGCAGAGCGATCTGCTTTGCAGCAACTTCAGCAGGCAGAGGCAGGAAACCATCCTTAACAACAACTTCCTGACCTTCTTTTGAGAGAACATACTTGATGAACTCTTTAACCAGAGCTGGCATCGGCTTGTTTGGCTCTTTAACAACGTTGACATAAAGCATACGACCGAGGGGGTATTTGCCGTTCAGCACGTTTTCGTAGTTAGGAACGTAAGCGGTCTCACCATCTTTAGCAGACAGGGGCAGAGCATGAACACCGGAAGTCACATAACCCATACCTGAGTAACCAACACCGGCTTTATCTTCAGTAACACCGAGAACAACAGATGCGTTACCTGGCTGTTCTTTTACGGTATCTTTAAAATCACCTTTCTTCAGTGAATGCTCTTTGAAGAAACCATAAGTACCGGAAGCAGAGTTACGACCGTAGAGGCTGATCGGCTTGTTGCTCCACTCACCAGTCAGACCGAGCTGACCCCAGACAGTGACATTGTCGCCACCGCGCTTCTGGGTTTTTGAGAAGATAGAATCAACCTGGGTCATGGACAGTTCTTTGATCGGGTTGTCTTTATTAGTGAAAACCGCAAGGGCGTCCAGTGCAACACCGATGGTGGTTGGCTTGAAACCATATTTGGCTTCAAAAGCCTGAATTTCTTTGCTCTTCATTTTACGGGACATCGGACCCAGCTGACTGGTGCCCTCAATCAGAGCCGGAGGAGCAGTACTGGAACCTTTACCTTCGATCTGAATATTAACGTTTGGATATTTTTTACGGAAACCTTCAGCCCAGAAGGTCATCATATTGTTAAGGGTGTCAGAACCAACGCTGCTGAGGTTACCAGCAACACCCTGCACCTTGACGTAGTCAGACAGGTTAACATCTACTTGAATCGGGGCAGCAAAGACAGAGCCTGCGGTAACAGTTAACAGCGTCAGGCCGAGGGCCAATCCCTTGGCAACAGATTGCAGTTTCATGATGAGATTTCTCCTTTTAGTTAACAAAAAATTTCTTTTTGTCTTACAGCGCTAACAATGTGCCGATCAATTGTTAGGATTGTGTTAGCGCAATGTAAGAACTCCACTAAATCAGTCGTTTCTGACCGAATATTCCTGCTTTTGAAAGTTTTTTACTTAAGCGAGGGAGAATCTGCTCTGCTTTTGTTAGGGATATGTGAGGATTATGTCAGGATTTATCTTTTTGATGTTTTTCTCGAGGGGCAAATCTTCCTTTTTTATTAACCATTTTCTAACCATCTGCTTATCTGAGCCAAACCGAGTTGAGAGATATTCCGCATGACATAAATAAAAAAATATACAAAAGGAAGGCTTACCCTATGAAGGAATATGACCATTTGGAAACGGCGATTATCAATGAGATGCCGCGTGAGGCGATCCGTGAATTACTGGAGTTGTTAGAAAAAACTCCTATTGAAATCCACAGTACCGAAAAAATGCAGATTAGCCTGCCCCAAGTTCTGGATGCTTTTGACAACGAATTTCTGCTTGGAGAACTCCTCAGTACTCATGCTGAGGTATCCCTTGACGGCAAGCGTGCCTTCGGACCTCATACCGGCGATGAGCCTGAGCGCTCCCTGGCCTGGGCCTGCATTAAATTATTGCTGGAAAGTTCAGATTTTGTGTTGAAACACAAAATTATCAAGCTTTTGGCCAGAGAACAGCATCAGCTTGAATCGGTGATTGCTGGTTCCCAATCATTTTATCAAACTTATGAACATGGGCTAGGCAGGGCGTTGTAAGTTATTTCAGGCGAACCAGAGAACATGAAGAGATAGTTGCCATCCGGAAGCTCAAAATAGCAACTAAGCCAGTTTCTGATTTGGAAAAATGCAATTTTTTATCAGATCAAGGAAATCAGGAATTTGCGCTTAAGGCGTAGTACTTTACGCCGCACAAGCGAATGCGCAGATGGACGCCGAGCTGGTTAAAAAGAGCGCTTTCCGGACAGAAACGAAATAGCTGAGTTTAAAACCGTGCATGAAAGTCACCTTCAGTTTTAAACCCAGCTATGCTGTGAATTTAAGTTTTAATGATTGGTCAAGACAGGGCCTGAGCCAGGTCTGCCTGTAAGTCAGCAAGATTTTCAATCCCTACCGATAACCGCAAGAGACACTCATCAATACCAAGCTTTAAACGTTCAGCTTCGGGAATATCACCATGAGTCTGCACTGCTGGTAAGGTCAACAGAGACTCAACGCCTCCCAGGCTCTCGGCAAAGGAAATCAGTTTAATACGCTCCAGCGCCGTGCGTGCCCGCTCGGGTGAATCAACACGAAAGCTGAGCATAGCTCCGTATCCTTTCGCCTGCCGACTGATCAGATCATGCCCAGGGTGGGACGCCAGACCAGGAAAGTAGACCTGCTTCACTGCACCATGCTGGTCCAGCCATGCCGCCAGCTCTTGTGCCGTTTGACACTGGCGCTCGAGACGCAGGGACAGAGTCTTCAAGCTCCGGATCAATAACCAGCTATCCTGGGGAGATAATACGGCCCCGGTACTGTTCTGCAAAAAATACAGCTCTTCGCCAAGGTCGGCTTCGCGCGCGACCAGCACTCCGGCGCATAGATCATTATGCCCCCCCATGAACTTGGTCGCGGAATGAATAACCACGTCTGCACCTAAATCAAGAGGACGCTGCAACAGTGGCGTGAGAAAGGTGTTATCAACCATGAACAACAGCTGATGTTCACGACATACGCTAGCCAGCGCTTTCAGGTCGACAATGCCCAGCAGGGGATTGCCAGGAGATTCGACCAGAACCCCGCGGGTCGCAGGGGTGAGCGCCGCAACGACGGCAGCGTTATCGGTGGCATCAACATAGCTGGCGGTCAGGCCATAACGCTTGAAAATACCATTGAGAACCCGATAGGTGCCGCCATAGAGATCTTGGGAAACTACCAGGTGATCACCACTCTTGAAATAGAGGAACAGGGTGGTCAAAGCCGCCATTCCTGAAGAAAAAGCCATACCCCGGGCACCATTTTCCAACTCGGCCAGACCCTCTTCAAGGATCTGGCGGGTTGGGTTTCCACTACGGCTGTAATCAAAACCGGTTGACTGACCGACTCCAGGATGTCGATAAGTCGCACTCGGGGTAATCGCACAGCTGATGGCTCCGGTTTGCGGGTCGCTATGATTGCCAAGCTGTGCCAGTTTGGTGTCCAGGTGGTAATTCACGTATCTCTCCATTGAGTAAAAACAACACCCGGCAGCTAGCAGGGCATGGTTAGCTCCGGTCAGGCAGTAATATCAGCAAACAACGGCGAGGTCAGGTAACGCTCACCGGAATCGGGCAGTACAACAACGATGGTTTTCCCTTTATACTGCTCCTGCCCAGCCAGACGCACAGCGGCAGCCACAGCAGCGCCACAGCTGATTCCGGCCAGGATACCTTCTTCCAAAGCCAACCGTCGTGCCGTAGCAATCGCTTCATCACTGGTTACCTGCTCAACCTGATCAACCAGGCTGACATCCAGGGTCGCCGGAATAAAGCCCGCCCCGATCCCCTGAATCTTGTGCGGCCCGGGAGTCAAAGACTCACCCTTGATATGCTGAGAGATAACCGGGCTTTCAGCCGGTTCAACTGCAACCGAGTGGAGTTGCTGGCCACGATCAAGTTCAAAGTAGCGAGAGATACCGGTAATAGTACCACCTGTACCAACGCCAGCGATCAAAACATCGACTTGCCCCTGGGTAGCCTCCCAGATTTCCGGTCCCGTAGTTTTCTGATGAATTTCAGGATTAGCCGGATTATTGAACTGGTGCAACAGAACATAGCGGTCAGGATCTGACTTAGCGATCTCCTCGGCCCGGGCAATGGCACCACCCATCCCCTTGTTACCAGGAGTCAGCTCAAGTTTGGCACCAAAAACCTGCAGCACCTTGCGGCGCTCAATACTCATGGTTTCAGGCATGGTCAAGGTAATCGGAATCCCCCGTGCCGCAGCAGCAAAGGCAAGAGCGATACCGGTGTTACCACTGGTTGGCTCGATCAGCTCCTTGCCGGGGCCAAGCAGCCCTTTCTTTTCAGCATCCCAGATCATGTTGGCACCGATCCGGCATTTTACACTGTAAGCCGGGTTACGCCCTTCAACCTTGGCCAACACGGTTGCTCCACCTTCCGGAACAATGCGATTCAAACGCACGAGCGGAGTATTTCCGATCGACAACGAATTATCCTGATAAATCTGACTCATGCCATCACCTCTGAGGTTATATGTTTGATAAATAGAACGAATTTAATTGTTACCGTCACTGTAATGTTTATAAAAAATAGTATTTAATATTAATTTAGTCAAGAATAAATTTTCTTTTTACATTTTTTTAGTAGGGTTTTCATTCTGACATGCCGAAATAGCCTCGTTTTTTTACGGTGTATTGGCCGTAAAACCGGAAGGTTAAAAATTATCAGGAGGTAAATATTTAGGAAGGAATCGTAGCGATTTACAAAAACAACGATAAGAGGCTAGCCGCTTGAAAAGGGCTAAGGAGCAATGGTTGGCCTCGGAAAATTAGCCTGCAGTACCTGAATGCTGCTTATTGATTCGATAGGAAATGGCAAAATAAAGGATACAGGCAAGCAGGGGCAGGGTTATCAGCCAGACCACCAGGGCCTGTAAATTGAGAAGCCAGAATTGATGAAAAAATTGACCAGGGGCGGACTTGAGTAAAGAAAATGCCGACGCAGCCTGAAGATCGCGCCCCGAAGAGGAGACAAACAACCAGCCCCCAGCCTTTAAAAATGGAATAAACAGCAGAATCTGCAGGGGGTATACCAGGTAATTGGCAAGTTGCACCAGCACCTGGTTAAGGCGCAAAACATAAGCGAGAAACATACAGAGAACACTGGTTCCCCACACTAGCGGCATGCAACCGATACTGATGCCAACCACCAGCGCCAGGGTCACTTGCCGCTTGGTCAAACCCTGGGACAGTAGGTCTTTAATCAGTACCGAGAGACCGTTCATTTGTTTTTTAAACCAGTTCATTATTTTTTAATGACTTCTTAATCTCTGAAAACTCAAATCCTGTCACGATGTATGTGGAAACTTAAGTTCGCACCGGTGACACTGCTACGACCAGTATAAATAAACAACAGGATCCAGATCAACTGCAGGAACAACAAGGCACCCGGCTGCCAGATCTCGACCAAGCCGATGGTTAAATCAGGGCTATCAGAAACCACCTCTTTCGTATAGAAATAATAGCTTACCGCCAGGGCGTAAGGAATGGCAACTAATCCCATCCACTGGTAGATGGAAAACTTGCGTTCGCCCCGAAAATCTGCGCGCATAAACTCGGAAAACACGCGCCACAATTGAGTCACCAGCAGGACCAGTACGAAGGCCGTAGCGCTGTAGCCGGATAAAAACAGTTCAATGGCTATTAGCCCACAGCCGACATACAACACCGCCGTCAGGGCCTGCACCGGAACCACTGGTTCTCCTTCAAGACCACTGGCATAGGCGATTTTTCTGGTTTCACCGTGAAAAGCAAAGTGCCAACGGCGAAACAGGTGCTGATAACGACCACGACACTCCTTTACCGGTTTACCATAACAACAGCCGAAACTGATGCAGCCCAGGCGTCCCAGACCTTCGCCAAAAGCATAAGCGATGGCGATAGCGGCCAGTACGGTTGCGACCGGCAATTGCTGACCGGTCAACCAGGCGACCAGGACAACGATCCAGGGCGCCACCAGAATCCCGACAAACACTGCTCCGCCAACGGTAAAGGTATGGGCCTTACCTTCAACGATCCGGGCTACCAGACGTGATGCCGGTACACAAATTCCCAGGACCAGTGCGGCGACCAGCATGACACCACTTAGCGGGACCCGTGCGGCACCGAGGAGAATCAACAACAGGGACAAGGCAACCAGGTATGCATTGGCGGTTAATAAGCCATACCAGGTCAGGTTAACTCCCTGCCACTGACCGTTGCCAAGGGGTTTGAGGGGCAAGGTCGCAAGCATCTGCCAACCATCACGCGGCAGGACTCTGAAGCCCCACACCAGCATGGCAGAAAACACCAGAAAAAGGATTCCAACAAACAGCTCATTCAGCATGGCTATCCTCCTTAGTATATGATTTTGGCCAGGCGAGCAGAGAGCGCACCTGGATATCGGTCTCGACCAGCGGCTTGTTAAAACCGGCACAAAACCGACTGCTGACATCGCGACGCTGTTGGTTTTCCAGCAAATCAGCGGCAAAAGCGACGCGCTCCGGTTCAAACAGCACCACATCAGTACTGCTTCCGGGGCGGTAAAGGCTTTTCGGCGCTCCCTTGACCACAAACATCCCTTTTTCCAACCCTTGTGGCGCATCATAGCGCTCGGCGCTGTAGGCCTGAACGATATCGCCGATCATCAGGGCAACGATCTCAAGCATGGCGACTTTGCCAATCTGGCTGCCGCCGGGGACATCGGTATCGATGATCGTCACGACGCGACGATTCTTCGATAACGGGGTTACCTCGGTAACGATGGCTTGGGGATTACAGGAGTGGAAAACACCATCAACATCATAAATATCAACAACTTCACCAGACACCGGCAGATGGTTGTAATGATATTTATCCGGAGTCAGCCGAAAAATAGCGAAATCCCCCCGACGAAAGCTGGCAAGCCACGGGCTGTCGATGCCGAGAAGTTCATCAATGCTGAAAAACTTCCCTTTTATTTCAAACTGGTGATGCTCAGCAAGGGTGCCGATAATAACCCGGGCGTCAGCCGGAGAAACTATAGCTGCCGCTTCCATGGGCATGGGGCGACAGCTCCAATAACGGATTTTTCGTTCGAAAACTTTGCGGGCGGTATTCAGGGTCTGCGGTGCATCGAGACATTCCCCGAGATCACCACCAACTTCGCGCAGGAACCTGGTATTACCGCAAATGCGGGTGGCCAGGGTCAGATCGTAGTTGAGCAATCCCAATAGCTGGGAGGTCCGTGGCCCGGTAACCAGGCGGAATAAACCGGGGGCGTTTTCACGTAACGGGTGATACAGCCAACGGACAATTTTGTCGCCGAACAGTGGCTCGTTACAGACACGCCCGCTGGTCCGGTCGATATATTGATGGGTCAGTTCCATAGTACTCCTGTATTAACGAATTTTCCCCGGCTAACTGCTGCCGATCCCGATATTCAATCAACAGGAGCAGGTTCAACAGGCGCTTTAACGGTTGGCGCCCCAGGCGATCAGCAAAGACATCGGTTTCTACCGCCTTGGCAAAAGCCTGAACACTTTTTTCCTGCATGATATCGTTCAGCATTTCGCGACAAGCAAAATCACTGGTTGTACTGCTATTGTCGATCCGGGTAAGGTCACTTTGAATAATTGAGTAAGCCTGCTTCAAGTGGTCTTGGCGCAGATCTTCACGATAATAGGTTTCCGCGGCCTGATTAAACTCGTGGGCATCGCGTTTCAGGGGATTTTTACTGTCACCACCACTGATCCCGGCAATCAAACGCCCCGACGCAGAGTATTCAGCAGACTGGTCAAGACGTAACCACAGGTCATTGATCAGATCGTTGAACCCGAGCTGCTCAATCAGATCCCCGGCATCCTGGCGCAACAAGGCGATCAACCCTTTGCAATAATCCTGGTGGTAAACCCTGAGATAGCCTGGGTAACGACGACTGGCCCGGATCCGTCCGGTAGATTTGAGAATTTTGAGGAGAAACCGGTTCCTGGTGTTTTTCAACACATAAAAGGTTGGGATACCAACCGCCTTGGCGAAAAAGATCTGGCGCCGTTCACTCTCAACAAAAGGCGTATCGGGAATAAAACGATGCCGGACTTGACCGCTGGCCATATACCTGAAGGCCAGGGCGGTAATCAGCACCTGCAGGTTGGTTGCCCCCCCCATATCCCGTTCAAAATCAGGGAACAGACTGTAGTGACGCCCCTCGAAACCGCTGTACCCCATGCTGTGAAAATCACGCAGCTTAAAAAACTGGTAGAGGGACATCTGGCGATCAAACACCCCCATATCGGCCAGATCTTCTTTGAGTTGGTCCTGATTGCCCAGGCGACCACTATAGGCCGGGCTCTGATCCGTACTCAAAAAACAGACCGGGTAATCGAGGAGGCGAAAATCGGGAACCAAATCACCATGCATGGCAAAGCTGCGGCTCAATAACCGGTCAAACCGGGGTGGCCCGAATGGGGTCAAAGCATGCCCGAAGAAGGACAGGCTGGCTTTCTTTTTCCAGCGGCGCCAGAGCATGCGCAAATGGGTGAAATCGAGCTGGTGCGGCAGAAAACCAAGGGCTTTTTCAGGATGAAAATCGGAAAAAGCAAGACGATAGGGCGCCGCACTGTAGATTGTCGCGAACAGGGGTAAAAAATGTTCCATGATTTTACAGGCCAGGTCACCGACAAACTTCTCCTGGGCCGGCCCATAACCACCCGGTTGCCGACATGCTGCGGTCAGCTGTTTACTGCCGATACTGATGTGCACCCCATTGTTGGCCAGGCTGGTATTTGACATGTTGGGCAGGACCACCAGATTGTTGGTGATGATCCCCGCTTCTCGCAGCTTGGCAACCGCATTCAGCTGACTACGGCTTAACACCTGGTGGCACAAGCGCATATAGCTGTGTTTCCCTTCCCCCTGATCCCAACCGGACAGACACGGGCTCATAAACAACTGCCGATAAAAGGTATCGGGCACCATGTCATTGAGAGCTTTTTGGCGTAAGGGCGGGTGGGGTGCAAAATAGATCAGAGCCCGTTGGCCGTGCTCCAGGAGGCCAAAGTTGATATTGGCATAATGAACCAGCAGCTGTGTGAACAGAAAGCGTTTGGCCGTTTCCCGGGCCAGCCCGGCCCCCATACCATCCTTTTTACTTAGATGTTTCACATGAAACGAAAAAGTTTCGGGAGAGGTATTATCACTCAGAAAGTGCTCCAACAACTCCTCACCGATAATATGCAGTTCTTTTGGCAACCACTGATTGCCAAGCAGGTCGGCCAGAGCCAGTTTCAAAAGATAGCTGACCGGAACCCGGATCAGCTGTTCACCAGTGTCTGCAACCATCTGAAACCGATCGGCATCACCGCGTAACAGCGACTGCGGATTCTGCTTATCGGCACGCAAATCACACTGAAAAACTTTTTCGGCATATTTAGACAGTTTGCAGCGCGGAAAGCGCACCCAGCTGTTTTCCCAAACCTTCTGCTTGTTGGTTGCGAGGAACTCCGTAAGCTCCGTCAATGCATGTTCAGGGGCTTCCCCACTACGGGTGCGGCGCTGCAGATTGGCAAAAAAGCGTGACTGTTCAATTTCCTGGGGTAGATCAACCTGATCCCTGCTGCCAATAACAACAGCCTGGAGCTCGGATTCACTACCGGCAGTAATATCGTTTTCCCCAAAAGGTAACGATCCAATATCGGTACGCTCCGTATTTAAACCTAAGGCTGCGAAGCAGCTTTCCAGATCGGCCGGAACCTTGAGATCAACAGTGCTGAGAGATTTAATGTTTCGCGACATGATGACAGAGTCACTCCTTTGCATTTTCCGGAGACACTGTGTCAAAGCTATATTTGGTTTTGATGTCCGCTATGTCAGCAGTCTGTTAGTCTGAATCTTACCTACCCCATATCTTTTCTTAACAATTGGCCAGCAACATGGCTGCGCTTAACACTAACCAACAATCATACGAGGAAACTGCGCTATGCCAGATTATGTGCAAGATATCCGGGTCACCAGTTGGGCCAAGTTACAGGAAGAATTGTTTGAAGATTCCTGGAACGATGATATCGGCCGCTTCCGTTCCCGCTACGCCTATCGCGGTTTATCTGACGCCGCCTACAACCTGGAAACCACTCTGATTCGCCTTGGTGGGCCGTTTCAGAGCCTGGAACGACACCTGTTACGTAATTTCAAAAAGTACGCGCGCCGCAATTTGGTCGAACAGGACTCAGTCTGGCACTGGCTCGCCGTAGCCCAGCACTACGGCCTGCCCACCCGCCTGCTCGACTGGACCTATTCCCCTTATGTGGCCCTGCATTTCGCCACTGCCAATATTGAGCGCTACGCCTGTGACGGAGCCATCTGGGTAGTCAATTATCTGAAATCTCATCAGCTGCTCCCGCTAGATCTGCGCGACAAACTGGAAGAGGAGGGGGCCAATGTGTTTACCGTGGAAATGCTCTCCGATACCCTGACCAGCCTCACCGACCTGGCGGCCAGCTCCCAGACCGATTTCACCCTGTTCATTGAGCCCCCGTCCATCGATGACCGGATCACCAACCAGTACGCCCTGTTTTCCATCATGCCCCGCGCCGACAGCGCCCTCGATGACTGGCTGGTCCACCAGCCCCATTTGTGGCGCAGGATTATTATCCCCGCGCCATTAAAATGGGAGATTCGCGATAAACTGGATCAGGCCAATATTTCTGAACGGGTGCTGTTTCCGGGGCTGGATGGGCTGAGTTCGTGGTTGAAGCGGCAGTATAGTCCGAAGCAGGGGGAGGTTAGGTCTTTGAAGGTTGCTGGATAATTGACATTGATTGTAGCTAAAACCTTAAAACCAAAAAACTCGGGGTCGCGCCCCCAAACTGCGCCACCCTATTGTCCAGGGCAACAAAGGGTTAAAAATGCCAGAAAAAGTCAAAAACGCTGACGATACCAGCAGCAGACGACACCTAATCAAAGCCAGAGAAAATTAACCAGCAGCCCAAGGTGCTTTGCACCTTATGGGCAAGAGCCTAAAACATAATCGCAACTACCAATATTCTTCCGAAAATTCTTCCGGGGATACAGTATTTTCTAACTCACCTGGTACCAGAACGTTACGACGTAACTTCCAGTACCAATGGCCTGGCTGACATAAGTGTATTATTCCACTTTTTCCAGAATTTTTCTGAGGACTCTCCCTTCAGTCCAACACAGCCTTTTGTCCCCGGCTTGTTACCATCTGGGTGGATACCAAAACCACTTCTGGTAGTAGCAAATTTGGGGCTAAGAGGAATAAACCACGCGTTTCCACTGAGTGGATCGTGAAATCCTGCCTCAAGGGATTTGCGAACAACGACATTTCTGATACGGATGTCGTAGCTACCATCTGGTAATGGGTCTCCGTAGCCACCACTAACGGCCCGGTATGTCACTTCTCCCCAGCGAAGAATATTTTGAGACTTATTAAAAATCAATTTAACCATGTAAATCCCCCCCCCCTTTTTTTTTCATCTATGCTTTCAATATTCTTTAATGGCTTTCAATTGCTTTGGCTCATTCACCATAAGCGCTTCTGCCCTTTTGGCGTTTTGTTTATAAAGTTGATTAAGTGCAGAAAGTAAAATTTCTCCATGAACACCATCAGAATAACGTAACCCGGATACAAGTTTAAGAAATGCTTTATCATTTTCAGTCGCTAAGGCAGTAAGAAATTCCTGAAGGGGTGATTCTAGCCCCAAAAAGTAGGATTTTTCTTGCATTGTCCATATTTGCGACTGTTCAGCCCCAGCAGGATACAACGAGATAAAATCATCAACAAACTTAGTTTCCTGCGTCCGCTTGGCAAGAATATAAGCAAATAATAATTTACAGAATGGATCAGCTTCGCTTGCTTCTTTTTTGCTTAAGGTAGCAACCGCCTCATTTGGTAGCGGCAATTCGGCGATGATAATTGAAGCCAGGTAACGATCATTTTCATCCTTGCTATCGAGATGATAATAAATATCGCTGTAAAGGCCATGTTTAAGGGTTGCATCCCGGCAGTTCTGTATTTCACAAGCAGATAGCGTAACAGGAACAATGAAACTGATTAGAATCGAAATGCACAGTAACAACGAAGAAAACGGTAATTTTAAATTGATAATCATAGACTCCCCCCACAGGATTTTAATTAGAAAAATATAGCTGATGGCCTTCAAGCTGTCAATGTGCAGAAGCAGATCAAAACCTCGGGGTTGCGCCTTGCCAACGCAGCGGCGCTAAGCCAGAACACCCTCGTGGAGGCAAGTCTTGCAACTGAACAGCAAAAAGCCCCATCAGCAATTATGTTGATGGGGCTTTTGCCGTTCTACGGACCGACCACTTTTATGTCTATTCGTTTTCGTTCTGCTTATTTTCCAATTTCGCTTCAAGCTCTGCAATTTGCTTCTGTTGTTTCTTGACCTTAGACATTAGCGTGAGAACCGATATAGCGAGAGATGTCGGCCAGACGTACTCTCCACCATAGTGAAATACAACCCAGGCTCCGACGGCACCGACAATCCCGGTAACCAAAAGGAGTAACTGATCTTTCATGTGTGCTGTCATTTAGCTAGTCCTGTTCACTTTGCATAAGTCTTTCTGCCTGGGTGGTTGCGATTTATGATCTCTGGGTGCATCCGCAAAACCATTTTCACATCAGGATCAAGGCCGACCATCCATTTCTACAAGTTCAATCTTTCCTAAAGTTCTTAACATGCACAAATCAATACATTGTTTGAAGGATTTGTGATCTTTTGTATGCCATCGGCACAGTAGTACAGGCATTTACACTTATCAAAAGCCCCGATTTATTGCTTATTGTCGACGACAGATCCTGTAGCCCCTTTCGCAACCAGCCACCACCTACCATTCCATATGGAAGGGTTTTGAAAAGAGTATCCATAGTTGCATCACATTTGCTAATTCTCTCTAAAAGATCCTCTAGCTCTGCCAGAGTTTTCTCATTCGGTTCTAAGCTGTATATATCCGCGCGGTTCACCTCGCCGAATAAAAAAATGTAAATCTCTCGGATAGCTTTTTTTTCCTCGTTTGTCAGAGCCATTATTCAGTCCCCTATCGATGAAATAATTTCTCTTAGGCTTTCGATATCTGCCTTGTTCAGAAATTGAATATTCAATAATTTATCAGGGTAGCGTTTATCAGTGATAATGGCGTAAGGTCCCCACCCGGGAAGTGATTCTGAAATGTAATAAGCAGACAAGGTACCCTTTAAAGACATAAATGCTTTATTGGTTCTTCCAAAATACATCTTCTTATATTTGAATAGAAAATTCATAAATTCGTTTGCATATGATTTACCATCAGAATTTTCTAGTGTACCTTCAAATAAAATCCTAGGAAAATCATATACTTTTAAATTTGTGCTATTGATGTCAGCTTTATATTTATCTTTGAAGTTGTCACTGTTTATTAATTCTATATATATTTGTTTTCCGTTGTAGTCGAAAATAAAACCAGGTGTATTCTCAGCCATGAGAATGCTGTCGAAGTTTTCCGGAACCGAAAAAGAGAAATTACTAAATACAATTTTTTTCCTATGTCCTGTGTAAGATTTTTCTGGCCATTTAACTTCTTCTGAAACAACAGAAACCTCTTTTGAGTTAGCTAACTTATCGTAGCCATTTATCTCCGCAGATGATGCTGTCCCAATAATCATAATAATCAAAATTTGAAAAAGTATTTTCATATACAAAACCCTATGCATTTTCGCCTTGCTGCACTCATTGCCCGCGGATAGTCGCAGAAAACTGATATATGGAAATAATCCCTCCGTTTTCAGAGCCTTCTTGTTTTAGCGCCCCTCCGTCCAGGCATCCGTAAAGGAAACATTACCGTCAAGAAATGTATGGGTTAGCTTTTCGTAGCGAAGCGCAATCCGTTCGAGGTGTGGAATATTTTCCATTCCCGGACTTTTAGTGTTTGCCATAACCGGAGACAAAGAATTGACCTTAACACCTTCCAAAACATGCTGATAATATTCAATTTCCCGTCCGGTATCATCTATCTTGTACCAACGAATGATCGCCTTCTGCAATCTTTGCCCATTACAGCAAGCCTTGAATAGGTAGGGAGAGGAGGCATCAAATGCCTTTGTTACATTGATTGCTGAGTGCTTACGCGTTCCGGTCAGGGCACCGGTGTCACTATCGGTTGGGATGTAAATCATATGATGATATTCCAGCAGCTCAATCGAATTCTCACGTCCCACTACGTTTACAGATCCTTCGATTTTGTTGCCTTGGTCATCGGTTAACCACATATAAGCTGGTATTGCCATTGTTTTTCCCCTCCATAATTTCATTTAGGTTGTGTAGGTGTGTTGCTTGTAAAGGGTTCAAGCGTACTATTAAATTACAAAATGTCAAATAGTTGAAACCTTTATATTAGAAATTGGCTTGCGTAATGGCGCCTGAACACGGACATATTTCAAGGGAGTCTTTTCCTTCCTTTTTGCGGCCCCGGACAAAAAAGAAGTCGCCGGCGGGGGCGAGACCCCGCGGTTTTGATTGGCTTATGTTTTAAAAAACAACACTCTCACTGTCATGGAGAAGGACAGTGAGAGCATAGGATCTATTTCTCGGCAACCTGGGTGTCTGGATTTTTGCTTTTGGGCCACACAACCAGGCACAGCCCACCCCAGCAGATGATGATGGCAAACAGCCCGACAAATAGCATATTACGGGTTCCATTGTCGTCTATATCGTAATGGGCGACCCCAAACAGATAGATCAGCCAGGCAGCAACTAAAGTGAGTTGGCCAATCCAATAGGCTTTTCTGCCAGTTGAGGAAAGGTACTTCATAATCAAACGGTCAAGCATGTTGTTCATTCCTTTGTCATAATCAAGTCTGTGAAAATAAAACAGCAGGTTTTGCCCCCTCGGCAAACTAGTTTTTTTGTACCGCGATGATGTTATCGTGCGCAGCAACATTGCCGGCAGCTCCAAACAGGTTGGATCCGCTTTTTTCCCTTAACTGTCTTTTGCAGTATTCTGTGTCTTTGCCGCCAGGAGGCGTTGCAGATCCGGGCAGAAAGGTCGACTCACTGCTTCTGCCAAGGCTTTCAAAAATCATGATGAGATTTTTATATTGCTTGTCACTGCCATAACCTGTTTCAAGCTGGATGGTATAAAGTTCAGGGTCAATGGGCAGGCCGCTGATCTGTTCAGTATGTTTTGCCTTCATGATCATGTTGTCCATAAGGCTCTTGAAGCCGGCCAATCTTGCGTCAACCTCATATTTGTAGTCCAGGACCGGTATCCCTTGTTTTAGGGGAACTTTTATGGCGCAGACATAATCTTTATTGACGGTATAATCTGAGCTATCACTGTAATAGAAGACAGCAAGGTCTGCTTGCTCCCAGTCCAGTTCAGACACAACCTTTTGCCCGTTTTCAATGGACAATGTTTCCAGAACCTGATCCTGTTCCTCGGTAATTTCTATGCTGAATTTTATATCTGAAGGCTGATGGGACAGGTTCTCGAGAATAATATCCCTGGCCTGCTCCGGTGAATAATCTTGATTGTTTTCATCGGCGTGAATTTTGAGGGTTGCCGTTTTTCCTGATTCCCCGCTGGCAGAATCTTTGGTCATTTTAAAACTGCTGACAACAGCTATCCCTTTTAGAGCTTTTTCTATTTCTGCTCGGGCCTGGCTCTCTAGATCAACACTTCTGTTGAATTGAATTTCCAGGCTATCGTTACATCCTGTTATCAGCAGCAGAAAAATAATTGCAACAGGAAAAAAGCGCATTCTACACATGGTAAGTCCTCAATAATAGTGATAATAGGGTTTCTAAAACCGGAAAATAGTTATCCTATGGCGACTGATCTTCTTCGTGGATGATCAACTAGCAGGCGGTTGCCATTTAGACCGTGCAGGACGCCAGGTCCGGGTTGCTGCTGGTATGCCTGCCACCCCGGATTATCAGCGCGATCTGGGCCCGCGCGCTATCGACAATATTGTACACCCTGACGTAGGCGGTGAATTCCAGGTTGGTGAGATCAAGGTTATTAGCAAGATAGCCTGGTTGAACCTTCCAGGTGAAGAGCTGCCCACCACCGCTGGTATAGATATCGACCCGGCTGGTCCAGCCGCTGCCACCGCGGTGATGGGAACTATCATGATTCTGAGCACACGCAGCAAGGCCCAGAAAGGCCACGGCCAAAAAGAAATTTTTCACTTCTCTATCCCCCCATTTGTTTTGATTTTCTGAAGCGGCTCTTATACCAGATAGGGCTGGTCTGCACAACCATGATATTTCAAGGTTTTTTTCCTATTGCCAGGGCAATCTGCCAGGTTTTTCACATCAGATTCTCACACAGTCCTCATCCCCACCTAATCTTACCGTCCACAATAGAGAAAAAACGACAAGAGACGGAGAAAAAGAGATGGCACTAGCCGACCTGCACGTACATTCCAAGTATTCCAATCACCCTTCCGAATGGTTTTTACAACGCCTCGGGGCCTCTGAGTCCTATACCGACCCTGATACGGTTTATAAAATGGCCCGCAAGCGGGGGATGGACTTTGTTACGGTCACCGACCACAACCGCATCAAAGCATCGATGGAGCTGGTTAAGAAGCATCCCAAGCACTGCTTTACCGGGGTTGAATCGACGGTCTACTTTCCGGAGGATAACTGCAAGGTCCACGTGCTGATTTACGGTCTTGATCGTGAACAGTTTATTAAAATCCAGAAAAAACGCCTGAACATCTACAAACTGCGTGACTACCTGATGCAGGAAGATCTCGCCTGCGTCGTCGCCCATGCCACCTATTCCGTTAATGGCAAACTGACCCTTGATCACCTGGAAAAACTGATCCTGCTATTTAATAACTTTGAAGGGCGTAACGGCAGCCGCAGTGTCCTGAACAATGATGTCCTGACCAAGGTCCTGAAGGAATTGACCCCGGAAGATATGGAACGCCTGCAGCAGAAACATGGTATCGAACCATGGGGGCCTGAGCCATGGCGCAAAGGGCTCACCGGCGGGTCGGATGATCATGCCGGTTTCTTTATTGCAAAAACCTACACCAAAGCTGAAGCCAGTACCCCGGAAGAATTCCTTGAGCAACTGAAAAGCCAGCGCATGGAACCCCAGGGGAGACAGAATGATTTCCAGGGGCTGACCTTTGCCATTTATAAAATTGCCTTTGACTTCTCACAGCATAAAAGTACCGCGTTTTCTCACTCGACCCTGAGCGACATGACCCGCTACCTGTTCAGTGAACAGCGCCTGAGCTTTAAGGACAGGCTGCGCCTGAACCGCATGAAGTCACAAAAGAATAATGCAATCTATCAGAATATCGTGCAGTTGATCGAAACCAGCCGCAGCCTTGATCACGATGATATCGATGCGCGCCTGACCCTGCTTTACGAGTGCATCAGCAACATATCCGACCAGTATTTTCGCTCGCTGCTGGAATCTCTCAATACCAACATTGAAGAGATGGATATCATCAGCATTATTCAGGGATTGTCGTCGAGTATTCCCGGTATCTTCCTGTCGGTCCCCTTCTTTTCCGCCTTCCGTCACATGTTCGGCGATCGCGAGGTAATCAACCAGCTGGAAGATAGCCTCGGTAAACACAACACTGAACGCAGTAAGCGGATTTTGTGGCTGACCGATACCCTGACTGACCTCAACGGGGTCTCCATGACCCTGCAGACCATCGGCAACCTGGCGGAGGAAAAGGGGTATGATATCCGTATCATGTCGAGCCTCAATGAACGGCAACAGGACAGTCGCCTGCCGTTGACCACCCTGGCGATTCCACCCCTCTACAGCTTCCAGCTGCCTCACTACGAGGAACTGAACATCAATGTTCCATCCGTCTTGCGCATGCTTAAGCTGGTTTATGACTACAATCCGGATGAAATCTACATCTCCACTCCGGGACCGGTCGGCTTACTCGGAATGTTCATGGGACGCATGCTGGGAACCACCATCAAAGGGATCTACCATACCGACTTCACCGAGGAATCGGCCGCTATCGTTGCCGAGCCGGCGATCAGCACCATGATCGAAGCTTACAGCAAGTGGTTTTTCAATCAGTTTGATACCCTGCTGGTCCCGACCCAGGAATATATCGACCTGCTCAAACAACGTGGCTACCGTTACCGCCACATGGAACTGTTCCGCCGTGGTTTGCGCAGCGAACATTTCAAACCGCTGACCAGACCGGATAAATCGCAAACCTGGCGGTCACGCCTGCTGTATGTGGGGCGCATCTCCAAAGATAAGAATCTTGATTTCCTCATGGATGTCTACCGCCAGGTGCGGGTGTTGCACCCCGATGTCAGCCTGACGCTGGCCGGAACCGGCCCTTATCTGGGTGAGCTGCAGGATAAATGCAGTGATCTGCCGGAAGTAAAGTTCCTGGGGCGGGTCGACTATGCGGAATTACCGGAGCTTTATAACCAGTACGATCTGTTCGTCTTCCCGAGCACCACGGAAACCTTCGGGATGGTGGTGCTAGAAGCTCAGGCGTGCGGCATTCCGGCCCTGGTTTCCAATATCGGCGGACCGAAGGAGATCATTGTCGACGGAGAAACCGGTTATTCCCTGAGCGTAGAAAAGAGTGAGCCATGGGTGAATAAAATCAGTGATCTGCTCACCGACCAGGCCAGTAATGGCGGCTTGTGCAAACAGCTTGGCCTGGCCGCCCGCACCCGGGTGGAAGAGCGCTTCAGCTGGGACACCATTCTCCATGACATGGTCGCTCAAGACACCCCTCGTCAGCAACGCCATCAGCATGGCTCGTTAAAGCGGATCCTGAAACTGGCTTCCAACATGATGGTGCACTAGTGTCATTTTTTGAGAATATCTCCGCAGCTGTAAAGATCAGCAGCCGCTTGTTGTTAAAAAACCGTATCCCCGGCCAACTGGTAATCCAGTACACCGATCAGTGCAATGCCAGCTGCCCTCAATGTGGCATGCGCATCAGTAATAAATTTGAGCGGGCAACCCTGGACAAAGCACGGGTTAAGAAGATTATCCGCAGCGCTGCCGATAAAGGGATCTCCGCCTTGTCTTTTACCGGAGGTGAGCCCTTTCTGTATCTTGATCAGATCTGCCAGCTGGCAACCTATGCCGGACAGCATGGTATCAAGTACATTCGTACCGGCACCAATGGCTTCATGTTCCGCAACTCTGCTGATGCTAATTTTAATGATCGTATCAAACGCCTGGCTGATCAACTGGCAGCTACCCCGATCCGCAACATCTGGGTCAGCATCGATTCCGCCGAAATAGCAACTCACGAGCAGATGCGCGGCCTGCCCGGAGTTGTGCGCGGCATTGAAAAGGCGTTACCCATCTTTGCCGAACGTGGTCTGTTTCTGTCGGCCAATCTCGGTCTTAACCGTAACTTTGCCGGTTCTTCCAACGCTCACGACAACCTTGAGTATGCCGATTTTTACCAGGGTTTTGATTGTTTTTATCGCTTTGTTCATGACCTGGGCTTTACCATCGCCAACGTCTGCTACCCGATGCACAGCGACGACCCCGCCCAATCTGCAGATGTTGCTGTCTATGCAGCAACTGCCAGTGACCGGGTCGTGTATTTTTCTACCCAGGAAAAAATCAACCTGTTTCGGGCCCTGTCCGACGTCATTCCCAACCATCGTGATAAACTGCGGATCTTTACCCCGCGCAGCAGCATTCACACCCTGTTACAGCAGTACCAGGGGCGCCCGGAACTTGCGACTGCGTGTCGCGGTGGTATTGATTACTTCTTTATCGCTAGCAAGAACGGTATGACTTACCCCTGTGGCTATCGCGGAGCCGAAAATCTCGGTGATTTCTGTCAGCTCGACTTAGCGGGTAAAGCTTCCAAAGGGGACTGTCGTCAGTGTGACTGGGAATGTTTTCGCGATCCGTCGGAATTGTTTGCCCCGCTGCTCGATCTGCGTCAGTCCCCGCTGCAACTTGCCAAACACCTGTTGCGGGATCGTACTTTTTTCAAGTTGTGGTTTGAAGATCTGCTCTATTACCGGGCCTGTCATTACTTTAACGGCCGCATTGCTCCCAATTCTCACCGCCTGGAAAACTGGTATCATCCCGTCCAGGCACCTTCTGCAACACACATCTGATCAGCCGCTCCACTGATCGGGCCCTTCCTCTCAGAGCGCTGCAAAAAAGCCCACCCTCTCTTACGGGGTGGGCTTTGTACTGACCATAATTAACAACAGACGAGCGTTCTATTTCAGTTGGCTGGCGACCATAGCATGAATGGGCTGATAATCCTTATCCTCAACCGCCACCAGCCCCTTGACCTGCATATTCTCGTACATCAGGTTGAGGCTCGGGTCCTGGGCAAAGAAGACGGCACAGATCTGGTTGCGTATTTCATTATTGAGACTGCTGCCAAACACAAAGGGATCGTAATGGATCGGCTGGGAGGTCCAGAGAATCCTGACATCATCGAAATCAACAACCCCTTTACGAATTTCATCATCCAGCCGCGAGCTGGCAACAAAAGCCGCATCTACCTTACCGGTCATAACCGCTTCAACCGAACGATCATGGGCCCCGGTGTACACCTGCTTGGCAAAAAACTGCTGTAATGGTTGGCCGCTAAACGTTGCAAATTCCATGTTCGGAATCACCGAACCTGAGGTACTCGCGGGATCGGTCAGAGCTACGATTTTCCCATGTAAATCATTTACGGTTTTAAAACCACTCTGCGTTCTCGTTAACAGAATTGAATTGTAATATTCCCCCTTTGGTGTGGCATAGCCGTTCTTCATCATAAAGGAGGCAAACGCATCAATGCCGGCATCGCGCCGCCGGGCATAGGCATAAGATGCCGGGCCCAAGACACCAAAATCGATGGCATGGGAAACCAGTCCCTCAATGACCGACTGGTAAGATTGGGGGCGAACTAGCTTTATCGACCTCTGCAGGCGATTTTCAAGCAAGTTCAACAGTGGCCGTAATTCAGTAATCTGCTGATCAAGATTCTTTTTGGGAATCACCGAAAAATACAGGGGGCGACCGGTGTCATCAGACGGTTTTCCCTGCCCGGCAAATACGCTGCCGCCCAGCAAGATCATGATTATCAAAGCAATTATTATTTTATTCATTTTGGTAACTCCGGACCGGTTTTCTCAAAATTCCCGGGTCTGTTCTTCTTCAACTGGACGACTGAAAAAATAGCCCTGGACCTGGTCGCAACCTGCCAGCTTGAGATGTATCAGCTGATCATGACGTTCAATACCCTCAGCAACAACCGTCAACTTCAGCTTTTTAGCCAGCGCTATGGTCGAAGTTACAATGGCATTATCATTTCGGCTTTTCTGCATATCGTTGACGAAACTACGATCAATTTTCAAAGTTTTGATGGGTAACGAACGAATATGACTGAGACTCGAAAAACCATTTCCAAAATCGTCCAGTGAAATGGTTATCCCCTCATCGGCAAGACGACTCAGATTGCAATGCAGAGTCTGCTTGTCTTCAAATATGGCGCCTTCAGTGATTTCAATTTCGATATCTTCAGGTTTCAACCCATACCTGTCGAGCATGGTTATAAAATTTTCGGCGTAGTCTTTTTCTTTGATCTCCGTCGGTGAAACATTCACCGCAATCGGTACCGTCTGCAGTCCCAGTCCGCGCCATTTAACCAACTGCCGGCAGGCCGCTTCGAGTACCCAGGTCCCAAGTTTGCTGATGTGGCCACTCTCTTCGATGCAGTCAATAAAATCATTGGGATAAAGCAGGTTATGCTGTGGGTGCTGCCAGCGAATCAGAGCCTCAAGACCGACCACCCGGGAATCATCAAGCCTGATCTTAGGTTGATAATGAAGGACAAATTCATTCTTTTCGATGGCCCTGACGACCCCCTGCTCAAGTTCGAATTTCTGAATTGAAGAATTGTTATTGAGGCTGGCATCAAAATAGCTGTAGCGTCCTCTGCCAGCCTTTTTTGATACGTACATGGCCGCATCAGCGTTACGGATCAGATCTTCCAGTTCAAGGCCGTCACGAGGAAAGATGGCAATACCGATACTTGGGCTGACCGACAATTCTTCACCATCAAGAAAACAGGGCAGGGAAATCGTGTCGATAATTTTTTCGGCGACCATGGAAATATCCGACAGAGAATCCATCTCCGCCAGGAGAATAACAAACTCATCACCTCCAAAACGAGCCACGACATCGCTTTTGCGCACACAACCTGTCAAGCGGTCAGCAACCTCCTGCAGCAACAGGTCACCAATACGATGCCCCAAGGTATCATTAATGGTTTTGAAGCGATCGAGATCGATAAACAGAATCCCGTAATTGGTGTTATTGCGCCGCGCGGCATAAAGATTCTGTTTCGCCAGGGAAACAAACAGGCGACGGTTATACAAGCCGGTCAAGGCATCAAAAGAGGCGGCATTAACGGCATTTTTGTGTTCGTCTTCCAGTTTGGCCAGGAGCGCCTGTTTTTCCGCATCGGAGTCTTTCAATGATGCCAGGTAGTCATCAGTACAATTCAAAATGCGCAATAACAGCACAAAACCAACACAGCCAAAAGCGGTCAGAATAACCATGCCCATGACGATTCTGGAGCGATAGCTGTAATATTCAGCCAAAGACTCTTGTAAGCCCTGACTCAAAGAGATGATGAGTGGGTAATTGCGAACCTTACGCGCGGCAACCTGGTATTTATCCGTTTCATGACTGTAGGTAAAAAGAATCGAATGACTGGTATCGTCAACCTGATGATAGTCCGGTTTGGACGCATACTGATCGATATTAACCAAGCCATAATTTTCATACCTGGCCAGAATTTCCCCCTGGTCACTGTAGATAGAAATACGCCCGCTGCGACCGATATCGAGCCCCTGCAAAAAGTTCAGCAAGTAGCCAAGATTCATTTCCAGCAACATGGCACCTTCGAGCTGATCTCCTGATGTTAATGGGAAGAGAATAGGAAGCTGCCAGTTGGGTCGGGGGTTATTTTTGGGAACCAGTATTTTGGCCTGATCTCCAATGTCCGATGCGAGGGTACCTAAATAACCTTTTACTTCTTCCGAGGTGATCGATTGCTGAAAATCCGGCAGCGTCTGATAGAGTTTCCGGCCATCGACGCCATACAGGACAATGCGGTTGAAAGCCTGTTCACTGTAGATAAAATTATTGATCTCTGCCGGTTGCTCCTGCTGGTGATGTCTGATCCAACCCTGGGCCACCAAACCGATCGCCTGGTTCTGATCAACAACCTGATAGATATTTTCAGCAATAATTGCTGTCAGGTTTGCCTGTTGGGTACTCAACCCCTGAATAATAAAGCGGCGATTTTCTCTGAGCTGACTCAGGGTCATTCCCCAGCTCAGGCACAGCACCAGAACGAAAGCCAGGGATAACCCGAACTGCAGATAGCGCGTCTGGCTCTTTACGGTTGCTGCTCCACCAGTAATTTTCGAAAAGAATAACACTTAATTTCCGCTTGCCTGGTGCCGGTATCAGGGCTTTTAAAAAATCCCAAACAACAGACACAAAAAACTGCGTGAAACAGTTATCCCCTCCCGTCAAAGGAGGACTGTATGTAACTGAAAGCAAATGATCAAGTTAGGTGTTGATTAGCATAGATAACCAAATCTCTCTGTATTTTTAATTGGTTGCGAAAAAACATCAAAGAACAGGTCGATCCGTGTTGTTCATTAAAGAAGGGAGATCAGGAAGGTTGGTCAGGGGACGTAGATTTCCAGACCTGAGGTCTTCAGCAAGATGTTAATAAACGCTTGAGGATCCTCCATGCTGGTCAGATGCAGGTAGGATTTTACGGCAAACTTATGGGGCGCAAAGGCCATATAGATGGCATTTATGATATGGCCGGATTGCCACGCTTCAACATCTAACTTCTCAGCCAGATTGCGCTTGCGTTGGTCTGGCATGACCGCAATCTGCGTTGCATAGGCCAGGTACTCCTGGGCCACGACATATTCATGGGCCATAGCATCAGGTTTGATGTGGAGCAAATCCTGAACCATGGCATGCGTCAATTCATGAGCGATAATCCCGGCATATTCAATGCGGTCGAACCTGTCTGAGAAGAGGGAGTATACCTCAGGCTGGGCGACAATGCTGTCAAACGTCATCAGCAGAATCTGATCCTCATAAGGATCATAACCGCCGTAAACCGATCCGAGCGCACTGTGAACCGGCTGCGCAATCAGTTTGACCGTCACTGTGCGATCACTTAAAAGACCAAAGCGGTTGAGAAAGGCAAAGGTCTTCTCTGCGGTGGTACAGATGAAGTCACTATCAGCTACCCCATCAGTGATAATATTAACGGCGGAAAGATTCGGACACTGGTATACTGCAGCATCACTATCGATGCAGAACAAAGAACCTATAAGGATTACTGAAACCAGCCAGTGAGGCATAAACCACCTCCAGTTGCGATCCTGTTACAGTCATTGTATCAAGGAACCGGAGGCTCAGCAAAAATCCTCTGCCAGAGCTGCCTTCAAATGCTTACTTCTTCGCTTTTTTCCCTTTTTTCTTCCCCTTTTTCTTGCTGTCTTTCGTTTTCTTATCCTGGTCTTTTTTCTTATCTTTCTTAAGGGGTTTTTCAGACTTTTTCTCTTTCTTCCGGTCTGCTTTTTTGGCTTTCCCCGGTTTTGACTTTTTCTCTTTTTTTTCAGTTTCCGGAGCAGGAGGTTGCTGTTCGTCATTTGCAACGACGGGGGCCAGCACAAAAAGCTCGCGCGCGGCAGCAATCACCTGGGTGGCCCGAATAGTACTGAAACCATGCACGGCAGCGATCTCCTCAACCTGGCGAGCCGCAAGATCTTCAGCGCTAGTAATGCCGTTTTCTGCCAGCAGTTTTGCCGTGGCAGGGCCAATTCCGATAACTTTCTCAAGTGGGGTTGCCATAGTGCTCTCCTGTACCAACTATTCGTTGTTATGTTCCTGAATAAAACCTCTGATAAAACGACGGATTTCCCTGGCGGCGCTGGTATCAAGCTCGTCACACAGTGAAATGAATTCATCACGCTCGGCACTGTTAATTCTGATCAGCAGTTGACTGTCCTTTTTACTCTTTCTCTTCCCTTTTTTCTCATCACCCATTACATCCGCTCCCGGCAGGCAGGCCTTTTAATGCCAATGCAGCATTTTTATAAGCCTTATCTTCTGTCACTTCACGTTCGACATAATCAGGCGCGCGAAAAGCCTGACTTGCCTCAATATCATTAAACTCGATTTCAAGCACCTTCAAAGGAGCCAGATCACCTTTAAAAATATCTATTTCATAGATTAAAGACGCGCGGGGAACGGCATAGCGAACCTTGTCAATCCGCTGCCCTGCAGTCAACGGCCAGAGCATGTCAAACTGCTCTTGGGGGATACTGCATTCCTGCTCCTGGCGAGCCAGGCCGCTACCGCGCTTAACGGTCATGGTACACTTTCCGGCCCGTTCCCGAATCCGCAATTCACTGTCGCCACTGAGCAGGTAGCCCTGGCGAATACGCTCTCCGCTGACGCCGTTCAGTAATTCTTCCGGGATCCCTCCCAGAAGAAATTTTCGTTCAATTTCTACTTGTTCCATGCTTATCCTTCTCTAAGCAGATTAGCCATCTCCTGCCATAACGCCTGGTAGGCGCGGTTGGCCTGGCGCGTTGGGGCATAGAGATCGATGGGGGTACGGTGAACTCCCATCTTTTCGACATCGGTTGAATAGGGGATAGCATTACGTAAGAAACGCTTGTAGTCATTACGCATAGCTGACGCCGTCTCTTTGTGGAGCTGTTTTCTGCTATCCACCATGGTAAAGAAGGGGATCAGTTTTTTACGACTGTAGTCCTCATCCTTAAAAAACTCCCGCAACTGGCTGAAGGTTCGCTGTGACAGGGTCGTCGGAATCACCGGAACCATGACCAGGTCCGCAGCATTGAAAATATTCTCAGCCAATTGGCTGATAGTCGGCGGACAGTCGAGAATAACCAGGTCGTAATCCTTTTTCAGCCCGCCCAACATTTGCCGAAGCAGTTTTTTCCGAGAACCAAGCTCCTGCAATAACACATCAAAATTACGGAAACTCAGGTGCGCCGGAATAATATCGAGATTATCAAAATCACTGGCTTTGATCTGTTTAAAGATCTGTTCATAAGCCTTGAAGAACCGCTTACCCCAGTTTTTACTGGCGACTGATTGAACCCGGAAATAAAAAGATGAGGCCCCCTGGGAATCAAGATCCAGCAACAATGTCCGGTAACCCGACTTAGCTGCCCAGTAAGCAATATTAACCGCTGAAGCGGTTTTCCCAACACCCCCCTTGATGGAATAAAAGGCAATAATATTCATAGCGAATCAGGCTCCTGATCAGTTCTTGCAAAAATGGCGCTGAAAACGTTCTGAACCTCAATAGCACTGAAATTAGCAATATTGGCGACCACCTGACTGCGCTCCTGACGCTGACGGTCGAACAACACAGCCTGAAGGCCATGAATGGTGGCCAGTTGTTCTTGCCGGGTCTGACAATTATCCGCAAGGTTTTGGAGAAATTCTCGCTGTACCGCAAAGTCGTTAAATCTGCCGAGATTGTCCTGTAACAATTTCAGCTGCTTGATTAGCTTTTTGATATCAGCCTGGTTAAACAATTCAGCAAACAACTCGAGCAGGTAACGTAATTTTTTACACTCGACGCGCAGATCATGGACGGCCTGGTCAGAAGTATCAGCCCCGATTAAGGCCCCATCTTTAACAATCCGCCGGTTCTGTTTTCTGATTTTCGTCGTAACCAGCTCCTTCAACGGCAACTGCGCCGGTTCTGTCATATAATCTGGTTGCTGTTTCAGGTTATTCGCCAAAACCGTCACCTGCTCGCGATACCCCTGGTCACTTAACTCTGTTCTGACCTTGCTAAAAGCGCCGCGCCGACGGCGGCGTAAGCGCTCTGCCAACTGCTTAAGCCCGGGATGCAGGTTGTCCGGCAGCATCTTCTGGTAAGAAGCATAGTCCAACAGGAACACATCCAGATCGCGCAGGTCATTGGTCCGCCTGCCGATATCTTTCAGAGCCTCATTCAGTGCTTGATAACGCTGCGGATTGAATATCTTTTTAAACAGGCTGACCAGGGACCGCGCTTTGCGAATATTAACCCGGTACTGATGGACAAACTCGGTATCAATATCGGCCAGCACCCCTTGCTCTTGAGCTCTGGCAAGGGTAAGTAAATTGTCAACCATTCTAAGCAAAGCCGCTTCGACAGGCTCATCAGGTAAAAGCTTAAAGCTTGGTTTTGATGGCGCTTTAGTGACTTGAAAGCCAGCCTGCAACAATTGCTGCTTCAGACCTAACGGGGGAACCTCCTCATGGGGCAGATTCTCCAGCGCAGAGCAGATCTGCTGGGTTTCAGCCTCATAGCCACGTAAGGCCGCAAGGGTCAGGAATTGGCGGCTATGCTGATCGTTCAAACACAACCGTATCAGGTGCAAG
This sequence comes from Geopsychrobacteraceae bacterium, assembly GCA_963664385.1. Classification (GTDB taxonomy): domain Bacteria; phylum Desulfobacterota; class Desulfuromonadia; order Desulfuromonadales; family Geopsychrobacteraceae; genus Seleniibacterium. Next base: position 1,651,977 of record OY761157.1, read on the forward strand.
CGTGAAACCGTTTTGTCATCACTGTTCAATACGGCAAAATGCTGTATTTCCCTTAACAGGCTACCCTTTACAACAAAGGCTCTTATGCCAATTATTTGCTGTAATTGATCGGCCAGTTCACCCGGCGGCAACTCCCACCAGAAGCGGCAACGTTCAGGAGCAACATCTGTGGCAATCAGCTCGTCATTATCCTCTAGCAGCCACAGGTTACGAGGGTCGCTACGGTATAAAACCTGTCCAGCCTCCCAGACGGACCAGTCAAAATCGTCCAAAACGGTCACCGTGCCGTACAGGGTTTCCTTATGCTCAAGATGAAATCCGGCAGGCAGCAGCGACTCAAGCGCTGCCTCCTCCACCATAGTTTGTAGTTGCCAGTCACTTCGAATGATCATAAGCAGTGTAATTTAAGGAGGTTAAAAGAAAATTAAACGTATATACATTGTATATCTTTTTTAGAAGGACTTTTCAACATCATGTTGCCCTGCCTTTAAGAAATTTCAGCATCCTCATATTTTCCTGACATTCATTTCCTATTGTACTTTCTTAAATTACAAATGGGAGTAGGCTATGTCATTTTTCAACAGCAGCTGTGCATTCTTGTTGTGTGGCCTGTTTATGGTGCCGACACAAGGTTACAGCTTTACCTCTGAACAACATCTCTACCGCAAAACAACCGGTAGTGATGTTCATCTCTTCAACTGGCGCCTTGAACGCGGCCATGAAATCAGGCTGATTACTGATATCGACCAGGAACGTGATGTCACACGCATTAACCAGGAATTGGCCACCCGCTTGTGGAGTGTCAAAGATCCAGCCGCCAATACCGATATTACTGTGACCCGCCGCGACAACAATCTAATTATGCGTGGTACCTTCAAGGGGAAAAATCTGAATAAGTCAGTGTCCATTGACGGAGCCCCCTGGTACCAGGCTCTTTCCGTATCATTACAGCAGTTTACCAACCCGAATATCAGTTTCAGGGAATTCTGGAGTGTGCGCCCCGACACCCTTGATGTTCACAAGCTTGAAGTGATCCCGGCTGGCGAGGAAGCACTGGAACTGGAGGGGAGCGTGACTCCGGCTCTGAAACTTAAGATTCAATTGCCCGGCTTTAAAGCCATGTTCTGGAGTTGCCACTACTGGCTGCGCAAGGAAGATGGCCTGTTTATCCGCTACGAGGGGACGAGCGGCCCGCCCGGCTGGCCGGAGACCATCGTTGAATTGATTGACAACGAAAGCCAAACCAACCGGGTCGCTGGCTCAGACATTTTTTAGCCGCTTAATAAATTTCCGGGATAAATGTCTGATCAGACAGCGGTGGCCGTACGTAACCGATTTCCGGTGGGCGCGGAGGTAAAGAGATCGGTTCGGGAGTCAGGTCCTGATAGTCGAACTGGCTTAACAAGTGACTGATCACATTGAGGCGGGCGCGTTTTTTCACATCACCATCAACGACATACCAGGGGGCTTGTTTGATATCCGTATGGGAAAACATGTCATCCTTAGCCATGGAATACTCACTCCAACGAGCCCGTGATTCAAGATCCATAGGACTTAATTTCCAACGTTTTGTCGGATGGTTAAGGCGCGCCTGGAAACGTTTCTCCTGTTCTTCGTTACAGATTGAAAACCAGTACTTGATAATCACGATACCGCTGCGGACCAACATGCGTTCAAATTCAGGGCAGGAGCGCATAAAGTCCCGGTATTCTTCATCGCTGCAAAAGCCCATCACCCGCTCAACACCAGCCCGGTTATACCAACTGCGATCAAACAGAACCATCTCTCCAGCGGCGGGAAGATGCTGAACATAGCGCTGAAAGTACCACTGGGTACGCTCCCGTTCTGTCGGTGCCGGCAAGGCCACAACTTTTACGACCCGCGGGTTGAGGCATTCGGTTATTCGCTTAATGCAACCGCCCTTGCCTGCGGCATCACGACCTTCAAAAATTACCACGACCCTAAGCTTGCTGGCTTTGATCCATTCCTGCAATTTCACCAGTTCAATTTGTAACTTTCCCAGCGCCTTTTCGTAGTCCTTGGTCTTGATGGAACGTTTGGGTTCGAGGCGTTCCCGGGTATCCCGATCGTACTTGCGGAGTTCTTTCCTGGTTGCTTTCCCCATACAACACTCCTTGCAGCAGACAACAATCAGTGGATGACGGCAGGTGCGGAGCAGTAAAATCTTTGCGGATAAAATGCCGGATGTTCAGGTTACTCCGCAGCCTGTTCGGCTAAAACCTGTTTAGGGTAAGTATACCCCAGAATTGTTCCACAGGCAGAGTGAAGGTCTTCCCAACGGTCGATATCCAGGTCGAGAACCAGCACGGCACAGGTTTTCAACCAGCCAGGAGCACTTGAGCATAACCATTGGCCAAGCTCACTGAGGCCGGGATTGTGTCCGATCAGAGCAATGGAGGGGAGATCGGGAAGGGTCTTAACAAGATCGATAAGGTCGCCAACTCGGGCATCGTAAATATCTTCTTGGTAAATAACATCCCCTTTATCGATGCCAAGCTCAGCAGCGATCAGGATGGCTGTTTTACGGGCCCGTTTGGCCGGGCTGCTTACCAGACAATCGGGACACCACCCCTTAGCAGCAATGGTCTGTCCCATTAACGGAGCCGCTTTTTTACCGCGCGTATTCAGAGGACGCTCATAATCCCTCAGATCGGGATTACTCCAGTCTGACTTGGCATGACGAATCAGAATCAGGCGTCGCACGTTTGCTCCTTAACCTGGACATCAAGACTTAAAGCGAATGCTGACTCAAACAGATTCCCCTTGCTCTGCGCCCCGTAGACTTCAACAGACAGGTCTGCCGCACCCTGCAGGAAAATAGAAAATAGGCTCTGGTCAAGGCGACAGAAAATATCGTTTACCTGGCTGTTACGGCGCCGATCAAGGCCATCAGCCAGGCGCAGGATACCGCCTAAGCGACGCACCAGGAGCTGATCATCGGGACTCAAAGGGGCAAAATTGTCATGATGCTTTTTCGGCTTTCCTTTACGATGATAGCGCGCGAGATTGGCAATTAACTCCCTTTCTCGCGGGTTAAAGCCAAACAGGTTGGCATGACGAATCAGGTGGTAGGAATGCTTATGGTGATCATCGTAGCTGATGAAGTAACCAATATCATGAAGTAACGCAGCGGCTTCCAGAAACTGAAGGTGGCGGGCATTCAATCCGTAGGCATCAGCAACTGCGGTAAAGATTTTGGTGGCCAGACGGCTGACCTGGTTCGAATGCTGCTCATCATAACGGCAGGAGCGGGCAAATTCCAGAATGGAATCACGCCAATCACGCCCATCGCCCGGGTCGGGGATCAGGTTACGCTCCTGCAAACTGCGCAGGATCAATCCCTCACGGATACCCTGGGCATTAATCCGCAGTTGGTTGGTGCGCATCCGGCGCATCATTTCGTCGGTTAAAATCATACCGGCCAGAATAATATCGGCGCGCTCCGGATTCAGCCCTGGCGTTGCCTGGCGCTCTTTATGACTCCGCCGCGATAACATGGCCAACAGGTGGATAATCTCTGAATGCAGGACTTCATAACGATGCACAGTGCCATACTTTTCATCCCGCATCGCCATAACCATACTGCCAATATTGGTCATGGTTCCCCCTGATCCGACCAGGCAGGCGACCGGCAAACCATCCCCGATTTTATGACGTTTCAATGTTTTCCGGACATATTTGCGCAGGGCTTTCAGTTGTTCTTCCGACGGCGGATCACTGTGAATAAATTTCTCAGTCAAAAAGACAGCCCCCAACTCCAGGGAGCAGACATCCTCAACATGACGACCACTGGCTGTGACAATTTCGACGCTGCCACCACCGATATCTGCCATGCCAAAGCGCAGGTGATCCATATCAAAGTTGTGACGCACACTCAACATGGCCAGCTCGGCTTCCTGTTCGCCGGAAATTACCGAGATTTCGAGACCTGTTCTGTCTTTAACATCAGTAACAAAGTCGCTGCCATTAGCAGCCTTACGGACAGCGCTGGTGGCAACCACGGCAGCCACCTCGGCGTTAAGACCGGCACTGATTTTTGCCATGCGCTGTAGAGCGTCCAGCGCACGCTCCATGGCAAACGGGGAAATATAGCCGGTCTCATTTAATCCTTCACCCAGACGAACCGCCGCCTTTTCATCATCCAGAACGCGAAAACCTCCCTGCTCATCCGTTTCTACAACGATGCAACGTATGGAGTTGGTCCCGATATCTATGGCCGCCAGGCGCTTTTGCATTATTTCTTTCATGACAAATTCCAGCTGATAATTAAAAACTGACTAGTTACTATTTTAAATTTCCGGATGGACACCAGCTAAGTGATATTGCTAATCACAACTACTTGGGTTATCTTTTCAGAATCTCATTACATATACCAATATTAACCCGTAAGTACAATTTAGCGAGGATAAAATGCCCTGCCAGAAAGGCAAATCAACGGTCAAAAAAAAAGACGCCAAGGTCATTTGCGAAAAATGTGGTGCTCTTTCAGAAAAAAAGGGGGATGTCTGTAAAGCCTCAAAAATTAAGAAGAAAATCAAGAAAGAGAAAGTTTAATTCCCCCAAGAACATAAAGGTCCTGCCAGCCTTACACTTCCCGGATAATCTGTTAGAATATTTTTAATACTAACAAAATCCTTACAATTCCCCTGCAAAATGGGTCGCTTTATTGAATAGCTCATTTTTAGTATCTCAGGAGAAACGATATTGATGGAATCTGCTAAAAAATTTTCGTCTCCGGACGAACCAACGATCCCCCCTGAACAATTGTCAACTCAGACAAGCAGGGATCCTGATTTCAATGATCCGAAGCTGTTTTTTAATCGCGAATTAAGCTGGTTGAAGTTCAATGAACGCGTTCTCCATCAGGCTGATAATATCAAGTTACCTCTGCTGGAAAGGGTTAAATTTCTGGCCATCTACGGCTCCAATGTTGACGAATTTATCATGAAACGAATTGGCGGGTTAAAGCAGCAGATGGCCACCGGTGTCAGCGATATGACCATTGATGGCAGAACCCCCCGCCAGCAGCTTGAAGAGTGCTTTGCTGAAATAAACCGGATTCAACCACGCCGCGAGCAGGTCACCCGCGATGTTTTTCATACCCTAAAAAAGCAGGGGATTGAATTTCTTGATTATGCCCAGCTGGCCAAAGAAGAAAAGTCCCTACTCAGGGACCACTTTTACGATAACATTTTCCCTTTGGTCACACCTCAGGCTGTTGATCCTGCTCACCCGTTTCCGTTTATTTCCAACCTGTCGTTAAACCTGCTGGTGGTCGTCCGCTACCCTGGAGAGACGGCAACAGAGCTGGCCCGGGTCAAGGTCCCTGTTGGTTCGGGAGTCAATCGTTTTCAACGTATTCCTGGCACAGGCTATCGCTTTGTCAAACTCGAAGATGTGTTGCAGAACAACCTTGATCTGTTATTTCCGGAGATGGAGGTTGTCCGTTGTGAACTATTTCGCGTAACCCGGAACGCCAACACCAGTAAAGAAGAAGAGCACGCTGACGATCTCCTCGAGCTGATTGAATCAGCCCTGGAACATCGCCGGGTTGCACCGATTGTACGTTTCCAAGTCCTCCCGCATATCGATCCTCTTTACCGCGGTCGCCTTGCTTCTGAGCTTGGCCTGGATGAAGAATCAGATGTCTTCGTCTCTGAAGACCTGCTTGGTCTGCGCGACCTATGGGAAATTTACCGACTAGATCTGCCTGAATTAAAAGAAAAACCCCACCATCCCATAGATCATCCCCTGTTACCGGTTGATCGCAGTATTTTTCACACCATTCGTGACCAGAAAGAGATTCTGCTGCAACACCCCTACGAATCATTTTCATCATCGGTGGAACGCTTTCTTCACGAAGCCGCCACCGATCCCAAGGTACTCGGCATAAAAATGACCCTGTACCGAACCGATCCTAACAGCGGGATTATCAATTACCTGATCCAGGCAGCACGGAACGGTAAACAGGTGGCGGTCGTTGTCGAGCTTAAAGCGAGCTTTGACGAACAGGCCAACATCAAACTGGCCACCAAAATGGAAGAAGCGGGTGTTCATGTCACCTACGGCGTTGTCGGCCTGAAAACTCACGCCAAGGTTATTCTGGTTATCCGCCAGGACTTCAAAGGGCTGCGTCGCTACGTTCATATCGGCACCGGCAACTACCATCCGGTCACAGCGCGCCTGTACAGTGATCTCGGCTTACTGATTTACAACAAGAATGTCGGTCGTGACGCTACCGAGCTGTTCAACTACCTGACCACCGGCTTTACCCCAAAACGTCATTACAACTCCCTGCTGCCGGCTCCGAAACAGCTGAAAGCAGCCTTATTGGCCAAGATTGCCCGCGAAGCAGAACTTCATAGCAGCAATAATCCGGGGTTGATCAGGTTTAAAATGAACGCCCTTGAGGATCCCGACATTGTCAAAGCACTCTATCGAGCATCACAAAGCGGGGTCAAAATTGAACTGCTGATTCGTGATAGCTGCCGGATCAGACCAGGGATAGCGGGGGTATCTGAAAATGTTCGGGTGGTTTCGATTCTCGGACGTTTTCTTGAGCACGCCCGCATTTATTATTTTAAGAATGGCGGCAATGAGGAATTTCTCCTCGGCTCTGCCGACGCCATGCGCCGCAATCTGGAGTACCGGGTTGAAACCCTGATACCGGTGGCCAGCAAAGGAATTCAGGAGCAACTCAGAGAAATCTTTGATCTGCAGTTGGAAGACCGCGTCAATGCCTGGGAGCTACAGGCCGACGGGCAGTATCTGTTGGTCAATCCCAAGGCCCGGAAAGGGAGTGAAGGTTGCCAGGAAAAACAGATTAAACTGGCTGAAAAGCGGGTCGTTCAGGCGCAACGAAATAAAAAGCGCAAAAACAAATCATCAAACGAGCAACGCAATAAAAAACGCTGAAAGACAGGTGCAGCATAACCAGGTAAGAGGCTGTGCTGCACCCTGAATCCTGAATTCTGTTACTTCCCCCGACGCCACTGGTGATATTTTTCAACCCAGCGTAATAAGCGTTCCGGAGCATGGGCCCTTTTCCAATTTCCAGCCGCCAGTTTGTTCATTTCGGCAAAGGTCGGATAGCTATGAATTGTTCCCAGCACCTTGTTCAGGCCGATACCATGCTTCATTGCCAAGACAAATTCAGCCAGAACATCCCCGGCGTGTGCCCCAACAATCGTTACTCCAAGGATTTTATCCGTTCCGCTCTTGGTAAGTATTTTGACCCAGCCCCGATCCTGATTTTCGGTTATCGCCCGATCCAGCTCCTTCAGTTCATAACGGGTTACTTCAAAAGCAATTCCCTGCTGCAAAGCTTCCGACTCGTTCACTCCAACCCTGGCAATTTCGGGATCGGTAAAGGTACACCATGGAATAACCCGGTAATCAGCCTTAAATTTCCACAACTGACCGAACAGGGCATTGACCGCAGCATACCAGGCCTGGTGGGACGCAGTATGGGTAAACTGGTAAGGTCCGGCCACATCCCCCGCACACAGAATATTGGGGAAATTGGTGCGTAAAAAGGGATCGCTGGCAATGGTTCCGCTGGCAGCAACCTCTACCCCCAGCTCTTCTAAACCAAAACCTTTGACGTTAGCCTTTCTACCGACGGCAACCAGGATCTGATCATAAGCAATCGTGACCTGGTCATGACCGGTTTGACAGAGAAGCTGCTGTTGCCCATTAACGGTCTTAATTTCAAGAGCTTTATGTCCGGACAGAACCCTGACCCCTTCGGCACTCAAAATCTCTGTAACATAGGAGCTGACCTCTTCATCTTCTTTCAGTAACAGTCGGGGACTCATTTCAACCAGGGTGACCTGAGATCCTAACCTGGCAAAAGCCTGACTTAACTCGCAACCGATGGGACCACCCCCCAGAACCACCAGCTTTTCAGGTAAATTCTCCAGTTCCCACAGGTTCTCCGAAGTCAGGCAGGGAACAGATTCGATCCCCTGAATAGGCGGCAGCAAAGGACTGGCACCACTGGCAATAATGATACTGCGGGTGGTCAGGGTTCTGCCATTAACCGTAACACTCCAGGGTGAGGAGATGTGCGCCTCCCCGGTTATGACTTCGACCCCCAACTGTTGATAACGTTCAATAGAATCATGGGGGGCGATTTGAGCTACTTTGTCCCGCACCCGGTTCATAACCTGGGAAAAATCGACGGTTTTCGAGGTGAGATTAATGCCAAACTCAGCCGCTTTTTTACTTTGTGCGACAACTTTAGCACTGCTGATCAGGGTTTTGCTCGGCACACAGCCACTGTTCAGACAATCCCCTCCCATCTGCCCCTTTTCAATCAGGAGTACTTTTGCCTTAACTGCAGAAGCAATATAGGCACTGACCAGCCCCGCACTGCCACCACCGATGACAACCAGGTTATAATCAAAACGAGCAGGGCGCTTATGACCGGCATAAACCTTACGGGCCTGCAAACCCGCTAGAATCCGTTTAGCTACCAGGGGAAACAGACCAAGCAGAGCAAAGGAGAGGAGCAGTGCCGGGGAGAGAATCCCTGCCGCACTCTGCAATTGCCCCAGCTGGGTTCCGGCATTGACATAGACAATGGTCCCGGGGAGCATCCCGACCTGGCTGACCAGATAATAAATGCCAACCTTAAGTGGCGTAAGCCCCATAACCAGGTTGATAACAAAAAATGGAAAGATCGGTACCAGGCGCAAGGAGAAGAGATAAAAAGCACCTTCCTTCTCAACCCCGGCATTGATGGCCTTCAGGCGATTGCCAAACTTGCTCTGAACCCAGTCATGCAAAAGAAAACGCGAAACCAGAAAAGCACAGGTAGCACCGATACTGCTGGCAAAGCTGACCACCAGCAGGGCGACCCAAAAACCGAAGAGCCCCCCACCAGCCAGGGTTAAAACCGTAGCACCAGGTAATGACAGGGCGGTGACCAGGATGTAGACACAGAAATAGATCACCAGAGACGTCAGTTGATGTTCCTGATAATAGGTATCGAAGGCTTGATGCTGACTCTTCAGGTAATCGAGAGTCAGGTATTGATGGAGATCCAGCATGATAAATGCTGCTATCAGGGCGATAATGACGGCGATTATCGCAAATTTGCCGGTACGGTTTTTCATGTACTTTTTATTCCTCGTAATTTAGGTTGTATTTGTTTTTTAAAAACTATACCTAATTTCCGAGTTATTTACTAGTGTTTGTCGATTATTTTGGTAACCGTCCTGGATTTAAACAAAAATCAAAACCAAGAACCTCGGGGGAGCATCCTCGCGGTATTGTCTTGAATAGTTCAATGTAATATGGATTGTGACCCTAAATTGATAAGGCTAAGCAGCCTCTCCCTCGGCATCATTCCCCTGATGATACCCAACATACATTTTGTATCCTTCACGCCCCATATAGCGTTGCAATTGCTTCTTATCCGCGTTGGGCAGATCGACCAGCAACAGACCATCGATAACATCGCTGAAATCGGGATCGAGGTTAAAGGCGAGCAACTTACCACCCAGCCCGATATAGTGGCGCAGCAGAACCGGAATCCCCTTACTGTCCTGTTCCAGATCAGCTACCAGGGCTGAAATATCATCGACATCCTGCAGTAACTGGTCACATAAGCTGCGGCTGAAGCCCGGCACCTTCATCGGCTTTACCGCAACCGGCAAACGCGGCCTGACCAGCTTGGCAAGCTCAGCGACCAGATAATGGCGGGTCAGGGAAGAGGTCATCAACTGGCGCGATGCCTCACCATAATCGCTGGAAATGCTGACCGGGCCGAACAGGTAGCGATACTGGGGATATTGAAGTAGGTAATGACCTATCCCTTTCCAGAGCAGTAGCAACGGAGCATAAGAACGCTGATATTCAGAACGCACAAATGAGCGACCCAGTTCCAGCCCCTGGCTGAGTGCGTCATAGAGCTTCGGTTTAAAATCGAACAGGGATGAGCTGTATAAACCGAGAATCCCATTTGCCGCCATCAAGCGGTCGACCTGACCAATCCGGTAGGCACCGACGATCTCTTCCTTCTCCCGGTTCCATACAAACAGATGATGATACTGACGATCAAAGTCATCAAGATCTACAGCGTTACCGGTACCTTCGCCAGCCAGGCGAAAGGTCGCTTCACGTAAGCGTCCAATTTCCACCAGCAGATGAGGTAACTGCTCTGCGGTCGCATAAAAAACTGAATATTCACCGCTGTCAACCAGGCACTGCTGCTCAGGTAAAGCGACTAGATCCTGTTTGAGCAAATCTGCAGATAGGGGATCGATCAGTTCCAGGTCCCTTTTTTTCTGTTCATGATCTTCTGTTAACTGACCATCGGAACCTGTGCTTTTCTCAAGGCCAAGAGAGTAGGTGCGCAAGCGCAGATAATCGATAAGTTGCTTGTCATCCTCCAAGGCAGCACAGCGCTTCGCGGGAATCTGGTTGCCGATAACCGGAAACAGCGTGCGTGGCTGCCCTTTCAGCAACATGCGCGGTAATAACAGGGTCCGTAATCGGGGATGTGCGATACCGGCGACCTGGAATAGCGGACCATTGTGCCCGGGAAAATAGATCGGCAATACCGGCGCCTTACTGGAACGGATCAGTCTTGCGACATTGACGCTCCAGGTCGGGTCAACGACGCCAGAACGCATCGATTGCCAAGATGAGACTTCTCCAGCCGGAAAGATCACCAATAATCCCCCGTCACGCAATAACTGCCGGGCCTGGCGCATAGGCGCAATATTGTTGCGGGAGGCATGGGCTCCCCCGAAAGGATCGACTTCGATAAGATGGTTGCGCAGTTGGGGGATGCGCCCGAGCAGGAAATTTCCCATTACTTTAAAGTCGGGGCGCAAGCGACTCAATAAATGCAGCAGAACGACCCCTTCAATCCCGCCATAGGGGTGGTTAGCCACCAGAACACAGGAACCTGTTCGCGGCATTCTTTTGAGAGCATCATCGGAAACCTGGTAATTAACGGCCATTTTTTCAAGGGCGTGCCAGGTGAAATCGGTCAGCGTTTGATGACTCGGTATTTCCTCATACAACTGCTGACAACGTTTAAGCCCAGAGGTCAATTCCAGGGCTCCATATATTTTTTTTCGCACCAGGGAACTGAACCCGCCGTTTGGCCGATTCAATAAAAAGGGTGTGACCTGATCGCACTTTTCTGCCATATCGATTCTCCTGATTATAAATTTCAGGAATTTAATCGAAAAACTGTTATGCCCTGATTGGTGCACTGTTAGGTTTTCATTTTTTCATCCTTAGTTTGAATTCCTAATACAATTCCAATGATTTTCTCATATATTTATAATGATATATACATAGTTTAGGCTGGACAATTATTAAGACCTTTAACTCAAGGGGGAGATATGGTCCAGGCCGAAACCTTATTACCCAGCGTTACTAAAAATCACAATATCCATGCTGCTCTGCAGCATAGCAAAACAACAGATCTGTCTGCAGGTCGTGTCCTTATTGTTGAGGATGAGGATTCTTTAGCTGAAATTCTTGAATTCAACCTGCAACGGCAGGGCTTTAGCGTTCTTAAAGCCGGAGACGGACTTGAAGCATGTCGGATTATCGGCCGGGAACAACCCGACCTGATCCTGCTTGATATTATGCTGCCCCTCCTTAACGGTTGGGAAATCTGTCGTATGGTGCGTGCTCATCATGATCAACAGATCAGGGAAACCCCGGTGATTATGCTGAGCGCCCTGAGTTCCGAACAGGACAAGCTGAAAGGGTATGACCTGGGCGCTGATCTTTATCTGCCGAAGCCCTATACAGTAAAAGAGGTTATATTACAGACCCGGCTATTGATCGAGCGCAGCCAGGAACGTCGTTGCCTGACCCGGCAACTTGAAACCATGCAGCAATGGCAGCAGTTGCAGGATAACTGGCAACATGCTCTGTTTCATGAACTGCGCAATCAACTGACGGTTATTTCCGGCATGGCAGATCACCTGAATGAACAGCATTCCCTGCTCTTTGATGAGGGGGATCAATTTATTGAGCAGATTTCCCACAGCTCCCATTACTTAGGGAGTCTGGCAGAACATTACCTGCTGATTCGCCAGGTTGAAGACGGGCAAAGCCAACTTAAGCCGGAACGCTTCCAGCTGCAGGAATTGCTTGATGAGCTTCATAAACTGTTTCAGCCCCTGGCCGAGCAGAAAGCCTGTCAATTGATTATCTCCCCGCCCCAGAATTTTGAAGTACAGCTGCATCCCGTTGGACTCAAAATAATTCTGGCCAGCCTGATTGAAAATGCCTTGAAGTATTCCCTGCTGGATGGACAGGTCGAGGTAAAGGTAACCAACACCGACAACCAGCTGCGCTTCCGTATCAGCGATGACGGACCCGGAATACCAGAGCAGGATCGGGAGAAAATCTTCGAAAAATTCTACCGCGGCAAAAACCAGGCGCATAAGACCATAGGTTCCGGTCTGGGACTGTACATGGCCAGGACCCTGGCACAAGCGATGGGGGGGAGTCTGGGCCTGGAAGATCGCAGTAATCAGGATAATTGTACATTTTTACTATCTTTTCCACTTTAAACTGGCGATTTATCCAGTTTTCAACACCTTTATCCACAGGTCGATTTTACTGGCCTCTACATATAAACAGGACTATCTTTATCAGGCTGTTACTTACCGAAGAGTGACAACCTGGTTTCTGTCTTAATGTGGAGTTCAACGGTGACCTCTAAAAAAAATCTCATGCTGCCGACACTAAGTCTAATTTTAGCCTCTGTGCTCTGGGCCAGCTCCTTTGTGGCGTTAAAAATTGCTTTCCGCAGCTATCACCCCATGCAGGTTATTTTTGGGCGTATGTTCATCGCGAGCTTATGCCTGCTGGTTTTCTACCCCTCTTTCCTTAAATTGAACTGGCGTAAAAAGGACATTAAATACATGCTGCTCATGGCCATATGTGAGCCCTGCCTGTATTTTTTGTTTGAAGCAAAGGCCCTGGAACTGACAAGTGCCTCCCAGGCCGGTATGATCACTGCCATGTTCCCGTTGCTGGTTGCCATTCTTGCCTGGGCGCTGCTGCGTGAACGGATCAGTAAACAGACCATCAGTGGCTTTTTCCTCGCAATCATCGGCGCTGGTTGGTTGAGTATCGGTGCAACAGCAGATACCCATGCTCCCAATCCGCTGATTGGCAATTTATGTGAATTTGTCGCCATGGTATGTGCCGCCGGCTATACCATTGCCCTCAAACACCTGACCAGTAATTATCCCCCTTTATTTCTAACCGCCTTCCAGGCGTTTATCGGCAGTCTGTTCTTTTTTCCGTTTTTACTCATGCCTGGAGTCGGATTTCTCCAGTTATGGGAGCCACTACCAGCCTTCGCCATTATCTACCTGGGAACCTTCGTGACCCTGGGTGGTTACGGCTGCTTCAATTTTGGTGTCAGCAGGGTCCCAGCCAGCCAGGCGGCCGGGTTTGTTAACCTGATACCGGTCTTTGGTGTGATGCTGGGCCTGTTAATTCTTGATGAACAGCTCAATCTGTCACAGTGGTTTGCCTGTGCCCTGGTGTTTACCGGCGTATGGGTCAGCAGTCGTCGAGCAAGCACTTCAGCAACGAATGGATTAGTAGAAACATGAGCGATTACTCTTTTACCCCGATAGCTACGGTTAAAAGCCCCTTCAATGAAAAATTCGGCACTCCACGCCAATCGGGCCTGACCCCATCAGTTCAGGCCAAGATTGTTTTTCTGCCTGAATTTGCCAGTGCCGAAGCGCTACGTGGTTTAAGCGAATACAGTCATATCTGGCTGTTGTTCATATTTCATCAAAACTGGCAGCAAGGCTGGCAACCAACCGTACGCCCACCACGACTGGGGGGCAATAAAAGGGTAGGGGTCTTTGCATCCCGATCTCCATTTCGGCCAAATGCGATAGGTCTTTCAGCGGTTAAACTCCTTAACGTCAATTGTCAGGGCGGTGATTTTTCTCTCGATGTCGAAGGCGCCGATCTTATCGACGGAACCCCAATCGTCGATATCAAACCCTACGTCCAGTATGCCGACAGCTTTCCTGACGCAGTCAGTGGCTTTGCCGCAGAAGCTCCTCAAGCTCTCTTGGATGTTGAATTCAGTGACTGTGCAGAAACCCAACTTCAGGTCTTAAAACAGAGTAAACCAAGACTGGAGGCTGTCATCCGCGAAACCCTGAGCCTGGATCCACGCCCTGCCTACCGCCGCCAGGTTCACGATGAACGTGAGTATGGTGTCGAGCTTGATGGTTGCAATATCCGCTGGCGGGTCACGGATGACAAGGTTGTGGTCACCGCAATTGAAGCCTGAACAAAGGCTGCTTAAAACACGCTTCCCCCCATTCGCCTTCGCCACTTTCTCCCTCAGGGAGAAGGGAATGTTTTCAAGAGGCCAATGATTTCTGATCCGGAAACAAGTTATTTTTCGTAAGGTCAAGGAAGCCAAGCATCTGTACGGAGGCGTAGTACTTTACGCCGCACAAGCAGATGTGCTGGCTGACGCAAAGATTGCGAAAAAGTGCCTTTTGCTCAGACCAAATAAACGCACAATGATTTCTGATCCGGAAACAGGTTATTTTTCGTAAGGTCAAGGAAGCCAAGCATCTGCGCGGAGGCGTAGTACTTTACGCCGCACAAGCAGATGTGCTGGCTGACGCAGAGATTGCGGAAAAGAACCGTTTCCGGACAGAAATCAGGAGCAGTCAGCTCGCCAGAGACACCCCTGCTGCCCACACTGTTCTGAAAAACCGGTACAGAAGCACTGAGGATTCCCTTCTGCCTCCTGAATTTCCCGAATGAGATCAGCTTTTTTAAGACGTCCTACTTTTACACCCCGATCTTTTGCTACTTCCTTAATCTCTGACATGTTCATAATTTTTCTCCAGCTATATAAAGAAATTTTTGGATCAGATCTATTTCGAGTATAGCGCTGGTTGGCAGTTTCTCAATGGTCGAGACCAACTATTTAAAAGATAATAACAAAGAAGCGATTTTACCAATGAAAGGCTAACAAAGAAGCGTCACAGGGCAGATTTTCCACCCTGTAACGCTTTATGAACGCTTTATGATGTGATTATTTCATAAGTGACAGCAGAACATAATTGAGAATACCGCCATTACGGAAGTAGCTAACTTCCTGGTCGGTATCAAGGCGACAGAGCACCTCTAGTTGCTGCTGCTGACCATTCGCCCTGGTCAGGGTCAGGGTTAAGGTCTGTTTGGCTTTAAGGCCTGAGACAGGTTCAAGGCTCAGCTTTTCGCTGCCATCCAGACCAAGACTTTCCGCAGCCATACCATTTAAAAACTGTAGTGGAAGAATCCCCATTCCTACCAGATTGGAGCGATGGATCCGCTCATAGCTTTCCGTCAATACCGCTTTAACCCCCAACAGCAAGGTCCCTTTAGCCGCCCAGTCACGACTCGAGCCGGTACCGTATTCTTTACCGGCGACGATAACCAGGGGAACGCCTTCCTGCTGATATAGGCTTGAAGCATCGTAGATACTCATCTCTTCGCCGGTTTTGAGATATTTCGTGACGCCTCCTTCTGTCCCTGGCAGCATTTTATTGCGCAGCCGGATATTGGCAAAGGTTCCGCGCATCATCACTTCATGATTACCGCGCCGTGAACCGTAGGAATTGAAATCCTGTTCCGCAACACCATTTTGTCTCAGATACTGACCTGCCGGACTGCTGGCCTTGATTGAACCAGCCGGGGAGATGTGGTCAGTGGTAATTGAATCACCGAGTAATGCCAGCATATTTGCCTGGTCAAACACGGGATAGGTGTCGGTAACTTTCAGTTCATCAAAGAAAGAGGGGAGCCGGATATAGGTTGAATTATCTTCCCAGGCATAGGTCAGACCATCCGGTACCGGCAGGTTGCGCCAGGTTTCATCACCAGTGAAGACCTCAGCATACTCCTTCTGGAACATCTGAGCCGTCACCAGGCCAACCATTTCTGCAACTTCGGCATTGCTGGGCCAGATATCCTTCAGATAAACCGGAGCACCAGACTGATCATGCCCCACCGGTTCACTGGTTAAATCGATACGCGTGGTACCGGCCAGGGCAAAGGCTACAACCAGCGGTGGTGAAGCCAGCCAATTGGCCTTGGTCTGCGCATGAATCCGCCCCTCAAAGTTACGGTTTCCCGACAGGACCGAACAAACGGTCATATCACCAGCGTCAATGGCGTCAGCGATGGCTCCGGTTAACGGCCCGGAGTTTCCGATACAGGTCGTACACCCATAACCGACAATATTAAACCCAAGGCTATCCAGATAACTCTGCAGGCCTGCCTTGGCAAGATAATCGGTAACGACTTTCGATCCGGGAGCTAAAGAGGTTTTAACCCAGGACTTTTGTTTCAGTCCTTTTTCGACCGCTTTTTTAGCAACCAGGCCAGCTGCCATCATAACCGCCGGGTTTGAGGTATTGGTACAGGAGGTGATTGCCGCAATCACCACATCACCATGGTTAAGCACATCGCTGCTACCGGCAATGGCAACCTCTTTGTCACGCTCCTGCTCAGGGATGACAGCTTCAGTCGCAGTCCGCATTTCCTCAAGCAGGACTTTATCCTGAGGCCGTTTAGGACCGGCAAGGCTGGGTTTGACTGAGCCCAGATCAAGCTCCAGAACCGAACTGTAAGCTGGATCTGCCAGATCATCGGTACGCCACAACCCTTGAGCCTTGCAGTAAGCTTCAACCAGATCGATGGTCTGTTGACTGCGGCCAGACAGGGTCAGATAGTCGAGGGTTATCTGGTCAATCGGGAAGAATCCACAGGTAGCACCATATTCCGGTGCCATATTCGCGATGGTGGCACGATCGGCCAGGGGAAGTTGGGATAGCCCGGCACCGAAGAATTCAACAAATTTTCCCACCACGCCGTGCTTGCGCAGCATCTGGGTTACGGTGAGGACCAGGTCGGTAGCGGTAACCCCTTCACTTAAGGCCCCGGTCAGACGGAAGCCGACCACCTCCGGTACTAACATGGAAATGGGCTGACCGAGCATCGCTGCTTCGGCTTCAATACCACCAACACCCCAACCAAGAACCCCGAGACCGTTGATCATAGTGGTGTGACTATCGGTCCCTACCAGGGTATCGGGGTAGGCCCATTTCTGGCCAGCTTTATCCTCACTCCACACCGCCTGAGCCAGATATTCAAGATTTACCTGATGACAGATACCGGTTCCGGGCGGCACAACACGAAAGTTATCAAACGCTTTCTGTCCCCAACGTAAGAACGCATAGCGCTCACGATTACGCTCCATCTCTTTATCAACGTTGGCAGCAAAAGCTCCAGAATTTCCGTACTGATCAACCATTACCGAATGATCAATAACCAGATCAACCGGAATCTGCGGATTTATTTTGGCCGGATCACCACCGGTACGCGCAACGGCATCACGCATGGCTGCCAGATCGACGATTGCTGGAACACCGGTAAAATCCTGCATCAGCACGCGTGCCGGGCTGAAGGAAATTTCACTATCCTGATGTTGCTGAGGTTGCCAGGCGGCGACGGCTTGAATATCTTCGGCGGTGACGCTGTTACCATCCTCCTTACGCAGCAGGTTTTCCAACAGAACTTTAATCGTAAAAGGAAGTTTCCCGATTCCTTGAAGACCTGCTTCTGCTGCTGCCTGAAGGCTGTGATACTGATAATCCTGGCCCGTCACATTGAGAGTTTTCTGAGTATTAAACGAATTTCCCGCCATTCTTCTCTCCTCTAAAAAAAGTATGGTTATAAACCTGAATCACCGGAAATAATGAAATTCGATCTAATACCCGAACTCTTCATTGATCCAGGTTATAGCTAGTCATCCTATTAATTCTAAACCATTTTTATCGGAAAACGATAGTTCCCCACCACTTTTTGTTGGAAATAAAAATAAAAACCCCTCTTGCCACTAGGGGAAGAGGGGTTTTTAAAGAAGGAATCAGCGTTATTCTCAGGTAATTTTCTTTGGCAGGCTGATCGTAAAGGTGCTCCCCTTACCAACCACACTATCAACAAAAACATTTCCCTGATGGGCCAGCGCTATATGTTTAACAATAGCCAACCCGAGCCCGGTACCACCTAAAGACCTGCTCCGTGCCAGATCGATACGATAGAAACGCTCAAAAAGTCGCGGTAGGTGTTCTTCTGCAATACCACACCCGGAATCTTTAACCTGAATCAGGATTTGATTTGTATCTTCAGTTGCTTCCATCGCTACATGGCTGCCAACAGGGCTGTATTTTACGGCATTGCTGAGCAGATTGATGATTGCCTGCTCAAGCAAACTCTGATTCATTTTTACTTTCAGTCCGTCCGGACATTTAATATCAAGCGCAATGTCCTGTTGACTGATCATCGAATCACATGCGTTGCGGGCACTTTCCAGAACTGGTTTTAACAGTCCTGACTGCAGTTCCCAACCACCTTCTGTTACCCCCTGTTCAATCCGAGAAAGATCGAGAAGGTCTTCAACTAAAGCATTTAAGCGTTCACTCTGTTTGAAAATTATATCTAAGAAGCGTTGACTGGTCGCATCAATGTCATCTTCGTCGAGTAAGGTTTCAACGGCACCGCGGATCGCTGTAATCGGAGTTTTTAATTCATGGGAAACATTGGCAACAAAATCCCGCCGGACCGATTCCAGTTGACGTAACCGGGTCAGGTCATGAAGAACAATTAAAACCCCGATGCGCTCATTCAATTTTCCGGTTAATGGCGCAGCCTGAGCATGCAGATAACGCTTTTCCGTATCGAGAAGTGTTAATTCTTCTTCAAGGGGTTCCTGCAAATTAAGAGAACGGCGAATAAAACGTTGCAATTCCGAGTTTCTGATCAGTTCATGGATGGGACGACCAGGTTGAAAATTGGCACTGATACCAAAAAGCCGGGCCGTCGCAGAATTCATACGAATGACCCGCTCTTCATTGTCAACGGCAATGATACCTTCAACCATACAACCGAGAATCGCCTCAATCTCGCCACGTTGTTCAACTTCGCGATGAATCAGATCTGCAAGATCTGAAGCCATATGATTCATAGCATTGGCCAGTCTGCGGGTTTCGACTGAGCCGGTGACCAGTAATGGCTGTTCCAGCTCTCCCTGAGAAAACCGTTGGGCCGCACCGGTCATAACTTCCAGGGGACGGCTTATGCGACGCGATAACCACCAGGATACCGGCACCGCAAGTAAGACGATAATAAATCCCGCCAGCAACAGGCGCTGACGAATCTGCCCCAAGGTATCATCAATATCGGAAATAGATATGGCCGTACGCACCGTACCAACTATCTGCGACTGCTGGGAAAATGGAATGGCGACATACATCAGGGTCTGACCAAGAGTACGGCTGAAGCGGATAGATTGACCATAATCACCCGCTAACGCAGCAATAATCTCGGGGCGATGACTATGATTTTCCATTTTGGTGATATCTTCATCAGAATCAGCAATGACCACCCCATCTTTTAAAATAATTGTGATCCTGGTTCCGGAGTTTAGCCCCAAACGCTTTATTTTCTGAGCAATTAAGGTTGTCTCAGAGCGTCCAAATTCGTCCTGAAACTGTTCTCTGACCAGCTGGGCTCGCGCTTTAAGATCGGCTGTGGTCTGTTCATAATGAAAATGGCGCAAAGCTGTCGAGACGTACCAGCCTAAGCCGAACAGAACAAGAAGACTGAGCAGAATATAAGTGGGGTAAAGTTGCCAGACAAGCCGTCTTGCTCTCATGCTGCCTCCCGAAAACGATAGCCAACCCCGCGTACAGTCTCAATATAATGACCACAAGGTCCAAGCTTTTTACGCAGGCCGGCAATCTGAACATCAACAGCACGATCAGTAACGGCATAATCTTCACCACGTACAGCATTTACGATCTGGTAACGGGTAAAGACCCAGCCAGGGCGTGTCGCCAAAGCGACCAGAACACGAAACTCTGTATAGGTTAAATCGATACTCTGCCCAGCAACCTGCACCGTATTGCGACCACGGTGGATGATCATCTGATCAACGATTATTTCATCGCTTTCAGACTCTTCCGCAGGTTCATTACGGCGGCGAATAACAGTGTTAACCCTGGCCAGAAGGACCTTTATACTGAACGGTTTGGTAACATAGTCATCAGCGCCTAATTCAAGCCCCTTAACAACATCACTCTCTTCACCTTTAGCGGTCAGCATAATAATCGGTGTGTCTTTGGTGCTTTCCTGAGTGCGTAAACGGCGACAAATTTCCAGACCGTCAATGCCAGGCAGCATCAGATCAAGCAATACCATGTCTGGTTTATGCTCAGTGACACTATTTAACCCTTCTTCGCCACAAGTAGCACAAATAACGTCGTAACCAGCTTTGATCAGGTTAAAATGAAGGAGCGCCAGAATATCTTCCTCATCTTCAACAACCAAAACTGTTTTTTTACTGTCCGTCATAAATTTTCCTCTTCTTGCGTCTAATAAAAAGATAAAAGAAGATCGTTGTTAATTGTTAGCTTTTTATGAGAAATGAAAAAATATTTTTATTTATTTTACATTTTTTCGTAATTTTTACCATTTATTGGCTATTCTTAAAAAAATAACATTGTTTTTAAATGACTCTTATGCTAGAAGCGCAAGTATCGTGTCTCGGTTGCCCTCGGAAAACATAAGGAGTAAAAGCATGGCAGAAGGTACAGTTAAATGGTTTAACGACTCTAAAGGTTTCGGTTTTATTGAGCAAGACAACGGCCCTGATGTTTTTGTACACTTTTCAGCTATCCAGGCTGAAGGTTTTAAATCTCTGGCTGAGGGTGATCGTGTCACATTCGACGTGATTCAAGGTGACAAAGGACCACAATCAGCAAACGTAATGAAAGTCTGATAGTTTTATTATTTTATGAATGCCGGCTCTAATGAGCTGACTGCACTATAATTATAGTTTTGAGGGTAGACCAATAGAAAAAAAGCTCCGTGATATCACGGAGCTTTTTTATTATAACAAAAAGATGGAAAAACAATTACAGCGATTTTTCAGCCCCGATCAACCAAGCGTTTCCCTGCTTAAGTAAATGGATAACTTTTTTCCCCTCATCTTTGAAAGTATCAGATATATAGGTTTGCTGGAATTCCGCTTTTACTTCACTTTCCGATATTTTTTGCAGAACTATATTCTGAATCTGTACTTTTATCCATTCAGGTCTGGTTAAACGGGACTTTCTGAGTTTTTTCCAGTCTGCCAGGCTTGCGCCTCCACCAGGGATAAAATCGTTACTGTAATAAGCGAGATAACTTTCAATATCCTGCCGTTCCCAAGCACCTGCCCAACCAATGATCTGAGTAAACAATGCTTCAGATTCATTATCTGAAATACCGGTAATATCTGCATTTTTAGCATTATCCGGAGACACAGCGTCTTGAAATTCCTGCCCGGGTGGCAGCCAATCTGCCGATTCCTGAATTAACTGTACTTCTTTATCTTCCACCTGCAGTTCAAGGCTCGGTTCCTGGGGCAAAACATCAGTTTTATCAACAACAGTAACAGGAGTGATGGATAGTTGTATTTCATCATTTTCATTTTTATCAACGGGATTAGAAATATCCTCTATAGCTTTTTCTTTTTGTATTTTATTTTCAGCCTTTAAGCTGTTGTTTAACATTTCTACTTCATCAGATGTAAATGATCTATTGTAAATATTTGTAAAAAATATCCCAAGGATAAAGCTAAAAAATACTGCAACATAAGATATTCTTCTATTTTTTATTTCATTATATTTTATAATTCGTTTATTATCTTCCTTTATATTTTCAATTATCTTATCGTATCTTAATAATTTTGAATTATAATCATTATTAACTTTTTCAGATTCTACGAGATCAATTTTTAATTTATTTCTTTCTTCGATAACACTTCTAATAAATGGTAAAACATCTTCTCGATTATTTATATTAAACGTTTCACCATGTATATTCTCAATATCTTTTGAAGCAACAGAAAAGTTTGATAAAATTGTATCTATGGATTTTAAAATTTCATTAAAATCATTGAAACTATTTTCAGATTTTAACTTATCTGAAAATTCATCTAACTCCCTGACCAATTTTGAATCACTGCTATCAATTTTTGATGAACTTTTCATATTTGAAAAGATTTCATCAATATCTGATATTATATTTTTAAACGAGTAGTCTAAATCGATATTATTCTTAACAGCTGAAAAATAATACTTTATCCCAAAATTTTCGATAATAGGTTGATTATTCTTTTCAAAATATACCTGGTGGATTGTCAAAGGACCGTTGGTTATATGTTTTTCCGAAGCTAATTTTAGAGCTGAAACTATGTGCCTTAAAGCTTTTAAAGTTTCCTCTATTAAGAGACCTTCTTCTATTTTTTTTAGCAAGGAACATTTATGGTCTCTGGCATTGGTAAAAAACACATAATCGGATTCAAAACCGGAATCAAATACAGTGAGAACCGCGTCGTGTTCAAGAGTAAATATTTTTTGTAAATGGCTGAAAAGAGTGTGTTTTTGTTCTTGAGAAAGGGATCTGACATCGAGCACATTAAGAGTTACGGAAGTGTTGAAAAAAGGATCTTCAGATAGATACTTCTGAATAACTCCATCTGGAGCGAGAACACGCTTAATTGAGTAGTTGCCTATGAATTGATTTTTTTCAAACACTGAATACCTCTACAGGTCTAATAAACTCCAACCTTATTAATTTTTAATAATATTCAATTAAAGCGAAAAAGATCAACCTTTTTTCAATATCTTTTTTAGCGAACTTTTATTTACTCCAACTTTCCGGCATAGAACACTAACCTGACATTAACGACAGATTTGGACTGGCGCCTTGTACCATGTCCTGTCATGGTGCTTCATAATTCAAGGCACACTCGCCATTCGGGTAGCTAAGCTCTAACAAACACAACAGGTGTTAAGCTATATCAGCCCCGTAATAATACGACTTATCCACAAATCAACAGCTTTATCCACAGATGGGATTGGGGTGTTTAGCTGCTAAAGGAGCTTTACTGTCTACCTTTAGAATAGTACGTGTCTCCTGAGTAATAATATCAACCAAAACAGGAAGATGGACTGATGCAGATTTAGTCCGATTATTTTTGACAATTTTGGAATTTAATAATTTTAACGGACCCCGGAGATATATCCGGTCACGCCCCCAGAGAGGAAACTGAGACGGGTAATTAGCCATTATAAAGGGTTTACCAGCTCGCTTTAATTGCTGAGCACGATCAAATTCACCACATTCCCAGAAAGGTAAGCCAAAATCACCACCAATAAGCGTTCCACAAGGCAATGAACGATTATTCAGAACCTGGTCACTGAGCAAAACTTTCACTTGTTCATAGCGCTGCCAAATATCCCATCCTAACGAAATATTAAACAGATGAATACGCCCATCATCATGATCCAGATCAGCTCTTAAGCAGCGTGCGCCATAACCAAGAGGGGCACTTTGAATATTATGCAGGGGAAAACGTGACAGAAATGAGCAGGCCCCTTCATCCACCGGACCGTAGTTCTCCATCCCAACTAACTTTGCAAGATGCTTAACCGAGGTAATACCTACAGGTGCACCGAGCCCTTGAAGCAGTACAATGTCTGCATTCTGGGATAAAATCACCTGAGCACACAAATCTGGCGCAATCTGGCCAGAAATCGTCTGCATTCCGTTTATGTGGTAACTCATGATCCGGAACGTCGTCATCCTGCTCCCCTTGTTTGGATAACAACCAAGTGGCACTGCTTTGTCAAATCAGCCTTTTTCAGTCATAACCATGACACAAGACTTATCAGTCTAACAATTTAACCGATTCGATGACAATCTGAGTCTGAGGAAAATCTCTAAACAGGCTGTTTTTAGCATAAGTTTTTTGCCTGCCAATTTTTTCAACAACATCCATCCCCTCGATAACTTTCCCAAAAACAGCATAACCAAAACCTCTTGGTGTCATGTCCCGGTGGTCAAGAAAACTATTATCAACAAGATTTATAAAAAATTGGCTGGTAGCACTGTTCACTTCGGGTGTTCTGGCCATTGCAATTGTGCCTTTGAGGTTTTTCAGGCCGTTCGTCGCTTCATTAGTAATGGGACTCTTGGTAAATTTACTATTTTCAGAGGCATCATAGCCACCACCCTGAATCATGAACCCCTTTATTACGCGGTGAAAGATGGTTCCGTCATAAAAACCTTCAGCGGCATAATCCAGAAAATTTTTAACTGTTTGAGGTGCCGCATTTTCATCAAGGTCGATAATTATTGTGCCGGCAGAGGTTTTCATTTCAATTCTAGGTGCAGCAAAAGCAGTAGAAACAACACCCAATATGAAGAATGAAAAAATCAGTACTGAACGCATTTTGTTTTCCTTCCAGATAAATTACTGATGTTTTTTTAATAGTTTTTATTTGTTAGTCTTTTATTTTAATTACCTATTACTCTGCTTTGAGATCCCTCATCATAAGATCGCTCACAGCCTGACGAGGATCTTTATTTTCATACAAGATAGCATACATCTGCTCAATGATCGGTAATTCGACCTGTTCTCTTTGGGCCAGTTGATATGCAGATAAGGTCGTCTTAACCCCCTCTGCTATCATTTTCATCCCGCCAAGGATTTCTTCTAATTTGCGTCCTTTACCTAATTCGATTCCGACCGTCCGGTTACGAGACAGATCTCCTGTACAGGTCAAAACTAAATCGCCCATGCCGGCAAGTCCTGCGAAGGTTTCCGATTTTCCTCCCAGCTTGATCCCCAGCCTCGTCATTTCGGCCAAACCACGGGTTATTAACGCAGCTCTGCTATTAAAACCAAAACCAAGGCCATCTGCCACACCAGCAGCCAGGGCTATGACATTTTTCATGGCACCACCCAGTTCAACACCAACAATGTCGGTATGGGTATACACTCTGAAACTATCCGTACTGAATATTTTTTGTACCTGCTTCGCCACTTCCACATTATGCGCTGCAGCAACAACTGCCGTTGGCATGTCCTGACTTACTTCCCGCGCAAAAGATGGTCCCGATATAAAAGCCAGGTTTGCTTGAAGTGACGTTGGTAAAAGCTCTGTAAATACCTCAGATAAAAGCATCAGAGTGTTATTTTCGATACCCTTTGAAGCTGACGCGATAATCGCTTCAGGATCGAGATAGGGGAGAGCCTGAGATAAAACCGTTCTGGTTACCTGTGAAGGGGTTACAAATAAAATAAATTTCTTATTTTTTACAGCTTCTTCAATGCTATTGGTAAATGTTAAATTATCTGAAAGTTTAAAACCGGGTAGGTAAATATCGTTAATTCTTGTCTCATTCATCCTGCTAACCAGATCTTCTTCATAACACCACAGGTTTACAGGAAATCCCTTTTTAGCAAGCAGGTTAGCGAGTGTTGTTCCCCAACTACCTGCACCAATAACGACATATTCTTGAATCATTCAATCACCTTATTTTTTTCAGTAATGCGTTTCTGAAGATGTTGGATTTTACTATCAACCATATCATGTTGAGTTGCGGTTTTCAGTTTTTTGTAGGCCCGTAATGCGCTTTCTAGATTTTGATTTTCCTCTTCTAGTCTGGCGCTATTAAGCATTGCTTGGGTACTATAACTACTGTCTGGAAATTCACTTATTACCTGAGCCCAACCTTTTTTTGCCCGAACCATATCGCCTTCCAGAAAGGCCATTTCTGCTATCCTTGAAAGGATTTGGGGGCGTATTTTACTGTGGGGATTTTCAGCCACTAAATTTTCTAATTCAATTCGGCTCTGGGTATAGTTTTCCAGCCTGAAATAACAGTCTGCCACTTCAAAAATATATTGATCATTTTCAAGGTTCATCTCCCTGGCCATGACCGACAGTCGCTGATAATAACCGATTGCCTGATAATAATCAGCCAGAGAATATTTAACTATCCAGGCTGCCTCTTCCCTAGATTTAAAAAGGTATTGATTATTTGGATAGAGGTATTCCAGCTGGAGATATAAAAATAGCGCTTTTTGGGGGTCTTTAAGGATTTTTTGCCAAATAAGAGCCGAATGAAACAGGGCTGTTTCTGCTTGCGGAGTTTGAGGAAAGGTATCCCCAATTTCGCTATAAATATTCAGGGCATCTTGAATTTTTCCTGAATTTTCAAAACTCACGGCCCGGTCAATTAATTGACCGGGCCTACGAATTTGATAATCAGAATAATACTGAAACAGAAAAACTGAGATAAAGCCTAGAATGAAAAGGAAAAATAGTTTTTTTTTAACCTATTCTTCTTCGTCCCCTGGGATTTCAATTCCTGCTTCAATTTCTTCTTGAGTCGGTGAAGTTTCATCTGAGGCTTCCTTCTCTGCTAAGCGTGCAACAGAAACGATAAATTCATCATCCTCAAGAACCATCATTCGAACACCTTGAGTATTTCTGCCAATTGAACGGATATTATTAACTTTTGTCCGCAGCAACTTACCTCTGTTGGTAATAAACATGAGGTCTGAATCATCACTGACCATTTTTATGTCGACGACTTTTCCGTTCCGCTCACTGGTTTTAATGGTAATAATGCCTTTACCACCACGGCTTTGCGAACGATATTCACCGATATCGGTACGTTTTCCATAGCCATTTTCAGTGACAGTAACCAGTGCCAACGATGTATTATCGGTAATTGACTGCAATCCGATTATCTCATCATCCGCTTCAAGAGTCATAGCCCTGACCCCACGTGCTGGTCGGCCCATGGCCCGGACATCAGTTTCCGGGAAGCGAATTGACTTACCATTCTTAGTTGCCAACAACAGATCCCGTTTACCATCAGTCAGTCGGGCTTCAATAAGGCTATCACCCTCATCAATAGTCAGAGCAATAATTCCACCTGAACGCGGATTGGAATAGGCCATCAAATCAGTCTTTTTAATAACTCCCTTGGCTGTCGCGGTAACGATAAACTTATCCTCTTCAAATTCTTTGACCGGGAGGATAGTGGTTACCTTTTCCTCAGGAGCAAGCTTGAGAAGATTTACAATCGCCTTACCCCTTGAAGCACGACCACCTTGTGGAATTTCGTGCACCTTTAACCAGTAAACTTTGCCAAGATTGGTAAAGATAAGAACATAAGAGTGCGTTGAAGCGATAAATAAGCTTTCAACAAAATCTTCTTCTTTAGGTCTAATACCAGTTTTTCCCTTGCCTCCACGGCGTTGGGCACGGTAGAGCGATACGGCGTTACGCTTGATGTAGCCACCATGGGTGACGGTTACAACCATATCCTCTTCAACAATCATATCTTCCAGAGTGAGATCAGCTGATCGATCGATTATTTCAGTACGCCGGGGATTAGCAAATTTCTCCTTAACTTCAACAAGTTCAGTTTTGATGATTTTAAGAATCTCAACTTCACTGGCAAGAATCTCTTTCAAACGAGCAATCTGTGCCAGGATTTGCTCCAGTTCCTCGAGAATTTTACTTTGCTCAAGCCCGGTCAAGCGGTGCAGACGCATGTCGAGAATAGCCTGGGCCTGAATATCGCTGAAAGCGAATCGATTAATCAGGTTCTGCTTCGCTTCAGACGGAGTTGCACTGTTTTTGATGATTTGAATGACCTCATCCAGGTTCTCAAGGGCCAGTTTCAAACCATGTAAAATATGCGCCCGCGCTTCAGCTTTTTTAAGCTCAAAAATACAACGTCTGGTGACAATTTCACGACGGTGATCAATAAAACTGTCAAGCACTTCCCGCAGTGACAATATCTTGGGCTGACCACTTACAATCGCCAACATAATGATACCGAAGGAGGACTGCATTGCTGTCATCTTGTACAGCTGGTTCAATATGACGCCTGGAACCATGTCCCTTTTTAATTCGATAACGATCCGCATACCATCACGGTCAGACTCATCACGCAGATCGGATATACCTTCGATTTTTTTGTTTTTTACCAGCTCGGCTATTTTCTCGATCAGCCTTGCCTTGTTAACCTGAAAAGGAATTTCCGTAACGATTATAGACTCTTTACCGCTACGTCTATCAACTTCAACCAAGGCCCGAGCACGCATCTGAACAATGCCACGACCGGTATTATAGGCTTCGTGAATACCTTCTCTACCATTAATAAAGCCACCGGTAGGAAAATCGGGGCCTGGAATTTTAACCAGTAATTCTTCCGGGCTGATATGGGGATCGTCAATTATCCCGATCAGACCATCAATTACTTCGCCAAGGTTATGAGGTGGAATTTTGGTCGCCATACCAACGGCAATACCCTCAGATCCATTCACGAGCAAGTTAGGAAATTTACACGGTAAAACTAATGGTTCTTCAAGAGAGTCATCATAGTTCGGTCCAAAATCGACAGTTTCTTTATCGATGTCTGCCAGCAGCTCATGAGCAAGTTTGTCCATGCGAATTTCTGTATAACGCATAGCCGCAGCGGAATCGCCGTCGATTGAACCGAAATTGCCCTGCCCATCCACCAGGGGATGGCGCATGGAAAAGTCCTGAGCAAGTCGAACAATTGTGTCATAAACTGCACTGTCGCCATGAGGGTGATACTTACCGATAACATCACCGACAACACGGGCAGATTTTTTATAAGGTTTGTTAAAATCATTGTTGAGGTCATACATGGCGAATAAAATACGCCGGTGAACGGGTTTCAGGCCATCCCTGATATCAGGAAGTGCACGCCCGACGATGACACTCATCGCGTAATCCATATAGGATTTACGCATTTCATCTTCAATATTGACAGTTACTTTATTCTCTTCAGAGAGCATTTAAATCCTCCAACTTCCGATTGGGAAGTTATAGCCGCGCATCATACGTCAAGGTTAACAACATTCAGTGCGTTTAACTCGATAAATTCACGTCTAGGCTCGACCTGATCGCCCATCAGGACAGTAAAAATTTCATCTGCCCTTACAGCATCTTCAATGGTGACCTGTAAAAGAACCCGTTTTTCAGGATCCATTGTCGTCTCCCAAAGCTGATCGGGATTCATCTCACCAAGACCTTTATAGCGCTGAATATACTGACCTTTTTTGGCCCGGGCTAAGATGGTATCTAACAGTTCCTGGCGATCTGTTATTTCATTGTCATCACCATTTTCAACGGACATGATCACTGCATCATTGTTGCAGATATCTTCGACCTGACGATAAGACTGAAGAAGTAACTTATACTCATGAGAAGACAATATCTCAACAATCTGACGATCGATACGAGCGTGAATATTGCCAAAACTGACCAGAATACGGTCAGGGTCTTCCATTACCTGATATTTGGCGTTTGGTTCCGTATCACGAAGCTGAGCAGCAAGAGGCTCAAGACTTTCCTTATCGGCATACCCGTTTTTGATTTTCCCGCGAACGAAAATCTTTAAGATTTCAGCAGGCACTCCTTTATTAACAATTTTTTCGAAATGTCTGTTGTAACTGATAATGTTCTTGAGTGTCGGTATAATCTGTTTTCCACGCAGAATCTTCTGCCCTTGCTCCATTTCAAGGGTCAGCCCATCAGTACCATTATCAAGAAGATACTCTAACAGGGCGTCATCATCTTTAAGATAGATTTCACGTTTACCCTTTTTACATTTGTACAACGGAGGCTGAGCAATATACAAATGGCCACGTTCCACGATTTCAGGCATTTGTCTAAAGAAGAAGGTTAATAGCAGAGTACGGATGTGGGAGCCGTCGACATCAGCATCAGTCATGATAATGATCCGATGGTAGCGCAGCTTGGTTACATCAAAATCTTCTTTACCAATCCCGGTCCCCATAGCGGTAATAAGAGTACGAATTTCATTGGAAGTCAGAAGTTTATCAAAACGCGCTTTTTCGACGTTAAGAATTTTTCCCTTAAGGGGTAATATTGCTTGAAATTTACGATCCCGTCCCTGTTTGGCACTACCACCAGCAGAATCACCCTCGACCAGGTAAATTTCGCATAAACCTGGATCCTTTTCCTGACAGTCTGCCAATTTTCCAGGTAAAGATAAACCCTCAAGCGCGCCTTTTCTACGCGTAAGATCGCGCGCCTTACGAGCAGCTTCTCGCGCCCGGGCAGCTTCAATACCTTTTTCCAGGATACGTTTGGCGACTTGAGGATTTTCTTCTAAGAAAGTTGCCAATTTTTCATTCATCATGGTCTCAACAAAACCTTTGATTTCAGAATTACCCAGTTTTGTTTTGGTTTGACCTTCAAATTGCGGATCAGGCAATTTAACGGAAATAACAGCTGCAATACCTTCACGCAAGTCATCTCCGGAGATTGATACTTTAACGTTTTTAAGAAGGTTGTTATTGGCGGCATAAGCATTCATGGTTCGGGTAAGTGCTGCCCTGAAACCACTTAAATGAGTACCGCCTTCGTGGGTATTTATGTTGTTGGCGAAGGTAAATATCTTTTCATCGTAACCATCATTATATTGAATGGCTATCTCAACGGTATCTCCATCCTTCTCTCCACTGAAATAAATGGGAGGGGTATGAAGCGAGGTTTTCGCTCTGTTAAGATACTCAACAAACGACTTGATACCACCTTCATAGATGAAATCATTTACTTTTTCGGTGCGATCATCGGTAATAGAAATTTTCACACCGGCATTCAGGAATGCCAGCTCACGAAGCCTGGTCGATAAGGTTTCAAATGAAAATTCAAGAGTTTCAAAAATTTCAGGGTCTGGCCAAAAAGTGATTTTTGTTCCACGTTTAATAGTATCACCATCGATTGTCAGCGGTCCGGTTGGTACCCCCCTTAAATAACTCTGTTTATGGACCTTACCATCGCGGCGTATTTCAAGATCTACCTTTGTGGAAAGGGCATTAACAACGGAAACACCAACTCCGTGCAGGCCACCTGAAACTTTATAGGCGCCTTCACCTTTATCATCAAACTTGCCGCCAGCATGTAAAACTGTCATAACAACTTCAGCAGCAGACTTCTGTTGTTTTTCGTGAAATTCGACAGGAATACCCCGCCCGTTATCCACAACAGTTACAGAATTATCTGCGTGAATCGTTATTTTTACTTCATCACAGTAACCAGCTAAAGCCTCATCTATCGAATTGTCAACAACCTCATAAACCAAGTGATGAAGACCTTGGGCTGATGTAGATCCTATGTACATAGCTGGCCGTTTACGCACAGCTTCTAACCCCTCAAGAACCTGAATACTCTCGGCACCATATTTCTTTTCTTCTGACATATAACCTCTTAGCTCAATAGATAACGTTTCCGTTGACTACTTTGAATACGCTGCAATTTGTATCACATTTATTAGCAAGATCAGTAGTTGTTATAAATACCTGACCAGAATTTTCTATCAAGTCCGATAAATAGCTGATCTTGCGATTTTTATCTAGCTCATTAGCAATATCATCAATTATTAAAATTGGATAATCACCTGTAATGTTCAAATAGTTAGCAATTTGTGACTTTTTTAATTTTAGGATGAAGGACTTTTTTTGCCCTTCAGATGAATACTTCCTTATATCATCATTATTTATTTTAAAAATAAAATCATCACTATGTGGTCCGATTGTTGTGTAACCTAATTTTAAATCTTTTTCTAAAGTCTTAATGTATTTATCATATAAAAAAGATATTATATCTTCCGTTATATAATTATTATATTCAATACTATAAATTTCGTTATTGATGTTTTCTTTATTTAATAAATCATTTATATTTTCTATATAGTTTTTTCTCTTATCTATTATTTTAATTGATTGTTCAACAAGACTTTCTATCCAGACTTGGTCTAAATCTTTATTATATCTATTTGACTTTATTAAATTATTTCTATTTTTTAATATTTTTTTATATTTAGAAAAAATATTAATATAATTTTTATCTAATAGAAAAATAGACCTATCAATAAAATTTCTTCTATACTGTGGATATAAGTTTAAATAATTAATTTCATCTGGATAATAAATTATTGTATTTATCTTTTTAAAAAATTCATTATTTTCAGGAAACTTATTATTTAATTTAATTGATTTATTTCTTTTTCTATCAAGAAAAACCTTTAAATCATCTATAATATTATTATTATTAATTTTTATATTAATAAAAAAGTGATCTTCATTATTTTTTATCAGGTTTATAGAGTTTTTACTTCTGTAACTTTTTAAAAATGAACAAAAGTAGATACTCTCTATAATATTTGTTTTTCCTTGAGCGTTATCACCTATAAAGTAATTTAATTTATTATGGGGATATAAATTTATATCCCCTATATTTCTAAAATTTTTTATTATAATTTCTTCAATTACCATTAAAACTATAATCTCATAGGCATTATAACTGAGAGATGATTTTCATCCTCTTCCGGACTTATGCGACCAGGTGAAATATTATCTTTCAAATAAAAAATAATATTTGTAGATTTAATTACCTGGAGTATATCAATTATATATTTTGCATTAAATCCAATTGATATTTCTGATCCATTGTAAATGGTGTCAATTTCTTCTTTAGCATCCCCTAATTCAGGATTACTTGAACTTAATACTAATGTATTATTAAGAACATTGATTTTTACACCTTTTGATTTTTCACTTGATAGAACAGAAATTCTTTTTAAGGCGTGTAAAAATTCATCTTTATTTATTAAAGCGAAATTTTCTGATTTTTCAGGAATAACTCTTTTATAATCTGGAAATTCACCATCAACCATTCTCATTACTAATATTGTATCTAAATACTTTATTACAAAGTTGTTTTCAGTAATACCGACCTCTATCGTCTCATCAGTAGTTTCAATGAGTTTTCGTATTTCAAAAATACCTTTTTTGGGAAGGATAAAACCGCTATTGAATTTATCAGATAGCTGGCTATCAATATTTTTTGTTATTAGGGACAAGCGATGTCCGTCTGTTGAAACAAATGTAATTTCATTAGTTTCTGGATCATATTTTATATAAATGCCTGTCAAATTAAACTTGGTTTCATCATTTGAAACTGAAAAAATAGTTTTATCAATCATCTCAATAAATGAAGAACTATTGAGTGACGTCAAATTGTCCGTTATTTCTGGAAATCTTGGAAAATCTTCTGGTGAAAGTCCTACTAAGTTAAACACTGATTTTTCACATTTTATTTCTACCCAAAAATTGTTTTTGGAACTGAACTGTACTGTAGAGTTTGGTAACTCCTTAATTATCTCAAACAATTTTTTGGCCGAAACCGTTACTTTACCAGGTTCATCAACTGAGCATGGAAACTTAGCCTTTAGACCTATTTCCAGATCAGTCGCAGTTATATGTAATTCATTATTCTTTGTTTCGAGAAGAACGTTTGCCAGGATCGGTATGGTGTGGCGTTTTTCGATGATTCCCTGGACTTTGGTCAGGGCTTTTAGAAAGTCGTCTTTGCTTATTTCAAAGTTCATAGGTTCCTCCGTCAACAAGTAACTATATACTATATATATTAGTAATAAGTATTTTAGTAGTAATAGTAGGGCTTGTGTATATGTTAAAGGTTATTCAAGTTACTGAAAAATAAAGATAATTATATATTTCTTGGTTGTGGATAAAGTGCTTTTTTATGCACCTACTTTGTTTATTTCTCTATAGCTTATTCACTTATCCCCAATTTTCTTAAGATATCCACGGTTATGTGTTCAGTTTTTCCATAAGCTTTTCGACCATCATTCGGGTATGCATATCTTCGTCTATTTTTTTCTCTATCTTTTTAATGGCGTGGATGATTGTCGAGTGGTCTTTACCGCCAAATTTAACACCTATTTCAGGATAAGAAAGGTCGGTTAATTTACGGCATATGTACATGGCAATTTGTCTTGGAAAAACTAGATTTTTTAGACGTTTGGCTGATTTTAGCTCAACAGTTTTTATCTGGAAATGTTCCGCTACTGTCTTTTGGATTTTTTCTATGGTTATTTCACGACTATTTTCAACGATTATGTCTTTGAGGATATTTTTAGCCATTTCCAGATTTATTGGAGTTGATGTCAGACTGGCATAAGCTCCAACTCTTATCAAATAGCCTTCAAGTTCACGGACATTACTGGTAATAGAATTTGCTAAAAAATAAGAAACATCCTCAGGTATTTCTATTTTATTTTGATCTGCTTTCATTTTAAGGATTGCTTGTTTTGTTTCAGTGTCTGGAGATTGTATGTCTGCGATTAGTCCCCACTCAAATCTTGATCGTAATCTTTCTTCAAGGTCTGGTATTTCTTTTGGAAATTTATCTGAAGTAACGACTATCTGCTTATGAGATTCATATAGAGCATTAAAAGTATGAAAGAATTCTTCTTGGGTACTTTTTTTACCTGCAATAAATTGGATATCATCGATTAGAAGTATATCTATAGATCTAAATTTATTTCTGAAATCATCCATTTTAGCATGGCGTAAAGAGTTTATTAATTCATTGGTAAATTTTTCAGACGAGTAATAACATACTTTCATCGATTTATCTGTTTTCAGAATTTCATTGCCGATAGCATGTATTATATGCGTTTTTCCCAAACCAACTCCGCCATATATGAATAATGGATTGTAGGTGGTTGCTGGGTTATTTGAAACTGCAAGAGCCGCAGCATGAGCAAATTGATTTGATGGTCCAGAGACAAAACTGTCAAAGGTATAAGACGGATTAAGATTAGAAAATTCCATTTCCTCTTTTGGAATTTCTAATTTAGGTTTTTCTGTCTTTTCAACTATTTCTTTTGATTTGACCTGATTTTCTGGTTCAGTTGATTTTTTAATATTTTTATTGATGTTTATTTCAAGATTTAATTGATTACCAGTGACCTCAAATATGGTTTCAGAGATGATCTGCCGGTAGTTATCTTTAATCCAGTCTTTTATAAATTTATTTGGAACCTCTACTTTGAATGTGGATGAATCCATCTCTACTGGCCTTATTGGTTCTATCCAGGTTTTAATATTTTGGGTGCTTACTTTATCAGGTAATCTACTGAGAACCTTTTTCCAGAGATTTTTCATACGAGTTCCACAAGTTATTAACAGGTTTAAAAGATAAGTATCTTATTGAAATCTAACGATAAATTAAGATATTAATAATAAAATAAAAATACCTCGGTTGATAACTATAATGGTTTATATAAATATCTTCCAGTCATTTTTTATTGTTATTTATTATTGACTTGGAGGTTTTTTTGTGATTTAAAGTAGGACTTTGTCAGAACCCAGAATAGAGGAGTTTCGAATATGTCTAAGCGTACCTATCAGCCAAGCCGGATCAAAAGAAAACGGACTCATGGCTTCAGAAAGCGGATGCAAACCAAAAACGGTCGTCAGGTGCTGAATCGTCGTCGTGCACGGGGCCGTAAATCTCTGGCTGCAACTGTTACTGAAAAGTAATATGCAAGAAATATTTCCCAGTCGATTCCGGTTACGGAAATCCTGGGAATTTAAGCATGTACGGAAGATGGGGTGTAAATTGTCTACACCCCATTTTATTCTTGTTAAGGCGCAGTCTCATTCTGATTTTCCACGTCTTGGTATAACGGCGAGTAAAAAGACCGGTAACGCTGTCCAGCGGAACAGAAGTAAACGACTTATAAGAGAATATTTTCGAACCCATGGATCTGATCTAGGTTCATTCGATTATTCTATTATAGTGAAAAAAAGTATATCTCAAGTCCGTTCAACAGATATTTTTTTTGAGCTAGATAGAATATTTAAAAAGAAATAAAGATGTTTAAATCTTTGTTATTGCTTTTAATCAATTTTTACCGGTACTTTATTTCACCCCTTTTCCCTGCCAATTGCCGATTTTACCCCACCTGTTCACAGTATGCTATAGATGCTATTACTCAATTTGGAGTAATAAGGGGTGGAATATTGACGGTTAAACGTTTAAGTAAATGTCATCCTTATCATCAGGGTGGTTTCGACCCTGTTCCTAATTTAAATCATCAGGATCTTTCTAATGGAAAATAACAGAACTATTTTGGCTATTGCTCTTATTGTATTGTTGTGGTCTGGATACAGCATGTTTTTTGCTCCCAAGCCACCTCAGCAACCTGCTGAACAAGTCGAGGTTCAAAACAACGCACCCGTAGTTGTCAGTGAAAATAGCTCTGCTACTGCACCTATTTCTAATGTTGTTATTCCTGAAGTTGATAACAATGCAGTACCTGTTGATATTAAAATAACGAATGATGTTTTTGATATCGTTATTAGTAGCAAAGGGGCAACGGTTAAAAGTATCGATTTAATAGATTATAAACAGGACAATACCAAAGATAGCGGTAATTATTTTCTATTCACCAGTGATAATTTTAATGATTCAACTTTTAAGACCTACGGAAATAACGGCCTGACTATTCCTGCAAATCTAAATTATAGTACTGATTCAAAGTCTAATATTGTCATTACTAATGATGCTTCTGTTAAATTTACCGCTTCTTACAGCGACATAGTCATTGAAAAAATTTATACATTTAATAAAGAAAATTATCATTTTTCATTAACTACTAATATATACAATAATTCAAAAAATAAT
Organism: Geopsychrobacteraceae bacterium; assembly: GCA_963664385.1. Taxonomy (GTDB): domain Bacteria; phylum Desulfobacterota; class Desulfuromonadia; order Desulfuromonadales; family Geopsychrobacteraceae; genus Seleniibacterium. Next base: position 1,688,486 of record OY761157.1, read on the forward strand.
ATTTCTGGATCCCTTTTTCTGAGTATGAATACTTTTTACGACTCTGATGGTGGCCAGATGTATACTTTTGAAGGCCCTGTTAGCTATAATGGTAGTGAGCTGATTGAGGATAAAGTTAAGGATCTTGATGAATCTTCTAAAACGCATAAGGATAATATTCTCTGGTCTGGATTTACTACAAAATATTTCTTCTTTGCCGTAAATCCTGACAATAATAATTCCCAGGTAGCTATTTCAAAACAAGACAATTTTATTAACAATGAATTTGCTACTAAGGCTCTTAATATTCAAGCCGGGCAATCAGCTTCTGTCACTTATGCTGCTTATGCTGGTCCTAAAAAAATAGAAGATCTCGCCGTAGGTGGGAACCAGTTCGAAGAAATTATCCACTATGGTTTCTTTCATCCGCTTGCGAAACCATTGATGGTTGTATTGAAATTTTTCTATGGTTTTATCGGGAATTATGGTTTTTCCATTATTCTGTTAACCGTATGCATCAAACTCATTTTCTGGCCTCTTACTCAAAAAAGTTACAAGTCGATGAAGGGGATGCAGAAATTGCAGCCCGAAATGAAAAAAATGCGTGAAAAATATGGTTCCGATAAACAGCGTCTTAACCAGGAAATGATGAAATTTTATAAGGAGAACAAGGTAAATCCGATGGGGGGATGTTTACCTATGTTGATTCAGATTCCTGTGTTTTTTGCCTTGTATCGTGTATTGCTGGGTTCCATCGAACTACGCCATGCGCCATTTATGCTTTGGATCACTGATCTGTCAGCTAAAGATCCCTATTATATAACGCCGCTGATCATGGGTGTTACCATGTTCCTGCAACAAAAGATGACCCCGACTAATATGGATCCGACTCAGGAAAAAATCATGCTCATCATGCCTGTAGTCTTTACCTTCATGTTTCTCAATTTTCCCGCAGGTCTTGTTGTTTACTGGCTTGTTAATAACGTTCTTACCATTTTTCAACAATACCTTATTCGGCGGCAGGCAGACTGACTTTTATGAATTACAAAGATACTATCATAGCTCCAGCTACCCCTGTTGGTAGAGGTGGTATCTCGATTGTACGTTTATCCGGAGGACAGTCTTTAGAATTAATAAAGCTGTTTTTCAAACCTAAAGCCAGTCAGGTAGATTTTGAATCACACCGGCTTTATTATGGACATCTCCTTAATAAAGCCGGTGATGTTATTGACGAAGTCATGATTGTTTATATGGCTGGACCACACTCTTACACCGCTGAGGATGTGGTTGAAATACATTGCCATGGCAATCGGCATATTGTTAATGTCATTCTTGACACCTTTATGAGGGCTGGACTAAGGCTAGCAGAGCCGGGTGAGTTCACCTACCGCGCTTTTCTTAACGGGCGCATCGATCTATCCCAAGCTGAAGCTGTATCACGACTTATCTCTTCTAATACTGAGGCTTCCAGAAAGATAGCCTTTAACCAAATTGATGGTGCTCTCAGCAAAAAGATCTACCAATTTTCTGAGCTTATCAAAAATCATCTTGTTTTTATTGAAGCATGGATCGATTTTCCAGAAGAGGACCTGCCAGAAGAGGATCTTCTAAATATTTCAGATCAGCTCCATCGCATCAAAAACAATATTCATACTCTGACCTCGACCTTCAATGTAGGTAGAATTCTTAATGAAGGAGTTAATATTGTTTTGGTGGGTAAGCCAAATGTTGGCAAGAGTTCTTTAATGAACGCTCTGCTAGGTGAAAATCGAGCAATTGTTACAGATATACCTGGTACTACCCGTGATATTTTAGAGGATGGTATTGTTATAAATGATATACCCGTGCGTTTATTTGATACCGCTGGACTCAGGTCTTCCAACGATCCGGTTGAGATTGAAGGTATTAAACGTGCTGAAAGTAAGTTAAATAATGCCGATCTTATTCTCGTTTTAATAGACGGTTCTAGAGGTATCGATGAAGAAGATGAATATATTTTTTCCAAATGTAAAGATAGGCCTCACCTGAAGGTTCTTACTAAATCTGATCTTGGTGGTGGAGTTGCTTCCTCTTCTTCATCTATTACAATATCTGTTAAAACTGAGGATGGACTCGATATCTTAAAAAATACTATATATGACTTTTTTCTTGGACAGGAACATGTCGGTAATGATTCTGTTCTAATTTCAGAGAAACGTCACTTTGACAGTCTTATTAAGTGTTCGCAATATATCGATAATTCTATAAATAATTTAAAAAATCAAACATCATTAGAATTTATTGCCTTTGAACTTAGAGAAGCTCTTTTGTGTCTCGGCCACATCACTGGTCAAACCACGACTGAAGATATTTTAGATGGTATCTTCTCTGGATTCTGTATCGGTAAATAGATGTTTCACGTGGAACATTGCCTAATATGAGTAGTTACGGAAAAAAATACGAAGTTATAGTTATTGGTGCTGGACATGCGGGATGTGAAGCTGCGCTGGCTTCAGCTCGAATGGGGTGTAGTACACTTCTCCTCACCATAGGTTTAGATACAATTGCTCAGATGTCATGTAATCCATCTATTGGTGGTTTGGCCAAAGGGCATTTAGTTCATGAGATAGATGCTCTTGGTGGGGAAATGGGGCTTAATATTGATGAGACCGGGATTCAATTTAGGCGATTAAATACCAGAAAAGGACCGGCAGTGAGGGCCTCCCGAGCACAAGCAGATAGGATGGCTTACAGCTCGAGGATGAAATGGATAATAGAAAATCAGAGTAATCTGGATTTAAAGCAGGGATTGGTTACCGAATTAATTGTAAAAGAGAATAAGGTTGTTGGAGTAAAAACCAGGGAAGGAATTAACTATGAAGGAAAGACTCTAGTTATAACTTCTGGTACCTTCATGAAAGGGTTAATTCATGTAGGTCTTAATCATTATTCAGGTGGAAGGGCAGGGGAGCCGTCATCTGAAACCTTGTCAGATTCATTAAGGGCTTTAGGTTTTTCTGTTGGCCGCTTGAAAACTGGAACGCCAGCCCGACTATCTTCAAGGTCTATTGATTATTCAAAGTTGGAAATTCAGCCAGGCGATGATTATATAAAGCCCTTTTCTTTTATGAATAATGTAATTAAGAGGGAACAGGTTAATTGCTATATTGCTTTAACCAATGAAAGAACACATGAGATTATTCGTAATAATCTAGACAAGTCTCCACTCTATGCAGGGATTATTGAAGGTATAGGTCCCAGGTATTGTCCTTCAATTGAAGATAAGGTAGTCCGTTTTCCACAAAAGATAAGTCATCAATCCTTTCTAGAACCAGAAGGGCGGCGCAGTTGCGAAATGTACCCTAGTGGATTGTCGACCTCTTTGCCTGCAGATGTTCAATTGCAATATTTCAGGTCAATGGTTGGTTTTGAAAATGTGGAGATCATGAGGCCTGGTTATGCCATTGAGTATGACTTTGTTGAACCTATTCAATTAAAGAAAAGTTTAGAGACAAAAGAAGTCTCCGGGTTATTTCATGCGGGTCAAATAAATGGTACTTCTGGCTATGAGGAGGCAGCGGCTCAGGGTTTGATAGCGGGTATAAATGCGGCGAGATATTGTCAGGATAAAGACCCAATAATTCTAGGACGAGACCAAGCTTATATTGGAGTTATGATTGATGACCTAGTTACCCAGCCGACTACCGACCCCTATCGGATGTTTACTTCAAGGTCAGAGTATAGATTGCTTCTTCGCGAAGATAATGCAGACTACAGATTAACCAACATAGGTAGGGATATTGGGTTGGTATCGGATGAAAGATGGATAAAATATACTCAAAAGCAAATTGAAGTCGATAAAATAGGGACCTATTTAAGGGAAGAAAAAATTACTTCATCTCAGGAAGAAAAAGTTAAAGCGTTAAACCTGGAAAACCTTAAGTCGGGATTACCTTTGGATGTGTTGCTGAGACGGCCTGAAATGACTATCGAACAATTGCAATCTGTCTTCCAGGAGCTTAATCAATTTTCTGATGCAGCACTCGAACAGGCAGAAATAGCAATTAAATATGAAGGGTATATCCAGCGTCAGTTAGAACAGGTAGAAAAATTTAAAGACCAAGAAGATGTTTTGCTACCGGATACACTGGATTATAAGGATGTTCCAAGCTTATCTGCCGAAGTTGTCGAGAAATTAAATAAGATAAAACCTTTAAGTATCGGTCAGGCAAGTAGGATACAGGGTATTACTCCCGCCGCTATAGCAGTGATTAATATATTCATTCGTAAAAATAAAGATGTTAAAAAAAATATTAAATAGTCTATGCGATGTAGACATCAATATAAATTCGATACAAATAGCCGCCTTAGAAATATATGTTGCTGAATTGTTGAAGTGGAATAGTAGTATCAACTTAACAGCCATTACTGATATTTCCGAAATATACGAAAAACATATATTGGATAGTCTATTAGTTCTCCCATATCTTGATGATATAGAAAGCCTACTGGATATAGGTTCTGGAGCAGGATTACCTGGAATAATTATTTCCATAATGCGACCAGAACTTAATCTTTCGTCTGTAGAAAGTATTGGCAAAAAAATTAATTTTCAAAAAAATATTAAAAGAAAATTGAATTTGCAAAACTTTCAAGTTCTTCAGGATAGGGTAGAAAATCTACAAAAATTCGGAAAGAAATATGATGCGACTATTAGTCGTGCTTTTTCATCACTGGATAATTTTTTCGAGTTATCTTTACCTTTATCAGATAAGAAAATAATAGCGATGAAAGGACCAGAAGGTGAACAGGAGCTTTCGACACTAAAAAAAGATAGAAGTGAAATAGATCCTAAGGCAACTTTTTTATATAAATATGAGCTTCCTGTCTCGAAATCAGCACGATCTATTATAGTTTTTCATAGATAAAATGGATATTGATCATTATAGAAGCTGAAATTCATACACAGGTGTGATATCTTTCCTTGTCTTGTGTCAGAATTACCTAGATAAGGAGCTGAAAATGGCAAAAATTATAGCCATAGCCAACCAAAAGGGTGGTGTGGGAAAAACCACAACAGCCGTCAATCTGGCAGCCTCTCTTGCCGCCGCGGAAAAGAAAACTTTACTAATTGACATGGATCCCCAGGCAAACGCTTGCAGTGGAATAGGAATTGATAAAACGGAAATAATATCAACGATTTATGATGTTTTAATCGAAGAGATGTCGATTATGGAGGTAATGCAGAAAACAGAATTGGAACATCTGCATGTCATTCCATCAAATACAAATTTGATCGGTGCTGAGATTGAGTTAATCAACAATACTGACCGAGAGAAAAAATTAAAAAAAGCAGTTGACGAGGTTTCTCAGGGTTATGATTTTATAATAATAGATTGCCCACCGTCTTTAGGTCTATTAACCGTTAATTCGTTAACCGCTGCTCATACGGTTTTGGTCCCCCTCCAGTGCGAATTTTATGCAATGGAAGGTCTTGGTCAATTAATGCAGACCATAAGGATCGTTCAACAGGAATTGAACCCTGAATTGAAAATTGATGGTATTTTATTAACTATGTTTGACGGTCGAAATAATCTTTGTCATCAAGTCAGTGATGAGATGAGAAATCACTTTGGTGATAAAGTTTTCGAATCTGTTATCCCAAGAAACGTTCGCCTTTCAGAAGCACCAAGTTATGGCCTGCCGGTACTCATGTATGATATAGGATCAAAAGGTGCTAAGGCTTATATGGATTTGGCCCAAGAGATCGTAGGTGGAGGTAGGGTACATGAATAAACCAAAAAGACCTGCCTTAGGGAAGGGCATTGGGGCCTTATTGAGTTCTGCTGCACAAGAAGGGGGTAAAAAATATTTTTTATGCCCGATTGAAGAATTAAAACCTCATAGTCAGCAACCGAGAAAAACCTTTGATGACAAGAAAATGGCTGAACTGGTTTCTTCTATTAAAGAAAAGGGGATCATTCAACCACTGGTTGTGCGTCAACAGGGTGAGTTTTATCAAATAATCGCCGGTGAAAGACGCTGGAGAGCTGCTCAAAAAGCAGCGCTCGATAGAGTTCCGGTTGTCATTCAGGATGTATCAGAAGACTGGGCCCTCGAGATGGCTCTGATAGAAAACATCCAGAGAGAGGATCTCAATCCGTTAGAGGAGGCATCAGCGTATCGCTACCTGATGGACAATTTCGATCTGGTCCAGGAAGAGGTTGCCAAACGCGTTGGTAAAGAACGCTCAACAGTGGCTAACTCATTAAGATTATTAAGGTTGCCAGAAAAGATTAAGGGTGATTTGCAGGCGGCGAGATTGACCATGGGACATGCAAGAGCCTTATTGTCTCTGGAGAATGACGAAGATATTCTTGAAGCAGCAGAACAGGTCATACAGAAAAAATTATCTGTTCGTGAAACTGAAAAGCTAATAAAAAAGATAAAAAGTTTCACGGAATCTAACAAGCCAAAACCTGAGCCCGAAAAAAAGGCAGTTGATCCGAATACTGTGGAACTGGAACAAAGTCTGAGGCAACATTTTTCAACTCAGGTAAGATTGGCGCAAAAAGGGAAGGGTGGAAAAATTGAAATAAATTATGGCACCCAGGAGGAACTTGAGCGTATTCTGGAGATGATGGGCATTGGCAAATAAATGGAAAAGTGATGTTTAATAAAAAAAAAGGAACTGAACCTGTGAAAAAATCAACAGCCATCGATAAAGCTGAAATCAAAGCATTTTTAGGCGCTGGAAGCTGTTTTGAGGGTAAATTAAGTTTTGACGAAATGGTCAGGCTCGATGGGAAATTTTCCGGTGAAATTACCTCGACAGATACCTTGATTGTTGGTGAAAGTGCTGAAATTGAAGGACAAATATCAGTCGGAGTCTTGATTTTAAGCGGTAAATTTAAAGGGGAGATCAAAGCTTCAACATTAGTAGAGTTAAGAAATCCTGCCATTGTGACAGGCACAATTGAAACAAAATCGATAACTATCGAAGATAAAGTCGTATTTAATGGTCATGTCAATATGTCTAAGCCACCCGAAGCTAACGTGGAGCAGAAACAAATAATAAAAAAAAAGTGACATGATTCTTTAAATAGAATAAAAAGCAGGTTGACAAAAAAATAAGAAAAGTGTTAGTAAAGCCGTTCCTAGTCAGTGTCCCCGTTTATTTTGATTTTTAATGTATACAGTATACAGACTGTGCTTTCATGAAGAGAGGTAAACTAGGTGATAAGTGTAGACTGGACCCTCGGGTTGCAGATGGTAAATTTTCTGGTCCTTCTGTTCGTCCTAAACAACATTCTTTACAAGCCCCTACAAAAAGTTCTTAAGGAAAGATCTCATACCATTGAGTCTGCCAAGAAGACCGCTAAAGATCTTCAGGCAGATATCGACCTCAAGATGCAAGAGTATCAAAAGCAACTGCAGGAGGCTAAGGCTGTCGCTGCAGGTGAACGAGACGCTCTGAAAAAAATCGCTACAGAACAGGAAAGTGACATTCTTGCGGATGCTCACAATAAAGCTTCTGATCGCATCAGCCAAATCAAAGAAAAAGTCAATGAACAAGCATCTGTTGCAAGTGAAACTCTGAAAGCTAATGCAACAGGTATGGCCAACGAAATAGCAACTAAGATTCTTGGACGCGAATTAGCTTAACCGATAAGGACGGTTCCCATGATGCGTAGCAGTAAAACCAGAACCATTCTGTTAACTCTGATGTTCATTACTATTTTTCTGGGTATCGCAGGAGCGTCCGGAGGCGAGCAACACGTAGATAGTGGTGTGCTGTTAAAGGATTTCCTCTACAGGGTATTAAATTTTGCCATTGTCGTTGGAATTTTATGGTACTTCCTCGCTAAACCGCTGAAGAATGGACTATCTGGCCGGACTAGGGATATCGAGAAAAGCCTGGCCGATGCCAAGCAAGCAAAAGATGAGGCAGAAGCTAAATTTGCTGAATATGATCGAAAACTGACTGAAGCAACAGCGGAGATAGCAGGGATCAGTGAAACAATCCGGCGCGAAGGTGAGCTGGAAAAACAGAAGATCATCGAAAATGCGAAAGCAGCGGCATTAAAAATAGAACAAGACGCCGAAGCTGCAGTTAATCTCGAAATATCACGAGCCAAAGAACAATTACAGCGCGAAGCTGTACAGTTGGCGGTAGACCTGGCAGAAGAGTTATTGAAGAAAAACTTTAACAAAGACGATGACGCTCGCTTAATTGATGAATACGTGAAAAAAGTGGGAGAGTTACATTGAGTCACGGTGCTATTGCCATAAGATACGCTAAGGCGCTGATCAGTATTGCTGTCGAGGAAAATGCAATCGATCAGTATACAAAAGAGTTATCTTCAATGACCAAGATCTTAAAAGAGAATGATCTGTTACGGTTGTTGTTAGATAGTCCTACCTTCGATGTCAGTAAAAAGCTTGCAATAATGAATGACCTTTGTGAGTTGGCCAAATTCGGTGAAGGGATGAAAAAATTCCTTGATCTGCTGGTCGAAAAAGGGCGGATAACGACTCTACTAGATATCGAAATTAACTTCTGTCGCTTTGCCGACGAACGTTCTGGCGTAATTCGCGCGCGAATTACTGCCGCTCACGATCTGCCCGCAGCCAAAACAGATGAGATTCAGGCTGGCCTGGAAAAGCAGACCGGTAAAAAGATTGTACTGAATATAGAGAGAGATGAAAGTCTGATTGGCGGATTACAAGCTGAAATGGGCGGGAAACTGTTTGATGGTAGTGTAAAGACCCAGCTGAAACGGATTGCAGATACCTTAGCAAAGGGGTGATTGAATATTATGGAAATCAGAGCGGAAGAAATCAGTGCGATAATTAAAAAGCAAATCGAGGACTTTGGCCGCGAGGTTGAAGTCAGTGAAACTGGCACCATTATATCCGTAGGTGATGGTATTGCCCGTATTCACGGTCTCGATAAAGCCATGTCAGGTGAACTTCTTGAATTCCCGGGCGGAATTATGGGGATGGTTCTGAACCTGGAGGAAGACAATGTCGGTGCCGCTATCCTTGGTGATGCCGAACATATCAAAGAGGGTGACCTGGTAAAAAGAACTGAACAGATTGTTCAGGTTCCCGTCGGTGAAGCACTGGTTGGTCGTGTCGTTAATGGTATTGGTATTCCAATTGATGGTAAAGGTGATATCTCTACAGACACTTACAGTCAGGTTGAAATTAAAGCCCCGGGTATCGTTTCTCGGAAATCTGTTCATGAGCCAATGCAGACAGGCTTGAAAGCCATCGACTCAATGGTTCCCATCGGTCGTGGCCAACGTGAATTGATCATTGGTGACCGTCAGACCGGTAAAACAGCTGTTGCCATCGATACCATTATCAATCAAAAGGGTAACGGTGTTGTGTGTATTTATGTTGCTATCGGGCAGAAACGTTCCACGGTTGCCCAGGTGGTTGACAAATTACGTCAGCATGGCGCTATGGATTACACCATTGTTGTTTCGGCAACTGCTTCTGACCCGGCACCCCTGCAATTCATTTCTCCCTATACCGGTGTAACTATGGGAGAGTTTTTCCGTGACAACGGCAAGCACGCTCTCATTATTTATGATGACTTGTCTAAACAAGCCGTTGCTTATCGTCAGTTATCCCTGTTGCTGCGCCGTCCACCAGGGCGAGAAGCTTTCCCGGGTGATGTTTTCTACCTGCATAGCCGGTTATTGGAGCGGGCTGCTAAATTAAGTGATGCTGAAGGAGCAGGTTCGCTGACGGCATTGCCTATTATCGAGACCCAGGCTGGTGACGTTTCGGCATATATACCGACCAATGTTATCTCGATTACCGATGGCCAGATCTTCCTTGAAACTGATCTGTTCTACTCCGGTGTTCGTCCTGCCATCAATGTCGGCCTTTCTGTTTCACGGGTAGGTGGTTCCGCCCAGGTGAAGGCGATGAAACAGGTTGCCGGTACTCTGCGCCTGGCTCTCGCTCAATATCGGGAAATGGCGGCATTCGCCCAATTTGGTTCAGACCTTGATGCTGCTACCCAGGCCCAGCTTAATCGTGGTGCGCGCCTGGTAGAGATCCTGAAGCAAGGGCAGTATCAGCCGATGCCGGTAGCGATTCAGGTATTGTCGATCTTTGCTGCAACCAATGGTTACGTAGACGCTTATCCGACGACCGCTGTTCAGCGTTACGAAAAAGAGATGCTGGCATTTATGGAGAGTCGCCACAGTGCGCTGATTAAAGAACTGGCCGAAAAAAATGCAATAGATAAGGACCTCGAAGGCCGGATCAAAGCAGCCCTGGATGAATTTAAAGCGCAGTTCGTAGCCTGATATCTAAAAGGTTGAACAGATGGCCAGTCTGAAAGACATTAAAAAAAGGATCAGCTCGGTAAAAAACACCCAGCAGATCACAAAAGCTATGAAGATGGTCGCCGCAGCCAAACTGCGGCGAGCCCAGGATGCAGCCGTTTCTGCCCGCCCTTATGCAGAAAAATTGCATGATGTCATGTCGAATCTTGCTGCTCGGGAAGAAGCTGATGCACATCCTCTGTTGAATCACCGGGGCAAACAGCGGGCGCTGATGATCCTGATGACAGCTGATCGTGGTCTATGTGGTGGTTTTAATGCCAACGTCTCCAAAGAAGCGGAGCGTTTTATCCGGCATAATGATCATGGCTACGAAGCTATCGATTTGATGATCATTGGTAGAAAAGGGCGTGATTTTCTGAAAAACCGTGTCGGTGACAAAATCGTCAAGGTCTATGAAAATATCACCACCGATGCTACCTATAAGACTGCACAGCTGATTGCAGAAGAGATCATCGAGCAATATACAGAAGAAAAGTACGATGCTGTTTTCCTCCTGTATAACGCGTTTCAAAGTGCCATTGTTCAGAATGTAACACTCGAGCAGATTTTACCTATTCAACCGGCTGAGGGTGTTGAGGAAGAGAACGGCATCGATTACCTCTATGAGCCGCATCGTGGTGAAGTTCTCGCCCAGCTGTTACCTAAAATGGTCGAAGTCCAGCTGTTCCGCGGCCTTCTTGAGTCCAATGCCTCTGAGCAGGGGGCCAGAATGTCGGCCATGGACAGTGCGAGTCGAAATGCTTCTGAGATGATCGGTAAATTGACGCTGCAATACAACCGGGCGCGCCAGGCTGCAATTACAACTGAGCTTATGGAGATTATCTCCGGCGCCGAATCGATTAAATAATAGCGAGATAAATATATAGTCAGAATTAGTCTTATTCTTTGGGAATAAGAAGGAGAGGTTTCGTTATGAATAAAGGAAAGATCACACAGGTCATTGGTCCTGTTGTTGACGTCGAGTTCGAGCCCGGCAAATTGCCGGAGGTTTACTATGCTGTAAAAATGACTAACCCGTCATTGGGTGAAGGGGAATGGAATCTCGTTTGTGAGGTTGCCCAGCACCTGGGTGAGAATACAGTAAGAACCATCGCAATGGATTCTACCGATGGACTGGTCCGTGGTCAGGAGGTTCTTGATACTGGTGATCAGATTCTGATGCCGGTAGGTCATAAAACCCTCGGCCGTATTCTTAACGTTGTTGGCGAGCCTGTTGATGAAGCAGGTCCGGTCGAAGCTGATATAGCCTGGGGTATTCACCGTCCTGCTCCAGAATTTATCAACCAGTCCACTAAGGTTGAATCTTTTGAAACCGGAATTAAGGTTGTCGATTTGCTGGCTCCTTATTCCCGGGGTGGAAAAATTGGTTTGTTCGGTGGTGCCGGCGTCGGCAAAACCGTTCTGATTATGGAGCTGATCAATAATGTTGCCCAGCAGCATGGTGGTTTCTCTGTTTTTGCCGGGGTTGGGGAACGTACCCGTGAAGGGAATGACCTGTGGGAAGAAATGAAGGAATCCGGGGTTCTTGATAAAGCCGCGCTGATCTATGGCCAGATGAATGAACCACCAGGTGCGCGTGCCCGGGTTGCTTTATCAGCACTGACGGTAGCTGAATACTTTCGTGATGAAGAAGGTCAGGACGTTCTGCTGTTTGTTGACAACATTTTCCGTTTTACCCAGGCGGGTTCAGAGGTTTCCGCTCTGTTAGGCCGGATTCCTTCAGCCGTTGGTTATCAGCCGACCCTGTCTACTGAGATGGGTGAACTGCAGGAACGTATCACCACTACAGATAAAGGTTCAATCACCTCGGTTCAGGCAATTTATGTTCCTGCCGATGACTTGACTGACCCGGCTCCAGCTACTGCCTTTGCTCACCTTGATGCGACCACTGTTCTGTCACGTCAGATTGCCGAGCTTGGCATTTACCCTGCGGTTGACCCCCTTGACTCAACCAGCCGTATTCTTGATCCTCAGGTCATTGGTGAAGAGCATTACCAGGTAGCTCGCGATGTTCAGTACATCCTTCAGCGTTATAAAGATCTGCAGGATATTATCGCCATCCTCGGTATGGATGAATTATCTGAGGAAGATAAGCAGGTTGTTGCCCGGGCCCGTAAAATCCAACGATTCCTGTCTCAGCCATTCCATGTTGCCGAGGTCTTCACCGGTTCACCAGGCAAATATGTTGAGCTGAAAGATACCATCAGAGGCTTCCGTGAGATCGTTGACGGCAAGCACGATGCGTTGCCGGAACAGGCCTTCTACATGGTTGGCACGATTGAAGAGGCAATGGAAAAAGCTAAGAGCATGGCAACTGCCTGATAAGGCGAGCCTAAACATGATAAAAGGACAGTGTCCCGATGGCAGATAAAATTAAACTGGAAATGGTGACACCTTATAAAAAGGTTCTTTCAGAAGTAGTTGACGAACTGACAGCTCCCGGATTCATTGGTGAGTTGGGAATTCTTCCAGGCCATACTCCGCTTCTGACGACTTTGAAGGTTGGTGAACTGACGTATAAAAAAGGTAGTGAATCTTACCATGTCGCAGTGAACTGGGGTTACCTTGAGGTTGAAGAGGAAACTGTTACGGTCTTGGTAGACACTGCCGAAAAAGCTGATGAGATCGATCTCAATCGTGCTAAAGCAGCGCTAGGCAGAGCCGAAGATGCGCTGAAGACAATGGCTGCTGACGATAAACAACATGCGATTATGGAAGCTGCTTTACAGCGCGCTTTGATTCGTATCCAGGTTGCCAGTCGTAACCAGTAAAGAACTTTCAGTCAAAGAAAACAAAAAAAAGCCCTCTATCGTGAGGGCTTTTTTTTGTTAACAGGCGAACATAATTTGAGGATTGGTTGACATCTCGAAAAAAAACTCTTTACTTATTGATGAAGTATATTCCTGCCAATATCTGCTGCGATGGAATAAGCCAATGGCCTATAAATATAAATCCATCCGATATTCCAGTTTCATGGTTGCGCTAATCTATTTTATTCTGAGCGCTATCTGGACCCTTTTTTCTCACCAGTTTTTTGCCATTCTTTTAAATAAAAACGAACTTGCTGAAATCCAGGCCGGCCCGACCCACTGGTTTTTTATTATCTTTACCACCGGCTTATTATATTGGCTATTACGCTACTGGGAAGTCGTTACCAGTCAATCAGAAGCATCTTTTCGCAAAATAAATCGCTCCTTGAAAAGTTTCAGTGAATGCACCCGGGCCCTGACCAGAACTGATAACGAACAACAATTGATGTCGGGAATATGTCGCATCTGTGTCGAAGTCGGAGGACACCGGATGGCGTGGGTAGCGCTCAGGCAGGATGATCCGGGTAAAACCGTGGTAATGGCTGCATATTGGGGGGAATGTGGGGAGTTTTTCGACAGTTTACAGGTAAGTTGGGCAGAAAACACCTTGGGGCGCGGGCCAGCGGGAATATGTATCAGGAAAAATAAGATTACCAACTTTCCGAATCTGGTCAGCGAGTTGCCATATGAGCCGTGGCGCCGGGAGGTTTTGAAAGCTGGATTTAACTCCTGCATCGCATTACCTCTGCAGGAGGATGGCAAGCCATTTGGGGCCCTGGTGATCTACGATGAGAAAAAAAATGCTTTTGATGAGGAAGAGACATCACTGCTTGAAGAACTGGCCGATGACCTGGCCTATGGTATCACCGGCCTGAGAACCAAGGTCGCAAGGGCTAAAGAGGTAGCAGAAAGGATGATGCTGGCAACGGTCATGGATCAAGCGTCTGATGGTATCATCACGTTCAACGAAAAGGGGGTCATCCAGTATATCAATCCCAGGTTCACCGAATTGTGCGGGGTTCCGGCAGAGGAGGGGATTGGCTATCCGATTAATGACTTTGAATGTGCTCAGCGCAACCCCGAATTTTACCAGGCAGTGCTCCAGGTATTCAACACGAATAAAGGAGCGTCCGGTAATTTTGTAAATAAGAATCGCGATGGAAAATTCTATGATATTGACGCCAGAATTGCTCCCGTGTTCGCTGAAGATGGTCGCGTCGTACGCTATGTAGCGATGATTCGTGATGTTACTCATGAAGTTGACCTTGAGAGGCAGTTAAGGCAGGCGCAGAAAATGGAAGCATTGGCGACGCTGTCCGGCGGTATCGCTCATGACTTCAATAATATCCTCGCCATCGTTCTGACCAACGTCGAGATGTGTCTGGAAGATCTGGGTGAAGAGGGGACCAGCAGAAATTCTCTGGAACTGGTTCATAAAGCAGGTTTACGGGGAAAACACCTGGTAAAGCAATTTCTGTCATTCAGTCGCAAAAGTGAACAACCCAAAACAGCTGTTCAGTTAAATGAAATTATCAGGGAATGTACCAGCATGCTGCGCCCTATGCTGCCAGCGACAATAGAAATCAGAATGACGCTTGAGGCACAGCAAAGTTGGATAAATGCGGATCCGACCCAGATTCATCAAGTGATAATGAACCTGTGTACCAATGCAGACGATGCCATGCGTCGTTGTGGCGGTATCCTTGATATCAGCCTTCAAGAGTGTGTCATTACCGATATTGATCACGGCCGCTTTCCCGGATTGAGGGTGGGAAATTATCTGAAACTGGTCATTGCGGATAGTGGTCATGGCATGTCACGGGATACTCTGGAACGAATATTCGATCCGTTTTTTTCAACCAAAGGACAGGGTAAAGGGACCGGCCTTGGTTTAGCCATAGCGCACGGCATCATAAAAAATCACGGTGGACATATCAGTGTGAACAGTATTGAAGGGGTTGGCACCACCTTCCTTATCTATTTACCCCGGATAAACAACCAAAACACCGGCTGTGACGTGAAAAAGATGGAAAGGCAGGGGGAGTGGCAGGGCGCCATTCTATTTGTCGACGACGAGAAGGATTATTGTACCGGTATGAAATTATTACTGGAACGATCGGGTCATACCGTCACCATTGCCAATACACCGCTTGCTGCCATGGAAATGGTCAATGACGAAAAGCGGAACATCGATTTACTTATAACCGATCAGACCATGCCTCAGATGACAGGAGTTACGTTAATCAAAGAGGTTCATAAAAAACGACCAGGGTTACCGGTTATCCTGTGCAGCGGAGCCGCGGGGGTAGATGCTGCTATGGATGAACTTGATCCCTTAGTTGCAGCACGGGGGAAAGTGTTGTTAAAACCTGTGGAAAAAGAAGAATTACAACGTGCCATTCAGGCGGTTATGACGAGTACAAGTGGCGAACCAGAACAGTTTAGACACTGAAAATGGGACAGCCGGGAACCGGGGAGCAGGCATGGCTGATATTCTGATAGTCGATGATGATGAGATGATGTGCTCGACGCTAAGTACTCTGGTAGAGCGTGCCGGACACCAGGCTCAATCAGCAATGACGCTACAAAGTGCGATTCAGGCAGCAGAAAAGGAAGCTTTTGATATCATTTTTCTCGATGTTAAAATGCCAGACGGCAATGGACTTGATTTACTGGAACGTTTTGAAGGTTGTTCGTCCCATCCTGAGGTGATTATCATGACCGGCTATGGCGACCCGAATGGTGCTGAACTGGCGATTAAAAGTGGCGCCTGGGATTACATTGAAAAAGGTTTTTCTATTAAGGAAATTTCCCTCTCTTTGCAGCGTGCGTTGCAATATCGTATGGAAAAGCAGGAGGTTGAAAAGAATTTAAAGAAAGCTCCACTGGACAGGTCTGGTATTATCGGCGACAGTGTCAGGTTGAAAGAATGCCTGAACCTGGTGACCCAATCGGCTAACAGTGACGCCAGCGTTTTTATTTATGGAGAGACCGGCACCGGAAAAGAACTGTTTGCCCGCGCCATCCATATCAACAGCGCCCGGCGTCACGAACCCTTTGTCGTGGTTGACTGTACCTCGCTGCCGGAAAATCTGGTTGAGAGTTTGCTTTTTGGCCATAAAAAAGGAGTTTTTACCGGCGCCGACCAGGCCAGGGAAGGGTTGATCCTGCAGGCGAATAAGGGGACCTTGTTCCTTGATGAAATTGGCGAGTTACCCCTCACCCTACAAAAATCATTTCTACGCGTGCTTCAGGAGCACCGTTTCAGACCGTTGGGAAGTCAGCGTGAATGCAGTAGTGAATTTCGCTTGATCGCAGCGACTAACCGCGATCTCGATGCCATGGTGCGAGAGGGACGTTTTCGCAGCGATCTGCTTTACCGTATTAAGTCGATCATTATGGAGCTACCACCGCTACGTGAACGCAAAGATGATATTACGGCGCTGGCCAGGCACTATATTGATCATTTTTGCGAGCGTTATCAGCTTACAGACAAAGATTTTTCTCCAGATTTTATCGAGGTATTAACTCTTTATCCGTGGCCTGGTAATATCCGGGAGTTGGTGAATACCCTGGAGCGGATTATCACCATGGCCAGCCATGATACGACACTCTACCCTAAACATCTGCCAAACCATATCCGTGCCCAGGTGCGGCGAACCCAGCTGGAGCACCAGGATTCTGAGCCTGAACAGATGTTGGGTCCGGAAGATTTTGATGATTTGCCGTCCCTGCAGAGATTTCGTGAGTTGGCCATAGCTCAGGCGGAGCAGCGGTACCTGTTGAAACTGTTGAAGGTTGCCGATAAAGATATGGACCAGGCCTGCCTTATTTCAGGACTATCGCAATCCCGCCTGTATGCCTTGTTAAAAAAATATGGACTCTCCCGTAAAACAACCTCGTGATATTTAGCATTTTTCCTGTCTCACAGTAAAAGCAGGCCAACGTAGGCTTGTTTTAACCAAACAAGTTATTCTAACTTTCTGAAATTACGTAAAAATTTATTGGCATAGCACATGCTACTCACTGAGGATATAAAAGGTAGAGCTAATCATCCCGGGGGGCATGCGTCATGAATGATTTATCCCATAGTGGTATGGCGCAACTGATTGAACAACTGATTATCAGGCGCCAGCATCTTGATGAGGTGATCGATTGGTTAAAAAATCTCAAGATAAAAAGCAGCATACCGGGGTTGGATGCTGAAGCTATTGCTATGGCCGTTGATGGTCAAACGCTACACCTCTGGAAAAAAGCCCCGCAGCCGATAGCGGCAGCAGATCAGAACCTGGTTGGACGCTGTTCCAGAATAAAAACCATAGCGGGCATCGCCCTCAGAATGGCAGACAGAAGTGAAAACGTCACTCTGCTGGGTGAGACAGGTGTGGGAAAAGGTTTTCTGGCCGCTTTCATCCATAATCAGGGAAGGCGGCGGGACCAGCCATTTATCAGAGTACCAGGCCTGGCGCTGGGGGATGAACAGGAGATTAGCAGACATATCGATCAGGCTGGCAGAGGGACCCTCTATATAAGCAACCTTGAAGACCTTGACGACCGAGCGCAGATCTCCCTATGGGAGCAATTAGTCTGCCCGGAGGCAACCGGTAGCTGTCGGGTGATCAGCAGTAGCCAGGTGGATCTGGATCAGCTGGTGACCCAGGGTGTTTTTAACCCTCTGCTTAAGGAATATCTGTCACAGTGCAGTATTCCTCTGCCCCCGTTAAGGGAACGCCTGGCTGATCTTTCAGACTTGGTGACCGGTTTTCTGCCAGAACTGTGCAGAAAAAATAATAAGCAGTTAAAAGTAATGAGCCCCGAATTTTTGTCCGCTCTTGAATTCTATGACTGGCCAGGAAATATCCGAGAGCTGATCAATACCTTGGAACACGCTATCAACGTAGCTGGGGATAAACCGACCCTGTTCAGCAAAGATCTGCCTAGCAAAATCAGAATAGAGACGAGTCAAAAAGCAGCCCAGGCGAAACGCGGCCTGTAGCGAAACATCCAGAGCGCAATTCCTGTCGGACAGGAAAATTCCTGTTTGACAGGAAAAACCTTGAAGAAGTTGTTAGCTAACTCACCGTCAATATTTTTCATCCAGATGACAACCCGTGTAAATTCAATAGCCTGACCGAACTATGAGAATAATTTCCCAATTTGGTACGTGGGTTGCTTTACTGAAAGTGAGTTGGTGTTGAACCGGGGGAGGCAGGTTATGAAAGGGAGATTGATTTACGCTCTGATTATTTGTGCTGGGGTTGGTGTCACGCTTGTTCTGTTGGGGCGGGAATGGGGTATGGCGGTGAGTCCTTTAAGCAAAATATTCATCCTTTTTTTCGGGTTAATTCTTGGTTTTCAGGCCATGCCGGCACTATTGCACTGCAGTAGCTTACTGAAAAATATTGTAAAGCCCGGGGTGGAGGAAAAAATCAGCAGCAGGTGATGGGGGAAGCCATGAAAGCACGAAAAATCCTTATCGCAGATCGGGACGTGAAAGCCCGTAAAGAACTGGCAGACTTTTTTAAACATTCACACTTCGAGGTGGATGCAACGGGATCTGCTGCCTATGCCATTGCTAAGATTGTTCAAAAGCAGGAACCGATTGTCATTCTCGGCGATTCTTTTGAAGAAAAAATATCTTCCATCGACGTTATCGCCTTGATGCGTAAATGTAATCGAAACCTGAAAATCATATTGATTTCTGATGATAGTTCCCTGGCGACCCTGCGCCGGATCCGTGAAGATGGCATATTCTATCACTCCCTTAAACCGCATAATCAACAGGATAACGAAGAGTTGCGGTCGGTGGTCGAATGTGCGGTGGATGGGTTTCAGCCCGTTTAAAGGGGGAGCAGAACAACAGCAAACCGTAGAGAGGGCAGACTATGAAGATTTTTGGTCCATATGCATGTTACATCCTTTTATCGTTGCCGGTGACCAGCCTGGCAGCAGAGACTGCTAACCGGGACAGTAGTGGCAGCATGTTTCTTGTTTATCTTTTCCTCGCCGGTTGCGGGTTGATTATCCTGCTGCAGTTACTGCCGGTGCTGGCCATGTTTTTTGCCTTGGTAAAAGGGATATTCAGCAAACGCCAGCAAACCAAAACAGTGCCGGTCAAGCACCGCTGACCTTAGCCCTGTTAAGCTACTTAGCAGCACTAAATACCGGCCAATGATCAACCTGGAAACGGTCCTGAAGATCAGCTTATTTTCATCTCCCCTGGCGTGATGAAGAGGTAGTCATGACCAAAAAGAAGAAAATAAAATATGCGTTGCAAATTTTAATCACTCTTCTGGTTTCCATCAGTCTGTTCTTGTCTGCTTTAGGAGCTGCAGATGAATGTCTTGATTGTCATGGCGATAGGGACCTGGTCGGAGCTGCTTGGCACATCAGTGATGAGGGCTTTCTGCAGACGCTACACAGCGAACTGGGTTGCCAAATCTGTCATGAGGGGATTGCAAAAGGGCACCCGCAACAGGAATCCTCAGCTGATGCTATCAGTTGTCATGCTTGTCATGATGTGATCGCCGAAGCCTATCAACTGAGTCCTCATGCGGACAATGCAACCTGTCGTGATTGTCACGATCCTCATCTGGTTGCCGATTTTCGTAGTCAGACAGCAGCGACTATGAACCAAACGTGTGATGTTTGCCATCCTGAGGATAAGACCGTCGGTACTCATGAACACTGGCTGCCACAGGCCACATTGCATATTAGTGCTTTGCCCTGTGTGACCTGTCATATGTCGACAGCGGGCTATGAGATTGTTCTGAGTATTGAAAAACAACAGGGGCAGGGGGGGAGCAAAAGCTATCGGCGAATCGACTATGATGAACTGGCAAGGAACAGTGCCATAGAGCCTGATATGGCGCTGATTGACCAGGACAAGGATCAACACCTTTCTCTGGCTGAGCTGAATAGTTTCCGGAATGGACTGGAGCGCAGTCGTTTGCAATTGCGCGCAACCCTGGTTCCTGCTCAAGTTTCTCATCGCCTGATGACTCTCGATAATCGTTATGATTGTACTTTCTGTCACGCTTCCGGCCGTAAAACCGTCCAGTCCGGTTACCTTATGCTCCCTGCAGAAAGCGGTAGTCCCCACATGATCCCCATAGCGCGAGATGCTCTGCTCGACGCGCTTTACGGAAACCGGGATCTGTACATAACCGGTATTACCAGAAGTGCTTCCCTCGATATTCTTGGTCTGATCATTATCTGTGGCGGTTTAATCATGCCGGTTGGGCACGGAACCATACGTTTTCTGACCCGCAAGAACCGTTGCCATGAAAAGGATGAGCCATGAAAGAGAAAAGACGTATCTATCTGCAACCGACACCGGTACGTATCTGGCACTGGCTGAATGCTCTGGGGATTATCACCCTGACGATTTCAGGAGCGCAGATCCGTTACCCGGAATATATCAGCTGGCTGGGCAGTTACAGTGCCGCTGTCTATCTGCATCACACCGCCGGCTATGTCGTGGCACTGTCCTTCACGCTGTGGTTTTTCTATTACCTGTTTATCGCCCGTACTATGGCGGATGTCTATATTCCGAAACGGGAGGACATCCAAGGTGGGATCGGGCGTCAGGTCAAATTTTATTTTGTGACCTATTTCCTGGGGTGGGACAATCCTCATCATCCAACACCGAACAACAAGTTTAATCCACTGCAAAAATCGGCCTATCTGGCGATCATGTTTGTGCTGGTTCCGCTGGTCAGCTTGTCCGGTATTTTGCTGACCAACGTGGAACCATTGCGTGGATTGATCGTTATGATAGGCGGTCTGCGTTTCCTGATCGGTTTGCATTTTCTTCTGGCGTGCTGCCTGGTGGCCTTTTTGCCAACCCATATTTATCTGGCGACTCTCGGACATACGCCTCTGGAGCATATAAAGACCATGTGGACCGGCTGGGACGAGGAAGCAGTCGCAGTATCTCAAGCGCCTCTGCCACACTCGAAATCCGAGATAAAGCCTGCGTCCTTGTCTAAGCATGTGGTTCGCTAGCAGACTGATTATTAAGGATCGGGACAAGGGGTAGCGGTCATGGTAAGGAATCCTAAGCAGCAGCAACTGAACCTGATATGGACCAGTAAATTGCTTGAAATCTCAGTGTTTCTGATGCTGTGCCTGATGACAGACCGTTTGCAACACTGGCACCCGATCACCGGATTGCCGGAAGCCTGGCAAATATTTCTGGGCCGCCCGCCACAGGCCATGCATATCGCGGTAATCTGCGGTCTCTACGTGGTTTCTGTGGTTATTATGGCGGGAGCGGCGTTCAGTGTTGGCAAGCGGCCCCAGTTGTCATGGAAACATTTGGGCTACCGGGCTGGCTTTATCATGTTTGATGCGAGCAGGGGGGAAGCTTCCGATCTGTTTAGCTTACTGATAGGTATCTGCCTGGGGCTCTATTTCCTAGAGTTGATCTATATCGCCATTCACCTGTATCAGGATAATCACCGGCGGGTTGGCAAGCCTTCGCAATCCTCATGGCATAAACACTGACCGAAAAACGCCTGACCCTTCATAGGTGATCAGGCTTTTTCGGTTCCCTTTAGTTGTTTAGACGGGACAGCAGATCCGGCTGATGTTTCTGTAAATGCTGAAGTGACAGTAATGATTGCTCAAGGTGTCGGTTTTCAAGGGTTACAGTGGGGATCTCTAGATGGTTAATCAGCCATTGATATAGCTCATTCAGGGGCGCATCTCCATCACCAAGGACCAGGTGATCGTCACTGTGCCCATGATTATCATGAATATGCAGGTGCCTGATAAAGGGGCCAATGTGGGTGAGCCACGCGGCGAGGGATTGTTCTGAAAAGAGGTGGTAATGACCGATGTCGAAAACATGGCCAAACCACTCTGAATCAATTTCCTGAAGCAGGGCCAGTTGGTAATCGAATCTGGTTTCCCAGATGTTTTCGAGGCATAGAACGGTTTGTTGCTGCTGAGCCTGTGGTAAATAGCGCTGCCAGAAAGGGATGGAGCGCTCCAGCCACTGCTGGGCCTGGTTATCACTACTGCCTGCAGGAAGGCCCGGATGGTAAACGATGCGGCAAGCGTTCATCAGCTGGGCAAGTTCCAGGGTTTGCTCGACGATACGTTTGGATTGATCTGTAATTTTATGGCGACTGTGGCCACAGCAGAACCCGGAAAAAGGGGCGTGCAAGGTGGTTCCCAGGTCGTGACTGTGCAGCTCTGCGGCATAGTCGCTGAGCTCAGACAGGTCCAACTGGTCGAGGTTTATTTCATGGCAGGCAATTTCAGGTTGTAACCGTTTGGCTGTCAGTAATGGTAATCTGGCTCCTAACTGAAGGAGCGGAACATGAACATAAAGCTTGGAAGTCATAAAGTCTTTCTGGCGGCAATCAACTCAAGTCTCTTGATATCCTGACATTCGCCAAGGGCAATCAGGATGTCACCGGCACTGATACCGGTATTGGCTGCAGGGTTGAAAAGCATCTTTTCAGGTTTTTTAATACCAACAATAATCAGGCCAAGATCCCGCCGGATACCGGTGTCGATCAGGTTGCGTCCAACCAGCTCACTGGCTGGAGAGACCGGTATCTCCTCAAGTTGTAGCTCGATATTATCCTGACCGGTGGCGAGATCAATAAAATCGACAACTGATGGGCGTAATACCGCCTGGGCCATGCGGTTAGCACCCATGGTGTAAGGGCTGACAACCTTGTTGGCTCCTGCGCGTAACAGCTTAACCTCGGCACTCTCATCACTGGCCCGGGCGAGGATGAACAAATTATCTTTCATGCCACGTGCCGACAGGACGATAAAAACATTTTCTGAATCGGAAGTCACGACACTAATCAGCCCTTTGGCCCGGGTAATACCCGCCTGTTCAAGAATCTGATCCTGAGTCGCATCCCCTTCAATGCACAGGTAGCCTTTATCTCTGATCTCCTGACAGCGTTCGGGGCGGGATTCAACGACAATAAATGGCTGCGGTTTAGCGGCAAATTGCTGGCAGATAAGACGTCCGATCCGGCCAAAACCACAGATAATATAATGATCACTAAGACGGTTGATCTCTTTTTCCACTTTTTTTCTCCCCAGCATCTGCTGCAACTGCCCTTCAACCATGAACTGAATCATCAGGCCAAGAGTATAGGCAATGGTTCCGACACCAAAAATGATCAGGATAATGGTAAATAGTTTACCGGCAGGGGACAACTGGTGAACTTCACTATAGCCAACAGTCGCCAGTGTGATGGTGGTCATGTAGAGAGATTCGAAAACGCTCCAGCCTTCAATTTGGACGTATCCAGCCGTTCCTCCACCGAGCAGGATAAAAAGAGAAAGCAGGGAAAAGCGGATTTTTCTTATTGAATCCATACGTATTTCTCCATCCGTTTCCGGTGATGATAGACAGTGCATAAAAAAAATACAATAAATAGCGGGGATTCAGTATTTTTAGGACAAAAAAACCATTGACATCATATGTATACTGTATACAATTCACTAAATTGTTTACGGGAGACAGAATTTGAAGACCAAACAAATAGAACGACATCAGACTTTACGTGAGAAAATTCTCGAAACAATTCGGGAAGCTATTTTGAAGGGCAATTTGAAACCCGGAGAAAAAGTTGCTGAACCTGAACTCGCAGAGCGCTTCGGAATCAGCCGGACTCCCATTCGGGAAGCCTTTCGCCAGTTGGAATCGGAAGGTTACTTAACGGTTATTCCACGTAAGGGGGCTGTGGTTGCCGCCCTGTCTGAACGTGATGTTGAAGAGTTCTACGCAATAAAAAGTATTCTTGAAGGGTATGCAGCTGAGCTTGCTACGGCAAAACTGACAGATAAAGAAATTGAAAAGCTTGAAGTGATTAACGAGCGCCTGCGCCAGCTTGCCGGTGAAGGCGATGTGAAGAGTTTCTTCCGGGTTCACAATGAGTTCCACGACACCTTTATAAAAGCCGCTGATAACAGCAAGCTATACGATATGATCCAACAACTGGGGATGAAGTTCAACCGGTTGCGGATTGCGTCATTGTCCGTAACCGGGCGTATGGATATATCCGTTGAAGAGCATGACAAATTGCTCGAAGCATTTCGGCAACGTGATGGTCGTGCTGCTGAAGAGCTGGTTAAAAAGACCGCGGCTCTGGGAGGTAAGGTTCTCCTCGAAAGTATTAACCGCAGTAATGGCGGAGAAGATAAGGCTAGCCGGACGCGGCACAACCTCGATTTATAAAGCAAGGTTACTGTTTAATATGTTGTTTTCAAACCTTCATTCTCTTGGGAATGAAGGTTTTTTTATGTCTGACGTTTCGAATGAGGGCGTATAGGTCTTTTATGCGACGTATTCGCAGATTGAGGTCGTCAACGGGATTAATTCTATGCCGAAGGTTTCAGCCCAGTTCTTGTCAGCACAGATATTCCCCTCAAGCAACATATTCAGCTGATCACTGGTAATCGGAAAGATGGAGATTGACTCAAAGGCGGCAACCATTGGTTTGATCAGCCACAGGGGTTGATGAAATTTGCAGACAGACGACTTTTTGCCGAGAGCCTTGCCGATGGTATCGAGGAGTTCATCATAGCTGAAGATTTCCGGACCACAGCAATGATAGGTCTGATTTATGGTGGCGGGTTGCTCGAGAGCAGCGACGAAGCTGGCGGCAACATCACGGACATGAACGGGTTGAAGAGCGTAACGACCATCACCAAAAACCGGAATGACCGGCATCAGCTTGACCATTTTAGCTAACATGTTGATAAACGCGTCATCCGGGCCGAAGATCAGGGACGGTCTGAAGAGCGTCCAGGCTAAACCGGAATTTTTTACCATTTCTTCCGCCCGCCACTTGGTTTTATGATATTCCGTGGTAGCATTTACGTTGGTGCCGTTGGCGCTCATTTGCAGGTAGCGCTTGACCCCCTGTTCCTGGGCCGCGGCTACGACATGAGCCGTTGACTGCGTGTGGAGGTTCTCGAAGGTTATCCCTTTGGAGGGAATTTCACGGATGATTCCAACCAGGTGAATGACTGCATCGCAGTCGGCCAGCTGATTCTTAAGGGTTTCCGGCTTGGTTGTATCGCCACTGATTAATTCAATTTGCGGAAAATCTTTTAACCGCTCAGGAGACCTGACTAACGCTCTTACATGATGTCCTTTGGCCAGTAGTTGTCTGATGAGTTCTCGGCCTACGAAGCCACTGCCGCCGGTAACAAAAACTCTCATAAGCAATACCTTTAATCAATGTTGATGGTTGTTTTTATAAAAATAACATGATTTGAAAAGGAGGGTAAATGCTTAATCATCATATTTATTTTTCAGTCCGTATAATAAATTATCTCGTAATTACACGGATTTACCTGTTGTCTCAAATTTGGGATTAGGCTATAAGTCTCCATTTACGGAGAAAAGCTGCTGATAAAACAGTAACAAAAAGGTTATTTACCAAGTCATTGTGATTGTGTTTTGGCGCTACTTACGGGGAGAAAGAGATGAGCGATTTGAATGCAGAGACACTGGGGTTGAATGCTGTCGGACAAGTTTTTCATAACCTGAGTTATGATGAACTGTTTGAGCATGAAACAAAAAATAAAGAGGGAGCCCTGTCTAATAATGGGACGATGATCGTCGACACCGGCAAGTTTACTGGACGGTCACCCAAGGATAAATATTTTGTAAAACAGTCACCATCCGCTGAGCAGATAGCCTGGGGCAAGATCAATCAACCGGTATCGAGTGAAATTTTTGATGAATTGCACGCTGAGGTCATTTCTTATCTTTCCGGTAAGGATGTTTATGTAACAGACGGTTACTGTGGTGCTAACCCGCAGACCCGTAAAGAAGTTCGGTTTATCACTGAGATTGCCTGGCAGTCCCATTTTGTTAAAAACATGTTCATTCGCCCTGACGCTTCTGAACTTGCCGGCTTCAAACCTAATTTCACGATTTATAACGCCGCTGGACTCACCAATCCAAAATGGCAGGAGATGGGGTTGAATTCAGAGGTTTTCGTTATTTTCAATATTGAACGTAACGTGGCTATCATTGGTGGCACCTGGTACGGTGGTGAGATGAAAAAGGGCATCTTTACCATGATGAACTACTGGTTGCCCCTGGAAAAGATCCTGTCCATGCATTGCAGTGCCAATGTTGGTAAAGATGGTGATGTTTGTTTGTTCTTTGGACTGTCCGGCACTGGTAAGACAACCCTGTCCACAGACGCTGCCCGTAAGTTAATCGGCGATGATGAACACGGCTGGGACGCAGATGGTATCTTCAATTTTGAAGGTGGCTGTTATGCCAAGTGTATCGATCTTTCAGCGGAAAGCGAGCCGGAGATCTTTAATGCTATTCGTCGCGATGCCTTGCTTGAAAATGTTGTTTACAACGAAGAAGGCGTGATCGATTACAGCGATAACAGTAAAACTGAAAACACGCGTGTTTCCTATCCGATTAACCACATTGCCAATCATGAGCCAGCTCTTAAGGCCGGACATCCGCAGAATATTATCTTTTTGACCTGTGATGCTTTTGGTGTGTTACCCCCGGTTTCCAAACTTTCCAAAGAGCAGGCCATGTATTACTTCCTGTCTGGCTATACCGCCAAGGTTGCTGGTACCGAGCGGGGCGTCACTGAGCCTCAGGCGACCTTCTCAGCCTGCTTTGGAGAGGCGTTCCTGCCTTTGCATCCTACCGAGTATGCCAAGCTGCTTGGCGACAAGATGGAAAACCATCAGGTCAATGCTTACCTGGTAAACACCGGCTGGGCTGGTGGTGGTTATGGTGTCGGGAAGCGTATGAGTATCAAGGCAACCCGCGCCTGTATCAATGCGATTCTGGATGGCAGCATCAATAACGCTGAATTTGAACAGACCCGTTTCTTTGGTCTGAATATTCCGAAAGCACTGCCGGGAGTGGATGCGCACCTGCTTAACCCACGTCTGGCCTGGAAAGACCAGGATGAGTTTGATGATACTGCCCGCAAGTTGGCTGAAATGTTTATCGAAAACTTCAAGAAATATGTTCTCGATAATGCGGACTTTGACTTCACTGCGGCAGGACCGAAGGTCTAGAGTTTCTGTTTAAAAATTCATGCTTTATTAAGCCGGACGTAATGTCCGGCTTTTTTTTGCTCAGGAAGGGGTTTCCTTGACAAAAAGTGAAAGAAAAATAATAATTAGATATTAAAAATTAATAATTGGTAAACTTAAAATGTCTAAACAAATCAATAAAAATTTAGGTGAATTTGATCTGATCGAGTGGATTGATCAGGCTGCTGGCACCGGGAGTCATCTCAGCCTTGGTATCGGGGACGATTGCGCCGTGCAGCCGCAAGTGGCTGGCCAGGATCTGCTGACCAGTTCCGACTTGCTCATTGAAGGGATCCATTTCAAACGGGAATGGACCAGTTTTTTCGATCTCGGTCGTAAGTCGGCTGCGGTCAATATCAGTGATATCGCTGCTATGGGGGGAACTCCACAGTCTCTTTTTCTGGGTCTGGGCCGACCAAAGGATATCAGTGACAGTGACATCAAAGACTTTATTGCCGGCTTTATCAGTGAAGCAGAACTCCATGGTGCCGTTTTAGCCGGAGGAGACAGTTGTGGCTCGCCAGGCCCGTTGCTGATTTCAGTGACGGTTCAAGGCTGTGTTGCCAGCGGTGAAGCGATTTACCGGAATGGTGCAAGTTATGGTGATGCCATATATGTTTCAGGTACTTTGGGGGACAGTGCCATGGCATTACAGGCATTGCTTAAGGAGGAACTCCCGGCGGCTCATTTTGCCAGTCGTTTTCATACCCCGGAACCCCGTGTCAGATTAGCTGATAAATTGACTCGTGGGGGGTGGGCAACTGCCATGCTTGATGTTTCGGACGGGTTGCTGGCCGACCTGGGACATATTCTCGAAGATTCCGATGTCGGGGCCGATATCGAACTGGCTCGAGTTCCTCTTTCCAAAGCGTTTCAGCAGGAACTGAAACGAGACAGTAAACTGATTGAGTTGGCATTGGGGGGAGGTGAAGATTATGAGTTGATTTTTACTTCACCGCTGAAAGATCTCGATCGCCACCAGGATTTTTATCCGCATATCACCCGGATTGGAGTTATCAGTCAGACTCCCGGACTCAGAGTTTTTGAGCCCTCAGGTGAGCTCTTCCCCTATCAGCTTAAGGGGTTTGACCATTTTGGCTGAAGTGCCGGAAAAACGAACATCTGCAGCCGGTGAAGCAGAAACCGTAGGTTCCAGCTCAGAGCGCCAGCCGTTGACCGGTGCAGTGGTAGATAACCATGTCTACCAGGAAATAGTCAAAATATTGAAAACCGAGCAGCAGTTCGAATTGGCGGGTTATAAGGTCAATGCGATCAAGCGCCGGCTGGCTGCCCGCATGCGGGCTGTGGGGGTGACAGACTGCCAGGCTTATGTGCAGCAGTTAAGTGGAAATGCCGTGGAACAGCAGCAACTTCTGCTGGCTTTGAGTATTCATGTTTCGTCATTTTTCAGAAACCCCAGTGCCTTCCATGCCCTGGATAAAAAAATAATTCCATCGTTAGTCGCAGACAGCCAGCGTCTGGGTAGCAAATTGCGGTTTTGGAGTGTCGGATGTGCACGGGGAGAGGAAGCTTATTCCCTTGCCCTGGTAAGTCGAAGGTTTGTCAACGAGGGGAGCCAGATGGCAATCATTGGAACCGATATCAGCTCTGATGCTATCAGAACCGCCAGGCGTGGGAACTATTGCTCAGCGCAGTTGCGAAACATTGCTCCTGATCAGTTAGGCCAATATTTCTCCAGCCATGGGACACAATACCGGGTCGCTGCAGAAATCCGCAAGGCAGTACGGTTTTTCCGTCATGATATAGTTACTGAAAAACCCTTTTACCAGGCTGATCTGATTCTGTGCCGAAATCTGTTGATTTATTTTGCCCGGGACCTGCAGCGCCAGGTTCTCGAATCTTTAGCCGGGGCATTAACACCTGGTGGTTACCTGATGCTGGGACGGGCCGAGACCATGGCTCCGGATTGCCGTACTCTGTTTCAGTGTGTTGACCCGGCAGAGCGGATCTATAAGCGTCTCAATAGTTAGTGTTCATCCGGAAACGGCCCTTTTCCGCCGTGGCTGTGTCAATCTGCGGACTTGCCACAACGAAAAATTGCTCGTTTCAAATTGAAATAGTTGAGGTGTGTTTGTGCCTTGATGATGTTGAATAGAATCAAGCCGGTGGCAGGGGGATGTCACCACAAGGAGAAATGAAAATGCGGGTTGAAATCAGCTATAAATTTGTCATCGGATTTATCGTTGTGGTCGCGTCGGTGGTTCTGCTCAATCTGCTGGTTCCGAAAATGGACATACCAGAGTGGACCTACCAATGGATAACTATTGTTGGCGCTTTGCTGGTTGGACTTATTTTCGGCTGGTTATTTTCGCGAAATTTTACGGCCAAGATCAGGACTCTGACAACTGCTGCTGAGCGCCTGGGTGACGGTGATTTAAGTCGCAAAGTGCGTCTGCCAAAAGCTCTATTTTCTGACGAGACGGAAGATCTGGCGAACTCTCTTAACCTGGTCGTCAACAGTTTACGTCATTTGGTCGGGCAGATTCGCTCTAGCTCTGTCAATGTTAACGAATCGTCTTTGGCGTTAGCGACGACCACTGAAGAGATGACCGCTACGGCCCATGAGGTCGCGGGTTCCATCGAACAGATCAGTCAAGGGGCAGAGACCCAGGCTGAAATGGTCGAACGGGCAACCCAGGTTATTCGGGAGATGGCCGGGCAAATTGACCTGGTCGCGGCTTCGGCAGGGAAACTTCTGTCCTCGTCGGAAGAAACAACAATTTCCGCACGCCAGGGGGGGGAGATGACCGAGAAAGCCCTGGATAATCTGAAACAGGTCCTGGGGCGCATTGAAGAGAATGCCGCCTTGATCTCATCCTTCAATGACCAGGTTCAAAAAATTGGCAGCATAATCGATGTCATAACCAGTATCGCTCAAAAAACCAACCTGTTGGCTTTGAATGCGACCATTGAAGCGGCTCGTGCGGGAGAGTATGGCCATGGTTTCGCTGTTGTCGCCGAGGAGGTCAGCAAGTTGGCTGACAGTACCAGCACTTCTGCCGGTGAAATTACCAGGTTGATTGAGGGGACGCGGGAGCAGAGCCTGAAAGTTCAGCATTCGATGGCAGAGAGTGTTAAGGCGATTGATGCCGGCCGGGAGGCGGTTGATGTGACCGGTAATGCTTTTATGGCGATCATCGGTAAGGCGGAGGCCGCCCAGGTGAAAGCGGCATCGATTCGCGACCTGACCGAGAGACAGCGTGAAGGGGCGCAATCGATTGTCGCGGCCATCGAAGAAATTGCCCGGGTGACAGAAGATAATGCGGCCTCAACCGAAGAGGTCTCGGCGGCGACGGAGGAGCAGACAGCATCCATGGAAGAGATGACTTTTGCGTCACAGCGGCTGTCAAAGCTTGCTGAAGACCTGTTAACGTCGGTCAGCCAGTTTAATCTGGGGGTTGCCCAGAGCCAGGATCAGGACAGCGTATGACCCAGTTGCTGCCGTTTCGACTCGGTCTTGAGAACTATGCTCTCGATTTGCAGGCGATTCAGGAAGTTGTCGAAAATGCCGGAGTTTATCCGTTTCCTGCAGCACCTGATGTGATTCGCGGTGCCCTCGGTTTTCATGGCCGTATCGTTCCCCTGGTCAGTCTGCCGCTGTTACTTGGTCTTGAGGACCATAAGCTGTGTCAGCGTTATATCGTGCTGATTAATGATTATGGGCCGATTGCGCTGGCGGTCGATCAGCTTAAGGTTATTATCAGCGTTAACGTTTCCCAGGTCAAACATCTGGGGTCTGAAGATGGGGGAAACTTTATTAAAGAGGTTATCAGCTGGCAGGGGGAAATAATCAACCTGCTCGATCTGGATAAAGTACAAAGCAGGATAAAGACGCTCTGTCTGCAACATGGAGGTTTGCATGGTTAAGCGGGTTCTGGTTGTCGATGACGCATTATTCATGCGTGAACTGTTGCAGGATATTTTTGAGACTGCAGGCTGGCAAGTGGTCAGTACTGCTGAAAATGGCGAAGAAGCTTTGGCTGAATACAAAATCATGAAACCTGATCTGGTAACCATGGATATTGTTATGCCTGGCAGTGGTGGCATTGAAGCGTTGAAAAATATCATGCATTACGACAACCTGGCCAAGGTGGTTGTCTGTAGTGCCCTGGGGCAGAAAAATCTGATTATGGAGGCGATTTCTTCCGGGGCTAAGGATTTTATCGTTAAGCCATTTAAAAGTGAGCAGGTCATCGAAATTGCTGAGCGGGTTGTTGCCCAATAATGGGGAGTGTGACGGTGAGCTCATGAGTAGAAAACTGAGTGGACAAGGGACAACCGGGTGAAAGTTTAAATTATGGACATGGTCAAATTCAAAGAGATGTTCCTGGCTGAAGCAGGTGATCATCTGCACCAGATGACCACGACGCTGATGACCCTGGAAGCTGATCCCGGCAGCCGTAGCGGGATTGATGCCTTGTTCCGCAATGCCCATTCGATTAAGGGAATGGCCGGGACCATGAACTTTGGCCAAACCGCAGATTTAGCGCATTTCCTGGAAGATCTTCTCGATGATTGTCGGCAGGATGGCCATATTGAGCCGGATATCATCGATAAGGTCCTCAGCGGTGTCGATCTTCTCGAAACCTTGATGAGTGATATTCGCGAAGGACTTGCCGAACGTGATATCAGCGCTTTTATTGGTCAGCAAGGTGAGGCAGCAGAAGCTGCGCAAGAGGCGAGGGGCGCGACAGAAGAGAGCGAAGAGCTGGTCCTGATTGAACTTGATGACCAAGCCCTGCTGATTCGCCTGCAGCTTGATCCGTCAACGCCAGCTCCTGAGGCCCGTTTGCTGGTTTTGTTAAAAAATCTGGAAGGCTTAGGAAAAGTTCTTGAATCGCGGCCTGAGGAAGCCCAATTACTGGCCGGCAGTGATAACTACAGAGAGCTTTTCATCAAACTCGAAACCGCTTTTTCACAAGCTCAGGTCAAGGACTATTTTGCCGCTTACAGTGAGCTTAAGGAGATCAGTTTTCCGGAGGAGTTTCCGCGACCACGCGCTGTGATTCCGCCAGCCAAATCGGTTTCCGGGGTTACGGTGCGGGTTAACACCGAGCTGCTCGATAGCTTTATCAATCTGACCGGAGAATTGATCACGACACGCTACCATTTGCAGAATGCGGTCAAGCAGCGCAGCTGGAATGATGTCGATGATGGCGTGGCTCAGCTGACCAGGCTGGTTAAAAATCTTCAGCACCAGGTGCTGCAGGTGCGCATGCTGTCCTTGGAGAATGTCTTTGTCCGGGTGGCAAGAACAGTACGGGATCTGGCGCGCAGTAGTGGCAAAGAGGTTGAGCTTAAGCTGGAAGGAGCGACTATTGAAATAGATCGCGCCATCGTCGAAGAGCTGACCGATCCCCTAATTCACCTGGTGCGTAATGCCCTTGACCATGGTATTGCCAAGCAGGGAGTCGTCACGGTGAAAGCTGGGCGCGAGCGTGACCTTGTGACTCTTGAGGTGGCCGATGACGGTCAGGGGATTGATCCCCGGAAAATCCGGGACAAAGCCCTGGAGCGTGGTCTGATCAGTGATCAGCAGCTCAACAGTCTGAGTGACTATGATGCTCTGCAACTGATCTGCCTGCCAGGCTTTTCGACTGCCGCAAAGATTACCGAGACTTCTGGTCGGGGTGTTGGTATGGATGTGGTGAAAACGGCTGTTGAAAAGATGGGGGGGATTCTGGAAATTGTTTCAGGGGGGGCGACTCCGGGGACCAGGATGGTCATGAAGCTGCCATTGTCGCGGACTATTATCCGGGTGTTACTGGTTTCCGCAGCTGGGGTCTCTCTGGCAATGCCGATCAGTCGGATCGTACAGACCCTCGAAATTTCCCGGAACGATATTCAGCGCAGCGGTCGCCAGCGGGTTATCGAGTTCAAAGGTAAAATTCTGCCCCTGTTGTCGTTACGCAAAATTCTCGATTATCCCAAGGCACAGCTACCGGAGCCGTTATCTGTCGTGGTGACCGAGGTCCTTGGCCGGCGGGTCGGACTGGTGGTGGATAGTCTCATCGGCCAGCGTGAGGTGTTCGTCCAGCGTCTGCCTGCGCCGTTTGATCACCTGAAAGGGTGCAGTGGCGCAACGATGCTGGGTGATGGTCATATTGTTTTCGTGCTTGACCTGCAATCTCTGCTTGAGAGGGTCCGGAGCTGAAAATGATGCACTTTAAAAAGACTTTTTCTGATCAGGGGGACCTTCTTTTACGCACCCTGCCACCTACAATCAGAGCGATCTCCGGTATGGTGGGGTGTGATCTGAAGGTTACTGAGGGTGTGGATCCAGCCACAACTGCCAACCACGAGCTGCTTATCAGCCTGCCTCTAACTGGAGATATCAACGGCGTTTTGGTCCTGGCTTTTCCTGCTGTCGCCGGGTGTTTTCTGGCAACCCGTATGCTGGGCGATGAGCAATCTCTGCCATGGTCGGCAAGGGCCTTGTCAGCACTTCAGGAATTGGGGAACA
The DNA here is from genome assembly GCA_963664385.1 of Geopsychrobacteraceae bacterium. Classification (GTDB taxonomy): domain Bacteria; phylum Desulfobacterota; class Desulfuromonadia; order Desulfuromonadales; family Geopsychrobacteraceae; genus Seleniibacterium. The sequence goes on from OY761157.1 coordinate 1,722,175, forward strand.
TCCTGGCTTCAGGGATGGTTACCGCGTGCGCTGATCACCATGGATTGGCGTGCCAATTACAGCCACCGGAAATTATTTCCGAATTACCACTCTCTGCTCAAGAGGGGGTGTCCATCGAGGTTGATTCCAGGGGCAGCCATAAAGATCTTAAGCTCAAGGTGTTCCTGTCAGTCATTTAGAGTTTCCGGACAGAAACTAAATAGGCGTTTTTTCCTTCCGTGCTATGCCAACCAAGGCAAATCTGTTAAAATCTTCCCTTTTTAAATCATTTTCTCCGTATCTAATTTCGAGGGTTGGCTGTTGCTCAACCCGTGAGGAATTTCCAATAAATGAAATATGTCAACCTACTGGTTATGATCTTTTTGCTGACGGTTTCAACAGGCTGGTGCCAGGAAGCCTCTGTTGCTGAAATCGTTCAGGCGTTACAGGCACCTTTTTCTCAGAGTACGGCTCAGGATCGACGTATTTACGATTTTCAGGCCGAATTTTCACAGCGTTCCCACATTGCTTCCATTGATCGTGAACAGCGGGGGAGCGGGGCGGTCAGCTTCAAATTTATCAGTTCCCCCGAAGCTCAGTCTGCGTTAGCTTTATTTCGCTGGAGTTATACGCAACCGGCGGTTCAGGAGATTATTTCTGATGGGCAGACACTGTGGGTTTACCTGCCGGAGAATCGGCAGGTCATCGAAAGTGATATCAGCCAGGTTGAGCAGCAGGGGCAGAACCCGGTAACCTTCTTGAGCAATCTCGGAGATCTGGGGCGTAATTTTGAAATCAGCAGCGGACAGCCAGCCAGGGATGCCAATGGCAATTACCGTCTGGTACTGGTCCCCCGCCAACCATCAGCACAGTTTGCCGGGATGGAGGTCTTGATCCTGAATACTGCTGTCGAGCAGGTTTTGGAGGGGAACGCGGCGTTACTCTTCCCGTTAGTTGAAACGACGGTGACCGATGCCCAGGGGAACAGTACGCGCATTGAATTTTCCCAGGTCAGGATTAATCCGGGGCTGAAAAACCAGTTTTTTGCCTTTAACAAACCTGATGGAGTGGAAGTTCTGACCCCCTCAGATCAGTTGAATTTTCAATAAATGCCATTGCTTTTCCCGACTTTTTCCTGTCGGGCGTTTGCTCATAATGAAATTTATGGTATAAACCTTCGATTCTTTAAATAGTTAAGCTATTTTATGCCCCGTTGTCAGGGCGCTGATGTTGTTGTTAAAATAAGGAGTAAAGAGACTATGCCGAGTTTTGATGTTGTTTCCAAAGTGGATATGCAGGAAGTCGATAATGCGGTCAATCAAGCGATCAAAGAAATTGATCAGCGTTATGACTTTAAAGGGACGACCAACGAGGTTGAACTGGAAAAGGACAGCTTGCGGATCCTGGCGGCTGATGAGTATAAGCTGCAGGCGATCAAGGATATTCTTATTGGCAAGCTGGTCAGACGCAATGTCTCTCCAAAGTGTTTTGATTATGGCAAGGAAGAATCGGCCTCCGCTGGTGCCGTACGGGTACGGGCAGCCATAGTACAGGGAATCAGCAAGGAAAAAGGGAAAGAAATCGTTAAAGTCATCAAGGATAGCAAGCTTAAGGTGCAAGCCCAGATTATGGAAGATCAGGTGCGCGTCTCCGGTAAAAAAATTGATGATTTGCAGGAAGTTATCCAGTTGCTGAAAGGGCAGGACCTGGGTATTGAGCTGCAATTTGAAAATATGAGATCGTAAGCGGTCTTTTTAGCGTTATCAGCAGGAATATTACGTGGAAACATTGAAAATCAGCCTGGTCAGCCTCGGCTGTCCGAAAAATCTGGTTGATGCCGAGGTTATGCTCGGACATTTACCAGCCGACCGTTTTGAAATTATTGTCGATGAGAGTCAGGCCGACATCATTGTCGTCAATACCTGCTCCTTTATCAACGATGCCAAGGAAGAATCGATCGATACGATTCTTGAAGTCGCTGATTACAAGGATGAGGGAAACTGCAAAATGCTTATCGTATCGGGTTGTCTGCCCCAGCGCTATAAAGAGCAGCTGCAGGAGCAGTTACCCGAGGTTGACCTGTTTATCGGTGTCTCGGAAGGGGCACGGATTGTTGAACTGATCGACCAGCATTTTGGTCACGAAGGATCAGCTCTGGAAGTCGGGCAACCCGATTATCTCTACGATCATCTGACACCACGGGTGAACTCCTCCCCCCTCTATACCAGTTACGTCAAAATTGCGGAAGGCTGCTCTAATCGCTGTTCCTACTGCATTATTCCGCAGTTGCGTGGTGATCTGCGCTCCCGCAGTATTGATGATGTTGTCACCGAGGTCCGTAGCCTGACCGCCCGGGGGGTGACGGAAGTTAACCTGATCGCCCAGGATATTACCGCCTACGGTCGTGATCGTGAGGATGGCGCGACCCTGGAAGGGTTGTTGCGTGAACTGGTAAAAATTGACGACCTGGTCTGGTTGCGGCTGCTTTATGCTTATCCTGAAGGGGTCAGTGATGAGCTGATAGAGCTGATGGCAACGGAAGACAAGATTTGTAAGTATCTTGATCTGCCGTTACAGCATATCGATGATACCTTGCTCAAGCAGATGAATCGCCGTCTCGGCGAAGAGGACACCCGTGCTCTGTTGGTGCGTATGCGTCAGCAGATACCGGATCTGACTCTGCGTACCTCGTTTATCGTCGGCTTTCCTGGCGAAACCCGTGAGCAGTTCGACAAGTTGCAGAAATTTGTTGAAGAGGGGCACTTTGAACGGGTTGGGGTGTTCCGTTATTCCCGCGAAGAAGGGACTCCGGCCGCTGAATTTCCCGGACAGGTTCCTGCCCAGACCAAAAAGGGTCGCCTGAACCGCTTGATGAAAGCCCAGGCCCGGGTTTCATTTGCCAAAAATCGCGAGCTGATTGGCAAAGTCGAACAGGTCTTGGTTGAGGGGTACAGTGAGGAGACCGATCTGTTGCTGAAAGGGCGCAGTGCGCGCCAGGCGCCGGATATTGATGGGCACTACCTGATTACCTCAGGACAAGCCAATGTGGGTGATTATGTGCAACTTAAGATCACTGATTCTTCAGAGTATGACCTGATCGGTGAAATGCTTGAGGAGTAACCGCACATGCTAAAAAAATCAGCATTGCTGATAGTGCTGGTGCTTATTGTCGTCGTGGTTGGCTGGTACCGTTTTGGGCGCGTCCCGGAGCCGGTTGATCGCACGGCCCTGATTATGGGGACCCTGGTTGAGATCAAGATTTATGATCAGGATCAAAGCACGGCAAATCACGCTATCAATGCTGCTTTTGAGGAAATGAGCAGAATCGAACAACTGATGTCTCGGCATGTCGAAAGCAGCGAGATCAGCCTGCTTTCGCGTGCCACTGAACCGTTAGCGGTCAGCCAGGAAACCGCGGATCTGATCATTGCCGGTCAGCATATCGCTCACCTCAGCCATGGTGCTTTTGATGTGACGCTAGGCCGTCTTAAAGAGCTGTGGGCCATCAATAGCGATCACCCTTATGTGCCGACAGAAGCTGAACGTCAGCAGGCAATCACCGGTATCGGGCCGGATGCCTTGCGGGTAGCGGGGCGGATCGTAACCAAAAGCGACCCTGCTTTGCAGCTAGACCTGGGTGGTATCGCCAAAGGTTACGCCGTTGATCGCGCTGTAGCGCTGTTGCGCAAGGCGGGGATTACTTCGGCAGCTGTCAATGCCGGTGGGGATATCAGCCTGATCGGCGATCATGCAGGTCAACCCTGGCGCATTGGTATTCAGCATCCGCGCAAGCAGGGTGAAGTCCTGGTCACCCTACCGTTGGTTAACCGTGCCGTGGTGACCTCCGGTGACTATGAACGCTTTTTTGAACGGGATGGAATTCGCTACCATCACATCTTTGATCCTATGACCGGGGCACCGGCGCGTCTGTGCCAGAGTGTGACGGTTGTCGCTGCCGATGCGGCGACTGCCGATGCCCTGGCAACGGCGGCGTTTGTGCTGGGGCCGGAACAGGGGCTGCAACTGCTTGAGAGTGAAAAAGGGGTCGAAGGGCTGATTGTGGCCCTGAATGGTACCCTGAGCAAAACCAGTGGGTTGCCCTGATGTGGAAAGCTTTTTCCTGGTTACGTTACCTGACCGTTCTTGATCGCTTCATCGTGGTCCTGATTGGCCTGCTGGTCATCGTGGCCCTGGCCTTACCATTACGGCAGCCTGCCGGAGCACGGGTTGTCGCTTCCCATGGGGATGATGTCATTTTTGTTGCCCCCCTCGATAAAGATCAGCTTGTCGAGCTGCAGGGGAGCCTCGGTACCACCGTCCTGGAAATCAAAGATCACAAAGCGCATGTCGTCTCTTCCCCTTGTAGTAATAAAATCTGTATCCGCATGGGAGAAATTCACCAGCATGGTGATGTGGTCGCCTGTGCCCCTAATGAAATCGTTATCCAGGTAGAAGACGATAGCTCGTCAAAGGAGCAGAACCATGACTTCATCAGCCGTTAACAGCGCCGAACTGGAGATTGTCCGTCAGCGCGTTTTTATGGCGTTGTTTGTCGCTCTGGCTATTGGTTTGAATACCCTTGAATTCCTGTTACCCAACCCGGTTCCCTGGTTTCGCCTCGGGCTCGCCAATATTCTCGGTCTGACCGCACTTTATTGTTATGGGGTGCGCGCCTTGTGGCTGATAACCATCAGCCGTATCTTCCTTGGTGGTTTATTACTTGGCCGCCTCTTCAGTCCGGGATTTCTGCTCTCCCTTGGCGGTGGTTTGCTGGCTTGTGTTATGATGACCCTTGGCTTTGGTCTCGGGCGTTATCGCCTCGGGCCGGTCGGCGCTTCAGTTCTTGGTGCCCTGGGGCATGTTGTCGGGCAGATGATCATCGCCTGGTTGGTGGTTATCCGTCATCCCGGAATCTGGATGTTATTTCCTTTTTTCCTGCTATTTGCCCTGATCAGTGGTATTTTCAACGGGCTTGCCAGCTGTTTTTTGTTGAACGCCCTGGCTAAACACCAGGCTTTTTCAGGCCTAAAAGAGAAGCTTAAACATATTGAAGGGTTTAATAAAACGTTAGCGTCATCCGCTACAGACTCGTAAGGAGGGTATTATGAAAGCAGTATTGCCAGTTGCCGGTAAAGGCACCCGATTGCGTCCCCATACGCACACCAAGGCAAAATCCCTGGTCAGTGTTGCCGGGAAAACCGTTCTTGAACATATTATCGAACGTCTGCAGGCGGCCGAGGTTGAAGAGTATATTTTTATTACCGACGAAAACGGTCAGCAGATTGAAGATTTCATGGCCAAAAAATTTCCGGATCTTAACTGCAGCTATTACATTCAGCAAGAACGTCTCGGACCGGCTCATGCTGTGGCTCTGGCAGGCCCTTCGATTACCGAGGGTGATGACCTGCTGGTGGTTTTCAACGATACCATTTTCGTAACCGATCTGTGTGCTATTCCAAAGCTTTGCAGCGAGGCTGATGGGCTGATCTACTCCAAAGAGGTCGAAGATTATCAGCGTTTTGGAGTTAATGTCATCAAGGACGGTTACATTGTTGATATGGTGGAAAAACCGGATACCCCTATTTCACGCCTGGCCCAGGTCGGCCTTTACTACATGAAAGATGGCGCCGGATTTATCAAGGCGATTGAGGACACCATTGCCGCTGGTGAAACGGTTAAAGGGGAATACTATCTACCTGCCGTATTCATGCGCATGATCGGGACCGGTCTCAAGTTCAAGGCTCCTGAAATTGATGCCTGGCTCGATTGTGGTAAACCGGAAACCCTGCTTGAAACCAATCGTTACCTGTTAAAAGGTCGTCACAACATTAATGGTGATGTTAAAGATTGCGTGCTGATTGAACCGGTTCATGTGGAAGCCGGTGCCGTAGTAAAGAACTCCATTCTCGGCCCCAATGTATCGATCGCGGCCGGTAGTGAGATTGAGCACAGCATTATCAGCGAGTCGATTATAAACACGAACAACAAGGTCAGTTATCTGGTGCTCGATAATTCTCTGTTGGGAGATTCCGTTACCCTGGGTGGCGGTCCGCGGCGGATGAATATTGGGGATCACTCGCATATCGAAATGGACCAGTAATTTCTGCCCGGAAGTGAGCCCTTTTCCGCTGTGGCGTTGTCAATCTGCGGGTTTGCTTGTGCGGCGTAAAGTACTACGCCTCCGCGCAAACCTTAATTTCCTAGCCACAACGCAAAATTGCTCACTTCCGAATCAGAAATTGGTTTTGTACTTGGATGGGCAAAAACATATTTCACTTAGTTTAGAATGAACCTATTAATGACCGAGATTCAGCATTATTTACCTTATCTGCTCCCACCTGTGTTGGGAGCAGTTATTGGTTATGTCACCAATTATGTCGCGATCCGCATGCTGTTCAGACCGCTGCGGGCGTGGCGGATTCTGGGGATCCGGGTACCCTTGACGCCTGGTATCATTCCGGCCAAGCGGGGGGAGCTGGCGGCTAAAATGGGGGAGATGGTTGGTGAGCATCTGCTGACCGCCGGGGATGTCGGTCAGGCTTTTGGGCGTGAGTCGATTCAGCGTGAATTACGCCTGGCGGTGACCGACAAGCTCGGTCTTCTCCTTGATCGTCAGCTGGGCCCCCTGGAAAGCCTGGTTCCCGATCGTTTTCGGATTCGCTTTCGCGAATTCGTGGCATTGTTACAGGGCAAAACCGTCAAACTGATTTTTGATTACCTGAGCAGTCAGGGGTTTGAAACGCGCTTTTGTGCTTATCTCCAACAGCAGGGTGACCAGGTTTTGAATCGTGACCTGGCCAGTTTTCTGACTCCGGAGCGTTATGTTGCAGTCCAGAAACATCTTGATGAGCGTCTGGGCGGTTTTCTCCAGAGCCCTAAAACTGCAGCGATGGTCGGTGATTATGTCGACCGCAAAACTGAACGCCTGCTGACCAGTGATCAATCCTTGCGCCAGTTGCTGCCGGAAGACCTGGTCGAGATGATTCTCGGTCAGATCGAGAAGGAGCTGCCGCCGTTAGCGGAAAAATTTGGTGGCATGCTGTATGATCCCGAGTTTCGTGGTCAGTTGGTCGCCAAGGGGAAGAAGGCAATCGATTCTTTCCTTGATTCCCTGGGGGGGCTGGCAGGGCTGCTGAGCGGTTTTATCGACCTTGATAAAATCTATAATAAAATTCCCGATTTCCTTGATAAGGCCGGTGATGAACTGGCGGCCTGGCTCAAACAGGAGCACACCCAGCAGCAGTTGGCAACCATGTTGCGAGAGCGGGCAGATCAGATTCTTGATCGCAGTCTGGCCAGTTACATAGAAAAGATGCCCTATGAAAAAATCAGGGGCGTACGGCAGTTTGCCCGTAACCAGGTGGTGGCAACCCTGCAGTCTCGGCGGACCGTCGATACGGCTGTTATTCTGACTGAAAGTGCTATTGACCGGATCAAGGATCGTTCCTTTGAGAATCTGTGTGGTGGACTTTTACCTGAGCAGGGCTTGCAGCGCGGGCGTGATTACCTGGCCGATAAATTGCTTGAGGTTATGCGTTCACAGAAGGCCCAATCGGCGTTGAAAGCGGTTCTTATTGAACAGAGTGAAGACTGGATTTATCGTCGTCCCCTGGGACGCCTATCAGCGCGTTTGCCGGGGGATGTACGCCAGGAACTTGAAGTCGGAAGTTGCCAGCTGGTGGAAGAGGTGTTGCGCAAGGAAGCACCAAAACTGGTTGATACCCTGAATGTCAAGCAGATGGTTGAAGCCAAGGTAAACAGTCTTGATCTGCTTCAGGTTGAAGGTCTGCTGATGGGAATTATGAAGGAGCAGTTCAAGTATATTAACCTGTTTGGCGCGTTACTTGGTTTCCTCATCGGCATGATCAACCTGCTGGTTCTGCAACTTCACTAGTTTTCAACGGGTAGCTGGTTTTTAATATGGCTAAAGGTGGGGGGTTGCGTCTAACAGCTAAAAGTTCTTATCATAGCTTCAGGTATGTTTTACTCTGAGTGACGGGGGTGAGCCCCGGTCAATGGAGGGAAAAATGGAGCGTGCAACATTTGCGGCTGGGTGTTTCTGGGGGATTGAAGAAGCATTTCGGGTCGTTTCTGGGGTTATGAAAACTGCAGTCGGTTACATGGGAGGGCACATTGATAACCCGACTTACCAGGTTGTCTGCAGTGATGAGAGTGGTCATGCTGAAGTCGTTGATCTGGAATTTGATCCGGCACTGGTCAGTTATGAGCAACTGCTGGAGCTTTTCTGGCGTAAACATAATCCGACCACGCTTAATCGCCAGGGGTGGGATTTAGGTAGTCAGTACCGTTCGGCGATTTTTTATCACAACGCTGCTCAGCGGCTTGTGGCTGAACAATCAAAAGCAAATCTTCAAGCATCCGCTATCTTTACCGATCCAATCGTCACTGAAATTGTTCCCGCCACAACCTTCTGGCGCGCTGAAGAGTACCACCAACAGTACCTTCAAAAGCAACAGCGCTAACCCTTTTTACCCAGGAGCCGGGCCATCTTTTACCTCAGCCAGCCACGCCAGCAGATCCTCAACAAGGTCATCCAGATTATAGCCTTTGTTGTGGTCGTGGCCGGGTGTGCCCAGCTGTTACTGCAGGGCGCTGAAAACCTCGGTTATAATTGGCAGTGGGAGAGGGTGAGTCAATACCTGGTGGTCACCACCGCTGGCCATTATCACCCGGGGCCGCTTTTGCAAGGGCTGTGGCTGACTCTTGAAATCAGCTTACTGAGCCTTGGCCTGTCTCTGGTGATTGGCTTGAGCACGGCCTTAATGCGCCTTTCTGACAGCATAATGGCCCGTCTGATTTCCCGGGCCTACCTGGAAGCGATCCGTAATACCCCACTCCTAATTCAGATTTTCGTTCTCTATTTTGTGCTGGCACCGATTCTGGACCTGGGGCGTTTTTCTTCCGCCGTCATTGCCCTGAGCCTGTTTGAAGGGGCTTATGCCTCGGAAATTATCCGCGCCGGAATTCTGGCTATTCCCGCGGGACAGTGGGAAGCTGCGGCATCCCTGGGGCTGACCCGGCCACAGGCTTATCGTTATATTATTCTGCCCCAGGCGCTACGCCAGATGATTCCTCCTCTGACCAGCCAGGCGATTTCCCTGGTTAAGGATTCAGCTTTGGTGTCAACCATAGCTATTTACGACTTGACTATGCAGGGGCAGCAGATTATTGCGGAAACCTTCCTGACTTTTGAAATATGGTTTACCGTTGCGGCAATTTATCTTGCGGTCACCATGTTTCTATCAATTCTGGTAAAATATTTGGAATATTGGCTGAACGTTGATGAATTTTGACCATGAAACGAGGAGATTGTTATGAAAATGAAAGTTATGGCGGCTCTGGTGCTGCTGGTTGCTCTTTTTGCGATTCCTGTCCTGGCCAGTGATAGTGGACAAAGTACCTTGACCCAGGTTCAGGCCAAGAACAAGTTGCGGGTTGGTTTTTCCACCTTTGTGCCATGGGCCATGAAGGATAAAAAAGGGGGGTATACCGGTTTTGAAATCGAGGTCGCCAAGCAGCTGGCCACAGATATGGGGGTCGAGGCACAGTTTGTTCCGACCAAATGGTCGGGGATTATCCCGGCCTTGCTGACCGGCAAGTTCGATATCATTATTGGTGGTATGGGAATTACGGAGGAGCGCCTGCTCAAAGTTGATTTCAGCGATCCTTACGAGTTTTCCGGTATGTCCATTGTGGCCAACAGCAAGGTGGCCGCAGGCCGGACCGGTCTGGATGCTTTTAATGATCCTGAACTGACAATTGTGGCGCGGATCGGGACCACGGCCGCAGCGGCAGTCAAAGAGTATCTGCCCAAAGCCCAGGCACGGTTATTTGATGATGAAGGGCAGGCATTACAGGAAGTCCTCAATAACCGCGCCGCCGCCATGGTGTCATCGCAACCTTTTCCCGAATTTCAATCATTGAAATACAGCAACAAACTGTATCTGCCTCTGGCTGGAAAAACCTTTACCAAGGAACCGATCGGTTTTGCTGTGCGCAAGAATGATTCTGAATTTTTAACCTATCTGAACAAGTGGATTGCAGCCAAGAATTCAGAAGGCTGGTTGCAGCAGCGTTATGACTACTGGTTTACCACCCAGGACTGGAAAGATCAGGTCGAGTAAATCATTACCGCAAAGACGCAAAGAGCGCAGAGTAAATTTTATCCAGGTTTTTTTTAGAGAACTTTGCGGCTTTGCGGTGAATAAAAGTTTTTCAAGGTCGAGCCATAACATTGCCCAATTTGTCATCCATACGCTGGAAACCGATCGACACCATACTCCTGGTACTGGTGATCGGAGCCATAGGCTTCCTCGGCTACCGGGTTACCAATAGTCTCGAATACCAATGGCACTGGTTGGTAATCCCCCAATATCTGTTTCGTCATGATGAGCAACAGGGGTGGGTGCCGAACCTGCTGATTCAAGGGCTGCTGACAACCATGAGGTTGAGCTTCTGGAGCCTTATTCTGGCGCTGCCACTCGGCCTTATCTGCGGCTTGCTGCGTATCAGTCAGCAGCTGTTTAATCGTCTGCTTGGTGGAACCTATGTCACCTTGCTGCGGAACCTGCCGCCACTGGTCCTGGTGTTCATTTTTTATTATTTTATCAGTGATCAGGTGCTGCCACTGCTGGAACTTGGTGAGCACGTGCAGAGTGCTCCTCTGGTTGTTCAGAGGATGTGTTCCTGGTTGCTGGCTGGACCCGATCAGATTGAACCGTTCATCGCTGCGGTATTTACCCTGGCATTGTTTGAAGCGGCGTATATTGCTGAAATCGTCCGGGCTGGCATTAACAGTATTGATGACGGGCAGTGGCAGGCTGCCCGGGCCCTGGGCATGCGCCGCTGGCAATTGCTCAGACACGTGGTTTTGCCGCAGGCCTTCGAGCGGATTATTCCTCCTTTAGCGGGTCAGGCCATATCCACGATCAAGGATTCTGCTATAGTATCGGTTATCTCGATCCAGGAACTGACTTTTCAGGGGATGGAATTGATGGCAGCAACTTATCTGACCTTTGAGGTCTGGCTGACGGTGACCGTGCTCTATTTTATCCTGACCTACAGTTGCTCATGGCTTGCTGCGCGCCTTGAGCTGAGGTTGCGCAGGGCTTATTGACAGGAGCTTTAAGATGCATCGCTTGAGAATTATCGCTGTACTGATTTTTACCGCAGGCCTGGTCGGCTGCGCGCCACTGCTGCCGACCTTTGAGACTCCGACGGTTACCATTTCCAGCTTCCGTATCCTGCCGGGGACCAGTATTGTTCCGACGTTCGAGGTTGGTTTGCATGTCAGCAACCCGAATGCTGTGGCTTTGAATCTACTTGGGTTGACCTATCAGGTTGAACTCGAAGGGCACCAGGTTTTCAGTGGGGTTGCCAATGATCTGCCGGTGATTAAAGGTTACGGTAGCGGTGATATTGTCCTCCAGGGGCAGCCTGATCTGCTGGGGACGTTCAATCTGTTTCACGATCTGATGAAGCGCCCCCGGGACAGTGTCGGGTACCGAGTGGATGCTGCTCTTGATGTTGGTCGCCTACTACCGAAAATCCGGATAAACCGTGAAGGACAGGTGAGTTTACAGAGTCGCTAAGGCTCTTTTGCAGAACAAAAAAAATCCCGAAGCAGGCAACCGCTTCGGGATTTTTTTATCGAGATGGAGACGTCTTATTCGGCCATGACAAACTTGCCGTCTCTAACCTGAACCATGACCATGGAGTTGGTATCAAGGCCATTGTGATCTTCAGCTGTCAGGTTGTAGGTCCCGGAAATACCGACATAGTTTTTGGTATTCTCAATTTCACTGCGCAGAGCTTCTGGCTCAGTACCGACTTTTTTGATGGCATTAGCGATGACCATGATGGCATCCCAAGCGTATCCGGAATGGGTATTGATGGGGAATTGCTTGGCGTAGCCATTTTCATTATAGAGTTTGATAAATTCCTGGATAACCGCTTTCTGTGGATCGCTGTCAGGCAATTCGTTGGCGACCATCAGCTTAGTGGCGGGCATGCGGTCCCCTTCGCTGGCGGTTCCGGCCAGTTCAATATACTTGGGATCAGGCAGACCATGGCACTGGAACAGGGGCAGGTCGATCCCGAGCTGAACCTTATTTTTGGCAATAATGGAACCTGCGGGGCCAGTTGTCCAGGCAATGATAGCTTGAGGATTACTGTTTTTGACTTTGGTCAGCTGGGAGGTCATGTCGGTGTCGCGGTTACCAAATGACTCCTCGGCAATCAGCTCAATGCCGTATTGGGGGGCGAGTTGTTTCATCCAGCGGGCACCGTCTTTACCAAAACCGTCAGTGCCGGCCAGCAGAGCCACCTTGGTGAGCCCCTTTTCCTTCAGATAGATGAACATTCTTTCAACGGCAGTTTTGGAGCGCTGTGGTGATTTAAATACCCACTTGAAGGACCCGAATTTCCCCCCCATGATGACCGGATCACCACCGACGGTCATGACGATAGGAATTTCAGCTTTATCAGCAATTTTTTTAACGTTCATACCGGTATCGGTCAGGGTCGGTCCGATGATGGCGACAACGCCATCCTTGTAAATGAATTTTTTGGCAATCGAGGCCGCTTTGGCCGGATTCCCTTCGGTATCACCGATTTCCAGTTCGAGCATTTTTCCGTTAATGCCCCCTTCAGCATTAATTTTAGCGACGACCATTTCGGCAACCAGTTTGGTTGGCGTACCGATAAAAGATGCGCGACCGGACAGGTCAAAAAATGCTCCCAGTTTGATGGTATCAGCTGCCATGGCCGCAGGTGCTGCCAGCAGCAGGCAGAGAAGACAGACGATAAGACGCTTCATAAAGACTCCCTTTCGTTAGAAAACATTTCACAAATAATCAATATAATATGCTGATAACTGCCAAAGTATTGCCACAAAAGCAGATAAAAGCAAATGTTATCATAACTTGAAGAGAGAATCTGTCCACAGACCGTTCTGGAGATAAGAGTAGTTACTTAAGAGTATTAAAAATAATCTTTGCAGTTAAATAGACATTGTTAACCGAATAATATAATGCCACCATATTTAAAACTCTGAACCCTGAACCTAGCCACGGAGGCGGCCATGAAAAAAGACGACAAAATCAAAGTTGAAACAGAATCAGGCCAGATGATCGACGTCACCATAACCAGTATGACACCTGAAACTATTTGGGTGCTGGTTGGTGACGGGCCTCATGCCAGCAAATGTAAACTGGAACCGACACGCAATCAATTAGCTTACGCTGGCAGTATCATGGGGCGGGAACTGATTTATTCATGCAGTGTTGAGGATGTTCGCCAGGCATTGGCTGAGGGGAGTAACGGTTACCTGGGAAAACGTTGGAAACGTTGACAGGGATAAAATATTGGCTACTACTTATATTAGGGAAGGCAGATCAGCAGATCTGATTATCAGCTTTGCTCAAGAGAAATGGCCGAACTTTGAACTGTCTATTTTCCGGGATATATAAAACTATCCGTGGGGCTTGTCCGTCGCATTGACCGACTGAAATCGTAAATAGAGACCGTTTTTTTCAGCTGGTATTAAGAGCTAATCAGGATAAATGAATGATTACAAGCAAGACTATCCGTTATAAATCACGTGAGGATCTGTGTTCATTGCTGAAAAATTGTCCTGCCTATCAACCCGGCCAGGCACTCTTTCAGGTATTTTGTGGAATCATTGAGCCAGACTATATTAGTCGTTTGCAGCATGAATTACGATCTCTTTTTCCTGGTGTTCCGGTTTGTGGGGTTACGAGTGCCGCTGAAATTATCGGTGATAAAGCCGCAAGTGATGAAGTAGTTATTAATCTGACTATATTCCAAAAAACTTATGTCAAAACATCTCTTGTTGCCCATGATCCTGACCCTGAAAAAACAGTTTGTCATTTAGCTGAGCATCTTGATTTAACAGACATTAAATGTTTAGTAGTTTTTAGTTCCAGCTTCAATGGTTATCAACTGACCAATGGTGAACCCTTTGTTCGGGCGTTAGGGGCTTATTTTGAACAGGCTTTAGTCTGTGGTTCTTTAGCTGGTGAAGATAATGTGCATAGAAGAACTTTTGTTTTTGATAATGAAAGAATCGAACCATATGGTGCTGTTTGTGCCGCCTTCTCAGGTAAAGAGCTAAAGGTTCAAAACTTTTATAATTTTGGTTGGGTTCCCATCGGAAAAAAGCTGCTTATCACAGACGCTGATGAGGAGCGGGTCGTGGCTATTGATAATCAAACACCTGCCGAAATCTATCGACGCTACCTGGGCGAAGAAGTGGCCAAGAATCTCCCTATGTCTGCTATCGATTTTCCATTGATGACGAACCGTGACGATGTGGAAATGGCTGCCTACATGGTTCAGGCAAATAGTGATGGTACCGCAAGCTTTATCCATCGTTTTGCCGCGGGTGAAACCGTCCAGTTTGGTTATTGTCATGCTGGAGTCATAGCACAGGAAAGTGCAACATTAGCAACCAGAATCAATACTTTTAAGCCTCAGGCACTATTTGTTTACACATGTATATCCCGCAAGTGGTTGTTCTGTGACGATATTCTTGTCGACCTCGCAGCATGGCGGGATTATGAGCATGCCGCAGGTTTTTTTGGTTATGGAGAAATTTATCATCCTCCGGGTAAGTTACCCCAACTCTTTAGCCAATCTTTGACCTTGTTAGGCATGACAGAAGATGTTCATAGCGAAGTAGTAGAAGAATCACAACCTAATCTGCAAACACAGCCGAGTCCTACCGAAACACGACGTTTTCGCACCTTAAGGGTGTTGCATCATCTGGTTGAAGCGACAACGCGAGAAATTGAAATTATGAGTGAAGAGTTTCGACATTTGGCTGTTAAGGATTCATTAACCGGATTGGCTAATCGGCGTCATTTTGATGAGATCATGGAAACGGAGTTCATGCGTCATAAGCGATCTCATCTACCCTTATCGATTATTATTTGTGATATCGATAAATTCAAACAATATAATGATAATTTTGGCCATGTTAAGGGGGATGAGTGCTTAAATAAAGTTGCCCAGACATTTGGTTCGGTTTTAAGGCGAGATATTGATCTTGTGGCCCGCTATGGTGGTGAGGAATTTGCTTTTATTCTTCCCATGACAGATTATCCCGAAGCTATGGTTATCGCAGAGAGTGTCCGCCTGGCCATCATGGCACTGGAGATACCGCATGACTATTCCACTGTTGCGCCATATATTACTATAAGTGCAGGAGTACTAACGATCGACGTTGATGAAGAAGCAAAGCTTAACAGTTCAAACTTAATCGATGAGTGTGATAAAAATCTGTATCTGGCGAAACGACAGGGGCGTAATCGGGTGGTCGGGAAACGTTTAATCTGCCGAGCTGAGATTGGTTAGAGCTGACCTGGAAGAGAAGTAAGATCTTAGGCGAGGGATTTGTATCAGTGAAAAAACTCTATATTGTGAAAACCGGAACCACATTTCCGGCAACCCAGAAACAGCTTGGCGACTTCGACGACTGGACCGTTGCGGCGCTTGGAACCACACATATTCCCATGGAAATTATTGATGTTAACCTGATGGCGGAGCTGCCTCCCTGGCAGGACTGCGCCGCTGTGACGGTGACAGGCTCACATGCCATGGTGACCGATCGCTTACTGTGGAGTGTTCGGCTGGAACATTGGATCATGGAGCTGGTTGCCAACCAGGTGCCTTTTCTCGGCGTCTGCTATGGTCATCAGTTATTGGCCCAGGCAACCGGGGGGGAAGTTGGTTATCACCCCTTGGGGCAGGAGATAGGGACCGCTATGATCAAGCGTCTGCCAGCGAGTGACAACGATCCTCTGTGCGCCGAGCTTCCGGAGCAATTTTATGCGCACACGACCCATTCGCAGTCGGTTTTAACCCTGCCAGCGACGGCCGTGCGATTGGCTGAGAACAGTTTTGAACCGAATCATGCCTTCCGGTTGGGCCGCTGTGCCTGGGGCGTTCAGTTCCACCCTGAATATAATACCGAGATTATGACCTCATATATTGAGGAACAGGCAGATTCGTTGCGTGAGCGGGGGCGTGATCCCCAGGAAATTATCAGTGGCGTAAGAGCAACGCCGGAGGCCACAGCACTCTACCAACGGTTTACCCGGCTGGTAGAAGAGTACGTGGCGCAGTGACACAAGCCGGCCAGTCTGCATAACAGGCTGGCCGGGATTTAAAATCAGGCTGCTTTGATACTCGACCAGGCGTTTTCAAAGACTTCACCGGCAATTTCCGGCAACGGCTGAATAAGCTGACCATTGAGGCGCAGTTCCACCGCCTGTAATATGACACCGCAATATGCTGAAGCACTTAAAAAGTGATTACCTGGGCGGATTTCACCTGTGGCAATCCCTTCACCAACCTGCTTTTTAAGGCGTTGGAAGAATACCGTAGAGTGAAATGGGCAAGCACCGGGGGAGTTGTTCTGGCGTCCGGCCAGCAGGTAATTAATGATTTCCGGGTCGGTTTCAGTCAGTTCAAAGATCAGTTCTGCGGTGCGGTAGAATGCCTCCCTGATGCCCAGGTCTCCTTGTGGCAGATCCTGAAGTTTCTCATCAAGGTAATCCATGAATTTCTGATTAGTCTGTTGATAGACCATGGTTGCCAGGCGTTCCTTGTTGGTAAAGTGCAGGTAAATGGCACCCACGCTGACCCCGGAGGCTTTAACAATATCGGGGATTGTTACGGCGTGAAACCCCTTTTCCAGGAATAGACGGCGGGCCGTTTTAATGACCTGTTCAATTTTTTCTTCCGGATTGATAACCCTTTTTTTCATTTTGATACACGTCTCTCAATCTTTGCTTCATTAGTAAAGAGCTGCATATAATGACTAATATGCTGAAATTGTTGTAAATTCTCCATAGAAAGAAGAAATATTCCTTTTTATGGAAGATACACAGCAAATAAAGTAAGCAAAGCCTATGCCGAATAGTTGATAAAGTAAAGATTTTTTGATTCAACTGTTGGGGATGCAGGAATAAGGGGCAAAACCAAGCAGCGGCATGTGATTTCATGATCAATGCCGCTGTTTGGTTTTATGGCCGGATAGATGACAGATTGTCTAAACTTTACTCAGACAATCTCATCTTGAATGCGGTTATCAAAAACCCGTTGGCTCTTCTTTTCGGAGCGTGGCAGGCTGGAATAGTCAACCAGTTCAGTATTGATGGACACGAGCAGCTGTTTTTTGATCTGATGACCAATCTCATGGACCAGTTCGGGAGTTCTTGCGGCATTGACCCCTTCACCCCGCTCGACAACCAGCCGCATATGGTCACGGCCGGCGTTATCCCGGGTCAGATAGATCTGGTATTCAGAGCCGATACCGGGAACACTGGACAGGATGGTGTCGATACTGCTGGGATAGATATTAACCCCTCTGAATTTGATGGTATCGTCACTGCGTCCCTTGATGCGTGAGTGGCGCGGCAGAATGCTTCCACAGCTGCAGCGACCAGGGATGATGCGGGTGATGTCATGGGTGCGGTAGCGGATCAGTGGGACACCTTCCTTGCACAACGAGGTGACGACCATTTCTCCCCATTCTCCCTCCGGAACCGGCTGCAAGGTTTCCGGATCGAGAATTTCAAGGATGTAATAATCCCCCCAGTAGTGAATACAGTCATGCTCCGGACATTCGATACCGGTACCCGGACCGTAAAGTTCGGTCAGGCCGGTAATATCAAACAGCTCGGCACCACCGAATAACTCAGAAATCTTCTGGCGCATAGAGCGACTGGAGCGCTCAGAGCCGTAAATTATTTTTTTGACCGCGATCTTGTCGGCAATCCCGCGCTTATGAATTTCTTCGGCCATGAGCAGGGCCATGGAGGCGGTGGAGCAGAAGACCGTCGACTGAAAATCGAGGAGGAACTGAATCTGCAGGTCAATATTGCCAGGTCCGATGGGCACCGCCAGGGCTCCGATTTTTTCACACCCCAGCTGAAAGCCCATGCCTGCCGTCCAGACTCCGTAACCAACGGCGACCTGAACCCGGTCAAGGGGGGTGACGCCTGCCATCTGGTAACAGCGTGCGAAGAAATCGGTCCAGTCATCAAGATCTTTCTGGGTGTAACAGAGAACTTTACGTTTACCCGTGGTTCCTGAGGACGCGTGAATCCTGACAACCTGTTCGTAAGGCACGGCACGCAGCGGGAAGGGGTAACCATCGCGCAGATCGTCGGCGCTGGTAAAGGGCAGGCGCTGCAGATCTGCAAGGGAGGTGATGCTGGCGGGGGTTACTCCGGCGGCGTCAAGTTTTTCACGATAAACACTGGAGCCCTCGTAGGCGTGATTGACGGTCCACTTGAGCCCTTTGAGCTGATGTTCCTGCAATTCTTCTTCACTGGTAAAATTCGGCATAAAGTTTTGCTGTTGCATGGCAGGTTTCTCCAGACGAATATTAGTCAGACCTGCCGCTCCCAGGCGGCTGGCGGCAGCATTTTCACTGCTTGCAGCACCCAGGAAGGCAGAGCGTAAGATGGGATCATTTAACAGGTGGGCACTTTCCCCCTTTTCGATGACCTTACCGTTGGCAAGCAGATAGGCTTTGTCAGAAGCGGACAGAGCGCGGGCAGCATTCTGCTCAACTATCAGGATAGTGGTCCCGGCCCGGGCAAGCTGACGAATGATGGCAAAAATTTCGTCAGTAATCAGCGGGGCGAGTCCCAGACTTGGCTCGTCAAGGAGCAGCAGGTCCGGCTTGGCCATCATCGCGCGCCCCATGGCCAGCATTTGCTGCTCTCCACCCGACAGGGTTCCGGCCAGTTGCTCGCGCCGCTCATCAAGTTTTGGAAAGCGTTCAAATACCTCCTGAATGCGTTCCGTTTCGACGGTTTTGGACAGCTTTAGAGGAATGGCCCCCAGGCGCAGATTTTCAAGTACACTCAGGTGGCCGAACACTTCCCGCCCTTCGGGAGACAGGGCCAGCCCCAGGCGTACCATTTTGGCCGGACTGCTGGCAGTCACGTCCTTGCCATTGAGGGTAATTTGCCCACCGGTCGGTTTGACCAGCCCCATCAGGCATTTCAGCAGCGTGCTTTTCCCAGCCCCATTGGCGCCTACCAGGGCAATGGTTTCCCCTTTGCCGACTTCAAGATCAACACCGAAGAGGGCCTGGGCAGAACCGTAATGAGCGGTGAGATTGGAGATTTTCAGCATCGTTTTCATTCCCGTTTATGGCTTCGAATACGTTTTTTTAACAATCTGAGATCTGAAATTTCAAATTTAAAATCGCGCAGCGCAGCAAGCGTATCAGGCGGTTGCATCCATACGTCCCAGATAAGCTTCAAGGACCAGGGGGTTGCGGCGCACTTCAGCGGGGGTGCCGGTAGCGATACATTTGCCGCTATCCAGGACCACAACATGGTCGGCCAGTTCCATAACCAGATCCATATCATGTTCAACCAGCAACATGGTGTGGCCATTACTGCGCAACAGGCGTAACTGTTCGCCTACAGCTGCGGTCTCTTCCGCATTGAGCCCCGCAACCGGTTCATCAAGCAGCAACATATGCGGGTTGCCGACGGTAGCTCGGGCCAGCTCGACACGTTTTTTATCTCCATAAGCCAGAACCCCGGCCGGCCAGTTGGCTTTATCACTTAAGGCAAAGCGATCGAGGGCTTCCAGAGCGCGTAATTTTAGTTGCCGTTCCCGGTGTCGCAGGTAAGGCAAACGTAGCATAGCCATCAACATGCTGCGGCCACCTTCACCGGTCAGGCCGGTCAGGACATTATCGAGGACATTCATGCGCGGGAAAAGTTTGAGATTCTGAAAGGTTCTGGCGATCCCAGCGCGGCTGATAACGTGCGGGCCTAAACCGGTAATGTCCTGATTAAGAAAATTGATGGAACCACTGGTCGGGGTCAGCACCCCGGTAATACAATTTATCAGGGTACTTTTACCGGCCCCGTTCGGTCCGATAAGGGCGGTTAGCTTACCGGCGGGGACTTCAAATGAGACATCGCTCAATGCCGGCAGACCGCCAAAATTTTTACAGACATTATTCAGCCGCAGCATTTTTTTGCCTCCGTAGGGTCAGGCGGGTCTTGATCATCTCAACTAATCCGGTAACCAGCCCCTGGGGTAAAAACATCAGCACCAGCACCAGAATCCCGCCGTGAACGAAGTCCTTGTAAGTTTCGAACAGATCCATCCATTCTGGCAGCATGGTCATGAAGGCAGCACCCAATAACGACCCCCAGATCGAGCCCATACCGCCAATGACCACCATAATGGCAAAGTCAGTGGCACTGAAAATATCAAAGGAATCGGGACTCACAAAGGAGTAGGTATGGGCATACAGGCTACCGGCGATGGAGGCCATGATCGCTGACAGTACAAAGACTTTAACCTTGGTTGTCCGGGTATTCACCCCAAGGGCTGCGGCGGCAATTTCATCACCGGCTAACGCTGCCATCCCCCGACCGACGCCGCTGCGCACCAGGTTGAGACTAAGCAACAAAAAGATCATGGTAATGCCCCAGACCAGGTAATGCAGGCGGACTTCATCATCAAATTCAAAGCTACCAAAGCCGAGGTAGGGGATTCCGGAGAAGCCACTGGGACCGCCGGTGACCTCATCCCACTGGATCAGCATAATATGAAAGACAAAGTTCATACCCAGGGTCGCCATGGCCAGGTAATGGCCCGATAGGCGCAAAGCCGGAATGCCGATCAACAGGGCAATAATAGCCACAAGCGCGGCGACCAGCAGCATGGCTGGCCAGGGAGGCAGTGCAAAGATGACTGTGGCAATTCCGGAGCCATAAGCGCCGAGGCCGAAAAAGGCGGCGTGACCCAGGGAAATCTGGCCGGTGAAACCGATGAATAGGTTAAGCCCCAGGACGATAATAGCGTTAATGGCAATCAGGTTGGTCAACCCCAGGGTGTAGGGATTGTCTTCAACCAGTGGAAACAGCAACAGAATCAGGGAGAGGGCGGTAACACACAGCCCGGTGCGGTGCAGGTAAAGAAAGTAGGTGATTTTCTGTTTGCCGTTCATGCCCGATTCCTGTGCTTAAAAATAATCAATTTGCCATTCCTAAATGGAATGCTTGGAGGTTCTGTTCAACAAAGCGGCTTGGAGCAAGCTTGCGAATAGCCTGTTCACATTCTTCGGCGCTGCAGAATACCACTCCCTCTTTAACCGCCCGCCCAAGCAGGATCAGATTCAGCAATACGGCATTGCCCAACTCGCGTGCCATTGCTGCAGCATCAAAACGGATTCCTTCACCGTCTTTGGCTGAATTGATCAGCAGGGTTCCATCAGCTTTAAGCAGGGTGCGGTGAACCTCAAGATTGCTATCCCACAATAACAGGCCGAGATCCGCCTGTCCGGTGCGGATCAGGGGGCTGGCAAATTCACCGACCTTGATGGTAGAAAGCACTGTGCCGCCGCGCTGAGCCATACCATGGGTCTCAGCAGTGAGCACGGGGATCCCACGTTCAACCGCGACCTGGGCGATGACCCGGGTTAAGAACAAGACGCCCTGACCACCGATACCACTGACAATGATCTGCTGTTTCATGACTGCTCCTCCTTGACAATGGCATTAACGGGACAAACCGGGATACAGCAGCCACAGCCGATACAGCGGTCGTGATCAACGACGGCAATATTTTTTTCTTTATCCATCGACAGGGCCGGGCACTCAAAAGCCCCAACACATTTCCCACAGGCGATGCAGGTGTCGAGGATGGCAATGGGGGAAGATTCCTGACCCTTGCGTACGCCGGGGGTCATGATGCAACCATGGCGTGAGATCAGGACTGCGACACCACCTTGGGGACTGCGGATGTAGTCATCCGCCTGGGTGAGCAATCTTTCAAAACCGGCCTGATCATAAGGATCGCAGGTTTCCAGGAATTCAACGCCACTGGCTCTGACCAAGGGTTCAATGGCGATGGCCTTGGTCGGCTTGTTGCCGGCGGCCAGGCCCATATGGGGGACCGGCTGTCCACCGGTCATGGCGGTGGTGGCATTATCGAGAATGACGACGATAATACGGGCCTGCTGGATAACCGCATTGATCAGGGCGGGAATACCACTATGGAAGAAGGTGGAGTCACCGATGCTGACGACAATAGTCGGGAAATTCTCACCTTCCTGCTGGTAGGATTGGTAAAAGCCCGCTCCCTGGCTGATACAGGCGCCCATACAGTGGACGGTGTTGACGGCACCAAGGTTCATGCCGAGGGTGTAGCAGCCAATATCGGAAGGGAAAATCCCTTGCGGAAAGCATTTCTTGATGCTGTAAAAAGCAGCGCGATGCGGGCAGCCCGGGCACAGAGACGGTCTTTGGCCACGGCGTTCGAGTGGTTTTTCCGCCGGAGGGTCGAGCTTGAGAAACGCAGCCAGCGCTTCATAAATCACGTCGGGGGTCAGTTCCCCTTCACGTGGTACCGCTCCGTTTTGTTTACCAGCAGCTCCCGGGTGAGCAAGCTGCAGTTCAATGACGGGGTAGGTCTCTTCGAGGACCAGGACGCGCTCGTAATCAGTTTTCAGCCGGCTGCTGAATTCAGGGTTGAGCGGATAGGGCATGATGACCTGGTAGAGATCGATCTGATCGCTCAAGCCTAGTTCGGCAAGCAGGTCGACCAGATGGCCGTAGACGATACCGGAAGCAACCAGGGCGGTTTTTGGCTGACTGCCATTACCCGGAGTAAATTTGGGTTGCCAGGTTGGCTCAACGGCAATTTTTTCCAGATTTTCGTTAAGCTTACGATGCAGAGCTGGCAAAAAAGCCGGGGTTGCTGCCCAGCGGGTCGGGTCCTTTTTGAAATCGGCCTGACGTTCAAGGGCTTGTGGGGTCTTAACTGCGGCGTTTTGACGTGAGTGACAGATCCGCGTAGTTGGCCTCAGGACAATATTCATTTCATATTTTTCTGACAAGGCATAGGCCGGTTCGATCAGCTCTTTCGCTTCGGCCGGGCTGGCCGGGTCGATGACCGGAACCCGTCCCTGCAGGCAAAACAGTCGGGTGTCCTGCTCATTCTGGGAGCTGTGGGGACCCGGATCATCAGCGACAACGGTCAGCATGCCCCCCTTCACACCGAGGTAAGCCGTGCGCATAAAGGGATCAGCGGCAACATTAAGGCCAACCTGTTTCATCACCGCCACGGAGCGCTTACCGGTATAGCTGGCAGCCAATGCAACTTCAAAGGCAACCTTTTCGTTGACCGACCATTCGACATGCAACGGTTCGACAGCAGTTTGCTGACGATCGATGATCGCCTGGAGAATTTCCGTCGAAGGCGTGCCGGGATAGGCCGCTGCAACCTGGCAGCCCGCTTCGATCAGCCCCTGGCCGATCGCTTCATTTCCCATCAACAGTTCAATAGCAGTTTTTTCTGTCATCAGTTTATTCCTTACCGAGAAGCCCGGTGGGTTTTATAAAAAGAACCAGAACCAGAACAATAAAGGCGACAACATCTTTGTAGGCGCTGGAAAAATATCCGGCGGACAAAGACTCAAGCAACCCCAGGCCGAGGCCGCCGATAACCGCACCTGGGAAGGAGCCAAAACCACCGAGTATGGCAGCGGCAAACCCTTTAAGACCAAGCAGCACACCGACATCGTAGCTTAGGGTAGTAATCGGGGTAACCAGGACCCCGGCCAGACCGCCAAGTGCTCCGGCGATGGCATAACTGGTGAGACGGATTCTACCGGCAGGAATCCCGACAATGGCGGCGGCGGTCGGATTGGAAGCGACTGCACGCATCGATAAGCCAAGGGGGGTGCGGTAAAAGAACCAGGTCAGCAGGGCTATGGCAATAAAGGTCAGCAGCAGGATCCATAACGCCTGGGGGAGGACACTGGCACCAAAAATCTCGACCGGAACATCGGGTGTGAGGGGCGGCAGCGCCATACGGTTTTTGCCCCACACCAGTTTGATAATGCCACGCAGGATGATGGAGAGACCGACGGTCAGGAACACCAGGACGGTATGATTGTCAGAGCGGGCAGGGCGCAGGCCGAAGCGCTCAACCAGCATGGCGATGATGGCCACGCCGGCAACCGCGAGCAGCAGTCCGGGAACCATGGGCATGCCGATGGCGAACAGAGCCGAAAACATCAGCATCCCCCCCAGGGAAACAAAATCGACCTGAATGAAGTTGAGAATCCCCATGGTGTTATTGACAACACAGAAGCCAAGGGCAATCAGGGCATAGATGGCGCCGCTGGTAAGGCCGGAAAAGATATATTGCAGCAGATCAGTCAAAGTGAATAGCTCCCGAAAAGTGGGGGAGAGCCCACTGAAATAACATAAAATTAAAGAGGCTATCTAGGTTTCATCCGGAAACGGCCCTTTTCCGCCGTGACTGCGTCAATCTGCGGACTTACTAGTGCGACGTAAAGTACTACGTTTCCGCACACATCCTTGATTTTCTTGCCACAACGAAAAATTACTCGTTTCCAATTTGAAAACTTAGCAGTTGCGATTTAGAGTTTCCGGATGGCAACTAGCTAGATACTTGCGGACTAACGTCAAGCTCCGCGTCCCTTTTTACAGAGAAGCGACTCCGGATCTTGGTCGAAACCAGAGGCAGAAACCCGGAAAGTTTAAAATTGTTCGAGGCCGCAAGCTTAGGCCACAGCTTTGTTTTGGTCAAGGTTGTTTGTTGTTGCAAAAGGGGATTTTCGAGTTGATGATGGGGTAATTTTGAAAAAAGGTTGGATTTCATGAAAGAGCAGCTGGAAATTCTTTATCGTGATGACGCTCTGGTCGCCATCAACAAACCGAGTGGGCTTCTTGTTCACCGCACCATGATCGATCGTCACGAGACGCGCTTTGCCGTACAATTGTTGAGAAATCAACTGAAACAGCGGGTTTACCCGGTTCATCGTCTCGACAAACCAACGTCGGGGGTCCTGTTATTTGCACTAAACCGAGAGGTTGCCCGTCAGGTCAGTGGCTATTTTACCGAGCACCATGTCTATAAACGCTATAGCGCCGTAGTTCGGGGGTGGCCCGCAGCTGAGGGTATAATAGATTACGCTTTAACCGATGGCCCCGATTTCGGTTCTCAGGCCGATGATGCGGTAGCCAGGCCGGCGCTGACCCGCTACCGGACTATGGCCCGTTGCGAGCTACCATTTGCGGTCGGGCGTTACCCGCAAAGCCGCTATGCTCTGGTGGAGATGTATCCTCAAAGCGGACGCAGGCACCAGCTCAGGCGCCATTTCAAACATATCTTTCATCCCCTGATTGGTGATACGAGTTATGGCGAAGGACGGCATAATCGTTTTTTCAGAGAGCAGTTTGACTGCCAGCGATTGTTGCTGCATGCCTGTGAATTACGCTTGCCCCATCCCGTAAGTGGTGAAGAGTTACTGATTCAGGCGCCAATTCCCGAAGACTTTACCAGGGTCCTTGATGCTGCGGGGTTGCTACAAACTGTGACAAAATAAAGATCGTTTATCCTGGGGGACAAGGTTAGTCTGCGGAGAGGTTACGAGGTTGATGGCGTACAGACCACAGGGTATGGGTGATCAGGGTTGTGACGATAAGGGCTCCCGCGATGAGCGATCGGGTGTGGGGGATTTCACCAAGAGCCAGCCATACCCAGATCGGACCGACAACCGTCTCAGTTAATAAGATCAGACTGACTTCCGGTGCTTGCAAATAACGTGGTCCGTAGGTGATCATGGCAAAAGACAGTGGCAGGATCAGGCCGCCAAGGAGCAGCAATAAGCCTGCATCGGCTCCAGCAACCTGTAGTGGTGCGGCGCCCATCAGCAATGCTATCGGGGCAACCGACAGATTGCCCAGGGCATTGGCGGGGATCATATTGACGTTTTTGCCACTGCGGATAATAACAATATTGCTCCCCCACATGGTGGTAGCACCAAGGGCACACAGATCACCGAGCAGCAGGCCATTGTTCAGGCTACCGGAAAATATCAGCAGAATTCCGCCAAAGCATACGGTTATGGCCAGCCAGGTGCTGCGGGAGATCTTCTCTTTAAGGAAGATGGCGCTGAGCAGGCTGCTGATAACCGGGGTTGCTGCAAGAATAATCAGAGTATTGGCTGCGCTGGTTTGTTTCAGGGAATTGACAAACAGCAGGGAACCGCAGGTGATGGTCAGGGCTGAGAGCAGCCCGGGGCGACCGGTGGCTCTGATCACCCTGAACAGTTGACCGCGGTAACGCAGGGCAAGGAACAGCATCATCATTGAACCGGTCAACAGACAGCGCCAGAACAGCAGTGTCCAGATTTCGGTATCAATCAGACGCACCAGCAGAGCGTCGGGGCTGAGGATCAGTACGGCACTGAAGGTCAGCAGCAGTCCTTTAAAATGATCTGATATTTTCATGGCAGCGATAGTTCTCACAGGTTGTTTTAAAAAGCAAGAAAATAGGCGGTCTTTAAGGCTTTTTAGTGTGATGATATAGGTTAGTAGAGTTGGGGAGGAATTTTAGATATGGCGATTTCAGGAAGTCCGAAGAAGATGGCGCAGGATGTCGCAGCAGGTTTTTTCAGCCTGTCGCCACCGGTATTGAAAAAATACACTCCGACCGATATGAAAATCATTCTGGCTAACCTGCAACTGGTCACCCGGGAAATTCGCCAGACTCAGGTCCCGTTGGAGGATGTTCAGCAGGTAAAGGCCAAGAATATGCAGCTCACCCGGATGAATCAGGCGGAGATGGTGTTGCGGAGTTATTGCAAGAAAAAGCGCATCCCAATTTAGCTGGTTACCCTGCAAAAATGGAAAATGAGGTTATGCATCTTTTCCCATCTGAAAACTTAAGTAGTGTCCATCCGGAAAGTCTAACTCGTAACTTCCAGGTTTTCAGATTGGAAACGAGCAATTTTTCGTTGTGGCTAGAAAATCAAGGACTTGCGCTTAAGACGTAGTACTTTACGTCGCACAAGCAAGTCCGAAGATTGACGCAGCCACGGCGGAAAAGGGCCGTTTCCGGATGAAAACTAAGTAGTTTTAGCGCGATGAGCTGCCCTGGTGCAGCCAGTTGGAAAATTCCTGATCGGTTTTCTCGGTATCGCCAATATTCAGTTCAAGCAGGCGGCGCAAATGGACCAGGGTATCGACATCTTCAGTCAGAAACAGGAAGCCACAGAAACGCTCATGCTTGTGAATCATTTCTGCAGTGAAATTAAGGCTGATATCGGAATCGGGCAGGTAAATATGCAAGCGGGCCTTTTGGCCGACGGCCAGGGGTGTCTCTGCTTCGCATTGAAACAGGGCTCCCTGTAGAGCAAGGTCGATAAGGTGGCATGCGTAGGTGGCCTCAGAAGTAATTATCGAGGCTTCTGTACGAAAACCGATCCTCTGATAATGGCGTTGTTCAGTCATAAATCACTCCTTTTGGAACTCACCTAAACTGTTCAATTTCGAATCATGATTGAGACTTGTTAATAGTCTATCAGGTCTTGACTATTTTTCCTCCCGTTGGCAGCAGAATGTTGTGCTAACCGCCTTTTTTCATATTCGCGCTTGCGAAGGGCGGGTAGACAAGGGTACATTATGTTAATATCTTTTAAATCAATATCATTCGCTATTTAAGGACTTATGGTTATCCTCTTCCTGAACCGGTAGCATGGCCGGATTGACCTGATGATAACCGGATAAGGATTGATTCTATGTCTTTTAAGGTTCGATTTTTCAGCAGGATTGTCCTGATTTCCCTGCTGCTGACACTGCCACTTACTGCTTTCAGTAAAGAAACTGAACCGTTTGATGTGAACCGGGGGCGGTTGATCGGCCACATGTTGCAGCAGCAGCTCGGCAGCAAACATTATAGTCAGAAGGCCGCTGACGATGCCCTCTCCGAAGCAGCCTTTGATCTCTACCTGAAACAGCTCGATTTTCAAAAACGCTTTCTCCTGGAAGAAGATGTTGCGGTGCTGCGCGAATATCACGATCAGATCGATGACGCCATCAGGCGCGGACGCCTGGAGTTACCGTTGCTTGGTAGAGAGCGCCTTGATCAACGGATTAACCAGGTCCTGGCGATGCTTGATAAGCTGCTGGGGCAGAAGATCAACCCTGAGGTCGCCGAAAGTATTGAGAGTGACCCGGAAAAAATCGAGTTTGCCGCCGATCTTGCGGTTTTGCGTGAGCGTTGGCGTAAGGTTCTGAAATACCAGATTCTCAGCCGTTACATCAGTCTGCGTGAAGATGATATCGGCACGGATGACAACGGTGCCCTGCTGCCGGTCGACACTAAGCAGGAACAGGAACTGATGGAAAAAGCGCGTGAGAAGGTGGGGAAGACCACGCGTAATCTGCTTGAGCGGATGCTGGAAGAATCTGAGCAGGATCATTATGATCGCTACCTCAATGCGGTTGCCAGGGCCTATGATCCTCACACCAGTTATATGCCCCCTACTTCAAAGGAAGACTTCGATATTCAGATGAGTGGCTCTCTGGAGGGGATTGGCGCAACCCTGCGAGAAGAGGATGGTTACATCAAGGTGGTTCGGGTGATTCCCGGCAGTGCTGCCGCCAAGCAGGGGCAGCTTGAAGCTGATGACATTATTCTCCAGGTTGCTGAAGGTGGCGATGAGCCGGTTGACATTACCGATACCAGAATCCGCGATGCCGTCGCTTTAATCCGTGGCAAGAAGGGGACAGAAGTTCGCTTAAGTGTAAAAAAGCCGGATGGCCGTAAGCTGGTTATTCCCATCATTCGCGATGTTGTTGAGATTGAAGAAACTTTTGTCAAAGGGACAACAATCAGTGATCCCGAGAGCAAAGAAACCTTCGGCTATGTCAAGATTCCATCTTTTTACCGCGATTACAGTGGTAAGACGGATCGCAACGTGACCGATGATTTGCGCAATGAGCTGCAGAAACTGAACAAACAGAATATATCTGGACTGATCATTGACCTGCGTAACAATGGTGGTGGCTCGCTGTCCGATGCGGTCAGTGTCAGCGGTCTGTTCATCAAAACCGGGCCGGTGGTACAGATTCGCAATGGGCGCGGGGATATCCGGGTCATGCGCGACGATGATCGCGATGTTGAATATGACGGACCGATGATTGTCCTGGTCAATCGGTTCAGCGCCTCAGCATCAGAAATTTTTGCCGGAGCCCTGCAGGATTATAAACGGGCCTTGATTGTCGGGGATGAACACACCCATGGCAAGGGTACGGTTCAGGCATTGCTCGATCTTGACCGCTTTGTCAATATGCGTGGCATGGATAAATACATGCCCCTGGGGGCCGTAAAGGTCACCATTCAGAAGTTCTACCGCATCAGTGGTGAGTCAACCCAGGAAAAGGGAGTGACTCCCGATATCGTGCTGCCATCACGGCTTGACGGTCTTGAAAGTGGTGAGAAGTATCTGGATAATGCCTTGCCGTGGGATCATATCGATTCCGCACGCTACAGTGTCTGGAACAAGGCTGTGGATCATCTTGACCAGTTGCGCAAGGACAGCGCAGCCAGGGTCAAAACCAGTGAAGAGTTTCAGAAGATAATCAGTGATACAAACGTCGCTCAAAAGCGGCGCGACGAGACCCTGCAGTCGTTACGCCTGGCCGATATGCTCAGCGAACGGGAGCAACTACGCGAGCAGGAGAAGGATAGCCCCCATCTCGGTATGCTGAGTGAGGAAGACACTCCAGACGACGAGCAGGATCTTGATAGTCAGATCGCTGAAGATCCTTATGTAGGAGAAGGAGTGACCCTGTTGCTTGAAATGGAGAAGCTCGATCGTTGATATTTACAGAACGTTCGTAGTGATAACTAAAAAGCCCGGCTGTGTATCATAGCCGGGCTTTTTGTTTGCTTTCCTAACTCACGATAAATTATCGCGAGCAGGTGTGAAGTGGGGGTTAAGCAAAGTAACTGCAGCAGTAATCTGTGGCTGTCTTGATTTGTAATTTGAAGCTGGAGTTGGCCGGAACTTCAAAACTATCACCAGGGCCGAAAGTGGTCCACTCCTGACCAGGCAGCAGTACTTCCAGATCGCCAGCGAGGATTTCCATCAGCTCTTTTGCTTCTGTGCCGAACTCGTATTCTCCCGGTTGCATTAACCCGAGGGTCTTTTTCGTGCCATCGGCAAACAGGACCGTACGGCTGGTGACTTTTCCTTCGAAATAGATATTCGCTTCACGGACCACCGTGACATTTTCAAATTGTGACATCTTCCCTATCCCTTTTCACTGATGATTCAGGCCGGTTTAATAATACTCGCGCTTTTCAAGCGTGTAGTGGTTAGAGGCCGTTTTATCACTAATCGGTCAGTCCACGAAAGAGATTTTTCCCCATCTTCTCCATCAACTCAAAGTAGGCCTCTGGACCGGCTTTGAGGTCGGCTCCCAAGGGATCGAGAATACCGGTGCGGGTGTTGGTCCCCTCAATCAGGGTCGCAATCAGGCGTGATTCGAATTGCGGTTCGCTGAACACGCATTTTGCTTCCGTCGCCATGATTTTGTCACGAATCTCTTTCACTCGTCTTGCCCCGGGGCGATGATCGGGATCGATACTGATTGATCCGACCGGATGCAGGTTATAGGCCGCTTCAAAATATTGGTAGGCGGCATGAAACACCACATAGGGAACCGTCTGGACGGGGTGCAGTTGCTGGCTGAGCTGCTGGTCCAGCTGGTCAAGCCGGGCGATTAATTGCTGACGGTTGTGGCTGTAGGTTTTGGCGTTGGCCGGGTCCATGACCGAAAGTTTGTCGGCGGTCAGGGTGACGATCTCCTTGGCCAGGTGTGGATTCAGCCAGAGATGTTGGTCATAGTTGGCCAGGGAATCGTGGTCTGCATGATCATGATCCATATCGTGATCGTCATGGTCTTCAGCATGCTCACCCTCATCATGGTGATGGGAGTGTTGTTCCCAATTGCCTCCCCTGCGCGCAGGCAAGAGTTTGTCCTTCAGGGCCAGCGTCAATTCAATGCTCTGTGCGTCATGACCGAGGGTTTGTAACGGTTTAACCAGAAAACCTTCAAGACCACTGCCGACCCAGATGATCAGATCCGCTTTAGAAAGGGCGCGGGCTTCAGATGGGCGCAGCACATAATCGTGTGGCGAGGCCGCACCTTTCACCAGTAACTCCGGGGTGCCGGCACCGGCCATAACTCCGGCGACGAGGGAGTGCACAGGTTTGAGCGTGACCAGCACGTGTGGCGCTGCCTGGCTCAGGCCAGGCACTGTCAGTATAAAAAGTAACAATCCAACCAGGGATCTCTTCATTGTCTTTCTCCTCAGATTCACTTATGATAATCAGATAACTTTTGAAATGTTATAATATAACAAAACAAAGGTCAAGATGGAGTCAGGTGAATGACAAAAGAAAAATTACCTTTGCATTTTATTAACGAAGAACATGACCATGAAGCCTGCATTGCTGATGCAATGGTTCAGGCTGAGCGGGTTTGTCAGCAGCAGAAGCAACGTTTCACAGCTTTACGGCGCCGCGTGTTTGAGCTGGTGTGGCAGCAGCACCGGCCGATCGGTGCCTATGAGGTTCTTGAACTGCTGCAGCGTGATGGCCGGGCGGCGCCACCAACGGTTTACCGGGCCCTTGATTTCCTGCTTGAAATCGGCCTGGTCCACCGTATTGCATCCCTCAATGCTTATGTCGGATGTATTCAGCCTCATCAGCCTCACGAGGGGCAGTTTTTTATTTGTGAGGCGTGTCGCAGTTATGCCGAACTGGATGATGGAGCCATCAATGCGGCCATCGCCAGTAGTGCTGAGGAGCATGGTTTCAGTGTCCGCCAGCATACGGTTGAAATAATGGGATTATGCCCACATTGTCAGAAGAAAGAAGATGAAACATCATGACCGGTGAAAAGGAACGTTTACTGACCCTGGATGGGGTCAGTTACAGTCGCGGGGGGCGTCTGCTCCTGGAGCATGTCAGTTTAGAAGTCAGGCGCGGTGAAGTCATGACGATTATCGGTCCCAATGGCGCTGGTAAAACGACTTTGCTCCGCGTTGCCCTGGGCTTACTGCAGGCGCAACAGGGGAGGGTGAAGCGTACTGCCGGGTTGACGATCGGCTACATGCCGCAAAAATTGCACCTGGATCCGACATTTCCACTGTCGGTTAAACGGTTTTTGGCATTGGCCTGTAAAAATAATCAGTGCCAGGCGCGCCAGTTGCTTGCCGATGTTGGTGCCGAACATGTCTATGAATCGGAAATGAAGGTATTGTCGGGTGGTGAACTGCAGCGGGTCCTGTTGGCACGGGCGTTAGTACGTAAGCCTGACCTGCTGGTACTCGATGAGCCGGTTCAGGGGGTGGATGTTCATGGTCAGGTCGAACTTTACCAGTTGATTGCCACTATTCGTGATCAATACGATTGTGCGGTACTGATGGTATCCCATGATTTACACCTGGTCATGGCTGCAACTGACCAGGTTCTGTGTCTTAATCGCCATATCTGTTGCAGTGGTACCCCGGAGGCGGTTACCTCCCATCCCGCTTATGCTGAGCTGTTTGGGCCATTGGCTGTTAATAACCTGGCCGTTTATGTTCATGATCAGAACCACCAGCATGATAACTGTGCTCATTGTGACAGGAAAATTTCATGATATTTGATGATTTTCTCTTCCGTGCCCTGCTGGGCGGTATTGGCGTGGCGTTGATTGCCGGACCCTTTGGATCTTTTGTGGTCTGGCGGCGCTTAGCTTATTTTGGAGAGACCCTCGCTCATTCAGCGTTGCTGGGGGTTGCCCTTGGGTTTCTCCTGCATATTAATCTGACCATCGGTATTCTGGTGATCTGCCAGGCCTTGGCTTTGATCCTATTCTTCAGTCAGAAGCAGCGTCATATCGCCAGTGATACCATGCTGGGAATTCTGGCTCACGGGTCTTTGTCCCTGGGGCTGGTTGCTCTGGCCTTTATGGAAAATGTCAGGGTCGATCTGGTCTCCTATCTGTTTGGCGATATTCTGGCGATCGGACAGGCTGATCTGGCGTGGATTTTTGGTGGTGGCGGACTTGCTCTTATTGGTTTGTTATGGCTCTGGAAACCGCTGTTGGCGATTACTATCCATGAGGATCTGGCGCGGGTTGAGGGGATTCCGGTTGATCGTGTGAACTGGCTATTCCTCGCGCTGATCGCGTTGACAGTTGCCATTATGATGAAGGTTGTCGGGTTATTGCTGGTTACCTCATTACTGATTATTCCGGCCGCTGCCGCCCGCCGCTTTGCTCATAGTCCGGAAATCATGGCTGGCCTGGCGAGTCTCATCGGCTGCCTGGCTGTCTGTGGGGGACTTACCGGGTCCATGCTCTGGGATACCCCAACCGGACCGTCGATAGTCGTTGCTGCGTGCTTGCTGTTCTTGCTGGGGACGCTCATGCCCAAGCGCTTGTTCGGAGCAGGGAACTAACGATTGGTATTGCATTGACCTTCTCCCTGAGGGAGAAGGTCAATGCAATACAGGTTCGCCGCTATTCACTTACCAACTGCTTTTCACTGCTAATGAGCAGTTTGTAAAGCATGGCGACATGAACCATGGCAACGCCTTTACTATCGGCCTGGGTAACGGGTACTCCCAGAATCGATTCGATCTCCATGGCCCGCCCTTCATCCCGGTCGACCAGCATACTGGGGCGATAGGGGGTGAGGTTTTCGGTATAACTGATCAGGTTGTCGGCCATAGTGGTGGCATCAATCGGTCGGTGCAGACCTTGGGCATTCGCTGCGGCACAGATTTCCAGAATCAATGTCCGGATCAATTCCTTGATGCCGTTATCGGCCAATAATTGAGCCGTATCCTGATTCAACAACGCACCAAGACCGTTAAATGGGATATTCCAGCACAGTTTTTCCCACCTCTTGCGTTTTAAATCGGTGATGACTTTGCAGGGGATGCCCGCCTCCGAAAACATGGCAGCCAGTTGGTTACAGCGTTCTCCTGCAGCGCCGCTGAACTCGCCAAGGTCGATTTTTCCTGAATTGGTGTGATAAACACTGCCGGGTTCTTTACGGGCTGCCCCCAGGTAAGTGACCCCGCCGAGAATGTTATCAGGACCAAAGGCTGCGGCCAGAATTTCTTCATTTCCGATACCATTTTGCAGGGTTAGAATCAGGGTTTCTGGCCCAACCAAAGGGCGTACCAGGTCAACCATATGGTCATTGGATACGGTTTTCAAGGCGATGAGGACCAGGTCAACGGTACCAATATCACGAGCACAGCGATAAACATTAAGCTGATCCAGGTGAAAATCACCATTTATGGAGTAAACATTGAGTCCTCTTTGACTGATGGCATCATAGTCACTTCGTAACAGGTAATGCAGATCCTGGCCACTGCGTTGCAGCAACGAACCAAAATAAAGTCCGACGGCACCGGCACCGATAACACCAATTTTCATTCCCAAAATCTCCTTCTAAACTATCGAAAGTGCAAAAAACTTAACAGCTGAGTCAGTGTTTGTTTATTAGCTGTGAATGATTGCAAAGTCATTGAAAATTTTTAGGAAATCATAGCATATTCGGGGGCGGGACAATGGTCAAACGCAATTTCTTATATGAATCAGTAAGTTAACTCTACCATGGGTAATTGACGGGGGGGTGTCCTTGTGATAGTATTGGAAGGTCTAGCCAAAGGAGTTTAGTTTTGTTCAAAGTAGGAGATATGGCCGTGTACCCAACTCAAGGAGTTGGGGTGGTAGAGGATATTGAAAGTCGGGAGTTTGCCGGACAGACTCAAAATTTTTACATTCTGAGAATTGTCGATACCGACATGAAGATCATGGTGCCGGTAGGCAATGCCAATTCAGTCGGACTGCGTCGCCTGATTGATCAGACATGTATCACGGGTGTTTTCGATGCTCTGGCAGAGCCATGTTGTAACGGCAAGATTGCGTCATGGAGTCGCCGACAGCGTGAATACAATGACAAACTGAAGACTGGGGATCTGCTTGAAGTCGCTCAGGTGCTGCGGGATTTATACCAGATCAGTTCTGAAAAAGAGCTGTCTTATGGTGAGAAGAAGGTCCTTGAGCAAGCGCGTAAATTGCTGGTCACCGAAGTAGCTCTGGCTGAGGGTGCCAAGGAAGATCAGGTTGTTCAGCGCCTGGAAAATATTTTCCACTGACAGACTGCTCTCATATCAATTTTAAAGAAATAGACCGGGTGCCTGTCACCTGGTCTTTTCTGTTTATGAGCGCCTTTTTCCCCACTGTTCTTATTATGAAGGTTTGCCGATGAAAGCAGCTGTCCTGATCCCCGCTGCAGGAATGGGAAGCCGGATGGGCAGCACCGTCAGCAAGCAGTATCTCGAGCTGGCAGGGAAGCCGATCCTTGCCCATACCCTGTCTATATTTGACTCACATCCCCTGGTCGATGTTATTTACCCCATCGTTCCCGCCAGCGATTTTGAGTATTGCCAAAAACAGATTCTCGAACCATTTGGTTTCCAAAAAGTAAAAAGGTTGATTGCCGGAGGGGCCGAACGTCAGGATTCTGTCCGCAACGGACTGGATGCCCTGGCTGAAGATGGTTATACTGAAGCGCAGCGACCGGTCTTGATTCACGATGGCGCACGCCCCTTGTTTCCAGCGGAGTTGCTGGCCGGGGTTCTTGAGTGTATTGACCAGCAGGGCGCCTGTATTGTTGGGGTGCCGGTCAAAGATACCATTAAAACTGTGACTGATGGAGTGATTACGGCATCGCCAGAGCGGCAGCTTTTATGGCAGGCCCAGACGCCTCAGGGGGCCTGTTATTCGGTGCTCCGTGAAGCGTTTAATCAGGCTGCTGTGAGCCAATTCCGTGGCACCGATGACGCCTCCCTGCTGGAAAACATCGGTAAAAAAGTGTATATGGTTACAGGTGATTACCGTAATATCAAAGTTACGACTCCGGAAGATCTGGTTATTGCCAACGCTCTGCTTGACAGTATGGGGAAGGAATCGGCATGATGCGCATCGGCCACGGTTATGACGTTCATCGTCTGGTCGCAGACCGGCCATTAATTCTAGGTGGTGTTGAAATCCCTTATGACCTGGGTTTACTCGGGCATTCTGATGCTGATGTCCTGCTGCATGCCATATGTGATGCGATCCTTGGCGCCCTTGGCCTGGGGGATATTGGCAAACATTTTCCAGACAATGATGACGAGTTCAAGGGGATCGACAGCCGGATTTTGTTGCAGCGGGTGGTTGCCCAGATGCATCAGCGCGGGTTTAAGATTGGAAATCTGGACGCCACGGTCATTTGTCAGAAGCCGAAGCTGGCTGGTTATATTGAAGCGATGAAAACCAATCTCAGCAGTGACTGCTGCTGTGGGTTAACACGCATCAATGTTAAAGCAACGACGACGGAAAAATTAGGGTTTTGCGGCCGGGGAGAAGGCATAGCTGCCGAAGCGGTCGTGATTCTGGAACAGAACCAAAACCGCCAGACAGCGAAACTGGCGACTTTTACTATATAAAATAAGCGGGAGCCATAGTTTATGAGTGCAACAGAAACACCAGTCAGTTCGAATTTTATTCGTACTATCATCAATGAAGATCTGGCCAGCGGTAAACGTGATCAGGTTATCACCCGCTTTCCTCCCGAGCCTAACGGTTATCTGCATATCGGTCATGCGAAAAGTATCTGTCTGAACTTTGGCCTTGCCAACGAATACCAGGGGCGTTGTCACCTGCGCTTTGATGATACCAATCCGACCAAAGAAGAGGATGAATACGTCGAGGCAATTAAGGAAGATGTTCAGTGGCTTGGTTTCGACTGGGGTGAACACCTGTATTTTGCGTCTGATTATTTTGATCAGCTCTACGCCTGGGCTATTCAGTTGATTAAGGCCGGCAAAGCCTATGTCGACAGTCAGAGTGCTGAAGAGATGCGCGCCAATCGTGGCACTTTGACGGAGCCAGGGAAAAACAGCCCATATCGTGAACGCAGTATTGAAGAAAACCTTGAGCTGTTTGAAAAGATGAAGAATGGCGAGTTCCCTGAAGGGGCTCATATTTTGCGTGCCAAAATTGATATGGCGTCACCGAATATGAACCTGCGGGATCCTGCCATGTACCGGATTCTCCATGCTCACCACCATCGTACCGGTGATAAGTGGTGCATCTACCCCATGTACGATTTTGCTCATGGTCAGGAAGACTCCATCGAAGGGGTGACCCATTCCATCTGTACCCTCGAATTTGAAGCTCACCGTCCCCTCTATGAATGGTTCATTCAGGAGTTAGGGATTTTTGCACCACAGCAGATCGAGTTTGCCCGCCTGAATCTCAGTTACACGGTGATGAGTAAGCGCAAACTGCTGCAATTGGTCAATGAGAAGTTTGTTGCTGGCTGGGATGATCCCCGCATGCCGACCGTTTCCGGAATGCGCCGCCGTGGTTACCCCGCCGCTGCCATCCGGACCTTCTGTGAGCGCATCGGGATAGGGCGCAGTTCCAACTGGATCGACCTGTCCGTGTTGGAGGACTGTGTTCGTGAAGAGCTGAATGAAACCGCTTACCGGCGTATGGCAGTTCTCGATCCCCTTAAAGTGACTATCACCAACTACGACCAGGTGGAAATGCTCGATGCCCCCAACCATCCACAGCAGCCGGAGTTGGGCAGCCGGGTTCTGCCTATGAGCAACGAACTATGGATTGACCGCGATGATTTTATGGAAAATCCACCATCGCCGAAAAAATACTTCCGCCTGGGGCCGGACCGTGAAGTGCGCCTGCGCAACTCTTACATCATTAAATGTGATGAGTATATCAAGGACGAAAGTGGCAAGGTCATTGAACTTAAATGTAGCGCAGACCTTGATACCCTGGGTAAAAATCCGGAAGGGCGCAAGGTTAAAGGGATTATCCACTGGGTCTCTGCTGCCCATGCAGTCAAGGTGCCGGTACGGGTCTATGATCGCCTGTTCAACCAGGAGAACCCCGACAAAGCGGAAAATTATCTGGATGCATTGAACCCTGAGTCATTGCTGGTATCAGAAGCCCTGGCAGAGCCAAGTCTGGCTGAAGCCAAGCCTGGTGAAACCTTTCAGTTTGAGCGGGTTGGCTACTTTACCGCGGACACCAAGGATTCAGCAGCCGGAGCACCGGTATTTAACCGGGCGGTGACGTTGCGTGATACCTGGGCTAAGGTGAAGTGAAACGGCCCTTTTCCGCAAGCTCGTTGTCAGCCTGCGGTTTTGCTTGTGCGACGTAGCTTCGCTACGCCTCCGCGCAAAACCTTGGCTTCCTAGATCTTGCGAAAAATTGCTCGTTTCATAAACATTGTTTTTTAATAGGGAGTACCCATGAGTTTACGTGTTTACAATACCCTCAGCGGTAAGAAAGAAGATTTTCAGCCTCTCGTTCCCGGTAAGGTCGGGATGTATGTGTGTGGGGTAACCGTTTATGATTTCTGTCATATCGGCCATGCCCGGGCGAATATCGTTTTTGATGTGATTTACCGCTATTTCAAGTTCAGTGGGTTTGACACGACCTATGTGCGTAACTTTACCGATGTTGATGACAAGATCATCAATCGCGCCAATGAGCGGGGCATTACCAGCAAGGAACTCTCTGAGCAGTTTATTGACGAGTTCTATACCGATATGGATGCCCTCGGTATTGAGCGGCCAACCCATGAACCGAAGGCGACTGCTTATATTGAAGAGATTATCGGTATCTGTCAGAAGCTGATTGATAAAGATATGGCTTACGCATCAGGTGGGGATGTATATTACAGCGTCGAAAAATTCGACACCTATCTGAAGCTGTCCAAGCGTAACATGGATGAAATGAAGGCCGGAGCACGGATTGCGCCGGGTGAGCAGAAGCGTAACCCCATGGACTTTGCCCTGTGGAAAGCGGCCAAGCCCGGCGAGCCAAGCTGGGAATCACCCTGGGGTGAAGGGCGCCCGGGCTGGCATATTGAGTGCTCAGCCATGAGTTCGTCACTGCTTGGCGACAGCTTTGATATTCACGGCGGTGGCCGCGACCTGATCTTCCCGCACCATGAAAATGAAATCGCCCAGAGTGAAGGTGCCAGCGGTAAGCCGTTTGCCAAGTACTGGCTGCACAATGGTTTTGTCAACGTCAATCAGGAGAAGATGAGCAAGTCCCTCGGGAACTTCTTCACCATCCGCGACATTCTTAAAACCTATGATGCCGAGGTGGTGCGCTTCTTTATTCTGACATCACAATACCGTTCACCTATTGATTTCTCTGATCAGAACCTGATGGAAGCCCAGACAGGTCTCAGCCGTTTCTACGAAGCGCTGGAGGCTGCCAGCAAGGCTGTCGCAGGGGCTCCAGACACGACGGAAGAGAGCAACGAAGGTGCCCAACTGGAAGAGAAGTTCCGTGAGGCGATGGACGATGATTTCAATACCGCCCAGGCTATTGCTCACCTGTTTGAAGGGGTGCGTACCTTAAACCGTTTGATCATGACCAAGAAGTTTGCCAAGAAAGCCGACCTGGTTGCCCAGGTGCGCGACTTGCACGCAACTATCCTGCGCCTCGGCCATGAAGTGCTTGGCCTGTTCCTGTCGGAAC
Organism: Geopsychrobacteraceae bacterium; assembly: GCA_963664385.1. Classification (GTDB taxonomy): domain Bacteria; phylum Desulfobacterota; class Desulfuromonadia; order Desulfuromonadales; family Geopsychrobacteraceae; genus Seleniibacterium. The sequence continues at coordinate 1,761,639 of OY761157.1, forward strand.
CAGCAGCCTGGCTGGAGCGGGTAAAAATGGCCGGACTGGCGAAGCTCGATATCAGCGCTGAAGAGATTGAGGAGCAGATCGCTGCCCGTCTGCAGGCGCGTCAGGATAAGGATTTTGCCAAATCGGATGAGATCCGTGATGGCCTGGCGGCACAGGGGATTGAGTTGCTCGACAGTCGTGAGGGGACGAGCTGGAAGTTGCTGCGCTAAAAATATATTGGTTTTTTAGTAAACTTAAACAGGCAGGATTCCCCGAAATTTATTTTGGAGGCCCCTGCCTGTTTAAGTTCAGTAGACACGAGAAGTCACTTATCCCACCGATGTCACTTGCCCGTTAGATGCGAAGCATCGTGGGCTGCCGGTTCAATCCTCCAGGCAACAACGAAACGTAGCTCTCCACAACTCTCGTCAGTTATTTTGACCTTTCCGGGACCTTTTGCTTACTTTTCTGGACCTGGAGAAAAGTAAGGCGCAGTTCGGGGGCGCGACCCCGAGGTCTTGGTTTTGTAATGTGATTTTATAATAAACAGTCACAGGCAAAGTCGCAGGGTTTCGCCCCTGCAGGCGAGTTACTTTTTGTCCAGAGCAACCAAAAGTAACCAAAAAATGCTCTTTAAATATATCCGTGTCCGGGCGTCGTTTCACTCATATGTCAGCCAGTTATGAAGTGTCCGGCCGACGGCCAAAAACACGCCTGATGGCCAGAACCGGAAAAATGCTGCGCATTTTACTGAATGGAACATTCAAAATCGTAAAACTCTCTTTATGCTGCTTGAGCAGCAGCTTCTTTCCCGCCAAAAATACGGTCCGTCAATTTGACGTACCAGGCTGCCGATTGTACCTGAATAACATAGGCAAGGGCGATAACCAGAGCCGCATCAGACCCTGCTGGACCAAAAGCGTTAATGGCCACAGCTAAAGCAATCGACAGGTTACGCATGACCGTTCCGTACACCAGGGCGATCGCATCGCCGCGAGGTAGCAGGGCGCGGCCGACAAAGGTGCTCAGAACATAGTTGAAGGCATAGAGCAGCATCAGGGGAATCAGAATGCCAATCAGCTGCTCAGGGTGTGCCGCAATGGATGGTGCTTTCAGAGCCATGGCAATAAAGACGATGCCGAGCACCCCGATGGTCGATAGGCCTGGAAAGCGCGGCGCAATCCTGGTTTGAAAATCCTTCTGTCCGTAGCGTTTAACCAGGGTGCGTTGAGTAATAAAACCAAACAGCATGGGTAAAAAGACAATCAAGATAATCTGCTGAAAGACCTTGGTCAGGCTGACCTCAACCGTAGCGCCCATGAGCGCCTGGATATAAAAAGGGGTTGCCAGCGAGCCTAAGATCAAACCAACCACGGTCATTTTAACCGCAGCTGCCAGATTGCCACCGGCAAAACCGGTCCACGAGATGGTCATGCCACTGGTTGGTACCAGGGCTGCCAGTAATAAACCGAGGGCCATATAGGGAGACTCTGCAAAGAAAACCTTTCCGGCTCCAAAGGCAACAAAGGGGATAATGGCGAAATTGATCAGTTGAGTGTAAATCTGAGCTTTTCCATCCCCCCCTTCAAGGACCTGTTTTATTTTCAGGGTCACCATCATCGGGTAGACCATCAGGAAGGTGAAGGGGAGAATCAGACTCTTCAGGAATCCCGCTTTGACAAATACGCCGAAGATAAAACCGGCGATCAGCATTACCGGTATAGCAATGATCAGATTTTTGTTAATCTTAGTCAGCAAAGTCCACATGGCATCAACAGGCCTCCTGTAATTTTACCGGAATGCTCTCTTCGATCATGGCGATAATGGTGGAGAATGTTTCATCAAGGGATTGTGGGAATTCATCGTCATCGATTAGACTGCGTACAGCATCTTGAGAATAGTGCAGAAAGCGGATCTGCGTCATCCCACCTGTGCTGAAAAGCATTACAAACTTGGGCATTAAGATAGAGCGCTCAGGATTTTTAAAGAGGCTTTTGAAGGCTTTTTCGGGTTTACATAGTTGCAGCATATGCAAATCGAAATGATCAGGAGCGCTGATGCCATGGTGGCCAAACAGGGTTGCCATAGCCATTTTATCAGGGTTATGGACCAAAAAGCCGCGTTTGGTGAGAGCTTCGGTAAAATCAGCAACAAATTGTAAAAGGGGTTTACTCGTCTGGTTTTTATAGATATTCATGGATGTGATTTCCTCCTGGTTATTGTGTAAATGCACATTACATCAATATAGATTCAGAAATCAATATGTTTGAATTGATTCGCACTTTCGATGCTATAAAACATCGATGCTGGTCGATCTGGAGCTGGGTCACCCCTTGGAAATTAATGCGATCTGAGGCTCTGGTCAACAACAGAAGTAACCCATTAGTGACATTTATTATTTCAGGAAGTTAGATGTCTTTACTCTACAGTCTCGATTTACTTGGAACCTTTGCTTTTGCCATCAGTGGAGCCCTGGCCGGGGTCTATAAAAAGATGGATCTGTATGGTGTTATTGTGCTGGGCATGGTCACCGCCGTAGGTGGCGGTACCCTGCGCGATATGCTCATAGGTCGCGTCCCGCCATTTATTTTCAGCGATTACACCTACCTGGCTCTGGCGGTGGCCGGTTCTTTGTTAGCCTTTTTCTTCCATAACCTGGTGACCCGTGGGCAACGGGTCCTGCTGCTGATGGACGCTCTGGGCTTAAGCACCTTTACGGTTATCGGTACTTCCGTGGCCCTTGAACGCGGCCTCGGTTACCCTGGTGCGGTGATGATGGGGGCGATGACCGCGACTGCCGGGGGGATGGTCCGGGACCTGTTACGCCAGGAGATTCCCCTGGTACTAACCCGCGAAATATATGCTTCTGCGTGTCTTGTTGGTGGGGCTATTTTTTGTGTTGGTGATGCCGTGAACCTTACTCGCGGTATTAATCTTCTGGTCGCCGGAAGCGTCGTCTTCCTGATTCGCTGGTTTGCCATTCGCAAAGGGTGGCGTTTACCCCAGGCTGGTTAATTAGTTTTCATCCGATGAGATGGTCTCCCCCCGCTATCTAAATACGGCATCAACGTGCCATGATGGAGAGAACGAAACTTACCATCAACGAGGAGCGAGAGGAGACCAAGATGAATATTACCACTATCGGCCTGGACCTAGCAAAAAGTGTTTTTCACGTCGTATGCTACAACAGCCAATTCAAAGAGGTTAAAAAACGGATGCTTCGGCGCAATCAGGTTCTTCAGTTTTTTACCCAGTTGGCACCTTGCCTCATCGGCATGGAAGCCTGCGCAAGTGCCAGCTACTGGGGGCGTGAGCTACGATCCTTGGGGCATGATGTGAAGCTGATTCCACCCCAACACGTCAAGCCTTACCTGCGTGGGAACAAGAATGACTACAACGATGCGCGTGCGATCGCCGAAGCCACAACTCGACCCGGTATGCCCACTGTTGCGATCAAGACCACAGAAGAGCAAGACATTCAAGCCCTTCATCGTATGCGCTCTCAGTGCCTTCGGGACCGAACTGCATTATGCAACTCAACGCGTGGACTTTTAGGTGAATACGGCATCATCCTTCCAAAAGGAATAACGGTTTTGAGACGGAGTATCCCTGATCTTTTAGAAGATGCAGATAACTCATTAAGCGATTTTTTCCGTGAACTCCTAGCGCGCCGCTATAAGCAACTTGTCGAGCTTGATGAGCATATCTGTTTTTACACCAGTCAACTTGAACACCAGAGCCGACAGAACGAGGCTTGCCAGCGCCTGCAGACGGTTCCAGGGTTTGGGCCCATCGTTGCCAGCGCTTTCTGCAGTGCTATTGGTGATGGACTTACTTACGAGCGAGGCAGAGATGTTTCGGCTTCCCTGGGGTTGGTTCCCCGTCAGCATAGTAGTGGTGGTAAAAATGTCCTACTTGGCATCAGCAAACGTGGAGACAGCTATGTACGTAGTCTCATGGTTCATGGTGCACGTGCTGTTGCCACACAGGCGATCAGAAAGGATGACCCTTTCAGTCGGTGGATTAACCGGATTCGCAAGGAACGCGGCTGGAACAAGGCCGTTATTGCAGTGGCCAACAAAATGGCGCGCATAGGGTGGGCCATTTTGAGACATAAAACCAGCTATCGACCTTCGTCAGACGGACTCGTTGGCTGATAACAATAGCAGTTTAGGAGGTATCCCACCATCAATTGCGACGGCTCAGTATCGAGCGATGACACAACAGGTTAGACCGGCGTATCGAAAACCTGACGTTTCCGGAGGTTTAAGAAACCGATCATCCGATAAGGACGATACGCGCAGATTTCATCGAGGCCCAAGAGATTAAGTTACTCTTACAAAGAGGCCGGATATACGGCAGCAATTCTGTCCCTGTCATCACGAAAAAAGCCCTTGCAAAAAAGGGGGAGACCATATACGGAAACGGCCCTTTTCCGCCGTGGCTGTGTCAATCTGTGGACTTGCTTGTGCGACGTAAAGTACTATGTCTCCGCACAAGTCCTTGATTTCCTTGCCACAACGAAAAATTGCTCGTTTCCAATCTGAAAACCTGGTAGTTACGATTTAGAGTTTCCGGATGGACACTAATTAGATTTTGTTCTGCAATGCCAATCATAAAATCCTTTTGTAGCCAGAATCAGTAACACAACATAGAGACCGGCAATAAAATAGACATGTTTAACGCTGTACAGCCAGATACCAAAAAGATCGACCACAATCCAGTAGAGCCAGCTTTCTACGTGGCGCCGCGCCATCAGCCACATGGCGACCAGGCTCATAACCGTGGTGAAGGCATCGATAAACGGGAATGAGGCTGATATATTGAAAATCTGGGGAAACCATAGGTGAAGGCGCATCACGATAGCACAAAGGATGACACTGTAGATAACAGTAACCAGGGCCCATTTAATCAGGTTCTGTCGCGAGCCGTAGAAGACAGTAATACCGCCATGGGTGTCATCCTGTTGGCGCCAATGCCACCAACCGTAGGCGCTGGCTCCCAGATAATAGAATTGTTCGAGGGTATCTGAATAGAGCTGGATCTGATAAAACAGGCTCATGTACAACAGCACGCTGACAATGCCAATGGGCCAGGTCAGCATATTGCGGCGGGCGATCAGCCATACCGATAGCAGGTAACAGATAGTGCCGAAAAATTCCAGGTAACTTAAAGGGTAATCACCAATATTCAGCATGACATTGTTAATGTCGAGAAATGCTAGCATAAGGTTTCTCTCTAATCTTTCAAAAGCTTAGTTAAGTTTTTTTTGCGATAAAACCGAAGTAAATTCAGGATCCTACCTATGCACAACAGGAATAGCAAGGCTTTCTCACATCAGTTTACATCCAGGGAGCGTACCTGTTCGCTGAAAATTTTTTAAGATAGGCTGCTGATAATTTCAGGCTTGCGTTGATCGCAGCTCTCTGATATTTAGTGCGCTTGTAGTTTTTATTTTTAACCCACCATTCACACGTTGACCTGAAAGGAGGCTCACTATGTTGGTTGCTACTCAATACATCGTTAATGTCGAGCCTCGTCCTGCATTTCTGCCGTTCTAATCTGTTATATTCCGGCCTGTAGTGACCAGGCTCAACATCTCTGCTGTTATTGTCTATCTGTCTGGAAAGCGCCCTTTTTCACCAGCTCGGTGTCAATCAGCGCATTCGCTTGTGCGGCGTAAAGTACTACGCCTCCGCGGTAATGCTTGATTTCCTTGATCTGGCAAAAAATTGCATCTTTCTAAATCGTTAAACTAGCTAGTTGCGATATTAGGATTCCAGAGATCATTTTCGAAGCGTATGACTGCCAGTAACAGCGTAGATGCCTGTTCATTTATATTTATGCTGGAATTTTATGTTAACCAAACATTTAAAAAATGCGACAGCCACGCTTTTGGCTGAAACTGAATATGATTTTGAGGGGAGTGCGGTCGATCAGCTCTATTACAGTGCTGGACTGTGCGGTATCAAGCGAGCTGTCGCTCTTCCCGACCTTCATCCTGGCCGGGGTATCCCTGTCGGAGCCGCTTTTTTTAGCCAGGGACGGATTTATCCCCATTTGATCGGAAATGATATCGGTTGTGGGATCGGCCTATGGCAAAGCACTTTGAAGCGTTCAAAGTTCAAGGTCGACAAGGCGGTGCGCAAATTGAGTCAGGCTGATACGGAGGTGGATACTAATAGCTCTACCTCCGCTAGTCTGGGTGGCGGTAATCATTTTATTGAACTGCAGCAAGTGGAAGAGATTCTGTTGCCGCAGGAGTGGGACAATCTTGCTCTTGATGCTCGTCAGCTGTTCGTTCTTGTCCATAGCGGATCACGCTGGGTTGGTGAACAGGTGTACCGTCACCATATTGATGCCTGTCGAGCAGTCGGTTTTGACCAGGATGATCGTCAATGTGAGGAATACCTTAGTGGCCACGATGAGGCTATGGCGTGGGCAAAAAATAATCGTCAGCAACTGGTGACCAAATTTTTGGATCGGATTGATGCTGGTAGCCGACAGGTTTTGGATAATACCCACAACAGTGTCAGTCCCTGTGAGCTGGATGGTGTAGCTGGTTGGTTACACCGTAAAGGCGCGGCTGCAGCTGATCAGGGGATTCTGGTGATTCCTGGTTCTCGTGGCAGCCTCAGTTACCTGGTCAAACCGCTGGGTTGTCAGCAAGCGAATCTGTGGTCATTACCCCATGGTGCTGGCCGCAAGTGGAACCGCAGTAGTTGCAAAGCACGCCTCAAGGACAAGTTCAGTGCCCGAATGCTAAGGCATACGGGATTGGGCAGTACCGTGATCTGTGATGATGGTGATCTGCTCTACGAAGAGGCTCCACAGGCCTATAAAAATATCGAAAAAATTATTTCATATATTGTCGGGGCTGGATTGGTCGAGGTGATTGCCAGTTTCAGACCCGTCCTGACCTACAAACAGAGGTTATAAATAATGATACATCATTGGTTACAGATTAGCGCCGGGCAGGGACCTGCCGAATGTTGCTGGGTCGTTGCTCAGCTTAGTAACTATTTGCTGCGCCAGGCGCAACAGTGTGGGCTCCAGGCTGAGCTGGTTGAGTGTGTGGCGGGTGAGCAGGGTGGAACCATGAAATCTGCCTTGCTTAGCTTTGACGACAGCAGCGCTGCTGTTGAGTTTGCCAAAGGGTGGCAGGGAACGGTCCAGTGGATAGGGACTTCTATGTTTCGGCCTGGCCATAAACGGAAAAATTGGTTTGTCGGCATCAGCCGTTTTGAAGGAGGGAATGAACAAACATTTTCTACCAACGAGGTGCGTATTGAACGGTTTCGGGCTTCGGGACCGGGAGGTCAGCATCTCAATAAGACGGAAAGCGCCATTCGCGCCATTCATCTGCCAAGTGGTCTGGTAGCTGAATCACAGCAGGAGCGCTCCCAACAGCGTAACAAAGCTCTGGCCTTGGCCAGGCTTAAACAGCTGTTGGCAGAGCAGAACCAGGAACAACAGCGGGAACACCAGCAACAGCGTTGGCAACAGGCCAATGCGGTGGAACGAGGCAACCCCATAAAGGTATTTCTAGGCGAGAAATTTCGCTTGAAATGACATGAATGTCGAGGGTTCACCACTGGTGAACCCTCCTTTTAATAGGCGACAGCTAGGGGAATAGATTGTTCAGCTGGAGAACAGCAGGGCAGGATTGATGAATTTGTGAAAATTCTGCAGAGTTTTAGCCAGCATTTTCTGCCGCTGCTCAATGTTGCCGCTCACCAGCAGATACGGGAACTGGCGGCTATGCAGATCGGCAAGGATCTGGTCCTGAAACAGCTGGCGTTTTTGCGGCCCGGAGCGGTCCCAGGTCTGGGGGCAGGGGAAGTCAATATCACAGACGATGGTCAGATCGTAGGTACTGCGGCACTGGTTGGCTAACTCCTCCAACTCAGCTTCCGCCTGGCCATGGTAATCGTGGGCGAACAGGCGGGTCGTCAGGGCGTTGGTATCACAGAACAGAAAACGGTTGGACTGCAGCAGCATTTTATCTTCACGCGCACGATGTTCCCTGGCAATAGTGACCAGTTCCTGTGGCTGCAGACGGCGCGCTATCTGATGTTGTTCCCAGTATTCACGCCCATATTCAGGCATCCAGCAGGTATTGAAGTGGTTAGCGAGCAGGGCGCTGAGAGTGGTTTTACCACTGCCGGGCGCACCAAGGATGGCGATGCGACTGACCAGATCACGGTAAACGATGGGATCAATGAAATCTTTGCATTTATATGCGTTAGCACGGATTCTGGTGGCTGAAATGGGAATCGTCAGGCGCTGTTCATCAACCCGCCGGTCACAGGCGTTAAGGGCCCGGCTCATATGCTCACCGTACGGTTCACTTGAGTAAAAATGACTGATGCCGCTGATCCCAAGAGTATTGATGATAAAGTCTTCGTGAGCTTTTTTGATGTCGGCGCTATAACCGACATTGGTGGGACCACCCCACGCCTCGATAACCTGCACCTGGGGATACAGGTGGCGTAGCCAGTTCGCTCGGATCGGTAATGGAATATCGGTTTCCGGAGCATCGTAAATGATGACCGTAACGCGATCCATTTCAGCCAGGGCCGTTTCAATAACATGCTGATGACCACGATGCAGAGGGGCGTATTTGCCTAAGGTCAGACCATGTTTCATTTTTTAATCCCCTTGGCTTCAGCAAGCAGATCGCTGGTGTATTGCACCACTTTACCAGAAAAATCTTTCTGATAATTAATGCTTACAGTTTGCTTTGGGCCAAATAGTTGTCTTAGCGCGGTGCTGAGTTGCATCTCGCTTCCGCAGTGGTGGGGCAGTGACAGCACCAGTGAACCATCCTGCTGCTGATGCAGGGCGAACTGGGGCAGGGCAAAGGAACTCAGGGCATGGGTCACTTCGATATTGTTGAGCCAGTGGCCAGCACTGTGTTGAAACAGCACCGGTGGTCTTCCTTCCAGGTCGCGCAGGACCAGGTCGTTGCCATTGCGGACCAGGCTGGCGTAGTCGCCGGTTCGGTAGCGCAACAGGGGCACACAGTTATTAAAGCCGCCGCTGATGGTGATTTCACCACGTTCGCCTGCGGGGAGGGGAGATCCTTGCGGGTCGAGAATTTCGACATGCAGGCAGTGTTGCAGCAGAACATGCCCCTGGCAGGTCGGGTCATAAACAGCGATAGGGCCAGCCTCATTCATAGAATAGATATCGAGCAGAGGACAGTTAAACCGGTTCTCCAGTTGTTGGCGCAGGCCGGGTAACAGAGCCATGGAGGTGGACAGGATCGCCCGGGGCTGGTGCCTGGTCGGCAGCTCGGCCAGGTGCGATAAAGACAGGGGGTCGCCACTGTAGAACTCGGCTTTAAGATCATCGAGAAAGGCCTGGCGATCATCAGGGGTGCGCCAGTCGTCAGGGTGCAGATTGAGTTTGAGCAGGCCCGATTCATTAAGCAATGGAGTCACAGAAATATAGGTAAAGCAGCGTTGCTGATAACCGATCAGCATGATTCCGACCTGATTGCTCCCGGCCTGCGCTTCGATACCAAAGCGCTGCAACGCTTTAAGGTGAAAGGGGAGATATTTGGCTGCCACCAGGGGGAGGGACGGAACGATCAACGGGTGACCGGTGGTACCACTGGTACTGAACATGATCAGCTTATCGGCATCAATATGATCAGGAACAAAAGCGGTGATATCACGGCTTAAGTCCGCCCGGCAGATGGTTGGCAGTTGGGTAAATGATTTTGGCAACAGGCCATAGCCGCGGTAAAAGGGGACCTGTTCAAAGCAGTTCCTAACATACTGGTCTAGCCAGGATGGCTGCGGAGTCACACTGCTGTTTGTAACTTCACGCTGAAAGTCACGCAAAATAGCGACATCACCACTGGTCAGGCGGTTGCCACTACTGTTGTGTAAGCGCGGAGCATGGGGGTGCTCCAGCACCTGGCGCAGAAAGCTGTGGCCCGCGCTACTCAAAGTGGGATAATTGCTTAAATCAAGGTTGCTCATCTACTCGCGGGTCCATTTATCAGCGGCTTCCTGAGCGCGCTGGCGTTGTAGCGCTTCACGCAGTTCCCGGGCGCGCTGCTGGGCGGCGCGTGATGCTTCTAGGACCCGTGCCCGTTCGATGGAGCTGAGGCTGGTCAGACGATCTTTGGCCAGGGACTCACTTTCTCCCGCTGGGCGGTAGTCGAAGTGGGCCAGAGTCAGGCGCACCAGTTCTTCGCGGCGGTCGGGATCGTCCAGCAGTTTTGCCGCCGTGACCTGGCTGGCCAGCAATGGGGCGGTCTCTTGCAGCAGCTCAAGAATCCGGGCCGCAGTAAAATCCTGCTGGCGAAACCAGGGGTAATGGAGTAACCAACATAACAGCAGCACAATAATCAAACGGTTACGCTCGGTGAGCGGCTGGTCATGGCCAAAGCAGCGCAAAGCTTCACCAGCAGAGCGCTGATCAAGGAGCGCGAGCAGATCCTGAACCACGGCATCGACATGCACTCCCCCCTGATGGGCCAAACGGGGATCAGCAAGAAAGTCACGGGGCGTATCGGCCAGGTGGCGCAGCAGCTCTTCCAGCTCGGGACCAATTAAATGCATATCAGACCCTCCTGTCCGGCGCGTAGGTTTTACGACTGAAGGCACTGGCAAAGGCGATCAGCTCATGCCATTGACCGACCTGGTAAATATCCCATTTCTGTTCCATAGCTGCTTGTTTGATAACTTTATGATACCCCCAGTAATCTTCCCGTTCCTGCCAGTCTGCGGGTAGGTTCAATACCATGCTGCCGCCACCACGCGCATGTTGCAAGGCAGTTTCAGCGATATCCCAACCACTGTTTCCCAGTTCGTCATCATCAAACATGGTGGCGATGCCTTCATCGGAAATCATCATGATATGGGTGGCGCGCTGACACGGTTTAGCGTAGGTCTGGCGCAGGTGAGGAATGGGAAAAGCGGTCATGCCGCCGAAAAAAGCCGTCATCACTTTAAGAATCTGCTGTTCATCACGGCAGAATCCATCTGTGGTTTGTACCTGGTCTTTACCGCTCCACAGGGTAACCTGAACGCGGGCTCCGGCGCGCAGGGCCGACAGGGCCATAATGGCAGCGGCCAGAGCTAGGTAGGAGATCTGGCGCTGGGGATTGGCAATCGAGCCGGAACTGTCGATATAGAGATCAAGATCCAAGGGGGCCGGACGGGTCTGATTCTGGCTGGTGGTACCCCATTGACGTTGGACAGTGGTCAGGCCAGGAACAACCTGAGGGCTGATCTGGAGGCTGCTGAGCCAGTCGATCTGATCTAAAGGATCACCTAATTCCCAGGGTTCAAGGCCCTCCAGAAGAGGTTCGTTATGCTGGGGCTGCAAAGCGCCCGGGAAGGGAACCAGGTAGGGCAGAGCACGCTCCTTGTAATAACGTACGGCAATGTCATGGTCGCTCAGTTCGATACCACTGGCCTTGAGGATTTCTCCATAGCTGAAGGGATCACGCGCCTGCCCCGGGCTGTTACCCCGACGGTTGTCTTGCGTAGCAGGGGCTGTGTCATTGATCTCCGGATCATCGGCAGGGTGCAGGGCGCCATGCTGTTCATCACTCTCTTCCATGGTCAAACCGGAGGGCTGCCCTCCCTGGGCCGCATGGCGGGTATCAAACCAACCAGTGAGCAGGGTTTCTTGCTGTTGTTCCGCCAGGTAAGGGAGAAACAGGGAGGCAAAGCGACCGCTGCCGGCCAGCCACTCGTAAGCATAGCTGCGCAGCAGACGCACCCCGAGTATCGCATCCCCTTCCTGGGCACTGGTGCAGCGCTGGCCGCTCAGGCTGGCGGTTTCCAACCCCCAGAGCAACTCATAGATGCGCATATAGAGGCACCAGATAGCATCACCTGGGGCGCTGCTGGTTTGACGAATAGTGTGATAGATGCTTGCCATGGGCAGCTGGCTGCGGCGTTGCAGGCGATCATTAATCAGCAGGTCGGTGTACAGGTTGGCAATTAACGGAGCGAAATGCTCAAAGGTCGGCAGGGCACGGCGCATGCGGGCAATTAATCTGACATGATCATTAAGATTGGCTGGTGCCAGCACATGATGACCTATTTCGTGGGCGAGAATGGGCACGGCATAGTCACCAAGGCGCTGTTTGGCAATCGCTTCCAGATTAATGACCACGGCCTGGTCGTGGAGGCGGATCATGGCAAAGGAATCGGTCAACCCTTCTTTCCTGGCCTGTTGATCGGAAAGACATAACACCGGGCTACGCAGCTGAGTAAAGGCGCTCCAGCAGTTCAGAGCCTGGGGCCATGCGGCCTGCCATTGCGGCAGAAGTTCATTGGCAAAGGGTACAGTCGTCATGATAGTGGCACCAACAGAATGGCATGGCTGAGACTGGTTGTTACGGCCAGGGTCTGGTGGCAATAGCAGGCGGAGGTGATGTCACCGTAGCCGGCAAGAGAGAAAGAACCCTGGGGAGTTCTCAGCTGCTGGTCTGAAAAAGCGACTTGGTCTGGATAGCAGGTGGCCAGGTTCAGCTCAGCGGGGCGGGGGACCGCTTGCAGGCTGGAGCCGAAAGCGTCGGCGTAAAGTTCCCAGCACTCCTGGTCGCTGATGGCAAAAAGCTGCTGGTCAACGCAACCGACCCTGGGGGGTTGCATGAATACACCACCAAAGCCTGAAAATGCGCCACATGATAATAAGGGGGCAGGCGCTGTAAGACCCTTGTTGCGTACCTGGGTCCAAGGGTTTTCCTGCAGTTGCTGGAACAGCTTTGGCCACGTTTCAGAATGTTCTGAAAGGTTAAAAAGTGGGGAGCAGAGGTGGTCACCTAAGCAGGGCAACAGGCTCAGGGCGCTGTGGCGATAATGAGCCAGTCCGGCTGTCCAGGCGGCAATCTGTGCGACCTGACGCAGCTGGTCCGGGGTCTGGCAGTAGGGTGCGCAACGACCGATGCTGGCGAGCCAATGCTGGGGGGCACCGCCTGGGTGGTGCAGGACATGGTGCAGGCAGTTGCTCAGTTCTGCACCAAGTTCCGGGGCGAGCAGCAACAGGGCCGGCAGTTTAGCGAACTGTTGCCAGAGCTGGTTGTGCCAAGGGGATACCGCGGCTGGACCCGCCAGCTTGTGACTGACAAGTTCCAGGGCTGCGGTATAGACAATGCTCAGCCACTCCCGGTCGATGGTGTGCCCGGTGCTATCGATAGCAGCGCTCAGCGGGTCGACGGCAGCCAACAGAAAGGCGCTGAACTGTTCCCCCTCAAGGCGGGGGTAACGCCACTGGGCATCGGCATAGAGCTGATTGAAAAAGGCCCGATCCTGCTGGAACAGGTGGCTTAACGGAGCACACAAAGGCATGGTTATCTCGCTTGTAACCAGCGCAGGTAGTTGGTGTAGCGTTGATGATAGTATTTCAGTTTAAGCAGGTCATCGTAAATATGACCGTACAGCTTGCGGCCATTGCTCCACTGGGCGATCAGTTTTTCAATGCGGTTCAGGCGGCGTAACACCTCCTTCTCTTTCAGGCCATCGAGCCCCTGGTGAAATTCGCTGGAGATCTCTTCTACCGGATCATCATGATCACGATCAAGGCGCTCATATTCGGCACAGCTCGTATCAAATAACTGACGCAACCAGCTGATGCGGTCACTACGGTATAGGCCGTTCCCCGGTTCTTCGAAAAATGGTGCATCGGCGTCAGGGGTGAGTTTTTCATGCAACACAAAGGGGAGAATCTGGCGCACGTCCTCCAGTTCGATCACCCGGTTGCCACGAAAATAGGCGAGGGCTTTCACGTAATGGATCAGGGTGGTCAGAATCCGTACCGAAAGACCGTTCAGGGTCTGGCAGCCCAGGTCTTTCAGACGGTCACGACCGTTATCAAGGGCGCTGAGTACATGCTTTTCGGTACCGGCCAGGCGCGCGGTATCCTTGGTTTTGTACTCAAACTGCGCCGCCGCCATCTCGCTTAATTCAAACTGGCTGGAAAAAAACTCGATACGCTTGCGGATCGGGCGTGGCAGCTCAATGGCGCGGATCTCATCCTGCATCTGGTCAACCTGCTCTTCACTGAAGATCAGTTGTGGCGGAAGGCTCTCCTCCGGCTGGAGATTATTTTCGATGCGGTAGAGCAGATCTTCGAGAAAACGGGGATTAAAAGCCAGGGCCTGGACGACAATGTCGATGCGGTCACGCAAGGCTTCGATAACCTGATAAGTGCCGCCCCCCTGGTCATCATTGGCGGTCAAAAACCAGGCTGATTCCGGGCATTCATAGATATGATTGAGAACTTCAGCATAATTGTCCCCCATCACCGTCAGCAGCGCACTTTGGGTCCGGGTCGGAATACGGTTGTATTCATCGATTATTTTAACCCGCATCCCCAACCATTTACGCCACGAGATGCGCACCTCTTCAAGGCTCTGAGCGTTGACCAGGTCAGCAGGAAGTGGATTACCGAGCAGATCGGCAATGGTCATCTGGGGGTGGCCGTGCTGCATGGCGCGTTTGACGTCACGTAAAGGATAGCCCGCGAGAATCCCCATAAGAATGGCGCTGGCGGTTTTACCCCGCCCCGGGCCACCAATCAGCAGACACTTGCGACGGGCAGCAAAGGTCAGCAACGGCAGCAGGACAAAGCTTGAGTAACTCTGACCACTGGGCAGGTTAAGGGGGCTATGGCTGTCTCCGATGGGAAACGAAGGTGCTGGCGCATCATTATATTCAATATCGTAATGGGGGCTGATAATGGCGTAATTGACGATCCAGAAATAAGCCTGACGCAATTTTTCATCGAGACTGATAGCCGAACTTTCGGCCTGCTTGACTGTGACCGGCCCGGACAGCAGATCGGCGACATCGAAGGACCGTTTAACCGTGTCCTGGTGCGGGTTAGTCGGGGTCTGGGAAATTTTCTGAAACATATCTTTAAGGCCCATTAAGCACTCCTTGAATTCTGTAGAGGCTGTATTATTAAAGACTTGGCGAGTAAAGGCAAATAACAATAAGTAAAATCGCTGACAGTGGAGCTATTACTTTTGGCGCAGATAGGATATAATCCTAACTAAAAGTAAGGCTATCCTTCTTGTTAGGAAAACATATTGCACCGCTCAGGAGGCAAAGTATGAACTCAGTAAAGAATCTCAATGGCAAGCAGGTCCGACCGATCGATAATTATATAGAACATAACATGGAACCGAAAACTGTTTCGGCAAGCAGTATCACTATTGCCCAGCAGATGATGGATAACGACGCCAACCTGGCCGGTAATGTCCATGGTGGTTGTATTATGAAGCTGGTCGATAACACCGCGGCCATGGTCGCCATGCGCCATACTGGTGGTAATGCGGTTACCGCATCTCTCGACCGCCTCGATTTCCATTCGCCGGTCTACATCGGTAATATCCTGCGGATTCGGGCCAGTATCAACTACGTCGGGAAAAGTTCCATGGAAATCGGTGCCCGGGTTGAAGCTGAAGATGTTCTGACTGGTGAAGTTCGCCATACCGCGACGGCCTACCTGACTTTTGTCTCTCTTGATCCGGAAGGAAGACCACGGCAGATTCCACCGTTGATTTGTGAGACCGATTTGCAGCGAGAGCGTTACACTGCAGCTGAAGAGCGGAAGAGGAAACGGGTTGCCGAGATCAAGGCGGCGCGTTTGCGTGAGGAAGAGCGGAAGAAAAGAAATTGAGAACAAAAATCCCCTCAGACGCGATTGTCTGAGGGGATTTTTGGCTTAGGAGGTAAGAAAAATTATTGTGGCAATGTCTCAATATTGCCGCGGGCAAAATCTTCAAAGGCACTTAAGCCTGCTTTAGCACCTTCGCCCATGGCGATAATGATCTGTTTATAGGGGACGTCCGTGACATCCCCAGCGGCGTAAACGCCGGTGACTTCGGTTCGGCAGTGAGCATCGACGACGATCTCACCACGTTGGTTCAGCTCTACGAGATCCGCAAAGGGAGCACTGTTCGGGTCCAGTCCAATCTGGACGAAGATACCATCAATATTGACAGTTTCTACGGCATCGGTCTCCCGGGTAATGAGTTCAATGCCGGTCACTTTTGCATCATTATCCAAAATACGTCCGGCAGCGGTGCCGGTAATCACCTTGGTATTGCTTAAAGAGTTGAGCTTTTTTATCAAAACGTTATCAGCGTTGAGCTGGTTTGCATACTCAACAACTGTTACATGGGAACAAATTCCGGCTAGGTCGATGGCTGCTTCGACACCTGAGTTACCACCACCGATAACCGCAACCGGTTTATCTTTATAAAAAGGTCCATCACAGTGGGGGCAGAAGGCCACGCCACGGCCGATATTGGCCTTTTCACCGGGAATATTCAACTGGCGCCATTTCGCTCCGGTTGAAATGATCAGCGCCCCGGTGGTAATGACTTCGCCACCCTTCATATACAGGGTTTTGCGTGGGCCGTTTTCAATCTCTTCTACACGACGGTGTTCAAGAATTTCGATCGGGTATTCATCCAAGTGACTGAATAAGTTGGCTGCTAATTGTGGGCCTTCGGTGTAGGGGATTGAAATCAGGTTTTCGATCCCTTTGGTTTCGTTGACTTGGCCGCCAATCTTTTCAGCAACAATCGCTGTTTTTAAGCCCTTGCGCGCAGTGTAGATTGCCGCAGCAACGCCACCTGGGCCGCCACCAATAACAACGACATCGTATTCTTTAACTTCGCTACTAACGCTAACTTCTTCATGGCCGTAGGTTTCCTCGAGTTTTTCCAGTAGTTCGGTCAGTCCCGCTTTACCAACGGAAAGGCGATGGTCACCAGCAAAGACTGCCGGAACGCCCTGGATCCCTTTGGCGTCAATCTCGTCTTGAAAGTAAGTTCCCTCGACGATCTCATGCTGAAAGTCAGCATGCAGCAGCGCCATCTGATTTAGAGCCTGAACAACGTCAGGGCAGTTGACGCAGCTGGTAGAGACATAGCTGGTCAAGCGAATCGGACCTTTGAGGGCTTTGATTCTGCTTTGTATGGTTTCATCCGGCCACTTGCCTTTGCCATCGGCGTTGATCAGGGCCAGAATTAAAGTTGTAAATTCATGTCCGCCCGGAATACCCCGAAAGGTAATCGGCAGGAAATGATCATCTTTCTTAATCTGAAATTTAAGTCCTTCTACCGGTTGTTCAGCTACTGTGATTTTTGCTGAGGCAGATGCCACATCATTCAACATCTCAAGCAACTCAGCCTGAGCCGGATGATTGACAACTTCGGTTACAAACCGGTAGTCACTCCCAAGGTCCGCAAAGACCTCTTTTAACTGATCTAAAGTCGCTTGATCTAACATGGTCATCCCCTTGAAATATAATCAAATTTGGCAGTCCGGGTGCCGTGGCACCCGGAAAATTATTGTTTAACTTAGATGGTTTGAGGATTGAGTTCCCTTCGGAAGAGGACCCAATCCTCATTCACCCAAGTGATCAACTTTCCGATCTGGAAGCCAGAAGTTTTTCTCAAAGTCAGGCAAAGCAATCATTTGAGCGGAGGCGTAGTAATTTACGCCGCACAATCAAATGGGCAGCTTGACGCAGAGATTGTGGAAAAGAGCGGCTTCCAGGCAGAAATTAGATTTTGCCGACCAGTGACAGACCCGGCTTCAGTGTCTCTGCGCCTGGCTTCCATTTAGCCGGGCAAACTTCACCTTCGTTTTCGGCAACAAACTGTGATGCCTGAACCTTGCGGACAATTTCGTCAGCGTTACGCCCGACAGAGTTATCACTGTATTCAGCAACCTTGATGACACCTTCAGGGTTAACAATGAAGGTGGCACGATAAGCAAGACCTTCTTCTTCAATATAGGTACCAAGAGCGCGGGACAGTGCACCTGTCGGGTCAGCAAGCATCGGGAACTTGATCTTCTTAATGGTTTCCGAAGTGTCCCACCATGCTTTGTGAACAAAGTGAGTATCGGTGCTGACGGAGTAAACTTCGGTGTTAATCCCTTTCAGCTCTTCATATTTATCGGCAATATCTCCAAGTTCCGTCGGACAGACGAAGGTAAAGTCAGCTGGGTAAAAGAACAGGATGGACCATTTACCTTTCAGGTCTTCGTTGGTCACTTCAATGAACTCGTCATTTTTGAAAGCCTGAACTTTAAACTCGGGAAGTTGGGTATTGATGATGGTTTGCATTGGTGTTTCCTCCTTGTTAGTTAGTTTCTGTCCGGAAAGTGCCCTTTTTCACCAACTCGGCGTCAATCTGCGTATTCGCTTGTGCGGCGTAAAGTACTACGCCTCCGCGCAAATACTTGATGTCCTTGACTTGGCAAAAAATTGCATCTTTCCAAATCAGAAACGGGTAGTTGCGATGTAAAGTTTTTGGATGGCAACTAGTTAATTCATGTTTTGGGTTGGTTCACTGTGTTGAGTACGGTGCAAGAATGCCTGACCGCCTTTATTTTGTAAAATTTATTGATTTTACTGGATCGATAAATTTTATTTATGATATAAGGCAGTATGAATCTACAGACATTTAAATATCTTATAGCTTTGGAAAAGCACGGCAGTTTTCGCCTTGCTGCAGAAGAGTGCTTTGTCAGTCAGCCAGCTTTGAGTATTCAGATTAAAAAGGTTGAAGACGAACTGGGGGTGGTCCTGCTGGAACGCAGTCCCAAGGGGTTTTTCTTTACTCCCTGTGGCAAAGAGGTTGTCGCCCGGGCTAAAAAAGTTGTGCAACAGGTCGAAGAAATCGAAGCTCTGGCGCGCAACTGGCACAATCCCTACAGTGGGCCTTTATCATTGGGCGCGTTTCCCACCCTGGCACCATATTTCTTTCCTCATATTATTGATCATCTGGTCGATAGCTATCCGCAACTGCAAATTAACCTGATTGAGGAGAAAACCGGGATCCTGGTGCAGCGTTTGCTGGCAGGGGAGCTTGATGCGGCCTTTTTGGCTCTCCCTATCAAGGAAGATGATCTGGAGTATGGTGAAATTTTTAGCGAAGAATTCTTTGTCGGTGTATCAAAGCGCCATGCCTGGGCGGAACGAGATCAAATTACCGCTCAGGAGCTCGCTGCTGAACAGTTACTCTTATTGGAAGATGGTCACTGCTTACGCGGTCAGGCCCTTGACTATTGTTCACGCAGTGGCATCGGTGAAGTTCTCAATTTCCGCGCCAGCTCCATGGAAACCCTGCTGCAAATGATCAGCATGCAACGCGCTATGTCACTGGTGCCACAGTGCGTAGCAGAAAAGAATCCCCAACTGCACTATGTTGCCCTTGAAGGCGGAGGCCCAACCAGAACCATAGGTCTCTACTGGCGTAAATCATCAGTACGGCGGGATTTGATGCTGGAATTGGTCGATGACCTGAACCGGGAATATGGTCAAAAAGATGAGTTTGCTCTGCATCTCTAAATATACTGTACTACTTCAGGCAACACCTCTTGCCGAAAGGTGAAGGCGGTGTTAGCGAGCCAACACTACCACTGTTAAAAAATGTCATGATAAGCTCCTTTCAACTTAACAAAACACAAAATCTATAAAGGAGATTCTCATGACTGCTAAAATTATTAAAGCACTTGATCTTTTTGTGACTTATATGTCTGCTTTAGAAAAAGCCCACCTCGTCAACTATAAAAAGACCCTGCGCTTCAGCAGTGATGAAAAGGCTTAACTTTATTCACGGTAATATAGATTCAGACAGAGATATTCTGTCACCAACCTCTTGCTGCCTTTAAAAGTAGCCATTCGGGATCCCCGGGTGGCTACTTTTTTGTTTTTGATGTATTTATTCATGGCTGGCATAGCAGTCTTCAGGATCAAGCAAGCTTTTAATTATTGGGGAAATAGATGAAACGCTACCTTTGTTATGGAGTGATTCTCGCTCTTGTCATTTATGTCGCCTTGACCTGGGAAAATGATTTTTGGGCCGGTCGTGACCACTACGGAACCTTGCTTATCAGCTGTGAAGTTGCTGGGATACCTATCTATATCGATGAGCAACAGGTAGGCGTTACCAGTATTCAAGAGCAAGTCTTTGAACTACCTGTCTCCGGTGTTTACGGGCGTGCAGACCATGAGCTGATTGTCTGGCAAGAGATTGATGCAGAACATGAATACTATGCTCGGGTGGAATTTTCATTTCGGCTCTATGTAGATGTTGAGGAGAACCCGACCAGACGGATTGCTCTATTTTTGGACCCTCCGGAAAATCGAAAGTTTCCAGCAGAAAATCTCACCCTGCAGCGCCGTCTTAAACCAGAGGTGCTCGCTCGCAATAGCGGATTGATTCAGGCCGTAAAGTTGAAACACAACAGGGCTTGGAGCATGGCCGAAGATGATAGCTACTATTATCTGCTGACCCGGGCTGATAATGATTTGTCACGGCCAAGTGACAACGAGTCGGTCGTCGGTGAATTTATAGAGGTTTATGACAAAAATACCTTGAGTTTTGTCGGCCAGCGTCAGCTTAGTTTCAAAAACGATACCTTTTCGACTTATAGCGGTATTGCCGCCTATGGCAAGCGCCTGATTATCGGTACCAGTGATGCGCGCCTGCTACACGTTGATAAAGAGAGTCTTGAAACTCTGGAACAGAGTGCTCCACTGAACGGTTTCATCGGGAGTATCTTTGGCCTTGAAACGGTTGGCGACTATCTTATCGTCTATGGTGAGGGGGATTGTATTGCAGTTTACCGGGCGGGTAATTTTCTTTATCAGATTAATGAAAGGGCTAACTATCCTGAAAATATAACCGAGATACACGATTACTTTGACATGAACCGGGTTAATTCTGTTTTGGTGTATCAAAATGCCCTCTATGCCGCCAATTGGCGTGGCTTCATCAATGTTTATAATCTTTCAGACGGGCGGTTTTTGCGCCAGATCAATACCATTGCTTACGAGCAGGAATGGGAGTACGTCGTTGGCAGAAGTCTGAACGCGAGTGCTGAATATCAGCAGGGGCAATTGTATTTTTCGCGTGATATGCGAGGGTTGCTGATAGTCGACACACAAAGTGGTGAAAGGCGGATGGTCGAAACTCTGTTTCCTGCCCGGATCGAATATAGTGACCTGCTACAAGATACGATTGATATGACGAAGCAGACCGATATTTACCAGATGGTCTTTTATGGGCATTACCTGCTTTTTAGTGAAGTCAATGCATTGCAGAATGATGTCTATGCCTTTGATCTGGAACGTCAACAGATTGTTCATCGTTTTTCCGGCCATCGGGGGAATATTACTAAACTGTTACGTGACGGGAAAAAGTTGACTGGGGTGAGTTCCGAAGGGTGGTTGTACCGCTGGGATCTTGGCAAGGTTGATGTTCGGTAAAACGAAAAAAGATGAGAAGAGCGGATAAAAGTCGGGGTAAAGCGCCTGCAGAAGAGGTCTTGCTGAAAGGAGAAGGGGGCTTTAGCGATAAAAGATTACCTATGCGGTAATGATTTTTGGTAAGCTTCTTTCAACACAGCAAAACACAAAATCTATAAAGGAGATTCTCATGGCTGCTAAACTTGTTAATGCTCTCGATAAATTCGTCAACTACATGTCTGCTTTAGAAAAAGCTCACCTGGTCAACTATAAAAAGACCCTGCGTTTCAGCAGTGATGAAAAAGCATAAGGTCAGCGTACCTTCCTTCACTCTTTGAATGCCTTTCAATCCGGCCGTAATGATTATTCATCGTTGCGGCCGGAAGTATTTAAAGCCTGTTAGTCTCGAAAAAGTTCACATACCGGTATTTCGCTCAGAATGCCAACAATCTCATATCGATTGAATGGAAAATTGAACACAAAAATATTTCTTATACCTAGGCTCTTAGATTGGCCTGAAGCACAGGGTGTGATAAAAAGACAACCTTCCTTGACAGCATATCAAAGTCAGACTTTCCATAGTTAGTTGCCATCCGGAAAGTCAACATAGCAACTAACCGATTTTGCGATTTGGAAAGATGCAATTTTTCGCCAGGTCAAGGAAATCAAGGACTTGAGCGGAGGCGTAGTACTTTACGCCGCACAAACAAGTCCGCAGATTGACGCTGCTACGGCGGAAAAGGGCCGTTTCCGGATGAAAACTAGCTAAGTAACAGGACTCATAACGTGAAGCAAACCGATTTTTCTACGCTGAAATTAAAAGCCGAACTTTTGACCAATCTGGCAGATATCGGCTATACCGAAATGACGCCAATTCAGGTCCAGAGCCTGCCGGTTATTCTGGCGGGGCAGGATGTGATTGGCCAGGGGAAAACCGGATCAGGAAAGACAGCAGCATTCGGGCTGGGGCTGTTACAGCGGTTGAATGTCAAATTTTTTCGTGTGCAGGCGCTGGTTCTTTGCCCGACTCGGGAGTTAGCAGAACAGGTGGCTCAGGAGATTCGTAAGCTGGCTCGCACTGTTCACAATATTAAGGTTTTGTCCCTGTGCGGAGGGATGCCTTTCGGACCGCAACTCAGTTCCCTTGAACATGGTGCGCATATCATTGTCGGAACCCCGGGACGGATTGACGAACATGTCAGACGTGGCTCATTACAATTACAGAATTTACAGATACTGGTCCTGGATGAAGCGGACCGCATGCTCGATATGGGCTTCCAGGATGAGCTGGATGCGATTATCGCCAAGGCGCCAGAACGCCGGCAGACGTTATTGTTCAGTGCTACCTTTCCTAAGGAGATTGCCGCAATTGCTGAACGGGTTTTAGTCAATCCCAAGCAAATCAAGGTCGATACGACCCATGCCGGGAATGTCATCCAGCAGCATTTTTACCAGGTGGAAGAAGACTCTGAGCAGTTGCAGCGCAAAGAAGCCTTGCGTCTGCTGCTTCATCATCATGATCCAGATTCGGCGGTGGTTTTCTGTAATACCAAACGAGACGCTCAATTAGTTGCGGATTTCCTCAACTCTTACGGGTTCAGCGCTCTGGCTATTCATGGTGACCTGGAACAACGTGATCGTGACCAGGCCTTGGTGCGTTTTGCCAATGGCAGTATCGCGGTGCTGGTGGCGACGGACGTCGCCGCGCGTGGTCTTGATATCGAAGCCCTCGATGCGGTCATTAACTATCATCTGGCCCGTGATCCCGAGGTCCACATCCACCGTATCGGACGTACCGGGCGGGCGGGTAGCCAGGGGGTGGCCTGTTCCCTTTTCAGCAGTAAAGAAGCTTTTAAAGTGGAGCGCCTGGCGCGCCTGCTTGATCAGGATTTTAACGCTGAGCCGCTACCTCCTGAGAGCGTGTTGAACCAACCGATTGTCGAGCCGGACATGGTTACCGTGCAAATTGATGGTGGCAAGCGCAACAAACTGCGGCCGGGGGATATCCTGGGAGCATTGACTGCAGGGGGGCGGATTGACGGCAGCCAGGTCGGCAAGATCGATCTTTTCCCGAACTGGTCTTTTGTTGCGGTTGAACGTGATGTGGCTAAGATCGCGCTACGCCTGCTTAATGATGGCCAGCTGAAGGGGCGGCGTTTTCGTGCCCGGTTGGTCACTGATTGATGGAAATGTAAGGTTTTTGTTAGAAATTTAACTGGTTTAATGTACACTCCCGTAAATTTTCTCCTTTTGCACCTGTCGAAGTAAAATGGCAAGGTGGCTAAAAACGTTTTCGAGGCTATTTTTAACGCCGCAATGGCAACGCAGATCGTTTTTCAACAGTCTGATAGTAATTATTTATTGCCGGATAAGCCGATATAATTGCAGAGGTTGCGCCATGAGGGAGCGCATTCCGGCTATTCATCTAAAATAAATGAAAAATTGGAGAACCATGACTGACAAGAAAAAACTGACACCCAGAACCCTCCTTATCCCCAAAGGGAATACGGGGGAGCTTGCCTTAAGCAGAACACGCGACATGCTTGATCTGACCGAACGGCTTCTCAAGGGCGCACCGGAACTGAAAATGCCAGGGCGGAGTGAACCGGCGGGGGGACCCTATGGGAAGGAGTATCGTGATGCGATTACGGGTATGGAATTTGTCTGGGTTCCCGGGGGGCGATTTGAAATGGGGGATGTCCTTGGGGATGCCGAAAATGACAACTGGATGAAACAGGCATTGCCGGTCCATACGGTTGCTCTGGATGGTTTCTATCTGGGCCGTTATGCGGTCACCCAGGGGGAATGGGTACAGATCATGGGGAATAATCCAAGCTGGTTTAAAAAGGGGGATCGCTACCCGGTTGAAAATGTCGGTTGGAGCGCTGCCCGGGAATTTCTGGCGTGCCTGAATAAAAAGAGTGGGAAAAATTATACGTTGCCATCTGAAGCCCAGTGGGAATATGCGGCGCGGGAAGGTGGGAAAGCGGTTCGTTTTGGTACCGGGCAAAATACCATTGGCCCTGATGAAGCAAATTTCAATGGTTCTGATACCTATGTAAAGTTTTACTCCCGAGGGGGAGTATATCGCGGTGAAACGGTACCGGTAGATAGCTTTGCCCCCAACGCGTTAGGACTGTACCAGATGAGTGGCAATGTCTGGGAGTGGTGCCGGGATGCCTGGCATGACAGTTACGAAGGGGCACCGTGTGACGGTTTTTCCTGGGAAACTGGTCAGGAGAATGCCGATCGCGTCGTGCGCGGGGGGAGCTGGTATCTGAATCCGGGTTGGATTCAGGCGTCATTCCGGAGTAAGGCCGGGAATCAGGATGGCTTTCAGGGGTTCCGCGTCGTTTTACCTGCTCACGCTTAAACCGGAGATAACCATGCAGCAACTGATGAAACGACTCGAAATTATGCGGGCCGCGATCAGCCTTGAGGATGAAGAGACCATTGCCCTGCACCGGGAAAGGCTTGTCCAGATGGCGGATGAGTCGGTAGACCTGTGTGAAATTTTAAACAGTATCGATGTATTGGATTACCCCGACGCTTTGCAGCGGATCACTGATTTTCTCAATCAGCATGTGGCCGTAGCTGTCTACAACGATCCGGAAGTCTCCGCCTTGAAAATGGAACTGCAGGGGTTGGAACGCCGCCTGACAGCATTAAGCGCTGAACGGGATGAAATCCTTCACGTTCTGGAAGGGTTTAATCACCTTTACAATGTGCGTCTGGGGGGCATCATTTCGGCTATTCTCCGGCTGCATATGCTCAGAGCGCGGGCCGCGTTGGCCGGTTTCCAGGGTGACGCAGCGGAACTTGACGGGATCAGGCGGGCCCATGAGCAGGCTCAGAACGATTATCAACAATTTAATGGCGAATATGAAGGGGTCCTGGCGGCCCCCGGCCCTCGGGACCTGTCTCCAGAAGGGGCATTGCGCCTTAAAAATGCCTACCGGAAAGCAAGTCGCTTATGCCATCCGGATATGGTTGCTGAAGAGCTTAAAGAGCTGGCGACGGCCCAGTTTCAGGCCTTGCATCAGGCCTACAACATGAATGATGTCGATAAGGTTGAGGAGATCCTCGCGGTGCTGCAAGCAGGAGGTGCCTTTGTTGCGGCCAGCGAACAGGTCCAGGATAAAGACCGGTTACGTGCCCATATCAGTTCATTACGCCAGCAACTGGATGTTATTGGCAAGGAGCTTCAAGTTATTCAGAAAGACAGTACCTGGGTTCTGGTTGAGGGTTTGAACGGCGACTACGAACCCTATTTAGCCGAGCAGGAAGCTGATCTGGATGCAGAGCTGACCCGCTTGCGGCAGGAATATCGCGACCTGATCCGTAACAAGGATGTTATGCCTGCGACGGATTAGGCCGCGCTGGAACGACATCCTGAGCAAAAAATACCGCATGATTTGAGGTAAACAGTGGTGGCGTGCGGTTGACAATATTACGGATCAGGCTTGAACCGAGCAGGCGCTGATTTAAAAAGCGCCGCGCCGTGGCACGGTTCCAGTTGCTGTTGCTGTTAAAGCGTTGATACAGGGCCAGTGGTGTTTCACTGGCAACACTGTCGGTATCGTCAATACCATAGTGTTGCGGATTATCAAGCAGGCCTGAAGCACGGGGCATGTTCATAATCGAAATATTCAGAAAGCCAATTTTGCCGGCATGCTTTTCCAGGAAGTGCAGGGTCTGCTCTGCATCAGCCTGGGTTTCGCCTGGCGTCCCAAGCATAATGTAAACGAAGGTCGCGATACCGGCAGCTGCCAGATTATCGAGAACTTTCACAACCGCTGCGAGTTTGATCCCTTTCTTTAAACGGTCGAGAACTGTTTGTGACCCCGATTCCAGCCCCAACTGCAGCATACGACAGCCACTGGCGGCCAGCGCGTGAACAAAAGCTGGATCTTCCAGGGCTTTTTCAAAGCGCACAAAACCAAACCAGTTGATTTCCTGCATATCCTGGGTATTTTCAGCAAGTGCTTTCAGCATGTTGACCGGAATGGCATTGTCGGTCAGCTGAATGTAGTGAACAGAGTATTGATCTGCAAGCCGGCGCATTTCCCTGGTCAGCTCTGCTTGGGGGAAACTGCAATAAGGATGGACCGGGGTTGCCGCTTCAGGGCAGAACAAGCACTGGCGCCAGTAACAACCGCGTGATGCCGTGAGCGGTAAAATCGCCTGGGGGGACAGGTAGTCACCGATGCGGGCAAAGCTGAAATCGGGAACAAAGGCGATGGTGCTATGGTTACTGATCATCGTGGAGTGCTGTGCAGGGCCCTTAACCAGGGCGCTCAATGCTGCTTCTGCTGGGCCAAAAATCAACTGATCAAACGGGGACAATTGCAGGC
The DNA here is from genome assembly GCA_963664385.1 of Geopsychrobacteraceae bacterium. Classification (GTDB taxonomy): domain Bacteria; phylum Desulfobacterota; class Desulfuromonadia; order Desulfuromonadales; family Geopsychrobacteraceae; genus Seleniibacterium. Next base: position 1,788,221 of record OY761157.1, read on the forward strand.
TGAGTTGCTTCAGGTGCTCTTTCCAGGAGGTGATTAAGCCTCCGCCGGCAACCAGTTTTACGTCGGGAAAGGATCGGCGCAATATTCCAGCCAGTTCAAACGCTGGCAGTGCCTGGTGCAGGTAATTGATGGAAATCCCGATAACTCGCGGTTGGGCTTTCCGGATCCTGGGTAATAAGTGGTCGGTAAAGTATGTTTTGAAAAGCGTTTGCTGTTGCCCGTTGGCCAGCAGATCGAGGTCTTTGGGTACAAAGGGGGACAGGCCACTGTGTTGGTAATCGCCCAGGGTCAGCTTTTCTGTTTCTGTATTCCAGACGGCAAGCAGCCGGTTCAGGTAACGTACCGCCGTATTGTAGCGGGCAAAGTTATTGTTTCCGGAGCCGCCGCGCAACAGTTCAAGGGAGTCGCTCCGATGCTTCATTGCGCGTTGTAAATTGGTATCGGTCTGACCGCTCGCAGCCGGGGCCAGATGGGCATGCTCAAGCAGGTACAGGTATGCTTCCAGGTTGCAGTCAATAGCATCACAGCTGATGTCCTGTGCTCGCAGGTGCGCCAGAAGTACGGCGAGAGCTAATGGTGGTTCAGCTGGTTTCAGGGCTGGGGGTTGAAGCAACAGAATATCAGTCATCTGATAACTTTTGCAGGGGGGGGCGTGAGGTTAAGACCACAGAAGATTCCTTGTCTGTAAATGAAGCATGAGATGCCGACTATAAAAGATCGGGAGTTTTTCAGCAAGGGCAGGGCTGATGAATTATTTTTGAGGTATCTGCTCATGAATTAGGCTAAACTCACCCTGTTCTGATATTCGTAAAGATATTGCCCACTAACGCGGAGGGATGGTTATGCAACCTCTTTTTGATCAGCTTTTCATGTTTTATGAAAACAATTCCCTATTTTGCATGGTGGCTGGTGGAGTCCTGGTTTTACTACTCCTGTGGAAAACGAAGAAAGTGTTAAAGGGGCTTATCCTTGTCCTCGTTCTGGCCGGGCTGCTATATGCGGCAATCAACCTGGTAGATTCTGTTAACTTTGGATCATCATTAAAAAAATCGGGTATCGAACGAACTGAAAAGGCCCTCAACGAATAATTTCACCAGGGAACCTCTGGCTTACCCTTTTCTCAAATCCAGGTTTATCAGGAGCTGAGGTAAAAAGACTCTCTTTTCTCAGTTTTGCTCAATTGTTTTTCTCCTGCATTTTCATGTTCAGCTATGGGCATTGTCAAAAAGAGTTAAGCTCGATTCTGAAATCTATTAAGGTAAAACTTTCGAAATCGAACATTATTGTGTTGCATATGAATCATAAGGCATGATAATTTCCGCTCTATAATCGTGTTTGATATTTTTTAAACAGCTGAAAATTTCACTTTCGTACAAGAGTTTTACTTCAGGATATAAAGTTTTTTTCGGAATACAGTGTTCTGGCATTGAACGCAGAACCATTGATTCCGGTTTGTAGAGCGTTGATTTTATATTTTCAAGGTTTCTGGCATGAGGCCAGTGCATGCAGGGCGGATTTTAAAAACTGTGTGCTTTTCTCGAGAAAGGGTGCGAATTGATGAAATGCTACGTCTGTGCAAAAAGTGATAAAACCTCAGAAGCTGTAGCCGTGTGTGCTGTTTGTGGCATGGCTCTGTGTATGGATCATGTCATCGAAAGGGATGTCCCGTTGGTACAACGCGGATCATCCTGGGTAGATCAAAAAATTATTCACATCCTTTGTCCAAAGTGTGCAGAAGTGAAATCGCTGACCAGTTAAGCACTTTTGCTGTAAGTAACGATTTTAATACGCCCTTTCTTTTGCCATATCCGGTAACCAGAAAGGGCGTTGTTGCTTAAATCGGTCGCGTTTTTTTCATCTCTTCCTGCATGGCCCGACGCAGCTTCACGGCAATGGGACCAACCATCCCCTGGTTGATGGTAAAATCATCAACCTTGACCACCGGCATCACTTCCAGAGAAGTGGAACTGATAAACACTTCATCCGCAAATTTAAGATCTTGCAGCTTAAACTCTCCGGTGATGACCCTCAGGTTCAACTTCTGCTCGCTTAATTTCATGATGGTCGCGCGGGTTACGCCTTCCAATAAACCGGTCGATGCATCCGGGGTAAAGACCCAGTGCCCTTTGGTCCAGAAAATATTGGATGATGCACCCTCACAAATGTGATCTTTATTATTGAGCATGATCACTTCAAAAGCCCCGGCCGCTTTGGCCTCGAGCTTGCCGAGGAGACTGTTCAGATTACTGATCGATTTAATTTTAGGGCTGATCGCTTCCGGGGCATTGCGGCGGGTTTGAGCCAGGCTCAGTTGAATCCCGTATTGATAATGGGGCTCCTCGAAACCGGCAAATTCACGGGCCATAATCAGCCAGGTGAGCGCTCCGGCCATCTCCCGTTTAAAGCCGATCTGTCCGGGACCGCGGGTGATAGTAATGCGGAAATAGGCATTGGTAATGTGATTACGTTGCTGAAGTTCGTAAAGAATCTGTTCCAGGGCTTTTTGCCCGAGTTGAATAGGGTAGGCCAGGGCCTCGGCAGATTGCAGCAGGCGTTGATAGTGCAGATCAAACTGGTAAAGGCACCCTCCTACGGAGCGAAAACTTTCGAAAATTCCATCCCCATAGAGCAAGCCCTGATCAAAAGCTGAAATCTGTGCTTCTTCACTACGGACAAACTCCCCATTGAGATAAACATATTCCATATGAATCTCCTGTGCTTTGACAATTGGCAACCAAGGCTGCGCTAGGTGCTAGTTGCCAGTCCGGCGAAACGGGTTAGTCTAACAGGCTGTTGAAAAACTATCTGCGTTGCAATTGCGTTGTTAAAAATCGCCTCAAAATGCTCATTTACTAAAGTAAACTGCGCTTTTTCGGCAATTTTTGCCTAGCACTTGCTGCCTCGAAAACGTTTTTCAACACCCTGCTAAAGGCATATAAAATTGTATTGAAGTCCATAGGGTTTGCAGAGTCCTGATTCTAGAGTCTTAAAACATCTCTGAAGCATAAGCATAAAACGGAGAAACAGTAACATAAATGCGCATTTTCTGTTAATCGCTAGCGTTGCCAGATTAAATGGCTGGAATTCTCAATCGCAAGCCATAATCTGGCGTCGATTTCATCAAATGTCTTATCTCCCCCTGAAAAAATCCCCGAAAGCAAATAAATTTAACCTTAATTACAGTTAAGCGCAGTACAAATAAAATCAAAAAATAATAGTTCTTGACTTTGAAGATGTGGATAAATATCTTACGTCTCAACTTTTACCCTATTTAATTGGTGTGCAACATGGAGACGAAAAAACGCAGTATTGTGAAGGCTATTTCCTGGCGGCTTATTGCCACGGTCATTACCTCGGTTCTGGCTTTTATGTTGACGGGGGAGTGGACTTTTGCCGCGACCATCGGTTTGGCCGATACCCTGTTCAAGTTCTTTATCTACTTTGCCCATGAGCGAATGTGGAATCGCATTCGTTATGGTTTGGATGAAGAGCAACCGGAATACATGATCTGACAATGAGCGAGAAGGGAAAAAAGCGATGAGTGATTTCACACTACTAACAGGTGCCGATTCACCGGAAGAGATTTTTAGTGCCGGACGGACTGCCGCCGGCCAGGATATCAGGCTGGCCTGTTCCTTCAGTGTCGAGGATGTAGTGATTATCGACCTGCTGCGCGACCATTTGGATAAGTTTTCGGTTTTTGCCATCGATACCGGCCGCCTGCCGGAAGAGACCTATGCGGTGGCAGATGCTTTGAGAGCAAAATATGGTCTGCATATCGACTGGTACTTTCCTCAACGTCAGGCGATTGAAGCGTTGGAAAGTAATAAGGGCTTGTTTTCTTTTAAGGACAGCCTCGAAAACCGCAAAGAATGCTGTGCCTTACGTAAGGTTGAACCGTTGGGCCGGGCGCTGGCAGGTGCAGATGGCTGGATGACCGGTATGCGCCGTAGTCAGAGTGTGACCCGTAACAGCTTGGAGCCCATTGAGATTGACCAGGTCAACGGCGCTCTGGTGAAGATCAATCCCCTGACATTCTGGTCCAGTGAAGACGTTTGGGATTACGCCCGCAACCAGCATCTGCCACTTAACCGCCTTTACCAGCAGGGCTACCCATCCATTGGTTGTGCCCCCTGTACCCGTGCTGTTGCCGAAGGAGAATCAGAACGGGCCGGGCGTTGGTGGTGGGAGAATCCGGAACATCGCGAATGCGGTTTGCATCAGCGTTAGGCCGAACCAGAGAGGAAAGATCTACGATGTTATCAACGATTGATTCAATTGTTCATCCAGAACAACAAGGAGTGGGTCATTTGACCCATTTACGCCAACTTGAGGCGGAGAGTATCCATATTATCAGAGAGGTTGCCGCTGAATTTGAAAATCCGGTGATGCTCTATTCCATTGGTAAAGATTCAGCCGTAATGCTGCATCTTGCTCGAAAAGCATTTTACCCGGCACGGCCGCCATTTCCCTTATTGCATGTCGATACGACCTGGAAATTTCGGGAAATGATCGAATTTCGCGATCGTATCGCAGCGGAGTACGGTTTTGAATTGCTGGTCCATATTAATCAAGATGGTGTGCGCCAGGGGATTAATCCCTTCACCCATGGTTCCGGCCATTACACCGACATCATGAAAACCGAAGGCTTGAAACAGGCGCTTGATAAATATGGTTTTGATGCTGCTTTTGGCGGGGCGCGACGAGACGAAGAGAAGTCGCGGGCCAAGGAAAGAATTTTTTCTTTTCGCAGTAAAAACCATCGTTGGGATCCAAAAAGCCAGCGCCCGGAATTGTGGAATATTTACAATACCCGGGTCCAGCCGGGGGAGAGCATTCGCACCTTTCCTCTGTCCAACTGGACTGAACTTGATATCTGGCAATATATCTATTTGGAACAGATTCCTATTGTGCCTCTGTATTACGCCAAAGAGAGACCGGTGGTTGAGCGTGATGGCATGTTGATTATGGTCGATGATGAACGCTTGCCGCTGCTGCCGGGTGAACAGGTGATGCAGCGCTCGGTCCGGTTTCGGACTCTGGGCTGTTACCCCTTGACCGGCGCGGTGGAATCGACGGCGGCGACTTTGCCTGACATTATCCAGGAGATGCTGCTGACCCGCAGCAGTGAGCGTCAGGGGCGTATGATCGACCATGATCAGGCTGGCTCCATGGAAAAGAAAAAGCAGGAAGGTTACTTCTGATCGAGCTCGTACATTGACTTCTTACATTGATTTTTAGGATTTAAGCACATGGCACATCAATCAGACATGATCGCTGAAGATATACATACCTACTTGAAACAGCAAGAGCAGAAGTCGCTGCTGCGCTTTATTACCTGTGGCAGCGTCGATGATGGCAAAAGTACCCTGATCGGTCGCTTGCTGTGGGATTCAAAGATGATTTTTGAAGATCAGTTGGCGGCTTTAGAAGCGGATAGTAAGCGGGTCGGCACTCAGGATGGGGACATCGACTACGCCCTGCTACTGGACGGCCTTCAGGCTGAGCGCGAACAGGGTATTACCATCGATGTCGCTTACCGATTTTTCTCCACCGACCGGCGTAAATTTATTGTCGCGGATACTCCGGGGCACGAACAGTATACCCGTAATATGGTCACCGGTGCGTCGACGGCCCAGGTCGCAGTAATTTTGGTCGATGCCCGTAAAGGTTTACAGGTGCAAAGCCGGCGCCACAGTTTTCTTGCCTCGCTGGTTGGCATTCGCCATATCGTTCTGGCCGTCAATAAGATGGATCTGGTCGCCTACAGCGCGGCCCGCTTTGAACTGATCCGTAAGGAATACCAACTGTTTGCCAGCGGCTTAGGCTTTAGCCAGGTGACCGCTATCCCCTTATCGGCACTCAATGGCGACAACGTCATTAAGCGCAGTGCTAAGACCCCCTGGTACCATGGACCAACCTTGCTTGATCATCTTGAAAGCGTCGCTGTCACTGAAGATAACGCCGAGCAGCCATTCCGTATGCGGGTGCAATGGGTTAATCGTCCTAACCATGAATTCCGTGGCTTCAGCGGCACCATCAGCGCCGGAACTATCCGCCCGGGGGATGAGGTTGTGGTCAGTGGGCGCGGTGTAAAAAGCCGGGTGGAGCGTATTGTTACTTTTGATGGCGATCTGCCTCAGGCGGTGGCAGGACAGGCTGTGACCCTGACCTTGAAGGATGAGATCGATATCAGCCGTGGTGACCTGCTCAGCGCTGCTGAGCAGCAGCCTTACCACAGTGATCGCTATGTTGCCCGTTTGGCCTGGCTTCATGAACAGCCTTTAAAACCGGGCCAAAACTACCTCTTTAAAGCGGGTGCGGTTACGCTTCCTGCCCGGGTCGAGGAGGTCTGCGCCAGGGATAATGTCAACAATCTCCAGCAGGAGCCGGCACAGACATTGAGCATGAATGACGTTGGTCGTTGTGTTCTGGCCCTTGGCCAGGCAGTGTCCTGCGACAGTTACGGGATCAATCGTAACACCGGCAGCTTTATTCTCATCGACCGCTCAACCAATGCCACCCTGGCCGCAGGGATGATTGCTGAACCGCTAGAGGGGCCTACATCTGCTCGTCATGCTCTCGGTAGAGCTGACCGCGCTTTGATTAAAGGGCAACAAGCGAAAATTGTCTGGTGTCATAACCTGCCACTGGAGACTGTCACCGCCCTTGAGGTGGCATTACATGAACGTGGCTTACATACTCATCTGCTTGATAACTCTACCCTCGCAGCTTTGACCAGCACGCAGGCTGAACATGCAGGTGAGGCGCGGGTTAGTGAACGCAGTGCTTTGATTGTTGCCGATATCTGCGCCCAGGCGGGATTAATTGTGCTGGTGGCAGCCGCAGGTTCAGTGCCAGCGGATGTATCGGTTGATGCGCCCATTGTCGCAATAGACGGTGATCAGAGTGTCGATCTGCAGCAGTTAGTGGTGAAGATTGTGACTGATGAGCGGTCGTAACTGTCGTTACCATCAGCGCTTTAGCAGTTTGCTTGAAATGAGTATAAAAGAGGAAAAATACCTATGTCTTTAGATTTTCAGAAACTACGTCTTTTCGGTGTTTATCAACAACAGAATCCGGAGCATATCATGCTGCGGGTCAAAATTCCGGGGGGCTTGCTCACCAGTGAACAGGCCCGTACCCTGGCAGGGATCAGTAGTGACTACGCTCAGGGGCGGTTGCATCTGACCAGTCGTGGCAGTGTCGAGTTTCATCGCCTTAAGGCTGAACTCATTGATGAGTTGTTTGCCCGCCTGGGAGCAGTTGGTTTAACCACCAGAGGCGCCTGTGGTGGTGCGGTCAGGGGAATCTGCTGTAATACCACCTTTGCCAGTGGCTATGGGCAAGCCCAACAGTTGACCTCGCGCTTAAATCGTCATTTTGCCGGCAATGCCGACTTTGAAGGCTTACCGAAAAAATTCAAGATTGCGATAGAAGCATCACCCCAAGGTGGGCGTCACCTGATTCAGGATTTAGGTATTGTGTTGCACCAAGGCGCAGGCTCTGAAGAGCCCCGTTATGATATCTGGTGTGCTGGCGGTTTGGGACGTGAGCCTCAGGCCGGTTTTTTGTTAGAAGAACAGGTTCAAGAAATTCACCTGCTGCCATTGATCGAGTCAGTGGTTCGAGTGTATCGTGACAATACGCCACCACCACAGCGCTTAAAGCATCTGGTTAAGCGGATCGGTGAAGATGCGTTTCGTCAGTTGTTAGCGACAGAGTTGGCCAAGCGTCCTCAGGTTAATTTGCCAGCTCTTGACCAGACCTCTGTTCAGGGACAGCCGAAATTTATTGAGGTGCCTGTCTTTGGCGGTCAACTGGCAGCAGCTACTTTACTGAAGTTGGCTGTTCTAGCTGATCAGTTTTGCAACGGTCAGCTGGCGACGACGACGGATCAGAATCTTGCCTTGCCGGTGGCAGAAGCAGAACAGGAAAGCTCCCTTTGGGCTGCTTTAATGGCCGCAAATGTAAATTTGGATGACTCCTTTGCGGCCCGGATGCGTACCTGCCCCGGTAATCATGAATGTAAAAGGGGACTGGTGGCGACCAGGGATTTGGGTGCTGCCGTACAGCAGGTATTATCGACCTCCGCTAAAGGGTGCAGTTGGGCAATTTCTGGTTGTCCTAACAGCTGCTCTCAACCGCAACTTGCTGATTACGGTATTGTCACGGTTGGACAACAGATGCATGAGGATGGCAGTCGCACCCCTGTGTATGATCTCTACCAACGTAAGGGGTCCGCATTTGGAGAGCGGCTTGCCACAAGACTGACTGAGGAAGAATTACTGGCTGCGATCAGTGATTTTTAGCCTCTGGATAAAGAGTATGTGAATAATGAACAATGAAAGTATTGATTTAACCCTGGTCAAATGCCCGCTAACCCTGTTGCGGGCAGTAGAAGCTCTGGCGCCATTGGGCGTTGGGGAACGGTTGGATATTCTTGTCAAAGGCGCTGAGCCGTTACGTGACATGACAACCAGCCTGGCAAAAGAAGGCCACAAAGTAGTGGAAATAATAGCAGAAGAAGACCAAGTTCACCGCCTCAGAGTCGAGCGGGGGGTGGTCATCGATTGATCGACCTGCAATGAGAAGCAGGTATTAGAAAGTAGTCAGAAAAATGAATCAGGACATTATGGCCCTGTTCCCCGCCACTTTTTCAGAGTGGTCACCAGAAAACCCTGAGCACGCCGTAGCGGTATTGATGAGTGGGGGGGTTGATTCAAGTGTCACGGCCCTATTACTGCGCGATGAAGGATGGGATGTCGCCGGTTTTACCATGAAGGTCCCCATGGCTGATCAGTGTACCCATCCCAGCCCCTGTTGTGGCTCAGAAGCGGCTTTTGTTTGTAAAGATCTGGGTATCCCCCATTATTTTATTGATACGGAAAAAGTCTTTGAGCGTGAGATCATCGCTCCTTTTCGCCATGATTATCGTCATGGCTTAACCCCAAGTCCCTGTATTGACTGTAATACGCGGCTTAAGTTCGGTTTAGTCTGGGATCTGTTAGAGCAAGCCTTTGCGGTCAAGAACCTGGCTACCGGACACTATGCCAAGGTGATTAATCAGCCTGATGGGTCATATTTGGCCATGGGTGACGATAAAAAGCGGGATCAAAGCTATTTTCTCTATGGTGTTCCGCAGCAACGTTTAGCTCACCTGTTGCTACCCATGGGAGGGCTGGAAAAAACGGCTGTCCGCAGTACCGCCAGCAGCCATGAATTGCGAACTTCCCAGCGTCCCGATTCCATGGAATTATGCTTTGCCGGTGAAGGAGATTACCGCAACGCCTTGGGCAGTGATCTGAGCCCTCAAGGTCCTATTTGTGACACTTCGGGCCGGGTCCTTGGCCAGCATGATGGCCTGCATAACTTTACCGTCGGGCAGCGGCGGGGGATCCATGTTGCGGGGTCTGAGGCTCTCTATGTTCTTGAGTTGGATGCAGCAGCTAACCGTCTGGTTGTTGGCCCGCAACATAAGTTACTGAAAAGTAGCCTGATAGTTGCTGACTTGAATATTCTCCAGCCGCTCTTATTCACGCCGGGCCAACAGGCTTTGGTGAAAGTGCGTTCAACCATGGAACCGGTTGAGTGCACCATCGGTGCAGAGCATGATTTGGGGGTGGAGATTGTATTTACCGAACCGATTATGGCACCAGCACCGGGGCAGCACCTGGTACTTTATGATGATAAGGAGCAGGTCATTGCCGGGGGAAAGATTCAGAAACTGATCTCACCTGAAAGTGAAAGTTAACAGCCCATTTAGCAGAGCAGTAAAATAAAAAGCTCGGAGCAACTTGTGATTGCCGAGCTGTTGAAAAAGGGCGCTTTCCGGACAGAAACGAGATTACAAAAATAATAGCAGGCTGATGGCCATAAGCGCCATCCCGCTGATTAGACCTATGATGGTCAGGTGATGCTCTCCGAACTCTTCAGCTGAAGGGAGTAATTCATCGAAGGAGATAAACACCATGATGCCAGCGACGCCAGCAAACAACAGACCGAAAATGGTCGGGGTGAAAAAGGGCAGTAGCAGCAGGTAGCCAACACCGGCACCGATTGGTTCGGCTAGGCCGGAAAGAAAGGATAATTTAAAAGCCTTGCGACGGCTGCCGGTGGCGTAATATATGGGGACTGAAACCGCGATCCCTTCAGGGATATTGTGCAGTGCAACCGCAACGGCAATGGCAATACCCAGGTTTGGGTCGGTGATGGCAGCTGTAAAGGTGGCAAGCCCTTCAGGAAAGTTATGAATACCGATGGCCAGGGCGGTAAATAGTCCCATCCTTTTAAGTTTGTGGAAATCATGAGCGCTGTTGTTCGGCAGGTTGTCCAGCCCCTGGTCAATCTCCTCGATAGAGTGGAGTTCATGAGGGTTTTCATAGTTAGGAACCAGCCAGTCGATCAGGGCTATCAGGGCAATGCCGGCGAAAAACCCGCCGACTGTCAGCCACGCTCCAACAACCTCGCCATGACTCGCAGTAAGCTCAGTTCTGGCCTTACTTAATATTTCGACAAACGAAACATAAATCATGACACCAGCAGAAAACCCAAGGGCAAGGGACAGAAAACGGGTGTTGGTACGGCGGGTGAAAAAGGCCAGGGCACTGCCGATACCGGTTGCCAGACCAGCAAATAAAGTCAGGCCAAAAGCGAATAAAATTGTGTTGAAATCCATGGACCTATCCTGATTGCTTTGACAGTCGCTAATAAAGTGAAACAGAAGTAAGCACAAATACTAGCATAAAAGTATAACTCAACGTTAACATGCTGACCCATGAAGACAAAGATTTTGGAAGGTAAGAGACTTTTGGGAGTGTGATCTATTATTAAGAATTAGCTACTGCTAATATTTGTCTTGACCTTTTCATGTCAAAATCGCTACGGTACTCAGTTAAACAGCATGACGACGTAGATTTACATGACTGAATTGCTTTTTTATGGATAAGTAATAATGGACAAGCCTAAATTTTCAGAATACAAAAAGCGCTTTTTCATCCTTGCTTCGGCTGTTCTGTTTTTTGTCGCTGTCTGTCTGTGCTTCCTGTTTTGGGTACAACATCTGGTCCGTGAACATATCTACGCTGATATCGACAAGCGGCTGCTGACCGTCGCTGAAAGTATCCAGTTAATCTTACCTGAAGATTACCACCTGCGCGCCAAAACGGCCGCTGCTATATCCTCTGAAGAATATCAAGCTGTGGAAAGCAAGTTAACGGCGCTGGCCAGAACATCTGGGGCTAAATATGTGTGGACGGATGTTCTGGTCGGTGACACGGTGCATTTGACAACCTGTAACAAGACCTCTGGCCCGGACAATCCAGAAGCTGAAATCTACTATTTTATGGCCTATCAGGATGGCGTCTCGGATGCCCAGATGCTGGCATTTTCAGGCGATGAACCTGTCTTTACAACGTTTCAGGATATCTGGGGTCAATTCAGAGCTGTTTTTGTACCGGTGAAGAATTCAGATGGTTCCGTGTACCTTGCCTGTGCTGAATTTACGGTTGACTATGTCGAGGCAATCATCAGCAGGAGTAACCTGTTCTTTCTGGCCGGACTGATTGTTTTCGGCTTGGGGAGTTTGCCTTTGTGTTTACTTTACATGGCTGGAAACAGCCATCATCGAAAGCTTCTCGAAGAGAAGAATGCTCAGTTAGAGCAGAGTCGCAAGCGGCTGAGAGCGACGTTACACTCTATTGGCGACGGGGTTTTGGTGACAGATCAACAGGGATGCATCAGTCATATGAACCCGGTGGCAGAAAATCTGACTGGCTGGGCGGTCGCTGATGCAACAGGACAGCCGCACCAGATTGTCCTGAATTTCGTTGCCGATGATGACAAGGGTAAGGACCTGGGGCTTGTTGAGCACGTGTTTACCCACAAAACAGCAGTCAGCTTTAACCATGACCTTTGCCTGCTGACCAAAGCGGGGAACCATGTTGAGGTTATTGCCAGTGCTGCACCGATTGCGGCAGAAGATGACGGTGACATCAGTGGTTCTGTTCTGGTGCTAAGAGATGTGACCGAACGCAATAAATTGAATGAAAAACTGAATGCCGGACGGAAAATGGAGGCAATCGGGGTTCTCGCCAGTGGGATTGCTCATGATTTCAATAATATGTTGGGGGGCATTATCGGCGCTGCTGAGTTGATTAATCAGTCTCAGCCAGAAAATCCAAAAATTTGCAGGATGAACAAGATTATTCTCGATTCAGCCTCCCGGGCTGCGGAACTGGCAAAGCAGTTGTTATCCTTTTCACGCAAGACCACAAGCGCTGCCCAGGTTCTCGACATGCATAGTTTGATTGATGAGACGATCCTGTTGCTAGGGAGTAGTATTGATAAACGGATTGAGGTGCGCACCGACCTGCAAGCAGAGCAGCATAACATTCAGGGAGATCCTTCGCTGCTGCAAAATTCGCTGCTGAATCTTGGTATCAATGCTGCTCATGCCATGCCTGATGGTGGGGTGTTGACCATTGCGTCACGCGTCCTTGAGCTTGACCTTCAGGAACACACTGCCTCTGAGTTTAAATTGAAGCCAGGCCTCTTTATGGAAATCAGTGTCAGTGATAATGGTTGCGGCATTGCCAAAGAGCACATTGAGCGGATTTTCGAACCCTTCTTTACGACCAAAGAGAAGGGGCAGGGGACCGGTCTTGGTTTAGCCAGTGTTTATGGCACCGTAAAACAGCATCAGGGAGCGGTTACGGTCTATAGTGAAGCCGGTGTCGGGACAGTTTTCAAGTTACTGTTTCCAATCACAACCAATAAGGTGGCTACGCAATTGACAACAGAAGCTATTCCCGGGAGTGGGAATATTCTGTTGATCGACGATGATGAAACCATGCGACTCATGGGTAAAGCCATGCTCGAAAAATTGGGATACCAGGTCAGACTGGCAACCAACGGCCTGGAAGGGTTTGAATTGTTCAAGGCCTACAGAGATGAGATCGATCTGGTTATTGTCGATATGATGATGCCAGTGATGAATGGCCGGGAATGTTTTGAAAAAATTCGTGCCATTGATCCACAGGCCACCGTAATTCTAGCCTCTGGTTTTTCAGATGAAGAAGATCTGAAATGTATGATGCAGGCCGGGCTTAAAGGGTTTATTCAGAAGCCGTATTTCAATTCCATTTTGAGCCAGATGGTCAGTAAAGTTTTGCAGGAAAGGCACGCCAGCTGACCAGAAGTTTATTTTTGCTGACCCTTATTGTGCCGAATAATGCCCATGGTAATAGGCAATCTGATAACTTACCTTCACACCGTCAGGTGTCCCGAACTGTTCTTCATATGCCGCAATAAATTTTAAAAGTGCCCTTCTGCCGGTAAACTTTTTGTTTTCAGTATGTCCGGCACCGGTACCCTTCTGGGTTTTCAGAAATGTCATCACATCAGGATAAAAACGCGTGATGGTTTCCGTTTTCATAAAGACCTGCCCTTTGGTGGCCGACTGCAAAATGTCCAAAAAGGCGCTGTTTTGGGGCAATGATTTCACCTGGCCAAAGCCACACTGTTGATTGATCTGCTCCATTTCCTGAAAAGTTCCCTGGCAAAACACAGAAAAATAGAAGGAGCCGCCATCCTTTAAGCAGCGCAGCAGGCCTGGGAGACTGGTTTGGGGATTCGTGAACCATTGCAAGCAACTGGAACTGGTCAGCAAGTCAATACTGCCAGCTTTGATCGGTAACTGCTCGGCATTCGCTTGAATGGGGAAGGTGGTGAGGTGCCCTGGTAGCCGGACCAGGAGATTGTGGGCCAGGTCAAGGCTCAGTAATCGTTTAATCGCTACCCGGGCGACCAGCTTTTCCGTAAACAGACCGTCGCCACAGCCGATTTCAAGTCCGGCTTCACAGTGATCAAGCGAGATCATCGCAGCCAGTTTCTCGGCAATTTCAGCCTGAACATCCGCCGCCTGGCGATAACTGGCGGCAGCGCGATCAAAGGAGCGTTGTACCGCAGACATCTGACACTATCCTTATGAGTTCATGTTCCGGGAGCATATGAGGACTGGGGCTGTTAAAAACTGTTGCCTGCTTAAGGGCTGCGCTGACAGCATTGAAAGCGGCCGGGAGCACAACCTGATCATTCAGGCATTGAACTAATGTGACGTTATGACCACCTGTCAGAGGCTGGCGGATTTGCGAGTTCATTAACAGGTCGAGGCCAGCTGCCAGAAATTCAATCTGCTGGTCACTTAACGATGGACATTGCTGTGTTCCTCCGCACAGTTTCCAAAAGTCGCTTACGGTTGTTTGCGGTTCGCGAAATAAACGGCTGCGCATGCGCTTGATAACGCGTACTGGGACACTGCTTGTAAAATCAATAAACGGAGCAATTAGAATGATATAGGAATATTTGTCACCAATAAGTGATAGCTGGTCAAGGACCAGATGTGCGCCGGTAGACCAGGCGATCAGAAGATCTCCTCCGTTATGAAGGGTAGAGACAACCTCGTCTTTTGTATGGCTGAAAAAGGGGACAATGAAGTCAGCTTTGGACGCAATACGGGGGTAGAGACAGGGGAGGCCGCTCCAACCCGATACAAAGGTTACCTGCATAGCACCTCACTGAGCTGTGTGGTCAGCAGTTCAAGCTCCCCAAGAGTCAGGTCAGCCCTGAGGGCGAGGCGCAAGCGGGCGGTACCGGTAGGTACGGTTGGGGGCCGGATGGCGCCGACATGAATCCTCATGTCGTGTAGCTGTTGTTGGACCTGAAGGGTACGCTCATTATCACCGATAATAATCGGGATAATATGTGATTCTGTTGGGCCGGTATCAATGCCAAGATCCTGCAGATGCCTTACCAGGTTGCGGGCCATGGTCAGCAGCGGTTGGCCTTGATCGGGATTTTGCTGAAGTAAACGGATCGCCGCAAGGTTGCTGGCGACGGTGGCTGGCGGCAGGCCGGTGGTATAAATCAGGGCTCGTCCGGTGTTAATCAGGTAGTCAATCAGTAAGCGACTCCCGGCAACGTAACCACCAAATGAACCGAGAGCTTTGCTGAACGTGCCCATATGCAGGTCGATTTCCTGCTCGACTCCCAATTCATGGGCCAGCCCGCGACCGTGACCGAAGATGCCGGTGGCGTGTGCCTCATCGATAACCAACAGGCAGTTAAAGTCGTGTTTAAGTTGCACCAGGCTGGGTAGATCGGCCAGATCGCCATCCATACTGAAGACGCTGTCGGTAATAATCAGCTTGTGAGGATGGTCTTTATGCTTAGTCAGAAGGGTTGCCAGGTGCGCCATATCATTATGCCGGTAACGGACATGTTTAGCTCCTGACAGGCTAATGCCGTCGATAATGCTGGCGTGATTAAGGCGATCAGAAAAGACCAGGGTATGACGGTCAGCCAGGGTGGCTAACAGGCACAGGTTGGCTGTGTAACCGCTGTTAAAAACCAGGGCAGCCGGTTGTGCTTTGAAGCTGGCCAGCTCATGCTCTAACTCTTGATAAAGACGGTTATTCCCAGTCACCAGGCGTGACGCTCCGCTGGAAGCCCCATATTCATTGATGGCATCATGGGCAGCGGCAGCCAGTAGCGGAGAGCTGGACAGACCGAGATAATCATTGGATGCCAGGTTGAGCAGGCGCTGCTCACCGATCTGCAGGTATTTATCCTTGCCGTTATCAATGGCTGGCAGACGGCGCAGGCGGCCGTCTCTGCCAATGGTCTCGAGCTGTTGCTCAATACGTTCGAGGATGCCACTCATGACGGTTCTCCCTGGAAAAGACTGGCAGCGTAACTCCTTAAGGTAGGCAGTGATAAGTCGGGTAGCATGGGGACTTCAGCGATAACCTTGGTGTTGCCAAAGGTTTCAATGGCACGGCGGTTTTCCGGGTTTAACGGTCCGTTCATGATAACGCCGTGCAGCGCAAGGCCTGATTGACGGATGGCCCCAATACTGAGCAGGGTGTGATTAATGGTCCCCAGGCCACTGCGGGCGACCAGCACAACCGGCAGACCAAGATCTTGCATCAGGTGCAGAATCATATCCTGGTCATTGAGGGGAACATAGATGCCGCCGGCTCCTTCGATCAGTAATGGTCCCTCGCTGGCATTGATCTGCTGGCAGATATGTTCAGGGTCGATAGTTATGCCATCAAGGCGTGCTGACAGGTGTGGCGAAGCCGGAGTCCGGGTGACATAACACTCAGGCAGAAAGCGTTCATCTTCAAGGCCACTGAACTGTTTAACGCGGAGGGTGTCGGTGCCATCCTCGGTACCACTCTGAACGGGTTTGAGGTAGCGACAGGGGAGGGCCAGCATCAGTAGGGTACTGACCAGGGTTTTGCCGACATCAGTATCGGTGCCGGTAACAAAAAAGCGTTCAGGAAATAGGCTCATGACTGGCACTCCTCGGCTACCGTCGCTACCATGGCTGATGTCAGCTGGTTCAGTTCGTCAGGGCTGATGACAAAGGGGGGCATGCAGTAGACCAGTTTGCCAAAGGGGCGAATCCAGATTCCGCGGTCAACAAAGCGCTGCTGAATACGGCCCATGTTAACGGGTTGTTCAAGTTCGATAACACCAATGGCACCAAGGCAGCGAACATCGGCAACTCCAGCAATGTCACCTGCTGGAGACAGGCCGCTGATGAGTGTTTTTTCAATGGTTTTAACGCGTTGTTGCCAACTGCCGTCGGCAAGCAGATCCAGACTGGCACAGGCGACGGCGCAGGCCAGGGGATTGGCCATAAAAGTTGGTCCGTGCATAAAGACGCCGGGGCCATGTAAGGTGTCAGAAACTCCTTCTGCTACAGCGCGGCTGGCCAGAGTCGCGGCCAGGGTCAGGTAGCCGCCGGTCAGAGCTTTCCCGACGCACATGATGTCGGGGGTGACAGCTGCGTGCTCAGCAGCAAATAGCTTGCCGCTACGGCCAAAACCGGTGGCGATCTCGTCGAAGATCAGCAGGACCTGGTGCTGGTCACACAGGCATCTGAGATCCTTCAAATAATCGGGATGATAGAAGCGCATCCCCCCGGCACCCTGAACAATAGGTTCAATAATAATGGCCGCAATTTCAGTAGCATGGTTATTTAAAATAGCTGCGAGTTCAGCAGTGTCATTCGGATCGTAGAATGCACCAAAACGAGAGCGAGGCGGCGGGGCGAAGAATTGCTGGGCCAGTGTTGTCGCAAAGTGTTGATGCATGCCGCCGACCGGATCGCACACCGACATGGCGCCAAAGGTATCACCGTGATAGCCGTTACGCACGGTCAGGAAACGCCCTTTTGCCGGACGGCCATGCCCCAGTTGGTATTGGATAGCCATTTTCATGGCGACTTCAACGGAGATGGACCCGGAATCGCAGAGAAAACAGCACTCAAGACCTGACGGGCTGATAGCAACGAGCTTTTGCCCCAGACGAATCGCTGCTTCGTGGGTCAGTCCGCCGAACATGACATGAGCCATTTTCTCGGCTTGTGTTGACAGCGCCTGGTTAAGGGCCGGATGATTGTAGCCATGTATCGCTGCCCACCAGGAGGACATGCCATCAATCAGCCAGCGTCCGTCGTTCAACTGAAGCTGGCAACCAGTGGCCTGCTCAACACCATAAACCGGCAAGGGGGAGGTCATTGAGGTATAGGGATGCCAGAGGTGATCGCGGTCAAATGCTAAATCAGTTTGCTGTATCACGGTTAGTTAACCTATCGCCATAGTAAGGTTTACGCTTCGTGATGGGACAGTCTCACAGCTAAAACCGCCTTGTCAACCGTAAAAATATAATAGGTTGACAAGGCGGGCTGATTGGCCTAACCATCCGTTAAACTGGGCTTTCAGATTAGAAATAAAGATATGCTGTTTGCTTAAGAGGAAACCGGCCGGGCTTAAAACTTCTTATTTCCAGGACTTTGTGTGGATTTTTTGATTCTATTGCCCCTATAAAAAACTCGATATTGCCAGTGTGGAAAAATCCATATCAGAAGGCAATACCGAGCTTTAAGAGACAACTAAGATTTTGACCTGTTGCCGTTATTCCGGAAGCGATGGCGTACTGCCGGATCCGCTGGCTGACCGTTTCCGGCCGGCCACCGTGTCGTTCGAGTTCTTGAACTGGTTTAAGCTATGTAAGCCCCACCGTTAATACTCTGGGTCGTTCCTGTGATGTATCCGGCGTCTTCACTGGAAAGCCATACGTACAGTGCCGCAATCTCCTGTGGCTTACACTGGCGTTTCATCGGCACCGCTGCAGCCAGCTTGGCCTCATTTTCAGGCGTTGTCCCTGTACGGATATCGGTGTCGACAACACCAGGGCTGATTGCGTTTGCTGTGATACCGAACTCTGCGAACTCGCGGGCCAGACCTTTTGTCAGGCCGATAACGCCTGCTTTTGCCGCTGCGTAGGACGTCTTCGAAAAGACACCGCCGCCGTGCTGTGCGGTGACAGAGGACATATTGATGATGCGTCCGTAGCCGCCTTCAATCATCTGCGGAATAAAAGCCTGACAGACGAGGAAAGAGCCGGTACAGTTGACAGCGTAGACCCGGTTCCATTCCTCCAGGGAGAGTTCCAGGAAAGACGATGGGGAAGGGATACCGGCGACGTTAGCAACGGCCCCAACTGCAGGCATATCTGATTCCTTCACCGTCTTGGCCACTGCATCGATCGACTCCTTGTCCACAATGTTGCAGTGCATGGCAAGGACTGGTTGACCGAACTCAGATTTTACTTTCTCTGCGGCAACCTTGAGGGCAGCTTCATCGATATCGAGCATTGCGACCGCCCATCCTTCTTGAGCATATTTGCGTGCTACTGCAAAACCGATCCCGCGCGGTGAGGCACACCCAGTGACAACTGCGGTCCGTTGGCCAACTCCGGTTTGATAATTCGACATTATGGATCCTTTCTTGGGTGAGTGTTGAGCGATTTCTCGCTGCAACCTTGGTATTTCAGACAGCGTTAGGAACATGCATCAAGGGATGAATAATCGCTTCAGACCGGTTTCATAACGATGTCTCGTTTAGTGAATTTGCAATAGCTTATTCGCTTGCCTTCTTTGTCGCAAACGAATAAAACCGTCCAATTGGTGAATTGATTTCATGTGAAAAGTTGCGATAAATGGCTACCACTCAAGGTAATTCAGGTATTTGAAGCGGTTGCCGGTTATGAATGATTTTGAGTGTTTTGGAAAGATTCGTGATGCGGCAGGCTCATAATTAAAACTACTTTGTTAACCATAAAAATTTAACCGGTTGACAAGGCATGGTGAATAGCCTAACCTCCCGTTAAATTGTACTTTCAGCTTAAAAGTTCAGGGAGTTCTGTGCGCTTCTAAGCTGGATTTACGGTAGTGATAGATTGAATTGGATTGCCGGAATAGTTAGTTTTTGGCTGGAAACTCTTCATCGTAACGACCAGTTTCTGTTTTGGAAAGATGCAATTTTTCGTTGTGGCACGGAAATCAAGGACTCGCACGGAGACCTAGTACTTTACGTCGCACAAGCAAGTCCGCAGATTGACACAGCCACGGCGGAAAAGGGCCGTTTCCGGATGAAAACTAGTTAGATCAAGGAGCCTAAATTATGTTGAAAATAGCAGAAATATTTGTCGAACGTGTACGTTCAGGAAAACTTCTTTCCAGTGATGAAGCGATGCAGATTCTCACTGCCCGGGGCTCAATGCTGACTGCATTTATGGCCGGGGCTCAGCAGTTGAAAGAAAAATATCTGGGTGAGCGGGTCGACCTGTGCTCTATCATCAATGCTAAATCGGGGATGTGTGCTGAAAACTGCAGTTTCTGTGCGCAATCGAGTCATCATCAGGTTGATGTTCAGACCTACGGGCTGAAATCGCGTGAAGAGATCCTGAAAGGGGCTTTTGAGGCCCAGGAGAATGGCACCGGTTGTTACGGCATTGTCACCAGTGGTACCCGTATCGAAGCGGGTGTCGAGTTCGATCAACTGCTTGCTGCGATTCGCGATATCCGCCGCGAAACCCGGGTTGTACCATCAGCATCCATCGGACTACTCGATGCCGACAGCGCCAAGGCGCTTTATGAGGCGGGTTGCGGGACCTATCATCATAATCTTGAAACTGCGCGTTCTTTCTTTCCGGAAATCTGTACCACCCACGATTATGAAGATGACGTAGAAACCGTGCGGGTTGCCAAGGCATCCGGGATGTCAGTCTGTTCAGGTGGCATTTTCGGGCTGGGTGAGTCTCGCCAGCAACGCTATGAAATGGGGGTAACCCTGCGTGAACTAGATGTCGATTCGGTTCCGTTAAATTTCCTAAATCCGGTAGAAGGAACCCCCCTGGCCGGTCAGCATCTGCTGACGCCGATGGACTGCCTGCGTATTGTCTGCCTTTATCGTTATCTGCTGCCGGAAAAGAAAATTACTGTCTGTGGCGGTCGCGGGATCAACCTACGCGATTTTCAATCGGCAATTTTTATGGCCGGAGCCAGTGGTATGATGGTTGGGAATTATTTGACGACATCGGGACGGAATCTGGAAGATGATCTGCAGATGTTGAAGGATAATGAGTTAGTGGTACGTCAGTAATACCTCTCTTATCATATGAATTTGCAGAAAGAGGCTGGCAAACTGATCCAACTGCTGACACAATAAGAAATTGTGGACCTGACAGACATGTATGTCGGTCTGAAACGAGTCATTTTTCGCAAGGTCAAGGAATGCAAGTGTCTGAGCGCAGGCATAGTACTTTCTATTTGCCGCACAAACAAACGCGCAGGGTGACGCAGAGAGTGTGAAAAAGAACCGTTCTCAGTGACAAATTTACTGAATGGAGTAATACCCCATGAATCAGAAATTTTGTGTCGTCGGCAGTTTGAATATGGACCTGATTGTCAGGGTCGATAACTTTCCGCAACCGGGAGAAACCATCCGTGGTCACGCTTTCGATATGTTGCCGGGGGGCAAAGGGGGCAATCAGGCGGTGGCGCTGGCCCGCTTAGGTGCTGATGTTGCCATGGTCGGGGCCGTTGGGGATGATGTCTTTGGCAGTCGTTATCAGCAGGTTCTTGAGGCAGAGGGGATTTCCCCCAATTATCTGTTGACCATTCCAGAAGTTCCGACCGGCACGGCGTTGATTCAGGTTGATGGCCAGGGGCAGAATACCATCTGTATTGTCGCTGGTGCTAATGCCCAGATGACTCCTGATGTCGTCAGTAACCGGCGGCAGACCATCGAAGCGGCGGGTGTATTACTGTTGCAGCTGGAAATTCCGTTGCCGTCGGTTATTCTGGCCGCCGGGCTGGCCCGCGCAAAAGGGGTACCGGTCATCCTTGATCCGGCCCCAGCCCGAAACCTTCCCGATGACCTGTACCGCCAGATCGATTTTATCACTCCCAATGAGACAGAGGCCGCATTCCTGACCGGTGAAGACACCTCAACGGATGAAGGAATCGAACGCGCCGCTGTGGTTCTGCGGCAGCGGGGTGTGAAGAATGTCATCATTAAAGCGGGTGCGCGTGGTTCTTTTATTCTCGATGAGAGCGGATTCCGCTCCTGTGCAGGATTCAAGGTTGATGTCGTTGATACCGTCGCGGCCGGTGATTCTTTTAATGCTGGTTTTTCCAGGGCTTTGCTGGCTGGTAAAAAGATTGATGATGCCATCATGTTTGCCAACGCTGTAGCGGCTTTGGCAGTGACCAGAGCCGGTGCCCAAAATGCTATGCCAACTCTGGCAGAGGTCGAAAAACTGTTGTCCGGTGAATTCGCACGTTGAACTCTGGAATTGTTTTTTAACTTTCGGCTGTGCTGGGAAGATACACATAAATCTTTACAGGCTCCATTCTGATCTCTGCTCGAGAATAAGGTAGCTTCCCTTAAACTCTTCTCGGTTACTCATATCTTTTCATATCGTTTATATTGTGAAGCAACAATGGATATTGTACGTTTCATGAGACACAATTTTCGTATGTCATAAAGGTTTCCTGTTTCTATTCATCGCCAGCGGCGAAAGGCATTAGTCAATGACAGTAGTGGTTTGGGGAGGCTTTCTTCTACTCGTTACTTTGTTGGTCGCCCTTGATCTTGGCGTTTTTCATCGCAAGGCGGAAGAGATCAAAATAGCCGATGCCTTGATCTGGACACTTGTTTGGGGCTGTTCGGCGCTGATCTTCAACCTGTTTATTTATCTGCTCTATAGCCAGAACTGGTTGGGCTGGGCTGGGATTGCCACCGAACATCTGACTGGCGGCAAAGCGGCGTTACAGTTCTTTACCGGTTATCTCGTAGAAAAATCCTTATCGATTGACAATATCTTTGTTATTGCGATGATTTTTAGTTTTCTCAGGGTTCCTCTTGCGGAGCAGCATAGAGTTCTGTTTTGGGGAATTCTCGGTGCTGTGGTCATGCGTGGAGTCATGATCGTCGGTGGGGTTGCATTAATTGATCGTTACAGTTGGCTGGTCTATATATTCGGGGTCCTCTTGATTCTTTCGGCGATCAAAATGATGGTAGTTCGGCATGACACCATCGACCCGGATAAAAATATGATTATCCGACTTATAAGAAGGTATTTTCCCGTCAGCAATCAGTATTCCGGTAGTCGCTTCTTTAGCGTTGAACATGGGCGTAGAGTTGCCACCCCTTTATTTTTAGCTCTGATCCTGGTTGAGTCGAGTGATGTGATGTTCGCTATAGACTCCATCCCGGCGGTCATGGCTATTAGCCGTGATCCCTTTCTCATTTTTACCTCAAACATCTTCGCCATTCTTGGTCTGCGTTCGTTGTATTTTGCTCTTGCAGGGATGATGGATCGTTTCAGATACATAAAAATGAGTTTGGTATTTCTGCTGGCGTTCATCGGTGTGAAAATGCTGCTAAGCCATCATCATCCTATCCCTAACCTGGTATCCTTGGCTATTATCGGAGGTATACTTGCTGTTGGCCTGGGCGCGTCATTGTTGGCTGCTCATAAAGATCCTGCCGCTCTCGAGTCTCCGATCTTTCAGGAGATGGAGCATCTGGCCGAAGTCAGCTACCGACAGGCCAAGCGTTTGGTCATGTTACTTATCGGCTTTACGCTATTGCTGTTTGGTATCATCATGCTTTTTCTACCCGGGCCCGGAGCTCTTGTTATCGTAATCGGATTAACATTACTGTCGGCAGAATTTGCATGGGCAAGGTTATGGTTAAGGCGAATTAAATGGTCGATAAAAAAACTCAAAGAAAAGATTAAGATAAAACGTTAGAGCGCTTATTCCTTTGTTTCTGTCCGGAAGCGGCCCTTTTCCGCCGTGGCTGCGTCAATCTTCGGGCTTGCTTGTATGGCTTAAGCGAAAATACTTGATTTCCTTGATCTGGCAAAAAATTGCATTTTTTCAAAGCGCAAAACGGGTAGTTGCGTTTTAATTTATCTTCACAATAAATTAAGGTTAAAGCTCAAATTACCGCTCTAGACCAAAATCTTCCTCGGTTAGTGACGAACTGTAAATATCCAACACTTCCTCTGCCTCCTCATCATCAGGTACCCTTGCGAGGTGAACCAAGGCATCACCTTCGTGAGCAAGTGGTAGATTGAGATGCCCGATAACCACGCCGCTAAATGGAGCAAGAACATCGACACTTTCGTCACCCAGGGGATCACTTAATGTGCCAATCAAGTCGCCTCGCTTTACCATGCTCCCCAGTTTGACTTTGCGGGAAAACAAGCCACTTTCCATTGCCCGAATCCAACGGCTTCGGTCCGTAATGATCGGCTCTGCGAAATTAGTACGTTTTTTCACGGGCAGCATGCCGACGTGTCTTAAAACGTTTAAAATACCACGTATTCCTATTTTTATAACTGTCTCATTGAAATACAGAGCTTCTCCACCTTCATAAACTAATATCGGTTTACCAAGGGCGGCAACTGCCTCACGTAATGATCCTTCACGTAACTCAGAGGGGACGACAATTGGGGCACCAAAAATTCGAGCTAATTCTAACGTCTGTGGATCGTCCATGCCGGAACGGATCTGGGGCAGATTGGTGCGAAAGTTAGAACCGGTATGTAGGTCGATTCCATAATCGCAGCGGGCCGCTATTTCAGTCATAAATAAATGTGCCATTCGACCCGCTAAGGAGCCTTTGGCTGTCCCGGGAAAGCTTCGATTCAGATCGCGGCGATCAGGCAAATAGCGAGATCTTTGAATGAAACCAAAAGGATTAGCAACAGGAACGGCCAAAAGGGTACCATGTAGACTATTTAAAGCTTTACCACGCAGTAATCGCCGAATGATTTCAACACCGTTGATTTCATCGCCATGAACGGCAGCACTTAAGAATATCGTCGGGCCAGGATATTTGCCATGTACTATCTGTACCGGGAGGGTCATCTCGTTGCTGGTGTATAGGCGAGCTACCGGGAGTTCAATATTTACACGTTTCCCCGGCTTGACAGATGTTCCCCCAAATTCAAATGAATTGACTTGTGATTTTCGCATTTTTTCCTCTTGGCCTGAATTGAGTTTGGGGGCGAATCCCACCTTGTTGACTGCATACTTTGCTCAGATATATGACAATCAGAAATCTGTGTCGAACTTTCTTTGAGTATATTCAGTTCTGGTCCTGAACTATTAGATGATGGGTCTGCTGTATACATAAAATTATTCGCAGACTCCCTTCGTGACTCTCAGTGGTAGCCTTAAATATTTTTCTGATCGGCTATGGCTTTCTGGGTAAGGGTAAAGTTAGCCATTATTTTAGATCTTCGGCGTCCAGTTCTTCAATCAATCTTTTCAGTGAGTATTTTGCGATACCGCTGGCTTCGCCTTCCTCCAGAGCTTTACGCAGGATTGCTAGCTTGGCTTCTTTCTCTTCGAGTAATCGTAGACCTGCACGTACTGCTTCGCTAACAGAGCCATAATGGCCTGAAGCAACCTGTTGCCCGATAAATTTCTCAAAATGTGGTCCGAGTGTGACGCTTGTATTTTTAGGCATAGATCTTCCTCCAATGCGTTATCGTATTATTATTTAATATTTATCGGTATTGATCAACTGGAAAGATATCGCAAAATTCTTTACCCTCCAATGGGGAGAAAGAAGAAGAACATGATTGTTGAACAAAGGGTTGGGTACGCTCGTGTAAGCACATTTGGGCGGAATCTCGGTTTGCAATTGGGTAAGCTGTCCGATTGCGACCGTTGAGGGCATTTTTCACATTTACCAATATTTGAAATTTTTCGAATCTGGGATAACTTTCTGTTTAAAAATGGAATTACGATTTTCGAGAGTCAAAATAATGCAAAAGTTAAGAAACTATCAGCTCTGAATTAATGATTTTGAAACGGAAGATATCCTCTGAGGGTAAGATATCTATATTTTATGGTGTATTCAACTTCCGATGATCTAAGAAGGTTTTAATGCTCGATAGTAGCTATCCAGAGTATATACCGCAGCCAAGGGATTGTGCCCCAAAAGCCGATCTTTTACCGCAAAGACAGTACAAGGTGCATCTGAATATTTAAAAATTAAAGAATCGTGTCCGACGCATAAGCCAAGAAGAATATTAAATTCTGTTTGTTCCTGGTTCAGGATCTCCGCTTGCAGAATAGGGTTGCACATTGCTTCCGCCTGGTTACAAACAATTTTCTGATCGTCTCTGACCCCGATTAAGTTTTTATCGATATTGCCGACCTTACAAATAACGGAACTGACCTGAAACCCACGATCGTTCAATAACAAAGCAACGGCTTTGGCTTCATTCCTCAAACCGACACAAAAGGCCAGTCCCAGGTGTCGATAGTTCATCCTCCTTGAAAATTCGATAATTTCTTCCAGACGCGACTTGATAGGACGGAGTTCTGAATAGGATTTGTCTCGATTTGCGTATCCCTCACCTTCCTGAATAGACGATTCTCTTGCCATATCTGCTATATCTGGCAATTGATATTCTTTGAAAGAATTCTTTTGTTGATCAGAATACTTCTTGGTTGGGCAGAAAGGTGGAGCTGAACCTGAAGAGGTTCGGCAAGCCCGTTCGGTAAGAGGTAATCCACACAAGGCACATAGGGAGAGGTCATGATTTGCCATATTCCATCCTGTTTTAGTACATAGTGACTCCTGCTCTTCACCAGGACCGGATCCCTAGATGAAGAGCAGGAAGATTTGCCGATTATTTGATCCAGGCAGGAAGTTGTCCAATGGTTATATCAAATGCAGGGATAACCGCAACATATACAAGAGCCAACACAACGATAACTCCTAGCAAATTCAAGGCCGCACCACTACGGACCATTTGCGGAATTCTGACATATCCGGAACCAAAGATGATCGCATTGGGGTGGGTAGCTACCGGCAACATGAAGGCACATGAGGCTGCCAAGGTCGCCGGAACAGCCAGCATCAGGGGGTTCTGACCCAGCCCAACTGCCATTGCTGCCAGAATTGGCATAATCATCGCTGCCGTTGCTGTATTGGAAGTCAATTCAGTCAGCAGAATAATCGCCACAGTAATAACCAGCATAATGATGAAAAAGGGAGCACCTTGAATCAGGGTTACCTGACTGCCAATCCAGTCCGCCAGCTTTGTTGCCTTAAACCCACCAGCAAGAGATAATCCTCCGCCAACCAGGATCAGGACCCCCCACGGCATCTTCAAAGCCGTTTTCCAATCCAGACAGAACTGGTTCTTTTTTAGATCAACAGGCAGAAGGAACAAAATTAGTCCCCCCGCCATCGCGATAACAGCATCATTGACGAAACTCGCATCAAGAAACAGGAAGCTGAGTTGTTTACGGAAAATCCAGAAAATCACCGTGACGGCAAACACCAGAGCCGTCCATTTTTCCCCTTTATTCATCGGGCCAAGATCACGGATTTCATTTTTGATAATCTCATGTCCTCCTGGGAGTTTTTTGAGTTCGATTGGGTTTACAAATTTCGTCAATATCCACCAACTTAGTGGCAGCATCAGGGCAGCCATGGGGACACCAACCATCATCCACTTGGTAAAGGTAATTTCAAGACCATAGGTCTGGTTGAAATAACTCGCCAACACAGCATTGGCCGGGGTCCCTATCAGGGTCGCCATGCCGCCGATAGAAGCTGAGTAGGCAATACCCAGCATGAGATTCAGACCGAAATTGAAATTTTCTGGAGAGAAATCAATATGCTTATCAAGCCCTTCTTTTTTACCTTCCTCAACGACCAGGCTAATAATTGAAATAGCGATTGGTGTCATCATCACAGTTGTGGAAGTATTCGAAACGAATGCCGACAACGCTGCTGTCGCTACCATAAAGCCAAGAATCAAACGGCCGGGAGAAAAACCGATGACATCAACGATATGCATGGCGATACGTTTATGCAAATTCCATCGCTGCATAGACATGGCAATCATGAACCCGCCCATGCACAGAAAGATAATCCAGCTTCCATAAGACGCAGTTGCCTTAGTAATCGGCTGAATTCCTAATAAGGGATATAGCACCAAAGGTAGCAAACCAGTTGCCGGGATCGGTATCGATTCACACATCCACCAGCAGGCCATCAAGAATGCTGTGGCCATCATGCGCTGGGCGGGAGGCGTCATTCCAGCAGGAGTTGGCATAAGCATAACGGCGACGAACAAAAACAGCCCCAGAAACAATCCGACTTTCTGGTAAGTTTTATATTCGCGATGAGGTTCTCCTTCGGGGTCTGTAGTGGCGGGTTTTACGTTTTTCTTAAATGTTGCCTCCTTTAGATCCTGAACTTTTTCTCGCTGTGAAAAGGACAATAGTTTCTTGGTCTCATCGTGCATCTGCCACAAACTTTCCCACATAGTACCGAGTTGCATTTTGGCCTCCCGTCTCTTCATTGAGTATTGTTTAAGGTCTGCAAGTGGAACAATCAAGATTTTGCTGCAATATCCTTGAGTAAGTTGTCGACCATCAGTGGTGCTGAACCGAGATAGTTTACGGGGTCAGTCAGGTTTTTAAGGGTTTCCTGCGGAACATAATCCGTAACCGCCGGAGTTTGGGAGAGAATTTCAAGCAGGTTTTTCTGTTCTTCATGAACTTTACGACAGGCATCGTAGACGATATCATGGGCTTGCTGGCGACCTACGAAGGGGGCAAGCCCCATCATGACAGCTTCTGCGACAATCAACCCTGAAGTCATGTCAAGGTTCTTCCGCATCCGTTGTTCATCGACAATGAGTCCGGACAACATGAACTTCGCCTGGTTCAGAGCTCCAGCGGTCATAACAAAACTGTCTGATATGGCCAACCATTCCGCATGCCATGGTCCGGTTGCACGTTCGAAATCGTGAATCATGGCATCCATCATCAAACCAGCATGCTGCCTAACCGCTTTGGAACTGGCCAGCATCAGTTCACAGGAAATTGGATTACGCTTTTGGGGCATTGTGCTACTTGCACCTCGCCCTTTAACAAAGGGCTCATAAACTTCCGCGTACTCGGTCGAGTTCATGATCATGACATCCAGGGCGATTTTCCCTAGAGAACCCGTGATCAAGCCAAGTAAGTTGATCGTCTCTGCAAATCCATCGCGGACAACGTGCCAGCTTATTGATGGCACATTCAGTTCTAGTTCTTTCATCAACTGCTCATGTACGGCCAATCCGTCATCACCTAGAGAGGCCAAAGTTCCTGCAGCACCACCTAACTCGCCAACCAAAACCCGAGGCCGAAGTTGTGCCAAACGCTCGGAGTGCCGCTCTAGCGCTGACAGCCATACCGCGACTTTATAACCAAAGGTAACAGGCAGTGCGTGCTGCAAATGGGTCCGGCCAGCCATCGGGACATCACGATAGCGTTTCGCCATATCTGCAAGAATGACATTCAGCTCTGTCAACTCGGATTCAATAATATTGAGCGCATCACGGACCTGAAGAACAACTGCCGTATCCATGATGTCCTGAGTTGTCGCCCCCCAATGCACATACCTCCCCGAGTCTCCACACATTTCCGAAAGTTGATGGACCAAGGGCAGGATGGGATAGCCGACGATATCGGTTTCAGCTTGCATCTTTTTGAGGTCAAGCTTCTCGATATCTGCCAACGATTCAATCTCAACAGCGGCCTTCATCGGGATAACACCGCACTGTGCTTCGGCCTTGGCCAGAGCAATCTCAACGTCGATATATTTTTGAATCAGAGTCATATCCTCAAAAACATTTCTCATTTGAGGGGTTCCAAAAGCGTCTCGATAAAGGACAGAGTTTAGTACACTGGTTGCCATTATAAGCTCCTCTCAATTGTGCGTACATTTAATTGTACGTACAATAAATCTTGCCCTTACAAACTGTCAAGCAATTTGTTAAAGTTGGTCTTACGTAGGAAGTGGCCACACAAGCTTGTTAGTTTCAAAGGACAGATTGTTCAATCTGTCTCCGATCAGCGCTTCCGCGTAAAGAATGAAAGGGAGAGAAAATCATGGGTCAATCGCGATACGCATTTGTCGCGCAAAACATTATCGAGGGAATTAATTCAGGGAAGTATCCTGTCGGATCAATGCTTCCAACAGAACACCAGCTTTGTGAACTTTTTGAAGTCAGCAGACATACAATAAGAGCAGCGCTCAAGGAGATTCAGGAACTAGGACTGATTTCCAGGCATAAAAGAACAGGAACTGAGGTTATCACGACAACAGTACCAGCAGGATTTAGACAGTCTCTTTCCTCACTTGACGATCTTGCCCAATTTTCTGCGGCACATATTCGCCATGTAAAAGAAATCGCCGATATCGTCATCGATCAGCAATTAGCCAAAGATTTGAATTTACCTCTTGGATCTCGTTGGATTCGGATTTCCAGTATTCGGTTGGACGTTGATGCAAAGGATGACCCGATTGGCTGGACTGACGTGTATATTGACACTCAATATACACAAATAAAGGACTCCCTTAAGGAAACACCTGATGCTCTTATCAGTGCCTTGATTGAGGAAAAGTATGGCAGACGCATTGCCGAAATCAGACAATCCATAACATCAACAGAGGTCCCTTCGACTATTGCTGAAGAGCTTAAGGTTAAGGCAGGATCGCCAGCTCTGAAAATTATCAGGCATTATATCGACAATGCCGGCAAGACATTTGAAAGCACCATCAGCTATCACCCAAGCGATAAGTTTTCAATGACAATGGTGATGAAGCGTGTTCAACCCGCACGAGCAGAACAAGACTAAGACCTTAAAATTCTATAAAATAATTGTTAGTTGAGCAAATTTTATAGATTAGGATTTATGACCGATTACTTGAGTGGCAAGGGTGGATTAATACTTCTTTTTCAAATGTCAGGTGAAAAATTGGTTTTTCATATATCTAAAGGATTTTTGATGAGTGCAGAAAACCAGAATAATTAAAAGTCGGCTTTTCTCTAATTGTAGTTACGGAGGATCGGGACTTTTAGTATCCGAACCAGTCATTGCACCAAAATGAACTATTCCAGTTCAAGAATAAATGCCCAAATCTGCCCTAAAATATATAATCGTTTAAATCAGACATTGGCTGCACGCAGGTGTTCACTCACTGTTTATTTTGACCGGTTTTGCAGCAGGAATCGCTGGAGTGTTTATCTGAGTCCTGGCATTGGCAGTCATGATCATTTCCATGTTGTTGACACCCTCCGCGCAGACCGCGGCGCTTTAAGAGGAGGCCACAGGCGAGCCCGGTAAAGGACAGCAGAAACAGGATAAAGACAATCAGGACCAGCTTCATGGTTGTTGCTCCTGGAGAAATTTTTTAAACGCTTTGCTTTGGTAATTTACTGTTTCTTCACCATTATGAATGATCAGGTACACCGGGATGTTATGCCTCTCACTGAAGGCTATCGCCTGTTCTTCCCCCATTACCATCAGGGTTGTCGCCAGGGCATCGGCGCGGGCACAGGATGGGTCGAGGACCGTGGCTGATGCCAGTTTGTGGCGGATGGGCTGGCCGCTGACGGGATCGATGGTATGAACATAGCGTTGCCCGTCCTCAACATAAAAATTACGGTAGTTACCCGATGTGGCCATGGCGGTTGCGGTCATATTCAGAATACTTCCGACTTCCCGTGTCTCTTCAAGCGGTTTTTCCACCGCAATGCGCCAGAGCAGGTTCCCCGGTCGGTGTCCTGAAGTCAGGATTTCCCCGCCGATCTCAACCAGAAAATTCTGATAGCCTTGCTGTTGCAATAGGGTCCCCAGGGCATCAACACCATATCCTTTAGCAATGGCCGAAAGATCGATCTGTAACGCGGGGGTATCTTTTTTAAGCAGCGGCGGATGGGCTCTCAGTTCGAGGTGCTGATAACCGACAGAAGCCAGCATATTGTTAAGCGCCGCCTGGCTCGGCCGCTGTTGTGGTCGACCGGTGGTGCCGAAACCCCACTGGTTGACCAGTGGTCCGACACTGATGTCGAACGCACCGTCGCTGAGTTCGCTGATCTGAAGCGCCTGCCTGATGACCAGGTAGGTTTCAGCCGCAATGGGAAACCAGGAGTCGCTGGTAGTTTGGTTAAACCGGGATATCTCCGATTGTGGATCATAGGTCGACAGCAGCCGGTTAATGGTGACCAGGCGGTTTTCCAGTAACCGCTGAAGATCACCATGGGTGATCTGTTGCTGGTCGTGAACCACTGCCACTGACCAAGTCGTTCCCATGGTATCACCACCAAGGCGGACAATCTCCGGTTGCTGCTGACAACTGGTTATGAGCAGAAGGAAGGGAAACAAGGTCAGAATCAGTTTTTTCATATTATAGGTCGGCCAGTCCCTGGGTATGACGGATCATTCTTTTCATCGCTTTTTCTTCCTGGGTCAGCAATGTCTGGAAAAGATGCCGACTTTCTTTACTCCCCGCACGGTCAAGGAGATGGCTATAGTAACCGATCAGCCGCTGCTTGTAACCGACGGCGGCACAGATCAGTTCATCAAGGCTGTTGCGGGCAGCTTCCGGGATCAGGTCTGCCGGTGGCTGGGGGAAGGGGATTTCTACCCCTTTAAACCAGTAATCGAGGGCATGGCGGGACGCCAGCTGGCAATACTCCGCCAGTGCCAGTGCGCGCTGTTCTTCATGATCGATCAAATAGTCGAGCATCAGCCGGACCCGCGGTGAAACATCGCAATCAGCAAGTTGCTGGAAATAGTCCTTAACCTTGCGATGATATTCCGGTGCCAGTTTTTGCATGACTTCGCGAGTTTGTTGGTAGCGCATGTCAGCCTCCTATCAGGAGACTGTGGGACTTTACATGGATCTGCTGCAAAAGCATCTGATCGGACCATATTTCCGACCCTTTTTGACGAATAGCTACGCTATTCGCCTTCAAATGGTCGAAAATCTGTCCTCGACCAGCTGATTTTTCGCAACGATCCGTAAAATCCGACAGCCTCCTAAACGCCAAAATCATCGAACATAATATTTTCGTAATCAACACCGAGGTTATACAGCATATCGGTGGTGGCCTTGTTCATCATCGGAGGTCCGCACAGATAATATTCGCAATCCTCGGGAGCCGCGTGGTTTTCCAGGTAGTGACTGTAAAGGTATTGATGAACAAAACCGGTTGGGCCACTCCAGTTGTCCTCAGGCAGAGGTTCGGAAAGAACCAGGTGCCAGTTGAAGTTATCGTGATCTGCGGCGAGCTGGTCAAATTCGTCAACATAGAAGGCTTCTTTACGGCTGCGGGCACCATACCAGAAAGAAATTTGCCGTTTGGAATCAAGGCGTTTCAACTGATCGAAAATATGTGAACGCATCGGGGCCATACCGGCACCGCCACCAACAAAGATCATTTCGGCAGCGGTTTCCCGGGCAAAGAACTCGCCGTAGGGACCGGAGACAAAAACCCGGTCGCCAGGTTTCAGGTTGAAGATAAACGAAGACATCTGTCCGGGAGGAGCTCCGGGGACGGCCGGAGGTGGTGGGCAGACGCGCACGTTCAGCATGATAATCCCTTTTTCCTCCGGGTAGTTGGCCATGGAGTAAGCGCGCATGATCGGTTCTTTGACCTCCGATTTATACTGCCAGATGTTGAATTTATCCCAGTCGGAGCGGAAGCGGTCAGCAATCTCCATGGTCTGGTAGTCACAGGTATGCACAGGCGCCTCGATCTGGATATAGCCACCGGCCCGGAAATCAAGATTTTCCCCTTCCGGAAGTTCGAGAACCAGTTCCTTGATAAATGTCGCCCGGCTGTCGTTAGAACGTACCCGGCACTCCCAGCGGCTGATGGAGAAAATTTCGGCTGGTAATTCCAGGGACATATCCTGTTTGACATTGACCTGGCAGGAGAGGCGATACCCCTCGCGAGCGTCGCGCTTGTTAATGTGGGCCGTTTCAGTCGGCAGGATGTCGCCCCCCCCTTCGCGGACTTTGATCCGGCATTGGGCGCAGGTGCCGCCGCCACCGCAGGCAGAAGGTACAAATATCTGGTTATCGGCAAGTACGCCGAGCAATTTACCCCCCGGATGGACAGTCAGCTTCTTGTCGGGGTCATTATTGATGTTGAGGACCACATCGCCAGAGGGGATCAGCCAGGCTCTGGACAGCAGGATAAGAATGACCAGAGCCATGACGATCAGGGTGAATATCAAAACGCCGAGTGCTATTGAAGTCATAGATTCATCCTAAAGTTGAATCCCGGAAAACGCCATGAACGCCATGGCCATCAAGCCGACCGTCATGAAGGTGATGCCAAGGCCACGTAGCCCGGTGGGAACGTCGGCATACTTCAGTTTTTCGCGGATACCCGCGAGTGCTACAATGGCCAGCGCCCAACCCAACCCGGTGCCAAACCCGAAGACCACGCTCTCGGGGAAATTATAATCACGCTCAACCATGAACAGGGAGCCACCCAGAATGGCGCAATTGACAGTGATCAGCGGCAGAAAAATGCCGAGGGCGTTATACAGAGCTGGCACGAAGCGGTCGAGGACCATTTCGAGAATCTGGACAATGGCGGCAATCACGCCGATGTAACAGATCAGTCCGATAAACGTCAGGTCAAGCCCACCAAAGCCAGCCCACTTGAGAGCTCCCGCTTTCAAAAGATGCTGAAAGATCAGGTTGTTGACCGGCACCGTAATGGTCTGAACCACCACCACGGCGATCCCGAGACCCAGGGCCGTATCGACCTTGCGTGACACCGCCAGGAAGGTACACATACCGAGGAAAAAGGCCAGGGCCATGTTTTCGATGAAAACCGAGCGGATCAGAATATTAAGGTAATGTTCCATCCCTTAGTTCTCCTCTTCGATCTGGTCGGTTTTCCAGGTCCGCAATGCCCAGATCAATAGCCCGATGATAAAGAAGGCGCTGGGTGGCAGCAGCATCAGCCCGTTGGGCAGATACCAGCCACCTTCGTTGGTACTGGCTAAAACCGGAAAACCGAACAGTTTTCCGGCACCAAACAGCTCGCGGCAGAAACCGACCAGCAACAGTACCAGGCTATAACCAAGACCGTTACCGATCCCGTCAAGCAGGCTCAAGCCCGGGGGATTTTTCATGGCGAACGCTTCGGCCCGGCCGAGAACAATGCAGTTGGTGATGATCAGTCCGACAAAGACCGACAGCTGTTTGCTGATGCCGAAGGCAAAGGCTTTGAGAAACTGGTCAACGATAATGACAAGGGTGGCGATGATGGTGATTTCGACAATGATCCGGATGTTGCCAGGAACCTGGCGGCGGATCAGGCTGATAGAAAAATTGGATCCAGCAACGACGAAAATAACGGCAAGGCACATAACCGCCACGGTTTCGAGCTTGGAGGTGACCGCCAGCGCCGAACAGATTCCCAGAATCTGCAAGCCGATAGGGTTTTTTTCAAACAACGGGTCGAGCAGTGCATCTCTGGCTTTGCTCATAGTTTGCCTCCTTCGGTCTTCAGGCGGGCCAGGAATGGCTGATAACCGTTTTCCCCCAGCCAGTACCTGAGCAGGTTTTCAACCCCGCGGGCAGTGAGGGTTGCTCCGGCCAGACCGTCAGCCTTGAATTGTGCCTGAGGATCGTTGTTAGCGACATTACCTTTAATCACCTCAATCCGCACGCTGCCATCCGGGGCGTAGATTTTTTTTCCCTGCCATTGCCGCTTCCAGGCAGGGTTGTCGATTTCCCCGCCGAGTCCAGGGGTCTCACCATGTTCGTAGAAGGCAAAACCGTTGACGGTGTTCAGATCCCCGGAAAGAGCGATAAAACCGTACATGGTTGACCACAAGCCTTTACCGTGAACCGGCAGGATCAACTGCCCAAGTTGGTTGCCCTGCATCACCAGGTAAACATCCTTATAGCGGGAGCGCTCTTTGATGCCGGCCTGGTCGAGAGCCGAAGGGATGCGGTAATTGGTTTCGGGAGCACGGCTCGCTGCCCGGCTGTCAAAGGAGGTCGGGTCAAAACTATCGCTGAAGGTGCCGGTCTGCAGATCAACCAACCGCGTTTCAATGTTTGCAAACTGGTCGCTGATCGGTTGATTTTCCTGGTAAAGTCCGGCTGCCTGCAGGATGTTTTTGCGTTTTTCCCTGGCCTTGTTCTGTTCCTGACGCTCGCTCAGACCGACTGCCGCAGCGGATACCAGCACCGAGCAGACCACGCACAGCAACAGAGCGACGATCAGGACATGGGACGTACTATCTTTCGACATGTCTTAACCTCCGCCTGATATGAACTTTAAGAACCAGCTGATCGATGATGGGAGCAAATACGTTACCGAACAGGATGGCCAGCATCATCCCTTCAGGAAAGGCCGGATTAACCACCCTGATCAGGATGCACATGGCTCCGATCAGGAAACCGTAAAGCCATTTCCCCTCATTGGTCATGGCGCCGGAGACCGGGTCGGTGGTCATGAACACCAGCCCGAAGGCAAAACCACCAATCACCAGGTGCCAGTGTGGTCCCAGAGCGAACATGGGATTTGTGTCACTGCCAATGACGTTGAACAGCAGGACCAGAGCCAGCGCTCCGAGCAGGGTAGCCAGCATGACCCGCCAGGAACCGATACCGGTAATGACCAGAACCAGAGCACCAAACAGGCAGGCCAGAGCAGATGTTTCGCCCATGGAACCGGGAACGGTACCGATAAAAGCGGCAAACCAGCTGGTGAACTGCTGCACCGCCTGCACGCCCCCTTCCGCGGCGTGACTTAATGCCGTAGCTCCACTGAAACCATCTACCGCAGTCCAGACCTGGTTGCCGCTAATCTGGGCCGGGTAGGCAAAGAACAGAAAGGCGCGTCCGGTCAGGGCCGGGTTCAGGAAGTTTTTACCGGTGCCGCCGAAAATCTCCTTGCCGATGACGACACCAAAGCTGATCCCCAGGGCGACCTGCCATAACGGCAGCGTGGGAGGGCAGATCAGCGGGAACAGCGAGCCGGTCACCAGAAAACCCTCGTTCAGCTCATGTTTGCGGACGATACAGAACAAGGCTTCCCAGAACCCGCCGATAATATTGGTAACCAGGTAGATAGGGATAAACCACACTGCTCCATAGACAAGATTATCAAATACACTTGCCGGGTCGGCAGCGAATCCCAGCAGGCTCAGCACGCTGCCACGCCAGCCGGGAACCGCTGCTGCGTTGTGATCGAGAACCAGGTTGGCCTGGTAGCCGGTGTTCCACATGGCCATGAAAAAGCAGGGGAGCAGGGCGACAACAACAGTGATCATAACCCGTTTTAGGTCCATGGCATCACGCACATGGGGAGGTCCGCTGGTGACTTCGCCAGGGGTATAGAGAAAGCTGTCCAGGGCTTCATAGAGTGGATAAAGGCGGGCCAGTTTTCCCCCTTCGGTCATATGGGGATGGATATCATCAAGTATTTTGCGGAGTCCCATGGTCATCCCTCTTCTTCGATTTTTGTCAGAGTCTGGCGTAGGTAGTGACCGTAATCGATCTTTCCGGCGCACACAAAACTGCACAGGGCCAGATCCTCCTCAGCCAGTTCCAGACAGCCAAGTTTCTGGGCGAGATCCGTATCGAGTGTCATGAGCGAGCGCAAGAGCCAGGTGGCCTTGATATTCAGCGGCATCACTTTTTCGTAGGCTCCCACCGGGACCATGGCCCTGCTGCTGCCGTTAGTTGATGTCGTCAGCGGCAGCGGACGGGATGGAAGAAAACCTGACACAAACAGGTTTTTTACCGAGAACCTATTCTGACCGGGACGCAGCCAGCCGAGCAGGGTGCGCTCACGGTCTTCACCGAGAACCGTGACCTGATTGTGATAACGACCGAGAAAATCGACGGGTTCTGTGGCCTGGTGCCCTGAAAAAACCGAACCGGAAATGAGGCGTGGCTGGGCACCGGAGAGCTCATTTTTGACGAGACTCGTGAGGTTTGCTCCGTGTCTGATACGCAGCAAGCGTGGATTTTTCACCGGCGGACCGGCCAGCGAAATAATCCTTTCAGTCATAATCTGGCCAGTTCCGAACAGGTGGCCGATGGCGATGACATCCTGATAGCCGATATGCCAGACGGTCCGGTGCTGATCGACCTTTTCCAGAAAATGAATGTGGGTTCCAACCAGGCCCGCCGGATGGGGACCGGTAAAGTGGCTGACACTGATGCCGTCGGGGTACGAATAATCGCAATCGGCAGCGGTACAGAGATGAATTTTGGGAACCAGACGTTGCAGGATCTGCAACCCCAGGGAAAATAAATCCCGATTTTGTTCAACAACCAGCCGCGGATCAGGAGCCAATGGATTGGTGTCAATGGCGGTAACAAATAGTGCAACCGGACGGGTTTCTGGTGGAGGAATATGGTTGTACGGGCGGGTGCGGAGTGCTGTCCACAGACCTGATTCCAGCAGGCGCTGCTCAATTTGCTCAGCGCTGAGCTGCCGCAGCTCTTGTTCGGTCACTACCGGAAAGCTGAGTTCAGCGTTCCCTTCGAGCTGAATAACGAGAGAAAGAAATGCCCTGCGGTAACCCCGATTAATAGCTGTTACGCGTCCACTGGCGGGAGCAGTGAAGAGAATCCGGGGGTGCTTTTTATCCTTGAGTAGTGGTTGCCCTAAAACAACGGATTCGCCTTCCTCAACCATAAGGGTTGGTTTTACCTGGGGATAGTCGCACCCCAAGAGCGCGACATGAGTAGGAGGCGCAGCAGTATCGATCTGTTGGGAAGGGGCACCGGAAAGCGGCAGGTGTAATCCTTTTTTGATATGAAACATAACACTCCGGTTCAGAAAGATCATTAATCGGGTTGATATGTCGAGGCGTAAGGAATTTCGGTAATTATAACAAAAAAATTAAACAGCGCTGAACTCTGCTGTTAGGTCGTCGGAAAAAAACGCTATAATAGGTACTTGGCGGTTTGACATTGGTTGCTGAAACGCTAGACTTTCAAAATACCGTTGCTAGCTGCTGGGAGGTGCGCCATGAAACTCTATGTAAAGGACATTCTGCAGGAAAAAGGGACTGATGTTCTTACTGTTGGTGAAAACGATACTGTGTTGAGTGCCCTGGAAAAAATGGCAGAAGTGGATGTCGGTTCCGTTGTTGTTATCGATCAGGGTGGGACTGTTGTCGGCCTTTTGTCAGAGCGGGACTATGCACGAAAAGTTCGCCTCAAAGGGATCTCCTCACCAGAGACTCCGGTGCATAAGATAATGAGTAAAAATATCATGTTTACCAGCCCGACGGACACTATTGAGGAGTGTATGGCGATGATGACTGAATCACGCCACCGTCATCTGCCGGTTCTGGAAGACGATAAGCTGAT
The DNA here is from genome assembly GCA_963664385.1 of Geopsychrobacteraceae bacterium. Lineage (GTDB taxonomy): Bacteria > Desulfobacterota > Desulfuromonadia > Desulfuromonadales > Geopsychrobacteraceae > Seleniibacterium. The sequence goes on from OY761157.1 coordinate 1,826,824, forward strand.
CGGGATTATCTCTATTGGTGACCTGGTCAAGGCTACCATTGAAGAGAAAGAATTTATGATCAAGCAGCTGACACGCTATATCAAATCGGGCTGATGACCTGTTTATCACTTATGGCTGCTCTTCTTGAATGCCGAAGCCAGGGGAGGAAGAAGAGATCGTGATCGATTTGAGGTGAGAAAAACTAAACCAAAGATCTTTTTAATTCGTTTGAAGTCACCTGAAAATTAATGCTATCAAAGGGGTGTACACGCGCCAAAGCGACCGCTGTAAAAGTCCTAACAGCATAAATTTACACGTGACCTCTCTCACGTTTTGCCCCTGGCGGTTTCTCCCCGACAGGGGATTTTTTATACAAGGCAAGGCCGTTAATCCAGGTTATCCGTGGCTCGAGTTCAGCAACAATAAAGCCGATTCCCACAGGCCATCAGCTTTATCAAGTGGTTGGCCAATGGTTGATATTTACTTCAGTAGAGAAGTGCTTTTTACTGATGCATAAGTGTCAATCTTTAAGGCAACAGTCCCTTCTCTTAAAACGTTTTTTTTAACAATGTTTTGCCTTCCGATAGCGCTATTCACTCTATCACTGCCCCTCTCTGCAAATCAAAAGCAGCATATATTGACCTTTTGTTTATATGAATTGAAGTCAACTATTTCTCTCTATAATTCGTTTGACGTCATCAATTGTGCTGGTTAATGATCGCAGCTATTACATTGTTTTAGATGGCCGATTAAACTTTTTGGCTAACGCGGTCTACCTGTCATAGGTGTGGCCCGGGGCTGAAATTGACCAACAGGATGGATGTTATGAATCACTTAAAAAAGATCGTCATTGCACCTGACTCATTTAAAGAAAGTTTAAGTTCTATGGAAGTCGCCGCAGAAATTGAGGCAGGCTTTCGCGCTATTTACCCAGACGCTGATTACCTCAAACTGCCTATCGCTGATGGTGGTGAGGGGACTGTTGCTGCACTGGTGGCTGCAACTGGGGGAGAAATTGTTCATGTACGTGTGACCGGACCGCTAGGTGATGAAGTTGATTCATTCTATGGGCGTTGTGGGAACGACGCTACTGCGGTGATCGAAATGGCTGCTGCAAGTGGACTGGACCTGGTCCCCGTAATCCAGCGCAATCCCTTAATGACAACCAGTTATGGTACTGGTGAACTGATTCGTCACGCGCTTGATGAAGGGCTTAGAAATCTGATTATCGGGATCGGTGGTAGTGCGACGAATGATGGTGGCGTCGGCATGTTGCAAGCCCTTGGCGCGCGGTTGCTGGATGAGGATAACCAACAGATCGGTAAGGGTGGCGGAGCCCTTGAAAGGCTGAAAAAAATAGATATCAGCCACCTGGATGAACGCTTAAAAGATTGTCGCATTCAGGTGGCCTGTGATGTCGATAATCCTTTGACAGGAGACCGCGGTGCTTCGGCCATATTCGGGCCTCAAAAAGGGGCAACTGAAGCGATGATCAAAGTGCTGGATCGTAACCTTGGTCACTTTGCAGAGGTGATTCGTCGTGATTTAGGTATGGATGTTGAAACCTCTCCTGGTGCCGGTGCTGCAGGAGGTATGGGGGCGGCATTGCTGGCTTTTATGAATGCTGATCTGCGACCAGGAGTTGCTATCGTTGTTGAAGCGATAGGGCTCGCGGATGCTGTCCAGGGAGCTGATCTGGTCATTACCGGCGAGGGGCGCATGGACGGCCAGACGGTTTTTGGTAAGGCACCCATCGGAGTCGCTAAAGTTGCCAGAAAATACAAAGTTCCGGTGATCGGCTTGGCGGGCAGTCTTGGGGATGGAGTTGAGGCTGTTTATGAGCATGGTATCGAGGCAGTGTTCAGCGTTGTTCCGGGGCCCTGCCGCCTCGCAGATGCTCTTGTCGAAGCGCGTAACAATCTCAGGTTGTCAGCCCGGAATGTTGCTGCAGTGCTGCGTATTTCCTGATTTTAAATTCTACTACTAGGAGTGTTTTTCTATGTTTCGTCGTACCAAGATTGTTTCTACCCTCGGACCTGCCAGTGATAGTGAGGAGCAGCTTAGTGCCCTGATTGATGCCGGGGTCAATGTTTTTCGTCTGAATTTTTCCCATGGGAGCCACAAAGACAAGTTGGAGTTGATCGAGCGAATCCGCAAAGTGGCCGCTGAAAAGGGCAGTAATGTCGCTATCCTTGGTGATTTGCAGGGACCAAAAATTAGAACAGGTCTGATGAAGGGTGGCTATATGGAGCTGGTCACCGGGACTGAAGTGGTTGTGACAACCTCTACGGTTGCCGGTGAAGGAACCACGATACCAACCATTTACGAAAATCTTCCGAATGATGTGAGGCCGGGAGATCGTATTTTGCTGGATGACGGTCTGATGGATCTGGTTGTGTTAGCGACCGAAGGACAGGACGTTAGGTGTCGTGTCGTGACTGGCGGAAAATTGAAAGATCGTAAAGGAATCAATCTTCCCGGAGTCAAGGTTTCAGCTCCGGCTATGACCGAAAAGGATGTAGAGGATCTTGAGTTTTGCATCGCTCAGCAAGTCGATTTTATTGCCTTGTCATTCGTACGCAAGGCTGCAGATGTCCAGTATCTGAAAGACATTTTAGCGGCTAAAAATTTCGCTCCAATGATTATTTCTAAAATTGAGAAGCCTGAAGCAGTTGATGCTTTTGATGAGATTCTGGAGGTCACAGACGCCGTAATGGTGGCACGTGGTGATTTAGGGGTAGAAATCAGCCCGGAAAAGGTGCCGCTGATTCAGAAGATGATTATTCAAAAGTGTAATGCTGCTGGTAAACCGGTTATCACCGCAACGCAGATGCTTGAAAGTATGATCAGCAATCCGCGACCTACACGTGCCGAAGTGTCTGATGTTGCTAACGCCATTCTGGATGGGACTGATGCCATCATGTTATCGGGTGAAACCGCTGCCGGTAAATATCCGGTGGAAGCTGTTCAGGTGATGGATCATGTCGCACGTGATGTTGAAGGGAGTGAAAAGTATCTCGGGCGTAGCGTTCCTCTGTCCACTGGTAAGGCGGATAAGCAGTGTTTGACCGAGGCCATCGGCCAAGGGGCCTGTCAGATTGCTGAATGTGTCGACGCACGCGCGATTTTTGCCTTTACTCAGACAGGCAGTACTGCCGCATTGGTGTCCAAGTATCGACCTAACCGACCTATTTATGCCATGACTCCCAATGCTGCTGTTAAGCGCAGGATGGCTCTGTATTCCGGGGTGAGGGCGATTTGTGTCGAAAATCAGGAAGCAACTGAACAGCAAATTGTTGCGGTAGAAAAAGCTGTACTGCAAGCCGAAGTTGTCCAATCGGGGGATGTCACAGTTGTTACCATGGGGAGCCCGGTAGTCGAAGCGGGGAGTACCAATCTGGTTAAAGTTCATACGGTTATAAAGTATCGCTGAGGCGTTGAAAAATTACTGATGTTGTTCGCATTACAGATGAATTGAACTCAATTATCGGGCAGTTTAATTCGTTTGACGTCACTCTGCTCAGGTTGATATTTCTACCTGAGTAAAAAACAGTTTGTTTTGCAGGCATTGGTGCTGGACCAGGAATTTATGGCTGGCAACCCAGGCCGAGATCAGGTTCAAAACAGCAGTTTTGGGAGATACCGGTTAAGTTGGTGGCGTGTCATGGCGAGTACGGCCTGTTCGTATCTGCCCAATGATAGCCGAATCTATTCAAGGAGTAAGTATTATGAGTCAGATTGAAGAGTCTGTACGTAAAGAATTAGAGGAGCGTGCCTATAACATCAGGCGCAAAGCGTTGCTCATGGGAGAGGTGCAGGGGCAGGGCTACATCGGCCAGGCGCTTGACGTTGCCGATATTCTGGCAGTCAGCTATTTCCGGGCCCTTACCTATAAAGCAGAAGATCCAGAGTGGGATGGGCGTGATCTGTTCCTGCTGTCCAATGGTCATTTCGCTATTGGCTTGTATGCTGCTTTATTGGAAGCCGGTATTATTCCACTGGAAGAGCTCGAAACTTACGGTGGTGATGGTAGCCGTTTGCCAATGTCCGGTATGGCCAGCTACACACCTGGTATGGAAATGTCCGGTGGCTCCCTTGGCCAGGGCTTGCCGATCGCTGTTGGTCATGCCTTAGGGATGAAATATAACAATAACCCAGCTTTTGTTTACACTCTTTTCTCCGATGGTGAGCTTGACGAAGGTTCGGTCTGGGAAGCCATGCAATCCGCTTCTCATCATAAATTGGACAACATGATCGCTATCGTCGATGTCAATAATCAGCAGGCCGACGGCCCCTCAAGCGAGATTATGGCATTTGAGCCGCTAAAGGAAAAGTGTGAAGCGTTCGGTTGGTACACTCAGCGGATCGATGGCAACGATATGGAACAGGTCATTACCGCATTTGATAATGCTCGCAACTGTACCGAGGCCCGCCCACGTATGATCATCTGCGATACCTTGATGGGAAAAGGTGTCAAATTCCTTGAAGAACGGGAAAAGAACCATTTTATCCGAGTTGATGAGCATGAGTGGCAGATCGCATTGCAGCAGCTTGAAGACGGGAGGAAGGCATGAGTAACGGGGAAAAGAAAGTACGTTTGAAAACATCGGCGATGATTGCATCCATCGCAGATGCTGATCAGAAAACCAGACCGGCTCCTTTTGGTCATGCCCTGGTTGAAGCTGCTCGTGATCGTAAAGATATTGTCGGCATGTCAGCTGACCTGGCGAAGTATACCGATCTGCACATTTTCCGCGATACCTACCCGGACCGTTTTTTTCAAATGGGTATGGCTGAGCAGCTGCTTATGGGAGCGGCAGCTGGTGTTGCACACCAGAAGTTGATGCCGTTTGTCACCACCTATGGTGCTTTTGCTTCGCGTCGTGCATTTGACTTCATCCATCAGGCGATTGTTGAGGATCATCTCAATGTTAAAATCTGCTGTGCTTTGCCAGGTCTGACTACCGGTTACGGCCCAAGCCACTGTGCTGTTGAAGATACCGGCATGTTTGCCACCATTCCGAACATGGTTGTCATCGATCCATGTGATGCCGTCGATATTGAGCAGGCTGTGCCGGCAATGATCGAGCATGACGGTCCTGTTTACATGCGTCTGCTGCGTGGCCAGGTACCAGTTGTTCTGGAAGAGTATGATTATAAGTTTGAAATCGGTAAGGCGAAGTTCCTGGTTGAAGGGGATGATGTCTTGTTTATTTCAACCGGACTGTTGACCATGCGTACCCTTGAAGCTGCGAAAAAACTGGCTGAAGATGGTATTAAGGCAGCAGTTCTGCACTGCCCAACGATCAAGCCTTTGGATGTTGAAACGATCCTGTCTGCATGTAGTAAACCGGGCCGCCTGGTTGTAACCGCCGAAAACCATACCATTATGGGCGGTCTGGGGATGACAATTGCCGCAGAACTGCTGCGGGCCGGTGTAACACCGACTTTCCGCCAGATTTCATTGCCGGATGAGTTCCCGCTGGCTGGCGCACTGCCAACCCTGCACGATAAATATGGTATCTCTACTACGGCAATCATCCGTCAGGTTAAAGAATGGTATAACGCCTGATAGTGATTTTTCCATTCGGAGTCTAGGCAACAGGGCCTGCTACTTTACAAGTAGCAGGCCCTGTTGTTTTGGCTAAAAAGTTAACTGGTTGCCATCCGGAAACTCAAAATGGCAACTATCCAGTTTTCAGATTGGAAACGAGCAATTTTTCGTTGTGGCAAGGAAATCAAGGGCTTGAGCGGAGGCGTAGTACTTTACGCCGCACAAACAAGTCCGCAGATTGACGCTGCCACAGCGGAAAAGGGCCGTTTCCGGATAAAAACTAACTGGTTATCTAGTTCGCTCAAGTGAGGATGGCCGCACTTAGAACTTTCCATTTCCAGGGACGCTTGCACCCATCCATGGGGCTTGACTGTCGCCATCCAGGCGACAGACACCCTTCCAATAGAAAGTTCTAAGCCGGTTCCGAAGCATTAGTGCAACGAACTAGATATCCAAAAAATATTAATAACAGAAGTTGTGCATTCAGTAGCAACCGAGACAATGGCTTTTGTCACAAGGGCAGATTTTTGTCATATCTTCAATATGGCTGTCACTGAAATACCACCCGCTTTCCTCTCTGATATAGCAACTGGTTTCCTGGTAGCGATAGACAAAACTCTGTTGTCTGACAGTGAGCGTAGCGATAGTGGTGGCAATGTTATCGTCGCTATGGCTTTCTATCAGGTCAAAAGCCAGCCATTCAAGTGCTGTGGCTTCGGCTTGATAATCCTCCCAATCTATATCTTCCCTTTCCTTGGCAGTGTGACTGGACTGTAGAAAAAAGAAGTTATTTTTGACGTGGGCTGTATACCTGGCTCGTGCTAATTGATCCGGAGTCACTTGCTTTTTTGTACCGTTGATTATTGGTTGGCAACAGTCCTGTAGCGGCATACCGCTGTGGCAAGGGCATTTTTCCATATGTCTCTGCTATCCTGCGCAGTGTGTATCGTGTTCGAGTTCAGCAAACAGCCAATCCTGAAAAGATTTTATCTGTGGTAATTCGATACGGGATTTTTTGATATTGCAGGTGTAGCCATGCACCTTGAGGCCATCGGTGCCGAAAGGGGCAATGAGTCTGCCGTCGTTCAACTCTCGCTGAACCAGCAACAGGCTGTCAAGACATACCCCAAGTCCGTCAATTGCCGAGCTTATCGCCATAAAAGAGCGGTTAAATCTGTGTCCGCGCGAGAGGTCCAGATCGATACCGCCATGGTGATTAATCCAGTCCCGCCAGCGGATAAGGCAATGTTCACTGTGGATCAGTGTGTGATGTTTCAGATCTTCGGGCTCTTTGATGGGATATTCCCCTTCCATGAGTTTGGGGGAGCACAGAGGGACAATGGTCTCCTGCGGAAAGGGTATCGCGATAATTCCAGCTGGATTCAATTGCCGGTAGCCGTAGCGGATATCAACGTCAACGGTTTCCGAAATGGCCTCCGTAATGGTTGAGGAGGTGTTCAGGCGGACATCAATATCAGGATGCTCAGCGCTGAAACGCGCAATCCTTGGCATCAGCCATTGGGTCGCAAAGCTTGGTGAAGAATTCAGAGTCACGATGTTACTTTTTGAAGTCCTGCCAAGTTCGCGGGTGGCAACCTCGATACGGTGAAAGGCGGCAGAGACCTCTTCAGCGTAACGGCGACCGGCGTCAGTCAGGACAACAGCGCGATGAACACGATGAAACAGGCGTATGCCGATATCGCTTTCAAGCTGTTTGATCTGATGGCTGATGGCAGATGGGGTTACAAAAAGTTCTTCGGCTGCGAGACCGAAAGATTCATGTCTTGCGGCGGCTTCAAAGGCCTGAATAGCTTTAAGTGCTAAGCGACTGTTGCTCATGAGAGTGCTCTTTAATTGAGGGGGACTAGTGGCAGCCCCGATTAGTGTAAGTGTTCACCTGTGAGGATTGTTGGTAGCATAACCCCGGATACCGTGATGATAACTCTTCTCGGTCTATTAGTCTGAATGCTTGTCAATGTCGGTGACTTCTAATTCCTGCTGATACAATTGCCCCTATTGACTGCATTCCCGTTTGTGTCAGCTAGGAAAACTGCATTTGTGTAGATAGAGAACAGAGTTTGCTGTATTGTTTCAGTTGCACATGATATTTTATTTCAGATCTTTATAGCAGTTCTTTGTGATCGATCGAGAGAGTAGAAAAGCTACTAATATCAGTAGCTTGTCCTTGGCGGCCAGTCATTTTATCTGCAGGGCCTTTATCTGTAAATCCGAATATAGTTTTACCAGAAATTACAGTGGTGGAATATCTAATTATGATGAAAATCCCGAAGCAGATTCATAATGTTTTTTAGATGAGCTGACCTCAACTATTTGCCATTTTAATTCGTTTGACCGGTGGTAGTCAAGGTGATAGTGTCACCAAAAATATACAGCTGTTTTATTTATTTTTAATCTTCTTAAGTGTCTGGATAATCATAATTAATTGCTGTTTATGCAATTGATATGAAGGTCTTTTTTGAGTAGGTAAATTTTGTGAGGCAAAATAATTTGTTAGTTTGGTCCTGACCCTAAGTTGTGAATCTTTGATTTACTAAACGTCAATGTTCGGAAGTCACATCTTCCCCTTTGAAAGGAGAGTCTCGATGAAGAGAATGTTTCGCGTAATTACCACTGTTGCAATTGCCACAGTAATGCTGGCATCAACGGTCCAGGCAGGTGAGCTGGTTTTTGGCCATGGCGCTAACCCAGGCAATCCTCGTTACGATGCTGCTGAAATGTTCGGCCAGCTGATGACTGCTTGCTCCCCAGAAACGGTTGTTAAGGTCGCTCCTTCGGCAACCATGGGTGACGATTCAGAAATGTTGACCTCCGCCCAGGCCGGTATCATTCAGATGTCAGCTAACTCTCAAGGGCCAATGGCTCAAATCGTTCCCGAAATCGGGATGCTGGGCTTACCTTTCCTGTTTAAGGATTTGCCCAATGTCTGGAACGTTCTTGATGGCGAAATTGGTGGGATGCTTGATAAAAAAGCCAATGAAGCAGGTCTGAAAATTATTACCTTCTGGGATAACGGTTTCCGCCAGACAACTCATACCAAAAAATTCGTTGATTCTCTCGACGCCATCAAAGGAATGATGATCCGTACTCCACCGGACGAAGTAACCACCGATATCTTTAAATCTTTGGGCGCTACTCCGGCACCACTGGCATGGTCAGAATTACCAACCGCTCTGCAGGCTGGTACTTTTGAAGGTCAGGAAAATCCTCTGACTAACATCTACTCAGCTAAAATTCATACCATTACTCCTTATATCACCATGACTGACCACAAGTATGAAAGTACTCCAGTTGTTGCCAGCCTCATGTGGTGGCAGTCTCTGTCTGCTAAAGAACAAGCTTGTGTCGTAAGTTCTGCCAAGCAGGCAGGCTGGTATCAGCGTGGTCGTTCTTATGTCGATAGTATGAGTCTGAAGAAGGTTATGGAAAACGAAGGCGCTCAATTTAAGTCTATCGACAAAAAGGTATTCCAGAAGGCAACAGAGTCTGTTTACGCGAAATATGGGGAGAAATATGGAAGCTTCATCGATACCCTGCGCAAATCCGCAGCAGCAAACTAATATTAACGAAAGCGGATGTGCTCCAATGATCGGAATCTGTAAAAAAGTTACCAGCATTATCGACATGACCGGAATTGTCATTGTCTGTGGAACCCTGGTTACTATGTTTGTCGCTCTGCTGGTTAATGTCCTGCTGCGCTACATTTTGTCTGAAGGTATTACCTGGGCTTACGAATTGCACCACATTCTTCTCCCCTGGCTGGTTGCCGGGGGAGCGGTTATGGCCAGTGCCAGGGGAGCAAACATCGCTGTTTCTGTCTTGGTTGATGTTGTCCCAGAGGTTATCCGGCGTATCATAGTCATTGCTGTTTATGTTGCAACTGCTGTGATCAGTTCAGTTGTCGCCTACACTTCCATGCCGATTGTCAGAGCCGCTAAGTTCAGCCGTCTTCCGGAGACTCACATCCCCCAGATGTATGGCTATATCAGTATTCTTTATTGTTTTTATGCCATAGCGATCATTGCCGCACTCTATGCAATTCGCACTGCGCTAGGCGAAAAAAATGAATCAACATCGGCTCAATACAGTTGATCCATTACCTGTCTTTGACCGGGACGAGTTATAAAAAATGGCCGTAGGCTAAAATAGTTACGGCCATCTGGTTACTTGCTGTAATGATAAAAGATTAGAAATTACGATCATTTTGGATCGTAAGGAGACAGTTTTATGGGAATGATTATAGTTTGGCTCTTTCCGCTGTTGCTACTGCTTTCAGTGCCGGTGGCATACTCAATGCTTGGTTCCTCTGCTGCAGTTCTGATGATTGCCGGCAAGCCTTTGGCCGTTATTGCTCAACGGCTTTACACTCCGACCCAGAGCTTTCCGATGTTGGCCATCCCTTTCTTTATCCTGGCCGGAAGCTTGATGATGTCAGGCCAATTTGGCCAACATCTGGTTAATTTTGCAAAACTAATGGTTGGCCGTATGCGCGGCGGTTTAGCACACGTTACCATTGTTGGCTCAGTTATGTTCGGCGGCGTTTCTGGTTCTGCGGTTGCTGATGCTTCGGCCCTGGGTAACGCGATGATTCCGGTCCAGAGAGATAATGGTATTCCTTTGGGTTTTGCCGGTGCTGTCAACTCAGCAGCATCGACCATTGCCGTGTTGATTCCACCATCAATCCCGTTGATCCTTTTTGGTCTGGTTTCCAACGTATCGATCATCGACCTGTTCATTGCCGGTATTCTCCCCGGTTGTATGATCGGTTTCGGTATGCTTGGTCTGGCCTGGTTGATTGCCACCCTGCGTGGTATGCCGAAAGCTCAGATTGAGGGTGGCTGGGCATCATTTAAAAAAGAGGCATTGCACGCCATGCCGGCTCTTATTATGCCGGTCATGATCATTGTTACCTTACGTTTTGGTATTGCTACCCCGACGGAAGTTAGTGTTCTGGCCTGTGCTTACTCACTGTTTATCGCAACTGTGGTTTACAGAGATATGACGTTAAAGACTTTCTACCATGCAGTCCTGGAAACTGGTGTTATGACTGGTGCGGTTATGCTCATTATTATGGGCTCCTCAGTTATCCAATGGATTTTGACCGCTGAGCAGGTGCCGCAGAATCTTACCATCTGGTTGACCTCATCTCTGAGTGAACCATGGATGGTTATTCTGGCCCTGAATGTCATCATGCTGATTGTTGGTACTTTCCTTGATCTGCCAGCTGCTGTTTTGCTGCTGGGTCCACTATTTGTCGGTATCGCAAACGCTATCGGTCTTGACCTTGTTCAGCTGGGTTTGATAATGGTCGTTAACCTGGCCATCGGTCTTTATACTCCGCCGGTTGGTACGTGCCTGTTTATCTCATCAACCATAGCGAAGGTGCCGATCGGCACTATCGTTAAGGAGCTGATTCCGTTTTATGTGTTCGCTATCATCATCCTGGGGCTGATCAGTTACGTTCCGGCGTTCACCATTTACTAAGTCATCTTCCCATATGGATCCTGCAGTCGCAGTTATGCTGTGGCTGCAGGTGACATCAACTTGCTCGGGCTGCAGGCTTGTGATTGCAGTTTTCCTTAGATTGAAAATTCTTTAAAAATTGATAAGACACGACCAGTGCGTCCGGCGCTAAGGCGGGACGACTTTACAGGATAGCTATAAGATGGAGGCTATTGTGATAGCAAAGGACAAAATTACCGCCCTTAAGGCACGGGCCAAAGAGTTACGAAAAACGGCTCTGACTATGATTTATACCGCTCAGGAAGGGCATCCCGGAGGTTCCTTGTCCGCTGCCGATTTTATAGCGGCTCTCTATTTTGATGAACTGAACCTGCGTCCCGAAGAGCCTCAATGGGCCGATCGCGACCGATTTATTCTGTCAAAAGGACATGTCTGTCCAATCCTTTATTCCGCCTTAGCTATGCGCGGCTATTTTCCCATGGAAACGATCAAGACTTTACGCAAGCAGGGTTCCATTCTGCAGGGTCATCCATGCATGAAAAAATGTCCGGGTATCGATATTAGTACCGGTTCTCTTGGTCAGGGGCTGTCAACCGCCGTAGGTATGGCTATCGCCGGAAAGCGTGATGGGCGTAAATATCGTGTTTTCTCCATGGTTGGTGATGGTGAAACCCAGGAAGGGCAAATCTGGGAAGCGGTCATGTGTGCTGTGAAGTATAAGCTTGATAACCTGACTATTATTGTCGATGCCAACCGTCTGCAGAATGACGGCACCTGTGAAGAAATCATGCCTAGTGGTGATTTTGAAGCGAAATTTAAAGCATTTGGCTGCGATGTCCAGACAATTGATGGCCACAATATGGAAGAAATTGTGGCCGCTTTTGAAGCGAATCGGAATACGAACAACCAAAAGCCAAAGGTTATTGTCGGACATACGGTAAAAGGGAAAGGCGTCTCTTACATGGAAGATGTTGTTGCCTGGCATGGTGGAGCTCCCAACGACGAACAATATGCTCAGGCCATGAAAGAGATTGAGGAGGCTTAATAATGGAAGCAAGACCAACCAGAGAAGCATACGGTGAAGCAATACTTGAGCTGGGTAAGGCCAATAAAGATATTTTTGTTGTCGATGCAGATATCGCCAAACCCTGTATGACCATTCCTTTTTCAGAACAGCTTCCGAAGCAGCACGTTAATGTCGGGATTGCCGAACAGAATGCTGCTGGCGTCGGTGCCGGACTGGCAACAACCGGAAAGATTCCATTTGTCACTACTTATGCTGTATTTGGCAGTATGCGTATGTGCGAGCAGATCCGCCAGGAAATCTGTTATCCTAATTTAAATGTCAAGATCGCCTGTTCGCACGGCGGGCTTACTCCCGGAACCGATGGTGCCAGTCACCAGGGGAGCGAGGATATGGGGGTACTACGTACTCTACCCAACATGACGATTATCATGCCGGCTGATTTCAATTCAGCTAAAAAGCTGGTCAAAGCAGCAGCAGAGTATGTTGGCCCGGTATATTTACGGTTTACCAAGAATCCGATGCCTTCTCTTTATGAGGAAGGGATCGAATTGACCATTGGTAAGGCGAATCAACTTAAGGAAGGAACGGATGTTGCCCTGATCGCTAATGGTGACACGGTCAATCTGGCAATGACGGCGGCAGCTGAACTGGAAAAACAGGGGCATAGCGTGCGGGTTCTTGATATGCATACCATTAAACCTCTTGACGTTGATGCGGTTAATAAAGCCATTGATGAGATCGGTAAAATTGTTACCGTTGAGGATCATAACATCCTTAACGGCCTCGGTAGTGCCGTGTGTGAAGTTGTCGCTGAAAGAGGCAAGGGGATTGTCAAGCGGATTGGCATTCAGGATCAATTCGGTGAGTCGGCACAATATGAGTACCTGATGAATAAAAATGGCATTACCGTTGAGAATATTGTCGCGGAAGCAAGTCAGTTGATTCGCTCTTAACTAGTTTCTGTCCGGAAAGCGCCCTTTTTCACCAGTTCGGCGTCAATCTGCGCATTCGCTTGTGCGGCGTAAAGTACTACGCCTCCGCGCAAATGCTTGATTTCCTTGATCTGGCAAAAAATTGCATCTTTCCAAATCAGAAACTGGCTAGTTGCTTTTTTGAGTTTCCGGATAGAAATTACCTAAGAAGGATAAGGAGTTTTTTTAAGATGAAAATCGTTATTTTAGATGGTTACACCTTAAACCCGGGGGATTTGAGCTGGGAGGGGTTTGAAAAACTGGGTGATGTCACTTGTTATGACCGTACCGAACCCCAGGATACTGTGAGCAGAATTGCTGATGCAGAAGCAGTTATTACCAACAAAACTCTCTTAACTAAGGAGATTTTTGACGCTTGTCCAAGCATTAAATACGTTGGCGTTCTGGCAACCGGTTACAATGTGGTTGATGTCGCTGCTGCCAAAGAAAAGGGGATTCCTGTTACCAATATCCCGACCTACGGTACAACCGCAGTATCTCAATTTGTTTTCGCCCTGTTGCTGGAAATTTGTCACCATGTTCAGGATCATAGCAGTGCTGTGTATAAGGGGGACTGGGAAAGTTGTCCCGATTTCTGCTTCTGGAATCATCCCCTGATCGAGCTTGCAGATAAAACCATCGGTTTTGTTGGTTTTGGTCGCATTGGTCAACAAGCGGCTAAAATTGCTCAGGGCTTCAGCATGAATGTGTTGGCTTACGACGCATATCCCAATAAAGAGCTGGAAGGCAATGGCATCAAGTATGTAGATCTTGATACTCTCTATGCTGAATCGGACGTTATCTCATTACACTGTCCACTGTTTGAGACGACCGAAGGGATGATCAACGAAAATTCTATTGCTAAAATGAAAGATGGTGTCATTATCATTAACACCTCCCGCGGTCCGCTGATTGTTGAACAAGACCTGGCTGCAGCACTTAACTCAGGAAAAGTAAAAGCTGCCGGGGTCGATGTTGTGTCAACCGAGCCGATCAAGGGGGATAATGTCTTGTTGAAGGCACCAAATTGCTTCATTACCCCACATATTGCCTGGGCTCCACTCGAAGCACGGGCGCGTCTATTGAACACTGCAGTAGAAAATTTAGCATCTTTTATAGACGGTGAAGTGATGAATACCGTGAACTAAATTTTTTTATTTATATTTCGAACCTTAGTTGATTTTGCACTCCACCAGATAGTTTCGGTGGAGTGCAAGTTTATACAGCGTCCTTAATCAGTCTGATAGCGGAGGGGAGGTACCACATGTCGTCGCCAAAAACTGCTTTTATCGCTGGCGCTAAGGCTATGGTTCCGTTAATTTTTGGCGCTTTGCCCTTTGCCGTCATTGCCGGGTTGTCCGCCGTGGGAGTTGAGCTGTCAAAGTTTGCCGCTTTGGGTATGGCGCACCTGGTTTTTGCGGGTGCTGCTCAGTTGGCCATTGTTGATTTGATCGGTCAACATGCATCGACTTTTGTCATCATTTTAACCGCCTTAGTCATCAATTTACGCTTCTGTGTCTATAGTGCTTCTTTAGCACCCCATTTTCAGCATTTACCATTAACCTGGCGTAGCAGCCTGGCCTATCTTATTACCGATCAATCTTTTGCGATTTCTATTTCCGCTTTTGATCATCATTGTAAAGAATTCAAGCATTGGTATTATCTGGGAGGTGCGTTAACCATGTGGGCCACCTGGCATATAGGTACCATGGCAGGTGTTTTCCTGGGCACTCAGATTCCGAAAACATGGGGGCTGGATTTCGCTATCCCATTGACTTTTCTCGCTTTGCTGTTCCCTGCTATTAAAGATAAAGCGTCATTAGTGGCGGCACTGGTTGCGGGTACTATCGCCATAGCCTGCCATTCATTACCTTATAATTTAGGTTTGTTTATGGCGACAGTTGCTGGAATTGGTTGTGGATACCAGCTAAGCAGGAGGCGCTAGCATGACAGAAGACGATGTGCAGTTATGGGGGATGATGATGGTCATTGGCCTTGGCACCTTTATGCTGCGTTTCTCCTTTATCTGGTTATTCGGGCGTGGCAAGGTGCGTCCTGAAATTGAGCAGATGCTTAAATTTGTCCCTGCCTCAGTGCTCGCTGCTCTAGCGCTGCCAGCATTTATCTTTTCATCCTCTGCCCCTTTTTCCTTCACCAATCCGCGCCTGTTAGCTGGATTGGTAGCAGCCATGGTTGCCTGGCGGTCACGCAATGTCTTATTGACCATCGTGATCGGAATGGCAACTCTGTGGTTGATTACCAACCTCTATAGCTTTTCGGGTACTTAGGGTATCCCTAAGCCCTGTTGCAATGGGTAAACAACAGTCACTCTGATACCGATCAGGTCTGCTTAACCAGATAACGGGTTAATACTGGCTTAACGAGGATTCCTGCAACGCGGCCATCTGTTCCCGTAACTCAAGAATATGCTCACCCCAGTACTGAACGCTATTAAACCAGGGGAAGGTGCGGGGAAAGGCCGGATCATCCCAGCGCCGCGCCAGCCAGGCACTGTAGTTGATAATCCGCAGGGTGCGTAACGGCTCGATCAACTGCAGCTCCGCCGGGTTGAAATCACAGAATTGATAATAACCCTCGAGAATTTTTTCCAATTGCTGTTGCTGCTGGTCTTCCCGTCCTGACAACAGCATCCATAAATCCTGAATTGCTGGGGCCATACGGGTATCATCAAAATCCACAAAGTGGGGAGCATCCTCCCGCCACAGCATATTGCCACAATGGCAGTCACCATGAACCCGGATGTTGCGGACGCTTACCGCCGCAAAGCGGCTGTCAATAATAGCCAGCAGGTCGCGGGTCAGAGATTCATAAGCGGCGCGGTAATCGCCGGGGATGCATTCTTTTTCTAACAAAAAGTTGACCGAATCATGGCCAAAGCTCTGCGCTGTCAGGGTGGGGCGGTAACGAAACGGGCACTGCATACCGATAGCGTGAATGCGCCCCAGCAGGCGGCCGATGACTTGGAGATGTTCAAGGTTGGCGAGCTCTGGAGAATGGCCGCCACGGCGCGGAGATAGGGAGAAATAAAAACCACGAAAGCGGTGCAGGGTGTTCCCTTCAGCATCTTTCAGCGGGGCCACCACCGGTAGTTCATGGGCTGCCAGTTCTTCAATAAATTGCTGCTCTTCGGCCAGCTGCGCTTTGTTCCAGCGGTCAGGGCGGTAGAACTTGACAATCAGGGGATCGGCTTCGTCAATGCCAACCTGATAAACCCGGTTTTCATAACTGTTGAGGGTCAGAATGCGATAATCACAGCGATAGCCGAGAGATTCGACGGCATCCATGATGAAATCAGGGGTTAATTTGTCAAACGGATGGGCTGTTTTGGTCATACTGTCCTCGCTGGCCGTGAAGCGGTTATGAAATTCAGGCAAGTTTAAACCTCCCACACCAGCTAAGTAAAGTTAATCTGATGAGACTTTAGCGCGATGGGATTGATAAAAAAATATTGACTTGATCTTGTGTTATTCTTTAGTTTGTTGGTAGGGAATTGAGTTCCTATATATTTTACAACCCGATGAATCTAAGGGGATAAAGGTAATGCTCCTGTTGTTGCGCAAAATTACAGCTTTGGTGCTACTGGTGGTATTTGCCAGTGCCGGGATCGTTGCAGCTGACGATCACTGTTCTTTTGACTGTGAGCATTCATTTGATTTGCAGGCTAAATCACCCTGCTGCATGCCAACCATGGTTTCAGACGAAATGCCGGATCATGGTCAAAGTCATGATCCCTCTCCTTGCGCTGACGGGTCTTTGTGCGATCAGGAAAAGAGCAGTCATGAATCTCTGCTCCCCACTTCTTCAGCACTAGATCTGTTTCTGGTTTCCCCAATTGAGCTACCTGTTATCGCCTATGAACAGAATGTTCGCAGGCAGCCTGACAGGTATCAGAGCTCTCCTGACGATTTTCCCCCCATTTATAAACTCTATTGTTCTTATCTCCATTAGCGTCTGTCGAATTGTGTCTTTTTAGGGGTGAGAGCTTGCGTGGCTCATCCACGTACAGATTAATTTAGCGAAGATAAGGATAACGTTATGTCCAGAAAAACTCTGATTGTTTCTGTTGCTGTCGGCCTGTTCGGTCTGGCGGCGTTTGCCGTGCTCAATTTTGGGAGCCTGGGATCGTTCGGTGCGGTTAAAACCGTAACTGCGGCTGATGGTGAGGTCAAGCTTGATATCTCTAAAATAGATGACGGTAATGCACATCACTACGTCTTTAAAAAGGATGGTGGTGAAATAAAGTTCTTTGTCGTCAAAAGTCCCGATGGTGCCATGAGAGCTGCTTTTGATGCCTGCGATGTCTGTTATCCAGAGCGTAAAGGTTATTCCCAGGATGGTGAATACATGGTCTGTAATAATTGTGGTCAACGTTTTCACAGCAACCGGGTCAACGTTGTTGAAGGGGGGTGTAATCCCGCACCGTTGAAGCGCCAGATCGCTGGTAACCTGTTGATTATTAAAGAGCAGGATATTCTGCCTGGGGCCCGATTTTTTTAAGGGGGCGCAGATGAATATTCTGACTATTCCCATGCGCAATATGCGCCGCAAACCATCCAAGACGCTGCTGCTGCTATTTGTGTTTAGCCTTGGCGTTATGTCGATTGTCGCTCTCTTTCAAGTCTCCCGCGTGGTGGGGGAAAGTCTGGAGAGAAAACTCACGGCATTCGGTGCCAACATTGTTATTTCCCCCAAAACAGAGGCCCTCAGTCTAAGTTATGGCGGTTTTCACATGGGGGATATGCTCTTTGATGTCCAGAATCTTGAGGAACGGCAAACGGTCGCTGCTATTCATAGCATTGAGCTGAATGAGCGTATCAGTGCCGTTGCCCCCAAGCTGGTTACTCTGGCCAATGTCAAAGGGAGCGGGGTTGCTGTTGTCGGTATAAACTGGGAACAGGAACAACGGATCAAAAGTTACTGGGCCAGCAATGGTTCCTTTACCGGACAGGATGGGGAGCTGCTGGTCGGCAACCACGCTGCTGAACAACTGGGGCTCAAAACGGGTGATGTTGTGTCTCTGCTGGAGCATGAATTTACCGTGACTGCCACACTCTATGCCACCGGTTCCGAGGATGATGGTGTCATCTTCATGGGCTTGTCGCAACTGCAGCAGATACTGGGGCGTACGGATAGTACCAGCTTTATCGAGGTGTCGGCCTTGTGTGCCGGTTGTCCCATCGAAGACATCGTTGCTCAGCTTCAGTCCGCGCTGCCGGGAGCCAAGGTCAGCGCCCTGCGCCATGTCGTTGTCCAGCGGATGGCGTCGGTACATTTTGTCCAGCAGCTGGCATTGGCGGTGAGTCTGATTATTCTGGTTACGGCCGTCTGTATGGTTGGTCTGTCGATGCTGTCCGCCGTTAATGAGCGCAAGAAAGATATCGGTATTTTACGCTCCCTCGGCTATGGCAAAAGACAAATATTTACCATTTTCTGTATTGAAGCAGGCTTTGTTGGCGGCCTGGCCGGAGTTATCGGCTATTTCACCGGCTTCGCAGCCAGTTTCTACGTGCTGGAATTTTTGAATCTGGCTGACGGTATCGTTCCGACCTTTTCGTTTGCACATCTGCTGATGTCCATGCTGATTTTTACCGTCATCACCGTTATTGCTGCCAGTTATCCAGCATTAAAGGGTGCCAGGATTGAGCCTTCGCGGGTTCTGGTTGCTCTTTAACAGGAGATATTTAAGATGATTTCAGCGAGAAATATTGAAAAGTGTTTTATTACAGATGGACAGCGGGTTCCGGTGCTTAAAGGGGTTTCGGTTGATATCAACGAAGGGGAGTTTGTTTCCATTGTCGGGCGCTCCGGATCTGGCAAGAGCACCTTGCTTAATGTTCTGTCGACCCTGGTTGATGCCGATGCCGGCGCATTGCACTACTTTGATGAAGACCTCTGCCAGATCTCTGACCAACGACTCAATCTGTTGCGCCAATCTGATTTTTCCATCATTTTTCAGTTCCATCATTTGCTTCCCTACTTGACGGTGTTGGAAAATGTATTACTCCCGTACATGAAATCGGTTCGTGGCATCAATCGAGAAGAGATAGACAGAGCGCGCCAATGTCTGGAACGGGTAGGGCTGGCTGATAAATGTGAGCGACTGCCCGGCCAGCTTTCCGGTGGTGAGCAGCAGCGTGTTGCCATTGCCCGGGCTCTGGTGAAATCTTCCAAGGTGTTGTTTGCCGATGAGCCAACTGGCAGCCTGGATAAACGGACGGGAGAGCAGATCATGGCGTTGCTTGCCGAATTGAACGCTGAAGGCATGGCGATCGTCATGGTGACTCACGATCCGGCTTATGCCGCTCTGGCTCAGCGCTCGATTACCATTGAGGATGGTTATATTGTTTAGCCGGTGAAAAAAGGTATCAAAATATAGGAATTTTCCGTTGTCAAAGAGTGGCCAGAGTTATTCCTTAAACAGCTGTGCCATACTGGAAGCTCTGGCTTTGGCTTCTGGTGGAACATGGGCGGTTGGTAGACTGTCCCAATCAACAGCCTCAAGTTTACGCGTGGAAAACATGATTTCGTTATCCAACTTATCAAGGTCGAAGTTTTTCCAATAGTTTGGGTCGCGCCCATGTTCTTCGTCCCAGGCTCTGGTCGTAGGGTCGAGGTGACGGACCGGTTCCAGTTCTGGAATGTCGGGTAGTGGTAGGGAGACATCCATCATCTGTTGCAGAACTTCCCAACTACCAAAGATTTCCCTTTCATTAGTAATGGCATCACCGGGCATTGCACTGAGTGGCTCGTAGCGGTGGCACACCTGCAGGGAGTAACGAACAACGCCATTAGGTGTACAAGCAGTATTGTAATAACCGTCAAGCTCCGCAAAAGGAATAAACCGCTCGGACTGCTTTCCTCTTGCCGGAAAGTGAACCATGCCAGTTGCACGATTCATAGTAATGTTATTTTTGTCTGGAGTAATTTTGGAGAGTAGGTGAAAAATGATGAAGCTTCCTGCGGCCACCGTAAATATTGAAAAAACATATGGTTTGAAAGGAATAGCAGCAAATATATGGAGCATAATCATGATTATTCCAAGGCCCATACCTACTATTGATAGTAGTCTCATGAAAACTATGAACACCAAAGGATTATTCCCACAACTTAGGTGCAGCTTGTGAAGATCAGTTATTGGCATAGTCCCTTTGCGAAGTTTTTTAATACTAGAGGCACTCGCACGCCAGCGATAATCCCCACAAAAGATACCGTTTGGCAAAGGAATAGTACGTTTAATACGTTGTACCCCTTTCCAGGCGGTTGAGTCGGCAGGGGGAAGCTTTTTCTTTTGCGTTAAGGTATAAGCGGTTTTTGTATATTGCAGCATAGCAACCATGTTGGTTCCTTAAGCGTTGGTATAGACCCAACCGGGTTGTTTGGAGTTGATGGCTTCTTCCTGCTGGTGATGTTTTTCCCAGCGCTGCAAAAGAGGGTGTTCAGAATTCTGTGTCAGGCTCATAGGCTAAGATGCTTTTCCAGCCGATCCGGAAAATGGATAGTGAGCTGGGCCAGCGTTAAATTCCAATTCTGGATCGGGTGCGTCCAGCGCTCGGACGCCTTGAGTATGCCAGCGTAAAGCAGCTTCAGCAAACTGTTTTCATTGGCGAAGCCGCCTTTGGTCTTAGTCAGCTTGCGAAATTGTCGGTGTACAGCCTCTACTGCATTGGTGGTATAGATGGCTGTCCTGACATAATCTGGGTATTTGAAATAGTTGGACAGGGTTGGCCATTTGCTACGCCAGGATTTGATGACCATGGGGTACTTCTCGCCCCATTTTGCATCAAGGTCGTCTAGGGCCAACTCCGCAGCATTAAGGGTTGCTGCCTTGTAAACGCATTTTAGGTCAGCCATGAAGGCCTTTTGGTTTTTTGAGGCCACATATTTAATCGAGTTGCGAATCTGATGGACCACACAATGCTGAATTTCAGCGTTCGGATAGATTGTTTCAATCGCTTCCGGAAAGCCTTTCAGGCCATCAACGCAGGCAATCAAAATGTCCTGAACACCTCGATTATGGAGATCGGTGAGAATACTCAGCCAGTGATGAGCACCTTCCTGATCAGAGAGATAAAGGCCGAGAAGTTCTTTCTTGCCCTCGATGTTTAGAGCCAAGATGGTGTAAACAGCTTTGCTGATATAACGGCCGTTCTCTTTGATCTTGTAGTGAATGGCATCGAGCCAAAGGATTGGATAAATGGCTTCCAGATCGCGCTCACGCCAAGCCTGGAGTTCGGGTAACAGCCTGTCCGTGACGGCATTAATCGTCCCGTTGGACACCGAAATGCCATACAGCTCTGCGATATGGCTACGGATGTCCTGATAGCTGGTCCCGAGAGAGAACAGAGCGATGATTTTTCGCTCCAGTTCATCTGTCAGTTGGGTTTGGTTCTTTTTAACCAACTGCGGTTCAAAGGTATTGGTTCGGTCTCGTGGAGTATCAAGTTCGAAACTACCAGAAAGAGTTTTGACGGTTTTGGACGATTTGCCATTCTTGCGATTTGGCGCTTCTTCCTCGGCTAGATGCTCGTCAAGCTCGGCCTGCATGGCTGCTTCGGTGAGCTGTTTGATAAGTGGTGTAAGAATGCCGCCTTTACCCGTTAGGTTTTGGCCTTCACGCAAGGCCTTGAGAGCAGCCTCCATATCGAAGGGATTTTCTGGTTTGGACATGTGTCATTCCTTTCGTTCTGTAAATAATAGCGAAATGACACAGAATTTTGAACACTACCCTGCAAAAAGGCCGTTTCTGATTCTTCCGGTTGTTTAACAGGTTGTTGAGTGGCCTCTGGTAGCAGTAGCTCGCCGGTAATATGTCTGCGTTCGCCGTCAGGCAGGAGGATATCATTATCCCAGAACAAGCGGGCTTTCGTCTGCCACAGGGGTAAATCTCAGACCTCAAAACCTGCCTCACGCAAAGAAGAGCAAAAGGACCAATCGCTCTTCCCCTAAGGGAAATATTCAGTTGTCAGAGAACTGGTCTGCATTATTCTTTGAACAGCTGTGCCATACTTGAAGCCCTGGCTTTGGCTTCTGGTGGAACATGGTCGGTTGGTAGACTGTCCCAGTCAAAGGCTTCGCATTTATCAACCGCATCTACCATTGCATCAAAGGCCTTACGCAAATCAAAATTCTTCCAGTAGTTGGGATCGCGCTTATGCTTTTCGTCCCAGGCTTTGGTTGTCGGGTCGAGTTGGCGGACCGGTTCGTATTCAGGAAGATCCGGAAGCGGTTGGTTAATATCCATAAGTTGCTGGTACATTTCCCATTGGCTGAAGAGTATCGGCCTTTTCGTTTCGCCGGCATCGGTGATAATAGCGATGGGTTTATAGCGGTGACAAATGCTTAAGGTGTAACGAATAACACCATGACGCGAGCAAGAAGTGCGATAGTAACCATCAAATTCAGCAAAGGGGAGTGGCCCATCCTGCTTATAGAATGGCGGTAAAGAGACCATTCCTGTTGCACGATTCATAGTAATACTATTTTTATCAGGAACTATTTTTGTTAACAGGTGAAGGATAAGGAATGCCCCCCCCCCCCAGAAGAAGAAGATATAGTCTGATAATGTAGGGCTTCCAATGAATATCCCTGCAATGCCAGGAACTAACCCCATGACCGCAAAAATTGATGCAAAAATGCGAAGAACCATGACGATATAGAGAGGATTTGAACCAGGACTCAGATAAATATTAGTTAAATCGGGGTTGGTCAGGGTGTCACCCTGTAGTTGCCTGAGTAGCTTCGTTTTTATACTCCAGCGATAATCCCCGAAGTGGATACCATTCGGTAGTGCCAGGGCTCTATGATGGCGTTGCTGACCACGCCAGACATCAGGGTCAGGGGGCTTAAGCCCGTTCTTTTTCGCTAGGGTATAGGCAGTGTCGGTATATTGGATCATGTTGGTCATAAAGGAACCTTAATTTGTTGTATAGACCCAACCGGGTTGTTTGGAGTTGATGGCTTCTTCCTGCTGGTGATGTTTTTCCCAGCGCTGCAAAAAGGCCGTTTCTGATTCTTCCGGTTGTTTAACCGGTTGTTGAGAGGCCTCTGGTAGCAGTAGCTTGCCGGTAATATGTCTGCGTTCGCCGTCAGGCAGAATGAGATCGTTATCCATAAACAGACGGGCTTTGGCTTGGCACAGGGGTAAATCTCAGACCTCAAAACCTGCCTCACGCAAAGACGCCAAGTCGCCAAGAAGAGCAAAAGCCATTATTCAATCCCCACAAAGGGGATATTCCGTTGTCAAAGAGCGACCTACGTTATTCCTTGAACATCTGCACCATACTGGAAGCTCTGGCTTCGGCTTCTGGTTACACATGGTCGGTTGGCAGGCTGTCCCAATCGATACTGTCTTGTTTATGTAAGGATGCTTCCTGCTCTGCATGCAGATTGCGCAGATCAAAATTTTTCCAGTAGTCAGGGTCACGCCCATGTTCTTCGTCCCAAGCCTTAGTCGTCGGGTCAAGGTGCCGCAGGGGTTCAAATCTTGGAACATCAGGTAATGGTAAGTTGATATCCATCATCTGCTGGAAAAATTCCCATTCGATAAACATGTACCTAAAACGGACCGAATTGCACAAATGTATGAATGCGGGTGAGTAGCGGTGGCAAATACGTGAAATATGATGAACCACACCCGTTGGATAAGTGCTGCTCCTGTAGTAGGCATCAAACTCGGCAAAGGGGATTTCCTGGGCCGGCCGCCGGCCAATTTTAGGGAAACTGATCATGCCGGTGGCGCGGTTGGCGGTAATATTATTTTTATCAGGGGCAATTTTGGTGAGTAAGTGGAAGATGATGAATGCCCCCCCCCCCCCTAGAAAAAAAGAAAAAACATACAACTCTAAAGGAATTCCACTAAACATGACTAATAGAATCATAAAAAAACCTAATACTGTTGTCATTCCAGCAAGCAACCTGAGAAGCATGACAATAGCAAGGGGATTACGGCCAAACCCTATCCTCAATTCGGTTAACGATTCTTGGTTGTTTTTCCCCATTTTTAAGGAGCGTATATCCCTGCCTATGATGTCATAGCGATAATCTCCGCAAAAAATTCCATTGGGGAGTGCTGTAGTGCGCAAATGGCCCAGAAGGCCATTTTTCAGGTTTGGGTCAGGTGGCTTAAGCCCGTTCTTTTTCGCCAGGGTATAGGCCGTGTCGGTATATTGGATCATGTTGGTCATAAAGGAACCTTAATTTGTTGTGTAGACCCAACCGGGTTGTTTGGGGTTGATGGCTTCTTCCTGCTGGTGATGTTTTTCCCAGCGCTGCAAAAAGGCCGTTTCTGATTCTTCAGGTTGTTTAACCGGTTTTTCCACAGCTTCTGCTAATAGGAGTTCACCTGTTACATGTTTGCGTTCGCCGTCGGGCAGGATAAGATCGTTATCCATAAACAGGCGGGCTTTGGCTTGCCACAGCGGTTGCGCTGTTTTACGCTGAGGCGGGCTGTAGAAATATTTGAATCCGGTGATGCGGTGACTGTCGTCAGTGAGTTGCTGGATCATATAGGGATAAACGGTTTGTTGGGGGGAGGCTGGCAACTTTTCAACCAATGTTGTTTGAACCTCCCAACTTGCGCGTACGTCCAGGTCGTTAAACCCAAGGCGGAATTTGGGCAAGGTCACCGTGACCTCAAAATCACCTGCTTGGCTGGTAGTGTAAATAGGTGTTGTTATACTGCGGCCACCAATTTTTGGCGTATACAGGGCATTACACAGAACTTGATAACTGATTTTGGGGTTGGTGTGCAGGTAGCTGAGTTCTTCATCCACCTTTTCAAGGGTAAAGGGACCATTCACCGCCCATGTTTCAATCGGTCCGTCCTGGCATAATGCGACTATGCCAGCACCAATAAAGATAATCCCGGTAAACCCCCATAAGAAGGGATTGAACGCTGCCAAAAGAGGAATTATAACGGCAAGTTCTGTGCCGCCAGCTATGGCAAGGCTTGCAAGAAAGAAGCCGGAGGCCATAATTGCATGGCCGACAGCTGTATCGTCATCGTTGTATTTCGCCGAATGTAAGCATTCTCGCAGGGAAAGAGCGCCACTAAAAATACCAGTGCAAAATCCGGTGAAGGGAGTTAAACCGAATTTGACGCCAAAGATTGATATGCCTTCTTTTGCCAAAAAATTATGAAGGGCCTGATTGGTGGTGAATGCTTGAATCCCTTCCAAGATGGCGAAGGTAAGATCGGTGCTAGCATTTGTGAGATCAACAAATTTTTCAATTTGATCTTGTTGTGCTTCTGCAGCTTTTAAAAAAGCCTCATAATTCGCATTAAAATTCCAAATTTCAAACATTATAACCGCGGGGGGCAAAGCCTTACGCATGGTACGGATAGCGCTTGCTTTGACTTTGACGTCGACATTTTGGGCCAGTTCCGGGACTTCCAGTTCGCGGGCTAAGCGGGAACCTTTGGCTATGGTGGTCACTTCGAATTGACCATGCCCAATATCCTGGCGGATTTTCAATTTGGACAGGGGTGCATTTTCCAGGGCGGCTGCGGTGCCGATCATGGTCCCTTTGTTATGGGCCAGGTGGGCGATATCGGTGGAGCCGATGGTTTCACCGGCTTCGTCAACCAGGGTGATGCCCTTGGTGTTCTGCCCCTGGCGGATTTTCTGGAGGTCTTTTTTAAGCATCTGGGCCGCAGCTTCGTGCTCGAGTGCTTTTAGTTCTGTTGCTTTAGCCTGGAGGATGATGCGGTCGTCACCTATCTCATCAACGGTTTGAATCAGCAGGCTTTCAAGATCTTTCGGGTTCAGGGCTTTGTCGAGCCGGTAAAAGACGTCAAAGTGTTGTGTGGTCTGGGTCTTTAACGCATCTTTCCAGAGCTTGGTGTAGTGGCTTTTCAGGTCAGTGATGGCCTGGTTCAAGGCTCCGGTAAAGCGGCGGCCAACTTGCCCCTGGTTGCTCATGAGCGGAACAAACACATGGGCGCGAAAGGTGCCCAGGCCGTCGTTTTCGGTTTTGGAAAGATCGACCGGACCTTCACTGCGGACAGGGGCCTGTGCTTCACTGGGAAACAGCTTGTTGTGCAAGGGGTGTTGTTGCTCCAGCAGGCTTTTTTTATAGGAAGCACGCAAGTCGAAATCCAGCGAGGGAACTTCGCGGTTTTCCTCCAGGTCGAGCTCGTAATCGAAGGTACTGGGCTCAATACTAAGGCTGCTGATAATATCGTTCACCACCAGCCACGAGCTTGCATACAGCTCGCCATGGGCAGAGAAGTAGTCGATCAGCATACTGTTGTAGCTGATAAAACCGTCCCGGCTGATCGGTTCCCCTTGAGGGTTGCAGCCATCCAGCCAGCGCACCAGTTCAGACTGCAGGTTACGAATAGCTTGGCGGCGCTGTTTACGACTTTCAACTTCAAGAAGCTCTTCTAGTTTGTTGCGGTCGGTCTTGTCACCGCATTTGCCGAAGAGGTTTTTCTCGAAGTGAGTGTATTCGTAGGTTCCCGAGATGGTTGGTTCGGTGTCAGTGACGGTTTGACCTGTGGTCTTCGGATCAAAAAACAGGTTGTAGGCAATAATGGCGCTGTCGTAAAAGTCCTTTTGGCCGATGCGTTTCACCTGGTTGCCCAGTTGTAGAACCTCCTGATTGATCTGTTGCATCAGGTCGCGGGTATGACCTAGGGGGTCATCAATAAACACCACCGGCAGCGCCCCTTTGGCGTGCAGGTTGAGGCTGTAAATGTCGGCAGTGGCATTATCAATATGGACGATGTTGGCGGTGGTTTCGCCATCGCTTAAAATCCACTGATCCAGTTCGTCGCTGATATCCTGCATGCGCTCTTTACGCCGTTGCGCGCAGGTGGCCGGGTCGTCCTTGGCTAAGGGGGTGCTGTCGTTAAGGCGGATTTCGTAGTCTTTATCGGGGTTCATGCCACCTAAGGCGTTAATACGGGCCCAGCTCCACTGGACTTCGGAATAGGCGATCTCGATGGTCTGACGCTTACCGCCAATTTTCCACGGTACCATGACGCGGCTGTCGCGCTCACCCGTGGCCGGGCGGAATTCCTGCCCCTGGTGGCGGCGCAGGTTGACATCGCTGGTAAAGGCGTGATCGTCGATCATCATTTCACGCCACAGATAACCGTTACAATAGATGTACAACCACCCCTGGCGCAGCTCTTTTCCTTGCGCGGGGTCAAAATTGCTGCTGCCGTGACGTTTAATGACCAGGGGAACCAGAAAGTTTTCGTATTCAGCCGGGCTCTGGGGGGTTGGGGTTTCCTTGCTGACGGTTTTGCTTTTCCCCAGAGGCAGTACGACATATTCACGGTCTTCAAAGTCGACGCTGTCGAATTCTGTATCTTTGAACACCAGGGTCAGGCGCTTGATCCCGGAGCTGACATTACCGATAACCATCTCCCGGTAACTCTGGGGATTGTCTCCGTCGATGTAGGCCGCCAGCCGGTAGTGGTGCCTCATGCCTCTTCTCCGCGGGACAGCCCTTTGAGAAGCGGATTCAGATGGCCGGTGTGACCAACATCAACACGATCCGGTTGCTGCTGTGTGGCAACCCCTTCCACCTGTTCTATCTGGGTACTTTTGGGGCGCGCGGCCCCGGGTTGAGACAGGGGCATGGGGGCGGTGTTGCGGTTGTTGCTGACCATCAGATCCCCCTGACGCACGGCAGCTTTTCCTTCGATAAAGACATTGCTCGAAGCCGTGATGAACTCGGCTTTTTCGGTAATGGTGCCGCTTTTGATCCCTTTGCGGTTGCCTGGCTCATCGCCGGTACTTTTGGCGAAGATCGAATCTTCATGACAGACGGGGTGGCCGTTGATAAATACGGTGCTGGCGGTTTGAGCAGCGTCTTCGCTGCGGGCGATGTTGGTGTAGGGAATCGGCACTGTCGATTTGCCGACTTTGGTCAGGCAGACATCAGTCGTTACCAGCACGCCTTTGCTGCCTTTATGCACGGCGGTGCGGCCGTTAATCAGAACATTTCCTTTTTTTGCCATGGGTTCCCCTCCCGTAATGTCGTTGTTAAAGTTTGCGTAACAGAAGCGCAGTCCGCCAGGTTTCTGGTGTTGCCGAACAGACTAATAGTTGTTCTCGTGGATCAAAGTTGAATTTAAGTCGCTCCAGACCAAGAACAAGGTACAAGGGGAGCGTTGCCGCACCGATATCGCCGATAAACTGGCGGGGGCGGAGCTCTTCGCTGAATTTTTTCTGTTGTTTGGGCCAGCACTGTTCAACCGCCTGGTACCACTCGAAGGCCTCGGCCATGGAACCACCAAAGGGGAGTAGTACGCTATCTAACTCTCTGGACTGGGGCGTGGCAAGGCAGGTACTCATCGCCTGGTACAACCCTTTCAGCTGTGTGCTGGCACCTTTTCCATTTTGTGGTTCCGGGGCGCTGTGACTTGCAGCCAGGGTTACATGGCCCGCAGTGTTTTGGGCGGATTCAAGACAGACAAAGGCTGCTGCCTCACCAGGGAGAATCCCCTGGTCGTGCTGGTTAGTCATGCCTTGTTTTGCCGTGATCAGTTCCATGCAGGTGACGTCATCGACGAGTGAATCGGCGCCGCCAAAAATAATACGCTGTTGCGGGTTGTGAAGCAGCTCCTGGTATATCTGTGTTAACAACGGCTCCTCGGGATTATCTGCAACAATCTGAATCGTCAGGTTGCTGGCTGCCGTGTGGCAATTGGTTAGAGCCTGTCGTAAGGCTGGAACCTCAAGATTGCGACCACGCGAGGTCGCTGAACCGGGGACCTGAACAACCAACCTGGTTGGCAGGGCTGACTTGGGTAACTGTGCCAGCAATTGCTGCAGGGCAATGGTTGCAAGGGTGGTGATGCGTTGATCAGGGAGCAGATAAGATTCTGGAACCAGTGCGCAAGGGGCTGACAACATGGGTGCTGTCTCCCCCTCTGCATAGGGTAGGGGCACTTCAAAACGGGGCGAGTTCACAACACATCTGATTCGTGTCGCGACCCCGCCAAACAGTGCAACCGGCTGATCCCCATAGGCGCAGGCGATTCCCGTTGCCGTGATGCAGAGCGATTTACTTACCGCCTTGGTCTGCTGTTGATGAAGGTGTTTTGGATGATGCATAGGCTTATGCTGCAAAGGCCTGAACATGATCTGTTGAGTTCAGAACCCTATAAAACAAGACTGTCGAAATTTATGGAACTGCTGTGAAAAATAACTGAGGACAAACCGGGAGCCCGGTGTCTGTGTGCTAGTTATTTGGCAGATCCCCCCCTATTGCTTATGCGTTTTAATGAGTACATTTCAAGCTATTGTTTGTCAAGGGGATTCTGACTGTTTGTAAGGCAGGTTCAGGAGAGTATCAACGACACCGCAATGCCCCACATGGTCAAACAGACAGCGCTGTCCAGGTAGCGCCAGGCTTTAGGACGACGGAACAGTGGTGCAAGAAACCCTGCTCCCAGACTTAGGGTAAAAAACCAGAGCACGGAGGCTGTCATGGCTCCTGCAGCAAAGATATAGCGCTGCTCATGGGGCAGCCGGCCTCCAAGGCTACCAAGCAGGAGAATGGTATCGACATAAACATGAGGGTTCAGCAGTGTCAGCGCCAACGTGGTTAACAGCAGCCTTGAGCGAGACAGCTGCCCTGACTCAAGGGGGGCCAGGTTCCCTCCGGCAATGGCTGAACGCAGTGAGCGCCAGCCGTAGCAGAGCAGAAAAATGATGCCCAGCCAGGTTGCTCCCTGGCGCAACAGGTTGTTGGTCGCAAGTACGGCACCGATGCCGCTGACGCCAAGGAAAATCAAAGCGGCATCACACACACTGCAGATTGTTGCCGTCTGCAGCGGATAGTTGCGCCGAATGCCCTGCGCCAGAACAAAGGCATTCTGGGCACCAATAGCGATAATCAGGCCAGCGCCAACGCCGATCCCCTGCAAGTAGGTCCAGATCATAAAAATCTCCTATTAAATCAGTTCAAAGTTTTTAACGCAGAGTCGTAAAAGCAGAGCGCACGGAGAGAAGGGCTTGTTTTTGTTTTTAATCCTGAAATAAGACTTTCTCTACGTCCGACGTCTTAAGTGCAACGCCTTGATTTCCTTGCACAACGAAAAATTGCTCGCTTCCAATCTGAAAACCTGGAAGTTACGATTTCAAGTTTCCGGATGGCAACTAGGTTAAAAGGGGTGTCTGTAAAAGTAAAATTAATAGTTCTTTCATGGCATTAGATTTGTTAATATTTAAAAATGATTGATTATAAACTTCTCAATGCTTTAGCCATGGTTGTGCAGGAAGGTGGTTTTGAACGCGCTGCCAAGGTTTTGCTGCTGACCCAATCGGCAGTCTCCCAGCGCATCCGTCTGCTGGAGGATCAATGTGGGCAATTACTGTTGACACGTACGACGCCACCGCAGCCAACCGCGGCCGGGACTGCTTTTCTCAAGCATTACCAGCAGGTCCGCATGCTTGAAACCGGGCTTAACCAGGCCCTGACCGGAACTGCGCAGGTCAGGCCGCAACAGTTGGCTATCGGTATCAACGCCGACAGCCTTGATTACTGGTTTTTTGATGCCGTTGCACCGCTGCTGAAAGAGACAAACCTGTTGATTGATTTACGGGTTGCGGACCAGGAACAGACGCAACGGTATCTGCGTGATGGCGATGTGGTCGGCTGTATCAGCACCGAGTCGCGGGCCATGTCTGGCTGCCGGGTCGATGCGTTGGGGCAGATGCACTATCGTATGCTGGCGACCCCGGAGTTTATCAGCCGCTGGTTTCCGGATGGCGTGACCGATTCGGCTCTGGAACGGGCCCCGGCAGTATTATTCAACCGTAGTGATAGCCTGCATCAGAAGTTTCTTGACCGTTATTTATCACCGCATCCATGCACGGTCCCGGCTAACTATATTCCTGCACCCAATCAGTATTTACAGGTGATCGAGGCCGGCTGTTGTTATGGCATGGTGCCCGCCTGGCAAGGGCAGGACCTGCAGGATTCCGGTGTGTTACATGAACTCATCCCAGGCGCCGAAATAAGTGTTGAGCTCTACTGGCATCGCTGGAATATCGCGGCCCCCGCCCTGGAACTTTTGACCGGAGCTCTTCTTGAATGTGGAAAAAAGTATCTGTAGCAAATAAACATTTATTAATAATTAAAAATATCTTAATATGTCCTTAGATATAAGTCTCTCCTGAGCAAGGGGGCCGTATGCCAAAGGTCATTTGCACATTGCTGATTATACTGTTGAGCTGGACATTATCCTATGCCGAGTCGGAGCAGTTTTTTGGCCATGTCTATGATTCTGTCACGGGGGACCAACTTGACGCTGCCCAGATCTGGACCGAAGGGGGGCAGGCCGTCAGTAGCGAAGATGGTTCTTTTTCCCTAACCAGCAGCTCTGGTGTGCTGATCGTCCGCAAGCCTGGTTATCTGCCGGCCAAAGTCATTGATACGACTCCCCTAAGCATCATGCTTAAGCCGGTTATCCCTAAAGCCTTGTACCTGTCTTACTGGGCTGCTGAAAGTCACGATCGGCGCGAACATCTCATCCAATTACTCGCCCAGACCGGCATGAATGCCCTGGTGATTGATATTAAGTCGACCCGTGGTGATATTGCCTTTTCCAGTCAGCTCGCTTTGCCACGTTCGGTCGGGGCCTTGCGGGCCAGAACCCTAAAGGATCTGCCCCAGTTTTTAGCAGATCTCAAGGCCCGGGGTATCTACACCATTGCCAGACTTGCCGTGTTTAAGGATGGCAGGCTGGCGCTGGGGCGACCGGATCTTGCCGTTAAGGTCTCAGAAGGAGAAATCTGGACCGATAATGAACAGATCGCCTGGACCGATCCCTTTCTTCAGCAGGTCAGGGATTACAATGTTGATCTGGCCGAAGAGGTGGCTGCTCTTGGCTTTGATGAAATTCAATTCGATTATATTCGTTTTCCGGCGCGTTCAGACCTGCTGTTTGCCAAGCCGAATACCGGGGGTAACCGGGTTACCGCGATTAATACCTTTCTGGCTCAGGCGCAGGAGCGGCTTGCTCCCTACCCGGTGATGACGGCAGCTAATATCTTTGGCTACATCTGCTGGAAACCAAAAGATCAGAAAATCGGTCAGCGGCTGGTCGATATGAGCAAGTATGTCGATTATTTATCTCCTATGCTCTATCCCTCCGGCTTTCCAAATGGTATCCCGGGGTATGCCAATCCGGTTGCGCATAATTTTGAGGTTATTGCTCACTCCCTCAATCGAGGGGTGAAGCTCAGTGGTCTTGATCCTCTGCGCTTCCGCCCCTGGTTGCAGGCCTTCCGTGATTACGCCTTTGATCGTCGTTCCTATCGTGCCGATGATATCCATGCCCAGATCAACGCCAGTGATCAGAGCGGCAGTGCTGGCTGGATGCTTTGGAATGCCTCCAGCAAGTTCAGTTTAACCGGCATCCAGCAGCATCTGGCTGCCGGTGAGCACAAACTGATGGATGTCAGCCCGAAAGCAGAGTCTGACCCGGTTCTCAGCCGTTCAGAAAATCCTGAACCAGCATTGCCCGCCATGTAGGCCATTCAAGAAAGACAAGAATATTACTCCTCCCCCGATGCTCTTTTGACTCCATCCTGCATCGCAACGGCGGCCCAGGATCCCGAAGTGCGCATCGAACCCGCCTGGAAGGTCTCCCTGGTCTATGGTATGCCGTGTGCCATTTATCATCAATTGCCAGCGGTTTATTACTTGGCAGCCCGCTTCCGTTCTGATTTTGAAAGTGCGGTTCTGCACGCAGTTAACGGTGGTGGTCAGAATCAGGCCAGGGCCATGTTGACCGGCGCGTTGGTTAGCGCGCAGGTAGGGCTGGCCGGTATTCCTGAGCGGTTGATCACTGGACTTGAAGAGGGGACAGAGCTCCTTGATCTGGCAGAATCCTTGGCGCGCTCATTACCAAGGTCATGATCAGTTGGCTGGAGGGGCTGTATAGCGAGGCAGGTAGACATGAAAGGTCGTTCCCGCCTGGAGTGCTGATTGTACGCTGATAAAACCATGGTGCGCATGAACCAGATTATGGATGACTGATAGGCCCATGCCGGTTCCTGATTTTTTGGTGGTAAAGAACGGATCATAGATTCTGCTCAGGGTTTCTTCAGTCATACCACAGCCAGTATCGCGACAGTAAAGCTCAATATAGTATCCGGGCAAACAGCTGCTACCCGCCGGAATCTCATCTTTACCAAGCTTTCTGAGCTGCAAGCCGAGGGTCAGGGTGCCATGGTCCTCCATCGCCTGAATGGCATTTTTGCAGAGGTTAAGAATAATCTGCTGAAGTTGCGTTTCGTCGGCCTCAACCATAAGTGCAGAGGTGGCCTGATCAACTTCCTGCTGCAGGTTGATCTCTGCCGGTAGAATCGGTTTGAGCAGTTCAATGTTGCTGTTCAGGCAGGTGCCAATCATTAAGGGTTTCAGCTCGGGAAGCTCACAGCGGCTGTAACGCAGAATACTTTCAATCATATCCGTTGCGCGCAGGGCTGCGGCTTCAATCTGTTTGAGGTTTGCGCTGGCAGGGTGCGCGATAGGGAGCTTATTCTGCGCCTGCATCAGGTGACCATTAATGATCGCCAGCAGATTATTAAAATCGTGGGAAATGCCGCTGGCCAGGCGGCCGAGAGACTCCATCTTCTGAACCTGAAACAGCTCCTTTTGAAGACGCTCCTGTTCAAATGTGGCGAGTTTCTGCTCGGTAATATCCTGTAGGGTCCCGATGACGTAAATAGCATTACCCTGATTATCACATTGCACCTGGGTGCGAACGTGGACGAAACAGGGGCCGGTTTCCAGCTGTAGGCGAAATTCTTTTTGAAAGGCCATTTTACTGTCAAGGCAGCGGCGAAAGGAAGCTCTCAGATCTTCCAGGTCTTCGGGATGAACAAGGCTGTAAAAGAGCTCCAGGTTGGGAGTAAACGCCTGGGGAGCAGAACCTAGGATGCGAAAAATCTGATCTGACCAGCGCATTATCTGGCTTTGCAGGGCGTAATCCCAATGGCCGAGGTGAGCTATCTCCTGAGCTTCTTTCAGATGCTTCTCAGATAGGGTCAGAGCACACTGCTGTTGTTGCAGGCGCTTTACGGTCTCTTCCAGTTTTCGCCCTATGCTTTTTTCATACAAGCTGAGCAGCTGTTCAGATTGACTGTCCAGGCTGGTTTCAAGTGGGAGTTCGCCCCGCTGATAGTCGCCAAGAACACTTTGTACTATAGCCAGAAATTGAAGATTATCTTTCGGCTTGACGACAAAGCGATTCGCGCCAAGGCTTAATGCCAGCTGTTGATCATCCTCTTCAATGAAGGTTGCCGAATAAAAGATAAATGGAATAGCGGCAAGCTCCGGGTTCTGCTTGAGCTCGCGGCAAAAGCGAAAGCCATTCATTTCCGGCATCATAATATCGGAGATAATGAGGTCCGGCTTATGCCGGAGAGCCTGTTCCAGTCCCAAACGGCCATTTTCTGCATTCAGAATCGTATATTGCTGGCTACTCAGTAAAGTGGAGAGAATTGCCTGGGTATTCTGATCATCATCAACTATGAGTACTCTGAGCATCGCATGTCTCTTTAACTTTCTGTGAAATAGGTACTGATCTGAGTGACGAAATTATAAGGATCGATCGGTTTTTCTATATAGCCGTTGCAACCGGCTGCCAATATTTTCTCACGATCCCCGGCCATGGCATAGGAGGTGACAGCAATAATAGGAATGTCCTTAAGCCTGGAGTTCTTTTTTAGAATATCTGCGACCTGGTAACCATCCATTCCGGGTAATTGAATATCGAGTAGAATCAGGTCAGGAAAAGTGGTGTCAGCAGCTTCAATTCCTGCGGGGCCAGAGCGCGCCTGATGGATTTCAAAGCCATGTTTTTCAAGCAGGAATGTCGTCAGATACATGTTTTGTTCATTATCTTCAATGATCAAAATACTTCTCTTCATGTTCAATCCTTTGTCGGCAAAGGCAAGCGAACCAGGAAGCAGCTACCCTGTCCTGGGGTACTGGTTACCTCTATGTCACCATTAAGTAATGCCAGCAGTTTCATACAGATAGATAACCCGAGTCCGGTTCCGTCATAGCGCCGCTCAGTGCCACTATCGACTTGTCGGAACGGTTCAAAAATCGTTTCAAGATGCTTTTCATCGATGCCGATACCGGTGTCTTCAATGATGATTTCACACTGCTGACCATTGCTCTGACAGGTGACTGTGATCTGCCCGATTTCCGTAAATTTGATGGCATTATTGATAATGTTGATCAGGATCTGTTTGACTCTTCTTTTGTCACTTATAAGTAACAAATCCTGATTAACTGTTTTGAAATACAGCGAAAGTTGTTTCTTTTCTGCGAGAGGTTTAAGATTGTCGCAAGTGCTCCGGACCAATTCTATGATATCGAACCGTTCGGACTCGACCTGTAATTCACCGGCTTCGATTTTCGAGATATCGAGAACGTCATTGACCAGGTTCAGCAAGTGTTGAGCACTGCCACTGGCCATTCGCAATTGCTTTTTTTGTTCGAAATTCAGGGGGCCCGCCAATTCACTTTCAACCAGTCCGAGAAAGCCAATAATGGAATTGAGGGGGGTTCTTAATTCGTGGGACATACTGGCCAGAAAAGCGCTTTTGATCTGGTTGGCAGTTTGTGCCTGTTGCATGGCGTTTTGAAGTTCTTGTTCCATATTATGACGCTGAAAGGCATAAGTCAGGATTGTGCTGATTTGGCGTAGGTGATCAATTTCAGATTTGCTCCAGTTACGTTGGTGGCTGCTGCTGACACCCAACATGCCGATCAGATCATAACGGAAAATAAGAGGCATGTTCACCATAGAGGCAACCCCCATACTGTTAAAGATAGCCTTCTCGGTGGCTGCGCAAGCGGGAATTTGTTCCTGGCTATTGATGATGATTTCATGGCGTTTAATCAATTGTTCGTACCACCAGGCAATTTGGTCAATCTCAAACGGGTAAGTGCCCTCGTCAGGTAGCACCAGCCGACCGTTGTCCCACCGATAATCACAGCAGAACAGATCCCGGTTGTGATCAAGCAGATAAACGTAGCAGGCATCAACATTGAGCAGTTGGCCAAGTTTTTTAAGAACCGCATTAACGCTGCTGTCGAGCTGGGCTGCGGAATTGACGATAAACTGACTTGAGGATTCGGCGCTGAAGCGCTCAAATTCGATATGATTCTGGAGTGCTTGTTCGGAGCTGATGCGTTGCCGGATCTCCTGTTTGAGACGCCAGGTCCAGTAAAGAACGGCAAAGAGAACAAGAATAGCTACTGCGGCCACCTGGATGGAAACGACAAAGGTCTGTTTGGAAATTCCAGGCTTATATTCAATATTTATCCAGCGTTGGGAGATGCTTGTGGCCTCGTCAAAAGTGATGCTTGCCAGGCCTTTGTTAATGATATCAATAAGGATTGGCCAGTCATTACGTACTGCAAAGTGCAATTGATAGACATCATGGGAGACTGGGGCAGCAACTTTCAGGTTGGTCAGGTTCAGTTGCCTGATCCAGTAACTTGAGGAGGCAACGTTGCCGACAAAGGCATCAACGT
This sequence comes from Geopsychrobacteraceae bacterium, assembly GCA_963664385.1. Classification (GTDB taxonomy): domain Bacteria; phylum Desulfobacterota; class Desulfuromonadia; order Desulfuromonadales; family Geopsychrobacteraceae; genus Seleniibacterium. The sequence goes on from OY761157.1 coordinate 1,863,381, forward strand.
GACCGCTGGAAAGGGCTTGCAGGGCTTCCTGCAAGGTGGCAAATTCTGTCAGGGGCAGATTGGTTTGCTCACGAATGAAACCGGAATGGGAGGAGTGGGCCTGAACGGCTATATTTTGCTCATTGAGATCTTGCAGATCGCTGACAAAGGGATGATCGTCACGAGTGATAATAACCCGATAGTAGTCCAGGTAGGGAGTGCTGAAATGCATAAAACTTGAGCGTTCGACGGTTTTTCCAACACACGGAAGGACATCAAGCTGTCTATTTTTGATGCCAGTAACCGCTTCCTGCCAACTTAAACTATCAACAACCTGCATATTGGTCCCAAGGCGCTGGTTAAGAATAGCGATATAATCAAAGGCGATGCCTCTAATCTGTCCTTGTTTGTCTTTAAATTCAAAAGGGGCAAATTCAGGATCAAAACCGACTTTGATAAGCGGATGCTCAATAAGAAATTGCTGCTCGGCGGCAGTCAGAGCGAGGGGAGGGGGATAAGCCGCAGAAACGCTCTGCAGCACGGGGAAAAAGAAGAATAAGCTAATAGTGAAAACCAGGAATTTACAATAGATTCGCATGATCCTCTCCCCTCTGGTAGATCAGGCGTTGCACCATAGAAAGTTTAGCTCACAGCTTGGAGGGGTGCAAGAAATTGTAACAAAAACAATAAATTATATTGTCTTTAGGTGAAAAGAAAAGAGGGGGAGGCTGATGCTCTGACAGAGAACCAGAGGATCAGGAAAAAATCAGGTGAGCCAACAGGGTCACGATAGTTCCGAGCAGGGCGCCCAGGAAAACCTCACGCGGGGAGTGAATCTTCATCAGCAGGCGACTCTGACTGACGAGCAGGGCGAGGAGTAAAACCAGCAGGCCGATGACCATACTGTGGCTCATCAGCAGGGTTGAAACGGCAATGGAAAAAGCGATGGCGGCATGGCCGCTGGGCATGCCACCGTGTAATGGGGTGCCGTGATTAAAGCGTGATTTGAACAGTACGACAAGGATGACAACCATCAGCAGGGAGCCGACCGGGATGGTCCCCTGTGGTTCTTTCACCAGGGTCGGTTGGCTGTCAAACAGGGGGAAAATATGGCCGGACAACACCAGGTAGCCGAGCACAACGGAACCAAGGCTGGTGATCAATACCGCGCCGGCTGCGACATCCTTGGCTCGTTTGGCCAGCTCATGGTAGTCGTCGGTGACGAGGTCGACAACCGCTTCAATGGCGGTGTTCATCAGCTCCGCAAACAGGACCAGCACGGCAGCCAGCACCAGCAGAAAGAATTCGACTGCAGAAACGCGGAAAAACAGCGCCAGAAAAACGACCGCAAGGGCCGCAACCAGGTGATAACGGACATGGCGCTCGCCGCGGGCGGCCCAGAGAATGCCATCAATTGCACAATTCAGACTTTCCAGCCAGCTGGTTGGTTTCATTCCTATCCCTCCCTCACAATATTGTCAGCGTGGTCAAAAGATAGCACCTTCACGATAAAAAACAATCCATTTACTCCAGCCTAAAAAAGGGCTAGTCTTTCATTTTTCCGGCAGAAAAGAGGATAAGAGACCTCCATTATTATAGATTCAAGGCTAAGCTCAACTGGTGATATCACCGAGAGCTCGGGATAATCAATGAAAAGGATGATGTTATGAGTGACGACTATAAAGATGACGATTTCAATGAGGAAGAAGATTTTGCGGCCATGTTCGAAGCCAGTCTGAGCGGGGTCGGGCAGCAACTGAACCCGGGACAGAAGATCGAAGGAACTCTGCTGCAGATCGGCAAAGACTGGAGCTTCCTTGATGTCGGTCAAAAAGGGGAGGGAGTGCTTGCCACGGCCGAATTGTTGAACGCCGACGGTGAAGCGCAGTATGAGACCGGTGATAAAATTTCGGTTTTCTTCCTGTCTCGTAGTGGTGGCGAATTACGCTTTACCACCAAGGTCGGTGGCGGCAGTTCCGGCACCGAGCAGTTGGAAAACGCTTTTCAGAGTGGCATCCCGGTCGAGGGGCGCATTGAAAAAGAGATCAAGGGGGGCTTTGAAATCAAACTGGCGGGAAATGTCCGGGCCTTTTGTCCGTTCTCCCAGACCGGCATTCGCCAGGGTGAACCTGCTGATCTGATCGGGACCAGCCTCTCCTTTAAAATTACCCAGTTCAGTGAGCGCGGTCGCAATATCGTTGTCTCCCACCGCCAGCTGCTCGATGAAGAACGTCAGCAGCAGCGTGAAAGCTTACGCAAAACTCTTAAAGAGGGGATGATCGTTAAAGGTGAGGTGACCAATATCCTTAATTTTGGTGCCTTTGTTGATATTGGCGGAATTGAAGGCTTATTGCCGATATCGGAAATCAGCTACGGGCGTGTCGAAGATGTCAACGATATCCTCCGCGTTGGCCAGGAACTGGAAATTGCGATCAAGAAGATCGATTGGGAGAATAACAAATTTTCTTTCAGTCTGCGCGACACCCTCGCTGATCCGTGGAGCAAAGTCGGCTCTATTTATAAGGTCGGTGGTCAGTACCCAGGCAAAGTAAGCCGCCTTGCCCAGTTTGGGGCCTTTGTCACTCTTGAAGAGGGGATTGATGGCTTGCTGCATATCTCTAAATTGGCAGAAAATGGTCAACGCGTTCGCCATCCGCAGGATGTCGTCGCGGTTGGGCAAAGTCTGACAGTGGTCATTGAAAAAATTGATAAGGATGAACATCGCATCAGCCTGGCGATGGCCGGAGCCAAGGTTGAAGAGGAGCTGGATACCAGCTATTCTGACCAACCGATCTCTTCTGGGATGGGAACCCTTGGTGACCTGTTGAAAGCCAGCCAGCAGAAAAAAGAGCGGAACAAGAAGAAATGAACCAGGAGGCTGAATCAGCGCGGGGAGCAATATTGTTTTCCGTCTGCGTTGCCCATTTTTTAATGCCCTTTATGATGTCCTCGGTGGGGGTTGCCCTGCCGGTTATGGGGCGGGAGTTTTCCGCTACGGCAATGCAGTTGGGCCTGGTTGAAACCACCTACGCGTTGTCTTCAGCGATCTTTCTGCTGGCCATGGGGCGGTTCGGTGATATTCATGGCCGGCGGCGCATTTTTCAGACCGGCCTGTTGTTGTTTACCTTTACCGGCGCAGCAATTTCCCAGGCCTGGTCAATTGAGGGTGTCATCGTCATGCGCTTTCTGCAAGGCATCGGTGGCGCTATGGTGCTGGCGACGACCATGGCTATCGTTGTTTCGGTTTTCCCGCCTGAGCAACGCGGCAAAGCGTTGGGGATCGCGGTGGCCAGTGTTTATGCCGGAATTTCCTGCGGACCGTTTATTGGTGGCTACCTGGTGGCCTGGTTTGGCTGGCGTTCCCTGTTTTACCTGCTGATTCCCCTCGGCCTGTTGACCTGGTTGGTTACCTGCATGAAGATTAAAGGTGAATGGTCACCTGCCAGGGGGGAGCCCTTTGATCTGAGGGGAGCCATAATTTATGGCAGCTCAATTATGCTGCTGGTCTGGGGAGTTGCTCACCTGGGCCGGGGGTGGTGGGCCTGGGGGCTGGTTGTGGTCGCCAATAGCGGATTTCTGTTGTTCCTGGTGCAGGAACGGAAAACCGAGTATCCCTTGCTCAATATCACATTGCTCAGCAAAAACCGGGTGTTTGCCTTGAGTAATCTGGCTGCGCTGTTCAATTACGCGGCGACTTTCGGGGTGACCTTCTTCATGAGCCTCTATCTGCAGTATGTCAAAGGAATGGGACCGCAGCAGGCAGGCACAGTATTGATTGCCCAGCCGATTATTCAGACCCTGTTTTCTCCCCTGTGTGGACGCTTGTCGGACCGTATGCCGGCGTCACTGGTCGCAACCACCGGGATGGCATTCTGTGCTGCTGGTCTGGGGGTCGCATCCTTTCTGTCTGCAGCATCTTCGCTGTTTCAGGTTCTGTTGTTGCTGGTCTTTATGGGCTTGGGTTTCGCCCTGTTTTCTTCACCGAATACCAATATGATCATGGGCAGCGTTGAACCGCGCTATCTGGGGGTTGCTTCCGGTCTTAGTGCCAGTATGCGAACCCTCGGAATGGTGTCGAGTATGATGATCATCACGTTGATTTTTTCAGTCATCATGCATGGTCAGGAAGTAACCAAAGAGACGCTGCCCGGTTTTTTACAGAGCATGCACCTGGCATTACTGGTGTTCAGCGGACTGTGTGTCGTTGGTATCGGCTGTTCACTGGGGCGGGTAAAGAAGAAGGCAGGATCAGCGTCTTAGATTTTTTATTCCTGCAGCAGCTGCAATTGCAGATTCGGACGGTCAGCTTCGCTGGCCGCCCTGATACAGTTACGACCTGCTGCTTTGGCACGGTACAGTGCCTTGTCGGCAGCCTCTTGAAGAATGTCGATCTCTTCCCCCTGTGCAGGAATCCAACCGGCAACTCCAATACTTACCGTAACCGGCACCAGTTGGTCATTCACCTGTAACGGATTTCTGCGTACGGTTGCCAATAGCCGCTCAGCAAAGATCACCGCATTATCCTGAATGGTCCCTGGCAACAGGATGATAAACTCCTCACCGCCATAACGGGCCAGTAAATCATTACTCCGCTCCACCTGGCTGGACAGGCTCCGGGCTATCTGACGCAGACATTCATCCCCCTGGAGGTGGCCAAAGCGATCATTGACCGATTTGAAATGATCAATATCGATCATCAGTACAGACAGAGGGATGTTACTGCGGATACCTCTTTGCATTTCGTTGATAAAAACCTGGTCAAAATAGCGGCGATTATGTATTTCCGTGAGCGGATCGATAAGACTCTGATTAGCCAGTTCGTAATTAGCGACCTCCAGATTGTTCAGGGCCAGTTCCAATGCGGTGGTGCGTTCCGCCACGCGCTCTTCCAGGTTGCGGTTCATGGCATCTGCCAGGGCCAGAGATAACAGCGAGAATTCTATGGTAAATCCTGCAAGCTGGGCATATTCGGTCCAAGCAGTCCAGGGAATGAGGCCAGTAAGACCAAGAATATGCAGCGTCGTACCAAGATAAAGCATAACGTAAGCGATGGTATACTGGCGTGCAGGTAAGCTGCCACGGTACCAAAGGTAACCACTGGTGACCAGCCCGGCAATGATTGACAGAAAGCCGAAACCGTAAAGGGTCAGCCGGAAAGTCAACGAGGTAAATAAAAGTGCTCCCAGGGTGATAATAGTCCAGGCGACCAGGAAGCAATTGCTCAGAGAATAAACCCAGCCACCGTGTTGTCTCAGCTGTAAAAAGCGCCTGATGAACAGCGTCGCAGTGGCAAAGCAAAAGGCCGCGAAAAGAGTGTAATCGTGACTTTTCAGCCAGAGGAATCCAGGCCATAAAAAATGTCGGCCCAAGCCGGTATCTGCCAGGATATAAATAATCGCACTGAACAGGTACAGAGAATAGCAACGGTAATTTTTTTCTTTAAGCCACAGGTAAAGACAGAAGTTATAAAGCAGCATAATGGTCAGGGTGCCGAGAAAAAAGCCCTGAATCAGGGTGGTCCAAAAATAATGCTGATAATAATCACCTTGTTGGCCAATACTGAGCTGCAGGAAGGTATCAAAATCAGCCCTGGCTTTAAGGATCAAGGTTTCCTGTTGATCAGGGCCAAGTTCCAAAGAATAGAGAAATAATGAAGGATCGTCCGCTGGCAAAGGGGAAATTTTTCCAGAGGGTAATTCCCGGTAAATATCTATGTCTGCAAGTTGATGACCGCTGACTTTGAGCAGCCAGCGTGCTTGGTCTGTCGGGTTACGGAGCTTGATACGAATCCAGGGGCTCGTTTGCGGAGGTTGGATAAATAAATCGTGCCGGTTACACAAGCGCCACACCGCAGCTGTGGACATTTCTGGCAGCGGGGTAGTCAGGTTCTCATCTAGGCAATACAGCTTCCCGGAAAGATTATGAAAGGTTGTACCGGTTGTCAGGGGAAAGGTGTCCTGCTGAGCAAAGGCCGGAGCGCCGAGCTGCAGGAAGAAAAGGAATAACAGGAAGATACGTCCCCAGGGGCAGCCCTGTTGAGACAGGGCGGCGATTCTGCTGAGCAGATATGAAAGACGTACAAGCATCACTGGATATTGCCTATCCCCCTAATTGATGTACGACATATTCTCGCTTTCAGACTTTCAGCAAGATTAGAGTTTATAAAAAATCAGAGCAGCCTACAAGGATTTTTCCCTGCTGATGACATTGTGATTAGTTAAGCAGAATTAGATTAGTTGCCATCTGGAAACTCAAAATAGCAACTATCCAGTTTTCGGATCGGAATTGCTGATTGCTTGTGCTCCGACGTCACCATATGGTGACCGTGGTAGAGGGGGGCCGGTACTGTCTGTCAGAGTACCGTTCTGTTTGACAGTAACGTTCAGTTTATCCCTGAGTTGACGCTGATACAACGACTGGTAACAGGATTGCTGGGTGCGCAGCCAGTGACGCAGAACCAACCAGAGGACCAGGCTGCCGACGAGCAGGATCAGGGCCAGTCCGAGGCTGATCTGCAGGGCAGACAAGCCCTGCAGCCAGGGTCCGCAGGCTGAAATTATGGTTATGGAAAAGAGCAGCGCGAGGAAGCTGATGAAGGCTGGCTGCTGAGGTTTGTCCTGAGGCTTTGTTTGTTTCATGCTCACTATTGTGCTAATAGAGACGGGTAAAAGTAAAGCATATTTAGACTCTCTGGAAAGGCCAGCTATGACAACTGTAAAACCGGGTAAGTACCGCCACTTTAAAGGTAACGAATATCAGGTATTGGGAACGGTAAGGCATTCGGAAAGTGAAGAAGAACTGGTCCTGTACCGGACCCTTTACGGTGACTATTCCCTGTGGGTACGGCCACTGGCAATGTTTTTTGATGAAAAGGAAGTTGCCGGAAAGCTGGTCCCCAGATTCGAATATCTTGGTGAGATGTCTGATCAGAAGTTTACTGAGCCAGGGAGTGAATAAGCACCTTCGTAGCGAATCAGATCCCTGATCGCAGTTATTAGTATTCAGTATATTTTCGGGCTAGCCCGCGGACCTTGTCGGCAGGGTACTTCTGTTCATTTAAACGGATTTTTTTAAGGGCACACTCGATGGGATCCAGATCAAACATGGCTGCCAGTTCCGTCAGGTAAAGCATCACATCGCCAATCTCCTCACTCAGGGACTGTTTTTTTTCCGGGCTGAGCTGCTGGCTTTCCAGGTCGCTCAGCCATTGAAAAATTTCTAAAACTTCGGCAGCTTCAACGGCTAATCCGGTGGCTACATTTTTAGGAGTATGAAACTGTTCCCAGTCACGCTCGGCAAGGAATTGGCGGATTTTCTGAATGACTTCCTGCATCAGATTATGACTTTTCTTCCTGATTAATGTGTGCTTCATTGGAGACCTCTAAAGTTTTTTTAGATACTCCGTCCCCACTTAATTCGTCTTTAGTGTTCATTCTTTTTTCGAGTTCATCGATCATTTGTTCAACTTCGCTTTGGTTCGGGAAGCTTTTGGCCTGGGCCAGAAATTTTTCCGCTTCAGCATGTTGGCCAAGATGAAGGGACATGTCTGCCAGGGCACAGTAAGCAAGACATTGCAGGTGTTGAGGCCGCAGGTGGTTATTGGCTGCTTGTAAATAACAGGCTTTTGCCTCACCGTATTCTTCATCAATGGTGTGTAGAATTCCTTTTAAAAAATAGTAGCAGGCTTTACTTGGTGGACGTAACCATTGGGGTTTAGTCGTCCCGGTAATGAGGCGTCTCAGCAAGTTGAAATCCTGGCGGCGAAAGGCACTGTAGGAAAGTACTATTGAGCCGCAACGAATATCAAAATAAACCAGCAGAGCTCCCATACACAGGAAGACAAAGCCACTTTCATCACCCTTGGAAAAATTAAAAACAGCAGCGGCAAAGGCTGCCAGAATCATTATTTTGCGAACAAATGGTGGAAACATAGTGTTCTTCCTGTTAAATGCCGCCGGTTTTGGAATAAATCAGGCATATGTTAATGGGTTAAATTTCAAAGGTGCAGAAAACCCTGAATACCACTCATGATCATCTGGGCTGACAAGGCCGCCAGAATCAGGCCAGTCAGTTTACTGAGAATGATGATACCACGTGAACCAAGGCAGCCTTTGATAAAGGAGCTGGCCAACAGAACCACCGCAATACAGGCGACGGCAGAGAGCAGGGCTAAGGATCCGACCGCTTTAGCGCTGATGGTTTTCAGCTCGGCTCCCAAAACCAGCAGGGTACCAACCGTTGCCGGACCGACAAAAATCGGAATGGCCAGGGGGACAACAGCAACATCGTCGCTGCTGACAGTTACCGGAGTGGTTGCTTTACCGTTTACCAGGCTGATGCCGGACAGCATCAGCAGAATTCCGGCACCGATACGGAAGGCATCAAGGGTGATGCCAAAGACATCAAATATCTGGCGCCCGACAAAAAACAGAACCATACAGCTGATAGCCACTGATGCGGCGACAGATAGAGCAAGTTTACGCCGTTTAGCACTCTCATAACCTTCGGTCATGCTCAGGAACATGGTGAGTCCAAAAAACGGGGTCAAAACGAAGAATAACTTGATCCAGAGACTTAAAAATAATGACATGGCGGCACCTGTAAGAGTTTGTGCGCAAGTCTAACATAAATAAAAGGTGGCTGAAATAAGAGTGCTGTCCTGGGCATACTAGCGGTGATCCTGAAACTCTGCGAGGGATCTCTGACAGGCAGGAATCTGAGCGTTGAACTGCTTGAGGAAAGCGGGGTACCTGGTTAGGAACTGGTGGGAAAAATAAACTCCCAGGGGCATATCAAGGCAAAGTTCTTTGCGGTATTCAGGGGTTAACTGCAATTCTGCAAGGATGGGGTCAGTGGTTGCATCATTAGCCAGAATGGCCTCAACCCGGTTATTTACCAAGGCGGTGACTAAAGTTTCCCAATTGCTGGTGTAATAGGTCAGGTTGTAGTTATTTTTTTTCAGCCAGTTGTACATATTTGAGCCAAGGCGCGCGCCAACAGGGGCGTGATCATGGAAATCCTGAGATTTGCTGTTGGCAGTACTGGTAACCGGGAGATACCAGTACCAGCGTTGCGGAGATACCGGCTCTGACAGGCTAGAGAAGCTGTCACGCCAGTGATTGCGTGAGGCCGGGAAGAAACCGTCGCCACTGCCGGCCTGGACAAGTTGCTGAGCACGAGGCCAGGGGTAGGCATTCAGAGTCAGCGGCAGGTTAAGCCGTTGGGCAATACACTGGACAACGGCAATCGAATGCCCACCAAGCGTTTGATCCTGATTCTGGATAACATAGGGGGGGAATTCATATTGAGTATGCAGAACCAGTTCAGCCGGAAAATCGCTAGCAATAGTATTGGTGGCCAGACCACAGAGAATAAATACAATGGTCACGGTTGTTATTTTTATTATTCTGGCAATGCACTTCACCGACTGATCTCCATGTTAATAATATTGAATAATAGGACGTTATTTACCGTCGATTCTCGATTCAAATGGTTCAGGTTTCCTTAACTATGATGCTGGCTGCAGGATCAAAAGGGTTGGTGCGCAGGGCGAGAGAAAACAGAAACTGATAATTGCCCTTCAGGTAGCGGACGTAGTGCAACCATTCGATAACCAGCAGATTATAAACCCGGGCAATATCACCTTCGAGATGCTTCCGGTCACTCGGAAGTATAGCATCCAGATCAGGCCGGTGCAGTAACTCATCGCGCAGGTGGAACAGCGCCCTGAGCAGGTCGGTAAAATTTTCATGCTCTTGAATATAGGGATTCTCAAGCAAGCGCAACAGCAAATCAGAGCCTGTTTGCAGACGTGTCAGAAGGGCAGGAAAGTCACTGTGACGGGCATCAATATGCAGCTGGCGCGCACACATCTCCCGCCGGGCCTGGTCAAATTCCCTCAGGGTCCAATCCTCGTTGATCAGGAGTTGTTCATTGAGCAGGTGCAGCTCCGGGTCCCAGGCAGAAAATTCTTTCAGCAGGTCATTACCCATTTCACTGAAAAACAGGCCCGTCATCATGTCGATCTTCTGTTGACGCAGGCTCTCTTCACGACGATTGACAAACAGATCGGTCACGCTGGCAACAACACCGAGAAAAGTACCGACACCACCAACAATAATAATCATGGTCAGGATCTTGCCGATATCGGTCTGGGGGTGAATATCCCCGTAACCGACAGTTGCCATGGTAACGATGGAGAAATAAACCGCATCGGTTAGCGACATCTGCTCAAAGAGCATGAAACCGGCGATGGCAAGCAGCATCAGGACAGAAAAGATAGTCAGGTAGATTTTCAGGCGAAATGAGATATTTGATTGCATAGCTGTATTTAACAATAAGGGATAAAAATGATAGGTTCAGGACGAGTTGGCACCTAATGCGCTACGGACCGACATCAGAATGTTGCCGAGCAGATTCTGACCGGTCCAATTGTCCGGTTCAAGAATCGCATCATTTTCGGCGGCTAAACCGACCCCCCAGATGCGGTCATCTGGGGATGCTTCGGCAAGGATTTTGTGCTCTGTTGCCAGTAGTCTATGAAGAAGATCTGCATGCTGACTGAACTTCAGGTAATTACCATACCAGACAATGCCCACCCTGTGTTGTTGCCACAAAGCGGCTGAGAAGCCTTTAACCTGGCGGCCAAGTTGCTGCTGGCAGGCCGGGTCCGGCTCTGCCAGAATGGCTTCAGCCGTTGCCTGGTCAGCAAACAGGCGTGCTTTCTTGTACATCATATACTGTTCACAGCAGTTGTAATTGACGCCATCAGGATCGGTCATCTGACGCAGAGTCCACTGACCGAATTGATGGCGCCAAAAAAAATAAAAGTCTTCAGTTTCCCGCATTGGTAATTATTCTGACCACAGGTACATGCTCGATTTTTTACCGATGATACTGAGTTCAAAACTTTGTGAGCACGCACCGTCAGCCAGGCCGCAGCAGACATGCAGGGGTAACAGATGTTCCTCGCGCGGATGACAATAGCGTGCTGCAGGAGCCTGTCGCCAGTGGCGTAAGCGATCGAGCCGCTCATCGGTAGAGAGCGTCTCTGAGCTGCAGGTTTCAAGCAACCAGTTGTCGAAGTTTTCGTTCCAGGTTCTGGTCTCTTGAGTATCGGGGGTAAAAAATGCCTGCATATTATGGAAGGAGAAACCGGAACCGATAACCAGAAGGTTCTCATGCTCCACCTTCTGCAACGCTTGCCCCATCTTGATATGCAGGTCAGGGTCGAGGCCTTTGACCAAAGACAGCTGGATACAAGGAATATCTGCTTCTGGATACATGATTTTAAGGGGAACGAACATGCCGTGGTCAAAACCCCGTTGGTAATGAAGCTCGGCTTTAAACCCATTCTTATCGAGATGCTGATGAACTTCACGGGCAAGATCAAGATGACCAGCCGCTGGATAGGTTAGCTCGTAAGATTCAGGGGGAAAGCCATAATAGTCATAGATCAAAGGTGGATTAGGAGCGGCTGTAATAGTCGGGACATTCGCCTCCCAATGGGCACTGACCAGCAGAATAGCTGATGGCTTTGGTATGTCCCGGGCAATCTGTTGCAATACCGAAACCATTTCCTTATGCCCTTCATCTCCGAGAAGGGGAAGGGGACCACCGCCGTGGGAGAGGTAAAGAATTTGTCTATGTGCCATTTTAATCAGGCTCCTTGTGTAAAAATCCAGCTAATAAATTGGTTGCTATTTGATTTCCTCGCGACCATCCGCATAACGGGCAAAGCGCCCCTTGTTTAGAGGATGAACCTGCTCCTGGTCAGGCCATGGCCAGCCGCCAAACTGAGTTTCCCGGTAATCATCGATAGCCCGCTGGATTTCTGCTGCCGTATTCATGACAAAAGGTCCATGTTGAACGACCGGCTCAGCGATCGGACGCCCCTGGAGTAATAACAGAAAACTGTCATCAGTACCATTTTCCAGCTCAGTTGTTACTGTACCGTCCAGCTGAACGCAATGATATGATTTTATTTCATTGTTAGCAATTTTCAAGCGCTCTCCGCGGTAAAAAGCTCCCGCACCGCTTTTCTCCAGGGCGAAAGCTAGGAAATTAAACCATCTGATCCGCCTATTGGTAAGCAAACATGTTGGGACATTGACAGATGTCAAGGAGATTCAAAGGTTTACTCTGGAATATAGAGGATGCTTTCGAGATCGATGAGTTTTTCCTGGATAAACGTATTAGCATCGGAAATTGCCTGGTTATAGATCTTGGGGCCCAGTTTTAAAATAAAAAAATCGACCAGCATCTCGGCTTTCAGCTCACCGATCAATTCATCATGCTCCTGGCGATAGTAACTCTGGAGCTCTTCAATAAGCTCTTTCTTGCGCCCTTCTGATAAGGATATGTTCATTATTCACGCCTCTCTTAGTAAATAGAGTTCAAAACAGGATAATCCTTCTTTTATGTACATAAGAGCGACCGAATTGTGAAAATAAGCCGATGGGATAAAGGCCCGAAACCATAACAGATCGAAAAAATAGCATCATTTTCTCCTAACGGACATAATAACCAACCACACGCCACTTACCATCTGGTTCAAGAACCGGAGTGACCGTTTCCATCGCTTGCTGTTTGGCACTGAAGGATGTCGCATACTGGATCACCAGGTAATCACCATCGGGAGCTCCGCGGAGTCTCTGGGCGGCGTTTTTGAACTGTACTTTTCGTTTTACCAACTTCCCAAAAGCGGGGCGCAAAGAGCTGATCTGCCGGATCCAGTCCTTTTTAGGAATTTGTTGTTTAAAAAAGTCAGCGGCCTCTTCCCAGCTTTGGGCATAGTGACCATGGTCAATGAGAAACAGAAAATGTTCTGCCGCCTTAATGGCGGCCTGGTCCTGATTGGCCACAACCGGAGTAGCCAAAAGAAAAAGGGAACAACAGATGGTAAACAAAAAACGGTGAAAACATCGAATCATGATCCCCTCCACGGAATTCATTTCTAATCTCTCTTGCTCAGATACTGGATATTATATGAGAATTATACCAGTTGCATCTTATAAATCACTGACTCAGGGAGAAGGCTCAAGTAGAAATTAGCCTTTTCAGAGATTAACGCTTGAACCAGCCTAAATCTTTGTTATTCTCGCAGGCTACAGGATAAAACAAATTGAACTTTCTCATGGAAGGGTAGGGCGATTATGAAAAAAGCGGTATTTCTGAATATAGACAGGATCGATTTTGACAAGCAACTGAAGCTCGGCTCACTTGAGAAAATTGTTGAATGTACGAGTTTTCCTGAGACCGCTGAAGCAGACATTCTTGCTCGTGTTGCAGGGCAGCATATTGTTATCACCAAGGAAATGCCGGTGAGTGCCGAAATTATAGAGCAATTTCCAGATAGCGTCGAAATGATCTGCGAGGCAGGGACCGGATTTAATAATATCGCCATTGATGCTGCGCGGAGCAAAGGGATTACCGTCTGTAATATTCCCAGTTACAGCACAGAAGCCGTTGCCCACCTGGTCATCACCTTTATCCTTAACTTGAGTGCTTCTTTGCCACAGCAGCAGAAAATGATCGTGAACGGCAATTTTGATAATTTCACCAAACGCCTGCTGGTTCCCCATGTTGAACTTGGCGGTAAAACTTTAGGCCTGATTGGTGGTAGCGGGGCGATCGGTCAGGAGGTCATGAAAGTTGCCCTGGCTTTAGGTATGAAGATCCTCGTATCCAGCCGTTCTGAACGAAATTGGGGGGACGAGCGGGTCGCGTCAGCCTCGGTTGCTGACCTGCTCAAACAGAGTGATTTCATCAGTATTCACTGTCCTCTGAACAATGAGACGCATCACCTGCTTAACCGGGAAACGCTGGGCTTATGCAAACCCGGAGCTTTTATTATCAATACTGCCCGTGGCCCGATCATCAATGAAGCCGATTTGATAGATGCCCTGCAGAGCGGACGTATTGCCGGTGCCGGTCTGGATGTCCAGGATCCGGAGCCTCCAGCCCTGGATAATCCGCTATTCAGCATGAGCAACGTCATTATGACCCCTCATATCGGTTGGCGGCGGCTGGAAACCAGGCAGCGGTTGATTGAGCTTATTGCTGAGAATGTCGGGGCGTTTGTTGGTGGGGTGCCGGTGAATGTAGTGAGTTAGTTTCTGGCCGGAAAGCGGCCTTTTTCACCGGCTCGACGTCGATCGGGGACGCGACCCCGAGGTCTTGATCTTGATGTTGAATTCAAGATTAGACTTTAGAAGAAACAGTCAAAAGCAGGGTCGCAGGGTCTCGCCCCTGCAGGCGAGTTACCTTTTGTCAAAAGCAGGCCACAAAAGGTAACCGAAAAAGGCCTGCTTTTATATGTCCGTGCTCGGGCATCGATAGGTTTCAGGATATGGCCAGTAACTAAGTGGCCGGCCTGCGGCCAAAATCACGCCGAATGGCCAGAACCGAATGATTGCTAGATAATGATAAGGTCAAATGCTACCGTTCTGCTCGATCACGCATTGCTTTTGCCCGTATGATGCGTAGCATCAAGGGCTGCCAGTCAATTCCACCCGGCGACAACAATCCGTAGCCCTAGACAACCCTCGTCAGTGTACTTGACCTTTCCGGGCATTTTTGCACCCTTTTGTTGCCCTGGACAAAAGGGTGGCGCAGTGTGAGGGCGCGTCCTCACGACCTTGGTTTTAAGGTTTTGATTTTTCATGAAACAGTCAAAGGCAACTTCGCAGGGTCTCGCCCCTGCAGGCGACTTACCTTTTGTCAAAAGCAGGCCACAAAAGGTAACCGAAAAAGGCCTGCTTCTATATGTCCGTGCTCGAGTGTCGTTGGGTTCTGTAGACAGCCAGCAACTGACGAGCCGGCCTGCGGCCAAGATCACGCCGAACGGCCAGAACCGAATAATTGATAAGGAATGATAAGGTCAAATGCTACTGCTCTGTTCGATCTCGCATTGCCCTTGCCCGTTTGATGCGTAGCATCAAGGGCTGCCGATCAATTCCACCAAGCGACAACAACCCGTAGTTCTAGACAACCCTCGTCAGTGTACTTGACCTTTTCGGGCATTTTTGCGCCCTTTTGTTGCCCTGGACAAAAGGGTGGCGCAGTGTGAGGGCGCGTCCTCACGACCTTGCTTTTAAGATTGTGATTTTCCATAAAACAATCGAAACTAAATATTAAAAGTCGACAATAATGCTTGCGCATGACGGAAAGATAATGCTAAAAATCTCTAATATAAATCATTGCTAATCTTCGGAGGATTTAGCGTGTCATCTAACCAGTCACCTTATTTACTGCGTTCAACTAAAGGTTTCACCCTGATAGAACTTGTTGTCGTGATCGTTATTCTTGGTATCTTGGCAGCGGTAGCAGTTCCCAAATTTATTGGCATGAGTGCCGATGCTCGCATCAGTGTTCTTCAGCAGGTTCGTGGCAGTATTCATTCGGCAGATATTATGGTGCGCGCAAAAGCTCTTACCGGCATATCGAGCCAGGAGGTTGCGGGGCGCAGTGATTTGCTTGATGTCGATGTTGACGGAGATGGCACCTTTGAAACACGCCTGAAGAATGAACACCTTGATAATACCGATATTCAGAAATGGGTCGACATGTCCGATAATTTGCTGCTTGAGACCGCATCAGGTGACGCAGATCACACCTGGATCGGATTCGATCTTGATGATGATGGCAGTGTCAGTGATCAGAATTGTTTTTTCCTTTATACTCAGGCCATCAACGCCGGCGATACTCCACTCTTTGAAGTCTACTCCTCTGATTGCGGAAATTAATTGAGGGTCCTGTAGCTCTATAAACAGAAAAGCCGCGCTGTAGTTTTACAGCGCGGCTTTTCTGTTACTTATCTATCTGGAACTAATAAATCATTCCACCAACATACAATCCGGCTCCAACCAGCAGATCGTGGTCAGGAACCTTATAGATGTAAGTCAGTTTTTTCGATGGGGATGATTTCCCCGGCTTAGGCCACATATATTCGACCCAACCCTGCCCGGCTTTGCGGGCAACGTTCACAAAGTGAACAAACATTGCTTTATCTGTCGGATCGGTCAGTAACAGCACATGATCCATCTTGGTCAGCTCAGGTTGAAACGGATGAGCTAACATTTTGCCATTCAGATCCATCAGGAAAACATAGGAATCTTTCCAGACAAATGGACCCTTTGCATCAGAAATTGCCTTGATTGCAGCATCTACACCCTGGGTATTGATTAGGGCAGCTGCTTCATGGCTTTTGATGACACATTCTTCCTTGGTTGCCGATTCATCGGCAAACGCATTGAAAGCAAATAAACCAACAACAAGACAGAACAGAACGACCAGACTTTTTCTCATAGGCTTCCTCCACTAGGATGTTGGGGAACTCCTATAATTTTACTGGCTTACAGTCCTACAATCAACCCTTGATCCAAGGTTTTCCTAATGGCAGAACATTACGGCCGAAAACCTGGGCATAAATTGCACTGGCCATCATGTACAAAGCAACAGCTGCACAAGCCATTAATTCGTAACCAGCAACAACGGTCAGTTCGTGGTGACCGAAGTGAGCCAGGTCAAGCAGGATGAAACCGATGAGCAGCAGGGTAAAGGTCAGGCCCATGGCACCGCTGATGCGCATGGAAGGGATCCACATGATAGCGGTGTACACCGTAAAGGCAACCAGGTACCAGCCAACATCAGTACCACTGGAACGGTAAATGTTAAAGTGATTGAGCAGGAAGATAATGCCCAGACCGATCCAGAATGCGCCGTAAGAGACAAAAGCGCTGTAGCCGAAGTTGTTACCGCATTTAAATTCCTGAAAACCAGCGATCAGCTGAGCAAGGCCGCCATAAATAAATGCCAGGGCGACAATAGGACCAATTTCGCACCACCCAACATTGTGGAATTGCAGCAAGAGAGTGGTGATACCAAAGCCAGCAAGGCCAACAACGGCAGGGTTACCTTGAGATGCATCGTGAGACATGAGAAGACTCCTTTTCGTCGATTCGATTAAAAAAAAATGTTTTTCATCTTTAGCACCTTATGGTGCCGCAATTATTGTGTCAGGGGGGGCGGTGTTCGTGGCAGTCCCCTGTAGCTTCTCTACCTAGATTCTTTTCATTTTTACGTAGCGCTACCGACAAACCGGTGCCCACACGCAGATACAAGTACAGGTTATTGGATATATCTGAATTGTTGCATGTCTAAAGTGGTCTATAAATATTGTGTCGTGGTAATGATTTCGGGTAGGAACTATTGAATAGACAGGACTTCACAAATATCCATTAACAACTCATCGTCATTGATTAAGCTAAAGGGCATCTCTGCGCAAATGAACGACAGGTATTACCACTTTTTGGTCTGACAAACAAGTACTTTTGTGGCTATAACCCCTTATTTTTAAACTGGAATCCTACTAAACAGGTCGGTTATTGCTTGATGGATGGACTATAGCAGGTTGCATTATTATGTGAAGGGGCTTTTTGCTTTGTGGTCAGTTGTTGAGGGGGACCGGTGGATTTTGATGTGTTTGGGCGAAATAGAGAAAATATTTCATGCCAATGGTATGTGCGGTGCTGGCCATCAGGCGTGTTTTTATAAGCAGGCCTTTTTCAGTGGCCTTTCGTTGGGTACTATTCCAGCTCATACTCCTCAACCTGCGCGATTCCGGAAAATTCAAAATCGTCACCAGCCAACCAGTCCGATTCCTCGGGAGAAAAGATACCATTGTCCAGTTTGTAGCGCACCTTAACCCCTTCGGGGAGTTCTTGCAGTTCACCTTCCAGGCGCTCCCGGCCATCTTCAAATCCGCAGGTAGAGACAATAACCTGCTGACCGGTTTTCTTTTCGATAGCTACAATTCTGGAATTTTTTTTCACAACATAGATGTTATCCCCGACCTTGATTCTTTTTGGAGGAGAGCCGCCCGATTTAAATAGAGGGGTGCCGGATTTTGCCTGGCGGTAGAAAAGCCAGCCCGCCACCAGGGCAAAGGGGATAAAAGAAAGTAATACGGCTAGTAGTGCATTGATCTTTTGGGGGTCCATGTTCTAAGCCTCATTTGTTGTGTGCAGGGGAAGCTTTACAATCAGACATTGTCTGAATTGAAGCATGTTGGTTACGGGGGCCCAAAAGACGAACTGGCGGGGTGTTGAATAACGTTTAACACCCCGCCAGAAAGATATGAAATCAGGCCTGTTCGGTGCTTTTCACCACAAAGAGGTGCAACTCCCGCGGGCCATGGGCCCCGTGTACCATAATCAGTTCGATATCCCCGGTCTTGCTGGGACCGGAAATGAGCGTGAGGTTGCTGGTTAACCCCTCTTTTCGTTCGGCCGGATCCCATTTGAGCAGGGTATAGAGTTCTTCAAGGGTGGCCAGAAGTTTGCTTTCCTCGATGACCGCTACGTGAATGGACGGAACCAGAGAGACCGAGCGGCCATGGCCTGGGCGGCTGCGCAGAGCAAGAGTTGCCGTGGCCGCCACACAATAGTCAGCACAGGTGATGCCGATAAATGACTTTTCCACCTGGGAACGAAAGGTCTTTTTCTGGGCATCAGACACCCCTTTTTCAGCACCGATGGGTGCCGTGTGAATTGCCACATTCTGCAGTTCGGGTAACGCTTCAAGCTCCAGGGCGTTGATGAGCGGATGATCCCAACGACAGACCTGTTTTTCCGTCCCCCATTCCGGCTGTTTTTCGTTGATCAGGGTGGCAATGGCCGTTGCTGTCTCTGCTAAACTGGCCTGCTCGTGAAGGTCAACATAAAGGGGGCCGGCGACCTCGCGCAGTTTGGTCAGCAGCTCCTGACGCTGTTCCGGACTGCGTTGCCGGATGGTGGTCAGGATCTGTTCTTCTTTAGCTGAAGGAGCTGTCGTAAAAATATCCGTGGGCGCATTCCCCTTGTCACGGCCAAGGGCTGTTCTGATCCTATCGATAAACGCTTGCTGCTCCATCAGTTGTTTCCTCCGCCTTGTTTCTTCTGCTCTGCTTTCCACTTGTCCATAAAGGTTTGTCCGGCCAACGGCTGGATGTTGCGCTTTCTGGTCCAGCCGTTAAACGGGTAGGGAAGTTTACTGGTCATCCCGTTCTGGCTGGGCAGGACCTTCTGGACGACCCGGGCAATGGAAAAGAACAGGTTGTACAGGGTGCGGTTGCTGTTAACCAGTTGCCAGCACTGGAACAGAAACTTTTCCGAGTTGCGGGCGGGTTGCACTTGCCAGGCGGGATCGCCTTCGGACAACTTGGAGCGCATGGTCAGCAGCATCCGGGGCAGGTTGATCTCCAGCGGGCAGGCCTGGCGACAGGCGCCGCAGAGGGATTCGCCCGAGCAGAGATCCGCAGCCTTGTTGATGCCAAACAGCAGCGGGGTGACGACAGCGCCAACCGGGCCGGAATAGGCCGATCCATAGCTGTGCCCGCCGACCTTGCCATAAACCGGACAGATATTCAGGCAGGCTCCGCAGCGAACGCAGCAGAGCATTTCTCGAAAGTCTTCATCGGCAAGGATTTTCGAACGCCCGTTGTCGACGATGATCAGGTGGAACTGTTCCGGGCCGTCACAATGGTCGGCTGTGGCCGGGCCGCCTACGTAACTGACGTAACCACCGATCTGCTGAGCAGCAGCCCCCATGGACATCAAGCGCAGCACCGCCTGCTGTTCTTCGAGATTGGCGACGATCCGCTCCATTCCCATCAAGGCCACATGGATCTTTGGCAGGGTGGTGGACATGCGGATGTTCCCTTCGTTGGACACCGTGGTGATATGACCGGTTTCGGCGCAGGCGAGGTTACAGCCGGAGATCCCCATATCTGCAGTGAGAAATTTTTCGCGTAGCGCTTTACGGGCATCCTGGGTCAGGGTTGGCGGATCGTCCGAGTAGGGAGTGCCAAGCTTTTCCGTAAATAGCTCGCCAACCTGCTGTCGGGTTTTGTGAATAGCCGGTGCCACGATATGGGTGGGCCGCTCATCAGCCAGCTGGATAATATATTCCCCAAGGTCGGTTTCATTGACCTCAATCCCCGCCTGTTCCAGGGCATGGTTGAGCCCGATCTCTTCACTGACCATCGACTTGCCTTTGACCACGGAACGGACCTTGTTTTGCGTCGCGATCTGCAGGCAGATGTCATTGGCTTCTTCAGCGTTGGCAGCAAAATAAACGTGTCCGCCCTGCTTACGAATATTGGCGGCCAGGGTTTCGAGCATGACATCAAGGTTATCAACCGCCTTGCGACGGTACTGATGGGCCAGTTTGCGCAGCTCCTGACCTTCAGGGAGCTTATTATAGAGGTTCTTGG
This sequence comes from Geopsychrobacteraceae bacterium, assembly GCA_963664385.1. GTDB lineage: Bacteria > Desulfobacterota > Desulfuromonadia > Desulfuromonadales > Geopsychrobacteraceae > Seleniibacterium. The sequence continues at coordinate 1,883,614 of OY761157.1, forward strand.
TGGCCGGTCCGAGCCGCTGTTGCAGGCTGCCAAGGGCTGACTGTAAAACCGGGTCGGCGATAGCTTTACGGGCATTCGGTTTGTATTGGTCTGATGTTATCCGGCTCATATCATTGCTCCGCCAGCAGTTGGGCGATGTGTTTCACCTTAACGGGGGAATCCATACGGCTTAGCATCCCCTGAATATTCATCAGGCAACCCATATCGCAGCCGGTGACCACCTCGGCACCGGTGGCCAGGATGTTGTCAACCTTTTCCTGCAGGATCGCCTCGGAGATCTCGGAGTATTTCACGGCAAAGGTTCCGCCGAAGCCGCAGCAGCGGTCGGCACTCTGCATTTCGATAAGCTCCATGGCATCGATATTCGCCAGCAGGGCGCGTGGCTGGCGGTCAACGTCAAGGAAGCGGTTCAGGTGGCAGGAGGCATGGTAGGTCACCTTGTGTGGATAGCGGGAGCCGACCTCTTCCACACCCAGAACATCGACAAGAAACTCGGTAAACTCGTAGGTCTTCTGTCCGACCTTGATGGCCCGCTGCTGCATCTCCGGTTCATCCTTGAACAACTCAGGATAGTGATGCCGGATCATATTAACGCAGGAGCCGGAAGGAGAAACGATGCATTCGGCAGTTTCGAAGCGCTGAATAAACTTGCGTGCCGCATCGCGGGCGACATTGCGGTGACCGGAGTTGAACGCCGGTTGACCGCAACAGGTCTGATCCGTCGGGCAGGAAAGAGAGACATTGCAGCGTTTGAGCACCGCAACCATCGCTTCGGCCACCTCGGGAAAGATGGTGTCAACAATACACTGAATAAAGAGGGTGACGTGTGGTGTTTGCTTCATAGTTTTACCTAAGCTTCCGGACAATTGAAGATGTTTGACTTAAGGTTTTCAAAGCGGTGCTCCAGGATCAGTTGATCAGGAACGACGGCAGCCAGGTTATGAGCTGCGGGAAAATAATAAGTAATATTATCGTCAGTACCTGCAGGCCGACAAAGGGCATAACACCCCGGTAAATATCGATGGTCGACACCGTCGGAGGCGCAATCCCCTTGAGATAGAAGATCGAATAGGCAAAGGGCGGCGTAAGAAAGGAGATCTGCAGGTTGACCATAACCAGCACCGCAAACCAGACCGGATCGAAACCGATCTCAGCGGCGATGGGGGTGATCAGCGGGACAATGATAAACAGAATCCCCATCCAGTCGATGAACATACCGCACAGGACCAGCAGCAGCATGATCGCCAGGAGTACGCCCCACTTGCCCATAGGGAGCTGGAGAAACATTGAGCTGATGACCTCATCCCCACCAAGGGAGACAAAAACTGTCGAGAAAAAGCTGGCGCCGATGGCGATCATCATGATCATCGCGGTTATTGTCAGGGTTTGCGAACAGGCCTCCTTGACGACCTGGAAGTTGAGGCGACCGTATGAGGCGGCCAGAATCATACTGGCCACTGCACCAACGGCAGCTGCTTCGGTGACCGCGGCGATACCGAAAAAGATGGAGCCGAGGACGGAAAAGATAATCAGTGCCGGTGGGAGCACCGAGGTAAAGAGAATTTTCCACTTTTGTCCCGGTTCAAGCTGGCGTTCTTCAACTGGCAGTGGTGGCCCGTCCTGGGGGCGCAGATAGCAGCGGATGGCGATATACACCATGTAGAGCAGAGTCAGCAACAAGCCAGGAATCAGGGTGCCAAGAAAGAGCTTGCCAACAGAAATCCGGGCGATGGGGCCGTAGACGATGATCATGACCGAAGGCGGAATGAGGATTCCTAAGGTACCGCCGGCACAGATCGCTCCACAGGCCATGGGCTTGTTGTAGTTTTTTTCAAGCATTACCGGTAACGCCATCAGGCCTATGGTAATTTCGGAGGCACCGACTACCCCGGTGGCTGCCGCAAAAATTGCGGAAATCGCGATGGTCGAGATGCCCAGCCCACCACGGAACCGTCCCCACAGAATGTGCATGGCAGAGAACAGGCGTTCAGCCATGCCCGATTTCTCCATAAAGACGCCCATGAACAGGAACAGGGGGACCGCTAGCAGGGTATAGTTCTTCATCAGCTCGAACAGACGGGTAATAAAGAGCCCGTAGATATTGCTGCCCATATCGAACCAGCCGAAAACAAAGGCGACACCACTCAGTACGAACGCGGTGGGGAATCCCAGAAAAATCCCGGCGAAGAGCAGGACAAACATCAGGAGGACGAGAATTTCAGTACTCATTTGCTTGCTCCTCCACAAATGGTTTCGATATTACGCAGGACATTGGCCAGGCCCTGAAGCAGGAGGAGCCCAACCCCCACCGGCATGACGGTTTTGAAGGGGTAGATGATCGGTTGCCAGTAGCCCTGCATGGACCGCTCACCCACATCCCAGGAAAACTGCACATAGGGGATCAGCGCCCATAAAATCCCCCCCCACAAAGGGAAGAACAGGCAGAGATAAAATACAATGTCGATCCAAGCCTTGGTTCTGGGGGAAAAGCGCTCATAAAAGATATCGATGCGGACATGTTGTTTTCTTTTCAGTGTCCAGGCTTCACCCAGCAGAAAGAAGGTACCGCCGATCATATAGCTGAGATCAAAAACCCATTTGGTCGGCGCATTGAGCACGTAGCGTGAAAAAATTTCGTAACTGATAATGGCAGTAAGAACCAGGACCAGCCAGATGATGATCTTGGCGGAGAACTCGCTCAAGGTATCAATGGTATGGACGGTTTGACGCAAAAAATTCATGGCAATACCTACAGACAAACGTAACCGTTCATTCCGTAGTCCGCTTCTTGAACGAAGTTGGCTATAGAATAAACGGTTACCGGAATAACAAAGGAGTCATCCGCCTGACCAGATGACCCCTATACAAAATCAACGGGGAAAAACAGCTTACTTGTCGTCTCGGATCTGGTCGCAACGCTGGCCAGACCAGGGTACTAAATATAAAATACGTTTTAGTAAGCAGGAGTCATCAGTTCCTTGTAGGCATTATAACCTTTACGGAACTTCAGCTGGGACTCGTAAACCTTCTTGAAAAATGGGTCTTTTTCTCCCTTGGCCATCATAAGATCCTGCGCCTTCTTGGCCAGTTCCTTCTGGATTGCGGGATCGAGATACTGGATCTTGACGCCTTTTTCCTTGAAGAACTCAAGAGCCGGGACGTCAGCGGTAATACACTTGGTCAGCATCTCCAGGATCGAGGCTTTGGCAGCAACATCGACAATCGCTTTGAGATCGTCTGGCAGTTTTTCCCAGGAACGTTTATTGATCTTGAGATCGAAAAGGGTAGAGGTCTGGTGGATGCCGGGGACCAGCAGGTATTCGGCGATTTCATAGAAAGCGAGATCCTTGTCCATCGAGGGGATAGAGAATTCCCCGGCGTCAAGCACCTTGCGCTGCATCGCCTCATAGACCTCGCCAGCAGGTAGCATCATAACCGAAGCTCCTGCAGCAGTAAGGATTTCACCCCAGTAACCTGAGGTACGGAACTTAAGGCCTTTGAAGTCTTCCATGGAAGTGATTGGTTTATTGGACCACGCCAGGTCTTCACTGGGGATCATGCCAACGGGTATGACATGACCGTAGTTGAATTTGGCGTACATCTCATTGAGCAGTTCCTGCCCTTCACCTTCGAGCATCCAGGTCAGGTAGGGGATTGCCTCCATGCCAAAAGGGATGTAGCCGAACAGCGGGGCAGCCGGGATCTGCCCGACCGAATAAGCGGGTGAGCTGTGGGCGGCATCGATGGTACCCATGCGAACCCCGTCAGCAACTTCCAGCGGGCCCATGAGGACTCCGGCGGGGTGGCTCTTGATGGTCAGGCGACCACCACTCATCTTGTTAACTTTGTCGGCAAATGCGTCGGCCGAGTCTTGCAGAATCGTACCTTTTGGCCAAGAGCTGGCCATTTTCCAAACAAATTTATCCTGACTGAAGGCGTTGGCACCCAAAAGTGTAAACGATAGACAGATCACCGCTGCCAACAATACAAAACGTTGTCTCATAGCATATCCTCCTACGGTAGCATGACAAAAAGAGCAGTAAGCTCTTATAAATATAAATGGTCTCTCCCCTCTTGCCGGCCCCCAACGGAACCTTTCAAATAGCCTTGTGGCAGGTACAATAAGGCCAAATTGAGAGGTTATTATCTACGCTATGCCAGCTGATCATGTCAAACCAAAATCCAGGGAAAGCATTGAAACACATCGGGATTTAGGAGAATTTTGAGGTTGATAAAAAAATATTTCGTATCAATAAAACAGCAACAACAAAGAACCGCTGATCATCTCCATGTCGTTCATGTCGACCTCTATGATTAGGTGGATATGGTTACCTTTGCTGATGTTGAATAATTCTTCCGGACCAATTGAGGTTAGGGGGGATTTGTTTGCTGGCTGATTGGTAAAAGAGAAAGGAACAGCTAGGGGAAGCATAATTTATAACAATTTTTCTCCTTAGTAAGGAGGCAAATTATTAAGGGTACCCACCAAGGAAAGAGTTTGGGTACCCTTTTTGCTGACAAATAATTTTTGGTTGTGATTGGTGGTTAACAGTCAAACGGTAAATCGACAGGAGATGTTTGAACAATCCCAGGTGATCTGAAAAAGCTACCACCGACCACGCGAAAATCGGAAGCATTCATCAATCTTTCAGCATCCTCAGGCATGATGTTTTCAGCGCCCTCAGCAGGAACAATGGCTCGAAACCACCGTCCGGATTGCGAAAATGAAGGATATTCAACGCGGTAGAACAGCCAGGTCGCAGCGCAATCGGGGCAGCGATATAACCACACTTCACCATAGCGACTATTGGTCATATCCTGACCTAAATATTTTCCTTTAATCTCACAATCCCAAAGTCTGGGAGTTCGACATTCACATTTCGCCATCGACATGGAGCTTAAACCGCTAACGCTGGGATTTGCCTGCATGCGTAGCGCCCGCGCGACTCTTGACCCTCATAAAAGGGAGACCGGCAGCGACAATAACCAGGCAAAGGAGCAGGAAATGGATGAACATGGCCTTGTGAATCGCACCCCAGATAATATACAGGGAACCGGCTCCTGCCAGCAGCGGGGCGGCAAATCTTTTGACCGGGCCCAGATCAGTAAAAGTTTTCATGACCCAGATATGTAGGGACAGGTAAACGATATAAAGAAAGGCAATAGGCAATTCCGAGATATCCATAAAGGCCCCGAACCAACCGGCAAAATTGCCATACCACACCAACAGCCAGAAAGCGGAAAGGGCAAATCCGACAAGGGCTGAATTGAGGGTTGAGTTGCTACGTTTATTGATAGCTGCAAAGATCAGCGGCTTTGGTCCCAGGCCACGGGATGCGATGGCATACATTCCCCGCGCACTCCCCATAATCAGGCCATTCAGCGTGCCCAGGCAGGAGATAATAACAAAAACGGAAAGCAAGGTTCCGCCCAAACGACCAAAAATAATGGAAATGACTTCGACCGGTGCATTATCGCCAGCCTTAATGACTGCTTCATTGGCTAGCACTCCGGAAATACCCAGGTAATAAAGCATATAGATAATCACGACGGCAATCGCGCCGAAAAACAGGGCCTTAGGGAGGGTCTTTTTGGCATCTTTGAGTTCTGCATTAATGGTCGTGGCAATGATCCAGCCTTCATAGGCAAAAGCAGTGGATAGGGTGGCAACAGCAAGTCCGCCACCAGCAGCAATATTATGGGCCGGGACCATAAAGCTTGAGAGGGTCTGGCCGTTAACAAGGCCACAGATGATACCGACGATGGCAACCAGAAAAAGAGGGATTAATTTGATAACTGTTGCCGAAACCTGCCATTTGCCTGCCAGCACCGGTGAAAGGATGTTCAGCAGGAAGAAACCGACCAGATAAATACCGGAAACGCTCCACAAGGCATCTTTCATATCCAGCAGGCTGCAGGTATAGTTTGCGGATACCCAGGCCAGCACGGCAACCAGGGTAGGGTAGTAGACAAAGGTCATGAACCAGGCGACAAGATAGCCGGCTTGCTGGCCATAGGCCTCCTCAAGATAATCGACAAGACCGTTAACCTTCTCGATGCGGGTGGCAATCTGGGCGAAAACAGAGGCGGTTGTCACCATAATGGCGCCACCGATCAGCCAGGCAAAAAGCGCAGTTGGCAGACTGCCGTTAGCTGCTTTTAAGACGTCATCTGCTTTAAAAAATACCCCTGAACCGATAACAATACCAATGACCATGGCTGTTGCCGTCCAGAAACCATACTTTCTTTGCAAGCCTTCCATTACTGCTCCTAATCACACGCTGTTGTTGCCCCTCGATAGTTTGCAAACGGTGGAGGAACGGGTCGTATTAAATCAATCTATGTTTTGGCTGATGTAAATTTAAAACGGAGATGCCACTTAGTGTCGCCACGAAGGGACCAGATTAAATAGCGTAATTTGACGCAGATTCCAAACAGAATCATGTTGAAAATCGCAAATAACATGGTTTTTTACTGGGCAGAAAATGATGGCTTGTAGGAATGCATACAAAATATCAATGATTAGCCGAGTGTTTGTATAAGGCCATTTGTTATGTTGTCAGCAGGGAAATTTTACGCCTGCTTTCCGGCTACCGGTGTTGAGAAGTATTTCCTCAAAATCTTTCCGGTTTCAGGTCACGCAGGCTGGGCCAAAAAGATCGCGTCATTTATAAATTGAATGATGCTTACATCTATATTTTTGCAATTGGTGGTCATTGAGATCAATTTTGAGGCCTAAAGAGTGTGCAGGAAAAGCTCCCAAGATGAAAACCCAAAGAATATGGGTCCACATTTTCCTCAGATCGATTTCTTCGCCTCATTAATGATTTTTTAACCATAAAAGCCAGATATTTCGAGATCCTAAAGTTTTTTCTACAGCCCCTACGGTTAGATAATCGGTGGCGAAATGTCGCCTAGCACTGTTCCACCCGGTTAATGCTGGGTTATATTTGATTTGCTTTTTTCCAGCGCCTGACTTTAGTTCTGGCAGAACGGTAAGGAGCGATTGTGTTAACCTGAATCCATTTTACAAGCGGCCATTTCTCACCGGCCCATTGCCGCTGATGTACAACAAATAATTCCTCTTCTGACAGAGATTCTACCCATTGTAATAGGTTATTAATTTCATTGTGGAATTCACTCCTTAGTTGCTTCAAACTTTTAGAGGAACTTTCGTCATAGAACGATTGTGCCAGTTTGCCAAGTTCATTCCATTTATATCCTTTAGCTGGCATAGCAGGCTGCAGGCCTTTCCGTTCGGTAGCTTCCCAGCCTAAGAGTAACCTAGCCCAACCTATTTGATACGCCAAAATGTTACAGCATGAAATATGACCCGAAATATGCTGGTTCTTTTCCATGTTGGAAGGAACATCGGCAAATTCGTGGTCAAGTTTTTCATAAGCGCTGCGTATATTGTCAAGCAGCTCAATTTTGCTAGCTGGTAAAGGCATAACTCCTCAAGATATATAGTGGTTTAAATAAGCCGCGGTGTAGTGCCTTTTCAGATTGGTGGAAACCTTTACGTAACCTGCAGGGCTATCACCCGTTGGCTTGATTTAATGGTTAGGGCGTGTTACTGTGTACCGAAGTTCGGTACACGATTGGAGGTGCCCTATGGAAACTATCAGTGTAAATCAGTTTCGTGCCAGCATAAAAGATTATGTCGAACAAGCTGCCAGCGAACATGAGCCACTCAAAGTAACCCGTCGCAATGGCGGCGACTTTATTGTTATGAGTGCGGAAGATTGGGAACGTGATCAAGAAACCCTTTACGTTCTCCAAAATTCCAGTTTGATGAAGCAAATTGCTGAGTCTTCTCGTTCTCATGCAGAGCGTTCCGGTTACACACCAACGGACGGAGAACTGAATGAGATCCTTGGTGTTTGAAGGTAACACTTGGGTTGCATATGAAGAGCTCAGGACAAAAGACAAGCGTTTGCATAAAGCCCTATGTTCAATTCTGAAAGAGATGCTTCGGGGGGACCCGGCAGTTGGAACGGGAAAACCCGAAGCACTTCGTCACAATCTTTCTGGTTTCTGGTCACGCCGAATAAGTCAAAAAGATCGTGTTATTTATAAATTCGATGATACTTACATCTATATTTTTGCAATTGGCGGTCATGCGTTTCAATTTAGTAGACTTCTTGCGAATTCCGCTTAGCTCTGTTCCATCCGGTTGATGCTGGGGTTAGACCGATTTTATGCGAAACTTCTTCCCTTCTTTCAGGTTGGGAGGAAATGATGGACTTTTGATGCCAAAGGGTCCTTGCCCGCGTTTTGAATAGTACATTTTCTCACGTTTGCTAGTGAAACGGCCGCAGCAAAGAAGCCTTAGTAAGGTAAACTTTTTTCCTACTGCGCTGACAGAAATATCAATCCATTCTGGAACCTTGTTATTCCTACACAATATTTCCAATACTTCTTCTGAGTTAATCCCTTTTATTTCCTTATCATTGTCTTCTGGGTAAAGGGTACTTTCTTCGTCTGCATGCTCGTCATATGATTGGTTTAAATAAATATCGTAAGAAAATTCGAAATGAAGCTTATTTTTTACATAAATTTCTGCAAACTTCACAGACCTGTAGCTTGCAGATAGCAAGTATGTTCGAAAGTCGTCTTTATTCATTTCTTAGGTCTAACGCGTCAATCACCTAGCCAGCGGAGTGGAACAATTTTTGTGGTATAAAGGAGCGTAGCGACACCACAAATAATTGCGCAGTAGCTGGCTCCGCGTGCATGGAATTGTTATGTGTATTCATCAGCTTCTTCGTTTATATACATTTGAAGGCCTGCCACACTATCGAAAACAATAGTTGAAGGAAACTTGTCAGGATACTGATCTAACGTTCCGTGCCATATCAGATGTACACAAGCAAATCGACCATCATTAAGATGAACGATAACATCATCATTTGAGTCAGTTTTACCAATCTCAACAGGTTTTAATCCCCATAGTGAGTGCTTCGGCCCGACCTCAGAGTTTAACTCTTTCTGAATTCCCAGCCTTGCCTCTAGATTTTGATCCAAACACCACCAAGGCTCAGGCCATTCAATTTGTTCTTCAGGAAAATAGAGTTCATCCAAATTCGCCAACCCATTTCCTCTGAATAGTTTAATCATGCTTCATTCCTAGCCGACATATAACGAGTCTGTAGAAAAAACTGAAAATCAGCCTCATCTACAGCTCAGATATAAATTTAAAAAAACTTCCATCGACACGAATGAAAATCATCCATCGTGCGCTTTCTTATCGTTTATCTAGCCATTATAGAGCCGATTTCTGACCATTCTCTGACTTAATGTTCCCTTTGCTTAACAAGTGACTCCAAAGCGGTGAATCTTGGTTAAATTATGCAGCATGGCCATGAGCTTCCATTGGCCATCGACCTTGATTTTGCTTCTGAGGGTAAAGCGTTTGATGCCGATCGCTTCGCACATATGACCGAAAACGGGTTCCACGATACCGAGTCGCTGGCTGTAAATGTGGCGGCCAACCTTGCTGTCGATCTTTTGTTTCATCCGCTCCAGGCAACCATTCTTTTTGGTTTCAACATGCTCAAGCTTGACGTTGACCTGCCGGGCCCCTTTTTGCTTGGTGCTGCGTAGACATTGGCTACGTAACGGGCAAGGGTCACAATCTTCTTTATGCCCCATAAACTGCATAAAGATTCCATCGCGGATCTTGGCCCGGGAACATTTGAGCCACAGGCTTTTTCCCGCTGGGCAGACGCAGGTTTGCTGCTCAATGTCTGTCTTAAAGTCGGACGCCGCAAAGCGTTTGGTGATGGCCGCTTTTTTCGCCTGTTCAGGTCTATATTGATCAACATCTACAAAGCGTGGGTCGCGGGCACGAAATCCATGGTCGGCAATATAGCCGTCAATGTTGTTTTCTTCGAGATAACTTAATGTTTCCTGATTGCAGAAGCCACTATCTGCCAGGATTTTCCCTTCTTTCAGTGGCGATTCATCATCATCTTTAAATGCTTGATCGATCTGTTCAATCATCGGTTCCAGCAAACCATGCTCCTGGCCCTGACCAAAAGCTTCGGCACTGACAACCACTTGGTGTTTGCTGTCAACGGCAGCGACGCCAACGTACCCCTGAATGACCCCATGACTGGTTTTCATTTTGGCACTGTCGGAATCGGTGATATTACTTTGAACCTCATTGCCGCTGTGCCCTTTGCGTGGTTCGTTCTCGTTCAGAAAGCGTTTAATCTTGCTGCTAGCTTTACGCAAGGTTGCGATCTGCTTTTCCTGCTTCTGCCGGATCTGGTGATCATTTTCTCCCTTACGGTCTTCTTCACGATGCACAGTCAACATGCGACGCACAGCTTTATCGATTTTACGGCTCTTTTTGCGTAATGAATCATGATGACCACTCCACTCTTTACTAGCATTGGAGGGTAGTTTGCAGCCATCAATGGCAAACATCTCTTTACCGATCAGCCCCATGTCATCACAGATCATCAGAATTTGTTGGAACAGTTTGGCAATCTCGTGACTAGAGCCGGAAATAAACTCGGCAATAGTGGTGAAGTGAGGACGGCAGTCAGCCGCCAAGGCCATAAACAGAACATTTTCACGGCACAATGCTTCGATACGGCGACTTCCTGTCACACCTCGGGCGTAAGCCAGTAGGACGATCTTGAGTAAGAGGGCCGGATCATAGGCGGGACGGCCACCATCATCGTTTTTGTATTTGTGTAAAAAGATGCTCAGATCGAGTTCATTATCGACCAGATAGTTCAGGGTATGTTCGAAGGTTCCTGGAAGGATTTGCTGCTCGAATGAGATTGGCAGCAGAACTGTTTGGTGCGGATTGTAATCAACAAAACGTGCCATGAAATCCTCCCCAGAAATTTTAATAAAATTACAGTATTTATAGCATATTTTGGGGTTTTCCTACAGCCTCAACGGATTAGCTAAGCCGCGGCGTAGAGGCTGTGGGAGTTTGTAGGAATTTTGCGAAACCCACAGAACCATCACCCGTCGGCTTGAGTGTATGGTTAAAAGCAGAGCTGCTAAGTACGGAAGTGCCTAGGCAGGCACTGTGCTGCCCGACGTTCTGATTATGAAACAGTTGCTTCCGTTTCGTTGCCTGCCAAATTATAGCGAATCTTTCCGATAATGATCTGAAAAGACAGGATCATTTTCGAATTTTCTGAACTTAGTGCATGACCTGCCGGAATAAATTACCCAGGGCAGGGTGATGCTGTGTATTGTGCCAAAACATACCTTTGAATCCGACCGAAGACGGGTAGAAACCAAGGGCATTTAACGGGTGGATAACCGGTGGCCGATGCTGCTACGAATTAGTAGCCCTCTTGCGAATGTCGGCTACCATTGTTCCATCCGGTTGATTATTTGGTTAAAAACACAATTTACAGTTACAAAAGAACAGCGGTACACTGCCCGAACCAGGCGACAAACCGCAAAAGCCGAACCGCCCCAATTGGCAGCCCCACCAATAATAACGACAGCTTCTTACAAGAACCTGATAGCGGTACAGCGCTGCCAATTGACTGAACTGCTGGCATCACCTGACGGAAGTGTGCTGAACGGAAAAGGCCTGTTAATATGCAGACCGACCGCTGGGTTTTGCCTTTAAACAATAAGATTGAAACTGCTACATGGAACGGGGCCGAAGACGAGAAGTTCCATGGATTTTTAACGGGTGGATAACCGGTGGCGAAGCGCAGCTACAACTTAGTAGACACCTTGCGAATATCGGCTCAGTTCGTTCCATCCGGTTAATTATATTGTTAAAATCGTAAATTACTGTTCCTAAAGTGCTGCGGCACACAGCCCGAACCAGGCTACAAACCGCAAAAGCCGAACCGCACAAATTTGCAGACCTACCAATAATAACGACAGCTTCCTACAAGAACCTGATAACGATACAGCGCTGCAAAGTTACTGAACTGCTAGCATAACCTGCCGGAAGTGTGTTGAACGAAAAATGCCTGTTCATTTGCAGACCGACCGCTGGGTTTTGCCTTTTAAAAAATGAGAATGAAAAGCCACATGGAACAGGGCCGAAGAGGAGAAGTTCCATGGATTTTAACGCTAGTGATCAGCGGAGAGCGATAGCGAATCCGCTGTATTAATTTGTTATGTTGCTTCTTGGCAGATGGCTTCAGCACAAGCTTTCGGTTCGGCTTGAAGGATAAAGTGCGGGCCGTACACCTTATGAACGTTTAGTTTTTTTAAGCCTTTTTCAAAGTCGTTCAAGACACCAGACGGGACCAGTCTGTCGTTCTCTGCTTGGAGGTAGCAACATGGCACGTTGATGCCTTTTAGTTTGTTTCTTAAATCAACCGTTGCGAGAATCCTGAGCCGTTCTGCGAGAACTTCCGGAGCGACCCCTGCTACGGTACTTTTGAATGATTCTATTTGTTCTTCTGTTGCTTTCGTTCCTAAGCAAAAGTGTCGAACTAGTACCCCCGGAAAATTCAGTTTTAACAATGATGAAAGGGGCAAGTGCTTTGCCACGCCGAGTAAAATTGGTTGCGGCGATTTGGCAAAGGTAGCAACAAATATTACACGCTCAATCTGAAATTTACCTGACGACAGGATCTCTATGGCAACGGGACCGGAAAATGATTCTGCGAGCAGGATGATTGGCTCGTTTAGCGGTAGCTTGCTTTCGACATGCTTCACATGTTGTTCAAATGTCTGTTGTTGGTCGAACGGATAGCTAATTATTTCTGAAATGCATTCATCGGGTAGTTCCTTCAGGAGAGGCTCGAAAAGGTTGCCGGTACCATCGAGGCCAGGGAGAAGAAATAACTTTTTGTCAGATGACCAATACATTTTAAATTATTGCAACATCACACCAAGCATGAGGGGCTGGGGGAAGTGGCGCAACCGAAGGGCACGCTGCTTTTCCCAGTCCCTTTCAATGTTTTTGTTATGTTTACGGCTCTTCATCTTCGATGTTGGTAGATTTGGATAAAATTTCCAATAAATCATTGCCGAGAGAATATGCAAACTCCCAATCCAACGCTCCTGACCCAATAGCAATAATCTCAGGACTCTCTAAAGCTTTCCTAAGATCATAAGCATAAAACACGCCCCCGCCATTCAACGCTATTGGTAATACTCTTGGCATATAGTGAGGAAATTCATAGTTTAGATAGTATTCCCTAAGTTCATTCTTACCGAAAAATGCAAATTCCCTATCACCATTTACGATAAGCCCTCCATTCGAATACGATAGGAGATTTAAATATTGTTCAGGGATTTTTAGTATCGGGAGGCTCCACTGTTTATAGTCAAGCGTAGAGCCATTATCAATCTCCCCATCTTTTATTTCCGCAGAGAGAAAAGTGGAAATTGTCTCGATTTCACCTTGCGGTAAGCCTGGATACTTTTCCTCAAATTTAAATTCTTCGAACATATTCATCACTAGGAAACATAACGGCTTGGATAACCGGCGGCAACGCGAGCTTGCGTGTACCACCGAAGTATTCGAATATTTGCAGAGCTATTTTCCGTCCGCGTTGATTCTGTTGTTATGTTTTGTCTCTGCTATTACCACAAGCTGAAAAGAACAATTTTCCTAATTCTGAAATTTGAGTGTAGTATTTGGTAAACATTGCTTTGTGGTTTTCTAAAGCATTCAACTCATTTTCTACTTGTTTTACTGATGCGTCATTTAATATCCGATCATACGCGCCATCTGAAGTTAGGTGCGCATCCCTACGAATATCAAGTAGGCCTAGCCGTTCAAGATTTTTAAGATATGGGCCAATAAGTTGAGGATGTTCACAGGCAGCATCAATTGCAATGGTTGTGACATATGGGCATGCAATAACTCCCCCCTTTTTATTCTTTGTTTCACGTCTAATATCGACTATTGGCGCAACTGTTGCCTTGGCTAAATAAGATAGAACTTTTGCCTCATCACTATTAAGATTTCGGATAATTTCTACGAAACCGGGATGCGCAGTATTCGCCGTATTTTTGTCCATAGATGTAGCAAGAAGATTAGCATAAAGCTCAGCTAGGTCTTCTTTGTGTCCAGTGTATCTTAGAGATTCTAGCGCAGGACCAGCAACAGCAAGGTCTGGGGTTTGAATGTTTTCGGGAGGAACGTCTTGCAATTTTCTTGCTACTTTATTTTGTACAAATACCTCAATCTGTTCAAGGCCCCAAACAAGCCCTCGAATGGGCATCAAAGCAGCGTTTACGGTTTTTCCTACTGTCGCTAGTGCTTTGCCAGTTTCTTTTGCTAAAGGCTGAATAGCATCATCGTAAATAGGGACTTTTTCAACAAGGCCAGATATAGCATTGATGGTGCCTTCAATTTGAGAATTGTTGTCAGTCATGATTTGTACTCCCGTACTACTGAAACATAACGAGTCTGTAGAAAAAACTGAAAATCAGCCCCATCTACAGCTCAGATATAAATTTAAAAAAATTTCCATCGACACGAATGAAAATCATCCATCGTGCGCTTTCTTATCGTTTATCTAGCCATTATAGAGCCGATTCCTGACCATTCTCTGACTTAATGTTCCCTTTGCTTACCCAGTGACTCCAAAGCGGTGAATCTTGGTTAAATTATGCAGCATGGCCATGAGCTTCCATTGGCCATCGACCTTGATTTTGCTTCTGAGGGTAAAGCGTTTGATGCCGATCGCTTCGCACATATGACCGAAAACGGGTTCCACGATACCGAGTCGCTGGCTGTAAATGTGGCGGCCAACCTTGCTGTCGATCTTTTGTTTCATCCGCTCCAGGCAACCATTCTTTTTGGTTTCAACATGCTCAAGCTTGACGTTGACCTGCCGGGCCCCTTTTTGCTTGGTGCTGCGTAGACATTGGCTACGTAACGGGCAAGTGTCACAATCTTCTTTATGCCCCATAAACTGCATAAAGATTCCATCGCGGATCTTGGCCCGGGAACATTTGAGCCACAGGCTTTTTCCCGCTGGGCAGACGCAGGTTTGCTGCTCAATGTCTGTCTTAAAGTCGGACGCCGCAAAGCGTTTGGTGATGGCCGCTTTTTTCGCCTGTTCAGGTCTATATTGATCAACATCTACAAAGCGTGGGTCGCGGGCACGAAATCCATGGTCGGCAATATAGCCGTCAATGTTGTTTTCTTCGAGATAACTTAATGTTTCCTGATTGCAGAAGCCACTATCTGCCAGGATTTTCCCTTCTTTCAGTGGCGATTCCTCATCATCTTTAAATGCTTGATCGATCTGTTCAATCATCGGTTCCAGCAAACCATGCTCCTGGCCCTGACCAAAAGCTTCGGCACTGACAACCACTTGGTGTTTGCTGTCAACGGCAGCGACGCCAACGTACCCCTGAATGACCCCATGACTGGTTTTCATTTTGGCACTGTCGGAATCGGTGATATTACTTTGAACCTCATTGCCGCTGTGCCCTTTGCGTGGTTCGTTCTCGTTCAGAAAGCGTTTAATCTTGCTGCTAGCTTTACGCAAGGTTGCGATCTGCTTTTCCTGCTTCTGCCGGATCTGGTGATCATTTTCTCCCTTACGGTCTTCTTCACGATGCACAGTCAACATGCGACGCACAGCTTTATCGATTTTACGGCTCTTTTTGCGTAATGAATCATGATGACCACTCCACTCTTTACTAGCATTGGAGGGTAGTTTGCAGCCATCAATGGCAAACATCTCTTTACCGATCAGCCCCATGTCATCACAGATCATCAGAATTTGTTGGAACAGTTTGGCAATCTCGTGACTAGAGCCGGAAATAAACTCGGCAATAGTGGTGAAGTGAGGACGGCAGTCAGCCGCCAAGGCCATAAACAGAACATTTTCACGGCACAATGCTTCGATACGGCGACTTCCTGTCACACCTCGGGCGTAAGCCAGTAGGACGATCTTGAGTAAGAGGGCCGGATCATAGGCGGGACGGCCACCATCATCGTTTTTGTATTTGTGTAAAAAGATGCTCAGATCGAGTTCATTATCGACCAGATAGTTCAGGGTATGTTCGAAGGTTCCTGGAAGGATTTGCTGCTCGAATGAGATTGGCAGCAGAACTGTTTGGTGCGGATTGTAATCAACAAAACGTGCCATGAAATCCTCCCCAGAAATTTTAATAAAATTACAGTATTTATAGCATATTTTGGGGTTTTCCTACAGCCTCAACGGTGTTGATAAGCCGCGGCGAAGAGGCCTTGCTGGTTGGTAGAAAGCTTTACGAAACCCGCAGAGCTATCAACCGTCGGCTTGATTATTTTGTTACATTTTTCTTTTTGTATTCGAAAACAAATCCTGATGATTGAGGATAATAAATAATTTTATTTGTTTTATCTTCTATACCTGCACAATTATTTGCACCACACGCAAGAAACGAAAGAGCTTTTTCTGAATTGCTTATCATTACTTTGATTTTATTTTTTTCAGACGTTTCCCCGTTGAAATGAGCTTCTATTGCATTTTTTGCAAATGCTTGCCCTTTGTTTTCAAAGTAAATGAGGCTAAAAACAAATAAAAAACCTATTAGGCAGTAAATAGCAACGGTATTTGACTTTTTTATTGCTGAGATCTCAAATGAAGGCGCTTTCCTTTTTCCGATTATGCGGTTCTTGATTTTAATAATGTTTCGTTTGTTCTTTATACTTTTACGTACATAATCTACATAGCTAGGGACTATTGCGCGTGACCATAAAAATAGAGCAAGGGTAAGTATTAAAAGTAAAATTAGAATCTTATCAAAGGAGACCACTAAGCCACTGTAAACAACTTGATGAAAGCTTCTTTCCATCATGTCCGCATCAAGACCTATAGTGCTCAAGAAACCATGATATCTTGCTGTACTCCATGAATATAGAACCGCAGTCACAATTGCTAAAAAAATAGCACTATCTAATGGCTTTCTCATTCAAATTCTCAAAATGTAACGATTAGATAACCGGTGGCGGAATGCTGCTACAGCTTAGTAGCCCTCTTGCGAATGTCGGCTACCATTGTTCCATCCGGTTGATTATTTGGTTAAAAACACAATTTACAGTTACGAAAGAACAGCGGTACACAGCCCGAACCAGGGCGCAAACCGCAAAAGCCGAACCGCCCCCAATTGCAACCCCACCAATAATAACGACAGCTTCTTACAAGAACCTGATAACGATACAGCGCTGCAAATTACTGAACTACTGGCATAACCTGCCGGAAGTGTGCTGAACGGAAAATGCCTGTCCATTTGCAGACTGACCGCTGGGTTTTGCCTTTAAACAATAAAGATTGAAACTGCTACATGGAACGGGTCCGAAGACGAGAAGTTCCATGGATTTTTAACGGTTAAATAACCGGTGGCCGATGCCGTTACAGCCAAGTAGCCCTCCTGCAAATTTCGGCTCAGTTCGTTCCATCCGGTTGATTGTCTTGTTAAAATCGTAAATTACAGTTCCTAAAGTGCAGCGGTACACTACCCGAACCAAGGCACAAACCGCAAAAGCCGAACCGCCCCAAGTTGCAACCCCACCAATAATAACGACAGCTTCTTACAAGAACCTGATAACGATACAGCGCTGCAAAATTTACTGAACTACTGGCATAACCTGCCGGAAGTGTGCTGAACGGAAAATGCTTGTTCATTTGCAGACTGACCGCTGGGTTTTGCCTTTAAACAATAAAATTGAAACTGCTACATGGAACGGGGCCGAAGACGAGAAGTTCCATGATTTTTAACGGGTGGATAACCGGTGGCCGATGCTGCTACGAATTAGTAGCCCTCTTGCGAATGTCGGCTACCATTGTTCCATCCGGTTGATTATTTGGTTAAAAACACAATTTACAATTACGAAAGAACAGCGGCACACTGCCCGAACCAGGGCGCAAACCGCAAAAGCCGAACCGCCCCAATTGGCAGCCCCACCAATAATAACGACTGCTTCTTACAAGAACCTGATAGCGGTACTGCGCTGCAAATTTACTGAACTACTGGCATAACCTGCCGGAAGTCCGCTGAACGAAAACTGACTGTTCATTTGCTGCACTGACCGCTGGTTTTTGCCTTTAAACAATACGATTGAAACTGTTACATGGAACGGGGCCGAAGACGAAAAGTTCCATGATTTTTAACGGCTTGGATAACCGGCGGCGACGCGAACTTGCGAGTACCACCGAAGTATTCGAATATTTGCAGAGCTATTTTCCGTCCGCGTTAATTCTGTTGTTAAGTGCGCCTTTTTGAAATGTTGCCGTTTTCAGCCTCATTTTTGACCTTTTCCCATTCGGATTTAAGCATTTCCTGGGTTTCATCCACGAGATCTTTGATTGCCTTCTTCAACTCTTCATGCTTGCTCTGATGAGTTAATGTTGGGATGAGGTCAATTAGTTTGCTAATTTTGCGATCTGGCGTGTCGTCGGGGTTCAGGCGAAGTTTGATAACATGACGTAATTGATCAATCTCTTTAAGAACTTCGTATTCTTCTGGCTTACCTTCAAGGTCAGAGAAGCACCATGTGTAAGTTAACCCGCAGAACCTTGAAACATCTTGTCTGATTTTTTCAAGCCACTCTATTCTCTGTTTTGTTACCGTATTGATAAAACTAGTTTTTCTAGTCTGGAGATACGAATTAGCAAGATTCCAGACGCCGAGGATAAAGGTAAGCGCTATACCAACAGCATATACAAGGTCTTTTGTCTCCAAAATATACTCCTAGCACTTAACGGTTCTGCATAACCGGTGGCGGTCATGCGCTTCAATTTAGTAGACTTCTTGCGAGTTTCGCCTAGCCCTGTTCCATCCGGTTAATGCGATTGTTATAAATTTTCTACGTTATCGGCTGATTCTTACTACCCAATTTTTGGCAAGAGCTTCTGCATTTTGAATTTGTTCTGGGGTTAAGTATTCAGCAAATTTATTGGCCGAGGTTTTGATGGTGCACCAGCGCTTACCTTTCATGGAAGTTCCTGGGTTTTGGGACGCAATTGTATACCACATGTGCGACATCACCCTGTCTTTTTTAACTCCAAGGCCATCCTCATACCTTCCAGCAATTATGTATTGGGCTTCGCCATAGCCTCTTTCCGCAGCGGTTAAGTACCAATAAGCACTCTTGTAATAATTTTGAAATGTACCTTCTCCAAAGTCGTACATTTTTCCCAACAAGAAAGCTGACTCGCTATGTCCATTTTCTGCTAGGTCGTGAAATGCTCTAAAAGCGGCCTCAAATTGATTGTTTTTATAAAGCTCTATGCCCCTGTCATAGCTTCTTTCAATCGCAGATGAATGAGGTCTACAAGGTGAGCAACTAGTTAATAAAACCAAGAGTAGGTAAATTATAGGAATTAATGATTTCATTTAAGTTTCACCCAATTTTATAACGTTGCAAATAACCGGTGCAAATGGAGCGCCGCGTAATTTGCATCCGAGTTAATTTGCCTTGTTATCCGACATCGGAAACTGACATTGTGTGCTCTCTGGCTAGCATTGATAGAAACTCATCGACAGCTTTATTATCAACACCTACGGCACGGAACACAGCCGCCGAAAAATGTGCAGGTGCATTGCCGGCTGCAGTAATAACACTCTGATCTGTAACGGCAGTCGGATCATCTACGTAATGAGATTGTCCAGCGTATACGGTTGAGTTGCTGGTCAAGAAATTGAGATCATTGCTCGTATGACGCTTATTGTTGAGTATTCCGGCATTTGCTAGCGCGAGTGTGCCACCACATATAGCGGCCACATGTTTTCCGTGATCAAGAAATTCGAGCGCAAGATGTTTCATGTTCGGCGCTTGAGGTGTGGTCCATGCCATCCCCCCGCAGATTACCAGTGCGTCAAACTCTTCTACTTTGACGTTTTCGAGACTGTCATCGGGTATTGTATGGACGCCCCCTTGGGAAACAATATTTTCCCCAATTGGAGCAACATTGATCGTTTCTACTCCATAATACGCACTGCCGATGCCGTTCAGGAACGCGCACTCCCAATCGGCGTATCCGTTAGTCAATACGATTGCTATTTTCGACATTCATTTTCCTCTGCTTAAAAACTTTGTTTTCAGTTGGATAACGGCAGGGATAACCGGCGGCAACGCGAACTTGCGTGTACCACCGCAGTATTCGAATATTTGCAGAGCTATTTTCCGTCCGCGTTGATTCTGTTGTTAAAATTTACCTGCCGGAACAAGAGATGATGTTGATTTCTTCAAATTCAACCTCGTCATCAAGAGACAGGTCTTTGTATGTGAGTTCAATGCTTGGTTCAAAGCCGTATACAGTACCAGAGTATTTACCATTGCCCTTAATTTGAACGTTTCTTACTAAGATCGATTCATTGTCTATTTTGAGAGTTACTTCGTCACCGTTTTCTACAGAATTCTTGAATTTTGTGCCTGGCTCATAAGAGGAGACATAGGTAATGCCAAGGCCATGTGATCTTTTGTTGAACATGAAATCTCCTGAATTTTAACGATTAGATAACCGGTGGCGGAATGCTGCTACAGCTTAGTAGCCCTCTTGCGAATGTCGGCTACCATTGTTCCATCCGGTTGATTATTTGGTTAAAAACACAATTTACAGTTACGAAAGAACAGCGGCACACTGCCCGAACCAGGACGCAAACCGCAAAAGCCGAACCGCCCCAATTGGCAACCCCACCAATAATAACGACTGCTTCTTACAAGAACCTGATAGCGGTACTGCGCTGCAAATTTACTGAACTACTGGCATAACCTGCCGGAAGTGTGCTGAACGGAAAATGCTTGTTCATTTGCAGACTGACCGCTGGGTTTTGCCTTTAAAACAATAGAACTGAAAAGCGACATGGAACGGGGCCGAAGACGAAAAGTTCCATGATTTTTAACGGTTATGATAAGCCGTAGCGCTGTGATTTTACGGCCTGGTAGAAACCTTTACGAGAACCGCAGCGCTATGTTCCATCGGCTTGATTATGTTGTTATATTGCTACTTAACGAGTATAAAATTGTTTTCTGCTCCGTTCTTAACCGTAATTTTTTGCCACAGCCAACCGCCCTGTCGCTTAAGGCCGGTGCTTGAAGGAACTTCCCATAGGACTGTTGTATAGAGGTAGTATTCTCCCTCCGCAACATTTGTAAATTTGAAACGTCCTTCAGCATCACCAATTTGTGTTTTTAAGTAGTTGAAAACTCTTGAATCAGCGGTTTCTGGTTCTAATACAGAATAACCGTTTGTTCGACGTACAATTATGTCTATGAATTGTGTTGAATAAGATGTTACTGGGCTCAGCATAACTTTTGACCCAGCTGCTACCTTGACGTCTCCACCGCGAGTTTTCATAAATGCTTGACCCGTCACAGTACAGTCACCGTGTTGTTGTAATTGTGCATACTCTTCAGTTGGCCATGGAAGCCTTGGAACACGTGCCGCTTCATAGCGAACTTGTTGACAGCCGCAAAGTATAAGTAAAATAAAAATGGTGAGAATTAAGGAAGTGCGTTTCACTGTTTATCCTTTTGAAGTTAAAGTTGACGGACAAATATAACGAGTCTGTAGAAAAAACTGAAAATCAGCCTCATCTACAGCTCAGATATAAATTTAAAAAAACTTCCATCGACACGAATGAAAATCATCCATCGTGCGCTTTCTTATCGTTTATCTAGCCATTATAGAGCCGATTTCTGACCATTCTCTGACTTAATGTTCCCTTTGCTTAACAAGTGACTCCAAAGCGGTGAATCTTGGTTAAATTATGCAGCATGGCCATGAGCTTCCATTGGCCATCGACCTTGATTTTGCTTCTGAGGGTAAAGCGTTTGATGCCGATCGCTTCGCACATATGACCGAAAACGGGTTCCACGATACCGAGTCGCTGGCTGTAAATGTGGCGGCCAACCTTGCTGTCGATCTTTTGTTTCATCCGCTCCAGGCAACCATTCTTTTTGGTTTCAACATGCTCAAGCTTGACGTTGACCTGCCGGGCCCCTTTTTGCTTGGTGCTGCGTAGACATTGGCTACGTAACGGGCAAGGGTCACAATCTTCTTTATGCCCCATAAACTGCATAAAGATTCCATCGCGGATCTTGGCCCGGGAACATTTGAGCCACAGGCTTTTTCCCGCTGGGCAGACGCAGGTTTGCTGCTCAATGTCTGTCTTAAAGTCGGACGCCGCAAAGCGTTTGGTGATGGCCGCTTTTTTCGCCTGTTCAGGTCTATATTGATCAACATCTACAAAGCGTGGGTCGCGGGCACGAAATCCATGGTCGGCAATATAGCCGTCAATGTTGTTTTCTTCGAGATAACTTAATGTTTCCTGATTGCAGAAGCCACTATCTGCCAGGATTTTCCCTTCTTTCAGTGGCGATTCCTCATCATCTTTAAATGCTTGATCGATCTGTTCAATCATCGGTTCCAGCAAACCATGCTCCTGGCCCTGACCAAAAGCTTCGGCACTGACAACCACTTGGTGTTTGCTGTCAACGGCAGCGACGCCAACGTACCCCTGAATGACCCCATGACTGGTTTTCATTTTGGCACTGTCGGAATCGGTGATATTACTTTGAACCTCATTGCCGCTGTGCCCTTTGCGTGGTTCGTTCTCGTTCAGAAAGCGTTTAATCTTGCTGCTAGCTTTACGCAAGGTTGCGATCTGCTTTTCCTGCTTCTGCCGGATCTGGTGATCATTTTCTCCCTTACGGTCTTCTTCACGATGCACAGTCAACATGCGACGCACAGCTTTATCGATTTTACGGCTCTTTTTGCGTAATGAATCATGATGACCACTCCACTCTTTACTAGCATTGGAGGGTAGTTTGCAGCCATCAATGGCAAACATCTCTTTACCGATCAGCCCCATGTCATCACAGATCATCAGAATTTGTTGGAACAGTTTGGCAATCTCGTGACTAGAGCCGGAAATAAACTCGGCAATAGTGGTGAAGTGAGGACGGCAGTCAGCCGCCAAGGCCATAAACAGAACATTTTCACGGCACAATGCTTCGATACGGCGACTTCCTGTCACACCTCGGGCGTAAGCCAGTAGGACGATCTTGAGTAAGAGGGCCGGATCATAGGCGGGACGGCCACCATCATCGTTTTTGTATTTGTGTAAAAAGATGCTCAGATCGAGTTCATTATCGACCAGATAGTTCAGGGTATGTTCGAAGGTTCCTGGAAGGATTTGCTGCTCGAATGAGATTGGCAGCAGAACTGTTTGGTGCGGATTGTAATCAACAAAACGTGCCATGAAATCCTCCCCAGAAATTTTAATAAAATTACAGTATTTATAGCATATTTTGGGGTTTTCCTACAGCCTCAACGGTTAGATAACCGGTGGCCGATACCGTTACAGCCAAGTAGACACCTTGCGAATAGCGGCTCAGTTCGTTCCATCCGGTTAATTATATTGTTAAAATCTTAAATTACAGTTCCTAAAATGCAGCGGCACACAGCCCGAAGCAGGGCGCAAACCGCAAAAGCCGAACCGCCCAAATTTGCAACCCCACCAATAATAACGATTGCTTCTTACAAGAACCTGATAACGATACAGCGCTGCAAATTTACTGAACTGCTGGCATAACCTGCCGGAAGTGTGCTGAACGGAAAATGCCTGTTCATTTGCAGACCGACCGCTGGTTTTGCCTTTAAAACAATAAGCTTGAAACTGCTACATGGAACGGGGCCGAAGACGAGAAGTTTCATGATTTTTAACATGTAATATACGTGATATTGACCGTGTTATAACACGGTCGGCTTTTGTCAAAATTTTACTTTCATTATTTATATCAAAAGGTTCTGATAATTTTCTGAAAAATCGGCTTGCGTGATATACAGTTTATTGTAACATATCAAAGTGTACAATACTTAAATCGTTTGACAGTGGAGGAGGGGCCATGAGTCAACCGCGTTTACTTGACTTGGTGCGTAATGAAATTCGTTTACGCCACTACAGTATCCGTACCGAAAAAGCCTATGTAGACTGGATCACCCGATTTATCCTGTTCCATGATAAAAGGCACCCGCAAGAGTTAAGTGCTGATCATATCAGCTCCTTTCTGACCTATTTGGCGACAAGAAAGAACGTCGCGGCTTCAACCCAGAATCAGGCATTAAATGCCCTGGTTTTTCTCTATACCCAGGTCCTGAAGATTGAGTTGGAAGAACTCGATAATATGGTCCGGGCCAAAAAGCCGAAAAAACTGCCTGTTGTTCTCAGCCGTGATGAAGTTCAGCGTTTGTTAGCTTCTTTATCAGAACGTTATTGGTTAATGGGGGCCTTATTGTATGGTTCTGGTTTGCGTTTAATGGAGTGTCTTCGGTTACGCATTCAGGATATCGATTTTGATTACAATCAGGTTTTGATCCGGAGTGGAAAGGGGAATAAGGACCGTCGTTCCATGTTGCCGCAAAGGTGTATTGAACCATTGCACCGGCAGATCGAACATGTTCGTCAGTTACATAGCAACGATTTAAGTCATGGCTATGGCCAGGTTTATCTGCCCGATGCTCTCGCCAGAAAGTACCCCAATGCCGGTAGTCAGCCTGAATGGCAGTACCTGTTTCCTGCGGATAAAATTTCAGAAGATCCACGGAGCGGTTGCTTGCGCCGCCATCATTTGCATGAATCTGTTTTACAGGGAAGGGTAAAGAAAGCAGTGCGTGAGGCGGGAATAAAAAAGGCTGCCAGTTGCCATTCGTTACGTCATAGCTTCGCCACTCATCTGCTGGAAGATGGCTATGATATCCGTACAGTGCAAGAACTTTTGGGGCATGCTGATATCAGAACAACGATGATCTATACGCATGTATTAAACCGGGGTGGTCAAGGTGTTTTAAGTCCTCTGGATAGAAGATAAAATTCAATTCATCCGGGGGTAGATGTGTGTCAGGACTTTTTGCGGGAAAAATATGTGCCCGACGATTTGCCTAATGGGACGGATTCCATGTACATTGGTGACACCTCAATATTCTGATAGTACCCAAAGGAGATCCTTGATGAATTACTGGCTGATGAAATCGGAACCGAATGCGTTCAGTATAGATGACCTTGAAAGTATGCCTGATCAGACTGAACACTGGGACGGGGTGCGGAATTATCAGGCGCGTAACATGATGCGTGATGATATGAAAGTTGGGGATCAGGTGTTCTTTTATCATTCCAACTGCGATGTCCCTGGGATTGTCGGTATTATGGAGGTGGTGAAAGAAGGGTACCCTGATTTTACAGCGTTTGACCCGAACAGCAAGTATTTCGATGAAAAGAGTGATCCGGCCAAGCCACGCTGGATGATGGTCGATATCAAGTATGTGCGTCATACCAGGCGGGTGATTTCACTGACAGAGTTGAAAGAGCATGATGCCCTGGAAAATATGCCATTGGTACGTAAGGGCAATCGCCTGTCGATCATGCCGGTTAGTGAAGAACAATGGGATTATATCCTGGAGCTGGAATAGACACTGCTTTTAATTATATGAAAAATCCCCTGTAAGTCTATGTGCTTGCAGGGGATTTTTGCGTTATTCGGGGTGTCCCGAAACGGGACAGTCTATTATTGATGGTAAATGCGGGAGTAATACTCGATAAGATCTCCTGAATCCTTCATAAATTGGCCAGGTGCAATTTCCATGGTTGGAAAGGTGGCCTGGCTACCGAGTTTTTCGCCTAAAAATGTGCGATAATGGTCCAGATCCGCATCGCATTCAACGATTTCAATGTTATCAATCTGCCCAGCCTCTTCAAAAAAGTTTTCCAGTTTGATGCAAAAAGGGCAGGTTGTGCGGACAAATAATTTTGGTTTGAATTCTGTGGACATCGGTTTTCTCCTGAGTGTGTTGAGTGGCTTTATTGTTGATCAGGGGAGGGGGGAAAAGCAAGGGGGGATGCCTGATTGATCAGAGCGGTAGTGTTTGACTTTATCGCCAGTTGAACCGTTCTCTATCAATTATTCGGTTCTGGCCATTCGGCGTGAATTTGGCCGCAGGCCGGGCACTTAGTTACTGGCTATATCCTGAATCCTATCGACGCCCGAGTACGGACATATTAAAGCAGGCCTTTTTCGGTTACCTTTTGTGGCCTGCTTTTGACAAAAGGTAAGTCGCCTGCAGGGGCGAGACCCTGCGAAGTTGCCTTTGACTGTTTCATGGAAAATCAAAACCTTAAAAGCAAGGTCGTGAGGACGCGCCCTCACACTGCGCCACCCTTTTGTCCAGGGCAACAAAAGGGCGCAAAAATGCCCGGAAAGGTCAAAGACGCTGAAGGGATTTGGACTGGCTACGGGTTGTTGTAGCTTGGAGCAATCGACTGGCAGCCCTTGATGCTGCTCATCAAACGGGCAAGGGCAATGTGTGAACAATCAGCACAGTAGTTTTTGACTTTATCGCCAGTTAAACGATTTTCTATGATGTATTCGGTTCTGGCCATTTGATGAGCTTGCTCATCTCCGGCCGGCTAATCAATTACTGGCTGTCTCTAGAACCCACCGACAACCAAGCACGGACATATAAAAGCAGGCCTTTTTCGGTTACCTTTTGTGGCCTGCTTTTGACAAAAGGTAAGTCGCCTGCAGGGGCGAAATCCCTGCGACTTTGTCTTTGACTGTTTCATGGAAAATCAAAACCTTAAAAACAAGGTCGTGAGGACGCGCCCTCACACTGCGCCACCCTTTTGTCCAGGGCAACAAAAGGGCGCAAAAATGCCCGGAAAGGTCAAGAACGCTGAAGGGAGTTGGACTGACTATGGTTTGTTGTCGCTTGGTGTAATTAACTGACAGCCCTTGATGCTAGGCATCAAATGGGCAAAGGCAATGTGTTGGAACAGCTCGGTAGCTTTTGATTTTATTGCTTGTTGAACTGTTCTCTATCCACGATTCGGTTCTGGCCATTCGGCGTGATTTTGGCCGCAGGCCGGCCCGTCAGTTACTGGCCATATCCTGAAAACTACCGACACCTGAGCACGGACATATAGACGCAGGCCTTTTTCGGTTACCTTTTGTGGCCTGCTTTTGACAAAAGGTAAGTCGCCTGCAGGGGCGAGACCCTGCGACCCTTCTTTTGACTGTTTCATGGAAAATCAAAACCTTAAAACCAAGGTCGTGAGGACGCGCCCTCACACTGCGCCACCCTTTTGTCCAGGGCAACAAAAGGGCGCAAAAATGCCCGGAAAGGTCAAGATCGCTGAAGGGAGTTGGACTGACTACGGGTTGTTGTAGCTCGGAGCAATCGACTGGCAGCCCTTGATGCTGCTCATCAAACGGGCAAGAGACGCTCGTGTGAAATAATTGATTAGGCTTGTATCAATTATCACCATGCCAACGGCATGTGTGGTTCTGGCCATTCGGCGTGATTTTGGCCGCAGGCCGACCACTTAGTTCCTGGCTATATCCTGAAACCTATCGACGCCCGAGCACGGACATATAAAAGCAGGCCTTTTTCGGTTACCTTTTGTGGCCTGCTTTTGACAAAAGGTAAGTCGCCTGCAGGGGCGAGACCCTGCGCCTTGCTTTTGACTGTTTCATGTAAAATCAAAAGCATAAAAGCAAAGTCGTGGGGTCTCGTTCAAATATGAAATACGAAATGTTACTCCTCCCACCGATGCCAAATCTCACTGAACTGAACACTAAAGTCCAGGTCCTCGACATCCTCAGTGACACGAACAGTCTGCAGTTGACTGGTTGACAGGTAGGCCCCGATCGATTCCCCTTCGTCACTCATGGAATCATCATTATCAAAATCAGTACCGGCATAGATCAGGTAGGTTCCTGATGCGACGCTTGGGAAGTTGTAGGAAATTTCACCATTAGCAAAAGCTCCGCCGGTTTCATATGCAACCTCTTCGCTGGCGGGGTCGAGCAGGTAGATATGGTGATATCCACCATCAATACTGGTGTCGGTTGTTGCGACCAACATGGAGACATTGACCGTAACGGCAGCAATATCGCTCTGACTTGAGGCGAATGTGAGGGTGGCGGAATAACTGCCGGATGCGAGATCGGTGCGATCAACTGTGGCACGGTAAGTTCCCAGGCCGTCACTGTCAATACTGGTTGCGCTGATACTTAACCAGTCCTCTGAACTGGATACGCTGATAGTACCGACATCATCAGTCCCGCTGGCACTGACCTCAATTGTTGAGGACGTCCCGGAGATACCAAATAGCAGTGAGCCTGGATCAGAAATCAAGGTGGTCGGGAGAGTTTCAGTTCCGGCTGCCCAGGCCACCGCACTTGCTGCATCAATCAGGCCGTATCCGTAATCATCATCCCGGCCACTATTACCAAGGTCGGTAGTAATCAGACCATTGCGCAGCAGGGAATCAAAGTCGTTACTGGTTAATTCCGGCCGCAGGGCTTTTATCAGGGCTGCGACACCGGTGACATGGGGAGCCGATACCGAAGTCCCCTGCATGCCGGCATAGTCAGGCTCTATGCTTCCTTTGCTGTCATCACCATTGGTGCTGTAAACATAGTCGAGGTCATCGCCTCCGGGGGCTGCGACATCAATAGAGGAACCATAGCTGGAGTAGGATGCCAGGTTACCATCGGCATCAACAGCGCTGACAGAGAATACCCCGTCATATGCCGCCGGATACGATTGAATACTCGAGCCGTAATTACCGGCCGATGCGATAACAATAATTCCGGAATTCTGCAATTGGGTGTACAGGTCCTGTTCGCTTTCGGAGTAACCTGTGCCACCCAGGCTCAGGTTGATAATATCTGCGGGGGTGTCAGGGAGGGTTCCGGAATCGTTGCTGAGACCGGCTGCGTAACGAACCGCCTGAATAATGTCATAACTGGTCCCGCCGTCAATGCCAAGGGTGCGCAGCGGCATGATTTTGCCGCTCCAGGTGATTCCGGAGACGCCGGTTGCGTTATTGGTTGTGGCGCCAATAATTCCGGAAACCTGGGTGCCATGAAAAGAACTCTCTCCTGCGACTGTACTATCGCCCGGATCTGATGGGTCGCTGTCGATACCATCCCCGTCATTTGACGAGCTGCTGTCGCTAATAAAGTCATAACCGGAAATCAGCCGGCCGTCCAGGTCCGGGTGGTCGAGCAAGGCACCCGTGTCGATGACGGCGACAATAACATCATCCGAGCCGGTGGTCGTGTCCCAGGCTTCGGGTATGCCGATGAGTTCGTAATTCCACGCTTGATAGTCACTGTAAGCAGGGTCATTGGGGATGGCACTGTGGTAACGGCGATAATTGAGATCTGCCGAGGCGATATCGCTGCGTTGCCCTAATACTTTTACCAGGGCGAGAGTATCCAGGCGTTTTTGCACTGGAGTATCAGACACACTACTGGCGATGGAGGCTGCCTTGCGGGTTGCACCCAACTGCTCGAAAATCTGTCCCCGGTCGCTGCTGGAGTTAAAGCTCAGGCGCATAGGGCGACCGGCAGCTCCGGCTTTAGTCTCAAGGCCCAGTTTGGCTGGGGAGCTGACTGCGGAAGCAAGATTGATCCCAGTGGCGTAATTAACAATCAACTCACCAGGAACAAAATCGTCACTGAGGTGCAGTTCTTCAGCACCGGGGTTGTAAACACTCTGGCCAATGGATAGTTGGTAATTTGCTGCTCCCGAATAGGCCAGAACTTCGATGTAGTAATCTCCAGCATCAGTGACCTGAATAGTTTCTGTACTGCTGAAGAGCCCTTCCGATGAATCGTAAAGTTCACCGTTACTGTAATAAACAAACAGGTCGAGATCGGCCCGGCTGGCCGTAGAAAATTCCAGGGAAATAACCTGCTCGGCAGCCAAGGTCACCAGGTAAAAATCGCTTATATCGCCACTGTTGTAAGAGCGGCCGGTAGATCCTGATGCGGGTTGGTTGACATAACCACCGACCGTCACTGGCACGGCAAGGACCTGTGCAGTATCTGTGGTATTGTTTGAGCTGTACTCTGCGTCAGGGTCGTTGGTGTCGCTGTCAAAGGCAATGGCCGAAGTCGCACTGATGGTGCCGGAGACGGAGTAGGACGATGAGCCTGAATCTGAAGACCCTCCACCGCCACCACACGAGGTCAGTATAATGAGCAGGATCAGAATGAAAAAACGTTGGAGCATGCCATGGCTTTGATGAGGCTTTTCATTTTTCATGGGTACTGTTTTCCTTGGTCTTGGAGCCTTCAGCGGCACTTAGTTAGTTTCTGTCCGGAAAGCGCCCTTTTTCACCAGCTCGGCGTCAATCAGCGCATTCGCTTGTGCGGCGTAAAGTACTACGCCTCCGCGCAAATGCTTGATTTCCTTGACCTGGCGAAAAATTGCATCTTTCCAAATCAGAAACTGGTCGTTACGATTTAGAGTTTCCGGATGAAAACGAGTTAAACGGGGTGTATCAACAGTATGGCTGATCAATATAGGTATTGGTCAACTAAATATTTTATGGGAGTGTTGCTTTAAACAGTATGATTTTATCCGGCTTTTGTTATTTACGAAAAAGATAAGTGTAAATTTATGTAAAGCTTCGTGAAAGTTTCGACTCTGCTGTTTACATAAAAGGGAAACCTTTGGTTATCTTCTGGCCGCAGGCCGGCCCGAACCTGCGAAGTTGCCTTTGACTGTTTCATGGAAAATCAAAATCATATAAGCAAAGTCGTGAGGTCTCGCCCTTACACTGCGCGACAACTTGCTAAAACGACCTGAACCCTTCCTTCAACGCGCTATCATGCTCAACCTGTTTAACAACCTGAGGAATAAGGTATTTTTTGACTGCCCAGACGAAGCAGAAGTAGGAGGGAATTGCCCCTGAGATCCAGGATATTGCACTCAATAGAAGAGCATACTCTTCGAGTGGTATTCCCATTGCGTTACATACAAGACCAAGAATACCACCGCATACTGCTCCAAGGAAAAATCCTAAAAAGAAAGCGGCAACGAAAAAAATGGCCCATGCTCTGAAAAACTTGATTTGTTTCATTTTTGATTTTCCAATTCGTTGAGAATTAAAAAATAGCCAAGATTAAAAGTTTCTATATTAAGATTACTACAAAAAGGTCAGAATTAAAGCCTGTTGGGGTGAAAAAATACTGTTATTCAATTGGTTACTGGTTTTTATGGTTAGTTTCAAGATGAGCAAAGCCTTAAAAGCAAGGTCGTGAGGACGCGCCCTCACACTGCGCCACCCTTTTGTCCAGGGCAACAAAAGGGTGCAAAAATGCCCGGAAAGGTCAAGATCGCTGAAGGGAGTTGGACTGGCTACGGTTTGTTGTAGCTCGGAGCAATGGACGGGCAGCCCTTGATGCTAGGCATCAAATGGGCAAAGGCAATGGGTTATCGAACAGAGCAGTAGCATTTGACCTTATCATTCTCTATCAATTATTCGGTTCTGGCCATTCGGCGTGATTTTGGCCGCAGGCCGGCCCTTCAGTTGCTGGCTGTCTACAGAACCCAATGACTCCCGAACACGGACATATAGAAGCAGGCCTTTTTCGGTTACCTTTTGTGGCCTGCTTTTGACAAAAGGTAAGTCGCCTGCAGGGGCGAGACCCTGCGAAGTTGCCTTTGACTGTTTCATGGAAAATCAAAGCCTTAAAAGCAAGGTCGTGAGGACGCGCCCTCACCCTGCGCCACCCTTTTGTCCAGGGCAACAAAAGGGCGCAAAAATGCCCGGAAAGGTCAAGAACGCTGAAGGGAGTTGGACTGACTATGGTTTGTTGTCGCTTGGTGTAATTAACTGACAGCCCTTGATGCTAGGCATCAAATGGGCAAAGGCAATGTGTTGGAACAGCTCGGTAGCTTTTGATTTTATTGCTTGTTGAACTGTTCTCTATCCACGATTCGGTTCTGGCCATTCGGCGTGATTTTGGCCGCAGGCCGGCCCGTCAGTTACTGGCCATATCCTGAAAACTACCGACACCTGAGCACGGACATATAGACGCAGGCCTTTTTCGGTTACCTTTTGTGGCCTGCTTTTGACAAAAGGTAAGTCGTCTGCAGGGACGAGACCCTGCGAAGTTGCCTTTGACAGTTTCAAGAAAAGAAAACCCCGATAATCAGAGATTACCGGGGTTTTGTGAGTAAAGTACTGTTGGTAAATTTTAAATAGAGCGCCTAACCCGCTCCAGCAAAACAGGTTGCTTTTGAGCCGCACGTAGCAGTGCGGCATAGGTATAAGCAGCGCCAATCATCATTACGGGAAGAAGAAGCAGATCCATGGTCTATGTTCCTTTCTATCAAATGGTGCACCTCCGCCACCAGATTCAGGCGGCGTATTTCTCTTTGAGAGCACGATTTTCTTTGAATAAATCAATCTGGGTTTGGAGTGGCCCGGCAATATAGTAGGGCAGGGCCGCTAATTGGGTTACGTCAGTCCTTTAATTTATTTCGTTAGAAGCTATTCCTTAGTATTTATTGTCTATATTCAATTTATAAATTATTACTAAAATGGTTGTCAATGAGGGCGGTAGATAAATGTGAATATTTAATTGATGTATGCTAACCTATTAATATCCTTGTGGGTGAGATAAGCTGAGTCCCATGTTGGGACTGGCTTGTCCCAAATATTCTGTAAACTGTCCCAGCAGAAAATAAAGTGACCATATTTTAGGCAGTTGTGGGATGGTATAAAAATTGCCACTTATGATAAGGCTGATCAAGCTGAGGTACAAATTGATTGTTGATTAGCTCGGAGGGAATTAACTACCAAAAAATACATGAAAATATGCCGAATCCATTGTGGAAAATTGATTTGAGCAAGATACATAATCAATATATAAATGACAAAGAGCGGTCATGTATGCTTGGTTCAAGGGGGATTTGAATGAGTGATCTTGAAGAACATTTAAGCCCGATCCGCACCAACCTGTCGACGATTGTTATTAGCAAGATCAATGAGCAGGAGCAAAGCCTGATTAACCAGATCCGTGATTTTAAAGTCGGGGTTATGGAAAAGACGGTTAATCCTTCCGATATTGATCTTATCCGTCCTGAAATCATGGAATCCTGGACCCGTAGTTTTGAAAGCGGTCTTGATCCTTTCAATTTTAATTATCCTCCAATGCTCAGTGATGAAGATTTTGCTGAGCGGCTCAAAGAGAAAGCCTTCTTCCTGGAGGTTGTTGAACCCTATTTCTGCCAGTTTGAAAAAATGCTTTTTGATATGGGCTGTTATATGGTTCTGACCGATCAGGAAGGGGTCATCCTGCGTATTTCCAACACCCTGAAACAAAACAGGTTCTGGTTAAGACCTGGTTCTATCTGGTCCGAGCAGACAACGGGCACCTGTGCTCATTGTGTCTGTATTCAGCGTAAAGAGCCGATTCAGGTCTGTGGTCCGGAGCATTTCAGCCAGATTTTTAAACATATCAGTTGTTCTTCTGCCCCGGTTTTTAATGCTTGCGGCGAACTGGAAGGCACGCTGAACATTTCCAGTTCCTATCTGCACAGTCAAAGTTCTCAGACTCTTGGCCTGGTTGCGACGATTGCCGGTGCTATTCAGAAGGAATTTCAGCTATCGGAAAAAAAAGCGGTATTGGGAGTTGCATTATCAACAGATAATGATCCGGTCATGGTTATCAATCAATGTGGTTGTGTCATTACTGCAAATTCAAAGGCGAAGGCACTGTTTCGAAAGGAGCTTGAAGGCTCTGAAATATTAGGGCTGTTTGAAAAAAATAGTGTACTTGAGGGAATCGTCTGTGAGGGTAACACCCAGCTGAATAAAGCTGTTCAATTATCATTTGGGCGCCAGAAGGTCCAGTTGACTTCTGTTCAACAGATTAGTTACTCCTCCGCCAAAATCGGTTATGCCTTGGTTTTTAAAGATGATAGCGGAGCTCTCGAGGTTAAACCGAACCGTTTTCACCCCAAAAGTTACACCTTCAGTCGCATTGTCGGATCTTCTGAAAAGACTCAGGAGACGATTTTGCTGGCCCGCAAATTTTCTCGCTTTAATAACAATATCTTGCTGCAGGGGGAAAGTGGTACCGGGAAAGAGGTGTTTGCCCAGTCGATTCATAGTGAAAGTCGCGCCGATGGGCCGTTTATTGCCGTCAACTGTGCGGCTATTCCGGCGACCTTAATTGAAAGTGAACTGTTTGGGTATGAGGCTGGTGCTTTTACCGGCGCGGAGAGAAAAGGAAAACCGGGTAAAATAGAAATGGCCAATGGCGGGACGCTGTTTCTAGATGAAATTGGTGATATGCCTTTGGAGCTACAGGCTGTTCTACTTCGTGTTCTTGAAGATCGGTTAGTCATGAGAGTCGGTGGTAGCCGCTATATTCCTGTTGATTTCAAACTTGTTGCGGCCACTAATAAAAATTTAACGGAACTGGTTGCGGAAAAGAAATTCCGCGAAGATTTATACTACCGCCTGTCCGTATTCACGGTGCAGATCAGCCCGTTAAGGATGCGTGGCTCTGATGTTATTGAACTGGCGGATTATTTTTTAAGCCAGGCGGCTCAGACCTACAACACACCACGTCCGGTCATAAGTCATGCGGTCAAATATTATCTGCTGCAGCATCATTGGCCTGGTAATGTCAGGCAGCTTCAGAATGTTATTTCTTATGCTTTTTGCATGTGTGATGGCGAGACCATTCAGCCAACTCATCTCCCCGTGGAGATCACCAGTAACGGTCATGAAAAGAAGAGGATTGTCAATGCTGAGGATATTGAGACTCCTGTTACTCTCCTACTTGAGGGTGAACAGGATGATAGCAGTCAACTTTCCATGAAGGATATGGAAAAGATGGTTATCCGTAAGGCGCTAGATGACACGAATAACCATGTCAGGGCTGCGGCAAAAGCTCTTGGCATCAGTAAATCGACGATCTATAGAAAAATCAAGGAGTACGAAATTATTCTGTAAAACCGTTATGCTGGGAGTAGAATCATGCAGGTCAAACCTTGGATTGATAAGTACGATCAGCCGTATAAAGTGTTTTCGGACAGCTCTGTTCAATGTATAAATACGCGTTTTGCTAAAGTTGTTTCTGAACGGCCTGGTCAGACGTTTATTATCAGTGAAAATAAATCCTGGACGTACTCTGAGATTGATCAGTACTCAATTCGTTTGGCGAACTATATGCTTGGCCAGGGGATATGTGCTGGTGACAGAATCGCAATATCCTTGCCCAATTCATCCGAATTTGTCATTTCCGTTCTGGCGTGCCTGAAAATCGGGGTTATCGCTGTCTTAACGAATCCACGTTACACTGAATTTGAGCTCGAATATCAGTATCGGGACAGTGGCGCACGATTGGTTATCTGCCGGAATAGTGATTTTGAAAAAGTTTCGGCAATTTACCAGCGCGGAAAAACAGCCGTTGAAACGATTTTGGTTTCCGGGGTCAGTGGTGAATTGGGCTCTGGTAGTGATAGCTTTGATGATGCGTTGTATATGGGGGCAGGTAAGGTGCGCGAAGCTGTCACTCCGGCGAATCAGCCGGTGCTGATAATTTACACCGGAGGAACAACTGGCAGCAGCAAAGGATGCTGTATCAATACCCGCAACTTGAATGCCGTTGCTTTTGGCTGGATTCAGATGTGCCGATCCCATACAGACATCAGCCGCTATCGGGTTTTGTCCACGACGCCTATGTACCACATTCATGGTTTTCAGACGACCATCAATGCGTGTATTTTTCTTGGCGGCAGCATGATTATTCTGGATGATATCGGTTGCGATGCGATCTTAAAAGCCATCAATGCGTATGAGCCGAATGTTTGGCCTGCAGTTCCCAGACAAATTATAGGTTTAACCTGTCACAGTGATTTGAACACTTCTAAAATATCGAAAATTCAGCATATCGGCTGTGGATCTTCTCCTTTGCCGGTAGTTATGATGAAGCATTTCGAGCAGATTTCCGGGGTTCCGATTATTGAAGGATATGGTGCTACGGAAACCAGCATGGCGGTTTCATGTAACCCGGTCAATTATCGAAAAATTGGAAGTGTCGGTATTCCCTACCCGAATACCGACTGTAAAGTTGTTGATCTCGAAGCGGGCACAGAAGAGGTGCCTCTGGGGACCGTTGGCGAACTGTGTTTCCGGGGCCCGCAAATTATCACTCATTACTGGCAGAAGCCTGAAGAAACTGCAAAGGCCTTCCGTGATGAGTGGTGGTATTCCGGTGACATCGGCTACATGGACAAAGATGGCTTTATTTATATCGTTGATCGTAAGAAAGACATGATAATTTGTAGTGGTTTTAAGGTTTTCTGTTCAGAAGTCGAAAATGTTTTGAATCATCACCCTGACATTGCTGAGGCTGCAATTATCGGTGTCGCAGACCCGGTTCGTACTGAAACTGTTAAAGCTTTTATCGTTATGAAAAAAGGGAAGAGCTTGAGTGGCAATGAGCTCAACAGTTATTGCCGGCAATATCTTGCTCCTTACAAAGTTCCTGCCAGTTATGAATTTCTCGACCTTTTGCCTCGCACCTCTATTCTCAAAGTGGATAAAAAGGCATTACGTAAGCAAGCTTTGTTGAGGAGCGATGCCGGTGAGGGGGTTGATTTTCCATTTTTACGGCTGCAGCCTATGCTGGCCAAGCGGCGCATTTGCGAGCATCTCTGATCTCCCATCTACCTTTAGTCTCTTGGACCCTGATTAGCAGGCTGTTGAAAAACTATCTGCGTTGCAATTGCGTTGTTAGAAATCGCCTCGAAATGCTCATTTACTAAAGTAAACTGCGCTTTTTCGGCAATTTTTGCCTAGCACTTGCTGCCTCGAAAACGTTTTTCAACACCCTGATTAGTGGTTTGTCATTCTGGGACGTCAAGAACCAAATATTATAATTATTGTCCCATCATCAATAAATCAATAATAAAAACAGCACCTTATAATGTGGTACGCATGTTGCTCATCTGTTGACGGTAAAAAAACGATCCGACAATGACAATAAGCTTTGTTGCTCTCTGTAAATTGAATAATAGCAACGGGTTGGTTTTCGACTGGAAATCTGAGCTGTCCGGATGCAAACAAGCTGAAAGAGGTGGAAATCTGTATGTGCCAGCATTGTGTTGGTTGTAACCCTGAATGCCCTGAATGTCACCCTGCATGGCTGGAACAACCCGCTGCACGACGGTGCCAGTGCTGTCAGCGCTTAAATCCGGTGACTGCAATAAAGTGCATACGCTGTGGGCAGAAGCTGGAGCCGTTGCCTGGACAGGAAGAGTGTGAAGCAGGAAAAGGTTATTGTCTGTATGTCGGTCGGGAGTGTCAGCACCTGTGTTCTATGGCGCGTGTAAACGATGATTCTTCAGGAAGTCATCAGTGTGTCAGGGAATAAATTATCTCATGAACCATTTATAAAGGAGTTCAGCATGAACAGATGGGAAAAGCTCGAGTATAAACCGGCACCTCTTTTTGCTCCAACCTATGGTCCGTTGAGCGGTATGCGCGTGTTGTTAAACGGAACTGTTGTTGCAGCACCATTCACAGCGACAATGTTGAGTGACTTCGGGGCCGAAGTTATCGCTTTGGAACGGCCTAAAACATTAGGGGATCCGGCTCGTCATCAGAAACCTCAGATCGTTGATGGAGATAAGTCAATCAGCTGTGCCTGGACACAGAATGCACGTAATAAATTAAGCTTTGCGTTTGAAACGAATATGAAGATTCCTGAATCACGGGAAATCTTTTTGTCCCTGATAAAAAATGTCGATGTCTGGATCGAAAACATGGTCTGGATTGAAAAGTTGGGACTTTCTGATGAAATGTTGCTTGAGGTGAATCCCAAACTGATCATTGCTCACATCAATGGTTATGGAACGCCGCGCTTTGGTGGGCTGGAATCAGAACTTAACCGTCCTTCCTACGATCCTATCGGCCAGTCTGAATCAGGCTTTGCTATTCTTCAGGGCTTTCCCGACCGGCCCCCGACATTTGCTACCCAAGCGGTTGGCGACTTCATCTGTGCATTGATGGCAGTCAACGGTATCTTGGCCGCATACAATCATCGTCATAAAACCGGAAAAGGGCAGATCGTTGAATCAACTCTTGGTGAGTCGTGGATGCGGGTTCTGGATGATTGCTACTCGGCTTGGTGTAATCTTGGCGTAATTAAGGAGCGGCAAGGAATTCATAATGCGGTATTCCAGCCTGGTGGCGTATTCGAGTGCAAGGATGGTCGCTATGTTAATCTCGGTTCCTTTGGTGCTGGTGCTTATTACAAGGTTCTCAAGGCCTTTGACATCGATCCAGAAAAATTTTCTTACGAAAAAGCAGGTGGGACTACAGAGGCTATCAACAGTCCGTTGGGACGTGAGTTGCACGAAACCTTTAAGGCATTCTTCATGGCTCACACTGCCGATGAGGCTTCAGAGATCTGCAAGCAGCATAAGATAGGCCTCGGGGTGATCAGGACTACTGAGGAAGCTTATAATGATGAGCATTGGCATTTGCGTAAAGACTTCCTGAAGTATGAAGATCAGACGCTGGGTCGTGATGTTGAAGCTTTTGGTATTCATCCCAAGCTGTCTGAAACACCGGGAAAGGTATGGCGTGGTGCTCCGGCTCTAGGCCAGGATACGGAACGAATTCTGAAAGAACTTCTCGATTATAGTAACGCTGATATTGCCAATCTGGCAGGAAAAGGTGTTATCGACTGAGTAAACCTTATGTCTCCACAATTGTGTGGATTCCCTCGCTAATCTGAATATTTTCATGGGTATTATCTCGCAGGGCTTAGGCCCTGCTTTTTTATTTCTGCGCAGCGCTCCTTTGGTGACTCCTCAATGCCAGCTTTCCAATCTGGGACACATAATTTCAGGGCCTGTCCCATCTGTCCCAAAAGCTTAAAAATGCTATAGAAAACGGCAACTTATATGCTGGCACGGTCCGTGCTAATAGTAAATGTCAATAGCGCTGGAATCACACTGCAGTGAATTATATCACGCCGATGTAATGAACGTTTTGAGACTCCACTTTTTAGAGGTGAAGTGATTTTGAAATCAAAAGTTTAAGGAGGTGATGAAGGGTTTCCGGAGAGGGTTGTTGTTACTTGTTTTAGGTATCTATTTTCATAAACACATGGAGGAAATATGTCTGAACAAACATGGCAATGGAAGGAGGGTGACTTAACCGTAAGTCGCTCACACCAATGGTCTGGACCTGGCTGCCATAATGCTTGCGGTATTCTGTACTACACCAAGGATAACAAACTGGTAAAGGTTGAAGGCGACGCTTCAAGCCCTTACAACCAGGGCCGCTTGTGTATGCGTTGTCTTAATCTCCCTGAAGCTGTCAACCATGAAGATCGCCTGAAGTGGCCTCTGAAGCGGGTTGGTGAGCGTGGTGAAAATAAATGGGAGCGGATCTCCTGGGATCAGGCCTATGACATTATCGAAGAAAAAGTCAGAGCGATCTGGAAAGATTACGGCCCAGAGTCAATCGTAGGTATGGAAGGTACCGGCCGGAACATTATCTGGCAGGTTCCAATGCTGACCTATGCTGTTTTCGGTAGCCCTAACTACGCCCTTGGTTTCCTTGCCGGTGATGCCTGTTACCTGCCACGTGCTGCTCAGCAGGCGGTTATGCAGAGTGACTTCTTTGTCCTTGACTGTGCTCAGCATCAGGAAGCCCGTTACGATGATCCTGAGTATGAAATTCCTAAATATGTCATCGTCTGGGGTAACAATACCGTTGTTTCCAATGCTGATGGCTTCTTCGGGCACTGGTTGACTGACCTGATGCGTAAAGGTACCAAGCTGATCGTTGTCGATCCAAAGCTGACCTGGCTCGCTTCCCAGGCCGAGATCTGGTTGCAGCTGCGCCCTGGTACTGATGCTGCCCTGGCTCTTGGTATGATCAACGTCATTATTGAGGAAGGGCTTTACGATAAAGAGTTTGTTGAAAACTGGACTGCTGGTTTTGACGAGCTCAGAGAGCGTGCCCAGCAGTATCCACCTTCAAAAGTTGCAGAAATTACCTGGGTTCCTGAAAACCTGATCGTTGAAGCTGCTCGTACTTATGCCGGAAACAAGCCTTCCGGTATTCAGTGGGGTCTCGCCATTGATCAGCAGGTGACCGGAATTCCTGCCGCCGCTGCGGTTACCGCTTTGTGGACCATCACCGGTAACGTTGATATCCCGGGTGGTAACGTTATCGCCAAGAGCTGGTACAACGTTGATGATGGTTACAACTGTGGTCTGAGCTGGGTTAAGCCAGAACTGATCCAGAAGCGTCTGGGTATCGAAGACTTCCCGATGAAGATGTACGGTATATCTTCAACTGCTCACGGTGACTCCATTCTGCGTGCCATTGAATCTGACAAGCCATACCCGGTCCGCATGCTGTGGCTGCAGACCACCAACCCCATCGCCAACATGGCTTCTGAGGCTCCTCGTGTTTACGATGCCCTGCAGAAGGTCGATTTCAATGTTGTCGTTGATCTGTTCATGACCCCGACCGCCGTTGCCTGTGCGGATATCGTGCTGCCAGCCGGTATGAGCCTTGAGCGCGACAGTTTCCGGCAGTGGTTTACTCCGCTGCGGGCGATCTCAAAAGTCATGCAGTATCATGAAGCCAAGTCAGATGAGCAGATCGTTCTCGACCTCGGTAAGCGTCTCCACCCAGAAGCCTTCCCATGGGAAACCGTTCCGGAATGGTTGAGCTGGAAGTTCGGCTGCAACAAAGAAAACTATGAAGGGAAGATGATCGTCGAATGGTCAGGTAAGCAGTACCGTGAGCGTGGTAAAGCGAATGTTACCTTCGAAGAGTTGCAGGAAAAAGGCTATATGTTCCCCGAGTGGAACTATCGGAAATATGAAAAAGGTTTGTTGCGGCGTGACCGTGAGCCTGGCTTCAACACTGTTGACGGCAAGATCCAGCTCTACATCAGCCTGTTTGAGGACTGGGATATTAACCCGCTGCCCTACCATGAGGAGCCACCGGAAAGCCCCTATTCAACACCGGAGCTTTTTAAAGAATATCCGCTGATCCTGACCTGTGGTAACCGCTCTTGGGAATTCTTCCATTCGGAGCATCGTCAACAAAAAACCATGCGCCAGTTCCACCCTGATCCATTAGTCACAATGCACCCTGAAACCGCTGAGAAGTACGGTATTGCAGAAGGTGATTGGGTTTGGATGGAATCAAAACGTGGTCGCGCCCGCCAAAAAGCCAAGATTGCTCCAACCATGGATCCTCGGGTTATCCAGGCAGAGCATGGCTGGTGGTTCCCGGAAGAGCCTGGTGCCGAACCAAGCCTGTTCGGTGTTTTCAGTTCCAACAGTAACAACCTGACTGCCCAGTGCCAGAATGGGCCGACCGGTTATGGTGCTCCGAATAAAGGTTTGCTGTGCAGAATCTACAAAGCAACGGAAGAAAACAGCAAAATTATGCCAGGTGAGCAGGTAACCCGCCTAGGAGGTTTCAACTATGTCAAAAGCTAACGAAGGCCGTTACGGCTTATTAATTGATTACGAATTCTGTACCGGATGCCACTCTTGTGAAGTTGCCTGTATTAAAGAGCACGAGATGCCAAAGGATCAGTATGGTATCCATCTTTTACAAGACGGCCCACGTAAGCAATATGACGGTAAATGGGAGTGGACCAACCTGCCAATCCCAACCAGCCTGTGTGACCTCTGTGAAGACCGGGTAGCAAAAGATAAGTTACCGACCTGTGTCCATCACTGCCAGGCCCAGGTTATGTACTATGGTCTCGTTTCTGACCTGGTTAAGAAGATGGAAACCAAGCCCAAAATGGTACTTTTTGCACCTAAGTAACATCTGAAAAAAATCGCGGAAGGGATTGTATATCCCTTCCGCTGCTGAGCATTTGATTAACAATCCGAATATTGGCGAAACAGTTTAGTTAGTGTCCATCCGGAAACTTAAAATCGCAATTTCGAAGTTTTTAGATTGGAAACG
The DNA here is from genome assembly GCA_963664385.1 of Geopsychrobacteraceae bacterium. GTDB lineage: Bacteria > Desulfobacterota > Desulfuromonadia > Desulfuromonadales > Geopsychrobacteraceae > Seleniibacterium. Next base: position 1,925,353 of record OY761157.1, read on the forward strand.
AGCAATTTTTCGTTGTGGCTAGAAAATCAAGGACTTGCGCGGAGACGTAGTACTTTACGTCGCACAAGCAATTCCGCAGAGTGACGCAGCCACGGCGGAAAAGGGCCGTTTCCGGATGAAAACTAGTTAGGCGATCTGACAGCTACTGAAGTTAACAGAATTTAGAAAATGGCACATTGCTGACAATCGCAGCTTCTTCAAACCTAGCAAACATGAGGTTGCATACCCATATGAGTATAGACACGATCATGAGGAGTGATGTTGCCAGAGAAGGTTATTTATCACAATCCGTAAGGATTGTTCTTTCACCCATCTTGTCATTGAGTTCAAGACGCCGGAGGGCAGGCCGGCGTCAATTTTTTCGCGTAGCGAAAGCTACACAAGCAAAAGTATAGAGAATAACTACTCACTTGTAACAAGAACCAGAAAAAGGAGAAATGCTATGAACTATTCAGTTGTAATCGACGGTGAAAAAAAAGTGACCTTGACCTCTTCCATGAAGATTGCAAATGAAGCTAAGAAAATGGCTGCTGAAACTGACTCAGTTGTTTATATTGAGTATGAAGATGAGAGTGGGGACTCAGGTTTTTTCAATCCGAATGGAAAGCATGAAGATACTCCACGGCAGTGGCGAAAATAATTTTCTTACTATATTTTTTTAGGTAAAAACAAAAAGCCCAGATCAACTCTGGGCTTTTTGTTTTTACAGGTTTGGCCAGTAATTAATCAACACGCATACGTCCTGAAACACCACCACTTACTTCAAGAACATGGCCATTAACATAATCAGACTGATCTGTAACGAGGAATTCTATGGCTTTTGAATAATCACTCGGATAACCGAACCGTTTAATGGCGGTGCGGCTCAAGAAGGTTTCCTCTCCGGCCATTTTGTATTGAGCAAGAAGTCTGCCTGTGCCCATAAATCCGGGTGCAATGCAATTGGCATTGATTCCGTAACCACCCAGCTCCTGAGCCAGATAATGGGTGTAGTGAATAATTGCCGCCTTGGACAGGGCATAATGAGCGTAGGCTCCGTCACTGTTGGCCATAAGTCCGCCCACCGATGCGACGGTAACTATCTTCCCTTGACCACGTTCTTTCATGGCTGGGGCAACTGCGTTGCAGGAATAGACGGTACCGTGAATGTTACGATCGATTACGGTATGGTACATGTCCCAATCCATGAGAGTTGCCTTGTTGCCATCCGGGGGACCCATCCCGCCACCAGCATTGGCGACTAATATGGATATGGGGCCGAGGGTTTCAGTAATTTCATTGACGGCAGCAAACAGTTGATCACGGTTACCGACATCTGCTTCAACGCCGTGGGCTTTGACCCCCAGGTTGCGTAATTCGGCAATTACATTTTCTGCTGTTAAGAGTTCTGCTTCACCTTCAAACTGTTTGAACGATTCCATATCGATGTCGATAACGCCGACATCGGCTCCTAAAGACGCTAGGTGCAAAGCGCAATCACGACCGAGGCCACGCGCCGCACCGGTAATTAGAACTGTTTGTCCTGATAATTTACCCATAGTAACTCCTTAGGTCTAAACAAGACCTGGAAAGAGTAGACAGACTGTCAGGCATACTGCTGCACCTATCGATGTCATAAAAACAGTGGTCATGAAGACGGTTTTGTAGGCCTGACTGTGATTCAACCCAGTGAGTGCCAGGAACATCAGAAAGCCACCATTAAAGGGGAGGGTATCAAGGCTTGACGAAACCATGGATACACAACGGTGGAGGGCATCCGGGTTGACCATACCCTGAAAAATTGGAGCGACAATTGGCAACGAAACGGTAATACCTCCAGAAGCAGAGCCAGTGAGACCGGCACCGAAAGCGGTAGCTAAGGTAGAAATGACCAGTGGGTTACCATTAAGGGATGCAACATAATTCATGGCATCCATGAAGGCTGGTGCGCTTTTAATAACAGCACCAAAGGCTGCCAAGGCACCGATATTCAAAGTTGCTATAACCGCAAACATTGCACCATCAGCACAGGCTTTTTTGATGCCTGTGACATAACCTGCTGGTTTGGCAAAAAGCAGGATACTGACGATAGTTCCGGCAACCAGAGCGGGAACGATGTCAACTTTAAAGCCGTTGAAAAGGATAAAAATCAAGGCCAGTGGAACTAGGGACAGGCCAAAATTGAGCAACCCTTTTGATTCATCAAACACCACATCGGTTTCCCCATACTGGAAACCTTCGCCATTTTTGATGTCTTTGTTAAACTGCCAGTTCAGGTAGTAAATATTTCCGATGACAACGACAATACAGCCGATGATCCCGGGGATAAGCCCTGCAGTTGGAGACGTATGAAGGATGGTTTGGGGAATAATATTCTGAATTTGTGGGGTTCCGGGTGCTGTCATGGTTACTGTCGCAAGGCCGGACAGACAGAGGCCGATAACATGTTTTTTAGGAATGTTTGCTTCTTCCATAAGGCTGAGGAAGAGGGGGTAGAGAGCAACCGGAACAACAACAACGTTAACGCCACCAAAACCCAATAACAGACAGGTAAGCATGACGGTAATGATAACGGCAAGGTTTTTATGGGTCTGGCTGGAGCCTTCTTTACCAATCCTTTTCATGATAGCGCGGGCTATCGATACTCCGGCTCCAGATTCAACATACATACGACCTATGATCGAACCGAAAATAAATATCAAGAAGTATTTCTGAAAAAATCCTGCCATCGCAGGCATATAGGCGTTACTGAAAGTTTCCATGATCGGAAGCTTGTTAAACACCATAAGGATTGTGGCGCTGATTAATGACACAACGTAGATATTAAAACTCTTCCACGTCAAACTTACTAAACATACAAATGCTAAGAGAAAACCTAAAAAGCTCAACATATCAACCATCCTTTAACTGTATAAGATTGGCAGAAAAAAATTCTATGCTTAATGGTAAATCTGCAACTGTTTTGCTAGCAAAAAGGTCGGCCGGTTAAAGTAGTCGTGGTTAAGTTTTTTTCTGTTACCGTTAATATTTACGTAAGTGAGAAGTTAGTCAGTCCGCGGGCTATCTGCTGGGTCTATTTACGGTGTCATATTCATAGGCTACCTCCATTTAATCTGGTCTACTTTAAAGCGGCAATATTTTCAAATTAGCAGTTACTGTGCCACTGTCTAAGTTGTTGAAATTAAATAGGATATAATTCCTATGGGACAGCCTTGATGGCTTTTGGAACAAAAGTCCCATAATGGCAATAATACTATTCGTCAGCCGCCAATGGTTGTTCCTCCATCAATGGTTATTGCCGCACCGGTCATAAAGGCCGCTGAGTCAGAGCATAAGAATGCCACTGCTCCGGCAATTTCATGGGGAACACCAAAGCGGCGTAAAGGAATTTTTTTGGTCAGGTGTTCGGCTGTTTTAGGATCGGTAAGGATGGATCTGTTGATGTCGGTGACGACATAGCCAGGGCAGACGGCATTGACGTTGATGTTGTAACGCGCCCATTCATGCCCCATGGTCTTGGTCAAGTTAATGACCCCGGCTTTAGATGCTCCATAGGGGGCAACATTTTTTGTTCCCAGCAAGGCAGCAACAGAAGCAACGTTGACAATTCTTCCACCACTTTCCTGGCTTATCATCTGTTTGGCAACCCTTTGTCCACAGAGGAAGACTCCCTTGAGATTTGTCTCAAGAACACGGTCCCAATCAGTTTCGGATTGTTCAAGTAAAGGAATGGTTTTGCCACCGATGCCGGCATTAGCAACCAGAATATCAACTTTGCCAAAGGTTGCCACTGTTGCGGCAACCAATGAATCTACTTGTTCAGGGGAGGTGACATCGACAACCTTTGATTCAACACGGTAATCCATGGCCTGTAATTGATTTTTTGCCAGTTCGCATTCTTCTGGAACATAACTGGCAATCATGACTGATGCACCAAAGTGTGCCAGAGTCCTGGTTATGGCAAACCCGAGCCCTGTTGTTCCTCCGGTCACAATAGCGACTTTACCCTGGAAGTTAAATTCAGGGTATTTAAACAGCTCTTCATCACTCATGTCTTAAACCCTTTTCTGGCTTAGCCATTAAATTAAAATCGGTCTGTGATTAGTTGTGGCTGACTGCAATGATTGTGTTGGCCAAATCGCAAGTCAGGAATAGGGTTTTATCTTCCGGAGCATAGGTGATGCCATTGAGGGGACTGGCGGCAGGGCCATTGACGCTGGCACCCTGGAGGCCTAACGGCAGATTGCCAAGAATGCGCTTTGCCTGATTGTTGGTGAGGTTGATATCAACAAGTTCCCGCGCTAATGAATCAATCACAAAAAGGTGTCCCTGTTCTCCAACAACCATCCCCTCTGGCCCTTTAAGTTGATCGTAAACAGTATGCATTACGCCACTTTTTATATTAATGTCAGTGATTTTCCCGGCCTGGTATTGGGAAATATAGAAATGCTCGGAGTCATCAGGATCGGCGGCCAGAAAGGTAGGATTAGCCAGGTTTTCTGCAATCACAGTACGCTGTGCAGGATTTTGTGGATCAATTTTTACCAGTTGTCCGGTGACCGCCAGTAACGCGATCATCGTGTGATCATCCAGAAGATACGCGGAAGAGCAGCGTGGGACATCGTTGATGGTGTATTCGAGCTGATCAGAATTGAGATTGAAAACCTGAATCCGGTTTTCGCTCCATCCGGCCATAACCAGATGCTTACCATCTGCCGAAATCGTCGTAGAATAAACAAACTTAGAACCGTTATGTGGAGTACTGACCTTGAGAGTATTCAGGTCAAGTTTTTTATAGGCAAAATTATCGGCAACATACAGAGTTCCCCCGTTACTGCCAGGGCGATAAGTAATGCCTTGAGGCAGGACAAAAGAATCTTCTGATAAGGTTCGCAGGGAATGAGTATCAGGAAGGACTTCATAAATACCATTGGTATTCATATTGGTAATAAAGATCTGGTCATGGGAATTAATTGCCAGGTTATCAAGGTGTGGTTCCTGGGTGGCCATCAATTCCTTCTTCTTACTGACTGGATCTATTTTAAATATTTCCCCGGTTCCGGAATCCAGAGCCCACAGGTTTCCTTTAGAGTCAAAATTGACGGCGCAGGGGGTGGTAAAGTCGGTGGCGATAACATCCACGACCTGACCGCTGGCAGGATCAACTTTAACGACTTCCTTTTTAAACCATAGCGGTCCGTAAATATAATCGTCCCGGCCAATTTCAAAACCGTTAAGACCGCCTAAATTACGGGCAATTTTGACATTATCCCGGTTTCCGCTGAGGTCAATTTTCCAGAGTGCATCCCCAAAGAAAACCTGGGTAACAAATAGTTCACCCCTGGAATTCAAATCAAGAGCGTTGGCACCGGGTAATCCTTCTGCGAGCAGGGTTATTGTCCCATCCGGGGTTTGTTTGAAAACCTTGCCAAGGAAGAAGGCAGTCCAGTACATCGTGTTGTCCGGACCAAAGACAATATCGTCAGCACCACCATTGGGAGGCCCCATATAAAGTTGTGATTGACCTGTTTGTGAGTCGACTTTGAAAATAGACACCCCGCCAACGGTCGCAACAAAAAGCTGGTCTTTTTGATCAAAAGCAAGACCGTTCAGCCCTCCATAAAAGTGAGAACCGGAAACGAGAGGTCTAGTCTTATAGGCCGGACTGACCTCAATTTGTTTTAAGTCTGAACCAGCGCATACTGGAGAGATGAAGGTAAAAAACAGACAACTGATAAGTGCGCATAGGCGATACATAATGACTCCCTTTAAGTAGAGTTAAGTCTCATTAAAATACAAGGAATGTGCCACGTGTTAACTTGCTGAAAATAAATGGAGTATATTTGGGCAGGGACAGAAAATAAGGGTGACGGCACTGTTTGTCCCAGAATGATCTTGTGCTCTGAAGGCAGGTAAGACATTCACCCACCCGGGACCTATAAACATGTGAAGGTCCCGGGTGTTGTTTCGTTACATACTGACTTGTTCTAGTAAAGACCGCGAACTTGTGCATGCAGGCGGGCAACCCCTAGCAAGGTATCCATGTCAGGTGTCGGAACACCAACTTTCTGGCCGATCTCACGTACGGAGGAGACCAGGGCATCCAGTTCGACGGAACGTTTCCCTTCAACGTCCTGAAGCATGGACGTTTTAAAGGCTCCGAGTTTACGGGTGACGGCGTTGCGTTGCTCCGGAGACTGGTCGACGGGGCAACCGATTTTTGCGCCGATAATGGCTGCTTCAGCCATGACACGATTACAGAAAGCGCGGACCAGGTCATCATCGAGAATGAGATCGCAGGTGGCGCCGGTGATTGCCGAGACCGGATTCATAGTCATATTACCCCACAGCTTGAACCAGATATCACGCTGAATAGCATTGGATATTTCAATTTCAAGACCGGCACCGATGAGCAGCTCTGCAAGTTGCTGCAAACGCTCGGATATACAGCCATTGGGCTCACCGATAATCAGCTTGCGACCAAAAACATTGCGGACAAAACCGGGTTCGTTAAGGGCAAAACTGCCGTGAACTACACCGCCGATAACATTATGGGTCGGGATGTTTTTGGCGATTTGTCCAGCAGGGTCAACTGATTCAAGCGTTAATCCAGAATATTGACCACCGAAGCCAGAGAAAAACCACCAGGGAACTCCGTTCATAGCTGTTAAGACGATGGTTTCAGGACCAATGAGCTTAGCAATCCCGGGAGCGACCGCCTGCATGACCTGACTTTTAACCGCCACAATCACCAGGTCCTGAACGCCAAGGTCTTCAGGATTGCTGGTAGCGTTTACCGGAACACTGAAGGTCTCCTCGGCAAGTTGTAACCTGAGGCCGTGCTGTTGCAAGGCTTCGAGGGTTGGACCACGATCAACTGCACTGATGCTGCAACCGGAACGGGCGAGCATAGCGGCAATAAAGCCACCGACAGCACCGGCTCCGTAGATACAAATCTTGTTCATGAGCGCGTCTCCTTGTTAAGGTCCAGAATGCTAAATTTATCTCATTTATCGCATAGTTTTACGGGGGAATCTATGGTGTTTTTGTAATGATGGATGAGGAGGTGTCTTCTGAAAGGCAATCGTAAATGCTTGGTTTGTATCAATTATCATCATGCCACCGGCATGTGCGGTTCTGGCCATTCGGCGTGATTTTGGCCGCAGGCCAGCTCGTCAGTTGCTAGCTGTATACAGAACCCAACGACGCCCGAGCACGGACATGTAGAAGCAGGCCTTTTTCGGTTACCTTTTGTGGCCTGCTTTTGACAAAAGGTAAGTCGCCTGCAGGGGCGAGACCCTGCGACCCTTCTTTTGACTGTTTCATGGAAAATCAAAACCTTAAAAGCAAGTTCGTGAGGACGCGCCCTCACACTGCGCCACCCTTTTGTCCAGGGCAACAAAAGGGCGCAAAATGCCCGGAAAGGTCAAGAACGCTGAAGGGAATTGGACTGGCTACGGTTTGTTGTCGCTTGGTGGAATTGACCGGCAGCCCTTGATGCTGCGCATCAAACGGGCAAAGGCAATGCGTGTTGGAACGGCTCGGTAGCTTTTGATTTTATTGCTTGTTGAACCGTTCTCTATCCACTATTCGGTTCTGGCCATTCGGCGTGATTTTGGCCGCAGGCCAGCTCGTCAGTTGCTGGCTGTCTACAGAACCCAACGACGCCCGAGCACGGACATGTGGAAGCAGGCCTTTTTCGGTTACCTTTTGTGGCCTGCTTTTGACAAAAGGTAAGTCGCCTGCAGGGGCGAGACCCTGCGAAATTGGCTTTGACTGTTTCATGAAAAAACAAACCTTAAAGATAGCACCAAGGTCGTGAGGACGCGCCCTCACACTGCGCCACCCTTTTGTCCAGGGCAACAAAAGGGCGCAAAAATGCCCGGAAAGGTCAAGAACGCTGAAGAGAATTGGACTGGCTACGGTTTGTTGTCGCTTGGTGTAATTAACTGGCAGCCCTTGATGCTGCGCATCAAACGGGCAAGAGATGTTCGTGTGAAATAATTGATTAGGTTTGTATCAATTATCATCATGCCAACGGCATGTGCGGTTCTGGCCATTCGGCGTGATTTTGGCCGCAGGCCGACCACTTAGTTGCTGGTCATATCCTGAAACCCAACGACGCCCGAGCACGGACATGTGGAAGCAGGCCTTTTTCGGTTACCTTTTGTGGCCTGCTTTTGACAAAAGGTAAGTCGCCTGCAGGGGCGAGACCCTGCGATTCTTCTTTTGACTGTTTCTTTGAAGATTTGGCAAAGACAACAGCGAAAATTCCTATACCATTGGATTCCCAGCAGCACTAGCCGGGAATCCGTTGCATAGATTGGATTGATTCACTCATTCACATCGAGTAACGCCTGATACTTAGGCGCTATCAACAGGTAGTCGCCACCCACTTGATCAAGATTTTCCAGATGTCCCCAGGAGCCCCAGCGACTCTCACGTACCCCCATATAACTGAAAGCCATGAACAGGCGGCAATCGACTTCTGGATCAGTCAGGGATTCGAAGTTTTTAAAGTAGAGTTGATACATGCCAGGATGGATCTGGGCATCCCAGATCGCCTGATTGTAATCCCATACACCCTGTTGCCAGGGTTGCATGTGCTGCCCGCCTTCATAAACCAGGTAATCAATGTCGTACTGATTAACGTAAGTGGCTGTTGCCTTGGTTGAGGCCCCGGCGCCACTATCAAACTGGTCTAATACGGCATCAATAATTTCCTGGGGTGTTACTTCGTCTTGACTATTCCAGGCGATATGGTTTTCTTCGGTAAAGTTGAAGTAGGCGGTAACCGCCATGGCATCACAACCAATACCATCAGTGTTGAAAAGATAGTTTAAAATGCGCCCGGTATTGCCTGCCCAGGCTTGCTGCCCGGTGGCTACGCGCACCAGGCGGGTACTTGCTTCGCTGGCGAACTCTTCGGTCCAGATACGGAAAACCCGCGCCATCATGTAGGCATCTTTTTCTGGAAAGTTCCCACCCGCAGTCTCAATAGCAGCCAGGTCGGTGGCGACATAGTCATTCACGACAGGGTCGCTGCCATCACTTTTTTGGCCATTGTTAAGAACCCAGGTTGACTGTAAAAACATCCAGTTCCAGAGTTCATTGGAATACTCGACGTAGATCTTGCGATCCGGTTCAAGAGTGTCGCGAAACAGTTGAGCCATCTGGCGGATATAATCATCCGAAGCCATGTGCGGTACGGTGACCCAGACATCGGTGTCAAGTTCGTTGGCCAGCTCAATGGCATACTCAAAGGCCATCCCTCTGCTGGTGCCCTGGCTGTAGTAGCTCGGGGTGGCGCGATCAGACCAGTGGACCTGGGTCGAGTTATTGGTGCTGATCCAGTCCATAAAGCGCAAAGTGTGAAAAGGGCGCAACCCGTCAAGATAAGAGGGGAGAAATGTCGGATAAGAATCTCCTAGAGCATAGCTTTCAGGCAGGATGCGCATGTTGCGAATATGATTACCGCTGACACTGCTATCAATGGCAATGACGGTATTGCTGCCGCTGCCGTCAAGAGTGACAAAGTAGTTCCCATCTTCTATTTCAACATTGCTGCTAAAAGTTCCGCTACCATCAAAAAGAATACGATAGCGTCCTGCCGGGTAGTGGTTGTTGACTAAAAAACGCACCTTGGTCTGATGACCGTCAGATGTTGCATAGGGAATTTCGGTCGGCCAACCGTCTTCATCACGAGGAATTTCATCAATGACACCACTATCCCACGGACAGTCCCATTGGCAGGTATCGTTATAAAAGCTGATCAGTTCACTAGCGGTGGTCATGACATCGGTATAGACCAGGGCTTGGGTATAGTAGTTTAAGCCCGGCAGGTTGGTCCCGACAGGCATTTTACTTTGATAGGCGTTACTGGTGGTCGTAAAATGCCAGGTCTGATCCGTTTCAAGAGGTAGCCCGGAAGTAGCGGTGACATCTGTGGTTAAGGTTGCAGTATAAATGGCTCCGGAAGCGAGCTGTTCCGTGGGACTAAAGGTGATGTTGCTGCCGTTGCTACTGATGCTACCACTAACCTGGTGGTCACCGCGATAAAGGGTGAAACTGGTGTCTGAAACGGTGGCAGAATCACAGTCGCTGCTTAAAGTAATGCTGACGTTTGTGGTCAGATCGACCCCGCTGTCACGATTTTCAGGAGTACTGCTGACGAAGGAAAAATCAGGACTATTTTCTCCAGATGAGCCAGAGGATGGTGATGAAGTGTCAGTAGAATCAGTTGCATCGGAAGAACTACCGCCCGAACCACACCCGCTCAAGGTCACCAGGAACAGCCACATTAGAGCGAATACCACATACGATGGCTTCGATAAACGTCTCATCCTTTACTCCTTTTCATTTTGACTTTTTACAGAACTTTTCTTTTGATAGTTTCTTCTAAAATCTAATCTAAAACGTAAGGACAAGACCTCGGGGTCGCGTCCCCGATCGACGCCATACTTTTGGCCAGGGCAGTAAAAGTATGCAAAATTGCCCTTAAAGGTCAAGTACACTGACGATAGCTGGGTTGTTTTACGGTTGTTTGTTAGCGGATGGTAGCACAGGCGGCCCAAAATGCTGCGCATTTAACTGGGCAGAGACCAAGGCTTAGAGTGAAAAGCAAAAGGGCTAAGTGCATTATCATTAAATTTTAAATTTCCCCAAATTCCTTTCGACACAACTCCCCAATCCCCTTTAACTTCGCACATAGCAACACACCTGGCAACAGAAACTTTTTCCGCACCGCATGCCCACCGGCAATAATCACTTTATCTTCCGCTAATATCTGGCGCAGGGTTGCTAAGTCTTTGCGGGCTTGACTGGCTTGATAATTTTGGCTGAATGACAACGCAACTCCAGCAGCTGACATTTGCTGGCATAACTCTGGAATTTCGGTAATAGGTAAGTCTTCATGGATCAGCGTGCAGTGAACGCCACATTGCTGAAACATGGCTGCAGACAGGTAGAGCCCCAACTTGTGGCGTTCACCGTTGATGGTCAGAAACAGGAGGTGGCCAACAGGGTTTTGGGGTTGATGCTGGTTGAGATGCTGGTTGAGCAGTGAGATCAGAATATCGGAGATAAGGTGTTCCTGGGCGATGGAAATACGATTACTGATATACCCTGCGTCGATAGCTGCCAGTAACGGAATTAACTGGTTATGAACCAGGTCTTCCAGCGGCAAAGTCTGAAATTTATCGGTCAGATGCTGTTGTATGACATCTGGATCCGCCAAGACCAAACGATCAAAACTGGATAACTCCGCCTGTGTCTCGTTGGCAATTCGCCCGAGTTCCACTTTTCTCTGGTCATGAGACATGGCGAATATAACGCTGGGGCGTAACCCCCGACTCTGCAATTTTTTAACCAGTTTCAGCTCTTCGAGCTGTTCGCTGGAATAACACCGGTGGCCACGGTAATCACGGACCGGGGTCGGAAAGCCATAACGCCGTTCCCAGGCCCGTAAAGTATCGACACCGATATCGAGCTCTTGGCTGAGTTGTTGAATAGATAGCATTGTTTGTCCTGGACAAAAAAGAAAGTAATGAACTAATATATAAAATAAAGAATGATAAAAGTCAAATCATCAGCATGGGAATGGTCAATAAAGCAGAAATAAAGGAGACCGACAATGGATAAGCGACTTGAACAGTTATTTTACGTGGCTTTGGGCAGCGCCATGGCAGTTAAAGACAAGGTTGAAAAAAACCGGGAAGAGTTCAGGCAAGCAGCCGACAAGGCAGAGGAGACAGCCCGCGAGTTTTTTGATGAGATGGCGCAGCGGGGCGAGCAGGAAAAAGAGGGGCTGCGCGTTATGTTGCGTGATCTTTTAAAAGAAGTGGTCAGTGACCTGAATCTGGCGACCAAGGCTGATCTGGAACAATTGCGCAAGGATCTGGAGAAATAATTGTTTCTCGGGTTATGGCTCATACTTAAGCAGTGTAATCCTTACCGGTGCTATCTGGTTTTTCGTTTTCTGGTCACGGTATTTTTACTGTTTAAGCGGCGTCAACGCTGGCTGCTGTGGACCCCTTTGTCACCAGTACAACTGGTTGACTGTGTTCGTAGCCTGGGGTCGAGCTTTTTAAAGTTGGCCCAGGTTTTGGCGACCAGGGCTGATTTTTTTGACGCCGACTATGTCGCGCAGCTACGCCAGTTGCACGACCGTATGCCAGCTATGACCAAAGCCCAGCAACAGCGTATTTTTAAGCGCGCTTTTCCCCAGGCTGGGGTGTTTACCGAGTTTGAAGACGAGGCCCTGGCCAGTGCGTCCATCGGACAGGTACACCGTGCGGTTTTGGCCAATGGTGATGTGGTTGCGGTCAAACTGCTGCGGGCCAACATTCAACTTATCGTCCGCATCGATATCTTTCTCCTCAGCCTGTTTCAATGGTTATTCAAACCTTTATTCAGTGATCAGACCCGCCATTCAATTGAAGCCGTGCTACGGGCTTTCAGCCAGATGATCGTGCAAGAGGTCAGCATGCAGCATGAACTGGCGAACCTGGAACATTTCAGTCAGGTTTATGCTGACCGGGGTATACGCTTTCCCAAACCCTATTCGGATTTAAGTAGTGACCTGGCCCTGGTGATGAGTTTTGAAGAGGGAATTCGCGTTGATAACGTCGCGGCCATCAAGGAGATGGGTATTGAGTTCTCTTTATTGATGGAAAAGCTGGTGTTGTTTTACACCGAGCAGATGCTGGTTAAAGGCTATTTTCATGCTGATCCTCACCCTGGGAATTTGTTGGTTAATCAGGCTGGTGAGTTAGTTCTGCTCGATTTTGGCATGGTCAGCCGAATTCCATCCAATATTCGGCAGGCGATGATTTATGCGGTTAAAGCCGCTTACGAACATAATTTTGAAATGTTGATCAGTGCCGTAAGGCGAATGGGGATCTTGACTGAACAGGCTCCCCAGGATCAATTGATCGATATCGCTGAAAGCCTGTTTACTATCTTTGATAGTGATCACCTGGCCGCAAGTAGTATGCAGGACCTTGCCTTTGGAGTGTTGGAGGTGTTGCATGATCAACCCTTTAAACTGCCCCAGGACGTCATTTATGTCATGCGCGTCAGCTCGTTGATCGAAGGTCTGGGCACCCAATACATCGAAAACTTTAATGGCATAAAAGATATTCTTCCGATTCTGAAAGACAATCTGACCAAAGCATTAGGTGATGGTGAAAGTTTACTGCCGCAATTGCGTAAAGAAGCAATGCAGTTACCGCTAACCCTGATTAAAACCCGTAAAGTGATCGAACTGGCCGAACAGGGAGAATTGACTGTGCGGATGGCACCCAGTGATCGCGACTATCTACTGCAACGGTTGACCGCTTATGGGCGCCGCTTTCTCTGGTTGGTCTTTTTTGTCGCGTTAGCTTTTTACCTGCTATTGCTCGATCAGGCATGGTCTGGGTATGGCTCCTTCGTATGCCTGCTGTTGGCTCTGTTTATGGTGGTAAAGAAAGGATAATACTTTGGATTTTTTAGAACAGAAATATGATGACACAGTTACTAATGTTTATGGCTTTTTCAGCGATCAAATAGCTAAAAACCCGCAAACCGTCTTACAGCAAGTCGATGAAGAATTGCGCTCCCTCTATGTCCGTTATGGTAATGACTGGACCGGCCGCGGTGCGGTTGGGGACTCCTCGCAGGAGGCAACGATTGCAGCGCTGGAAGGGGTACGGGCGGAATGTCTGAGTCGACTACAGACAGAGGTGGAAGGGTAGCAGGGGCTAAGAGCAGCTCTGCGTGGTAGCGAAACGGAGGTTTTATGCATCAGTTAGAGCGGACCATTGATCTGAATATCAGTGCTGAGGAACTCTGGAGTTTCATTGCAACGCCCGATAATCTCGATCGTTTAACCCCGGGTGACCTGGAATTTGAGATTGTTTCGAAGCCACCGGAGAAGATGTTTAATGGTTTGCTGATCGAGTACCAAATTGGTATTCCGCTGGTGGGAAAGCAGCGTTGGGTGACAGAGATCAAGCATATTCGCGAGCAGGTGTCATTTGTTGATGAACAACGTTTCGAGCCTTATAAACTGTGGTATCATTATCATGAAATTACTCCCCTTTCAGCGACCCGGACGCGCATGTTGGATCGTGTTTATTATCGATTACCCTTTGGCCCTTTGGGGCAGGTGGTAGAACAATTATGGGTTAAGGGAAAACTTAAAGAGATCTTTGATTATCGGGCTCAAAAGTTACGTACTTTATTTCCAGACAAGACCACAGCAACTTAATCTGTTATAGTTCGCGATTAAGCTTTTCGCCTATGCGAATATCGCAAGATCAATATTCTTCAAAGGACAATGACGATGAAGGCAGACCAGGTCTGGAGACTTATAGAAAACCTGCGGCAACAGCAGCCGTTGGTGCATAACATTACCAATTATGTGGTAATGAACAACACCGCAAACGGATTGCTGGCCCTCGGTGCCTCACCGGTCATGGCCCATGCCTGTGAAGAGGTCGCTGATATGGCTGCCATTGCTTCTGCGCTGGTGATCAATATCGGGACCCTAAGTGAACAGTGGATCAAGTCCATGAACATCGCCATGCAGGTCGCCGGAGCAAAAGGGACGCCGATTGTCTTTGACCCGGTTGGTGCCGGGGCAACATCATATAGAACTGCTACCTGCAAGCAGCTGCTTGAGCAGACTGCTCCAACTATTATTCGTGGCAATGCGTCTGAAATTATGTCGGTCGCCGGTAGTGCCATTCACACCCGGGGGGTCGACAGCTCTGCGTCTTCGTCTGATGCTGAAGAGGCTGCCAAAGAGTTGGCCAAGGCATTTCAATGTTGCGTGATTGTCAGTGGTGAAGTCGATTTTATTACCGATGGTGAGCGGATGTTGAAAGTTCGTAATGGTCATCCAATGATGCCACGTGTTACCGGTCTGGGCTGCACCGCGACGGCGATTGTCGGTGCCTTTTCCGCTGTAGCAACGGATGCCGTTCTCGCGGCAACCGCGGCTATGGTGACCATGGGAATCTGTGGAGAGATTGCCGCTCAGCAGGCTGGCGGTCCCGGTTCTTTCCAGATGCATTTTCTTGACGCTCTGTATAATCTGAATCCGCAGCAGGTCTGCGACTATTGGCAGGATCCAGAGCTTTGAAAAAACAACATGATTTCCGTCTTCACCTGGTAACCGACCGGGCTCTGTCACTGGGGCGTGACTTATTGACTATTGTTGATGCTGCGGTTCAAGGTGGGGTAACCATTGTTCAACTGCGTGAGAAGGATTGTGCTACCCGTGATTTCATTGATCTCGGGCGAGCTATAGCCGCGCGGCTGGCGACGACCCAGATTCCACTGCTGGTGAATGATCGTGTTGATGTGGCTCTTGCTGTGGGTGCGGATGGTGTCCATGTTGGCCAGAGTGATATGGAGTATGCCGATGCCAGGCGTCTCCTTGGCCCTGAGGCCATTATAGGTTTGTCGGTAGAATCGGTTGCCGATGCTCAGGCGGCTGAGGGGCTTGACGTCGCCTACCTTGGCCTTAGTCCGGTGTTTGTCACCCCAACCAAGCGTGAGCTAGAACAGCAACTTGGGCTGGATGGCGTACGCGCTATCCGCCATTGCTCGCGGCACAAGCTGGTTGCTATCGGTGGTATTCACAGTGCCAATACCAAAGATATTTTGCGGGCAGGGGCTGATGGCATTGCAGTTGTGTCGGCTATCTGCTCAGCAGCTGATCCTGGGCAGGCTGCCAATCTCCTATTTTCACAATTTTGAAAATAGCCTCCTTCACATGGTTGCTGCCACATGTTGTTCGACTTTTTTCAGATATGGTATGGATGGGTATGGCGAAAAAATTTCTCCCAAAGTTTACTTGTTATTGGTTCTTGCTGTTCTTTTTCCCTGCTTATGCAATGGGGCAGAGCCTGACAGTCTCTTATCCCGAACGCCCACCCTATTATTTCACGACAGATAAAAAAGTTCCTGCCGGGAGTCTTTATGAATTGACCGATAAAATTCTTAATGAGGCCGGTGTTGATGCGCAGTATGTAAGTCTGACAATTCCGCAGATTTTTTATGTCATCAAACATGCGAGAGAACCACATTGTTCTATAGGATGGTTTCGCACTCCGGAACGCGAATTATTTGCCAAGTTTTCCGAACCATTCTTTAAAAACAATCCCATGGTATTGCTGACCAGAACAGCTCTTAGCGATCGCTTTGAAGAGTATGATCGGGTTGAGCAGGTTCTTGCGGATCAAAAGTTGGTGATGGCAAAAAATGTGAATTATTCCTATGGCCAGTATGTTGACAGCTTGCTGCAAAAGTTAAGACCCAAAATATTGCCTAGTGTTCAGACTCAAGCTGAGCTTGTCCAAGCTATTTATCATGGTGAGGCAGACTATCTGCTGATTTCACCGGAAGAGGCAGAGGAGCTTATCCGTTCTTCTAAAGAGGGCGAAGAGACCTTTATGGTTTTATCATTTTCTGATCTGCAACGCGGCAATGAAAGACGGCTGATGTGTAATCAGGCGATCAGTGATTCTGTGCTTGAACGAATTAATGATGCGATTGACAGAGTCACTCAAATCAATAAGAGAGACTGATTCCGTTTTTTAGAAGATAGCCTCCCGCATTTGCAGGAGGCTAACTTTTATTCGATTTATAGCAGGCTTAAAGAGGTTTTGTTGACATAGGGAGCCAATAGCTCGTCAGCTTCTTTCTGCGCTGCTGCGGCGGCTGCGGCTGGCGTCAGGGTTTCATCATTCAGCAGGGCTGCCATCTGGTTTTCCATCGCTTTGCGAACCGCAACGGTTTCGTAAGTTGAATACCAAGGATTAGCGTATTTGAGCTGGCTGAGGGCGACCTCGGCATTTTTATCCTTGGCCAGGTATTCTTTCATTTCAGGTAGGTCGTAGGCCTGTTTACGTGGGGCAAAATAGCCAGTGAAACGGCTCCAACGGCCAGACATTTCCGGGCTGGTCAGATACTCCATGAATTTCCAGGCTGCTTGTTTCTGTTCGTCATTAATCCCTTTGAAACTGACCAGTGACGCACCGCCAATGATGACTCCCCGTTTCAGGCGCTTAGGCATAAAAGCTACTCCCAGTTCAAAATCTTTAGAGTTATCCCGCATAAAACCAAGAGCACCTGTCGACAAGAATGCCATACCCAGCTTGCCAGAGAAGAAACTTGAGCTGATAACATTCGGATTTAGTACGCCTTTAGGCATCACATGATGCTTATAGACCAGGTCACGCCAGAAGGTCATGGCACCAATGGTCGATGGCGCAGTATAGTAAACTTCGCCAGGATAATCTGTGTTGTAGTATTTACCGCCATTAGCCATGACCAGAGAAGACAGGATCCAGCCACAGTAGTCTGTATTGACCGACGGCAACATGATTCCCCAGCGATCTTCCTCCGGTTTGCTCAGGGCCTTAGCAACGGTAACAATTTCCTCCCAGGTTTGTGGCGGCGTATCAAAGCCATGCTGTTTAAGCAGGGTTTTATTGTAATAGAGGACCGGTGTCGAGTTGTGGAAAGGAATGGCATAAACCTGGCCGTCGAACATGGCATTTTTATGCAGCGCATCCCAGTAGTTTTCGGTCAGGAATTTGGTTGCGTCGACGTTGCCGAAGCGGGTGATTTCCTGAATTGGCAGGAGCAGATCGTTGATGGCCAGGTCGGTTGTGAGGTTCGCCATCATGATGACCAGGGCCGGAGGATTCCCGGCTTTTGCCGCGGCTTCAGCCTTGACCTTTGTGGTGTCATAGTTACCGGTAAAAATACCGCGAACTTTGACATCACTCTGAGATGCATTATATTCCCTGATGATTTTATTCATCTCAACGCTCAGCTTGCCCTGTACCGGGGCCGGGAACATAAAGTCGATTTCAGTTGCTGCAAATGCAGCAATGGAGCCACCCAGGAATACTGCGGCGGCAACGAGGAAGGAGACTAGTTTTTTCATGAGATTAGCCTTTCTAAGGTTTTCATCAGTTAAGTCTGTGGCCAGTTTGCTGATCAAAAAAATGACAGTTGGCCAGGGAAAAATAGAGTTCAGTCTGCGCTTGCTTATCAGGCAGGGTTTGATTGTTTTTATGCCGAAATTTTAAATCGTTATGGTCCAGCTCGGTATGTATAAGGAATTCACTCCCCAGCATTTCCAGATTGGTAATGGTTGTTTTCAGGTTGACCTGAGGCAGGGTACAGGTCTGTTGGTTCTGGAATGCCCGGCAGTCATTACTGGTGGTAAAAATGTGTTCTGGCCGTAAACCTAAGGTCACCGTTTCATGATTAGCCAATTGTCGAGAGAGTTGCTCATTGAGCTGGAGCGATGAGCCACCCGGGAGCCTAAAACAGTGACCGTTACGCTGCAGGGGCAGAAAGTTCATAGCCGGGGTGCCGATAAATCCGGCGGTAAACTGATTATCTGGAAAATGGTAGAGCTCCTGGGGGGGGCCAACTTGTTGTATCTGTCCTTTGTTAAGGACCACGACACGGTCAGCCATAGTCATCGCTTCTATCTGGTCGTGGGTGACATAGACCATTGTGCACGCCAGATCCTTCTGTAGTTCCATTATGGACAGACGCACTTCATTGCGCAGTTTGGCGTCCAGGTTGGATAGCGGCTCATCCATGAGAAATAGCTTTGGATTGCGGACAATCGCGCGCGCCATGGCGACACGCTGGCGCTGGCCACCAGATAACTGGCGGGGTTTACGTTCCAGCAGCCCATCCAATTGCAGCATGCTGATTACTCGCTTAAGAGCAGCTTGTTGAGCTTCTTTACTCTCTTTGCGTACGCGCATCCCGAAGGTGATGTTTTTCGCCACAGTCATATGTGGGTAAAGGGCATAGTTCTGAAACACCATGGCAACTTCACGGTCGCGTGGTGAACTGGTCGTGACATCCTGATCGGCCAGTGTAATCGTGCCACTGCTAACCTGCTCGAGGCCAGCGAGGGTGCGGAGTAGAGTCGATTTTCCTGATCCTGAGGGGCCGACAAAAATAACAAATTCACCATCACGAATATTCAGGTTGATATTTTTTAGCGCCTGGTTCCCGTCGTTAAAGTATTTATTGATATTCGCAAGTTGTACGCTAGCCATGATCAGTTCTCCTGGCCTGGCACAACGCTGGCCACACAGTCAAAACGGAAGGGGCCATCAAAGGGAGCTAATGATGCGAGAAAACTGACCAGCCCGGTGGCTTGGGTATATCGATGCATCAGCATGGCTGGCGGCTCGAGACTGTAAAATCCTGCCGGGTTGGTGGTGTTGAATGGCACCTGGTGCGCGGTTCCCGGGGCGGTTGCGATCAGGACCGAACCACGCTGTTGAATGATAGAACGATGGGTATGACCGCAAAACAGATGACCGACCTGGGGGGAACGGTCCAGCAGGTCAAGTAATTCCTGGCCATCCTGACAGCAGATCAGGTCCATATGATGGCATCCACTCGGCACCGGGTGATGATGAGTGAATACCGCGGTCGGTTTATCAGGCAATTCCTGTAAGCGCTCTGCCAGCCACTGTAGCCGCCGCTCTCCTATGCGACCGTAGAGTTGCCCTTCGACACTTGAGTCAATGCAGATCAGGCGTACCGGAAAATCATCGACACAGTAGTGAATCGCATCCGGATCGTCACCGAGGTAGGGAAAATCTTTGTTCAACCAGCTCAGTAGTTCTGGATTGCAATCGTGATTTCCGGGAATCAGATAGGTTGGATAGTCCAGTTGGCGCAGCAGTTGACGGGCCATCCGGTAGGCCTCCGGGGTGCCGAAATTGGTGATATCTCCGCTGATAATAACAGCATCAGGTCGTTCCTGAAGGTTATTCAGGTAAGCGATGTGACGGGCCAACAAGCTATTGGTGTCGATGAAATCATAGAGTTTTTGCCCGTTGGGCAAAACATGCAGATCAGAAATATGAGCGAGCAACATGATGATTTATCCTTAGTATTGGTAATTATTTGTATTCGGTGAATCCAAAGCTATTGATGAACTGTTTCTGAAACATTAGAAACGCAACCATTAATGGCAGACAGACCATCAGTGTGCCGGCGGCAATGAGGCCCCACTCAGAGCCCGCTTCGGCGCCCATGGCAAAGCTGACCAGGCCGATGGTCAGGACCTGTAAATCGGGATTGTTCAGTACCATCAATGGCCATAAATACTCGTTCCAGTGGGCGGTTACCGAGATAATGGAGAAGGCCAGCAAGGTTGGCCAGATAGCCGGAATAATGACGTATCTCAGAACTTGGAAAAAACTTGCGCCTTCCACAAGGGCGGCTTCTTCCATCTCCTTGGGAATTCCACGTAGCGCCTGACGAACCAGAAATACCCCAAATGCGGAGGCGAAGTAGGGCGCCATGACGCCAACCAGACTGTCGAGCAGACCAAATGTTTTCAGGGTCAACATGTTCGGTACCATCAGTACTACCGGCACCAGCATCAGTTGCATCAGAAACAGTTGGAACAGCAGGTCACGCCCTTTGAATTGACCAAAAGCAAAGGCATAACCGGCTAGCACGATGATGATTAACTGCACCGCCAAGTTGCCGATGGTAAACAGCAGGGTGTTGCAATACAGGGTCAGCCAGTCAGCTGAATACCAGGCGTCTTGAAAGTAAGTCACCGAAAGGGGGAATTTTGGCACTATAGAGCCGACATCTGGCCCAAAGGAGTCTGGACGCAGGGATGCAGCCACCATCCATAGAAACGGGCTGAGCCATAACACCGCCAGGCAGGCACAGAAAAAGGTTACCAGGGAGATCGGTCTTCCGCTTCTGCGCAGTTTTTCCCATAGCGAAACAGAGAATGTTTCGCTTAACCCTACTGGCTGGGAACTACAGCTGGTTTTAACGTTCATAATGGGTACCCCGGTCGATAACTTTGAGGTTGAGCCATGAAATGACAAACAGTACGGCGATAGTTAGAAAGGTGGCTGCTGAAGCTTTGCCAAGGTCCTGGGTTTCCATTGCTGTTGACTGGATGTAATGAAGAACGACTGTCGTTGAATTGACCGGCCCACCGTTAGTCATGATGACGACATGATCAATCTGGGTTACGGCATAAACGAGGGAAACAATAGAGACAAAGGTAATTGTTGGGCGCAATAGCGGCAGAGTAATATGCCAGAAGCAATGCCAGGAGGAGGCCCCTTCAATATGGGCCGCCTCCATAGCGTCATCCGGGATGGCCTGTAACCCGGCCAGAAAGAAGATCATGTAATAGCCGGCAAACTTCCAAATACTGATGACGACCAGGGCGGCAAGGGCGGTCCTCTGATCACCGAGGAAATTGTGATAACCCCCCAGCCAGTGCCCAACGTAATAATCAAACAGTCCGACTCCGGGTAAAAAGATAAACGACCAGAGTGAGGCGGCGGCAACCAGGGGAACGATGGTTGGAAAGAAAAACGCCGCTCTCAACCAGCGATTGACTCTGGTATTGGTTTTGAGCATCAGGGCTAAGACCAAGGCCAGAATGATACCGGGTATGACGGTTCCCACGATATAAATCAGGTTGTTGATAAGGGCGGCTATGAATTTACTGTCAGCAAACAGGCGCTGATAATTCTGTAGTCCGACGAAACCGCCATCATTTCCCATCATGCGAAAATCGTAAAGGGAATCAATCAAGGATCGTCCCAATGGCAGGTAGGTAAAGAGGGTTAAGAAGATAAGGCCAGGCAGGAGCAGGCGAAAATAAAATAAAGATTTCTGGTGCGTCATAACGTCCACATAACAGGTACAGAGGGTTGATTAATGAGAATCAAAATTGAAATCGGCCGATTAAGGTTTGATGAGAATGATGTGACAATTATGTGAGGAGTGATGATTTTGAGATCGAATTGAACAGTTGCCGGTTTTTATTTTAAGGGTAGTTTTTTTCAGTTTATACCCTTTTAAGATCCCTCTATATGTCGAATTTCGTCCAGAAATGACCCGACATTCCTCCTTTTTTACCCTTCTAAGTTGTTGAAAATACATGATGTCGACCCGACATCCGGTGGAATTTCTAGCGATGTCGAATGAAACGGTTGTTTGAATTCGATATTGTGTAGCCATCACCGCAACACAAGAAATAATTCACTTACTCGGATTAAAAGGAGGCACACATGAAACGGATTATTCTCACCGCACTTATGATTTCGGCCCTGTTAACAGTCCCAATGCTGGCAAGTGCCCAGGCGGGGTTCAGAGGTGATGGCAATGGCCATAATAATAAACAGCACTATTCACAAGAGCGGGACCATCACAAAAGGGATCAGAAAGTCGCCAAGCATGAATACCGGCGCGCTAAGCACCATGACAAACAGCGTAGGGATCGTTGTTATGACGATCGCCGGGTTGCCAACAGGTATCATGATCATCACCAGTATCAGCAACCCGTCGTCAAAAAGCGCGTGGTGCGTGACAGCAGAACCGTAATTTTGCCATTGCCACCAGTTCCCCATGTGGTCCTTGGTTTACCTTCGGTTGCTATTAAATTGGGCTGGTAAGCCTCGGTTAGTAGAATATTGAGGGGCAGGCATCACCTGAATAGGGCTGCCTGCCTTACCCTGAGTTATCGAAGCGATAAGATCGATTGTTTCTCAACCTCAAAAGGAGACGCCAATGAAAAACAGCATGTTAACAAAACTGATCACTTTTGCGGTGGTCACTGCACTGCTGGTACCGGCAGCAGTGTTTGCTGCAGATATCAATAAGCACACTTTTAAATTTGCCTTCCAGAACACCATGGAACATCCGCAAGGGCAAGGGGTGGTTAAGTTTGCAGAACTGGTAGAAGCAAAAAGTGGTGGGAAGATGAAGGTGAAACTATTTCCCAGTGGCATGTTAGGAGGTGACCTTCAGACTGTTTCAGCGTTACAGGGGGGGACTATCGACTATACCGTACTGAACGCAGGGCTTTTGGTTGGCCTGGTCCCTGAGTTTGGCATTTTTGATTTCCCCTTCATGTTTAATGATGAAAAAGAGGCTGACACCATTGTTGACGGTAGTTTTGGCAAGATGATGTTCGATAAGCTACCAGAAAGGGGCCTGGTTGGATTGGGTTACTGGGAGCTAGGTTTCCGTAACATGACCAATAATGTGCGCCCCATAACAAAACTTGAAGATCTGTCAGGGATCAAACTACGGGTGTTGCAGTCACCGGTTTTTATCGATACCTTCAACACTCTTGGCTGCAATACGGTTCCGCTCCCTTATCCTGAACTCTACAGTGCCCTTGAACAACACGTTGTTGATGGCCAGGAGAACCCGGTGACCAATGTCCAGTTTGCCAGTTTTTATGAGGTGCAAAAATATTTCAGCTTTACCAAGCACATCTACTCACCGCAATCGACCTTGATCAGCAAGCGGACCTGGGACAAACTGACTGATGACGAGAAGCAGGTGATTATCGAAGCAGAGCAGGAAGCTAAACTTTATCAGCGCGAAGTCAATCGCGCACAAATGGCCAAGTCGCTTGAATTTATCAAGGATAAGATGGCGGTCAATGACATTGAACCTGCTGAGATGGAGCGTATCCGCGCAGCAGTAAAGCCGGTGTACGAGAAGAATGCGCCTAAAGTTGGCCAGGCGACCATTGATGCTTTCAATGCTGAAATTAATAAGGTTCGGGGTCAATAAAGTTGAGAATATTCCGGCTGGTTACGTTCTATCACAGTATCTGATAGTGAAATAAAAAAAGGCGCTGTCCCGATTAGGACAGCGCCTTTTTATCTCTACTGTTAGGCTGAAACTTACTTTGATTCCAGTTTATTCATACCAGCCAACAATAGCCCCAGGGTAATAAAAGCACCTGGTGGCAGGATCATCAGCAGGATTGGCGGATAGCTGGAGCCGAAGATACTGAACCCGAGGATGGAACCAGCACCAAACAGTTCACGGACAGAACCGAGAATGAACAGGCCGAGGGTAAAGCCAAGGCCCATGCCCAGACCGTCGAATACTGATTTGATGGTCCCGTTCTTGGAAGCGAAAGCTTCGGCACGGCCAAGGATCAGACAGTTAACAACGATCAGCGGAATGAAGATACCCAGCGCTTGGTACAGGTCATAAACCCAGGCTTCCATAGAGAGCTGAACGACGGTAACGAATGACGCGATAATGATGATAAATGCCGGAATCCGAACCTTGGAGGGGATCAGTTTACGCAGCAAAGAAACAACAATATTAGAACAAACCAGAACGAAAGTTGTCGCGAAACCCATTCCAAGAGCATTTTCAGCACTGGTGGTAACTGCCAGGACGGGACACATGCCGAGTAACAGTTTGAAAACGGCATTTTCTTTCCAAAGGCCTTTAGTGAATTCCTGAATCAGATTCATTGGCTGACTCCTTGTGCGACGATCTCCTGTTCGTGGGCGCGATAGAACTCCAGCCCATTTTTAACAGCACCGGTAACGGCACGTGGCGAGATGGTTGCACCAGAAATCTGGTCAAATTCACCACCATCCTTTTTAACGCGCCAGTCTGCACTATCGAGACCTTTATTTTTGTACTGATCCTTAAACCAGCCCTCTTCAATGCGGCTACCAAGGCCGGGAGTTTCGGCATGGGTCAGAATTTCAATAGCATTAAGGGTCTGGTCAGGCTTCAGGCCAACCATAACCTCGATGTTACCGCTGTAGCCATCGGGAGCAATAACTTTGAAAGCAGTACCGACCAGGGCATCGCTTTTGCGAGCGCGGTAGAAGGTGACCTCAACCGGGTTACCTTTCTTATCAACACCGTTTTCGAGAACGACGGTATCGGTATCCGGGCTATTGTCGAATTCTGGCAGAACGGCACTAAGTGCTTTAACCATTTGCATCCGGCGCTGTTCTTTGATCGGTTCGCGGGTGACACCCTCAACCAGTGACAGGACGAACCCGGCACAGGCGGCAATCAGGGTCAGGGCAACAAGCAGGCGGCTGATATCTTTCATAATCTACTCTCCTCCGCCTTAGGCTTTTGTTTCAACCTGCCCATAGATTTTCGGGCGGCTGTAACGGTCAATAAGTGGGGTAACGGCGTTCATCAGCAGGATGGCGAAGGAGACACCCTCAGGATAACCGCCGAACAGACGAATAAGTACGGTCAGCAGACCACAGCCAACACCAAAAATCAGCATGCCGCGGTAGGTTACCGGGGAGGTGACCATGTCGGTGGCCATGAAAAAGGCCCCGAGGAGCAGACCACCAGTAAGCAGGTGGAACAGTGGATTAGGGTATTTGCTTGGATCGACCAGCCAGAAAATTCCGCCGAACAGGATAACGGTACCGAGGAAACTGACGGGAATATGCCAGCTGATGACCTTCTTGAAAATCAGGAACAGACCGCCGAGGAGCAGGGCAATGGCAGAAACCTCACCCAGACAGCCCCCCATGCTACCGATAAAGTAGTTTCCAAAACCACTGGTAGCGAGTTCAGGAAGTTTGCCGGTGAGCATTACCGCAGTCTTCATTTCCCCCAGAGGGGTTGCGGCAGTAACCGCATCAAGACCGCTGGTCAATGGCGCTGGTGCCGTCCATGAGGTCATCTGAACCGGGAAGGAGATCAGCAGCACAACCCGGGCCACCAGGGCTGGGTTGAAAGGGTTGTAACCGAGGCCTCCATAAATCATTTTGCCGATGATAATGGCAATGGCAGCGCCGAACAGTGACATCCACCAGGGGCTTGAGGCTGGCATGTTGAGGGCCAGCAGAATCCCGGTCAGGGCGCCTGAACCATCAACGATGGTCAGCGGCTGTTTCATGACCTTGCAGCTCAAGGCTTCAAAAGCGATGGCGCCGAGAGTACAGAGCAATAATGTCTTCAGGGCTGGCAGGCCGAAAAAATACAGAGAAACGACAACCGCAGGCAGCAGGGCATAAATAACCAGCCGCATGATCTTGTCAGTCGTTTCGGGACTGTGAACATGGGGTGATGATGATAAATAAAGCTGATTTTCCACGTCAGGACTTCCTTCTCTTGGCCATGATGCCGCCCTTGATGTGACGGATCGATTGAACCAACGGTAAAGAGGCCGGGCAAATGTAGGTACAGCAACCACACTCGATACAGTCGAGTGCGTTGAATTGCTCGGCTTCATCAACGAGATCTAGGCGTGCGTAGGTCGCGATGGAGGTTGGTTGCAGATGAATCGGACAGACGCTGATACAACGACCGCAGCGGATACAGGGGCCGGCTGGCTTAGTATCGATCTGGTCGACGCCAAAGATCAGAACCCCTGAGGTTCCGCGAATGGCAGGAACATCAAGTGAAATCTGGGTTTGTCCCATCATCGGACCGCCCATGATAATTTTGCCTGGTTCACAGTTAAGTCCGC
Source organism: Geopsychrobacteraceae bacterium (assembly GCA_963664385.1). Classification (GTDB taxonomy): domain Bacteria; phylum Desulfobacterota; class Desulfuromonadia; order Desulfuromonadales; family Geopsychrobacteraceae; genus Seleniibacterium. The sequence continues at coordinate 1,951,628 of OY761157.1, forward strand.
CGCAGAATTCCACCATATGGGACAGTGGGGTACCGATGGCAATCTTGAGATTCTTCGGATCTTTAACGGCTGGACCGGTGACGGTTGCGATACGCTCGACCAGTGGATGGCCGAGACGGATGGCGTCACTGATAGCAGCGGCGGTTCCGACGTTCTGAACGACGACGCCACAGTCCATCGGCAGACCGCCTGAAGGAACCTGGCGACCGGTAATGGCATCAATAAGCTGCTTTTCAGCACCCTGCGGGTATTTGACTTCCAAAGCCTGGACTTCGATACCGTGGGGAGCGCATTCTGCAGTCAGTTTTTCAATGGCATCAGGTTTATTGTTCTCGATGCCGATGACCGCTTTGCTGATGCCAAGAACCTTGAGCAGAATCTTGATGCCGTCAATCATCCGCTCACTCTGTTCAAGCATGAGGCGATGGTCGGCAGTCAAAAATGGTTCACACTCAACACCATTAAGAATCAGGGTATCAATCGGTTTTTCTGCTGGCGGGGACAGTTTGACGTGGGCGGGGAAGGTCGCACCACCCAGGCCGACAATACCGGCTGCGCAGATAAGCTTTTTCAAGGTATCGGGGTCGAGCTGGTCCGGATCGTTCCCGGTCAGAGCTGGATCCCACTCGTCAAGGCCATCAGGCTTGACAACAACAGATGGCAGCAGGCGGCCGGTAGGGTGCAGCCGTGGTTCTACAGCAATAACCTCACCAGAGGTTGATGCGTGGATCGGAACCGAAACGAAACCTTTGGGATTAGCGATGACCGACCCTTTTTTAACCTGATCACCAACGGCGACACAGATCTCTGCTGGTGCCCCGATATGCTGAGCTGCTGGAATAACCAGCTCTTCCGGTAATGGGCAGTTCTCAATCGCCTTGTGCGCGGAATAATGCTTGCTGTCTGGCGGATGAAGTCCACCCGCAAAAGTTTTGAGATTCATACCTGTTTCAATCCTTTTTATGCTGCTGTTTCCTGCTTGGCCGGAGCATTCGGAGCATTAAAGCTGCTGCCTTCCGGATAGCCGGTACTGAAATCGCGGATACACTTCATCGGACATTTTTCGATGGCGGCTTCGGCTCCTTCAGCACTTTCGTAGACGACGGTCGCCAGGAAGCTTTCAATCACATAGGCTTCAGGGACGGTCTTTTTGCAGATGTTGCAACCGATACAGCCAACTTCACAATATTTACGGACGGCGCCACCCTTGTCGTGACTGTTACACAGGACGTGAGTGGTTACCGCTTTAGGAGTCATGGAAATAACCTGACGTGGACAGACGCCGACACATTTTTCACAACCGGTACATTTTTCACGGTCGATGACGGCCAGCCCCTGTTCGGTCATCTCAATCGCACCGAAAGGACAGGCTTTGGCACAGGAGCCAAGGCCGAGACAGCCGCTAGGGCAGGTTTTTGGTCCATCCGCCAGTTTCTGGGCGGCATTGCAGTCGTACATGCCGAGATATTGGTATTTGCTGGCAGCTTTGCTGTTGTCGCCCTGGCATTTCACCACGGCAACTTGCGGTTCAGCGGTCACTGCTTCGACGCCGAGAATCTCAGCAATCGCGTTGACCGTATCACCACCGCCCGGGGTACAGAGGTTAGGCGCGAGACGACCTTCGGCAACCCCTTTAGCATAACCGGAACAGCCGGGTTCGCCACAGGCACCGCAGTTCGCTCCCGGAAGACTGTCGAGAATTGCCGCTTCGCGGGGATCAACTTCAACGGCAAATTTTTTCGATGCAAGACCGAGGGTCGCAGATGCGATCAGTCCGATTCCACCAAGACAAAGAATTGCTGTGAGCATGAATTCCTCTCAAACAAACCGCAGCTCTCCGCTGACACAAAATGATTCACGGAGTCTGCATGTATAAGGATGATAGACTAAATTAACCTTTTACCAGGCCGGCAAAGCCCATGAATGCCAGGGACAGCAAACCTGCTGTAACCATGGCAATAGCGGTGCCGCGGAAGCTTTTGGGAACCGGGCACAGTTCGATACGCTCACGCAGTCCGGCAAACAGGACCATGGCGAGAGTAAAGCCGACACCGGCACCTACGGCAAAAACCAGAGATTCAATGAAGTTGTAGGACTTCTGGATATTCAGAACGGCAACCCCGAGAACGGCACAGTTAGTCGTGATCAGGGGCAGGAAGATGCCAAGGGACTGGTAGAGGACCGGGCTGGATTTCTGGATCACCATTTCAACGAGCTGGACCAGTGAAGCGATAACCAGGATAAAGGCGATGGTCTGCAGATATTCAATACCAAAGGGAATCAGGATAAAGTACTGAATGAACCAGGTAACAACCGAGGCAACTGTCATGACGAAAACAACCGCCATTCCCATGCCGATAGCTGTTTCAACTTTTTTGGAAACACCAAGAAACGGACAGATTCCAAGGAACCGGGCGAGAACAAAGTTGTTCACGAAAACGGCACTGATCAAAATGAGTAGCAGAGAAACCATGTTAATTATGCTCCAGTCGATCGGAAATGAATAAAATGGTAAGACCACGTTTTTTTAACGGAGAGAGGGTTTTTTGTCAAACTTTTTTATTGGTTCAAAATAGCCAAAAAGCGTTTTAAAACGGCGAAAAACCGCCTCATTTTAAGGCTGTCCTACTAGCTGATATTTTCTCTTTCCTCTTTCCAAAACCGGATCCTTAAATTTTCTGGTACAATTATTCAGGATTTATAAATGCTTGGAAATCCAGGGTGATAGAAAGCTCTGATCGCGAAAAATAGTATGTATTTGTGTATACATCCTATGACTCTATAATTCTGTGTTGCCACACTGTTATTCTCTTCATATATGGATATAGAATATTAATTTATTTTATCTGAAAGGATAATTCGTTCAGACCGGTTTCCTATGAAATTGCTGATCGTGAACGAGGTGATACTGATCTCTATATGAATTCGCTGGGAAGCAATGTTTTAACAAAAAAGCGAGTTTCTGATATGGTGCTTGGGCATGTGCTACATCATATTTCCAACACATCGAGGTAAACATGACATATACGGTTACTAAAGGGCAGCATATTTCCCGCTATTGTATGGTTTGTGGGGTGGAAAATCAGTTTGGATTAAAAACCCGCTTTTATGAAACTGAGGAGCAAGAACTGGTGGCGCTGTTTACGCCGCGTGAAGAGCACCAGAGTTATCCAGGTATTGCCCATGGTGGCGTATCTGCCGCTCTGCTCGATGAGGTCATCGGCCGCGCAATTATGATTCACCATGATCAGGAAACCTTCGGCGTGACTATGGATCTGCAGGTTAAATACCGCAAGCCGGTTCCCCTGGGCGTTGAACTGAAGGCGGTTGCGCGGATCACCCGCGATAGTGGTAGCCGTTTCGCCGGTAGTGGCGAGCTCTATTTACCTGATGGCAGTGTGGCTGTCAGTGCCGAAGGGAAATATCTGAAGCGTAGGGTCAGCGACATTACCACTACCGAGTTTATGGATAATGAGTGGTTTGCTCCTGATGGGGAATTGCCGGAAGAAATAAATCTTTAAGGAAAAAGACCAGCCCGTCAGCCGAAAAGGTTGAGACTAGCTGGTCTTTATTTGGTGCCTGCTTTACAGCTCCAGTTTCCAGATATCATACTGATTGTTACTACGGCTGGAGGTGAAAATGATGCTGGTGCCGTCCGCAGACCACTCAGGCTCAAAATCAAATCCCATGGTTGTCAGCTGATTGCTGGTGTCAGTGGCAACATCATACAGCCACAGTCCCGCACGACCATCCTGATTCAAAGACCAGAATACGGCATTATTTCCATCTGGAGAAAACCTGATACCGCGATCACCCAATGTCGCTGATTTTGAAATCAGACGCAGATTCTCAGCCGTTGCCATACCGTCTTCAAGGGTCAGGTCTGCAAGTACGGCCAGGTAGCTGACACGATCTTTACCACTGGTATCACTGATAGCCTCGGCAGTAAATGAAATGGTAGCGCCAGCCATGTCGCTTAACTGCACAGAATGTGGCCCCTCCCAGGTGTAGATTGTTGGCTTGTCATAACCATTTTCAAAGGTCATAAAACGCTCCACGGTTAAACCGTACTCTCCTGATGGGGCGACCTTGTAGGCCATCATCCCGTCGCTATTGAACCAGGGGCTGGATTCCATATCTTCAGCGCTGGTGAGTTGGTAGCGGACACTGCCATCGGTAGCGATAATCCAGACATCCCAGTTACTGTCGATCTGTTTCGCATAGGCCAGATAGTTTCCATCGGGGGTAAAGACTGGACGTTCTATGCTGGCAGTACCGCTGTCAAGGGTGGTGACGTTCCCTTCCAGGTCGGAGATCTGGAGCATGTGCGTTGCGGTAGCGGGATTATATTCCCAGAAGGCAATGGCGCTACCGTCAGGACTGAAGTGCTGCCAGCCCTGAATATTGTTATTGTCACTGGTCAGACGGTGCTGGTCACTACCATCATTTTTCATCAACCAGATCTGTTCTGATCCAGACCTGTTACTGACCCAGGAGATCAAATTCCCCGCCGGGCTGATAACCGGCATGGTGTCTTGTGCTGTGTCACTGGTCAGCTGAGTCAGAGTATAGACTTCTGCACCATAACTGTCAGGTAAGACAATGGCTGGATCAGGGGCAGGATGACCGCTCGGCATAGGCGCGGGCAGGCGGTGGCAACGGTAGCAACTGTTCATTGAGTCATTAGGAACCAGCATGCGGGTTGGCAACGGCAGGCGCTCAGGAAAGCTGAAACCGTAGTCGGCACCAGCCAGGGTATATGAAGCCGGATAGATAAAGCCATTTTCATCAATCTGATAGCGGGTTGAATCGGGGGTTGACCCGTGTCCGCCAGTCAGTGCCGCCATTTCTTCACTATCAATGGTGAGTGCGTCATCATAAGAGAGAGTGCGAACCGGACCGATCGCATTGATAAACTTATCTTTGTTGGTTGGGGTCTCTATTCCGGTGATTTGACCCTCGGTAATGGTCTTATGAACATTGGCAGGAGCAGTAACGGTAGCATCCCGACCATAGATATAGCTTTGTTCTGCGACTATGACCTTATAGGCCTTGGCAGCAGTCAGGGCACGTTCCCTGGTGGGATACAGGAGCATGGAAACATCGTCATGCAGGTCCTGCAACAGGTCGCTAGCAATATTCCCTTCACTGTCAAAGAAGGTCTCCATGACTTGGCTGTTATTACGGAATTCATCACCCGCACCATTATACATGAGGTAGAAGCTGTATTCGTACTGAGTTCCCGCGCCAGTAAGGTTGATCTTTGGTTCAACGGTCCCCACCCGGTCAATCTGACTCCAGTGATACCAGCCCTGGCGCTCGCTACGGTCGGCGGCCAGCTTACGCGGGAAGGAGAAGACACCATCAACTGTGGCGCCAATACCGCTATGACAACCGATACAGAATGCGGTCTCTTCATAGGTTTGAGGTCGTAAATCGCCACTGGCATCTTCAATAAAACCCTGGTAGAGCCAGCCTTGATCGTTGTTCATCCCCTGCTCGACATTGCCGATCAGCTGCCTGGTACGGTCGGGAAAGTCATCATTCTCCTTAACTTCTTCCAAGGCTGACTGGAGTAATTCTGAATAGGTTTGCCAAGTCCTTTTAACTGCATAGCGCAGCTCTTTCATCCGTGGTGCAAGTTTGGTGGCGCCGGTGGAATCATCAATGTCAACATAACGAACGGTATGTAAAAAAGCCGTTTCTTCTGGAAACAGTCCTGCTGCCAGGTGAATATTGCCTGCTTCCCGTTCGCTTTCGGCCAGACCGACATAATTCATGTCGCGCCCATCGGTGGGAGCCCAGTCGTAAGTGATTTTAAAGGCGCTGCCAAGTTCACCATTACGGTCAAGGTCAACACCATAGTCGGCTTCGTTAACCTCTTCCGGTAGCAGGACATCGCGGCGGCTGACGAGTGATTCAACGATGGCGAGGTTGATTTTGTAGATGGTCAAATCAAAATTACCATTCTCATCCTGCTGAAAGCTGTCGCCCAGCCTAATTAATACATCATTGATAGAACCATTGGTCGGCCAGAAGGTACTTGGGAAAGATGCATAGGCAAAAGCGCGCCAACCGGTGTAAGCCCCGTCGTGTTGATCAAAGCCCTCTGCGTCAAAATTATAGTAACAATCGGGAGTATAGCCGTCCCAGATACCATCTTCATCAAAGTCCCAGTCGGTGGCAAGGTTACCAAGTTTATCGGCCAGAATAATATTACCGTCGCTGTCAAAATAGTTATCAGAGCGAATGTAATCGAGAATGTCATTATCACTGGTGGTGGCCACGGCCGTTGTCCGGTCAACAAACAGGTTGGTCCATGGGTTGGTCAGGATCGCTGCCGGAAAACTGTACTCAAGCTGCAGGTCAAAGTCGTCAACATAGTTTGGAGGAATTGATGCGGTGTGGCAGGTGTAGCAGGGATTGTAGGTTGGACCATTCGCTTCAGGCTGGGTGATGGTATAGCACTGGGGCACGATATAGGGTGCCGGATTAACCAGTATTTTGCTGTGCAGATCTGTGGTGGTATAGGTGGCTCCGGTACTGGTTTGCTGTTCGGTTGATGAACTGGTAGTGCCTGAATCACTACAGGCTGATAAGGCAAGTAATAAAACCAGGCAGAGTAGTAAACGTTGCATAAATGACTCCTGTCCCAGAAACGGGAAAAGGGGGGAGCCGGTAGCTCCCCCCGAAAACGTGCAATTAAACGTTAAGGTGGTTATTCAACGTTGTCCATGGCTGGGAATGGTCCGACAAAACCGGTGTACCCGGCGGCATCCGCAGAATCTTCAAGCTGATCAGAGTCAGATTCACCGTAAGGGTGCTGGATAACGCTCATCAGGTAACCGTGGCCACCAATGTTGGGGTAGAAGTACGGAGAGGTTGTCTCTGAACCGTAAGGGGTTGTCTGGATACGGGTCAGCTCCTCCTTGTCAAGGTTGTAAGCCCAGATAGCATCATTCTGATGACCGCTGCCGGTATCTTCGCCAATAATCAAGGTGCGATAGCCTGGAATAAAGGTAATATTGTCCGGATTGGAGATGCCGTTGATATCGCAGGTGTTGCCGGCATAAACGCTGTCATCTGAGTAGCTGAGCGGGGTACCACTGACCAGCCCGGTCATGGTAGTCGCAACGTAAGTGCTTGAGATGCCGTCAACACTGCCAACGGTGAGCTGGTAAACGGTACCACACTTGTTCTGTTCGAGCTGAACATGATCAGGGCCACCGCTATCATTGCTCGATTCAGCCGTCATCCCTTTGGCCACTTCACTCATGGCAACGTACAGGTTCATGGCGTCAGGATCGAAAGTGATCCCTTCTTCTTTACGCAGTTCAGTGGTGGCTCCAAGCATTGCTGCATAACGACGGGTTTCAAGGCGTGAAGCGGCGATCTCCATACCTTCCTTAAGGGCGAGACATTCCTGCCCCCAGGTGGTGTTGATTGATGTGTAGCCATCGGCACAGGTACTGTCTGCCGGATCCACCGCGTCAAAGATATCGCTGAAAGAAATACCATTACTTATTTCAGCAGCAATCTGTGCGGTTGTCGCATGGCCAAGGCTGATCCAGTTAATGTCGAAATCACCGCCATTTTCAGCACTGACCTGTTCCAGTTGAGCCGCATAGAGGGTGCCGGCACTCAGGTCGCCAGCAGAGTCAGCAACGAACATGAAGAAACCGACATTGGTACCATCATCAGAGATGTAGGCAGTCTTCTGGTCGGGCATGACGTAGGACAGCTCGATAGCCATCCGGCCCATGGCGTAGTGCTTAGTGACGGTTGGTGTGCCGTTGCTGCTGACGCTGATTTCTGTCGGGTAGCCATACTTGTAAGGATCAAGTACGGCCTGAACCTGGGCGAAAGTTGCGGTATCGGGATCGACTCCGAAGTAGCGCGCCATCTGTTCAAAGCTCCCACCGAAGTCGCTGATCTGAGTGGCATTTTCAAAGGCGCGGGCATTTGGCTCGTACTCTTCAGAACCGAGGTGGGTTGTCCATGGGGTTACACTGCCGGCACAGGGGACCCAGAGTCCACCCCAGGCTGAAAAATCAATACTTTCCGTTGCTGTAGCGCTCAACAGGCCATCTTCTTGCTGGCTTAGAGTGGTCAGGTACATGGCACCAGGACGACTTTCGAAGTGGGAGACCATGTAGAGATTGCTGTCAAGGTCGAGCAGTGACGCGAAGTCATTGCTGTTGGCAACTGTATCTGAACCATCGCTACCGGTAATGGGGTTCCCCTGGTAATCGAGCAGCAGGCCAAAGGTTGCATCACCGAGGCTGTCGCCACTGCGCATGATGGTGTTGTAGCCGATGGCGCTACCTTCGCCAGCAACAGAAACCGATGGCGTAGCCCAGGCCTGACGTTTTTCGCTGTCGATGGTGGGAGCCGGGACATCCATGAAGTTAAGGGCAGTCATGCCAGCGCGGCCGCGGGTGTTATCGACACTATCTGGTCCTTCGGCTCCCAGGGCAGGGAAGGGACCGATGTAGCCAACGTAAGCGCGTGCTTCGGAAGAATCACTCAGCTTATCGGAGTCAGATTCTCCATACGGGTGCTGAATAACACTCATCAGGTAACCGAAGCCGTTCAGGCTGGGATAGATATATGGTGAGGTGGTTTCTGAACCGTAAGGAGTGGTCTGAATCCGGGTCAGTTCATCTTCCGCCAGGTTATAGGCCCAGATCAGGTCATTCTGGTGACCACTGCCGGTGTCCTCACCGATGATCAAGGTATTATAGCCAGGGATGAAGGTAAGATTGTCCGGGTTGGCGATACCGTCAACATCACAGGTATTCCCCTCGTAATCACTGCCGGTGGCATAGGAGGCTGGGGTGCCGCTGATCAGGCCGGTCATGGCCGTCGCGACATAGTTACTGGAAATACCGGTTGCGGTACCAACGGCTAATTGGTAAACGGTACCACACTTATTCTGTTCCAGCTGAACATGGTCCGGTCCACCGGTATCGTTGCTCGATGCTGCAGTCATCCCTTTAGCGACTTCACTCATGGCAACGTAAAGATTCATGCCATCGGGATCAAAAGTGATACCTTCTTCTTTACGCAGTTCGGTTGTGGCGCCGAGCATAGCTGCATAGCGGCGTGATTCAAGACGTGAAGCGATGGTTTCCATGCCGTCTTTGACCGCCAGGCATTCCTGCCCCCAGGTGGTATTGATGGAGGTGAAGCCTTCACTACAGCTGTTATCCGCTGCTGGTTCTGTGGTGTCAAAAATGTCGCTGAAGGTCGTACCGCTATCGATAGCTGTCTTGATCTCATCGAAATCAGCATGCCCCAGGTCGACCCAGGTAATGGTGAATGATCCACCGTTGGTTGCCGCAGTCTGCTCCAACTGGGCTGCGTACAGGGTGCCCTGGCTCAGGTCTCCGGCCGTATCTGCAACAAACATGAAAAAGCCGACATTGGTGCCATCATCAGAAATGTAAACGGTTTTCTGGTCTGGCATGACATAAGCCAGCTCGATGGCCATGCGCCCGATGGCGTAATGCTTGGTAACGCTGTAACTGCCGTTCTCCTGGACCGTAACTTCGGTAGGAAAGCCGTAGGCGTAGGGATTGACGACTGCTTTAATATCGTCAGCGGTAACGCTGTCAGAATAGAAGGGGACATCAAAATAGTTCGACATGCTACCGAAGTAGGAGCCGATATCATCTTTACTGGTGGCCAGCTCATAAGTGCGGGCATTTGGCTCATACTCTTCCGAACCAAGATGGGTGTTCCAGGGGGTAACGCTGCCGGCACATGGTGTCCACAGTCCACCCCACTTGGAAAAATCGATACTGCGGGTGGCAACCGGGGTCAGGGTGCCGTCAACTGCTTGGGAAAGTTCGGTGAGGTACATTCCTCCCGGCTGACTTTCGAAATGGGTAACGCTGTAAATTTTATCACCCAGATGAAGCAGAGAGGTGAAGTCTGTCGAGTTGGAAATAAACTCCGATCCATCTTCCTGCAGGACCGGGGCACCCTGATAGTTTCGGATCAGACCAAAGGTTTCTTCACCGATAACATCACCACTGCGCATCAGGGTGTTGAAGCCGATAGGGTAGCTGGTTCCGTCGAGGGTGACTGAATCGGCCGCCAGGATAGATCTTTTTTCTGTGTCCGTCACCGGAGTCGAAACCGATGAAAAACTCATGACTCCCGTTTCATTGCTGTTGTTATTGTCGTTGTCGCTACAGCCGGCCAACATCATAGCCGCCAGTAACGGCGTTAATACCAGCGACTTGAACATTTTTCTGCGAATGCCGCGTCTGCTCACAATTTACCTCCCTTAATCATGGTTTTTGGTGGTTGAGTAATAATTCCGAAAAAGACAAGCTCTCAATACATTCAATTTATTAACGGGAGCATTTTGAGGGGGGGAGGTTAGCTCATAATGCATAACCTATGAGGTAATTATTAGTATTTCTGGAGCCTGTGTTGCTGTGATAAATTGCCAGATATAGAAGTTTAAATTCTAAGGAGAGGCGTCTAAGATATTGTAAATATATGATAATATTCGATCTTCGTTGAGGACATTTACAATCAGTGAAATTGCTACTGTTAGGCTTCTGTTAAAATGTGTATGAGAATGTTTAGATCCGAAAAGCTTTAGACTGTTTTAATTGTTAGAATTGATTGTAAATCCATATATCAATTGCAGGTGTAATTCATGAATCTATTTGTCTATGGAACCCTCCTTGATGAGGAGATTATGCAGCGCGTCTGTGGCACATCTTTTACAGGTATTCAGGCTGTGTTGTCAGGGTATAGATGCCGTAAAGTTGTCAATGAAAGGTATCCGGCCATTCGTCCCTGCCCAGGCGAGCAGGTTGCCGGTATTTTGTACCTGGATGTCTCTGCCTCGGTACTCAAGGCTCTTGATCGCTACGAGGGGGATCAGTACCAGCGCTGTTCTGTGCAGGTTGATACCGCCTCAGAGCGGGATGTCAGTGCTGAAGTTTATGTATTAACGACGGGGAATGCGCATCTGTTAAGTGCTGAAACGTGGGACCTGGGGACTTTTCTTACCCGTGATAAACCGAGTTATCTGGAGCAATTATAAATAAAAAGCCACTTTCGTGAAACGAAAGTGGCTGTGGTACTGTTGCTGTAATAAAGCTGTCAGGGTAAAACCTTATTCCAGCGGTCGATGGTAACACTGGCAAACAGGCCTGCTTTCGCGTAGGGGTCGCCGGCGGCAAATGCTTCGGCTGCAGCAAGGTCAGCAACATCAAGAATAATTACGGATCCGCACATCTGCTCTGCAGCATCCAGAACCGGGCCGGCTGCGTGCAGGATATCAAGGTTGCTTTTCAGGTACTCGATATGAGCTGGGCGGTTATCCTGGCGGATTTGTAAGGAGTCGGCATTATCGACGCAACGAATAACGTAATACATGAACGGCCTCTTTCAATGTGGTTGATAAAACTTGGTTGGCAAAAATCTTCGATAGATTTATGCCATATTCAGACGGTTTTGTACAACATCATGGATTCTGGATAAATTTTCCAACCAGTTCGACTTCTCTTTTACTTCCGATATAAAGAGGAACGCGCTGGTGCAGGTTGGTCGGTTCAATATCGAGGATTCTCTGCTTGCCATCAGTAGCAAGGCCGCCTGCCTGCTCAATGACAAAAGCGAGGGGGTTCGCTTCATAAAGCAGGCGTAATTTTCCGTTATCTGTCTTGCCGTTTTGGGTTGCCCGCGGGTAGAGGTAGACCCCACCTTTTAAAATATTCCTATGAACATCGGCGATGAGAGAGCCGATGTAACGGCCAGTATAAGGCGTTTGATTGTCTGCGTGGTTGCCTTGAAAATATCTCAGCAGTTCCTGAATACCATTGTCCCAGTAACGCTGGTTTCCCTCATTGACAGAGTAGATATTCCCCTCTTCAGCGATGGTCATTTTAGACTGGGAGAGAAGATATTCCCCGACAGTTGGGTCAAGGGTAAAGCAGAACACGCCGTGCCCTGATGTATAGGTGAAGATGGTACTGGAGCCGTACAAAATATAGCCGGCGGCGATCTGGTCGCTCCCTTTCTGCAGAAAATCCTCTTTGGTGCAACGTTCACCGATGGGAGACTTACGCTTCAGCAGGGAAAAGATGGTGCCGACAGAAACGTTAACATCAATATTTGATGAACCGTCAAGGGGATCGGTAGCCAGAATGTAATTGGCATTTCTCGAGTATTCTTCTTCAGCTTCGATGAACTCGTCGCTCTCTTCTGAATTGACGCCGGCAACCAGGCCGGTTTCGAGAATGCGATTAACAAAAATATTATGAGCGATAACGTCCAGTTTCGCTTGTTCTTCCCCCTGGACATTCAGGGTACCCCGTTTACCGGTGATATCAACAATGCCTGCCCGCCGGACATAGCTGGTGATGATCTTTCCGCAGGTAGCCATTTCATTGAAGATCCTGGTAAATCTTCCGCTGGCCTGGGGGAAATTTCTCTGGGTCTCAATAATATGTTGACTTAATGTCGTTCCTATTTCTTCAGCGACCATGCATCCTCCGGCAGAAAGCATATTAGTAAATACTTAGAATTGAAGTGTAATTGTTAGGATTCTAACACATTGATCTGATCGAATTGAACTCATTAATGTCAGTTGAGCCTGTTCCTGAATAAGTTATTTGCTGCCGATTCCCTAAAAATTCTGGTCTTTTTTCGGCTTTTGCTGCCAGCCATTGGTGTTTCTTTTCTTGTATCAATAGCGAAGTTAGGCTAAAAAGGCCGAATTTTAAATTTCCTCTGGGAAGTCTTCTCGTTTCCGCTATGGCGGTATCAAACACAACTCTTCCGTTCAACTGTTTGATTCCTTGGTAACAACGAAATATTGTCACTTCTCAGTCTCATTCTCCAGTTGCTCCCCTCTGGGGGGCAACCAGGTATTTCAGAAACACCGAACACAGAACAGGATCATGGTCATGGAAAAGCAAGCTACCGCAACAACAATCGCTTCGGCAAAAAAGAAAATCAAACTTCTCGAAACCCGACCTTCGGCGTACCTGGTGCGTTCATTGATGGCAGGGTTATACTTGTCGTTAATCTGCTTTTTGTACTGGCAATTGAAGGATTCCCTGGCTACTACCGGTTTCGGTAGCTTCATAGCATCGCTGTTTTTCGGTATTGGTCTATACATTATCATCGTGACCGGTTCGGAACTGTTTACCAGTAATGCCATGTACCTGACCAGCGGCACCTTGTTCCGGGAAACCTCCTGCCTGCAGACCGTCAAGCTGTGGATGGTCTGTTACCTTGGCAATCTGCTCGGCGCCTTCCTGTTTGCAGGATTGTTGTGGGGGGCCGGGGTGCTGGATGCTCTTCCGGCCGAGCATGCCATCTTCCATGGGGCCGAGCATAAGGTGGAACAGTCGATCCGCTTTCTGTTTTTTAAAGGAATTCTGGCGAACTGGGTTGTTTGCCTGGCAGTCTGGGTCGGCTTGCACCTGAAAGAAGAGATCGCCAAATTTGCCTCCATTGTGTTGATCATCTTTATTTTCCTGTTTCTCGGTTTTGAGCACTCCATTGCCAATATGGGGACCTTTTCCATGGTGCTGTTAGCTGCTAATTCTTCGGTGCATGTAGCGGGAATGCTCTACAATTTGCTGTGGGTAACCCTGGGCAACATCGTTGGAGGTGGTTTTTTTGTAGGGGCGATTTATTGGTGGTTAAATCGCGAATCTTGATGGAACGAATCGAAGATCAGCAAAATTAATTCTCTGTTTTATAAAATAAGTAGAATATCAGTTTTGGTAGAACAGGACCCTCTCGAGGCCAGATAAAATCTGATATTTGGGATTGTTGTGAATTTCAACAGCTTGTTTAGAATGGTAAAAATTAGTTCCATAATCGAGGTAAAATCAGACTCATTTTTCAGCTAAAAATCAAAACTATGTTTCTGCTATTCCAGTCTTTTTAAAGTGGCTTATTGTATTGAAAAAAAAGGGAAAAATGTGATTCTTGCTCTTGCAGTGAAAGCGGTTATCGGCTATAGTCCGGCCGCTTTTTAAAGTAAGACTGAAATGACATTTTTGACAGGCCGAAGGCAGGGTTGCCGCATTAAAGAGGATGACTCAGCTTCGGTATGGAACAACCAGAGGAGAGCTACAGGATTATGGCATTGGAACAAGCATGGAAAGGTTTTCAGGGCGAAAACTGGAAACAAGGCGTAGACGTCCGGGACTTCATTCAGAAAAACTACACCCCTTATAGCGGTGATGCAGAATTTCTGGCAGCCCCGACTGAAGCAACCGCAGCTTTATGGCAGAACGTGTCTGAGCTGAACAAAGTTGAGCGTGAAAAAGGTGTCCTTGATGCCGATAGCGATATGCCATCGACCATTGTTTCACATGCTCCTGGCTATATTGATCAACCTCTGGAGAAAATTGTCGGTCTTCAGACTGAGGCTCCGTTAAAGCGGGCTATCATGCCAAACGGTGGCCGCCGTATGGTGGAAACCGGACTTGAGGCCTATGGTTTCAAGTTTGATGAAAAGCTGAACGAATTTTACAGCAAATATCGTAAAACCCATAATGACGGTGTTTTCGATGTATATACTCCGGAAATGCTGGCGGCCCGTTCGGCCGGCATTATGACCGGTTTGCCCGATGCGTACGGTCGTGGACGTATTATCGGTGATTACCGTCGGGTTGCCCTTTATGGTCTCGATTTCCTGATTGCCGATAAAAAGAAGCAGAAAGCTGATACCAACGCTTTTGCCATGACTGAAGAGATCATGCGCCAGCGTGAAGAATTTGCCGAGCAGCTGCGTTCCCTGGAAGAACTTAAGACAATGGGTGCCTCCTATGGGTTTGACCTCGGGCGTCCAGCAGAAACCGCTCAGGAAGCCATTCAGTGGACTTACCTGGCCTACCTGGCAGCGACCAAAGAGCAAAACGGTGCCGCTATGTCTCTGGGGCGGGTTTCGACCTTTTTTGACATATATATTGAACGTGATATGGCTGCTGGTGTTATCACCGAAAGTGAAGCTCAGGAGTTCATCGATCATTTCGTCATGAAATTACGCATGATCCGCTTCCTGCGCACCCCGGCCTACGATGAGCTGTTCTCCGGTGATCCGACCTGGGTTACTGAATCTATTGGTGGTGTCGGTGTCGATGGTCGTCCGTTGTGTACCAAAACCAGCATGCGTTTCCTGCACACCGTTTACAATATCGGGCCTGCCCCGGAACCAAACCTGACCGTTCTCTGGTCTGAACAGCTGCCGCAGAACTTCAAAAATTTCTGCGCCAAGGTGTCTATCGATACCAGCACCATTCAGTATGAGAATGATGATCTGATGCGGCCTAAGTTTGGTGATGATTACGGTATCGCCTGCTGTGTTTCAGCCATGCCGATCGGTAAGCAGATGCAGTTCTTCGGTGCGCGCTGTAACCTTGCGAAAGCTCTGCTTTACGCCATTAATGGCGGTCGTGACGAGAAGAGCGGCAAGCAGATTGGTCCGGTTGCTGAACCGATTACCGCTGAGTACCTTGATTTTGATGAGGTTATGGCCAAGTTCAAGCAGACCCAGGCCTGGTTGGCCGGTCTCTATGTGAACACCCTCAACGTCATTCACTACATGCATGACAAGTATGCTTATGAGCGTCTGCAGATGGCTTTGCACAACGCCAAGGTTCACCGCACCCTGGCTGGCGGGATTGCTGGTCTGTCAATTGTTGCTGACGCCTTTTCAGCGATGAAGCATGCCAAGGTCAAAGTCATTCGTGATGATTCTGGTCTTGCCGTTGACTATGTTATTGAAGGTGATTATCCGGCCTATGGTAATAATGATGACCGGGTTGACAGTATCGCCTGTAATTTGGTTGAAGGTTTTATGGAGGAGCTGCGCAAGCACAAGTCTTACCGTGACTCAGAACAGACCATGTCTATTTTGACCATTACCTCCAACGTCGTTTACGGCAAGAAAACCGGGAATACTCCGGATGGCCGTAAAGCAGGTGAGCCGTTTGCTCCAGGTGCGAACCCGATGCACGGGCGCGACCGCAATGGGTCAGTCGCATCGATGGCGTCCGTCGCCAAGTTGCCTTACAGCCACTCCGAAGACGGTATCTCCTATACCTTCTCTATTGTTCCGAAGGCATTGGGTAAGACGGATCAGGTACGGATTCAGAATTTGAGTGGCCTGCTTGACGGATATTTTGCCGAAACCGGCCACCACATCAACGTCAATGTTTTTGACTGCAATCTGCTTAAAGACGCTATGGAGCATCCGGAACTGTATCCTCAGCTGACTATCCGGGTTTCCGGTTACGCGGTTAACTTCACCCGCCTGACCCGCGAGCAGCAGCTGGATGTTATTTCGCGGACGTTCCACGAAAGACTCTAATTTTTCTTCGTTTCGGCATCAGAAATTGGGTGGTTAAAGCTTGAATTTCCTGCCGAGATTCAATGATATAGAAATTATTTGTTATGTTTTTAATGTAATGCTGAAGCTCCCCGCATTGACAGATTCTCCATTCGGGAGCCGTTGATGCGGGGCTTTTTTTATCTTTTATACGTGAGAAAGAAATATGACGATTGAAGAGGCGCGCCTGGTGCAAGGGCGCATCAGCGCCTATGAGAGCTGCGGCACGGTTGATGGCCCGGGATTACGTTTTGTGGTTTTTCTCCAGGGGTGTCCGTTGCGGTGTCTGTACTGCCATAATCCGGAAACCTGGGAATTTCAAAGTGGCGAGCTGAAAACTGCGGGTGAAGTTTTTGATGAGATTCGTAAATATAAGAATTTCATGCGTGCTTCCGGCGGTGGAGTGACCTTCAGTGGCGGTGAACCAACCTGTCAGCCTCTTTTTCTGGAAGCCTTGTTGGTGCTATGCAAGGATGCTGAGATTCACACTGTTGTCGATACCAGTGGTTTCGTGGCACTGACTCCTGTTGTTAAAAGAATTGTTCAATTCACCGACCTGTTCCTCCTCGATATCAAAAGTATCAACGCCAGTATGCATCAGATTATTACCGGCGAATCGAATACCAGAACCCTGGCCTTTGCCGAGTACCTGTCTGAGCAGAACAAGCCAATGATTTTGCGTTACGTTCTGGTTCCGATTCTCAATGATCGTGGTCATTGTCTGCATAAACTTGCAAAGTGGGCCGTTGAGTTGGGGAATGTGGAAAAGATTGACGTGTTACCGTTTCATAAAATGGGTGAATGGAAATGGGAGGAATATGCTCTGCCGTACCGTTTGTCAGAAACCCGGGAACCATCTCTTAGCGAAGTCGAAGAGGTGGCCGAGTTGTTTCGGTCTTATGGCTTGACGGTAGAATAATAGCAAAAGCCCTGCCTCGTTAAGAGGCAGGGCTTGTTTTATCCGCGTGGAATCAGCACCGCATCATGGATGGTTATTTTATCTGAGGGGATTCCCCAGTCGGGTATAGCAGAACGTCCTGAGCCACGTGGCTGCTGCTTCTGACAGCCTTGCGACAGTCTTGTCTTGGGTCTACCGCTCATAGCTATACGAATTGTGGTTGGTAGGTAACAAATCACGCTTTGTCCTTTTGTCTGAACTTTTCAAAAAGAGGGTCGTTGGCCAAAAGAATCACAACCTGACCCTCTTAATATCAATCATGCAAACTATTTCCCCGCGGCTCTTTTGGATGCTTTGAGGGGGTTAACTTTTTGCGCCTTAGCCTGGGTCATGCCGAGCCATTCACCGGGAATGGTCAATTCGCCGGTTGAATACTTCTCAAAATTTTCCTGTTTCTCAAACGCGATGACAATGTCCCAACTCCCATATTTTTGAGTTGCAGGGTCAACCGCAACATGAGGAATCTTCTTTTCACTGAACTCGGCAATAATGTCTTCAACCGGGCGTGCTCCCCGGAAAATAGTGCCAGATTCGTATTTAATGGAAATTCCCATCTGTGTTTGCTGATTCATTTAAACTCCTTTTTTTCCTTTTTGTTGAGGAATGACTCCTCCTATTTATCAATATTCGGTTAGTGTCAGTCGATTGGTCTATATAAAAACAGGTTATAAGATAAGAATCTGTGACCAGAAGCACATTTTATGGAAAATGAAAACTATTTTCAAGAAAGGCGAATGTTTATACTCCTGACATTATGGTCAAGAGAGTGGTAACTCGGGCGGGAAAGGGGGTTCGATGAGAAAAAAGCCGTTAACCAGAGGGGATGACCTCGGTGTGACGGCTCTCGAAAGTGATCAGAAATAATCCTGCAGCCCCTGACTCAGCTGTTCAAAGCCGATAAGTGGGGTAGCGGGGTGGTTCTCTGCCAGCGAGTCATCCCCTTCATGTCTCAGCCAGGCGAGATATTCGTCAGCATCAGCAGGTTGTAAAAGCAGTCCTTTCGCAGGGACCCGTTCGCTGCATACTTTGCGACCGCTGGGAAGCTTTATATCCCGAAACGGGAAGCGGTAAGACATGTGCTCTTTAACGGGCGCATCACTGTACGTGACCTGCAGTTCACATGTTCCACATGAAATGGAGCCGGAAAGTTGCGCTGCAAATAGTAATTGTTCGCTATTGCGAGAGAGCTGCCAGAGGGTCTTTTCGGGATTGACCTGTTCCAGAATTTTTGCCTGCTTTTGCAGATGCTCCGCAGGGCCACGTAACTGTAGATTACGGATATAACCTGAGCTGGTACGGGTCTCCCAGCCTTGCTGAAACAACTCTGTTCCGCGCCCCCTTGCCGCAGCGCGCTGATAACGGTGCTTATAGACAAATGAACAGTAATTGATCGGGAGTTCAATATGATGTTCCAGACCGTGACGGATCAGTTCGAGGGCGGTCAGTTCTGATTCGAGAACAGTGACCTTTTCCCCGTGGAGATAAGTATAGGGACGCCCTTTGAGACGTTTATAGTTGTAGTTAGTCAGGCGCAACTGGTGAAGATTAAGATGTTTGATGCCTAGATCTGCCATCTCCACAAGCTTTTCTTTCATCAGCCCAATCTTTTCCGGAATGGCGGGAATTTCAACTGTTACTGTTGGGATAATACCAACCGCCAGCGCTGCTTTATCCAGTACATAGTCAAGCGCACCAATATCAAAACGAATTTCATCGAGCCCTGCATCACGTAGCTTGAGAAGTAGTTCTGGAGTAATCAGGCTGCCATTGGTGTAGAGCCAACTGTGCAGATTTCCACCTAACTTTCTCTTTGCGGCGGTCAAGAAAGCCAGGCAACGGCCGGGGGTTAACGTTGGTTCACCGCCTGACAGGCTCATACCGCGAAAATTGAACTGTTCAAGGTAGGCGACATAATCAGCCGGGGAGCGAAAGTTGACGTTATTGGTGGTTGGCAAACCGATTTCGTCCTGACTGGTTGGGCAGTAGAAACAGCTACGGTTGCACCGGCCATTAATAAACAGGCATGACCAGCTACCTTCACTACACAGCTTGCAGCCGAGAGAGAGGGCTCCAGAGTAAATTTTGGTCCCGCCGTTGCAAGAGTGTCCTGTTATTGCTATGTCGCCGAGTAGTTGTTCGCGCAGCATACTCGCTTTATTGACGGCCGCAGCATCAGGAAATGACAATTCGTTATAAATTTCGCTGTAATCTTCGCGATTGCTGGTGATTAAAGCGGCATGCCGGGAGAGTTCCGGTGAAACGGCCATAGCTGACCTCCGCATAAAGAATAACGCTCATCAGATGTGCCGGGATGACACAGGTGGTATGAGTTGCGAATTTGTAGCCGAAACAGCTCATAAAAATCAATAAAAAATGTCATTAAAACAATGGGATGGGAAACCTTTTTAAGATGAGATAAGAGCGATTTTCAGAGCGCAGGAAAATGTCATTTAAAATTATAGCTTTAAGTTGTTGATTTCGATATTTCTAAGAAATCACGCCGAATGGCCAGAACCGAATGATTGCTAGAGAATGATAAGGTCAAATGCTACTGCTTTGTTCGAACACGTATTGCCTTTGCCCATTTGATACGTAGCACCAAGGGCTGCCGGTCGATTGCTCCCGGCTGCAACAACCCGTAGTCCTATCCAACTCCCTTCAGCGTCCTTGACCCTTCCGGGCATTTTTGCGCTCTTTTGTTGCCCTGGACAAAAGGGTGGCGCAGTGTGAGGGCGAGACCTCACGACCTTGGTTTTAAGGTTTTGATTTTCCATGAAACAGTCAAAGGCAATTTCGCAGGGTTTCGCCCCTGCAGGCGAGTTACCTTTTGTCAAAAGCAGGCCACAAAAGGTAACCGAAAAAGGCCTGCTTCTATATGTCCGTGCTCGAGCGTCGATAGGTTTCAGGATGCCGCCAGCAAACTAGTGGTCGGCCTGCGGCAAAAATCACGCCGAATGGTCAGAACCGCATTTATTGAGATGAAACAAGGAAAAGTATTAACTCCATTTCCCAATATCAGTCAAATTATCATCCTCATCGAACGCCCACTCATGCACAATATCGGTAACCTCAACATCCGGATGCGCCTTGGCCTCTTCAAGTAACCCTTCGGAAATCAAAATATTCTCAACCTGCAGTGTGTTGGGCAAGCGGACCGCTCGTACTTTTGAGAGGTCGAGACAGTTGGAGGTTTTCATGGCTAACTGCAGTGCGCGCAGGTCGTTCTTCATGGTGACGGGAATTTTGCCGTGAGTGAGGACTGTTGAGGTGATGTGATTGGCGTAGGTTGCGTCGAAATCGATCTTGTCAACCAGCCGTTTCGTACAGATATCGGCAAGCCCGACACCGGTGGCATTGCCGTGACTGGTGGCGCTCAGGTCGAGGATCGCCATTTTGGTGATTTGCTGTTTGAGGTCAAGGTAGGGAGTGGCTGCCCGGCCGGTGATATTCGGGTCGGTTCCGGTTCCGGAAAACTGCTTACCCATTTCATCAACGACAAGAATGTCGAGGGGATTAAATAGAATGCGTGGCATGCTGGCCTTGGCCTCAATCAGCAGCTGCTTTTCTTCTGCAATAATTTCGGCAGCCGGAATAATTCTGATTTTAGCGACCTTGTCGTAAGCGTTTTCAATGGTTGCAATCCCGAACAGGATGGGCGCCCTGGCGATTTTGATTTTCGCCATTTCGACGATATTGACCGCCATATGGCCAAACCCCATGGCATGACAGGAATCCGCTCCCTGCTGCTTGCCTAAGCCGATGGACAACATTTTGACCAGGCCGCTTTCAAGGGGACCGCTGAAACTGGTATGGGGCTTGATGCGGTTGATGATGATGATCCCACCAGCCTGCATAGCTTCTTTATCAATCAGCACCGGTAGCCCATTGTCCATACGCCCCAGTTCAACCGTTTCCATGGAGGAGATAATCGGGCAGCCAACTGCAACTTCAGTGATACCGAGTTCTTCAAGGACATGTTTCTGCCCTTCAGCAGAGGCTCCACCATGGCTCCCCATGGAGGGAACGACAAAGGGTTCTGCTCCGCGTTGTTTCAGCTCAGCAACAGTGATTTTAACCAGCTTCTGCAGGCCATTCATCCCGCGGCTGCCAACTGCGATGGCGATGCGCTGACCAGCTTTTATGCTCTGATTGATTGCCGGTTGTCGGAACTGCTCGGCCAAGACGGCCTGAATATCTTTAATAGCCGTGTCTTTAAATACCTGGCGTGCGCGGTACATGGTTGGCAAGGGCATATCTTTAAGCAGGTCGTCGACAACACTCATGATTCTCTCCTGTTTCGGGTGGCAAACAGATTCTATTATAGTGGTTTTGGTGCGGCAATGCCGGTTGTTTCAGAGATTTTTTGTAACACCTCCCACTGTGCTGTTTCGTAGGGTATCCCGTGCCGTTCCGCATCTGTTTTGCGTCGTGCTTCCCGCTCGCCTGGCAGCAGCATGTCTTCACCTCCGTGGGCACGAATATCACGGATTGCTTCCTTCAGGCGTTCCTGAGTCTCCTCATAAGGGAACAGGGCATCAATACGCCATGCTTCAAAAATATGGGAGACCCGGCAGACCGGGGTTTCACGCATACTCGGAATACGTTTCAGGGACCCCCCACCAATGACGTTATCTAATTCGATCAGGATATTCAGCCCAGAGCCTTTATAGCCGAACTGTTCACCACCCAGGGGGAGAACAGAACCACCAACCAGCTGATCGGGGGTGACAATGCCATCAAGGACGGTGCCGTTCTTGTCCCGGAAGTAATCTTTGAGGATTGGTTCTCCTGCTTTCGCGGATCGGAATGCCGGACTGACAGCTCGTTGCGAGGTGGCTATGTCGATAACGATTGCTTCATCACCGCATGGCACTCCCCAGGCCAGGGGGGTGGTGCCGAGGCGCACCTGGGTCCCGCCAAAGGGGATCATCCAGGCTCCGGAAGTGCTCCCACAGCGGGCGGCCAGACCACGTTCAAGGAGAGCTTCAATATAAACACAGGCGGCACCAAAGTGATTGGTATCATAGACCTGAACCCGGCCGATACCATATTGCTCAGCCAGATCCCCAGCAAGTTGCGCTGCCTCCATGGCTGCAGCAGGGCCAAGCCCGCCTTTGGCATTAATGCTGGCGACCGCCATTCCGGGCTGCTGGTTGACCTCTGGAATCGCATCAATATTGATGGCCTCGGCACGGGTACGCTGAATCAGCTCAGTCAACCCGGTTCCACCGGCAACCCCATGGCTTGATATTCCGCGCAGATCCGCTCCGACCAGAGCTGCAGCTGTACTTCTGGCCCGATCTTCTGCTGCACCGAGGGTACAGATAGCCCGGCTGGTAAAGTCGGTAAGCTCAGTTACCGAAACGCGTTTCATCTGGTTGGGTTCTTGGTTGCTCATGATGGTTCTCCTGTGTTTGATACCGAGGGGGCAGGGGAGTCAATAAATGTTTCGAGATATTGTTTGTTCCGTTGCAAGTGGCTGATCATGGCTTCTTGAGCCCTAACGGCATCGCCATCAGTGATGGCCGCTACGAGGGCGCGATGTGATTCTACTGTGGTTTCAGTCAGCGGCTTGCCATACAACTCAGCAAAAACCTTAACCGCCGAGTGAATAATCGGGATGATATTTGACACCACCTGATTTCCGGAGGCATTGGCAATCGCTTCGTGGAGAGCAATATCCTCGTCTGTCCAGGGACATTGGGCCGTTATGTTAGCTTCAACGGCGAGGCATGCGCTCTGAATGGTGTTTAGATCCTCCGCGCTGGCACGCTCTGCTGCCAATGCGGCAATTTGTGGTTCAATCAGCAGGCGCAACTCATACAGGTCACTGGCCAGTTTCTTTTTGTCATTGAGAAAGGTCAGACCCAGGGGATCCTCAACGCGTCCTGGCTGTTCGGATATATATGTGCCGTGGCCGCGTCTGATTTCGACAATATGTTTTGAGGCTAGAATTTTTATCGCTTCGCGAATAGTGCCGCGGCCGACATCGAGGCGCTCTGCGAGTTGAAATTCGTTAGGAAGTTGAGCCCCTTTTTGAATTTCGCCGGCAATAATGGTGTCAATCAGGCGATCGGCGGTCTGTTCGGCGAGAGTTTTTTTGGGTAGGCGCATAGCTTTCAATCTGGGAAATAAGGGTGATAAATGGGTTGAAATTATCGACAACATAATACGTATGACGTCCTATGTCAAATGGGAACAGATATCATCCAGGGGGTGAGTAGGGGTAGATGTAGAATTTTGGGACAGTTATCTGTTGAAAAAACAAAAAAGCCCCGGTGACACGAGGTAACCGGGGCTGAATTTGACCTAAGATCGGTTGATTAATACTGGAAGGTTTCCAGTCTGACCTTTGGTAACAGGCTTGGTTTTTCCATCAGGTATTCATCGACACAACGAGCGACTTCGCGCCCTTCGGCGATGGCCCAGACTACCAGGCTCTGACCACGACGACAGTCACCGGCAGCGAAAACTCCATCGACTGAACTCATGCGGGTCTTTGGATCGGTCAGGATATTGGAGCGTGGATCAGTATCACAGCCGATTTCCTGAACCAGGCCACCACGGGGTCCAAGAAAGCCCATAGCGAGCAGTACCAAATCACATTTCCAGACCTTTTCACTGCCTGGAACTTTTTCAGGTTTTCCATTCGACCAATCAACCTGAACAGTTTCAAGGCCAGTGACTTTACGGCCGCTGCCAACAAAACGGGTGGTCATGACTTCATAGTGAACATCGCCACCCATAACTTGCATTTCCTCCATGGAGGAGCTGACGCGCAGGATCTTTGACCATTGTGGCCAAGGATTGTCATCTGTCCGCTCAAGAGGAGACTGGGCAAGCAGCTCGAAGTTTACGACGCTGGTTGCTCCCTGACGGATCGAGGTTCCGATACAGTCAGAACCGGTATCGCCACCACCGATAACAATAACCCGTTTTCCCTGGGCGTTGATCGGTAACTTCTTAGGGTGCAGTTCAGCAGTATTGAAGTCACCCCAGTTGGCCTTGTTCTGTTGTGGCAGAAATTCCATAGCGAAATGGATACCATCCAGGTCGCGTCCTTCAACCGGCAGGTCACGTGGCTCTTCAGCACCAGTAGCGACAACGACAGCGTCGTTGGCAGCTTTCAGGTCACTGTAAGAGATGGTCTGGCCGACTTCACTGTTGAAGCAGAATTTGATTCCCTCAGCTTCAAGCAGGTCGATACGGCGCTGAACCTTTTCTTTGCGCAGTTTGTAGTGGGGGATACCATACATCAGCAATCCACCAGCACGGTCAGCTTTTTCGTAGACAGTAACCTCATGTCCGGCCCGATTCAGCTGTTGGGCACAGGCCAGTCCGGCTGGGCCGCCACCGATTACGGCGACTTTCTTACCGGTCCTGGTAACCGGGGGTTGGGGGACGATCCAGCCTTGTTCGAAAGCTTTATCAACAATCGAGACTTCATGCAGCTTAATGGAGACAGCTGGCTCGATAATGCCGAGAACACAAGCGGTTTCACAAGGGGCAGGACAGACTCGGCCGGTAAATTCCGGGAAGTTATTAGTCGCCTGCAGCGCCTGCAGTGCCTGACGCCATTGGCCACGATACACCAGGTCATTCCACTCCGGAATCAGGTTGCCCAAGGGGCAACCGGTCATGCAGAAAGGGACGCCACAATCCATACAGCGTGAGGCCTGAGTTTTGACCTCTTCCTCGCTGGGATAGTTGTAATGCTCGTTGTGGTGCTTCAGACGGTCATGGACAGGTTGAATGTTTTTGTCCTGACGTCCGTATTTCATAAAGCCGCGAGGATCACCCATGGACGGCCTCCTTTGCTGTTTCTGCCTTGGCTGCCATTTCGTTCAGCACCCGGCGGTATTCATGAGGGAAGACACGCACAAAGCGGGTCACGTAGTTGTTCCAGTCGGCCAGAATTTCTGCCGCACGTGGTGAACTGGTCAGTTCATAATGCTTGGTGATGATCTGCTTAAGTTCAGCAACGTCTTCATCGTCAGCGGCCATTTGCTCAATATCGACCATGGCCGGGTTACAACGCCGCCTGAAACGATTATCATCGTCAAGGACATAGGCAAGACCACCAGACATACCAGCGGCAAAGTTGCGACCGGTACGGCCCAGGCAGACAACGCGACCACCGGTCATATATTCACAACCGTGGTCGCCGGTACCTTCAACGACGGCCGTTACACCGGAGTTACGGACGCAGAACCGCTCACCCGCTTTACCGGCGAAGTAAGCTTCACCACCGGTGGCGCCGTAGAGGACGGTGTTGCCGACGATGGAGTTGTCACTCCAGACGAACCCGGCTTTTTCATCAGGGCGAATACTGATCCGGCCACCGGCCATACCTTTACCAACATAGTCATTGGCTTCACCGACCAGGTGCAGGTTGATACCCGGAGCCAGGAAAGCGCCGAAACTCTGACCGGCAATACCTTCAAGCTTGACGTTGATGGTATCTGCTGGCAGACCTTCACGGCCGTGCATGCTGGCCACCATACCGGAAAGCATGGTACCGAAGGTCCGGTTGGAGTTCTTGATCGACAGTTCAATAGTGACCGGATCTTTGCGTTCCAGTGCTGGAGCCGCCAGGTTGATCAGGCGATGATCAAGCTGTTTTTCAAGACCATGGTCCTGCCCCTGGATACGGCGGATGGCGATATCGGGAGCCACTTCCGGTTTAACCAGAATGCGTGAATAATCGAGGCCCTGGTTTTTCCAGTGTTTGATGGCTTCATCCATCTGCAGGTACTGGGTTTGACCGATCATCTCATCCAGACTGCGGAAACCGAGCTCAGCCATCAACTCACGAATCTCCTCAGCAAGGAAATTGAAGTAGTTAATAACATGCTCCGGTTTACCGGCAAATTTACCGCGCAGCGCAGCATCCTGCGTCGCAACACCAACAGGACAGGTGTTGAGGTGACACTTACGCATCATGATACAGCCAACAGTAATCAGGGCAACGGTCGCGAAGGCGTATTCTTCAGCGCCGAGCATTGCGGCAATAACAACATCGCGGGCGGTACGCAACTGACCATCAGTCTGAACGATGATACGGCCACGCAGGTCGTTGAGAACCAGAGTCTGCTGGGTTTCAGCCAGACCGATTTCCCAAGGTACCCCGGCGTGCTTGATGGAGGAGATCGGTGAAGCACCGGTACCACCATCATAACCGGAGATGATTACCCGCTCAGCGTGCCCCTTGCTGACGCCGGCAGCAACGGTACCAACGCCGACTTCAGAAACCAGTTTGACGGTAATATCCGCTTTCGGGTTACAGTTTTTCAGGTCAAAGATGAGCTGAGCCATATCCTCGATGGAGTAGATATCGTGGTGTGGCGGTGGTGAAATCAGCGTAACACCAGGCAAACTGTAACGCAGGTCGCCGATATAATCGGTAACCTTGTGACCGGGTAACTGACCACCTTCACCAGGCTTGGCGCCCTGAGCAATCTTGATCTGCAGTTCGTCAGCATTAACCAGATAGTGCGGGGTAACGCCGAAACGTCCCGAAGCAATCTGTTTAATGGAACTACGCCGCAGATCACCATTGGCGTCTGGGGTGAAACGGCGTGGATCTTCGCCACCTTCACCAGTGTTTGACTTGCCACCGATCTTGTTCATGGCGATGGCCAGCGTCTCATGGGCCTCTGCTGAGATGGAACCCATACTCATGGCACCGGTACAGAAGCGTTTGACAATGGCGCTGACCGGCTCAACCTCTTCCAGAGGAACCGGCTGGTTGGTCTTATTGAACTTGAACAGGCCACGCAGGGTGAACAGTTTTTCGCTCTGGTTATCAACCTGATCAGAGAATTTGCGGAAGTCTTCACGGCTGCCGGAACGGACAGCGTGTTGCAGCAGAGCAATAACTTCCGGGTTCATCAGGTGCAGTTCGCCATCACGTCGCCAGGAATATTCAGAACCACGGTCAAGGTCGCGGTTGCTGTCAATCAGATCAGCAAAAGCAACGTTGTGACGCATCAGGCTCTCGGTGGCGATCTCTTTGATCCCGGCTCCGCCGATACGGCTGGAGGTACCCGGGAAGTATTTGCCGGTGAATTCTTCATTCAGACCGATAATTTCAAAAATTTGGGCGGCGCAGTAACTCTGCAGGGTGCTGATACCCATTTTTGAAAAGACCTTGAGCAGACCTTTGCCGACTGCTTTGATGAAGTTATCGATGTACTTGTTGATAACGTCAGAAGTCTCATCAGCTTGATCGTTACCATCTTTACCTGGCAGCATCCCTTGGTTGACCATGTCCTGCAGGGTTTCAAAGGCCAGGTAAGGGTTGATAGCAGCGGCACCAAAGCCGACCAGCAGGGCAAAATGATGAACTTCACGGGCTTCACCGGTTTCAATGATCAGTGAACACTGGCTCCGTTTTCCAACCCGGATCAGGTGGTGGTGGATGCCGGACAGGGCCAGCAGCGCCGGGATCGGAGCTTTTTCGGCACTGACGCCACGGTCGGACAGGACGACGATGGTACGGCCGCTGTCAACTGCCGCTTCGGCTTCGACAAACAGCTCTTCCATACGCCGCTCAAGCCCTTCGGGGCCATAGCTGGCATCAAACAGGGTGCTCAGGGTGGTGCCACGGAAGTTTTGCAGGTCACTGTGACGCAGCTGCTCAAGCACATCGTTAGTGATGATCGGATGATCGATCTCCAGCATCTGGCAATGCTCAGGACCAGGCATCAGGATGTTACGTGCTGGTCCCAAATATTGGGTCAGACTCATAACGATCTCTTCACGCAGCGGATCGATGGGTGGATTGGTGATCTGGGCAAACAGCTGCTTGAAGTACCAGTAGATCAGTTTGCTGCGGTCGGAAAGAACGGCTGCCGGGGTATCGGTACCCATAGAACCAACCGGTTCCTGACCATTTAAGGCCATGGGGCCCATAATGACCTTCATCTCTTCCAGGGTGTAGCCGAAGCTGCCCTGGGTCCGCCGCAATTCACCGTAGCTTGGGACTTTCTTCGTTGCTGGTGCCGGCAGATCCTCAAGGCGGATCAGGTATTCACTGACCCAGGCAGAGTAAGGATGCTCGGTTGCCAGTTCATGCTTGATTTCCTGGTCCTCTTTAAAGGTCCCGGCTTCAACGTCAACCATAATCATCTTGCCCGGAGCCAGACGCTCTTTGCGCAGAATCTTTTCGGCCGGAACGTCAAGGACACCAGCTTCAGAAGCATAGATGATTTCGTCATCGGTGGTCATCCAGTAACGTGCTGGGCGCAGACCATTACGGTCGAGGATAGCAACCACCTGCTTGCCATCACAGGCAACGATGTTGGCCGGACCATCCCATGGCTCCATCATGGTGGCGTGATATTCAAAGAAGCCTTTGATGTGCGGGTGCAGACTGGCTTTAGAAGCCCAGGCTTCGGGAACCATCATGGCCAGGGAGTGAGCCAGGCTGCGGCCGGTCACGACCAGCAGCTCAAGGGCGTTATCGAGACATGCCGTATCAGAGCTGCCTTCAATAATGACCGGATCGAGATCACTGATACCTTCAGCCAGATCCATGTGAGCAAACAGGGCAGTACGGGCTTTCATCCGGTTGATGTTACCGCGCAGGGTATTGATTTCACCATTGTGGGCAACGTAACGGAATGGCTGAGCCAGGTCCCAGGTCGGGAAGGTGTTGGTGCTGTAGCGTTGGTGAACAAAGGCAATAGCACTGACAACACGCTCATCTCCCAATTCCGGGAAGAAAGTATTGAGCTGCTCAGAGAGCAACATCCCTTTGTAAAGGATGGTACGGCTGGACAATGAGTTGACGTAGAACACTTCGTCACCAGCAAGCTGATCATTGCGGATAGCGTTCTCTGCACGCTTGCGTGCCAGGTACAGCATCAGCTCAAACTGGGATTCTTCAACATTGCCAAGGCCGACAAAAATCTGCATAACGCGCGGTTCAACCGAACGCGCATTGCGGCCGATATTCGTGCTATCGGTAGGGATTTCACGCCAGCCGAGCAGGCTGCAGCCAACGCGGGTGATCTGACGATTGAGGGTCTCAATGCAGGCTTCACGGTTGGTATCATTCTGTGGCAGGAAGACAATCCCCGCACCATATTGGCCGACAGGTGGCAGATCGAACTCACAGATGTCGCGGTAGAACGCATCCGGCATCTGGATCATCAGACCGGCACCGTCACCGTCCAGCGGATCAGCACCAACGGCACCCCGGTGGGTCAGATTGCACAGAATTTCAATGCCACGTTCAACAATACTGTGGCTTTTCTTTCCTTTGATGTTGGCAACAAAGCCGACTCCACAGTTGTCGTGCTCATTGGCCGGGTCGTACAGGCCCTGGGCGGGCGGCATACTCATGTGTTTCTTCATAGTCTGTTCCTGAATTCTGGGGCGAACAGCAGCGTTACAGCCTGATGGCTGCACCGGGGACCGGTTTGTCCTGTTCTGTCCCGTGGCTGGAGAGACCTTAACGAATCCAGCATCAGCAGGTCGGTAAGCAGCGCGCAACTATAGGTACCGCACGCCAGTGTGCTAATGCAAGCGACTCAGGACGTCTCTATAACCTGTGTCGAAAGTGGGTTTTATCTGAATATAAAGGGATTGATGCCAGTGTATTTTTTGCTTCAGACTGAGCGTTCCCGAAGTGCCTGTAGAAGTTAGCACCCGTCATAATAGTCCTCCTATATAAATCAGCAAGCCCCTCTCTGTCAAATATTTATGTTGTAAGCCCCTCGAAGGTTACTTGCCTAAATCCCTTGTTCAGGGTGATTTTTACTCGTGGCGCAAGGCTTCAATCGGATCAAGGCGGGCGGCACGAACGGCAGGGTAAAGACCAAAAACAATGCCGATGATCATGCTGATACCAAGGGAGAGCAGCAGGCTGAGCGGGGTAACCAGGGTCGGCATGCCGGCAAGCAGGGTAATCAACCAGGGAATCAGTAATCCGACGGCAATCCCGGTGAGGCCTCCCGTGGTCGACAGGACAACTGTTTCAATCAGAAATTGCTTAATGATTTGGCTACGTTTGGCGCCAATGGCGCGACGAATACCGATCTCTCGGGTGCGCTCAGTGACGGCCGCGAGCATGATATTCATGATGCCGATGCCACCGACCAGGAGACTGATACCGGC
Source organism: Geopsychrobacteraceae bacterium (assembly GCA_963664385.1). Taxonomy (GTDB): domain Bacteria; phylum Desulfobacterota; class Desulfuromonadia; order Desulfuromonadales; family Geopsychrobacteraceae; genus Seleniibacterium. Next base: position 1,982,086 of record OY761157.1, read on the forward strand.
AATCGAACCGAGAACGATATTAAAGGTGCGTTTAGTTGCTTCTGCCTGTTGCAGCAAGGCCAGGGGGACGGCAACGCTGTAATCCTCTTTTTTGTGAAAACGCTGAAGCATGGCAGTGATTCCTGCCGCAGTCGCTTCGACATGATTGATGTCGTCAACCTCCACAATAATCTGGTGCAGTTCAACCAGTTCGCGGCTGCGACTACCGGAGGTACGTTGTGTGACCACATCGCCAAAGCGATTGCGCATGACATTTATGGGGATGTAGGCGTCAATTTGCTGATCCGGAACCTGGACCCCGGTACCTTGGCCGCTGTCACTTTTGACAATTCCGACGACTTCAAAATAATCGCTCCCCAATTTAACCTGTTGGCCGAGGGTACTGTTGTTTGCCAACAGGCGGCGACTGCCATACTCGGTCAGGACGACGGTGCTGGCATACTCAGAAATATCACTTTCAGCCAGGGTGCGGCCGGCAATTAACGGTCTTTTGACCAGGGCAAACCACTCCGGGGAGGTGCCAAGAATGCGCATGTCCATGGCCTGCTCCCCCAGGCGACTGACCTGGCGATTGATTTTAACCGGCACAGTGCGTACAACATGCTGGAAACTTTCAGCAATACGCAGTTCATCTTGATACAGAAGACCGTAGATATTAATAAAAGAGCGGGCAGTGACCTGGCTTTGTTCTTCGACCGGTTTATGGGTGGAAATAATAATATTGTTACTACCGAGACGCCGGATCTGATCCAGGGCTTCCTGGCTGGCGCCTTCACCAACCGCAAGCATGGCGATGACGCTGCCGACGCCAAACACCATGCCGAGCATGGTGAGGGCCGAACGCAGTTTATGCTGCAGCAGATTCTTGATGCCCAACTGAATTTCACGTATGTAGTGACCTTGGTTCAGCATGACTGGTTCCTAGAGGATTTTCTCAATGCGTCCGTCTTTCATATGCAGGTGACGGTTGGCATAGGCAGCTATATCGCTTTCATGGGTGACCATGATGATAGTTTTTCCCTGTGCGTTCAGCTCTCTCAGCAGATTCATAATATCCTGACCGGAACTGGAGTCGAGGTTTCCGGTCGGCTCATCCGCAAGCAGAATAGCAGGGTTGTTTGCCAGCGCGCGGGCGATGGCAACACGTTGCTGCTGGCCACCGGAGAGTTCCATGGGGCGGTGCTGCAGGCGGTGTTCAAGACCGACCCGGGCCGCAAGTTCACGGGCGCGTTGCAGGCTCTGTTCCGGGGGCCAGCCCTGGTAATAGAGAGGCAAAGCTATGTTTTCGGCAACCGTTGATTGCGGAAGAAGATTAAAACTCTGGAAAATAAAGCCGATGGAGCGCAACCGGATGTCACTGAGCTGATCGTCGTTCAGTGCGCTGACATCTTCACCTCGCAGCAGATAGCGGCCGCTGGTCGGGCGGTCGAGACAGCCGAGCAGGTTGAGCAAGGTACTTTTCCCAGACCCGCTGGAGCCGAGGATGGCCCAGAAAGAGCCCTTTTCAAAAGCGATATCGACACCATCAAGCGCGCGCACTTCATTCCCACCCATGGTGTAGATCCGAGAGATGTTTTCCAGTACTGCTTCAGCAGCCTGTGCATCGTGCCGGGGTGCCTGCTTTATCATTGATGTCGCTCGCGTTGCGGTTGCTCGCTGTTAGCCGGACCTTTTGCCGGTGCCTCAGGCGGTGTTCCCGAAGTTGCTTCCGGTCTGCCTGCAGCCGCTGGAGCTGTCGTATCGATTTTTTCTGCAGCTGCGAGGGGTGGGGTCAACAGCACCTCAGCGCCGCGGCTCAGCCCGCTGATAATCTGAATCATGCGGTTGTTGTCGAGTCCGGTGGTAACGGTTCGAGGCTCAAACCCGTTAGCTCCGGCAACATAGACGGTAGGAGTCCCGGAAATGCGTAGTACCGATTGCAGTGGCACGTACAGGGTTTCGGCAAAGCGTTCAATGACAATTTCCGCCTGGCAACTCATGCCATTACGCAATGCGGAGCCATTGCCATCAATTTCGATCATGGTGTTGTAAACCTTCAGGTCCGGATTCATGAACATGCTGGTGGCATCGGGTAACGGTGCAATACTGGTCACCTTGCCGGTGAATGAGCGACCGGGCAGGGCATCAATGCTGATCTGGACCGGCAAGCCGAGGTGGATTTTTTCCAGGCTCGATTCGTGGACCTTGATTTCAGCATTGTAGGACGCCGTGGTCGGCAGGTAGATCAGCTCCTGGCGTTCGCGCACCGCCTGCCCTTCGTCCAGGGGTTCGGAATTACTGCGCCAGCTCATGCGGGTGCTGGTGGCATAGATGACCGTGCCATCCATAGGGGCGTAAATCTTGGTTTTACTGATCTGATGTTCAATGCGATTAAACTGATTCTGCTGTTGTTTCAGCTCAGCTTCACTGGCTTTCAGTTTGGCATTGGCCTGTACCACATCGGCGGCGCTCTTGCGGCGGATACGCTCGAGGGCCATTTCGGCCTGGCTGGCGGCACTCTGGAGTTCGGCCATTTTACGTGTATAGGTAAAGTTGGTCAGCAGGGCCAGTTCATCTTTGGCCAGCTCCAAGTCGATCTGCGCTTTTTGGCGACTTAACTCATCCTGTTTCAGCTCGGCTTCGGAGATATATTTTTCAGCAAATAATTTTTGCGACCACTCATAGGTATTGCTGGCGTTGGTCAGGGTCTCCTCGGCCAGGGTGATTGCAACTTCAGCTTCCTTTTTAAGCTTCGGAAATTCCCCTTCCTGGTACTGAACCAGATCCTGCCGGGCAAAACGCAGGTCCAGTTCTGCCTGCTCAACATCTGCCTGGGCCTGACTTTTAACCACAGCCAGGTTCTCACTGGCGTTGACGTTGTTCGCTTCAGCGTTAATAACCTGGATCTGCTGACTGACCCGCTGGTCGATCAGGTTGCTGGCATCCAGTTCCACCAGCAATTCGCCTTTTTTGACCTGGGTTCCTTCATTGACCAGAAACAGGATAACCGCTGAGCCTTCGACTTCACTTTTTAAAATGATCTGTTCCCGGGGCCGGATAGTGCCCGCTTCAACGACACTGATCGTCAGCGGACCCGGAGCCACGGTAAAGGTTGGCTGGTCCTGACGATCAGTCCCTTGCTGTCGGGGGGATTTAAGAAACAGCAGCGTCGCAACAATGAGGCAAACCACAAGGGCTGCTATGACAATATATTTCAGCCATGACCTGGCAGTTTTAGGTAGTGAAAGTGATGTCATGAATCTGCCTTTTCCGGGGTGTATTCCTGCAAGAGAGCGTTTTCATCAACCTTTAAAACGCCAAGGTCACGTTGCAGGGCTAATTCAGCCAGGCGGTAATTGACCATAGCTGAGGTCAGGGAGTTTTTAGCGCTGAGCAACGCTTCCTGGGCATCGAGGAGATCACGCATCTCAGCGCGGCCAGCCTGCAACTGGAGTTCGGCTCCACGAACACGGCGTTCGGCCAGTTTGACAGCCTGATCCTGAATACGCAGGCTGCTGCGGGATTGTTGAAGTTCGCGCAGGTTGTCACGTACTTCCAGCTTGATCTGATCTTCCAGTTCCTGAACCGCTCTTACCGCCTCCTCCAGGGAAATATAGCTGTCACGATAGGCAATCGCTTCTGCGGTTCTTTCGAAGGGGAGGTCCAGGGTCAGCAGGGCCTGGTAGTTTCCTTCATCCAATTTCAGGCGATTGCTGTTGTCCGGTTGCAAAGCGGCAATGGAACGACTGGTTCCGGAACCTGCAGATCCTAGCAGGGTCAGTTCAGCGCGCAAGGCATCGGCAGTAATAATGACCTGACGCTGGGCATCAGTCACCTGCTCGGTGACAATGCGTAAATCAAGGCGTTGCTGCAACGCAATGTTGCTGGCGGTCGCATAGTCAAGCTCCAGTGGGCCGGCCAGGGTCGGGTCGGGCTCAAGCAATGTCACCGGACTGTCAGCTGCCGCAGCCTGTTCGGGGGGGAAGGGGCGGAACAAAAATTTCAGGCGCTGGCGCAGATCTGTCTCAAGGGAATTCAGTTCCCTGCGATCCAGTTGAATGGTGGCATCGGTCGGCAGACCAAGCAGAAGTTTAAAATCATCATTGGCAGAGGCCAGACTGAGCCGCGCTGAAATCCAGCGCTCTCGGGCCCGGAGCTCATTCTGAAGGGCCTGGTCAACCTGGATCTGGGGCAGTTTCCCCGCTTCGGCCAGGCGGCTGGCCCGCCGGGTTGAAACAACCAGACCTTTGTAGTTCTGCTCCTGGTTATAGAGCAGGTCTTCGGCCTGGAGCACGCCCAGATAGTTGGCAATAATCGAGACGGCAAATTCCTGCTTATAGCGCTCAAAGGTCCATACCGCATAAAGGGTGTCACGCTCAGCCTGGGTCAATGGTTCGGCGGCGATGTGACGGCCTGCGCCGCGCAACAGGGGGATGGTAATGGAGGCGTCACCATATAGTCCGCTCGATAAATCACTACCGGGTTGGAATATCTTTACCAGATCCCAGCCCAGCTGGGTGGACAGGCTGATCCCCGATTTTAACAGCCGGGTGACTCCACCGCCAATGGTTCCACCCGCTCCTTCGAGGGTCTGGCCACTGCGGTCCTGCAGGTACTCTCCCTCGAGTTGTCCGTTGGCCAAGGTGCTGAAAGCATTATGCTGATAGTCGAGGGCCAGGGCACTGCGAAACAGCACTTCTTTGGCACTTTGATAGTCTCGGCTGTTACGGGCAGCGACTTTAAGGGCGCTGATCAAGTCCAGGGACAGGGGCTCGTTATTTGCAGCGGGAGCCTCAGGTTCGGGGTTTATTGCTTCGGGCCAATGAGCAGGCCGTTCGAGGTGGTCACTGCCGAGGGATGCTGGTCCGGAAATCGCTAGCTGCTGGTTCTGCACCAACTGTTGACGAAGTTGCATCTCCGCTGGCGAAATAGTGAAAGGTTGCTCCTGACCGAGGCCTTCACGCTGTTTGTTAGCAATAATGGCAGCTACCCGTTTATCGGTTTGCTCTCGATAATGGTGGGGGGAGCAGCCAGCGATAAGCAGCAGTATCAGTATGCTGCCAATGACGATTCGGCAAAAAGAACCTGATTGTCCGGTTGGCCAGAAGTGCATATTCAAACCATAACTCGACGGGAAAAGTTCTGTAATAACAAAAAATTATGCTGTCCTCATAATGTTAGAAAGGATTGGGGGAGAATGCAAGAAGTGAGGGAGGAATTTGTTGTATTTATAATTTGATGAAGATCTAAAGGCAACTTCGCAGGGTTTCGCCCCTGCAGGCGAGTTACCTTTTGTCAAAAGCAGGCCACAAAAGGTAACCGAAAAAGGCCTGCTTTTATATGTCTGTGCTCGGGCGTCGGTAGTTTTCAGGATGCCGCTAGCAAACTAGTGGCCGGCCTGCGGCCAAAATCACGCCGAATGGCCAGAACCGAATGATTGATAGAGAATGATAAGGTCAAATGCTTCTGCTCTGTGCGATCTCGCATTGCCCTTGCCCGTTTGATGCGCAGCATCAAGGGCTGCCGGTCGATTGCTCCGAGCTACAACAAACCGTAGCCAGTCCAACCTCCTTCAGCGTTTTTGACCTTTCCGGGCACTTTTGCACCCTTTTGTTGCCCTGGACAAAAGGGTGGCGTCGATCGGGGACGCGACCCCGAGGTCTTGATTGTGAATTTAAGACTAGACTTTAAAAGAAACAGTCAAAAGAAGGGTCGCAGGGTCTCGCCCCTGCAGGCGAGTTACCTTTTGTCAAAAGCAGGCCACAAAAGGTAACCGAAAAAGGCCTGCTTTAATATGTCCGTGTTTGGGCGTCGGTGGTTTTAAGGGTTTGATTTTTCATGAAACAGTCAAACACAACTTCGCAGGGTCTCGCCCCTGCAGGCGAGTTACCTTTTGTCAAAAGCAGGCCGCAAAAGGTAACCGAAAAAGGCCTGCTTTTATATGTCTGTGCTCGGGTGTCGATAGGTTTCAGGATATGGTCAGCAACTGACAGGCCGGCCTGCGGCCAAAATCACGCCGCATGGCCAGAACCGCAATGCCTGCGGCATGCTATGCATGACACAGGCATTGTGTGATGTTATTTCGTTTTTGCTTTTATCTCGCTAGATCAGCAGGTAAGCGGATCCCACCAGCAATGATTGTGGTATGGGCAATCATGTCCTGATTTTCTTCCTGCTGTGAGTCGGTCGGTAAAGAGTGAAGAGTATCTGCGTAGTAAAGAGCCGCTTCATAGCCTGTATTAGGCGATATGACTAAAGAACTATCGATATAGTTGATGGTGTAATTATCTGCAGCCAAACCAGTGGCTGTTAAACTGTAGTGACCAATGTTGGTCGCACCTTGTGCAGTGCCGCCGTATATCAACTCGCCAGTAAGAACACTTGCGTCTTCCCCTGCGGCAAAACCACTGTAGCTGACGCCATGACCACCACTGTAGCTACTTCCATCATAGACTTTGCTGTCGCTGTTTACGGTGACTGTCAGGGCTGCCGCGGTAATATCAGCCGTGGTTGTACCGCTGCTGGCAATGATGTAGTTGCTTGCGTCAGAACCGCTGATGCTGTTGCTGTAGGTCACGGTTTTATTTGTGCCAACGTTTTGGTCTGAGAAGGTTGCTGTTTGTGCCAGGGAAACATCATCATCACTGATCACACCACTTAGCGTGCTATTAGACAGGCTGGCGACCGTGGTGCCATCGTAGGTCTTGTCGCTGGCTGTTGTACCACTTACTGTCAGTGTGGCTGCGGTAATGTCAGCGGTGGTGGTGCCGCTGCTGGTGATGACGTAATTTCCGGCGTCAGAACCGCTGATACTGTTGACATAAGTGACGGTTTTATCGGTGCCAGCGTTTTTGTCTGAGAAGGTTGCCGTTTGACTCAGGGTGACAGCGTCATCACTGATCACGCCGCTAAGCATGCTACCTGATAGGCTGGCTACAGTAGTGCTATCGTAGGTTTTATCACTGGCCGTTGTTCCACTAACTGTCAGGCTAGCTGCAGTGATATCTGCGGTGGTGGTGCCGCTACTGACAATGACGTAGTTTCCTGCGTCCGAACCGCTAAGGCTGTTGGTGTAGTTGACGGTTTTATCAGTGCCAACGTTTTTATCAGCGAAGGTTGCTGTTTGATCCAAGGTGACATCGTCATCACCGATGATCCCGGTGATAGTACTTCCGCTGACAGTTGCGTTAGTGGTGCTGTCATAAACCTTATTGCTTGCTGTTGTTCCACTCAGGGTCAGAGTTGCTGTAGTGATATCAGCCGTTGTTGTGCCGCTGCTGACGATGACATAGTTTCCTGCGTCCGAACCGCTAAGGCTGTTGCTGAAGGTAACGGTTTTATCCGAGCCAACGTTTTTATCAGCGAAGGTTGCTGTTTGATCCAAGGCAACATCGTCATCACCGATGATCCCGGTGATAGTACTTCCGCTGACAGTTGCGGTAGTGGTGCTGTCGTAGGTTTTATTACTGGCCGTGGTTCCACTCAAAGTAAGAGTGGCGGTTGTGATATCAGCGGTGGTGGTGCCGCTGCTGGCAATAACGTAGTTGTCTGCGTCCGAACCGCTAAGGCTGTTGCTGAAGGTGACAGTCTTATCGTCGCCAACATTTTTATCGGAGAAGCTGGCATCCGATTGAACTAAGCTAACGCTGTCGCCGCTGTAAATACCGGTCAAGGTTCCGCTGGTCGAGAGGGTCGCATCTGTGGTGCCATCGTAGACCTTGTCGCTGGCGACTGTGCCGCCGATGTTCAGGGTGGCTGCGGTAATATTGGCCGTTGTGGTGCCGCCGGAACTATTCAATTTATAGTTTGCAGCATCGGTGCCGCTGATGCTGTTGCTGTAAGTGACTGTTTTGTCCGTGCCGACATTTTTGTCGGAGAAGGTTCCGCTCTGAGTCAGGGTGACATCATCGCTGGCGAGGATACCGCTGATGGTTGCCCCTGTGACCGTGGCTGCTGTTGTCGCATCGTAAACCTTGTTGCTGGCGGCTGTGCCGCTGACCGTCAGGGTGGCTGGGGTAATATCAGCGGTGGTGGTACCGCCGGAACTATCCAGCACATAGTTGCTGGCATCTGTGCCACTGAGGCTGTTGCTGTAAGTGACGGTTTTGCCCGTGCCGACATTCTTGTCAGCAAAGCTTCCGCTCTGGGTCAGGGTGACGTCATCGCTAGCGAGGATACCGCTGATGGTTGCCCCTGTGACCGTGGCAGATGTTGTCGCGTCGTAAACCTTGTTGCTGGCAGTGCTGGTGCCGCCAACGGTCAGGGTTGCGGGGGTAATGGTTGCCGTTGTGGTTCCGGTTGCGGCGACCTGGTAGTTGCTGGCATCGCTGCCGCTGAGGCTGTTGCTGAAGGTGACGGTCTTGTTGGCGCTGGCATTTTTATCGGAGAAGCTGGCATCCGATTGAACTAAGCTAACGCTGTCGCCACTGTAAATGCCGGTCAAGGTTCCGCTGGTTGTCAGGGTTGCTGGAGTAATGGTTAGCGTGCCGTCTATGGTAGTGATATCATAGCCCTGCTGATTGGAATAGAGCTTGGATGTCACTGTCTGAGTCCCGGCATCCTTGCTGGTGGTGACACTCTCTTCACCAAACAGGAGGGTTTCATCGACTGGGCTCGAATAACTGACCCCCAGCCCGTTGGTGGTGGCATCGTAGGTGCGGGTACCACTGGTGGCGGTGACGGTCAGTTCGCTCAGAAAGCTGCGCAGCAAAGGATAGGTGTAGCCGTCATAAATGCGCCATACGGCACTGGAGCCGCCGGTGTCGCTGATATCCCACAAACTGCTGAAGGTCGCGTAAGATGTCATCTGCGCCGTGGTCAGCCCTGTCGGAGCGTCAGCGGTATCATTTCCACCGCAACCACTGCTCTGTCCTGTCGTTTCCGTATTCCAGAAACTGTTGGAGATGCTGCTGTAAGTAGTATCAGTAGCCTTGAGGTATCCAATCAAACCGCCGACGTAGCTGTCACCCGTTACGGCACCCGTCGCGTAACTGTTGTTGATGATGGCGCCCCAGGTGGCACTCGCCCCAAGCAAACCGCCGACGTAGCTATTACCCGTTACGGCACCCGTAGCATAACTGTTGTTGATTCTGGCGATTCCGCTACCTATCCCCCCAAGCAAACCGCCGACGTAGCTATCACCCGTTACGGCACCCGTAGCATAACTGGTGCTGATGGTGGAAGTGGAAGAGTCTGTTATTCCAACCAGCCCACCGACATAATTAATCCCCGTAACTGCACCTGTTGCATAGCTGGTGCTGATTTTGCCCAAAAAAAACTCACGTCCAACCAACCCGCCGACATTATCATCTCCCGAGACCGTACCCGTTGCGTAACTGGTGCTGATTGTGCCCGAAGTGCTGTTTCCAACCAGCCCGCCGACATTAGTTTCTCCCGTGACCGCACCCGTTGCATAACTGTCACTGATGTCGCTCCCCGATCCAGCCAGCCCGCCGACATTAGTTTCTCCCGTGACCGCACCCGTTGCATAACTGTCACTGATGGTGAGCCCCGATCCAGCCAGCCCGCCGACAGAAGATGTTCCCGTGACCGCACCCGTTGCATAACTGTCACTGATGTCGCTCCCCGATCCAACCAGCCCGCCGACAGAAGATGTCCCCGAGACCGTACCCGTTGCATAACTGTCACTGATGTCGCTCCCTATTCCAACCAGCCCACCGACATGCTTAATCCCCGAGACCGTACCCGTTGCATAACTGGTGCTGATTGTGCCTTCATCGTTATCTCCAACCAGCCCGCCGACATCATCAGCTTCTCCCGTCACGGCACCCGTCGCATAACTGGTGCTGATTGTGCCTGCAGTGATCTCTCCGACCAGCCCGCCGACATTATCACCTTCTCCCGTCACGGCACCCGATGCATAACTGGTGCTGATTGTGCCTGCAGTGATCTCTCCAATCAGCCCGCCGACAGAAGAATATCCCGTGACCGTACCCGTTGCATAGCTGTTGAAAATATTTCCAACACGTACCAAGCCGATCAGCGCACCGACATGAGATCTTCCGCTAATATCAGCCTCAAGTAGTCCCAGATTTGCTATGTCTGAGTCATATATACAACCAAACAACCCAACTTCATATTCACTACTGCGGTTAATGGTTAAATGGCTAATGGTATGTCCAAGACCATCAAAATTGCCGGTGAAGGCATTAGTCGTATCCAGCTCCGTATATGTCCCTAGCGGATCAAAGCCCAGATAGGTGCTGCTATCAGTGTCGTAGTTCCAGCTTGCCGTTGCCGAGGCGTCGATATCGGCCCCCAGCACATAGTTGCCGGAGAGGTTCCAGCTGATCCCCTGCAGGTCGCTGCCGGTTCTGGATCCTGCTTCGCCCAATTCGGTGATAACCGTCCATTCGGTTTCTGTACCGTCACTGCCGAGCTTGGTGTAAAAGTGGTTGCCGGCCGACAGGCTGATCGCGGAATCGTTATTCAGGGTGTAACTGCTGCTGCCGCCAGCACTTGAGCCTTGGCCGTAGTAGAGCTTCAGGGTGCCGCTGCTGGCGCTGATATCGGCATTGATGTTGATGTCGTTGTAGGCGTTAAGGGTCAAGGTGGTGGCGGCGTCCCAGCTGACTGCGGCATTGACGTTGATGTCGCCATCATCGCTGCCGCTGCTGTTATCGGTTTGGATCTCGACATTGGTGGTTTCAAGGTTGGTGGCCAAAGTTTCGGCACCGATGCTGCTGGTGGTTGCAGCGCCGCTGCCGCTCTCAATGGTGAAATCGGTCGGGTCGATGAGCCAGGTGCCGGTGGTGCCGTTGGTCGCCAGGGTGGTGATGCTGGCGTCGTCAGCGATCTGCACCTGCGCCCCTGAGGTTTCGATAAAACCGCCATCCCCCGCATCCGCCGTTGCGCTCAGAGTGCCGGATACGCTGGTGAGGCCGTTGTCCATATCGGAGAGCAGCACGATGGTGCCGCTCTGGTCCTCGACGCTGTTGGCCTCGATCACCCCTTCATTGTTGACCACCGCCTGGATCAGGCTGTTGGCCGCTGCTGCAGTCATGATCACGGTCCCGCCGTCAGCCATGATCAGCTGCTTGTTTTCGGCCAGGGCATTGAGGGTCCCTTCATCGACGCTGATACTGGTCAGGCCATCGCCGGCAAAGTCGAGGGTCATGGTTTCCCCGGCCGCGAGAATGACCTTCCCCAGTTTGGCGCTGATGGTCCCCTGGTTGCTGACCTGCCCACCAAGCAGGGCGACGTACTGAGAAGTAATAGTCCCCTGGTTGACAATGCTGCCCGCTGTGCCGCTGAACGAGTAGGTGCCGGCCATGAAATCATCATCACTTAAACTCAAGGTGCTGGCCACCAGCCCGCCGACATTGACCTGGGCATTCTCACCAAACAGGATGCCGTTGCTGTTGAGCAGAAACACCTGACCGTTGGCATTGAGTTTGCCGTAGATTTCACTGGCGCCGGTGCCGATTACGCGGTTGAGCGCCACAGCCGAGCTCGACGGCTGGACATAGGTGACGCTGGCTGCTGAGCCGATATCATAGCTCTGCCAATTAATGGCTAGATTCTGACTATCCTGGGTGATGGTCATGTTGGCAGCGCTGCTGCTGATATTGCCGCTGCCGGCACTGATCGTGCCACCATCCGGTAGGGCGGTGCTTTCAAGGGCCCAGGCCGGTGAAGCTATCAGCATGGCTAGCAGTAGTGCCAGGGCTTTGGTCGTCCAGTGGTGCCGGTAACGGACTTTTCCTGGGAGTGCAGATGGGCGGTTTGTCTGGTTGCCCGGTGTATAGGTATGGTGCTTGGTTCTGCTATGGTCAAGGGACGGATGATATTTCATGATCAATTGCTCCGCATTCGAGGTGTGTGGTCTGGTTGTTCGCGGGGTTAAAAACGCACAACAGTTTGCAGCCAGATCCGTGGCGTGCGGTCCGGTTCTGTCTCTGGGCGTTGGCGCTGGCGCCAGGCCATGGTCAGGTTCAGATCAAACATTTTTCTGGCATAGCGCAAACCCAGGCCATAACCGGCCAGCTTTTTGTGGTTGTTCTCATCGCTGGCAAGGGGGGAATGACTCGCCTTGCCGGTGGCCTGATCATAAAAGAGACTGGTCTGCCAGCTGTTAACCAGCTGGTAGCGCAATTCGGCCGTGGCCAGCCAGCCATCGTCGACCAGTGCTTCCCCTTGCGGATAGGCGCGGACCCCCTGGGAACCGCCGAGGCTCATCTTTTCGGCACTGTCGAGGTTCTTGTGGGTGAGTTGACCGTTAACTTTTACATAGAGTTGCAGCTTAGGGCATAGGGCCTGCAGGCGACTGGTACTTAGCTGCAGCTTGGCGAAGTGCCCGGCACTTTGGTAGCTGTTTTGATCGAGGCTGTAACTGCTGCCATCCATGCCCAGTTCACCACCGCTCAGGGCCAGATCGGCCTTGCTTTGGCCGCCACCACCCAGGTTGTCTTGCCAGTTTCCGGCCAGGGACAGGGTCAGCAGGTGGATATGTTTTGCGCTATTGCTGTCCGCTTCGGTGATGACATCGTGGAGGCGTTTGTAGTCGTAGGCCAGTTGCCCGTTCAGATTGCTGCGGCGGCTGCGGATAAAGGGGTGAACGATATAGAGCGTGGTATTGATTGCGCTGCCGTGGGCATCGATGCTGTCATAGTCTTTGATCAGATGGTAGCGCATGGCTGAATAGGCGATCCCGGCCTGAGTCCCCTGGTTGTTGATGGGCGTCTGCCAGGCGGCGCGGCCATAGCGCAAGGCTTGGGAGGTAATCAGTTGCAGGTTAAGGCTGTCACCCAGGTTGGCCAGGTTGCCGAGGCTGACGACCGACCCGCCGCGTAACTGGCCGGTGTAGCGGCTGCCGTAGTTATCGGCAAACAGGGTGGCAGTGTAGGGACGTTGTGGGCTGATACTGATATCAAGATCACTGCTGCCAACGCTTGCCCCTGGTTGCAGGGTCGCGTTGACCCCGAGTCCGGGCAGATCGGAAAGGAGCAGCAGCCCCCGTTCAAGTTCTTGACTGTTAAGGGCTTGCCCCTCTTTAAGCATCCCAAGTTTATCTTTAATGCGGGTTTGCGGCAGGGAGCTCTGATTGGTGATGGTCAGTTTGTCGAGCTGCCCTTAAAGAATGGCGATGGTGACGATTCCTGTGGCTATCCGCTGTGGTGGCAGGTAGGCGCGGGCCAGGACATAGCCAGCGTCATGATAGTAGCTGGTCAGGCGCTGGCAGTAGTCAGAGATATCATTGATGGTTAACTCCTGACCGATGGCATCGGCGACAACGGCTTGCAATTCAGCCTGACTGATGGCCGTGGCGCCAGTGATGGTGAAGCCGGTGACCTTAACCTTGGCTTTTGAGTAGACATTTTGCTGGTACTGGGTCGTTGCTTCGGGAATAACCGCATTATCGTCTTTGAGGCGGGGTTGGGGAGACTCCAGCTGCTGCGATAATTGACCGGCAGTGGGGGGTGCTGCATAAACCGGGGCCAGGCAGAGCAGACACAGTAGGCACATCAGGCAAGCTGTTACCATCTTCATAAAAATTAGCGTCCTTTGGTTGTGTGGTCAGCGGTAGAGGACTTTGAAACAGAAGATCAGAATCCTTGGTTAACCTGCTTTGGCAGGTTTTTATGTATTTATGAGCTTTGCGCGCATACGCAAAACGCACTGCTAGATACCATTGCCTTCGGGTCGGAACGCAATCAACACCTGCTGTGCGGAAAAACTAAAATCAGAAATAAATTAAGATAGGGTGGGGCGGATAATACGTGAATTGAATAGCGTAAAATAATTGACCATAAGCCTCTGTTTGTTCCATCCCCCCATCGCCTTATGTTTCAATTTAAAACAGGTTTAGCAATATACATAGGAAAAATATGGAGGGCAAGGAAATGCTTAATAAATGCGTAACAGTGTGTAACTGGTATGCCGTTACCCAGGTAACCGCAACATAATCACCTCAACCATCTCGCCGGCAGTAAAGCCATCACCTTCAATCGGTACCGGCAATAACGCCTGAGCACCATGGAGGCTGCGGTTCTGTCCTGATGAGCCATTTTGTGCTGGTTGAAAACAGATTTCTCCGTCATTGATGATCAGTTGTCCCCAGATAAACTGCTGACGATTGCCACTGCCTGCAACCGGTGCCAGTAGGCGGACACGGATGTGTGGCGGCAGGGGATTGGGGTGACCGGAGAGTTTACGCAACGCTGGACGCACCAGGAGCTCATAGGTCGCGGCAGTTGATGCGGGGTTGCCCGGCAGGCCAAATACCGGCATCTTGGCAATGTGACCAAACAGAACGGGCTTGCCTGGCTTTATGGCAACTTTCCAGAAGATTTTTTCAAAACCCAGTTTGGTAAGGGTTTCCTGAACAAAATCCCGGTCGCCAATCGATACCCCACCACTGGAAATCAGCATGTCGCAGGCCAACCCTTTGCGCAGGCAGCTTTCGAGGTTGTCCCTGCAGTCACGGGCAATGCCAAGCATTTCAGGGATAAAGCCATCTTCTTTCAGGCGTGCGGCAAGCATGTGAGCGTTGGAGTTGATAATCTTACCGTCTCCAGGGCTTTCTCCTAGTTCGACGAGTTCGTCGCCATTTGATAATACGGCAACTCTTGGAGCCGGATATACCTTGACACGGGATCTTCCTGCAGATGCAAGCAGTCCTATGGAACCAGATGTCAGCTGCGCGCCAACACTCAGAACGGTGGCGCCGGCTTTCAGTTCTTCACCACGTAACCGGACATAACTGCCGGCGGCGGGAACTCGTTCAAGCTCTATAGAATCTCCCTTACGCACAATCTCTTCCAGGGGGACGACAGTGTCACAGCCGCGAGGGAGGGGCGCTCCGGTCATAATGCGGATGGCCTGGCCGGTGGCGACGGCTTTGGTGAACTGTTTACCGGCAGGGACAAAGCCGACGACTTTCAGGGTTTTGTTGCGGGGCAGGGTTGCATGGGCAAAGGCGTAACCGTCTCTGGCTGAATTGTCAGCCGGTGGCAGGTCGAATTTAGCCGGAACATTTTCGGCCAGAATTCTGCCGACGGTCTCATCCAGAGGCAGCTTCACAGCTTCCAATGGATCGATGTTGTTCAGAACCAATTCGATTGCTTCGTCATATCTGATCACAGACGGTTCTCCCTCTCTACAGTAAATCTGAAAATTTAAAACTTAATCAACAGTCTGCTCGCCCTGGCTCTGTTCGACCCGTTGTAGATCCTCCGGGGTGTTCAGGTTGCTCAGTGCTTTCTGCCAATCGGTAACATAATCAGAAGGATCCAGGGCGTTGACCTTGATAAGTTCAAAAAAGCCATGAATCCGAAACTTTTGTTCCTGCAACAGCCTCTCAAGATGAGTAAGGCAGCTTTTATGGTACAAGGCGAAGAGAGGTTCAAAGCCGGTCGGGGTTTTCAGCACGACAGCCGATGCCTGCTCGCGCTGAGCCAGCAGGGGAGTGAGCAAGCGGGTATCAGGGAAGGGCATATCGCAGGCTACAGCAAATATCCAGTCGGTCGGCGCATGAAGTAAGCCGTTGTGCAAACCACCAAGGGAGCTTCCCGTATAAATATCCGGATAGCTTTTGATATCCGGTTTTGCCAGATCTGGGCGATCTCCAGCGATCAAAGTGTGTGGAAAATGGCTCTGGAGCCATTCCAGCATATGGTCAGCCATGGTTTTTCCGGCCACGACCAGGGCGGCTTTATCGCGCCCCATACGGCGGCTTTTTCCCCCGGCGAGCAGAACTCCGGTAACGTCAGGATAAGTCATGGGTAATTTGTCCTCATTCATGGGGCGATATGATAGCTCATATCTGTATTTTTGCAGCAAAAAAGTCCTGAATCAGCGTTAAATTCTACTTTTTCTATTGCCATGGTCAGGGCCTGGAAAAATAGCTGCTACAGAGTTCCCGAATCATGTTTTCCAAACGTTGCCAGCCACGCTCAGTATCGATCTCTACCAGGTTGAATACCGGGGTGGTCCTGGCGCGAATAATCAGGTAGTTAATCGCAGCGTTCAGCAGGGCTGTCAGGGCAGGCAGGTCCGCTGGGACCTGGCCGTGCTCAAAAGCATAATTTTCAATAATATTTAGAGCCCACTGTTCGCGGCGTTCAAAAAGAATGTTGGTCAATTCATTCTGCTCAACCAGTTCCCAGGCCATGATCTCCGTGGTTAACGGACGGTTTCTGAGGGCGCGGGCCAGATTGACCATGATGTCGCCAATGATCTGGGCAGAACCGGTATCCCCTGGTTGCCCCAGATCCTGGGTTATTACTTCTGCCGGTGTCGGCCAGAAATCAGTTGATTCGGCATAACTGCGCAGAACCCCGGGTAGGCCATCAAAATAACGGTAGATGAGTACCTTGTCGACACCTGCTTCACGAGCCAGGGCGTTAACGCCCAGTTTGGCAAAACCGTCTCGGGCCAAAAGGCCACCGACAGCAGTTATGATCTTTTGTTTGGTCTGATTTTTATTACGCAGCATGATTCATCCTTGAGGGAGTGGCTGTCACTTATTAGTGATATAAATTGAGTCACTTTGAAGTGACGTGTCAAGGATTTTGTTTTTATTAAATTTTATTCGGAAAGAATTAATCGCGAAAGGGTGAGAAAATCGTTTAAGTGGGGTGAAATAATATGCTTGCAAAATGTATATACAAAATATATCATTGTATATACCGATAGGAGGTTGCCATGGAAATATTCATTTTCTGTTGCTGGTACCTCGCTGGAGTTACGGCGCTTAGTGCCTATTCCACGCGAGGCTCAAGAAGAAAGCGAGAGGACGTAGGCTTGTTGATTTTAGCCGGCTTGCTCGGTCCGTTAGGGTTTATCATCGGGTATTTTCTAAAAAACAAACCCGGCAATCAACCGGAGCGCTATCAATCTAGGGATCTTCCCTGGTAAAAGGGTTCAGGCAACTTGGCACTGTTTTTCCAGTAGAGATGCCATCATTTTTTCCAGCTTTGCAGTCCCTTTCTGGGGAAATGTGCTGCTGGCAGATACCCCTGCGCGAGCCACGGCCTTCATGAGTTCTGTGGGGTTGTATGGTTTGTTTTTGCCGACTTTCAATATGGCTGCGATAGCCTCTTCGACCATAGCGCAGACGTCATATCCGCTTAACAACGCGGCTTGTACCGTTCCGCGAATCAGGATTGTCGCGGCCTGAATATAGTTCTTCTCATGTTTGTTCAAACTCTTGAGTAAGCCAACACAGATTTTTTTAACGGCTTTCTCTTCAGCCCAATTGATACTTCCAGCAGCGGTAATGCCGCCGATCAATATATGACGGGTGATGAAAACTCCTTCACCACATATCCTGGCATCTGAACAGAAGTGTTTATGAAAAAGCTTCTCCGTCAGGTCCTCAATCAATTCCTTCTTTTTCAGACCTTTTTCTGTCCCAGTAATAATGGTTTTGTACACTTGCTTTTCAATGTCTTCAGCCCAGGTCTGAAACTGTTGAATGCCCATGATTTTAACCCTAAGTTGCTGATGTTTGACAGTTTGATATGCCTTGATAGCTTTTTTCAAAGTGTAATCCCGGATTGTTAAGCTTGTGTGAGCTTGAAGCAGCAAACCGGGAAATTGTTAAAATAATTGGTCCGTCCTTGCAGAATCTTAACAAAGACATGTTATGCAACATTTGCAGTACTGTTTCTGATAAAAGATTGAGGAAGTTGAAGAGGATAACATGTTTGAGGATGACTATATTGATGCCACGGAGTGGTTACAGTCCGAATTGGCAGATGAAATAGATGAAGGTTATGAGCTGGAAATTTCTGAGCCGGGTCTTTCCATGGCTTTACGCAGGATATACAAGCATAAGCGACCACCAAGTATGGATCGCCAGACCTATTTTCGTGAGCTCCTTGCTCTCCAGTCTGAGCTGATTAAACTGCAGGATTGGGTTGAGCATAGTGGGGCCAAGATTGCCATTCTCTTTGAAGGGCGTGATGCTGCCGGGAAAGGGGGTGTCATAAAGCGTATTACCCAACGGCTTAACCCAAGGGTTTGTCGGGTCGTCGCGTTACCAAGACCAACCGAAAAAGAGCTGAGCCAATGGTACTTTCAGCGTTATGTTCCCCATCTTCCTTCAGGCGGTGAGATCGTTCTGTTTGATCGTTCCTGGTATAACCGGTCGGGAGTGGAGCGGGTCATGGGGTTTGCCAGTGAAGAGCAGGTTGAACAGTTTTTTCTCGATGTCCCTGAGTTTGAGCGGATGCTGGTACGCTCAGGGATGCTGGTCATCAAATACTGGTTTTCTGTGTCCGATGAAGAGCAACAACTGCGCTTTTTGATGCGTATTCACGATCCCCTCAAACAGTGGAAACTGAGCCCCATGGATCTGCAGTCGCGGGTTCGCTGGGAGGATTATACCAAGGCTAAAGAAGATACTTTTAAGCGCACCAATATACCGGAGGCGCCCTGGTATATCGTTGAAGGGAATGACAAAAAACGAGCGCGCCTTAATTGTATCCGCCACCTGTTACAACAGATTCCTTATGAACCGGTCCCCCACGAAGAGATTGATCTTCCTGAGCGGGTGTTTAACCCGGAATATGAGCGGGCGGTGTTACCTCCGGAGCTGTATGTCCCCAACTTTTATTGACGGAGAGACGACGGTTTCTTTATGAAGCGAAGTTGTTGATGTGGGCAGCTATCAATGCAACTGCCACAATTCCAGCAGTGAATCGATGTTCCCTCCCCCTGGCTTGGTTGCAAGGCCAGGGGGCATTTGTTGTCGCAGTGACCGCATGATGTACAGTGTTCATCCCTATTGTGCAGAAGAAGTTGGCGGTGGCTGCCAATAGCTGCCAGCAAACCACCCAGGGGGCACAGGTAACGACAGAAGAAGCGCCGGGAAATCAGGTGCAGGGCGATTACGCTGATAATTAAAAGCGCCTCCAGGTGCAGGGTGCGGAAAAAGACCAAGGTCATAAGCTCGCGCCCAACCAGTCCTGGTGGGGATAAAAAGACAAACAGCGGTGCCCCCAGTATCAGGGTCATCAGCAGCTCTCCGCCGAGACATAGCCACAGGGCTTTGCGGGGAAGGGTTATCAGGTCTCGTTGTTTTTTGATCCGCAGTAGCTTTAGCAACCGGTCACAGCTTTCAGATAAAAAGCTGATGGGGCACACCCAACTACAGAAAACCCGCCCCATGATGGCCGCGATAAGCACCGGTAACAACATGCCGATGACCAGGGGACCGTACGGGCTGCGGGTGACCAGCAGGCTTTCTAGCCCTTCGAGGGGGGAGACGATCCATAAGTCACCGATGCCGATCGACTGATACCACCCCTGAATAAAATTCCATTCAGCAAAATAGTTTGCCAGAGGAATACCCAGCAAGAGCAGGAATGAGCAGCCTAAAGAGGTATACCTGAGGGAATCCCAGCGCCAGCGTTTCATGGGCTGATCTCCGGCAGCTTAATGGTGGCATAGACGGGATTGATATTAATCGCTTTTCCCCCTTGGTCACGGTGAACCAGGCAGGCATGAGTACAGATACCACACCCCGTACAGTATTTTTCGTTCACAACCGGGCGGAATTCGTCCAGGTGGATGGCTGCATCGCGAAACGGGCAGACGTTGTAACAGGTCTTGCACATCAGCATACTGTCTGCTTGCCAGGCGACACAGCTGTGTTGATCAATGACGGCAAGTCCCATGCGGGTATCCTGCTGACTGACCGGCTGCAAGGCACCGGTGGGGCAGACATGGACACACTTCATGCACAGGTAACAGGGCAGCTCTTCAACTTTGATGATCGGAGTTCCGGCGCTGAGTCCAGCGCGAATATCAAGCTGGGTAATACAGTGGTAGGGACAAACTTCGGCGCAGCGACCACAGCGGATGCATTTTCCGGGATAATCGTGCTCCATAACGGCTCCCGGAGGGCGTAAGCGGTTTTGGCTCAAGGGTGACGTGGCCAGAGTTCTGGCCTGTCCGCGTAACGGAAAGCAGAAAATACCACTAAAGCTGACCAGCAGTTTAAGAAAACTGCGCCGGTTTTTCACGTTTGCGACCGAAGGAAAATTTGCTGTCAATTTTACCACTGGCGATCTGAGCTATTTCATCTTCAGCATGCATATACACGGCCCCAAAAGACAGGACACCGGGAATCTTTTCGATCTGTTTAACGATTTTCTCCATCTCGTCAGCAGTTTTGGTGTCGAGAACTACAGCCGCCTGGCCGTTTTCGACAACACCGTGAATCTCCAGCTCAGAAAACTGACTGCATGCCGAAACGACAGACCGCTGCAGCTGTTTTTCAAAGGTTAAAACAAAGCCACCTATCGGCATGATGATCCTCCTTTCCAGGGCTGAATGACGCGGGTTGGCAGCTTAAAAACGCCGCCAACCCGCACCTTGATTTCAAACCACAAAAGGTTTCAGGGCCTTGGGCCCGGAAATACGTTTAATCCTGCAGGCACAGATCTTAAATTCAGGTTCTTTAGAGCCGGGATCAAAGCTGTCCTTGACGACCTTGTTGATCATGCGATCTTCATGCATATCGTGCCAGTAGGCAAAAACAGTTCCTTCCAGGGGGCCTTCAACCACCTTGGCGGGCATGGTAACTTTGCCGCGACGGCTCTCGATCTCGACCATGTCATTCGGTTTAATGCCATATTTTAACGCATCTTTAGGATTGATCTCTACAAATGAGTAAGGGTTCGCCCGCATCAATTCAGGAATGCGTCCGGTCATGCTGGTGGTATGCCAGTGGTCGATAACCCGCCCGGTTGACAGGAATAACGGCCATTCACTGTCGGGCTCTTCGTCTGCTCCGGCCTGGGGACGAACCCAGATCCACAGTTTGCGGTCCGGGTGGGCCGGCCCATAAAACTGATATGGCTTGTCATCCTTGGCTTCACTGGTGGCCATGGGGTCGAGCCCTTTGACAAATTTAATGGTTGTGCCACCCGTTAGCGCATACTCTTCGGTTGCTGCCGGCCACTGGACTCCATCGGCCATCTGGCTGAGAACTTTGTAACTGGCGCCGCGCAGGTCGTTGTCGCGGTGCTTGGTCAGCTTCTGAGTGTATTCTTCCCAGATCGCCTGGGGTTGTTCGACGTACATTTCCTTATCCAGGAAAGGTTTGACCGCCTGCAGGGCAACCGGATCATTAAGGTATTTGGCCATGCGGGCACACCATTCGGTGGCGATCCAGGTTTCCGGGCGTGCCTGACCGGGGGCGGCAACGGCCCTCTTGGTTAACTGGCTGCGCCGCTCCGAACAGCCATAAACTCCGGTTTTTTCAAAGTGGAAGGCCGTTGGCAATACCAGGTTTGCGAGTTCCGTAGTGCGGGTCGGGAAGATATCGCTGGCTACGATAAAGACATCTTCGCGGGCCATCCCCTGACGATACAGGTCAACATTGGGGAGAGACTGGGCCGGACTGGTGCAGTTGATCCAGATAGCTTTGATCGCTCCTGCGTTAACTTGCTGGAACATTTTGATGGTGTGGTATCCGGGTTTAGGTGGAATCCGGCCGTGGGGAACACCCCAGGCATCTTCAACCTGATTGCGCATTTTTTCAACAGCAACGGGCCGGTGCCCCGGTAAAATATGGCATAAACCGCCACCTTCACGCACTCCACCACAGGCATTCGGCTGGCCGGTCAGGGAGAAACTGTCGGCTCCTTCGCGGCACAACTGGCCGGTCAGGATATGCAGGTTGTTGATCAGGTTATTCGCCCAGACCCCGCGCTTACGCTGGTTGATCCCCATACACCAGAAGCTGACGGTGCCTTTGCTGGTGGCGAACATGCGCGCAGCTTCACGAATCATGGTCGCGGTAATATTGCCCCCGCAGATGGCCGCTGCTTTCTCAGGACTGTAATCCTGAAGGTCCTGCCAGTAAGTATTAAGGTCGACCTGTTCTGCTTTGCCTTTGCGGAAGACGGCATAGTCAGAGATGAACTGCTGATCATAAAGCTTCTCGTCGATAATGGTGTACGCCATGGCATTGAGCATGGCCAGATCGCTGCCCGGTTTAAACTGCATATGCATATCGGCAATCCGGCTGGTAGCAGATAAGCGGGGGTCAGCATTGATAATTTTGACCTTCTCTTTATTATCAAGTTTATGGCGCATCACTCGCCGGAACAGAACCGGGTGAGCCTCAGCCATATTGGAGCCGATCAGGAAGATACAGGATGCTTTTTCGATATTGGCATAACTGCCTATAGGCTCATCGGCACCAAAAGAGGTCAGGTAGCCACCAACGGCGCTGGCCATGCACAGGCGCGGATTCCCCTCAACATTGTTGGTCTGCAGTGCTGCCCGCATAATTTTCTGGAACAGGTAAGTTTCTTCGGTCAGACACTGGCCGGAGCCGTAATACGCCGTACTGTCAGGGCCATGCTGCTGTTTGGCTTCGGCGAATTTGCGGGCGGCAATATCAAGGGCCTGATCCCAGGATATCTCTTTGAAAGGCTGGTTCTTGTTTTCACGATATAGGGGAGTTGTCAATCGGTCCGGATGGACCATGACCTTGTAAAACATCATTCCCTTCATGCACAGGTAACCGAAGTTGGTCCGGGCCTTTGGTTCACCACGCAAAGCGACAGGCACGCCTTTGGCGTTGACGCCGAGCAGGACCCGGCAGCCGACCCCGCACAGGCGGCAGGAGCCGCGGTGCCAGCTCAGTTGTTCCGCAGCTTGCGCCTCGTCAGCGGCGGAGAGGTTGAGGCCGATATAGGATGCTGCTGTCAGGGCAGCAGATTTTTTAATGAAATCACGACGGGATAGACTCATTTTATCTCCTCCTTGACTTAATCAGCGTAGCTGAAGCGATGTGGAGCATGACACTCCCAACAGGTCGAATTGCCGGTATGCTCACCAAGTTTGTTGGCATGGCAGGCAGCGCAGGATTTTTCCATGTCAGGTGTTTTTTTGAGATTTTCAAAAGTGCCATGACACTGGTAACACTTGACGTTACCCAAGCCGTGGGTACTATCGAACCACTCGGTAGTGATGACTGGAGTTGAATCGCGGTGACAGTCAGAGCAGGAAATAAGCATTTCCTGTTCCGACAGTGCCGGGTGCTCCCCCATTGCCGACTGGCTGTTCAGCTGCATGCCGGTGCAGGCCGCCAAGACGACCAGCGTGAGAAGAAACGCGACAGTCATGAGATGTCTTTTCACTGCAAACCTCCCGTTGAAAGAACGCAAATAAGTTGAAATGACAGGGTCAACGTGTGGCAGTTGCTAAGCAGTTGTCTGTCATGAGAAAGCGCTGGAGAAGTTATGAAACCAGAGAATCTACGAAATATAAGTGTGCAATGGGTGTGCCATGAGCTAGTAACGTAAAATCAGGTGGTTATGTCAGTGCTGATGAGGAAGATGTTACCTTTTGGTAACGCTTACCCTGGGTCGTGTTACCAAAAGGTATATTCATAGGTTGGTTAAGGAAACTTTTCGGGATCTTGCACTTTTTAAGCTACTTTCCATGAAGACGGTCTGCGATGCTACCGACTGCAATAGCAAAGGCGGTTGAACGGTTCCACTTCAGCAGTACATGAAAATTGTCATAAACCAGATAGGCAGGTCCTCCGGCCGGGTCGATCAAAAGGGAGCCCTGCTGTTGAGGGTCAGGATCGTTTTGGTGATTAACAGCTGTTACTCCGAGCTCACGCCAGCGAGCGACCGGCAGGGGCTTGTTCAGCCCGGCCAGAGAGCTGTCAAAATTATCAGGAATTTGCACCTGTTGCCCCCAACTCTGGCCTGCCTGCCAACCGGACTGTTTCAGGTAATTGGCGGCCGAGGCAAAAACATCAGGGATAGAGGTCCAGATATCGGTATAGCCCCCATCGGCGTTAACGGCAAAGTTGCGAAAGGAGGATGGCATGAACTGACATTGCCCCATGGCCCCGGCCCAGGACCCCTGCAGCAGATCAACTTTGATATGTTTCTGTTCAAGCAGCCACAGAACATTGTGCAGTTCTTTACGGAAATAGCTACTGCGCCGCCCGTCATAAGCGAGGGTTGTCAAGGACGAGATAATCGGAAAGCTGCCGGTATAGCGGCCATAGTTGGTTTCGATACCCCATAAGGCCACAATATACTGGCGTGGTACCTGGTATTGTTCTTCAATGCGCCCAAGCCAGGTTGGATAGCGTTTCAGCATTTTCCGGCCGCGCTCAATCCGTGCTGAAGTCACCCTGGCCTGCAGATATTGACTGAGAGTCTGGGTCAGTTCGGGTTGCTTCCGGTCAAGTTCTATAACGCGGGGTAGCAGTGAGACATCTTTAAATGCCTGTTCGAGGACCCGCGCTGATATCCCCTGCTGTGCCGCTTCTGTTTTGAACTCTGCAAGCCAGGCGGGAAAGGTATCCGGCTCTGCTGCTAACAGCGGTTGAAGGCTGATTGTGGTTAAGAAGAATGTTAAAACAATACTTTTGATGACTGCTCTAAAACTCATGTTGAATCCCCCTGTTATCAACTCAAGTGTGCAAATATACAGTTAATATTCGTGCTAAGTCTCATTTACGGATGGTTTTAAATTTTATATCTTCGCTGCGTATTGGCAAATCTTATTAACAAAAGATTAGGCTCATGCTCAGAAAAATAACTTTAAATCACATTTTATTGCTGGGAATTTTAACCTGCTTATTGTTGCTTCCCGGACTCGCCAACCATGGCGAGCACTGGTGTGCCAGCGATAGTTGTGTGTGGTCCACTCTGGATGAGGTCGACAGCGTATCCGGTTCAGGGACATCTTTTTATACTCCCAGTATCTCTTCCCCCTCCTCAGGGGTAGTTTGTAAGTCAGTGGCTGGTTTGCTGACAGTCTTCGTATTTTTCAGTCTCCTGATTGTTCCTTCCTGTCTAAGTTATTCTCATTTTAGCAGACCTCCACCTTTGTACCATTTCTAATCTGCTGCAAACAAATAATCAGAAATTTTATTGAGTTTCTACTGCCAGGTCATATCCAGACAAAAAGGTGCGTTTGAATTTTGTCAAATTCTGTCTATCAGTGCAGTTTTCAAATCTGCGTAAGGTTTGAGGCAACTATTCGAAACTAAGGAAAGAGGTAGAAAAATGATTGAGGTACAACAGATCAGTCGTCAGTACGGTGATTTTCAGGCCGTTGACGATGTCTCATTTTCTATTGAGCGTGGTGAAATTGTTGGTCTGCTTGGCCATAACGGTGCGGGCAAATCGACCATAATGAAAATGTTGACCGGCTATCTGGAGCCGAGCCGGGGGACTATAAAGATAGCTGGAGAAAACCTGTGGAATCCCGACCCTCTCAAGGCCCAGGAGCGCATCGGTTATTTGCCGGAAAACTGTCCCGTTTATCCCGATATGAGGGTTATTGATTTTCTGGCCTATGCTGCAGCATTGCGCGGTTTGTCCGGTAAGGATCTGGATCGGGCGCTGTTGCAGGTGATTAGGCAGACCGAACTGGAAGCCAAGGCAACCGCTGCCATCTCCACCCTGTCGCGTGGTTATCGGCAGCGGGTCGGGGTCGCCCAGGCGTTACTGAATAATCCCGAAATTATCATTCTCGATGAACCAACCAACGGCCTTGATCCGGCTCAGATCGGTCATATGCGTCAGTTGATAGGTGACCTGGGGCAGCGCTCGACGGTCATCGTCTCTACCCATATTCTGCAGGAAGTCGAAGCGGTCTGTGACCGGGTGCTGATCCTGCGCAAAGGACGCCTGGCTCTTGATGCCAACCTGGAGGAATTGACCCGGGGGCGTGAATTGCTCCTCAAATGCAGCGGCGCGGTTGATCGTATCAGTAGCCATCTTAACAGTCTTAACCAGGTCGCTGGCGTTGACATGGTGACAAGCGGAAACGGTCTGGCACAGTATCGCGTTTCAGCCCATGAAGATAATGCGGATATCGCGCCAGTAATTGCGGCAGCTATCGTGGAACAAGGATGGCAGCTGTACGAATTGCGTCGCGAGGAACGTACCCTGGAAAAAATATTTCAGGAGATTTCCGAACCGGTAAAGGAGGTCGCTGATGCTGCGTAATACTCTGCGGGTTGCCCGCAAAGAACTGGCCAGTTTTTTTGCATCGCCGGTCGCTTATATTTTTCTTGGCGCATTTTTAGTTTTAAGTCTTTTTGTCTTTTTCTGGGCTGAAGCCTTTTTTGCCCGCAACATCGCCGATGTCCGACCGCTGTTCGAATGGATGCCGCTGCTGCTGATTTTCCTGGTCGCGGCTTTGACCATGCGCATGTGGAGTGAAGAACGGCGTATGGGAACCCTTGAGTACCTGCTGACTCTGCCGGTAAAACCGATTGAATATCTGTTGGGTAAATTCCTGGCCGCACTGACTCTGGTTGCCCTGGCTCTGGTGTTGACCTTGCCGCTACCGGTGACCGTATCGATTATCGGGCCGCTGGACTGGGGCCCGGTGTGGGGTGGCTACCTGGCGGCCCTGTTTTTAGGTGCAGCTTATATTTCTATCGGCCTGTTTTTAAGTGCCCGCAGTGATAACCAGATTGTCAGCCTGATTGGTACGGTGCTGGTTTGTGGATTGTTTTACCTGCTTGGCAGTGATCTGCTTACGGGCTTTTTCGGCAACCAGGGTGCAGAACTGCTTAAACTGCTGGGGAGTGGTTCGCGCTTTGAATCGATCACCCGGGGTGTTATTGATGCCCGTGATCTCTACTATTATTTGAGCCTGGTCGGTGTCTTTTTTGCTCTGACACTTTTTAGCCTTAAGCGTCTGCGTTGGGATACCAACTCTGTCTCAAAACGTAGCCATCACCGGCTCCACGGTGCTTTAACCCTGTTGCTGATCGCCAATCTCCTGGCTGGGCATCTATGGCTGCAGCAGCTTGGCTCGGCCCGGGTCGATCTGACCGAGGGGAATATCTATTCTATCTCTCCAGCGACCCGCCAGTACCTTGCTCAATTACGCGAACCATTATTGATTCGGGGCTATTTCAGTGCCAAAACTCATCCCTTGCTGGCGCCCCTGGTGCCGCGGCTCCGTGATTTGATCAGTGAGTACCAGCTGGCTGGTCACGGTAATGTCAAGGCCGAGTTTGTCGATCCCCAGCAGCATCCCGACCTCGAGGCGGAAGCCAATGAGAAGTATGGCATCAAGCCGGTGCCGTTTCAGGTGGCGGATCGTTACCAGTCGGCCCTGGTCAATTCGTACTTTCAGATCCTGATTCAGTATGGTGATGAGTACCAGGTTCTCAATTTCAGGGATCTGATTGAGATCAAACAGCAGGGTGAGCGGAATATTGACGTCGAACTGAACAATCCTGAATATCAGCTGACTCGCAGCATCAAGCGGGTCATGAACAGCTTTCAGGGCGGGGGTGACCTGATCGCCGGGTTGACAGAACCGTTGACCATGCATGGCTATATTTCTGCAGACAGTCAACTGCCTGATTTTTTGCAGAAGTTCAAGCAGCAGGTGCAAAGCCTTGGTGCCGAACTTGAAACCAGTTCAGGTGGTAAGCTAAGCCTGCAGATTCTTGATCCCGAGGCGGACCATGGAGCCCTGGCCAAGGAGCTGGAACAAAAATATGGTTTTCGCCCCATGCAGGCAGGTCTGCTCGATCCGCAACGGTTCTATTTTTATCTGACCCTGGATGATGGGCGTCAAACTGTAGCGGTGCAGCTGCCGGACGATTTCAGCAAGGAAGGGTTGAAACGCAATATTGATGCCGCGGTCAAACGCTTTAGCGCAGGTTATCTGAAGACCGTTGCCCTGGCAGTACCACCTCCGCCCAACCCTTACATGGCTCAATATGGTATGGGGCAGGATAGCAAGCAGTTTAACATCCTGAGTAAACAGCTGGCTCAGAATTATAACGTTAAAAATGTCGATCTGAGCACAGGTGTGATCCCTGAAGATAGCGATGTCCTGGTTGTGGCCGGACTGGAGAATCTGGACACTAAGGCTCTCTTTGCCATCGACCAGTTCCTGATGAAAGGTGGCACCGTCCTGATTGCGACCTCGCCGTTCAAGGTCAGCCTGACCCGGTCCAACTTAAGTGCGAGCAAGCAGCAATCAAAAGTCCTGGACTGGTTGAAGCATAACGGTTTGACCATGGATGAGGCTTTGGTTCTCGATGAACAGAATCAGCCGTTTCCGATTCCGGTCAATCGCAATGTTGGTGGCTTCACGGTTCAGGAATTGCGCATGATCCCGTACCCCTATTTCATTGATCTGCGCGGTGACGGACTGAATGACAAGATACCGGTGACTGCGGGCCTTACCCACCTGATGTTCAACTGGGCGGCCCCAATCCAGGTTGCTGACAGTGTCAGCAAAGATCATCAGGTCAATTGGCTGTTGAAAAGTTCAGATCAGGGCTGGACCTCTAACGACCTTGATCTCCTGCCGAAAGTTAATGCCAGCGTGGGGCAGGGCTTTGTTCCTGCTGCTGAACGTAACGCCGAATTGCTTGGTGTCGCGGTGCAGGGGCGTTTCGATTCTTACTTTGCCGGGCAACAGTCTCCCTTGCTGAAACAGGAAGACAAGGACGACAGTAAAAAATCCAAGGATAAGAACGAAAAGCCTGTACAACAGGCGGTTTCTGTCATCGACCGTTCACCTGAATCGGCACGTATCGTGCTGTTTTCTTCTGCTGATTTTGTCAGTGATCAGACGCTGCAGATCGCCTCAAGTGTTTCTGGCAATGAGGATTTAGGCGGTCTGCAGCTGATCAATAACAGCCTCGACTGGGTCACCGAGGATCAGGGTTTGCTCAGCATCCGTGGGCGTGGTCATTATGCCCGTACCCTGACACCTCTGAATCTCAGTAGTCGTATGGTGCTGGAATATACCAATTACGGTTTGGCTCTGTTTGGTCTGATCCTGGTTTATCTCGTTCAACGCTTGTTGCAGCGGCGTACCAGGCGACATTACCAGCAGTTGTTGGAAGGGAGGGCTTAAGTCATGAAAAAGCTATTGATGACATTAACAGTGCTCCTTGTGTTTCAGTTGGGTCTTGGCGCAGGCATCTACTTTTCCGAACAGGCACCGATTCAGGGAAATGGTCAAGAGAAGCTGATCGCCACTGATCCCAGTCAAGTGACAGAGCTCCAGATTTATGCCGCAGATCAGAACCTGGTATTGAAAAAAACGGATTCTGGCTGGATGATCTCAGGTCAGGAGAAGGTTCCGGTTGATGCCGCCAAGGTGGATACCTTGCTTGACAAGCTTAGCGCGCTTGACCGCCCGTGGCCGGTTGCCAAAAGCGCTGGTACCTATAAACGCTTCAAGGTTGCCGACGATGATTTTGAACGCAAGTTGGTATTACGCCATGGAGAAACAGATCTGGCAACTGTGCTGATCGGTTCGTCCCCGGGCTTCCGCAAGGTCCACGCGCGCTTGGCTGGAGAAGATAACATCTACGATGTCCCTTTCAGCAGTTACGAGGCAAGCCTCAAAGTTGCAGACTGGCTGGATAAGAAGGCTTTGTGGGTTGATCCCGCCAAGGTTGAAGGGATAGAGCTTCCTGGTGTATTGCTGGTGAAAAAAGAGGATACTGTCCAGCTTGATGGTCTACAGGCCGGGGAACAGACTGATCAGGAAAAGGTTAGCAAACTGGTTCAGGATCTTGCCGGGCTTCAGGTTCAAGGGGTTCATGATGGGCCTCAAGGGGATCAGGCTGTAACAATTCCGGTAATCCTGACCCTGGCTGACGGAAAAACTCTCAGCTATACGTTTGCCAAGTCGGAAAAAGATGATTATGCTCTGCTGCGTGCAGATGGTTCCGGCCCGCTTTACGAGATTAACCAAGCCCTTTGGACTGAGATCAGCAATTTGAAGCGGACTGATTTGATCACAGTACAGACAGTAAGCCAAAAATCACAGGCTGCCCCTTCTGCCAAAGACACGAATTGATACCCTCCATACGGCCTGTTTTCCGGCTGTTTGAAGGGCAGACAGCCGGGTTTAAATAAGAGTGCCGGGACGGTGAGACCACCGTCCCGGTTGTTTGACATTTGCTGGGAAGGGGCGGGTTTACCCAACCTGGAGCATTCCTGATAAATTCATTACAAAAGGGACGATTAAATATGGATTCTGTGCAACAGCGCTTTCAGTCTCTGGCCGCTCATCTGGAACAACAGATTATCGGCCAGCCGCAATTGATCGAAAGTTTACTTATCGCTCTTTTAGCGGATGGTCACCTGCTGGTTGAAGGAGCTCCCGGGCTGGCGAAAACCCGGGCGATCCGTCAGCTTGGTGGGTTTCTGGAGGGAAGCTTTCACCGGGTTCAGTTCACCCCAGACCTGTTACCTGCCGATTTGACCGGGACTGAGATCTTCCGCCCCCAGGATAACAGTTTTGTTTTTCAGCGTGGCCCGCTGTTTCACAACCTGATTCTTGCCGACGAGATCAACCGGGCACCGGCCAAAGTGCAATCGGCACTCCTTGAGGCTATGGCAGAGCGCCAGATTACCGTTGGGCAGACCAGCTATCAATTGGCGGATCCGTTCCTGGTTATGGCGACCCAGAACCCGATTGAGCAGGAAGGAACTTACCCTCTTCCAGAAGCTCAGTTAGATCGTTTCCTGCTGCATGTCCGGGTTGATTACCCTGATGCTGCGGTTGAAAAGCAGATTTTACAATTGGCCCGTGGTGAAGCCGCCATGGCGACTGCACCAGCAGATTTCGCCAAGATTACCGGTACTGAATTGCAACAGGCGCGGCAACAGGTGCTGGACATTCACCTGGCCGAAAACCTCGAAGAGTACCTGGTGCAGCTGATTCTGGCGACGCGGCAACCGGAGCAGTGGGGAGCTGAACTGGCTAACTGGCTGACCTATGGTGCCAGCCCGCGGGCGACCATCGCCCTTGACCGCTGTGCCCGTTCCCGGGCCTGGCTGGCCGGGCGTGATTTTGTCACTCCGGAAGATATTCAGCAATTGGCCTTTGGGGTGTTACGTCATCGCCTGTTGCTCAGTTACGAGGCCGAAGCGGAAGGGGTTAGTCGTGAGCGGGTTATTAGTGAGTTGTTGGCCAGAATTCCGGTACCTTAGCCTCATTCCAAAAACGGACTATTTCCAAATCGTAGAACAGTTGATTCATGAAGATCCCATAGTCATCTGAGATCTGAAATTTCAAATCTGAAATTGCGAACGAAGTGAGCGTAAATCCTTGAAAACAGCAAAACCAACATCCCCGGTCGCCATAACTTTGAGAGAGTTGATGGCGTTGCGGGCTGCTCCGGCGGTGGGTGTGGCTCCTAAGGCTCCGGCTATGGCCATGTTGAGTGGTGGCCATCGGTCGCGCTTTCGCGGTCGCGGTATGGAGTTTGCGGAAGTGCGGGCCTACCAGCCTGGCGACGATGTGCGTTCCATCGACTGGCGCGTGACGGCGCGGCGGGGGAAGGTGCATACCAAACTGTTTCATGAAGAACGTGAACGGCCGGTACTGTTTGCTCTCGATTTTCGGCGCCCCATGTTTTTTGCCACCCGTGGCTGCTTTAAGGTGGTCCGGGCTTCCCAGTTAGCGGCAATTCTGGCCTGGAATGCCTTGTCGCGCGGTGACCGCATCGGTGGCTTCCTGTTTTCTGAAGAGCATCGCACCGAGCTGCGTCCTCAAGGTGGGCAAAGCGGGGTGCTCAGACTCTTGCAGGCCATGGTCGCTGATCCTGTCTGGCAGCGTCCTGCTCATCTGCCGTTTGAACCTCGTCAGCGCTTGGCTGAGACCATTCAGCGTTTGTTGCGGGTGGCGCGTCCCGGCAGTCAGGTGCATCTGCTCAGTGATTTTAATCAGTGGGATGCTGGCGTTGAAAGGCACTTGGCGGTGCTTGCTCGGCAAGCAGAAATCTCCCTTTATTTTTTATATGATCCCCTCGAAGCCGATTTGCCGCGGGGCGGCAACTATCGGTTAAGTGATGGTGACAAGGATCTGACTATTGTTACTGACCGGGAACTGGTTCGTCACGAATACCAGCAAACCTTTGCGGCTCTTTGTGAGCGGGTTGAAAGTTTTTGTAAGGCTCATCGTATGCGGTTCACCATGGTGGCTACCGATGCTGATCCTCACCAGGTGCTGATTCCCAAAGGGGGGACGCATGCCTGCTAACCTGCCAACCCAAAGTTCTGCGACCCCTTTAGAGCTGCGCCCGTTGCATCTGCCTGAACCTCCGGGTTTCTGGCCTCCGGCCTTGGGCTGGTGGCTGCTGGCTGGCGTCGCCTTGCTCCTGGTGGTGGTCATCTGGTTGCTGGTTAAATATCAGCGGCGCTTGCGTTATCGCCGTGCCGCACTGCAGGAGCTAAAGGTGCTGGAACAGAGTGATTGTTCTGATTCTGTTTTATTGGCCAGCGTATCGACGTTATTGCGGCGTGCGGCATTGTTGGCTTTTCCTGCCTCCGACTGTGCCGGATTGCAGGGGGATGAGTGGCTGAAGTTCCTCGATTCTAAGCTGAAAGGGGAGGATGCCTTCTGTCGCGGGGCTGGGCAGTGCCTGGGTGCCGGTCCTTACCAACGACAACCTGAATTTGAACGAACAGCTCTTTTGCAGTTATGCCGGCGCTGGTTAAAGAAGCTTCCGGCCCAGCCCAGGAGGGTGAAATGATCAATTTTGCCTGGCCCTGGGCCTTTATCCTGTTACCGCTCCCTTACCTGGTTTACCGCTTTGCACCGCCAGCCCTGGCAGCTGAGGAAGCAGCTCTGTGGGTGCCACAGCTATCCCGCTTTGGGCTGGCGCGCCATGAACAGAGCCAGGCGGTGCGGTCGAAAATCTATAAACTGCTGGTGTTGCTCTGTTGGCTATTGCTGGTTATTGCCTGCGCACGTCCCCAGTGGCTTGGTGATCCCGTCGATTTTCCGGTGTCGGGGCGCGATCTCATGTTGGCCGTTGATCTGTCCGGTAGCATGGAGACCGCCGATTTTGAATTGGGGGGGAAGGCCGTTGAGCGGATCAAGGCCCTCAAGGAGATTGCCATTCCCTTTATCGAACGTCGCACCGGTGATCGCATGGGCTTGATTTTATTTGCGGATCAACCTTACGTCCAGGCTCCCTTGACCTTCGATCTTCATACGGTCAAATATTTGCTGATTGAAGCGGCCATCGGCATGGCGGGTAAGCAGACCGCTATCGGTGATGCCATCGGTCTGGCCTTAAAGCGGACCACGGCGGATGACGCCAAACAACGAGTGCTGATCCTGATGACTGACGGCGCTAATACCGCCGGTCAGTTAACACCGCTGAAAGCTGCTGAGCTGGCTGCCAAGCAGGGGCTGAAAATTTATACCATTGGTATTGGAGCTGATGAAATGCAGGTGCGCAGCTTCTTCTTTGCGCAGACCGTCAACCCCTCCGCTGATCTGGATGAGAAAACTCTGACCGCTATCGCTGAGCAGACCGGGGGCCGTTATTTCCGCGCTCACAATACCGCTGAACTGGAGCAGATCTACCAGATGCTGGATCAGTTGGAACCTGCCGAGCGTGAGCAGGATGTTTACCGGCCGGTCAGTGATCTGTTCTATTGGCCCTTGGGATTGGCATTAGCTGGAGCATTACTGATGTTGCTGCGTGATTCCCTACCGGTGATCAGGAGGCGCAGATGAGCGAATTTCATTTTTTGCGCCCCTGGTGGTTTGCTGCATTACTCCCTTTACTGGTACTGCTTTGGGTCCTGTGGCAACGGCGGCTGCACAGCCGTAGCTGGCAGGATATCTGTGATCTGGAATTATTACCTCACTTGCTGATTGGCAAATCAACGCGGCGCGCTAACTGGCCCCTGGGCTTTTTGCTGATTGGTGCTTTGCTTGGGGTTACCGCCCTGGCCGGGCCAACCTGGCAGAAGCAGCCGCAGGCGGTGTTGCGACAGAAATCAGCGGTTATCATTGCCCTGGATGTGTCCCGTTCCATGCTGGCTGCGGATCTCAAGCCAAATCGGCTGATGCGGGCACGACTGAAAATTGAAGATATCCTGCGTCAGCGCCGTGAAGGGCAGACGGCACTCATCGCCTTTACTGCCGATGCCTTCACTGTGACCCCATTAACTGATGATACCAACACTATTCAAGCCCTGCTTGGCAGCCTTGATCCGGATATGATGCCGGTTCAGGGGAGCCGTCTGGATAAAGCGTTTTTTCTGGCGGGTCAGCTGTTGAAACAGGCGGGTTTCAGTAACGGTAAGCTACTGCTGATCACCGATGAAGATCGACCGCAACTGAGCATGGCTGCCACTAAACAATTACGTGAGCAGGGGCTGGAACTGAATATTATTGGCGTCGGAACGCCGGGTGGTGCGCCGATTCCCGCAGCGGGGGGTGGCTTTTTTAAAGATCGTCAGGGGAATCTGGTGTTGCCGCGGCTTAATGAAAGTGGTCTGCGAGAACTGGCTGCTGCCGGTGGCGGCGCTTACCGTCGCCTG
Source organism: Geopsychrobacteraceae bacterium (assembly GCA_963664385.1). Lineage (GTDB taxonomy): Bacteria > Desulfobacterota > Desulfuromonadia > Desulfuromonadales > Geopsychrobacteraceae > Seleniibacterium. The sequence goes on from OY761157.1 coordinate 2,016,366, forward strand.
GCGATTGATGACAGTGATTTCAAAAATTTATTAGCAGATGCTGGCAACCGGCGTCTTGATCAGACGGAAAAGGGTGCCGAACGGACTGGTGATCTGTGGCAGGACGCTGGGGCCTGGCTGGTGTGGCCATTGGCATTTCTGGGCCTGTGCGGGTTCCGCCGTGGCTGGCTACTGGTATTGCCACTATTGTTGCCAATGTTGATGACCCCGCCCTCAGCGCAGGCCCTTGAGTGGAACGAGCTATGGCAGAATTCCCAGCAGCAGGCTTATGAGAAGTATCAGCAGGGGGCCTATCAGGATGCCGCACAACAGTTTGCCGATCCACGCTGGCAGGCTGGCAGCCATTATCAAGCGGGTGATTACGAGGCAGCACTTGGCGCAGCGCCACAGCCGGAAACGGCCGATGACTATTATAACCGCGGCAATATGCTGGCCCAGAACGGCAAGTTGCAGGATGCCCTCAAAGCTTATGATGAAGCGTTAAAGCGGGATCCTGAATCTGCGGATGCCAAAGTCAATCGTGATCTGGTGGAGCAGGCCCTGAAACAGCAACAAAATCAGCAACAACAGCAGGACCAGAGGCAGCAGGGGCAGAACTCTGATCAACAGGAACAACCGCAGGGGAATGATCAGAATAAACAGCAATCCCAGTCTGATAACAATGATCAGCAGCAGAACTCGGATCAAGGGGAAGCGCAGCAGTCTGATCCTCAGCAACAGGATAGCCCGCAGGCTGCAGATGAGCAGCAGAACCCCGAAAATAAACCGCAACCACAGCAGGCTCAGCAAGCCGATAACCAGCAACAGGATCAGGCCGCACAAGCTGCTGAGCAGCAAGGGCAAGAAGCCGAAAAACAGGGGGAACAGGCGGCGATGGCTGATGACTCCGATAGCCAGCAGCCGGAAGATCCGGAACTGCAGCAGTGGTTACGCAGGATTCCTGATGATCCGGGCGGTTTGTTGCGGCGTAAATTTCAATATCAATATCGTTATGCATACCCACAAGGCGGCCAGGAGGATGAGCGGTCATGGTGAGATTTTTTTTACTACCCCTTCTTTTGCTGTTGTCGTTGATCAGCCAGCCGCTGTTTGCCGCGCAGGTTAATGCGGTTGCCGATCGGGATCGCATCGGTCTCGGCGAAAGCCTTAATCTGCAACTGCGTGTTGATGGCAAGCCTGATGCCGATGCTGATTTGAGTGTGCTTAAGCAGAGCTGGGATATTCTCAACCAGTCAAGCAGCAGCCAGACCCAGATCATCAATGGTAGCTTCAGCCGGTCCAGGGTGGTCAGTTTGACCCTGATGCCGAAAACCAGTGGTACGGTTGATATCCCGGCGGTCTGCTTTGGCAAAGACTGCTCCATGCCTCTGACCATTCAGGTGAGTGAGCAGCCTGCTGCGGCAGCCAAAGGGGACGAGCTGCTCCTCGAAACGGAAGTTCAGCCCAATAGGGTCAGGGTCGGTCAGCAGGTCCTGCTCAAGATCCGGGTTCTGCATCGGGTGAACCTGGCCGGAGCCGGGCTCGATAATGTTCAACCCCAAGGGGTAGCGGCAGATATAGAGCAACTTGGTGAAGATCGTAGCTTCGAAACCCGGCGCGATGGTTACCTGTATCAGGCTATCGAGCGCAGCTATGCTCTGTTTCCGAGTGAAGCCGGACAATTGATCATTCCGCGTCTGACCTTGCAGGCCCAGGTTTCCGATGGTAACAGGTTAAGTTCATTTTCTACCCGCACCAGAACCCTACGCCGTTTCTCCCCAGCCCAGACGGTTGAGGTGGTATCACAACCAGCTGACAGCAATGGTCGTTTGTGGTTACCAGCGACAGCAGTCACCCTGTCGGACAGCTGGCAGCAACAGACTCCCCAGTTTCGTGTTGGTGAGCCGGTAACACGGACCTTGACCATGCAGGTCAAAGGGTTGCCCGCTGCGCATCTGCCCGACCTGAAATTGCCGCTACCAACCAATTGGAAAAGTTACCCGGACCAACCGCTGCGGGCTGACAGCGCTGATGGCAGCGGTCGTATCGGTACTTTGCAACAGAAGATTGCCGTGGTGCCGACTGAGGCAGGGAGCATGAAGCTGCCTGGTTTTGATCTGGACTGGTACGATGTAACCAGCAACGAGTGGAAGGTTGCCAGGATTCCCGCTGTAACCGTGAAGGTTGCCCCGGCGGCTCCTGGAACAGTTGCTGCGCAGGCTCCTCCTGCGATGCAGCAACCCCCGGTTGCGCCTCAGCAAGCGGCTCCAGCAGTACCAGTTATTCCCCAGACGGGTGATAAAAATGCTCCTCAAGTCGTTCAGCCAAGGGGAACTACTCCCTGGATGTGGGTGAGTGTCGGTCTTGCGGTTGGGTGGTTGTTGACCCTGCTGCTGTGGTGGGTGCACAGTCGTCGCAACCGGCGCCAGCAGGCACAGTCCCCAGACGCTGCCATGGAGCAGGCTGCTGTTCGTGAGAAGGATGCCTTTAAGCAAGTGCTCAAGGTTTTACATCAGCATGACCCGCAGGCCTGTCGTGAGGCATTGCTCGCCTGGGGACGCTGTCGGTGGCCGGAGATCGGGCACAACCTTGAATTGCTGGCAGGTCATCTTAGCCCTGAACTGGTCATGGAATTACAGCGCATGTCTGAGGCGCTTTATACTCCAAGGGATGTGGCCTGGCAGGGGAATGTGCTCGCCGATGAATTGCAACGGTGGCGCAAGCTGAAGGATGGAGCGCAGAAAGAATCGGCGTTGCCGGGATTGTACGCGGGGCGTTCGTAAAATTATAGATCTGTAGCCAAAGGGGGTGTCGATTCCTGTGGCAGCACGCTTATGCTTTCTTCGTGATAGGTTGAGCTGATGGGAAAAATTTCTTATAGTTACTTATTAATTTCAGCAGGCTATATTTTATTTGTTATCAACGTAACTAAGGAAAAGTAAATGGCAGATTTATCCCGCTTTGGGGTGTCAATGGATGCAAATTTGCTCAGTCAGTTTGATGAGCTTATCCAGCAAAAAGGTTATTCCAACCGTTCTGAAGCGGTGCGTGATCTGGTGCGCAATGCGCTGGTGGAAGAGGTGTGGAGTAATGAGGATGAGCAGGTGGTCGGTACGGTGACCATTGTTTATGATCACCATACCCGGGAACTGGCCGCTAAACTGACCGATCATCAACATTCCCATACCGATGATATCGTCAGCACTCTGCATATTCACCTTGACGCCCATTTCTGCCTGGAAGTTGTTGTGGTCAAAGGGACAGCGGCGGCGGTTAAAAAGATTGCCGATGAGCTGATCGGGACGCGCGGCGTTGTCCATGGCAAGTTGGTGTGTACGACGACGGGGGCTTTACTGACGAAGTAACGCTTTCATCGTCATCCCCGAGAGATCTTATTGGGGATCCCGTTTGTTCTTTTAATTATTCTATGCCGAAGGCATTGCGGTTCTGGCCGTTCGGCGTGATCTTGGCCGCAGGCCGGCTCGTCAGTTGCTGGCTGTCTACAGAACCCAACGACACCCGAGCACGGACATATAGAAGCAGGTCTTTTTCGGTTACCTTTTGTGGCCTGCTTTTGACAAAAGGTAAGTCGCCTGCAGGGGCGAGACCCTGCGACCTTGTTTTTGATTGTTTCATGAAAAACCAAACCTTAAAGATAAAGTCAAGGTCGTGAGGACGCGCCCTCACACTGCGCCACCCTTTTGTCCAGGGCAACAAAAGGGTGCAAAAATGCCCGGAAAGGTCAAGTACACTGACGAGGGTTGGCTAGGTCTACGGGTTGTTGTCGCCGGGTGTAATTGACCGGCAGCCCTTGATGCTGGGCATCAAACGGGCAAGGGACGGGCAAGGGCAATGCGAAATCGAACAGAGCGGTAGCATTTGACCTTATCATTCTCTATCAATCATTCGATTCTGGCCGTTCGGCGTGATCTTGGCCGCAGGCCGGCCCGTCAGTTGCTGGCTGTCTACAGAACCCAACGACACCCGAGCACGGACATATAGAAGCAGGTCTTTTTCGGTTACCTTTTGTGGCCTGCTTTTGACAAAAGGTAAGTCGCCTGCAGGGGCGAGACCCTGCGACCTTGTTTTTGATTGTTTCATGAAAAACCAAACCTTAAAGATAAAGTCAAGGTCGTGAGGACGCGCCCTCACACTGCGCCACCCTTTTGTCCAGGGCAACAAAAGGGTGCAAAAATGCCCGGAAAGGTCAAGTACACTGACGAGGGTTGGCTAGGTCTACGGGTTGTTGTCGCCGGGTGTAATTGACCGGCAGCCCTTGATGCTGCGCATATATGGTCTCCCCCTTGTTTGCAAGGGTATTGTAAAACAATAACAGTGACAGGATTGCTACCATATATCCGGCCTCCCATTTAAGGAAACGTTTCCTTTGGGCCTCAATGAATTTCGCGCGTATCGTCCTCATCATCAAATCGGGTTATATCCCTATGCGCAGCTCAGGTTTTCGATACGCCGGTCTGACCTGTTATGTCATTGCTCTTACTTATACCTTCGCAATCTTGGGTTAGACTTGCTCTTCTCTATCGTTTCTATTTCTCGCCAGTCTATTGAGACTCTAAGCCGGTTTGCTTGTAGATTGTGTTGTTTCTTAAAATAGCCCACCCGATACGGGCCATTTTATTGGCCAGTGCGACAACGGCTTTGTTGAATCCTCGCTCTGCCTGAATCCGACGAATCCAACGACTTAAAGAATCCTCCTTGTCAGCGATCTGTAAAACTACTGCTCGGGCGCCATGGACAATCAGTGACCTGAGATATTTGTCTCCTCGCTTGCTGATCCCCAAGAGAACATCTTTCCCGCCACTACTATGCTGCCTGGGAACCAAACCCAATGACGCTGCAACGTCTCGACCTCGGTGATAAGAGGCTCCATTTCCAATTGCGCTACGAAATGCACTTGAGACGATCGGACCAAAACCGGGAATCGTTTGGAGTCTTTTGCAAGCTTCATCCTTTTGACTCAACAACTCCAGTTCCTTTGTATAAAAATTGATATGCTCCTCAAGCTCTGTAAGCTGTTGATAGCGCCGGGCAAGGTAGTGGCGAAAACGAAAGCTGAGTCCATTGTCTGCATCTTCAAGTAGTTCTGGAATTATTTTGCGCAACGTTGTCACGCCTTTGCTAAAGGTTACCCCGTACTCTCCGAGCAGCCCTCGTGTTGAGTTGCATAAAGCTGTTCGCTCTCGTAAACATTGGGAACGCATTCGGTGAAGTGCCTGGATATCCGCCTCTTCAATTGTTTTAACCGCCACCGTCGTCATTGATGGCCGCGTCGCTGCTTCAGCAGTGGCGCGAGCATCGTTATAATCATTCTTGTTTCCCCGTAAGTACGCCTTGACAAATTGAGGAGGGATCAACTTAACGGTATGCCCGAGGGCCTGTATTTCTCTTGCCCAATAATGTGATCCGCCACACGTTTCCATCGCAACGCAACAGGAAGGAAGTTTGACAAAGAACTGAAGAACCTGGCTGCGTCTAAGCATGCGCTTTTTTACTTCCTTGCCCTGTTCATCTATACAGATAACATGAAAAACGTTCTTTGCCAGATCCAATCCTACAGTGGTAATATTCATTATGGTCTCCTCTCTACTCCGTTTGATGGTTGTCGTTTCTTCCATCGTGGCTCATCGAAGCCGATTTGAATAGTAGGGGGAGACCATTTCATCATCAAACGGGCAAGGGACGGGCAAGGGCAATGCGAAATCGAACAGAGCAGTAGCATTTGACCTTATCATTCTCTATCAATCATTCGGTTCTGGCCGTTCGGTGTGATTTTGGCCGCAGGCCGGCTCGTCAGTTGCTGGCCATATCCTGAAAACTATCGACACCCAAGCACGGACATATAGAAGCAGGTCTTTTTCGGTTACCTTTTGTGGCCTGCTTTTGACAAAAGGTAATTCGCCTGCAGGGGCGAGACCCTGCGATTTTGCCTTTGATGGTTTCATGAAAAATCACAAAATCAAGATCAAGACCTCGGGGTCGCGTCCCCGATCGACGCCCTCCTTTTCTCCAGGGCAAGAAAAGGAGGCAAAAGTGCCCGGAAAAGTCAAAATATCTGACGATGCCCGTTATCTTCTTCTCTTATCAGAAACCGGTTTCCGTACCCAAACAGCCCGACTCGCTTCGCTCATACGGGCAACAGCCTCCGGTGGGGGCTCGCAACTTTGGATCTCTGTGGTTTCTAACTGCATAAACCTTCAGGTATTCACTACTTAATTATTCTTCTTACCATCAGCGCGATCGACAACGGCAACATAATCGCCGCTGCTACCCCCAGGTAAAGAATACTCCACCACAAGCTCCCGGTCCACATGTGCAGGGTACAGCTGCGCACCAGGTTGACCAGGTGGGTCAGGGGGAGGCACCAGGCGATTCCTTGAGCCCAGGAGGGGAGGTTGTGCAGGGGGAAGAAGGTGCCGCTGAACAGGAACATGGGGGTAATCCCCAGGAATATCGGCAGGTTGAACAGGTCGATAGTCGGGATCAGGGCGGTGCAGATCATGCCTAGAGATGCGAAAAATACCCCTCCCAGAATTGCCAGCACGGGTAACAGCAAGGCTCCCGGGTAGGAGAGCAGCCCAAACAGGGTAAGCATGATCGCCATAAGGGTGGAGGCAATGACTGCTTTGGTCGCGGCCCATAACAGTTCACCGAGAATGATTTCTTCCAGGTTGAGCGGGGTCGCGAGCAGGGCATCAAAGGTTTTCTGGTAGTACATGCGCACAAACGAGTTGTAGGTCGTCTCGAAGAAGGAATTGTACATAATCGCAACGGCAACCAGGGCCGGGGCGATAAAGCGGGTGTAACCGACGGTCTGGCCATTGACCTCGAAATCGCCGACCATGACCGACAGCCCCATGCCGAAGGCCAGGATATAAAAGACCGGTTCCATCAGCGGTGGAATAAACGAGACTTTCCAGTTCTTACGATAGACGTCAAAGTTGCGTTGCCAGACTCTCAGGGTACGGCGGCTGAATTGGGAAGGTTTTGGCCAGGTCATTCGCGTAGCTCCCGTCCGGTCAGTTTTAAGAATAGGTCTTCCAGTGAAGCTGGCCGCAACGTGCAGCCTTCACTACGGATATCCCGGGTTAATTGAAGAAACAGGTCATTACCATTATCGAGGTAGACCAGCAAACGCTTACCGAGATCTTCGGTTTTGGCATTGTGCTGTTGCAGAAAAGCGCGAATCTGTTCATCCGGTTCGTTAATTTCGAGCACTTCGCGACCAATTTCATTACGGATCAGTTCGCGTGGTTGCCCTTCGATCAGAATCTGGCCGTGATCAACAATGACCATGCGATCACACAGGCGTTCTGCTTCTTCCATGTAATGGGTGGTCAGCAGGATGGTCAGTCCCTGTTTTTTCAGTGCCGCCAGCTTCTCCCATAGCAATTGGCGGCTTTGCGGGTCGAGGCCGGTGGTCGGTTCGTCCAGAATGATCAGCTCGGGATTGTTGATCAGGGCACGAGCCAGCATCAGGCGGCGTTTAAGACCTCCCGAGAGAATCCGGACATCATCTTTTACCCGATTTTCAAGAGAGAAAAACTCGAGAAGTTCATCGGCACGGGATTGGGCTTCTTTACGCGAGATAGAAAAATAGCGGGCAAAGCCAATCAGGTTATCACGCAGGTTGATATCGGGATCGAGGGAATCTTCCTGCTGGCAGATCCCGATGCGGGATTTGATGTCGCGGAGGTGCTCGTCGATATTAAGGCCAAACAGTTTCAGGGTGCCACTGGTGCGTGGTGTAAAACCGTAGAGCATGCGAATGGTGGTGGTTTTCCCGGCACCGTTAGGGCCGAGGAGACCAAAACATTCCCCCTTATTGACGTTCAGACTGATGCCGTCGACAGCAGTAAACGAACCGTAGTTTTTACGGAGTTCAGAAATTTCAAGGATGTTTGACATAGTTGACTCATTGGTTGCGGTGTCCAGGTATGGTTGTCCGCTTCGGGGCAGGACTTCACCGGAAGTCCTACAGATTGTAACTCTTCATCTTCTCCCACAGGTTCTTACGGCTGATACCCAGTAATTCTGCAGCTTCTGTTTTGTTGCCAGCAGTTTGTTTCAGGGCACTGAGTATACATCTCTTCTCAGTATTGGCAACCGCCGTCGCCAGGTTCAGTTCTTTATCCCGGTCATTATCTTCCCTTTCTCCTCGTAGTTCAACCGGCAGGTTCCAAAGCTGAATTTGCGGAGCCGGGGCCAAAACGGTCAGGCGCTCAAGCAGGTTACGTAACTCTCTGACATTGCCAGGGAACGAATAGTTGCGGAAAGCCTGGGACGCCTCTTCTGAAAGGGAGAATTTAAGGCCACGTTCACTGCCGAATTTATGCAGGTAAAATTCTGTCAAAGCGGGAATATCGTCCTTGCGTTGGCGCAGTGGTGGAACGTTAATGGGAATAACCTGCAGGCGGTAGAACAGGTCTTCACGAAATTGCCCGCTTTGCACCGCTGCGGGCAGATCTTTTGCCGTTGCACACAGAACCCTGACGTTAATTTTAATCGGCTTTTTGCCTCCCACCCGTTCAATCTCCTGTTCCTGCAATACGCGCAGGAGTTTGACCTGAAGGTCAAGAGGCATGTCGCCAATTTCATCGAGCAAGATAGTTCCCTGATCGGCGAGTTCAAACTTGCCGATAACGGTTCGGTCAGCGCCGGTGAACGCTCCCTTTTCATGACCAAACAGTTCAGATTCAAGTAACCCTTCGGGGATGGCCGCACAATTGACCCTGATATAGGCATTCTCCCGACGCAAGCTTTCATAGTGTATGGCGGCGGCCACCAGCTCTTTGCCGGTGCCGCTTTCCCCCTGGATCAACACCGTGGCATCAGTCGGTGCGACCTGACTGATCAGGCTCAGGACCTGTTGCATGGCAATGCTGTTACCGATTAAGGGATGGCGTCTGGTGGTGCCGCTTTCCAGTGAGGCGCAGCGGACTTTGATCCTTTGGATATTAAGAATGCGCTCTACACGGCAGGTCAGGTCATCGAGGTCAAAAGGTTTCAGGATGTAATCCGCGGCTCCGTTCTTAAGACAGTCAATAGCATGATCTGTGCTGCCGTGAGCGGTCATCATAATGACTTCGCTGGTTGGGCAGATCTGTTTGACTTCGGCCAATAATTTTTGACCGTCCATGCCTGGCATGCGGATATCCGAAACAATGATGTCATAGCTGTTCGAGTTGACCAGTTTCAAGGCCTCATGACCGTTGGTCGCTTCAGTGACCTGCAGACCCAGGCTTCCCAGGTGATCGCAGACCGTAATGCGCATAATGTCGTCGTCTTCTACAACCAGGATCTGTGGCGTCATAAGATCTCCTCTGTGTTCTCTGCCAGGGGGATTTCAATCATGAAGCAGGCTCCGCCCGAGGGGTTGTTGGTGGCATGCAGTTGGCCACCTAATTGGTGAATAAGTGAATGAGAAACCGATAAACCGAGACCGGTTCCTTCACCGACTTCCTTGGTGGTAAAAAATGGTTCAAAAATTTTATCAAGATGTTCAGCTGGAATTCCCGGGCCATCATCGATGACACGAATAAGCAGGGTGTTATAGCGTAATTTGCTGACGATCTTGAGGTTTCCTGAGCGTTGGCCGATGGCCTGAACGGCGTTGCCCGCCAGGTTAAGGATGACCTGGCGGATCGCTTCAATCCCCGTGGTAATTTCCTGACCGACATTGAGGTCAAAAGTGACGGTGATATTGCGATGTCCCATGCAGGACAGATCAACACAGTCTTTGATGACACGATCTATAGCGTCACTCTTAATGGCCAATGGTTCCGGACGCCCAATATTGAGTAATTGTTGAACGGTGGTCTTGATGCGCGCCACTCCCTGGTTAAGGAGAGTCAGGTAACGCTGCACCGATTCTGTTTTGTCGGGAGTTTTTTCCAGGATCTGCAGGCAGTTCTGCATGCCCCCCAGTGGATTGTTTATTTCGTGAGAAATCCCGGCAACCATACGCCCCAGGGCCGCCTGTTTCTCGTTGCGAAATACCTGCTCCCTGGTTTTGTCGAGTTCTTCCTGAGATTTGTCCAGGCGCTGGCAAAGTTCATAAAAATGATGGTCAAGGACGCCGATTTCATCATTTTTTTGGTAGGGGGTGTCATCAGGAACAAAGGGGCGCTGCGGGTATTGATCCATGGCGCGGGTCAGTTTTTTCAAACGCCGGCTGACCAGGCCACTGAATAGGAAAGAAATCCCTAAAGAGACCAGGATGATGGTCGCCAGGGCAATTTTCAGCAGAAAGAAGTTGTTGGTGCGAATTTTTGCGTAAGCCCAGTCCATGGGAATAGTGACATTCATGCCGCCGCGAATATCTCCTACCTTATACCCCTGCTGGCCATGACAGGTCAGACAGCGGTCATCGACGGGCAGCGGCGCCATGTACCGCAACCGGTAACTGTCGGCAACTTTTTCAATTTCTATAGCTTCCTGCTTACCCGCTTCAAATTCATGCAGGGTCCGGCGTTCAAATTCATCGGGAGCATTAAGAGGATTTACCGGTTTCAGGCTGGTGACATTGAACTGCCCCATCCCTTCCTTAGCGGCATAGAGGGATAGCTCCCGGGTGACCATGGCTGGATTGCGTCTGACCAGCCAGTTCCCCTGGCTGTCCTGGATTTGGTTGTCTTGCAGAAAGGGGTTGGCTTCGACACCTGGTTCTTTAACCAGGAACAGGCCGTTATGGTCGGCAATCCATTGGCGGGTCAGGCGAATCTGATGAAACAGCATCTTGGCCTGCATAGTCGCCTGTTCAACGACCAGTTCTTCCTGAAACGCTGCTGTTCGGTAAAAAGTAATGCCATAGGACAGACAAACGATCAGGGCAACAAGCAGAATAAATTTGATTTTCAGTTGCATACGGACCTACCTGGGCACAATGAGCGAGGTAAATATTTGAATGCTACCGAACGGTAACACAAAAAGACTGCCTGGCGCTACTTATTGGTAACGGATACCGTGAGGCATCATAGTAACGCATTGAAAACACATCGAAAAAAATGTGGCATGGCAGTTGCTAAATTGAAAGACAGTACTAGAATTAAGGTGAATTTAATTTTTAAAGCTGTTTCGCTAATCGGGAGAAGGAGGTGTATGAGGAATGTTTTGATGGGGGGCCTGGTTCCGTCGGGGTGGATGCCTGACTCTGACCAGCCTGAAATGTTAAACAGGCGAAAGCCTGGAAAAGGAGACCGGTAACGTTATGAAATATGTTGCAACATGCTGTGTGCTGGTCGTGATTGCTCTGTTTGCTTATGTCGTAAACGAGTCCAAAGCGCTATCGTATCTGTCCAGCGACCCGAAAGTCTGTATTAACTGCCACACTATGAACACCCATTATGCAACCTGGCAACACAGTTCCCACCGTGATCGTGCCACCTGTGTTGACTGCCACCTGCCACGTGATTCGTTTGTCAACAAGATGCTGGCCAAAGCCAAGGATGGTTATAACCATTCCATGGCCATGACTTTCAAGACTTATGGCTATAACTTAAGAGCAAGTTCCGGTGCCGCAGCAAGAATTCAGGACAACTGTATCTCATGTCACAGCGGTGTGGTTTCGCAAATGCTGGATAATGCCAAGCTCTACGCCAAGGCCGACAGTCATGTCCAGATGGGCCGAAAATGCTGGGAGTGCCACCGGGAAGTTCCTCACGGCACAACGCGTAATCTGACAACAACACAAAATAACCTGGGTGTTAAAGAATTATAGACTTCTACAGAGAGGGCTTTATGAAAAAATCAACAATTCTGACCGTCTTATCCGTCCTTATCATGGTTCCTTTATTGCTGCTGACCGTTTCCATTAAAGAGAACAAGGCAGAGCAGCAGGTCATCAATGCTACTCCGCAGATCAAAGCACTGGAATCTAAAAGTGCCGAGTGGGGGAAGTATTATCCCCGGCAGTATGACTCCTATAAGCGGACCCAGAAAAGCGATGAAATCTCCGATATCCTGAAGGATGATCCGGCATTGGTCGTTATGTGGGCTGGTTACGGCTTCTCCAAGGACTATAATCGTCCTCGTGGTCATTACTATGCCCTGGAAGATAACATCAATACTTTGCGTACTGGGGGACCGGTAGATCAGCAATCGGGTCCTATGCCAACCGCTTGCTGGACCTGTAAGTCACCGGATGTTCCTCGCTTGATCAAAGAAAAGGGGGAGAACGACTTCTTTACTGGTAAATGGTCCCGTTGGGGGAGTGAAGTTGTCAACACCATCGGTTGTGCTGACTGTCATGACAATGAGACGATGAAGCTGACTGTTACCCGCGATTACCTGAAGCGTGCCCTTGATGCCGAAGGTAGCGAGCCGTTTGCCGATGCGACCCATCAGGACATGCGTACCCTGGTTTGTGCTCAGTGTCACTCTGAGTACTATTTCAAGGCAACTCCCTGGACTGACCCTGACGGTACCGAAAAGAAAGCTATGGTCGTAACCTTCCCCTGGGATAACGGTCTTGCCGCTGAAGATATGGAAACCTACTACGATAATATTGATTTTGTCGACTGGACCCATAAGCTCAGCAAAACCCCGATGCTGAAAGCTCAACATCCGGGTTACGAAACCTTCAAAACCGGTGTTCATGGCAAAAACAATCTTGCCTGTGCCGATTGCCATATGCCTTATGTACGTGAAGGTGGCGTTAAATATTCCAACCACCAGGTTGGTAGCCCCCTTGATGATATCGCCAACACTTGTTTGAACTGTCATAGTGGTACCGAAGAAGAGTTCAGGGCTACGGTCGGTCGCAAGCTTGAGCGTAAAAATGAACTGGCAAAGATGGCTATGGATGTGCTTGGTAAAGCTCACCTGGAAGCCGCTAAAGCTTGGGAACTGGGCGCTACCGAAGCAGAAATGAAACCAGCACTGATGGATATCCGTCATGGTCAGTGGCGCTGGGATTATTCAGTCGCGGCTCACGGTGCTTTCTTCCATGCCCCTGAAGAAGTTCTGCGTACTCTCGGCAGTGCTATCAATAAAGGGCAGGATGCACGTTTGAAGCTCCGCACTGTTCTGGCCAAATACAATGCTGCTGATTACGTTGCTCCTGACTTCTCCACCAAGGAAAAAGCTCAGGCGCTTATCGGTCTGCCATATGATAAACTGGTCGATGAGAAAAACACCTTCCTGAACGGTTTGCGTCAGGACTGGATCAAAGAAGCATCCACCAAGGGGCTTTATGATCCGCAGACCCGGGAAAATATTGTCCACAAAACGTCATACAGCAAGTAACTGAGCCATGAACCGCTCTGAATAACGCGGACTTTAGCATCAGACACAAAAACCCCGGCAGAGATTCTGTCGGGGTTTTTCGTTGCAATTAGGAATAGCTAGTTTTTGATTTGAAAACGAGCAATTTTTCTCAAGGTCAAGGAAGCCAAACAGGAGTGCGGAGGCGTAGTCCTTTACGCCGCACAATCTCATGGGCAGGCTGACGCAGAGATTGTTAAAAAGGGCCGTTTTCGGACAAAAAAACCTTAAGAAGCTTTACGTTCTAGTGCCCCACACAGCTGATGGTATTTCTCAGCGATCAGCGTAAACAAGCCAATCCCCTCTGCTGCCTGGCGTAATCTTTCCGGTTCGGCAAGGAAGTCGCGTAAGAAGATAATTTCTGAAGCTTTGGCATAGCTGGCGAAGGCAAAGTCGTAATTGATGCCGATGATTTTATCAAGAATATCAGCGGTCTTTGCCTCGCGAGGGAAGTCGACCAATAAGCTGGCGCGATCCAGCAATTTATTCAGATAAAAAAGCAGGCAACTGTCGACGCTGTCGATATTGAAACGATGCCCGGGCAGAATGGTTTTGCCGCGTAAAGAAGCCATATTGCTCAGACTGTGGCAATAGGCGTAGTAATTGCGGAAGCGTTCATTGGTATAAAAATCCCACTCGAGCAGTGGTGTCTGAAAAATATTGCGCAGCATAATGTCGCCGGTCACCGCCCAGTTATCGCGGCACAAGGCCAGATCACTTTGAGAATGTCCGGGGCAGGGGATGACATCAATCCCCAATTCCGGGGGGAGCTCAGCCTGGATAATTTTATAATTCCGGGGAGGCTCAGGATAGATCAGCCCGGGAGTATCAATTTCCTGCTGAAATTTGGCCAGCAGCGCAGCGCTGAACCCTGCATCGGTCAACATTGCAAAGATGTGTTGCATGTTCTCCTGGTGGCGGCTGATGCGGATATGATCACGATAGGGAACGTAGATGGTTGCATCCGTGTGTTGGCTGAGCCATTGGGCCAGGCCATAATGTTCGACATGACAGTGGGTCATAACGACATGTTTAAGACGCTCGAAAGGGAGGTTTTCCTGTAGGTACTGTTTGGCACTATCCAGGGGCGGCCCACTGTCAAAAAGTACCAGTTCGCCATTAATTTCGATGCTGTAACAATGTACAGCACCTACCAGGTAAGGTGTTTCAATTGTATGTTGTTGAGGAATCATAACAATCACTAACATCGCAAAGCTACGCGGATGAGATCGCTCATGCTTAGCGTAGCGGGTAACAAAAGCATCTCTCAATGCTCTTAAGCTTACTGTAACTTGGCAGATTAAAGAAGAAAATTGACAGAATAATACGAATATTTATATTTGGCAATCGGTCAGCTCTCACCTATAAAACCTGAGCAGCGTAGATAGATCAGCAGGATGATCATCAGGCTGCAAGCACAGAAGTAGGGGAGTGGTTGAGCCAGCTGATAAAGGCTGGTTCCAATGATCGGACCCAGGATAAAACCCGCCGCCGGACACGAAGCGATTATCCCACCGATAGCTCCCTGTTCTTCGCTGGAAACGGCCAACGATGCACCACCGGTAAATGCGGGCGCGACCAGGCCGAGGCCGAGCCCTTGGGCGCCGGATACAGCAAAAACCAGGGGAATACTGCCAAGAAATGGCAGTAATGCGTAGCCAACAGCAAGGAGCGGCAGCCCGCGGTAAATGAGTTGATGTGGTTTAAGATGGAGACGACCGACCAGGAACGACTGCGAGAAGAAGGACATTAACGCTGAAATCATCATGCCGGTACCAAGAACCTGGGCGGTTTTCTGGGCATCGAGCACAAAGCGGTCCTGAAAATAGAAACCGATGGTCTGGGTCATCATGGAGAAGGCGATAAAGGTAAAGAAACCGGTCAGGACATAGGCACGGTAACGCTTGTCCAGCCATTGGAGCTTTTTCTTTTTTTTGGTCTGATGCTGGCTGCGTGGTGGCTCCTTGAGAATCACTGCAATAATGATCAAGGCGGCAAGGGTAATGGCTGCAGCAATATAAAGAGGGGCCAGAAGCCCGAAAAACACCAGGATGCCACTCAGCGCCGGTCCTAAAATCGCGCCAAGGGTACGTGCTGCTCCGAGCCTTCCCATGCCAGCGACCCGCTGCTCTTTACTGGTGGTGTCAGCAATGTAGCCTGCGGCAGCACTGGGGGCTGCAGACATAAGTGACGCCATCAATACCCGGCTGACAATAATGGTGGTGAATAGGGCCAGGCCGGAAAGGTAGCCTTTAAAGCCGAGAAGAAACATGGTGGCGAAAACACTGCAGCCACCGACGTAACCGGCGAGGCCGAGCATCAGGATAGGCTTGCGGCCAACTCGGTCACAGGTGCGTCCCCAGATGGGACTCATCAGCGTATAGGTAATGGCAGAACCACTGATGATGATCCCAACCTGGATTTCCTTTAATCCGATTTCACGTCCTAGTGGGGCCAGCAGGGAAAAGGTCATCGATTGACCAATACCAATGGCTAGAACACTGGACAGGACCAGAAAGGAAGCTAGTTTTGTGCGCTTTGATTCAAGCTCGCTTTGCTTGTTCATAAAATATCGTTTTCATATCTGGAGCAGCGACAGGCTGATACTGCTGGATAAAGCTTTCAAGAGGGTATTGAAAGACCTGTATCCCTGGGGTTGAAAAATTATTGAAGGACTGGTTTGGACTAGCGCTTAACTTTGGGGATTCCCGAGGCAAATTCAATGGCATTCAGGCGGCACGCCAGAATGCAGGCTCCACAACTCAGGCACAGGGCAAAGCTGACAACGGCTTTTTTACTGCCGGAACCGTCAGCATGTGTTGCCTGCAGAGACAAGGCACCCGGTTGGCAACTGGCCACGCAGGCTCCACAACCACTACAGTGATCCAGAATAACGACAGGCACAAGCACCTCCGAAACGCGGGGGGGATCTGTGTTTCAGTTAACAGTTATTCAGACGAAGGAAGAAATGCGGTAAAGCTGTCTGCTAATTGAGAGTACAATCCAATTCTTTTTGTTGCCTGACATAATAGCGCCGGTTCGGCAAGAAAATCACGCAGAAAAACGATCTCGGACGCTTTAAGGTAGCTGATAAAGGGGGAGGACAATTTGTCACCGAGTAAATTGCAGATCGTCTCAACCGCATTCATGGTCAAGGGGAGCTTTCTGACTCGCCCTGCGCGCTCAAGCAGTTTCTTAAGATAAAACAACAGGCAGCTATCAATGCTCTCAATGTTATATCGATGGCCGGGCAGGATATGCTTGCCTTTGAGAGTGGCCAATTTCACCAGGCTGTCGCAGTATGCGTGGTAATTTCTGAAGCGCTGCTCCGATAACAGGTCAATATCGAGTAGTGGCGTCTGAAAGATCTCTTTGAGCAGAACATCACCACTGACGGCCCAGTTATCTCCTTGCAGGACCAGGTCGCTTTGTGAATGGCCGGGACAGGCTAGGGGGGTAATCCCCAGTTTTTCAGGCAGGTCACTCTCTTCAATGATCTGGTAGTTCTGAGGTTCACTGATGCCAATTTCATTGACGCTCTGACGCTCCATGAAGCGGGTCACGAAATCTTGTTGAAAGCCGATCTGTAGCAGCAGATCGTGCATCAGTCCACGACGGCGCTCCTGATTCTGAAAGCGCAGGGCATCACGAAAGGGGATGTAGATAGTGGCATCAGTCTCGTGTTCAAGCCAGTGGGAAAGGCCAAAGTGATCGAGATGACAGTGGGTGACAATCACATGCTTGAGTTTACCCAGGTCAAGGTTGGCACGTAGATATTCAACGGCCGCCAGGGTTGGAGGCCCGGTGTCCAGAAGGACAGTCTCCCCGTTAATTTCGGTGGTGTAACAGTGGACGGCACCGACAAAGTAGGGGGTATCTATGGTGTGCTGGTGTGGAATCATGGTGTGAGTTTAGCCCCACACGGTTTCCTGAAACAAGGGAAACCGTGTGGGGATTTCAAATTTGAAATTTCAGATCTGAAATCTCATCCGCGCTCATTGGATGAGTTAGAAATTGTAGGTCAGCTGGATGCTGGCGATATCGACACTATTTTCAAAAGTACCAACAACTGTGCCTCGGCTGGTATCTTCTGGATCCGTTGCTGATTTTTCCATTTTTGCGTCCTCAACAAACAGGTGGGTATAGGCCAGATCAACAATCAGATTATCAAGAATTTTATAGCCTGCACCGAATGAAAGCCAGATACGGTCTTCGCCTGGAATGCGGGGGGTACGATACTCATCCGAAATAGGTGTTTCATCGTACGCAGTACCGATGCGGAGGAGTAGATCTTCTGTTGCCTGGTAAGTCGCACCAACAGAGTAACGCCAGGTGTCATCCCATTTTTCAGTGGTGGTTGAGCTGTTGCTACCGGCAAGACCTGCCCCTTCAAAATTAATAGTTAGCTTGTCGAAGCTGCTCCACTCGGTCCAGGTAACATCGGCCATAATGGCAAGCTTGTCAGTGAGTTGGTGAAAGTAACTGACGGAGGCCATAGCCGGCAGGGTGATGGTGCCGTTGATGTTCTGATCGGAAAATAAAGACGCTAAAGGAATATCGCCATATACCGGATGGGTAAATGTTGTTGTGTATAAAGATTCAGGGACATCAACTTTGACATCGCCTTCAAGCTTATGTTTGATCTCGGACCGGTAGTGTAGGCCGAGACGATTTTTAGAGGTAAACGCGTAGATAAGGCCAAGATTGTAGCCATAACCCCAGTCATCGGCATTGTTTTTGACATAGACGTCATTTGCTGTCTGGCTGGGCACAATGGCCGCCCCGGCTGTGGCGCCGACTAGGCCACCATCGACCATACTCGACAAGGTGGCCTCCATGTATTGAGCATTGAAGCCAACACCAAAACTCAGTTTTTCAGTGAGCTGAAAAGCAACCGAAGGGTTGATGTTGATGGTGACAACTTCCGATTCTACTGCGTGATAACGGCCAACCCAGGTTTTATCGTATTCAGTAGATAATCCGAAAGGGGCATTGATGCCTAGGCCAAAGGCCAGCTTATCGGATATACGATTACTGTAGTAAAGATTGGGGACGATCTTGGTGATACCTGCTTGTCCACCATTGTCACTGCCGAGGTCGCCACCAAGCACATTGGCATCTTGCTCTGATTTAAACTTAACAGAAGGCATAATATAATGAACCCCGGCAGTAGCCTGTGAGCCATCGAGTAGCATCATGCCCGCTGGGTTATAATATACAGTGCTGGCATCTTCAGCGCTGGCAGCGCCACCAGCAAAGGCGTTACCCAGCCCGGATACCGATTGTTCGATAATGGCAAAGCCGGAGGCAAATGTCTGACCACACCAGAGTAGCAGGATAGACATCAGTAACAGGAAAGATTTGTTCTGCATAAACACCAGACCCTTTCATAAATAACGAATACAGGCAAATTGAAAGTAATAGATTGTAACGAAATTTGGTCATAGTATGCGAATTTGTGTGTTTGACGCAATAAAACACTATTCTTTTGTCTAAAAAAGATCAGACTGATCCATTTGCTTTAACTTTGGTTGATTTCTTGACACTCCAGAGCGGCTGTGTTAACGAAACTAGATTGTATATAAAGTCTTATCAGACCTAAATTTCCGCTTTATTCAGCGGTCTTCTCAGGGAGAAATTAATCTATGAAGCATCAGCAATCGGAAGCTTTGTTCAACGCTGCAAAAAATGTCATTCCCGGGGGGGTCAACAGTCCGGTACGGGCATTTAAGTCGGTTGGTATTAATCCGATTTTTATTGAGAAAGCAGCCGGCTCAAAAATTTATGATGCCGATGGTAATGAATATATCGATTATGTCGGCTCTTGGGGGCCGATGATTCTTGGCCATTGTCATCCCAAGGTTGTTGAAGCCATTCGTGAAACGGCTTTGAGTGGGGCCTCTTTTGGCGCTCCTACCGCACGTGAAACCGTGCTGGCTGAGATGGTCATTGATGCGTACCCGAATATTGAAAAGGTGCGCATGGTCTCCTCCGGGACCGAAGCTACCATGAGCGCCATCCGCCTGGCCCGTGGCTATACCGGACGTGATAAAATTCTGAAATTTGACGGCTGCTATCATGGTCATGCCGATTCTCTGCTGGTTAAGGCTGGTAGTGGTGCTGCAACTTTTGGTGTGCCAACTTCACCAGGGGTCCCCGCCGATTTTGCCAAATACACATTGACCGCAAACTACAATGATCTTGACGATGTCAAACAGCTGGTGGCTGCCAATAAAGGTGAGATCGCCTGTATTATTATTGAGCCGATCGCTGGTAACATGGGCTGCGTACCACCCGTTCCTGGTTTCCTTGAAGGCTTACGAGAGCTATGTACTGCAGAAGGAATCGTCCTGATTATTGATGAGGTCATGACCGGTTTTCGGGTAGCCTTTGGTGGCGCGCAGGAGCGCTTCGGCGTTTATGGTGACCTGGTAACTCTCGGTAAAATTATTGGTGGTGGTCTGCCTGTCGGCGCTTTTGGCGGTAAACGTGAGATTATGGAATGCCTGTCTCCCGAAGGTGGTGTCTATCAGGCGGGAACCCTGTCTGGAAACCCGCTGGCCATGAGTGCCGGTATTGCGACCTTGTCGCTGATTAAAGAAGAAGGTTTTTATCAGCAACTCGAAGAAAAAGCCGCTTATCTTGAAAAAGGCTTGTTGCAGGTGACTTCGGAAAGTCATGTAAAGACCTGTTTCCAGCGGGTCGGTGCCATGTTCTGCACCTTCTTCTGTGCCGGACCGGTCAATTCATTTGCCGATGCCGTTAACAGTGACACTGAAACCTTCAGCCGTTTCTTCCGTGGTATGCTCGACCAGGGGATTAACCTGGCACCATCACAGTTTGAAGCTGGTTTCATGAGTGTTGCTCACAGTCAGGAAGATCTGGATAAGACCATTGCTGCTGCAGAGGTTGTTTTTAAACAGTTGGCATAATTTTTCTAGCCGGTTTGAACTCTTTAAATTGTATACTTTATACTGTGTAACGAGTGGAACCTTTTGAAATTATGATATTTTATCCGCATTGTATTTTTTTGGAGTGCGGATAAATGAATTGACTTTGAGCCTTCTTTGTGCTATTTGAATGCGCTTTGAAGGCTCTATATTAAGCCACCACCAAGTTGCGATTAAAATGAGCGAAGACCGACGCCAATTATTTAAAAGCCTGGGGTTCCTGTCCAGTGTGGGGATTTCCCTGGTTGCAGCCATCATGATTGGCCTGGCGATGGGGCATTATCTTGATCTGTGGCTGGATACCAAGCCGATTTTTACTCTGGTGATGCTGGGGTTTGGTATTGTTTCAGGCTTTCGGAATGTTTTTATCCTGACCAAGCGCGAATTACGCCGTCAGGAACAGCAGGAAAAAGCGGATGACGGACAGGGATGATCTGCTACTGGCCGAACTGGCCAGGCGCAACTGGTTCATACTCGTTATACTGCTTTTGCTCAGCCTGCTGTGGTGGGATTTACGAATTTCTCTGGCGGTCCTTGCCGGTGGAATTCTGGCGATTCTGAATTACCGTATGCTTGGAAAATCCCTGGTGCAATTGCTGGGTAATCCAGAACGCTCAGCTCAGAAGGGATTTCAGTTCAATTATATGTTTCGCCTGCTGTTTGTTGCCTGTGCCATTTACTTGTTGTTGGTACGGGGCGGGCTCAGTCCTCTGGCTTTATCGGTTGGACTGTCTGTAGTTGTCGTAAATGTATTGATAACAACGTTGAAGCGTCTTTATTAATGTATTGATATTCGGACAGGAGAAGGCAATGACCCACCCATTTTTGTTTCTTCAATGGCTTGAGCAACAGCTGCATATCCATATTGGCGAACATGTCATGTATGCATGGTTCGTTATGATCGTCCTGATTGCGGTTGCTTTTCTGGCTTCTCGCTCAATCAGTCTGATTCCTTCCGGAATGCAGAATTTTATGGAAACCATTGTTACGGGTGTTGAAGGGCTGATTGATGAGACCATGGGCGAAGAAGGAAAAGCCTTTTTCCCATTAATTGCAACATTTGCCCTGTTTATTCTGGTCAGTAACCTGATTGCCCTGATCCCTGGTTTTTATCCGCCAACAGCTAATCTCAATACCAACGCTGCCTTGGCGATCATTGTGTTTGCCATGACCCATATTGTTGGTTTCAAGAAGCATGGTATTGCCTATCTTAAGCATTTTATGGGCCCTATTATCTGGCTGGCTCCGTTGATGTTCATCATCGAGATCATCGGTCACCTGGCCCGTCCACTGTCCCTGACTCTGCGTCTTTTCGGTAACATGTACGGCCACGAGATCGTTCTGATGATTTTCTTTGCTCTGGTTCCGTTGTTCTTGCCGATTCCGATGATGTTGATGGGAGTTCTGGTAGCCTTTATCCAGACTTTTGTTTTCACCTTGCTGGCGATGATTTATATTGCAGGCGCGCTTGAAGAAGCGCACTGATAGCTCAAATTTACAGCTTCTCACAGGGGTGTGAAGCGAGTCCCATAATTGACATGGGAACAATCAACTTAGAGAGTTTTAAAAGGAGAGTTGCAATGGAATTTTTTACTTGGTGTGTACTGGCAGCTGGTTTGGGTATGGGTATCGGTTCTATCGGTACTGGTCTTGGTCAGGGTATGGCTATCAAGAGCGCTTGTGAAGGTGTCGCTCGTAACCCAGGTGCTTCCGGTAAAATCCTGACCACCATGATGATCGGTCTGGCTATGATCGAATCCCTGGCTATTTACGTTTTCGTTGTTGCCATGATTATCCTGTTTGCTAACCCCTTCACTGAGCAAGTTGTCGAACTGCTTTCTCACTAAGAAGCGGATTTATAGAACAATTAAAAAGAACGGTATCAAATTGGTACCGTTCTTTTTTTGTTTTTTGTATATTGTATACACCTTGAAATGCTAGGGAAAATGGAAAATAGCTGTGCATTTCAGTCAGTTATTAGTTTTTCTGATATTCTTAAAAGAGATTTTTTGTTGCAATAATTCTGTGATAAGGGTACTGTCGCCGGATGTATTCTAATATCTATATGTAATTTATTCTCACGAAAAAATCACACTGCCAAGTTAACAGATGAGGACCTGCCACCTCTAGGTTGTTGTTTTTTCGAACACTGCATTCGTTTTCCAGGTGTAATGATCTGGCGTGCAGGGGTATTACAAACCTGTTCTCAAGGAGAAATGTTCATGCGAAAGTTTCTGTTTTATTCACTGCTGTTGGCGCTCATGTTGTGCGCTTCTCAGGCACTGGCTGAAGGAGTTGTTGCATCTCCCGAAACCTGCCTGGAATGTCATGAGGATGTCATTTCCGTTGAGGAGTTCAGTAATTCGGTGCACGGAGCTAACGGTTGTGTTGCTTGCCATATCGAGTTGCTCGATATTGATAAGCATATGGAAGGCGAACTCATGCCGGAACCGGTCAAGTGTGTTCGTTGCCACAAAGAAGAGACTGAGCAGCATTACGCCAGTGTCCATCAGTTGAATGAAATCAGCTGTGCGATCTGTCACTCCGAAATTCATAGTCAGCAAGCCTGGAACGGCGACAAGCGAGTCGCTGTTGCTAAATGTGCCGAGTGCCATGATGAGGCTGCTGAGCAGTTTGGTCCTTCAGTCCATGGTCAATCTCTTGAAGGTGGCAATATGGATTCGGCGTCCTGCATCGATTGTCACAATCTTCATGAGATCAAGGAAATAGGTGATCCTGATGATCATGAAGTGCGTGCTTTTCATACCGACGTCTGTCTGAAGTGTCACGATGATGAAGCTCTCATGGAGAAGAACGGGATTACCAATATTGCCGTTGAAACCTACCTTGAAAGTTATCATGGTAAGAACTATGCGCTGGGCTTCCCGGAGAAAGTTGCCGGCTGTGCAGATTGCCATACCTCGCACTCTATTTTGCCGCATGATGATCCAAACTCCAGTCTCAATGGTGAGAACCTGGTTCAGACCTGTGCCAGGTGCCATGAAAATTCTTCCGCTCAGTTTGTTAAATTCTACTCTCATGGAAAAATGACGGATAAGGATAATTATCCAATTCTGTACTATACCTATGTCAGTATGACCGTCCTCCTGGTTGGTACCTTCCTGGTTTTCTGGATTCATACCCTGCTTTGGCTGTTCCGTGGCTTTGTTGAGAACCGTGAGAAAAAGCGTGCCCTGATTGCCGGGCATCACCATGTTATTCCCGATGCACACAAGATTTATCGGCGCTTTACCCGTGTTCATATCTTCCTGCACCTGTTAGTTATTATCAGCTTCTTGCTGTTGTCTCTGACCGGCTTGCCACTCAAATTTGCTGATCAGCAGTGGGCTGTGGTGATGATGAATATGTACGGTGGTGCTGCTAATGCTGCCCTGCTGCACCGGGTTGGTGCCGTAATCACCTTTGTTTATTTCGCTTCCGCACTGTTTATGAGTGCCAAGTTCCTGTTCTACAAACTGCAATACCCGGCAGAATTCTTCCGTCGTTTGTTTGGCCCGGAATCCCTGTGCCCGAACTTACGGGATATTCAGGATGTTACCAACATGGTGCGTTGGTTCCTGTTCCTTGGTCCTAAGCCAACCTTTGATCGCTGGACCTACTGGGAGAAATTCGATTTTATCGCGGTCTTTTGGGGTATGTTCGCCATTGGTGGTTCCGGCCTGATGCTCTGGTTCCCTGAGTTCTTCGGCTCCTTCCTGCCAGGCTGGGTGTTTAATGTGGCAACCATTATTCACTCTGACGAAGCTTTGTTGGCGACCGGCTTTATCTTCACGGTTCACTTCTTTAACACCCATGGCCGTCCCGAGAAGTTCCCTATGGACTTCGTTATCTTCAACGGTGAACTGCCTAAAGAGGAGTTTATTGAAGAGCGTGGTGATCAGTGGAAGCGTTATGAGGAAGAAGGTATCCTTGATAACTATATCAAGGAAAAACCGAGTGGCATTGCCTATGATTTCTTCATCAAAGGTTTCGGTTTTACCGCTGTTATCATTGGCGTTGCCCTGCTGGTTTTAATGATCTACGCCTTTACTGTTGGCGGCCATCACTTTTAATAGCTGACTCAAGTTGTCAATCCGAAAGGGGTTGCCGTTCGGCAGCCCCTTTTTGCTTTTCATTAGAGGTTGTTCCTATGGTGGACAAAGACATCATTTTCTCAATTCTGGCGATCGGAATATATGTTATCGGCGGGATTGCGACTTTTACCGGAATCGTATTTATTTTCTTGCTGAAAAACCAAGATATCTGGGGGTGGGGAAGTGCAGATACTCTGGGCTACCTGTTTGTTTGTGTCGGGCTGGTATTGTCCATTCTGGGGGTTTTGGTTATGCGCATTCTAAGGAATCGAATTTGACGGGGATAGCGAACTAACTGTCTGGCTAAGTCCTTAATTGACAGTTGTTGATCTGAATGCTAGGTTTTTAATATAACAACGTTTTAATGATTGCTTGTGGAGGAATTTGTATCAGGTTGTAGACTTTGAATAAATAGTTGAAAGGAGAGAGGTTCCTATGGCGCGACTGACTGATATCCCGAAAGCGTTTATTAAAGGCATTACCCACAGTTGGATTTCCATGGTGGGGGCTATGGTGGTTACCGTGGCGTTTCCTTTCCTGCTTGGTGCAGTTCTCTATGATGTATTTATTCACATCGACAATCCCTATCTCAGTGGCTTTATTTACATGATTCTTGGCCCGGCTTTTGTTGGCGGGTTGGTGCTGGTCTTTATCGGACTGTTCTTTGCCAGGGGTAAGGAAGAAGTCCGTCTCTTTACCCTCTCTTATCTACGTGAAAAACTAAGTGATGAAACCGGGTACAACCGCATCCGCAAGTTGGTTTTTGTTGGTGTGTTTCTGACTTGTGTGAACCTGTTCGTTGTTGGGGTTCTGGCTTACAGCGGCTATCACTATATGGAATCGAACTCATTTTGTGGCGAAGTCTGTCATGTGCCGATGACTCCTGAATTTACAGCTTATCAGAATTCCGCCCATAGCCGGGTCCGCTGTGTCGAGTGTCATATCGGATCGGGTGCCTCGTGGTTTGTTAAATCAAAGATATCAGGTGCCAGACAGCTTTACGCGGTTATGGCAGACACCTTTTCGAGACCGATTGAGACGCCGGTTCATGGCTTGCGCCCGGCCCGTGATACTTGCGAACAGTGCCATCGTCCGGAAAAATTTCACGGTGATAAGCTGGTTATCAAAGATAAATATCTAGATGACGAGAACAACACCCATGTCCAGACCGTATTGCTGATGAAAATTGGTAGTGCCGGTGATCAGACAGAAAGTTCTCATGGCATCCACTGGCATGTGGCCCCGGAAAATGAAATCACCTATAAGGCTGCTGACTGGCCAAGAAATATCATACCTGAAGTGTCTCAAAAAACAGCGAATGGAAATAGTATCACTTACCGCTCTCCCGAGGCGGATGAACAGTTGGCTGCTGCCAGTGAAGTTCAGGAGCGGGTCATGGATTGTATCGACTGTCACAACCGTCCCAGCCATATTTATCTGTCTGCAGATCGCGCTATCAATAACAAGATAATGGTTCGGGAGATTCCGGTGGAGCTTCCTTATATCAAGCAACAGGCAATGGCCGCTGTTGAGCAGGAGTATTTGACTCAGGCAGAGGCCAAAACCGGCATCGCCAATCATCTTACCCAGTACTATAAGCAGAAGTATCCGGATATCTATAAAGCGCAACGTCAGCAAGTCGAAATAGCGATTGCCGGGGTGCAGGCGGCCTATGTTGAAAATGTTTTTCCTGAAATGAATATTCAGTGGAACACCTATGAAAGTAATCTGGGTCATGATAACGAACTGGGCTGTTTCCGTTGTCATAATGAAGAGCATGAGTCTGAGGACGGAGAGGTCATTTCCATGGATTGTGATACCTGTCATACGATCCTTGCTGAGGAGGAAGAAGACCCCGAAATTTTAAAAACGTTATTGGGAGGTATGTAGGCCGGTTTGACTGATTTCTATTGCGATTAATTCAAGGAAGGAGAAGGTGCTTATGCGAGTAAAATCGATAGTATGGCTAATGGTATTGAGCATGCTGCTGGTCGTGAGTCCGGTCTTTGCTGAATCTCATAAAGCAACGGTTTCCGAATGTATCAGTATGTGCAAGCAGGCCGCTGACATGATTCTTGCTGACCAGGAAGCCGGACTTGCCGAAATCGCCAAGAACGATGGCAAGTTTGTCTGGAAGGATTCCTACGTCTTCGCGATGAATTTGAAGGGGAAAATGCTGGCGCACCCCATGATGCCTGGATTGATGCGTATGGATAGCCTGCTGACGGTGCCAGATAAAAACCCCAAAAATCCGAAGATGCTGTTTGTGGATTTCGTGGTTAAGGCGGCAACAGAAGGGGAAGGTTGGGTAGAGTATATGTGGCCTAAACCGGGCAGCACCGATCCGGCTATCAAGGAGACATATATCTACCGGGTCCCGGGAACTTCCATTTTTGTCGGTGCTGGTATTTATCGTGATTAACCTGGTGAATTACCTGAAGTCTTAGGAGTTGGTTGAACTTCCGAGTTGTGGCAAGGAAATCAATGACTTGGGCGGAGACGTAGTGTTTTACGTCGCACAAGCAAGTCCGCAGATTGACGCCGCTACGGCGGAAAAGGGCCGTTTCCGGATGAAAACTAGTTACTAAAAACGACACCATAGTGTCGTTTTTTAGTAATTGGCATGTTGGTTTTTATCCGGTCACGGTGTTTTTGCCGTGGCTTTGTCAAGCTCCAGATATCTTTTGAGATTCTTGCGGGCAACTAGTTGAGAAAAAAGACATACGCTGCTATCTTGGCGCTGAACAAACGCTCAATCTATTCGTTTGAAAGGAATAAAATGTCTGATTTAAAAGAAAAATATTGGCTTAATGCAGAGCAGGTTGCGTTACTGATGATCGATATCCAGGAAAAGCTGGTTCCTGCTATGAACAAACAGCTGTGTGAACCTCTGCTGCAAAATACTGCGCTGTTGCAGCAGGGTTTTGCTGCTGTTGGCCGTCCTGTTCTGGCAACAGAGCAATACCCTCAGGGGCTCGGTCATACCGTCCCTGAACTGAATGGAGAAATACATGACGCGGCTGTCGCCAAGGTTGCATTCAGTTGCTGCGGCGAACCTGAATTTTTAACCGCGCTGGAAAAAAGCGGTGCCAAGCAAATCGTAGTGACCGGCATGGAGACCCACGTGTGTGTATTACAGACGGTTTATGACCTGCTTGATCGTGGCTATGGCGTGCATCTGGTCAGGGACGCTGTGGCGTCACGCTTTATCAGTGATTACGAAAATGCCCTGGAATTAGCAAAAGCTGCCGGAGCAGTAATCACCACGACAGAAACGGCTCTGTTCCAACTGGTAAAGGTTGCCAAAGGGGATGAGTTCAAGGCCATTTCCAAACTTGTCAGACAGCGTCAGCCGTAGGCTGCTTATTGTTTATTTAAGGCTGAACATTAATGTCTAACTTATTGTTGATTATTCTTATGGTTGCCGGCGGCGTTGCGGTCGCTGTGCAACCTTCTATAAATGCTCGTTTAGCAGAGAAAACTGGTTTTCTCGAAGCGGCGACTATCTCTTTTGCTGTGGGTACTGCAATTCTGCTGATTACTTCATTTCTGGCCAGTGACGGAAGCCTACGCCGGGCCGGTGAAGCTCAGTGGTGGCAGTTGACCGGCGGGCTCTTTGGAGCCTTTTTTGTGACCATGACCATCATAGGCGTTCCGCGCATCGGTACCACAGCAGTATTGGCACTAACAATTGTATCGCAGCTGGCTGCCGGAGTGGTGATGGATCACTATGGCCTGTTCGGGATGCGCGATATTCCTTTTGATGTGCGTCGGGGCCTTGGGATTTTATTGTTGTTGGCTGGTGTCTATCTGATCTGCAAGCGCTAAAAAATAGCAGGCTGGTGAAAACTGGCGGTGTTGCAATTACGGCGTTAAATATTACCCTTGCTGCCTTGAAACCGTTTTTCAACTGCTGATAGGGGCGGCAGGGAATTTAAATTTCAGTCTCTTCCTCGCTACCGACTGAGGTGTTTCTCATGCATAAATCCTGTGTTCAGCCTGCTGCCAGCAAGGTAAAAGTCAGTAGCTGGATTCCCTTTATTGCCTTTTGTCTGTTGGGGGTTGTCTGGGGTAGCTGCTTTATCTATATGAAGATGGCTGTTCACTATATCTCCCCGGTTCAGATTGTCTTTTTCAGAGTGTTGTTCGGCGTTATCCCGGTAGCGGTTCTGGCTTATTCGCGCGGTGCTCTGAAATTGGCCCACCTGCGTCATGCCGGACATTTTCTGGTGATGGGGATTCTGGCGACCGCTCTTTATTTCTGCGCCTTTGCCAAAGGGACATCATTGTTGCTATCGGGGGTTGCCGGTGCGGTAAGCGGGGCAGTCCCCCTGTTTTCATTTGTCCTGGCTTTAATCTTTATTGCTGAAGAAAAGGCCACACGGACCAGGTTGCTGGGTATTTTTGTCGGTTTTGTCGGGGTTATCGCTATTGCCAGGCCGAGCGGCAGTGACCTGTCAACGACCAGCATGGAAGGAGTCCTGTATATGCTGGCGGGATCCTTGAGTGTCGGGTCTTCCTTTGTCTATGCCCGAAAATTTATCATTCCTTTACGCATTCCTGCCGTCGCTCTGGCGACATATCAATTAACTATCGGTTTGTTGCTATTGACGCTGTTTACCAGCTTTGAAGGGATAGGTGGCATCTTTGAAGATACGGGGGCTGCCATCGCTCTGATTGTTGGCCTGGGTCTGCTCGGAACCGGTTTTGCATATATCATCTATTACTATCTGGTTGATACCATGGGGGCTGTCTCCGCATCAGCAGTGACCTACGTCCCGCCGGTTGTTGCCTTACTGATCGGTTCGCTGATCGTTAGTGAGCCCATTGCTGTTTTCGATTATCTGGCGACCGGGTTGATTTTTCTTGGGGTATTTCTGCTCAAAAAAACACCGGGGTAGGATGGTCTATTTTTTTTAACGCAGCGCAGCCTGAAAGCAACGAGTTTTTTCTGCCTAGTGTTAATCCTGCCAGAAATAGCCAAAAGGATCTTGCTGAATCGCTTTAAGCAGGCGACTCAGTTCGAGGGTTGGTTGAATATTCAGGTAGAGTTTCCAGCGGTCTTCATCCTGATAGTGAAGAGTCCACTGATTTAATTCCGGGGTATAGCGCAGCCGCGCCATGGCAATTTCTGTCTGTTTATCCGGGTCATGGCGATGACGGCGTACTTCAAACAGAAAAATGTTAAGCCCGTCAATACGAAAGCGCAGCAGGCGTGGCTGATAGGGATCGTTTGCTGTTTGCAGGCAGAGCTCATCGAGAAGGCGCTCTGCCTGACGTTGCAGTAACTCCGGAAGCTGGCTCATGGTGGGCACTCTGCACAGGCAGAGCGGAACAGGTTGGTGCTCAGGTAGCGATCTCCGCGATCCGGCAGTAGAGCGACAATTGTGCCATGGTCAATATTTTCGGCGATCTGGAGTGCTCCAGCGACAGCCGCACCACTCGACATGCCGGCAAAAAGCCCCATCTGCAGGGCCAGCTGCCTGGTGGTTTCGTAGGCGATTTCGTCACCAATCAGGATTTTTTCGGCCAGCAGAGATTCATTGTAAATAGCTGGAACGATAGCTTCCTGCATATTTTTAAGCCCCTGGATTTTATGGCCCAGGCCGGGCTCGACACCGATAACTTTAACGGACGGAGCATGGTCTGCAAAATAGCGGCACATCCCCATCAAGGTTCCTGAGGTACCCATGCCGGCGACAAAGAAGTCGATGTCACCGCCACTCTGGGCCATGATCTCCGGACCGGTAGTTTCGTAATGAGCCAAAGGGTTGTTGGGGTTACTGTACTGATTCGGCATATAGTAGCGGTCTGGATCCTCAGCCAGGATCTTGTGCGCCAGGTTGATCGCTCCGTCGGTCATCTCGCAACCGGGGGAGAGGACTGTTTCCGCACCATAGGCTTCAAGGATCCCACGCCGTTCCGTACTGACGCAGGCTGGCATGACCAGTTTAACCTTGTAACCTTTCGCGGCGCCGATCATGGCAATGGCGATGCCGGTGTTCCCACTGGTCGGTTCAAGAATTATTTTATCTTTGGTCAGCTCGCCACTCTCTTCAGCTTTTTCAATCATATACAGGGCCGGGCGATCTTTGACGGAGCCTCCCGGATTGCTCCCCTCCAGTTTAGCCAACAACCGGACGCCGGGTTTGTTGACCAGGATGGAGATATCAACCAGTGGCGTATTTCCCACGGCCTGGACCAATGAGGGGATAAAAATATTAGCGGGCTGAGTTTTTAACATGTGCTGACTCCATTAAATAATGCCATACAGGGGGCCACCTTTAACACCAAGCTGGTCCACCTGTTTTTCAATATCAGGATCATCTATCAAGGCCGGGGCATGATGAGGTTTGCTGCGGCCATCAATTATCAGTGAGCCGTGGCAACCCCAGTGCTTGGCAGAGGTGAAACTGTCAATACCATAGATGTCAGCAGCCGGGTTGGACCGGGTGAAAACCGTCCACAACCAGTTATTCAGGCTGGCAGCGCAGAAACTGCTGTCATCAACAATAACAATCAATGGAAAACTGTTGATCGGTGCGGTGCGGTCGAACTTTTTACAGAATCTGAGCAGATCGCGATCTTCGCCAGGAGTGTAAGTCTGACAGGCTGGACCTTCAACTAACAGCACGCCTGGCATGGCGATGCGTGGATTAGCGAACCCTTTGGGGAGCTTCAGGTCAGAATTAATGGCATCCGGTAGTTTGAAGCGTTTAGGGCCAACCGCTGCAATGACCACTTTAGAGCCCTGGTTAAGGCCATGGCCGCTGTAATCGAGGGTGTCGATGGTGGTGCTGGTTTGAAAATGGAGATCACGACACCAGTCGGCCCGGGTCAGAATATGCTCAAAGAATGCTTCGATATTGTGAATATCGAGGGCAGGGTTATCCTCTTCAGCGGCGATAAACAGGTATTTTGCCAGGGATAGTTGCCCTTGACCGAGAATCGCATTGGCCTGGGTCAGCAGCTCCTGTGGGCGCTCACGTTTGCTGTAGGGGGTGTAGCGTTCACTGCCGATGGCTAACAGCAGGGGGTGAACCCCGGCGGCATCGACGGCATGGACAGCTTTAATGCCGGGTAACACCTCTGGAATCAGCGCCCCGGTCAGCTCATGGATAAATGCTCCGAAACTGGTATCTTCCTGGGGCGGGCGACCGACGGTGGTAAACGGCCAGATGGCATCGGGACGATGGTAGACACGGTCAACCCGGATCATCGGGAAGTCATGGACCAGGCTGTAGTAACCGAGGTGATCACCAAAGGGACCTTCAGGTTTCTGGCGTTTGGGATCTATGGTACCGCAGATGACAAAGTCAGCTTCAGCTGGCATTGGCAGATATTTGTCATACTGCACCATGGGGATGCGTTGCCCGGCGAGGAGACCGGCAAATGCCAATTCGGGCATCCCTTCAGGGAGCGGCATCACTGCTGCGACGGTCATACTCGGTGGACCACCGATAAAAATATTAACGCGGAACGGCTTATCCTGCTGTAACGCTTCCTGATGATGTTGGCCAATGCCGCGATGAATCTGGTAGTGAAGGCCGATTTCACGGTCAGGAAGATAGTCATTGCCAGCCAATTGAACACGGTACATTCCCAGGTTTGAGGAACGGATGCCCGGCTTGAGAATACTTTCACTATACACTTGGGGCAAGGTGACAAACGGACCGCCATCATCGGGCCAGCTTTTAATCTGTGGCAGTTCGCTGATACTGGTCTGGTGACTTAAGATCGGACCGTTTTTGACTTTCTTGGGAAGCAGATGCCAGGCAGCCAATGGAGCCGACAGCAGCGAGCCTGGGGAACTGAGCAGGCTTTTGGGGTCACGTTTCAAATTAACCAGGGTTTCGACCTGGCGCAAGGTGTCACGGAACAGGTAGCGGGTACGGGCCAGAGTACCGAACAGGTTGGCAACCGCCGGAAATTTGCAACCGCTCAGGTTTGTGAACAGCAAGGCTGGACCCTGGCTCTGGTAGACCCGGCGTTGAATGGCCCCGGCCAGTAGATTGGGGTCGATTGGCTGCTCGATTCTGATCAGTTGGCCACTCTGTTCGAGATCGTCGATGGCCTGTCGCAGTGTGTGGTATCCCATGGCAAAACCGTCCTGTACGGGTGAAGATTCCGTGCGCTGTAGGTCAGGGGGTTTTTATACTTCAGGAGCGCTGAAAAGGCAATGATGACCTATTACCCGATAAAATCTTTTGCGCGTCTGGTAATCTGGCATAATCGGTGTATAGCTATTATCAAGATGCTGGAAAATACCAGCATACTTTACGGTCACCAGAAAAGCCAGGGTGGTAAGGTGTGGAATTTTAAACTGGCTCTGGTCATGGTCTGTGAATCTGAATAAGTCCCTAGCGATAAAGGGTTGTTTATGCGTGTTCATCTCGCCATACGCTATACCGTCATATCCAGTATTGTGTTGTTAATTGCCATGTCGGTGTCAGCCTTTCTGCATATTACCAAGGTGCAGAATGTGTTCCTCGAGGAAGCAAAGGTCGATACTGATGTCCTGCTCGAAATGATTCTGCGCGATACCTATCACATGATGCTGGAAAATGATCGCAAGCAGTTGCAGATGACCATGACAGAGACAGCGAAGGCGCCACGGATATCAAGAATCAGGATTCTTGGTCGTGAAGGGGTCGTAAGCTTTTCAAGTATCCCTAACGAAATCGGGACCAGGCTGCCGGAAACCGCAGACAGTTGTGCTTTTTGCCACGTTAGTGGCAGTACCGTGCTGCTGGATGCACCCATTGAAACGCGCAGCCGGACCTTCAGTGACGAGCAGGGGGCTCAATACCTGAACGTAACCCGCGCCATATACAATGAGCCGAACTGTTACACGGCTGCCTGCCATTTCCACTCACTTAAAGAGAACAAGATCGGCGTCCTCGACGTTGCGGTCTCCCTCGAACCGATGGTCCAGCTGGCGCATTCGCACCATGCTGATGTCATTATTTCCACCTGTATCATGTTGCTGTTCCTGTCTTTATGCCATTACCTGCTGACCAGGTTTTATATCTGTAAACCGCTTCAGGGGATCCTGGAACAGACCCAGGCTCTTGCCCAGGGGGATCTCCTGGCCCGGGTTGAAAAGCCCGGGAGGGATGAAATCGGTCGTCTGGGACGTTCTTTCAATACCATGGCTGATAACCTGGCCCAGGCCCAACTGGAGTTGAAAGAATGGGGAAATACCCTGGAGCATAAGGTTGAAGAGCGTACTGAAGAGATTCATGCCATGCAGGACCAATTGTTGCGCTCAGCAAAGTTGGCTTCCATGGGGGAGCTGGTTGCCGGTATCGCCCATGAAATCAATAATCCGTTGACCGGGATTCTCATGTTTGCGGCGTTGTCGGCCAAGAGCGATAATCTTCCCGATCAGGTCAAAGATAATCTTAAGATTATCGTTTCTGAAACCGGTCGTTGTGCCAAAATTGTACGCGGCTTGCTCGAATTTGCCCGTGAATCGATTCCGGAAAAGAAGCCCGAATCGATTAACCGGGTTATTCGCCATTCTCTGGAACTGGTTTCACAACAGGCGATTTTCCAGGATATCCAGGTTGAGTGCAGCCTTGATGGAGGGTTGCCCGATCTGTCTATTGACGCCGATCAGTTCCAGCAGGTGTTCTTCAATATGTTTATCAACGCCGGACAGGCGATGCCCCACGGAGGTGTTCTGCGGATCACAACATCCCTGTGCAGGGACGGACGTTGTGTCATCATCAGGGTTGAGGACAGCGGCCTGGGAATCAGTAAGGAAAATATCGGGAGTATTTTCGATCCGTTCTTTTCGACCAAGTCGGAGAAGGGGTTTGGTTTAGGACTGTCCGTGACCTATGGCATTATCCGTAATCATGGCGGACGTATTGATGTCGAGAGTGAAGAGGGGCAGTGGACTCACTTCACTATCTCCCTGCCGGTTACAGAAGGGGATGCTTTTCAGGATAAACAGTCCGGTGCGGAAGGGTAGGCACTGACCAGATCATTTAACCTGACTGAATGGGGAGCGCCGATAGTTCTTCCATGTCCTGTCAGACCATATGATCTTTGATGGAAATACCGAGTTTTTTGAGTAGCGCCTGAAAGTTAGGCCTCAGCATTCCGGTTTCTTCGGCCGCTTTGGTGACATTCCAGTTGTTCCGTTCCAGAGCTGCATAAACGAAGGCCTTTTCTATCGGCTCGACAGCCTGCTCGCGCACTTTGCGTTTGATTTCTTTCAATTCATCTGAGGTTAAAGGTGCCGCGATTTCCTGGCTTTCTGCCTCTTCTCTGTGACTGCCAGGTAGCTCCAGGCAGCCACTCTGAATCAATTCCCCCTGGCTGAGAACGACAGCCCGCTCGATGATGTTTTCCAGCTCACGGACATTGCCGGGGAACGGATATTCATGCAGGGCAAGGTGGGCATCTGCTGATAACCCTTTGATATCCTTGCCGATATCCTCGGAGAATTTTTTAAGAAAATAGCCGATTAATAGCGGGACATCACCGGTGCGGTCGCGCAATGGCGGTAAATCGATGGGGATAATATTGAGGCGGAAGTAGAGGTCGTCACGAAAGTCACCAGCAGCGACCATTTTTTCAAGGCTGCGATTCGTTGCGGCAATCAGGCGAATATCGATGGCGGTTGCTTTGGTCCCGCCGATGGGGGTGACTTCTCGTTGTTGAAGGACACGCAATAATTTAGCCTGAGTGGCCATGCTTAAATTGGCAATTTCATCAAGAAACAGGGTGCCGCCACTGGCGACCATGAACAGACCTGGCTTTGACTGGGTTGCCCCGGTAAAGGAGCCTTTAACGTGCCCGAAGAGTTCGCTTTCAAGTAAGTTTTCTGGAAGCGAGTTGCAGTCGACAGCAACAAATCCTTGGTCTGCCCGGGCGCTGTACTGATGAATGGCTCGGGCCACGAGTTCTTTTCCGGTGCCACTTTCACCAGTGATCAGTACGGTGCTGTTGGTGGGCGCAACTTGCAGGACCCGGCGAAAAACTTTCTGCATGGCCGGACTTTTGCCAATAAAGGAAGAGGATAATAAGGTTTCACTGTGGTGGCTGTTGATTTGCACCGCCTCGAGATTGAGGATACGTTTTTTGATGGCGGCTTCAACTTTTTCGAGAATCTGATCTGGTAGAAAGGGTTTGGTCAGGTATTCAAAAGCGCCGTTTTTCATGGCGTCAACAGCGGAATCGACGGTGGCAAAGCCGGTGATAATGATGACCGGGACATTGGGCTGCAGGACCTGAATGGTTTTCAGCACATCAATGCCACTCATGATCGGCATTTTCAGATCACTGATGACAACGCTGAACTCATTCTTCTGGAGCTTGTCCATGCCGATCTTGCCGTTAGCCGCTACCTCAACCTGGTACCCTTCAAGTGCAAGGCTCTGGCGCAGCCCCTCCCTGATAACGGCTTCATCGTCGATAACAAGAATTCTATGACTGGCTGTATCACTCATATTCTGCTTCTCTTCAAGTTAGCAGGCTGTCGAAAAACCCGTTGCGCAGCAAGAGCTGACGCAGTGGTACATTTCAATACCCTGTTGATTCCGCTCGGGATCTCTCCACCTTGAGAGTCATTGCATAAGTAACTTTAAAAGAGCGAAAGCAGGACGGTTCAGACACATATCAAGCAAATTTCAAGCCGACTTCATAGTAAAGGCGGACATAATTTACGTCAAGGAATTGCTGTTCGTTCCCGACAGGTTTTGAAACGCTTGGCTTGGCAATGCAGATTTGGAAATTTATAAACTATAGAGAAATTATAACGTAGAGATATTCTGATTGTATGAAATAAATATTCAATACACTGAAAACCACAATATTTTTTTTGTACGTCTGGAGACACCGTTTCTTTTTGGTAATCCAATAATAAAATTAGCGGGATAGAGCATTCTTACCAAATGTGATCCTGGCTTTGTTAAAAAAAGCTGTATTGTTTTGTTATACATGTCGTGAATCCCTTCCTTTTTTGGTCTTATTTTTATTAATCGATAAAACCTAAATAAATCTAGTCGGTTAAAAAGCTCCCTTTAGATATTCAAAAAATGGCATACCCTCTGCACCAGAGAAAATCAACCATATGGACTGGGGGATGGAGAACCAAAGTCCGGGTTATCCGGGAAGGTTCTAAACAACGCTTACTGGTAACAGGGTAGGCGCTTTCTTTCTTGCGAGGTGGTGTGATGATCGATTTTTTAATGAATGTCGGACAGGTTGAGCAGATTTACACGGTCGTAGATTTCTATACCTATATTAAGGGGCTGGAGTACCTGATCTGTTTATTGCTGTTTACCCTTTTCCCGATTTTTTATCGCTATATCCATAGCGCTGATGACGATTAATAGATTCCGGAAAACTTGCCTGAAACTGCCATTTTAAGTGCTGAATTGTGAATGAGGAGACAACGATGAGAGTGCCTGGAAAACAACTGTTAACCGTCGTGCTGGTTGTGGGCGCGCTGCTCTGCGCCATGAGCAGTTTTGCTATGGATGACTTTCCTGATGAAGTTGAGCTTGACGCTTTAACCAATCTTTATGAGCCGGTCATGTTTGATCACGCCATGCATGTTGAGGTCGCCGAAGACTGCTCCGTTTGCCATCATCACACCACGGGCAGCGCCCCGGTTAACAGCTATTGCCTCAAATGTCACCAGGGTGAGGAAGACATGGACGTTGTGGCCTGTCAGGATTGTCATGCCAGCCCGGCAACTGTAGGGTTGGCGGACCCGACTGTAGAGCAGGAATTTGTCTTTCATGATGATCAGCCCAATCTGAAAGCTGCCTATCATCTCAATTGCATGGGGTGCCACCGTGAGGTAGGTGGTCCGGTTGGTTGTGAAGATTGTCACGCCAAAACAGATGCGGGGCACAAATTTTATCATTCTGGTGACTACGCTCCGGCGCCGCAACCAGATGACACGCACTCCCGCTAACATACTGCGCATAAGGAGATTGACAGATGAGTAAGATATCACGAAGAAAATTCCTGGCTGGCAGTATGGCAGGAGGTGCTGCTGTGATGATGACCCCCGCAAAAAAGGCACATGCGGCCGGGTCTTTTGAAGGGTTCCCCGATGGTATGGGAGTACTGGTGGACCTGACTCGCTGTGTTGGCTGCCGGACCTGTGAAGCGGCCTGTAACCAGGAGCAGAACCTGCCGGCTCCCGACCTGCCGTTTGACGATTATTCGGTATTTGATGAACTTCACCATGGCCAAAAGCGGCGGACTACGGAAAAAGCTTATACCGTGGTTAATCGCTACGATCCGGCTGAGGCAGAACCGGTGTACCGCAAGATCCAGTGTAATCATTGTAATGAACCAGCCTGTTTGACCTCCTGTTTTGTCAACGCTTATACCAAAACCCCGGAAGGTGCTGTCATTTACAATCCCAAGGTCTGTGTCGGGTGCCGCAACTGTATGATCGCCTGTCCTTTCGGAATACCGGCTTATACCTATAGCTCGGCCCTTAACCCGGTGATAAAGAAGTGTATCTTCTGCTACGACACGCGCCTTAAAGAAGGGCGGCCGCCAGCATGCGTGGAAAGTTGTCCTCAGCAGGTTATGACCTTTGGTAAGCGCAAAGATCTGCTGAAAATAGCCCATGAACGAATCCGCAAAAATCCGGGTCAATATGTGGATAAGGTCTACGGTGAAAAGGAAGTCGGAGGTACCGGCTGGATGTATCTGTCTGCGGTTCCCTTTGAAGAGGTTGGCTTTAATGGTGATCTGCCAAAAGAACCGATTATTAATAATGTGAAGGATTTTCTCGCTATGGTGCCGATGGTGTTGTCGATCTGGCCGGCGCTGTTTACCGGTTTCCATTTACTGTCAACTAAAGGCAAAAAGTCACACGACCACGACAACCATCACGGGCAGGAGGACTAGAGAGCTATGAAAAAACTTGCTAATTACGGTGTTAAGCCGCACGACGCAGACCTCAAGCCGGATGGAAAGAAGTGGACATTGATGGAAAAACTGCTCCTTGGCCTGACTCTTGACCAGTACTTGTCCCAGTTTGTCCGGAACAAATTTAACTGGCTACTGGGAATCATTTTTGTCATTGGAGTTCCGGTAATCATCTACCGTTACCTGTTTGGTCTGGGAGCGGTTACCCATAGTTCTTACGACTATCCCTGGGGTCTGTTTCTCGGCTTTGGCCTGTTCTGCATGGTCCCGTTATCTGCCTCCGGCTTTATGCTCGGAACGACCGTAGAAATATTCGGGCGTCACGATTTTGAACCGATTGAACGGCTGGCGCTTCTCAATGGTCTGCTGGGATATTTTTTTGCTGTTGTTTATCTCCTGGTTGATCTGGGGCAGCCCTGGCGTCTGGCGTATCCCATGGTATACTCTTGGGGACCGGCTGCAGTTTTATTCCTGGTTGGCTGGCATGTCGCGACTTACCTGTCGGTTCAGGTCGCCGAGGTTTCGACAGCCTTCTTTGAGTGGATCGGTTTCCGTCGTGGCTATGAGTTTGTCCGTAAAGGAACTGTCGGCTTGACGGTCGCAGGCATTATTTTGTCCACCTTGCATCAGGGGGCATTGGGAGCACTGTTCGTCTATGCTCCAGGGAAAGTGCATCCGTTATGGTATTCGGCATCGTTTCAGTGGATTCACTTTTTCACCTCATCCATTCCCGGTGGGTTATGCATGGTCATCACCGTAAGCAGCATTGTGTACTACACCATGCGCTGGCGCTGTGACGACCGCTTCATAGAGAATCTTGACCGCATTACCATTGCTCTGGCCAAAGGTGCGGCAATGGGCTTGATTACCTACCTGTTTATCAAGCTCCTGGCGGTTGCCCATGACAATGAATGGGCTTACCTGGCAACGGGGTGGGGGGCCTGGTGGTTGTTCGAGATCGGTTTTGGCGTTGTTCTGCCATTGATCGTGTTGTCTTTTGGTATTCACCACAGGATCGTCGGTTTATGTCGGTTGGGCGGTATAATTACCGTTTTAGGCATTGTTCTAAATCGTCTGAATACCGCGTTGATTACCTTCAACTGGAATCTGTACCAGGAGGTCCCGCATATCCTGGAAATCATCATAAGTATTACGATTTTTGCCATCTATATCGCAACTTATCGCTTCATTCTCAATCGCCTGCCGATTCTCTATCAGTTGCGTACGCAGGAAGTAACTGCAAAGGTGCCGCAACCGGTAGTAACAAAATCCCTGTCCCGGGACGAGGTTTCGGCACGAGCCTGATGCATTGCCTCCGGTGTATGAAATTTAAAACTCCGGAGGCCGCTTAAGAGAGGGTGTATGTTTGACAATCTTATTGCCAGGGCCATTGTACCGGTCACCATTGCGGTGACCGGGTTCGTTGTTTTCGGTTGCCTGCTTTTGTACTCCTTTATCAAGGCCGATATGACCGCTGAGGCTGTGCGCCATGTAGATGATCTTGTGGTGACGGTTTACAAGTCAACCCATTATGCCATGATGGAAGATGACCGTGATTCATTACGCAATATCCTCGCCAATGTCGATACTCTTGACGGTGTTGAGCGGATCAGGATTTATGATCAGGACGGCGCTCCCAAGTATGCGGATCTTGAGCAGCCATCAGGAGACTCTACCTTTGCTCCCCGGGTTGATGACTGGAGTCGCTCACTGATGGGAGCCAGCCAGCCTGAACGGGGTAAAACCCATTTCAATGTTGATCATGATAATGGGTTTATCGCGGTCAATATGCCGATTTTGAATGAGCCTCAATGTTCAACGGCGGCGTGCCATTTTCATGCTGACAGGCAACCGATTCTTGGCTTTTTAAGTGTCGGTATTTCCAGTGCGCATCTCGAAGATACCCTGTCATTACTACGTAGCAGGATGTTTGCCTTTAGTGTTATGGTTCTATTTCTGACGGTGGGGGGTGTCGCTGCTCTGTTGCGGGTCAATCTGTTTCAGCCGATTCTGCGGCTGGCTTATAATCTTGAACAGGCTGTTGCAGGTGCGAGTGAGTCGGAGTTACCCCCGGCGGATTCAAAGTTGGGACAGATTAATAAAGATTTTCGGACCCTGGTCAAGCAAAGAGATCATGCCTGGCAAGCCGTGCAGGCACCAAAACCGCCAGCGGGTCGCCATTCTGACTCTTCGGAGGGTGACGCGTAAGTTTAAAGCCTGGAAACAGGCTAGAGAGGCCGATGAGCGAACCGACACGGCAAACGCCGGAAGAAGAAAGCTTTCCGGATATTAACCCGCTGCGCAGGCAGGTTCAGAGTAAGATTAAAAAACTTGAGTTACTGGCCAGTTCGGGACTCTGGTTACTTGCCCTGTTTACCCTGTTAAGTATGGGGGCGTACCGGAATTTTGATTTCCTGCCAACCTTAAGTGCTGATATGCGTGCACTGCTGGGGAGTGGTCCATCTCCCAACATGATTAACTGGGCGTTAGTGGTCTATGCCTTTTCTGCTTTAATCATGCTTTTAACCCAGATGTCCGGGGGCAAAAAACCAGGGACTGCTCTGCCACATTTTGGCTACCTGGGTGGCTTTTATGCCTTTTATCATCTTACCAATTCACTGCGTGAAAATTTCTGGGCCATCTTTGTCGTTGGTCTGACTATCCTTGGTCTGCAAAGTTACTTTGTCTGGAACTACTATCACGAACAGATACGTGAACAGAAAGAGATCCTGACCGAGCTGGACAAGCTGGTTGACTGAACCTGCCCCTTTATTGTGATTAGAATCGGTTAAAGAATATATTGTTTAAGTAGAAGAAAACAGTTGAGAAATTTGCCGACACAAATTAACCTAAGTTTAAATAAGTTGACGGAGGGTTATGGGGTATGGCTATTTTTTCAAGTATGACCAGGAAAGTACAGGTAGATGACGCTGCTCAGGTCCGGCTATTGACCGTATGTCACTCAGAAATGACAGACGAGTTAAGCGAATTATTGATAGCGGACTCCCTGGTTGAACTTGATGTTGTGGGCTCATTGCAAAATTTTGACCAGCTGCGTGTCGCTGCTCAGGCTGAATATCATGGTATAGTTATAGACATGTGGACGTATTCCGCACTTAAGGCGGAGGATAAAGACGTCATTCACTCGATAGCGCGCGGTTATCCAGTGTGCTTGGTTCGCAAAGCATTCGGTAACCGGCTACGCTGTGTGCATCCTGAGCATTCGGGATCCTTCTCCTTCAAGGAGTTTGTTGCGATGATCCAAAAGTCCGGGCAGCCACGACCTGTTCGCCTGCAGCAGCGTCATGGACTCCATCTGAATGTAACCCTATCAAAGGTGATGCAGTCTTCTATTCTTGCCGAAAGTATCGAAGTTATCCGTGAACAGGTAGCCGCTCTTAATGTCTCCAAGGGGGGGGCCTATGTCCTTACCAGTGGTGACTATACTGTCGGTGACATCGTCAATTTATCGATTCCGGTATTGGGAGAAACTAAGTCGGTACGGAGTGAAGTCCGGTGGGTCAGAAAATGGGATGATAATGGAGTCGGACTGCCCGGAATCGGAGTTCAATTCATGAACCTGTCAGCCGGCCAGTTGGATGCCCTTGAAGCCTTGACTCCTGATAAAAAATAATCTGGTTATCCAGTTCCCTCAAGTGAGATTGGCCGATCTTAAAACGTTCCATTTCCAGAAACGCTTGCACTTATCTATGGAGCTTGACTGTCACCATCCGGGCGACACACCCATTCCAAAGGACAGTCTCCCTGAGCCTTGGCGGAGTGGATGAAATATCCAAAAAAAGTAATTTAATCGTCTTGGGCCGGTGAGGTAGTAAAATGGAAATTCAACAGGTTGAAGAGAAAATGAAAAAGATTTTCAAAATTATTATTGACAAAGATAACTCGGATAGTTATAAATAAGCCATAGACGTTTTGTTGTGGCAGGCGGAACGGCTATAACGTAGTAGATATCTTTCGAGAAACCTCTCAAAACCTTTAGTCCGTGGTCCCCTCCTGGCCACGGACTTTTTTTGTCTAATCTCGGTTAATTTCCTGCAAAATAATTTCACGACGTAAATGTAAAATATCTGTATGACCATCTTCGGGAAAAATCATCAAGCTGATTTTGTCAGGAGAAATCTGCTGAAGCTCCTGGCTCATAGAGAGAGGCAGGTTACGGTCTTGTCCGCCGTGGATAATGGTGATATCGGGGGGTGACGACCCGGACAATAATATTCCAAGCAACTCCCGGTTATCAATCTGGCTGGGCATTATGGCTGATAGAAACCATGATTGCTGTTTGACCGCATGTTTCAGATCATCATAGGGCGCTACCAGGACAATAGTTTTAATCTGTAAGTTTCTTGTAGCAAACTGAAGCGCGGCTCCACTGCCAAAGGAATGGCTTAATAAACGGAGATCGCTGGTTAGAGAAGGCACCTTAAGCTGTTTAGCCAGTTCCTGCAGAGCTTTTTCACTATTGATGTACAACTCTTCTGGTTGCATGAACCCTTCCGACTCACCACGCCCGGGATATTCAATAAGCAGGTAGGCTGTATCAGGGTACGTCCCTTGATTAACAACATCGAGCCAACTCAATGCCAGACTGTTGATACCGGGGTAGGCGATGACCAGTCTTTGGGGAGGAGAAGAGGGTTGTTCTTTGGGGGCCAGATAATAAGCCGTCTGCTGTCCTTTATCAGAATCGAACCGGAGAATGATATTCTCGGGTCTTTGAGTAAATTGATGGTGGAGGGTTGGGTCGGGTGGGACTGCCTGCAGGCAGCCAGTCAGGAGCAGTACAGAGCAAATAAGGAGGAAAAATTGTTTAGTCATTAAATATCCTGTTAATGAATAATGTGAAACATCCTGAAAAAATTAGAAAGCATGTCAAGTTTTGTT
Organism: Geopsychrobacteraceae bacterium; assembly: GCA_963664385.1. Lineage (GTDB taxonomy): Bacteria > Desulfobacterota > Desulfuromonadia > Desulfuromonadales > Geopsychrobacteraceae > Seleniibacterium. The sequence goes on from OY761157.1 coordinate 2,059,483, forward strand.
GACAATGGATAATATTTGTGTAAATTTTTCCCCCTTCGTAATTACAAACAACAAGTAAAAATAGCTTCGGGGGGGGCAGCTGATGAACTGTGGGAAAAATTTGCTGAACGCATTGTGCCTGGTAAAAGGTAGGATGCGTTTTTTTGTGGCTGATCGTAAAAAAAATCGTTACAGCAAAATCTTATCACTTTTTTGGTTATCTGTATGGCTGCTGACGATGGTCTGTCCTCTTCCTGCCTCAGCAGAACTGGTTGACGGAACCCTACCGCACTCCATTACCGAGGTCGATTTCCTCAATGGTGATGAGGGTATCCTACCCGCCAAGTTTATCGGGTCGGCAACCTACAAAGTCGCTATCGATATGCCTCAGGGGCGTAACGGTATGACCCCTGAACTTACCTTGAAATACAACAGTATCTTTCGCGATAGCTGGGTCGGGTTTGGCTGGCAGCTCGAATTTGGCTCTATAGAGCGCAATCGCAAGTTCGGGGTTGATCATGGTGCCGATGATTTTGTCTACCGGACTTCCAATGGTGCCTATGAGCTTGTGGCTGTTTCCAGCAATGAATTTCGCCTCGAAATAGAAGGGCAGTTCTTGCGTTTTGTCAGGAACACTGCAGCTGACGGCCGCCCGAGCTGGGTCATGACCACCAAGCAAGGGGTGAAGTATTATTTCGGGACCTCGACCGATACCCGGCAGGATAATGTTGCAGATGCCGGGCAGATCTTTAAATGGTGCCTGGAAAAGGTCCAGGATCCAAATGGCAATTATCTGACCGCCAGTTACGACAAAGATCTGGACAATAACCAAATCTATTTGCAGCAGATCAATTACACCGGCCATGCATCAAAGACCCCGGTGCATACTGTCTTATTTAGTTATGAAGATCGTACTGATGCGCCCGTTGGCTATGCTCCAGGGTTTAAGGAGAGTTTAACTCAACGCCTCTCCGCAATCGCGGTTAAATCTGCCGGTAATCTGACAAAAAAATATCAACTTAATTACGCGCCAAGTTCATCCTCTAGTCGTTCATTGCTAGCCTCCATCAATATTATTGGCCGTGACGGCACAAGTGTATTGCGCACCCTTACCTTTGACTATAACCAGTCGTCGGTATCCCTGCCTAGTGATCATAAGTGGGAAAAAATGAAAGGCTCCGGCGTCCGTATTCCTGCAGATATTAATGGTGATGGGCGAACTGATTTTTTCAGTGGTGTTGCTGATGATAGAGCTTATTTGTACCTAAGCAAAGGAACGGATTTTACTCGCAAAAGTTGCGGCAAGCTTCTTGACTTGGATGATCAATATAAGGTCGAAAGTATTTTTGCAGCAGATGTTGATGGTGATGGTGGAAAAGAGATTATTGTTGGGCCGACGCTAGAATATCCTAAAAAGACTGTAGAGGAGTCTATCAGTGATACAGGAACACGGCAAGTTAGTGTTCCAGATTTTGATGCAGATCCCATTGGTGGTGGACAGTTTTACGTTTTTGACTATGAAAATAACTCTTTTGTCCATCGAGGTGTCTGGAACCCGGCAACTTCTGCCGTTTGGGATGGTTATGAAAAGAGTGTCCACTTCGCAGATGTCAATGGAGACCGCCGTGAAGACGTCGTTATCGGGCCTGATGTCAATGGACAATGGCGGTTATTATTATCGACTGGAGAAGGCTTTGATGATCAGGGCATCGTATTGCAGTCATCGTTGACGCAATTTTATGGCAAAAATGAATTAATTCACGTTATGGACGCTAATGGCCATCATGGCGATGAAATTGTCGCCGGGCCGGACAGTAGTGGCAGCTATTATGTTCTGGAATATAACGGATCAAGTTTTACCTATAGCCAGTGGTATACCGGAAAAATAGGAAGGAGTGCCAAGGCCGAAGCAGTCAGGAATATGGATCTGAACGGCGATAAAATTGACGATTTTCTGATTGCCGGTGATAAAAACGGAGATTGGTTTGCCCTGCTGTCTACAGGTCACTCTTTTGTGCTTGATGGAAAATGGGCAGAGGATAAGTATGATTGGGTTTACGATAATGACGCCAGTATTATTCATACCCTGGATATGAATGGTGACGGTCTTCTTGATGTCTTGATTGGTCCCCGCAGAGGTAAGTGGTATTTGTTGCAGAATGATGGGACAAGTTTGGTCAATAAGGGAAAAGTTTACGAAGATTTTAAAAGTGCTGTGCCCTTTGATGGCAATGGTGATGGCCGCCAGGGGTTGCTATTTATTAGTGATGATGCCTTGACAGTGGCCGAGCCTTCTTCGGTGAAACCAGATCTGTTGAAAGATGTGAATAACGGTATTGGTGGTATTACTCAAATAAGCTATATGCCATCATCCTCTTATGCGGATAATCAGCTACCTTTTGCATTGCCTGTTATAAGCCAAATTATACGCAACGACGGCAACGAACAAATTTCCACCACCAATTACGATTATGCCGGTGGCTACTATCACCACACTGAAAAGGATCTGCGCGGGTTTGCTTACGTTAAGGAAACCGGGCAGGCCGGAGCCGATGGCGAGCAGAAGATCGTTGAAACCTGGTACCACCAGGGGGCAGGGGTTACACCAGAAGCTGATGACCCAAGTGTTGAAATTGGGGTGACCAAGAGTCGACCCTATCTTGAAGCCGTCAGTACCGGGGACGGGACACTCTTGCGGCAAACCGAAACTACCTACGCTTCATCAGACAGTGCATATTTGCCTTCATTCTTTTCACCACCTGAACAGATTGTTGAAAGCTGGTGTGTGGGGGTTGGTAGCTGTCAGGTTCACGCGAAAACCGTTCTTGATTACGATGACTATGGCAATATTATCCGTAAGGAAGAACACGGCGCCACCGATAATTCCGATGATAACCGTACTATTACTACTGCTTACGCCTATAACACCAGCGATTGGCTGGTGGGCTTTCCTTATCAGGAAAGCATCTATAGTGGTATCGGCACCTCTAGCCTGGTCGCCCGTACCACCTACGATTATGACAACAGCACCAGCAGCTGTTCCAGTAGCGGGACCAATCACACGCCTATCAAAGGTAACGTGACCAGAACGACCCGTTATCTTGATGGCACCAATGATCCCCAGGAATGGTTCGGTTACGATAGCTACGGCAACCAGCTCTGTAGCCGCGACGCCAAAGGCAATCTGTCTACCATCAGCTATGACAGTACCGCCACCTATGCGCGCATCGTGACCAATGCCAAAGGGCAAAAACTGGTCAACCGTTACTATGGTGTGGACAGTGAAGCTGTCGATAATGGTCTATACGGTCAGCTAAAAAGTATGATCGATCCCAATACGGCGCAAAAGACCTTTAGCTATGATGTATTTGGACGAAAAGTGCGGGAAACCTTGTCAGATGGTTCCCATGCCGATTGGTCTTACCTTAATTTTGGAACCGTTGGTGCGCAGCACGCCCGCCTGGAAAATAGTCTTGGCCTCTGGTACGAACTGTACTTTGACGGGCAGGGGAAAATTATCCAAACCAAACAGCCTGGGCCTGATTATGGCAGTGATCCAGATAATGTTATTGTTAATACTAAAATCTATGATGCCCGAGGTTTGCTGAAACAGGAATCTCTCCCTTACTTTGACGGGGATACCGCTTATTATCACACGAATCACTACGATGCCTTAGGGCGCGTCATCAAGGTCAATAAAGCCGATGGCAGTGTTGAGCAGGCCTGTTATGGTGCCGATGGCAGCCAGATTAATATTGATGCCAATTACCATAAAAAACGCCAACTGTTCGATGCTTATAGCAACCTGACCCAGGTTAATGAGTACAAGGGAACATTCACCAGCTGTACGACTGCCGTAGGAACGTCTTACGCGACTACTAATTATAGTTATGACAGCCTGAATAACCTGACCCAGGTGGAAAATGCCACTGGCAACATGACCCAGATCAGTTACGACAAGCTGGGGCGTAAAACCGCCATGGACGATCCCGATATGGGCATCTGGCACTATGGTTATGACGCCCTAGGTAACCTGACCTATCAGCAGGATGCCAAGGGGCAGATCATCCTCTTTCAGTATGATTCCCTGAATCGTCTGACCCGCAAAGCTTATGCTACAGGCACCATGGCTTTCAGTAGTGATGCCGACAGCACCGCCGTTGATCATCAGTTTGGTTACCTTAGTGGCAGCAGCCTCTACTTGCCGTCTTTGGCCAGTGGTACGGGGGGCTTGTCCATCAGTGACGAGGTACTGTTCAGCTACGATGATGCCAGCCGTAATAACGCCATCGGCCGCATGACCCGCATGAGCGATAGCTCAGGCACCACCGATTACTACTATGATGATCCCCTGGCTCGCACCACCCGTACTATTCGCACCATTGATGGCACCAGCTACACCATCAAGACCGATGTCGATGCTATGCTGCGCACCCAGGCGATTACCTATCCCGATAATCAGAGCCTGGTCTATATTTATGATGATGCCGGTAATCTCGAGAGTGCTGGGAGTTACGCAACATTTGGCAACTATAACGCCCTGGGGAAAGCAGGCACAGTGACCTACGGGAATAAAACTGTGGCCAGTTATGATTATGTTGCCGAAAACGGCCGCATGGCCGCCAGTGGCTTGAGCCTTAACTCCAGCAATTATTTCAGCCGTCAATACAGCTATTTTGCCAACGGCAATATCAAGGCGATTGTCGATGGCGATACGACCAAGAGTCAAAAGTTTACTTACGATGAACTCGATCGCCTAAAAACTGCCACCAGTAACATCTATGGAGCACTTACCTACGACTATGACAAGCTTGGTAACCTGACCCACAAAGAAGGGATCGACTTCTTTACCGATACCAGCGCCAAGCCGCATCAACTGGTGTCGTCCAGCAATGGTCGTTTTTACGATTACGATGCCAACGGCAACATGCTCTCCGACGGTTTGCGCAGTATCAGTTATGATGCTGAGAACCGTCCGGTGTCCATCTCCTACAATGGCGGGGTGACCGAGTTTGCCTATGACGGCAACGGCCAGCGGGTCAAGAAGTCGGGCCCGAACGGGGATACCCTGTATATCGATAAACTGTACGAGGTCAATGGCTCCTCTAAGGTTAAGTATATCTTTGCCGGGCAGAAGCGTGTTGCCATGGTCGGGGAGAAGGCGACCTTCTATTATCATCAGGATCATCTGGGTGGGACCAGTGTGGTGACCAATGAGGCTGGTGTCAAGGTTGAGCAGATTTATTATAAACCGTTTGGGGAAACGGTGAGTGATACTGGTTCGGTATCTGTGAATCATAAGTATACGGGGCAGGAGCTGGATGCGGAGACGGGGCTGTATAATTATAATGCTCGGCTTTATAATCCGGTGATTGGGAGGTTTATTTCTGCTGATACGTTAGTGCCGCATGAAGATAATCCGCAATCGTTTAATCGTTATGCTTATTGTGACAATAATCCGGTACTGAAAAATGATCCATCTGGTCATATAGCGTTTAGTACGGCTGTTGTAATAGGGGTCGTCGCAAATATAGCTATTAATTATGCTTTAGACTTTATGGCTTCATCATATGATTTGAGCTGGGATGGCGTATGTGGCTTTACAAAAGACTATAGCTTAGGAACAGTTGCTCTTAATGGAGTTTTAGGTGGGGCATCAGTCTTTGGAGGGGCTGCAATTTCAACAGTGGGTAGAGGTGGATTGTCATTAGTGGATAAAGGGTTTGGACTTCTGGAAAGAACGGCACTTAATGCAGGGCTCGGGCTTGCATTAGATACTTTAGGAAATATAGATAATCCACCCGACAATGCTGGTGCAACAGGAGCTGTAGCTGGTGCTGCTACAGGGGGTGTTGTGGCTGACATGCTAAGTTCAGTAAGTGGAAAAAAAGGAAAAGGATTTAGTGGTCTAACTTTTACGTTAACGGCAGAAATTGCCCCAGCTGTATTAGGTACTTTTGTTGATACGGAAGTAACGGAGTCATTATCTACTAGCCAATCACTAGGGAAGGAACAGCCACAAGGGCAGACGCCAAGCCAACAAGAAGAATATGATATTGGAGATGATCTTTGATGATGAAAATTAATAGAAAATCTATTTTGTACAAAATTCATCCTTTTTTCCTTATTCTGCTATGTTTGCCAGCTTTTTACTATAAAACTTCAAGCCTCATAATAGGATATTTCTTCACAGGAATATTTTTATATTCTTGTGGAATGATATTGATTTTCATATATGATTTTTTTGTTTTTTTAAGGATGAAAAGGCATAAAAATATTAAATAATATGAGCTTTTAGGTGGCAAATGCGAATTTTATTACAACTAAGTCAACTAAGGACCGGTAGTTTCCTCTTAGTTCTGGGGACAGTGCATAGCTCTATTTGGGGCTTATCAAATTGTGGATTGTGCCGTAATAGAATGTGTCTCAAGTAAAGAAGTTCGCGGGGTCGCGTCCCCGCTGACGCCATACTTTTTGTCACAATCAAGCCACAAAAAGTATGCAAAAAGGGCCCTTTTTATATGTCCGTGTCGGGGCGTCGGTCCTTTCAGGGTGCAGCCAGTAACTAACTGGCCGGCCAACGATCATAAAATCCATGATCCATGGCCACTACCGCAAAAATGCCTTTGGCATTTTGATGGGTTGGAACAGACAAAAGCTGAGGGTAGAACATGTGGCGATGGTTGTTTGCTACACTGAGTCTTTGCACTTGCCCATTTGATGCGCAGCATCAAGGGCTGCTTGTTGGGTGATTGGCGGTATCAATACAAGGTCGTGCGCAACGGGTATCGTCAGTGTGTTTGACCTTCAAGCGATCTTTTTGGTTCGTTTTTCCATCGCTTGGGGAAAATGAACCCGGCTGGCGGGCCGGGACCCGCCGGTTTTAAGAAGTTTTACGAAAAAATGAAACAGTTACCAAGCAGGTGACAAGACAAGTAAGATGACAAAGCACAAAAAAGGTGAACGTGGCGCTATCCTCATCTTTCTGCTCATCACCATCTCCCTGGTTGGTCTGCTGGCCGGGATGGCCGGAACCAGCTGGTCGACCGTTACCCAGCGTTCCAAGGAACAGCTGCTGTTGTGGCGCGGTGGGCAGATTCGGCGGGCGATTGGCAGTTATTACATGACTGGTCATGCCGGGATGCAGCCGAGTCTGCCGCAGAAAATCGACGATCTGTTGCGTGACCCACGCTCGCTGGCGGTTGTGCGCCACTTGCGCAGCAACTACCTGGACCCCATGACCGGGGATCCCTTTGTGCTGATCCGCGACAGTGCCGGTAAAATCCAGGGGGTGCGCAGCAGCAGTACCAGACAGCCTTTTAAGCAGGATGGCTTCAAGGCTGAAAATGACGATTTTACCAATAAAGCAAGCTATGCCGAATGGCAGTTTATCTTTCGCCCCAAGGGGGTGACACAAGTAACAACCTCATCTGGAGGGTAGCAGCGTTTTCGCTGCGTGGATGATAAATTTTTTTGTCAGGTTAATACGATTACGTTTTTTGGGGGGGAATTATGTTGAAACACTTAGGTGTGGCACTGCTGTTGTGTGCCCAGATTCTGCTTGGTTGGGGCAGTGCCAACGCCGCAACCGTCAATACCATCGTCAACACCCCGGGCAGCGCTCTGGATGTGGCGCTGGCCGACAGCTATGCCTATGTCGCTGACAAGAATGGCGGTTTACGGGTGATTGACATCAGCGCGCCGGCCAACCCGAAACAGGTGGCCGCCGTCGCTACTCCGGGCAGCGCCAACAGCGTAGCTCTGTACGGCGACTATGCCTTGGTGGCCGACAGCAGCGTTGGCCTGCAACTTTACAATATTTCCTCTCCTTTAAGTCCCCAAGCCTATGCCCAGTTAGGTATTACCGGCAGCGCTGTCGATGTCAGCGTGGTTGGCGCCATGGCTTATGTCGCTGGTGGCAGCGGGGGGCTAAGCCTGGTTAACCTTGATGATATGCTCTCACCGTTTGTCAGTGGTCGTTGTGTCCTGTCCGGTAGCGCCCAGATGGTTGCCATGATCGATGACCTCGCCTACGTGGCCGCTGGCAGTGGCGGGGTGCAACTGGTCGATGTCGGTAACCCCTATGACCCAACGGTGATCGGCCAGCTGGCCACCAGCAGCAGCGTTAACCAACTGTCTGTCGCTGGTGATATCATTTTTGCCGCCTGTGCTGATGGCACCATGCTGACCATTGATGCCTCCGATCCCTCGGAGCCGGTTTTGGCTCAGAAAGCAACACCAAGCGGTAGCTCCAGAGCTTTACGTGTCAGCACTGACCTGGCCTATGTGGCCGATAAAGCCAACGGTTTGCGGGTTATCTCTATCGGTGACCAGTTGCCGGGTAAGCTGATCAGCCCCAACGGCGGAGAAGTGTATGCTCCCGGTGATACTGTTCATATCAGCTGGTCATTAATTTCAGGTGCTGTTTCATACCAACTGTATTACGCTGACCCCGCAGACAATAATTGGATTGCTATTGCGACCGTGGGAGCAGGAACCAATCAATATGCTGTTCCTGTCCCTAATATAGGAGCGAGTAATCTGGAGCGAAGAGTGCGGGTCAAGGCTTTGAATAGCAGTGGAAAAGTAATTGCTGACGATGTATCGGATGGCGTTTTTTTCTTACGCTTATCCGCTGGAACAATCTCAACGTTGAATGTCCCCACCAGCGCGACATCCAGTTCTATCAATGCTAACTGGTCAGCTAGTTCGGTGGCTGGTGTCACCTATCAGCTGCAGATGAGTAAAGACGGTGGTGCTTATCAGACCGCTCACAAAGGAATTGCGCGTTCGGTAACGGTAGCTGGGTTGACCAATGGTCATTATCGTTTTCGGGTACGGGCGCAAAAAAACAACTATAAGCCTGGATCCTGGAGTAATGTCAAAACTACTGTAATTTCCGGGGTTAGTGGTGGGGGTGATGGTCCAGCCTGCGGGATGCCCAGTGCGCTAACGGTTCCGGCGACCACCACCGCAAGTACAATCCCTCTGTCCTGGTCGGCATCCAGTACCTCAGGGGTGACCTATCAAGCCCAGATGAGCAGTAATGGTGGTAGCACTTGGACCACTGTCTACTCTGGCTGTGCAACCAGTAAAAGTGTACCAGTCAGTGCCGAAGGCAGTTACCTGTTCCGGGTCAAGGCAGTAAAATCGGGCTTGGCTGCTTCAGGGTGGGCTTTCAGCGATGCTTGTCAGACCGACCTTGGTACACCCACCAGCCTTAGCGTCCCTGCAACTAATAGTAGTGGTGCAATAACCGTCAGTTGGGGCGCTTCGGCAACCAGCGGCACTTCCTATGTCCTGCAGATCAGCAATGATGGTGGAAGTAGCTACATGGAAGCTTATAGTGGCTCTGCAACTTCATCAACAGTGCAGGTCAGCAGTAACGGGACCTATAAGTTTCGGGTAAGAGCAACCAAGTCAGGCTATAGTGCCAGTGGTTGGCGCAGCGGTGGCAGTTGTGCCGTGACCTTTACTTGTGCCGCTCCCGCTTCCATTTCAGTCACTGCAAATGCAGCAGCGAAAAATTTCACAGTAAGTTGGCCCGCATCTACAACCAGCGGATCGAGTTACATTCTGCAAATGAGTGTAGATGGTGGTGCCTATACGCAGGTTTATAGCGGTAGTAGTAGCTCTAAGACTGTTGCTGTTAGCTCCAGTGGTAGTTACAAGTTCAGGGTAAAAGCGAAAAAGTCTGGTTTTACCGACAGTGGCTGGCGTACGAGTGTGGCCAAGAGCATTACCTTACAGGCTTCAGCGACTGCCTTCACGGCACCAGGTAATGGAACAACCAATAGTGCTGGTGCCTACACCTTAAGTTGGACACCTGTTTCAGGGGCGACCTATGTTGTGCAGGAAGCTACTAGCAGTGATTTTAGCACGGGGCTGCGCACAGTGGCATCTTATACTTCCGCAACCAGTGTCGAGATAACAGACCGCCAGGATTACCTGACCTACTATTACCGCGTAAAAGTGGCAGTCGAGGGGATGGTTGGTAGTGCGTGGTCGGATACTCTAAATATTTCAATTGAGTATCCTGCTCTTCCTAATATAACAATCGGATCCTGCAGTAACGGTAGTCAAACTGGGGTTTGTAAAGGTTTTAAAATAAATGAGGACTATGGATATCTTTATCTTAAATTTAACAAGAGTGCCTTTCCCACAGGAACACTATTTACAACATCCAATGCGTCTGATTGCAGCGTAAAGGTTAATAAAGATAAAGTAAGAGTCTATGCAAGCAATTCTTGGAGTTTTAACTTCGCCGTTTCCAACCCAAGTTATCGAGGCTCAACAGTTGTCCATGTTTCAGGATCTATCATATGGAACGGGGATTAAGGATGATGGGCAGAGTCTGTAGGGGCCCTGACAATTGAGAAGTTTGTATTCTCCACCCAAATTCTAAATCTGAACGATTTTATGCCCAACTATTTGTGCAAATTAGGCCACCAGGATGGCAGCTGCTATGAGCAGCTCCACCTGGCACGGTCACGTCAGCAACTGATCCAAGAGCTTGAAACTGATGGATTTTACGTACTGGATGTGCGCCGTCAGTTTGGAGTCGGTACCCTTCTTAAGAGCAATCATGGTCGCTTGAGTAAAACGGGCTTTCTGCTTTTTAACCAGGAGCTGTTGGTTTTGCTTAAGTCCGGGTTACCTCTGCTCAAAGCGTTAGATACCCACCTTGAGCAGTTGGAGGATGGGCGTTTTAAGCAGGTCCTGAGTGACGTGCGCAACGAGGTGAAAGGGGGGAGTGCTTTGTCTGCGGCTTTTGCCAGACATCCGGAAGCATTCTCCCCCTTTTATGTGGCTGCTATTAAGGCCGGAGAGCGCACTGGGGACCTGCCCGATACGTTAAGTGGCTTTCTGGCCTACCAAAAACGGGTAGAAGCGATTCGCGCCAAAGTTCGCAATGCTTCCTTTTATCCCCTGCTCTTGACCGGGGCGGCCTTGGTTGTAGTGACCTTTCTCATGTTTTATGTCGTGCCACGTTTTAGTCAGATCTATGCTGATGCCAATGTTGACCTGCCTTTCATGACTCAGATTCTCATCAGCTTTGCCCGCGCGTTGGGGCACTACTGGTATCTGTTTGTTATTGGAGGAGGCGTGGCTTATTTCCTGATCGCCATGGCGCTAAGGTCCAGCTCCGGAAGGTTGCTTTTTGATCGTCTAGTGCTGCGGTTACCGTTTTGGGGTGGTTTGAAAATTAACTACGCCATCTGCAGTTTTACCCGCACTTTGGCCACGGCCCTGAATAGCGGTACACCATTGGTAGAGGCGATGCGTATGTCATACGGCACCCTGGGTAATCAGGCTTTAGAGCAGGGAATGCTAACAGCAATAACCGGTGTTGAAGAAGGACGCAGCCTGGCAGAGGTTTTTTCTTTAACAGGGTATTTCCCGGCTCTTGCCCTACGTATGGTTGCCGTTGGCGAAACGTCCGGCTCTATGACGACCATGCTGAGCGATATTGGAGATTATTACGAGGCTGATGTTGAGCAGCGTTTGCACCGTTTGACCACTATGATTGAGCCGCTGCTAATGGTGGTCATGGGAGGGCTTATCGCTTTTATCATCGTGGCCATGTATGTGCCGATCTTTCAACTGGCAGGAACGGTTGGATGAATATGAAGGTGTCTGGTCACAGTGGTTATCAGCCTATCGGTGAAATTCTGATTGGCAAAGGTTGTCTGGCTCCAGCAGAACGTGATCTGGTTCTGGAGTTACAGGGTCAAGAGGCAGAGCGGTTTGGTTCTATTGCTCTTAACCATGGTTTGGTTACGGCCATGGATCTGGCCAAGGCGTTGGCAGAGCAGTATTTATGCGCCTATATCGATCTCGAAAATTTTGAACCGGATGCTGAGCTGATCAAGTTATTGCCTGGCGAAATGGTTTTAAAGCACAAGCTTTTACCTGTTAAACGGGTCGGTGATGTCTTAACCCTCGTTGTCGCTGATCCGACCATGGTGGCCTTTTATGACCAGTTGGAGGTGCAGCTTGGATTGCGCCTCGAATTGCAAGTTGCAGACGCTAACCAGTTGGAGCGTTTGGTGGGCCAGTCCTCTGGTTCTCAGCGCCGTTTGAATGAGGTATCAGCGGATTTTGGTCTGCAACTGGTTCGTGAAACGGATAAGGGTGAAGAGGTTATTCGCCTGGATAACCTGCAGGCTGAGGCCAGCCCTATTATTCGTCTGATCGATTCAACCCTGCATGATGCCCTGATGAAGCGGGCCAGCGATATACATATTGAGGCCACAGGTGACGGGGTGGTGATCAAGTATCGCGTGGACGGAGTGTTATTCCAGGCCACTGAGACCCTTGATGGGCGCTTCCAGGGGCCGATTATCTCCCGTATCAAGGTTATGAGTGAGCTTGATATTTCAGAACGGCGCATTCCTCAGGATGGTCGTTTCAAGGTACGTTTAGGAACCAAGACCATCGATTTCCGGGTGTCGATCATGCCGACCAGTTATGGCGAGGATGCTGTCATCAGGATTCTGGATAAAGAATCGATTGCCGAGGATATGAAAGGCCTGACCTTCGAGTCTCTTGGCTTTGCAGAGCGGGAACGGGTGCGCATGCGTAAACGCATTCGGGAACCTTATGGCATGGTGTTGGTCACTGGCCCGACCGGGAGCGGTAAAACGACGACCCTGTATGCGGCACTGTCGGAAATCAATTCCAGTGATGAAAAAATTATTACGATCGAAGACCCCGTAGAGTACCAGGTGTCAGGGGTCGTACAGGTGCCGGTCAACGAGAAGAAGGGGCTGACCTTTGCCCGCGGTTTGCGCTCTATCCTGCGTCACGATCCGGATAAAATCATGGTCGGTGAAATTCGTGACCCGGAAACGGCTCAGATAGCTGTGCAGTCTGCACTGACTGGTCACCTGGTGTTCACTACTGTGCATGCTAATAATGTATTTGATGTGCTTGGGCGCTTCTTACACATGGGAATCGACCCCTATAACTTTGTCTCCTGCTTGAATTGCGTTATGGCGCAACGCCTGGTGCGGAAACTGTGCGGGAATTGTAAACAGCCAGTTACTCACCCACCAGGGTTGCTAACAAGCTATGGTCTATCTACAGAAGCATGTGCCCAGGCCAATTTTTTTGCTCCGGTTGGTTGTCCAGAATGCTCCGGACTTGGTTACAAAGGGCGCAGCGCTATTGTTGAACTGTTGGAAATGACCGATGACCTGCGCGAAATGATAGCTGCCAAAAGGCCGATCTCGGAATTGAAGCAGCAGGCTTTGAACAATGGCACCATTTTTCTGCGTCAAGCCGCGCTGAATAAAGTACTGCAAGGTGAGACCACCTTTCAGGATATTGACCGGGTCACCTTTGCGGAAGAATAGTATGTTTTTTCAGCCACGTATCTATACCGGTCTGAGCCTGACCTGTGATGGTCGCCAATTGCAGGGCCTCAGCCTGATCAAACAGCGTAAAAAACTGGTGATTTCCAACATCACCCGGGAACATATCGCCGAAGGGGTTGTGCGTCCCGCTTTTTCTGCTGCCAATATTCATGATATGGCGGCTTTCACCACTGTGGTTAAAAAAGCTCTTCGTGCAATTGCGCCCAAGGAAAATCGTGTGGCTTTGTGTTTGCCCGATCTGGTTGCTCAAACGAGTCTGGTCGATCTGGAGACCTCAGGCTTAAAGGCAAACCACATTGAAAAGCAGATACGCTGGAAGCTGCGGGAAACTATAAAAGCTACAGGGGAGTATACCTTAGCTATCAATCATGTCGGGGCAAGTCCCCAAGGTATGGGCCGGTATCTGGTTGGCGTAATGGATAGCGCCGTTCTAAGCCAATATCAGCAGGCTATTCAGCAAACAGGTTACGATGTTGTTCTCTGCGATCTTCACTCCCTGGCCCTGACTAATCACTTGTGCCAACAAGAGTCCCTTCAGGGGGAATATCTGTTGGTGACAGTTACCGATGGACAGTTAGGTTTGCTGGTTCATGATGGCTGTCAGCCGCAATATTGCCGTTGGCGTCGTGTGGATGGTGATGAAGAACAGTTAGCACATGAATTGCAGCGCTCTTTCCTCGCTGCCAGACAAGTTTATCCAGATTTACAGAGGTTGCCCGTGTATTACTATTGCGCTACCTCTGCTGAGCAGGTTCTGAATTCTTTATTGATTGCTTTGTGTAGTAGCACGCCAATAAATATCAGCGGGCAATTAAAAGGGCAAAAAAGCCCTATTGCTTATTGTGCCGCTGAACGCTTGGCCTGTGGTTGGAGATGAGATTTATTATGCAGCCACTGGGCATCAATTTTATTACCAAACACTACTTTAGTCGGCGCCACCTCGGCTTGACACTGAACCTGTTGGGGCTGGCGTTGATACTGTTTATTTTTTGGCAGATGAGCACCATCTATCAGCTTCATCGCACTGAAGGTGAGCTAAACCAGCAGCTACTGGAAATAAAAAACAGCGTTGCCGCAACCACTTCAGTTAAACACGTTGTTGACATTAAAGCAGAATTAGCAGCTTACCAGCCGTTTGCTGCGCTGCTAAAAGCCGATTCGTGGCGTTGGACAACTTTTTTAACGCGTGTGGAAGCGACTATCCCTGTGGGTGTCAGCCTGCAAAGCCTGGTTCCTGATGCACAGGGGGAAACGCTAATGCTGCAAGGCGAGGCGCAAGATCTTAGCCGTTTGCAGCTATTTATTGATCAACTTAACGGTGCCGATTTTGGCCATGTGTTGCTGCTGGGGCACAGGGTATCTCAGGTCACTGATAATCAGGGGAATAAGCGCTCAGCGCTGGCTTTTTCTCTGCGCCTGGAAGGTCGTTTATGATGTTAGGCGACCTTAAATGGGGCAGCGCTTTATGGCGGCAAGCTCCTAGAAGAACGGTTCTGTTACTGATATTGATTGGCCTTTCCTGCGTTCTGTTTGTCTGGCGTTCAGCTGTTTATCAGACGCAAGTCGTAGCTTTACAGGAGCAGCTTCACCACGCCCAGCTGCAAAGCCGTCAGCACAAAAGTGGACTACCAGAAGACCCGCAGTCGCACTCTAAAATTGTTACGCAAATCAATAGCAACAAGGCTCATATCGATTCACTGGTACCTCCTTTAGCAACTTTTTCTGAATTTTTAGCCGATCTGTATGCCTGCGCTACTGACGCAGGGGTTGAGATCACTCAGGTGTCTTATCAGCCTGATTTTGATGAGTCAATCAACTACTGGCGCTATCACCTGTCTTTTGCTGTAACCAGTAATTATTCCAAGGTAAAGAAGTTCCTTTTTTTACTTGAACAAAGTCCACGCTTGTTGCGCTTGGAAGGTATGAGTCTTGCTGGCAATCAGCAAGCCCGCAGAAGCGCTAAAAAGGTCTCGGTAAAGCTTGAGATCACTACCTTTTTTAAGCAGGACGCGTCATGAAGCATGGACATATTTTTGCCTTGTTGGCTGTGCTCCTTGCTGCAGCGCTGGTTTATGCATTTATGGCGTATCCACGTCAGATTGAAGGTTCGCCTCGGAGGGTGGTTAAGGAAAGTCATTCCCAAGAAATAAGTAGGAAGGAAGTCGCACTGGATCTAACCATCCTGCAGTTACCTGAGCTGCCCAAGGCCGGTTTTACAGAACCAAAGACTAATCCCTTTGGATCGTTATTTCCGGCACCTGTTGTCGTCCAAAAAAAGCGACCAATAATTGTTCAGCGGCCGGTTGTCCAGCGACCAGCGCCTTCACTACCGCCACCGGTCATTATTGAAGAGCATATCAATGAACCAGTTTTTGCTCCCCTGCCGAAGTTCAAAGTCCTTGGGAACCTGACGCGGGCGGGGCTGGCTACGGTTTTTCTGGAAGGGGAAGATGGTGAGGTTTTTGTTGCTAAAGAGGGAGAAGAACTGGCCATGGGGATGCGCATTGCAAAAATAGGTGACAGACAGGTTGCGCTTACCGAAATGGCAAGCGGACGTACCCTGCAACTGGATATTTCCGAGCTGGAAAGTCAGCGTTTACCCTCTGGCGAGTTTAAGTCGGGGCGGGTCGCGTATCAACAAGGGCAGGACCGGGAAATCGTTCCCGAAAGCAATGTACGACGGGGAAAAGAAGAGTGAAATTTGACAGATCCGGATGGGGGGCAGGCTATCGGCTGATTGGTGCCCAGTGGTTGATCAGGGGCATCTTTGGGTTGCTGATTATCTATTTGTTAGCGGGTTGTGTGGCGGGAAAAAAATCCTATAAGCAGGGGCTTCAGGCGCTCGAGAATAAGGATTACGATGAAGCTGTCGGCCTGCTTATGGATGCCTACAGTGAAGATGGCCAAGCGCAGAAATATCGTCTCAGCCTACGCCAGGCGCAAGACCTGGCCGCGCGGCAGCATCTTGAAAATGGCGAAAAATTACTGGGCAACCAGCATTATCGTGACGCCCTGACCCAGTTTCGAATGGCCAGTAATCTGGATGGCTCATTATTTGCGGCTGTCGAAGGTGCGGAGTGGGCGCAAAAATACCTGACCGCAGAGCAACTCTGCCAAGCCGCCGAGCTGGCGGTGCAAAACCACCACTTGGATGAAGCACACGCTGCGGTTGAGCATGCATTAAACCTGATACCGGGTTATCAACCTGCTGTAGCTTTAAGATCCCGAATAAAAACCAGTCGCAGTGCTTTTATCGATGGCGTGGAACTGGCCATTAATTCCCCGGAACCTATCAACCTGAATTTTCGAGATACACGTCTACCCGATGTTTTTAAGATCTTGACCAAACTCTCGGGTATCAATTTTATCCTCGATGAGGAAATCCGTAATGGGAAAACCACCTTGTTTTTGGAGCAGGCCAGCTTTGCTCAGGCTCTTGAATTACTGCTGCGCATGAATAAGCTTGATAAAAAGATCCTTAACAGCAAGACCATTATTCTGTTTCCTAAAACCCGGGAAAAACAGAAACAGTTTGAGGACCAAATCATTCAGACCTTTTTTCTTTCCCATATTGAGGCGGAAGAGGCTGTCAACCTGTTACGGACCATGCTGCAGGTACGTAAGGTTTATGTGCAAAAGGATTTGAATGCCGTGGTTATCCGTGATGAACCAGAAGTTATCCGTCTGGCTCAGAAAATGTTGGCAGCGACCGATCGAGGGAATGCCGAAGTTGTTTTTGATCTTGAACTGCTCGAAGTCAATCATACAGATACCCAGGAATTGGGGCTTAAATTAAGCTCTTACGCAGTAGGGGCTGGGGTGAGCGTTCCCGGTACTGAAACTATTCTTGATAGTGGTGTGACCGCAGGAGGGAGCACCGTCAACCTGCTGACCGATGGTTTGAGTGTTGATCCTTTCTATTCGGTGCCAACAGCATCGTTCCGTCTGTTGAAAACCCTGGTCGATGCCGAGGTATTGGCTAACCCTAAAATCCGTGTGCGTAACAAAACCAAGGCCAATGTCCATGTCGGTAGCCGTGAACCCGTTGTGACAGTTACCATCAACGATACCCAAGTTTCGGAGAATGTTCAGTATATCGATGTCGGTGTCAAGCTGGATGTTGAGCCGACTATTCAACTCGATAAAACCGTGGTGACCAAGTTGGGGCTGGAAGTCAGTAATGTCTCCGGTCGCGAGACAACCTCCAACGGTACCGCGGTGATAACCATCTCCTCCACCAACGCGCAGACGACCCTGACGTTAAAAGATGGTGAACAGACCATCATCGGTGGTTTGATACGCGATGATAAGTCGGTGACCAAGAATAAAATTCCTTTGCTTGGTGACCTGCCGTTAGTGGGAGAGCTGTTTAACGGTACGGATAAAAGTAAAATCAAGCGGGAAATTCTGCTTTCCATTACCCCGCATATCGTCAAGAACGTCTCAGTCCCGAATGGGGAGTTTTTGAGTATCTGGTCTGGTGGCGAAGAGGACCTGAAGGATGGCCGGGCGTTTGGCTCCTTTGCTGCAGACTACGCGCGTGAGCAAGACTTACTGGCTGACCCCGCTGGGCAAGATCAGGGCAACGGGGGACACCGTTCGGCTCCGGCGCAAGTGGAACGGAATAATCCGCCGCCAGCAGCTGAAAAGCTGAAGCATAGCTCTGCCCCTAATAAGCAGCTCTCAGCGGAAGAAGTGCCACCGCTGCAGCATGTGCCTGTTGTACCCTTTTCCGGAACACCAAAGTTACAGGTGCTGGGTCCACAACAGGCTCAGGTTGGTGAAGAGCTTGTCTATCAACTGAGCGTACAAGAAGTAAGCGATCTGTATAGCGCTCCTATGCAGGTTAGTTATGACCCTAAACAGCTTAGCTTTGAATCAGCAGTAGAGGGTGATTTTTTACAGCACGACAATTCGCCAACTTTTTTCACTCAGACCCATCTGCTTGACAGCGGGCGTATCGCTCTTGGCTTAAAGCGTGGCCAGGGTAAAGAAGGAGCTACAGGTAACGGTATTCTGGCTGAGCTGCATTTTAAAGCACTCAGCGCCGGGACGGCAAATCTAGAAATTGTGCGCCAGGGGTTGCGCGATAGTCAGGGCAAATCCCTTGCTCTTAAAACGACCGCTGCAACCACTGAAATTTCAGCAGCGCAATAATATGCTCCGTTTTTATTGCCACAAAAATAAGGGTTTTACCCTTATTGAGATTATCGTTGCTATGGCTATTTTGGGGGTATTGGCCAGTATGGTCTTGCCCCTGTGTGAAGTCACTGTAAAGCGTAACAAAGAGCTAGAACTACGCCGTGCGCTACAAACGATTCGCGAAGCTATTGATCACTATAAAGATGATTTTGAACTTGCCCGCAGTGAAAAAAAGATCATCGTCAATGTTGATGATTCCGGCTATCCGCCTACCTTGGATGATCTGGTCTCTGGTGTGGAATGGGGTGGGCTTTATCCATACCCGAAAAAATACCTGCGGCGCATACCCGTTGATCCGTTTGACTTGAATCGCAAAGGATGGGGTTTACGATCTTATGTGGATGAACCGGGGTCTACGTTCTGGGGCGGGCAGGATGTTTATGACGTCTATTGCCAAAGCAAGGCAGAAGCCCTTGATGGCAGCCGTTACCAGGATTGGTGATTAACCATGCAAGTAAATCGTTTATTGCGCTCAGCACAGGGCTTTACCCTGTTCGAACTGCTAATTGTCATGATGATTATGGCCATTTTAGCAACTATCTCGGTGCCAACCTATAAGCGTAGTCAGATCAAAGCGCGCGAATCGGTACTGCTGGAAGACCTGTTTCAACTGCGTAAAGCTATCGACGCTTATTTTGCTGATCATGAAAGTTACCCTGCCCGATTATCTGATCTGGTTCAGGGGAAGTATGTCCGCGCCATTCCGCGCGACCCCATGACCCAAAGCACCGAAACCTGGGTGTGTGTTTCACCTGTAGTCGCTTCGAATGGTGATCTGCAGGGGGGGCGGTGTTTTGATGTGCACAGTGGGAGTCAGCTGGTGGGGTTAAATGGGGTTGTTTATTCAAGTTGGTAAGAAGGGCAAGGTAGCCAGTAAGTGGTTTATAGCTATCACTGAATATCGCGGTATCATTCTACTTCCGTGTTAGTCGCAGCGAAATTCCACTTTTTTATGTTCGGTATCTTTACAGTAGCTTTTCCATCCGTATTTTACGTAAACATTGCCTCCCGACGAAGTGCAATGAAAAGGATTGTTGGCTGATGAAACGAGACTGACAGATCCTTCCAGGTTAGCTGCTGGTTTAAGTGGTGCTTCACCACATATATCGCTATTTGACCATTGAATAGCTGTGACTGGCGCAGTACTTGGCATATTATTGTCTACGCATGCGGTATTCCCATAGACCAGATATTGTTGTTCTGAGACTGTACAACCACAATACTGATAGTAGGTTGTGGTTCTGGTATTATTATCTGTGACAACCTGTTTGATATAGTTAGAGTCTGGTGATCCCGTATCTGTTTGTATAACCCATTGTCCCCCAGTAAATTGAATTTTCTCACTGATTTTATTTTTACATTTATCGTGAACACTGAAAGTTCCTGAGCAGGTATCCATGGTCAATATTTCGCCGCTATCTTCATCGATGGTGCCACCTGAAAAGCTAAATGTGTATCCAGGGCGGCCACCAGTAACCGAAATCTGGTCACCCACGGTAAGAGTTTCAGGGATGGTAGAAAACTCAAGAGCCGAAGCACTCTGGCAGTGACACGGGTCAACCATGGGTGGACAGGTCTCCACATTGTGGCAGTCAAAATCGGCAGCCCAGGCGGATGCTGTTAAAAGCAGCATTAAAATTGTTATTACTATGGAATGAAATTGCGGACGCATTTGTGCGTATTCCCCCCGATATTTCTTTTTATAAGAGTAATGACGACGTTTAAAAAGAGCCGGCGCCTTATGTAATGGGTTGTCTGATTCGAGTTGTGCATGCTGTCTCTGAAAGTCGCTTAAAACAACAGGATTAAGTTTTACTATTTTTACCCTAGAATAGCCTGTTTATGACTAAAAATTAACTATATAATTCACGGGATCATACATTGTTTCAGTATGTTACCTTCGTTCGCTCAAGAAAAAAGAAGTGCTGAGACTATGAGGTTATAATAGGATACCCGGTCATTCACATTGCCATTCTTCATTAGGGATGCACCATAATTGGTAGGAACGGTATCTGAGTGGAGACGCATTGCATTCCTCAGCATTATATATGTAACTGCAAGAGCCGTCATGAGTAATGGCCTCTTCTGGGGCCTTTTCGCATGAAGAACCAGTCATTGCCCTTTCGCGGCATTCTTTATAATTTTCTGCAGGGAGGACAATGTTACAATTTGAACTAGTCCATTTACGGAGCCCGATAGCCCATGATGTGACGATCCACGCTCCCCCGTGTACGCGGACTTTAATGTTATTGTTCGAAGCACATTGATCAACAACACTAACGATGCCGATGGCACCATTACCTTCGGGGCCACCACAGGTTGTGATACTGAGGATTTCTCCCGTATCCGCATCGATTTCACCACCGTTAAAATTAAAGGAGTAGGGCGGGACTCCGCCACTGGCGGTATACACATCGCCAACCTTTGGCTCTTCCGGTCCGGTAATGGTCAGGGGCGGGTTTATCTCGGATCGAACCTCACTCTGTTTTTCGGCACGAGGAGTCTCAGGGCAGGCATCCTCCGCGTAAACCGTGATTTTCATAGGGCACTGGTCGGGATTGTTTGGAACTTTTAGCACTTTGCCAGTTTTGGGATCGATATATTCCGCACTCGTTTCTTCAGGAAAAATATAATAGTAGTAGTTTGGACGGCCTCCTTCAGCAGTGTAAAAGCTGTCTTTGGAAAAGCTCTCTGGACCATTCAGTTTCAACTCTTCTGCAAGGTCACATCGGCAGGGATCAACAGTTGCGGGACAGGTTGGAGTATTATTGCAGGCAAAGTCTGCTGACCATACTGATGATGCCATAAGCAGAGTAAAAATTGTTATTACTGTAAAATAATATTGCGAACGCATTGTTGCGTCCCCCCCCTGAGATATTTGTATTAAACTAACTGATTAGCGTTTGGGCTTATTCCCTGATAAGGATAGAGTTATTCCCACTGCTGTCTCATAGTTTCAAATGAGCGACAACTGTTTGTCGCATAACGATAATTTGGGTTCGGGTGGCGAAAATAGCTCCATGAAATCGCGCCGTTCGAACAAATTTAGCTGTAATAACCGCAACATCTGCTGCATGGAGTGCCGAAGTTTCGACTGAAACTTCAGAAACGCCAGCACCAGATAGGCACACAGAGCAATCCAGAGTTGGGTCATCACAGCATTGAAGGATGTCCCCAGAAAGCTCTTAACTCGCAGATTCTGCTTGATCCATTTGAAGAACAGCTCAATCTGCCAGCGCTCTTTGTACAACTGAGCCACCGTTGCCGCCGGGAGGTCCAGCGCATTGGTCAGGAACTCATAGGTAATGCCGGTTTCCTCATCCAAATAGCAAACCTTGCGGTAGGTACTGTCAATTCCCTTGAGTTTGATCTGCTGATCGCGCAGCACCCCAAGGCTTTTACGTCCCCTGCGCAACGGGCCGGGAGTCGACACCGCATTGCTTTTCAGGCGTGTGACGAAAAATACTCCGTCTTCGGTCAACTCCTGATACCAGGAATAATCCGTATAGCCCCGGTCGAAAACAACGTAAGAGCCTTTGGGCAGTTCGAGTTCCCGGCCAACGTTGATTTCATGCTCCTTGCCTGGCGTCATACTGACGAAAGCAGGCAGGTAGCCGTCGGCATCCAGGCCGATATGCAGCTTCGCCGCGCCTTTACCCTTGCGGTACTGAGCCCAAGGGAACAATGACAACGTGAGATCCACCAGCGAGGCATCAAGCAGGTAGATCTTACCCTTGAGCTTGAATGCCTTGTTTCTCGGGGCCAACACCTGGCAACGGTTCATCAACCGGAGGAACAACGCCTCGTACAGCTTGTGCGGTTGCTGCTCATTGGCTCGGCTTAGTGTTGCCCGGCTGAACGGTTTGATCCCGAGGTGGTAGAGCTTGCCAGCTTGGGCAGTCATATTTTCAACAATATCCCGCAGACTATCGCGTCCGGTCAGTTGTGCCGTCAACAGGGCAACGAACTGTGTCCAGCGGGAAAACGAGCGGAATTTCTGACCGGCATGATATTTATTTGCCAGAGCCTGAAATTCATGTCTCGGGAAAATTCGTACTATTTGAGAAAGAACAGTGCTACAATGCGCCATGGCTTAGAACTCCTTGTTTTTAATGTGTTTTGGCGAATTCATTGTAACACAAGGAGGCTCTAAGCCTTTTATTTTATAGATCTAACTGTGAGACAGCAGTGAGTTATTCCGTACATTGCCATTCATAAACGGTATCGTAAACAGGGTTGTGGGAATACATCCTGAAGCCCCATAGCTCGTAATTATTACCGCCATTGGTTTCACAAATGGCTTTAGAGGCGTATCCATAGCCACTATCAAAGCGCACAAAACCGGGAATATCCCGTGAGGCAACTCTTGCTGGGATAGGCTCTGGGCCACATGGGCTTGAGTCAAAAATGTATCCATCGCTCGTCACTTTAGGATAAATATAATAGTAATAGTTTGGCCGGCCACCTTTTGCGGTAAAAAACTTATCCTGAGTAAAGACTTCAGGACCCGTTAATTCCAGATTTTCGGCCATGTCACATTGGTAGAGATCACTATCTATCAACAATTAAGGGCATACCCATTCATAAGATAGATAGCCACAAGTTGTAAATTTTGTCCACGACCCATAGCCACTGGCATCTGGTGGCCCGGACCCACATGGGGCAGAAAAGGATCCGTCACATGCAGTATTGCTGTTGTTTACTAAGCCGTACGTTACGGTATGGTATTCCCGCTCGCCAACAAAGCAGGTTTCATAGCGTTTTGTAGCAACTGCTCCACAACATAAATTATCACGTTTGGTCGGTCCCTTGCTGACCCAATGCCCCATGGGGATGTTAATTTGGCGGGTAACTGTCTGTTTGCAAGAATCTGTCACACTTATGGTGCCAATGATTTGTGCATCATTAGGGCCAGTACATTCAAAGCTTTGAATGATGCCACTTTGGGAATTAATTGTTCCTCCGGTCATGCTGAAGGTATAGGGCGGGCGACCGCCTACGCCGGTGAAGGCTGCGCCTATTGTCGCGTGGGCAGGAGCGCCAAGGTAGAGAGGTGTGACATTGGCGCATCGGCACGGATCATATTGCGGTGGGCAGACTTCCACATTGTGGCAGTCGAAGTCGGAGGCCCAGCCTGTGGCTGCAAAAAGCAGAGCATAAAGTATTGCTAAGGCGATTCGATACTGCGGTCGCATGATTGGCGTGTTGCTCCTTTTTCTTCTTTGATGCTTCAATCTTTCAGGCTGGATCCCGTTGGCTGATCCTAACCGTCAACTGTTAGTTGTTGCTACATTGCCACTTACTTACGCTGTAGGAGCCGGCATAGATAAAACAGTAATATCTTTCCTCAGATGTAGTGCTAAAGTTGTCTGGGCCCAGATATGCCTTAAGGGAGATGTTTGGGGAGTATTGGCATGGATACCCTGGAAAGGAGACCTTGTCTGAGCAGGGACTGGGCTCCCAATGGCAGTTTTCACTATCCCATATAGACTCATTCGCCCATTGCCCGCACAATTGGCCTTCATATTTAGTGTCTCCCTCAACCTTCCTATAATTAACTAAGCTGCGAAGGGCGCCACAGTTGTTGATGTTTGGCGATTCAATATAAACCCACATTCCCCCTGGCAAACGGACGTCCTTATTTATGTCTGAACATCTATCCGTAACGCTTACAATACCCATGGCGTTATCTTCTTCTGATCCTCCGCACTCGGTAATGCTGATAATTTCGCCAGTTTTCTCATTGATCTCGCCACCATCGAAACTGAAGGTGTAAGGTGGCGCTCCACCGCTTGCGGTATAAAAATCTCCTACCTGAGGTTCGCCAGGACCTTCAAGGGTTAAGGGAGCGACATTTTCACATCCGCATGGATCATACTGCGGTGGGCAGACTTCCACGTTGTGGCAGTCGAAGTCGGCTGCCCAGCCTGAGGCTGCAATAAATAGAGCACAAAGTAATGATAAGTAGATTCGGTACTGTGGTCGCATGGTTGTTGCGTTCCCCCTTTTTTCTTTCATTGTTTAAAATCGGCAGGCTGCAACCTTACGATTTGAATTCAAGTCAATAACAGGCATCAAAATCGTCGGTTTGCGCACCGACAGGCGCCTTACTCTGCTTTGGTCGCAATACAGAGTAAGCAGAAGAAGCTCTTTAAAAAAAACGCAGAAGTATCTCGCGATGGCTATTCTGCGTAGGTGACTTCGCGTGAGTAACAGTCAGCCCATGATGATGAATCTATTGCCCGTGGCTGGGATGATTTTTTCCAGCGTCGGGCGGCGACAGCATTGCTGCCCATCTCCTACCGAGCAACGCCTTCAAATTCCGGATCTATAAAGAAGGGTCCTGCTTGTGGCTCGCTTGTGAGAAAGAAGGATGGCGCAGTGTGAGGGCGAGACCTCACGGTTTTGACTGTCCTTTCAACCTCAACTCAAGGACGAGTAAGTCAAACTGTCAAGCCTGACCCCGTTGTCTCACCGAATGGCTCCTCGCGCTGGATACTACGTTTCAGATTATTCAGCTCTCTGCCCGTTAACGGCGTAGCGACATAGCCTGTCCAGTCATCCGGCAGTTGGATGATTCCTGTGGCTACCACAGGGACCGGCCCTTCCGTTGGTCGGAGCCAGTCTCTGTGTTCTCATGGTGTCCTGATCAGCGCCAGTCTTTGGCCGATATCACCATGCCAGGCTGGACCGGGTTGCCTCCGACGTACCACATGATTGCCAGCAGGTGGTCGCTGGTGCCGCGTATTCCAGAAGAAATCACTGAATCCCTCCGGAATTTCACGTAAGAGCAGCCATAAAGCCAAAGGCAGATTTACCCCCTCTATTTACAAACGTTTTTCAGGATGACGGTCATAAAAACCCTTCAATTCTTCGAGTTTCGATTCACATTTCGGACATTTTTCATCCTGTCTAGGTTTGTGATCATATACTGTTTCGCAACGAGGACATATTTTGGTATCTGGTGATAGCTCCTTTTTTTGTGGAAGTAGACAAAATCCAAGTAATCCGATTCCAACTAATACAAATCCCAAAATAACTAAATACCAGTTCTCATCACTAAGAGGAACTTTCTCAAGAAATGACGCTTTTCCAGTTCCTATCTTGATACAGAAAAATCCAATGAATACTAAACATGATAATAATATTTTCTTCATTTATGGACCTACACTTATAGGATAATCATTTGGACATTCATTCTCATATGGATTTGGATTACCTAACTCTTCGTTGAGAAATTGTATTAAATTATCAATTCCAGCAAGATAGACACCAGTCCCTACGGTTTCAGGAAAATTAGGATCAGCTTTTGTAATATAGTAGTCTTGTACTACACCAGCAACATAAAGTGCACTAGGGAATGCCTCATGTGTTGCAACTCTGATCACTAATGGTGCAAGCGGCTCCATCATAAAATAAGTAATTTCAGGAGCAAACACAGTAGCTGTTATTGCGCTCGCTACCATGGTCGCAGTCAATGCCTTTTGTCTGAATTCTTTCGCTTGCTGCCTATAATAAGGTTCAAGAACTTGTTGTCTGTATACAATCCCTTGTACATCTCCACTATGCATTCCAAAGGTCAATGCTTCTAATCCATCCAGCCCTGACGGGTCCCTCCACCCAGCCACCCTAGTCCCCACATACCCATAAACATTCACATCCCCGCCAGCAAACCCAATCGGATCCTTGGCGATAAACCGCCCATCCATCGGATCATAGTATCTGGCGCGGTAGTAGTGGAGCCCCAACTCCTTGTCCCATTCGCGGCCGGTGAAGGCGTAGCTGTTGGCAAAAGTGGCATCGCTGGCGCTGACCATACCAAAGATATCATAGCTGTAGCGCTGCACAACGGTCTGGCTGGCGTTGGTCAGGGCGATGATGCTGCCCAGGCCGTCGGCGTGGTAGAAGTAGCTGCTGCCGTCTGTGACCATGGCCAGGGGTTCGTCGATACCGGGGCCGTGGACGAAGTGGGTGGTGCTGCCACTGCTGGTCAGCTGCAGGATGATGTCCTCGCCATCGTAGACGTAGTCGGTGGTTGTGGTGGTGCTGTCCATGGTGACGGACTTCTGGGTGCGGCGGCCGAAGGCCTCGTACTGGAAGCCGACGCTGCGCAGGGTGGTGCCGCTACCCACCAGTTCGGCTGTGGTCAGCTGGTTCTTGGCGTTCCAGCTGTAGTGCCAGTAGGCGCTCTTATCTGCGATCAGGTAGCGGTACTCCTGGTTGCCCCTGGCGTCGTAGCTGTAGTCGTATTTGCGCCCATGGAGCATCTGGTTGGCGGCGTTGTGGTCATAGGCGACGTCCGCCGTATCCTTGACCGTGGGGCCGGACTCGCGGTTGCCGACCTCGTCGCAGGGGCGATCCTTGTGATCGCCTGATCGGCCTGTTCCATCCCCATAAATGCGCCTCTGCCCGTGGCTGGGTCGGTTCTCCCCAGCGTCGGGCGGCTACGGTTCTGCTGACCATCACCTAAAGGGCAATACCATCCCACTTCCGGCCGATAAAAAGGGCCATTTTTGCATCCTTTTTATGGCTCGGTTGTGACAAAAAGGATGGCGCAGTGTGAGGGCGCGACCTCACGACCTTGACTTTCAGGGTTGCGATCACAACAAGATCGCTATCCCCGCAGGTTCCAGAGATAGCGATCGGTACTTGTTAAAGATCAAAAGCAAATTTGACCTCTCTATCTCGCTTTTTAGATCTATATACTGTCCCCCGACACCCCCTCTAATTTAAAAAGCAAGAGATGATTGATATTTTATGTTACCAAAGAACGAAACATAAACATCGAATGTAGCTCCTGTCATTATGTTGTTATATTCCCATCTGTATACCCAACTTGGTGCATAAGGATCGCCTCCAAACAAAACTAAATTGCTGGCTACAAAGGATAGTTTTTCTCCATATAGATTAGCTGCCTTCGAGGCAACACTTTTAGAATAAAAAAATGATGAAAAAGATAAAATTATAACTATTAATAACATTAAGATAGCTAATTTAATAATTTTCATAACATGCCTTATATGATTTATTTGTATAAGATCCTGGGAATCATTCCCATTCTATCAAAAGCTTCGTTTGCTTTATTCATTGCCCTATTGTTAGATTTATCGCGTTGGCTAGAACTTGGCCTTCCGTGGTCAAAGCCTGTTACAATTTCAGTGGCGCGGCCTAACACTTCATGTGCAAGTTCTCCCGCAGCTGTAAATGGGGCGGATCGAAGCCAAGTCGATTGATATCTTGGGCCGTGGCCATTATTCTCGACATTTGGATTGTAATAAATGTTACCTCCAACGCCATAATGTCCATCAGTATATGTCCTTCCTGTACCACCCTCTAGGTAGGGGAATATTCTAAACAAAAGAGGACTGTTCAGTACAAGATCAATATCCAGTTCAATTCCTTCATCGTCGCAAGACGCTGTACGCGAAATGTAGCCATCATCATCAAGGTACAGGTGGCCTCTGATAAAACGTTGAAGCAAGGCTAAGGTATGTTGCTTTTGCTCTGTTGTACCCATGAGCTGAATTTTTAATCCACTCGGATCCACCCAATCCACCGGCCTATTCCCCACATATCCATAAACATTCACATCCCCACCAGCAAAGCCAATCGGATCCTTGGCGATGAAGCGACCGTCCATGGGGTCGTAGTAGCGGGCGCGGTAGTAGTAGAGGCCCAGCTCTTTGTCCCATTCGCGGCCGGTGAAGGCGTAGCTGTTGGCAAACTCCGGGGCGCTGGCGGTGACCATGCCAAAGGTATCATAGCTGTA
Organism: Geopsychrobacteraceae bacterium; assembly: GCA_963664385.1. Classification (GTDB taxonomy): domain Bacteria; phylum Desulfobacterota; class Desulfuromonadia; order Desulfuromonadales; family Geopsychrobacteraceae; genus Seleniibacterium. The sequence continues at coordinate 2,087,812 of OY761157.1, forward strand.
GCGCTGCACGATAGCCTGGCTGGCGTTGGTCAGGGCAACGATGCTGCCCAGGCCGTCGGCGTGGTAGAAGTAGCTGGTATCGTCGGTGACTATGGCCAGGGGTTCGTCGATGCCGGGGCCGTGGACGAAGTGGGTGGTGCTGCCAGTGCTGGTCAGCTGCAGGATGATGTCCTCACCATCATAGACGTAGTCGGTGGTTGTGGTGGTGTTGTCCATGGTGACCGTTTTTTCAATCCTGCGGCCGAAGGCGTCGTAGGTGAAGCTGACGCTGCGCAGGGTGGTGCCGCTGTTCACCAGTTCCGCTGTGGTCAGCTGGTTCTTGGCGTTCCAGCTGTAGTGCCAGTAGGCGCTCTTGTCTGCGGTCAGGTAGCGGTACTCCTGGTTGCCGCGGGCGTCATATGCGTAGCTGTATTTACGCCCCAGCAGCATCTGGTTGGCGGCATTGTGATCGTAGGCGACGTCTGCCGTGTCTTTGACCGTGGGGCCGGATTCGCGGTTGCCGACTTCGTCGTAGGTGAAGTTTTCACTGCCGCTGCTGCTGGTTGCGCTGGTGACCCGATAGAGGTCGTCGTAAGCGTAGCTGGTGGTGCTGGAATCTTCGGTGCGCTGCATGCGGTTGCCGACCTTGTCGTGCTCAGGGTAACCGATGCTGAGCAGGGAACCACTGTCGCCTGTGTAATTGATGCCGGTTAGTGTGTCCATGTCGCTCGTGAATGTATACGCAGCACTGACCCCGTTGGGATAACTCAAGGTCTTGCGGCGGCCGAACTCGTCATAGCTAAAGCCGAAGGTTCCGGCTTTGTCAGAAACGATGGCGGTCAGCTCTTTGCTGGTATCGTCGTACTGGTAGTCGATACTGTGCAGGGTGGTGGAACCATCGCTGACGCCGACCAGTTCGCGCCGGCCCAGGGCATCATATTGATAGTTGACGGTGTAGCTGCCGTTGTCGACACTCTTGAGCCAGCCGTTGTCGTAGTAGCTGAAGGTTAAGCTGGAGCCCGGTGTATTTGCGGTTGCCAGCTGTTGTTTACTGTTGTAGCTGTAGCTGGCCAACAGGGTGCCACTGGCGTCGGTCTGGCTGAGGAGCTTACCGTCGTCAGTGTAGCTGTAGTTTAAGAGCAGGGTTTGGCTCTCCTGGGGGCCGACATAGGCATTGAGGATGCGGCCGTCGTCGCTGTAGTCGTAGCTGAGGCTGTTCAGTTCAGCGTCGGTTTGCTGAATCAGGTTGCCGAGGAGATCATAGGCGAACTGGGTCGCCTGCCCCTTAGCGTCGACCAGGGCGGTGAGCTTGTCACTGCCACCGCTACAGCTGCTGCAGCCACTGCCACCGTATTGCAGGTTGGTGTCGATGGCTTTCGGGGAGGCGCTGTCAGCATCCAGGGTCTGGCCGATGCGGGTAACCTGTCCCTTGGAATCGTAGTCGAAGTCGGTCAGGTTATCTTCGGCATCGGTGACGCCGATCTGATTGCCAAGGCCGTCATAGCTGAAGCCGGTGATGATATCGCTGGCGGAGCCTTGGGTGAGCTGAATCAGGCGGGCCAGAGCGTCGTACTGCAGGCTGGTGCTGCGGCTGGTTCCTTCACTGCCGGTTAGAGTCAGGGTTGTCGCCAGTCCGAGACTGTTATAGTCGCTAAAGGTGCTGACCAGGTTGTCCGGGTCGGTGACGCTGGTCAGCAGACCGGCAGTGTTGTAAGTATAACTGATGGTCCGGCCAAGGGCATCGGTAACGCTCGTCAGCTGGCCGTCGCTGCGGTAGGTGAGGGTGGTCTGCGGGGCGCTGGCATCGCTGCTGTTGATCTTGGGCGCGCTGATCACCACCTGCTCGCCGCCATCGTCGGTATCAGTATAGCTGATAGTTGTGGTGGTGCCGGTGATCTCATCCGTGATGCTGGTCGGGCGGTTGTAGGTGCCGTAGCTGTAACTTAAGTGGCGGAAGATGTCGCCATCAATGGTGGCGGTGGCAAGACCAGCAGCGTCATAGGTGATGGTACGGGTCTGACTGGTGACTTCCAAAGGATTGCCGTTGGCGTCGTAGCTCAGGTAGTTGGTCAGCCGGTAGATGACGCTGTCATCCTTGACTTCAAGGGGTGTCAGGGTTGCTTGGCGTTGCCCGTAGTAGGTGGAGCCGCTGGCGTAAAACTGGTACTCCGAAAGGTGCCCTGCGGGATCGATCTTACCGCTTAAAACCCCTTCGCCGGCGTTGGAAAAGTAGCGCCACTGGCCGCCATCTTCGCGGGTGACGATGGTCTGAGTGCTGTCTGCGGTGACAACAGTCCCCGTGACGGGCAGGGCAGCGCCGGCTTCATAGCTGTAGGTGACGCTGTAGCTGCTGCTGTCGCTGGTTTCGCCGCCGCTGATGTCGGTGACCCCTTCCGGGGCAACGGTGCGGCTGACCTTGCCGTCGGTATACTCGTATTTACGGATGTGACCTTCGGGGTCCTTGATATAGCTGAGCAGGCCGTCGGCATTGTAGCTGTAGGTCCATACCGGGGCGCTGGCGGTGGTGGTCGGGGCCGGATAGGTGATGGTTTCCAGCAGGCCGCTGCTGGTGTAGGTAAAGTTGTAGCTCGACATGGCAGGATCGCTGATGGCGCTGACTTTGCCGTCGTCATTGTAGCTGACAATGGCGCTGCGCCCGGCGCTGTCGGTGATGGTGAGCTGGGATGTTGCGTAACTGAAGGTCTGGCTGTTGCCAAAGCGGTCGGTCTTGCTGGTCAGTTTTTTGTCGCTGTTAAACTGATAGACCGTGCCACTGGGAAAGCTGATGGTATAGGTCCCGTCAGCATTGGCCGTCAGGGTGGAAAAATCTCCAATGCGCGTAACATACCCACCGGAACCATCGGAAAAATAGAAGTGTTTGGTCAAGCCGCCGGCTAGCACCAGGGTGCCGTCGCTGTTTTCGTGGAGATAGATCTCAAAACCATGGCTCCAACCAACACCGAGCTCACCGGCAACCTGGTCAAGGCTGTTGTAGCGCAGGTCTACCTGGAGCGGTAGGGCGCCCCCCTGGGTGGCAAAAAGCCCCTGCCGATAGGACAGATTGCCGGTCAGTACGTTGACGCTGGCGTAGGCTGCCGGCGCCAACAGCAGTATAAGGCCCAGCAGGAATAACAGTTTGTTTTTCATATCCCCCTCACTTTGTCTATTTCATGCAAAAGCCTTATCAAGGCTTATGGCGATTAGCGGTTTAAACAGCGATCACGTGGATACAGCAGTGAATTGATATCCAGGGTGGTGCAGGTCGGGTCTTCGGAGCAGACGCTCTCTTCGCAGTCCTTTAGCTCATTACAGTTGTTATCTTCACCGTCGCCGCACACCTCCAGCTCGCCTGGATTGATATAGAAATTCTCGTCGTCGCAGTCGCTGCAGGTGTCATAGCCATCACCGTCTTTATCCAGGGCTTCAGCCACGATGGCTATAGAAGTAAAAGCCGCTTCGTTGATGGTAGGGGCGGATGGCAGTGACTTCAGAGAGATGCCGTCGACGACCCCGTTATATTTGGCAAAGGTGTTGGTGACCAGGATGTAATGTTTTTGGCCCGGAGAAGCGAGAATTTTTGAGCTTGAGTAGGTGGCGGTTGTCTTTATGGCATTTGCAAAATAGTCCAGAGTCATTGCCGCACCGCCGTAGCTCCAGGACTGACTGCTGCCCATTGTGACCTGGCCGTTTTCACACAGAATATCGGTGGCCAGAAAACGATAGGTGTTTTCCCCTTTGCATTCGGCGAGATATTCAACCCCGAGAATGCTGGTGACGCCACTGCACGTCATACACTGAGCCTCTGGAGTGCTGTGCAGCCACAGCAACCCCAGCAGCAACAGGACGCAAGAAGGTGTTTTGGGTAGCATGGTTGTTATCTTCATTATTTTATGATTGGAACAGATTATTTCGCCAACTGGACCGATCCAACCTGGATATAGTTTGAGGTGCAGCCATAGTATGAAAAGTTGACCTCTTCATTACCCATAAAAGACGCCAGTAAAAATGACACCTTGGTATCGTAATTTGTATCACTGTCGGGAAGAAAGAAAGCGTTGGATGAACAGGTGACATCTGCGCTGGCGTTGGTAAAGCCATCGAGCAGAATATAAATACCACCAGTTTGTGCTTTCATAACTGAAATGGTTTGTTTGCCTGTCCATTCTGCAAAGGATTGGCTTACCAGTATAACGACGAACAAGAGACTTAAAATAATCATTTTTTTCATGAGAAACCCCTCCATCATTTGAGATTGTTCAGTGCCGGAATAATTTTCTGTGAAAACCATTCTTGTTTATCTGTGGCTCCATCACCATCGCTGTCAATTTTACTTGGATTAAAGCCATTTTTATATTCAAGCAGGTTACTTAAGCCATCGCCATCAAGGTCGTTCTGGGAGTCTGAAACATGATTGTCCAGACCATATAGCTCTTCCCACGCATTGCTGATGCCATCACCGTCGATATCGGTGTCGCTGCTATCGCCGATGCCATCACCGTCCGTATCGGTTTGTTCGTTGGGATCTAGTGGGAAGGCGTCGTCGCTGTCTAGTACGCCGTCGCCGTCATCATCATCGTCGCACAGGTTGGCAACACCATCGCCATCGGTATCTGTCAGGCTGCCGTCGGTGCACTGATCCTCTGAACTACTATCAGTCGGGGTCATGAGTATAGACATGCCGGAAAGAGCAGGGACGGTCGCTGGCAGGCTGGTAGTGGTTATGCCGTCATTGAGACCGCTGCCGGAGTCGGTGGTTCCAGTTATGCTGGTATAGTTGAGCTGAATCTGGCCATCGGCGTAAAGCACGGCTTCAAAGTCGTTGTTTATACCATAGCCGGCTAGGGAGGCGGTTTCGCTCTGCCATTGGATAACTACCCGGTCCGGGTCGCTTTTGGTCTGTACGAACACCCCCCCGTGATAATAGGAGTTGAGGTCAGTATTCCAGACCGCAATATGGGGGCCGCTGCCGGGAGTCGAAAACCAGATATTGCCGTCACTGTCCGCAGTCAGTGAGGTATAGTTTCCGGTATAGAAGGGGAAGATCCAGGGGAGCTCAAAGGCGACGCTGGCTTCGTTGCCGTAATCGAATTGATAGGCTCCGGAGACTTCGGTAGTGTGGCGATTAGCCCGGGTACCATCACTGGTTGCTGTGGTTAATATTTGGGATTGATAGCCAGCTAGACAATAGCCGGTTACCGTAAGTGGCAGAGTGCCTGAAACTAACAATAGTAGAAATAGTTTAATCCAACCAGACATTGCTTCCCCCTGTCGCAAAGTGGTTATTGATCATTAAATGAGAATTAATTTGAAAAATTAATGAATATTTTGACTCGATGATTACATGCCAGTTTTAATGCTAGGTTAGTAACATATTGATTTTAATGGAATGCATGCATATCAGATGGGTGTTTTTCTGTCAATGTAAAAAAATGTTTCGGGTGAATAGAATTGTTGACATTAGGTAGGACGACTCTGTCCATATGACAATATTACGCTTGGATTCGATAAGCCCTGGCGGTGAGCCGGGGCTTATCGATCCCTTATGTCAAGGTGTCTGATATTCATCCGCGCCGATATCAGCACCGGCATCGAGGGTGCGTGATTCACAGTCATAATCAGTTGTTACCACTGACAGGTCCTGACCGGCATCAACGACACCTGTGACAGCACTGGCCAGGTGCAGGTCACCAGTGGCAACATCAGTGAACCATGCCTCTTCGGCGCGGGTTACATTATCTGCAACCGTGGCACTGCCACCGTCACGGCTGGTGATGGCTTTGTTGGTCAGGTTGTTGATGATGGTGATGCCATTAGAGCCGCTGTAGCGGTACTCGATGGCATTGGGGTAGCTGCTGTCAAAGTAGATAGTATTGTGGTAGATCTCGATATTGTCCGCATCTTCTAAACCGATGCCAACGTCATTGTGAGCGCCCTGGCCATCGGAGTAGATCATATTATTGCTGATCTCACCGCCGGAACAGCCCCGGCCTTGTCCCAGTCCCAGGCCAATGCCCCGGTCGCAGTTGATAATCAGATTCTGTTCAATAAGGGGATTTTTTGAGTCGCTCCAGAAATGGATGGCATGTTCGGCAATAGAGCTTTCCGGGCTACGGATGTTGCGGAATTCATTATTGCGCACTGTCCAGTTGGCACCCTGGTGAACGTCAATGCCGCCAATATAGTACTGCGGACCAAAGTCGTCGGTGTACTCAAACAGCGAACATTCAACAGTACCGTTATCGGAGCCACTGTCGCTGGTACTGCTGGAGTAAGAGCCTTTTAACATCTGTTCATTGGTATTAAAAATTCTGACGTTATGAACCAGCAGATTGTCAGCCCCGTTTTCGCCATGGACCTGAATAGCATGGTTGGCAACTTCACCTATGGACAGGTCGGCGATGGTGATATCTGAGCCCATAACCTGGAAGATATGGGTAATTGAGCCGTCCATCCCCTGGCCAGTCAGTAGGACAGAGTTTCTATTCCCCGAATTACTTCTGAGCATCACCTGATTAACGGAAATGTAGAGGGGAGTGGTCAGTTCGTATGTTCCATCAGCAAGCAGTATGGTGTAGTTTCCGCCACCACTGTTGACTGTGCTGATGGCAGCATTAAGCTCGGTAACGGTTGAAACATTGATGGTTTCACCAATCGTGTCAGTCAGGGGAGCGCAGTCACATGATGACGGCGCGCTGATCGGATCTGGCGAGGTTGACGAGTCGTTGGTGCTGCTACTGCTGTTACTGGTGCTGCCATTGCCGCCGGCACAGGCGTAGAGTAGCAGGGTTAGCAAGACAAGAGGGGCGGATTTAAGTGTTCTGTTGAATGGTCTGTTCATTTCTGTTCCTTTACATTTATAGAGCATTTTGTTGTCTAGAGTGATTCACACTATAACATGTTAGAAATATATGTTAATGAGAAACACGATTAAGTTGGTTGCCACCCGGAAACGCCGGATGGTGGCAGGTAAAGAATAAATTTCTTCAGGAGGGGTTTATGAAAAAACTAGTAATAGGAATAGTTATTATTGTTGCCGTCGTTATTGCCGCCGCACCTTTTGTCAGTGGTTTGATGATGGAAAAAATAGTGACAGAACAGCAGAAAAGTTATGCAGAACGTTATGCTGACCAACCATTTTATCCCCAGATTCAGATTGTCAACTATCAGCGGGGTTATCTTTCTTCCCAGGTCGAATGGTCGATCCTGCTGCCAGAGAATGAACCTTTTACAGATGTTGGTCCCATTATCCTGTCCGAAACTGCTCAACATGGTTTAATCGGGGTGACCACCCAAGTCAGTTTAACAAAAAACAGCTGGTATAATGATTTCATCAATGAGCAACTTGCCGGTAAGGATCCTTTTTCTCTGACCGGAGAATACTCAATATTCAGTGGTGTGACGGCAAGGTTTGTCAACGCTGCTTTCCAAATTCCACTTGAAGACAATAGCTCTCTTGAAGTAAAGGCAGGTCACATAACTTTCAATTCAGATGCCTCCCTGGAAAACATCAAAACTTCCGCAAACTTTGTTGGACTGGCACTATCTGATCTCGTGAATATTGATGGCATCGCCCTCGAATCGGACAATAATGTCATCGCCGGGATGATCATGGCCGGAACGGGGCAGGTTACCATTGATCGCATTGCCTTAAATAATCCGGATAACGGAAAGAATATTGCTATTGATCGTATCAAAGTGATGTCAGATATAGATTATGACGCCGCCCAAGATAGCCTGTCCGCAGCAGCTGATTACAGTGCTGATCAGATTGTTGCTGCAGGCACAGAGATAAAAGACGTTCACGTTGGGTTTGCGATCAATAACCTTGATGCCACCGGCGTTAATGATTTTTATCGGGTCTATAGTGAGATTCTTAATGCTGCTATGGAAGATATGAGTTCTATGCAAAGTGATCCGCAGCAAGCCCAATTGCTACTGCAGGAAAAATTTGAGTCTGCAAGAATGCGTCTTGTTTCCGAGCTGGAAAAACTTCTGACAAAAGATCTTCAGGTCAAAATCAGTGACGTAAATGTGGTTTTTCCCCAAGGAAAAGTTACCGGAGACCTGGCTATCGGTCTTAAAAAAGATATGACGTTGATGAATTTTATGGTCCTGCTGCAACAACCACAGGCTGTCACCGATATTTTTTCTTTTGAATCCCATGCCAGTGTTGCCCAGGAACTGGTGCCTAACGCTGAACGGTTTATTTACCCTTTAATGCCTGCCATGCAGAGTGGGGTGTTTGAGGTTGATGGTGAGCAACTGGTTCATCATGCCGAGATCAAGGGTGATAAGTTGCTGCTGAATGGGGAAGAAATATTATTTGAAAACTTGTAGTTTGTCATAATTATGGTGAGGGGAAGGGGCCGGTTTGTTTTGATCTGCCCCTTTTGTGAACCAACGGTGAAAGGTCGCAATCCATCAAAACCTGAGGGTGGGCATGTGACGATGGCTGCTCTCTTATCGGAGTCTTTGCTCTTGCCCATTTGATGCGAAGCATCAAGGGCTGCTTGTTGGGCGATTGGTGGGGCAATAAAAGGTCATGCGCAACGGGTATCGTCAGTGTGTTTGACCTTTAAGCGATCTTTTTGGTTCGTTTTTCATCGCTTGGGAAAAATGAACCCGGCTGGCGCGGGACCCGCCGGTTTTAAGTTTTTTAAATCGACCAGCAGACCAAGTTATTCCTTCTCCTCCACCAAATTCTCCAGATCCTCCAGCTCAATCTCAATCGCCTTGGTACTGATGGCAATCTCAAGCAAAGAGCAGAGCAGAGATAACGCCAGCAGACAGATACTGATGGCAAAGATCCATTCGGCGTAGATGGGCAGTTTGATGAAAATCAGCAGCATGGTCAGGACGCAGAGGAGGAAGCTCAAAACACCGAGCCCCTGCATGGCCTTGACCAGCATCAGGCGCAGACGCAGGTTACTGATCTGGCGCAGTTTGGTGCGGGTGAGGTCATCGCGCTGGCTGTGGAGCTGACGGATCAGTTGGGCAAGCACCAGGAAGCGGTTGGTGTAAGCCAGCAGCAACAGGGAAATGGCTGGAAACAGTAAGGCCGGGGTGGTCAGGTCGATCATGTTATGACTCAGTTTCGGAAAAAGGTTTACGGGCAATGCCACGGATGGTGCGGCTGACAAAAGCAGGCGTGCCAAGCATGGGGGCCTCAGTCAGGGTTTCCAGATGAAAGCTTGCGGACTCTATAGCGGTTTGAGTATCTCTTGTCAGACGGCAGTCGCCGGCACACAGGGCCCAGGTTGGCTCAAGGCGTTTTTGCCAGCGTATAACCCGGGGATTGTCAGAGAGGACATGTTCCATAAAAAGGAATTGTCCTCCTGGCTTGAGCAGGCGTTTAATTTCCTTGAGGCTGTTGGCCTGGCAAGCTACCGAGCACAGAACCAGGGTTGAAACGATGGTATCGTAAGCATTGTCAGGCATGGCAATCCGCTCGGCGGGCCAGGCTTGGATCTGAATGTTGCGCCTCTTCTCAGGGGTTGTGCTGCTAAGTCTTTTGCGCATGTGAGGGTCGGGCTCACTCAAGGTGAGCTGAGTGACTTCTGGCGCGTAATATGGGATGTTCAGGCCGGTCCCGGCACCAATTTCCAATACGTTTCCCCGTGCATTAGCAAGCAGTTCCCGCCGCCAGTTTCCCAGACAGCGCCGCTCGGTGCCATTCATGATCAGGTTGTAGCTGGCTGCAATCAGTGCTGACCGTATGGATCTTAGGTATCTCATGGTAGACTCTTTATGTGCGATCTTGATATGTTCACAGTTTCCCCCTGGTTAACAGCGAAGTCAAGGCGCCTGAGCTGACGGCCATGAATATCTCGTCTCTTGATAACTTGCCAGCTAACCGGTCTGGCTGTATAGTCGCGCCATGGATGCCTTAACAATAAAAAATATTAAAAAGACCTTCGATGGAAAAGATGCTGTCAAAGAGATCAGCTTTTCCATCAAGGAAGGTGAAATTTTTGGTTTGCTCGGTCCTAACGGAGCCGGCAAAAGTACCACTATCAACATGATTGCCGGGGTGTGCCGGATCGATTCCGGAACGATCACGGCCTTTGGCTATGATAATAAGCGTGAATACCGCCATACCCGCAGGCTGCTGGGGGTTGTTCACCAGGAAATTGTCACTGATAATTTTTTTACTATCGGCCAGGCTCTCAAGCTCCATTCGGGATTTTATGGAGTCCGCGATGACGAAAAGTGGCGGAAGCTGTTGATTGAGCGTCTTGATCTCGGTCCCCACCTGGATAAAACCATGATCAAGCTGTCCGGGGGGATGAAGCGGCGTTTCATGATTGCCAAGGCCCTGATTCATCGTCCGCGTTTGTTGATTCTGGATGAGCCGACCGCCGGGGTGGATGTCGAACTGCGTCACAGCCTATGGGATTTTGTTCGCGAGATTAACCGCAACGGAACCTCGATTCTGTTGACGACCCATTACCTCGAAGAGGCTGAGGAGATGTGTGATCGCATTGCGATTATGAATCATGGGGATATTGTCGCTATGGAACGCACTCATGAGCTGGTAAGGAGGTTGTCCAACCGTCAGGTTCGCCTGTGGTTTGAACAGCCGCTGGAAACCATACCTCATACTTTTGAGCCATATTCGCCACAGCTTAAGGACGACAAGATTGAGCTGCTGCTTTCCCTTCCCAAAGGGGAGAGTGCCGGTGAACTGTTGCGGCTGATCGCTGCCAGTAATCTTCCGGTTCGGGATTTTGAAACCGATCAGAGTGGCCTGGAGGACGTCTTTATTCAATTGACGGGTAACGGACAGCATGGAGGGCAGCGATGAAGTCTCCCGATTTTTACGCCTGGTTGCCGTTTTTTACCCTGTTTCGTAAAGAAGTATTGCGTTTCTGGCGGGTCGCCCGGCAGACCATATTGACTCCTATTGTGACGGCCTCGCTTTATCTGTTCGTTTTTGGAGCGACGCTGGGGCAGCGCCTAAGTGTTCTTGAGGGGTTCAGTTATGCCCAGTTTGTTATTCCCGGGTTGATCATCATGGGGGTGATCAATAACTCCTTCGCCAATACTTCGTCGTCGCTGTTTGTTTCACGCTATCTTGGGGGGATCGTTGACCTGCTGGTTGCTCCGGTCAGTCCGCCCCAGTTTATCCTTGCCTACACCCTGGCGGCCATGATCAGGGGGATGCTGGTTGGTACGGTTGTCTGGATAATTTCGACCTTTTTTGCATCGTTACCCTGGGCCCATCCATTGCTGGCAATTCTGATGGCAATGGTCGCCAGTTTCATGTTTGCTCAGTTTGGTCTGATTGCGGCTATCTACGCTCACAATTTTGATACCTTGGCGATGTTCACCAATTTTCTGATTTCGCCACTTATCTACCTTGGTGGTGTTTTTTACCCCATTTCTATCCTGCCTGCCCCGTGGAGCCAGATATCTCATCTGAACCCGCTATTTTACCTGATTGACGGTTTTCGCCATGCCATCATCGGGGTCGGGGATACCAGCTTTACGGTCGCTTTTGGTGTCAGTTTATTGATGGCAATGGTGTTGTTTGCATGCGCTGCGTATATGATCGGCAGTGGTTATCGGCTACGGCAGTAGTTGGTATTCTGAAACTTAATTTAACAGCTATCTGGTTTGTCCGGATCGATTTCTCATTTATTGTTCGAGGTGTAAGTTTATGAAAGACCATCTGGTTAGGGTTGTCAGTAAAGATGGATTATTGCGTGGAGTCGTTGCTGATACCACTCAATTGGTTAAAGAGATTACCGCGGCTCAGCAGACCGATCTGACGGCTACGGTTGCCTTGGGTCGCCTGCTTAGTGGTGGCGCCATTCTTGGTTGCCTGCTCAAAGGGAATCAGCGCCTGGCATTAATGATCGAAGGGAATGGCCCGTTAGGTAAATTAAGTGTCGAAGCGGATGCTAATGGTCGGGTACGAGGAACGATTGCCCAACCGGTTGCCGGGTTGCCTCCCAGAGATGATCGCTTCGACGTGGCTGGTGCTATCGGCAAAGCCGGTTTTTTACATGTCTGGAAAGATCTCGGCCTGAAAAGTCCCTATCAGAGTATGGTGCAACTGCAAACCAGCGAGGTTGCAGAGGATATCGCCTGGTACCTGACGACTTCCGAGCAGGTGCCATCATGCCTTGGTCTTGGGGTTGAGCTTGATAGCGCGGGGGAGATTGCCACTGCCGGAGGCTTCCTGGTTCAGGCGTTGCCGCCGGGGGATGCCGAGCAGGTTGATAAAATGGTAGATCGGATTAAACAATTACCTCCTGTGGCAACCATGTTGCGCAATGGCCTGACGCCTCTGTCCATCGCTGAAAATCTATTCGGCGAGGTGGATTTTGTCGTTCAGGAAGAAACTCCTTTAAGCTTCTTCTGCCCCTGTAAAAAGCCCCAAATTGAGGCAATGCTGATGAGTCTGGGCAAGGATGAGTTACAGTCTCTGGCCGCAGAGCAGGAGATTGTAAAGGTAACCTGTGAGTACTGCCGTACGCTTTATAATTTTGATCAGGCTGAATTGAAAACCCTGATCGGTAATCTTCATTAAGTAAAAATAATTCTTTTTTTTAAATAAAATTGAGTTTCCTGTGTAAAATAGAGGGATTAAAAGTTTCGTCAGGGGGGACACTCGTCCTTTCTGGCGGGATGATGCAGTTCTTATAGAGAGAGTTTATCTTGCAGTTGAGAATCAATTGCAATTTTGCTGCTCGTCCTGGCAATGTTTTTGTAATTTATTGAATTGAAATATAACGCCGTTTTTCCCAAATAAAATATAATTTTCATATATCTAACAATAGGCATATTGCGCTTTTTGTGCGCATCTAAGGCCTTAAAACTTAAGTAATTTCGCATTAAAGCACTACCTAATTGGTCGGGTTAATTGCATACTGTATACTGTATTTTTTGCTTGACACGGTGGTCGTAAGTATCCTAATTTTCGACTCGCTGTGACATGGTTTACCTAATATTTTGACCAAGGCAAGAAGGATAAATTTCTTCAGTTGGAAGGAGCAGTTTTATGCTGGATACTTATTTGCCGATTCTGGTTGTCATCGGCATCGCTTTCGCTTTTGCGGCGGGATCTGTCATTATGTCCCGGCTTATCGGGGTCAAGAAACCGAGTGAAGTCAAGCTGGCTCCTTACGAATGTGGGATGCCCCTCATCGGCTCTGCGCAAGAGCGCTTCTCAATCAAATTCTACATCATCGCAATGCTCTTCATTCTGTTCGATATTGAAGCTGTATTTCTTTATCCCTGGGCGGTTCTCTTCAAGCGCCTGGGAGTCTTCGGCTTCGTAGAAATGGGAGTGTTTATCATCATTCTTCTTGTCGGCTTTATTTACGTGTGGAAAAAAGGAGCTCTGGAATGGGAGTAGATCAACCCAAAACGCTTGGTAACGGGTTCATCACGACAAGTCTGGATAAGCTGGTCAACTGGTCTCGTGCCAGCTCCATGTGGCCAATGACATTCGGTCTTGCCTGCTGCGCTATTGAGATGATGGCAACCGGTGCCGCACGTTTTGACCTTGACCGGATGGGTATTCTGTTCCGTGCTTCTCCGCGTCAGGCAGATGTCATCATTATCGCCGGAACTGTTACCAAAAAAATGCTTCCGGTTATCAAGACGGTTTATGAGCAGATGCCTGAGCCCCGTTATGTTATCGCCATGGGGGCCTGTGCCTCTTCGGGTGGGATTTTTGATACCTACAGCACCGTTCAGGGTATTGATGAGGCATTGCCGGTTGATGTTTACATCCCGGGCTGCCCGCCGCGCCCGGAAGGTCTTCTTTACGGCCTGATGAAGCTGCAGGAGAAGATCAAGCGTGAGCGTAATACTTTTGGTGCTGCAATCGGCGTTGGTGACGTTATCCGTGATGCCTGATAAGGCATCTGCATGACAGGGAAAAATCAATGAGCGATCAAATGATTGTTGAAAAACTGAAATCCCGGTTCTCTGATGAAATGATCGATGTTGTCGAGTTCCGCGGAGAAACAACCGTAACGGTCAAAAAAGAGCGGATTGTTGATATCTGCACTTTTATGAAAACAGAGTGTGGCTACAACCTTCTCTGTGATCTCTGCTCTGTTGACTACATGGGGCAGGCTCCTCGCTATATGGTGGTATACAACCTCTATAATATTTCGACCAAGGAGCGCTTCCGGATCAAGGCTGCGCTGGATGAGGCCGATGCTACAATTGATACCGTTTCTGGTGTCTGGGGTACCGCCAACTGGCTGGAGCGTGAGGTCTGGGATCTGATGGGGATTACCTTCAATAACCATCCTGATCCACGGCGTATTCTGATGCCTGTTGACTGGGAAGGGCATCCCTTACGCAAGGACTATCCGGTCCAGGGGCCAGATCGTGAGCCTTATAAAGGTCGTCTCTCATAACGTTTTATAGATAATCCTTTTTAGGACGAGGCATAAAATGGCAGCAAATACCACCGAAACAATGACCATCAACATGGGGCCCCAGCATCCCTCCACGCACGGGGTGCTTCAGTTGATCCTTGAGCTCGATGGCGAAATCGTCAAGAAGGCCACTCCGCACATCGGTTTCCTCCACCGTGGCGTTGAGAAACTGTCCGAACATCGCACCTATCACCAGGTTATTCCACTGACTGACCGTCTGGATTACCTGGCTCCTATGAGTAACAATCTCGGTTATGTCCTGGCCGTTGAAAAACTGTTGGGAATTACCGATCAGATTCCTGAGCGTGCCCAGCGTATTCGCGTCATCATGGCTGAACTGACACGCCTCAAAAGCCATCTCGTATGGTTGGCTTGTCATGCCCTCGATATCGGTGCGATGACGGTCTTCCTCTACTGTTTCCGTGAGCGTGAGCATGTCATGGATATCTATGAAAAGGTATCCGGGGCACGGATGACTTCCAGCTATTTCCGGGTCGGCGGGCTGTCTGCTGATTTGCCGGATGGTCTTGAGCAGGAAATTCGGGAATTCGCTGAGTCGATGCCAGCTCATATCGATGAGTATGAAGGTCTGCTTACCGGCAATAAGATCTGGCAGAAGCGGACCATGAATGTTGGCCACATCAGTGCTGAAGCTGCTATTGACATTGGAATTACCGGACCGGCATTACGTGGTTCAGGGGTTGATTGGGATCTGCGGCGTGATAACCCTTACAGTGGTTACGATGAATATGACTTTGAAGTTCCTGTCCGTGAAGAAGGTGACACTTTTGCACGTTACAAAGTCCGCCTTGATGAAATGCGTCAGGCCAGTCGCATTGTCCTGCAGGCCCTGGACAAATTAAAAGCAGGACCGATCCTGGCCGATTGTCCGAAAGTGGTTCTGCCGCCTAAAAAAGATGTTGTCAATTCTATTGAAGGCCTGATTCATCACTTCAAAATCATCACTGAAGGATTCAAGCCTGAACCAGGCGAAGTCTACCAGGGGGTTGAGGCACCTAAAGGAGAGCTTGGCTACTACCTGGTCTCTGATGGCTCTGCGCATCCCTATCGGATGAGAATTCGTCCGCCGTCCTTTGTTAATCTGCAGGCCCTGCCGCAAATGGTTGAAGGGCGTCTGCTGGCCGACGTTATCGCTGTTATCGGTACTTTGGATATCGTGCTCGGCGAAATCGATCGTTAATTTTTCGTAGTGTGTAAGAGGACGTTATGACTGAAAACGCCGCCCAAGAACAAGATCAGGAACAGGAAGTCGACTTAACCGCAGCCAATAAGGTTATCGATAAGTACCTGGATATGCACGGTAACCTGATGCCTGTCTTGCAGGGTATTCAAGAAGCTTATGGCTATGTTCCCGAAGAAACGGTTTTTCTGGCTGCTGAGCGTTTGAATGTTTATCCCAGCCAGATTTACGGGGTACTGACTTTTTATGCTCAGTTTCACCTTAAGCCGCGTGGGAAATATATCATGCGTGTCTGCATGGGGACTGCTTGTCACGTTAAAGGTGCCGGGCGGATTGGCGATACGATCAAGGATCGGCTTGGTGTCGCTCATGCTGAAACCACCCCTGATCTGAAATTTACAGCTGAATATGTCGCCTGCATCGGGGCCTGTGGTATGGCTCCGGTTATCATGGTCAATGATGCGACTTATGGCAGTATGACGGTCCAGAAAATGGACGAGGTTATTGCTAAGTACAAGGAAATGGACTGATCCAGGTCTTATACCATATGCAGATAGCAAGGAATGCTTTATGTCCGAAACTGCTGAAAATTTGAAAATTCTGGTGTGTACAGGAACCGGTGGTTTAGCTTCCGGTGCCGCCGATGTCGTCAAGGCATTTGAGGCTGAGTTCGAAAAGCATGGCGTTGCCGGAAAAATCGGCAATGCCTGCGATATCAACGGAACCGGCTGCCGTGGACTGTGTGCCAATGACGTGCTGGTAGATGTCTGTATGCCTGGCAAAGAAGCTGTTACTTACGACTTTGTCACCCCGGAACTGGTGCCCCAGATCGTTGAAGAGCATATTCTCGGTGAGGGTCCCGTTGAAAAGAAGATGGCGGGCCCTTACTACCATAAATTCCTTGAAAAACAGCAGCGTATTATTTTCTCACGCTGCGGAACTATTGATGCTGAAAGTCTTGATGATTTTCTTGGGCACAATGGCTTCAACGGGATTAGGAAAGCGGTGACCATGACTCCTGACGAGGTCATTGCAGAGGTTAAAAAATCCGGTCTGCGGGGGCGTGGGGGCGGCGGTTTCCCGACTGGCATGAAATGGACTTTCGCCAGGGCTTCGGCAGGGACCGAGAAGTATCTTATCTGTAATGCCGACGAAGGTGATCCGGGTGCCTTTATGGACCGTTCAATCCTTGAGGGGGACCCCTATGGTCTCATCGAAGGGATGATGATCGGTGCCTACGCTATCGGTTGCAGTTTCGCTTATGTCTATGTTCGTGCTGAGTATCCGCTGGCTATCAAGCGGCTGCAGATGGCGATTGATACCTGCTACGAAAAGGGGATCCTTGGTGAGAACTGCCTGGGGCTCGGCTTCAAACTTGATATGCGTATCAAGGCCGGTGCGGGTGCCTTCGTTTGTGGTGAGGAAACTGCGTTGATGGCTTCTATTGAAGGTCAGCGTGGTATGTCGCGACCTCGTCCGCCGTTCCCTGCTGTCAAGGGTTTGTGGGGCAAGCCAACCAATATCAACAACGTTGAAACCTACGCCAACGTTGCCTATATCTTCTACAACGGTGCTGACTGGTATTCATCTATCGGGACCGAAGGAACCAAAGGAACCAAGATTTTTGCTCTGACCGGTAAGGTCAAGCATACCGGTCTGGTTGAGGTTCCTGCCGGTACCACCATGAAAGAAGTTATTTACGATGTGTGTGGCGGCATTCTTAACAACCGTAAGTTTAAAGCGGTTCAGGCTGGTGGTCCTTCAGGTGGTTGTTTGCCGGCAGAAGCGCTGGATGCCGAGGTTGATTACGATTCACTGATCAAAGCCGGGGCGATGATGGGTTCTGGTGGTCTGGTTGTTATGGATGAGACCACCTGTATGGTTGATATCGCCCGTTTCTTCCTGAACTTTACCCGGGTTGAGTCCTGTGGCAAGTGTATTCCCTGCCGTATCGGATTGAAGATCATGCTTGAGATTCTCGAGCGGATCTGCGCCGGGGAAGGGCGTGAAGGTGATATCGAGCTGCTTCAGGATATGGCATACGATATCAAGAAGAGTTCGTTATGTGGTCTGGGACAGACGGCGCCGAATCCGGTTCTATCAACGATCCGTTATTTCCGCCACGAGTATGAAGCGCATATCAAACAAAAGGAATGTCCTTCTCACTCTTGTAAGCCGCTGCTTCACTTCCGGGTTATTGAAGACAAATGTAAAAAATGCGGTATGTGTCCAAGGGTGTGTCCGGTGGATGCCATCACCTGGGAAAAGGGTCAGGTCGCTACCATTGATCTGGACAAATGTACCCGGTGTACATCCTGTTATGACGCCTGCCGTTTCATGGCTATTGAGTAAACGCATACACTGCTTAAGCTATACGAGGTCAAGATGGTTAACCTGACGATTGACGGAAAACAGATCACTACCAGCAAGACGTCTACAATTTATGAGGCGGCTAAGGAAAACGGAATCTATATTCCGGTGCTGTGCTATGCAAAAAAGCTGCTCCCTTACGGTGCCTGCCGGATCTGTCTTGTTGAAGTAGAGCAGATGAAAGGGCGTCTGATTCCGTCCTGTACAACTCCGGTTACGGAAGGGATGGTCGTTACGACCATGTCGGATGAAATCAGCAAGGTTCGCAAAACCGTACTTGAATTCCTGCTGGTCAACCACGTTGTCGATTGCCCGGTTTGTGACAAGGGTGGGGAATGTGATCTGCAGGATCTGACTTACGAATACGAGGTTGTCAGCAATCGTTTTGTCGGGGAGAAGTTCGACCTTCCCAAAGACGAGGTCAATCCTTTAATTGAACGGAACATGAACCGTTGTGTCCTGTGCGGAAAGTGCGTCCGTGTTTGTGATGAAGTGGTCGGTTATGGATCCTACTCTTTCATCAATCGGGGTTTCGAAACCAAGATTGCGACAGCTTTTGACCGCGGTCTGAACTGCGAATTCTGCGGCCAGTGTGTTTCTTTGTGTCCGGTAGGGGCGATTCTGCCGCGACCCTTCAAATTTAAAGCACGCCCCTGGCAGTTAAATGAAGTTGATTCTGTTTGTGGCTACTGTGGCAACGGTTGTACGGTAACTCTCGGAGTCAAGGATAACGAAGTTCAGACCATCCGGTTCAATGACAAAACAGGAGTCAACGACGGCAACCTCTGTGTGCGAGGACGTTTTGGTTACTCCTATGTCAACAGCAAGGATCGCCTCACTAAACCTTTGGTAAAGGTCAATGGTGAGCTGCAAGAGGCAACCTGGCAGGAAGCTCTTGATGCCGTGGTTGCCAATCTTAAATCGGCACAGCAGAATGTCGGCATTTTAACAGGGGCACGGCTTAGTAATGAAGAGCTGTTCCTGGCTAAAAATATCGCTAAAACCCTCGGTACCTCCAACCTCGATCATTCTGGCGGTGAATGCTACAAAGGGGTGACGGAAGGGGTGCAGGAAGCAATGGGGATTGCCGCATCGACGGCAACTTTCCCGCAAGTTGAGAACTGCAACGCCATTCTCGCTATCCGTTCTGACTTTTATGAAACTCACCCTGTCTTCGGCATGGTGGTGAATCAGGCGGTGCGTCGCAACGAAGCGAAACTCTCGATTATTGCCGATAAAAAGGGCAAGTTGGACCGCATGCCACATGCCCGGTCCCTGCTGCATAAGCCTGGTATGGAACTTGACGTTCTGAATGCCTTGTGTCAGGTCATCATCAGTGACGGACTGGTTAAGGATGCAGATCTTAATGGCCTTGACGAGCTTAAAAAAGCGTTAAAGAACTTTACTCCTGCAAAAGTAGCAAAAGCCGTCGGGGTTGATGCTGAGGCGATCAAGCAGACGGCGCATGAGCTGGCAACCGCTGAAAATGCTGCTATCCTGCTGGCCTACGGCCTTCCTTATACGGCTTACAGTAAGCAGCTGGGAGCTGCCGCAGCCAACCTGGCGTTGCTGACCGGTATCGCTGGTCGTGAGGGTTCTGGTCTTTATCTGTGTGGTGAAAAAGCCAACAGTCAGGGGGCCATAGATCTCGGCATAGTCCCGGGCCCTGACGGTCTAGGTGCTCAAGCACTGCTGCAGGCTGCTGCTGCAGGAGATGTCCGTACCCTGTATGTGGTCGGTGAGGATATGCTCGCTTCCTACCCTGATAAAGGGCTGGTAGACAAGGCCTTAACGGTTCCATTCCTGATTGTTCAGGATATGTTCCTGAATGAAACTGCTAAAAAAGCTGATGTCGTGCTTCCTGCGGCATCATTTGCCGAGAAAGATGGCACTTATACCAATGCCGAACGGCGCATTCAACGTCTGCGCGCAGGTATTAAATCTCCTGGTGAAGTGAAGACGGATTTCGCGATCTTCCAGGAAATTTTGACCCTCCTGGGTGGCAAAACTCCGGCAACCCCTGCCGACGCGTTTACTGAACTAACTGCAGAAACCCCTGCTTATTCCGGCATTAAGTTAAGTGAAATTGGCCCCCAAGGGTATGTCTGGGGAGGTGAAACTCTGGCTCCGGTGACGCGCAACCTGGTTGCTGTCGAAGGTGGTGAGAAGATCGAGGGTGCCTATCAGCTGCTGGTTGGTAGTGCACTGTATCACAGTGGTACCGTATCAACCCATGCTAAGGGTCCGCTCGCTGTCGTTTCCGAACCCTATATCGAGCTCGGCCGTGAAGATGCCAGTGAACTGCAACTGGTTGACGGTGACATGCTCAAACTGAAAGCAGCCGGGGGAGAAATTCAGGCCAAAGTCAAAGTTGACCGCCGCCTGCCTAAAGGGGTGCTGTTTACTCCATATCACTTTGCTTCCCTTGGCTTGAATGCAATTTATACCGGACAACCTGCCATTGTTGTGGAACCGGTAAAATTATAGGTTTTCTTTTTGGAGTTGCCGGTCATTGTGGCCGGCTGAAATCGGCAGTAATGCCATAGACTGATGAAGGAAGAGGATGGTCATGACGCCAGAAGTTCTGACACTCTCGGATACTCCCTACTTGTATACCGCGGCCATGTTGATCAAGATCGCTGTAGCATTCGTCGTTATGCTGCTGATTGTCGCCTATGCAACCTACGCAGAAAGAAAAATCATTGGTGGCATGCAGACCCGGATGGGACCGACAATGACCGGTCCGAAAGGGTTACTGCAGCCGATTGCTGATGGTTTGAAGCTGTTCTTCAAGGAAGATATCATTCCTGCGGAAGCTCATGGGTTTGCCTTTATTCTGGCACCGATGATGATCTTGGCACCAGCGTTTGTTGCCATCTGCGTTATTCCTTTCGGAGCGGATTTCCAGTTTAGCTATGATGGTACCCTGTATACGGTGCCGCTGCAGATTGCAGATCTTAATATCGGTGTCCTCTTTATCCTGGCCATGGCCGGTTTGGGTGTCTACGGTATTGTCCTGGCGGGTTTAGCTTCAAACAGCAAGTATTCGCTGCTGGGCGGGATTCGTTCTTCGGCCCAGATGATTTCCTACGAGCTGGCCGCGGGTTTGTCAATCATCTCTGTCTTTATGCTCTCTGAAACCCTCAGCATGCGCGGGATCGTGCTCGCACAACAGGGGCCGTTATGGGGAATTCAGGCATTAAGTTGGATCCCTGACTGGTACGTATTTACCCAGCCGCTGGCTTTCTGCTTGTTTGTTGTCGGCTCGATGGCCGAGGTCAACCGGACTCCATTTGACCTTCCGGAAGCGGAAACCGAGTTGGTCTCGGGTTTCTGTACCGAATATTCCTCAATGAAGTACGCCCTGTTCTTCATGGCAGAATATGCCAACATGATCACTGTCTCTGCCATCGGGGCAACTCTGTTCCTCGGTGGTTGGGGTGGACCGTTCTGGGGCTGGATCAACTTCCTGATCAAGATTTTCGCTTTCATGTTCTTCTTCATCTGGATCCGTGCGACCTTACCGCGTCTGCGCTATGACCAGCTGATGTATATCGGTTGGAAGGTTATGTTGCCCCTGGCGATTGCAAATATTGTCTTTACCGGGTTCGCCATTCTGCTCTGGCAGTAAACATCGTTGTGTAGAGGATAGCTATGTTTAAAGAGTTTGCCAAAGGCTTGAGTATCACACTGAAGCATCTGTTACCGGGAAATACCACTACGGTTCAATACCCTAAGCAGAAGCTGCAGATGTCACCACGTTTTCGCGGGCTGCATCGCCTGGTACCGACTCAGCATCGGGAAAAATGCGTTGCCTGTTACCTCTGTCCGACGGTGTGTCCGGCTAAATGTATCACTGTTGAGTCAGCTGAAAACGAAAAAGGTGAAAAGTATCCTAAGGTTTATGAAATCGACATGTTACGCTGCATTTTCTGCGGCTATTGTGTTGAGGCTTGCCCGGTAGAAGCGATCGAAATGACGAGTGCTTACGAACTGGCAAACTTTAAACGGGATGATTTCACGTTCGATAAAGAACGTCTACTCAAGTCGTAACAAGGAGCCTCATTATTATGGAAGCTTTTCTATTTTATCTCACTGCTTTTGTTGCGATTGTTTCGGCCTTTTTTGTCACCAAGTGCCGCAATCCGGTCAACAGTGCGCTGAACCTGGTAACGACCTTTATCTGCCTGGCGGTTCTGTACATTATGCTTGAAGCACCATTTATGGCTGCTATCCAGATAATGGTCTACGCTGGTGCCATCATGGTCCTGATCGTCTTTGTTATTATGCTGCTGAATCTGGGGCTGGCGACCAAGAGCCGTTATACCCACGCTCTGCCGGCCGGTGGCATTCTCGGGGTGTTGATGTTACTGGTTACCGCCGGATTTTTGCGCAGTGGTGAAGCGACCGCTACCGGCGGACCGATTACTTCGGATGTTATCAATCAGTATGGTCATACGGAGCTTATCGGTAAGGCGCTGTTCGTTGATTTCCTGCTGCCATTTGAAATCGCTTCGATCTTGCTGCTGGTTGCTATTATCGGTGCCGTAATCCTCTCTAAACGTAAAGTTTAATTGAGACAGGGCTTGGGAGATACATGATGATTACCGTAAATCACTACCTGATGTTGAGTGCCATTCTCTTTGCTATCGGAACTTTCGGTGTTCTGACCCGCAAAAATGCTATTGTCATTTTCATGTGCATAGAAGTCATGCTCAACTCGGTAAACCTGACCTTTATTGCCTTATCACGCCATGTCGGCAATTTGGACGGTCAGATATTTGTTTTCTTTGTAATGACGGTTGCTGCTGCTGAAGCAGCTGTAGGTCTGGCTTTGATGATCGCGTTCTTCAGGAACAAAGAATCGATTGAAGTCGACGATTTTAAAATCCTCAAGTGGTAGTTTTCCACTGTTACGGGTGTTTCAGCTAATAGGAGAGTTTGATGTACAGTAATCTGTGGCTCATCCCATTCTTCCCGCTGGTCGGTTCGATCATCAACGGCCTGTTGGGCAAACGCATTAAGAAAGAGGCGGTTATCGGCGGCATTGCAACGGTCATGATGTTTCTGTCATTTCTGGTTGCTGCGCAGAACTTCTTTGCTTTGCTGGGTGATAGCGAGAAAGTTCACCAGCTGGTTATGGCCTCCTGGATTTCCGTTGGTGACTTGCAGGTCAATTGGGAGTTCTTGTTAGATCCGCTGTCTGCCATCATGATCATGGTCGTTACTGGTGTCGGTACGCTGATTCACTTGTATTCCATTGGTTACATGCACGGTGAAGTCGGCTTCTACCGCTTCTTCAGTTACCTGAACCTGTTTGCCTTCTCGATGCTGATGCTGGTTCTTGGTGGCAACGCCTTGGTCATGTTCATCGGTTGGGAAGGGGTCGGTCTCTGTTCCTATCTGCTGATCGGTTATTACTTTGAAAAGAAGAGCGCCGGGGATGCCGCTAAAAAGGCTTTTGTGGTTAACCGGGTTGGTGACTTCGGATTTCTGTGTGGCTTGTTTACACTGTTCTGGGCCCTTGGCAATAAAGGGATCTGGACAATTAACTTTGTAGAAATTACCGAGAATGCTCATCTGCTGCAAAGCGGCGGAGTTCTGGTGACCGTTGTCACTCTCTGTTTCTTCCTTGGCGCTACCGGTAAGTCTGCCCAGATTCCACTGTATACCTGGTTGCCAGACGCCATGGAAGGTCCAACTCCTGTTTCCGCTTTGATCCATGCTGCGACCATGGTTACTGCCGGTGTTTACATGATCGGTCGGATGAATATCCTGTTCGCCATGGCTCCGGCCACCATGATGACCATTGCCGTCGTTGGTGCCTTGACCGCCTTCTTCGCTGCTACGATTGGCCTGGCCCAGAATGATATTAAACGGGTTCTGGCTTATTCCACCGTCTCCCAGTTGGGCTACATGTTCCTGGCTATGGGTGTTGGTGCTTTCTCGGCCGGTATCTTCCACCTGATGACCCATGCCTTCTTCAAGGCTTGTCTGTTCCTCGGGTCCGGTTCGGTTATTCACGGTATGCATCACGCTTACCATCATGCACACCTGCATGATGATCCGCAGGATATGCGGAATATGGGTGGTTTGCGCAAGAAGATGCCAATTACCTTTATCACTTTCCTGGTTTCGACCATCGCTATTTCCGGTATTCCGCTCTTTTCAGGCTTCTTTTCCAAGGATGAGATCCTCTGGTGGTCTTTCGGGTCAACTAGAGGTCACTGGCTGCTCTGGCTCATCGGTGCTGCCGCTGCAGGGATGACAGCTTTCTACATGTTCCGCCTGGTGTTCATGACCTTCTTTGGCGAACAGAAAACAGATGCCCGTGCCAAAGATCATATTCCGGAGTCTCCGCTTACCATTACCATTCCATTGATGGTTCTTGGCTTCCTCGCTGTTGTCGGCGGTTACGTTGGTGTTCCTGCGGTTTTAGGCGGCAGCAATCATTTCGAGCACTTCCTTGCTCCGGTATTTGAGCACAGCCAGCATTTGCACCATATCGAAGCGCACGGTTCCCATGCGACTGAATATATGATGATGGCCATCTCAGTCATCATTGCGGTGGTCGGTATCTTCATAGCCTGGACCATGTACATCAAGAACACCTCCCTGCCAGGTAAGGTAACCGCCAAGTTTGCTGGTGCTTATAAAGTGATCTTCAACAAGTGGTACATCGACGAGCTGTACGATTTCGTTTTCGTCAACCCATGTAAGAAAGTTGGTACCTTTTTGTGGCGTGGGATTGATGTACGCATTGTTGATGGCATCGTCAACGGTTGCGCCTATATCATCAAAGGTATTGGTGCCGGTTTACGCTATACCCAGTCCGGTTATTTGTATAACTACGCGATGGCCATGGTGGTCGGCGTAGTCGTGATCGTCGGCTATTATATTTTCGGTTAATTGTTGCATTAGTTTGCCAGCGAATACGATAAAGCTTTAAGGAGCGATTCCACATGGCTGATAATCTTCTCAGTATTATGACTTTCCTCCCCTTATTGGGAATGGTGATTCTTTTGGGTATTCCCAAGGATAACGATGGAGGACTCAAAGGCTTCACCTTCGCCGTAACAATTGTGACTTTTTTCTGTAGTTTGCCTTTGGCTTTTAACGATGTCTTTAAGACCTCGGGGGCGATGCATTATCGCGAGTTTCATGAGTGGATCAATATCGGCGACTTTTTCCAGATGAATTACAATCTGGGTGTAGATGGAATCAGCCTGTGGCTGGTTATGCTGACGACCTTCATTATGCCGATAGCCGTGCTTTCAACCTGGACTGCGGTTGAGAAGAACACCAAGGGTTTCATGGCCATGCTGCTGTTACTGGAAACCGGTATGCTCGGCGCTTTTGTTTCTCTTGATCTGTTCCTGTTCTATGTTTTCTGGGAATTGATGCTGATTCCGATGTACTTCCTGATCGGTATCTGGGGTGGTAAGAATCGTATTTACGCTGCGGTTAAGTTTTTTATCTACACTGCTGTCGGCTCCTTGCTGATGCTGGTAGCGATCATCTTTGTTTACTACTACGGTGTAAAGAGCGGGGTTGCTGTCAACGGTTTCAGTGTTCAGGATTTCTACAAACTGAATATCCCTTATTATGCCCAATTCTGGTTGTTTCTGGCTTTTGGTTTCAGTTTCGCGATCAAGGTTCCCATGTTTCCACTGCATACCTGGTTGCCTGATGCCCACACCGAAGCACCGACTGCCGGTTCGGTTATCCTGGCTGCGGTTCTGCTGAAAATGGGGACCTACGGTTATGTGCGCTTTGCCATGCCGTTGTTCCCCGAAGCATTGCCAACCTTTATCCCGTTCCTTGCCTTCCTCTGTGTGGTTGGCATCATTTACGGGTCTCTGGTTGCCATGATGCAGGAAGATGTAAAGAAGCTGGTTGCCTATTCATCAGTGGCTCACCTTGGCTTTGTCATGCTCGGAGTATTCGCCATGAATCAGCAGGGTCTTGCCGGTGGCATGATCCAGATGATCAATCATGGTATTTCAACCGGCGCCCTGTTCCTTATCGTTGGTTTCATTTATGAACGTCGCCATACCCGGCTGATCACAGAGTTCGGTGGTCTGGCACACAAAATGCCGATTTTTGCGACCATTTTCATGATCGTCACCTTCTCATCCGTCGGGTTGCCCGGAACTAACGGTTTTGTCGGCGAGTTCCTGGCCTTGATGGGAGCCTTTCAGGGGGGGCTGCGCTGGTACGCCGTGTTTGCAACTACCGGTGTCATTCTGGCGGCAGTTTACATGCTGTGGATGTATCAGCGGGTTATGTTCGGTAAGGTGACCAATCCTGCCAATGAAAACCTGAAGGATCTCAATGTTCGTGAAGTTGCTCTGATGCTGCCACTGCTGCTGTTTGTGTTCTGGATTGGTATCTATCCGAACACCTTCTTCGACAAAATGAATCCGGCTATGGAAGAAGTCCTTAAGCAAATGAAGAATCGTCAGGTTGCTGTGCTTGAGGTAGAACAACCAACTGTGGCCACGATTGAAAATATTACATCGTATTGATTGAATAACCACTGGTTCCGAGGAGCTGTTCGATGGAAAATCTGGTTCAAGAAGCCATCCAGAATGTCAATTTGCAGGCTATCATGCCATCTTTGGTACTGAGTGCCTTTGGTATGATTCTGCTGCTGATCTCAGTGTTCTCTCCACGTGGGAAGACGGCCCATGTTGCGTGGTTAAGCATTGTTGCCCTGATCATTACCGGGATGATCACCATGGCTGGCTGGAATAATCCCCAGGCGGGTTTCGCTGGAAGCGTGTTACTCGATAACTTTGCTACCTTCTTCAGTATGATCTGTATCATCGCTGCCGGGCTGACCATATTGATGTCAGATGATTATCTTAAGCGAGAAGAATTTCCTGTTGGGGAATATTATCCACTGATCCTGTTTACCACTGCAGGAGCCATGTGGATGGTTTCCGGGACCGACTTGATGACCATCTTCCTTGGTCTTGAGGTGCTGTCTGTTTCCCTTTACGTCCTGGCCGGTTTCTTCCGCGACAAAGTGACCAGTAATGAATCCGGGCTTAAGTATTTCTTCCTTGGAGCTTTCTCAACCGGTTTCCTGCTCTACGGGGTTGCGCTTATTTACGGTGTAACCGGAACCACTAAAGTTCAAGCTATTGCCGAATATGTAAAGATGAATCCAGAAGCTGCGACTAACACCATGTTCATTGCTGGTGGCTTGTTGCTGCTGGTCGGTTTCCTGTTTAAAGTTGCTGCCGCTCCTTTCCACATGTGGACTCCAGATGTCTACCAGGGGGCACCAACCCCGATTACCGGATTTATGAGCGCGGGTCCAAAAGCTGCTGCCTTTGCCGCCTTTATCCGGGTTGCCATTATTGGTCTCGATAGCTTGGAGAGCGAATTAACCGCCCTGTTCTGGCTGCTGGCTGTGCTGACCATGATTTTTGGTAACTTCATCGCTTTGTCTCAAAAAGATATCAAGCGCCTGCTGGCATACTCGTCCATTTCTCATGCCGGTTATGCACTGGTTGGTATGGTCGCCTGGAATACGGTTGGCTTATCAGCAATCATGTTCTACATGCTGGTTTACACTTTTATGAATGTCGGGGCCTTTGCGGTTCTGGTTCTGCTCGGGAAGAAGGGTGAGGAAAACCTGACTCTCGATGGTATTGCCGGTTTGGGTTACAAGAAGCCTTTTCTTGGCATTGCCCTGTGTATCTTCTTGTTTTCCCTGATGGGATTACCACCTACAGCTGGTTTCACTGGTAAGTTTTATATCTTCGCCGGTGCTATCAAGGCTGGTTATGTATGGTTGGCTGTTATCGGCGTGTTGAACTCTGCTGTATCCTTATATTATTACCTGCGCATCATGGTTCAGATGTACTTCAAAGATCCTCAGGAAGATTTTGCCTGGGTTAAACTTAATATGCCGACAGTCTTGTCCATTATTATCTCCCTGGTTGGTGTCCTCTATCTGGGCATCGTTCCCGGGACACTGATGCAGTTGGCTAAGCTGGCAGGCCTGTAAGGCTTAAATTTAACAGCTTGACAAGAAGCCCTCCAATTTCCGTTGGAGGGCTTTTTTATTATGGATAAATCGATTAAGATGAGCGCATGAATTTATCCGCCTTTCTGAAACAACGCAGCGCTAATAATGACCTCCTGCAGATAACGGCACCGGTGGCCTCAGCTCTGGAAATCGCTGCTATCAGTCGGCGCGAATTTGCCAAGGGGAACGCTGGCAAAGTGCTGCGGTTCGAACATCCAGTTCCTGGAAATTTTCCTATCGTGACGAATCTTTTTGGTTCTGAAGCAAGGATGTCAGCAATTCTCAGAACCACATCTCTCGCAGATTTTGAAAGGCAGATTGAGGCTTATTTAAATAAGAACAGCAGGTTAGCAGGTGAGACAGAGCAGGTGACTGGGAGCGCTACCCGCACTGATCATGAATTAGCTCACTTAAGTGAAGAGTGTTTACTCTCAACCCTACCTGCTTTATTGAGTTGGCCTGAAGAAATTAAGCCCTACCTGACCCTCGCTTTGGCTATAACTGCTGATCCTGAAAACGGAAAACAGAATTTAGGTTTGTATCGGGTTCAGATAATCGATGACGATACTCTCGCTATAAATTTATCTGCATATTCAGGGGGGAATAAGCATTTACAAAAAGCAGCTGAGTTAGGCGGCAAATTGCCGATTTGCCTGGTTCTTGGTTGTGATCCCTTACTCATGTGGGCGGCCGCAGCACCATTGCCTGCTGAGAACGATGATTTGACCTTTTGCCGAGAATTTTTTGCGGAAGATTTTTTACAGGGGACGATACCAGATACCTCGTTACGCCTTCCGGTCACTAGCGAGCTGGTGATCTGTGGTGAAATTACTCCGGGAGTCGTTGGTAGCGAGGGACCGTTTGGAAATCATACCGGGGTTTATGTAACCCGTGATGACTGCCCCTTGGTGAAGGTTACGTCCATTCGCCATAGACCCAAAGCAATATTGCCATTTACCGTGGTAGGGCCACCACCTAGTGAGAATGTCTGGCTGGCTGCCAGCAATGAAATACTTATTCGGCAGTTGCTGAAAACAGAATATTCTGAAATAACCAACCTTGTCATGCCGGTGACAACCATTTTTCACGGTGTCAGTATTATCTCCGTTGGTGATCTGACCGCTGGGCAGGTACGCCAGTTGGTTGATTCCCTGTGGCATCGGAGCCTGCTTCAGTATGCTCCCTTGATCATTATTGTTGATGATGATATCAATCCCAGACACCTTGAAAACTGTTGGTGGCGAGTTATAAACCAACTTAACGGTGTGCGTGTCTATCAAGATCGCCGGCGTATAGCTATTGATGCCACCGGTGTTGACCGTGCTTCCCTGGTAAAAGAAGGGTTGCTGACAGCAGAACTTATTCAAACGCGCCAGAAGGAACCAGGGTATTACCCTTGTGAGTTATGATTATTGATGCCATAGATGAAACCGAAGGCCGTGAGACTATTCAAACAACCTTGCAGAATGTTTTTGGGTACCAGCATTACCGGCCTTATCAGGAAGAGATTATTGAAGCGCTGATCGCTGGCCAGGATTGTTTTGTCCTGATGCCGACGGGGGGCGGGAAGTCCCTGTGTTACCAGGTTCCGGCCCTGCATCGTCAGGGAACAGGTATTGTTGTTTCGCCGTTGATATCCCTCATGAAGGATCAGGTCGACAGCCTCCAGGCCAACGGTGTCGCCGCTGCTTGCTATAACTCAACCCTGACCGCAGATGAGGCACGCCAGGTCCTGGCCAGGCTTCATGGTGGAGAACTGGATCTCCTCTATATTGCCCCTGAACGCTTGTTGAGTGCTGAGTTCCTGGCGCGCCTGGAGTCAATTGATATTGCCTTATTTGCCATAGATGAAGCGCACTGCGTGTCCCATTGGGGGCACGATTTCAGGCCTGAATATGTTGAATTGGGGCGATTGCGCGATATCTTTCCTGATATTCCGATGATCGCTTTAACCGCGACCGCTGAAAAGCAAACCCGCAATGATATTGTTCAGCAGCTTAGATTGCACGACTCCCTGCAGGTTGTTGCGGGCTTTGATCGGCCTAACATCCGCTACTCCGTGCTCGATAAAAGTAAGCCTTACCTACAACTGTCCGCTTTTCTTGACCAGCATCGCAATGAGGCTGGCATAGTCTATTGCCTGAGTCGTAAACGGGTGGAAGAGGTGACCGAAAAGCTGTGTGCGGATGGTTATCGTGCCGCCTCGTACCATGCTGGTTTGCCCGCGCTGGAACGAAAACGGGTTCAGGAAGAATTTCTGCGCGATAACATTGAGGTCGTGGTCGCTACCGTGGCTTTTGGCATGGGGATTGACAAGCCGAATGTTCGCTTTGTTGTTCACTATGACCTGCCCCGGAATATTGAAAGTTATTACCAGGAAACCGGTCGGGCCGGGCGCGATGGCCTCCCGGCTGAAGCGTTGCTGTTATTTGGCTATGGGGACATCGCCATAAGCAGAGGGCTTATTGAGCGGGGCGCCAATGCTGAACAGAATCGCATTGAGATCCATAAGCTCAATGCGATGGTCGCTTTTGCTGAAGCCGGGATCTGCAGAAGGCGTGCTTTGCTTGGCTATTTTGGTGAGGTGTCCGAAAATGACTGTGGCAATTGTGATACCTGCCTCAATCCTCCTGAGCGTTATGATGCAACCGAAGATGCGCGTAAGGCTTTGTCCTGCGTATTTCGGGTTGAGCAGCGCTTTGGTATCGGGCATGTCGTTGAGGTACTGCGGGGCTCCAAGAATCAGAAAGTGCTCGATCTGCACCATGAGCGTTTGTCCACTTACGGCATTGGCCGGGACAGGAGTAATGACCATTGGAGTCATCTGCTGCGTCAGCTTATTCATTATGGCTATCTGGAGCAGGATATTGCCAACTACTCAGTCCTGAAGTTGACTGAAGCGGCCAGACCCCTGTTACGTGGTGAAATGACTCTCGAATTGACGCTGCCGCGTAACAAGCCTGAACGCAAAAAGAAAGCAGAGCGAAAGATCGTCGGTCTTGAGTATGATATGGCCCTGTTCAATCAACTTCGGGTCCTTCGTAAGGAGATTGCCGATCGAGATGGTGTGCCTCCTTATGTTGTCTTTGGCGATGCAACACTGGCTGAAATGGCCGCAACATTACCAACGGACAAAGATGCACTGCTGCAGGTAAATGGTGTCGGCCAAACCAAGTTGCAGCGCTATGGAAAAGAATTTATGGAAGAGATCATCGGTTTTTTATGCCGCTAAGGAGTCGTCAGTGAAAATTGTATCATTCAACATTAATGGCATCAGGGCCCGCTTTCATCAGCTTCAGGCTCTGGTTGAACAGCATTCCCCGGATATTATCGGTCTGCAGGAAATCAAGGTTCATGACAGCGAATTTCCGCATCAGCAATTGGCCGGCCTGGGCTATCATATGCTCCATCACGGCCAGAAAGCCCACTATGGCGTGGCAACATTTTCCAGACAGCAGCCGGTTACGGTTGAGAAAGGTTTCCCAGGCGAAGATGAAAATCATCAGCGCCGTATGCTGATAACAACCCATGAGTTGTCAGATGGCAGGCTGCTTAAAGTCTTGAATGGCTATTTTCCCCAAGGTGAAAGTCGCAATCATCCTGAGAAATTCCCTAATAAAAGGAACTTTTATAACAACCTCCAGAATTATCTTGAAAATCAGGCCAGTCCTGATGATCTGGTTGTTGTCATGGGAGATATGAATATTTCTCATCAGGACAGTGATATCGGTATTGGCGAGGACAATCGCAAGCGTTGGTTGAAAACAGGTAAGTGCAGCTTTTTGCCTGAAGAACGAGAATGGCTGGACAAGTTGCTGGGGTGGGGGCTGGTGGATACTTACCGCTTTGCCAATCCAGAAAAAGGTGACTGTTTCAGCTGGTTTGATTATCGCTCCAAGGGGTTTGATCAGGAGCCAAAGCGTGGTTTGCGGATCGACCTGATTCTTGCGACCTGCGAACTGAATGACAGGTGTGTTGAAACAGGTATTGACTATAGCTTACGGGGCATGGAAAAACCTTCAGACCACTGCCCTATATGGGCACAGTTTGACTTGTAAGATGTGGGATCAAGCAGATTCGGCTGCGACGAATTGAATTACGCGGATCAGAAATCTGAAACGAGATTCTGATGATAAGCCCAGAGTCGGGAAAATACCTTGATCATCTTGGCGTGAGTCCTTACTATAGCTCAGTTTCCAGCGAAATGATTCGCTATGTCAAAAGGGGGATTTATGAAGACATGGGTAAAATGCAGTGGCTTGCTTGTCGTTCTTCTCTTGGTGATGAGCGCAGTTTCAATGGCTGCCGAAACACGCTATACCAAGTATAACATTCATGCCCAGGTAAAAGATGGCCGGACCGCTATTGCGAGTTATGCCAATTATACAGATCCTGGCGCCGGGCATATTATTGTTCCGGCAGGAAGTGAAATCTCCATAATTAAAAAAAGTCGCAAAGGTTTTGATTTTACCTATAAGGGGGGCGCAACAAGCATCCGCTTTGAATGTCACAGCAAGCGGATGGGGATGGGGACCGACGAATATATCGACCTGATAACCTCCGCAGAGCCTGTCTCCTTTGCAAAATTGTCAAAACTGGATAAGCAGGGGATGCAGGAAGGGAAGGCTTCTGTCGGTATGACAAAAGCAGGAGTTTTAGCGGCATTAGGTTATCCTGCTGCCCACAAGACTCCGTCTCTTGATGCCGCAACCTGGATCTATTGGACGAACCGCTACCGGACTCTCGGAGTCGATTTTGATGGCAGTGGAAAAGTTGCCGCAGTACGTTAATCATTTATAAAATTCTGACAGTTGGGAAGTTGATAAGCATATGCAGGACAAACCGATAGCTCTGGTAACTGGAGCCAGTAAAGGGATCGGAGCAGCAATTGCCCGTGAACTTGCTAAAGACGGATTTCACATCTGGCTGAACTATCGCAGTGACCACGCTGCCGCGAAGGCCCTTGCTGCTGAGATCGCTGAAGCAGGCGGCAGCACAACCCTGGTTCCTTTTGATGTGGCCGATATAGGTGCCGTTGAAGCTGCCCTTGAGCCGCTTCTCGAGCAGGGTGTTCCGTATGTCTTGGTCAATAACGCCGGTTTTGCCCGCGACGGAATTCTGGCGCTGATGAGCGAAAAAGACTGGGATGATGTCCTGAAGGTTCACCTCGGAGGATTTTTCCATGTTACGCGCCCTGTATTGGCGCGTATGCTGAAAAAACGCAAAGGGCGTATCATCAATATCGTATCAACCTCTGGCGAAACCGGTATGGCAGGGCAGGTCAATTATTCGGCCGCAAAGGCCGGACTGATCGGTGCTACACGCTCGCTGGCCGCAGAAGTGGGACGCCGTAAGATTCTGGTTAATGCGGTATCTCCTGGCTTTATCGCAACCGAGATGACCGCAGATCTGCCGATGGAACAAATTTTACCGATGATTCCTTTGGGGCGGGTAGGTCAGCCTGAAGAGGTTTCTGGTTTGGTCAGCTTTCTCAGTTCAGAGCGGGCCAGCTATATCACCGGCCAGGTGTTTGCCGTCAACGGCGGCGCGCATATTTAGGTTGTCAGCCACGAAGAAAATCTTATTCAACGCAGAGGCGCAAAGAAGCGCGGAGGACGCAGAGAAATACTTCCCGCGCCTCTGCGTTGAAAATTTCAAGCGATCGACACCTCTAGTACAGTAAAAGGATCGGAATTTGTATAGAGTTGCCATTACCGGAATCGGCATAGTCTCCTGTCTGGGAAATGATATTCAAACGGTCGGAACCGCTCTGCGCGAGGGCCGTTCCGGTATCGTTATCGATCCGCAACGGGTTGACCTTGGTTTTCGCAGTCCGCTGACCGGGCAGATCAATGATTTTGATTTCTCGGTACTGTCCCGCAAGCAGCGCAAGAGTATGCCGGACTTTGCTGTCTGGACCTACAAAACGGCCGTGGATGCCCTAAACATGGCGGGGCTCGATTCTGCAGCCATTGAAAATGACCAGACCGGATTGCTCTATGGCTGTGATTCAAGTTGTCTGGCTGCGATCGAACAGGTGGATATCCTGCGTGAGCGGAAGGAGACCAAGGCGATTGGCAGTGGCCAGATTTTCCGATCCATGACTTCCTCCGTAACCATGAACCTGAATACCCTGCTCAAGACGAAAGGCGCGTGTTGGAGTCTCAGTTCCGCATGTTCCAGTGGTGGCCATGCCCTTGGGCAGGCTGCAGACTTAATTCGCCTTGGCCGCCAGCAGCGGATGATCTGTGGCGGTGCCCAGGAGCTTAACTGGCAGTCTATGTGCAGCTTTGATGGATTGGGAGCCTTTTCCTTACGGCTCGACAATCCGGCTGCAGCATGTCGCCCCTTCGACGCTGACCGCGATGGCCTGGTGCCAAGCGGTGGCGCCGCGACGGTTATCCTTGAACGCTACGATCTTGCTGAGCAACGTGGTGCCAAGATCCTTGGTGAGCTCATTGGCTATGGCTTTTCTTCCGACGGAGAGCAGCTGTCGGTTCCCAGTGAAGATGGTTTGTGCCGGGCCATGAGTATGGCTCTGGATCAGAGTGGGATGGGGGCCGGGGAGATCGATTACCTGTGTGCTCATGCGACCTCTACCCCAGCTGGTGATGCTGCTGAGGCTGCCAATATCCGAAAAGTCTTCGGTAGCGTAACTCCTCCTGTTTCATCACTGAAATCAATGACCGGGCATGAACTGTGGATGTCCGGAGCATCTCAGGTTGTCTACTCAACGATTATGGCCCAGGAAAAGTTTATTGCTCCGAATTTGAATTTTGAAAAGCCGGCAGCAGAAACTTCCGGACTCAATATTATCCGTGAAACCATACCTCAGGCTCCGACCAGGGTTCTGTGTAATTCTGCGGGCTTTGGAGGCACCAACTCAGCGCTGGTTCTGGCGTTCGGCTAATATCTGATGCGTTACGATACGATTATCATTGGTGCCGGGTTGTCCGGGCTGACCTGCGCACTGTTGTTGGCACGTCACGGGCGCCGCGTTGTGGTGGTTGAACAACATCCCGTTCCTGCGCCGGTTGTTCGCGGCTTCTCGCGTTGCGGGCACTATTTTGATACTGGTTTCCATTATGCCGGTGGGCTGGGAGATGGAGGTGGTTTTGCCCCCTTGTTGCGTCACCTCGGTCTGCTGGATCAACTCGAGCTGGTTCCCTACGCTGCCGACGGATTTGACTGTGTGCGGATCATAAGCACCGGGGAGGATATTGGTTTACCGGTTGGTTACCAGGCTATTGCTGATAATTTAAGTCAGCGGTTTCCGCATCTGGGCTCAGAAATTTTAAGTTACTTACAGGATCTTGAGCAGGGGTGGAGCCATTTTCCATACCTGAGTGCAGATGTGCCGCTGAATTCATTTTCAACCCCCATGGTTCATGGTGAAAGCTTGGCAGAGCGACTTCGGATCTTCAGTGACCATCCGGAATTGCAATCCCTGTTCAGTATGCATAGTCTGCTTTACGGAGTCCCCGCGACGCAGGCTCCCCTGTCTTTAAACAGGCAGGTGGCAGGTTCCTATTACCACTCGGTTCATGGGGTTCAGGGGGGGGGACGCGCCCTGATCGCTGGTTTCCTCGAGCTGCTTGAAGCCGCTGGTGTTGACTTCAGGTGTGGCCAGCAGGTCGCTGCGATCAATGTCGCCGCTGCAGGTGTGACCGGAGTGACCTTGGCTGATGGGGAGCAGGTGGTCGGCAAAGAGGTTGTTGCCACCTGTAATCCTGCAATGGTTCCGGGTCTGTTGCCCGAAGGGGCTGTGCGCCCCGTATACCGTAAGCGTTTGACCGGCCTTAAACAAACATCTTCAGCATTTTTGCTGTTTGCGACGGTAACTGGCGGAGCACAGTTATTGACGGGGCGTAACCTGTTTGTTCAGCAGCAACCAGGTGTGTTTGCGACAGGTTCCACCGTTGCGTTAGAACAGCGCAGTATGTATCTGACCCTGACGGAAACAGCTCATGGTAAAAGTTCGCTGGTGGCAATTATTCCGGCTGACTTTTCAGAAGTCTCTGCCTATGCTGATGCTGGTCATGGCCGTAAAGCTGGCTATGCCGAATTTAAACAGCAGGTTACAGAAACCTTGCTCAACTATATCCGGATGACTTGTCCTGAGCTGACGGGTCTGCAGGCAATCAGTTTAGCAACGCCTTTAACCTTAAGGGACTATTCTGTGGCGCCCGAAGGAGCCATTTACGGAGCGGGTCATTTCATTGGCCAATATAATCCCCAGGCCCAAACCCGTATCCCGGGGTTGTTGCTGTCGGGGCAGGGGACTGCCGCACCGGGCTTTCTTGGTGGGGTGGTTGCCGCTTATCTGACCGCCGGCTCACTTGTCGGTCATGATTTATTGCTGAAAGAGGTACGCCTATGTCGTTAAGTTCAGTGGTTATTACCGGAGCGGGTGTTATTACTCCTCTTGGTCATCAGATTGATGACCTGTATGCTGCATTACTGGCTGGTAACAGTGGTGTCAGTTATGATGAAAGCCTGACGAAAATCGGAGGCTTGCGCTCACAGTTGGTGTGTAAAGTTTCCGATATCGATCCCAAGTTGATCCCGCGCAAAGTTCGTCGGTCCATGTCTAATATGTCGGTGTTTGCCTACCTGGCAAGTCAGCAGGCTCTCGCTATGGCAGGTTTTCCCGAAGAGCGTCTCAAGTCCGGGCGCACGGGGGTGATGATCGGCTCAACTCTTGGCAGTACGGCGACCACAGAGGCTTTTTTTGAAGACTACTTTCGTGACTACAGCCTTGAGCGCATGAAGTCAGGCCTGTTCTTTCAAATTATGGGTCATTCTTGTGCCGCGAATGTCGCTCAGTCATTGGGTATTACCGGTCGGGTATTTGCCCCTTCGGCAGCCTGCGCGACCAGTTGCCAGGCCATTGGCTATGCATACGAGCAGATCGCTTTTGGGCGTCAGGACGCCATGTTGTGTGGTGGTGCCGACGAATTACACCCCCTAACCACCGGAACTTTCGATGTCATGAATGCTGCGACCACCAGTTATAATGACTCTCCCCAGGAAGCACCACGCCCTTTTGACCGGGATCGTGATGGCATTGTCTGTGGTGAAGGGAGCGGGATCCTGCTGCTCGAAAACAAACAACAGGCAGAGGAGCGTGGCGCGCGCATCATCGGCGAGATTATCGGTTTTGCGACAACTTCGGATACCTCAAGTATTGCTAACCCTGATGAGGGTGCCATGTATGAATGCATGCAGCAGGCTGTTGCCGATGCCGGCATCGACCCTTTGGATCTCGACTATATTAATGCTCATGCTACGGGTACCCGGCAGGGGGATGTAGCCGAGGCCCAGGCGATTCGGCGTCTGGTCGGTGACAAAGTTCCGGTCAGTAGCTTGAAAGGTCACCTGGGACATACCATGGCCGCCAGTGGTGCCATCGAACTATCCGCAACCCTGGCAATGATGCAGCATGGTGAAGTGGTGGGTACGCGTAATTTGAAACATCTTGATGAAGATTGCCAGGGGGTTGCGATTCTCGATTGTAATCAGAAGCTAAGACCGCGCCTGGTATTAAAAAATAATTTTGCAATGGGAGGCATCAACTGCTCCCTCATTATAAGGAGTTATGCTAATGACTGAACAGGAAGTAATTGAATTGATCGATTCAAGCCTTGCCGAGGAGTTTGAGCTCGATCGTGAAGATATGACACCAGAAGCCAATATCTATGAAGATCTTGGCCTCGATAGCCTTGATACCGTCGATATGGTTATTGTCCTTGAAGGGGCTTTTAACTTCAAAATTCGTGAAGAAGAATCGGTGCGTTCAATCCGCACCCTTGGTGATATTCACAGCTTTGTTCTGAATAAAATTGCAGAACAGAAGAACTGATCCAAAGACTGCTCATGGAACTGGCGAGCAATACCCGTAATCAGAGAGGAGTTCTGGTGACACTGATGGCGGGATTGATGATGATATTGATGAACCTCTGGTGCTATCCGCTGATGGTGCTGTGGACCTGTGTCGGGATTGTGCTGTTTCCGTTAATCTTCGGGGTCGGCTACTATGGATTGCGCATGCCGCCTGACCGGACTATGCGCTGGATCATCTGGCTCTATGGCCGTGTATGGCTGGCTCTGATGTCCCCGTTTGTGCGCTTCCGGCGGGAAAATCTGACCCAGTTAAAACGTGGTGAGCCGGTCCTGTTTGTGGTTAATCATCTGTCTTTTTTTGATACCTACTGCATGGCTTTGTTACCGGTCTACGATATTACCTTCGCAGTGCGGTCATGGCCGTTCCGGATGTTCTGGTATCGCCAGTTCATGCTGTTGGCTCGTTACCTCGATGTTGAAGGGAACAGTTGGGATCAGGTCTCATGCGACAGTCAGAAGGCTTTTGATCAGGGGGGCGCCGTTTTGTTTTTCCCCGAAGGGCACCGGAGTCGTGATGGCCAGTTGCAGCGTTTTTATTCCGGCGGGTTCAAGGTAGCCATTGATGCCGGAGTCCCGGTCGTTCCCCTGTGTATTCAAGGAACGGACGAGTTGCTGCCTCCCGGGCGCAA
The DNA here is from genome assembly GCA_963664385.1 of Geopsychrobacteraceae bacterium. GTDB lineage: Bacteria > Desulfobacterota > Desulfuromonadia > Desulfuromonadales > Geopsychrobacteraceae > Seleniibacterium. The sequence continues at coordinate 2,126,338 of OY761157.1, forward strand.
GAGCCTGCGCCCATGCCGTGTGACCTTGCGCGCTCTTGATGCCGTGGATAGCAGACAATTCGCTGGTGAAAACGGTCATGTCCAACTGCGTAAGCAGGTTAAGCAGCTGATGACCGAGGCTCTGGCGGATATGCGCTCCCATGATGCAATAAACTAAAAGGTGAGGATGATGATAGATCCCTATGCTGATCCGGTAGTGATTAACGCCGCTCAGCTTCAATTACTAAAGAAACATCTGGCTTATATTGCCAGTGCTTCTCCCTTTTATCGCAATCAGTTCGCTGCCATCGGTTTTGCCATTGAGGACATGCAGACCCTCGCTGACCTGGCCCGTTTACCCCTGACCGGGAAGCAGGATCTGACCCTGCACAATGATGATTTCCTGGCGGTGCCCAGCGAGCTTGTCGTCGATATCTGCCAAACTTCAGGAACCACCGGTGAGCCCGTTGCCTTCTGGCAGACCGATAACGATTTGCAGCGTCTGACCGAGAATGAGTTTCAGGCCTTTACCCTGGCCGGCATAACCCGTCAGGATCGGGTTATGATTGGTGCCGCTCTCGATCGCGCTTTTATGGCGGGGTTGGCTTATTTTCTGGGCTTGCGCAAAATCGGGGCAACCGTCATTCGCAGTGGCTCAGGCCAACTGATGCTGGTGGCTGAGTTTGTCCGGCGTTATCGTCCCAATGTCCTGGTCGGGGTGCCCAGCCTGTTCCTGGCACTGGGGCGGATGCTGGAAAAACATGGTGATGACCTGCTGTCCTTCGGGGTTGAAAAGATCGTCTGTATCGGGGAGCCGGTGCGCAATGCTGATTTAGGCCTGTCCCCTTTAGGCCAGGCGTTGGCAGCAACCTGGGGAGCTGAAGTATACGGGACCTATGCCAGTACCGAAATGGCGACCTCTTTCAGCGATTGCCCGGCTGGTCGTGGTGGTCATGTGCCGCCAGATCTCTGTGTTATTGAGGTTGTCGATGAGGAAGGACAGCCGGTTGCCGCTGGTGAGGCTGGGGAAGTTGTTGCGACTCCCCTTGGCATCGAGGGGACACCATTGTTGCGTTATCGTACCGGTGATATTGCTACCCTCCACAGTGAACCCTGTTCCTGTGGGCGCACGACGCCGCGCCTCGGTCCCATCCTCGGCCGGCGCGCCCATATGCTGAAGTGTCGTGGTACAACCCTGTTCCCGGCAGCCATCGGCAGTGCCCTGATGACCTTGTCCGGAGTGCAGGGGCATTACCTGGAAGTTTATCGTGAATTTGATCTGTCTGATCGTTTAAAGGTTGTGGTTGGCAGCAACGGCGACCTCAGTGTTGAACAGGTTGCCGAGGTTATCGCGGCTAAAACCCGGGTTAAGCCGGAAGTCGTTCTGGTTACGCCGGAAGAGGTTCAGGCCCGGACCATTCAGCCGGATAAGCGTAAACCCGTCACTTTTTTTGATTACCGCCAGTAGGCGCAGGATAAAGGAAACATCTTAATGGATAAGCGTCCCACAGTTCTTCTCAACGGTTTTGATCTGTCCGCTGCGGACATTGTCGCCATAGGTATTGGTGATAAACAGGTTGCCCTCGATCCCGAAGCGGTAAAGCGCTGCCAGGCCAGTCGCTCCTTTCTGGAAGAGGAAGTTGCCGCCAAGCGGGTTATTTACGGAGTTAACACCTCTTTTGGTCCCATGTGTAACAAGATTATCGATGATGAGCAGATCGAAGAACTGCAGGTCAACCTGATTCGCAGCCATGCGGCGGGGCTTGGTGATCCCCTCAAGGATTATATCGCTATTGCCGTCATGGCAGTGCGCCTGAACACCCTGGTTAAGGGGTATAGTGGGGTCAGGGTTGAACTCTTGGAACATATGCAGTGGTTGATTAATGAGCGGATTGCGGCATTTATTCCTGAATGCGGATCTGTCGGAGCATCAGGTGATCTCATCCATCTGGCGCACCTTGCCCTCGCTGTAATCGGGGAAGGAAAGGTGTATTACCAGGGGGAACTGCGGCCGGCTGACGAAGTCTATCAACAGTTAGGGCGGGCCCCTCTGGCCTTGAAGTTTAAAGAAGGGATCGCGCTCATGAATGGCACCAGTGCCATGACCGCGTTAGCTGCCTTCGCTATTTTCGGAGCGCGTAAGCTGCTTAATATCAGCTGTGTCACCGGGGCGTTCGCCATTGAAATATTCGGTGGTATAGATGATGCTTTTGATGAAGATCTGCATCTGGTTAAGCCTCATCGTGGGCAATTACAGGTTTCTGAAACGATTCGCAGGCTGTATGAGGGCTCTGGCAATATTACCCTGCGCTCGGAAATGCACGACCTGATTCGCCAGCAGAAAACTGCTGATGGCCCGGTTTTTGAGACCAGCATTAATGTGCAGGATGTTTATTCCGTACGCTGCACGCCGCAGATTCTAGCTCCGGTCGCTGAAGCGATTGAAGAAGCCGTGCGGGTGGTTGAAACCGAAGCCAACTCGTCAAACGATAACCCGATCATTATTCCGGAAAAGAAGAAGATTATCCATGGTGGCAACTTCCACGGTCAGAGTATCGGTTTTGCCATGGATATGCTGTGCGTTGCCCTGGCCACCCTGTGTACCCTGTCGGAACGCCGTACCAACAAATATCTTGACCGCAATCTGAATGAAGGTCTGCCAGAGTTTTTGATTCCCGGAACCCTGGGGCTGACCATGGGCTTCATGGGGGCTCAGTACCTGGCAACCTCAACAACTGCTGAAAACCGCCAGCTGGCCAACCCGGTGAGCACCAATTCCATCAGCTGCAACGCCTCCAACCAGGATGTTGTCAGCATGGGGACGGTCGCCGCACGTAAAGCTTTCAAGTCGGTCAGTAATGCCAAGCACATTGTGACTCTTGAAATCCTCGCTGATCTGCAGGCACTGTCCTTTGGTCATGCCGATCGCCTCGGGCGTGGCACGGCTAAAATTTATGAACTGTTGAACAAGGAGTTCAGTGTCTACGATAATAGCCGAATTTTCCACGAGGACCTGGTGCGCTTCCGGAAGCTGCTGTTCTCCAGCCAATTGTTTGATGACCTGAGTTCCTACTGGAGTGAATAATGACAGTCCTGTCTTTACCCATGGATGCTGCTGAGCTTGTTCCCCATCGTCGGCCGATGCAACTCGTCGATCGTCTGGTTAAGTGTGATGACAAGAGTGGTGTGGTTGAGACGGTTATTGCTGATGATCATCCCCTGGTTAATGCTGAAGGGCAGCTTGAACCGGTTCTTCTGGTTGAGTTGATTGCCCAGGGGTATGCTGTATTTCGTGGCTATTCTGATCGTCTGGCGGGGCTTGGTGTGCGCCGTGGTCTACTAGTTGGCGCAAAGAAGATCTCCTGCACCGGTCCGGTACCGGCAGGAAAATTGCTGCGCATCAAGACCTGGACAACGACAATATTGGATGATTTTGCGGTGGCGGATGGTGAAGTCTGGTGTGACGACCAGCTGCTGGCGAGTGGGGAGATCAAGGTCTATATTCAGGATGCTTGATTGGTGCGGGGAAACGGCCCTTTTCCGCAATCTCCGCGTCAGTCAGCGTATTTTTCTTGTGCGGCGTAAAGTACTACGCCTCCGCGCAAATACTTGACTTCCTTGACCTTGCGAAAAATTGCTCGTTTCCAAATCAGAAATGGAATTTTGGGAAGCTGTAACTGACTATAAAGTGAAAAAAATGATAAAGAGACTTCTGTGGATAACTTTGTTGATAACCCTGTTGGGGGTGTGGACTACTCCCCTGTGGGCGGCGGAGTTAAATGAGCTGCTTGCTGCTATCAAGGTTGCTGCAAGCCAGACAGATACGTTGTCGAGTGATTTTGTTCAGGAAAAAAATCTGTCGATAATGGATGAAAAGCTGGTTTCCAAAGGGTATTTTGCCTTTCGCAAGCCTGATAATCTGCGCTGGGAACTGCTCAGTCCTATTGCCTCTGGTTTTGTTCTGCGTGCTAAGCAGGGGGAACGCTGGAACAGCTTGAGCCAAAAAGTTGAAAATTATTCGGTTGATCGTGATCCGATTATGGGGATGGTGGCTCAGCAACTGCTGGCATGGGCCAGGGTTGACCTTGACTGGTTGCAGACTCATTACCGTATGGAACTGAAGAGTGAAGAACCCCTGTGTCTGCAGTTGACCCCCCGTGACCAGGGGGAAGCTGGTTTTATTGATCATCTGGAGGTTACTTTTTCGGGGGATCTCAGGTACGTTGAACAGGTGCTTCTGGCCGAGCAGAGTGGTGACAGTACGGTGTTGAAATTTATCAATGTTGTGATTAACGGCGAACTGCCTGAAGCTACATTTACCGCACCGGTTTTTTGATGAAGTTTATAGCGGTTTGTTATCAGGCTCTCGAGGCGCGCCGGGGCTGGTTGCTGTTGGGTTGTTTGCTGATGGTTGTGGCGGCTGCAGGTTTTCTGACCAGGATTCAGGTGGCCGATAGCATCGTCGCAATGCTCCCTGATGGTGATGTCCAGGTCAAGCGCGATTTTGATCTGTTGCAGAAGACCCCTTTTGCCCGCAAGTTGGTCATTCTGCTACAGGCAGAAGACGGCGTTAGTGAAAAGGAGCTGATCTCTGGTACCCAGCGCCTGAGTTTTTTGCTCCCTAAAGAGCTGTTTAAAAACGTTCAGAGTGGGCCGGGAAATTTACAGAATTTCCAGTTGGTGCAGCAGCTCCCGGCATATTTCCCGGTGTTGGCTGACGAAGCTGACCTGGGCCTGATTGCTGATAAGTTAACACCGGAACAGGTCGACCGGCAGATGGCTGAGAATCTGGCTATGCTGATGCAGCCCCAGGGGATTGCGGTAAAGCAGCAGATTCAGTCCGATCCTCTCGGTCTAAACAGTCTGGCACTGCGTAAGCTGATGTATATCAATCCGTTGCCTGGGGTCCGCATCGAACAGGGCACATTTTTAAGCGATGATCGCCAGAGTTCACTGATCCTGGCTGATACCGATATTATCATCACCGACCCGGTTGGTGGTAAACAGTTAATGGATGGGTTTCGCCTGGCCAAGGCAGGACTGCCCAAGGGAATTTCAGCGACCCTGCTAAGTGGTCACCCTTATACCCTGGCCAATACCGAGGTGATCAAGTCAGATATGAACCAGGTCCTGCTGGTGTCAGGGCTTGGCTTGCTGGCGATTTTTGTGGTTTTTCTGCGCCGCTGGCAGGCGTTGGCGGTGTTTTTACTCCCCTTCGTCAGTATGGTTATCGGGTTGCTGGTGACATCCTGGTTTTATCGCCCCTTATCTGGAATCACTATCGGTTTTGGCGCGGTGTTGCTGGGGATCACTATCGATTATGGCCTGCATGTTTATTTTGCCTTACGCTGTGGTAGTAGTTCGCGTAAGGAACTGCTTGTTGCGTTATCCCGACCGGTTCTCTTCGGTGGGTTGACAACGCTGATCGCGTTTGCTGTTTTACTGAGATCAGAATTGCCGGGGCAGCGTCAGTTGGCAGTATTTGCCGTCGCTGGAATTGTTACTGCCCTGGTTTTGGCATTGCTGGTATTGCCGCACTTCATCGGCAAAAATGAACCAACCGGATGGCAGCCGCAGCGCTTCCGGCGTCATTTGTTTGAGCGGCGCCCCCGCTTACGCTGGCTGGTGTTGGGATGCTGGCTGTTGATCATGGTTTTCAGTGCCGTAGAGGCTCAGCAGTTGAGCATTAACGGTGAGCTGAAGCGTCTGAGTTATGTTCCGCCGGAATTAAATAGGGCGGAGCAGGCCATGGCCGACCACTGGGGGAATATGCGTGGCAGAGCTATGCTCTTTGCCCAAGGGGAAGATCTTGAAAGCGCACTACAGCATAGTGAGCAGGTCTGGCAGGTTTTAAAGCAACATCAGCTGGATGAAGTTGCTGTTGGTCTGACACCGTTACTCCTGTCAGCCCAGACCCAGCGCAAAAATGCTGAGCAATGGCAGGCTTACTGGAGTCAGGAACAGCCTCTTGCTGAAGAGCTACTGGCGGATGCCGGGCGCAAGTTTGGTTTTACGGCCCAGGCGTTTACTCCGTTTATTAAACGCTTGGAGCAGGAGCCGCAGTTGTTGAACCTGGAGACCTTGACCTCCTGGGGGATGGGCCCATTGGTTGAAAATTTTATTCAACAGGATGCTGATGGCGTACGCTTGCTGACCCTGATACCAGATCAGCCGGATGTGCTTTCGCGTGTTGAAGAAGAGTTAAAGGAAATTTCCGGTATCACCCTGGTTTCACAGAGTCGCTTCGGTCGCCAACTCAGCCAGGCCATTGCCATGGATTTCAGCCAGTTTATCAGCTTTGCCGGTTTGGCAGTGGTGCTGCTGCTGGTTATCCTGTTCCGGCGTCTTTCTGATGTGTTGCTGGCTATTTTGCCGGTGTTATCCGGCTTGCTGTTTATGTTTGGCGGAATGACCTGGCTGGGACTGGAAATGAACCTGTTCAATGTGGTGGCGTCGATTCTGATTATCGGCCTGGGGGTCGATTACGGAATCTTTATGACCTGTCACAGTCGCCAGTCTGAAGACCTGGCTTCTAGCAGAGCCGTACTGGTTTCCGGGTTGACCACCCTGGTTGGCTTTGGCGCTTTGGTCATCGCCCGTCATCCCGCGATGAATTCTATCGGCATCACGGTTCTGCTTGGTATTGCTGCCGCAGTGCCGACGGCAGTGCTGGTGATCCCGGCCCTGCGTGTGAAGAGGTTATAGCATGCGTTGCCTGTGGCTATTTTTCGTCTTGATGTTGTCAGCTTGTGCTCCGTCATTGGCGCCGCAACAATTGCCAACTGGTTGCCAGGGAGATTTTTCCGCCGGTGAGCTGCAATCACGGCAATGGCTACAGCAGGAAGATGTCTGGCGCCTGCGCCAGGGGGCTCTGCTCGAAATTGGCATGAAGAAAATCCCCCTGGAAGGTTTTTTGCGTCTCGATCTCAAGCAGCGTACCGCTCGCCTCGTTGCTTTGAATGAAATTGGTCTGGTGCTGTTCGATCTGCAGGTTAGCCCTGAGAGCAGCCAGTTGATGCGGGCTATCCCACAGCTTGAAAAACGCGAGGGTTTTACCAATGGAATTGCGGTGAGCTTACGCAGAATGTTCCTGCCGCCAGCCTTCAGTGACAATGCTGAAATCAAAGGGGCAGATAACCTGCAGGAGATTTCCGTGACCGGGGGGGGGGCGCAAAGCGAATTCCGTTTTGATTGCCATGGGGATCTGCGTGAGCTGACCGGCACCAATGGCGATCAAAACTGGCGGGTTCGCTACAATGACTATGGTGTCCATGACAATATCCCCGGATTCAGTTTGCCTGAAGAAACCATTTATTATGATCGATCTCACGCGCTTAAGTTAACTCTCTGGTTGCGTGAAGCGAGGCAGGAACCATGAACAGAATGCGGCAGGAAATTACCGCTGCGGCGCTAAGTCCGGTACGAAAAAGCGAGGTCGGCGGGGAACAGGATTTTTGTTTCAGTAAAAAATTTGGCGGATTTGCAGGTCACTTTCCGGGTCACCCGGTGTTCCCGGCGGTTTTGCAGATGCTGGTGGCGCAACATGTGGCGGAAGAACTGCTTGAGCGGCCACTGACCGGGTTGGTCGTTGACCGCGCTAAATTTATGAGCCAACTGTTACCGGAAGAGCGCTTGACGGTTACGGTCAAATTTAAAACCAAGCCTGGTGTCATCCAGGTCAACGCAGATTTAAACACCGCGACGGCTCAGGTTTCACGTTTTACCCTGTTATTTACTGATAATGGAATTGAAGAATGAGAAAACCTTATTTCAAGACTTCGCCCAATGCGCCAGCCCCCTTGACCTTGACCGTTGAGCGAACCGTGCGTTTTGAAGAAATTGATCCATTGGGGATTGTCTGGCACGGACGCTATCCCAGTTATTTTGAAGATGGCCGGGTGCTGCTTGGTAAAAAATATGGCCTGGGCTATATGGATCTTTATGAGCAGGGGATAGTTGCTCCTATCAAGCAGATGCATGCTGATTATCATTTACCTCTGCGCTTTAGTGACCCCTTTACCATCGAGGCCATTCTGCACTGGAGTGATGCCGTGCGGTTGAATCACGAATTTATCCTGCGCAATGCTGATGGACAGATTACCACGACCGGTTATTCGGTGCAGATGCTGCTTGACAGTGATTACAATGTGCTGATGGTGCCACCACCATTCTATGCCGATTTTCGTGAGCGCTGGCAAAATGGAGAGCTGGGCTGATGGCGAAGGTTGTATTAACCCGTAGTGCTGTCGTCAGTGCTCTGGGAACTGATTTTGATTCTTTGTGGCAGGGGTTGTTGGCTGGCCGCACTGGAGTCGGTCCGGTCACCCGTTTTGATGCCAGCAATTATATATCCCAGTTGGGAGCTTTTATCGACGGTCTCGATGAGCGCCCGGGACAGTCACTGTTCGCTACGCTGCTGGACAGACTGTTACTGCAACTTGGTGAGGTTCCGTCAGATTGTCAGTTATTACTGGCCTCCACCAAAGGGGATGTTGACCTGCTGCATAAACAGTATGGTTCCACTTTAGCTCAGGAGCTTCTGTTCGAGACGCTGCTGGACGATGTTAGCAAACGCCTCAATCTGAAAGATGGTGGCATCAACATCAATGCCGCCTGTGCCTCCTCAACAGTGGCGGTAGCCCGTGCTGCGGCGCTGATTGATGCTGGCATGACCGATGCTGTTTTGGTGCTAGCTGCGGATGTCGCAAGCGAGTTTGTCTTTTCCGGATTTTCTGCATTGCAGGCTATGTCCCCGGAACCGGCACGCCCCTTTGATGCCATGCGCAAAGGATTGAACCTGGGAGAAGCGGGAGTTGCTCTGCTGCTGATGAGTGAGGAACGGGCTCGGCGTGATAACGAAGCGGTACTGGCTGCTGTCAGTGGCTGGGGAGTCGCCAACGATGCTTTTCATGTTACTGCACCGGCGCGCGATGGCCGTGGTTTGATCAGGGCTTGTCAGCTGGCCTTAGATAAGGCTGCCATTCCGCCAGGAAAAGTCGCTGCTATCAATGCCCATGCGACCGCCACGGTATTTAACGATGCCATGGAACTGGTCGCTTTTAATGCCGTATTTGGCGATCACCTGCCCCCGGTCCATGGGGTTAAAGGGAGCCTTGGGCATTGTCTTGGCGCTGCAGGCGGGGTTGAGCTGGCAATCGCCGCTCGTTCTCTGGCCGAACAGCAGATTCCTGGAACTGTAGGCTGTTGCCAACCTGAAGAAGCCTCCGCAGGGAAAGTCAGTGCTGATATTCAAACCCTCAACGGGGACTACCTGTTGAGCAGTAACTCCGGATTTGGTGGTATCAATGCGGTTATTATCCTGCACAGGGGGGACGAATGAAAGCCTGGCTTAATGGTATTGGCTGGCATACCGCGGCTGGATCGGGGCAGGGGCACCGGGATCATGTCAATCCGCTGACGAGTGGGCCCCTAACGATTCCGACGCGCAAACAGATTTTTTCTGAACCGGATAAGCGCTTTGGCCGCCTCGACAATTTTTCACGCATAGGCCTGGCTGCTGCCGCCTTCTGCCTGCGTGACGGGGACCGGGATACTTTCAGCGAAGCACGCGCCATCGGTATCGTCGCGGCGAGTCGTTACGGTTGTCTGGCGACCGACCGGGACTACCTGGAGACCATGCTGCCCGCTGGTGGTAAACTCGCCAGTCCCAATCTGTTCGCCTATACCCTGGCCAACAGCTTCCTGGGGGAAGTCGCGCTGCGCTTTGGCCTGGGAGGAAACAGCCTGGTCCTCAATCAGCATGATCCTGATCATCTGGCCGCTGTCAACTATGCCCTTGAAGAACTGGCCTTAAGTGACCAGGTCGGTATGCTGGCAGGTATCTGTGATCTTCCCTGTGCCGAGTTGGAAGGTCCTGAAGAAGTTCATGGCGCGCTGTTTCTGTTGCTGGAAAAAGAGCCTAGTGCAACCAGCTTTGGTTGCCTGGAAAAGTTGAAAAATACCCTGACCCTGAATGGAAAACCGGTGTCTGACCTGGCTGACCTTGTCAGTCACTGTCAGAACTGTAGATAATGAGAATATCGCCGGCCTGCAATTGATAGCGCCGGAAGAAGGAGAAGAGCTGCTTATGAAGATGGAATTGATCTACCCGCGCTGGCCCAAGCTGGATCGCCAGACCGAGTTTCACCTGCCACCGCACGGCCCGGTCGTGTTTGCCGCCGCTGTTCCGGAGGAGGTCGAGATCAACTTTACCGACGAGAATCTGCAGACCATCGATTTTGATGCCAGTTGTGATCTTGTTGCCATATCGACCATGCTCACATCCCAGTTGCCGCGCGCTTTTGAAATTGCCCGGGAATTTCGGGAACGGGGTAAAACGGTTATCTTCGGTGGAATTTCAACCATGCTCCATGCTGAAGAAGTACAGCAGCATGCCGACTCGGTTTTTCTCGGTGAAGCGGAAGGGCGCTTCGGGCAGGTTATTGAAGATTTTCAGCGTGGCCAGCTGAAGCCAGTTTACAACTACATGCACAACCATCCTGATATCAACCTGGTCGGTACCGCGCGGCGCGAGATCCTTGATCGTGATCTGTATAACTACCGTGGTGTGCAGATGCTTGACCTGGTTCACGCTTCACGGGGCTGCAAGTTTAACTGTTTCCCCTGCTGTACCGGTTACCTGGGTGGCAAACAGTTCCGCCCCCGCCCGGTAGAGAAGGTCATTGAAGAGATGGAGGCGATTCAAAACAACCGCATGTTCATCGTCGACAACTCCCTGGCCCAGGATAAGGTGTGGCTCAAAGAGCTGTTTACCGCCATGATTCCGCTGAAAAAGAAATGGGTCTCCCACCCGATTCTTGATGATGACGAGGTTCTCGATCTCGCGGCCCAGGCCGGTGCCTGGTATGTTTATCAGGCGGTTTTTGATACTTCCGATGTTATTCGTAACCGGATCAAGCGCCTCAAGGATCATGGCATCGGCATTGAAGGAACGATTATCCTCGGTACCGATGATCAGGATGAAGATTATATCAAGCGCCTGGTCGATTTCCTCATGGAGGTTGAACTCGACGTTGCCGAATTCACCATTATGACTCCTTTCCCCCATTCGCCGATTCGGGCCCAGATGGAGAAGGAAGGGCGCATCCTGTCCAATGATTGGTTGAAGTATACTGCAGACAAGGTCGTCTTCCAGCCGAAGCAGATGAGCCCGGACAAACTGCAGGAAATGTATCACTACGCCTGGGACACTTTCTATGCTGATGGTGGCCACCAGATCAAGATGGGTGAGCTGTTCAAGCAGGTTATCCGGCGTGAAATGGACGATGGAACCTATCACCGTTATAACCCGCGGAAACGTCGCTTGTTCAAGAAGGAGAGTGCGTGAGCAGGATTTTCTTTATCTCCTGCAACACAGCAACCGATCCCTATGCCGTTTATCCACTGGGGATGGCTGTGGTGTCAGGAGCACTGATTGCTGCCGGTCATCAGGTTAAGCAGTACGATTGCCTGGTTCATGGTCGGGATAAGGCGACATTGCAGGCTGCGGTTAACAGCTTTGATCCTGATTTCATCGCAATTTCCCTGCGCAATATCGACAATGTCGATTCCTTTTGTGGAGAAGACGGCTGGTATCTGAAAAATGCCAGGGATCTGGTGGCTGATCTGCGCACCATGAGCAGTGTGCCGATTCTGCTTGGCGGTCCGGCTTTGACGATTATGCCGGAAACGATTACCGATTATGTCGGGGTCGACCATGCGGTCATCGGTGAAGGGGAGCAGTCGGTGCCGGCCTTGATTGCTGCCCTGGAAGCTGGTGAACAGCCCGGTAAAATTATTGGCCGGCGACCACCTCTGGCGGGGCATGAGTTTGCGTCACCGGTTTATGTCGACGAGATGATCGCCTATTACCAGCGCGAGAGCGATGTCATCAATATGCAGACCAAGCGTGGCTGCCCTTACCAGTGCAGCTACTGCTCATATCCTCACCTTGAAGGGCAGCAGTTTCGGGTGCGTGATCCGCGTCAGGTCGTCTCGGAACTGCAGGCACTTAAGCAGAAACATGGTGCCGACAGTGTCTTCTTTACCGATTCTGTATTCAACGATCCGAAAGGGTATTACCTGGAACTGGTCGAGGAGATGCTGCGCAGTGATCTGAAGATCCGCTGGTCTGCTTTCTTCCGCCCCCAGAATCTGGATCGTAAAAACCTGGCACTGATGAAAAGAGCTGGTCTCTATGCTCTGGAACTGGGGACCGATGCGGCTTCCGATAAAACCCTGAAAGGGATCAACAAACGGCTGACCTTTGACGAGATCTTTGCCGTCAATGAAGCCTGTCTGGCCGAGCGTCTGCCGGCAGCCCACTACGTTATTTTTGGTGGCCCCGGTGAAGATAATGATTCCCTTGAAGAGGGGTTGCGTAATATGGAGCAGCTGGGGGCTTCGGTGGTTTTTGCTTTCTCCGGTATCCGCATTTTCCCCGATTCGCCTTTGCATCCCCAGGCGATTGCCGAAGGGATTATCAGTGAAGATACTTCGTTGCTGAAACCGGTTTACTACTTTTCCAAAGAGATCGACCGCAAGCACATGGAGCAACGCATTATTGACAGTTGGGCCGGCAAGAAGAACCGGGTCTTCCCGCCATCCGAAGGGCTCAAGCGGATCGCCGTTATGCGTGATTTTGGTTATCGCGGGCTGATGTGGGATTTCCTGGTACGTTTTCCAAAAGAAAAAAAGGCTGCCAGCATTTAACTTTATTTAGCTGAATACTATGACTGCATTGAACGAAAAAAATATCCTGCTGCTGCACCCACTGGGTTACCAGGCTGCTGCTGCAAGTCGCGACATTTCACGTAAAGCGAACATCATGCCGCCGTTGGGCTTGGCCAGTATTGCTGCCTATGTTGATCGTGAAGGTTTTAATAGCCGGATTCTCGATTGCTATGCACATCCAGATGCCGATGAACGCTTCATCCAGCTGTTGCGTGAGCAGCGCCCAGCACTGTTGGGAATCAGCTGCACCACCGCCAGTATTCACGACAGTGTGCGCATGGCGGGGATCGCCAAGGCTGAGTTGCCGGAGATCAAGGTGGCTGTTGGTGGCCCCCACGTATCGGCTCTGAAAGAGCAGGTCCTGGAATTTTCCGAACTGATCGATTATGCGGTGATTGGCGAGGGGGAACAGACCACTCTCGAGCTGGCGCGGCTAGCCGGTGAATCACCTGAGCAGGTTGGCGGGGTCGTCTGGCGCGCTGCCGATGGCACCATTGTCAACAATGGCTATCGTACGGATGCCCTGGTTCTGGATGATCTGCCCTTTCCCGCTTATGAAAAGCTGGAAGGCTATCCCGATGCCTACAAGCTGCCGATCTTTAATTATCCCAAGGCTCCAAACAGCAGCTGTATTTCCAGCCGTGGCTGTCCTTACAGTTGCAGTTACTGCGATCGCAGTGTGTTCCGCCGCACCTTCCGCTACAATTCGGCTGATTACCTGTATCGTCACCTGGTTTATCTGAAAGAGCGTTTCGGTATTCGCCATATCAACTTTTACGATGATCAGTTTACTTTCCATCGTGGTCGCGTCGAAGAGTTCTGTCGCATGATGATCGATAAACCGTTGGGGATGACGTTTAACTGCGCCGTTCGGGCGGAACATGTGGACCGCGAACTGTTGCAACTGATGAAAGCTGCCGGTTGCTGGATGGTCAGTCTGGGGATCGAGAGTGGTGATGAACAACTCCTCAGTCAGCACCGCCAGAATGCCAACCTGGATCTGCTGGCCGATACCATTCGTACCATCAAGGCCTGTGGGATCAGAACCAAGGGGCTGTTGATGATGGGGCTCCCGGGTGAGAGTGAAGCATCGATCCGGCGCAGCATGGAGTATGTCTACTCTCTGCCCATCGATGATTTTAACCTGGCCAAGTTTACCCCGTTCCCGGCTCGCCGATTTATGAGAATATCCACGAACTCGGGACCTTTGATGAAGACTGGCCGAAGATGGATTGTATGCATTTTCAGTTTGTTCCCCACGGAATGGACAAGGACAAGCTGGAAAAGTTGTTTATCGAGTTTTACAAAAGGCATTTTCAACGCTGGCCGGTACTGTGGGGGTATGTCACCATGCTGTGGAAATCTCCGGACAGTTGGCTGCGTTTTGCCGCCAGTGCCGGACAGTTTTTGCGCTTTGCTGTAAGTAATAAGCGTTATGGTGATTGACCCATTGCAGATCCTGGTCGTTATCCCTGTTTACAACCATGGTGAAACGCTGCGCGAGGTGGTTAGCGGGGTCTTGCGGTATCATGAGCGGGTCCTGGTTGTTGATGATGGGAGCAGTGCGCCGGTTGCAGATAAGCTCACTGATTTGCCAGTCGAACTGGTCGTTCATCCGGAAAACCAGGGGAAGGGGGCGGCGCTGTTGACTGCGGCCTCGTGGGCGCGTGAACACGGCTTCACTCACATGGTTTGTCTGGATGCCGATGGCCAGCATGCTCCTGATGATTTACCTAAAGTGCTGGGGGAGGTTGAGCGCTACCCTGAAGCACTTATCGTCGGTAAGCGTGATTTTGATCAGGCGAGTATTCCTGGTTCTTCGCGCTTTGGACGCAAATTCTCCAACTTCTGGCTGCGCTTGCAGACGGGGAGCCAGCTTGGGGATAGTCAGAGCGGTTTTCGGGCCTATCCGCTGTTTATTTTTGAGCGGTTGACCTTTTGGACGAGGCGCTATAATTTTGAGGTCGAAATTCTGGTCAGAGCGGCGTGGGCCGGTGTTGAGTTGCGTGATGTGGATATCTCGGTTTACTATCCGCCTCAGGATGAACGGATTTCACACTTTCGGGGTTTTCTCGATAATTGGCGTCTGACATTGTTGAATACGCATCTGACTTTACGCTCGATTGTTCCCTGGCCGCATCGCAAGATTTTTGTGCGTGACGATGACCGAAAAATCAAGGCGTTGTCGATTATTCATCCGTTACGCTCATTAAAGACTCTGGTCAGTGAAAACCGGACCCCGAAGCAGCTGGCTTATGCGGCGGCCGTCGGGGTGTTGCTGGGAACCTTACCGCTATTGTTCTGCCACACCATAGCGATTCTGTTTGCCTGTAGTTTTTTTCGGCTGAACAAGGTGGCTGCGGTGACCAGCAGTCAACTGTGTATGCCACCACTGGTGCCGGCTTTGTGCATTGAGGTTGGCTACTTTATGCGGCATGGCCAGTGGCTGACGGAATTTTCGTTGCAGACCCTGGGCTACCAGGCGTTGCAGCGCTTTTACGAATGGTTTCTCGGCTCGCTGCTTGTGGCGCCCCTGTTGGCAGCAGCGATCGGTGTTATCACCTTTTATCTGGCTGAGATGGTGAGTCGGCAGAGTGGTGCGGATACAGATTTAAAATGATGGAGCAACTGGAGCCGGATGTTCGAGCCTCCTGCTTCAGGGGCGCATGAACCCATCCTTGGGGCTTAACTGTCGCCATCCGGGCGACAGATACCCTTACGCAGGAGCCCCGAACATCCTTTACCGGTAAGGGGCGTATGGAATGGGCGCTAGGATAAACGATTAATGGCAAAACAGGCACAAAACAGCGGTAACTGGAGCAGTCGCAGCGTTGGCAGTAACTGGCAACACCAGTCTTTCTACCTGGCTATTCGCTTGGGGGGACGACGGGTGGCTTACCTGCTGCTTTATATTGTGGTGGCTTATTATGTGCTGTTCAGCCGCTTGGCCCGTAGCCGTGCTTCCCATTATTTGCAGCGGCGTTTCCCTGAGGCTAAGGGAATTAAGCGTCTCTGGCATTGCTACCAGATGATCCTGGGGCTGGGAAAAGTGTTGGTTGACCGGGCCATTGTCGGTATTCTGGGGCCGGACAGCATGCAGGTCGATCTGGTCGGGCGTGCAGAGTTGCTCAAACTGCGTGATGAAGAACGCGGTCTGATTATGATGACGGCGCACGTCGGCTGTTGGCAGGTTGCCATGTCAGCCCTCGATTTTCTGGATCGCCCGGTGCATATGTTGATGCGCCGTGAAGACGGGGATATCGACCGCCATTACCACGAGCATGCCGGCATCGAATGCCCTTATCAGGTTATTGACCCGACGGGATACCTTGGTGGTACCCTGGAAATGCTAGGGGTGCTTAAGCAGGGGCAGGTTCTCTGTGTTATGGGGGATCGTCCCATGGGGAGTGATCGCAGCCTGGTCCAGGTCGATTTTTTTGGCGAATCGATCAGCGTTCCCTTTAGCGCTTACAAAATTGCCGCGACAACCGGGGCGCCGATTGTCGTCTTTTTCAGCTGGAAGGACAGTGCCAACAGTTACCGGCTGAAACTGGCCAAAGTTATTCGGGTTCCGGAAATAGCGGGACGCAAGGCCGACCTATTTAAACCTTTTGCTCTGGAATTCTGTACGGCCCTTGAGGAGTATTGCGAGGAACATCCGTACCAGTTTTTCAATTTTTTTAATATGTGGCTGCACCAAGAGCAGCCGGTCACAACACAGGACCGATCCAAGGAGTCATGATGGATATCAAAACCAAGCTGAAGCAAGTACTTATCGACGAATTGAACCTCGAGGATTTTACTCCGGAAGAGATTGAGGATGATGCCCCGCTGTTCGGCGAAGGTCTTGGCCTTGATTCTCTCGATGCTGTTGAACTGGTTGTTGTCGTACAAAAGCATTTCGGGGTCGAAATCAAGGATATGGAAGAGGGGCGTCCAGCCCTGCAGTCAATTAACACTCTTGCCGCCTTTATTGAGGAAAAACAGGAAGCATGAGCAGAGATATTGCCGTAACCGGCCTGGGTTGTCTGTCTGGAGCAGGGATGAACCTTGCCGAGACCATAGACAATATGTTCCGGAATCAGCGTTTCCCGCATCCACCGCAACGCTTTTCTACGGATCACCCGGTCAGCTATCCGGTTCTCGAGTTGCGTGATGATTTTCAGTTGCCTCTCGATAAGCAGGAAACCGTCTACACCCGGACCAGTCAACTGGCATTGGCAGCAGCCCTTGAGGCGATTGCCCATGCCGGGTTGAGTGCGGAACAGCTGCGTGGTAAACGGGTTGGTGTCTGTATCGGCACCACCGTTGGCTGTGCCCTTAACTGTGATGATTTTTATCGTTCCTACAAAGAAGGGGATAATCCGTCATTGCAGGTTATTGAGCGTTTTCGTCGCAGTAACCCCGCTGCTGTCATCAGTCGTCAGCTCAGCCTTAACGGGCCGACCCAGGTGGTGGTCAATGCCTGTTCTTCCGGCACCGATGCCATTGGCATCGGTGCGTCCTGGTTACGGGCCGGGGCTTGCGATATGGTGATTGCCGGTGGTGCTGATGAACTGTCGCGGGTCACATACGCAGGCTTCAGTTCCTTGATGATTACGGCGACAGAACCGTGTCGCCCCTTCGATGTCAATCGCAAAGGGCTCAACCTGGGCGAAGGGGCCGGCATTGTCGTGCTGGAACGTGCTGCTGAGTGTCGTGATAAACAGCATCATGGTTATGTTATCGGTTACGGTTCAGCCTGTGATGCTCACCATCTGACGGCACCTCATCCCGACGGCCTGGGTTTGATCAGGGCTCTTCAGGAAGCTTTTACTACGGCGGGGGTCACGCCTGAGCAGATTGCTTTTGTTAATGCTCATGGAACCGGCACCCCGGATAATGACCGGATTGAAAGCCATGTCCTGAAAAAAGTTTTACCGGGTGTACCGTTTCTGTCTACCAAAGGGTACACCGGACATACCTTAGGGGCTGCCGGTGGCCTGGAAGCGGTTTTTACCCTGGCCTGCATGCAGCGTGGAGAAATTCCGGCCAACATTGGCTTTGCTGACGCGGACCCGGCTCTGGCTGGTACTCCGGTAGCTGTCAATACCCCAGTTGACGCTGCTTATGCATTATCCGAGTCATTGGCTTTTGGCGGTAATAATGCCGTGCTTATTTTCGCTAGAGGAGAATGTTGATATGAAAATGGCGATTGAAGGCATTGGTGTTGTTGGTGGTTTTGGTCAAGGGTGTGCCGAACTGTTAGGCGGTCTGAAAAGTGGTGGTGTTACGCCACAGCAGGTGAGTGTCGAACGCAGCAGTGGTACCGATGTTTTCCCTGCCTACCGCGCTACCATCGATGGGCTGTACGATTTTTTCCCGAAACGCGCCTTGCGGCGGATTGATCACTTTTCCAAGATGTCGCTGCTCGGTGCGTGCCTGGCGTTGCAGGATGCCGGTCTCATGGGGACCGACCTGTCGCGGACCGGGGTGGTTATTGCTACCGGTTACGGCGCGATGAAGACCACTTTTGAGTTCCTCGACTCGTACCTGGATTTTGGTTATTCCTGCAGTTCACCGATACATTTTTCCAATTCTGTGCACAATGCCGCTGCCGGGCATGTGTCGATGCAACTCAAAGTTCCGGCTCCCAGTCTGACTGTGACCCAGTTTGAAATGTCGGTCCCGTCGGCGTTACTGACCGCCCAGCTGTGGCTGGCTGAAGGGCGTGTCGATCGGGTGCTGCTCGGTTGTGTCGATGAATACTGTGATGTCCTGCGCTACTGCTGGAAACAGTTTTTTGGTGATGATGTGCCTGAAATGGCGAACCCCCTTGATTATCGTCAGCAGACTGCGGTGGTTGGTGAAGGGGCGGCATTCATGGTCCTGAGCCGTTGTGAGGGGAGCGCCCCCTATGCCAGTATCGAGACTGTTGAGCTGGGCAATCATGAAGTCTGTCCTGTCACTCTCCCTGCTGGAGATCGTTTGCTGCTTGGCGCCGATGGCCATAAGAGCTGTGGCCAGTATTATCGGCAGTTGGGGCTTACTGAAGGGCAGGTCGCTGCCTGTGCCTCTGTTTATGGCAGTTTTCCCGCCGCCGCCGGTTTTGACCTGACAGTAGCAGCATTAGCGCTGCGTGATGGTCAGTTTTATATGGGAACCAGCGCTGATGGTAGCGCTTTGTCAGAGGCTGAGCTGGCTTTGCCTGCAGATGCCGGTATCAGCTGTTTAAAATTCGGTCCGGGCGGTGATTACGGCCTGGTGCGCCTGGTGCGCTGAGGATTCTGCTGATGAGTCGTTGGCTGACAGCTTTGCTGCTGGTGACCAGTTGCCTGTTTGGAAGTGTGGCCGTTGGCCAGGCACAGGAACCAGAATCTGGTTACCTTGCCAACCGTTATGGCTTTTCAGTGCTGGCTGGCGGTGCTTATGATCCGGACCATTTCGGTCTGGTGATTGTCCAGGGGGTTGCCCTCCTCGACTATGATAAGGTGGCCTGGCATCGCGCTCCTGACACGCTGCGCCTTAAACTCGAATTGAATCTGGGTTTGCGCACCGATCCCGATCCGCGCTTGTTGCTGTCTGGTAATGCCCTGGCTCTTTATTACCTGAGGCAACCGGAAAAGTCTTGGCGCCCCTATCTGGAAGCAGGAATCGGCGTTATCTACACCGACTTCCAGGTTGATGGCCAGGGGCTGCGGATTAATTTTAATCCTCAGTTTGGTGCCGGTGTTGAGCATGCTCTTACCAATGGTGATGCCGTGACTATGGGGGTTCGTTTCAGCCATGTTTCTAATGGCAACCTGCACCATGATAATCGCGGTATTAATGCTGCATTGGTCTCTTGGGGATATCTGTTTTAAATTATGAAAAAAGAGGATGTACCACAACAGGGCGGTTTGGGCGCCGGATGTCGTGAAGTGAACTATGCCCTGGATGGCGACGGGCACTACACTCTAGAACCGAGCCTTGGCTGGGAGGCGAAAAACATCACCCTGCGGCAGGCCTGGGAAACGATTATCGAGCGTCTGACCGCGGAACTCGCAGAGATCCGGACCGGGCATAAAAGCGCTTTGAGCTACCATATGCTCAAGTACCAGATGGATGTTCCGCTGCTGGCCCAATATGCCGGTATCTCGCGCTGGCGGGTCAAGCGTCACTTGCAGCCGCAGGTGTTTGCGCGCTTAGGTGAAAAATACCTGGTACGCTATGCTGAACTGTTCGGAATCAGTGTTGACGAATTGCAGAGGGTACCCGAAGTGCCCGATCTCACCCTTGAACAGTTTGAAGATCGCGAGCAATAACCAGTAACCTTTTTCCATCATCGACTTCATCGACCTCTGGGCTTATTGGTGCGTACCCTGGTATGTCTCCATATCGGCCCTTGGTTTTGTTGACCCTATATTGAAATGTATTGCCGGTGTCTGAATTTTATCTTTTATCACCGGTTGTCAGGTTGGATATCAGAACGATATGACAGAAATCTCTTTTCAGCATCGCCAGTTTGCCCATTGTGAAAGTGGCGTTATTGCCAACCTCCTCAGCCATCATGGTTTTGAGTGCAGCGAGGCCTTGGCATTTGGCATCGGCAGTGGATTGTTCTTTGCTTATGCCCCGTTTATCAAAATCAATTATCTGCCCTTGACAACGTTCCGCATCGGTCCCGGCAGTATTTTCAAAAAAGCGACCAAACGCCTTGGGATCACGGTTAAACAGCAGAAATTCAAGGATCCCGTCAGTGCCGAACGCGAGCTTGACCGCTTGCTTGAAACTGGTACTCCGGTGGGGGCCCAGACCGGGGTTTTCTGGTTGCCCTTCTTTCCACCAGCCTACCGTTTTCACTTTAATGCCCATAACCTCATTGTCTATGGCAAAGAGGGGGACGAATACCTGATCAGTGATCCGATTTTCGAAGATCCGGTGCGCTGTGAGGCCAAGGCGCTCCGCAAGGCGCGTTTTGCCAGAGGGGCTTTGGCTCCCCATGGGCGAATTTATTATGTGGAAAGGATGCCGGAGCAGCCGGATGTTCATAAAGCTGTACGTACGGCGATCAAGGATGTCTGTCAGACTATGCTGCGGGTACCGATGCCGTTGATCGGGGTGCGTGGTATGCGTCTTCTGGCCCGGCAATTATCGCGCTGGCCGCAGAAGTTGAGTGAGAAGAGTGCCCTTGAGCATCTTGGGCATGTGGTGCGGATGCAGGAAGAGATCGGCACCGGTGGGGGAGGTTTCCGCTTTATTTATGCCGCCTTTTTACAGGAAGTGGCGACCCTTTTTAGTGATGACCGCTTTTTGGAGCTCTCCCAGCGGTGCACCGAAGCAGGAGATCTGTGGCGTGATTTTGCCGTCAGTGCGTCGCGCTTATGCAAGGGGCGCCAGAGTGATGGGGATGCGTTTT
This sequence comes from Geopsychrobacteraceae bacterium, assembly GCA_963664385.1. Classification (GTDB taxonomy): domain Bacteria; phylum Desulfobacterota; class Desulfuromonadia; order Desulfuromonadales; family Geopsychrobacteraceae; genus Seleniibacterium. Next base: position 2,147,426 of record OY761157.1, read on the forward strand.
CCGCTCTGGCAGATATGTTGCGGCGCTGCGCTGATCATGAAGAGCAGCTGTTCAGAGATTTACGGGTAACCGTGCAGAGTGTGGGTAGCAAGTGATGACCAACCAAGCGACAGCAAAACAGGCTATCTGTGTTGAAAACCTGACCAAGGTTTATCGCGGTGCTCAGGCTCCGGCCGTCGACAAGCTCAGCCTGAATATTCCGTATGGACAGATCTTTGGTCTGCTTGGCCCGAATGGGGCAGGGAAGACCACGCTGATCTCTGTATTATGCACGTTGCTGCGTCCGACCAGTGGCACCGCCACGGTTTGTGGGCTCGATGTTGTTCGTGATGCTGCCGCCATTCGCAAACTGATAGGCCTGGTGCCTCAGGATATCGCTCTTTACCAGACCCTGACGGCTCGTGAAAACCTGCGCTATTTTGCGCGTATGTTGCGTCTGGAAAAGGCCCGAATTGAGGCGCGGGTGGACGCCTGCTTGGATATGGTTGGGCTGACCAGCTTTGCTGACCGGCGCGTGGATACTTTTTCCGGGGGGATGAAAAGACGGGTTAATCTGGCCGTAGGAGTCCTTCATGAACCGCAGCTTCTCTTTCTTGACGAGCCGACTGTCGGTATCGATGCCCAGTCGCGCAACCTGATTGTCGATCGCCTCGGCGAACTGAACCGCGCCGGGATGACCCTGGTTTACACCTCCCATTACATGGAAGAAGTTCAGACCCTGTGTTCTGAAGTGGCCGTGGTTGATCGGGGGCAGGTCATTGCTGCCGGAACTCCTAAGACGCTGATTGCAGCACATGAAGGTTGCGAAAATCTTGATCAGCTGTTTCTGGCTTTGACCGGCAAGCAGCTCCGCGATTAGGGATAGTCATTATGCAGTTACTGTTCAATATTAAAAAGGAACTGTTGCTCCTCAGCCGCGACCGGGCCGGGTTACTGATTCTGTTTGTTATGCCGATGCTATTGGTCCTGGTTTTGTCCCTGGTCCAGGATGATCTGTTTCGTGCTTCAGGAGATGCCGCGACAGAAGCTGTGTTTGTTAACAATGATCAGGGGGAGCTTGGGACAGAGCTGGCCGCAGCTCTCGAGAATAACGGTAGTCTGGCCCTGGTTCAAAGCCTTGATGATCAGCTGTTAAGCGCTGAGCAGGCGCGGCAACTGGTCCTTGATGGTGATTACCAGTTTGCAGTCATTATCCCGGAAGGATTTTCTACCACCTTCAATGCGGCTGTTACGGCAACCATAGAAACAGCGCTGGATAGCAGCGAACCTCAAACCGTCAGCATGGTGGCGCAGCCCCAGGTTTATTTTGATCCGACGGTGCGTGGTGTTTATCGCGATGTGGTGTTGATGGCTTTGCAGCAGGGGCTTCTGGGTCTGGAAAGCCGTCATAAGGCGGAACAGTTTGCCCGCTTATCCAATCAAAAGCTGGTCAGTCAGTTACAAGAGTACGGCATGCCGGTCGAATTACCCCAGGTCGCTACCGACTGGGCCGCTGAGTCGTTACTTGCGCTGCGCGAAGAAGCTGCTTTCAGCGATAAATACCCGGTGCTGCCGACGTCGGTTCAGCAGAATGTCCCGGCCTGGACCCTGTTCGGCATGTTTTTTATCGTGATTCCCCTGGGGGGAGCCCTCATTCGTGAGCGTCAGGAGGGAACCCTGAATCGCTTGCTGACCATGCCGGTGAGCAGCTGCAGTCTGTTGTTGGGCAAGGTCCTGGCTTATGTTATGGTCTGCCTGCTTCAGTTCGGCTTGATGTTGGTGGTGGGCCGCTATATTCTTCCGGCTTTCGGGACCCCTGTCCTTGAGTTTGGGGCCGCCCCACTGGCTCTGTTGCTGGTCGCTTTCAGCGCTGCCCTGGCCGCTTGCGGCTACGGTATTCTGGTGGGGGTCGCCGCGCGCAGTTACGACCAGGCGTCAACCTTTGGTTCGGTCTCAGTGGTTATTGCCGCTGCTGCCGGTGGCGTTATGGTTCCGGTTTATGTCATGCCGCGGGCTATGCAGGCAATGAGCGGGATTTCTCCCTTGGGGTGGGGGCTTGATGCCTTTCTGGATATTTTTGTTCGCCACGGCAATCTAACCAGCGTCATGCCCGATGTGATGCGGTTGTTTGCCTTTTTTGCCTTGTGCATTGTCGCTGCGCTGGTGATCTTTCAGCAGCGCAGGAAAAGAAGTTAATCTTCTTTATGTCATTTTAATAGAAAATCACGCTTGTTCATTGACTCTTGCGGTGCAAGGTCGAGCTCAAGAATCCCCATTTACAGGGACGCATGAACCCATCCCTGGGGTTTGACTGTCGCCATCCGGGCGACAGACACCCTGCCAATGGGGCTCCTTGATCTCTTCCGGTGCTGAGGTGGGATGGACAGATCAAATTAGCGAACCAGTAAGTAGAATAGTGGAGTAAAAGTCATGTCAGACAATCTGGAACAAGAACTAATTGCCATGATCCTTGATCTGTGCAGTGTTGATGATATCGAAGCAGAAGAGGTTGATGCACAAGCACCATTGATCGGTCCGCAGTCCTCCATGGGGCTCGATTCTCTCGATGCGGTTGAGGTTGTGGTGGCGGTGCAGAAAAAGTACAATGTTCGTATCGGTGGTAAAGATACCAGCCGTGAGGTTTTACAATCAGTGACCTGCTTGGCCGATTATATCCGTCAGAATCGACCTTCCTGAAGACTTTGCTAATTTTACCGTCAGGTGCTGCACATGCGTTGGCCACGACTTATTGAAATAGAGGACCAGCCCTGGTTGCCTGCTTGTTTGCGAGATCAGGTCACTGATACGCTGCAGTTTCTGATCGTAGATATGAACGCCTATACGCCGATTATTCCGGAGTTGTTATGGCTGATCCAACAGTCTCCAAGTAAAAAGGTTATCGATCTGTGTTCAGGGGGAAGTGGCCCGTGGCTTGATCTGTTGGCTCAGATCCGCAAGCCGGAGGAGAGTATTGAAGAGATCATTCTGACCGATCTGTTTCCCAATCATGGCAGCCTGCAGGCTAGCGCCGACCAACATCCTTTACTGAGTTATTGCCCCGAAGCTGTCAATGCCTTGAAAATTGATCCTGAGCTCGATGGGGTCAGAACCCTCTTTTCCAGTTTTCACCATTTTCCCCAAAATCAGGCTGCGGCTATTTTGCAGGATGCTGTCGATAAGCGGAAGCCTATCGGTATTTTTGAGTTTACCGAACGGCGTAAAAGCCATTTTCTGCTACTGCCGCTGTTTACCCTGTCTCTTTTTTTCAAGCAGCTGAGGAAGCGGCCTGTTACCTGGCCTCGGCTACTATGGTCCTGCCTGATTCCCGTGGTTCCATTGATCTTTATGTGGGACAGCTTTGTGTCGATACTGCGTACCTATTCCCAGGCTGACCTGCAAGCCATGATCGATATGATCAATAATAAAGATTCCTTCTGCTGGGAAATCGGTGAGAGTGAATCACCACTGACCCCGCTGAAAAATACCTTCCTGATTGGCTATCCTAAAGGTTAAAGCAGCCTCAGCCAAAGCGGATTGCTTTATCAGGCAATCTGACCCCATAATTATATTTAAAACTGACACTAACTATAGCACCAGATCTCCTGTAGATTTACTCAACAATATGTTGGCCAGTTAACCTGGTAAAAAAGTCAGCGACAAGCCTGGGCGAGAATAGCGACACCCTCTTTGAGCTCACTTTGGGTCATGCCGCCGAATCCGAGTATTAATTTAACCGGAAGCGTTTTTTCAGCGGCGAAGGTCAAGGAGAATGGCAGCAAACGCATCCCCTTTTGATCTGCGCGCTTGATAATTTCAGGTTCGCTGCGGGTGACATTGGGTAACTGCAGAACAATATGAAGTCCTGCTCCTTGGCCGATAACCAGCGCCTGAGAACCGAATTCAGCATGAATCGCTTCCAGAATCGTTTCGTGCTTCTTTTTATATATGTTGCGCATCCGTCTTATATGGCGGTCCCAATGGCCCTGTTCCATAAATTTGGCCAGGGTTCTCTGCTCAAGTTGAGAAACGCTGGAAAAGTGATTCCGAAACAGTTGATGATAACGTGTAAGTAGGGATCGGGGCAGAACCAGGTAACTTATCCGCAGAGCAGGAGATAAGACCTTGGAAAAGGTTCCCAGGTAAACGATATTCCCCTGAGGGCTCAGCCCTTGAAGGGAAGGTATGGGTTTGCTGCTGTAGCGCAACTCACTGTCGTAGTCATCTTCAAGGATAAAATTGCCACCTGCCTCAGCCCATTCGATCAGATTAAGTCGATTGGCGACGGGGATGACATGGCCAAGAGGTAATTGGTGCGAAGGGGTGACATAGACGATGCTGCTGTTGCTGGTTCTAAGGGCATCAATATCGAGGCCATCGGCACGAACCGGAATCGGAACTATTGTATAGGAGTGATGACTGAATACTGAGCTGGCCAGAGGGTAGCCAGGATTTTCAACTGCTACGCTGGTATGAGTATCTTTCAGTATATTGGCGACAATATCGAGGCTGTTTTGTAGTCCGGAGGTAATAATAATTTGTTCCGGGGTGCAGGTGACACCTCTTGAGTGTTCCAGATAGGTTTGTATTGCGAAACGCAGACGTTGTTCTCCCTGGGGATCGCAATACGCCGCGAGTTGTTGCGGGTTTTCACCTAAACATTCAAGAAAAAGCCGACGCCACAGACGCTTGGGGAAGCTCTCCGGATCAAGGCGAGCTGGATGAAAATCGTAGCGATAGGCAGTGGTTCCTTTTCGTGGCGGGGAAGAGTGGTCCGGTTTTGTCACCACAGGTCTCGGAACTGCGTCATGATCAAGAGGTGAGACGTAATAGCCACTACGCGGTTTGCTGTAGATATAGCCCTCAGCAAACAATTCCTGGTATGCACCATCCACGGTATTTCGGCTGATCGCCAGGTTGTTAGCCATATCACGTACTGACGGCAAGCGGGAATCCGCAGGCAGAGAGCCTGAGAGAATATTCTCTCTGAGCTGATTGTAAAGCTGCTTAAACAACGGAACCGGTGAATTGCTGTCCAGGAATAACATATTAATTCCGTTTCTAACGGCTGCGAGAAACATTAGTTTGCCGTTATGCAGGGGATATTAAACACACAATCAACGCCGCAACTTGGATGTCTCTATAAAAGAGCAGAATAACAAAACCTAAGAAGGAGGTCATCACGATGATTCCAGAGAAATTACAAGAAATTATGAAAAAAGATGGTGTCGTTGCCATTGCTACCCTGGGTGAAGATGGACCGCATATGGTCAACACCTGGAACAGTTATCTCAGGGTTTCAAAGGACGGTAAATTATTAATCCCGGCAGGGTATATGCATAAAACAGAAACGAATGTCGCCTATAATAATCAGGTACTGATCACCTTGGGGAGCAGTAAGGTTACGGGTAATAATGGTGCTGGTGCGGGCTTTCTGATTAAAGGGACCGCTGAGTTTGTTACCGAAGGCGCAGATTTTGACCAGCTTAAAGCAACCTTTAGCTGGTTGCGTGCGACCCTCGCCGTTACCATCGATTCCGCTACCCAGACCTGGTAAGCTGACATCGAAAAGGGCGTTGCCAAAATGTTACCTCGTGGTCCCGGTTATTCAAACTACCCCAACTGCAGCAGGTAACGGTAATGGTCCTGGCGATGGGCACGAATTAGCTTAATGAAATGATAAAAAAGAGGAACCAGTCCCGGGGCTGATTCCTCTTTTTCTTTGGCCCTTAAATCATTTCCCATTTAGTTTGCGATACAGGGTGGCGCGGCTTATGCCAAGGTGTTTGGCCGCTTTTGTAGCGCTGCCCAGTTTATCAATGGTTGCCTGAATCATATCTTTTTCGAGACTTTTTAACTCATCAAACTGAAAGTGTTTAGCACTATTTACCGGGGTCATGATGTCTTTCGGCAGGGTTGCTTCGGTAATTTTCCCATCGGGAGAAATGGTGACTGCGTAAATCATAGCATTTTGTAGCTGGCGGACATTTCCCGGCCAGGAGTAGTTCAGCAAAATAGCTTTAGCGTCTTCAGCGAGGGTGCACTGGTGCATGTTGAAATTGCTACAGGTCTGTTTGATGAAATATTCAGCCAGTAGAATAATATCCTCCCACCGCTCTGGGAGGGACGGCAGTTCCAGGTTGGCGACGGCCAGGCGGTAATACAGATCCTTCCGAAACCGGGTGTCGCCCTGGTTTTTAAACAGGGGCTTGTTGGTGGCGCATATGAGCCTGAAATTTACCGGGATACTTTTATGTCCACCTATTCTGGTGACCTTCTTCTCTTCCAGAACCCTTAGCAATACCGCCTGCAGCTCAATGGGCATATCGCCGATTTCGTCGAGGAACAGAGTGCCGCCATTAGCGTGTTCAATCTTTCCCATGCGACCACTTTTTTCGGCCCCAGTAAAAGCTCCCCCTTCATAACCAAAAAGCTCACTTTCAATAAGGTTGGCAGGAATGGCCGCACAATTGATGGCAACAAACGGCGCCGACCTGGTGCTGTAATTATGAATGGCCTGAGCAAAGACTTCTTTACCGGTACCACTCTCTCCGAGCAACAGGACATTGATTGGTCTTTGGGAAACGATTTTAGCTGTCTCTTTAAGGGTTTCGATGCTTTTGCTCTGGCCGATAATGCGATCAAAGGTGATGGTGGGGCCGTTCTGAGCGGAGGGCGGCTCATGGCAGTCAGCTTGAGGTTTTAATTTAATTACAGCCCCTTGAGCATGGGTTTTGCTGTCATTGTAAAATGGCTCAATATCGGCAATAAAGCAGGTATCTTTATCGTTGTTTAATAACAGCTGTTGTTGAAATGCCGGGCAGGAATTTTTTAATGCCTGGGAGACGGGAGTCGGATCGAGCAACAGTGACAACAGGTTTGTTTTGCGATTATCTGCGGGAATGCGCAGCCAGGTCAGTGCCTGGTCATTGCTGTGCACAATGTAGCCGGTTTCGTCGATAGCGAGGTAGCCATCGCTGGCATGAGCAAAGGCCGCCTGCAGGGTTGAATTCATCAATTGCAGGCGGGCATCACGCCGAAACAGTTTCAACTGATTGGTGATCGCTGTCGCTATGGAGGTTACCCAGCCAAGGCCATGGCTACTGATCTGGGTGTTATCGGCATTTCTTTGCACGAGCAAGATCGTTCCGACCGTATCGCCATATTCATTAAAGATCGGAGCTGCTGAACTGAGATTATTTTCGAGAAGTTGAAGAAAATTTGCAGAACCGATGATCTGAACCGGTCTTTTATAGGTTTGCACCAGAGTGTGCGCGCAACAACCGACATGTTCTTCGCTCCAGACCCAGCCAAGACCAACCCTCAGGTCGGCCCAGACATGGTTGGAATTGCTGGTGTGACTCAGTAACGTTCCTTTCTCATCCATGATCGACATGACAAAGTCGGTCCCCTCGACCAGTTCCTGGAACAGCTCGACAAATTGCGAAGCAACATCAATAAATATGCGTTTACGTTCGTTGGTGATCGCAAAATCTATTTTACTCAGGTAGGGGATGTTCAGAGGGGCGTCCCATTGAATGCCAAAATCGAGGGATCGCTGCCACATGACAATGATTTCTTCAGGGATCGACAGGCTGTCATCAGGAATAGTCCCGGTCTCTATAAAGGCTTTTTTCGCCTGGCTGACCTGAGCCCAGATACGAGGATCGCTACTTCTCAACACGATAGGCTTACCAAAACCTATGTCCGTACGTTTATCCATACTACCTCATGGTTGAAAGCATTGAACTAAAACCTCAAGTGAGAGGGCTCAGTGCATCTTGTCTTGAACTGTCTCAGGCATCGATGCCTCATATCTGAAACATGTCTCATATTTGAGACATGTTTCAATCTGGGTTCTTACTTCTAATGGGCTGAAAAATAACAGAAAAATCCCTTTTTTTTATTGGCACTCTACTTGCTCAATAGGGCCGGAGTTAATTTCTCAGGTGACAAACATACTCAACAATAGGAAGCGGAGCAACGCCTATTTGTAGTGGGAGCTGTAAAGATTTAAGGCTGTCATGAAACCTTTTCCTGAGTGTTTTTATGGTTAATGGGCAATTGCCCTCCTGTTGCTATCCGCATGGCTAACCATACTGAAAATATCATGAAACCTGACATGTTTTGCTGATTGCCACATTGAAGAGCTGATCCGTGATTGCTGTGCAGGGATGCCTTCAGCAGCAAAATAGCCATGGGCCTGAAGGTTCTGATGGCGTACATATTTTCACAGCATTATCCACCAGGAAGGAGTAAGAATGGGAAGTTCAGATTTCAGTCGTAGGACGTTTATCAAGGGCGCTGCCGCAACTGGCGCAATGATGTCCCTTGGTTCGCTAACAACAGGCAGTCTGGTCAAGTCTGCCCATGCACAGACCTCTAAAGGGGTTGAGATTATCCGTACATGTTGCCGGAACTGTACCGCTGATTGTGGTGTCCTGGCTCACGTGCGCGATGGTCGGGTTCTCAAAATTGAGGGCGACCCTGAATTTGAAAGAAGTGAAGGGGCCCTTTGCCCTAAAGGGCTTTCCGGTATTCAGGCCCTGTATAATCCTAACCGCACCAAATACCCGATGAAACGGGTCGGCGCACGTGGCGAGAATAAATGGCAGCGGATCTCATGGGAACAGGCCATTGATGAAATCGCCCAGAAACTGATGGACATTCGCGCTAAGCACGGTGCCGAATCGGTTTTTGCCTCCACCGGTGGCGGTGGTAACCCCAACTTCTATACCCCTGCGCGTTTCTGTAATGTCTTCGGTACTCCAAACTGGTTCGAGCCGGGCGCTTCCCAGTGTTATATGCCACGGACTCTCATGTACGCCCTCGGCTACGGTCTTTACGGAACCCTGCAGGGGCAGAACACCAGCCTTGGTGACTCCAACTGCGTTGAGGCTTTCTTCCATAAAGAAGGGCTGAAAATGGGCAGCTTGGTTCTATGGGCTACCGCTCCTTCCTATAGTGGTCCTTCCCAAGGTGGTCGGGTGCTGGCTGAAGTCCGGGCACAAGGGGTTAAAACCGTTGTTGTCGATCCCCGTTTTACTCCGGATGCAGCAAAGGCTGATGTCTGGTTGCCGATTCGTCCTGGTACTGACGTTGCCCTGGGCCTGTCATGGATTCGCTACATTATCGAAAAGAAACTTTACGATAAGGATTTCATGCAACGCTGGTCCAACATGCCATATCTGGTTGACACCAAAACCAAGCTGATGCTGCGTGAAAGCGATGTGGTTGCCGGCGGCAGTAAAGATAACTACATGGTTTGGGATAGCAAAACTAATTCCGCTAAAGCGCTGCCTTACCCTTACGACGAGAACCTTGATCCAGCTCTGTTGGGAACCTATACCGTTAACGGTCTTGAATGCAAAACTGGCTTACAGTTGCTTAAAGAACGTGCTGACGTATGGACCCTGGAGAAAGCTGGCGAAGAATGTGCCCTCGATCCTAAGCAGATTGAAAAAGCTATTCTGATTTACACCAAAGAAGGAAACCCTTCCAGTGTTGCTCTTGGTGTAGCTACTGACCAGAATCCAAACTCCGCTCAGACTGCTCAGATGTCAGTTATTCTGCATGTCCTGATGGGGTATGTGGAAAAACCAGGTGTTCAGCTGCAGCGTTACGATGATAAGGGTCTCACCGGCCGTCTCAGAACTTCCAAATTGAGCAAGTTTCTTCCCCCTGAGCAACTTAAGAAACGTCTTGGTATTAAAGAGCACAAGGGTGCTCTGCAGTGGTGGACTGTTCCTGCGGCCAATATCATCGAAACCCTGAAAACCAAACAGCCATACCAATTGCGGGCCTGGCTGGAACGTTCTGGTAACAAACTGGGCGTTGTCGCCGGTGCCAATGAGTGGGTCGAGGCCATGAAGGATCTGGAGCTGATTGTCCACATCTTCATGTACCCAACATCTTTTTCTGCTTATGCCGATTATCTGTTGCCTGTTCATGAGTGGCTGGAAACCGATTTCCTGACCAACTCCATGAACCGTGCCTGGGTACGTCAGGCAACGACCCACCTCTACGAGACAGTCAATGAGTCCTGGGTTTTTGCCAAACTGGCTAAACGTTGTGGCGAACTTGGACATGAGAACTGTAAGCGTGCATTTGATCCGAAAGAAACCGCACCTGAACTGCCATACTTCGATACCTATGAAGAACAGCTCGATGCCTGGTGTGACCAAGGCTTCGGCATGACCTATAAAGAATATCGCGAAAAAGTACCTTTCGAATATATCTCTATGGACAAGTTCCGTCGCTACTATGTTTACAAGGAAATTGATCCCAAAACCGGCAAACCAAAAGGCTTCAAAACTCAGACCGGCAAGTTTGAAGGCTACATGGAGAGTGTTATCCATTTAGGCCGGACCGGTGCGCCGTATTGTCCTAAAGGGGTCGATCTGCCTCCGGTGGATGTTGACTATGATCCATTGCCATATTACCTGCGCCCCATTGAAAGCCCACTGGGTGAGGTCGCTAAAGAGTTCCCACTGACCATGACCAATGGTCGTCTGCCTTATTACCACCACGGTACGCTGAGAAATGTCCCTTACTTGCGTGAACTGCAGCCGGTTGCAGAAATTTGGGTGCACCCGGTTGATTGCAAGACCTATGGCGTGACCAATGGGGATTGGGTCTGGGTTGAGTCTAAACGCGGTAAGATCCGTGCAAAAGTTCTTGAGACCAAGGGGGTTGCCAAGCACGTTGTTTACATGGAGCGCTTCTGGAATCCGGAAACCCTCAATAGTAAGACCCATGGTATGGAGATGGACGTCAACGTCCTGACTAAGAATACAGCTCCTCACAATGACCTCTGTGGCACCTATACCCTCCGGGGTTTCCAGGTCAAGATCTATAAAGCTGCAGGAGCACCTGAGGGGATCTGGCAGAAGCCGGAAGAATTTGAAGCATGGATGCCTGCTCCGTCTAACCCGACTAAAAGAGTGGAGATTTAACATATGAAAAAGATGTCAATGGCTATTGATCTGGATCGCTGCATCGGCTGCTTTTCCTGTGAAATTGCCTGTAAGAATGAGAATCAAGTTGCCTTAGGTGTTCAGTACAACAAGGTCTTTACGGTTGGACCAAGCGGAGAATATCCCAACCTGGAGATGTACCAGGTGCCGGCATTGTGCCAGTCCTGTCAGGATGCTCCATGTGTTGATGTCTGCCCGACCGGTGCATCATACATAGATAAAGATGGTCTGATCCTCATCGACAGTGAGAAATGTATCGCTTGTGGGGCCTGTATGTCCGCCTGTCCTTACGGTGCTCGTTCTTATAATGAAAAAGCGAATTACGTCGAAAAATGTACCATGTGTTCACACTTGCTCAATGCAGGTGATCAGCCAGCTTGTGTCAAAGCCTGTTGTGCCAAGGCCCGGTTTGTCGGGGATATTAATGATCCAAACAGCGAATTTTCCAAAGTCGTGAGCAAGGCTGGCAAGAATGCCCATAGTCTGCCGGACGAAGGGAATAAGCCGACGGTGCGCTATATCCTCCATGAAAAAACGGCCAAGTGGAAAGACCAGAAGTCTTGGACTTTTTTTGAGGATAAGTTGAATAAATAACCCTAAGTCCCACAGGAAGAACCTCGCCGTTCTCCCTGTGGGACGCTATTCAGGATACTAAGAATGGAACAATTAGCGGAATTAACAGAGCTGCTCACCAAGCGGGAAGGGATGTATAGCTTTCTTGCGCACCTTTACAAGACCGAGGTCGATGCCAATGTTCTGGACTATCTGAAGAGCTATGAATTCCCAGCTCAGGGGAACACTGAAATGGTAGCTGGGTACCAGCTGATGCAAAGCTATGTCAACACCCCGCACGAAGATCCTCTGACCGATCTTGCCGTCGATTATGCCAAGGTTTTCCTCGGTGCCGGGCTGGTTGATATTAACCTGGCGGCCTATCCATACGAATCGGTTTATACCAATAGTAAAAAGATGGTGATGCAGGAAGCCAGAGATGAAATGCTGGCAAATCTGCGGGCCCATCAGCTGGAACTGCAGCATGTCTACAATGAGTTGGAAGATCATCTGTTTGTGCAGTTGGAATTTATGGCTGTCATGTGTGAGCGAACTCTAGCGGCTATCGGTGATGAAAATCATGCCAGGGCCATGGAATGCCTTACTGACCAACAGAATTTTGTCGATAATCATCTTTTGAACTGGGTCCCCCAATTTTGTCAGGATGTTGAACGTCATGCCGTGACAGACTTTTATAAGGGGCTTGCCAAGGTGACCTGTCAATACCTGCTGATCGATAGGGACGTTATCGAGGAGATGTTACCTTTACGCGCTGCTTAAGGGGTTGAAACAGTTATGCATACGAGATGGAGTATTGCCGTATTTCTCTTTTGGGGGCTCATCAGTAGTGGGCTGTTGTTACTCCCTGTGATGACTGCCAGTGTTGATGAAAAGGGAGGTCGCTTCTACCGGTTAAGTCTTCTGGCTGCAGGGATAAGCGGTTGTGTGGCTGTTGCCGCGGTGGCTTTGAGTTTGAATTCCCCTGCCAACCTTATCAATATTCTCGGTAAACCCTGGGCTGGTCTGAGCAGTGCCATCATTGCTCAGATTGTTGTGGTTCTGATTGCAGTTATCGGTCTTTTAAAAGGGGATTCAGGGCAGCGAAATATCGCATATTGTGCTCTGGCGGTTGCTGTGTATGCACTGTTCTGCCTGTTCCGGATGTATATTATCAGTACCCGCCCAGCTCTTAATTCACTGTTGTTATTGGTACTGTTTTTATTACTCGCGATGCAGCTTTCACTGCTGGTGCGTCATGTTTTTGGTTGCGAGCTCAATTTTGGATTCAGTTACCAGAGGATCCTCTATCCTGTAGTCAGTGTTGCGAGCGGAGTCTGCCTGTTGGCCTTTGCCTTCCGCCTGATGCTGCTTACCAATCCTGACCGGATCTTTACTTTTTCCGGATTGGTGTCAGGGATTTACGCCCCGTTGTTTTGGCCTGCCTTGGGGTTTCTTTGTGCTCTGCCCGTTATCCATGCCGTCTATTGCTACATTCAGCGGTCACCCTCTTTCAGTGGACTAATTCTCGGATTTTACCTGGTCGGCTTAATGATTTTTTGTGGGCTTATTAATCAGATGCCTACCATCGTAAACAGTCGTTTAGTGCAGTGACAAAAGATGAACTGTTCAAGAAGAACCTTTACCAAGCTTGCAGCGGTAACCCTCGTAATGCCAACCAGGGCATGGGGGAAGACGGCAGATAAACAGATCATTCGTCCACCAGGGGCTGCTATCGAAATCGATTTCCTGGCCAGCTGCAATCGCTGTCAGAAATGTGTGCAGGTCTGCCCCACCCGGGTGCTGGTCCCTGCTGCACTCGATTACGGAATTGTTGCCTGTAACACCCCGGTCATGAGTTTTAAGCGGTCCTATTGCAATTCATGCCTGAGATGCTCACAGGTCTGCCCGACCGGGGCTTTGCATCCGGTGACCGCAGAGACGCTTGATATTGGCATCGCTGCGATTGTTGAGCGGGATTGTGTTGCCTGGGATTGGATCGGTTGTACTGTTTGCGTTGATGTCTGTCCTCTTAAAGCGATCTCTCTGGACGAACAGAAGCGTCCGGTTGTTGCCTTGGAAAAATGCAATGGCTGTGGTCTGTGTGAGCTGAAATGTCCAGCGACCTCCCTGGGGAAAAAATCTGGCAAAGGTATTTTAATCCAACCTCGTCAGCAGGGGATGCCACCACGGTTGCCACAGAAAGTTCATGAAGGGCGTAACCTTGAAAAAATTTAAATTATCAAAATACCGGTACGCTGTGCTGATTGCTGGAGTGGCAGTAATTGCTGGAGGTGCGGCAAGTAATATTGGTGTTGGAACCTTCTGTAGCCTCTGTCCCCTGGGGTTTCTGCAGATCTCTCTTGCCTCCAGGAAAGTTCCTTTAGACATGGCTGTGGGTGTTGCCCTGGCAAGTGTCGCTATTGTGGTGCTGGGGCGTTTCTTCTGTGGTTGGTTATGTCCAACGACTTTGATCCGAAAAACATGCCGTAAGCAGGATAAACAGGTCGCAGTGAGTAAGGGAAATGGAGTTGTCCGCTACCTTCCTTATACAGTGTTGCTGCTGGCCTTGGGTACTTCTTTTGTAGTGCGATTTCCGGTGTTTTGCCTGGCCTGTCCCATTGGCTTGTTTTTCGGATTTCTTTTTTCCCTGTTTAAACTGTTTTTAGCTGTTGAACCGAGTTGGAATCTGATCATTTTTCCGGCGATTATCATGATCGAAGCTCTTTTGTTTAAAAAATGGTGTTCGGTGATCTGCCCCATAGCTGCTCTATTTGGACTTATGCAGAAGCTGCGGTTTTTTAGACTTAAACCTGAAATTGATCAGCAGACTTGCCTGCAGAAGTCAGGCGTCACTTGTGCTGTGTGTACCAATGTCTGTGAGGAAGGTGTCAATCTTCATGCCTCTGAGGAGATTGATGTGCAGCGGTGTACTAATTGCTTGACCTGCCTGGATGCGTGTCCGACAGCTTCTATTCGTATTCAGCGTTTGGGTAAAAGTCGAAATGCTCATGAAGCTTCCGAGCTTATTCATCAGTGAGGGAATTTAAAGACAGGATGTTGAGTGACGGAGGTAACATGGAACGACATTCAGATTTTAGGGCTTCAAATATTAAGCTGATCGATTCCTGTGGTCGCAAGATAAATTATCTGCGCTTGTCAGTGACCGATCGTTGCAATATGTGCTGCCATTATTGTGCTCCCAGGGAGCATGGCGAGCAGCTGGAACAGAACGAACTCTTGTCCTTTGCTGACCTGGAGTCATTGACCAGGAGTGCAATTGCTGCCGGGATTCAGAAGGTTCGGATTACCGGAGGGGAACCATTGGTAAGGCCGGGGGTGATTGAGTTCCTGGCCCGTATCAGGAAGTTACCAGGGCTGCAACGCCTGGTTTTGACAACCAATGGAATGTTATTGCCCTTTTTCGCTGGACAACTAGCTGCCGCTGGAGTGGATAGTCTGAATGTCAGCCTCGATTCCCTGAACCCGGAACGCTTTAAGGAGATTACCGGGGTGGCTGGTCTGGGGCGGGTTCTGGCCGGAATAGATGCTGCTTTGGACGCGGGCATCAGGGTCAAATTGAATATGGTTCCCATGCGCGGAATTAATGATGATGAAATTCTTAAGTTATTAAATTATGCCTGTGAGAGAGGTATATCATTACGGTTTATTGAATATATGCCAGTTTATCGACCCGTTAACTGGCAAAATAGAATTATTTCAGGAACCGAGATTCTGGAGCGCTTAAGCCGTGAATTCGATCTTGAAGAGCAGGCGCGACTGCCCCTGGACGGGCCGGCAAAATATTACCGGCTGGCTGGCAAGCAGACGACTGTCGGGCTGATCTCCCCGGTTTTCGAACATATCTGTAATGCCTGTAACCGTATTCGCATAACGTCAGCAGGGCGCATGCGGAGCTGTCTATTTTCCGATCAGGAATTAGATTTGCGCCCCTTCCTTGGGCTGGGACAAGAGCAGGAGCTGATCTGTGCGTTTCAAAAAGTTATCTTTGATAAGCCAGAAAGTCATCATCTCCATCAGCAGGATCAGGGGTATCGCTCGTTTGCCATGTCTGCTGTCGGTGGCTAAGTTTCTGATTTGGAAACGGCCCTTTTCCGCTGTGGCGGCGTCAACCTGCGGACTTGCTTGTGCGACGTAAAGTACTACGTCTTAAGCGCAGGTCCTTGATTTCCTAGCCACAACGAAAAATTGCTCGTTTCCAAATCAGAAACCGGTTGTTGCTATTTTGAATTGCCAGCTAGCAACTAGTTATTTTCGTAACCTCTTTAGTGAAGGGAAATTCGTTATCATGTTTGGACTCGGGACTCAGGAACTACTTATTATTCTGGTTATTGCAATGATGTTGTTTGGTGCAGGAAAACTTCCCCAGGTTGGGGCATCGTTGGGAAAGGGGATTCGTAACTTTAAAAAAGGGATGATCGAAGAAGAAACCGATAACGGCAAGATTGCCGAGGTTGCTGACACCAACAGCTCTGAATCGTAATCGCGCAATCAGCCGGATCCCATAAAGACAAAGTCTGTATGTTTCCCTTTCTTAAATTACTGAATTCGCTGCATTCAATCACTCCCCAAGGAACCATCAGTGTTCACAAGGGGAGTTGCTTGCGGCAGCGCTATAAAAAATCGGAATGCCAGCATTGTTTTACCGCTTGCCCATCAGGTGCTCTGTCCTGGGCAGAAGGGGAACTAAGCTGGAATGAAAAACTCTGCCAAGGATGTTTGTTGTGTACAGCCGTTTGTCCGATGGGAGCGTTAAATGCTGATGATGTCTCTTTGCGGGGACTTTTAAAAAAGTTGCAAGGAGCTGAACGACCGGTTCTGGCATGCCATCGCCAGGCGAAAGCACAAGGGCATGCCCGCATCTCCTGTTTGGGGCTGTGCGCGGATCCTGAGTTACTCATGACCTGGTCACTGGCGCTGAAAAAGCCCCTAAAATTGAATATGACCCAGTGCCGCAATTGTCAGCATCAGCACATTATTGAGCATCTTGAAACCGCGGTTCGTATGCTGCCGAAGGGGTTTGACGTTTTTTTGGTTTTTAGCCAAAAGGAGCTCGATTTCCAGGACCGTCAGTGTGATCGACGTGAATTTTTGAGCCTTTTGCAACCTCCCCGAAAATCTGCTCCTGCGACGCTAGCTGATCAGTTGCAGATTCCTCCCCCGCCAGCCAATTACCGGAGCCCGCGGTTGCCTGTCTCTCGCAGTCTGCTGCTCCAGGTTATTGAGCTTTTTCCGGAAAATAAAGGTCTGTTCAGTGAACACTACTGGCCTCAAGCCTATTTTACCGAAAGCTGTAAAGGGTGCCATGCCTGTGCCTCTGTTTGCCCGACCGGCGCTTTATCCAGACCGGAAATGAAAGGATCGCCACCCGCTTTCAACCCTCAGCACTGCGTCAGTTGCGGGGTGTGTGAAGAATTTTGCAGACAGGCTTCGATCAACATTAGTTGATATTGGAGATCTTGTATATTCATCTGTAAGTCCCCATTTTAAGCCTTTATTGGCAAAAAGAATCAGAGTTAAGCGTATGGCGTGGTATAAAAAAGTTGATTAGCCTAACGTCATTATTGATCTGTAATTATGACTTTGCTATGTTACTTCTTTTGCCGATGTCATTTTTTGGTGGGGAACAAAGTTTCAAATTATCATGTCTTTTGCATGCCATTGCTCCCTTTCTGTTTTCAATCTTAGTTGATTCTCAATATGTATTTGGAGTTGCATCATGTCCAGAATAGAAGAAATGAACAAAGCTCTTGCTGACCTTCAGGCAAGTTCGAGTGATGTCGAAGCCGCTGCGGTTGTTTCTGTCGATGGTTTGATCATTGCCAGCGCCTTACCCCAGGGGCTTGAAGAGGAACGGATTGCTGCTATGAGTGCCGCCCTGTTGTCCATGGGGGAGCGGATTGTTGGCGAACTCAATCGCGGTGATCTGGAGCAACTCTATGTCAAAGGGAAGGATGGCTACTTTCTGAGTAAACATGCTGGTCCCCATGCTGTTCTTATCGCTCTGGCCAGAACTGATGCCAAATTAGGACTGATCTTTTTCGATTTAAACAGGGCTGCTGATGCCATTAAAGCGTGTCTGGTTTAGGAGGCTCCATGTTGCAGACCTTATTTGAAGCACAGGATCATAAAAATATTTTTGTCGATGATCTTGGTGCCGGGCATATGGTCCAGGCCAACCAGCATATCATTGTCGATAATGGTGAAGCGATTGTGTTGGATCCGGGTGGGCACAAAGTTTACACCAAGTTGTTCAGCATGCTTTCCAGCCAGGTTCATATTAAAGCTCTGAAGCATATTTTCTTCTCCCACCAGGATCCGGATATTATTGCCTCGGCCAATGGTTGGCTGATGGTAACAGATGCCAACGCCCACCTGTCGGCATTATGGATGCGTTTTATTACCCATTTCGGGGTTGACGAAATGGTGGTTGATCGCATTAAGCCGATTCCTGATGAAGGTGGAATTATTCCCCTTGGCAACACCCGGTTAAAGGTTATTCCCGCTCATTTCCTGCATTCTGCCGGAAACTTCCAGGTTTATGATCCGCAAGCAAAAATCCTCTACAGTGGTGACTTGGGTGCTTCTTTAGGCGCTCCCTATTCAATTGTTGAAGATTTCGCCGCTCATATTCCCTACATGGAGGGGTTCCATAAACGCTACATGCCGGGGATTCGAGCCATGCAGATGTGGGCCAATACGGTTCGTCAACTGGATATTGAGATAATTGCACCGCAGCATGGAGCCATGTTCAAAGGACAGGAAAACTGCCAGCAATTTATCGACTGGATTTCCCAACTGACGTGCGGACTAGATCTCATGCCCGACTTCTATACCATCCCTGACTGATAGTCGGTAAGGGGCGAACATGACTGATCAGTTGAATCTGGGACATTTCCTATTACCTCTTAGCGGGATCAATAAGGTGGTTTGTGATCACCAGTTAAGAGTCCTGGATGGTCATGAGGTCCTCAGTCATTACCGAAAAGGGGGAGAGACGTTATCCCGATTGCAGGAGCTTTGTTCGCCTATCGAAGCGATAGCCCTGGAAGGACGGGTTGCTGGCTTGGCAAACAATGATGCCGCTTGTTTTTATTTTAATCCAAGCGGTGGTAAAAGCTTTTCCGGAGTCCTTATCTCCCGCGAAGACGAGGTTGAACTGCTCTGTATCGATGGTGAAGTCGCTTACGATATTCTGGAGCGCTCAACCTTCTTTCTTAAATATTTCCTGGCAACGCCAATCGCTATTTGTTTGACCGATGTTGACGGCAATATCCTTGATGTCAATCCTGCCTTCGTCAATCTTTATCGCCTTGCAGGCCTGTCCCTGATTGGTGAAAATCCGCGGATTATCAAGTCAGGGCGTCAGTCTCCTGATACCTACAAGGAGATGTGGAATAGAATTACCGACCCGCAAGATGGCCAGTGGTTGGGAGAGATTGTCAACCGGCGTGGCGATGGCGAAGAAGTTGATGTGATGCTGACTATTTCGGCCGTGCGCAATGAGAGTAGCCAACTGCAGGGGTTTGTTGCCAGTGCTTTTGATATCAGTCGGCGCAAGGCTTTTGAGCGACGCTTAAGGCAGCAAAATGATGAGCTGGCCGAATTGAATACCCTTAAAAATGAGTTGCTTGCGGTAACTTCCCATGATCTCAAGTCCCCCTTAAATGCGATGATCAGCAGGGCTAACCTGATTAAAGCAATGGGCAGTTCTATGGCACCGGATAAAATGGCCGAGCAACTGGATCAGTTGATAGCAACGGGTCATAAACTGGGACGCTTTATCGATGACATTCTCGATCTTGAAAAAATTAATTCAGGCCAGGCCGGCTATTGTTCACAGCGGTTTTCTTTGGATGGCATGTTGGAATCGGTTGCTGATCTGCACCGGGTGCTGGCGGCTGAAAAACAGGTTGAAATTTGTAAAGAAACAACGGGAAGACCAATTCCCTGGCGGGGTGATCAGGGTAAACTGGAGCAGGTTTTCAGTAATTTAACCGTCAATGCGATTAAGTATTCCCCACCTGGTAGTCGCATTGATCTGCGTCTCAGATATCTGGACGCGGGGTGTCAGATAGAGATTTGTGATCAGGGCCCGGGTATCCCGGTAGCGGAACGAGACCGGATTTTCGACCGCTTCTATCAGGTTAAAAATAGCAGCGTGACAACCAGGGCCTACGGCGCTGGCTATGGGCTGAGCATCGTTAAAAAGTATGTTGAACTTCATCAGGGGCAGGTCAGCGTTGACGCCAATGTCGGGGGTGGCAGTGTCTTCCGGGTAACTTTGGCAGAGCGGGGCAGCGTACACTCAGGTGCCGATCTTGCGGCGCTTATAGTTGAGCCGGATGGTCGTCTTTACTCTCTCGTGGAGCCCCACCTGAAAGCCAGAAATATCTGCAGCTATTTCTGCAAGTTGCCAGGGACAATGGCGCGCATTCTGAAATTTGAAATTCCGGAATTACTCATCCTCGCTGCCGGTGTGAGGCATGATCCTGAATTTATGGAGAGCTTAGATCTCTTTACCCGAAGTTATCCAAACAGTCTGGTGATCGAAATGAATCCCACGGATGACGAAAATAGTCTGGTCGATGGTATCGGGGAGTCCGTTAGCCAGCTCATCGAAAAGATGGGTGATGTCCGAAATGAAGAGGGATCATGAACAGCTATCGGTTATACCTCCTCGATGATGATCTGACGACTTATGATGTTTTGAGCTGCTATCTGGAACTGGCCGGATTTGTTGTTCAGTATGCCAGTGACGGGCGTTCAGGTCTGGAGATGATCGTTAATAATCCCCCAGACCTGGTACTGCTCGATATTCAGATGCCGGAACTGGACGGTTTCCAGGTGATTAGTGAGTTGCGCAAGAAACCGGAAACCCGTGACATTCCGGTGTTGTTTATATCGACCTTCAATCGCACCAATTTAAAAGTTAAAGGGCTGGAGCTTGGCGCGGATGATTATATCCTCAAACCGTTTGAACGGGTTGAGGTTGTTGCCAGGGTTAAAGCCGCGTTACGTCGTAGTTTAAAAAGCCGGGGCAAACGGGGAGCAATGACCGGGCAACTGGATGACCTTGGTCTGGCCGCGTTGCTTCAGACTTTGGGGGGCGGTTCAAAATTAGCGCGTATAACCTTGCCGGATATGGGCGGCCAGATATTTGTAAAGGCTGGAAAGATCCTTGCCGCTTGGCAGGAAAGAGTTTCCGGAGCTGATGCTCTGGCCCGTCTGTTGTTGTTGAATCGTGGTGAATTTTCTGTTGATTTTGATATTGCTCCTGAGCAGCTCAATATCAATGAGAGTATCCAGAAGCAACTGCTCAATAGCGTGGTCGAGCTGGATGATATTGCCAAGTTAATGGAACAACTGGCAGTGAAAAATTTGACCATGCATGACCTTAACCGCTTGCCAGCGAGTCCTGAGCTCGAATTACTGGGGCCCGCTTTACCATTGCCCGTTGCTGATGTGTTGGTCAGTCTCCCGGGAAAAATGATTGATACTCTAAAAACATTAGTTGGTTAAGCTTATCGGTTTTTGTCTTTACAGGGCTTATTCATAGATAAAAACCAGTGACTACCAGGAGATGCTATATGGGGAAGATAATCGTGATTGCCAGTCAGAAGGGGGGCGTCGGTAAGACCACGACCGCTCTGAATTTTGGCTATGAATTAAGCCGCCAGGGCGAGCGGGTACTGTTGCTTGACCTCGATCCCCAGGGGGGCCTGTCGCTGGCCACGAATATTCGCAAACGCAGCGAAGCCGGATTTTATGATTTTCTGCAACGGCGTGTAGATTTCAAAAGTTCAGCATTCCGCAGCAGCCAGAAAAACCTGGCGGTCATGGGTATCGGGGACAGTCGGCCAGAGGCTATCTTTGCTCTGGAGACGCTGGCCGGAAAAGGAACTGTTGGAAAATGCTTACAGCATATTGCCAAGTCTTTTGATTATGTCATCGTGGATGCCCCAGCCGGAGTGAATACTTTAAGTATGGCGTTACTCAGAGTCGCTGATGAGGTGTTGATCGCGTTGCAGTGTGCGGCTCTCAGTCTGAAATCCCTGCCCAAAATGCTCAGTCTGATCGATTGGGTAAAAAAGGATGCGAACGCAGGCTTGACTTTGCGAGGTATTCTTTTGACGATGCTGAAACCGGATGATGAAACAGCCGCAGCATTATATCGTGAAGTGACCGATGGATTTCCTCCCGAGACCTTTTTTAATAGCGTAATCAACTATGATCCAGTCTTCGAACAGGCCAGTTTAAAAGCGCTGCCGGTCACCATGTTACGAGACGGCATCCAGGCGGGCCGCGATTATTATGATCTGGTCCAGGAGTTCAAAGCGCGTGAGCGGCGCAGCGAGAGCAAGGAGGAACGTGATGAGTTTACTACGGGACTCTTCTGAAATTAGAGAAGCTATCGAGCTGGCGCAAATTTTGTGCGGAGGCCGAACTGCTGTCGCGGCACATGAAGAATTTTCCTTAGAACCAGAATCAGTGCCCTTTCGGGGGGATCGGCTTGAACGGATTCTCGATCTGTTGTGCCGGCGCAGTAACATCAAGGGGGCAGTCGTCTCTGATGCGTCAGGATTGCCTGTTGCCGCCTTGAATCCCCCGGTTTCAACCGAGGCGATATCTGCTTTTACCTCAATTCTGGGGCAGGCTCTGGAGCGCGCCGGTTCCCTATTGGGGGAGTACGATGCCGAATATTTGTCCCTCGACATCAATTATGAAGACAAAATTGTTTTACGTCGTTTCATGATCGCTGACAGTACCTTTTTCCTGGTTGCTCACTGTCCTCAAGAGATTGATGAACGCAGTGAAATCGAGTTGTCTATCACTCAGATCATTACGGTTCTCTCTCAGTAATTTTAGAATGTGATAACGAGGCTTTTGTGGATACCATTGTTGTCGTTGATGATGAATCGATCTATCGTGAAATGTGTGAAGCGACCCTTACCGCTGATGCGGGGTTCAGGGTTTTAAGCTTTGCTTCTGCTAGCGAAGCGCTGCCTGCGTTGGAGCGGGTCGAACCCGCTTTGATTATTTCCGATATTCGCATGCCAGAAATGGATGGATTTGCTTTTCACCGCATGTATCAGGAACAATTCAGCTGTCGCCTGACGCCGTTTATTTTTCTCACCTCTCAGAGTGACCCGGAAACTATCGTACGTGGGCTTGATGCGGGAGTTGATGATTATTTGAACAAGCCTCTGCACCCCGATATTTTGCAAGCCAAAGTACGTTCATTGCTGCAACGCTATCGCAGGACAATTTCTCAAAGTTATACCGGGCGTCTGGAAGATTTGCCATTCTGTGAAATAATGCGTTTTTGTGAAACCAGTTTTTTGACCGGAACCGTTGAGTTAGCCAGTAATGGCCAGATTTTGAATGTTCCTTTCTCCGGGGGAGAAATAGCCCTGGAGAATCTTGGCTTTGACATTGAGCAGGCTTTTGAATCTCGGTCTGGAACTTTTACCATCAAAACCAGTAAAATTGATTATCGCAGCCTCTCTGTCAGTCAGGAAGTCCTGGCGGTTAGCGGAGGAACAAGTCTTCAAGGAGAAAATCTGACGCGACTACCCGGTCGGCTTTCAGGCCTTCAGGTTGGCAGTCGCTTGTTGCAGCTACAGACGGAGTATTCTGATGCGGCAACCCCCTGGCTGGAGTCGATTGCGGTGCTGGATGGCCGAATCTTGCACAAGCTGACTCAGGAAGTAACATCCAAGGATCTGGTTAGTGCCCTTAATCAACAGCACGAGCAGTTAGAAGCAGATGTGCGTCAGCGCCTGGAACAGCAGAATCAGCAACCGAAAGGTACCGATGGACCTGATTTTCATACCTTTTACGACCAGGGCTATCAGGAGTATTGTCAGGGGAACTATCAGCTTGCGGTAGAACTGTGGGAACGGGCGGAGAAGTTAAATCCGGACGACAAGACTTTGGCTGTTAATTTGAAAGTGGTACGAAACAAGCTTGTGTCCATAAGCTCTTGACTGTTTCGACAGGGTCGTTTGCTTTATAAAAAAGCCAGCGGGATGATGTTTGCCACGGGCATTATCATTCTGCTGGCTTTTATTGTCTGGATGAGCTTGTTCAGACGACAGTAAACAATACGTAGCACATGGAAAAGCGGCCACTTTCCGGAATAAAGCAGAGTATTTTTTCACCCTTTTTAAGGCGGCCTGAGTGGAACAGTTCTTCCAGGATAACGTAAATAGATGCTGACCCGGTGTTCCCTTTTTCTTTAAGATTGGTGAACCAGCGCTGCTCCGGAATAGCAAAGTTGATAGCAGCCATTTTCGCAGCCAGTTCCGGGCGGAAGTAGTCGGATGAATAGTGGGGGAGGAACCAGTCGATCTGCTCTGCTGTTAGCTGGTGCTTCTCAACCAGACCGGCCAACATTTTTTTTACAGCGACATTAACAACCTGGTCATTAAGCAGTTTGACATCCTGTTTGACCATGAAGGTTCGGTTAGTAACGGCTTGTGCCAGGTTGTCATTTTCACGCCAGCCCCGTAGTGTCCCATCCTCAAGCTTATCTGCACCTGCATACATACAGGGTTCAAATTCGTGAGCAAATGATTGTAATTCGACCCATTCCACCTGCAGGGAAATCCCTTCCTTAGCCGGAGTGTTACTCAAAAAAGCGGCTCCGGCGCCATCGGAAAGCATCCAGCGTAAAAAATCAGCCTCAAATGAAAGGGCGGGTTGCTGTTCCAGGGCCGCAGCTTTTTCTGCATCAACCCCCCCAGCCAACCCAGCGCGCATGAAGGTTGAAGATGTTTCTGATCCGGTGGCAACCGCATTGTTGGTCAGGCCAAGGGCAACGCTCATCCAGGCATATTTAAAAGCGCTCATTCCCGAGGTACAGATTCCGGCGGCACTGAGGACGTCACAAGGAGCGCCACCAAGCTCACCATGGACCATGGGGGCATGACCGGGAAGCAATTGGTCCGGTGACGAGGTGCCACAACTTAAACATTCGATGTCGGCAACAGAAAACTCAGGGTAAGGGCGGAGTTTACGAATGGCTTCTGCGGTTAACTGGGTGTTGGTGTGGGTCATTTTTCCGGTTTGCGGATCAATGGCATAGTAACGGGTGGTGATTTTGTTGTTTCTCAGGATGATCTTGCGGGTACGCGAAGGAATCTGGTTAACCATGCCGAGGATATTTTCCATCTGCTGGTTGGATACCGGTTCGTTAGGGAGAAAGGTTGCTAAATCGGTTATGAAAACGGGCATATCGGGTTAAACCTTTGCGTTTTTGTGACCATCCTGAAGCAGTGCCGCATAGCGCTGATAAAAGAGTTCTTCATCCAGGCGCGTAGGCATAACGGCATTGGTCAGAGTGTAATAATCAAGATTATGAAGTGTAATCTGATTGTGCAGCCGCTGGTAAAGCGGGGTGCCGGGAAGAGGGGTCATAACCGTATACATGGGCAGATCGATAGCTTGTTCGCGGACAAACTGGCCAAGCCGGTCAAAGTCAGACTCTTCGCAATCAGGAGAAATAATAAAATCACCGACAATCGTCAGCCCCAGATCATGAAGAATCCGGATCGCTTCACGATTGTTGGCTTGCGAATTTGCTTTATTCATCCCCCCCAAGGCATGGTCATCAATCTCTTCAAAGCCGATGACAACTGCACGCAGACCAATCTCTTTCCAGCGCTTGATCATTTCCGGATGACGCACGACCATATCAGAGCGCACATCAGCCAGGTACTGTTTTTTGATGCCGGCGGCTTCGATAGCGGCTGCCAGCTTCAGCGCCTGCTTCGGATTACCAAAACTGTTGGCATCGACCAGGCGAATCACCGGACTGTCGCTTAAGGCCTGAATATCCTCGATAACACGCTCGGTATCAAGAGTCAGGTATTGCCCGCCGGTAACCGGAGCAATACAACAGAAGTGACAGCTATAAGGGCAACCTGCGGCCGTAGCGACCTGTCCCATCTGCAGGTTTAATCCCTGTAAGGTATAATGGCTGCGGTAACGGGCAACCAGGTCATACCTGGTCGGACGCAGATTGACCAGATCTGCCGGGCCGTACTGACGCACTTGCCAGTGGAGTTGCTGGCCAGGGGTGCTGGCTGCAATTCCAGGTATGATAGGTGTTTGCTCCGTGGCAAGAGCTGCAACCAGTTCGGCGAAGCTTTGTTTACCAAGGCCGATAACAATCCAGTCGATCTGCTCCTGGTTGAAAAACTCAGGATCACATGACGCATGAACACCGCCAACCACGACTCGGGCGCTGCTTTCATTCTTTACCTGTGCCGCCAGTTGCAGGACGGTATTCGCTTCGCAGGTCATGGCCGTAAAGCCAACCAGTTCCGGGCTGAACTCAGCAAGCGTCGTTGCCAACTGATCCGGCTCGACCTTGAGGTCCAGAATACGGACATCATGGTCCGGCAGGTTGCCAGCCACGGTTTCCAAGGCTAACGGTTCGCCTTTAAAGATCTGCTTGATCGAGCTGATCCCGTAGCGTTCTTCGGGAATACTGCGCCCGCAGTTTGGTGGATTGATTAACAGAATTCGCATTATGTTTTCTTGAAAAAATACTACACCAGGGCGGGGTCATCGGTTTGGCCGATAATTCCGCAAAAGATCAAATATCCTGAAAAACGCGCTGAGTGTCAAGAGGAATGGCCTTAATATTATCAGCATATCAATAAGTTATGAAATCTTAGGAGTTTATTTGGAAAGAAAAATTTGTAAGATGTTAGCTCCTTTAATCCGGGCAGGCCAAATTCAGCCCCAAATATGCTATATGTGAATCTGTTTTGAGTTCGGGCTGGCCAGTTGCCATTCCAATTTTAACTTAACAACTGCCATCTTTTCAGATGGAAACAAGTCTTTTAAAATGAAAAGAAGTGGAGAATATGCGGTGTCTATGATCAGTGCCTGGTTACGCTTAGTCGGTATTGTGCTGGCTGTCTCTCCGTTGCTGGCGGGGGGGAGTTTTGCAGCAAGTCCATGGGTCAGTGAAAAGATGGTCAATGAGCCGGTTTTTGATGGCCAGCTGCTGGTTCGTGAAGCGGGGCAGCAGAACCGGAAGATGCTTCTGTTTGTCCATGGCCTTGGTGACGAAGCAGGAACGACCTGGGAGCATGTGGTTCCCCAATTGGCCAAAGAATATCATGTTGTGGTGCCTGATCTACCCGGTTTCGGGCAGTCGAGTAAGCTTAATCAGCTTTATTCTCCCCGTAAATATGCGTTGCTTCTGAACTGGCTTGTTTCAACCTTACCCGACAAGCCCATGTCTCTTGTTGGTCATTCTCTAGGTGGGGCGATTTCCATCATTTACGCGGCTCAATACGGGCAGGGGCTGGAGCGGCTGGTTTTGGTCGATTCGGTTGGTGTTCTTCACCGTCTGGCGGTGAGCCAGTATTTTGTAAAACAGCAACTTCAGCTGGAGGTGCCGGTGGTTTCAGACATGCTTAATGGCTCTCTTGGGCGGATTACCGATCTGGTGCTGGAAAAATCTTCACGGCTTCCCCTTAATCTCGACCTGGTTCTGGACAATGCTTTGATGAGGAATAAATTTCTGGCCGGAAATCCTACCCGGATCGCGGCCCTGGCTATGGTGCAGACCGATTATTCACTCCTTCTGGACCAGATAAAAACGCCGACCTGGCTGCTGTGGGGGGAGTTGGACGAAATCGCCAATGTCCGCATCGCCGAGGTGTTGCAATGGCGCTTACCGCAAGCCGAATTGCGGATTCTCCCCGGTTTGGGACATTCTCCCATGTTGGAAGATGCCGCCGGCTTTAACCGTGCTCTGGGGCAGGCGCTGATCAGTACGCCCAGGGTCTTTACTGCCCCGCCAGCGACCACGACAGCAGCTGACGGCAGTTGTAACCAACAGTCGGGAGTGTTGTTTCAGGGGCGCTATAAAACCCTGCGCATAACTGGCTGCAAGAACGTCCGCCTGAACAATGTCCGTGCGGAGCAGCTGTTGATCAGCGGTTCTCAGGTTAAGATCGAAAAGACTCAAATTGGGACGGGTGGGGCTGGGCCGGCACTTAAAGTATGGCGCTCTATGGTGACGGCAACGGCTGTAGATGTGCATTCTGAAACGGCTATTGTCAGTGACGAAAGTCGATTTGACTTGGCTGGCCTGCGCTTTATGGGTGCCCGGACGGTGATTCGGGCAGAAGGGAATCCTTCAGCATTTCTGAGCTCTTCTTCTGTAAAAGAATATTCGGGTACGAAAACTGCAATTCACCTCAGCAGGACCCTGAATCCAGGAGATGAGCTGTAGTTCTGACTGATTTCCCGGGTTATAAGGTGTCTCAAACTAAAACAGCCTGGTCTGAATTCCGCAAAATGAAATCAGATGCGTCAGAAGCTGTTTCTTGTGAATGCTGTTTATGGGATTGAGAGGTGGCAAGATTATGTTAGTTTTTGACCTGCATGAGATTAAGGACGACAAGGACGATATTGCTTTAACGTTACGGGAAAAAATTCTGAATACCATTCGGGAAGAGATTCGAACCGGTAAACTGCAGCCCAACGAAAAGATTGTTGAGCAGGACCTTGCTGAGCAATACGGTGTGAGTCGAACACCGGTCAGGGAGGCTTTGCGCCAGTTGGAGTCGGATGGCTATATCAAGGTTGTGCCGCGTAAGGGCATTATGGTTGCGCCTCTGTCCACTCTGGATGTCAAAGAATATTACGATATCAAAGGGTTGTTGGAAAGTTATGCAGCCCAGATGGCCGCTGAAAACATGTCTGACTCAGCCCTGGATCGCCTTGAAGCCATTAATCTTGAGCTTGCCGAAGCTGCGGAGCGTGGGGACTGTAAAGCTTATAGTGGCTTGTGTCGCGAGTTCCATCGCCTGTTTCTGCGCGAAGGGGGGAATCTGAGGCTGGTTGAGATGCTGTCGCAGATGGAGCAGAAATTTAATCGCCTTCATTTCTCTGAACTGATGCTGTCTGGTCGGTTAAAATCGGGGGTTGAACAGCACAAGGCTCTGTTGACCGCCTTTCGCCAGCGTGATGGTCAGCAGGCAGCGCAGGTGATGAAACAGGCGATCATGATTTTCAGTAATCAGATGTTGGAGCAGCTGGAGGAAGCTGCTGCTTGAGTAAGAAACGAGCCCTTTTCCGTTGTGGCGTTGTCAATCTACGGGCTTGCTTGTGCGGCGTAAAGTACTACGCCTCCGCGCGCGCCCTTGATTTCCTAGTCACAACGAAAAATTGCTCGTTTCTTCCACCGACTCGCTGTTAGTTTTTCCAGCCAAGTCTGCCGGCGATCACCGCTTGCCCCAGCGCCAGCCCGCCGTCGTTTGGGGGGACCAGGCTGTGGGTGAGGGGGGTGAAACCGGCGTTGGTGAGTAGCTCGATCGTCGTTTCGGTCAGCACCCGGTTTTGAAATACGCCGCCTGAAAGGGCAACCGTGTTGATCCCTGTTTCGTTACGTAAACGTGTGCAGGTATCGACGGTCATAACTGCCAGGGTGTGGTGAAAACGTGCACTGATCTCATCTGTAGTGACCTGGCTTTGAATATCTGCGACGATAGCCCGAACCGTTGTCGCCGGATCAAACAGCCATTCTTCACCAGGTTTTTCCAATTGATACGGGTAGGGGGTGTTGCTTCTTTGGGTGATGGCCATTTCCAGTTCCAGGGCTGCCTGCCCTTCATAGTGGACCCTGGAGCGTACCCCCGTCAGTGCTGCGACCGCATCAAACAGGCGACCGCAACTGCTGGTGAGAGGGCTGTTGATCTTTTTGACGATCATCTGGCGCAACAGCTTCAGCTCCTGGGCTGGAATCTCATCCAGCACTTCAAGTTCAGGGAGCTGGTCACCATAGGCGTAATGGAGCAGGCTCAGAGCCATGCGATACGGCTCTTTTGTCGCCCGATCTCCTCCCGGCATCGCCAGGTAGCTGAAATGGCCTGCGCGTCGGAAATTTTCATAATCGCCAATCAGAAACTCTCCACCCCAGATGTGCCCGTCTGAACCGTAGCCGATACCATCGTAAATCACCCCGATACAGGGTTCATCCACATTGTTTTCTGCCATGCAGCTGGCCAGGTGGGCATGGTGATGCTGGACCGCGATGCGCGGTAGATCGACACGCTCTTTGGCGTAACTGGTTGACAGGTAGTCAGGATGCAGGTCGTGAGCAATCAGCTCCGGCTGCCATTGCAATAGCTGTTGGAGATGCTCGATTCCGGAGGTGAAGGAGTGATAGGTTGCGGCATTCTTCAGGTCGCCGATGTGCTGGCTCAAGAATGCTCGATCCCGGCGGGTCAGGCAGAAGGTATTTTTTAATTCAGCGCCGAGAGCCAGCACCCTGGGCTGGGGTTGCGGAAGTGCCAGGCTGGTGGGAACGTAGCCACGGGAGCGCCGCAGCAGCATCGGTTTGCCGGCCATGATCCGGGCAATGGAATCATCGCAGCGGATATGAATGTCCCGGTTGTAGCTAAGGCGCAGGTCAGCGATCCCTGATAAGCGGCTGTTTGCGTCAGCATCTGTAAAAGCGATCGGTTCGTCACTCAGATTACCACTGGTCATGACCAGGGCGGTAAAGTGCAGCAGCAGCAGGTAGTGCAAAGGGGTGCTGGGCAACATGACTCCGAAGTAGCGATTGCGCGGGGCGACATACTTGGAAATGGGCGTTTCTGACAGCTTTTCAAGTAGAACAATGGGGCGTTGGGGGCTCTCCAGGAGTTCCTGTTCCGCGGCATTGAGGGTGGCATAGGAACGAATCCGGTCAAGGTCGATACTCATCAGGGCGAACGGTTTTTCATCCCTGGCTTTGCGGCGGCGCAGTTTGGCCACGGCGAGATCATTGGTGGCGTCTACCGCCAGATGATAGCCCGCCAGACCTTTGATGGCAATAATTTCACCCCGTTGTAAGGCTTCAATAGCGGTCCATAATGGGTCCAGTCTTTCCTTTTGACCAGAGGAATCGTGCAGGGTCAGTTGGGGACCACACTTATCACAAGCGTTGGGCTGGGCATGGAAGCGCCGCGATCGCGGGTCGTCATATTCGGCCTGACACTCTGGGCACATGGTAAAGGGGGCCATGGTGGTATTGGCCCGGTCGTAGGGGATTGCCGTGACGATACTGTAGCGTGGGCCGCAATTGGTGCAGTTGATAAAGGGATAGCTGTTGCGGCGGTCGCAAAGATCAAACAGCTCTTTCAGACAATCGAGACAGACAGCGCTATCGGGAGCAACCTGAATATTGTGGTCGGTGACCAGTTCGCTCTGGCGAATGATAAATGTTTTAGCGTTCTGCAGGGGAACCGGTTCCGCGCTAAAGTGAGTTATCTTTGCCAGCGGGGGGAGGCTGGTCTGCAAGCGCGTTATGAAGTTCTGTCGTTGGGTTTTTGTCCCTTCGACCTCAATCTGCACGCCCTGACTGTTATTGAGGACCCAGCCGGTCAACCCGCAGTTTTGTGC
The DNA here is from genome assembly GCA_963664385.1 of Geopsychrobacteraceae bacterium. Lineage (GTDB taxonomy): Bacteria > Desulfobacterota > Desulfuromonadia > Desulfuromonadales > Geopsychrobacteraceae > Seleniibacterium. Next base: position 2,178,364 of record OY761157.1, read on the forward strand.
TTCGCGGTAGACGAAGGGGCGAAAGCCAACCCCCTGAACGACCCCTTCGATATGAATTCTGATTCTGCTTAACGGCTCAGCGGTCATCATCAATCAGCAGATCCTCGGCAGCTGTTCACCGGCCAGCATGTCGATAGCACGTAATCCTCCCAGGGCCGTTTTCATAAAGACTTTGCCCGCCGATTTGTCCGTGACTTCGCCGATAATTGCCGCTTCAGCTCCCTGGGAATGCTGGCGCATGATCGCTAGCGCGGCTTCGGCCTGATCCGCTGCCACGATGGCGAGCATCTTCCCTTCATTAGCCACAAATAGGGGATCCATGCCGAGAATTGCACAAACCCCGGCGACATTGTCGCGGATGGGCTGGGCCCTTTCGTCAAGGACGATGTCGACTCCAGATTGCAGGGCAATCTCTTTTAAGGTGGTTGCGACCCCGCCCCGGGTCGGATCACGGAAGGCCCGAATGGCAGCGCCGAGGCGGCTTAACAACGCCTCGGTCAGACCGTTGAGGGGGGCACTGTCAGTTTTAATATCGGCTTCCAACTCCAGCCCTTCGCGGGTGGTCAAAATTGCCATGCCATGATCGCCGATGGTGCCGTTAATGAGGATCTTGTCTCCGGGCTGGGCCTGACTGCCACTCAGTGCGTAATTATGGGTAAATACGCCAATTCCGGAAGTGTTGATAAAGATTTTATCCGCTTTACCTCGTGGTACGACCTTGGTATCACCGGTAACAATCTTGACACCGGCATTTTGTGCCGCTGTCTTCATGCTGACCAGAATCTTGCGTAAATCCTCTTTCAGAAGGCCTTCTTCCAGAATCAGGCCGACACTTATCGCCAGTGGGGTGGCGCCAATCATGGCCAGATCGTTGACGGTGCCGTGAATGGCCAGATCACCAATGTTCCCACCGGGAAAAAAGATCGGATCAACGACATATGAATCGGTGGTGAAGGCCAGGCGTTCCCCCTGATGCTGTAGGATCGCAGCGTCATTCTGGTCCTTTGGGGCGACTCCGGAAAGAGTTGGAATGATCAGTTCGTCCAGGAGCTGATGACTGAGTTTGCCGCCACTGCCGTGACCAAGCAGGATGATGTCGTCATTCATGTGTTCTGCTTCCTTCACAAGTTACTGTCACGAAGTTCGTGATCTTAAATTTGAAATTTCAGATTTGAGATCAAATATGGCTAAATGCCATATTTGTATTCGGCAGCGCAGGTCCCTTCACTCGATACCATGCAGGCGCCGACGGGTTTTTCCGGGGTGCAGCGGCTGCCAAACAGGGGGCATTGCCGTGGCGTCAGTTTGCCTTTGAGGATGTCACCACAACAGCACCCTGCTGGCTCCACTGCGGGTTCGAGCGTCACTTCGAAACGGTGAGCGGCGTCATAATTGGCAAACTCTGCCCTGATTTTCAGTCCGCTGCCGGGCATTGAGCCAAGCCCGCGCCAGATCGCATCGCAGGGTTCGAATACGCTGTGTAACAGCTGTTGAGCGCGGCTGTTTCCGGTTTCTTTAACGTAGCGGCTGTACTGGTTTTCAACCTTGGCGATACCGGCCATTATTTGCCTGGTCAGCATCTCGATCCCTTGTAAAATATCGAGGGGTTCAAAACCGGTAACCACACAGGGGATATGATTGTCACGTGCCAAAGACTCATAAGCTTTGGCACCGATAACCGCGCTGACATGGGCCGGGCACAGGTAGCCATCGATCTTCAGGCCGGGATCAATGGTCAATGCCTGCATGGGACCGGGCATGGTTTTGTGAGCACACAGAACCGAGAAGTTGGTTACTTCAGTCTGCTGCGCCTGGATAATCGAACCGGCAATGGTCGGGGTTGTGGTTTCAAAGCCGACACCAAGGAAGATAACCTGCCTGTCCGGATTGCTCCGGGCCAGGGCAACGGCATCCAGCGGGGAATAGACGATACGGACATCGGCGCCACGGGCTTTCTCTTCAAGCAGGCTGGTTGTTGATCCGGGAACCCGCATCATATCCCCAAAGGTGGTGATAATGGTGTCGGGCAGGCGGCTTAAGGCCAGGGCATGATCAACGTAGCCGATAGGAGTGACGCAGACCGGGCAGCCCGGGCCAGAAACCAACTTTATCCCGGCGGGTAAAATCCCTCTGAGGCCATGGTGATGAATGGCCATGGTATGGGTGCCGCAGACCTCCATAAGGGTTATGGGGGGTTCCCGGTCAGCAACTCTGTTACTGATCTTCTCAATCAGTTTGGCTGCGACCTGGGGATCGCGGAAGGCGGTCTGCTGGTTCATGGCAGGTCCTCATCCGAAGAGGCTATTTCCCGCAGCAGATCCAAGGTTTTTCCAGCTTCCTCTGGATCCAGCCGCTCAATGGCAAAGCCGGCATGAATCAGAACAAAATCGCCGATACTGACGTCGTCCAGCATCATCAGGCTGGCGTTGCGGCGGACACCGTCTATTTCACAGATGGCGGTATCTCCATCGATTTCTTTAACTTGCATTGGTACCGCGAGACACATGGCTGGTTCCTTTTTAGGTTATGTTTGCCACGAAGGCACGTAGAAAATCATTTTTCAACGCAGAGGCGCTAAGACAAAGAGAGCGCAGAGAAAATCTTTTGTCGAATGCTGATAAAGGCAGAGCTTTTCTTTTATGCTTAAGGCCTGAACCATGATGTTTTTGGTTTTGAAATCTGAAATTTGAAATCTGAAATCTCAAATCGCGAGCCTCGTGAGCGTCTCTGGGTTAAAAATGCACATTTACACAAACACGCCACGCTCCAGCCACTCCAGCCAGGCGGCAAAACCATCCCCGCTGCGGCAGGACAGCTCAAAAATCTGGATCTTCGGGTTCACCTGACGGGCGAACTGCTTACATTTTTTGACGTCGAAATCCAGGTACGGGAGCAGGTCGGTTTTGTTAATCAACATGATATCTGCAGCGCGGAACATGTGCGGGTATTTCAGGGGTTTATCTTCCCCTTCAGTGACTGACAGTACGGCAACCTTGTGGTTTTCACCCAGGTCGAAAGAGGCCGGGCAGACCAGGTTGCCGACATTTTCGATCATCAGTATATCGGTGGCGGCAAGGTCAAAGCCTTCAACGCCATGGCTGACCATATGGGCGTCCAGGTGACAGCCTGCACCGGTATTGATCTGCTTGACCGGAGCTTCTGTCGCGGCGATGCGATCGGCATCATTGCTGGTCTGTTGGTCGCCTTCCAGAACAGCGATCTTCAGCTTATCCTTGAGAGCCAGAATGGTTTTTTCCAGCAGGGTTGTCTTTCCTGACCCTGGCGAGCTGACCAGGTTAAGGACGAACAGGTTGTTATGCTGGAAAAGTTCACGGTTAACTGCTGCCAGACGGTTATTCTTGGCCAGCAGATCCTCGCCGATTTTCAGGGTTGTGCCCTTGTGCTCATGGTGATGATGATCGTGATCGTGGTGGTCATGGTCGTGTGAGTGATGAGTTGTTTCGCCGCAGCCGCATTCGATACACATGGTTATTCAATCTCCATTTCTGTAATACGTAATTCATCTCCCTGCAACGTGGTCAGTATGAAACTGCTACATCCAGGGCATTCGAAAGTCAGATTGTCGGCGGGGAAGGTGTGCTGGCATTCTTCGCACCTCTTCTTCCCTGGAATCCTGTTAATGTTCAGCTTTGCTCCTTCGGTCATGGTACCACTGCTGACCGCTTCAAAACAGAATTCAACTGCTTCGGCGACAACCCCAGACAAGTCTCCAATATCAATGTTGACGGACAGGATACGCTGACAGCCGGCCTCGCGTGCGTGCTCTTCGGCAATTTCAACAAGATTTCTGGTGATCCCGACTTCATGCATAATAAATCAATCTCCTGCTTTATGTGTCATTCTGATCCGTCTGGTGAAATGAATATGCAAAAATCAAACCTATCACCAAGAGGATTCAGGCTTCAATATATAGTTATTGTCTAGAAAAAATAAATGTGCAACAGTTGATGACGGAATCCTGATTTGATTTTTTTATGTTATGGACAAAATGATACAATGCGAGCCTCCTGCGCTAGTTTGAGAGGTTCTTGCGAGAGAGGCCATGTCTGTTATGCAGCAGGGGACTATCTATGTCTGCGACAGCAGTGAGCAGGTTCAGCAGTTTCTGACCGGTTGGCTGGGTGCGTCGGGACATCAGGTTTTTATCTATTCGAGTGCCGAACAATTGATTGATCTTCATGAAGGGCACAATGCAGAGTATCCGGATCTGATTTTCGTTGATGATCAGTTGCCCGGATTGCCAATGGATGAGCTGATCAAGCGTCTCGTCCATCTTTATCCCAAGACTAAAATTGTTGTGACCAGCTCTCTGGCGACCGTCCGTAAGGCGGTCAGGGCGCTGCAGGCAGGTGCCTATGAGTATCTGCTCAAGCCGTTTATCAGTGATGAGGTCTCTGCCATTGTCTCCAGGGTCCTGGAGCGCAGTAGCCTGGAAAAAGAGAACCAGTCATTAAAGGCGGCCCTCAAGGATCGTTTTGATCCGGGGCAGATTATTTTTAAAAGTAAAGAGTTCGAACAGGTCTACGCGCTGGCTCTCAAGGTCGCCAAAAGTGATGCCAGTGTCCTGGTCCTGGGGGAAAGCGGGACCGGCAAAGAGCTGATCGCTTCGACCATTCACTATTCGAGTCCACGGCGTGAGCATCGCTTTATGACCATCAACTGTGCCGCGTTAACCGATACACTGCTGGAAAGTCAGCTGTTCGGGCATGTGAAGGGTGCCTTTACTGGTGCTATCGCTAATTCCAGTGGTCTGGTTCAGGAAGCTCATCGGGGAACTCTGTTTCTCGATGAGGTCGGTGATCTGAGCGCGGCCCTGCAGGCCAAATTGCTGCGGGTTCTGCAGGAAAAAGAGTATATGCCGGTGGGGTCAACCCAGGTCAAACATGCTGATGTGCGGTTCGTCGCTGCGACCAATAAAAACCTGGAAGAGGAAGTCGCGGCAGGACGTTTTCGCCAGGACCTTTATTACCGGATCAATGTTGCGACCTTGAAGCTTCCCCCCTTGCGTGATCGCCGTGATGATATTCCTTTGCTGGCCCGCTATTTTCTCGGGCGCCTGCATGGCGCTGCTGCCGAGATGGATGCTGATGCGGTCAGGCTGCTGACTCAGTATGACTGGCCCGGTAATGTTCGGGAACTGCAGAACGTCCTGGAAATGGCGGCGCTGCTCGCGGACGGTGATACCATCAGCAGTGCGCACTTGCCTTTGACCATTGTCTCTGGCGGTCCTCTCGAGTTTAAGATGCCGACTGAAATGATGTCCCTCGAAGAACTTGAGCGCATCTATATCGAGCAGGTTTACCGGCAGACCCGTTGTCATAAGATGAAGACAGCGGGAATTCTGCAGATCTCCCGCAAGACGTTGGACCGTAAATTGCAGCAGTATGACATTCAAAAGTCAGGCAGCTGATAGTCGATTTTTTTCTGAAAAATATTTTCAGCGGATGATTTTCCTTCCTGGGTAAAAATGAAAAATGGGTCATTTTGAAACACTCTGCGGACAAGATGATCCATTTTCTTCGATTTGGCAATAATTCCGGCTATCTTTTAAAAAACGCCTGTTAATCAATAAGTAAGCCCGCTTGCAAATAAAAATAAACAATTTGGCACGCTTCTTGATCTTCTTGCCTGGTATTTATTAGCGCGATCTGTCCACGTCTTTTCCGCCTGCTCGGAAAGGAGACATCTGAAAAGGAAGGTGTGGAGAGGTTGTTCTTTTGACATTTTTTTGTGAGATCAGGAGAGAAATTTCATGGCAACAAAAATTACCATCGACCCCATTTCCCGTATTGAAGGCCACCTTAAGATTGAAGCAACGCTGGAAGGCGGTGTTGTCAAAGAAGCGAAAAGCTCAGGTATGCTTTATCGCGGTCTCGAAAACATTTTACTTGGCCGTGATCCCCGCGATTCTGCGCGTATCATGCAACGGATCTGTGGTGTCTGTCCGACATCTCATGGTCTGGCAGCAGCCTATGCCCTGGATGAAGCCTACGGCGTTAACGGCAATATTACCGATAACGGCAGAATCCTGCGCAACCTGATTCAGGGCGCTAACTATGTCCAGTCACACATCCTGCACTTTTACCAGTTGGCCGCTCTTGACTATGTCGATGTGACAGCGGTGGCTGATTACAATGGTAGTGATCCGACTCTGAAAAAGGTTCAGGACTTTATCAGCCGTGGTCATCTGGGGCCGTTTGTGCCGCGTTATGAGGGTGACTATCGCCTCAGTAAGGCAGAGAATATTGCCGCCGTATCTCATTATGTTGAAGCCTTGAATATGCGACGCCTGGCCCACGAAACCGTAGCGGTTTTCGGTGGTAAAATGCCACATAACATGTCGATTGTCGCTGGCGGGGCCTCCACAATACCAACACGGGACAAAATTACACAATTTGTGGCCAAAGTTGACCAACTGATTGAGTTCATCGATGCCTGTTACCTTCCTGATGTGTTGATGGTTGCCGGGCGTTACAGCGATTATTTTAGCGTCGGTACCGGTTGTCAGCAATTCATGTCCTTCGGCGCTTTTGATCTGGACAGTGATCCGGATCTGACCAAGCGCAGTCGTTACCTGCCACAGGGTATCGTTCGCGGTAGCACTCTTAAACTCGAGCGGATCAATCCTCAGGCGATTACCGAAGATGTTCAGAGCAGCTACTACGTTGATTCCGGCATCCGCCATCCCTACGAAGGTGTGACCGAGGCAGATCATGAAAAGGCGGGTGCATACAGCTGGTGTAAAGCACCTCGCTATAGTGGTGAAGTTATGGAAGTTGGTCCCCTGGCAAGGATGCTGGCAAGTTATGTGTCGGGTGATCAGCAGGTTCAAGGCATGGTCAATTCTGTGCTTGGCAAGTTCAATGCGTCTGCTTCGGCGCTCTTCTCGGTTCTGGGCCGCCATGCTGCCCGGGCCATCGAAACCCGCATTATCGCCGGCAAACTCCGTGACTGGGCTATGGAGCTTAAGCCGGGGGCCCCGTCATTTACCGATTTCAACCTGAATGTCACCAGTAAAGGGATGGGGCTGCACGAAGCTCCACGTGGTGCCCTGGGACACTGGATTGTCGTTGAGGAAGGAAAAACCAAAAACTATCAAGCTGTTGTTCCAACCACCTGGAATGCTGGTCCGATGGATTCTGCGGGACAGCCTGGTCCGATGGAACAGTCTCTGATCGGTACCACCGTTAAAGACAAAAACAATCCTTTCGAACTGGTTCGTATCGTCCGTTCCTACGACCCCTGCCTGTCCTGCGCTGTGCACGTGGTTGACCCCAAAGGGCAGGATCTCGGCCGCTTTGTTGTCGGACCACAGTAATGTCTGTCACATATGAGGAATTGCGCGCTCCCATCCTGGTGATGGGAGTCGGTAATATTCTCAGCAGCGACGACGGCTTTGCTGATGCCGTGTTGCGTGCTCTGGAGGATGAAGAGCTGCCCGATCAGGTTGAGCTTTTCGATGCCGGAACCTCGGCCATCGATCTGATGGATGTTTTTGACGGTCGCCGCAAGCTGATTGTGCTTGATGCGGTTAGAGGCGGGCAACAGCCTGGTACCCTCTATCGTTTCAGTCCCGAACAGGTTGAAAACGGTGGCTTGCCGATGAACTCCCTGCATCAGGTAGGTCTGCTGGAAACCCTGAAACTTGCTGAGCTGGTTGATTGCAAGCCACAACAGACAGTTGTTATCGGGGTGCAGCCCTCCTCAACAGCCCTGGGAATCGGATTATGTGATGAAGTACGGCAGGCCGTGCCACAAGCGGTACGCCTGGTCGTCGATGAAATTGAACACGTGATGGGGGTGGATGACCCCCGAGGAGAGAATCATGGAACTGAGTCGTCGTAAATTTTTAAAAGGATCTGCCGGAGCAGCTGCTGTTTTCGGGATGAGTCTGTTCGATAACCCGTTGCTGCGTAAAGCGTTCGCTGACGCGCTGCAGGAAACCCCGATTATCTGGCTCGCCGCCGGGGCTTGTAGTGGCTGCAGTGTTTCATTGCTCGATGCTCTATCACCACGTATTCAGGATGTTCTGCTGGGGCAGATTGTTCCCGGTCACCATACCGAATTGGCATTCCATCCCACCGTTATGGCGGCTTCCGGTGAGCTGGCCATGCAGGCTATGTACGATACCGAGGCAAAACCATTTCTGCTCGTGGTAGAAGGTGCTATTGCAACCAAAGACGGCGGTACCGCCTGTGAAGTTGGTGAGAAGGATGGCCATGGTATCCCGGCTCTTGAGCATGTGCTGCGCATGGGACCTAAAGCTAAAGCTGTTATTGCTGTCGGCAGCTGTGCTGCTTTTGGGGGCGTTGTTGCTGCAGATCCAAATCCCACTGGTGCCAAAGGGGTCCTGGAAGTCTTTAAAGAGCATGGCGTAACCACTCCAACTATTAACTTGCCAGGTTGTGCTGCCCATCCAGATTGGTTCATTGGCACTGTGGCATCTTTGCTGCTCGACGGTCCTAAAGGGATCAAGCTAGATGAACATGCTCGTCCCCTCGACTATTATGGGAACCTGATTCACGATAATTGCCCATTGCGTGGCCATTTTGATGCAGGCCGTTTTGCTGAAAAGGCATCTGATCCCTACTGCCTGTATAAGCTCGGTTGTAAAGGACCAGTGACCCATGCCGATTGTCCGAAAAAGGAATGGAACGGCGGTACTAATTGGTGTATCGAAAACGGACACGCCTGTATCGGCTGTGTCGAACCGGAATTCCCTTACAAACAGTCGTTGGCGACCCCGGTACCACTGAAAGAGGTGACCCCTCCGGCATCTTATCCACCAATTTTTACTGACCATCACAAGGAAGCTGGTTTCGGACCTGCTTACGCTGGCCTGGCCGGACTCGCTGTCGGTGCTGTCGGCGCAAAAGCTGCCCTCGGGGGCAAAGGGCAGAAAGATCAGGATAAGAGGGGGTAGGGTATGGATATCTCACGGAGAAAATTCTTTAAGTTGGGCGCTGCCGGGGGGGCTGCTATCTGCTCGGCAGCCGCCCCGGTAGTGGCACATGCCGAACATCAGCGCCCCCAGGCTGATCCTGCGTGGTATGGCATGCTGAATGATACGACACGCTGTATCGGCTGTAAGGCGTGTCAGGTTGCCTGTAAAAAGGAGAATGAGCTGGCACCTGACAACAGTCTGGGGACTGATCTTTATGATTCCCCCCGCGAGCTGTCGGAAAATACTTACACGCTGGTGAAGATGTACAAAGATGACGCTGGTGATACAACATTCGTCAAGCGCCAGTGTATGCACTGTGTTGATCCGGCCTGTGTATCCGCCTGTATTGTTGGCGCGTTGCAAAAGACCGCCGATGGCTCGGTTCAGTATGATGCCGATAAATGTATGGGTTGCCGCTACTGTATGGTGGCATGTCCTTACAATGTTCCTCAGTTTGAATGGACCAAGGCGATTCCGACGATTAAAAAATGTACCTTATGCAGCGAAAGTCGGGTCGCAAAAGGGAAGCCCACGGCCTGTTCAGAGGCCTGTCCGGCCGGGGCTATCGTCTTTGGTAAACGGCAGGATCTGATTAAAGTTGCGCGCCAGAGGATTGAGGAGACCCCGGATCTTTATGAGGATCATATCTATGGGGAAAGTGAAGTCGGTGGTACTGATGTTCTCTACTTAAGCAGTAAAAAAGTTGCTTTTGCATCATTGGGGCTCGGTGATTTCAAGTACCGTCCGGTTTCAGAGTTGACGGAAAGTATCCAGCACCGCATCTTCCAGTATTTTATCCCGCCCATCGCCGTGTACACCATTTTAGGAGGGATCATGGTCTATAACCAGCGGCGCAAAGACCGGAAGGAAGGGCAGGAAGAACAGGGAGGAGATGATGAGTAATCACGCTAAAGCCTTACGCGGTAAGTTTTTTACGTTTAATACTTTCGTATTGTTATTTTTCATGGCATCCGGAGTCTTTTTTGCCTATTTCCGGTTTTTCCATGGCTTTGCTTCGGTAACCAACTTGAACCCCGGTTATCCTTGGGGAATCTGGATTGCTTTTGATGTGGCCTGCGGGGTTGCCTTGGCGGCCGGCGGGTTTACCACGGCCGCAATTGTCGAAATCTTCGGTCATGAAAAGTATCATGCTTTGTTACGACCGGCGACTTTGACCGCTTTTATCGGCTATTTCCTGGTTGGCCTCGGTGTTACTTTTGACCTGGGCAAGTACTACAACATCTGGCATGCCCTGGTCTACTGGAACGGAACCTCGGTACTGTTCGAGGTTGCCTGGTGCGTTATGTTGTATCTGACCGTCCTGGCGATTGAAAATCTGCCAGCCCTGTTTGAGGAATACAAGGGGCGCGCTAATCTGATTGTTCCCTTCAATCTGTTCAACCGTCCGGCTAATTTCCTTATGGACAAGGGGGACCGGATCCTGCGCCGCATTATGGCTTTCTTCATTATTGCCGGGGTGGTGCTCTCTTTCGGTCACCAGTCGTCTCTGGGAACCCTTATGCTTGTCGCTCCCTACAAGGTGCACGAACTGTGGTATACGCCACTTTCGCCCCTGTTGTTTTTGACCTCGGCAGTCAGTGTCGGTTTACCGATGGTTATTTTCGAGGCTACTCTGGCGCGGATCTTTTTCCGGACCAGGGATGAATCAAAACTGCTTGCCGGAATCGCTGAGTTTATCCCATATTTTTTAGGAACCTATCTCTTGTTGCGCATCGGTGACCTGGCCTATCGTGGTGTTTTGGCCAGTGCTTTTGACGGCAGTGTTCAGGGGTATTCATTCCTGGTCGAGTTCTGTCTGTTCGCGATTCCCTATTTCATGTTCAAGCGGGAGAGCGTACGTAACAGCCCGTTCAAGCTGTTCTGTTGTGCGACCTCGGTAATCCTCGGCGTCGTGCTGAACCGATTCAACGTATTTCTGATTGGTTTTAACCCAGGTAATGGCTGGAACTACACGCCGACCGTTGGCGAAGTCTCTGTGACTCTGGCCTTTGTCGCTTTTGGTGTACTGATGTATAAAATCGGTGTAACTTATTTACCGATTCTTGAACCGGAAGACGTCTGATTTATCAAGGTAATATTATGAGCACAGTAAAGACCGGTTTGACGTGATCAGGCCGGTCTTTATTTTTACAGTGATGTGATCGATAAACCGGGGGTTCGGTTGACCTTCTTCAGGGACGCATGAACCCATCCATGGGGCTTGACTGTCGCCATCCGGGCGCCAGACACCCTTTTCGAAGGAAAACCGAACCCCCTTGAGCGGGGATGGTGACTAGCCGCGTGATGATGTGACATGATTGAAATAAATGAAAAAGTTGAGCACGAAAAAGCGCCCTGGCGGTTTGTCACCCGGGAGATGCTTGACCAGTTTGTGCGCTCTTTAACCTATTCCTACGAAGTCGTTGGGGTGCAGGAAAAGCGTGGCCGTTTGGGGCTTGAACCGGTAGATGACCCGACCTTGCTCAAACTTGACTTTCCTCCCCAGGTCCATTCTCCTAAAAAATACCTGTTTCCCAATTGGGACAAGCTGTTTCACTTTCGGGTTGGCGGCAAGGTGCTTCTGGAACCGGAAAAAGCTGCCCAGCCACGGGTCCTGTTCGGGGTGCATCCCTGTGATATTCAGGCCATAAAAGTGCTGGATGATTGTCTGTTCGAAGGGGAAGCAGACAGCTCTTACCGGGCCAAACGTGAAGTGACTTTGATTGTCGGGGTCGATTGCAACCCAGATCAGTACTGTTTTTGTACCAGCATGGCAACGGCACAGCCCAAAGGTGGCTTTGACCTCTTTTTGCACCGCTGTGATGGTGGTTATCTATTGCAGGGCGGGTCGCGGCGTGGCTGGGACCTGGTGGTCAGGCACGCGCCACAGATTGCATCAGCCGCACCAGCTAAAGCGATTGCCCCACGACAGAAAGAGACCGTACAGAATCTCCATTTTCCTGCGGATTCATTATCTTCAGTCCTGACCGACAGCTATGATCATTCGGTTTGGGAAAAACTGGGCAAGGATTGCCTTGGCTGTGGTATTTGCAGCCTGGTATGTCCGACCTGTTACTGTTTTAATGTCAAGGATAAGCTTGATCTCGACCTTGAAAGTGGTGCGCGGGTCAGGGTCTGGGATTCCTGTCAGCTAGATAATTTTACCCAGGTTTCAGGCGGTATGGAATTTCGCAGCAGTCAGGCTGATCGCCAGCGCCACCGGTTTTTCCGCAAGTATAAATATTTATGGGATGAAAACCAGCGGTTCGCCTGTGTCGGTTGCGGGCGTTGCGTACGCGAGTGTCTGCGCCGCATCAACCCGGTCTCGGTCCTGAACGATCTGCACCAGGAAAAAGCCTTTCCCGAAGTCAGTAACCAGCCTGGTCAGGAATACCATCCGCAGTTGGCCGAGATCGTTGCTGTGGAGCAGTTGACCAGGTGGGATAAGCTGTTCCGGCTGCGGTTACCGGAACCGGTTGCTTTTGATCCGGGTATGTTTCTGCAGGTTTCTATTTTCGGTCTGGGGGAAGCTCCTTTTACTATTGCTTCCCCTTCAGAAAATGGCATGTACGTTGAGATCGTGGTGCGCGAAGCCGGTAGTCTCACCAAGGCCCTGCATCGCCTGAAGAGCGGTGATATTATCGGGGTACGTGGACCTTTTGGGCGAGGCTTCCCCATTGCCAGCTTCAAGGGGCATGATATCCTGCTGGTGGCCGGCGGGCGTGGGCTGATTACCCTGCGTTCTTTGCTGTTGACCCTGTTGGCGAACCGCCAGCATTTTGGTCGCTTGCAGCTGCTTTACGGGGCCAATAAGTTTGAGTCTTTTCTGTTCCGTGACGAATTGGAAAAATGGCAGGGCTCGACAGAGATTGACTGCCGGTATATTGTGCAGGAGAGTGCCGCAGACTGGTATGGCCTGGTCGGGGACATTACCATGTTGTTACGCGATCTGGATCTGACCCCAGAGCGGACCTGGGCAGCAGTGTCCGGACCGGCGGGCATGTATCGCTTTACCAATCCCATGTTGTTCCGGCTTGGTTTCCCTGAAGAGCAGGTTTTTCTCAACCTTGAGCGGCATATGAAGTGTGGCTTGGGCAAGTGTGGACGCTGTCAAATTAATGATGTCAGGGTGTGTGAGTGCGGGCCGATTTTTTCCTATGATCGGGTTCGGCATTTAAGGGAAGCTATTGAACGCTGATGGTGTTTAGGATGTAGTAAAGACGAACTAAAATATCCAATTTTCAGTGGCTTATGAGCCCATCCGTGGGGCTTGCCTATCACCATCCAGGGGATAGACGCCCTTACCATGGAAAGTTTTCAGCCCGTCCTGTGGCAAGAGTGAAAAGAACCGGATAGTCAGACTATGAAAAAGAAGATCGGATTTTTTGATTTTACCGGCTGCGAAGGTTGTCAGCTCAGTATTCTTGGACTCGAAGACCAGTTTATGGAGGTTCTTGAACTGGTGGAAATTGTTGAGTTCCGCCAGATTCTTGATGCCATGCCGGGGCAGGCTATCGATATTGCTTTTGTTGAGGGGAGTGTCTGTACTCCTGAAGAAGGGGAGCGCTTACGCCGGATCCGTAAGCAGAGTGATATCGTCGTGGCGCTTGGTGCCTGCGCTGATATGGCTGGTGTCAATGCGTTGCGACGCTCTATTCCTGAAAAGCAGCTCTGCCAGGAAGTGTATGGTTCGTTGGCAAAACACTTACAGCCGGGAGAACCGCAGCCCTTAGCAGCACTTATTGAGGTGGATTACCGCTTGCCGGGGTGTCCGGTCATTGCTTCTGAGTTTCTGTCTTTGTTGCAAAGTCTGTTACTCGACAAGGAACAGGAGCTGCCCGGTTATTCCTTATGTGTGGAGTGCAAGCTGGCGGAGATCCCCTGTACTTTTGATCGTGGCGAAGTCTGTTTGGGGCCGGTGACCCGGGCTGGCTGCCAGGCCATCTGTATAGATGCCGGTGATCGCTGCCGCGGCTGTCGCGGCCCCATGGAGAATCCACGCATCTCTCCTTACAACCAGATTTTGTATGATCATGGTCTGACTCTGGAGGATGTGCTTCAGGAATTCAGAACCTTTAACTTTGATTTTGGCAAAGATTCATGAAATTAGAGATCAAGCAACTCACCCGTATTGAAGGGCACGCCAACCTGGTCGTTGATCTCGATAAAGGGGTTCTTAAGGAGTGCCGACTCGAAATTGTTGAAACTCCGAGGTTTTTTGAAAGTTTTCTGAAAGGTCAGCACTTTACCGATATTGCGCCTATTGTGGCGCGCATCTGTGGTATCTGCTCAAATTCCCATACCCTGGTTTCTCTGGCGGCGACGGAACGCGCTGTAGGCATAGAAGTCAGCAATCAGACCCTGGCTTTACGGCGCTTGCTCGCTTATGGTGAAATTCTCCAGAGCCATCTGTTGCAGCTGGTGTTTATGGCCATGCCCGATTACCTGGGTGTCAGCAGTATTATGGCTCTGGCTCACAATCAGCGGGACCTGGTCACCAGGGCTTTACGGTTGAAAAAGCTGGCCAGTGAAATCTGCCGGTTGATCGGTGGTCGGGCTATCCATCCGGTGACGCCGTGCCTGGGAGGGTTTTCGCGGTTGCCGGAAGCTGGCGAGCTGCAGGTGCTGCGCAAAGAGCTGGTGGGAATTCTGCCTACGCTGGAGTACATGGTCGATCTGTTCACCGGGTTTGAGTACCCAGATTTTGAGCGGCCTACTGAGTACCTGTGCCTGAAGGAGGATGACGTCTATCCGTTACTTTCCGGGCAGTTGTATTCAAGTGCCGGAATCTCCGGTGATGTCAGTGAATATCAGTCTCTGATTGAAGAATTCCTGGTGCCTTATTCGACCGCCAAGTTTGCCCGTGCTTTGGCTGACAGTTATATGGTCGGCCCTCTGGCTCGTTATAAAAATGTTGGTAACGAACTCTCACCCATGGCCCAGGCTGTAGCAGAGGCCCTTGGCCTGAATCGTGATGATGTGAACCCCTTTGTCATGATGAAGGTGCGGTTGGTCGAGGTGGTTAACTGCTTTGAAGCTTCCATTCACCTGATTGATCGCTTATTGCTGGAAGGCCTGCGTCATGACCCGCTGCCGCCTCCCAAGGGGTTTGGCGAAGGGTTTGCTGCCATAGAAGCACCGCGTGGTACCTTGATCCATCATTATCGTTATGACAAAGGTGGGCGTATCGCCATGGCCAACTGTATCATTCCGACTGCCCAGAACCTGGCGAATATTGAAAACGATCTGAAGGCCCTGGTCCCCAAGTTGCTGGGGATGCCCCGTGCCGAGATGGCGCAGCAGTTACAGATGTTGATCCGGGCCTATGATCCCTGTATCAGCTGTTCCACCCATGCTCTGCAGGTGTCTTTTGTATAACTGGCGCATCATCGGAATCGGTAATCCGTTACGGGGTGATGATGGCATCGGTTGCCGGGTGGTCAGTGAACTAGAAAAACTGGACTTGCCGGAAGATATCGATGTGGTTGACGGCGGCAGCGGTGGTATCAGTCTGATCTCATTGTTTGAGGGGGCAGGGCGATTTGTCCTGATTGATGCCGTTGATATGCAGCAGCGACCCGGAACCATCATCCATATCACCAAGGAACAGTTGCTCGGTTCAGAGGCGGATTCCCGGGCTTTGGATTTGCACAGTGGTGATCTTATCGGGTTGTTGAAACTGGCCGATGCGATTACACCACTTAAAGATATCGTGTTGTTTGGGGTGCAGATTGAGCAGGTTGATTACACCACCGCAATGACACCGGCCGTAGCTGCCGCGCTGCCGCAGTTGGTCAGGGATATCTGTGAAACTATTGGGAGTACATTTTAGGGCCATCTAGCCACAAAGACACGAAGGCACAAAGAATGGCCTTAATCTCTGAAATCTGAAATTTCAAATCTGAAATCGCGAAACAAAGTGAGCGTATCACCCGGAAAAATCGCCAATTGGTCGCACTTCAGTAATAGTAAATGTGGCCACCGTTTTTATCATCCGCGCTGCCATTTTACCTGCCTCTTTTTCAACCTCAGCAACTGTTTCATCGAACAGAGATCCTGCTTCCAGTAAGTCTGTCAATTTCAGATAAACACGTGCTCCTGCCCACTTGAATACCGAAGGCCCTGGTGTGGCGAACAGTAAAGTTGCGTAAGGATTGAGCTTCAGGTTGGCCAGGGTACGGTTGTTGCCGAGACCGACAACAACCGTGTTGTCATCATGAAGGCGGCAGGAACCAAAAACTGCGGCATCGACTTCCCCCTGTGTGTTTGCGGTGGCTAGAACTCCCGTCTGATGGTTCGAAAATATCTCATTAAGATTAGCTTGTTTCATCGTCTCTTCATTTCCCGCGCTAAAGCTATTTATATGGCTGAATAATCACGCACATCCAGGATTTTGCGGACGGCATTTTTCAGGGTCGAATATTTATAAGGTTTTTGCACAAAGGCTCCGATGTGTTTCCCGATAAATTTCTGGGATACTTCAAATTCATTGTAACCGCTGGAGATGATGACCTTAACGCTGGGATTTATTTTTTTCAGCTCTCTAAAGCATTGTTCCCCATCCATTTTGGGCATGGTCAGGTCCAGCATGACGAATTGGATCTCCTGGTGGGCCTGATAGCTTTGCAGGGCTTCAAGACCATTGCTGGCCATCAGAGGCTGAAAGCCCAATTCCCGCAGCATTTCGCAACCGATGCCCCGGGCACTCTCCTCGTCATCAACCAGCAGTACGGTTCCCGAGCCGGTCCAGTCGTCATCCTGCCCCTCTTCATGGAACATTTCTGCCGGTGTTTCAGCTGCAGGCAGCAGGATTTTAAATGATGTGCCCTGACCGGGTTCACTGTAGACCTTGATCGCCCCTTTATGCCCCCGGACAATGCCCAGAACCGCGGACATGCCAAGTCCGCGCCCGGTGAATTTGGTCGTGAAAAATGGATCAAAGATTTTTCCCAGCACATCCTGAGTCATGCCGCAACCCGTATCGGCGACCTCAAGATAAACATAGATGCCATCAGCCAGGTTCTCATTGAGCCAGACATTGCGTAAATAACTTTCATCACAATCAATGCAGCCGGTTGATATGGAGATGACTCCACTTTTGTCTTCAATAGCTTCAGAGGCGTTAATCACCAGGTTCATAATAATCTGGCGAATCTGGGTTGCATCGACATTTACCGTGGGGAGGGGATTAAACGGGTTCAGACGCAGAACTATTTTTTTTGAGATGGAGACCTGAAGCATATGGAGCATCTCCTCCAACAGATAGTTGAGATCCAGAGTTTCCAGAACGAATTTTCCACGTCCGGAATATGCCAGCATCTGCTTGGCCAGATCCGCAGCACGTTCAGCAGCAGTTTCAATCTGTTTGAGGTTTTCAATGGCAGTAGAGCCAGGCGGTAACCGGCGTTTTGTCAGCTCAGAATGCCCCATGATAGCGGCCAGGAGATTATTAAAATCGTGGGCAATTCCACCAGCAAGAACGCCAAGGCTCTCCAGCTTTTGCGTTTGCATCATCTGTTCTTCAAATTGCTGCTGTTGTTCCTCTATCTTTTTGCGTTCCGTTATATTTGCAACCAAGCCTAAGTTGTAACCTTTTCCATTGTATTCAAAAAAGTTAGCACTGATTGAAACCGGAAATGATGAACCGTCTTTACGCTGGTGGGTGGATTCTAAAGATATTTTTTTCTGTATTATAAAGTCAGTCCAGAAGTCGGTCCAGAAGGACTCTTTAAAGTCTATATCTACATCCCACACTGACATGGAGAGAAGTTCTTCTTTGCTGTAGCCCAGTTCTCTGCATGCTTCATTATTGACATATTTTAGCTGCCCGTGTTCATCGGACAGGTAGACTCCTTCATGAATATGATTGATAGCAAAATTTAAAAAGGCCATGTCTTCTGCTGTCTGCTTGCGCTCAGTGATGTCACGGGTGACAGAAATAATCACCTGCTCCTGAGCTATGTCGATAACATTGGCAGACATAAGGCCATTCTTAATAGTGCCATCTTTTGCTACAAATTGGGCTTCATGGTTCTCTACAAAGCCATTTTTTAACAGTTGATCAATCAGCACCTTACGATCTTTCAGATTTTTCCAGATATTCAGATCCAGGGATGATGTGCCAACAATGTCATCCGGGGTATAGCCCATGATGCGGGTGAATCCATGATTGATTTCCAGGTAGTTGCCATCGGAAAGGCGGTTTAGGGCAATTGCATCGGGGCTGGTGATAAAAGTTTTTTTAAATTTATATTCACTGAGCTGCAACTTCTTCTCAGCTAGTTTTCGTTCGGTGATATCTCTGGTGATCCCTTCAACCCCAGCCATGTTTCCTTGTGCATCATAGTAATTATGGGCATTGGTCATGGCCCACCAGATAGACCCATCTTTACGCTTCAGGCGTGCCTCAAAGTTGTTGACTCTGCCATTCTTCTTCAGCATGGCAATAAAGTCTTCACGTTCTTCAGGGTTCTGGTAAATATCCTTGGCTAAATCCAAGCCGATGCATTCTTCATTAGTATAACCGGAAAGATCAAAAGCTGACTTGGACAAGTAGATGAGTTTGCCATCTTTGTCTGTGCGATAAAACAGATCGGAGGTGTTGTTAGCAAGGGATAAGTACATGGCCTCGCGTTGTTCTAGCTTATGAACCCGGTCGAGTAACTCTTGGTAGGTTGGTTTCCCCGGTTCTTCTGAGGCGGAACTGTCCTGATCCTTCTCTTTTACAGAAAACCTCATACGCTCCCTCCTGGAATGAATAACCATTAAAAAAATAAGAGTTGATATGCCTTTTGTTAGGAAGTGTTGTTTTATTTTTTAAAAGTACACTGATAGAGCCGGTTGTTTCAAGGATATTACTTGTTGTCCAGGGTACGCACAACACCCTCTTCATGACAGTAACTAACAGCACCGATTCTGAGAAATTAAACCAAGAGCTTTCCATAGTTTTACGATATTATTATGTATAATTGTTTTAATGCTTCTTTTAAAAATTGTAGGCATTGTTTAAATATTCAAAAACCTATATATTGTAATTGTTGATTGTGGTGAGCCGATAGTCTCCTCTGCCAGTTAAAATCCCTTTCAGGAGGTTTGTAAATGTCCAGGCTTGTTGTCCTTTTTATTCTTATTTGCGCCCCTTTCCCGGCATTTTCAGCAACTTATACACTGATCGAAGCGGTGCAGCAGGGTCTTGATAATCAGCCTGCTTATCTGGCGGCCAAAGCAGATAGCGAAGCTGCGCAAGCGGGGGTCGCTGAGGCGCGTTCTCAGCGGTTACCGCGGGTCAACCTGAGTGAACAGTTCGTCTGGACCAATGAACCGGGGAGCGCGTTGTTTATCTGGTTAAACCAGGAACGTCTGCAGCTAAGTGACAATGCTGATATCTATAACGATCCGCCGGATCGCCACGATTTTGAAACCCGTCTGCAACTGATCCAACCGGTCTATAACCCGGATATCGGCTACGGGGTGAAACGTGCCGAAGTTTCTGCCCAGGCAGTTAACGCCGGTGAACGGGCGGTACGTGACCAGGTCGCCTGGCGAGTCTTTTCCGCTTATCTGGATGTTCAGCGTAGCCGCTCAGTGATCGACTGGGTGTCCAGTTCGGTACGTGAAGCTCAGGAAATTTACCGTTTGGCGTCTGAAAAGGAACGTGCCGGAACCGGTTTGAAGGCCGATACCCTGACCGCGAGTGTCCATCTGGCTGAGAGCAGAAGACTGCAGATCAGTGCTGAAAATGCCCTGATTCTGGCGCAGCGACGCTTGGCTCTGGAAATGGGAATCGGGGATCGGCAGGTCGATATTGCAGCTCCTCTTGATGTGCACCTGATTGTTGCTCCAGATGACAATCAGCAATTGCAGCGCGGGGACCTTGAAGCTCTGCAGTTGCAAAGCAGGGAAAGCGTTCTGGCGCGTCAGCAGAGTAAAGCGGCCTGGCTGCCGCGGGTTAATGCCGGTGCTTCCTGGTCGCTGCATGATCGTGACTTCCCGTTTTCGGATGGGGCTGACAGCTGGATGGTTCAAGCCAACCTGACCTGGCAGTTGTTTGACGGTTTCAGTCGTAAGCATGCAACCACTCGTGCTCTGGCCAGTGAGCGGGCGGCCCAGGCCCGTTATCGGCAGGCTTTGGATCAGGCCCGGTTTGATATCGATCAGGCACGACTGAACAGTGAAACGGCAGAACTGCAATTGGCGGCCAGTGAGAGTGGTTATGCGGCGGCAGAAGAGAGCTACCAGTTGCTGGCCAGCCGCTATCGCAATGGGTTGACCCCTCTCTCCCAATTATTAACAGCCCAGTCACGGGTTGAAAAAAGCCGGGCTGACCTGGTAACCGCAACAGTCCAATTGATTCAGAGTCGGGCTCAACAACATTACATACTCGGTACCTTTACCGATTTGATTATGAACTGACAGAAGGGGCGGTACGATGAAACGATTGATTCTGTTATTAACACTTATTCTGGCTTTGTCCGGTTGTGGTGATGAAATTCAGCCTGGGCGCACGGAAGGAAATGCGGCACAGGTCGTAAAACTGCCAACAATGGTGGTGGAAACCGTAAAACAGTACGGTGCTGAGCAGTTTGTCGGTTCGGTTGAGAGCCGTGACCAGGCACGCCTGGTTTCACGCAGTAGTGGCAAGGTTACTAACCTGGCAGTACGTGAAGGGAACCAGGTTAAAGCGAATCAGTTGTTGCTGGAAAT
Source organism: Geopsychrobacteraceae bacterium (assembly GCA_963664385.1). Classification (GTDB taxonomy): domain Bacteria; phylum Desulfobacterota; class Desulfuromonadia; order Desulfuromonadales; family Geopsychrobacteraceae; genus Seleniibacterium. The sequence goes on from OY761157.1 coordinate 2,199,032, forward strand.
CAGTGATAACTCGGCCCAGGAGCAGTTGCGGGCCACCGAAGCGGCAATACAAGTTGCTTCCCGCCAGATGGATACGGCGCAGGCCAGGTTGACGTTGGCTGAGCAGACTGCAGCCAGGTATGAGCAGTTGCTCAAGGCTAAGGCTGTTACTCCGCAGGAGTATGATCAGATAAGCGCTGAGCTGAACATGGCCAAACAACAGGTTGCCGCCGCTGAAGCCGAGGTCGAACGGGGCAAAGCGGAACGTGACCAGGTTGTTCAGCAGAACAGTTATAATCGTGTCGTTGCACCATTTGCCGGACAGATTATCAGCGTGCAGATCAAGCAGGGGGCAACGGTTTTGCCGGGCACGCCTCTGTTGGTAATTGACCGGGAAGGGGAGCGCCAGGCGCGGGTCAAAGTTCCGGAGCGTCTGCTGGGGCAGATTAAAGTCGGCACTGTTATGGCTGTCGAACTTCCGTCCCTGCAGAAAGTTCTCGATGGCAAAGTCCTCAGGGTTCAAGGAGGGAGTGACCCGGCCAGCCGCAGTTACGATGTGATCATTGAACTGGCCGACGCCCAAGACGTGCCAACCGGAATTTTTGCCCGGGCGCGGCGGACCCTGCCTGCGGAGGAATTGTTGTTGATTCCGGAAACAGCCGTGACCATGAGAGGGCAACTGACGGGGGTTTTCCTGGTTGAGGAGAAGATCAGCAAGTTCCGACTGGTACGTTTGGGGCGACGTTTCGGTGACCGTCTTGAGGTGCTCTCAGGGATTGAGGCCGGAGATCGTATTGTCAGTGCTGAAGTTGATCGCGCCCATAACGGCGCCCGCGTGGAGTAACAGCCGTGAGTGATAAAAAACATACCTTTGCAACCAGGATTGTTGATCACTTTCTGGAAGGGAATCTCTCAGTAATCCTGATTCTGTTGGCGGTCCTGGCTGGGATTGCGGCCTTGACCCTGACCCCGCGAGAAGAAGAACCCCAGATCGTTGTTCCCCTGGCGGATGTTTACGTCCACATGCCCGGAGCCAGCGCAGCCGAAGTTGAAAAGCAGGTTGCTACGCGCTTGGAAAAACTGCTCTGGCAGGTAGACGGGGTGGAATATGTCTATTCCATGTCGCGCCCTGATCTGGCGATTGTTACCGTGCGTTTTTTCGTCGGCGAGGATCGGATTGCCTCGCTGGTCAAGCTGCATAACAAGATCTCCACCCATACGGATATTGTCCCTCCGGGGGTGACCGGGTGGGTTATCCGGCCGATTGAGGTTGATGATGTGCCTATTGTCAACCTGACCCTTTACTCCGATACCCAGTCGGATCATATGCTGCGCCGGGTCGCCGAAGAAGCCGTCGATCGTCTACAGGCGGTTAAAGATACCTCAAAAACGGAGGTGATTGGTGGTCGGCCTCGTCAGATACGGGTTGAAATCGATCCAGCGGCACTGGCGGCGCGGCATCTCGATATTCTTAGTGTTCAACAGGCGTTGAATGCTGCCAATCTGGAACTCGCTTCCGGTAACTTTCAGCAGCATAATCAGGAGATCCTGGTTCGTGGCGGTGGTTTTCTGACCTCGGCAGCGGAAGTCAGTAATCTGATTATTGCGGTCAGTGACGATGCCCCTGTCTATTTAAGCGATGTTGCCAGCATTACTGACGGTATGGCTGAGCCGGACAGTTACACCCGCTTGCGTTTTGGCCCGGCAGAAGGGGATGGCCAGACCGGCAAAGAGTACCAGGCGGTTCATATTGCCGTTTCCAAAAAAAAGGGAACCAATGCCGTCAGCGTGGCTAAGGATGTTATTGCCAAGCTCCACTCTTTACAGGGGGATGTTATCCCCGATGATATTCAGGTCCGGGTGACACGTAACTATGGTGAGACGGCTAATCACAAGGTTAACGAGCTGATTACTCATCTGGTTATTGCTATCGTTACGGTGCTGGCCCTGGTCCTGTTTGCCCTGGGCTGGCGCGAAGCCCTGATTGTTGCGGTGTCGATTCCGATTATTTATTCACTGACGCTGCTGGTGAACTACTGGTTCGGCTATACCATTAACCGGGTCACCCTGTTCGCTCTGGTGCTGGCCTTGGGTTTGCTGGTCGATGATCCCATCGTTGATGTTGAAAATATTTACCGGCACTTCAAGATGAAAAAGGAACCGCCGCGTGAAGCGGTCCTGACTGCGGTTGACGAGGTCCGGCCGCCGGTTATCGTCGCGACCCTGGCGGTTATCCTGTCGTTTTTGCCAATGTTGTTTATTACCGGGATGATGGGTCCTTATATGCGGCCAATGGCGGTCAACCTGCCGCTGACCATGGTCATGTCTCTGCTGGTTGCTTTCACGGTAACACCCTGGATGACCTACCATGTCCTTAAGGGTGAGTACGGCAAAGGGGAAGAAGAGACCTTTGTCCTGGAAAATACGAGAACCTATCGAATTTATCGCAAGCTGCTGATGCCGTTTATTGAACATCGTGGTCTGGCCTGGTTGCTGATACTCGTGGTGATGGCCCTGTTCCTGGTGTCTGTGGCGATGCCGGCTTTAAACCTGGTGCCGTTAAAGATGCTTCCGTTTGATAACAAGAATGAGTTCCAGCTGGTTATCGATATGCCGGAAGGGGTCAGCCTGGAGGTGACCGATGCCGTCACGCGTGACCTTGAGGATTACCTGGCTACGGTGAACGAAGTGACCGATTTTGAAGCCTATGTCGGCACGGCGAGCGCTGTCGATTTTAACGGTATGGTGCGTCATTATTATATGCGTCAGGGCGCAAATTTGGCTGATATCCGGGTCAATATTGTCCCTAAGGGGGAACGGGCCGAGCAGAGCCATGAGCTGACTCTGCGTCTGCGCGATGACCTGACGGCTATTGCCCATAAGCATGGCGCCTTATTGAAGATTGTTGAATTGCCGCCCGGACCGCCGGTTATTTCAACCCTGACTGCGGAGGTCTATGCCGAGGATGGTATCGATTATGCGGGACAACTGGCTGCCGCCGAGATTATCCGTGAACGGATGGCGCAGGAAGACAAGGTCGTGGATGTCGATACCAGTATTGAATATCCGCAACGGCAGCTGCAGTTTGTTCCTGATCGGGACAAATTATCTCTGGCCGGTGTCTCCACTGCGGATGTGGCCAGAACATTGGGGATTGCCATGTCCGGGGCGCAGGTTGGCACCCTGCATATCGATAGTGAGCGCAATCCGTTGCCGATTGTTTTGCGGTTGCCTCTCGATAAGCGCTCATCCATAGCGGCATTGGATAATCTGCAGCTAAGAGGTCAACAAGGAAACCTGATTCATCTTTCAGAACTGGGGGATTTTGTTGAGCAGACTCTGGAACCGACCATTTATCATAAGAACCTGAAACGGGTCAGTTACGTCTTTGGCGAAATGGCGGGCAAAAGCCCGGTCAATGCGATTCTCAATCTGCAGAGTCACTTCAATGATAGTCCCCTGCCTCACGGAACCTCTGTCGTATGGAGTGGGGAAGGGGAGTGGAACATCACTATCGATGTATTCCGCGACCTTGGCATCGCCTTTGGTGCTGCCATGGTGCTGATCTACCTGTTGCTGCTCATTGAGACCGGTTCCTATGTGATGCCACTGATTATTATGGCTGCGATTCCGTTAACCATGATCGGTATCATGCCCGGTTTCTGGCTGCTTAACTTGATCGCCAATAATCCGGTTGGCGGCTACGACACCCCGGTCTTTTTTACCGCAACGGCGATGATCGGTATGATCGCCCTGGCTGGTATTGTAGTGCGGAATTCGATTATCCTCATCGATTTTATTCACCACGGGGTGAAGCGCGGCCTGCCGCTTCAAGAGGCCTTGATCGAAAGTGGTGCGGTGCGGTTACGGCCCATATTGCTGACCGCTGGTGCGGCGTTGTTAGGTAACTGGATTATTACCCTCGATCCGATTTTCTCAGGTTTAGCCTGGTCGATCATTTTTGGGGTGTTTGCCTCAACAGCATTTACCTTGATTGTTATTCCTGTGGTGTATTGGCTGATTTACGGGAAGAAGGTCAACGGACCATGATCTTCCAAAAATTATTATCGATATAAAAAAATCCGGTTCCCTTGGTGGGGACCGGATTTTTTTAGTTAGTTGCCATCCGGAAACTTAAATATCGCAATTTCGAAGTTTTCAGATTGGAAACGAGCAATTTTTCGTTGTGGCACGGAAATCAAGGACTTGGGCGGAGACGTAGTACTTTACGTCGCACAAGCAAGTTCGCAGATTGACACAGCCACGGCGGAAAAGGGCCGTTTCCGGATGAAAACTAGTTAGAAACGTGCCCTTGCTGTCAATATTTGCCAAAGTCGTCATCGTCCAGTTTGATGACGGGTTTCCTGCCATTGCCGAGATTATCCCAACCTGAGGGAGTATCTTTTTTGGGCTGTGGTGGTGTGGCTTTCGGTGCTGGCTTGTTCGGGATGGCTGCCCTCGTGGTTAGCGGTGGTTTTACCGGTTGTCTGGTGCTTTGGCTTGGCATATGTTGTTGCCCCTTTAACTTGAACTGGGCCAGAATATCGCGCATATAAGCCGATTGGCTCGACAGTTCTTCTGCCGCCGCTGCACCTTCTTCTGCTCCTGCCGTATTACGTTGGGTGACCTGGTCAATCTGGTTGATCCCGTCACTGACCTGGGTAATGCCTTCCGCTTGTTCTTTTGAGGACGCGGCAATTTCACCGATCAGATCCGCCGTTTTGCCGATACCGTTGACAATTTCTTCCAGAGCCGATGCGGTGCGATTGGCAATTTGGGCGCCATTGGCCCCTTTTTGTACGGTTCCTTCTATTAATTCGGCGGTCTCGCTGGCTGCTTTGGCACTGCGAGCGGCCAGGTTGCGAACCTCTTCTGCGACAACGGCGAATCCTTTTCCGTGTTGACCGGCACGGGCGGCTTCAACTGCCGCATTGAGCGCCAGCAGGTTGGTCTGGAAGGCTATTTCGTCAATCGTTTTAATAATCTTACTTATATTCTGTCCCGACTCATTGATCTCATGCATGGCAGAGACCATTTCCTGCATCTGGGAACTTCCGCTATTGGCAGCATCCTGGGCGGTAATCGCCAGTTGGTTTGCGGCCTGGGCATTATCGGCATTGGTTTGGGTCCGGCCAGATAATTCATTGAGGCTGGCGCTGATTTCTTCGATGGCCGCAGCCTGTTGGGTTGCCCCTTGGGACAAGTCCTGAGCTGAATCGGAAACCTGGCTGGAACCTGAGTCGATCTGTTCACTGGCGGCATTGATCTGGCTGATGATGTCATTGAGCTTTTCAGCCATGGTGCGCAGGGCGCGGCCTAGTACATCCTGCTCGGAGGCGAGGGTCACGTCCCGGGTCAAATCTCCTTCAGCAATGGCTTCTGCGAGTTCGGAGCGTTGCTGGAGTGAATCCGCCATGGTATCAAGGGCATGGCCTAATTGACCGATTTCATCGCCGCGGCTTAATTTCAGGCGGCTCGAGAGATCACCAATCTGGATCTCTTTGGCAAAAGCAACCCCCTTGTTCAGGGCTGCTGTTATCGGTCTTACCAGCAGGACGACAACCAGAATCAGAACCAGCACGATAAGGGCATTAACAATGGAGTTCTGCCAGGTCAGCTGATTAACTTCGTTGAAAATGTCATCAGTTGCGGCACCGGCAGCGAGAATCCAGCCGGTAACTGGCTCGGTACGAAAGGCGACAATTTTTTCAAGCCCTTCGTGTTCGTAAATCATCAGCCCGTTTTTTTCAGAAAGTAACTTTCTCCCCCAATCGAACTTGCTCATATCGGCCTTCATAATCTGTTCAGGGGCTTTGGGGTGAGCGAGCAGGATACCTGCCGCATTACTCATATAGGCATAACCTTCTGAACCAATTTTGATGGGACTGATGAACTTTTCAGAAAACTTTGATAATTCGATGGATGAGAAAAAGACACCAACGATTCTGCTGCCATCTTTAATTGGTTCGACAATATTGAAAACCGGCCGTCCCGTGGTTTTGCTGATCAGGACATCGCTGATATTCGCATTCCCCTGCATGGCGATTTTGAAGTATTCACGGGTCTTAAGGTCTATTCCGATGGCTTTGGGATTGGAATGAGCGACGATCAACCCCTGAGCATCGATCAGCCCCATAGATGCATAGACATTGTAGTTATCTATAAATGCCTTCATATGCTGGCTGGTTGCCTGAACATCAGCTTCGTTGGCAGAATCACTGACAACCAAGTTTCTGATGATATCAAGGTTGCTCTGTGATACCAGGTCGGCTTTAAGATCAGTAATCCAAACGTTCATCTGGGTGGAGAGACTGTCAACAACCCCTTCGATCTGATTACTGATATTATTGTGAATGAGTTGTGAGGTTGATCTGCTGGACAGCGTACCAGAAATAAGCATGCCGACGATAATGATACAGATAATAGGTAATAGAATTCGATAACGTAGCGATAATGATTTCATAGCCCTTCCCTTGTCCTTTTAGATAGAATGATCATTCTGTCTGCTGAGAGATTATAACCTTGTTATGTTGGTCTATGTCAATTAGAAAAGGCAAATGTTCTGATTTATATTAAGTTAAATTGCTGAAATATAATTAAATCAATAGATTGGAGAACGTTAAGTCACAATAGAGGTTTCAAATGAAACCTCTATTATATCAAATTTGGAAATAACGTTATTGGGACGAATTTAATATTTTCCGAACTCCTGATCATCGAGCTCTAATCTGGATGCCGGATTGAAGGTCTTTCCCCAACTGCTGTGAGGGATGGTTTTGGGGGCATTGCATTGCTGTGGTTTGACTGTTTTTAGTTTGTTCTCTACCTGTGTTGATATTGTTTGAGTCTGGTCGCACAGTTGAAAATGGCCAAGTATCTGCCGCATATAGGCCGATTGGCTCGATAATTCCTCTGCCGCGGCAGCGCCTTCTTCGGCTCCTGCAGTATTGCGCTGGGTCACCTGGTCGACCTGATTGATACCATCATTGATTTGATTGATCCCGTCAGCCTGTTCCTGAGAAGACGCTGCAATTTCAGCGACCAGGTCTGCAGTTTTACTGATACCGTTGACAATTTCTTCAAGAGCGGCTGAGGTGCGGTTAGCAATTTGGGCTCCGTTTTCCCCTTTTTTAACCGATCCTTCAATCAGTTCAGCTGTTTCCTGGGCAGCTTTGGCACTGCGTGCGGCGAGGTTACGGACTTCTTCAGCAACAACGGCAAAACCTTTGCCATGTTGACCGGCACGGGCGGCTTCAACCGCGGCATTGAGCGCCAGCAGATTGGTTTGAAAGGCGATTTCATCAATGGTTTTGATGATCTTGCCGATACTCTGGCCGGACTCATTAATATCCTGCATCGCTGCAACCATCTCCTGCATCTGTGAACTGCCGTTGTTTGCAGCATCGCGTGCCGTGATTGCAAGCTGATTTGCCGTATTTGCGTTCCCTGCATTTTCATGGGTACGGCTGGAAAGCTCATTGAGACTGGCGCTAATCTCCTCAATGGCAGCTGCTTGTTGGGTCGCCCCTTGGGAGAGGTCTTGAGCTGAGTCGGAGACTTGGCCTGCTCCTGAATCAATCTGCTCGCTGGCTGCATTAATTTGGCCGATGATGTTATTAAGCTTATCGGTCATATTGCGTAATGCCTGGCCAAGGACATCTTTTTCCGAGGCCAGGGTGACTTCTTGAGAAAGATCTCCGCTTGCAATAGCTTCTGCTAACTCGGCGCGTTCCTGGAGGCTGCCAGCCATGGTATCTAGAGCATTTCCGAGCTTACCTATTTCATCGCTGCGGGTCAGATGAAGACGGCCGGACAGGTCGCCTCTCTGGATCTCTAAAGCAAAAGCGACACCTTTGTTTAAGGCTGCGGTAATTGGCCGAATAAGCAGGATGATGACAGCGATCAGGGTTAATACGATAACAGTACTAATGATAGCGTTGTGGACAGTCAGATCATTAACCTCATGAAAAATATCCCTGGTTGCTGCACCGGCAGCGACTGTCCAGCCAGTGATCGGCTCGGTCTGATAGGCAACAATTTTTTCGGTACCATTGAAATCGTAGGTTAACAGGCCGTTTTTAGTATTAAGAATCTCTTTCCCCCAGTCGAACTGGCTGATATCGGTTTTGAGGATCTCGTCGGGATTCGGATGCGCTGAGACGACCCCGGATTTATCGGTCATATAAGCATAGCCTTCGCTGCCGACCTTTATAGAAGCAATAAATTCATCGGAGAATTTGGATAGCTCAATGGAGGAGTAAAGGACTCCGACCACTTTGCCATTATGCTTTAATGGTTCAGCAAGATTGAAAACGGGATTACCCGTGACTTTACTTTTCAAAACATCGGTAATGCTCGCCTGCCCCTGCATCCCTTTCTTGAAGTAACCGCGGGACGAGAGGTCAAGTCCGATAACTTTTGGGTTGGAATGGGCAATGACAGTACCTTTAGAGTCTGTTAGGCCGAGGGATGCATAGACTGTATAGTGATCGATAAACTGCTTCATGTGCTCGCTGGTGGCTTGCGCTGATGCTTCATCAGGGACTTCCTGACTCGCCAGGTTCGTGTAAATCGCCTGTTGGCTTTGCACTTTGAGGTCGGCTTGCAGGTCATGAATCCAGGCACCAATTTGGGCAGACAGGTTTTTGGTCATGCTGGTAATCTGTGACGTAATGTTTTGATGAATGATACGTGACGTCGATGTGCTGGATAGAATTCCAGAGATCAGCATGCCAACAACGATAAGGCCGATAATCGGTAAAAGAATGCGGTAACGTAAAGATAGTGATTTCATGAACTACATGTCTCCTGATTTGGTAATTATTTCCATTGATGTGTTGCAAGAAATATTAGTAGCAGGTAATGTGCCAAGTTCGGAGAAAGCTGGAGAAGGCTTGTTTTCAGGTGAACGGTTGCTTGACAGTGGAGGATCTTTTGTTGAATGAAATCTAAAATATTCTTGCAGATGATCCAGATTTAGAATGTAAGTATATTAAAATAAACGATAATTTAAAAATGCAAGAATTGTTGCGAAAGCAATTTTTGTTGCAGGTATTAAAATGAAGAGGAATGACAGTTATAGGGCAGGGTGTGGAAACCGCTTACTGAAAAGGACATTAACCTTTTCAGTAAGCGGCTTATAGATGATCAATATTTTCCGAATTCGTCGTCATCCAGGGCGATGACAGGTTTGTCTGATTTTTTTAAATCATCCCAGCCACTGTTTGTCTGGGGTTCTTGAGATTGGGCAGGTGCGGGTTTTCTGACTACAGGTAGAACCGGTTTCGCAGCTATTGCCGGGGTTGGCTTTGGCGCTTCTCTCCTGATTACGGAAGCGGTCCTCTGGGCCTGTCCACGGAGTTTGAACTGGCTGAGAATGTCGCGCATATAGGCAGACTGGCTCGACAGCTCTTCGGCTGCTGCGGCTCCTTCCTCTGCTCCGGCGGTATTGCGCTGGGTCACCTGGTCGATCTGGCTGATACCGTCGTTGACCTGGTTGATCCCATCGGCCTGTTCGGTGGAAGATGCGGCAATTTCCCCAACCAGATCAGCAGTTTTTCCGATACCGCTGACGATTTCTGTTAGAGCATTTGCCGTGCGGTTGGCGATTTCTGTTCCGTTTTTTCCTTTTTCAACTGTTCCTTCGATCAACTCAGCAGTTTCCTGGGCGGCCTTGGCACTACGTGCAGCCAGGTTACGAACCTCTTCCGCGACGACGGCAAACCCTTTCCCCTGTTGTCCGGCGCGGGCGGCCTCAACAGCAGCATTGAGGGCCAGCAGGTTGGTCTGGAAGGCAATCTCATCAATCGTTTTAATGATTTTACTGATACTCTGACCCGACATATTGATGTCTTCCATGGCCGTTACCATCTCCTGCATATGGGAACTGCCGGTATTGGCGGCATCCCGTGCGGTGATGGCAAGCTGGTTGGCAGTCTGGGCATTTTGAGCGTTTTCATGGGTTCGACCGGAAAGCTCATGGAGGCTGGCCCCGATCTCTTCAATGGAGGCGGCCTGTTGAGTCGCACCCTGGGAAAGATCCTGGGCAGAATCGGACACTTGCCCGGCTCCGGAATCGATCTGTTCACTGGCGGCGTTAATCTGGGAGATGATGTCGTTTAATTTATCCGTCATACCACGCAAGGCCCGACCAAGCACGTCCTTCTCCGACATCAGGGTCACTTCCTGGGTGAGATCTCCATCAGCAATGGCTTCAGCGAGTTCGGCGCGTTGCTGTAGACTATCTGCCATGCTGTCCAGAGCATTGGTCAGTTGGCCAATTTCGTCACCACGGGTCAGTTGCAGGCGGCTGGACAGATCTCCGGTCTGAATCTCCTTAGCAAAAGCGACCCCTTTATTGAGGGCACTAACAATAGGACGGATGAGGAATACGATAACGACAATCAGGATACCGACAATTATGAGGCCAATGATTGTGTTATTCAGATTGACTCGGTCCAGGGCACCGAATACGTCGGCTGTGGCTGCTCCTGCAACGATGACCCAGCCAGTGCTTGGTTCGGTACGGAAAATGGCCAGTTTCTCGACCCCTTCGAAATCATAAATGAGGGTTCCGTTCTGCTTGCCGAGGATCTGTTTACCCCAGTCCGGTTTATTCAAATTAAAGTTAAGAATGACATCCGGATTAGGGTGGGCGGAAACAACACCGGTGGCATCGGTCATATAGGCGTATCCTTCAGTGCCGATTTTGATGGGAAGGATATATTGCTCAGAAAAGCGGGCCATTTCAATTGCTCCCAGAATAACCCCCTGTATTTTTCCAAATGCTTTGACAGGTTCAGCTAACACAAATATGGGTTTTCCGGTTGCTCTGCTTTTAACGGTATTGCTGATGGCTTCTTTCCCTGCAAATGCCTTTTTAAAATAATCACGATCGTGAACATTCAATTTGCCGATAAGGTTTGGATCTGAAGAGGCAATGGCGTCCCCCTTATCGTTAATCAGGACCAGTGAATCGTAGAGCCCATAGCGTTTGCCGTAGGCAGCAAGTTGCTTGTTTGCCATCTCTACGTAATATTCAGAACCAAGCCCCTGGTTCATCAGACAGTCGCGATAAGCTTCTGTCTCTGAAAGGGTTCTGAGGTCGGCACGCAGGTCGGTAATCCAGCTGGAAACTTGGGTCGACAGGTTATTGGTTAATAATTCAAGCTGTTCAGTAATTAAAGAGTGAACAATTTTGGATGTTGCGCGGGTTGACAGTGCGGCAGCGGTTCCCATTCCGATGATAATGAGAGCGATGATTGGTAGTAGGATACGGTTTCTTAAGGATAATGATTTCATAGCAAGTTAGGCCTCCTCCGAGATGATAGCGATAACGTTGCGTATCTCACATTAACTTGTGCTAATTGTCAAGGCAAAATTCAGTAACCTCTAATGGTTTCAATTAACCACGGTAAGTTTTCGGTATATAAAATTATTCATCAGCCTGCATGTTATCTAACCTTTTACTAACATGATGTTTATTTTTTTCGAAAATTACCATGTTAGAAAAAATAAATTCTTGAACTATAAAGGGGAAAATAACCGATGAAACCGAAACGAATTATTCTGGTAAGGCATGGAGAATCGACAGGAAATGCAGATTTATCAGTTTACCAGCATGTTCCTGACTATGCATTGGAATTGACGACACTTGGCCAGCAACAGGCAAGAACAGCAGGAAAGCAGATTGCTGATGTTATAGGTAATGGTAAGGTGAAGGTCTATGTCTCTCCCTGGAAGCGTACCCGGCTGACTTATAACCTGATTGCCGAGACCATAAACGATCGCATAGTTGATAAGGTTGAAGATCCATTGCTCCGCGAGCAGGAGTGGGGGCACTTTTCAAGTCCGGAAGAGCTGATACGTATTAATGAAGAACGTAATCGCTTTGGGCAGTTTTATTACCGGGTTCCTAACGGGGAATCGGGGAGTGATGTCTATACGCGGATGTGTTTGTTTTTAGATAGTATGAATCGCGATTTTCAGCGCCCTGAGTTTCCTGACAATACCTTGATTGTCAGTCACGGTATGGCTATCAGGTTGTTTCTGTGTCGTTTTTTTAAATATTCTGTCGAGTTTTTTGAAACGATAGAGAATCCGGATAATGCTGAAGTGATTGTTATTGAGCAGAATAGTTTCGGGACCTACACGTTGAGAACTCCCCTGAGGTTTCAGCATTATCAAGACAGTTTTGAGATGGCTGTGTGATTATCTCGGCCGCAGGCGGAAAATCAGCAAGCCACTGAGCAGTGTCAAGCCTGCGCAGAGAAAGAGAACAGGGTATCCGGCGCTATGGGCGATAAGACCAAGGCTCATGGAACCGAGGAATGAGCCGCTGTCAATCCCTCCGGTAAAGATACCGGTGACCTTACCGCGGACCGCGTAAGGTTCACCCCGGATTGCCATGGCATTAAGGGCTGGAAAAAGAAGCCCGTGGCCGGTGCCGAAGATAAAGCCGACCCCCAGTAACAGCGGATTGTTACTGATAAGAGGGCACAATAACAGGGCCAGTGCGCCCAAAAATAATCCCCAGGGAATAATCTGTTTTTCGCCGATGCGATCCCCCAGTTTCCCACCAACCAACCTGACCAGGATCGCGGCGATGGAATAGGCCAGGTAATAGAGGGAAACGTACTGCAACGACCGCGATTCGGCGAGCGGAGCAATGAAATTGCCACTGGCCGCCAGGCCAACGCCAAAGATCAGGGCCAGACAGCCGCATACCAGGTGTTTGCGGGTCCTCAGCAAGGCAAAAAATGATGGCGTTGTCCCGCCTGGGGACGCCGGTTGTTGGTACCTCTGTTCCTGGTAAGGGTCGTGCACAGGAAGGTGCAGCACCAGGGCGAGGGTGGAGAACAGTGCCGCTGTTAAGAAAAAAGCCGGATAACCAAACCCTCTTAAGATCGGTTCAGTGACCATGGGGCCGATGGCCATGCCAACCAGTCCTGAGGTGCCGAAGATTCCGATTCCCTCGTTCAGCCGAGCAATGGGAATCAGGTCAATAATAAAAGTGAAGATGGCGGTAAAGCAGATAGCCAAGCCGATGCCGTGAACGACACGCGCCAAAAGCAGGATCGGGTAATTCTCGGAGATTGGTCCCATCAGCAATAAGTGAACCAGGGGCATAAGTGCCATGATGATAGTACCAATGGTATAGCTGCGCTTGCGGCCGATACGGTCAATCATTTCGGCAACCCAGGGTCTGCTGAACGCAGAGGCCATGGCAAAAGCACCCATGATAATGCCAATATCGCGATCATCACCACCAAAGTCGCTGATATATAACGGAAAGAGGAAGAAGCTTGAAAAACTGGAAACCATGGTCAGGTTGGCCAGGAACAGTGCGGCAAAAGCAGGCGTGTAGAGTTTCATTAGAAATGTTCCTGATCAGGTGAAAAACCTGATTCCTTCAAGGGTTACCAGCATTAAGCTGTAGTAACGCAACCCTTTACCGCAGACAACCAGCAGAGTAAAACGGCATAGTGACGTTTTAAGCATACCGCTGACCAGGCACAGCGGGTCGCCAATGACCGGCAGCCAGGAGAGCAACAGTACCCAGCTGCCGTAACGGTTAAACCAGCGGCGGGCTTGCTCCAGTCGCTGGGGGGTAAGGTGCAGAAGTTTTCTGTTCAGCCAGTCACCACCACTGTATCCGATCAGATAATTGGTCCCGGCCCCCAGGCTGTTGCCACAGGTCGCAACGGCAACGCTGGCCAGTGGCTCGCTGCCATTAACCAACATGGCTACCAACAACCATTCCGATCCTAATGGCAGCAGGGTTGCTGCAAGAAAGCTGACAGCAAAAAGGGTAAACAGGTCATAGCTCTGTAGTAGTTCAGTCATGGGGCGCTATCATAACAGAGGTTATGCCCTAAACAAATCATTGAAAAGACCTTGTGGCAAGTTCATCTCAGGTGTAGATTATGGCCTTTCCGGTTTGCTTTCAGAGCTTTTTTGAATTATCTGGCAGGTATTTTGTTCACCTGTCGGTTGTGGCGTATCAGCCTTCTCCCACTCACAGGGTCTGTATTAATAATGAATAAAGAGCAACTGTACACCAAAGTTAAGACACTGCTGGAGATGATCAAATTCTCCCATACTATTTTTGCTTTTCCTTTTGCCCTGATGGGTGTGGTTCTGGCGTCTCTGGCTAGTGGTGCCCCTCCAGGTATTTTACCGATTATCTGGATCTGTCTGGCGATGGTTGGTGCACGCACAGCAGCCATGGGGCTGAATCGCCTGATTGATGCCAAGATAGATGCAGAAAATCCGCGTACGGCAGAACGACATATTCCGGCCGGGACGGTCAGTATCCTTGAAGCGGTGTTCTTTATTCTGGTCGCTCTGGTGATCTTCTTCTTCGCTGCCTGGATGCTTAACCCCTTATGTTTTGCCCTTGCCCCGGTGGTGGTTGGCCTTTTTGTCCTTTATGCTTATTGCAAGCGTTTTACCCATTATGCCCATGTGGTGCTTGGTATCTGTCTTGGGATTGCTCCCATCGGGGCCTGGATCGCTTTGCGTGGTGATTTAGGGTGGCCGGTCATTGCCCTTGGCCTGGCAGTATTGTTCTGGGTGGCCGGATTTGATATTTTTTATGCTTTGCAGGATTATGATTACGATGTGAAGAAAGGGCTGCACTCGGTTCCGTCCCGTTTAGGCAAAGAGAAAGCGATCAACCTGGTGCGGATCTTTCACTGCGTCATGGTCGTGCTGCTGCTATTGTTGATGATCGGTAGTGGTCTGGGCTGGATCTATTTTGCTGGTGTTGTGGTTGTTGCTCTGCTGCTGGTTTACGAGCATTGTTTGGTTAAGGCGGATGATCTGTCCCGGCTGGATGCCGCGTTTTTTAATATGAATGGCTATATCAGTGTGACGATTTTTGTGTTTACCCTGGTGGATGCGCTAGTGTGAACGCTCACTGCGTTGCGCGATTTCAAATCTGAAATTTGAGATTTGAGATCGCGTAACGGAGTGAGCGTGAAAAGGATGCAACGCAGAGTCGCAGAGAGGGCAGAAGACGCAAAGGACGAAGCTTTTTTTTGCGTTTATTTTAAATCTGAAATTTGAGATCTGAAATCGCGAAACAAAGTGAGCGTTAGCGTGAAAAAGGATGCAATGAAAAACATCGTCGTCGGCATAACCGGAGCTTCCGGATCAATCTACGGCCTGCGCCTGGTCGCAGAACTGTTGCGGGCGAAGCATCATGTCACGCTTTTAGTGACTAATGCCGGTCGCCAGGTGACAGCCTTTGAGACGGACCTCAAACTGGCTGATGATGTCCAACAATGCCGCGATCAGCTAAATGCCTATTTCGGAGTCCAGGACAACCTCAGCTACTACGCACTGGATGATTTTTTTGCCCCGGTGGCGAGCGGTTCCAGTGCTCCTGATGCCCTGGTCATCTGCCCCTGTTCCATGGGAACCGCAGGGCGTATTGCTGCCGGGCTGTCCGATAACCTGCTCGAGCGGGTGGCGGACGTTGCCCTTAAAGAGCGCAAACAGCTGTTGTTGGTGCCGCGTGAAACCCCTTTTAACCGGATTCATCTGGAAAATCTCCTGCGCCTGACCGATGCCGGGGCGCAGATTCTGCCGGCGATGCCGGCTTTTTATCAACAACCTCAGACGATTGAAGACCTGGTGAACTTTGTCGTTGGTAAAGCTCTGGATGCTCTTGCTATTGAACATTCTCTGTTCAAGCGCTGGGGCTAGTTTCTGTCTGGAAAGCGCCCTTTTTCACCCGCTCGGCGTCAACCTGTACATTCGCTTGTGCGGCGTAAAGTACTACGCCTCCGCGCAAATGCTTGGTTTCCTTGATCTGGTAAAAAATTGCATCTTTCCAAATCAGAAACTGGAGAAACTGTATAAAATTTAGAAATTGAACGACTTACTTCACCACGTGGATAAGAATGTTATGAAGACTTTGTTTGACAACCTTCAGGATAAAATAGCTAATAACCAGCGTATCAGTGAAGCTGATGCCCTGGCATTGTTTGAATCTCATGATTTGCTCGCAATCGGCGAACTTGCTGCTGCAATTAATGAACAGAATAATGGCGACCGGGTTTTCTTTAACGTCAATCGCCATATCAACTATACGAATTTATGCGTCAATCAATGTAAATTTTGTGCTTTTGCCAAAGAGGACGGTGCTAAAGGGGGGTACACTCTCGCTCTTGACCAGATTCAGGAAAAAACCCGCGAGGCCGTTGCTGCCGGGGCGACGGAAATCCATTCCGTTGGCGGCCTGCACCCGACTTTACCCTTTGAGTTCTATCTGGAGATGCTGCAGGCGATTAAAGGTGTTGCTCCTGATTTGCACATCAAGGCGTTCACTGCTGTTGAAATCGATTATTTCTCGCGGATTTCGGGTAAAAGTATCTTCGAGGTTATCGAAGACCTCAAGAGTGCAGGCCTCGAATCGATGCCGGGGGGTGGCGCAGAAATTCTTGGCAAAACGGTGCGCGACAAGATTTGCGCTGAAAAAATTTCGGGTGAGCGCTGGATTGAAGTGACCGAAGCAGCTCACCGGGGCGGGCTGCGCAGTAATGCGACCATGCTATTCGGCCATCTGGAAAATTATGCCGACCGGGTTGATCATATGCGTCAGATCCGTGATCTGCAGGATCGTACCGGTGGTTTCCAGGCGTTTATCCCCCTTGCGTTTCAGCCGGATAATACCAGGGTGCCGGGCGCCAAAGGGGTAGGTGGGGTCGATGCTCTCAAAACCTTGGCTATCAGCCGGATCTATCTCGACAACTTTCAGCATGTCAAAGCCTATTGGGTTATGCTTGGCCTCAAAATCGCCCAGACCGCTTTGTGTTTTGGTGTTAACGACCTTGACGGTACGGTTATTGAGGAAAAGATCGGCCATGATGCCGGTGCTGATTCTCCCCAGGCACTAGCAAAGCAGGGGATCTGCGAATTGATCCGCAAGGTAGGCAAGACTCCGGTTGAACGCGATACTCTCTATAATGCTCTGAAGGTGTACTGATGCTACCGACAGAAATTCAGAATAAAATTGCTAACGAGCAGGAACTTGACCGTGCCGATGGATTGAAACTGTTGACCGAGGTTGATCTGCTTGACCTGGGGAAGGTCGCTGATGCCATCCGGCGGGAGAAGCACCCGGATAACCGGGTGACTTTTGTCGTTGACCGCAACGTCAATTATTCCAACGTGTGCGAATCTAAGTGCAAATTCTGTGCTTTTTATCGCAACGCCGAAGACAGCGACGCTTACTTGCTCAGCTATGATGAAATTTACGCCAAGGTTCAGGAGTTGGTCGACCATGACGGTACCCAGTTATTGATGCAGGGGGGGCTGCACCCGACCTTGAAAATTGACTGGTTCGAAGAACTGTTCCGCCAGTTGCGTGAGCGTTTTCCGCAGGTCCAGATCCATTCCCTGTCGCCAGCTGAAGTCACCCATATCGCCAAACTCTCAGGCCTGACCATGGCAGAATGCCTGCAGCGTCTGCAGGCGGCCGGGCTGGCTTCAGTACCGGGTGGTGGCGCTGAGGTACTGGTTGATGACGTGCGCCAGGAGATCTCACCCAATAAGATCGGCTGGAAACAGTGGGCGGCTGTTATGGAAGAGGCTCATCGCCTTGGTATGCGGACCACTGCAACCATGATGTTCGGTAGCCGTGAAAAGCCGGAAGATATTGTCGAACACCTGTTCCGTATTCGGGAAATTCAGCAGCGCACCGGCGGCTTTACTGCGTTTATCCCGTGGACCTTTCAGCCCGACAATACCGAGCTGGGCGGGGAAACCGCCAGCGGTGTCGAATATCTGAAAGTGCTCGCCCTGTCCCGCATTATCCTGGATAATGTCGATAACATTCAGGGGAGCTGGGTGACGCAAGGAGCACGTATGGCCCAGGTGGCGCTGTTCTTCGGTGCCAACGATCTGGGGGGAACCATGCTGGAAGAGAATGTTGTTGCTGCGGCAGGTTGTTCTTTCCGTATGTCAAAAGAGGACATTGTTGATCTCGTGCGTGGTGCCGGTTTCATTCCCGCCCGGCGCATGACTGAATATCAGATATTGAAGGAATATTAAGATGCTACCGTTACGTAAAAATATTGCCGAAATGGCTGGCTATGTGCCTGGATATCAGCCGGATGAAAAAGGCTGGATCAAACTCAACACCAATGAAAACCCCTATCCACCGTCACCAAAGGTAGCTGAAGCAATCATTGCGGAAGTCGCTAATGGTGGTGAAAATCTGCGTAAATACCCCGATGCCGGCAGTAAGGACGCGCGCCGGGCTGCTGCAGAGCTATACGGCTTCGATCCGTCATGGGTGATCATGGCAAATGGTTCTGATGAACTGCTTAACAATCTGATTCGCGCCTTTGCCGGTGAGGGGGAAGAGGTTGCCTATGTGCACCCTTCCTATTCTTACTATTCAACCCTGACTGAAATTCAGGGCGCTAAAATCCGCACCTTTGGTTTGACGCCAGATCGTCAGATTGCTGATTTTCCCGAGCGGTATGATGGTAAGATTTTCTTCCTGACCAGCCCTAACGCACCGCTTGGCTTCATGTTTGACAATAACTACATCGCCCAGCTTGCTGAGCGTTGCAGCGGTATCCTGGTGGTGGATGAAGCCTATGTTGATTTTACCGATGTCAACGCTATGGATCTCGTTCGCGATTACGAAAATGTTGTTGTCACCCGGACTTTTTCCAAAAGCTATTCGTTAGCCGGTATGCGTCTTGGCCTTGCCATCGCCCGGCCTGAGGTGATTGCCGCCCTCGATAAGATCCGTGATCACTACCACCTGGATCGCCTCGCCCTGGTTGCTGCAACTGCGGCATTGAAGGATCAGGATTATCTGCGCATGACGGTCAACAAGGTGCGTGAAACCCGGGACTGGTTCTGTGGTGAGTTGCGTAAAGTTGGCTATAAAATTGAGCAATCCCACGCCAACTTTGTATTTGCAGAGCCCAAGGACAGTAATGGCAAGCGTGTTTACGATGCTTTGTATGAGCGGAAAATTCTGGTGCGGTATTTCTCTGATCCGTTGTTGCAGCATGGTATGCGGATTACTATCGGTACCCGCGAAGAGATGGAAACCACATTAGCGGCCATGGTTGAAATTGGCTGAACTACCTTTTGATCCTGCTGACTACAGTGAGCGCCTGCTGGCCTGGTACGATCGCCAGGGGCGCGATCTGCCCTGGCGTCACAGTCGTGACCCTTATCGCATCTGGTTGTCAGAAATTATGCTGCAACAGACAACTGTTGCAGCAGTCATTGACTATTATCAGCGTTTTCTAGCCAGTTTTCCCAGTGTAGAAAAGTTGGCTGCGGCCCCCCTTGAAGCAGTTATCGACCTGTGGGCCGGGCTAGGTTATTATTCGCGGGCGCGAAATCTTCATGCCGCTGCACGGCAGGTTGTTGAGGAATACAGTGGTGTTTTTCCTAGCGATCCCAAACTGCTGCAAAGTTTGCCCGGTGTTGGCCGTTCAACGGCGGGGGCGATTGCTGCCTTGGCGTTTGATCAGCAGGTGGCGATTCTTGACGGGAATGTCAGGAGAGTCCTTTGCCGCTTATTGTCCTGGCAGGAGCCGGCGCGGACCAGCCGGGCTGAAAAACAGCTGTGGTCGTGGGCTGAAATGCTGACTCCCGAACAGCGGGTTCATGATTACACCCAGGCAATTATGGATTTTGGGGCCACCCTGTGTACTCCCAGACGACCTCAGTGTGATCAGTGCCCGGTAGCATCTCTATGCCAGGCGCGTAAGCTGGGAATTGAGAATGATTTACCGGTTAAACAGCCGACTAAAAAAACGCCGACACGGCGGGAGGTTGTCCTGCTGATTGAATTCTCAGGTAAAATTCTATCGAGAAGGCGTGTTGCCGATGGCTTTCTTGGCGGATTGTGGGAGTTCCCAGCTCTTGGTTTTACTGACGAAGAAACGCCTGAGTCAAAGGTTACCTTACTCATGCAGGATTTTGCATTAGCAGGAGATGCTCGTTACCTGGGTCAGATTCGCCACGTTTACAGCCATTTCCGACTGGAATCGCTGGTTTACCATCTGCACACAGACAGGCTGACAGTTAATGAGGGGAATGGCTCCTGGCTGTCCAGACATGAACTTGAGGAGCTTGCATTGCACGGAGCCCACAAAAAAGTTTTGGAAATATTATTAAATAGTTAGCTGTTTCGTGACGGTTGAACAAGGCTGATCTTAAGGATCCCCATTTCCAGGGATGCATGACCCATCCATGGGGCTTGACTGTCACCATCCGGGTGACAGACACCCTTCCAGTGGTGATCCTTAAGCCCAGCTGGCACAGCTGAAAGCGTTAGCTCAGTTCTATTAAACGGAGAATGAATGTCTTTACCACCAATTTTAACCACAACTGCAGAAATAGCTGAATTTGCAAGCCATCTGGAACAGTTTCCGGTCATCGCTGTCGATCTCGAAGCTGACTCGATGCATCACTACCACGAACAGGTCTGTCTGTTGCAGTTTACTACCGCAGAAAAGACGGTTCTTATCGATCCTCTTGATGGCGCAGATCTGTCATCCCTTAAACCGGTTCTTGCCGACGGGAAGGTGCGCAAACTGTTTCATGCGGCTGATTATGACATCCGTTGTCTGGCACGTGATTTTGATATCGAAATCAATGGTCTGTTTGACACTATGATTTCCAGCCAGTTTGTCGGTGAAGAGCGGTTTGGTCTGGCCGATATGCTGCGCAAATATTTCAATCTGGAACTGGATAAAAAATATCAAAGGGCCGATTGGACCATTCGTCCGCTTACCGAAGGAATGGTCAGCTATGCCGCAGGCGACACTCGCTATCTGCAGGAGTTAGCTGATATTCTTGAAGGGCAGTTGCGTGATAAAGGGCGTCTGGACTGGGTTCAGGAAGAGTTCGAAATTCTGGAAAAGGCGCGTTTTGCTGTCCATGAAGGTCCCGAGTTTCTGCGTTTCAAGGGGGCTGGAACCTTGCAGCCGCGTCAGCTTGCGGTTCTTGAATCTTTGCTGCAATGGCGTGATGGCGAAGCTCAGCGGCGCGATTGTCCCCTGTATAAAATTGTTGGAAATAAGCAGTTGCTGGAGCTGGCTCGGGTTATGCCCCAAGGGCGTAAAGAACTCGAAAGCATCGAAGGAATGCCGTTACGCCTGGCGCAACGTTACAGCGGCAAGCTGTTAGCTGCCGTTGCCGAGGGGCTTGAAGTGCCGGGAGATCAACTGCCTAAATATCCGCGTAAACCACGCCCACAGAAAGATCCTGAAGTCGATAAGCGCTTTGGTCACCTGAAGGACTGGCGTAAAAAAGTGGCCAGTCAATTGGAGCTTGATCCCGGCGTGCTGATCAATAACGCAACCTTGGAAGAGATCGCCAAGCGGCAGCCGCGTAATCGTGATGAGCTGGAAGGGATGGCGTTGTTAAAGAATTGGCAGGCCAGAGAGTTTGGTGATGCGATCTTGCAGGTGGTTAACTGACCATCTGCAAATCCTACAGGCTTAAGAGATCATGCATGTTTCAATTTTTATTATGCCGAAGGCATTTCGGTTCTGGCCAATCAGGCGTGATTCTGGCCGTCTGGCCGGTTAGTTATTTTCTGGCTGACTCATTGAAAAAGTGACGCTCGAGTACGGACATATAAAGAGGGCTTTTTGTGCTTACTATTTTTAGCTTGATTGTGAAAAATAGTACGTCGCCTGCAGGGGCGAGACCCTGCGATTCTTCTTTTGACTGTTTCTTTTAAAAACAAATCTTAGAATCATAAATACAACACCAAGGTCGCCGGGTCCCGGCCCGGCAGCCGGGTTCATTTTCTTTCAAGCGCTAAAGAAAACGAACCAAAAGAAAGCGCTGAAAGTCAAAAGATCTGACGACAACAGAGTCAGACTACTGTTTGTTGGTGCCTAGAGTAAGCACAGTCGGCCCAAAATGCTTCGCATTTAACTGGGCAGAGGCAAAATCTATAAAAACAAGGGCCAATCTTATCCCAATGGCTGCGTCATCGCTGCAGGATCGAGCAGCTTGTCCAGCACCTCTCCATCTATCCCATCACGCAACGCAAGTTCCCGCAATGTCTTACCCGTCTTATGCGCCTCTTTAGCCAGAGCGGCCGCATGATCATAACCAATTTCAGGTACCAGGGCGGTCACCAGAGCGAGACTTTGTTCAAGTAAATCCCCGCAACGCTGTTCATCCGCTTCAAGGCCATTCAGACACTTTTCAGTAAAGGCTGTTACGCCACGACTCAATAGCTCAATACTTTGCAGGGTATTGTAAGCAATGACCGGCATCATGACATTGAGTTCAAAATTACCGGATAATCCCGAAAGGGAAACCGTTGCATCATTACCGATAACCTGGGCGCAAACCTGCATGAGGGATTCAGCCATGACCGGGTTGATCTTTCCGGGCATGATGGAGCTGCCTGGTTGTACCGCAGGGAGAATCAGTTCGCCGATGCCGCAGCGCGGGCCGCTGGAGAGAAAGCGGATATCGTTGGCGATCTTGAACAGGCTCACAGCGCAGCTCTTCATACTGCCACTGGCCTGCACCAGGGCATCCTTGGCGCCCTGTGCTTCAAAATGATTTTCTGCTTCAACAAAGGGGATGGTTGTTTCCTTGGCAATGGCAGCTATGGTTTTAGCAGCAAATTCGGGGTGAGTATTGATTCCGGTACCAACGGCGGTGCCGCCAAGAGGAAGTTCGAACAGTCCTTTAGCGGCCAGTTCAACCCGTTCACGGGCGAGCTCAACCTGGCGGGCATAGCCGGAGAACACCTGACCTACTTTAACCGGTGTCGCATCCTGCAAGTGGGTGCGGCCAATCTTTAACACCTCCTTGAACTGTTCGGCTTTTGCCATGAGGGTCTGATGCAGTTCGGTCAACGCCGGGAGCAGGGTGTTGTACACCTGTTCAGCGCTGGCGATATGGATGGCGCTGGGGAATACATCGTTGCTTGATTGCCCCATGTTGACGTGATCGTTGGGGTGAACCGCTTTGCTGCCAATCTCCTGGCCCAGGATCTGGGCGGCACGGTTGGCGATGACCTCATTGGTGTTCATGTTGCTGCTGGTGCCTGACCCGGTCTGGAAGATGTCGACGGGGAAATGCTGGTCATGCTCCCCTTGGATGACCTCTGTTGCCGCCTGGATTATGGCTTCGGCCAGCTTGGTATCAAGTAGCTCGAGGTCTGCGTTGCTTTGGGCCGCATACTTTTTAATCAATCCCATGGCACGGAGTAGGGGGCGCGGCAGGGTAAGGCCTGAGACCGGGAAATTAGCGATCGCTCTGGCGGTCTGAGCGCCATAAAGAGCATTGTCAGGGACCTTCATCTCACCGAGAGAATCCTGTTCCATACGAAATTGTGACATATATTTTATCCTTCCTGCGGGAGCCAAATAGATAGCTCCGCTGAAATGAATCGAATTGAGTGTTCCTTTATTATAACCATAATCAACTTGTGTGTGGGAGAGGCGTTGGTGGGTATAACAGATAATGACCATTGGCAGGTTGAAAAGGTCAAAATGACGGGGTATGCTGAGCGTCGGTTATCAATCCTGATGGAGACTATGAAATGAAGAATATCGCCAATTTTTTGTTTGAAGTCGGTATGCTGAAGCGCACCCCGCGTACCGGGTTTCAGTTTCTTGGCTCTGGTGCCCAATCGGTTGCTGAACACAGCTTTCGTACCGCCATGATCGGTTATGCTCTGGCTCAGCTTGACGGTAATGCTGATGTCGCCAGAGTCCTGCAGTTGTGCTTGTTTCACGATATTCCGGAAGCGCGTACCGGCGATATGAACTACGTGAATAAAAAATACGTCACGGTTGATGAGGAAAAGGCGATAGAGGACCTTGCCAGTCAGTTGCCTTTTGGTGATGATTATCGGCAAACGACCCTTGAATATATTGCCAAAGAGAGTCATGAGGCGCTATTGGCTCACGATGCTGATCAACTGGAAATGATCCTGTCTTTGAAAGAACGTAAGGATTTAGGGAACCGTTATGCTGACCAGTGGTACGCCGCAGCTAAAGATCGTCTAAGAACGGATGTGGCAAAAGCTCTGGTCGAGAAGATCTGGGAGACGGATTCGTCGAAGTGGTGGTTTGATGATGATCATGAGTGGTGGGTCAACGGGGGGAACGGGAAATAGCTTCACCCCATCTACTTCGTTACCGCTTGTTTTTAATCCTCGGAATGGCGCTGCCACGCCTGTGGTTAAAAACTACACGGCGCCTCGTATTTGGGGTAAATCTATTTCCCTTTGAAAGAGCATATTGGTTAAGAGTGGTATCATTCACTCCTAGAGGGTTTGTAGGTTTTTAGTCTGTAGAATCTTTCTTTTCCCCCTTAATCCTGCAAATCGCCGCCGCAATCCTTGACCCTTTTGGGGAGAAGTGTTATCAAATTCTGTTCATTGCCAATTTAATCTGCATGGAGGAATAAATCATGCTCGATATCAGATATTTACGGGAAAATTTTGAGGCTGCTCAGCAGGCTTTATCCAACCGGAGCGGTTCTGTCGATCTGTCCGGGTTTACCGCTCTTGACCAGCGGCGGCGTGATCTGCTGTCCGAATCGGAAAGTCTGAAAGCGGAAAAGAACCGGGTTTCGGCTTTGATCGGTAAGACCAAGGACAAGAGCCAGGTTCAGAATGAAATCGCCGAGATGAAGACTGTCTCAGCGCGCATCAAGGAACTTGATGATGAACTGAGCAATGTTGAAGAAGAGCTCAACGCTCTGTTGATGGGAGTTCCGAACATTCCTCATGAACTGTCTCCGGTCGGCAAGTCCGAAGATGATAACATTGAAGTACGGATCTGGGGTGAAAAGCCTGAGTTTGCTTTTGATCCCAAAGCGCACTGGGATGTCGGTGAGGGGCTTGGTATCCTCGACTTTGAGAGAGCCAGCAAGCTTTCCGGAGCACGTTTTGCTTTGTATTTAGGTGCCGGTGCTCGCCTTGAGCGGGCTCTGATCAATTTCATGCTTGATCTGCATACCACGGAACATGGTTACACAGAAACCTTGCCTCCCTTCCTGGTCAATCGCGCCACCATGACCGGTACCGGGCAGCTGCCAAAGTTTGAGAGTGATCTGTTCCACACTGAAGATGTCGACCTGTTCCTGATTCCGACCGCGGAAGTTCCGGTGACCAATATTCATCGTGATGAGATTTTGCAGGAGCAGGATCTGCCTCTCCAATATACCGCCTATACTCCTTGTTTCCGTAAGGAAGCAGGATCTCACGGCCGCGATACCCGTGGTCTGATCCGTCAGCATCAGTTCAACAAGGTTGAATTGGTCAAATTTGTTCATCCGGAAGATTCAGATGCCGAGCTGGAAAAGTTGTTGGCTAATGCTGAGAAGGTCCTGCAGCTGTTAAAACTGCCTTACCGGGTTGTTGATCTGTGTACTGGTGACATCGGGTTCTCTGCAGCACGCACCTTTGACCTGGAAGTCTGGTTGCCGGGACAATCCTGTTATCGTGAGATTTCTTCCTGCTCCAACTTCCGTGATTTCCAGGCCCGGCGGGCAGCGATTCGTTTCCGTCGTGACGGCGCCAAAAAGGCTGAACTGGTTCATACTTTGAACGGCTCTGGATTGGCTGTCGGCAGGACTTTACTGGCCATTCTGGAAAACTATCAGCAGGAAGATGGTTCCGTTATTGTTCCTGAGGTTCTCAGACCGTATATGGGTGGTTTAGAGAAAATCACCAAGTAATTAATTTGCGGTTGTCTGAGAAAAAATCTGGGGTGTTACAGAAAAACTTATTCTTTGGGGTTGCATTTTAGGAAATTTTTCGTTACATTCCCCAAGCTTTTTCGGTAAGATCTATTTTGCCGGATGCGGAAGAGTGGCCGAGTGGTTTAAGGCGGCGGTCTTGAAAACCGTTGTACGAAAGTACCGTGGGTTCGAATCCTACCTCTTCCGCCATTTAAAAAAAGAATAGTAAGTTTGCGGAGAGGTGACCGAGAGGCCGATGGTGCTCGCCTGCTAAGCGAGTGTAGTGTATGCTACCCGGGGTTCGAATCCCCGCCTCTCCGCCAGTTAATAAAATAGATTCTTTCGAGGATCTGAAAATAAAAAAGCAGAATGCTTATTTTTGAAATAAAAGTGTTGACAACGTTTCGGATATAAGCGATAACACTGCTCTTCGTGCGCCGCTAGCTCAGCTGGATAGAGCGTCTGACTACGGATCAGAAGGCCGGGAGTTCGAATCTCTCGCGGCGCGCCATTTAAAATCTAAGCCCTACGGTAACTTACACCGTAGGGCTTTTGTGTTTTTTGTCCCTCAGTTGTCTTCAAATTACGTCTCAGTTGTTTCTTGTAATAAAATGCTATCTAGTACTGTCACACCTTTCTTCTTAATTTGAAATTGCGCCTTTAGCGTCAGGGGTAACATCCATAAAAACGACCTCGGTGATATAGATCATGCGCTGGATCTGCCGCTTCGTATGACCGTCACTAATGTTGATGCTTGTCACTTCTTCGGGTGTTCCAAGACTTTCGACATAGGCAGAATCCTCCTGGGTTGCGATAATAAAATTGAAGCCGCTTTCTTCCAGATCGATTTCATCAGTATATTCCATGAGCTCTGCCATACAGACCGACATGTAACCGTAAACCTCCCGCCACATCTCAAAATCGTCCTGAATCTGATGGGCTTCGCTTAACTGTTCAATTCTGATCATGATTGACCTCCTTTGATGGGTTGATATCAGGGAGGTAATATCTGTTTGTTGGGCCGGGTTATTACGGTTGTGGACTCTGTTTGTCTGTGGAAATTGTCTACTCCTGCAGCTTTTTTCTCAGGCTATATCACTATCCTTTGCCCTGGTGCACTAACCGCCAAATCTAGAGTTTTAACCTTAAAACGAAACACAGCAGAAAGACCTTGGCGCTTGCCGTATTAACTGACGGTCTCAAGTACATATTACTTCTTCGATATCAATTCCATCGAAGGAGGTTTTACTATGCTGCAATTCACCAGTCTGGAAGATGTGTTCTGTGCCGGACTCGCCAAAACTCTAAATTCATTGGTAAAGAAGGTCGTAAAGCTTGAACTATCGATCACGGCATCAGCTGTCCTCAATCCTGATGACGGTGCCGTGTATTTGCTTGAAGCGCCGGATAACGACCAGATGCTGAAAGAATGTTTTGGGCGTCAATTTTCTGCACTGTTGTTTGAGTCAGTAACCTACGATCATGCCGCTGACAGCTATCTGTGTCGGTTTCTGCGTGATAACCAGTGCTGTATCTCTTTGATTGTGCCTAACCAGAGTTGGCTACCGGAATCATGGCGAAAGACACTGCAGGAGGAGCTGTCATGATTGAGCAACTTTTTAGCGAGTGTCTGGTTAGTGGTCAGCAGATCTGCCGGTTTCGTGTGATCCGACCGGTTTACGAAGATCTGTGTGTTGGAGAGCCTGCAGAAGGGTATCAGGCGATTGAGGCTATCTCGGCATCGGCAACCGTGCATGCTCTCTTTTCATTTCTAAAGCGAGAAACCAAAGAGTATCTCATCGCTCTGCACCTCGACAGTAAAAATCATCTGATCTGTCTGGACCTTGTCTCCATAGGCAGTTTAAGTGCCAGTATTGTCCATCCCCGTGAGGTGTTTAAGTCCGCCTTACTCTCTTCAGCCGCCGCCATTCTACTTATTCACAATCACCCGTCAGGCGATACGAGTCCAAGTGTTGAGGATATCGATATCACGACGCGGCTGAAGAAAGGGGCAGACCTGCTTGGTATCCGTTTCCTGGATCATGTCATTATCGGCAACGATTACTGTTCCATGACTGAACGTGGCTATTGCTGACAAGATTGGAGACGCTTACATGAAAAGCCCAACAACGCCCGATTATGAACAGCATTATTCTCCAGAGAAGCTTGTCGATAAACTGAAGAACTTGTCTGCGAAGGCCTTGGCGATGGTTGCTTTGAAGGCGTTCCTGCTCCATGAGTTGCTAAAAGAGGGCAGGGTGCCATTAGTAGTTAAGGTCGCCATCATAACAACCCTTGGTTATGTCATCTGCCCGTTAGATGCCATTCCTGATCCATTGCCTGGTGGTTACGCTGATGATGTTGCCTTGATGGTCGGACTGCTAGCGAGTCTCAATCCACTGATCACCGCAGAGATAAATGAACGTGCTCAGGAAAAGGTCTCGGGGTTGGTTTCTTCAGCAGATAAACACTCTCGACGCCGAGAGAAAAAATGATCATTTAGACCCTGAGGTAACAAACATATAAATTGATAGAACAGTCCTTTCAGGGGAAGAATGGGATGATATCTATTAATTCACATAACAAGCCTTCGGCTTGTTATGAGTTTTTGCCCGGTTTGTTTGGATTTTTTAAACGAGGAAAACGTACTTTTTCATCAGCGCAAACCTGATGAAATTTGATCGGCTATCCCATCGCAGGGATAGCCGGTTCTTTTTTGTATGCCTTATAAAGTCGTAAAGCCACCGCCCTTATCCATTGGATAAGGGCGTATAAATAGCTAATGGCCCCAAAAGGCGGGAGCTCAAAGATCTTTACGTTTGGTTCTGGTCATTCGGTGGTTTCACGAATGAGCCTCTTTGAGTGTCGAAATAAAGCGTAAAGACAACTCAGAGACAAAGCGCCAGACCTGTAACGGGCATCGTTATAGATAACAACTAAAAGAACAGTCAGCCGACCGACTGATTCTATGAAAGGAGGACGACAAAACTATGAGTAGTGACAGGCCGAAAAGGCCGGTTTCTCGGAAAGTTAAATTTACAGAGCGAAAGATTCAGGAACTCCTCAGTAAGCCGCCGAAGAAAGGTGAGTCCGCTATCGAGTGGACAGATATGGGCGAGGATAACCTGAAGCTCTGCATTTACCCATCTGGAAAGGCCACTTGGCGGCAGCGTGGCGTATTAAACGGTAAGAAGATCTTTATGACTATCTCACCAGTAAATGTCATGACGTTGGTCACGGTCAGAGAAGAAGTCCGAAAGAACAAGGAACTCCTCTTGAAAGGCATCAACCCGAAAGAGCAGATCAAGGTTGATGTGTCGCCGACCATGGCCACGTTTATTGAAGATGATTTTATCCCCTACGCCCGTAAAAAATATAAATCGATCAAGGATGTCATGAGCCGGTTAAATGGTAAGATCATTCCGCAGTTTGGTCATTATCGATTAAGCGACATTCGTAAAGTGGACGTGGTTCGTTATCATGAGCAATTGCATACAGAGATCAGTGGCATTACCGCCAACCGGACGCTGTCATTATTGTCCAGTATTCTAAGACGTGCTGTGGATCTGGAATTAATTGATAAGAATCCGGCCTCAGGCGTGAAGAAGTGCTATGAGGGAGAAAGTCGTGACCGGTTCCTCAGCGATGATGAACTGAAAAGGTTTTTCGCTGTCTTACGGAATAAGCTGGATACACCGCAGGGGCAGGCTGTCTTCTTGCTGATCAGTCTTGGTTTGCGACGGGGTGAACTGCTGGGCAGCCGTTGGGAGCATGTTGATCTTGAATCCCGCCAGCTTTACATCCCTGATCCGAAAAACCGTAAGCCCAGGTATGTGGCTATTAACAGCCAGGCTTATGAACTGTTAACCGCTATGCAACAACATAGAACTTCCTCGCCGTTTTTGTTCCCCAGTAATTCAGCTAAGGGACATTTGCTGGAAATCCGAAAATCTATGGCGCGTATCTTCAGTGAAGCCGGTTTAAAAGATGTCAGAGGACATGATTTAAGGCGAACAAATGCTAGCCTTTTACTCAATGGTGGAGCCAGTCTTGCTGAAGTGAAAGAGGCCCTTGGGCACCAGGATATTCGTTCCACATTGGTTTACGCTCGTCTGTCAACAGCATCAATGGCAAAGACTGGTGAGATTGCTGCTCGGAAAATCGAAGAAGCCATGAATTTTGAAAATAAAGAAGCACGCTGACAATATTCAGGGTTCCTGCATGAGAGCAGGAACCCTGGGTCATTGGTAGTGTTCAAAATTCTGTGTCATTTCGCTATTATTTACAGAACGAAAGGAATGACACATGTCCAAACCAGAAAACCCCTTCGATATGGAGGCTGCTCTCAAGGCCTTGCGTGAAGGCCAAAACCTAACGGGTAAAGGCGGCATTCTTACACCACTTATCAAACAGCTCACCGAAGCAGCCATGCAGGCCGAGCTTGACGAGCATCTAGCCGAGGAAGAAGCGCCAAATCGCAAGAATGGCAAATCGTCCAAAACCGTCAAAACTCTTTCTGGTAGTTTCGAACTTGATACTCCACGAGACCGAACCAATACCTTTGAACCGCAGTTGGTTAAAAAGAACCAAACCCAACTGACAGATGAACTGGAGCGAAAAATCATCGCTCTGTTCTCTCTCGGGACCAGCTATCAGGACATCCGTAGCCATATCGCAGAGCTGTATGGCATTTCGGTGTCCAACGGGACGATTAATGCCGTCACGGACAGGCTGTTACCCGAGCTCCAGGCTTGGCGTGAGCGCGATCTGGAAGCCATTTATCCAATCCT
The DNA here is from genome assembly GCA_963664385.1 of Geopsychrobacteraceae bacterium. Lineage (GTDB taxonomy): Bacteria > Desulfobacterota > Desulfuromonadia > Desulfuromonadales > Geopsychrobacteraceae > Seleniibacterium. The sequence continues at coordinate 2,229,514 of OY761157.1, forward strand.
TTGGCTCGATGCCATTCACTACAAGATCAAAGAGAACGGCCGTTATATCAGCAAAGCTGTTTACACCATCTTGGCTCTAAACATCGAGGGCAAGAAAGAACTTCTCGGCCTTTATCTCTCTGATCAGGAAGGTGCTCATCACTGGCTGAGTATTCTCACCGATCTCCATAATCGAGGTGTTCAGGACATTTTGATTGCCTGCGTTGATGGCCTGAAAGGCTTTCCGGAAGCGATTGAAACAATCTATCCGAACGCTGAAATTCAGCATTGTGTGGTCCATCAGATTCGCAACTCGATTAAATATGTGGCCTCAAAAAACCAAAAGGCCTTCATGGCTGACCTAAAATGCGTTTACAAGGCAGCAACCCTTAATGCTGCGGAGTTGGCCCTAGACGACCTTGATGCAAAATGGGGCGAGAAGTACCCCATGGTCATCAAATCCTGGCGTAGCAAATGGCCAACCCTGTCCAACTATTTCAAATACCCAGATTATGTCAGGACAGCCATCTATACCACCAATGCAGTAGAGGCTGTACACCGACAATTTCGCAAGCTGACTAAGACCAAAGGCGGCTTCGCCAATGAAAACAGTTTGCTGAAGCTGCTTTACGCTGGCATACTCAAGGCGTCCGAGCGCTGGACGCACCCGATCCAGAATTGGAATTTAACGCTGGCCCAGCTCACTATCCATTTTCCGGATCGGCTGGAAAAGCATCTTAGCCTATGAGCCTGACACAGAATTCTGAACACCCTCTTCAAAAAATCTTTTACCGCTAAACAAACCTGATAATTCTTGTTAAAAATACCTTCATCACCATCATCAATAAAATCATTATATAATTCTTCAATCCATTGCTCTCACTGCTGTCTCATAGTTTGATCGATAAATAAAAGGATCGGAACCCGTTTGTGTTACAATGATTTCGCCAAAAAACACAATAACGACAAGGAGTTCCGACCCATGGCGCATTGTAGCACTGTTCTTTCTCAAATTGTACGAATTTTCCCGAGACATGAATTTCAGGCTCTGGCGAACAAACATCACGTCGGCCAGAAATTCCGCTCGTTTTCCCGTTGGTCCCAGTTTGTGGCCCTGCTGACAGCCCAACTGACCGGCCGCAGCAGTCTGCGGGATATTACGGATAATATTGCCACCCAGGGTGGCAAGCTCTACCATCTTGGCGTCAAACAGTTCAGCCGGGCGACCTTGGCCAGAGCGAACGAAACACAGCCTCACCAGATGTACGAGGCTCTGTTCCAGCGGTTACTGGCTCGTTGTCAAAGTTGCGCACCGCGAAAGCGGTTCAAGTTCAAGGAGAAGCTTTACCTTCTTGATGCGTCGATGATTGATCTGACGCTCTCCTTGTTTCCTTGGGCAAAGTACCGAAAGGAGAAAGGAGCCGTTAAGCTTCATATCGGCCTGGATGCGGATGGCTATTTGCCGGCCTTTGTCGATCTGACCGAAGGCAAGGAGCATGAAATCAAGGTCGCCAGACAACTGGATTTTCCTAAAGGCTCCTATGTTGTTTTCGACCGTGGCTACACTGATTTCAAATGGTATCAGGAGCTTACGGACGAAGGCGTCCACTTCGTTGCCCGACTGAAAAGCAATGCCGTGACGATTCCAGGTAAAAAGCGCCGGGGCCGGAAAAGTCCAGGAGTGCAGTTGGATCAGCATATTCAGTTGCAAGGCATCGACGGAACATACCGCAAGGTCGTGTATCTGGATGTCGAGACCGACATCACTTATGAATTTGTGACCAACGCACTGGACATCCCGGCGGCAACGGTCGCTGAACTGTATAAAGAACGCTGGCAGATTGAGCTGTTCTTCAAATGGATCAAGCAAAACCTGCGCATCAAGAGCTTTCTTGGAACATCACGCAATGCTGTGATGACCCAAATTTGGATTGCTCTGTGTGCGTACCTGGTGCTGGCATTCCTGAAATTTCAGTCGAAGGTCGGACGCTCAATGCACCAGATGTTGCGAATATTGCAGCTAAATTTGTTCGAACGACGCGATTTTAAAGAACTGTTTTTGCCACCAAAGCCAAAAATATCGTTATGCGACAGGCAGTTGTCGCTTATTTGAAACTATGAGACAGCAGTGCATTGCTCTGAATATATATAGATAAAATCAGTTAAATTGTCTAAAACGGCCATTTTCATTAGCACTTGTTTTGCACTATATGAAGCTTCTTCTACAATTTTTATTTTTTCTTTTAAATCTTCTTCTTCAACTATATTTTTCAATAATATCTTTATATTACTTTCAAAATATATTTCAGCCTCATCTTTTAGCTGATTCCCTTTTTCAGCACCTTTTATAAAGTATGTGGAATTGTCATCATTCAACTTTATTTCAAAATTATAAGCTGATCCAGGCTTAGATGAGCCCAACAAGTCTCGTGTTGTACGTTCTAAAAAGTTGCATAGGTAACCTCCTGGCATGTTCGCCGTAGGACTACCTACTTTATTTGTATAATCCTCTAATTTAAGGGTGCCTTTTATTATTTTCTCTCGATATTCTTTCCACTGAGTGATTATTTTATCAAGCCCCTTACAATCACTAGCCTCTTCTTCTGATTTTTGATCGGCTTTAAATTTATTCCACAGGGTTTGAATTTGTTTTTGTCTTTCTTCAGAAATTTTAATTTTTTTCATAGATACACAAATTCCCTCTTAAACCACATGTCTAAAACATGTGGGAAATAGCAATATAGAATAGAGCCCCCCACTGTGTTCATTTATTCAATTTCCCCCTAAGCCTGTAGAGGCTTTGCCGTAATAGTCAGTTTTTTGGCCTTGGGATTTATATGGTAACTGACAATATCAAATGGCCAATCATCAAATCGCATTTGGCAAAGAAAGTGCCCCGTCTTCGGGTCAATCAACCGAGTAATAGCCTCTGCATTCATCTGTGAACTATCGACATTGCCATCAAACCCTTTAAGCTTGACCTCGACCTGCATATCGGCGCCAGCCTCATTAAAAAGCGACAAATATTCAACCTTCTCAGTTTCGCCATCCAAATTTTCCATCTTTCTGTCCTTAATCCCTAGCATTAGATATTAATGTGGTCGCAAAACCTCACAGCCAATCTCTTTGGAAAGAATTAAGTATTTAATTTTAACTCCTTAGGATCCTAGGGTCTCCTGCCCTGCGACAAAGAGCGCTCTCTTCAAAAAGTACCTAACCATCAGTTTTATCTTTTGAGTATGTAGTAATTTAGATACCAAGTATTTGATACTGACACCTTTTATCATATTAAGAAAAAAATACTATCTTTGCCACCTTTAATCAACTAATATTAATCTTCAAAAAACTACTTAGCCCGAATACCTATTAGATATCCCCGCTCAGAAAAGGGTGAGCCTGAGCGTTTTTTGGTAAGTGTATCAATGCAATGTGCTGATCGATGTTCTAAATATTTCGGATTTGTTGAGCGACTTGGCCATCCATGAGTGTGGTTCTTGTCACAATAAGGACAATAGACAACTATCTGACTACAATCCGAATTGTCCAATGAGAGGTGTCCCCGCAGGATATTCAGACCCGTCCTCGGGTCTATTTCTGAAGATAATTCAGTCATGCCTTACCCCGTTCTTCTGAAGTTTAGAGTGACGTAAAAATTATGTGTAACTCTATAAAAACATACCGATACGACAGAATGTGTCGCATTGATTTTGGATGGTCTCTCATGGCAAATGGCAGAAACCTTCCTAAACGACACATTTTGTCGCTTTGACATGATAAAGGATATGGTCATGGGGAGCCAAAAATCAAAGTACACAATACTTAGGCAGTGGAAAATGTTGCAACTTTTGCCCGACAAATGGCCAAAAGATGCAAAGACGCTTCGTGATGAACTAGAAGAACAAGGATTCAATATCAGTGTACGTTCTATTGATCGAGACCTAGAGACATTGATGGAGATTTTTCCGATCACAGTCAAAAGAAGCAAGCCTAAGTCCTGGCGCTGGGATCGAAATGCGATGTCCTTTGATGTTTTGGGAATGGATAAATCTGGAGCACTGACAATGAAGATGGTTAGCGAATTTATGACCCGCTTACTTCCCAAAAGTTGTCTTGAATCCATGGATCCCAGCTTACAACGTGCTGAGTCAATTCTTAAAGAACAGACCGATACAGGTTACGGTGCCTGGCCAGACAAAGTTCGAGTGGTTCTTCGGTCTCAGCCCTTAATACCACCTGATATTGATAGGGATACTTTAGATGTCATCTATAAGGCTCTTTTTAAGGATCGCCGTTTTAAAGGGATGTACTCAAAAAAGGGAACAGATACACCTGTTGAATATATCGTCAACCCCCTTGGACTGGTTGCTACTGACCCAATTTTGTATCTAGTGGCTACGCTTTGGGATTATGACGATATCATACTTCTAGCAGTTCAGCGTTTTGAATCCGCAGAGCTGTTAGATACCCCTATTCAAAAACAGGACGGGTTCAGCTTGGACAACTATCTCAAAAATGGAGTTCTTGGGTTCCCGGTAACTGGTGAGGAAAAAATTAGAATCAAAGTATTATTCAAAAAGGATGCAGCTGAGCATCTTTACGAAAGCCCATTGAGTGTCAATCAGACAATATCAGTAACATCGGATGACTGGGTCTTGGTGGAAGCGGATGTTGTAGATACCCAACAATTGCGATGGTGGCTTTTAGGGTTTGGCCAACAAGTCGAAATCCTTTCTCCAGAATCTCTTCGGGCAGAATTTTCCCAAACTGTTCGTAACATGGCAAAGCTCTATAGCGATTGATTTTCGTCAAACAGGAGATCTACATGACAAATAGTCAATTTTTAAGCAAATCACAATATGTTCGTGGGATGCAATGTTACAAATCTCTTTATCTATATAAATATCACAAAGAGCTACAAGATGAGATCAGTGCTTCCCAGCAGGCTATTTTTGCAAGCGGAACAGATGTGGGCATTCTAGCTCAGGAACTTTTCCCTGATGGAGTAGAAGTTCCCTATGAAGGGTTATCGATTTCTGAGCAGGTTAGGATAACAAAAGATGAAATCGCCAAAGGAACTAAAACGATCTATGAGGCTTCTTTCGAGTTCGATGGACTGTTTGTCAAAGTTGATATTCTGCATCATGGAACAAACGGATGGGAACTTTACGAGGTAAAAAGCTCAACAGCTGTAAAAGCAGTTAACTACCATGATGTTTCTTTTCAGTTTTACGTAGTAACAGGCGCAGGAATCCATCTTAGCAAAACCAGTCTCGTCCATATCAATAACCAGTATGTTCGTAATGGCAATATTGAAGTCGATCAACTCTTTACTATCAATGACATGACCAGCGATGTTTTAGGAATGCAGGAAAGCATTCCAAATGTGATAACAAAAATTCGCTCCATGCTCGACAGTCCTTCACCCAATATAGAGATTGGTCCTCACTGTTCCGATCCTTACGACTGTGATTTTCACGGTCATTGTTGGCAACATATACCAGTAGATTCCGTTTTTGATCTACGTGGCCGCGGAATTGACAAGTTCTCGATGTACCATCGGGGCCTGATTTCCCTTAATGATATTCCTTTGAACGAGCTTAATAATAATCAAAGGTTTCAGGTAGAGATGCATTTGTCCAAAGGGGAACAGATAGATAAGAATGGCATTAGAGATTTTCTTGAAGGGCTGTGGTATCCGCTTTGTCATTTCGATTTCGAAACCTTTATGTCGCCGGTTCCATTACACAATGGAATGCGCCCATATCAAGCGATACCCTTTCAGTATTCACTGCATATTCAAAGAGAAGAGGGAGGCCCAATTGAACATTATGAATTCCTTGCGAAGCCAAATATCGATCCAAGGCCGGACCTAATTCAAGCCATGCTATCTCAGATCCCTATCGATAGCTGCGTGCTTGCCTACAACATGTCTTTCGAGAAGACCCGAATTAAAGAGATGAGTGAGGACTTTCCTGAATACGCTGAAGGATTGAACCATATCTATAATCGAATCATGGACTTGATCGTACCGTTCCGAAAACGTTACGCCTACCGTTGGCAACAGCATGGGTCGAACTCAATTAAACATGTTCTGCCTGCGTTTATCCCAGAGTTGTCTTACAATGATCTCGAGATATCTCATGGTGGAATGGCTATGGATGCATATCATTTGATGTGCGCAGAAAAAGTTCCAAAAAAACTGGAAACATTACGCAATAATCTGCTGAAGTATTGTGAGCGAGATACCTTAGCGATGGTCAAGTTACATCAATTTCTGGTGAAGACTGTGACTTCTAACACCTAGAAGAGTTTCTAAAATTGTATATATGTAAAATTTAAGGAGAGAATTAAATGGAGATTAAACAATTTTGCCCCTTTTGCAAAGAAGAAGTACAACATTCTACTCGCTACCCTCAGTATCTTTGTCAATCATGTGCTAAAAATCCTGTCGATGAAGATGGCAAGGTACTCGAATTTTTCAACGAATCTATCTCAGGTGGCTTCATTGCTAGATACAAAGAGACTAAAGAATTGCGTGATAGTCATATCTGCTTTATCCAGGGAATAGAATGCTACGCAGATGAGTCACGATTTGGTGGAATAGTGATACAGCCAAAAAAAATTCTCTGAATTTAAACTAGTTCGAAGCAGCCAAACAGTTTTCACCAGGTTATTCCCATTTAAGTGAGGGGTACTAATATGATCTCCGGAAAAACTAACTCAGATTTTTCGATTCGCGTATTCGGAATTTTTAACCAATCAGAATTCGGTCAACTCGTTAAAAGAGAAGAGCAGTTTAAATTCATACCAAATAAAGACAACTCCACCAAATTTACAGTTCCTGGTGTTTATATTTGGGGATTTAAAAGAAACAAAAATTTCATCCCGTATTATGTCGGCAAACATAACACCTCTATTTCGGGAAGAATATGTTCTCATATCAAAGATATTTTAAAGCCAACGTCAACCTATATGCGTCTTGCAGAAGACTATATGTTTGGTCTCAATGGAATTACCCCCTACTGGATGGATCCTAAATTCCCACTAATGACGGCAGTTTATAGAAAACGAATTCTTCCCAACTGGTACGACAATGATTCGACTTATTTCGAAAGTAAAATCAACTACCTAAACAATCGTGAATTTATGGAGAGAATGACTGGGCGTGAGATACCAGAGTCAAAGGAGTACCCGATAAGTCTTGACCCAAGAATCAAAGACACTCTTACTACTAATATTAGTGATTTTTGCGTCTGCTTTCTACCGCTGAATATGAATAGATTAGAACCTTCCCAGGTCAACAGAACAACCGCTATTTTGGAGTCTTATGTGAAATTTCGACTAAAAGGAAGAACAGTGGGACACAGCTACAGCTTAAAGAAGCTACGAGAACATATGGCCTCCCAACGGTTCACAATTAACCTTACCGAACATAGTCACATCGATATTTTTAAGCCTGATTTAACTGATACTTTTCCCGGCTATTAATCAAATGACTAAGGGTAATCCTCCCGAAAAGTAATAGTGCTCAAAAGTAGAATTTTCTCGTAAACTAACAAAAGAGGAGATTCTCATGAAACGATCACGTTACAGCGACAGCCAGATCATGGCGATTTTAAAACAAGCCGAAGAAGGCATCCCCGTTAGAGAACTCTGCCGTGAACATGGTATGAGCGATGCGACCTTCTACAAATGGCGTGCGAAATTTGGTGGCATGGACGCTTCTTTGATGGCTCGTTTAAAAGAGCTTGAAGCAGAAAATCGTCAACTGAAAAAGATGTACGCGGAAGAACGGCTTAAGGCAGAGGTTCGCAAAGATGCACTTGAGGGAAAGTACTAAGGCCATCTAGCCGCAGAGAGATGGCCAGGAAACTGGTAAAAGACAAGAGTATTAGTATCCGGCTTGCTTGTGTGATTTTTGGAATCAGCGAAACCTGCTATCGCTATCAAGCCAAACTGTCCGCTGAAAATGAAGAGATTGCTGACTGGCTGATACGACTAACTCATAATCAGCGTAACTGGGGATTTGGCCTGTGTTTTCTGTATTTGCGAAACGTAAAAGGATTTTCTTGGAATCATAAACGTGTCTATCGGATTTATTGTGAGTTAGAGCTAAATCTTAGAATTAAGCCGAAAAAACGTATCGTGCGGGAAAAGCCAGAAGCTCTAACCGTACCAGAAAAGATGAATCAGGTATGGTCGATGGATTTTATGCATGACCAGCTATCGAACGGTAGGTCATACCGCCTGTTTAACGTCATTGACGATTTTAACCGTGAAGGTTTATGCATTGATGTTGATTTTTCGTTACCAGCGGAACGTGTCAGTCGTGCGTTGGACCGTATAATCGAATGGCGTGGACAACCGCAAGAAATACGCTGTGATAATGGGCCGGAATATATCAGCGGACACCTTCAAAAATGGGCTCAGACAAGGAATATCACTTTAAGCTATATACAACCGGGTAACCCGCAGCAAAACGCATACATAGAGCGATATAATCGAACCGTCCGTTACGATTGGCTCACACAGTATCTGTTTGATTCGATAGCTGACGTTCAAGATTATGCAACCCGTTGGCTTTGGACGTACAATAATGAACGACCCAATATGGCAAATGGTGGAATGACACCAAATCAGAAGCTGGCCCTTGCGGCCTGAGATCTACTTTTGAGCCCTGTTAAAAATGGGATGATTACCTTACCCGTATGTTATCCCTCTGGGGCATATGGAAGTTCATGAGATTTAAGGTTTTGGTAGGTTTTCCCCTGAAGTTTCATTGTGGGCTAATCTGTACTTAGTTGTGGCTTAAGTATTTGATTTCGTATAAAAAAAAGAAATTCTCCAGATTTGCTCATGTTTCTACGGATCAGAAGGCCGGGAGTTCGAATCTCTCGCGGCGCGCCATTTAAAATCTAAGCCCTACGGTAACTTACACCGTAGGGCTTTTGTGTTTTTTGTCCCTCAGTTGTCTTCAAATTACGTCTCAGTTGTTTCTTGTAATAAATGCTATCTAGTACTGTCACACCTTTCTTCTTAATTTGAAATTGCGCCTTTAGCGTCAGGGGTAACATCCATAAAAACGACAGAGCCGGCTCCAAGAATTTGAACAGCGAGATAAGTGGATGAGTCTTCCAATATTTGGCATAGTAAAGCCAGAGAAGAGAGGAGCTTATCATGAGTAGACGACCCCGCCGGAATCATTCACCGGCCTTCAAGTCCAAAGTGGCTTTGGCCGCAGTTAAAGGCGACTACACAATCGCAGAGTTATCTCAGAAATTTGATGTTCATCCGAATCAGATTGCTCAGTGGAAAAACCAGTTGCTGGAGCAGGCTTCTGAAGTATTTGAACCGGGAGGAAGCAAAGAACCTTCCGTCGATATCAAAACCCTGCACGCCAAGATCGGCGAGCTGACGCTGGAGAATGATTTTTTAGAAAAAGCGCTCACCAAGGCGGGATTGCTGAGCGCAAAAAAATGATCGACCGCAACCACCCGCTTTCGATCAGTAAACAAGCAAGCGCCGTTGGTATCAGCCGTGGCAGTGTCTATTATCTCCCTCGGCCTGTATCTGACTTTGATCTGGAACTGATGCGCCGAATTGACCAACTGCATTTGGAGTATCCTTTCGCAGGGTCTCGTATGCTCAGAGATCTGTTGAAGCAGGAAGGTTTCGTCATTGGGCGCAAACACGTAGCAACCCTGATGAAAAAGATGGGTATAGAGGCTTTGTACCGTAAACCGCGTACCACGAAACCTGGTGCGGGACACAAGATCTATCCCTATCTGCTGCGTGGGCTGAAAATTAACCGTCCCAATCAGGTCTGGGCGATGGATCTGACCTATATTCCTATGGCCCGTGGATTTGTTTATCTGGTGGCGGTTGTCGACTGGTTCACTCGCCGGGTCTTGTCGTGGAAAGTTTCCATCACCATGGACGTTCACTTCTGCCTGGAAGCGGTCGAAGATGCCATTGACCAATACGGGGTACCAGATATCATGAACACTGACCAAGGGAGCCAGTTTACTTCGCAGGCCTTTACTGGTCTTTTGAAGAAACACGATATTCGGATCAGCATGGATGGCAAGGGATCTTGGCGGGACAACGTCTTTGTCGAAAGATTGTGGCGCTCGGTGAAATACGAAGATATTTATCTAAGGGCCTACGAATCGGCAACAGCAGTCAAAGCAGGGTTGAAACGTTACTTCCGCTTTTACAACAATCGGAGACCACATTCGAGCCTTGACGGTCAAACACCGGATCAGGTTTACTTCAGCATGCTGTCACAAACACAAGCAGCTTAAACGATGAAGGTGAAATCCACTTATATAACCAGAGATGGCTGTTCAAACAACCGGGACCACCTCTGACCTCGGTGATATAGATCATGCGCTGGATCTGCCGCTTCGTATGACCGTCACTAATGTCGATGGTTGTCACTTCTTCGGGTGTTCCAAGACTTTCGACATAGGCAGAATCCTCCTGGGTTGCGACAATAAAATTGAAGCCGCTTTCTTCCAGATCGATTTCATCAGCATATTCCATGAGCTCTGCCATACACACCGACATGTAACCATAAACCTCCCGCCACATCTCAAAATCGTCCTGAATCTGATGGGCTTCGCTTAACTGTTCAATTCTAATCATGATTGACCTCCTTTGATGGGTTGATATCAGGGAGGTAATATCTGTTTGTTCAGGTGAGTTATTACGGTTAAGGAGTCTGTTTGCCTGAGGAAATTGTCTGCGCCTGCAGCTTTTTTCTCAGTCTATATCACTGTCCTTCACCCTGGCCCACTAAAACCAAAATTCAGAGTTTTAACCTTAAAACGAAACACACCAGAAAGACCTTGGCGCTTGCCGTATTAACTGACGGACTCAAGTACATATTACTTCTTCGATATCAATTCCATCGAAGGAGGTTTTTCTATGCTGCAATTCACCAGTCTGGAAGATGTGTTCTGTGCCGGACTCCCCACAACTCTAAATTCACTCGTAAAGAAGGTCGTAAGGCTTGAACTATCGATCACGGCATCAGCTGTCCTCAATCCTGATGACGGTGCCGTGTATTTGCTGGAAGCGCCGGATACCGACCAGATGCTGAAAGAATGCTTTGGGCGTCAATTTTCTGCTCTGCTGTTTGAGTCAGTGACCTACGATCACGTTGCTGACAGCTATCTGTGTCGGTTTCTGCGTGATAACCAATGCTGTATCTCTTTGATCGTGCCTAACCAGAGTTGGCTACCAGATTCATGGCGAAAGACACTGCAGGAGGAGCTATCATGATTGAGCAACTTTTTAGCGAGTGCCTGGTTAATGGTCAGCAGATATGCCGGTTTCGTGTGATCCGACCGGTTTACGAAGATCTGTGTGTTGGAGAGCCTGCAGAAGGGTATCAGGCGATTGATGCTATTTCTGCACCGGCAACCGTGCATGCTCTCTTTTCATTTCTAAAGCGAGAAACCAAAGAGTATCTCATCGCTCTGCACCTCGACAGTAAAAATCATCTGATCTGTCTGGACCTTGTCTCCATAGGCAGTTTAAGTGCCAGTATTGTCCATCCCCGTGAGGTGTTTAAATCGGCCTTACTCTCTTCAGCCGCCGCTATTCTACTTATTCACAATCACCCGTCAGGGGATACGAGTCCAAGTGTTGAGGATATCGATATCACGACGCGGCTGAAGAAAGGGGCTGACCTGCTTGGTATCCGTTTCCTGGACCATGTCATTATCGGCAACGATTACTGTTCCATGACTGAACGTGGATATTGCTGACAAGATTGGAGACGCTTACATGAAACGCCCAACACCACCCGATTATGAACAGCATTATTCTCCAGAGAAGCTTGTCGATAAACTGAAGAACTTGTCTGCGAAAGCTCTGGCGATGGTTGCCTTGAAGGCGTTCCTGCTCCATAAGTTGCTAAAAGAGAGTAGGGTACCATTAGTGGTTAAGGTCGCCATCATAACAACCCTTGGTTATGTCATCTGCCCGTTAGATGCCATTCCCGATCTTTTGCCTGGTGGTTATGCCGATGATGTTGCCTTGATGGTCGGACTGCTGGCGAGCCTCAATCCACTGATCACTGCAGAGATAAATGAACGTGCTCAGGAAAAGGTCTCAGGGTTGGTTTCTCCAGCAGATAAACACTCCGGGCGCAGAGAGAAAAAATGATCATTTAGACCCTGAGATAACAAACATATAAATTGATAGAACAGTCCTTTCAGGAGAAGAATGGGATTATATCTATTAATTCACATAACAAGCCTTCGGCTTGTTATGAGTTTTTGCACGGTTTGTTTGGATTTTTTAAACGAGGAAAACGTACTTTTTCATCAGCGCAAACCTGATGAATTGTGACCGGCTATCCCACCACAGGGATAGCCGGTTCATTTTTGTATGTCCCATAAAGTCGTAAAGCCACAGCCCTTATCCACTGGATAAGGGCGTCACTATTGATTGTGGGCAGGGATAGCTTGATCGGTGTTCGTAGGTCTTCACTTTTCATCTTAATGGCGAAATGATTTTCACGAATGAGCGCTTTTAGCTGTTGAAATTAAGCGTAAAGACAATCCGGGGACAAAGCGCCTGACAAGAAACGGGCATCGTTATAGAGAATATCTAGAAGAGCAGTCAGCCGACCGACTGATTCTATGAAAGGAGGACGAAAAAATTATGAGTAGTGACAGGCTGAAAAGGCCGGTGTCTCGGAAAGTTAAATTTACAGAGCGAAAGATTCAGGAGTTGCTGAACAAGCCTCCGAAGAAAGGTGAGTCCGCTATCGAGTGGACAGATATGGCCGAGGATAACCTGAAGCTTTGCATTTACCCATCTGGGAAAGCCACCTGGAGACAGCGTGGCGTGTTAAACGGTAAGAAGATCTTTATGACTATCTCACCAGTAAATGTCATGACTCTGGTTTCAGTCCGGGAGGAAATCCGAAAGAACAAAGAACTCCTCTTGAAAGGTATCAACCCCAAAGAGCAGATCAAGGTTGATGTATCGCCAACCATGGCAGCGTTTATTGAAGACGATTTTATCCCCTTTGCCCGTAAAAAATATAAATCGATCAAGGATGTCATGAGCCGGTTAAGGGGCAAGATCATTCCGCAGTTTGGTCACTATCGATTAAGCGACATTCGTAAAGTGGACGTGGTTCGATATCATGAACAGCTTCATACGGAGATCAGTGGCATTACCGCCAACCGGACGCTGTCATTATTGTCCAGTATTCTAAGACGTGCTGTGGATCTGGAATTAATTGATAAGAATCCGGCCTCAGGCGTGAAGAAGTGCTATGAGGGAGAAGGTCGTGACCGGTTCCTCAGCGATGATGAGCTGAAAAGGTTTTTCGCTGTCTTACGGAATAAGCTGGATACTCCGCAGGGGCAGGCGGTCTTCTTACTGATCAGCCTCGGGTTGCGAAGGGGTGAACTGCTGGGTAGCCGTTGGGAGCATGTTGATCTTGAATCCCGCCAGCTTTACATTCCTGATCCCAAAAACCGCAAGCCCAGGTATGTGGCCATTAACAGTCAGGCTTATGAACTGTTAACCACTATGCAACAACATAGAAGTTCCTCGCCGTTTTTGTTCCCCAGTAATTCAGCTAAGGGGCATTTGCTTGAAATCCGAAAATCTATGGCGCGTATCTTCAGTGAAGCCGGTTTAAAAGATGTCAGAGGACATGATTTAAGGCGAACAAATGTTAGCCTTTTACTCAATGGTGGAGCCAGTCTTGCTGAAGTGAAAGAGGCCCTTGGGCACCAGGATATTCGTTCCACATTGGTTTACGCTCGTCTGTCAACAGCATCAATGGCAAAGACTGGTGAGATTGCTGCTCGGAAAATCGAAGAAGCCATGAGCTTTGAAAATAAAGAAGCAAGCTGACAATATTCAGGGTTCCTGCATGAGAGCAGGAACCCTGGTCTTTTTTTTTCTTAATGCGTAGTAGTGCAGTATTGGGAAGAGACATATTTTTCGACGAGTGAAAATATCCTTAGGTAATATGAAATCTAGTTATGACAGGATATTTGACGAGAGTAGGGCACTTCGGTATGCCGAATTGTCGGTCATTATAACGAATATAAGGGCTGAGGCTCAATAGCTCGCAGGTGTTTCATATGTACTAAGATTTGAAATCTTATCCATTACCATGCCGATTTTTTTCGACCTCCCAGAAACGCTATGTTTTTGTAATTACCAAATAACCTTCCAGAAGGCAGCAATGAAATTGATTTTTGACCGTGGATCCGGATGCATTGAGAAACCGTCTGAACTCGTTATTAATCAAATCATTAGTCTCGTCCCCACATCTAGCATCTCCTGATAGTTTAATTGGCGGGAATATGAAAATCTTCGCCCCTGTTTGTCTCAAATTTTTTATATTATTCTCAGACCTTTCATATTGAAACGAATATTTGAAAATCTTTGTGAAGGCCCTGCCCATTTAGTTATTGGATCAGTATATAATATATAGATAGATAGCGAAATAGTGACAGACACTTCCAGCCAAGACAAAAAGGTGCCACACAGCATGGTGAAATGGGAGGCGTTTCCATGAATAAAAGATCAGGCCGAAGCTGTAGAATAGACCACCATCTAGAAGCAGTTTAAGCCCTGGCCCAGGAATTAACTCAACTGCGGGTTTAATAGCGAAGACAAGCAGCCAACCCATAAATAAATAGAGAAGCGGCGCAAAAACCTTGAACCTATTTACAAAAAAAATCTTAAAAACAATGCCCAAGACAGTCAGCCCCCACACCGCGCCGAACAATGTCCAGCCCCAGTTTCCACGTAAATAAACTAAGGCGAACGGAGTATATGTTCCTGCAATGAGAAGGTATATGCTCGAATGGTCGAGGATTTTAAAAAGATGACCACAACGTTCATGAAATTTGAAAATATGATAAAGAGTAAAGAGTGTATAGGAAATGATCAGGCATGCTCCATAAATTGAGCAGCCTACGATATGCCAAACATTTCCATTGGAGGCAGCATGGCTAACCAAGACAGGCAGCCCCAACAGGCTAAGCATTCCACCAACTGCGGGAGTAAATATGTTGGCAATCTGGGTCAATTTGTAATGACGTGGGTCCATATACAAACGCATCCACTCTGTAGTAATTCACATTTGCTCCTACTATTCTATTTTATCAAGAGAAAATCCGCCAAGACACCTTTAAATAAACTTTTCCGCACATCGCGCCAAGGCTTGGGAGTTTATCTGAAAAATATCAATTTTACCGGGTATAGTTTTTTTAGAGTCACTGAGGATAATTCCTTCTGTCTCTTACTGCGCAATGGGTAGGGAACTAATGAAAACTCTCCTTAGTTGTCTTGACAAAAAACGACCAGTATTCGTTTGGTGGTTATCAGTTCTAGTTGTACTGGTTATTTGCTACATCTTTATTCTGGCAGAAAAGTATATGGATATATCCATATTGTTGGTTATCCCGGTTCTACTTGTGAGTTGGTACGGTAGCAACAAAGCCGGTTCGAGCTTGGCAATGCTTTCGGCGCTTTTGATCACTGTGGCAAGGGTTGTTGCCGTTCACAACAATGAAGCAATTTACTATCTTTATAGTTTCCTTGGCACTTTGGGCACACTGTTACTTGTAGCTATCATCGTAACTAATTTCAGAAAAGTGCATAGAGTAGAATCTGATGCCGCAGATACTGACACGTTAACAGGTCTTCACAGCCAAAGAAGTTTTTATACGTACGTTGAAAGGGAAATAAACAGGTCTAAAAGATATGGGCATAGATTTTCTATAGCTTATATCGATGTTGATAATTTTAAGTATGTTAATGACACGCTAGGTCATGATTCTGGCGATAAATTATTGATTGAATTATCTAAATGTCTGATTTTCTCGTTGAGAGCTACAGATGTTGTGGCAAGAATCGGTGGGGATGAATTCGTTTGCCTGTTTCCTGAGACTGGTGCCACAGAAGCTAAAGAGGCTATTTTAAAAGCCGAGAAGGCCCTCAAGCATAGTATGCAAAATAGGAGCTGGCCTGTTAGCTTTAGTGTTGGCGTTGTTACATTTGAGAAAGTCCCCAAAGACGTTCATAAGGCAATCAAAATTGCAGATGAATTAATGTACTCGGTTAAAAATTGTAATAAAGATAATATTGCCTATAAGATTTGCTAGGATCATCCCTGATAATAGAAAGAAAGCCGTCTTAATTAATCCTGACGGCTTTCCGTTTCAAAAGGCTTTAGCTTGGAAAAAATGCAAGCCTGAAATAAATACTAGCTTAAATCTTGCTCACTATCAATTAGCGATTTCCTTTTGAATATCTGCAGGTTTATATCCGTTATAACGCCGATTCCGCTGGTTCCGACTCTTGCGGTTTCCTCGCGAGTTACTATTCACTGGTTTAGAGCTGCGGCCCTCTTTTTTTCCTGAGGATGCAGTATTTTTAGTTTCGGTTGGTCCCGTAACATAACTCGATGCTGAAACAAAGCCAGTAACGGTTATTCTTGGCAACTGACGTTTCAGTAATTTTTCAATATCAGCCAGAAGCTTCTGCTCCTCACCAGAAACCAGAGAAACAGCCTCCCCTTTACAGCCTGCACGACCAGTACGACCGATACGGTGAACATAGTCCTCTGAGACATTGGGTAACTCGAAGTTAACCACCTGCGGAAGTTGTTCGATATCAATGCCCCGTGCAGCGATATCGGTCGCAACCAGAACCCGCACTGTGCCTTTTTTAAAATCATCGAGAGCTTTGGTTCGCGCCCCCTGGCTTTTATTACCGTGGATCGCGGTGCTGCTGATCCCCCCCTTACTAAGTTGTTCAGCCAAGCGGTTTGCGCCGTGCTTGGTGCGGGTGAACACCAGAACCTGGCTCCAGCCATTGGTTGTAATCAAATGGGTAAGCAGGGCTCTTTTCTGCGCCTTATCAACCAGGTGAACAGACTGGCTCACTCCTTCAGCCGCAGTATTACGACGGGCAACTTCGATCACCGAAGGTTTGTTGAGCAAGCTATCAGCTAATTGTTTTATTGCACTGGAGAAAGTGGCTGAAAACAGCAGATTTTGACGGTGTTTCGGCAACAGAGCCAGTATTTTTCGGATATCACGGATAAAACCCATGTCGAGCATCCGGTCGGCCTCATCCAGCACCAAAATTTCAACCTGACTCAAATCCAGGGTTTTATGCTCGACATGGTCAAGCAGGCGGCCCGGTGTGGCGATCAGGACATCAACGCCTTTTTGCAGGGTCTTGATCTGCGGACGGATACCAACCCCACCGAAAATCACCGTTGAGTGTATCGGCAAATAGGTACTGTAAGCGCGAACGTTTTCACCAACCTGCGCAGCAAGTTCCCGGGTTGGTGTAAGAATTAACGCGCGTACCGGGCGCTTATTTTTAACTGGTTGGATGCCCCCTAACCGTTGTAGCAACGGCAAGGTGAACCCCGCAGTTTTACCGGTACCGGTTTGCGCTGCGGCCAGAAGATCCCCACCCTTCAGCACGACGGGGATCGCCTGTTTTTGAATTGGTGTAGGTTTGCTGTAGCCCTGTTCGGACACAGCACGAAGCAGTTCGGTCGAGAGACCGAGTTCGTTAAAAGTCATGAATTATTATGAACTCCGAAAATGGAACCGGCCCATCCAATGATTCAACAAAGGAACGGTCTGTAGGCTGGAAATTCTTGATGGTGTCAGGGGAATCGCTAAAAGAAACTACCGGGAACACTTACATGTGCCGACCGATGGGCACTAAGAATTAATGAAATCTAAAGGAAGTATCATCCAAAAGCAAGAAATAATGAATGTTTTTAGTTTTGCTCAGTATCTTGCTGTACAGATGTTTGCAATTCCTGCTCATTTTTGCGATTTTTCTTCTCTTCCTTTTTGGCTTTCTTGGCAATTTCCTTTTGACGTTTTTCATATCCGTAATTTGTTTTTCTTGCCATGAGACGATCCTTTTGAATTGTTTCGTAGCCATTGGAGGGCTGGAAAGCGAGGACGAAGAGAAATGCGAATGAGAACAAAAAAGGCCTCGCAATTTATGCGAGACCTTTTATCAAATCAACAAATCCTGGGTTAAATTTTACGGACGTTTGCTGATTGAGGGCCTTTTTGACCCTGGGTAACCTCGAAGCTTACGCGGTCACCTTCAGCAAGAGATTTAAATCCGTCACCCTGAACTTGGGAAAAGTGAACGAATACGTCAGCTCCGTTATCCTGTTCGATAAAACCAAAGCCCTTTGAATCGTTAAACCACTTTACTGTACCTTCTGCCATTCTTTTCTCCATGTTCCTCTAGGAACCTGATTTGTTGTGTAAATACATTCTGCAAAAACGAAAAAGCCACACGCCCAATTGGGCCTGTGGCTTCAACCCAAATCGATACTTTTCAATCTGGGTAGCAAAAAAATCTACACAAACTTTCTTAAGTTTTTTCAACCTAACACGATTAACTAAGAAATAGCAATTTTTAAATACTTATAAAATAAAAAGAAATGCAATCAGATTGGATATCAGGTCTAAAATCCATCAAAAATGGGGGATGACTGTACTTTAGAATTGATAAGTTACACTAAACCAGCTTCGGCCTGATTTTTATCTAGTATCTTTTGTAGTCGACACCATGTAGTATGCCTATTAATAATCTTCGATATTCCCCTCTTTCCTCGTCACATTCTTCACCTCTTTTGGAGATATTTCCACGGATTGACGTGAAGAATGGTTCAATCGTACCGGAAGGCAAAGGTACGATATTTCTAATGCTTGCCCTGTAGACTCCGGTCGTCTCCCTGGTTTTTATTGGACATTCCATGCGAAACCAGCAAAGGAGTTTAGTTGTGTCTAAAACCGCTTTATCGGTCGGTTCCCAAATTGAAGTTCGTTGTCCTAGTTGTCGTAAAAATAGAGACCATGAAATCCTTTCCATGAAGAATGGTCATGCAGATAAAGTGCAATGCATGCTGTGCAAACATCAGCGCAAATATCGGCCACCCGCAGCCCTTATGACGGCTGAGGAAAAGTTATTGATTAAAGATACCAAAACCAGACAGAACCAAAATGCCATGCAACGGAAACAATGGGAGACTTTAAACAAAAGCATGGACCACAGTAAAGCCCTCAATTATTCCATGACCGAGACATATAAAAGCAAAGCCCTTATCGATCATCCGGTTTTTGGTTTTGGTCAGGTAAGGCGTGTGCTTGGTTCCCAGAAAGTTGAGATACTTTTTGAGGATGGTGTGAAGATAATGCGTTGCAAATAAACAGATTAATGTATAGCTCTATTTCCAGACTAAACCCATCCAGTAAGGACTGATTTACCATGGCCATTTGCAAACAGTGTCAAGACTTGGCGGAGAAAAAAAATCATACCAAACCCCATGAACTGCTGAGAAAATTCGATGAAGCCAGGGTTTTTATCGGAGCTGGTTCCAGAGGATACGAGGAGCAGGATTATCAGTGCCTAACATGCCAGGCAAAATTCACCTACAGCACCGATAAAAATGACCTGCCCTGGACTCTTTGGCAAGGATGATTGAATTCATAATTTTATTGAGAAGAAGCTGCTATGCAACGTTACAAAATTCTTCATCGTACCTACTATAATTTTCCAGAACCAGTGACTTTTCATTCTCACATTCTTCGTCTGCGGCCAAGGGAAGGCCCGGAATTGCGTATAGAATCTTCCCTTTTGAAGATCCTTCCATCGGCTTCTTTGCGGTGGCTCCGGGATACTGAAGACAACGCGGTTGCCGTTGCCACCTTTTCCAACACTGCAAAACAGCTGGCAATCGAAAGTGAAGTGATTGTTCAGCAGTATAACCTGAACCCTTTTGAGTTTCTGTTGACCGACTATGCTAACAGCCTCCCATTTTCTTATACCTCCGAAGATTTTGGGACACTAGCTCCCTATATAAATTACGATAAAGGTCCTGACCATTTTTTACTGCAAGAATGGACCTCTCAAATCTGTCAGTCAGGGCAGCAGATATCGACCTCATCATTTTTAAACCGTCTCTGTCGTATGATTTATGAGGATATGACCTACCAGGTGCGAGAAGAGCAGGGTGTGCAAACTGCCCACCACACTCTGGCATACCGATCTGGATCCTGCCGTGATTTTGCCAACCTGTTTATTCAGGCAGCGAGATTATTTGGACTCGCGGCGCGATTTGTCAGTGGGTACCTTCATGCGCCAGTGTCAGTTCTGAATTTTGGAGCGACCCATGCCTGGGCAGAAGTCTTTTTACCGGGGGCCGGGTGGAAAGGTTTTGATCCTACCTTGGGGCGCATGGTCGATGCCGATCACATTGCCGTAGCTGTTGCCAGCCTCCCGGAAGCAATATCTCCAGTAGAGGGTTCTTTTACCGGACCATCAGCAGGTGTGCAGCTTGATGTTGGTGTCTGGGTGTCTTTGTTGGAATGACAGTAGAAACCGTTTTTTCCACTCAAAGCCATGTCAATCGAACTTTGCGGCAATTTGCGATAACAACTCAAAGGACCTACCAATCACGTTGCTAAATGATCAATCGACCTGTTGAGGTAGAGGTATCTACTTCCTGATCAAGGACTTGTAATTTGCATTTTAAATCTGGGTAACCTGCATTAAGTCGTATACAGAACGGGCAAGTCGAACAAACTTAGTGACAACAAATACATCCCCATTGCGAACATACGCTAAGGCATTATTAAGTGCTGGTCGTGAGGTGCCTTTTCGACCAGAAACCTTTTCTTCAAAAGTACGATCACAATCTGCTAGGCGTTCACGTTGGACGGTTAAATCCTGAGCATTCGTACTAACCCGAGCATAACCAACTTTCTGACCTACAATCATTCGCTGCCTCCTTTCCGGTTTTCCTGTCCCCGGCTAAGGTAATTGGGGACATTTGGAATTTCAAAAATCGGAAATTCTATTTTGATCATAGCCTACTTGAGTTAGGGAAATGCTGATGGTGAGAGATTTGAAAGGATATTTGAAAGCAATCAGGAGGATAAACTGTTGGTTCAGAAGTCGAGAAAACACATTTGAGGTGGCCACAGATAAGATTCTCCCAATTCTTCTAAATTTTGAAACAGGAAACAGTCTATTGATTTTCTAGCAATGTTGAATTCAGGGATGAACTTTCTTCTTTTCGATATAAACAATCCTTGGAAGCCTCATTATAGAATTTTTTTGAAGTGTCCGTAATTTTGGGGTAGAACCCGATTGCAAAATATTGATCAAAGTTAACTCCATGCTTGCGAGTTGGATGCTTGCGGTAGCGAACGCCCGGAAATTTTGTCGTGATCCATCTTGATGAAGCCATGTTGCCCCCTAATAATAAAGTTTGTCCCCACTCTGTCCCCACAATGAACTAGAAATAGCGGGATGTCAAGGGGTGGTAAGGGTAGGCTATACCTATTTAAAACGTGTTATTTTAAGGGTTTGTAGAGTTTTCTAGGAAGCGCGGGAAGGTTAAGGATAGTACGACCTTATAATTACGGATCAGAAGGCCGGGAGTTCGAATCTCTCGCGGCGCGCCATTTAAAAAAATTAAGGGCTTAACTCAAAATGAGTTAAGCCCTTTCTGTTTATCTCGGTAATTACATACCTCTTTGTTTAACGTTCTCCGCTATAGGGTTTTGGGTCCTTATTGTTTTCCAGTCTAGTTAGCTAAGCTATTTGGATTTTTGCTGTGAACCTCCAAATATCTATTTTTGAGTTCCTTCAGCCCTTCTGGTTGACCGATAATGGTCAGGTGGTCACCATTTTCCAGTATGGTGGACATATTGGGTACGAATGAGTTGCCTGAGCGGTGTAACATGGCAACTACACAGCCGGAGGGGATAGATAGTTCCTGTAATGATTTGTGTGTCAGATTCGTTTCAGGCGTAATGGTCAGTGTCAGGAAGCGGTCATCGTTGAGTAAGCATTGTTTCAGCTGCTCAGGGGTAACCGCTGAATTCCATTCAGTCATAAAACTGTCTTCTTCGACCCGCTCAGCAATCCGCGCGAGAATACGTAAATGCTGGGTTGGATTTACTTCCGGGCTGACCAGGAAAAACAAGGCCGCAATAAGCTGTTCCCCTTCCTCCTCGTGGGTCAGAGAATTAAATGTTGTCATGTGAACGCCGTGACGGGCACGGACCAAAACCATCTGGGCTATTTCAATCGTATCTGTTCTGAAGTGGGGAAGGGCAATTCCATGTGTGACAGGAGTCGCACCTATTCTTGTACCTTCCATAATCTTGTTGATGACTTCTAGCGGTGGTATTTCGACAAGCCGGCCCAGTTCTGGGGCAACCAGTTCCAGCAGTGCCTCAAATGTCGTTTCGTTCTCCAGATCAAAAATCAGACATTTACTGACCAGATCGGCAAAGGGATCTTCCTTGCGCAGCCCCTTTTCCCTGAGGATACCACGCAGTTCTGAATCGAGATCAGAGTGTTTCTGTTGCCCCAAACGGGCAAAAACATGATAAAGGGCCCCGGTTCTGGCGGTGTATTTGCGACCGTAATAATAATACCAGAGAGATGCCGCAACAATCAGCCCGACTGAAAACAGGATTGAGAGGATACCCATTTCAAAAATAAGAAATATAGGCAGGATAATACCGGCAATTTGCATCCATGGGTAAAGGGGTGATTTGTAGCCTGGATCATAGGATGGAATGTGACTTTCCCGCATGACGATAACAGCAACACACACCAGGGCGAACATGAGTAATTGAAAGGCGCTGGCTAGCTTGGCAATACGCATAGGATCGAAGCTAACCAGAATGAGGATTATCGTGGCCACAGTAAGATATATGGATTGATGTGGAGTCCCACTTTTTCCCAGTTTTCTGAACTGGCCGGGCAGGAGGTGATCGCGGCTCATGGCCAGGGGGTAACGAGAAGCGCTCATAAGGCCGGCATTAGCAACCGAGACGAAGGCCAGCAACGCTGCTACGGTTACCAGGATGACTCCGCTAGGGCCCATAGCATAATGGGCTGCTGACGCAACCGGGGTTAGATTGCCGCTGAGTTCAGCCATGGGAACCAGGGCGACAATCAGCAGGGTGCCAACAAAGTAGATGAGAATGGCACTGGAAAGGGCACAAATAACCCCTTTAGGCAGATTGCGTTCAGGATCTTCAACCTCTTCGGAGAGGCTGGCGACCTTGGTGATACCGACATAGCTGATATAAACCATCCCGGCTGTGCCCAGAATGGAATCAAATCCGCTGACAAAAAAATCGTGAAGGTTCGCAGTATGGAAATTGAGGATGCCGGCGCCAAAAAAGATAGCGAGGATCGTCATCAGTCCGATGACAAGATAGATCTGCAGTTTGCTCCCCTTTTTTGCTCCGACAAGATTAATCCCTCCGAGCAGCAGGGCAATGGTGATAGCTATAGGAGTAATCGGCATATCGGAAAAAAACAGGGAGAGGTAGGCGCCCATGCCGACGAGGGCGAAGGAGACCTTAAGGATCAGAGCCAGCCAGGTGCCAATGCCGCCGATGGTCCCAATATAAGGTCCTAATGAGCGATCGAGAAAATAGTAGACGCCACCGGCACGTGGCATGGCCGTAGCTAACTCAATGACGCTGAACATTGCCGGGATCATGGGGATGGCAGCAATAAGATAGGCTAGAATCAAGCCTGCCCCGGCCTGCTGGGCAGCGATACCTGGCAAAAGAAAAAAACCAGCGCTCAGAGTGGCCCCGGTGGCCACTGCGTAGACATCCTTGAACTTTAGCTCTTTTTTAAGACGTTTCTGGATTTTCCTCTGCACCATCGAACATCTCCCGCTGGTAAACCTGAGATCGAACAGGACAAAGAGTTAAGGGGCTGATTTCCGATTGGTAGCATTATAGCCTAGTTTTCATCCGATGAGATGGTCTCCCCCCGCTATCTAAATACGGCATCAACGTGCCATGATGGAGAGAACGAAACTTACCATCAACGAGGAGCGAGAGGAGACCAAGATGAATATTACCACTATCGGCCTGGACCTAGCAAAAAGTGTTTTTCACGTCGTATGCTACAACAGCCAATTCAAAGAGGTTAAAAAACGGATGCTTCGGCGCAATCAGGTTCTTCAGTTTTTTACCCAGTTGGCACCTTGCCTCATCGGCATGGAAGCCTGCGCAAGTGCCAGCTACTGGGGGCGTGAGCTACGATCCTTGGGGCATGATGTGAAGCTGATTCCACCCCAACACGTCAAGCCTTACCTGCGTGGGAACAAGAATGACTACAACGATGCGCGTGCGATCGCCGAAGCCACAACTCGACCCGGTATGCCCACTGTTGCGATCAAGACCACAGAAGAGCAAGACATTCAAGCCCTTCATCGTATGCGCTCTCAGTGCCTTCGGGACCGAACTGCATTATGCAACTCAACGCGTGGACTTTTAGGTGAATACGGCATCATCCTTCCAAAAGGAATAACGGTTTTGAGACGGAGTATCCCTGATCTTTTAGAAGATGCAGATAACTCATTAAGCGATTTTTTCCGTGAACTCCTAGCGCGCCGCTATAAGCAACTTGTCGAGCTTGATGAGCATATCTGTTTTTACACCAGTCAACTTGAACACCAGAGCCGACAGAACGAGGCTTGCCAGCGCCTGCAGACGGTTCCAGGGTTTGGGCCCATCGTTGCCAGCGCTTTCTGCAGTGCTATTGGTGATGGACTTACTTACGAGCGAGGCAGAGATGTTTCGGCTTCCCTGGGGTTGGTTCCCCGTCAGCATAGTAGTGGTGGTAAAAATGTCCTACTTGGCATCAGCAAACGTGGAGACAGCTATGTACGTAGTCTCATGGTTCATGGTGCACGTGCTGTTGCCACACAGGCGATCAGAAAGGATGACCCTTTCAGTCGGTGGATTAACCGGATTCGCAAGGAACGCGGCTGGAACAAGGCCGTTATTGCAGTGGCCAACAAAATGGCGCGCATAGGGTGGGCCATTTTGAGACATAAAACCAGCTATCGACCTTCGTCAGACGGACTCGTTGGCTGATAACAATAGCAGTTTAGGAGGTATCCCACCATCAATTGCGACGGCTCAGTATCGAGCGATGACACAACAGGTTAGACCGGCGTATCGAAAACCTGACGTTTCCGGAGGTTTAAGAAACCGATCATCCGATAAGGACGATACGCGCAGATTTCATCGAGGCCCAAGAGATTAAGTTACTCTTACAAAGAGGCCGGATATACGGCAGCAATTCTGTCCCTGTCATCACGAAAAAAGCCCTTGCAAAAAAGGGGGAGACCATATACGGAAACGCCCCTTTTCCGCTGTGGCTGCGTCAATCTGCGGCCTTGTTTGTGCGACGTAAAGTGCTACGCCTCCGCATAAATCCTTGATTTCCTTGCCACAACGAAAAATTTCTTGTTTCCAATCTGAAAACTTGAAAGTTGGGATTGTAGCGTTTCCGGATGGCAACTAGCCTGGTTTTCACCCTTCATGATATGTGGTTTGTGTTTGTCGCGGCATTCTTAAAATTAATATTTGTTGTCCTGCAACCCGTAGGAAGAGATCGACTTCATGGTGTCAGCAATGTTCTCATCAGATAAAATAACCGGACCGCCAATGAGAAGAGCCTGGTAGTACTGACGACATAAAGTCTCCAGCTCCTGAGCCAACCACATAGCTTTTTCCAGGCTGGGACCGGTGACCAGCATACCATGGTTGGCAAGCAGACAGGCGTTGCGGCCTTCCAATGCCTGCAGGGCATAAGCGGAGAGTTCCTTGGTTCCGTAAGTCGCATATTCTGAGCAGCGCACATTGTCACCACCGAAAATAGCCACCATATAATGGGCGGCCGGGACTTCGCGGCGGGCCATGGCCAGGGTGGTTGCATAAACAGAATGAGTGTGTACCACCGCGTTAACCTCTGGACGGGCCTGCATGATGTCCAGATGGAAGCGCCACTCACTTGATGGCTTAAAAGGCCCCTCCCAGGTACCGTATTCTCCGTCTATCGGCATTGCGGCGATGGATTCTGGTTTCAAGGATTCGTAGGGAATACTGCTGGGGGTGATGAGCATGTGATCCTCAAAGCGTGCGGAAATATTCCCGGAGGTTCCCTGATTAAGCCCTGATGCATTCATCCCGAGTGATTTACTGATTATTTCAGAGCGCAGCTCTTGTTCTATACTGTTCATACAATGAATCCTTCAACTTAAAGGGAAGCCTTATTTTTTATAGTCATAACAGTTAGAAAATTCAATGTAATTGAAAGTCAGAGATTTTTCCTTACCTTTTCACTACCTACCCTGATTAATACAATTAAAAAGCCCACACCGCCGGCAGGCGGAGTGGGCAGGTAAATGAAACTTGGAATAGTCTATCGGTTATGGATTAAGGACCCATTCTTTAATCGTTTCTGGATATACCAGGTATTCATAATCGGGGTAGGTTGGCGCATTGCCACGGAACTGCAGGGTGTAGGTTTCGCCAGCCTCAAGCTGAGTAGCATAGACTAATTCGCCATCGACAACATCAACATCCGGACCATAGTAGTTGGTGTCGAAGAAGTAGTAGTAAAGGGTTCGAGTCATGTTGTGATCGGAAACGCCCCAGTAGTAGAAGATCTCAGATGGGTAAGCAGAGAGGTGCATGTTGTCGGCAATCCACTCATCGCTCCAGCCGTAGTCGCTGTAGGCTTGCTGCAGGGCCATTAATGACTCAACGTTGTTGGAATCCTGTTCTCCATCGTTCGCCCAGAAGCGCAGGCCGGTTGCCGCGATGGCAGGCAGGGCCGTGTCGGCATCGTCATATGGAGCGAAAATATTCTTCAGCAGCGCACCATTGTTGCAGACATAGGCTCCAATGGTGAAATCATAGATATCCTTATCCAGAGTTTTGTCTGGTGGCGTTGGGGTTGCCAGGGCCTGATTGGTGCTGTACTGAAGACCTGCCAGGGCGCGGATAATCTGATTTGATGCCGCGGTGCCGCGAGAATTTCCGGTCAGGGTGATCTGGGTTGAGTCGATATTATAGTTATCCAGGAAGTACTTGATGGTATTGACGTCATCGAGAACGAAGTCGTAATCATCACCACCGCCACCCAGCTCTGAGCGGTCGTGAATGTTTAGAACGATGGCTCCGCTGTCTTTCCATCTGAGGCCGGAGCCGTCAAACAGGAGACCGGTTCCGAAGTTATTACTGCCATCTGGCAGCAGCCAGAAAGATGTACCGTTTCCTGAAATAGTAATAATCAGTGGTACTGCCACACCGCTTTCATCGTAGCTGGCGGGAATATGAACCCAACCCCGAACATAAGGATCAGCATCGCCATCAAGGCTGGTTGCCGAAGTGCTGGGGACGTAGATACCAGCATCACTGAAACTGATGAAGCCATCAGTGTTGAGGTTGGCATCGATGGTTTGTCGCCACAGACCTTCGCTGTAATATTCCCCGTATTCGTTGGCCAGGCTTGCTGACGCTGTGTCAGGTTCACCGCTGTGGCGTAGTTTGAGCTCAAGGCACTCGCGCGCGTAGTAACCAAGGCCAACAGTATTGGCGAGATAGTCTTCACTGTCTTCAGAGCCATAGTGAATGTTGCCAGCGGGATCGCGGTACCAGCCTTCAGCAACATAGACTGATGTCGCCACCTTTTCGCGTGAACCTTCATCATTGGCACCGGTGTAGATCAGGACGTTATTTTCTGTGGCCCCGGTATCGGTGTTCATATACAGGGTGACAACCTGGCGGTTGACGACCACTTCATCTATGACCAGAGTTCGGAAATCAGGATTTTCCGCTCCGCGGTCTTCAAGTATATAGGTGGCGGGAGTAACCTGACTGACATCCACACCGCTTTTGTAGGTTACATCTACTGAAATCAGCCCTTCACCATAGAAAATCTGGTCTGTGTAGGCCTGGATGCTTTCAATATCACTTACCTTCAGATCATGATCGTCATTGTCGTTGTCACTTGAGCAGGCGCTTAACAGGGGTAGCGCTGAAACCATCAGTAGTACCAGGATTGTCTTAAGCTTCATAAACGATCTCCTTTAGTTTGTGCATTAAATTGAAAATTATTGACCAGTGATGTTGAGAAAATGACCTCCTTTCATGGGATTTTTCTTGTGATAAATAGCGATTATTTTTCTGTTTTCAGGGTGTGATTTCTCTGTTGGAACGCCCAAAGGAAGGTTGCCAGTTTGTCCTTGTGATTGGGATAGAGTTTCTCTGGGTAGTCTGAATGGTAGATTAGGTGAGGAAATTTTTCTTTCAAAATCAGAGGATAGTTTTTCAAAAAACTGAGATTTTAATTATTTATCAGAGCCCATGGCTTACGGTGGCTTCTTGGAGTAAGGCGGCACCATGAGGTTTTACGCTACTTGAGTTGGTGAAGCTGGTCGGGCTGATTGACCATGCTGACCTGGCAGGGCAGCCGATTACGTGAGGCTGGGGCACGCAACAGAGCTTCTGCCAGGGGGTGGACTTTGTCCGGTTTTACGGCGAGTGGTTTGATTTTACGGATGCTTCTACGTTGCCGTTAATAAATCGATCATGACGTCGTCTTTGTGGTCATCAGGCTGTCGGACTATTTCCACCAGACGGAAAAATTACCCGAATAGCTGATCTTCTTGATGATCGTTTCATCTTCCTGGTTAGCAGACGTAAGAAATTCTACTTTAAGCTGCAGCAGTTGGGGGGCGTCAATTTTTGCCCAGATGTTTTTAATCCGCTCCATGCTGCCATAGTGCCGGGAATCGGTTTTTTTGCCAACATCCTGGCGACTTTTGACAATGCGGAATTCAAGACATTCGGGATCGATACGTTGAATTTCTCCCTTGGTCGATGTGGCGAGAATTGGTTCAGGGTCTAGCCCGAATATCTGGGCGAGGCGGCAGATGTCTTCACCTGAAATGGAAAAACTACCACCTTCATATTCACGAAATTCACGCCATCCATAGCCCTCGCTGTTGTCATAAGTGAAAAGACAAACTCCGGCATCGTGTAGTTCTATTAATTCTGCAGATCGAAATTCTTGCGATGGCATAGCTTCTCCTGTCTAAGGGTTATGCGTTGTTTGCGAGCAGAGTGAATCAGAACGTTTGGAGCAGTGGTGTGAAGTAGTAGGTGGATTTTAATTGATATATATATCAATAAACCGATGTTGAATGCAACAAGAGGTAAGAAAGACGCTATCAGGGAGGGATAAAAAAACGGACACTGCATAAAACAGCGTCCGTTTTTGAGTGCTTATTGTTCCCAGAGAGATTCCCAGGTGTGCGGGCTGCCAGGAATGGTCCAGGCGTTACCGGTGTAATAGCGCCGATTGCGGTCTAGCTTGGCGATCGCCGCCATATCGGCTTCACTCAATTCGACATCAATCGCCGCAAGGTTTTGCTTCAGGCGTTCCGGGTTGACCGATTTAGGGATAACGTTGGTTCCGATATCGATCGCCCAGCGGATAAGCACCTGGGCCGGAGATGCGTTGAGGCGTTTGGCTATTTCAACGATGGTTGGTTCTTCCATCAGGACCGGTTCATCTTTCTCTTTGATCCGTGCCGGGCGGTCAGGAGAGCCGAGGGGTGAATACGCGGTCAGAAAAATTCCATGCTCTGCACAGAACTTAAATAATTCAGGTTGTTGCAGGTAGGGGTGAATCTCTACCTGATTAGCTTCGGGACGGATAGTCGCTTTGCCAAGAAGCTCCTGTAGTTTGGGAACATTGAAGTTCGAAACGCCAAGGTGACGGCACAGGCCAGCGTTATAAACCTCTTCCATCGCTTGCCAGGTAACCGCCAGTGGAATTTCACTGAGTGGCAGAATATCTTCAGCTGATTCAGGAATGAATTTGCCCTGTTTTAAAGCAACAGGCCAGTGTATCAGGTATAAGTCAAGATAATCCAGCTGGAGGTTTTTGAGAGTCGTTTCAATTGCCGGGCGAACATCTTCAGGAAAATGGGAATCATTCCATAATTTGGAAGTGATCCACATTTCTTCGCGGGTTACAACCCCTTCAGCAAACGCTTCACTTAAGGCTTTGCCAACTTCAGCTTCGTTACCGTAGATGTGGGCACAGTCAATATACCGGTAGCCGATTTTGATGGCTTCTTTAACGGCGGTATATACTTCATTGGGGGCGGATTTCCAGGTGCCGAGCCCCAGGACGGGCATCTGGTCACCGTTATTGAATTCGATGGTTTTCATGGATCTCCTCCAGTACGTGCGGATCAACGCGGGTCGACCCGGATAGTTGGGTGGTGAAGATAATCGGTTAAAACACTGCCGGGTTGGCTAGTTGACGGATTTTGTTTCTGGTGCATCCCATTTTAACAGATATTTGAGCAGCTGTACGCACAACGTATTGAGCATAATCTTTCCAGGATAGCTCTGGGTTGGCTTTGATTTCCCAGGCGACACTTACCGCAGCAATGACCCTGTCCCGATAATCAAAAATCGGGGCACCGATGCAGCGGGTTCCCAATTCCCGCTCTTCATCATCAATCGACCAGCCGCGTTCCCGGGTCTGGCGAATCTCGGTCATGAGCGAATCGAATGTGGTCAGGGTTTTTGCGGTAAATTTTGGTAAGGTACGCTCTGGATAGAGCTCCTCAATTTCGCGGTCGGTGTAGCCGGACAGCATGGCTTTTCCGAGGGATGTGACATACATAGGCAGGCGTTTTCCGATAATCGTATAGCGACGCATACTGTTATAGGCTTCTGCCTTGTCTATATAGACAACATCGGTGTGGTCCATAATGGCCAGAAAGACCGTTTGCCCCGTTGTCTTTGCCAGCTCGTTGATAAAGGGGCTGGCTTCGGTCTTCAGCTCCAGGCTGTTAAGATAGAGGCTGGCCAGTTCCACAAAGCCGAGACCCAGTTTGTAATTACCGCTCTCTGCTTCCTGCTCAACGTAGCCACGTTTGCGCAGCGAGGTCAGTAGGCGGTGAACAGTACTTTTATGCAGGTCGAGTCGGCGGCCGATTTCGGTCATGGGGATACTGCGCGATTCCTGTGACAGCAGTTCGATAATATCAAATGCGCGGTCAAGAGATTGAACACTCATGTTATTTCCTTCAGCGGTTCGTATGTTTTTGCAACCCGTTAAATTCGCATCTGTCTTTACTTCTGTCAACCTTTAGCCATGCCGATTGTGATGATTCTCCATTGCTTTCCCCTCGCATCAACCCTCTCCCGTGGTGGGAGAGGGTGTTCATTTCATCATAGATTAAGTTTCTGAATTGGAAATCGGAAACTTGAGGCGGACAAAGTTTTCAGATTGGAAACGAGCAATTTTGCGCGGTGGCTAGGAAATCAAGGAATTGCACGGAGGCGTAGTACTTTACGCCGCACAAGCAAGACCGCGGATTGACGCCGCCACAGCGCAAAATGATCGCCTCTGCTGAAAACTTTGTTTCTGATTCGGAAATCAGCAATTTTGTGCAAGGTCAAGGAAGCCAAATATTGGTGCGGAGACGTAGTACTTTACGTCGCACAAACTAATATGCAGGCTGACGCAGAGATTGCGCAAAAGGGCGATTTCCGGGCAGAAACTACTTGAGGTCCTGCATCGCCACATGATCCATATCATCAAACAGCTGGTTCTCTCCGCACATGCCCCAGATAAAGGTATAATTTGCGGTGCCGACGCCGGAATGAATTGACCATGATGGCGAAATAACGGCCTGCTCATTCTGCATGACGATATGACGCGTTTCGTCTGGAGTTCCCATCAGGTGGAAGACGACCTGATCGTCAGCCATTTCAAAATAGAAGTAGGCTTCCATGCGGCGTTCGTGGGTATGGGTTGGCATGGTATTCCAGACGCTACCGGTATCGAGAGATGTCATCCCCATAACCAGCTGGCAGCTCTTGATGCCGCCAGGATGGATGTATTTGCGGATGGTTCTGCGGTTGCTGGTGCTTGGGTCTCCGAGTTCTACTGGAGTTGCGTCCTTAAACGGTGCCGGAGTTGTCGGGTAATGAGCATGGGCCGGAGAACTGTTGAGGTAAAACTTGGCAGGTTCTGCCGGCGAATCACTTTTCAGGACGATCTCTTTTGCTCCCATGCCGATGTAAATTCCATCTTTGAAGCCGATCGGGTAGCTGGTGCCGTCGACGTCAATTGATCCCGGGCCACCAACATTGATAATCCCAATTTCCCGGCGCTCGAGGAAATAATCACTGCCAATAACTTTTTGATCGACTTCGAGGGGGAGATCATCAATTGGGCAGGCACCACCAACGATCAGCCGGTCATTGTAGCTGTAGGTGAGTTGCAACTGGCCGGGTTTGAAAAGTTTTTCGATGAGAAAGTTCTGGCGCAGTTCGAACGTATTCATTGCTTCCGCATGATCCGGATGGACAGCGTATCTAATATCCATTGCGAGCCTCCTGCTGGGTTTGGTTTTTGAAATACGAAAATTTATCCTGATGAATAATATAGATGTTTCATTATTTTGGCAAACGGTTTTATAATATGAAACAGTTTCGTTTGTTAATATTTAAAGAGGTCATGATTCTTTAGAGTTTCGATAATAATAGTATAAGATTTCGAAAAATAAACAGAAAAAAAGTTAACAAGAATAATTATGAGTTCCGTTAAGCAGGACAAGAGAATTTTGGCTTGACAAAAACTGGCACCATAGTTTTATATTATGAAACTTATTGACATGTCTGATGCCGTTTTTCGGCTGTGCACCATATTCATATTTAAGAGGTTCTGAACCGATGGAGAAAGTTGCGTCTTCTACAGAAGTGTTGGTATCCGCAGATGAATTAACGTCACTGGTCAGTGCCAGGTTGAAAGAGGCTGGCCTGAACAGCAAGCATGCTGAAACAACGGCAGATGTCCTGGTTCATGCCGATCTGCGCGGGGTTCATTCTCATGGTGCTATGCGTACGGAGCATTATGTGCGCAGGCTGATGGCTGGTAGCCTGAATAAGAATCCTGAGTTCAAGTTTAACAAACTACGCAGCGGTTGTGGTGTGTTCGATGCTGATGATGGCATGGGGCATGTTGCCACGGCTGAGGCAATGGATCATGCCGTAGAGCTTGCCAAGGAAAGCGGTATCGCCATGGTTGGCGTTGTCAATAGCAGCCACTGTGGTGCATTGTCATACTTTGTTTCGCGGGCGGTGGCTGCCGGTATGATCGGCATCGCTATCGTTCAGACCGATAAATGTGTCACTCCGTTTGGTGGCACAACTCCCTACTTCGGAACCAATCCGATTGCTTTTTCTTTCCCCTGTAAAAATAATCCCCCGGTCATTCTCGATATGGCAACCAGTAACGTTGCTTATGGTAAGATCCTTCACGCTCGTGAAAAGCATACCGAGATTCCTGAAACCTGGGGGATGGACGAAAATGGTGTACCCACAACTGACCCTTATAAGGTAAAGGGACTGACACCCCTGGGTGGATACAAAGGGTTCGGTATTGGTATGGTTGTTGACGTCCTGACCGGAGTCCTGTTAGGAGCTCAATTCGGTCCTCAGATTGCAGCCATGTATGATGGTTACGATCAAAAACGCAAATTAGCGAGCACAGTGATCGCCATTGATCCTGCCACCTATGTAATGGCTGATCACTTTATGACTCAGATGGATGCAATGGTCGAGCAGATTCATGCCCAGCCAACCGGACCGGGAACAGAAAAAGTCTTGGTTCCTGGCGATATTGAGCTTATGCTTGAAGCCCGTTATCGGCGTGAGGGGATTCCGCTGGTGGAAAGTATTTATAAGTATTTGAAAGGAGAGTCGTAACTCGGAAACAAATTTTATATCTCTGACCAGAGATTTGCATTGATTTATTGTCGTAATAAAGGCTCATGAAATTCAAGGAAGAAAGAGCATAATAAAGGAGTAGTATGGGATGCAAAGTTTTGTAGCGTTGTGGGACAAGATCAACAGTTTCGTCAAGTTGATCGAAAAATGGTCCCTGATTATTCTGTTTGTCGGAATGCTGGTGTGTGGAGGTCTGCAGATCTTTTCACGCTTTATTCTACATGCACCAATCGCCTGGTCAGAAGAGTTACTGACCTATTCGTTTGTCTGGTCCAGTTTCATCGGAGCCAGTCTCGCTATTGATCAACTGGCTCATTTTAACGTTGATATCTTTATTCACCACTTCCCTGAAAAACTCGCTAAATTTGCTCTTTACGTCGTCTGGTTGACGATGCTCTGGTTCACCGCCTTCCTGGTCTATAAAGGGACGATTCTCGCCCAGTTGAATATTGTGCAGACCATGGATGTCCTTCCCTTTTCAATGGTCTGGGCTTATGCGTCTATTCCTGTGTCGGCTGCCTTCATGTTTGTTCATACCCTGGACAAGGTTTTGACAGGTAACTTTCAGCCCGAATTAGTCGACTAGAGGGAGGCTTTATCCATGGCAACAATTCTATTTATTTTCTTTGTGGTGTTTCTGATTGTTCAGATGCCGGTCTCGTTCTGTCTGGTTATCTCGACTGTACTGGCTATGTTTATCGCCAGTGATATCGATAGTATTGCGATTGTTCTCAAGTTGTTCCGCTCCTGTGGTAACTACCACCTGATCGCCATTCCGTTTTTCATCCTGGCTGGTGGTTTTATGGAGTCCGGGGGGATTTCCCGGCGCCTGGTTAATTTCTCTTCAGCACTGGTCGGGCATATCCGTGGTGGCCTGGCCAATACCAGTGTCGGCGCCGCCATGTTCTTTGCTGGTCTGTCCGGTGCTGCTGCTGCTGATACGGCGGCTGTTGGCAGCTTGCTGATTCCGGCCATGAAGAAAAAGGGGTATGGCTCCGACATGGCGACCTCGGTTATGGCCACAGCCGGTTCCATCGGTATTATTATTCCCCCCTCGATTCCAATGATTATCCTTGGCGTAACCGCCGGTGTGTCTATCGGTGGCCTGTTTATGGGTGGGGTCCTCCCAGGTATCCTTATGGGGGGCAGTTTGATGGTCGTTAACTACATCTACTGTAAAGTCCGTAAAATTGAGCCGGAACAGCGCGTCTCTTTCAAAGAACTGGTGCGCTCCTGTGCCGATTCGATTCTTGCCATTATGACGGTTGTCATTATTGTCGGGGGTATTGTCGGCGGCATGTTTACCGCGACAGAAGCCTCGGTTGTTGCCGCACTTTATTCATTTGTTGTTGGATTCTTTATTTACAAGGAACTCAGCTTAAAGGATTTGCCGGGAATCTTTGTTAAGTCGTCAGTTACTACTGGAGTTGTTGTCCTGACCGTAGCTGCGGCATCCGGTTTCGGCTGGATTCTGACCGCAGAAAATATCCCCGGTCAGATCGCTTCTTTTGTCGTTGGCTTGTCGGAATCCAAATGGATCATCATGCTGATGCTTAATGCGGTGTTCCTGCTTATGGGAACTTTCCTCGATCCATCAGCAATCATTATCATTCTGGTTCCCATCGTCTGGCCGATCGTTATGAAGATCGGTATTGAGCCGATTCACTTTGGTGTGGCGATGATTGTTAATATGGCGATTGGCCAATGTACGCCACCGGTCGGAATCGCTCTGTTTGTCGCGTCAGGTATCTCTGGTATCACACTCAATCAAGTCATGCGCTGTTACTGGAAGTATCTGGCAGCCATGGTTGTTGTTCTGTTGCTTGTTATCTTTGTACCCTTTTTCTCCACATGGATTCCAACCATGCTGGGCTACATCCAACCCTGATTAGGAGGCTTACAATGAAGAGGCTGATAGTTCTAACCCTGATGTTCCTGATGGTCGCAAGTAGTGGTTTCGCTGCGATTACTCTGAAGGCAACTAACACTTTGCCTGAAGACCATCCAATGACCATGGCTCTGCGTTACATGAGTAAAGAAATCGTAAAGCGCACCAATGGTGAAGTGAAAATGGATGTTTATCCAAACAGCCAGCTGGGCGGCAACAAAGAGATGGTTGAAGGTGTTGTTCTTGGTACTGTTGATATCGCTCAGCAGTTTGCTGGTACCTTCTCTTCTTATGTTCCGGAAATGGACATCCTGGCTCTGCCATTCCTGTTTCAGTCTGAAGATGCTCTGTTCGAATCTCTGCAGGGTGAGGCCGGCGACATTCTGGCTAAGTCACTGGAGAAAAAAGGTTTCGTACCTTTGACTTACTTCTATGGCGGTGCCCGTAGTTTCATCAACAACGAGCGCCCAATCAACACTCCTGAAGACCTCAAAGGTCTGAAGATTCGTGTTATCGGCGTTAAAATGGTTATCGAAGCCATGAATGCTCTGGGTGCTATCGCTACCCCAATGAGCCAGTCTGAAGTTTATTCAGCTCTGCAGCAGGGCGTTCTTGATGGCTGGGAAAACAGCCCGGTTACCCTGTATACCCTCAAACTCTATGAGCAGTCCAAGTACTTCTCTTACTCCAAGCACCTGTTGACTCCTGACCTGGTTGCTCTGAGCAAAGTCACCGCCAAGAAAATGGGTGAGAAAAACCTTGCTATCCTCAAGGAAATCGCTCTGGAAGCCAGCAAGCTGGAGCGTCAGTGGTGGAATGAAAAAGAAAGCGCCATGGTTAAGGAAATGACCGAAAAGGGCTGGTGTGAGTTCAATGAAATTTCTGACATCGCTCCTTTTGTTGAAAAAGTTAAGTACCTGCAGGACGCTTATGAGGCCAAGTACAAAAATGGTCTGATCAAGATGATTCAGGACAACCAGAAGTAATCTGTTAACCGGGCAATCCGGTTAGCGTACAGGTTTACCTGGAGAGCCGCTGAGTATCGGCGGCTCTCTTTTTTTAGCCTGACGCTCAATAGGTTTCGCGATTTCAAATCTGAAATTTCAAATTTGAAATCGCGAAACATGGTGAGCGCGAATGCCTTAGTGGCCAACAGTTTCTCCTGCCATTTTCGCTACTTAAGTAAATAATTTTTTTAGAAGGATGAATACATATGGAAACCATGAAAACCTTAACCTGTGAAACCCCGGGTAAATTTGTCATGTCTGAGCAGCCGGTACCGGTTCCCAAAGAAGGGGAGGCGCTGGTGCGCATCACCCGGGTTGGTATCTGTGGTACCGACCTGCACGCTTTTGCGGGAAATCAACCTTTCTTCAATTACCCCCGGGTCCTGGGGCACGAATTAGCGGCGGTTGTTGAAAAGTTGCCGGAAGGGGTAACTGATCTGGCGGTTGGGGATGCGGTGTGTATTGTGCCGGTTATTGGCTGTGGGACCTGTGTAGCATGTCGCAATAATAAGCCGAACTGCTGCGTTAATATCAATCTGCGTGGCGTCCACAGTGATGGTGGTATGTGCGAATACATGGCTCTACCAGTAGAAAACCTGATCAAGAGCGAATCCCTTAATCCCGATCAGCTCGCTATGGTGGAATGCTGCGCCATTGGCGCCCATGCGGTACGCCGGGCTCAGATTAATCCTGGTGAGAAGGTCCTAGTTGTCGGTGCGGGCCCCATCGGATTGGGACTTATGCAGTTTGCCCGGGTTGCTGGTGGTGACGTTATGGTCATGGATGTATCGGATAAGCGTCTTGCTGTGGCCCGAGAATCCCTCGGTTTTGAACATACCATTCAGGCCGGTGTGGATGATCCAAAAGAAAAGCTGGCTGAATTCACCAACGGTGACATGCCGACGGTCATTTTTGATTGTACCGGAAACCCTAAGGCCATGATGGACGGTTTCCTGCTGTTAGGTCATACCGGCCGTTATGTTCTGGTCAGCCTGGTGACAGCTGATATTACTTTCCCTGATCCTGAATTCCATAAGCGCGAAACAACCTTGCTTTCCAGCCGTAATGCCAACAAGGAAGATTTCGAGTGGGTTATGGATTGTATGGCTCAAGGTAAAGTAAATACCGACCCGATGGTGACCCATCGTTGTCAGTTTAGTGAGACCATCGATACCTTTGCCAGCTGGACCAAGCCAGAGACTGGTGTGGTTAAGGCGGTTATCGAAATCTAAGAGTTGTCAGCCGGAAACGGCCCTTTTCCGCTGTGGCGGTGTCAATCTGCAGGTTCTCTTGTGCGGCGTAAAGTACTACGCCTCCGCCTGAACCTTTGATTTTCTAACCACAGTGGAAAATTGCTCGTTTCCAATCTGAAACTCATCTGATTTAAGAATCAAGGAGTTTTTTATGGAAATGTTCTCTCTTGCAGGTAAGATCGCTCTCGTTACTGGCTGTAAGCGTGGCATAGGTAAGGGGATGGCTGTTGCTCTGGCCAAGGCTGGTGCGGATATAATCGGTGTCAGTGCTTCTCTTGAACTGTCTGGTAGTGAGGTTGAAAAAGAAATCACCGCTTGTGGGCGCAGTTTTAAGGCCTACCAGTGTGATTTCAGTGACCGTAAAGCGCTGCATAGCTTTATTGGTGAAGTAAAAGCGGCTCATCCGGTCATCGATATTCTGGTCAATAATGCGGGAACCATCAAGCGGGCACCAGCTGCTGAACATCCAGACGATATCTGGGATGAAGTGATCGAGGTCAATCTGAGTTCCCAGTTTGTCTTGTCGCGGGAAATCGGCCGGGGAATGATTGAACGTGGTTGCGGAAAAGTCATCTTTACCGCATCTTTATTAACCTTCCAGGGTGGTATTACCGTCCCGGGTTATGCTGCGAGCAAAGGCGGCATCGGTCAGCTGACCAAGGCTTTGGCAAACGAATGGGCAGGTAAGGGCGTTAACGTCAATGCCATTGCTCCTGGTTATATTAAGACTGACAACACTCAGGCGCTTCAGGATGACCCGGGCCGAAGTAAGGCTATTCTCGAAAGAATCCCGGCTGGTCGCTGGGGTGTTCCTGAAGACTTCGCTGGCCCGGTAGTCTTCCTGGCATCTGCCGCTTCTGATTATATGCATGGTGAAGTGATGGTTGTGGATGGTGGTTGGATGGGGCGTTAGTCTTTTAGGAAGATATTTTGCCGCGACTAAAATCTACTAAGCTCTTAATGTCAAGAGCTCTGTGATTTCGGGATTCAACCTCTAAGAGGTTTACCGATTTTGGTAGATTTTAGTCGCGGTTATTAAAAGGTTTTTGTTCTTGCCTCGCATCAGGCAGTGTTAGATGCAGGTTTAATTTCAGGGTCTCTCCAATGAAGCCATTTTTCCAACGCTTTTCCCAAAAAGGGCTTCTCTGCGCCCACCGTGGAGCACGTTCCATCGCTCCTGAAAATACCATGTTTGCTCTTGAGCTGGCACGCAAATGTGGCTCCGATCTCTGGGAGACGGACGTGCAGTTAACCGCCGATGGAGAACTTGTTTTGTTTCACGATGACAACCTTGAGCGGACGACGGATTTTGCGTCATGCTTGGAGTTTCAGGGGCGGAAAGATCATCTGCTGAACCAATTTTCCTATGCTGAGCTTCAGCAATTGAATGCCGGTAGTTGGTTTATTGATAGCGATCCTTATGGGACAATTAAGTCTGGCGAAGTCAGTTTAAACGATTTTCAGGCAATCGATATGCAAAGGATCCCGAGTTGTCGTGAGGCGCTGGAATATTGCCAAAAGCATCAATTTCCCATTAATCTGGAAATAAAGAATCAAAAGGATCCTGCTTTAGGGGGCGCTACGATAGAAAAACTTTTGGATCTGGTCGATGGCACTGATATGGCAGATCTGGTTTTGATTTCGTCGTTCAACCATGGCTATTTGCGCTATATTTGCCAGCAAAGCAAAACGCTGGCAACCGCAGCTCTGGTTGAGGAATCTCATCCTGAAAATTTGATTGAATATCTTCACGACCTGGGCTGTGACGCATATCATCCCCATTGGAGCCTTGCGGATCAAGATTTAGTCTGCAGTTTAAATAAGTATGAAATTGAAGTGAATGTCTGGACGGTTAATGATCAGGTTGACGCGACACGATTTAAAGCAATGGGTGTGTTTTTTGTTTGCACCGACTGGCCACAAAGAATGCTTTGATCTTGAAATAAAACCACTTTCATGTTAGAAGCACAATCCTGCCAAAGGATAGACGACAGGTGTGGTTTACATGGATGACGTAAGGGAGCGTGATAGCTTCTATATGCAGGAGGCGCTCAAAGAAGCAGCCCTTGCTGAAGAGCTTGCTGAAGTACCTATCGGGGCTGTCATTGTTCACGATGGTCAAATAGTTGGCCGCGGGCACAACCTGCGAGAAACCAGCAACGATCCAACCACCCACGCCGAAATGATTGCCATCAGGCAGGCCGCTGAAAAGCTAGGTTCATGGCGATTGCTCGACTGTACTCTATACGTGACGCTGGAACCTTGTGTCATGTGTATGGGAGCAATGATCCTGGCTCGTATCCCGTACTTGGTCTACGGTTGCCGTGATCCCCGTGTCGGAGCTGTAGGTTCCATCTACAACTTTGCAGAAGACGAACGCTTCAACCATAAAGTTGAAGTTCGAGAAGGGGTCTTGCAGGAAGAATGCAGCACCCAGCTAAGGGCATTTTTTAAAAAACTGCGTGAACGGAACAAGGCAAGAAAACAAGCAAATAAGTAAAAACGGAGAGGTGTCCGAGAGGCCGAAGGTGACAGACTCGAAATCTGTTGTCCCGCAAGGGACCGGGAGTTCGAATCTCCCCCTCTCCGCCAAAAATAAAGAGCTAAGTCCATTTTTTTGAGGACTTGGCTCTTTTTATGTCGATCGAGATTCGAAGCGGAGCGAACGCTGACTAAATGTCAGAAAAGCGGACAGGACGTCCGCGCCAGTAAGCGCAGGGGAGTCGACGCAGAATCCACCGTGATGGTGGTGACGAAGTGGGCGAATCTCCCCCTCTCCGCCAAAATAAAAGCACTCTGCATCAAATGTAGGGTGCTTTTGGTTTTTTTAACATTTATGGGTCGTGTTTAACGGTTTGTTTAATTGTTTATAATTTGGTAGGTGTTTTGATGTCTTTGGTAAATGAAAATACATGGCTCTTTGATGCGGAATTTGCTATAAATCTTATTCTGCTTTTTTCTAATTAGAGATTCGCTAACTCGAGTGTGAGGGGTAATGCTCAGAGAGCAACTGTTATTATTTAACCGTCTGTTAGGAGTCTGTGATCTTTTTATCCTGATCTTGGCTGTCTTTTTTGCCAATCTATTTGTTCATCGTCCTACTTTTGATGTGCACAACGATATTCTCCTTGTGGCGATGGCTGTCCCGATTTGGTACTATCTCTTAACTCGTTATCGCCTCTATGCTGGTGGGGGCCGGCGAGGTATTTATGATTTGCTCACCCGGTTGTTTTCTGTTCATGTATTTGGCGGAGCAGTACAGGCTGGTCTTTTATTTGCTTTTCAGTTAAGTGATGTCAGCCGCAAGTTTTTTCTCTGTTTTATTGTTTTTTCATATTTATTGTTTTTTATCTCACGTCTTTTGGCTAGAGAGTTTATTTCAGTTTTTTCTAAATCGAAAGATCTCTCGCGTAATATTATAATTGTAGGCGCCCAAGATAAGGCTCAAGATTTTTATCGTCTGATTGTGGAACATTCACGCTGGGGTATTCAGGCGTTAGGATTCGTCAAGATTGACACTGATGCACCTCAAAAGAAAGAGGTGTGCTGCAAGACTCTTGGGGAAATTTCAGATCTTATTGAGATTTGTAAAAAACATCCAGTTGATGAAGTGGTTTTTTGTCCCCCACGAGATTTCTCTGTGGATATTGAATCTTATGTTGCTGAATTGGAAGAGCTTGGTATTACGATTCATATGGCCTTGAATTTTTATGAGATCCCGCAGACACGTACGGTTCTTAGTCTGTTTCACAATGAAGTTCCTATTTTAACCTATTACAGTAAAGCTTTTGATTCCAGACAACTGTTCTTGAAAAGAGTTTTGGATATTTGCGGTGCTGTAATTGGTCTTGCCATTACCTTGTTTTTACTGCCCATTATTGCTACTGCCATCAAAAAAGACTCTCCCGGACCATTGTTATTTGGTCAAGAGCGTGTCGGTCTGAATGGACGGCGCTTTAAATGTTGGAAATTCAGGTCAATGTACATTGACGCGGAAGAGCGGAAAAAAGAGCTTCTGGCTCAGAATGAAATGAGTGGTGCAATCTTCAAAATAAAGAACGATCCACGCATTACTAAGGTTGGTGCGTTTATGCGTAAAACCAGTCTGGACGAGTTGCCGCAATTCTGGAATGTTCTGATGGGGGATATGAGCCTGGTGGGAACCCGGCCTCCAACTCCGGATGAAGTTGCTCAATATGAAAACTGGCACCGGCGACGGATCAGTATCAAGCCGGGAATTACTGGTAACTGGCAAATCAGTGGTCGTAATAAGATCGAAGATTTTGATGATATTGTGAATCTTGATTTACAATATATCGATAACTGGTCTTTTTGGCTCGATATAAAAATTCTGATTAAAACTGTGATGGTTGTATTCGCCCGCGATGGGAGTTATTGAGAGTTTAACAAAAAATCGCACAGTAAAGAATAAAACTGATTTTTCCCGCGTATACAATTTGATGAAGTCTGAATTGTTAAGGATAAATTTGAAGCAAAATTAGAGTTTTAAATTGATTCGCAAGGTCAGGATGAAAGTCAATTACAAGATCTTTTATAGCCGCGACTAAAATCTACTAAGGTCTAATAATGCCTTACCTTTAGGGTTAAAATCTGAATGACCGTGTTCTTGACTGACCAATTCTGGTAGATTTTCGTTGCGGCTAGAGATTGAATGTTTGAAAGGGTTTTGTCTGATTTCTGATCCTTTTTGGCTGAGGCAAAAGATAATTTTAGGGGCAATTTAGCCACATATACAGTCTGATAAGGCTCGATAAAAAATACTGCGAGATCAAAGTGTTAAACAAGAGAAAGTTTGAATAAGAAACGCTTCAAGGTTATGGTTTCTACCCAAGGAAAAGCCTTTGCCTTAATCTTATTTTATCAGCGTGCATCAGTGTTCGATAAAAAGATTTTTACGAGCGTCTTGCGCAATGTAAACCACAGGAACTCTATGTCTTTATTATATAAAAATACTTTACTGCAATGTTGTCTTCTCTTGCTATTGCTGGTGCCGACTACGGTGTTTGCTGTCCCAGCTAGTAGTCAAATACCTTTGGATAGTTGGGTTTATTCGGCTTTGGACAAACTTTCAGGCTTGGGGCTTGTCGATTCTGCTCTACAAGGTGCTCGACCTTATACCAGGTATGAAGCTGCCCGGCAGGTTGATGCCGCAAGTAATACATCCAAGTATCAGGAGGTCTCTCCTGCTATTGCCGGATTGATCAGGCGCCTGGAAAAGGAATTGGGCGACACTCTGGCAGATTTGCGATCAGGGATTGCCAGCGGTTATATCAAACCTCGAGAGGTTGAGGTTAGATACGTTTACCAAAATGGGGATGATGCCGATATTTCTGGAAGTGGCGTCATTGCAAGCCAGTTTCCTCTTAATTACAATAATTACGGACTTTCTTATCAGGATAATAGTGCGCTGTTGGTCCTGCAAGGGGAAGCGCGTCTTGGGAGTTATCTGCTTATTGAAGGGCGGCCATTGATTCAGTTTCAGGATGGTGATCAGTCGGAAGCCGATGTCAGTCTACTAGATGGTCGTCTCGCTTTGCAGCTAGGGGCTTTAGAAGTTTCCGTTGGTCGACAATCTCTATGGTGGGGACAAGGGCGCCACGGTAGCCTGGTGCTGACCAATAATGCCAAGCCCTTTGACATGGTCCGTTTGACCAATCCGACCCCGACCCTGCTTCCCTGGATCTTTAAGTATCTGGGGCCATTTCGGTTGGATATGTTCTGGAGTCGCCTTGAGGAAGATCGGGTGATTTCTGAGCCCTACTTTGCGGGAATGCGGATAAACTTTAAGCCTTTGCCTTGGGTGGAATTAGGTGCGTCGCGAGCTGTAATTTTTGGTGGGACCAGGGATTATGGAAACGGAGAAAAGATTGATGTCGGAGCGAGTGATTTTTTTACCATATTGGGCGGAAAAAACCTGACTGGCGGCGAAGACACCAGTAACTCCGTTGCTGCTGTTGATGCCCGCATACGTTTGCCATTTTTGTGGAATACTGAAGTTTACGGGGAATATGGCGGCGAAGATGAAGCCGGGCACTTTCTTGCCGCCCATGCCTGGCTCGCAGGGATCTATCTGCCGCAGATTGATCCGAGTGGTCGTTTAAGTTTGAATTTTGAGTACGCTGATCTTTCTCGGCAGGATAATATGGCCCCCAATTGGTACAATCACGGTATTTTTAAATCGGGATATACC
The DNA here is from genome assembly GCA_963664385.1 of Geopsychrobacteraceae bacterium. Classification (GTDB taxonomy): domain Bacteria; phylum Desulfobacterota; class Desulfuromonadia; order Desulfuromonadales; family Geopsychrobacteraceae; genus Seleniibacterium. Next base: position 2,273,553 of record OY761157.1, read on the forward strand.
TACGACGGTAACATCATGGGGCATCATGTCGGTGGTTCCGCTAAAGATACCTATCTGGAAATCCATGCGATTCTTACCGAGACACTGTTAATGACTGTGGGTTTCGATTACGAGGAACGTGGCTTTGACCAACCAGTCCGTGAAAAGTACGCACAGGGGCTCCTGAAGATGGATTGGGCGTTTACTGAGAATTATGCTTTTAACTGTGTACTGAGTTACGGGAAAGCCGAAAACTTTAAATTTATTGCTGACAATAGTGAGGATATCAGCTTGATATCCGTTGGATTACGGGGCCATTGGTAATTTTACGACCCCGAGGAGTTGTGGTGTGTTGATGAATGGGAAAAAAAGGTTTTTGATTCGGAGTATCTTAATTGTATTCGTTATGATTTTATGTTCAGGGACCTTGTTTGCCCAGGGGATGACTTCTTCAACGGCTAACAGTTCTTTTCAACAGGTTGCTCAGACTCTGACTCCTGAGCAGCAACGCCAAATTGCTGAATATCAGCAGATGCTGCAAACGCTTTCCCCTGAACAGAGGCAGGCTTTGCAGAGTGCACAGACCTCGTCCGGAAGTGTTTCTTCCGTGAGTGGGCCTGTTCAATATGAGCAGGTTCAGTATTCGACCACCGGTATGACTACCCAAAGATTACGTCCTATTCAGGACGATAGTAGTTTGCTTGAGTATAGCCGAATGTCTCCAGGGCAAGGCAATTACCCAACAAACCAAGGTACCTACCCAACAAACCAAGGTACCTACCCAACAAACCAAGGTGCCTACCCAACAAACCAAGGTGCCTACCCAACAAACCAAGGTGCCTACCCAACAAACCAAGGTGCCTACCCAACAATCCAAGGTGCCTACCCAACAACCCAAGGTGCCTACCCAACAACTCAAGGTGCCTACCCAACAACTCAAGGTACCTACCCAACAAACCAAGGTACCTACCCAACAAACCAAGGTACCTACCCAACAAACCAAGGTACCTACCCAACAAACCAAGGTGGTTTGGGACAGTTTCAACGTCCTTCAGAAGCTGAAATGTATTTTAGCAATGTTGCGGGAGAACAAAAGACTCCGCGCGGTCAGGTCCCTTTTAAATGGTATGAGTTAGAGCAGTTTGGTTTCGAGTTTTTTGCCAACACCCAGAATTTTCAGGCTGATGATGCGGGTTTGGTTGGCCCGGATTATGTTCTTGGCCCGGGAGATACACTGCGTATCGATATCTGGGGCAATATTGAAGGTCACTACCAGGCAGAGGTTGATCGCAATGGTGAAATTGTTCTGCCCAAGGTCGGGGTGATTAATGTATGGGGGCAAACTTTTTCTGAAGCGAAAGAGACCATAAACCGTCAGATTGGTAAATATTTTAAGCAGTACCAGGTGAATGTCGCCCTTGACTCCCTGCGTTCCATCAATGTGTTTCTGGTTGGTGAAGTCAATGCACCCGGAACCTATCAGGTCAGTTCACTCAGTAGTGTGTTGACGGTTCTTTCTGCAGCCGGTGGTCCTTCTAAAAATGGTAGTCTTCGTGACATCCGTGTCCTGCGCAATGGTCAACTGCAGGCGACCATCGATTTTTATGATTTCTTTCAATCCGGGGATAACAGTAAAGATATTCGTTTGCAGTCCGGGGATACTATCCTGATACCGGTTTCTGGTTCACTGGTTGGTGTTTCCGGAGATGTCCGGCGTCCGGCGATTTATGAACTAGCCCAAGGTGAAACTTTGGGGGACCTGCTCGATATGGCTGGTGGAACCATTTCTACTGCTTACCTTCAAAAAATTCGTTTGCAGCGTGTGGCAAAACATAACAGCAAGGTTGTTATCGATTTATCATTGTCAGGTGAACCGGCACAGGTCCAACAAACTTTGGCATACCAGCTTCAAGATCGTGACCTGGTTCAGATTTCACCGATTACCGATACGGCGGGGTATGTTTCCCTTGCGGGTTATGTTGCCAGGCCAGGAGAATACCAGCTTGAACCGGGAATGAGATTGGCCGACCTGTTATTGCCATACGCTAACCTGCTCCCTGATTACTTTCCACAAATGGCCCAGATAGTCCGCAAGTCTCTCCCTTCTTACCGGGAAGAGATTCTGACGGTTAATCTGGAACAGGCCCTTAAAGGCGACCAAGTGCAAAATATCGTCCTTCAGGAATATGATGAAGTCCGTTTATTCTCCCGTGAAGAGATGGAAGAATTACCGGAAGTTCTGATCTCCGGGGCAGTATTGCGGCCGGGTGTTTACCGCCTTTTCGACAATATGACCATCGCTGACCTTGTTGCGGTCGCAGGAAATTTGAAACGCAGTGCTTATACCGATATGGCTGAGCTTACCCGCTATACTCCTGATGGTAAGTCGACCAAGATTGAGCGTTACGAGGTAAGTCTTACCGATGCCTTACAGGAGCATCCTCAGCACAATATTAAATTGCAGCCTGACGATCATTTGATTGTTCGCTCAATTCCGGACTATCAAGATCGAAATATGGTTTCTGTGAAAGGTGAAGTTCTCTTCCCCGGAAATTATGCAATCGGTAAAGGGGAAAGCTTATCCTCTGTTATAGAACGTGCCGGAGGCTTTACCCAAAAGGCGTATTTGCGTGGCGCGGTTTTCAGCCGGGAATCACTAAAAGAGGTGCAACGTAAGCAGGTTGAGAAGTTGATCGCTGAAGAGCAGAAACAAATCTCAAGGATTGCGCAGGAAATTGCTGTTGGCGCGATGAGCTCAGAAGAGGCAAAGTCTGCTGAAACCCTACTGGCAAACCGTAAAAACCTGATTGAAGATTTGAAGAATACGCCCGCCACTGGACGTCTGGTTATCGCACTAACTGATCTTGATAAATTTAGATCAACCAGTCAGGACATAATGCTGATGGATGGTGATGAACTGATTGTTCCAGAAAATCCCCAAACTGTTAATATTCAGGGGGAAGTATACAATTCTACATCTATGAGTTATGTGCCAGGGAAAACCGTCGCCTATTATTTAGATAAGGTCGGAGGCATTAAGTCTACTGCAAATGACGAGGAGATGTTTGTTGTCCGGGCTGATGGCACTGTTGTTAGTAAACAACAATCAGGATATGCCCTTGGCTGGGATAAAGAAAACTGGCGTTGGAATCTGGGAGGTTTTAACAATACTGTTCTTTACCCGGGTGATTCGATCCTTGTACCAGAAGAATTTAAGCAGTATGACTGGATGAGAGAGGTCAAGGACATCAGTACGATTTTCTACCAGATGGCTCTGGGAGCTGCTGCTGTGGCTAGTTTTTAAATTCAAAGACAAAATTGGCAGGGATATACAGGATGATCAAGATGAAGGGCAAAGGCATTACCCCTAAAAAGGGTTATAATGTTTTATCCTGTCTATCCTGAACATCCCTGCAAACAAAGGTTTTGAGGTTTTAAAGTCAAAGGCAGAATTAGCAGGGATATACAGGATGATCAGGATGTGGGTCAAAAGCCTTAACCTTAAAAAAAGAATCCTAAGGTTTTATCCTGCCTATCCTGAACATCCCTGCAAAAAAAAGGTTTTAAGGTTTTACAGCCAAAAGCAGAATTAGCAGGGATATTCAAGATAATCAAGATGAAGGGCAAAGGCATGAACCCTAAGAAAGGTTATAAAGTTTTATCCTGCGTATCCTGAATCTCCCTGCAATAAAGGGTTTTCAGATTTTAAGGTCAAGAGCAGAACAGCGGGGATTCTCAAGATGGAGCACTTAGCACTAATGAATTCGCAGTCTGAACAGGTTAAGGCAATAGCTGAGAAAATAAGATCTGTGCTGGGTGAACGATCAGACATTGCTGCTGTGTATCTGTTAGGTTCAGCGGCAAAAGGGCGTTTACGCAAAGATAGTGATATCGACCTCGCATTGCTTCCGGTCGCTGATAGTGAAATTACTGTGCAGAATCGCTTGGAGCTGGCAGGTGTTCTTGAAGGAGTGTTCTGTCGGCCAATTGATATTGGAGTGATTACCACACAAAACCTAGTCTATGCCAGTGAGGCAATCCTAAATGGATATCGGATTGTCACTATAAATAACGAGTTTGCTGAAAATATGGAAATGCGCCTATTAGGGTGTTACCTGACTTTCAAGCAAGACCGTAAAAATGTTGAGAAAAGTTATGGTAAACGTTGACAATGTCAGCCTGAATAAAGCGGCAATTATAGAACGCTGTATTCGGCGCATGGGTGAAGAGTATGAAGCGGATAAGAGTCTGGCTAACCAAACTCATCTGGATGCTTTGATCTTGAATATTGAGCGCGCCTGTCAGGCCTCCATAGACCTGGCCATGCATGTCGTTGCTGTAGAGCATCTGGGGATGCCACAAAGCAGTGCGGAATCTTTTAAGTTGTTGCAAAAGTCGGGTAAGTTGGACAAAGCACTCACTTCCCGCCTTGTTGGTATGACTGGCTTTAGAAACATTGCCATTCATCAATATCAGGATATTGAGCCCGCAATTATCCAATATATTGCGGAGGAAGGTTGGCGCGACATGGTTGCTCTGTGCGCCGCTTTGAACCTGAAGATCAAACCTTGAGAAGGTCTTATGGTCGCAGATAAAGTCTGATGAAAAGCGGATGTAAGCCAAATGTAAGCCAAATGTAAGCAAAAGGCTATAGCTTAAACAGATCTTAAAGGCTTTATCCTGCGTATCCTGAACATCTCTGCAATAAAGGGCTTTTAGGTTCAAGGTTAAAGGCAAATTGGCAGGGATATGCCGGATGGTCAGGATGTGGGTCAAAGGCTATAACCTAAAAAAAGGTCATAAGGTTTTATCCTGGGTATCCTGAACATCCCTGCAAGTAAGGTTTATTGAGGTTTTAAAGTCACAGACAGAATTGGCAGGGATATACAAGATGATCAGGATGTGGGTCAAAGGCTATAACCGTAAAAAGGGCTATAAGGTTTGATCCTGCCTATCCTGAGGATCCGTGCAAGCAAAGGTTTTGAGTTTTTAAAGTCAAAGGCAAAATTTGCAGGGATATACAGGATATTTAAGATGAAGGGCAAGAGCATTAACCCTAAAAAGGGTCCTAAGGTTTTATCCTGCATATCCTGAACATCCCTGCAAATAAGGTTTTGAGGTTTTAAAGCCAAAAGCAGAATTTGCAGGGATATGCAGGATGGTCAGGATGTGGGTCAAAGGCTATAACCTAAAAAAAGGTCATAAGGTTTTATCCTGGGTATCCTGAACATCCCTGCAAATAAGGTTTGAGCACTTCAAGATTGAAATAAAATAAGAGCTGCGCATAGAGGGCGGGGGATATGAGTGGCGATCAATTGACGGAATCTATACTTGCGGCCTGTTTTGAAGTTAGCAATGAGCTTGGCCCAGGATTCCTTGAATCGGTTTATGAAAAGTCATTGTTGATTGCTCTTCGTGATAAGGGCATCCAAGCAACGGCTCAAGTGCCAATTAAAGTGACTTTTCGCGGCTATGAAGTTGGGCAGTTTCTTGCCGATATTCTTGTTGAAAATCGGGTTATTGTAGAGCTTAAGTCATGCAAAAAGATTACAGGCGAGCATATTGCCCAGACAATTAATTACCTAAAGGCGACAGGTAAAGAGGTTGCGTTGTTAATAAACTTTGGTACTCGAAAAATTGAATATCGAAGGCTAAATAACAAAGTCGAAACAAGAAGGTAATTGTAGGGCAAATTAGCAGGGATATATAGGATGTTCAAGATGAAGGGCAAAGGCATTAACCCTAAAAAGGGTTGTAAGGTTTTATCCTGCCTATCCTGAACATCCCTGCAAACAAAGGTTTTGAGTTTTTAAAGTCAAAGACAGAATTGGCAGGGATATACAGGATATTTAAGATGAAGGGCAAAGGCCTTACCCTTAAAAAAGGTTCGTAAGGTACTATCCTGCCTATCTCGAATATCCCTGTAAATAAAGGGCTTTTAGGTTCAAGATCAAAGGCGAAATTGGCAGGGATATACAGGATGATCAAGATGAAGGTCAAAGGCATTAACCCTAAAAAGGGTCCTAAGGTGTTATCCTGTATATCTTGAATATCCCTGCAAATACATGATTTTGACTTATCAGATATTGTCTGCGTTTAAAATAAACAGCTTTTAGGAATTTAAATAATGTCAGAAAACACCGAACCAACAAACATCCCGGCTCAGCAACTAGCCGATGACGAAATCAATCTCCTCGAATACCTCTTGGTTATCGTCAAACATAAAAAAATGATTTTCCTCACATGCCTGGTGACCTTTCTTGTGACTTGTGGAATTACTTTGCTGATGCCGAATATTTATACCTCCACAGCAAGGATCCTGCCGCCACAGGACAGTAGAGGGGGATTAAGTTCCATGCTCGGCGGTATGAGTGATCTTGCGGCATTAGCAGGTGTCTCGGCAGGTGGTGGGTTGGGAGATATGTATGTTGCAATGCTCAAAAGTAGAACTATATCGGACGCAATTATAGATAAATTTGGTCTCATGGCTTTGTTTGAATGGCAATATCGGACAACTGCTTATCAGTCATTGGATGCTAAAGTTTCAATCTCTCTTGGGAAAAAAGATGGAGTCATTTCTGTGTCGGTTGAGGATGAGAATCCAGAATTGGCAGCTCAAATTGCTAACGCATATATCGATGAACTAAAACAATTAAATATTAGAATTAATCTAAATAACGCTGGGAGAGAAAGATTATTTTTGGAGGAGCGCCTTAATATAGTGAAAGCAGATCTTTCAGAGGCAGAAAATGCCCTTAAGGAGTTTCAGGAAAAAAACAAAGCGATTCGCATTGATGCCCAGGCCAGTGCCATTATCGATGCGATTGCTCAACTGAAAGGTGAACTCGCCAGTAAAGAAGTTGAGCTCGGAGTGATGCTTGGATCGCAAACTGAGCAAAATCCTCAAATTATCGCTTTGCGTGAAGGGATTACACAGATTAAGAGCCAGATATCGAGGCTCGAAAGATCGCCAACTGGGAAAAAGGCTTCTGATGACATTTTTCTTGCAACCTCTGACGTTCCCGAGCTTGGGGTTCAATACGCTCGATTACTAAGGAATTTTAAAGTCCAAGAAACTTTATTCGAATTACTGACAAAACAATATGAAATTTCGAAAATCAATGAGGCCAAAAATACATCAACTATACAGGTTTTAGATAGTGCTGTGGTTCCGGATAAAAAAAGCAAACCTAAGAGAAGTTTAATTGTATTAATGGTGACGTTTGTGGCAGGTTTCTTTTCTTTGTTGTTGGCATTTTTTAAAGAATTTACAAAAAACATAAAAGGTAGAGATAAGGTTCTCTTATCTGAAATTCGAACATTGATGACTTTTAAAAACAGATCTTTGTAATGGTGATTTAACATAGTTCTAGACACTATCATTGATAAATGGATGACGAATGAAGGTATTAGCAGTAATTCCTGCTAGAGGCGGTTCAAAAGGGATTCCAAGAAAAAACCTAAGGCCATTAGCGGGTAACCCCTTAATGTTTTATTCAATCGATGCTTGTTTAAAAGCTGGTTGCTTTGACTCGATTGTAGTAACTACAGATGATGATGAAATTGCATTATTTGCTAAACGATTTGGTGCAAATGTCATCATTAGGCCTAATAATTTGGCAAATGATGCAACAACATTGGACCCTGTTATTCAACATGCTGCACTGCAAGCAGAGGTTCAATTTGATATGAAATATGATGTTGTGGTGACGATTCAGCCAACCTCTCCTTTAATTAAACCTTATGATCTAAAAGAGGCGCTTGTCCACTTTAATGCTGATGAGATTGATACAGTTCTTTCAGTCGTCGATGATAGGCATTTGACATGGGGTATGAGAGATGAAATGCCGGTGCCTAAATATTTAGAACGTGTAAATAGGCAGAGTCTTCCATTAAATTACAAGGAGACAGGGGCAATTATCGCATGCAAACGTAACCAATTAAATACAGGCACAAGAATTGGTAAAAATGTTGCGCTTCATATAATGCCTCATGAAAGAAGCTTTGATATAGATTCTCTGTCAGATTTCTATTTATGTGAAGCTATGATTTCTTATAAGCGTATTGTTCTTACTGCGGTGGGGCGGAAAGAACTTGGGCTCGGCCATGCTTATAGGGTCGCATTGCTTGCTCATGAATTAGTAAAATATGAAATTATAATAGTAATAGAAAAAGATGATCTGCTTGCATATGATTATCTTAAAAATCTTAATTACAATGTAGTTCTTGTAGAAAGCGGAGAACGATTAAATAAAATTATAGAACTTAAGCCTGATCTTGTCATAAATGACGTGTTGGATACAGTTGATAAATATGTTGATAGTCTTAAATCAGCAGGAATGAAAGTTGTAAATTTTGAAGATCTTGGTTCTGGATCAGAAAAGGCTGATTTGGTTGTTAATGCACTTTATCCTCATCTCATTCCTTCTGAAAAAAAACTAATAGGAGAACGTTATTTTTGTCTAAGGGATGAGTTTTTACATATTCCTGATAGCGAAAGAAGAGAAGATGTTAAAAGAGTTCTGCTGACCTTCGGTGGGACTGACGAAAATAATTTGTCAACAAGATGTTTAGATGTGCTCTTTGAACTATGTGAAAAGAAAAATATTAACATTGATATAGTTGTGGGTCCTGGGTTTAATTTTGAACCAGAACTAGAAAATAAATTGAAATCAGTTGCAAACGATAGGGTGAAATATATAAAAGGAACCAATAAAATTTCTGATTATATGATTTCTGCAGATGTTGCCCTGACTTCTGGAGGGCGGACTGTTTATGAACTTACCTCTGTTGGTGTTCCTACAATCGTAATATGTCAGAATGAGAGAGAAGCAACTCATAGCTTTGCAGATAGTCACAATGGAATAATAAACTTAGGATTATGCAGTGAGATTGATGATGCTCTTATCCTGAAAACATTTGATGAGGTAATAAGTGATAAAAATGTTCGTCAGGTAATGCGTAAAAAAATGGAAAAAGTTGATCTTAGAAGTGGAAAAAGACGAGTAATTAAAAGAATTACTGCATTATTGTAGGAGTTTATATGTCGACACGAGAATTTAAAATAGGTCCTTTTAAAATTTCATCTTCAATGAATCCATATATCATTGCGGAGATTGGTGTAAATCATGAGGGATCTATTGAACTGGCAAAACGGCTAATAGATGAAGCTGCAGAAGCTGGTGCTCATGCTGCAAAGTTTCAATCTTACAAAGCTGGAAAAATAGCATCTAAATATAGTCCAGCTTATTGGGATAAGTCTAAAGAGCCAACAGATAGTCAATACAAACTTTTCCAAAAATACGATAATTTTAACCCTGAGGATTATGAAAAGTTAGCCCAGCATTGCAAACAATCTGGAATAGATTTTTTGTCAACCCCTTTTGACTTAGACGCTGTTGATTTTTTGAATCCTTTGATGCCAGCTTTTAAAATAGCCTCAGCTGATATAACAAACGTTCCTTTACTTAGAAAAGTTGGTGAATGCGGCAAGCCTGTTATTCTTTCTACCGGAGCCTCTACATTAGCTGAGGTTGAATTTGCATTATCTATCTTAAGGTCTTGTGGTGTTCAGGATATCGCTATTTTACATTGTGTCCTTAATTATCCGACGCTAATAGCTAATGCCAACCTTGACAGAATAAGGTTGTTGCAGAAGGTTTTTCCTGAATGTTTAGTTGGTTATTCTGATCACGTTGTACCAGATAAAACCATCTCTGCTTTGGAGTGTGCAGCTCTTCTCGGTTCCGTTATTTTGGAAAAACACTTTACTCATGATAAAAGTTTGGCCGGCAATGATCATTATCATGCTATGGATAAATATGATCTCAAGGCTTTCATTGCCAAATTGCAGATGTTTAGTAGCCTGGTCGGTAGGACTGAAGATAAAAATCTCCAACTAGAGGCTGCTGCACGGAAACATGCCCGGAGAAGCATAGTGGCTGCACGTGGCATTAAAAGAGGTGAAGCCTTGACAGAGGACAACCTTATTGTGAAACGACCTGCTCATGGAGTTAGTCCCATTCACTGGGACGAGGTTGTTGGGTCAACTGCTTGTCAAGATATTGAAGATGATATGCCTCTGCAGTGGTTTATGATTTCACCAAAAAGCGAGAAGTTTTGATGAAAGATCAGTATGTAATTCTTACAGGTAGCAAAAACAATGCAGGTGATTTTCTTATAAAGGATCGAGCCAAAGATTTATTAACTTGGTTGCGCCCAGATAGAACAGTGGTAGATAAGGATGGTTGGAAACCGTTCGATAGACACGTCCTGGATCAAGTGAACGAGTCACGTGCCCTGATCCTTTTGGGAGGCCCAGCACTTCAGGAGAAAATGAGACCGAGAGTATATGGTCTTGTTGAGGATCTTGATGAAATAAAAGTTCCTATTATCACAATGGGTATTGGATGGTATTCTGCGAATGGCGCCTGGAAGGACACTCATTATTACCCTTTAAATCAATTAAGTTGTGAATTGCTCTATAGAATTGAAAAAAGTGGATATCTATCCAGCGTGCGTGATTACCATACGTTAAATGTTTTGCAATTTCTAGGGCTAAAAAATTACCTGATGACAGGATGCCCGGCTCTTTATAGCCAGAAGCACATCGGAAGCTCTATGAATGTTTCTCCAACTGTTAGTAAGGTAGGTTTTTCTCTTGGTGTGTCTATGAAAACATCTGAACGCATGTTTCGACAGATGCAGGATGTCGTTCTGAATTTGCGCGATACATTGGCTTCTGCTAGCCTTGTTGTTGCGTTCCATCATGGATTAAATGGTGGCTATTTGCATAGTCATGGATCAACACCGTCTCTGGATAAAGCGCAGCAACGCTTTTGTAGCTGGTTAATAGCTAATGGTATTGAATTTGAAGACATTTCTGGAAGCGCAGAAAGTCTCAAAAAGTTCTATTCAGGCTGTGATCTTCACATTGGCTATAGGGTTCATGCTCATATCTTTATGTGCAGTATATCTAAGCCTTCTATTTTAATATGCGAGGATGGCAGGGGGAAAGCGTTGTCCGAAGTGCTGGGTGGTGTAATGTTTGACGGATATGATCTTGTAAATAATTCCATTGTCGTGAAAATCTTGCATAAACTTCAATTGCCATATGACAATTTTACTCCTGTCAATAAGATTGCAGTAGATGTGGCTCAGTCAATTGCTTACGAATTACATGGTGGAGTTCGTTTAAACCTTCCTCGAGAGGCAATTAACCGTCATTTTAGTGTAATGAAGAGATTTGTAGAGCAGTTGCCATGAAGTTCCTTAAAAGGTTCATTAAAATTTCGATATTAAAAATTAAACTAGGGAAGAAAAATAAAATTGAGTCATTTAATACTATATCTCTTACCTCAATTATTAATCGGAGTGTTTTAGGAAAGGGTGTTATTGTTGCAGGACATGCTTCCATTAATAATTCAACAATTTCTAAATACAGTGCAATAGGTAGATACTCAAAAATCACTCATACTCAAATTGGAAAATTTTGTGCTATCTCATGGGATTGTACAATAAATGCGTTGAAACATCCACAGAATCATTTAACTATAAGCGCATTTCCATATGTTCCAGAAGTTGGGGGATTTGCAGCAAAAAGAATCCAAGGCTATGATCGTGTAATTATAGGAAATGATGTCTGGATTGGTGCGCAGGTGATAATTATGCCGGGACTTAAGATTGGCCATGGATCAATAATTGGTGCAGGCTCAGTTGTTACGAAAGATGTTCCAGATTATGCAGTTATGGCAGGGGTTCCCGCAAAAATTTTGAAATATCGTTTTGATGAAAAAACAATTTTAGATCTTTTAAATATCCAATGGTGGGATTGGCCTGATAGTAAAATAAAAAATTTACTTCATCTATTTAAAGTATCAGTGGATGAAAAATTGATAAAAGAATTGAAAGAAAATAATTGATGATAAAAAATTCTTTTATTTATTTATTTAGTAGTATTCTTAACAAGTTAACTCCGTTTCTTCTCATTCCAATTTTAACTCGGTTTTTGACTCCTTCGGAATACGGATTGGTGGCTTTGTATCAAGTAGCAATTACCTTTGGTGTCGCTATATGTGGATTTGGGCTTCATTTGAATATCGCTAAAGCATATCCAGTTATGGATTCTGAATCTTTTGGCAAATTCAATTTCAATGTTTTTTTGATACTGTTAATTAGTTCTTCTTTCGGTTTGATGGCGTGTTTATTTTTAAGCGGAATAAAAAATGTTTGGTACGGCATTGAATCTTACTGGTGGTGCACAATTCCTTTAGTTTCTTTTGCGATAATGCTTTTTTTATTCGTTCAAACTATTTTTCGCGCATGTGGGAAACCATGGCTGTACGCGACATTTGAATTAGGATCTACTTTATTGAATTTAACTATAAGTCTTTTGCTTGTTATAGTTTATTCTTTGGGGTGGCAAGGTAGGGCAACAGGCGTAATGGTCGCTCCACTGCTCATGGGTGTTGCTGCTCTTCTTTTTATGAAAAATAGGCGATGGTTGATATCAAGCATAAATAAAACAGACCTTCGTAACATCATGCAGTTTTCGCTACCGCTTTTACCGCACGCAATTTCTTCGGCACTTATAGCTGTGAGTGACAGATTTTTTCTTGAAAGTATGGTAGGGAAATCAGAACTTGGCCTGTATTCAGTGGGCTATAGCTTTGGAATGGTCATCATGCTTGTTACTGATGCATTTGCTAAAGCATGGACTCCTTGGTTTTTGCGCACAATTAATGAGCCTCTTCCTGGCTCGCGCCGAAAGATAGTATTTTATATTTACTGTTTTCTGATAGCATTAGTTATCGGTGTTCCGGTCTATATTGTAATTGCTAGTATCGCACTTCCCTATGTGGTTGGTGGCGATTTTGTTGATGCAATAAGTTTTATACCCGTCATTTCAGTAGGTTATCTTTTTTTTGGAATATATCAACTTTTTTTTCCATTTTTAGTTACTACAAGTTCTACTAAGATATTGGGATTTATAAGTACTTTTGGGGCTTTTATAAATATATCTTTAAATTTTATTTTAATCCCAATATATGGGTCTATTGGGGCAGCATGGGCGACTCTCTTTGCATACTTTATTGTGGCTATCCTTGTCATTTTCGTATCTGCTCGGTTGGTAAAAATGCCATGGATTAAGTCTGCCTGATCGTCTTTTTGTTAAGGATTGTTAGGATCTTTTTTATGTAAAAATGAAAAATAGAGGACTATGATTTATTGAAAATGTATATACTGATAGCTGTTATATTGTTATTTATATTTGTAAGGAAATGGAATTACATAAACTTCGTAAATCCATATATCTCCTTTTTTGTCGGTTACTTCCTCTTTGTAGTTTTTGGTGGATTTTATGATGGCGTTGGGCACTTACCTGAAATAAGACCTGATGTTAAACTTCATGTGATTTGTGGTTTTGTCTTTCTACTTTTAGGGGGATTATTCTCTGAGTTGTTTTTTTTTATTAATGGTAAGTGTACAGGAAGTTCTGTAGTTTGTCCACCATCCGTTTCTTCTGATTGTCTTTTAAGAAAGAAGTATTTTTTTTCGATAATGACATTGATATTGGGTTGGCTGATTACCTTGTATGTCTATTCACGGATGAGTGTAATTCCAATGCTTTCTGATAATGTTCATTACTATAGAGTTTCCGAATTGCAAGGAAAGGGTTATTATTATCACATTTCAAGAAATTTAATTTATTTATCACTATGTTATCTAGTTACTATTGATTATGTTTTTAGGAGAAAAGTTCATAAGTTTATTTGGGTTTTGTGTATTTTTTCATTAATTATTCTTCTTGGCTATGCAATTAGAGCAGATGCCTTAAAGGCTATCGTCTTTCCAGGATTGGTATACTTTTTGTTTAAGTTTGAAAGGCCTAATAAGAAACAGACTTTAATATGTTTGTTTCTTTTTGTTTTATTGTTTCTCTTTAATGGACTTCTTCAGTATATAAGGCATTTGGGTTTCAATGATTTGGTTCAAAGAATTAGTGATGGACAGTTTTATGACCTTTTAGTTTTTGGGTGGGCGAATGTTGGCCATAGGTTTTGGGTTCAACTTCAAAATATTGAATATATTTATTCGTACATAGGGCCATCTGTCTTAACGGGAAAAACATATTTAAATGATTTTTTAATATTACTTCCGGGTAAGGGAAGTACATCAGGTGTTCTTCTGAAGAATTTAGCCGGGGTAGAATTTGAAGGCGGAGGGATTACGCCATCTATTATTGGTGAGTCATATGTAAACTTTGGCATATCATATGCCATGTTTATGTGTTTCTTTGTTTCGTTTTTCTTAAATTCATTTTACATTTATGTAAAGAGTAAATTGAAAATTATTGATCCTCATTCTTTTTCATTAATTTATCCTTTGTTTTTTATTTTATCATTTTCTTTATATGGTTTGGCTTCCTCGTCTTTTGTTGGCGTTCTAATCCAAAGCTTGGGTCCGCTTATTGCCTCTTTTTTTGTTTATGTTTTTATATATTGGTTTACACAAAAGGTGTTCTAATGATGCCGGTCCCTGGAATTTGAACAACGTGATAAGTGGATGAGCCTTAAAATGAGCTGATATCCTACCGGAATTATTCAATGGCAGTTTTCTGGATAAATGTTTGAATGTCCATTGGTTTTTGTCGATTGACGATGCACGTAAAAAGGTCGAAATTTGGCGAAGAGATTAAAATGATTTTAGGCCACATTCTTTCCGGGCATTTAACTCCGGATCAGTTTCTGGATAAACTTGTCACAAGCTTGAAGTTCCCAATACTGGCCTGTCTAGATTCGGGGTAGGGTTCAAGCCCACAATTAGGAGTTTTCCCGTGATAGCGATAGCTAGAACTTGAAGGCAATACATAATATGAATGGATTTTATACGATGGGGAAGGCGTTACTACACGACTATCTTTGCCATAAAACGATGTCCGATTTTCTTTGTCTTTTCTTGGTTGTAATATATAAGATATGTGTTCATTTTATTTTAAGCCAAATAGCTGCTATTTTTTTATTAAATTGCACCATCGTAGGGCATGAAAAGCTTATGAGGCTAATACTTATATGAGGCGAGTGCTTTTTTTTCCACAAAATGAAACACATGTAAGCAATATGCTTCCCATTGCGTGTGAACTATTGGGTGATGTAGAAATTTTCTTTCTATTCGCTACAGATTATTTTAGGCAAGATATAATTCCTTCTGGTTTTCAATTTAAATATAGAAATATAACTAGAAGATCCTTGGGGAGTTCCTTCTATGCGGTTTCTTTCTTTGAGAAAATTAAGCTAGTTAAAGAATTTTCGATTGAGCTTGGCCTTCTTGATCTGTACGATGCAGTTATTGTTTCTAATGACGGTGCTTTGCAAAGGGTGGTCTTAGATAAAATTAAAGGAACAAGTAATATTTTACTTCTAGATGGGATAATTTCAGACTACTCATTTTCTTTTTGTGATATTTTGAGATATTCTAGAAACAAGGCCTCTGATGTACTTGATTACATTAGAAGGTCAGTCAGAGGTAGTGTTTTTTATGCTTCTTCTCTTCCTCTGATTGGCCCCTATTTGCCAAGTGAAATTGGTTGTTATCCCTTTGATAAGGCATTTGTTATGAGTTGTTATGTTGCAGATGTCCTTTCTCGACGAGGGAGCAATATAAGAGAATATTTAAATTTTGGGATGCCACGATATAAAAATCTTTATGAAAGAAAAAATAATATAAATTTAAATTATACTCAGAGATCTAACAAGAAACACCTAAGAGTTCTTTTTATAACTCAAGGATATCTTTGGCATAACGAGCTAGACAATGATCGATTTCAGCATGAAGCATTAAAAAAAATAATCGATTTAGTTGGTTTCCTCCGAAATGAATTGGAAATCGAATTGATTGTTAGAGTCCACCCACGTGATAATTATGAAAACTATAAGAATATTTCTGCCCAGATCCAAGATTGCAAAATGCCTTTGGTTGAGGCATTCCAAGAGACGGATGTTGTCTTGGGGTTTAATTCGACGGTTCTTCTTGAGAGCTCATGGCTTGGTGTTCCTACTTTTAGTCTGATGCTTGACCAGAGAATTTGGAAATTCAAAAGAAGCTTTGTTGGTAATGGCACATTAAGAATTGTCGAAAGTGTTGATGAGTTAAAACTCCTTTTACTAGATATAGGGAGCGGTAAATATTTCGAAAATAAAAATGAAGAAAAAATGAAAAATTTATTTAATGCATATAACTATGACACTGTTAAGAATATCGCTAAAAATATCATCTCATAATTTATATGATTTCAATTATTAATTTAAAAATAAAAGATAGTAAAATTTATGAGAAAGGTATTTACACGTTTTTAAATCCTTTCTCTTATACCGTTGCTCGTAATAATAAAGAATTGATTTCCAAATTTGATGGAATCTATATTGATGGCGAATATTTGAAAAAGTTCCTTCGTTTGTTTTGCGGGCTTAAAGTGAATAGAGCCAGCTTTGATATGACATCCTTAGCTCCTAAAGTTTTTGAATGGTGTGAAGAAAATAATAAAAGTATTGGATTTATTGGATCAAAGGAGGACGAAATTCTAAATGCAGTTGAAGTTATTCAAAGGGCATACCCAAAACTTTCTATTAAGTATTCTCACCATGGTTATTTAAAATCTACAAGTATTCGCAATAACTGCCTTAATAGTATTTTAGCTCTTGATCTTGATGTAGTCATAGTCGGCATGGGAACACCATTACAAGAAAAATTTTTAGTTGATTTATGGAATTCCGGGTGGCGGGGGCTTGGTTTCACATGTGGTGGTTTTTTTCACCAGACAGGGAAAAAACTAGTATACTATCCGAGGTTTATTGATAAGTACAATTTAAGGTGGATGTATCGCATTTATGATGAACCTAAGTTATTTAAGCGGTACGCTATAGAGTATCCAAAGTTTGTTTGTCTCTTTTTACGGGATTATCTCAAGTTTAAAAAGGACAAGGCCTTTCAGGCGGCACGTTGACTTAAATGATGGGTAGTGTTCAAAATTCTGTGTCATTTCGCTATTATTTACAGAACGAAAGGAATGACACATGTCCAAACCAGAAAACCCCTTCGATATGGAGGCTGCTCTCAAGGCCTTGCGTGAAGGCCAAAACCTAACGGGTAAAGGCGGCATTCTTACACCACTTATCAAACAGCTCACCGAAGCAGCCATGGTAATCCCCCCGAAAAGTAATGGTACTCAAAAGTAGAATTTTCTCGTAGATTAATTAGGAGGAGATTCTCGATGAAAAAGTCACGTTTTTACTACTGAAGGACAGGCACTTAATACTACTGAAGGACAGGCACTTAATACTACTGAAGGACAGGCACTTAATACTACTGAAGGACAGGCACTTAATAATTGACTTGTGCCTTCTCTTTCCGTTATCCTTCTGAAAGTCTCGCTAGAAGTGCTTGTCGGTTTGGGCAGTATGGGTTGGATTTAACCAGAGTCGTTGACATGAAAAATCAGAATCACCGCAAAGTCGCTGAGAGCGGCACAATACTTTAAGGTTGCGCCAAACATCTACGAGACACACGCTTTTACAAATTATGTTTTGCTGAGGTTTTTTATGGCAACTCCCCGTTATAATCAAATCAGTTTGGATGAAACCCCCTGGTACCATGTCGTCTCTCGTTGTGTGCGGCGCGCTTACCTGTGCGGTACCGATCACAATACCGGGCAAAGCTATGAGCACCGGCGCGACTGGGTAGCAAATCGGATCAAGTACCTGGCATGCATCTTCACCATCGACATCGCTGCTTACGCCATCATGCATAATCACTATCATCTGGTGGTGCGGGTAGATGATGAGCGGGTGCAGGATCTGTCAACAGAAGAGGTGGTTCGGCGCTGGACCTCCTTGTATAAAGGCCCCCTTCTTGTTCAGCGTTATGTCGGCAATGAGCGTCAAGACATGAGTGAAGGGGAGTTGCGGCAGGTTGACATGCTGGCCACGGTTTACCGTGAGCGGTTGTGTAACCTGTCCTGGTTTATGAAAAATCTGAATCAATATATTGCTCGCCGGGCTAACGCCGAAGACCAGGTTACAGGCCATTTCTGGGAGAGTCGCTATAAGTGTCAGGCGCTGCTTGATGAAAAAGCGGTGCTTGCGGCAATGGCCTACACCGATCTGAACCCGGTCCGGGCCGGCATGACCGAAAGCCTTGAAGAGAGCGCCTATACTTCTGTCAGCCAGCGTGTTAAAGAGCTGAAAACCCTTGCGGAGAATAATTCCGAGGCAAAAATAGACACACTTAAAACCGCGCCTGTATCGACCGAAGAACCCGCAGGGCCACATGAAAATGACTATTCCCCTGCTGAGCCCGCCACCGCGTCCGAACCTGTCAAACAGGCACCGTTACTCCCCTTCGATGCCGCTGCCGCCTTCCGGGCCTCTGTTCCTTTTGTCTTCGATGATTACCTTGATCTGCTGGACATCGCCAGCCGGGTCGTGCATCCGAACAAACGGGGAGCTGTCCCGGAACGCGCCCCTCGTTTGCTGGCCAAATACAATATCAGCCTCGCAGCGTTTATCGAACATTCCAACCATTTCATTGAATGTTTTGGCAACCATGCCGGCGATCCTGAACGGATGACAGCGCTTGCTGCAAAGAGAAATTCCCGCTATCTGAGGGGGGTGGCGAAAGCGCGCCTGCTGTTTGGGGAGGCAGAAGAAGCGGCCTGAGTTTATATTCACGGCAAAGGCGCAAAGAACGCAGAGAAAGTCCTGTGTTAAACGAAGATAATTATGGATAGATTCAGATAGAAGTAAAAGGCATAAGGTTATTGGTTTTCCCCTTAAAAAAACTTCGCGTTCTTTGATCCTTGACCGTATAAAGCGGCTCCCTTATCCTATTCACTCTCCGTTTGCCAAAAAGAAAAGGCCTCTATAGAACCTTTTTTATGCTACATTGACGATCTTTCATGCTTGAAATATTTAGAGTGAATTAGTGAACATTGATCACATACAGGGTTGAATTTATGAAAGGTATCGTATTAGCTGGTGGGTCCGGCACTCGCCTTTATCCAATCACCAAGGGAACATCCAAACAGCTTGTACCCATCTACGACAAGCCTATGATCTACTACCCCTTATCAGTCCTTATGCTGGCGGGTATCAAAGAGGTTTTGATTATAACAACACCAGAAGATCAAGCCAGTTTCCAGCGTCTATTGGGAGATGGCTCAGATTTGGGGATGTCATTTGATTATGTTACTCAACCGTCCCCAGATGGTCTGGCTCAGGCTTTTATTCTAGGTAAAGATTTTGTCGGTGACGATGATACCTGTTTGGTCCTGGGGGATAATATCTTTTATGGGCATGATTTGCCGTACATGCTCAAAAACGCGGTTGAAAATGCCAAAGCAAACCAGGCGACGGTTTTTGGTTATCATGTGAATAACCCGCAAAGTTATGGCGTAGCAGAGTTTGATTCTGAAGGTACTGTTGTTTCATTGGAAGAAAAACCACAACAGCCAAAATCGAATTATGCTGTTACTGGATTGTATTTTTATCCCAATGATGTCGTTAAGAAGGCTTCTGAGGTGAAACCTTCTGACCGTGGTGAACTTGAAATTACTACTGTCAACCAGATGTATCTTGATGAGAGCCGACTGAAGGTAGAACTGATGGGGCGTGGCTATGCCTGGCTTGATACTGGATCCCATGAAAATTTGCTGGCAGCGTCCCAATTCATAGAAACAATTGAGAGTAGGCAAGGCCTGAAAGTTGCCTGCCTGGAAGAGATTGCCTATGAAATGGGCTATATTAACCGGCAAAAACTACTTGAACTCGCCGAACCTCTAAAAAAGAATCAGTACGGCCAATACCTTATCAAGCGCGCAAATGAGGGGCGCAATCCATGAACTTTATTCCTCAGGGAATACCGGAAGTTGTTCTTATTGAGCCGGTTGTTCATGGTGATCACCGAGGGTACTTTGTTGAAACCTTCCGGCAGGATAAATTTGAAGAAGCTGTCGGTTATCAGATACCCTTCTGTCAGGATAATGAATCCAGGTCCTCTAAGGGAGTTCTTAGAGGATTACACTTTCAATTACCACCATTCGCCCAAAGTAAATTGGTGCGTGTTATCGAAGGAGAGGTCTTGGATGTTGCCGTAGATATCCGCCAGGGTAGCCCAACCTTCGGGCAGCATGTTGCAGTTAAGCTTACAGGTGAAGATAAAAGGCAGCTGTTTATTCCCCGTGGATTCGCTCATGGTTTCGTCGTGTTAAGTGAAACAGCGATATTTGCCTACAAGGTAGATAATTATTATTCCCCTGAATGTGATCGAGGCTTGGCTTTTGATGATCCGGTTCTTGGAATTGATTGGGGCCTTAAAGCAGAGTACTTGAAACTATCAGATAAAGATCTTAACCAACCGACTCTTGCTGAATTAAAAGATCTTTTTGATTATAAGGAAAATTATTATGCCTAAAAAAGTCCTTGTTACTGGTGCTAATGGACAGTTAGGGCAATCGATCCGTAAAATAGCAGGTGACTACTCCCAGTATGAATTTGTCTATATCGATATTGAGGATCTGGATTTAACTTCACCTGCAGCTATTGAAGAATATTTTAATCAAAAGACCTGTGACTTTATTATTAACTGCGCAGCTTATACTGCTGTTGATAAGGCCGAATCTGATCAGGGTTTGGCAGAGGCTATCAATCATTTGGCGGTAAAAGCATTGGCTGAAATCTGCAAACAGAAAGATATGGCTCTAATCCATGTCAGCACAGATTATGTCTTTGACGGGCAGAGTTTCAGGCCCTATGTGGAGACTGACAGCGTTGCTCCACAGTCTGTTTACGGCATGACCAAGCTTAAGGGCGAGCAGGCGCTTCAAAACCTTGCCGCAAAAGGTGCTATTATTCGCACCAGCTGGCTCTATTCTGAATTTGGTCAGAACTTTGTCAAAACCATGCTGCGCTTAGGTGCTGAGCGGGATAAATTAACGGTTATTTTTGATCAGATTGGAACCCCGACCTACGCCGGAGATCTAGCCAAAGCCATCCTGGATAGCTTGTCTCAGCTGGAAACTAAAACGGCTGAGCTTTATCACTTCAGTAACGAAGGAGTGTGTAGTTGGTATGATTTTGCCAAGGCCATCTTTGATTTACGTCTTTTTAGTTGCCAGGTTGCTGCGATTGAGACTAAAGATTATCCAACGCCTGCCAAACGGCCCCATTACAGTCTGTTGAACAAGTCTAAAATCAAACAGGATCTGAATCTGGATATTCCTTACTGGCGAGATTCTCTGGTGCGCTGTTTAGCTGCACTGCAAGGATAGTGATATGAAGATCTTAGTAACCGGTGGCGCCGGTTTTATTGGTAGCGCAGTTGTGCGCCATATTGTTAATGACTCTGAACACAGTGTGGTGAACGTCGATAAATTGACCTATGCAGGAAACCTTGAATCATTAAAAGGGATTTCCTCTGATCCTCGTTATGCTTTTGAACATGTTGATATTTGTGATGCGGAAGAACTTAAGCGGGTATTCAGCAGCCATCAGCCTGATATCGTCATGCATCTGGCTGCTGAATCTCATGTAGATCGCTCTATTGATGGCCCTGGCGAATTTATTCAGACCAATGTCGTTGGTACCTATACGCTTTTGGAGCAGGCACGCACTTATTACCTGTCGCTGCCTGAAGGTCGCCAGGCTGTATTCCGCTTTCATCATATTTCCACGGATGAAGTGTATGGTGATCTTCCTCATCCTGAAGGACAGGAACTGGCCGGAGAGTTGCCTCTGTTTACGGAAACAACGTCTTATGCTCCCAGTTCACCATATTCAGCATCCAAGGCCGCTTCCGACCATCTGGTCAGAGCCTGGAAACGCACTTTCGGGTTGCCGACAATCGTGACAAATTGCTCTAATAATTACGGGCCATATCACTTTCCTGAAAAATTAATTCCGCTGATAATACTCAATGCTCTGGAAGGGAAACCTTTGCCGGTTTACGGTAAGGGGAATCAGATTCGTGATTGGCTGTATGTTGAAGACCATGCAAGAGCTTTGGTTTTGGTAGCGACAAAAGGTGTTGTTGGTGAGACCTATAATATTGGTGGTCATAACGAAAAACAAAATATCGAGGTCGTTAAAACCATCTGCCAGATATTGGATGAGCTGGTTCCCCCTGTGGACAGTGGCGTGAAAGGGGCGGGTGGTGACATATTAAATACCTATTCAGCTCTCATCACCTATGTAAAAGATAGGCCCGGGCACGATATGCGTTACGCGATAGATGCAGGAAAAATTCAACGCGAACTGGGCTGGGCTCCCCAGGAAACTTTTGAGAGTGGTATCCGCAAGACCGTACAGTGGTACTTGGATAACCAGGACTGGTGCAGAAACGTGCAGGACGGGTCTTATCAGCGGGAGCGATTAGGACAGCAATGAAAAATTTTAACTAAGGTCAAAACCGGTTTCACGCAGAGCCGCAGAGAGCGCACAAGAAAATCAGAATCAAAGGCTTTTAACCTGGGCTTAGAGTCAAAACCTGTAAAGCTTTGCTCTGCGACCTTTGTGCCTTGAGTGAGAGAAAGCGAACGGGCGTGAGGCTGATCTCTTCGGATTTAATCATAAAAGGCTTTATAATTCTTGGTAGATTCTGGTCGCGGCCCCAAAATAGTGTGTGGCAACTTCATCTGATTTTATCCGCGGCAATAAATTCGCGATTTTCTAACAGTCCTTAGCACCTTTGCGGTAAATAGATTGTTTGCTAAGGTTTTATCCTGTTTATCCTGAACATTCCTGCAAGTAAGGTTTGATAGGTTTATCGATAAAGGGCGAATTAGCAGGGATATACAGGATACGTAAGATTACGGTCAAAGGCTGTAAAACTTTTTATTGAACGCTGATAAGGCCTTATCGCTGTAGGGTTAAACCCCAAAAAAGATTAAATTTCATCTGCTATTATCAGTGTGTAGTTGCGATCAATAAATATACGATTTTCGTTTTAGGGGGTAACATGTCCATTCTCGTCACAGGTGGTGCTGGTTATATTGGCAGTCATACCGTCGTTGAATTACTAAACGCTGGTAATGAGGTTGTTGTTGTCGATAATTTCAGTAATGCCAGCCAAAAATCTATTTCGCGCATTCAAGAATTAACCGGTAAGCAGTTTCCCTGTTACGAGGTTGATATCCGCAACGGAGCGGGGCTGCGTGAAATACTTGCATCACACAATATCGATTCTGTGATTCATTTTGCTGGCCTTAAAGCGGTCGGTGAGTCAACTCAGATTCCACTGGAATATTATGACAATAATATCAACGGTACTTTGGTGCTCCTAGACGAAATGCGGCGTGCCGGTGTTTTTAAGCTGGTATTCAGCTCCTCTGCTACCGTCTATGGTGATCCTGCCAGTGTGCCGATTAGCGAGGACTTCCCTACTTCTGCAACAAATCCCTATGGGCGCACCAAGTTGATGATTGAGGAGATTTTACGCGATCTGTCCGCATCTGATCCACGCTGGGCGATCGTTCTGTTGCGTTATTTTAATCCGGTTGGAGCCCATCTTTCCGGGAGGATAGGCGAGGACCCCAAGGGAATTCCCAATAATCTGCTTCCTTATATTACTCAGGTTGCTATCGGGCGTCTGGAGCAACTATCGGTTTTCGGGGATGACTACCCGACCAAAGATGGTACCGGAGTGCGTGATTATATTCACGTTGTTGATCTTTCTCTGGGGCATCTGCGCGCATTGGATCGTATTGCTGAAGATAAGGGTGTGTTTACCTATAATCTGGGCACCGGAAACGGTTACTCGGTATTGGAGATGGTGAAGGCGTTTGAAGCCGCTTCAGGAAAAGCAGTTCCCTATAAAATTGCCCCGCGTCGTCCAGGTGATATCGCTGAATGCTATGCCGATCCGGCTTTAGCTAATCAGGATCTTAATTGGAAGGCTGAGCGTGGACTTGAGGATATGATGCGTGACAGCTGGAAGTGGCAAAAGAATAATCCCGAGGGGTATGACGAGGATTAACAGGATAATTTTCTTGTTAATTTCCAATTATTTGTTATTTTATTAAAATCTCTGAGGGGGCTCAGTTTGATTCTTAAATCAAAGGGGGATTTAAATGAAAACATTGAAAAATCTGTGTGTGTATTTGTTGCTTTTGTCTCTTTTAACTATTACTCCTGCAACGGTTTTTGCTGCAGGAAAAGTTAATATCAATACCGCAACGGTTACTGAATTGACGCAATTGAGCGGTGTTGGCGAAAAGACGGCTGAAGCGATCGTTGCCTACCGAACAGAGCATAAATTTAAGTCGGTGAGTGAGTTGGTAAATGTTAAAGGGATCGGTGAAAAGACTTTGGCTAAATTTAAAGATCAGATCACTGTAGGCAATACAAACTAACGGTTTATTATTGTCCCCTTGGATACTCGAGCGGGAGAGCTTTGCTGCTCTTCCGCTTTTTTATTCACGGCAAAGGAAAGCGTTTTTTGTACAAATCAAAACCAGCCCACGCAATGGCGCAGAGGTCGCAGAGAGAACTAGATTTTTTGGTTAAGGTTGAAAGCTATATGCATTTCTTTGTGAACTTTGCGCCTTGAGAGAGCACAGCGAACGAGCGTGAGATAATTTAACAATAGAAAAATAATTATATTTAATAACACAGGAACATATTCACATGAAAACATACAAAATAACAGTTGCTGGTACCGGTTATGTCGGTTTATCCAATGCAGTACTTCTTTCTCAGAATCATGAGGTTGTCGCTCTTGATATTGCTGAACACAAGGTTCAACTTATCAACAACAGAAAGTCTCCTATTGTTGACGCTGAAATTGAGGACTATCTCGCTAATCGGCAACTGAACCTGCGGGCAACTCTGGATAAGGAAGACGCTTATAAGGGGGCTGATTTTGTTATCATTGCTACTCCGACGGATTATGATCCGCAAACAAATTACTTCAATACCTCGAGCGTTGAAGCGGTCATCGCGGATGTTATGAAAATCAACCCGGATGCGACTATGATCGTTAAGTCGACAGTTCCGGTTGGTTTTACCCAGTCTCTCCGAGAGCAGTTGCAGACTCAGCAGGTAATTTTTTCTCCGGAATTTTTACGTGAGGGGAAAGCTCTTTACGATAACCTGTATCCTTCCCGAATTATTATTGGTGAACAAAGCGAAAGAGCCCAAATTTTTGCCGATCTTCTTAAACAGGGTGCAATTAAAAAGGATATCTCCGTCCTGTTGACCGAATCTACCGAAGCTGAAGCTATCAAGCTGTTTGCTAATACCTATCTGGCGATGCGGGTGGCATTTTTCAATGAGCTCGACAGTTATGCCGAAACCAATGGTCTTGACCCCCGCCAAATTATTGAAGGTGTTGGTCTCGATCCACGGATTGGTGGTCATTACAACAATCCTTCATTCGGTTATGGGGGGTATTGTCTGCCTAAAGATACCAAGCAACTACTGGCGAACTACGATGAGGTTCCCAACAATCTTATCCGTGCGATTGTCGATGCCAACCGGACTCGGAAGGATTTTGTTGCCGATGCGATTATCAAGCGTAACCCTAAAACCGTCGGGGTTTACCGTCTGGTTATGAAGGCTGGATCTGACAACTTCCGTGCCTCGGCGATTCAGGGTGTCATGAAGCGGATCAAAGCTAAAGGTATACCTGTTGTCGTCTATGAACCGGTTCTTGAAGCGGATGAGTTCTTTAATTCAAAGGTTATTAAAGATCTGGACGAATTTAAACAAACTAGTGACGTGATTGTTGCCAATCGTATGGTTGACGATATTCGCGACGTAGCTGAAAAGGTTTATACGCGGGATTTATTCGGCGGTGACTTTTAGTTTTCAATTCGAGAATTGAAAGCTACTACCATCATTTAAAAGCATAATTTCGCTATAGAGGAGTAACAATGATTTTGCCAGTAATCCTTTCAGGTGGTGCCGGGACCAGGTTGTGGCCCATGTCGCGTGAGCTGTACCCGAAGCAGTTGTTACCTCTGGCCAGTGATAAAACCCTGCTTCAGGAAACCATTTGCCGTCTTGAAGGACTTGCAGACATTGCGGCTCCTTTGATTGTGTGTAATGAGGCTCATCGTTTTATGGTGGCCGAACAGGCTCGGCAGCTTGGGCAGAATCCGTCAGGCATTATTCTTGAACCCTGTGGCCGTAATACGGCACCTGCTGTAGCTTTGGCAGCCCTGTATGCGCGTCAGAATAATGAAGATCCGTTGCTGTTGATTTTGCCTGCAGATCATTTGATCGCGGATGTTTGTGAGTTCCAGCGCATCGTCTCTCTGGCGACTGCTCAGGCCTCTGAAGGCGCTTTGATCACTTTTGGTATTGTGCCGACCGCTCCTGAAACCGGTTATGGCTACATTAAGGCGCAAAAGGATGCCACTGATTTTTATCCTGTCTCTTGCTTTGTAGAAAAACCGGATTCAGTTACGGCACAAGCGTATATTGCCAGTGGTGATTATTACTGGAATAGTGGAATGTTCATGTTCCGCGCCAGTCGCTACCTGGAAGAATTGGGGCGTTTCCGTCCAGATATCCTCGCTGCTTGTGAAAAAGCCATGACTTCTGTCAAACCTGACCTCGATTTTATGCGTCTTGATGAAGAAGATTTTGCTGCTTGTCCAAGTGACTCTATTGATTACGCGGTTATGGAAAAAACGGATAAAGCAATCGTGTTTCCTCTTGCTGCAGGCTGGAATGATATTGGTGCCTGGTCAGCACTATGGGATGTCAAGCCTCAAGATGAGCAGGGTAATGTCGTTATTGGCGATGTGTTGACCCAAGATACGGATAACTGTTACCTGCAGGCAACGAATCGTTTAATTGCGACGGTCGGAGTTCATGATTTAGTTGTGGTTGAAACCGCAGATGCCGTGTTAGTTGCACAACGGGATCAGGTACAGAATGTCAAAGCAATTGTTGAACAATTAAAAGCCCGCGGCCGTGGAGAAGCATTATTGCACCGCCGGGTTAATCGTCCTTGGGGGGCTTACGAAGGAATAGATGTTGGAGAACGTTTCCAGGTCAAACGTATCACCGTTAACCCGGGAGCAAGCCTGTCACTCCAAAAACATCACCATCGCGCCGAGCACTGGATTGTCGTCAAAGGAACAGCTGAGGTCACATGTGGCGACAAGGTTGTAACCCTCACAGAGAACCAGTCAACCTATATTCCCCTTGGTGAGGTGCATCGGTTGGCTAATCCTGGCCGTATTCCGCTTGAGATTATTGAGGTTCAGTCCGGAAGCTATCTGGGGGAAGATGACATAGTGCGTTTAGAAGATGTTTACGGTCGTGAGCCTAAAGGGGAAGAGAGATAGATGAAGCTTGATTGTTTTAAGGCTTATGATATTCGTGGCCGTTTGCCTGATCAATTGAATGACGATATTGCCTACCGGATTGGCAGAGCCTATGCCGAAGAGCTGAAGCCTGGAAAAGTTGTCGTTGGCCAGGATGTTCGCCAATCGAGTCATGCTTTGAGTGAGGCACTCATCAAGGGGCTGACTGAAGGTGGAGCCGATGTCCTCGATATTGGTTTGTGTGGAACCGAGGAAGTTTATCACGCCACGTTCAGTGAAGGTCTCGATGGCGGTATTATGGTGACTGCAAGCCATAATCCCATCGATTATAACGGCATGAAACTAGTGCGAGAGGGATCCCGTCCTATCAGTGGTGATACCGGTCTGGTGCGAATTAAAGAACTTGCCGAAGTGGGTACCTTTAGTTCTGTAGTTGAAACGGGCACTGTTGAAAAGCGATCTGTCCGCCAGGACTATATCACCCATTTGTTGGGTTATGTAGATGTGGCGGGTATTAAACCACTAACGCTGGTCATGAATGCTGGCAATGGTTGTGCCGGGCCCGTTGTCGATGCTTTGGAACAACATCTTCCTGTCGAGATGATCAAAATATGTCATGAGCCGGATGGGGGGTTCCCTAATGGTATCCCTAATCCTTTGCTACCAGAGAATCGTTCAATAACTCGGGACGCAGTTATCCATCATGGAGCTGATCTGGGAATTGCCTGGGATGGTGATTTTGATCGTTGCTTTCTGTTTGATGAAAAGGGGAACTTTATAGAAGGTTATTATATTGTAGGTTTACTTGCCCAGGCCTTTTTGCTTGACTCCCCTGGTGAAAAGATTATTCATGATCCGCGTTTGAGCTGGAATACCATTGATGTTGTTACTAAGGCTAATGGCATCGCAGTACAAAGCAAAACTGGACATGCTTTTATCAAGGAGAGGATGCGGGCAGAAAATGCTGTTTATGGTGGGGAAATGAGCGCCCACCATTACTTCCGTGATTTTGCTTATTGTGATAGTGGCATGATTCCCTGGTTGAAAGTTATTGCGCTTATGTCTCAGCGTAATTTGTCTCTGTCAGCTCTTGTTGAAGAGATGATGGCGAATTATCCCGCCAGTGGTGAAATAAACCGGACCGTAAGTGATTCGGATATGGTGCTGAAGGCAGTGCAGGAGCACTATGAACGGCAATCTCGCGGCAGCGATTTTACTGATGGTCTGAGCCTGGACATGGGGGAATGGCGCTTTAACCTGCGTCAATCCAATACCGAGCCAGTTATTCGTCTTAACGTTGAGTCACGTGGTGATCATCAGCTTATGGAAGAAAAGACTCAAGAGTTACTTAATTTTGTTGATGGATTGTAAGTTATTGAGTCTTAAATCGGTTAATGTATCGACCTCTGAAAGGATTGAGTAAAGAGCTCAGTCCTTTTTTATTTGGCTGTTAAAGGGGTATTTATGCAGTTTGAGTCAAAATCCCGACGTCTTAGCCATTTGTTAAAAAATGAATAAAAACAGAATTGATTTCTTTATAATGTGTCTAAATATTGACACATTATAAAATATATATTATTTATAGCTCATTGTGATTTTTTCAATTTTCTGAAACAGGATTATCAATGACGCAGGCTCAAGCTTTTTCCGGAATGATAGGGCAGTCCTCCCAGATGCAGGATCTTTTTGATTTGATCGCCTGTGTCGCTGAAGAGGGTGATAGTACTGTGCTTATTCAGGGTGAAAGTGGTACCGGAAAAGAGCTTATTGCCAGGGCCATTCATGAAAACAGTCCGCGTAAGTCTGCAGCTTTTGTCCCGGTTAACTGTGCCGCAATTCCTGATGAATTGCTGGAAAGCGAACTGTTCGGTTATGTAAAAGGCGCCTTTACCGGTGCTCAACAGTCCAAGATAGGACGGGTTCAATTTGCCGATGGCGGGACCCTGTTTCTTGATGAAATCGGTGATATGAAACCAAGCCTCCAAGCTAAGTTGCTACGGGTTCTTCAGGAGCGTGAGGTTGAGCAGGTTGGCGGAGTTAAGCCGACTAAGGTCGATGTCAGGGTTATTGCCGCGACTCATCAACACCTGGAGAGCCTGGTTGCAGAAGGGCGTTTTCGTGAAGATCTCTATTACCGGTTAGCGGTTATCCCGGTCCAGGCACCGGCATTACGTGAGCGCCGTGAAGATATTTCTCTGTTAATTGAAAGTTTTATTGACCGTTTCAGTCGTCGTAAGGGGGATCGGCGCACATCCCTTGGGCCGATAGCTCTTAAGTCCCTGCAGGCCTATCACTGGCCGGGAAATGTTCGTGAACTCGAAAATCTGGTGCAGCGGCTTGTCATTCTCCACCGTGGCAAGAAAGTAACCATCAAAGAACTGCCGGAAAAATATCGCTGTGAAGTTAATGAGTCAGAGCCTGAAGAGGTTGTCAGCGCTGAACCTGGAACAGGTATTTCCGTTGAGCAGCCAGAAGTGCAATGGAGTGAAGCAGGTTTGGATTTCAACCAGTTGATCAGTGATTTTGAAGATCGGCTGATCCTTGAAGCTCTTGAGCGTGCTGCTGGCAATAAAAAAGAAGCGGCGCGGCTTCTTAACCTGAAACGAACGACCTTAATTGAGAAGATTAAAAAGAAGGGGCTTGAGATTTAATAAGTCTCTGGACGTTAAAACATTATATTTTAGTTGTTAAAAAGGTCAGTATCAGCTGGCCTTTTTTAAATGTTGGGTAATTTTTTGCTGTATTTCCTCTCCGCTGGCAGGAGTCATTAAAATATCTTTTGCACCATATTTTACCGCACGTAGGACAGCACTACGCGTCCATTCCGGACCAGCAAAAATAAGTGGAGGGAGGGGGCGTCCGGCTGATTGCAACTTGATCGCTGCAGCGAAACCTTTTTCGCCAACCTGGGTCATAATAAGGAAAATTCCCTGAATCTGAAATTGCTGAAACTTCTCCCTGATTTCATCCTGAAATGACAGTACCTGGCATTGATACCCAGCGGCGGACAGGATATCGACAAAGGTCGCTGCGTTGTCTGGTTGATCACTGATTATCAGCACGACGGAACCTGTTGTCGTTTTATCTGCTGTTGCTCCTGTTCCTGGTTGTTGTTGTGTCTTTTTTTCTTGGCTCTGGGCTGCTGGGGTAGATTCCTGGTCTGAGACAGGAGCTCCGCCCCATTCTCCAGGTGCTGGACCCTCTTCCGCCGGAGGGCCACCCCATTCCCCTGGGGCCGGACCACCACTTGCTGCTGTTTGTTCTGCCGGAGGGCCACCCCATTCTCCAGGTGCAGGCATCTCTTCAGCCTGGGCAGCGCCTGCAGTTTTTTCAGGTAGCACATCTTCCAGGGTAAACACTTCTGCAGGGAAAATCAGGAACAGACGATTTAGTTCGTATTCGTCCATGTGCATGGCACATGACGCCAGGTAGTAGGTCCCTTCAGGAAATGGTTGATCAGAGTCAAGGTCCATTTTAGTGGGAGTTATGACTTCCGATTCGGTACGAATAAAGCGTATTTGCTGCGGATAGCGATCAAGGAAAGTCTGGGTCAGGCTGCCAGAGATGATGTTGGCTATTTCGCCATAGGCATCGGCCACTTCGCCATCGAAAATTCCCTTTTTTCGGCGTTCTTCAATCTGATCATCGGGTAGCATGATCAGAGTTCCACCCATGATAATGGTGTCAGGAACCTGGGCGATCAGAAAACCTAGACCTTCCTGGTCGCCGGTGACCTTCATATGGCTGAGGACCGATTTTTCAAGGCAGTGAGATGAGAAAAAATCGGCTTTGCTGATCAGCTGAAGCTGAATGTCATCACATGTGAGGGGCTGGCCAAGAAGGGCACCGACTTCCTCACCAACCTGGGATATGGTTGCTTTAAATACCACATCAACGAGTTTTTTCTGGTCAGCAAATGACAGCTTTTTGGCTTTAGGTTGTGCTTTTGCTTCCGGCTCTTGCGGTGCTTCGGGAACTGGCTCTGGAGTTGCTTGATCGGACTGTTCCTGGGGCGTAGGTTCACTTGACACTGACGGCGTTGGGGCGACTTCTTTTGCGGGTACTTCGGGGGCCGCTTCTTCCAGATCGAATATGGCATTCGGAACAATCAGTTCCAATACACCCAGATCCTGGTCAGCCAAGGCCATATGGCATGAGGCTACGTAATAGTTACCTGGTGGAAAGGGTGCGTCGCTATCCGGGTCTACTTTGGTTGGCGTTAGTGGTTCAACAACCTTTTTTATAAAACGAAGGGTTTTTGCATATTTGTCAACAAATGCCTGGGTAAAAACGCCTGCAATAATATTTGCGACTTCACCGTAGGCATCATTCAGCTCGCCATCAAGTACGCCTTTACTGGCATTTTCCTCAATCATGTCCTCGGGGAGCATGATTAAGGTGCCGCCTAAAATGGCCGCTGTAGAGATAGGGCAGAGGAGGTAACTGCTTCCCTCGCGGTCGCCACTGACGGTCATATTGGTCAGGGCCGTTTTGGGACGTTCGGGATTGCTGAACAGCTGCTCTTTGGTGGCGGTTTCCAGTTTGATGTCGGAACAGACGAGGTCGTGGCCGAGTAGTGCACTTATTTCACCACTCAGATTATTAAGTGCTGCTTTACAGACGACATCAATGATAGCGCGTTGATCCAAAATGACCTCTTATCCACAACCGGCAGCTTAATAATGATATGACTCAATTATCATATCACGAAGCACTGCGGACGTGTATTCAGAGTCTTCTGAATACACGTATCAGTTCAGATTATATTTAAGCTCAATGAAGAAGGTTCCCGCTTCAATCTGAAACGGAATAACCACCCTGTTACTTCCTGAGGGCGCAGAGATCGTGTAGGATTTTCCTGAGATAGCTGTCGGTATTGCAAGCTCAAGGCTGACATCTTCAGCGCTGAAGCGTTCTTTGATGCCACCGGCAACCATATTGGCAATTTCTCCGAGAGCATCTTTAACATCAGCATCAATCTCTGTAATTTCCATGCCCAGCATTTCTCCTGTGACTGCCAGCCCGACGGCTTCCGGACAGTGGATTCCGAGCATTGCTGAGAATCCGCCGGTCAGACCGATCATGGCTGAAACATGGCAGCCGAGGACCTCTTTAGTTGCTTCTAGCTGGTCCTGCGGGGAAATATCCATGAAGATCATGGTGCTAAAGATCTCTTCGGTTGTTTCTGTAATTTTTTTAGCAAATTCCACTGTTAAGCTCCCAAAAACTGCAAATTTTATTCAGAACCCGGATATTCATGTAAAAAGTTCTCCAGGCGGGCCCTGATTTTGAAATTCGTCATCGTCCATCAAAGACCTGGCTGACAAAAGGCAGTTTGGGGTAATGCCTTCTGTTGCAAAGAGCACGAGGTCAGGCCGGGCTAGGTTGGACTCCGTACAGAAATCAACTTTCTGTACGGATTTGCAACTCAACAATGAATGTTTGTCCGTCAAAAGAAAACGGAACGGCAGCAGTCTCAGCATCGGCAAGGCAGTCGATGGAGTATTCTTCGCCATATACGGTGGAAGGCATTGAAAGTTTGACGTCGCTGCCACTCGGATCCAGCACCGATTTTAAACTGCCGCCAAGCATATTGGCAAGTTCGCCGATAGCATCTTTAACATCTTCGTCAATCTCTTCAACGTCCATCCCGAGAAAGGCCGTTGTGACTGCAAGTGCTGCACTTTCGGGAAGATGAATAGATAGCGATCCTTTAATTGTGCCAGCAAGGCCGATCATACCGGAAATGCTGTTGGTAAGGGGTTCATGTCCGCGTTTAAACGGTTCTCCTGGAGTAACTTCAAGGAAGATCATGCTGGAAAAGATCTCCTGCGTGGAATCGATGAGATGTTGAGCGTGTTTCACAAAAATCTCCTTGCAAAATAAGGGTCCCCAAAAGCTGCCCTTAAAAACCGGGCGGCTGTTGGGGACAGTGTTATCCTTAAAGCAGCGCGCCCAGGGTTTCGTTAATCAGGTCAGGGGTGAAAGGCTTTTTAATGGCACCTTTTGCGCCATAGGATTTAGCCTCATCAATAATGTCGGCACCGGTTTCAGTTGAGATCATAACGACAGGGATACCGGCAATCGCAGGATTTTCTGATTTTGCTTTGAGAAATTCGAGGCCGTTCATATTCGGCATATTGATATCGCTCAGGACAACATCAACTTTATTGCTGGCCAGCACATCAAGAGCTTCCTGACCATCTCCTGCTTCAAGGATAGTACTGAAATCGATACCAGCCTGACGCAGAGAACGAGATACAATTTTACGCATTGTATTGGAATCATCGACAATAAGAACAGTTTTACCCATGGGGGTTCTCCTTTAACATTTTATCGCGGGTGAAAGTAGGTACTTTTATTTATTCAGTGCAACCATGGATGCACCATTGGCATAAATGAAAATGGCATCTTCTTCACTGCTCATCAATTTCCAGACGACAGTGTCGGCATCGGGCTCACCAACGGGGCCTTTACCAAGCTCAGGAAGACCAAGCTGGTATTTTTCATCAGCTGTCAGAAGGTTGGTCATAAACAATCCGGCAATGGTGTTGAGCAGCTCGTTGAGAATGTCATTTCGCTGTTTGTCAGTAATTTCATCAACCTCAAAGCCGAAGATGTTATCGGTAAATTTCTCAAGTGTTTCCTTGCTCATAATCAAGCGCAGTTCGCCCTGAACCGGGTCACTGATCAGCAGGGAGGTCCAGACGGTCTCTTCTTCAGGTATTTGATAGGTACGGTCAAAATGTTCCATAGCTTCCAGGAAAATCATATTTTCCAGGGTTTTGCTAACGGCATGAATCATCGCCTGATAAAATTTACTTTCGCTCATTATTTAAAACTCCTTGTCGGTATTGCTAGTCGATAAAGTCTGCAAGAGCATCCATCATAATAGGTGGTGAAACCGGTTTGTTGAGAACCCGGTATGCGCCAAGTTCCAGCAGTTGAGCTTCTTTGGCCGGATTACCCGCGCTGGTAATGACGATGACCGGAAGTTCGCAAAGCTTTGGACTGGCCTTGACCCATTTAACCAGGGTTTCTCCGTCCATAACGGGCATATTGAGATCTGTCAGCAGCAGATCAACGGGCTGTGCTTTGGCTGCAGTCAGAGCTTCTTTGCCATGCTCCGCTTCAATAATTTCAGCATCCCCTAATCCGATTATCTGCAGACAGCGCTTAATAAACATCCGGGCGGTGGCAGAATCATCCGCAACTATAATTCGTTTCATGAGTTGTTTTCTCCCGAGTCATTGAATGACGCTTCGAGTTTTTCAAATTCCATATCGACAGCCAGCATAATGCTGGGCAAAAGTTTTGGACCGAGTTTTATATATTCAGTGTAGCCTTGGTTTAATTTGTAGCGCATGCTGTCAGAACCCGTACCAAAGCCTCCCATCATGGCAATGACATCACCAAGGTGAACGGCGTATACCAGGGCACGGAACTCTTCTTCAGCCATGTCTGGGTCATGATGATAACGGATGGCTGCTGCCAACTCCGCAGGCAGTTCCCATGCCTTGGCGAGTTCAAAACCAGCCTGGGTATGGTCGAATCCGACCAGATTCTCTTCGGCATCCAGGTAGTCGAAACTGTCCTCCGCACTGATCATGCTGACAGCTTCTGGTGCCGTGTCGGCGAGATAATCAGAGATCAGTGCTTTGCCGATGTCATGCAGGAGCCCGGCAGTAAAGGCGAGTTCAGGACTGATGTCAGCACCACTCTGGGCAACAACTTCGCGTGCCGCGATGGCAGAGCGCAGATCGTGCTTCCATAATGATCCTCGTTGCGCAGAATAACCCGCCAGTTCTTTCTCCATCAATTTTCCAGCACAATCGCCAAGCGCAATGCTGACGATAATGCGTTCACCGAGATAAGACACTGCACGATCGATAGAGGTGACTTTATTGACTAAGGCAAAGGCCGCAGAATTGACAATTTTTAACACTCTAGCGGTCAGGTTGGCGTCAGTTTTTACCAGGTTAATGACTTCAATCAGGTCATGATCTGGTTTTGCGGCAATATGCAGAAGTTGGCTGGCGCTGGATGACAGCATTGGTACTGAACTGACAATTTTCTGAAGCTCTTCAGATGTTAATTTCTTAACCATGCCCGCCTCCTATAGTTGCCAGTTGGGTTTGCCGGGGGAACTGAGCGTTATCTGCCCGGCCGAAACCGAAACCGCTACAGTACGACTGAAGTTGCCACCTAAATCTTCAGCAACAGCACCCATACCATAAGCCCAGAGGATCTTTTTAATAGCCAGGGCGTTTCGCTTACCAATCTGGAAGGTATCATTGGTATCCATGACATTAGCCCCACCACACAGTTTAACAACCATTCCCCTACCGCGCTTG
Organism: Geopsychrobacteraceae bacterium; assembly: GCA_963664385.1. Taxonomy (GTDB): domain Bacteria; phylum Desulfobacterota; class Desulfuromonadia; order Desulfuromonadales; family Geopsychrobacteraceae; genus Seleniibacterium. Next base: position 2,309,211 of record OY761157.1, read on the forward strand.
TCGCAACCAAATTTAGTCATTTGTTCAAGCAGGGCCGGGATCGCCGTATCGGCAAAATAACCTGGCTTTTCAGATGCTTTGGCTTTATTGATAGACGAGTCCGGTAGGGCCACGTGAGCCATTCCAACAGTCCTGGTTTTTGGATCTAACAAGATGACGGCAACACACGACCCCAATGCAAAGGTCTTCACATCATCTCCCGGGCTGTTTGACGAGCCGAAATCCCCAACTCCAAGTATAACTTGCCCCATTTATCTTTTCTCCGTGAGTAAGTTAAGTAGTGATGTTGCTATCTTATCCAGCGGTACGAGGCGCTCTGCGCCACCTTTTTCATAGGCAACTTTCGGCATGCCGAAGACCACCGATGAAGCTTCGTCCTGTGCGATACAGCGAGCCCCCGCCTCACGCATGGCCAGCATGCCGTTAGCGCCGTCCTGACCCATGCCGGTAAGCATGGCACCGATTGCGTTGGTTCCAACATGCTTGGCGACGGAATGCATCATGACATCAACAGAAGGGCAGTGACCGCTGACTTTTTCACTGTTGCCCAGGCGCACCTCGTAAAAGCCACCGGAACGTACAACTTCGAGCTGTTTACCACCAGGAGCAATAAGAACCAATCCGGTTCGAACCCGGTCGCCGTGCTCAGCTTCTTTGACCTGCATCGGACAGAGTTGATTGAGACGATCGGCAAACATTTTGGTAAACCCGCCAGGCATGTGCTGTACAATAACGGTTCCCGGGGTTGAGGCCGGAAAGTTTTCAATAACCCTGCGAATTGCTTCGGTTCCACCTGTGGAGGCACCGATTGCGATAACTTTGTCGGTGGACTCAGCCAGGGCAGCAGAACCAGTTGCTGTTGTGCGTGTTGGTGCCACAGGGCGTTTCCCTTTCCAGTGTGAGACATTAGCCGTCGAAGCAATTTTAACTTTTGATCTGAGTTCCAACAGCATGGCATTTAGACCTGCGGAGACATTGCTGGTCGGTTTGGCAACAAAGTCGACGGCGCCGGCATCCAGCGCTTCCATGGTGATCTGTTTGCCACGTTGGGTCAGCGAACTGACCATGACGACCGGAATCGGATACTGCGGCATCAATTTGCGCAAAAATGCAACTCCATCCATTCGCGGCATCTCTACATCGAGGGTCAGGACATCAGGCTGCAGGTCAACAATCTTATCGCGTGCGATATAGGGATCGGAAGCCGTGCCAACAACCTCAATCCCTGGATCCATGGCCAGACCTTGGCTCAGAATGTTGCGGACCAGTGCCGAATCATCGACGATCAGAACGCGTATTTTGCGGGCCATCAGTTGCTCCCTTTCTGGTAGAGTGCTGGCTTAAGGTAGCGATAAAGAGACTGACTGCGGCCAAGTGTTTCGGAGTGACCAATAAACAGGTAGCCTTCGGGTTCGGTCGTTTTATGGTAACGGCTGACCAGGGCCTCACGCGTTTCCTGATCAAAGTAGATCATGACATTTCTACAGAAAATCATCTGAAATGGTTTTTTGAAAGGAAACGTGGTGTTCATCAGGTTGAAGCGTCTGAAAGTTGCTTCACGTTTCACCTTGTCAATGACCTGCATTTCCCCTGGGCCTGCTGTCGTAAAGTACTTTCTACGCAGGTTTTCCGGCAGTTGCATCACGCGATCGGTGGCATAGGCACCACGTTTGGCAATGGTCAGGGCGCGGTCAGAAATATCGGTAGCCAGAATACCGGCATCCCAGGACGCATAATCAGAGCCCAGGTATTCCATCATCAGCATCAGAAGAGTGTATGGTTCCTCTCCTGTGGAGCAGCCTGCACACCAGATCCGCAGATCTTTGCGATTTTCGCGCTTAAGTTTGTCAATGACTGCAGGCAGCGCGGTTTGCGAAAAATAGTCAAAATGATCTTTTTCACGATTGAAGTAGGTGTGGTTGGTCGATATCAAATCAACAAGCTCACCCAGGGCTCCTTCAGTTTTGTCCTCTTTCAGATAGTCATAATAGTCTGAAAAAGTCGACAGGTTCAGGCGCCGCATCAATTTCTGCAGACGGCCAACCAGCAGCGAACGTTTCTGTTCGGTCAGGTTGATACCGAAGCGCTGGTGGATCAGGTTGCGCAGTTTGGCAAATTCATCATTGCTGATGGCCATCATGCTGCCCTGATATTCAGATGTTTTTATTTGCTCCGACATAGGCAGCTAATTACTGATCTTCAAAGGCTGCAGCGAGTTCCATCATTTCACCGCTGTAGAGTAACTTATGAACATCCAACAAGATCTTGACGTCGTTATTGATCTTGCCCATCCCCTGAATATAGCTGCCCTCAGAATTTTTATTGGTTTTTGGTGGTGGCTCGACATTCGCTTCAGGAATATCGGCAACCTCGCTGACTTCATCAACGACCAGGCCAACTTCTGTACTCTCAACGTTGACAACGATGATACAGGTCCGGTCATCGTAATCACGATCTTCGAGGTTAAAGCGGTTGCGGACATCCATAACCGGAATAACCTTGCCGCGCAGGTTGATAACACCACGGATAAATGCGGGCATATCCGGTACTTCAGTAATGTTCTGAATGCCGATAATTTCGATAACATAGCGAATTTCGATGCCGTAATCTTCGCCAGCCAGATGAAACGTCAGGTATTTGTCCCTTTGGGTATCTTCATTCTCAAGACTTGTCATGGTCATGTCTTCAGCCATGTTTATCTCCTTTTATCGTAAGCGTCTTATTCTGCGAACTCGTCTTTTTTCCGGTTGGCCGATTCCATCAGGCTGCCAACGTCAAGAATCAGGCTGATGCCGCCATCACCAAGGATGGTGCAGCCAGAAACACCCTGGACATTGCCGATAAAGTCTGACAGCCCTTTGATAACGGTCTGCTGCTGGCCAAGTATTTCATCCAGGAACAAGCAGAAACGTGTTTCCTGGTATTCAAGAACAATAAGGATGCCATCGGCAAGGTGAGTTGAATCGGGTTCCTTGTCCAGAATTTTGTGCAGGCGAACGATGGGGAAGAAGTTCTCACGTACCCGGGCAAGTTCCTCGCCATCCGGAGTGATAGTGATCTGGTCCATCTCTGGGCGATAAGCCTCCAGGATAGAGAGCGTCGGAACAATACAGGTTGTGGTTCCGACACGGACGATCATGCCGTCGATAATGGCCAGCGTCAGTGGAATCCGTAACGTAATCTTGGTCCCCTGACCCGGGTTGCTGGTGACATCAATTTTACCTTTGATTTTTTCCAGGTTCTTTTTGACGACATCCATACCGACTCCGCGGCCTGAGATATCGGTAATTTGTGCTGCGGTTGAAAAACCGGGAGCAAAAATCAGGTTATTGATCTGTTTTTCAGTCATATCAGAGCCATCACCTTCAATCAGGCCTTTGCTGATGGCTTTTTCGAGAATTTTATCTTTATTCAACCCGCGGCCGTCATCTTCAATGGTAACCCAGACTTCCCCTTCCTCGTGACGGGCGGAGAGTTTGATAGTTCCTTTCTCGACCTTTCCGGCTGCGGTACGGTCTGCAGGAGTCTCCAGCCCGTGATCAAGAGAATTACGGAGCAGGTGAACCAGGGGGTCGGTGATTGTTTCGATAACGGTTTTATCGATTTCGGTTTCTTCACCGATAAGTTGCAGGTCGACCTTTTTGCCAGCTTTGACAGAAATATCATGAACCAGACGAATCATGCGTCGGAACAGGCCTGAAACGGGAATCATGCGGATGGTCATCGCCATTTCCTGCAGTTCCCTGACCAGTTTCGACATATGCTGACCAGCTTTATTGAAGTTTTCGAGCTCCAATCCTTTCAGGTCTGGATTGTGAATCAGCATGTTTTCAGCAATAACCAATTCGCCGATCAGATTGATAAGGTTATCAAGTTTGCCAAGCTCCACCCTGATATCCTGACGCTTGGCAGGAGTTTTCGCGCGTGCCGCTGGTTTGCTTTCAGCTTTGCTCTGATCAATCTTATCCTGTTGTTTCTTGAGAGCGCTTTCAATCTGTTGTTGTGATGCCGCACCCTGCTGAATCAGGATTTCGCCAACTGGTTTTTTCTGGGTTTTAACCGCGTTTGAGATGGCTTCTTCCTGAACACCTTCTTCAACCAGGAAGTCACCAAGCAGTGGAGCCAGCAGTAGATTCAGGTCGGCCAGGTGACTGTCAATATTTTCGATTTTGTCGGTTTTGCCATCGCCAATGTTATTGACCGCCTGCTGCAGGATATCGAGACTGACAAGTAGCTGGTCGGCAGGAGTGTCGGTGGCCAGACGTGAGCCTGATTTAGCCCGGTCGAGAATATTTTCCATCTGGTGACTCAGCTTTTCAAGGTCCGCAAAACCAAAAAAGCCGCAGTTCCCCTTGAAACTGTGAACGTGGCGGAAAATATCACCGAGCGTGTCTCTGTCATCAGGATTTTCGCCCCAGAGCAGTAACCCTTGCTCAGTATTTTGCAGCAGTTCATTCCCTTCCTGAACAAAGCTGATACGCATTTCTTCGGTGATTTCCATCTGAGGGAATGGAGAGTCTTCAGGGCTGCTATCAGGCTGTGCGGTCACCGGTTCCTCCTCTGCCGGGGCAGAGGTTGCGGGTGCTTCTTCGCCCTGATGTTCGATGGCGTGATGCAGTTTTACTGAGATGTCATCAGCTGCAGAGACCATGGAGTCGTCATTGAAATCGCTCTCAATCATGTCGAGAGCTTCCTTGGCAAAATCGCATGATTCACACAGCAGGGTGACATGATTAGGGATCAGCTCGATTTCATTGTTACGAATGAGATCAAGCAGGTTTTCTGCGGCATGCGCAACCCGGGTCAGATGGTCGAACTCAAGAAAGCCAGCGCTTCCCTTCATTGAGTGGAACAAGCGGAAGATGGCATTAATGGTTTCAGGGTCGCTGTTTTGGCCCAGCTCAATGATGGCAGGTTCTAGCTGCTCAATCATGTCGCGGCTTTCAGTCACAAATTCCTGGATAATTTCAATTTGATCGTCGTCTATTTGTGTGCCCATTACCGATCCTCAACGGAAAGATTAAGAGTAGGATGTAGATATAAAAGTAAAACGGAATTTAATTATATAAAACAAATAAATAAAATTAAAGAGAAAAAAGATAAAAAATTAACAAAAATTAAGAACTGGTAAAAAATACCTAAAAACAGGATATTGTGGATCTGTACTTGAGTCGGTTGTTAGTTTTTTTAGGGGAAAATCGCACCATCCCACTCATTCTATCAAATATGCTCAAAGAGCAAGCATTTTAAGATTTATATTGATATTCGCTGGTTAGAGCCGGATTTTCATTAAAACTAACACGCAAAAACAGCTATTTAGTAAAAAGCTCTGTATTTAGTTAACAACAGCTAAATAAAAATCTGAATTTCATACGTTCTAATTAAAAAATACATACAAGTCGAGAAGAATAGCGGTTTTAAGCTATTCTTCCTGGCAAAGGGTACTTGTATTAGTTTACCAGCTTGGAGGACTGTTGGCTGGCCTGGTCGCTTAATTCTTTAACATTTTAGTGGTTTCAAGGCTGATTTTAGCTTGGCCTTGAGCATTATGCTTTAACTGAAACAGGCTCAGCTGATAGCGTAGCTCAGCCGCCTGACTGGATAGCTCTTCGCTGGTTGCTGCGCTCTCTTCGGCATTTGCAGTATTGTTTTGAATGACCTGGTCGATCTGCTGTAACCCCTGATTGACCTGACTGATTCCCTGAGCCTGTTCGCTACTGGCTATCGCTATTTCAGAAACCAGGCTGGTGACCTTACTGATGGCAGAGACAATTTCTTCCAGTGCTGCCGCTGTGCCCTCGGCAATCTGGGTGCCGTTGCTGGTTTTATCGACTGAGCCCTCAATGAGTTCAGCTGTTTCGGCTGCGGCCTTGGCGCTGCGCGCTGCCAGGTTGCGGACCTCCTCTGCGACCACCGCAAAGCCTTTGCCATGCTGCCCCGCGCGCGCTGCTTCAACTGCAGCGTTAAGAGCCAGCAGGTTGGTTTGGAAGGCAATTTCATCGATAACTTTTATGATTTTACCGATGTTCTGCCCCGCTTCATTGATTTCTCCCATGGCCTGGATCATATCGGTCATGCGTTGCATGCCGGTGTCAGCTGCCTGTTGAGCTGTTTGGGCTAATTGGTTGGCTTGGCGCGCATTATCAGCACTGGCATTGGTTTGACTGCCGATCTGATTCATGGAACTGCTGATTTGCTCAACGGAAGCTGCTGATTGGGTTGCTCCATCGGAAAGCTGCTGCGCAGCTTCACTGACCTGGGAGCTGCCCATGTCGATCTGTTCCCCGGCAGATTGAAAATCGCGGATCATGATGCCAAGATCTTCACCAAGTTTTTGAATGGCAAGGCGCAATTCATCTTTGTCGTCATGGGGGGAGATGGAAAATGTCAGATCTCGTTTAGCCAATAGCTGCAAAGGTTGGACAATTTCAAGTTGTAAGCTGTCCGCCAGGGAGTCGAGGGTGCGCGCTGTTTGACCTATCATGTCACGTTGCCGGAAGTGGAGTCGGGTATTAAGATGACCGTGGCTGATGCTGGTTAATACCTCCTTTATTTCAACCAGAGGTGAGATGATCATGCGTCGCATCATGATAAACAGCACCAGCCAGGTAATGAGGAGACTGGTGAGCGCAATGATGGTGTTGCTGGTGATGCTCGCCGTTGTGGAGTCTGCTAATATCGCGGCATTATGCTGACGCTCTTCGATAAGTTTGGCGAGACTGTATTTAACGTAAAGCACGCCGGCAAGGGAGCCACTTTGGGCGTCGTCATGGCAATCAAGGCATTTCTCTTCAAACATATGGCTTTCAGCCATGAAGATACTTTCGTCTGATTCTTGTTCAATGGTTATCGGTGCTGTTGTGCTGGTAATAGTGAGTTCGTTGACGGCTTTGCCAATTTGGCTGCTGTTGCTAGAATAACTGGTCGTCCCCTCAGGGGTTGTCAGGCCGACTTCAATGACCCCGGGAACTGTACCTAAACCGCTGAGGAGTTCATCAAAAACTTCCATTTCGCCACGTTCAAGGGAGCCTCTGGTACCGATATCGAGACTGGCAAAAAGGCCTCTGGCCTGATCAAGGATGACTTCGTGGACCGCGGAGCTCGATTCTTCGGCCTGTTGGTTGAGGAGGTTGTGCGATTGCAGGGAGGTAATAGTGAATCCGACTCCAAGAACAATGAGCAGGACCAGGATCAGGGTACCACTGATTTTGCTTTGCAGGCTGTACAGTTTCATAAAGGCTCCTGAGAAACGGAAAAGGAATACTCAAGGCTAAGGAAACGCTAATAAGCGAACAGTAGCAGAAACTGTTTGGCATTACAATGGACTAATCTTGGTAAAAATAACCTAAAATCAAATAGTTCTGTAAAGCTTAATGATTCTGGGGGCTTTAAGTGAAAAAGAAGGGATCACTTTTATGCGGTGCAAATTTAATGAGTGAGTTGTGTATAAGGGAAATTAACCGACAAATAGAGCTAAGGGGCCTTGTTCGTATGGGACGGGTTCTTGGTTCTTCTTCCGGACCGGCGTCGGCGAGGTGCTTTATTGCGCTTACCCGTTGATATCTTTTCCTTGGTTGTCTGAAGCCAGTCTTGGGCCAGGGGGGCGAGTTGGGGGCGTACTACGGCAAGCAGGGAAAATAACTCCAAAGCACTACGGGTGGCCGGGTTTTGTAAAAAACGGTTTTCGCCGCGGAACCCACGCCCCCTCGCCAGGCGGAAGCACCCTATGAGCAATTCACGTGCTTCGTGACGGATGCCACTGGCGATACTGAAATAGCGGCAATGGGGAGTGAGGATTTCATTCACCTGGCGTAGAACCTGTGCCAGGTTCTGTTCTGCCATGGGTTGACATTGGTCCATGAACAGCCGCAGGTAGAGAGCGGCAATCGCTAACGATTCGCGTGGGGGGTGGCCCTGTCTGGCGCCCTGATCAATCTGCTGAAGCAGGGCGATACCTTCATCGCTGCCGGGGTAGCCTGCCAGGAGGTGAGGGAGCAAGCCAAGGTCACGGCACTGCTTCAGCACCGGTGCCGATATGCCACGGCGGAAAAGTTCCATGACTTCTTCACGAATCCGTGCAGGGGCAGCTGTTGCCAGCAGTTCTTTGTGGGCTTCAATTGCAGGCCAGATAGCGGCATCAATCGTAAAATCGAGGCGACTGGCAAATTCAAGGGTGCGCAGCATACGTACCGGATCCTCAACAAAGCGCACCATCGGGTCGCCGATGACCCGGATCACGTTATGCTCAAGGTCCTGCAGGCCACCAACATGGTCGATAACGGAAAAATCTGCGATGTTGTAGAACAGGGCATTGATCGTAAAATCACGACGCAGGGCATCTTGGTATGGGCTACCGAAGACATTCTGCACAAAATGAAAATGCTCATCCGGATCAGCAGGGAGTTCATCCTCCGTAGGGTGGCGACGAAAGGTGGCTACCTCGATAAGCTTGTTGTCAGCAAAGCGGATATGAGCCAGACGGAAGCGGCGCCCGACCAGGAAGCAGTTGCGAAACAGCTTGCGTACCTGGGATGGCGTGGCATCAGTGCCGATATCGAAATCTTTTGGTTGGCGGCCAAGCAGAAGGTCGCGTACGCTGCCACCCACCAGGTAAGCTTTATAGCCATGACGATGAAGGCGATAAAGAACCTTCAGGCAGTCAGGGTCGATCTGTTTTCGCGATATGTTATGTTGATCCCGGGTAAGGATTACTGGATTTTTTTCATTCATTAGTTGATTTTTTCATAGGTTGAGATAAAACAACGGGACTATAGCAGATGTCCGACACCGGGCAAAGGAATAAACTGGTTTTTAGTCATTGGTCTAAAACAAATGACTTAAGACAGGTAACAAATGACAAGGGATAAGGAATAGATGGCGATTTCCTATAACATGCTGGTTATTCTGGGGGCGACGGCCGGAGGCAAGACCGGGTTGGCGGTGAAGGCTGCGCAACGTTTTCGCGGAGAAGTTATCTCTGCTGATTCAAGGCAGGTCTACCGGGGGATGGATATCGGTAGTGGAAAGGACTTAGCTGAGTATGGCGATATCCCTTATCACCTGATCGATATCGCTGAACCGGGTACAGAATATAATTTATTCCGATTTCAGCGTGATTGCTTTGCTGCGGTTGATAATATTCTGGCACGTGGGCAGTTGCCTGTCTTATGTGGTGGTACCGGAATGTATCTCGATGCTGTATTGCGTGGTTACCGGTTAATCGAGGTTCCTGAAAATCCCGAGTTGCGGAGTCAGTTGGACGGTTTGAACGACGATCAACTCAGACACAAGTTACTCGCACTGAAACCAGAGCAGCATAATCTGACCGATCTGGAACAGCGAGAGCGCCTGGTCAGAGCTATTGAAATTGCGCTTGGGGAGCAGGAAGCCGCTGCGGATCTTCCCCCACTGCCAACTCTGACGCCCCTGGTTTTTGGTCTGCGTTGGCCCCGAGAGGTGTTGCGTCAGCGCATTGCGGAGCGTTTGCGCCTGCGGATTGATGCCGGGATGATAGAAGAAGTTGCTGAGTTGCACCGCCAGGGGGTTGCCTGGCAACAGCTTGAATTTTATGGTCTCGAATACCGTCTTATTGCCCAGTATCTGCAAGGCTTGAAAACCAGAGACGCCATGCTTCTGGAATTGGAGCGGGCTATTGGTAAGTTTGCCAAGCGTCAGGAGACCTTCTTCCGGCGCATGGAGAGAAATGGTGTCGATATTAACTGGCTCGAAGGAGCTGGAGATCCTTTTGGACAATTATGCCAGGTTGCCGAGGGGACGAATCTTTCCGGTTTCGGGGTATGACAGTCCGGAATCTTGAAAAATACCTGCGCACCCATAGCTTAGAAAAGCCATGGTCAATTGAGGGTATTGAACGACGTTGCTTCCGTATGGCGCTGGTTATTCCAGTTCTGGCTGAACTCCAGGCGTTACCCCTTACCCTCGCTTCTTTAGCTCGAAACCCATCTGAATTGTTAGATGACACGCTGATCGTTATCGTTGTTAACCAGCGCCATAATACTTCTATGCAGCAGAAACAGAATAACCGGGCAACCCTTGACTGGCTTGCTGGTAAACCGCTGCCAAATCTTCATATTGGTGTCGTCGATGCGACAGCAGAGGGCTTGGAATTTACCCCTAAGGACGGGGTTGGTCTGGCTCGGAAAATCGGTTTTGACCTGAGTCTTGAATTGCTCGATTGGGACGCCGCTCCGCTGCTCATATCCCTTGATGCTGATACCCTGGTTGACCACAATTATCTATCCGCCATTCAGCACCATTTTAAGGTCTCATCGCAAGGCGGTGCGGTCATTCCTTTCTATCATCAGAAGGGGGTTGATGGTGTTCAGGAAAATGCTATACGCAGTTACGAATTATATTTGCGCAGTTATCTGTTCGGGCTTGCCCAGGCAGGTTCCCCCTATGCTTATCACACCATCGGCAGTGCTTTCTGCTGCCTGGCCCAGGCTTATGTCGGGGCTGGTGGTATGAATCGGCGACTTGCTGCTGAAGATTTTTATTTCCTGCAGCGGTTAGCCAAAACTACGGGGATCGAATGCTTAAGTGGTACGGTTGTGGCTCCCGCAGCACGTTTTTCTGACCGGGTTCCCTTCGGAACCGGGCCAACACTGAAGCAGCATGTCGAAAATGATGAGCGTGTTTACCAATTTATCGGGGTGGAAGGTTTTGAAGTGCTGCAGGGGTGGCTCGCGATAATATCCCAGTCTATGAATGATGACGCTGAGGATCTGCTACTTCAGGCGGAAAGGTTATCTTCCCAATTAGTCACTTTTCTTAACGAGCTTAATTTTTCTGTAACCTGGGGTAAATTACAGAATAACTATGTGAAAAGCACACAGCGGCTGGCTGCTTTTCATGTCTGGTTTGACGCCTTGCGGACCAGGCAGTTGCTGAGCCGTTTCGGGTGGGATGATCAGCGTGATGCAGCAGCCATTGTCAGTGAATTATTGGCGTGGGGTGGGCAAAGTGGAAAATTATCAGAGGCTGAACAGTTAGCAGTGCTCGAGAAAATGCAGGGAGTAGCTTCTAGGCCCTCCCCTAGGGGAGGGATTTCAGATCTGAAATTTAAAATTTGAAATTTGAAATGCTGCAGGGGGCCCCCTGCAGCTTAAAGCATTTTGACCCAATTATGGGTATCTGGCTCCTGACCGTATTGAATTGCGGTCAGTTTGTTATACAGGTCCATGGTCAGTTTGCCGGGGGTGCCATCGCCAAGCTGGACACATTGATCCTTGTAGCAGAAGGAACCGACGGGTGAAATAACAACGGCAGTCCCGGTGCCGAAGGCCTCACTGAGGCGGCCTGATTGAGCGCCTTCCATAACCTCGTCAACGGTCAGCGCGCGTTCTTCAATTTCGTAGCCCATCTCTTTTAGCAGGGTCAGGGCTGAGCGGCGGGTGATCCCGTCAAGAACGGTACCGTGCAGAGGCGAAGTAACAATTTTACCATCGTAGAGGAACAGCATGTTCATGCTGCCGACCTCTTCAACATAGCGCTTCTCTTTAGCGTCCAGCCAGAGAACCTGATCATATCCTGCTTCTGAGGCTTGCTTGGCTGCATACAGGCTGGCGGCATAGTTCCCACCGGTTTTGGCTTCCCCGGTACCACCTTCGGTAGCGCGGACGTAATGATCTGATATCCAGATTTTAACCGGAGCAATTCCGCCCTTGTAGTAAGCACCAACCGGGGAAAGAATGATGTAACAGAGGTATTTATTGGCCGGACGAACGCCGAGCATTGCTTCCGTTGCGATCATGGTCGGACGAATATATAGGCTGGTTCCCATACTTTGTGGTACCCAGTCTGCTTCCAGACGAACAAGCTCGAGAAGGGCGTCCATGAAAAACTTATCGTCGACTTCAGGCATGCACATGCGCCGGGCGCTGCGGTTAAAACGGTCAATATTGTCTTGGGGGCGGAACATGGCGATGTTGCCATCAGGGCGGCGGAAAGCTTTTAACCCTTCGAAAATTTCCTGGGAATAATGCAGGACCATGGCTGCCGGATCGAGAGAAAAGGGCCCATAAGGTTCAATGCGCGCGGAGTGCCAGCCCTGGCCACTGTCGTACTCCATAACAAACATACGATCAGTAAAAATTTGACCAAAGGCTAACTTGCTTTCATCGGTGAATTTGGCTTTTTGCTCGGGAACGGGCAGGACTTTAAGTTCCATGACGTGCTTTTCTCCTGTTTCTATAAATAGGCATAAATAACTGAATCAGTATGCCAGAGCCTCCTCCGGGGAACTGTCCAGCCGTTTAATCAAAAAGAAAGCGGAAAAGTTTTTCACGAAATTCCAAAAGTAAACAGACGCATTTGCTGCACAGCGCACAGAACTTTCGGGTTACTCATAGGTATTGTGAAAAAGACCGTTTCAGACTGAGTACTACCAGGTTTTTAGCCCGTTTAAGCGGGTGTAAACCTTTTGGCTAAGATCTGGAAAGGAGCAAAATTTCACAAAATACAGAATATCTATGCTTTGGCTGGGGGGTAATTGCTTATATTTGTGCAAACAAAGACATAAATTATCTTAGAAACTGCGGAAAAGTGCCGTAATCCAGATAAAAACTAACTGTATTTCATATCACAGCTGGCAATTTTGCTGCAAGATTATCCTGACCGTAGAAAGGTTTAATTTCGTGAAGCAGTAGTTGAGAGTTCTCTCATTTTCCATTACATTTTAAAATTGAAGTGCAAGAAGAGTTTTTTATCTCTCAGAAGGATATTTATTGATGACCACTAAAGAAGATGTGCTGGACCAGGTGATTAAGGCAGGAGCCCTGCCGACCTTGTCAACCGTTGCCTCCAAGTTGATCGAAATAACCGCCAGGGAGGAAACCACGGCTTTTGATATAGCCCGTCTGATTGCCCAGGATGTTTCCCTGTCATCCAAGATTCTCAAAGTTGTGAACTCTTCATTTTATAATTTTCCGAATGAAGTAGGCACCATCCAGCAGGCCGTGGCAATATTAGGGACCCGTGCGGTAAGAAGTCTGGTTCTCTCATTCTCCTTTTTGCATATGGAACGCCCGCGTCATGGGGGGGGATTCAGTTACGAACGCTTCTGGGAAGAATCCCTCGCTGCGGCGGTTGCATCCAAACTGATTATGAGTAAAGTTTCAGATCTTGATCCCGAAGAAGCATTTACTGTCAGTCTATTACAAAATCTTGGAAAATTAATACTCGCCTGTGCATTTAAAGACCAATATGACGATTTGTTGCAACGCGCTGAAGGGAGTGAAAAAACTCTGCTTGGACTTGAGGAAAGGGAATTAGGGGCGAACCACGCGTACATTGGTGGTGAAGCCGCTAAGCACTGGCGTTTTCCAGATAGTTTGACTATCCCGATCATGTATCATCATGATCCCATGCAATACACCGGCAAGGATCAAAATCTCAAGTTGGTAACTCAGGTTGTCCATTTGGCTGCACTTATTGCCAATATGATGTACTCAGGGCAGCCGATTACCTATCACGCCCCGTTCCGGGAACGTGCCCAAAAGATGTTTAAACTCGATGCTAAAGAGATCGATGATATTCTGGTTCTGGCCAACGTAGAAGTGGCTAAGGCCGCTGATTATTTCGGTCTGAAAATCAGTGGAACCCAGTCAATTCCTGAACTTCTCCAGCAGGCAAATATTGAGCTGAGCCTGCTAAATATGAGTTACGACCAGATGAACCGGGAACTGGTTCAGGCCAAAATGCAACTTGAAAAACTCACTACCGACCTTGAAGAGAAAAATCGCTACCTTGAAGGGATCGCCAATCTCGATGGCCTGACGGAAATTTATAACCACCGCTACTTTCAGGAGTTTCTTGATAAAGAAATCAGTCGTGCTTTGCGTCTGCAACACGGGTTAAGCCTGGTTCTTGCGGATGTCGATAATTTTAAGAAGTTTAATGACTTTTATGGTCATCAGGCCGGCGACTTTGTTCTTAAAGAGGTGGCCAGATTATGCCAGGAGTTGACCCGAGAATATGACCTGGTCGCGCGTTATGGGGGGGAGGAATTTGTTTTTGTCCTGCCCGAAACTGATCAGAATGAGGCAATTGCTGCAGCGGATAAAATACGTAAGGCGATAGAACAGCACGATTTTGAATATGGCTCTGAAAGCTACCGCGTCACAATCAGTTTTGGAGTCGCCTATTTTTCTGTAGAAGAAAAGGGACTTAAGAAAAATGAATTGATTGAGCGGGCTGATAAGGCGCTTTATTCGGCTAAAAAGAAAGGGCGTAATCGCGTGGAGCCTTATGTCGAGAAAACCGGGTGGTTTGGTAAAGGAAAGTCATAAAATCCCCTCAACCCGACCCTCTCCCGCAGAGAAGAGAGGGGGCAAATCACCAAGTGCAAAACAATTAACGTCGAGGGTAGCAAATCCTTTCTGTTATGCTGCTAAATAGTTACCATCCGATGAGATGGTCTCCCCCCGCTATCTAAATACGGCATCAACGTGCCATGATGGAGAGAACGAAACTTACCATCAACGAGGAGCGAGAGGAGACCAAGATGAATATTACCACTATCGGCCTGGACCTAGCAAAAAGTGTTTTTCACGTCGTATGCTACAACAGCCAATTCAAAGAGGTTAAAAAACGGATGCTTCGGCGCAATCAGGTTTTTCAGTTTTTTACCCAGTTGGCACCTTGCCTCATCGGCATGGAAGCCTGCGCAAGTGCCAGCTACTGGGGGCGTGAGCTACGATCCTTGGGGCATGATGTGAAGCTGATTCCACCCCAACACGTCAAGCCTTACCTGCGTGGGAACAAGAATGACTACAACGATGCGCGTGCGATCGCCGAAGCCACAACTCGACCCGGTATGCCCACTGTTGCGATCAAGACCACAGAAGAGCAAGACATTCAAGCCCTTCATCGTATGCGCTCTCAGTGCCTTCGGGACCGAACTGCATTATGCAACTCAACGCGTGGACTTTTAGGTGAATACGGCATCATCCTTCCAAAAGGAATAACGGTTTTGAGACGGAGTATCCCTGATCTTTTAGAAGATGCAGATAACTCATTAAGCGATTTTTTCCGTGAACTCCTAGCGCGCCGCTATAAGCAACTTGTCGAGCTTGATGAGCATATCTGTTTTTACACCAGTCAACTTGAACACCAGAGCCGACAGAACGAGGCTTGCCAGCGCCTGCAGACGGTTCCAGGGTTTGGGCCCATCGTTGCCAGCGCTTTCTGCAGTGCTATTGGTGATGGACTTACTTACGAGCGAGGCAGAGATGTTTCGGCTTCCCTGGGGTTGGTTCCCCGTCAGCATAGTAGTGGTGGTAAAAATGTCCTACTTGGCATCAGCAAACGTGGAGACAGCTATGTACGTAGTCTCATGGTTCATGGTGCACGTGCTGTTGCCACACAGGCGATCAGAAAGGATGACCCTTTCAGTCGGTGGATTAACCGGATTCGCAAGGAACGCGGCTGGAACAAGGCCGTTATTGCAGTGGCCAACAAAATGGCGCGCATAGGGTGGGCCATTTTGAGACATAAAACCAGCTATCGACCTTCGTCAGACGGACTCGTTGGCTGATAACAATAGCAGTTTAGGAGGTATCCCACCATCAATTGCGACGGCTCAGTATCGAGCGATGACACAACAGGTTAGACCGGCGTATCGAAAACCTGACGTTTCCGGAGGTTTAAGAAACCGACCATCCGATAAGGACGATACGCGCAGATTTCATCGAGGCCCAAGAGATTAAGTTACTCTTACAAAGAGGCCGGATATACGGCAGCAATTCTGTCCCTGTCATCACGAAAAAAGCCCTTGCAAAAAAGGGGGAGACCATATACGGAAACTTTAGCTCGTAGCTTCCAAGGTTTCAGATTGGAGACGAACAATTTTTCGTTGTGGTAAGGAAATTAAGGACTTGCGCTTAAGACGTAGTACTTTACGTCGCACAAGCAAGTCCGCAGATTGACACAATCACGGCGGAAAAGGGCCGTTTCCGGGTGAAAACTAAATAAGCTCCCCAGAGCGTATGAGGGTAATAATGTCATTTGAGGGTCGATCGCGCAGTTCATTAAGAACCCACCTGCATGAAATCATCTTTGAGGCAGATACTCCTGCCGGAAAACTGTTTGATGTCCTGCTGATCTTCAGCATTCTGGTGAGTGTCCTGGTGGTTATGCTCGACACTATTGCGGTTTTGCATCTTGAATATGGGCGTTTGTTCCTGATTCTCGAGTGGGTTTTTACTCTGCTGTTTACGGTTGAATATCTGTTACGGCTTGGCTGCATCGGGCGCCCCCTGAAATATGGTGGCAGTTTTTACGGCGTTGTCGATCTGCTCTCCATCTTGCCAACCTACGTCAGCTTGTTTTTACCCGCCGGTAAATATTTTCTGGTCCTCAGAATCCTGCGTTTACTGCGGGTTTTCAGAGTGCTGAAACTGGTCCAGTATGTTGGTGAGTCAAATTACTTGCAGCGCGCGTTGTGGGCCAGCCGCCGTAAGATTCTGGTATTCATGTTTGCTGTCAGTCTGCTGATGGTGATTTTTGGTGCGATCATGTACATCGTTGAAGGCCCGGAGTATGGTTTTACCAGTATTCCCCGCTCGATCTATTGGGCGGTTGTGACCATGACCACCGTGGGTTATGGCGACATCTCACCACAGACCAGCCTGGGGCAGGCGATTGCGTCGTTAGTTATGATTGTTGGTTATGGTATTATCGCCATTCCTACCGGTATTGTGACCTCCGAATTGACTTTTAATCGACAAATATCGACCCAGGCTTGCCCTTCCTGTGGTGCTGAAGGGCATGAATATGGAGCGCGGTTCTGTAAGGATTGTGGGACTGAATTGAATCCTGGACGTGTGTGAAGCTGCCGGGATCTGAAATTACAAACCAGAAATCCCGAATAGCTACGGCTATTCGGGGATCTGGTCAAGTTCTTCCCAGCGTGTATAAGCGACAGCTAGATCTGCTTCGGCCTGTTCGAGTTGTTCTTTTAGCTTGTTAATTTTATTACCATCAGCCTCTTTGTAAAGTTCCGGATCGGCAAGTTGGGTATGTATTTCTCCCTGTAGCGTTTCCAGCTGATCAATGCGTTCAGGCAGCTCTTCCAGTTCACGCTTTTCTTTAAAGGAGAGTTTGCGTGGCCGTTGTTTGCGGGGAGGCTCAGGTTTTTCCTTTTTCTCTTTGGTAACTATCTTTTCAGGTTCCTGAAGAGCAAGCCAATCATCGTAACCCCCGATAAATTCTTCAACCTGCCCCTGGCCGGAAAAAATCAGAGAGCTGGTTACGATATTGTTAAGGAAGCTACGGTCGTGACTGACTAACAGAACGGTGCCCTGATAGTCTGAAAGTAACTCTTCAAGAAGATCGAGTGTTTCCATATCAAGGTCATTGGTTGGTTCGTCCAGTATCAAAAGATTGGCAGGCTGCAGGAACAATTTTGCGAGTAGTAGCCGGTTCTTTTCTCCACCAGAAAGGACTTTGACTGGTGTCCGGGCACGGTCGGGAGTGAAAAGGAAATCTTGCAGGTAACCATAAACATGGCGTGGTTTATCACCGATGAGAACCTGGTCATGGTCTTCTGCAATGTTGTACTTAACGGTCGCTTCCTCATCAAGCTGGTCGCGCATCTGGTCAAAATAAGCAACCTGCAGGTTGGTTCCGTGTTTCAGTTGACCGCTACTCGGTTGCAGCTCTCCGGTCATCAGCTTCAGCAGTGTTGATTTGCCAGCGCCGTTAGGGCCAATAAGACCAATGCGATCGCCGCGCATAATGCGCAGATTCAGATGATTGATAATCGGTGTTCCACTAGCGTAAGAAAAAGAAACATCGTGAGCTTCCGCCACCATCTGACCGCTGCGTGGTGCTTCGTCCAGCTGGAGTTTGACTTTTCCGGTGCGTTCCCGGCGTTGACGGCGTTCTTCACGCATTTTCTGCAGGTCACGGACGCGTCCCATATTACGTGTCCGGCGCGCTTTGATCCCTTTGCGAATCCAGACTTCCTCTTCGGCCAGCTTCTGATCAAAACGTGCCCAGGCTTTCTCTTCCGAATGTAGAACATCCTGACGGCGTTCCTGATAGGCGGAAAAGCCACATTTGTAATCGTGTAGCTGCCCTCGGTCCAACTCCAGAATCCGGGTTGCCAGGTTAGCGGCAAAGGTCCGGTCGTGACTGATGAAGATTAAAGTTTTACGCAGCTTGAGTAAGAAGTTTTCCAGCCATATAATAGCATCGATATCGAGGTGGTTGGTCGGTTCGTCAAGCAGAATAAGATCGGGCTCATGACTTAAGGCGGCAGCTAGAAGCACGCGCCGTTTCTGGCCACCAGACAGAGCTGTCACCTGGGCCTCTGGGTCGAGCTCGAGTTGACTGAGGGCCTGCTCAATCTGAATTTTTACCAGAGTGTCACTGGCGTCAGGGTGTTGTTCCTCAAGGTAGTGAAGGATGGTACCTGACCAGTTAGCCGGGAACTCCTGGGGAACGTATGCAGTGTACAACCCCTGGGAGCGGATTATGTCACCGTTATCAGCTTTGAGGTCCCCGTTCAGAATGTGTAATAGCGTTGATTTTCCTGCGCCATTGCGACCCAATAGGCAGATACGATCTCCTGATTCGATCTGCAGATTAACATGATCAAGCAGTAACGGGCCGCCAAAAGCGAGGGATACCTGGTTAAGGGAAAGTATGTTCATAATCTTTTACTTGTAATAGCTCTTACTGGTTCGCGTCATCAAGTTGGTACAGCACCAGGTTGCTTTCTGTGCTTGATATGATGTCTCTACCGGTAAAACGAACCAGGGTTGCTAATTCAGGCTTACCGTCATTATCTGCATCCGCAACAGCCATATCTGCGAGGTAGGCCGGTTGATCCATGGTATGCCAAACCTCTTTCATCATACTGCCATCCCAGGTCATAGCAACCACCCGGCTGGGATCATAGCTGCGCAGGCGTTGTAATAGCCTGCTACCGTCATTCTGTGGAACGAGGATAGTATTATTATTAATGACTGCAGGTTTGGGCTGGACAAAGGTCAGAGGAACAATATCATCCCGCCGCTGGGTGGCACGTGCGTAGAAAGAACTTTCAGAACCGCCAAAAATTATACCGGACTCCCACAGTTGGGTACCTTTCTCGGCGTAGATCTGCAATCGATCCTGAGCTGAAATAGTTGCAAATACCTGTTCACCATTTTGCGCAAGTAAGGTAGTGAAGGCAAAAACAGTCGCGGGAGGGTTGAGATTCAGAGATTCTGTTTCAAGTAACTGACCATCCAGCATTTTAAATATTTTGACTGGTTGAGAAAATGGTTCTTCAGGTGAGCCTAACGCTTGCCCTAGCAGGATTGGTCCTTTTTCAGGGTCCTGACTGCTGCGTAAGTACCAGCGCAGTTTTTCTGCAACAGGAATAAAGTTCTGTCCATCGTATTTAATGATCTGGCTGTTTAACTTATGTGAATCGTGAACAGAGTTTAGAATGATCTCGGGGTAGCCATCCTCATCGAGGTCCATGGAGTCAATGCCGAGTATCGTTGTTGCGTTATTAACTTCTAAAGACTCCAATTCTGAAAGATTGCCTGCGGATAAACGTACGATCTGTAATTGATTATCAACAACAAGGGCTATTTCCTGTTGATTGTCATGATCGAAATCACCAACGGTAATACCGGTAGGTCTGCCTGAAAAGGGCGTACTGATCCATACTTTGGAGTTTTCCTGATTGCTGTACATAATGCCGGCAGCTTCAAGACGGCTGTCACTGCTACCGAGGCCGATGGTGTCGAGCATATTGTTGACCGTTGAGTTCAGGACAGATCGGTTCCCGCTCGGTTTAGTCTGAATTGAGAAGGGGTCTTCGGTGGCCGTGGCTGCTAGGACGGTCGTTGGAGTGGCAACCTGTGAAACAGCAGTAGAATCATCTATAAAAGGATAATTTCTGATAACTGTGCCATCGGCATTAGTAATATTCAACTGATTCTGGAGATAACTGAAAACAATTAACGGTTTGGAGGTTGTCCATTCCAGTTGTGGGAGGTCTGCTTGAAGTTGGTTGCGCAGTTTTTCCGGAACCGTTGCATCAATGGTCGCTGGGACTTGTTCAAAGCGTTTCAGTTTGTCTCCTTTTTGGGGAGTGATCGTCGCTGATAGAGGCTTGGCATATGAATAGCCGCTTTTTATCTGGGTGATCTGAAGGAAACCGACGGGAACCTCCAAGGTTCCAAGGATCTCTTTGGTCACCGGGTGGATTACTTTTTCCCCTTCCTTGACCAAGGTAAAAATATCACCTTCTTCTACGCCACTGGATGCATCTAGATCTATCAGGTATTGATCTTTAATTGGCATGATGATGACGCCGCTTAAAAGGGTAAAGTCATTTTTCAGATCAACGGTTTGCGCTGAAACCACACTGCTGGTAAGAGTGGTAAGAAACATTATCAGGATAAGAATACGTTTCATTATAATCGCCTGTATCGAATGTTGGGTTTATCTTAATCGTTAAACGGATTTGCGAGGCATAAGGGCGTATTTTAGCGATTTTCGATCTAAATGAAAAGGGCGATAGGTCGGTATATAAAATAAAAAAGCCCGCTGCGAAAGCAGCGGGCTTTTTAGTTTGTTGCGTGCTTCTAATCAGGATTAGAAGTTTACGAACAGACCAACACCAAAACCGAGTTCTTTTTCAACGCCGGGAGCATCAACGTCAACATACTGAATGGTTGCGTCAAGGTAAGCATTCTGCAACATTTCGTAAGAAGAAGTAGCAGTGATAACGAAAGCTGAATCAGCAGTAGTCATGTCGTCATCTTCTGGTACGAGGTATGCGATGGTGCCGGCAAGAGCAAGGGCCTCAGTAGCTTTGACTTTTGCGTAACCAGCAAGAGCCATAACACCAGCGCTACCATCAGTAGTGCCTGGGGTGACGCCATCAGCTTGGTATTCGTAATCGGCTTTGAAGAAATCGAAAGGACGTGAGAAGTTAGTGAATTTTTCACCACCCATTTCGCCAACACCTTTGGTCAGCGGCTTCCAGTCGCCGAAGTTGTTACCGAGGTAAGAGTACTGTTTTTCATCGTCATCAGCAGCCATAGCGTAGAAAGCTTTAGCTCCAACAGTTACAGTTTCGGTAGCAGCAAAAGCAGCGTCAACATACAGTTGAGCACCCATAGCGTCGACGTCTTCAGCTGCGTCACCGGTAAAGTAGTCAAGTTCAGCAGTCAGGGTCAGAGCATCAAGGCTGGCAACTGCGTCAGCACCAACAACGTAGACGGCTTCATCATTGTCGTTCTGGGTGCCGGCAAAGACGTCAAATTTAACGGCGTCCATTTTCTGGCTGAACTGAACAGCAGCGAGAAGGGCGTCGGAATCTTGAGCACCATCGTTGTCGTCGGTCAGCATAACGAATGCTTTAACCGGACCGGCAACAACCTGAATACCGTTGCTCTCAGCGTCAACAACGGAGGTAGCGCTGACACCAGACCACATTTGCCCAGCACGGACCTGGAAAGAGCCAAAATTTAGGTCCAAATGAGCACGGTCCCATTGCATGCTGTTGTAATTGGTGGAGCCGTCTCTACGCAGGCCGAAACCATCAGGTCCGGAACCCCAGTTTGCTTCGGTAACGTCAAAGCGGAAGGTTACGCTAACGCCTTCAGCGATGCTGTACTTACCACCGGTACGCAGGCGCTGATCAACCCAGGTGTAGCTGCCAGCGTCACTGTCGTTATCCATGTACCAGCCACGAACATACATTTGACCATTCAGGCTCAGACGATCTTCTGCCATTGCAGGTGCTACCATTGCTGCGATCGCCAGCAGGACGATCATCACTTTTAAAATTCTGCTCATCTTTTGTTACCTCCTAGGTAAGAAAATTGCCGAACTATTCGGCGTTTGAAAACTGTGTTTCACTCTGCTCAGTGAAAACTTTTCGAGTCCAACGTTTTACACAAATCAGTCTTCCGGTTGAACGTCGAACTCATATCCGCATGCCGGGCATTTAACCCTGATTGTTTTGGGTGCGCTGGCGCATGCGGTTAAGGAAACCAATAATATTGCTGTTATGGATAAGACTATGAATTTGTACAATGTGAAATTTCTCCGGTCAACCCAATTAAATCATTAATTAACAGTTTTTGTTTTAGCATGTTCTGTGCCAGAAAATAGTGTTTTATTATTTACCTACCCAAGCTATTGAAAAACTGCTTTTTTTGTTTCTTCCGGGTGGTTTTGCCGTAGCTCATTAAAATTCAATGTTGTTGTGTTGCAACACTCTGTGTGTACTGTGTACCACATAATTTATCGCATCTGTGTAACAGCGACACATTGATAGCACTAGTTGCGCTTTTTGTGTGTTAATTGTTTGTTAGCATTTCCATGATGCTGGTCTTTAAAAAATTTGCATCGACTGGGTTTGTGTCGCTGAAAACTTTAAAACTTCCGTCAACCAGAAGAATTCTGGGTATGGCAAATACATTCAGCTTTCTGGCAATGTCGCCTGCATCCAGAAGGATGATGTC
Organism: Geopsychrobacteraceae bacterium; assembly: GCA_963664385.1. Lineage (GTDB taxonomy): Bacteria > Desulfobacterota > Desulfuromonadia > Desulfuromonadales > Geopsychrobacteraceae > Seleniibacterium. The sequence goes on from OY761157.1 coordinate 2,331,710, forward strand.
TGCACGCTTCTCTTTAGACTGTTTAAGAAAGCTTCTAACCGTAGGTTCAGGTTCCTGTACGTAAACTTCAACAAACTGAATTTTGTGTTTGTTTAGGATGTCTGAGATTTTTGTGATTTCGGTATTTTGCTCTTTGCATGCCGGGCACCAGGTGGTGCCGATCTTGAGCAGGAAAGGGGAACCCTTCAGTTGAGCAAAGTCAAAAGCCTCGGAATCCAATGTTCGACCTGACAATAAGGGAAAGGGATCTCCTTTTTGTAGGGCGAAACAGGCCACCGGTAAAATTAACAGTGCCAGCATTAAGGCTGCTATGTATCGTGTGCGTCCGGGCATAATCACCTGACTGCAGTGTCTGGTTGGTTATGGTTCAGTCCGTTGTTGAATCGCAGTTAGTATATTTCTTTGTTAGTTTTAGTCAAATTAAAAAAAAATAAGAATTCTGTGAGCTTAGCATGGAAAGGCAGGTGGGGGAGGGTATTTTGTGACTGATTCTTATCAACAACGAAAAGGGCAAGCCGATTGCTTGCCCTTTTCGTTGGTTCGGTGATCTTTTTTACTTAGTGCTGGGGCTGACAAATCTCAGTAAGGACGCCGCCGCTTGCTTTTGGGTGGATGAAAGCAATCAGGTTTTTGTGAGCGCCAAGGCGTGGTTTTTCGTCGATCATGCGAATGCCTTTTGCCATCAGATCGGCAATAGTAGCTTCAATGTCAGCGACTTCGTAGGCAACGTGATGTACGCCTTCACCTTTCTTCTCGATGAACTTGGCAATCGGTGAATCTTCAGCGGTTGCTTCGAGAAGTTCGATACGGGTCTCGCCGGTTACCAGGAAGGCAACTTTAACTTTTTGCTCTTCGACAACTTCAGTTCCTTCAAATTCCATGTTGAGCATGTCGCGATAAAAAGGGATAGAGGCTTCGAGATCTTTGACGGCAACGCCGATGTGGCTAACTTTTTTAGTCATGGTGCTGTGCTCCTTCAGGTAGCTTTAGTCTATTGTGTTTTTAGGCCGATGCACTATGGGTATTATTGATTAATGATTGTCGCACCGACTTATTGATACTTAATTCGTGGTTTAATACCTTTTAAAGGCATCAAGTAATCTTCGTGCCGCGACACTTGGGGACGTGGTTCCTGCGGCGACCCCGGTTTGAATGCGATCTATCATGGCGGTGATGTTTTTGTCCTGCATAAACTGATCTTTCAGGCCGTCCATGACCATGGTCCACATCCAGTCTGTGGCTTGCAGTCTGCGTTTGGTTTCGAATTCGTCGTGGTCTTTCATCACTTTGACAAATTCTTCGATCATATCCCAGATTTCTGTAATCCCCTGGTTGTGTAAAGCGCTGCAAAGCATGGCCGGGACCTGCCAGTGACGGCTTTTGGGTTTGAGCAGGTGCAGGGCATTGATGTACTGGCTTTTCGCGAGTTCAGCTTTGGGGCGATTGTCGCCTTCGGCTTTGTTGATAACGATGGCATCAGCGATTTCCATGACACCTTTTTTGATCCCCTGCAGTTCATCACCAGCGTTGGCCAGTTGTAGCAGCAGGAAGAAATCAACCATAGACGCGACGGTAATCTCAGATTGGCCAACTCCTACTGTTTCAACAATGATAATGTCGTAACCCGCTGCTTCGCAGACCATCATGGTTTCGCGGGTTTTGCGTGCAACGCCACCTAGGGTGTCGCCCGAGGGTGAGGGGCGGATAAACGCATCTTTTTCACGAGCCAAAAGTTCCATACGGGTCTTGTCGCCCAGGATGGATCCTCCTGAAAGTTGGGAAGATGGATCGACCGCGAGAATGGCAACTTTGAGTCCTCGCTTGAGTAAATCCATACCAAGAGCTTCGATGGTGGTGCTTTTACCAACACCGGGAACTCCGGAGATACCAACGCGAATCGAATTGCCGGTATGGGGCATGAGAATGTCGAGTAGCTCTCCGGCTTTCTTGTTGTGCTCAGGATTGCGGCTTTCAATCAGGGTGATAGCTTTAGCTAGTGAGCGGAGATTTCCGGAAATCGTTCCTTCGGCGATTTGTTTTATATCAGACACGATGTTCACCTTCGGTTGTGTATTGCACTGGTCACGCAGGAAGTGGTCATTATGGCAGGAGCCAGAATATTGAAAAAAATATTCCGGCTCCTGCGGTGGTTCAATGGGCTCTGAATAGTTCCAGAGCTAAAGGATTACTTACCTTCGATAGCATCCAGGGTCTGGGTAGCTGAAGTGATGATCGGGGTACCTGGTCCGAAGATTTTTGCAGCGCCAGCGGCGTACAATGCATCGTAGTCCTGGTGAGGGATAACACCACCACAGACGATTTTGATATCTTCAGCGCCAAGCTTCTTGAGTTCATCACGAAGCTGTGGAACCAGAGTTTTGTGGCCAGCTGCAAGACTGGAAACACCAACAACATGGACGTCATTTTCAACGGCCATTTTGGCGGTTTCTTCCGGGGTCATGAACAGTGGGCTAACGTCAACGTCAAAGCCGGCGTCTGCGTAAGCGGTTGCAACAACTTTAGCGCCACGGTCGTGACCGTCCTGGCCCATTTTGGCAATCAGGATACGTGGGCGACGACCTTCGCTGGTAGCAAAGTCTTCAACACGTTTTTGCAGGTCACTGAAATCGGTATCTTCATTCACGACAGAACCATATGCTCCTGAAACAAGTTTGATTTCGGCACGATGGCGGCCGAAGACTTTTTCCATAGCGTCAGAAATCTCACCAACTGAAGCGCGCAGGCGAGCTGCGTCAACGCTGAGAGTGAGCAGGTTGCCTTGGCCGCTTTCACAAGCTGCGGTAATGGCGGCAAGTGCTGCCTGGCAAGCTTCTTCATCGCGGTCTGCACGCATTTTGGTAAGGCGCTTGATCTGGGATTCACGAACGGCAGTGTTGTCGATATCGAGAACTTCGATCGGATCTTCTTTGGCCAATTTGTATTTGTTGACACCAACGATAACGTCGCGACCAGAGTCGATAGCAGCCTGTTTTTTAGCAGCAGATTCTTCAATGCGCAGTTTAGGCATGCCTGATTCGATAGCTTTGGTCATACCGCCAAGGCCTTCGATTTCGTCCAGAATTTTTTGTGCTTCGTCAATCAGCTGCTTGGTGAGGCTTTCAACATAGTAAGAGCCGCCAAGTGGATCAATAACTTTGCAGATCTGAGTCTCTTCCTGGATGATCAGCTGAGTGTTACGTGCGATACGGGCACTGTGGTCAGTCGGCAAGGCAATCGCTTCGTCAAGGGCGTTGGTGTGCAGAGACTGGGTACCGCCAAGAACGGCAGCCATAGCTTCGACAGTGGTCCGGACAACGTTGTTGTATGGGTCTTGCTCGGTCAGTGACCAACCTGAAGTCTGGCAGTGGGTACGCAGCATGCTGGACTTTGGATTTTTAGGATTAAACTGCTTGATCAGTTTTGCCCACAGGAACCGGGCGGCGCGCAGTTTGGAGATTTCCATGAAGAAGTTCATGCCCATGGCGAAGAAGAATGACAGGCGTGGGGCAAAGGCGTCGATGTCGAGACCGTTTTTCATGGCAGCGCGTGCATACTCGAGACCATCTGCGAGGGTAAAGGCCAATTCGAGGGCAGCGTTAGCGCCGGCTTCCTGAATGTGGTAACCCGAAATGGAAATGGAGTTAAAGCGTGGCATGTACTGGCTGGTGTACTCCATGATGTCGCCGATAATCTTCATTGATGGAGTTGGTGGGTAAATGTAGGTATTACGCACCATGAACTCTTTGAGGATATCGTTCTGGATGGTACCTGCGAGTTGCTCAGGTTTAACGCCTTGCTCTTCAGCAGCGACAATGTAGTTAGCCAGGATCGGCATAACGGCGCCGTTCATGGTCATAGAAACGGAGACTTTGTCGAGTGGAATACCGTCGAAGAGAATTTTCATGTCTTCAACAGAGTCGATAGCAACGCCGGCTTTACCAACATCACCAACAACACGTGGATGGTCAGAGTCGTAGCCGCGGTGAGTTGCCAGGTCGAAAGCAACAGAAAGGCCTTGCTGGCCTGCAGCGAGGTTACGCTTGTAGAATGCGTTGGATTCTTCAGCAGTAGAGAAACCAGCGTACTGGCGAACAGTCCAAGGACGGCCTGCGTACATGGTTGCCATTGGTCCACGAACGAACGGTGCGATACCTGGCAGGGTGTCAGCAGTTTCAAAGCCTTCGATATCTGCAGCAGTGTAAAGAGGCTTTACGGTGATGCCTTCCGGGCTCTCCCATTTGAAATTGGTGAGGTCGTCAGTTTTTTTCTCTTTTTTTGCCTGTGCTTCCCAGTCGGCAATGGTTTTCTTTTCAAAAGTACTCATGATGTTATTGCCCTTCTCTCAGATCTGCGTTTTGTCTTTTCAAACGGTTTGGTTACGATTGAAATTTCCAGCGGGGATTATAAACAGAAAACGGGTAATTTATGAATGCCGGTCAGTTGCTGAAATAGGCCGGTTACAGAAAATTTTTAGCGTGTAACGACTGCTAACACCTGAATGGGGCGGTCTTCTTTAAGTAATAGGCGATGTTTGACGGAGGAGTCAAGGTAGACGGCATCCCCTGCATTTAAGGTAAAGCGATCGTTGTCGAGAATGATTTCGGCTGTTCCTTCCATGATGAGTAGAAATTCTTCACCTTCGTGGCTGTAAAGGGTCTCTTCTTCAGCTCTTTCGTTTACGGTCAGGAGGAAGGGCTCCATCTTCTTGTTGGTTTTTCGATAGCTGAGTGCTTCATAGCTGTAGCCATGATTGGTTCCTATTGTTGAGATCACCCTATTGATCTGTCGGCGATCCTCGCGGCGCACGATTTCATAGGGGACGCTACTTTCTGTGTCTTCGAAAAAGTGGCTCATTTTAACATCGAAAAATTGCGCGATTTTAGACAGGGTGGCGATGGGGGGAGAAACATTGTTATTTTCTATCTGGGAAATGAGGGCTGGAGAGAACCCGATCTCGTCGGCTACATCCTGAAGAGTAAGTTTTTGCCCCTTTCTTAACGCCTTGATCTTTTGTCCAATATTGTAATCCATAGCCAATCCCGATGAAGAATTTAATAGGAATAAAATAGCGTTATCTAAAAGCGTATAGCTAACATTGTAAGAAAAGTCAAATGGTTTCCTGCTGGAGTTGTCTGTCATGCATTTTTGCTTGGCTAGCATTATGTCATCAATTTAAATCGCGTTTTTCTGGAGTTGGATAGTTTCAACCGCGACATCTAATATAGTGACAAATTACAGCTAAAGGTGCTTTTTGGCAGGTCGCAGGTGATGAGGAGGATGCGCAAAAATTACTTGACAATCTTAATATGGTTATTATTATGTGTCGTTGTTAGCACTCATGACTATCGAGTGCTAACAAGCTCCGGGTAAGGATATATTCCATGAATTCGGGACTGTAATCATACCAACTATAGCGGCCACTGGCCAGATTAATGGATGTGAAAGGAGATTTTCATAATGAACATCAGACCGTTACAAGATCGTATCATCGTTGAGCGTGTTGAAGAAGAAACCAAAACCGCTGGCGGAATTATCATCCCTGATACTGTTTCCAAAGAAAAGCCTCAGGAAGGTAAAGTAATCGCTGCCGGTAAGGGTAAGGTTACTGCTGAAGGTAAAGTTCTTCCTCTCGACGTCAAAGAGGGTGATCGTGTTCTGTTCGGTAAGTATGCTGGCAGCGAGATCAAAATTGACGGCAAGGAATACTTGATTATGCGTGAAGACGATATCCTCGGTATCGTAGAGTAAACCTGGTTTTTGATGGTGCTTTTCTGTTTTATGGAAGGGCGCTTTCTGTTTTGATTTAAAACAGAACCATTTAGCGCAGTTGATTTTGAATTAATATATAAGAACTTATTGAACCAAGGAGTTTTATATCATGGCAAAAGAAATCTTATTTTCCCAAGAAGCCCGTGCCAAAATTCTGGACGGTGTAAATACTTTGGCTGATGCGGTAAAAGTTACCCTCGGTCCTAAAGGGCGTAACGTCGTTATCGAAAAGTCTTTCGGTGCTCCACTGATCACTAAAGACGGCGTTTCTGTTGCAAAAGAGATTGAGCTGGAAGACAAGTTCGAAAATATGGGTGCGCAGCTGGTTAAGGAAGTTGCTTCTAAAACTTCTGATGTTGCTGGTGACGGTACCACCACTGCTACGGTTCTGGCTCAGGCTATCTATCAGGAAGGCGTCAAGCTGGTCACTGCCGGTCATAACCCGATGGAAATCAAGCGTGGTATTGACAAGGCTGTTGCTGCAGCAGTTGAGTCTCTTATCGCACTGTCTAACCCTGTTCAGGACCACAAAGAGATCGCCCAGGTTGGTACCATCTCTGCTAACAGCGATGACACCATTGGTAACATTATTGCCGAAGCGATGGAGAAAGTCGGTAAGGAAGGTGTTATTACCGTTGAAGAAGCCAAGTCAATGGAAACCTCTTTGGAGACCGTTGAAGGTATGCAATTTGACCGTGGTTACCTCTCTCCTTACTTCGTTTCTGATGCTGAGCGCATGGAATGTGCTATGGACGATCCATTGATCCTGATCTATGACAAAAAGATCAGCACCATGAAGGATCTTCTCCCGGTTCTCGAGCCAGTTGCTAAGCAAGGTCGTCCACTGATGATCATCTCGGAAGATGTTGACGGTGAAGCTCTGGCAACTCTGGTTGTCAACAAGCTGCGTGGTACCATCAACGTTTGTGCTGTTAAGGCTCCAGGCTTTGGCGATCGTCGTAAAGCAATGCTCGAAGATATCGCTATCCTTACCGGTGGTCAGGTCATTTCTGAAGAAGTTGGTTTTAAACTCGAAAACGCAACTGTTGATATGCTGGGTACTGCTAAGCGTATTGTTGTCGACAAAGAAAACACCACCATCGTTGACGGTGCTGGTTCCGAGGTCGATATTGAAGGTCGCGTTAAGCTGATCCGTGGTCAGATTGAAGAAACTTCCAGTGATTACGATCGCGAGAAACTTCAAGAGCGCCTCGCTAAGTTGGTTGGTGGTGTTGCGGTTGTTAAAGTCGGCGCTGCTACCGAGACCGAAATGAAGGAAAAGAAAGCTCGTGTTGAAGATGCTCTGCATGCAACTCGTGCTGCTGTTGAAGAGGGTATTGTCCCTGGTGGTGGCGTTGCTCTGCTGCGTTGTCTGCCTGCCGTTAAGGCTCTCGAACTTCCTGGCGAGCAACAGTTCGGTGTTCAACTGGTTCTGCGTGCTCTTGAAGCTCCACTGCGTCAGATTGCAAAAAATGCTGGTGTTGAAGGTGCTATCGTTGCTGATAAAGTCCTTAACGGCGAGAAAGCTTTCGGTTTTAACGCTGCTACTGACGAATACTGCGACATGCTGGAACTGGGAATCATTGACCCAACTAAGGTTACCCGTAGCGCACTGCAAAATGCAGCGTCTGTTGCCGGTCTGATGCTGACTACCGAAGCGATGATCGCTGACAAGCCTGAGGAAAATGGCGGTGCTCCTGCAATGCCTGGTGGCATGGGTGGCATGGGCGGCATGGGCGGCATGATGTAAACGTCCAAACCCTGTTTCAGGAAGTATCAAAGAAGCTCACAAGCCAAGTGTTTGTGGGCTTTTTTGTTGACTGCCTATCTCGATGGGTGTCATCTTATCTCAATAAAGCTCAGTATGTTTTGAGAACAATGAGGGGTATCGGCTCTTTAGGTAATATTAGAATGCAGCCAATGGTGGCAGGTTTGGCGCCGATACCCCTCATCAATACCCCTCTAGGGAGGTAATAAGATGGCATTGACAGCGTTAGAAGTGAAGCGGTTGACCTGCCCTGAAGATAAGAAGCATATCAAGAAAAGTGATGGCAACGGTCTGTATATATTGGTGAAATCAAACGGATCAAAGCTTTGGAGAATGCGCTATCGTTTTAATCGCAAGCATCAAGAACTTGCATTTGGCCAGTACCCCACTGTTTCTTTAGCTGACGCTCGTGCATTTGCAACAGAGGCCAGATTGCTTCTGGTACAGGGGATAAACCCCGCCGAAGAACGCAAAGCTAAAAAGCGAGCCAGTGCGGACAACACTAACCGTCTATTTAACAATGTGGCTCTTGAATGGTGGGAGAAGCAAGCATCTTCATGGACTGAAGATCACGCGAAAAAGGTTAAGCGCTGGATCGAAGTTGACCTTAAAGCTCTAAGTAAGCTTCCAGTCGATCAGATCGACCAAGGTCATCTCACAGAGATCATGCTAGCGATTGAGGCGGATGGCAAACGTCGCAAGGCTCCAGTTGTTCTGTCTATTGTGAATCGCATTTTTGGCTATGCGCTAGCGCATAGGCTGACCCGTTCCAATCCCGCTCAAGGTCTCCCCCTCGGTGATATCCTTCAACCCGCACCCAAGGTCCAACACCGTGCAGCTGTCACAAAAAGCTCAGCTCTCGGTCAGCTGATTCGTGATATCGACAAAACTGAATCTGGCAGCTTCTGCACCGTCGAAGCGTTAAAGCTGTTGCCCCGGTTATTTCTCCGACCAAAAGAGATCAGGTACTTAAGGTGGGAATGCGTCGATTTCGAGAAGAAGCTTCTGATCATTCCCGCAGAAGAAATGAAACGTAACAGAGAACATCTTGTTCCTCTGGCAACACAGGTGGTTGAGCAGCTCCAGTCCATACAAGCAGTGACCGGCTACAGTCCATATGTGTTCCCCAATGACCGCAACAGCAATAAGCCACTATCAAAGAACGTTATGACTAACCGTTTACGGGATTTGGGATATCCCGCTGACGTGATGACAGCACACGGCTTCCGAGCCACAGCATCAACGCTTCTGCATGAACAGGGGTGGCCTTCCCCTGTAATTGAGACCCAGCTTGCTCACCTTGTCGGAACCGCCACCGAACGTGCTTACAATAGGTCGCTCTATCTGGCTGAACGTCGGAAAATGATGCAGTCTTGGGCTGATCAGCTTGATGCGCTGCGTGATGGAGCCAATGTCGTGCCGATAGGAGGTCGAAGCTATGCGTAAGTACTTTGAGATTATAAGTTAATGTCCTGTTCGGTTTTTTTTCATCTTTTGAAACTGGTGAGCTTCCTTACATCTTAGGAATTTTTGCGATTATCCATCCAGTCTATTATTTCTTCGCTAAGCCAGCCAACACGTCCTGTTGAGAGTGTGTAGGGTGAGGGGAATTTATTTTTGCCTATAAGCCTGTAAATCGTTGCTCGGCTCAATCCGATTATGTCAATTACTTCATTGATTTTCATGAATTTTGTTTTCATTGTGATATTTCCTTTTGGGTTTTTAAGTTATGAATATTCCACTAATGGCTCAAGACTAACCTAGGGAGAAAGGCAAATGTTGGTCGAAAAACACATATTGAAGGTCTTTTTTGTGTCAATTTTGACCGGATCGATTTTTATTTGCTTATTGCACCTCAAAAACAGGCAACTTGTTAACAATAAACTGGTGCTACTCTTACAATGAGGGTTGCTTGCGCTACTCATTGACCCTTTTGAAGGGTAGCCTTTCGCTGTTTGGCAAGCTGTAGATGGAAATCTAAAGCAATATATTAATTTCTTTTTTGTGCATAAGAAGTTAATATGTTGCTTAAAGTGTCTGTGTGGGAGTTGACTATGGTTGTTTCTTTACTGCAGCAGGTGAAAAATCGACGTATTGAGCTGAGGCTTAAGCAAAAGGACATGATGATGCGCATTGGGGTGTCCCGGCAGCAGTATCAGCGTCTTGAGTCGAAAGGGAACCCGCAGCTCGATACGTTGGAGTTGATCGCCAAGGGGCTGAACTGCGAATTGATGCTGATTCCGAAGGAAAAGCAGCAGGCCGTTCTTGCCGTCTTGGAAGATAGGGCTGCTGATTCTGAGCTAGAGCAGGGAAGTCTTTTGGTTGAGGACCCATGGCAGGAGCTTCTTGAGGATGATCATGACTAGTCCTCGCAGTTTAGCCGAAGTCAGGGTTCTCAGGTTAAGCCTGCATAGCCGCTTGGTTGGCTTTCTGGTGGGGTTCCGTGATGGCCGTAATGTTTTGACTTTTGCTGAGGAGTTCCGGTCTGATGTCCTGAGACCAACATTAAGCCTGATTACGCATCCTGACTTTCCTCCTTCAGAGAAACTGCTTGCTGAGCCTTGGACAAGGCAGCAGAAGCTCCATCCGACGTTATCAAATTTGTTGCCGGAAGGAGCTTTACGGGAACTGATCGCGCAGAACCTCAAGGTTCAAGGCGACAATGAATTCGATATGTTCGCTTACCTAGGGGAGGATCTGCCTGGAGCATTAGTTGCTGAAGCGCTGGATCCGGAAAATGTTCCGGATTACGTTTTGAGAGCCCATGGAGAAGCCAAAGCCGTAAAGTTCGAGAAAGAACCCCAAAAGAACAAATTCTCTCTTGCCGGAGTGCAAATGAAGTTCTCCATGAATGAGCTGGATGGTCGTTATAACCTGTCCAAGGGGGATGCTCTGGGTGACTGGATCGTCAAAACGCCTTCAACTCGCCACCGAGCCGTTCCGGTCAATGAATTTACGGCGATGACCTTAGCCTCGTTGGCGGGCGTAAATATTCCTGATATTGCGCTGGTTGAGCTGGGCAAGCTTGACGGTTTGCCACCAATCAATCTTCCCGATGAAAAACTGGCGTTCGCCATCAGGCGTTTCGACAGAGACGAAGACACGCGGATCCACATGGAGGATTTTGCTCAGGTTCTTGTGAAGTATCCGCACGAAAAATACAATTCGGCCAACTACGAACAGATTGCCAAAGTTCTCTATCGCTTTTGCGGTGACGGTCTTGTAGATGTTCAACAGTTTGCCAGGCGCTTGCTGGTCAATATTCTCCTGGCCAACGGTGATGCACATCTCAAAAATTGGAGTCTGCTCTATTCCGACGGTCGGACCCCACGTCTTGCTCCTGCCTACGATATCGTCACAACCAATGTCTACATCGAAAACGAAAAACAGTATGCGCTCAATCTTGGTAAGACAAAGGAGTGGTATGTAGTTACGCTGGCCAACTTTGAACAGTGGGCCAAAAGGGCTGATGTCCCTTGGCGAGCTGTCAAGCCACACCTGGAAGATACCCTGGAAAAAGCCCGTAGCTTATGGCCGAGGGCTCTTAGCGAGCTCCCAATGTTGTCTGAGCATAAAAATGCCCTTAGGGCGCATTGGGCAAATCTACAACCCGATTTCCGAATTTAAGTTAGTTCAACTTGTTACTACCTCCACCATTTGAATATGGTCGAGGTAGTAACAACCTGCGCTTTCCGGGGCAGTATTACGATGCAGAAAGCGGTCTGCACTACAACTACAACCGCTATTACAACCCAAATACCGGTCGCTACCTGACCACCGATCCGTTTAAAGACGGGCTTAATCTATACCTTTATACCTTCGGGAATCCCATTAATCTCTATGATCCGTTAGGGCTGGCGTCCATTTGTGACCTTCATAATGCCCTTGATCTATTGGGAATGGTCCCCGGCTTTGGTGAGATTTTTGATCTTGCCAATAGCTTGCTGTACCTGTTGCAAGGTGATTATGGCATGGCCGCACTTTCGGCCGGGGCAGCTATTCCGGTGGCCGGGTATCTTTTTAATGCTATTAAAGGGGGTAAGAAGCTTGGTAAACTCTTTAAATATTTAAAGAGATTCAATGCAGAGCTAGGAGAAGCCGGGCATGTCGTGCTTCGGCATGGAGACGATGTTACTAGGCAGTCAGATTTCATAGCCGATCTATCAAAAACAAAAGCAAGATCACGAGCTGGGCATAAAAATGCTGGGAATAAACAGCTACATGATGCAATGAAGTCCGATCCCAATTTACGGTCAAAGATTGAATCCAAGTATGGTAATGACGCTTTTGATAGAACAAGTCCTAAAGGAGGAAGAAAAAATCCACAAGGTGCTGAATGGCATCATAACAAAAATAATAAGAATGATTTAGAACTCAAAACAAAAGAAGACCATATCAAAACGCATAAGGATGAAGGGAAAAGAGGCGGTTGGGCTGATTTTTGGATATAGATATATAGGAGAAACGTTGATGGAAATTAATGAAGAGGCGCGATTATTTTCTATTCAGAAGCTAAGCCAAATAGGGTTTAACGATGAGATTTTTTTACCATTGATTAACAACCGATCAATTAAAAAAGGTAATGAAATTAGGGAGCGTATTATACAATTATATGCGTTAATAGGTTTATCTTTACCTGAAATTGATAGTGATAAAATAAAACAATGGCTGTCAAGTTATGATCTTTTTTTGGGTCTTAGCAAACATGAAAAAGACATTTTTGAAAAATATAAAGATGGAAAATTAACGGAACTAGAAATTACCTCTTTGTCTTGGTTGAGAGAATCTTTGCTGACACTTATGTGGTGCTGTGAGTTAATTTCAGATCTTTGCTATCCAAGTATAGAAACTGAAATAGAAGAATATTTATATCTAATACCTCCTAAAGAAAACGTTAAAAAATTTCTTAAACAAATATCTGTTAGAAACGAATTTGAAATATTAAAACAAGCTGACTTTCACTATTGCTTACATTGGCTGATGCGAAATAATTATTTTGAAACATTAGAAACAAATTTATGCCCAAGAATTGACGTTATAATTGAAAGAAGGAAGGCTTTAGAGTGGATTTTGTCAAATAATGATTGGGATAATATTTCTTTAGATACTTGACTGGTTGCTATTTAGCGTAGTTCCGGGGACAGTATGTCGATCTTATTAAATATGAATAATGTTGATAAAGGCCAGATCTAAGGAACAGGTTTTTATCGGAGCTTTTAAGGTTTTGCCGGTCACACGTTGACCCTGCCACGCAAAACCTCAAGGTTACAACGTATGCGTACCTTGTAGCAGATGTAACACATATAATTGGCAAATTTTTCAGAATAAAAAAGCGAGGGGTTGTTATGCGATTGATGACGTTGCTCATCATGGTATTATTGTGTCTGGGGGGCACCGCGCAGGCGGTAACCGAATCATCCTGTGCCCGGGTCAAGATTGAGATTGCCCAGGAATTGACCCTGGAACGGGTGGCCTTTGATGCCACCATGGTCATCCACAATAAAATTCCCGATCAGGACCTGACCGATATTCGTGTTGATGTGGTCATCAAGGATGAGGCGGGTAACCTTAAGAACGGCCAGCCTGTTAAAAATCCCCGTCGACTTTGTCGGCGGGGATTTTTTTTGCCATTTACCATCTGAAATTTCAGATGGTAAATGGTTTTTAGCCTGCAAATAAATTTAGCTTAGAATATATTTCTGCGAGAATTCTCTGGCCATGGGGGGGACATTGACTGTCTGTTCAATCTCCCCATGAATAGTCAGGACGTCGACGGTTGCTTCATCTTTTCCTTTACCGTAGGATGCCAGAATTGCGGCAGCGGTAAGTAGATCTTCACTATCCGCTGGCCCGCAATAAATACCGAGCGGACCGCTGAAATTAGCGCAGCGCATGACGATATGTTCGGGTTGGGTTAGTTGCTGGAGCTGGTCATTGTCGGCTTTATTGCGACCAAGGATCAGTTTTGCCTGTGGTGAGAGGCGGAACTGACGCCCGGCTTTCAGCAGTTCAACATCATTTACATTGGCAAGTTCGTTGTGAGTAAGCAGGTCGCGTAGCTGATTGGAAAAGCCCTCTTCGGTGAGCAGGCACCCTCCAGCGGAGGCTGGATATTCATGATAACCCCACTCTTTGGCGTAGGCCTGTTGGCGTTTGCGTGAACGGCCTTGAATGTCGAGTAGCTGTTCGCGATCGACCAACCCTTCTTTTTCCATAATGGTTTCCGGTAACAGTTTTGCGCTCAGTGGTCTTAATACCCGATCAGGATAGCCCGATAACTTGGCAACGGAGCGCAAGGCATTGGCGTTTTGGCTCATTGGTCTCTGGCCCAGGACTTCACCGGAGAAAAGCAGGTCAAACCCATCCTTCTGCATGCGTTCTCCAGCGAGTTTAAACATCAGGGCATGGCAGTCAATGCATGGATTCATATTTCGCCCATAGCCATATTTAGGTGCTTTGAGTACGCCGAGATGGATATCGCTGATATCTTCGACGATAAGGGGGAAATCCAGAGCTTGTGCCGAGGCGATAGCTTTTTCAGCGTTAAAAAATGGTGTGACAAAGGCGATGCCGGTAACATCAATTCCCTGACGTTTTAAGGTCAGAAGGGCAAGGCTGCTGTCCAGGCCTCCAGAAATAAGGCCTAATGCTTTGGTCATGTTAAATCTCCATAAAACTGTTTTTAGTTTGTGCTTTTATTGCTAAATCAAGAAATAGCACAGTCTTCCTTTTAGTTACAAACAGGACGACATGATTTTCGGCGTTCTGGTTCTGATATAATTTTTGAGCGGTTTGTTGTCAGTGCTGGTGTCCTACCGTAGCAGCTAGTGTAGGTCTTTTGTGGATAAGTCGGTGATGAAGATGGAGTTGTTATTATGCAGGCATTAACACTGGTCAGAATCTCAAGGTACTGGAAGTTACCTTGAGATTCAGTAGTAAGCTGATCAAGACTCTTTGGAATCTTTTTCCTGTTTGGTTTTCTGCTCAGAAATTTCAGTAATTTCACCTTCTTCAATTTCTTCTTCGCTAGAATCGTTCATCCCTTTTTTGAAGTTACGCAGCCCCTTGCCAAGAGCGCCACCAACCTGGGGAAGCTTTCCTGCGCCAAAGATAATCATAACCAGAACCAGGATGATCAATAATTCTTGTGTGCCTAAACCAAACATTACTTCCTCCATGACTGAGTCAATGTATAAATATTAAAAGCGATCAGCTTAAGGTTATTGTCATTTCAGCCGGAAGATAAAAATACAACGAATGGCAGGAAAAAACAATCATAGTTCCTGTGCTGCGGTGGTTTTGAGCTATTCTTGTAGGAGGGGGGTGTTCAGGCTTTATTCCTCGCTGGGGTTTTGTTATAAAATAATGCAGCTACATGGGATGGGGGCACAACAAAAGAGGGGAAGACAAGGAGTTTGTTATGCAGGTAGCCCGTATTGAGGTCGTTTATCTGGATGGAAGTCGGGGGCGGGTTGGTAATGATGTCCTTGATATTCTGATAGCTACTGAAAAGATCAAGAGCTTTTGCCGCAGTGATGGCTGGGTTGATATTTCCAGTCCGGCAGTGAAACTGCGCGATTACTGTTTTGATACGAAATACCAAGGGGCTGAACGAAGGGCTCCATGGCCAGGCGCTTCTTAGCCCCCTAGAAATTTGCCATTACCTTTTTTGTTGTGGCGATTGTGTGCTGCAGGTTCGCCACAACAAAAAAGCTTGTTATGCCTGGAGTGCAAGGCCCTTTTTCCGTTAAGATCTGCCTTCTATCCGATCTTTTCCTGACGCTCCTGTTCTGTTTTACAGTCTATACATAGCGTTGTTACAGGGCGCGCGCGCAGGCGTTCGGTACCAATCTCCTCTTCGCAGCTTTCGCACAGGCCAAAAGTTCCTTCGTTAATCCGATCAAGAGCCTGCTTTATCTTGATAATCAGCTTACGTTCACGGTCTCTGATTCGCAATTCAAAATTGCGGTCTGACTCCAGGGATGCCCGGTCTGTTGGATCGGGAAAGTTTGGATTTTCTTCAGTCATGTCAGAAACAGTCTTGTCTGCATCCTGATGCAGCGCTGCAAGTTGGCCGTTGAGTAGCTTTCTGAATTCTTCCAAAGTTGTATTGTCCATAGGTCCGTCCTTATATACATGGTCTGCAAAGAGCAGGGTCAGAATAGGCCTCTGAGCTGAACGTAAATAATAAGTGCCAAAACGGCAACTGCCAGCCAGACAGAAAAAATATCACTCCCTTTTTTGGGTGGTTGCGCAGCCAGACGCTTTGTCTCATCACTGACAATGCTGGCGGGAAGGTGTGCTACCAGATTTTGTAGCAGTTGGCCAAAATTTTCATAACTGTTGGAAATAATAATAAAGTCGTTTTCACTACTCAGGCTTAAGAAGGCCCGCTTCCTGACCAGGATCGTATCAACTGCCGTCACGTCGTCGAAATTAAGAAGTTTACTGCGCAGTAATTTTTTGACCCTGATGGAGTCTTCAGCAAGGTAAACTTTGCGGATCAAGCTTTCGGCAAAAAAAGCTGAGGCAGGTAAGAAAAATATCCCCAGAATAATGATTTTGGCTTTTGGTAAGTGCAGGTATAGAGAGCTCACTAGCAGAATAAGGCTGAGCAGGACGATCAGTCCAAGTGGGAGCAGAAACGATTTACGTATCCTGAAAATGGTTGGTTCCATAGCCTGCCATTCTGTCGTCGTTAAGAAATAATGTTTCCTGCCGGTACTTATCAGGAGAATTTAGCAGAATTTAACAATTTTGCCAATATTGCTTAGCTTAATTGAAAATGTGGTCGAGTGCTTCGCTAGCGTGTTTGATGGCAATCAATTCAATGTTTTTAGGCGCGTCTATATTTTTCATATTGCCGGAAGGCAGAAGGCACTGGGAAAAACCGAGGCGGGCGGCTTCTTTTACGCGAAGCTCCGGTTGTGAGACTGCGCGTACCTCTCCGGTAAGGCCAACCTCTCCAAACATGACAAGCTGTGGATTAATAACCCGGTTAAGGTGACTTGAGGCAAGAGCGCAGATGGCAGCAAGATCGACTGCGGGTTCATCAAGCCTGACGCCGCCAGCGACATTCAGAAAAATATCCTGTCCGGCAAGAGATAGCTCAACTTTTTTCTCCAGGATGGCAATCAGCAGAGCAACACGTTTGTGGTCAATGCCGATAGCAGTGCGTTGGGGGGTTCCGAATGAGCTGCCTGAAACCAGGGCCTGAAGTTCAACGAGGATAGGTCTGCTCCCCTCTAGTGCTGGCACAACAGCACTGCCGGCACTCTGCTCAGGACGTTCTGCAAGGAACAGTTCTGACGGGTTGCTGACTTCTCGGAGCCCTTGCTCCTGCATTTCAAACACGCCGATTTCGTTGGTTGAGCCAAAGCGATTTTTAACTGCTCTGAGGATGCGATAGGGGTGTCCGCCGCTCCCTTCAAAGTAGAGGACGGTATCAACCATGTGTTCGAGCACGCGTGGGCCGGCAATTGCTCCATCCTTGGTAACGTGTCCGACCAGGAAGGTTGGGATATTGCCCCCCTTAGCTTGTAGCATGAGCTGTCCGGTACATTCTCTGACCTGACTGACACTGCCCGGGGCCGATTCAAGGGTGTCGGAAAAGATGGTCTGAATTGAGTCGATGACCAGGAATTCAGGCTTAAGCTCTTTGATCCGTTGCCTGATCTGGGTGAGTGATGTTTCCGCCAGCAGGTACAGGTTGTCGATGCGAATGCCTAGGCGCTCGGCCCGTAATTTAACCTGGCGGGCAGATTCTTCAGCGGTTACATACAGGGCCGGCCCTTGTGCGGCAAGGCTGGCAAAGGCTTGTAGCAGTAGGGTTGATTTACCAATGCCGGGATCGCCACCGACGAGAATGAGGGAGCCGGGTACGACGCCACCGCCCAGGGTCCGGTTCAGTTCGCTGAGACCACAACTGATTCTATCCTCTTCACGACTGTTGACTTCTGATAGCTTGAGAGGTTTTCCTGGCTCGGCAAGGTTATGGCTGTGGTTGGAGGTTGCAACCGGAAGTTCTTCAACAAAGGTGTTCCACTGTTGACAGTCGGGGCAGCGTCCCATCCATTTAGGGCTCTGAAAGCCGCAGTTCTGACAATTGTAAATGGTTTTTTGGCGTGCCATGGTTGACCCCCCTGGAGTTTGAAAAGCGGTATCCTAAGCTGAAAGGAGCTAGGCTGTCAATGTTGAGGCCCTTAGCTGTTTCAGGCCGCGGCTTCTTGTCTGAGGGTTTTAATGAAGGCATCAACAATAACGGGGTCAAATGCTTTGCCTGCATGCTGGCTTAGGTAGGAAATAACTTTTTCCTGTGGCCAGCCAGAGCGGTAAGGGCGATTAGAGTAAAGGGCATCATAGACGTCTGCTACTGCGAGAATTCGTGCACCAACACAAATGTCTTGACCTTTGAGGCCGTGTGGATAGCCACTTCCATCCCAGCGTTCATGGTGCTGCCTGACGATAGGACGAATGCCGGAAAATGCACTGATCGGTTCAATAATGCGATCTGCTTCAGCAGGATGTTCCTGCATTTGCCTGATTTCATCTGAATTTAATGGCGCTGGTTTATTGAGGACTTCTGAAGCAATAGCGATTTTTCCAAGGTCATGCAATAAGCTTGCGCGCTGAAGATCCAGGCACTGCTCCTTGGAAAAGCCAAGGGTTCTGGCAATATTTAAGGCATATTCCGTGACTCTTTCAGAATGTCCGTGGGTCCATGGGCTGTTGGCGTCAACGGTGCGTGCCAGGGCGGTAAGGACCCCCATGTTTAAGGCTTCCAGCTCTTGCAGCATGGAATTGCGAGACAGGGCAATACCAAGCTGGTCTGCTAATTGCCTGGTGCCGGTCAGGGCTTCGGTATCGAGGTCATCATTTGTGGGAATGAGCGTCAGAATGGCACCATGTTGACTGTCAATTGTCGTGTGAAAATGCCAAAAACTTTTAGCGTTGAGGTGGTTAAACGGTTTTATCAGGGGTAACAGATTGTTTTCGTCTAAACAGATGAAATGTTTAGAGGATTGTATGAGTTGGGCATAGTCGTTCAGGTTGAAATCAGGTAAAGGAAAAGAGCGGGTGACGGTTGGGTTGTTTGGATCAATTTTCCAGCGCTTAGTTTCGAAGCGATTTAACCCCCTGGTGTAGATAACCAGACTTGCGGCACAGACCTCAAGAAGGTTATGTAATCCATCAAAAAAGTTTCTCACAATCTGATCTTCGTTTGCGGCCCCATAAACGTTGCGAACGGCCTGCCCGAGGTTATGCTGAAATGATATTTGTGATTGGATTTTTGAAGCCATGGAACTGAATGAATCCGCAAGCGCTGAAAATTCATCATGGCTGGAAATCTGCAGGTCTAAATTGAAATCTCCTGAACCAATTTTCGTGGTGGCTTTTTTTAGTTCTCTCAGCGGTAATAGAGTTTTCCTGATCCATATCATACTGGCGATAAGAATAATCCACAGGGTAACAAATGCGGTTAATGCCGTATTAACCTGAAGATCAAACAATGCTGAATAATGAATCCGCTTCGGTTCGGCAACGATAATATGCCAGGGTAATGAATTATAGGTTTCTTTGAGGGGCAATTCGCTGTGGGCGATCAGATATTTCTCATTGTCAATATCGATCTCGTTGGAATTTGAGTGAATGTCTACGGGAATAGAATAGTGAGAGTCAAATAGATGGTATTGGTGAAAATTATCAGTAAGCAGGGCCCTGGTATTTTCGGGTAAAAATAATTTAGCCTGGTGCAAAAGTTGGCCGATATTGATTTCGGCAAAACTGATGCCCCATTTACCGTTTTTTGATTGAACCGGAACCCAGAGAAGTAAAGTGTTTTGTGGTGTCCCAGGTAGAATCGTGAGTTGGGGGAGCTGACTGTTAAGGCGCTGAAGTATTTCCTCTGTTGGTTGGTATGGCAGGTTTGAAAGTTGCTTGAAGGAGGAAAAAAACCAAATACGCTGTAAGGTTTTTTTAGACAATGAAACAGGCGGTCTTGAAATTTCACCTTGGTAATCTTCGGCATTTTGCATCAGCGCCATTTGGCGCATCTCTGTTTCAATGGACGAAAGCTCTGAATAGAGCGCGATGCCAATATTTTTACAGGCAGACTGGAGACGTTTGCTGGTATCTGTCTCCAGTCTCTGTTGAGTGCTGTAAAGAGTAAGAAATACCAGTGCTATAATCGGAATAACTGCACAGCAGGCAACCGTAAATAGGATGCGTCGTGAAACCTTGCTCGGTAGTGTTGTGAAAATCTGAGTATAGGACATCAGCAATTCTAGAAACAAAAAGAAAAACCTTTGGAAGTATGCTGTTTGGTGGCAGGACCTCCGGGTTTGCTTTTTGATTATCTGCCGTTTGATAAATTGGCTTCCATCAAGGGGGGATCATATTTGTGGCAGAATATAAAGTCAATCTAATGTTGAGAAGATTTGATATGTATCCACTTTTTTTAACATTGTTCTGTTTCTAGGAGGGTAAGAAATGAAATTTAAGGATCTGCAGATGGCACTGCAAGAGCTGGGGCTTGGCGAGAAAGCGACGGTCAGAGATGTTAAGGATCGTTATCGGACGCTGGTAAAATTATATCATCCTGATCGCTCTGTGGCAGATAATGATAAAATCCGGTGCATTACAGCGGCATATAAGGTTGTCAGTGAATACTTGCAGAATTATCAGTATGATTTTTCAAAACCACAGTTTTATCAACAGTACCCAGAGGAAAGGTTACGCGAGCAGTTTTATGACGCTGACTTGTGGGGAGGCAAGGGGTAGAGCCGAAACAAAAAGTCGTGGCATAATGTCCCTTGTTTTAGACTGGCAACGGTGCTAGGTTGACTCCCTTTTGTTTGCTGACGGGCAAAGTGCCTGATTGTGCAACTTTTTTACTGGTTTTTATTCGTCTCATTTTTAAATACGGATCTATATGTCTGAAAAATATTATGCGTCTGCGCTGACTCAGGTGAGTCGTCCTTCCCGTTATCTCGGGGGAGAGTTGGGGAGTGTTGTCAAGCCGGATGAGGCTGTGGACGTTCGGCTGGCGTTGGCGTTTCCGGATGTTTATGAAGTCGGTATGAGTCATATCGGCTTTCCGATTTTATATAATATTGTGAACGGGCTTGATCGGGTTGCTGCCGAACGGGTGTATGCGCCCTGGCCAGATATGGAAGAGCGTTTGCGCACCGATGGGCAGCCGTTGTGTTCTTTGGAGACGACCCGGCCGCTGTCTGCATTTGATATAGTTGGTTTTACTCTGCAATATGAATTGAGTTACACCAACCTGTTGATGATGATGGAGTTAGGGGGGGTTCCATTGCTGCGTGAGGAGCGTGATGAAAATGCTCCTCTGGTCGTGGTCGGTGGCCCCTGTGCTTATAATCCAGAACCGTTAAGCGATTTTGTCGATGTTGTACTGATTGGTGATGGTGAAGAGGCGGTTGTCGAGCTTGTCACTCTATGCGGGCAGGCAAAAAAGGAGGGGTGGGCTAAGCTGCAACTACTGGAAGCTCTGGCAGCCTTGGAAGGTTTCTACGTGCCGTCATTCTTTTTAGTTAGCTATGCGCCGGATGGGTGTGTTACGGCTATTGAGC
Source organism: Geopsychrobacteraceae bacterium (assembly GCA_963664385.1). Classification (GTDB taxonomy): domain Bacteria; phylum Desulfobacterota; class Desulfuromonadia; order Desulfuromonadales; family Geopsychrobacteraceae; genus Seleniibacterium. The sequence continues at coordinate 2,352,842 of OY761157.1, forward strand.
CACGTCAGGGACAGCGTGGTAAGGTGCGCAGGCGTTTTCTTAACGATCTCGAAAGTGCCCCGTTTCCAACTCGTCCACTGGTTCCTTTTATGGATACGGTTCATAACCGGGTTGCCATGGAGATTGCCCGTGGCTGTACGCGCGGTTGCCGTTTCTGTCAGGCTGGTTACGTTTACCGACCTGTACGGGAGCGCTCACCGGAAACTATTCGCTCACTCATCAATACGGCCCTATCTAATTCCGGGTTTGAAGAGGTTTCCCTGTTATCTCTGTCAACCGGGGATTACAGCTGTATTGAACCTCTCTTGAAGGAGTTGATGGCTGAGCACGCTGATGACCGGGTTGCTGTGTCTCTACCAAGCCTGCGGGTGGGGTCCTTGACGCCGGAATTGATGGAGGAAGTCAAAAAGGTCCGCAAGACCGGTTTTACCCTCGCTCCAGAAGCCGGTAGTGAACGGATGCGTAAGGTTATTAATAAAGGGATCAGTGCCGAAGACCTGTTGGCAACCACCGGTAATGCTTATCGTCTTGGTTGGCGCCTGATTAAACTCTACTTTATGATGGGCTTGCCGACGGAAGAAGACACCGACCTGGAAGCGATTATCGATCTGGCAGCCCAGGTGAAATATAGCGGTAAGGGCACCGGCGGTAATGATGTTAATGTTGCGGTCTCGACCTTTGTTCCCAAACCGCATACTCCGTTTCAGTGGCAAGCCCAGATCTCTATGGATGAAACCCTGCGGCGGCAGCATCTGTTGCGTGACGGGCTACGCAAAAAGAAGTTGCGCTTTAAATACCATGAGGCAGAGCTGTCGTTTATGGAAGGTGTTTTTGCGCGTGGGGACCGGCGCCTTGGTGCCGTATTGAAACGAGCCGTCGAATTGGGCTGTCGTTTTGATGGCTGGCGGGAACACTTCAATTTTTCACTCTGGCAGCAAGCTTTTGCCGAATGCGGTATTTCTCCTGAGTGGTATCTGCGCGAGCGTGCTGTTGGGGAGGTCTTGCCCTGGGATCATATCGATTGTGGGCTGCCAAAGGAATTCTTCCAGTCCGAGTGGCAGAAGGCTCTTGCCGAATCAGCTACCATCGACTGTCGAGGTGGTCAGTGTCATGGTTGTGGGGTCTGCAACTTTGAAGAGCTCAAGGTGAGAACGGTCACTTCGTGTACGTTGGCCTCGGCAATTCCTGCTGAAGGACGGGAATCATCTCCTGCTGAAGAGTTGACCCGGGTGCGGTTAGTGGTCAGTAAGTTGGGGCGTGGCCGGATGGTCGCCCACCTGGAGTACCTGAAAATGTTTCACCGTGCCGTCCGTCGGGCTGGCCTGCCGGTGCGCTTCTCTCAGGGCTTTCATCCCACTCCCAAAATTTCCTTTTTGGAGGCCTTGCCCATGGGGGTTGCCAGTGAGGCGGAACTGATCGATATGGAATTGCATTATCCGGTTCCCCTCGACTCCCTGGTTGCCGACCTGAACCAGCAGTTGCCAGAAGGTTTTAGGGTGCTCAGTGCAGAGGAGATCCCCTGGAAGGCGCTTTCTCCTTCTGCGGCAGTCAAGGCCAGCCATTATCGGGTTCCCTTGCCGGGGATTAAGCTTGATCCAGTGGCGGAGCGCATCAGTGCATTTATGGCGGCATCGCAAGTTTTGATTACGCGGACTAAAAAGAAGAAGGTTGAGGAGGTCGATTTGCGACCTGATGTGCTGAATATGCAGCTTGAAGATGATGCGCTGGTCCTTGAATTGGTCAAGGGGAGCCCCTTGCTGATCGCTTCTTATGTGCTTGAAACCGATGTTGAGACGGTTCGCAGGATGAATGTTCGCAAGACCGGCATCGTCCTTTAATTTTTATGGCGTAAGCGATTACTGGGGTTGCTGGGTTTTGATTCGTGATTGATGGCAACAGTCTTTCTCGTGCATAGACTGTTGCTGACTGAAAACTATTTCGGTTGGCAAATCGACAGCTGGAAAGTACAATGTAGTTTCCATCGTGTGTTTCTTAAGCTTTTTCCGGCTGTCAGCATGAGCATTGAACGACGGGAAATTGGCATGGCAGACTTCGCTGCCGGGGCTGATTGTCGAGCTTGTGTGCCGTATTAAATATGACGGGAAGCAACTTCTCCTGTCATCAAAAGTAAATTTTCTCATTATTTTAATTATAGATTTAACAGGAGCAGGTTTATGGCAAAGGAGCTGGTCATCAGTACCACCTCCCATGAAACTCGTGTGGCCTTGCTGGAAGGTGGTCATATCGCTGAGCTCTATATTGAGCGCGATCGCGAGAGGGGAATCGTCGGTAATATATATAAAGGGAAAGTGATTCGGGTGTTGCCGGGAATGCAGGCAGCATTTGTGGATATTGGATTAGAGAAGGCGGCATTTCTTTATGTCGCAGATGTGCTTGATGAAATGGAGCAGTTCGAGCGTCACATTGATGGTGATGATCAGCTTATCGATCCGGCTGCCGAGCCAGAACCACCACATTTACCTCCCATTGAAGATCTGCTGAAAGAAGGCCAGGAATTGCTGGTGCAGATATCCAAGGAGCCTATCGGAACCAAAGGTGCGCGCATCACGTCCCATATTTCGCTTCCCGGCCGTCATCTGGTTTATATGCCGACGGTTGATCATGTTGGAATCTCCCGGCGCATTGAGACGGAAGAAGAACGCGAGCGCTTGCGGCAGATCGTTGAAGAGATTCGCGAGCCGGAAACCGGTTTTATTGTACGTACCGTATCGGAAGGAAAGAGCAAGGAAGACTTGCGTCACGATATGGAGTTTCTGGTCGGGCTTTGGGATAACCTGAGCCGTGGGCTCGATCAGGTTAAGGCGCCAGCACTGATTCATTCTGACCTGGATGTCACCAGTAAAGTACTGCGCGATATTCTGACCGAAGATGTCAGCAAGATTGTGGTTGATAATGTCGAAGAATACAACAAGATTGTGCGTTTCTTGCGCACCTTCATGCCACGCTTGAATTATGCGATTGAGCTTTACCACGGGGAAGAGCCGATTTTTGACGCCTATGGGCTCGAAGTCGAAATCTCGAGGGCTCTGGGGCGCAAGGTTTGGCTTAAAAGTGGTGGTTCGATAATTATCGAACAGACCGAAGCGTTGACTGCTATTGATGTAAATACCGGGCGTTACGTTGGCAAGCATAATCTTGAAGATACAATTCTCAAGACGAACCTCGAGGCGGTTAAGGAGATCGCTTTTCAGTTGCGGTTGCGGAATATCGGTGGTTTGATCATTATTGATTTTATTGATATGGAAAAAGAGGCCCACCGTGAAAAAGTTCACGCTGCTCTTGAAGAAGCCCTTAAGAGTGACAAGAACAAAACCAATATCCTGAAGATTTCGGAACTGGGGCTGGTGGAAATGACACGTAAGCGGGTGCGGGAAAGTATTGGCCGGACCCTCTGTGAGCCCTGTCCTTATTGTGAGGGGAAGGGGTATGTCAAGGGGAAGCTTACGGTCATTTACGAGATTCTTCGTGAGCTGCACCGGGAAATGGCTGACCTGCCTGCTGGCCACGTTACTTTGCTGGCTCATCCGGAAATCGCGGGCCTGCTGCTGGATGAAGAGCGTCATGGCCTGGATGAGGTTGAGAGAACTTATGGTCGGTCAGTAACCATTAATTCACGGCCTGGATTTCATATTGAGCAGTTTGAGATAGCGGTTGGCTAGGTAGCCATCTCAGTAATCTATAAACAACAGGAAAAAGGACGGCATTAGCTGTCCTTTTTTCGTTTGTGGGAAGGCATTTCGTACTGGTTTGGTCTTTTTTTGGCATTTTGACAGTTGAAAAATGGAAAAGGTCTGTTAGTCTCTGCAGTAAATGGGGGCAGGCTTGTTATTCTAACCTATTGGTGGAGGACTGATGGCACGGAAACCTCGGCTGCATTTTCCTGGCGCGGTATATCATGTTTGGTTGCAGAGCAATGGGGAACGTAAGATTTTCACTGATGATGTTGACGCGATCCGTTTGCTCTTACTGTTGCAGGAAGGGTGTGAAAAGTTCGCTCATAAAATTCATGCCTACTGTCTTATGGAGCATTCACTCCGGTTGGTGGTGGAGGTCGATAAAGAGCCACTGTCGAAAATTATGCAGCAGTTTGGGTTCCGCTACACGAGTTGGTTTAACGCTAGGCACGAGCAAGGTGGTCATCTGTTTCAGGGGCGCTATAAGGCGATTCTGGTCGATAGTGAAAAATATCTTTTACCATTGGTCCGGTCACTACATCTGGCTCCGGTCGCGCGTGGTATAGATGGTGATCCCATGCGTTATCCATGGAGCAGTCATCGTGCTTACTGTGGGCGTGAACAGGTTGTATGGCTGTGTCGTGATGTGGTGCTGGCGCACATTGGTGAGCAAGGTATCCGTACCTTGATGAAGTTTCACTCCTACGTTAATGATATGGGGGGTGAGGGGATCAATTTTTTCAGCGGCAGCAGCGAAGATCCGCGAATTCTTGGCGCTAAAGAATTTGTGCGCCTGGCGATGAAACTGTCGCGCCAGAAATATCAGCCCAGGCTTGGTGCGGAGCGGGTAGTGAGGGAAGTTCTGGAGCGCTTCAAACTGAGTGAGGATGAGTTAGCTGCTCCAGGTAAGCGACGGGACTGTGCCGAGGCCCGGGCCTACTTGGCCTGGTTGTATCAGTATACCGGATGCGACACCCTGACCAATTTGAGTACCCGTCTGGGGCGTGATATCTCCTCTTTGAGCTCGGCAGTTCGGCGTTTGCAGATAAAGGCCAAAAATGACGCCAAGATTGCTGATCATTTTCAAAAATTGCTCAGCCGCCTGCAACGTTAGTTCAGGATTTGAGGTGCGGAGAAACCTGCCAGGAAATTGTCGAAACAATTGTCGTAGCGCTGCTTAATCGGGTGGAGGCTCAGTGTCTGCTTTTGGCCGGTTTGAGACTGAAATAAAAACGACGGAAGATTAGCTAGTTTGGCTATTGTTCTTGACACGCTGAATGAGTGTCGCTATAGTGCGCGTTTGCAACGCAATGTCTGCGTTGCTGAAGAACTATTTTGATAGGAGATAGAAACGAATGTATGCGGTGATCAAGACCGGAGGAAAACAGTATAAAGTTTCCGAAGGCGACCTGTTCAAGGTCGAGATGATCGATGGCGCAGTGGGTGACACTGTCGAACTCGATCAAGTCCTCATGGTCGGTGGCGCAGAGGTTAAAATCGGAACACCTCTCGTACCAGGTGCTAAAGTTAAAGCACAGATCGTTGCTCAGGAAAAAGACAAGAAAGTTCTCGTCTTCAAGTCCAAGCGACGCTCAGGTAATCGTAAGAAATACGGCCACCGTCAACCTATTACCCGACTCAAAGTCGCGGCAATTGAAGCTTAAGGAGGCGACTCATGGCTCATAAGAAAGCTGCCGGTAGTTCCAGAAACGGACGTGACAGCGTTGGTAAGCGCCTCGGAGTCAAGCGGTTTGGTGGTCAGGAAGTGACTGCCGGATCCATCTTGGTCCGTCAGCGTGGTACAACTTTCCACCCAGGTAACAACGTTGGTTGTGGTAAGGATTACACTTTGTTTGCATTAGTCGATGGTGTTGTCAAGTTTGAAACCAAGGCTAAGGGACGCAAGCAAATCAGTGTCTACGCTGCCTGATTTTCTGTTGTCCGTAACATCTATAAAAACCCGGTGCTGAAAATTCAGTGACCGGGTTTTTACTTTTTACCGCATGTAATTGAAAAATACAGACGGTTCAGGTTAGGCTCAGGTGATGGGAGCGTTTTGTGTTCCAATTGATCACTTTTACTTTAGATTGAAAGAAACCCAATGAAGTTCGTTGATCAGGTTAAAATTGAGGTGAAAGCGGGGGATGGTGGCCGTGGCTGCGTATCGTTCCGACGTGAAAAATTTGTCCCCAAGGGTGGGCCTGACGGTGGTGATGGCGGCAAAGGTGGAAATGTTTACTTTGTTGTTGATGAAGCTTTGTCCACCTTGCTCGATTATCGCTATATGCACCATCTGAAAGCTGGTAACGGAGCCCACGGGATGGGTAAGAATATGCATGGTAAAGGCGGCGAATCTCTTGAGCTGCGGGTGCCGGCCGGAACCCTGGTTTATGATGACGAAACGGATGAGCTGCTGGCCGATCTGACGGCTCCGGGAGATCCGTTGCTGTTCATGGAAGGTGGTCAGGGCGGGCGCGGAAATGCCCGTTTTGCAACCAGCACCAACCGTGCTCCGCGTCATGCTCAGCCTGGTATTTCCGGAGCGGTCAAGACTTTGCGTCTGGAGTTGAAGCTTCTTGCTGATGTCGGTCTGGTCGGTTTGCCCAATGCCGGGAAGTCAACCCTGATATCAGCAGTTTCCGCTGCCAAGCCGAAAGTTGCTGACTATCCATTTACGACTCTCGTCCCGAACCTGGGGGTGGTTCGTTACGGTAGCTTCAAAACCATGGTCTTTGCAGATATTCCAGGTCTTATTTCCGGGGCCAGTGAAGGGCAGGGACTGGGGACCCGCTTTTTACGTCATGTCGAGCGGACTGACCTGTTTTTACATCTGGTTGATCTGTCCTACCTGCAGGCCGGCGATCCGTTTGAAAATTTTCAGATGATCAACCAGGAGTTGCAACAGTATGACGACAGTCTCGCCGCTAAGCCGCAGCTGGTTGTATTGACGAAAATTGATATTCCTGAAGTCCGGACTGCGGCTCAGGAGATCAAGGGAAGGTTTATTGAGCAGGGATTTACCGTTTGTGAAATTTCAGCAGCTACGGGTGAAGGTTTGAAGGAGCTGGTTCGTGAAGTTGGTCGACGCCTTGACCAATTGCGGAATGCAGATGTGGAATAATTTATGACTCTACCTTACGATTTTGCCTCCCAGGGGTTGATGCGCCGTGCTTTGCTCTCTCATGTAAAACGGGTTGTTGTAAAGATCGGCAGCGGTGTGATTTCTAATGCTGCCGGGCTGGAAAATGATCGAATTGATGCTCTATCTGCTGACATCTGTCATCTCCTTGATCGCGGACTGGAAGTTGTTGTTGTCTCATCCGGGGCTGTCGCTGCCGGTAAGGGGGAGCTGGGTATTAGTGGCCGGCCGCAAACAATTCCCCAGAAGCAGGCTGCCGCCGCGATCGGACAAACTAAAATAATCCGTGGCTACCGGGAGACTTTTCAAGCACACAATTACAATGTTGCTCAGGTGTTGCTGACTCGTGATGATCTGTCCAACCGCCGTCGTTATCTGAACGCCCGTAATACGGTTATGACGCTTCTAGAGTATGGTGTCACTCCTATTGTCAATGAAAACGATACCGTTGTCGTTGAGGAGATTCGCTTTGGGGACAATGATAATTTGTCAGCCCTGGTGACTAATCTGGTGGAAGCTGATCTGCTCATTATTCTTTCTGATGTCGATGGGCTTTACAATCAGGACCCTCATGAAAATCCACAGGCTGAGCTGATACCAGTTGTTGAAAGGATTACTCCAGCCGTCGAAGCGCTTGGTGGGGGATCTAAGGGGAATCTCGGCACAGGTGGCATGAGTACTAAGTTGAAAGCGGCTAAGAAGGCCGCCTTGAGTGGGGTCGGAACCCTGATTGTCAACGGCCGGAGCAAGCACGTGTTGGCACGGGTTTTTGATGGTGAAGACCTGGGAACCTACGTGTTACCGGCACAGTCAAAGCTGACCGCTAAAAAGCACTGGATCGCCTTTTCGAAAAAACCGCGTGGTAAGTTGCTGGTTGATGATGGTGGGCAGAGAGCCGTTCTGAAAGGTGGTAAAAGTCTTCTTCCTTCAGGGATTTGTGGAGTTGAGGGAGGTTTTGAGCGGGGTGATGCTGTCCGTCTGTGTGACCGGGATGGTAAAGAATTTGCGCGTGGGGTCATCAGTTATTCATTGACTGAAGTTTTGCAGATTATGGGTAAGCAGTGTAGTGAAATAGAAACTATTCTTGGTTATAAATACCGCGATGAAGTGGTTGGTCGCGATGATCTTGTTTTGACTGTAGAAGAGGAGGTTGATTGATGGCTATCAGTGAAGAGATGTTGGCTTGCGCCAAAGCTGCCCAGCAGGCTGCACGGATCATGGCAAACCTGTCTTCAGGAGTGAAAGACCGCTTGTTGCTGGCGATGGCCGACGCCCTTGAAGCCGCTGAGCCACAGCTCCAACAGGAGAACGAGAAGGATCTTGAGCGGGCGCGGGCTAATGGTATGGCTCCTGCGATGGTCGATCGCCTGACCTTGACTCATGACCGCATCAAGGGGATGGCCGATGGTTTGCGTGAAGTCGCGGCGCTACCAGACCCGGTGGGAGAGGTGACAGGGATGTGGTTGCGCCCCAACGGGATTAAGGTTGGCCGCCAGCGGATTCCTCTTGGCGTCATCGGGATTATCTATGAGTCACGTCCTAATGTTACTGCGGATGCTGCCGGGTTGTGCCTGAAGAGTGGCAATGCTGTTATCCTCCGCGGCGGCTCAGAGGCTATCCATTCTAATCGGGCTATCGGTGCAATACTTCAGCAGACGATGGGTGCTCTGAATCTTCCTCCCGCCGCATTACAGGTGGTTGCCACCAGTGATCGCGCTGCGGTGACAGAGCTCCTTAAGCTGGAGGATTATATCGACCTGATTATCCCGCGCGGTGGCGAGGGGCTGATCCGCTTTGTTTCTGAAAACTCACGCATTCCTGTTATCAAGCATTATAAGGGCGTTTGTCATACGTATGTTGACGCTGCCGCTGATCTGAATATGGCAGAGGAGATCTGCATGAATGCCAAGGTGCAGCGTCCCGGGGTGTGTAATGCTATGGAGACATTATTGATTCATCGTGATGTCGCGGCCCGTTTCCTGCCCCAGATCAGTACGGTGATGCGCGCGGCAGGTGTCGAACTGAGAGGCTGTGAGGCATGTCGTGAAATAGTTCCCGATATGGTGGCTGCGACGGCAGAAGATTGGGGTGCGGAGTATCTTGATCTGATTCTGGCAGTACGCATTGTTGATGACTATGAAGCGGCCCGGGAGCATATTCAGCTTTATGGCTCATTGCATACCGAAGTTATTGTCACCAATGATTACACCCTGTCGCAGCGGTTTATTCGTGAAATTAACTCAAGTGTCGTCATGGTAAATGCGTCATCGCGCTTTTCTGATGGCAATCAGCTTGGTCTCGGTGCTGAAATCGGTATTTCTACAACGAAGTTGCATTCCTTCGGGCCGATGGGGTTGGAAGATCTGACCACCCGAAAATTTGTGGTCCTGGGGGAAGGGCAGGTGCGCCAATGATATGTTTATTTTTTACATGTGAAATTTCAGATCTGAAATCTCAGCGGAGCTGAGCATGAAGGTCGGCTTGTTGGGGGGGACGTTCAACCCGATTCACTTCGGGCATCTGCATATTGCTGAAGAGGTCATGCAGGTCTGCCGTCTGGATGAGGTCTGGTTTCTGCCAACTTGCAGTCCGCCTCACAAGGAGCTTGCCGAGGGAGTTTCTTTTGCTGACCGGCTGGCTATGGTTGAACTGGCTGTGAAAGGGCACCCACATTTTAAGGCAAATGCAGTTGAAGGGGAACGTGGCGGGTTCAGCTATTCAGTAGATACGCTGCAACTGTTGAGGGCGCGTCATCCTGAGCATGAATTTTACTTTATCATGGGGTTTGACTCCTTTCAGGAGCTTGGCTTGTGGAAAAATTACGCCAGGTTGTTTGCTTTGGCACATATAGTGGTCGCAGCGCGTCCGGGGTTTGGCGGCACGCTTGGTGATTTTCTGCCGGTTGCTATCGCTGATCGCTTCTGCTATGATGCCGATTTCAAAAAAATGCAGTGTGACACGGGATTTTCATTGATTCCGGTGAGCCACACCAGTCGTGATATTTCATCGACAGCTGTCCGCCAGCTGTTGGCCGAGACCCGGTCTGCAGAAGGGCTGGTTCCCGAAAATGTGGTGCATTATATTAATGCCCACGGACTTTACTTAGCTTAGTTGGCTGTCAATAGAACAGTGGCCAACAGTTTCATCCCAGCTCTGAAAGCGTACTGTTTCTGAGCTGTGATTAGGATAGAACGGATACTAATTTGCAAGCCAAAGAGATCGCACTTACCGCAGTTCATTATGCCCTGGATAAAAAAGGTTTTGACCTTAAATTGTTTGAGGTTTCAGAGCTGTCATCCCTGACCGACTATATTTTGCTCGTCTCCGGGCGGTCAGATCGTCAGGTCCAAGCCGTTGCTGAACATATTAAGGGTGAGTTCAAACATCAGCATCAGCTGTTGCCTCTGGCCGTTGAAGGGCTGGACCAGGGACGCTGGGTGTTGCTGGATTATGGTGATGTCATGGTTCATATTTTTCAAACCCCGGTCCGTGAATTTTACGACCTCGAAGGGCTCTGGAGTGAGGCTTCCGAGGTTGAGCTTGAAGATACCGGAGAGTAATTTCAATGAAGCTGCACGTTGTATGTGTCGGCAAGTTGACCGAAACGTGGCAGCGTACTGCGGCTGAAGATTTTATCAGTCGTTTGCAGCGTTATTTCCCCACAGACATTGTTGAACTGAAAGAGGAAAATGGGGGGAAAAAGGGGGACTCTGCGACTATAGTCCGCCGCGAAGGAGAGCGGATTCTAGCTAAAGTTCCTGAAAACTCATTTGCTATTGTTCTGGATGAAAGAGGGAAAAATCCAGGATCAGAGCAGTTTGCCGAAATGCTTAACCGGGAGATGGTGCAGGGGGGACGTGACTGGACACTGGTTATCGGAGGGCCTTACGGTTTATCCGATGATGTCCGCAGACGAGCAGATTATCTGCTCAGTTTATCCCGCATGACCTTTACTCACCAAATGGCGAGAATCTTTTTGCTCGAACAACTTTACCGATGTTGTACGATTATCAAAAACGAACCCTATCATAATCGTTGAATTTGAATAATTGACTGCTGGAGGATGTGAAAAGCGTATGGAAGCAGAAAAGCTTGAAGAGATTAAGGCTCAACTGTTGCAGATGCGGGAAGAAGTTCTGCAGGAGGCTGACAAGGCCTATGAAGCATCCCAGTCTCTGGGGAAGGATGGTGTGCCCGATATCGGTGATATGTCATCAAACAGCTATAATCAGGAAGTCCTGATGAATCTTAGCGAAACCCAGCGAGGGCGTGTGCGAGATATTGATGCGGCTCTTGAACGTATCCGTCTCGGGGTTTATGGTTTGTGTGCCCGTTGTGAGGAGGAAATCTCGCCACGGCGTATGGAAGTCCGTCCTTTCTCTCGTTATTGCATAGACTGTAAGGTTGAAATCGAAAAGTTCGGTGAATAAGTAACTTCTGTGAACCCGGTAGCGGGTCGGTCTGGAGATGGTTATGATCATCAGTGCTCTGTTTGTATTGGTATTTATTGTATTTGCTGCAGTTTTCCTGTTTTTCTGGCTGATTAACCCTGGTGATGCGACGGTTTTTTTGACCCGTGATTTAAGTTTTACCGGTCCTGCACCATTAATGTACATATGTGTTCTGCTGGTGGGACTGGCTATCGGTTCCGTGGTTCATGCGCTGAGCGGCTTCTTCTTCTCATTTCGCTGCTGGCGGCGTGGCCGCAAAACCAAAAAAGTGGAAGAGATTACGCAGGTCTATCGTAATGGCGTGGGGCGACTGCTCTCCGGTGATCTGAAAAAGGCTAAAAGTCTGCTGCAGAAGGTGATTGATCGCGATCCAAAGCGGGTTGATGGTTATCTGGCTCTGGCCAGTGTTGCTTTGCAGGAAGGGGACCAGGGCGAGGGCATTCGCCTGCTGCAGAAAGCACGTAAGCTTGATCCCAAGGGGATCGAAGTCCTGTTTAAGCTTGCCGCGACTTTTGAATCCGCAGGCCACCAGCAAGAGGCGATGGCGGTTTACAAGGAACTGCTGGCAGATGACAGTGACAATCGTAAGGCAATGCGTGCCCTGCGCGATATCCAGATCGAACTGGGTAGCCTCGATGATGCGCTTGCTCTGCAAAAAAGAATTCTAAAAGCCGCTTCTTCCGGTCCCAAAGCTGATCAGGAAAAACAGATTCTCTATCAATTGCGCTATGAAATGGCGCAGCAACAGCTCCAGGCCGGAGAGGTTGATGCTGCCATCGATGTGTGCAAGGACATCATCAAACATAATGCCGGATTTACACCGGCTCGGGTAACGCTTGGGGATGCCTATCAGGCCAGTGGTCGTGAAAATGACGCGGCAAAGGTTTTTCAGGATGGTTATAAGGCACTCAAGAAAAGTATTTTTCTTGCCCGTCTCGAAGAGTTATATATTCATGCTGAAGATCCCTCCGCCTTGCTGGCCTTTTACCGGACTCAGATGCAGGTTGACCCTGAAGACCTGCTGTTACGCCTGTATTTAGGTCGCCTTTACCTGCGCCTTGAGATGGTTGATGAAGCGATGCAGCAATTGACCGATCTTGAGTCACGCGGGATTGAATTTACCAAGCTGCACCTGCTCCTGGCAGAGGGACAACGTAGGCGTAATAAACTCACTGAAGCTGTCAGTGAGTATCAAAAGGCTCTGGGTATTGATAATCACTTGAAACTCGGCTTTGTGTGTGACTCATGCGGTGCCAGATTTTCTGAATGGTCCTGCCGTTGCCCTGAATGTAAGAAGTGGGATACACTGGTATTACCTGAACGAAAACAGATTGAGGACGCCCAGGTGGTAGAACCGCCAAAGATGATACCGCACGGCGCCCGGGAGGACTAGTATGAAAAAAGGGCCTGTCGCTCTTGTTATCCTTGACGGCTGGGGCGTTCGCTCCAGCTGTGACTTTAACGCTGCCTGTATTGCGGAAACTCCGGTTATGGATCGGTTGCGCAGCGAGTGGCCCAATAGTTTATTGAAAGCTTCAGGGCAGGCCGTTGGTCTGCCTGAAGGACAGATGGGGAATTCTGAGGTCGGACACCTTAATATCGGTGCTGGACGAATCATTTATCAGGATTTAAGCCGCATCACTCTGGCCATTGAAGATGGCTCTTTTTTTGCCAACCCTGCCTTAAAAAATGCCTGTCAACAAGCGGCTGTCAAAGGGACTAAACTGCATCTGCTTGGCCTGCTGTCCAATGGTGGTGTCCACTCTCATAATCAGCATCTATATGCCTTGATCAAATTGGCAAAAGACACCGGTGTCAAGGATGTCTGCATCCATGCCTTTTTGGATGGCCGCGATACCCCACCTCAGAGTGGTGCCGATTTTCTTAAGGAACTGGAGGAGCAATGCGCCGAAATCGGTCTCGGTCGAATTGCTACCATTTCCGGTCGCTATTGGGTCATGGACCGTGATAATCGTTGGGACAGGGTTGAGAAGTCTTATCGTGGCATGACTGAAGGAGTCGGCAATCATTCAGCCACTTCAGCGGAGGCCATTGCTACTGCCTATGCTGATGGTAAAACGGATGAATTTGTCGAGCCGACTAGCATCGGAGCCAGGGCAACGATTGATGATGATGACGCTGTTATCTTCTTCAATTTCAGAGCGGATCGTGCTCGCGAGATTACCAGGGCTCTGACCTTTGAAACCTTTGCTGGTTTTACACGTAACAAGCTTCCAAAGCTTGCCGATTATGTGTGTCTGACCGAATACGATGAGACCTTCGGTTTGCCTGTTGCGTTTCCTTCGGAAACTTATCCGCAGATTCTTGCTGAGGTGGTTGCTGATGCTGGATTGAGGCAGCTGCGGATTGCTGAAACTGAAAAATATGCTCATGTGACATTTTTCTTTAATGGTGGCGTTGAAAATGCCTGGCCTGGAGAGGATCGTGTGCTGATTCCTTCTCCTAAGGACGTTGCCACCTATGATCAGAAACCATCGATGAGCGCATTTGAAGTGACCGAAGAGGTGCTCAAGAGAATTGCATCAGAGCAATACGAAGTGATTATTCTTAACTTTGCCAACTGCGATATGGTTGGGCATACCGGCATTCTTGATGCTGCAGTGCAGGCAGTACAGACGGTTGATTCCTGCCTTGGTCAGGTTGTCGATGGAGTCCTTGCTGCCGGAGGCAAACTGCTTATTACCGCTGATCACGGTAACTGTGAGCAAATGCTCGGTGATAATGGTCAGCCCCATACTGCCCATACCAGTAACCTTGTGCCATTTGTTCTGGTAGATCCAGACCATAAAGAAGGTCAGGTCAGAGATGGCATTCTTGCTGACCTTGCACCAACTATTCTTGAACTGCTTGGGCTTGATAAACCAGAGGTTATGACTGGAGCATCTCTGATAGAAAAATAAAACTCGTTCCCGGTTTTCTGATTACTAGGAACCCATATCTAGCGCCTTAAACGAAAAACGGGAGGGGATTTTCGTTTTAGTCAGGTTATTCCGGTGGTCTTTTGGCCATCTGTTACGTTTACTCTTTCCTCCGGCCTGTGCGTTATGTCATACAACGTTGCCGGCCGGTTGGAAGGAACCTTGGTGTCAAACCTGTCTTCTGGGGCTCCATCGGTTGCCTGCTGCACGCTGCTCTTTATGCTGCCAACCTTTTTCCGGAGTCTCTGCCCACGCCCATCTATGCTCGCGTTGCCTTCAAAAGCCTCCACAGTATTCCCGGGTTTACAGTGTTGGTCTTTATCAGGATTCATTGCAGACCGCGACTCGTCTGTTCAAATTTAAACAGCGGGTCAATCTTGATCGCTCACTGGCTTATTATATGGTCAAGGCTCTTCCGCTTGGAGAGCATTTTGACCTGATTGTACCCGTGCCTTTGCATAAGTCTGCACTGCGCGAGCGAGGGTATAATCAGGCAACGTTACTGGCACGCGAGCTAGGCCGTATGTTGGCATGCCGAGTAGAATCCAGGCTGTTAAGGAAAATCCGTAAAACTATTCCCCAGCATAATTTGCCAGCTCGCGAGCGTGAAAATAATCTCAGTAATGCCTTTTCCCTGGTTGCTCCTCTTAGTGGAGAGCATATCCTGTTAGTCGATGATGTATTGACTACCGGAGCTACCGTTGGCAGCTGCTCGCAGAGTTTATTAGCTGGCGGAGCGGGTAAGGTTACTGTCGTTACGGTTGCACGGGCTGGTTAATATAGAGTTTTTTAACCATGCTCAATTATTAATGCTATAGTTATTAATTATCTTCAAGTTATAACGGTCGGGAGCCATTGCTATGAAAACAGCTCTTCATCAACTGCTTGCCGAATATCCACTGGAAAAGTTATTGCAGACGATTCCAACTGGGCTGTTTCTGGTCAATAATGAAAAAACAATTGTTTACTGGAACTCTGAAGCGGAGCGTATCACAGGTTATTCTGCTGCTGAGACTGTCGGCCAGAATTGTGCAATTCTTCAGGGGGATCCATGTCATAAGGGGTGCCGTCTATTTTCTGATAATGATGCTTATCCGGTTATCGCCCAGACTTGTTCTTTCCAGCATAAAAATGGTGAAGTGATCACATTAAGTAAGAATATTGATTTGATCAGGGACAATAGCGGAACTGTCATTGGTGGGATTGAGGCATTCGTAGAGATAACCAAGTTCAAGCGGGAAGAAGATCTGCTACGGGATGCGGTCAACAAGCGGACGCTTGAGCTTGAGCAGGAAAAAGCGGCCCTGCGTTCGGTGCTCGATGGTATGACCGATCCGGTGTATATCTGTGATAATCAGTTCCAGCTGGTTTTTATTAATCAGGCCATGTCAGAAATTCTTGGTGATGTAACAGGTAAACCCTGTTTTCAAGCCATCTATAATGAAAATCAGACCTGTAGCGATTGTCCCCTGGCCGCTGTATTGTCCGGTAAAGTGGTGCGCCAGGAAAAAATGTTCCTTGGAAGAAATAGAATTTTCGAGGTCATTCACTCCCCTTACCCGGAAAAATCTTCGACAACTCAGAAGCTGGCCGTCTGCAGAGATATCACTGAGCGCATTCAATCAGAAAGACGTTTGCACCAGGCAAATAAGGAACTTGATGCCTTTGTGTCAACGGTTTCTCATGATTTGCGTTCACCATTGACTCCTCTGATTGGTTTCGCTGATTTACTCATTGATCGCTATAGTGACGATCTGGATGAAATTGGCCAGATCAGTATCAGGGAGATCAAGAAAACAGCGGAAAAAATGCGCAATCTCCTTGAAGATTTATTGACCCTGTCGAGGGTAGAGCAGCTAAAGCAGCCTGAACTTCCTGTTGATGTGACTCTTGTCGCCAATGAAATGCTTTTTGAGCTCGCTGATAAGGTTATTGAAAGTGGGGCTGAGGTAACCATATCTGAACTACCCGCCGTACGTATTCCTGAGGAACTGATCGCCAATATGTTCAGAAATCTGTTGGCCAATGCCATTAAATACGCTGTTAAATCGAACCCTCTTGTTGAAGTGAAGGGAGAGCAGATTGACAGCCATGTTTGGTACCGGATAATTGATCATGGTCCCGGGATTGGGTGTGAAGAGCATATGTCTATTTTTGAACCGTTTTACCGGGGGAGCGGCAGCCGCCATATCTCCGGGACCGGAATCGGATTGGCAACTGTTTCTAAAATTGCGCGTGTTTATGGGGGGAGCGCCTGGGTTGAAGAGACGCCTGGTGGGGGAGCGACCTTTGTGGTTATGTTTCCTGCTGAAGAAAAATAAATGCAAACATTATAGGATATTTGACAAAAAACATAACAGAGTTATATTCTCTCCCAATTGGTATGTTAACTCCCTAATCTCTCATGGAGGTGTTCATGGAAAAAAACAACCGGCGTGATTTCCTCAAAAAGGCAACAACTGCGACAGCTGTTGCGGCGACAACGGCAACGATTGGAGCCCCAGCTATCGTTAAGGCTGAGAAAACATACAATTGGAAAATGGTGACGACTTGGCCCCCTCACTTTCCCCCTTTGGGAGTAGCTGCCGATAAGATGGCCGAGAAGATCGGTGTGTTATCGGGAGGTCGCCTGAACATTCAGGTATATGGCGCTGGTGAACTGGTGCCAGCTTTACAGGCTTTTGATGCCGTCAGCCAGGGGATGGTTGAGATGGGTTCTGGTGCTGCTTATTACTGGGCAGGTAAGTCTCCTGCCGCACAGTTTTTTGCTGCGGTTCCTTTTGGGATGAACGCACAGGGGATGAATGCCTGGCTCTATGCTGGGGGCGGTATGGAGTTATGGGAAGAACTTTATGGAAAATTCAACCTGGTGCCGCTCGCCGCTGGGAATACCGGGGTTCAGATGGGTGGCTGGTTTAACCGTGAAATCAAGACAATTGATGATTTAAAGGGATTGAAAATGCGTATCCCTGGACTGGGAGGAAAGGTTCTGGCCAAGGCCGGCGGAACGGCAATTCTTTCAGCTGGTGGTGAAATCTATACAAACCTTGAGCGTGGCGTCATCGATGCGACGGAGTGGGTCGGCCCTTATAATGACTATATGATGGGGTTCTACAAGGTTGCTAAATATTACTATTATCCAGGTTGGCATGAGCCCGGGACTGTTCTTGAAGCGTTTGTGAACAAGAGTGCCTTTGCCTCGTTGCCTGAAGATCTGCAGGCTATTGTCAAGGTTGCAGCTCTTGAAGCGAACATGTGGTTGCTCTGTGAGATGGAAGCTAAAAACAATATTTATCTGGAGAAGATGGTGAAGGAAGAGGGGGTTGTGCTTAAGAAATTCCCACCTGAAGTCATTGCCCAGTTACGGAAATACGCTCAGGAGGTTATCGATGAGATTGTTGCCAAGGACCCAATGAGCAAAAAGGTTTATGAAAGTTTCAGTAAGTTTCAGAAGCAACAAACCAACTGGAGCAAAATTTCGGAACAGGCTTACTACGATTTGTACGAGTGATTTTTATTGTTCAACGTATAGTGGTTTTTACAGAAAAGCCCGGCAATTGCCGGGCTTTTCTGTATTATTAGTGTCCTGACAGATATTTAGGAAGCCAGGTAACGGTTTCCGGCCAAAACACGACGAGCATAACGCAGATCAACTGAATGATAATAAAGGGGATAATCCCTTTGTAAATTTGTGTGGTTTTGACTTGTGGTGGTGCGACGCCTTTGAGGTAAAAAAGGCTGAAACCAAAGGGCGGTGTAAGAAATGAGGTCTGCAGATTCATCGCAATGAGAATCCCGATCCATAGCAGGTCGACACCCATCTGATGGAAGATCGGGGCGACAACCGGGACAATAATGAAGGTGATTTCAATAAAGTCGATGAAAAAGCCTGCCACGAATATGACAATCATGACAATGAGGAGGAAATGGTGGGGGCTCAGTCCGGCATCTAGAATAAGACCGGAAATATAACGATCCCCTCCAAGGCCTCGGAACACAAGACCAAAAGCGGTCGCTCCGACGAGGAGAATAAAGACCATGCAGGTCAGGGTCGTTGTCCCCCGCATTATTTCACGTAGAGTTTGCAGATTCAGCTTTCTTTGCCAGATTGTTAAACCGGTTGCTCCTGCCGCACCAACGGCCGCTGCTTCGGTTGGCGAGGCAATGCCGGCGAAAATCGAGCCGAGTACCGCCAAGATGAGGAAAAAAGGTAACAGGAAGGCCCTGATGATGCGTCTATACATACCGCTGGTACGGAATTTGGCCAGCTCTTCAGCAGGCATAGCCGGAGCCGCTTCCGGTTTGATGGTGGCAACAATAACAATCCATAAAATATAAAGACCGACCAGGATCAGTCCGGGGATAACCGCACCGACGAACATATCGCCAATGGAAATATTTAAAACGCTGCCCAGCAGAACGAGGACGATACTTGGCGGAATAATTTGTCCAAGGGTCCCGGCAGCACAGATGGTTCCGGTTGAGAGCTCGGTGGAATAGCCACGTTTAATCATGGTCGGTAATGACAGCAGCCCCATAGTAACAACTGTGGCACCGACAATGCCTGTAGAAGCAGCCAAAATAGCTCCGACAACAATAACTGAAATCGCCAGGCCGCCACGGAGTTTTCCAAAGAGCATGGCCATGGTTTCGAGTAACTCTTCGGCCAGGCCTGATTTCTCAAGCATCAATCCCATATAGACAAAAAGAGGGACGGCGATCATGACGTAGTTGGTCATGGTCCCCCAGATACGCAATGGTAATAATTGGAAGAAATTAAGACCAAAAGTGAAATAGCCAAAGATAAGGGAGACACCCCCAAGGGTGAATGCGACAGGAAATCCGAGCAGCAGCAGACCAAAAACGACAGCAAAAAGAATCAGGGAAATGTACTCAGGCATGACTCTGCTCCTTTTGTGGTTCGGAAGTCGCGTTGAGAGGATAACCAACAATGGTACAGAAGGAACGCAGAGCCAGAGAGATCCCCTGTAACAAAACGAGGAAAAAACCGAGCGGGATCATGGCTTTCAGGAGATAGCGAAAATGAAGTCCTCCGGGGTCCGGGCTGATCTCTTTTATCATCCAGCTCATGGCAATAAAGTTTTTACTGGTCCAGATAATGAGCAGCGAAAAGGGAATAAGAAAGATGATGCTCCCCAGTAGATTAATGAGGGCTTTGCCGCGAGGTGGCAGCTGCGTATAAAATACATCAACGCGCACATGGCTGTCTTCCTTCAGTGTATAAGCTGCCGCAATGAGGAACAAGACCGCAAAAATATGCCACTCAAGTTCCTGAACGGCGACACTACTTTTTCTCAGGAAATAACGGGTAAAGACATCGTAGCAAACGACGACGACCAGTAAGGTCGTCAGCCACGAAATACAATAGCCAACCTTAGTATTTATGGTGTCGATAAGTCGGACAATAGCTGCGATTAATTTCATGAAGCCTCCTCGACTTTTCGCAGATAGTTTGTGCATAGTTAGCCGGCTATGATGTGGCAACTAATGGTTATAGTCAATATTTTAAATTGCTGTTCTAGGTAATCTAGACACCTGAGATAAGAGATGCAAAGTAATTATTCAGTTTGTTGAATAAATTTTGGTGTAAAAAGGCATTTTAATATGTGACGGGGGTAAAAAAAGAGCCGGTCCCGTTCAGGGGCCGGCTCTTTGGGTGCTTATTGTATGTGAACGTGCTATTCGCGAACGAAGGTGTCCATATCGGTTTCGTGAACCATACCCATCAGACGGGCATATTCAGATTCGATAATGATGAAATGGTTTTCAGTAGATTTGGCATTTTCTTCAAAGACAGCACGCACTTCAGGGTCAGACACTTTTTCAGCCATAGCACGCAGGCTTTCAGCAAGCTTCTGCTCTTTGTCCATGGCGAGTTCCATGGCCTTGCGGTCGTCAAAATTTTCAAGCAGGGCTTTGTCCAGATCAGATAGCCAGTCGCTTGATTTTTCCGGGGGAGCAGCAATGAATTCTTCAAACGGAGGGAGCAGGTCTGAACACAGGCATTTGTCGAAGAAATGTTTGGCATGCTCACGCTCTTCACGCGCCAGAAGTTCAAACGTTTTGATGGCGTCTGCATTCTTCATTTCTTTAGCGGCCAATTGATAAAAGTTCATGGCATTTTTCTCGGTTTGAACTGAGCTGGCCAGTGCTTTGTTCACTTCTGTTTCATTCAGCATGGATTGTTCCTCCTTCTCTTTAGTAATGAATAGTCATTGGTACAAAAATAACAGCTGATTGCTCAGGCTGTCGCAATTGGGGTGAAGGTACGACCTGCCAGTTCATTGTCAATCATCATCAAGCCGCGACCATCATCTTTAACGCGCTTCAGCTTGGTGATGATTTGACCGGCGCTGGCTTCTTCTTCGATCTGCTCAGTAACGAACCATTGCAGAAAAATCTGAACGGCATGGTTTTTTTCTTCTACTGCGATATCCATCAGATTGTTAATGCGGGCGGTAACAGATTGCTCATGCTCGAGAGCTGTCTCAAAAACCTCTAAAGGAGACGAATACTCATTGCGTGGGGCAGCGATTTCCTGGAAATTGACTCGGCTACCGGTTTCGCAGACAAAATTGAAGAATTTTTCCGCATGGGCCATTTCTTCCTGAAACTGAACATTCATCCAGTTTGCCATGCCCGGGAGGTCCTCTACTTCAAAATAGGCCTGCATTGCTTTGTATACGAAGGCAGAATGGATTTCATATTGAATCTGGTCATTAATCGCGGTAACGAGTTTTTCACTGAGCATTATTAAGTCTCCTTGGGGTGCGGCGTGCTGGTGTAAAGGTTCTTGATCGGGTTAATTGATCAGGAAACATTCTGATTTCAATATAATGACTATATACTATCAGAACACGGCAATTCAGATCACTAATATTTTATATTTTCGGTCTTAGTTTGCCGGTAACAGGTCGGAACTGGTCGACAGCTGCTGCTGTGACTGTTATTGTAGCTTGCATTCGATACAATATTTATGCTCGCGGCAATGTCGGTTTGCTGGTTTCTTTACGGGAAAAAGCTGCAGACCTCTAATGCAAGTCATTGATTTTTTTATTTCAATAGAAAGTTGTCGTCGATAAGTTAGCAGCTGTTCGCAGTTTTTTTTATTGTTAACTGGCTCAGGAGCCTGGAAAAGCGATTATATGAAGATAATATCAGCAGAATTTGTAAAAAGTGCTACGAAGCCGGGGCAGTACCCTGAAGGTAGCTTGCCCGAAATTGCTTTTGCGGGACGCAGTAACGTGGGGAAGAGTTCCCTGATTAACGTTCTCTTAAACCGGAAGAGCCTGGTGCGGACATCTTCTACCCCGGGGCGGACCCAGTTGATCAACTTTTTTGCCGTGAATAACCAATTTTCTCTGGTCGATCTGCCAGGGTACGGATTTGCCAAGGTGCCGGTAGCCGTTAAGAATGCCTGGGGGCCGATGGTCAGGTCCTATCTGGAGATGAGGGAGAATCTCAGGGCGGTAGTGTTTATTCTTGATATTCGCCGGGTTCCACGCGAAGAAGATATCCAGATGCTTGACTGGCTTGAAGAGTTCGGGGTTCCGACCATCCCGGTTGTCACCAAGCTTGATAAGGTTAACCGCTCCCAGCGTGATCGCCAGCTCAAGCAGATTGCGTTAGAGACCGGTCTGGATAAAGATGTCTTCAGTTTGTTTTCTGCCCAGACTAAAGAAGGGCGCGACGACATCTGGGAACGCATAGAGGATGCCATGGATCTGGGTGAAAATTCATGACCCGGCCGACTCGTATTCATCTGCTCAGGCATGGGCAGGTTGAAGGATTCGAGGAGCGTCGTTACAACGGTCAGGGGGATATTGGCCTGACCGCTTATGGCAAGCAACAGTCTCTGGTTGTTGCTGAGCGCCTGCAGGCGTTAACGCTGGCCGCCATCTATTCAAGTGATCTGCAGCGCTGTCGTTATCTCGCTGACCAGATTGCTGTGCACCAGCAGGGTTCTCCCACCTGTCTTACCGGGTTGCGTGAGTTGCATATCGGTGATTGGGAAGGGTTGACCTGGCAGCAACTGGAACAGGATTACCCTGATCTTTGGCAGGCTCGCTTGCGGGACATTGTTCATGTCGCGCCACCGGGCGGGGAATCTTTGCAGGATTTGGCCCAGCGGATACGTCCGGTTCTCGCCGGGATTGTTGCTGCACATCCGGGTGAAGAATTGGCTATTGCGGCCCATGGTGGGGTTAACCGGGTTATTCTGCTTGATGCTATTAAGGCACCGTTGTCCAGCCTGTTCAGTATCGAGCAGGATTATGGCTGTCATAATATTATCGACTATTACAGTGATGGTATTGCCGTTGTGAAAAAGTTGAATGGTTGATATTTTACCCGAAACTGAGCGGTTATTTTCTTTTCGGGAAAATCGCGTTACCATGACTGGAACCTATGCTTAAATTTATCCATGGAGATAACTCATGAAGTCGATTCATGTAATCGGAGCTGGAATAGCCGGACATGAAGGTTTCACTCGCCAGGCTCTCGAGCTGATAGCCCAGAGTGAATTGCTGTTCGGAACTCAACGCTTACTCGACCTTTTTCCTGATTACCAGGGGGAAAAAGTTGTTATCGATGACGACAGCATGGTTGGTATGGTTCCGCGTTTGGACGATTGCGAAAACCGGGCGGTTGTCCTGGCTGCAGGGGATCCTCTGTTCTTTGGTATTGGTCGTTATCTGCTGCGCAACCTGCCTGATGAGTTGATTGAATTTTTGCCCAATGTCACTTCGGTACAGTACGCTTTCGCTAAAATCAGAGAACCGTGGGACGATACGGTTTTTATTTCAACGCATGAGCGGGGTATCGAAGATGTCGTCGACCGGATCGTCGCTAACGACAAGGCGGTCGTGTTGACGGATAGTCCCAGTAAACCCGGGCAGGTTGGCAGGGAGTTGCTGAGTCGCAGGCGCAGCGGTTATAAAGCTTTTGTCTGTGAGAATCTGGGTACTGATGAAGAGAAGATTCGGGTCACTGATGTCCGCGGTTTGCTCGAACTTGAAGTGGCGCCTTTGAATCTGCTGATTCTGATTAAAGAGTACGAAGAGGATGCGGCTCTTTACGTTCCGACCCTGGGGATTCCGGATGATGAGTTTGTCAGTATTAAAAAGCTGATTACCAAAGAAGAGGTCAGGGTGATAACCCTGGCTAAGCTGAAACTGCGGCATGACATGTGTCTCTGGGATGTCGGTGCCGGCTCAGGATCAATCTGCATCGAGGCTGATCATCTGCTCCCTAATGGGCGGATCTTTGCCATTGAGCGGAATGAGGAATGTCGGCACTTCATCAAAGAAAATCTGCAGAAATTCAATACCCGTAATGTCACTCTCATTGAGGGGGACGCACCCGCATGTCTTGATGAATTGCCTGATCCCGACCGGGTGTTTATTGGCGGCAGTGGAGGGTTCTTATGGGAAATTCTTGATGCTGTTGATATGCGGTTACCTGTTGGTGGGCGAATTGTCATGAACGCGATCACTCTTGATACCCTGACCGCAGCCAATGAATTTTTCGGTAATGCAGGATACCAGGTGGAGGTTGTTACGGTTAACATCGCCAAAACCCGCCCCCACTCCAATTATAAAATGTTTGAGGCTTATGATCCTGTCTATGTGATAACTGCTGTTAAGGACTGAGCTTCCAGCACCAAAGAATGATCATTTAGACAGCCAGAACAATTTCATGTTGCCGAGATTGTTCTGGCTTTTTTATTTGCGGACATTTGCTCTGGAATATGCTAAAAGCGGCAACGTTTTACTGAACTTCTGGTTTCTCTCAAGGAATAGTGTTATGGCTGTGACGGCTTTTCCTGATCCTGCTCATCTGAAGCGCCTTGCCTTAACGATCATGCCGTATGGCAAGTATGCCGGGCGGCGGCTGGTTGATCTGCCTGAACCTTACGTTGTCTGGTTGGTGAACAATCAATTGCCCGAAGGTCGTTTAGGAAAGCAACTGCTGGAAATCTATGAAATCAAGGTTAATGGTCTTGAGCCGTTGTTGCGGCGTGTTGCTGCGGAAGGTTAGGCAATGAAGTTGCCCTGGAAAGAAGGACAGCGGCCGCTGATGCTGGCTCCCATGCAGGGGTTGACCAATAACGCCATGCGCCAGTGTTTCATTGATCATTATCAGCCGGATATCGTATTTACAGAATTTGTGCGGGTCAATTCTCAATCGCGTAAGCGGGTTAACCGGGCAGATATGCTCGACATTACCAATGCTTCAACGCAGGTTCCGTTAGTCGTGCAGGTGATCGGGAGTCAGCCCCAGGCCCTTGCCGATGCTGCAGAGCGGCTTGAAACTGCAGGCTGCCAATATCTGAATCTGAATCTTGGCTGCCCTTATGGACGGATGACCAGTGGTGCCACCGGCGGGGAACTGTTGAAGGATCCCATTGCCCTGGCCGATTTACTGCACCGGTTGCGGGGTGTTATTCGCGGCAGTTTCTCAGTAAAGTGCCGGGCTGGCTATGATGATCCGCGGCAAATATTCTCTTTATTGCAGGTGTTCGATGATTGCGCTGTGGACTTTTTGATTTTGCACCCACGAACTGTGGTTCAGAAATATGCAGGACAGGCTGATCATGATTTGACAGCTGAAGTGATTCGCAGCACCGCTATTCCCGTCATCGCTAACGGAGATATCAATGAGCCCGCCACTGCCTGGCAACTGCTTGATGAGACGGCTGCCGCCGGTCTGATGCTTGGCCGCGGAGCACTCAGCGATCCGCTGTTGTTCCGGCGGATCAGACAGCAGGAGCCGGAGAGCGTGTCTGAGCAGCAGAAGCGCCAAGATATTTATGCTTTTATCAACAACCTGCTACCTGCTTACCTGGAGAAGTTTTGTGGTGAGCGTCAGGCGTTGATGAAGTTGAAAGATGTGCTTAATTTTATTTCCTATCCAGCTTGCCAGCGTGATCTGGGCAAGCTTAAACGTTGTGTGGCGATCAGTCGTTTTGCGGCCATACTTGAGGAGCGCTTTGCTCATTTTTCGCCAGGCCGGTCAGTTGCTGACTGAAGCAGATCCTGGGTTGTGAATAGCTGTCTTGCGGAGCTCAAAAATCTTTATGAATTGCTGAGACTTATCGTTCTTTGTCCACAGGTTACTCACAGGTATTCGACAATATGTAGTTTTTTTCTTTGGAAAAAATACTAGATGTAGTGTTTTTAGTTTGGGACTGATCCCAAGTTGTGCTAACCTTGCCAGCGTTGTTTGTCTTAATTTTGTCGTACGAAAATCTCAATTGTACATCTCAATATTATCCGTGAAACCTCCAGTATAATGGCAGGAAGGGGGTACTTGAATGCCAGAATTTATCCGTAAGCGTGACGGTCGTCTTGTAGCTTTTGAAGAACCAAAAATTAAAAAAGCGATCATTAAAGCTGTTGAAGCCGTTGGTGGTCGTGATTTCGACAAGGCCGCAGATATTTCCCGTCAGGTGACCGGTATCCTGAAAGTTCTGTACAAGGGTGGGCAGGCTCCAACCGTCGAGAATGTCCAGGATCTTGTTGAAAAGATATTGATCGAAAATGGTCACGCCCAGACCGCTAAAGCATTTATTCTTTATCGTAAACAGCATGAGACTATGCGGCGAACCCGTGAGTTCATGCAGCAGTCAATCGATGCCATCGATTCCTATCTGGTGCGCGAAGATTGGCGAGTTAATGAAAATGCCAATATGGGCTATTCCCTGCAGGGTCTTAATAACCATATCGCTTCAAACATTACCAGTAACTATTGGCTGAATAAAATATACCCTGATGATATCGCTGCTGCGCATCGTAAAGGGGATTTTCATATTCACGATCTTGGTTTGCTGTCTGTCTATTGCTGCGGCTGGGATCTGAAAGACCTTCTTCTTAAAGGTTTTACCGGTGCTTATGGTAAAGTGCAGAGTGGTCCGCCTAAGCATTTCCGTACTGCCTTGGGGCAAGCGGTTAACTTCTTTTATACCCTTCAGGGGGAAGCTGCCGGAGCTCAGGCTTTTGCCAATTTTGACACTCTTTTGGCCCCTTTTATAGCCTATGACGGGTTGACCTACAACGAAGTCAAGCAGTCGTTGCAGGAATTCGTTTTTAACATGAATGTACCGACCAGGGTTGGTTTCCAGACCCCGTTTACCAATATCACCATGGATATGATGGTCCCCGGAAATATGGCCAATGAGGCTGTGGTCATCGGTGGCGAACTGATGGATCGCTGTTATAGTGAGTTTCAGAGTGAAATGGATCTCCTTAACCGTGCCTTCTGTGAAGTCATGATGCAGGGTGATGCCTCAGGTCGGATCTTCTCCTTCCCGATTCCAACCTACAATATCACTCGCGATCTTGACTGGGAAAGTGATCGTCTGCGGCCAGTCTGGGAGATGACCGCCAAGTACGGAATCCCTTACTTCAGTAACTTTGTAAACTCAGATATGGATCCTGAGGATGCCCGCTCCATGTGTTGTCGTTTGCGCCTGGATAATCGTGAGCTGCGCCGTCGTGGCGGTGGTCTGTTTGGTTCCAATCCGATGACAGGTTCTATTGGTGTTGTCACCATGAACTTGCCGCGAGCTGCTTATCTGGCGACCTCCAAAGACGAGTTTTTCGCACGGATCAGCTCACTGATGAAGCTGGCACAGCAATCCCTGGAGATTAAGCGTAAACAGCTTGAGCGTTTTACTGATGATGGCCTTTACCCCTTCAGCAAGTTTTATCTTGGGGCTATTCGGGAGCGCAGTGGTAGCTACTGGGATAACCATTTTTCTACCATCGGTTTGCTGGGCATGCATGAAGCTTGTCAGAACCTCATTGGCCAAGGGATTGATAGCGAAGAAGGGCAGGCATTAGCTCAGGAAACACTTGATTTTATGCGGACCCAGCTTGAGGTTTTCCAGGACGAAACCGGGCACCTTTATAACCTGGAGGCAACACCGGCTGAAGGGACCAGCTTCCGTCTGGCCAACAGTGACCGCAAGCGTTACCCGGAGATTATTAGTGCCGGTACCGATGAGCCTTATTACACTAATTCCACTCAGTTGCCCGTTGGCATCACTGAAGATATCTATGAAGCTCTGACCCACCAGGATAGCTTGCAGACCCGTTATACCGGTGGCACCGTTTTTCATGGCTTTTTAGGAGAGCGGCTTGAAGATTGGCGCAGCGCCCGGTTACTGGTTAAGCGCATTGCTGAAAACTTTCATCTGCCCTACTTTACCCTGAGCCCGACTTTTACCATCTGTCCGGTTCATGGCTATATTTCAGGTGAACACTTTTCCTGTCCACATCACCATGAGGGAAAGGCCGCCTGAGTTTGATCCGGAAACGGCCCTTTTTCGGCCACCTGCGGTTTTGCCTGGGCGGCGTAAAGTATTACGCCTTCGTACCAAAACTGGATTTTCTAGCCACAACGAAAAATTGCTCGTTTCCAATCTGAAAACTTATGTGTTGCCATCCTGAGATTCGGGATGGCAGCCAGATAATTGTTAAGTAAAGGAGACTTTTTATGGCAACCAAATGTGACGCAAAAACAGAAGTGTATTCAAGGGTATGTGGATTTTTCCGTCCGGTTCAGCAATGGAATAAGGGCAAGAAAGAAGAGTTCAAGGATCGTTCTGAATATGTCGTTACCCCGAGGGAGTCACAGCGCTGAAAACGATTTCTATCAAAGGGTTTCAGGGGACCAGTCTGCTTGACTTCCCGGGACATGTTGCTTCGCTGGTCTTTACCGGGGGGTGCAATCTGAGTTGTCCCTATTGTCATAACGGTGGGCTGGTTATGGACCCTGATGCCTTTCCTGATTATCCTCTGGACGAGTTGCTGGCAAACCTGGAAAAACGAAAAGGTTTCGTTGATGGGGTTGTTGTATCGGGCGGAGAACCGACCATCGATCCTGGTTTGCCGGCATTTTTATCGCAACTCAAGGCGCTGCAGCTTGACGTTAAGCTGGATACTAATGGTTTGGCTCCCCAGGTTGTGGAACGCTTACTCGAAGCGGGCCTGGTCGATTATTTCGCCGTCGATATCAAAACGGCGCCAAGTCGCTATCATGAACTGCATCAGCGCCCCTTTGCTGTTAACGGTTTGCGTGAAACGGTCAAGCTCCTAAAGCAGGCAGCTATTGAGGTAGAGTTCAGGACGACCTGTATTCCTGCCCTGATCGGATTTGCAGAGATCGATGAAATGGCTGACTTGCTCGATGGGGTTCCTTTGTGGGTTCTCCAGCAGTTCGTGCCTGGGCACGCCATGGATCCCCTCTGGCAGGAGATGGCGCCCTACCAGCCTGATATTCTGCATGGCTTTGCAGAGCAGATGCGTACGGCAGCCAAGGATGTCTATATCCGTGGTTTGTAAGTGACCTTGCCTAAATATTCGCAGGGATCTGTAACCGTTTAGAATTTAACCTTATGACAGAACAGGCAACGCGCTTTTGGCGGATGATCTTCCGGGAAGGGGACGTTGCTGTCGTTGTGGCATTCTTCACAAAATTTCTCCGCAGCTTTTTTGCCGTCTTGCTTGACGATATCGAAAAAGCGCAGATGGGTTTCATCGCGGGGGACCGGGTGGGTTGATTCTTCCGGAGCCATCCATAAAAAAATCAATATTGCCAACCCACCAATAATCAGAAAAATGTCACGTTTTTTCATGAAATATCCAGACCGGAAAGAATGATTGACTCGGGGTCACTCACTTTTGATAAACAGGATATAAATAAACAGCGCAACGGCTACCGCCCCTCCGCCGACGATGATATAAATACCACCACTTTCAATGCCTTCAGTCCCGGTGCCTTGACTGACGGTCCATGACAAGGCCAGAGCGAAGCCGCCGATACCGGTCAAAAATGCCGAAATTGCCCGCCAGCCAATAAAGTAGGTAAGCAGTATCGCCACTGCAAAGCCACCGAGGAACCATGGGTTCGTCGATAAATCACCGACATTCCATTCATGTAATTTCATCATGACCTGGTCAGTGCGAAATGGATCTAGATATTCTTTGATGGTTTCCCAACTCATAGATTCTCCTTGGGTAGCTGGTTGTTGCGAATCTTAGCAGATTGTCTCTACTGGTGGAAGTCTGAAAAGCCCGTAAATCTTGACTTTATACGGCACCTTATCTACCATGACTGGCTTAATTGATAGTTCCGCTGGAACCAGAGCTTCTATCTGAGCCAGGTCATCCGGGGCTCTTGATCTTGATTATTGACACCCTGTTAAATCACGCTTTAAAGATCTGTTTTTTTATGGCGATGAGCATGTGTCTGAATGGAGTTTTATGCGTTATCGTGCCATCGGTATTTTTGATTCCGGGGTCGGCGGTCTGACTGTACTTAAAGAAGTCGCTAAGTTGTTACCTAACGAAAATCTGATCTATCTGGGTGATACGGCGCGTGTTCCTTATGGCACCAAGAGTGTCAGAACGGTCCAGCGCTATGCGATCGAAGCCGCTGAGTTTCTGGTTGAGCAGGGTGTTAAACTGCTTATCGTTGCTTGTAATACTGCTTCTGCTGTCGCCTTGCCCTTATTGCGGGAACGCTTTAACCTGCCAGTGATCGGTGTTATTGAACCCGGGGCCCGACGGGCCGCGAGCAGTATGAATCGCCGTATCGGGGTTATCGGTACGGAAGGTACCATTAACAGCGGTCGCTATCCCGAAGCGATTAAAAAACTGGTGCCTGAAGCTGAGATATTTTCAGTCGCCTGTCCGCTTTTCGTACCGCTGGCTGAGGAGGGGTGGGCAGATCATGAAATAGCTCGTTTGACAGCATGTGAATATCTGCAGCCATTGATAGCTGCCCAGATCGATACTCTGGTTTTAGGCTGCACCCATTATCCTCTGTTGCGTCAAACTCTGGGAAGGGTTCTGGGGCCGCATGTGGCCCTTGTCGATTCCGCTGAAGAAACGGCTAAAACCGTCAAGCAACTGTTTGATGCTCAAGGGCTAAGTCATCCTGAGCACGGAGGGTTACGTTCTTTTTATGTCACTGATGTGCCAACCCGCTTTGAAAATGTTGGGCGAGCTTTTCTGGGAGCTCAGCTGGCCAGGGTTGAACAGGTGCAGATAGGTTAAATGAAAATGAAAAACTTGCTTTTGAGTGTTCTCGGTGTCGTTATTATTGGCATGTTGGGTGGCTATGGACTCAGCTGGCTGGTCCAGGATCGCGAACAGGTTGAGCAGTCGCCAACTTCAGTCGTTGAACAACAGCTTCCAGACCGCCTTGTTCAGCTGTATTTTGCAACATCGCAAGGAACATCATTGATTCTTGAAGCCCGTGAAATTGAAGGGTGTACAGATGAAAATGACTGCATAAAAGGAGTTCTCGAAGCACTCATCGCCGGCTCTGAGCAGGGTAATGTGGCGGTGTTACCCGAGGAGACTGAAGTTCTGAAGGTGAGTGTCGATAATGATCTTGTGCAGGTTGATTTTTCCCGGCATCTGAGTGATTTTCATCCCGGGGGGAATTTATCAGAATTACTGACAATTTATAGTTTGGTAGATACCTTGAACGAAAATTTTTCATATCTACGGCAGTTACAGATTTCAATTGCCGGAGAGGTACGCCAAACTCTGAAGGGGCATGCTCGTATTGACCAACCGGTAACTGTCGATTTTGCCCTGACTCAGGCTCCTCTTCCGGTACGAACTGAAGAAGAGCAGGGTTTGAGTGTAGAGCAGTTAATTGACAGGGCGGCAAACTAAGGCACCTTGGGTTCTTGTTTTTTCAGTGTTGCTACGGTTGTCGTCGGTTTTTTCGCAGTTCTGCTGCAATGCTTGAGTATCGCGAAAAGAATATCTTTTAGACCTTGGTAAGACAGGGGGGAGTAGATGATAATAGGCTTCAATCACAATGTAACCTACCGGGGAGCAGGATTCCATGTCCAGACTGAGGATAGTGGTCCCAAAAATCCAAACCTGGTGACTCTGCTCTACCATGGTGGAACAATCATCGCCTCTAAAAAGACCGTCTATGCGGATATCCTGAAAGTCGACAATCTTGATCTGGTTATTGAGGATCTGGCCAAGGAGCAACATAAAGGGATGCTGCGCAGCCTGACCCACGGTGAATTTGACGAGCGGATTGTTGCGCTGGGAATCCCCCTTGCTGGCCTTTCAGAAAGTGTTGATTCTCAGCCGGAGGTAAAAACTGAGCCAGCCACACCTGCCATCAGCCCTGCGTCGGAGGCTCATAGCCCGCCGCAGGTAAAAACTGCTGCTCCTGAAGCTAAACAAGCTGTCAAAATCGAAGAAGAAAAAATTGTCGACAGGTTCCGCAAGGAAAAGCCAGCAGAGATGGGACTTGACGAATTGATTTACGCCTATCTGACTGCCGGGCAACAGGGCTCCTGATCCTCTTTCAGAAATCGGACGGGGCGTTTTTCTGATTGTTTTCAGCGATGTCGTGCAGGTAGAGGGTCTGGCTTGGGAACGCGATTTCAAGGCCTAACTTCTGTAATTCATCCATAATCTTCAAACACACATCTTCGCGTGCGTCAAGATATTCTGCCCAGACGGTACTGGTGGTGAAACAATAAACCATAATATCGAGTGATGACGGGCCAAAATCAGTGAAATTGACCAGAAAAAATTCCTGATCGATGGCGGGGTGGCTGCGTAGTAGTTGTCTGATCGCGGCAACTGCCTGGCGCACCTGCTCAGGAGCTGAGGCATAGGTGATGCCGACATTCAGCTTGATACGTCGTTTCGGCATCTGACTGTAATTATTGATGGACATATTCATCAGGACACTGTTCGGAACCGTAATCAATGTCTTGGCGAAGGTTCTGATCCGCGTCGAGCGAAAACCGATCTCCTCAACTGTTCCTTCCATGTTACCGGCCTGAATCCAGTCTCCGATACTGAACGGACGGTCAAGAATAATCATCAGCGAACCAAAAATATTTGACAGGCTGTCCTTAGCGGCCAGAGCGACAGCTAAGCCGCCTAAGCCGAGTGAGGCCAGCAATCCTGAAATGGAATAACCAAGGTTCTGAATAAGTACCAGCAGGGCGATTACGACAATAAAAACCCGCAAGCTTTTACGAATAAAGGGGACCAGATGATCGTCAAGGGTTGATTCTGTGCGTCCGGCCCATAGGTTCATCCATTGTTCCAACAGGGTTACCAGGTTGAAACAGAGCCAGGCCATATCGAGAACAAAGAGTCCTTTTATCAGATTGTGAGCGAGAAGGTTCAGATCCGTTGGTTCTTTCGGGAGCTGCAAGATGGTGACAGCACCATACAGACCGATAATAACAACCAGAAACTCTGCAGGCTTATTAAGGCTTTTCAGGAAGCTGTCATCCAGAGTATGGGTAGTTTTCCGGGCGGCCTTAAAGAAGGTTCTGGTGCAGAAATGACTGATGACTTTTTTGGCTATCAGAGCAATGACAAAAACCAGAAATGCACAAATGAAACGTAGCAGGTCAATGCCGAAAATGGTTTGATCGATTAATTGTTGTAGTTGGGTCAGAGTTTCCATGTAATTGTTTTCACCTGTGTATTATTCAGCCCAAAGGCCGATCTTTGCTTGTTGTGCCTGGTGCTCTGCTTGTAAAAATGTTTTCTTGTGGGC
Source organism: Geopsychrobacteraceae bacterium (assembly GCA_963664385.1). Lineage (GTDB taxonomy): Bacteria > Desulfobacterota > Desulfuromonadia > Desulfuromonadales > Geopsychrobacteraceae > Seleniibacterium. The sequence continues at coordinate 2,385,651 of OY761157.1, forward strand.
AAAGTTGAAGCGCCTGAACACTGTAGCGAGCCCCTGTTCGAGCAAGAGTATATTCAGCTCTCTGCCATCAGGAAGGTAGACATAGGCCAGTAAGCGACCATACTTGTCATAACGGGTTTTGTCTGATTGTAGAGTGACGATTTTTCCTTTGGCGGCAGTGATATTAAAGTGTTTGGCAGCTTTGGATATTTTACGCAATTGTTTACGGGGAATATCGAAACGCTTCAGGTAAAAATTATCCCGCTGAGAGTCCTGGTATTCAGGAGTGTCGATGCCCAACAGGCGCACTTTGCCGATCTTGTCGACTTCGATGGTATCTCCATCGTAAACCCAGGAGACTCTTCCCTGCTGTTCTGCTGCCAGGGATGTAAACGAAGAGGTCAGTAGGAGCAGGAGAAGAAGAACCGTTTTTAACACGTTAGCGACCCCATAGCAAACGGGTGAAAAACCCGGTAGCGAAGCCCCAGCATAAATTGCCACAAAGGATAATCAGAGGCATCGCCCATCCCAGCTTTATGCCCCCGAAACCCATGTGGTAGACAGATGGGTACAGGTAAAATATTGCAACCAATGTCGGCACAAGTGACACCCACAGTCCTTTGCGAATCCATTGCCGCCGCTGACGAGGGGTACCGATAAACAGGAAATACAGAAGTCCCCAGAGGCCACCGATGAACATGGCGGGATAGAGGTGTACAAGGCCTAAATGTTGAGTCAGGCTCACCTTAAGGAAAGAAAACACTCCCCAGTGGTAACAGATCCAGAGAAACAGACTCTTGACGCTGCCACCCAACAGGCCACTGACAAAACTAACAGCTAGTAAAGCACCACTTCTAGACATGAGCTCTCCTGCAGTGAAAGACTGGTAAGAACTGTCTGTGCTTTTATCATATTCTTATGAAAAAGATAAAGGAATCATTGTGTTGACGCGATTGCAGAGAGCAGCAATAGCTCAGTCTGGGGGGAGAGCCTCATTCATGCTGCCACTGCGAAAACCCTGCAGGTCAAGGGAAACGTAGTCGAAACCATAGTGTTTGAAGGTATGAACCAATTGTTCGCGCAGATCTCCAGCCAGCAGGCGGGGAAAGTCATCGGGGCTGATTTCTATACGGGCCAGACGATCATGACAGCGTACCCGGTAATTGTGGAATGAGTATTCGCGCAACCAGTTTTCGCAGCGTTCTATCTTTTCAAGTTTTTCAAGGGTGATGGGCGTTCCATAGGGGAAACGGGTAGCAAGACACGCTAAAGCTTGCATGTTCCAGGTGGGTAACTCAAGCTTTTGGCTCAGATCACGGATATCCTGCTTGGTCAGACCGGCTTCTAACAGGGGTGAGCGTACACCAAGTTCCTTCAATGCTTTATGGCCAGGACGAAAATCGCTCATATCGTCAACGTTTGAGCCATCAAGAAGGCTGCTGAAGCCAAACAGTTTCAGTTCCTCGAAAAAACGGGAGAAAATAGCATGTTTGCAGTGATAGCACCGATCTGGTGAATTTTTAACAAACTCAGGGTCATCCAGAGCCTGATTGGCAATCAAACGATGGACAACCCCGAATTTTGCTGCCAGCTTTTTGCTCTGTTCAATCTCGAATTCGGGAATAATCGGGGCTACCGCGGTTAAGGCCAGCACCTTGTCCGCCCCTAATGTCTCACTGGCAACCTTTAGTAACAGGGTTGAGTCAACTCCGCCTGAGAACGCCACGGCGACGTGCCCGAACTCTTCCAGGATATTCTTCAGCTTGGTGTACTTCTGAGCAACTGACATGTTTAAATAAAGTACATGAAGCGGTGGTCCAGTTCTTTTTCAAGCCCTAAGTCCTGGCCACGGTCACATAGATCTTTAAGGGTAATAGAGTCAAAATAATCGCCAAGAATACGGCTGCCTTCTGCCCAGATATGCTGAGTCAGGCACTGATTATCGAACTCGCAGGTTGGCGGAGCTTCGCCATCTTTGCGTAATCCTTTAATACAATTCACCAGCAGCAACTCACCTTCGGCAGCCAATATAACTTCTTTCACGGTAATTTTATCAGCAGGCCTGGCAAGGGTGTATCCGCCTTGAGGACCGCGCCGGCTTTTCAGCAGACCGGCTTTCTTAAGGTCCTGAAAAATCTGTTCGAGGTAGCGCGGTGAGATATTCTGTCGCCGCGAAATATCTTTTATCTGAGCGGGAAGGTTGCCAGCATGGTAGGCCATGTCGAACATAGCCCTGACACCGTAACGACTTTTCGTAGAAAGTTTCATAGTGATAATCTCCTTATAGAAAATATAAAAATGTCTACTGTTCCTGTCAAGAATAAACAACCATTTTTCACCGGAATTTTACTGTGGCCAAAATTACCTGTGCTGATCGGAAATGTTGATTTTATTCAAAGCTTGTGGCTGAATGCCTTCATGTTCAGTCAAGGAGATTGCAATGAAAGACTATCCGTTTGTTTTGGAATTTTCAGTTCGAGATTATGAATGTGATATGAATCAGCATGTTAACCATGCCGCATATCTCAATTATCTTGAGCATTGCCGACATGAGTATCTGAAGTCCTTGGGGCTCGGTTTTACCGATTTTCTGAACCGGGGAATTAACCTGATTATTATCAAGGCCGAAATCGATTATAAACGTTCGTTGCTAAGCGGTGACCGTTTTATGGTAGGGCTCATTATGGACCGGATTTCACCGTTACGCTTCAGTTTTCGGCAGGATATTTATTCTTTGCCGGAGAAGAAATTAATCTTGAAGGCAACTCTGATTGGGACCGCCCTGAATGCCAAAGGGCGGCCTGAGTTACCTATCGAGATCAAGGAAGTATTAGACGCTCGCTAATTTATTGTTTATCCGGAAACGGCTCTTTTTTCGCTGTGACGTTGTCAAGCTGCGGCCCTGTTTGTGCAACGTAACGACTACGTCTGCGCGCAAGCCCTTGATTTCCTGGCCACAACGAAAAGTTGCTCAGCTCCAACTTGAAAACATGGGGTGACCCAACCGGTTTTCGGATGGATACTCCCTATTTTTCAATGAGTTTTACCCCTTGGTGAGTCAGTTCCGCAATTCCTTCTTTGTAAAGCATACCGCAGGCTTTTTTGAAGGCTTTCTTGCTGAGCCCAAGGCGACTGCGAATTAACTCCGGTGAGCTTTGATCATGGAGGGGCAGAAAGCCGTTGGCGTACAGGGCATCAAGAAGGATTTCCCTGGCGTCATCGCGACCGGCAGCACCGGTGCGGTGAAGGACTACGTCAATTTTGCCATCATCACGAATTCTCCCGACATAGGCGCTGACCTTTTCCCCCTTTTTAAGGTGGGGTGGCAGGTCGGTCTGGTAAATCAGCCCTTCATAGGTGTTATTAATAATAACTTTGGCTCCCAGGTCGGTAAACGCCCAGATGATAACTTCAATTTCTTCACCTTGGGTTAAGTCACGATTCTCACTCAGCAGAATTCTGTCGATTTTACTTGTGGCTATCGGACGCTGCTGTTTATCAAGGATGATCTTGACCAGGTAACGTCGCCCCTCAAGCATCTTCTGGGCTTGTTCGTTAAATGGTGCCAGCAGGTCTTTACCAATGCCCCAATCAAGAAAGGCGCCGTGGGGGCCAATGCTGGAGACCTGAAGCAAAGCAAACTCTCCGACTTGGGCCGCAGGTCTTTTGCGGGTAGCGAGCAACTGTTGATTACGATCAACATAAATAAAAACCTCGACTTCCCCCCCAGGAGCGATTTCGGCAGGGCATTCTTTGCGCGGCAGCAAAAGCTCTTGGCCATCTGCTGCGAGCCAGGCGCCTGAAAAGTCGATTCTGATGATTTTTAATTTATGAAAATTACCTGCAGTGATCATTTTATCCTTCTCTTGGAAATGCAATTAATATAACTGCAACAGATACCTTATGGATGGTCAGAAAGCCAGTAAAATATCAATTCTGAACTAATTGATTAAATTGAAAACGAAAATCAAAATAATTGTCAGTTGTGATTCTGGTCACAGTTTTCTTCTCAAACATCACCTATTTTCCTGTCATAAATTTTTACAGCAGCCAAGTGATTTTAAAAAAAAGAAAGGTAATTGAAGTATGAAGTCAGTTGTTTGGGGAGGGGTTTTGTTGGTTATGTTGTTTGCGAACATGGCAGGAGCTGCAGGCAGTGGCGTTGCTGAGCGGGTCAGTATCCTTGAGCAACAGCTTGAAGCAACATGGTTGTCCAGAGTCGATATCTCAGGGGCTGTTGAAATTGAAGCCAGCTACACTGATGATTATGACGGTGTGCAAACCAGCGATATCGATTTGACCAATGTTGAAATAAGTATTGATGCCGGGTTCAGTGAGTTGGTCGGCGGTTTCGTTGTTTTTAAATGGGAAGAAGATGGCGAAGAAGGTGTTTTTGTCGATGAAGGTGGTATCACCTTGGGGAACCTGGAAACTCTGCACTATCAGATAACGGCAGGTAAGTTATATGTTCCTTTCGGGGTTTTCGAGACGAACATGATCAGTGACCCTTTAACTCTGGAACTGGGCGAGATTAGAGAAGGAGCCGTCAGTGTCGAATTTTCTAAAGCCGGTTTTTACGGAGCGGCTTTCGCATTTAACAGTGATGTGAGCAAAACGGGCAAAGCTGATGACATGATCGATTCATGGGGACTCTCTCTTGGCTATCAATTTGCTGGCGATGCTTTCAGTGCCGATCTAAAAGCCGGATATGTCAGTAATCTGAATGCTTCTGGTGGATTTTCCGATACTTTCGATAGCGTTGCTGACTATAGCGCTGGAGCGACCGGCAGCCTTGTTGTCGGCCTTGCAGATTTTACTCTCGTTGGGGAGTATCTGACCGCATTGGATGATGATTATCTTACTGACAGCAATGACCAGCCATCAGCCTGGAATGTCGAAGTCTCCTACAGCTTTACGATTAACGAGCGTGCGGCAGCTGTCGCCCTGGGCTATCAAGGAACCTGGGAAGCTGCCTTTCTGGGGTTGCCGGAACAGCGCTGGTTAGTGTCTGCTAATTATGAACTGACACCAGAGCTGGCTATCGCTGTTGAGCTCTCTCAGGATGACGACTATGCCACGCATAAAGGTGGCAGCGGAGAGACTGCAGAAACGGTTCTTGCTCAGCTTGCTCTTGCTTTTTAGGAACGGATATGCCCTTGGCGGAGCACAGGTGCTCCGCCAAGGGACATTGTGATATTGTATCTATAATGTTAAAAATCTTGATTTTTTCTATTAGGTTATTTAAAACATGATAACGGTTTTCAATTTCTTGTGCGGGTAGATTAATGGAAAAATATAATGCTGGCTGCTGCCGGCCACGGACAGAAGACATAAGCTGCAAGCATAAACCTGTAAGCGCTGAGCGTGAGTTGACCTGGGTTGATCTCGTTGGCCTTTATCCCGCTTCTCAGGAATGCCTTGAGACATTTCTGGTTGCTTCTGCTGCTGAAGTTATTGCCGGGGCAAAACCGGCCAATTTGATCCGCATTGTCAATAAAGAGCTGCCGTGTGGTCGTTCTATATTCAGGTTGTGGCGTCAGTATGGTGCTGAGGTTCTCAACGGGACGGTTTTATCCGCTGCGGTTTTGCGTGAAGATAATGGTGGATTCTCTCTACTTTTGTATCGTCCAGAGCTGCTTGAAAAACGTCTGCAAGGAAAGACCATGCAAACATTTCTCAAGCGCTGTAATTATCCTTCCCCTGCGCATCTTGAAAGTACTCTGCAATATTTGACGCAGCGCTTCGCCCAATATGAATCGCCGGATGAGGTCGGTTTTTTCCTCGGTTATCCAGCAAAAGACGTGCGTGGTTTTGCTGATGGCCAGGCCTCGGCCTGGAAAGGACGTTGTTTGTGGCGAATCTATGGTCCTCCTGCGCGGAGTCTGAAACTGTACCGTCATTTTTGCGATAAGCGGCGTCACGTGACAGCCCGGTTGATCGCGGGCGCCTCGCCGCGTACCCTGTTGGAAGCAGCCTGAATTTATGAAAGATCATATCTACAAAACTCTTTGCCGTTCTCCTTTGATGCAAGGTGTTTCTGAAACGCTTTTGCGTGATGTCGCTGATACTGGGCGGCTGCGTCTGTTGAAGGGGCGTTTTGGCAGAATCGCCCAGGACGAACTCGAGGAACGCTTATTTCTGATCATTTCAGGTGAGATGCGCATGGTCCATACCGCGCCTGATGGTCAGGAGTGTATTATGGGGAAAGTGGGGGCAGGGGATTTCTTTTGCCTGTCAGCATTTATTACCGGGCATAGCTGCAGTGGTGAAATGGTCAGTTCGGGAACCACTGAAATTTGCTTCTGGCCAAAAGAGAAAGTGCGCACCCTGTTGTCTGGCGAAGTGGCTTTCCAGCAAAACCTGCTTCAGCATATGGCCTGCGAAGTTGAACAGGAAAGGGAGATGCGCACCCTGTCTCGCTGCTGTAAAGCGGATACTAAAGTCGCAGCATATCTCCTGCATAAAATTAAAAACAGCTTGAATTGCAGTGGCTGCGGTGCCGTTCATATTGACGTCCGGCCGGTGGGGATGACTGCCCAGGAACTTGGTATTGCCAGGGAAACCTTTACCAGGTCTCTGCAGCGTCTGATTAACCGGGAAGGTATCTCCTACCAACGTGGCATTGTCAAAGTCGCCGATATTACGTTGCTTGAAAGTGTTCTTGAAGAGGATGATTGTGCATGCCGTTGTAACGGGGCATAGAGTCTTTTTTACTAGAATCTTCTGACTCTTTGCTCACCTGTTTTTTCTGCTCTTGCTTACCTGAGGCTACCTTTTACACAGGCGCCACCTCCTGCTTTTTATATTTCGTTGCCATCCGGAGACTCTGCATCTTAACGACCAGTTTTGCGCTTTGGAAATATGCTATTTTTGTCGGGTCAGGAAAATCAAGTATTTACGCTTAAGGTGTAGTCCTTTACGCCGCACAAGCGAATGCGCTGATTGCCGCCGAGCTGGTGAAAAGGGCTATTTCCGGACAGAAACTATTTGCTAACCCGATTCATCGTTATCGCTCCTGTTGTAAAGCCAAGCTCTTCCAGCGTTAAAATCAGCTGTTTAAAATATCTGGTGTGGTTTGTTTTTAAGGTTTGTGATGGATGTCACAGACGCAAAGAATGCTGTCAGGTATAAATGAAAACAGATTTCAAAATCAATTGGAGGAATATCAATGAAAATAGGAATTATATATGGCAGTAGTACCGGAAATACTCAGCTGGCAGCTGAAAAGATTGCTGGTAAATTTGAGCAGGCAGAGCTGAAGGATGTTGCTGAAATCAGTTCTTTTGAAGAGTACGATGTGCTGATCCTGGGCAGTTCGACCTGGGGGTTGGGTGATCTGCAAGACGACTGGGAAGGAGCAATTCACCAGTTGGAGGCCAGTTCCCTGGTGGGGAAAAAGGTTGCCCTGTTTGGCCTTGGTGACCAGGTGGGTTATCCGGACACTTTCGTTGATGCTATGGGGAAGCTGGGGGCTGCCGTTCAGAAAACGGGAGCAGAGCTGATCGGTAAATGGCCAGCAGAGGGATATGAATGCCTGACCTCAGAAGCGTTAGAGGATGACTATTTTAACGGTCTTCCTCTTGATGTCGAAAATCAGGATTGCTTGAGTGACCAACGGATCACGAGTTGGTGTGATGTGCTGAAAAGTGAATTAGCTGGCTAGGTTAAAGTGGTCCGTCCTGTTGGTAGGGCGGACCATTTCTATTTCAGGAGAATTAAAATATGACTGTACTCGTTGTGGGAGCAGACCGGATAGAGTCGTTCACCCCCCGTCTTATGGAGTGGGGAGCTGAAGAAATCGTGCATTGGAGCGCCAGAAATCATCGTAGTGCAATGGCAACAATTCCAAAGAAAGCTGATCTGGTCATATGTTGTACGAACTATTTAAGTCACAATATGGCAAAAAATATTAAAAAACAGGTGAAACAGCGGTGCTTGCCGACCATTTATTGTCGCAGATCATGGACAGAAGTAGAAGAAGGTTTAGTCGCTTTGCAGAGTGAAGGGCGCTGTTGTCGTCGTTGTGAGCTTTATCACGGTCCATTAGGTTGGTAAGTATTATCGCTTGAGTCAATATTAAACCTGGATTGAAATTATTTGTTGATCTGGCTGGTCAATTAAACCATACAATGCTAGAGTTAGTCCCCACAGAGGGGAGACTGTACCGGTATTGATTTATACCTTGTGCAGTATGTAGCCGCTGTTCCGTTCTCTTCGGAAGAGCGGTTTTTTGTCTTATTTTACGAAAGGAAATTCAATTGGATTTTCAGATACTTTATTGGCATTGGCTGGTGTTCGGAATGCTTCTGGTCCTGGCGGAAATCTTTATTCCGTCTTTTACTATTTTTTGGTTTGGTTTAGCGGCCCTGTTAATGGGACTGCTCTCTTTTATCGGAATAGATATGGACCTGACCTGGTCGTTATTCGTTTGGATTCTTTTTTCCATTTTGTTTACCTTTGGTTGGTTCAAGTGGATTCGGCCCATGGCCAAGGATCGGACCAAGGCTGGGTTATCGCGAGAAGCCGTTGTTGGTGAGCGAGGTCTGATTACCAAAGTGCCGACCGGCCTGGGTGAACGTGGTGAGGTACGCTTCAGCGTACCACTACTGGGAGCAGATACCTGGCCATGTATGTCACAATCATCACTGCAACTTGGTGATACCGTTATGGTTAAAGATGTATTGGGGAATGCTCTGTTGGTTGAACCGACAGTCCCTCGGGGGGCAGAGCAAAATTGATCAATCATCCTCCGGGATGACCTTAGTAATGAAGGAGTTTTTATGGCAGGTTTAGTTGTTGTCGTTGTGTTTGCAGTTCTGGTGATTGTCACCATCTCTCTGGGGGTGCGTCTGGTTCCTCAAGGGTCAAAATTTGTCGTTCAGCGTCTGGGGAAATATCAGAAAACTCTGAATCCGGGTCTCAATATCATTATTCCTTACATTGATACCGTTTCTTATAAGGTCAGTACTAAGGATCAGATTATCGATACGGCCCGCCAGGAATGTATTTCGTTGGACAATGCCGTACTGGCTGTTAATGCCGTTGCCTTTATCAATGTGTTATCACCGGAAAAGGCTGTTTACGGTATCGAAAACTATCATCTGGCCATTCAGAACCTGGTCCAGACAACCTTGCGTTCCATTATCGGTGAAATGCGTCTTGATGATGCCTTAAGTTCCCGTGATCAGATTAAAGCTAAGCTCAAAGCCGGTATTTCTGATGATCTGGCCGATTGGGGGATTAACCTGCGTGGTGTCGAAATTCAGGATATCAACCCATCTCCAACCATGCAGCAGGCCATGGAAGCCCAGGCTGCTGCAGAACGCCAGCGGCGTGCAACAGTTACCCGTGCCGAAGGTGATAAGGAAGCAGCAATCCTTGAGGCTGATGGTCGCCTGGCTGCCGCCGAGCGTGACGCTAAAGCGAAAGAGGTTCAGGCCGAAGCATCTAAAACTGCTCTCCAGTTGGTTCTTGAATCTGCCGGGACAGGACATGAAGAGATCGCCATTGGCTACCTGCTGGGTGAAAGCTACATCAAAGCGATTCAGAAATCGGCAGAAAGTGAAAATGCCAAAACCATCCTTCTGCCAGCTGATTTGCAGGCCTCGATTCGTGGGCTGATTGGTGGTATGCAGGTTAAGTAAGTCCAAGCCTAAATAACCGCATAATGAGGCCATCAGACTGCCTGTGTCATCCCTTGGCGCAACAGCCCGGTGGCCTTTATCATTTTGCGGGTCTCTGGATGGCAGGCTTCTTTGGCAATATGCCCCTGGGTCAGGGATTCAACGATGGCGCCATCTGCCATGACATAAATGGTATCGCAGATGCTTTCGGCCAGGGCCAGGTCATGGCTGATAAAGAGACAGCCGAACCCCTGTGTTTGCTGCAGGTTGCGAAACAGCGCGACAGTCTGGGCCTGGATGGTGACATCCAGAGCCGATGTGGCTTCGTCGCAGATCAGCAGCGTCGGTTTGAGGCCGACGGCCCGGGCAAAGACGATGCGCTGTAATTGTCCGCCCGAGAGTTGATTGGGATAGCGGTCAAGGAAACTTTCCGTCAGGCCGACATGCTCAAGCAGGGTGGCGGCGCATTGCCGCCCCTTTTCGAACTCGGGGCGTTTAAAGTTGCGGAACGGCTCCAGAAGGAATGTTTCAACCTTCATCCGTGCCGGAAAACTGGCCAGAGGATCCTGGAAGACCATCTGGACCTGCTGATAATAGTCACGTTGGGTATAGCTGAAAATATCGCGGTTACCGAGACGGGCCTGTCCACTCCCGGTCTGGTGGAGACGGCAGAGCAGGCGCGCGAGGGTCGATTTACCGCAGCCGCTGGCACCGACCAACCCGACACATTCCCCCTGTCTGATGGTCATGGACAGGTCCTTTAAGACATGCAGCTTGCTGTTTCCCCGTTTACTCAGATGCACATTGATTTTGTCGATGTGCAGCAATTCCGGAAGCGTTTGTCGATTCATTTTTTAACTATCCTTCAGCATAGGGATGGCGGCGCGCAGCTGACCGGCATAGCTGGTTGCCGGCCGGCATAGAATGTTGGCGGTCGTATCCTGGTCGATGATGGTGCCGTTTTTCATCACCAGCAGGCGGTCGGCCATGCGTGAGCAGGCGCAGATATTGTGGCTGACCATAATGACGGCGCTGCCGAATTCGCTGCGGCGGCGTTGAAATTCGTTGATGATCACCTCCTGGGTGGTGACATCGAGGGCCGAAGTCGGTTCATCCGCCAGGATCAGGTCGGGATTTAAGGCCAGTGACATGGCGATGGCTACCCGTTGCTTCATTCCTCCGGAGAGCTGCCAGGGGCGTGATGTCAGGATCCGATCCGGATCGGCCAGCTCCATGCGGGCCAATTCCCGATGGGCCATCTCCCTGGCCTGCGTTTTACTGACTCGTTGGTGGTTGCGAATACTGGCGATAAATTGGCGCCCGATGGAGATAAGCGGATTCAGAGAGGCTCCCGGGTTCTGGAAGATCATGGCAATCTTGGCGCCACGCAGGGAGCGCCATTGATTGGCGCTGAAGCGGCTGGTGTCTTGCCCGGCAAAATAAATTTTGCCCCCACTTAGCCTGGCCCCGGCGGTTGGCAGATTGCAAAGGGCGCGGATCAGGGTGGTTTTTCCTGATCCGCTTTCACCGACAATGCCGATGGTTTCCCCGGCCTTCAGTTGCAAGTTGACAGCGTCGATGCCCCGGCTGCCGCCGGGGAAGTCGATGGACAGGTTGTGGCATGCAACCAGTTCAGTCATGACTGAGTTCCAGCCGATCGTCGATGTAATAAATATCGGAAATAAATTTGTAAATACCCCTGATACGCTTGTTATGTACGACATTACCCTTTTCATAGAAATAGAACAGAGCTGGCAGGTCTTCCATAAGGATTTTGGCACCTTGCCTGCCTAGTTCGTTACGCTTTGATTTATCTGTAATACTGGTTAACTGGTTGAGGAGATGATCCAGTTGCGGGTTGCTGTAATGACCATAGTTCCCAAGCGAGCCGGTTTTAAAACCAGATTCGAGGAAGTATTGGGGGTCGAGAGTCGGAGCGGATGTCCAGCGTTCAAAGAGGAAATCAAAAGCTCCTTTTTGAGCGGCTTCAGCAAAATTCTCTTGTTGTTCCACTTCCATGGCAAGCCCGATTTTTTTCAGCTCGGATTGCATGGCAATGCCGATATTGCGTGCTCGTGCCCCGTGGTTGGTCATGCAGATATACTTCAGGGTAATGTTCTTTCCTTCATATTCACGCAAGCCGTCACCGTTGCTGTCAATGATACCTACCGAATCGAGTAGTTGCCGCGCTTTATCCGCATCGTAATGGTAGTTGTCTTCGCCATCGTGACCGAAAGGGAGCATTTTATTAAAGGGGCCCCGGGCTGGTATGCCATTGGCCACCTTGTCAGCAAAAATATCCTTATGAATTGCGTAGCGAATGGCCTGACGAAATTCTTTAATTTTCATCCATGGGTGGTCAAAATTAAGGCGGGAAATAAACACTCGCAAATTAGGACCTTCGATAATGTTGAGTTTTTTATCTTTGGCAAGAACGTTCAGGTCGGCCGGACTGATCTGGGCGGCAAAGTCAAGCTCCCCTGACTGTAGTGCCATGGTGCGGGTACTGGCATCGGAAATGTACTTGACATTAACGGTATCAATTTTGATGTCACCTTTCCAGTAGTGGGGGTTCTTTTTCAGCACCATTCCCGTTTCCGCCGAGAAACTTTCAACCATGAAGGCCCCGGTAGTGATCGGTTTGAACTTGAAATTTTCAGTGTCCTCTTCTGCCGCTTCGGCATCAACGATAATAAAGACCGGATCGGCCAGAACATTATTAAGGGTGGCGAATGGGCGGCTGGTTTTGATGATTAGTTGATCACCCTCAACCCTGATGGACTCAATGGGCAACTGGGCATCTTTGCGATCTGTAATTTTAAGGGCGCGCTCGATGGAGGCTTTGCAGGCGGCAGCATCGGCAGGGCGGCCATTCTGAAACCTGACCCCTTTGCGGATGGTAAAGATAGTGGTCAGGGCATCAGGCTGCTCCCACTTTTCGGCGATGACTGGTTTGAACTTGAGATTTTCATCAATTTGTAGCAGGTTTTCTCCAATACCGCAGCGGGTCAGGGTCCAGCCATGCCAGGCAGAGGTTGGTTCAATGTCGGCATCCAGCCAAAAAATTGCCATATTCACGACTTGGTTTTTGTGGCCAGCGTAAAGAGGGGTCAGCATGGCCAATAGCAGACCGAAGACCAGACAGAACAGTTTAACTTTTCGCATATAAGCTCCTTTATTGGTGCATTGATTAATTTTGAGGCTTTCTCAAAATTTTTTAGGATTAAGGTATTTTCGCGTAGCGTCGCCAAGGATATTGAAAATGACAACCACCAGAAATGTTGCTAAGCCAGGGTAAAGAACAAGCCACGGGGCACTTTGCAGATATTCTCGGCCTTCACTAAGCATATTCCCCCACTCCGGCGTCGGGGGTTGGACCCCCAGGCCCAAAAAGGAAAGTCCGGCCAGGGCCAGCATCATGTTGCCAATGTCGAGACAGAGCTGCGTTAGCAAGGCCGGCAGAATAGTCGGCAAGATATAAATAACGACCAGGCGTAATTTTCCTGCTCCCGCCATACGCCCGGCGACAACGGCATCGCTGGTCAGGGCGGTACGAACCAATACACGTGACAAACGGGCAAACTTGGTCCACCAGATAATAGACAGGGCACAGATAGTATTGATGATTCCCGGGCCGAGAAGGCCGACCACCGCGATAGCAAAAACCAGATCAGGAAAGGCCAGAATAGTATCAGCCAGACGCATAATCAGGGTGTCGGTGAGCCCGGAACGTAAGGCGGCAGTGGTTCCGATGATGATCCCAAGTATGAAAATCAGGCTGAGCATGACAAAGGTTGTACCCAAAGATATTCTGGCTCCGTAGAGAAGACGCGAGAGGATACAGCGTCCAACCTGGTCGGTACCTAAGGGATAGTCGTTACCAGGAGGTTCCAGAATGTGAACAAAGTCGGTTTCCAGTGGATCATGCGGTGCCAGCAAGGGACCGCACAGGGCAATGCTAACCAGTATGGCCGCAAATAACAGGGATAGATGAAACTGTTGTTTTTTGTCGAGCTTGAGCAGGTTCATGGTCTGCCTCCGTCATTGCGTAACCGGGGATCGAGTAACTCGGCCACAATGTCGGCGACAAAATTAAATCCGACATAGAGACAGACCATGATCATGACATAGGCCTGGAGTACCGGATAATCGCGGTAGGTAATCGATTCAATGGCCATGCTGCCGAGGCCGGGCCAGGAGAAAATTGATTCAACGATTATCGTTCCACCCAGCAATAGAGCACAAGATAAGCCAAATAAGGTACTTAGCCCGCCCAGAGTCCCAGGCAGAGCATGACATAAGACAATCTGCCACTCCGGGCAGCCACGGGAACGGGCCCCGATAATGTAATCCTGACTCATTTCCTCACTGATGACAGCCTGAATCTGTCTGCTGTATCGTCCAATCAGGGGAATGGCCAGAGTCATAGCGGGTAAGATGATGCTTGAAGGAGCGTAAGGGTCAGTTAACTTGAACCAGTTAAGGTGGACAATAAAAGCCATAATTAGCAGCAGGCCAAGCCAGAAATCGGGCATAGAAACCCCGGCAAAAGAAAATAGCCGAATGACATAATCAGACAACTTACCTGTCTTCAAAGTCGCAGTAACGGCGAGAATGAAAGAGCAGAGGAACATCAGAACTATTGCTGTTGCTGCTAAATTAAATGTCATGTGAAAGCGGCGTTTCACCATTTCTGAAACGGCTTCACCGGTACGTAAAGAGGTCCCGGCATCCAGATGTATTATCGCACCAAGCCAGTTGCCATACTGAACAATAAAGGGCTGGTCAAGTCCCATTTCGTGTTGTTTTTCGACCAGAGCTTCCTGAGAAGGGGAAATGCCGTGAGCTTCAAAGTAAATTTGGGCAGGGTCTCCGGGGCTGAGCCAGGTTAGGAAAAAAGTGAGTAGGCTTGCTGTCAGCATCACCAGAATCAGCTCCGGAATTTTGCGTGTAATCGATTTCAGCATGGAAAAACACCCTTTCCTCAGTTAGCTCTGACGGGCTGCGGCGCAGCGTTTTCCGGTGAGTTTTGTGGTCCAAAAGTTTGGCGCAGAAGCTGTTTCCAGCCGCTCAGCAATACCAGACTGCGGGCTGCACAAAAAAGGATGAAGGCAAGCCACAGGCCGTGGTTGTGAAAACGGGGAATAAGGAGAAGCTCAAGGGGCAGAAACAGACAAAGGGCGATGATAAGGGAGTTGCGCACCGGGGCGACGCAGGTGGCACCGACGTAAAAGCCGTAATAAACCAGGCCAAGGGGCATGGTCAGCACAAAGAGCAGCAGATAGAAAAAGTAGCTGCGGCACACGGCAAGCACCGATTCCAGATCGGTGAACAGGAAGAGCAGACTGTTTTTTCCCCGCGCTAAGATGAGCAACAGGATGACGCTGAACAGCGCCAGATGAACATGGGCGATGTTGCGGGTGCGTAGAAAACCCTCCCTGTCGCCGGCGCCGGTAAATTGCCCGGCAAAAACCGCTGCCGCATTGGCCAGGCCGTCGAACAAATAGGCAATCAGGTACTGCAGCTGAAACAGGATGGCATTGGCGGCGAGAATATCGGCGCTCATGCTGCTTCCTTTGGCGACGAAGATATTGGTCATGGTGAGCAGGCAGGCGGTGCGGATGAACAGATCCCGATTGACCGCAGCGAGCTTTTTCATGGCGGTCAGGTCGCGCAGTGCTGCCAGGTTGGCAAAGATTGTTGACGCCGGGATACGCCGGAAAATAAAGAACAGCCCCAATGCGAAGGCGACACCCTGAGATATGAGGGTGGCCCAGGCGACCCCGGCAACGGCCGCATCGAAATAATTGACCATGACAAAGTCGAGAACGATGTTGAGGCTGTTGGTACCGATCTGCAGCCACATCACCTCGCGCACATGCCCACGCCCCATGAGCCAGCCTAGGTTAACGTAGCCGATCAGAACCAGGGGCGCCCCCCAGATCAGAATATTGAAGTAGGAATGAGCATGCCCGGCGGTGACGGCATCGGCGTCATAGAGCTGTAGGGCTGCCGCGATGAGCGGTTGCTGGAGGCAGACAAAAGCCAGACCGATAAGAGCCGCCAGTGACAAGGGGCGTAACCAGGCCAGGGCTTTGGGGTCATTATCTGACGTCGCAAGGGTCTGAGCGGAAAAGCCGGAAGTGGCAACGCGCAGGAAACCGAACAGCCAGTAAAGGGTGTTGAAGATCACCGTGCCGATGGCGACACCGCCGATAAAGGCGGGGCTGTCCAAGCGTCCGACGACGGCGGTGTCGACGGCGCCCAACAGTGGTTGGGTGACGGTCGACAGGGTAAAGGGGATGGCTAGGTGCAGAAAGTTCCTGTGGGTGATCGCTTGCATAATTTGTATAAACCTGCCTAATCATAGAGTACAGGTAGATACAAAAAATCCCTGTACCAGTGGCCGGTACAAGGAATCCGTTTTTATCCCTTACAGTCCAGTTGCAAATGTGTGGTCAGTAAAACACTCCTACCCTGGAGGTTTTACTCGGTTCCAGGCAGGTCTTCTGGCTCCTTCCCCCCGGTGAAGGCCTTCCCACCTGTAAATGACAGACAGTGACCATGTGATAATTTTCACAGGGGTTGTTTATCGCGAACGATAAACCGGAAGTTACAGCGGCGGGTCCGCTCCCGGTTTTCACGGGATTCCCTATCAAGTCTAAATGACACCTGTAACCGTAAAATTTTTAAAATAGATTCTACATAAAGAATCTAAATACAACCTTTGCTTCTCTATAGCGCGCGAATGATAAAAGATCTTATTTGTAAATTCAATGGTAAAATCGGTATTATGAATATTAAATCACATATATTATGTGACAAATAGCTGCAGTGATTCCCTCTTTTTTATTTGCTGTATTAGATCTCCAGGATATGCACAAGCTCTCAGTAGGGACAGCAATTATCCCCCCAGTATCAACGCCAGAACTTTGGTCAGTAGAATCATGCCAATCAGAGCAACAGGATAAACTGTAGCATAGGCTGAGGCGGCATAAGGGGTTTCTACCAGGCTGGCAATGCTGGCCAACCCAGGGGTACTTGTCATTCCACCAGTCATGACGCCAAGCATGTGCAAAAAGCGAATTTTAAGAATTTTACGGCTGATAATCAGGGTCAGAATCAGTGGAACCAGGGTCACGCAGATGCCTGATAAAAACAGAACCAATCCTTGTTCCTGCAGGGTGGTCATAATCGTCGCCCCGGTTCGGGTACCAACTGTGGCCAAAAATAACAACAGCCCAAGTTCGCGAATAAAGCTATTGGTCGTCGCCGGAATGTCCCAGATCAGTGGGCCGGTCTTGTAAAGGCTGCTGAGAATCAGTCCGGCCAGCAGTACGCCGCCGGAAAGACCGAGTTTAAATTGACCGATGTAAGGGATAAACAGGGGGATCTGGCCGATCAGAAAGCCGATAAGCAGACCGACAATGATTGGAATCAGGTCGGTGCGGTAGGTTTCCCGAATATCATTACCCAGAATCCGGGTGACGTTCTTCAAGGATTGTTCCTGACCGACAACGTGCAGAATATCACCCAGATGCAGGCGGGTATTTTTCTCAGGAGCCAGGTCGATGCCGTTACGGGTTATGCGCGAAATCTGTACATCGAAAGAGGTTTTAAGGTTCAGGGACGCAATGTTGAAACCTGCCGCTGAGCGCTTGGAGACCATAATCGTTTTTTTACTTAACCCTCCCTGGGTAAATTCCAGGGTCTCTTCAACTTCACGCCCCAGGACCAAAACCGCATTTTTGATGGCTTCCTGCTCTCCGACAATTCTGAGTTTATCCCCCTGCTGAAGAACCGTATCCCCGTAAACGATAACCGGTTCAACCGCACCTGGGCGTAACAAGCGGGTGATGATAACATGAGTCATATTGTTAAGGGACAGGTCATTAACCGATTTTCCATAAATATTCTGATTGGTTACCTCAAGGTGGCGATAAATAATCGGTGGATGTTCCTGGCTCAGGGCTTCTTTCATCATCTGCTCTTCAGCGAGCAGATCAACTTTCATCAGTTTTGGCAGCAGCCGGACAAAGACGATGACCCCGAGGACACCAAAGCAATAAGTCAGGCCGTAGGCTGCAGGAGCCTGACTTTCTGCAATGGCCTCGACAGCGACGGCCAGCCCTGGGGTGCTGGTCAGTGACCCGGAAAACAGGCCGGCAGCAATACCAGCGTCAAAATTGCCCAACCAACTGCAGAACAAGGTGGTGAGAAAGCCACTGACGACAATAATTGTTGCACCTAAGGAAAGGCTTAAGCCCTGCTTTTTAAACGAAGAAAGAAATCCCGGACCGGCTTGAAGACCTACGGAATAGATAAATAGAACCAGGCCGAGAGTCTGAAAAACTGATGGCAGGGTAAAGCCAAAATGACCAAAAGCCAGACCGCTGAAAATGACCGCTGAGGAGCCGAGGGAAAAATTCTTGAACTTGAGAAAACCGACCAGTTCACCGGTGGAAATGACGATGAATAAAAGGAATACGGGATTGTGCAATAAGGTCATATTTATCAAATACCTTTAGATCGAAAAGTTTTGAGAAAAGTCAAAATTTAAGGTGGTTGTAAGTAATGTCTAATAGAATTTTCAGGTTGCAAAGGTGAGTGTCAAAGGAGAGCTTGCAGACACAGACTCTTAAGGACATACCATTCAGTTGAAGATTAATACAAGACCTAATATGTCTCCTTTAAGATTAAGAGGTAGAATTCTGATTGTAAGCGGCAGGTTTGGTGGCTAGATATTTAACCTGTTTCAGGTGGATATGATAATAGCTATTGACGTGAGCCTGAATTTATAAGAAATTGTACTTAATTGTTATGTTATAACGTTTCCTCTGGTGTTTTCCATTGTCACTTGTTGTCTGTAATTATGTTTGAAAATCTGCAAATCTTTGCTTCGTTGACCGTCGCAATTTTTATTGAAGCTGCTCCGTTTCTACTTATCGGATCTCTTTTAGCATCACTTTTCGAGGTTTTTGCTGAAGAAGATCTGATCGCTCGTCTGGTTCCCAAAAATCCTATTAGAGGAATATTGTTCGGATTATTTATCGGGATGCTAATGCCGACGTGTGAGTGTGGCATTGTACCGATTGTGCGGCGGATGCTTGGTAAGGGTGTTCCCCCGGCATCAGCAATTGCTTATATGCTTGCGGCTCCGGTCATTAATCCGATCGTTATGATTTCCACCTATGTTGCCTTTCGGGGTGATTTGTGGATGGTTGGTGGCCGTGTCGTTATGGTTGCTATTACCGCAGCAGCTATGGGGTGGGTGTTATCGGGAGCATCAATGGGCGAATTGTTATTAAACCCAAGCTCTGGTCACTCCGGGCGTTCCTGCAGTTGTTGTCATGATCACCATCAGGATCATGGTCATAGCCATGCTGATCGGCAGGGACGCTTCCTTGCGGTATTGCAGCATACTGCAGTTGAGTTTTTAAGTATGGGAAAATTTCTGTTACTGGGGGCGATCATTACAGCACTATTTAAAACTTTCACCCCTGCAGGTATTCTTAATATTTTTGAGTCCTCGGAGATATTGGCAATCATCATGCTGATGGTGCTGGCCATAGTGCTCTCAGTCTGCTCGGAGGCGGATGCCTTTGTAGCCGCATCCTTTTCCAGTTTTCCCCCTGCTGCGCAACTCGCCTTTATGGCTATCGGCCCCATGGTTGATCTAAAGCTCATAGCCATGTTCTCAGCTGTTTTTAAACGGCGCATCATCTTCTACCTGATTTTTGGTCCGATAGCTTTGGTCTTTGGTTTGGCCGTTATCATGGGCGTTATTCTGGGCTGGGTATAGGTTATGGCTATTAAAGTTCAGAAAACAACAATGGCCAGCCAGCTCATCAATCGCCTTGAAGGTGGGTTATTAGCGTTATTAGGGAGTCTGCTGCTGTTTTTTGCCAGTGGAAATCTCTATCAGACTTTGTTAAATCCCCGTTTTAGTCTGCTTTCCGCCACCACGGGTGGTGGTTGCATTCTTCTTGGTTTGGTCTTATTGCGTTGGCCGGTTCGTTTTGAACTGGTACGAGCTTTATCTTTTGTTGCCATTATTGCCCTGTTTGCGCTGGTTACGGCCTATCCGGTCCAACCCCGCCAGCAAGGGGTAACCGTTGGCGGGCAAGGAGTTCCTGCTTACCCGGATGCTCGAGAAGAGTTTGCGCCCCGGGAGATAATGAACGGTCAGGAATATGTGCGTATAAATCTAGGCGAGCTGTTCGATATTGCCGAGGTCGGCAGTGACCAGCAACGGCAGCAACCTTACCTGGTGCGAGGCGTCCTGATGGCGGCTGAGGGGCATTGGCAACCAGTTATTTTACGTACGGCTATCTCCTGCTGCCTGGCTGATGCCGTTTCTGTTGGTTTTGATGTAATCAGTAACCAAGCAGAGCTCCCCGATAAGCAATGGGTCAATCTCTATGGGGTACTTGTGGCTGATGACGTTGCCAACGCAGAGGATGAAGAAACGGATTTACCAGGCGTAGCATTTACCACCGTTCACACCTCTTATAGTTTTAAGGCCGAAATTATCGAACCGATCACCCCGCCAGAGGTACCCTTTATGTTTGAATTTCGGCAGCAGGAACCTTACGCTTACTGATTTGAGATTCTCACCCTTCCGGATAAAAAAACAGGACGTTCATAATTGATCGCCCTGTTTTTTTTATTCCCGAGTTCAAGCTGTAAGTGCAACTTTGTACGGGTAGTTTAAGTGAGCAAGCTGCGGTAGCATCTATGCACCTAGACTTCCCGGTCAAAGGAGCACAGATGAAAAACTACACACAGCTTACTCAAGAGCAAAGATACCAGATTTATGCTCTGAAGAAAGCAGGCCATTCGCTCAGTCGCATCGCCAGCTTGCTTGGAGTTCATAAATCCACGATTAGCCGAGAGACCAAACGCAACAGCGGACAGCGAGGATACCGGCCCAAACAGGCGCATTTATTGGCAGAACAAAGACGCCTGAGAAAAAGCCGCAGCCGGATCACGCTTGAAACCTGGCAACTTATCGAAACGAAGTTACGACTCGAATGGAGCCCGGAGCAGATTACTGGCTGGTTACGCTTAACTGGCCGCCCGTCGGTTAGTCATGAACGAATCTACCAGTTCATTCTGTCTGACAAAAAAGCTGGCGGCGATCTCTACAAATATCTACGCTGCCAGAAGCAGCGTAAGAAACGCTATGGAAGCCGAGAGCGACGTGGGCAACTGCCGGATCGTATCAGCATTGAGGCCAGGCCAGCCATTGTTGAGTCTCGCTCCCGGCTTGGCGACTGGGAACTCGATACGATCATTGGCAAAGGACACAAACAGGCGATTGTCTCACTGACAGAGCGTAAGGCCCATTTGATCTTGATCGCCAAAGTAGAGCGAAAAACGGCGGCTCAGGTTAGCGCCTCAATTATTCGGCTGTTGCAGCCACATACTCAAAAGGTCCATACCTTGACCTCGGACAATGGTAAAGAGTTTGCTGATCATAAAAATATTGCTGAGAGCCTGAAGGCCAATTTCTACTTCGCGCACCCTTATGCTTCATGGGAACGCGGTACAAACGAAAACATGAACGGTTTGATCCGTCAGTATTTTCCCAAAAGCTGTGACTTGAGTACTGTCACGGACGATGAAATTCAAAAGGCTATGGATCGTTTAAATAACAGGCCAAGAAAGTGTCTTGGTTATCGAACACCTAACGAGGTATTCTTCAGTAAGTCACCCGTTGCACTTACAAGTTGAATCCGCCATTCAGCATTACTCAGATTTTTAGCTGCTCACTGAACCCATTCGTAGATTTCCTGGTGACCATTTTCACTGCAGCCACTGCAACTGCCTTTAGAGCAGCAGCTGGCATCGGCTGAGATCTGCTTGACTTTACCTTTGCGGATCCACACATCAAGCAGGCCGCGCACGGCATCAGGGTTCAGATCAAAATGAGTTGCGATATCGGTTAAAGGAGCAACCTTGCGTTCCGTTAAATACCGCTTTACGTCACTTGGTGTCATTGTATCTTCTCCGCTTAAATAGTGATAAGAGAATGTCTCCCTGTTGATTAATGTTTTACCGGAACTGCAAAACCAACGCTTTGATGCTCTTTCCCTTTAGCTCTCATGATCATGAAGACAAGGATGCAGAGTATCAGGCAGCCCATCAGCCAAATTCCTGAGAACATGGGATGTCTTGAGAAGGTGGCCAGCTGGTAAAAAGAGGTTGCCGCAATATAAGCGAGACCAGTTGTCCAGCTTGCGACAAAGATAGTCCAGCCTCTATTAACCTCGCGGTAAACTGCAGCCATCGCAGCAACGCAAGGGAAGTACATGAGGATGAAGAGCAGGTAAGCAATAGCTCCGACCTTGCCGTCAAACAGGTGGCCCATGGCACCAAATGTTCCGGTGCTGACTTCTTGTTCTGCTGCTGCCGTTTCAAGAGAGCTGGTGTCACCGATATTCAGGCCAAGGGGGTCGGTCAGGGTGTCACGGACTCCGGCAAGGTTCTCCGGAATGGTGGCGAAAGCTTCACCAAGAGCGGCGGATAAGCTGAACGCTTCTTCTGCCTCATCGGCTTCTCCGGCGGCCGCTTCTGCCTGGGTTTCGTTCTGCAGGTAAATTGCATCCAGAGTTCCGACAACAGCTTCTTTAGCAAATACCCCGGTAAAGATACCGACTGTTGCCGGCCAGTTTTCCTGGGTAATCCCCATCGGTGCAAAGATTGGAGTAATGGTGCGGCTTATGGATGAAAGCAGAGATTCATTACTGTCATCATGACCAATTGTTCCGTCAACCGACAAGGTGTTCAATAATGCCAGTAGTGCGACCATAGGAATAAGAATTCTTGTGGCTTTAAACATGAACGACTTCAGCCGATCATAAGTCCGCAGAACGACCGATTTTACCGTTGGAACGTGGTAGGGAGGCAATTCCATAACAAATGGAGTAACCTGTCCCTGCAGCAGGGTATGTTTCAGTACCAGGCCGGTCAGGACCGCAAAGCCGATACCCGCCAGGTAGAGCATAAAGACCATATTCTGGCCACCAGTAGGGAAGAAGGCGGCGGCAAACAGGGCATAAACAGGTAAGCGGGCACCACAACTCATAAAAGGGTTCATCGTAATGGCGAGAGTTCGGTCACGCTGGGTCTCCAGGGTACGGGTCGCCATAATAGCCGGAACATTACAGCCAAAACCGACCAGCATAGGGACAAATGCTTTACCTGGCAGTCCCAGCATGCGCATAAGGCGGTCCATAACAAAGGCCGCACGAGCCATGTAACCAGAACCTTCCAGAATAGACAGAGCTAAAAACATAAAGGCGATGGGTGGAATAAAGGTGGCAACGGTCTGAATACCACCGCCAATACCAGTCGCAACCAGACCAATGATCCAGTCGGGTGCGTGAATGGCCGTAAGCAGTTCACCCACACCATCAACAAAGATAGCCCCGGCGGCAATATCAAAGAAATCGATAAAAGCGCCACCGACATTGATGGTAAACATGAAGGTCAGGTACATCAAGAACAGGAAGATGGGGATACCAAGCACCCGATTCAGAACGATGCTGTCGATTTTTTCGGTCATGTTGCTGCCGACCTTGCCTTCATATTTCAGGCTCTCTTCGGTTAGCCAGTTGATAAAGCCGTAGCGCGTGTCCGCAATGATGATATCAACATCTTCGTCAAGTTGTTCTTCGAAGGTGTCAATCTCTGTTTGCAGTAGTTTGCTCTGCTCTGGATTCAGGCGTGACGTCAGTTCAGAGTCTTGCTCCAGCATTTTGATGGCTAACCAATGGGCCGGAACCTGGTAATGTTCAGCAAGCTCGCCAATTGCTTCAGCAATGCGTTCGGCTGCTTCCTGTACGGGAGCAGGGTAGATGATACCGGTGTTAGTCGGTTCAGATGCTTCTGCGTAAGAATGGACAGTTTCCTTGAATTCCTTGATCCCCTGCCTTTTGGTTGCGGCAACAGCGATGACCGGAACTCCAAGACGGTTGGAAAGCTCTGCGACATTAATGTTAATATTGCGGGCTTTTGCGACATCAATTTTATTAAGAACAATCAGCAACGGAACTTTAAGTTCAAGGAGCTGTGTTGTCAGGTACAGATTGCGTTCGAGGTTTGATGCATCAACAATATTGACGATCAGGTCGGCATCCTTGGAGAGCAGGTAGTCACGGGCAACTTTTTCGTCTTCAGAATAAGCCGACAAGGCATAAATGCCGGGGATGTCAACCAAATCAAAATCGTGACCAGCATATGAATAGGTACCGCTCTTGCGGTCGACAGTAACCCCTGGCCAGTTACCGACCATCTGGCGCGCACCGGTCAGTTCGTTAAAGAGAGTTGTCTTGCCGCAGTTGGGATTACCTGCTATGGCAATT
Source organism: Geopsychrobacteraceae bacterium (assembly GCA_963664385.1). Taxonomy (GTDB): domain Bacteria; phylum Desulfobacterota; class Desulfuromonadia; order Desulfuromonadales; family Geopsychrobacteraceae; genus Seleniibacterium. The sequence goes on from OY761157.1 coordinate 2,409,622, forward strand.
TTAAGTGTGTTCATAATCTTAATTCCTTTCAACCAGTACTGCGTCGGCTTCATCTCTGCGCAAGCTAAGATTAAATCCGCGAACGTTTATCTCAATCGGATCGCCCAAAGGTGCAATACGGATGACTTTCAATTTACTCCCTTTTGTCAGTCCCATGGCCAGTAGCCTGGCTCGATATTCTCTTGCGCCTTTCTCGAAGCCGCTAACCGTAGCTTGATCGCCTACGGTTAAATGTCCTAATTGCTGTGGCATGGTATCTGTCTCCTTTAAAGCGGTTTATGTTCTTTCTGTATTCTGATATTAATTATCAAAATTAATTTCTGACCAATGTTGCCTGCCTTTTTATTCTGAATCTGTGACGCAGGTCACAAAAATGAATAAAACTGAAAATCCTTTTCAATTTCATGGTTGCTTAGAATGTGCCAGTCTGTCAATAAACCTTTCAAGAAAATAGAAAGGTTTGTATTTTAAGGTTCTTAGGCGTATGCGGCGTAGCGGCTGCTGAAAACCCGAAAAGGAATAGATGGGTTGAAGTGATAAAAAATTAATCACGATCTGCTAAAGAGTTAAACTATACTGATATTGTCACATATATTCAGATTAAATCTTGGTACCCACGATCCAAATGTTTTGCGCTAAAAATATTTGCTCAGAATAATTAGTATTTATTTATAAAGAAAAATTTGTTATTTTTTAAGGATATTCAAAGACAACATCAATTCTCGCTACCGAGTTCCTCGCTGAAGAGTAAGAAGGGATCGCAATAATGAGTGTCGATAAAGGTATCCGTATTCTTCTGGTCGAAGATTCTGCACCCGCTCGTAAAATTGAAGGGCGAATTCTGCGTAAAACCCTTGGTTTTGAAACTGTCCTGGAGGCTGTTGATGCAGAGCAGGCCATCGAAATGCTTACCGGTGGGGAACAGATTGATCTGATTATCAGTGACTGGAACATGAATCAGTTGACTGGCCTCGATTTGCTTAAATGGGTCCGTGAACAGGAAAAACTGCGCCATGTTCCCTTTATTATGGCCACTGGGCAAGGTGAGAAAAAACAGATCAAGCTAGCCAGTGAAGCTGGTGGCAATGGCGTTGTTTCCAAACCTTTTACCCCGGATGATCTGATGGTCAAGATCGAACAGGCCATGAGCGGCGGGGACGATTCTGCTGCCACGGTCAAGGGGCGTGAACCTGTTGTGCAGGCGGATGGCAAGGTTGTATTCAACCTCGGTCATATCCAAATTACCGATCACCTGGTGCTTGGCGTGGCCAAAGAGATGATCGATTCGGGGCAGGTCAGACCAAAACATTTCACTTTACAGACCCAATGCTATAAAAGCTGGAATCCGGTAGCCTCGAGCCTTGAAGAGGGGAGTGCTGATGGCGCGTTAATTCTTGCTCCCATGGCCATGGATTTATTCGGCTTCGGTGTGCCTATCAAGCTGGTACTGCTCGCGCATAAAAATGGCAGCATTATGGTCCGCAATAAACTGAACCGAGGACAGGGAAAGGAACTGTTCGAGGGGAAATCTTTTTATCTGCCTCATCAGCTATCTGTTCACCATCTGTTATCCCATGCTTACCTGTCCCAGCTTGGTCTCGATCCCGGGGTTGCCGGTAAATCGAGTGGCGACATGAAGTTCGAAATCGTGCCACCGATTCAGATGCCGGAACTGCTCCCTGGAAATCCTGATGCCGGTGGTTACCTGGTGGCTGAACCGTTAGGTACCAAGGCGATAGCAGCGGGTAACGCTGACCAGGTTCTGCTCACAGGAGAAGTCTGGGAGGGGCACCCCTGCTGCGTTTGTGTTATGCGCCAGGAACTTATCGAACAGCATCCTGAAGCGGTTCAGGAACTGGTGACTTTATTGGTTCAGGCAGGAAAGTTTATTGATCAGCAGCCGGAAAAATCAGCTCAGATTGCGGTTAAATTTCTTGACCCAAGTGGAGAACTTGGCCTCAAAGAGCAAGTTCTGTTCAATGTTCTGAGTGAGCCGGCCGGCATAAAAACCAATGATCTTTATCCGGTTGCATCCGATCTGAATGCCATGCAGGAATATCTGCACAATAAAATGGATTTAGGCAGTTTGATCGATATTCATGCCTTTCTTGATCTGCAGTTTGCCAATAAGGCCTGTTCTCATATTCCTGATGCCAATCAGCCGACCACCCTGGTGCCGGCAAGCTTTTTGGAAAAAGTCCGCAAGGCCAGAGCCGGCGAAAGTATGACCAAAAAAATGATTGGTAAGGAAGGTCAGTATCTGTTTGCGACTTCCGCCGGTGAAGAGTATGGCATTGGCATTATGACCATCCGGGAGATCGTCAGCAATCAGGCTCTGATCAAGGTTCCTGAGGCGGAACCCTATATCCGTGGAGTAATGAATCTGCGTGGCCTGATGATTCCTGTCCTTGACCTGAACTTATGGTTTGGTTACGAGGCGATAGAGGAAAATGAGCGTATCGCTATTATCGTCGTCGAGAAGGAGGTGGGCGGTGAAAGTGTTGCCCTCGGTATTATGGTTGAAGGTGTGTCGGAGATTATTAACGTGACGGCCGACGATGTTGAAGCTGTGCCCGAGATGATGGCACATGCTGAGTATATTCTGGCAATGACCAAGATGAGGGGGGAGGTGCGGACACTCCTCGATGTGCAGCGGATTATTTCCTCCGCGGCATAGTTATTTTCCATAAAAATATGCCGAAGGCATTACGGTTCTGGCCATTCGGCGTGGTTTTGGCCGCAGGCCGGTTACTTGATTACTGGCAGATTCCTGAAGCATATCGATGTTCGAACACGGACATATAAAAGAGGGCCCTTTTTGCTGACTTTTTGTGGCTTAATTGTGACAAAAAGCCAGTCGCCTGCAGGGGCGAAATCCCTGCGACCTTTCTTTTGATCGTTTCATCTTAAAATTAAAAATATAAGATCAAGACCTCGGGGTCGCGTCCCCGATCGACGCCTTCCTTTTCTATAGGGCAATAAAAGGAAGCAAAAGTGCCCGGAAAAGTCAAAAGAGCTGACGAGAGTTGTAGCGAACTATGCTTTGTTGTTACCAATAGCAACTAACTGGCAGCCCAAGGTGCTACGCACCTTATGGGCGAGGACGTAGCAGCTAATTGCCTTATCCTGAGCCACAAGGTTATATCGACCTAAATATCATCCCCAACTAATCTATCGGCAACCGCTCATCCCGCGACCATTCATTCCATGATCCCAGAAATAACCGCACATTGTTGAATCCTGCCGTGGTCAGAGCAATATAAGTATTCGAAGAGCGTGCCCCTTTAAAGCAGTACAAGATAATATTGTCCTCAGGTTTGACCCCCTCTTTCTCGCACCAGGAACGAATCTGCTCTGGTGACTTGAAGGTGACCGGTTGTTTGCTGCGGTCGAGGAATTCATACCATTCAAGCCACTTTGATCCCGGAATCCTGCCTTTTCGTGGAGCATAGTTGATGCCATAGGGGGAGGAGCTGAGCCCTTCCCGTTCGTCAAGATCTCGATTATCGATGACAACCAGGCTGTCATCATTGAGCGACTGTTCGACATCATCTCGAGTTGCAATCAACTGGGTAATTGGGCTGACGCTGAATTGGGATGGGGAGACAAGGGTGTCCTCTGTGGTCAGGCTGTAACCAGCGGCAAGCCAGCCGGCAAGGCCACCATTTAACACACTGACCTGCGGATGGCCGGCATAGGTGAGTAACCAGAAGCCACGACACGAGCCACCGTAACGGGTATCCATACTGTCTTCATAGACGACGACCGGACGGTCTTTATGCAAACCGGCCTGGCGGCAGAGGATCTGGAGCTCAAAATGGGTCATTTCGAGTCCTTCTGGCGTTGACTCCGCAAGGTAGTAGAACAGTTGGGGGAGGTTCACTGCTCCCGGAATGTGCCCGGCACGAAAATCGTCCTGATCCCGAACATCAATCAAGCTGACCTGATCAGTATCGAGCAATGTTTTCAGCTCTTCTGGTGAAAAGAGCAATTGATGATTATGTTTCATATTTTCCTTTACCTTGAAGCTGGGCTCTTACTCGCAAACATCGTGAAAAATAATGACCATAAACTTGATTCTAGCTGGATTGGTAAAAAGAAAAAAGAGCGTATGTTAATTTCTGTATTTTAATAATTAAGATCTGAACAAAAAATATAAATAAAATTAACACATAATCTGTAAATAGCTGAAAACAAGCTATACTTTGAAGGTCACGTTTTTTGTGGGCAATATCTCAAGGGGGAGGGCACTGTGATTCCTTTGTCCGAAGAAAAACGGAATTATCTGAACAAACTCAGGGGAAATTCTCTGAAAGGGGACTGCAGTGCATCTATGGAGCTGCAGAACCTCAGTAAGGGAGAACTGAATATCCTGCTTAACAGCTTACAGGCTTATCAGGCTGAGATTGAAGTACGCCTTGATAAACTCCAGAAAACCCATCGGCAGCTTGAGGGGGTCTCTAAGGAATATCAGGATCTTTACGAGTATTCACCCGTAGGCTATGCGAGCCTGGCCGCTGACGGGCAGATCCTGAAAGCGAATAAAACCTTTGTCGAGCTGTTTGACCCTGAATATGAAAAGGTGATTGGGAAATCACTCCGGGATTTTTTGACCCGCCATGAAAAGCAATTTTTTTCAACGCGCTTTTCGCCATTTTTCAAGCGTCCGGAAGGGAAAACCCTTGAATTACGCCTCGCTGGTAACAGTGACAGGATTATCTCTGTTTCGGGGCGCAAGGTTATGGACCGATCGCATCCCGACCATTTTGCATATCTGCAGACTGTTGTCACCGATGTGTCCTTGTCTTATAAAAAACAGAAGCTGCTGAATGTTGCTGAGAAAGTATTTAATAAAACTTCTGAAGGAATTATCGTCACCGATCGCAATGGCAAGATTATTCGCGTCAACAGTGGTTTTCTTAAACTCAGTGGTTATTCGCGTCAGGAACTGATCGGCCAAACGCCTGCCGTTTTTAAATCCGGTCAGCATGATGACTCTTTTTACGACGAAATGTGGCAGACCATTGCCAAACGGGGTGTCTGGCGTGGTGAAATCTGGAATCGCAAAAAGAATGGGAACCTGTTCGCGCAACTGCTGTGTATCAATCGGGTGCTTGATAGCCATGGTGACATAGAGAGTTATGTCGGAATTTGCACCGATATAACCGAAAAAATGATCTCAGAAAAACATGTTCTGCAACTGGCCCATTTCGATACCCTCACCAACCTGCCGAACCGCGCATTGTTTTATGATCGGCTGGAACAGGCGTTGCGCCGGGCTAAAAGGGATAGTTATTCTCTGGCGATTCTGTTTCTGGACCTTGATTATTTTAAAGAGATCAACGATGCCTATGGTCATGACACTGGTGACAAATTGCTGCAACAGGTTGCCCGGCGGTTAAAGTCTCTGGTGCGGGCAAGCGATACGGTGGCGCGCCTGGATGGGGATGAATTCGTCTTTCTGCTGGATGGCATCAAAGAACAGCAAAATGTTGCTGACCAGGCCATCGTCATTGCCCAAAAAGTCCTGGGTTATTTGCAGGATCCCTTTGATATTGACGAATATGTTATTCGCATTGGCGGTAGTGTCGGCATCTCTCTTTACCCTAATGATGGCGAAGATGTTGCCAATCTCCTGAAGCATGCTGATCTGGCTATGTACCAGGCCAAACGTGCCGGTCGTGGAACCTATCATTTCTTTTCTGATCATCATTATGAGCCTTACCTGGAAAAAAATAAGTTAAAAGCTGAATTAGATGCTTCCTTGGACAGCATGGAATTTGTTTTGCACTATCAGCCCAAGGTCGCTCTTGCCGATCAGAAGATCGTTGGTTTTGAAGCCCTGATCCGCTGGCAGCATCCTGAGCGTGGCCTGGTTTACCCTGATGAATTCTTTTCGGTTGCAGAAGAGACTGGACTTAGTCGAAAAATCGGAGATTGGGTGCTTAACGAGGCCTGCCAGCAGCTAAGTCGCTGGTTTGCCCAGGGGCGAACGGATTTGTCTATCGGGGTAAACTTTTCGGCGCAACAGCTTAAAGATCCCGAGCTGATTAACAAGATTTGTAAGTATATCGATCTGTATAAACTGCCACCTCAGGCGCTGGAAATTGAAATTACGGAAACCGCCATGTTTGCCGACACATCCCATCTGGCCATTGTCTTAAAAAATATCGCAGATCTGGGGATCTGTGTCAGCCTCGACGATTTTGGCGTGGGGTATTCTTCCCTGAACCACATCAAACATTTCCCCATCAACATCCTTAAAATTGATAAGTCGTTTGTCCGCAGTGTCCTTAGTTCGCTCAGTGATCAGGCGATTATCCAGGCCTGTATTTCCCTGGCCAAGGACATGGGGATCAAAACCGTTGCGGAAGGGATTGAGATGCCGGAACAGGTCCAGTTCCTTAAAGGGGCTGGCTGCGATTATATCCAGGGCTACCTGGTCGCCCAGCCGTTGGTTGGCCACCAGGCTGAGCAACTGATATTTGGTCCCCAGGGCTATAATTTATGTGGATAGACTGGTTGTTAAAAGAAAAGCCACTGTAAATAGAATAATTTGCAGTGGCTTTTTAGCGCTTACCGCAACCTTCGGAAGTAATTGATCAACCCGTTGGTTGAACTGTCGTGGGTATTAACTTCCTCATTCTGATCAAGTTCAGGCAGAATTTTTTTGGCCAGCTGCTTGCCAAGTTCAACGCCCCACTGGTCAAAAGGATTAAGATCCCAGATAGCGCCTTGGGTAAAAATTTTATGTTCGTATAATGCAATCAGTGACCCAAGAGTTTTCGGTGTCAGCTGTTCAAACATGATGGCGCTGCTCGGCCGGTTGCCCGGAAAAACTTTATGGGGGACTAACTCTTCGACCCGACTGGCGGACAGGCCTTCTGCTTCAAGCTCACCACGCGCTTCAGCTTCTGTTTTCCCCTTCATTAATGCTTCCGGTTGGGCAAAAAAGTTGGAGAGGAGCAGCTCGTGGTGCTTGCCAAGAGGGTTATGACTTTTTACTGGAGCGATAAAGTCAGCGGGAATCAGTTTGGTTCCCTGGTGGATTAGTTGATAAAAGGCATGCTGGCCGTTGGTTCCCGGTTCCCCCCAGATAATCGGTCCGGTCGAGTAATCAACCGCTTCTCCTGAAAGGGTGGTGCTTTTACCGTTACTCTCCATATCCCCTTGCTGAAAATAGGCGGCAAAGCGGTGCAGGTACTGGTCATAGGGGAGGATGACATGGGACGCTGCGCCGTAAAAATTGTTGTACCAGACCCCCAGCAGCCCCATGATGACCGGAATATTTTCCCCTAACGGAGCGCTACGGAAATGTTCGTCGACACGGTGGGCTCCGCTGAGCAACTCTTCAAAGTTATCCATCCCGATATACAGGGCGATGGATAGTCCGATAGCTGACCACAAAGAGTAACGCCCACCGACCCAGTCCCAGAATTCAAACATATTGGCCGGATTAATGCCGAAAGCGCTGACCGCTTCACTGTTGGTGGACAGGGCCGCAAAGTGTTTGGCGATATCCTCTTCACTGAACCCATGCTTTAAAAACCAGGTACGCGCCGAATGGGCGTTGGCCATGGTTTCCTGGGTGGTGAAGGTTTTGGACGCAATCAGAAACAGGGTCGTTCCGGGGTGAACCTTTTTAAGCGTTTCACAGAGATGCGTGGCATCGACATTGGAAACAAAGTGAACCTTCAGCCGTTCGTGGCCGTAAGGCTTAAGGGCTTCGGTGACCATCAGGGGGCCCAGGTCAGAGCCGCCGATACCGATGTTGACAATATCGGTGATCATCCGGCCACTGGCGCCCAGCCATTGACCGCTACGTACCCGCTCGCAGAAGCTGCGCATCTTCTCCAGAACCGCATTCACCCGGGGCATAACGTCCTGGCCATCAACCAGTACTGGGTGGTTACTGCGATTACGCAACGCGGTGTGCAGTACCGCACGTTGCTCAGTGGTGTTGATCTTGTCTCCCCTGAACATGGCGGCAATCTTACCTGTTAATCCTTGCTGATCTGCCAGGGCAATGAGTTTCTTTAGCGTGTCTTCAGTGATGCGATGCTTTGAGTAATCAAAGAGAATATCATCGAGCTGTAGCGAGAAGCGTTCAAAGCGTTGTCGATCTTCAGTAAACAGATCGCGCATATGGATGTTTTCAGTTGCCGTAAAGTGATCTTGCAGATCACGCCAGGCTGGAGATTGTGTAAGCTGTGACATCGGGCCCCCTTTTCCTTTATCAAAACAACTACGTTTAATTGTCGTTACACCTAAGGTCGTAATAAACTACGTCCGGGATGCCATTAGCGTATCATACGAATCATTGATTTCGGCAAGCCGGTCGTTGGCAAATTTAATAAATTCCGGAGGCAGGCCTTTACCTTCGATCTTATCCGGGTGATATTCCATAGCTTTTTGCCGATAGGCCTTTTTGATCTCTGCAGTCGTAGCATTGGCAGAAACGCCAAGGTTTTCGTAATGTTTACTCAAGCCAACGGAGGATGCTTTCTGATGGCCAACATAGCGGCTGTACAGTGATTGATAAATACCTTCAGGCAGCCCGAACGCTGCTTTAGCCTGTTGCAGCATCTGCTCCTCCTGGGGGTGCATTTCACCGTCTGCCATGGCGATTTCAAATAGAAAGGTCATCATGGTGCTGCACAGTTGCTGGTCTCTGCCAAAATACTGCCCGAATTGACTGGCAAACTCAGCAAAACTGTTAGCACTGTCTTTCGCCTGGGTAAAAACGTTGATGGCATAGGCCCTGGTCTGCTGGTCCAGGCCAAGAGCCTCTTTGGAAATTTTCTCAATAGCGGCAATTTCATTAGGACAAACCCGGCCGTCCGCCTTGGCCAATTTGCCAATCATCGAATAGGCCGCGGTGAAAAAGATGGCCTGGCGCTGTTGGGCCGGATTGATGCCGCCAAGCTGTTTCGGCAGTGACTGGCCATTACCCATGCCAGCACCAATAGCCGCACCGATAATTGCTCCAAAAGGTCCGGCGATCATGGCACCGATACCGCCACCGATAATTCCTGATAACCAACTCATAAGTTAAAATCCTTGTTTAAAATTTAATAACAGAACTGATGGTATGCTATCCGGGGTATATATAATGAAATTACTCCATGACAGAAACCGATAAAGTCATCATAATGATGCATACGCTTTGATGTCGCAAGGGTTATTGAATCTCTGACACCTCTCTCAACAGCCACCGCAGGAGAAAGTCATGAATGTGTCATTTATAAGACGGTTGTGGGTTATGACCACCAGTTGGGTTATTGGCCTCTATGCCTTTATCGTTAACCGTCTGGTGGTTTCCGGAACTGAAAATATTCCCTCATCCGGGGGGGTACTTCTCTTGGCAAATCATATTTCCGGTTATGATACCGTCTTTATCCCAGCTGCCGTACAGCGCGCCTGGCCATGGCAAATGGTCTGGGCTCCGGCCAAAGAGGAACTTTTCAGGAACCCGGTTCTTGGTGCTATCTTTCGGTCATGGGGAGCTTTTCCCGTCAAGCGGGGGCGTGATGTTCGTGCTGGCAAGCAGCTTGGAGACTTATTGAATACTGAAAAAGTGATGCTGTTTCCCGAGGGGACACGCCATAAAGATGGCAAGCTCGGGACGGGTAACCGTGGTGTCGGCAAGTTGATTTATGACCATCGTCCTGTGGTTGTCCCGACCTGTTTGCAGGGGATTAATTCCTGGAAGGTTATGGCTGTAGGACAGAAGGGGAAGATTACCTTTGGAGCTCCTTTGGATTTCAGTGATCTGTTCGAGCTTGAAAATAAAAAGGAAACCCACGTACTTATTGTTGAACGGGTCATGGACGCGATCGCTGCGCAGCTTGACTGACGAAAAGGTTGCAACGGAAAAAGGATAAAAAAGTGAGTGGGCTTTTTTCCGTATTACCACTTTGCTCCTGGGCGGGTAATCGGATGCTGATATTTGCTTTTGTTATCTATACTTTTTCCAACAAAATAGATGCCGGTAATAACAGCAGCCAGGATGACAATAAAAATCAGAAGTTTAATCATATCTTTTTTCATAGATAATTTATCCTTTAGCTGATTTTCTTCTCGTCAGAAGTTAACCGCGACTTTAGCAGAATATGAGAAAAAAATCATTCGTGTTTTCCAAGGTTAGCAGGGGGGGCGATTAGTGATTGGTTCATAAAAGGCCCTTTTACGATGAGAAGGACTCTATGAGTTTAGTTGATATCTTAACGCTTGAGCCACTACGGAAAAATTATTATCGGGGACAGATTATCCCCTTGGGGGTCGGGCGGATTTTCGGTGGCCAGTTTGTCAGTCAGGCTCTTATGGCTGCGGGTCTGAGCTGTGATGAACGCAGCGCTCACTCATTACATTGTTATTTCCTCCATGCCGGAGACCCTCAGTTACCTGTTGATTATGAGGTCGAGGTTTTACGCGACGGCAAAACTTTGGCAACCCGTCAGGTCTCTGCGTGGCAGAACGGGCGTAAAATTTTTATGCTCAATGCGTCCTTTCTTGCTGCCGATAACAGCCCGGAATATCAATGTGAAATGCCTCAGGTAGTGGGTCCGGATGGGTTGCCTGATCTACGTCATTCCGGTATCCCCGGGGCTGAACGCCAACGGACAACTGAAGAGATGCGCATCGAGATTCGACCTGTTCCTGGTAAGACAGCGATTACGGCAGATATGCCGCGAGAAAAGAACTGGTGGATGCAACTGATCGATGATCTGCCGGATTGTCCCCTCTATCGGCAAGCTGCCCTGGCCTATATGTCTGATTTTGGTCTGATTGGAACGGCCCGGGAGATTCATGGCCTCGGTTTCCGTACCCCTGGTCTATTTATCGCCAGTCTTGACCATGCGGTCTGGTTTCATCGTGATTTCTCCCTCAAAGACTGGCTCCTGCATGCCATGGAGTGCTCTTCCACGGGACAATCCCGCGGATTTGTCCGGGGGCGTTTTTATCGTCAAAGCGGGGAGCTGATTGCATCGGTAGCGCAAGAGGGGATCATGCGCTTTGAATAGGCTTGAAACTCACAGTGTCTCGCTACGGTAATTATTTTTGAGTTTTGACGTGGCTGATATATTGGCCTGTAACTTGCTTCTTATGATTGATTATGCGCAGATTATTTAGAGGAATCCGGTCAAAATTTATCATCATTTATCTTCTGCTTGGCCTCGCGCCATTGCTGGCGATGACCTATCACGCCTCCTATGTGGGATCCCGTAGCCTTGAGAACCTGTCTACCCAACAACTGACGAATCTGACCGATAAAACGGCCAGCCAGATCAATTTACAGCTGAATAATATCTACAAAGATCTTGATCTTCTGGCCAACTACCCCTTTATCCAACTCGCTTTTCTACAGTTTAATTTTGGGCAGCAGTTGGCTACTGTTGAGCAGAAGCTATTGCGTTATAAAGCGCAAAATCCTCTCTATGCACGGATAAGTTTGCTTACTTTCGAAGGGGACCGGATTCTGACGGTACCGGAGGAGGGGACGTTTCAACTTTACTCAAAATTCGATCCGATAAAGCTGTTTAAGGCCCGTGGCCTTGATACCTTCACTTCCGGTGTATTGCTAGAACACCCGGAAGGACCGCTGATGCTGTTCAGCAAAAGAGTTTTCGATTTTGAGGATCCTCTCAAGCCTGTTGGACATCTCACTTTTTATGTCAAACTCGATTCCCTAACCAATTATGTTGAAGAGCTGACCCCCGTTCCCGGAACCGTAGGGTTCGTTTATGATCACGCTTTAGGTCAGGTTGTCAGTCGCGGGAATTTGTCAGCAGAGTTACGCCAGGTTATCGCTGATGAGGCGGAGAAACCGCATCCTGAGAAGAGTTATCGTCTGGGCAAGAATCGGTTTTATTGGGCCCATATAGATGAACTCAATTGGTCGATCGGGTTGGTACTCCCAGAACAGGCTTTATTAGGGAGTATTGATCGCTTGAAGGCCAGCAGCCTGACGTTTACGGCGGTGGTTGTGATTGTTGCACTGCTTCTGACCCTCTACCTGGTGCGTCGCATTACCGATCCAATTGCTCAGCTTATGCGTGGTGCCCGGGAATTCAGCGCCGGTAACCTGGACCATCGTATCCAAATTCGTGGTGAAGGTGAATTACGCCGTCTTGGCGAAAAATATAATGCCATGGCCAGTCAGCTTAAAGCACGTGAGAAGCAGATTATTCAGGTTGATCGTCTGGCTTCGTTAGGGATTATGGCGGCGGGTATTGCACACGAAGTCCGTAACCCTCTGGCCGGGATGAAGAGCTGTGCACAGTTGATGCAGCGCAAAGCTATTTCTCCTGAAGTAGAAACTCTGGCACAGGGAATCAATGTGGAGATAAACCGGCTTGACCAAATTGTCAGGCACTTGCTTGATTTTGCCAAACCCTCCGAAGCAGCCAAGCACGAGGTTTCGCTGGCAGAAATTATTGAAGAGACCTTCGCCATGGTTGGCAAGTCTCTGTATAAGCAGAAGATTGAAATCATTAAGTCTCTCGATGTGGTTCCAAGGGTTCTGGCTGATGCCGGACATGTACAGCAGATCTTGCTTAATTTACTTCTGAATGCGGGGCAGGCTATGCCTGATGGCGGGCAACTTACAATTCTACTGAAACTGTGCAAGAGCGGTGTCATGGTGCGTATTGCTGATAATGGGTGCGGTATTGCCCAGGAGAACCTCGACCGGATATTTGATCCATTTTTTACGACCCGGCCAAGTGGAACCGGTTTGGGGCTGTCAGTTGTTCATTCATTGATGAAGGAGAACCAGATTGTATGGCAGGTACAGAGTGAAGAAGGGCAGGGCACCATATTTGAACTCATTTTTCCACCCCTTTCACTGCCGGAGAGTCACTGATGGCGCAACTGCTAATCGTCGATGATGAAAAGGTACTTGCTGAATCTTTATGTATGTTGTTTCGCGACGAGGGGCATCAGACCAGCTACACCTTATGTGCCAAGGACGCAATAAACATCGCATTAGCTAAAGCTCCTGATGTTATTTTACTCGATTTACGCTTACCTGACCTGAGTGGTCTTGAAGTTCTCAAGACTCTGAAGCCCAGCTTACCCAATACCATGGTTATTATGATGACCGCTCATGGTGATACCGCGACCGTTGTGGAAGCTGTGAAAAACGGAGCTTTTCATTACCTGAATAAACCTTTTGAGCTCGATGAAATTACCATGCTGGTAAACAAGGCCCTTGAACAACAGCAGTTACGCGATGAAGTCATGTTTCTGCGTGAGCGGCAGAGTTCGCAAGGAGGTTTTGACGGCATGGTTGGAACCTGCTCGGCTATGCAGAAAGCATTTGAAACCATCCGCCTGGTTGCTGGGGCAGGGGATAGTGCGGTGCTTATCAGTGGCGAAAGTGGTACCGGTAAAGAACTGGTCGCTAGCGCCTTGCACCAGCTCAGTCCGCGTCATAGCCAACCTTTTGCTGAAGTGAATTGTGCTGCCATCCCGGAAAATTTGCTGGAAAGCGAAATGTTTGGGTATGAGAAGGGCGCATTTACCGATGCCGGTAAGCGCAAGAAAGGGTTGGTCGAACTTGCCCAAAACGGGACCCTCTTTCTCGATGAAATTGGTGAAATGCCGTTGCATCTTCAGGCTAAATTACTGAGATTTCTTGAGAAACGAACGTTTAGGCGAGTCGGCGGAACTGTTGATCTGAATGTTAATGCCCGGATTATTGCGGCTACTAACCAGAACCTTCACGAGTTAGTTCAACAACGTAAATTTCGTGAAGATTTGTTTTATCGACTCAATGTTATTCCGGTTCAGCTTCCTCCTTTACGGGAGCGTGGACAGGATATCATGTTACTGGCTGAACATTTTTTCACAACCTTTGGGCAACGATTTGGCCAGCCTGCTAAACAACTGAGTGGGCAGGCAGAAAAGGCGTTTTTGACATATTCCTGGCCTGGCAACGTGAGAGAGTTGAAAAATATGATTGAACGGCTGGTTATTTTGTGCCCGACCCGGGAGATCGCGTTAGAGTCGTTACCTGGTGAGATGGTATCGTCAATGCCAGGAAGTGCCAGTCTCGGTCAAATGTGCAATATCGATGATCAACTGCTGAAAATTGAGCGGCAATTGGTTTGCAAAGCCTTGCAGAAAGCTCATGGGAAAAGAAGTGATGCTGCAGAATTTTTAGGGATTAGCCGGCATGCGTTGAAACGTAAAATGCAAAAACTTCAGTTGGCAGACCATGAAGATGGCTAGGTTGCTTTTCAGTCTATGGCTGATATTTCTTGCGCTGCCACTGTGGGCCGGTGAATTTCCCAGTATTGCTATGTTTGAGTGGCAAGAAGACAGTCTTGTTGAAAGAGGTTTTCGTGAAGGGGTGTTGAGACATTTTCCGGATGCACGGTTTTATGTCTATAACCTGAATGGCAATGAAAAATTACTGCCATTTTATTTGCAGACGGCCCATGAGCGGCAGCATGATCTCTTTTATGTTTCGCAAACAATCCTGGCCCGGCAACTGTTGAAATTAGAAAAGCAGCGTCCCGTGGTTTTTACCATGGTTGAGTTTCCGGTGGACGATGAATTGATCGCCAGCTGGAAATCCTCTGAGAATAATGCGACCGGAATCAGCAACAGTGTTCCCCTGTTGAACCAGCTTAAAGCGTTAAAGAGGATTCGCGACTTTCATCATTTAGGTGTGCTTTGGCAGCCCAATGATCGCGAGTCGCGGCAGCAGGTTAAAGAACTGACCCGGCTACAGGATTTTCTGCATTATAAGCTTCATAAGGTCGATCTGCTGGCTATTGAGCCCGGCGCTGAACCGCTGTTACCCCAAGACCTTCTGGCAACCTTTGACGCTGTTTACATTACACATGTGCCGGCGTTTGAACATTCTGGCGAGAAGTTAGTTTCACAGTTAAATGAGGCTCACCTTCCCAGTCTAACTGCAGATATGAATTTTGTAACCAGTAAGGGCGCCTTGCTCGGTCTGGTTCCTGACAAATACAGGATTGGTCGTCTCGCAGCGCACAATGCGCAAAAAGCTTTACAGGGGGTTCCTCCTGGGCAGATTCCCAGTCGTAGTCTCGATTTCTTTATGGTTGTTCTAAATATGCAAACAGCCAGAACCATTCAAGTTCAGGTTCCTTTCTCTCTGTTAGTTATTGCCGACACAATTATTCACTGACATCTGAGCGCTTTCCGCTCATAAATGGGCGGCAAACGCCCGGATTCTTGCCCTGTTCATCCCTTCCAGCGCGTTTTGCCTGGATTTTCTCTTGGCACTGCTCTTGCTCTTCTTTTAATGAGAGCAACACAGACTGGATATTCCAAAGGAGGAATAAATGCTGGTTAGTCCATCATCTAAGCTGTTGTGGTTAAGTTTTGCCACATTCATGCTGGTGTTTGCTCTGTTCACTTCCGAAGCCGGAGCGCGTTCACTTATTTTTGCGACAGCAAATTCTGAAGGTGCTGATTTTCGCGCGGGAGTGAAGATATCGACACTTCTGAACAGTCATTTGACTGAATCTGAGAACCTTGTTGTTACAGCTATCAATACCACCGGATCAGGGGAAAATATCCACCTTTTATCCGAAGGGCGTAGTGATCTGGCAATTTTGTCAGGGGTAACTGCTTTGCAGGCTTATCGCGGCCAGGGTTTTTACCTGGACCGTCCGATGCAAAATATGTCTGTCATCGCAGTGCTCTGGAATAATGTCGTCCATTTCGTTGTTCGCAATGAGTTTGTAAAAAATAAAGATATAAATGATCTGAAAGGTTTGGCGCAGAGCTTTTCCTTAGGTGGTATGAAAAATGGAACCCTTGGTTCCGAGCAGGTGATTTTTGATGCGTTAGACATTAATAAGCACACCGACTTTACTGCCAGATATCTTGATTTTTCTCCTTCAATCGATGCGTTACTGAAAAATCAGGTTGCTGGTGCTGTATTTACCGGCCGAGTACCGCATGAGGCTACCATGCAGTTGTTTGCTGCCGAAGGAGACCGTATCTCGTTGTTAAATGTGACCGCTGATCAGTACCAAAAATTGAATTCAAATAATGGCGTTTGGTCCCGCCACATATTAAAAGCCTGGTCTTACCGTAATCAGAACGAAGAAGTCAGTACTGTTGCGTATCCCAATATTCTCGTTGTTTCCAACCGTTTGACGGACGCAGATGTTTATCAGCTTACTAAGTGCTTTTATGAACATTTACCGCAGTTCTCTGACATGCTCGAAAGCACTGATGCTGCGGAACTCGCTGGAGGATTGAGTGGGGTTGACCTTCCGGTCCACCCAGGAGCGCAAAGGTATTTCAGGGAACAGGGATTCAATATTGTCTCTCCACGCTAATTGATGTGTGGCGAAGTCAAAGATTGTTGTGAAGAAGGCTGTCACTACAGCAGGTTGAAAGTGGCCAGTCGTTTATCGGTGCAGGTTAACGGTCAAATTATTTTTGGAAAGGGGTTTCTCTTTATGTGTCAAAAACAGTTGTTGTCATGCCGTAACTTTTTCATTGCTCTTCTGGTCCTGGCCCTCAGCCTGACTTCGGTTATGGCCGAAGCGGCCCAGAAAATTCAGCTTCGTGCTGCTGCCAATGTTCCTGCTGCTGACCTTATGGCCGACAGTATGAAACATTTTCTAGATGTTCTTAAGAACAAATCGAATGGCCAGATAACCTATGATTATTTCCCAGGCGGTGTGCTGGGCTCTATCCGGGAAGTTCACGAGTCGATGAAAGGCTATGCCATTCATATGTTCGCGGGAACGGTAGGAGATCTTGCTCCTTATGATAAGCTCTGCGATATCGGCAACTTTCCCTACCTCTATACAAGTGCCGATGAAGGTAACAAGGTCTGGGAACAGATAGGACCTGAGTTTTATGACGATCTGGCTAAACGTTCCGGCTGGCGGGTGTTGTATACCTGGGTTGGCGCGCCCCGTGATATCACTGCCAAAAAGCCGATCAAGACTCCAGAAGATATGAAAGGGACGAAAATCCGGGTTCCAAACTGGCCTATCTTTATTACTTATTTCAAGGATAAGCTGGAAGCGTCTCCTACCGTAGTGTCTTTTGGTGAACTGTTTTCCGCTTTAAAAACCGGCGTTGTTGATGCTCAGGAAAACCCTGTGTACCGCAATATCGCCTCCGGTTTCTATGATGTGACACCTTATAATATTCAGACCCATCATGCTTTTGATTTGAATGATGTCCATGTGACCGAAGCCTTCTGGCAGAGTCTTGACGCTGAGACCCAGCAGTTGTTCCGTGACGCAGCCAAGGAAGCTAGAGCCTGGACTCTGGAGCAGAGTGAAAAGAAAATGGCCAGTAGCATTGATGAAGCAAAGGCCAAGTTTGGCACCAAGTTTGTCGAGCCCGATGTCGCAGCGTTCCAAAAAGCTGCCGTTGGCCTGGAAAATGACTATCCCTATCTCAAAGATATGGTCATGAAAATTCGTGCTCTGAAATGATGTATCCCATCGCCACATCCCCAGGGGATGTGGCGATATTTGGGTAATGGGAGGTCGTACTGGAATGTTTGGAATATTCACTAACTTTTGTAACTGGCTGAATCGCCAGGTTGCCTGGTTAACAGCTTTGATTCTGTTTGCCATGTTGATCTTCAGCGCTTTTGCGGTATTTTTTCGCTATATCATGGGCAATGCGATTAATTGGTCAGAAGACGTGCTGTTGCCAGCTTTTGTCTGGGTGTCCTTGCTGGGTATCAGCATCGCTTTCAGGTACAAGGCGCATATCCGGGTCGATTCCCTGGTGAACCTGATGCCTCAAGCTCTTCAGATGTTTTTAACCAGATTGATCCAGCTCAGCATTATGTCTTTTTCTGCTTACCTGGCTTTTCAGGGGGTGAAAGTCGTACTTGCTACCCGCGGCATGCCGTGGGGAATATTGCAACTGCCACCAACCTACTTCTATATCGCTTTTCCCATTTCATTTTTTATTATTTTTCTATATGCCGTTGATGATTTTTTTCGGGGTTTCATGAAGGCGAATGCTGAATTGGATTCTTAAGAAGGAAGTGTCGCTATGTTTGCATTAGTTTTCGGTATTTTCTTTTTCTGCTTGGCAATTGGGGTTCCGATTGCTTTTACCCTCTATTTTTCGTCCTTCAGTATGCTTTTGTGGATGAAAATTCCAGATATGATCATGGTTCAGCGGGTCATCGGTGCCATTGAAAAATATCCGTTATTGTGTATTCCCTTTTTCATTCTGGCCGGTTCATTGATGAGTGCCGGTGGTATTACCCAACGTTTGATCTATTTTGCCAACCTGCTGGTTGGCCGCTTCAGAGGAGCTTTGGGGCTGGTCAATGTGGTGACCTGTATGTTTTTCAGCGGTATTTCCGGCTCGGCCGTCGCCGATGCAACTTCCGTCGGGTCTGTGGTTATTCCTGCTATGAAAAAGGAAGGGTATAAGCCCGAGTTCTGTTCGGCGATTACCGCCAGTGCTGCTATCTGCGGACCGATTATTCCGCCGAGTATTCCAATGGTGGTGTTTGGTATCGCAACGGCAGTCCCCATCGGGAAACTATTTTTGGCGGGAGCCTTGCCAGGAGTGCTGTATGGCTTTCTGCTTCTGGTTGGAGCTTATGTGTATGCCTGGCGTAATAAGATGCCGCGTCATGAAGCAGCCAGTGTCAAGGAAGTCGTTGGTGGTTTAAAGGTCGGGGGGACTGCCCTGGCGATGCCGATCATCATTGTTGTCGGGGTTGCAACCGGAATGGTGACCGATGCAGAGCTAGGTGTGATCGCTGCCCTTTATGCCTTGTTCGTCGGGGTGTTTATTCACCGTGAACTGAGCTTTGGAAAAATTGTGGAATGTCTCAAGGAAACCGTTGTGACCTCCGCAGTTGTTCTATTTATCATGGGGGCCGCAAATCTATTCAGTTGGTTGCTGGCGGTTTCCGGGGCTCCACAACAGCTGGTTCAGGCCATTTTTGCAATTACCGAGAATAAATGGCTGATCCTGCTGATGCTCAACCTGCTGTTATTGGTTATTGGCTGCTTTATTGATGGTATCCCGGCTATCTTGTTGTTGGCACCCATTTTGTTGCCATTAGCTGTGAAGCTTGGCATTGATCCTGTTCACTTCGGGGTTATCTTCGTCTTTAACCTGATGGTTGGGAATCTGACTCCTCCGGTAGGCCTGACTTTGCTGGTGACTTTGAGGTTCTCTGAGGCTTCATTAGTCGGAGCTTCTAAGGCGGTTATTCCCTATTTTCTGCTGGCGTTACTGGCCCTGGCGTTGGTGACAATTTTTCCATGGTTTTCCGTTTTTCTCCCCAATCTCCTTTACTAATCTGTTCAGGTATCCGGGAAGGGGTTGCCATCCTTCCCGGTTTCTTTACAATAAGACTTTGTACCCGTTCATTGGAGAAGTCTTTGTATGTCCTTACGTGCCCTTCGTACCCTGATAGCTATTTCCCGGAAGGGAAGTTTTGTGGCTGCTGCAGATCAACTTGGCCTGACCCAGGCCGCCGTCAGTCTCCAGGTTAAAAACCTTGAGGAAGATCTCGGTACCCCTCTGTTCAACCGGGATGGTCATAAGCCCAAACTGAATGCCAGTGGTCGGCTTGTTGTCGAGCGGGCTGAACAGATTATCGGTCTGTATGATGGTTTAAAAGAGGAGTTGAATCCCGATGGGAAAATCGAAGGGGAACTGTTTCTGGGGGCGATTCCTACGGTAGTTTCGGGGCCGTTGCCAAGTGTTTTGGCCGGTTTACAGGAAGACTATCCGTTACTGAAAATTCGTCTGTTTTGCAGTTTGTCTGCTGAATTGGCAGTAAAAGTTGAGGAAGATGAATTAGACGGAGCTTTGATTACAGAGCCCATAAGTTCGATTATGCCATCCTGTCAGTGGACAGAGTATGATACTGAATACTTTTACATTGTTGCTCCCAAAGGCACGCCGGAAATGAGTGAGGAAGAGTTGTTTCAAAAGTTCCCCTTCATCCGTTTTGACAGGACCGCCTGGGCAGGTACAATTGTCGATGATTATCTGTTGAAAAAGGGGATCAATGCCCAGGAAGTTATGGAGTTTAATTCCTGTGAAGCGGCTTTGAGCATGGTCGCTCAAGGGCTTGGTATTACGGTTGTATCCTTTAATGATCAGCGTCTCAAAGATGCTGAGGGGCAGTATACATTTATTCCCTTTGGAACCCCCCAGCTGTTCCGCCGTATTGGTCTCTATCAGAAACGTCAGCACCCGCGGCAAAGGTTTCTCAGCCTGTTTTTTGAGACGATGCTTGAAGCGAAGTCCTTAAAAAAAACTTGAGCAAGACTCAAGTATTATAAATTTTACTTTAAGCTGCTGTTGTAATATCGTCTTTTCCACGACACGTACCTCCTTCTGCTCATATGAAGTTATAAATTGCTAAACCGTTTACCTCAGGTAACGAAACAGGAGATGTAAAGATGGCAAAAGCGCCTAAAGTACTGACCGAAGAAGAAAAGCAAAATATCGACGAATTGTTCGTTCGTGCTCGTGCTGCACAAGCTCAGATCGAAAACGTTGATCAGGAAACCATCGACCGTGCTGTTCAGGCTGTTGCCTGGGCTGCTGCCAACGAAAAGACCTTCACCCGCCTGGCTCAGATGGGCGTTGATGAGAGTGGTCTCGGTGACCGTGCCGGTCGTCCTTACAAGCGCGCAAAAATCATCGGTATCCTGCGTGATTGCATGCGTCAGAAAAGTGTTGGCATCATCGAAGATATCCCGGAAAAAGGGATCACCAAGTACGGTAAGCCTGTTGGTGTTGTTGCCTGTCTGATCCCAACCACCAACCCTGCGCTGACTCCACCGACTAACGGTCTGTACTCTTTGAAGGCCCGTAACGCCACCATCTTTGCTCCGCATCCACGTAGCAAGCAAACCACTTTCGAGACCATCGCGGTTATGCGTGCTGCGCTGAAAAAAGTCGGTCTGCCAGAAGATCTGTTCCTGTGTATCGAAAAACCAAGCATTCCAGGTTCTCAGTACCTGATGAGCCAGGCTGATTTGTCTATCGCGACTGGTGGTCCTGCCATGGTTCAGGCTGCTTACAGCTCTGGTAAGCCTGCTTACGGTGTTGGTGCCGGTAACGCGACCATGTGTTTCGACGAAACTACCGCTCAGGACGTTAAGACCGCAGCTATGAACGTGCGTCTGTCTAAGACTGCTGACTACGGTTCCGGCTGTAGCGCTGACGGTAACCTGGTCATTCACGACAGCGTTTACGCTGACATGCTCGAGTGCCTGAAAGCTGAAGGCGGCTACCTGTGTAACGCAGAAGAAAAAGCCAAGCTGACTGCAGTTCTGTGGGACGACGAAATGCATCGTACCATCGACACCATCGCATGCTCTGCTCAGTCCATCGCTGAAAAAGCTGGCTTCAGCATTCCTGAAGATGTCTGCATGCTGCTGGTTGAAGAAGATAACATCGGTCCTGAGTACCACTGGTGTAAAGAGAAGATGGCCCCGATCATCGGCGTCTTCAAATACAGCGGCGGTTATGATAAAGCCCTCGACCGTCTGCAAGCCATCTACCGTGTTGGTGGCCGCGGTCACTCCTGCGGGATCTACAGCTTCAGCGAAGAGCACATTCACATGCACGCCATGGCTATGCCGGTCAGCCGTGTCATGGTTCGCCAGCCTCAGTCAAAAGCCAACTCCGGTTCTTTGACCAACGGTATGCCAATGACCTCTTCCATGGGTTGCGGTACCTGGGGTGGTAACATCACCAACGAGAACGTTTCCCTGAAGCACTACATGAACGTGACCTGGGTTGCTCGCCCAATTCCAGAAGATCGTCCAAGCGATCAGGAACTGTTCGGTGAGTTCTACAACGACGAAAGCCTGGTTTTCCCTTAATCAGGGTCCAGTCTGAAAACTGTTTTACAGGGTTGCTGTTCGCACATCAGGGATAGCAACCCACTAAGAAAATTCCTGTGATCGGTTTAAGGTCACAGTTTTTATATACTTTGCGTGAAGATGACGTTCACGTTACTCGCCTTGACCAGCGAGACGAAGCTTTCGAGCTTTTCATTGAATCCTTGTAAGTAATACCTCGTGTGTAAACAAAAAGGCCTTCGATCATATGATCGAAGGCCTTTTTGTTGCTATTCCTAAAACGGCTCTTTTCCGCTGTGGCGGTGTCAATCTGCGGGTTTGCTTGTGAGGCGTAAAGGACTATGCCTCCGTACAAACCCTCGATTTCCTAGCCACAATGAAAAATTGCTCGTTTCATTAAGATGTTGGCTTGTTTACCAGTTATCTCTCTTTAAGAATCTTAAGCATGCGGCGCAGAGGTTCTGCTGCTCCCCACAGTAACTGGTCACCGCAGGTGAAAACCGAGAGGTACTCAGGACCCATTTTCATTTTACGCACACGGCCAACCGGGACGCTAAGGGTTCCGGAGACTGCCGCTGGGGTCAGGCCTGCTAAGGTCTCTTCCTTATTGTTCGGGATCAACTTAACCCATTGATTGTCTTTTGCGATAATTTTTTCAATCTCGGCAATCGGCAGATCTTTCTTCAGCTTGATAGTGATTGCCTGGCTGTGGCAACGCATGGCGCCAACCCGGACACAAATGCCATCGATAGGAATCTGCTTTTCGGTGGCCAGGATCTTGTTGGTTTCGGCGATCCCTTTCCACTCTTCACGGCTTTGACCTTCTGCGACTTCACGGTCAATCCAGGGTAGCACGCTGCCAGCGAGAGGATATCCGAATTCGGCCTTAGGAAGGCTGTCACTACGCAGGGTTTCGGTCACTTTGCGGTCAATGTCGAGAATGCTGGAACCGGGGGTTTTGAGTTCACTATCAACACAATCCTTAAGGACACCCATCTGGCTCAGCAGTTCGCGCATATTAGGCGCTCCGGCACCTGAAGCGGCCTGGTAAGTCATGGAGCTGGCCCACTCGACAAGATTCGCTTTAAACAGTCCGCCAATGCCCATCAGCATCAGGCTGACGGTACAGTTGCCACCGATAAAATCTTTGCCACCGTTTTCTAGTGCTTTATCGATAACGTTGCGGTTGATCGGGTCGAGGATGATGACCGCATTGTCTTCCATGCGCAGGCTCGAGGCCGCATCAATCCAGTAGCCTTCCCAACCGGCAGCGCGCAGCTTAGGATGGATATCTTTTGTATAATCTCCACCTTGACAGGTGATGATGACATCTTGTTCTGCGAGTTTGGTCAGGTCCGAAGCATCTTCCAGAATACTATCTCCCTGGCCAAAGTCCGGAGCGGCCTGTCCGGCCTGAGAGGTTGAAAAAAATACGGGTTCCACACCGGCAAGATCATTTTCTTCTACCATCCGTTGCATCAGAACGGAGCCAACCATACCGCGCCAACCAACTAATCCGACTTTCATATTCTTTCTCCATTTGACAGGTGAAATAAAACTACTTAATTTCTACATGGAAACAACTTGTTCCCAGAGCATGAATCAGTATCGCTTCCATCCGGAAACTCTAAATCGTAACTTCCAGGTTTTCAGATTGGAAATGAGCCATTTTCGAACGAAAACCAGCTATAATGGCGATAAGCGAATAATTCTATCAGTATTTTACCTGCAAGGGTAATCTTTTTTGAGATGAGGAAATAAATGAGTAATCCTGAAAGTCAATTGCCTTTAGGCAAAACCACTGCCTACCCCTCTGCCTACGATGCTAGTCTGCTATGTCCTTTTCCCCGGCAGGTTAAACGTGACGATATCGGTGTAACCGGGGCTTTGCCATTTTCTGGATATGATATCTGGAACGCTTACGAGTTGTCCTGGCTGAATGCGAAAGGTAAGCCCATTGTTGCTATGGGAGAGTTTCATATCCCCTGCACAACACCCAACCTGATTGAATCAAAATCATTTAAGTTGTATCTCAACTCTTTTAATCAGACACGCTTTTCTGACCTGACCCAGGTCGCTGAACGGATGTCTGAGGATCTTTCTGCTGCCGCGGGGGGGGAGGTAACTGTTAGCCTGACTGAAGCCGGTAGTTTTCATTCCGGGATAATTGAAAACCTGCCCGGTACCTGTATTGATGATCTTGATATTGCCGTTGATAGCTATGTTCTTGACGCCGCGTTGTTGGCAGGTGCTGCTAATGATGAGAAGCAGGTCAGTGAGGATTTACACAGTCACCTGTTGAAGAGTAACTGTCTGGTAACCAACCAGCCCGATTGGGGAAGTGTGTTGATCCGTTACCAGGGGGGACGTATCGATCATGAAGCGTTACTGCGCTATCTTATCTCTTTTCGCGAACATAATGAATTTCATGAGCAGTGCGTGGAGCGTATATTTGTCGACCTGATGCGTTATTGTCGCCCGCAGAAATTGACTGTTTATGCCCGTTATACCAGGCGTGGCGGCCTTGATATTAACCCGTTTCGGTCTAATTTTGAGGATTCTGTCGCTAATACCCGGCTGGCTCGCCAATAGTGCATAGATTCTAAAAATACTTAAAATCTCTGCAGTTTGGGGGGGCTGTTTGATGGCTTTCAGTTTGTGTCAAGGACCTCCCTTACCTTGGAAGCCAGGGAATGAAGGGAAAAAGGTTTCTGGAGGAAATTGACCCCTTCTTCCAGGACGCCATGATGAGCAATGACATCACCAGTGTAACCAGACATGTAAAGAGTCTTAAGCTCAGGGTAGTGCGTCGTCATCAAATTAACCAGTTCACGACCGTTCATGTCGGGCATGATGACATCCGAAATCAGCAATTGAATGTGCCCGGAATATTGTTCGGCAAGAAGAATTGCCTCTGCAGGAGTTTCAGCTGCAAAAACCCGATAGCCAAGCATTTGGAGCATGCTGGTTTCGGTGGCTAGAATGGTCTGGTCATCTTCGACGACAAGGATTGTTTCGATGCCGCGCGGTAAGGCTGCTACGCCACTTTGCTGTTCAAGTAATTTTTCATTCTCGACTCGTGGCAGGTAAATACTGAAGGTGGTTCCATGCCCCGGTTCACTGGCAACATCTATAAATCCCTTGTTCTGCTTAACGATCCCATAGACCGTAGACAGACCCAGCCCCGTACCTTTGCCTAATTCCTTGGTAGTGAAAAATGGTTCAAATATTTTGCTGACCAAATCTGCATCGATACCACTGCCATTATCACAGACAGAGAGCTTGATAAAATTGCCGGGGGTCGCGTCATTAAGTTGTGTGCAGGACTCTTCGGTGAGTGTCACATTCCCGGTTTCTATGATAACTTTGCCCCCTTCGGGCATGGCATCACGGGCGTTAACGCAGAGATTTGCCAGAATCTGGTCGAGTTGAGATGGATCGATTTTGATCGACCAGGTTCTGGGAGCGGGTATCCAGATAAGGTGGATGTCTTCGCCAATCAAGCGGCGTAGCATGTTTAACGTCCCTTCAACGGTTTTGTTGAGGTCGAGAATTTGCGGCGCTATGTCCTGCTTGCGGGCAAAGGCGAGAAGTTGTCGGGTTAGGTCGGCTGAGCGGTTCGCGGCCTTGCTGACTTCCTTGAGGGATGCGTAAAGAGGATCCTCCGGAGCGATTTTGGTCAGTGCCAGATCGGTGCGGCCAACAATAACACCAAGCATATTATTGAAGTCGTGGGCAACGCCTCCTGCCAGTTGGCCGATGGCTTCCATCTTCTGCGAATGATGCAGCTGTTCTTCGAGGAATTTTCGCTGTGAAATATCTTCACAGACAATGACAAAGTTAGTAATCGGATTGTCTGGCAGATCTTCGTCGGTGATGGCTGTTACCTGGAGATGTTTCCAGGTTTTTTCACCGTTTTGTGTACGGTAGCGTCGTTCCTGGTGCCAGACCCCCTCCACTTTGATAACCTGGGCTGCCTGGCGTAAATCATCCTGATCCAGATCAAATAACTCCTTTAGGGTTATTTGCGAGAGTTCTTCTGGCGTCAGTTTTTCAGCTTCGTAAAACTTCTGATTAGCAAACTCAATATGCCCTTCGGTATCTGTGAATACAATGCCGTAAGGACTTTGGGTAATAACCTGGGTAAATTGGCGGGTTGTCTCCTGGGATATCTTCAGTTTGGTAATGTCCTCGGTCAGAACCAGGAGATAGTTGGGGTGTCCGGCCTGATCGGTCATCACCATCTTTTTCACCTGCAGATAGTGTTTTTGCCCTTCCGGAGTGTATAAGATTTCTTCCGGTATGTGGATAAGGGTTTTCTTCTCCAGGGCTTCGAGATCTTTCTGGCGATGGAAAATAGCCGTCTCTTCAGAGAAAAAATCGAAATCAGTTTTACCAATCAGTTCCTCCTCGCTGACATTCATGAACTCCTCAGCTGACTTATTGACCCTAACGTAAGCGAGGGTCTTCGCATCTTTGACATAGAGCATGGTCGGAATATGTTTAAAGATACTGTCGATAAACAGTTTACTCTCTTGTAGGTCCTGATAACTCAAGGTTGCGGTTAACGCATCAGACAACCTTTTGCTGATCTCACTAAAGAGTCTGATTTCGTCTTCGGTCCAGGTCCGTTCGGCAGAACATTGATGCAAACCAAAGTGCCATGGCGCACCAATTTTTGGATAGATGGCGATGGACAGCATCGATTTGACTTCGAGCATACTGTTGATGATTTCTGGGACCTGACAAACACCATGAGGGCCGAACTGCAATGGCTGGTCGCTTGCAAGTAACAGTTGCAGCATCCTGCGCCCTTGGCCATCAATGGGTATTTTTTTATTCAGCTCTAGTGCCCCAGGGAACTCAGGGCATGTCTGCTCTATCGGAGCTGCAAAGGAATCGACATTCGGATCAAGGGGGCAGGTTAGAAACGCACGGTCACAGGAAAACAGTTCAAGGACAATTTTAAGTGTATCGTTGGTTGCCTGTTGGAAGTCATTCGATTGCTGAATAGCACGATTAACCCGGTCGAGACTGGCAAAGAATTCAAGATTCTTCTGTTTTTGAATCTCGGCTTGTTTTTGCTGGGTGATATCTCTGGCGACGGTAAAAATACCAGATATTTTGCCAGCAGTGTCGTATTCCGGCAACATTTTGACGTGCCGATATTGGGGCTGCCTCGGGTCCGCTTCCCAAATCATTTCATAATCACAGATTTCCCCGGTTTTCAGAACTTCCCGTAACTTTTTTTCGTAGTCGACGATATCCTGTATGTCTGGAAATGACTCTGAAGGAGTTTTTCCCAAGAGGCATCCGGGATTCTCACCCCGCCTGGTAAGGGTCTGCTCCATACTTGGATTCATAAAGGTCCGCCGACAACGGATATCGTACACGGCAATTTCGTCAGGCCAGTTTTCAGTGAGGTTCCGGAATTGATTTTCTGTCTGTTTCAACCTGGTAATGTCGTGGCCAATAGCAAAGACTCCGGTAACCTGCCCAGTAGAGCTGGTTTCCGGGACCAGTGAGATAGAAAAGAGAAGGTTATTGCCATGACGATCAGGTTGGGAAATGACGAGATGTTCAATGTGGCCATCGTTAAAAACTTTTTTAATAAGGGCTTGGTACTCTGCAAAGGAAATATCACCTTTCCAGATATCTCCAGCTTTTGATCCCAGGATTTGATTGGCCGATGTCCCGGTCAATTTGAAATACGCCGGGTTGACATAGGTTCTGCGACATTCTTTATCGTAGCGGATGATCAAATCTGGCAGGTTTTCGACCAGTGACATGAACATTTTTTGCTGTTCAAGCAGTTGCTGTTCAATCTGCTTACGATCAGTAATATCAAAAGCCAGGCCAATCAGTTCGGTCAATTCACCGTTACGGTCGGTAATCGCTCTTTTATGAAAAACAATGTTACGAATTTCTCCCTGCTGATTTTTCACCATGCTTTCATAAATCTGATCACCGCCACGTTCAGCTAATTTCTGATCCTGAGCGCTATAGATGGACGCAAGTTCGGGTGAGCTATATTCCTCGGCTGTTTTCCCCAAAAGATCTGCCCTCGATAATCCCACCATATTTTCAAAGGCTTTATTGACATATAGAAGATGACCGAGATGGTCTATGCGATAAATGGGAATCGGCAGGTTTTCAACCAGATTGGCGTGAGTTGGATCGGATTTTTCCACTTTTGGAGCCGCTTCAGGAACAGCATGCTTGTGCAGAGATTTCAGGCGAAACAGTAAAAATACGGAGCAAATGCAGAAAAATGAGGCCAGAACTGATAGAACAACGGTGGCTAAGGCAGTCATGGCCCTTTCCTTATTGAATGAGTTGCAGGTCCGTTGAAAAACACTATTCTTTTTTGCTGATATTTTTTAATTATCCTAAAACAGGTAATTTTCTAAAACAATATATCGAAATTAAAAATGACGCCAGAGGTTCGTTGGTAAAATATAAAATAGTTTTATTTTGATTGTGCTTTTTGATCGAAAATAGAGGCATTCTTTCCCATCTGCTAGCAGGGTGTTGAAAAACGTTTTCTAGGCAGCAAGTGCTAGGCAAAAATTACCGAAAAAGCGCAGTTTACTTTAGTAAATGAGCATTTTGAGGGGATTTTTAACAACGCAATTGCAACGCAGATAGTTTTTCAACACCCTGCTAGAGATCTTCAATGACGGTTTGAGTCATGCACTCTGCAAGTTTTTTAAGTCAAAGTTTTCATAACTAGTGTCCATCCAGAAACTTAAAATCGCAATTTCGAAGTTTTCAGATTGGAAACGAGCAATTTTTCGTTGTGGCAAAGAAATCAAGGGCTTGAGCGGAGGCGTAGTACTTTACGCCGCACAAACAAGTCCGCAGATTGACGCTGCCACGGCGGAAAAGGGCCGTTTCCGGATGAAAACTAACTAGCAAAGCCACCGCTGAAAACCCTGGTGACTTCAGTCTCGCAGCTGAACTGGTGAGGGTTTTTCTTTTTATCGTTCAGGGAAAATGAAATCTCAATCCTTAGATTTTCGAACTTTACGATAGCTGGTCAGATGTGAAATATGTGGTCGGGAAGAAGTTTTTATGACTCCTTCCCGACCATTTTTCCTATGCTGGAAGGGGGATGGTGAAAACCGGTCGTTTTGCCTTACGCAGAACTTTCTCTGCAACACTTCCCAGGAAGGCATGTTCGATGGCACCTTTGCCATGGGTTCCCATGACAATAACGTCAGCATTCAGTTCTTCCGCAATATCTAAAATCTGGGTAACCGGCTGGCCAATGACGACTTGCGAGCCGGCAAATCTGGCAAGATCTTGAGGGTAATTTTTTAACTCTTTTTCAGCAAAATCATCGAGCTCTTTCTGTAATTCTAATTGGGCTTTCAGGTAGTTGTTTTTCTCGAACTCGGAAAGGCGACTCTCTCCGACCACGGATGCAATATAGCCACGGATCGACGAGTCAACCTGCTGGATAACATGGAGCAGATGAATTTTTGCGTTGTTCTGTCTAGCGAGCATGACGGCATGTTTGAAGGCGTGGTCAGAGTTGGGGGTGAAGTCGGAAGTAACCAGAATAGTTTTATAAAGGGGGAGCATGTGGACCTCCTTTGTCTGAATAGTTTTCAGATGGGAAACGGCCCTTTTCCGCTGTGGCGGTGTCAAGCTGCGGACTTGTTTGTGCGGCGTAAAGTACTACGCCTCCGCTCAAGTCCTTGCTTTCCTGGCCACAACGAAAAATTGCTCGTTTCCTATCTGAAAACGGCTTGTTAGTTCTTCAAGCTTTCAGTCGGAAACTTTTATAAATTATACCCTATTTGTACGTCTGTGCATTTACAAGATTGTGGTCAACGCTTTAAAATGCAGAATCTTTGCATTGACTAGAGGGAGATCATGGAAACACGTAGATACTATCAGGTCCCAAGTTTAAATGTCCCGGGGTTGTTAAAGCAGGGGGCTGTCATTATTGATGTGCGGCGTACCGAAGAATGGCAGTTGACCGGTGTGGTTGATGGTGCAGTGTGTCTGACCTTTTTTGCCGCTGATGGCAGCAGTAATCCCCTCGCATGGCTTGCTGATTTGAACCAGCTTGTACCTGCTGATAAAGATCTGGTTCTGATTTGCCGCAGTGGGCGTAGAACGGCTTTGATCTGTGAGTTTCTTCTTGAGGTTACGTCTGGGCGCCAACTTTATAATGTCAGTGATGGGATGCTTGGTTGGCTTGCTGCCGGGATGCCGGTTTCAGACTATCGATAAGAAAATTTATTTTAAGCAGCTTATTGCCCTATTTGAGTTTTGCCTTTTAATATCTCTGCAATATCATTCGATTATTCCCTGCTTCGCTATGCGTTTATTTGACTAAGTTGTTGAAAAATCGTGGAAAAATATATGCCTCGATTTGACATTCCTGCATCCTGAGCTATTCATTATAGAGTCGGCTTTATTTGTCGAGCAGGCTCAGGAGGTAGATAATGGAATATTTACAAGGTGATCGTGTGCGTATTCTTGGCAAACCTGAATGGGGCCCGGGTATTATTCAGCGAAATGCTAAAAATGGCAAAATTCGTGTGCGCTTTTATGAGGCTGGTCCTAAGACTCTTGATGTAAGGCATGCAAAGTTGATCAAGGTTGTTCTGCGGGATCAGCAGTGGTTTGCCGAGAAGGCCAGACAGCTATGGGAGAGATCACTTCATCACTGATTGTGAGTAGCTGATTTCTGCCATCCTTTCTGTTGTGCCTGATTATTTTCTACCTCGGGGCCTCTGTCCCCAGCGCCTGAGATAATGCAGGTTCTGTCTGCAGACTTATTTCCCCTCTTGACGTATAATTAACAGAGGAATGTTCAGACGGTAAAGGTTAGTGCTGTTGGTTTTCCGTCGGAACGATTCCGTTAAAATCAATCCTTTATAATTGGGGGGCAAGCAAATGTTAAGCAGGAATCTTAAGTACTTTTTATTGGTTTTGTTCTTTACTCCGCTGGTAGCCTGTCAACCTGCTGGGCAGCATTATCTTAATGCTGTTGCTGATAAGTCCACAGTAATCCCTCTGCCTGCGATGGGGGCGTCACAAAGTACCTGGCAGGATATGTATCTTACTCTAGATCATCGGGTAACGGTGTCGGATAAGGCTCTTTCTATCCAGGGAAAGACCAAATTTTCAAGTCATCCTCAAATTATGTATGCACGTTTTCAAAATCTTAAAGTCAGCGTTTTTCTGCTGGATAACAATAATCGGGTGGTCGCGTACCAACAAATTCTCCATTCCGGGGCAGGGAGTGTTCAGGACGAGGATTCTTTTAACTTTCGCCTGGAGCGACCTGCTGGTGTGGTCGCTTACACATATGGTTATGAGGTAGGCTTTATTGAGGGCGAACCGGATACGGGCGGAGCGCTTATCTGGTCCATGCCCGCAACCGATCAATAAGCTGTTTTTCTGATGTCAGTATCTTTGCTCCTCAAGTTTATTAAGAGTGGAGATTGTAAAAAAGAAAAGCCGCAGCAAGGAGATCCTTTGCTGCGGCTTTATTGATGTCAATTTAGCTGTTACAGATTAAACTTTACGGACCAGGCTCAGGTCACGCACAGCTCCTTTATCCGCGCTCTGGGCCAGAAGGCCATAGGCTTGCAAGGATTTGCTGACCTGCCGATCACGGTTGACGGGTAACCAGGCCGTATCTCCTTGCGCTTCCATTTTAGCGCGGCGAGCTTCCAGCTCTTCATCGGAAATAGCAATGCGAATGCTGCGCTTGGGAATGTCAATTTCGATGGTGTCGCCCTGTTTAACCAGGCCGATGTTCCCTTTTGATGCAGCTTCTGGACTGACGTGACCGATGGACAGGCCGGAAGTGCCGCCCGAGAAACGACCATCGGTGATCAAGGCACACTCTTTACCCAGCCCCATCGATTTGAGGTATGAGGTTGGATAGAGCATTTCCTGCATCCCCGGACCGCCACGTGGGCCTTCATAGCGAATAACAACAACGTCCCCTTTTTTGACTTTGCCGCCGAGGATCCCTTCAACCGCGTCGTCCTGAGATTCAAACAGGACAACCGGACCGGAAAACTCCCAGATACTTTCGTCAACTCCAGCGGTTTTAACGACGCAACCGTTAGGTGCCAGGTTGCCATACAGAATGGCGAGACCACCTTCTTTAGTGAAGGCGTTGTCGATGGCACGGATGACCCCTTTGCTGCGATCGCTGTCGAGTTCAGCATAGCGTTCATTCTGTGAAAAGGCTTGCAGGGAAAAGCGGTTACCTGGCGCTGCGCGGTAGAATTCCTTCACTTTTTCGTCTGCAGTACGGATAATATCCCACTTGTCGAGAGCCTCACCCATGGTGGCACTATGGACGGTCGGGATATCACGGTGAATCAGTCCCGCGCGATCAAGCTCACCTAAAATACCCATGATGCCACCGGCACGGTGGACATCTTCAATAAAAACATCGCCAACTGCTGGAGCTACTTTACAAATACAGGGGGTGGAAACTGACAGGCGGTTCATGTCATCCATGGTGAAATCGACACCAGCTTCCTGGGCAATGGCCAACAGGTGAAGAACCGTATTGGTTGATCCACCCATGGCGATATCGAGACGCATGGCATTTTCAAAAGCTTTGAAAGAGGCAACATTGCGCGGCAGGACTGATTCATCCTCCTGCTCATAGTAACGTTTGCACAGATCGACAACTAAGCGCCCGGCTTCGAGGAACAACTCTTTACGGTCGGCGTGAGTGGCCACCACGGTCCCGTTACCAGGCAGGGCCAGGCCAATAGCTTCGTTCAGGCAGTTCATGGAGTTAGCGGTGAACATGCCGGAACATGAGCCACAAGTCGGGCACGCTGAACGTTCAACCTGGTTTGATTCTTCGTCAGAAACCTTGGGGTCGGCGCCTTTTACCATGGCCTGAATCAGGTCAAGCTTCTGCTCTTTGCCAGCGATGGTCGCTTTACCTGCTTCCATCGGTCCTCCAGAAACAAAGACGACCGGGATGTTCAGACGCATGGCGGCCATCAGCATGCCGGGAGTGATCTTATCACAGTTCGAAATACACACCATGGCATCAGCACAATGGGCATTAACCATATATTCGACACTGTCGGCAATCAGGTCGCGTGAGGGGAGGGAATAGAGCATGCCACCATGACCCATGGCGATACCATCATCGATGGCAATGGTGTTGAATTCTTTAGCAACACCGCCGGCGGCTTCAATTTCGCGGGCGACCATCTGGCCGAGGTCCTTAAGGTGGACGTGGCCGGGGACGAATTCGACGAATGAATTAACAACAGCGATAATCGGCTTTCCGAAATCGCCATCCTTCATTCCGGTCGCGCGCCATAAAGAACGTGCTCCGGCCATATTGCGGCCGTGAGTACTGGTGTGTGAACGATAAGCTGGCATAGCTCCTCACTTTCTATTTTTGAGCAGTAGGTTTGCTGATTTTATGAACTTTACAAACTACAAAATCTAACGGGGGATGGCAACAGATTGTTTGGATTTTCGCAGGGATAGGTGGCCATTTTTCCGGGGTGAGCTGGATCTGAGAGCTCACCCCGGAAATGCCTTGCGGAGTTAACAAGAAGTGATGGTTAAAATAACGTCGCAAAGTTAAAAAAGATGGTTGAGGCTCCACCACTCCAGTCATCCTTAAAGCCATCTTCCTGTTTACCATCCCCTGCGTAGCCGCTGACCCGCCAACCGATAGAGGGAGCCAGCACTACCGGGCCAAGATCAATGTTCAAACCGGTTGCTGCACCTACCGCAAATTCAGCAAAATCGAGATCGACATCAAAATCATCACCCTCTCCATGATAATAACCGATTCTGACCAGGGGGCCAATCCACCAGCGCATTTCTGGTGTGCGGATGGGGGAAAAACCGAAGATGGTTTCAGCATAGATACCACCGCATTCGAGGGTGTCGTTATTGTCGTCTTCAATATCAAGACTGGCCAGGCCGATATTTAAGCGTAAATTGAAAATCTGATCCGGTGCAGGATCGCTGTCAAACGCAAAGCCAGCGGCAAATGATCCGGTGTCGATATCCCATTCATGGGAGTCGGAGTCCCACTCTGCTTCACCTGATCCTCCAGCGATATCCAGAAAAAAACCATAGCGTGCGGCGTTGGCAGGGAGGGCAAAACACGCAAGCAGGCAGACCAGTATGGAGAGTGTCCTGAAAGATGTCTTCATCGATAAATCCTTTACTTTTGGTGGGCAATAAATTGGCCTTTAAGGGTTAAGTATAGCAGTTTACACCGCTTGGCTTAAATAAACTGTAGTATGTGTTTATAGGTTTTGTTTCTTACTAATTTCTGATTTCCAAGTTGGTTTCTGACCGACATGTGATTACGATAGCTGCTTTGCAAAGGCGGAAGGGCGTGCTACCATCCGCCTCCCGATTGACTGTATAAACACAAATTCAATAAAAGTGAAAAGATTGATATTTATGAGCGAGATGAAGAGATTCGATATTGCTGCTCTTCTGGTTGAAGAGACCGGCCTGAAACCGACCCAGGTAAAACAGACGATAGCTTTACTTGAAGAGGGCGCGACAGTCCCGTTTATCGCCCGCTATCGTAAGGAGGCAACCGGAGAGCTGGATGAGGTTCAGGTGCGTTTGCTGCAGGAACGCCTGAGCTACTTTAAAGAGCTTGATGAGCGCCGCCAGACGATTCTTAAGTCGATTGATGAGCAGGGAAAACTTTCACCTGAATTGCAAAGTAAGATTCTTGCTTGTCGTCAGAAAACCGAGCTGGAAGATCTCTATCTGCCTTACAAACCCAAGCGACGGACCAAGGCGATTATCGCTAAAGAGCAGGGTTTGGAACCTTTAGCTGAAAAAATTCAGCACGGTGACGGTGCTCCTCTGGAAGAGCTGGCCGCTGCTTTTGTTGATGCCGCGGCTGGGGTTGAGAGTGTCGCGGCTGCATTGCAGGGGGCTGGCTATATTTTGGCGGAAGCCTTTGCCGATACTGCCGAAGCGCGGGCCATTGTTCGTGAGCGCACCTGGAGTGAGGGGCTCTTCTGTTCGCAACCGGCACGCGGTAAAGAGGGGACGGTCAGTAAATATGAAATGTACTATGACTTCAGTGAGCCGATCAAACAGATCCCCTCACACCGGATGCTGGCGATGCGGCGTGGTGAAAAAGAGGACGTTCTGCGTCTCCAGATTTCTGCTCCTGAGGAGGACATCTTAGGGCGCCTGGCGCGCTTGTTGATTCCGGAAGCGAACCCCTATTGTGACTGGCTTGCAGAGGTGATCAAAGATGCCTACGGGCGCTTGCTCGCGCCGTCTATTGAGGTTGAACTCAGGCTGCAGGCTAAGCAGAATGCTGATGAAGAAGCGATCAACGTATTTGCCGAAAACCTGCGTAATCTTTTGCTTGCCGCACCGGCAGGAAGCCTGCGGGTGCTCGGGGTTGACCCAGGTCTGCGAACGGGCTCAAAGCTGGCAGCCGTAGATGGTACGGGACGTTTTCTGGAGCATGTGACCATTTACCCGCACACTGGTGGTGGCCGGGTTGAGGCTGCTCGCTCTGATCTGTTACGGATCATTGAACAACAGCAGATCGAGATGATCGCTATCGGTAACGGTACTGCCAGTCGTGAAATGGACCAGTTTGTCCGTATGGTTCTGAAAGATGCGGGTAAGAAGCTCCCTGTCGTCATGGTCAGTGAGGCGGGCGCCAGTGTCTATTCGGCCTCTGATATTGCGCGAGAGGAGTTTCCGGACCTTGATCTGACTGTCCGGGGCGCCATCTCTATTGCCCGCCGTTTGCAGGATCCTCTGGCTGAACTGGTCAAGGTTGATCCTAAAAGTATCGGGGTCGGGCAGTATCAGCATGACGTCAACCAGAGTGCTTTGAAAAAGGCTCTCGATAATGTTGTGGAATCCTGTGTTAACTATGTCGGAGTCGATCTCAACACGGCCAGCAGTGCTCTGTTAAGTTTTGTTTCCGGTATTGGTGATTCCCTGGCTAAGGCGATTGTGCGTTATCGGGATGGCCACGGCAGCTTTGCAACCCGCAAGCAACTCCTGGAAGTGCCGCGCTTTGGTCAGAAAGCCTTTGAGCAGGCGGCCGGTTTCTTACGTATTCGCCAGAGTGAACAAGTTCTCGACAATACCGCAGTTCACCCGGAGCGTTACGCCTTAGTTCAAAGCATGGCTGCTGATGCGGGCGTTGCTCTCGATAAATTGATCGCGGAGCCCACCCTGCTCGACAAGATCGATCTGAAAAAGTATGTCGATGAGCAGGTTGGTCTGCCAACCTTGAGGGATATTATCGCCGAATTGAAAAAGCCCGGGCGTGATCCGCGTGAAACCTTTGTCTCCGCTAGTTTCCGTGAAGACGTCACCGAGGTTCAGGATCTCAAAGAGGGGATGTCTCTCAACGGGGTGGTGACGAATGTTGCGGCCTTTGGTGCCTTTGTGGATATCGGTGTCCATCAGGATGGGTTGGTGCACATCAGTCAGCTGGCCGATACCTTCGTTAAGGATCCCAATCAGGTGGTCAAGGTTGGCCAGCAGGTTCAAGTGCGGGTGCTTGAGGTCGATCTGCAGCGCAAAAGGATCTCTCTGACCATGCGTAGTGGCAAGCAGGAAGTCTCGGCAGCGATCAAACGGGATCCTGTGGATAAAAAAGGGGGTAACCGGAAACAAGCACCCCGGAAAGAGGCTAAGACTGATTTGGCTGCCGCTTTTGAACGCTCCGGATTCCGGCTTAAGAAATAGCTGTAACTTGCTGTAAAACAAGTAATAAAAACGCCTCGTTGAGATCTTCTTTCAGATTGTCTCGCGAGGCGTTTTTTTTGCTGGCTGGAAGGCAGACAGGCTGTGGATAACTCTGTTGAAATGACGTATGTGGCAGGCCGTTGCCAGCTAGATAGTGTTCATCCGGAAACTCTAGATCGTAACTTCCAGGTTTTCAGATTGGAAACGAGCAATTTTTCGTTGTGGTAAGGAAATCAAGGATTTGTGCTTAAGACGTAGTACTTGTACGTCGCACAAGCAGAGCCGCAGATTGACACAGCCACGGCGGAAAAGGGCCGTTTCCGGATGAAAACTAAATAATATATTTCACCGAAAGCACCAGCAGAAGCATTCCGATGCCGAGGGAAAATAATTTTTCATTGACGTAGTGCTGAAGAATATAGCGACCGATCCGGGTACCTAAAATAGCTGCAATATAAGCTGGAGCAAGAGTGATGATATAAGCTGGGGCTATGAACTTTGCTCCGGCAAAAAAGACCGTCTTAAAAATATTTTGGGAGAAGTGGATCGCAGCAATGGTTGCAACCGTCTGCATCCGATCCAAGCCACTACCGCGGCACAGACGAATGAAGAAAGCTCCACCACCGTGGATGAGAGCTGCAAACAGGCCTCCCATAATGGGATAAAATGGGCGGGGCAGAAGTTTCTGGTCGGTATCTTTATTAAGCAGTGCTTTCAGCCCGAAAATGATCAGCAAAATGGCGTAAATTTTCTCAAGCCAGAAGGTATTCACGACCGTAATCAAAAAGAAACCACTCGCCAGTCCGATCAGCGACAGGCCAAAACCATAGCGATGGGTCTTCCAGTCGACATCTTTAAAATACCAGAAAAACTTTGAGCCAGAGGTAAACAGAAAGATAAAGGCGCCAATTCCAATGGCTTCTTTGAGGGGCATGATGAAGCTGAGCAGCGGGGTAAGCACAAGACCAGCGCCAAAGCCAAAAATCGAAGTAACCAAAGCACTGATAAAGGACAGAATGGTAATAATCGCAAGTTCCATGGTGGTAAGCATTTCTGCAGGTAACGCGACTGCTGAGGGGGGATGTTAGCCGAAGTTTGAAATCCAACATAGCAGTTATTGCAAAACTTGAAAATAAGGATATCGGGCGGGAGGTCACATTTACGGTCACGCTTGTTTGGGTAATTTTCAAGGGGAACCAAGGGGTGCAATGTTTCTTGCTGGTTAAAGAATTCTTAAACATGATAGGAGAGTCAATAAATATAGCTATTTAGGCTGCATTTTGATGCTACTGTTAAAGCTATCTTGCATCCTTATAGTCTTTCCCCTGTTATCCTAGTTGGTAATGAAAAAGTCGTTAAAACGGGTTGTTAACGGTTTTTGGTCCTAATGGCATGGTCTGTGCGAAACAAAATTGGTGATATTTGATTTCATATACGCTTATTTCTGTCTGGAATTTGCATAAACGGAGATTATTTATGAAGATTAGTTTGTTCCACAAGATCCTCGGCATTGTTCTCGGCTTGACCGTGTTATCAACAGTCTTTATCGGCGCGACCTCGTTGCTGATGTCCCAGAAAATGGCTGAAACCCTGTCAAACCATACCTTGCGTATGAAGCTTTCGGGGGATGTGCGTTCGGCGCAGGATGCCATGCTGAGCGCCTTCGGGCAGGTTCATATGACGGGTGGAGAGCTGCTTGATGGTCAGGGTAACAAGATTGCGGGGAAGTTTGATTTT
This sequence comes from Geopsychrobacteraceae bacterium, assembly GCA_963664385.1. GTDB lineage: Bacteria > Desulfobacterota > Desulfuromonadia > Desulfuromonadales > Geopsychrobacteraceae > Seleniibacterium. The sequence continues at coordinate 2,447,907 of OY761157.1, forward strand.
GTTGATAACCTGTCCGACAAGCTCGGTATCGTTGCCACCATTTTCGCCCAGGAAGGTGATGACTTTAAGCGCATAACCACCAATATTAAAAAGGAAGATGGTAGTCGTGCTGTCGGGACTTTCCTGGGCAAAGGATCGGCCGCCTACCAGCCCACCATTAACGGTCAATTGTATCTGGGTAACGCCAATATCCTTGGAAAGCCTTATCTGACCGCTTACGATCCCATTCTTGATGCCTCTGGTAAACCGGTCGGCATTCTGTTTATTGGAATTGCGCGCAGTGATATCGATGCCATCATCAGTGATTTCCGCTCCGAATTTCAATATTGGTTAGGCGCTATAGCCCTGGCCGTTCTGTTAGTTGGAACTGTTATCGCGTATCTCTTTGCAAAAGGACTGGCGAAGGCTGTCGGGTTTATAACAACCTACATGGTGCGTTTTAGTGAAGGAGATATCCAGATTGAAGATTCAGAGCGTGGACGCTTCGAGGCTTTGGCTAAGCATAGTGATGAGATTGGCGCATCTGCCCGGGCATTTGAAGATCTGGCTGCTTACATGAGTGATAAAGCTGAAGCCGCAAAGTGTATGGCTGAAGGTGATTTTTCTGTAGAGATCAAGCTGGCCTCCGAGCAGGATGCTTTTGGTCTGGCGTTTAATCTGATGACTGAAAAGTTAAGTTCAACTCTATCTCACGTACGTAGCTCCGCAGCTCAGGTCAATTCCATGTCATTGCAGATTAATGATGCGTCGAACTCTTTGTCGCAAGGAGCAACTGAGTCTGCAGCATCTATTGAAGAAATTTCCGCGTCGATGACCGAAGTCGGGTCGCAGACTAACTTGAATTCAGACAATGCTTCAGAAGCCAATCAGCTGGCCGTGACCGCACAGAAATCGGCTGAAAAAGGAAATGATCAGATGGTTGCCATGATGCAGGCTATGGAGGAAATCAATGACTCGAGTAGCAGTATTGCGAAAATCATTAAAACGATCGATGAAATTGCGTTTCAGACCAACTTACTTGCTCTCAACGCAGCCGTTGAGGCTGCTCGGGCAGGACAACATGGTAAAGGATTTGCCGTTGTTGCTGAGGAAGTTAGAAACCTCGCCGCACGTAGCGCAAAAGCCGCCAAAGAAACTGAAGATTTGATTGCTACCTCGGTCGACCGGGTCAGAAATGGTAGCAATATTGCGAACGAAACTGCCTCTGCTCTCGCTGAAATCGTCGATGGTATTACCAAGGCGGCAACTCTGGTCTCTGATATTGCTATTGCATCAAAAGAGCAGGCCGCGGGTATTTCCCAGGTATCCGAAGGGATGCATCAGATTGATAAGGTCACTCAGCAAAACACCGCGCATGCCGAAGAGACTGCTGCTGCTGCAAATGAACTTTCAGGGCAGGCTGAGCGGCTCAACGGTCTGCTGGCTGGCTTTACTCTGCGTGAAAATAATGACCATGATCACTGGGAAGTAACCGCTCCCGCAGGGCGGCAGCCAGCTCCCCATGTTTCCTGGGGTCGTTATGACGGGTATGGTGAAGAGCAACACCAGATCGGGTAAGCTTTTAAGGCCCTTTAGATGATCATCAACAAGGCAGTCCATTAGTAACGGACTGCCTTGTTGAGTTTTCATTCCTGCTTTATTGCTAGCGCTGGTTTATAGAGCTTCAGCCATCGGTGGTTGAAAAGTGCGCACCAGATCGATAATTTCCGCTGTTTCTTTGTGTGGTGTGCCACCGCTGAAGGGGGGTTGCGGATCATATTCGATCTTCAGTTGAATTGCTCTTGCCGTCTCCTCATCGGTGATCAGGGCCACTAGGGATAAGGCCAGGTCAACGCCCGCTGATACTCCGGCTCCCATGGCCAACCTGCCATCAATAACCATTCGTTCCGAGACCGGTTTAGCACCAAATTTGCGTAACTCCTCAAAGGCGGTCCAGTGGGTAGTCGCCTTACGTCCTTGTAGCAAGCCAGCTGCACCAAGGAGTAACGATCCGGTGCAGACAGATACAATCCATTTTGCCGAACGGTATTCACTGCGTAGCCAATTCAGTACTTTTTGGTTGTCGAGCAGATCTCTGACGCCAGGGCCCCCGGGAACAACAATGATATCGCTTCCGGGGGCAGTCGCCAGATCGTAATCGACAGTCATGCCCAGCTTGCTTTGGACAGATCGAACTTCCCCTTTTTTAAGGCCAACGTAAGAAATTTCTGCACCTGGCATCCTGGCGAGGATGGTGGTTGGTCCAATAGCATCAAGGGTCGTCATGCGGTCAAAAAGTAAACATGAAATTTTCATAAGCTCTCTCCTGGTATCGATGAAAAAGCTGAAAAATATTTTCAGCAAAAAAAATCATAGAAAATATAGAACATAGAAATGAAATAAAATTTAACATTAATAGTATAACGATGTTTGCGCTTAAAAAACAAGGCATAATTATGTTCTAATATCCATTAGAGCTGAAGAGTAGAATATTGTTACTTTTTTGTTTTTCCGTTTTGAGTTTGGGGTTCTTAGGTTTTCTGGGAGAGATGGGAAGGGGAACTTACTGTAAATACGGGGCGTAGGTATCTGCTCTGTCGGGCAGGGGGATGACAAGGTCATTGGCCAGATCGAGGGTTGCCAGCGATTCAGCTTCATCCGCTTGACCGTATAAATGTAACATGCCCACACAGCCGGGGCCGAGGTTAGCTACTACCAGCCCCTGGCTGCCCAATGGGTGTTGTTACATAAGGCTCTCCTGGTGAACTGAAAGCTTACAACTTAATTGTTAGCTTCTGCTGCGTTGATCGGTTGTGTTTTCAGGCTTTGTTCAAACATGACCTGTTCCTCTTTAATCTCTTCGGCCTGGGCGTTAAGAAGATATATCAGGGTGTTTTTACTTTTATTTAAGGATGGTGCGTCATTTTCGCAAAAGACCTGAACGTTTTTATTGTCATCGATACTGAACAGCGGCGTTGCCATGGCTCCATGTTTTTTCATAAAGGTCTGAAAATTAAATTGTTCCGTCAGTTTCGTGGCGTGGATTTTACCCCCCTGGGACAAGGTTTCATACATGGTTGAAAAGGTAACATTATGGCCGAAAAGTATCCGTCCCTGGTTACTGGGAAGTTTGGAGCGCTCAGGGATCATCTCCTGAGGTTTGGTTTGCAGTAAAAACAGATGCTGACGGTCGAAGAAGGCCCTGAAATGCATCATGGCTGAGACATTGATATTGCCATGAGGTGCCAGGGCCAGAACTCTCCCGATTCCGGACATGCTCATATGGCGTTCAGCATGGTCGGAAAGAGGGTTGCCGAAGTAGGCAGGTAGCCCCTGTTTTTTTGCTTTGGACACATTATCCCAACTGGTGTCGGAGAGCATAACCTGAACACCATTCTGCATAAAGGTTTTACCTATTTCGCGACTGATCAAGTTGGCTCCGATAATAAGAAAACCTTTGGGATCAGGTTCTGCGACTCCCAGCCATTTGGCGAGGGGGCGCGCTGTGATACTTTGAATCACGACTGTTGCAATAATAACAAAAAAGGTCAACGGCACCAGCAGTGCAGCGTCAGCGTATCCGGCCTTTTCAAGTTGCACCGCAAACAGGGCAGAGATGGCCGCAGCGACAATACCGCGTGGAGCAATCCAGGCAAGCAGGTTTCGCTCCGGCCAGGTCAGTTTGGAGCCTCTTGCAGAGATCATGATGTTAAGGGGGCGAGCCAGAAACTGCACGGCGATAAACAGAAAAATGGTGCGCCAGCCCAGATCCAGCAGAGCATCGATACTCAGGCGTGCTGCCAGCATGATAAACAGTAAAGAGATTAATAAGACGCTGATGCTCTCTTTAAAGTTGAGGATCTCCTCCATGTCGACATCGCGCATGTTGGCCAGCCAGATACCCATGACAGTTACCGTGACCAGTCCGGATTCGGGCTGGATAACATTGGAAAGGTTAAAGCTGGCGATGACCAGGGTCAGTGCTCCGACGTTATGCAAAAACTCAGGAAGCCAGTGACGTTTAATGGCCTGACCAAAAAAGTAGCCGCCACTGCAGCCGATGACCGCCCCAACGAGGAGGAGCTTGCCAATCGTAATCAGAGTATGACCAATACCGTTCTGGCCGCCACCGGAAATAAGAAATTCGTAAATCAGAACCGCCAGGGACGCTCCAATCGGATCGATAACAATGCCTTCCCAACGGAGGATGTTGGCGACTGCTGCCGTCGGTCTGACGGTGCGCATCAGGGGGGCGATGACCGTCGGTCCACTGACGACAGTAATTGCTCCAAAAACTAATGCAATTGACCAGGACAGGCCAATAGCGTAACGGGCAGCAACGGCCGTAATAACCCAGGTGACCAGCATGCCAAAGGAAACCATGTTACGGACAACGCCCTGAAGTCCACTGATTTCCCGAAAATTGAGGGTCAGGCTGCCTTCAAACAGAATGATTGCTACCGACATGGAGACAAAGGGGAAGAACAGGTCTCCGAGTAATTGTTCCGGGTTGAACAGCCCGAAAACCGGTCCGCTCAGAATGCCGGTAAGCAGTAGAAAAATAATAGCTGGAAGTCTGACACGCCAGGCCAGCCACTGGCAGGCGATGCTCGCCATCAGGATCAGGGCAATCATGAGGGGTAAATTGTGGGTCATGGGGTAGTCCTCAGTCGATCGGTAAGCCGGTTGAGCGCCGTAGGTGAGTTGGCGACGGAGGCGAAACCGAAAATATAAAAACCGCAGTCAAAAGACGCGGCTTTGCGTTAATGATGAGTTCTTTGTGTAAAAGATTAAAGGAGTCGGCGGCTGATTACAAGCGGTTGGCTAAATATTTAGAGTGAGCTCAGCGGAGCGTGATCCTGGCTACGTCGTTCACTGATCTCCTTGAGGTGTTTGCTGAGAGCCGCCGCAGCTTGTTCACGCTCATCAGCCAGCAGTAACCTGATAATCTCAAGGTGTTCCCTGGTCGCACGCAGGGCCGCCTGTTGGTTGCTGGTCTGGCGGTACTCCAGTAAACGGCGCAAACCATTGACCCGTTTCAGGCTGCTGATAAAGAAACTGTTGTGGCTGCCACTGATAATGGTTTCATGCAGGCGTTTGTTGATTTCGAAGATTTCCTGAGGTGTGGCACTGTCGAGACCGCTGGCCAGCAACTGTTCGTGTTCATGTTGGCAGTTGCGAAGTGCCTGACGATCGGGCTCAAAGGCCGGGTCGAGGATTGCTGCAGGTTCAATGACGGCTCGAAAGCGATAACCATCAAGATAATCTTTCATGCTGGTTGCCATCTCCGGAAAAATCCAGCCATGGCCGGGGAGGGGATCGACCCAGCCATCAAATTCAATACGTTGCAGAACTCTTGAAAGTAGCGGTCGGGAAACCTGATAGCGGCGTAAAAGTTGGTTCTCGCTGACGCGACCAGTAAGGGTGCCCGCCAGGCGATCAGCGGCCAGTTGCCGGTAGAGCTGTTCGCTGGATGATTGCTCTGTTGAGCCGGTTATATCAATTTTTTCAGCACTGACCTGTTTAGCGACAAACCCCCCTTGGGGGGCTGTATCAATAAGCCCCTGCTGATGCAGAAGTTGCAGGGCTTTACGTACCGGGCCACGGGAAACCAGGAATCTGGTTGCCAGTTGTCGCTCCGACAAAGGTGTTCCTGCGGGATCCGTAAGGGTGTTGATGTAATCGATAATCTGGGCAGCTATCTGCCTTACCAGGGGCGTTATAGTCACTTGAGGCGCTCCATGTATGAATTTCAGGGTCAGTTTGTCACTATTGCGATGGCACTATAGCTGAATTTGAACAACGGAGGAAAATATTCAGGTTGCAGGTTCTTTAGCGTGGTGGTAATTTGTTGTATCAAAATACCACCACGCTAAATTTATAACCGAAAGCTACTCATTATGAAAAGATCTTTATCTATAGCTGCGCAAAATTTTCAGATGATCGATCTTCCCAGCTTACTGGGAAAACATTTAGCCAGCCTGCCTTATAGTCTGCGAGTTGTCGCCGAAAACGTAGCGCGTCAGGATCCTTCCGGGGTTGGGTTGCAAGCCGTTGTTGAGCGATCTGGTGGCGCAGTTCCGTTTCGCCCTTTGCGCCTGGTTCTCCAGGATATGCTTGGTTTGCCCCTGTTGGTTGACATTATGGCCCTGCGCTCAGCAGTTGCCAAGGCTGGTGGGGATGTTTCGCGCATCGATATGTCACTTCCGGTCGCCTTGATGATTGATCACGCAGCAACTATCAATTACTGGGCGCAAGGTGATGCTTTCAGTAAAAATGAGGCACGTGAATGTGCTGTAAACCATGAGCGTTTTTCTTTTATGAAGGCGTGTGAAACGCGTTTCGAAAATCTCACCATTATTCCCCCGAGCGGTGGCATTATCCATCAGGTTAATCTTGAATATCTGGCTGATTGTGTCGGACGCCTAACCTCTCCTGAGGGACCTTTATTAGCTCCTGACAGTTGTTTCGGAACCGATAGCCATACCACGATGATTAATGGCCTTGGCGTTCTGGGCTGGGGAATTGGTGGGCTTGAGGCGGAAGCAATCATGTTTGGTGAGGCGGCAACCATTAATGTACCGCGGGTTATTGGTGTTGAGTTATCGGGGACTCCTGATCAGCGCATTACCGCGACGGATATAGCCCTGACCATGACCGAAAAACTCAGAGGTCTTGGAGTTGTGGATTGCTTTGTTGAGCTGTTTGGCCCTGGTTATGCGAGTCTTTCCGTTGAGGATCGGGCTACTATCGCCAATATGGCCCCTGAATATGGTGCAACCTGCGTTTACTGTCCGGTTGACGATAATACTCTTAAGTTCCTGCGCAGCAGTGGCCGTTCAGCAGAACAGGTGATGATTGTTGAAGCCTATATGCAGGCTCAGCAACTGTGGTCTTCAGGGGCTACTCAGAATATCAGTTACGATCAGGTGGTTCCTTTTGACTTGGCTGCAGTGAAACGTTCGGTTGCCGGTCCCGGACGCCCGGAGCAGCGCGTTGAGCTGACCGAAGTAGCCCAAACTCTGACCTCAGGTGAAGAACTGCAACGGCGTAAGGGGGGGAAGCTCCCGGACAGTGACAGGTCGCTGGCTGATGGTGATGTTATTATTGCCGCCATTACCAGTTGTACCAATACCGCCAACCCGGTCAATATGCTGACTGCCGGGTTAGTGGCTAAAAAAGCGGTAGAGAAAGGACTGCGCAGTCAGCCGCATGTCAAGACCTCGCTGGCTCCTGGGTCACGGGTGGTTGCGCGCTACCTTGAGCACAGTGGTTTACAGCCCTACCTGGATCAGCTCGGATTTCAGCTGACCTCTTTTTCCTGTTCGACCTGTGGCGGTCTGTCCGGTCAGCTCGATCCGGTGTATAGCGATTTAATCAAGAAGCATAAACTTAACTGCGTTGCCGTACTATCGGGTAACCGGAATTTTCCTGGCCGTATTCACCCACTTGCAACCCGCAATGTGTTGGCGTCTCCGCCACTGGTCGTTGCTTATGCCCTGGCGGGCACGCTGGCAATCGATATCAGTAGCTCTCCTCTCGGTTACGATCAGTGTGAAAAACCGGTTTTCCTTGATGATCTGTGGCCGAGCCCGGAGGAAGTGACGGAACTTCTTGAGCAGCATTTGAGTCCCGAAGATTTTCGTCAGGTCTATGCTGGTATTCGTGAGGTCAATCCGCACTGGAACGCCCTGGAAACTGATAGTGGTGATTACCAATGGCCGTTTTCAACCTATGTCACCTGGCCCGGTTATCTCCATGGTATTGAACCGCAAGTGGAGGAGCTGGGTTCCTGGACTGGTTTGCGCCCTTTGGTTGTCCTGGGTGACTCCATCACCACCGATCACATCACCCCGGCCGGCACCATCCCTGTCGGCAGCGCCGCCGCGGATTTCCTTGATCAGCATAATGTGGCAGTGAGCGATTATAATGCCTACGGAACCCGGCGAGGGTCTTCCGATATCATTGTCCGGTCAACCTTTTCCAATATCCGTTTGCAGAATGAAATGGTCGTAGGGAAGGAGGGCTCCTGGACCAGGATTATGCCGGAAGGGAAGGAGTCGCGTATCTATGAAGCGATCGCTGCCTATCAACAGCGTAATCAGCCTCTGGTTGTTATTGCCGGAAAAAACTATGGTTGTGGTTCTTCGCGTGATACGGCAGCCAAGGCTCCCTGGCTGGCCGGGATCAGGGTGGTCATCGCTGAGAGCTTTGAGCGTATCCATCGCTCTAATCTGGTGAATATGGGGATTGCGCCGTTACAGTTTCCTGCCGGGGTGACACGTAGGACCCTGGAGCTGGATGGTTCTGAAGTGTTTGATGTCAAGTTTGTACCAGATTTAAGTGGGGTGGAACTTAAAATCCACAGGACGAATGGTTGTTGTGATGAGATTGAACTCGACCTGCGCCTGTATAACGATAACGAACGGGAAACTTTCCGCCAGGGTGGGTTATTGTCCCGGACGTACCGAAATTTTGTTGGTACTGCTCAATAAGCAGGTTAGGCTGAGCAAGAGAAAAGAGTTAGGGCTTACGACAGTTTCCGATAAATGTGAAGGGCCGAACTTAGAATTCCCCATCTCCAGAGACGTATAAACCCTTCCAATGGGAAATTCTAAGCCCGTCCTCGTGTCTTGTTGATCCAAGCCATATATCCAAAAAGAGTTAAAGATAGATATGTTTTAACTCTTTAACCTTAGCGCATTTTTTGTTAGGACAGTTACATCCACTTAAACCAGTTTCGATCAGAGGGGATTTATGTATGTAATGGTCCAGCGTTGTTCTGTGTTTATTCTATCGCTTTGTCAGGTTCTGGTTCTGGCCGGGTGCGCTCCAAACTTGCAGGGCGTACAGCCTGAAGATTTGAGCCGTTACAGTCAGGATCCCCATAGCTATCTGAGTGAGGATACTGCTGATTCTGCGCTCCTGCTTCCGGAACAGCAGTCAGCCGCGGTAGCTTATTATCGGCAGCAATTTTTCCGCCCCTGGCACAGTCAAGGACCGCTACCCGAAACCGTTTCACCATTCTGGGCTGTGGACTGGATTCAGGAGAAAGAGGCTCATGATATCAACCTGCGTCCACTGGTGTCAGTGCGGCGCGAAGCGCTGATTGACCAGGTTGACCAGGGACATTATCCGAGCATGGCGCGTTACGCCATCAGCGTTGCCAATACCTCACTGCGGGCCTTGCCAACCATGGCTCCGCTATTTAATGATCCGCAACAGGCCGGTGAAGGGTTTCCCTTTGATATGCTGCAGCATAGTGCTGTGCCGGTTAATACCCCTCTGCTTATTACTCACCGGTCTCATGATGGACAGTGGCTGTTTGCCGAAACACCGGCCTACTACGGCTGGTTGCCAGCCCGGGATAGCGCCTGGGTTGATGAATCTCTGATCGCACGTTTTGAAGCGCTCCCCCTGGTGGCTTGTGTCCGGGATAACAGTCCGATGGTTGCCAATAATGGTGAACGTCAGCTCCCTTGTCAGGTTGGAACTCTGCTGCCTGTTGTGAGAACGGAGCAATCACAGCGCACAGTCCTGCTGGTGGTTGCCGATGGCATGGGGCAGGGGCAGATTCAAACGGCAGAAATAGCAAAGGAAGCAGCAACTCCGTTCCCGTTGCAAGCGACTCCCCGCAACATGGCGGATCTCGCAGCGACCATGATAGGCCAACCCTATGATTGGGGCGGTCGCTACGGGTGGCGCGATTGCTCGGCAACGGTACGCGATCTGTTTACCCCCTTTGGTATCTGGTTACCACGGAATTCAAGCCAGCAGGCCAGCGTCGGCCGACAGGTTGATCTAGCCTCAGGAAAAGACGACAGGGAAGAGCTACTGCGTAGCCAGGGAGTCCCTTTTTTCAGCCTGATCAATTTGCGTGGGCATGTCATGCTCTATCTTGGTTCTCCCAAGGGGCAACCTGCGGCTTTACATACGATCTGGGGGCTGGCAACCCAGCCGTTGGGGGGAGACGATGGGCGTTGGATTATCGGTCGTACGGTTATTACCTCACTACATCCGGGGCAGGAGCAGGCGAGCCTGTTTTTTTCAGTCAGAGACCTGGCTTCACGCGTCACGTCTCTTAGTTTCCCTCTGCAGAACCAGTTCTCATATTGAGAAGTCAGACCTCTGGTTAGTCTAAATTCGTCAAGGAGATAAGATGCAGCAACAGATACCAGCCACTTATATGCGTGGCGGGACCAGTAAAGGAGTCTTTTTTCGGGCCGATGCCGTTCCTGCCGATACGGCTGAGCGTGACCGCTTGTTTTTACGCATTATCGGTAGCCCGGATCCCTATGGTAAACAGATCGATGGTATGGGCGGAGGATCCTCGAGTACCAGTAAAGTCGTGGTTGTCGGGCCGTCCAGTCGTGAAGACTGTGATGTTGACTACCTGTTTGGTGCGGTTGCCATTGGTGATCCGGTCATCGATTATTCAGGAAATTGTGGTAATTTATCGTCTGCCGTAGGCCCCTTTGCCATTCATGAAAAGCTGGTCGAAGTCCCGCCCGATGGCATGGCCGAAGTGCGGATCTGGCAGGAGAATATTAATAAGCGAATCATTGCCAGGGTGCCGATGAAGGCTGGGCAGGTGGTCGAGTTGGGGGATTTTGAGCTGGATGGCGTCACCTTTCCGGCGGCAGAAATTGTTCTCGATTTTCTAGATCCGGCAGACAGCGAGGGGAGTGTTTTTCCGACCGGAAACCTGATTGATGTCGTTAAGGTGCCGAGTGTTGGCGCTTTTACTGCGACCCTGTTTAACGTTGGTAACCCCCATGTTTTTATTACTGCACAGAGCCTTGGCGTGCAGGGGACCGAACTGCCAGAAAGTTTTAATCAGCGGCGTGAGTTGTTGCAGCTGTGTGAGCAGATTCGTGCCCACGGTGCGGTCATGATGGGGCTGGCAGAAACTGCCGAGGCGGCAACGGCTCAGCGTCCCGGGACCCCTAAGCTGGTATTGTTGTCTGCTCCTCAGGATTATCTGTGTTCTTCGGGAAAGCAGGTGCTGACTGTTGATATCGATGTGACGGCGCGCATTCTTTCCATGGGAAAGCTACACCATGCCATGACCGGAACGGGGGGAGTTGCTCTTGCTGCCGCTGCAGCCATAGAAGGGACTCTGGTACAACAGTTCAGTAAGCACGCAGGGCTCGGGGGTGGTTCCTTGCGTATTGGCCATTCTTCGGGATTAATGGCCGTGGCTGCGACTGTCAATCAACAGGGGGAAGACTGGGTTATCGAAAAAGTAACCATGAGCCGGAGTGCCAGAAGGTTGATGACGGGTTCAGTGTTTGCCTGATTTTTGCTATGTGTTTCAGCTGTGGTGATTAGCGAGTGTCACCACAGCTGATAAATAAGCCTGATCAGTTATCATCGCAGCTGTAACGATAGGGGTAGCTGTCGTCAAGGTTTTCCGGCAGAATCAGGGTCCGCAGGTTCAGGCTGACCGCTTGCTCACACATGCTGTCGTCGTCGAGATAGTTGGTATTGTATTCGACATGGAAGACCGCTTTTCCTGCTTCGATAAATGGGGTCAGGGTTGCGCACTCATTGTACTCATAGCACTGTTCGTTAATGGCAAAGTCAAAATAGCTGATCAGACTGCTGATCTGGTCCAGGTCATTTTTCAGACCGATAGCCAAACCACGCTCATGGGCAGCAGCGGCCAGAAACTGGTTATATTCAAGCTGATCTGCAGCCGTTAAGCTAAGGCCGTTACTGTTGCTGTAACCATCGACATTATCAGCTTCAACGGCGTCACACCCTTTTTCAACCGCCTTATCCAGGCGCTGTTCCATAATCGCCCTGACATTCTCTGATGTAATATCCAGCCATCGTTCATCTGGCCAGCCAGCAAGGGTGTTCCCCAGATCCTCATCATCAAATTGGTCTGCATCACTGCGCCAGTCTTCATAGCTCCCCGCCGAGAAATAGCAGATGACATGGCGGTCTGCCGCATGTAACTGACTGATCAGGTCAGCACTATTATCTTCCAGGTCAATGTCGTAGATATCAACATCATAACTGGTGTTAATGGTTCCGCTTAATTGCCACTGCCAGGAATCTGTGACTGCTGGCTGCCACCATTCAACGCTTGTTTCCGAGGAGTTTTCTGGCGTGTTGGTTGTGGTGTTGCCACTACTACCACCTGAATTGGTGCCACAGGAGCAAAATAACGTTAAGACGAGCCCGCAGATAAAAAGCTTAAAGCTTGTTGTAATGATTTTGAACATGTTTCCCCTCCCATGGGTATTTAAGTTAGAGCTACTATAGGAAAAAAATACAGATTGTAAACAGTTTGCTACAATTATTTTTAGCCCCTTGTCTTGATGGAGGAAATTACTTCAGACGAAACATTTTTGGAGTCAGAAGGAGGGTTGAAAACCTTTCCGGCACTTTAATGTAGAGGCTTATTGTCGACTAAACTATTGAAAAATACTGATGATAGGCGTAATAAACAGTCTGTCGTCACAAGAGATGACTGCTGGGGAGGGTTAAAATCCACAGTAAAGAGTATCGGGGAGTTGTATTGTCCGGTCATTTCAACTGGGTAATCGCTAAAGACTGTTTCCGTAAATTTATTCTATCCTAGATAAAAAGGAGATGTTTTATGAAGTTCAAATCGATTGTCGGGCTGGTTTTCATTGGATTGTTGAGTGCTAGCGGTGCTTTTGCCAGCGCCCACAAGGCTCACTGGGGGTACAGTGGTGAGGAAGGTCCGGAAAATTGGGGGCAGCTTTCCCATGACTACATTATGTGTAGCGCCGGTAAAAACCAGTCACCTATTAACCTGACCAGTATGGTTGAAGGTGATCTGCCCCAGATGACAGTTGAATATTTCAGCAAGGGGACCGAAGTTCTCAATAACGGTCATGCCATTCAGGTCAATGTTGCCGATGGCAGCACTATCCGTGTTAAAGGGCATACCTTCGCATTGAAGCAGTTCCACTTCCACAGCCCCAGTGAGAACACTATTGACGGTCGCTCTTTCCCTCTGGAAGCCCATTTTGTCCATCTTGATGAAAACGGCAATATTGCTGTTGTCGCTGTGATGTTTGAAGAAGGTGCTGTTAACCTGGAACTGGAAAAAGCCTGGGCTCTGATGCCTGCTCATGCCGGAGAAAAAGCCGCTCTGAAAGAAACCATCAGCCCTGTGAACCTGCTGCCGGCAGAGCGTGATTACTTCCGCTTCAATGGTTCTTTAACGACTCCACCTTGTACTGAAGGGGTAAACTGGTTCGTTATGAAGGATGCGATCACCGCATCTAAAGCGCAGATCGAGAAGTTCCAGGAGATTATGGAACACCCGAATAACCGTCCGGTACAACCTGTCAACTCACGTATTATTATCAAGTAATTTGTGGGGTCTGGTCCTGGTGATGGGCCAGGAGAGAAAGACCGGTTAGAAAAGACAAAAAGACCTGCTGTTCGCTGAACGGCAGGTCTTTTTTTGTTCTCTGCTATTAAAATCGCTAACTAGTTTCTGTCCGGAAAGCGCCTTTTTTCACCAGCTCGGCGTCAAGCTGCGTATTCGCTTGTGCGACGTAAAGTACTACGTCTCCGCGCAAATACTTGATTTCCTTGACCCGGCAAAAAATTGCATCTTTCCGAATCAGAAACTGGTAGTTGCGATTTAGAGTTTCCAGATGGCAACTAACTATCTGCGCTTGAATGGTTACAGGCTATAAAGAGGCGTCGGCAATCGCCTGCAGACGCTGAACCATGGCATGGAGACCATTGCTACGGGTCGGACTGAGGTGATTTAACAGCTTCAGTTCAGCGAAGTAGGCGTCAATATCAAAGCCTTTGGCCTGGGCTGGCGTCTGGCCGTTATAGGCGGCCAGCACGACGGCAAGCAGTCCCTTAACGATAAAGGCATCACTGTCGGCATTCAGGACCAGCTTCCCGTCGACAAGGTTGGCGTCAATCCAGACTTTACTCTGGCAGCCTTTGATCAGGCGCTCATCGGTTTTCAGATCTTCCGCCATTTCCGGCAACTGTTTGCCAAGATCGATAATGTACTTGTAACGATCTTCCCAACTGTCAAAGAAACTGAGACTGTCGATTATATCTTCTGTGGTTATCGTGGTTCCGAATGGGTTCATTGCTCTTCGCTTTCGAAAAATAGAAATCTGTTTGTTTAGTCGCTTGGGTATCCGGAGGGTCGAATCTCCTGCTCCAGGGCCGCATAAACCCATCCATGGGGCTTAGTTGTCGCCATCCGGGCGACAGATGCCCTTACGCAGGAGATCCGATCCTCCTTATGCGGATGATGGTTGCGTGTTGCGAAAGATAGTTCTTGATCAAATAGTTTCTGGAGCCAAGTTTAAATGAACATCTTAACCTTTTCAATCGCTGCGAATAAACGATCAACCTCGGCATGGGTGTTATAGATGCTGAAGGATGCTCTTACTGTTCCCGGTATGCAGAACTGATCCATGACCGGTTGGGCACAGTGCTGACCGGTGCGGACAGCTATGGCTTGTTGATCAAGCAGCATACCGACGTCAGAGGGATGAGCCCCCTCGATATTGAAACTGAAGACGCCGGCCATATGCTTGGCCTTACTGACCGGGATAAGCCCCTCACAGTCACGCGCTCTTTCCAGAGTATAAGCCAGTAGCGAAGCTTCATGTTCGGCTGTCGCTGTGCGGTCCAGCTGGTTCAGGTAGTCAATGGCTGCCGACAGGCCGATAGCCCCGGCGATGTTGGGAGTCCCCGCTTCAAACTTAAAGGGCAAATGGTTGTAGGTTGTGTGGGCAAAGGTGACTGTCTCAATCATTTCTCCACCACCCAGAAATGGTGGCATGGCATCGAGGAGTTCCTTTTTTCCGTACACGGTTCCGATACCGGTGGGGCCGAACATCTTATGCCCGGAAAAGGCATAAAAGTCTGCGTCAAGGGCTTGGACATCAACCTGCCAGTGGCTGATCCCCTGGGCACCGTCAATCATGACAACAGCTCCTTCTGCATGAGCCATAGCAATGATGGTTTCAATCGGGTTCACGGTCCCCAGGCTATTGCAGACGTGAGCACAACTGACAATTTTAACCCGGTTTTCTTTGAGCAGAGTGGCGAAGGCCTCAAGGTCAATTTCACCATGGTCGTTCACCGGAATAGCTTTCAGTATCGCACCCTGGCGGGCGGCGATCATCTGCCAGGGGACGATGTTGGCGTGGTGCTCCATCGTGGAGACCAGCACGACATCATCTTTTTTAAGACTCATTCCCCCGTAGCACTGAGCCACCAGATTGATCCCTTCGGTCGTTCCCCTGGTCCAGATGACCTCTTCCTGATGTTCGGCATTGATAAACCTTTGAACGCGCAACCGCGCCTGTTCGAAACGACAGGTGGCCCGGTCACTTAACGCGTAACTGCCGCGGTGAACATTGGCATTGTCACAGCGATAATAATTGCAGATGGCGTCAATAACCGCTTCCGGTTTCTGGGTCGTTGAGGCGTTATCGAGATAAACCAGCTGCTGACCGTTGACTTCCTGTTGCAGGAGCGGGAAGTCGGGACGAATACTTTCCGGATCAAAGGGGAGGGACGTCATTTTCAGGCTCCCGATTTTTGCAGGGTGTTAGCAAAATGATCGTTCAGCAGCGGGCGCAAATATTCTGCGACCGGTTCCAGATCAATCTGGTCGATCAGCTCATTAATGAAGGCAAAGCTTAAGATGATCTCAGCATCCCTGCGGCTGATACCACGGCTCTGCAGGTAATAACGGGCCTGCTCATCAAGTTGGGCAACGGTTGCACCATGGGCGCAACGCACGTCGTCGGCATAGATTTCCAGTTCCGGTTTAGTGTAGACCTGGGCATCAGGACTGATCAGCAGGTTACGGTTACTCAGTTCAGCCAGGGTCTTCTGGGCATCCTGATGAATATGGATACGACCATTAAACACCGCGGTGCTTTTATCCGCCATAATGCCGCGGAACACCTCGTTGCTGGTGCACTGAGGTACGCGATGCTCAAGGCAGGTATGGTAATCGATATGCTCATTCCCTTTGGGCAGATAAATTCCTTTCAGCTCGCAGTGGGAGCTGCCCTGCTGGTGATGGATGACCAGGTCATTCCGTTTACAGGTGGCGCCAAAGCCGATATTGAAGCCATCGTAGTTAGCGTCCTGGCCTAAAGCGGCGTGGACGGCTGTCAGGCTCACGGCCTGGCTTTCTTCCAGACCGAGGCGATAGTGACCAAGGTGTGCGTTTTGGCCCAGATCAATCTCAGTCAACTGGTTGAAGAAACTGCCTTCCGCACCAGGCAGAGAGATGTAATGTTCAATCAGCTGAGCACTGGCTTCGCTGCCAAGGTCGCAGATAACCCTGGTCGCCGGGGCAACTGAGCAACTGGCCTGACTGGCGATAAAGACCAGGTGCAATGGTTGCTCCAGTTTGATTTCGGCCGGCAGCTGCAGGATCAGTCCATCGCTGAGCAGGCTAAGATTATGCCAGGCGCCAATATGATCCTTGGCGTTCAGGGCCTGATCGAAGGTCTGGTTGATGCGTTGTAAAAAGGTGCTCTGCTGATCTGCGTCAAGCTGAGAGACGATGCTCACATAGGGGTTGTTCCCCAGCTCCGAGGACAATTCTGGTGTGAATTTTCCATCGACAAAAACAACTTTGAGCGCATCAAGCCCAGCGATAGTTGCCAGTGGCTTAAGGTCTGGTAATGGCTCTGTTCCAGCTGACTGGGGCAACTTTTCCAGAGCTTCGGTGATCGGCGTATGCAACCAATATTCAGTTTTACGACCAGGCCAGCCGATAGCATCGAGTTGCTCTTTCCCTTTTACATGTACTGGTTTTAGCCATGCACGTTCCGGATGTGCAGCAACAGGATCCGGTAGTGTTGTTGTGATTCCCATAGCGTTATCCTTTATTCAGCAATCCAGCCGTAGCCTTTTTCTTCGAGTTCAAGGGCCAGTTCTTTGCCGCCGGAGCGGACAATTTGTCCTTTTGAGAACACGTGCACATAGTCGGGAACGATGTAGTCAAGCAGACGCTGGTAGTGGGTAATCACAATAAAGGAGCGCTGGGGATCGCGTTGGGCGTTGACCCCTTCCGCAACCACCTGCAGAGCATCAATATCGAGACCTGAATCGGTTTCATCAAGGATGACCAGTTTTGGTTCAAGCAGCATCAGCTGCATCAGTTCATTACGCTTCTTCTCACCGCCGGAAAACCCTTCGTTAACTCCACGTTTGAGGAAATCGGGGTTCAGATTGACCGCCTTGCATTTTTCGCGTGCCAGCTTCATGAAAGTGACGCTGTCAAATGGTTCCAGTCCTTTGGCTTTGCGGTGGGCATCAACCGCGGCTTTCATGAATTCCAGGTTGGAGACGCCAGGGATTTCGATGGGCGCCTGAAAAGCAAGGAAAACACCGGCCTGGGCGCGCTCTTCCGCTTCCAGCTCAAGCAGTGAATTGCCATCCAGTTGAATATCCCCTTCAGTCACATCGTAACCGTCGCGACCGGAGATGACATAACTCAAGGTACTTTTACCGGCACCGTTAGGCCCCATGATGGCATGGACCTCGCCAGGGCCAATTTCGAGGTTAAGTCCGTTGATGATCTGTTTATCACCAATTTTAGCGTGTAGATTTTTTATCGAGAGCATGAAAAATGTCCTTTTAAAATTATGTATGTAACAACTTCGCTACGGTTAAACAGCTGCTCTTAAGAATTTTCATTTCCAGGGTCGCATGAACCCATCCATGGGGCTTGACTATCGCCATCCGGGCGCTAGACACCCTTCCAATGAAAACCCTTAAGCTCATCCTCAGCCTTTTCTGAACGAAGTTGCTGTTTCTGTTTCTTTTTCTGTTTTGGAAAAGGGTCGTTTCCGGACAGAAACAATTTAGCCAACAGAACCTTCCAGACTGACCTCAAGTAATTTGCCTGCTTCGGCAGCAAATTCCATCGGTAATTTTTTAAAAACGTCCTTGCAGAAGCCGTTAACAATCATCGATACCGCTTTCTCCGGTTCGATTCCCCGCTGTTGACAGAGGAACAATTGGTCATCACTGACTTTGGAGGTTGTCGCCTCATGTTCTACAATGGCACTGGGGTTATGCCCCTCAATGTAGGGGAAGGTATGAGCGCCACAGCGGTCGCCGATGAGCAGCGAGTCGCACTGGCTGAAGTTACGTGCTCCCTTGGCATTTTTACTCATGCGCACCAGGCCACGATAGGCATTCTGGCTTTTACCAGCCGAAATCCCTTTGGAGATGATTGTCGACTTGGTGTTTTTACCGAGATGGATCATCTTGGTTCCGGTATCGGCCTGCTGGTAATTGTTGGTGACCGCGACGGAATAAAATTCACCGACACTGTTGTCCCCTTTCAGGATACAGCTCGGGTATTTCCAGGTGATGGCTGAGCCGGTCTCAACCTGGGTCCAGGAGATTTTGGCATTGCTGTGGGCGATGCCGCGCTTGGTGACAAAATTGTAAATGCCCCCCTTGCCTTCCTTGTTGCCGGGGTACCAGTTCTGTACCGTTGAATATTTGATATCGGCATTATCCAGGGCGATCAGCTCAACAACTGCTGCATGCAGTTGGTTCTCATCGCGCATCGGGGCGGTACAGCCTTCGAGGTAGCTGACTTTGCTCCCTTCTTCGGCAATAATCAGGGTGCGCTCAAACTGGCCGGTATTGGCTTCATTGATGCGGAAATAGGAACTCAGTTCCATGGGGCAGTCAACCCCTTTGGGGATATAGACAAAAGAGCCGTCGCTGAAGACTGCGCTGTTGAGGGCCGCGAAGAAATTGTCCTGCTTGGGCACCACAGAACCGAGATATTTTTTGACCAGTTCGGGGTATTCATGAACCGCTTCACTGATCGGCATGAAAACGACTCCGACTTCCATCAGCTTGTCGCGATAGGTGGTTGCTACCGAGACCGAATCGAAAACGGCATCAACGGCAATCCCCTGCAGATTCTTCTGTTCCAGAAGGGGAATCCCAAGCTTTTCGTAGGTGGCCAGCACTTCGGGGTCAACCTCGTCCAGGCTTTTCGGTTTATCACTCATATTTTTAGGCGCCGAAAAGTAGGACACCTTCTGGAAATCGATGTGGGGCAATTTCAGATGAGCCCACAGGGGAAGCATCTTTTCTTCCCAGATATGAAACGCCTCCAGGCGCCATTCCAGCAGCCATTCCGGTTCATTTTTTCGGGTGGAGATGTAGCGGATGACGTCTTCATTCAAACCTGGCGGCAGGGTATCCGATTCAATGCTGGTGACAAAGCCAGCCTGATATTCTTTTTCCAGGAATTTATCAATTTGTTCAGACATAATTTCCTCAAATGGTCCAGCCTGCTAAGTAAACCCCTCATGCTGAACTTGCTGTTTTATCTGTTCGACCTGGTAAGCACATCAGGTTCAGTAGATAGATAAGACTAATCAAAGCGATCAATGTGTCTTTGATTATGCAATTCCTCACCAAAATAGTCAACTATTGGCGGGAAAATTATTTGTTCCCATTTTTTAGCTGCCACAGCGGAAAAGGCCCGTTTCCGGATGAAAACTATTTATAAACAGAAACCGACCGCAATATTCATGCGGACGGTTTCTGTCTGCAATTAATATCCTGATGGTTGCCCGGTGCGCAGTGGTCCGCCACGAGCGGTTTCCCAGAGCAGGCAGTTGTCTGCCGATTGCGGGACCGTGAAGATATCGAGTCCGTGTTCAAAGGTTTGCACCAGGATCTCCAGGGTTCCGTTACCATCTATATCGGCAATGGTTGGTGCTGCCGGTGCACCATTACCATTGCCGTTTTGACGACTGTCAGGATTCGGCAACAGGGTGTCGGAAAGCAGGCTGCCATCGGCTGCCAGGATGATTAAATGCCCGGAGGTCAGAACGTCGGGAGAACCAAAGGTGGTGAAGATAACTTCGGGGGAACCATCCTGGTTCAGGTCCGCGAGGGTCGGTTCCGAAGCGTAACTGATGCTTAGGCCGTTGGTGTAATTATAGCGCCACAGCATGGTCGCATCCGCTGTGTAGCAGTAGATGTAACCATCATTTAGGGAGACGACAATCTCCTTGGCGCTGTCCCCCTGAATGTCTCTGATAGCCGCTGCCGGAACGCCAGTGGGTGGATACCAGCCGGCTGCGTCGATAGGGGCGTCTCCGGTAGGCAGGGTCTCCCAGCCACTTTTGCGCATGGCTGAGCGTGAGCCGTCGCCATAGTTCCCTTCAAGAACCATGATGGCGTAGCTCTGGGTTTCATAGGGGATGTTCATTTCAACATTGGGGATGCCGATCACTTCATTCTCGCCGTCGTTATCCAGGTCGGCTATATGGGGAGGGCTGGCGGTCCACTGAAGCCATTCAGTCCAGCTGGGGTTGGGCCAGGTGCCGGTATGCAGGTGGTAATGGTTCTCTTCAACCTCGGGATCGAACCAGCGGATAAATTGCCCCCAGGTCAGGCGTTCCCCCTGATAGTCACTGCTGCGGTTGGTAAACCAGTCAGCGGCATCGATAGCAACGCCATCATGGTTAAACGCCTGAATGTTGTGATTATCGTAAGTGACAATGATTTCGAGTTCCGCATCATCGTCTATATTGCCCGTCGCCACGTTAAGGCCATAGCAGCCATAACCACTGTGTCCCATTTCATTGCGGTCAGCATCACCACCGTCGCCACTTAAGGTATTGTAGCGCGGCCAGGCAGGATTGCTTGCGTTTGCTGTTGTTGGCTGATACAGGTCTCCATTGTAGGCCCAGGCAAACACCTGGGCACCACCGTTTGCGGTGGAGACCGTCTGGGTGGTGGTGGCAATGATTTCGATCGAGCCGTTACCGTCCAGATCACTTGCCGCAAGACCGCGGACCTCTGGTGAGTTGCCGCCGGTTGTGGTATCGGTTGGCCAGCCGCTTTTCAGCTCCAGTTGACCATTACGCCATTCATAAGCATAAACGTTCTTTCCCTGGCCACAGATGATATCCATGATACCGTCACCTTCCAGGTCAACCACCACATGAGGTGCATAGATGCGGCTGCCATTACCCGCAGCGCTGTCGAGCAAAGTGCCGTCAGCGGCATACACGTAAAGGGTGTAATAGGCTGCGATGATTTCATTGGTGCCATCATTATCCAGGTCAATCACCAGTGGGGAAGCGAACCAGGAGGTCTGGCCGGAAATATTACGGACAAAGACGGGGTCGGCAACCGCTCCAGCAGAGGTTCCGCTGGTACATACCGGGTTGATTTCACCTCCGGTGGAGCTGCCGTCAGGAGCGTTAGTTGTCGAGGTAGAGGAGTCACTACCGCCACCACCGCAGGAGCATAGCAAAATGCATAGAAGGGTACTGATAAAAAAACGTGTAAGCATACTGATGTCCTTTTCATTTAGAGAAACTGTAAAAAAAGATTCTACCATCACCCTCATTAATTTCCACGGTAAAATATGTATGTATCGGTAAGGTGAATGATTTTTATTTAAAAATTGAATACAAATTTATTGACGAAGGTATGATTGATTTATTAGTTTACTAATCTGGTCAATAATTATCTTGTTTAGGAATGAAACGATGAAAAAATTAATTTTGTTGATGCTTAGTCTACTCTTTGCGGCGCCGGTTCTGGCAGCTACCCAGTCCGGGACCTATACCTGGACCTTTGATCTGTCTGATCAACCTGCGGGGGCTGAGACTCACCTGTGGATTCCTTATCCGATTACCGATGGAGTACAAACCATCACCCGGATCAGTTGGCAGGGGAATTACCGCGAGGCGGCAGTTTACACCGATCAAACCTTCAGTACGCCGATGCTTTATGCTGCCTGGCCGGCAGGAGCCAAGGAGCGCAAGCTGACCTTTCAGTTCCATGCAGACCGTAAAGAACAGGTCCGGCGTGAATTCCCTGCCCAGGAAGGAACTTTAAGTCCTCAGGAACTGGCGGTTTACCTTGCGGCGACAACCTACGGGCCGATTGATGGCGAAGTTAAGGTTCTTGCTGATAAAATTACCGCAGGTAAAGTTGGTGTGCTGGCCAAGGCCAAAGCGATTTATGACTGGACGGTGGAAAATACCTTCCGGGATCCGGACACCCGTGGGTGCGGCCTGGGGGATGTGACTGCATTACTGCGCCGTCCTGGTGGTAAGTGTGCGGATATCAGTTCCATTTACATTGCCCTGGCCCGTGCTGCCGGGGTTCCGACCCGTGAGGTTCTTGGCATTCGGACCGGTAAAGGGAAGGATCAGGATGTCTCGACCTGGCAGCATTGCTGGGCTGAGTTCTACCTGCCCGGTTATGGTTGGGTCCCGGTGGATCCTGCCGATGTCAGGAAGGCCATGCTGGTTCAGAATCTGAAACTGGATGATCCAAAAGTAAAAGAGCTGCGTGACTACTATTGGGGCGCCGTTGATCAATACCGTATTCGGTTAAGTGAAGGGCGTGATCTGCAGTTGAATCCGCTTCAGCAGGGGGATGCTGTCAACTACCTCATGTATCCTTTTGCTCAGGTTGGCGAAGCGACCCTCGATTGGCTCGACCCAAAGACCTTCAAATACTCGATTTCCTGGAAGCAGGATTGAACAAGTCCCTTGCAAAGAAAACCTCTGATGGTTGTTGTCCATATTTAGTGGGGCCAGGGAGGTAACCACATTCGTTTATGTAAACATATAAAGCGTTCTGCTTTTAGCGCAGTTCCTGCATGTGCACTGTGACTGATGCTAGATTATAGTTCAAAGACCTCGTGGTAAATCGATAAGAACCTATTTACCTGAAACTCAGGTTCGGGCAGAATAGCTTCGGAAAAAAATTATGAATAGCAAAGTTGAAAATTAATCAATTAGCGTGTGCTTTAAGCTTTCCCCATGGGATCAGCCTTAACATGATGGAATTCTCAACGTGACGCCATTTCGCCAAATAAGTGTCTTTTATTACCTGGCTCGCTACCAGAGCGTCGCACGAGCAGCCGACGAGCTTGGCGTGACCGCTTCCGCAGTAACCCAACAGATTCGCGTCCTGGAAACGCAGCTGGGGATGACCCTGGTGGTCAAAAAGGGTAGGGGGATTCGTCTAACCGAGGGGGGGGAGCGGTTTTACCAGATGATCGCCAGTGACATCGAGCATATCTCTGAATCTGTTTATCAGGTTAAAGGGGGGAAGGCCCCTTCTCAGCTTGCCATTCGTGCTACCCCAAGTGTTTCGACAAAGTGGCTGTTACCGCGCCTGCAAGGGTTTATTGATGAAAATCCGCTGTTGGACATCCGTTTGGATGGCACCAGCGAACCGACGGATTTTACCCGTGATGATATTGATATCGAAATTCGCCACGGGACAGGAGACTGGCCGGGCCTGTTTGTTCAGCCGCTGGCAGAAGAGCATTTCATTCCCGTTTGTTCCCCAAAATTTGCGGCCCCATTCAGTATGAAACCGGAAGAGGTGACCGGGCGGCGTCTGCTCCACTCCGTGAAATCGCAGGTCACCTGGAAAATGTGGTTGGCTCGGCAAAACCTCCACCCGGAGGATACTCAACGGAAAATTTACTTCGACCGCTCGTACATGTCGGTCGATGCTGCGGTTGCCGGGATGGGGATCGCCCTGGAAAGTGTGTTGATGATGGAACGGGAACTGCGTGATGGGCTTTTGGTTTCACCTGTCATCAATAATCCTTCGATGGTAGTGCGGACCCAGTGGCTGGTCTGCCCTCACCATCACTTGCGGCGCGCCAAGGTGAAGCGTTTCCTCGATTGGATCACCCAGCAGGCCGAGGAATGGTTCCGCTTAAGCCAACACTATGGTCTGTAAGCACAGGGCGCTGCAATAAGCAGGTATGTGACAGTTGATAACTCCTGGCACCTGACAAAGCTGCCAACTCCTTTTTCTTCCTGAACGTTTCTTCCCGAAGTTAAGCGGATTGAAAACCTCACTGAAATTTGACCTTCCTGGGCCGAATTGCGCGGTCATTGTGTCGCGCAGCAAGCGCCATTGTGCCTGGAAAATAATACCGAAACAGTAGCCATCCTAATTGCCATAACGCTGTTTATCCGATGTTGCTGGGCTATCTGCACGACCATCGCAATATGTAATGCACGGAAACAAGGAAAATTTCTCCTGAGGCTCGACATGCTTGACGTTGTTTCTGGTTTACCCGGTGAAATAGCTGCAGAGTAGTCGTTTGTTTTGATTTTCAAGTCGTTGAAATGTGATGAATAAATAAGATTTTTGAGGGTAGGGGCAAGAGTATTTCTGGTTTTCAAAGCTTGGCACATATCACAAATAAAGAGCCGTTGTATATTTAGTTTATCTAAGTAATTAGAGAGAAAAAGTAAATAGATCTTCGTAAACTGCCGTGCTATCCATAGCGGAAATCGAATTCGAAAACGAACCGTATGGCATCACAAACAGGTTGGAGAGGGGAAGATGCTCCTGGCAATAGGTGAGTGTCGGGCGCAGGTTAGAACATGATTTTCCGTCCAGCCATTCTTGACTGCTGTTTGGCCGGAGAAAGCCAAAACGTCAAATTTTCAGCAGTCGTTTCCACGGCTGCAAGAGAAGGGGTTGTGATTATGAATTTATCTACAATGCTTAAAAAACGTAACGCTGAGGTTGGACCCGTTCGCGTCGGTATCATTGGTGCTGGAAAGTTTGGTTCAATGATGCTTGCGCAGGCAAAATTTATCGAAGGGTACCACATTGTTGGTGTCGCAGATCTGAACGTGACCAAGGCAAAAGAGTCCCTTAAACGGGTAGGCTGGGAACCTGAACAGTATGGGGCCAAAACCCTGGCCGAGGCTTATGATTCCGGAACAACCTGCGTGTTGGATGATGCTGCAACTCTGGCTGAGTTTGAAGGGATCGAATGTCTTATCGAAGCGACCGGCCACCCCCTTGCCGGTGTGCGGCACGCTTTGGCTGCTATTGAGAACAGCAAGCACATTGTCATGGTGAATGTGGAAGCGGATGTCATGTGTGGCCCGCTGCTGGCTGCTAAGGCGCGTGCCAAAGGGCTCGTATATTCCATGGCCTATGGCGACCAGCCGGCATTCTGCTGCGAACTGATCGATTGGGTTCGCTCCTGCGGATTCGAGTTGACGGCAACCGGTAAGGGGATGAATTTTGAGCCACGCTATCGTTACTCGACCCCGGACACGGTATGGGGCTATTTTGGCTGGACCGAGGAGGAAGTCAAAGCTGGGGATTTTAATCCGCAAATGTACAACTCCTTCACCGATGGCACCAAGGCGGCGATTGAAATGGCGGCCATCGCCAATGGTACGGGGCTGGACTGCCCTGATAACGGGTTGGCTTTTTACCCGGCCGGTCTGCAGGACCTGGCCAACGTCTTTAAGCCGGTCGAAGACGGTGGCCGTTTGCCGCGTGCTGGCCTGATTGATATTGCGGCTAGTCAGGAACCGGATGGGCGTGAAGTTTTAAACAATATCCGCTATGGCATGTTTGTCACCTTTAAGGCTCCCGATGAGTACACGCGCGCCTGCTTTAAACAGTATGGCCTGCTGACGGATAAGTCGGGCTGG
Source organism: Geopsychrobacteraceae bacterium (assembly GCA_963664385.1). GTDB lineage: Bacteria > Desulfobacterota > Desulfuromonadia > Desulfuromonadales > Geopsychrobacteraceae > Seleniibacterium. The sequence goes on from OY761157.1 coordinate 2,473,379, forward strand.
TATGCTTCCATGTGGCGCCCCTTCCATATGATCGGCCTGGAGACAAGTGTCAGCGTGTTGTCGGCAGTCCTGCGTGGCGAGCCTACTGGATCCTCCAAGGATTTCCGCGCCGATGCCGTGGCAACTGCCAAATCGAACTTGAAAGCTGGCGACATGCTGGATGGCGAGGGTGGCTTTGCGGTCTGGGCCAATGCAATTCCCGCCACCAGGAGTCAAGCTCTTGATGCCCTGCCGATCGGCTTGGCTCACAACGTTAAATTGATAAAACCGGTTGCGCGCGACCAGATTGTCAGCTTCTCTGACGTCGAGCTGGTTGACAATATGGACGTGGTCAATTTTCGCAAAGAATACGCAAAAACCATGGCCCCCAAATCAGGCGAGGACTTTTGATCATGACGCAGACCGCTAACTCAGGCGCAACCGCTTTCGTAGTGATCGCCGAATTCCAGGTCAAAGAGGGCGCTTTAGACTCCTTTTTAGCTGCAGCGATTGATGACGCGACCCACTCGGTAAGGGACGAGCCTGGTTGTCTTCAATTTGACGTGAACTGCGGTATCGATTGCCCCAACCGGGTTACCTTTTACGAGGTGTATCAATCAAGAGAGGCCTTTGATGCCCATCTGCAGACACCGCACTTACTCCGTTTCCAGGCGGCTTTTCCGGACCTTATCGAAGCCGAATTACCGGTGAGGTTCCTTAATCGCAGTCACCCACGCACAGGAGCTTAGGCGCGCAATGGCGAAAGTGATAAAAAAGATAGGCTTTATTGGCACGGGCATAATGGGTTGGCCCATGGCCAGAAACCTGGCTACGGCCGGTTTCACTGTGACGGCTTTCGATAAGAATATACAAAGGTTAGGTCTGCTGGCGGAGCATGGCGTTCAGGTCGCTGGCTCTGCTGCCGAAGCGGTCGCAGATAGTGATGCTGTTGTGGTCATGTTAGATACCGGTCCGGTCTGCGACGCAGTTTTATTTTCTGAACCAGCAGGAGCGCTGCACTCGATGCGGCCAGGCAGCTTGTTGATAGTCATGAGTTCCCTTTCGGTTAAGACCGCCGAGGAGCATGCTCGCCGTGCCCAGGTCGCAGGAATCAGATACCTGGATGCTCCCGTTTCAGGTGGTCAAGTAGGAGCTGAAAACGCGGCTCTGTCTATCATGGTTGGTGGCGATGTGGCCGATGCCGTAGAAGCCCGTCCTGTGTTTGAAGCTCTCGGTCGTCCGATCCATATCGGTCCTACGGGAACGGGGCAATTGACCAAGTTGGCTAATCAGCTGACCGTCGCCAGCACTATTGTTGCAGTGTCTGAAACGCTGCTTCTGGCAGAGCGGGGCGGGGCCAACCTGGAACGTGTGCGCGAAGCGCTGCTTGGTGGTTTTGCGAACTCCAGGATTCTGGATCTTCACGGCAGAAGAATGATCTCTGGGGATTTTGAGCCAGGAGGTACGGCCCTCAATCAGATCAAGGACACCGAAGCTGCACTTGCCCTCGCCAGCGACCTGGAGCTGAGCTTGCCAATGCTTGAATTGACCGACAGGCTGTTCCATGACCTCGTTGATCACGGTGATGGAGAGCTTGACCACAGCGCATTGATTCTGGAACTGCGGCGACTTAATAACCTCGCCACAGACCCACAATAAGAAAGGATTCAAGAGCAACACATGATGTAGCACCAAAGATGAAGGGAAGCGTCACAACCTCAATGATCGACTTTACTTAATCTGCAAAGGAGACTGTCATGACACTCGAAACTAAGAAAAGCACATTTGTGATCACCCGCCGTAAAGTGCTGAAAGGCATTGCCATGCTGACTGCTGTTATGCTGCTTGGCGGACCTGCAATTGGCAGCAAAGCTGAGGCGGCAACAACTCTGCGCATTGCAATTCCAGACCCGATCGGGTCATCCGTTGGCCGGGCTGCTACTGATTTTGCCAAATATGTCAGTGAAGAGACGGGAGGGGAGGTCAAACTCCAGGTTTTCGCCGACGGTATCTTGTTTGGGAAGGACCAGAATGCAGCGATTAACCAGTTGGGTAATGGCGCCTTGGACGCTTTGATTCTGGCCAGCAGTGTCTACGCCTCCTTCGAGCCCCGGATGAACGCTATCAGCCTGCCTTATCTGTTCAAAGATTACGATCAGTTACGAGGCTACCTTGGGGGCGAGCCAGGTGCGACTCTGCTCACATCTTTAGAGCGACTGAATATCGTTGGTCTGGGAATATTCCTGCGTACTTTTCGAGATGTAACGACCATAGAAACTCCCATCACCAAGGCCAGCGACTTTAAAGATGTGACCCTGCGCACCCCCAATAATCCCCTCTGGGTACGGTTGTTTCAAACCCTTGGTGCCAATCCGACCCCGATGGCGTTCTCCGAGGTTTACAGCGCTCTGCAGCTTAAAGCGATTGACGGCCAGGAAAATCCGGTCGAGGTCCCCTTCAACAATAAATTCTACGAGGTTCAGGGACACCTGAACATTACTCAGCATCTGGCAGATTCCTTTCTGCTTGCCATGTCCGAGAAGGCTTGGAATAAGATTCCCGCCAAACATCACGATGCTATCCGCACTGCCGCAGCAAAAATGGTCAAACAGCATGATGACGAGGAAATTGCGCAAGAAGCCGAAATTATCGAAAAGCTTAAAGCGCGTGGTATGCAGGTGAATCGTTTTGAGCCGGGTGAGCTGGAAAAGGTCCAGGAATTGGCCCGGACGATCTATCCAGAGTTCGAAGCTAAGATCGGTGCGGAATTTATGCAGTACAGTATCGACTTCCTGAAAAACTGAAAGAACATTTCAAAGGTAAAGTGAGTTGTCCGGAATCGGAAGACTCTTGTTCATGTCGCGATCGGCACCCTGGTGTCGATCGCGACCACAATTCCCCCGTTGCGCCCGGTGCACATAGAACGTCGCGCAACAGGGGTAACGTGGATCGTCGGTTGTCAGTGTACTGTTGGCCTATCTTGGAAAAAGTAGCCAACGGGGTGAAAAAGGGGGTCGGTGCTTTGTATATACTCGATAAGTATCTTTGGAAAGCTGTAAACAGCCTGATTTTTATTGCTGTTTTCGGCATGGTGGTGCTGATTGGCACGCAGGTGATAACGCGAGTCCTGGGCAATTCTACTCCCTGGACTGAGGAACTTTCCCGTTTTCTGTTTATCTGGACCACTTTTCTTGGCATGGCAACGGGCTTTAGAAAAGGTCATCATCCCTCTGTTGACTTTGTTGTCGTCCTGTTTAACCAATCTGTGCAACGTGCTTTGCGCCACCTGACCCCTATCTGTGCAGTGATATTCTTCAGCCTTGTTGGCTGGTTTGGAGTCGCGTTGTTAAAGCAGCAAATTCATTCCGGAGAAATATCTGCAACCTTGCAGATGGGGATGTGGGTAACGACCTTACCCCTGGTTCTGGGGTCGGTGCTGGCCCCCCTTGGGGTGCTGGTGCATGTCTATGGTGAAGGACGCTGCGACTATGAGGTTAAGGTTGAAGGGCACCGGGAGCCGGGTCATTTTGTTGACGGGCTGGTTGAACAGAGCGCGGAGGTTGGGAAATGAGTATCATGTTGATCGTTGTGTTTCTTGTCATTGCCCTGCTCGGAGTTCCGGTCTCCTTAGCGCTGGGGTTCTCTGCCGTGGTTACGCTTTGGTACTATGACCTGCCCCTGTCTATGATTACCCAGACTATGGCAACCTCTGTTAACAGCTTTCTTCTGATTTCGGTTCCTCTGTTTATTCTGGCTGGACAGATCATGGAACGTGGTGGACTCTCAGAACGGATTTTCGACGCTTCCGAGGCGATGGTCGGACGTTTTCGCGGGGGGCTTGGCCATGTTAACATTGTCTCAAGTTTTATCTTCGGCGGTATCTCCGGTTCGTCTGTTGCAGATATCGCCAGCCTTGGCCCGATTACTATCCGGGCCATGACGTCACGCGGTTACCCTGTGCCTTATTCTGCCGCGCTGACTCTGATTACCTCGACACTTGCGACCTTGGTGCCTCCAAGTATCCTGATGATTGTTGCCTCATCTTCTTCTGGCCAGTCGGTCGGTGCGGCGCTGGCCGGTGGCCTGGGACCAGGCTTGTTACTGGCCGCTCTGCTGGCTGTTTACAACTCGCTTATTTCCAAACGCCGGGAATACGGAGTTATTATGCGCTATGACAGCCTGAAAAGTTTGTCATCAATTATGCGGGCGATGCCGGCAATCGGGGCGCCGATCATCATTTTGACAGGGATGTTTTCCGGCATTGTTACACCGACCGAGGCTGCTGGCATGGCCGTCGTCTATACTCTGCTGGTTGGCTTTTATGGCTACCGTGAACTTAAATTCAGGGATTTTGTCCCGCTGGTGATCAGGGCTGGTCAGTCAGCAGGGTCGGTTCTGCTGATCCTGATGGTGGCTAACGCGGCAACCTTCGTCTTTACCGTTGATCTGCTGCCTATGAAAGCAGCTGGTGTCATGTCGACTATGGTATCCAGTCAGTTTGCCACCTTGATGATGATGGGCCTGGTGTTTTTGATCGTTGGCATGTTGATGGATATTGTCGCCGGGGCTCTTATGTTAATTCCGGTTCTCTTGCCTGCAGCAACTCAGGCAGGCGTTCACCCTCTGCATTTTCTGGTCTTCATGTGCGTGGCCCTGGCCATCGGGCTCGCTTCGCCTCCGGTCGGGACTTGCCTGTTTGCAACGGCTCAGGTTTCGAAGGTCCCGATTGAGCGCCTGACTGTCGCAACTATGCCATTTTATATTATCAATATCCTCACGTTGGTATTGGTTGCCGCCTTTCCGCAAATTGTCCTGTTTCCGGCGACGCTGCTGGCGGGGTGAAAATAGGTGTGATTTCTTAGGGGGCGGGTGCTAAACCCTTGCTGGATGAATAACCTGGCGGGTTTTCAGTCGGTTCTTAACGCTCAGAGATAAGGTTAAGCTGCTTGCTCAACAGGGTTCGCAAAGAATGACTTGAGGTAATAATTTTTGCTTCGTCCTGTTTAGCGATCGCTTTGAAGAGCTCGATAGCAGGCTGGCGTTCCTGGCTGCTCCAGCCGGAGGTATACCCCTGTTTACTCTGGTTCGGACCAAGAGACTGATAATCTGCATAGTCACGGCGGCCATGGGCCCAGTTGATAATATGGCTGTAAAACAGCAGACTGCGGTCAATCAGGATATACAGCAGCTGGCTATTGGTCGCCGGACCAACCTGCATTTGCTCGCCGGCGATTTTGTGGCCGAACAGTTTCATTCTGTCGATCAGTTGTTTTCCTTTGAAGACCGTTCCGGCTGCGCCCACCATGCCGCCAACTGCGGCGCCGATGCCAAATGAAGCGCCGCCGACCATGGCGTCAATACTGCCACCAACGACAGCGCCACTTAATGCCCCGGCAGTAATCAACTGTCCTCTGGAAAGCCCCAGGAACTCCCAGGTACGGCGGCTGAACAGATCTTCCTTGAGAATCGAATGCTCAGGTAGCTGCAGGTTAAAGATGTTATGCTTAAACAAGGTCCGCATGGCATTGTACGTTTGCTGTTCTTTGGCGCTTATCGCTTGCTGATAGCGCTGCAGCAGGCGCTCATGAAGTTGTTCCTCCTGATGCGCGTCCTGAACGGTCAGGGTTTCTTTATGCTGAAGAACGTCACAGACCAGATCGACAATCAACTGGGCGCTGCGTTCGGTACGCAGTTGCCAGTCTTTCTGGAACGCGCTGATGACTTGACGCAGGAGAGGTTCGTGCTGCTGGTCGATACTTTTTAAGCTTTCGAGTAACTCGATCCGTTCGATGTAATTGGCCCGGCATGAATTAAAGATGCGAATGGCATTAAAGTGTTTACGAAAGGCGTTGTGCCAGTCATCAATAAAGTCTCCATGGTCTTCCTTATTATTGATCACCGCCATACGTGGCGCACCGGTCAGGCGCAGGATTTCCATCTCAGCACGGTCAACGTTACGCACCGGCCGGGAACCATCCACCACAAAAATAATCCCTGAACCAGCGGCTACCGGTTGCAGAAGCTGGCAGTCGTCATGGAAGTCAGGCTGTTGTTGATGCTCGGCAAGAAAGGCATTAATGAGCTCACTGTCGGGGCCCTGATAGTTTTGCATCCAGGCCAGAGTCTGTCGTGGATTCTGAAAGCCTGGGGTATCGATAAAGCGGAGGATTTCCTTACCGTCAATGACAACCGGAAATAACTGGCAATGTGTTGTTTCACCCGGAACCGGACTGATTCGGACACTATCATCTTCTGCTAAGGTCGACAAGACAGAGGATTTTCCTTCGTTCGGATGACCGATAATCGCAAAGCTTGGCGTATGGCTTGTCATCGCTTTTCAACCAGTGGATAAAGGGCCAGATAAGGATCAGCCAGAGTCTGCATGGTTTTTCGCCACAGGTTCAGATCTGCACCTTTCGCAGGAGTCAGAAGAATCTCTTTATGCGGTTTACCTACCAGGGCAATCGATAATGGATAGTGCCGTGGCAGTTCATGGCGTACGCGTCTGAGCAATCCCAGTAATTCGCGCAGCGGTGGTTGCCATGCTTCCTGCAGCAGAATTATCCCGGTATAGGGGTTCTCATGGAGGGTCCTGGCAATATCGCAGTAGAGCTCTTCTTCGCTTTGACCTAACTCGCCAGTGCGCAACGGGTAATAGGGGCCAGCTCCTTCGTGAACTTTAAGGAGTTGTTCAAGTTCTTTTGCATTCAGGTCATCATACAGTTCATCAGGAATCAGTAGGAGCTTTGCGCCACTGGTGGCTGCTGGTTCAAGAGCTGCCTGGTACGCTGGGTCAGCGGATTGGCCAGAGGGTTCAGACGTTTGTTCCTGGTTTGCAGCAACCTGCTGGGTCTCCAGAATAGGGCTGAGCATGCGTTGCTGGAGTTGCCGAAAGCGGGCACTGTCAAAACGCAAGCGCGTCAGGTTTGTCTTCATCCGGAGGCAGCCAAAGATGAGCAAGACCAGGCGTGGCAGCAGGCCATAAGTGAAGACTGCCAACAGTAAAAAGGGCCACCAGGAGACCAGGTTATTCGTGGTCAGAAGGTACAGGCCATCTTTAAGAATAATGCGGCTCCCTTCGATCTGGGCCAGGCTTGGGTAGGCAGTTTCTACAGGTAACATCCAGCTCCAGGGGGTGGCCAGGTATTGAATGATCTTGGCTAGCTGTACCGGATCTACCGCGAGGGTCGATTGCCAGCCAAAAGCAATATCAGTAAGACTGATTTTGATAAAACTGGTAACCAGGGCGGCTAGATTAAAGGTGACGCCAAACAGTTGTAGCAGAATAAATGCTGGCCAGAAGTACAGCCCACCATACTCCTGATGATTGAGTTTAATCCTGCTCAAGGCACTGCGGAAATCAAGCCGTGCTTCAGCGGTTGATAGTTTTTGGCTGCGCATCAGAACGTAGGTAAACAGTTTCTTAACGCCTGCGGCAAGCAGGTTGCAAAGCAGGGAGGCGCGTAACCAGCGAGAGCCAATAATGCGCCCAAAAGAAAACATGACAAGCAAAAGCAAAAGCACGAGTTGCAGGCCAATAAGGACCGCAAAGTAACCAGATACGTTAACTGCTGTAGTACCGCTGTAGCTGAGCAGACTGGCGGCGGTTGCTCCACCACTGACAAGCCCGAAAAATATACTTAACCAGGTCATGATGGTCAGTGTTTCCTGCCATATTTTCCCAGGTAACGGGCTGGCTTTGGGAGAACTTAGCCAGTGCATGCGGCGGGCAGCGAGCCAGCGGCGTACCAGACCCCGGGTATTGCCAATGGTGTCGAATTCCTGGCGGCGGGAAAAATAGAAGGTGCGGTCCTGTTGGCGCAGGGCCGTTTCCCCCTCTGTTTCGCGGAGCTCTTCATCGCAGATCATAAAATATTCGAGATCAACGATATCAGTCAGTGACCAGTTGCGTTGGAGAGGTTTTTCCTTTTTGTGTGAATCGTAGGTGAACAACTGTTATTTCCCTTATTTTTATTATTAAGACAAAATCGTTCAGCAGCTAACTGAAGATAGCATTCTATCAAGAATCTGTCGCAATAGATTTACTTTGAAAATAGTTTAACTCACTTAACCGAGGGTGGGGATTGTTCAGATTTTCAGGGTTCGAACACAATTTCGACCTGCGCCTTTGGCCAGATAAAGAGCTTTGTCGGCCCGGGCTATAAATTGCTCGAGTTTCTCAGGTGCTGTAAATTCACTGATGCCGAAACTGCAGGTGAGCTGATCACTAATGCCGAAGTTATATTGTTCGATGCAACATCTGATTTTTTCGGCAATCATATTGCTTTGTTCAAGGTTGTTTTCTGGACAGAGAATCAGGAATTCCTCTCCGCCCCAGCGGCACACGATATCTGCCGCTCTGCTGTTGGCGGTCAAAATTTCTGCAACTTTTTGGAGTACCGTGTCTCCTTTGTGGTGGCCATAAGAGTCGTTAATTGTTTTGAAATAGTCAATATCGCCCAGAATAACCGACAGCGGATTGTGGTAGCGATGGGCCCGCGCCAGTTCATGCTCCATGAATTGAGCGATGCCGCGACGATTTAACAAGCCGGTCAGAGGGTCACGATTGGCTAGCGCTGTCAATTTGGCGTTAAGGTCTTCGATCCGCTTAAAAGAGTCGGTGAGGGTATCGGTCATTTTGATGAGCGCATCGGTAATGCTGATGATTTCCCTGGTTGGGCGTTTGGGCTGCTGCATCAGCCTGGTTCGCAGCAGCGGAAGGTCTATACTGCCGTCAACGTAGGCCAGGATATTGTTAAGCAGACGCTTAAATGGACTGAATTGCCAGTACAAAATCAGGATCAGGACCAGCAGCATCGCTACACCACTCAGGAATGCGTTGCGGTACAGACGACTTTTGAGTTTCATCAATTCACCGAGATTATTGTCGGTGAGAGTGTTTACGCGGAAAATATCGGCATTATCAAAAGGCAGTGCCCCCTGAAATAGAGGTTCAGACCACAGGACTGGCTTGTCGGCGTGAGAACTCTGGATGTGCTGAGTCAAGTCGCTGGCAATAATTATGGTATTTTCGTCGCCAACATAGTGTTGCAGCATCTGCGGGGTAATTTTACGGACAACCGCCACCATTCCTATCGTCAAATCATTATATTTTCGGATTGTTCGGCTGGCGACCAGAGACAGTTCTCCTGCTATTCTCGTCAGGCCAAGATAGCTTCCTTGCTGCATGGTCAAAGAAGCAAATTCTTCGTTAGCGAGGGAATCGCCGAAATGGAATTCTTCCGGTGCGCGAGCAAGAACGATCCCTTGTGAATCCGTAAAGATAATAGAGTCGACACTTTGGGAAAAAGAGTAACTCCAGTCAAAAAGAATTTCATTGTCTGCCGCTTCGACAGACTGAATGATTTCCCTGGGATAAGAAAGATTGATGGTTGTCTGCTGCAGTTGGGTTGCCTGTTCTGACATACGCTGGGCAATGGCTGTGACTTTGTTGTGCTGTGTCTCTTTTAGGGTGGCGTCATAATGATCTATGGCGTGCTGAAGAGACAACATGTTTATGGAACTGAACAGGATAAAACAGATACCGATACTGATGCATAGAGCGGTTTTAAAAGATATCTTCATTACTGTAGCGCCGTGCGTGCTGAATCATAAAAAGCATCGTTGCGGGAGGTAAACCCCGCAGCGGGCCAACCGATAATGCTCTGCATTGCCTGGCAGAAGGCGTGATTGCTGGGCATTGCCGTTAGCACACGGCGGTACAGTTCGACCTTTTCCTTAGCCAGGTGTGTGTTGGCAACAATAGCATCCAGGGGGATCGGGGCAGACTGTGCGAGGATAGTGAGCTGCTTACCATCCTGGGTCTGGTTGGTATAATAGGTACCATCAGACATGGCCCCGACGTCAATGGCGCCTGAGAAAAGGGCCTGGGCCACCCGATCATGACGTTTCAGAAAGAAAACTTTTTTGAAATATTCTGCAGGCTCAATCCCCATATCATGTAGCAGGCGTTTCGGGTATGCATAGCCCGATGTTGAGCCAGGATCGGTGAACGCAAAGCGTGTGTTCCTGGCTTGTTCCATGGTGGAGATGCTGTTATCTGCGAGGGTGACAATATAGCTTTGATAGTAGGGGCGGATCGTGCCCGTTGAGGTGTTCTTTTCCACATAGGTGGTCACATAGCGGATTGACGGTAATGCTGCTTTAGCCCGGATATAATTGAGAGTATTGATCCAGGCAAAATCGAGGGAGTGATTTTTCAGGCGTTCCAGCAGTTCATCATAATCACGGGTAACGATCATTTCAAGCTGCTCACCGGTTGTTTCCTGCAGGTAGTTGCCCAGAACATCCATGACCCGGATGAGCTTGGCTGGATCATTCGATGGGAAAATTCCGAATTTAATGTTATCAGCCCAGACCCAGGACGTGTGAACAGAGATAAGCAGCAACAGCAATAGTATTATCTTCCTCATGAAGTGGTCCTTGTCGATCCTGGATTGTCGTTGAATAAGGAAATATTGCTCAATACATGGACATGTGTACTCAGTAGTATAGCGTAATGAATAACCGAGACAACAGTTAGTTGGCCGCCTTATCCTCATTTTCACTGCAAAATAATGGCGCAGCAGGCTGCATCATTGGCGTGCTCGCCGTGGTCCGGGGGCAGAATTTTTACCCAGTTTGTCATCCAGTTCGTCGATCCATCCGGCTTTGGCATCAGGAAAAGCATCGGCGTAGGGGACGTAGGGTTTGATATCTAGGATTGGTGTCTGATCGAGCAGGTCGACACCTTTGAGGTGGAGAGTTTTTCCTTCCACTTTAACCAATTCGACAGCAGACAAGCCTATGGAATTGGGCCGATGGGGAGAACGGGTTGCCAGAACCCCCCGTTTTGGGCCGCCCCGTGGTGGCTTGACTTTACTTTTCCACCCCTGGCTACGATGAAAGGCAAATATTAGCCACACGCGTTCAAAGCCATTGAGATCCAGGAGGACCTCCTCATCGACCCAGTCCTGCAGTTCCAGAGTAGCCAGTGCCTGGTCACCGCTTTCAGTCCCTTCAGTGACCGTCGCCTGATGCGGGGCGTCGATACGGTTTGCGTAAGGGGAGCGGAGGATGCCGATGGCTTGATATGTGAAGTTGTTGTCTTTGTTCATGTCTATATTCAGTGATTTAGTTCATTAATTACGTTTTTGCCCATAAGATGCGAAGCATCTTGGGCTGCCGGTTAATTTTAGCTGATCACAACAAAGTAGTAGTCTGCTTCAACACTCGTCAGTTCTTTTGACCTTTCCGGGCATTTTTGCATTCTTTTGTTGCCCTGGACAAAAGAATGGCGCAGTTCGGGGGCGCGACCCCGAGGTCTTAATCTTGTTTCTATTTCAAACAGTCAAAAGAAAAGTCGCAGGGACTCGCCCCTGCAGGCGACTGACTTTTTGTCATAATCAAGCCACAAAAAGTCAGTAAAAAAGGCCCTGTTTAATATGTCTGTATTCAGGCGTTGATAACTTCAATATTAATGCCTGTAATTAACCTGCCGGCCTGCGGCCAAAATCACGCCTGATGGCCAGAACCGCAATGCCTTTGGCATGTAAAATCAATGAAACATGACTCAATTGCCATCTAACATGCGTCCAATACCACCCAGCAACGAACCTTCCCCCTTATCACTGCCACCGGCACGTGGTGCGTGCTGAATAACCCGATCGGCCAGTCGGCTGAATGGCAGAGTTTGCAACCAGACCTTGCCATGGCCACGCAGGGTCGCCAAAAACAACCCTTCACCACCAAAGAACATGCTCTTCAGGTTTCCGGCGCGTTCGATGTTGTAATCGATCCCCGATTCAAAAGCGACGAGGCAACCGGTATCAACCCGTAACGTTTCACCTTTTAACTCACGCTCAATAATCGATCCCCCGGCATGAATAAACGCCAGGCCATCACCATTCAAGCGCTGCAGGATAAACCCTTCACCACCAAAGAAGCCAGTCCCCAGTCGGCGCTGAAAAGCGATCCCGACCTTGGTGCCGTAAGCAGCACACAGGAAGGCATCCTTCTGGCACAGAACTTCACGGCTCGGGATCGTTGCCATATCAATTGGAATGATCTGGCCGGGGTAGGGGGCGGCGAAGGCGACATGGGCTTTACCGGTTCCCTGGTTGGTGAAATGGGTCATGAAAATCGATTCCCCGGTCAGGGCTCTTTTGCCTGCGCCAAGTAACTTACCAAACAGGCCGCTGTCTGCTTCTGATCCATCCCCCATGCGTGCTTCAAAGGAGATCCCTTCCTCCATATAGGTCATGGCACCTGCTTCTGCAATAACCGTTTCCCGTGGATCCAGTTCCACCTGGACCATCTGCATGTCGTTACCGATAATATTGTAATCAACTTCGTGACAATTCATTATTTCCCTCCTGTGATTGTTTTGTTTTACTTGTACGTTAGCTAATGAATAGCTCTTTTCCAGTATGACTGCATTTGACTTTCATGCAAAAGAAAAATTATGGGCACTTCCTGGTTCACCTAGTTTCTTTTGGTCCCTTGATTTTCCCCAAAATAATTTAATATTGAACCTGGTTTTTAACTGAAGTTCAGAAAAACCATAAAGAAAATGAACACTCATTGTAAAATGAATGATTTTCTCATTAGTTGTTATAGTTCGACATGATTTTCGCTTCACGTTACTATAGCAACTTTCTTGCTGTTATTCTGTCTGGATCAAAGGGGGAAATCCAATGCAGAAGTTCTTCTTAGCTTTATTGATGATCAGTTTATTGTTTATTGTTTCATGCAGTGGCGATAGTTCTTCCGACCACATAACTGACGATTCTTTAGAACAAGGGGCATCCACTTCTTTTGTCCCTTACCTGGAGGAGGATTTTGAAAGTTGCTCTCTGGGCCGCTTCCCACCCGAAATGTTTTTTGATGCCGATGGCAGGACCAGTTGCAGTGAAGAACAAAGCTACTCGGGAAATCAGGCCGCTAAAATGGAGATCCATGCTGGAGACAAGGGAGGCTTTGGTCTGTGGGGAGCGGTCATTCCTATTGCACCTGCGATTACCAGAGGAGGAGAAGTCTGGGTTCGCTTGCGGGTTTATTGGCCAACCTCCTTTGAATTCAGCGCCTCTCCGTGGATGAAATTCATCCGCTTGCATAACAAAAGTGGCTCAACCGGTAATGCCGGTTATAACGATCTCTATATCGATCAGGCGGATAAAACAACTTCAGTGCTGCGCTGTATTAAAGAAATTCACGACATCTGGGCGATTTACAACGGGCCCAAAATCCCTCGTAACCAGTGGGAGACTTACGAGATGTACCTTTTTGTTGACAATACCAGTGTCGATAACGGCGGGCAGTCACGGATGCGAATTTGGCGAGATACAGAGCTGATCTTTGACCGCACTGATGTTCCGACAATATCGGATCCAAATGGGGTAATTGATTATTTGTACCTCTTTACTTACTGGAACAATGAAAATCCACCCGATAATTATGTTTATATCGATGATCTTGTGATTGCTACTGGGGACAGTCCACCGCCGCAAAGAGACGCATATGATCACCCCTTTGTCGGTAACTATTAACTGTAGATACAGTGGTTTTATTTACCCTCTGATTGGGCTGGCCATTTTTTCTTAAAATATGATTTGTGACTATTTATAAATATAAATCATTTTGCCCATACGGTAAAATCATCGATCTGAAACGTTACTGTATCTGTAATTTTGGCACCATTCCACCATCCCAAAAGATAACCGTATTCAATAAAATTGGCCCCTTGGACATATTCGATAACAGAGGCAGGATCTTTTCCTAACTCCAGCCACCAACTACCAGTCAGCTGATCGGCATGATCATCCGTACTGATCAGTTTTATATCATCACGCCAGATTTCAACTGCGCCGAACTCATGAGCGGTCGGGGCTGCTTGCACGTAAATATAGATACGATGCCACTGCCCTTCGCCCCAGGCGACTGCAATCTCCTGAGCATCAGCCGACCGGATAATATGTCCCCGATTATCACCACTGGTGCCAAGATCATTGATGCCAATATTCAGAGAGGGAACCTTTCCGCTACCATCCGCGCTGTTCCACATTTCGCTGGAGATATGTAATCCTTCTGAAGCGGTACCGTAACTGCCGGACCAAGTGACCAACAGCTTATGATTACTGTTTCCAACAGAGTTCTGATAGTTTTCCGGGATATAGAGATCGTACTGAAGGGCGAACTCTTTGACCTGGGGAAGATGAAAGTCCTGCTGGCTCCAGGCGCTTGTCCCATCTGCTTGTAACGTATAGTTGAAGGCCAACACCCGATTCGCAGGATTCGTGGTATCACTGGCGCCGAAAACAACATAGGCGCTGCCCCGATCCGAGCCACCCCAGAAGCTATTATCCTTCTCCCTTTCAAAATCATCCTCAAAAAAATAACTAAAGGACTCGACTGTTTTTGCTCCGACAGGGATATTCTGAATCTCTACAGGCAAATCCAGGGGGGACCCAGAATCTTCAGTAGTCGTACTTTCAGAGCCACCGCCACTACAACCACCCAGAAGGATAGCCATACCAAAAGAAACAAGTACTTTTACACTCTGAATCCTCAGTTTTTGGAAAAAACGATTATTCCTGTTCATAGCTCCCCCCCCTGTCCGCATAATAATACTAAAAGATTAAAGCCCCTACCCAAACACCACGTTAAGGGGATAAGTCTTTTTCATTATTTCCCTCCGGTGATTGTTTTGTTTTAGTAAAAAGTCAGGTATAGCATAGCGCTTTTTCTTCTTGGATGCATTTTCCTTTCATATTTCAACGGAAAGGAACACTCTTTAATCTTTTGAAAATAAGCTGAATAGACATATCCTGAAAGGATTTTATTAGCTAGTTGCCATCCGGAAAGTCAACATAGCAACTAGCCGGTTTCTGATTTGGAAAGATGCAATTTTTTGCCAGATCAAGAAAATCAAGTATTTGCGCGGAGGCGTAGTACTTTACGCCGTACAAGCGAATGCGCAGATTGACGCCGAGCTGGTGAAAAAGGGCGCTTTCCGGACAGAAACTAGCTAACAAACATGACCCACAAGGCAGAAATCGGCATGACAAGCAATAGCGCTGGTAACATATTGGCAATGGGGAACGGGACAATACTGCAGATGCGAAAACCGGTGGCCAGCATTATCAGGCCACCAACGGCAGAAAAGTCGGCAATCATGGTTGGAGTTGTCAGAGGTAAAATGATCGATGCGCAAACATACAAGGCTGCTTGGATGATAAATTGAGGGACGGCCAGAGTTGCTACCGGAAATCCTAGATTGATAGCGAAAATAGCGGCAGTGAAAAAGTCTAAAAATGCTTTGGCAAAAAGCAGCGACGGATCACCGGTCATCCCTTCATTCATCGCGCCGAAGATACCGGTGCCACTGGCACAGAACAGCACCAGAACGGCAATAAACCTTTCCATATAATCCGCTTGTGGCAGGTCGCTCGCCGGAGGTGTGACCCGTTTGTCTATCCAACCACGGACGCTGCCGGCAAACTTTTCAATATGGGTTTCAAACTGGACCAGTTCTCCCAGGATTGAGCCAAGGAGTAAGGCGAGGATAGCTGCGGGGATAACCTTGACCTTGACGATCATGGCAATGCCGAGCCCCATTGAGGCACAGCCAAAAATGAGTGGCATACGCTGACGCAAGGTCAACGGAACCTTGTGCCCTAATAACGCTCCACCAACACTACCGACGATAACTGCTGCACCATTAACCAACGGACCTATCATGTTTGACCTCCTATTGCATAACATGTGATTCATTGCATGGGGTGATCATAGCAAAATAGTGGGGGGTGGGAAAGGATAGGACTGATGAAGTATTATGGTACTTCTCTTGCTCGGAAAACGATGATGGCTGCGCTGACGAGAACAATTGAGCTGATTCCACCGAATGTTCACAGCTTTTGCTAAGATTAGGAGTCTTTCCGCACGAAAGCGACCTTAAGTCCAAAAGGTTTTCCAACTGCTTGCAGGGTCTTAAGGGTGGGATTCCCTTTTCCCGTTTCAACAGCCTGCAAGGCATCGTGACTGATTTTTAGGATGTTTTCGGCATATTCGCGGCGGTTCATACCAAGAATTTTACGCATTAGCCTGGATGCGTCGGCAATCGTAATTGTCCCGGCATCAACTCTTGCGAATAAATCCTTGCGCATTTCCTCGATTTTCTCATGGGATGGTCTTTTCATAAGGTCTCCCGCAAATTGATCGCCAGGTCAGAAATTCTCCTGGCGAGCCGATCTATAATCGTCAACTCGACACCACTGCGCTGCATAATGTCCGGCAGGGCTTCGAATTTGGCAATATCCATCTTCAAGTGCTGACGAATCTGCTCTGCCTCAGGGCCGGAAAGGGAGAGACTTTCTACAACGGTTCCCCATTCTGGCAGGTTCATAGGAGTTTCCTGATCCCAACGGGCGGCCCTGGGAATTCCTTCTGGATCGAGAAACATAGGGGCAAAATCAAACAGTGGGGAAATGGTTGTTTCCCATGGTGTTTTTAAGATCGCGGTATTACGACCATGATTGTCAACGTTCCCTAACGCGAGGTTTAAAATGTCTCGTCGTATGAATTCGAGTAGCACAGGGGTTGGATTGTCGAGTAACTTTTCCATGGCAAGGCAGATTTGATTATTGGTAATGCCCGGGCCATAGCCGCTCCATTTGCAGAGAGATGTTGCCGATTCCAGGCCAAATCTGAGAACCTTGTTATTTTGAACTTTCCGATCAAAGCGCTCTATAAATAGGGCATTACTTTCATAGGAAAGGGGTGGGCCGACCTTAAGTCCAAACTTACGAGCAACCTCATAATAAGGAGCTTCATTTCTAAGGATTGTTCGGTCTGCTTCTGTCTTTCCCCGGGGGAATTTAACCAGCCAATGTCTGGATATTTTGTCTTCCGGCAGGGCTCCTTCGGCGTGCCATTTCCCGTTAAGGTCCTGAACCAGTAAAAACTTGGGAGCCTGACCCAAAACTGAGGAAGCGCCGGAAACTATGGCACCGTTAGCGGCCGCATACTCGATGAAATCGACATTACGTTCGATAATTTCATCGCGGGTAAAACCAGGGTGGGCAAAGATAGGTGTATTCTCAACAGCGGAAACTATTCTCAGGTTGCCGGGTGGGCAGTTTGCTGCAAAGCATAAAAGCGTCCAGTCCGTCTCACGGTCACCCGTTTCACGCACATTGTTTCTAGCGAGCCATGCATCTCTTGCGGCTCCTGCGGGAATCAGATCGTACAAAAATGCTGGCCAATCATTCCTGCAGTATTCTTCAAAATTAATATCGAAGTTAAGTCCGATGCGTGTCATCGGCCTGTTGTCGTGCATAAACTGAACGGCATAGTCGATGTCGTAAGTCAAACTCCGATCACGGCGGTAATAGGCCGCGGTGTGCCATTGGCCATCAAAATGAATCTGTATCGCAACTTCATCCATTAATTAATTCCTTTAGCCACTATGATATGCTTATAACCCTATATAAATAACATGTCCAGTGATAGTTATATGGTTATAAGCATAAATTTCTATAAATCATTAAAGATTTGGTTTGATGTCTTTAGTCCACAGCTCTTAGCCCAGTGAAATGCGCAGCATTTTGGGCTGCCCGTGCTATATTCAGGCAACAATAATCCGTACTCTAACTCAGCTATCGTCAGTGTACTTGACCTTTCCGGGCACTTTTTCTTCCTTTTTTTGCCCTGGAGAAAAGGAAGGCGCCGATCGGGGACGCGACCCCGAGGTCTTGACCTTGATGTTGTAAGTAACTATTTGTAAAAAAATGTAGACAAACTATTAAGTGAGTATTACGTTGTTGGCCGCTCTAATGAGAAATTATCTGTGAATATATGGTCCTGGGGGGGAACCATGAAGATACATAATGAAAAATATAACAGCCCGTTTTCGGTGGCAGGTGTTGACCTGGTAACCGGAGGCGGGCTGTTTGTGTTTTATAGCTAAGCAAAGCAGAAAGGGAGAATGAGCGTGAAAATACTCGCATCTCAATTTTCAATGTCGATTTTGTATTTTTTTCTTTTGGGTTTCCTTGTGGCAGGTCCTTCATACGCTGCAAGTCCACTACTTAAGACTTACCACCAGGTGCTCAAGGACTATCAACTGGATCATGACCCGGTCAAAGCCTTCAGTAGACTGCAGCTAGCGGGGATTCAGGCCGCTATCGACAAGCAGCCGGCTGATGTTACGACTTCGGATTATGTTCGCCTGCTTAACGACTATGCCTATTTTCGTTACGAAAGCGTTGCCTTTAAGAAGAACGTTCCTATCACCGTAAAGCATGGGCAACAGAGCTACGCGGTTGGGACAGTAGAATTTGTAGGTAACGAACGGATGCTTCATTTGGCGGATATTCCGAATCCGGTTATGAAAATGCAGCGGTTGTGTGAAGCGATACATATTTTGCACAAGGTCATAGCCCTCGACCCAGAACGGAGTGTCGCTTATCTCAACTTGGGGGATGCGTACTGGCGGTTTGCTGAGTACTCCCTGAAGCTTGGTTCCTTTGGCGGGCGCCAAGGGTGGGAAGGTCGAAAAGTTAGCAAGCAAGTTCCTTGCCTGCAGGAGCAGAAACAAATCTATGACGGATATTTTCGCGGCTACGAGATCTATCAGCAATACCGCGACAAAATGGTGGCCCAGGGGCGGGGTGAGGAAATTCCGGAACGAATCAAAACACTGCTAGAACACCAATACTATTACACAGTTGTTTTAGACCTGAATATTCAGATAGGGGATCATCTTCTGTGTGAGGATTATCAGGGGGAACTGAACCGGTTGTCTTACGAGGATATGTTCGCTTCTGGGACACGGGGTGTTATCGAGCACAGTGAAAAATTCAAATTATTGGATTTTGATTCCTTTACGGCGGAACAGAAGCTTGGCATTCGAAAGATGCTAAGACTCTATGATGGTTACTCTGACCCCAGGCGTATATATGAATACAACGGGACCGTATATGGCGATGATGGATCAATGTTTTTAGTCCAAATTCATTTAGTCGATGAACTACTGAGTAGGTATGGCGCGGGCTCAGAACGCTGTCACTTTGATGGATTTGATTTTAAACGCAATCTAAAACTTTTTTATTGAAGTTAAAATAGGAGGGGAAACTATATGGAGATTTCATTTAATCCGGAAGAGTTGGTTGAAGCAGGAAAAACTAGGGACACTACCCAGTTTTCTTTGATCTCCCAGGCTTGCGTGGTCTGAGAGTTATCTCTAATAACTCTTCCATTTTGTCGGTAAATATCTCAGAACCAAAAGGTCGCCCTGTGCGGGTGGCGCTGCGGAGTTTATCATCCGCTTCTGCATCAGATTGTGTGATGAAGTTTGCATAATGAGTTCTTTGCGTATCTGCAAGCCACGATGGTTGAGCTAATAAATCGTCCTGCTTGTCTGTGATATGGGCTGCCGCACTTGACCACTGATAGTCTTGTGCCTTTCGGACCATATTTGCATTGACGGGATTTCTTTCAATGTAACGAGCAACGGTCCATAAATACGGGTCATGCTCCACCATGCATGAAAAGAAGCGGTTTTGCCAGATGCGGCCGGACTGGTTGAGTTTACGATTAAGATATTGAGTATAAATCTGATTAGTTAGCCCAATACCACGGGCGAGGGAATTTTCTTTTTCAGGGACAGCTAAAAGATGAACATGGTTGTCCATCAGGCAATAGGCCCAGATCTTGAGATCAAAGCGTTGTGAATTTTTTGCCAGAAGCTTCAGATAGGTAGATTTGTCCTCATCATCAAAGAAGACAGTCTGACGATTATTTCCGCGCTGAGTGATATGGTGAGGATCTCCAACTGCGACAATACGAGCGATTCAAGGCATGACGTGAGCGTAGGATTAATGACGCAGGATGATATGGGTAGTGTCCCTAATTTATGTGTAATTTATGCGGAAGTAACTATTTGTAGAAAAATGTAGACAGGAGATAATCGTTAAAATATAGTCGTCATTTTCCATTAGGATTATACCAGTTATGGTATCGCTTATTTGTAATGGAATGGCTTGTTCTGTTGTTGCATATTTCTGACGAAAGCTTTTCTACTGTAAAAAACATATGCGGTCACTGCTGTCTCATAGTTTCAAATAAGCGACAACTGCCTGTCGCATAACGATATTTTTGGCTTTGGTGGCAAAAACAGTTCTTTAAAATCGCGTCGTTCGAACAAATTTAGCTGCAATATTCGCAACATCTGGTGCATTGAGCGTCCGACCTTCGACTGAAATTTCAGGAATGCCAGCACCAGGTACGCACACAGAGCAATCCAAATTTGGGTCATCACAGCATTGCGTGATGTTCCAAGAAAGCTCTTGATGCGCAGGTTTTGCTTGATCCATTTGAAGAACAGCTCAATCTGCCAGCGTTCTTTATACAGTTCAGCGACCGTTGCCGCCGGGATGTCCAGTGCGTTGGTCACAAATTCGTAAGTGATGTCGGTCTCGACATCCAGATACACGACCTTGCGGTATGTTCCGTCGATGCCTTGCAACTGAATATGCTGATCCAACTGCACTCCTGGACTTTTCCGGCCCCGGCGCTTTTTACCTGGAATCGTCACGGCATTGCTTTTCAGTCGGGCAACGAAGTGGACGCCTTCGTCCGTAAGCTCCTGATACCATTTGTAATCAGTGTAGCCACGGTCGAAAACAACATAGGAGCCTTTAGGAAAATCCAGTTGTCTGGCGACCTTGATTTCATGCTCCTTGCCTTCGGTCAGATCGACAAAGGCCGGCAAATAGCCATCCGCATCCAGGCCGATATGAAGCTTAACGGCTCCTTTCTCCTTTCGGTACTTTGCCCAAGGAAACAAGGAGAGCGTCAGATCAATCATCGACGCATCAAGAAGGTAAAGCTTCTCCTTGAACTTGAACCGCTTTCGCGGTGCGCAACTTTGACAACGAGCCAGTAACCGCTGGAACAGAGCCTCGTACATCTGGTGAGGCTGTGTTTCGTTCGCTCTGGCCAAGGTCGCCCGGCTGAACTGTTTGACGCCAAGATGGTAGAGCTTGCCACCCTGGGTGGCAATATTATCCGTAATATCCCGCAGACTGCTGCGGCCGGTCAGTTGGGCTGTCAGCAGGGCCACAAACTGGGACCAACGGGAAAACGAGCGGAATTTCTGGCCGACGTGATGTTTGTTCGCCAGAGCCTGAAATTCATGTCTCGGGAAAATTCGTACAATTTGAGAAAGAACAGTGCTACAATGCGCCATGGGTCGGAACTCCTTGTCGTTATTGTGTTTTTTGGCGAAATCATTGTAACACAAACGGGTTCCGATCCTTTTATTTATCGATCAAACTATGAGACAGCAGTGATATGCGGTACTATTTTTTAACCCAGTTAAGGATTTTTTACAGGGGGAAACTTGAAAAATTTTAAATTCATTGTCTTAATTTTTATTCTTATTCTTAATTCATGCGCAAGCATTAAAATTAAAGAGCCGGATGTTCAGGGGCGTACCTATTTTGATCAAAACATTCCTAAGGTAAAAATTGAATTCCCTTATGATGTTAGTTTTATAAAGCAAGATATAAAATACTCAGACATATCAAAAGTTGTATCACGAACTCTTTATTCAAAAGAAGTAGATGCTACGATATTCATAAATAAAGAAAAAATCACTTTAGATAGATTTGTATATTCTGGAACTGATGATTCTAGAATTAAGGGAAAACTTTACTCAGATGTCGATAAAAGACGCTTTTGTACCGTTGATTTTTATGAAGAAAAACTTCAAACCTACCTGCAGGGGTGTTCTTTTAGATATGTAGGTTTAAAAGAAATCAATAACGTTATTGTCTATAAGAAAATAGGCTATGTTGGGTCTTTAGATGAATATAAAGAGAATAATTCCAAAGCAATAGAAGACTTCATCGAAGAGATGAAGTATATCTGTTCTCAGAACATACAGGTAAAAGATTGAAGATTTTTAAAACTCTTTTTTCAGTTATCTACAAAGCCCCGTTTATCCAGCGATAAACGGGGCTTTGTTATTATTTAAGAAGATACTTACCAACCCAGTTTTTCGAAAACTGGTAGGCCGTGCGACCACAGCGCTTGGTTTTTTCGTGGGTCCATTTAATAGCGGCTTGTTCGAGTTCACTATCATAGGGGATCTCTTTCCCCAGTTGTTTACTCCAACGTTCGATGCATAATCTGACCGCATCCAGATAACGGTCCTGGGAAAACACGTGGAAGGCGACCCACAGCCCGAAACGGTCTGAGAGGGAGCTTTTCTCTTCCTGGATTTCACTCTGTTGTAATTCCCCTTTTGGAAAACTAGGGACACTACCCATATTTCTTTGGTCTCCCAGGCTTGCGTGGCCTGAGATTCACATCTAATAGCTCTTCCATTTTGTCGATAAATATACCAGAACCAAAAGGTCGCCCTGTGCGGGTGGCACTGCGGAGTTTATCATCTGCTTCTGTATCAGAATGTGTAATGAAGTCTGCATAATGAGTTCTTTGAGTATCTGCAAGCCACGATGGTTGAGCCAATAAATCGTCTTGCTTGTCTGTAATATGGGCTGCCGCACTTGACCACTGATAATCTTGCGCCTTTCGGACCATATTTGCATTGACGGGATTTCTTTCAATGTAACGAGCAACGGTCCATAGATACGGGTCATGCTCCACCATGCATGAAAAGAAGCGGTTTTGCCAGATGCGGCCGGACTGGTTGAGTTTACGATTAAGATATTGAGTATAAATCTGATTAGTTAGCCCAATACCACGGGCGAGGGAATTTTCTTTTTCAGGGACAGCTAAAAGATGAATATGGTTGTCCATCAGGCAATAGGCCCAGATCTTGAGATCAAAGCGTTGTGAATTTTTTGCCAGAAGCTTCAGGTAGGTAGATTTGTCCTCATCATCAAAGAAGACAGTCTGACGATTATTTCCGCGCTGAGTGATATGGTGAGGATATCCAACTGCGACAATACGAGCGATTCTAGGCATGACGTGAACGTAGGATTAATGACGCTGGATGTCAATATTAATATGGGTAGTGTCCCTAATTTATGCGTAATTTATGCGTAATTTATGCGGAAGTAACTATTTGTAGAAAAATGTAGACAGGAGATAATCGTTAAAATATAGTCGTCATTTTCCATTAGGATTATACCAGTTATGGTATCGCTTATTTGTAATGGAATGGCTTGTTCTGTTGTTGCAGATTTCTGACGAAAGCTTTTCTACTGTAAAAAACATATGCGGTACTATTTTTTAACCCAGTTAAGGATTTTTTACAGGGGGAAACTCACTGCTGTCTCACAGTTAGATCTATAAAATAAAAGGCTTAGAGCCTCCTTGTGTTACAATGAATTCGCCAAAACACATTAAAAACAAGGAGTTCTAAGCCATGGCGCATTGTAGCACTGTTCTTTCTCAAATAGTACGAATTTTCCCGAGACATGAATTTCAGGCTCTGGCAAATAAATATCATGCCGGTCAGAAATTCCGCTCGTTTTCCCGCTGGACACAGTTCGTTGCCCTGTTGACGGCACAACTGACCGGACGCGATAGTCTGCGGGATATTGTTGAAAATATGACTGCCCAAGCTGGCAAGCTCTACCACCTCGGGATCAAACCGTTCAGCCGGGCAACACTAAGCCGAGCCAATGAGCAGCAACCGCACAAGCTGTACGAGGCGTTGTTCCTCCGGTTGATGAACCGTTGCCAGGTGTTGGCCCCGAGAAACAAGGCATTCAAGCTCAAGGGTAAGATCTACCTGCTTGATGCCTCGCTGGTGGATCTCACGTTGTCATTGTTCCCTTGGGCTCAGTACCGCAAGGGTAAAGGCGCGGCGAAGCTGCATATCGGCCTGGATGCCGACGGCTACCTGCCTGCTTTCGTCAGTATGACGCCAGGCAAGGAGCATGAAATCAACGTTGGCCGGGAACTCGAACTGCCCAAAGGCTCTTACGTTGTTTTCGACCGGGGCTATACGGATTATTCCTGGTATCAGGAGTTGACCGAAGACGGAGTATTTTTCGTCACACGCCTGAAAAGCAATGCGGTGTCGACTCCCGGCCCGTTGCGCAGGGGACGTAAAAGCCTTGGGGTGCTGCGCGATCAGCAGATCAAACTCAAGGGAATTGACAGTACCTACCGCAAGGTTTGCTATTTGGATGAGGAAACCGGCATTACCTATGAGTTCCTGACCAATGCGCTGGACCTCCCGGCGGCAACGGTGGCTCAGTTGTACAAAGAGCGCTGGCAGATTGAGCTGTTCTTCAAATGGATCAAGCAGAATCTGCGAGTTAAGAGCTTTCTGGGGACATCCTTCAATGCTGTGATGACCCAACTCTGGATTGCTCTGTGTGCCTATCTGGTGCTGGCGTTTCTGAAGTTTCAGTCGAAACTTCGGCACTCCATGCAGCAGATGTTGCGGTTATTACAGCTAAATTTGTTCGAACGGCGCGATTTCATGGAGCTATTTTCGCCACCCGAACCCAAATTATCGTTATGCGACAAACAGTTGTCGCTCATTTGAAACTATGAGACAGCAGTGGGGGAAACTTGAAAAATTTTAAATTCATTGTCTTAATTTTTATTCTTATTCTTAATTCATGCGCAAGCATTAAAATTAAAGAGCCGGATGTTCAGGGGCGTACCTATTTTGATCAAAACATTCCTAAGGTAAAAATTGAATTCCCTTATGATGTTAGTTTTATAAAGCAAGATATAAAATACTCAGACATATCAAAAGTTGTATCACGAACTCTTTATTCAAAAGAAGTAGATGCTACGATATTCATAAATAAAGAAAAAATCACTTTAGATAGATTTGTATATTCTGGAACTGATGATTCTAGAATTAAGGGAAAACTTTACTCAGATGTCGATAAAAGACGCTTTTGTACCGTTGATTTTTATGAAGAAAAACTTCAAACCTACCTGCAGGGGTGTTCTTTTAGATATGTAGGTTTAAAAGAAATCAATAACGTTATTGTCTATAAGAAAATAGGCTATGTTGGGTCTTTAGATGAATATAAAGAGAATAATTCCAAAGCAATAGAAGACTTCATCGAAGAGATGAAGTATATCTGTTCTCAGAACATACAGGTAAAAGATTGAAGATTTTTAAAACTCTTTTTTCAGTTATCTACAAAGCCCCGTTTATCCAGCGATAAACGGGGCTTTGTTATTATTTAAGAAGATACTTACCAACCCAGTTTTTCGAAAACTGGTAGGCCGTGCGACCACAGCGCTTGGTTTTTTCGTGGGTCCATTTAATAGCGGCTTGTTCGAGTTCACTATCATAGGGGATCTCTTTCCCCAGTTGTTTACTCCAACGTTCGATGCATAATCTGACCGCATCCAGATAACGGTCCTGGGAAAACACGTGGAAGGCGACCCACAGCCCGAAACGGTCTGAGAGGGAGCTTTTCTCTTCCTGGATTTCACTCTGTTGTAATTCCCCTTTAACGTATTTCCCGCCCAGGTGGTCACTGTCATACTCTGGTAACAGGTAGCGGCGGTTGGAGGTAACGTAGATCAGCACATTTTCAGGAGCTGAGTAAACTGAACCATCGAGGGCGCTTTTGAGCATTTTGTAGGAGAGTTCGCCGGTCTCAAAGGTCAGGTCGTCGCAGAGCATGATGAAACGATAGGGTTCATTTTCAACCGCA
Organism: Geopsychrobacteraceae bacterium; assembly: GCA_963664385.1. GTDB lineage: Bacteria > Desulfobacterota > Desulfuromonadia > Desulfuromonadales > Geopsychrobacteraceae > Seleniibacterium. The sequence goes on from OY761157.1 coordinate 2,499,025, forward strand.
GCGAAAATTTCGGCGATGTAGATGAGATCTTCCTTTTCGACCTGAATGATACGCAAGCCTTCGGGAGCATATTTATTGAGCAGGGCTTTAACGATGGAAGACTTACCGGTGCCGCGTGATCCCCACAGCAGAGCGTTGTTGGCCGGGAGGCCCTGAAGGAACTGACGGGTGTTGTTGATCATCACTTCTTTTTGTTTTTCGACTCCAAGCAGTTGATCGAGTTCGGTGTTATCGGTCACCTTCACCGGTTCAAGATAGCCGGAAAAGGAATGACGCCGCCAGTTGGCGGCATAACAATTTTTCCAATCGACGGCCTTGGTCGCTTTAGGTAATAACATTTCAACTGAACTTAAGACCCTTTCAAGTTGGGCAACAAGTTCTGGTTTGAGATTGATCATACAAATTTGCTCCATTTGCTGTTCATTGAGGTGCAGTGTTCAAGAAAAATTGAATTAAATAGCAGGTTTTTTAAAAAAGGGCGACCTCGATGGTCGCCCTTGATTTATATGTATTACTTGATGCGCATCAGGCAGCTCCAGGGCCACCCATGCCACGACGTGATTTACTGCGTTCGATGGATTGCAGAGCAAGGTACTCTTTACCGAAACGATTCAGGTTTTCGATTTCGTCATCATACTGATCATAGTGACGTTCTTCATCGACAACCAGACTTTCAAACAGGGTCTTGGAAACCGAGTCAGCATTGGTACTGCACTCATTGGCCCAGCGGTTGTAATCAAGAGCACTGCTTTCTTCCATCTTCTTTGCCATCTGCAGCATAGCTTCAACATCTGTCACTTTTTGAACTTCTTCAGATGCTTTCATTTCGACGTCGCCATTCAGGAAGATAATCCGTTCTGCCAGCTTTTCAACATGGATCATTTCTTCGATAGCTGTTCTTTTGAACAGGTCGGCGAGCAGATCGAAACCCTGGTCGTCGCAATGAAAGTGAAAGTACATGTACTGGTGTAGAGCAGTGATCTCATCAGCTACTGCTTTGTTTAACAGGTCGATACTTTTTTCATGCATAGTGGAAATCTCCTTTAAGAATTACAGGGTAAAGTTTATTTACCCCACTTGGCTTTAATGCGCTCAACAGCGGTGGTGACATTTTCGACATCACCAAAGGCGGAGAGGCGGAAATAGCCTTCGCCGCAAGGGCCAAAACCACTGCCTGGAGTACCAACAACATTACATTCCTGCAACAGTTTGTCGAAGAAATCCCAACTGCTGAGGCCTTCAGGGGTTTTCAGCCAGATGTATGGGGAATCAACACCGCCGTAGCAGGTGATACCCGCAGCCTGAAGACCTTCACGGATAATCCGGGCATTGTTCATGTAGTAGTCGATAATTTCTTTGGTTTGCTTCCAGCCTTCTTCTGAGTAGACGGCAGCAGCGGCTTTTTGAACCGGGTAAGACGTTCCGTTGAATTTGGTGGTCATGCGGCGCAGCCACAGTTTGTTCATGGAGTAGCGCTCACCATTGGCTTTGGCACCGGTAACTTCTTCCGGAATGACAACCAGGCCACAGCGGACGCCAGTGAATCCCGCAGTTTTTGAGAATGAGCGGAATTCAATCGCACACTTCTTGGCTCCCTCGATTTCATAGATGGAGTGAGGAATGCCAGGAGTGGTGATAAAGGCCTCGTAAGCGGCATCAAAGAAGATGATAGCATCGTTTTCCAGGGCATAATCAACCCAGACTTTCAGTTGCTCTTTGGTGGCTATGGTCCCGGTTGGATTGTTGGGGAAGCACAGGTAGATGATATCAACCTTCTCTTTAGGCAGTTCTGGAACGAAATTGTTTTCTTCAGTGAAGGGGAGGTAAACGATCCCTTTGTAGTAACCTTTTTCGTCAGCTTCACCGGTGCGGCCGATCATGACATTGGTGTCATTGTAGACGGGGTAAACCGGATCGCCGATGGCTACGACATTATCGAGAGCAAAGATGTCGAGCATGTTGGCGCAGTCGCATTTGGAGCCGTCGGAGATAAAGATCTCGTTGACTTTCAGATCGACTCCCAGCGGCTTGTAGCATTTCTCTACGACAACTTCAGACAACCATGAATAGCCTTGCTCTGGGCCGTAACCGGCAAAATTCTCAGTGGTCGCCAGGTCATCGACGGCGTCATGGAATGCTTTCAGGACAGCTGGTGCCAATGGTTGAGTAACATCACCAATACCCAGGCGGATAACCTTTGCTTCCGGATTGGCGTTGGTGAATTCTTTGACCCGGCGGGAAATCTCCGGAAACAGGTAGCCCGCTTTAAGTTTAAGGTAATTATCGTTGATTTTAGCCATGTTCAGATTCTCCTGATAAAAATTTCGGCATAGATGAAAGGCGGTCTGCATGCAAACCGCCTCAAGTTTAATAGTTGTGTTATCGGCGTATAATCCGCTGACATATGTGTTAACGGGAAGTCCTTAGCGTAGTTCAAGAACATCCTGCATATCATAAAGTCCAGGCGGTTGGTTTTGCAACCATTGACAAGCTCTGGCAGCGCCACGGGCGAACATGTCACGGCTCATGGCGCGGTGACTGATTTCGATCCGTTCTCCCATGCCAATAAAATAGACGGTGTGCTCACCGACGATGTCTCCACCACGGACGGTCTGCATGCCGATCTCTTGTTTGCTGCGTTCGCCACACATGCCTTCCCGGTGGTAGTTAGCGACGCTGTTATAGTCGCGGCCAAGGGCGTCAGCAACAACTTCACCCATGCGTACGGCGGTACCAGATGGGGAGTCTTTTTTCTTATTATGATGCAGTTCGACAACTTCGACATCGAAATCCGGACCGAGAATTTTTGCCGTTTCCTTCAACAGCTTAAAGCAGGCGTTCACTCCGACGCTCATATTGGGAGCCAGAACCACCGGAATCTGCTGAGCAAAGGTTTCAGCCTTGGCCTTTTGCTCTGGGGTAAAGCCGGTTGACCCACTGACGACCATTTTTCCAAGCTTGGCACATACCTCAAGATTATTGAGAGTGACTTCCGGGAACGTGAAATCGATGAGGACATCTGCTTTTTCCATAGTTGCCTCAAGATCATCACTGATCACAACCCCGAGCTCACCGACCCCAACAACCAGACCCGCATCCATCCCGACCTGGGGGTGACCGGTCCGCTCAATAGCACCACTTAAGGTCAGTCCTTCAGCTTCACAAACAGCGTGAATCAGGCGGCCACCCATACGACCACCAGCACCAATAACTGCTACGTTCATAACTTTATATCCTTTAACCCGAAACTGACTCAGATCAGGTTGTGTTTGCTTAAAACCATTTTCAGCTTGTCGAGAGATGGCTGCTGCAGCGCCGCCAGGGGCAACCGGACATCGACGTTACATTTGCCCATCAGTGACGCAGCGGTTTTAACTGGTACCGGGTTGGTTTCGATGAACATGGCCTGATGAACATCGAGCAACTCAAGGTGCAGTTTGCGGGCATCGTCATAGCGATTCTCCTGAACTGCCTGAACCATTGCCTTGACCTGGGCCGGCATAATATTGGCGGTTACCGAGATAACCCCTTTACCGCCACAAGCCATCATCGGCAGAGTAAGAAAGTCATCGCCTGAAACAACGTCGATTTTATCTCCGGCCAGGGCAATGATTTCACTGGCCTGGGTCAGGTCGCCCGATGCTTCTTTAATGGCAACAACATTGTCAATTTGAGCAAGGCGGATGGTTGTTGCAGCGCTCATGTTAACCCCGGTACGCCCCGGTACATTGTAGAGAACCTGGGGGAGGGCAACCGCTTCGGCTATGGCCTTAAAGTGTTGAAAAAGACCTTCCTGGGAAGGTTTATTATAATAGGGGGTCACCAACAGGACACCGTCGGCGCCCATTTCTTTGGCATGGTTGCTGATGGCTATGGCTTCAGCCGTGGAGTTGGAGCCGGTACCGGCCATGACTGGAACTCGTTTGTTGACCTGTTCGATACAGGCCTGGATAACCCTGTTGTGTTCTTCATAATCAAGGGTGGCCGATTCCCCGGTGGTGCCACAGGGAACGATAACGTCAGTTCCATTTTCAATCTGGAACTCGATTAACTGGCGGTAGGTTTCCTCATCAAACTGACCTTCAGGGGTGAAGGGGGTAATCAGGGCAACCATAGATCCTTGGAACATTCTTTCCTCCCTTTAGGGCTTGGTTATAAGGGAATATTGCTAACATACCCCCTGTGGAAAGTAAAGATCTCTCACTTTTCCCACCGGGGGTATGTCTTTATCAACGCTTAGTTGCAGCAATCTGGTAACGGTTGCTGATCTGCAGTGACACTGTTGACGGGCAGTTGCCCTGTCAACGGCCGGACCGGACCTTTTTTACCGCAGGATGCGAGTAATAATGTGGCTATCACCAGTATAACAATAAGTTGGCAACGTTGGTTCATGTTCAGTCTTTATTTCAGCCGTTGCAATTCCCGCTCAACGGCTTCACGGGCGGTACCTCCCGTTGCCTTACGGGCATTGACAGACGCTTCGAGAGTAACGAAATCGTAAATATCTTCGTCGATCAGATCAGAGAATTCACGGAATTCTGCCAGCGACAATTCGGGAATATCCTTACCCGATTCAACGCAGTAGCGGACCGTCTTGCCGACCACTTCATGAGCCTGGCGGAAAGGGAGTCCTTTGCGGACACAGTAGTCTGCAACATCTGTCGCCGTTGAGAAACCACGGGCCGCAGCGATGCGCATGTTATCGGCTTTGACTTTCATTTCCGCGATCATGTCGGCGAAGATCTTGAGGCTGCCTTTAACCGTGTCGATGGTATCGAAGAGCGGTTCTTTATCTTCCTGCATATCCTTGTTATAGGCCAGGGGCAATGACTTCATCAGGGTCAGCATGGCCATCAGGTTGCCGTAAACGCGCCCGGTTTTACCACGTACCAGTTCAGGAACATCCGGATTCTTTTTTTGCGGCATGATGGAGCTGCCGGTGCAGAAGGCATCGGTCAGTTCGATAAAGCTGAAATCAGCACTGGACCACAGGATCAGTTCTTCAGACAGGCGAGACAGGTGCATCATCAGAATACTTGAAAAACTGCAGAATTCGATGGCAAAGTCACGGTCGGAAACACTGTCAAGGCTGTTGCGGGTGACCCCGTCAAAACCGAGCTTTTCAGCAACCCATTCACGATCAATAGGAAAAGTCGTTCCGGCCAATGCGCCGGCCCCGAGAGGGAGCACGTTAAAGCGTGCGCGCAGGTCCTGAAGGCGGCTGATGTCACGGGCAATCATTTCCCGGTAAGCAAGCATATGATGACTGTAGAGTACCGGCTGGGCCGTCTGCAGGTGAGTGTAGCCGGGCATGATGACGTCGAGGTTCCCTTCCGCCTGGGAAATCAGAGCTGCTTCGAGCTTGGCCAGGTAGGTCAGAATCGTGTCGATCTCATCACGCAGGTAGAGGCGGATATCAACAGCAACCTGGTCATTACGGCTGCGACCGGTATGAAGCTTACCGCCAACCGCACCGATCCGTTCAATCAGGCGTGATTCCACGTTCATGTGGATGTCTTCGAGTTCCACCAGAAACTCAATTTTTCCTGCTTCAATAGCGGCGAGAATTTCGTCAAGACCGGCAATGATCTGCTGAGCATCGGCAGTACTGATAATTTCCTGACGACCAAGCATTTCAGCATGGGCTTTAGACCCCTGAATATCATAACGATACATACGCTGGTCGAAATCGATAGAAGCGGTAAATTCTTCGACAAATTTATCGGTCGGCTGGGTAAAGCGGCCACCCCAGAGCTTACTCATGTTGGAATCTCTCTTTACTTGTGTAATGCACCAACCGCTACAAACAGCAGACAGGATGAGGTATGAATGGGTATCCATCCATGGTGTCTGTAGTTGTAGCGGATTGGTTAGTGGTGGGAGGGACAAGCCCTCCCACTAGGGTTATATTATTTTTTTGCAGCACGTTGCATTGCCGCAATTCTCAGGCGCAATGCATTGAGCTTGATGAAACCTTCAGCGTCAGCCTGGTTGTAAACTTCATCAGCTTCGAAAGTTGCGAAATCAACGTTGAACAGACTGTCGGTAGCTGAGTCACGGCCAACGACACGGCAATGCCCTTTGTATAATTTGATCCGGGCTTTACCGTTGACGGTTTTCTGGGTGTCATCGATCAGCGCTTGCAGAGCGATACGCTCAGGGGCGAACCAGTAACCGTTATAGACCATTTCGGCATAACGTGGGACCAGTGAGTCACGCAGGTGCATGACTTCGCGGTCCATGGTGATTGACTCAACCGCGCGGTGAGCTTCCTCCAGAATGGTGCCTCCTGGGGTTTCATAGACACCACGGCTCTTCATGCCGACGTAACGGTTTTCCATCAGGTCAACCCGGCCGATACCGTGCTTGCCACCCAGTTCGTTCAGTTTGAGCATCAGCTGGGCAGGACTTAAGCGCTCACCATTAACGGCAACAGCATCACCTTTTTCGAACTCAATCTCAACATACTCCGGTTGATCTGGAGCATCTTCAGGAGCAACAGAAAGAACGTACATCTCTTCCGGAGCTTCTGCCCACGGGTTTTCAAGGACATCACCCTCAAAGGAGATGTGCAGCAGGTTGCGGTCGGAACTCCAGGGGAACTTTTTGCTGGTTGGGACCGGGATACCATGCTTTTTGGCATAAGCTTCAAGAGCGGTACGGCTGTTCAGATCCCATTCACGCCATGGTGCGATAACGGTAACGGAAGGGTCGAAATGATAGTAGGAGATTTCAAAACGGACCTGATCATTCCCTTTGCCGGTAGCTCCGTGAGAAACGGCATCAGCACCTTCTTTAGCCGCGATTTCCATCTGTGCTTTGGAAATCAGTGGCCGGGCAATGGAGGTGCCGAGGAAGTAGCGACCTTCATAAATAGCGTTGGCACGGAACATCGGGAACACGAAGTCACGGGCAAACTCTTCTTTCAGATCGAGAATATGACAGGCACTGGCACCGGTGTTTTTGGCTTTCTCCGGAATATGGTCAAGTTCTTCCCCCTGACCCAGGTCAGCAGAGAAGGCGACGACTTCGCAGCCATATTCTTCGATCAACCATTTGAGGATTATCGAAGTATCCAGCCCGCCTGAATAAGCGAGCACCGCTTTTTTAACTTGTCCTTTTTTGATCATGATTTATCTCCTTAACTTGTATATAAAACAATATTGTCAGAATAGAGAAGGTAGAATACAGAAGTCCGCAGGAAAAAGCTCCTGCATTTCACACGCTAGATTCTAAATTCTGAATTCCGTCTTCTAGAGCTTTATGACATAGGTCTTAGCCATATGGTCGTGTAGCCCCTGCTTCTGGCGATCAAAGACAATCATCAGATAACCGATGCAGAGTGGGATAGCAGCGATAAACTTGGCCGGAATTTCCCGAAACGCAGCACGACCATAGCCAATGGCCTCACCATTACAACGGATGACCTTGAGGCGTAGGGCCATCTTTCCAGGGGTTTGCCCACAGTACCCGGTAAAAACGATATAATAGGCAAAACTGACCACGTAAGTGAACAGTTCGACCAGTAAATACAGGTGACTGGCAGCTGCGTTGTTTGCTCCCAGGATGGTGACCCCGCTGAATCCAAGGGCTGCCCCCAAAACCAGTTGCAAAACCAGCACGATGATCATATCGATCATAGTTGCAACCAGACGTAGCCAGAACCCCGCTTTCGGAAGCTCTTGAGCCGCCACTTCTGGCGTTTGATGCTCCTGTGTTTCTTCGGTTGTCGATGGTAACGGCACCTGAGCCTTAAACGGAAAGTCCTGCTGGCATTTTGGGCAGGTCACTTTCGTCACGTTGGGCGGTATCTGTTCTGCTGCGACGGTTTTACTGAAACCGCAATAAGGGCAGGTCAGGTGCATTTATCAGCGTGCCATTAAGGTGGCCAGGATCGCTTTTTGAACATGCAGGCGATTTTCTGCTTCGTCGATAATAATCGAGTGCGGCCCTTCCATGACCTCATCGGTAATTTCTTCATCGCGGTGCGCCGGCAGACAGTGCATGACAACTGATTTCGGATCAGCGATTTTCAGCAACTCGCTATTGATCTGGAAACCTTTAAAGGCCGCTTCACGCTCTTTCTGCTCCTCTTCCTGCCCCATGCTGGCCCATACGTCGGTATTCAGGACGTCAGCTCCGTCAGCGGCTTCGCGCGGATCGTTGGTGAACAGCAGTTTAGCCCCGGCTGCCTGTGCCGCCGCAATGACGTCGGCATTCGCTTCGTAACCTTTGGGGGTCGCAACGCGTAATTCGAAGCCGAATTTGGCAGCGGCATTGATCCAGCTGTTAGCCATGTTGTTGCCATCACCAATCCAACAGTATTTGAGGTTTGCATAATCCTCTTTATGCTCAATGACGGTAAACAGGTCGGCCATGACCTGGCATGGATGGCACAGGTCGGTCAGACCGTTAACAATCGGGACATAGCTGTGATCAGCAAATTCTTCAACCACCTGGTGGGAGAAGGTTCTGATCATGATGCCATCACAGTAGCGAGCCATAACGCGGGCTGAATCTTTAATCGGTTCACCGCGCCCCATCTGGGTGCTGCCGGAGTGCAGGAAGAGGGCATGCCCACCCAGCTGGTACATTCCGACTTCAAAGGAAATTCTGGTCCGGGTGGAGCTTTTTTCAAAAATCATTCCCAGGGTTTGCCCTTCGAGGATTTTATGGGCGGTTCCCTCTTTCTGTTTTTTCTTCAGGTCGGCAGCAAGAGTAAAGATGCCCTCCAGATCTTCGCGCTTGCAATCGGCGATCGACAGAAAGTCTTTATTCATTCATTTTCTCCTTATGGGTCGTCCCGGCCTTTGATTTTGAGGCCGGGTACGGCTTTTATATTTCGGCCAGGATTCCGTCAAGAATCCCGATCATCTGGTCAATTTCTTTGCGCGTGACAATCAGCGGCGGCACAAAGCGCAGAACATTACCCATGGTGCAATTGATCAGTAACCCGCGGGTCAGGGCGTTGGTGACAATATTGCCGCCGTCAATACTCAGTTCCATACCAATGATCAGGCCGCGGCCGCGGATGGTTTTGATAAAGGAGTATTTTGCCTTGAGCTTTTCCAATTGCTGACACAGGTAGTCGCCCATGGCCTGGCAATTGGCCAGCACGCCATCTTCAAGCACTACCTTCATGGCGGTTACGGCGGCTGCGGTTACCAACGGATTACCACCAAACGTGGAGCCATGGGTCCCTGGACCGAGAGCGTCAATGTAGGGGTGTCGGGAAACCATCGCGCCGATAGGAGGTCCTCCGGCAAGGGCTTTGGCCAGGGTCATGATATCCGGTTCAATGTCTTCCTGCTGATACGCGAAAAGGCTACCAGTCCGGCCCAGGCCGACCTGGATTTCATCGAAAATCAACAGCAGATTGTTGGCATCACACAGCTCACGTACCGCTTTGAGGTATCCGGTCGGGGGCACATTAATACCACCTTCCCCCTGGATCGGTTCCAGCATAATGGCGCAGGTTTGAGGACCGATCGAGTGCTTCAGGGCGTCGATGTCACCAAACGGCACATATTTGAAGCCTTGGATCAAGGGGGCGAAGCCGAGCTGAATTTTCTCCTGTCCGGTGGCACTTAAGGTACACAGGGTCCGGCCATGAAAAGAAACTTTGGCGGTGATGATTTCATAGCGGTCTTTACTGTACGTATCAGTACTGTACTTACGAGCCAGCTTGATGGCCGCCTCATTGGCTTCGGCTCCAGAGTTGCAGAAGAACACCTGGTCTCCGAAGGAGTGCTCACAAATCAGTTCCGCCAGCTCAATCTGGCTGGGAATATGGTAGTAGTTGGAGCAGTGGATCAGCTTAGCTGCTTGTTCCTGTAAGGTTGCAACGATTTTCGGGTGGCAGTGCCCAAGGTTGTTAACCGCGACACCAGCCAGAAAATCAAGATATTTATTGCCGTCAACATCGGTCAACCAGCAGCCTTCACCGCTGGCGGCAACCAGTGGGTACCGGCCATAGGTTTTGGCGACGTTAGTTAGGCCTCTGTCGATCCAGTTTTGTGATGTACTCATCAGTTGTACCTCGCTACTGCAGTACCGATTCCTTTATCGGTAAAAATCTCGAGCAGGCAGGCATGTTCCATCCGCCCGTCGATAATATGGGTTTTTTTGACCCCTTCTTCAACCGCATCGACACAGCAGTTGATTTTCGGGATCATACCGCCGGATATGGTGCCATCATTAATCAGGTCGGGAACTCGCTGGATGTCTATGGTGGAAATCAGGTGACCTTCCTTGTCCTTGACCCCTTCAATGTCGGTCAGCAGAATCAGCTTTTCGGCCTTCAGAGCTCCGGCCAGCTTGCCAGCAACCAGATCGGCGTTGATGTTATAGGTTTCACCGTCCATGCCACTGCCAATCGGGGCAATGACCGGGATGAATTTATTCTGTTCGAGAGTTGCGATAATAGTTGGGTCAACAGACTCAACCTCACCAACCATGCCAATATCGATAATTTCCGGAGTCAGTGTGTCGGGGTTAACCGCGGTCATTTCCAGCTTGCGGGCACGGATGAGACCACCGTCCTTACCGGTAATGCCAACCGCTTTGCCGCCATAATTATTGATGTTGGTAACAATCTCTTTATTGACCTTGCCCCCCAGGACCATTTCAACGACATCCATGGTGGCACTGTCGGTGACGCGCATGCCTTGCACAAAGCTGCTTTCAATGTTCATCGCTTCCAGGACTTTACCAATCTGCGGGCCGCCACCATGCACCACAACGGGGTTCAGACCGATGTATTTCATCAGGATGATATCGCGGGCAAAGCCTTCTTTGAGCTTGTCTTCAACCATGGCGTTGCCGCCGTATTTAATAACGATTGTTTTACCGTAAAAGCGCTTGATCCAGGGGAGCGCTTCCATCAGCACATTCGCTTTACTGATTAATTCTTCCATAATCTTGTATAGATCCTTTTAAAACTCTGCTCTGTGTCGGGACGCGCCTCGGCAAAAAAGCAGAAAATTATAAAATATAGCGTGACAGATCTTCATTCTGACTGATATCGGATAGTCGTCGTCGGACCTCTTCACTGGTGATACGGATCTCTTTTTGGGCCAACTCCGGAGCAATAAACGACAGCTCCTCCAGCAGTTTCTCCATGATCGTGTGCAAGCGTCTGGCCCCAATGTTTTCCGTCCGGTCATTGACCGCCTTGGCGATGCTGGCAATCTCACGGATGGCATCATCTTCAAAATCCAGAGAGATTGCTTCGGTTTTAAGCAGCTCTTTGTATTGGCGGATCAGGGCGTTGGTCGGTTCCGTCAGGATCCGGTAAAAATCATCCTCACTTAAACTGTCAAGCTCAACCCTGATGGGGAAACGCCCCTGCAATTCCGGGATCAGATCCGAAGGCTTCGCCATATGAAAGGCTCCAGCTGCAACAAACAGGATATGGTCGGTTTTGACGGCGCCATGCTTGGTGTTGACGGTGCTGCCTTCAACGATCGGCAGAATGTCGCGTTGGACACCCTCGCGTGATACCTCCGGACCGTGGGTTCCTTCGCGGCTGGCAATCTTGTCGATCTCATCGATGAAGATGATCCCGCTCTGTTCAGTGCGTTCGCGGGCCAGGGTGACGACATTTTCCATGTCGACCAGTTTTTCAGATTCTTCTTCAATCAGAATCTGACGTGCCTCACTGACCTTAATGCGTTTGTGTTTTGTCGTCTTGGGAAACAGGTTGCCGAACATCTCCTTGATGTTCATCCCCATCTCTTCATTTCCCTGGGGGGTAAACACGCCCATAGCGGGCATGTTGCTGACCTGGGTTTCTATTTCGACGAAGCGCTCATCCAGTTCCCCTAAGCGTAGTAGTTTACGCAGGCGGTCGCGGGTATGCTGGCGCTGCTCCTGTTTGTCGGGAGAGCGGTCAGCTTCTCCGGGAAGCAGCAGGTCAAGCAATTTCTCTTCGGCATTGGCTTCGGCCTTGATCTGCATTTTGCGGGCTTCTTCATCTTTGACCATGTTGATGGCCAGTTCGAGAAGATCGCGCACCATGCTTTCAACATCACGGCCGACATAGCCGACTTCGGTAAACTTGCTGGCTTCGACCTTGATGAAGGGAGCTTCGGCAAGTTTAGCGAGACGCCGGGCAATTTCAGTTTTACCAACCCCGGTCGGGCCGATCATGATAATATTTTTGGGTGCGATTTCATCACGCAGTTCATCGGGCACCTGCTGGCGCCGCCAGCGATTACGCAAGGCTACTGCAACAGCTCGTTTGGCGTCGTTCTGACCGATAATGTAACGATCCAGTTCGGAAACAATTTCTCTGGGGGTAAAATTTGTCACGAGATAACCTCAATAGCGATCCGGTCATTGGTGTAAATACATATTTCAGAGGCGATCAGCAGTGCTTTCTCGGCGATCTGGTCCGCAGGCAGCTCTGAGTGTGCAACCAGGGCACGGGCTGCTGCAAGGGCGAAACTCCCTCCTGAGCCGATAGCGGCAACCTCATCGTCCGGTTCAATGACGTCACCGGCACCCGAGATGACCAGGGTGACATCTTTGTCTGCGACAATCAGCAAAGCTTCAAGCCGACGTAAAACCCGATCGGTACGCCAGTCTTTAGCCAGAGCTACCGCGGCACGTGGGAGGTTCCCCCTGAACTCCTGCAGTTTAGCCTCAAATTTTTCAAACAGGGTAAAGGCGTCAGCAGTGCTACCGGCAAATCCGGCAATCACGCGTTCCTGGTAAAGGCGGCGAATTTTGCGCGCCCCGTGCTTCATGACGGTATTGCCAAGACTGACCTGACCGTCACCGGCCAAAGCGACTTTCCCCTGGTGTCTGACACAACAGATTGTGGTTCCTTTAAACAAAGCTTAGCTCCCTTTGTCTGGTTGGTGGAAAGACGAAACATAACACAAAAAAGTATCGATAAAAAAGAGGTTATATTGGATTATTGCTAAAGTTGAGGCACTATTTTAGCAATTATAGAGGGTCTTTTGGTTCTCATCTTATCTGTGGAGGGGCACTGGACCGGAATGTCTGTCAGGAGGCTTTTTCCTGAAGCTGGTGACAAGCGTTTAGAATCGCTAAATGGCAGCGGTTTTGATGCCGATCAAGTGCCGTGTGAGCTGTCAGGTTTTAAGGGGGAACTCGATGGTTGCAACTGTCCCCTGATCCGGTTCACTTCTCAGGGAGAGTTGGCCCGCCATACTGCGTATGAAATCACGCGCGTAAAATAAGCCCAGTCCAAAGCCACGCACCTGTCCCGTATGTTCCGGGTCGACCTGGTAAAACTTATTGAAAATCTTAACCAGTTCAGGCTTGGGAATGCCGATTCCGGTATCGCTGATCTCCAATTTAACCCAATTGTTGTCTACTGCTCCGGTTAACGTGACACTGCCACCTTCTGGGGTGAATTTGATGGCATTATCAAGCAGTGCCCGAATGGCGAAGTTGGTGCGTTGCGAATTGAGCATCAGCGGATGGTCTGGCAGGTCACTTAAGTTAATGTGATAGTCAACCTTGCTGCTCAAGGCAATCGGTTTGAGTGCCAGGGCGACCTGTTCAGCGACTTCGCGCAGGTTGATCGGTTCCAGAGAGCAGTTGTCGTCCTCAAGGGTTGCTTCACTGAAGTAGAGCAGGTCCTGAATCAACTGCTCCAGGTGGAGGGTCTCGGTCTGGACCATGGCAATCATTTGTTGAAAGTTTTCGTCGTTGGGACTCTCAATCCCTTCAGCGATGTTTTCAATAAACAGTGAAATAGCCGTCGCTGGCGTTTTCAGTTTGTGAGAGATGAGACCAAGGAAGTCATTCTTCAGTTTGTCGGTACGCTTTAAGGCTGCAAGTTCTTCCCTGATCTCCTGCTTTTCGAGGGTTTTGTTTACCGTAGTACTGAGTTGCAGAATATTGATCGGCTTATTGATAAAATCATCGGCTCCTTCTTTAAGGGCCTCAAGAACGAGATCCTTGTCGGAATATCCGGTCATCAGGATAAACCCTAAGTCCGGGCGCAGGGCTCTGACTTTATTGAGCAATTCAAGCCCGCCGGTATTGGGCATAACCACATCGGAGAGAATCAGGTCGACTTCGATATTTTCAAGGGTTCTTAGCGCTTCATCGCCGTCGGCAGCAAGCAGGGTATTGTGCGTATACAGGGCACTGGCGCATAACTCGCGTACGATAGGCTCATCATCAACAATAAGAATAGTTTTGCGGCTGGTGTTGTTAAACAATTCGTTAATCATTGCTTATGCCTTGATTTGGTCCCCTCGAGTTTGATTTTGGGAGTGCCTTGCGTTCGGCTGCAATCAAGTATAGCAACTCAATAATCTTTTTTCCGGGGGTTGTGCATTATTCATATAAAAAATCCTGCCCTGTTTAATAAACGGGGCAGGATTAAGATGTCTCTGGTTATGAAAGCAACTGCTTCAACTGCTCAGGAGCAGCCTGAAGTAATGCTTCTATCTTACTGGTATCGGAGCCGCCAGCCTGGGCCAGTTCCGGGCGGCCACCACCACGGCCGCCAACGATGGCTGCCAGAGGTTTGATCAGGTCGCCTGCTTTGACACGCGCCACCAGATCTTTGGTTACGGCAACCAGTAATGCGACCTTCCCATCACTTTCGGCCGCCAGGACCAGAACCCCTGAACCAACTTTATCACGCAGCTGGTCTGAGAATTCACGCAGCCCTTTGCCATCAACGCCGGGGACTTTAACCGCTAACAGTTTGATGCCGTCAATATCCTGAAGTTGATCAAGAAGTTCATTACTGCGTTCGGCGTTCAGCTTGCTGTGCAGCTGTTCAACTTCTTTTTCCAGCTCTTTTTGATGCTCGACCATTTTCTGGATGCGCAACTCAAGTTGTTGCGGATCACTTTTAACGATATCCGCCAGTTTCTGCAGGGTTTGCTGCTGTTGGTGAACGAGGGCAAGTGCGGTTTCGCCGGTTACTGCCTCGATGCGGCGAACTCCGGCAGCGATGCCCCCTTCGCTGAGAATACGGAACAGACCAATGTCTCCCGCGGCATTGGCGTGGGTACCGCCACACAATTCCTTGCTGTAGTCACCAACAGAAATAACCCGGACTTCATCACCATACTTTTCACCAAACAATGCCATGGCTCCCGATTGCTTGGCGTCATCAGCAGACATCAATTGACTCATGACTTCAGCGTTGGTACGAATCTGGCTGTTGACCTCTGCTTCGATAGCTATCAGTTCGGCAGGGGTCACCGGAGAGAAATGTGTGAAGTCAAATCGCAACCGCTCTGGAGTGACGAGGGAGCCTGCCTGCTTAATGTGGTCTCCCAGGTGGTTCTGCAACGCTGCCTGTAACAGGTGAGTGGCGGTGTGATTGATGATGATACGCTGACGCCGCTCAGTGTCCACTTTAATGGTAGCAGGATCCGTGACTTTCAGTTCACCAGTGACGATTTCACAGTGGTGAACGAACAGGTCGGGCAGTGGTTTTTTGGTGTCACTGATGGTGAGCGTCGCGTTGGCAGTTGTCATGCTGCCGGTATCTCCGACCTGGCCACCAGATTCGCCGTAGCAGGGAGTTTTCGTTGTAATGATTTCAACTTTTTCACCGCAGGCTGCTTCCTGAACCAGTTCCCCCTGGCGAATGATGGCAACAACGTCGCCCTGGTCTTCGCAATTCAGGTAACCACTGAAGCTGGTCTTGATACCGTCGTCAACCAGCTTCTTGTAGATGCCGGAAATCGCCTCTTCGCCAGATCCTTTCCAGTGCTCACGGGCTTTGGCACGTTGCTCATCCATACATGCTTCAAAGCCTTCTTCGTCAAGGCTGAAGCCATCTTTTTCAACGATGTCGGCAGTCAGGTCCAGCGGGAACCCGTAGGTGTCATAAAGTTTGAAAACGGTTGCGCCGGGAATGGTTTTCTTGCCACTGGCAGACAGACCGGCAATCTCTTCCTGGAGAATCCGCAGACCGTTGCCGAGAGTTTGAATAAAACGTTCCTCTTCGTTCTGAACCACTTTGGCAACAAATTCTTTCCGTCCCGCTTCTTCAGGGTAGGCGTCTGCCATCGCTTCTAGAACATAGACGGCGGTTTTGTAGAGGACCGGATCTTCAAAACCAAGCATTTTAGCATGGCGCATAGCGCGTCGCATGATCCGGCGCAGGACGTAGCCACGCCCTTCATTGCTGGGCATAACCCCATCTGCAATCAGGTAGGCTGTTGCCCGGCTATGATCGGCCATGACCCGCATGGAGACGTCATTATCGGCGTCTTTGCCATAGCTTTTACCTGACAGTTTTTCGATGTAGCTGATGATATTGCGCAGCAGATCCGTGTCGTAGTTGGATTGAACTCCCTGCATAACCGTGGTGATCCGTTCCAGCCCCATGCCCGTATCGACCGCTGGCTTTGGCAGCGGGATAAGTTCACCATCCGGTTGACGGTCAAACTGCATAAAGACGTTGTTCCAGATTTCCATGTAGCGATCACAGTCACAGCCGACGGTACAGTCGGGGGAGTCGCAGCCGATTTCAGGGCCATTGTCATAGAATATTTCGGAGCAGGGACCGCAGGGACCGGTGTCACCCATTTGCCAGAAGTTGTCTTCTTCAAAGCGGAAAATGCGTTCGCGCGGAACGCCCTCCTGGTTGTGCCAGATATCTGCGGCTTCGTCGTCATCGGTGTAGACAGAAACATAAAGACGCTCTTTGTCCAGTTTGAGGTCCTCGGTCAGGAACGACCAGGCGAAGGCGATAGCATCCTTTTTAAAGTAATCACCAAAGGAGAAATTACCGAGCATTTCAAAAAAGGTGTGGTGGCGAGCAGTACGGCCGACATTCTCAAGGTCATTGTGCTTGCCGCCGGCCCGAACACATTTCTGGGAGGTTGTCGCACGGACATAGGCACGTTTCTCGGCCCCTAAGAAACAGTCCTTGAACTGGTTCATTCCCGCGTTGGTGAACAGCAGGGTAGGATCGTTATGGGGGACGAGGGATGATGAAGACACCACAGTGTGGCCTTTTTCCTCAAAGAATTTGAGAAAACGAGCGCGAATTTCATTACCAGTGAGCATGGCCGCAGACCTTTCTTAATCCGAAATTTTATATATTTCATTCAATATCATGAATCAGACGCAGTTGAACAAGGGATGATAATAGAATTGACATGGATTGAAAAGGATTTTGTCGGCAGACAGGATGGCGGCAACAAATTTACAATTCATAAAAACGATTAATTTCCTATTTGTAATTTGGTTTGCTGATATGTATTATGTGTTAACTATAATTTAAAAAAATTAATAAAAGTTGTGATGGTGTCTATGAAGATTAGAAGCACAGTGACGCATAAGCTGATGTTAATTATGGCGGGTTTTGGGCTTGTTATAGGTATCGTATTCCCATTTTTTGTTAAATTCGTCCTTGGTTTGCCAGCCCATCAGGTTCTGACGGTTAAATTTTTTTCCATGTGCATCACTGCCGGACTGCTGGTTGGCGGTTTCAACTACCTGGTGTTTAAACATGTCATTTACGATTTTCTTGAAACGATAAGTTCCAAACTGACCTCATTCAGAGAAAAGCTCAGTCTGGCTTCACGAGATCATGCTGTCGAGTGCAGTGCGGAAGAATGCCTGATTACAGTAAAGTCAAATGATCCTATTGTCGGTAATATTACCAACGCTTTTAATGATTTTATTACCACCATTCAGAATTCAATGCGGGCCGAACTAATAACCAATCGGTTTTTGGAAGATCTTAAGGAAGGTCTCTCTGTTAAAGATATCGCAGATGTGGTGCTGGATTCTTTCCTTAAATATTTTGATGGTGATGGTGGCTGTATTATCAGCTACGAGCGTGGAGAATTTAACCTCCTGAAAAGCCTTCATGCGGTGGTTGACCTGGAGAGTATCGATACCAATGAACTCTATCAGGTTATGGACGGTCGTGACAGCACCGAGTTCAATGAACTGACCGCAAACTCGGTAAAACTGAATATCGTGGTTGGTGAGTTCACCCCTAATGCCATTGCTTTTATTCCGCTCAAATATCAGGATCAGAATATTGGAATTGCGATCCTCGCATCAAAAACTGCCTTTTCACGGTCTTTCAGTTCCCTGGAAACCCGGAACTTTGTCAAGCAGGCGACCCCATTTTTGTACAACAGTAGCCTGATTCGGCGTCTCGAAGAGATTGCGGCGATTGATGAGTTGACCCGTGTCCTTAACCGGCGTTTTGGTATGAAACGGTTGCATGAAGAATTCAATCGGGCCAAACGTTACAACAGCTCATTTTCGGTCTGCCTTATTGATGTCGACCTGTTCAAGAATATCAATGATACCTATGGTCACCAGACCGGGGATGAAGTGTTGCGTAACGCGGCAGAGCAGTTGCAGCGGGATCTGCGAACTTCCGATTTTGTCATTCGCTATGGCGGGGAAGAGTTTCTGATTGTCTTGCCAGGAGCGTCGATGACTGATGCTGTGACGGTTATGGAACGGATCAGAAGACGGGTCGAGACGAGCGAACTTCAATATGGCTCCTACTCTATTGCGTACACCTTCAGTGGCGGTGTCTGTAGCTATCCCGCTAGAGATGTCAAGGATCCCGAGGACATGGTTCGGCTGGCGGATAAAGCATTGTACCGGGCCAAACATAAGGGGCGTAATAAGATCCTGGCGGCTGAATAATTTAATTTGTCAGCCTGAACACTTCATTTGATCAAGATTGCAATTGTTAGCATGGCAATTTGAAAGTTATTGCTGGTTGCTTGATTGTACCGAAATGTTGCCAAATTCTGCCGACCTGCTACACTGGCTCAGGTCAGTGGGGGGCTGGCGGCCCAGATTCTCCTCTGTTTCCCTCCCTTAACTAAATTTTTAGTGTCCTGTCGCCATGGCTCCTATGGTCACTTGCTTCCTATGGTCCAATCTAAATGAAAAGAAGGCAGCTATGAAAATTACCCTATGTAAGTTAATCGTCCTTGGTCTTTATTTCGTTACTTTTATCTCTGGTTGTGGCGGTTCCGGTGGTGGTTCGGGCGGTGGCCCCGCTACCGTCAATATTATTACCTATGCTGATAATTGGCCGTCTCTCGCTAGCTCTGATCCGATTTGTAATCTTCCTAGCGAAGCGCAGGCGGTTGACAGTAGTGTTGCAGACCAGGTTATTGGTGATGGTACGCCTGAAAGTTGTACCAGTGCCGCCGTTGTTGCCGCGGTTGCCCGGGGAGGGGTCATTACCTTTAACTGTGGGCCAGATCCTGTGGTGATTACCTTAGAGGAGACGGCAAAGGTGGTTAACAATACCGGGCCGGAGATTGTCATTGATGGTGGTGGCCTGGTCACTCTGGATGGTAATGGTGAGCGGCGGATTCTTTATATGAACACCTGCGATGCAGATCAGGTCTATACCACGGACCATTGTCAAAACCAGGATCATCCCCGTCTTACTGTACAGAACCTGAACTTTATTAATGGCGCCTCCTTCGAAGATTCTCCCGCTGGCGGTGGGGCTATTTTTGTCCGTGGGGGACGCTTTAAGATTTTTAACAGCCGTTTCTTTAATAATTACTGTGATGAAGAGGGGCCAGATGTCGGTGGCGCGGCGGTCAGGGTTTTGAGTCAGTACGAAAATTTGCCTGTTTATGTCGCTAATTCAGTGTTTGGCGGTCGTGCTGATCTTGGTAATGTTGGCTCCAATGGGGGTGCTTTAAGCAGTATTGGAGTCTCTTTTACTGTCATTAACAGTCTGCTCAGTTATAACCAGGCCATCGGCTATGGTGCCAATCCTGAAAGAACGGGGACTCCTGGGGGGGGTAGCGGTGGCGCTATCTATAACGATGGAAATGACTTCACCCTGAATATTTGTGGTAGTGAAATAAGTCATAACTATGCCGTTGAAGGGGGAGGGGCAATCTTTTTTGTCAGTAATGATCGTACCGGCGATCTGTATGTAGAGAGTTCGACCCTCTTTGATAACGTCAATGATGGGTTTCAGACTGATCCCGGGATTTTCTTTCTGGGAAATGAGAAGAATTATACCGATACCACTATCGACTAGCCCTCGGTATCACGCAGAACACCGAAGATCAGGTCGAGGGGGAAGCCTCGGCGTTGCAGGTAGCCGATCACCCGGCGCCGTTCGCGGTCATCGGCCTGATGGTAGTCGAAATGACTGAAGCGCCGTTGCAACAGATCACGCATGACCTGCTCCGGAGGTATTTCAGCGCTGATCTCTTCCAGCACCTGGTAGGCGGTTGTTTCGTCAATGCCGCGCTGCTTAAGGTCGAGAATAATCTTGCGACCGACCCCTTTCCCGCTGTGGGCCAAATTGCGGGCGCGTAACATGGCGTAGCGCCGGTCATCGAGATAGTTATAGTCATGGCACTTACTGATCGCAGCGTCGATTTCACTCGTGGAAAAGCCGAACCTGGCCAGTTTGCGGCGCAGTTCGGCTTCACTCATATCGCGGTTGGACAGTAAACGTAAGGCCGAGGCAAAGGGGTCAGAAGCGTTCGATGGTGACGTTACCACTATTTTCCAGCCCTTCGGTCGGGCTAGCCGACAGTTTTTCCTCTTCTTCTTTGCCGCGTTCGAAATCACTCCACGAGGTGTCCGAGGTCGAATCAATCCCGGAAAATTTAAGTTTGAAGTCATCCGGATTAGAACTCTGCCGGACGGCTTCCTCGTAAGTGATGATATTCCGCTTAACCAGATCCATAAGCGCCTGATCAAAAGATTGCATTCCGTAGGTGGTGTAGCCCTGGGCAATAGCGTCCTTGAGGTGAACGGTTTTTTCGCGATCATCGATCAATTCTCTGACCCGGGCGGTAGAGATCATGACTTCAACAGCGGCTACCCGGCCCTGACCTTCGCTGCGCGGAATCAACCGTTGGGAGATGACCCCCTTAAGGACGTTGGCTAATTGCAGACGGATATGGCGCTGCTGATGTGGGGGGAACATGGAAATAATCCGGGTGATGGTTTCCGGAGCATCAATGGTGTGCAGGGTTGACAGCACCAGGTGGCCGGTCTCTGCAGCGGCCAAGGCGGTTTCTGCGGTTTCCAGGTCACGCATCTCGCCAACCAGGATGACATCAGGATCCTGCCGCAGCGCACTTTTCAGTGCCGGGGCAAAACCGACGGTATCAAAGCCGACTTCCCGCTGATTGATAATGCATTTACGGTCACGGTGCAGATATTCAATAGGATCTTCGACCGTGACAATATGCGCAGTCCGCTGACTGTTAATGTGGTCGATCATGGCTGCCAGGGTTGTCGATTTGCCGGATCCGGTGGCGCCGGTCACGAGCACTAGGCCACGTTGTTCCTGGGCAATTTTTTTCAAAATCTGGGGCATCATGAGGTCGTCAAGGGTGGCAACTTTAAAGGGAATAACCCGAAAGACAGCAGAGACGGTATTCCGCTGCAGGAAGACATTAACCCGAAAGCGCCCCAGCCCGGGAACGCCATAGGCCAGATCGATTTCACCGATCTCGTCAAATTTGGCGCGCTGGCGATCACTCATGATTCCTTCACACATGCTGCGCACCGCCTCAGCAGTGAGGCGTGGGGACTTCGGTACCGGTCTGAGCGTGCCATCAATCCGGAAAACCGGGGGAAGGCCAGCTTTGATATGAATATCCGAAGTGTTAGACTTTAGTGCCATGGCCAGAATGTCGTTAAGATTCATAATTCCACCCTGTGTTACTTTTCAGTTAGCCAATTTAAAATTGGAGGTCAGGATAATTGCCAAGCAGGCAGTTATTAGTAACTGCCTGCGTAATCACAACAGCGTCTGAGGTTATTGTCGTTATAAGAAACTGGTTAATCGTCTGATTCGGCATCATCTGAAGAGGACATTTTTCCGCCTCCGATACCATAAAGTTCACGTAACGCAGCTTCGATTTCATCGGTAGTATCGGGGTTCTCACGCAGGTACTGTTTGGCGTTTTCGCGCCCCTGGCCAACTCGTTCCCCTTTGTAGGAGAACCAGGAGCCACTTTTCTCAACAATATCATTGTCGACACCAAGGTCGAGGACATCCCCTTCACGCGAGATACCTGTTCCATACATAATATCAAATTCAGCCTGTTTAAAAGGCGGGGCCACTTTATTTTTTACAACTTTTACCCGTGTCCGACCGCCAATGACATCCTGCCCCTGCTTGAGGGATGCAATCCTGCGGATATCCAGACGCACTGAAGCATAAAATTTAAGCGCATTTCCACCGGTAGTGGTCTCAGGATTACCAAACATAACGCCGATTTTCATCCGGATCTGGTTGATGAAAATAATACTGCAGTTTGATTTGCTGACGATCCCTGTCAGTTTACGCAGTGCCTGCGACATGAGCCTGGCTTGCAGACCCATGTGGGAATCACCCATTTCACCTTCAATTTCGGCTCGGGGAGTCAGGGCGGCAACGGAGTCGACCACGAGGACATCAATGGCTCCACTGCGGACCAGCATTTCAGTGATTTCGAGGGCCTGTTCTCCGGTGTCAGGCTGACTGACCAGCAGGTCGTCGGCTTTGACACCAAGGTGCTGAGCATATTGAATATCGAGGGCATGTTCGGCATCAACAAAGGCGGCGACCCCACCTTTTTTCTGGACTTCAGAAACAATGTGCAGAGCCAGGGTGGTTTTACCTGAAGATTCCGGACCAAAAATTTCAATAATCCGGCCTTTGGGAATACCACCAACCCCCAGTGCCAGATCCAGGCTCAGGGCGCCGGTTGAAATGGTTTCAACGGCGGGGACCTGGTAGTCGGAGCCGAGACGCATAATGCTCCCTTTGCCGAACTGTTTTTCGATCTGCCCCATGGCAAGGTCAAGGGCACGTTTGCGGTTTTCGTCTGACATATGTTCCTCCGGCTACTATTGCTGCAAAAATTTGAATGATAAATATGGAAAATCTATGTTTGGTTAAGGTTAGACTGTAGTTTATGTCATTGTGTGACACAAAAAGTCACAACAGTTCCTGATTGAGCGTCACATAGCAATTTCAGTACTGCACTAGCGCTCTGTCATTCACTGAGTTTGTTTGCCGGGCTGGATCCCTCCGCTGGAAATCATAAAGGTTTTCCAATTTTGTGTCGAGAGCTTATTCCGCCCATTAAGCCGACTTTTCGTCGTTAAACCAGCACGGCTATGCAGGGATCAATTCGTTTCGCTGCAGGAGAAAACGCCGGATCCACTCCAGGGCCATGTAGGCACTCATGTGCTGAACCTGATTGCGGTTACCGCTGAACTGATAACGTTTAACATGCACTGCATCTTCTGTGGCCATGGCTATATAGACAGTGCCGACAGGTTTTTCCGGACTCCCTCCGTCGGGGCCGGCAACACCGGTAATGGCGATTGCCAAGTCGGTTTTGCTGGTGTAACGCAATCCGCTTGCCATAGCTTTTGCGCATTGTTCACTGACTGCTCCATGTTGATCAAGAACCTGCTGCGGTACCCCGAGCCAGCCCATTTTAGCGGAATTGGCATAGGTGACACCACCACGTTCGAGAAAGGCGGAAGCTCCCGGGTGTTTGGTAAACATGCTGGCCAGAAGTCCGCCGGTGCAGGATTCAGCCAAAGCCAGAGTCAGCTTTTCTTTAGTAAGCATAGCACCAATGTTCCCCGCTGGAGTCTCTTCATCTCTGGCCATAATGTGGGGACCGAGCTCTTTAAGAACCAGCAATTCTGCCAGGTCGAGGCGCTGGAGCGCATCTTTGCCATCGGCTTTCAGCTTCAGGTGGACCAGGGGATAGTCAAGACCAAAAGCGACCTCGACTCCTTCTGGTAGGTCTGCATATGGAATCATGCGATTGATGCGTGGCTCTGGCAGACCGAAAATTTTATAGGTTCTGATCTGGAGTGGCCAGATTTCAGGAATTTCCTGCAGCAGCAGGGGGAGCACTGACTGCTCGAACATGGCTTTCATTTCGCTTGGCACGCCAGGCAGAAAGAAGAGCTGACAGTTAAGATGGCGCAGACTGAACCCGGGAGCAGTACCGATGCTGTTGGCGATCGGGACCGCCCACTGTGGCAAAAGTGCCTGCCGCTCGTTACTTGGTTCCATCGTTCGGTTGCGTGAGCGGAACCAAGCGCGGACCATGTCCATAGCAACCTCGTTGATGACCTGAGGCTGATTAAACGCCCGGGCCGCAGCGCGGGCGGTCAGGTCGTCACGGGTCGACCCCAAACCACCAGTGACGATGATAAAAGGGACATGGGCTGCCAGATATTTCAGTGCCGCAATAATCTCTTTTTCCTGATCGCCTACTGCCAGAGAGCAACGCAGATGGAAGCCGTAGCGGGACAGAATTTCGGCAATAGTGCTGGTATTGGTATCGGAGATCTCACCGTTAAGCAGCTCATCTCCTGTGACCAGAATAGCGATATCAAAATCGGACATGGTGTTCGTCTTTCCGGGCCATCAACTGAAGAGAGCCAGACAGATACGCAGCAGGATCGCTGCATAGACTCCGGCCATGGCGTCATCGAGAGTGACACCGAGGCCATTTTTCATTTCGCGGTCAAACCAACTGACCGGCGGAGGTTTAAGAATATCGAAAACGCGGAACCAGATAAATGCGAGCAGGGCAGTACCGAAGCTGTAGGGTAGAAATGCTGTGGTAATCAGGTAGCCGACCAGTTCGTCGATAACAATCCGGCCATCATCGGCCTCGTTATAAATAATGCCGGCATGATGACAAACCCAGAAACTAAGAAACAGGATAGCCGTCAAGGTTATCAGCTGAATACTGAAGGAACTGCGCGACAAATAGTAAAAAACCGGAATCCCCGCTAGTGTTCCAAACGTTCCTGATGCCGCTGGAGCGTATCCCAGGCCTGCATTGCTGGCCAGAAACAGGATCAGGCGGCGGAATCGTGGTGAAACTGGTTCCGCTTCATGCATGGTGTTTATCCCCCTGCAGGTCAAGTTGTGTATAAGCTGTGTTTTCAATGATGCGGTACATTTGCTGTAATGGTAGTCCACTCTGCCGGGCGAGTTCCCGGCAATCATCATATTCTGCCGTGAGGCGCAAAAACCTTTGTCCTGCATAGATCAGCTTAACCCGAGCCGGGCCGAACTCAGTGTTGACTGTCGCACTGCTGCGACCTAGGCGGTAGCGTTGTTGCAGGCTACTGCGGACGCCAATGGCACTACTCTCAGTCATAATAAGTTCCGCCAGTTTGTCCCCCTGATGTGGATCGCAAACAACCGTCAGCAAGTTTGCCGGACGGTTCTTCTTCATCTGCAGTGGTGAGAATCCGGCGTCCAGCGCCCCGGCAGCAAGCAGGCGCTCCATCAGGTTCCCCAGTACCTCCGGGGTACTGTCGTCGATATGGGTTTCCAGAACCTGAACCTGGTTAGCATCAGGCATGATTCCGTTTGAATTGAACATAATGCCACGCAGCAGGTTGGGGCGGTCTTCCAGTTCCCAGCCACCGACCCCATATGCTGTCTCTCCTAACGGCAGCGGGGGAAGGGGCCCAAATTCTGCGAGTTCCGCGACGATGGAGGCTCCGCTGGGGGTGACCAATTCCTTCTCGATACCGCTATCGCAGATAGGCTTGCCGCGCAGAATTTCCAGGGTTGCCGGTGCTGGCAACGGGAGTGCCCCATGGGCACAGCGAGACATGCCGCGTGATAACGGCAGTGCAGCGCAGCGCAATGATTGGATATTGAGAGCCTGGAGTCCGATGGCGACGCCGGTCAGGTCAACGATCGCATCAACGGCACCGACCTCGTGAAAGTGGACCGCGTCAATAGCAATCCCGTGAACCTTGGCTTCTGCTTCACCAAGGCGGCGAAAGAAGCGACGTGCCAGTTGCTTTGCTGTGGGTGTCAGGGCGCTTCCCGCCAGCATGGCATCGATAGAACTCCAGGTGCGGTGATGATGACTTTCATCGCAATGGACCTGGCAGCGACAGCCTTCAATGCCATGTCTTTTTTCGCGGGTAACTTCAAGTCGATAACCGCTGATCGGTAACTTGGCCAGTTCACCTTCAAGGGTATTTTGATCAAGCCCGAGATCCAGCAACAGGCCAAGGAACATGTCACCGGAGATGCCGGAAAAAGTGTCGAGGTAAAGGGTCTTCATGATATTAATATTCCCGTCACAAGGTCAGGATAGCTTATTAATGCGGCTTGCTGCAAAGGCGGCCCCGAAGCCGTTGTCGATATTTACGACAGTCAGCCCGCTGGCGCATGAATTGAGCATACCAAGGAGAGCTGCGACACCGGCAAATGCCGCTCCGTAACCAACGGATGTCGGCACGGCGATGACCGGTTTTTCAACCAGTCCACCTATCACCGATGGAAGTGCTCCCTCCATGCCCGCAACAACGATCAGGACGTCTGCTTCGCGTAACAATTGATGACGGGCAAACAGGCGGTGGATACCGGCAACTCCGACATCGACAAGCTCTTCCACGTGATTGCCGAGCATGCGTGCTGTTATTACCGCCTCCTTGGCAACCGGAAGGTCGGATGTGCCGGCGCAGATGACCAGAATCTTGCCCTTACCGGTTATCTCGAGCGGTTTTTTCAGCAGACAGAAGGTGCGTGCTAAGGGGTCATATTCTGCTGTCGGGTAGTGTTGGCTAAGCACGGCTGCTTTTTCCGCATCAACCCTGGTTATTAGCACATTGCGATCTTTCTTTTGCATGGCTTCAAGAATGATCAGCATCTGGTCAGCTGTTTTACTTTCACCAAAAATGACCTCAGGGGCTCCCTGGCGCAATTCACGGTGGTGGTCGATCTGAGCGATCCCCAAATCTTCAAAGGGGAGGGTTTTCAGGCGTTCAACGCCCTGCGCAACACTGAGCTGGCCACTAACGAGGGATTCTAGCAGTTGAGTCAGTTCTTTTTGATTCATATTATTCCTTTAAGAGGACTCCGCCGTCTGCAGACTCCTACTGCAAAACCTGACTATCATAACAGAATCTTTTCATTTACCAAAGATCTCACACGTAACCTGAAGACTAAATTTTCCCCTGACTGTTAATGCTGAACCGGGATGATTGACGCATTCCTTAAAACAGGGTAGTTTGCAGCAG
Organism: Geopsychrobacteraceae bacterium; assembly: GCA_963664385.1. Classification (GTDB taxonomy): domain Bacteria; phylum Desulfobacterota; class Desulfuromonadia; order Desulfuromonadales; family Geopsychrobacteraceae; genus Seleniibacterium. The sequence goes on from OY761157.1 coordinate 2,526,028, forward strand.
AGAAATGATTGGAGACGTTAACGGTTATGGAAGAATTGAATTCACAGGACGAAAATTACGTCAGCAAGACTCAGCGTAAAAAGCAGGCTAAAGAAGTTGAACAGGTCGCTGAACAGTTAGTGGCTATGACTGCAAGCCAGATCCAGGCGTTTGCGCTACCGGATACCATCGCCCGGGAACTTAAACTTGCCAGAGCGACAGAAGGCAGGAGTTCCCAGCGCCGGCAGATCAAGCATCTGGCTGGAGTGCTACGCAAAAATGAAGAGGCTTTTGATGGCATTGTCCAGCACTTGAACGCTGTCGATCAGGTCGCCCGCCAGGATCGTAAGCAGTTCCATCAGATTGAAGATTTGCGTGATCGCCTGTGTCAGGAAGCAACTTTTTCTGACGCGTGTAAAGATTTGCAGGAATTGGCGCCACGGATCAATATGAAAATGATTTCCCGCTTGGCGCGCTCCGTTCATGAGCATGATGATCGCCGCGCCTATCGCGACATCTTTAAGCGGATTAAGCAGGAAGTTGACTCCGCTAACCCGGAATAATTCAGGGTCCCTTTCATCTTTTTTTTAAGTGTGTTATATTGTGTCGGTTATATAAGTCGAGACGTCACCCCGCCAGGGTGCCCCGTTTCCTCCCGCAAGAGAATCGTTGAGAAGCTCGCCCAGTGTGATGCTTCGAGGATTTTCTTTCCATCAGAGTAGCGCTTGATGTTGCAGTTCCTGCTTATCAGGTTGCGGGTTGCTCTGTCCTAATTACAAACGAATATGTGTTGTTTCGGGTCACGGCTGGGTTAGCTGCCGTTCCCCCCCCTTTTCTTTTGTTTGCCCTGCTCAAGCTGTGCCCCATTGTTTTCAGCACACGCCCGTTATGTTTATTTTCTGTTCGTGTATCTAAGTGCTGAAAAAAATGAGGAGTTTATATGGGTAAGGAAGTTAAGCTAGAAGTAAAGAATTTATTTAAAATTTTTGGGCCACACCCAAAGCAAGCGATGAAGTTGCTTGGTCAGGGGCTTGAAAAAGCAGAGATTTTTGAAAAGACTGAAACAACCATTGGTGTTCAGGATGCCAGCTTTCAAATATTTAAGGGTGAAATTTTTGTCATCATGGGTTTGTCCGGTTCCGGAAAGTCAACCATGGTACGCATGCTTAACCGGTTGATTGAACCGACCTCCGGAAAGGTTTTTATTGATGGTGAAGACCTGACAAGCATGAGCAATGATCGTTTGGTCAAAGTGCGCCGGAAAAAAATGAGCATGGTTTTTCAGTCATTTGCTCTGATGCCGCACATGACGGTATTGCAGAATGCTGCATTTGGACTGGAAATGGATGGGGTTGATAAAGAGACGCGTGAAGAACGTGCTTTGAAAGCTCTTGAACAGGTCGGGCTTGAAGCCTGGGCTGAAAGTTATCCCAATGAATTGTCCGGGGGGATGCAGCAACGTGTTGGGCTGGCGCGAGGTCTCGCGGTCGATCCTGATATATTGTTGATGGATGAGGCTTTCTCAGCACTTGATCCGTTAATCCGTACGGAAATGCAGGATGAACTGCTTAAGCTGCAGGCCAAAGCTAAACGGACTATTGTTTTCATCTCTCATGACCTTGATGAGGCGATGCGTATCGGTGACCGCATTGCTATCATGGAAGGTGGCCGCGTAGTTCAGGTGGGGACACCGGAAGAGATATTACAGAATCCTGCTGATGACTATGTCCGTGCCTTCTTTCGTGGTGTTGACCCAACCAATATCCTCACTGCAGGTGATATCGCGACTGATACTCACGTTACCATTGTTGTTACTGAAGGAAACAGTCCCCGGGCAGCTTTGCAGCGTCTGATCAGGAATGATCGTGACTTTGGCTATGTTATCGACAGTGAACGGCAGTTCCTCGGGGTCGTATCGACCGATTCCCTGCGTGAATTGATTGATAACCCTGACAGTCCTCAGAAACTATCCAACGCTTACCTCGAAGAGGTTGCCCCCGCTAATGCTACCGATTCTATGCAGGATATCCTTGACGAAGTCGCCGGTCATCCCTGGCCACTACCGATTGTCGCAGATAGCGGTCGCTATCTTGGTGCGGTTTCTAAAAACCTCTTTTTAAGAACTCTGCAACGTAATGAACCTGTTGACAACAGTGACGTTGCGGAACCTGTCTCTGCCGAGCAACAGTAAAAGGTCTGATTTATGAGTTTACTTAATTTTGATGAACAATTGATTCCCCTCGACAGCTGGATTCAGGAGGCTGTCGACTGGCTGGTTTTTAACTATCGCGATTTTTTTCAGCTGCTCAAAGTGCCCATTGAAGTTTGTTTGAATGGCCTTGAATGGTTCTTTACAACCCTGCCTCCCATTGTTGTTATTCTGATGTTTGCTATTGCGGCCTGGAAATTCGCCAGCAAAGGGGTGGTCGTTTTTACCGTGTTGACCTTTTTACTGGTTGGCTATCTGGGGCTGTGGGAAGAAACCATGGTGACCCTGGCCATGGTTATCAGTTCGGTGTTTTTCTGTGCCCTGGTCGGCATTCCGCTCGGGATACTGTCTGGACGCAGCGATCGTTTTGAAGTTTATTTGCGCCCCTGCCTTGATGCGATGCAGACGACCCCCGCCTTTGTCTACCTGGTTCCTGTCGTTATGCTGTTCAGTATTGGTACGGTCTCCGGCATCCTTGCAACCATCATTTTTTCACTACCACCCATCATTCGTTTAACCAGTCTTGGCATCCGTCAGGTTCACCCTGAACTGGTCGAAGCGGCCTTGGCTTTCGGGGCCACGCCTGGGCAGGTTCTGCGTAAAGTACAATTTCCTCTGGCCTTGCCCTCAATTATGGCCGGGCTCAATCAGACCCTGATGATGGCTTTGTCCATGGTTGTCATCGCTGCTCTGATTGGTGCTGGTGGTCTTGGTAACCCGGTAACCCAGGGGCTGAATACCTTAGAGATCGGGCTGGCAACGATTGGCGGTTTGTCCATCGTTCTGCTAGCCATGGTGTTAGATCGTATTACCCAAGGATTTGGCAAGAAGTAAGTTTCTTTTATATCAAAAATAAGGAGAAGAAGATGAAACGTTTGCTGATAACACTCATAATGCTCAGTTTGGCCATTCAGGCTGTTGCTGCTAGCGACCAACCCGGTAAGGGAGTCAAGGTTAAGCCTGCTCGTGCAACCTGGAATACCGGTTATTTTCAGGAAGCTCTGGTCCGTGCCGGACTTAAAGAGCTTGGCTATAAAGTTGACCAGCCGAAAGAGTTGCAAAACCCGTTATTTTATCAATCTGTTGCTTTAGGTGACGTTGATTACTGGACAAATGGCTGGTTTCCTCTGCACACTGGACAAATGCCAAAGCGGGGAGCTGACAGAATTGAGAAGGTCGGCTACCTGGTCAAAGCTGGTGGTCTGCAGGGATACCTGGTTTCCAAAAGGGATGTTGAAAAGTATAACATTCAATCTCTTGATGACTTTAAGCGCCCGGAAGTTATCAAGGCTTTCGACGCTAATGGCGATGGTAAAGCGGATCTTACCGCCTGTCCTCCGGGTTGGGGGTGTGAGAAAGCGATTACCCACCATATGGATGTCTACGGTCTTAATGATTATATTAATCAGATCAAGGCGGGTTATTCCGCAAGTATGGCTGATGCTGTGTCACGTTATAATGCTGGAAAACCAGTGTTCTTTTACACCTGGGCTCCGAACTGGACCATTTTCAAGCTACAACCGGGCAAAGATGTCATGTGGATTAATGTTCCAGAGATTAAGCCTAGCGAAACCCAAGCTCCTGATGCTGCACTGATGACCGTCAGTGATATCGCTGGAGCTGTCAGCAATCCTTTGAAAGCTGGATTTGTCGTTAATGATATTCGCATTGTCGGTAATAAAAAGTTTTTAAGTGAGAACCCGGCTGCGAAAAAATTCTTTGAATTGATCAAATTGCCGCTGGTTGATATTAATGAGCAGAACACTAAAATGCAAAATGGTGAAAAGTCACAAAAAGATGTTGAGCGTCATGCTCAGGAGTGGATTGCTAAAAACCAGGACAAATGGAATGGTTGGTTGGACGCCGCGCGCGCTGCCGCCAAATAAGTTGTATTTGTTTGGGTAGAATGTAAAAAAGCCGTGGTCGATGCCACGGCTTTTTTATTGTAAATGTTACTCAGGATCTCAGGATAAGTATTTTGTCTGATCTGATTTTCCCGAATTCACCTTGAAGCGATACAGCATTTCACGCAGGTAACTTGCCTGGCTGGACAGTTCTTCGCTGGTTGCGGCACTCTCTTCAGCCGAAGCGGTATTCTGCTGGATGGTTGAATCAATCTGCTGCAGCCCCTGGTTGATCTGGCCGATCCCTTCGGCCTGCTCGCCGGTTGCCGCCGCGATTTCGCTGACCAGATCACTGACCTTCGAAATATTTGTGACAATCTCAGACAGCGCATCAGAAGTTTCCTGGGCTATTTTCGTACCACTTTGTGATTTTTCGACAGAACCCTGAATCATCTGGGTGGTTTCCTCGGCAGCTTTCGCGCTACGGGCTGCAAGATTGCGGACCTCTTCAGCAACTACGGCAAAGCCTTTGCCGTGTTGCCCTGCTCGGGCAGCCTCAACGGCGGCATTGAGCGCTAACAGGTTGGTCTGGAAAGCAATCTCATCGATAACCTTGATAATCTTGCTGATATTCTGGGCGGAATCGTTAATGTCATTCATGGCAGAGATCATGGCGTCCATCTTGTCATTACCAACTTCTGCGGAGGACTTTGCAACCCCGGCCAAAGAATTCGCCTGGTTGGCATAGTCGGCACTTTGCTGAGTCTGGGATCCGATTTCCCCCATTGACGCGCTGATTTCCTCAAGGGCTGCTGCTGACTGGGTAGCGCCATGGGACAGTGTCTGACTTGAATCGGCAACTTGCTGGCTGCCTGAGGTAATCTGGTCACTTGCATCTTGAATTTGCTGAACCAGGTCATTGAGCTCTCTGGTCATTTTCAGTAACGCATTACCCAGGACATCTTCAGCTGAAGTTGGCCGAATCTCAACGGTAAGATCGCCTTCGGCAACTTTACTGGTCTGCTCAGCGTATTTATTGAGATGTTCCGCCATGCTGTTTAAGGAGCCGGCAAGAGCACCTATTTCATCTTTGCTGTCCCAGTTAAAGCGTTGGGCCAGTTTCCCCTGGGCAAGTTCTTCCGCAATAGTTCTTAGTTGCTGAAGGGGACGGACCAACTGACGGGTCAGAATGATAACTGTCGGCACAACCAGGACAATAAACAGGACGACCAGGATGACACCACTCCAGAACAGAACCGGTTGCACCTTGGCGTCCATGGTCATAGCCATTTGGGCCTGTTTGGCGCCGATATCATCAATATACACGCCGGTACCGATCATGTACTTGGTCCCTGGAATAAGCCGCGAATAACTGAGTTTATCTACTACATCGTTTTTGGGTGGTTTAGGCCAGACATAGGTCACAAAGCCGCCACCCTCATTGGCTTTAGTGAGTAACTCTTTGACCAGGTAAACACCATTCTGGTCTTTCATGTCGATCAGGCTTTTACCTTCCAGTTCCCGTTTTGGTGGCAATGACATGCAGACACCATTTTCGTCATAAATGAAGAAATAGCCTGATTTATTCGCCAGAAAACGGATCGGGTTGTTGAGATCACGCAGCGTCTTCAGAATCTGTTCCTGGTCGGTTTGACCACTGATCGCCGCACCCATTGCTAATGCAGTACTGTCGATCAAAGATTTCAACTGCTCCTGGTAGGCCTGGTTCATAACCTCGTCTACCTGAACAAGGGCCTCATCCTTGACAATGCTGATAGCTTGTCGGCCAGCTATAATGCTGATAATTGCAAAGAGTGAGATCGTCAGGACGAGCAGCCAGATTTTAACTCCGATCTTCAGATTTTTCATGTCTCAACGCCTTCCTTGGTATCATTGATGACCCGCGCATACCCTTAAGTTATATGCGGATTTATTTACATCTGAGTGGTGTCACAGATGCTAGAGAGTGAATGTCATTAATAACTTAAGAACTGTTGTAGCATTATTAGTGCCAATTTATAAAAAAGCGCTACAGCCGCTTCTGGCAAGGGTTTGATGATCTGTCATGAAGTTTTATCTTATAAAGAATCTGCAATTAATATTGATGAAAATATTAAATTAAACTCATAAGGTAGTAAAATATAAGTAAAATCTAATCATAAGTAAAGAGGTTTATATTGCAATTTTTATTGCAGGGGATAATGCGGTGAGGAGGAAATGGGGTTAAAACCGAGAAGTTGTTGTCCTATCAGGTAGATAGCTTCTTCTCATGAAAAAAGGCTCCTGATGAATAAGGAGCCTTTTAAACATAAAAAAATTATTGCTGAATCTTTAGCCGGTGATATCGAGGGTCGATTCCTGCATCTCACTGATGGTTTGTATGGCTTTAATATTTGCCGCGTAAGCATTCTTTGTTGAAACCATATTGACCATTTCCTCTTCGAGATCGACATTGGAGAGTTCCTGCATGGAACCATCTTCTGCTGTAATCATAACTCCCGGGGTAGAAACAGGCTGGACGCGTGAGGTGACGGACCCGTTGGGGCCGGCCTGAAGTTCGGCGGTAGATTTTTTAAATTCTTTTGTTGCACTGTTGGCAACGTTATTTGCCGTGACACTTTGTTTATTTTCGAGTGCCTGCAGGGCAGACACGTTTGATTCAATACTCAAACCCATAGTGGCCTCCTTGTTAAAGAACCAGCTTTAATATGTCAAAAAATAAAGGTTTTGTCAATATTGATTGGCTAGCTCTAATCATTTGGAACTATCAGACTGATATCTCAGGAAGAATATGAAGTGTGTGCTTGGGCTATTCTTTTGGTGGCCAGTCAACGATCCAGCCGAGTTCAAGTAGGCCAAACAGACCGATTAGAATCGCTTCGGCGGTGTCGTGTCTGAGGCTGGTCGGTTTTTTTCCACCGAGAATATTGATTACCTGACGCGCTGCGATATCTGCTTCCTTTTTGGCCTGACTGCGGTTGGGATGCTGGCGGCGGTAGAATAATTGTCTTCGCCACTGTTCCGCATGGAGTTGACGCGTGGTCATCGAAAGCTTCTCAGCTTCTTTTTCCCAGAGATCGACTAACAAACCACCACCTTCCAAATAAATATAATCAGGGCGTGGTAATTGACGCAGCAGGGTCGCGACCATTTTTTTTAGTTTTGCGGGGGTCGGCAGATGGTGGGAGCGGTACCAGAGAAGCTCTGCTTCTGAAGAAAACATGGCCAGCCCGGTGTGGAGACCGATATCGACGGCCAGCAGGTATTGATGAGGGCTACTCACTATATGCCGCTTTGGTTTTCTCTAGTCGTTCGGCATAGTGGGACAACAGGGTTCGCCGCGATAACATATAGAGAATTCGTCCGGGATTGAGGTTATCAACGACAGGGATCTCCTCCAGATTTTGTTCTGTCAGTTTTTTCATGACTGAGGTTAATTGCTCCTCAGGTGCGGCGGTAATAACATTGCGTATGGCGATGTCGTTGGCAATGACCAAGGTTGGAGGGATGTCTTCATTGAGGATACGCCGAATGTCATTGATGGAGAAGATGCCAGTCATAAGCCCCTCGTTATTGATGACAGGATAGTAAACCATTTTGGCAGAGGCTATACGATTGAGTATTTCCGGTAGTGGCATCTCTTCCGGAATCGTCATGGGGGCAAACCCTTTAGGTGCAAGGTCGGAAACTTTTATCCCGGCGAGAATATCGATGACAAAGTCTCCCATATGAGCCGGCGACTGAAAGCGGTTGGCGACTTGCTTCTCGTAAATGGTGTTTTTCCGCATAACCAGCATGGCAACGACACAAACAAGCATTAAGGGGGCTAGTAAGCTGTAGTTGCCAGTCAGTTCGCTGACCATGATAAGGGTGGCAATGGGAGCGTTGGCGACCCCGGCAAAAAAACCGGCCATGCCGACGAGTACATACGCTCGTGGATCCTGAACCAGGGCAGGAAAAATCAACTCAGCCGTCGCTCCGAAGGTCCCTCCAAGCATGGCGCCAATGACCAGACTAGGAGCAAAAACACCACCAGAGCCTCCGGAAGAAATAGTCAGGCTGGTGGCAATCACTTTGGCTATCGCAATAAGCAACATGACCCATAGTGCCATTTTTCCGTAGAGGGCTGCTTGTACCCAACCATAACCGGAGCCAAGGACCTGGGGGATGTACATGGCCATAAGGCCAAGCAGTAAACCACCTAGCGCAGGTTTAAAATGATTGGCGACAGGAATTTTATGGAACAGGGTGCGAATGCCGTAAAAGACCTTAACGTAAAAGACCCCGAACAACGCGCAGACAACACCGAGTAATAAGTAAAGTAACAGCTCGGAAGGACGCTCAAAGCTGAAATCGGGAGTGGCGAGCAGGGGGGTCCAGCCGGTGACGGCACCAAATAATGAGTAAGCAATGATTGAAGAGATAATACAGGGGATAAGCCCTTCGTGTTCGAATTCCGGATCGCGATACAAGACTTCAACGGCAAACAGGGCGCCACCTAAGGGGGAACGGAAGGTTGCTCCAACACCGGCAGCCATCCCGGCCAGTAACAGGATTCTGCGTTCATTTACAGAAAGGCCGAGTTTGGTAGCGACAAAAGAGCCAAAACCGGCACCTATCTGTGCAATCGGGCCCTCGCGACCGGCTGAGCCACCGGTGCCAATGGTGACTATGGAGGCGATGGTTTTAACTATCGGAACCCGGCTGCGAATGATTCCTCCCTTACGATGAAATGCTTCGAGGGCGCCGTCCGTACCATGCCCTTCTGCTTCGGGAGCATAAGTATAAACCAGCCAGCCGGAAAATAGACCACCGAGGGCGGGAATCAGGAACAGGAACCAGCGAAAGTGGGTGTCCAGACTGTCTATGAAAAAATCAAAGCTTTCCGCAGAAGTGCCCTCAAGGGGCGGGTGGAAGTTAGCGACTTTGCCAAGCATGAGATGTTCGAGGCTGTTGGTGGCAAAGTAAAAGAATAAAGCGCCGCAGCCTGCAACGACACCAACCAGAACGGCAAGAATTAGCAGGCGAAAACCGGTTCTTTCAAGGATTTTGGTGATTCCTGGTACGAAGGGCATGATTCTAATCCAAATCGTGCTGCTGATACGTGGCGAGGAATGTCATTCATTTCCGCATTGGAAACGCAGCAGTTGCTATTTTAGATATGTGTCTGGATGGCAACTAACCGGATAATAATTTCGATTATTTATTTAACAGTTTCACGCTATAGGAACAAGAAAAGATCGCAATATTTTCAGGAAAATACCAATATTTGTGTCCAACCGGTGGCCTGGTTAAGCCGTAATCCGTGGTAGTAGATATTGGCGATACAGCTTTTCAGCGACTTTATCGGTGTTTCCACCTTTTAGTTCGGCAAATGTTAACAGCGGATCGGCAAGGGTCAATCCCTCTGGTTGTAGCCCGGTCCATTGGCATTGCCGACCAAAGGGCTGAACCAGGAAAATGTTACCATCTTCAGCTGGTGTCAGATGTAGCTGTAGCATGGTTTTTAATTGAATATCAGGAGCCAGGTAAAGGATGGCGGATTCAGGCGTGAAGCCACTCGTCAGCAGACTGGCGCCCAGTTCGCCTCCAATCAGCACCTCTTTGCCATTATTCAGTTCCTTAAGTTGCCCTGGAATCTGGTCGACTCTGAAGCCTGCGGTCTGACGGCATCGTTGTAAGAATAAGCGCGGGCGCAATGTTTCGACGTAGCCTAGTTGCCAACGTTGCAGCAACTCTTCAATATGATACAGGGTGCGATTTCCTTCTTCGTTCAGAACGATATTGCTTCGCTTTTCCAGCTCAGCAAACAGACTACCGATAGCTCCCAGTGCAATTCCGGCATCATCGGCCAAGGTGCGGTAGGTTGCTGATACGGACAGACGGTTACGCAGCAGAACATAGATCAATTTGAGGCCAGCGCTACGGAACAGGCGATCTGCACCAGGGGCTTTTGGTGCATGTTTCTGACCACCGATATGGACATACAGGGGGAGTTGATTGAGAAGCAGGTTACCGGCACAGTCGGCATACTCAATCCCCTTGGCTTTTAATTTTTCCGCCATTTTGGGTGAAATGTAATGACTGACCAGAAGCGGGTGAGCATTCTTTGGTGTTGGGGAGGTTTTTATCTGATGAATAACCAGGTCGGTAAGTGTCGGGCTGAGCTTGGGAACTACTTTCAGATAATAGTAGGTCTCTCCCCACGGGCCCGATAATTTAAACACACCAGAAAATGGGCCGCCAACTTTCTGGACCATAAATTCGGTTTTGGCGCCGGGAATACTGCCTAGAGTCTTAACACTTTCCCGAATAATCTGCTCATCTTCAAGTAATGCTTTTCGAGGCATAACCATCTCTTTTACTTTAGTGGGTGTTCAAATAATATAAAACGTTCATAAAAAATTTGATTGAATATCATTGAACATCAGTCTTTTTAAACTGTCAAGTTTCTTATTTTATCCGGACGAGCTGATTGTTAATTTGGCTACAATTAGAAAGGCGCTAAACATAAAGCTGTTTAGCGCCTTTTTGACATATGGCTTATTGAAAAAGAGGATTTTCCTCTGGTTAAAGATGTTTATACCAGACATTCATACTTTCCAGGCCGCCAGAAATCTGGGTGTTTTTGACCAGGGTTCCGCTGTATGTGTAACCATTCCTGGCAAAACAGATATTCATGCCGTAGGAGGTTGCTCTGGCAATAGTGTAGCAGGTGGTTATGGCGCGCTTGGCCATTTCCTCTTCAAGCCGGACCATCAGGTAGGTAGCTAGACCATTGCCTTGCCAATCAGCATGGGTGGCAAAATCGGTCATTTCAGCGTTACCTCCCTGGTAGTCGGCTTCTGCTGATGCAAGTGCAAGCAGTTGTTGACCTTGCCATATCCCTGCGTAAATAACGTTATCGGCCATGGTCTCTTGCAGGTAGTTTGGATCGTGGATAGGGAACGGATAACTCTGAAATACCTGCTTATAAAGTTTTGCCATTTGGTTATAGTCCAAGGGGCCGGCCAGACGGCAGGAGAGCCCTGTTGGCGCCATGCCTTTCGGTACAGTAGCTGCTTTCTGCCGGGATTCATTAAGGACCTTATCGATTTGCTCCTGCTGATTATCCTCTTTGCGCCGGGGGTGAAAATAGCGCGCCATAAAAAATGCAGATTCCTTTGACTGATAAAATCTCGGGATAGAGGCTTCAACCCGGTAGCCATCCCCAATAAAAGATTCTTTAGCAAAAGCAGGAATCTTTGCAAAAATCTTGGTATAGCCCTGACTTTCTGCCAGCTTTGTGAGCCGGGGAATGATTTCTGGGAAATCATTCTGTGCCAACTTCATCAAGTAGACGCGTTCACTGGCCTTACCGTGCTGAATAAGGGAATCACCCATTTGTTGAATCTGGTCATTATTCATCGCGACGCTCCAAACGTTGATTTTCAGCCGGGGTCAGGCTGATGACATTATCATGATCTGACAATAACATTTCGATTCCCGTGGCATCACATTCATAACTATCATCAAGCATGAGCTGCAGATCGCAGCTGTCACATTTACGATCACAGAATTTGGTTTCGTAACTAGCAGGCTCCTGATAGGTGGTAATAACCCCTTCATAGTTACGCAACACAACCTTATTGGTCGACAGGGAGATCAGATAGTTCGGAGTCAGCGGTATTTTTCCGCCGCCACCAGGCGCGTCAATGACATAGGTCGGGACCGAAAAGCCACTGGTATGACCGATAAGGCTCTCCATAATCTCGATTCCTTTTCCGACCGGGGTACGGAAGTGGGACAATCCCTCAGACAGATCGCACTGGTAAAGGTAGTAAGGGCGTACACGATTAGCCACCAGTTTATGAACGAGGGCTTTGATGATCCGCTGACAGTCATTTACCCCAGCTAAAAGCACGGACTGGTTGCCAAGCGGAATGCCGGCATCGGCAATTTTGCGTAATGCCAGGCGTGATGATTTGGTCATCTCCCGGGGATGGTTGAAATGGGTGTTCAGCCAGATAGGATGATGTTTTTTAAGCATTGCAACCAATTCATCGGTGACTCGATAAGGGAGAACAACCGGCATGCGAGATCCGATACGCACAACCTGAACATGGTCTATATTATCCAGTTCGGTCAGGAGCCAGTCGAGATACTCATCGTTAAGCATCAATGGGTCACCACCTGAAAGAAGAACGTCTCGAATCGTGGGCGTGTTGCGGATGTATTCAAGGCCTTGTTGCATTTGCTCCCGGTCAGGTATTGAATCAATATCGCCAACTTTACGTTTACGGGTGCAGTGGCGACAGTACATGGCACAGACATTACTGATGTGGAACAGCACCCGATCAGGGTAGCGATGGGTAATTCCAGGAACCGGGCTGTCATCGTCCTCGGCTAGTGGGTCTGCCATATCACACTTGTCGATTTCAAGCTCCTGGGGGTCGGGAAACGCCTGACGGAATACCGGATCGTTGCGGAAGTCTTCGCGATTAATCAATGACAGATAGTATGGGGTTATCCGTAGCGGAAACTTTTTAAGGGTCAGTTCAACCTTTTTTCTTTCGAGTGGCTCAAGTTGAATATTGAGCAACTTTTCAACCATTTCAACGGATGTTATCGAATTTTTAAGCTGCCATTTCCAGTCTGTCCATCGGGAAACTTTAAAAGTGTCGTCACTGCTGAGATGTTCAGCAATCTGATGTTGCGTGTTGGAAAAGTGGTTCATTTTTTTGTCCTTATTTAATAGGGATCGTTCACACGAAAAAAATAGAGGTGTTTATCGTCAGGTTTCAGAAGTCTCCGTAAGGGCTTCTGGGGGCTAGATGTCAGAAATGAATGGTTGGTAGCTTGGAATTGGTAAGTGTGTGGGTCATAATAATTAGCAGATAAAATATTTGCTTAGTTAAAACAGTTTGAACACAAAGGATTCTTACAGAAATAGTTTGCTGAGTCAAGTAATTGTTCCTGAGGTCATTAGTGGGAGGCTTAATTATTGTCAGGAAATGGATTGTAAGTAGTTGAAAATAAGCGCAGAACCATTTGTGAATGGGCGGATACCGACTGCAGTGACGGTATTTTAGTAAAAGGGGGAATAGTAGAAAGGTGTAGTGAAGGTATTGCTGGTTTATTGGTCAGAGGTGAGTGACCCGGTTTCAAGGACGGGAGCAGCACCAATATCTCTTGCTTCGAGCAGATCAACCAGCTTTTCAACAGCCATGGTCATGGCGACCTGTTCTGTCTCTGGTAAGGCAGAAAGGGCTGTGGACAGAGAGTCTTCAAGGAGAGACGGAGAGGAGGCTAACAACTGCTCTCCCTCCGGGGTAATGGAAATATGAACCTGGCGGCGATCTTGGCTCGCGCGTTTGCGGGTCGCCAGTTTTTTCTCCTCAAGGCGATCAATAATTCCGACCACTGTACTTGGGCTCAAATGTACTTTTTTGGCAAGATTAGCACTGGTTAGTGTGCCCTCTTCGTCCAAGGCTAAAAGGCAGGATAACTGTGGTCCGGTTATCTTATATTGGGTAGCCAGTTTATGTGAATGAATATCAATAGCCCGGATAATGCGACGTAGGGCCTGAAAAATTCTCAGGTCGTAACTTTTTTTAGGGATTGGGCTAGATTGTTTGTCCAGAGTTTCTGTCATCTATAACAAGCGCTTTCACTGCGAAGGAGTTAAATTTATGGCAGGTATCATAGTCATTGCGAATTATCGAGACAAGTGCAAAGTAATGAGTTTGCAGAAAATGAGATCGGAGAGCCTGAAGTTTTTCCGTTTTTCAGGTTGGAATAAAAATTGACCGCTTCTGCAGGGTTGCTGAAGCGGTCAATTTAAACGTTAACTTAAATTACTTGGTTCTTGCGTAAGCCGAATTTTTAAGTGGATCACCCTGGTAGCCGAGACGTTGCCAGTCTAGACGACCGTTGTCACCATGACAGTCGAGGCAGCCAAGGGCTTGCTCTTTTGGCGATACCATATGGTTAATACGCCAGTACATGACGGTTGGTGCAAAATCAAACTCACCACTGAAGTCGATATGATTGGCCTTGGATCCTTTTTCCGCTGCCGATTTCCAGTCGAAAGTTTTCCAGTATCCACCCTTACCAAATACTTTGGGAACGATAAAGTACATGTTTTTAGTGTCGTAGATCTGTTTACCCGTATGGGTCTTGAACGGATAGATTTTGGACTCCTTATCGTTGCGATCACCAATGGGGTAACTCAGTGGGGTGATCTTGGTCGGGTCAATTTTATCACCGAGCTGATAAGCACCTGCAGTGCCGTTATACCAGGCGTAGGTTGGAACGATATTTTTACCCCAGGTAAAGTTTCCTTTTTTCTTCATGTAGTTTGGTTTGCCGTACTTGTCTTTTTCGGCCTTGATGTTTTGACCTGCAGTTGACCAGTCCCAGGAGGTTTTGGTCGGAATCTGTTTGGCAAATGTCGGGATATGGCAGGTCTGGCAAGCGACCGTATCGGTATGGGCGTTGAGGACCGATTCACTGTGGACGTCTTCACCATGACAGCCGGCACAGCCGATGTGGTTTTCCCCTTTGGGAGAAACGACCATGGCGTTTCCGGTGATGTTGTGATCAGTTGTCTCGTGGCAACTTGAGCAGCTGAAGTCATTGCCATCAGCATTCATGTGAACATCGATATTCTTGTCAGGGAAATCCATACTGGAATCGAGATCACCATGTTTTACTGCATCTCCGCCACCGCCAAAGAAGTGGCAGGTACCGCAGGTCTGGCGGGAGGTTGCTCCAACGTTACGGGCAACGTAGAGAAGATCAACCGACTCGTCAGGCATCCCCGCGGCTGTCGGAGTTTTTTTGTAGCTGCCTGTGGTATCGTGGCAGACCAGGCAGTCGACCTTTGAGCTGTCAGTCAGGTCAAAGCTGCTGTCTTTCCAGCCATAGCCAATATGACAGCTGGTGCAACGTGGTTCGTTCGACTGAATTCCGATACAGAAGTTATTAATCGCATTAACTTTTCCACGTTTGACGTGTTTGCCGTTAATGGTCTGCTCGGCATCCCAGGTCCAGTGGCTGGTTTTCATGATGTGGTCAGCAGCATCTTCATGACATTCGAGGCAGGCTTTGGTGGCTTCCGGACCACTGTTGAGAGGACCTTCAATAAATGAATGGTCCGTGGCAAGAGCTGTTCCCGCCCACAACAGGACGAGAAGAGCAAGACAAAAGGTTGCAGACATCTTTCTCATACTTGATTCTCCCATGCAGTTCATAGTGACAGAATACCGGTCGCATACCCTGCTTCCGGTGTGTAAAACTATTAGCCGATAAGGGGGAGCCCGGGTAAGAGACATTATTCGTGGCGGCACCCAGTCATGCAAAACCCTTAATATATGGAAAATAAAATCACATAATATGTGAGGGTATCTTAAGTATAGCCTCTATGCAATAGAAATCCATGGGAGGAAATAAATTTAACCCATTGAAAAAGCTGATATTTTTTGTCGGGTATTGCTCATGAACGAAAGTTTGTTCTGTAATTGCTAATGATATAGAGAGTTTGCTGGATTGTGAAATATTTAGTCTGAATGCTGCTAAGATTGGAAAAAATAAATAAAAGCCAGCTCAGAAATGGGTGAGCTGGCAAAAATAGATCTGATTCAGGTTGTCTAACGGTAAGCTACTCTATTTTCCTCGCCAAAACTTCGCGAGGTTTGCCACTCCCATCAGACGGGCCGACAATGCCCTCCATCTCCATGCGCTCAATCATCCGGGCTGCACGGTTGTAGCCGACCCTGAGACGTCTTTGTAACATGGATATGGACGCCTGGCGTGTATCGGTGACAATTTTTAAGGCTTCGTCCCAACGCTCATCGTACTCTTCCTCTTCGCCATTTTCTCCTCCTGCTGCTGGTGGTGCCTGCAGGATCGACTTGTCGTATTCGGGTTGTCCTTGTTTGGAAAGGAAATCGACGACACGTTGCACCTCCAGCTCTGAGACAAAGGCGCCATGTACCCGTTGCAGGTAGCCGACACCCGGTGGCAGGAACAGCATGTCACCCATGCCGAGCAATGCCTCAGCACCCATAGAATCGAGGATCGTCCGGGAGTCGGTCCGGGAGAAAACTTTAAAGGAGATCCGGGTCGGGAAGTTGGCTTTGATCAGACCGGTGATAACGTCAACGCTCGGGCGCTGGGTCGCAAGGATCAGGTGAATACCGGCAGCCCGCGCCATCTGGGCGAGACGGGCTATCGATTCTTCAATCTCACGGCCGGCAACCATCATCAGGTCAGCGAGCTCATCAACAATAACGACAATGTAGGGGAGGTGTCCATGCTCCAGAACCTCTTCCGGCTCCGGTTCCGGGAGTGGCATGTCAGCAAAGGCGTCATCCAGCGGCTCTTCCGTTTCCGCAACGGGAGGCAGATCTTCTGCGTCCTTAAGTTCTTTAGCCAGTTTGCGGTTATAGCCGTCGATGTTACGAACACTTTTGTCGGCCATCAGTTTATAGCGGCGTTCCATTTCACGCACGGCCCAGGCCAGGGCCAGAGACGCTTTTTTCGGATTGGTGACAACCGGCAGCAGCAAGTGAGGAATCCCCTCGTAGATAGAGAGTTCCAGCATTTTGGGGTCGATCATGATCAGGCGAACATCTTCAGGAGTGCCGCGATACAGCAGGGACAGGATCATGGTGTTGATCGAAACCGATTTACCACTACCGGTTGAACCGGCAACCAGCAAGTGAGGCATTTTCGCCAGGTCGGAACACACGACTTGCCCAAAAATATCTTTTCCGAGAGCCATCGGCAGTTTGCCGCCGTTGCGCTGAAAATCATCGGAATCAATAATTTCTTTAAGGTAGACAGTCTCTCGGTCCTTGTTTGGAATCTCAATACCGACGACACCACGGCCGGGAATCGGCGCAACGATCCGGATTGAAACCGCCTGCAGCGCCATGGCCAGGTCATCCTGGAGATTCGATATTTTATTAACCTTGACCCCCGGGGCAGGCGCGAATTCATACATGGTGACAACTGGGCCAGGCTTGACTTCAACGACATCACCCTCGACACCAAAGTCGAGAAGTTTTTTCTCCAGCATGCGTGCCGCCATGGTCAGGCTGTCGCGATCAATCGGTTTGGCTTCACCACCATCATGGTCGAGTAACGAGATGCCAGGCATATGATAGGTGCCATTGGCCTCAAGAAACGAAAAGGTTTCCTGGCTCAGTTCTTCTTTGACCTTACTTTTCTTTTTTTGTTTCGGGGTTTTTATCTCGGTAATGCGTTTTGGCTCTTCAACAATAGTCGGGGCTTTAATCTCAATCTGTTTCTTCTCTTTTTGACGCAGCTCAGCTTTAGCCTGTTTCGCCTCCTGGCGCAGTTCCAGGCGGCGGCCAAAGCGTTCAAGCAGGCCGTCGATGAACAGGACCAGGGAAAAGCGGGTTGAGAGGATTAAGGCCACCAGAAAAAATACGCTGAGAATAATCGCTGCACCACCAATGTTCAGGTAGCGCGCCAGAAGCTGGACGAGAATCCGGCCAACCGCGCCTCCGGCTTCATTGATATAACTGCCGAAGATGCTGACCTTGGTAAACTCGAGAGCGAGCAGACCGCCAAGAGAAATCTGCAGCAGCAGAAAGGCAATCAGGCGTGCCAGACGGAAACGCACCTCTCTGAATTTAAGCCAGCGCCAGGCCAGATGCAAACAGCCGGCCGGCCAGAGCAGGGCGGTGAGGCCAAAGCTTTGGTAGAGCAAGTCAGAAAGGTGAGAGCCAAAAACCCCGACCAGATTGTTGATCTGCTTAGGGTTGAGGTTGTTGTTGAATGATGGATCTTTACTGCTGTAACTGAGCAGACAGACCAGCAGAAAAATCCCCAGGGCCAGCCATATCAGCCCAAGAATTTCTTTATGCATGCGATTGTCGGCAGGAGCTTCAGCGATTTCTTTTTTCTTACTCATAGTCACTTTTCATTGTTAGTAGAATGTCGTCGGTTGGTAGAACCATTATATGGCAGAGCATAACTGATAATAGGTGTAGCAACCAATAACTTTAAACAGCGTTGAAAAAACATCCCTGCCGCGTTTTGATGCCCTGGATCATAAGAGGAGCAGAACGGCTACAATTCCAGAATCACCGGTAATATCAATGGGCGCCGGGCCATGCGCTTATTGAACAGGCGGCGTAAGGCCTTGCGAACCTCAACACGCAGCTCTTCCCAGTCACTGACGATTTCGATGCTGAATTCATCAAGAACTTCACATACTGCCAGGCGGGCATCTTCGAGCAGTACTTCACTCTCTTCCGCTTCTTCCGGAATAAAGCCTTTGGTGAAAATATCGGGGCCATGGACGATACTGCCGGTAGATTGGTTGATGGCCAGCATGACGATAACCATGCCATGATTTGCCAGGTGACGCCGATCGCGCAATTCCATGTTGCCGACATCACCAACCCCTTTGCCATCCACAAAGACTCTGCCGGTTTCAAATGGCTCTCCCAAGGCGAAGTGGTCTGGGCCAACTTCGAGGCTCTGACCATTTTCGATGACCATGCTGTTTTCCCGTGGCAGTCCCATGGCCATGGCCAGCTGAGTGTGTTTGACCAGGTGGCGGTATTCACCGTGAATCGGTACAAAATAGCGCGGCTTGACCAGGTTGTGGATGAGCTTTAATTCCTCCTGGCTGGCATGTCCGGAAACATGGATTTCACTGGTTTTTTCATAAAAGACTTCAGCACCACGGCGGTACAGGTTGTTGATCAGGTCGCTGATCGCTTTTTCATTACCGGGAATAAATTTGGAAGAAAGGATAACCGTGTCTCCCTCTTCCAGTTCGATCTTTTTATGATCCCCGGTGGCGATGCGCATCAAGGCGCTAAGGGGTTCACCCTGGCTACCGGTGGTTATGATCAGGACCTCTTCGGGGGGAAGCTCGCGCAGATCACGTAATTCGATAAACTGTTCATCCGGGATACGCAGGTAACCGAGTTGGCGAGCTATGGAGATATTGTTGACCATACTCCGACCATTGACCAGGATTTTACGGCCGGCCAGCTGGGCGCTGTCGGCAATCTGCTGAATACGATGAATGTTGGAGGAAAAGGTGGCGACGATGACTCTTTTAGGGCAGGCGGGGATCAGTTCATCCAGAACTTTGCCGACAGTCCGTTCGGAGAGGGTGTAACCCTCGTTTTCAACATTGGTGGAATCTGCCATGAGCAGCAGAACCCCTTCATCCCCGACCTCTGCCAAGCGTGCAAGGTCGGTATTCAGACCATCAACCGGGGTCTGGTCAATTTTGAAATCGCCAGTATGAATAATGCGTCCGGCCGGGGTGTTGATGATCAGGCCAACACCATCAACGATGGAATGGGCAGCGCGATAAGATTCGACGGAAAACGGACCAAGAGAAACGATTTCGCGCGGGATCAGGGTTTCCAGGGTAACCTCACGATCAAGTTCAAATTCTTTGAGCTTGCTGCGTAGCAGTCCCAGGGTCAGGGTCGTTCCATAAATCGCCGGTTGACCGAGTTTGCGCCAGAGAAACGGAATGGCACCGATATGGTCCTCATGACCATGAGTCAGCAGTAGGCCGACAATATCCTGGTGGCGCTCTTCCAGCAGGCTGATGTCGGGCAGGACCAGGTCGATGCCAAACATGTAGGCTTCCGGGAACATCAGGCCGCAATCGATAAGCAGAATCTTCCCGTCATATTCGATCCCCATCATGTTCATACCAATTTCGCCCAGCCCGCCAAAGGGAAGCAGGCGGATATTTTGCGTGCTGACCTCAGTCATGGCGTATGGGCTCCTTCAGATTCATGGCTATGGTGGCATGAATTTTCTCGGTCAGGACTTCGATATCCTTGCTTTTCATGTCGGTGGTATCAAGGGGAGGGGAGATAACAAGTTCCAGAGGGCCAGAGTGAATTTTAAGACTGTCTTTTGATTGTACCTGGAAGCTGCCTTTGATGGTAATCGGAACGACTGGAACCCGGGCTTTGGCTGCCAGTAACAGGGCTCCTTTTTTAAATGGCTGGACGTTGCCATCGGCAGTCCGGGTTCCCTCTGGAAAGATGATAACCGAGGTTCCGTTTTTAATTTTCCGGGCTGCCTGTTCAAAGCTTTCCATCGATTTGCGGCGATTGGAACGGTCTATGGGGATATAACCTGAATGTTTCATGGCTGAACCAAAAAACGGAATATCAAACAACTCCTGTTTGGCAAGCCAGCGAAACTGAATGGGCAAACCGGCATACATGATCGGAATATCAAAATTACTCTGGTGGTTAGAGGCATAAATAACCGGACCGTGAGAGGGGAGGTGTTCGGTGCCGGTAATGGTTAATTTGAGCCCAGCCAGTTTGAGGCAACTTTTACCCCAGAAAATACCAAAATTATGAGCCCTCTCCTGGCCACTGATGCGGGCGCAGGTAAGAGAAATAAGAATAGCGATAAAGGTCCAGGGGAAAAAAAACAGGTAAAAAAAGAATGCACGCAGCACAGAAAAATCCTCCAGTATATATGAACAAATAATAATAAGAGGATCGTCCGGTTTCGTCAAATATTTGTGACCTTTTAATGAGTAATAAACCTGTTGCCAGGTTCTATTACTTATTAACAAAAGGACCTTTTAGCTATTCTGGCGGCAGAAGTTGGAAGGACGACCTTAGAAATTGCCCTTGCCAGGGACGCATGACCCCATCCATGGGGCTTGATTGTCGCCGTCCCAACGATACCTTCCCATAGCACCTTCTAAGCTCGTCTTGAGAGTGACTGAAGATAAAAAAAACGCCTCCTGCCAGAAATCGTCAAGGCAGGAGGCGGTCGGGTTGCAACGAATGGAAGATCAACAGATCAGGTCACCGGGGCGGGATTGAAGACCGCCAGGTCATTATGCAGACCCAATTTATCAGAATTGGTTTCGATTTTACCGCTGGCAACAGCGAGGATTAGCTTGAATAGCTCCCAGCCAGTCTCTTCCAGGGTTTTCTCGCCCGTCGCAATTTTCCCGGCATCAAGGTCGATCAGGTCAAACCAGCGCTTGGCCAGCGCTGAGTTGGTAGAGACTTTAATCACCGGAGCGATAGCCAGGCCGTAAGGAGTTCCTCGGCCGGTTGAGAACACTTGCAGCTGAATTCCCGATGCCAGTTGCTGGGTACCGCAAATAAAGTCACTGGCTGGAGTCGCGGCAAAGGTCAGCCCTTTTTCCCGTACCCGTTCACCCGGGCTTAAGACATCGATAATCTGGGATTGTCCAGATTTGGCGATAGAGCCCAAAGATTTCTCGACAACATTGGCCAGCCCCCCTTTTTTGTTGCCGGGGCTTGGGTTGGCACTGCGGTCTGCTGCTCCGGCCGCCAGGTAGTCGTCGTACCACTGCATTTCGCGCAGCAGTGCTTTGCCGACTTCTTCATCCTTGGCGCGTGGCGTCAGCAGGTGAATGGCATCGCGTACTTCGGTCACTTCAGAGAAGAGGACACTGCCACCGGCACGCACAATCAGGTCGGCGGCGAAACCGATAGCAGGGTTAGCGGTCATACCGGAGAAGGCATCACTGCCACCGCACTGTACACCAATGACCAGGTCGGATACCGGGCAGGTTTCACGCTTGCGCAGGTTGAGGCGCTGAAGATGCCCCTCTGCTGTTTCCAGCATTGCATTGATCATCGCTTCGAAGCCGATAAACCGTTCATCCTGCATGGTCAGGATCGGCGAACAGGTGGCTTTTCCCTGAGCGCATTCCGGCGGTATCAAACGTTCCGGTTCGAGTTTTTCGCAGCCAAGGCCAACGACCATCACTTCGCCACCGAAATTAGGGTTACGGGACAGGTTCTGCAGGGTGCGGATAGGGACAATGGCCGCCGGGGCGTTGATCGAGACACCACAACCATAGATATGGTTCAGGGCAACGACGTCATCAACATTAGGGTATTTGGGTAGAAGTTCGGCCTTGATCCGTTTGACCAGATAGTTGGTGACACCGGCAACACACTGGACACTGGTGGTAATGCCCAGGACATTTTTGGTGCCGACACTGCCATCAGGATTGCGGTAGCCTTCAAAGGTGTAGCCTTCGAGAGGTTCAAATTCCGGGGCCGGGCGGGTGGCCAGGGGCAGGGTGTTTAACGGCGGCGCGGTAGGTAACTGGACCATGTGTTCATTTATCCAGTTGCCACGTTTGATAGCCTCCAGGGCATAGCCGATAATTTCGCCATAGCGCATAACCGCTCCACCTTTCGGAATATCGCTAAGCGCTACTTTGTGGCCATGGGGAACCTGGTCCAGCAATGTGGTGCCATCTTCGATAACGGTGCCGGGGGGGAGCCCTTCTTCGTTGGCAACAACGGCAACATTGTCGCTATTATTCAGTTTGATTGTGATTGCTTGCATAGAAAAGATCCTGCTTATCTGGGTGACAAAGCCGGTGTTGCGCTGTGTCAGTTTCTTATCGTTTTGCTCTGCCAGAACTGATCGTTTTGAGGTGGGAAGGCGATCAGTGCTGGCAGAGAGCTAAAGCGGTTGTGCCTGTTACTGCTGTTGCTTTGCCTTATGGGTTTTTACCATCGAGTAAATTGAATAGCCGATGGAGATGAAGATCAGGACCCACAGGAACATGGCAATCGGGCTCTTGGTAAAGAAGATCGTCAGGGTACCGAAGGATTCAAGGGCTTTGACAAAATAGATTTCGGCAGATTTACCCAGGATGAAGCCGATGATCAATGGCGCCACTTCGATACCGATTTTGCTGCAGATGTAGCCAAAAATACCGAAAATCAGCAAGGTCCAGACATCGAACATAATGCCATAGTTGATAGCATAAGCACCGACGACACACATCATGATGATGATCGGATACAGAATGTATTTCGGTACGGTAATGACCTTGGCAATGTACTTGATGGCGAAAAACATGATCAGGAACATGGCCGCGTTGGCGATGAGCAGAGCGATCATCATGGTGTACCAGGTATCCAGGTTGTCACCAATAAACAGGGGACCGACCTGAATCCCCTGCAGAGTGAAGGCGCCGATCAGAACCGCAGTGGTACTGTCCCCCGGGATGCCCAAAGACAGCAGCGGGATAAGCGCGCCACCGGTCAAACCGTTATTAGCCGCTTCCGAGGCGATAACCCCGGCAGGTTCACCGGTACCCATCTTCTCAGGATGCTTTGAGAAGTTTTTGGTCTGGGTATAGGAGAGCACAGATGCGGCACTGCCGCCGACACCGGGAAGCATGCCAACAAAGGTCCCGATTCCTGATGAACGGAGGAGGTTCAGGAACTGCCCCTTGAAAACGGACCACTGAAATTTCACCTTATTGGCAGTGCTGAGGTCAGCGGTAAGATCCTCCTCTTTAACCCCTTTTTCTGCTTCTTCCAGAATGGTTGCCAGACCGAATAAGCCGATGAGAACCGGCAACAGGGAAAAGCCTTCTTCCAGAAAGGGGACCATAAAGTCGAACATCAGGCGGGTTTCACCATTGCCACCAACCGAAATGTCATAAGTTCCGATCAGACTGAACAGGACCCCCAGGACGCCACTGAAAATCCCGACCAGCATATTGCTTGACAGTGAGGCGATGACGGTCAGGGCCAGGAAGATGATCAGGAATTTTTCAATGTAAGAAAATTTAATGGCAACATCAGCCAGGGCCGGCGCAAAGAAAAACAGGATAATGGCACTGAACAGGCCACCAAACAAAGATGCGGCAATACCAACCTTAAGAGCTTTTTCCCCTTCACCCTTCTGGGTCATCGGGTAACCGTCAAAGGTTGTGGTAATGGATGAAGGTGTGCCGGGGATGTTCAACAGGATCGCCGGCACCAAGCCTCCGGAAATGCCACCAACATACAGCCCCAGTAACAGCGCCAGCCCTTCATTGAGGGTTAACGAATAGGTCAACGGCAAGCAAACAGCAACGGCCATGGTTGCTGTCATGCCGGGGATGGCACCAAAGAAAATACCAATAAATACCCCAAGCGGAACCAACATAAAAAATGTCGGGGTCATATCAGCTAAGACAGTTTCAATCATAACTATACATTCCTCTATGCTTATCTGAGTCGGTTACGGAAGACTGATATTGAACATATTGGCCAGAACGTACCAGGCGATACTCGGAGCCAGGACAGCGTTCAGGACAATGATGATAAATTTACGTTTATTTACGCCGTGGGAATAAAGCAACGACAGCAGCAAAATAAACGGGATCGACATGAATAAAAATCCCAGCCCTTCGTTAGGGAAGAATTCGCCGACATAGTTCATTGACAGGAAATAGACGACCGTCAATGCAATGGTTCCAAAAAAGCGCAGTTTGTCCATGTGCTGGGAACTGAAATTTAACTTCTGTTCCCCGCTCATAAGGCGCTTGATTTTAGGAATGCCGTAAATGACAAAGATAAGCACAAGAAGAAACAGCAGAAAGGCAATCACAATTTTTGGGAAAAACATATGTGATGTACCAAAATCTACTGAAACCTGAAAGAGAGATGATTGCCCTGAATCCATGGTATCCGTCCGTAAAAAGTGGTGAATATTACGTTCATCATTATTGGTATGATGAATTACTTTTGTACAAAAAAACGGACATCTCAATATTTACGCAGGATGAGATGTCCGTTGGTGTTACTGGTTGGAGCTTACTTCATGCCATCAATCATGGCTTTGATGCGCTTCATCTTTGCTTCAAAGTAAGGAGCAGACTCGGTCGAAGGCATAAAGTTCGGAATAAAGAAGGATTTCTTCTGAGTCGGCTGAATTTTACCTTCAGCATAAATTTCGGTCAGAGCCTTGTCAATGTACTCAACAATTTCAGGCTTGATGTCCTTGTTGTAGAGAATGATGAATTCTTTGTCGAAGGTGAAGTTAGAGTCGGCGTCATATGGTACCCAGGCTTCAGGCTCAACGAACTTCATCAGCTGGTCACGGGAGGTCTTGCCCATACCCTCAGGGTTGGCTTGCTGCAGGGTGTTGTGACGGGCGGTCAGCCAGACAAAACGCATGGCCTTCTGGTCGTCAGCTGGCAGGCGGGTGTACTGCTCATTTGCCTGGACAGATCCGTTGATAAGGTCAGCCTGACCGTCAAACAGCAGTTGGTTTTTGTCAGCTTGTGAACCGGTGTAAACCGCTACCAGGTTCTCTTCTTTACCTGGGTACTTGACCTTAACAGCATTTTTCAGGCCGGTGTAGCCAATTTCAGATACTCCGCCAGGCTGAATAGCGACACGCACTGGGGTGCCTTTGCCGCAAGCATCAATAATATCGTCGACAGTCTGGTAAGGAGAGCTTTTAGGGACCAGGTAGGCATTGCCTGGATTAATGGCGACCAGCGGCCCAACTTTGTAGGCGCTGAACATATCCTCGTAGCCTTTAACGCCATAGAGGTAGCCCAAATAAGCCTGATCATGATAGATCATGATGGTGTTGCCGCGTTGTCCGGTGCGCTGGATAGTTTTAAAGCCGGCGCTGCCACCGATAGCATCAACCTTGACGTTGATCCCGAGTTTTTCTGCTAGGGCTTCGGCGACGATACTGGAGTTCTGATAAGTATCACCACCGGTTGACTTGGAACCAATGACTATCCTCATGTTCCCTTTGATGGGACTTTTTGCTGCCATAGCCATGGCCGGAAGAAGTAGGAAAGCAAAAACTAACAACACTGACAAAATTCTTTTCATGAACTGCTCCTATCCTGGTTAGGGGTTAACGGTCTTCATGGTGCTGAATTTATGATTACTGCTGCTTATATGTTTTTGTAGATGGCGCTGTCATTTGATTATAACAGCCGATTTCTAACATAGTTCCAAAAAAAATAATAGTATGATTCCGTTAATTCATATCATGGCAAACTATAACTAGCAGAAAACATTATACAAAACATAAAAATAGTCGTAATTGGTTACGTTTTCATAGTCTTGCAAATAAATGCTGTATAAGCTTGTAATAATGGGCTAAATATATACTGACAGCGCTAACATAGAGATTGAATGGTTTGCCCCAAAGTAAGACAAAATTCGCTCTTCACATGTCATGAATTTAGGAACAGTACATAAACAGGATTTAACTCTGTTCAATAATCCATATATAGTTGGAGAAGTGTTGAAGTGTCAAGGAGAGATGTTTGAGGGCAGGCATCTTCAGCAGGGCTGTCCGCTGCCCCAGTAATATGTGCTGGGCAACGGACTGTAATCTGAAGAGTTAAACTCCACAAAGAGCTAGTTAGTGACCATCCGGAACGTCTAACTCGTAATTTCCAGTTTTCAGATTGGAAACGAGCAATTTTTCGTTGTGGCAAGGAAATCAAGGACTTGCGCTTAAGACGTAGTACTTTACGTCGCACAAGCAATTCCGCAGGTTGACGCTGCCACAGCGGAAAAGGGCCGTTTCCGGATGAAAACTGGTTAGTCCTGGGGCCAGGGGTCGATAAGGAGCCCTTGCGGAGAAAAGAGCATCGGTGCCGGCTCTGTCATGATGGTAATCCCGGGCCGATTTTTCAGATCGGGAAGCATTGCTTCTGATGCGTAAATATATTCCAGGTGTAAGGTGTTGGGGATTCGCAGCATCCTGATTGCATTACGATTCTGGGTTTCGCAGGTTTTAAGGGCTGCCTGAATGGCCGTTTGGTCATCGGGCATAGTCATCGGTATGCCGGCAGCGTTTAGAACCCCTGAGGTCAGTGCGTTAGCATAGACCGCCTCGCGATCAAAGCGGTTGGCCAGACGCTCTGTGGTCACGTGAGCGATGTTGGCTCCAATTGCATTCCCCTGGCTTTTGTCGGAAACGTCAAGCAGCACCAGGCGGGTGACATCCGGACCGCCACTGATGGCCGTTGAGGATGGCCGGCCGGTAATGTTCGGGTCCATCCCGCTACCGGAAAATTCCTTTCCGGTTTTATCTACAATCAGTACATCCAGAGGGCCGGTAGCGAGTGGTTCGTCTAGCGGGCCAAGGGGCAGACGTGGCATGTTGCGCATGGCCTCCTGAAGATATTCGCGCTCTTTTTCGATCATCCCTTCGGGGGGAAGAATGACCAGTTTTGAGAGCTTATCATAGGCATTTTCAATGGTTCCGACACCAAACAGGACGTTGCATTTCTCAAGTTTGATTCTGGCCATTTCGACGACAAACCGACCCAGGTGATGGAATCCCCAGGCATGGCAATTTTCCGCTCCGGATTGCTTGCCAAGGCCAATGGAAAGCATTTTTGCCAGGCCGCTTTCATTGATGTAGCGAAAGGCACTATGAGGTTTGATGCGATTGAAAAGAATAATGCCATCTGCGTTATAAGCATGCTTGTCGATACGCACTGACATGCCATTGTCTAGGGTGGCAAGTTCGATGGTTTCCATGCTCGAACGAATCTCGCAATCAACGCTATCTTCGGTAATCCCCAGTTTGGCCAGCAACTCTTGTTGCCCCTCGGCAGTAGCGCCACCATGGCTGCCCATGGCAGGAACGATAAATGGGTGTGCTCCGCGTTTGCGAACCTCTGCGACCAGGGTTTTTACCAATGGTTGCAGGCTGGCAAGTCCTCGACTGCCGACCGTCAGGGCAATGGACATAGCGGGTTTAATTCGTTGGACGCAAGGGTCATTGGCAAACAGGGCGCTCAGGCTGGCTTCCGGGTCGCATATCTCTGTGGCCGGAAAAGTCTGTTTGACCAGGGCTACATGAGGAATGGGAATGTTTTCTACGAGACTGACATAGCGTGGTCGCATAACGGATGGTCTCCTCGGGGTCGTGAATTAACAGCGCCGCTGAAAGGGATATCCGCGGCGCTGTGGTAGTCGCTTTCTATGCGAGTTTTTTGTTGCGTATATTCTTAACTGTAGAATAGATGGAATAGCCAATCGATATGAAAATGAGCACCCATAAAAACATGGCAATAGGACTCTTGGTAAAGAAGATGGTCAGCGTCTCAAATGACTCAAGGCTTTTGACAAAGTAGACCTCGGCGGACTTTCCAAGAATGAATCCGATGATCAGGGGCGCAACTTCAATGCCGATCTTGCCGGCTATATAGCCGAATATGCCAAACAGCAGCAGGGTCCAGACGTCAAACATGATACCGTAGTTGATGGCATAAGCACCGACAACGCACATCATGATAATAATCGGGTAGAGGATGTATTTAGGTACGGTAATGACCTTGGCAATATATTTGATGGCATAGAACATCACCAGGAACATGACGATGTTGGCAATCAGCAGGGCAATCATCATCTGGTTCCAGGTTTCTAGGTTGTCCCCTATGAACAGTGGTCCGACTTGAATCCCCTGTAAGGTGAATGCACCGATCAGAACCGCGGTGGTGCTGTCGCCAGGGATGCCGAGGGACAGCAGTGGAATCAGAGCGCCGCCAGTCAGGCCGTTGTTGGCCGATTCTGAAGAGATAATCCCTTGAGGATCTCCCTGACCCATGGTCTCCGGATGTTTTGAGAAGTTTTTGGTCTGGGTATAGGAAAGGACAGACGCAGCGCTGCCGCCGACCCCGGGAAGCATTCCGACAAAGGTCCCGATAGCCGAAGAGCGCAGCAGGTTCATGGTGCTTCCTTTAAAATCACTCCATTTGAATTTATTTGAGGCAGAAAGGCTGACGTTGGCGCACAGGGGCTCCTCTTTAACGCCTTTTTCCGCTTCTTCAAAAATGGTTGCCAGGCCAAACATACCGATAAGAACTGGGAGTAGGGAGAATCCTTCTTCAAGGTAGTTCTGCATGAAGTCGAACATGAGGCGTGGTTCGCCATTGCCGCCAACGGAAATATCATAAACGCCAATCAGGCTGATAAGGACGCCGAGCCCACCACTGAAAATTCCTACAAGAACGTTATTGGACAGCGAGGCAATAACCGTCATAGCAAGGAAGATGATAAGAAATTTTTCAACATAGCTGAACTTGATGGCCAGATCGGCCAGGGCCGGGGCAAAGTAGTAAAGGACGATCATGCTGAAAATGCCGCCAAACAGGGATGAGCCGATACCAAGCTTAAGGGCGCGTTCTCCTTCACCTTTCTGGGTCATGGGATAACCGTCGAAGGTTGTTGTGATCGATGATGGGGTGCCGGGCAGATTAAGCAGAATTGCCGGTACCAGCCCTCCGGAAATTCCCCCGACATAAAGGCCGAGGAGTAAGGCTAGGCCTTCAGTGAGGTTTAGTGAATAGGTCAGGGGTAAGCAGACGGCAACGGCCATGGTTGCCGTCATGCCCGGGATTGCGCCAAAGATGATGCCAATGACAACCCCCAGCGGGATTAAAAGGAAAAATGTAGCTGACAGATCTGTAAATATTTCCATGGGATGCGAGCCTCAAATATTTATGGCAGGGTAATGTTAAATATGTTGGCCAGAACGTACCAGGCGACCGATGGTGAAATCACAGCATTGAGGACAATAGTGATAAGCTTGCCGCGGTTTAGTTCGTGGCTGTAAAGCAGTGATAGCAAGAACATGAAAGGCATCGACATGAAGAGGAAGCCGAGACCGGTGTTGGGGAAAAAGCCACCAACAAAGTCCATGGACATAAAATACACTATGGTTAGAAACAGCGTGCCAAGCAGTCTTAGCTTGTCGATGTGGGCGGTGGAGAAGGAGATTTTTTTGTCACCCTTGCTTACTGCTTTCAGGTAGGGAATGCCATAAATAATTGCAATCAGGATCAGCAGAAATACCAAAAACCAGATTACAATTGTCGGAAAAAACATGTGTGATTTGTCAAAGTCTACAGTCACGCTGAAGAGTGACGAAGATCCTGTGCCGTCCATCTGTTACCTCATTTTACCAGAAGATAATCGTGCGACAATTGATGTAATGCGGGGGCGGGTGTCGACGTTAAATTAATAAAAAGCACCGCTCAAAATGCCTCATGAACGGTGCTGTGATACCAGTGAAACTTACTTGATTGCCTCAATGATTTTCTTGTTAACTTCCATCTTATGCTTCAGGTAGGAGCCTGCTTTGTCGGAGGTAAGCAGCTCCGGGATGAAGAAAGATTTTTTAAACGTCTTCTGAATGTTGCCTTCGGCGTAGATTTCAGTCAGTGCTTCATCGATAGCAGCGATGATTTTAGGATCGAGATCTTTGTGGTAGAGAAAGAAATATTCTTTGTCGAAGGTGAAGTTGCTTGTTTCGTCCATTGGGACAACCATTTTGGGTTCTGCATATTTGAGCAAATCTTCACGTGACGTGCCGCCCATGCCTTCGGGATTGGCTTGAGCGAGGGTGCTTTCACGAATAGTCAACCATGCAAAACGCATAGCCTTTTGATCGTCTTCAGGGAGGCGAGTGTATTGTTCGTTACCTTGAACGGTACCGTAGATCATCTCAGCCTGACCATCAAACAGCAGCTGGTTTTTATCGGCCTGGGAGCCGGTGTTGACCGCTACCAGGTTTTCTTCCTGACCTGGAGCCTGAAGCTTGATGGCATTTTTGATCGCACTGAAGCCGATTTCAGAAACGCCACCTGGCTGAATCGCAACCCGGACTTTGGTTCCATTTGCACAGGCATTAATAACGTCGCTTATGGTTTTATATGGGGAACTTTTTGCAACCAGGTAGGCGTTACCTGGGTTGGTAGAGACGATGGGACCAATAGTGTACTTGGAGAAAATATCATCATAGCCATTAAGGCCGTAAAGGTAGCCTAAATAGGCCATGTCGTGAAAAATCATGACAGTGTTGCCGCGGGCGCCAACACGATCAAGAGTTATAATTGCAGAGCTGAAGCCGACGGCGTCAACCTTAATGTGGACACCAAGTTTCTTTTCTAGCTCTGCAGCGACGATACTTGAGTTCTGGTAAGTATCACCACCAGTTGATTTGGAACCGATAACAATCCGCAGGTTCCCTTTGATCGGGTTTTTGGCAGCCATTCCCAGGGCTGGTGCCAGGACCAGAGAAACAATTGCCAAGCTCATCAAGAATTTTTTCATGATTTTACTCCTCCGTTGAGTATTAAAGGGGTTTTGGTGCTGGCGAACATTTTGAGCGGATGATGGCGCTGACATAAAAAAGAGTCAAATATTTTTGAAAAAATTTATTTTCATAAGTTTTGGCAAGTATAAACTACAGTAATATAAATACAAATAATTAGAATCATAGGGGAAAGGCTAATTTCTCCAAATATGAATAATATACATATTTGGTTTTTATCAATTTTAAAAAGTGATGTCAGCGAAAACATTATCTGGCATTTTTGTGTTCAGGCGTGGAAGAGAACAGCCATTGTTAAGTCGTGGTTGAGGTTGGAGGGCAAAGGTGAAGAAGTGGCAAGCGGAGTACCTGAGGTGCTTATGGTGATGAAAATAGTGTGAAATATGGGGGGGAGGGTTGGATCCTTGTTTCAGAGTCTCTGGTTTGTAGAGGCTGTTTTATGAAAAAGCAAGGACTCCGGGTGAAAATCAGTGACCGAAAAATAGAGAATTTCAGGATGTGTAATTCAGAAGCTGGGATTTGGGAATCAAGAAGGTAGAAGGCAGAAGGGATTAAGACCTTCTCTCTTCTACCTCCTATATTCTGTTTTTATCTTTTGACTTCAACCTTGGCGAGTTTTTCGTAGTGACGGATCAGGGCACCGTGATCAAGACCGTCCATACCGTCGACCTTCATGGCTTGCATCATTTCCATAACGGCTGCAGTCATCTGGACCGGTACGCCAACTTCATGAGCGGTATCAAGGGCGTTAGCAAGGTCTTTGATGTGCAGGTTGATGCGGAAGCCCGGATCGAACTTACGATCCATGACCAGTGGTGCTTTGGCATCAAGAACGGTACTGCCAGCCAGACCACCGCGAATGGCCTGGTAAACCAGGTCCGGCTCAACGCCAGCTTTGGTAGCCAGAACCAGGGCTTCACTCATCGCAGCGATGTTGATAGCAACGATCATCTGGTTGGCCAGCTTGGTGACGTTACCAGCACCGACTTTACCGGTGTAAACAACGCTGCCAGCCATAGCTTTCATGACATCATAATACTTGTCGAAAACGTCTTTATCGCCACCGACCATAACAGACAGGGTGCCATCGATAGCTTTCGGTTCGCCGCCAGAGACGGGTGCGTCGAGCATGGCAACATCTTTTTTAGCCAGCTCAGCAGCAACTTCCTGGCTCGCCAGAGGAGCAATGGAACTCATGTCGATAACGACACTACCGGCTTTAACACCTTCAAGTACACCACCTTCACCCAGAACAACAGCTTTGACCTGAGGTGAGTTTGGCAGCATGGTAATGATAACGTCAGCAATTTCGGCAACAGCTTTAGCGCTCGGAGCGCTGGCAGCACCGGCAGCAACTACTTCTTCAACCGCAGCGGTGTTCAAGTCACAAACAACCAGGTCGTAACCTGCTTTAATCAAGTTCTTGCTCATGGGCTTGCCCATGATGCCAAGTCCGATAAATCCGATTTTCATGATTCTCTCCTTGTGAGTAATTCTCTGTGTTCTGCTGATCCAAAAATGATCAGACCAGTTTCTGGTTTAGAAACTGGTCTGATGTGTCGTAGTGACTAGCAGGCTGTTGAAAAACTATCTGCGTTGCAATTGCGTTGTTAAAAATCGCCTCAAAATGCTCATTTACTAAAGTAAACTGCGCTTTTTCGGCAATTTTTGCCTAGCACTTGCTGCCTCGAAAACGTTTTTCAACACCCTGCTAGTTCATTTCTGTTCGGAAATTTAAAATAGCAACTGGATCGTTTTCCGTTGGTTGCTGTTAGCGAACCAGGCAAGGCATTTTATTGTCAAACTTCCAGTTCGGAATCAGGTACTGCATGGCGATGGAGTCATCGCGGGCGCCGAGCCCTTTGGTCAGGTACAGCTCGTTGGCTTTCATAACCGCATCCATGTCGAGCTCGACCCCAAGTCCGCCTTGTTGTGGAACGTCTACCAGTCCATTTTTGATCTGCAGAGGGTTCTTTGTCAGGTATTGGCCGTCCTGCCAGATCCAGTGGGTGTCGATAGCGGTGATGTTCCCTGGTGCAGCGGCAGCACAATGGGTAAACATGGCCAGGGAAATATCGAAGTGGTTATTGGAGTGGGAGCCCCAGGTCAGGCCCCATTCATGGCACATCTGAGCGACCCGTACAGATCCTTGCATGGTCCAGAAGTGAGGGTCGGCCAAGGGGATGTCGACAGATTGCAGTTGGATGGTGTGTCCCATCTGGCGCCAGTCGGTTGCGATCATGTTGGTTGCGGTCGGCAGTCCGGTAGCGCGACGGAATTCGGCCATAATTTCACGGCCGGAGTAGCCACCTTCAGCACCGCAGGGATCTTCGGCGTAGGCAAGGATGCCATGCATATCTTTACACAGGTTGATGGCATCTTTGAGTAGCCAGCCACCATTTGGATCAAGGGTAATGCGTGCTTCAGGGAAGCGTGCCGCCAGGGCTTTGATCGCTTCGATCTCCTCTTCGCCGCGCAGAACGCCACCTTTGAGTTTGAAGTCGTTGAAGCCATAGCGTTTGTGAGCTGCTTCAGCCAGGCGAACAACGGTTTCCGGAGTCAGGGCCTCTTCGTGACGGACGCGGAACCAATCATCTTCTGCGTTGGGGTCTGACAGATATTCAAGGTCGGTTTTGTTGCGATCGCCAACATAGAAAAGGTAACCGAGCATTTCAACGGCGTCACGCTGTTGGCCTTCTCCCAGCAGGGCTGCAACAGGAACGCCGAGGAATTGGCCCATCAGGTCCAAAAGGGCAGCTTCGATAGCTGTTACCGCATGGATGGCAATCCGCAGGTCGAAGGTCTGAAGGCCGCGGCCACCAGCGTCGCGATCAGCAAATTGACGGCGTACGCTGTTGAGGATGTTGTTATAGGTGCCAATTGATTTTCCAACCAGAAGGTCACGGGCATCTTCGAGGGTTTTGCGGATGGCTTCACCGCCAGGAACTTCACCAACGCCGGTATTTCCGGTTTCGTCGGTAAGGATAATAAGATTCCGGGTAAAATAAGGACCGTGAGCGCCACTCAGGTTGAGCAGCATGCTGTCATGCCCTGCGACCGGAATGACCTGAAGTTCGGTAATGATGGGTGCGCCTGATTTTGGAGTTGCGTTACTCAATGGTGCCTCCTGTTTATGACTTTAGAGTTGGTTATGGGAAATGTGAATCCTGAATATTCATCATATGATTTTGATGGTAGCGCTATCATTGTGTTGTGTCAATATTTTTTTCCCTTATGGTGATTTAGGGGTAGAACGCTGCGAAGTGTTGCTTTGTATTACAGAAAATTGCTGTTAAGCGGGAGGTTGTAAATAATGCCGGATAATCTTAAAAAATATTGTATTCTTGACATGTTGCGTTGCTAACGCTACCATGGCCAAGGGTCTGAAATGGGCCATTTGAAATGAAGAATAGCAGAGTTTTAGGGGTTAATCAATCTATGGCACGCAGGAAAAATGAAAGTACCTCCACCGGGCACGGAAAGAGGGAGGTTGTCTCCAGTCGGGCGACGGGAAGTGTGACTTTGGATGATGTCGCCAGGTTGGTTGGCGTCTCTCCCATTACTGTGTCTCGAGCTTTGAATTATCCTGATAAGGTTGCTCCCAAAACTCTGGACAAGATCAATCAGGCTATCGCCCGCACCGGCTATGTGCCTAACTTGCTGGCTGGTGGACTGGCTTCTAAAAAAAGTCGGCTGATCGCCGCGATTGTTCCCTCTATGGCCAATTCCGTTTACGCTGAGACTGTGCGGCTGTTCAGTGATACTCTGCGCGAAGCAGGGTACCAGGTATTGCTTGGGGAATCCGGCCATCATGATTCCCAGGAGGAGTCTCTTGTCTCTGCGGTTTTAAGTCGTCGGCCTGATGGTATTTATCTGACTGGCGTCAATCATTCCCTTAATTGCCGCCGTGTGCTGCTGTCTGCTAACGTTCCGGTTGTTGAAACCTGGGACCTGACTCCGACGCCTCTCGATATTGTTATCGGATTTTCTCATGATAAGGTTGGTGCTGCCGTTGCCAACTATCTTCTCGGCAAGGGGTACACTAAAATTGGAATTGTTTCCGGCGATGACCACCGCGCGACAATTCGCAAACAGGCATTTCTCGATACTCTGGCCGCTCATGGCGTTAAGGCAGATGTTGCGCTGGCTATTCCGCCGACGACTTTTCAGCTCGGTCGTCAGGGGATGGCAGAATTGCTCGATCGTGGTTTTCGTGATGGTGTGGTGTTTTTCAGCTCAGATACGCTTGCCCAGGGTGCTTTGGCTGAAATTCAGTCGCGTGGTTTAAGTGTCCCC
This sequence comes from Geopsychrobacteraceae bacterium, assembly GCA_963664385.1. Classification (GTDB taxonomy): domain Bacteria; phylum Desulfobacterota; class Desulfuromonadia; order Desulfuromonadales; family Geopsychrobacteraceae; genus Seleniibacterium. The sequence goes on from OY761157.1 coordinate 2,561,254, forward strand.
GGGGACATTGCCCTTATGGGGTTTGGTGATCAGCCTTATGCTGCCCATATGTATCCAGCGCTTTCGACGGTTAAGTTCGATCGCCGTATGATTGGGCTCAAAGCGGCTCAGGCGCTACTTGCGCGTATTAATGGTGAGTCGGTTCCCGATGATGTTGTTGATGTCGGGTTTTCCATTGTCGAGCGCGAAACAACCTGATCTTCAACTCTGTGTTTTGCTCCTTCCGGCTTTTACTGTTAGGTAAGAGTCGATTCTCTTTCAATAATCTTGAAGCCAACGTCGATGATCTGTTTTTCGATGGGCCGGCCGTTGATTTTCGCCAGTAAGATATCGGCAGCCTTTTGTCCAATAACCTGACGGTCGAAATTAACCGTCGTCAGGGTGGGGGATGTGTAGGCGGAAGCTTCCTGGTCGGCAAAGCCGATGATGGCAACATCCTGGGGTACTTTCAGCCCATGTGCCTGTGCTTCAATGATGGCGCCTTGAGCCATGACATCTGAAGAGCATGCTACTGCGCCCGTGCGAAATCCTTTTTTTATTAATTCAATGAATCCATCACGCCCTTTCTTAAGACCACTGGGAGGGGTTGCGTCGTGACTGATAATGTTGTGGAAGCCGTTCTGCCGAAGGGTTTCTGTGAATGCTTGTTTTCTTAACTGGGCTCTTTCGTCAGTGCTCCAGATTCCTCCAAAACTAGAAAATCCCCTATCGATCAGATAATTGGCAATGGCTTGGCCAATTTGGATATGAGAAAAACCAACTAACAGGTCAAGGGGGGTTGGGGTCATATCCCAGGTTTCAACGATTGGCACATTCGCAGTCATGAGCATGCGCCGGCAGTTAGCTGTATGCTGAGTGCCGATGAGAAAAATTCCATCCGGTTTACGGCTTAGGAATGTTCGCACCAAATTCTCTTCCTGGTCTTCATTGTAATCGGTTTCCCCTAGTAAAACCTGATATCCGGAGTCACGTAACCCCGTAGTGAAATGTTTTATCGTCTCAGCATAGACCTGGTTGGATATGGAGGGGATGATTGCGGCAATAATAAGGCTGCGTTTTGAAGCCAGGGCGCCTGCCAGGAGGTTCGGTACATAGCCGGTTCGTGCAATCGCCTGATTGACCTTCTGGAGGGTTTTTGGTGCAACTTGGTCGGGGTGGTTAATGGCCCGTGAGACTGTGGTTGTACCAACTCCGGCGAGTCTGGCCACATCGCTGAGCGTCACACTGCTTGTCTGAGTGTCTTCGGGGGAGCGGGGAGCTTCCTGTCTGTTTGCAACTTTTGTCTTTTTTGGAGGCATAAAAAAAACCATTGTGATTGTGGGGCAACAGTTATTGTCCAGGTGCCCTTTAACTGCTTTGGCAATATAGCACGATTTTCTAAGCGTGACATATTTTGTGTTGAGGTTGGTTTTTTAAGGGCTTATTGGCTGCCCTGTCCAGCAGTCGTTTCTTCCCTGGTTTGTGTTTGGCCGTTTTGATGTGCGTGATATCTAATTTCAATGGTAACGTTTCCAGCGGCAAAGTCAATTGCTTTTCAATTATGGTCTTCTCGTAGTGGCAGGTCGCCTGGTTTATGGCTCTTTCATCAGTCGCATAGAAAAGTACTTTCAGCCGTGAGGGACGCCATTTTTTTACTTTTTGGTAGCAGTGTTAGCTCGGGCAATTGTCGGAAGTCTATTCTTTTATCTGCGCAAACTTAGCAACTTGTGGTGAATCTCTAATTCGGGCCGAAGGTTGAGATGGTTGCGTGGATGATTTCTGAGTGTTTGTGATGGCTTCGGGAGAGCGCCTTGAGGGTGGGGTGTTGCCGGGTGGAAAATTGTCTTGACCTGGAAAAATGGAAACGCTACCATTTTGGATCTCTGCTGGATGGCAGGGCGATAAATTTGAGGACGGATAGGTCTGGTTGTTAAAACAATCAGCAGCTATCTCATGGCACTGGTCAGGGAAACCTTAAGAACCAGAAACATCAAACAGGGAGGTAGTATGAAAAAGGGATTGATCGTTTTTATTTGTCTGTTGGTTATGGCGGGGCAAGCTTTTGCTCAGGAATGGCCATCTAAAGCGCTTAACCTGGTTGTTCCTTACGGAGCAGGCGGAAATTCAGATTTCAATGCACGTGCTATCGCAAAGTATCTGCCAGATCTTATTGGCGTTCCGGTTGTTGTTACTAATATTCCGGGAAGTGGTGGAACTATCGGGGCTGCCCAGGTTAAAGATGCCAAACCCGATGGCTATACTATTTTGGTACACCAGTTGTCACTCAGTATCGCTGAGGCCTCAGGGATGGCTAATTACGGAATTAAAGATTTTGAGCTTGGTTGTGTGTTGTCTAAATCGGCTCCGGAGGTCCTCGTTGCTCAGACCAAGGCTCCTTTCAATAATATCCCTGAGTTGATCGAATACACCAAAAGCAACCCAGGCAAAGTTAAACTGACTGCCAACACTGGTGCTACCACCATGTGGACTGCTATCGGTTTACTTCAGGCTGGCGCCAAGTTGAACGTCGTTTCTTCTGGTGGTTCTGGTGAGCGTTTGCAGGTAGTTCTTGGCGGTCACGCCGATATCGTACCTCTGAACTACAATATGGTTGCGCCCTATGTTGCCGATGGCACGCTTAAGGTTCTTGCCAGTGTCAGTGATACCAGATCCGACCTGATCCCAGATGTTAAGACTCTGCGTGAAGTTGGTGTGAATGCTGGTTATGACTATATGAACACCATGATTTTCCCTAAAGGAACTGATGCTGCGAAAATCGAAAAGGTTTGTTCTGCAGTTGGTGAAATTATCAACGGCAATGAGTCTTACCGTAAAGAGATGAAGGCTAACTTCCAGCCACCAACCTGGATGAATGTTGCTGATACCAACAAGCATTGGTACACCCAGCGTGATGAGCTTCAAGCCATCAAAAATACCCTCCAGGGTAAATAAATATTGTCTTTAGCTTGATTCGTTTAAAAAAGTATTGGCCTGAGGAATTTCTCTTCAGGCCAATACTGATGTCTCAATCCATTGGAGAAACACGAGATGAACAGTGATTTAAAAAAAGAGATCGGGGTTGGCATCTTTTTTTTAGTACTTGCCATAGCATATATCGCTGGGGCATCTACAATCTCAACCTTCACCCCATTTGGTAACCGAGGCCTTGATTCCCGTTCAGTTCCTGAGTTGTTAGGAATTCTCACTATCATTCTTAGTGTAACTCACATTATTCAGGTAGTTCTGAAGGCCAGAAAGCTTAAAGCCCTGCAAGTAGCCAGCAGCAGTGAAAAAGAAGTTTGTGATTTTGAAGATGATATCTGTGTTGTGCCTCCAAGGGGAACAGTCCTGAATCGCATCAACAGTATCATTTCTTTGAAAATGCTGTTGTCTCTACTGTTTCTCGGGATCTATACGGCGCTTTACCAGCCTCTGGGATTTATCCTCTCCAGTATCTTTTTTCTGATTGCCGAATCATTTCTTCTGACCCCTAAAGCTGAACGAAAAAAGTGGGCCACGTTTATAGTGCTGTTTTCTGTCGGAGTGTCCGTCGTTATTTATTTCATTTTTACGAAATATTTAACCCTGGTCCTTCCCAGCGGAATTTTAGGTTAGGAGAATACCTTTATGTTTGAAATGCTCGTTACTGGTTTTGCCTCGGTCTTTACCGACCCGACCTGTATCTTGATGGTCTTTTTGGGGGTCATGGTCGGTATTATTTTTGGAGCGCTCCCTGGTTTGACAACCGTTGCCGGTCTGTCCATGTTTCTTCCGGTTACCTATGTTATGGCCAGCCATATCGGTCTGGCGATGCTCACCGCAATCTATATCGGCGGGATCTCCGGTGGCCTGATCTCGGCAATTTTACTGAATATGCCAGGGACTCCGGCCTCGATCGCGACGACCTTTGAAGGGGCCCCCATGGCCCGCAACGGAGAGGCGGGGAAAGCTCTCGGAGTTGCTGTTTTTGCGTCCCTGATCGGAACTCTTGTCGGGGTTGTCGTGATGATTTTCGCTTCGCCACTGTTGGCTAAACTGACCCTGAAGTTCGGCCCTTGGGAATATTTCTCCGTAACCTTTTTTGCTCTTACCCTGATTGCCTCATTGACCGAAAAGTCGGTTGTGAAGGGGCTGTTAAGTGCCCTGTTCGGTATGATGATCGCGACTATCGGCCTGTCTCCGACCGATGGTACACCGCGTTTTACCTTTGGTTCGCTGCAACTTTCCAGCGGTTTCCACCTGCTGGTGGTGCTGGTTGGGCTGTATGCGATCCGCGAGGTTTTCCTGGCCGCCTCACAAGAAGAACAGGAAGTTAAGGTTTTAGATTATAAGATGAAAGGGTTGGGCTTCGGATTGAAGGACCTCAAAGGAAACTGGTTTAATCTTTTGAGAAGTTCTCTCCTTGGTCTTGGTATCGGTATCCTGCCCGGAATCGGTGGTTCAACCAGTAATATTATCGCCTATTCCGTAGCAAAGAATTCAAGCAAACATCCTGAAAAATACGGAACCGGTATTGTTGACGGGCTGATCGCTTCCGAATCAAGTAACAACTCCTCCATCGGTGGCGCCATGATTCCACTTTTGACCCTCGGCATCCCAGGTGATGGCGCAACCGCTATTCTCCTTGGTGGCTTTATGCTGCATGGAATGCAACCGGGTCCGCTGCTATTTCAGCAGAATGGTCCTGTTGTCTATAGTGTATTTGCTGCTATGGCCTTGGGAACCATCTTTATGGCGGTATTGATGTGGGCGGGCATGCGCATGTTCGTCAAAATCCTGAAGGTGCCGAATCATATCCTGATCCCGCTGATCGTTGTCCTGTGTTCTATTGGTGCCTATGCCCTCGCCAATCGTGTCTTTGATATGTGGGGACTGCTGCTGTTCGGGTTCATCGGCCTGATGATGCAACGCTTCGGAATTCCGGCGCCGCCATTTATCCTCGGTTTTATCCTAGAAGGTTCGCTGGAGTTGAATCTGCGCAGAGGGCTGGAATATTCCAACGGAAACTGGCTTGATGTGTTTACGCATCCGATCAGTGCCATGTTTCTGATTCTCACCCTTATTTCTCTTATAATGACATTTGTTAATAATCATCGGGCGGCGAAGAAGGCACTAGCGCAAGGAGTGGAAAATTCATGACCATTAAAGAAAAACTTCCTGTAATCACTGAAATGCAGGTTATTCCCGTCGCAGGGAATGACAGCATGTTGTTGTCCTTAAGTGGCGCGCATGGACCATTTTTTACCCGGAATATCGTGATTCTTAAAGACTCTTCCGGCAACACCGGTCTCGGGGAGGTTCATGGTGGTGAAGCAATCACCAAATCCCTCGAAGAGGCAAGACCTTTTGTTGTTGGTCAAAAGATCAGTTCTTACCGGACTGTTATCAAGAAGCTGGTTGATAAACACAATCTGGCAACCAAGGGGAGTGAAGGGCTGCAGAATCTTTCCCTCGCTAAACTGGCCGATGTTGTCCATGCTGAAACGGCTATCGAATGTGCGATGCTTGATTTGTGGGGGCAGTTTCTCGGGGTTCCGGTTTGTGATCTGTTGGGAGATGGCAAGCAGCGAGATGACGTTGTTGTGCTTGGTTATCTGTTTTACCAGGAGGATAAACGTAAAACGGATCTCCCTTATATCGATGAGAGTGACAGTAGCAACCCCTGGTATAAGATCCGCCGTAACCCGTTCATGACTCCGGAAGCAATCGTTGAGCAGGCTCAGGCTCTGAAAGAAGTCTATGGTTTTAAAGACTTCAAGCTGAAAGGTGGCGTTCTTGACGGGGCCGAAGAGATGAAGGCTATCGATCAACTGATTAAAACCTTCCCTGATGCGCGTATTAACATAGATCCGAATGGTGCCTGGAAACTGGATGAAGCGGTTGAACTCTGCAACGGTCGCGGGTTGACCTATGCCGAAGACCCATGTGGTACCGAAGCCGGATATTCGGGGCGCGAAACCATGGCCGAGTTCAAGATGCGCACTGGCATTCCGACCGCAACCAACATGATTGCGACCGATTGGAAGCAGTTTTATCATGCCATTTGCAATAAATCGATCGATATCGTTCTGGCTGATCCGCACTTCTGGACCATGTCCGGTTCGGTTCGTATTGCTCAGGTGTTGGATGATTGGGGGCTTACCTGGGGCTCCCATTCCAATAACCATTTTGATATTTCTCTGGCAATTTTTGCGCAGTGTGCAGCAGCAGCTCCTGGGAATATTACGGCTATGGATACCCACTGGATCTGGCAGGACGGTCAGTATCTGACCAATAATCCTTATCAGATTGTTGATGGAAAAATCCAGATCAGTAATACTCCGGGGCTTGGTCTCGAAATCAACATGGATGCGGTCATGAAGGCGCACGAAGTCTATAAAAAATTGCCTTTCGGTGCCAGAAATGATGCGGTTACCATGCAGTACCTGATTCCTGACTGGAAGTTTGACAGTAAAAAACCCTGTATGGTCCGCTGATAGTTATTCTCCCGGTTATCTCGGGCAGCGCACCGTTGGTCACTATAATCAACCCCCTTGCAACCTCTTGATTGCAAGGGGGTTTTTGTCCTTGTGTCACAATTCTATGTTTCTTGATAATATTAGTGTAAACTGTGAGGAAATCTCAAAGATGATATTTTGATAGGAGAGAACTGATGAAACTTGGATTTATCGGATTGGGTATCATGGGGAAACCTATGTGTAAAAATCTGATCAACAACGGCTATAAACTGGTCGTCATGGATCTTGATGTAGACAAGACCGATGAGCTGGTCGGGATGGGTGCCAAGGTTGTCATGAGCCCAAAGGCTGTTGCGCAGAACGCAGATATTATTTTTATTATGCTGCGCAATTCTCCGGATGTTGAAGGGGTTGTCCTGGGTACTGATGGCATCCTTGACGGCGTGCGCCCTGGCAGTATCGTTATTGATATGAGTTCCATCGAACCATTGGTCAGTAAAAAAATTGCTGGCGAACTGGCAAAAAAGGATGTTGAAATGCTGGATGCTCCGGTCAGCGGAGGGCAGCCCAGAGCTATTGATGGTACCTTGTCGATCATGGTCGGTGGGAAACAAGACGTTTTTGACAAGTGTTATGACATTTTAAAAACTATGGGGGCTTCTGTTGTCCGTACAGGTGATATCGGGGCCGGAAATATCACTAAGCTGGCCAACCAGATCATCGTCGCTCTGAATATTACGGCAATGTCTGAAGCACTTGTCCTGGCGACTAAAGCAGGGGTAGAGCCCGAGCTGGTTTTTCAAGCGATTCGGGGTGGCCTTGCTGGAAGTGCCGTCCTGGATGCTAAAGCTCCAAGCGTGATGACACGAAATTTTGAGCCGGGAATGAGAATCTTTCACCACATGAAAGATCTTACCAACGTTCTCAAGACATCTCATGAAGTGGGTGTGCCGTTGCCCCTTGCTGCCCGTGCCCTGGAAATTATGCAGGCCTTAAAGGTTGATGGCATGGATCACCTTGATCACGGCGCTATCATTCGTCATTACGAGAAGTTGGCTAAGGTTGAAGTGAAAAAATAGGTCATTCCTCTGGTTGCTTCCGCTTAAAACAAAAGCCCCCTCGGTTGCCTGAGGGGGCTTTTGTGCAGGTTTAAGGTAAAGTCAGACTTCCAGATCGCCTTGACGGAGATCTTCGTAATAACCAAAATTATAAAATTCATCCAGGTTGCTGAACTCGGCCCATTCCAGGCTCAGGTTCGGAGCATTGGCAAAATCAAATAGATGCTCAATTTGACGTAATTTATGTTTTTCCAGGGCGGCCAGCCAGGTCAGCATATTTTTTGTATCGGTATTTTCTTCACGTTCCGCTGCCTTCTGATAGCGGTCGACCAGATTCTTTTTGGCGCGAATTGCCAGTTGATAGGCGTCAAGGTTTGAATCGATCAACTGACATGCGCCATTGTCGCAGATGGTGTTGAAGACGATCGACTCTTCATTCAGGTCTTGGCTCGACATGTTGCTGATCTCTGGATAATTCTTTTTAAATCTTGTCAGCATCTCAAGCAATGCTTCTTCTTCCGAGGCCATCAGGCTGAATACCTGCTTCAGTCCTTCTTTTGAGGCCCTCCCAGCCATCTGTTGATAAAATTCAGCTCCGCTCTGTTCTGTTTTTCTTGCGTATTGATAGAGGTCCATATCCAACTCCTTTATGTCCAACGGAAGTTGTTGGTGGTGTGTTGGAACGATCTGTTTTAATTGTGACCAATTTGGTAATAGTAAACGAGGGGGGGAGATAAGACAAGGGAATATTTGGAATGGGCGTTTTACCGGTAAGGAGCAGTTCCTCAAAAGAAAGCTACTAATTCCCTTGAAGGGACTCGCCCTTGCCGAAATGCGATAGGGGCGTTAGCGAGCCAACACTACCACCTGTTGAAACTGCCATGTTAGCCTCTTTTTAACTTAACCAAATAAATTAAAGGAGATTCCCATGGCTGCTAAAGTTGTTAAAGCTCTCGATTTTTTTGTAAATTATATGGCTGTTTTAGAAAAAGCTCACCTGGTCAACTATAAAAGAACCCTGCGCTTCAGCAGTGACGAGGAAGCTTGATTCAAGTCATCCCTTTTCAAATATAGACATTTTGATTTTTTTATATTCCGGCAGCTGGAAATTCTATTCAGCTGCCGGAATTACTTGATCCAACTGCACTTCTGTTCTTTTCATTCTGACAAGGCTTAACTGGATATCTGAAGGCTGCTTGCTGGTGGTGTTTATGTTACGGAGAACGTGCTTCGATGAGCTTTTGTAATTCTGCCTTTTTCTCTTTTGCCCGTCTCAGGTCGTCATAAAGTAAATTGAGCTTGTTTCTGGTTATGGTCATGGTATTCAGGTAGGCATTGTTTTCCGCTTCTATCCGGTTTTCGATCTGCTGTGCCCGGTATTTTCCATAATTGGTTTTCCGGTAGATACGGCTTAAATCGTTGTTCAATTCAGCGATTTTTTCCTGATGTTGCTTCTCCATTTCCTCGGTTCTATTGGTCATCGCTGCTATGTCGCGCTGCTTGTTTCTGACATCATTATCTGCGATTTCGTAGCGGAATCTGAGGTTGGTTATTGCTCTTTGCTGATCCTGCATAGCAGAGTCTTCAGGTGTGGCAACCTGTTCAGGTTGGGTATCGACAGATTTGGTTACCTGCAGGGTCTTACTGTCTGTGCTGCACGGACGGTCTGAGTAGATAGCTTTGCCGTTTTGCATGCAGTGATAGATGGCCGCTGAGGCTCCGGGAGTGGCCATGATTGAAATAAAAACAGCAATCAGTAAAACTTTCATTAGATACTCGCGTGGCAATAGGCTCACTGTCGTATCGGCTATGTTAAATGTTCCAGGGCGGGAAACGCTGGTACCAGTTGTCTGCCCCCAGTAGTAATAGTTTATTGCCGTTACCTTGATAGTGTCCAGCGGCCCAGCTGTTAATGATATCGTAACATGCATTGGCTATCAGCTCTCTGCCCGCCAGCTTTGCCTGGTGAATCCCCAGTTCCTGAAGTCTGCAAAGTTGGTCTGGCGGTATGTAAGAAAGTTGCTCAGCAAAGGCACGCGACATCTTCCGGTTAGTGCACCAGAACTCAAGGGGGTCATGCTGCTCTGCCTCAGGTGTGCAAATAAAGCGGTAGTGATCCAGCAGGTTAGGGCAATTTTGATAACAGAACGAATTGATGATTAACTCAAAGGAGATGGCAGGAAAGCTACTGATCATTAAGGAGAGGAGGTCATGCCTGTGATTGAGCTGTTCCGGTAGGCATATCCTCTTTACCGGAGCGTCGAGAGTTTCAAGGAATTTCCTGAGAATATCTGGTGTATTCAGGTTGGCAACAACTGAGATATCAGGGCATATTCCAAGTTTGAGGAGATGATTCGCCAGCTGAGCCGTGGCCACAGTAAAATGGTTTACTCCAGCGTTAAGGAGCTTGTCCAGGTGGTGCAAATCTGACGGATCAAGACCAGTTATAGCGTTTAACGTATAGTTGAAAGTTATCCCGTAGCTACGACAGGCTGCAAGGTACTCAGCTAACTGCGAAAGGCTGATTGTAGGCAGGCAGTGTGATGCCCGGGAAGATGGCAAAAAATAAGGGATGCTGCCATAGAGTTGGCGAATCGGGAACGTGGCAGAGCGGTTGATGGCATTTATCAGGGGGAGTGACTCGAGTTTAAAATCACTGGGAAGCTTCAGGGATAATAGTGCTGGTGTCTCTGGAGATGATTTCATTATGTCTCGGTTCCCGTAAAAAAAAACACGGCTTTGGCAGACACTGTAAGGTTATTCACACTTTACCGGTATGTTGAGGGTTAACGCAATAGGCCGATGGGAATGTACCGAGTATCAACAGTAGTCACAAGGCAGTGTAGGGCGCGATGATTTGAACGCGAAGGGGTTATCCCTGAATGGCTGTAGCGTCAATCAAAATCAGTACTTTTGCTCTGCTTATAGCGCGAACTGGCTAGCTTCCAGGGTCCGCTCACGCATTTCAGCGCTTAAGGTGAAGCCCAGACCTGGAGCAGTTGGTACCTGCATGCGACCATCGATAATCTCAAGCTTTTCGTTAAACAGGGGCTCAAGCCATTCAATATGTTCAACCCATGATTCGCTTGGATAAGCCGCGGTCAGGTGAATATGGATTTCCATGACAAAATGTGGTGCCATGCTTAAGCCATTTTCGTAGGCCATATCAGTCAGTTTTAAAAATGGTGTGACACCGCCTAAGCGTGGCGCATCAGGCTGGATGATATCGACCGATTTGTTTTTGATCAGCGCGGTCTGTTCGTACATGCTGGAGAGCATTTCACCGGTGGCGATGGGGGTGTCGAGAGCTGCCGCCAGTTGAGCATGTCCTTCTGCGTCATAAGCGTTCAGAGGTTCCTCAATCCAGGTCAGGTTGAATTGTTCAACTGCTCGACCGAAGCGCATAGCGGTAACCCGATCCCACTGCTGGTTGGCATCGATCATAATCGGGACACTGTCGCCTAATTCTTTGCGGAGGGTTTCAACCCGCATCAGATCGGTTGCGACATCGGGCTGACCAACTTTCATCTTGATCCCTTTGATCCCCTTGGCCAGAGAGATTTTAGCTTTCTCGACAACTTCTTCAATCGGAGCTTGGAGATAGCCACCAGAGGTGTTGTAAACCGGCAACGAGTCGTAATGAGAACCAACCAGTTTCGCCAGAGACAGGTTTGCACGCCTGGCTTTCATATCCCATAGCGCGGTGTCAAAAGCAGCAATGGCTTGAATCGCAATACCGCTACGTCCGACAGATGCTCCGGCCCACATCAACTTATGCCAGATTTTGCTGATGTCATTAGGATCTTCGCCCAAAACCAGAGGAGCGAGTTCCCTGGCATGAGCGTACTGACCTTCGCCCCCATAGCGAAGTGCATAACTAAACCCCATCCCTGCATAGCCTAGGCTTGATGTCATTTCAACGACAAGAACATCAACACATTCAAGAGGTTTTTGGCGGCCAGTAAGAACTTTGGCGTCACTGACCGAGAATTTTAAGGGGATTTTGACTTTAGAAAGTTTGACGGAGGCAATGGAGTCATTTGTCATGTCGAAATATCCTTTGATAAGCGAGCCGTAAAATAGAATAAAATGTAAGCGCTTGCATTGGTTGGTGTCAATGCATTTATTTTTCAGCAGCTATATGTAGGAAAAAATGTCTGCCTCTGTTGCAATATTTGCGCTATATGGTAATATCCCGAGTATGGAACCGCGCATGCGGTACTTCGATTTTTTGGGTTATGGCAACTGGTCTCATTGAGTCAATGTTTTAAGGTGTTTCCAGATTCCTTAAACGTCCTCTTTGTTTCCGGGCGCAATGAGGCGCTGTCAATTGCCATGGAGAGAGACAGTTTGTTTTCAACTCTGCAGTCTTCTTTTGGGCTGTGGTGTTCAGGCGTTGTTGCCTTTAGAAGACCTGCTCTATTCATGTCAAGATATGACAGGAGAAAGAATCGATGCCCATTGCCGAAAAAAAATCTCCCCCCGACCCTCATGATCTCAAATTTCAGTTAATCGACAAATCTCTCAAGCGTTTTCAGTATCAGCAAGATGCACTGATTGAAGTTTTGCATAGCGCGCAAGAGGCTTTCGGCCATCTTGACGAAGATATGCTTGACTATGTCTCCCACCAGTTGCAGTTGCCCCCCAGTTGGGTTTATGGGGTCGCTACCTTTTATAATTTTTTCTCCCTTGATCCCCAGGGTGAGCATGTCTGTGTCGTCTGTATGGGAACGGCCTGTTATGTCAAAGGTGCCGGAGATATCGTCAAACGTATCGAGCAAGAGTTTGATGTTAAATGCGGCTCAACAACATCTGACGGTAGGTTGACGTTGCTGAGTGCACGCTGTCTGGGCAACTGTAGCCTGGCTCCCATGTTGACTATTGATGGTGAAGTTTTCGGTAAGGAGACGCCGGACTCGACCATTGCCGCTTTAAAAGAAAAGCTGTCAGCCTCTATCGCTTGTGAACAGGAGGTCTCATGAATCACGTGGAACTGACTGCCATTGTCGATCAGGAACGACAACGGCAGAATGCTTATGAGATCAGAATATTCGTCTGTTACAGCACACCCTGCCTGTCCGCCGGTGCGGAACAGGTCAAAAAAGCCTTAGACGATCTGCTTGCTGAGCGTAAGGCTGAAGCGTTGCTGGAGGTCGTAGCGACCGGTTGTATGGGGCCTTGCAGCCGGGGGCCCTTGCTACGCGTGGCCGAGAACGGAGAAGAAACTGTCTATGAACGGGTGACTCCGCAGCAGGCGGTTGCTATCGTCACGAGCTATTTGGACAAAGATCCAGTGACGGTTGAGCCTCTCGCAGCTGATATGCCCTTTTTTAAAGCCCAGGAACGTATTGTTCTGGCCAATAATGGAGTTATTGATCCGGAGAAAATTGAACAGAGCATTGCCGCCGGAAGTTATGCTGCCCTGGCGCATGTTCTGCATGAAATGACACCTGATGACGTCTGTAATGAAATCCGCATGAGCGGGCTGCGTGGTCGGGGCGGCGGTGGCTACCCGACCGGCGTTAAATGGAATCTGGTGCGTAAGGCCCCTGGTCAGCGTAAATACGTTGTCGCCAATGGTGATGAGGGTGATCCCGGCGCCTATATGGATCGAACCATTATGGAGTCTGACCCCCACCGGGTGCTTGAAGGCATTGCGATTGCCGGTTATGCCGTCGGGGCAGAGCAGGGCTACATTTATGTGCGTGGTGAATATCCCCTGGCTGCGGCCCGTTTGGCTAAGGCGATTAAAGATGCCGAACGGCGTGGTCTACTGGGAAGCCGTATTCTGGACAGTAACTTCAATTTTCGTATTGACCTGCGCATTGGTGCCGGTGCTTTTGTCTGCGGTGAAGAGACCGCTTTGATGACCTCAATCATGGGGCGTCGCGGGCAGCCGATTCCGCGCCCTCCCTATCCGGCCCAGAGTGGCTTATGGGGTGCTCCTACCCTGATCAATAACGTTGAGACCTTTGCCAATATTGCCCCGATTGTGGCCAAAGGCGCCCAATGGTTTGCCTCTTTCGGCACCGAGAATAGTAAAGGTACCAAAGTTTTTGCTCTGTGTGGCGAGGTGGTTAATTCCGGTTTGATAGAAGTTCCCATGGGGATCAGTCTGCGTGAGATTGTTTATGATATTGGCGGTGGCCTGCAGAATGACGGGGTGTTTAAGGCTGCTCAGACCGGTGGCCCGAGTGGCGGCTGTATTCCTGCTGAATACATCGACACCCCGGTCGACTACGAAAGTCTCAATGCCTTTGGTTCGATTATGGGATCGGGTGGCTTGATCGTTATGAATCAATCCAGCTGTATGCCTGATGTGGCCAAGTTTTTCATGGAATTTTGTCTTGATGAGAGCTGTGGTAAGTGCACTCCGTGCCGGGTGGGTACCGTTGAAATGTACGATCTGCTCTGTAAAATCACCAGTGGGCTCGGCTGTCCGGAAGATCTTCCTTTACTTGAAGAATTATGTCAATTGGTCAAAGAAACAAGTTTATGTGGCTTAGGGATGACAGCCCCCAATCCTGTCTTGAATACGCTGCGCTATTTCCGCGACGAATACCTGACACATATCGTCGAAGGCTGCTGTCCAGCCGGAGTTTGTCAACTAGACAGTTCTGAGCGTTACTGTGTGGAAGATAGCGTGTCTGGCGCTGAACAGGAGGTGAACTGATGGCTGTTATTACGCTGACAATTAACGGTGACTTGTGTAGTGGGCGACTGGGGCAGACGATCCTTGAGGTCTGCCGGGAACAGAAAATCAACATTCCGACCCTCTGTCACCTGGAAGGTTTAAGCGCACGCGGGGGGTGTCGCCTCTGTTTGGTAGAAGTTTCCGGTAGTCCACGTCTGCTGCCTGCCTGCACGACCCAAGCGACAGAAGGGATGACCATCGTTACCCACAGTGACAAGATTAATCGTTACCGGAAAATGATTCTCGAACTGACCCTGGCCGAACGGAACCACACCTGCTCGGTTTGCGTCAGTAATCATTATTGCGAGTTACAAAAACTGGCCGCTGAGTTAGGTGTTGATCATGTGCGTTACAACTACCTTGATCCCGATCTGAAGATGGATATCAGCCACGACAAGTTCGGCATCGATCACAACCGCTGTGTTCTCTGTTTACGCTGTGTCCGGGTTTGTGACGAGGTCGAGGGCGCTCATATCTGGGATGTCAAAAATCGCGGGATAAAAAGTCAGGTCATTATCGATCTTGATCGCGATTGGAAGGACAGCTCCGGTTGTACCGAATGTGGCAAGTGCATCGAAGTCTGTCCGACGGGAGCTTTGTTCTATAAAGGCATGACCGTTGCCGAAATGGAAAAAGAAGCGAGCTTTTTAACGCGCATTATCAATGGACGCGAAAAAAGACGCTGGTCCCGTTGATGCCCTCTTATCACGACAGTGGAGAATAACATGACTGCTAAAATACGCTTAGCTACAGTCTGGCTGGGAGGCTGCTCCGGGTGCCATATGAGCTTTCTTGATCTCGATGAAGTATTGATCGAACTCGCAGCCTCTTTGGATCTGGTCTATGGTCCTTTGGTTGATATGAAAGAATATCCTGAAAATGTCGATATCTGTCTGGTCGAAGGCGCGGTGACCAACCAGGAAAATCTCGCCCTGGCGCGTAGGATCCGGCAGCAGACTACGACCGTTATAAGTTTTGGCGATTGCGCTGTCACCGGCAACGTCACCAGTATGCGCAACCGGATTCCTGTGGACGATCTGCTGACCGCTGTTTATCAGGATGGTCGCTCTCAGGCCGGGGTGGAAAAAAATCTTGACCTGCCGCCATTGTTGAAAAAGGCATTACCTCTCCATCAGGCCATTCCGGTCGATCTGTTTTTGCCCGGCTGTCCGCCTGATGTCGCGCGGATATCGGCCGCATTGAAGGCCTTAGTGGCAGGAGAAGAGGTCGATTTAAGCCCCGAAATGAAACGCTTCGGTTAACGTTAGGAGTTGCTTTTATGTCACAGACAATCACCATTGAGCCCATCACCCGGATTGAAGGGCATGCCAAAATATCAATTTTTCTGGATGATCATGGCGAGGTTGCCGATGCGCGTTTTCATGTCACTGAATTCAGGGGGTTTGAAAAATTCTGTATCGGCCGCAGCTTTTGGGAGATGCCGGGTATCACCGCACGCATTTGTGGTATTTGTCCGGTCAGTCATCTCCTCGCTTCAAGTAAGGCGGGAGACCGGATTCTCGGTGTGCATACCCCGCCACCAGCTATTGCGCTACGGCGCTTAATGAACTATGCCCAGTTGGTTCAGAGTCACGCACTGAGTTTCTTTTTACTGTCAGGTCCTGATCTCGTTTTGGGGATGGATGCCGACCCGCAGGAGCGTAATATGCTTGGTTTGCTGGCCAAGCATCCTGAGTTAGCCAAAGCCGGTATCGGTATGCGTTCTTTCGGTCAAAAATTAATTCAAGCTTTGGGCGATAAAAGTGTCCATCCCGCCTGGTCTGTTCCCGGAGGGGTGCGCCGGACATTGAGCAGGGAGCAACGTGATCATTTTCTTGGTTTGTTGCCCGCCATGTACGCGAGCACAGAAACCGCCCTTGATCTGATGAAAGACACTTTGGATCAGTTAGGGGATGAGGTTGATAATTACGGCGATTTTCCAAGTTATTATTTAGGCATGGTAGGGGAAGATGGCAGCCTGGAACACTATAGTGGTAACCTGCGAATGATGGATGCCCGTGGTCGGATTGTCGAGGATGCGATTCCACCTGAACGCTACTACGATTACTTGGCAGAAGCAGAGCAGCCCTGGAGTTATCTGAAGTTTCCTTATTACAAGCCTGCCGGTGAAACGGCTGGCATGTATCGGGTCGGGCCGCTTGCCCGGCTGAATGTCTGTGATTTCGCCGGGACTCCCAAGGCCGACCGGGAGCTACGTCAGTTCCGTCATTTCAGCAAAAATGGGCAGCCGGTGTCAGGCAGCTTCTTTTACCATTATGCCCGTTTGATAGAGATCCTCTGCTCCCTTGAGCATATTGAAGGGTTACTTCAGCAAGATCTGCTCGATAATCCCCACATTCGTAGTAAGGCCGGGGTCAATGCTAATGTTGGTATCGGTATCAGTGAAGCACCGCGCGGGACGCTGATTCATCATTACGAAGTCGATGACAGCGGTCTTTTAACCAAGGTTAATCTGATCATCGCCACCGGGCAGAATAATCTGGCTATGAACCGAACCATTACCCAGCTGGCCAAGGCTTACGTGAATGCCGACAAACTTGATCAAGGTTTGCTTAACCGGATTGAGCATGGCATACGTGCCTATGATCCCTGCCTGAGTTGTTCTACTCACGAGGTCGGGCGTATGCCCCTCGATGTTGGCGTTTATTCCAGTGGCGGGCAGTTACTCCATCAGCTTGAGCGGTTATGAAGTGGCTAATCATCGGTTACGGCAATACCTTGCGGGGGGACGATGGTAGTGGTCCATACCTGATCCGTCAATTGCGCCAGTCGCTTCCCGAGGGGCAGGTGCAATTGCTGGACAGTCAGCAGTTAGTGCCAGAGATGGTTGAAGATATTCTTCAACCCGATATCGCCAAGGTTCTTTTTGTTGATGTCAAAAGAAACCAGTCCCGGCCATGTCTTTTGACACCCGTGACAAGTCCTGCAAAAGATCGTGCTGTAACCCACCAGGTTGGGCCTGAATTGCTTTTGTTTATGGCCGCTGAGCTTTATGCTCAGCGGCGCCGTGGTTGGTTGCTGTCTTTACGCGGTAGTCACTTTGCGCATAGTGATCAGCTGAGCAGGGATGCCAAGCAGGCGCTTGAAAAAGGGGTGAGGTTGATTGAAAAACTCGTTTCCACTGGCTCTGGTGAATAAAGTCTCAGGGGAGACTATTCTCTGTGTCAGTCGTGACCTTCTTCAAAAAGATCATTCAGGAATGATGTCATAATTGGTGCTTCTGCTTGCCCCTTTTGATAGGCACAAACGATATTTCGTGCTGCCCAGTCTTCGTCCAGGGGGGCGGCTACTAAATTTTTCTGCTCAAGAATTTCTGCGAGATCATGCGCACCAAAAAATCCCAGCCCCAAGCCAGCTTCAATGCAGCGTAACATGGTGTGTACACGCATGACCTTGGTGTCGTAATGTAACATTTCCCCTTCTTCACGGCTGGCGCTGCCAATCAGTTCGTCGAGCCAACCGCCCTCATGCAAGGAAACCAGCTCGTAGCCCAGGGTTTGTTTGTATTTTATCGGTTTTCCTTTGGGATGGTTGGCAAATAAAGGATGATCTTTGCGACCAATAACGTAGATGGGATCCTCTTTATAGAGCTTCGTCTCGTAGCCATCGAGATTGCCGGTATCATAGATAATGACCAGGTCTGCCAAATCTTCGCGCAAAAAGCGCGGCCCCTCACTGGAAAAGATCTCCTTAATAGTGACGTGGACAGCAGGGTGGGTGCGCTTGAATTCGGCAATGATATCTGGTAACGGACCGCGCATCGCGCAGGGGATGGCGGCAATTCTGAAGTGCCCGACCTGGCCTTCGGAAAAACGTTTCAGATCAGCCCTGACATCAGAATATCTATTCAGCAATTCTTCACAATGACGGGAAAATGCGTGCCCTGCAGGAGTTAAGCTTACCCCGCCAGGAGTCCGCGAAATCAAAACCGTATCCAGATCTTCTTCTAAATCACTGATGCGTCTCGATGCCGCAGAGGTGGCAATATGTTCATGGCGTGCAGCAGCGCCAATGGAGCCCAGGCGAGCTACCGCAAGAAAAACCCGTAATGTGACAATGTCAAAACTTTGCATAACAATCCTCTTTAATTGTTTTCATGACTGCCTGCCCTGGCGCTTCGTCATATTTTACTGTTATCTTACCCAATATATGTAACGATAGACCAGAGCTTTTTAACCAGAACAGCTCCCTTCCTTCTGACAGCGGAAAAACTTATCGTCTCTGGCACATTGTCAGCTTTTTGCGCGGGTGTTGACCCCTGTTCCCCTAGCAATCTGTTCGTTGTCTTCAATAATGTCCCAGTCCCATTGCCCCGATCCGGTTTGATATGTATTGTCTCTTAGCTTGTTGCCATCCGGAAGCTCAACGGGATCGATAAACGAAGGATCTTTTTGAATAGTGCTTTCGCTTTTCGATGGTAATGTGTAAGATAATTGGTTCAGCCATTTGGCACCTTTTGACTCTTGTTCTGGGTGATCGGGCGCTGACTTTTAGTCGTGAATTTATATTGGAAAGTGCTATTTATACATAGATTAATACGGAGGTAACATGTCGGTTAATAAAGTTATTTTAGTGGGAAATCTCGGGAAAGATCCTGAATTGCGCTATACTCCATCTGGTGCTGCCGTGGCGACATTCTCGCTGGCAACCACTAACCCTTTTAAGGATAAAGAAGGAAATAAGCAGACGGAGTGGCACAATATTGTGGCCTGGCGTCAGCTGGCTGAAATTTGTGGTAAGTTCCTGCATAAAGGGCGTCAGGTTTATATTGAAGGGCGTATCCAGACCCGTTCCTACGATGACCGCGATGGTAACAAGCGTTACATCACTGAAATTGTCGCTGAAAACATGCAGATGCTCGGTAATCGTGACGAAAATCAGGGTTCTGGTGGTGGCTATGGCGGTGGTCAGGGCTTCTCCGGTGGTGGAGGACAAGGGTTCTCTGGCGGGGGTGGTTCTAACTACTCTCAAGGAGGCGGTGCTCCACAGCAGGGTGGCAACAAGGCAAGTGGTTTTGGTGGTAACAAACCGGCTGATTTTGATGATCCGGTCTTTAATCCTGATGACGAGATTCCGTTCTAGCGACTACCTCGATAGATTTTGTTTAATATTCTCTCTAAGCCTGCTTTTTAAGCGGGCTTTTTGTTTTTTTGTGTTGGCCGGTGCGCTTAGAAACTGGTAATTGCGATGTAGAGTTTCCTGATGGCGACTGCCTATGCTGGGAATGCCCCAGGAAGGTCAGAAACTCTCCCACAGAAGGTCATTTTCTGATTGAAATCTGGCAGGGCTGATTCCTCAAAATATAAATAAGTTCCCGCTCTTGAGTCTGTTATCTCTCCCTAAGTCTGTTTTTTAATGGAAATATTGCTAAATTTGTTAGTTACAAATTTAGAAAAAACCTTTATTGTCACGCACTTCTTTTTATACCTCTAGCTCGGTAGGATGCCTATCCAGCGAATATACCTGAATCAATCGGTTGTAAGCCTTTAAAAATTAGATACCGTAACTTTCTGAAGAGGAATGCGTATTACTATTAGGTAGTTCTTTCAAGTTTATATAAGATTGGTTTGGATTTATTTTGCGAGCGATTTTTGGGGAGGCGAGAATCGAAAGTCTTGAAGTTGAAAGTTTTTTTAAAGAAAGGTTCTGAAAAATGGGGATTAAATTATTAATTATTGGCGCTGGCGGTGTCAGTCAGGTAACCACCTGGAAATGTGCGATGCTTCCTGAAGTTTTTTCTGAAATCACACTTGCCAGTCGAACTAAATCAAAATGCGACCATATTGCGAGTCTGTTGCCTCGTAAAATCAACACTGCCCAGGTCGATGCCGATAATGTCTCCGAGACAATTGAGCTTATCAACAAGGTTAAACCCGACCTGTTGATTAACCTTGCGTTGCCTTACCAGGACCTGAATTTAATGGAAGCCTGTCTGGCCACCGGTGTGAATTATTTGGATACCGCCAATTACGAACCACCAGACACGGCTCATTTCGAATATAAATGGCAGTGGGCGTACCATGACAGATTCAAGGAAAAGGGGATCATGGCACTACTTGGTAGCGGTTTCGATCCGGGTGTAACCAGTGTTATGACCATGTACGCGCTAAAGCATCATTTCGATGAAATTCATCAAATTGACATTATCGACTGCAATGCAGGAAGCCACGGCTTGCCTTTTGCTACTAACTTTAATCCGGAAATCAATATCCGTGAGGTCACTGCGAAGGGGCGTTACTGGGAAGATGGCCAATGGGTTGAAGTTGATGCTATGTCGGTAAAGCAGGAATACACCATGCCAGAAGACTTGGGAACCCTGGACATCTACCTGATGTATCATGAGGAACTTGAGTCCCTGGTTAAATTTGTTCCCGGACTGCAAAAAGCCCGCTTCTGGATGAGCTTTTCGGAAAATTATCTCAAGCATCTTGAGGTGCTGCAAAATGTCGGCATGACCGGTATTGAGCCCGTAGAATTTAACGGTCAGAGCATCATTCCCCTCCAATTTCTGAAAGCGCTGCTCCCTGATCCAGCGTCTTTAGGCCCAAAAACCAAAGGGCATACCTGTATCGGAGTCGGGATTTCAGGGGTCAAAGATGGCAAAGAAAGGAAATATTTTGTCTATAATATTTCCGATCACGAGGCCTGCTATGCAGAAGTTCAATCCCAGGCTATCTCCTATACTGCCGGTGTGCCGGCCGTCATCGGGGCGAAGCAGATCGCCGATGGCGCCTGGACAGGTGCAGGGGTGTTCAACGTTGAACAATTTGATCCCGATCCATTTATGGCAGATCTGAATCGCCTTGGCCTGCCCTGGAAGGAAGTTTTTATCAGCGGTTTTTGATTGAGTAACAGAATGAAGTGATTTGGGCCTGCCCCTACGGCAGGCCCACTTACCGAACAGGAAGAGTAAGTAAACAGCAATGGATAAACAACTCGCCCCCCAAATCGATCTGCAGAATTTAAAAAGTCCGTCTTTTGTCGTCTTTGAGGAAGCCCTGGAAAGCAACCTGGCTATTTTGAAACAGGTTATGGATCAGTCCGGGGCAAGAATTCTGCTGGCCCAGAAAGCTTTCAGTATGCATCACTGCTATCCTTTGTTAAGTCAAACCCTCAAAGGAACCTGCTCGAGTGGGCCCCATGAAGCTATGTTGGCGCGCGAATTATTCCCCGGAGAGGTCCATGTCTTTGCTACTGCGTTCGGCGAAGAGGATATTCGGGAAATTGCACCGATCAGCGATCACCTGGTCTTTAATTCATTCTCCCAGTGGCGGAAGTTTGGTCCCCTGGCCAAAGAACTGAACCCAAACCTTGAATTCGGCCTGCGCTGCAACCCGGAATGGAGTGAAACGACGGTAGAAATTTATGACCCGTGTGCTCGTGGTTCCCGGTTGGGGATAACGGCTGATAAATTTGAACCTGGCTGTTTAGAGGGCATTAGCGGCCTTCATTTTCACACCCTGTGTCAAGACAACAGTGATTCCCTTGAGCGAACCCTGAGCGCCTTTGAGAAAAACTTTGGAGCGTACCTCAACCAGTTGGCTTGGGTGAATTTTGGCGGGGGGCACCACATCACCCGCCCAGACTACGATATCGAGGGACTGATTCGCCTTATCACTGATTTTAGAAATCGCTACCCGCATCTGACCGTCTACCTGGAACCTGGAGAGGCGGTTGCCCTTAATGCCGGAGCTTTAGTCGCGAGTGTTCTTGATATCACACAAAATCATAACGTTCAGAACGCCATCCTTGATGTTTCGGCAACTGACCACATGCCGGATGTTCTGGAAATGCCCTATCGCCCTGAGATCATCGGCGCTGGCCAGCCTGGTGAAAAGAAACATACCTACCGGTTCGGGGGGCTCTCATGCCTTGCCGGGGATGTGATTGGCGAATATTCCTTTGATCAACCTCTGGCCGAGGGGGACAAAGTGATTTTTCTCGATATGGCTATATATTCGATGGTTAAAACCAATACGTTCAATGGTGTTAAGCTACCATCAATTTATTACGCCAGAACCAATGGTAGGGTGGAACTGGTCAAGTCCTTCGGTTACGAGGACTTTAAAAACAGACTCTCCTAGAGTAAAGAAAGGTACGTTCGCTACAGGCTGATTGACGCAGCCACGGCGGAAAATGGCCGTTTCCGCATGAAAACTAACTAGTGTCCATCCGGAAACGCTAAATCGTAACGACCAGTTTCTGATTTGGAAAGGTGCAATTTTTCGCCAGGTGAAGGAAATCAAGCATTTGCGCGGAGGCGTAGTACTTTACGCCGCACAAGCGAATGCGCTGATTGACGCCGAGCTGGTGAAAAAGGGCGCTTTCCGGACAGAAACTAACTATAGATCCTGTCTCTGTATTAATTTACTGAATTCGCTAAACATTGCGACTGACCGGTTGGTCTGCAGTGCTGATATCGCCGCAATCCCATAGGCTCCAGCCGTATGTATGTCATTCGTATTCTCCGGTTTCACACCTCCAAGTGCGTAAACTGGCAATGCTACTTTTTGACATATTTCCTTTAACTTGCCAATTCCCTGAGGTGGGCCGTACCCCGCTTTTGACGGGGTAAAATAAATGGGACTGAAGGTGATAAAATCTGCATTGCCGGTCTGTGCCGCCTTGATTTCAGCATCGTTATGAGTTGAAACGCCGATAATTTTGTCGGGGCCGAGTATTTTTCTGGCCCAGGTTGTCGGCATGGACTGACCTCCCAGATGAACTCCGTCTGCCCCAGTGGCGAGGGCAACATCGATGCGGTCGTTGATAAGCAGCCTGGCTCCATAGTCGGCGGTCAGCTGACGGGCTTTTTGTGCCAGTTGATAAAGCTGGCGAGCGCTAAATTCCTTTTCCCTGAGTTGAACCAGGCGCAGACCTACGGCAAGTAACTGTTCCAGATTGTTCAAAAATGCTCTTTCATCAGCGAAACTTTTCAGATCGCTGATGAAATAGATCTTTGGCAGATTATCAGCCATTGTTTAGCCCGCCTGAGCGAGAAACGCGTTATCCCAGTCTTTCCAGACAACTTCATAGCCGCTCTGTTTAAGGTACTCAGATAGCTCAGCAGAGGAGCGCTCATCGTTGATAGAAAATTGTTCCGATTCGTGTTCAGAGACTGAATAACCTCCCGGAGCGGTACTCGATCCGGCGCTCATCTGGGTAATTCCTAAAGGGAGAAGGTTGTTGCGCAGTTCGGTGCTTTCACGTGTTGACAGGACTAGACCGGCATCGGGAAGCAGTAGCCGCAGAGCGCATATGAATTGGGTCAGTTGGCGGTCAGTGATGATGCTGTTCGGTTGAAAGCCACCTTCGGCCGGGCGCAGGCGCGGGAAGGAGATGGATACTTGAGTGCGCCAGTATTTTCGGGCCAGGTACAAGGCATGAAGGCCGGTGTAGAAAACATCGGTCAGGCCATGATCAAGCCCCAGCAGCGCTCCGATTCCGACCCGTCTCATACCTGCCTGTGCGGCTCTCTCCGGGGCATCAAGACGGAAAAGGTAATCGCTTTTGGGTCCGTAGGGGTGAAGCTCTTTATAGAGGTTTTGATGATAGGTTTCCTGGTAAAGGGTCAAACCGTCAACCCCGGCATTGACCATCTGCTGGTAATCATTTTTGCTCATGGGGAAAACTTCAAGAGACAGGGAGTCGCTCTGTTTGTTGACAACTTTGACCGCCTCTTTCAGGTAATCGACGCCTGCGACTTCGGGAGCTTCCCCGGTGAGCAGCAGCAGGTGGCGAAAGCCCTGATCGTTCAGATATTCCGCTTCTTTTTCTATCTGCGGCATGGTCAAGGTTTTGCGTACAAGATGATTGTCCGCACTAAAGCCACAGTATTTGCACCCATTGTGACATTCGTTGGAAAGATATATAGGTGCATACATGAGGATGTTGCTACCAAACCGTTGCCTGGTGATGCGGTAAGATTGTTGCGCCATCTGCTCCAACTGTTCATCTGATATCTGGGGAGCGATCAGATGAATAAAATCATCAGCGCAAAGATGCTGTTTGGTTAATGATTTGTTGATCTGTTCCGGCGTGGTCTGGTTGATGCGTAGCTGAACCTGCTCTCTTGAATAGTTGGATAGCTGGTCATAAAAAGTCATCGTCAATTCCTCAAAAATCCGGTTAATGGGCTGGATGCTTGCGCTGTGACATGTTGTGGCCCAAGACCGGCTAAATATGCTTCACGCCCTGCTTCGACCCCTTTTTTAAATGCTTTTGCCATGGCCGCCGGGTTCGGTGTGACGGCCAGGGCGGTATTGACGAGCACGGCATCTGCGCCTAATTCCATCGCTTCTGCAGCGTGGGAAGGGGCTCCCAATCCGGCATCGACAACCACCGGGACATTCGCCTGCTCGATGATGATGGCAATGTGATCGCGTGTCCTGATCCCGCGATTGGTACCGATAGGCGCTCCCAATGGCATAACGGTGGCCGTCCCCGCTTCTTCTAAATGTTTCGCCAGGACTGGATCTGCAGGCATGTAGGGCAGGACAATGAATCCTTCTTTAACCAGAATCTCTGCGGCTTTTAAGGTTTCGATCGGGTCTGGTAGTAGGTGGTAAGGATCAGGAGTGACTTCCAGCTTGACCCACGGTTCACAGCCTGCGGCACGGGCAATCCTGGCTAAGCGCACCGCTTCTTCTGCGTCGCGTGCCCCGCTGGTATTGGGCAGCAGCAAGTAACGTGAGCTGTCGATGTGGGACAGGATAGAATCCTGGGGATTGTTAACATCGACACGGCGTAAAGCAACGGTGACGATTTCACATTCGGAATGCTCCATAGCGTCGACCATAGCCTGATTGGAAGAAAATTTTCCTGTTCCGACCATCAGGCGTGAAGAAAAGGAGCGTCCGGCAATAATCAGATTGTCCATAAATATTCCTGTCTTTCATTATCTGTAGAGTGATACCCCTGTGAAGTGACTTGAAAGGGGACGTGCGATTCATTTTTTTTTCGGAAGACAACGAATTAGCCGCCACCGACAAACTGAATCAGCTCAACCTCATCATTCGTATTGAGGGTCGTGGTGCTAAACTGTTGTTGTGGAACAATGTTGCGGTTAAGCTCGATGACGACGTGGCCAGCTTCAATTTTGAGCTCATCCAGGAGTTGGCTCAGGGTCGTTCCGGCCATGATGTTGTGTTCGTTTCCGTTAACTAAGATGTGCATAGAACTTTATCCTGTCTCTTTGTTATTCAGGGGCAGTCGGATCTTCACCAAGGAGCAGGCGCAGGGCAGCATTGGCCTGATGATGGGCTACGATCCCGACGCGTGGAGCCATCAGCCCGCTGTCCGGCTGTGCAGCGGATGTACCGTCGCCACATAGATAAAAGTTGGGCGCGACGCGACGGGTTGTGATGGCGTTTGACGACCCATGACCAGCCATTCCGGATGCTGCTACAAGGGGGGTGGCTGGTCGTTTGAGCAACCAGGTTTCTGCCAGCATGGCCTTTTGGTCGGCACGATCAAACGCTTCAATAAGAATATCGGTGGTGGAGAAGATGTCGGTCAGGTTCTCTGAGGTGATTCGCGTCTGGTGGTATTCTATGCCTGTCCAGGGATTGATCCGTTTCAGGTTGGCGCTTAAGGCGTCAACTTTGGCCAGGCCTATCTGATCGATAAAGTACTGTTGTCGGTTCAGGTTGGAGGGTTCAACAATATCGAAGTCGGCCAGAATCAGTTTGCCGACACCGACCCTGGCAAGGGCGATGGCGATCTGCGAACCCAGACCTCCGGCTCCGGCTATCCCGACACATGCTTGCCTGATTTTCTGATGAACTCCTGGTGTATGGCGCGCTGCCATCAGGAACTCGAGTTCTTCACAGGTGGGCTGCTCACCACGTTGAATCAGGGTAATCTGGTCGTTGTCGGAGATTTGGTAAGCCGCTGTTGCCGGATGGCCATTGACAATCATGACATCGGCATCTGGCTTATGATAATCCCTGAATTCTGCCAGTGTACGGAAATTTGTTGTGATCGATTTTTCGTTATAAAGTATCTGCATAATCCAAAACAAAAAAAGCCGCCCTTGGAGGCAGCTTGGTTTCGGATAACAGTCAGATATAAAACAGACGTGTTATGATGCTTCAGCCGCTTCCCTACGCCGGTACAATCCGGATCAGGTTCCAAGGGTTATTCCGTTGAGTACGGAATTCTCAGTAAAAATTACACCCCTAGCGTTATTTTTTACGATGGTAGCAGCGGCACCTCATTAACGTCAATCATTTATTAGCTGCCCCTCGTCTTTGTATTGTGCGAGGGGGCATTTATTGGCAGGAATCGTAGGTTATTTTCTGATTTCAAAAGCTAACTTGGTAGCTTCTCGTTTTTCCAATAATTCAGAGCATACTTGTTGGGCATAAGTCCAATCATACTGAGGAAACGTCTTGGTGGCTTCTTTGAGTTTGTTGGTAAATTGATTGCGCAAGATCGCAACCACACCTTCTGCATGCTCGCCCATTCCCTCTGCAGAAATGAAAACCAAGGCATCAATCAGGTCGGCTAACTTGATAACCGCCAGGTATTCCGGATGGTTTTGTTGCATATCCCGCTTCATTTTATGCAGCCAGGGAGCGATGGATTTTTCAATCTGATCGATGGGATTTTTCCCTTCACAGACTTCGTCAATGTGAGATTTCAGTGGGCTCGGCAGATCCCCGGTAAGCAATTCAGGGGTGTCATGCATTAACGAGTAATCCATTATTTTCAGTAAGCCGGTATCATCGATACTCTTTCCGAAGATCCTTTTTGCGAGGGTGTGAGAGATGCGGGAGACCATGTAATGGTGTTCGGCCAAGGTCTGTTCCCGGAAGGTTCGCACACTGTGCCAACGGGTTACGTGACCTGAGCGTGCCAGGTCTGCGAGGGTTAGTTTGGGAAGTTCCATGCTTGTTTATCTCTTTCTATATAGATTTTTGTGCCCTTGTTATGGATGTATATTGGCATATTTCTTAATTAGTTTTCATCCGGAAACGGCCCTTTTCCGCCGTGGCTGTGTCAATCTGCGGACTTGCTTGGGCGACGTAAAGTACTACGTCTTAAGCGCAAGTCCTTGATTTCCTTGCCACAACGAAAAATTGCTCGTTTCCAATCTGAAAACTTCGAAGTTTCGATTTTAAGTTTCCGGATGGGCACTAATTAGGTTTCACCCGGAAAAATGCAATTTTTTGCATCACTTTTCGCCACGCTCTTTGAGGCGCAGCGCCGAGGCATTTCTGCATAACTTGCCGAAATTCCGCTCGCGGCGGTGTTTTTCAGCAAGCGTTTCCGCATTACGTTGTTGTTCCGCTTTAAGCTTCTGGTAACTGGCGAGTCTCCTCGGATCTATCTCTCCCTGTTCGACAGCTGATTTTATTGCGCAGCCATCCTCACTTTGGTGCTGGCAGTCTCGGTAACGGCACCTTGCTGAGAGAGTTTCGATCTCTTCAAACAGGGAGGCTACCCCACTGGCGCATTCACTGAGTTGCAGTTCGCGCATACCTGGGTTGTCGATGAGGATCCCGCCTCCGGGAAGCAGGTGCAGACTCCTTGAGGTTGTTGTGTGGCGTCCCCTGGCATCATCCTCACGAATTGCGTTTGTCCTTTGCGTATCTGAGTTACAAAGCGTATTGATCAATGTCGATTTTCCGACGCCAGATGATCCCACCAGGGCAACGGTTTGGCCGACACCACACCAGGACGCTAAGCCCTTTACCAATTCTGGATCCAGGGCGTTGATTGTTTCAATGGTTAGGTGTGGATATATCTGCTGCGCTTGTTGGCGATAATCGGAGGCCTCGGCGCAGAGATCTGCTTTCGTTATAATCAGTAGCGGATCGACCCCGGCTTCCAGGGCCAGGGCCAGATAGCGTTCAAGGCGGGACAGGTTTAAGTCCTGATTGCATGAGGTTACTATAAACAGGGTATCGACGTTGGCCGCAATCAGTTGCAGCTTTGAATCTTTACCCGCAGCTCTGCGCTGAAACAGACTTTTCCTCTCCAGCATTTTAAGCGGCTGTCCGCTTAACGGATCGTACAGTAGCCAGTCGCCGACGGTGGGAAGTTCCTCCGGACTTTTCTGACGCCATGTTCCCGGCATGGCGATCTGTTGCCGTCCAGTGATGCTGGCGATATCGATACTATTACGATAGACCCCAAAAACGCGAACGGGGCACAGCGATTCCCATTCTTCAATGCTCAGTTGTTGCTGAAAAAAGTGATTCCACCCCAGCTGGAGCAGGGAATAAGATGTATTTGACATAGAAACCCCCTTCGAACATTACGTTCGAAAAGCACTAAGGCCCAGACATACTGATGTCGGGCAGATTTTGTTGGGTTTCTTGTGAAGGCAGAGAAACCCGGCACACTAACCGGGCAAAGATAGGGTATCAAGCGGTGGAAAAATTAAGCTCTTAGACCCTCTTTGCCATTTTGCTAAGAATGACAATATCCATAAATTCTCCTTTTTTGACAGTTGGTTGCAAAGATATCAGTGAATGGACTTACGGTCAATACGCGGAACTTCTATAACTTCTCTACAAGTTTGAAGTTATAGTTTGTTGATGCCGGGTAATTAGGAGCGGTGGTCAACCGTTCAATTGATGAATGCTTTGGATTTATTGGGGGAGAGGTTTTAAGGCATAAAAACCGACTGCAATACTAATGAATGCAGCCGGTGATTAGTTTTTAAAGGACATGAACGTTTTACGCTAGCAGAACGGTCACGAAACGGCATATTCTTTCAGCACGTTTTGATCTATTTCCAGACCAAGACCTGGGCCGTTCGGCAGTTTCAATCCCCCGTCAGTAAACTCAAAAGGCACTTTGTAAATACTGGTTTCCGGTTGTGCAAACATCCGTTCAAGGAGTCCGCAACCTGGGGTTGCCGCAACCAAATGGGCCGTTGCCAGAAAGCCTGGTCCGAAATAGAAAGAGTGGGGCGCCAGGTCGACATTGTAAGCCTGACAGAGGGTTGCTACTTTCAACCATTCCGTGATGCCTCCCAATTTCGCAACAGAAGGTTGGATGACATCGCCGGCACCAGCATCCAGCATAGCCTTATACTGGTAAACAGTATAGGCATTTTCGCCCAGAGCTACAGGAACCCCGGTCTCTTGGCGTAAGCGTGCCAGACTTTTAAAATCCTCCGGTGGCCAGATCGGTTCTTCCAGCCAGGCCAGATCATATCCTCTTAATTTTAGGGCCATTCTTTTTGCTTCTGCCGGGGTCCATGGGCAGTTGACATCGACCATTAATGCGGTTTCAGGGCCTATGGTTTCACGAGCGATGCGCACGCTGTCAACATCGGTCTGATGAAGTTTCACTGCGGTTGCTCCGGTGGCCAGGGCACGCTTCAGGGTATCGCGCAATTCGCCTTGATCTTCGTAGCGGAAGAGGCTGGTGTAGACCGGGAGGTGTTCCGCGAGAGCTCCCCCCAGCAAGTTGCAGAGGGGCCGGTTTGCCAGTTTGCCAGCCAGATCCCAAAGGGCAATGTCGATGCCGCTGATCGCGGATACGATAGCGCCATAGCGTCCTACAATATGCGTTTCTTTGAACAGCATCTGCTGCAGATGGGAAATCTCCCGTGGGTCTTTTCCCATCAGCAAAGGCTTGAGCATCTGTTCGATGATTGTGGTGACCGTCTGCGCCAAGCCAAGGCCTAAAGAGAATGCTTCGCCATAGCCAGTTGTCCCCTCATCCGTACATAATTCAACGATAACCTGAGGAAGGTCGGAGGTTGGCCAGGTTGATGGAACGGTATTGCGATCAAAGGGGATGGCAAGTCTATGAACTTTAATGTCGGTGATTTTCATGCTTTGACCTTTCTGTTGTAAGCCCAGCATAGCAAGCAATAAATACTAATACGTAAAATAATTGGCATATCGCACCTGTGCGCCTTGCGGTATCGGTTATTTCTTTTGGCAAACCAACTTCAGATGATCAGAAAAAAATTGATTGACAATCTGAACGAGGCAATTCATGATTCATGATATGAATTAGGAATTATGATTATTCTTAACAGCGATTCTATTCAACATCAAGATCTTTTTTGAAACGAGCTGACTATGAATAAGGAAAAAGTAGCAGAGCAGGCACTTTCACTTCCCAAACTCGGACGTGGGAATCTGGTAGCTCAAGTTTTTGAGATACTAAAAGAAAGAATAACCTCTGGGGTGCTGGAAGCAGGTACGCGGCTGCCGACCCATGATCAGTTGGCTGAGGAGATGGGGGTTTCCGTTACGGTTACCAGGGGGGCGATTCAAAAATTAGCCTCATTGGGGCTTATATCTGTTGAGCAGGGGCGGGGGACCTTTGTCAGTGCTCCTAATATCGGGAAAACTATCCAGTCCCTGACAGACGCTTTGAGTTTAGATCCTTCAACAATTCAGGAGGTTCTTGAAATGCGTCTGAATCTGGAAATTTCTATCGTTCGCCTTGCTGCGCAACGGGTTACCGAAGAGCAAAAAGAACAGCTTGAACGTGCCGTAGAGCAGATGGATCAGCTGATAGGAGAGGGAGACCTAGATGAGTTTGCGGAGCATGACATGCAATTTCATCTCTTGTTGGCCGAGGTCGCTCAAAACAGAATACTGCATGATATCTATAAGTTTATCCGTGCATCTATTCAGAAATTCCTGTCCGGAATGAATATCTTCCCCGGCACTCCTGCCGAGTCAAATTATTATCACCGAAAGATCTGTACGAGAGTCATTGATAATGATCCAGATGGGGCGGAACAGGCCATGACAGAACATGTCCAGAAGACTATTGAGCCATTTGTGACGAATGTCGACATGGACCTCAAGATTTTGCGCTAATCGAAACGGGTGAAGTCAATGATCGGCAGGGCTCGGTGATGGGCCATTGATAACCGTTTAATATTGTAATTTCTTTCGACCAGGAGATGAGAGAAAGAGAAGATTCAAGTCAGGACCACCATTTCAAGTTTGTAAAAAGGTACGAGAATTACTAATCAGGTCCTCCGCTAAAAGCGGGCAGGTACCTTAACTCTCACTTTTAAAGGAGATCCGCATGAAGAGATTTGCATTATTCGCCGCTTTCATTCTGCTATCCGCTTCCGTCACTGTAGGTATTGCACCCAAGGGAGCCTCTGCTGCAAATTACGATAAGGTTAAACTGAAATTCGGCCATGTTTTTAATGCGGACCATTCCCAGGCAAAAGGCGCGCTGAAGTTTAAAGAACTGCTTGAACAGAAAACCGGAGGAGCTGTCAAAGTACAGGTTTATCCCAATAGCCAACTCGGAGCAGAGAAGGATATGTTCGACATGGTTGTTGCTGGTAATGTCGACATGATCTCCACTGGTTACGGCCTTGCAGCAAAGCGCTATGCTCCCGCTTCCATCATCGATTCCGGCTTCATTGCCAAAAATCGTGATCATCTCATGCATATTCTTACCAGTGATGCATTCAAGGAGATCTCCGACGGTGTTCGCACAAACATTGGCGTGCGTACTCTTGCGGGCTTCTACTTTGGTGCACGCCAGGTAACCACCAACAAAGAGGTAAAAAACGCCGCAGATCTGAAAAATCTCAAGCTTCGGGCACCGCAGAACCCAACGGTTATGGCGGCAGTAAAGGCTATGGGGGCGATCCCGACACCGATGGCTCTTTCAGAAGTTTACGTGGGACTGAGCCAGGGAGTGGTTGACGGACAGGAGAACCCACCGGCTGTTATC
Source organism: Geopsychrobacteraceae bacterium (assembly GCA_963664385.1). GTDB lineage: Bacteria > Desulfobacterota > Desulfuromonadia > Desulfuromonadales > Geopsychrobacteraceae > Seleniibacterium. The sequence goes on from OY761157.1 coordinate 2,593,146, forward strand.
CTCAGTCAAAAATTTTATGAAGTGCAGAAATACCTGGTGAAGACCAATCACCTGGTCCAGCCTTCCTTCATTTTTATCAGCGAAAAGGTTTTTGCCAAGCTTTCTCCTGACACTCAGGCCGCTATCGAAGAATGCGCACAGGAAGCAGCTGACTATACGACGAAAATCGCTTTTGCTGATGAGGATGCCGGTTTCAAAATCCTCAAGGAAAAAGGGATGACCTTTGTCGATATCGACCCGGCTGAATTCACTGACGCGGCTGCCAAGCTGCACGCTGAACTTGCTGCCAAGGTCGGAGATGAAAAACTGATTGAACGCATCAAAGCTGTACAGTAACTGTGTCTAGGCCAACGGGAGCATAAGATGATAGAGAAAATTAAAACCCACTATGATCGGATTGAGAAAGGTTTCCTGATATTTATCATGACGTTCATGGGCTTTAACATGTTCGCACAGGTCGTGCTGCGCTATGCGTTCCACTATCCGCTCCCGTTCGGCGAGGAACTTTCGCGCTATCTGCAGATATGGTTAATGTTTTTCGGGCTTGTTTTCGGCTTGAGAACCAACACCCATATCCGTATGAGTCTGCTCTATGACCGGTTCTCTCCGCGGCTGCGCGCTGGTGTCGATTTTTGTCTGGATCTTTGCGTACTGTCCGCTCTGATCCTGGTGTTTCCGGGGAGCGTCGACTATTTCGTTAACCAGTTACCTATGAGTTGGTTGGGGATCAGCTGGATGAGTATGGGGGTGACCGCTTTTGCCATCCCCGCAACCTTTGCCATGCTTATTATCTATTTTATTCTTCGTTGTATCTTCTTTGTCGCCGGATTGTTCCGTACCCTTCCCGCGGCCGCAAAATAAAGGGAGCCCTGTCATGCTACTTCTTTTGGTTACTTTCATTGGACTTATGCTCATCGGGCTACCAATCGGTTTCTGTCTGTTTGTGAGTTCCATCTGGTACATGGCGATCAATGAGATACCATTGATGATCGCCGCCCAGCGGGTTGCTGCTGGAGCGGATTCCTTTCCGCTTCTGGCCCTCTCTTTCTTTATCCTCGCTGGTTCGCTAATGAACAGTGCTGGCATTACATCTAAAATCTTTGATTTCGCTGATAAGTTAGTCGGCCATTTTCATGGTGGTTTGGGGCATGCGAATGTTCTTGCCAGTGTGATTTTTTCCGGCATGTCAGGTTCTGCAGTTGCCGACACCGGTGGGTTGGGGGCAATTGAGCTCAAGGCAATGAAAGACGCAGGCTATGATGAAGATTTCGCCCTTGCGGTAACAGGTGCTTCGTCGATCATCGGTCCCATCGTCCCACCAAGTGTTCCTGCAGTTGTTCTCGGTGTGGCAGCAAATATTTCAATCGGTCGGTTGTTTATGGGGGGGGTCGTACCGGGCCTGTTGATGGCTGGAACAATGTGCGTCATGATCGTCTATTTCAGTAAGAAGCGTGCCTACCCCAAAGGTGAGTGTTTCAGTCCTCGAGCAGCGGTCTTGGCTCTCAAGGATGGTTTTTTCCCGCTGCTCACTCCGGTGATCCTCATCGGTGGTATCATCAGCGGTATATTTACCCCGACTGAAGCAGCGATTGTCGCCGTTGTCTACGCACTTCTGCTTGGTTTTGCAAATCGTGCTCTTAATTTTAAGAATCTTCCAGGTATCTTTATTGATGCCATTGGCACGACGGTCAACGTTCTTTTTATCATCGCTTCTTCAACGCTGTTTGCCTGGTTGCTTACCACCGCTCAGGTCCCACAGCAGCTGTCACAGGCGTTTCTTGAAGTTGTTTCTAATAAGTACGTTGCGCTACTTATCATCAATCTGATCCTGCTTTTTGCGGGTTGTTTTCTGGATACTGCCGCAGCAATTGTCATTTTTATTCCGATTTTTATGCCGATCATTCTGTCTTACAATATTGATCCGGTGCATTTCGGTATTATGATGATCCTTAACCTGATGCTTGGCTTGATGACTCCTCCTGTCGGCATGGTTCTGTTTGTTCTTTCAAGTGTTTCAAAAGTCTCTTTCGAACAAATTGCCAGGGCTATCTGGCCCTTTGTGCTGGCCCTTTTTGCAGTATTATTTCTTATCATATTTGTCCCTGAAATAGTGACTTTCCTGCCGAATATGATCTTCGGGTCCTGAACAGAGCTTCAAGGTAAACTGGAAAATAGAAAAGGCTCATCCGATTTGGATGGGCCTTCTTGCCGATTATTTAACTTTTTACTGGTTCTTCTGCTACTTATTAGACTTCCCTTGCTATTTTCAACACAGCCTCCTAGTTGCAAACTGATATTCCTGTCTGATAATAGGAAAGCCTTATATTTCCTGAGTTCTGTTCCTCTTCTTTAGGATACCTCTCTCTTTGTTTGCTTCATTTTGAGAATAGCTCAATTTCTCCTTCTTAACCTTCAATCTTCTGTAAGTATATGAAAATATTGTTGAAAACCTAATTTTTTTAGCGGTGATGTGGTTGGTTTGGTTTTTGCAGTCCATAATACGTACTTAAGGTTCGTAATATGGACTAAATAAAATGGAGGCGAAGACAGTATGAAAAAAGAATGGAAATCGCAAAATGCTGATGGGTCCTATACGGTGAGAACCTGTGGTTGGTCACCACCAGGAGAACATCCGGTTGGTTGTGGTATGCGGCTGACTGTCAAGGATGGTTGTCTGGTTGATGTAGAAGGGGATGAAGAACACCCGATTACCAATGGCCGTTTGTGTGTCAGGTGTCTTTCTCTGCCAGAATATGTTCATCACCCCAAACGGATTACCACACCGATGAAGCGCGATCCGCAAGATCGTGGCAAGGATGCCTGGACGCCGATCAGTTGGGAGGATGCCTGGGATATCATCATTCCAAAGATTAACCAACTGAAACAGGATCATGGTGCCGAGTCGATTATTGTCTTTGGTGGTACCGGTCGTGAGGCATGTCTTTATTACTATCCATTGGCATTTGCTTCAATTGGTACTCCTAACGTCAGTCAGCCGATCAGCGGTTGGTCCTGTTATGGCCCACGCTGCGCCATCACTGATTTCATCCTGGGGGCTGGTTATCCTGAGATTGACTTTGCCGGCAACTACCCTGACCGCTACGACAACCCGGCGTTCACCTTGCCAAAATATGTTGTCACCTGGGGGAAGAATCCCCTCTATTCCAATCCGGATGGGTTCTTCGGCCACTCCATCATCGACATGATGAAGCGGGGGACCAAGGTCATCTGTATCGATCCACGGACCACCTGGCTGGGATCGCGTGCCGAGTATGTCTGTCATCTGCGTCCGGGTACCGATACCGCGCTGGCTTTAGGTTTCCTCCATGTCATTATCAATGAAGATCTGTATGACAAAGAGTTTGTTGAAAAGTGGTGTTTCGGTTTCGATGAGCTTAAGGAGCGGGTGCAGGCTTACCCTCCGAAAAAAGTCGCTGATATTACCTGGGTTCCGGAATCGACCATCGTCGCTGTTGCACGGATTATGGCTCAGGCCAAGCCGACCTCGATTCAGTGGGGTCTGGCTGTGGATATGAACCCGAATGGCGTTCAGCTTGGTCACTCTATCCTGGCGCTGACCGCTATTACCGGAAATCTTGATGTTCCGGGTGGGTTGACCCTGGGGCCACCATCTTCATTACTCGGTAAGTGGCGTATGGAGACGCGCCGTAACCTGACCGATGAATTGTGGGATAAGCGCCTGGGCGCCAAGGCCTGGCCGGCGGTTGGTGCGGCTATGGCGACCACCCACCCGGATGAGACTCTTGATACCCTGGAGTCGGGCAAGCCCTATAAATTGCGCATGGCCTGGATCAACAGTACCAATGTCCTGGCCCCATCAAGTGCGGTTCAGCCTCAGCGCTGGTATAACGCACTCAAGGAGATGGAGCTGATCGTTGCTCAGGATCTGTTCCATAATCCGACCACTATGGCTCTGGCTGATATCTTCCTGCCGTTACCAACCTTTGCTGAACACAATGGCGTGGTTATTACCAACTACGGGCGTAATGCCATCACTTTGGGAGCCATGAATGAGGCTTTGCGGGTCGGTGATACCAAGTCGGATCTCGAAGTGTGTATGGAGCTTGGCAAGCGGCTTCATCCTGATATGTGGCCGTTTGAAACGGTTCAGGATTTCTTTACCAACCAGTTACAGCCTGAACTTGGTATCGACTTTAACGGTCTGAGTGAATTGGGTGTTTATCAACCACCATATACCTACAAAAAATATGAAAAAGGGTTGCTGCGCGGTGACGGGGAGCCTGGCTTCAACACGGTTACCGGCCTGGTTGAACTGAAATCGACCCTGTTTGAAACCTGGGGGGAAGATTCCCTGCCGTACTACCAGGAACCACCCTACGGTCCGCTTTCCTCTCCGGAGTTATTCAAAGAGTATCCGTTGATCCTGACCTCCGGGGCCCGTAAGCCAACATCATTCCACTCGGAGCATCGTCAGATCGCTACCCTGCGTGAGATCGATCCGTTCCCGGAAGTTGAACTCCATCCTGAGACCGCTGAGAAATTGGGTATTAAACATGGTGACTGGGTGGAACTTGAGAACATGCTGGGTAAATGCCGGATGGTGGCAAAGCTGACTCCTACCATTCATCCCAAGGTGGTGCATGCTGTTCATGGCTGGTGGTATCCGGAGAAAGAAGGTGAGGCACCAAGTCTGTTCGGGGTCTGGGATGCCAATCTGAATACCATGATTCCACACAAAACCATTGGTAAGCTTGGTTTTGGCGCCCCTTACAAGCAGATGATCTGCAGGGCAAGGCGGGTGGAAAGTTCAAGCATTGAGTAGTTTTCAACCGGAAACGCCAATTTTCCGCTGTGGCGTTTCCAACCTGAAAACTGTTTAGTTGGGCTCTTAAGACAAGAAGAGGATATGAACCATGGCGAAGAACGGTTTGCTGATTAATTATCAATGGTGCACCGGCTGTCACAGCTGCGAAGTTGCCTGTAAAAATGCCCTGAAGTTGCCCATCGGCAAATGGGGCATCAAGCTGGTGGAAAATGGCCCCTGGGAAGTGACCCCGGGAAAGTTTGAGTGGGACTACCTGGCGGTCCCCACTCAACTCTGTGATCTCTGTGCTGATCGGGTCGCAGCAGGCAAGAAACCTTCCTGCGTGCATCACTGCCTGGCCCAGTGTATGGATTATGGCCCGGTTGAAGAACTGGCCGCAAAGGCTGCTGAACTGGGACCGAAAACAACGATCTTTATTCCGTAGATTTAAGTTACTGCGGCATATCTCCCTGCTCATGCATCCCATCCTTAATATGTATGGGCGGGGAGAATGATCTGCTAATGCTGGCTCATGTTTTTTCATCAACTCGCAAAGGAGAACGAACGATGTCTGAGCAACATTACAACCGATGGGCAATTCTGGTAGCGGCAATTGTAACGAATATCTGTTGTGGAACGCTTTACGCCTGGAGTGTTTTTGCCAACCCTCTTGGTCAACTCTTCGGCTGGGCACCACCGGCCCTGGCCCTGGCTTTTACTATTAATCACGGGTTGAGCCCTGTTGCTTCCACCGCGGGTGGTTTTGTTCAGGATAAACTTGGGGCAAAAAACGGTATGATCATTGGTGGCCTGATGTTTTCCATCGGTCTGATTCTGACCGGAACCGTCTCAAGTGTTGGTATGCTGTACCTGACCTACAGTGTTCTGGCCGGTACCGGTGGCGCTTTTATCTACTGCGCCAACCTTGGTAATACGGTTAAATTTTTCCCGGACAAGCGTGGTCTGGCTTCTGGCCTGTGTGCAGCCGGTTATGGTTGCGGAGCGATGATTGTTGCTCCTATCGCCAGTGGCCTGATTATCAAGTTTGGGGTGTTGACCACCTTCCAGATTCTGGGTGCTGTATTTTTCGTCATCATTGCCATCTGCTGTACGGTTGTTAAAAAGGCTCCTGCCGGTTTTAAACCGGAAGGCTGGGAACCACCAGCAGTCAGCGTTAACAAGAGCGGTGATGTCAATGTCATCTGGCACAAAATGATTCGCGATATCGTCTGGTGGATGGTTCTGATGATGATGTTCTGTGGCACCATGTCAGGTCTCATGATCCTGGCACATGCGTCACCAATCGGTCAGCTGATGTATAACCTGACCCCAATGAAAGCTGCTTTCTTTGTCAGTGTTATTACCCTGGCAAACGCCTTGGGACGAATTGGTTTTGGCGGGGTGTCCGACAAGATTGGTCGTTCCAATACCATTATGGTCATGTACGTCGTTTCCGCCGTGTCTCTGCTTAATCTGGCATTTACCCATAGCGTTGCCGGCTTTGTTGCCTCTGGTATCGGCGTTGGTGCTGTTTTTGGCGGCTTCATGGGTACCATGCCTGGCATCATCAGTGAGCGTTATGGTTTGAAAAACTTTGGTGTTAACTATGGGATTACCTTTGTCGGCTTAAGTATGGCTGCGCTGACCGGTCCTCTGTCCGCCGCCAAGGTGCGCGTTGCCACCGGATCCTACGATAACGCTTTCCTGATTGCTCTTGGTGTTAATATTGCCGGACTGGTTTTTGCGGCGCTGTATCGCACCCTTGACAAGCGTTCAACTAATGAACTTCCAGTTGGGGCCAAAACTGTCTGATCATAATTTATCAAAATACATATCGGTGTCCTCAGCATAGCTGATTGGCCGGGCGTAAGCCCGGTCTTTTTTTCCGTTTAAATAGGCCTCATGACTGGAGGTGAGATTCTCATAGGGGCGTAGAGGGGGAGGTTACGGGAGTTGCAGATTTTTGGTGATGTTGGTAGATTGCTCTGGGTTTATCTAATCGCGCCATTTTATGTGTTTTCTTATTGTGTGGAGGGTTGTTATGTCGATGGCATCGTCGGTTAAAATGTTCAGGGTGCTTGAATATCTATGTCAGGAAGGACCGGCTAAGGCGGTGACCCTGAGTAAGATTCTTGAGCTGAACAAAAGTTCGATCCATCGTTTTTTAAATGTCCTGATGGACATGGGGTATGTTGTTCAGGATGCTGAAACCGGACTTTATTCTGCCGGGTTGAAAATTTATGAGATGGGAGCCCAGGTCAAGAATCGTTTGGGGATATCGCAAATCGCAGCTCCCATTTTGCGGCGGCTGCAGGTTGAGGTGAATGAAGCGGTCAACCTGGGGGTGCTGCAGAATAATGAAATGCTCACCCTGGAACGTTTTACTCCTGATGATATGAGTGTCAAAATTGTTGTTAAGGCGAAATTACCTGCCTATTGCACCGCCCTCGGGAAAATTCTTCTGGCCCACCTTGACCAGCATAGCTTGGAAAAATACCTGGCAGAAACTCAGTTGCAGCCCTTTACGCGCAGAACTGTTACTGATCCTGAAAAATTCATGCAGATGATCGCGCAGATAAGGACCACCGGAATTGCTGTTGATGATCGCGAGCTGGACGAAAATATTCTGTCTATTGCGACACCGGTGCGTGACGAGAATGGCATCGTTGTCGCCGGTATGTCGGTGACCGCGTCTCCTGTAAGGCTGGCAGGTGACAAGCTGGATAATGCTAAAGTAAAACTGCAGGCTGCGACCAGAGAGTTGTGCTGTGCTTTGGGGAATATCGGTAGCTGCTCCTAGCGGAAAAGGAGCTGTTTTACCATTTCACATTGCATTATTCACTATCGATCAGATGATCGCGTAATACTGATTTAAAACTTTCCACCATTTGCTTTGGATAGGGGGTCGTGCGGGTTGCTATACCGCCGGATGATTCCCAGAACGTCCCTTCGTGAGGGATGGCAACCAGCCCGAATTTCTCGGCATCGGGTAACATGCGTTCGGGAATGTGGGCCAGAAAGTTTCCTGAAGCAACAATCTTCATCATCGAAATAGCATTGGTCTCGATCCCCATGACCGGTGGCTTGAGACCATTGGCCGTAAAATAGGAACCTATTCTGCGATCACCGATATTATCGCGCGTCAGAACCACCCAGCTGTATTCCGCCAGTTCCTTTGCTGTGGCCAGCCCTTTTCTTGCCAGGGGGTGAGTTGCTGAAGCGATGACAGCGTGTCTGATCTGCAGCAGACTTTCCGTGGTGATTTCCGGGTGGGGTGGAAAATCGAGGGTACAGCATGCGAGGTCAATATCTCCTTCCAGCAGGTCGGAAACGATGGTGTTGATGACCCCCAACTCAATCTTGATTTTTACTCCCGGGTATTGTTGGTGAAACTTGGCTATGACAGGCGGCAAAATAGTCGTCAGCCAGACGGGCCCGGCAGCAATACGCAAGGTCCCGGCAATCCCTTTTTCCATCGCGCTGATTTCCGCCAGGGCATGCTGGTATTCGACCTCCATCAGGCGCGCACGGCGCATCAGAATCTCTCCGGCAAGGGTCAGGATGACTCCTTTTTGATGACGCTCGAAAAGGGGAACGCCTACGCTGCTTTCCAGTTGTTTGATACTTTTGGTCAGTGCTGGTTGACTGATATGCAGAGCCTCGGCAGCAGAAGTGACATTACGATGTTCGGCAACGGCCAAAAAATGTCGAAGTGCTCTGGATTGCATAACTTCAGTCTCCTTTGTCGGAATGGAAGGTCTGGTAAGCTGGGCCACAATATAACAAAAAGTTATCCAGTTTGGGGAAAGTTATATGCATAGATGGTATGAGAGTCCGTTTATATTGTGTATCTGTCATTGGGGCAAAACGGCAATGGCATCGATCGTTAACCTCTGATGAAAACCCATGCCAGGAGGTATGAGATGAAGAAACTGAAAATCCTCGGTTTATGTGGCAGTTTGCGGAAAGCATCAACCAATATGGGGCTATTGCGTTATGTCGAGGAGCTCGACTCAGACCAGTTTAGTTTTCAGATTGCTGATCTTTCCGCTGTCCCTTTTTACAATCCTGACGAGAAAACTAAAACTCCGGCAGTGGAAAAGTTTATGGAACAATGTGGAGAGGCCGACGCATTCATTCTTGCGTGTCCAGAATATAATTATTCCATCACTCCGGTTTTGAAAAACGCCCTCGACTGGTTATCCAGAGAACCAAAAAACTGTTTATTGGCAGGAAAAACCGCAGCAATTGTTGGCGCTGGTGGGGGGAAAGAAACGGCACGCGCCCAGTATCATCTCAGACAGATCTGTGTCTATCTTGATTTACACCTGGTGAACAAGCCAGAGGTTTTCTGTAATTCGTTTGGGGGATACTTTGCTGAGGATGGGACTTTGCTCAATACCAAGACCCAGGAGACCCTCGTTCTACAGCTCGATGCCCTTATTTTATTAACAGCGAAATTGCAAGGTTAATGGTCTGTCTGGGGAGGTAAGGACGTTCAGGATGGATGGACCCGGCAGCAGCTATAAATATTTATAGCTGCTGTCGGGCAGATGTTTCTGTTGGTGCTTTATTTACCGTTTGTGAAGCGCAGAGTTCTTTTATAATTAACCAGATGAGCTTTTTCTAAAGCAGATGTATAGGTTACAAAAAAGTTAAGAGCTTTGATAAGTTTAGCAGTCATGAGAATCTCCTTTTCCTTGATTCGTTAAGATGAACAGACCATAGCATGACCTTTTTCACCAGAGGTAATGCTCCCTCGCTAATCCCCTTATCTCGTTTCGGCAAGGGCTACTCCCTCAGCCTAAAAATATATGGTGCCTACCTTGACATGGAATTGTGACTATATTAGTTTGATATTTAATGATTCGATATGGAGACAATATGCCCATTGCTTTTCATGGTAGCAAAACTGAAAGAGATGTTTTGAGCACCTATGTCAAATTGGTAAGGGCCAGCGAAACTGTTACAGCGGCTACTCACCGGCATCTGGCGGATAAAAAACTGACCATTTCCCAGTTTGGAGTGCTTGAAACCTTGTATCATCTTGGACCCTTGTGTCAGGCGGAAGTGGCCAGGAAGAATCTGAAGAGTACCGCGAATATGACGACTGTCGTCGATAACCTGGAAAAGCGTGGCCTGGTTGAGCGGGTCCGCAGCAGCGAGGATCGCAGGTATATCACTCTCCACCTGACTGAGGCTGGATTCCAGCTGATTAAAGAGATTTTTCCTGCCCATGTTCAGGGGTTGGTAAAAGGGTTCAGTGTTTTGACTGCAGAGGAACAGCAGCAGTTAGGTATGCTCTGTAAGAAGCTGGGAATGAACCAGTAAAAAAAATTAAGAAAATAGTTCGATATCGAACGACTGTGGAGTCGATTTGTTTGCCGGGAAATCTTAAGGTGAACACCTCCATGAATAGGAGTAAATTATGATCAGGTTACGCAAATCTCAGGATAGAGGGCACTTTGTGTCGGATTGGTTGGACAGTTACCATACCTTTTCCTTTGCGACCTACCATGATCCGGAGCATATGGGATTCCGGTCCCTGCGGGTTATAAATGAAGACCGGGTTGCACCCGAGGGCGGTTTTCCATTGCATCCTCACAAGGAAATGGAAATTCTCTCTTTTGTTTTAGAAGGAACGCTCAAGCACAAGGACAGTCTGGGGCATGAAGAGCTTATCCATGCCGGGGAGGTGCAACGCATATCGGCCGGCACTGGCATCATGCATAGTGAGTATAACCCCTCTGGAACTGACTCCGTTCATTTTCTGCAGATCTGGATATTGCCAGATGAGCAGGGGCTAACGCCTGCTTATGAGAGTAAGGTGTTTGAGCCGAAAGAACCTAATTCTCTGCAGTTGCTCGCTTCAAAAGATGGCAGGGACGGATCGGTTGTTGTACATCAGGATGTCTCATTGTATTCAGGCGAGTTGGATATAGATCACGCACTGGAATATCGTTTAGACACCGGACGCCATGCCTGGCTTCAGATCACGGCGGGTGAGCTTGAGGTTGCTGGGCAGCTTACATCAGCGGGAGACGGAGTTGCTATCAGTGACGAAACGGTTATCGGCCTCGTTGCCCCGGAGCGGGCCCGGTTTCTTCTTTTTGATCTGGGGTAGTAGCATTGAACACTTCTGGCGCTTATAGTGACAAGATAATCACTAAACTTACGAAGGACTTTATATTATGAAAACTGATTTCTGGAACGCAATAAAAGAAAGAAGAACCTATTATTCACTGAGCAAGGAAGCGGTGACCAGTGATGACAGAATTGAAGAGATTGTCGGCGAGGCAATAAAACATGTCCCATCATCGTTCAATTCGCAAAGTGCCCGGGTGGTGGTGCTCCTCGGTGAACAGCACGAGCGCTTATGGGATATCACCAAGGCGGAGCTCAAGAAACTGTTGCCTGCTGAGGGTTACCAGGCGACAGAAGCTAAGATCAATGGTGCTTTCCGTAGTGGTTACGGCTCCATTCTCTATTTCGAGGATGTAAAGGTTATTGAAGGTCTTCAGGAGAAGTTCCCGCTGTATGCTGACAACTTTCCGATCTGGTCAAATCAATCCTCAGGAATGCTACAGTTTGCTGTCTGGTCGGCCTTGGAAATGGAAGGGTGGGGTGCTTCGCTGCAGCATTATAACCCGGTGATTGATGACGCGGTGAAAAGCGCCTGGAATATTCCGGAAAACTGGAAACTGATCGCTCAGATGCCGTTTGGGAAACCTGCAGCAGAGCCGTCTGAAAAAGAATTCCAACCTTTATCTGAGCGTCTGAAATTGTTCAAATAAGAAGATTTCTGTCGTCATTCAAGGGCTGCCTATGCTCGGCAGCCCTTAACATATTTTTCCTTCTGATTTTTAAAAAATGAGTTGTTTTTAGTCGAACTTACACAACGAATACCTAAATCTCACCGATCAACAATAAGAATATCTGACCATCTTACCCCGTAAAAAAACCGTATAAAATAATCTCTGAGGGTATCAATTAAAGAATATTAAGGTTGACATTTTTTTATATGGGTAATAAGTATAGCCAATCTTTGATTGGTGGAAATTAATTTTAATGGAGTTGTTAAATGCCAACACTGAAACGTTTAGGCCTCGGAGGGCGACTGACCGGCGTTATTGCTATCATAACTCTGGTTACGATTATGCTCATCATTTCATCTGTAGCGGTTCTAAATACTCAAGAAAATGATGCAACGGTTATCAACATTGCTGGCCGGCAGCGTATGTTGTCACAAAAAATGTCTAAAGAGTCTTTAGCAATCAACTCAGGATACTCAGTCGAGCAAAATCGTGAAAACCTTAAAAAGACCTATGCCCTGTTTGATTCCTCTTTAAGAGGGCTGATAAATGGTGATGCTGGCATGCATCTGCCACCGACATCAAATCAAACGATTCTCAAACAAATGCACTTGGTTGAATCGATCTGGAATAAGTTTGCACCCCACATGAAAACCTTTATGGATTCAGGAAGCAGCGCAGAGGCGAGAGCCAATTCTGCTGCATATATTCTGCAGCATAACCTGACCCTTCTGACCGAAATGAATAAGGCTGTCGGGATGTACGAAGCTGATTCTCACGCCAAAGTCGCCACCCTGAAAGAAATTCTGTTTGTTGGTGGTGCTCTGACCCTGATTGTGACCATCTTTTGCTGGTTCCTCATCAACCGAAAAGTTGTTCGCCCGGTGAGGAGGATTGTCGCTATGGTCCAGGGGATGGAAGATGGAAATCTGGATACTCGCTTGAAGATGGGGCGCAATGATGAGATCGGCCAACTTGCCAATGCCATGGATCTGTTTGCTGAAAACCTGAAAGAGGAGGTTCTTGCTGCCTTTAACCGTCTGGCGGCAGGTGATTTCACTTTTCAGGCTCACGGATTGATTGCAAAACCGTTGGCACAGGCGAATCGGGGACTGACCAAAACCATGGAGATTGTACAGCAATCCAGTTCCAGCATTGCTGGTGATGCGCTTCAGGTAGCAGGCACAAGCGCCTCTCTTGCTGATGGCGCAACCCAACAGGCGAGTGCTCTGGAGGAGATCTCATCTTCCATTTCTTTGATCAATAAGCAGATCAGCGGCAATGCCGCAAACGCAACAGAAGCTGATAACCTGGTGAGAGGTGTTAAGACCGCTGCGGAAAAGGGAAATGCTCAGATGCAGACGATGATCGGGGCCATGACCGAGATCAGCGAAGCGAGCATTAATATCAGCAAAATTATAAAAGTTATCGATGAAATTGCTTTTCAGACCAACCTGTTGGCCCTGAATGCTGCTGTCGAAGCGGCACGGGCAGGGCAGCATGGGAAAGGTTTTGCGGTCGTTGCTGAAGAAGTCCGTAATCTTGCCGCGCGCAGCGCTAAAGCTGCACAGGAAACCACCTCTTTAATTGAGGGATCAGTCGAAAAGACCCATAACGGTGCTCAGATCGCGAATCAGACAGCCGCGGCATTAAATGAGATTGTTGATGGGGTTAGCAAAGTCTCCGATCTGGTTTCAGAGATTGCCATGGCAAGTAATGAACAATCTCAGGGGATTTCACAGGTAGACCAGGGCTTGAGTCAACTGGACCAGGTTAACCAGCAGACAACGGCGAATGCTGAGCAGTGTGCCTCTATTGCTGAAGAGCTTTCGGCTCAGACGGGGGAAATGCAGCAGATGTTGACGGCGTTTAAAATCGCTGCCACTTACGACTCACTCGGCCCGGCTGGTAATCCCGTTGTGAAAAAGGTGAGCTTTGCTGAGTCACTGGCTGACCAGCAGTGGGCCCTTTCAGCATAACGATAAATCTATTACTTTCTGAATAAGCCGGTCGCCAAGCTATGCATAGCTTGGCGACCGGCTGGTTTTTAACCTCAGCAAATCTTTCCTCTGCGCGTCAAAATTCCCATCATTATTTCATCCCGTGTCTCAGGTATTCCTGAAAGACGCTTTAGCTATTCTTATCGTTATATGCTCACCTATGCATAACTTATAGTTATGGATTTGGTGAAAACTTGTATTAGTCAGAGATTATTCCCTTAGCTACATTATCCTTGCTTGTTGCGACCGATCACTAACTATTCTGCTCATCAGCTAAGACGTTCAAGATCGGTTGCAGCACAGTCTATTTTTCTGGGTATTTCTTTTAGTTATCTGATGCTGGAGTTGGCGGCAGTGGATTTGTGTGTAAATGCAGAAAAGAGGGCGTAATGATTACAGTTAAAGCAGATGAGGGGCAGGTTTACGAGGCCGCGAAACATAGTGGGGTTTTTGGTCTGCAGAAGTTAACCGAAGCGGATACGCAACGTATTTCAGTCAATTACTCCGTATTTTTACCAAATGGCGGTGCGGAGCTCTCTTCCTCCCCGAAGGAGCGGGTTTATTATGTTGTCAGTGGCAACATGAAACTGACCGGTGATGGGAAAGAGCACATCCTCGAGGCCGGGGACATGGTTTATATCGCACCTGGCGAACAGCGTGAAGTGACCCTGCTGGGGAATAAGGCATGTGAATCTCTGGTATTCATCGTTACTCCCTGAAAGGCCCAGGTCAAAACAATGAATGTATCCGAGATAGAAACTGTTGCCGTTCTTGGCGCTGGAACTATGGGCGTTGGTATTGCCCAGTCTTTTGCCCAGGCCGGTTATGATGTTCACCTGTTTGATATCAACTCAAAGGCTCTTGATGCTGCCCATGGGCTGGTCAGAGCCAATCTTGAAACCCTTGAAAAGCACGGTTTGAGCAGCCTTTCTGAGCGCGAAAAAATTGTCAGCCGGATCAGCTGCTTTGAAGATTTACGGCAGGCTGTAGAGGATGTTGAACTGGTCACCGAATGTGTTTTTGAAAAGAAGGAGATCAAGCAAGCGGTCTTTGCCCAGCTTGATGATTATTGTGCGCCGGCAACAATCTTTGCCAGCAATACCTCCTACCTGAATATTTTTGAAGTGGTTCCACCAGCTCGTCAGGCTCAAACAGTCATCAGTCACTGGTTTGCTCCGCCCCATGTGGTTCCTCTCGTGGAAATCGTCAAAGGGGAACAGTCGAGTGACGAAACGGTGGAATGTGTCAAAACGCTGCTCGAAAAGGTGGGTAAGACGCCTATCGTTATGGAACGCTTTGTTCCGGGGTTCGCCATTAACCGGATTTTGCGGATCCTCGGGCGGGAGATCTTCTTCCTGCTTGATAACGGTTACATGACAGCGGCAGATCTGGATAAGGCGGTTAAAGCCAGCATTGCGCCACGCATGATGGTGTTGGGACTGGCGCAGCGCTATGACTTTACCGGACTTGACCTGAGCGCGGGCAACCTGAAAAACCCTGATTACCTTGAACCACCTTTGGATAACAGTCCCAAGAGTCTGCTCGATCTGGTCGACGCTGGTGACCTCGGCTTTAAGACCGGACGTGGTTTCTATGATTATACCGATCTGGATCCGAAACAGGTTTTGGCCGATCGTGATGATGCCATCATCAGGATGTTACTTGCGGCACAGGATATCAAACCCGTAGGGAAACCACGCTCTTAAGAATTGGCGAAGGCTTTTTTCATAACGGAATGAGATGCTGCGTTTCTGACCTCCGGTCAGGAGGAGCAGCTATAAAGACAGTGAGGAAGAGATGGAGATGATCAAGAAAAATATATTCAGTTTAGAGGGAAAGAACGCTGTAGTTATCGGCGGTGCAGGCGGTATTGGTCAGGGAATTGCCCTGGGGATGAGTGAGGCGGGAGCAAACCTGATTCTGGCCAGCCGCAAGATGTCTGCCCTTGAGGAAACCGCAGCGGAAATCAGGTCTGCTACCGGTAACCCTGTTGATGTTTGTGTGGTCGATGTGACCAGCGAAGCCAGCATGGATGAACTGGTGTCCTTTAGCGAGCAGAAGTTCGGGCGTATCGATATTTTGATCAATGCCAGCGGTCTGAACATCAAGAACAGTGCTCTTGAGTACCCGATGGATGACTTTGACACCATCTTTGCCGTCAATGTCAAGGGGACCATGATTGCCTGTAAAAAGTTCGGTAACAAGATGAAAGAGCAGGGGGGCGGCAGCATCGTCAACCTGTCGTCGGTACGCGGCATCCGCGGCTACGGTGGTGGCAATACGGCCTACTGTGGCACCAAAGGGGCGGTTGAAATGATGACCAAGGCTCTGGCTATCGAACTGGCACCTTACCAGATCCGGGTTAATGCATTGGGGCCTGCGCTGGTTATTACCCAGGGCACGATTCACATCAAGAATAATCCAGCATTGGCAGAAAAATATAAAGCCAGTGTTCCCCTGGGGCGGATTGGAGAAGCAGAAGATATGGTTGGTGCAACCGTGTTCATGGCCTCGGATGCCGCCTCTTTTGTCACCGGTCAGACGATTTTTGTCGATGGTGGTTTAACTGCAGGTTAAGAAGCTTCCCAAGTTAGTTGCCATCCGGAAACTCAAAATAGCAACTATCCAGTTTTCAGATTGGGAACGAGCAATTTTTCGTTGTGGCTAGGAAATCAAGGACTTGGGCGGAGACGTAGTACTTTACGTCGCACAAGCAATTCCGCAGATTGACGCAGCCACGGCGGAAAAGGGCCGTTTCCGGATGAAAACTAGTTAGTTGCCATCCGGAAAGTCTAACTCGTAACTTCCAGGTTTTCAGATTGGAAACGAGCAATTTTTCGTTGTGGCTAGGAAATCAAGGACTTGCGCGGAGACGTAGTACTTTACGTCGCACAAGCAATTCCGCAGATTGACGCAGCCACGGCGGAAAAGGGCCGTTTCCGGATGAAAACTAGTTAGTGGGTTGAATAGCCTGGGAGGTGGGTGTTGAAGAGAGTCGTTGTCGTCAGCGCTGTCCGTACCCCCATCGGTTCTTGCGGCGGGAGTCTTCGCTGTGTCCCGGCTGTTAATCTGGCCGGGGCGGTATTGAACCAGGCCGTACGCAATGCTGAGATTGATCCGGGCATGGTTGATGATGTCATTATGGGGCATGTTCACCAGGCAAGCAATGCCGTCAATAGTGCGCGGACCGCGCTGTTGACCGCTGGTTGGCAAGGGACTGTTCCGGGGATGACTCTTGACCGGCGCTGTTGCTCCGGGTTGGATGCGGTCTTCGTCGGCGTTATGAAGGTCCAGACCGGTAACGCGGATATCGTTGTCGCTGGAGGAATGGAAAGCATGAGCCAGGCTGGTCCCCTCTATCATGCTGATCCCCCTGCAGCTTTAAAGGCGGCAGCCATTGATGCTGCCGCCAAGCTGATGGGGATCTCACGCCAAAAGGCCGATCAATGGGCATTCCGCAGTCATCAAAAGGCTGTGACGGCAATCCATTCCAAGCGCTTTGAGTCTGAGTCGACTGCTGTTATCCCGGACCTTGCTTCACCACAGCAGCATCCCCCTGTAGCGGTTGATGAACTGCCCGATCCAGGTCTGACCATGGCCTGTTTGAGCCGTTTGGAGCCTTTTTCCAAAGGTGGCATTTGTACGATTGGAAATTCCGCAGCGCTTGCAGATGGTGCGGCAGCTGTGGTGCTGATGAGTGAAGAAAAAGCCCACAAGCTGGGGCTTTTGCCCCTGGCCTATTTCCGCTCGTCCGCTGTTGCGGCCATGAACCTGGAGCGGGCTTATTCCGCAGTGCCACGGGCTGTTGGTAAAGCCCTTAAACTGGCGAATCTGCGGCTTGATGATGTTGAGCTGATTGAAGTACAGGAGCTTTATGCTGCCCAAACTCTAGTGGATCTTGCCCAGTTGGAAATTCCCGCCGATGAGATTGAGCAACGCGTGAATGTTAATGGTTCCGGAATCGCGTTAGGGAATCCTCTGGCGGCAACCGGTACTTTGCACATGGTTTCTCTGATTCACGAAATGAGAAGGCGCCGGGTCAACTTTGCTTTGCAGACACTATGCGGAGCAGGAGGGCAGGGGATCTGTACTATTTTAGAAGGTTATCAATTGTAGGAATATGAGTCGTGCCCCAGCACAGGTGGGCCACAGTTTAGATTACAAGATCTTGATTACATTAGGAGAACTGTCATGAAACCGATATTTACCGACGCGACAGAAGCGCTTTCAGGATTGACCTTTGATAATATGACCATTGCGGCTGGTGGCTTTGGCTTGTGTGGTTTGCCGGAAAACCTGATTCGTGCCCTGCGTGACAGTGGTGTCACCGGCCTGACTGTGGCCAGCAATAACGCCGGAGTCGATGATTTTGGCCTGGGCTGGTTGCTGCAAACCCGCCAGATCAAGAAGATGATCTCTTCCTATGTCGGCGAAAATGCCATCTTTGAAAAACAGTTTTTAAGTGGTGAACTGGAACTTGAATTGACCCCCCAGGGAACCCTTGCTGAGAAGCTGCGCGCTGGTGGTGCCGGGATCCCGGCCTTTTTTACCCGTACCGGTTACGGAACCGTTTTGACTGATAACAAGCCGGTTCAGGCATTTAATGGCAAGGAATATGTGTTGGAAGAAAGTATCAACGCTGACCTGGCGATCATCAAGGCCTGGAAAGCGGATAAGGCCGGTAACCTGATTTATCGTTATACGGCGAATAACTTCAATGCCATGTGCGCTAAAGCGGGGAAAATGACCGTCGTTGAAGTTGAGGAAGTTGTCGAAATCGGTGAGTTAGACCCGCATCAGATTCATACCCCTGGTAACTATGTTGATCGCATTCTTATTGCCCCAAGCCTTGAAAAGCCGATTGAACAGCTGACCCTGGCCGGTAAAACAACAGTTAAAGGGTTTACTCCTGCGCGGGAGTGGCAAGCAAAGCGGATCAGCCAGGAATTTGAAAATGGTATGTACGCCAACCTGGGTATCGGGATGCCGACTTTGGTTGCCAATTATATTCCCCATGAGATAACCGTAACCCTGCACGCTGAAAATGGTCTTCTTGGGGTTGGTCCTTTCCCGGAAGAGGGGCAGCAGGATCCTGATCTGATCAATGCCGGTAAGCAGACCATTACCTGGTTGCCAGGTGGCGCGTTCTTCGACAGTGCTGAGTCTTTTGCCATGGTTCGTGGTGGGCATATTGACCTCTCTGTGTTAGGGGCCATGGAAGTTTCCCGCACTGGCGACCTGGCCAACTGGATGATACCCGGCGCCAAGGTCAAAGGTCCTGGTGGAGCCATGGACCTGGTTTCTGGGGTCAAGAAGATTATCGTCATGATGGATCATTGTGCCAAAGACGGTTCGCCAAAATTGGTTGAGAATTGTTCTCTGCCATTGACCGGTAAAAACGTTGTCGACATGGTAGTCACCGATCTGGCGGTCTTTACCGTAGATGCCGAGCAAGGCTTGACTCTGATTGAGCTAGCCCCTGGCTCGACCCTGGATCTGGTTAAAGGAAAAACCGGTTGTGAATTTCAGATAGCCGACAGTTTGAGGTAGCTCGTGTGTGAGCTAGCTGGTTGCCCGGGGAGGGTGCGCACCATCCCCGGGAATTTTTAGCGCTATTTATCAAGAAACGGCCCTTTTCCGCTGTGGCGTTGTCAATCTGCACACTTGTTTGTGCGGCGTAAAGTACTACGCCTCCGCGCAAGTTCTTGATTTCCTGGCCACAACGAAAATTTGCTCGTTTCTTACGTGATTACCGAGATGTCGCCAGCACAGAATATTTAATGATATTCAGCAGCTTCTGAAAGGAGCCTTGTTGTGAATTTTCCCGATTATCGGCCCCGGCGGTTGAGGAAGAATGCCACCCTCAGATCTATGGTCAGGGAAACCCATCTACGGGTTGAAGATTTCATTTATCCGCTCTTCGCCATATTTGGTGAGAACGTCAAGACTCAGGTTCCTTCCATGCCGGGGATTTATCAGCAATCCCTGGAACACCTTGTTGACGAAGCTAAAGAAGTTTACGCCCTGGGTATCCCTGCTGTCATTTTGTTTGGTATTCCGGAGTATAAGGATCCTTTTGGAAAGGGAGCCTATGCTGAAGACGGGATCGTTCAGGAGGCGATCAGAGCGATCAAAAAAGAGGTTCCCGAATTACTGATCGTTACCGATGTCTGCATGTGTGAATATACCTCACATGGGCATTGTGGAGTTATCGATGGTTGCCAGGTCGATAATGATGCGACCCTTGAGCTGCTGAGCGAAACGGCTTTGTCCCATGTCAAGGCTGGGGCCGATATCGTTGCTCCCTCTGACATGATGGATGGCCGAGTTGCCGCTATTCGCCAGCGTCTCGACGGCAATGGATATCTGGATATCCCCATCATGAGTTATGCCGTTAAGTACGCCAGTGCTTTTTATGGACCATTTCGCCATGCGGCTGACAGTACCCCCCAATTCGGCGACCGGAGCGCTTATCAGATGGACCCGGCAAATCGCCTTGAAGCGTTGCGGGAAGCTGATCTCGATGTCGCAGAGAGCGCCGATTTCTTGATGGTCAAACCGGCGCTCTCTTATCTCGATATCCTGCGTGACATAAAGAATGCCTACAACCTGCCTCTGGTGACCTACAACGTTTCCGGGGAATACTCCATGATCAAGGCTGCAGCTGAAAAAGGTTGGATCGATGGCGACCAGGTAATGATGGAGAGTTTATTGGCTATGAAGCGGGCAGGAGCGGATCTGATTATTACTTATCATGCCAAAGATGCTGCCCGGTTATTGACTAAAGTGTGATTTTCGCACGACCTTATGATTGTGAAAAAGTATGAAAGCTGAATGTTCATTTGTAAAAAGAATAGAAAGAAAAGTTCCCCTGGCGACCCGGGTTTACCTTGACCTGAAAAATGCCATTGTAAACAGTGAGTTTGATCCTGGCCAATTCCTCCATGAGGAATATTTAGCTCAGATAACCGGGGCCAGTAGGACACCGATTCGCGAGGCGTTACTGCACCTGCAACGTGATGGATTGGTCGAGATGATCCCGCGCAAGGGAGCGAAAATCTGGGAGCTTGAGCCTCAACGCATTGTCGAGCTGATCGATTTACAGCTGTTGTATGAGTCCCCCTTTTTTGACCTTCCGGAGCTGCCATCTGTCATACTTGAGCGGATTGAAGAGATTGGCACTCAGATGCTGGCGTTGGCTGCAGCGATAGAGAGGGAAACTCCGCAGAGTGAGCAATGGTATGCCTTACGTTGTGCCTACTCCGAGCTTGGCTTTGACTTTCACCGCAGCCTGGTAAAGTTCCAGCACAACAGTTGCCTGTTGGATGCTTATGATCTGATGATGAGTAAGGTCAAGATGTATTTTAACTGTCGGTTGGCGAAAAGCAGCAATTACTTTCAGACCAGTTCGCGGCAACATCAAAATATAATTGCGGCAATTCTGGAGGGTAAGCTGGACACTGCTCGGGACCTGCACCTGGCACATCTATCTCAGGTACGCTCCTGATGGATAGCGAATGAAGAATTGTAACAAAATGTAGTCTGTATAGTGGACTTTAAGTCTGTATTGTGGCGTATTTTTGCTTGAACATAATCGGAAAAACTGGGAAGATGGCGCCAGTTTATTTTGTCATGGTGGACAAAATCCGTGAGGGGATAGCGTTTTTGAGAAACGTGGGATTCTGCTTTTCCAGGGAACTGTAATTTATGGATGCTCATATTTTTTCAGGACATGCTCAACTTCCGGAGGGAACCAACCTTTCCTTTGTTCACAAGTTCGTGACCATTGTGTTGAAAATTGATATGGAAACGGGGGAAATCCTCGAAAGCTCCATCCCTATGTATTGCGATATCCACGATGACTTTATCAAAAAAATAATTTGTGGCAAGAATATAGAGACTGATTTTCAGGATATTGTCAATGAAATCAGTGAGCGCATCCATAGTTTATCAACCAAATCACTGATAACCGCATTGCAGGTGGTTTATAATCGTTACTCTATGGTGCGAAAAACAAAGCAAGATCGTAAAGCGATTTAATTTGCAGATGAAAACATCATTTTCCAATCCACAAATTAAATCGTTTTAAGGCAGTTGTAGAATAAAAGACAAAATAAAAAACATTTGCGGATAAGCATTATTTGAGTCGCATGTTTGCCGTATCGGAATGACCTTCCGATACTCAGTATACAGGCCCAGCTCGGTAATCATAACGGATACTATCGTTATATTTACTGTGCTGGGCCTTTTTTGTTTTTAAATCAACTTTAAGCGTGGATAAGGAGCCTAACAATGAGACTGAAAAGCCTGTTTGTTGTGAGTGTCGTAACTGTTTTCTGGTTGCTGACAGGAAGTACATCCTTTGCTGCAAAAGTTAATTTGAAACTTGCCCATTATTTACCAACCACCAATGGTATCCACACTGATTTTATCGAGCCATGGGCTAAGGAGCTTGAAGCCTGTACTGCTGGTGAAGTTGCCGTGACCATTTATCCCGGTGGTACGCAACTGGGAAATATTGCCAAACTTTATGATGAGACCCGCATGGGGGTCGTTGATATCGCTTTTGGTCTCAGTGGGGTCCCGGGGGGGCGTTTTGAACGTACCCGTATTGCTGAAATGCCTTTCCTGTTCACCAGTTCTGATCAGGCCGTCCATGCCCTGTGGGATCTGTTCCCTCAATATTTCGCCCAGGAGTACCCTGGGGTAAAAGTCCTTGGTCTGAACGCCTGTAATCCTGGTCAGATTCATACCACCTCTGCCGCTGTTGAGACTATGGAAGACCTCAAAGGGCTGAAAATAAGAACCCCTTCGGCAGCCTTAACGTCGATGGTCAGTTATCTTGGTGCTACGCCGGTCGGGTTGCCAGCCGGGGCGGTCTATGAGAACGCCCAGAAGAGTGTTATCGACGGGGCAATTTTTACCTGGGATACCATGGATTCGTTCAAGTTGGTCGAGGTCATGAATCACCACCTTGATGCCAAAGTTTATGCGGTGACCTTCTGGTTTGCCATGAACCAGCGCAAATACAATGGGTTGTCGGATACGGCGAAAACCTGTGTCGATAACCTGTCGGGAGCCAATCTTGTCGGTAAGTTTGGTTCCTGGTGGGATGCCTGGGACAAGAAGGGGCGTGATCTGGTTGTTGCTGCGGGGCAGCCGATCAACGTGCTGACAGACGAACAGCGTGGTAAATGGCAAAAGTCCCTGGAACCTATGGTTGCCGAGTATCTCAAAGGTCTTGAAGGTAAGGGGATTGCGGATGGTCAGGAGATTTACCAGGCTCTACAGCAAAAAGCTGAACAGTACAAGTAACCTGCATCTATGTGGTGATCTGAACGAGTGAGGTAGAAGATGTTTATCAAAATGGCAACGAAGATAAATATTCTTATCAATACGATTATGACAGTGGTGATGGGGATTGCTTTTACGGCAGCGATTGTTGTCGTCCTTCTGACCCTGGTTGACATTATTCTCCACAATGTTGATCGCTTGTTGGGGCTGATAACCGGCTCAAAATCGGGGTGGGCCATTGTCGGGCTGGTTGATATCAGCCAGCTCTTGACCATGGTCGCGGCGGCTTTAGCGATCGCCGTAGCTTTTTATCGGGGTTCACATGTCTCTGTCGACCTTTTGACCGCGAGATTCTCAGGTCGCAGTCTGTGGTTGTCAAAATTGATCGCGACCTTACTCAACCTGGGTTTCAGTGGCGGCTGTTTCTGGGCCGGATATCAGGCGATGCAGATGGACCTGGAAGCCTCGACCGCATCGGCAACCATTGCCATTCCTTACCTGGCGTTCTGGCTGCCGTTACTGGGAGGTTTTGTTTTGTCTGCGCTTGGTATCATCGCGCGCCTAAGTGTAGGGATTTGTACCCAAGCCGGGTTAGAGCCTGAGCACAGCGAGGTGCTTGATTATGTCTAGCCCGGTTATTGGTCTCCTCGGGTTCGCGGCATCGCTGGTGTTGATTCTGTTCGGTGTTCCGGTTGCCATTGCTCTTGGCGTCATCGGTGTCCTCGGGTTTGCTATTTTAAACGGTTTTGACAGCGCCCTGTTTATCCTTGGTTCGGGGCCGTTTGAAGCGATCGCGCCTTACAGCCTTTCGGTCGTCCCCCTGTTCTTGATAATGGGGATCTTTGCCTCTCACGCCAAACTGTCGAGTGACCTGTTTAATGCTGCCAATGCCTTTGTTGGTCAATTCCGGGGTGGGCTGGCTATGGCGACCATCGGCGCTTGTGCCGGCTTTGGTGCCATCAGTGGTTCTTCTTTGGCTACTGTAGCTACTATGGGGCGGGTAGCGATGCCGGAAATGCGCCGGGCTGGTTATGATGACAGTTTGTCTGCGGCAAGTATTGCTGCTGCCGGTACCCTTGGGGTTCTCATTCCTCCCAGTATTCTATTGATCATTTACGGCTTGCTTACTCAGCAGTCGATTGGTCAACTGTTCTCCGCCGCCATTATTCCAGGGATTATTGCCACCCTGCTATACAGTGTTGCTGTCGCGGTTCAGGTCAAGCGGTTTCCCCATCTTGCCGCCAGGGTGTCCGCCCAATTGAGCTGGCGGACCAGATTGTCTCATCTGGCCGCAGCCTGGCCGATTATCGCACTGTTTCTGCTGGTTATCGGTGGTATTCAGGTTGGCCTGTTCTCGCCGACAGAAGCAGCGTCTGTCGGGGCCGGTGGGGCGATTTTACTAGCCTTCAGCCGAAAAAAACTGACCTGGAAGGTGCTTGTCTCAGTGATGTGGGAATCTGCCGAGATGACCGGCATGGTGTTCCTCGTCATGGTAGGCGCTGCCCTGTTCAACTACTTTATCGAAACAACCGGACTGCCGCATCTGCTGATTGAACTGGTTCAGGACAGTGGTATGTCGTCTTTAGCGGTCCTGTTGTGTGTCTTACTTTTCTATATCTTGCTGGGCAGCATTATGGATGCCATGTCGATGATTCTGCTGACCATCCCGTTTATTTTCCCCATGATTAATGCCCTTGGCTATGACCCGATCTGGTTTGGGGTAGTCATTGTTACCGTGGCTGAATTGGGTTTGATTACGCCACCCATCGGGATGAACTTATTTGTGATTCAGGGAACGGTTCCCGATTTAACCTCCCAGACGGTTATTCGTGGCATTTTACCCTTTATCTGCGCCGATATTGTGCGCTTGGTGATTCTGGTCGCGGTTCCTGGGCTGGTGCTGTGGCTGCCGCGCCTGATGTATTGAGACTATAGAAGCTTATTTCGGTAACTAAGTCGTTTTCGGAAAGGATAGGAGAATGAAGGATATCTATATCGTTGGTGCTGCACGGACTGCGGTTGGCAGCTTTAATGGCAGCTTGGCCGGGGTCAGCAGTGTGGACCTTGGTAAGACTGCTGTGGTTGCTGCTCTGCAGCGTGCCGGTGTGCCAGCGGATGCAGTCGATGAAGTTATTATGGGGTGCGTTCTGCAGGCTGGGTTGGGGCAGAACATTACCCGTCAGGTTTTGATCGCGGCAGGAATCCCCCAGGAACGGTGTGCCCAGACCGTGAACATGGTATGTGGATCAGGGCTGAGAACTGTTGCTGCCGCAGCTCAGGCAATTGTTGCAGGTGATTCCAATATAGTTGTCGCGGGTGGCACAGAGAATATGAGTCTCGCAAATTATCTGCTGCCGAAAGCGCGCGGCGGGTATCGCATGGGGCATGCTGAGGTTGTCGATTCCATGGTCTATGATGGCTTGACTGATAGCTTTAATAATTACCATATGGGAATTACCGCTGAAAACCTGGCGGCTAAATATGAACTGAGCCGTGAAGACCAGGATGTCTTTTCCGCTACCAGTCAGCAGCGTGCGGAAGCGGCCATTACTTCCGGGCGGTTTAAGGATGAAATTGCGCCGGTAGTCATTCCTCAACGCAAGGGCGATCCTATAGTCTTTGATACCGATGAATTCCCTCGCTTTGGCTCAACGGTAGCGTCCCTTTCAAAATTGCGCCCGGCATTTAAAAAAGATGGTACTGTTACCGCCGGTAATGCATCGGGGGTCAATGATGGTGCCGCGGCTGTTGTAGTTGCTGGCGATGAGGCAGTACAGGCTCAGGGGTTGACTCCGCTGGCACGTATCGCCTCCTATGGCTGGTACGGTTGTGATCCGGCAATTATGGGGATTGGTCCCGTTGAAGCGAGCCGTATTGCCTTGAAGAAAGCCGGTTGGAGTGTCGGTGATCTGGATCTGATTGAAGCCAATGAGGCGTTTGCGTCACAGGCGCTGGCGGTGATGAAGGAACTCGAACTTGACCCGGATATTACCAATGTTAACGGTGGCGCTATTGCCCTGGGGCACCCTATCGGTGCGTCCGGAGCGCGTATCCTGAATACCCTCTTGTTCGAAATGATCAAGCGCGATGCCAAAAAGGGGCTGGCGACCTTATGTATTGGCGGTGGTATGGGGATCGCCATGTGTATCGAACGGTAACGTCCTATTTCATTGACTGGATGGACAGGCTCATATGAACACGCATATTTTTTCAGGTCATGCACAACTGCCGGAAGGGACAAATCTTTCCGTGAATCATCGCTTGGCAACCATCGTCTTGGAAATAGACATGGAGTCGGGACAGATTGTCGATAGTTCGATACCGATTTATTGTGATCTGCATAGTGATGTTATTTCTGAGATCGTTTGTGGCAAAAATATAGAAAAAGATATCTCAGTGATTATTGATGAAATTAATGAGAGAGTTCATAGCCTTTCTACTAAGGCATTAATCTCATCGATACAGGTTGTTTACAATCGATACATATTAGTAAAGCAAGATTTGAAAAGTAATAGTTAGAAACAATAAAATAGCTTGACATTTAAACAGTGTTTTTTTAAATTGTTTGTGTTTTAAGATTGTTTATTTGGGTCGCTTAAGTACCGTATTGAAATGACCTTTCAATACTTAGTATATAAGCCCAGCTCGGTAAATATTAACGATAATGTCGTTATATATTACTGTGCTGGGCTTTTTTATTTTGTGTCCTGAATTAGTTGTTTATAGAAAATTACCAGGTTGGTGTTTATCCGAGTCGCCTGAATACCGTATCGAAATGACCTTTCGATATAAAGTATCCAAGCCCAGCTCTGTTAAATGCAGCGATCTATTTCGTTGTGTTTTTCAGGCTGGGCTTTTTTTGTTTGTTGATGTCGCTATGCACGCCAATCAGGCGCAATAGACGTCAAGAGAAGAACGCAGTTTCGCGAATCCTTCAGGTTCAATTTTGCTGGATTCCTATATTCATGAAAGAGAGGAGTTCTCGATGTCATTTGTTACTGATCCAGTTTCTGGATTGCAATTTGTGGAGCTCAGTCATCCCTGGGGGCATGGCGTCCCTTCCTACCCGGGACAGGCTGATGTGGTTATGCATCGCGCTGTTAAGCATGCCCAGCACGGAGTTCTGGCCTGGAAGATCAATACGGTTATGCATACCGGAACCCATATGAATGCGCCAATCAATATGGTTCAGAAGGCTAAGGACCTTTCCGAGATTCCTGAGGATCGTTTCTTTGGTAATGGTGTCGTTCTGGATATCCCCAAGGGGTCTTACGAAGTGATTACCGCCGCTGATCTTAAGGCTGCAAAGCCCGGGATCCAAAAAGGTGATTTCGTCGTTATCGTCACTGGTTGGCATAAAAAGTATTCCGATTCCCTCGAATATTTTGGTGAGAGTCCGGGCCTTTCAAAAGATGCCGCAGAATATCTTGTCGAGATGGAATGCAAGGTCGTCGCTGTAGATACCCAGCAGATCGATCATCCCCTGGCTACTTCCTTAGGGCCACATCGTGGCGGTCCAACCATGAAGCGTCTTGCTCCTGCATATACCGAGGCAACCGGTCTCGACCCAAAAGTTGAGCATGGGCAGTGGTATGTCGCCCATAGAATTCTGGCCGCTGCTGACATTCCGACTATCGAACAGGTTGGCGGTGATGTTGCCCAGGTTGCAGGCCAGCGGGCAACGTTCATTGCCACGCCATGGAAGTTCAGAAAAGGGGATGCTTGCCCTGTCCGCCTGGTAGCCATGGTTGATCCTGCTGGCACCTGTCGTATCGAACCCGGCAAATAGAAAGAGAGAAGAGGAAACTATATGAGCCTTGAAATATACAACTTAAGTCACACCTTTGAGCAGTTCATGCCAGAGTGGCCATCCTCTCCCGGGGTTGATATCGACATCAATAAGTTCCATGCCCGGGACGGTGTCTACGAGGTCAAGTGGGAAGGCATTATGCACCGTGGTACCCACATGGACGCTCCCCTGCACGTTACCGAAAACACTCCTGACATTACCGGTTTCCCCATGTGGCAACTGTTTGGCACCGGAGTCGCCGTATCCATCCCCAAAGGTAAATGGGGAGTCATTACCCCGGAGGACCTTGAAGCCGCTCAGCCGGCGATTCAGGAAGGGGATATCGTCATGATCAATACCGGTTTCCACCATAAGTGGGCCGATTGTGATGACTATTTTGGTCATGGCTGCGGTATCAGCGGCGCTGGCGCTCAATGGCTGGTTGATAAAAAAATCAAGCTGGTCGGTTACGGACACCAGGCCAACGACCATCCCCTGGCAACCAAACTGGTCGATCACGGCTTAGGCCCCACCCATCCTCATTTGATCGATGAGTATAAAGCTGAAACCGGTCGCGATCCGAAGGAAGATTTCCCGCTGTGGGAAGATGCCCACAAAAACCTGATGGTTGGTGGCGGTATTCCAGGGATTGAGAATATCGGTGGTGATCTGGATAAGGTCACCGGCAAGCGTTGCACCTTTGCTGCTTTCCCATGGCGTTTCGTTGGTGGTGAAGGCTGTATCGTTCGGGTCATTGCCATTGTTGATCCTGATCAAACTTTCCGTTTCGAGACCGGAAAGTAATGCGAGTGCTCTACCTCGTAAATCGTGTGTTACGGGGTAGAGCCATTTTTTCGATGGATAACTTTTTTTCGAAGCCGAAGGTCCAAACCTCCTGCTTCAGGGGCGCATGAACCCATCCGTGGGGCTTAGTTGTCGCCATCCGGGCGACAAATCCCCTTACGCAGGAGGTTCGGACCTCCTTTTGGCGAGATTTTAGTAACAGCAAGACATTCAATTTTTTGTAATCAGCTAGTTGCCATCCGGAAACTCCGGCTGGCGACCTCTAAAAGTTTTAAAGTGGAGCGAGTTATGGAATACGACAAAGTTGTCAAGACAACAGCATGGTCTCCGGGACCCGGGTGTCACGGTGGCTGCGGCGTGAATCTGTTTGTAAAAGGTGACAAGGTTGACCACGTAGAAGGGGACGCAACCCATCCGTTCAGCTTTGGCAGGGCCTGCCCGCGCCTGTTGGCCATGACCCAGTATATGTATCACCCCGACCGTTTGACTCATCCTTTGAAACGGGTTGGCCCCCGCGGTTCCGGCCAGTTTGAAAAGATTTCCTGGGCTGAGGCCTTCGATACCATCGAAGCCAAGCTTCGTCAGATCAAAGATGAATACGGTCCCGAGTCGGTCCTGTTCTGCCAGGGGACTGGCCGTGATATCGGTGGGCCTATCTCCTTTTTGGCCTACTCCTACGGCAGCCCTAACTGGATACAGCTCGGGTTGGCCGGACATTCCTGCTATACCCCGCGACTGGGTGCCATGATGGCAACCCAGGGGGATTATGCCGTGCTTGACGCGGCCCAGTTCTCCGCCGAGCGCTATGCTGATCCGCAATATAAAGCACCCGAAGTGATCATTATCTGGGGGCAGAATGCGGTCACCGGTTGTCCGGATGGTTTTTTTGGTCACTGGATTGTTGACTGCATGAAGCTTGGGTCGAAATTGATTGTAATCGATCCGCGCTGGACCTGGCTGGCAACCAAGGCGGAGCATTATCTGCAGATTCGACCCGGTACTGATGGCGCTCTGGCCATGGCCATGATCAACGTCATTATCAGCGAGAAACTTTACGATAAAGAGTTTGTCGCCAATTGGACCCTGGGGTTGGATGAGTTGGCTGAACGGGCTGCTGAATATACCCCGGAACGGGTTGCCGAGATTACCTGGATCCCTGCCGAAGAGATTGTTGCAGCCGCCAGGTATTATGCCAAGGCCAAACCCGCCGCTATTCACTGGGGGGTTCCCATCGATAAATGCCCCGAAGGGAGTACTGTCGCTCAGGCCATTAATCATCTCTGGTGTCTGACCGGAAACCTCGATGTCCCCGGCGGCAACGTCATTGCCCGGCCATCCTACAACGTGACCACTTATCCCTTTTCCACCCAGGAAATGAATGAGCTGTATGGCGAAGATTTCGTCAAGCGTCTCAATGAAAAACGGATCGGTGCCAACGAATATGCCATGGTCAGAAATTTCCGGGGGTGGGCCCAGCCCGACCTGGCCGTAGAGCAGATGATGACCGGCAAGCCGTATCCGATCAAGGCCTGCTGGATTCAGACCAGTAATGTTCTGGGGGGGCAGGCTGCTGATACCAAACTGCATTACGACGCACTGCTGAAAATGGACTTCAATGTTGTGGTTGACCTGTTCCATAACCCGACCTCCATGGCGGTTGCCGATATCGTGCTGCCCGTTGCCACTATGGCTGAGAAGGAGAGTTTCCGCTCCTGGTGGTCACCTCTGCAGGTCATCGTTCCAGCCGTTGAGGTTGGTGAATGCCGTTCCGACTGGGAAATCAACCTGGAACTGGCCAAACGTTTTAACCCAACTCTGAAAGAGCGTTATCCGACGGTTAAAGACCTGATCAATGAACGCCTCGAACCCGCTGGCCTCGATTATGACCAGCTGATCGAGAATGGCGGCTGGGTGATGCCCGCTGAGGATTCTTCGTCACGCCCTTACCGGCGTTATGAAAAGGGGCTGCTGCGTCCCGACGGTCAGCCCGGTTTCCGCACCCCTTCCGGTAAGGTTGAGTTTGCCAGCCAGTCCTACCAAGACTGGGGACTTGATCCTCTTCCTTATTTTTCAGAACCACCAGAAAGCGAAGTCCGGACTCCGGAAAAGCTGGAAAAATATCCATTGATCATGGTTTCCGGCCGCCGTTCTTCGGTCTTTTTTCACTCCGAACACCGCATGATCCCCTGGTTGCGTGAATGCGATCCCGATCCGGTTATTGAAGTTCATCCCAGCGTTGCCAAGCCGCTTGGGATCAGTAACGGCGACTGGGTCACCATCGAAAATGAGCGCGGCCGTATCCGCCGTAAAGCAACCGTGACACCCATCGTTCACCCGAAAACTGTCAGTGTTCCCCACGGTTGGTGGCTCCCTGAAAGCCAGGGGGAAGAGCCAAACCTGTTTGGTATCTGGGATATCAACTGCAATGTGTTGACCCCCATGGGGACTCAGAGCAAGTCGGGCTATGGCGGTGGGGCTTACAAAACGACTCTGGTGCGCATTGCGAAAGCCTAAAGGGTGAAAGGTGATATTGCTATGAACGGGTTATTGATTGATTACGACTATTGCACCGGCTGCCACACCTGTGAAGTCGCCTGTAAGCAGGAACACGGCTACCAGGAAGGGCAGTGGGGGATCAAGGTGTTTGAGTTCGTGCAGCAAAAAAGCGAGCGCAAGGTGGAGATGACCTATCTGCCCATGCCGACTGATTTGTGCACCTTGTGCGTCCATAGAACCAGCCAGGGGGAAGTGCCGTCCTGTGTCAAGCATTGCCAGGCTGCCTGCATGGTCTTCGGCACCATTGACGAGTTGACGGAAGAGCTGAAGAAGAAACCGAAGCAGGTGTTATTCAGATCGAAATAGTTTCCAGCTGGAAACGGCCCTTTTTCGCTGTGGCGGTGTCAATCTGCAGGTTTTCTTGTGCGGCGTAAAGTACTACGCCTCCGCGCAAACCCTTGATTTCCTAGCCACAACGAAAAATTTCTCGTTTCCAATGAGAAGACTTGTGTGCTGCTTGTCTGGCTTTTTGAACAGAAACGACAGGGTCGGTTGAACAGTGAGTTTATTCGTTAGGAGATGGTTTGGGTGTCATTGCTGAACCTTAAATATAACAACAAACAAGGAGGTCGTTAAACATGTCCGATAAAGAACAAGTGTTTACCAACATGACCGGCGGTGGGCCAGTTTCCGTCTATGTGAAAGACGGAAAGATCACCCGGGTTCGCCCGATGCAGATTGCTGAAGAAGATTTTAAGCCGTGGACCATTGAAGCTGATGGCAAGAAATATTCGCCGCCAAAAGCGGTCCGCTTGGCTCCCATGACTCATGCCGAACGTAACAAGGTCGATTCCTATAATCGTCTTCTTTATCCCATGAAGCGCGTCGATTTCGATCCCAATGGTGAACGGAATCCGCAGAACCGCGGTAAGTCAGGTTACGAGCGCATCAGCTGGGAAGAAGCTCTGAATATCGTATCTGGCGAGATGAAGCGCATCATCGACACTGACGGTGGCCACGCCATCACCGGGATGACCTCTTCCCACCATAACTGGGGGGTTGTTGGATACAAGATGGGACCATTCTCCCGCTTCATGAACATGATCAACTATACCCCGGTTTTTGATAACCCCGATAGCTGGGAAGGTTGGCACTGGGGAGCTACCCATACTTACGGTTTCTTCTGGCGTCTCGGTATGCCAGAGCAGTTTGACCTGCTGGAAGATGGCCTTAAAAACACCAAGATGATTGTCTTCTGGTCCAATGACCCCGATACCACTCGTGGTACCTACAGCGGTCAGGAATCAGCTATTTGGCGGGTGTGGCTGAAAGAAAAGGGGATCAAGACCGTCTTTATCGATCCTTTCCATAACTACACCAATGCCTTCATGGACGGCACCTGGTTGCCACCGCGTCCAGGTTCTGATACCGCTCTGGCCATGGCGATTGCCCATGTCTGGATCACCGAAGGGACCTATGACAAGGACTATGTCGCTGAGAAGACTCTTGGATTCGATGATTTTGCCAGCTATATCCTCGGTAATGGTGCCGACGGTATTCCGAAAACACCGGCATGGGCATCTGAAAAATCGGGTATCCCGGCACGAAAGATTGTTGCCCTGGCTCGTGAGTGGGCAGCTATCCCTACCAGCGTAAGCTGTGGTAGCCGTGGTGGTGAAGGTGGTGCTTGTCGGACTGCCGATGGTATGGACTGGGCCCGTATGATGGTTTTGCTTCAGGCCATGCAGGGACTTGGTAAGCCTGGTATCAATATTTGGGGTACCACCATGGGTGCACCAGCTGATAACGAAACCTGGTTCCCTGCTTATGCAGAGCCACAAGGGATGATGGGTAAGGCGGATATTGCCAAGCGCAAGCTGTCCAACGAAAACAAAACCAAGCAGCGTCTGCTGCGCCTGAGTCTGCCTGATGCCATCGTCACTGGTAAAGAATCCTTCTATGGCGAAGGCTTCTGCGGACAAAGCCTTGAGCAGCACTGGACCGAGCAGAGCTACCCCATCGAGGGTAAGGTCAAGATGTTCTATCGTTATGGTGGCTCCTTCTTCGGTACCATGGTCGACACCAGCAAGTGGGTCGACATGTATCAGAGCCCTAACTTGGAAACTGTTGTTTGCCAGGATTGCTGGTGGAGTGGCGAGACCAAGTTTGCCGATATTATCCTGCCAGCCTGTACCAACCTTGAGCGTAACGATATCGGTGAATGGGCCGCCTGTGGTGGCTATACCACCAATGCCCACATCGGTAACAACTACCGCGTCATTGCCCGTGAGCAAAAGTGTATGGAACCTGCCGGGGAATCCAAGTCAGATTACGAGATCCTCTCCCTGCTGGCTGACCGTCTCGGTATGAAGGAACTGTTTACCGAGGGGAACACTGAAGACGACTGGGCACGCAAATTCTTCGAGTCTTCCGATATCGCTAAAGATATCACCTGGGAAGAGTTCGACAAGAAGGGTTACTACATTGTTCCGGTTAAGGAAGATCGCAAATCGACCCCAGGCTTGCGCTGGTTCGCTGAAGGGCGCGAGTGTGACACACCAGACACTAACAATCCTAAGCGTGGTACCGAGAAAGCCAAGGAACTGGGGACTTACTCCGGCAAGATCGAATTCGTTTCGGTCAGCTTGACCGAAAATACTCCAGAAGATACCGAGCGGACAGTTATGCCGACCTATAAAGAATCATGGGAAGGCTACGGTAGTGACATTCAGAAGAAGTATGCGCTGCAGCTGATCAGCCCGCACCCACGCTTCACCTTCCATACTCACTACGATAACCACTGTGACTGGCTTGATGATATTCCAGGCCACCGTATCAAGAAGAATGGTTATGCCTGGTGGCCGGTCCGTATCAATCCGGCCGATGCCCGCGAGCGTAACATTCAAGGGGGCGACCTTGTTGAGCTGTATAACGACCGTGCCCGGGTTATGGGTGTTGCGGTGGTCACCGAGCGGGTTCCTGCCGGCGTTATCCACAGCTACGCATCGAGCGCCAAATATGATCCGATCATCGCCGGTGAAAGATATGCCGCTGACAAAGGTGGTTGCGTGAACATGCTGACTCCGTCTCGGATGATGGCTAAGCGCGTCCCGGGTATGACACCAAATTCATGTGTATGCGAAATCAGAAAGTGGGAGGCGTAAGACCATGGCTAAATATGGAATCGCTATAGATATTGCAAGATGTACTGGCTGTTACAACTGTTTCCTCGCCTGCAAGGACGAATATGTCGGCAACGATTACCTGCCAACCTCTATTGCCCAGCCAGAAGTAGAGCACAACTGGATGGCTATCAAGGAGATCGAACAAGGTACCGGAACCAAGGTCAAGGTTGATTACATCCCCGTAACCTGTATGCACTGTGACAATCCTCCTTGTGCCAAGGTGGCTCCGGAAGGTGCTGTCTACAAGCGTGATGACGGTGTTGTGATTATCGATCCGGTTAAAGCTAAAGGTTGCAAAGAGATCGTCAATGCCTGTCCTTATAACGTTGTGACCTGGAACGAAGAGCAGCAGGTGGCCCAGAAGTGCACCATGTGCGTACAGATGCTTGATAACGGTGAGAAGACGGTTCGCTGTGTTGAAGCCTGCCCGACCCAGGCCATGGTGTTCGGTGATCTGGATGATAAAGACAGCGCCATCTCCAAGCTGCTTGCTGAGAATAAGGACCGCGTTGAAGATTACAAGCCCGAGTTCGGCACCAAGCCGATCATGAAATACCTCAGCTTGCCGAAATACTTCATAACCGGTGAGGTGGTGTTGAGCGATCAGGAGACTGAGTGTCCATGTGATCTCGAGATTACCATGATCGCTGAAGATGGCGAGACCATGACCACCAAGACCAACTTTTTCGGCGACTTTGAGTTTAAGAATGTTGCCAAAAAACAGGTCTATACCATCAAGGTTGAGAAGGAAGGGTATCTTCCTGCCGAGATGATGGTGCGTGCCTACGCAAGCCGTAACATCGGTGAAATTGTTCTGCAGGCAAAATAATGTTGTACCCCCGGAAAGCCGTAGGTGGCTTTCCGGGGAATATTGATTAGATGTGAGAGAGATAAAAATTTAATAAAAAAATACGCTAGGAAAAGATGTCTTCAAGATTCTCCATTTTC
Organism: Geopsychrobacteraceae bacterium; assembly: GCA_963664385.1. GTDB lineage: Bacteria > Desulfobacterota > Desulfuromonadia > Desulfuromonadales > Geopsychrobacteraceae > Seleniibacterium. Next base: position 2,628,260 of record OY761157.1, read on the forward strand.
TGGAGACTCTTAAATTTTGTCACCTGCGTACGTTGATAATTTCATATGAGGAATCAAAGCAAATGCGTGATGTTGTCATAGTAGAAGCCTGCCGGACAGCGGTGGGAAAATTCGGGGGAACCCTCAAGCCGCTTCAGGCCGAAGATCTGGCCCTTGCCGTTATGCAGGGAGCGCTGGCAAGAAGTGGCATCGATCCGAAGGAAATCAATGAAGTCATCATGGGACAGTGTCGTCAGTCTTCTGATTCTTCAAATATTGCCAGGGTTGCCGCCTTACGCGCCGGGATTCCAGAAGCAGCCCCTGCCAATACCGTCATGTGTGCCTGTGCTTCCGGCATGCTAGCCGCCAGCAATGCGGCCAATTCCATCATGGTCGGACAGAATGATGTTGTGCTTGCTGGTGGAACCGAGCACATGACCAACGGCATCTTTTACTTAAGTAATGCTCGCTGGGGTGTTGGTACCGGAACGGCGGAACTGAAAGACTGTCTGACCGAGGCCCAGTTTACTTCACAGCCTCAGGATACTTACGGTCGCTTCAACATGGGGATGACCGCAGAGAATGTCGCCGAGAAGATGAATATCTCGCGTGAGGATCAGGATGCGTTTGCTGCCCTGTCTCAACAGCGGGCGGCTAAAGCCATTGCTGACGGTCGTTTTAAAGATGAGATCATTCCCCTTTCTGTTCCTCAGGGGCGTAAAAAGGATCCCATCATTTTTAATACGGATGAATTTCCGCGACTCTCTTCCATGGAAGCATTGGCCAAGTTGAAGCCCGCCTTTAAGAAGGATGGTTGTGTCACCGCCGGAAACGCCTCCGGCCGTAACGACGGTGCTTCAATTTTACTGATGATGAGTGCTGAAAAGGCCGATGCCCTTGGGATGCAGCCATTAGCTAAGATTCGTGGGATTGCTTCCGCCGGTGTTGATCCGCGCTATATGGGGATGGGACCGGTTCCGGCTACCCAAAAAGTTCTCCAGATGACCGGTCTCACGCTTGCTGATATTGAGCTGATTGAGCTGAATGAGGCCTTTGCTGCTCAGTCCCTCGGTTGTATCCGCGAGCTGGGAATTGAAGACCGTATGGATATCATCAATGTTAATGGTGGCGCGATCGCCCTGGGGCACCCGATTGGGTCATCAGGGAGCCGTATCATGGTGAGCCTGGTGCATGAAATGCGTAAGCGCCAACTTTCCCTTGGTTTGGCGACTCTTTGTATCGCCGGTGGAATGGGGATGGCAGCCATAATAGAAACACTTTAAGTAAAACTCTCCGGCGCCAGAACATGTCTGAGCGCCGGATTTTAATGAAATGATTTTTTAATGACCAGCACAACTCAAAAAATATCGACAGTTCACTATGGCTGGATCGTTGCCATCTGTGGTGCTGTGGTTATCTTTTCCAGCTTTGGCCTGGCGCGTTACGCATACACCATGCTGTTGCCTGCCATGCAATCTGAGTTGGGGCTGGCCTATGGTCAAATGGGACTGATTGGAACGGCTAATTTTGCCGGCTATTTAACCGCTGTCCTGTTTACCCCCATGCTGATAAAGCGCTATCGTCCCCGCGCGGTTATTTCTGTTGGTCTGTTTCTAATCTCTCTGGCACTGTTTATCATCAGTTTTATGTCCTCCTACTGGGTCATCGTCTCTCTCTACACCTGTGCCGGTATTGGTGGCGGGTTATGTAATATTCCCATGATGGCCCTGATTACCGAGTGGTTTGCCTCTGATCAACGGGGGCGGGCGGTTGGCATTGTGGTTTGCGGCAATGGTACCGGCATTATCTTTACCGGCTTTCTGATTCCTCTGCTCAATAGCTGGTATGGCGCTTCCGGTTGGCGGGACAGTTGGGCAGTGCTGGGATTAGTGGTCTTTTGCGGTGCCTGCATTGCTGCTTTGTTTTTGCGCAATAGTCCAGATGAGCTGGAGATGAAGCCGATCGGCTGCCGGGAAGTCACCTGCCAGCGCTTGTTGGCAAAACGTAATGTGCGCCAGGGGAATAAGTGGTTAGTCGCTCATCTCGGGCTGCTCTATTGGGCCTTTGGTGTGACCTTCATGGTTTATGGGACCTTTATCGTCGAAACCATGATGACAACTTATGAAATCAGTGAGACGACGGCCGGTTTTTACTGGTCGTGGATAGGTGTTATCAGCTTTTTCTCCGGAGTCATTTTCGGCACTCTGTCTGACAAAATCGGTCGCAAGTACGGAATAGCTATCGTTTATTTTGTTCAGACCATTGCCTATGTCCTGGTCGGCTTTAACTGTGGGACGACAGGGTTACTGATATCCATCGTCTGTTACGGACTGGCCGTTTTTGCTATTCCCACGATTATGGCAGCTGCAGCTGGTGATTATTTTGGTAATACTGGCGCGGCCGGGGCCCTTGCGGCCATCACCATATTCTTTGCTGCCGGGCAGGCTATGGGACCAGGTTTGTCGGGGGCCATTGTTGATGTCATCGGTGGTTTCGGACCGGTCTACTTATTAGCCTCGGTCATAACCGGTGTGGCAGCTTTAGGGGCTTTTACCTTGCCGGCGGTGACCAAAATTTGAACAGAAGTCCGAAGCGGGCTTCTGATGATTAAAAATAGTGGGTCAGATATGGGGTTCGCCATAACTCAAAGTTATGGATTTTGCGAAAACATGTATTAGCCGCTGTTTTCAGGATCAGATATATTTTAGATAACTTACTGAATAGTAATAATAATACTGATTATTTCAAACGACGTTGATTGGGTTTTGACGGGTGTCTATGTCTTTCGGTTATCTTTTTGCCCTTTGCTGCGGGTTCTCTGGAAGGAATGTTTTTCATTTCCGGGACTGGCAGGAATTGATTACACTTTTAAATTGAGGAAAGGAGTTTTATCCGGTTTTCGAGTCGATCACTGTAGCTCAGATTAAGCCAATGTATTTGATTTTAAATGACTTTATTTAACAGCGAGGAAGGTGTCGAATGAAGAAGATTGTAAGTGTACAGGTAGCATGTGTTTGTTTAGCTCTTTTTGCAATGACTTTGATCGTGCCGGGTTTGAGTTATGCAAAGACCGTCAAATTGACTTTTTCTGCCCATCAAGGTGCGCAGGATGTTCAGACAAAACTGTTGGCAGCCTATGCTAAAGAAGTAGAAAAACTCAGCAATGGTAAGGTCAAGATCGATTTTTACCCAGGTCAGACATTGATCAAAGCAGCTCAGACCTATGATGGTATCGTTAATGGTATGGTTGATATGGGCTTCTCTGTTCTGGCCTATACCCGTGGACGCTTCCCTCTGCTTGACTATGTCAACCTTCCCCTTGGCTCTCCTAATGCCCAGGTCAGTTCCGCGATCATCAACGAGGTTATCGAAAAATTCAAACCGGCTGAACTGGCGGATGTCGAAGTTATCTATCTGCAAAGCCATGGTCCTGGCCGGATTCACAGCAGAGGTAAAGCGCTTCTGACCCTCGCCGATTTTAAAGGTGAAAAGATCCGTGCCGGTGGTACCACTTCCGACATTATCAAACTGCTTGGCGCCGCTCCTGCTTCAACCCCAATGCCTGAAGTTTATCAGGCCCTGCAAAAAGGGGTCATGGACGGTGGTATCTGGGATATGTCCGCCAGTGCTGACTGGAAATTGGCCGAGGTTGTCGACCACTCCATGATGTGTGATGACGTCGCTTACAACACCGGGTTCTTCGTTGTTATGAACAAGGATAAGTGGAAATCCCTCGATCCTGAAGTTCAGAAGATCATGAAAGAGCTTGCTCCCAAGTACGTCCAAATGCACGGTAAAGCCTGGGACGAGGCTGACCAGCGTGGTATCGCTTACATGAAAAAACTGGGTAAGAATGTTGTCGAGATCGAGCCGGCAGAATGTGCCAAATGGGGCGAAGCTGTCAAACCTCTCATCGATCAGTACATTGAGAAGACTGAAAAACAAGGCCTTCCTGGGAAGGAAGTTGTTGATTTCGTCAAGGGCCGGATCAAGGCCGCAAAAGCCGGGACCTTTGAAAGCAAGTGGTACTCCGCTCAGTAATTGTTAAAAATTAAGGGTGGCGGGGGATCTCTGCCGCCCTTTTTACAAGTTCAATTTTCCAATACTTATTTGTTGTGGTTGTGATGGGGTAGCTCATGAAATTAGGATGTTTCATTCAATTTTTTATCAAGATACTGAGGTGGATCAGCAGTGTCAGCCTACTCGGGATTATGGGCGTGACCTGTCTTGATGTGGCTCTTGGATTCTTCGGTCATCCGGTCCTGGGAGCCGAGGAATTGGTTTCCTTGTGGGCGGCTTTACTTCTGGCTTTCGGTTTGCCTGGAGCTCATGTTGAAAAGGCCAATGTCGGCGTCGATCTGCTCTACGATAAGATGCCTGGCGCCGTTAGGAAAGGTTTGGATATTTTCAATGAAAGCGTAAGCTTTGTTCTGTTTATCGTGATTTCATGGCGTTGCTACCTCTATGCAATCTCATTGTACCAAAGTGGCGAAGTGAGCATGGTTCTGGAACTACCCAGCTATGTTCTGGTTTTCGGCATTTCCTTTGCGCTGCTGATGCTGGCCCTGACTATCCTGCTTGAACTGATTACGCTGATTAAAGGAGAACAGTCATGCCAGAATCAATGATCGTCGGATTTATCGGAATTATCTGCCTGCTGGTACTCATGTTTACGCGGCTTCCTGTGGCCTACGCCATGGCCGTTGTCGGGTTTATCGGCTTCTGTTCCCTGACCAATTTAAATGCCGGATTGAACCTGTTGTCGCGTGATTTGTACGATGTTTTTTCTTCCTACAGTCTGACCTTGATCCCGTTATTCGTGTTTATGGGGTATATCGCTTTTTATGCCGGAACCAGTTCACGGCTGTTTGACGTGGCCTATAAGTTCCTGGGCCGAATCCGGGGCGGTCTGGCGATGGCAACTATCGGCGCCTGTTCCGCGTTTGGTGCCATCTGTGGTTCGGGTACCGCAACTTCCGCAACCATGGGAACCATCGCTATTCCGGAAATGAAGCGCTACAATTACGGGGATAAACTCGCCACCGGATCTGTTGCTGCCGGGGGCTCAATGGGTAGTCTGATTCCCCCCAGCGTTGTCCTTATCGTCTACGGAATTGCGACCCAGCAGTCGGTCGGTAAGCTGTTTATCGCCGGGATTATCCCTGGGATTATCGTCACCCTGTTGTTCATGGCGGCCATTGTTATCTACTGCCGGATTTACCCGGAAGAAGGACCTCCGGGCGAGAAGTTTACTCCCAAAGAGATGTTACTTTCCCTGCTGGAGTTGTGGGAAACAATACTGGTTTTCTTCTGTGTCATGGGCGGCATGTTTTTCGGGATTTTTACTCCCACCAAGGCTGGTGCCGTCGGTTCTTTCTGTATGCTGTTTATCGCCCTGGTGCAGAAAAAACTGTCCTGGAAATCGTTGTGGAAAGCCATCCATGAGACTTTGCTGGTATCCTGTATGGTCCTGATGCTGATTGCCGGCGCGACCATTTTCGGACATTTTCTGGCCATCAGTCGTATACCGACAGAGCTTTCCAGTATCGTTGCCGGGATGAATTGCGCCCCGTGGCTGGTTATGCTGGTTATCTGTCTGATCTATATCGTTGGTGGTTGTTTTATTGACGCCCTGCCACTGATTATGCTGACCATACCGATTTTTTATCCCATCGTGCTTGATTTGGGTTACGACCCGATCTGGTTCGGTATCGTTATTGTCCTGCTGCAGCAGGCCGGGATTATTACGCCTCCGGTTGGGGTTAATGTTTATGTTGTCTCCGGCATTTCAAAAGTTCCTTTGCCAACCGTTTTTAAGGGAGTCGTTCCTTTCCTGCTCGCTTTGTTGGTAGGCACTGCACTCTTAATTGCATTCCCTATTCTCGTCACCTGGCTACCGGATATGGCGTTCTGATCAGCGTCTGTCTCAGGAACCATTCAAAAGCACACCCGGTTCATTCTGGTGTGCTTTTGTTTTATGAAGAGTCCCTTTTTCTGCCGAATTGGCGTGCTTTGGCTCAGCAGATTTACGCTGGAAAAGCTCAGATATATGAAAAAAAGTTATGACGCTTGGGCAAAATTGTATTGGTTTCGAAACCCTGTGAACTATTAAAATTTATCTGTAACTCACCAAGGTCATTAGGGTTAGCGGTTGGTTGCAAATAAGGATTTTGCTGTAGGCGCTTAACAGAATTTTTGAAGACCATAATATTTTCGAATTGTTAAAAAGGAGTCAATTGATGGATAAGCTTATTGTTACCGCGGCATTACTTGGTGCCGGGACAACCAGAAAACAATCCCCTTATGTACCGCTTACCCCGGATGAAATTGCCGCAGACGTTATTGAAGTTGCCAAAGCGGGTGCTGCAATTGCCCATCTTCATGTCCGTGATGAAAAGGGTAATAACTCCATGTCCACCGAAATCTTCACCGAGGTTGTGGAAAAAACCCGCTATGAGCTGGACAAGGCGGGACTCGATATCGTTATCAACCTGACCACTTCCGGAAGTAAGTTTTCTGAAGACCTGCGCGTAGCTCACCTGCCAATCCTCAAGCCGGAAATGTGCTCTTACGATCCAGGTTCCATGAACTGGGCTAACAGCTATGTTTTCCTTAATACCCCACAGTTTCTGGAAAAACTCGGGACAATTTGCCAGGAACTCGAGATCAAACCTGAGCTAGAGATTTTCGATGGCGGCATGATCTCAAACGTTGATTACTATGTTAAAAAAGGCTTCCTGAAGGGCCCATTGCACTATCAGTTCGTTCTCGGCGTACCTGGCGGTATGCCCGGTAACGTCGAAAGTCTGGCGTATTTGCTGCCAAAAATTCAGGAAGGATCTACCTGGTCGATTACCGGTATTGGCAAGAGCCACGTTCCATGTATGCTTGCCGGCCTCTCCGAAGGGTGTACCGGTCTGCGCGTCGGTGTTGAAGATAACGTATTCTTCTCTAAAGGGGTCCACGCAACCAATGCCCAGTTGGTTACCCGCGCTATCGAACTGGGTAAAATTGTCGGTCGTGAGATCGCTACCGCTGAAGATGCACGCCGCATCCTCGGTCTGAAAAAGCACTTTTAATCAGTTTCTGTCCGGAAAGTGCCCTTTTTCACCAGCTCGGCGTCAATCTGCGCATTCGCTTGTGCGGCGTAAAGTACTACGCCTCCGCGCAAATACTTAATTTTCTTGACCCGGAAAAAAATTGCATCTTTCCAAATCAGAAACTGGTCGTTGCGATGTAGAGTTTCCGGATGACAACTAATTAGTTTTCATCCGGAAACGGCCTTTATCCGTTGTGGCGTTGTCAATCTGCGGGCTTATCTGTGCAGCGGAAAGTACTACACTTCAGCATAAGTCCTTGATTTTTTCGCTACAACGGAAAATTTCTCGTTTCCAATCTGAAAACCTGGAAGTTATGATTTAGAGTTTCCGGATGGACACTAAATTGCTTTCAGGTTGAAAACTCAATGGTGATCTATGCAAGATAACTGTGGCCGAACAATCGACTATCTGCGCCTTTCCGTAACCGATAATTGCAATTTGCGCTGCCGCTATTGTGTGCCGGAAGGAGAAGCGGCCTGCCGTCATGACAACCATCTGTTGGCTTATGAGGACTATCTGAAAATAGTTCGCGCTGCAGTTGAACTGGGTGTCAAAAAGGTCCGGGTGACAGGTGGTGAGCCGTTGGTCCGCAACGGTTTGCCGGAGTTTTTACATAGGTTAACCGCGATCTCCCAGATTGAAGATGTCAGCCTGACGACCAATGGTATTCTGCTGGAAAAATATGCCGAACAGCTTAAGGCTGCCGGGGTTAAAAGACTTAACGTGAGCCTCGATTCCCTGAATGAGGAAAAGTTTTCTGAGATTACTCGCGGAGGTTCGTTGGTAAAAGTCCTTGCCGGGCTGGAAAAGGCTGATCAGCTCGGTTTCAAGATCAAGCTGAATATGGTGGCGATGCGGGGAATCAATGATCAGGAGTTGGTCGATTTTGCCGCCCTGAGCAGACACAAACCCTGGTCGGTTCGTTTTATCGAATATATGCCGATGGTTCCGGAAGGGGACTATCAAGCACACTTTATCAGTGGCCATGAAATCCTGGCTCTGTTGCGCGAGCAGTATGAAATCACCAATATCTCAACCGGCGAATACGCCGGGCCCGCAAAACCCTATAAAATCGCTGGTGCTGCCGGTTCCCTTGGAATTATTACGCCCATGAGCGAGCATTTCTGCTCATCATGCAACCGGATTCGTATTACCTCCCAGGGCGCAGCTAAAAGCTGCCTGTTCAGCCCGGTCACGACGGATCTGAAACCAGCTCTGAATGATCATGCTGCGCTTAAAATGACCCTTGAAGCGGTCATCAGTGGTAAACCGAGCCAACATGATATGCGCGTTGATTCCCAAAGTGTCACCGGACTCGGCATGTCTGCTATTGGCGGGTAGCCCCGGGGGGCTAGCGCTGTGCTAAGGCGCTTTCGCACCTAAGTCGCTCTATTGATTTTTCTCACGAACAACTAAAATTCTTTCCAGCGGGACACGCAGCTGTTTTAGCAGATAAAGCTTGAAGTCCTCTTCAAAGGGCTGCAGATCGACGGCTTTCTGCATACAGAGCATCCATGCTTCGGCTTCACTCCGTCCAATCGGCATATCTTTATGGAATTGAGGAACTTTAATGGGCCCAAAGTTCTGCGAGTACAATTTGGGGCCACCAAGCCATCCCGATAAGAAATAGGAAAATCGCAGCCTTGCTTCGTCCAGATTATCACTATGCATTTTGCGTATAAGCTGCGCTTCCGGGAGTGAGTCCATGAAATCGTAGAACGCATTGACGAGCTTGGTTATTCCTTCCAGTTCTCCCGCCGCCTTGTAGGAAGCGTCTTCAACCCCATATACGGCTTTTTCGTTACTCATAGGTGACCTTTATATTTTTTTGGGGTATCTGGTTCTGCATAAGCAGTGGTTAGGTAAAGTGGAATTACCCCAGCAGTTGATCTTCTTTGTGTAGCTATCGTTTGTTCATATTCATTACATGATTATACCAAATTAATGACGTGCGCAATGTTTACCCCATCATTTTGATTTGGTACTTATCCATTTTTAAAAATTAAAAACTTGAGCAAGGTGTGTTTTTAGTCTGGCGACATCTTCTTCAACATTTGCGTCTTTCATGATGTTGAAACATGAAAAGGATGGCAGTATCTCAGCACCGCAAAATTTATAATTTGCGGTATTTCCGATAAATACATCATCAACAGATTTGCCTTCGAACAAATACTGATCACTATTATCAAAGGCTTCTCTTGGGGCATTCCAGGTTAATGAGATCATATATTGTTTGCCCTGCATTTTTCCACCTGTCCCATATTGTTTGCTGGGGACAGAGCGGGTTCTTCCATCATCTATGAGCAAACTCTGCTGAACCAGTCCCGCGGTGAGGACTTCATCAATGTATTTTTTATGGATCCAGGGCATACCAAACCAATAGACGGGGGATTGGGTAATTATGATGTCCGCCCAAAGGTGTTTTTGGACTTCTTCATCAACCTTATAGCCCTTTTCAATGTACGTTTGTTTCACTTCGGCACCATGTTTCTCCATTTCTGCTGTAATGACATTGATCATAATTTCATTCAGTTTTCCTTCAGAAAAGCCTTGGTAAAATTGATGTGCATTAATTATCAGTACCTTTTTCATAGAGAACTCCTGACCTGATGTCATAGCTTAACCACGCCATTTTAGGGCGTCGGTTGGGGGCCTTATGGGGTTTTTCTTGATGAATTGAATTTAGGTGCAACAGAATCAAGGATCGATACTTCGTCAATTCTTTCAATACTACCGAGTGCTTCAATTTGCATTGAAGCATCTTTCATAATTTGATCGTAAAGGTTCAGAATTTCGGGGTTGAAATCAGGATTATTCTGCGCCTCGAATTTAAAGAGTTGCATCTGATTCAGAAAATTATTGAGGACATGGTGTGCAGAACTCAGCATGGCTTTATAGATTTTAATCTTCTCAAGTTCTACAGTCTGGGTTTTTTGTCTTCTCAGAACATCGAAAACTACAAATACAAAGAAGATAAGAGCTGGAATGATAAACTCGTCGAGCTCATAAGATTCTAATTTTTCCAGGTGGGTCACTACATACTCAAATAAATCCCCCTCAGTTAGTAGCGAACCTATCAGGGTTATAATGGATATTGCCAAGCCAGCAAGGGTCAGTTTGTATTCTTTCATCTTATCTCTTCTCGCTTCTCGCTTTCAGACAGGATGGTTTTTAGCCAAGAAACCAGTTCTTTGCTTAACGCGGATAATGCTTCCGGTACGTACAAATCTGCTTATAGAAAAGCAAGTACAGAAAAGTGCTTAAAGAAGGTCATAAGGGATTCTACCATAGTTGTCATTAGTTTGGATGGTGTCGAACCCATGATTTTAGGGAGATTACTGCTATGAAATTGATGGTGTTTGGAGGGGAAGTCAAAATCCACCTTGGCTCTTCAGCCCGGCCAGCGCGAGATTTTTGGGCCACTGAGCCTGCACTGATTGTACCCCTTAAGCACCACGGCAGAGTTTATGCGCCCCTGGAGAGGGGGATGCTGGAGTGAAGCAGACAACGATCCGTTACTCCTCGGCGATTTTTGTCCAGATCAGAGCACCATCATGGTGCAAGGAACCATCGGGAAGGATGGGGGTTGCCTTGAACATGTCGCCGTATTTTTCATAGACCACCACAGCAAATAAGCCGCGACGCTCACCAGTTGTTGTTGCTATTGACATGAGGTTGCCATAGTCCGAAGGCCAGAGAACGTAGTAGCCGGTCATATTCATCAACGGTATGCTGTATTCGCCATTTTTACCCAAAATGAGTTGTGCCTCTTTGCCGAGCTCTTGGCCGTCAATCTTGGTTGTGTAGCGGCCGGCGAGATCATTGGGCAGTAATTTTTCCGGGCGGTAATACTGATATTTCGTATCTCTTTCAATAAGAGTGAGGATGCCGGTCTCCTGATCTACCGTGTAGGGCATATCAATGAGTATGGGCTTCTCGCGCTCAGGGGATTGAAAGGTGATCCTGAGCCTGTCGGCAGAGACTTTATATTGCGCCGTGAACCTTACGTCTTCGATGGTTGAGATGATTTCCACTGTGTTGTCGGTGGAGAAAATGTACCTGTCGAAAAATGGCGGTGGTGGGTACTGGGGCATCTCCGTCGCATAAATTTCTAACTCATAGTTGAGGTAGGCAAACTTCCATTCGCCCTGCAAGGCTTCTGAATAGTCTGTCCAGGAACAACCCGGCAGGCTAACAAGTAGCATCAGCAAAAAAATAATGTGTCTCATTGTTCTCATTTAAAGTTTAAGGTTTTTAGGATTGAACCTTCTGTTTCAATCTGATCTAGGTGTAAAATTAAGTTTCTGGATTGTAACAGAATTTTCGTGGGGAATCTTTGTACCTGTAAAGGTTGCTCAGGTCAAGAACAGCTTCCGGATGGGGTCTGCTGAGACAGGTTGGTCCCCATTGTTTTAACAACAGGGTCACAAAAATGGATCACCTTATCTCTACTCTTGCTTTGCTGCTGGCCTTTCTGCTCGGTGGTATGGTTCTCTACGGCTACTACGGTCATCGTATCATTTGTTATCGGGGGCGCTCACGCGTTACCAAACTGGCAAAGAGCGGTCAGGTTTTACGCCAGATGTCCGGTGCTGAAAAGGAAGCTCTCTATCCGATCCTCTTTCTGGCCGGCAAGAGAGCCCCCTTGGAGCTGATAAGCAATCAGGTCTACCTGCTTGAAGGTGAGTTTCAAAGCAGCAGGTTTATGTCTCGTAGCTCCGGTCAGGTTGAACTCTTTATTGGTGGTGTCTCGGTCTGTCTTCCCTACGCTGCCATTGCGTTTATCGAAGATCACAACCGGGCTGAAGTTGTCCTGACCCCCAAACGTGCATTTGTAATCAGTCTGAACGGCAAATTCAGCCTCATGCAAGGCATGTTCGATCAGGAACAGGATAACCACTTCAACCGTTCCGTTCTTAATGACACTATTCTCGATGATAACTACAGAGGCGTAGACAAAGAAACGCCCCGTGGTCCGCTTGAAATCCTCCAGGAACGTCTTGAGACCGCTGAAGAAATCGCTTTAAGACGGCGTACCTCAAAAGGGATTGTCGCTGCGCTCTGCCTGTTTGCAGCATTTTTGACGATCTTCATTCTGACCGAGCTCAAAGAGGTTGTTTCGCCTACCGGGCTTTTGATCCCTTTATTTCTGATTGCTGCCGCTTTTTTTTACCGGCGGCGGCGCGGCCCGAAAACGCCGGGCAAGGTGGTGCGACTTAGAGGGCTACTCAACTATTATGGTGTAGACGATCCCGATGATGATCTCAATCCGTTGGTTAGCTACTTTCTTGGTCATCATCAGGCTCTGCTCCCTCCCGGGCACTGGTATCCGCTTATACTCCGCTGTCCAGATCAACCGGTTACTGTTGAGGCCAGGCTCGCGGACCAGGGCCTGCTTTGTTTTGAGGGGGTCTTTGACCTGAGGGAAGAGGAGCGCTTGTTTCCGCGCAGAAACTGGGTGCGCCCCATCGGGGTGACCTTGGTCAGCCTGCTCGCCTGTCTTGTTCTGCTGGACAGCTTGAATCTGCCCCTTGATATCAAGGTTGCTAAACAGTTGATTTCTTCGCCAGCGATGATTGCTCTGGGGCCTGACCAGTATGATGCAGCCAGAGCCTTGACTCCCGGAGAGCTGGTGCGGATCGAGGCTGACGTGCGTTGCTGGTTACCTGGTTACCGGGCTCCCGGTTACAACGGAGATTCTTATCTGGATCAGGTTATTTGCGATCCTATTAGTTGGGGAGTTGCCCCGAAACAACTCGATCCGCTTAAGGTAACACCACTGCAGTTAAGTTTTTTCAGGCAAGACTTTATTGTCACGACAGGACCCGTCCGGACTGGGATATTTGATTCTTCACGGCATCGGAAACGTTATCTAATCGAAAATCTATCAGCCACTATTTTGGCGATTGACCAGCTTTGCACCGGTCCCGAACAGAGTGATGCCTTAGTCAAAGAAGCTTGCCATGAACTCAAAGAGTTCTTGCTGGCGGAGGTCACTCCGCTACAGCGCAGAACGCCGGTCCGGGACTGGAATGAACTGCTAACGTGTGCAGGTAATGGAGACCTGGGTAAAGCGGGAGAGGATAAGGGCGCTGTCACCTTAGGCGCTGCCATGCGCCTCAAAACTTTGTCGCAAAGGGTCGTCAAGGGACAGCTTCTTATTCAGGCCAGGCCGATACTGACGCAGCACCAATACTCAGCTAAAAACGGGGTATTGCTTAAACTTTCAAAGCAGACCGAGATCGGCATAGATCTCTGGCCGGAAAGTACCAACCTTTTGGAGCAATGGGACATATATCGCAGCCTCAGCGAGGAGAACGCCCTGGTCCCCTTGACGCTGTCCGGCCTGGTGGTTGCCAATGAAGCTGAGGAAAATAGACTGCCGGTCATCACTGTTGCAGAAGATTTTGACCAAAGCTGGATCTATGCCGCAGCCCTGAAGGTCTTCTCAATCGGCCTGTTCGCGGCTGTTTTTATCTGTTGTGGATTGGTCTTCATCTTTAATCTGCTAACGAGCCTGCTTATGGCCAGAAGAATGCAAGCTTATTACCGGACGCGCATTATTGAACGTTTTGGCGTGCCCAGGGACCCGGACAGGTGGAATGGGTATGATCTGAAATTATCGACCTACCGGTTGCTTAAGAGATAAGGGGTTTGTCTGTGCTGTACTTCTTTAAAGGGAGGCAAGGTCAGTATAAGGGATGTGATGGCAAGGGGGGGGGGGGGGGCGGTTGGGATGTAGTGTTCTGTCGGGTAGTCGAGGGTTGCTTTTTCCCGTTTTAGAAAACTAGAGAAAACTAGTGACACCTTCCCAGTTTTTAGGTCTCCCCGGCTTGCATGGGTTGAGAGCCATATCTAATACCCCGCCTGCTCAGTCTACTTGAGAAAGCTAACAATCAAATCATTCACTTCCGCAGCATGGGTGATCAGTGTTGCATGCCCGCCATTCTGAATAATGTGTAATTGGCTGTGGGGTAACAGGCTCGCCATCTTCTGACTGTGCTCAATGGTCACAACATCGTCTGATCCGCTAATGATCATCACCGGCGTTTCGATGGTGGCGAGGGTTTGTTCCGAAACCACGATCCCTTTATTCCACAATCTTTTCAGCTGCTGCTCCAACTGGCTGAAGCGCGCTTCGGCTCCAGTCCAGAGGCGGTAGGTCCAGTAGCTGATGCCGGTGAGGGGTTGTTTATTTTCCTGGCGTGCGGCAGGTGTCAGCCCTTCCGGGTTGTAGTTGCCGCTGATGGAGATGATGCGACTGATTCGGTCCGGTTGTTGGCTGGCCAGGACAAAAGCCGTATTGGCTCCATCACTCCAGCCCAATACGGCAACTTTTTGAATCTGCAACGTATCCAGAACTGCTGTCGCATCATCTGCCAGCAGCTGGTAACTGAGGTTGTTACTCCCTAAGCCGGAACGGCCATGACCGCGCGAGTCGAGGAGGATCAGTTGCAGGTTTTGCTCGGCGAGCAGGGGGAGCTGAGAGTACCAGCTCAATTTGTTGCTGAGCCCGCCATGCAGCAGCAAAACCGGTTTTCCATTACCATAAACCTGGTAATGGATTTTAGTGCCGCCGGAATAAACCTCGCCCTCGCTATGGCTGACCGGGCTGGTCCACTGCCAGTACAGGTAGCGAACCAGATGAGTTGTTATCGGCATAAAATAGATTGCGAGTGCCAGTACGGTAAGGGTAAGGCTGGCAACGATGACAATAAACAGTTTCATGATAAATAACGTATATTTCGCTAAGAGCTGAAGCGATAAAGTCTTCTCTTATTTGCCAAAAATCCCTTTGATGCCTCCACCGATGAGAGCAGCGGTATTGGTGAGTACTTTGGGCAGGGTAAAGCCCCCTGGGCAAGCCAGGTAGCGCGGTTCCCATTCCGGATCAAACTTATCTTTATATTTACGCAGCCCTTCAAAATTGTAGAAGTGCTCACCGTGGCGAAACAGCAAGGCGCCAATACGATGCCAGAGAGGAGCAAAGGGGCGATTTTCCATCCCTGCCAGTGGGGCCATGCCGAGACTGAAATACTGATACCCCTGATGCTGTCCCCACAGCATCAATTCAATAAACAGATATTCCATAATGTCGTTGGGGGCATCGGGACGGTAGCGCATCAGGTCGATGGACAGCTCCTGTTTTTCGGCACTTTGCCACAGGTTGGCAAAGGCGATGATGGTGTCGTTCTGTTTGACCAGGGCGACCGGGAAATTAAGCAGGTACTCTGGCTTGAAAAAGCCGAGGGAAAAGCCTTTTTCCCGACTGTTTTTAATGCCCAGCCACTGGTCCGAAATGTTTTGTAACACAGGCATCAGGGCAGCGACCTGCTCGGCGGGGCAGACTTCAAAACTGCAGCCATCCTTTTCAAGTTTGCGTTTGGTATAACGCAAGCCACTGCGTTTTGAACCCTGCATGCTGAATTGGGGTAATGAAACCCGGGCTTCTTCCCCTAGTTTGTAAAGGCTTAAACCCATATCGAGGTAGATGGGGAGCATATCCGGGCCGACTTCATAAAATACCGGCTGGCCACCATGCTGTTCGACCAACTCCCGAAACTGCCAGGCCAGATCGCGGGAAACCTTTTCCGGGGCGACCGGATCGCCCATGGCAATCCAGCTGCTCCCCTGGATGGCGTACATGACAAAGCCATTATGATCCGGATCGAACAGCAGGGTTTTATCCCCCAACAGGGCCAGGTTGGCTTCGGTGCCCGGGGCCTTGCTGATAATAGTCCGGGCTCTTTCAAGAGCGTCATGATCGGTCGTAGGTGGTTCGGGCAGGACCGGGCGCAAGATTTTGGCCAGGGCAAAGAGCAGGAGCAGAATACCGGCACCTACCGCAGCGCGCAGGAAACGTGACGCGTCGGCATGCAGGGCGAAGTCCCACCACAGCTGTTGGCTATAAGTGACATGCCGGTAGGAGAAAAAACCCAGCCAGGTTGAGCTGACAAAGATCAGGGCAATAAGGACAATCCACTGGGGGGAGAAGCCTTCGGCCAAAAGTGATGATTTACGATAAAAGTAGCGGCGGCAGGGGAGCAGGGCGACCACCATCAGCCCCAGAGCGATGGCTTCTTCGTAATCGACCCCTTTGATCAGCGATAACAGACTACCCGCAGTCAGCAGAGCGATAGCAAGAATATAAGCGGCGTCAAGACGGCGCTGAATCCCTCTGGCCAGGAGCAGCAGAATCGCACCGACCAGGCTGCCGAGGAAGTGTGACAGTTGCACCAGGGGCAGGGGGATCAGTTTATTCAGCCAATGGAGGCGGTGAGGGATGGTCGGTGTTGCTCCGGAAAAGAGCAAAACGGCTCCCCCGATCAGGGTGGTCAGGGCCAGGAGCTGGGGGGTGACCAGGGTGCTCCAGTGGACCAGGGTGCGCAACGCTTTACTGACGGTACTGGTGCGCTTGAACAGTTCCGTATAGGTCAGTAAAGAGGTCGCCAGGGCCAGTGGCAGCAGATAGTAAATGGCGCGAAACAGTACCAGTGAGCCGAGCAGCGCAGCTGAATCCCCCTGGGGGGCAAACATCAGGACCATCGACTCAAACACCCCAAGGCCGCCAGGAATATGGCTGATCAGGGCTATCAATTGAGAGAGCAGGTAAATAGCCAGCAGTTGCTGAAAGGATAGAGCGAGATGGTTTGGCAACAGCACATAGAGGACACTCCCCGCCAGGGCCCAATCGAGAACACCAATAACAATTTGGGCAATCCCCATGCCGGGGCTGGGAATGGAAAATTCCCAGGAGAGCAGTTGAAACGGAGTCTTTCGGACTAATAGAAAAGCCAGATAGGTCATGCTGACCGCTAAAAAGCACCAGCCAACAGTAGTCACTGAAAAGGAACCCAGCCAGGTAATTTTACCCAGTTGCAACGAGGCGGTGCTGAAGACCAGCCCACCAATGCCGATCAACCCCAGCCAGAAAGTTACAATGGTAAAGGTCACCAGCTTGGTGATCTCTTCACCCGATAATCCCCAGGAGGAATAAAGCCGGTAGCGTAATGAGCCGGCGGCCAGGATAGAGAGGCCGATGTTATTACTGAAGGCGTAACTGATAAAGGACGCCAGCAGGACTTTGCCTTTTTCCAGCGAGAGCTTCAGGTAGCGTACCGCCAATAGATCGTACGCGGACATCACCAGGTAGCTAAGCGCAGTCAGGCCAACCGCCAGTAGCAGATCTGCGCGTGGAATCGCCCGTGCTGATGCGGCAATTTCATGATAATGAATTGCGGCGATGGAGCGGTGCAGAACCCAGATGGAGACACCAAACAGAGCAATAATAATAACGGGTAAAAGATGTTTGAGGTGTTTCATGGTTAGCCTTTAAGCAGCTTCAGCTGCTGACCGGGAGTGAGAGGGTAATTCTCAGGCCGGGATGATTATCTGTTAAATGAATCTGCCCCTGGTGCAGGTTGATGATAGCCGCCACCAGGCTGAGCCCCAGCCCGTTGCCCGGCGAGGCGCGATTCAGTTCCAGGCGATAAAAGCGTTCGAGGACTTTTTCCTGTTCGGCCACCGGTATGCCTGGGCCGCTGTCGCTGATGCTCAGCTCAACCTGCTTCCCTTGTGGTTTCAGCTCAATCTGAATACTGCCCAATGTAGGGGTGTACTTGATGGCGTTATCGAGAATATTGGAGAGGGCCTGAAACAACAGGTCGCGATCTCCGCACAGGGTTGCCGGTGCCGGTGGTTGCTGCCAGTTGAGTTGCTGCTCTTTGTCCTGGGCTAACGGCTCATACAGTTCAACCAGGTCGGCAACGATAGGGACCAGGTCGAGATCCTGGAAGTTGGCTTTGCGACTGCCCGATTCCACTTCGCTGATACGCAGCAGGGCTTTAAAGGTGGCGAGCAGGCCGTCGGCTTCGTTAATAGCCTGGTCCAGAAGCAGCTCCTGAACATCCTTATCCTGTTCACTGATGCGCAGCATATCGAGCCTGCGGCGCAGGCGGCTTAAAGGGGTGCGCAGATCGTGGGCAATGTTGTCGCTGACCTGCTTTATCCCATGCATCAGTTCTTCGATCTGATCGAGCATGCGGTTGAGGGTTTGAATCAGCTTGTCAAAATCATCGTTCCCACCGCTGACGGCAATACGCTGGGTGAGGTCGCCATCGATAATCCGGTGGCAGGTTTTATTAATCGCTTCAATGCGGTGCATCATCGTTTTGCTCATCATGAAACCGCCCACCAGGGCGAGCAGCAGAGTGATGATGACACCGCCCAGCATGGCGTCCCAGATCAGATGTTGGAGCTTTTGCAGTTCCCGAGTATCTTGCCCGACCAACAGGTGATAGCCATTATTGAGCAGCACCTGTTGCCCCAACCCCTGGTGCTGAGTGCCGTTGCGCTGGTAGGTGAAAGAAACCCACGGGGTATCGGTCTGTTCTGGGGGGGGCCAACTTTTTAAGTTACCGACCACCGGTTGATAGCTGATATCAGTGAGCAGATAAAGGCTGCTGGTACTGGAGGGTTGAAAGATCCGGTCGTTAATGACATTGAGTAACAAGGGGAGCCCTGATTGCTCGTAGATTTCGACCAGATCAATATGTTCACTGGCGATGTTGTTTTCGGTCTGGCGTTTCATGTAACCGGCCGTGGCCCAGTACATGAAGGTAAAAATCAGAATGACTGAGAGGCTGAAGAGACCGGCGTAAACCATGGCCAGCCGGAAGATGGAGTTGCGAAAGAGTTTTCTATTCGGCACGAAGGACATAGCCTGCTCCTCGGACCGTATGCAGCAGGGGCTGAGCGAATTGCTTATCTATTTTGCCGCGCAGGCGACTGATATGGACATCGATAACATTGGTCTGCGGGTCAAAATTATAGTCCCAGACATGTTCCAGCAGCATGGTCCTGGTAACTACCTGGCCGCTGTGGCGCATCAGGTATTCAAGTAAGCTGAATTCACGAAATTGCAGGTCGATA
This sequence comes from Geopsychrobacteraceae bacterium, assembly GCA_963664385.1. Taxonomy (GTDB): domain Bacteria; phylum Desulfobacterota; class Desulfuromonadia; order Desulfuromonadales; family Geopsychrobacteraceae; genus Seleniibacterium. Next base: position 2,647,270 of record OY761157.1, read on the forward strand.
ACCTGGCCTTCCCGTTTTACGGTCCGTGCTAGCAGATCCATTTCCAGCGGTCCGACAGTTAAGACCGTGGCCTGGGCATCACTGGCACCAGTGCGTCTGATGAGCACTTCCACCCGGGCGAGCAGTTCGGAAAAGGCAAACGGTTTAGTGAGATAGTCATCGCCACCAGCCCGTAAGCCGAGGACCCGGGCATCGACTTCACCCAGAGCACTCAAAATGAGCACCGGGGTATGGTTTCCTGTCGCGCGAAGGGAGCGAATGATGGTTAACCCATCCATTGCCGGCAGCATGCGGTCAATGATCATGACGTCATAGGGCTGATCCAGGGCCATAAAAAGGCCTTCTTTACCGTTGGCCGTGTGGTTCACAATGTAACCGCTCTCGGTGAACCCTTTAACCAGGTACGCTGCCGTATCAGAGTCATCTTCTATCAGTAAAATTCGCATAATCCTCTTGGGCTGATGGTCGCAGGCTCATCAAAGCGCTTGCCGAATAAACACTATTATACGCATACCCCGCGCTGCTTACACCCCTCTATTAGCAAGGTTACCAATTTGTAATCTGGCCGAAATGTTACTGCAAGCTTAGGTCGTTATAGTCATAAATGATTAAGAAGAAACGCTGAACAGTTTAATCTAATCCTTGAACATAGCGACAGGAGATAAGTCATGAGTGAAATTAAACGAATTCTGGTTATAAGTGAAATGACTCAACTTTGCCGTGAAGCTGTTAACCAGGCGATATCCCAGGCTCGTCATCATAATGCAGAACTCTATGTTCTGCATGTTGTTCATAATCCGTTCGGATTGCAGGGGTGGAATCTTCCCGGTTTTTCCGTTCAGGAAGATTACAAAAAAATTCTCTGGAACGCTAAGACCGATCTTGATTGGATCATTCGTGAAGAAGGCGGGGAGGGGTTGAATGTTGAGGTCCTTATCGAAAAAGGAGAGCCCACCACTCAGATTCTCAAAGTTGCTAAAGAGAAGGAGATTGATCTGATTGTTTTGAGAGCCCAGGAAGAGGGGCGTATTGAACACTTTCTGTTCGGTAGCGGCAATGAAGATCTGATTCGCCGTATGCCCTGTTCCTTCATGCTGGTTAAGCATGAACCTGAACCTGTTGCCTGGGATTGACGAGAGTCCTCGTGGCTGTTTTCACGGATGTGAAAATGGCGCGCAACCTTTACTCATCTGGAAAAGGTTTCTTTGCACTGAGATGGATTTTATTGAACTAGAGAGAGAATGCTATGAAAGCATTAATAGCAAACAGATATTTAACAACTGTTTTTATGGCGATTACCAGTTTGTTGGCATTTGTCAGTATCTGTCTGGCAGCCGATAAACAAAAACAGGGACAGCTTTTAAACCAGGTATCTCATAACGGATATCTGGCTATTCAAGAGGTAGGGTTTGCGCGGGTTGCGATCCTCGATGGTCAGTTGAAAGAGGCGCGTAAACTGATTACTGACGCACAGGAACATCTGACCCTCAGTAAAAGGGAGGTGCCGAATCTAGCTGTAATCGTTTCCCGAAAGTTACAGAAGCAAGGGAGCGGATCTATGTCACCACCCCAATCTAGTAGTGGAAAGTATGTCCCTATCGATGCGGGTTTGACGGTTACCGAAGATTTTGTTGTAACACCTGAAAATGCCCGGAAAATTAAAGCCGCCAACGAGGAAATGCGTGCCGGGAATCAGGATAAAGCAGATGCCTTGATTCACGAAACCGGTCTTGGCGTATCGGTCACCAGATTTTTATTACCTATTGATTATGTTGCCGGTCAGCTTGAAAAAGCGGCAAGTTTATTTAACAAACAGAAATACTATGCGGCCAACTTAACTCTGAAAGATGCCGTAAACAGTCTGGTGGTGGACACGGTAAAGCTTAATGAGGCTGAACATGATCACGAACTGCAACATAAAAAGAGTTAGCGAGCTTTATTAAGCCATCGACTTTAGCTTAGTGCTGTTATTTGCAGCGCGAAAAGGGCTGTCTGGAATCTAGTCTCCAGGTAGCCTTTTCCTTTATACTTTTTCGAGGGATATATGGTCATGTGGAAATTAACCTATTTTTTTGGCCAAACGGGGTAAGAGTTATTGAAAAATATTTCAATTGATATCATACTAGGTAGAATAAATGTCCCTTGAAGTAGGACAATCCTATTTGAGTACCAGCAGAATCACTATTCTGCTGTATAATTGTTACTGAACAGAATTTTCAAAGGATGAATATAATGAACGGTGAGATGGTTTGGCCAGAGAAGGCCACAATTTGTGAAGTTGGTATGCGTGACGGTCTGCAGAATGAAAAGAAAGTTCTCGACGTTGAGCAAAAACTTGAAATTCTCGATTCCATCGTAGAGTCGGGCGTCAAAATTATTGAAATCGGTTCTTTCGTTCACCCTAAAGCTGTACCTCAAATGGCTAACACTGGTGAGCTGGCCAAAAAGATGAAGCGTGTTGACGGTGTTGAGTATCGTGTTCTGGTACCTAACCTCAAAGGTCTTGAGCGCGCTCACGATGCTGGTTTGACCAAAGCTAAACTGACCGTCAGTGCCAGCGAGACCCACTGTAAAGCAAACTTCAATCAAAGCCCGCTGGAAATGATGGAAGGTTTCATCCCTTGTGTTGAGTTCGCAGGGAAAAACGGTATCGAAATCTCCGGTGCCATGTCCTCAGCCTGGGGTTGTGCCTGGGAAGGAACTCTGCCTGTTTCCCAGATTGAAAAACTGACTCGTCGTTTTATCGAACTTGGTATTACCGAGCTGTCTCTGTCTGATGCAACCGGCATGGCTGACCCGCGTCAGATTTATGAGATGGGTGGTTACCTGGTCAAAACCTTCCCTGAGGTTAACTGGGTTCTTCACTTGCATAATACCCGTGGTATGGCTCTGGCTTGTGTTGTCGCTGCTCTGCAGGTTGGTATTACAACCTTCGACGGCGCGTTTGCTGGTTTCGGTGGCTGTAACTTCATCCCCGGTGCTGCTGGTAACGTTGCTACCGAGGACATGATTCACATGCTGCACGAAATGAAGGTCGATACCGGTGTTGATCTGCTCAAAGCTATGGAAACCGGCCGCATGGTTCAAGGTATGATGGACCGCACTGGTGGTAGCTATGTGCTGAAAGCTGGCCGTAACTGTGATTTGGTACAGGCGAAGGCTGCAGCTCAGGACAACAAATAGTTTCTGTCGGGAAAGCGCCCTTTTTCACCAGCTCGGCGTCAATCTGCGCATTCGCTTGTGCGGCGTAAAGTACTACGCCTCCGCGCTCATGCTTGATTTCCTTGATCTGATAAAAAATTGCATCTTTCCGAATCGGAAACATTTCTGTCGCTTGAAAAAAAAGGAGATCCGCTTTTACGCGGTCTCCTTTTTTTGTATCTATTGCGAATGATATTTCCCGAAAAATCCTTAAGTTTGGGTTGAAAATTACTAGTGCCATTGGGTAAATTCATAGCTGTTTTTCCCCCTGCTTAAAACGTTGAGAGGTTGGATATCTGACATGAGTTTTCGTCTTGCTATTAATGGTTACGGTCGTATCGGGCAAAGTGTTTTAAGAGCCCTTTATACCAGTCATAAGTTTCATGATTTACGGGTTGTCGCCATTAATGAGCTCGCTGATCTTGAGACCCTGACCTACCTTACCCAATACGATACCACCCATGGCCGTTTTCCGGTTGCCGTTGAAAATGACGGACACCGGTTGCTGGTTGATGGCGACGAGATCCAGACTTTTAATCACCGTAATCCCGCCGCTTTACCGTGGCAGGATCTGGGGGTTGATATGGTCCTTGAATGCAGTGGCAGCTTCACCGATCGGGAGACGGCCCAACTGCATCTGAACAGCGGCGCGAAAAGGCTGCTGTTTTCCCAGCCGGCGGCGGATAACATTGATGCGACCATTGTTTATGGCTTCAACCATGAGCGGCTCAGTGCACAGAATACTATTGTGTCGAGTGCGTCCTGTACCACCAACTGTGTTGTCCCGGTCCTTGGCCTGCTTGACCGTGAATTCGGCATCATCAGTGGTGTCAGTACGACCATCCATTCAGCTATGAATGATCAACCGGTTATTGATCGTTATCACCAGAGTGACCTGCGCTTAACCCGGAGTGCCATGCATTCCATGATCCCGGTTAAAACCGGTTTGGCCCGTGGTATTGCCAAGTTTTTGCCGCATTTAGCTGGCAAGATGGAATGTCTGCATTTACGCATTCCAACCATTAATGTTTCCTTGATGGATCTTGCCATTCATGTCGAGAAAAACGTTGATGTGCAAACCATCAACTCTTTGTTTGCAGAAGCGGCAGAGGGGCCCCTGCATGGGCTGCTTGGCTACAGTGAACAACCGCACGCTTCCGTCGATTTTAATACCGATTCCCGTTCTGCTATTGTCGATGGAACTCAGACACGGATCAGTAACAGCAATCTGATTAAAATGATGGTCTGGTTTGATAACGAGTGGAGCTACGCCAACCGCATGTTGGACGTGGCGAAGTATTGGTTGTCATTATCGTGAGGGTTATATTGACATAGGACTATATTCGGGCTAAATTTAGTCTTATGGAGGTTGGATATGAAACTATCTAGCAATATTAAGCCGATTAGTTATTTGAAAGCTCATGCCGCTGAGATCGTACGTAATCTGTCAGAACAGGGAGAGCCTCTCATTATTACACAAAATGGTGAAGCTAAAGTTATCGTACAGGACATTGCTAGCTATGAGAAAAGTCAAGAGACGATGGCTCTACTTAAGATTCTAGCTCTTGGCATGCGGCAAATAGAGGAAGGCAATGTCCAGCCCGCAGAAGATGTCATCAAAAAGCTCCGCGCGCGAAGAAAAGATGACTAATGTCATTTCAAGTGTTTCTTACTGACGATGCCGCCAGGGACCTTGAGGACTTGTATGATTATATCGATACCCATGATGTCTCTGGAAAGGCAGATTATGTTCTTGATCAAATAGAACAAGTTATTTTCGATTTTTCTGAATGCCCGGACCGAGGATCTTTTCCAAAGGAACTCGTGACTGTTGGACTACGTGAATATCGAGAAGTCTTTTTTAAACCTTACCGAATTATTTACCGGGTCGTACTGGAAAAAGTGTATATCATGGTTATTGTTGATGGTCGCCGTGATATGGAGGCCTTGCTTCAACGGCGATTACTGAAAGTCTAAAAGGTTGCCCCTGGTTCTTCTATTTAGTTTCTATCCAGAAACTCTAAATTGAAACTATCAAGTTTTCAGATTGGAAACGAGTAATTTTTCGTTGTGGCTAGGAAATCAAGGCCTTGTGCAGAGACGTAGTACTTTACGTCGAACAAGCAAGGCCGCAGATTGACACAGCCACGGCGGAGAAGGGCCGTTTCCGGATCTAACGCAACATTTTCCTCTGCTGCTGCCAGCCTGGCAGATAGTGGTCCATCAATTGATAAAAGCGCGGGTTGTGAGAAGGTTCCAGCAGGTGAATCATTTCGTGAACCAGGACATATTCAATACAATCAGCAGGCCTCTTAATCAGTTCCAGATTTAACCAGATACGGTGAGCTACCGTGTTGCAGGTTCCCCAGCGGGTTTTCATCTTCCTGATTCGCCACTCCTGTACCTTCACGCCAAGGATCGGCTCCCATTTGACTATCAATGGCGGGATCATTTTTTCAAGTTGCTGTCGATACCACTGGTACAGGGTCTCTTGACGAGAGTCAGGCGTCCCCTGTTTTTTGAGGTAAAGGAATAGGGAGTTGCCGGAAATCGCCGGTTGCCGTTTGCGATATGAATGCTGAAGTTGCAGCCGGTAAGGAACCCCAAGGTAGAAATGTTCTTCCCCATCAAGATATTCAAGATGTTGGGGAACTGGTCTTTTTTGAATGACTTTCTGTTTTTCACGAATCCAGTCGAGGCGCTCAAGGAGTAGGGCCTGGACTGCTTTGTTGCTCATTTTATAAGGGGCGCTGATCTGGACACGACCATCGGGGGGGAGCAGGCGGATATAGCAGTTTTTGATCTTTTTCCAGGTGATCTCTGCCTGAATGCCATCAATCTCTAAAGTTTTCAGTTTTTTAAACACGTTGAAGCTCCCGTATTGAGATGGTCTATGGGGAAGCTTATTACATTGTTGGAGGCGGGTAAAGCATAGAGAGGGCCTGTCTCTCAGGTTGGAAACAGGCCCGCAGGTATCAGTCTGTAACCACTGCTGGTTTATAAAAGTTAGCGGCGTTATCGTAAAAAACCTTTTGAGCAAGCTCGGGCCCAAGGGTATCGATCACCAGCAGAAAGTCTTCATCACTGTATAGATGAGGCGTTCTGGTACAGGGGAGGTCACTGCCGAACATGAGGCAGTCCGGGTTTGCCGAGGTCAGATCTTTCAGCGCCGGTGCAATGGGGAAGTTGACCCGGCCATAACCGGTCGCTTTGACCTGAACCCCTTTTTCCGCTAATGCGAGGAGGTCTGAAAAACCTTCAGCGGATAATCCAAAATGGGCAATTGAAACACTTGGCAACTTCAGTAAGCGGCCTTTAAGAGCTGCAAGCTCTTTGGAATCAATATACAGTTCAATGTGCCAGCCAGCCAGTTCATAGATACGCTTGGCAAAGTGTTCCAGATCGTCGAGACTTTCAGCGACGCCGCGTTTAAGGTTAAAGCGGGTGCCGCGGACTCCGGCAGCATTGAGAGCCAGGATCTCTTCATCGGAGGTATTGTGGTCGAGTTGGGTAACGCCCACATAGCCGGGACCCATGGTTTTTAATGCTGCGCTAAGATAACTCTGGTCAAGTCCCTGAAAGGAACCGGAGACAATAGCTCCACCGGCAAGTTGGTAGCTGCTCAGGCGTTCCTGATATTCATTGATCGTGTAATAGTCGGGAACAAAACCCTGGTTTTCAAAGAGGGGAAATGCTGGATCAATAATATGGAAATGGCTGTCAAAAAATTTAAAGTCGTTCAGTTTGGTCATAATAAACAGTTCTCTTAACGAATAACGATGTGGTAGCGGAAACTATCGCCACAACCGAAGCTGCGGCGCCATTCTACGGGAATATCTTCGTAGGTGTAGGCGGTGCGCTCAACACACATGACCGGAGAATTTGGTGCAATGTTCAGGTGTTCAGCGATTTCAGAGGTGGCTACATCGGGTTGTAAAAATTCATCAGCCCAGAATATCGGGGTATTAAAATCCCGGTTGTAGATGGGATAAAGCAGGGCTTTATTCAGATCCATTTTTTCCAGGCCGGCAAAGCGCTCGTAGGGAAGGTAAATTTCCTCCAGAGAAAAGGGAGTTTTTCTCAGGCTTCTTACCCTTTTCATCATAATGACGTCAGCGCCGAGTTTTATCTGTAACTGCTGAGAAATGTTACTGTCAGCAGGAATGATATCAAGAGACAGAAAGGTACTTTCTGGAATCTCATCTTCAACATTATTGTTCTGTCCATAACGGAAAAAACGGCTGAAACTTTTGGAAAAATCTGGGCTGGCAACAAAGGTGCCACGCCCCTGGCGGCGGTAGAGAAGGCCATCCTGTACCATTACGCCAAGGGCTTTTTTTACGGTTCCTACTGAGACGTTGAATTCTTTTGCCAGTTCGTTTTCAGATGAAATCATCATGCCAAGGGTCCACTGATTACTGCTGATTTTGTGCTTAATGGCCTCGATGACCTGAGCATAAAGTGGCTTTGCATTAGTGAAATCTATGTGTCGGACTGTCATGCGTCGTCTCCGGGTGATGCAGTGTAATTTAGAGAATTAACGTTCCATCAAAACAGAATCTGAATCCTGGGCTTTGCTGGTGGTTCTCCCTAGGTGTCTGCCAGGGCTTTTTTCCCTTTTCCAACCATGCGTTTCAGGACGATTGGAAGCAAGAGGACGGCAACCGTTGCAACCAGAATAACCAGGGCAATGGGACGCTGGAAGCTTTCGATGCCACCAATCTCTAAAGCCCAGTAAAGGTTTCTTTCTGCCAGTGGTCCAAGGAGCATGGCCAGCAGGAAGGCCGGAACCGAATAGCCATAACGATTCAGCAACGCACCCAGGACACCAAAGATGATGACCAGGTAAAGATCAAAGATCATCTGGCGCCAGGCAAAGGCACCAACCAGGCAGAACATGGCGATAATCGGAACCAGGAAGCGGTTGGGGATGGCGGTAACGTTGGTCGCCAGGCGCGCAACCAGAACGCCGATCGGTAACAACAGGATGTTCGCAACAACCAGAGAAAACAGGATGGCGTAGGCTTCTGTTGCATGTTCACTGAAGAAGCTTGGTCCGGGGGTGACACCGTTGATCATAAGTGCTGCCATGATGATCAGGGTTGTCCCAGAGCCGGGGATCCCCAAGGTTACGGTCGGGATAAGAGCGCCACCTGGGACACCGTTATTACAAGCATCAGCAGCAACCAGCCCTTCATCGTGTCCGGTGCCAAATTTGTCAGGAGTCTTACTCCACTGCTTTGCTTGTCCATAACTGACCCAGGTGGCGATCGCTGCACCGGTACCGGGGATAAGACCAACAAGAATGCCGATCAAGCCGGATCGGAACATATTAACTTTTTGTTTCAAAGCACCTTTTAGACCATCAATAATGGGTCCGAAGCCGCTTTTGTGTTTTATTCCTTCAGCGACCAGGCTGCTTTCCATAATCAGGCTGAACAGCTCGCTGAAGCCGAACACCCCTAACAGTACCGGAATCAGTGGGAAACCCTCATAAAGTTCGAAAAAGCCGAAGCTTGCACGGGTATAGCCAACCTGGAATTCGGTGCCGACACAGGCCACCAGTAGGCCAAATGCTGATGAAAACAGACCTTTAAGGAGTGAACTCCCAGTCAGGGAGCCGACTGCGGTCATGCCGAATACGGCCATCATGAACAGTTCTGCCGGGCCGAAATTCAGGGCATAGACACCGACGACCGGGGTCAGAACCAGGGCGACCAGAGCTGAAAGCACACCACCAACGGTAGATGCGCCAACGGAAAGTCCCAGGGCATAGCCTGCATCGCCGCGTCTGGTCATCTTGAACCCTTCGAGGCAGGTTGGTGCATTTGACGGGGTGCCAGGTATGTTAAGAAGGATGGCTGGGATTGAACCTGCCGCCTGGGATGCACAGAAGCATGCCATCATGAAAACAACGGCATTCATGGGGCCCATATAGACAGTAACTGGCAGCATCATGGCCAGGAAGTTGGTGTCATTAAAGCCCGGAATCGCGCCGATGATGAGTCCGATTAACATTCCCAGTGGCAACCAGATCAGGTGACTGGGTTGAAGCAACAGGCCGATGCCTGAAAAAATCATGTCGATATCCATAGTATTATCCTAAAGCACCATAAATCCGAGGTTAAGCCGGGGCAGATCCATTTCCATCAGGCTGACCATGACAAAGTACAGTCCGCCGGAAAGGAGCAGCGAGATAAAAATATTTTTCCCCCATGAGGTACTGCCAAGGATGCGAAACATCAGGTTGAGAAACAGGACACTGCTCAGAGCAAAACCGATGTAGGGCATCGAAATTGTATAAAGGAGGGGGCCTATCAGGATCAGCATGGATTTCTGTGGCACTGAAAAAGAGCTTTTTCCTGTTCCATCACTTGAGGCGGAGAACAGAAACTTTGCCAGTATGGCAACTACGAATATCAGGCTGACAACAGCGGTGACAATTGGCCAGCGCATAACTTCTGCAGGACCGTCGGTGGTTTGAAAGAAGTAGGCTGCTGCAAACAGTAACGCAATTCCGGGAATAACAGCTTCTTCAAGTTTAAGTTGCTTCTTAGTTGTACTCATATTTCGGACTCCAAAAAAAACCTGCTTCAGGCCGGTCAGATCCTGAAGCAGGTTTTTGCTTTGTTATTTCATGAGGTGTTTATATTTGTTCCAAACGCTTTGGAAGTCTGCAACGTAGGCGTCGCATTCTTCTGGTGACCAGTAATCAATAAACGGGGTCATACCCTGGGTTTCAGCAATTTCCAGGGTTTTAGAGCTGGATACAGCTTCTTTGAAAGTCGCAACCAGTTTTTTGTAGTCTTCAGGATTCTCAGTTGCAGTTGAACGTTTGATCATGAAGGCAAATGGCTCAACCAGGTTCGGGAAATCTTTGCCGGTTGCTTCACTTAAAGTAGGAACATCCCACAGCCCGGAGTAGACTTTTTTCTTGGTGAATGATGCCAGGGCCTTGATGAATTCTTTTTTGGAAGAAGCAGAGAAGTAAGGACCGATGCAGGCATCAACCTGCTTACCAGCCAATGCGTTACGTGCTGCTGAACCACCATTCAAGGCAACAACTTTAGCGTTGATGCCGGTCAGCTCAATCAGAATTTTAGCTGCCAGAGTCGATACGGCTTTGGGGTGAGAAGTTGCAATAGTCAGCGGCTTTTCTGCTTTTTTACCTGCAGCAATGAAGTCATCAATGGTTTTGTAAGGAGAATCAACATTGACCAGCAGAACATTGGGATCGGTAATCAGGTTACCGATGAAGCCAATATCATCCCAGGTTTGTTTCGCGGTACCTGTGTTGATGTTCATAGCATGCATAGAGATGGTGGTCATGATGGTCGTGTAGCCATCAGCCGGTTTGCTCATCAGTTTACCGAAACCGATGTTGCCGGAAGCGCCAGGCAGGTACTCAAATTTAACTGGCTGACCAAGAATTTTTTCCCAACCAGTTGCCAAAGCACGGGAGGAGCGGTCAAAACCGCCACCTGCTTTAGCCGGAATGATGTGCGTCAATGGCTTGGATGGAAAATCCGCAGCACCACATACGCTGGTGAGCATAAATACTGACAGGGTTAGCAACAATAATACTTTCTTCATCTTACCGCCTCCACTTTTCATGTGTTGTTAATGGGTGTTGGTTTGTCCCCAACTTAATTAGATTTGCATTGGGGTGAAAACAAGCGTTAAAAATGCTGTCCGTATACCATATCTGATCTCTTTCGCCAAGTATTATATAGGTTATATATATAAGCTATATCTTTCAAAATATTTTTAAAACAACTTTTTGTCAATAACTAATTATCGATTTTGGCGGTATGGGTGACCTCTGGTCGCAAATGCACCCGATTATAGATAAGGAACTGTGGGCATGAAGGCAAGGTATGGGAAGGAAGCCTGGATTTTTCCACCGGAACAGGGCAAGGGGATCCTCTCCGCCTTGGCCATGGCGATTCTATCAAGCTTCCCAAGGAGGCCGTGCTGAAGTCAGGGGACGCTTCCTGCGAAGTCCTTCGCTTGTTCAATACCCTCTGAAGTCATCTCTCGGCATCCCCGCAACCCTTCTGGCGGCAGTAATTCACCCTGGGGGAGGAGGGCTCTTTTGCGCTTCTCAAATGGGTGACCTTCATGCCGGGTGGCTTTTCGAATTGATTGATAATGTTGAGTGATTATTATATGTCCACAGAGACTTAAAAAAATGTATTTTGAACGGAACTTTCTGTTGAACGATTAATGTTTATTTTATAGCTGTTTAGGTACTTTTCTCAATGCAAAGGCAGGCGAGATTTTTCTATCTCGCCTGCCTTTGTAGGTTTTGTAGTGTAGGCTAGCTTCTATCCGGAAAGTGCCCTTTTTCACCGGCTCGGTGTCAATCTGCGCATTCCCTTGTGCGGCGTAAAGTACTATGCCTTAAGGGCAAATACTTTATTTTCTAGCTCTGGCAAAAAATTGCATCTTTCCAAATCGCAAAACCGGCTAGTTGCTATGTTGACTTTCCGGATGGCAACGAGGCTATTTTATTCTTCGAAACGGATATTTGTTTCACCGATCCAGCCAGGCAGATGATCCTTGCGCCCAGGAGCAAAGATCTCATAGTATTCGGCGCCTTCTTCACCAATTCCGATAACACCGTGGAGTGACCCGGGCGGGAAGAAAACCATGTCCCCTGCTTCGCAAATGCGTTCCTGCCCCTCAGTGGTGACCGTAATTGAACCTTTTATAACGATGATGAACTGCTCGTTTTCATGCCAGTGAGTCTGGTGCATGATTTCGGATCCCGCTGCAGTTATAACGCGAACGGCTGACATCTTTTCGCCACAAATGGCTTTACGGGAGCAGCCATCTCTCAGGCCCAGGGCATCAGGTAATTTACTCCAGTCGATTTTCATGTTTGGTCCTCTCTCCAGAGTGTGGGGGAAATGTGGTTCTAAAAATGTTGATTGCCAGTGCGAATGTCCTGGCCAGAAACAACAGATAAGTTACTATTTACCACGAAACTTCCAATAATTTCCAGTGATTAGTGAAAATAAAATAGGGTGTTGGAACGCGTCTTTTGATGGTTGAAAATGGAAAAGCTACGATTTTAAAGGCTTTTGCATGACCAGAATGATTTTGTTGTTGCGGAAAAAGGAAGGAGTGTAACTGTAATGGCAATCGATGATTTTAAGCTCACAGGCGGAGGCGAGTTCTGCGAGTTGGCTGGTGGTAAAAATCTGTTTGTGGCCAAAGGGGATGGCGGCATAAAAGTTATCAAGAAACAGGCTACAGTGACCTTTGGTTAAACGGGAAATGATTTCACTGATGCGGTAGCTTATGGTTTCGCGGTTAGGCGTTTCAAAGGCAATAATCCCGCCCGGTGCAAGGAGTCTGGCTGCGTAGTAAAGTGTCACGTAAGGGTCATTAACATGTTCTAGAACATCCCACAGGGTGATGGCTGTGAATGTCTCTGAATAGGAAGTCTGCCAAAAGGGATCAGTGACATATTGGGAGTACAATTCAAGATTAAACTGTTCTTGGGCGTACTGACGTCGTAGGGGGGAAGGTTCTATGCCATAGGTTTGACAGTTGGTTTTCTGTGTCACTAATTGTTGAAATTGTCCGATACCAGCTCCTATATCAAGAAGGCTTGCGTTGTTTAAGCCTATATGCTTGGTCAGTAAGGCCAGGCGTAATGGGTGATAATAACTCCCTTCCTTCTGGCGTTGAGCAATATATTGACGTGCCGTATCGCTGAGGCTATGCTCGGTTTCCTGATTTGTTGGGGTGGCATCAAGGTAATCGATAAAGTGAAGATCACACTGGGGGCAGCAATAGAGGGTTGCCTGGTGTAATCTGCAGATTGCCCTGGTGTGCTGTTCCGGGCAGAGTTTACAGGGTTTGTCCAATTGTGGTGATACGCTCATCTGCGAACCTGTTGTTTTAATAGCCAGGTTGAAAAAATAACGTCTTTAGCTGAAATTTGCAATTATAGAAGGGGAGATAGGGTCGGTGGTATTAGGGTTGACCGGACATATTGCTAGTGGGAAAAGTACTGTCGCCAAGGCTCTTTCTCGCCTGGGAGCTTTGGTGGTAGATGCCGATCTGGTGGCACGTGAAGTCGTAAAAAAGGGTAGTCCTTTGCTCGCCGAGGTTGTCGGGCGTTTTGGTGACGACATGCTGATGGCGGATGGCAGTTTGAATCGCGCGGCATTGGGGCACATCGTTTTTTCTGATCCTGAGGCTTTGACTGCCTTGAATAATATTATGCACCCGGTCATTCGGCGTGTCGCCTGCCAGCGACTGGAGCAGGCCAGGAAGACTTCAGTGGCTCCACTGATTGTTTACGATGCCGCACTTCTCTTCGAAGTCGGAGCGGATGCCCTGGTCGATAAAGTTCTGCTGGTTGTTGTCGATGAAAAAGTACAACTGCAGCGCTTAATGGCTCGGAACGGGTTTGATCAGGCAGAAGCTCTGCAGCGTATTAATGCCCAGCAAGGACTTTCTGAGAAAAAACAGAAGGCAGATTATATCATTGATAATTCGGGCACCGAAGCGGAGCTCGTAGCGAAGGTTGCCGAGCTGTGGCCACAACTCATCAAGCAGTCCCGTCTGTCAGAAACTCCAGGCAGCGTTTAAGGACATCCTGCTGATGCGGATTGTGTTCCGTCGCCAGGCTGTGTGGTACATCGTCTCCATATAAATGTATCTGTTTATTGCGACTCTCCAGGCCCGCATAGATTTTCTGGGCTGTTCCCGGAGCAATGGTTTTGTCTCCTGTCGACGCAAGGATAAGGGTTGGGGTAACGATGTGTGAAAGCTCATTTTTCAGTTTCCAGCGTAATCTATTAATTTGAACAACACCTTTAAGTGGACGAAGGTTATAGTAAAAATCAAGATCTTCTGTTGGGATCTTCTTTTTCTGGTACTGAATAAAGTGACTGAGAAATGCCACATGTTCTGCCAGCCAATGATGTAATTTCAGGAATGGGGCAAGTAAAACAATCTTTTCCAGGTTGACGTGCAGGGCCAGGTCAAGGGTAAGCAGGGAGCCTGTGCTGATTCCGGCGGCGCTGACCTTGTATCCTTGACGCGCCAACCCCGAGTAGCCATCACCAATGGTTGTCTGCCAATTCTCAACCCGTTGTTGGGCAAGGTCGTCGGGAGTGGTGCCGTGCCCTGGTAGCCGGACACCATAGACGACAAAATTGTGCTGATATAAAAGCTCTCCGAGGGCGCGCATTTCACGCGGGGTGGAGCAGAACCCGTGGACCAGGATGACTGCCTGTCCGTTTGGATGTGAGGGGCGCAGCAAAAACGGCATGTTTTCAGGGTGAGAGACGCCGCTTGCTGTTGCTAGCTCTGTTTCTTTGATGAACCAGGATGTGTCCATGCTCTGGAATTCCTTGAGTTGTCATTTGTGTAAACAAAAAAGGCCCCTGAACGACAGGGGCCTTTTAGGTAAAACGGTTAAAAAGAACTTAGGCCGGATAGCCCAGGCGAGTTGACAATTCAGTTGCTGATTGTTTAACCAGTGGTACCAGTTCTTTTTCGATTCTTTCGTCATCAACACGCATGGTGGGACCGGAAATGCTGATAGCACCAACAATGCGGCGGGTGTAGTCGCGAATCGGAGCAGAAATACAACGCACGCCAAGGTCAAGTTCTTCATCGTCAAGAGCATATCCCTGCTCACGAACTTTAGCCAGCTCTTCACGCATTGCTTCAGCGCTGGCGATGGTGGTGGGGGTGAGCTGCTCAAACTTGGCTTTGCTGAGCAGTTCCTCAAGCTCTTCTTCAGTCATGAATGCCATATGAACTTTACCTGCGGCAGTGCAGATAGCGGGCAGACGGGAACCGACACGAGAGACAACGCGAACGGTAAGGTTTGTTTCGACCACATCAAGGTAAACGATGTAGTTGTCTTTATAGATGGCCACGTAGGAAGTTTCGTTACTTTCCTCGACCATTTTTTCAAGGATAGGCTTCGCTTGGCGCAGCAAACCCATTTGCTTGATAAATGTTTGACCAAGTTCCAGGGCCTTAAGGCCGAGGCGGTAGTTTTCAGTTGCTTTATTCTGCTCAATGTAGCCACGGGATTCAAGTGTTGCGAGCAGTCTGAATACGTTATTTTTATGCAACTTCAGGCGCTTACTGAGCTCAGTGACACCCAGTTCGTCAATATCCCCGTGGAATTGCTCCAGCAGGTCGAGTGCATGAGACACTGCCTGGATGATGTATTCTGATTTATCTTTTTTAACCATTGCTTTTCGATACCCTTCTGGATTTATTTGCTACTCATTATATTGACCGCCGATTCTAGCCTTGCCTGACGTAAGTGTCAAGCTCTATAGGCATGAATTCAGTCAAGAAAAGTCATTTTTTTAGAGATTATAGAATGCTGTTTTATTTTTGTCCACAAAACATTTACGCAAATTTGATTATTTATTCGTTTGTGGCTTTGATAACCTCACGCAACACGCTCGTGGCATAACTCCCTTTTGGCAGGGAGAACTCAAGGGTAAGAGCACAGTCTTCTGGTGTTGAGATGCTTTGATCGAAAAGGGGGACCCGAAGCGGACGCCGCTCTCCGGGCATGGAAAGGCCGCGATCAAGCTGCCAATTCTGCAAGGTTATGCCGCTTTCCTGCAGGTGGCGCTGCTCAAGTTTTCCCGGCTCTCCTTCTGCCAACATGACTTTGGTGCCGAATAATGGGGCGGTAGGGCTGATTTCGAAGCTGTCACCGCGGGGTTGTTCAATTTTCCCATCGGTGACACGAAAACAGGCTCCGTTTACGTGTTTAAAAGCAATATCCCCCGTCTCAAGTTTGCCTAAATCGGTTAACCTGTTAAGCACAAACTGATCAAAGATACTGGACTGCGTGGCCGAAAGGAACAGGCGCAGCAGCGATTTGGGCAGACTGAAGGCCGCCTGTTTAAAGGTTTTCTGATTAACCAGAGCCTTCACCATGCGCTGCTCATCGCGCATACGGCGAGGCAACGCGGCAAGAGCTTCTTGCCAGTTTCCTGCCCGGTAAGCAGCCGCTGCAGCTTTCCAGTCCTCATTTCTGATCTTTTCGGGATCGCCCATCAGTTCGCTACAGAAAGTTTGGTAATCCCCCTGCAGTAATAGCAGACCGAGTTTGCCGGAATTACCAAGTACCCCGTAGCGCTGCTCGCCAAACAGATTAGGAACCCCCGACTGTTGCATGATATGAAGAATTTCAGCAGCTCTGGTGGCAGCCTGAGGATGTACGTCGCGCAGGGTAATCTTAAAACGATTACCGGCGAGGTGGCCGAGACGCAACTTGTTCGTGTGCTGTTGGCTGCGGACAATTCTGGCTTTGTAGAGTTGCAACGCAGCAATGTCCCCGGCACTGGCCAGCGGTATAGAGATCATTTGCCGAGTTAAGGCATTGGCATCTTTGAGTCCGGCATAGCCGATATCCCACTCTTTTATCTTCAGTTCCTTTTGGAGCTGATCAATAACTCCGCGGGTGGAAATGCCAGCTTTTTCAATCCATAAATAGAGATGCTCACCACTTCCGCATGGTGCGTAAAGTGGGATTTCATCAACCTGAAAATCTTCGGGGGTCGTTTTGTAATGGCCACCAGTTCCAGGCAGTTGTTCCGTCAGCCAGTTCATTCGCTTTCCCTGCCGGACCAGCGTAACCGGTAACCCGTATTTACCGGGGGCTTGGGGAGGGTTACCCCGGCCTGTTTACGGTAGCGGCACAGGTAGATAGGTTGTCCAAGATCAAGAAAACGCTTCATATACTTGGAAATTGGATAGCCGCTTAAATCATGGGTAAAGGGAGTTTGATTCCGGTTGCTTAACCGCGAATCGGCACTGAGTAACTCCGCTGCTGATTCGCCATAATCGACAAAGTCGGTAGCAAAGTTGAGCTCGCCGTCATCCTGCAGGCAGTAAAGGGCAAGATCAACAAATTCAGCATTCAAAAGCCTGCGTTTGCGTTGTTTTTTCTTCGGCCAGGGATCGGGACAATTGATATATATCGCAGCCAAACTGCCAGCACCCAGGTAATGATACATGAGGTAGCGTGCTTCCATTCTCAGCATCAGAATATTATCGAGCCCTGATGCCTCAATGCGGGTAGATGTCTGTCTGCAGCCCTGGTTGAAAATATCAATGGCGATAAAGTTCCACTGCGGATGCTGGGCAGCTATTTGCACGATGAAATCGCCAATGCCACAGCCGATTTCAAGAGCTAATGGCTTGTCGTTACCGAATAGGGCCTGAAAACTTCCGGCTTGTTTAAGGCGTGCTTCTGGAACGAAAAATGGCGAATTGATAAGAGTCATTCTTTGAGTCATGATTATATCTTCTAGCGGAGTTGGTAAAGATAGTTACTGATAAGTTGCAGATCTTCCGTTTTAACAGAAGTATATGCGGGCATAAATGCCTTGCGGCTGGATACTGGTGCGAGCAATATTTCCTGAATCTGGGCAGCGGTCAAGCGGCTGCCGACCTGAGTGAGGTCCGGCCCTGTAGCACTGCCATCTTTCTGGATGATATGACACCCCTTGCAGCCGAGGGCGTGAATGAGATTCAGTGCAGGCTTGTCCTGTGGCTTCTCTGCGGCCCATAGTGTCGGTGACAGAGTGAGGGAGAACAGGGCAATAAATATTATTTTTCTTACAGTTATCATCGATCTGCTTGGTTGTTGAGTGAATTTTGTGCAACTTTAACTGGAGATGGAAATCATTGCAATCGATTCCGTCAAGAATCATCTGAGTAAAAAGGTTGCAATCGCAAAAATCGCAGCATAAGCTTGGCGCAAACATACGGAAGGACAGGTTAATTTATGGATATACCAATTTCAAAAAAAGCGCGTGCCGTCAAGCCTTTTCTTGCCATGGAAATTATGGAACGAGCCAAAGAGCTGGAAGCTGAAGGGCGGGATGTTATCTACCTGTGTATCGGGGAACCGGATTTTGTCACTCCTCCGGCAATTATGGCCGCCACTGGCCAGGCTCTGGCTGACGGTGCGACTTCCTATACCCACTCGCTGGGGCTGCTTGAGCTCAGGCAGGAAATCTGCCGTTATTACCAGGATCATTACGGGGTGGCAATCGTTCCCGAGCAGGTTGTGGTATCTTCCGGAACCAGCCCTCTGATGTTACTGCTCTTTTCTGCCCTGCTTGAAGAAGGTGACGAGTTAATCCTGACCGACCCCGGGTATGCCTGTTACACCGGGTTTGTCAGTTTTTCCGGTGGTAAGCCGGTACTGTTGAAAACCGCTGCGGAAAATGGATTTCAGCCGCGCCCTGAACAGGTCCGGGCGTTGATGAGCGACAGAAGTCGTGCCCTGCTGATCAATTCTCCTTCCAACCCTGCCGGATCTGTGCTGTCCAGTGAAGAGATGGCCGCGTTGGCTGAACTGCCGATTCCGATTATTTCTGATGAAATCTATCATGGTCTGACCTATGAAGGGGATGAACGCAGCATTCTCGAATTTACCAAGGATGCTTTTGTCCTGGGAGGGTTTTCCAAGGCCTATGCCATGACCGGTTGGCGTCTCGGTTACCTGATTGCCCCGGTTTCCTGTATGCGAACCCTGCAGTCCTTACACCAGAATTTTATGATCTGCGCCAATCATTTTGTCCAACGGGCAGGGATTACTGCGTTACGCCAATGCCAGGATGATGTTGCTCAAATGCGAAAGGTCTATAATGAGCGGCGCAAGGCGATGATTTCCCGGCTGCGGGAATTAGGGCTGGGAGTTCATTTTGAGCCTAAAGGGGCATTTTATGTCTTGGCAGATGCTCGCCATATTGATACTGACTCGTTACGGCTGGCTAAAGATATTCTTGAGCATACCGGGGTTGCGGTAACTCCTGGGATCGATTTTGGCGCCGGAGCCGAGGGGTTCCTGCGTTTTTCTTACACCCGGCCTGTTAACGAGATCATTACTGCTCTTGACCGTATTGAAGCTTATCTGAAGAAGCGCCCATAGCGTTATCCTGTCGGCAGGATACAGCGATGAAGGAGATTTCAAGATACCGTTTGTCGTCTATTTTCAGATGCTATTGAAGCAGATTTGATGCTGTTCGCAGATATGGTGGAGACTGGTGAACGCAAAGATGCAGAATTTATATCGCTTTAAAGGGTGGCCTGACTGGCCACCCCGGTACTGCTGCCTCAGGTTATGAGCGCAACTCGCGACCAATGGCTTGCCGCTGCTGGGCAACCCCCTTGCCGAGGAAAATCCCAATGGTGTTCCCTGCGGGGGAATAATGCACCTCGTATTTATATTAAAAGTTTGTTAATATTTGATGGTAATAACAAAGGTTTCATTTTTTGTTTCTTTCATTTAGCTGATCCCGGGTGACGGACTGACTATGGAAAGCAAAAATATTCAAACCCTTATCTACCGCAACTACCTTAAGAGTTCCCTGATTCCCATTTTTGTTATTGAAGTGACGTTGTTGCTTTTATATTTTGGAATCAATTCCTATATTTCCGACCGCAACAGATCAACCCTTCTTAATGAAGCAACTGCCAATATCCAAGAGATCACTTCGCGTGAAGTCACCAGTATCAACCACCAGCTTCTCAAGGTCACTGACCTGGCGGTCATTATGCAGCGGGACCATCAGGCGTTTTTCGCCGATCCACAGGCCTGCTATCTGCCTAAAGGTGAGCCAGATTTTGCGGTTCATGAAAACGGTGCTTTCTTCAAACCAACCGATAACGGGGGCAGTTCACTCTATTACGCTCAGACAACGGTTATGGGGGAGGCGGAAAGACATAAGGCACGCTGCAGTGAGATGCTTGATCCTCTATTGGTTTCCATTGTTGATACCAGTTCCACTGTAACCCAGGCATATCTTAATACCTGGGACGATATGAACCGGCTCTATCCTTTTATGCCTGATGCGCCGGGGCAGTATGGTTCCGCCATCAATATGGAGGATTACAATTTTTATTATGATGCCGACAAAGCTCATAACCCTGAGCGTAAACCGGTCTGGACCGGAGCCTATCTTGATCCGGCTGGTCAGGGCTGGATGGTCTCCCTGATTGTCCCCATTTATCGTAACGATTTTCTGGAAGGAGTCAGCGGCCTCGACGTGACCATTGACTCCTTTGTCCAAAACATTTTGAACCTGCAGTTTCCCTGGGATGCCGCTACTTTTATGGTTGACAGCAACGGTACGATCCTGGCAATGCAGCCACGGGCCGAGCAGATCCTTAACCTGAAAGAGCTCGGGCCGCATATCTATTCAGAAAATATTAAAGGGACCATCGAAAAACCGGAAGAGTTCAATCTGCTGAAAAATCCGCAGTCAGCTTTGGAGAAGCAATTCAGCCGCTTATTTACATCGGAGACGCATATCGACTTCCTGGAGATTAATGGCGTCACATATCTGGTCAGTCAGGAGATCGTCAGGGAGACCGGTTGGCGGATGATGACCCTGATCGAAAAGAATATAGTTTTTGCACCAATTACGGAATTGCAGGAGCTCAGTAATCGTATCGGTATTATCGCTATTGTCGGTATGGTTGCTTTTTACGGAATATTTTTTGTTTTCCTGTTAATCAGTTCTCGCAAAATGACCGATCGGATCGCTTTGCCGATAATCAAGCTGAGTAATCTGACCAAAGGACTTGGTCGCAGCCTCAAGCCCGAACATCTGGATTTAAGTGGCATTAGCGAAGTTGATACCCTGACGGGAAATTTTAATATCATGAGCCAGGAGCTGAACAGTGCCATGACCGAGGCCCGTGATGCCCGGCAGGAGGCCGATTCCGTTATCTCGAACTTTCTCGATAGCCTGCTGGTCGTTGACGCAGAGCAGAAGATCTCCCGGGTTAACCGCGAAACTTGCCATCTGCTCGATTATACGGAGGCCGAACTTATTGGCCGCCCGGTAACCGAATTGTTTGCCGAGTCCGCTGAGGAGGTCGCTGGGTATTTTAATTTTCCATTTCGCACTGAGACCAACGATAAAAACGAATTGCGTAATGTTGAGCTGACCCTGACCTCAAATCACGGAAATGGCCTTCCGGTGTCGATCAACCTGGCACGGGTTTATAATGAACAGGGGGAAACGGTTGGTGTTGTTGCGGGTGCTAAAGATGTTTCCGAACTGAAGAGGGCGCTACAGGAGGCGGAACGGCAAAAGCAGGTTATACAGAATATTCTCAATACGGTCCCCGGGGGACTGTTGGTTATCGATACGGACCTGGCCCTGGTTCAGTCAAATGATATCTACCCGGAGCTGTTGGTTATCTGGTGTGAGAAGTATGGTTTTCGGGAAAGCGAACTGCGCGAGCAGATCAGGATAGCTATTAATGAGCAATTGGCGAAGGAGCAGATCGGCGAGGTTCAGTTACCCGGATCAAAAGAGCCGTTAATCATTGAGTATCACGCTTCATCGCCAGGGTCTCTTGATGCCAGCGGGAACCGCGTCCTGTTCCTCCATGATGTGACCGCCCGGCATAAAGCCGAGTCAGTAAGGAACTTGCAGGCTACGGTGTTGGAACAGACCTCTGAAGGAGTCGTGATAACCGATACTGACGGCGTCATTCAATATGTTAATTTGGCTGCCGAAGCTATGTCCGGCTATAAACTCAGTGAACTGTTTGGGCGTAACCCTTCTATTTTTAAAAGTGGGGTGCAGGACGCGGCTATTTATCAGGAGTTGTGGCAAACGCTAAACGCTGGGCAGGTCTGGACCGGAGCGATGACCAATCGCCATAAAGACGGAAGTATATTTGAGGTTGAAATGACCATATCTCCGGTGCGTGGTGGCAAGAATAAGGTGACCAATTACGTGTCCCTGTGGCGTGATGTCGGCCAGGTGCGGAACCTGCAGCGGCAGTTGCTTCAGGTCCAGAAGCTTGAGGCCGTAGGGCAGCTTGCTGCCGGAGTTGCTCACGAAATAAATACACCAATTCAGTATGTCCAGAATAATCTCGATTTTTTCAGAAGCTCGTTTGAAAATATGGGACCATTGCTCGATTCCCTGCAACAGCTACTCGGTACCCCTGAATTACTTCAGAATGTGCAGTGGGGGCAAAAACTTGTCTCCCAGATGCAGGAATGTGAACTTGACTTTTTGCGTGATGAAATACCTTTGGCGATAGGTGATTCTCTGACAGGAGTTGAAAGTGTTGCACGTATTGTCGCTGCAATGAAGGAGTTTGCTCATCCTGGTCAGGGGGGGAAGATAGCAACCAATTTAAATCAATTGATTGAGAATGCGGCGGTTGTGACCAAAAACGCCTGGAAATATTCGGCTCAACTTGAGACCGATTTAGCGCCAGATCTGCCGATCGTAACCTGTGATCCGGGAGCCATAAGTCAGGTGCTGCTGAACCTGATCATTAATTCTGCCGATGCTATTAACGAGGTGGGGCATGATGGGGTTCATGGGCATATTCATATCGCGACCCGCCTGGTTGATGACCAGGTGGAACTGACAGTCAGTGACGATGGTGGAGGTGTTCCGCAAGAGATTCGAGATCGGATTTTTGAACCATTTTTCACGACCAAGGATGTCGGCAAAGGGAGTGGCCAGGGGCTTGCCATTGCTTACGATATTGTTGTTAACAAGCATAATGGAACAATTCGTTGTGATAGTACCCCTGGTACGGGGACAACAATGATTCTGACCCTTCCCCTGGAAGAATTCCCTGCCTAATAGAAACAGGAAAAACTGATTTTTAAAACCTCTTGCCAGTTGTCATACCGGCAAGAGGTTTTGAAAGTTTTAGGCCTCTAAGGTTTTGAAAACCTCCTCATCCGTGGCTGCCTGGCTAAGATAATCGTGACAGTTTGTTCCTGATTCCATTAATTTCTTGAGTTTAGAAGCCAGGCTTGTATCTCCGACCAGAATGCTGCCCTGCAGGCGGTCGTCACGGAAAACCAGTAATCCATAACGCTCAGCAGTCATGATTTCGTAGGTTTTATAACTGGCATCTGTTGCCTGTATCTGCCCCATGCTGATCATGTCGACACCAAGGACTTTCAAAATATGGCTGCGCGGAATTCCACCGAACTGGCTGGTGCCGCCAGCAGCATTCATCCCGGCAATAGCTCCCTGAAACTGTGCCGGACCCCAGGTCCCATAGGCAATTGATTGATACTCGGCCAAGTCTCCGGCGGCGTAAATATTCTCGCAAGTGGTTTGTAGCGATGAGTCGACAACCACCCCTTCTTTTACTTTAAGTCCGGCCAACCTGGGCAGGTAACTGTTGGTACGGACCCCGGCGGTAATGATGACCAGATCGGCGGGAATAACCTCTCCAGATTCAAGGACGACACTGCGGACCACTTCATCTCCATCGAACTGTTTGATCTTTGCATCCGCAACCAGGTTAATCCCCTGTTCCTGTGCTGATTTGGCCAGGAAGGAACTGGCTTTGGCGTTAAGCTGACGTGGCAGTAACCAGGAGAAGCCTTCTAGCAAGGTGACGTGAGCCTGGCGTCGTGCCAGGGCCGCAGCGGTTTCAAGGCCGAGAACTCCGCCACCGACAACCACACAACGGCTACCTGCGCCATTGGTGCGAAGGATACGATCGGCATCTTTTCTGGTGCGCAAGGTAACGATATGCTGGCGATTAACTCCCGGGATAGGAGGGACAAAGGGATGCGCCCCCATGGCCAGAATCAGGCGGTCATAAGCAAGTGGAGCCCCTTCTTTGACTGCTATCTCTTTGCGCTCCGGAGATATGGCAGTGACTTCTGTGGCGAACCGGATATCAATCCGATTTTCGCGATACCAGCTTTCCGGGTGTACGGGCAACGCTTCTACGGAGAGTTCCCCCGCCAGATAACGGGTCAGGTTCAGCCGGTAATAGGGCAACTCATCTTCCCGGGTCAACAGGATAATCGTTGCTTCAGGTGCTGTTGAACGTGCCGACTCAGCAGCTGACAAACCGGCAATACCGCCTCCGATGATCACAATTGTCCCGGTTACGGCGTTGGAACTGCTCTCGCTGGAATCTTGAATGACTGCTTCAAAGCGGTCGGGACCAACCGCACAGATCGGGCAGACTTCCGGGGGGTGATTTCCGTCATGAATGTATTCACAGTTGATGCAGCGCCACTGTTCCGGTTGAGCTGGTTCAACCTGGTTTTGAGATGTCTCAACTTCCTCAAAGTGTTCCTCTGTGGCACCACAGATGGGACAGGTCCCGGCAGGTTGGTCCCCTTCGTGTACATATCCACAAACAACGCATAACCAGCTTTTAGCTGCCATGGTTTCTCCTTTGCTAATAAATTAAAAAACAATCAAATTTATAGTATAAAACGTTAGAATAGTAGCAGAGATAAAGGTGGAGTCAATGGTCTAAAGCATGGGGAGGGCGACCTGTTGGGTATTGGTTAGAAATACCCAACAGGGGTTTAGTATTTATGAAATTATAACCATCCATCTGGTTGGGTGAAGTACCAGCTGTCGTTACTGGTAAAGGTATCTTCTTCATCCGCACCATGAACCAGCAGGCTGTCGCTTGAGCTGCTGATGAGGGTAAAGGTTGTCACTGTTTCATCACTGACAACTGATAAGGTTCCATCATTATTGAGAGTGACATTGTAGTCTGTTGTTGAGGTGCTTTCCAGGCTTTCGTCTTCGTAGATATCCTGGCTGACGCTGACACTATAACCGCTTTCTTCAGAGACGGAAAAAATGATAGTTTCCTGGATGGTCTGCATATCTTTTTGATAGCTGACATAGTAGGTATCATTATTAATCATTGAGATGGTGAATGAATCGATTGAATACCAATCCTCAGGTTTTTCTGTCGCCCAGTTATCGGTCCATGTTTCGGTGCCGTAAGTCCATTCAACGGCAGAATAATCTGAACCTGTGCTGGTTTCTGAGAGGGTGTCAGTCCCTTCATCGGTAGAACTTGTAGCCGTCAGAGTTCCATCATCATTCAAGACCAGGTCGAAAGAATATGTGCCGCGATATTGGAAAATACCATCGGCATCAAACCATTCATCACTGACTGTAGCGGTCGAGCCAGAAAGTACTACCGTACTTTGAACTGTCTCGTTATTTTTTGCATAGCTCAGGTGGTAGGTGTCATCATCAACCATAGCGGTGGTGAATCCGACAACTTCATCATCGTTAGTGTCATTATTATCACCACAGCCTGTGGTGATGAGCAGTACGAATAACAGCAGGCAGAGTAATTTCTTCATAATCTTTCCTTTCTACGAATAGTGAAAATATTTAAAAGTTGTGAATTTTTTAAGGGCATTTGCCCCGGTTTATATCGGCGTCACTATTCGTATGAATGTCGCCCGCTTCTTTTTTTGCTGATGGTGTAGCTATCGAGCAGTTCACCAGTATCAACCCGGTAGGAGGAAACCGTCAGCGCAGCGTTACTGATTTCGACATTGAGGTAGGTCGGGGTTTCGATCTGTTCATATTTGGCCAGGTAATAATTGGTATAGCCATCGATGAACGTGTAGTCATAATATTTACTGCCACTGGCTGAGTTCGCAGTGAAGAACACGGTTCCTTCAGGATCGACAGCAACAGTTTTACCAATGATTTTCTGGTTGCCCTGGGCTGCGATGTCACCGATCAAATCAACGGTTGTCGTTTGTTCTGAACCATCTCGTCCTGTTGAGGTGTAGCTGGCTTCAGTAATGACATCTCCACCATCAAGATGATAGGTGCGAGCATAAAAATGGTCATGGCCTGACAGGACAATATCGATATCATGCTCATCAACAACGGGGTACATGCTGGTTCTTAAGTCATTAACATCGTCAACGTGACGAGCTGAACTGTAAATAGAATGGTGGAAGACCAGGACTTTCCAACGCACATCAGAGTTCGCTTCAATGGCTTCGGTCATGAATTCACTATGGGACAGGGCACTGTCGTTATTGGTGTTGAGGACCATGAACAGGGTGTCACCATAGGTAAACCAGTAATCGCCACCACCATCGGTCGATCCCAGTTCTGATTCATTGGGAACGTTAAAGTGATAGGCATAAAGCTCACTGGTGTCGTGGTTACCAATCGCTGGAGCAAATGGTATCGACGTCAATTCTGTCGCACTCAAAAAGGCATCGTACTGGGTAGCAGAAGTAGAACTTTCAACTTGATCACCAGCGCTGAGGATAAAACTGGTAGCGGGAAAGGTGGTTAGTGCAGTTGTTAATGTTGTTGCCCAACCTTCGCCATCACTCTCTGCATCGCGGCTGGCACCAATTTGCGGGTCGCCAATAAAGATGAAGTTATAATTTTGCGCATCTTGAGTGTTGACAACGGCGAGATCATTGTAATTGGTCCCATCGCCAATAAGGTATGAATAGTCACTGTTTGTAGTCACACTGACCGAGCTTACTTTGCAGGAATAAATCGTTTCTTCTTCCTCTTCTGTGGTTGTTTCTTCATCAGTTGTGTCGTCGTCAGTCTCTTCAGCAAGAGCCTCAACTTCTGCCGCCGTAGCTCCTGTTGGAGGGCCGTCGGAGTTACTTTCCTCGATCTCGACAGTTGCGCAGGTTGCGACATATGAGGTTGCTACGTCATCGGCATCGTAAATAATCAGCTCGGTTGTATCCAATGGCTCATTGGTGGTTAACCAGGTGAAGTTTAATGATTCTTCGCTAGCGCCTGGTTGAATGGACACATTGTAGGCATCATATGCACTGTCTGCTGCGATTCCAAAGGTTGGAATACTGACGGCTAGAGCCGCAAATAAGAGTGGTTTAAATAGTACCTGTTTTAGCATCATTCTCATGACCTCCTTTAAGGGCGGGTGAATAGGCATTACATCTGCTATGGCAACTCTCCACGGTGTTATAGTTGGGCAGGATTTTTTTAGTTAACAGCGTGGCTGTGATGGCGGCCGTCAGGGGAATGGTCAAAACTATTCCCATGCTTCCGGATAAGGCCTGAGCAACTTCAATTGCGACCAGGTTTGAATTGAGCAGCTGGGTGTACTGAACGGAATAGAAATCAAGAATGATAACGGTTGACAGGGCCGCTCCGGTGAAGGCGAGGATGAGGGTGTTTGACATGGTTCCGATCATGTCTTTGCCGACATTCATTCCTGCTTTAAATAGCTGCATGGCCTGCAGGTCCGGGCGATTGTTGTGTAACTCATGAATAGCCGAAACAATGGAAATCGCGGTATCCATGACGGCTCCCATCGCGGCAATCAAAATTCCGGCAAAAAGAATATTTTCGACTCCCAGGCCAGTTTTTTGGCGGATAAACAGCAGGCTTTCGGCTTCTTCAAGGTTAAAGCCAGAAATATGAAGCAGGTTACTGAAGACCAGTAGGATAATACCGGAAAGCATGACACCACCGGCTGTTCCGCTAATGGCACATAATGTTTTTTTACTGACACCATTCAAAAAGACCATGTTGGCTGAGGTCACCAGAATGACCAGGGCAATAGCCGCCCAGATTGGTGAGTAACCACGCATGATTAATGGTAGAAAAATAAAAATGATACAGGCAAAGGTGTAGATAAGGCTAAGGCAGGACATCAGCCCTTTTTTGCCGCTGACAAGAATAATCGTCAGTAGAAACAGGGCCGCGAAGAAATACAGGTATGGTGCTCTGTCATAGTTATGAACGCGAACCTGGAATTTACCCGATTTCAATTCATCAACCACAACAGTGAGTTTTTGTCCTTGCTGAGCGACAACGCTATTATAGTTACTTAAATAATTTTGGGCGGGTAGAGTTTCTCCCTTATGTTTACCACTAAGCATTATTACTTGCAGACTCTGACTGCCAACCTGGATCTGTTCGGAGTAGGTACTATTTTTTAATGCTTGATCAATTATGCTGACAACGCGGCAGGTCTCATAACTGAGGGTAGCGCCTTTCATTCCTTTCGAGTATCTGTGGTCATCAAGCTGTTGGATAAACAAGATCACGCTTGCAGCAATGGCGATCAAGGTTAGCGAGGCAATTACATTCTGTATTTTGTTGATAGCTGTAGTCGCCTTATCAACCTGATATGAAATATCATTTTTCATGGATATTGCTGTCACTCCTGATGTTATTGTCTGTGCTGCAGTGAGTTGCTCAGTTGGTTTGCCTTGTGCTTTGAGGCAGGCGAAATATGGGCAGGGAAAGTTAGGAAAAGATTAGTCGAAACGGAATGTTACATTGATGTTACATTTGATTGTTTTAATTGGTGATTCAGGAGTGTAGTATTGCCGCGGTCATTGGTGTTATTTTTTGATTACGCAAAGACTTGATTCGATTCAGGTTGCTATCCGGGTATTTTGTAAACAAATAAAGTTTCGTTTTCTGGCCTCATTTGTTTCTGAAGGAAGACTCTTCATTGTCTCTCAAAATCGCTGACATTGCTGTAAATGCACCATTAAAACAGCTCTTTTCCTATCGTCTTGATAGTGAACAGGCTGCTTCTGCAAGGGCAGGGATGCGTGTGCGTGTGCCTTTTGGGCGGCGCACTGCGACCGGATTTATTATCCGTATGTATACTGGCGATGGTACTGATTTAAAGCAGGTCAGCTCCCTGTTAGATAAAGAGGTACTGATTCCTGCATCTCTTCTTAAATTGTTACGCTGGTCGGCTGATTATTACTTGCACCCCATCGGGAAAGTCATCAGCAACGCTCTTCCGGGTGGGCTTGGGAGTGACAAACATGCTCCAACGATTCTCATTGAACCTGTTTATAAGAGTCTTCCGCATAATATTTCTTTGCGGGGCAAGAAGCAGCAGGAGATCTTTTCCTATATCGCTGATCGGAGCCAGGTTGCTCTATCTGAATTACGTGAAGTCTTTACCGATTGCTCTCCGGTCCTCAAGCGATTGCTTGATCTGGGTTGTTTGGAAAGCTTTGAACAGGAACGTATCCGTGATCCTTTTTTAAGCCAGCAGGTTACCGCCGATCAACCACCACAGCTGAATGATGCCCAGCAAGAAGCAGTTAAGCAGGTTGTCTGCGCTATTGATGAAAACGCTTTTCAGGGATACCTGCTTCACGGTGTCACCGGCAGTGGCAAAACCGAAGTCTATTTGCACAGTGTCCATCACTGTTTATCGTTACAGCGACAGGCGCTGGTTCTCGTGCCGGAAATTTCTCTGACACCTCAGCTGGTCGCACGCTTCAGGGCGCGCTTTGAAGCCACTGGGGTTTCGATTGTTGCGCTGCATAGTGGCATGTCCGATGGCGAACGCTATGATGCCTGGCGGCGAATTGTCAGAAATGAGGTGCAGATTGTTATTGGTGCCCGTTCCGCTATTTTTGCTCCGCTACAGAATCTTGGTCTGATTATAGTCGATGAAGAACATGACAGCAGTTACAAGCAGGGTGAAGGGTATCGCTACAATGCTCGGGATCTGGCTCTGATTCGTGGTCAACAGCAACCGTGCCCGGTAGTGCTTGGTAGTGCGACACCAAGCCTGGGCAGTTATTACCGGAGTCAGGACAACGGTCTCGCGTTGTTGTCGTTACCGGGCCGGGTGCATGCCGGCGGCTTGCCCCAGGTCACTTTGATCGATTTGAAAGAGGAAGATCCTGGTGAGGGGACCTTGGCCCCGACGCTGATAGAAGCGTTGCAGGCCGCCCTGGAAGCACGTGAGCAAGCGTTGTTATTGCTGAATCGCAGAGGGTTTTCACCGTTTTTGTTATGTCCCGATTGTGGCAGCAGCTTTCACTGCCCCAATTGCGATATTACCCTGACTTATCATCAACGCGAACATCAGTTGCGTTGTCATTATTGTGATTATGTCGATAAGGTCCCGGATCTGTGTCCCCACTGTCAGGGAGGAAACCTGAAGCCACAAGGGGCCGGAACCGAACGGCTAGAACAGGAACTGGCCGAATTGTTCCCTAACGCCCGTATCAGCCGCATGGACCGGGACACCACCAGTCGCAAAGGTGCGCATGAAAAACTTATTCACAAGATGATGGCAGGGGATATCGATATTTTAGTCGGTACTCAAATGATCGCCAAAGGGCATGATTTTCCGGGTGTGACAACTGTCGGGGTTCTTGGTGCCGACAGTGTCCTGAACTTTCCCGATTTTCGCTCTGCAGAGCGCAGCTTTGGTTTGTTGACCCAGGTGGCTGGCCGTGCTGGTCGTGAAAAAGGGGGCGGGAAGGTTTATATTCAAACCTACAATCCCGATCACTATGCCCTGACCTGTGCGCTGCAACATGATTACCTGGCTTTTTACCAGCAGGAGGTGCCGTTTCGCCAGGAGCTTGCTTATCCGCCTTGTGGTTACCTGGCGAACCTGATTCTGGCAGGTAACAGCAATCAGCAGGTGAAAACCGCTGCTGAGCAACTTGGGCACTATCTACGCCAGCAGGCCGCGACCGTAGACGTTCTTGGTCCGAGCCCTTGTCCATTGCCGCGCTTGCGTGGCAAGAGCCGTTTTCAAATTTTGCTGAAAGCAACTCAGCGGCCAGCTTTACACCGGTTATTGGCCAGCCTCGACAGCTACCAGCGGAGAATGCCGAAACAGGTGACATTGGCGATTGATGTTGATCCGTTAGATATGCTCTAATCTATTTTCAGTTGAAAGCGGCCCTTTTCCGTCGTGGCGTTGTCAATCTGCTTACTTGCTTGTGCGACGTAAAGTATTACGTCTCCGCGCAAGTTTTTGATTTCCTAGCCACAACGAAAAATTGCTCGTTTTCAATCTGAAAATGTATCGATGGACAGAAGCGGCCCTTTTCCGTCGTGGCGTTGTCAATCTGCTTACTTGCTTGTGCGACGTAAAGTACTACGTCTCCGCGCAAGTCTTTGATTTCCTGGCCACAACGAAACATTGCTCGTTTCCGAATCAGAAACTGTTTTCAGCTAAGGAATGGCTTTATCCAGCTTAAAATAGAAAAACTCACCGGGACATACACCATGAAGAAACTTATTCTGATACTTTTATTTCTGGTTTTTCTTGCCGGGTGTATTGGTAAGGGACCTGAACCGATAGAACCTATAGATCCGCCGCAAACGCCGGTCGAACCGTTGGTGCCGGTTGCCTGGGACGATGTTGTCGGCTGGCAGCTTGACCGGCCAGCTGAAGCATTACGGGTTTTTGTTGCCAGTTGTAAAGCGATCGGGCGGCGGGATCAGTGGGCCCAGGTGTGTCAGGAGGCCCGTACCCTCGCTCCTGCTTCCGATGAGCGGGCGCGCCAGTTTTTTGAGCAAAGTTTTCAACCTTACCAGGTCGTGAACGATGATGGCAGCAGTGACGGTTTGATTACTGGCTATTATGGTCCCGAACTGGAAGGGAGCCGTGCCCCTTCCGAAGAGTATCGTTATCCGCTGTATCGGCAACCTGATGATCTGTTGATTATCGACCTTTCTGACGTCTATCCAGAGTTGGGGAATTATCGGCTACGCGGTCGGGTTGAGGGGAACCGGGTGGTGCCCTATTTTGACCGCAGTGAGATCGACGTTGAACGCAGCCCCTTGCTTGGGCAGGAGCTGTTTTGGGTGAAAGACCCGGTGGAATTGTTCTTTCTGCATATTCAAGGGTCTGGACGGATAAAATTGCCCGATGGTGAGCGGGTGATGATCAATTACGCAAACCAGAATGGGCATCCTTACCGCTCCATTGGCAAGCTACTGCTGGAAAAGAAGGTCATGACCCGTGATCAGATGTCGATGCAGAATATCCGCCGCTGGGTACAAGATCATCCACAGGCAGGTGAACAGTTATTGGCTGAGAATCCCAGTTATGTTTTTTTTCGTGAGCTGTCGAGTGATTATCAGTTTCCTCCCGGGGCATTGGGGATTCCTTTGACCCCATTACGCAGTCTGGCTGTTGATCCACGCACGATTCCCCTCGGGGCACCGGTATTTATCGCAACCACCTATCCGGGAACCGACTTCCCTTTGGAGCAGTTGATGGTGGCGCAGGATACCGGGGGGGCGATTAAAGGTCAGGTACGCGCCGATTTTTTCTGGGGGATGGGGCATGAAGCGGGTACCATTGCCGGGAAGATGAAACAGGAGGGACGCCTCTGGGTGTTGCTACCCAAAATTCAGGAGACCGCCTCCCTGCAGGGAACAGTTAGGGCGATGGATAAAAAGCAAGGAGAAGTCAATTGAGTGAACAACCCAAACATGTTGCTGTTGTCTGTTGCCTGATTCGCAATGAAGAAAATCAGTTGTTGCTGGTTAAGCACCACATCCGTGGTTGGGAATTGCCTCAGGGGCGAGTTGAAGAAGGGGAAACTCTTATTTTTGCATTGAGTCGCGAAGTTCTTGAGGAAACAGGGGTTACTATCAGTCATGCCAAACTGTCGGTAATCTGGTCAAAAGTCTCGAATCCTGCTGTTATTGTCTTCTGTTTTCAGGCGCGCTATGCCTCTGGTGAATTGACCCCCAGCGAAGAGACCCCGGAAGTTGAGTGGTGCAGTCTCGATGAGGCCTATCAACGTATTTGCCATCCGGTTAATCGAGATCGTTTTAAATCAATTATTAAGCACGAAGGGGATGTTGAATTACGCAGTTATCAGACCGGACCATATCGAATACTAAATTAGTTGCCATCCGGGAAGTCTAACTCGTAACTTCCAGGTTTTCAGCCAGAAACGGTCTTCGTGTGCAATCTCTGCGCTCAACGTGTAGGGCGTAAAGGACTACGCCTCCGCGCCCCGGTTTGACTTCCTTGACCTTGCGCAAAAATCCTCGTTTTTGATCGAATACCTTACAGTATCCAATAGCATTTTCTGTAGATGAACACTACCTAACCATTAAGAATATTGTTCACTGCCTGAGAAAATTCTGTCAGGGTTAAAGGCTTCATACAAAAGCCTTTGATGTTGCTGTAATTCCTGTAGTTCTGCTCTGAAACCTTATTGCTGTAACCGGTACATAAAATAATCGGTAGCGCCGGATTAATCTTTTCCATTTTTCTTGCAAAGTCGGTTCCTGTCATTCCAGGCATGGTCTGATCCGTGATAATCAAGTCGTATTTGAAAGGGCTCTTATTCAGAGACTCCAGCGCTTTTTGTATGCTGGTTTCCATAGTGACCTGGTAGCCCAACTTATCAAGCATTTTGCAACTGGTGTCCGCCAGCAGGGGATTGTCATCGACCAACAGGATGGTTCCGGAGCCCTTATACAACGGGATGTCTTCCTTGGGTTCGTTGGTGTTGTCGAGAGTGATCTGGGGGAAATAAATAGCAAAACAGCTACCCTGGCCAACGGTACTGCTGACTTTTATCAACCCACCGTAATTTTTAACTGCGCCCATAACGGTGGCGAGTCCCATCCCGGTTCCCTGGTCGACATCTTTCGTTGTGAAAAACGGATCAAAAATCTTTGCCAGAACCTGCTTACTCATACCCATTCCGGTATCTTTAACCGAAATGCGCGCGTACCTTCCCGGTTGGCATTGGAACTGGGCTGGAATGTCCGCAGGCTCAAGGTCGACCAGGTCAAGAGTGACGCTTAAATTACCCTGTTCGTCCATGGCATGAATCGCATTGTTGCAGAGATTGATAACAATCTCCTGAATGCTGCCGAGATCTGCATCAATAAAAATTTTATGGGACTCGGCACAAAAGAATGATTGTAAATTGACAGACGAGGGCAGTGTTGAGTAGAGCAAAGTCAGGGTTTCTTTAATGATCATCTGCAGCTGGACTGGTTCCGCAGCAAATGATTCTGAGCGGGTATAGGTCATGATCTGTTTAACCAGGTCGCTGGAGCGGCGGGCCGCTGTATAGGCGTTGTCAAGCAGGATGGCACTGTCCTCGGGACTGACATCATGGTGTTTGGCCATTTCAACATTGCCCAGGATAATTGCCAGGTTGTTATTAAAATTATGAGCAATGCCACCGGCCAGAAGCCCGACCGCTTCAATCTTGTATTTTTGTCGCAGTTGCTCTTCCAGTTCCAGACGCCTGCTTTCCGAAGCCTTACGATCGCTTATGTCACGAATAATAGCGAGAGCCTGGCGTTGCTCGTGGTCGATAAAGGTGGATAGCGAGAGTTCCACAGGAATTAGATGGCCATCTTTATGAACGGCTTTAAGTTCTATGGTTCGCCCAATGGCATGACCTGTACCCATGGCAATAAATTGGGGAAATGCCGTCATAAAGCTCTGTAAATCATGACTTTGAGCGAGCAAGGTATGGACTTTCTGACCAACAACCTCTTCTTCCGTATAGCCAAAAATTGCCGATGCGGCATTGTTCCAGAAAACAATCTCTCCGGAGTCGTTGATCTGGATAATGGCGTCTTTCGCTGCCCCGGTCAGCTTTTCGTACATTTCGTTTTTAACGCGCAGGGCTTTTTCACTGATTTTCAGGTTCTCTTCCGCTTCGCGCCGAATGTTGATTTCATCCTGAAATTCAAGAACGACCTCTTCGAGGGTCGTTGCCATATTTTTGAAAGAGTCCGTAAGGCTGTCGATTTCAGTAATATGGGTTGGGGGAATAGCTTCGGTATGCCAGACTCCGCGGGCAATTTTGCAGGCAGTATTTTCCAGACTTTTAATCGGGGAGGTAATGTATCTTGCCGCAAGCAGGCCCATCAGTGCAGTCAGGCTAAGGATAGCCAGAATGGTAATCAGCACGTATTGATCGCTGTTTTTTAATTCCGGCATAAAGCAACAATCTGGAAATTCAATAATCGTGTACCAGCCGAGCTGTTTTTCCGGTAGTAATGAGCTGGTATAAACGTGATATTTCTTGCCTTGATACTGGGTGATCAAACTGTTTTCATCTTTTTCCAGCTGTGAATCGAGTAATGACAGAATATGTTTAGTCAGCCCGGTTTGTTCTTGGTTCTCTGATGAATTCTCCTGATCTGCTGCTATTGCAGGCAATGACGAAGCGATGAGTTCTCCGGAACCGTCAACAATGTAGACCTGGCCACCCGCCCGGTCTTCAAGATTCCTCAGGTGTTGATTAAGGTGCTCGGTAAATAAATTAGTGGAAAGAACCCCCAGTAACCGGTGCTGGTTATCGCGGACGGCAAGGTTGACCGAGATGGTTGAAAACTGTTCCATTGGCAACCGGTAGGTAGATGTCCAGACATTGCCGGTATTTTGCAGGGCAGCGACATACCATGGGCGCTGTCGAACGTCAAAATCACCCTTTTTATAGAGTAGTTTGCCTTTTTTTCCTGTATCGTCGACATCATAAATAAGAAAAGTACCACGTGTCAGATCGATAGTATTAACCAGGAAAAGACCATCATTGCTGACCTTATTCCCTGCTGCAACTATTCCTCCTGCGGGATTTCCGAAGGTAATGTTGGAAACACTTTCGACAACCTTTATCTGCTGCCAGAACAGGTACTGAAGTTTAGCGAGGTCATCAGCTGGTACGATCCCCTGCCTGATCAGATTGGCGTTGTTGAGGTTAATTTTTTCTGTCTGATCAAGGAGAAAACTGATCTGTTCATTGACGCGGCGAAAAATATTCTGCTGCAGGCGGGTAACCATGAATGCCGAGGAATTCGTTGAGTTGAGATAGACGAGAATACCGATAATGCTGGCAGCAACCACATTCAGTATCACAAAGATACCTATCAGAGTTGTACGCAATGATAACTTGGTATACTTCATATATGTGGCCCTGCTTTCGTCACTTATCAGTTAGGCATAAGGTTGAATTGTTACAAGGCTAGCATTCTCTGTTTCAAGAAAGCCAGCTTAAAAATAATATAATCTTAATGAGTCTTTTAAGTTTCTGAAAATAAATAACTATATGCTATGTGGGGACTGTTTTTATAGGTTTTGATGACAGATACTCCACCTGTAGAATAGGATTTTTTTTGGAGTGATTGATGTTTTTACTGGGTATTTCGTGTATGATAGCAACTCATCGACATCACATATGGTTTTTCCATATTTACCTAAGGAGTACAGCTAGATGACCGCTAAACATGATGAAAATTTGCATCAAATAAATGAAATTGAAAATCAGGAATGGCGTGAATCCCTCGACTATGTATTAAAAGAACAGGGCCCTGAGCGGGTCAGGCAGTTGTTGCGCCAATTGCAGATCAGGGCGCAGGAGCAGGGTGTCAGCATCCCGTTTACTGCCAATACCCCTTATATAAATTCGATCCCCCTTGAACAACAGCCAGTCTTTCCCGGTAATCGTGAGCTGGAAAGGCGGATTAAATCAATCATCCGCTGGAATGCTATGGCCATGGTGGTCAGAGCCAATCGTGAGTCGTCAGGTATTGGTGGCCATATTTCTACCTATGCTTCGGTAGCGACCTTATGGGAGGTCGGTTTCAACCATTTCTGGCGTGGTCGCACTGATGACTACCTGGGTGACATGGTTTACTTTCAGGGGCATGCCGCCCCCGGAGTCTATTCACGGGCATACCTGGAAGGGCGCCTGAGTGAAGAAGATCTGGAAAATTTTCGTCGTGAATTGAGTGGTAAAAAAGGGCTGTCGTCTTATCCCCATCCATTTCTGATGCCGGAATTCTGGGAGTTCCCTACCGTTTCCATGGGCTTGACCGCCATCAGTGCCATCTACCAGGCACGCTTCAACCATTACCTGGTCGACCGTGGTCTGCGCAAGCGCAGCGGGCGTAAGGTCTGGGCTATGCTGGGCGATGGTGAGATGGATGAGCCGGAATCCCTTGGCGCTATAACCTTGGCTTCGCGTGAAAAACTCGATAACCTCATATTTGTCGTCAACTGTAACCTGCAGCGTCTCGACGGGCCAGTACGGGGTAATGGCAAAATCGTTCAGGAGTTGGAAGCCGCGTTCCGTGGTGCCGGCTGGAACGTCATCAAGGTGCTGTGGAGTCATGAATGGGATCATCTGCTCGATGCGGATAAGAGTGGTAAACTGGTCCAGCGTATGGATGAGGTCCTCGATGGTGAAATGCAGCGTTATACGCCTAATAACGGTGCCCACATCCGTAAGGATTTCTTCGGCAAATATCCTGAAACCCTGGAACTGGTTGAGGGTTTCAGCGATGAACAGTTGGGCAGTTTCAAACGAGGAGGGCATGACCCGGAAAAAGTTTATGCAGCCTATAAAGCAGCAGTTGAACATACCGGGTCGCCGACGGTTATTCTGGCCCAGACCATTAAGGGGTACGGGCTTGGTGAAGCCGGGGAAGGGAAGAATATTACCCACTCTCAGAAGAAGCTTAACGAAGCAGAACTGAAAGAGTTCCGTACCCGTTTCAATATCCCTATCAGTGATGATGATATCGCCAAGGCACCATTTTATAAACCGGCTGAAGATAGCCCGGAAATGAAGTATCTGCGTCAGCGGCGCAGTGAGTTGGGTGGCAGTTTGCCGCGGCGTTTTGATGGCAGTCGCCCCATGGCCTGTCAGACCGACTGGCTGGTTCGTGAATATCTGGGTGGGTCGGGAGACCGTGAATTGGCAACGACTATGGCCTTTGTCCATCTGCTGGCCAAGCTGCTCAAGGATGATGAGATCGGTAAGATGATTGTGCCGATTGTTCCTGATGAAGCGCGGACCTTCGGCATGGAATCCCTCTTTCGCCAGGCAGGTATCTACAGCCATGCTGGCCAGTTGTACGAACCGGTCGATAAGGGGAGTTTGCTTTTCTACAACGAAACAAAAACCGGAGCGATTCTCGAAGAAGGATTAAGTGAAGCCGGTTCCATGGCCAGCTTTATTGCGGCCGGGACCGCTTATTCCAACAATCAGGTGCAGACCATTCCGTTCTACGCCTTCTATTCCATGTTCGGGTTTCAGCGCGTTGGGGATCAGATCTGGCAAGCGTGTGACAGCCGCGCCCGTGGCTTCCTGATCGGAGCTACTGCTGGCCGTACCACCCTGGCAGGTGAAGGGTTGCAGCATCAGGATGGTCACAGTCACGTCCTGGCGCTGACTCCACCCAGGGTAAAAGCCTATGACCCGGCATTTGCTTTTGAGTTGGCGCTGATTGTTCAGGAAGGTCTTAACCGTATGTACTGCCATCAGGAAGATCTGATCTATTATCTGACGGTTGGTAACGAGACCTACCGCATGCCGGCGATGCCTGAAGGTTCCCATGTCAGAGCCGGGGTTCTGAAAGGGATGTACCGTTTCAGCCAGGCCAAGAAGAAAAAAGGGCAGCAGAAAGTTCACCTGCTCGGCAGTGGTTCAATCCTCAACGAGGTTATCAAGGCCCAGGAAATGCTGACTGAGAAGTATAACATTTCAGCCGATGTCTGGAGTGTGACCAGTTATAAAGAGCTGTACCAGGATGCCGTCGAAGCTGAGCGCTGGAACCTGTTGCACCCTGATCAGGAACCGCGAAAGCCTTACCTGCAGGAACTGCTCGAAAATGAAGAGGGTATTTTTATTGCCGCTTCCGATTATATGAAGGTGCTTCCGGCGACCATCTCCCAATGGCTGCCAGGGCCGATTCATTGCCTCGGTACTGATGGTTTTGGGCGTAGTGATGCGCGCGAGGAGTTGCGCGACTTCTTCGAGGTCGATGCTCGTTACATAACCATTGCTGCTCTGTATCGCCTGGCTAAGGCCGGTCATGGATCCCTTGACCAGGTCGCCAAAGTGATTGACGAACTGGCAATTAATCCCGATAAACTCAACCCGTACCAGGACTAGAGGATCATTATGTCGATAGAAGTTGTTGTCCCGGAAGTATCTGACGGAGTGAAATCCGGAACGGTTATCTCGGTTCTCGTATCTGTTGGAGACACGGTTGAAGAAGATCAGTCTCTCATTGAATTTGAAACTGATAAAGCCGTGGTGGCTATCCCGTCACCCCAGGCGGGTGTCATAAAAGAACTGAAAGTTGAAGAAGGTGACAGCGCCGCTGTCGGTGCGGTTATTGCTATTCTTGACGCGGCACAAAGTGCCGGGACTAAGGAGCCGGTTTCTGCCGCTCCTGCTGTCGCCGAACCTCAAGCTGCTGAGCCTTCTCCTGCGGCTGTAGAGGTCAGCCCTCCGGTTGCTCCGCCCGTTCAGGAGGTTGAACCGTTACCGACCGCCGCCCCGGCTGTCGATCTGACCAGTGTCAGGCGCGATGATCTTGTTGCTCCGGCAGCGCCTTCAGTACGGCGTATTGCCCGAGATCTGGGGGTTGATATCTACCAGGTTCAGGGCAGCGGTGCCGGTGGACGTATCAGTGAAGACGATGTGCGTCAGTTCGTTAAAAAAGCGATGCAGGAACTTCAGGGGGGCAAAGTCAGTGCCGTGTCTTCTGCTGAATTCCGTGGCCTGCATGCCCAACGCCCCTTACCTGACTTCGCTAAGTGGGGGAGTGTGACCCGCGAACCATTGTCACGGGTTCGCGAGGTGACGGCTGATGCCATGGGGTATGCCTGGTCGACAGTCCCGATGGTTACGCAATACGATAAGGCCTGCATCGATGATCTGGAAGCATTTCGTAAAGCGTACAACGCTGACAAGCGAGCCACGGTTAAATTAACCATGACGGCGATTCTGGCTAAGGTTTGTGGCGCAGCCCTGAAAGCGTTCCCGCAATTTAACAGCAGTCTTGACCTGGCGGCCAAGGAGCTGGTGCTGAAAGACTACGTCAATATCGGTGTCGCAGTTGATACCCCGAACGGCTTGCTGGTGCCGGTGATTCAGGATGTTGCAGGTAAGGGGATTGAAACCATTGCGGCTGACCTGGCAACCCTGGCGGAAAAGACCCGCGAGCGTAAAGTGAGTCCGGCGGAGATGGAAGGCGGTACCTTTACCATCAGCAACCTGGGGGGGATTGGCGGGACTTCCTTCACCCCGATTGTCTACGCTCCACAGGTGGCCATCCTTGGCGTGTCAACCTCTGCGGTTGAGCCGGTATGGAATGGCAAAGAGTTCGAGCCGAAATTGATGATGCCCTTATCATTGACCTATGATCACCGGGTTATCGATGGCGCTGACGGTGCCCGCTTCCTGCGCTTTATCTGTGACGGTCTGGAACAACCGATCAAGCTGATGATGAAATAGGTTATTGCTGATGCAATGCAGCTCTTTCCTCGCCCTTCACTTTGTCTCCAAATTGAGTGGCAGGTGTCTGCGTTCAACATATGAATAGAATGGGGAATGTTTATGTCTCTAGAAGTTATTGTTCCGGAGGTCTCCGACGGCGTGAAGTCGGGAACGGTTATTTCGATTCTTGTTGCCGTTGGTGACAACGTCGAAGAAGACCAGTCCCTGATTGAATTTGAGACTGATAAAGCGGTGGTTGCTATCCCGTCACCCAAGGCTGGAGTTATCAAGGAGCTGAAGGTTAGTGAGGGGGATACCGCTGAAGTAGGAGCCGTGATTGCCATCCTTGATGCCCTTGGTTCGGGAGCCGAGCCAGAAGCGGCGGTATCGCCTGCACCAACAAGTACCCCGGTACCATTGCCGGAAGAGAAGGCTGAGGAAGAGGTTCGAGTCGTCACCAGACCGCTGACCGATGCTGATGCCGAAATGGTCGTTATCGGTGCTGGTCCGGGAGGCTATGCAGCGGCCTTTAAAGCGGTGGAAATGGGGTTGAAGGTGACCCTGATCGATCCGGAAGAAAACCCGGGTGGGGTTTGTCTGCATCGTGGCTGTATTCCTTCCAAGGCTCTGCTGCATGTTGCCAAGCTGGTTTCCGAGGCTGAAGAATCGAGTGAAATTGGAGTCTCTTTCGCCAAGCCAAAGATCGATATTGACAAAGTCCGGGACTGGAAAAACGAGGTTATCGGCAAGTTGACCGGTGGTTTGGGTGGCAAGGTCAAGCAGAAGCAGATCAGCTATATTCAGGGGACCGCAAAATTTAAAAACGCTACGACCCTGGAGGTGACAACCGTTGCTGGCGAGACCCGTGATCTGACCTTTAAACAAGCGATTCTGGCCACCGGGTCACGGCCGATTATGTTGCCGGGGGTCGCCGCAGGCAGTTTGCGGATTATCGATTCAACCGGGGCTCTGGAGTTGGCTGATGTGCCGAAATCTCTGCTGGTTGTGGGTGGGGGGTATATCGGTCTTGAACTGGGCTCCGCCTATGCCGCCATGGGGAGCAAGGTTTCCGTTGTGGAAATGACAGATGGCTTGTTGTCTGGTTGTGACCGTGATCTGGTATCGGTGCTTAAGCGTCGCCTGGATAAAAAGTTTGAGGATATTTTTCTTAAAACCAAGGTTGTCGAGCTTAAAGAGCAGAACAATGGAGTAGCGGTAACCCTGGAGGATAAAAAAGGGGAAATTATCAATAAGCGCTTTGATAAGGTCCTTATTTCCATTGGGCGGCGGCCAAATACAGAAAACCTGGGGTTGGAGAATACCGCTATCGCATTGACCGAAAAGAAATTTATCAAGGTTGATGGCCAGCAGCGAACCGCGGAACCGCATATTTTCGCAATTGGGGATATTGCCGGTGAACCGATGCTGGCTCACAAGGCTTATGGTGAGGCAAATGTCGCTGCCGAAGCGGCTGCCGGGCACAAAGCGGTCTTCGATCCACGAGCGATTCCGGCGGTGGTGTTTACCGATCCCGAAATTGCCTGGTGCGGGTTAACGGAAACGGCCGCACGTGAGCAGAAGATCAAGGTGAAAACCGCCAAAATGCCATGGCGTGGGAATGGACGCACCTTGACCCTCGGGCGTGATGATGGCATCACCAAGTTGATTGTCGATGCCGAAACAGATCGGGTTCTGGGGGTTGCCGTGGCCGGTCCCGGGGCCGGAGAACTGATCGCTGAAGGGGTGGTGGCGATTGAGATGGCAGCGGTGGCCGAAGACTTGCGTAAGTCGATTCACCCGCATCCGACCTTGTCCGAAACCATTTACGAGGCCGCAGAAATGCTCTTTAAGCCTTAGCGGGCTGTTCGTACGTTTTTGCAACTCAGACCCGGTTTAATGTCACTATTAAGCCGGGTCTTTTATTCCGCGTATTTGGCGTCATAATCCTGTTGTGCGTTAATAACCTGATCAAAATTCTCTTCTGCCCAGTGAGTCAGAATATGGACCGTATCTGACAGGGTTTGCCCGAGGCTGGTAATCGAATACTCAACAGTTACCGGGACCGTTGCAAATGCTTCCCTGAAGATCAGACCATCCCGTTCCAACATTTTCAGCGTTTGCGACAGGACTTTCTGTGAGATTCCGTCAATATCCTTCTTAAGCTGGTTAAAGCGTAAGGTTTCCTGGCTCAATCGGTTAAGGATCAGCATTGACCATTTATTGGAAATCCGGTCCAGGACCAGACGACTGGGGCAGTTACGGGCATAGACATCATATTTCATCGGTTTTTCTCCTGCAGT
Organism: Geopsychrobacteraceae bacterium; assembly: GCA_963664385.1. Lineage (GTDB taxonomy): Bacteria > Desulfobacterota > Desulfuromonadia > Desulfuromonadales > Geopsychrobacteraceae > Seleniibacterium. The sequence continues at coordinate 2,689,579 of OY761157.1, forward strand.
CACCTTAAGGTAACCAGATCACTTATTTGTGCCTTCTTTTATTTTTAATTTATTTATCATACTATATTTCAAAAGTTAAGCAGGTTACTAAAAGAAACCATTCGAGCCTATAAATTTTTAAACTAAGGAGAACTATTATGAGCGCTAAAATATTCGTTACCGGAGCAAATGGACAACTCGGTCGGCTGGTCATCGATGCCTTATTGACGAAGGTTCCGGCAAAACAGCTTGTGGCTGGAGTCAGGACACCGGAAAAGGCCGCGGATCTGGTCGCTCTTGGTGTTGAGGTTCGGGAAACCGATTATAATCGGCCGGAAACCCTAGAACAGGCCTTTGCTGGAATCGATAAATTGTTGCTGATTTCGTCCAGTGAAGTTGGTAAGCGGTTACCGCAGCATCAGGCGGTTATTGCGGCTGCACAGCAGGCAGAAGTCAAGCAGCTGGTTTATACCAGTCTGCTGCATGCTGATAGGTCTGTACTCAAGCTGCTAGCTGATGAGCACTGGCCAACAGAACAGGCTATTCAGGCCTCAGGCCTGCCGTTCGTGATTTTACGTAATGGCTGGTACACGGAGAATTATGTCGCATCAGTTCCTGCAGCGATAAATAACGGGGCCTTCTATGGCAGTGCCGGTGAAGGACGGATCGCATCGGCTGCGCGCCAGGATTATGCGGAAGCTGCTGCCGTTGTTCTTACTTCAGGGGAAAAATATCAAGGTCAGACCCTTGAACTTGCCGGAGATGAAAGCTATAACCTGGGAGAACTGGCTGCGGTAGTTTCACAGCTCACGGGTAAAGCTATTCCTTATCACAACTTGAGTGTCGAAGATTACAGCGGGGCTTTGGTTGCGGCAGGATTGCCGGAACCGATTGCACAACTGTTAACCGTTTCGGACAGCGCTGCAGAACAGGGTGCGCTGTTTGACGAAAGTCATGTGCTACAACAATTGATCGGTCGGAAGACGACCCCGCTTAAGGAGATTATTGCTGCGGCTATAGCATAGCTAGTTTGCATCCGGAAACGGCCCTTTTCCGCTGTGGCAGCGTCAACCTGGGGACTTGTTTGTGCGGCGTAAAGTACTACGCCTCCGCTCAAGTCCTTGATTTCCTTGCCACAACGAAAATTGTTCGTTTCCAATCTGAAAACCGGCTAGTTGCTATTTTGACTTTCCGAAGGGCAACTAGATAATTGTTTTATCTTGTTCCACAGCAAAGGGGCCTGCGTTAATGCAGGCCCCTTTGGCGTGGGAAACCACAGAATGTTGATGATGGTTACATATTTCACAGATGGAAAAACAGGTGAATTATGGTAATTATGCCTGAGACCGTAGATGACATGCCTGGATGGGGGGATATAATGTTTAAGTCGATATGATTCTGAAGTTTACAGTGATCTCGACTTGCGACCTTGATCAGTATCTGATCTCAGGAGCGAACCCATGAACAGCTCATCCGATTTACCTATCGAGGATAACTCCCTTAGTCAGCCAACTTATGAAGAGTTGCTTCAAAAGTTGAAAGAGATGGAGGCAAGAGAAAGCCTTTACCGTTCGCTGGCTGAAAATACCTCAGATCTATTCTATAGGACCGATACCGAAGGGCGGATTGTTTTCCTTTCTCAGTCCGCATATGCCCTGTCCGGATATACGGTAGAAGAATGCCTGGGGATGAATATGGCCGAGGACGTCTATATGGTGCCGGAGGAACGGGAGGTCTTTCTCCGTTTGCTCCGAGAACATGGCCGGGTTCAAAATTTTCAAGCGCGTTTAAAACGAAAAGATGGATCGGTCTGGTGGGCAATGACAAGCGCCCATTACTATTATGATGGCCACGGCAATATTGCTGGGGTCGAGGGGATTACCCGCGATATCACGGCTCAGCGTCAGGCTTTGGAAACCAGCGTCCGGCAGAAAGATGAGGCTCAGCGCTACCTGGATATCGCCGGGGTTATGATCGGAGCTCTGGATCAGAATGGCAACGTCACCCTTCTTAATCAGAAGGGAAGCCAGATTCTGGGATTTCAGGAACCGGAACTGATTGGTAAAAACTGGGTGAAAACAGTTATCCCGGAGCGCTATAGAAGTCAGATGCAACAAGACCTTGATCAATTCTTCTCCGGCACCCTTTCTATTCCTGAATTCAGCGAAGCAAAAGTTGTTACACGCTCTGGAGAAGAGCGCATCATTGCCTTTCATAATACTCTATTACGAAATGATCAGGACATTTGTGGCATATTATTTTCGGGGGAAGATATTACCGAACGTAAATTCACAGAGCGACAGTTACGTAATAGCGAAGATCGCTTCCGCACAACGTTTAAAACAATTCCCGACTCAATTTGCCTGACAAATATCGATGATGGGACCATCACTGATGTCAATGACGGATTTGTCCGGATTATGGGCTACTCACCTGAAGAGGTTCTTGGTCATACCACCTACAGGTTACGTTTTTGGAAAAATGTCAACGACCGCAAGGATTTGATCCGGCGTCTGCAAACAGAAGAATATGTTGAAAATATGGAGGCCGACTTTATCGCGAAGGATGGGACCGTTCTTCGAGGTTTAATATCTGCGCGCACGGTAGAACTGAACGGCCAACGGATGATTCTAACCGTTATCCGGGATATTACCCTGCACAAACGGCTTGAAATTGAACGTCAGCGGCTTGAAGAAAAGATGGTTCAAAGTCAAAAGCTGGAGAGCCTTGGGATCCTGGCCGGCGGGGTTGCTCATGATTTTAATAATCTGTTAGCGGCTATTATGGGGCATGCCGAGTTGACCAAACGCCGCTTACCTCCCGGGACCTCGGCGTTAGCAAACCTGCAACAGATCGAGAATGCCGCTGAGCGTGCTGCCGATTTGGCCCGCCAGATGCTGGCTTATTCCGGACGTGGGCACTTTATTCTGGAGCATATCGATCTCAACGACCTGCTGCAGGAAATGATGCATATGCTGCAAGTGTCCATATCCAAAAAGGTTTTATTACGGCTGATTCCATATACGCCATTACCTGCTGTCAGTGTCGATGCAACGCAAATCCGGCAAATACTCATGAACCTGGTCATTAATGCTTCTGAGGCCATTGGCGAAAACAGCGGAGTTATAACCATTTCCACTTCGTTACGCGTGTGTGATCAGCAAGATCTTAAAACCCTGTGGATTGATGAAGATCTTAAAGCTGGAGAATATGTCAGCCTCGAAGTTTCAGACAGTGGCTGTGGTATGGGTGAGGAAACTATCCATAAGATTTTTGATCCTTTCTTTTCGACCAAGTTTACCGGGCGTGGCTTGGGGATGTCGGCTGTTCTGGGAATTGTCCGTGGCCACAAAGGGGCCATCCGGATTTATAGTGAGCCAGGGAAAGGTACCACATTTAATGTTCTTCTCCCGGTCTCTTCTCAGACGGCGCAACCCCTTGAGATTGAAGTTATCGACGATGACTGGCAGGGGGATGGTAAGGTTTTATTGGTTGATGATGAAGAGAGCGCCAGACGCATCGGGGTCGAAATGCTCGAAGAGCTGGGTTTTGATGTGGTTACGGCAAGCGATGGACGGGAGGCACTGAATCTGTATAAATCCGTGGCCGACATTGGTTTTGTTATTCTTGATTTGACCATGCCCAATATGGATGGCGAGCAGTGTTACCGGGAGCTGAAAAAAATAACCCCGGAGCTGAAAGTTATCATGTCGAGTGGTTACAACGAAGCCGAAGTCTGCCAGCGTTTTTCCGGAAAAAAACTGGCTGGGTTTGTGCAGAAGCCTTATAAACTGACGACTCTCAAGCATGTGGTTAGAAAAGTATTCCAGGGAAATGGTTGAATTTTTCCTTTACCCTCCGGTTATTTACCCCTGCTCAGCCTTGAGCGAGGTGAATCAGAAACACTTTTGTGTTGCCAATTCTCTGTGGCCTGGTGTTATTGTGGGTGGGGAATAATTTGAGTAGCTATTTTATTGATATGAGGATCCTCATCTGATTATCCCTGCCGAACTGAGGGGAACGAGTAATGAAGCAGATTACCGTAGATACCAGGCTCACTGGTGTTATCGGTTCCAATGTGGCCGACAGTAAGTCACCAGCTATGATGAACTCGGCTTTTAAGAGCTTGGGGCTAGACTATTACTTTTTACCGATCAACGTAGATCCGGAAGCTTTCCCTGATGTTCTGCGCGGGGTGGCAAAAATGAATTTTGCCGGGCTGTCGGTGACCCTTCCTTATAAAATTGACGTTCTGAAGTATCTTGATGCAATTGATCCCCTGGCTGAAGTTATCGGTGCCGTAAATGCTGTAAAAATCGATAATGGAACCATCAAGGGGTTTAATACTGATGGAGAAGGGTTTGTCAGGGGGCTTGAAGTTGACAAACAGCTGGTTATCCGGGATCACTCCTTTTTCATTATTGGCGCTGGTGGTGTTGCACGTGCCATTGCTGTAGTGCTGGCTTCGCGGAAACCCCGGAAAATCTTTCTGACCAACCGCACCTTTGCTAAAGCTCAGGAGCTGGCAGACAAGATCAATACGGACGTTTTCCCGTGTTGTGAAGCCGTTCCTTTTAATACCGCCATGCAAGCTCCCATCAACGAGTCTACGGTCCTTATTAATGCCACCAGTGTCGGTATGGCACCTCATGCGGATCGGTGCCCCCTCGACCCATCATTTTTCCATGGTAATCTTGCCCTGGTTGCTGACGTTATCTATTCCCCCTTAAAAACCCGCTTTCTTGAGGCCGCAGAGCAGCTCGGTTGCGATATTATAAATGGGCAGAGCCAGTTGTATCATCAAGGGAAAATTGCCTTTCGGATCTGGACCGGTAAAGACGCCCCGGAACAGGTTATGACCACGGCTATTTACGGACCTGAATAAAATCAAATTTATGCCAGATAAGAAAACATCCGGCTGTTAAGGAGTTTTTTGTGTCTTCTTTAGATTTTGAACTGGAAAAACAGAATTTTCGTACCTTCTATGACACCAATCGAGTGATCCTCGAAGAAGCGAAGAATGCCTGTATCAGCGCCGTTGTTCTGCTCTTAAAACAGTTTGATATCGGTGAAATTACTAAGGTTGAAGGACGGGTAAAAAAGCGTGAAGAGTGTATTAAAAAATTTCAGCGAAAATACCAGAGTCGCCTGGAGAGCGATGAACAGCCTTATGAAATCAAGGACTATCTATCGGATCTGATCGGCATCAGGGTGGTTTGCATCTATGAAGATCAGATCTCCAGAATTGCCGATGCCCTCAGGGGACAGTTTGATATTCTCAATATTACCGATAAAATTTCGGTTCAGGAAAAAACGCCGGACCTGTTCGGCTACAAAGGTCTGCATATGGATGTTGAGTACAACGAGAGAATCAATGCCGCTGCAGCTGATCACCAAGTTCTTTTCGGAATTAAGTTTGAGGTTCAGATTCGTTCGTTAATTCAGGATGCCTGGAGTGTCCTTGACCACAAAATCAAATATAAAAAGTCGATACCTGCAGACCTGAAAAGGCGCATCAATGTTCTGGCGGCCCTGTTTGAGTTGGCAGATCGTGAATTCATCGAAATTCGCAATGCAACCAGTGCCTTGTTGAAGCAGGAAACGGAAATTCCTTTTATCGATACTCCTGATAACAGCACCGGCACCCCTCAGGTGTCTGCTGTTACCGGTCGACAGATCAACGCTTTTAACTTCCTGCGGGTAGCCAGCCACTTTTTCAAAGATTTTGACTTTAAGGATTACAAAGTTGATAACTTTGTTCAGGAGATTCTCAAGCTCGATAAAAGTTTCAGTCGCGCGGATCTCCACCAGGGGCTTATTGATCACATAAAAAAGGTCAAAGAATATCGCGAGGACTTTCTGGTTCGGAATCCAGAGCACTCGTTCGGACCTTACACGACGATCCGCCACTGTCTTTACCTGCATGATCGGGAGCGTCTTGACCGGATTCTGTCCCGCGGGCCAAGGGAACGCTTCAAGAACTGGCTGGAAGGGGAGAGTGAATAAGAAGAGTTATGGTGAGCAGTGCCAGCCTGTTGCGGGCACTGCTCATGACCATCATTTACCCGTTGTTATTACTGCGGCCAGCCGCCAGTCAGCTGTTTTGGCTGGCGCTTTTTTACCGGTGCAGGTGCTGTCCCTTGTGCCATCGAGAAGTGGGAGAGCATCTGTTTGAGGTGTGCTGACTGCGCTGATAATTCCTCGGCAGCTGCTGCAGATTCTTCAGCTGTCGCCGTATTTTGCTGTACCCCCTGATCTATTTGGCTCAGGCCAAGATTGATCTGGGAAATCCCTTGTGCCTGCTCACTGTTGGATGTCGCAATTTCACCGACGATATCTGTAACCTTTGAGATGATCTCAACGATTTTTTCAAGCGCGCCAGAAGTCTGTTCGGCGATTTGGGTACCGGTTGTGGTTTTTTCGACCGAGTTGGTAATCAAGTCCGCGGTCTCTCGAGCCGCTTTAGCGCTGCGTGCTGCAAGGTTACGAACTTCTTCCGCAACTACGGCAAAGCCCTTTCCATGCTGCCCCGCACGAGCAGCTTCAACAGCGGCATTCAGAGCCAGTAAATTGGTCTGGAAGGCGATCTCATCAATAACCTTAATAATTTTGCCGATGCTCTGGCTGGCTTCATCAATATCGGCCATGGCTCCGATCATGGAGACCATTTTATCGTTCCCCTCTGCAGCTGCAGTGGTTGCCTCTTGAGCAAGATTTCTCGCTTGAGTGGCATTTTGGGCGCTGTTGTTTGCTTGACTGGCGACCTCGTTGATTGAAGCACTGATCTCTTCAAGTGAAGCAGCACTTTCTGTCGTTCCTTGGGACAGGGTCTGACTGGAATCGGATACCTGGGAGCTGGCAATATCAATCTGATCGCCTGCTGCCTGAATTTCAATAACAATCTTACGCAAATCAGAACCAAGTTTATTCAGAGCACCTCTAATCTGATCGTCCTTACTGCGGGGTATAACCTCAAAATCAAGATTACCATCAGCAAGTCTTTGCAGGTTATCGACCATTTCCGCTTGTAAATTGTCGGCGAAGTCGTTCATGGTTTTTGCCAGGATGCCGATTTCATCGTGACGCGTCAGGTCCAGGCGGGTGCTCAGTTTTCCCTGCTCCAGTTCTTCAATCATAGAGACGGTCTGGCTGATAGGGCGAGCGATACTGCGGCCGATAAAATAAGCAACCACGACACTGACAGCAACAAAAAGGATTGCCAGGCCGGACATCAGATAGATCAGGTTCCACACGGGAGCGTAAATCTCGCTGTCCGGGCTGATAACCAAAAGCTTCCAACCACTCTCTTTGACCTCCGAAAAAGCCAGCATGTTGTCGGTATCATCAATAGCAACATTCATGACCCCGGAATTCTTGTTCGTGATGCCAGAAAATGCAGTGGCCAGCGTAGAGGGGAGTGGTTTGTTGACGAGCTCCTTGTCGGGATGCACAATAATTGTCCCGTCATGATGAGTAAGAACGGCATAGCCTTTGGAGCTGACTTTGGTGTTGAGGACCGTATCAACAATGAAGGTCAGGAAAATATCGGCACTGACAGCGCCAATTTTTTTACCGTTTTTGAATACTGGAGCAGCAAAAGAAATAACCATCTTGCCGGTGTTGGCATCAACATATGGTTTGGTCAGAATCGCCTGCCCTTTGTCTGAGGCCGCCTTGTACCAGGGGCGAATGCGTGGATCATAATCTTTCGGTGGAATCCAGCCGCTGGAGTCAAGAAAACTGCCGTTGTGATCGTAACCGATATAGGCTTCAACAAAATCCCCTCCGGAAGAGGTTGCTGTCAGGATTTGCAGGGTCTCTTTATGCGCATCCAGGTCCAGCTTCGAAATTTCTTCCGCTGTTGCGAGCAACATGCTTTTACGCACCGCTACCCACTGATTAAAGGTCTCAGAGGTTTGGGTCACTAATCCTAATTGACCACCTTTTATCTGGTCAGTCATCATCCGTTTGATATTCATATTGACGAGCAATGTGAATATCAGCATACAGAGTAGAAAGGTCCCCCCGGTCATAGCGATAATTTTGTTTTTAAGCTTCATATTTTCCTCGGATTCTAACAGTGAAATGAACAGGAGAGGGCACAAGTCGAAGATTAATTATAATTATTGCTAATTTTTAACTTTTGGCAAGAGAAAAAATTTGAAAATGCTAATTTCTTAAGCTGCCAGTTAGTTGTTATAGGGAAACTCCGTAGGGGAACTACCCGTTTCTGAATCGGAAAGATGCAATTTTTTGCCAGATCAAGGAAATCAAGTATTTGCGAGAAAGCGTAGTACTTTACGCCGCACAAACGAATACGAAGATTGACGCCGAACTGGTGAAAAAGAGCCCTTTCCGGACAGAAACTAGTTAGTGTCCATCCGGAAACTCAAAATCGTAACTTCGAAGTTTTCAGATTGGAAACGAGCAATTTTTCGTTGTGGCACGGAAATCAAGGACTTGCACGGAGACGTAGTACTTTACGTCGCACAAGCAAGTTCGCAGATTGACACAGCCACGGCGGAAAAGGGCCGTTTCCGGATGAAAACTAGTTAAAACCGAGTCCGTAGCGCCAGGTGAAAAACGACATCGGGAGCTGAATCAACGACAATATCTTCACTGACCGCAAGATCCAGACTGGTATCATTCCCCATAGCGATAGAGCCCCCCATAACCAGTTGAACGGATGGACCCAGTTCGGCAAAGTCGCTGTCATCATAAAAACCAGTGTGGCCATCAAATTGCAGTTTCAGGGCGACTGCATCAAAAATTTGCCAGGCGGCACCCAGGCTGCCAAAGCCAACGATATTGCGCTGCTGCTCTGCCAGTAGGTCACCATCAGTTAAAAATATCATACCAGCGGAGGCAAACAATCCAACGCTCTCCTGCTGGTAGAAGTGAGAACTGCTGAGCCATAAGGCAAGGTCGGTACTGCCACTCCCCAGTAATTTTTCATCATCACCGGTCGGTAATTTAAGACTGGAACGCAACGCCAGGTGATGGGTGTCTCCCTTGTGTTTCCCCACTAAATGCCAGGCTCCGGTAAAGCGCAGGTCGCCAAAGCCACTCTCCTCGTCATCGAGTGAAATGGAGCTATCGTTACTCTGATAGGCGTAGGTCAGTTGATCCTCTTCTAACGTATCGCGCTCTCCCTGTGGCAGGCCGAAGAAGTCGTGCCAGTTATAAATAAAGTCATCAAGAAACCCTTCACTGTGGCTGATGTAGGGGATCTCCATACCAATTTCAAAATCACCACTAATTCCGTATCTAAGTGCCAGGGTGTAATGGCTGGTCTCCCCATCAAGCAGAATACTCTCATCGCTGTTATCGGAGGTGCTGCAGGAACTGGCCAGATCAACGCGCAGTTCAAGTTCAGTTTGCCCAGCAGAAAGAATTGTTCCGGGTGCCGTTGCGGGTAGTCCGTAAACGGCGGTCAGGGGATTTTGATTGGATGTTGTCAGGGGGACGAGCTCTTGCGCCTTAGCTGATAAGGAAAGAGAGCAGCTCAGAAATATGGTTACGAGGGTAAGTCTAACAATATGCATGCGTTCTCCTGGTAGGTTGGTAATGAGCACTTTTTAAAGTTATAGCAGGATTCCCGGCACTTGCTTGTTATGGTTAGGTAAAAGATAAAATGGTTTTTGATTTCCGCTATGTAGGATATGATCTTGGTCCCATGCAGACTCTTTGCAACAATGTGTCTATAGGTCAAAACACTTAGCTGTTTCTGTCGAAGTTAAGCTATCTAGCGAAGTTGTTGTTTTCTCAGTCAGGAGACTTAAATGGAGAGTTGTCTCAATTTGCTTGATAAATTGTTAGCTGCGTGTCGGGGGGAAATCGTTACTGTTTCTCCCCCAGAGTTAGCGAGGCAGTTGCAAACGATCCGAGACCATCTTGAGGGATTGGAGGAGGATGTTCTTGATTTCGAAGAGATTGCCAATCATTTGTATGACGGTATTTATATCTCGGATGGTGATGGTAATACTCTCTTCGTGAATAAATCCTACACGCGTATTACCGGAATCCCCTCAGAAAGGGTTTTGGGACGTAATGTGGTGGATATAATCGAAGAGGGGTTGATCTATAAAAATGCCGTGACTCTTGAGGTTATCAAACAGAAAAAAACAGTTAACTCTATAGGAGAAAGTCTGGTTAACAAAAATAAAATGCTGATCACTGGTTCACCCATTTTTGACAAAAAAGGGAGAGTGAAAAAGGTGGTTATCAATAATCGGGCGATGACTGATCTCGATGAAATTAAATCACAGCTGGAAAAGACCCAGACGAAACTGAAGATTTTTCAGGAAGAAAATATCGTCAAAGAGCAGGAGCTAAGTCACCTCAGAAAAAGTCAGATCGATAAAAGTTCGCTCGTGGGGGAATGCCCGGCGATACAGAATATTAAAATGCTCATTTCCCAGGTCGCTCCGACAGATGCCTCGGTATTGATTACCGGTCCAACGGGAACCGGAAAAGAGATTCTCGCCAATGAGGTTGTCAAGCACAGCAGGCGTCATGATAAGCCCTTTATAAAAATCAATTGCAGTGCCATTCCGGAAAACCTTCTTGAAAGTGAACTGTTTGGTTATGAAAAAGGGACCTTCACCGGAGCCAGTAAAGAGGGGAGGATCGGTCTGTTTGAGATCGCCAATGGAGGAACACTACTGCTTGATGAAATTGGTGACATGTCGATGGATCTGCAGTGTAAATTGCTACGGGTTCTGCAGGAAAAGGAAGTTAAACGGATTGGCGCCCATAAGCCTGTTGCGGTAGATGTGAGAATTATTTCGGCAACCAATAAAGATATTAAGCAGGAGATAAAGCGTGGCACATTCAGGGAAGATCTCTATTACCGGATCAATGTTTTACCGATAAATTTACCGTCATTGAGCGAACGGGGCGATGATGTCGATCTGTTCAAGGAGTACTTTCTGAAAAAATTCAATAAGAAGTACGCCAAGAATCTGCAACTTAACAACAAAACGGTACGGGTTCTAAAGGAATACCGTTGGCCCGGTAATATCCGTGAATTCGAAAACGTTATTGAGCGTCTGGTTATTATTGCCAACGATGCCGCTACTGCCCACGGACTGGTGGAATCGATGCTGCATATGGAAGAGGACATTTCAGACACCGAGAGCGGAAAATCATATAAGGAACTTGTTCACGACTTTGAGCGTCAACTGCTCAGAAAAGCGTTGGACAAATACCGGACGACGACTAATGCGGCTAAACACCTGCAACTGGATCAATCAACCATCGTCAAAAAAAAGCAGCGTCTGGGGATTGAGTAACAGGAGTGTAGAAAAGTTTTTCTATGAAAAAAATCATAAAAGTATGAATATTTTCATAGTGTAATTGATTGAAAAATATAGGCTGTTTGACGAGACCCCTGTTTATAAAGGGGTTTTGTTTTATGGTTTTTGGTTGGTATGGCTATTGCTCATAGAGGCAGCACACACATAATCAGGAGGTATACAGATGGACAAAACGATTATTACGGTGGCTGTTACTGGGGCATGGCCATCAAAGAAAGACAACCCCAACATTCCGATTACTCCGGCTGAGATTGCCGAAGATGTCTACGCCTGTTGGCAGGCTGGAGCGGCCGTTGCTCATATTCACGTGCGCAATGACGAAGGTCTGGGGACCATGAATGTTGAAAAATATCGTGAATTTGAAGAGTTGATCAAAGCTAAGAAAGACTGCGATATCATTCTCAACTATACGACATCAGGGGACCTTGAAGCCACCGACGAAACCCGTCAGCAGCATTTGAAAGAACTCAATCCCGAAATGGCATCCTACGATTGTGGTTCCATGAACTGGGGGCACAATGCTCTGTTTATAAATCATCCGCATTTTCTTGAAGAGCTTGGTCAGACCATGAAGGAGAACAATATCAAGCCTGAGATCGAAGTTTTTGATGCGGGTATGTTCTACAACGCTCAGTACTATCTGAAAAAGGGCGTTCTTGAAGCTCCTCTGCATTATCAGTTTGTTCTAGGCGCCCCTGGAGGTACTGCAGCAACGGTCGAAAACCTGGTTTACCTGAAAAGTTTGCTGCCAGAAAACTGCACCTGGTCTGCCCTCGGAATAGGGCGCGGTCATATGCCGATTCTTTATGCCACCATCGCTCTCGGTGGCCATGTTCGCGTTGGTCTTGAGGATAATGTTCTTTATTCCAAGAATGAACTGGCCACTGGTAACCCGCAATTTGTTGAGCGGGCCGCACGCTTGATCCGTGAATTCAACAAGGAACCTGCTACTCCCGCTGAAGCCCGTGAGATTCTCGGCCTCAAGAAAGGCTGAGAAGGATGATTAACAATATTGCTGTTATCGGGGCCGGGACCATGGGGCATTCCATTGCCCAGAACTTTGCCATGTATGGCTTTCCGGTTCAGTTGTTTGATACCAACGAGGATTATCTGGCTAACTTACCTGACGTTATGCGTCGTGAACTGGCGATTCTTGAACAGGAAAATGTTCTGAATGGCCTTACCGTTGATGCGGTCATGGCCAACATTCAGCTATCCAGTGATCTCGAAAAATGCGCTGTTGATGCTGATTACATTATCGAGGCAATCCCGGAACGGATTGATCTGAAACAGGAACTTTTTGCCAAACTTGATAAAATCTGTAAGCCGGAGGCTATTTTTGCCAGTAATACCTCTAGTCTGATTCTTGCGGACATGATGGCTGTTGTGTCGGAAGAACGCAAAAAAAGGATGCTTATCTGCCACTGGTATAATCCTGCCCTGCTGATTCCGATTGCCGAACTGTCCTTCTTCGGCAATATGCCTGAGGACATATATACCGAGGTCGAAAACCTTTATAGCTCGATCAAAAAACAGGTGGTCAAAGTCTTGAAAGAGGTTCCGGGGCTGGTTGCTAACCGTATTCAGCAGGGGGTGGCCCGCGAGGTCTTTTCCCTCATGGCCGAAGGAGTTGCCTCACCTGCTGATATCGACAAGGCCCTCATGTTTGGTCCTGCCTTCAGGTATGCTACCACCGGTCAGTTACAGGTTGCTGATTTTGGTGGCCTGGATATCTGGCAAACGGTAGGCGACAACCTGCTTGCTGTCATGGACAATTCGACCAGTGCTTCCCCCCTGTTAAAAGAGAAGGTCGAAAAGCAGGAGCTGGGATTCAAAACTGGCAAAGGTTTTTTCGATTACACCACCACGAATGCTGAACAGATCCAGAAAAACTACATACTCAAATTAATTCACCAGCTCAAAGCTAGTGAGTTTTACATGTAAGCCAAGGGAGACTTCATAGATGTTGTGGAATTTTTCAAAGAGATTTCAGTTTGCTGCAGATAAAGTTATTCCGGCGTCATTCGTTTTTTGTGTGATTCTGACGCTGATTGTTGCCGTTATGGCCCTGGGCATGACCGATACCGGTCCGATTCAGCTGGTAACTTACTGGTATGACGGCTTGTGGAAGATGATTTCCTTTGCCTTTCAGATGACAATTATGGTGGTCGTTTGTAGTGCGGTTGCCAAGGCGCCGGCCGTTGAACAGGGGCTGTCGAAAATTGCCAGGTTACCTAAAACCCCAAGTGCTGCTTATGTCACCCTGATTATTGTGACCTGTATTGCCGGCTACATCAACTGGGCATTTGCGACCATCCTGGCCCCGATATTCTCCATGTATCTGTCGAAAAATATAAGGAAATGTCATTTTCCCTTTATGATTACAGTTGGTTACGCCTGCATGATCATGATTCAGCCGATCTGCCCGTCCATCTCGGTCGTCGCTCTGCTGGCGTCACCAGACCATTTCCTGGTGGACAAGATTGGTGTCATCCCGGTTTCAGAAACCGCCTTGAACCCGGTCGGCCTTCTGACCTTCGCTGCCTTGTTTGTCGCCACCATCCTGGTCAGTATCTTTCTGCGTCCGCCGGAGAACGAGGTGATTGAATTTACCGGTGATGTGCAGACTTCCAACGGCCATGAAGAAGCCCCGAATATTACCCCTGCCGACAAGATGAACAACAGTAAGATTCTCATGTGGATCCTGGTTCTGGCCGGAGTCGCATATCTCGTTCATCACTTTGTCGGTGGTGGCGGGTTGTCGCTGAATCTGGTTATATTCATCTTCCTGGTGTGTGCCATGTTCTTCTACAATACCCCGATTTCGTTTATTCGGGCCATGAATGAGAATATGTCCAATGCCACCCAGGTCATGATTCAGTTCCCCTTCTACGGTGGCATCATGGGGATTATGGCGGCCTCAGGGTTGACCATGGTTATGGCCAACGGGCTGATCGGCATCGCGACGGAAAACACCATCTACTTCTTCTCTTATATCGCAGCCTCCATCGTTAACCTGTTTGTCCCGTCACAGGGAGGTCAGTGGATTGTTCAGGGTCCGGTTCTGGTGGAAGCTGCTCAGGCTCTTAATGCACACATTCCGACCATCGCTTCCGCCTTTATGTTTGGCGATGAGGCCACCAACCTGCTGCAGCCCCTCTACATTATTCCTGCCTTGGCCCTGGTCAAGATGGAGCTGAAGCAAGCCTGGGGACTGATGGCTTTCCTCTGGTTCGTGTGGATGGTTGTCACTACGGTTTGTTTGCTTACATTACCTGGAATATTTATCTAGTTTTCATCCGGAAACGGCCCTTTTCCGCCGTGGCTGTGTCAATCTGCAGACTTGCTTGTGCGACGTAAAGTACTACGTCTTAAGCGCAAGTACTTGATTTCCGTGCCACAACGAAAAATTGCTCGTTTCCAATCTGAAAGCCTGACAGTTGCGATTTAGTGTTTCAGCTGGCAACTATCTAAACTCGGCAGCCCCTCTGTTTGAGGGGCTGTTTTCCGTAATCACACCTGATTGAAAGTCTGAGGTTGAGTCATGAAAGATATCTACATCGTTGCAGCGGCGCGGACCGCTGTCGGAACCTTTAATGGAATGTTGGCCGGTACCAGTTCGGTTGAGCTGGGCAGAGCAGCGGTTAGCGAGGCGTTAAGACGTGCAGGCGTCCCTGCTGATGCCGTTGATGAGGTCATCATGGGATGTGTTTTACAGGCCGGCAGTGGCCAGAATGTGGCCCGTCAGGTTCTTATGGCCGCTGGAATTCCCCAGGATAAGTGTGCCCAGACCCTGAATATGTTGTGTGGCTCCGGGTTGCGCACAGTCGCCGCTGCTGCTCAGGCGATTCAGTGTGATGACGCAGCTATCGTGGTTGCAGGAGGCACTGAAAGTATGACCCAGGCTCCTTACCTGCTACCTAAAGCGCGTAACGGTTACCGTATGGGGCATGGCGAGGTGGTTGATTCCATGGTCTACGATGGTCTGACCGACATCTTCAACAACTACCACATGGGGATCACCGCCGAGAACCTGGCGGAAAAGTATGCTTTAAGCCGTGAGGATCAGGACGCTTTTGCCGCCACCAGTCAGCAGCGCGCCGAAGCGGCGATCACGGCTGGCAAGTTCAAGGACGAGATTGTGCCGGTGTTGATTCCCCAGCGCAAAGGGGAGCCGAAAGTTTTTGATGTTGATGAATTCCCCCGCTTCGGAACCACCGCTGAATCCCTGGGGAAACTGCGCCCCGCCTTTAAAAAGGACGGGACCGTCACCGCCGGTAACGCCTCCGGTGTCAACGATGGTGCCGCCGCCATTGTTGTCGCCGGCGCTGATGCGGTTAAAGCAAAGAACCTGACCCCGTTGGCGCGCATCGTCTCTTACGGTTGGCATGGTTGCGATCCAGCCATTATGGGGATCGGTCCGGTGGAAGCGACCCGTGTGGCCCTGAACAAGGCGGGTTGGACGGTCGCTGACCTCGACCTGATCGAGGCCAACGAAGCCTTTGCCGCCCAGTCCCTGTCGGTGATGAGAGAGCTGGAACTTGATCCGGCCATCACCAACGTCAACGGTGGCGCGATTGCCCTGGGCCATCCCATCGGTGCCTCCGGCGCCCGGATCCTGACCACCCTGCTGTACGAGATGATCAAACGCGATGCCAAAAAAGGGCTGGCGACCTTATGTATCGGCGGTGGTATGGGTATCGCCATGTGTATTGAACGCTAAGGGAGATTGCTATGAACAAAGAAGTCACCATCAATGAGGCCATGACGCATATCGCAAGCGGCATGACGATCATGAGTAATGGGTTCATGGGGGTTAAAAGCCCCGAAACCATCATCGATGCCATGGTCGCACAGGGGATCGATGACATCACCCTGATCTCCACCGATACCGCCGTCCCCGGGGTTGCCACCGGTAAGCTGATCGGTAACAAGCGGGTCAAAAAGCTTTACGCCTCCCACATCGGCCTCAATCCGGAATCGGGTGCCTTGATGAACGCCGGAGAGATGGAGGTCGAACTGGTGCCGCAGGGAACCCTGGCTGAGCGCATCCGCTGTGGTGGTTCAGGGCTCGGTGGCGTGCTGACGCCAACCGGGATCGGGACCGAAGTCGAAACCGGGAAACAGAAGCTGACCGTCAACGGCAAAGAGTACCTGCTGGAACTTCCGCTGCATGCCGATGTCGCCATTATCAAGGGGACCATCTGCGACCGTGCGGGGAATGTTTTTTACCGTGGCACCTCCAAGAACTTCAGCATGGTCATGGCTATGGCCGCCGATTATGTGATTGTCGAGGCTGATAAGATCGTCGAGGTGGGGGAGCTTGGTCCCGAGCAGATCATGACCCCAGGTGTTTTTGTGGATGCTATCGTATTAACGGATGAACAGTACCGGATCGCTGAAGAGAAACTGCAGGAGGTGCTCCATGGCTGAGCTCAGTGATAAAGAGATCATTGCAAAGCGCGCCGCCCAGGAACTTAAGGACGGCGATGTGATTAATCTGGGGATCGGCTTGCCGACCCTGGTGTCCAACTATGTTCCCGAAGGGGTGCACATCACGTTGCATGCCGAAAACGGCATTCTCGGCATGGGCCCCTTGTGCGCTCCGGGGGAAGAAGACAGCGACATTATCAACGCCGGTAACCAGCATGTGCATATCCTGACCGGCGCCAGCTTTTTTGACAGTGCGACCTCCTTCGCCATCATCCGCGGCGGTCATGTCGATGTCACCATCCTGGGAGCCTTGCAGGTCGACCAGCAGGGGAATATCGCCAGCCATGTCGTTCCCGGGAAGATGGTGCCGGGCATGGGGGGCGCCATGGACCTGGTTGCCGGAGCGAAAAAGGTGATTGTCGCCATGCAGCACACCGCCAAAGGCAACCCCAAGATCATGAAGCAGTGCTCCCTGCCTTTGACCGGGGTGAAGTGCGTGGACATGATCATCACCGAAAAGGCGGTCTTCGAAGTGACCGATAAGGGACTGGTCCTCAAAGAGATCATGCCGGGCTCATCGCTGGAGGATATTCAGCAGTATACCGATGCCGAGATCATCGTTGCTTAACTCCAGGTGTAGAGAGAATAGAGCTAAGGCAGGACGTTCAGCCTGCCATCAAGTTGACAGTGCCTTGATGTGAGCGCACTGATTGCCCGGGTAGATATCGATCTGCCCGGGATTTTTTTATCGTGGGATCTCTTCTTTTTTGACAAGCCTCCTGACTTTTGGCAATACTAGCGGCCAAATTTCATGTCGCTTTTACCCTCATAACATCCCCATTTAATGGAGTACGCATGAGGCACATCCCGGTTCGGACATTTATTTTTTTCTGCATGTCGACAATTATTGCCATCGCTTCCTTAAGTGTTGGCTATTATTTGATCCAGCATGCCAGAACCACACTCGTCAGTGAAAAACAGAACAAACTCTTTGCTTTTGCCCGTCTTCTCGATAACGGTTTAAAGGGAACTTTTGATGATATCCTGGTTGAAAAGGGCTATCAGAATGCGACCCGCGACGAGAAGATAACGGTTCTTAATCACCATCTGGAAGCCTTTACCGATACCGTGGCCAGGGCACAGCTTGGTATCGGTGTTGGTTATTACTCTAAAGAGCTTGATGCTATTATCACTTATGGGCCCAGTGAGCTTTTGGGGCATATGGTCAAGTTATCGATTCAACAAGATCATCAAGGGCTTCAGGTTATGGAAACCGGTACTGCCATGATTCAGACCGGACGTCTGGTGCGCGGGTCAATCATGAACTGTATGCAGCCATTAATCAGGAACGGTGAAGTGATCGGTTATGTCTGGGCCAACGAGTTGGTTGATGACATTAACAATCAGATCAACCGATTATCATCCACCTCATATGTGATTATTGCCTTTGGAATTTTCTTTTCATTTTTAGGTACAGCATTTATTGCTCAGATTGTCGGGCGCCGGATTCACGAAATAAATTCGGCCATAAAGATTATTGAAGATGACCCCTCTTTCCGGATACCTCCCATGGCAGGGGATCTCGGGGAAATAGCCCGTTCCATAAACGAATTTGCCGAACGCCTGATCTTAAGACGTAAACTTGAGGAGCAGATGCAGCGCACTGATCGCCTGGTCGCTTTGGGAGAAATTGCCGCAGGAGTGGCCCACGAAATTCGCAACCCCCTGACCTCTATTAAAGGTTTTGTGCAATTAATCGAGTCGGAGATGGAGGAAGGTGATCCACAGCGCCAGTATACAAATATCGTTATTTCAGAAACGGATCGCCTCAACCGAATTGTTCATGAGTTGCTCTACTATGCGCGGCCGAGCGATACGCTCAGAGCCAATATCAATATCAACCAGATTCTGACCGACAGCCTCCAGTTGGTTCGTATCAACGCTGCTCCACGTGAGATTACCATAAGTACCTTTCTTGCGGATAACCTTCCTGGCATCAATGGCGATCCGGAACAGTTAAAGCAGGTATTTCTTAATCTGTTGATGAATGCGGTGCAGGCTCTGGAAGGTATCGAAAGAAAAGGGGAGGTCACTGTCAGTTCGCAAGTAACCCAAGAGGGTATTCAGGTGACCGTTGAGGATAACGGGAAAGGGATTGTTACTGAGCACCTTGACCGCATATTCAGCCCGTTTTTTACTTCGCGCAGTGATGGTACTGGTCTGGGTCTTGCAGTAGTACAAAAGATTGTTGCTTTGCATCAAGGAGAGATTCGCGCCGAAAATATCAGTGCTGGCGGCGCTCGCTTTATTCTCTTATTCCCTCTGGCAGGAAAGACAGATTCGTTATGAAAACGCCTGAAATGGACATTTTGATTGCCGATGATGAGGAGCATATCCGGATTCTGCTCAGCGAACTATTGAAGAAGCAGGGCTTTACAACTTACCTGGCCAATAATGGTGAAGAAGCCTTGAAGATTATGGAGCAGGAGCAGCCCCGCCTGGTACTTATGGATATCATCATGCCGGTTATGACCGGGATGGATGCCTTCAAGGTGATTCGTGAAAAATGGCCGGAGACAGACGTGATCATGATGACTGCTTTTGCCGGCGTTGATACCGCAGTTGAAGCAATGAAACTCGGTGCCTTCAATTACATATCAAAACCGTTTAACAATTCGGAAATCCTGGTAAATGTTAGGCGCGCTTTTGATGTGCAAAGCCTGACCAAGGAGGTTGAAACCCTTCGGGAGGTGGTTGGTAGTCGCTTTTCCATCAACAATATCATCGGTAAATCTGTTCAGATGCAGGAAGTATTTAAAAATATCGGACGCGTTGCTCCGAGTAACAGTACTGTTCTGATTGAGGGTGAAAGTGGTACGGGAAAGGAACTTATCGCTCGGTCAATCCATTTCAACAGTAATCGTAGCAAAGGCCCGTTGATAAATATCAACTGCGCGGCGATTCCCGAGACATTGCTGGAAAATGAATTATTCGGGCACGAAAAGGGCGCTTTTACCGGGGCTACGAATATCCAGAAGGGGAAGTTTGAAATCGCTTCGGGAGGGACTATTTTTCTTGATGAAATCAGCGAAATGAGCCCCAATCTGCAGGCCAAGTTTTTACGGGTTCTCCAGGATCGGGAGTTTTATCGCATCGGTGGCAGTGTGCCGATTAAAGCGGATGTCAGGGTTATTGCTGCTTCAAATGTTAACCTCGGCGAAGCAATTCAAGATGGCCGCTTTAGAGAAGACCTGTTTTACCGTCTGAATGTCGTGCGCATCCAGATTCCCCCCTTACGTAAACGGAAAGAGGATATCCCGCTGTTAGTGGAACATTTCATTAATCGCCTTAATCAGCAGAATGACAAAAAAGTGCAGCGGATTGATGCCGGTGCTATGGAGTCTCTTCAAGGCTACAGATGGCCGGGAAACGTTCGTGAGCTGGAAAATGCGGTCGAATGTGCGGTCGTTATGGGGCAGGGAGGCGTTCTCTTAAAAGAGGATTTACCCGCTTCAGTCAGTGACTCTCAGAAGGATAACGTCTTCAAAGGCTTTCGGCCAAGGGGTGGATCTTTAAAGGAGATGCTTGAAAACACTGAGAAGAATATTTTGAAAGAACATCTCGAAGAGCTGGAGTGGAATCGAGTTAAAACGGCAGAAAAACTTAAAATGAGTCGCAAAGCCCTGATCTATAAAATTGAAAAATATAACCTGTGTCCAGATTAACGGACTCTGTTGTGTAATCTTTACACAGTAGCCCCAAAACTTTTCACACTTCGCACCCTCCCCATTTTTTTAGAACTGATAACTGCCCGAACTTATAGCTATGTTTCTCTTGGCACAAATGGTGCTCTTTCTGGCAGGTGCTGCTGCACCATAAACCGTTGTCTGATCTGATTGCAGACACATTTTACCCAGGGAGGAAACATATGATTCGAGGGCTTGCTGCTTTTTTCAGTAAAATTGTCCGCCGGTGGCTGCCGGACGCATTTCTGTTCGCTGCAATTTTGACGTTTATTGTGTTTATATTTGGAGTGATTTTTGAGGGGCAATCGCCTATTTCCATGGTTAAATATTGGGGAGACGGTTTCTGGAAGCTACTTGCCTTCGCCATGCAGATGGTTTTGGTTCTGGTAACTGGGCATACCCTGGCAAAAACCAAGGTCGTTGAAGGGGTTCTTAAAGGGATTGCCGGAATTGCTAAAACACCGACCCAGGCGATCATGGTGACGACTTTTGTCGCATTGGTAGCCTGCTGGATCAACTGGGGCTTTGGATTGATCGTCGGTGCTCTACTGGCAAGGGAAATGGTGAAAAAGGTTAAAGGCATTCACTATGGCCTGCTGGTCGCGTCAGCTTATACGGGATTTATTATCTGGCATGCCGGTCTGTCCGGGTCGATCCCTCTGAAAGTGGCTGATGGAAAAGGTTTTATGGCCGAGATTACCGGCGGTATTCAAATCCCCGTCGCAGACACGATTTTTTCCGGTTACAGCTTGCTTATATGCGTCATCCTGTTAATTTCTCTGCCCATTATCAACGTCATGATGTCACCTAAAGAAGAAGACATCGTCGAGGCTGATCCTGCTTTGTTTGCCGACGATGACAAGGGTGTCGAAGTCAAACCAAGGTCAGAAATGACCCCGGCTGAAAAGATTGAGAACTCGATGATTGTTTCTCTGCTGCTGGGCATCCTTGGTATGGCCTATATTATCTATTATTTCGCCACTGGGGGATCTCTGGGGCTCAATAGTGTTAATCTCATCTTCCTGTTTTTGGGTATTCTGCTGCACAAGACCCCGGCCAATTATCTGCGGGTCATGAATGAGGCGATCAAGAATACTGGCGGGATTGTTCTCCAATTCCCTCTCTATGCAGGCATTATGGGAATGATGGTCGGTTCCGGTTTGGCTGCTTCTATTTCCGAATGGTTTGTCCAGGTGTCTACCGCGACCACCTTCCCCTTCTTCACTTATCTTTCCGCGGGTATTGTTAACTTCTTTGTTCCATCTGGTGGTGGCCAGTGGGCTGTCCAGGGTCCTATTGTCATGCCTGCCGCCAAGGCCCTTGGTGTTCCTCTAGGCAAGGCGGCCATGGCCATTGCCTGGGGCGATGCCTGGACCAATATGGTCCAGCCTTTCTGGGCATTGCCTCTGCTGGGCATTGCCGGGTTGGGGATTCGCGATATAATGGGTTACTGTACTGTTGCCCTGATCTGGGGTGGGGTCGTGACATCACTGATTCTGCTCATCATGTAGCTGTAGCTGAGGCAGCCCCTGTGCTGCCTCAATAATTAATTAGTTGCCATCCGGAAACTCAAAATGGCAACTATCCAATTTTCAGATTGGAAACGAGCAATTTTTCCTTGCCACAACGGAAAAGGGCCGTTTCCGGATGAAAACTAATTAACTCAATAGAGGTTGTGTTATGAACGAAACCTATATAGTCGGTGCCGCACGTACCCCCCTTGGTAGTTTTGGTGGAAGTCTGGCCGGGACCAGTCCGGTTGAACTTGGTAGGGCTGCTGTTGCGGAAGCTCTGTTACGTGCCGGAGTGAGTGCTGAAGAGATTGATGAAGTGATCCTTGGTTGCGTTTTGCAGGCAGGTCTGGGGCAGAATATCGCCCGTCAGGTTCTGATGGCCGCTGGAATTCCCCAGGACAAGTGTGCCCAAACCCTGAATATGGTTTGTGGCTCCGGCCTCAGGACGGTTGCTGCCGCTGCCCAGGCGATTGCCGCAGGGGACTCAGGTATTGTTGTCGCCGGTGGTACTGAGAACATGAGCATGGCAAACTACCTGCTTCCTAAAGCGCGTAACGGTTATCGCATGGGGCATGGCGAGGTGCTCGATTCCATGGTCTATGATGGTCTGACCGACATCTTCAACAACTACCACATGGGGATCACCGCCGAAAATCTCGCGGCCAAGTATGCTTTAAGCCGTGAGGTTCAGGACGCCTTCTCCGCCACCAGTCAGCAGCGGGCCGAAGCGGCCATCACGGCCGGCAAGTTTAAGGACGAGATTGTTCCGGTGTTGATTCCCCAGCGCAAAGGGGAGCCGAAAGTCTTCGCTAGCGATGAATTCCCCCGCTTCGGAACCACCGCTGAATCCCTGGGGAAACTGCGCCCCGCCTTTAAAAAGGACGGGACCGTCACCGCCGGTAACGCCTCCGGTGTCAACGATGGTGCCGCCGCCATTGTTGTCGCCGGCGCTGATGCGGTTAAAGCAAAGAACCTGACCCCGTTGGCGCGCATCGTCTCTTACGGTTGGCATGGTTGCGATCCAGCCATTATGGGGATCGGTCCGGTGGAAGCGACCCGTGTGGCCCTGAACAAGGCGGGTTGGACGGTCGCTGACCTCGACCTGATCGAGGCCAACGAAGCCTTTGCCGCCCAGTCCCTGTCGGTGATGAGAGAGCTGGAACTTGATCCGGCCATCACCAACGTCAACGGTGGCGCGATTGCCCTGGGCCATCCCATCGGTGCCTCCGGCGCCCGGATCCTGACCACCCTGCTGTACGAGATGATCAAACGCGATGCCAAAAAAGGGCTGGCGACCTTATGTATCGGCGGTGGTATGGGTATCGCCATGTGTATTGAACGCTAAGGGAGATTGCTATGAACAAAGAAGTCACCATCAATGAGGCCATGACGCATATCGCAAGCGGCATGACGATCATGAGTAATGGGTTCATGGGGGTTAAAAGCCCCGAAACCATCATCGATGCCATGGTCGCACAGGGGATCGATGACATCACCCTGATCTCCACCGATACCGCCGTCCCCGGGGTTGCCACCGGTAAGCTGATCGGTAACAAGCGGGTCAAAAAGCTTTACGCCTCCCACATCGGCCTCAATCCGGAATCGGGTGCCTTGATGAACGCCGGAGAGATGGAGGTCGAACTGGTGCCGCAGGGAACCCTGGCTGAGCGCATCCGCTGTGGTGGTTCAGGGCTCGGTGGCGTGCTGACGCCAACCGGGATCGGGACCGAAGTCGAAACCGGGAAACAGAAGCTGACCGTCAACGGCAAAGAGTACCTGCTGGAACTTCCGCTGCATGCCGATGTCGCCATTATCAAGGGGACCATCTGCGACCGTGCGGGGAATGTTTTTTACCGTGGCACCTCCAAGAACTTCAGCATGGTCATGGCTATGGCCGCCGATTATGTGATTGTCGAGGCTGATAAGATCGTCGAGGTGGGGGAGCTTGGTCCCGAGCAGATCATGACCCCAGGTGTTTTTGTGGATGCTATCGTATTAACGGATGAACAGTACCGGATCGCTGAAGAGAAACTGCAGGAGGTGCTCCATGGCTGAGCTCAGTGATAAAGAGATCATTGCAAAGCGCGCCGCCCAGGAACTTAAGGACGGCGATGTGATTAATCTGGGGATCGGCTTGCCGACCCTGGTGTCCAACTATGTTCCCGAAGGGGTGCACATCACGTTGCATGCCGAAAACGGCATTCTCGGCATGGGCCCCTTGTGCGCTCCGGGGGAAGAAGACAGCGACATTATCAACGCCGGTAACCAGCATGTGCATATCCTGACCGGCGCCAGCTTTTTTGACAGTGCGACCTCCTTCGCCATCATCCGCGGCGGTCATGTCGATGTCACCATCCTGGGAGCCTTGCAGGTCGACCAGCAGGGGAATATCGCCAGCCATGTCGTTCCCGGGAAGATGGTGCCGGGCATGGGGGGCGCCATGGACCTGGTTGCCGGAGCGAAAAAGGTGATTGTCGCCATGCAGCACACCGCCAAAGGCAACCCCAAGATCATGAAGCAGTGCTCCCTGCCTTTGACCGGGGTGAAGTGCGTGGACATGATCATCACCGAAAAAGCCGTATTCGCAGTGACCGATAAGGGACTGGTCCTCAAAGAGATCATGCCGGGCTCATCGCTGGAGGATATTCAGCAGTATACCGATGCCGAGATCATCGTTGCTTAACTCCAGGTGTAGAGAGAATAGAGCTAAGGCAGGACGTTCAGCCTGCCATCAAGTTGACAGTGCCTTGATGTGAGCGCACTGATTGCCCGGGTAGATATCGATCTGCCCGGGATTTTTTTATTGTGATGGTCATTTTTTGTGGTGATAGCCAGAGGGGAGTCGCCTGGTTCTTAATAACGGGTAAAGATTCTAAAAACCGACAATACTGTCTAGAATAAGGACTGACAGGAGCAGGGCCATCGATATGTTAGTCAAATGAAAAGCATTAAGAGTATGGCCATTGTTTGCTACTTGCAGATATGCTTTAGTCATCAACAGGGTGAGTAACAGTAAACCCACCAAGAAGAAAATCACCAGGGCTGGATGGCTGATAAAACCAAACAGGGGAAACAGCAAGTAGCACAGCAGCAGGGCCAGCAGCCAGCAGGAATTAATCTGCAACAGGCGGCGGGTCGAAATTGACTCAAACAGGTTGGGCAGTTCACTTCTTTTAAGGTCTTCGCGATAACGACACAGCAGCAGCCAGGTGTGGGGGATCTGCCAGATAAACAAGGTCCCGGCCAGGGTCAGTGACTGTTGTGTCAGCAACAGCCCACCAGCTGCTGTCCAGCCGATCAGGGGCGGTAAGGCACCGCAGATAGCTCCGGGAATAGCGGCGAAGGGAGTTCGCTTTTTCAGAGGTGTATAAATTGCGTTATACCAGATAATGGCCAATAAGCCGAGTAACAACGGCAGCTTGTACGGTAACGTATTGAGCAGGAGAATGCCGCTGCTTAAGGTCAAAGTTGCCAGGACCAGGACGCTCTCCGGGGTTAACAGCCCAGCCGGCAGAGGGCGTTTCTGGGTGCGCAGCATCTGGCGGTCGAGATCCTGCTCCTGCCACTGATTGAGAGCAGAACAGCCCGCCGACAGAAACCCGACGCCGAGGGAGACAAACAGCATATCCTGGTTCCATAGGCCGTCAGCAAACAGGTACCCTGCCAGCGTCGACAGGGCAACCATCATTGACAATTCAAGACGAAACAATGCTCTGAGTGACCTGATCTGGGCAGGAACTCGCGTTTTCTCTATCGCTATTGCTTTTGTCTTAGGGGACTTCTGCACTCTTATCCCTTGTCTCTTATCCAACTATTGCTTCAGTAAATGTTGAATCATTGCATCTATTTCTTCAGGGCTTAAATAATCAGCTGCCGGCATCATCGGGGCAAAGCCTTTAACCAGTTCACTATTGGGCTCGAGAAGTGCTTTTCGCAGATACTCAGCATCAACCTTCAGGGTGACTTCCTGACCGTTGCGCTCGATAGTGACTTCACGGCTCCCCAGCCCTTTAAAGGTGGGGGCGATACTTTCACTGCCGTCGGTAGAGTGACAGCCAATACAGCCATTGTCTTCAAGCAGCGTCGCTGCATCCGGTCCTGCTGGTTGAGCGATCGCTTTGCCCAGTAAGTAGTCGACCACAGCCTGAAGGTCATCATTGCTGATGGTTGCTTCGTCATAATCAGGCATCATCGGATCATACCCCTTGACGATCTCGCTGTTCGGATCCCTGATTGCACGTTTGAGGTATTCTTCATCAATGGTTATTTCAATCGTCTGACCATCCTTATCAAGCTGACGTGGGGTGCCCGCCAGTTCAAACAGGCTGGGGGCAATTCCATCACTGCCATCAAGACTGTGGCAGCCAATACAGCCCTGTTCATTGAGAACCGTCAGGCCGCGTGGCTCAGCGCTCGCTTCAGGTTTTGGTTCTGCCCATTTGGCATATTCTGCTTCGGGTAAAACTTCGATGGTGGTGAGCATATCCGCATGGCCGACACCACAATATTCGGTACACTGAACATCATAACTGCCCGTCTCGGTTGCCTTGAACCAGACGTAAGTATCCATCCCGGGGACCATGTCCTTTTTAATCCGGAAGGCCGGGACAAAAAAGCTGTGAATTACGTCAGTCGAGGTCAGCAGGACTTTCACCGGTTTGTTCACCGGAACATAGAGTTTCTGTTCCCTGCGGCCATCGGGATAGATGAACTGCCATGACCACATACGGCCAACAGCTTTAACCTCCATGGCATCTTTCGGGACCTCGGTCAGGCCGACATAATTAGTCCAGCCGTACCAGAACATGGTCATCACGATAATGACCGGCAGGACGGTCCAGATGGTCTCCAGCCACCAGCTGCCATGGACGTCTGAGGTCGGTTCCGGATATTTTGAGCGCCGATATTTAATGACGAAATATATAGTCACGACGGTAATTCCCAGTAACAGCAGCAGGGAAAAACCGAAAATATAGATCAGGACATTATCGACAGCCTGGGCGGTTGGGTTTGTCAACTGATTCACGGCGACTCCTATCGATAAAGAATATCAGTAAAGGTCAGGCCGATAAAGATAGCCAGAATAACCAACAGAATGGTCAGCCCGATTTTAAATAATCTGTGTTCAAACTTCAGATGCATGAAAATAAAGATAACCAGGCTCGATTTTACCGAAGCTACCGCCAACGCGACCCAGATGTTAAGTGCGCCCAGGTGGACGCGTGAGACGGCGACTGTTACTCCGGTCAAAAACAGCAGGGCGACCCAGATCAGGATAAATGTCCGGTAGGGGACCGGTTCGTGCTTATGTTCTGACATGGCTCACCTCACAGAATCAGATAATAAAGGGGAAACAGGAAGATCCACACCAGGTCGACCAGGTGCCAGTAGAGGGCACTGTTCTCCAGCAGTGTGTAGCGGTCACTGTTAACTTTGCCTTTGCTGATCATGATGGCAACAACAGCAATAAGGGAGCTGCCGAGGACAACATGGAGTCCGTGCAGTCCGGCAGTAAAGTAGTAAAGGTTAAAAAAGGAGGTTACTCCGGCACCCATTTCTGCCAGGTGCTCTGAGCCCGGGTAGATGCCATGACTGATTTCGGCGGACCATTCGAAAAACTTGTTAACCAGAAAGACGATGGCCAGAACAATGGTTACCCAGCATAAATTGACGCAGCGCTTGATCTCATTGCGCTGTATCGCCGTTATGGCCAGGGCGATGGTCAAACTGCTGGTCAACAGAACCAGGGTATTCACGGTACCGAAATAAATATTCAGCTTGTGGCTGGCTTCGGCATATTGCTGAGGAAATTTAGCCAGTGACACAGCATACAGAATAAACAGACCGCTAAACAGGATGACCTCAGTATACAGGAACAGCCACATCCCGAAGCGAGCGCCGACATCATCGCGGTGTTCAATACTCATCGGCAACAACTCCTTTATAGTCGTATGGCCCTTTGGTCACTACCGGATCTTCCGGTCCAAAGTTATCCATTGGTGGTGGCGATGGAATCATCCATTCGAGGGTAGCAGCACCCCAGGGATTCTTTTTGATGATGGGACCTTTGCGCATGCCGATCCATAAGTTAACAAACATCATAATAAGACCGACAGCCAGAACCCAGGATCCGATAGTCGCAACGAGATTGAGGGTATGAAACTGGGGCAGGTAGTCATAGTAGCGGCGCGGCATCCCCTGAATCCCAACCGCCTGCATCGCCATATAGGTGACATTGAAACCGACGAACAGGATTGCCCAGGCGATTGCGGCAATTTTATGGTTGTACATACGCCCGGTAAATTTCGGCAGCCAATAGTGCAGGGCGGCGAAAAACGCAAAGCCGGTGCCGCCGAACATGGTGTAATGGAAGTGACCGACGACAAAGGTTGTGTCGTGAAGGTGAATATCACTGGCTGCCGCACCGAGGGCCAGACCGCCGAGCCCGCCAATGGCAAAATTGAAAATAAAGGCGAGGGCATGCAGCATGGGGGGCGCCAGTTCAATAGACCCTTTGTAAAGGGTTGATACCCAGTTGAAAATTTTGATGGCGCTTGGAATGGCGACGATAAAGGTTAAAAAGGAGAAAATCAGAATGGCAAAATCACTCATGCCACTGGCATACATGTGGTGTGCCCAGACCAGGGATCCGGCAAAGGCGATCGCCAGGCTGGAAAAGGCCATGGCCCAGTAGCCGAACAGTGGCTTGCGGGAGAAGGTCGGGATGATTTCTGAGACAACCCCCATACCGGGTAGAATCATGATATAGACCGCTGGGTGGGAATAGATCCAGAACAGGTGCTGAAACAGAATGGGATCGCCACCGCGGGCAGCATCGAACAGACCTGCGCCAAAGATTCGTTCCAGAATGACAAGCACCAGGGTAATCCCCAGCATCGGGGTTGCCAGCACCTGAATCCAGGCGGTGGCATAGAGGGTCCAGACGAACAGAGGCAAACGTCCCCAGGTCATCCCTTCAGCGCGCAGGCGGTGGATGGTGGTCACGAAATTGATACCGGTTAGAATTGACGACATGCCAAGCATAAAGGCTGCCAGGGCCGCCATATTGACGTTGGTGCTGGTCTGGGTGCTGAAGGGGACGTAAAAGGTCCAACCGGTATCAGGTGCTCCGCCGCCGCTGAAGATGGCGATGACTGCCATGACGGCACCGATCATATAGTAATACCATGACAACAGGTTCAGCTTTGGAAAGGAAACATCCCGGGCGCCAATCTGAATCGGTAATACCAGGTTGCCGAAAGCGGCTGGAATACTGGGGATGATAAACAGGAAGATCATGATGATGCCATGCACCGTAAAGGTAGCATTGTAGGTCTGAGGACCCATGATCGTGACCCCGGGGGCGATCAACTCAAGGCGGATGGCCAGTCCGAGGCAGACCGCAACCAGAAACATGGCCGTGATGCACACCAGGTACATGATGCCGATCCGTTTGTGGTCCGTAGACAGCAGCCAGCCCAGAACGCCGGGGCGTGGACTTTCGGAATAGAAACCAGTGCTCTCAAGGGTTGTATTCGTCATTTTTTCTTCTTTCTACCGCTCAGGATAAGAAAAAGCAAAAAGCTCCCCAGGGTTAACAGAATAACGGTCCCGCTGACACGCATCAGGTTGAAAACGTAACGTCGTCCTTCAGGGTCATAGCTGAAACAGAATTGTAAAGCTTTACGAATTGGTTTGCCGATTCGCCCTTCGTTGGCTTCAAGCAGGGCCATGGACAGATCAATAGCAGAAAAGCGCTGGCCAATCAGGTAGCGGACGATGGTGCCATCTTTGGTAACGACAAAAGCTGCGATTGGGTGCAGAAAGTCATCTTTTTCTTTTTTGAAGTAGTAACCGGCGGAATCGGTCAGTTTTAAAATGTTATCCTGGGTGCCGGTTAAAAATTTCCAGGCATCTTTGGGGTAGGGGGTCTGCATGGCAGTGAGAAATGTCTGTTTGCTATGGGCGGCCATGGCTGGTGTCTCTTCAGGGTCAAAGCTGAAGGTGATGACCTGGTAAGAGTCACCGGGCTCAAGTTTGATATCCGGCAGCACAGCGGCGAGACCACCAAGCATCATATTGCAGACATTGCGGCAATCGTAAAAAACCGGAACGATCAGAGTCGGGCGGTCGATCAGCTGGGACAGCTTGACTTGCTCGCCTGCGGAATCGACGAACTCAAGATTTAAAGGGATTTTTTGGCCAAGCTGTTCTATCAGCTCAACCTTGTCGTTGGCTGCAAGGACTGGTCCTGCCGAAAAGAACAATACAACAATCAGGGTGAGTAAGTGTCTAGTCAGCAAAATCCCTCGCGATATAGTCAATAAAGGTTAGGTTAGAATTGAACTAAAACGGTTGGATCGTGATTAAAGGATACACATTCTTATGGCGTTTGTAAATCATCATAAAAAAGGATTGGCAGTAGGTTGCCTCTCAAGCTATATAAAACTGCGTAACCAAAAGGAGAAAAAAATGCAAGAAGAGTTGGAAGAACGCTTAACGGAACTGGAAATCCGGTTTTCTCACCAGGCTTTACAGGTGGAAGAACTGAATGATGTAGTTATTGAATGCCATAAACGAATAGACCATCTGGTCAAAGAAAATCAGCGGTTGGCAAAAATGCTTGAGACTTTGGCAGAAACTCTTGAGGAGTCGCCCGATGAATAACGTCCTGATTAAGGCGGATATGCGTAGAATCTTCCTGGAGGCCGTGATTCTCGGGATTCTGGCTTTTGCCGTTGGACTGAGCTTAAATTTTTCCATGGTGTTCAATGCTTTTTCCGGAAAAACGGTAACCTCTGGTGTGGGGAACCAAACACAGATGCAGAACCAAGTGGTTCTGGAAGAATTGTTACCGCTTCCGGTGATGCTTGAGGAACTCGATTCCCTGTTAGGCTCAGGGGCGATTCTGGTTGATGCGCGCAGTAGCTCTGCTTATCGGGAGGCTCATCTCCAGGGGGCAGTTTCACTCCCTTTAGGGCAGGCGCAAGATGGAATCGCTGGCTTGAAAGCTGATGTGCCATTAGAGACAACTCTCATCGTGTATTGCAGTGGCTTTGGCTGCCCCGATTCTTTTGATCTTGGTGTGTTGTTGTTACAAGCGGGGTATTCTGACGTGTTGGTTTATGAAGGTGGCTTTCCTGAATGGAAAGATGCCGGACGCCCGCTTGGCGGGGAAGGGGACTGATGATGATTGCTAACCTTGCTTACCATCTGTGTCGCCTGGTTCTTGCCGCCGTGTTTATTTATGCCGGTTTTATCAAAGCCAGTGATGTCGTGGCCTTTGCCGGTCAGATTGCCAATTACCAGATATTACCTTATGCCTGGAACTATCTGGTCGCTGCGACTTTGCCTTATCTGGAAATACTGTGCGGTGTTCTGCTGTTTATCAACCGGCGAGTGCGGCCTGCGTTATTGGTGGTATTGGTTCTTAATGTGATTTTTATCGCTGCCTTGGCGTCGGCCATGATCCGTGGTTTTGATATCGATTGTGGTTGTTTTAAACCAGGCTCGGAAACCCCGACAACTCCTCTTATGGCGATATTGCGTGATCTGCTGCTCCTGGTACTGATTGCCGTTGCCTGGTTTGTCCCCGCTAAGACGCCTTTCGCGGAGAGTGATTGATGGCCCGTGAAGCCTGGCAGGAAAGTCTGGCCAACAGTATCGCCAGTGTGGCTCAGTTGGCGGAGCGGTTTGACATAGACGTAACGGCTCTGGAGTCTGTGGCCGCGCGTTATCCGTTTCGGATTACGCCCTATTACTATAGCTTGATCCGCGAAGTCGGAGATCCGATCTGGCGGCAGTGTGTTCCTGATCTGGCGGAACTGAATGATGCCGGGCTGACCGATCCGTTGGCTGAAGAGGATCTGGCTCCGGTTCCGTCGGTTGTTCATCGTTACCCTGACCGGGCTATTTTCCTGGTTTCTGGTAGTTGTGCCGGCTATTGCCGCTTTTGTACGCGCAAGCGGAAAGTCGGTTGTTCCAGTATGTCGATCAGTTTTCGTGACCTGCGGGATGGGATTGATTACATCGCCCGGACTCCTGCTATTCGCGATGTTATTTTTTCTGGCGGTGACCCGCTGATTTTGCCCGATTCGGTACTGGAGGATCTGCTGGCACGCATTTATGCGATCCCCCATGTAGATATTATCCGGATCGGTTCACGGGTGCCGGTGACCCTGCCAGAACGGATTACCGACAAGCTGTGTGCTCTACTCAAAAAGTACCATCCCCTGTATCTCAATACTCACTTCAATCATCCCTGGGAATTGACGCCGGCTGCGGCTGAAGCCTGCCGCAAGTTAGCTGATGCAGGGATTGTTCTCGGGAATCAGACGGTTTTGCTGCGGGGGGTGAACGATGATCCTTACGTTATCGGTGAACTGTTTCGCGGTCTGCTGAAAATGCGCGTTCGTCCGTACTATCTTCACCACATGGACCTGACCAGTGGCACCTCCCACTTTCGTACCCCGGTTGCCACCGGGTTGAAAATTGTCCAGTCCCTGCGCGGCCCGGTCTCTGGGCTGGCATCGCCTCACTACGTTATTGATCTGCCCGGTGGTAAAGGTAAGGTGCCGCTGGTACCAGAATATGTGCAACAGCAAGGAGGTAAGTTGCTCATCACGACTCCGGCTGGTGAGTGCGTGGAGTATCCCGATATCCCTTGAATGTTTTTAAAAACTGACTATGGTTCCAGCTCTTTTGTCCCCCTCTCTTTTATGTAAATGAAGGAGTGGGGGCTTTTTATTAGCGCGTATTTGTTAGTGTTTTAATATTAAAAAATATTGATGTTTTCTGCATTATTTGCTATTTTTAGCAACGTCTTTTTGCTGGAGGGGATTGTGTGGGAAAGATGAATATCGTAATTATTGATGAT
Organism: Geopsychrobacteraceae bacterium; assembly: GCA_963664385.1. Taxonomy (GTDB): domain Bacteria; phylum Desulfobacterota; class Desulfuromonadia; order Desulfuromonadales; family Geopsychrobacteraceae; genus Seleniibacterium. Next base: position 2,722,445 of record OY761157.1, read on the forward strand.
CAAAAAACGAATCTTTTATTAGTGGAATCGCTCATAAAGGGGCAGGGTTTCACGGATACGCAAAGTTTTACTTCGCCGCGTGATGCCCTTGAGTACTGTCAGAATAATGCTCCTGATCTGGTTATTCTTGATTACATGATGCCGGATATGGATGGCCTCGATTTTCTTGAAGCATTCAGAACCTTGACCCAGTGCCATGATGTGCCGGTCGTTATGGTTACAGCTGATCATGAGCGGCAACTGTGTTACCGGGCGCTAAAGGCCGGTGTTAATGATTTTTTGACCAAACCGATTGATCGTTACGAGTTTGAAGCACGCTTTAATAATATGGTTATGCTGCGCAGGCATCAGCAGGATCTGAAAGCAAGAACTCTGTTGCTTGAGAGTGAGATTGAAAAAGCGACGCTGAAAATCTGTGAACGCGAGCAGGAAACGATCATGCGCCTGGCGAACGCTGCGGAACACCGTGATCCTGAAACCGGTGCTCATATTATGCGTATGGCCCACTATTCCAAGTTGATCGCCGCGCAACTGCAGTTAAGTAAAGAGGAACAGCAGACCATCTTTATGGCGGCCCCCATGCACGATGTCGGCAAGGTTGGAATTTCTGATACAATTCTACTCAAGCCCGGCCGTCTGACTTCCGAAGAATTTAATAAAATCAAAACTCATACGGAAATCGGTTTCCGGATTCTGGCAGACAGCCCTTCGGAACTGTTGCAGTGTGCAGCTCTGATTGCCAGGAGCCATCATGAAAAGTATGATGGCAGTGGCTATCCACGGGGGTTGGCAGGTGAGGACATCCCCCTGGTTGGACGCATCTGCGCTGTCGCCGATGTTTTTGACGCCCTGACAACGGAGCGGCCTTACAAAAGTGCCTGGACGGTTGATGAGGCTTTTGCCTCTTTACGCAAAGGGCGTGGAAGCCACTTTGACCCCCAATGTGTGGATGCTTTTTTGAATTCACGTGAAGAAATCATGCAGATTCGCAAGCTATATCAGGATGACCCCGCCGAGCAGGAAAAAGCAGTTTAGTGCTGATTGAAAAGGCTGTTTATATATGATTGTGTTTGTTGATAATCTGACTGAAGGGATGGTGTTGCAGGAAGACCTGTTGACCCGTCAGGGGCGCCTGATTATCGGCAAAGGTGTGACTCTGAAGGCGCAGCACCTAAAAGTCCTCAAATCCTGGGGAGTCAGCGAAGCTCATATTGTTGATGACAGCTTTCAGGAGAAGGAGGGGGGTGTCGGGAGTGCAGGGGATGAATTTCTGGCACAAGCGCGGGACTTTGTCACCAAACGGTTTGCCGGGCAGGACTTAGAGCACCCCTTCCTGGCTGAGCTGGTCCGGCTGGCGTCCTTACGGTATGCTCAGTGGCTTGCGTCCGGAAAACAATTCAAGGCGGCTCCCGTTCCTGAAGAAGCAGATGTTCCAAATACTACCAGCAAGCAGCATCCCAAGCTTTTAGTTCGTGGTATCGCAGATCTGGTCACTTTGCCTTCGGTTTATTTTCATATTACTGAAGTGATTAATTCCCCCCATGCCTCATCCTCTGCGGTTGCCAAAATTGTCAGTAAAGATACCAACCTGTCCCTTAAATTATTACGTCTGGTCAACAGCGCCTTCTATGGTTTTCCGGGGCAGGTCGATTCGATCAGCCGAGCCATAACCCTGCTGGGAACAAATGAACTGACCACCCTGGCTTTAGGGATCTCTGTGCTGCAGACCTTTAATAAGGTCCCCCAGGATTTGATTGATATGGAGGCCTTCTGGAAACACTCCATACGTTGTGGCCTGTTTGCCCAAGTGTTATGCAGCTATAAGGTCGGTATTTCGGAAGAGACCATGTTTGTTGGTGGACTGTTGCACGATGTCGGGCGGTTGGTTATGCTCAGGCAAATTCCGGAACAGTATAGCCAAGTCATGCGCTTTGCCCGGCAGCAGAGAATTTCCATGGAACAGGCTGAAAACAAACTCCTTGAATGTACTCACAGTGATGTTGGCGGCGCGCTGGGGAGTGCCTGGAATATCGCACCTTCCATGATCCGTATGATTGGCGATCACCATCACCCGGAGCGTGAACGTTATCAGACTGAAGCGTCGTTACTCCATGTTGCCAACATTTTAGCCCACGCCTTTTGTGAAGACCCTCCCATCGCGGAGTCCTGTCCGGCTGTTGATATTAAAGCCTGGGATTCTCAGGGAATCTCTCCCGGAGTTTTGTCGGCAGCGGTGATCCAGGTGGATCGGATGTTTCGGGATGTCGTCAATATTTTTCTGTAAAAGAAGAGGACTATGGATAAACCTTCTCAGCAAGATATTGAAGCTTGTGGCATGTGTGAAAATATTGGTTCCTCTGCGCTGTCATGCCGGGCTGCCAACGAACTGTTGAGCTGTGTGGCCAATATGATGGCCTTTGATTCCATCTCTTTGCGGGTTTCTGACAAACAGAAGATTCTTGAAGAGACGGCTCTGAAGATTCAGAATATCCTCGACTTTAAAAACGTCTGCTTTTATCTGGTCGATGAAGATACGGCCTCTTTTTATCCCGCCTACAGTAATCTTGAGAGTTCCTCCGCCCAACTGGAATCCTGGGTAGATGGTCTTATTGATAACCAGACTTTTGCCTGGGCTTTAAATCGGAATAAAGCTGTTCGCGTCGAAGCAACTGCTGAGCATCCCACCCTGATCTTGCACTCCGTGGCAACCGTATCGCGGATCCGCGGTATGTTTATTGGCGAACCGCTAAATTCTTCGGAAGAAGATGCCCGCCTGACATTCCTGACCCTACTTTTACACGCCTGCGCCAATTATATTGAAAGCCTGGAGCTATATACGGTATTACGCAAGGTGAATCGCGAGTTGGAGGAAAAGGTCGTCAAGCTTGAAGAGAATGAGCAGGAACTGCTCAAGCATCGTAGCCACCTTGAGGAGCTGGTTGAGAATAGAACTTGCGAACTGGCCGTGGCCCGCGAGCAGGCAGAGCACTCGGCAAGTGCCAAGGGGCAATTCCTGGCTAATATGAGTCATGAAATCAGAACCCCGATGAACGCTATGATCGGCCTGACCGATCTGCTCCTTGATACCAAACTCGATATGCAACAGCGTGAATATGTTCTTGCCGCGAAGGAAAGCTCTAAAAACCTGTTGTTTATCATCAACGATATTCTCGATTTTTCAAAAATCGAAGCGGGGCAATTACAGCTGGAAAAAATCGCTGTAGACCTTGGGGCGACTCTTGACGGGGTGACGGGTATTCTGCTGCCCCAGATCAAAGAAAAAAAACTTAAGCTGACGGTGGCCGTTGACGACGCTGTCCCCAGGCGCTTTATGGGGGATCCGGTCAGGTTAAAGCAGGTCTTGATCAATTTATTGACAAATGCCGTTAAATTTACCCAGCAGGGGGATATCGCGGTTAACGTTTCGACAAGTACGGAACAGGATGCTTCGGCACAGATAACATTCAGTGTCACCGATTCGGGAATCGGGATTTCTGAACAGGCGCTTCCGCAGTTATTTGAGTCTTTTTCCCAGGTTGACGCGAGCACCTCAAGGCGCTATGGAGGTACCGGTCTTGGTCTGGCTATTTGTCGGCAGTTGGTCGGTTTAATGGGAGGTCAGATCAGCGTGAAGAGTAAACTGGGGGAAGGCTCCTGCTTCTGGTTTACATTACCTCTTGAGCAGGCTACCGGAGTGTCAGGAGCACCTGACCTTATGCCTCCTGCTGATTTTAGTCTCTCTGCCGGAAGTCGCTCTATTCACGTTCTGGTCGTCGAAGATATCCCGATGAATCAACTTGTCGCACGCAAGATGCTTGAAAAAAAGGGGTACCAGGTCACGGTTGCTGATGATGGATGCAAGGCCTTGGAGCTGTTGAGGTCGTCAACCTTCGATCTGGTATTGATGGATTGTCAGATGCCGAATATGGATGGTTTTACAGCGACCGGGCATATTCGTAACGATCTGCAATTGGCTGATCTGCCGATTATTGCCATGACGGCCAATGCCATGGAGGGGGATCGGGAGCGCTGTCTTAAAGCAGGTATGAATGATTATCTCTCTAAGCCAATTGTGCCGTATGCCCTGTTCCATTGTCTGGAACGCTGGCAGCCAGGCGCTGTGACGCCAGTGCCGTCCCAGGACATGGTTTTTGATCCGAGTATTATTGAAGGGTTACTGGGGCAGGATGCGGACCTGAAGCGCATCGTTCTTGATGCCTTTGTTGATGATCTGGATAAGCTGCTTCACCAGGTGGTTAATAAGCTTAAGGCCGGACAAACTGATTCAGCACAGGTAGATCTGCATGCGCTTAAGGGGCTGTGCGGTAATGTTGGCGCAAATTCACTGCAGGAGTGTGCCGAGCAGTTTGAAGCTCAACTCCCCGAGGCGGATCAAGAGAAAATTGTCACCCTGATTACGGTTCTAAAGGAACAGCAGATATTGGTCCTGGCTGAAGTAGATGCATATAGAGCGACTTTGAGTCAATGACTCTTCACCTAGCTCAACTATCCGCAGCGTCAAGGACCCGCCGTACAGTATTGGCCAGATCTTCTAAAACCAGTGGTTTTAACAGCAGTGCCTGAAGCTTGAGATGATCAACATCTGCCTGTGAAATTTTATTTGAATAACCGGTACACAGGATAATTTTTGCCTCTTTCCTGACTTTGCGCATCTCCGCAACCAGCTCTTTTCCGGTCAGTCCTGGCATTGTCTGGTCAGTGATAACCAGCTGATATTCCTCAGGGCTGGCATTGAAACGTTCAAGGGCCCGTCGTGGATCGCGCAGTGCGTCAACCGTGTAGCCGATTCCTTCAAGCATCTCCTGGACAGCATGTACCAGCATTTCTTCATCATCAACGAGTAGTATTTTTTCATTACCGTGGGGGATCTGTTCAGCATTCTCCTGGATAGCGGTTGTCGGTTTTTCCTGATTAGCTGGGAAGTTCAAGGTAAAAGAGGTTCCCTGGTCGACCTCGCTGTGCAGAGTAATGAAGCCATCATACAGTCTGACGATTCCCTGCACAGTTGATAAACCCAATCCCGTACCCTGTCCGATGTTTTTTGTGGTAAAGAACGGATCAAAGATTTTATTTACCGTTGTTTGTGGCATGCCGCAGCCATCATCTTTAACCGCAATCTGTACATAGTGGCCCGCTGCACATTCGTATTGCAGTGGAATATTCTGTTTTTCAACAAAACGACAGCTCAGTTCGATGGTCAGATTCCCCCGTTCACTCATGGCGTGAACGGCATTATTACAGAGATTATGCAATGCCTCCTGCAAGCGCCCACGATCCGCTTTAATACGTGGGCATTCCCCATTGATCTGATTATGATAGGTCAGGGTTACCGTTGCGGGGAGGGTCGATTCCAGAAGGTTGATGATTTCTGAAATGGCCGCTGATGGATCAATAATAGACACCCCTTCACCGCTGATCCGGCTGTAGGTCATGATTTGGGCGACCAGGTCTCGGGAGCGCAAGGCCGCAGTTTTGGCATTATCGATATACTTTTTAAATGTGGGTTGAGTCGTCTCAGGAAATTTTCGTTCCAGCAGTTGCAAGTGACCAAGAATAATCGCCAGGTTATTGTTAAAATTATGGGCGATGCCGCCAGCCATTTCACCAACGGCTTCCATCTTGTATTTTTGCTGCAGTTGTTTTTCAAGCTCCCTTTTTTCACGTTCAATACGTTTTCTGGCGCTGATGTCCCTTAAGGCGGTAACCCGATACCGTTTGCCCGGAAAATCAATATTACGGGATTCGACTTCGGCGGCAAACAAGGTTCCGTCCTTTTTGCGCAATTCAATTTCGTAGGGAAACGCAATTTCAAAAGAGCGGTGGTGAGCGACTGACTGGTGGTACTTTTCGGGGATCAGTGTCTGAATCAGATTAACGCCGATCAGTTCGCTCCGTGTATAACCAACCAATTGCGTAAAGGAATCGTTCACATCGATTGCGACACCATCACCATCATGAATCAGAATCCCTTCAAATGTCGCGTTGGAGAGAGTCCGAAAGCGTTCTTCACTGTCACGAAGTTCCCCCTCAAACTGCTTGCGTTCCGTGAGGTTATGAACCACAACGATGGTCGACACCTGTTTACCGTTTTCTATAATCGGAGTGCTGACGCTGCTGATCGGAATCAGCTGGCCTGATTTATGTCTGAAGACCGTTTCTGGACAGCGAATCTGCTGAATATGGTCTGGATCAATTTTAAGCGGGCACCGATTCTTATCTATGTGGACGTGAAACAGATCGTGGGCATTTTGACCGTAAATTTCATCATGAAGGTAACCCAACAAGCTTTCCATTGCCGGATTGCAATAAACAGTATTTCCTTCAACGTCCGTGACGTACAGCCCCTCGCCCATGGATGAGGTGATAGTTTCCATGAGCTTGCTGTTATGCTTTTTCTGGCACAGATCTTTTTCAAGAACTCCCCGGTAGATAACCCCTAACAACAAGAAGATCCCCAGGGCACTGTAAGTCAGCCAGGTGTTGGTGATCAGGGCCTTAATCGATGTTTCGGGAGCTACCGAAACCAGATAACCGCCGCCTTTTTTGCTGATGTCAGGGATAAACTGAAAAATGACCAGGTAATAGGTTGCATGATCTTTGATGACTGAACCAAAGTTTTCTTTGTCCTTAATCCTTCCCTGCAGTTGCTGATTCTGCCTGATCTTTGCAAAGATACTTTCGGTTACCGGGGTTGTTTCACTTAAATAGGCAGTGTCCGCATAGAGCTGAGGAATATATTTTTGGCGGACATAGTGAGGGTTTATCTCACCTTCGACGTAGTACTTTGTATATTCCTTAAATAGTGTGGCAAACAACCCCTCTTTGAGATGGTAAAAGAAATACCTGGTCAGATCATTTCCTCTCAGTTCTTCAAGTTTACGAAAAAGCGGCGGACCATTCTGACTGATTTCAACTGAACCAATATGTTGCTGCTGATAAAAAAGGGGGTAAACATTACGAAACGCCTGGTTGCCGCGGCCATCCTCAAAGCCATGTACCGGCACCAGCGATTGATTTACTGCGCCGATGGACGGGCGCATCGCTGTCAGATCGTCACCAGATTTTTGAGGCAGGTGAAAGCGCAACAAAGAATGATTGTCAGGGGTATGAAAATGAAGAATCTGGGCAATGTTCTCACGATTTCTGCGGTAGGCAGGGGAGAGTTTCCGGTACAGAAGGCCACGGTAAACTCTTTGTTGCTCCTTGTCTCCGTTGACGATAGCCGCAATGATCTGGAGAATCTCCTCTTTGTTGATAACCTCATAAAAAAAAGTATCAGCAAGATCTTTATTAGCATTGATAAGACTTTCCAGTTTCGTTGCCTGCAACTGAATTGACTGGGTCACGATATTGTCCTGCAGACGGGCTGAGATGGTCTCAACGATGAAAGCGAGAGCAGCCATAGCTGTCATAAAAAAGAGTGTCAGCTTAAGACATATTTTCACTTAGCTACCCCGGGAATGTTAATGTTTTTGACCCATTCCGCTAAGTCGGAAAAGTCGTTCAGGGATGCCGGAGCCGTGCCATATTTGATAAGTTCGCCCCAGTCAGCGGTGAGGGTTGCATACTGTGGATTGGTGCGAGGATTTATTTTAAGTAATTCCGTCCGCAGTTTTTCGATGTCAGATGCTGGCAGTGTGTGCGGGTTTGCTACCAGAACAAAGCTTGGCACACGGGGACTCTCAGCGATTAAATTCAAACCCAGAGGGGAGAACTCCTGTCCGATGGAGGTCTTGATACCACAGGCATTAAAGCGCCCGTCGATCACGGCTAGGGCACATTGGGGATGCTGACCCAGGAATGTGTATTGATTATCCTCGAGGCTAAGACCTGCCTGCTTCAGCATAACCTCTGTCATCAGGTAGCCGCAGGTTGAGAAGGGTCTGGTCAAAGCGATACTTTTATTTTGTAAATCCTCAAGGTTAAGACCACTATCGGTAAATACCCCAATGGAGCAGGTATAGCCAACGCTACCATCCTGATTGAGAAACTGAATAACAGGTTGCATTTGCGGGGCATGGTTCAGCAGTTCAACCATTGGCAGGGGACCTAGAAAGGCCAGGTCAATCTTGTCATTTATGAGCCCTGTTACGACCTTAATATTATTATCCTGGTAAGAAAATTCGACCGAGCGCTGCAGAATTTTTTCTATATATTGAATAAAAGGATAAAACTCGCGCCGGACATAAGCTTCGCTGTGCATGGGCAGAGGGCTGAACATGACCGGCTGTTGAGCGCGCAGAAATACGGGAGTGCAGGCGATAAAAAACAGGCATAACACAAATGAATATTTGAGTATTCTCAGTATTAAGCATATCTTTTTTGTCATAGCATCCTCTGCAGCAGAGAAAGAGCCGGACCTTAACCAAGGTTAACATAAAATATCGAAATTTAAATCAGTTCTGTTAGATTGATCCCAAAGAACGCTAACATGATGAAAACTACCAGTTCCTTGTCAGGAGATTGTTATGCCGGATAAAAAAGTTCGCTTCGGGATAGTTGGCCCCGGAACTATCGCCCATGTTCATTACCGTGCCATCATGCAGTCGGACCATGCTGAGGTGGTTGCGGTCTATGGGCGTAGTGCCGAAAAGGCACAGGCTTTTGCCGAGCAGTATGGAATCGTGGCCTATCATGATCTTGACCACTTTATGAACAGTGACGCTATCGATGCGGTGACCATTGCGACCGCATCAGGAACCCACCTGGAGGTAGGCCTTAAGGCGGCGCTACATGGCAAACATGTGCTGTGCGAAAAGCCCCTTGAAATAACCGGTTCACGTAGTGGTGACCTGATCCTTGCCTGTGCCCGCCAAGGGGTCAAGTTAGGGGTTTTGTTTCAGGCTCGCTTCGCTGAGAGTACGCGGTTGGCAAAAGCGGCCATCGACAGTGGCCGGCTTGGCAAAATTCTGTTTGCAAGCTGTCAGATGCGCTGGTACCGCAGTCAGGAATATTACGATTCTGCAGCCTGGAGAGGAACCTGGGCTCTTGATGGCGGGGGCTGTTTAATGAACCAGGGAATTCACAGTATCGATCTCTTGTTGCATCTGGCAGGGGATCCTGTCAGCGTCACTGCGTTGCAAGGTCCACGCACTCATGAGCGGATTGAGGTTGAGGACAACCTTGCCGCCCTGGTGCGTTTTCAAAATGGTGCCATCGGCACGCTGGAAGCATCGACATCATGCGCTCCGGGCTTTCCTCGTCGTTTGGAAATATCGGGAGAGTGCGGCACGATTGGTCTGGAAGGGGACAGTATTGTCCGCTGGGAGTTTGTTGATAAGCGGCCTGAAGATGAGCAAATTCTGGCCAATGCATCAGTAGGGCTTGATGGTGCTGCCGATCCGACAGCCATCGGAGATCATGGGCATTGTCTGGCGCTTGATGATTTTATTCAGAGTATTCTGGACAATCGTCGTCCCTATATTGACGGTATCGAGGGGAAGCGATCAGTCGATTTAATCTGCGCTGTTTATGAATCCATAAGGCAAAGAAATACGGTAGTTCTTACCTGAAATCGGGCATAAAACAGCGGAATTTTTAAGGTGTGCTACTCCTTGGTCAGCACATGAATGGTTTTATCAAATGGATCAATCAGGGAACAGCGCCTAATCGCTTCGATATTTTTTTCGTCGAACAGAGTCCCTTTCCCCAGCAGTAAAACTCCGGAACCGGTGTGCAGGTCGTTGAGCAATTTCATGCCTGGCTCCAGCTGCTTGGGAGACAGGTGCAGTTCACGCCCTCCTGAAGAGATGCTCAACTGACCGAATACACGATGAGCCGCTGCCATCAGCGGTTGTTTCAGTGCTGGATCAAGGAGGGTTCCCCACAGGGGAGTGAGCTCTTCGATGGCCGTATCGATATCATCCTCTTTATGTTCAAGTTGCTGCTGCAAACGCTTATCAAACTGGTTGGCGACTGCGATGAGACGAGCTCCAAGTGGAATGTCCTCTCCCTGTAATGCATCTGGATAACCGCTACCATCAAAATTTTCATGATGATGGCGAATCATGATCCCTATGTTTCTTAAGGCGGGGACTCGGTCAAGAACCGCCTGCCCGCGAATCACATGATTGCGGTAGTCTTCCAGCTCCTGCGGTTCAAGTTTGTTGCTTGCTTTGTTCAGCAGTGCTGAGCTGTTACCCATTTTCCCAATGTCATGGAGCAGTCCGGCGTTGATTATGTCCTGGCATTGCTCAGGGTCAAGATCCAGAAGTTCAGTCATGGCCGCCAGCAGGGTAGAGACATTCCGGCTGTGGCCGGGGAGGGTATTCTGGCGCAGTTCGATCATTGCAGACATGGCATCAATTGTTGCTGCCAGGCTTTCCCGCAGATGCTGGTTGGTTTCTGCCAGGGCGTCACTCTTGGTTCTGAGCTGAGAGGTCTGATCCAGCACGCGTTGCTTAAGGCGTTGATTCCAGTCTTCAAGTTCTTGTTTCTGTTGCTGAACCAGGCTGTTCAGGCGCTGGTTTTCCCGGATCATCAGAAACCCTTCTGCCGCTGTTGTTACTGCTTCGATCAGAGTGTCATCGTCCCAGGGTTTGGTCAGGTAGCGGGAAATCCCTCCTTTATTCACGGCAGAAATTGAAGCTTCTATGTCGGCATATCCGGTCAATAGAATGCGTGCCGCATCGGGGACCAGCTCACGCGCCTGAGCGAGAAACTGGTCGCCGGTCATTTCCGGCATCCGCTGGTCGGAGATGATGACCCCAACCTCCGGCTCTGTTTGCAGGATTTCCAGAGCATCCGCTCCCGATTGGGCGGTCAGAACCGTGATCTGGTCACACTCCATCAGTAAGCGGCGCAGGGCTTTGGTGACGTTGACTTCGTCATCAACAAGTAAGACCGTGATATCAGCAGATAATTCCATATGGATTCCAGGTTAAAGTGAATGCTGTTTTCTTAATCTTGCGGAATCATAACCAGAATATAGCCTTGTGCCGTGGTTGGCGAGAGTTGGCATATCTGGCATTGATACGCTTGATCGCGGAACATGATTTTTTTACTTTTATCCAATTCCTGTAACAGGATATCGATCAGCTCATTGATCGATTTTGGCAGTACCGATTGACGCCTGAAGCCGAGCAGGCCAAGGGTGGCGTTATTAAACAGATCATCTGCCTCACGATTGCAGTTGACAATCATGTCCTCCGTATCAATACCGATAACCACCAGGGGCAGAACATCGAGAATTGCCTGTGATACCTTCAGAATATGATGGCGTATCTCAAGCTCTTCGGTCCTTTTCTCAACCAGGCTCTCAAGGTTTTCATTGACTGAAAGTAGCTCTTTATTCAGTTTTTCAAGTTCTTCATTCTTGGTCTTCAGTTCCTGGCTTAGGCGGTCATTCTGTTTGCGCAGATCTTTGGTTTCCAGGCCGGAGTGAACCGTTGCCAGAACTTCTTCATCGTTCCACGGTTTCGGGATGAATTTATAAATATGGCCAAGGTTGACCGCTTCGACAACCGCAGCCGTATCGGCGTAGCCTGAAAGGACAATCCGTACCGTATCGGGCCAGCGGTTATAGACCTCACGCAGAAAATCGACCCCGTTCATGCCCGGCATCCGGTAGTCGGAAATTATCAGGTCAATATCGTCATGCTCTTCAAGAATGGCCAGTCCTTCACTGCCCGATTCAGCGAGGAAAATCTCATAATCTTCTTCATGAAACAGACGTCGTAATGCCTTTAAAACATTCTTTTCGTCATCAACACAAAGAATTCTTGCCTCTTCGGTCATGCCTGCTCCTTTTAAAGGTCAGCTGCTAAATTCCGGGCCGGGGAAATCGTCAAACCCAGGGATGTCGTTCTCTTCACTGCCATCCGGAGGGGTCAAGGGTAATTTGATGATAAACTTGGTTCCTGCTCCTGGTGCAGAGTCAACAGTAATCTCGCCACCATGGTTCTTGATAATTTCGTAACTGATGCTCATTCCGAGACCGGTTCCCTGTCCCACCGGTTTGGTCGTAAAGAAAGGCTCAAACAGTTTCTGCTGCGTCTCTTCCGACATGCCGCATCCGTTATCGGTTATGGTGACAATCACATAGGGATCTTTATACTGACTGGTTACTGTGATCGTGCCATTTTTTTCAATAGCCTGGGCGGCATTGACCAGAATATTGGTGAAAACCTGGGTCAATTCCTGAGAGTTGCACTCGACCTGGGGCAGGTCCCCCAAGTCTTTATTCAGTTCTGCTTTATATTTGACTTCACTCCAGACAATAGCGATGGTGCTTTCAATACACTCATTAAGGTCTGTTAGCTGAATACCGGTTTGATCCACCCGTGAAAAAGTCTTCAGATTCTGAACAATTTTTCTGACTCTTTCGGCTCCATCAAGACATTCATCAACCAGCTCCTTACTGTCTTCGAGCAGGTAGTCCAGCTTTATTTTTTTACGCATTTGATTAAGTTGTTGCTGGTGTTCTTCATCAAGGCCCTCAATAATCGGTTTTGAATCCGCAATGTATGAGGCGAAGCGGGCTATGTATTTTTTGAGGCTACGCAGATTGCTGGCAATAAAGCCCATGGGGTTATTGATTTCATGAGCAACACCGGCGGCGAGCTGCCCGATGGAGGCCATTTTTTCACCCTGGATCATTTTCGACTGGGTACTTTTCAGCTCGGCATTAAGAAATTCAAGATTAATGGCCATCTGGGTTGCTTCGGCCAGGGTTTGCTCAAGCTTTTCCTCAGTCCGCTTCTGATCGGTAATATCTTCTTTGATGATCAGAAAGTTTGCTATTTCGCCATCCGGGCTCTGCAATGGGGAAATAGCGACCTGCTCCCAGATCAAGTCTCCGTTTTTCGTTTTATTCAGCAACGAGCCACGCCACTGGTTGCCTGACATGAGAGTATTCAGCATGCTTTGGTGATCAATCTGGTCTTTATCGTAAAAAATACGGGGGGTGCGACCAATTATTTCCTCTAAAGCATAGCCCATGACTTCAGAATATTTACGGTTGACGTAAATAATCTTTTTTTCCTGGTCAGTAATCAGGATACAGGTTGGACTCTGTTCGATTGCAGACAGCAGGAGGGTTGAGGTGATATTGTCCGCCATTTTGGGTTGCTGCATATTCTCCACCTTGTTTCTGTTCGGAAACATACCTTTTTCACACGGCGAAAAAAGGGGTAGTGCCAGCGTTACGATCAAAACGATCCGCAAATAAATGTTGAGACAACTGTAACTTTTAGATTTTACAACATAGTTTCATTAACATCAAATAATAATTTGCAGTGGATCCTTGACTGCTCAGATCCGTTAGCGGCGCCAGGGAAGATATTTGGCAAGTTCAGAAAGGATCATGCCGGTAAGAATAAGTCCGCAGCCGAATAGTGAGCGTGAGGTGAATGTCTCAGAGAGGAGTAGCCAGCCACCCAGGGCCGCAAAAACGCCCTCCAGGCTGAGAAGAATCGCGGAGTGTGCCGGGTGAGCATGACGCTGCGCGACAACCTGCAGGGTGTAAGCAACACCCACGGAGAAAAGGCCACCATAAAGGATGGGAATAAGGGCTTGGTAAATATCGGATAGGGTTATCGTTTCTAAGCTGAAAGCAACCCCAAAGCTGAGTATAGAACAGATTGCGAACTGGGCTGAAGCCAGTTTGAGAGAGTTCATTTTTGGGGAAAGCCAGCCGATGAGCAGGACATGGCCAGCCCAGAAAAATGCGCTAAGGAGAACCAGAAAATCACCGAATGAGATGGTGAATGAATCAGTGATACTTAGAAAATAAAGACCGGCAACCGCCAGGATCGCGCCTATCCAGGTGCCAAATTCCGGACGCTGTTTCCAGAACAGCCCAAGGATGGGGACCATAACCACGTAGAGGCCGGTGATAAAACCAGCATTACCGGCGGTGGTGTAAACCAGGCCTGCCTGTTGCAGCGATGCTCCGGCAAACAGTATAACTCCGGCTAAAATTCCTCCAACCAGTAAGGCGCGGCCGTTTCCGGCGATAGGAGTGGTCCCCTGCTTTTTTTGCGTCATTATAATGAGTGGCAGCAGCGAGGCACTCCCGATAGCAAAGCGGATAGCGTTATAGGTAAAGGGACCGACATGGTCCATCCCGACCCGTTGGGCAACGAAGGCAAATCCCCAGATCGCGGCTGTCAACAAAAGCAGCAGATCAGCATGCAGGGTTTTCTTGTCCATGTAAATCTCTCCAGCCTCTTAAATGTCGTAGAAAGAGAAAACCAGCTCTATATATCATGGTCCGCGGTCTGGTGTGATAAAAATAAGCAGATATTTTTAACTGAAGTCATTGTTATGAACAGTCCTTGACATGGTAGAGTTAGGGGACTTTTAGATTGGTGATGGAGCACAGTATGAGTGAACAAACAGTCATTTTCTGGTTTCGGCAAGATCTGCGGCTGAGCGATAATCCGGGGTTGGTTGCCGCCGCTCAGGCAGGAAAGGTCTTGCCGGTTTACATTCTTGACGATGAAAACGCTGGCCAGTGGCGCATGGGGGGCGCCAGCAGATGGTGGTTGCATCACTCATTGCAGTCCCTGCATAAGAGCTTGCAGGGGAAGCTGCGGTTTTTTCGTGGGGACGCCGCAACGCTCATTCCGCAACTGGTAGCGAAAACCGGTGCCCAAGGGGTTTATTGGAACCGTTGTTACGAACCGTGGCGGATTGCCCGTGATACGGTTATCAAGGAGCATCTCGGTGAAATTGGCTGTCCGGGGCATAGCTATAACGGCTCCCTACTCTGGGAACCCTGGCAGGTTCTGAAGAAGGATGGCAGCCCGTATAAGGTGTTTACTCCCTACTTCCGCAAAGGCTGTCTGGCACAACCGGCACCACGTAAACTGATCGGCAAGCCTGCTCTTGACCTGGCTGATGATGATTGTGGCGCTCTAAGCCTGGAACAACTTCAGTTGCTACCCGGTGTTAGCTGGTATGAAAAACTGGCAAACTACTGGCAAATTGGTGAAGAAAGCGCAGCGCAGGCTCATGCCCGGTTTTTGGAAGAAGGGCTCCTTGGCTATAAGGAAGGGCGTGATTTTCCGGCCCGGGACCAGGTATCACGATTGTCTCCTCATCTGCACTTTGGCGAAATATCACCCAATCAGGTGTGGCATGCGACTCTGGCGGCGGGGCTTGCCCAGCAGTGCGACCATGACCTTGATCATTTCCTGAGTGAATTGGCCTGGCGCGAATTTTCCTATTACCTGCTCTATCATTTTCCGCGGTTGCCAGAAGACTGTTTCAACGAGAAGTTCAGCCGTTTTCCCTGGACTGAGGATCAGCAGGCGTTTGCTGCCTGGCAGTGGGGGAAGACCGGCTATCCGATTATCGATGCCGGTATGCGTGAACTCTGGGAAACCGGCAGTATGCACAACCGGGTCCGTATGATCGTGGCTTCCTTCCTGGTTAAAAACCAACTGATCGACTGGCGTCTGGGGCAGTGCTGGTTCTGGGATTGCCTGGTCGATGCCGACCTGGCCAGCAACAGTTTCGGCTGGCAATGGGTCGCCGGTTGCGGGGCCGATGCGGCACCTTACTTCCGGATTTTTAATCCGGTTACCCAGGGAGAAAAGTTTGATCCCGCTGGCGATTATGTCCGCCGCTTTATTCCGGAGCTGGAGTCTTTGCCGAACAAATATCTGCACAGCCCCTGGCTTGCGCCCCAGAGTGTTCTGAACAGCTCCGGTGTCATTCTGGGGCAGACATACCCCGAGCCTGTCGTTGATTTAAAAACCTCGCGGGAAGCGGCATTGACGGCTTATCAGCAAATTAAGATCACGCCGTAATCAATTTGCTGATCTTTCTTATTCCCCAGCAAACCACTGGCTGGACTTAGGATTCCCCATTAGCAGGGCAGCTGTTACCCGGAAGGAGAAAGTTAGGCCCATGGGCATGGATGGGGAGATACCGTATAAAAGTAGATATTACCGTAAAGGCAATGAATTGGTTCGGAAGGTGTGAGCCGTTAAAGGGCTCAAATTGCCGATATCGACATGAGGGAGATGTTGCACCTGACGAAGAATGTCTGTGAGCTTAAAGAAATTTGAATGGTCAGGAAGGTGTACTGCGCGGCTTATAAAATCTGCTCTGGAGAAGGTTCCCCAGTTGACAAGTTGGCTCAGGTACACCCTGGCATGAAGTTTTTGAGCCAGGGCGACAAAGGCAGGTATTTCAGTATAATTGTTGTCTTGCACAACCATACTCAAGGTCAGTTCAAATGGCTGATTGGCCAGGAACTCAAGGTTTTTTAACAGGTTCGCAAAGGTTCCGCCTGGGCGATTCAGCTGATAACTGGCCTCAGTTGCCGCATCGATCGATATCTCTGCCGCTCTAACGCGATGCTGCAGATGGGGAAACTGAGCCCAGCGCTTTTCGGTCCATAGTTGTCCATTGCTGTGCAGTCGCAGTTGCGCACCATGTTCTCCCTGGGCATCAAGGCAGGTGAGAATATCCAGGTAGGCGGGGCTGGCAAACGGGTCGCCAAAGCCGCTCATGGTGACTTCTGTGCTATGGGGGATAAGTTGCTCTTTGATGATGGCGGTAAGCCTGTCAACCTGCTGTTGTTCCTGTTTGCTCATGCGCAAAGGTTGTTGGCGGCAACTGGGGCAGGCCAGGTTACAGCGGTGGTCAAAGCAGAGGTTCAGCTTCTGCGGAGGATAGTCGAGGGCCCCGGACTTTCCTGTTATGGCTCTTTTAATGACAGGTGAGACAATGTCCGCGATCTGTTGGACTGGTTGCTTCTGTTTGTGAAGAAAGGGACAACGGATTTTACTGCAATTGTGAAAGCTGCCATTGATAACGCTTTTACGTAATTCACGAGCCACTACACCATGCCAGATATCCTCTATCGACTGTTCAAGCAGGTTTCCGATCGGTCGCTTCAACCAGGCAGGACAGCACAGGAAGACGTCGCCATGACGGTGGATTTCAAACCATTCATAGGGGCGGGTGCAGATTGTCTGTGGCATGTTTCTCACCTATTCTCATTCTCCATTGCTTGACTATCATAGCGACTTTTTCTTGAGGTGAGCATCTATTTTAAATAGGTCATTGAAAAAAATAGAGCATTAAGAGGATCCGCTAGGAAGATTAGTTTTTTTTATAGTTAGCTCTGGAATCTTTGTTCTTTATCGGGTATGTTTTTTCTTGTTGGATATGTGTAGCATTGTCGAAAAGTTTTGAAACATGTATGGCGCTCAAGCAGGTTTGGATACGTCATATTCTTTTAACCACATCTACCTGGAGGGAAAATGTTTAAAAAATCAGTACTCATCCCGTTGTTGTTTGTTGTCCTGTTGCTGTTCGCTGGTTGTGGTCCTCAGGCCGGTAACGTTGACACTCAGAAGCAGAACGCTAAGCCGATCGTTGTGCTGGTTAATGAAGGGCAGCTCAAGGACCTTAATGGGGAGCAGCAGTACGAGCTTAATCGTGTTCTGCAGTGGATGAAGCGGGATATCATCAAGCAGCTTAAACGTGCCCGTTTTGAGGCTCAGTTGATTGAACGTAAACAGGATTATCGCCCTGAAGATGGTCTGTTGTGGACCATGACAGTCAAAGATTTTAATGCTGGTAACCGCGCTTTGCGCGCGTTTGTTGGTTATGGTGCGGGATCCTCTTCCCTCGATATGAAATATGACCTGCAAAGCCCTCAGGGGCAGTCGCTTGACAACTGGGAGGACGGAGTTGGCTCCAGTAAGGGGGGGACCTACTGTGCCCAAACACTTAATCGACGTGGTGTTAAGCGGATCGTCAGCTATCTGAATAAGCAATAAAGTTTCAGCGCTGTTACCCGGGTGGAAACATCGGGTAGCAGCGCTTGTTGTTTGCTGTTCCCTCCCTGCTGTTTACAGTTCTCTTTCTTTTCTGTTACTCTCAAAACCCTATTTGTCGATATTTCAATTTTGCCATTACCCTGATTAAAGCTATCAATTTCACGCTATCAAAGAGGGATTCTTTTGGCTGCACTCTCTACAGATGTCGTTATTATCGGTGCCGGTGTCATCGGTTCAGCTATCGCTTACAAGCTAACAAGGGCGGGGTTTAAGGTCGTTCTTGTCGACAAAGGCGAACCTGCGGGTGAAACCTCCGGTGCTTGCGATGGGCTGGTCTTCTGCCAGTCCAAGAAGCCCGGAATTCACCTGCAGATGGCGATGGAGAGCAAGAAGATTTTTGATGGCCTGGTTGGTCAGCTACCTTTCGATATGGAATATGAAAATACCGGCGGTATGGTGACCATCGAAAGTGAGGCCGAATATCTGGCCATGGAACAATACGTTGAGCAACAACGTGCCGGCGGTCTCGATGTTACTCTTCTTGATGCTAAGACGGCCCACGAGATGGAACCGGCCCTGGCCGATTCTATCGTCGGTGCGGCTTATTCGCCGATGGATGGGCAGATCAATCCGTTGGCGCTGAATTTGGGACTGGCATTTGGCGCGAAACAACTCGGCGCCACGCTGTTAATGCGCGAGCCTGTCACTGCTGTGCTTTGTGACGGAGGTAAAGTTAAGGGCGTCAAAACGGCTAAGCGAACGATCTCTGCTCCGCTGGTTGTTAATGCGGCAGGGATTTATGCTCCGGAGATTGCCCAGATGGTTGGCCTGCATTTGCCGATCAAACCGCGTCGCGGGCAACTTCTGATTACCGCTCCGGTACCTAAACTGATCAGTACCTGTATGATCTCAGCAAGCTATATCGCTTCCAAGTTCGATCCCAGCCTGGCTGCCGAAGCTGCTCGCGCTGTTTCACTTGAACAGACGGTAACCGGATCTTTGCTACTTGGGTCAACCCGTGAATTTGTCGGTTATGATCGTAATACCACTGCTGAAGGCATTGCCCGCATCGGCGAAAATGCATCACGAGTATTACCTGGCTTGAAAAAGGTCCAGATTGTCAGGGCGATGGCCGGGCTGAGGCCCTATACCCCTGATGGTTTGCCGATTCTCGGCTTTGTCGATCAGGTCGAGGGCTTTGTTATGGCCGCCGGTCACGAAGGTGATGGGATCGCCCTGTGTGCCATCACTGGCGCGTTGATTACACAACTGATCAACGAAAATAAAACCGCTATTCCTCTCGATCAGTTCGCTGTATCCCGCTTTCAGCAGCTTTCAGCGTAAGGGGTTCGCTATGGATAATCTTCGCATCGCAAAAAAACGGGGCCCCCAAGTGAGAATCTATGTCAATGGTCAGGCTGTTTTCGCCCATGCAGGGGAATCAGTGCATGCGGCTTTACTTGCTGCCGGCATCCGCACTCTGCGCAAAAGCCAAACAGGGCAGGGGCGTGGTGTCCTGTGTGGTATGGGGGTCTGTTATGAATGTCTGGCAACGATTGATGGGGTTCCCAACGTGCGCAGCTGTATGACTGAAGTCCAGGCTGACATGGAAATAGAGACCGATGAAATCTGAACATTATGATATCGTTATTGTCGGTGCCGGACTGGCAGGTATGGCTGCAGCACAGGTATTCAAGGCTCTCGGGTTGAACTTTCTTGTGGTTGATGAAAACCCGTATCCCGGGGGGCAGTTGATCCGCAGCCAGCGATACAGTGAAAAATCCCCTCTGGATGGTTATCAGGATACCGTCAAAAAGCGTGGCTACAAGTTGGCGACAGAATTCGGTGGCGATAATCATTTTGTCCAGGCCTCCAGTATCCTTGGCATATTTGAAGCTCGCAATCTTTGTTTTGAAGATAGTCAAGGGCAAGCTAGGATGCTTTGTGCCGATTACATTCTGCTGGCGACCGGTGCCCGTGAACGTTTCTTGCCCTTTAAGGGCTGGACGCTTCCCGGAGTTGTGGCTC
Source organism: Geopsychrobacteraceae bacterium (assembly GCA_963664385.1). GTDB lineage: Bacteria > Desulfobacterota > Desulfuromonadia > Desulfuromonadales > Geopsychrobacteraceae > Seleniibacterium. The sequence goes on from OY761157.1 coordinate 2,742,235, forward strand.
TTGGCGCAGCGCAGATCATGATGAAAAGTTCCGGCATTTTACCGGGAACGAAAACTGTTGTCGCTGGAGCCGGTCCGTTGCTCTATACCATGGCTGGCCAGTTGGTCCGCTGCGGCGGACAGGTTCCGCTTCTTCTTGACCGTTCTTCACGCCGGGACCTGGCTGCTTTCTTTAAGGTTTTCCCACCGCAATTCGCCAAGTTCCCTGAAGGGCTGGAGAAACTCCTTGCTCTTAAACAGCATGGCTGTCGCATGTTGCCCCGCCATGCTGTGGTGGAAGCTCGCGGTGATGGGCAGGTGGAAGAGGTTGTCTATGCTCCTATTGATGCTAATGGAAGGTTGGTCCCCAGCTGTGAAACTACTGTCAGCGCGGACAGCATGGCTATTGGTCAGGGGGTTGTGGCAAATACTGAATTAGCTGCCAGTGCCGGTTGTGACCTGGAGTTCCGCGAAGAACTGGGGGGCTGGATAGTCGCAGTTGATGAGCGTCTCAAAACATCTCATGCACATATTTTTGCTGCGGGGGAAATTACTGGTATTGGTGGCGCTGAGCAGTCCTTCCGTGAAGGAGAACTGGCGGCGCTGGTTATTGCGGCCAGCTGTGGTGCAAAGTTTACCGACGCTGCTTCCAGGATTCAGAAACTGCAGAAGTATCGCCTGGCACAGCAAGGTTTCAATCGTTTTCTCGCTAGGCTTGCCAAGGTCCCCTCCGGTTGCTGGGACGATATCGCTGATGACACGATTTTATGCCGCTGTGAAGATGTCACCATTGGCGATGTCCGGCGCGCCATGACACTTGGTCTTGATTCCCTCAGCTTGCTAAAACGGGGAACCCGGATCGCTATGGGTCGCTGTCAGGGGCGAACCTGTACGCCCATAATTCGTGAGCTGTTAGTCGCTAATCACCTGGTTGTTACTGAACCCAGTGTCCGTTTTCCCGTTAAGCCGGTTACCTTGGCTGCTTTGACGGGGTTAAGTAGTGACCCGTAGGGAATAGATCAATATGGGCATTGTCGCTCATTGCCCGTTCATAAAATCCTTTGCTTGGCGCTGTCGCAGGCTTAAGGGATGTCTTACCTGTTACCAAGTGAAGAGTACATTTATGTCGACTTATTACCCCAGTGGTAAAAAATTCAATTTACAGGTCTCTCGTCAGCTCCTCGGCTGGCTGGCCATCTTTTTATCCGCGTTCTGTTTCTATCTGTCTACCGTGATCATCCGCTGGGGCAGGGGGACAGTGGCCATCGACTCTTCTTATTTTGTGTTCGCGCGTTTTTTCGTTGGTTTTATTGTTGTTGGTACGTCCTTATTGTGGCAGCGACATTGGATCCGTCCGGTACGCTATCATTACCTGGTTGGCAGAACGGTCACCAATGCCATCGCCGTTTTATGTTTTTTTAAGTCTGTTGAACTCGGGTCTCTTGCCGAAGCCAATATTCTCAATATGACTTACCCGCTGTTTGTGACGATTCTGTCCTGGTTCTTTCTACGCGGGCAGCGTGACGCTAAAACTGTCGCTATCGTCATGGTTGCCATGATCGGAATCTGGATGGTTCTGTTCCCTGAAGAATTTCATTTCGGGGTGGCTAACATGTGGGGATTATGTTCTGGTGTGACTGCTGCGGCGTCAATGATATACCTCAATATCAGTCGGCGTTATCACGACTCTGAAACGATTCTGTTCTTTATGTTTGGTCTGGGCTCGCTATTGATTTACCTGTTTTTTCAGCAAACTATTTTCATGCCGAATCTGCTTGAATTTGCCTATTTGTTCGGCTGCGCTTTGAGTGGAATTGCAGGTCAGTATCTGCTGACCTTTGGTTTCTTTTACGTAACGGCAGTCGAAGGCTCCATCATCAGCTCTTCTCGCATTTTACTGGCGGCGATCCTTGGCCCGTTACTGGTCAGCGATCCTTCCCTGACTTTGGCTGGCTGGTGTGGAGCTATGCTGATTTTTGCTGCAAACGTAGCTCTGGCATTACGGCGTAGAGGGTGATTGCTTCTCGCACTGGGTTTAGTCAAGCGCCAGTGGCCGCAGTTCGGTCAGTTTCTCAGTGACGTTCCTCAGGGTTGAGAAGATCTCCTCGCGGCTGGCCTGATTTTCAATCGCTGCTTTAACCTCAGGGTCACGCAGGCAGAAGCTGAGGGATGACAGCAGGTGTAAGTGGGCTCTCAGGGTTGGTGAGATCAGGCAGAACATGGTGTGTATCGGTTTCCCGTCTAGGGCGTGGAAGTCAACCGGTTCTTCCATGAAGGCAAGGGTGACACTCGGTTTGGTGATATGCAGCAACACCGGGTTACGGGGGTGGGGGATAGCAATACCGTTACCAACGCCGGTGGAGGCCAGCTCCTCGCGGGCATTCAGGACCTTGAGCAGGTAGTCACGATCCACTTCTTCCGGCAGGCGTAATTCATCGACCAGTCTTGATAGTGCTTTTTCACGGGTATTACCGTCCAGGCGATAAACAATTCCGCCAGTTTCCAGCGATTCAACCAGTGAGGGTAAGGGTGTGCCAACCGCCTCAGGTTCATGAAAGGCTTCGGGGGAGATGCCCATGCGTCTTGACGTTGCCCATTCCAACAGCTCTGCGCGGTTAAACCGGTATTGTTCATTGACCCGGTAAACAGGCAGAACTTCCTGTTTGATCCAGCGATAGATTGTCTTTTCCGAAACGCTTAACAGCTCGGCTGCTTCTTTTACAGAAGTGTTCATTGATGTCCTAAAAGGGGCAGGCGATGGCGCGTGACATGAATGCTCTGAACACCTGTTTCTGCCATCAACTGCGTTTAAAATATAAATGACGCCGAGCATTATCAAGTCATTAAAATGATATGTCAATTAACTTGGTTTCTGGACCTGCCATAACCGCATTTCTTGAATAGAAATTTGTCCACTGGATGTTCCCAGCTGCTCTTTGAGGGACTTTGGGCAACTCTATTTTCGTATTGACAATAATCTCACTTTGTTAATAATGTCCAAAGATGTCCAATGAAGAAGAAAATTGCCTTTAATGGGTCATGGATGAACCTCTCTGTCAAAGATGCCGCACAGCTTTTGTCTGTTTCAGAAAAAACCATTTACCGATGGTTGCAGCGGGGGAGTCTGCCAACTCTGAAAATTCAGGGAAGTTATCGCTTTAACCGAGCTGAGTTGTTGGAGTGGGCCACCTCACGGAGGTTAGGGGTTGCTGCTGAAGCGTTCAGTGAACCTGAATATGAAGCTAAGCCATTACCGACCTTGTCTGATGCTCTTGAAGCCGGAGGCATCTTTTACCGGATAGCCGGGCACAATCGCGAGGAGGTTCTGGCCGATGCCGTCAGTCATTTGCGCCTGCCTGAAGATGTTGATCGTCAATATCTGTACCAGGCCCTGCTGGTGCGTGAGCAACTTGCTTCGACCGCCATTGGCTATGGCATTGCCATTCCTCATCCGCGCAGTCCGGGACTTTTGAATATTAGCAAGCCGACGGTGACCCTGTGCTTTCTGGAACAAGCGGTTCCCTATCAGGCTCTGGATGGGGTGCCGGTTAATATCTTAATTATGATAATGGCGCCTTACCTGCGGGCTCATCTGCATTTGTTGTCGTGCCTTGGGTTTGTTCTGCAGCAGGATGAGTTCCGTGCTGTGCTGCATGCTGAAGGCAGCCGCGAAAATATTTTTACCGCCCTGGCGGTTGCCGAGGCAAAGCTTGATCCCCGTTATCGGGGTGTATCCCCTGGTGGAGATTGATCGGCGTATATGAACCTCTTTTGTTTAGCTCTTCTGGTTCTACTGGGTGGCAGCCTGGTATCTCTACTGTTGTTTAAAAATCGGTTGGTATCAGTCGTTGGAACTGGCACAACTGCTTTGGGAGCGCTCTTGGCTTTGTGGGTTGCCATCCCGGTGCTGTTAACCGGAATGCCGCAGGCATATCTCAAGCCCTGGCAGGTTCCGGGGGGAGCGTTTGCCTTGCTGCTTGATCCCCTGGCCGCTTTTTTCGTGGTACCAGTGGCCCTGTTGTCTCTGTTTTGTGCGGTCTATGCGGGACCTTATATGGGGCATGGCAAACCAGGTGGTACCTGCCCGATGCTGGGAGGCCATTGGTTCTTGTTCAACCTTATGGTGCTGGCGATGCTGCTGGTGGTTACAGCGGCTAACGTGGTCCTGTTTCTGGTTGGCTGGGAACTCATGACCATTGCATCCTTTTTCCTGGTCGCCTGGGACCACCACCAGGTTGTGGTGCGCAAGGCTGCCTGGCTGTACCTGCTGGCAGCGCATTGTGGCATGGTTATGCTGCTGGCCCTGTTTCTGCTGGCAGGCACCTATAGTGGTGGCTTTAACTTCAGTGACTTTGGCCGTTTGACAGCTCTTGAACCGTTACCCGCAACCGTCCTGTTTCTGTTGGCCCTGTTTGGCTTTGGGGTTAAGGCTGGTTTGTTCCCCGTGCATATCTGGTTGCCCGATGCACACCCTGTGGCCCCCAGTCATGTCTCAGCCCTGATGTCGGGGGTGCTGATAAAGACAGGTATTTACGGAATCCTTCGGGTCTTAAGCTGGTTGCCTGCAGCTCCTGTATGGTGGGGGTGGCTGGTCTGTTTGCTGGGGGCGGCAGGTGCCCTGTACGGCATTGCCATGGCAACTCAGCAGCGCGATATAAAGCGCTGTCTGGCTTATTCTACTGTTGAAAATGTCGGGATTATTTTCCTCGCCCTTGGTTTCTCGCTGGCACTGAAAGCACAGGGACATGACCTGATTGCTCTGTTTGCTGGTGCCGGGGCCCTGCTTCACCTGTGGAACCACGCATTGTTTAAAGGGGTGATGTTTCTGGGGGCGGGAGCTGTGATGCACGCGACCGGGACCCGCGATATGAACCAGATGGGTGGTTTGTTGCGGCGGATGCCTATAGCTGGCGTGCTGTGGATTGGCGGGAGTCTGGCCATTGCCGCTTTACCGCCTCTGAATGGACTGGTCAGTGAATGGCTGATCTATTTCAGTCTCCTCGGGGCAGGAACCCTGCACAGCGGTCTGGAAGCTCTTGCGCCGCTGCTGTTATTCGGTGCTTTAGGGGTGGTCGGAGCACTGGCTATCGTCACCTTCACCCGGCTGATCGGTATCTGTCTGCTGGGCCAACCGCGTGATCCGCGTAGTGCTGAGGCCCATGACCCAGCTCCCCTTATGCTGATGCCCATGGGCGTTCTGCTTGGGGGCTGTCTGGTGATCGGCCTTTATCCACAGGGAGCCTTAGCCCTGCTTGCTTATCCTCTGGCGCAAGTGACTGGCCTGGCGGTCAGCCATCAGCCAGAAATACTCGTTGCTCCCCTTGGACCATGGGCGCTGTTGCTGTTAGTTATGTTGGTACTGTTGGCGGCAGTACTGACCTGGCTGCGGTGCAGTCGTCCACTGGTCCGAGGTTATACCTGGGGGTGCGGATTCCGGTTTCCGTCACCCCGCATGGCCTATACGGCTGAAAGTTATTCAGAGATGACGTTCCGCTACCTGCTGCCCCAGGCGCTGCGACCGCAGGTTTCCGGAGGTAAGGTTAGGCGGCTTTTCCCGGCACCAGCCCAGCTGGATCAACAATCGACGGACCCGCTTCTGATGCGCGTTTTTCAGCCGCTGTTTGCATATATTGCCTTGCGCTGCCAGCATTTGCGCTGGCTTCAGCAAGGATGTCTACAAGTTTATCTTTGCTACATTTTCATCGCCAGCATGATACTGATGGCCTGGAGCTTCTGGGCCGGTGGCCACGGATGATGATGAGATGTTCTTGCTTGTCGGAGAAGTTTTATTGATCGCCTGTTCTGGCTCTGGCCTTTACCCGGAGCGGCTTTTACTCTTCTGCTTGATGCTCTCAGCGCAGTGTTTCTCCTCCCCTTGTTTCTGGTTGTTCCGTCGCCTCAGGGCCCTGATGCAGAGCAGGGTGATTGTCATCTATCTGCTTTATGTTGTGTTAGCAGTTATTGTTCTGCTGACATTTATCCTTTGAAAGGGGAACCCCTCATGATTGGCAGGCTGGTTCTGCATTTGGCATTATTACTCGTGTGTGCTCCGCTGATGTTGGGCGTGATCACCAAAACCAAGGCGTGGTTTGGTGGGCGGGTGGGGGCACCACTGCTGCAGACCTATTATGATCTGGCCCGCTTATGGCGAAAAGGTTTTGTCTTCAGTGAGACGACGACCTGGGTATTTATGGCTGGCCCGGCTGTTGCCCTGGTGGTTCCGCTACTGGCGGCCTTGTTGCTCCCCTTTGGCGGGCTGGCGGCGCCCCTGTCTTTTAATGGTGATCTTATTCTGTTTGTTTACCTGTTCGGTTTGTCCCGGTTTTTTACGGTCAGTGCGGCACTTGATACCGGCTCCAGTTTTGAAGGGATGGGGGCTGCCCGCGAAGTGACTTTCTCCTGCCTGGCTGAGCCGACCATGCTATTTGCCTTGTTGGTTCTCGCACGCTTAGCGGACGGTCTGTCTCTGAACGCTCTGTTTGGACCTCATCTGCTTGTTGCCTGGAGCGATGGCGCCGGAGCGTCCTTAGGATTGATCCTGGTTTGCCTGTTCGTGATCCTGTTGGTTGAAAACTCGCGGATTCCGTTTGATGATCCGACCACCCACCTGGAATTGACCATGATCCATGAGGTGATGGTTCTCGATCACAGTGGTCCGGCCTTCGGCATGGTCCTTTATGGTGCCAGCCTTAAGCTGATGGTTTTGAGCGCGTTACTGGTGAGCCTGGCGCTCCCCTGGCAGACCGGGTGGTGGGTGAGCGATGCGCTGATTTTTCTCGCCGGGTTGCTGTGCGTTGCCGTTCTCATCGGTGTCGTCGAATCAACCATGGCGCGGCTGCGCTTACCACGGGTCCCCCAGGTTTTGATCGGCACCTCACTTTTATCAATTTTTGCCCTGGTTCTGGTATTGCGCTGATAGACGACGTTTCTAGTGGTGGAGAGAGTCATGACTGAATGGAGCAATTCACTGTTGCTGGCAGTGATCCTGATTAACTTTTTTACCCTGGGGAGTGACCGCCTGGGAGCCTGTATCCGCATTATCGCCTGTCAGGGTGCGCTACTGGCTTTGTTGCCACTGACTACCCACGGTTTTTCCCTCCATTCTGTCATTCTGGCTGTGAGCGCCTTTACCTTCAAAGGAGTATTTATTCCGTGGCTGCTGTTTCGGGCTATTCGTGAAGTAAAGATCCGCCGCGAACTGGAACCCCTTATCGGTTTTGTTCCGACCCTGATCCTGGGTGCATTGACGACCGCTGGCGCTTTTTTGTTTGCCGACTTGCTGCCACTGGTTCCCGAACATCATGGCAGCCTCTATGTGCCGACAGCATTGGCCACCATGTTTGCAGGTTTTCTCCTGTTGATCTCACGGCATAAGGCGATTACCCAGGTTCTTGGTTACCTGATGCTGGAAAACGGTATTTTTATTGTCGGGGTACTGCTGAGTGAGGCGCTGCCGTTAATGGTTGAAGCCGGGGTTCTGCTTGACCTGCTGGTTGGAGTTTTCGTTATGGGGATCGTTATGAATACCATCAGCCGCGAATTTTCGACGATTAATACTGAGCGTCTGTCTGCTCTTAAGGAATAAGGTCATGGTCGCTATTCTCATTGCTATCCCTTTATTAGCTGCCATCGTCAGCTTCCTGCTCCCCTGGTACCGGGTTCGTTCCTGGTTACTGGTGGTCGCCAGCGGGCCGCACCTGCTGTTATCGGTCCTGCTCGGGCTGGGGTATCTGCCGGTCAGTGGGGAGTGGCTGAGCCTTGATGCCTTGTCGAGTCTGGTGCTGGTGGTGACCAGTCTGCTGTTTTTCGGTTGTGCCATTTATGCGGTCGGTTATCTGGAGCTACGCCGTGATCGGGGGAACCGGGTGATGGTGTCCTGCCTGCTGGTTTTCCTCAGTGCCATGACCCTTGCTATTGTTGCCCGGCATTTAGGGTTGCTGTGGATCGCCGTTGAAACAACGACCATTGCCAGTGCTCCACTGATTTATTTTAACCGTAACCGGCTTTCCATTGAGGCGACCTGGAAGTATCTACTGATCTGTTCCGTTGGTATCGCCCTGGCAATGTTGGGGATTATGTTCATCGCTTATGCTGCCCTGGGAGGGGATGTTCATGTCAGTCTGCAGTTTGATCATCTGTTGCGCCAGGCCCCACTCCTGAGTAAGCCGTGGCTGCACAGTGGGTTTGTCTTCATGCTGGTCGGTTTTGGCACCAAGATGGGGCTGGCGCCTTTGCACACCTGGAAGCCTGATGCTTATGGTGAAGCTCCCGGTTTGGTCGGGGCCTTGCTGGCCGGGGGGCTGACCAGCGTTGCATTTTTGGCTATTCTGCGTGGGGTCCAGCTGATGATCGCTGCTGGCGACGGTGCTCTGGCGCGACAGGAGTTACTTGGTATTGGTCTTCTGTCCCTGCTGGTGGCAGCTATCTTTATGATCGGTCAGCCTGATATCAAGCGGCTATTGGCTTATTCATCAGTGGAGCATATGGGGATTCTGGCCATCGGTGTCGGGATCGGTGGCCTGGCGACCTTTGGTGCCATGCTGCATTTGATTAACAATGCCTTGACCAAAGGGGGGCTGTTCCTTGCTGCCGGCAATATTCAGCGTGCTTATGCCAGTAAAAACCTGATGCAGGTACGTGGTGCTATCAGAATTCTGCCGATTTCCGGAACCCTTTTCCTAGCCGGGTTCCTGGCGATTACGGGATCTCCACCATTCGGTCCTTTTCTGAGTGAATTTACGATACTGCGGGGCATTTTTGCTGATCAACAGTTGCTTGTCGGCTTGCTGGTCCTGTTCTTTCTGGCGGTTATCTTCATCGGTATGGGGGGAACGGTTCTGACTGCAACCCAGGGTCAGCCGGCGGAGCAGGTCGCTGCTTACCGCGACTGTCCACTGCTGGTGATCTCTCCCATCTGCTTTATGCTGATGATCTTGGTGCTTGGTGTCTATATCCCGGAACCGTTGCAGAATGTCCTGCACCAGGCAGCTGCATTACTTGAGGTGCAGCCATGAGTTCTTTTTGCGTTCTCAACTACCAACAACAGGCCATGCTGCCCCTGGCGCAATTACCCTTCTGTGATTTTGACGATTTCCGTAACACCCTGCTTGAGGAAGTTGCCTCAGAGGCCAGGGTGGTGAGCTATTTTGGCCAGCCGGATTCCGAAAGTGTGGTTCTGTATGCTGTATTGGCGCGTGATATTCCCGGTGAACTTGTCGTGTTGCGGACGCGGATTAATGAGAAATTCCCGGCCTTGACACCAGAATGCCCACAACTACACCTGTTTGAACGGGAACTCGCCGAACAGTACAACGTGCGCCCGGAAGGACACCCCTGGCTTAAGCCGGTTCGTTTTCACCAGAGCTGGATTGATGGTGCTGATATCTGGGGACGTGGTAGCAGTTGTCACCCGGTTCCGGGGGATATGGATTTTTACCAGGTTGCAGGGGAAGAAGTGCATGAGGTGGCGGTTGGCCCGGTGCATGCCGGGGTGATCGAACCGGGACATTTCCGTTTTCAGTGTCATGGCGAAGAGGTTATGCATCTGGAGATTTCCCTTGGCTACCAGCATCGCGGAATTGAACAAATGCTGGTTGGCGGACCTCACCCGGCGAGTATTTATCAGTTTGAAACCATCGCCGGTGATACCACCATCGGCCATATGACAGCTTACAGTCAGCTCATCGAAAGCTTGTCGGGAATCTCTATCGCGCCAAGGGCTCAAGCTATTCGCGGTATCGCTCTTGAGCTGGAACGCCTGGCTAATCACGTTGGTGATGTTGGTGCCATTGCAGGAGATGTCGGGTTTCTGCCGACGTCAGCTTTTTGTGGTCGCTTACGTGGTGATTATCTGAATCTGATGGCTGAAATCTGTGGCAGTCGTTTCGGCCGCGGACTGGTACGTCCTGGTGGCGTGCAATTTGACCTTGATCAACAACGATTAGAGACCATTGTCCAGCGTCTCAATGTTCTGGCGGTTGAAACCCGCGGGGCAATAGAACTCTGCTTTGACAGCCCGTCGGTTCTGGCCCGCCTTGAAGGTACGGGAAAAGTGAGCAGCATTGACGCCAGTTCTCTGGGCCTGGTTGGTGTCGCTGCCCGGGCCTGTGGTCTGATCCTTGACAGCCGTAAACATTTTCCGGGGATAAGTGGTGACCGCTCTTTTACCAACCCGGTGATTGAAGGTGACGGCGATGTTTTTGCACGTGGTAATGTCCGGCGTCGCGAGATTTATGCGTCCCACCGGATGTTGGACGCTGCTCTTAGCGCGTTACCTGACGGAGGGGTAGGGGGTGGTCACGCACCTTTGGCTCCCGAGAGCCTGGCGGTGTCCTTCTGTGAAGGGTGGCGAGGTGAAATTGTGCATGTCGCCATTACCGATGAGCGTGGGCAGTTGGCTCGCTACAAGGTTGTTGATCCCTCCTTCCATAACTGGAGTGGCCTGGCCATGGCTCTGCGTGGTGAGCAGATCTCCGATTTCCCCCTGTGCAACAAGAGCTTTAACCTGTCTTATTGTGGATTCGATTTATAGGGAGTTTCCGCTATGTTGAATATTATTCGTGAACGTCTGCGCCAGGGGCACCGCACCGGTAAATTCCCCGAACAGGCTCCCAAGCTTTCTGATCGTTTTCGTGGCCGACCGGTTGTTGTTCAAAATCGCAGTCCTTATGAGTACTCTGCTGCGGTTACGGCCTGCCCTTTTTCTGCTTTGACATATGCCGATAACGCTTTGCATGTTGACCTGGGACGCTGTGTGTTTTGTGCGGATTGTCCGGCGGTTGCGCTGGGTGTTCTGTCTTTCAGCAACAACCATCAGTTAGCTGTCAGGAAGCGTGACGACCTGCTTCTGCACGATGAAACCTACCGGCTTGCTGAGCGGCTGGATAAGCAGATGTATAAACTGTTTGGCCGTTCTCTGAAGCTACGTCAGGTGTCAGCTGGTGGTTGCAATGCCTGCGAAGCTGATCTCAACGTGCTCGGGACCCTGGTGTTTGATCTTGGGCGTTTCGGTATTCAGTTTGTTGCGTCACCGCGGCATGCCGATGGTTTGGTGGTGACTGGCCCGGTCACGGAAAATATGAAGAGTGCACTGCTCGATACTTATGCCGCAATGCCCGATCCCAAGCTGGTGATTGTCTCCGGCGCCTGCGCTATTGGTGGTGGGCCGTTTTGCGGAAGCCCTGAAGTGCATAATGGAATAGGGGACCTGTTGCCGGTTGACCTGTACATTCCCGGTTGTCCCCCGCACCCTTATACGGCACTGGATGGTCTGTTGCGCTTGCTGGGAAGGATTTAACCGCAGTTGCAAGATTCGTTGGTTAAAGTGGGGAACGGCCGAACTTAGAACTTTCATTTCCAGGGATGCATAAATCCATCTATGGGACCGACTGTTGCCATCCGGAATGCCCGGATGGCAATTGTTTTAGGTGTAGCCAGTTGACGATAACCCGGTTTCTGATTCGGAAACGAGCAATTTTGCGCAAGGTCAAGGAAGTCAAGCCTTTGAGCGGAGACGTAGTACTTTACGTCGCACAAACAAAGGCGCAGTCTGACGCTGAGATTGCGTAAAAGGGCCGTTTCCGGACATAAACCTAGTAGACGGCGCGTCCCCCCGAAACATCAAAGACAAAGCCGGTGGTGAAGCTGCAATCCGGGCTGGCGATGAAGGCGGCCATCCGGGCGACGTCTGCAATCTGGACGGCTCTACCCATGGGGATTTTGGCGGTCATGGTTTTGATGTGTTCTTCGGTCATCTGGGCGAACAGTTCAGTCTCCGTCATTGCCGGAGCAATGGCGTTGACGATGATGCCACTGGTTGCCAGCTCTCTGGCAACGCTTTTCGTGAAGGCAATAACCCCACCTTTGGCGGCAGCATACGCTGAGATACCTGGTACCCCTTCTTTTCCCGCCATCGATGCGATGTTGATAATCCGTCCCGATTTACGGGCTTTCATGTCTGGTAGTACCGTCCGGGTGCAGTAAAAAACTCCGGTCAGGTTAATTGCCAGGACCCGATCCCAGGCGTCCAGAGGGTATTCAGCACTTTCAACAACAGGTCCGTTGATTCCAGCGTTATTGACTAGAATATCGACTTTTCCAAGGGCTTTGATGGTTTCCTGGTAGGCATTCTCGACACTGACAAGATCCGCAATATTCGCTTTTTGGACCAGTGCTGGTTTAAAGCCGGCTTGCTCTGCATCAAATGCGTCACTGTTGAGGTCCCACAGGGCAACCTGGCAGCCCCGGGCATTCAGTTCTCGGGCAATGCCCAGCCCGATTCCACGAATCCCACCCGTTACGATAGCAGTTTGTCCGGCAAGATTTTGTTCCATTATCACTTTCTCCTTCTGGTGTCCCACGAGCCCGCATAGCGGCAAGCGTAAGGTTGAACCGTTTTTGATTTTTATCTGAGGTACAAGCATAGGCTTGTTTGATCTGAGGTACAAGTGCTATGTTCCATTAACTGAATAATTTTTTATGACAATAGACTTGTTAGTAGGATATTGTAGCTTCAAATAAACGAGAGGACGGGGAACCTAATGGCCAGAATACTTTCTGCAGAGCAGATGAAAAATATTGCGAAAAAACGACCAAAATCTCTGGTTGTCGATGTTGCTGAAACAATCCGTAAAATGATTTTCAGACGGGAATTCAAACTGGGGGAGATGCTTTCTGAAGAACAGATAGCGGCGTCAATGAATATCAGCAGAACGCCGGTGCGTGAAGCCTTTTCCATGCTTCAGCTGGAAGGGTTGATCGTTATTCTGCCACAGCGCGGCAGCTTTGTGTTTACTATCGGTCCCGAAGATCTCGGAGAACTGATTCAATATCGGTGGATTCTCGAACAACAGGCGTTAACCCTGGCCATCAACTATGACCTTGTTAATGCCCGTAACACTTTGAACGATATTCTTAAGCTCCTGGCCCAGGCCAAGACTGAGAATGATCCTCTTGCTTACGCTGCCGCTGATTCCAAGTTTCATGATGTGTTCTTTGCTTATTGTGGGAATCATTATCTCAAACAGGCCTATGCCATGGCTTCAGGGAAAATTTCTGCTTTAAGAGCACATTTGTCGGAACCTTTGGAAATTCACAACAAGCCGTCCTACGAGGAACATATTCAAATTACCGAGGCCTTCAGTAAGGGCGATTTGTCCAGGGCGCTGGATATTCTCAGGCGGCATATCATGGTTATGGAAGAAAACTATAAAAAGGCCCTGGTTGCCCTTGATCAGGCTGATGGAAAAGCCGAGTAGTTGTGCAGCACCTTCTCCCTGAGGGAAAAGGTGCTGAAGGCGACTAAGGGGTAAGGGCCAAAGGTTGAGCATTCCCTGGTTGACAAATATTTAAAAATTTATATAAATATGTATGCACACAAGGAGATGACAACATGTTTAATTACATAGCAACATTCATTCTTGTACTGGTCGTGGTCGTCGTTAACTGACGACTCGGCTCAATCTTCGACTTATCGAGGGAGCTCGGGTTTTTGTCCTGCGCTCCCTTTTCTGTTTTAAGGACCGCATGACAGCCTGCTTCATGTGGTCTTTTTTTATAACAGGAGGAAGTTGATGAAAAACGGTGCCCAGATTTTGCTGGAATGTCTTAAACTTGAGGGAGTTGATACCATCTTTGGGTATCCGGGCGCGCGTACATTATTGCTGCATGACGCACTTATGGATGATCCTGATATTCGCCATATCCTGGTGCGGCATGAACAGGCTGCGGCCCATGCTGCAGATGGTTATGCACGCACCACAGGAAAGGTCGGCGTCTGTCTGACCACCTCTGGCCCAGGTGCTACGAACCTGGTGACCGGGATTGCGACCGCCTATATGGATTCGGTTCCCATGGTCGCGTTAACCGGTCAGGTAACAACCCGGGATATTGGCAACGATGCTTTTCAGGAAGCGGATATTGCCGGGATTACCCGACCGATCAGCAAGCATAACTATATTGTTACCGACATCAAAGATTTGGCGCGTATTGTCCGTGAGGCCTTCTATATCGCTCGTACCAGACGGCCGGGGCCGGTGGTTATCGATTTACCGAGTGATGTGATTGCTGATTTGACCAAACAGAAAATCCCCGAGCAGGTCACACGGCGCGGTTACCAGGAGCGTCCCCAGCTCAACAGCAAGCAGCTGCAGCGGGCTGCAGCTTTGATTAATAAAGCCAAAAAGCCTCTTATCTATGCCGGTGGTGGCATCGTGCAATCTAATTCTTCCGCATTATTGAGGGCGGTGGCAGAAAAAGGTCAGATTCCGGTGACTCACACCCTGATGGGAATCGGGGTTATGGATCCGCACTCCCCCCTGTCGGTCGGAATGCTCGGTATGTATGGCGCCTGGTATGCCAATATGGCGGTCAATCAGTGTGATTGTCTGATCGCTATCGGTTCACGCTTTGACGATCGGGTTACCGGGAAGGTTGATGCTTTTGCTCCTAATGCCAAGATTATCCATTTTGATATCGATCCGGCCAGCATTCATAAGGTTGTTCACGAAGGTTTGCCAATTGTCTGTGATGCTGCAGAGGCGCTCCTCAATTTACAGGAATTGATAGAATCAAAAGATCGCAGTGGATGGCTTAAGGAGATTGCGGCCTTTAAAGAGCGTGGGCCATTACCCCGCCATGAGCGTGACCATTTGATGCCTCATGAAATCATGGAAGCCCTCCACGAAGCGGCAGGGGATAACCCGGTGGTCGCTTCTGATGTTGGTTTATCCCAGATGTGGGTTGCGAACTATTATCCGTTTAATCAACCCCGCCAGTATATTACCAGTGGCGGCCTCGGTACCATGGGCTATGCGTTACCTGCAGCCCTTGGGGCGGCGGTCGGGAACATTGAACGACCGATTTTTGCGATTAACGGAGATGGTGCTTTCCAGATGAATTGCCAGGAACTGGCAACCTGTTCACAGTACGGAATCCCGGTAAAGTGCATCATTCTCAATAATGGTAAGCTAGGGATGGTGCGCCAGTTCCAGACCCTGTTCCTTGGCTCTCGCTATGCTTCAACCAACCTCGAAGCGCAAGTTGATTTCTGCACGGTTGCAACAGGGTTTGGAGTTGCCAGCCGGTCGGCCAAAGGGATTGCTGAATTTAAAGAGGCTTTGCAGTGGGCCGTTGATTATCCGGGGCCGGTTGTTCTGGATGTCGATATCCACCCGGATACCTATGCCTTTCCCATGGTGCCACCAGGCAAAGAATCAACGGAAATGATATTCAAAGCGGAGAAATAAATGGTTGCTGACCTGCTGAATCATCACCTGATCTCGGAACGTTACTTTTTCCCCCTGCGCGGCGATTTTCCTGACCCGTTCTGGGTTGATTGCGGAGATGCTCAGCTGGCCTGCAGTTATCACCGGTTGTTTGAGCAGGGGCCAACCCTGCTCCATTTTCATGGCAACGGTGAGATAGTCGATGATTGGTTAAATATTTTTCCCCCCTTCTGCCGAGAGGTTGGTTGCAACCTTCTACTGGTTGAGTACCGCGGTTATGGCCAGTCGACAGGAACCCCGGAATTGGGCAAAATGCTTACCGATGTGAGGTGTGTTATCAGCCAGTTGGCGATCCCTGAAGAAAAGCTGATAGTCTTTGGGCGCAGTGTCGGATCGATCTTTGCCATGGAAGCCGTTGCCCGCTATCCACATAGTGCCGGCCTGATTATCGAAAGTGGCATCGCTGATGTTCTGGAGCGGTTATTGTTGCGGGTTACTCCTGCTGAGCTTGGCGTCAGCGTGGATGAGTTACAGCAGGTTGTGAATGAGAACCTCGATCACCGCAAGAAGATGTCGGCCTATCAAGGTGCCGTCTTGGTATTGCATACCGAGCATGACGACATTGTCGCAGTAAAGCATGGCAGACAGTTGTATGAATGGGCTGCTGGGCGAAAAGAAATGAAAATTTTTCAGCGTGGATCCCATAATGACATTCTGTTCGAAAATGCTCGGGAATATTTTCATATAATCAAACATTTTATGGCAACACTTGACTGATTTTTCCTTGCTCTGAAGAGGATTTGTAAATTTTCTCAAATTTGGAGATTATTTGTTCTTTTCGGGTCCAAAAATGAAAATAATATTTGCCATACAGGGATTTTTCTGGATATGATTTACGCCGTTTTCGTTTTTTGGAAAAGGTAACCTTTGGATAAATACCACTTGTTCGTCAATTTGAACCGGTCACTCGAATTGATCTGTCCCTGCCATAGGTTTCTGTTGATTAAACCATTCGTCCTGTGCTCGAATTAACCTCGCGTATGATGTTAATAGGCGTTCATGCAAAGATGCTTGTCAGGATTTACGGATAAGTCGGGTCATGTAATTGTGTCTTATTCAGATGATCCGCTCAACGGAGATGTTGCGCAGGTTGACGGCATGAGGAAATTGCCATAAGAGCCTGAAACCAGAAGGATCTGGAGTGTGCGAGTTGGTCGTACGCTTTTACAGTAATTTTATTGACGTGTCGATGTTTTCGATGAGAGGACCGACATGAAGGCTTGGTTTCAATTGAGTCTATTACGTTCATAACAAGAGGAGAGTAGTACATGGATATTTTGGCATTAAACTGCGGAAGTTCATCCGTAAAATACCAGCTTTACAACTGGGATGAGAAAAAAGTTGTCGCTCAGGGTATGGTAGAGCGTGTTACCATCGGCGATTCTTACATCGTTCATGAAGTCACCGGCCGTGAGAAGTACCGCGAAGAGTACGAGTGCCCCGATCATACTGTTGCAGTTAAACTGATCATCAAGACTTTGACTCATAAAGAAGTTGGTGTTGTTACCGACATGTCTCAGATCTCTGCTGTTGGTCACCGCCTGGTTCACGGTGGTGAAAAGTTTACCCGCAGTGTTATGATTAATGACGAAGTTCTGGATACTATCAAAGAATTCTCTCACTTGGCACCATTGCACAACCCAGCGAATATTGCCGGTGTTGAAGCTGCTAAGTCCGTTCTTCCTGATGTTCCTCATGTTGCTATCTTCGATACAGCATTCCATCAGACTATGCCAGAAAAAGCTTATACCTACCCAGTTCCTTACGAGTGGTATGAAAAGCACGGTGTTCGTCGTTACGGCTTCCATGGTACCAGCCACCTGTATGTTTCCAAGCGTGCTGCTGTTCTGTTGGGCAAAGATCCTAAAGATTGTAACCTGGTGACCATGCACATTGGTAACGGTGCTTCCCACGCTGCTATTCAGAACGGTGTCTGTGTTGATACCTCAATGGGCCTGACTCCACTCGAAGGTGCTGTTATGGGGACCCGTTGTGGTGATATCGACCCAGCTATCCCTGCTTTTATTCAGCAGGTTGAAGGTCTTAGCGCTAAAGAGATTGACGGCGTTCTTAACAAGCAGTCCGGTATCCTTGGAATCACCGGTCAATACGCTGACCGTCGTGATGTTGAAGATGGCGCTAAAGAAGGCGATGCTCGTTGTCAGTTGGCTCTCGATGTCGAGTGCTACCGCCTGAGAAAATACATCGGTTCCTACTTTGCCGCTGTTGGCCGTCTTGATGCCGTTGTTTTCACCGCCGGTGTTGGTGAAATGGGTTGCGCAATTCGTGAAAAAGCTCTTGAAGGTCTGGAGCACCTGGGAATCATTCTGGACAAAGAAGTTAATGCTAAAACCAGAACCCGTAAAGCTGAAACCTTGATCACCACCCCTGATTCACCGATCAAAGTTTTTGTAATTCCTACTAACGAAGAGCTGGTCTTTATCGAGGACGTTGTTGCTATCCTCGAAGGTACTTACACTGATCACATGAACTTCGAGTACTCTTTTGCCCGTAAAGATTTTCAAATCGGTTAAGAGTTGATTTATCCGTGAACCATATCGCGGGGTTCACACAGCTTTACTTTTTCTGCGATTTTTTTTGCGCATCCAGGCTGGTTTGCCAGCCTGGATGGGCTTTTTATGAGTGACCAGAGAGGAGCGGTTTTAGCCGCTTGATACGTTTGAGATTCTGTGAAGATGCCTTTTCATCGGCGGGTCCATCCAGCTTACCTTGCTACATCTAATTCAATGTAATGACTTATAATTATTATAGGTTTAGTTTCGTGACATGGCGTCACTGGAACACAAATGTCCATTGCTAACTGTAGACTGCCTGACTGGCACGCAAGAGGAAGAATTTATGTATCGCGTTTTAGAAAACGAAGTATTGGCTCCACAAGTTCACCGCATGGTCATCGAAGCACCCCGGATTGCCAAAGCACGTAAACCGGGTCAGTTTGTTATCATCCGTTGTGATGAAGGGGATGAGCGTATCCCGTTGACTATTGCGGATGAAGATCAAAATGCCGGAACCATCACCATTATTGTCCAGGCTATTGGTGACGCTACGAAAAAGATTGTCAGCCGTACCGAGGGCGAATTCATTCGCGACGTTGCTGGTCCTTTAGGTAAAGCAACCGAGATTGAAAACTTCGGTAAAGTTGTTTGTGTTGGTGGTGGTGTTGGTACTGCCGTTCTTTTCCCTCTTGCAAAAGCATTAGCTGCTGCTGGTAATGAAGTAACGACCATTATTGGTGGCCGTACTGAGCCTCTGGTTATTCTGCGCGAAGAGCTGGGTGCTTTCAGTAAAGAAGTGCTCGTCACGACCGAAGATGGTTCTTTGGGCAGCAAAGGTTTTGTTACTACCCCATTAGGTGAGATTCTTGAAGATGAGAGTCGCAAGCCAGATGCTGTTTTTGCTATCGGTCCGGTTCCGATGATGAACGCGATCTGTGAGCAGACCAAGCCTTACGGTGTTCATACCATGGTCAGCCTTAACCCGATTATGGTTGATGGTACCGGTATGTGTGGTGGTTGCCGTGTTACCGTTAATAACGAAGTTAAGTTCGCCTGTGTTGATGGCCCTGAGTTTGACGGCCACCTGGTTGACTTTAAAGAACTGTCTGCTCGTCAGCAGCACTATGTGAACGACCAGCATGACCGCTACGGTTGCCGTATGGATACTGGTGGCAATGAAAACAACCTGACTCCTAAAGAGCGTATGGCGATTAAGCGTACTCACATGCCAGAGCAGGATGCCGAAGCACGGGCTAAAAACTTCACCGAAGTTAACCTTGGTCTTAATGAAGAAGCTGCCGTTCAGGAAGCTAAGCGCTGTCTGCTGTGTAAAACCCGTCCTTGTGTAGCAGGTTGCCCGGTTGGTGTGCGTATTCCTGACTTCCTCGCCCGGGTTGCCGAAGGTCGTTTTGACGAAGCCGCTGAAATTCTGCGCGAAGATAATGCTCTGCCAGCTACCACTGGCCGTGTTTGTCCTCAGGAAACCCAGTGTGAAGGTGTCTGTGTCCGCGGTAAAAACGGTGAGCCTGTTGCCATCGGTTGGTTGGAGCGTTTTGTTGCCGACTGGGCTGCTGAGAACATGGAAATGAAGGTTCCTGATATCACCCCAACTGGGAAAAAAGCTGCGATCATCGGTTGTGGCCCTGGTGGCCTGACTGCTGCTGGTGAAATGGCCCGTAAAGGCCACGACGTCACCGTTTTTGAAGCGCTTCACACCAGTGGTGGCGTGCTGCGTTACGGAATTCCTGAATTCCGTCTGCCAAAAAAGATTGTTGATAACGAAGTCGCTAACTTAAGCGCTCTGGGTGTTAAGTTTGAGTACAACGTTATTGTTGGCCAGACCATCACTATTCCACAGATCATGGAAGAGTTTGATACCTGTTTCATCGCTAACGGTGCCGGTCTGCCCATCTTCCTCAACCTGCCAGGTGAAAACCTCAAGGGTGTTTACTCTTCTAACGAGTACCTGACCCGTGTCAACCTGATGGACGCTTACAAGCGCACCAGCACCACTAAGGTTGCTAAAGGTCCGGTGACGGTTGTCTTCGGTGGTGGTAACACTGCTATGGATGCTGCCCGTACTGCTAAGCGGATGGGTGAAGGACGTGTCATCCTTGCTTACCGTCGTACTAAAGAAGAGATGCCAGCCCGGGTCGAAGAGATCGCTCACGCTGAAGAAGAGGGGATCGAGTTTATGTTCCTCGTATCTCCACTGTCTATCGGCGGTACCGAGGATGGTTGGGTCAAGAGCGTCAAAATGCAGCAGATGGAACTTGGTGAGCCTGATGATTCCGGCCGTCGCCGTCCGGTTCCGGTTGAAAATGGAGAAATTGAGCTGGAAGCCGATATCGTCATTATGTCCATCGGTACCACAGCTAACCCACTGTTGACCAGCACCTGTCCAGACCTGAAATTGAATAAATGGGGCAACATCGAGGCCGATGAAAAACAAATGACCTCCATGCCTGGCGTTTTCGCCGGTGGTGATATCGTCCGCGGTGGCGCGACGGTTATCCTCGCCATGGGTGACGGTAAAGTTGCTGCTCAGGCAATGGACGAATATTTGAAGAAATAATTATTGTTTATTGTTTGTGAAAGAGGGGCCGCTGAATCTGTTCAGTGGCCCTTTTTCGTTAGCTCCCAGATTCTCCTCCCTTACAATTCTCTGACCTAAGTCTCATCTGTTTCCAATATTCATTCTATTAAGTTACTCGCTTGATACTTAACTTAAACAATGGAGGAAATTGATGACGCGTAAATTGGTTTTACTTGCTGTATCTCTATGTAGTGTTGCTATCAGCTTGTTAGCAGGTTGCTCTGACGATGGTACCGATGGCACCAATACCGCAGATCAGGTGGTATCCCTAAGCTACCTTGCCAGCACTGAGTCGCGTGGATTTGATGGCAGTGCTGCTGAGATTGTCACCTTTGATGCTGCACACGAAAAGATGTTTGTGGTCAATGCTGATAACGGCCAGGTGGATGTTTTTGGTGCCAGCGATGTGACCAGCCCGGTGCTTGAGGAAACCATCGATATTCAGCAACTGCTGGTGGATAATGGAGTTGTTGCCAGTGTTGAGGTGGTCGGCGCGGTTAATAGCGTTGCTTTAAGTGGTAATCTGGTTGCCGTGGCGGTTGAAGCTGACCCGAAAACGGATGCTGGCTGGGTGATCATTATTAATGCCACGACCTTTGCTTATATCGATGCCGTTCAGGTTGGTGCTTTACCTGATATGCTGACCTTTACTCCTGATGGCAGCAAGATTGTTGTCGCTAACGAAGGTGAACCTGATGAAGGTTATGTACATGATCCTGAAGGCAGTGTCAGCATAATTGCTGTTGCCGATTACTCAGTGACCAACGTTTCCTTTGCCCCTTCTGATCTGCCTGTTGACTACACTGATACCATGATCATTGATGGTGTTGGTGCTTCCGTTGCTGAGAGTCTTGAGCCTGAGTACATTACCGTTAGTGCAGACAGTAGCATGGCTTATGTGGTGTTGCAGGAAAACAATGCCATTGCCGCCATTGATCTGAGCGATAACTGCGTTGACTCTATCTTTGGTCTTGGCTTTAAAAATCATAGTATTCCGGGCAACGAAATAGACGCCAGTCAGAAGGATGGGGTCAATATCCAGAGTCTGCCGGTAATGGGTATGTATATGCCTGATGCCATCACCAGCTACACTATAGCTGGTAAGACCTACCTGATTACCGCTAATGAAGGTGACAGCCGTCAGGATTGGCTGAATTCTGTCAGTGAGCAGACCGCCTGTGAAGCTGCCGGGTACTTTTACGATGGTGCTGATCTTGACGGTGATACCGATACCCTGTGTATCGATGAATTTTCTGCCAAAGATTTTTATGACGATGACAATGTGACTCTGGTTGATAGTGAAGGTGAACTGCTTTTTGCGACCAACGGTGGTTTCGGTGAAGACAACGAGTTACGTCGTCTGAAGTTTTCTTATTTCACCACGGTTGCTATGAATGGCGGAACCGAATTTGAAAAACTGTATGCCTATGGGGCACGTTCTTTTTCCATTTGGGATGCTGAGACCGGTAAGCAGGTGTTCGATTCTGGCAGCGATTTTGAGGTTATCACCGCTCAGATCTTTGGCGAAGATTTCAATAACGATAATGCCGAGAACAGCGGCGATGATCGTAGTGATAATAAGGGACCTGAGCCTGAAGGTGTAACTGTCGGGGTAATAAACGGTCATACTTATGCCTTCATCGGCCTTGAGCGTATGGGGGGAGTAATGGTCTACGACGTTTCCAACCCTTATGCGCCTGAGTATGTCATGTATACCAATAATCGCGATGGCAGCTATGATATCAAAGGGATTGCAGATCTCGAGACAGCAACTGACGTGATAACCGCCATTTCTGAGGCAGGTGATCTTGGTCCTGAGGGGCTGACTTTTGTTTCTGCTACTGACAGCCCAAATGGTATGCCATTAGTATTGGTAGCCAACGAAGTCAGTGGTACTGTTGCTGTGTACCAAATCGATGTTACCTTGTTGGAACAATAGTTCGTCTCTGTCCGGAAACTCTACATCGCAACTATCTGTTTTGCGATTTGGAAAGATGCAATTTTATGGCGGGTCAAGGAAATCAAGTATTTGCGCTTAAGGCGTAGTTCTTTACGCCGCGCAAGCAAATGCGCAGCTTGACGCCGAGCTGGTGAAAAAGGGCGCTTTCCGGACAGAAACTAGCTGTGGTAGTTCTGCCTGAAATTGTGTAGACTGTTAGGGTGTTTTAACTTTTGGGGGATTTTCTTCTATCTACAAAACTGTGATTCTCTCAGGGGCAAGCGTGTTTCTGCCGATTCGAAATAAAATTTTTATTTCATTTTCCTTGCTGGCGCTGATAACGGTCACAGTCAGTTTTGCGGTTGTCTATAATGTCGTCAAACAGGACATTGAACAGCGCATCACGGATGAGCTTAAAAACAGCACTGAACTGATTCACCTTTTGGTGGAATCGACCACCACCTCCTCTATTCAAAATTATCTACGTGCCATAACTGAAACCCAGATAGATACTATTCGAGAGATTTATGAGCAGTATCAAGATGGTGCTTTTTCAGAAGAAGAAGCAAAGAAACTGGCTGAAAATTTTCTGTTGCATCAGAAGATAGGGAGTTCAGGTTACATCTATTGTATTGACAGCCATGGTGTTGTGCAGGTCCACCAGGATCAATTTCTGGTCGGGCAGGATGTTTCAGAGTTTAAATTTGTTCAGGATCAACTGTGGCTGAAAGCTGGCTACCTCGAATATAGCTGGAAGAACACTGGTGAGAAAAGGGCGCGGGAAAAAGCTCTGTATATGGGCTATTTTCCTGCCTGGGATTGGATTGTCTCCGTCTCTGCCTATAAAAACGAATTTGCTTACCTTATCGATTTTTCACAGATCAGGGGGCCCCTTGATAAAGTCACCTTTGGTAAAACCGGATATCCTTTTATCTTTAATGGTAGCGGCGACCTTCTTTACCATCCCCGGACCGAAGGAAATTTTTATACCTCCGGGTTTGAGCAGAGATTTATCGATGCCGTCGATCGCATTATCGCTCAAAAACAGGGGACTCTTTATTACGATTGGAAAAATCCGGGGGAGATAAATGCTCGGGAAAAGATTGCTCTGTTTAACTATTTACCAGATTTTGACTGGTATGTCGGGACTTCAGCTTATATTGAGGAGTTATATCAACCCCTTGAAAATGTAAAAAAGATCTTCCTACTGAGTATGGTGTTAGTCGTCTTTGGCAGTATTCTCGCAAGCTATTGGTTAAGCAGAGTGATCACGCGCCCATTGATGGCGCTGGTCAGGCACTTCACCAACCGTAAGCCGAGTGAAATTGAGTTCATTGACAAGGCCTATGGCCAAGATGAAATCGGTATGCTTGGGGATTGCCTTAATCAGTTTATCGGTGAATTGCAGGATTATCATCAGCAATTAACCGCTGAAATCAGCGAGCGCAAATTCAGTGAAGATGCCTTGCGTACCAGTGAGCGGACGTTTGATTCTCTGTTTAACAATTCTTTCCAGTTTATTGCTTTGCTTGATCCCGTCGGGAGGGTGTTCAAAGTTAACCAGACGGCACTAAAGTTCAGGAATCTGAAGCCTGAAGATGTGGTTGGATTATTCTTTTGGGATACTCCCTGGTGGCAGCATTCTGCCAGCATGGTAGCCCAACTCAAAGAAGCGTTCAGCAAGGCTCAGCGAGGACAGATCGCCAGGTTTGAGGTCACCAGCACCAGTATCCGTGAAATTTGTCTCGATATCTCCCTCAAGCCGATAAAAAACTCGACCGGGGAGAATGTCTTTATTATCGCTGAAGCACGTGATGTTACTGAAATTCGTCGCGCAGAACGAGACCTGCAACAAGCTCAGAAAATGGAGTCCGTTGGTACGCTAGCCGGCGGCATTGCTCACGATTTTAATAATGCTCTGGCGGGGATATTGGGTGTTGTTTCTTTACTTGAGATTAAGCGGGAAAATGGTAAAGAAATCTCTGAAGATCTGTTTTTTAAGCATCTGGGCCTGATCTCAAGTTCTGCCTTGCGTGCCAAGGATATTGTTAATCAGTTATTAACCTTGTCAAGGAAGTACGATTTTGAAATGAAACCGGTTGATCTACGCCGGATCCTTGAACAGGTTTGTCAGATTGCTGGAAATTCTTTTGATAAATCGATTCAGATCAACGTGGATTTGAGCTGCGAAATTGCTGTAGTCGCTGATAGCAACAGCCTCGAGCAGGTTTTTCTGAATCTGTTCATCAATGCCGCCCACGCCATGACCATTATGCGTAAGAAAGATATGCCCTGGGGAGGGAGTATTGACGTTGGGGTCAAGCAGTTATGTCTACTCAATAATCCTCATGACGAAGTCGAAGCCTACTGGTGTATCAACATCAAGGACAGTGGTATCGGGATTAAACAGGACTATCTTGAGAAAGTCTTTGAACCATTCTTTACCACCAAGGAGAAAGGCGTTGGCTCAGGAATGGGGATGGCTATGGTTTATCACATTGTCAAACAGCACAATGGTTTTATCGAGATTGATTCTGAATATGGTTTGGGGACTCAGGTCAGGGTTTATCTTCCCGTCTCCGGTCACCAGCAAAAAGAGCAGGTGATTGCTGCTGAGGAAGAAATCATCCGGGGGCAGGGAACGATACTGGTCATCGATGATGAGGAACTGGTCAGGTTGAGCGCTGAGGCTCAATTGCAGGAGTGCGGGTATCAGGTCCTGCTGGCCGAGAATGGCGCACAAGGGATCGATTTTTATCGGGAGAATCTGCAGCGTATCGATTTGATCTTACTTGACCTGGTTATGCCGGTCATGTCTGGAAAAGAAGCCTTTGAGCGGTTGAAGGGCATCAATCCTGACGTCAAAGTCCTTCTTTCCTCTGGATTTAAGCAGGACCTCAGAGTTGCAGATATTCTTGAAGGGGGAGCTTCTGGGTTTATTCAGAAGCCATATTCATTAAGCAGCTTGTCGCAAAAGGTCAGTGACGCTTTAGGGGATTGATGTCTGCGCTTATTGTTGTGCCAGTAGCCTGTCCAGCTGACTGGCAAAATGCTGGCGATCCTTTTTACTGAATGCTGATGGTCCACCGGTCTCTATCCCTACCGATCTCAAAGTATCGAAAAAATCTCTCATATTGAGTCTTTCCCGAATGTTCTCTGGTGTGTACAGCTCACCTCGTGGGTTCAGGGCATGAGCCCCCTTGCCGATAACCTCTGCCGCCAGGGGAATATCGGCGGTAATGACCAGATCTCCGGAAGAAAGGTTGCGGACTATTTCGTTGTCCGCAACATCAAAGCCGGCGGGAACCAGGATAAAACTGATGTTGCTCCCCCGTGGTATTTTCATTTGATGATTAGCAACCAATGTCAAAGGCAAGCCTGTACGTGCAGCAGCGCGGAATAGAATCTCTTTAATCACGCCAGGACAGGCATCGGCATCGACCCATATTTTCATAACAATTGACCCTTGGAAATATCTCTGGCGGCTTGCTCAGGCAATCTTTTCAGGATAGGTAAATGACAAGTCAAAAAGATTAAAGAAGGAGTCGAGCAGGCGATATGTTATGCCCCACAAGGGTTTGCTACTCCACTCCTGAAGATGAACAACGGGATGCTGGCGATCCGTGCCACGGTGATGAAAATACATCAGCTCGTTTCTGTCCGGCGTCAGCAGGGTAGAAAAGGGCACCCAGAAATAGTCAACAACCTCTTCGTTCAGGGTCAAAGTTTCCTGATGACCAACATGATAGACAAAGCAGGAGATGCGGACTGAAAGAGTGAGCCCGGCCATATCGTCACTTTGGCCAAGGTAGTTGTCGGCAGTCAGGGTGAGACCGACCTCTTCCATGGTTTCACGCTCGGCAGCAGCGCGGGGGCTTGCATCCGACTGTTCTATTCGCCCTCCGGGAAAGCCAAGGTCTCCAGACCACGGATCTTTTTCATGCTCGGCACGTTGGATCAGCAAAACCTCTGGCTCATTTTTGCCTGCGCGCAAGATCAAAGCGACCGCTGCCTGTTTTTTAGCTGCGATATCGACTTTCTGTGGTTTGTGCCCGGCCAGTCGAGCCTTGATCTTGTTGATTTGAACCATTTTAAGAACCTTTACAAGTGACCTTCCCATGACGGCGAAGGTCACGATTTTAGTCTTTTAAATACCTTGACTTAAGCGCGGGAAACGAAGCGACATTCGCGGGTGTCGACCTTGATTTTTTCTCCGGCCTCAAGATAGCCAGGGACCTGAACTGTTATTCCTGTTTCCAGTACGGCTTCCTTGGTTTGGGCCGTTGCCGTAGCATTTTTGATAGCTGGCGCAGTTTCGGTGACAACCAGCTCAACGACCTGGGGAACTTCCAAGGTAACGACCTGATCATTGAAAACACCAAGAGTCACTTCTCCTCCTTCAAGCAGGTAGCCTTTGATGTCTTCGTAAAGATCGCCACCGATTTCATACTGCTCATAGGATTCCTGATCCATGAACACCCCATTTTCCCCATCACTGTAAAGAAATTGCCCTTTACGACGATTGAAGTCAGCTTCATCGAGGCGATCTCCTGATTTAAATGAGCTGTTCAGTACCTGGCCGGTCATCAGGTTTCGATATTTGGTTTTTACCAGAGTGTTGCCGCCACGGGCGGTTGGTGATTGAAAGGCGACATCCACAACGATACATGGTGCAGAGTCCTGTTGAAAAATAACGCCACGGCGTAAATCACTGGCATTTATCATGATTTATATATGTCCTTTGTAAAAGATATTAATAATTATAAAGTACTCTGAAGTGTCGATTTTTTACACAATTATAGACCTCAGCGTCAAGTGGACAATGGTGTGTTGGCCGCTGAGAACATACTTTTACCTGCTGATGGCAGGCCGCTACCAGTAACTGTCCGTTTTTTTAGCTGGCAGAGGTCGTGGATTATGCAGGTGCTCGGGCAAATTTGCTTTAGCCCGGCATTTGCCACAGACGACGGTAGGTTTGTCGGAGCGTTTGTCAATTTCCTCCATCAAGCCTTTGGCTTTCAGTTCGCACATTTTCAAGTTGCTGATATCTTCAGTCATATCGTTATGCTCCCGGGATAGTTTCCTTTATGGCCAGCATCTTACTATGATCCACTCTGCAAGAGCAAATGTGCAAGAGCTGATATCTACCGTTGAAATCATTAAAAAATCAGGAAAAGGATATATTTTTCTGTTAGTAATTGTTAAGCTAACTTCCATGGTAAGGTAGACTGGTATATATTAAGGATAGTTGTCGTTTTTTTTCTGTAAATATCTCGGTCACGGTTAATCATGATGAAAAAAAGCAGCATCAGCTCATTGATGCATCATCATTATCTGAAAAGTGTCATCCTTCCTGCTTTTATTCTGCAGTTAATCCTTGTTTTTGTTTATTTCTTTTTCCATCTTTACATTTCCCAGGTCAGTCAACAGCTGAGTATCGGCGAAGCGACCAAAAGCATCAAAGAAATCGCCTCCCGGGAAGCAAAAGTCCTTAATGGTCAGTTGCGTTCGATTACCCAGAAGGCCTTGCTCCTCCAACGTGATCATACGGCCTTTTTTAATCATCCTGATTACTGCTTTTTGCCGAATGGTGAGCCTGATTTCAAGACCCATCAGAACCTGGCCTTTTATAAAAGCGTCAATAATGGTGGTTCTTCGCTCTATTTTGCTAGCACCACCCCGATCGGCGAGGCTGAGTTACGTAAAGCACGTTGTAGTGAAATGCTCGATGTGTTGATGAGTAATATCGTTGACAGTAATCCGGTTATTGTTCAGGCGTACCTGAATACCTGGGATGATATGAATCGGCTCTATCCTTTTATGGCCGATGCTCCAAGCCAGTATGGCTCTGCTATTAACATGGAGGATTATAACTTTTACTACCTGGCGGATGCCGCGCATAATCCTGAGCGTTTTCCGGTGTGGACCGGTGCCTACCTTGATCCTGCCGGACAGGGGTGGATGGTTTCCGTTATTGTGCCGGTTTATCGTGGCCCTTTTCTTGAGGGTGTCAGCGGTATTGATGTTACTATCGCGACCTTTGTCAATCATATACTGAACCTTGATCTGCCTTGGGATTCAGGCGTGATGATGGTTGATGAAAACGGTACGATTATGGCGATGCAACAGCGGGTTGAAGCGATTCTCGGTTTGCAGGAACTCAAAGACCATGATTACCGTGAGAATATAAAAACCACTATCGAAAAACCTGACAGTTTTAATCTGCTAAGTGGCTCTGACGATGCCGCCTTTGTTCCTCTCCAGGATTTTTTCAAGAGCGGGCAGGAAATTGGCGATGTGGTTTTAAGCGGGGTCGATTACATTGTCAGTCAGGATGTTATCCCGGAAACTGGTTGGCGTTTGCTGACTCTGATTGAGCATGACCATATTCTGCAACCGGTGCTCGATCTGAATCGCGTCAGCCGCATTCTTGGGTATGTCGCTGCTGCTTCCTTGATTCTCTTTTTTATCCTGTTTTATCTCTTTCTGGTATCAAAGACCAAGAAACTTACAGCTCTTATTGCGACCCCTATTGCTCGCTTAAGTGATGAAACCCAGGGTGTTGAACGTGAACTGATCGTGCATCAGTTCGCACCAACCGGGATAGCAGAAATCGACAAGCTGAATGAAAATTTCAGCGCGATGATCAAGACCTTGAAAGGACGGACCGAAGATCTGATTGATGCCAAGATTAACGCTGAATCGGCTAATCGTCTTAAAAGCCAGTTTCTCGCCAATATGAGCCATGAAATCAGGACCCCGATGAATGCGGTTATCGGAATGACACACCTGGCTCAGCAAGCCGAAGATCCGGAGATGCAGAAAAAATATCTCAAAGATATTGAAACTTCCGGAGAGCATCTTCTGGGAGTAATCAATAGTGTTCTCGATTTTTCGCGCATTGAAGCAGGCAAAATCGATATAGACAAGGTGGCTTTTCAGTTGGATGAACTCATCAATCGTTTTGCCTCAACCTTAGGTAAATTGATTGCCGCTAAGCCCCTCTCTTTTCACTTTTCCATAGATTCCCATATCCCGAATTATCTGCTCGGGGATCCGTTGCGTATTGGTCAGATATTACTGAATCTGGGGTCAAACGCGGTGAAGTTTACTCCAGACGGAGAAATCCGTTTAAGTATCGCTGAAATATCACGTACCGATGATCATGTTGTACTTAAGTTCAGTCTCAGTGATTCCGGTATTGGTATGTCCACCGAACAGCAGGAGATGGTCTTTGAAAGCTTTCAGCAGGCAGATATGTCCATCACCAGGCAATATGGAGGGTCTGGACTGGGGCTGGCCATTTGTCGTCGCTTGGTGGAACTGATGAATGGGGACATTGGCATTGAAAGTCGCCTGCGTCATGGTACCAAGGTATGGTTTACCGCTTCTTTTGAAATTGGCAAGGCACCGGAAATGCCACTATTGCTTGGGAAAGAAGAGAAACGAGATATGTTAAAAGAACAACTTAAACAATTTGGGCAGCGGCGGATCCTGGTTGTCGAAGACAATAAGATGAACCAGCTTGTGGCAACGGCCATGCTTAAAGAAGCTGGTTTAGAGGCTGATACTGCTGATAATGGCGAAATCGCCGTTCAGATGGTACGTCAGCACAGCTATGATCTGGTATTAATGGATATGCAGATGCCGGTTATGGACGGCGTCGCTGCTACACGGACAATCAGGGCTGATGCGGAGTTGCAAGAGATGCCGATTATTGCAATGACGGCTAACGTGTTACAGGGCGATCGCGATATGTGTCTGAATGCGGGGATGAACGATTTCATCGGTAAGCCGATAGAGCTGAATCAGTTATGGGAGACCTTGCTGAAATGGTTCCGGCACAGTGAACAGAATATAAGTGCTAGCGAGGGCTTTCAGGCCGCCCGGCAGGACATCGGATTACCGGCGGCTATTGCTGGTATAGATATGTCGCAGGGGCTTGACCGGGTTGCCGGTAAGCAGGCTGTCTATTTGGAGATGTTGAAAAAGTTTCTGGCCGGTAATAAACGTACTGTCGAGCAAGTGACGATTGCGCTGAATGCAGGAAATCGTGATGATGCTATTTTGCTGGTGCATACGGTCAAAGGATCAGCCGGGATAATTGGAGCCGGGGAGTTGAAGGGGGTTGCCGCGGCTCTGGAAGCAAAAATCAAAGCAGGCCATTCTTCCGGGGAGTGTGAGAAAGAAAAAGCGGAGTTTGCTGCAGCTTTGACGCAAATTCTCAAGCAACTGGAGGAACATCTGGCGATCTAGGCAGGCTCTGGGAGGTCAGTGTCCTGGCTTGTTCTTTTCTGGTGCTTGCCGCAGAGGTGGTTGCTTGCGATAAACACCATCCCGGCCGCGGGTGTAGGCGGCTGATTCTTTTGCCATTGCCTGTTTATAAAAGGTATTGAATGCCGGTTTATTCGGTTGTGGGCGTCTGGCCACAGGAGGTTGAGTCTGAACAGCTGGCCCGGGAGGAGGATCCTCCGGGCCGATCAAAGCTTCAAGCAGTGAATTCAAGAACTTATTAAATTTTTGTTGAGGTTCCAGGCGCTCTTTGGCGGTACTCCCTGGTTTCTCTTTTTCTCGCCGGGCCTGATCAATCCCCAGTTTTTTGTCATAGTTGGCCCTGGTTACCGGGTCAGACAGAACCTTATATGCCTGATTAACCTGGCGGAACAGTTCTGCCGCAGCCTCTGAACCGCGATTGGCGTCCGGGTGGAACCGTTTCGCCAGACTCCGGTAGACAGACTTTATCCTTTGCTGATCAGCATCGGGGGGGATACCAAGCAAGCGATAATAATTTAATGCCATGGAATATCAGCCTTCTTGTCGGGTTTTGGTTTCTCTTCCCCGTCCATGGGTTTGCTCAAACAAAGACCAAAAATGTAGATAAATATTAATACTCATCTTAAGTTGGCTGACCGCTTAATCACAATGATTAAGCGATCGTTGTAAGTTCTCTTCGACGGTTTACCATGAAAATTTTAAATCTTTTTCAGCTGTGTTGAAAATTAACTTCAACGTCCTGGCGATGTGCCGGATCAATCTGCCAGAGTGAACGTTCAGGGAAGTTGAAAATTCTGGCGATCAGGACATCTGGGAATTGCTCGAGCCTGGTGTTATAAATGGTGACAGAGGCATTGTACAGTTCTCGGCGATCGGCAATCTGGTCTTCAATTTCGCTCACCCGATTGCTTAGCTGTCGGAACCCTGCATCTGCTTTCAGATCAGGATAGCGCTCAACGACCATAAACAGGGATTTCAGGGTGTCGGTAAGCATGTTTTGTGCCTCCATGCGCTGGCTTTCACTGCGGGCCGAGTTGACCATGGAGCGCGCCTTGACCACCGCTTCGAGGGTTTTCTGCTCATGCTGCATATAGCCCTCGCAGATTTTGATCAGCTTTGGTAGCTCATCAAAGCGTTGCTTCAACAGAACATCAATATTGCTCCAGTCCTGGTTAATGTTGTTTTTAAGGGCGATGAAACCGTTATAGATAATGATAACGTAAAAGATGATGCCTACCAGAATCAGCAACAATATTCCCAGGGTGATCCAACCGGCCATAGCATATTCTCCTTGTTTGGTAAAATTTAGTGCAAATAGTTAATCAACAAATAGATCGATAGTCCGGTTGCTAACCCGGCCAATATAAACAGGGGCAGGCTGTAGCTCAGATAGCGTGCCGTTAAGTGCTCTTCGGAATGGGTCTCCGATATAATTAAGGGGCGCCCTTTGCGCTTGCCGATAACTATATGTTCTTCCTGCTTTTTGCGTCTCTGATTGTCGCTAAGAGATTTTTTGATAAGCTGATTTTCCACATCAGAACGGGCCGCGTCCCATTCATCGGCGCTGATGTGACCATCGCCATCAGTATCGTATTTTTTCAGCAGGTGGGGATTCTGTTTCAGTTCCCTTAATGCCTGTTGTTTGCGTTCAACGACCGTTGGGCCTGAATGCTGCTTGACCTCAGCATAACCAAGGACGTAGAGCAGGGTCCCTTCAACAATTATTTCTTCAACCCATTTCTCGTGACCATCTGCATCAACATGAAATAAGCCGACCTGACCAGGCATCCCTTCTTGGCGAGTACCGGCATTGACTCGACAGGATGACGGATCTATTTCAATCTGGCCGGTATCATCTTCAAGGAAGAAAGGCACATGATGGCTGGATGAGACACTTGATACTTTCCAGTTACGGTTTTTATCGCGGCGGTAGCGGGTCAGGCGGTAATAGGTGCAGGCAATGTGGGTCATAGGAGACACCAGAGCGTATTTACGCAAGGCGCGCCCCTTTACTTCCACCATCCCCATGGCAACGGAACGGATGCGGCTGGTTGGGGTGTTTTCAATCTGCCTTTTCATGCGTAAAAAGTAAAAGCCGTACCAGAACATCAGAATGGCTGCACAAAACGGTAGAAAACCACTGGCAAATGCTTGACCCAGCAGGTGTCGCAGAGTATGGCTTGAATCAACCTCCAGTGCTGCGATAAGCAGACCTATGGCAAGGCTACCACTCGAACTGAACCAGAATGCCGGGGTATTCCACCCTAAGCGACCTGGTCCTTCTGG
Organism: Geopsychrobacteraceae bacterium; assembly: GCA_963664385.1. GTDB lineage: Bacteria > Desulfobacterota > Desulfuromonadia > Desulfuromonadales > Geopsychrobacteraceae > Seleniibacterium. The sequence goes on from OY761157.1 coordinate 2,775,108, forward strand.
TGGGGCTGGCAATGCCGGGGAAGAAGAAGTTTTCGGTGGTTTTTGTTTATCATTTTCATCCACCAGTTCTTTGGCCAGGGTTTGTTCTACTTCCTGAATCAGTGGTGTGTCTGGCGTTAATCCGGTCGCTCCCATTAAGGGGGTGGTAACGGCTGCCAGATTGCTGATTTCCGGTTCTGTCTCTGGCTTTTTTCCTGCCTGAATGATGTCCGCCATCAACCAGCCGTAGCGGGTCAGGCTGATCAGGTTGCGGCGCAAGGTTTCCGGATCCTCAAGGTTGTCCCGGTTGAGGCTGCACCCTGGCAGATTGACCATGCCAAAATCTGTGCGTAGAGTTAAGGTCGACGCATAGTCACTGGTTATAAGGTCTAGGATGGCTTTTAAATTCTGGCGACTGCTTAAGGTCGCTTTGTCTCCTAAGCCTTTCGGGTCGAATTTCCCGGGGAAGACCCTGACGCCTTCTATAATGGAATCATCTCCATCCAATCGATATAAATCGAGAACCGGAGATCCCTGCAGGATGGTTTGGAAAATTTTATCGTCCTGAATATGCTCAATATTGTCACGCCCCCGGTAGGCGTGACTGGTCAGGAGATGCTTGACACTTTTAATTGCAAGCTCCCCGGACATATCAGCAAAAATCGCAAGGACTCGCGCTCCTTTTGGGAAGCTGACCACGTCCTTCTGGGTTGTAAAGGTGATCTCACCAGGAGTTCGCGTGATCGACCTGATCCGTTGGGGAGCAAAGGCCGGTTGGCTCGGGCTGATCAGCCAGTGGGGAATTCTAAATTCAGTTAACGGCAGGGCGATTTTTTCCAGTGTTTCCAGTGGCCCTTTCGCCAACAGGGACAACCCTTTACCTACTAAGCGCTGGCGGCACTGGTAAGCGTCCAGCTTAAACTTCGTGGCGAGGTTTTTTACCAGAAGCGGTAAATCTTCGCCAGGTTGGGGAGACTGTTCAACAATGAGATAATATGTCTTTTTCATAGCTTTATTCATTTGAGTTATGTAACGGTAATGTATGATACTTTGTGTATTAGAACAAGCTTATTGTTGTCTTTTCCACTAGGGGAAACAAGGGGATGGGTGCTATGCAGGTTATTTCATGTAGGTTTGCTGAGCATGCCGCCAGCATACTTGAAATTTTCAACGAGGCGATTGCCAATACAACAGCTCTATATGCCTATCAGCCACGCACCATTGAGTTTATGCTTGAATGGTTTACTGCGAAAACGAAAGATGATTATCCCATTTTAGGCTGTCTTGATGATCATGGCCGGGTGGCTGGTTTTGCTTCTTATGGTCCATTCAGGCAGTGGCCTGCATATAAATATACCATCGAAAATTCTGTTTATGTGCATCGCGATTTCCGAGGTCGGGGAGTTGCTCTGCAACTGATGACGTCTTTAATTGAGAAAGCTGTCGAGCAGGAATATCATACAATGATCGCCGGGATTGACGAAAATAACAAAGCCAGTATTGCTCTGCATGAAAAGTTGGGTTTTTTTCACAGCGGCACTATTCAGCATGCTGGCTACAAGTTTTCTCAGTGGCAGAATCTGGCCTTTTATCAGTTATTATTACCAACCCCGGTACACCCGCATGAAGGATAACGACGATGAATGCAGATGATTTCCTCTATTTCGCCTATGGTTCCAATATGTCTGTTCCGCGTATCCAGGCGCGCATTCCGGGAGCTGAATTTGTCGCGGTTGCATACTTACCAGCGCATTGCCTGACGTTTTCGAAACCGGGGATCGATGATTCTGGGAAGTGTGATGCTCTTTATACCGGCGACCAAAGTGATCATGTTTGTGGCGTTGTTTATCGGATTTCAGCTGCTGATAAAATGATATTGGATGGTTATGAAGGTCTTGGTCACCATTACCTGACCAAGCCAGCAACGGTTTTAACAGAGCAACAGTCTGAATATAAGGTGTTTTTATATGTCGCAACAGAGGTGATCGTTAATTTAAAGCCTTATCATTGGTATCGAACCCATGTGCTGCATGGTGCCAAGGAGGCAGGACTTCCTCAGTACTATATAGAAGGTCTTGAAAAGGTTACTTCAATTGCTGATCCTGATCCTGATCGGCATGCCCGGGAAATGGCTATTTATTAATGATCAAAAGGGACCGTCGTGGGGGAGGAGGGCTAAGTAATCAGCCCTCCTTCATCTCAATTCTAAAAATCGTGTTGAGGGCGAGGCATCTCAGGTTCTGGCCTCATTTCCTTGTTTCCGCTCTCTTCAGGCATTGGTGGTCTTAGTGCCTGTCTTAGCCCCTGCTGGATAAATTGGTTTTTTTGTTCCGTGGTAAGAATTGCCCTGATGGCGTAATTGGTCTTAGCCTTGAGAACCATTAATTCGACATCAATACTTGCAACCTTTTGCGCAGCTTTTCTATATTCTTCCATATTAAGGGTAGCGCTTAGCTCCATGGTTGTTAAAACTTTGCGAGCCTCTTGCATTTGCGAGAATAACTTCTCGAGCTGTCCCTTCTCCTCGTTTTGAATGGCGCTAACCTGTGCCTGTTGTTCTTGCGAAAATTTCACCTGAGGTTCTTTAGGGGGGTGGTTCGCATGCATTGGTTGCGGGGCCCTCATAGTTTCAGCTTGGCAGGGCATAGGGCCGGGGGGCAAGCCTGGAGCACCTGTGTCTGCGAAAGAAGTCGATACAAAAAACAGGGAAATTGCCAAAACCATAAGTAAATGACGAATCATGCTCAGTCCTCCACTGATAATGCTGTTGAAAAGTGAACCGCAGGAGGCGTTCCTCACTGGCAGTTACCTCCCGAAATTTTATATATACGGAAAATAATGCAGGAATGTGGAAGGATTATGGAAAAAAATGGCAAGTTTTATCAGGAAAGATTTTTTTGCGATCAGGCCTGAAGGAAATTAGCGCAGGTGGACAGCTGCTGAGGCTGCCAATCTTTGCGTTAGACGCTTGAGGGGACGGTTCACATTGAGAATTCTTTTTGCTAATTAGTTTCTGTCCGGAAAGTGCCCATTTTCACCAGTTCGGCGTCAATCTGCGCATTCTCTTGTGCGGCGTAAAGTACTACGCCTCCGCGCAAATGCTTGATTTCCTTGATCTGGCAAAAAATTGCATCTTTCCAAATCAGAAACTGGATAGTTGCTATTTTGAGTTTCCGGATGGACACTAATTAAGTGGGAGTAGTCCGGCCTGGCTGAAATATACAAGAATCATATTGGCTTTTTAGTTCAAAAATCATAATATGAAATGATGATTGCTTTAAATACAATGATGTGTTTGGCAGCAGCTAAGCACATAATGTAATAGGATTGATGATGGATAATTTTGCAAGTCCGGTACAGCGTACCAGATTACATGAACAGGTCGCCCGCACTTTAAGTCTTAAGATTATTCGGCGCGAATATGAACCTTTGTCATTGCTCCCCAATGAGGATGAGCTGTGCCAGCAGTTTGATGTCAGTCGCACCGTAATTCGTGAAGCTATTCGTTTTTTAGATGCCAAAGGGCTGGTTCAGGTCCGGCCACGTATCGGAACCCGGGTCTGCGACCCTTCACGCTGGATTCTTAATGACTCCGTTTTGTTAAAGTGGCGTATCGATGCTGATCTCGATATCGATCTGATTAAAGATCTTGTTGAGTTGCGTAGTATGATTGAACCAATGGCTGCCGGTCTTGCCGCTGAACGCGCCTCTGATGCAGAGATTGAACGGCTTGCCCAGGCTTTCTCTGATATGGAAGTCGCTGAAGATCTTGATGCTCAAATTGAAGCGGATATGCGCTTTCACCTGTCGATTCTTGAATCCTGTGGCAACGAGCTGGTAGTCAGTTCACTAAGACCTGTGATTGAAAGTACTCTGGGAACGATTTTCCGGCGTTACATGGAGTTTGATGCGGCAAAAAAATCCCTGAAAGTACACGGCGAAGTCGTTAACGCCATCAAAACCAGAGATAGTCAGAAGGCGATCAAGGCCATGGAAAATATGATTTCCTATGCTGCGAGAGATTTTGAGGCGATAGAAAAAGTAAAACAGGATTTATTGTAATCTTGGTAATGATTATCTTCTTGCAGAGTATAGTGTTGATATTATTAGCCTAATAACACTAGCTCTGCTTCTGTGTAATTCCCGCTCCCCTTGATACTTCTTTATTCAGACTAAAAAAATCCATGCGAAATATGAGATTTCTTTGCAAATACATTGGTTTGTAATAGAATGATCGGTATATTTTGAGATCCTGATATATTGCTAGGCAGGATCTTGTTTTAATTATTTCCTATTTATAAGGAGCTTTTATGTCTGAGAGAGATTGTCAATGTCACGGAACCATGCCAACTGGTGCAGCTTTACTTCACGATCCATTGTTGAATAAAGGTACTGCATTTAGTGAGGAAGAACGTAAAGCGTTTGGCCTTAAGGGGTTGTTGCCTCCTCAAGTCGTTTCTATTGAGGATCAGGTTGGTCGTGTACTGGGAAATTATCGCAGTAAGCAGACCGATCTCGAACGCTATATTCACCTCGCCAGTTTGCAGGATCGTAACGAAACATTATTTTATCGTATCTTGATGGAAAATCTTGATGAGATGATGCCGATTGTCTATACCCCGACGGTTGGTCAGGCGTGTCAAAAATTCGGCCATATCTTCCGCCGCCCGCGCGGACTTTATCTGTCAATCAAGGATAAAGGAGATATTGCTGAAATTCTCAAGAACTATCAAAGTGATGATGTGCGCGTCATTGTCGTGACCGATGGCGAAAGAATCCTTGGTTTAGGTGATCAAGGTACCGGAGGGATGGGTATCCCGGTTGGTAAGCTGGCCTTGTATACCGCATGTGCCGGTATTTCTCCTGCCCAATGCTTGCCAGTTATGATCGATGTTGGTACTGAAAATGAAGGTTACCTGGGAGACCCTCTGTATCTAGGTCTGCGTCAACATCGTGTTCGTGGTCAGGAATATGATGACTTTATTGCTGAATTTCTTAATGCAGCGACCGAACGTTGGCCCAATGTTCTGGTTCAGTTCGAAGATTTTGCTAACCAGAACGCGTTCCGTTTGCTCGAAGATTGGCGTGATAAGATCTGTACCTTTAATGATGATATGCAGGGGACTGCTTCAGTAACGCTGGCAGGCCTGTTGTCCGCTTTACGGATCACTAAAAAGTCTCTGCGCGAGCAGAAGGTATTATTCCTTGGTGCCGGTGAGGCAGGTATTGGTATCGGTGATTTGATCGTATCCGCCATGGTTGACGATGGTGATACCCTTGAAGAAGCTCGGAAAAAGTGCTGGTTCGTCGACTCCAAAGGTCTGATTGTTAAAGAGCGGGATAATCTGGTTGAACATAAGCTCAGATATGCTCATGACTTCCCTTATCAGAAAACCCTGCTTGATGCCATCAAAGCCCTTAAGCCGACGGCTATTATCGGTGTCTCAACAATTCCTAAGACTTTTAATCAGGAAGTTATTGAGGCCATGTCTGAAATCAATGAACACCCCATTATTTTTGCCCTGTCTAATCCCACTTCAAAGTCCGAGTGTTCGGCTGCTGAAGCATACGACTGGTCAAAGGGGAAAGCCGTATTTGCCAGTGGTAGCCCTTTCCCGCCCCATGTTCTTGATGGCAAAACATTTGTTCCCGGCCAGGGAAATAATGCTTATGTCTTCCCTGGTATCGGTTTAGGTGTGGTTGCCACCGGAGCGAAGCATGTTACTGATCGCATGTTCTCTCAGGCCGCTCGTGCTTTAGCTGAGCAGGTTCTGGAAAGCGATCTTGAGATGGGGCGTATTTACCCGGCATTGACTCGCATTCGTGAAGTATCGGCTCATATCGGTGTTGCCGTCGCGGAAGAGGTTTTCAAAGAAAACCTCGCCACTATCGACCGTCCTGCAGATATGCTGGAACACATAAAAGCCAGTCAGTGGCAGCCTGAGTACGTATCTTATCTGAAGTAAGTTTTGAGATAGGAAGAGTGCCCTCTGATTTAACAGAGGGCACTTTTAAAAGGTGACCTTCTGGCGCAGTTGTTTTTTCTGACCGCGCTGTTTTTTCGTCTCTATGCGTTTGGCCTTAGCGCTCTTGGTCGGCCTGGTTGCTTTTCGCATCCGCTGAACCTTGAGCGCTTTTATTATAAACAGTTTCAGCTGCAGCAAGGCCTGGTCGCGATTATCGATCTGACTGCGTGCCTGTTGTACTTTAATGACAAATTCACCCGCATTGTTAATACGGTTATCGCCGCCGTTTAAGATGCGTTGTTTCTGCTCCTCGGTCAGGGACGACGCGCTAATATCAAAACGCAGATGAATTGCAGTTGATGTTTTATTGACATGTTGGCCACCTGCCCCCTGAGAACGGACTGCCGATAGACTGATTTCGTTCATGGGAATGCTGATATCCTGGCGCACTTCAAGACAATCCATTTTATAACCTGTTGAATTTATATGTTTGCGGTATCTGTACTTGAACAGACCCTACAACAAAAACAGGAAACCCCGCCAGTTTTTATTGGCAGGGTTTCCTGTTGGTTTTATGTCGGACGATAACGAAGAGGTGACTTAGTACTTTCCAAAATCGTCGTCGTCCAGCTTGATAACCGGTTTCGTTGAATTCATGCTTTCCCAGCCACCAGCTTCTAGCTGTGACTTCTTAACCTTCGCAGGAGTTGACTGTGTCAACGCTGGTGCACTGCTCATAATTTTCTGTGCAGGCAACTGCCGGGTTTGGGTTGCCGGTGGAGCCATGCGCTGTGGTGTTGTTCCCAATAATGTAAAACTGCTCATCATCGCCATCAGTTCATTGGTCTGGCCGGACAGCTGTTCAGCAATGGCAGCACATTCTTCAGAAGTAGAGGTTGCCCGCTGATTAACATCATTGAGCTGAACCAGTCCTTCATTAACTTGTGAAATACCCTGTGACTGCTCCTGGCTAGCCGCAGCGATCTCGGCGACCAGGTCAGATACCTTGGTGACGTCGGCGACGATTTCGGCCAGAGAGGTCGCAGTCGATTGAGCGATTTCTGCACCGTTGTTGGTTTTTTCCACAGAGCCCTGGATCAAGGCGGTTGTCTCTTGCGCAGCTTTCGAACTTCTCGCCGCCAGATTACGAACTTCTTCCGCAACGACAGCAAACCCCTTACCATGCTGACCGGCGCGGGCGGCCTCAACTGCTGCATTGAGAGCGAGCAAATTGGTTTGAAAGGCGATTTCATCGATGACCTTGATAATTTTACTGATGTCGTGCGACGAAGTTTTGATTTCATCCATGGCCTGCACCATAGACTGCATCTGATTGTTACCTTTCTGAGCCGCATCACGAGCTTCTATGGACAGTTTATTTGCAGCGGTAGCATTGGCGGCATTGTTGGATGTCTGCTCATTCATCTGAACCATTGATGCCGATATTTCTTCAAGGGCAGCGGCTTGCTGGGTGGCACCATTAGCAAGGGAAGAGCTGGTCTCAGCAACCTGAATGGCCCCGGCGGTAATCTGCTCACTCGAATCAGTTACCAGCCTGATGGTGTTGGTCAAACCTTCGCTGGCTTGCTTAAGCGGCTTGGAAATAAGCCCTTTTGCCTCAAAGCTGAAGTCACCTTTAGCCAGGCGTTTAAAAGCCTCAAGGATTTCCCCCTGAAGGTTATCGGCAAAGCGATTAAGGGATTGAGCCAGGATGCCGACTTCGTCGGTTCTTTTGGTCTCTATCCGGGTGGTCAGGTTCCCCTGCTCAAGACCGATCAGCATGTTCATGGCATTGCGGACCGGATTAATGACAGCCCGGGTCGTGAATAATGCGATGGTGATGCCGAGAATGGCAAGTAAGCAGATGAGCAACAGGGCTGACCAGGAAATTGTCGAAGCCAGGGCGGCATTTGCTTCATTCAGGGAATAGATGATTTCAAAGGCACCATGCATCTCGCCGGTTTTCCAGTTTTCCATTTTTGTTCCGGTCGGATCATTGCCCTGACTATTGCCCCATAATTTTTGTGAATCGGCTGGGTTTCCATGACAGTAAAGACATGTATCACTGAGAATGACGGCCCGAAAATAATGTACAGTGTTGGTCTTTTCATCAATTGTATAAAATTCATTCAGGTTGTTCTTTTTCATGGTTTCGAGAGCTTCAGACTCAAGCTCATCGGGGGTGTTTTTACTGTTACGGGGGTGAAACTTAGGAACTTTAAAAACGTAATTCCCCTGGTCTGCTTTGCGCATTGCAGCGCTCCAGGCTGATACCACCGGGACCGAAGATAAAACTTTATCGTGCTCGCCTGCTGTCACCCACTGCTGTAACTCTTCAATCGTGAACAGCCCCTGTTTCCATTTGTCTTCCATCTCATCGCGGGTCGACTCAACAGTCGTGGCGAGGATTCTCGATTTGGCTACCGCCGAGTCAATTGCACTGTTTTTTTCATGGAAATAGAAGGTTAAAAACAAACCGAATAAAATGATAGCTGGAAAAATTACACCACCAGCAACGAGCGTTGTTCGCAGGGAAAGCTTGCGCATGAAAGGTCCTCTTGAAGGCATATAATGTAAAAAATAACAAATAAGTAAAAACTAATAAATGGAATTTAAGAAGATTCTGGAGCAAAAAGCAAGACATTTTTCGTAACTACTAAAATGTGTTGATGATAGCGTTTACAGTGTAAAAAATAGTTGATATGACGCACACGAAAGAGGGGGGCAAAAACAAGGAGCCCCTGTCAATAAGTTTTGGCAGGGGCTCCTTGCTGTTGTGTCCGAGTTATTTAATGGTGATCAGTATTTGCCGAAATCGTCGTCATCCAGTTTGATGACCGGTTTCTGTGTCGCTATTCCTCCCCAGTTATCATTTGCTGGGGGGCGTGAAGGAGAGGCCTTTTTTTCTGACGAAGGTAACGGTGCTGGTTTTGGTTTTGGTTTTGTTGTTACCTTCGGAGATCGCGGAGGCGTTGGGGCTTTCGCAGCGCGTTGTTGCACAGGGGCAGGGGGGGCTGCAACTGCGCGACGCAAGGTGAAGCGCTTCAACATGCTCATTAACTCTGCGGTCTGGCTGGACAGCTCTTCTGCTATTGCTGCACTCTCTTCCGATGTCGAGGTTGCTCTCTGGTTGACGTCATTAAGTTGTACAAGACCTTCGTTAACCTGGGCAATCCCTTGTGATTGCTCCTGGCTTGCAGCAGCTATTTCGGCGACCAGGTCAGATACTTTGGTTACATCGCTCACGATTTCAGCAAGGGAGGTCGCTGTTGATTGAGCGATTATGGCGCCATTATGGGTTTTTTCCACCGATCCCTGAATCAGGGCCGTGGTTTCCTGGGCTGCTTTGGCACTGCGGGCTGCGAGATTGCGAACCTCCTCGGCAACGACGGCAAAACCTTTACCGTGCTGACCGGCTCTGGCGGCTTCAACGGCAGCATTGAGTGCGAGCAGATTAGTCTGGAAAGCAATTTCATCAATAACTTTAATAATCTTACTGATATCATCGGAGGATGTTTTAATTTCTTCCATCGCTTCAACCATTGATTTCATCTGGCTGTTCCCTTTTTCTGCAGCACTGCGGGCTTCAATCGACAGTTTATTGGCGGTAGTGGCATTGTTTGCATTGTTGGTGGTCTGTTCGTTCATTTCCACCATAGACGCTGAAATCTCTTCAAGGGCTGCAGCCTGTTGGGTTGCTCCATTGGCAAGGGATGTACTGGTGTCCGCGACCTGAACCGCACCGGAAGAAATCTGTTCACTGGCCTCGTGAACAGTTCTCATAACCTCAGTTAAACCATCACAGGCTTTTTTGAGTGGTTGAGAAATCAAACCTTTTGCTTCAAAGCTGAAATCTCCTCTGGCCAGGCGATTAAACGCTTCAATGACTTCATCGCGAAGATTGTCAGCAAAGCGATTCAACGATTTCGCAAGCACTCCGACCTCATCGTTCCGCTTGGTGTCGATGCGAGTCTCAAGGTCCCCTTGCTCCAGGCCGATGAGCATATTCATCGATTTACGCACCGGACGAATAACGGCTCGGGTGGTAAAGATTCCCAGGGTAATACCGAGTATGATCAGGAAAATAACCAGTATACCGGCAGACCATGTGATGGTGGACGCAAGGGCAGCGTCAGCTTCATCGAGGGAGTGAATAATCTCGAAGGCTCCATGCATCTCGCCAGCTTTCCAGTTTTCCATGCGCGCACCAGTTGCGTCCTGGCCGCTACTGTTACCCCAATATTCTTGGGATTTGGCTGGATCTCCATGACAGTAAAGACAGGTGTCACTCAAATAGACCGCTTTGAAATAGTGTACCGAGTTGGTTTTTTCATCAATTTCGTAATATTCCCCGACTTTCTGGTTTTTCATCAGGGTCAGGGCGCGGCTTTCCAGCTCATTTGGGGTATTTTTAGTATTGCGGGGCTGAAATTTAGGGACTTTAAAAATATAGTTTCCTTCTTGAGCCTTACGCATGGCCACCTGCCAGGCGGAGACCACCGGGACTGCTGAAAGGACTTTGTCATGTTGCCCGCTATTGGCCCACTGTTTCATTTCTTCGATACTGAACAGGCCCTGTTTCCACTTATCTTCCATTTCTAACCGAGCCGATTCAACGGTTTGTGAAAGAATCCGTGACTTATCGATGACGGTATCAATCGCAAGTTTCTTTTCTTGGTAATAGTAGAGAATGAAAAGGATCAGCAGAAGCAGGGCAGGGATCAAGACACCGGCAGCGACAAGCTTGGTTCTCAGGGACAAAGTCTTCATTTTGGCTCCTATTTAAATCTGATGATAGATCTTAAAAACAGGATTAGTAATTAATAATAATCCTGAGGTTGAAGATTATCAAGGTAAATAAGGAGCTTTGGAAAAAAATGGGGGAGATCAATTTTATGAATTGCTCTCCCCCTTAATTGGCCAGCTATCAAAAAAAAATTATCCGCCCAGGTAGGCTTTTTTAACCTCGGGATTCCCCAAGAGCTCTTCACTGGTTCCTTCGGCAACGATGTTTCCCGTGTCGAGAACATAGCCACGGTGAGCCAGGTGTAGAGCGAGATTGGCATTCTGTTCAACCAGCAGGATCGTCATCCCTTCCTCATTCAGTTGTTTAAGTTTTCGGAACAACTCATATTTAAGCACAGGCGCCAACCCCATGCTTGGTTCATCAAGCAGTAATACTTTACAGCCGGTCATCAGAGCACGACCGACGGCGAGCATCTGCTGCTCACCACCTGATAAGGATTCGCTGCGCTGGTCACGACGTTCCTTCAGGCGCGGAAACAGGTTGAATATGCGCTCATATTCTGCTTCGAAATCAGCCCCTTTTTCACGAGAGTAGGTCGCTATTTTAAGGTTCTCCATGACCGATAGATTCCCAAAAATACGCCTGCCTTCCGGAGATAACGCCAGGTGCAGATCCTTGACAACATCACTTGGCTTGGTTTTAAGGATAGATTCTCCCTTAAACTTGATGTCGCCACCAACAACGCGCGGTGCTTCGGGCGGTGGCAGGCGGGCGATCGTGTAAAGACTGGTTGTTTTACCGGCGCCATTAGCGCCGATCAGGGTAACGATCTCACCTTCGTTAACATGAAAGCTGATTCCATGCAGTGCCTGTATGTTGCCATATTTAACTTCTAAATTTTCAACTTGCAGAAGCATCAGATATTATCATCTCCAAGATAGGCGGAAATAACCGCAGGATTATTGCGAATCTCGTCCGGATTACCATCGGCTATGGTTTGACCAAAGTCGATGACCTTGATCTGACTGCATAACTCCATAACGACATCCATGTGGTGTTCTATCATCCAGATACTGACTTTGAACGTGTCATGAATCCAGCGCACCAGACGGATCAGGTCTTTAACGTCGGCAGAATTCAGACCGGCTGCAGGCTCGTCTAACAGTAGAAGCTGCGGATGACTTGACAGCGCCCGGGCAATTTCAAGTTTACGCTGGGTGCCATAGGGCAGGTTTTTGGGATATTCATTGGCAAAGCGCTTGAGGTCAAAAATTTCCAGAAGCTCTTCAGCTTCCCGGGAAATTTCCGCTTCGCGTTGTTTATAGCGCTTGTTACGAATAATACTTTCAAAAAAGCCATACCCCAGTTGGTAATGCTGAGCAACACGAATGTTATCCAGAACGGTCATGTCATTCCACAGGCGAATATTCTGAAAGGTTCTGGCAACTCCTAAAGAGGTAACCTTGTGTGGTTTAAGCCCGGCGGTCGCATGGCCGTTGATCAGAATCTGACCCTCGGTAGGTTGGTAAAAGCCACTGACCAGGTTGAAAACCGTAGTTTTTCCTGCTCCGTTAGGCCCGATCAGGCCAGTTAACTCACCAGGCATCAGGGTCACATTAAAATCTGACACAGCCGTAAGACCACCAAACTGCTGCGTCATATTGCGGACTTCCAGTACCGGAGTAGCATGCGGTTGTAATTGTGCTTGTGTCATCATTTAAACCTGTAGAATTTTTTAAGCTTAGGGAAAATGTCGGACAGCTCACGGTTACCCATGATTCCTTCGGGACGAAACTGCATGACAATAACCAACAGTAAGGGAATAACCACCCATTTAATGACGCCAGCTGAAGGTTCCCAGTCGGGGAATACCGCAGTAAATGGGGACATCAGGACGTCGATGATGGTCTGGGAGCGAAGGATTTCGAGTAGCCCGGTGAACAGGATGGCCGAAATAATGGCACCAGAGAGTGAACCCATACCTCCGAGATAAACCATAACCATGGCTTCTGTCGATTTTAGAATATTAAACGATTGGGGATTGACGTAGCCGATGATATGAGCGTAAAGCCCGCCCGCACACCCGGCAAGACCGGCAGCGAGCATGAAGTTGACGATTTTGATCTTGTTGGTATTGACACTCATGATCTCGGCAGCGACCTCATCCTGGCAGATGGCGTTAACCCCTTTGCCGTAGGTCGAGGTGATAAAACGGCGAATGGCCCAGATCGTAAAAGTGGTGAAGGCAATAACCCAGAACAGCATCCATGGTCCGTCAAAAATATCGATCATCGCCCAGACCGTATCTTTCATCCCTTGAAAACCGCGTGAGCCACCGATAAAGTCCATGTTTTCCAAAGCGGAAATAATCATGTAATTAACCGCGATGGAGATGATGGCCAGATAATCATCCCGGGTTTTAAAGGATGGAACAGAAACCAGTAGCGATGACAGGGCTGCGACAAAGCCACCAATCAATAGAATGATCGGAAAAATGATAACCACACTGGTGGCAGGTAATAGCGGATCACCAAACTTGCTACCAAAGCAGAAGACTGACAATACCGAAGATATGTAGGCGCCGATACACATGAAGGCGGCATGACCGCAGGTAAACTCACCCATGTTGCCGTTAACCAGGTTGAGGCTGGTTGACATGATGATATTGATGCCGATGGTCATGACAACGATCTGCACATAGTTGTCGAGGATGCCAAAGTGTGCCAGAGCCAGCAGGACAATTGCGAAAACTGCCAAAAGTATATTGAGAGAATATCTGGTCATTTTGTATTCTCCCGTTTATATCTTGGTCGACTGTGGCATGCCGAACAACCCGGTCGGTTTGATCCACAGAATCAGCAGTAGAATTGTAAAGGCAAAGAGGTCGCGATAGGTCGACGGGAAAACCGTGACCACGCCAACCTCGATAAAGCCGAGCAGAAAGCCGCCAACAAAGGCGCCTTTGATATCGCCAATACCACCGACGACTGCGGCGATAAATGCCTTCCAGCCGATAAGCATGCCCATGAAGGGTTCCAGGACCGGGTAACTCATGGCAAACAGCAGGCCGGCCAGACCAGCAAAACCGGACCCCAGGATAAAAGTGAAGACGATAATATTATCCATCGGGATACCCATCAGCGGGATGGCAAACTTATCATAAGAAATACCCCGCATGGCCATGCCGATGCGGGTTTTGGTGACAACCCACTGCAGGAACAGAAAGACCATGATCGCAGTAAAGATAACCAGCACCTTAAGGTTGGTTACGGTAATACCGCCGACATGCCAAATCGATTTTTCAATCAGTTCGGGAAATTTCAAACGGCTTGCGCCAAGCACAGCGAGGTTGGAATACTCAAGAATCAATCCACACATGAGCGCGGTTATGACCACGTAGAGCCGGTGAGCACCTTTTCGCCGTAACGGACGGTAGGCAATGCGTTCAAGGGTAACGCCGACGCAGGCTGTTAATAACATGGTGAGGGGGACTGTCAGCGCGAAGGTCAACGCTGGTGACAGCCCGATCATCGGTTTTAACAGAAAGCTGGCGACAAAGAATGAGATGTAGGCTCCGACCATAAAAATATCGCCATGGGCAAAGTTAATAAGTCTCAGCACCCCGTAGACCAAGGTGTAGCCAAGAGCAATAAGGGCATAAAAGCTACCCCACTGCAAGGCGTTCAAAATATTCTGAAAAAAGAAATCCACAGAGGTCCTTCCTTGCGCAAAACGTTTGAAGAAGTTTAATGGTCAGTTCCGTAACCAAGCGGGAACTGAACGTTATTGTGACAAATCTGATGGTAAGTCGGGAAAGAAAAGCGGGGGCGCTAGCCCCCGCTTTTGAAGCTATAGTATTGCCTGATTAAGGGCAAACAGATTCTTCAAATACAAACTGCCCCTGGTCAGAGATCTTAACGACAACCGCACATTTAATGGGGTCACCTTCGGCATCAAATTTAGAAGAACCGGTGATGCCGTCGAAAGATTTGATAGCAGCCAGGCCATCACGGACAGCTTTACGCATTTTGCGAGGGTTGCTTTCGACCTTCCCGGCATTTTTGATACCTTCAACCAGAAGGCCGATGGAATCCCAGGTCAGAGCTGCATAATCAGCTGGTTCGGTACCATATTTTTCAACATAGCGATCGATGAAGACTTTGGTTGCGCCTTGCGCACCGGCAGCAGCATAGTGAGTTGAGAAATACTGGCCGTAGCACTCTTCGCCACACAGTTTAATCAGGTCAGGGGTACCCCAGGCGTCAGAACCCATGAACGGGCCTTTGTAACCAAGGTCACGAGCCTGCTGAATAATCAGGGCGACCTGGTTGTAGTTGTCAGGGACAAAGATAAAGTCAGGTTTAGCCGCAACGATGGTGGTCAGCTGAGCAGAGAAATCCTGGTCCTTGGTGCCGTGAGATTCAAATGCAACGACCGGACCGAGGTTTTTGCCTTCCCAGGACGCTTTGAAAATTTCGGCTAGACCTTTAGAGTAGTCATTGGAAACGTCAAAAAGAACCGCAGAGGTTTTAGCTCCGAATTTTTTAGCGGCGAAGTCAGCTGCAACAGGCCCCTGGAAGGGGTCGAGAAAGGCCGCGCGGAAAACCCATGGACGATCTTTCGTCGTGTCCGGGTTGGTTGACCAGGGAGAAATCATTGGGACCCGGTTATCATTACAGGTGCCACCGGCTGGAACGGCCTGTTTCGAGGAGTTTGGTCCGATAATCGCGACAACTTCTTCCTGCTCAATCAGTTTCAGGGCAGCGCTGACAGCGGATTCGGCTTTTGATTCGTTATCCATATAAATGAACTCGAGTTTATACTTTTTACCACCAACTTCGAGTCCACCGGCACCGTTAATGTCGGCCAGGTACATTTCTGCAGCGTTTTTTGAGCCTTCACCAACCTCTGGAATATCACCGGTCAATGGCAGGTTAAAGCCGATCTTGATAGTGTCTGCAGCAAATGCCGGTAGGGCAAGTAGAACAGAAAGGAGCAGGGTGAGCGAGGTGTAACATAGACGTTTCATGATTCCTCCTTGAGTAGGGGTTAGAATGCTGTTCTATCCATGGGCAGGGGGGAAATAAAAACCGCCTGCCGGTTATACGTGGTTCCGGATTTGGGCGGCGTCTTTGCTCGACCGATAATACAAAAAAACAACGGCCGTGTTCCATTATTGCTACTAATGAGAGTTGTTTTCGACCTTGAAAACTATGGACCGTATTTTTTGACAAAGATGTATCTTTTTTCAAAACAGGAAAAAATGCAACAATTATTATCAACTGAAATAGTCACGAGTCGAGTTTGTCTGGGGGCGCGATCGAGGATTTGAATAAATACGATCGGAATTGTAAACAATTCTGCACGAGAATAAAAAATTCACTCTTTAAAGGTTTGCGATGCGTTGCAAAAATTGCATTAACCTGCCATATTTTACTGTGTCTACTGTAAATTTAGAGAGAAGTATCGTTTAAGGACATAGCTTACATGAGCCCACGCCCCAGAAAACCTAGGAACTGTTGCCCGACCAGGCGCCCCTCTGATCATATTTTCAAACCAGCGGGTACCCCGATGCCTCAACTTGAGCGTCTGGAACTGGAGGCCGATGAGCTTGAAGCCATGACCCTGTGTGACCGTGATGGTTTAACTCAGGCTCAGGCCGGAGAACATATGGGCATTTCACGGGGGACTGTGCAACGGTTGGTTACCAGTGGCCGTAAAAAAGTTGTTGAGGCTCTGGTTACCGGCTATGCCCTGATGATCAAACCTCATGAGGAATAGTGGCGGTCAGGTGTTACGCTGACACAACAGGATGTTGCTGCCTGGCTGCTTTTTGGCGGCTGCTTTTGTCTCTGTACAGATATCAACAATTTCGAGAACGTTGCTGAAGGTTCTTTTACTTAGATCAACACCCCCCATACTCAGACTGACCAGTGGATAGTGTCTCTGGTCACCATCCCGGGTTTCCGCGATAATATAACCTGCCTGCTGGTCTTCAACACTGTAGAACTGAGGAATCCCTTCATCGATGCGGCGAATAATCTCCTGATACACCTGGTCATATTTATCACTGGCAACGCAGAAGACGAAGTCGTCCCCGCCGATATGGCCTACAAATGCATCGGGACAGCCGTGTTGTTGTAATGCAACCCTGATGACGTTGGCGGTGAAGGTAATCACATCATCCCCTCTGGCAAACCCATAGTGATCGTTGAACGGTTTGAAGTTGTCGAGATCTGCATAAATAATACATACCTGGTCCTTGGTGGCGAGGGCTCTTTCGATTTCGATCAGAATACTGTTGTTGCCAGGGAGCAAGGTATTGGGATTGGCATCCAATGCAAGTTGATGCAGCCGTTTGAGTTCTTTAAAGGCGTTACTGAGCTTAAATTGGTTTTTTATCCTGGCTAAAACGATCGGCGCGTTGAAGGGGCGGGAGATAAAATCGTCTGCTCCGGCAGTAAACGCCTCGGCTTCAGTACTGACGCGATTGTCGGAGGTGATGAAAATTACCGGGATATCAGCGGTTTCAGGATTGGTTTTGAGGGTCTGACAAATCTCTGTACCTCTGGCATCCGGGAAACGGGTATCGAGAAGGATCATGTCGACACAATGACTTGAGAGTTGTTTAAAAATATCCCGTTTATTTTGCGCAGTGACAATAAGATAGATGTCTTTAAGCGTGCCAATCAGAGTGGCTGCGTTTAGCGTTTCCTGATCAGCGATTAATATGCGCTTTTTACTGGTTGTGGGCATGCCAGTCCTGTCATTGCTGATGGTTGTTCAGTAACAATACCAGAACCATAGGGAATGTGTGAATGTGAATCGTGTAACGTGGGCGCACACATAAAAAAAACTGGTCCAACAACAGTGGACCAGCTTTTTTAGATTCGCGAGGCGCAGGCAAATAATCACGGCGCCAGTTAGGCGTCAGACCATATAATGGGAAATCATTTTTCCATTTTCATAACTGCGGGCACCATCAGAACGTTCTATGATGGCACATTCGGTTGGGGCATCAACTCTCAGGCCGACGACTTTATAATTGAAGTTACCCCGCTGAAATGATTTGCCTAACCATTCGGCACGCATACCAAAGCTCTCAGCATAACAGAGGAAATCTTCCTCCTCTTTTTCACTGGCTACGGTTTTCTCCCGTTCGGCAACGGTAAACTGGCAATAAGCGGTAAAGGTGGTTGCATCGGGGTACATCCGGGAATTATGCAGGTCAACCTTAATCCCGTATTCTTCAGCGATAGGGGCAAGCGCTTCACTGATTTTTTCTTCGATTTCGCGACAGATAGCTGGGGTGAGTTTTTTGATCGGGCTCATGTGATATTCTCCTTTCTTCAATGAAACAGGCAGTAGCACAAAGAAGAGATTACGAGGAGGACATCATTGGCCGCCGGCAGGCCCCGCAAAAATAGTTTTGCCATACGCTGAGCAAAAACGTCAGCTGGCTGCCATAGCCAACTGCGGGACTGAACCTCTGGAAATTTCCCGTAGGCCTTATCGTCAGGCTGTCAGGGGAGTGTTCAACTCCCCTACAGCATAGCACTTTGACTGGCAGGAGCAAGGCGATATATGCAAATGCACATAAAAAATGTGAGAAGCTGGGTGACGGTTTGCCGTTCAGCGTAATAACAATAATGGTTGCTTGGTGTTGAGCAGCATTTTTACCGTAAAACTGCCGATCAGCAGATCGCGTATCCTGGTGTGGCTGAACGCTCCCATAACGGTAAGATCGATATGTTCTTGTTGCTGATATTGACACAATGCTGCTTCAGGTGGGCCACTGAGTTCTGCCGTGGTTACCTGGTAGCCTGCCTGTTGCAGACGACTGCCTGCCTGTTCGACCTTGTCTTTCACCTTGCTTGACGGGTTAACGTAAACGAGATGACAGGGGAGCCCTTTAAGCAAGGGGCGGTCGGTCAACATTTGCAGCGCTTTATGGGAACCGTCACTACCATCAAAAGCGAGCATGACCCGGCTTGGGGCAGAAAATTCGCGATTGACGACGAAAATAGGTTTGTAAAGTGACCTGGCAACCGCTTCAAGGTGTTGCCCCAGGAGTTTTTCCTGGTCCTTGTGTTCGTGACCGCGGATGCCCATAAACAAGACCCGGATTTCATCTTCACAGTCGATCAGAGCTTCCTGCAGGGTGCCGCGGCGCTGGCGCAACACCGGGGCTGGGTGCCCCTCTGCCACCAGTTGTTCACTCAGCCTGCTCAACATGCTTTTCCCTTCATCAAGCAGAATGCGGCTGCGTTTTTCTTCCAGGCTGACCAGTTCCTCCATCAGTTGTTCACTGGCCCCCAGGCCGATACTACCGCTGAGGTCGCTGGTCGAAGTAATCCGTTCATCTATGGTGTGTAACAATTTCAGGCTGACGCCGACTTTATTGCTGGCCCAGGCAGCATAAGCACAGACGGCATGAGTAAAGGGGGAGCCGTCGACACAAGCGACATTCATGGCAGCGGGGTTAACCAACATCAGTGACCTCCCAGGACGCGTTCAAGTTCTTCCGGTTTATCGTAACTACCAAAACGGTCGATCATCGTTTCACTGGCCTGATTCAGCCCGATAACGTTGACCTTGATGCCGTTGCGGCGAAATTTGATGACGGTCTTGTCGAGCGCTCCAACGGCAGAAATATCCCAGAAATGAGCGCGGCTCAGATCGATGGTAATTTCATCTACGACTTCACGAAAATCGAAGCCGGCAACAAATTTACTGGCAGAGGCAAAAAAGACCTGGCCGACCACATGGTAGCAGCGGTGATCTTCCTGCTCATTGAGCTTGGAATGAATATACATGAAGTGGCTAATCTTGTTGGCAAAAAACATGGCGGCCAGCAGGACCCCTGCGAGAACACCGTAGGCAAGATTGTGAGTCCGGACAACCACGATGACCGTGATAAGAATCACAATATTGGTCGATAGCGGGCGTTGGCGGGCTTTGAGGATCGAATCCCAGTTAAAGGTGCCGATGGAGACCATGATCATGACTGCGACCAGGGCCGCCATGGGGATAATGGAAACCAGATCGCTTAAAAAGACCACCAGAATCAGCAGCATAACCCCTGCGACCATAGTTGATAAACGTCCGCGCCCTCCCGATTTCACATTAATGACCGATTGACCGATCATGGCACAACCAGCCATGCCGCCAAGTAAGCCGGCACCGATATTTGCCAGTCCCTGACCTTTGCATTCGCGATTGCGGTCACTCTCGGTATCGGTCAGATCATTAACGATGGTTGAGGTCATCAACGACTCCAGAAGACCAACCACAGCTAAGGCCAGAGAATAGGGGAAGATGATTTTCAGGGTCTCGAGATTAAAAGGGACGTTCGGTATGAGAAAGCTTGGCAGTGAGTCGGGGAGTTCTCCCATGTGGCCAACGGTTCTGATATTCAGGTCGCAGAAATAACTGATTGCGGTAAGGACGGTGATACAGACCAGGGGGGACGGAATGGTTTTATTGATACGCGGAAAGGTATAGATAATGACCAGGCCTGCTGCGGTCATGGCGTAGACATGCCAGGAAACATGGGTCAGCTCAGGTAATTGGGCCATGAAGATGAGAATGGCCAGAGCATTGACAAAACCGGTTACCACTGCTTGCGAGACGAAGCGCATCAGTTCACCAAGTTTCAAATAGCCGGCAATGATCTGAAGGACACCGGTCAGGATCGTGGCGGCGAACAGATAGTCCAGCCCCGGGCCTTCAATCAATGATTTCATCAGCAGGGCCATGGCACCGGTCGCTGCCGAGATCATCCCGGGGCGACCACCACAGATGGCGGTAATGACAGCGATACAAAATGAGGCATAGAGTCCAACTTTAGGGTCGACACCAGCGATAATGGAAAAGGCGATAGCTTCGGGGATCAGTGCCAGTGCAACAACACAGCCCGCCAGGACATCGGCCCGGATATTTCCCAGCCAATCCTGTTTTTTTGAGAGTAACAACATGTCTTTCCTTTGATACCGATTAATTGAATGACGGAAGTTTTAAATATGGAGAAAAATTCTAAATACTGAGGTGTGTATGAAAAGCCGTGAATAATACCTGAAGGTAGGCTCTGAGGCAAGTTAAAAAAATTGTGTTCCGGGGCACGCTGAATCGTGTATCTGATTCAAAATAGCCGCTTCCCGATGCTCTTAGATTGTCTTGGAGTCAACTGCAGTCTGCGCAATCTGCTCTGGTTTGTGGTCAAACTTTTCAGTGAGATTGCTGACCAGTTCTTTGAATTGGGGTAGCTTATCCTTGGGGATCGATGCTGCCATCGGGATTTTAGCTTTAACCGCATTCACGACCCGACCGTTGATGTGCATCTCGTAATGCAGGTGAGGACCGGTTGAGCGCCCGGTGTTGCCAGACAAGGCAACGGTCTGGCCACGTTCGACATGTTGACCGCGTTTGACAAGTATTTTGCTCAGGTGCAGGAAGCGAGTTTTATAGTGGCTGCCATGCTGGATTTCGACATATTTACCGGCATAAGGATGACTGATAACCCGAGTAACGACACCATCACCAGGGGACAGAATACGGGTGCCGGTCGGCATGGCGAAATCGGTACCGTTATGTGGGGAGATTCGCTTGGTAATGGGGTGGCGGCGCCGCGGGTTAAAGGGAGAACTGATGCGATAATGGCCGGCAAATGGGTAGCGCCGGAAGGCACGGGCGAGGCTTTCTCCATTGTGATCGTAATAGTTGCCATCCTCAAACAGAAACGCATCAAGTTCGTAGCGATAACCGTTAATACGGATGCCGAGAAGCTGAGATTGTCCGGTTTTTTCACCGTTGACATATTGATCACTGCGCAGCACTTCAAAGCGATCACCGGCGCGCATATCCCTGCTGAAGTTGAGCTTGGCATCAAACAGGTCGGCTATATTGGCGGTTTCCTGTTCGGTCAGGCCTGCGTCCTTGGCAGAAAGATAAAAACTGCCCTGAATTTCTCCGGTAACAATATTTTCTTGCCAGTCTCCCGGGATCTCAATTTCTTCAAACTCAAAGGTCTCTGAGTCGACTCGCCTGTACACGACCTGTTTTCCCGGGTGGATAAAGAGTTCCATGGTTTCCAATATTCTGGATTCCGGGTTCAGGGTGAAGGTCAGACGATTACCGGGGCGCATGACATCGAGAGCAAGCAGTTGCTCATCTGCTGCCAGCACCTGGTACATGGTTTGCTGATCAATATGGAAGCTGTCAAATATGGCACTTAATGTGTCACCGGAACTGATATCGCTGGTAAAAATGTTATCAGGTACAACTGGTTCCGGGAGTATTTCGTTGGTATGAGGCTCTGCGGGAATGGTTTCCGCTACAGGAGGCGGAACCAACTCTGGATCAGGGACTGAAGCATCCGGGCTGCCCGGCAGGATCGCACGGATACTGATGACAGCAATTAGGATGAGAGCAGAAAAGAGAATTCGCCGGTTACGACGTTTCCGTTTCTGTTGACGTTCGAGTGAAGATGTCCAGACAGCGTTCATGAGCAGATTTTCATTTAGCCTTTAATGAATTAGGATGCTGGTTCATGACGCAATAATTTTAGCTTTATGTCAAGGGTGAAAAGGAGCGTTCTTGAAAAAATAACCGACTAAAGAGCAGGAAACAGTCGCTTTAGGGGATCGTGTGAGCAAGCAACAGTGTGGTAAATATATGGAAGTTCAATAGCATACAGAATCCAGATTAACCAATATATTTTCAAGGTTAGGAGTAAGAATCCAGACAGTTTCTGACCGCAGAGGCCAGTTTATACAAGCTGAGTGGTTTTTCGAGATAGTCGTTAATCCCTTCTTTCAATGCTTGATCCCGATCGATTCGTTTACTGAAGCCGGTATACAGAATAGCCGGAAAGTCAGGGTGGATCGCGCGAATCTCTTTTACCAGGTTGCGCCCGGTCAGCTTGGGCATCGTCTGGTCGGTAATCAGTAGCTGGTATTGGTGATGATAGAGACGGAAGTTCTCAAGTGCCGCAAGGCTGTCTGAAAACTTTGTGACTTGATAACCCAAACCTTTGAGGATCTCTTCGCTGAGCATGACGACCTGAGGATCATCGTCAACCAGGAGAATATGCTCATGCCCTGTCGGTAATTCCAGAGAGGTGGGTTCGGTGACTTCCCTGGCTTGGCTGCTTTGGTCTGCGAGGCTGAAATAAAGTTCAATCGTGGTGCCTAGCCCCTCCTGACTGAGAATTTTGATAAATCCGTTATGATTGCGCACAATACTTTGCACTGTCGAGAGTCCCATGCCGGTCCCTTCATCAGGGTCTTTGGTCGTATAGAACAGATCAAAGGCCCGCTCTTTGATCTGCTCATTCATGCCGCAGCCATCGTCCTTTACCTGTAGTTTTGCATAGACGCCGGGTTGTGCCGAGTATTGCTCGGGAATTTCGTCTGCAGCCACCTCCGCAATATCGAACCCAATCGTTAAGTTGCCCCTGTCATCCATGGCGTGAACCGCATTGTTGCAAAGGTTAAGTAAGCATTCCTGGACCTGTACGGAGTTGGCATGAATGATGATATTTTTTGCTGCCGGATTGAAGGCTTTCTCTATGGTGATACTGGAGGGGATGGTCCGTTCCAGGAGTTGGCAATTCTGGAGCAGCAGTTCGTACAAATTCACCGGTTGCATCTCCAGAGAGTCCTGACGGCTATAGGCCAACAGTTGTTTGACCAGATCGCGGGATTGAAAGACTCCGACCCGCGCCTGATTCAATAAGTCAACGATTTTACAATCGGGCGATTTGCGCAATGCCAGTTCCAGGCTTCCGAGCACCAGGGCCAGACTGTTGTTAAAGTTATGACTGATACCAGCGGCCATGGTTCCCAGTGCTTCCATCTTATATTTCTGACGCAGCTGCAACTCCAGCTCTCTGCGCTCCTGCTCATATTTTTTGCGCGTTTCTATTTCCAGTTTGTAATCTTGTACCAGCTGGGCAAGGGTCTCTTTCTGCGTCTGCAATTCACTGGTTTTTTGGGTGACCATGGCTTCAAGTTGCTGCATGCTCAAATTGGCCTTGCGCAAGGTCGGTCTGAGGATCAGTAGCGCCTCGAGGATAAGGGTTAAAAGGCTGCCAACCAGGATCAGCCGTTCAATACGCATGAGCTGTATAGTTTTCTGGCGACTTTCAGCTTCGTAGGCATTAACTGCAAAGTCAAGGCGTGGGAGCAGGCGGTTGGCCTGATTGAAAATATCGGTTGAAAGCACTTGCGGATCGTGGGCGATGAAATGGTTTACCTGGTCCAGATAGCCCGCGACTCTAACCGCAAGGTGATTTGGCTGGTCATAATATATCTGGCGTAGATGTTCTGATGGAATATTGCTGAGAAGAAACTGGTGATCCTCACGCATGAGTTTTGAAAAGTGTTGCAAGTCTTCAAGATAGCTTAAATCCTGAGTTTCAAAGAACTGGCTGGCGAGCAGGGCGGTCCGTTGTGACAGCATGCGCTGCTTACCGCTGATGTTGATCAGCTGCGCATAACGTTCCTGCCCATGAATCTGGTTCTGCATCGTTAAAAAGGCAAAGGTCGACCACATCGCCAGTAACAGGAAGGCAACAATATAGGCTTGAGTAACTGATAACGACTTCAATTTCTCGCCCCCTTTTAGTGAGGATATCCAGGTAGTCGGCAGCCTTGTCTCTGGAGGTAAGTATACCAATGAGTATCTGAAATTCCACTTTTGGGAAAGCTGGGTGGTGTCGGTCGTCAGATAATACATGTTGAATTGAAGGGAATCTGGTGGAGCGATTGAGGTTTGAATTTTAGGGCATTGGAGCTGGTGACATATAAAAAAACAGGACTTTAGGTAGGCTGGACAGGGATGGGTTAATTAAAACAATAATTTAGTTAGCTGAAAAGTAAGAGGTATTTTTGTGGGAAAGCTGACAAAAATAGTTTTTTTGCTAAAATTTCAGAACGGCACTTTTCTGCCGGTTCTTCGGCTACGGAGGTCAAACTATGCCCAGTTCAATCCATAATCTTAGTATCGCTGTAAAATTGATGAGCATTGTTGTGAACACCACCCTAATCACCCTGATTATTGTTTTCGTAAGCTCCGTGGTTCTGACCGGGCAGGAAAATGACGGTACGGTTATCAATATTTCAGGCCGCCAGCGGATGTTGTCACAAAAAATGTCAAAAGAGGTTCTGGCTATTGCCAGTGGAATCAAGGTTGAGGCAAATAAAGAAGCCCTGAATAAAACGTTTTCCTTGTTTCAGGCCTCACACGAAGGATTGCTTTATGGTAATGCACAAATGGGGTTGCCGCCGACCGATGCCCCTGATATTCGAAAACAGATGATGCATGTTGATCAGCTGTGGAAGGCTTTTGCTCCTGAAGTTCAGACTGTTTTAACGGCTGACAGTGGCAGTGAGCGTTTTAAACAGGCTATCGAACAGATCATGGCGACTAATGTCACCTTACTGGTAGAGATGAATAAAGCTGTTGGCATGTATGAGAATTCCACCAGAGAGAGTGTGCATCGCCTGTTCTATGTTTTTTATGCTGGCGGCATACTGGCCGTGCTGGCAGCGATAGCCTGCTGGTTTGGGATCCGAAAAATAGTCATCAGGCCGATTCGTCGCATCAGTGCAACGATGATGAAGATAGAAAAAGGGCATGAAGTTGAAAAGTTACAGATGGATCGCGGTGATGAAATCGGTCTGGTCGCCGCCAGTGTTGATGCCTTGACTGAGAGTTTGCAAGGGGAGATTGTTTCGGCTTTGAATCGTCTGGCTGCCGGTGACCTGACTTTCGATATTGTCCCACGTGATGCTGAGGATCGCCCACGTAATGCTTTAAAAAAGCTTGGCGTCGATCTGAATGCCCTGGTTTGTGAGTTGCAGGGGGCTGGGAAGGAAGTCGCTGCCGGAAGTGAACAGGTTTCACATACCAGTCAGGATCTGTCACACCGGGCATCGAATACCGCTGCTTCTCTGGAAGAACTAAACAGTTCCATGACAGAAATGATCAGTAAGACCCAACAGAATGCCGACAAGGCCAATACTGCTCAACAACGGGCCACTGATGCAGAGGGGGCTGCAAAAAGTGGAAACGACCAGGTTAACTCAATGGTCGAGACTATGCAGGATATCAACGAGGCTGGCAAGGGGATTAAGCGGATTATCAGTGTTATTGAGGAGATTGCTTTCCAGACCAATCTGCTGGCCCTTAATGCTGCCGTTGAAGCCGCCAGGGCAGGGCAGCACGGTAAGGGGTTCTCTGTTGTTGCCGAAGAAGTACGTAACCTGGCCGCACGCAGTGCTAAAGCGGCGCAGGAAACCGCTGAGTTGATCGAAGCAACAGTAGGAAAGACCGAATCAGGAATGGAACAGGTCGAGTTGACTGCAGATTGGTTCCGGAAGATTGTGACTGGCATCAACGAGACAACAGAGTTAATAACCTCCATCGCCGAAGCCAGTAAGGATCAGGCCAATAGTCTGACCATGATCAGTCAAGGGCTGACCAAAATTGATGAAATCACTCAGCAGAACACGGCCAGTTCCGAAGAATCGGCAGCAACAGCCGAGCAGTTGTATGCACAGTCAGAGCAGATGCACGCCATGTTGCAGCGCTTTAAAGTCAGGTGTGACATTAACAGTAGGCATGCTTCACGTGCTAAACTACCGCAAATATCCTAGTAGCGTGTGTGTACAGGCGGAGGGGAGCTTACTCCCCTCCGCCTGGGCATTCTTTTCTGGTACCGCTTTTAGTGAACGTGATAGGTAAATTCAAAGTTGCGTTTTACCCCATCCGCTAACTTGCTGCCGACTGTAAAGGTGTACATGCCGGATTGCTCAAGGGTCACATCCGCACCGAAGTGCCCCCCCATCCCCATCAGCTTAATCGGTGCCGAAACGGTTCCATCCGGGCCTTTAATTTTTACCGCAACCATCCCCTGATCGACATTTTTGCCATGTTGATCCTTAACCATGATCATAAAGTGATGGGTGATGGTCATGTTCATTTTGGCCATGGCCGCTTTGACATCTTTGATGTGCGCCATTGCCTCTACGCCTTCATCGGTCTGGGTCCCAAGCATGGCCATGTCACCACTGGCATCCATGCCATCGTGTTTCATGGAACCATGATCCATGGAGCCGTGGTCCATGGTACTTTTTTCCATACCGCTGTCTTTCATGTCATGGCCGTTATGCTGTATGGCAAAAACCGGAACGGTTACCAGACACAGAATTGCAAAGCAGAGAATAAGCTGTTTTTTCATTGTTCGTTTCCTTTCCTAGGAGAGTGAGATTAATGTTCTTCGACCGGGTGATCCTGAGTCGGAACATGGGTTTTGTTTAAATGTCTGGCGCGCCAGATAAAAAAGATAACCGGGTAAACGAGCAGTTCCATAATGCCCGAAGTCACCACCCCGCCAACCATAGGGGCTGCTATCCGTTTCATAACGTCGGCACCGGCGCCATGGCTCCACATAATCGGCAACAGGCCGGCAATAATGACAGCGATAGTCATGGCTTTGGGGCGAATCCGTTTGACGGCACCGAAGTGAATGGCCTGAATCAGGTCGCCGCGGGTCTGCATACACCCTTTGGTGCGCCACTTCTGATGGGCCAGATCCAGGTACAGAAGCATGACGACGCCGGTTTCGGCATCAAGCCCGGCCAGAGCAATCACCCCGACCCAGACGGCGACCGACGTGTTGTAGCCAAGCAGGTAGAGGAACCAGAAGGCGCCGACCAGGGAAAAGGGGACCGCCAGCATGACGATGCTGGTTTTGATGAACGACTTGGTGTTCAGGTAGATGATGAACAGGATCACCGCCAGGGTCAGGGGGATAACCAGCATGAATTTCTTATGGGCCTTCTCCATATATTCATACTGACCGCTCCAACTGATACTGTAGCCTTCGGGGATCTGGATCTCCGCAGCAATGGCCTTTTTGGCCTCTCTGACATAACTGCCGATATCGGCATCTTTCAGGTCGATATAGATCCACGCGGTCTGTCTGGCATTCTCACTTTTAATGCTCGGAGCACCCTTGCTGAAGTTGATATCGGCAACCTGGACCAGAGGAATGTGCTTGCCATTGGGCAGCGGCACCAATACCCGCTTCAATGCTTCGATGTTGTTACGATAATCGCGCTGATAACGGATGTTGATGGGGTAGCGTTCCAGCCCTTCGACGGTCTGACTGACGTTCATGCCGCCGATGGCGGTCTGAATGACATCCTGCACATCGCCGACCGTCAGCCCATAGCGGGCGGCATCGGCGCGGCGAACCTTGAAGTCGAGGTAGTTGCCACCGGTGACCCGTTCAGAAAATGCGCTCAGGGTTCCCGGTTGTTTACGCATCAGTGCTTCGATTTTGGTGCCGATCTCGCTTAAGGTATTCAGATCGTCACCCATGATTTTGATCCCGACCGGGGTTTTGATGCCGGTGGAAAGCATATCGATACGGGTCTTGATCGGCATGGTCCAGGCATTGGTTAGCCCCGGAAACTGGATGGCATTATTAAGCTCCGTGGTGAGTTCTTTGACCGTAATGGCTCGCTCTTCCGGAAAGACCTTGCGCAGCGGTTTTTTCAGCAGTTCGAGCTCCTCCGGCCAGCCTGAATAGAAGCGGTCATTCCTGACCTGGCGCCACTGCTCTTCCGGTTTCAGCATGATGGTGGTTTCCAGCATCGACAGGGGGGCCGGGTCGGTGGCGGTTTCGGCACGACCAACCTTACCGAAAACGCGTTCCACTTCGGGGAAGCTGGCGATGATCTTGTCGGTCTGCTGTAGCAGTTCACGGGCCTTGGTAATGGAAATACCCGGCAGGGTCGTCGGCATGTAGAGCAGGTCCCCTTCGTAAAGAGGGGGCATGAATTCCGAGCCCATTTTGCTTAATGGATAAAGGGACGACAGGATGAGCAGCAGGGCCACCAGCAGGGTGGTCTTGCGCCACTTCAGGACGATATCGACCAACGGCTCGTAGATGCGGATCAGCAGCCGGTTAATGGGGTTTTCATGCTCAGGTTTGATTTTGCCACGGATAAACCAGCCCATCAGTACCGGAACCAGGGTCACGGACAACAGGGCGGCAGCCGCCATTGACCAGGTTTTGGTATAGGCCAGCGGTTTGAACATGCGGCCGGACTGTTCTTCCAGGGTAAAGACCGGAACAAAGGAGATGGTGATAACCAGCAGGGAATAGAATAAGGTCGGCCCGACCTCGCAGGCGGCATCGCGGATGATCTCCCAATGTGGTTTTTTACCGCGGTCACGCTCGATATGCTTATGGGCATTCTCAATCATGATGATGGCGGCATCAATCATGGCGCCGATGGCGATGGCGATCCCGCCAAGGCTCATGATGTTGGCATTGATCCCCTGGGCGGACATCACTACAAAGGCCAGCAGAATTGCCACCGGCAGGGTCAGGATCGCGACCAGGGAACTGGGCAGGTGGAACAGGAACAACGCAGTGACGACGGCAACGACGATACTCTCTTCAAGCAACTTATGCTTGAGGGTGTCGACGGCACGTTCAATCAGGCCACTGCGGTCATAGACCGGGGTCACGGTGACCCCTTCAGGAAGCCCTGCCTCAAGTTCCTTCAGTTTGGTTTTGACCCTTTCTATGGTTTTAAGGGCATTTTCCCCCGAGCGCATGACAATGATGCCACCGACCGCTTCCCCTTTGCCATCGACATCAACCAGGCCGCGACGCAGTTCGGGTCCGATGCCAATCTCAGCAATGTCGCGCAGCAGAATTGGGGTCCCGTTCTGGTCATTGCCGACCACGATCTGCTCGAGGTCTTTGGTTGATTCGATATAGCCGAGACCACGCACCATATATTCGGTTTCAGCAAGTTCGACCAGACGCCCGCCAACATCGGCATTGCTACGCTGGATGGCACGCTTGATCCCCGGGATGGTCAGATGGTAGGCCAGCAGGCGGTCGGGATCGATTTCGACCCGGTACTGTTTGACAAAGCCGCCGATGCTGGCGACCTCGGATACTCCGGCCACTGAGGTCAGTTCATATTTAAGATACCAGTCCTGAATTGAGCGCAGTTGCTGCAGGTCATGCCGGTCACTCTGCAGTGTATATTCATAGATCCAGCCAACGCCGGTGGCGTCGGGACCCAGGCTAGGGCTAATCCCCTGGGGCAGGTTACGGCTGGCATAGTTGAGGTATTCCAGCACTCGAGAACGCGCCCAGTAAGGGTCGGTGCCATCTTCGAAGATAATATAGACGAAGGACATCCCGAAAAATGAATAACCGCGTACAACTTTAGCCTTAGGCACGGCCAACATCTGCGATGTCAGCGGATAGGTCACCTGATCTTCCACGACCTGCGGAGCCTGACCGGGATATTCGGTAAAAACAATAACCTGAACATCAGAGAGATCAGGGATCGCATCGACAGGGGTGTTTTTCAGGGTATAAACCCCGAGCATAATAGAAACGGCCGTCAGCGAAATAACTAAAAAACGGTTATGGATCGACCAGTTGATGATTTTTTCCAGCATGGTGTGCTCCTTACAGACCAGGTTTTTCCAGTCTGCAGCGCCCGTGGCAGGCGCTTAAAATTACAAAGGTTATAAATGCTTAACTCTGCAGGATGTTAAAAGAGATCTTCCAGCTGTTCTGTTTCTGCTGCCTCAGGGGCAGGAACCGGTGCTGTTTGCGGTTCGAGCATCTTCTGTATTGCTTCCTGCAGCTGACTTTCCGAATCGAGGAGGAACTGCGCTGAAGTGACAACCACATCCTTGGCGGTGACTCCCTGAATAATCTGCAGATATCCGTCGTCACTGAGCAATCCGGTTTTAACCAGGCGCGGCTCAAAGCGACCATCCATGGTGCGGACAAAGACGGTCTGCTTTTCTCCTGAGTTGATGACTGCTTCTGCCGGAACACTTAAGGCAGCGGTCAGTGGTTCGCTGTGTAAACGGACATTGACATACATATCGGGGCGCAGTTCGAAATTACTGTTGTCAAGATCGATGCGGGCTTTCACCGTCCGGGTCCGCGGATCAACATAGGGGTAGATGGTCGAAACCGTGCCGTTGATCCTCTTGTCGCCGACAAAGGGGAGGATTATCTCCGCTTTTTGCCCTTCATGGACCAGAGGGAGTTCCGATTCATAAATATCGGCAAAGACCCAGATCTTGCTTAAATCGGCAATATTGAACAGCTGGCTGCCGCTTTTGATAAATGAGCCTTCCGTGGCTTGCTTGCTGGTGACAATGCCCCCATAGGGCGCATAGAGGGTCAGGGTGCGGCGTACTTGACCGCTGCTTTGCAGTCGTTTAAGTTGCTTAGCTGAGATATCCCACAGCTTGAGTTTATTCTTTGATGCCTCAAGCAGCCGCTTAGCTCCTGAAGCTATTTCCTCATAGGGACTGTCTTTAAGCTGCTGATAGTTTTTCAGGGCCAGCAGGAACTCATCCTGGGCTGCCACCAGTTCCGGACTGTAGATGTCAAGCAGTGGTTGCCCCTTTTTGACCGCTATGCCGGTTTCGTTGATATAGAGTTTTTCGATCCAGCCATCAATCTTGGTATTGACCGCGTACTGGCGTGGTTCTTCGTAGTCGATCAGACCACTGGTGCGGATCAGCCTGGTCAGGTTGCGGGGTTCCACCTGGGCGGTACGAATGCCCATATTCTGCTGGGTGACCGGGTCGATGCTGATCAGCGATCCGGTGACGACTTCATCTTCATAAACGGGAACCAGGTCCATACCCATAGGTGATTTGCCCGGTTCATCACGAATAAAGGTGGGATCCATGGGGGAGACCCAGTATTTGATGGTTCGCTCACCGCCAGCTTTAGTTCCGCCTGCAACTGTTTTCTTCAACGGCGTCAGGTCCATCTGGCAGATGGGACAGATGCCCGGTTCATCAACAATAATCCATGGATGCATACCGCAGGTATACTGGACCTTGTCCTCTCCTGGGGCCGGTTCATGGCTGTGCTCTGCCTCTTCTGTCTGGCTGACAACGATTCTTTCCTGCTCATGGTTGTGGGTCCCTTTAAGCCAGCCCAGGGAAAAAGCCAGACCGATAAGGATGATGACAATGAGTCGGGTGAGAAGTTTCTTTTTCATGATGAAAACAGTCCTTTTATTGGGTCATTTATCAGAGTGTTGAGGTGCCGTTGCGGGCTTGGTGATTGCTTTACGGGCTCAACGTCCTGTTATGGTAGTAATTGGCCGGTCTCTGCTCGGTACCACACCATGTTGATGAGGTAATCGCGACGTAACTGTTCAACTGTCAGTTGTTGATTGAACAGTTCGAGGATGAGCTGCAACGGTTGCTGATAACCGTTACGTCCTTCCTGGTAAGTGCTGATAGCAGCCTGCCAGGCGGTCCGGGTTTGGGGAATCAGCCCCTGCTGGTATAGCTTGATCTGTTCTTCAAGGCGGGCCATGCTGCGGTAGGCTTCCTCAATATTGAAACGGATCTGATTACGGCTATTATCAAGTTCTGCCGCTGCCCGGTTGCGCATATGGCTGGCAGCCTCTGCCTGCGCTTTGCGTTTACCACTGAACCAGGGCAGATTAAAGCTGACGCCGACACTGACCATGTCTGCTCCCGCGACCGAATCCATCGGACCTCCGTCGCGGAAGCGGTAACCGGTCCACAGGGTAAAGTCGGGCTTTTCATCGAGCCGGGCGAGCCGGTGTTGTTGCTGGTACTGATCGCCAAGATGCTGGTACAACTGGACAAGCGGGCGCTTCTGCAGTGCGACGGAAAGTCCGCTGTCAAGGTTGGGCAGTTGAGGCAATTGTTCCGGCAGTTGTTGCTGTTCGAGTTCTTGAACCGGGAGACTGCCGGGAATCAGTTGATGGAGGGTTCCAAGCAGGCTGTCGCGCCGGCTTTTTTCAACAATCAGGCGTTCCAGGAGTTTGGTCTGCTGTTGTTGAGCCACCAGGATTTGCTGCTGGGTTGCTTTGCCGATGGCATAGTTGACTTCAAACGATTTAATCAGGTCGGTTAAAAGCTGACGGGTCTGCTCCAGAATAATCAGGGTTGAGTTCTGCAGCAGGTAGCGATAGTAGGTTTCCTGTACCGCGCGTGACAGCTTCAGCTGTTTTTCTTGCAGGGTGTCATATTTGGTCGCTGCCGCATGTTCCGCAATGGCACTGCGAGTTACCAGTTTTCCGGGATAGGGAAACTTTTGTGACAGGCGGATTTCGTTGCCGGTCATCGGGGATTCGTCGTAAGCCAGGCTGTCGATGGGGTAGTTTTGCAGTGACAGGCTGAGTACCGGATCATCCAGACTGTCGGCAACCGTGACCTGTTGCTTAGCCTGCTGCCAATCATAGTGAGCGGCGCTCAAATCGGGGTTACGTTCCAGGGCTAATTCTGTCAGTCGACTTTCCAACGTGGGCTGGGCCTGGGCTGACACTCCTGTACATATCAGTAGCAGACTGATCAACAGTGGCAGTAAGCGAGTTGTTTTCATGCAGGGCTCCGTGAATAGTAATAAATTCCCAAGCTATTAATCACGGACTGTGCCAATTTTAAAAGTGGCTATTTAACAGGGTGTTAGGCTTTTTTAGGTGGGGGATGAGCTGCCTGGTTGTAGAATAGTCTACAGCTGGTTGTAGATTATTCTACAGCTGACCAGGTGACTGAAAGGGCCTTCAGGTGAAACGGTTGTGGTTTTTTCTGGCTGATCAGTCAGTTTTTATCCGGAAACGGCCCTTTTCCGCTGTGGCTGCGTCAATCTGCGGACTTGCTTGTGCGACGTAAAGAACTACGTCTCCGCGCAAATCCTTGATTTCCTTGCCACAACGAAAAATTGCTCGTTTCCAATCTGAAAACTTGAAAGTTGCAATTTAGAATTTCCGGATGGCAACTAGTCAGCTCTTTTTTTTGCCGTTGATGGCGTACTTTTCCATTCGATAAAGCAGAACATGGCGGGGGATCTGCAGATCTTTGGCTGTTTGTGACTGGTTACCCTTGTTGCGTTCCAGGGCCTGAATAATCGTTTGCTTTTCTATCTCCGGCAGGGACAGGTTGTGCTGCTCTGATTCCGGGACCATCTGAATGGTCGTTTGGTGTCTGGATATTTTAGGTGGCAGGTCAACCGTTTCTAAACGATCCGAGGTGCGCAGTATCAGCATTCGTTCAATGCAGTTTTCCAGTTCGCGGACATTACCCGGCCAGTCATAACTTTTCAGAAGTGCCATGGCCTCTTCGCTAAGCTGAACCTGGGAGCAGTTTTTCCTTATTAACAACTGCTCGATAAACAGGGGGATATCGTCACGCCGCTCTTTTAACGCCGGGATGTCAATAGTGATAACGGCCAGCCGGTAAAAGAGATCTTCACGAAACTGTTTATTGTTCACCTCTTGCTCAAGGTTCCGGTTGGTTGCGGCTAACACTCGGACGGAAATCTGCTTTTTGCTACCACCAACCGGCTCAATCTCTTTTTCCTGCAGGGCGCGGAGCAGTTTTGCCTGCATTGCCAGAGGGAGTTCACCAATTTCATCGAGAAACAGAGTACCGCCATCAGCTTCCTCAAATTTTCCCAAACGGTTATTAACGGCTCCGGTAAAGGCGCCCTTAACATGACCGAAAAGTTCGCTTTCAAGCAGTTCACCGGGAATCGCAGCGCAGTTGACCACAACAAAAGGTTTTTCCGCCCATGGACTTAACTGGTGAATCTGTTTGGCGACCACCTCTTTACCGACCCCGCTTCCGCCCTGAATCAGGACGGTTGTGTCACTTCCTGCAACCCGTTTTACCAATTGGCGAACCTGTTGAATCGCTTTGCTGGTACCTATTATTTCGCGCGCTATGGTGGTCGGTGTTTCGCTAGCATCCAGGTTGAATTGCTGCAGGTCTTCAGCATTATTTTGATAACGGATGGCGCGTTTCACGATGTCGACCAGATCGTCTTTACCGAAGGGTTTGGTAATGTAATCATAGGCCCCCTCGCGCATAGCCCGGACTGCTTTTTCAATGGTGCCAAACGCAGTGATGACAATAACGATCGTGCCAGGGCTCTGCTGCTTGATGCGGCGCAATACTTCATAGCCGGAGAGGTCGGGCATCTGCACATCGGTGATAACCAGTTCCGGCTTTAATTCTGCGAATTGCTGTACGCCACTTTCTCCACCTCCGGCAGTGGTGACTTTAAATCCAGCCCCTTTCAGGGTCAGTTCCATCACTCTGCGCAAAGAATCATCATCATCAATAATCAATACCGATAATTTGTCGGTCATTGCCTTACTCCGTGAACAGTGGCAGGCGAATGCGGAAACAGGCTCCCCTGGTGAGCCTTATCGCTTCTATCTGACCACCGTGAGAGGTTATGATTCTGCGGCTGATCGCCAGCCCGAGACCGGTACCTGTTTTACGCGTCGAGTAGAAGGGGGTGAACAATTGCTCCAGGTTTTCCTCTGGCAGGCCATGGCCATCATCCTTAAAGTCGATCTGCACCGTATCGTCCTGCTGAGTACAACTGATGACTAGACTGCCGCCATCAGGCATCGCTTGTAAGGCATTTAATGCCAGGTTGAGAAAAGCCTGTTTCAACTGAACCTGAGTGCCTCTGATCAGCGGGATCTGGTCTGCCTCAAGCTCAATATTAACCTGTTGCTTGGTTGCCTGTTGCCGGACCAGTTGAACAATATCTGCAAGCGCATTCATGAGTTGCACCTGCTGCTGCTCTGAACGGTCGGCTTTCGCCATACTCAGGTACTGCTCGACCACCTGGTTAAGGCGTTCGACTTCGGTGTTGAGGATCTGCATGTATTCTTTGGCTTCGGGGCAGTCGCCCTGGCCGGACATGTTATCTGCGACAAGCCTGATTGATGCCAGGGGGTTGCGGATTTCGTGGGCCAGGCCGGCGGAGAGCTCCCCCAGGGTGGAAAGTCGGGCTGTTTTTTCCATCTGGTGTTCAAATTCAATGATCATGTCGGTCTGCTCGCGTAGCGTACGGTAGCTGGCTTCAAGGTTGCTGGCTGCTTCCTGGTAACGATTTTTCTGTAGCCATTCTTTGTGAGCGAGGTTGCCAGTCAGAAAGCCGATGACATTGTAGAGAATAATTTCAAGATACTGTTCCAGAGGAAGAATACTATGATGCCCCCATTGAAACAGCACATGGGGTAGATATATCAGGCTTGCAAGTCCTGCGGTAATAACGCCTCCGCGGATACGAAACCAGAGGCCGCCGAGAATGATTGGAATATAATAAAGGCGTCGATAGATATCATGGTAATTCTCGGCATGAATGGTGGTCTGGTAATGCAGAACCGTGATGGCTCCCAATAGCGCCAGAATAGTGAGAATTTTATTCCTGGTTGTCATTCAGTTAGATCCTGTACAAAGTTACGGATGATGTTCTTTGTACCTTAACTGAAAGATTGATGGCTAGTCAAAAGCAGTCTCTGGAACGCTTGGCTAAATGGGAGTTTGTTCTTGCAGTTTTTCCAGCAACTGATGTTCATTACTGGTCCTGATGGCACCGGCAGCGATAAGTTTTTCGATCTGGCTCCAGGCCGCACCTCCGGTAAAGTCCTGTTCCTGGGTTGGGCCAATAAGCATAACTCTTTTCCCGCCGCTCAAGGCTTCTGTGGCTAACTCGAGACAGTGCAGATTGCCGTGTCCCCACCAGCTGGTTGCAACGATTATAATATCCGCATCACTAAGAGCCTGGCGGGTTTCATTGAGGGCTCGGTTGGAAAACGGTTGAAAGGGATCTTCATAAATAACCCTCGTTGCCAGGGCGGTTGCGACTTCTTCATCTGAATCTCCCTGGTTAAGGGGACCGGTGGAGATCTGGGCTCCGGCGGCCTGAAGTTTGCGCAACAGGCTTTTGCCGCTGCCGCCTCCGCAAAACAGGTGAACCTTCAAGTCTTCAAGCTGGGTAGTAGAGGTGTTGATCTGGGGAACAAGCTGGGGAGTTCCGGTCAGGGGGTTCTCAGCAACAGAGACACTGACTTTGAACACTTTTTGCAGATTGTCTGAGGTCATAATCCGTTGCGGGGTATCAAAACCGGCCACCTCGCCGTGCCTGGTCAAAAGCAGAATTCGGTCTGAAATAGCACTGGCCAAATCCAGATCATGACTGATCTGAACAATGGTCGTTCCTTGCTCGCGATTCAGTCTGACCAACAGCTCACTTAATTCCAGGCGGTGATCGATATCCAGGTGACTGGTTGCTTCATCAAGAAAAAGAACCTTTGCCTGCTGAGCCAGGGCGCGAGCGAACAGAACCCGCTGCAGTTCTCCACCGCTGAGCTGAGTGACCGGGCGTTCGGAGAGCTCAAGAATATCGGCGACAATCAGGGCATGTTGAATCGCATCCCGATCATTTTTGGTGTTCCCGTCAAACAGTGAGCGCCGATGGGGGTAGCGGCCCATGGCGACCATATCTTTTACCGTGTAAGGGAAATCGATATGACTTGATTGTGGAACCACGGCGACTCTGGTTGCCATGTCACGGGGAGAAATATCTCCGACCGCTTGGTCATGCCATAGCACCTGGCCCGATTCCGGAACCAAATTGCCACGTAACAGACGTAGCAGGGTTGATTTACCACAGCCATTGGGACCCAGGATCGAAACGATTTCGCCCTCGTTGAATTGTAAATTCAAGTCATAAAACAGACACTTCTGGGCGTAGCAGAAATGCAGCTGCTGAACCTTGATCATAGCCCCCCCTTACGGCGCAGCAGATAAAGAAAAAACGGGGCACCCAGCAGCGCGGTGACAACCCCGACGGGAATTTCCGCAGGGGCATAAAAGCTGCGGGCCAGGGCATCAGCCAAAATCAGGAAGCTGGCACCAAATAGCGCTGCAAGGGGGAGCAAACCCCGGTGCGCCGGGCCCCACAGTAGTCGGCAGATGTGGGGAACGACCAAACCGACAAAACCGACCAAACCGGCCAGTGCGACGGCGCAGGCGGTTAAGGCGCCAGCCAGGAGAAACAGAATCAGGCGGGTGCGGCCAACGTTAAGCCCCAGGTCAAGAGCGGTTTCCTCCCCCTGGGTAAGAAGATCAAGATGAATGGCCTGGAGCCAGAGCAGGACAAAGCAGATAGCGACCCAGATCCAGCCCCAGGAAATCCAGCGTGGATCGGCTAGGGACAGGTTGCCGGCCAGCCAGAAAATGGCTTGACGGGTTGCTTCGGTTGGGGCGCGCCAGATCAGAAACAGGAGTAAGGCGGCAGCCAGACTACCGACCATAACGCCTGACAAAATCAGGGTATGGGAAGAGCAGGTGTGGGCGCGGGCGACCAGGTAGACCATGGCCAGGGCGGCCAGGGCACCGATAAACGCGGCTCCCGAAACCAGCAGGGCGGAATGGGCACCCAGGGTCAGGGCCGCGACGGCACCAAGGGCAGCACCGCCGGAAACACCCAGTAAATAAGGATCAGCCAGGGGATTGCGCAACACGGCCTGAAAGGTCACCCCGGAAAGGCTCAGGGCCGCACCGACCATGGCTGCCAGACAGATACGTGGTATGCGGATCTGCCAGATAACCGTATCCGTGATGCTGGTGCCAATCCCATGGCTCAGGGTGGTGGCAATATCGGTCAGGGACAGATTCATACTTCCGGCCTGCAACGAATATAGAATTGCAAGCAGGGGAAACAAGACCAGTAGAATCCTCCACAGCCACTTTTTATGGGGTGTTGCCAGTTGCATCAATAACCAGATCCGGGTGAAGGGTTTTCGCCAGAGCTTCTATCCCCAGGATCATACGTGGACCGGGGCGGTAAAGCCAGTCTGCATTAATTTCAATGATCTGCTTCCTGGAGACCGCTGTCAATTGCTTCCAGGGGGAAAAAAAACTGGTCACACTCGGCTGCCCGGGGTGCGGGGACAGCAGGATGAATTCCGGGTCAGAGTCAAGGAGCGCCTCAAAATTCCAGGTGGGATATCGGGATGGTCCGTCAGCAACAACATTCCGGCCACCTGCGATTCTGATAATGCTATTTACAAAGGTTTGTGGCCCGGCAACCATCAGCGGCTGCAGTACGATTGCAGCCAGAACGGTTACCGGCTCCTTCTGATCCGTCACCTGTTTGATGTGATTGATGCGGTTTTCAATATCATTACGGAGCTGCTCAGCTTGTTCTTCATGACGACTCAGCTGCCCCAGGATGGTCATGGTTTCGAGAGTTTCTTCAACCGAAAGGGCGTTCATGACGTACACCGCAATCCCGAGTTTTTCCAACTGATGAATCAGGTTAGGACTGTTCATCGACGCCGTGGCAATGACCAGGTCCGGCTCATAGCTGAGGATATTTTCCAGACCAGGATCCGCATAGCTGCCAACACTGGGGAGCATTTTGGCCTGTTCCGGATAATAGGAATAATCGGTGACGGCAACCAGCAGGTCGCCTGCGTCAATAGCAAACAGAATTTCGGTGACGCTGGGAGCCAGGGAGATGATCCGTTGTGGCTGATCAGGAACCTCAATCTGGCGGTTTAGTGCATCAGAAAAGGTCGCTGCACACAGTGGCATGGCACTGGTCAGAAGCAGAAGGAGGATCGGCAGCAGTTGCTTTAACATTTCATTTGTCCATAGCCCGGGCTTAAAAAGCCCGGGCAGAATATGGTTATAAAAATCAGAAGCTGGCTTTCAGGCCGAGGTAGCCAGATGCACCGGCGGTGCCGTAGCCAGCAACCTCCTCATATTGTTTGTCAAATAGGTTGTCAACCCGCCCGTAAAGTTTCAAGTTTTCGATGATCTGCCAAGAGGCGGCCAGGTTGACGAGGGTATAGCCACCCAGGGTTTCATCGGAGTAGGAGCCGTCATAACGCTCCCCGACATAAAGAATACCAACATTTAACTGAACGTCATCAAGCGGGTAAATATTTACGTCGAATGAGCCTTTGTGAAGAGGAATACGTGCTTTACGGGCATCGCTGGCATCGGCGCTGTCGGTATAGGTGTAAGCCAGTTTGATATCGACGTAGTCACAGGGATACCAGTCTGCAGAGGTTTCAACCCCTTTGGTGGTCAGTTGTTCAACGTTGTAATATTGTGATGCCGCGAAGCTGTAGTCGATATAATCATCGATATCATTATGGAACCAGGTAATTCCTAGAATCAGGCTATTGTCAAACAAGGCCTGCTCGATACCGAAGTCAACGCTGGTGCTGGTTTCCGGATCAAGATCGGTATTTCCGTAATAGGAGTAGAGCTGGTATAATGATGGCGCTTTGAAGCCGGTGGCGAAAGAGGCTTTAAATTTAGTCCCGGATTCACGGAAGTTATAGGCCGGAGCAATTCGCCAGGTGGTTTCTGTTCCGAATTCCTCGTGGTTATCCATGCGGATACCGAGGGCGACAGAAAAATCTTCGATAAAAATCTGATCCTGAACGAAGGCAGCTTTGTTCCGGACATCCCCTTCATCGCCGTAACTGGTATCGTATTCTTCTTTTTCTGTTTCAAAGCCAACTACCAGGGTATGGCGTTGGTTCAGCACGATGGTATTCTGCAGATCAACCTTGGTAATCTTGCCATTGTACTCGTAATTATCATAGGTGCCACTGGTGGTATGATTTGAATCGGTAAGCGATGCGCCCAGCACAACTTTCCAGCGACCATCGAGTAACGAAAAAACACCTTCAGTTCGGCCGGCAACTTCAAAAGAATCGGTGACTGCGTCAGTGTCTGCCATCATCCATGTACTGTCATAGGAGTCAAATTCATTTTCAGAATCAGCTAACCTTAAGTTCATATTCAGGGTGAAAATCTGATTAAAGTCGACACCGAGGTTCAGGCCGATATTGGTGCTTTTATATCCGTCCTTTTCGCTGAAGCCATCATTTTCATTATAAGATGAAAAACCTTCTGAACTGATGTGTGAGTAGGAAAAAGAGGCGCGGGTAGTATCGCTCCCCCCGGAAATTCCAGCGGTGGTTTCAGTCGTTTGATAAGCACCTTTCTCAATGGACGCATAGCCGTGGGGTTCGCTGGAACCTTTCTTGGTGATGATATTGATGACACCACCAATGGCGTCAGAACCATAAATAACACTTTGCGCTCCACGGACAATTTCAATCCGTTCAATGTTGTCAGTGCTGATATTGGCCAGGTTTGCACCGCCTCCGGTACTTGACACATCACGGAATTCGATGCCGTCCAGCAGAATCAGGGTGTGCTTCGTGTCTGTACCGCGCTGATAAATGGCGACCGAGCTCCCCATTCCGCCAGTCTGGGCAATATTAATACCCGGGACACTGCGTAAGACGTCAATGACTTTGGTTTGTTGTTTTTGTTCAATCTCTTCGGCCGTAATAACCGTAACCGAACTGCCGACCTGGCTCAGTGGTGTTTCGGTTCGGGTGGCGGTAACCACCACGGGATCCATAACAATGGTCTCAGCCTGAACGCCGCAGGTCGCAGCGAAGACCAGAGTAAGAGTTAATATCAGTTTTTGCATCGGAACATTTCCTCCTGAAAGTCTGTCCCCCTTGAGAGCAGAACATCTGCGGACAATAAAAAAACCCGTCACCAATACCAGGCTTCTGAAAAACTATCTGCGTTGCAATAGCTGCGTTAAAAATTGACTCAAAATGCTCATTTACTGCTGTAAATTCCGCGATTTAGTCAATTTTTGCCTTGCTCTTGCTGCCTC
The DNA here is from genome assembly GCA_963664385.1 of Geopsychrobacteraceae bacterium. GTDB lineage: Bacteria > Desulfobacterota > Desulfuromonadia > Desulfuromonadales > Geopsychrobacteraceae > Seleniibacterium. The sequence goes on from OY761157.1 coordinate 2,816,380, forward strand.
GATAACGTTTTACAGTACCCTGGATGACTCGGTGCGGGTTGTCCGTTTTGTAATAACCACACGATGCCATGCTCCCATACCCGGGGAGATGAAAAGATCTTGGTGTTTCATGACAGGTCTTCTGGCTCACGAGGTTTCGATATTGTAGTTATATACCGAAGGATCAGACGCCTTCCCGGTTAATGAAGTTCCAGTGGCATGTTGTCTGATTTCACTCGTTTACAGCGGCGGGTCCGCGGAGGCTTTGCACCTCACTTCCCATCTGCTCAGCAGGAGCAGGCCGAAGAACCATTCAGGTTCAACGCTTGGCATCAATGAAACAGTGTCAAATTGTAAGCTGCTTATAGGCAATCGGGGCGGGGATGTCAAGATAATTGAAATGGGTGATTTTTAAGGTTTTTGTATGACTAAACGGTTCTCAAGACCGGTAAAACGTGTTACCAATATCCTCCCGATGATTGTGTACAATTTTTAAATGCAGCAATGACAAAAAAAGGATTACCAAAGATGATTTTCTCTAAAGTCGGCCTTCAGGTACCGAAAATTCTTTTACCTAATAATAATATCCCCATGCAGAACTGGGCAGTGATTGCCTGTGATCAATATACTTCAGACCGCCCTTACTGGCAACGCCTTGCTGATCAACTGGCTGGCCAGCCCTCAACCCTGAACATGATTTTCCCGGAAGTATATCTGGAAGATGATGATGTCGAGGATCGTATCGCAGGCATCAACAAGACCATGGAGCAGTATCTGGCAGATGGCAGTCTGGTTGAGCAGGACAGCGCTTTTATTCTGATCGATCGTAAAACCTCTGAAGTGCCGTCACGTAAGGGGCTGATCGTTGCTCTCGATCTGGAGCAGTACGATTATAATAAGGGGGCGCAAAGCCTTATTCGTGCCACCGAGGGAACTATCCTTGATCGGTTGCCGCCGCGGATCAAGGTCCGTCAGAATGCTCCCATCGAGTTACCCCATATCATGGTTCTGATTGACGACCCAGAGCGTAGCGTGATTGAGCCGCTGTTTCAGGAACAATTGGCAAGCGTCTATGATTTTGAGCTGCTCGCTGGTGGTGGGCATCTGAAGGGTTATCGTGTTGATCAGCCTGCTCTTATCGAGCAGGTCGTCGGCGCCCTTGAAAAACTGGCTGATCCGGATGCCTATCATCAACGTTACGATTGTAGCGATGATGTCATGCTCTATGCCATGGGCGACGGTAATCACTCCTTTGCAACAGCAAAAGCGATCTGGGAAAAGCTCAAGGCTGATGCTGCTGACCCTCAGGATGTCATGGACCACCCGGCTCGCTATGCCTTGGTCGAACTGGTAAACCTGCACGATGCCGGACTTGAATTTGAAGCGATTCACCGGGTGTTGTTCAACGTTGATGCTGCTGCCATGCAGCAGGATATGAGTGACTTTTTTGCCGCCCAGGGAACCCCTGTCACCATGCACCCCTGTCCTGATCTTGCCAGTGCTGAAGGCTTGGCAAAGACTCTGACCGGACATGTTTTTGTCGCAGTTTTTGCCGGTAGCTTCTGTGTCTGTCAGATTGCCGAGCCCAAACTGACCCTGGCCGTCGCCAGCCTGCAGGAATTTCTTGATGGCTACCTGGCTAAGAATTCTGCGGTTAAAGTCGACTACATTCATGGGACCGCTCCGGTTACCGAGCTTGGTAGCCGAGCTGATGGCGCCGGTTTCTACCTGCCATCGATTTCCAAAGGGGATCTGTTCCGCACCATCGTCCATGACGGTGCTTTGCCGCGTAAGACCTTTTCCATGGGGGAGGCGGATGAGAAGCGGTTTTACCTGGAATGCCGCAAAATTCGCTGATTTTCAGCCGGAAACGGCCCTTTTCCGCTGTGGCGTTGTCAATCTGCGGGCTTTGCTTGTGCGGCGTAAAGTACTACGCCTCCGCGCAAGCCCTTGATTTCCTAGCCACAACGCAAAATTGCTCGTTTCCCATCTGAAAATCTTTTCAAACCCTTTCATTTCTTTTATTCCCTCTCCCTCTGGGAGAGGATTGGGTGAAGGGATGCTTTCGAAGGAGTTTGTTTCATGCCTGCCATTGATGCTGTTGTTTTTGATCTTGGTAAAGTCCTGATTGACTATAGTTATGATGGCTTTTTCAAACTGCTCAATAGCCGGGGCGGCAGCTTTTCATCGGAAGCAGATTTTGTTTCTAAGGTCGATTTGATCGCGTATGAACATGGTCACTATGACGATGCTGAATTCCTGCGCCGGGTCAATTCCTGTTTAGAGGACCCGCTACCTGCAGCGACCCTGGTTGCCGCCTGGAAAGATCTGTTTTCCCCGGTAATGTCGATGCTTGCCTTTGCAAAGGGTTTGAAGCAGCGTTGTCGTGTCTATGTGCTGTCGAATACCAGCGCTATCCACTGGGCTCATCTTCAGGAAACCTATCGCCTCGCGGATGTCTGCCATGACCTGTTTGCTTCCTTTGAGGTTGGTTGTATGAAGCCGGCGAAGGAAATATTCGCTATTGCTGAGCGGCGTTTTGAACTAGTGCCACAGACAACCTTGTTTGTTGATGATAAGCAGGAGAATGTGGCTGGTGCCATTGCCTGTGGTTGGCAGGGAATCTGGCACAGGAATGAGACTGAAACGCGCAAGACGATCCAAGATCTTGTCGGCAATGAGTAGTGAGGAAAGACTGACAACGGAACCGGGCAGCTACCTGCTCTGGTATTTTTTGTCACGCGGACAGGACATTGAGGTCGGGCGTCTCGGTCTTCAGTTTTTCAGGCGTGGCTGGTACGCTTACTGTGGCAGTGCCTTCGGGCCTGGAGGGTTGCGAGGCCGTCTAAGGCATCATCTTGGTGAAACCGCGAAGCCTCACTGGCATATTGATTATTTTAAAGCATATGCCTCGCTAAGAAAGTTGTGGCTGTGTGCCGGGATTAATATGGAGCATGACTGGAGTCGCATGCTCGTTGATGACCTTGGTGGCGAGCTTCCCTGTCATGGTTTTGGTGCCAGCGATTGTCAATGTCGCAGCCATTTTGTTTACTTTCCTTCACAGCTGTCTATCCGTACGGCAAGTTCGGCAATCAGTAACATAAATAAGATCAAGCGCTACCGCTGTCACTCGCTGTAGTCTCCTGAAATCGTAACCCGTGACCCTGAGCACCTGAAAAGTGGGCGGTACCCAATGGACATGAACGCATTTTATCTGCTGGTGGATCGTTACCTGCCGCGCCGCCTGCAAACCAAGCTGAGTCTGCTGGTGACAGCTCTGCTGATTTTCCACATCAGCCTGATCGGTGCCTTGTTTTCCGATTTCTCGGAAGAATTACTCCGTGAACAGATCTCTCAAAAAGCCCTCGAGGTTGCTCATGCGGTTGCTGAAAATCCCTTGACCCGGGCAGGGATCATGGCTCGTGATACCGACTCTTTACAGCGCTTTACCCAGGACCTTCTCGGTAAAACGGAAGCTGAATATATTGTCGTCGGTGATAAAAATGAAGTGCGCTTATCCCATCCGAATCCGGACAAGATCGGCAAACATTTTGTCGGGGGGGACCTCGGGCCAGCGTTGCGCGAAGGGAAGGAGTACAGCTCCGAGGCTGTTGGTACCTTAGGGCCTTCAATGCGCGGTATTGTCCCGGTCTATAACTGGAGTCATGAAATTATCGGCTTTGTTGCCGTCGGTTATCTGGCCACCCGGATAAATGAATTGATTCATCAAAAGCAGCTTGAAATTCTTGGCTATATTGCCATTGTCCTGGTGTTTGGGGTGCTTGGCGCTACGGTTATTGCCAGTGGTTTGAAAGCGGCCATCATGGGGCTCGAAATCCATGAGATCGGTGCTTTGTTTCATGAGCGTAACGCGATTATCGGGGCTATCCGTGAAGGCATTATCGCGGTGGATGACAAAGGTTGTTTGACTTATGTTAATCAGGCGGCACGGGGCTATATTGGAGAGCGTTTCAAGGGTAAGCTCAGAGGCCGGGCTCTCGCGGATATTTGTCCGGGGTCCGATCTGGTCCGCACTATCGAAGCCGGATTACGTGTCCTTGACGCTGAAATGATCATGGCTGGCCGGGTGATGCTGGTCAATGTTATCCCCCTCGAAAAACCCGCCGAAGGGAGTGTTGCCAGTTTTCGGCCCAAGGATGAGCTCGATCGTCTGACCCGGGAGCTGTCGCATATGCAGGAGTATTCCGAATTACTGCGTGCCCAGACCCATGAGTATTCCAATAAGATGCATACCATTGCCGGGTTACTGCAGCTTGGTGCCCACCAGGAAGCTCTCGATCTGGTTATAAACGAAGCGAGTGGCTATCAGGAATTGGTACGTAACCTGGCTGAGGCGGTGCCTGATCCTGTGATTGCCGGGTTGATTCTGGGGAAGTATAATCGCGCCTGCGAATTGAAGATCGATCTTGAATTTGATCCGGAAAATTCATTTTCCGATATTCCGGCAGCGCTTGATCGTGAAACTTTAGTAACAATTCTGGGAAATTTGCTGGATAATGCCTTCGATGCTGTTCGCGAAAAAGGTTCATCAGGGCTGGTTCGCCTGTTTCTGACCGACCTCGGCTCCGATCTGGTTATGGAGGTTGAAGATTCCGGAGGCGGCGTGGCCACTGCCATTGCTGATCAGCTGTTTGAGAGCGGAGTAACCACTAAAAAGGGGAGCGGCCGGGGAACCGGATTGGCGTTGGTGAAGCGTGCCGTCGATAGTCTCCACGGCCAGATTACCTTCGGCGAAGGTGAGCTTGGCGGCGCTCTGTTTACTGTCATCATTCCTAAAAGAACAGGTCAATCCGTATGAATGAGAGTATGATCCGTATCCTTGTTGTTGAAGATGATCAGCGTATATCGGAATTGCACCAGCGCTTTGTGCAAAAAATTCCGGGCTTCGAAGTCGTTGGTATTGCCAACAGTATCGTTGACGCCGAAGAGATGATCGATATTCTGCAACCAGACCTGATTCTGCTCGACCTGTTTTTTCCTGAAGGGAACGGGCTGGAACTGTTACGCCAGGTGCGGGCCGGGGAGCAGCCATGCGATGTTATCCTGATTACCGCTGCCCGTGAAATCGCCTCCCTGCAGGAAGCCCTGCGTGGTGGCGTGTTTGACTACATCATTAAACCGGTTCACTTCCCCCGCTTCCAGGAAGCACTCCAGAACTTCCAGATCTATTTTGAGCATCTGCAACAGGGCGCCACCCTGGAGCAGAAGGATGTCGACCGCCTGCTGCGCGCTCAGCAAAGTGGAGAGACCACAACCTGTGGCGCGGTTCCCAAAGGGATCGACCCCTTAACCCTGGCCAAGGTGCGCAAAGTATTTGAACCGCCTGATGTCCGGGATCTCAATGCCGAAGAAGTCGGCCAACAGGTCGGCATCAGCCGCTCCACCGCTCGTCGTTACCTAGAATTTCTCGTCACCGAAGGTTTCCTGAAAACCGACCTTATCTACGGTGTTGTCGGTCGGCCAGAGCGGCGTTATTTGCGGCAGGGGTAGAACCCATCTCAAATCTGAAATTTCAAATCTGCAATGAATGCAAGAGGCATTGCAAAGAACAACCTCTTTCTTAGCCGGTCCGTATCCTTTAATGGTGCGGGCCGGTTTTTCGTTTGCGGTGCAAATTAGTGCGGGTGATGAGCCCTTAGAGTGAAAATTTTTTATAAGCAAGCACGGTGTGACTTATTGTGACATTACTTACCGTTATTCTGTACGTCATAGTCACAGCGTTTTATGTGGTAGACTTTTAACTTTGTGGGATAGGTCTGTAATCTGCTTCTTTTTAGGAGAAAAGGTTGGTGGAATATTACGCGCATTCGACAGACAATCCGGATAAGTCCGATTGGCAACGACTTGAAGATCATCTGCAAGGGGTAGCAACGCTAGCCGAGGATTATGCTGCGGTTTTTGGTGCTGAAGAATGGGGAAAACTTGCTGGATTGTTGCATGATTCCGGGAAGGCAACCGTTGGGTTTCAACAACGTCTGGAGGGAAGTTCAAGAAAGGTTGATCACTCCACTTTTGGCGCGCGGTTGGCACAAGAAAGTACTGGCCCTCTTGGTTTGCTACTCTCTTATGTGATTGCCGGGCATCACGGTGGTTTGATGGATGGCGGTACACAAGAGACGGAACTGCATTATCGACTGAAGTATGGCAATGTTCCGGAAGATACTTTATTGCCCGAGTTTATTGAGGTGAAAAGTATGCTGCGCTGGCCATTAGCAAAGCCCGAAGAGAAAACCGCCGGATTCAGTATGGCGTTTTTCGTGCGGATGCTTTTTTCCTGTTTGGTCGATGCTGATTTTTTTGATACAGAAGCCTTTTGTACACCGGAACAGGCTGCCGCAAGAGCCTCTATAGACCAGCAGCAGCTTGCCGATTTGCAGAACAAGTTAAACCTGCACCTGCAAACGCTCACGCAAAATGCGATTCAAACACCGGTGAATCGGCTCCGTCAAGATATTCTAGGCCAATGCCGGTTGCAGGCCCAACTTCCTCCACAGATCTTTTCCCTGACCGTACCGACCGGCGGCGGGAAAACCCTTTCGTCGCTGGCCTTCGCTCTGGACCATGCCGTTGCCAACGGTCTGCGACGGGTGATTTATGCGATTCCATTCACCTCGATTATTGAACAGAACGCGCGGGTTTTTCAGGATATTCTTGGACGCGAGTCTGTTCTGGAGCATCACTGTAATTTCAAAGAAAAGGATGAGCCAGAAGAGGCTGCTTATAATCGGAAACGTGGGCTGGCCGCGGAAAACTGGGACGCGCCGGTGGTGGTGACCACCAATGTGCAATTTTTTGAATCCCTGTTCAGCAACAAGCCGTCACGGTGTCGCAAACTGCACAATATTGCCGGTAGCGTGATTGTACTGGACGAAGCCCAGGCGATACCGACCGAATATCTCGAACCTTGCCTTGCGGCATTACGTGAATTGGTTGAGCGTTACAATTGCTCACTGGTTCTCTGTACTGCAACCCAACCTGCATTGGATGACAATGCATTGCATACTCGTCTGCCGAAGATCCATGAGATTATTGATAAACCGCAGCAATTGTATGCCGATCTGCGCCGAACCCAGGTTGAATTTGTCGGCAGATTGAGCGATGACGAATTGTCCTCACTCTTGGCAGAACAAGATCAGGTTCTTTGTATCGTTGCCACCAAACCTCAGGCGCGTAAACTTTTTGAGATGCTGCAGGAAGCCGAGGGTAATTTTCATCTTTCCACCAATATGTACCCGGAGCATCGGCGCAGGGCACTGGATGGCATCCGTACTCGGCTGAAACAGAATCTACCCTGCCGAGTTGTCTCCACCTCGTTAGTCGAAGCGGGGGTCGATCTCGATTTTCCCGTGGTCTATCGCGCTATGGCTGGCCTCGATTCCATAGCGCAGGCGGCTGGGCGCTGCAATCGTGAGGGCAAAATGGCCGAACTGGGACGGGTCTATGTGTATGAGCCAGAACAGCCATCACGTATGCCCTGGGTTAAACGTTGTGCTAGCCGCGCCGAAGAAGCATTGCGCAGCCTGCCTGATGCCGAACCCATTGGCTTGGAACTGATGCGGCGTTTTTTTGCGCTGCTCTACGATGTACAGGATTTAGATAAGAAAAAAATTCTGTCCTCCTTCCCGGACCAAAAACAGATTCAGCTCTCAAGGGATTTCTATTTCCCTTTTCGTTCGGTTGCCGAAAATTTCCGATTTATCGAGGACGAAAGTATCGGTTTGATTATCCCTATTGAGCAGGAAGCAGAAAAGTTGGTGCAACAGCTGCGCTATGCTGAATTTGCGCGCTCAGTAATACGCAAACTACAGTCGTACACGGTTTCTGTTCGTAGCCACGAGCTTTCTGCATTGCATACGGCAGGAGCCTTGGAGATGGTGGGAGGGCAATTTCCTGTGCTGAGAAACCTGAAGGCCTATAAGGAAGGAACGGGTTTATGTATAGCTGAAGGGGAGGTCTGGAATCCTGATGAATTGATTGGATAATATAATTTTCCAACTTCCATGAAGATAAAAATTTGATATTGGTTATTTCAATGGCAGGCTTAATAGGTCGCCATTTGTAAGTGGCTGTGGGTTGAAATATGGAGGTTGGCAAATTGGAGAAAGTGTGGGTCGTTCACAAGGCGACCCGCAACCTCAACAATAAGGAGGAAGCCTATGGCTTATGGCATCAAACTAAGGGTCTGGGGGGATTACGCCTGTTTCACCCGTCCCGAAATGAAGGTGGAACGTGTTTCGTACGACGTGATGACGCCCTCCGCCGCACGGGGAATTCTGGAGGCGATCCACTGGAAACCTGCAATCCGTTGGGTCGTCGACAGAATTCATGTTTTAAGGCCGGTCAAATTTGACAATGTGCGGCGTAACGAAGTCAGTTCCAAGATCCCCAAGCCGAACCCAGCTACCGTTATGCAGGAAAAAAAGCCGCTCTATTTTCTGGTCGATGACGGCAAGAATCGGCAGCAGCGTGCATCAACCCTGCTGCGCGATGTCGAATATGTCATTGAAGCACATTTTGTGCTGACCAATCAGGCTGGCCGCGAAGACAACGAGGGAAAACACCTCGATATCTTCAATCGCCGTGCCCGCAAAGGGCAGTTTTATCATCAACCCTGTCTCGGTTGCCGTGAATTTCCCGCCTCATTTGAATTACTTGAAGGTGAAGTGCCCGCATCCTACTATGCCGGGCAGGAAAAGGATCTCGGCTATATGCTGCTTGATATTGATTTTGCCAACGACATGACACCGCTGTTTTTCCGGGCCAGCATGAACAACGGCATTATCGAGCCACCATCGCCGCTGTCTATGGAGGTGTGCGCATGATTCTGCATGCCCTCAACAGTTATTACCAGCGGATGATCGATGACCCCGATAGTGACATGCCCACGTTCGGCACCAGTGTTGAGAATATTTCATTTGCTCTGGTGCTTGGTGAAGATGGAACGTTGCGTGCGATTGAGGACCTACGTGAGTTGGCTGGGAAGACTCTACGACCTAGGAAGCTGAAAGTTCCTGCTGCCGAGAAAAAGGCCAATGGAATTAAGCCAAACTTCCTTTGGGATACGACAAGCTACGTTCTTGGCTTGGATGGTAAAGGGAATCAGGAGAGAACGGATAAGTGTCACGAAGCTTTTATTGCTCATCTGAACGAGTATGGTGACATGAATGATTCTGGCTTCAAGGCGGTAATGGCTTTTCTTGAAAAAACGGAGGTTAAGTCTATTGCCTTGCGAGAAGATTGGAGCGAAATCTGTGATTCAAATCTTATTTTTCGTTTGGACGGCGCCCCTGGATATATCCATGAAAGAAATGCTGCCCGAAGTGCATGGACTGAATATCTGAATCAGCAGGGGATTGAGGCATTAGGACAGTGCCTTATTACCGGGAAAAATAACCAACCCCTCGCAAGGTTGCACCCGTCGATCAAGGGTGTGAGGGGGGCACAGCCTTCTGGAGCGTCAGTTGTTTCTTTTAACCAAAATTCTTTTATTTCTTATGGAAAGGACCAATCGTTTAATGCACCAGTAAGCCATTCTGCCGCTTTCGCCTATACCACCGCCCTCAATGCCTTACTGGCCAGTGGCAGCCGCCAGAAAATCAGTATCGGCGATACCACTTATGTCTTCTGGGCCAAGCGGCCAACACCGCTGGAGCCTTTTCTGGCGGACCTGTTTGAGCCCACAGGAGCCGAAGGCGAATCTCAAGAACTGGATGATCGGAAAACGGCTAAGGATATCCATGGTCTGCTCAAAGCGATCCGTGATGGCAGAAAACCGACCGATTTCATGCCCGACCTGGAAAGCGATGTGCAGTTCTACATTCTCGGCCTGGCTCCCAACGCGGCGCGGCTGTCGATCCGCTTCTGGCAGGAAACCAGCTTTGGTGAGCTGCTGGAGCGGGTTGGAAAACACTATCGGCAGTTGCGTATCGATACTCAGTTCGCTAATGAGCCGGAATTCCCGCCCCTGTGGCGTTTGCTGGTGCAGACGGCGACTCTTGGTAAATCAGAGAATATTTCACCGGTACTGGCCGGTGGGTTAACCCGTGCCATGCTGACCGGAGCACCTTATCCGCAGAACCTGCTGGCGGTGGTGCTGGAACGTATCCGTGCCGAACAAAATGTCACCTATTTTCGTGCTGCTTTGCTTAAAGCCTATCTGATCCGCAATAAACATAAGGAGGTTCCCGTGTCGTTCGATCCCGCTAGAACTGATCTGCCCTATTTGCTGGGGCGTCTTTTTGCTGTGCTGGAGAAAGCTCAGGAAGAAGCGATTCCCGGAACAAATGCAACCATCAAGGACCGTTACCTTGGCTCTGCGGCGGCGACACCGCAGCTGGTTTTGCCATTGCTGTTGAAAAACGCGACCAATCACATTGCCAAGCTACGCAAAGATTCAGAAAAACAGGGGCGTGCCATCTATCTGGATCGGCTGATTCAAGATATTCATTGTGAGCTCAATAATTACCCGAAAACGCAAAATGCCGAAGAACAGGGAGTATTTATGATCGGCTATTATCATCAGCGTAAAAACTTTTTCACGAAAAATTCTCAGGAGGGATAAATCATGACAGCAATCGCTAATCGCTACGAATTTGCCCTGTTATTCGATGTTCAAAACGGTAACCCCAACGGTGATCCAGATGCTGGCAATACGCCGCGTGTCGATCCGGAAACCGGTCATGGCTTGGTGACCGACGTCTGTCTGAAGCGGAAAATCCGTAATCATGTGACACTGGCCAAGGAGGGGAGCGCGGGGTTCAATATCTATGTACAAGAAAAAGCGGTACTCAACCTAGTTAATGAGATGGCCTACAAATCGCTTAATTTGACTCCAGATAAAAAAGGAAAAAAATTGCCGAAAAAAGTCGAAGAAGCAAAGGCTGTTACTCGCTGGATGTGTGAAAATTTTTATGATATTCGCAGCTTTGGCGCGGTCATGACCACCGAGGTCAACTGTGGCCAGGTTCGCGGGCCGGTGCAATTAGCTTTTGCCAAGAGTGTTGAACCGATCCTGTCACAGGAAATCAGTATTACCCGTATGGCTGTGACCAATGAAAAAGACCTGGAAAAAGAACGAACCATGGGACGCAAGCATATTGTTCCCTACGGTTTGTATGTTGCGCAGGGGTTCATTTCGGCACCGCTGGCAGAGAAAACCGGGTTTTCTGAGGAAGATCTGGAACTTCTCTGGAATGCCTTGATTAACATGTTCGAACATGACCGTTCGGCCGCCCGCGGCATGATGAGCAGCCAGAAACTGTATGTTTTTAAACATCAGGACAAGCTCGGCAATGCTCCTGCCCACAAACTGTTTGATCTGATCGACATTCAGCGCAACAACCGCACCGAAGGCCCGGCTCGTTCGTTCAAGGATTATGATGTGAAGATTGGACAGTCTCCGGCAGGTGTTGAGGTTCTTGAACTTCTGTAACACCAGCTGCGCTGGTGATCTCAAATCTCAGATTTCATATTTCACAGTGCCGCGGTTGGCGATCTGAGATCTGAAATTTCAAATCTGAAATCGCAGTTGCGTCTTCGACGCAACTGCGGAGGGGAAACGATGAAGTACGAAAACTTTGAAGATGTCCCGGTCTGGAAGGATGGCATAACCCTGACCACTCGGATCTTTCAGGTGACTGAGGATCGCTCGTTCCATGGTCGCGGTGATATCGCCAACCAACTGCAGCGGGCGGCTCTGTCGGTGCCGAACAATATTGCCGAAGGGTTCGAGCGCGGTACTACGCCGGAGCTGATCCAGTTTCTCTACTATGCCAAAGGCTCCGCCGGAGAAGTCCGCTCTATCTGCCATGTAATCGAAAGGCTGAAACCTTTCGATCATCTCAAATCTCAAATTTCAGATTTGAAATTGCTGGCGCGCAAGATTTCGCGCCAGTTAGGCGGCTGGGCTTTCTCCTTGCAGGAAACAGATATCAAAGGCACCCGTCATCTGACGGAAAAATCGAAGGATTCCTATCAGCGCCAGAAGGATGCGGATAAACTTCTGGCTGAACTGGACCGGAATTATCAACAGCAGTTTCAGGCACGGAAGAATCGATGAGCTATCATGAAGATGATTACATCATGCTCTCGGCCTTACAGCACTACCTCTTCTGCCCCCGCCAGTGCGCCCTGATCCATCTCGAACAGCAATGGGCGGAAAATCGCTACACGGCAGAAGGTAAGGTTCTGCATGAACGGGCAGACAGCAACAAAAACACCCGGCAAGGGAGCATCTGCCAGGTTCGCTCTTTGCCAATCTGTTCGCAGCGGCTTGGTTTAAGCGGGCAGGCTGATGTGGTTGAATTCCATGATGATGGCAGCGTTTATCCTGTCGAATATAAACGGGGGCGGCCTAAGCAGGATCGTTGTGATGAGGTTCAGTTGTGCGCCCAGGCGCTTTGCCTGGAAGAAATGCTGAATCTCAAGATTGTCAAAGGTGCCTTGTTTTACGGGCAGAAAAAACGTCGTAAAGAGATTCTATTCGATCATGACCTGCGTCTGTTAACTGATAATATTTGCCAGGCTGTCCATGAGCTTTTATCGGCAGGGAAAACGCCACCCGCGGACTATTCTGCAAAATGTGATCAATGCTCTTTGTTGCCGCTCTGTTTGCCACGCAGTTGTGGTTCACAACAATCGGTCGAACGTTACATGAAACGAATGCTGGGAGGGAACAATGCGGAAGATGCTTAATACGCTCTATGTGACAACCCAAGGGGCTTATCTGCATAAGGAAGGAGAAACCGTCAGTGTCCAGGTTGAACGCGAAACCCGCTTGCGTTTGCCTATCCATACCTTAAGCTCCATTGTTTGCTTCGGAAATGTTTTATGTAGCCCGTTTTTGCTGGGCCACTGTGCCGAAAATGATGTTTCAGTCAGTTTTATGACCGAATATGGCCGCTTTCTGGCACGGGTGCAGGGGGCGGTGAGTGGTAATGTCTTGCTGCGGCGAGAACAGTATCGCCAGGCCGACTGTCTCAAGTCTTCAGCCCGACTGGCCCGGATGTTTGTTGTTGGCAAAGTCAGTAACGCTAGAACCAGCCTAAACCGGGTGTTGCGTGATCATGGCGAAAAAACCGATTCAACGGCATTATCATTAGCATGCCAGCAGATTTCTCGTTATGGGCAACGATTGCTGCAAGAGGAAGACCTGGATACTGTCCGCGGTATTGAGGGGCGCTTAGCGCGCGATTACTTTGATCATTTTAATAACCTGATTGTTGCCCAGAAGGATGACTTTGTGTTCTCTGGTCGTAACCGGCGGCCACCGTTAGATCCTGTCAACTGTTTGCTTTCCTTTGTTTATGCATTACTTTACCACGATGCCCGTAGCGCTCTTGAATCTGTTGGCCTCGACCCGGCAGTTGGCTATCTCCATCGTGATCGTCCCGGGCGTTATGGATTGGCACTCGACCTGATGGAAGAATTTCGCCCGATGCTGGCAGATCGGTTGGTGCTAGCGTTGATCAATCTCGGTCAGGTTAAAAAGAAGGGGTTTACCATCACGGAATCTGGAGCGGTTCGTATGGATGATGATACGCGTAAAACTCTTCTTGTTGCTTACCAAAAACGCAAACAGGAAGAGATTGAGCACCCCTTTTTGAAAGAAAAAGTTCCGGTTGGCATGTTGGTGTTTGCCCAGGCGCAACTGCTAAGCCGTTATCTGCGCGGAGACCTGGATGCTTACCCACCTTTTTTGTGGAGGTAAACCATGATGGTTCTGGTCAGTTATGATGTCGCAACTCTGGATCGAGCCGGTGCCCGGCGTTTGCGCAGGGTGGCAAAGGTTTGTCAGAATCATGGGCAACGGGTGCAATATTCAGTTTTTGAATGCTTGGTAGATCCGGCGCAATGGACTGCGATGCGTCAGCAGTTAGTTGAAATTATCGATGAAGAACAGGATAGTTTACGGTTCTACTTTTTGGGTGCAAACTGGCGTAAACGGGTTGAACATGTCGGGGCTAAAGAGTCCATCGACCAGGAAGGCCCGCTGATTATTTAGCGAACCCCAAGCAGTTGCCGTTTTCCCGGAGGGTTCGCGTTTGAGATAGGTCTTTGAAAAGAGAATGAAAAATGAATAGTAAGCATATTGCAAAGGGTTTTTAGAGCCTTTACAAATAAGGTTCGCAGAAATAAAAAGAATTAACACGTAGAATCATGCTGTTAACAGCATGCAGTCGCCCTCCGTGCGAGGGCGTGGATTGAAACAACGTGATTGTTGTGATCTGGATGGCGATTAGCCGTCGCCCTCCGTGCGAGGGCGTGGATTGAAACAGATACAACGGGGTCAAGGTCGGGTCCATGGGCTGTCGCCCTCCGTGCGAGGGCGTGGATTGAAACATTAACTTTGCTCCCGAAGGGTACTCGGTTGAAAGTCGCCCTCCGTGCGAGGGCGTGGATTGAAACTATTCAAAGATCAGGAATTTGACAAGCTCGGCAATGGTCGCCCTCCGTGCGAGGGCGTGGATTGAAACTCGTCAGTCATGTAATTTCCATTTTCGTCAACGAGTCGCCCTCCGTGCGAGGGCGTGGATTGAAACAACATTATGCGCGTGACGTTTGATGATGCTGTCAGTCGCCCTCCGTGCGAGGGCGTGGATTGAAACAAGATGAAAAACAGCGGGACCGCTGCAGTGACCCAGTCGCCCTCCGTGCGAGGGCGTGGATTGAAACGCTCAAGAAACAGGGCCAGCGTGAGGGGTGGAAGAGTCGCCCTCCGTGCGAGGGCGTGGATTGAAACCAGTTGGAGCTGCGCAATATCCCGTTCGCCCAGGTCGCCCTCCGTGCGAGGGCGTGGATTGAAACATTAGTTTTGCGCCGGATGGATACTCAGTGGAAAGTCGCCCTCCGTGCGAGGGCGTGGATTGAAACACCAGTTTGGCGGCAAGGCAGGCCGAGGCCGCAAGGTCGCCCTCCGTGCGAGGGCGTGGATTGAAACTGTGACACTGACCACCCGGTTATTGACCCTGCTACCGTCGCCCTCCGTGCGAGGGCGTGGATTGAAACACCCGTTTATTGTTCGCCTGGTGTTTACGGCTGGTCGCCCTCCGTGCGAGGGCGTGGATTGAAACGCTTATTGATATTTGCGTAGGGGTACCGGAAAAAGTCGCCCTCCGTGCGAGGGCGTGGATTGAAACGTCAACGACATATGTCCCCGCTGGCATGGCCATAGTCGCCCTCCGTGCGAGGGCGTGGATTGAAACACTGCCCCAAGCTGACCCCGTCCACTCCGCACGAGTCGCCCTCCGTGCGAGGGCGTGGATTGAAACCTGTACCTCCTGAACCTCCTGTGGAGGCCAATGAGGTCGCCCTCCGTGCGAGGGCGTGGATTGAAACTGATAAACACTGCTGAAAAAACTCCAGCCCCAGGTCGCCCTCCGTGCGAGGGCGTGGATTGAAACCTCCTTTCTGGCCCCTGCCCCACAAAGACAGAACGTCGCCCTCCGTGCGAGGGCGTGGATTGAAACATATTCGGTCATGTTTCCTGTTCGCCAGTATCGGGGTCGCCCTCCGTGCGAGGGCGTGGATTGAAACCAATCGTCGGGGCAACGGCTGAGATATTTTTTGCGTCGCCCTCCGTGCGAGGGCGTGGATTGAAACCTGCACGGTGTAACGACCATAGCTTGCCTCTGCTGTCGCCCTCCGTGCGAGGGCGTGGATTGAAACAAGACGTGGGGACCACTTAAAAACGGTCTACCTTGTCGCCCTCCGTGCGAGGGCGTGGATTGAAACACCGAAGTGGCGGCGCGATACGATGGACGCTCGCGTCGCCCTCCGTGCGAGGGCGTGGATTGAAACGAGTTCTGCGGGTCCGTAGTCTTTGGCGTGGTCGGTCGCCCTCCGTGCGAGGGCGTGGATTGAAACTGCGTCCCCACCTGAACATCATCAACGTAGAAAGGTCGCCCTCCGTGCGAGGGCGTGGATTGAAACAGCGCGTGGTCATGGTGCATAAGATTGAGACTGGGTCGCCCTCCGTGCGAGGGCGTGGATTGAAACATTTTCGAAATCCTCATAGATACCAGACGATGCGTCGCCCTCCGTGCGAGGGCGTGGATTGAAACTCTCCTGGGGTGCGTTCTCGGGGGACGATATTGCGTCGCCCTCCGTGCGAGGGCGTGGATTGAAACTCCCGATATGCTGGGCTGTTTCTGAGCATGGCGAGTCGCCCTCCGTGCGAGGGCGTGGATTGAAACACCTGATACGTTCGATTGTGCAGACCTTATCAGCGTCGCCCTCCGTGCGAGGGCGTGGATTGAAACAGGTTCTGCGCACCAGATACGCGCAGGGCCTTGGTCGCCCTCCGTGCGAGGGCGTGGATTGAAACACTTCGTGTGAACTGCTGGCTCACAAGGAGAAAATGTCGCCCTCCGTGCGAGGGCGTGGATTGAAACAGAAGGCATTCTGTCAACAGGTAAAAACTTATCTCGTCGCCCTCCGTGCGAGGGCGTGGATTGAAACGATGATGCGAAAGCCGCAAAGCAATGCTACCTGTGTCGCCCTCCGTGCGAGGGCGTGGATTGAAACTGCTCATGATTAAGAGCGGTTAAATGCAAGTTGTGTCGCCCTCCGTGCGAGGGCGTGGATTGAAACAATAAAGACCTGAAGCACTACCACGGAAAGAAAGGTCGCCCTCCGTGCGAGGGCGTGGATTGAAACAGGTAATAAAGCCACCGTTAATTCGCACCCTGTTGTCGCCCTCCGTGCGAGGGCGTGGATTGAAACGACAAATACCGGGGCTTTACGCTCCTGGAATACGTCGCCCTCCGTGCGAGGGCGTGGATTGAAACATATAGTGTCGCTGACAGTGGAAAACTTGCCGGTGTCGCCCTCCGTGCGAGGGCGTGGATTGAAACGCCAGGGTGAGCATAAACCGATTGCTGAGACGTGAGTCGCCCTCCGTGCGAGGGCGTGGATTGAAACGCGCTGAATCAATTGACGGCGCTATGGATGATGGGGTCGCCCTCCGTGCGAGGGCGTGGATTGAAACCTCCTGGTAATGTTATATTGAGCCCTAAACCCATGTCGCCCTCCGTGCGAGGGCGTGGATTGAAACTTTCTTTTCGCCCTCTGCCTCATCGAATACAACCGGTCGCCCTCCGTGCGAGGGCGTGGATTGAAACAGCGTCAACCATTCGGCTATGGACTTCAGGACGGTCGCCCTCCGTGCGAGGGCGTGGATTGAAACTGGTAGGCTCGTGCGTATGTAACCCCGTCCAGCGCGTCGCCCTCCGTGCGAGGGCGTGGATTGAAACGGTAAGATGAAGCAGAACAGTGAACAGCCTGAACGTCGCCCTCCGTGCGAGGGCGTGGATTGAAACAGCGCAGGTGTGGCAAACCACTAAATCACCATACGTCGCCCTCCGTGCGAGGGCGTGGATTGAAACTATACCGTGTCGTATAGTGTTGTATTGACCGCAGTCGCCCTCCGTGCGAGGGCGTGGATTGAAACCACGATCTGCGTCATACGTTCGCCACGAAATTTTTGTCGCCCTCCGTGCGAGGGCGTGGATTGAAACCCGTGTCATCAAGGTATACCCATGAGGATAAATACGTCGCCCTCCGTGCGAGGGCGTGGATTGAAACAAGAGTGGTTAACTACTGTATGGACTAACAGCAAGTCGCCCTCCGTGCGAGGGCGTGGATTGAAACTCTTCCGCCCTACTGTCCCTTGATCCCGATAAGCGTCGCCCTCCGTGCGAGGGCGTGGATTGAAACAACAGACAGGTAATTGTACAGGTTGACCCGTATGAGTCGCCCTCCGTGCGAGGGCGTGGATTGAAACTCAAAAATTGGCAATACTGACTCAGCGAAATCACAGTCGCCCTCCGTGCGAGGGCGTGGATTGAAACTGCTACTCAGACGAAATCTTTTCACCTGTATTCTGTCGCCCTCCGTGCGAGGGCGTGGATTGAAACCTTAAAATCGGTAAGCACTTTGATCTGCTTACGGTCGCCCTCCGTGCGAGGGCGTGGATTGAAACTGCATATACTGAGACCAATACAATTCTGGATTGGCCGTCGCCCTCCGTGCGAGGGCGTGGATTGAAACTTGATGCCGCGCGTGAGTTCAGTTCTGCGTGGACTGGTCGCCCTCCCCGGGGATAGGTTTTGTGAAATTTCAAATTTCAAATCTGAAATTATGATGTTGTCTTGAGTTGCCGACATTGTGTCGACAACTTAACAAGGTCAGCCACAACCGTTCTCCCTAATTAGCCGCTTGACCCTTGGGCATCAAAAAAAAGGCTTGTAACCGTTATCAGGTTACAAGCCTTTTTACCCAAAGAAAGTTACTCTGACCTATCTGATCAGTGTGGTCGCCCTTTAGGCAAGATCAGGTTCAAAACAACACCGACAACCCCAGCTAAACCGATGCCGCCAAGTTTAACGACAGCCAGGTCAAAGTTCATGCCGCCAATGCCAAATACCAGAATGATAGCGACAATCGCCAGGTTGCGTGCTTCCATAAGATCGGTCTGGGCTTTAACCAGGGTGTTAATGCCGATAACCGAAATAGCACCAAACAGCAGGACCATGATGCCACCCATAACCGGAACCGGAATGGTATTCAGGAATCCGCCGAGCTTACCGACGAAAGCGAGAACAATCGCTGTGATGGACGCCCAGGTCATGATTGCGGGATTAAAAGAGCGGGTCAGGGCAACGGCACCGGACACTTCAGAATAGGTGGTGTTAGGTGGGCCACCAAGCATAGCGGCCAGGCTGGTAGCAACACCGTCACCAAGCATGGTGTTTTGAATGCCGGGCTTTTCAACATAATCTTTTCCTGCAATACCGCTGATGGCGATAATATCCCCAAAGTGCTCGATCGCCGGGGCTATAGCGATCGGTAAGATATAGAGAATCGCTTCAAGGTTCCAGCTGGGCATGGTGA
Organism: Geopsychrobacteraceae bacterium; assembly: GCA_963664385.1. Classification (GTDB taxonomy): domain Bacteria; phylum Desulfobacterota; class Desulfuromonadia; order Desulfuromonadales; family Geopsychrobacteraceae; genus Seleniibacterium. The sequence goes on from OY761157.1 coordinate 2,835,271, forward strand.
AGTTCGGCATAGCGAACCAGGGCGCTTCGACGACCTTCTGGAAAGAAACCAGGTTTGCCGCGGTCCAGTTCTGCAGTGTCCCCGGATCGAATGCTGCCTGAGTCGAAGCGCTGAAGCCGGTCATATCTAGCACGATGGCGGTCAGGTAGCCGGCAGCGATACCACTGAGGATCGGGATCAGTTTGAACATGCCGCGCCCGAGCAGCGAGACGAGGATAGTTACGACCAGTGCGACACCGGCAATGATGTAGGCGGTATTTTGTGGGACCAGCCAGGCGGCCCCGTCTCCTGTCCGGCCTGAGGCCATGTGGATGGCTACCGGGGCCAGGTAGAGCCCGATAACCATGATGACCGGGCCGGTTACAATCGGTGGCAGTAGGCGGTGCAGGATCCCGGAGCCAAAAACACGAATGACCACACTCAGTACCGCGTAAAACAGACCGGCAGCCACCAGACCGCATAAGGTCCCGGGAATTCCCCACTGTTTGACACCATAAATAATCGGCGCAATAAAGGCAAAACTGGAGGCCAGGAATACCGGTACCTGGCCACGGGTAATCAGCTGGAAAACCAGGGTGCCGAGACCTGCGGTAAACAGGGCAACATTAGCGTCAAGGCCAGTCAGCAGCGGGACCAGGACCAGGGCACCAAAGGCAACAAACAGCATCTGGGCGCCAAGCAGACAGTCTTTCAGCCTGAAGTTGTAATCAGTTGGGGCAGGGGACTGATTCATTGAATCTTCTCCATGACAATAGGGTTATTTCGTTCCAAAGATTTTATCACCCGCATCACCAAGGCCGGGCAAAATATAGCCATTTTCGTTCAAGCGCTCATCGATTGATGCGACATAGATATCGACATCCGGATGGGCATCCTGAATGCGCTTGATCCCTTCCGGAACGGCAACCAGAAACAGCCCACGAATACTTTTGCAGCCAGCATTTTTAAGCATATCAATACATGCATGCAGGGAGCCGCCAGTCGCCAGCATTGGGTCGAGGATAAGGGCGGTACGGTCTTCCATGCTGCTGGTCAGTTTTTCAAAATAAGTGACCGGCTCCAGGGTTTCTTCGTTCCGGTACAGACCAACGACGCTGACTTTGGCACTGGGAACCAGGTCAAGAACACCATCCATCATACCCAAACCAGCCCGGAGGATCGGGACAACGGTAATTTTTTTCCCCTTGATGCGTTCAACCACGACAGGGCCACACCAGCCATTGATGGTTTCGGGTTCGGTCTCCAGATCTTTGGTCGCTTCATAGGTCAACAGCCGGGCAACTTCTGATGCCAACTCACGAAAATCTTTGGTGCTGATATCGTTTTGGCGCATAAGGCCCAGTTTGTGTTTAATCAGGGGGTGGTTCGCTTCGAAAACCGCCATTGTTCATACTCCTTGCTGAGGTTTAAAAATTCATAGATGGTTACCATCAGGGAACATCAGAGGGTAACTCGTAACGTACTTTAGATGAGAAACCAGATAACTTAACGGCAAAGAATAAAATTAACCACGCTGCGGGGTCAAGAAAATAGGGGGTTAGAAATTTCCCAGATTGTCATTCTTCTGAGGCGAAGTAAAAAGCTCCTTTCCTCTGAGGCTTTGGTTGCGCTATACTGCACAGCTTTGTTTTACTCTGTGATTGCGTCCTTGGTGGCTCAATTACTTTAAGAGTTCGGATGTTTGTGAAGGTTATGTGATTGTGGCAAAAAATCGTAAACGGAAAAAAACGAAAATATATAAGTATTACCAGTTCCTGAAATTCAGGGCTGAATATGTATTACTGTGCCTGGTCAGGGTTATTGTCAGTCTGTTACCGCGTAATGCCGCTCTTAACCTGGGTGGCTGGCTTGGTGGAAATGCCTGCCGGATTATGACGACCCGTTATGAGTTGGCTCTGGATAATATGCTCAAAGCTCTGCCTGAACTGAGCCGGGAGCGCATCGACCAGCTTGTGCGGGACAATTTTCGTCATTTTGGCAAGAACGCCGTTGAGATGTTACGTCTTCCCCTGTTGCAACGCGATGACATTAAACGTATTTTTGATATCCAGGGACTTGAGTATCTGAACGAGGCTTTGGCCCTGAATAAGGGCGTTATTCTGATGACCGGGCACCTCGGTTTTTGGGAGGCGGGCTCATATGTTATGCCCGCTCTTGGAATCCCTTGCGACATCGTTGCCAAACCGATGAAGAATCCCCTGGCCGATAAGTTCTTTGCCCGTATCCGTGAAAAGCATGGGGCGACCATTCTAAACAGTAAAAAGGGCGCTCGGAGGATTCGTACGGCGCTGAAGTCGGGGCACGCGGTGGCGGTTCTGCTCGATCAACATATTTCTCCCCCGGGATCGGTTGTTACCCGTTTTTTTAATCGCGATGCTTTTACCACCAGTGCAATTACCAGTATGGCGATGAAACATCAGATCCCTGTTGTGCCTTTGTTCTGTTTGCGCAATCCGGATAACAGCTATCGCGCCTGGGTGGAGCCGATGCTGCTGCTTAAAGAAGATAGTCCTGACGCAGTTACTGTGAATACCCAGCAGTTGACCAGTATTATTGAAGCAGCGGTGCGCCAGGACGTTGCCCAATGGTTTTGGATGCATAAGCGCTGGCGGGTAAAAAACAGAAAAATTCAATAACGGTGATCCCGGCAGTGGGTTGCCCTCAAAATATCTATTAAAGGAACGTTAGAAGTGAGTAAAGAACTGCAACGTGAAGTGACCAAGCGCCGTACCTTTGGCATTATCAGTCACCCTGATGCCGGTAAAACGACCTTGACCGAAAAATTATTGCTGTTTGGTGGCGCGATTCAGATGGCCGGAACCGTCAAAGCTCGTAAATCAAGCCGTCATGCGACCAGTGACTGGATGAGTATCGAGAAAGAGCGGGGCATTTCCGTATCGTCATCCGTGATGAAGTTTGATTACCGTGACTATGAAGTCAATCTGTTGGATACCCCGGGGCACCAGGACTTCTCTGAGGATACCTATCGGGTTCTGACCGCGGTAGACAGTGCCTTGATGGTCATTGACAGCGCCAACGGTGTCGAACGCCAGACTGAAAAACTGATGGAAGTCTGTCGTATGCGTAACACGCCGGTTCTGACCTTCATTAATAAACTCGACCGTGAGGGGCTTGAGCCGCTCGATGTGCTGGCGGATATCGAAGAAAAGCTACAGATTGAGTGTGCTCCGCTATCCTGGCCTATCGGCATGGGGAAGCGCTTTAAAGGGGTTTACAATCTCTATCGTAAAGAGTTGAACCTGTTCCGCCCGGGGAGCGATTCGCGGACCACAGAAACCGTAAAAATCGCTTCTCTGGATGATCCCAAGCTGGATGAGATCCTTGGCTCCCAGGCTGATGAGCTGCGCTCTGATATCGAATTGCTGGAAGGGGCAGCCAATCCCTTTGACCTCGAAGAGTATCTGCGTGCTAACCAGACCCCGGTATTTTTTGGCAGTGCTATCAACAACTTCGGTGTTCAGGAGATGCTCGATGCCTTTGTTGAGCTGGCTCCGGCACCAGGACCGCGCGAAACAGTTGAGCGTATGGTCAGCCCTGAAGAGGAGGGCTTCTCGGGATTTGTGTTTAAGATTCAGGCTAATATGGATCCGGCTCACCGTGACCGGATTGCCTTTTTGCGCATCTGTTCCGGTAAATTTACCCGGGGGATGAAAGTTCGCCACCATCGTCTTGGTAAGGATATTGTTCTTTCCAATGCGACGATTTTCATGGCTCAGGATCGAGCCAACGTTGAAGAGGCTTTTGCCGGTGATATCATTGGTTTGCATAACCACGGGACGATCAAGATCGGTGATACCTTCAGTGACAAGGAGGTCCTTAAGTTTACCGGCATCCCTAACTTTGCTCCCGAGCACTTCCGGCGCGTCAGACTGAAAGACCCCCTTAAGTCCAAGCAGTTGCACAAAGGTTTGATCCAGCTTGCGGAAGAGGGTGCCGTCCAGGTCTTCAAGCCGGTATCAGGAGCTGAATTTATATTAGGTGCCGTCGGGGTGCTGCAGTTTGACGTGACGATGGAGCGACTCAAATCTGAATATAATGTCGCTGCTGTTTATGAAGGGGTTGATTATTCAACTGCCCGGTGGATCGAGTGTGATGACCGCAAGCTGTTTGATGAGTTTCAGAAGAAAAATCAGGCACATCTGGCCCACGATGCCGAAGGCCATCTGACTTACCTGGCTGCCAGCGAGTGGCGCCTCGGGCATACCATGGAGCAATGGGAAGGGGTGCGCTTCCTTAAATCTCGCGAACACTCATAAGCTTAAATTGGCAGTGAAATTTATGTAGTAAATGATCTGCCTTCCGTTTGCTGCTCACATTTATGAATTTTTTAAAAAGGACCTGTAACGGGTCCTTTTTTAATGGGTTTAGTCTCTTTAAGGGAAAACCTTTTTGGTACACTAATAAAAAAATATATGCTACTTTAGTAGAACTATTAGCTAATCTTAACTAAAAGTGTCTGGAGTGCCGACTTTGCTTGTAATGCTCAGAATTTTATCAGTTCTTTGCTGTCTCGGTCTGATCTTGTTGGGTAGTCCCCCAAACAGTGAGGCCGCTGATCGCTATAAAGTGCTGGTGGTTTTCAGCGGTGCTGAAGGCTCTGCCTGGGAGCAGGAAATTGGCAGTCAGCTTAAAGCTGATCTGGGATTCAGCTGCGAATTGACCTTTTTTTATCTCGATCACTGTCACTTAGACGGCAAAAATGAACAGCAGGCAGCGGAGGCTTATGCTCTTTATCAGAGGCTACAGCCTGATGGTGTTATCGCCGTTGATGATGCTGCCCAGACCTTGTTTGTCCTGCCCTATTTAAAAGATAAAGTGTCGACTCCGGTTGTCTTTACCGGAATCTATGCTGATCCGGAAAAATTTGGATACCCCGCTTCCAATGTCACCGGTGTCAGGCGCCATCTGTTTATTGATGAAAATATCGCTTTCAGCCGCCAGCTTTATCCCCAGGCCCGAAATTTTGCAGTTGTGACTGAAGATACCCCATGCGCAGAATTTATTTTGCAGCAGGTTATACACAGTTATCCCCAGGCCGGTCTGTTTTCCTTTTTGAAAGTGACCAGTCTGGAAGATATGGTGCAGAAAGTTTCAAGCGTCAAGCCGGTAGCTGACCTGTTATTGCTGCTGTCCCTGGACGGTCTTAGCGATGAATCTGGGCGCAAGGTTTCCTACCCGGAAATGCTCGCGCAAGTTAACGAGGTTTTTGCAGGGCCGACGGCCAGTCCGGATGAAGCCTTGGTCAGGGCTGGAGCTTTAAGTGGCGTGCTGGTCAGTAGTACTGAGGCTGGGCAGCGGGCTGGCGCGATGTTACTTAATTTATTACGCGGAACTGCGGTAAGCAATATTCCGGTTACCAGAAATTACCGTGGAACCAGAATGATCAATGTCAAAACGCTTACCGAGCTCGGTTTGAACCCTGATCCTCTGACTCTTCGGGGAACCAAGTTGGTGACCATGCCATGATCTGTTTTTATTATTCTGTCCCGAAAGTGGGGAATTTCCTGTGAAGAAGAATATCGCGCTAGGTGATCGTTTAAGACGACTCTCTATTATGTTGGCGATGTCCTTTATCGTTATTGTCGTAGTTCTTTTCTATTCGCTTAACGGGGTGCGGAAAAACCTGGATGGTATTGTCGCGCAACGTTTCAATCAGGTATTTGAGAACTCGCATAATAGTCGCGATTTTGGTCTGTTGCATACGCGGTTACAAATTTTTTTAAAAAGTTTTTATGGTGATGAAGACTATGTCAAAAATGAGAGCAGGCAGCTGCTCAGTGATTTCGACAGTCTGGCAAAACGTATCGATAATCCAGAAATTGTTGCCCAGCTGAATGACCTGAAAACAGAATATCAGCACCTTCTCAAGCACTGCCGGTGGATAAATGTGTTACTTGATTGGCGCTCAGGTCAGGATAAAGATGTCAATGAACAGCTTGAGCTGGTTCAGGAGATTGTTGCTCAACAGATTATTCAACGGGCTCTGCATGCTGAGGATATTTCTTATCTGGAGCAGTTGGTTCTGTTGCTTTCCGGGTACCGGGAAAATCTTCTTGAAATCACTGCACTGAACGCCCTAGAGCAAAAAGAACAACTGCTCAACGGGCTTGCCACCGATTCCCCGCCATTATCTGAGCAGTTAAATCAGTTAATCCTGCGCATGCAGACGCTTACTGCTTCTGAGCCCCCGGTCAACAAGTTTGGTAGACACCTGGTAAGTGCTTTGAAATATTACCAGTACCTGATGCGACTTTATCAGCTTGAGATGATTCTCCTGGGGGAGCAGGGGCGGGTGCTGGAGGAAAAGGCCGCGAAAGTCCTGTTAGCTATGGAATTGTCGGACCAGCAGGCGGCGTCCTCTGCAGAAGAGACCCGGCAGGTCATTGATCATAGTATTGTTCTGACCCTGGTTCTGGTGCTTTGTTTACTTTCCCTGCTTGCTGCATTGGCCTGGTTTTTTCTCCGAAACTTTTTCACCCGGCACATCTATACGCCCATGGCACAGGTTCAGGCTCGAATTGAGGGTTTTCAGGGGGGAGACCTGGAAACTCCGATGGACCTGAAGCGTCAGGACGAGTGGAATGAATTTGAACAGGTGTTCAATGAAATGCTTCTTTATATTCAGGAAAATGTGACTGCGCTGGTTGACTCAGAGTCCCGCTACCGGGAGATATTTACCAATGCGACGGAAGGTATTTTCAGGACCTCTCTTTCCGGAAAAATTCTGGAAATTAATCCGGCAGCCATAAAAATGCTGGGCTATGAATCACGTGATCAGGCAATTTCCAATGTTTTTGATTTTGGGAGTGTTCATTATGTTGATCCGAAAATACGCAAAAATATGCTCAGTCGTCTCTACCGCAGCCATCAGATCCAGCAGTTTGAATGTCTGCTGATTCGTCAGAATGGTGAAAAATTCTGGGCTTCCTTGAACAATCGATTGGTCCGCAACGGCTCCGGAGAAATTCTCTATATTGAGGGGACAATGCAGGATATCTCCATGCGTAAGGCCGCCCAGGAATCTTTACTGAAATTACAGGTTTACCTGCAGAATATTATCGATTCAATGCCGTCTGTCCTGATTGGCGTCGACCCTGAAAAGAATATCTCTTTATGGAATCGACGGGTCGAATCTGAAGAGGGTAAGTCGGCCAGTTCGGTGATCGGATCACCGATTCAGGAGGCTTTCCAGCTGATCCGTTCTGAACTTTACATGGCTGCGTTGGAGGGGACTTTGCAGACTCTGCAGCCCACCCGGTTAAGCAAGCTCAAAGGGGTTGAGGTTGATGATGATAGTGCTGAACGTTATTTTGATATGCTGATCTATCCTGTCTCAGTTGAAAAAAATCGTGGTGCTGTGATTCATATTGATGACATCAGTGAACGTGTCCAGCTAGAAGAGATGATGGTTCGTTCTGAAAAGATGCACTCGGTTGGCAGCCTGGCTTCGGGACTTGCCCATGAAATCAATAATCCGTTGGCCGCCGTGTTGCAGAATGTTCAGGTGCTGACTCATCGTCTTTCTCCTTCTCTGTCAAAAAATCGTAGCGTAGCTGAGGAGTTGGGAACCTCTATTGAGGTCATCGCCGAATATTGTGAGCAGCGGGGCTGTCTGAAAATGTTGAACTCGATTGCCAGTGCCGGACAGCGAGCCGCAAAAATTGTTGAAAATATTCAATCGTTCAGTCGGCGTGGAGATAGCGGTTTTGCCCTCAGTTCGTTACCTGAGTTACTGGAGCGGACCCTTGATCTGGCTGCCAGCGATTATGATATGCGCCATGAATTTGATTTTCACAAGATACGTATTCAGCGTGAAATTGAACGAGTAGAAAAGCTGCAGTGTGAACCAAGTCAGATCCAGCAGGTAATTCTCAGTTTGTTGAAAAACGCCGCTCAGGCACTCAAAGGGAGTGCTGACGAACCGAGTATCTCGTTACGTATTTATGCTCCGGATAGTGCCAATGTCTGTCTTGAAATTGAAGATAATGGTCCGGGGATGGATGACGAAACCTTACGCTGCATTTTTGATCCATTTTATTCGACCAAGGACGTTGGCAAGGGCACCGGTCTGGGCTTGTCGATCGCCTATTTTATTGTCAGTCAAAATCATCGCGGTTCTTTGAGTGTGAAAACCGAAATTGGCAAAGGAACCTGTTTTATTCTGGTGCTACCATTGAAACATTAATAACCTGAAGGTTATCACTGAAGATCTGTTGCGGGAGAATGGATGATGAGTATTATAACCTGGAAAGAAAGTTACGCTACTGGTATCAACGCCATGGATAATGAGCATCAGAAACTTATTGCACAGATCAATCTTCTCTACAGTGCCATACGTGACAAGCAGGCAGACAGCGTTATTGCTGAGGTCCTGAGCACTTTAGAGCAATATACCATTGAGCATTTTCAACATGAAGAAAAGCTGATGAGTGACTATCAGTATCCTGATCTGCAGGAACATAAGGTAAAGCATCAGGATTTAATTGGTTCATTACAGCAGATCAAAGAACAGGAAAATTTGAAAACCGATGAACGGGCCAAGGAGCTGATGCGCTTTCTGCGCAGCTGGTTGATGAGTCATATTATCGGAACCGACAAGGCTTATGGTCCCTTTCTCGAGTCGCGAGGCGGACGGTTTATTGAGTAGCCGTAGTTTCAGCAGCTTCTAAAGGAAAACGTTTAAGCGGCTGTTTCTTTTCAGAAACAGCCGTATTTTGTTATATATTAGCAGATAGCATGTTCTCACGATGTTAAGGTTTTAGTGCCGGAAATCCCGGTTCTTGGGTTATATTCATTCTGAAACTCTCAGGTATTATCCGCATGAGGTTAATTATGCAAAGAGCTGAAAGGTCTTCAATAAAGGGGTTATTGGCGGCGCAGGAGAGCTGTGCCGAGGTCATCGTAAACGGCTGGGTTCGCTCCGCACGGCGGGGTAAGGACGTTTCTTTTATCGCCCTAAATGATGGCAGTTGTTTTGCGACCCTGCAGGTGGTTATGAACCCTGATCTGCCTGGCTATGATGCTGTTGCCAAGGTCGGAACGGGAGCCTGTTTATCGGTGCGCGGGGCTCTGGTTGCTTCTCCGGCCGCAGGCCAGCAGTGGGAACTGCATGCGACGGCAGTCGCTATTGTCGGCGAGGCTGATGACAGTTATCCGCTGCAGAAAAAGCGCCATTCTTTTGAATATCTGCGTTCCATCGCTCACTTGCGGCCACGCTCCAATACTTTTGGTGCTGTCTTCCGGATGCGTAGCCAGCTTGCGTTTGCCGTGCATAAGTTTTTCCAGGAACAGGGATTTATCTATGTTCAGACCCCAATTATTACCGCCAATGATTGTGAAGGGGCAGGGGAGATGTTCCGCGTATCGACCCTGGACCCTGTTTGTCCACCACAGGTCAATGGACAGGTCGATTGGAAGGAAGATTTTTTTGGAGAGCGAACCGGCCTGACGGTTAGTGGCCAGTTACAGGGGGAACTGTTTGCAACTGCGTTCTCAGATATCTATACCTTTGGTCCGACTTTTCGGGCTGAAAACTCCAATACCAGCCGTCATGCTGCCGAGTTCTGGATGATCGAGCCGGAGATTGCGTTTGCCGATCTGGCTGATGACTGTAAGCTGGGGGAGGATTTCCTGCGTTATCTGGTGATCTATGCCCTTGAACACTGTCAGGAAGATCTGACCTTTTTCAATGACCGGATCGAGAAAGGCCTGCTTGATAAGCTGGAGGCGTTGGCTCAAGCCGAATTTCGCACCGTGACCTACACCGAGGCTATTTCCCTGCTTGAAAAAGCCGCGCAGAAATTTGAATTTCCGGTCGCCTGGGGGCACGATCTGCAATCTGAACATGAGCGCTATTTGACCGAAAAGGTCTTCAACGGGCCGGTTTTTGTCACCGATTATCCCAAGGAGATCAAGGCCTTTTACATGCGTCTTAATGACGATGATAAAACTGTGGCTGCCATGGATCTGCTGGTGCCGCGGGTCGGAGAAATTATCGGCGGAAGTCAGCGTGAGGAACGCTATGACCTGTTGCAACAGCGTATGATCCAAACCGGTCTTGAGCCTGAGGATTTATCCTGGTACCTGGATATCAGACGTTGGGGTAGCTGCCCTCATGCCGGTTTTGGTCTCGGTTTTGAACGTTTGCTGATGTATGTAACCGGAATGGAAAATATCCGTGACGTAATCCCCTTCCCACGGACTCCGGGGCATGCACATTTTTAAACGTTTTACTTATCTCCTTGGTGCGCTGTGTCTACTACTGCTCTTATGTTTTGGGGGCAGTGCCCTGGCTGAGGAAGATAATTCCCTGCTCGAGCGACCGGTTCGGATCGGTGGGGATTATAACTACCCCCCCTATGAGTATCTCGATGCGGCCGGATTACCGACCGGCTATAATGTTGAGCTGACCCAGGCGATTGCCCGGATTATGGGGATGGAGGTCAACATTCAGCTGGGGTCTTGGGCGCAGATGCGCCAGGCCCTTGATAATGGTGAGATCGATGTCCTCATGGGGATGGCGCACACCAGTGAACGCCTGGAAGAGGTTGATTTCTCTATTCCTCATGCCAAAGTGCATCAGTCGATCTGGGTTCGTAAGGGGAATGTCACCATAAAGAATGTCAAAGATCTTGCCGGTAAAGAAGTTATTGTCATGAAGGGGAGTGTCATGCACGACTTCATGATTGATAACGCGATTCCGGCTAACCTCTTTATGGTGGAAACTCTTGCAGATGCACTACGACTACTGGCGCGGGGGCAGCACGATTGTGCCCTGGTTGCCAAGTTGCCGGGTGAATATCTGATCAGTGAGCTTAACTTTAATAATATCCAGCCCATCGCGCGCCCTGTTGTCGCCCAGGATTACGGTTTCGCGGCCAAAAAGGGGAATCTGGAAAAACTGGCCCGCTTTAACGAAGGGCTCGCGCTTCTCAAAAAATCGGGGGAATACCGGACAATTCGTGAAAAATGGCTCGGGGTTCTGCAGCCTGAGCCTATCCCCTGGATCCGGATTATTCGCTACAGTGGGGTTATCCTTGGGCCCCTGTTGCTGGCTCTCATTGTCTCTGTGCTATGGTCGCGGACCCTGAAAAAGCAGGTCGCTCTGCGTACCGAAGAGTTAGAACGGGAAATTGTCGAGCGTAAAAGGGCTGCCGAAGAGCTGCAGGTCAGGCAGAAACAGCTGTTGCACGCCGACAAAATGACCTCTCTTGGGATTCTGGTCGCGGGGGTCGCCCATGAAATTAACAATCCTAATGGATTGCTTCAACTGAGTCTGCCCCAGTTAGAAAAAGCCTACCAGGATATGCAGCCGATTCTCGATGGTTATCAGCAGGAGCATGGTGATTTCAAGCTCGGTTGGTTTCCTTATTCACGCATGAAAGAGGAAATTCCGGTCATGCTGCATGAGATGCTGGAAAGTTCAAATCGCATCAGGCGTATCGTTGATGATCTGAAGGAATTTTCCCGGCGTAATGATTCCGGCCTGGATGACAAGGTTGATATGAACACGGTGGTCAGGGCGGCGCTGCGCTTGATGGATAATGCTCTGCGTAAGGCGACCAATCATTTTAAGGTTGATTATGCGATCGGCTTGCCAGCTTTTCGTGGTAATGGCCACCGGATCGAGCAGGTCGTTGTTAACCTGGTGCTGAATGCCTGCCAGGCACTGACCAGCAAAGATCAGGCGATTCACTTGCGGACCTACGCTTTGCCTCATACTGGAATGGTGGTGCTGGAAGTACGTGATGAAGGGGAGGGGATAGATAGTGAGACCCTGGAACGGATTACCGATCCCTTTTTCACCACCAAACGTGAAACGGGTGGAACCGGCTTGGGACTGTCCGTCTCCGACGGCATTATAAAAGCGCATCAGGGGCGTATGGAATTTTCTTCCGTTCCGGGAGAAGGGCTGCGTGTACGCATTCTGTTACCGATATATCTTGAACAGGAAAACCATGGATAAAAAACTCTACCCCAGCTTCAGTGTCTTACTGGTTGATGATGAGCTGCCCTGGCTACGTAGCCTGAGCATGACCCTGGAGGGGCCCGGTGGGATCACGAATCTTCAGCAATGTCATGATAGCCGCGAAGTGATGAGCCTGCTTGCTGAGCACTCTATCGGTCTGGTGCTCCTTGATCTGACCATGCCGTATCTTTCGGGGGAGGAGCTGCTCGAAAAAATTGTCACTGACTATCCGCAGGTGCGGGTTATCATTCTCAGTGGTTTGAACCAGCTGGAAACAGCGGTCAACTGCATGCGTCTCGGGGCCTTTGATTATTTTGTCAAAACGGTTGATGAGGAGCGTCTGGTCGAAGGCGTAAGGCGTGCCATCCGGATGCTTGAGCTTGAACATGAAAACCTCGATATTCGGCGGCGTTTGCTCGGCGGTCAATTGGATTGCCCCGAAGCTTTTTCTGCGATTATTACTAATAACGCTGCCATGCGCGCCCGCTTTCAGTACCTTGAGGCCGTCGCACCAAGTACCCAGCCCATTCTGATAACCGGAGAAAGTGGTGTCGGTAAGGAACTGGTCGCCAAGGCTATCCATGAACTGAGTGGTAATCGTGGTGACCTGGTGTCAGTCAATGTTGCCGGGGTCGATGACAGTGTTTTCGCTGATACCTTGTTCGGTCATGTGCGCGGTGCGTTTACCGGTGCTGAAAGTGCCCGGCGTGGCATGATCGAAACCGCGGCAGGAGGCACCCTGTTCCTCGATGAGATTGGTGACTTGAGTTCTGCGTCCCAGGTCAAACTGTTGCGGTTGCTTCAGGATGGTGAATACTACCCGCTGGGCAGTGATCAGATAAAAAAGATGGATGCCCGGATTGTGGTCGCAACTCATGCTGATCTTGAGACCAAAATGGCTAAGGGTGAATTCCGGCGCGATCTGTATTATCGTTTGCTGGCTCACCATGTACATCTGCCCCCACTGCGTGAGCGCAAGGATGACCTGCCTTTACTCCTGAATTATTTTCTGAAATTGGCTGCAGATAAACTTGGTAAAAAGAAGCCAACGCCGCCGAAGGAATTGGTTGTTCTGTTGTCGACTTACCATTTCCCGGGCAATATCCGAGAACTGGAGGCGATGATTTATGATGCGGTAAGTTTACATCAGGGAAAAACCTTGTCGATGAAGAGTTTTCTCGAGCGTATTGACGGTGATCAGGCTCCGGAGATGGAAGCTGATCCGGTTACCGGGAACAGTCCTTTTTCCGGTCTTGAAGAGCTACCGACCTTGCAACAATCAGCAGCCTTATTGATTGATGAGGCAATGCAGCGCTCTGGAGGGAATCAGTCTGTTGCTGCTCGCTTACTTGGGATATCTCAGCCCGCCCTCAGTAAACGGTTACGGCATTGATGTTTCTGAAGGGCTGAACCCCTATAACAAAAGTTATAGTTATGACTTTTGTTATAGTTTGTATAAGCTGTTGAAAATAAACAGGATTCTCTTTTCTTTTTGACGAAGTAGTTGTTTGGTTATAAAAAATGCCCTTCTGTAGATTCTTTTGATTTCCCTCCTAACTGACTGAAAATAGACGTACTTTTCTTTTCTCTTTATTCTGGTATCAAACTTGCTCATTAAGAAATTTGCGCTAAACTTGTAGAGTTTGTTGCGATCCATCATCTAAGACCGTACATCAATCAATGGATGTTGAGCGATATTTTCCAGTTTTTTCCCTCATCGCACTAACATTCTACCCTACCATCCAGAGGAGGAGTCTTTATGAAGAAGGTGTTCATGTATCTGTTAGCTTTTGCCGTTGCTGCCAGTTTCATTCCTGTCAGCATGGCCACAGCAGTCGAAAATCAATTCGTTACTATCGGGACCGGTGGTGTTACCGGTGTTTACTACCCGACCGGTGGCGCGATCTGTCGTCTGGTCAATAAGACCAGAAAAGAGCATGGTATCCGCTGCTCCGTTGAAAGTACCGGTGGCTCCGTTTACAACCTGAACGCTATTGCCAATGGTGAGCTCGACATGGGTGTTGCCCAGTCTGACTGGCAGTATCATGCTTACAACGGTACCAGCAAGTTTGAAGATGCTGGCGCAAACAAAGATCTGCGCGCGGTTTTCTCAGTTCACCCTGAGCCCTTTACTGTTGTTGCCCGTGCTGATTCAGGCATCAAAAACTTCGCAGACCTTAAAGGTAAGCGCGTTAACGTTGGTAACCCGGGTTCCGGTCAGCGTGGCACCATGGAAGTCGTTATGAATGCTATGGGTTGGACCATGGATGATTTCAAGCTGGCTTCTGAGCTGAAGTCTGCTGAGCAGGCAGCTGCCCTGTGTGACAACAAAGTTGACGCCATGGTTTTCGTTGTTGGTCACCCAAGTGGTTCTATCAAAGAAGCAACCACCTCTTGTGATTCAGTTCTGGTTAATGTTGCCGGTCCTGCTGTTGACAAGCTGGTTAAAGAAAACTCTTACTATCGTTATGCAACCATTCCTGGTGGCATGTACCGTGGTACTGACGAAGACACCAAAACCTTCGGTGTCGGCGCGACTTTTGTCTCTTCAGCCAAGGTTCCTGAAGATGTCATTTACAATGTTGTAAAAGCTGTTTTTGAAAACTTTGATGATTTCAAAAAACTGCACCCTGCTTTTGCAAACCTGAAACAAGAAGAAATGATCAAAGACGGTCTTTCTGCACCTCTGCATGCTGGCGCAGCTAAGTACTACAAAGAGGCTGGTCTTTTGAAATAAACATGAGCAACTTGCTCTAACCATATGGGAATGCTCCGCGCATTAAGGAGCATTCCCATTTTCTTGTTATTCCGACTCTTCAAAGTATTCCCTGTTACACAGGCTATACGTTGTGTAGCTGGCACAAAAACAAAATGTAAAGTTTCTTGTTTTTGTTCTGCCCTGTCAGGGGCCCCTGTTTACCGTTTAGAAACAAATTAATGCGAGACTGAATGTATGTTGGCGAAAAGTAAACCTGCGGGTTGCTATCCGCTTGAACATCTGCCTTCGCGAGGATTTTATGTTATGGCCAAAGAGAATAATGTAACTGATATAAGTAGTGCCGAAGCGATTGTTGAATCCGAATCCGGTGCACGGAACCCAACCGGGGCTATCCCGAAAAAAATTCTGTTTGCAGTACCGTTGATCTGGACGCTGTTTCAGCTTTGGTATGCTTCGCCGCTTCCGTTTCTGTTGAACTTTTTCGTATTGAATGATACCGAAGCTCGCGCTATCCATCTGGCTTTTGCGGTCTTTTTATCCTTTACCGCTTTCCCCACGTTAAAAAGTTCACCAACCAAATATATACCGATTCAGGATTGGATCATCGGTCTGATTGGAGCCTTCTGTTCCAGTTACCTGTTCCTGTTCTATCGGCAGTTGGCTGATCGTCCCGGTAACCCAACCACTATGGATCTTGTGGTTTCGGTTGTCGGTCTGATCCTGTTACTGGAAGCTACGCGTCGTGCTCTTGGGCCGCCGTTGATGGTCGTCGCGACAATTTTTATCATCTACACTTTTGGCGGTCAGTATATGCCTGACGTTATCTCCCACAAAGGTGCCAGCTTAGCTAAAGGGATGTCCCATTACTGGCTGGGTACCGAGGGGGTTTTCGGGGTCGCGCTGGGTGTTTCCACCGGCATGGTGTTCATGTTTGTTCTCTTTGGCGCATTGCTTGAAGCCGCCGGAGCCGGTAACTATTTTATCCGGACCTCTTTTGCTGCCCTTGGGCATATGAAAGGTGGCCCGGCCAAAGCTGCGGTTGTCTCATCCGGTTTGACCGGGCTGGTTTCCGGATCTTCGATTGCCAATGTTGTTACTACCGGTACCTTTACTATTCCACTGATGAAAAAGGTCGGCTTTAAAGCTGAAAAAGCCGGGGCGATTGAGGTCGCCTGCTCGACCAACGGTCAGCTGATGCCTCCGGTTATGGGGGCTGCCGCCTTCCTGATGGTTGAATATGTTGGTATCTCCTATATCGAGGTCATCAAGCACGCCTTCCTGCCAGCGATTATTTCCTACATTGCCCTGGTTTATATTGTCCATCTTGAAGCCTGTAAAATGGGATTGGAAGGGATGGAAAAGGTTATTACCAGGTCGTTGCCACGGCGGGTCCTGTCCTTTGTGATGACCCTGTTGTTCATGATCATCCTGGCGGGTGTCACCTATTACGGGCTTGGATGGATCAAAGGGGTTGCCGGCAGTGCAACCATCTATATTGTCTGTATCCTGTTGGCTATTGCTTACCTGGGTCTGTTGTGGGTTGCCTGCCAGGTTCCGGAACTGGATACCAGTCATGAAATTACGGAGCTGCCCCCTTTCGGTGAAACAGCAAAAGCAGGGTTGTACTTTCTGCTGCCAATCGTTGTCCTGATGTGGTGCCTGGTGGTCGAACGTCTATCTCCGGCACTGTCCGCTTATTGGGCAACCGTATTGATGATCTTTATTCTCCTGACCCAACGACCATTGAAGGGTATTTTCCGTAAAGCCAGCGGTGCTGATTTTACCTTTTCTGCCGGTTTCTGGGACCTGATCTACGGCATGGTTGCGGGTGCCCGTAATATGATCGGTATCGGGGTTGCGACCTCCGCAGCCGGTATTGTTGTCGGTACCGTTACCCTGACCGGTATCGGTCTGGTTATGACCGAATTTGTCGAGTTTATTTCTGGCGGAAATCTCATGCTGATTCTGCTGTTTACCGCAGTTATCAGCCTGATTCTTGGAATGGGTCTGCCTACGACAGCCAACTATATTGTCGTTTCAACCCTGATGGCACCGGTTATCGTTGACCTTGGTGCTCAGAATGGGCTGATTGTTCCGTTGATCGCGGTTCACCTGTTTGTTTTCTACTTTGGGATTCTTGCTGATGATACTCCACCGGTCGGACTTGCGGCATTTGCTGCTGCGGGGATCTCGGGTGGAGACCCGATCAAGACCGGTATTCAGGGGTTTATCTATGATATCCGGACAGCGGTATTGCCCTTCATGTTCATTTTTAACACCCAGTTACTGATGATCGGCATCGATCACTGGTGGCATTTGGTGATTGTCGTCGTTGCGGCGATCTTCGCCATGATTGCCTTTGCCGCAGGAACCCAAGGTTATTTCCTGACCAAGTGTAAAGCCTGGGAGACCGTTGCTCTGTTGGTTGTTGCCCTGGTTCTGTTCCGTCCTGGAATTGTCTGGGATAAAATTTTTCCACCACTGATTGAAGAGCCTCCTGCGCAACTCGTGGAATGGGTTGAACAGATGGACCCCGGTACTGCTCTACGTATCGAACTGAAAGGTGAGAAGTTGAGTGGGAAAGAATTTACCAAAACCATCATGTTGACGGTTGGCGATGAAGCGACCGGTGTCGAAAAGCTCGAAGGTATTGGTATTGAGACGCGCGAAGAAGATGGTCGTATCTTTATTGACAATGTTGGCTTTGCCAGCGAGGCAGAAAAGGCCGGGGTTGATTTCGATCAGGAAATTCTCAATATTCAGGTGCCGACTCATCGCTTGCCAATGGAGATGATGTATATTCCAGTGACCTTGCTTTATCTCTTTGTTGTCATGGTGCAGAGACGAAGACGGGCAAAAGAGGAACAACTGAAGGCTGCCTGATCGGGGTATCTTCTGATTCAGGTGTTACACTTAAAAGTGATGGCCGATTTTTCGCCATCACTTTTTGAGCAAGCTGCAGATTCAACGAAGACCTGCAGCGGGAGGTTATTATGGCTGTCGAAATCAAGAATATTCTGGTTGGCAATGATTTAAACGAAGAATCCTCCAGAGTTGTCCGTTATGCACTGGAGCTGGCGGTTAAATTTCATGCTCAGGTTCATGTCCTGCATGTTATGCCGACTGTCGATCCTGCGGTATTAAATATGGTGGCTTTGAACATGGGCGCCGATAAACTGGCGAAACTGAATAAAGAGAACGAGGCTGAGCTGGTCGTAAAGACCAAAGAGCAAATTCAGCAGATTGTTCAGCAGGAAACTGAGCTAATGGAGGAAGATGTCATTCATCCTCCGAAAATAGAAGTTCATCATGGTGAAGCGGTCCCGCTGATCCTGAAAACAGCGGATCGTCTTGATGTCGACCTGATCGTTCTGGGTGCCCATAGTAAAGGGCGTCTGCACTACGCGTTTCTGGGGAGTGTCGCAGAGAAAATTCTGCGCAAATGCCACCGTAACGTGATGATTGTGCCGCCGCCTAAAGGGTAGAAAATTTGTCTAAAAACAGCCAGTCATCCTTGGATAGCCAGGGATGACTGGCATCAAATGATCGTTTCTGTCTTTCCTGCCTTTGCCCATTAGATGCGAAGCATCTAGGGCCGCCTGTTAATTCTATCTGGTTTTTCCCAACCGTAGTTTTCTAAGTGTATCGTCAGTTCTTTTGACCTTTCGGGGCATTTTGCATACTTTTTTGCCCTGGAAAAAGTATGGCGCAGTGTGAGGGCGCGACCTCACGGTTGGTTTGAAGATTTTCTAGTAGAATTTTTTAATGGAAACAAGCAAAAACAAGACCGCGGGGATTCGCCCCCGCCCGGCGAGTTACTTTTTGTCCAGAGCAACCCAAAGTAACCAAAAAGTGCTCTTTTAAAAAATATCCGTACTCGCGCTTCAAAATTTTTCAGGCTACCGCCAGCAACTGAGTGGCCGGCCTGCGGCCAAAATCACGCCTGATGGCCAGAACCGGAAAATGACTTCGTCATTTTGATGAATGATCCAGGCTAAAGACTGTATTTATTGCAGACCTCTCATCAGTGAAAAATCACTTTGATAATAAATACGACAAATGTGGTAATAATTTCTGTTGACAGTTTGAAATTGTCCGCTAAAATTATGACTGTTTGTGTCTAATATTTTCTCATCAGTTTTACGATGAACAATTTGGACTCCGGATTTTCCGGAACCAAGGAAATATCAAATATTCCGACAGGAGGCTTAAATGAGTACTTATGAAGAGCGTGAAGGCGCTGTTACTTTTAAAGGAAACCCGGCAGCTCTGCTTGGCCCGGAGCTTAAAGTTGGTGACGCTGCCCCTGATTTTAAAGTAGTTGATAACGGTCTGCAACCAGTTACTTTAGCGACTGACGCTGGTAAGGTTCGTCTGATTACCGTGGTTCCTTCATTGGACACCCCGGTGTGTGACACCATGACCAGGCATTTTAACCAGGATGCTGCAGAGCTTCCTGATTCCGTTGCTGTATATACCGTGAGTGTTGACCTGCCTTTCGCCCAGAAACGTTGGTGTGGGAATGCCGGTATCGACAAGGTTCAGACCCTCTCCGATTATCAGGATCGCTCATTCGGTCTTAATTACGGTTTGCTGCTGAGCGGTTTGAAACTGCTGGCACGTGCGGTTATTGTCATTGATCAGAACGATAAGATCAGCTACCTGGAATTGGTTCCTGAAGTGACTGCAGAGCCTGACTATGCCGCTGCCTTGGCTGCTGTGAAAGGGCTATTGTAAATTTTTGCCTCAGTAATGTTAAGGTTGCTGAGGACTGCTTGAAAAGCAGATCTCAAAACAGATGTTAAGGTTTGTTTTGGAAAGGGCACGGATTTATTCCGTGCCTTTTTTTATGGACTCGGGTCCATACTACCAATATCTGGTATTTTCCCCATAAAATTGACAAGGGCTACAAATCTCGTAAACTTTTAGAAGCATCATCTGTTATTCCGACCCGTTTCGCAAAAACTCAAAATCGATATTGTTGCGGTGCTATTGTCAGGATGAAAAATGTCTGAAAATGGAGTGCCTCCCATATCTACTCAGATCTCCGATCTTGAAAACAAACTGTTCGATAATGTGCATCTCGCCATTGCCGTTGTCGATCAAGAACGGACGATTCTGCGCGTCAATCAAACTTTCTGTCTTATGTTCGGCTATAACACTCCTGCTGAAGTGGTTGGTTTGTCAGCGACAAAGTTTCATCTTTCGAAGGATAAATTTACTGAGTTTGGAAAACAGGCTTTTGAGAAAGTTCTTAAGGCGGATGCTGTCAGTGTTCCTTATCAACTTAAAAAAAAGGATGGCACGGTTTTCTGGGTTCAGATCTCCGGACAGCCTATAAATAACGGCCAGGGTGTTTTGTGGATGCTGGCTGATATCACGGAACGTCGGGAGTTAATGCTGCAGTTGCAGCGGGATGAAGCCAGATATCGCTTATTATCAGAGTATGCGACGGATGTGGTCTGGGTTCTGGATCTCCCTGCTTTAACGTTTTCCTATTTCAGTCCCTCTGTTTTAGGGGTGCGTGGGTATTCACCGGAAGAAGCGGTGGCGTTGTCTTTGGAACAGACCTTGACCCCGGAGTCCTGTGCGCGGGCCAGAAACATTTTACTAGCAAGTCTGGCCAACGATCAGGACCATGATGACGATTTTGAGCGGGTGCGGTTTATCGAGCTTCAGGAATACTGTAAAGATGGTAGCGTTATTGATACCGAGGCCCGGGTCCGTTATATCCGCGATGATGATAACAAGCCTATTCAGGTTATTGGCTCAAGTCGCAATATTACCGAGCGCAAACAGGCAGAAAGCAGACTCAAGGAAAGTGAACAGAAATTCCGCGTCGCTTTTAACACCATTCCTGAGCCGGTTGCCATAAACCGAGTTGAAGACGGTGTTTATATTGATGTAAACGAACGTTTTGAGCAACTTTCAGGCTATTTGCGGGGAGAATTGATTGGCCAATCATCTCTGGATGTCAATATCTGGCGAGATCCGGAGGATCGTCGGCGGATGGTTGAAGGGCTCCGCGAGCAAGGCAAAGTTGAAAATCTGGAAGCCCAGTTTGTCAGTAAGGATGGCCGCGTCATATATGGTTTAATGTCTGCGCGCGTTGTTGAAATTGATGGCGAAAAATACATTCTCAACATCACTCGCGATATCACCGCACGCAAATTTGCAGAAGAGAAATATACCAAACTGATTAAGGAGGCCAATATTGGTATTGGTCTGGCTGACGCAGATACTGGTGAACTTCTTGAGTGCAATCAGGCGCTTGCCAGTATGGTTGGGCGCAGCTGTGACGAGTTGATCGGTCAGTCGCAGGCGATTCTTCATCCTCCTGAGGCCTGTGATGGGACCTTTGCTGCTGGTTTTACCGAAATTCGTGAAGCCGGAGAAAAAAAACTGCTGGAACAGCGGTGTATTACGAAAGATGGGGAAATTTTCGATGTTGAAATAAAGGGGACACGTTTAGTCCTGGGGGAACGCGACGTACAGCTTGGTTTTTTTCAGGATATTTCTGAACGTAAGCAACAACACGCTTTGCTTCAGGCGCGCTTACGTCTCAGTGAAGCTGCAGCCAGCCTGAGCCAAAAAGAATTGTTGCAAAAATTTGTCGACGAGGCAGAGCTTTTAACCAACAGCAAGATTGGTTTTCTACATTTTGTAAATACCGATCAGGGCCATCTCTTCTTACAGGTCTGGTCGTCCAGTACCTTGGAAAAATTTTGCCAGTCCACGCATGAAGAAAGTCATTACCCGGTGTCAAAAGCGGGAGTCTGGGCTGATTGCGTGCGCAGACAGATCCCGGTCATCCATAACGATTATATGAGTTTACCTCACAAAAAAGGCCTTCCTGATGGGCATGCCGAGGTGGTTCGCGAGCTGGTTGTTCCCCTTTTTAGTGCTCACCGGATTTTTGCGATTCTCGGTGTTGGTAATAAGCAGAGCAACTACAGTCAGCGGGATGTTCGTGCTCTGACCGAATTCGGTCACCTGGCCTGGGATATTATTGCCCGCAAGGGGAGTGAAGAACAGCGTAGCGAACTTGAATTGCAGCTCCGCCAGAAGTACAAAATGGAAGCTGTCGGAGTAATGGCGGGTGGTATCGCCCATAATTTCAATAATAACCTGGCGATTATTCTGGGTAACCTGGAGATGGCTGTACGCAAGCAGGATAATGCTGAAAGCCTTGCTAAATATCTGAATAATGCGAAAACGGCCGTCCTGAGATCCCGCGATCTGGTGTCTCAAATATTGACCTACAGCCACCAGGATCGCAAGGAACTGGGGGTTGTTGATATCTGTATTGTTATTAATGAAACCCTGCGCCTGCTTAAATCGACGCTACCTGCTTCTATTCAATTGAGTTACCAATGCTCCGTGCGGAGCATGAGTGTTAAGGCGGACCCTGGTCAGCTTCAGGAAGCCTTAATTAATCTGTGTAATAATGCTGTCTATGCTATGAACGAACGGGGAACCCTGCGGATATCCCTGGAGCTCACTGAATTACAGGCCCAGGACATTCCTGCTCGCTGTAGCGGCAGTGCTGGCGCCTATGCTTTGCTGGTCGTTGAAGATAATGGCTGTGGCATTGAGCCGGAAATAATTGATCGCATCTTTGATCCGTTTTTTACGACCAAGGGGGTAGATCGTGGAACCGGAATGGGGCTTTCAACTGTCCAGGGTATTTTTGATCAGCATGGGGGCTTCATCAATGTTGAAAGTCAGGTAGGGCAGGGGACGGCTTTCTATCTATACCTTCCTGTCGAAGAGCAAAAAAACGAAGTTGTTTCAGACCTACCGATTGAGTCAGCTACACAGGGGGGAGCAGAAAAAATTCTGCTAGTTGATGATGATCTGACCCTGCTGTCCCTGGTTGGCCAGCTGTTGGGTGAAATCGGGTATCAGGTGACGACGGCTGCTGGAAGTGGGGACGCTCTTAGTATTTTTTCAAAATCCCCCGCTGCGTTTGATTTGCTGATTACCGATCAGACCATGCCCGGCCTGACGGGTAAAGATCTGATCAAAGAAGTACGCGCGCTGCGTGGTGATATTCCAGTCATTCTGATTACCGGTTACAGCAGTCAAATCAATATGGCAGAATCTCAGGATCTTGGTATTAACGCCTTTTGTATGAAGCCCCTTGGTATGTCAGAACTTGGGTTGTTGGTACGTCAGGTTCTGGATGGGGGTGCTCAGTAGGGTTTTCTGGCGTTGGTTGAAATGCGGGTTTCCCCCTGGGAGCGCTCTACGGGATAGCGTAGCTTGCTGACCAGTTCCTGGATTTCCTCAGGAGGTTCCGGAGTGACGCGAGATACGCTGATCATCAGAACAAAGTTAATAAGCATCCCGACAGTGCCGATCCCTTCCGGCGAGATGCCGAACAACCAATGGGCTGGGTTGTTGGCTCCTGGATTGATCAGTTTAAAGTAAATAATGTAGCAGGCGGTAAAGCCTATTCCTGCGACCATTCCGGTCATGGCTCCATAAACATTGGTCTTTTTGGTGAAAATGCCCATGATAATTGCCGGAAAGAATGATGCTGCGGCAAGGCCAAAGGCAAAGGCCACAACCTGGGCAACAAAACCGGGGGGGAAAATGCCGAGTAGCCCGGCGACGACCACTGCACCGGCGGCACCGCAGCGCGCCCACAGTAATTCCCCTTTTTCCGACATACTCGGCATCAAGACGCCTTTCATCAGATCGTGAGAAATCGAAGCTGAAATTACCAGCAGCAGACCGGCGGCAGTTGACAGGGCCGCAGCCAGGCCTCCAGCGGCGACCAGGGCGACGACCCAGTTCGGCAGGTGGGCGATTTCAGGGTTCGCCAGCACAATAATATCCTGGTCAACGTAAATTTCATTGCTGCAATCAGTCTGGAGATTGGAGACCAGCTTTTCACCGTAGGCTCCTTCTTTACCGCTGTATTTTGGCTTGCCAACAATAGCATTGCCCGGCCCATACTGGAGGTTACCATCCTTGTTTTTGTCGATCCAGGCGATCAGTCCTGTCGCTTCCCAGTTTTTAAACCATCCTGGTGCCTGGCTGTAGCTGGTATTGTTGAGGGTATTGATGAAATTGATGCGGGCAAAGGCCGCCACTGCCGGGGCCGCAGTGTAAAGCAGGACGATAAAAATCAGCGCCCAACCTGCTGACGCCCGGGCGTCCTTGATCTTCGGGACGGTAAAAAAGCGGATGATGACATGAGGGAGCCCGGCCGTGCCGACCATCAGGGCAACAACGATGAAGAACAGGTCGAGTTTTGGGCGTGCCCCTGCAGTGTAGGCGGCAAAGCCAAGGTCCTGCTGAATGCCATCGAGGGCTTCAAGCAGGTAGCGCCCTTCCAGGGCAGAATCATGCAGGATCTGAGCACCATCGGCAGTAATTGTACTGCCAAAGCCGAGGGCGGGAACCGGGTTGCCAGTCAGCATGATAGAAATATAAATGGCGGGAATCATGTAGGCAACGATCAGAACACAATACTGAGCAACCTGGGTGTAGGTAATCCCCTTCATACCGCCCAGCACAGCGTAAAAAAAGACGATACACATACCGATGGCAACGCCCGTGTTGATCGGGACATTCAAAAAGCGCGCAAACACGACACCAACACCGCGCATCTGTCCGGCAACATAGGTAAATGAAACAAAAATCGCACACAATAGAGCAATAATACGCGCTCCTTGCGAATAGTAGCGGTCACCAATAAATTCGGGAACGGTGAATTTACCATACTTACGCAAGTAGGGAGCGAGCAGCATGGCGAGGAGTACGTAGCCACCAGTCCAGCCCATCAGGTACATGGACCCGTCCCGCCCCAAAAAGGAGATCAACCCGGCCATACTGATAAATGATGCTGCCGACATCCAGTCTGCTCCGGTCGCCATGCCGTTCAAAATCGGGTGAATCGTCCTTTCCGCAGTATAAAATTCACCGGTAGAAAAGGCCCGGGCACGAATCGCAACCAGAATATAAATAGCAAAGGTGATACCGATTAAGGCCCAGGTCCAGGTGGTTATACTCATGGTAAGCGGTCTCCCTGAAACGCGTTCGGGTCAGTCTTCATAAACGTTGAACTGGTGGTCCAGCCGGTTCAGCAGGCGGACATAAATGATGATCAGAATACAGAAAACAACCTCCGATCCCTGATTGGCAAACCAGAAGCCAACCGGAAAACCGGCTATATGGAAAGTATCAAGTTGATCGACAAGGATGATTCCGAACAGGTAGGACACGACAAACCAGATCGCTAACAGTATTGCGATATAAGTTACATTTTTTTTCCAGTAGCTTTGCAGTTCCTGCTCGCGGTTCATCGTATCTTTATCTCCTTGAGACGAGTTGATCTGTATGGAGTGAAAGAGACAGCGCTGGCGTTTGTTGTTGTCTCTTAACGATAATCCCCCGGTATCAGGTTGTAAAGGGCATTTTTGAAATTGTAGAACGCGATTTTAATAAATTGTCATTTTCCTTTTTGGGCGGGTTAAAGTTGCTTTCTAAATGAATAATTAGATAATATGGAAAAATATATGAATAGGGCGGCGGATTATTTTAAGGACCGGAAGCTGATTTCACTGCAAAAGAGGAGATATTCGTGTTGCGTCAGTTGTTATTTATCTGTTTGTTTTTGGGGCTTAGCGGGTTGGGAACTTATGGTTTAGCGCAGGCACAAGACCCGGTCATTTCGGGAACTATCGAAGGTGGCTTACGCATGATCAGCATTGATCCTGCTGCTGACAATCTCTTTGTCGTTTATCGTGGCGATTACGTTCAGCCCAGCGTGGTTGGTGTCAGTAACTTTGAAATCGATATCCCCGGTTTACGCCAGGTTAAGTCGTTTCCGGTCGAAGAGGGGGCTAAAGCCTATGTCAAGATGTCGATTGCCGGGAGCTTTCCTTTTACCGCAGGGGAGGCCAGGGGGGTATTTGAGGTCATTGAATATACGGCTCCGTCTTACCAGGCGGTGACCAGTGCCGAAGCAGCAGAGATTCTGAAAAATACCACCCCGTTTATTCTCGATGTCAGAACTATCGGTGAATATCGTGACGCGCATATTGCCGGGGCCCACCTGGTTCCCGTGCAGATTCTGCAACGCGAACTGCCGGAGCTGGAGCCTTACAAAGATCGCGACCTGTTTATCTATTGCGCAACCGGTAACCGCAGCACGGTTGCCGCCCGTATTCTGATCCAAAGTGGTTTCAAGAAAATCTATAACCTGCGTTATGGCATTTCGGACTGGGTGAAGAACGGGTATCCGGTAGAGCGGTAGCTTACCCCTCACCCCAACCATCTCCCACATAGGGGAGAGGCTGGGGGAGCAAAAATTCTGCAATCTGAAATTTCAAAGCTGAAATCGTGAAGCGCAGTGAGCGTCACCCGACAATCTTCGAAAAATGATGCTTGGTGGAATCCTGTAGCTTGCTGGCGACCCGGAACGCTTCTTTGAGCAGATCCTGCTCGTTTTTACTGAGCAGTTTCGGGTTCAAATAATGACTCGGCTGGCTGCCGGCTTCGCTGAGCACTATTTCATTGCGCAGCCGCAGAAAGGTAAAGGCTTCAAAGGCGGCCTTGATATGTTCTGCTGATTCATGGGCAAAGATTCCCAATTCTACTAACTTGTCGAGGCGTTCGATGGTTGTCGTTGCTTCCAGCTGATTTTCCAGGCTGAACATGCGGACGCAGTCGACAATGAATATGCTGCCGGCCTGTTTGAGAGACAGTTCCCCTTTGTGCTCTCCTGAGCGATCGGGTGAAAAGCGCCCGATCAGGCTGAGGGGGACTTTGTGTTTAAAGTCGAGGGTCATCATGTGGTAAAGAAAAATCGGATGAGCCTTGATCAATTGGTGAACGATATCGCGCAGGTCCTGGCATAGGGACGCTTCTCCTGCGATGGGCATAAAGTCGAAAAAGATCGATGAATAGCGAACCCGTTGTGGTTCCGGAACCCTGATCCAGCTACTAATACGCTCCTGCCACTGAGGTAGCCGTCCGCGCCACAGGGGATTGTTGACCATGACATTCCCCTTGCAGCGGGAGTAGCCAATGGTGGCCAGGGTCTCGACCAGCTTATCCGCAAAGGGAATAAAGAAACTATCCACCTCCTCATTTCGATCCTCAGGATAATCTTCAAAAATTAAGCCATTATCCTGATCTGGCCCAAGGAGCATCTCTTT
Organism: Geopsychrobacteraceae bacterium; assembly: GCA_963664385.1. GTDB lineage: Bacteria > Desulfobacterota > Desulfuromonadia > Desulfuromonadales > Geopsychrobacteraceae > Seleniibacterium. The sequence continues at coordinate 2,862,152 of OY761157.1, forward strand.
GCGGCCACCGCTACCCATGATGATGAAGCAGTGCTTGATGTCAGGCAACTGCGCGCCCGACTGTTGTTGTTGCGCAAGGACCAGTTCGTAGGCACGCCGGATAATGCGCTGATGAATATAGGAGATGATCTCCATGGTTTCGGTGTGGGAGCGCGATTCGCTTAACAGCACCCGCGCTACTTTGACCAGTTCCTGGCGGGCGCGGATCAGTTCGTCAATGGTGCTGGCCTGGCTGATGTTGCCGACCAGCAGCATCGATTTCTGGCTGCGATAGCGCATCAGATCCTGCAGGGTTACCAGACCGACCAATCGCCCCCGGTCGAGGATCGGCAGGTGACGAATTTTCTTCCCCATCATGAAGGTCGCAGCTTCATACATAAAGGTATCGGGAGTGAGGGTAAAAGGGGGGGCTGTCATCACGCTGCTGGCCAGCGTTTGTTTGCAGTCCGTGTCGTCGCGGGCTATGACTTTGGCGACCAGATCATGCTCGGTAATAATGCCCAGCAAAGTCCTTTTATTATCACAGATCAGGGCAGCCCCACTACCGCTGCGGGTTATGGCCACGGCAATCTCTTTGGCAGTGGCGTCAGGTGAGCAGGTGAGGAGATCGGTACTCATAATTTCGGACAGGCGCTTTTTAAATGGATAAGCTTCCATCTGGGCTAGGGTGTTCTGGCTGTGTTCGCTGACCATTTCTGAATAAAGATTACGGATGCGCGAGTAGATGACCTTGGTGAAATGTTCAGCCAGGTGAGGGAAGTCTTTTGCAATTTCGAGCAATATCTCCTGCGGAATGAGAAAGCAGGTTGTTTCTTGAGCCGTGCGTGCTCCGGCGGTGTAGCCTTCATCGGTAAAGATTGGCGTGCCGCCAAAAAATGAACCGTCACGCCGGTAATCCACGATCATCTCAACGCCGCCAGGAGTCTGAACAACAATCTCAATCAACCCTGATTTTATGACATAAAGAAATCCAGAAGGGGGGTCCTGCTGTTTGAAAATATGCATGTGGGGAGGAAATTTTTTCAGACTGGCAGCCTGGTTTAAGCGGGCGCAGATGGCCTCAGGAAGGGTCGAGAAGGGTTCAGTTTCAGCCAGAGTTTTGACAAGATCCATCAGCAACCTCGCATGTTGAGAATCTGTTGGGGGAACGCTCAAATATGCTTGTCTAATTTCTCCACGGACAACGACAGATCACCCGTTAATAAAGTAAAATATGCCAAAGTCCGCTAACCAGAACTTTGGCATAAATTATTACCACAGGGTTGTTTTTATTAAAAGGGAGAGTCTCCTGACTCTCTGAGTTACTTGGCTTCAGTCGCTAATTTCTTCTTGCGACCAACAAAAAACGGGTGGGCCTGGGAGCGGATAATAAAATCAGCAATGATTTTTCCCCAGATTGTCAGCCCGGCCATAGCGCTCCATTCGTCATAGCTGAAGCGTGCTGTCACCACCCCGGCAATCACCCAGATAGCGATAGCGCCGCAGCCCAGGTTGAGCATTCCGGTCACCGGAGCCCATTTCTTCGGGTTTTGCGGAGGTAGCCCGCGCTTGATGGCGACTTCAGCATAGTTTTTCCGGACCAGTATCCGCCAGCTGCGGCGCAGCCAGAAGAAGGCCATGGGAAACAGGGCCAGAAACAGAATCCAGGTCATGGCTATGCTGACATCAAAAATCATAAGCTTGCTCCCTTGTGTTCAGCCTCCCCTGCGAGTTGCCGCAGGGGAGGTTTTGTTTGTTACAAGTGTTTTGAGAAACGATCAATTTTTCGTTGTAGCCAGTAAGTTGACAACGCTATGGCGGCAAAGGGGCGTTGCCAAATAAAAACTTAATGGTGGGCACCATCAACCGCCTTTGACCCACGCGGCGTACGCACATCTTCAACCATCTGGGCAATATGCTCAGGAACGGCCGGGGTCATGTTCTTGACTGCGAATGCGACGGCGAAGTTGACGATGGCACCGATGGCGCCGAAAGCATTCGGTGAAATTCCGAAGAAGAAGTCAGGCTTGCCACCGAACATCCACAGGAATTCAGTCCCTTTGACAAAGAACAGGCCTTTGTGGGCAAACACGTAGATCATGGTAACGGCCAGACCAGCCAGCATACCGGCAATGGCGCCCTGCTTGTTCATGGTTTTACTGAAAATACCCATCATCAGCGCCGGGAAGATCGAGCTGGCGGCCAGACCGAAGGCGATGGCGACGGTACCAGCGGCAAACCCGGGAGGATTCAACCCCAGATAACCAGCCACGATAATTGAACCCGCCATAGCAATTTTACCGGTGAGCAGTTCCTGGGCCTCGGTCATATTCGGTGTCCAGATATTCTTGAACAAGTCGTGTGAAATCGCTGATGAGATGGCGAGTAACAGACCCGCTGCAGTTGAAAGTGCGGCGGCCAGACCACCGGCAGCTACCAGAGCGATAACCCAGTTGGGCAGCAAGGCGATTTCGGGGTTGGCGAGAACCATGATGTCGGCGTTAACCGAAAGCTCGCTCCCTTTCCAGCCGGCCGCTTCAGCCTTCGCCACGAACTCAGGGTTCTTGGATTTGTCGTTGTAATACTGGATGCGGCCGTCGCCGTTCTTGTCTTCAAATTTGAGCAGACCGGTGACTTCCCAGCGCTCCATCCAGGAAGGGCGCTTGCTGTACTCAATACTGCTTGCGGTCGCAAACAGGTCGCCTCCGGATTTGACGGCAGTATTGACGGTTGCGTGCAGGTTCAGACGGGCCATGGCGGCAACCGCCGGAGCGGTAGTGTAGAGGATGGCAATGAAAACCAGCGCCCAACCGGCGGATGAGCGGGCATCCTTAACCGTAGGGACAGTGAAGAAACGCATGATAACGTGAGGTAGACCCGCAGTACCGATCATCAACGAAACGGTATAAACGAAGTAGTTGAGTATGCTGCCAGGGACCTGGGTGGTGTACTTGCCAAAGCCGAGGTCGGTAACAACATGGTCAAGTTTGGCCAGCAGGCTCATGTCAGTACCGGTAAACCCTGAACCGAGGCCCAACTGTGGTAAAGGATTGCCGGTCAGCTGCATGGAGATGAAGACGGCCGGAATGGTGTAGGCCAGAATCAGAACACAATACTGGGCAACCTGGGTGTAAGTAATGCCCTTCATACCACCAAAAACGGCATACATGAAGACGATGGCCATGCCGATGTAAACACCAGTTGAGTTGGATACGCCCAGAAAGCGTGAGAAGGCAACCCCAACACCGGTCATCTGGCCAATAATGTATGTCAGCGACGCGGCGAGCAAACAGATAACCGCCACCAGGTTGGCGCCCTTCGAATAAAAACGGTCCCCGACAAACTGCGGCACGGTAAATTTACCGAATTTACGCAGGTAAGGGGCGAGCAACATGGCCAGCAGAACGTAGCCACCGGTCCAGCCCATCAGGAACAGGCCACCCCCCCAGCCCATATTGGCGATCAGGCCGGCCATGGAGATAAATGACGCTGCGGACATCCAGTCGGCGCCGGTTGCCATACCGTTGAGGACCGGGTGCACGGAGCCACCGGCTGCATAAAATTCACTTGTGCTTCCCGCGCGGGCCCAGATAGCAATGCCGATGTAGATGGCAAAGGTCAGGCCGACAACGAGATATGTCATAGCTGTAAGTCCCATAGTCGTATGCCTCCCTAGTCTTCGTGGACGTCAAATTTTTCGTCGATCTTCCCCATCAGCTTGGCGTAGATGAAGATCAGCGCAACGAAAATGTAAATGGATCCCTGTTGGGCGAACCAGAAACCAAGAGGATAGCCACCCAGGGAGATGCTGTTCAGCGCCGGTGCCAGCAGGATGCCGAAGCCGTAAGAGACAATGAACCAGACGATCAGAACATTTCTGATCAATCCTAAAACCGCTTTCCAATAAGCAACACCTTTGTCGTCCATAATTACCTCCTCTTTAGTTTGTTTTTCCTGTCTTTTTCCAGCCCTGGATTAAATCTCGACTTCTAACTGTCTGAAGACCTCCTTTTGCCTCCGTTGTTCAAGAATCTCCTGCGCGTAGTTCAGCTTTGTACCCTTGGGGTGTAAGGGTTAAACCCCAGTCTTGCGGATATGGTTTCACCAGCCGCTTTAAGGGCTGGCAGTAATTCCTTGTGGATCCGGTCCTCGCCTGTGCGGAAGCTGGGGGCGACCATGGCCAGGCACCCTGCCAGCATTTCTCCCTCAGCAAAAATAGGGACGGCAACGCAGGTGCTTTCTTCGCCAACACCATTACGGTCAATGCAGTAGCGGCGCTGGCGGCATGCCTCCAACTCCCCGTTCATTGCTGAATCAATGACGTAGCTGTCTTTCGGGTGGTCCGAGAAGGCCAGACAGATTTTCCCGGATGCACAGCTGTCGATGGGGAAACGCTCACCCGCCAGTGGCACGACTTTCACCTTTTGGGTGTTGTCGGCCATTTCCAGAAACAGCACATCTCGCCCCCGGCAGACAACCAGGTAAACGGCTTCGTCACATTGGCGGACCAGCTGCGCCATAACCGGTCTGGCCTTGGTGAGCAGGTCCATTTTTGACAGCAACTTCTGACTCATTTCAAAAGCGCTCATTCCCAGCTGGTAATCACCTGTCTGCAGATTGCGCTCGACATAACCGTGATTCTCAAAAGTCGCCATCAGCCGGAACAGACTGGCTTTGGTCATATCCAGCCTGTCACTCAGCTGGGCCAGGCTGAGCTTGGTATTCTCATTGGCGAGGATTTCAAGTAGAAGTAATGCATTTTCTACTGATCGGATATTGTAAGATTCTTTCTCCCTGCCTGGCATAGCGTCCCTTACCGTTGGGGTCGGCTTTAAACCGACTCTTCATTTTGGTCAGAAATGTTATGTCTGATACCTTTTATGATAAAACGATAATACGCTGTTATATTTTTGTCAATTCGGTTTTTTGAATATTTGTTGTCTTGGTGGCTTTTATGAAGTATTTGTAGTGGTATTGATTTTGGTAAGTAATTGAAAATATTCACATAAAGTATGTTTTTAAATTATTAAAAAAATAGTAAAACGATGTTTATATAGATGTTATAAAAAATTAGATATCTGGTGTAAATATCTTCCTTCCTGGGATGAAATTACACGTTTGGTACATATTGTGGTGGTCGTGGATGAGATTTTTTGCGTAGAGTGGTCGACTGTTTGAATTATAACAAATAATGTTTCGTTTGCCGGAGCAGGGAACGCTTTTATGAAGTGCTGTTTTGAAAAATGACCAATAAGGTTGAAATAAAACATGCCGAGGTTTGATGCGAAACTATTCAATCTGTTTGAGTTGCTTAAAAAATAATCTCTATCGGTATTGTGTGGTCAAATAGTAAACAACCGTGTACGACCGATTGAGGATGCAGCTGGTAAATTGGCACTTTCCTGTCTTGGCACGCTTCCTGAATTGCCATGTCAAACATAAAGTAGTGCAGCTAGGGTTCCGGCCTCCTAAGAGGTGTCTGGTCCGAGAGCTGCAGCCTGGTCGGTGAACAGCGGCCCGGTACACGGCGGGATAAAAGCCCGGGAGAATCGTGAGGGTTGGCGATAATAAAGCCAAAACCTTGGTTTCTCCGTCAGCCCTCTTAACTTTACACAAATTAGGAGGTCTGGCACCATGACTAAACGTATTCTCACCATTCTGATGGTCGCGGTCTTTTTGACTGCTTCTCTTTCCACGACTGCTCTCGCAGAAAAACGTAAACATTTTAAACTGGCCTGGTCTATTTATGTCGGCTGGATGCCCTGGGGGGAAGCTGCTGCCCAGGGAATCGTCAAAAAATGGGCTGACAAGTACGGTATCGAAATCGAAGTCGTTCAGTTTAACGACTATATCGAATCGATCAACCAGTACACTGCTGGCGCTTTCGACGGCGTAACCGCCACCAATATGGACACCCTGGCCATTCCCTGTGTTGGTGGTATTGATACCACGGCACTGTTGATTGGCGACTTTTCCAACGGAAACGACGCCGTCATTCTCAAGGGTACCGATAAGCTGACCGACATCAAGGGGCAGCCGGTCAACCTGGTTGAACTTTCCGTTTCTCACTATCTGCTTGCCCGTGCTCTCGATTCCATCAACCTGAAAGAGCGTGATATCACCGTTATCAACACCTCTGATGCCGATATGATCGCCGCGTTCTCAACTCCTGATGTCACCGCAGTAACCACCTGGAACCCGCTGGTTGCCGAAATTATGGCTATGCCGGATGCTCACAAGGTGTTTGATTCCAGCAATATTCCAGGTGAAATTATCGACCTGACCGTCGTCAATACCAAGGTAATGCAAGAAAACCCGGAATTCGCTAAAGCGCTGACCGGTGCCTGGTATGAAATGATGGCTCTGATGAGTAGCTCCTCCGCTGCCGGTAAGGACGCTCGCAGCGCAATGGGGAAGGCTTCCGGCACCGACCTGGCTGGGTACGATATGCAGCTGGACAGCACCAAAATGTACTATAAAGCGGCTGACGCCGTTAACTTCGGTGAAAGCCCTTCACTGCATAAGACCATGGATGTCGTTCGTAACTTCCTGTTTGAACACGGTTTGCTGGGGGATGGAGCTGCGAGCCCGGATGTCGTCGGTATCGCCTTCCCGGATGGCAAAGTCCTGGGCGACAACAGTAACGTTACTTTTCGTTTTGATACCTCCTACATGAAGTTGGCTGCTGAAAATAAACTGTAAACACGCGCTTCAGAAGGAAAGCTGATTATCATGAAACTACGCATGATCAATCGAAAACCAGACCGGCATATCAGTATTGTGCTGATGTTGCTCCCTTTCGTCCTGGTGTTGCTGGCTTATGTTGTTGGCTCGGAGATGCGCCTGGCAGAGAACCCTAACGATAAATTGCTGCCAGGGTTGCAATCCTTTGCCGATGCTATTCAGCGGGTCGCCTTTACCGCTGACAAACGCAGCGGCGATTACCTGCTGTGGGCGGATACCCTGGCCAGCATGGGACGCCTGGGGTGCGGTATGCTGGTGGCCACCCTGATCGGTATGCTGGTTGGCGTTCATATCGGGCTGCTGCCGATTTGTCGGGCCGGCTTACTGCCGTTTGTCACCGTTACCTCGATGCTGCCGCCACTGGCAGTGCTGCCGATTCTGTTTATTGTTTTTGGACTTGGGGAAGTGTCGAAGGTGGCCCTGATTGTTATCGGTATTTCACCAATAATTATTCGGGATATTTCGTTGCGGGTTGAAGAAATTCCCAGGGAGCAGTTGATCAAAGCGCAGACTCTGGGTGCCAGCTCCTGGCAGCTGGCGATCCGGGTGGTTTTGCCCCAGGTCTGGCCACGGTTGATTGATGCCGTGCGTCTGACTCTGGGGTCGGCCTGGTTGTTCCTGATTGCCGCCGAAGCCATCGCTGCCCAGAGTGGTCTCGGCTATCGCATCTTCCTGCTGCGTCGTTACCTGGCTATGGACACCATTTTGCCTTATGTGGCCTGGATCACTTTCCTGGCCTTCGCCCTTGATTTCTTCCTGCGGCGCATGCAGACCTGGTTGTTCCCCTGGTTTGCCGCGGAAAGGGGGCGCTGATGTCACACGTCAAAGTCAATAAGGTCTGGAAGTACTTCGGTAGCCAGCCGGTGCTGGAGAACATCAATCTTGATGTAGAGTCCGGCTCCTATGTCTCCATCGTCGGTCCTTCCGGTTGCGGTAAATCGACCTTTCTACGTTTACTTCTTAGCCAGGAAACCCCGACAGAAGGACAGATCCTTCTCGATAATGAAGCGATTGCTTTAGAACCGTCGGAAGAGCGGGGCGTCGTGTTTCAGCGCTACTCGGTGTTTCCGCACCTCAATGTTCAGGACAACGTTGCCCTGGGGCTGGAATTTTCCCAGTCAAAAATTCTGGGCAAGCTGTTTGGTCGGAAGAAACGGGCGGTGCTCGATGAGTGCCGTCATTATCTCGATTCCGTTGGGCTGGATGCTGCGCGGGAAAAGTATCCCGCCGAACTCTCAGGCGGTATGCAGCAACGTCTTGCCATCGCCCAGGCGTTGATCAAAAAACCCAAAGTTCTGTTACTTGATGAGCCGTTTGGTGCTCTCGATCCCGGTATCCGTGCCGATATTCACAAATTGATGCTGCGCCTGTGGCGGGAAACCGGCATGACCGTATTCATGGTCACTCACGATCTGCGCGAAGCGTTTCATCTCGGCAATCGGATTATCGTCTTTGACCGCTACCGGACCCGGGAAGAAGAGTTGGAACACTATGGTGCAACCATTACCCTCGACCTCAAGCTTGGTGAAAACGATCCATTAAAGCTCAAGGCCAGACAGGAAGGTGGCTCTGATGAGGGGTTTGCCCTCAAAGAGCTGCAAGCTGCAGGTTAAGAACCAACAACATTTCATAAATATTTAACCCTGCCGGGACGACCCGGTAATGGCGACAATGCTATTTAGGGATAAACCCGGGACGACCCGGATTCGCACAAAGACTGTGCGCTATGGAGAAGCCTGATGAACAATACTGCTGAAATCCTTTACCAGGATACCCTTCCCGGTGGTGCTCACTGGTCCATGCTGATGCGGCGTGGTACCAACCTGCGCCTCATCGATGTCAACGGTGGCGCCAACGTGGCGATGCTGTTTTATAACCCCCTGAATCTTCTCGAACGTTATAACGCCCCCGATACTCTCAAGTGTCAGCACACCTTCAAGCTGACCGCCGGGCATTGCCTCTACTCTGACATGGGGCGGATCTTCTGCTCGCTGACCGAAGACAGTATCGGTTGGCACGATACCGTCAGTGGTGATACCGACAAAGCCATGGTCGCTAAAAAATGGGGGGTGCACCCGTATCAGGAATGTCGTAACGGTTGGACCCTTAACGGTCGCGACAGTTTTCTGGTCGAAGCGGGCAAGTACGGTATGGGTAAGCGTGACCTGATGGGGAATCTCAATCTGTTCACCAAGGTGACGGTTGATGATGAAGGGACCATGAGCTATGTCCCTGGCAACAGCAAAGCCGGTGACAGCGTGGTGCTGCGCTTCGAAATGGATACCCTGGTCCTGCTGCATACCTGCCCCCATCCCCTCAATCCGGCAAGCGAATACCCAAAGGCTCCGGTGACCTATCAGATCAGTAAGGCTGCTTTCGTTGCTGACGACGACCTGTGCCGGACCTCGCGCCCTGAAAATGGCCGTGGTTTCGAAAACAACCGTCTCTATCATCTCGGTCTGTAGAAGGAGGGGAACATGATTAAGGAAAGTATTTACGCAGTAGAGAGCGCCGCATGGCGTAAGGTTGTCCCCGCCGGTGATTACCTGATGGAAGTGGTCAAAAAAGGACAGGTGGTTCGTATCCTTGACATGGAAGGGAACCAGGCCGCTGATACCATCTTCTATAACGCGAATGATCCGTCAGAACGTTACAGCGCCTTTAACACCATTCGTGAGCAGGGGAATATCTATTTAAGTGCCGGAACCACCCTGGTCTCTAACGATGGCAACCCGATGCTCGATATCATTGCTGATACCTGTGGTCGCCACGACACCCTGGGGGGCGCCTGCGCTACCGAGTCGAACACGGTGCGCTACGCCCTGGAGAAAAAATGCATGCACGCCTGTCGCGACAGCTGGTTGCTGGCCCTGGCCGAAAACCCGCAGTACGGCATGGACAAGCGTGATATCCCCGAGAACATCAACTTTTTTATGAACGTTCCGGTGACCCCGGAAGGTGGCTTGACCTTCGAAGACGGCATCAGCGATGCCGGCAAGTATGTCGAACTGCAGGCACACATGGATATCATCATCCTGGTTTCCAACTGTCCCCAGCTCAATAACCCCTGTAACGCCTACAACCCGACCCCGGTTGAAATCCTGGTCTGGGATAGGGCTGTCGCAGCCTGATTAGCGGGGAGGAGACTATGTTCAAGAAGGTTCTGGTCGCCAATCGTGGCGAGATCGCCTGCCGCATTATCCGCACCTTGAAGAAGATGGGGATTACCGCGGTGGCCATTTATTCCGAGGCTGACCGCCATGCTGCCCATGTCAGCCTGGCCGATGAGGCCTACTGTGTCGGTCCGGCCGCGGCTGCTGAGAGTTACCTGAACGCCGATAAAATTGTGGCCCTATGCCAGGAGAAACAGGTTGAAGCGGTCCATCCTGGTTATGGCTTTTTAAGTGAAAATACCGATTTCGCCAGTAAGCTGGCAGCTGTCGGGGTGCGTTTTATCGGTCCCGATGCCGAGCAGATTCGCCAGTTCGGCCTCAAACATACGGCCCGTGAGCTGGCCAAGATCAGCGGTGTGCCGCTGTTGCCCGGTACTGAGCTGATCGAAGACCTGGACGAGGCCCTGGAAGCAGCAGTCGGCATTGGCTATCCGGTCATGCTCAAGAGTACTGCTGGTGGCGGTGGCATTGGCCTTCAGCTGTGTTATTCCGCCGAGGAACTCGCCGATAAGTTTGCCAGTGTCCGGCGTTTGAGTCAGAACAACTTCAGTAACAGTGGCGTATTCCTGGAAAAGTATGTCGCCCGGGCACGTCATATTGAGGTGCAGATATTTGGTGACGGCAAAGGGGAGGTCATCGCTCTGGGGGAAAGGGACTGCTCTCTGCAGCGGCGTAACCAGAAGGTTATCGAGGAAACCCCGGCACCGGGGATCAGTGATCTGCAACGCTCTGAGCTAGCGGCTTATGCCGTACAGTTAGGGCGGGCAGTGAATTACGCCTCGGCCGGAACCGTCGAGTTTATCTACGATACCGCAAGCAATGAGGTCTATTTCCTCGAGGTCAATACCCGCTTGCAGGTAGAGCATGGTGTGACTGAAGAGGTGTTTGGTGTCGACCTGGTGGAATGGATGATTCTCCAGGCGGCCGGTGAGCTTCCAGCCTTATCTGGGATGAATCTTAAGCCGCAGGGGGCGGCTATTGAAGTGCGTATCTATGCCGAAGATCCGGGCAAGGATTTTCAGCCCAGTTCCGGTACTCTGACCAAGGTCGAGTTTCCTGCCGCATGCCGGGTTGACGGGTGGGTCGCTACCGGCAGTGACATTTCCCCATTTTACGATCCGCTGCTCAGCAAGCTGATCGTGAAGGGCGCTGACCGCAAAGACGCGGTCAGCAAACTCCAGCAGGTGCTGAAAGAGAGCGCCATCTACGGTATTGAGACCAACCTGGACTACCTGGCGCAGATCAGTGAAACCGAACTGTTCTGTGACGGGCAGGTCCACACCAAGGCTCTTGACGCACTCCCGTACCGCGCCAGCACTATTGACGTCGTACTCCCTGGTGCCCAGAGCAGTTTGCAGGACTACCCGGGGCGTCTCGGTTACTGGAATGTCGGCGTGCCGCCAAGTGGCCCCATGGATCATTACTCTTTCCGCCTGCTCAACCGTATTGTTGGCAACCCGGAAGGAACCTGCGGGTTGGAGATGACTCTGACCGGCCCGGTGCTCAGTTTTAACTGTGAAACCGTTATTGCCCTTGGTGGAGCACCCATGCGTGCCTTGCTCGACAGTGAACAGCTCCCCATGTGGCAGCCGGTCATCGTACGTCCCGGACAGACCCTGGAACTGGCAGAGATCGACGGTGCCGGTCAGCGTAGCTACCTGGCTGTGCGCAACGGTTTTGATGCCCCCGATTATCTGGGGAGCAAGGCGACCTTCAGCCTGGGCCGCTTTGGTGGCCACGGTACGGCAGTCCTCAAGGCCGGAGATGTGCTGCGGGTGGCGAGCGAAGGTGCGGTAACGCCGGTGGTGAACAATGTGGCTGCGGGACTATTGCCCGAGCTGAGCAGCGACTGGACCCTCAAGGTCCTTTACGGTCCCCATGGGGCGCCCGATTTCTTTACCGATGAGGATATCGAGATCTTCTTTAAGACCGCTTACGAGGTGCATTTCAACAGTGCTCGCACCGGGGTTAGGCTGATTGGACCGAAACCACAGTGGGCGCGCGAGGATGGCGGCGAGGCAGGTCTGCATCCGTCCAATATTCACGATAATGCCTATGCCATCGGCACCATCGACTTTACAGGTGATATGCCGATTATCCTTGGTCCTGACGGTCCGAGCCTGGGCGGCTTTGTCTGTCCGGCGACGATTGTTCAATCAGACCTGTGGAAGATTGGTCAGCTTAAGCCGGGTGACAAGGTGCGTTTCGTCAAGGTGACCGAAGATGACGCCACAGTTTTGCGCCGCAAGCAGGATACGGCTCTGAGCGAGTTGAAACCAGCCGCTCCGCAGATCGACATTATGGCTGGTGGCCCAGTCACCGGAAAAGTGAGTCCGGTGCTGCGCTATGGGCAGGTCGGGGAGATCAGCACCTGCTACCGGCGCTGTGGCGACGACTACCTGCTGGTCGAATTCGGAGAGCCGCTCCTCGACCTCAACCTGCGCTTTCGGGTTCACACCCTGCAGCAATGGGTTGAGGAGCAGAAGATCGCTGGCATTATCGACCTGACCCCGGGGATCCGCTCTTTGCAGATCCATTACGACAGCCGCTTGCTCCCCTGCAGTAAGCTGATCGATATGCTGGCCAGCGCTGAACAGGAACTGCCCGCTATTGATGAGATCGTCGTGCCGAGCCGTACCGTTTATCTGCCCCTGTCATGGGATGATGAACAGACGCGCCTGGCGATCCGCAAGTACCAGGAGCTGGTCTACCCCGAAGCCCCCTGGTGCCCGTCCAACATCGAGTTTATCCGCCGTATCAATGGCCTTGAGGATGAACAGGCGGTCAAGGATGTATTGTTCAATGCCGACTATATGGTTCTTGGCCTGGGGGATGTTTACCTGGGGGCGCCGGTGGCCACGCCGGTTGATCCGCGTCAGCGTCTGGTCACCACCAAGTACAACCCGGCGCGGACCTGGACCCCGGAGAATGCCGTCGGTATCGGTGGCGCTTATATGTGCGTCTACGGTATGGAAGGCCCTGGCGGTTACCAGTTTGTCGGTCGCACCATCCAGATGTGGAACCGCTTCCGGTCAACAGAGTACTTCCCCCAAGGGAAACCGTGGCTGCTGCAGTTCTTTGACCGCATCCGCTTTTTCCCGGTTTCGGCAGAAGAACTGCTCGATGCCCGTGAGCGCTTCCCCCATGGCGAATACCAGCTGCGTATTGACGAAGATGAGTTCAGCCTCAAGGAGTACAACCAGTTTCTGCGTAAAAACCATGAATCGATTGCCGCCTTTAAGCAGCATCAGCAAGCTTCCTTTGAAGCAGAGCGTCAGCGCTGGAAGGAGCTGGGACTGGCTGAAGTCATGGCCGAGCCAGATAGCGCTCCAGAAGTCAGTGAGCCGGTTACCGCACCGGAAGGCTGCTTCCTGGCTCCAGCCCTGGTGCCAGGCAACGTTTGGCAGATCAAGGTTCAGCCGGGCGACCGGGTCGTTGCTGGCACTACGCTGCTGGTGGTTGAATCGATGAAGATGGAACTGGATATCAAGGCCCACAAGGGCGGCATCGTCCGTGAGCTGCTCTGTCAACCGGGACAATCGCTACAGGCCGGCCAACCGGTCGCTATTATTGAGGAGGTTGCGTAATGACCATCACCAGTCTTGAAATTCCGGCGTTACGCGCCGCTTACCAGCAGGGTTTAAGCCCGCTTGAACTGGTTGAAGAAGTTCTGCGCCGTTGTGACAGTTATGCTGATCCGGCGGTATGGATCAGCCGTGCCAGCCGCGAGCAGTTGTTGGCCCGCGCCAGCTGGCTCCAAGAACAGCCCGCGGGGGTGGACAATTTGCCCCTGTACGGGATTCCCTTTGCCGTCAAGGATAATATCGACTGCCTGGGGTTTGAAACCACGGCAGCCTGTCCCGCTTACGCTTACCAGCCCCAGGCCGACGCCTTTGCCGTTGCCCGCTTGCTTGAGGCAGGTGCTATTTTGATTGGCAAGACCAACCTCGACCAGTTCGCAACCGGACTGGTTGGGACCCGCTCCCCTTACGGGGCACCGCGCTGCGTGTTCAATAGCGAATATGTCTCAGGCGGATCAAGCTCGGGTTCCGCTGTCGCTGTCGGGGCCGGGTTGGTCAGCTTTGCTCTTGGCACCGACACAGCCGGTTCCGGTCGGGTGCCGGCGGCCTTCAATAACCTGGTCGGGGTCAAGCCGACCAAGGGGCTGGTCAGCACCAGCGGTGTGGTTCCGGCCTGTCGCTCGGTAGACTGCGTCACCGTGTTTGCGGCCAGCTGCGGTGAAGGGGATCTGGTACGTAGCATTATGGCCGCCGGGGACGACAGTGATCCCTATTCCCGGGTCGCCAAGGCCAAAGCCCTGCCGCAGGAGACTTTTAGGTTCGGCTATCTGCCGGAAGAACAGCGGGAGTTTTTCGGTGATAGCGAGGCGGCTGAACTGTATGCCGCCAGCATTGATAAGTTAACCGCCCTGGGGGGGAAAGGGGTGGAGATCGATTACCGTCCCTTCCAGCAGAGCGCCGCCTTGCTGTATGCCGGTCCGTGGGTCGCTGAACGGGCCGCGGCCATCGGCGACTTCCTCTCCGAGCATGGCTCTGACATGGACCCGACGGTGCGCACTATTGTTGATGGTGCTACCAAGATCAGCGCGGTTGACGCCTTTAACGGGGAATATCGTCTGCGTGAGCTGGCCAAAGTCTGCGCCAAGCAGTGGCAGGGGATGGATATCATGCTGCTGCCGACAGCACCGACCATCTACAAGGTGGCCGAGCTCGAATCTAACCCCATTGAACTGAACAGCCGCCTGGGTACCTACACCAACTTCGTCAACCTCCTCGACTACTGCGCCATCGCCGTACCTGCAGGGTTCCGTGCCAGTAATGGTCTGCCTTTTGGCGTGACTCTGATTGCTCCGGCTTTCAGTGATGCCAGTCTGGCTGCGATTGCTGATCGGCTCCATCGCAGCAGTAGTGAAACGCTGAAGGTCGGCGGGACTAATTATCCGTTAGCTGAAGCATCAAAAATGACGGCAACTGTCGCTGACAATCTGGTTCAGGTTGCCGTGGTGGGTGCGCACTTGAGCGGGCAACCTCTCAATTTCCAGCTCACCAGCCGGGGTGGGGTGCTGATTAAAACCATACGTACTGCCGCCGACTACCGCCTCTATGCCCTGGCCGGAACCACACCGGCTAAGCCGGGGTTGATTCGTGATCCGCAGTATGCGGGGGATGGCCTAGAGGTTGAGGTCTGGGCCTTAAGTGCTGAAGCCTTTGGTGAGTTTACCGAGGAGGTTCCAGCCCCTTTGGGAATTGGTAACCTGACTCTGGCTGATGGTTCTACAGTCAAAGGGTTTATCTGTGAACCCTGGGCGATTGCGGCTGCTACAGAGATTACCGAGCTTGGTGGTTGGCGCAATTATATGGCGTCTTTGAAATAGAAGGGGGGACCTGTCATGGGATGGGGCTATCTGTTCATTGCCGGTTTATTTGAAGTGTTTTTTGCTACCTGTCTGAAAGCGTCAGATAATTTCAGCCGGGTCCTGCCCGATGTCGGGGTGATTCTTGGTGCGGCGTTAAGCCTTTACTTTCTGTCCCGCGCCATGCAGACCATCCCCATGGGGACGGCTTATGCTGTCTGGACCGGTATCGGTTCCGTCGGTGCTGTGTTTCTCGGGATCACCATGTATGGTGATCCCGTTAATATCGGGCGGATGTTTTTTCTATCGGTGTTGATCTTTTCGTTGATTGGGTTGAAGTTTTATTCGGGGTGAATTTTTTTAAGTGAGGCTGCCTGAAAAACGATCTAAAACCGGCGGGTCCCGGACAGCCAGCCGGATTCATTTTCTTTGTATCGACGAAAGAAAACTCTATTAATAAAACTGATGAAAGTCGGGATTATATGTTGGCCAAGTGCTGCTAAGGTGGAAGCTCTAGCAGCCCAGGATGCTGCGCATCTTATGGGCGAGGGGCGGTAGATGCTTTCGAGGCTTGGTTGTTTTTGATCTTTTCCAGCTACTTAACCCTTCAATTATGCACCATTCGATTCTGGCCATTTGATGAGCTTGCTCATCACCGGGCGGGGGCGCAACTCTGTGACTCTTCTTCTATATAGTTCAATCCCCAAAAAAGGTGTCGAGTGCTGTAGACAGGATACTCAACACCGTATGATATTTTAGAATCAATTTGTTTAAGTTGACCACAACATCGGTGGCTCCAGGTATGATGAACAGGACAACGATTATCTTCAGATTCTTTCTCTGACTAGCAACAGGAAGGATATTTTGTTTGGCAAGTTCTTGCAGGGGGAGGCTTTATGGGAAGAATTTATGTTTGGGTAGTTATCTTTATCTCAGCCCTTTTCTGTGGCTGCTGGCCACAAATGCTGTCAGCCCAGGATACGGCAGTTGCTGGCAAAACGTCCTCTCCGCAGATTTTTTACCAAGGGGAAAAGGTGCTTGCCAATGTTAAATCCAGCCATTATCGCCATACTACTGAGATTGATGAGTCTGTCGGCCTGTATAATCTGGATTGCTCAGCGCTCATTTGTTTTCTGCTTTCCCGGGCGGCTCCGCAGGCCCTGAGCTCTGTTCCCATTGACCCGTTGCACCGGCATGCTCGAGCAATCAATTTCTATTCGACCTTTGTGAATGCTCCACAGCAGCAGACCAGACAGGGTTGGCAGCGTGTTGTCAGGCTTATGGATGCAGAACCCGGGGACATCATTGCCTGGCGCAAAGATCCTCTGCCTCCTAAAGGAAATACTGGTCACGTGATGATGATTATGGCCAAACCGGTCACTGAAGATCCTGAGACGGTGCGCGTCCTTGTGATGGACGCATCCAGAAGTGGGCATTTCAGGGATACCCGAAAAAAGGGCTGTGGTGGTGTCGGTGTCGGGATAATGTGGTTCCGGGTTGACCGCGATGGTCATCCTGTCGCTTTTTACTGGTCGTCCAAGGGGAAAAAAGCCGTACCCTTGCCAATCGCTATCGGTAGAGCCATGTATGCAGATAGCAGCCGACCTGATTGACTCAGCATGTAGAAATTACCCAAGAGGCCTTTCCTGGGCAGAGGGACGGGAGTCGCTTTCGAGGCTTGGTTGATTTTGATCTTTTCTTGACAATACCTAAAATATCCATATCTTACAGAGAGGCATTAGGGGGATGTCATCTCGTTATAATATATCATCACGACCGCTATACCAGTACCGTGTGTGCCGATCCCCCTCCTGTTCAAGATTCATCTGTAGAACCATAGGTTTACTTTATAGAAAAAAACTGAAATTAATCTGGATGAACGCTTGCGGCGGTTAAGCCTGTGCCCATTCTGCTCGCTCTGCTTGTCTTTTGTGGCGATAGCGGGAGCAGTAGTTCCTCTGCCGTTATGGCCCTGCAGGGACAGCTTTAAGGGCTACAGACTCGTTGCCTACTCTTAAGGTTAGCGCTCTTAGAAGCGCTTCATTTTTTTAATTGAAAACGTTATGGGGGATAAAATGAAAAAAGATATTTGGCGTTTATTGGTGGCGACTACCCGCGTTTTTTCTGTGTGTGCACTGATTTTTATGGTTGGTTGTAGCGGCGGCGGGAGTGGCAGTTCGTCCACTGATACGACAGATTCAACCGATTCAACGACATCAGATCTTTCCTCTATTGTTGCTGGGCTGCCCGACTGGGATGAAAGCGATTTTGCCAATGTTTACGATATTGGCCCGGGGCAAACGTATGAGACTCCTTCCGATTTCCCCTGGGAATCACTGCTGCCATCATCATTGATTCGCATCCATTATCGTAGTACCCCTTATACCGATAAGTGGTTGATAACGACTACGGCCAGCGAGGATGAGCCGGTGGTGGTTCTGGGGATTGCCGATGCCAATGGAAATCTTCCGGTGATCAGCGGTGATGGCGCGCAAACGCGAAGGTCCCTCTACCACCTGAATCAGCCGCGTTCCGTGGTGAAAATTGGCAACTATACGGGCAGCGATGATAGCGATCGTCCTGCTTATATCGTGTTACAGAGCCTTGATATCCGCAGCGGTCGCCCGGCCTATTCCTTTACCAATACGTCGGGGGCGGTGCAGAGTTATGCCAGTAACGCTGCGGCCGTTCTTATCGAAGAAGGGGACCATATCACGATTCAAGGATGTGTGCTGCGCGATAGCGGCAACGGTCTGTTCAGTGGCCATTTTTCCAGCGATCTGACGATCCGGGGCAACTCAATTTACGATAACGGGATCTCCGGGGACTACCATCAGCACAACAGCTACACCGAAAGTTTCGGTATTACCTTTGAATATAATCACTACGGGCCGCTACGCGCTAATTGTGATGGCAATAACCTCAAAGATCGTTCTGTTGGCACGGTGGTTCGATATAACTGGATAGAGTCGGGAAACCGTCAACTTGATCTGGTCGACAGTGGATATGAAGGCTTCAATAGCGCTGAAGATTACGCCACGACCTATGTTTACGGCAATGTACTGATTGAACCGAATAATGCTGGTAACAGCCAGATAGTGCACTATGGTGGCGACAGTGGGACGACTTCGCGCTACCGGAAGGGGACCCTTTATTTTTATCACAACACTGTCGTGTCCACGCGCAGCGGCAACACGACACTGCTGCGTCTGAGCACTAATGATGAAGCGGCTGTGGTGGCCAACAATCTTGTTTATGCCAGCGCCGGTGGCAGCTACCTAGCGATTTTGAACAGTGCCGGGCAGGCGGAATTGACCGGGAATTGGTTATCGGGAAATTGGCGAGAGACCCATCAGGCGACCCTGGATAGTGGGGCATCGTTAAGCGCGACGGAAAATACCAGCGGCGCTGATCCTGGTTTTATGGATGAATCTGATCAGGACTTTTATCTGAGTGCCACCTCCACGGCACGTGATGCCGGCCGCGACTTGCCTGATGGGCTGGCGGACCCTGAGTATGAGTATCTGCCTCATCAGCAACTGGACGAGCGTAGCGATAGTGGACAGCCTGATTGTGGAGCTTTTGCCTACTGAGAGGTGATGACCTCGGACTGCTGTTGTGTGTTTTAGGTCGAACACGAGCTAATCTTATGAAGTTAGGTGGTAAATAGTGTGGGGCACTGCTGATTTCAGGCTTAGAGGGATGATTTTGGCGACAAAATCGTTCTTCTAACCTTACCAGTTGAAACCGCCAGGTTCCCGGCCTGGCAGCCCAAGATGCTGCGCATCTTATGGGCGAGGGGCTTAGGTGTCTTCGGGGCCTTTTGGGTTTTGATGTTTCCCGCTACTTAACCCTTTAATGATCCACCATTCGATTCTGGCCATTTGATGAGCTTGCTCATCAAATGGCCAGTCAATCACTGTCAGCTACCAGAAATTATCGACGCCCGAATACGGTCCCATAAAAACAGGCCTTTTCCGCTGACCTTTTGCGGCCTGCTTTTGGCAAAAGGTAAGTCGCCTGCAGGGGCGAAACCCTGCGACCCTTCCTTTGACTGTTCTTTATATAAACATATGAATTATTTTTTATTGGGGTTTTATCTCGATTATCAATCAGATAATCGTCAGAAACTTTTAGTATGATTATATTTCTATACTAAAAGTTGCATAACCATTATGTGTCGTGAATGGGGGGGAATATGGCAGATATGACTTTTAAACGGAATGCAGGGGTTCTTTCGTGGTCTGGAAAGGGCCGATGGGAAGCAAGAAGTGGTCCTTTTGATCCTGGCCGGTTACCGCTGGGATTATATAAAGTTAGCCGACGTGAAGTTACAGCGTACACTGCAAATGTACCATCTGGATTTAGAGACCCTGCAACAGGAAGAGGTTTTTTTATTCCTATCTATCCTCTATTCACTACTGATCGTGGAAAGAGTGGGGGAAGGCTTGGTATTCATCCAGACGGAAATAGCCCTGGAACGAGAGGATGTATCGGTATCCGATCGAATGCTAAAACATTTCATGATGCTATTGCACAGTCGTCAGCAGATTCAAGTCTTACTTTGGAGGTAGTGGAATGAATAGAGCCTTGTACCGTTTTTTCTTACTGCTTGCTTTAACTACAGTGGCCGCGTGCACACCCCAGAAATTGTATAAGGCCAATGATTTTTCTTTTTATGAGGATGCTAACAGAAAATATTATACCGGTAGTTTAACAGAGGATTTTAAAAAGCATTACCAAATGGAGATTCACCCAGTAATAGTGCTTGTTAAAACGGATAATATAGAAAATTTAAAGTACGATGCTCAACGTCGTTATGTTGCAGCTGTAGAGGGAGCAGAAGAACGGCAGATTATTTATGTGGTTTACTCTGCTGATGGTAGTTACCGGGACGGTTACCATATTAAAAAAACTGATCTTCCTGATTTTTTTAAAAGCACTGATGACCGTTTTCATGTTTATTTGATCAACCGAAACAATGAAGTGTTAGTTGAGTCATCACAGCCGGTACCTACAGAGGAAATAGAAGAAGCTTTTCCCAAAATGAAGGGATGGTAAGATTCTAGAGAGATTTTTCTTTGTTTCTATTGCTCTGTATTTATAACCAAATAAGAAAAAGATCAAGACCTCGGGGTTGCGTCCCCGACCGACGCCATACTTTTTCCAGGGCAAAAAAGTACGCAAAATGCCCGGAAAGGTCAAAGAAACTGACGAGATTTATGGAGGGCTACCTTTCAGCGGAACGACTTAGGATTTGACTGGCAGCCCAAGATGCTGCGCATCTTATGGGCGAGGGGCTTAGGTGTCTTCGGGGCCTTTTGAGTTTTGATGTTTCCCGCTACTTAACCCTTTAATGATCCACCATTCGATTCTGGCCGTTTGATGAGCTTGCTCATCAAACGGCCAGTCAATTACTGTCAGCTACCAGAAATTATCGACGCCCGAATACGGACCCATAAAAGCAGGCCTTTTTCGCTGACCTTTTGCGGCCTGCTTTTGGCAAAAGGTCAGTCGCATGCAGGGGCGAAACCCTGCGACCCTTCCTCTGACTGTTTTAAATTCAGTATAGATAGAGTCTATATAGAATATAAATTCTTAATATTTTCAATTTATAAAAATCCATACTATATTTATCTCACATCAGCACAACAGACATTTACAACTTTAAAAAATATCAGGAGATAAATTATGAAACGCTTTCAAACCCTACTCAGTATCTTTGCCCTTTTCGCTTTTGTCGCTATTTCAACTTCAGCTTTTGCACAAGAAAATCCTAATTGGGACGTAGCTCCGTCAGCTAAAGCCTTGGCGGCAGCAAGCTCAGCTGTTTATGATCAGGATTATCTGAATGCGGTTAACAGTGACGCCGGTGCCGACATCATTCCATCGGCAACAGCTCGGGCTGCTGCTAAGTATTATCAATACAATGAAGCCAAACTTGCCGCTGGTCTGGGAGATGGTGCCGAAAAACCTTACTTTGCAGCAGAGCATCAATCAGATAATGTTAAAGCCCTGGTAAATCATGCCAGCAGTAATGCTCAGATTGGCCAAAAAGGGTAAGTACAGGATAGCAAGCTGATCCCTTGAACAAATAGATAAAAACAATGCCCGGCTTTTTCAAAAAAGCCGGGCAACATAAAAAGTAAAACCATTCTCACATCTCTTCCTTCTGAATCTGTAAGCTGTACGGTCTCCCCACATTCATTAATGGGGTAATTATTTCAGTTCAACCCCAGCTATGATGCTTTTGAAGTTTTCGAAAGAAGTGTGTTTTGCGAAGATGCGAGCGTAGCTTTTGCGACTATTGGCATCAAAAATATACGCTGACATTGAATCACCTGTGATTGATGATTTAGTTTCCCAGACATACATTGTCAATGAGCCTTTTGATGCGGTAAATATTTGAGTGCCGTTTTTGAAGGCCTCTGTTTTTAGAAAAAGGGCCTGGTTCCAGATCCAAAGGTCATTCGGTTCCTTGGGGGGCGTGTCATGAATCGTTTTGGTAAAGGTCAGTTCGGCAGAGTCTGCGACACTGTAGCTACTGGTTTCAGGGGCGCTCAATTCAGGAGTAAGAGAGTAATGGGTTTCCAGATTAAAGGTGAATAGGCTGCCATCTTCACAAGCAAAAGTAACATCTTCGCCCCAATGTTTAATTGCCTGCTCCGGCATTGACGGAAGGTTGAAGACATAGTTTTCAACTAATACGGGAAATACCCCCATTTCTGCGGGTGCTGGCCAGTCAATTCTTTGAGCGGTTTGAGTGCAGACTTGTCCTTGGCAAGGTGGGAATTCAGTTAGTTTAGCTTTTGGGGCGCAGGCAGCTAGCCCCCCAATACTGGTTAATAAAAGTAATACTGTGAAATTCTTCAGCTTAGACATTTTAGCCCCCTCTGTAGGTTTAATTAAAAAATAGTATAAATTGGCAAGGGCTGAGTCAATAAATTATTGAAATCCAAGAGATCTGTGGATTTTAGTGAGCAAGGGAAGAGATTATAACTTCAGAGAGATCCCCTGAAAATATTGATAGACATGAAACTACCCGGCTTCTTCTTTAATGACCTTACCCGCTTACTGTGTTTCCGCAAGGCATTGTTTTTTATAAGGCTGCTCAGGCAAAAAAGGTTCCTGCCACAGACACTATGTGTACCGCTAAGATTGTTGGTGAATATCATGCCGACTATAAAGGGAGTAAAGCTTATAACACGACTAATTCCTACGCTTTTGTAACTAATGGAGTCATTGACGGAGGGAGTGATCGGATTATCCT
Organism: Geopsychrobacteraceae bacterium; assembly: GCA_963664385.1. GTDB lineage: Bacteria > Desulfobacterota > Desulfuromonadia > Desulfuromonadales > Geopsychrobacteraceae > Seleniibacterium. The sequence goes on from OY761157.1 coordinate 2,884,692, forward strand.
CAAAAATGATGGTTCCGCGCGCATGGAAGGCTCCAAAGAAGGGTACGACCTGACCTGGACCCTGAAAGATGGCTCAGTGCTTTTGCTGCAGGACGAAATGACGGTACGGGAAATTAAATGTTTAAGTGGCGACAGCTTCTCTGTGTCTATGGATATCCTTGCTACAGAGCCTAGCGTAGTGATTTATGACAGGAAGTAAGGCTATTAATACCATGAATCGCAGCTTGCCGTGGGGCTGGCAGATGGTGCTTAAAACCCATCCTTTGGCATTCCTGCTTATGCGGAAATGATGGACAGATCTCTTCGATTTAATCAGTGTGTTAATAAACAGTAGCGGAAACGTTTCTGGGCTTTGCTTTTAGTTTCGACCTTTTCTTGACAGTACATAAAATATCAATATGTTACATCATTAACAGGCTGCTGAAAAACTATCTGCGTTGCAATTGCCACGTTAAAAATTGCCTCCAAATGCTCATTTACTGGTGTAAACTGCGCTTTTTCGGCAATTTTCGCCTTGCACTTGCGGCCTCGAAAACGTTTTTCAACACCCTGTTAGAAATATGGAGAGGCTGTACGTTTGCTTTTCAGGCATTTATACCGGATTGTCCTCCCTAAAAATAAGTTTTGTTCCGTAATTATCGTTTTAACAACCGCAACATTTTCTTTTGAGATCAGAAAGAGAATAAAAATGAAAACATCCCTTAAATTGTTGTTTTTTTCCCTCAGTCTACTCCAACTCTGTCTGCTGACTTCGTGCGGCGGCGGCGGAGGGGGGCAGTCCTATTCGGCACCCGCTTTTCTTGATGCCGAGGCCGTTTCGGTCAGCAGTTGCAGCAATGGTTATGCCTCTTCTCCGGATATGGCCATGGATGCCAACGGCAATGTTTCCGTTGTTTATATCTGTTGGCAGGATAATATTTATCATCTTTTTGCCAATTATTTTGATACGGATCGTCATCGCTGGACTGGTCAGGTTGCGCTTGAAAGTGTTGACAATGCTTCCTTGTCTGCCCCCCAGGTCAGTGTCAATGCTGCTGGTGATGGTTTTGCCATTTGGACCAGTGGCGAAACCAGCGATTTCCATACGACTTATGTAGCGCGTTACGATGCCGCAAGCAGCAGTTGGCAAGCTCCTCAAGCGCTTGAGGACAATAGCACGGATAACTCCTACAACGCGCAGATTGTTGTCGATGATAATGGTAATGCTCTGGCGACCTGGTATCGTTGGGATGGCGAGATCAGCAGAATCTGGATAAATCGTTATGATGCAGAAACCTCAAGCTGGGGTACGGCGAGCTATTTTGATCTGGAGAGTGGCAACGCCTACGTCCCTCAGCTGGTTATGGACGACGCAGGTAATGTCATGCTGGTCTGGTACGCATATGCCAGTGCCAGTGACACAACCCGTTCGGTATGGGCGCGGCGCTACACCGCTGCTGATGACAGCTGGAGCACCGCCGAACTGATTGAAGAAAGCGCTGATACCGCTTTGTCCCCAGAGATGGCCATCGATAGCCTGGGGAACGTTTTTGTGACCTGGTTTCATAGCAGTAGCACCGGCAAAACTATCTGGGTTAATCGTTTCGATGCTGAGACCGCAGCCTGGGAAGGCGCCCAGCAGCTTACTACTCCTCTCAATGCCCCCCGGTATCCAGTGATTGCAACGGATAGCCAGGGGGATGTGGTTATTGTCTGGTCGAATGTGGATGATGATGGCGGAACCGTCTGGACCAGTCGTTATGATGCAGATTCCAGCAGCTGGAGTGCTGCCGAACAGCTGAACAGTACGGCCTGTACCCGAGCGCACAGTGGTTCCGTGTATATTGATTCACAGGATAATGTCTATGCGTTCTGGCCGCAGTTTGATGATTCCGGGTATACCCTGTGGTTCAGTAGCTATCGGGCTGATGAGGGGAGCTGGTCAACAGCTATTGATATCGCCGGTCCCGATGTGACGATTTCTTATCCGCAAATTCGTATTGATCGTTATAATCGCGGGACTGCTGTCTGGTTTCAACGCAATGCCGATTCCACGACAATTATGGCTTTGTATGGAGAGATGACCGAGTGACGGTCGCTGAGGGAGAACGGGGTCGGGGCAGGCTGGCATGAGGAAAAAATGCCTGGGCAACAGTTGGTTTTAAGCTTAAAGTCATGTTTTTCCGACTAATTTCATTCGACTGTTTTGTCTGTGCCTCTAAAATGATAAACCTTACCAGCACTTACGCTCGGGTTTGTTTGGCGGTGCTATGAATACGGCAGAGCTATTATAAAATCTTGTGATTAATTTAATATAATGTATTCTTGCTAACAAGATGAGGGCAGTTCTTTCTCCTCATCTTGTTTTTGCATCTAAGTGACAAAAAGTCAGGATGCCAGTACTGTGCGGCTGACTGCCACTGGGATTGATTCGAATTGTGCGTCACAACCAAATCCGCTCTCGGATTTTCTGATATTTGGGAAGGAGGTTCCGATGCGTAACCTTTTCATTTTCATCACTCTGATCATTTGTATTCCTTTGCCATTACAGGCGCAGAACACCGACATTTCTCTAAATCGTTTCGATCGTATCAGGGATACTAAGGTCGTGCGGGTCTGTATCTGGCCTGACTATTATGGAATCACCTACCGCAATCCCAAAACCCAGAAGCTCTCCGGAATTGATATCGATATGGCTAACGAGCTTGGTAAAGATTTAGCCGTTTCTGTACAATTTGTTGACAGTTCCTTTGCTACGCTCATTGATGATGTGACAAAAGACCGCTGTGATGTTGCGATGTTTGCTATCGGGATAACGCCTGCGCGGGTCGAACACCTGCGCTTTACCCAAAGTCATCTGGCCAGCGACATTTATGCCATAACGTCAAAGACCAATCGACGTATCAAAAAATGGGAAGACATCGACAGCCCCGGATCGATTGTGGCAGTCGCCAAAGGTACGCTTCATGAGCCGGTTATGAAGGAAAAACTCACAGCGGCTCAGTTACTTGTTCTTGATACGCCCTTTGCCCGCGAGCAGGAAGTGCAGTCGGGGCGTGCTGATGTTTTCATGACCGATTTCCCCTATAGCCAACGTTTTTTGGCAAATGCCGATTGGGCACGTCTTGTTGTGCCTCCAAAAAACTATCACGTTACTTCTTATGCCTATGCTATGCCGCTGGATGATGATATCTGGTATCAGCGAATGGAACGTTTCGTGAGAGATGTCAAACGTGATGGTCGACTTTTGGCCGCCGCGAAGCGTCACAAGCTAGAGCCCATCGTTGTCCATGACTAAAACAGCAAGACAATTACGAAAATATTGCTTTGGCGCTTTGCTCTTATTCGTTAGTGCGACTCTTGCCCTTACTTCCTACACACTTTGGCGGTTGCGCGCTGAAGCTATTCTCAATGGTATAGAAACATCGGCGATGCATTCGCGCAGTTTTGAGGATTTTATAACTCAAAGTCTTCATGTTACGGACCTTATCGGGGCCAATATTCTTGGGCAAAAGGCTCGATTGGCAGATGCTGAGGGAATGTCACGATATTTCAATAGGACTTTGAGGCACGCACCGTTCATTCGCTCAATGTCGCTGCTTAGCGACGATGGTAAGGTTATTGCCAGCTCTAACTCAGCTAATATCAATATTGATGTTGGCCTGGATGAGTACCTGCCACCCACCCCAAATGCGCTAGACGTTTTACGTATCGGCACACCCTGGACCGGGCGAGATTTTGCTGACGGCCAACCTGGCCCGGGAAAAGACATAGAGCCACGGTTCATCCCGATAGCCAGAGCGCTGAAGGTGGATGGCCAGGTGTTAACACTGCTTATCGCCCTTAACCCTGACTATTTTGTAAACCACATGACGCAGTCGATCAATGCCGGGGAAGGAACGGTTGAGATCATCCGTTATGATGGAATTTTGCTTATGGGCACCGATCCCGATGAGCATCCGGGAACCTTGCGTGAATTTGTCACCCGTGAGTTAAATCTGACGGAAGGTGAAATCGGCGAATTTGAACAGAAGCTTGATACTGGTCTAAATGTATTGACCTCTTTTCGCGCATCACGCCTCTATCCTTTTGTTGTTGTTACCCAGATCAGGCGTGATTATGCCCTAAGTCACTGGTGGTCCGAGACGAAAACTCTCTTTGCAATAGTGAGTTCCACATTGCTGGCAATAGTTGTCCTTGTCGTTGTGTTCTATCGTCGCCAACTCCAGCTCAGCGTGCAGCGGGCTGAGAACGAACATCTGCAGCGCATCAACGCGACAGTGTTTGACGCGAGTACCGAAGCCACACTAATTGCCGACCCGAATGCTAATATTGTCTCGATCAATCCTGCCTTTACTCGAATTACAGGTTTTCATTCCGAAGAGATTGTCGGCCTTCCGTTGCTGGAATTCATTGCTCCTGATGATAAAGCCACCTTTTCAGCAGGTGTCTCCGGACAATCCGGGGTAATGCATACCTCCGGCCCAGCGCCCATAGAAGTCCGGCAACGCTGTAAAGATGGAAGCCTGATATGGACCGAAATTCTCGCCACGGCTGATCGCAATGAGCTGGGGGGTGTAACTGGATATTACCGCATCTGTAGAAATATAACGGTACGTAAGCAGATGGAGGATCAGGTGCGTCAGTTAGCATTCCATGATCAGCTTACCAACCTGCCGAACCGCCGTCTGCTCAATAACTATTTGGACCTTGCTATGGCCGCTAATAAACGTAGTGGTCAATATGGTGCCCTTATGTTTATGGATCTGGATAATTTTAAACCGTTAAATGATTGTTATGGGCATGAGGTTGGTGATTTGTTATTGATTGAGGCGGCGATTCGCTTGAAGGCTTGTATCCGTGGAACAGATATGGTGGTGCGCTTCGGAGGAGATGAGTTTGTCGTCCTGGTCAGTGGTTTGGCTGCAGACAGGGAAGAAGCAACCGGGCAGGCTGCTCTCATCGCAGAAAAAGTCCGTATTGCTCTTGCTGAACCATATGTTCTCACTATGGACCATGAAGATGATGGAGAGTCCGGTACCATCAAACATCAATGTACCTCAAGTATCGGCGTTGCTCTTTTTATCCATCATGAACAGCAAGACAGCGTTATTAAATGGGCTGATAATGCCATGTATGAAGCAAAGGAAGCAGGGGGGAATTCAATACGGTTTCACACCTCTAAAGATTAAAATTAACCATATTTTTCAGTATAGACCATTTTATTGATCCGCCAATACGACCCTATAAAACCTGGCCATTTTCGGTTACCTTTTATCTTAAGCTAAACATTCTTTCAAATATTGTGTCAGGGGATAAGTTAACAACTTTTCCTCTCTCTGCGCGAATTCATCTGCGAAGACATTTCCCCCTGCCTCTGTAAGGCCACATAATAGCCATTCACCTTGCCGATTAAATCGAGGGTTTCAATATATGTATCATTATCTTAAAAGAAATTTTATGAATATAGGGAAAAGCTATAATATCTATGCGTTTAAAATATTTTTATTAAATCTTAATTCGTACTATATTTGTCTCACATCAATAAAACAAAACCTTTTGCTACATAGGAGATATATTATGAAACGGATTAAAGTTGCTTTGAGTATTTTTTCAGTATTGGCATTTGTCGCTATTTCCAGCTCCGCTTTTGCTGCTGTCGGTTTTGGTGAAGAGCCAAACTGGGATGTTACTCCATCAGCTAAGGCTCTGGCGGCAGCAAGCTCAGCCTCGTATAATCAGGATTATCTGAACGCTGTTATCAGCGATGCCGGTGCCGATATTATTCCCTCAGCCAAAGCGGTAGCCGCTGCTCTGTTTTATGAATACAACGAAGCTAAAGTCGCTGCCGGTGTTGAAGATGCCGCTGAAAACCTGTATTTCGCATCAGAACATCAATCCGCAGATATTAAAGCGATTGTGAACCATGCATCCAGTGATTCTCTGCTCTGCCAAAGTTGTTAGGAATTGTAATTACACGCAGCTCGAACAAAAACATAGCGAGTTGCCATCCGAAAACTCTAAATAGCAACTAGCCGGTTTCTGATTTGGAAAGATGCAATTTTATGCCGGATCAAGGAAATCAAGCATTTGCGCGGAGGCGTAGTACTTTACGCCGCACAAGCGAATGCGCAGATTGACGCCGAGCTGGTGAAAAAGGGCGCTTTCCGGACAAAAACTAGCTAACAACAATGCCCGGCTCCCCAGAAAAGAGCTGGGCATTGTTTTATGCTTTTATTGAGTTGTCGTCATTTGCAGTTTGATTGGGTGAGCTAGCTTGCAACTGTCTTTCTTCCTTTTATTACTTTTCCGAACATGAATGATCTTGAAGAAAATTCTGCAGCGAGCGATCGTATGTTTTTTCTCCTGCTTCGGTAAAGAAACAGCCTGGAATTTCACCATGATCCCGGTGCTTTGGAACGCACTGACGACAATCTCCCCAGGCCGAGCAGCCAGTGTTGGTGCAGGTACAATTAACATCGACGGAACATGTAGCACAGGACATGTGGATCTCCTTTAAGATTAAAAATAATAGTCCAAGTGAAAGATTATGGTGTTTGGAGTAATTCAGTGTCCAGCTCTGACAGGTTGCTGACCCCGTTTGAGTAAGAAGATGGTGGTAGCCAGCTAGTATTCAAACGGCTTATCTCACCAGGTTTGAGAAAATGCCGCCGCCTTATGGCCGATCAATTTTTAAAGGTTATTCAGTAATCCATGGGGTTCGATCAGGGTGCCGTAGACATCGAATGCCAAGGTTGTCATAGCTGTCTCCTGAGTTATTCTGCTGGTTGCCAGGCAAATTTTCTGAAGACCTCATCCATTGGTGTTTTAGCAAAATGATTCACATAATTACTCATGGTCTTTTGGGCCAGGCCGAGAACGATCTCCAGCAACTGGCGCTGTCCATATCCCGCATTGAAGAAGGTTTCCATATCTGCCTCTGAAAGGTCACCACGTTTACGTACCATCGCCAGGGTGGTGTCATGGAGTGCCTGCAGTTTGGCTGTTGGCATGGCGTCCCGGTTTCTAAGAGCTTCACTAAGGGCAGGATCAACCTTCATCATGTTGGCCATCGCCGTATGGGCTGGTACGCAATAGGTGCAGCCATGTTCAACATTGATGGTCTGCCACACAACGGTCAGCTCTTCGGCATTAAAGGATGATTCCTGGAATAATTGATGGAGCGTTTGGTAACCCTCAAGCAAGCCTGGTGCCTCTGCCATAACGCGGTGCAGGCCAGGCAGGCGGCCGGTTGCTTTAAATGATTTTTCCAGTAATGATTTACTTTTCTCCGGGGCGGTTTCCAGGTCGTGTTTGACGAATGTGGTCATAGTTATTCTCCTTAGAGTCCTGATGACGTTTTATATGGTTTAATTTCTTTGCCTAATCAAACTTGAACGTTCATTCAAGTTAAGTGTTGTGGAGGACTCTGTCAATAATTATTTTGAATGATCGTTCAAGAAGGTGTATAGTGACCCTTATGCAAAACTCAATTGAACAGATGAGCGAGGTCTCCGGTGGCAAAAGCACAATTTGATCGCAATAAGGTGATTGATCAATCGATAGCGCTGTTCTGGCAACATGGTTATAGTGCGTCGTCGATGCAGCAGGTGGTCAAATGTACTGGTTTAAAGCCTGGATCTATCTACCTGGCTTTTGGCAGCAAGGAAGGGTTGTTCAGAGAAGCGCTGGAAACTTATGCGCAGAACTCCATCACGCGCATTCGCAGTATTCTTGATAATGCTTCCAGTGTCGGAGAGGGCATTTGTACTCTGCTTGATAAGTTTGTGGAGGATTCAACCCGGACTGATTACTGTAGTTGTTTTCTGGTTAAAACTCAGCTTGAACTGGCTTCTGTTGGCGGTGAGTTACATGAATTTACTTCTTCCCGATTGGCAGCAATTGAAGCTGAATTCCGGCATTATCTTGAGAGGGAATATAATTCCACCATAAGCAGGCAACGTGCTGCCAGCATTATGCTGCATATCTTCGGGCTGAGGGTGTATGGTTATCAGCAAGGCGGGGCAGAAAGGATGCGTGAAGGGGTGCGTGCCGGACTTTCCTGGTTGCCTTGGAGATAATGACAGGTGGGATAGTCTGCGATATGGTCTAGACTATTTCTGTAACAGCTAAAATCAAGACCTCGGGGGTACATCCCCGATCGGCGCCATACTTTTTCCAGGGCGAAAAAGTATGCAAAATGGCCGGAAAGGTCAAAATAGCTGACGAAGAATGTTTTTAATTATGCCTTGTTGCAACCTGGTGGGAATAACAGGCAAGTCCAAAACACTGCGTATTTAATCGGGCTAAAATCCTACAGTTGGTAGATCCCAATCCGAATCTAGTTTGTTTCAACTCATAAATTGATGCCGAAGACATTGCGATTCTGGCCATAACCAGTAAGAAAATTTACTACCCTTGTCAGCTGCATAGCGCTGACTGCCAGTAATACGACAAGCGGAACCGATCCCTGTTTTAATGCTGAAGCTGAGCAGGATTTTTACCTGATTGCGGTTTACATCGGACGTGATGCTGGTGTGAGCTTGCCTGATGGACTTGAGGCTCCAAGTTATGAGTATGTTTCTCACTTGCAAATAGATGAGCGTATTGACGCCGGAGCCCCAGACTGTTGTGCTTTTGCCTATTAGGCTAATGTGATCCTGTTCTTTTGAACTAAAAAAGCCAGCCTCTGACCTTATTGGTTTGGGCTGGCTTTTTTAGTTGTTTATTAATGTTGGTTAGGGGCTTTGTTTAGCGGTTACAGGCCTCACCGTTGTCTTCGTAGATATTGTTTGACCAGGTATAAGTCGCTGTGCCACTGATAGCAGTGGTAGCTCCTCTGCTGTCATGGTTGAATTTGTTATTTGTCACCGTAATGTTGTCCGGGCCGCCGTAGAGTTCCGCTTTGCCACGCAGTTGCAGTTGGGTGCCACAACCATTAAACCAGTTGCCGTCGATAACCATGTCTTTGATCGGACCATCAGAAGCTTTCATCAGGATACATTGATGATGATTATAGTAGCCAGTGGGGTCCGTTTTTAGATCAAAATGGTTGTTGCGAATGATGCCATTGGTTCCTTTCGGAACTTGAATGCCATCGGCATGGGTACTTGAACCTCCTGTGCCAAGGCCGGTAATGATGGAGTTTTCAATGGTGAAGTTGTAATAGGGTTTAATGCCATCAGTACCGATATCATGAATGTAAAGGTTGCGAGCAATAAAGTTACTGCCCATAATTGCTGAACTTCTGGCATTCATAATTTCAACATTCTCGATCAGTACATTTTTAGCAGATGATTTAATACCGTAATAATCAAGCCCCTGAACGTCGATACGGCAGTTTCTGACCGTGACATTTTCTGCTGTGATCCATAGCTCTCTGGACAGATCAAGGTTTTCCAGAACGGCACCGTCTTCTTTAACGCGGCGAATGCTCGATTTGGTCAGCGTGCCAGACCAACCAACCGTCGCGAGGGTTGGTTTGTCAGTGGTGCTGACTTGAGCTACTGAAGTAGTTTCACCGGAATCGCCGGTTGATGAACCATAGATTTCCATTTCCCACAGGGAATAGCCCCAGCGGGTACCGCGCTCAGTGCCAAAAACACCAACATAGCGGCCTGTGATGTCTTCACTGAGAGTAATTTCATCAAGGTCGCCATCACCAGCCGTTTCCGTGTAAACATAGGTCCAGTTACTGCCATCGTCAGATACCCCGATTTTATAGCCAGCGCCATAGGCAGTTTCCCAGTTAAGAATTAACTTATCGATATAACAGATGGAACCGAGGTCGACATAGATCGATTCGTCATCATTGTATGCACTGCTCCAGCGGGTTTCGCTATCTCCATCTGTCGCATAGCGGGCAAGTGCTGTCCCCTTACTGGAAGAGGCTACCACAGGCTGACCGGCAGCGAGGTTCTGTGCTTCACCGAACTCTCCATAGACTTCAAAACTGTACAGTGAATAGCCCCATCTGGTCGCACGTTTACTACCCCACAAGCCAATATAGCGGGCACTGACATTGAGGTCACTGATCTGGTCGATATCGCCGTCTCCGGAGTTTTCCGTATAGATTGTGGTCCAGGTGACACCGTCTTCAGAAACTCTGATTTCGTAATTGCTGCCATAAGCGGTTTCCCAGGCCAATACGACCTCTTCAATAAGAGCTGAAGCTCCCAGGTCAATATAGATCCATTGGTCGTCGCTGTAGTTACTGCTCCAGCGGGTAAATTCATCGCCATCAACGGCCAAACTTGCTGAATGGGATGATTGAACGGATGAGGCAAAGGTATCTTTTCCTGTAGATAATATGGATGCTGCAAAGGTGTTGGTTGCGAACATTGTGAGACAAAAGAGTAGTACGGTGCGACAGAGTAAACTGGCACTGGTGGCTGTGCTGATTTTCATTTTCCCCCCTGATTTTTAAGTTACTTCCTGTTTTTAGTTTGTTTTATCATGTTAATTAATGATGGCGAAGATCCTAAATTAGTTGAGATAATTCTGCGAGTCAAGGTTTCATTTTGTTACAGATAGCCATTGCTTATCCTTGCTTAGATGCTATATTTTGGCCTTCCTGAAATTCGATTTAAGTGCTTTATGTTTATTCCTTTAAGGGTGATTCCGGTGATGGTTGCTCTCAGTTATTTGGGCCTGGTCTACCTGTTTGGCTTTTTGTTGTTATTTGTCTGGTGGAAGTGGATTATGTAATAGTCTATCAGCGGGGCAGGCGCGAAGGCGCGTGCCCCGTTTGCTTGCCCCGCGCAAGATTTTGATCCTTCTCTATTCGGTTCTGGCCATTTAATGAACTTGCCCATCGCAAGCCTTGGGGGCAGTTTTTGAGCTTGCTTTATTGCTTCGCTTCAATGCAAATTTGCAACAGATTATAAATAACTCCTGTTCAGCTAAACACAACCTATACAAACCACATATACATTTCATGCTGTAACCAGTCGATATGTCATCAGATCATAGAAATTTCACTAATCAAGGGGATCAAATATGATGGCAAGAAGAGTGTTTTTATTTACCGTAATCGTGGCTGGACTATTGTTTGGATGTGGCGGTGGTGGGAGTAGCAGTGGTGGTTCCACAACGGATAACGTGACATTGACGTTTATCAAGATGATTGAAAGCGCTACTGTCCCCTCTGGTTGTACCGTATTTGCTGAAGATAGCGCCTCTTCTTTGTCCACGTATGCTGCCCTGGCTGCAGATGTGACGGTAAGTTACACCGATGCTGAAGATGGTGAGCTGGAATATCTTTATCCCGATAGTGACGGGACGCTGACAGTAGATAAGAATTGGCTACAAGATGGCTCTTATCTTTCCATTATTGATTCTCCAAGTGACGATGATCATTACTATAAAGTCCTATCAATCCAGAAAGAACTGCTGGAATCGAGTCTCGTTAAAATTAACCGCAACCAGGGAAGCGTCTCCTGTTACAAAGGCGGAGCGGCACCGACGACGACTTCTGGCACAATCACCGTTTATACCAATGGTGATGACCCGGTGTCCTACTATCGGTATTTATCGAGTCAGGAAGATAGCGGACGGACAACCCTGAATTCATACACCTTGAGTGTCGTGACAGGAGAGCCAGCTTTAGTGAAAGGTTATAACGGGGCAACCCTGAATAGCTATGTGTTGGTGGATGATGTCAAAAGTGATCCCGATGCGACCCTTCAGAGTCTGGATACGACCTATTCCTGGATTAACCAGGTTGCTTCCGGAACCCTTGACAGTTTGAAGGTCCTGCTGGGACACGGCAGTTATATCTATGACTGGATAAGTCCTGATGTCGCTTCCGAAGAAGACTTCGATATCAGCTCAGCCGAATCCTGGTATTACCATGCTACGGGCAGTTTGAATAGTGGCTGGGATTTCCGCTTGAACGGAGTACTTGAAACAACCGTTACCGAGTTGGATATCGCTCTTTCTGCGGCCTTAAGTATTGGCTCTGCCAATCCAAGCGTTGAAGAGTATGCTGCTGCAGATGAGGTGAGTACCGGAGTGACAACCGATTCCGAACACGCACTGATTGGACGGGCTAAATATATTATCCCGAACAGTTCGACAGCGGAAGAAGAATCTCTGGAACATGTTGTCATTGGTGTCGCATCTGACGGTTACCTAACGATTCCAGAGTTAGACCTGAGTGATGATTGGGCTCCCGTAGACGCTGTCTCGCTCGAGGTTGAAGTTTTTGAAGTAGACTCCCTTGAGGGGCCTTTTCAGCAGGCACTTATCAGTCAATATGAAGACGCTGATACGGTGTCTCTGGTGGTCACCCCTGAAGAGAAAAATAAGCATCAATACTATATTGATTCATCAACATATGTTCAATTGAGTCGTTGATTGATTCGTCCGATCTTTCCAAGAGAATCGAACTCCCTTTATTATTGCAGGAAATATCAGAATGCCCGGTTGCCGTTACTGGATCCGGGTTCTGTTTATTGCTAATCATGGGTTTTAAATAACATTGGTGGTAAAAAGGAAAAGATATCGTTTGTGTGAACAATTAATCTGTGCTAATTATTGAATAATTATTTTATGCTTTGAATGGGGGGAGGCGTCAGACTAGAGGGAATAATGATAATAAAAGGCTCATATTTACAGGTGGTAAAGTTGTTAAGCCTGTTGTTTTTAATCCTGGTTCTGTTGTCTGGCGAAAGTTTCGCCCTAAACCGGGTGGCGGTTATCCATCTTGATGGGGCAGTTAAAAATCTCACTCCTGGCAAGGTTACAGTTGCCGAGCTTGAGAAATTGCCGCAGACTACTTATGTAACCTTTAATCCTTATGAAAAAAAGCGTTTCACCTACACGGGGGTGTTGCTGAAAGATCTGGTGACGGCATATGCTGCGCCCGATTGTGTTGCCCTGACGGTAACGGCTCGTGATGAATATCAGGTTACTTTTTTTAGGGAAGAATGGCTGCGCTGGGACATTCTTCTGGCGACCCGCACTGATGGAAAAACCATGAGTATCAGGGATTCCGGACCAGCAAAAATCGTCATGCCTTACGATACTGTTCAAAATGTCGATTTTGACGAGTACACACCAAAATGGATTTGGCTTATCAAATCCATCCACTTTAAAGCTGCAATCTAATGCCAATTCCATTCGTTGCTTTCCGAGGATCATGGTTATGACATCAGTCTGGATTCGGCGTCTTTTTATCATGGCCATGCTCCTGGCGGTGCTTATCCTCCTGGTTGCCACCAACCTGTTTGTTGATACTGACAACTTCATCAGTCACAGTTTTCACCAGCAGCGGGGAAATCGTTATATTGTTAAGGTGAACCTGATTCTGCAAAAAGGGGTGCAACAGATGTATGTTGCCTTGAGCCATCAGGATCCCGACGCTTTTGTCGATGCCATTGACCAGGTAGAGACAGCAGCTGGCTATATAGAAACCCATGCCGATGATCTGGTGATGCTGGAAACAGACATGCGTAAAGATGTCCTGGCTATGGTCTCGCGTATGGAAGATATTTACGATAATTACCTGGCAGAGGGGGCGCCGGTACCGAGCGCTGAACTTGACACAATAGAACAAACAGCCACGCAGATTTATTTGCAACTGACCCGCTACGATAATTTCTTTTATAAGCGTTTACTTGATACCAGTCGCCAGATTCGGGCCCATACTCAGCTGACCTTTGGCTTTATCACCATATTGGCCTTTCTCTTGCTGGCAGCAACCTTTTATCTGCAACGCGGCTTGCTGGTGAGAATTCGCATGTCGGCTGAGTTGACCGAAGCAAAGAACCGGCTGGAGCAGCGCGTCGCATTGCGTACTCAGCAGCTTGGAGAGAGTAATGCCCAACTCTCTAAGGAGGTCAAGGAGCGAGTTGACGTTCAGGATGCGATGAACTCGATGGTGGAAAGTATTGTCGGAACAACAGGGCAGGCCAGTTTTGATCATCTGACCCAGGGGCTCGCCGGATGGCTCAATGTTGATTACGTGATTCTGGGCGAAATTGTTGATAGGGACAGGGTTCGGGCACTATCCATGTTCGCCGATGGGCAATTTGTTAAAAGGTTTGATTATTCCCTGGCTGGTACCCCCTGTGAAATTTTGATTGCTGAAGGCTATCGGGCCTATCCGCAAGGGGTGAGCAGACTGTTTCCAAATGATAAGGACCTGATTCGCCTGGGTGTTGATGGTTATGTCGGGGTTCCCGTTATGAATGAAGAAGGGGAGGCCCTGGGAATTTTGTGTGCTTTGTCGCGGAGCCTTTTGCAGGAGCGCACTCACTGGCCTGCGGTCATGGCGATTATGGCATCAAAAGCTGCTGCGGAAATTGTGCGCATGCGCTACGAGTCAGAAAGGGAGCGGTTCCAGGGTCAGTTGCTGCAGCATCAGAAACTGGAAGCTTTGGGGACCCTGGCAGGTGGCATCGCCCACGATTTCAATAATATCATTGCTGCGATACTCGGCTACTCACAAATGCTGCAAAGGTCGTTACCAGAAAACAGTAAAGCGGAAAAAGCTAATCAGGAAGTATTGAAAGCGACTTACCGGGCTAAAGATCTGACCAGCCAGATATTAACCTTTAGTCGCAAAAATGAGCAGGACCGAAGCGCTGTCCATTTGCATACCATTGTGGATGAGGCGATTGCACTGATTCGGCAAACCATACCGAAAAACATCACCATTGAGCTAGATTTGTCACGAGAGGCTGACCTCGTTCTGGCAAACCCGACTCAGATTCACCAGATTGTTATGAATCTTTGCACCAATGCCTATCACGCGATGCGGCCACATGGAGGGAAGTTGCAGGTTTTGTTAAAACCGGTGACCTTTACGCCGGATTGCGTTAAACAGCCATCGCGTCTTGACTGTGGTGATTATGTCTGTCTTTCCGTTATTGATAATGGTACGGGCATCCCTGATGATATTCTGGAAAAGGTGTTCGAACCGTTCTTTACCACTAAACAGCCCGGGGAAGGGACCGGTATGGGATTGCCTGTCGTGCATGGTATCGTTCGTCAATATCGTGGGGATATTGAGATCATATCAAGCACTGGAAAAGGGACCCGTATCGATATTTATCTGCCACTCTATGTTGGGGACGTGAGTGAGGCAAGCCCTGAACTTCCTATCCTCAGTGGTGCTGGTGAACGTATTCTGGTCGTCGATGATGAGGTCGCTCTGGCCGAGTTGACCGCAAGGTTATTGGAGGATTTGGGTTATCAGGTTGACTATTATGCTTCAAGCAGGGAGGCTCTGGACCACTTTGCGACGTGTCATAACAATTATGATCTGGTTATCAGCGATCAATCGATGCCTGAACTTTCAGGACTCGACCTGATCGAGCAGATGCATGCTCTTAATCAGGAACTGCCGGTTATTTTGTGTACTGGCTACAGTGATGTCCTTAATGATGAAAATGTTAAACACGTCGGGGTCAGTAAATTGTTGCTGAAACCGGTCACCCTTGAAAAATTATCAGTATCTGTCAGGGAAGCATTGTCCGCTTGAAACCCTTCCAGGCTTCTGCCCCGCCTTTCCAAATTTATATGTATAGCTAAAAGCTTAATATTAGAGTGTTCCCCTGCAGAATTATGACGCATAGATATTTTTTGTTTTGCTTTTTACCCGAATTTTGAGATTCTTCATGCCCTTTTGTCATTCTGAGTTCATTCCGGATTCTAACATAGGCCAATAGTGACCAAGCCAATGTCGGCGGTGAGCTGACTGATTTTAAAGTTAAAAAGTATAATGGCAGTTTCTGTAGAAATGCTGGTTTTCCTATTTTTCGCGGGCAGCTTGGCCGGTTTTATTGATGCCATAGCTGGCGGAGGCGGTCTGATTACTGTCCCTGCTCTACTGGCAGCAGGGCTGCCGCCCGCTCAGGTTCTGGCCACCAATAAACTGCAAAGTTCGTTTGGCAGCTTTTCAGCCACCTGCTATTTTATTCGTAAAAAAATGGTGTCGCTAAAACAACTGCGTTTTGCCATTCTTTTTACCTTCTGT
Source organism: Geopsychrobacteraceae bacterium (assembly GCA_963664385.1). GTDB lineage: Bacteria > Desulfobacterota > Desulfuromonadia > Desulfuromonadales > Geopsychrobacteraceae > Seleniibacterium. The sequence continues at coordinate 2,900,653 of OY761157.1, forward strand.
GGCGCAACGACTGGCGCTGAGCTAGTGCAGAAAATTGATGCCAGCATTTTAACCAGTTTAATTCCTGTGTTGTTGATTTGTATTTCTCTGTACTTTTTATTATGCCCATCAGGTAAGCCGGGCCGGGCAAAAATTTCGGAGTTAACCTTTGCTTTGACCGTCGGTTTTTGCATCGGTTTTTATGATGGTTTTTTCGGTCCTGGAACCGGTTCTTTATTTGCGGTCTGTTTTATCGTATTAGGCGGATTGTCTCTGGTTGAAGCAACCGCACGCACCAAGGTTTTGAACTTTACTTCCAATTTTTCAGCTCTGATATTCTTTGTCATCGCTGGTCTCCCTGTGTGGAAGGTTGGTCTGGTAATGGCAGCAGGGCAGTTTTTAGGTGCACGCATGGGAGCCCGGATCTTGGTTACCAATGGGCAAAAGTGGATTCGCCCCCTGGTAATTTTTATGTCGATGGCTATGGCGCTGAAGCTGCTCTGGGGGCAACACCTGGACTGGATTATGGGATTGTTTTCTTCATGAATCCAAAATTATATCCGGCACCATCATTTCTTAAGATTTAACGTTGAAATCTCAGAATATCCCCTTTGAAGCTTTGCTCGAGATAATCAGTGTGGTCTGGTTTGAGGTGGAATGAGGTATACCCGAATTTTTCCATCAGCATACTTATTTTGTTTTTACGTCCCCGGCCAGGGTCAACAAGGACCGCTTCGCATGCTGGATTTGCATGATTCTGGATGAAGTTAGCCAGTAATTCAATATGTTCGTCTTCATACAGCAGGTCGCTACCTATAATCAGGTCAAAGAGCCCTAGCTGGTCATCTTCATCAGCCCAGCCCGTGCGCTCAAAAGCGATTGCTTTGTCTTCGTTAAGCTGCGTGTTTCTTTGCAAAAAAATCTCCACTTCCGGATGGTAATCAGTGGCTGTGATATCGGCAGATTGCTTATTCAGAAGTAAACTGGAAAGGGCGATACCACACCCGACTTCCAAGACCCGTTTTGATCCTATGTCGTAGTTATACATGTAATGGGCAAGGACTAAACTTGAGGGCCAAATGACACCGAACATTGGCCAGGCCGCAGAACAAATTCCAAGTTTTTCTGCACGACCTGCCGGATCTTGAAATTGTTGTTTATCGCGTAACGCACAGAGGTGAATATCTAGTTCTCCAAACTCTATGGTTTGGTAGGACAAACGGAGATCAGTCATAAATTTCCTTGAAGATAGCAGGCGCTAAGCCAGCTATCAAGGATATATGGCATAACGAAGGGGATGCTGCTAGGGTAACGGTCTGGGGAATAAAAGCAAGGTATTTAATCAATTTGTCAGCCAGATCATGCATAGTGTGAACGTGTTTATTGTGGTTCCATTGATCAGAAAACCCTACAGATGACTTTTAAACTGTTCATTTGTATGAAAAGCTGCAGAAACCCTTACATCGATGTTATTATGATAATCCATTGAAAATTGTTTTCAATGCAGCCAATTTTAGTGAATGGTATCTCTATGAAAAAAACGTTCAAAATGTCCCACCCCAAAATTAAAGTTCCACGTCTTGTCGAAGCCATTAAACATGAAGTGAAAAAGTATATCAGGCGTGAGCGGGGTAAAAAACTCCCTTCTGGAGCTGATTTCTGGGATTTTGACTGTCGCTTTGGGCTTGATGAAGGTAGCAGTGAGGTGATTCACCTTTCTCAAATAAATAAATCAATCTCTGGAGCTGAAGCCGAACAACTTGAGTCTTTCTACTTAGAAATACTCGCTAAACCCGGCTATCGGACCAAAAAGCCCAGAGAAGAACAGCAGGTAGAAGACGAAGGTTAAAAGATCGCAAGGTTTATTTCTCCCTGATCTAACAAATCGGAACAAGGCCCTCACTTGGGGGCTTTGTTGTTTCTGTCAACAGTGAGCACTGGATTTCTGTACAAAACAGCGCTAGACTCACTCCCCTTTTATAGTACCTGCCCCTGCATAATGAGTTACAAGCCAAGAGAACCGGGCCCTCATTACTGCTTCAGGTTAACCTAATACGACTGAATGAGCCGGTTTTTTATTCTGCGATAGAAATCAAATCGGCAATCTGGAGGATTTGAAGTGTTCGATTTTAGTACCGCGACCGTAGCCAAACTTATTGTTCATCAGGTTGGCAATAAACTGAATGAAGAAGGGGTGACTATCTCTTCAGGGGAAAGTCCGCGCAACACGGAGTTGGATGATTTGCTGCTTAACAGTTTTCTGATTCCGACCCTGCGCCGCGGGCAGCAGTATCATTTGTTTCACGAATCAGATCTCAACCTGAACCTCGTCCACCATTATTCGGCGCAGGTTTTTGCTGATCCCGAAACCTTTATGGAGGGGAGTGAGGCTATTGCACGCCATCTCTACAGTGCTTCGACCCATCCGAACATTGGTGGTGGTGAGTTTCTGGTGATTCTGTTCGATAACATAAGTGGCGAGAATGAGCCGATGCAGGCTCTGGGACTGTTCCGGATTGAGAGCCGCAGCAGTTACCTGGAGGTGAGCGATGAGCAGGGTGTGAACCGGGTTGCCGGGCGTACGGGTGTGCCTCTGGAGAAAATTCAAAAAGGGGCTGTGGTCCTGGCTGACAGTTCAAAGGTCTACGTGGTCGATAATCTTGGGCAGAAGACCAAGTACTGGATGGATGATTTTCTTAAAGCCTCGGTAAGCCAGACACCGAAGGTTTGCGCCAAGGCGGCTGGTGCGTTGCTGAAGGCTATTTCGGGACAGGTTGAAACGCCGGCCGATGCTCTTGAATTTGGTCGTCAGCTGGAGGAGCGCCTGGCTGAAGAGGACGAAATGACCGTCAGCGGTCTGAAAGATCTGTCGGGGCAGTACCTGTCCGATGATGAGGTGAATCAACTCCTCGACAGTGCCAGCCAGACCCACGGTATTGACCTGAATGATGACCTGCGCATTGAGAGCAAAAAGTTATCACGCTATGCCAAGGATGTTGTCACCAAGGCGCGCATTGCCGAGGGGGTCAGCCTGCTGATCTCCGATGCCGGGACCAAGATTCGCTCCATCGATGTGACCCAGACTGATTCTGGCTTTCAAGCTGTGGTCGATATAAAAATCGGAGAAAATTAGACCCCTGATCCCGCAGCAAAGCATTGCTGAATTTTGACCTTACGCAGAGGCGAAAACGAATAAGCCTCTGCGTAAATTTTATCTGGTCAGCTCCTCCGCTGAAAGCGACTGGTTTAAAGTGGCTGTGCAGATGTTTTAAAAACTATTTCCAGATAATATCTGCCGCTTTTCGTTCCGGGAGACGGTGGTATTTAAGTTGTGGATAGCCCAGGACCATAGCGTAAAAATGGCTATGCCCTTCCGGAAGATCGATTAATGATTGCAGGGGCTTGGATACTTTTAACGCGCGGACGATCAATCCCAGCCAGCAGGTTCCAAGGCCTCTTGCCGTAGCAGCCAGTTCAAAATAGGACAGGGCAATGCTTAAATCGACCATGCCATTGTGATAAAAACCGGGCGCTGATGCGATAACCAGGCATGGCGCATCGCGGGTAATGGAATTGATTCCGGCCTCGTATGCGGCTACATTTTTGGCAAAATAGGGGGGCAGGTTTTTGCCGTCTTCAGCGGCAAGCAGTTCTTTCATCCAGGTAATGGTCAGATTCGCGATCTGCTTGAGGATCGCCTTGTCGGTGTAAACAGTCCAGCTGAGTAGCTGTGAATTGCCACCGGTCGGAGCGTATTTTGCGTTCTCAATCAACTCCCTTATGGTGTCTTGCGGCACCGCTTGGTCCTTATAGCGCCGAACCGATCGGCGTGATCTGAGGAACTGGGTTGCCTGAGCTGCATCTATCGTCAACTCCGGCGCAATTGCAGGACTATTTGCCATGGGGCTGTCAACATGGTCGAGGGCGTCGTGGGGGCACACTGCGACACAATGACCACAGCGCATGCAAACCTTATCCCCTTGGGGGATCATGGTCGGAATCGTTGTTTTATCTGCCTGTTTTAGAATGTTAGCCGGGCAGTCCAGGACACATAAATTATCTTTTTTACAGCGGGTTTCATCAATGCGGATAAGTGACATAAGCGAACTCCTCACAGGTCGGGGCAGGGTAAAAAATTTTTGAAATCAGTGGTGTGTAGGGTAAAAACAAGGAACTGGCGCAAATTCTAATGCTTTACGGGAATGCCCTGGTCAATCATACAACCACCCGGGGGTGAACCCCATGGTGGTTGTATGATCGGCCTTGACCTCTGCACAGGGCAGATCAGATCGCCAGGTCGTACCCTTTACGGTTGAGAAAATCGACAATTTGCACCATTTGCTCGACGGTTCTGGCATCGGCATCCATCCCCGGGTGACGGACTTTGGTGGTGGTGAAAACCCCCATCTTTTTGAGCAGATGTTTGCGCAGGGAAATACCGACTCCCGGTTGAAACTCCCAGCGGGTCAGGGGGAGAAAATCGTAGAACAGTTGTTTTGCCTCATCCCACTGATCTGCTTTGGCGTAGTTGTACAATTGCACCAGTAGTTCCGCATAAACGAAACCAGTCATAATCCCGACCGCACCCAGCTGCAGCTCTTCCAGGGCGTAATTCCCCCCCAACGCGCCAAACACTTTCAGTTTCTCGCCAACGGTTTGCTGCAGGGCCTGCATCTTCATGCCGGTTGGTGGGTCTTCCAGTTTGATGTATTGAATATACTCGGCGGTCTCAAACATTCTGGTGATCAGCTCCACTGTCATGGTGATGCCGGTAACCGCCGGATAGTCATGAATAATGCAGGGGATTTTGGCGGCAGCGGAAACCTGTTGATAGTATTCCAGCAGCGGCTTGTCTTTCTGAATACCATGGGGGCCGAGCAGCAGGGCATCGGCGCCCAGGTCGCGGGCTTTTTCCGCCTGCAGTTTGGCCGGGTCGGTCGCCGGAGCACGGGTTCCAACTACCAGGTGCATGTCTGCCGGCATCCGTTTGCGGTAGAGCTTTATGATCTCCGTGCGTTCGGCATCAGTCATCTTCGGCCCTTCCCCCAGGGCTCCCATGATCGCCAGACCATGCACCTGTTTTTCTGCCATGGCATCGACCAGCCGTTCAATACTGGCATAATCGACGGCACCATCAGCCAGGAACGGGGTCGGGACGATCGGATAAATACCTTTCAGTTCCATTTGTAACTCCTTGATGTTTATTGTTTTTGACTCTTCTAGTCGTGAATCAGCAACCGAGCATTTCTGCGGTAACTCTGGCCACCAGTCGGCGGGGGCAGATTACCGGGACATCGAAAACCTGTCTGAAGCTTGTGACGGCCGCCGGGGCAAACCCCATACAGTCGAGAACCACCAGGTCGAGGCCGGGCTGGCGCAAGTGTTCAGCCGCGACCGTCAGGGCTTTTTCGTCAATCGGTGCGGCGTAGGCACCATGAACCGTAAAGCCCCGCTGGCGCCAATTGGTCAATGCCGGTTCCAGCTGACCTGCATTTGGTGTCACGATGGCGATACGCTGATTGGCACTGATCCCTTCCACCACCGCCGGGACAACACGCCACGGGTAAATCACCGGCAGCGGAGAATCGAGCAGGGGGAACTTTCCGGCACACATCAGAACAATGACCTCCGCGCCGGCAGCGGCCAGGGCTTTTGTCTGTTTTTCCAACAGCGGGATCAGCTTGGCCATGGCAATTTCACGGGTACTGCCATCGGCAAGGATGACAAACAGCGGGTACTCCGGGTCCCGGGTGACCAGAGCATCAATCTCCTGGTTCGTTAACCCGTCAAGCCCGCCGGCCTGCAACAGTTCAGCGTTGGGGATGTAGGTGCGAAACAGCTCTTCCATATCATTTCTTGGGGTTTGCCCCAGAATCAGAATACCTAATTTAGCCATATTTTGAGTTTCTCTCTTTACCGGTCACATTTCCCCTGATTGTTGATGGGGGCCAACCTTGAAGCCGGCCAACCCTTCCAGGGCTTTGATCACGGCATGATGCCCTTCGCCACCTAAACCCTGAGCCTGCAAGGCACGATAATATTGATACAGCTGTGCTGTCGTCGGCACTGGTGCGCCGTTATCCCGGGCGACGGCCAGGACTGCTTCCAGGCTCTTGATCTGCAAGTCGATGCTGAAAGCCGGGCTGAAGTCACGGCGGATCACCTGGGGGCCGCGGTTGGTTAACATCCAGCTGCCAGCGGCACCGGCGCTGACCGCCTCCAGAGTCTTTTCCAGATCGACCCCTCCTGCCTGGGCAAACAACAATGCTTCGCTCATGATCAGGGTATGACCGGATGCTAACAGCTGATTGACCAATTTGACCGTCTGGCCATCGCCGCAGCGCGCCCCGACATGGACCAACGTTGTGCCCATGGCTGCCAGTAACGGTCGTACCTGGTCAAAGCGGTCACTGTCACCCCCCACCATAATAGACAGGGTCCCCTGGGTCGCACCTTCGCGGCTGCCACTGACTGGCGCATCGAGCATGGTGATCCCATAACCGGCCAGGCGTTCCTGACACGCCCGGCTGGCGGCCGGGCTGATGGTGCTCATATCGATGACCAGCAGCTCAGCCAGGTGATCCGCAGGAGCACAGACGACCCCGTCAGGTCCGAACAGGACTTCGTCAATGGCTGCCGCATCGCTCAGGCAGAGGATGATGATATCAGCCGTTGCGGCGGCCTGCGCTGGCGAAGCCATGTGCGTTGCGCCCTGTTGCTCCAGAGCCAGACACTTGTCCCTTGTTCGGTTCCAGACCACCAGGTCAAAGCCGCTACGCAACAAGCACTCAGCCATGGGGGCTCCCATAATACCAGTACCGAGAAATCCGATTTTGTCGTATTGCATAGCTGTCTTACCCGTTTCCGCCCGGGCCGCTGTCTTTCTGGTAAAGAAAGACATCAAAGCGCTGATAAAGGGCTTCAAGGCGATCGTATTTGGTTTCCAGGGCCAGGGAGTGACGCTTGACCATCATGGAAAACAGGGCGTTAATCAGGGTCACACCGGAGGTGTAGGAATCAAAAGCCGACAGGCCGGTGGTGTTGACCAGAAACAGGCAATCGGCCAGCGTCCCCGTTGGCACAATGGGAGAATCACCAAAGACAACGACCCTGGCCCCGGCGTCCTTGGCATACTGGCAGGCTTTAAGGTGGCTGCGGGAATAACGCCTGAAATCGAAGACAACCAGGAGGTCGTCGGGCTGGATATTCGCCAGTTCATCGACCAGATTGGTCGCTGTCAGCTTTCTGGTGTCGCTGCGGAAGCTGCTCATCTGGTAGGCAAAATAATGGGCCAGGGAGACCTCTTTGCGGGTACCAAGGACGAAAACCGCCCGGCGATGGTCATCGAGCAGGGAAAGAAAACGTTCGACCGTCTCTTCATTGACCGAGCGCATGGTATCCTGGATGTTGGCCAGGTCCTGCTGCAGAGTCTGATTAAATAGATCGTTCTCAGCTTCATGCTGGCGCACGGTCCTGACGCGGTCCATGGGGGAGTTGATGAGAAAGCGGATGTCTTCCCGGAAATCGGCCCGGGCTTCCTTGATATTGTCATAGCCGATCTTGGGGAAGAAACGGGTGACCGTCGACGCTGTAATGTTGAGTTCTTCGGCAATTTCAGCGGCATTCTGCAAAAGGCCCAACGGGTATACCCGCAGCAGGTAGTCCGCAATCATACGGTCACTGGGGGTAAAGCTGTCTGAGTTTTTACTGATCTTTTCAGAAAAACGGTTTTTAGGGTGATCCATCATCGCTTGATCTGTCCTTTACGCGTAGCGGGCAGCGACACGTTGCAGACTGTCTAACAACAGCTGGCAGCCCTGGCCGGCTTCCTCTTTGCTGATCGACTCGGCCGGGTTATGACTGATCCCGTTCCGGCAGGGGATAAAGATCATCCCCGTTGGCACAAAGGGGGCCAGTGACTGGGCATCGTGACCAGCGCCACTCGGCATCTGGACATAAGCGAGCTGTTGTTGCTGCACTGCCTGGGTAATCTGTTGAATCAACTCATCATTGAGCAGGACACTGTCCTTTTCGTAGATTGTCTCTATGGTCCAGCCATCACGCGCGCTGGCATAAGCATATAAGCGATCGCGTACGGCCTGCATATCTTCAGGGCGTTGGGAACGCAATTCAACCAAAAAACGACATTGTTCCGGAACCACGTTGCTGGCCCCTGGGGCCACCGTCACCTGGCCGATGGTCCCGACCATTTCCGGGTTCTGTTCCCTGGTCCATTCGGGGAGCAAGGTAAACACCGGAGCTGCTGCGACCAGCGCATCATTCCGCAGTGCCATGGGGGTTGTCCCGGCGTGTGCGGCTTCACCACGCACGGTAACAATGTAACGGTAAACGCCGACAATCGCGGTGACGACACCGATTTGCAACTGTTCGGTTTCGAGGCGTCGTCCCTGTTCGATATGAATTTCAAGGAAGCAGGCCAGCTCCCCGGGGTCTCGCCGGGCACTGGGGATTTTTGCGGCATCATAACCCAAAGCTTGAAGATGATGAATAAATGGTTTGCCCCCTTCGTTTTTGCTCTTGAGCAGTTCACCCTCCTGCAATAGTCCCATCATCGCCCGGCTGCCGACGGTTCCGGCATTGTGCGCCGCTTCTTCATCACAGAAGCTGATCACCTCCAGATCGCAGGGGAGGGGCGTGCCACTCTCTTTGAGGCTGCGGGCGACCTCAAGGGCTGCGAGTACGCCGTAAGCTCCGTCAAAGCGGCCACCGTTGGGGACGCTATCGAGGTGTGAGCCCATGGCCATGGCTTTACCGTTGCCATGGGGCGCTTTAAGGGTGCCAATAACGTTGAGAATGCCATCGACGCGGACCTCAAGGCCAGCTGCTTTCATTTTGGCGATCAGCCACTGGCGCGCCTGTTCATCTTCAGCCGACAGGGCGGTCCGGGTTACCCCACCACCTTCCTGCACACCGATCTGGCCAAGCTCCATAAGATCGTTCCAGAGTCTATCCTGATTGATTTTTACCTGCTGCATATAATTCTCTTTCTGAAGCCTCGTAAAAGGGGACTTTTGACGCTGTTAACAAGGGGTAGCAGCCATTTGGCTGCCACCCTTTGGATGACAAGGTTCAGCGGGCGGCAACGTAGTCGCCATCACCCCCCTTGGCCAGGACCTGGCCATTGGCAAAGATGGTTTTTCCGCGCAAAATAGTGCGCTCAACCTGACCGGTCACCGTCATCCCCTCGTAAGGAGACCACTTGGCTGAAGACTGGGTTTTAGACGCGTCAAAGGTCCACTCTTTGGCTGGGTCAAGAATAGCAAAATCAGCATCATTACCAACGGCAATAGCCCCTTTGCGGTGGGCCAGTTTGAACCGTTCTGCCGGTTTAGACGCCAGCAGCTCGGCCAGACGCACAACGTCAAGACCACGTTTTGCAACCCCTTCACTGTAGAGCAGGGGCAGAATTGACTCGACACCAGGAGCGCCGGAACCATTATCGAAGATCACCTCATTCGATTTTTTCTCCAGCGGCCAAGGAGCGTGGTCGGATGCGACCCAGTCGATACGGCCAGCTAACAGTGCTGTCCACATTCCTTCCACCGCATCCTTGCTGCGCATTGGTGGATTGATCTTGGCGAAGGCTTTTTTGTCAGCCATGTCGTCTTCGTTCAGCAACAGATAGTGAGGACACGTTTCAACGGTGACATTCACCCCTTGGGCCTTGTACCAGTCGATCAGGTCGAGGCAGCGGGGGTGGGAGGCATGGTAAATGTGTAGAGCAACACCACTCCAGTAGGCAAACTCAAGCAGTTTGCCAACGGCCAGACTTTCAGAAATCACCGGTCGGGTCTCGCAGTGGGCCTTGGGATAGCTTTTCCCTTCAGCTTTGTATTTGGCAATGAGCGCTTCGATGATGACATCATTTTCAGCATGAAAACCAACGGTCAGGCCGGTCTTGGCCAGTTCCGGCAAAACTTCCAGCAGGACATTGTCATCAATGCGGGGAAAGCGGAAGGCATCGGTTTCAAAGGCGCTCAGTTTAAAGCCGCAGGCCCCGAGATCGGTCAACGGTTCAATCGCTTCGATATTACCTTCCTTTTTCAGGGTCGCGAGCAGAGCGATATCGACCTTGGCTTTATCTTTAATCCAGCCGATCTTTTCCTGGTAAACTTCCGGTGTCGAAACCGGCGCAACCGCATCGTAAGGCATTTCGATAATGGTTGTGACGCCACCAGCGGCTGCGGCTGCGGTAGAATTTTCAAACTGTTCATGCATATTGCTGTAGGAATGAACATGGGCATCAACGATACCGGGGAAGACCAGCTTGCCGCTGGCATCAACGCTCTGCTCGGCAGCAGGAGCATCGGCAGTGGTATAGATTCCCACAATTTTGCCGTCTTTAACACCGACACAGGCATCTTTAAGAAGACGATCCGGCAGCACCAGATCCCCTTTAATCAACAGTTCAACTTTATATGAAGACATAAGCAACTCCTTCGCTTTTCGTTTCGGCTCAGCCTAACAGCAGGTTAGGCAGCCACAGGGACAACTGGGGGAACAGGATCAACAGACCCAGGACAATCAGGTCGCAGATACAGAATGGCCACACCCCTTTGAAGATATCTTCAATAGAGATTTTCATCTCGCGCGGGATGACCCCCTTCATGGCAAAAACGTTCAACCCGACAGGTGGTGTAATCGAACCGATTTCAGTCAGTTTAAGGGCGATAACACCAAACCAGATGGGATCGTAACCAAGAGCAATAAGCATGGGGAAGACGATGGGCAGAGTCAGGGCGTAGATGCCGACGGGAACCATAATCATCCCCAGCAGGAACATAACCGCCAGAATGCCGAGCAGAATGACAAAGCGTGGGACGTCGAGGTTCTGCAGCATCATGGTCAATTCTGTTGGCAGCCGGGTGACGGCAAGGATCCGGCTGTAGAACAGGGCACCAATATTGATCAGAAACAGCATGGCGGTGGTATTGGCCGATTCTTTCATGGCCAGAGTCAGTTCATCGAGCTGACGGAAATGTTTGAGCATCCAGCCGAAGGCCAGAGTGATCAGGGAGCCGGCGGCAGCCGCTTCGGTCGGTGTAAACCAGCCGCTGTAGATACCACCAAGAACGACCATGGCGATAATCGCTACCGGCCAGATCTGGGTCGCAGTTTTTAAGCGTTCCCCCCGCTCCATGTGGTTATCCACCGGATCTGGAGCCAGCTTAGGGTTGCGTTTGACCATGAACAGGATCATGACAACATAGGCGACAGCGGTCATCAGGCCGGGAATAACCCCGGCGGCGAACAGCTTGCCGACCGACTGCTGGGTAAACAGGGCATAAATGATCATCATCATGCTGGGGGGGATCATGGAGGCGAAGGTTCCGGCCGAAGCAATGCAGCCGGCGGAAAACGATTTATCGTAATTCAGACGATTCATCTCCGGCAGTGCCATCTTGCCAAAGATGGCTGTCGTGGCAAGGGATGACCCGGAAACCGCACCAAAGGCCGCACAACTGAAACAGGTGGCGATACCAAGGGAGCCTTTAAGCCCCTGGCTCATGGCGTAGACTCCGGTATAGGCACGCCTGGCCAGGCCTCCGCCAGCGGCAAAGGCGCCCATCAGAACAAACAGGGGGATCGAAGCCCAGGTTGGCGTGGCTATAGAGAAATAGGCCGCTTGTCCTAGCAGGGACAGGGTGCTGTCAAAACCGAGCAGCAGGGTACTGATGACGATTCCGCTCAGGATAAAGGACAGCCCGATCTGCAGGCCGAACCCCATCAGCAGAAGTAATAAAAATATACAGAGAATTCCGGCAGTTAAAAAATCCATAATGGCGACCTATCGATACTGTTTCAAACCAACGAAGTAAAATTTTATCCTTGAGAACCTGGGTACCCAGCCTGTGTGCTAAGCTTTGCCCTTGACCAGTTCAATGAAAAAACGGGTCGCCTGCAGCAGGAAACCGAACAACCCGGCGACCATCAGCGCCTTGACGGGCCAGATGCGCAGTTCCATGGTTCCTTCTATCGATTCATGATTAGCGAAAGAATCGAGGGTGTTCTGAAAGACGGCATAAAGGAGCAGGGCGACAGTAATAATGGCCAATAGTTGGGCGATCACGGCAAACAGGCGCCGCCCCCCAGCGGGGAGAAAATTGGTCAGCAGTTCCAGGTTGACGTGTTCCCGGTGCTCTTCGCAACGGGCCAGACCAAGGTAGATAACAATGATCATGACGAAGACAGACAGTTCCGCCATTCCCTGTAGCGGCTTACCGATCCCGCGCGAGACGATGTCCGCTACCAGCAACAGCATCATGCCGATCATCAACCAGCCACAAAACGCAGCCAGAAATTGGTTAAATTTAGTAATGAGCGAAGACATAGCATCCACCTGTTATTGAAAGTTTAAAAAGCTGCTTGTCGATCCGGTTGTCGGTCTGCCTTGCGGTAGACCGACAACGTTGGCAGGGTGTTGTTAACGAGCCATGGCACGCAGGTGGATTTCTTTTACTTTGGCCATCACTTCGGCAGCGTTTTTAAGGCCAGCCGCTTCGGCTTCCTTAACCCAGGTCGCCTGCAGTTTGGTCAATTCAGCAGCATTTTCCCATTTGGCGATGTCGCTGTCGGACATGACGGTAACTTTGATGCCTGCTGCTTCCTGTTCGGTCTTGATCTGGTCAAAGGCATCTTCATAAACCTTGGCAAATTTCTGTTCGGCTATTTCGGATGCCTTGAGAATGCCGTCCTGCACATCCTGTGGCAGCTTTTCAAAGGTGGTGCGATTGATCAGGTGAATAAAGGGGATACCGTACCAGAGCGCTTTGGAGACCAGCATGTTAGGCGCAACTTCATCAAATTTCATCATGTGCAGACCATCGTAGTTGGTGAAACAACCATCAATGGCGCCGGTCTGCAGAGACATATAGACATCCCCCCAGGGAACAGAAACCGGAGTCGCACCGGCATTTTCGAGGAATCGCAACCCCCATTTGTCACCCGCACGCCACTTGTCCCCCTTCAGGTCGTCGAGGCTGTTGAGGGGATTTTTGCCGGTAAAGGCACCAGGCAGGCCGGCGGTGAAAAGCAGGGTTTTGACATTGGCTTTTTTCAGTTCCGCTTCAAATGCCGGTACTTCTTTGTACGCGGTACGGTAGAACCAGACAATGTCTTCAAACTTCTGCGGCCCGCGGGGAAACAGCTTAAAAATGGAGTGAGCGACCATCTGGCCAGGATAGTGTCCGGGATAAATGTAACCCATCTGGGTAACCCCATTACCGATCCCGCTGAGAACCTCTTTGGAACCGAGCAGGGCTCCACCCCAGAAGGACTGGATGTTCACCTTGTCTCCCAGTTGATTGTGGATTTCCTGTAACCAGACTTTTTCGACAAAGCCAGTTCGCATACCGTTTGGTGGATCGTGGTCGGAATATTTCAGTTTGATGGACCCTGCTTCGGCACTCGCAACATTCATAATGACGAAACAGGCAAGCAGAAGGGAGAACACGGCTTTTTTGATACGGGTTGAGAGATTCATTGTCAGACCTCCAGAAAGAAAAAGTTGTCAGTTAGCGTTTCGAACCAAACAGTAAGTAACGAAAATATATATTTCCGACACTTTGAAACCTGGCGTCACTGCCTATCTAACGCAATTCGCATCTTTGCGGCTGCAATAAAAAAATCAATCGATTTGTTTTGTGAAATTTTTCTATCATTATCCTAAAAATGTTGTCAACCAATTTTTGTAATTTTTAAAAGTATATTTTTCCTTTTTCTTTCAAATAGATAAAAATATAGATTGTTTTATTGCAAAGTATAATTATTGTGCACAAAAACAATCATTGCCTATAAAGTGAGCATGTTTGTGTTGTTTCAATTTTTTTAAACTAAGATTGTTGACAATCGTGTAGACATTGAATACATTTTTTTTAGGGAGGGCACGATGAGTAAAGAAAAACTTAATATTCCTGCCGGTGGGCCGGAGCGCACCGCAGAAATTCAGCGTCTTATAGAAAAAAGAATCTTCTCCGGGGAAATTCTCCCGGGAGGCAAGATCAATGAAAAAGCGTTGGCCGATGAACTGCAGATCAGCAGAGGTCCGGTGCGCGAGGTTCTCAATGCTCTGCGTTTTGAAGGGCTGGTTGAGATTATTCCCAACCGTGGGGCATTTGTCGGTAGTCTCACGACCAAGGAAGCCCTCGACAGTTACGATGTCCGGGGTGGCTTGGCCTACACGGCCGGTAAGATCCTGCCGTTTCGGATCTCGTTGGAGCAGATCCAGCGCTTACGGCAGATGCACAAGCACATGGATAAAATGATCAGGCAGGCTGACGTCTCTGGCTATTACAGTATCAATGAAGAGTTTCATGCCCTGTTGTTCGAGGCGACGGGTAATCAGCCTTTGATCATTATCAATCGTGGTCTCGAACGCAAACTTTCCCTCTACCTGCGCCGGGAAATGAGTAACCTGGGGATGCTCAGCCGTTCTAACCAAGAGCATCTTGAGCTGATCAATTATATTGCGGAAGGCCGCCCCCGGGAAACGGCAGAAGCTTTTGAAAATCACATTCTGGAAGGCAAGGAACGCCTGCTGGAAATGATTCAGTAACTTTTTACACCTTGCTAAAGGATGAAGAATCTCATGCAAATCGCAGACAGAATGGACGGGATCCCTTTTTCCGGAATCCGTAAAATCCTTGAAGAAGTTAACCGTCTCGAAAAAGAGGGGCGCAGTATCATCCGCCTGGAAATCGGCCGCCCCGATTTTGATACCCCAGGTCATATTAAAGATGCTGCCGCACAGGCCCTGGCTGAAGGGCAGGTTCATTATAGTTCCAACTATGGCATTCCGGAGTTGAGCGCTGCCATCGTAGGCAAATTGAAGCGCGACAACGGCCTTGATTATGATGCAAAAGAGATCATCGTCACTGCTGGTGCCAATGAAGCCGTTTTCATTGCCATGATGGCGGTGCTCAATGCTGGCGATGAAGTCCTGATTCCCGATCCCAGTTGGGTTGCTTACTACCCCTGCGCAACTATGGCACAGGCAACACCGGTTCCCTATGCCATGACCTTCGAGGATGGCTTTGTTCCCAATATCGAGAAGATCAAAAGCCTGATCACACCGAAGACGCGAATGCTGATCATCAACACACCGCACAATCCGACCGGTGTTGTCTATCCTGAAGAAACTCTGGAGCAGTTGGCTCAACTGGCCATTGAAAACAATTTGTATGTGCTTTCGGACGAGATCTACGAACGCATCATCTACGGTAGCGCCAAGCATGTCAGCATTGCCTCTTTCCCGGGTATGCGCGAGCGCACCATTATCATTAATGGCATGTCTAAGATCTTCTCTATGACCGGCTGGCGGTTGGGCTATGCCGTCGCGGATCGTCCGGTCGCCGATGCCATGATCCGGGTGCACCAGAACACCATCGCCTGTGCCACGACCTTCGTTCAGTACGGTGGCGTTGCCGCCCTTGACGGTCCACAGCAACCGGCTGATGATATGGTGGCGGAATTCAACCGGCGGCGCGATTACTTTTATAATGCCCTGCAAGACATTCCGGGTCTGAAGCCGGTTCGCCCTGAGGGGGCCTTCTACATGTTTGTCAACATTGAAGAGTTGGGGAAAACGTCTCACGAAATGGCTATGTATTTCCTTCATGAGGCTGGGGTTGCCGTTGTTCCTGGCTCCGCTTTTGGTGCTTCCGGTGAAGGGTGCTTGCGTATGTCTTATGCTAACTCTTATGAAAACCTGGAAATCGCTGTCGCACGGATTAAGGAAGCGGTCGCTAAACTACGGCAGGGGTAAGCCTGCTTAATTTCGGGAGCCACCTGCAATGATGCGAGTGGCTTCCGGTTCGCCCCGCCGAAAAATGGCTAGTCCGGGGAGAACCAATATTTTTGCACTATCTGGTCTCTAACAAAGATGCAGACCAGCGTTAAGGACTAACACCGGAGGCCCGCAATACTAACGACAACGATGTCCCGGCCGACAGGCATTATCTGTTTATTCTCCGGCCACTTAAGACAAGGACCATTGACAATGTCGGTATTTTTGATTGCTTTTATTCTGCTGGCCATACTTATCAGTCTTCTTGGACTGGGAGTATGGGTCGCATTTTCGCTCTTTCTCGTTGGGTTTTCCGCGCTCTTCTTCTTCACTGGGGCGCCGGTCGGTGATGTCCTGGCCACGACCCTGTGGGGGAACAGCCATGAATGGACTCTTGCGGCACTGCCTCTGTTTATCTGGATGGGAGAAATTCTGTTCCGTACCCGTTTGGCTGAAGACCTGTTCAGCGGCCTTTCTCCCTGGCTGCAAAAACTTCCCGGTCGTCTGATTCATGTCAATATTTTCGGCTGTGGTATGTTTGCTGCGGTATCCGGTTCATCGGCAGCCACCGCTCTGACCGTGGGTAAGATGACCGTGCCCGAGTTGAAAAAACGCGGTTATCCGGAAAAATTAGCCATCGGTACCCTGGCTGGTTCGGCAACCCTCGGTTTTCTAATCCCCCCGTCGATCATTCTCATTGTCTACGGGGTGGCCACGGATCAGTCGATTTCGCGCCTGTTTATTGCCGGTGTTCTGCCGGGTTTCCTGCTGATCTCCCTGTTTGTTGGCTACGTTATCTTCTGGTCCATTTTTCACCCCGGTCAGATCCCGCCTGCTGAAGAGCGTATGAGTTTCAGCGAAAAGATCTACCGTAGTCGTCGCCTGATTCCTATTTTCCTTCTGGTCCTTGGGGTAATCGGTTCCATGTATGCCGGACTGGCCTCACCAACCGACGCTGCTGCTGTCGGTGTTGTCCTGGCTCTGCTCCTGTCCAAAGTCAGCGGCACCCTAAGCAAAACCAACTTTATTGAATCGGTGCGCGGCGCAGTCGTCACCTCATGTATGATCAGCTTCATTATTGCTGGTGCTTCCTTTTTGACCGTTGCCATGGGGTTCACCGGACTGCCGCGTCTGCTTGCAACCTGGATCACAACTCTTAATCTTTCGCCCTATGCGATGCTGGCCGCTCTGTCCGTTTTCTTTATCCTCATGGGCCTTTTTCTCGACGGCATCTCCGTTGTCGTGTTGACCACCTCGGTCATCATGCCCATGGTTGAAGCGGTTGGTATCAACACGCTGTGGTTCGGTGTCTTTCTGGTCGTCGTCGTCGAGATGGCGCAGATCACGCCGCCGGTCGGTTTCAATCTGTTTGTTCTGCAGGCCATGACCGGTAAGGATATCCTTTACATCGCCCGGGCGGCAACGCCGTTCTTCCTCCTCATGGCGCTGATGCTGGTGATTCTGGTGGTGTTTCCCGAACTCGCCACCTGGTTACCGGCCAAAATGATGAATTAAGTGGTTTTCATCCGGAAACGGCCCTTTTCCGCTGTGGCAGCGTCAATCTGCGGACTTGTTTGTGCGGCGTAAAGTACTACGCCTCCGCTCAAGTCCTTGATTTCCTTGCCACAACGAAAAATTGCTCGTTTCCAATCTGAAAACTGGATAGTTGCTATTTTGAGTTTCCGGATGGCAATTAAGTAGCTAACTGACAAAGGATAAAACGATGAAACTGAACTGTGATTTAGGCGAAAGCTTCGGTAATTACTCTTTAGGTCAGGACCTTGATGTCATTCCTAATATCCATATGGCCAATGTCGCCTGCGGCTTTCATGCCGGTGACGCTAACATTATGGCTAAAACGGTCGCGGAAGCGGTTAAGCACAACGTCTTAATCGGAGCCCATCCCTCTTACCCCGATCTGCAGGGCTTCGGCCGCCGCAATATGGATATCAGCCCGGAAGAGGTAAAGCAGATGGTCATCTACCAGGCTGGTGCTTTACAGGGATTCTGCAGCGCGGCAGGAACCCGCCTTTCTTATATTAAGCCCCACGGGGCGCTGTACAACACAATGATGGTCAATGATGACCTTCTTGGTGGTGTGATGGAGGCCACTGCGGCTTTCGGCCCGGAGATGAAACTGATGATTCAGGCCACCCCCAATTGGCAACACCACCAAAAACTTGCCGACAACTATGGCGTTGAGCTGCTTTGGGAAGCTTTTGCGGACCGCTCTTATGAAGATGACGGCAGTCTGCGTAACCGCCGTTACAGCGACGCTCTGCTCACTGCTGAGCAGATTCTGGAGCGGGTGAAAACCCTTTGCAGTACAGGCACAATTATTTCCTTAAGTGGAAAAAAACTGGAATTTCCGATCGATGCTCTTTGTGTTCATGGCGATTCAGCAGCCGGAGCACGCCAGATCGGACAAATCAGACAGCTTCTTGATCAACAGTGATAAATGACCAAGATCTGTCATGTGCCCGAACTCACACTGCCGGTCTAAATCACGCCGGCAGCACTAAGCCAAAAAGGAGAAAAACATGCAAGGAGTCAAAACAACCATCATCAGCCTGTTAAGCGTTCTGCTGCTGACCAGCCCGGTATGGGCTGCAAGTTGGGATATGCCGACCCCTTATCCGGACAAAACCTTCCATACCGTCAATATCCGTCAGTTCGCTGACGACGTGGCCAAAGCCACCAACGGAAAATTTACGATTCAGGTGCACTCGGCCGGTTCTCTGTTCAAACACAGTGAAATTAAAAATGCTGTCCGTAGTGGCCAGGTTCAAATCGGAGAATTCTTCCTGTCGCTGCTGGCCAACGAAAATGGCATCTTCGGTTTCGATTCTGTGCCTTTCGTCGCAACCAGCTACGCAGATGCCGAAAAAATGTGGGCCGCTCAAAAGGACGCTGTCGCCAAGCTGCTCGACAAGCAGAACATGATCCCGCTGTTTTCAGTGCCATGGCCGCCACAAGCTCTCTACGTCAACAAAGAGATCAACAGTGTTGACGATCTGCGCGGCATCAAATTCCGTGCGAACAACCCACTGCAGCACCAACTGGCCAGCAAACTCGGTATGATTCCGGTTCAGATCGAAGTTCCCGATCTGCCCCAGGCGTTTACCACCGGACGGGTTGAAGCGATGATGACCTCCCCATCCACCGGTGTTAACAGTCGCTCTTGGGACTACGTCAGCAACTACTACGATGTTAAAGCCTGGGTACCGAAAAACATCGTTGTTGTTAACAAACGCGCCTGGCGCAAATTGGACAAAGCCACTCAGCAGATTGTTCTTGAGCAGGCAGCTATCGCTGAAAAGCGTGGTTGGGAGCTGAGCAAGGAAGAAAACATCAGTAAAGTTGAAGAACTGAAAAAGAGTAAAATGCAGGTTCACACCGAAGGGCTTGAAACTATCATGAGCGGGCTGACCAAGGTCGGTCATGAGATGGCCGCAGAGTGGAAGGAACAACCTGGGGCCGAAGGCGCTGAAATCCTCAAGAACTACGAAAGCAGCAAGTAACACAGGTTTGAGCATCTGCTCCCTCTGGAGGCGGGCAGATGCGGACCAGCCAAAGTCGGCAAAGAAAAGAGATTACTATGATACGCACAGCCTTAAATCGATATTATCAGCTCAGCACCTATGTCTCCTGCATCGCGCTGTGCCTGATCTGTTCCGTTGTCTTTATTCAGGTCGTATTTAATACCGTAAACAAAGTGTGGGAAGTCTGCTTCGGCTCATCACCAGGGCTTCTGATCCCGTCATACGACACCATCACCGGCTACCTGCTGGTTGCAACGACATTTTTCGCTGCGGCCTATACTTTTCAGAAAGGCGAACATATTCGCGTCAACCTACTGTTGTCGCGGGTCCAATCAGCCAAAGTTCGCTTTATTGTCGAAGCTATTTCCGTGGGCGTCGTTCTGGTTCTGATGTGCTATGCCGTTCGTTTCAGCATCTCTTTGGCCTGGGATTCCTGGGAATATCAGGATGTCTCAGCCGGTATTATTCCGATTCCCTTGTGGATCCCTCAATGTTTCATGATTCTCGGTCTGCTCACCTTTGTACTGGCTCTGGTTGACACTCTGGTCACCATGTTTAAGACCGGCCAACTGCCATTGAGTAGTGATAATAACGAGGTCTGAAACTGTGACAACGTCAGCGAACAACACCCAAACCCGCAACTCACCGGGAGACGTCAGGTTTCTTCCCTGTGGTGATACCGCCTGCAGCGTACAGTTTGGTGAAACCATCAGCCGGGAATTATGTCTCCAGGTTCTCAAGCTCAAGCAGGCTCTGAGTCAGGCTAATATTGCCGGTGTCATTGAAAGTGTCCCCAGTTACCGTGCCCTGCTCATTCATTACGATCCCTTGATCATTCGCCAGCAGGAACTGATCGACGTTGTTAACGGGCTTCTGGATACCCCCGGCGAAGTTGCTCTGCAACCCCGCAAGTGGTTTCTGCCCGTCTGTTTTGACGATGAATTCGCATGGGATCTGGAAGAGATAACGACGACTCTAAACCAGTCGCGTCAGCAGGTTCTTGATGTTTTCACCAGTACCGAGCTGTTTGTTTACATGGTCGGCTTTACCCTCGGTTATCTCTACCTGGGAGATTTGCCAGAGGAATACAAGGTTCTTTCACGCCGTAACAGCCCGCGAACCAAATTGAACGTTGGTGCCGTGGCGACGGCTCAGAGGATGGCCGTGGTTCATTCCATCGCTTCACCCGGCGGCTGGAACGTTATCGGGAAAACCCCGGCCCCGCTATTTGATATTCGCAATCTGCCGCCATCCCCCTTTCGTCCCGGGGACAGCATCAGTTTCAGCCCCATCTCGACGGCTGAGTTGCTGAAGATCGAGCAGCAGGTTTCCGCCAACAGTTATCAGCTTGAGTCGGTGGAGGTAAAGAAATGAACCAGCCCGCCCTACGCGTTATTAAACCGGGCATCTGCACCACGGTTCAGGATCTGGGTCGTCCTGGTTATCAGGATATGGCCATTCCCGTTTCCGGCATTCGCGATGCTGATGCCCTGCGCCTTGGCAATGCCCTGGTTAACAACGATCTCGGCTGTGCAGGGCTGGAGATCTCACTGCAGGGACCCACCCTCGAAGTGTTGGCTGATTCCGTGCGCGTGGTTCTGACCGGCACCGTTGGTCGTCTGCATATTATTGAACCGGAAAATTATTACATCGCCGCCTGGCAAAGCGTCACTCTGATGCAAGGTACGATTTTCAAAATTGCTCCCTTTAGTGAAACCTTCGGCGCGGTGCTGGCGATAGAAGGGGGCTTTGACCTGCCTGAGGTGCTCGGCAGTCAGTCGACGTTCATGCTCGGCAAACTCGGGGGTTTTGAGGGGCGCGCCCTTAAAGCCGGGGATCTCCTGCCCCTGAATCTGGAACGTCCGAGCTCCGGTCCCGAAAAATTGCTGTGCCGCCCCATACCCAAGGTCAAAGATCACAGTTTACGGGTCGTCCTTGGGCCACAGCATGATTATTTCTGTGATGAGGCCTTTACGACTTTTTTCAGTTCGCCCTACAGCATCTCCAGTAATTCTGACCGCATGGGGCTGCGTCTTGAAGGTCCTGGGCTGAAGCACAATGATAAAGGTTTTAATATCGCTTCTGATGGTATCGTCACCGGCGCCATCCAGGTCCCGGGAAACGGGCAACCGATCATTCTCTTTAACGATCATCAGGTCACTGGCGGCTACGCCAAAATCGGCACTGTTATTGCCATCGATCTGGCCCGTCTCGGGCGTATTTTGCCCGGCGAGGAAATCTATTTTAAACAAGTGTCGGTGGCTGAAGCTGAAGACCTGCACCGGCAGCATGAACGGCACATTAAGGAGATGATTGCCGGTATGCAAAGTTTTACCAACCGCGATGAAGCCCTCAATTTGAAACTCAAGGCTCTTAATCTTATCAGTGGGACGCATCCTTTCCCCGATTGAGAGCCTGAAAATAGATGCAGGTCGTCTTGCAGACGCCTGAGCTAACACAAAAACAATCGTTTACACGGTTAACAAGGAGATCTTATGAGATTAGCCACCATTAAAATCAAAGGGGTAGAAACCGCTGCCATCGTTCACGGCGAGGAGGTCTTCACCCTGGCATCTATCAACCAGAAACTGGGCACTGCCTGGCTGACCGATATTCTGACTATTCTTCAGCATGATCAGCTCGACAGCCTCAACTCCTGGTATAAAGCAGAAGGGAGAGAACTGCTCAAAAGTCTGACCAGCGAAGCAATCCCTCTTAAAGATGCTGAATTCGGGCCCCTTTATCATCACCCGAAAAAGATTTTCGGCATCGGGCTGAACTACGTTGACCACGCTGCCGACCTGGCCGAAAAAGCTCCCAGCGGTATTCCCGCCAGCTTCTTCAAGCCTGATACTGCGGTTATCGGCCCTGGCGATACCATCAAGATTCCTCTGCAGTCGGACGGCACTACTGCTGAAGCCGAACTGGGTGTCATCTTCGGGAAGGAGTGTACCGACGTGGAACCGGAGAACTGGCTCAGTGTTGTCGCCGGATTTACCACCATCATCGACATGACCGCTGAAGATATTCTGCGTAAGAATCCCCGTTACCTGACCGTCTGCAAAAGCTTTGAAAGCTTTTTCGCCTTCGGTCCCCAACTCGTCACTCCCGATGAGATTGAAGATGTTATGAAGCTGAACGTCGCCACCATCTACAACGGCAAAGTACATGCTCAGAATATCGTCTCCAACATGACTTTCCCCCCCGATTTCCTCGTCTCGTTCCACAGCAAAGTGATGAAGATGTACCCCGGGGACATTATTTCCACCGGCACTCCGCGCGCTGTCCATATCAAGCATGGTGACACAGTCGCTTGCCAGATTGACGGTTTCGCTCCTCTGGAGTGCCCGGTTATCGACAAGAAGCACGGCAAGTAATGCCATAACAACCAATAAGGAGAACTATCATGGATTTAGGATTGAAAGACAAAGGCGTCATCGTTATGGCGTCCAGCTCCGGCCTCGGGCAGGCCGTTGCTTGTGAATTCGCTCGTGAACAAGCCAAAGTCATGCTCTTCAGCCCCTTTGAAGATCAGCTCAAAGAAGCTCAGGCGCAGATCAAAGCAGAAACCGGAAATGAACCTGAATACTTCGTTGGTGACATCACCAAAGCTGAAGATATCAAAAAACTGGTCAACACAACGGTAGAAAAATTTGGTGGTGTGTATGCTCTTGTTAACAACACCGGTGGTCCCCCAGCAGGTACCTTCGATGCTTTTGATGACGAGACCTGGCAGAAAGCCTATGAATTGACACTGTTGTCTTACATTCGTGCCGTCCGTGAGGTTCTGCCTCATATGCGCGCTGCTGGTGGTGGGCGGATCCTTTGCTCCACCTCTTCATCTATTAAAGCGGTTCTGGATAACCTGATCCTCTCCAATACCTTCCGCGCTGGTGTTGTCGGCCTGGCTAAGACTCTGTCTCAGGAATTGGGTAAAGACGGTATTCTTGTCAACGTAATCGCCCCAGGCCGTATTGGTACCGCCCGGATTGATGAACTGGACGCCATTCGGGCTAAAAAAGCGGGTGTTTCTGTTGAACAACTACAGGAAAATACCTTTAAAACTATCCCGCTGGGCCGCTATGGGCAGCCTGCTGAATATGGCAAACTGTCTGCCTTCCTCTGTTCGGAAGCCAACACTTATATTACCGGACAGTCAGTCCTGGTGGATGGTGGTCTGGTTAAAGCTCTGTAGAGGTATCCAAGTGTCCCCACAACCTGTTGCACCGTTGAGGGGATTTGGGGCGTAGTTATAATCTCGTGTCAGCCGGACCTTTTCTGGCTGGCACGAAACCACGCTCGCGAGTAGAGATAATGTGGGGGGTATTTTATTTTTCAACACTCAGCAGGTCTTATTGTTCCCTGCTGTTGTCTCAGTCGTCACCAAACATTTTGCTCATATTACTGAAAAAGTTATTGGCACTGATGGCTTCCTGCTCCGGAGTACTTTCCGCTGCCTGGGCTTTATTGACCACCAGCAGCCGATCGGTCGGTATCTCGGTGAGAAAGCGGCTTGGTTCACGTTGTTCGAGCTTGCCGTATTTACGGCGGCGGCGGGCTCCCAGCAGGACCAGTTGGCGTTGGGCGCGGGTAATGCCGACGTAACAGAGACGCCGCTCTTCATCGATATCGAACGTTTCGTAGATCGATTTCTTATGGGGGAGAAAGCCTTCCTCCATGCCGACCAGGAATACCACCGGAAACTCAAGCCCTTTACTTGAATGAAGGCTCATCAGGGTTACCGCATCACTGTTGAGTTTACTCTCTTTGTCGTTCTTTCCGGGGCGGTCATCATCGTGCAGGGAAATGCGGTCGAGAAAACCCGAGAGACTGGGCAGCGGGTCAACATCAACGTAATAAGCCATGCTGTTGAGAATCTCTTCCTGGTTGTCCACCCGTTTCCTGGCCACGGCCTGATCTTTTTCCTGGCGGTAGATCTCTTCGGCCAGTTTGACCTCTTTAAGAAACTCTTTCAGGGTATCCACCAGCGGCAGCGATTTACTGAACAGCCGCCGATAGTTTCTGATCAACTCAGTAAATTGAGCAATGGAGGCACAGGTCGCAGGGTTAATATCGTCAACTTCTTCTGGTTGATGCAGGACCTTCCACAGGGAAATATTGTGCTCGGCCGAATAGCGGATCAGGCGGTCGACGCTGCTTTCTCCAATCCCCCGTTTGGGGTAATTGAGTATCCGTAGCAGGTTAACCTCGTCGGTCGGGTTGAGGATGACCTTGAGATAGGCGACAACATCCTTGACCTCTTTACGTTCGAAAAACTGTTGTCCGCCAATCAGCACAAAGGGGATGTTTTCATAGAGCAATTGCTCTTCAAAGGAACGTGACTGGGTATTGGTACGGTAAAGAATGGCGAAATCACCAAGCTGGTAGGTGCCGCGCGCCATTTCGGTGTGAATCCGTTCCATGACCAGACGTGCTTCATCTTCGCTGTCTTCACACAACAGGTATTCCACCTGGGCCCCATCACCGTCCGAGGTCCACAGCGATTTTTCGCAGCGTTTACGATTCTGTCTGATAACGGCGTTGGCGCAGGCGAGGATGTTGCCGCTGGAGCGGTAGTTCTGTTCCAGCTTGATAACTTTTGTACCTGGAAAATCATGCTCAAAACCGAGGATGTTGCTGACATCGGCGCCGCGGAAAGCATAAATCGACTGATCGTCATCACCAACTACACAGAGGTTATTATGACCTCCGGCTAGAAGTTGAAGAAGCCGGTACTGGACCGGATTGGTATCCTGGTATTCATCGACCATCTGGTAGCGGAACAGCGTGCGGTAATGGTCAAGCAGATCGGGGTTCTCTTCCAGAATCCGGACGCCAAAAACCAGCAGGTCATCGAAATCGACGGCGTTAAACGCTTTCAGGGCTCTTTGGTAGCGGGGATAAATATGGGCCGTAACCAGTGAAAATGGGTCACGCTCATTCCCCTGATACTGTTCCGGAAGCAGACACTGGTTTTTCGCCGCACTGATGCGCCACAGGACCTGATCGGCATCCTTGCTGGACGTTTCGTGGGAGAGTTCACGCAGCAGGTCGCGAATCAGGCGTTGCTGATCAGCAGCCGGGTAAATAGAAAAATTCTTTTTGAAACCGAGTCGGTCAATATGACTCTTCAGTAGCCTGACACACAGGGCGTGAAAGGTGGCGACAATCATCCCCTTGCAGGCTTGCTTACCGATCATCTCCTCAACCCGTTCGCGCATTTCACGGGCCGCTTTGTTGGTAAAGGTCACCGCCAGAATCTGGGTCGCCGGTACCCCCGATTGCAACAGGTGTACAATACGGCAGGTGATAACCCGGGTTTTTCCGGAGCCAGCACCGGCCAGGAGCAGCAGGGGGCCGTCACGGTGAACGACTGCATCGCGTTGTTGGGGATTCAGACTGTTAAGATCAAACATAGAAAAAGCTATATCAGTGATTGTTCATAAGACGTTTACAGATGGAGCATTATCAGAAGGCGGAAGAGTAGCATGGATGATGCTCCAGGTACAATTGATAGATTGAGGTTCGCCATGTCTTAATCGGGTGATATTTCTTTATTCATAGAAGGCATTTACAATACAAGCGTTGGAAGTGTCTATGATTACCAGTTAAGATACTGATAATTCAGATATTTAGGGCTGCTGTCTGTTGAAAATATTCTGTTCTTCGATACACTTAACCAAGGTAACATACGCTCTCATTCTGGATTTGGCTGGCTATGATAAAAACGCTGCTCAGCAAGATTATTATTACCTTTGTACTTATCCTTGGACTTGATGTTTATGTTCAATATGAAATGTACGAACAGAATAAAAGTCGTGTCGTTCTGAAAACTTCCTACCAGATCGCTGAAATAAGAACAGCCATTGAAGAACAGCTGATTTATAACCTTCTAGTGGCAAAGGGGGCAGCGAGTTTTGTCGCGATTGATGCCGATAGTATTAACCGGGAGAGGTTTGAAAAATACGTTGAGCATATGCTTAACGAATCTAAGGCGATAAGAAATATCAGCTTGGCAAAAGATTTTTCTATTTCCTATGTTTACCCTCTTAAGGGGAACGAAAAGATTGTTGGTCTTGATTATCGGAACTTGCCCACTCAGTTTTCTGCTGTCGAGAAAGCTGCTAAAACCGGTAGAATGACTATCGATGGCCCACTTGAATTGGTACAAGGGGGGATAGGAATCATAAGTAGGGCACCTGTGATGTTGATTGATCCCCACGGCAATAAACATTACTGGGGACTGATTTCATCGGTAATAGATGTTGACCAGCTCCTTTCAAATATTGATTTTCATGAGGATGTTCTTAGCGTTTCTCTTCGCAACAGAAGCGATAAAATTGTTTTCTGGGGTGATGCAAAAGATTTTGTCCCATCTGAATTCTCAGTGCTTATGCCTATTTTGTTCTCATCAGGAGGATGGGATATTGTCGGTGTACCCAGGTTGATTCCAAATTCACACCTGGACCTTCCTCTCGCAAAACCGATCCATCTTTTTATGTTTCTGTTCCTAATAATGTTGTGCATTGGGCATCATCATTCCTATAAACGCAATCTGATCATTTACGAAACACAAGAAAACCTTAGGCACGCTCAGGACATAGCTCGTCTCGGGAACTGGAGGCTCGAGTTGGCATCCAACAGGATCTGGTGGTCGCCGGAATGTTTCAAGATCTTTGGTCTTGATCCTCAGTCAGGGGCTCCTTCTATGGATACGATTATCAAGAGTTTTCACCCTGATGAGACTGAAATGATTTTGGCAAAACTCAAAGCCAGTGAACAGACTGGGGTTCCTTACGCTATTGACCACCGGATTGTTTTACCCGATGGTCAGGTTCGTCATGTTCAAGCTCGTGGTGACGTTCAGTTAAATCGCTCAGGAAAATCTGAATTTTTACATGGTACTGTTCTGGATATTACTGAACGTAAGCTCATCGAGGAGGCCCTCAAAGCCAGTGAAAAAATGATGCGAGCGATGTCTGAGGCTTCGCTTGATGCGTTTGTCACTCTTGATAAGCATGATTATATTCTGTTCTGGAGCCCAGCTGCGGAGCAGATGTTCGGTTGGACACATGAGGAGGCTATCGGCCACAAATTACACCAGCTTATTGTTCCTGAACGATTTCGTGAACGGGCCTATAAAGGGCTGGAAAAGTTTTATCAGACCGGAGATGGTCCTTTTATCGGTCAGTCTCAAGAAGTGATTGCCTTGCGTAAAGATGGGGTTGAATTCCCCGCCGACTTATCCGTTGCTCCGTTTAAGCTTGGGGATGATTTTTATGCCCAAGGAAGTATTCGGGATGCAACAAAGCGTAAAGAAAATGAAAAATGGTTGACTTACCTGGCAACCACTGACGAGTTAACCGGTCTTAAAAACCGCCGCTATTTCTTTGAGCGCAGTGAACAAGAGATCAAACGCAGTGAGCGTTATAATATGCCTCTGTCTGTGATTATTATGGATATTGATCGCTTTAAATCGATCAACGATACCTATGGTCATGAAGCAGGTGACCTGGTGTTGAAAAAATTGGCTGAGATCCTTCACGGGGTTCTTCGAGAGCAGGATTTGGCCAGTCGCCACGGTGGGGAGGAGTTTACAATTTTGCTGCCCCATACTGAGAAACTGACCGCTAGTAATGTCGCAGAGCGGTTGCGGAAGCAGATAGAAGAAAATCGTTTAGAGCTGGCTGATGGACGGATCATCCAATTTACCGCGAGTTTTGGTATTGCTCAATTGTCTGAGCAACTGTCCTCATTGGACCAGATTTTGAGTGCTGCAGATGAAGCACTTTATCAGGCCAAGGATTCAGGACGTAATAAAGTCGTGGTGGTGTAATTTTGCTTTGAGAACTTGTATTTTTCGATAAAATAGTTGAGATCTTTATAACCTGTTGATGTTACAGCACAATGCAACGCGATAAATCCAGATTCTGAAAACCGCTTTAAACGGAGGGAATATGGCATTTATAAAGTGTAAAGATTGTAACAATCACTATTCTGAAGGGAATCTGTCCTGCCCCTTCTGTTCCCCCTCCTACATTGGACGATGTCCTTCATCTCCTGTAGCTTCCTGTGTTCCATCTGCGTATTTCGATTTAGACGGAACCGATCTGTCAACCCTGCAGAAAAAGATGGTTCTAAAGGCTACCGCCGTGGCTCAGGAGAGAGGTAGCCACCCGAAGAGGAATAAGGCGAAAAATTACCTGCATAATGGGTTTCAGTGGTTGCTATATGACCAGTGGTTGACTGTGTTTGCTGATAGTTCCGGCCTGGAACAGTGGCCCGCAGCGTTTTCTCTATATCAGTTTGAAGAGAAGTCCAGAGATAAAAGTACCGCCGACATTCTGGCCAATCTCAGTCGCAAACGGTTAAAAGATTTCTGTGAGCAGAAGCAAAAGCCCTGGTCCAGGTTCTCCACCCGAACTCAGATCATCAGCAACGTTGTCAAGTTTTCTGAGAACAGCAACCTGAGAAATTCAGCCCTTGCCGCTGTGCGAGACCAACTGGAAAACAATGCTATATCTGAGAGAATGGAACTGTTTTCAAACTGGTTATACTACGGAACTTCACTGAAGGAAAAATTGGCGGACTGGAAAGAGTTCCGGGTTGCCCGGGTTGCCATTAGGCCTTCGGAAAATGCGTGTGTACATTGTCAAAAACTTGCCGGTAGAGAAGTCCCGATAGATCTGGTTTTGCCTATGTTACTGCGGCACCATCCGGGGTGTCGCTGCGAAGTCGTTTTAGCGACCAGTGAGTTCAGCCGTTTGCTTTAATTATGCGGATCGGCTGCTGTTATTCTGCGTAGCAGCTGGTTATTGTACAAAATGCCCCTCTAATCCACACTGGTGATTGAGGAGTATTACCAGTTTCGCATCAACTGTAGAAATGGGCAGTTTTCCAGCTTTGAAAATCACCCGACAGGACCTACCTGACGGGTGATTTGGTTAATCCATTAACAGGGGCACACTCAGTCCCAGACCATGGGCAACGCTGGTGAAAGCGTTGTTGTTTTCCGTTTTATCGGCACCAAAGCGATCAATAAACAGGTTCTGGATATAAGGAATTTTAGAGGTTCCGCCAGTAAGAGATACAGTGTCAACCTGGTTTGCAGCCAAGCCACATTGACTCAGAACCTCATCAATACAATGTTCAATCTTGCTGAAGTTGGTCTGATTGATCTCTTCAAACTCTTGCTTACTTAGCGCTTCATCCAGATCGAGGTCGGTTTCCTGAAAGTGGATGCTGGTATGTTCTTTTGCAGAAAGGTCGCATTTAGCTTTTTCAATCGCCTGAAACAGAGAAAAACCATAGTTATCTTCGATGATGTTTTCCAGGTTCTGAATCGCTTCCGGATTATCTGTCGTGCGTTTGATGATGCGGATCAGTTCGCGATTCTGGCGGGTTCTCAGTAACGGGATCCGGTGCCATTGACTCAATGTGTAGATAAGGCTGCCCGGAACCTCTGTCCATTCTTCGGTGGCAAATGCTTTATAATTTGCTTTGCGACCAAAGTGCCGGGCAACTTTGTCCCACATGATCTGTGAATCAAATTTATCGCCGGCAACGTAGACACCCCCCAGTCCAAGGACATCATTACGGAAGTCTTTGTTCTGTGCTGTTCCTCCCGTCACGCGAATGACGGAAAAGTCAGAAGTTCCGCCACCAAAATCACCGATGAAGACAATTTTTTCTCTGCCATCAGCCAGCGATTCTTTATAGGTCTGGGCGGCAGCCAGAGGTTCAAACTGAAAATGGATATGCTTAAAGCCAGCTTTGCGTGCTGCTTTTTCCAGCCATTGCTCTGCGGCCTGGTCTTTTTCTTTATCTTCTGAAAACAGTACGGGGCGCCCAAGGACAACAGTGTCTACGGAACAACCAACATGTTTTTCCCCTTTTCGTTTCAGTTGTTTGAGAATTATGGCAACGAGATCATCAATGCCATAGCGCTTACCAAAAATTTCGGTGCCACTGAAACTGCTACTGGGGAGGAAGGTTTTTATCGACTGCATAAAGCGGCCGTAGCCGCCATCTTCTATATATTGATGGATGGCTTCGGCTCCGGTGAAGACTTCCTTGTCCTCGTTAAAGTAAAGAACCGAGCGCATCAGACTTGTGGTCTGACTGTCCATATCTACGTCAACGAGTTCAACTTGTCCGTCACGATATACGGACAGAGCTGAGTTACTGGTACCAAAATCGATGCCAAATACAACCTGCACTGCTTTTCTCCTGATCTGTTATTTGCAAAGAGACGTTTCTAGTCGATATTGGTGGTTTAATGCAAGGAGAAAGGTCAGTTTTATCGTCATACAATCATTGACCGTGTTGTTCGGCTAATAATTTCCCTAGCCCTTCACATTTCTTTAGTCAGAAATATTCCAGAATTAAAAAGTATAGTAGGTATGTCAACCTTGGGAGGGGAATATGACGTTTTTGAAAATACTGTGTGGTATTGGTTTATTCATCTGCTTGTTGACTGGCGCGGTCTGGTGCCATGATCCGATGTTACCAAAAATCTGGCAGGAACAGGACGTTAGCGGCTGGTGGATGAGTGAAAAGCTTGACGGGGTTCGTGCTTACTGGAATGGTCAGCAGTTGGTGTCCAAACATGGTAACCCTTTTTATCCGCCGCCTGCTTTTACCGTAGGCTTACCATCTTTTCCCCTGGAGGGAGAATTATGGGGCGGGCGCAATACTTTTGCTGAAACCGTTTCCATCGTTCGCCAGCAGCATCCGCATTCGGGATGGTTGCAATTGCGCTTTGCAATTTTTGATGTTCCGGAGGGGGAGGGGGCTTTCTCACGCAGGATTAAACAAGCCCAGAACTGGTTTGCCTTACACCCCTCCCCATACGCATTTGTTATTGAGCAGCTCCCGGTCCAGAGTCGAGATCATGTGCGCTCGGAACTGTCACGTATTGAAGCACTGGGTGGAGAAGGTTTGGTTGTGCGGGATCCTGAGGCTGGCTATATGGCTGGTCGCAGCAGTCAGATTTTGAAAGTCAAAAACTACAGTGACGCTGAAGCGACAGTTGTTGAGTGGTTACCAGGCAAGGGGAAATTCAGAGGAAAAATGGGGGCGCTGCTCGTGGAAACGGAAGATGGCGTAAGATTTCGGCTGGGGAGCGGGTTCAGTATGATTGAGCGTGATAATCCGCCAGAACCGGGAACCGTGATCACGTTTAAGTACTATGGTTTTTATCCTTCTGGAATTCCTAAATTTCCGAGTTTTTTACGTGTCCGGCAAGATGCTGATCTTTAAATTGCGAATTGGGGGTGAATAATTTTAAATAGTTAGTTTCTGTCTGGAAAGTGCTCTTTTTTACCAGCTCATTGTCAATCTGCGCATTCGCTTGTGCGCCGTAGAGTACTACGCCTTAAGCGCAAATGCTTGATTTTTCTTGATCTGACAAAAAATTGCATCTTTCCAAATCGAAAAGCCGAAAAGCTGGTCGTTGTGATGTAGATTTTCTGGGTAACAACGAGGTTATAGTGCTCTAATGGTTGCAAGGCCTTCGCAAAATAGCCGCTAAGCAATTTTTACTCCCCAAGCCTCATGTGATTCTGTTACAACAAATATCTCCAAAAATTATCACTATTGGCAATAATTTAAACGGATTTGACGCTAAAGGTTCATCATGACTATTAACGCAGCGGAGCGCGATGCTCTGTACAAGGTGATTTATTCCAGGCGCGATGTGCGCGGCCAATTCTTACCTGATTCAGTTCCTGATGATGTGTTGCACCGGGTTTTAAAAGCCGCGCATCATGCTCCGAGTGTTGGTTTTATGCAGCCCTGGGATTTTGTTGTTGTACAAAAGGAGGCAACCAGAAAAGCCATTAAAGCTGGTTTTGAAGCTGCCCATGAGCAATCAGCGCAGATGTTCAATGGGGAAAAACAGGAGCAGTACCGAACTTTTAAGCTGGAGGGGATTGAAGAAGCACCTCTGGGGATCTGTGTCACCTGCGATCGGCGCCGGACGGGCCCTGTCGTTATCGGCCGGACTATCAAACCGGAGATGGATTTGTACAGTGCTGTCTGTGCGGTTCAGAATTTATGGCTGGCAGCGCGCGCTGAAAATCTCGGTATGGGGTGGGTCAGCATTATTCACGACCAGGTTCTCCGCGATACGCTGAATATTCCGGATGAGATCGATATCATTGGTTATATGTGCCTTGGTTATGTTTCTCATTTTAAAGAACAGCCAGAACTCGAAACAGCTGGCTGGCTGCCACGTTTGGATTTGAACAGTCTGATTCACCTGGAACGCTGGTAGGTAAATCTGAGCAGGGTCCGAAAAGGACCCTGCTTGTTAGATTCTGAGAAGAGTTTGCAGAGACTGTTTCTGGTGGTTTGATATGTCCAGAAACAATACACCTATTCCTGCCTGTTCGGTAAGTTCAGTTTCACTACTTTTGATCCAACGCACTTCACTGCGGACATCACTATCTTCCCCCAAAATGGGGAGGGTCACCTTAACGATATCTCCGATGTTGTAGTGATTTGCAGTTAATATATAAGCGCCTCCCTCAGAGACATTCAACGTTGATGTTTTTTCCTGATTCTGAACTGTTTCGGGAATAGTCGTATCTGTCCAACGTGCTGGAGCAAGGCACTGGATGCTGACCTCTGTATTGAGCTCGTAGCGTTGTTGCCGTCGCAGTGGCCGAGCTTGTTCACTGTTTATGCAGCTATTGAGAAAATTTTGTAAATCTGTCGGTTTCAGGTCTGCAGGATCAATGCAATCAATCTCCCCGCTTTCATTTTTCCGTAGAAAATGAACCGGGTAACCCTGGACGATAGCGTGAAAAAGATCTTTGTCCCGAGCGTTAAAGTGCTTATAGGTTGAATGATTTACGAGTATTCCAGACCAATTGGTGTAGCAGAGTTTGCTGTTTGAGAAAAAGCTTTGAAAGGATTCCGTTACCCCGAGAATAATCTGAGGAAACTGGGTCAGGTGCTTGATCAAGTCACCGCTTTGCTCTAATTCTGAGATTAATAAAAACTTGGTATTTGATTTTTCGCTGGCCAGATTGCTTTCATCGCTGTTTACAAAGAATGCCATTTTTTTCCTCCCGATAATTTTCATTTGAATTTTCCAAGCAAGGTTAGCCGATGTTAACCAATTGATCAACATTTTATTACCATTTATGGGTGATGACTGTTTGCTGTTTTTTTGGCTTCTTAACCTTTTTGTAGCTGAAACTTATTAAAAATACTTTGAAATGGACGTTCTCTGTTGGCGGGGTAGGCGTTTCTTATTGGCATTTTAGCTGTTTTTTTAACCTCGTATGGTATTTCTGTCATGTTTAACGGAGTTGTTTTCCGTGTGCTGCAGAGCAGAGGAATCGAATGATTTGGGGGTAAAATGAGAAAATCACCTCTTTATTGTTAGGGCAAAAAATTTTTAACCAATAGCGATGGTGCTTCTGTTCGGTTCAGGCTATGATGCCGTCCATGTCAAACCTGCAAATAAATATAAAAAAATTATACCTTTTCTCCTTCCTTAAGATGAGCCTCTTTCCCATGGCGATCATTACCCTGTTCTGGAAGGATCAGATCGGTATGAGCCTGACTCAGATCCTGCTGTTACAGGGGATTTTTGCGGTTGCCATGGTTATCATGGAATACCCCTCGGGCTATGTCAGTGACCGCATCGGTTACCGTAAAGCGCTTAACTATGCTGCGTTACTGGGGGTGGTTGGCTGGGGACTGTATACGGTAGCAACGTCTTTTACCGGGGTGATGATAGCGGAAATCTTTCTGGGGATTTCCATGTCCTTTGTCAGCGGGACTGATAGTGCCCTGTTGTTTGAAAGTATTAAAGGGACGGAGGAAGAAGCTTTCTACGCGCGTCATCAGGGGCGCATGAGTGGTTTTGGTCAGATCGGTGAATCCTGTGGGGCTATTTTTGCCGGGTTGATGTATGCCTATGCCCCATTGTTGCCGTTTGTTATTCAGGTGATCGTCTGGATTCTGGCTTTTCTCCTTACTCGTACTCTTAAGGAGCCTGAACGGGAGACTGGCGTCGTTTCCAGCCATATCGCGGAGGCCTGGCAGGCGACCCGCTTTGCTCTCCTCGATAATAAGCGCTTGCGTTATACCATCTTGCTAAGCCTCGTGCTGAACCTCTCATCTTTTTATCCGGTCTGGCTGATTCAGCCATATATGCAGGATTGTGGGGTGCCCGTTTCCTGGTTCGGCCCGATCTGGGCTGGTGCCAACCTGAGCGTTGCCATTTTTGCCCTGATCAGTCACCGCATGCATTTAAAGCTGGGTGATGGCCGGATGGTTATTCTGTTTGCCGTATTTATTATTTTCGGTTATCTGGGGTTAGGGCTGACGGGCAGTATCTGGGGTTTTCTGTTCTACTATCTACTGACCAGCATGCGTGGTTTACGGGGGCCGATGCTGCTGAATCATACTCAGCGCCTTATTCCCTCAAGTAATCGGGCCGGGATTCTGTCGCTGCAGTCGTTCTGTTTTCGTCTGGTTTTTGTCTGTACCGGGCCATTACTCGGGATGCTGGCCGACGAGGCTGGAATCAGGCCAGCTTTTGTGACTCTTTGTGTTGCTTATTTGATAATCCTTCCTCCTGTGACATGGTTATTCTTGAAGTCTTTAAGGTCTCAGCCTTAATAGGAAACCCGTCAACTCTTAAGTACGACCCTTTACCGTTGTTTGTGGTTGACAAAATTAGCATTTATCGATCACACTGCGGACACATTATTTCAGATGCCTGAGAAGGCTTAATAGGGAATCCGGTGTAAATCCGGAACGGGCCCGCCGCTGTAACCGGGGATGAACGCTGTAATACGTCACTGTCGTTAACGATGGGAAGACACAGTTAGTAAGATGATCCGCGAGTCAGAAGACCTGTCTGAATGTCATTCGTTGTACACGCCTGGCTCGCTTGTACTTTTTGTTCGTGGATAAATCTGGGAATCCCCGAATCAATGCCAGCTATTGATTCGGGGATTTTTTATTTTCCGAATGGTAGCATGACCTTGTTTACAGGAATTAATCTAAGGAGATGTAAGGCAATGAGAAACATGGGAGTAAAAG
Source organism: Geopsychrobacteraceae bacterium (assembly GCA_963664385.1). GTDB lineage: Bacteria > Desulfobacterota > Desulfuromonadia > Desulfuromonadales > Geopsychrobacteraceae > Seleniibacterium. Next base: position 2,936,044 of record OY761157.1, read on the forward strand.
TTGTGGTATTGCTGCTGTTGGCAATACTTGTCGCTACCACCAGTTCATTCGCGTCAGGGAACACTATGGCAAAAGCAAAATCGGCAATCGTTATCGCCAGTTTCGGAACCACGGTTCCTTCCGGCTTAAAAGCGATCACCAATATCATCGATCGTGTCAAAAAAGCTTATCCGGAAACAGAAGTGCGGGTCACCTTTACTTCAAATATTATCCGTTCCGTCTGGAAAAAGCGTCAGGCCGAAGCAAATAAATGGTTAAATAATGGGGTGCCTAAAGAAATTCTGTTTGTGAAGAATATTATCTCGACCATGGGTGATCTGCAGGAAGATGGCTATACCGATATTATTGTTCAGCCGACGCACATGTTTTACATGGAGCAATCTCAAGATCTGAACAGTTATGTTCAGGCGCTCAATTCTATCCAGACCTTGAAAGCACAGTGGCGTCCTTTCCATCAGATTGTTATGGGCCGTCCGGCTCTCGGTATGCCTGGTGATATGTACAGCTACCATGATGATGTTGATGCTGTGGTCGCAACCTTGGCGGATGATGCTAAATTGGCCCAGGAAAAAAATGCTGCGTTAGTTTACATGGGGCATGGTAACGAGCACTGGTCGACCGGTATCTACGCTGAAGTACAAAAGAAGATGAAAACCGCTTACCCGCAAACCAAAACGGTCGTTGGCGTTGTTGAAGGGGCTCCCGATCTGGATGACGTTCTTGCGGCCCTGAAGCATAGCGGTAAAAAGAAGGTTCTGCTGAAACCCTTTATGATTGTTGCGGGTGATCATGCAACCAACGACATGGCCGGACCAGAAGAGGATTCCTGGAAATCAGTCCTTACCAAGGCGGGTTACCAGGTGGAAACGGTTCTCCATGGCTTGGGAGAGAACGATCAATTTGCCGATCTGTTTGTTCAGCATATTGCTGATGCTGCTAAGCAGGGGCATCCGATTGATGTGAAGTAAGAGAAGGTTCTCGATAGATTTTAAAATCAACAAAAAAGTCGCGTATCAAATTGTTGATGCGCGACTTTTTTGTTGGATAGTTTTACCTCTTAGACGACTTTATTTTCTTCTGCGTTGATACCACCCCAAGCCGAATAAGCCAGCACCGAGAAGAGCGATGGTTGCTGGCTCTGGAACGGGGGCAACGGTAAGTTGATATTTCTCTACTTCACCTTGATAGAGGTTACCTGTTGAGTAAAAATGCTCATCATACCAAGAATTCGAGAGTCCAAATTGAGTATCCCAATTTTTGTAACTCGTATGATACCAAGTTGGATCAGATGTTTTCGCCGAACTAACAATGGATTCACTGCAGGTGACCCTGACTAAGAGTGATAGCAATTCTGCCCAGGTATTAGAGACTTCATACTCGGTAGAGTAGAAATAGAAATCATCTGTTTTGTATGAAGATCGGCTTTCATCAAGGGTTAGTTCTTTAAAAATAATCGATTCATCATCATTTGAATAATAGCCATCACCATTCCAATCAATCCACGCTTTGAGATAGTCCGCGTAATGTGAGCCTAGTGAGTTTTTGTGTAAAATAAATTGAAACTGGACGGTTTGACCAACATAAAGCGTATCTGTTCCCCAATTAGTGCCACCATCGGTACTCCAGGTGACACCATCTGCAGCGTACGCATCTGTTCCTAAGTTCTGCCAGGTTGGATTGCTATGTGAGACAGACGTGGCGAATACATTGCCGACCATCAAAATAGATAAAAGCATAGTTAGTGAAATTATTAAGCGCATATGAAACTCCTTAAAGAAATATTTTCACTAGCCATAGCTCAAAGTATGCCAATTTTTTTTTGAAATGATAACAGCTAGTTGGGGAGCTGTTACTGAAATAGTAACAGTTTGTAAGGAAAATCGACATGTTTATGTCTAAAATGCTGTGGTCAAAAAAATAGGGCATGCTTAGGAGAACATGCCCTGGTGCGGATCTACATTGAATGTCAGGAGTTTGATCTTTAAGCGGGTAGATTGAGAAAGTTACGAATAATTTCCCGACCGCCTTCAGTTGCAAAAGACTCGGGATGGAACTGAATACCGTGGATCGGGTGCTGTTTATGTTTGACCCCCATTATTTCAAAATCCCCGCCCGCACGAACTTTGTTCAGGTCTTCAAACTGATTGCTGCTCAGTGTTCCGACGGCAGCAGTAACCTGCAATTCATTTGGGAAGCTTTCTGCTTCGGCAATCAGGGAATGATAACGCATGATTTCCAGTTGTGTCGGGATATCGTCAAACAGATCTTTGCCGTTATGGTCGATGGGGCTGGTTTTGCCATGCATGGGAAGTGGCGCTTTCACAACCTTACCACCAAAGACATGAACGATCCCCTGCATACCGAGACATACTCCCAGTAGTGGAATTTTGGGGCCAAGGAGTTTAATAACATCAGCACAGACTCCAAAATAGGCTTTATCATCAGGTGAGCCCGGGCCTGGAGAGATGATAATTCGATCCGGAGCAAAGGTCTCAATATCAGCAAGGCTTATTTCATTGTTACGTTTAACGCTGATGGTGAAATCGTCAAGCTTGCCGGCTAGCTTCTCCGCTGACAGGATCTCACCGATGTACTGATATAGATTGTAAGTGAAAGAATCGTAGTTATCGATGATCAGTACTTTCATGCCAGAGACTCCTCATCCTGTTTGACGACAAATGGTTCCATTGCTTTTTTGGTTCCGGCAAATTTACGGATGATCTCTTGGTATTCGTCGGTCGGGTTAGAGTCGTAAACGTTACCACCGCTGGTTTGCACATAGGCTTTTTCACCGTTGGCGAAAATTGTCCGGATCGGGATAGCAAAAGTACAGTCACCGTTGAAGGAAAAGTGACCAACTGCACCGCCATAAGGGCCGCGGCCATCCGGTTCCTGGGCATCGATAATTTTCATCGCTTCAATTTTAGGAGCCCCCGTCAGAGTTCCTGCCGGGAAGTTGCTGGCCAGAGCCGAGAACATATCTTCCTTCTCATCGATGATGCCGACAATCTCGCTGCTGATGTGCTGAACATGGCTGAAGCGCTTGATATCCATCAGGCTGCGGACCTTAACGGTTCCAAAGCGGGCCACGCGGCCGATATCGTTTCGGTGTAGGTCGACGAGCATATTGTGTTCGGCGATCTCCTTCGGATCATTAAGGAGTTCACGAGCCAGGGCAACATCCTCTTGCGGGGTTGCTCCGCGCTTAGTGGTGCCGGCCAGTGGGAAAGTTTCCATTTCCCCCTGACGCAGGCGAAAGAGCAGCTCAGGGCTGGCACTGATCAGTTTCTGCTCGCAGAATTTAAGATAGAACATCTGTGGCGAAGGATTGATCTCGCGCATCCGTTCATAGACATTGATGCAGTCACCCTTCAGGGTGAAATGGCTTTTAAAGCCGACTTCGCATTGGAAGACTTTGCCATCGATAATATCCTGCTTGACCTTCATGACTGCAGCGGCATGCTCTTCACGGTTCATGCCGACCTTGCCGGGGAAGACCTTTAGCTGCCCGTTGCCAGGGTAGGGGGTATTGAGCAGATCACGTATGAGGTCAATGCGGCACTCATCATAATAGAAGTAAATCAGCTCGCCGGTCATTTTGTCGTAGATCAGGCCGTCTTTAAATAAACCGAAACGGAAGGTATCAAAGTTGGGATTGCTTTGCAGGTCGAGAGTTGGCTCGAAGTAGCTCATGGCGTTGTAGGACAGGTAGCCGGTAAGCCCGCCGGCATATTTGCGCGACAAAATATTCTGCGGAATGATATCGCGTAGCAAGTAGTATGGGTTGTCGCTTGTATAGCTGTGGCAACTGCCGTCCCGTTCACTGATCGTCAGGTTGTTGCCGTTGGCGAAGAACTGCTTTTCGGGATCAAAACCGATCAAGGTATGGCGGGCGACATAACTTTCCTCTCCCAGGGATTCGAGGATAAAGCAGTTATCGAAGCGTTTTTCCACCTTTTTAAACAATTCAAAATAATCACAATCTTCGGTGATGGTGACATAACTCGGCTTGCGTGGCAGAGTCAGGCGCTCTGGTTTTGGTTGGGTGGTCATAGTTAGTTGTCCTGAAAGTCTTTAAGGGCACGGGCACCGCGGGATACCGTCGCAATGCCAACTCCAAGGTGTTCGGCAATCTTACGCTGCGGTTCACCGGCCTCAAGCATGTGGAAGATCTGCAGGCGGTTAACAATATCGTCAAATTCGGCTGGAGTGAGAAGGGCACGCAGGGCCTTCTCCATCTCTTCTGGGGATTTGACAGCGAGCAGGTAGTCGATAAGTTCTTTTATGTAGTGTTGTGTATTCATGTACTAGGATACTAGTACATGAATATGATATGTCAATGAAAATTTTTTGGAGGAAGTCAGGTCTCTTCTTATCGAGGGGGAGTGGAACGGGATGGGATAGATAGTGGGGGGACGTCCAGAGGGCGAAAAAAATCCCGACTGTTGAGAGTCGGGATTTTTAATAGAGTAAACGTCTTGGTTACTTAACCCGCTTGCGGCGGTAGAGGCCCAATCCGGTAAGGCCGGTAGCCAGCAGGATCCAAGTGCTCGGCTCAGGTACCGGAGCCGAGGTGGTAGCGCCGAAACTTGCCCAGGCGCCTCCAGAGGTGTAGCCGGGAGCCATTTCAGTGGTCAGGAAGGTGAGGGTGTGGGTACCGGAAGATAAGAACAGATCTTCATAGATGCCATGGAAATACCCGGAAGTATCGGTATACACGTCTGTCCAGGTTGTTGTGACGCCGTCAACGATCAGGGCAAAGACATCGCCGACAATATAATCATCCCATGCGGTCACCAAAGCCAGATAAGAATCCTCGGCAACCGTGATACTCCAGTTGCTGCCGAGATTGGAAAAGGACATCCCTGTGCTGGACCCGGCGGTGGTGGTTTTATAGATGGTATCGATGACACCTGAGGCATCGGACCATGAGAAGTAGTAATCCCCACCGGTGGAGCTGTCCAGTATGGCGGTTGCATAGGCTTGGCTACCGATCAATAATGTCGCCAATACCAAAATGCTGGCGATAAACGATCTCTTCATGTTTCCCTCCCTGTACGAGTTTAGTTGTCTGTAGGTTTAGTCGTCCGGATCGGTTGTAAAACAAGTTTAGCACAGTATATGGCATTTAATAGCTCTGCGGAATTATTAGTTTTTTTTAGGCTGGAAGTTAATGTAATAAAAGTAGACACAATCAATTAAAATGATAATTCTAAAAATAATGCGCAAAAAAGATAACGAGAGGTATTGTGAGGGGCTATTAATAATGTGCAGACGTTTTGTAAGTATCTAGCATTGTGGTTGTGGTATCTGCGCGTTAAAATACCTGCGCGTACGGGTACTAAACGGTCTTTAACAGAGCTATGCTAGCGTAATGATTCAATATGTGTCTATGCAGAAAACGTCAAGCAGGTTTTTGAGGGGAACATTTATGGCCGAATTATTGATTGGCATCCCTGAGGGTATAGAAAAGCTAAATGTAAAAAAGCCCGACAATATCTGCCGGGCTTTTCGATAAAACCTGTAGTGAGAGGCTGTTATTTCATGTACTTACGACGGTAGAAACCAAGGCCTGCGAGGCCGGCACCAAGGAGAATGAAGGTGCCTGGCTCCGGAACGGGGGCAACTTGAGTATATTCTCCATAAATTTTAACATTGAAAACGGTCGTATCTGTGGTGCATTTCCATCCATAATAATCATCAAAGGTGACGGTGAAATCAACAATTGACCCACTTAGAGCCGTGATCAGAGAAGAAGGAATATACCAATCACCATTGTCCATTTCCCAATCGTCAACGTACTTAACACCATTGATAGTGATATCAATAAACTCGGTAAAGAAATCTTTTAAAAACCATAAGCTGTCGCCATCATCATCCTTGACGGAGAAACCTAAATAGGCAGTGTTAATGATGTCATTGCTGGTGATATCTCCTTCTGCTAAGTCATCATTGACTAAGTCAAATGACCATGTGTAGGCCACTGTGCCAGCTGATTTTTTAAAAGTTACGCTCGTACTGTCTAGGTCTGTATAGCTCAGGGCATTCGCAATTCCAACCCAGCTAAAAACAACCAATAATGTCAGTAGTAATCCTTTTTTCATGCTATTTCTTCCCATGTCTATTGTTTATTGATCGATTTTGATATCTAAAAATCTAAGGAGTGTCAAGCATAATGTATGCCAGATATGGTTGATGGTTGACTTGTGATGTGAAATCAACAGGTTGTCTTTTGTTGTGTAGGTAATGTAAGGGATGAAAAATGACACCCATCATTATGTGTAAAAAAAATCGACAAAAGGTAGATGTTTGAGATGATATGCATATCTAGTAAGGTTCCCAATTTTTAAGGATTGCTTGGTTCATGAAAAAAACAACTTTGAAAGTGAGACTGAGATATAAACTGATTATCTTTTTTTAAACTACCCCTTCACTTCAATTTCTACAATATGCATCCCCCCCTCAACATAATTACGATAAGGCCACCCCATCTTTCTTGCCAACTGTTCAGTAAGCTGTAACCCCAACCCAAAGCCAAGGTCAGAACTCTTCCCGGTATTTTCAGCGATTGGATTAGTGATCGTAATTTGCCCCAATTGTTGATGAAGCGTAACTGTCCCATGAAAACAATGCTGGAACGCGTTGCGAATCAAGTTACTCAGGACGATGTGCAGAGGAATTTGTGGAACGGTAACAACACCCGGGCTGACGTTGAGAACCAGTTCGACCGGTTTATCTTTTAGCAGGTAGCTCAACTCATTACAGAGTTCCTGTAGCAGTATATCCAATTCGATGCGTTGCTGGGGTAGTTGTTCCAGGGAATCACGGCTGAGCCACAGCAGGGTTTCGGTCAGATGCTTCATAGTCAGACTGGCGCGGTCAATTCTTTCAACGACTTGTACCTGCCGGGGATCTGGTGATATGCCCGCTTTATTCTGTAATTTGAACAGCAATTCAATATTGTTGCGGATAACCGCGATGGGGGTGCGCAGTTCGTGGCTACTGTGTCGCAAAAAACGCTGTTCCCGTTCCATACTTTGATGAACTGAGGATAAACTGTCCTGAATCAGGGTGGCCAGTTGATTCAGTTCCGGATAGTTGAAATTGGGAATCGGTTCACTAAAATTGGTTTCGTTAAGTTGATGTGCCCATTGGCCTAGTTTGGCGACCGGTTGGGAAACCTGCTTTAACAGCAGCCACAGCAGCAGAATAAATAAGGTTGCAACTGTGATGCTTAGTACCAGCAGAAACTGCATGCTTTGGTGGGCCTGTTTGCCGACCAGTGGGTTAGCGTCGGCGCGGGTCATGGTGCGACATATATAAAAGCTTTGCCCCTCAATGCTTGAGCGCATGACGAAATAGAGCTGATGGTGTCGTTCTGAATGCTTGGGCAGTCGAGATTTCAGCAGAATATTTTCCTGCTCCGGAGGTGTGAATATTTCTTGAATTTCGCTGGGCAGGCTGGACCAGTCCGTCGTGATCTGGTAGCCACTCATCGAATACGGGAGGTGGCGTTGTTCAGCCGGAACTGACTGGACGTAGCTTTTTAATACGTCATGCATGGTGGCCGAGGTGATATTATCCATCCCGAGCACGAAAAAGCGGGCGCTGAGCATGGTGTAGCCTGCCACCAGGATCGCCATCAGCAGTAGAAAAACTAAAGCAACATACAGTTTGAGGCTGATTTGACGCTTTATCATTTAGGTGGTCTCAACTTTTTTTATAGCAAAGCCATGACCTGCAATGGTCTGTAACAATGGCGATGGAAAAGGTGCATCGAGCGCCTTGCGCAAATGAAACAGGTGGACTTTGAGGCTGTCGCTATCCGGTGAATCTTCCCCCCAAACCGTACTGATCAATTTTTGTCTGGATACTGCTTCGGGAGCTGCCCGCAGCAGGGTTTCCAGCAGCTGCCAAGCTATGGGCGATAATTTGATGGCCTGCCCGGAGCGCGTTACCGTGTGTTCTGTCAGGTTCATTTCCAGTTCCGCATAGCGTAACACTCTGACCTGGCCACTGCGTCGCTTGGCAAGAGCCTGAATACGTACTACCAGTTCCTGTAGCTCAAATGGTTTAATCAGGTAATCGTCGGTTCCGGCAGCGAAGCCATCCAGCTTATCTGTCAGTTGATCGCGGGCGGTAAGCATCAGGACCGGGGTTTCGTTGCCCCCCATTCTGACCAGCTGACAGAGTGAATAGCCATCAAGGCCAGGCATATTGATATCGAGCAAAATGACATCGTAACTGTTTTGTTCAATCAGCTGTCTGCCGGCAATCCCATTGCTGGCGTACTCACACTCGATCTCCTCCAGTGCCAGATAATCGATGACCGTTTCGGCCAGATCAAAATCATCTTCGACTAACAGAACGTTCAGCATGGCGATTCCTTTTTGGGTTCTGCGCTGTAAAGCTGTTTCACCCGGTTAATGAGCGTGCCCATATCATACATGATCATCAATAGGGATGGAATGAGCACCAGAGTGATGGCAGTCGCAAACAGAATACCGTAAGCCAATGATACCGCTGCCGGAATGAGAAACTGGGCCTGCATGGAGGTTTCCCATAATAGGGGTAGCAAGCCGGCAAAGGTCGTAAACGAGGTCAGTAGCACGGCGCGCAGACGGCTGCGGCACGACTGACTGATAGCGTCATGGAGATTGTCCTCATTTTCACGGATATCGTTAAAGGTGGATACCAGCAGCAGGCTGTCATTAACAACAACACCTGCCAGGGCGATAATCCCGTTCAGCGACAAAATGCCAAGGGAAAGGTCGTGGAACCAATGGCCCAGAATCGCGCCGACGATACCGAAAGGGATGGCGGACATGATAATAATCGGCTGCAGGTACGATTTTAACGGGATGGCCAGCAGGAAATAGATGATGACCATGGCGAGCAGGAACATCTTCTCCATCGATGTTGCCGTTTCCGCCTGCTGCTCGGCTTCGCCGGCAAAGTAGACACTTACCCCCGGATATTGGCGTTTCAGGGTTGGCACCACATCCCGTTTTAACTGGCTGACCAGTTCGGTGGCGGACAGAACATCCTTATCGACATCTGATGAGATATAAATAGCCCGTTTACCATCGATGCGAGTGATGGTATCCCGTGTATAGCCAAAGGTTGCGGTAGCGACAGCCGAGAGCGGCACGACAGTGCCATCGGAGGTACGAATGTTGGCGGACAGAACGTCATTAGCAGTTTGTCGCTGTTCATCCGGGTAGCGAACCTTGACTTCAACCTCGTCGCTGTTGCGCTGAAAGCGCTGGACGACCTGGCCGCTAAAGGCCTGTAAAACCTGTTCCGCAAGCATCTCGGTTGTGATGCCAAGGGCACGTCCCTGTTGAGTCAATTCCAGGTGCAACTGGGGCTGTCCCGGTTCAAGATTATCCTCAATACCGGATACTGCCGGAAATTTAGCCAGTTCAGCTTTAAATGTTTCTCCGGCACTGGTTAGCACATCGTTGTTGCTGGCCCGTAGCTCAACGCGGAAAGCGTCGACCATATGCCGTGAACTGCGGATATTTAAGGTTTTAACTCCTTCGGGTAAACCGCTCAGTTCGCGCCAGGTGCGGGCAAAGTCGTTGACGTTGTAGGGAGCACTGTCTGCCAACTCAATACTTAATGATCCTGATTGCTCATCGCTGGCTAAGACCTGCAGGTTGTTGATTCCGCTGGTCTGGTCCCCTTTACGTAGTTGCTGGTCTGTTTGCCGGGCCTGTTTTTCCAGCAGGTTGAGAACGGCGTGCGTCTGACCAAAGCTGGCATCGTTGAGCATAGAAAATTCAGCACTGACAGTGTCTCCGGTAATTTCCGGGAAGAAACTGAGTCGCACCGCACCAGTAAATGGCATGGCCATGACGGCGACAAAGATGCAGACAAAGATAATGGCGACGAAATAGCGATAGTTCAGGCTCAACTCTATGACTGGCCGGTAAATACGTTGATTAAACCACTCGAGACTGCGGTCGGCACCCTGCTGAACTGATTGCCAGATGCGCAAGGGGAGAAACCGGCTGCGGCTGACCTGGGTATTCAAATGGGCCAGGTGGGACGGCAAAATCAATTTGGATTCAACCAGGGACAGTACCAGGCAGATGGCAACAACCATGGCAAACTGGGAATAAAGCTGGCCGAGGTGACCACTGACCTGAGAGATGGCAAAAAAGGCTGCGACCGTGGTGGCGACCCCAAACATGGTTGGGACCGCAACCCGCTGGGTACCGGTTATGGTGTTTTCAATGGTATCGCCATAGCGGGAACGGGTGGTATAGATACTTTCACCGATAACCACGGCATCGTCGACGACAATCCCCAACGCGAGGATAAATCCGAAGGTGGTGAATTCGTTGATGGTCAGTCCGGCGAAGGCATCGCCCATGAAGTACAGGGTGCCGAAAAAGATAAAGGGCAAGCCCATGGCGACCCAGAAGGCGACGGTCAGGTTGAGGAATAGGGCCAACAGCAAAAAGACCATGGCAATACCGGTGATGGCGTTCTTGACCAACAGCTGTAAGCGTTCCGTGATCATGGTGCTGCGGTCATACCAGGATGTAAGCTGGACACCGCCCGATAATTTATCGCCATCCCGCCATTGCCTGACGACTTCCTTGGCCGCTGCGACCGAGTCGGAAATATCATCCTGTCCGGTACTGACAACCTGCAACGCGATACTGTCGTGACCGTTGAAGCGGGACAGGGCTTGTTCTTCGTCGACAAACCCGTCTTTGATGGTGGCAATGTCACCAAGCAGAATCTGGCTGCCATCACTGGTCGTTAGCACCGGAATGGCCGCAAATTCGATGCGTTGATAAGCCTGTTGTGACGCTTTCAGCTGCAGGTAGAGTTGTTTGTTACTGAGTACGGCGGTCATGGTGCTTGAAGAACTCTGATTGATAGCATCTTCAATATCCGACAGAGACAGGCCGTAGGCCTGCAAACGTTCTTCATCAACCTCAATAACCATGAGGGGATCGAGGTTCCCCGAGATAACCACGCGACTGATGTCTGTTTGGTTGAGCAGATCGGTTTTTAGCTCGTCAGCCAATTGCTGCATGCTGGCCCGGCCAATGTCACCGTACAGCTGTAACCAGATGGCATGGTCTTCCCGTTCACTTTTTTCAATAACGGGATTGTCAGCGTCTGCCGGAAACGTCGAAATCGCATCAACCTTGGTTTTGACATCACGCAGCAGGGTATCCAGGTTGTAGTCACTCTGTTTTTCAACGGTAACAGTGGTGCCACTGCCGGTCGAGGAACTGGTGATCGACTTGATACCGTTAACATCCTCAAGTTGATCTTCAATTTTAATGGCCAGACCTTCTTCAGACTGTTTGGCTGAACCGCTGTCGTAACTGACGGAGATGGTCAGACTGTCTGGTTCCAGGCTGGGGAAGGCTTCTTTGCGGGTATTTTCCAGGGACATGATGCCCAGAATGATAATCAGCAACAGCAGCAGGTTGGCGGCAACCGGGTTGGTTGCAAACCAGGCGATGATTCCACGTCTGACGCTATTCATGGTTGCCATCCTCTAGCGGATTAACCTTCATGCCGACCACATAGCTGCTTAACGGGTGGGTCAGAACCTGTTGTGGCTGTGTGGCCAAGGTTGAAGGTACATCGATATAAACCGCTGTTGACGTGGAAAAGACCGGTTCCGTGCTGAAAGTCTGCAGAGTCTTATCGCTGGCGACATACCAGATTTCTCCCTTCTGACTTAAAGCCGAAGTTGGCAGCTCCCAGAGATTATCAAGTTGACGGCCGGGGATATCTGCTTTAACAAAGGTTTCCGGCAGTAACTGCGGGTTCTGAGCAAAAGGATTTTCAACACTGACGACAATGGTCCGTTTGCGGGTGGTGGCATCAAGGTGCTGTTCACTGCGCAGGACAGCTCCCTGCCAGCTTGAACCACTTTCGCTGTTGGTCAGTGTGACGGGCCAGGTTCCGCTGGTCAGCTGGGTGCTGTCGGGCAGACGCTGCCAGTCACGTGCCGACAGTGAGACTTCTATCTCAGTGCGATCGCTGCTGTAGAGCACGGCGACTTCGCTACCGGTTTGCAGGTAACTGCCGGGGGCAACGGAGCGTTCAACGATCAGGGCGTCAAAGGGGATGGTGATCCGGGTATTCTGCAGGTTCTTTTGGGCACTTTTTAAAGTGGCTTCAGCATTAACCACGGCGGCCTTGGCTGCCGCCAATTGCGGTTTGCGCAGTACCAGTTCGGAGGCCGGCTCACCAGTTAATCCTGAGGATTGCCACTCAGATAAGGCCTGGCTTGATTGACGTTCCTCTTCCAGCAGGGCGACCTTGGCGTCACTTAACTCCTGCTTGGCTGCTGTTACGGCTGCCTGGTAGTCACTATCTTCCAGCCAGGCAATAATAGTCCCTTTTTTAAGCAGTTTCCCTGGTTCAAAACTGGTTGCCAGTTTGTTGATCTGACCACTGACCTGGGCGCTCAAGGTCAGGTTAAAGTGAGGTCGAGCCGATCCATAGGCAATAATCCGGGTGGCATGCTGACCAGCTGTGGCGGTAATGACACTGACATCCGGATGTTGAGTCTCTTCACTTTTTTGCATGGCTGGTCGGTTAGTTTGTGCCTGCATCTGGTTCTTTATATAGACTCCTAGCAGAACCAGAAGAATGATGGCGGTCAGTGGCAGGAGCCACTGCAGAAGACGACGACTATTCATGATTTAACTCCAAGACCAAGTGCCAGCCCGAGATCGATACGATTGGCAAGCCGGTTGTAAATGAGGGTGTTTAATTGTTCTTCAAGGTCATAGGTCTGCTCCTGAACCGAAAGCAGGTCGAGCAGTTCCACCAGACCATTGCGGTAGCTGTGCTGATACTGGGTTAAGGTATTACGGGCTGCTGCCAAGGCTTGTTCGATGTACTGTTGACGACGGAGCAGGGATTTTTCCAGGCTGATCGCGTCTTCGACCTCGTTAACAGCGGTCAGTAGCGTTTCGCGATAGGCGTAATATGTTTGCTCAGTTTCAAGCTCGGCAATCTGGGCCGCTGCTTTGAGTTGCCCCCCCTGGTAGAGGGGAGCCGTCAACTGGCCAAGTAGTGACCAGACCGGATCTTTAAGCAACAAGGCAGATGGTGAATTGGCAACATCTTCGAGGGCTGCCTGCAGACTGATGCTGGGAAGCATATCCTTGTAAGCGACGCTGGTACGTAACTCTGCCGCTTCAATGGCAAGGTAGGCCGCCTTTAGATCGGGGCGTCGTTGCAGGGTCTGGGCGGGGAGGTCCGCAAGGGGGCAGAGCACCACAGGGTATTCATCCTGGGGGACTATTTGTTCGGTGCTGTGGCGTCCCAATAGCGTCGCCAGAGATCGCTGTAACGTGGCTTGTTCTTCCAGCAACTCTTCTCGGGTCGCCTGGGCACTGGCTATGGAGGTGCGAGCGCTGTCAAGATCGGTCAACTCTCCAAGACCGTTGCGGTAGCGTTGCTCAATAAGCTGGGTATTTTTTGTCAGGACTTCAATGCGCTGCTCTTGAATGAGGATGTTCTTCTGAGTGGCCACCAGTTCCAGCCAGTCTTTCATTACATTGCTGGCCAGGGTGTCCCGGGCCGCCTGGTAAAGCGCCTGTTGTTGGGCAAGGTCTTTAGCAAAGGCCTGAGTCTCGTCACTCAATTTACGCCACAGGTCGAGCTCCCATGATATGCCCAGGGAGCCAGCGTAGCTGGTCTCACTCTCTTCTTCCTTGCCTACACTTGCGCCAGCTTCGAGCGCCGGGAGTTGTGCCCCTTGTGTTTGGCGTAACTCTAGCTGGCTTATTCTTAAGGTCACCAGTGTTTGCTGTAACTCCGGGTTGGCTAGCAGGGCTTCTTCGATCAGGGCAGCCAGATCAGCAGAGGTGAGCAGGTCACCGAGGATCTGCGATCCTGTTTGCCCATCAAGCTGGGACCAGCTATGAAGATTCTCTTGATCTTGCTGTGCTTGAGCAGACCAGTCATTCCGGGTCGCCGGGAGGCACGCTGTGAGCAAGGCTAAAGCCAGTAAAGCTAATATGTTACGTGTTGTGATAGTTTTCATGCGGTACTCTTTAGTGAGGTTTTATTGGTTAGCGTCGGTACCATCAATAACAGAGTATAGGTTAACGGTCGGTTAAGGAAAAATTGATGAAAATCGCAAAAGAGGTATTGACTTAAATGACCGTCCAGTCATAAATTGACTCCACGGTCATTTTATGACTGAAGAGTTTTTAACGACGATTACTTCTTCAGGCTGCCAGCACACAGGGCAGTCTTCTTTTGTGGACAATAGATTTCAGGACAAGCTATGGCAGGTATTCGTAAAAAGAAGGAAATGCTTGATCAGTTACTGCGCCAGGAGATCGTACAGGTCATCCTTACGATGATTGAGGAGGAAACGCCGATCACCATGGATGAGGCTGCGCGCCAGTGTGGAGTGTCGAAGGGGACGCTCTACAACTATTTTCAGAATAAGGATGAACTGCTCGATCATGTTCACCAGATTGTTTTAGAACCTGTGCAGGCATCGCACCAGGATATTTTTGAAAGTGATCTGGACTCTCTGGGTAAAATCAATGCTTTTATCGATATGGTATTTGGCCATTCGGAGTGCATATCAACCTATTTTCAATTTATCTGGCAAAATAAGACGGCAGAAAATGTGTTTCGTGAACGGGTCGAGATGCTTATCCACCCGCTGGCCAAGCTGTGTCGTGAGGGTGCTGACAAAGGGGAGTTGCCTGACGTGAACCCTTACGTTCTTGCGGAATTGCTTTATGGGACAATTATTGGTCCGTTGGCGTCTTTGCCGTACCGCGATGTTATCGCCGTGAATCGTGAAGAAATGCAACGGGACGTTAAAGTCCTCATTAATAAATTATTTTCTTAGCACCAGGAGAAAAAGATGAAATCAAAATTTTTTACCGGGATTCTGTTCCTGATCCTGATCGCCACAGGTTATTTTCTTATCGCAGGTGAGCCACAGGTCGCTCCGGCCCATGCGCAGCAGCAGGGGGCAGGGGAGCAGCCGCCGACAGAGGTCACGGTCTTTTCCGTCAAAGCCCAGACTATTGATCTGACCCAGGACCTTCCGGGGCGGACCTCATCCTATCAGATTGCCGAAATCCGTCCTCAGGTTACGGGCATCATAATTGATCGCTTGTTTACGGAAGGGAGTTTCGTAAAAGAAGGACAGCAATTGTACCAGATTGACCCCGCACCTTATCAGGCTGCTTACGACAGTACCGTTGCTGATCTGCGCAAAGCTGAAGCCAACCTGAAGTCAGTTGAGCCTAAGGTTGAGCGCTATCGTGAACTGGTTAATGTTGGTGGTGTCAGTCGGCAGAACTATGATGACGCGCTGGCTTCTCTGGAACAGGCTAAGGCCGATATTGCTGTCGCCAAAGCGGCTATGGCAACCGCCAAAATCAACCTGGACTACACCAAGGTATTTGCACCGATTTCTGGCCAGATTGGCAAGTCGACGGTAACCAAAGGTGCCCTGGTGACGGCCAATCAGGCTACCGCTTTGGCAACGATTCAAAACCTGAGTAAGGTTTATGTTGATGTCAGCCAGTCGAGTGCAGAAATCATGAAACTGCGTAAGCAATTTGTCGGTCATGAAAAGCCCAAAAAGATGTTCGCTCAATTACTGATTGAAGGTGAAACCGAACCCTATGCCCAGAAAGGTGAAGTTCAGTTTTCTGATGTCACCGTCGATGAAGGGACCGGCATGGTTCAACTCCGTATTCTGTTTCCCAACCCGGATAACTACCTGCTCCCTGGCCTGTTCGTAAAAGCGCGTGTGGCACAGAGCTCAATGGCCAATGCTATTGCGATTCCACAGCAGGCGGTCGTTCGGAGTGCTGGTGGTGCAACCACCGTCTGGGCTGTAGGTCCTGATAATATTGTCAACCCACGACCAGTAAAGGTTTCGAGGGCTATTGGTGACAAGTGGCTGGTTGCTTCCGGTTTAGCAAATGGTGATAAGGTCGTTGTCGCAGGGCTGCAGAAAATTGGTCCAGGATCTACCGTCAAGCCAGTTGAAATGTCAACTTCAGCCCAATAGGGACAGGATATAAGCAATGCCAAGATTTTTTATTGAACGGCCCATCTTTGCCTGGGTCATAGCGATAGTTATCATGCTGGGAGGGGTGTTCGCCATCGAAACCCTGCCAGTCGAACAGTATCCGGAGATTGCGCCTCCGAGTGTTACTGTCAGTGCTTCTTACCCAGGCGCATCAGCTGAAGTTCTGGAAAACAGTGTTACTCAGATTATCGAGCAGAGTCTGACCGGCATCGATTATCTGCGCTATTTTGCTTCTTCAAGTGACTCCAATGGCAACCTGCAGATTACGGTGACTTTTGAACCGGAGGCCGATCCTGATATTGCCCAGGTGCAGGTCCAGAACAAGGTCAGCAGTGTCACCAGTCTGTTGCCAGAAACGGTTCAACAGCAGGGGGTGAATGTTAAGAAGGCATCATCCAGTTTTCTTATGGTGGTTGGTATTTATTCCACCGATGAAAGTGTTACTGAGTACGAGATCAGTGACTATATGAAATCAAAGATGTCGGAGCCTGTCAGTCGGATTAACGGGGTTGGTGATGTTACCGTTTTTGGTGAACAGCACTCCATGCGTATCTGGCTCAACCCTGAGCAGCTGCACAGCTACAATCTGATGCCTTCCGATGTTAAGTCCGCCGTAAGCGCTCAAAACGTAGAGGTTACAGCAGGCCAGCTTGGTGGTGCCCCGGCAGTCGTTGGCCAACAGCTCAATGCATCGATCAAGGCCATGTCCAAGCTGGAAAGTGTCGAAGAGTTTGAGAATATTCTGCTTAAGGTCAACACTGATGGCTCTCAGGTCCGGTTACGTGATGTTGCCCGGGTAGAGTTAGGTACCCAGTCCTATTCCCGGGTTGCCCGCTATAACGGAAAACCTGCCAGTGGTATGGGGATTTATCTTGGTACCGGGGCCAACGCCCTTGATACCGCAGATGCTGTTAAAGAAAAAATTAAAGATTTACAGCAGTATATGCCAGAAAGTTATCAGGTGGTTTACCCTTATGACACCACTCCATTTGTTGAGTTGTCGATTCACGAGGTATTCAAGACCCTGGTTGAGGCCATTATTCTGGTTTTCCTGGTTATGTACTTGTTCCTGCAGAATTTCCGGGCGACTTTGATTCCCACCATTGCTGTTCCTGTTGTTTTGCTTGGTACCTTTGGTGTCCTTGCTGCATTTGGTTATTCTATTAACGTTCTGACCATGTTTGCTATGGTCCTGGCCATCGGTCTGCTGGTCGATGATGCAATTGTTGTTGTCGAAAACGTTGAGCGGGTCATGAGTGAAGAGGGGCTTCCTCCGAAAGAAGCGACCAAAAAATCGATGACTCAGATCACCGGCGCCCTGGTCGGTATTGCTATGGTGCTGTCCGCGGTTTTTGTTCCGATGGCCTTTTTTAGCGGTTCCACCGGAGCGATATACCGCCAGTTCTCCATTACCATTGTTTCAGCCATGGCCCTTTCGGTTCTGGTGGCCTTGATCCTGACCCCGGCGCTGTGTGCGACCATGCTTAAGCCGGTTGAAAAAGGTCATAATCTCAAAAAACGTGGCTTTTTTGGTTGGTTTAACCGGACGTTTGAAAGTGGCAAGCGCGGTTATCGTAAGAGTGTTGGTTTTGTCGCTGCTCGTTCCATCATGTTTTTCCTTATTTACCTGATTGTGGTTGGTGGCTTGATGTACATGTTCAAAAACCTGCCAACCGCATTTTTGCCTGATGAAGATCAGGGCATAATGATGTTGATGATCCAGGCACCACCTGGGGCAACATTAGAGCGGACGCGGGAAAGTGCCAAGCTGGTTGAGGAGTATTTCCTGAACCAGGAAAAAGAAAATGTCGAAAGTATCTTTACGGCGACTGGTTTCAGTTTTGCTGGTCAGGGACAGAATGTTGGTCTTGGTTTTGTGCGTCTGAAAGACTGGGGTGAGCGCCAACGGCCCGATCAAACGGCCCAGGCTATTGCTCAGCGAGCCTTTGTACGCTTGTTCATTATGAATGGTATTAAAGATGCCAATGTCTATACCTTTACTCCGCCACCGATTCCGGCGTTGGGTAATGCCAGCGGTTTCAACTTTAAGCTGGTCGACCAGGCAAACCTTGGGCATGACACCCTGTTACAGGCACGTAATATGATGCTTGGTATGGCTGCTCAGGATAGCCGCCTGACCAATGTACGTCCCAACGGTATGTCCGATGTCCCGCAGTACAAGTTGGATATCGATCAGGAAAAGGCTTCGGCCTTGGGTGTCTCTATCTCCGATATTACTAATACCTTAGGCATTGCCTGGGGGTCTTCGTATGTCAATGACTTTGTCGATGATGGCCGGATCAAGAAGGTTTACATGCAGGGTGATGCTCCTTACCGCATGTTGCCTGAGGATGTCGAGCGCTGGTATGTGCGCAACGACAACAATGATATGGTTCCTTTCTCCTCGTTTGTAAGTGGTGCGTGGGAATATGGTTCTCCTCGCCTGGAACGTCACAATGGGCGTAGTTCCATGGAAATCCAGGGGGGCCCGGCGGCAGGAGTCAGCTCTGGTGTCGCTATGGCTGCAATTGAAGAAATGGCTCAGAA
Organism: Geopsychrobacteraceae bacterium; assembly: GCA_963664385.1. Classification (GTDB taxonomy): domain Bacteria; phylum Desulfobacterota; class Desulfuromonadia; order Desulfuromonadales; family Geopsychrobacteraceae; genus Seleniibacterium. The sequence goes on from OY761157.1 coordinate 2,954,660, forward strand.
ACTTCCTGCTGGTATCGGTATCGAATGGACGGGTATCTCTTACGAGGAACGTCTGGCCGGGTCGCAGACCACCATGCTTTACGGCGTTTCACTGTTGATCGTGTTCTTGTGTCTGGCAGCGTTGTATGAAAGCTGGACAATACCGTTTGCGGTTATGCTGATTGTTCCTTTAGGGATCGTTGGTACCGTTGCGGCAACGACATTTTTCGGCCTGTCCAACGACGTTTATTTCCAGATTGCCTTGCTGACGACCATTGGTCTGGTTGCTAAAAATGCGATCCTGATTGTCGAATTTGCCAAGAGTCTGTACGAAAGTGGTCGCAGTGTTATTGTTTCAGCCATGTTATCCGCTGAACAACGGTTACGGCCGATTCTGATGACTTCTATGGCATTTATTCTTGGGGTTACCCCACTGGCTACCTCTAATGGAGCTGGTTCTGCCAGTCAGAATGCCATTGGTATCGGGGTTATCGGCGGTATGATCGGGTCGACAACTCTGGCGATTATCTTTGTCCCGATGTTCTTTATCATCATTGAAAAATGGTCCATGACCAGAAAGCGTAAAGCCCAGAGGGCGGCAGAAAAAGAGGTCAGCCATGTTAAATAAATTTATATCTGTTATAGCTATAAGCTTTCTTCTGGCTGGGTGTTCTATGATCCCCAAGTATCAGCAGCCGGAACTGCCGGTTACGCAAAACTGGCCAGCCGGGGAATCTTACCTGGAAAATGAAGCCGGGGTTCCCAGTGAAATCAGCTGGCAGACCTATGTTCAGTCAGGGCCGTTAAAGCAACTGATTGAGCGTGTACTGGAAAACAACCGGGATCTGAAGGTCGCCGCTCTGAACATTGAACAGGCCCAGGCGGCCTACCGGATTCAAAAGTCTAATCTCACCCCGACAATCGCTGGCAACGCCAGTGCCTCACGAGCCGGGGTCCCGGATGATACCAGTACAACCGGGGTAGGGTACACCTATACCAGTACCAGTGCCAATATTGCCCTGGCATCTTATGAGCTCGATTTCTTTGGTCGGGTCAGGAGCCTGAATCAGGAGGCTCTGGAAACCTACCTGGCAACCGAAGAAGCATTAGCCAGCGCCCGGATTTCGCTGATTGCTGAAACGGCCAATGCTTATCTCAGTTATCTGGCTGATCAGAAGCTGTTGCAATTAGCCATAGAAACCCGCGACACTCAGCAACATACCTACGATGTTATCAAACGTCAATATGATGTCGGTTCTGCAACCCAGCTCGATGTTGCTCAGGCCGCTACAGCCGTTGAGAGTGCCCGGGTTTCCATTGCCCAGTACACCAGGCTAGTGGCCCAGGACAAAAATGCCCTGGTCTATTTGGCCGGAACTGCTGTTGATGATGTGTTGAATAATGCCGAGAGCATTGACAGCATCAGCTTCATGAATAACCTGCCGGTCGGTTTGCCGTCTGACGTTCTGTTGGCCCGCCCTGATATCCGTCAGGCTGAGCATCAGCTGAAAGCTGCTAATGCAGATATCGGTGCTGCCCGTGCGGCTATGTATCCAACGATCAGCTTGACCGGTTCATTTGGTTTAGCTAGTGACAGCCTTGACGGTCTGCTCACTTCAGGTGCCCGTTATGCCTGGAACTTTACCCCCTCACTGACGATTCCAATCTTCAACCGGGGTAAGTTGAAAGCGAGTTTAGCTGTGGCTGAAGTCAGTGAAAAAATTGCTGCAACCCAGTATGAACAAGCTATTCAAACGGCTTTTAGAGAGGTAGCAGATCAACTGGCAGCACGAGGCACCTATCAATCTCAACTCGACGCCCAGAACGCCCTGGTGGCTGCCACCAGCAAGGCTTATGAATTATCCCGGGCGCGCTATGATAACGGTATTGATGACTTTCTTACTGTTCTTGATTCGCAACGTTCCCTGTTTTCTGCTCAACAGGGAGCCGTCAGCGTAAAACAGGCCTATCTGGCCAACCTTGTCAGTTTGTACAAGGTATTAGGGGGGGGACAACTGTAGTACGGTCATCCCCTAGGTATGATCAAAAAAGCCCCTCAATCTGATCTGATTGAGGGGCTTTTAAGTTGAATCAATTGATGCGTCGAATCAGCCTTGCTGAAATTCAGGACGTAACTTGCGAAAGCGCAGCTTGCCTTCTTTGAACAGGGGCAGGATTAACAGACTGCTGAGCAGTTTAATCAGGGTCTGTCCCCAGATAACCGGCCAGGCGGGACCAAAGGCGAGCAGAACAAAAACGATGGAATCGAGTGGGGTTGATACCAGGTTGCTGAGCATCATCCGTTTTTCAACACTGCCAGGCATTCTGGTGTAGAACCACCAGTCGCAGAACTCAGCAATGAGAAACGCTGCTAACGAGGCCACCGCGATATTTCGGTTAAAAGCAAAGGTAATCAGTGCCGCTGCCAACATCCAGATCCAGCAGCCATATTTGCCATAACGCTCCTGAACCAGGTCACGGGCCGAATAGGTCAGGCCGATGGCAACCGCCCCGGCGGGAAAACTAATGCCAAACAGGGTAACAATGCCAAACATATGAACCAGGATGTTGGCGAGGATGATGGACGAAAGATAAAACAAACCACTCATTTCTAGACAGACCTTTCATTGCCATTCTTGCAGCGGAAAAGGACGATATGCTGCTGAGAATGCGATATTTTTTTTCATGTTTTTCTGAGACAGACTGCTCAATATACAAGGGCTTGAATATGAGGGCTAGTCCCAAAACGAAAAAAATGACCTTTTTGGTTATTTTTTTCGTTTTGGGCAATATTGTGAAACGTGCAAAAGGAAAATATCGGGCTGAACGATCAGATTAGGCAGACGTTATGGCTCAGCTCTTCGATTAATACGTCGTAGTTTTCCGAGTAATCTACAGGCACATCAATCAGGTGAACCCCGCCGGAATTAAAACAATCTTCCAGCAGATCAACCAGCTCTTCCGTCGCATTGACGCGATGCCCTTTCGCTCCGAAACTTTGAGCAAAGATGACAAAATCGGGGTTGCTGAAGTCGAGTCCGTAATTCTGATAACCCATAGCCGATTGTTTCCATTTAATCATACCGTAGGCACTGTCATTCAAAATCATGACAACCAGGTTCAGCTTAAGGCGTACTGCCGTTTCCATCTCCTGGCAGTTCATCATGAAACCACCATCGCCGTTGATGGACAGGACCCGGCGTTCCGGCCATAGACGGGCAACTTCCATAGCTGATGGGAGTCCGGCGCCCATGGTGGCTAAAGCGTTGTCAAGCAGCACCGTGTTCGGTTCAGAGGCCAGGTAGTTACGGGCAAACCAGATTTTATAGACACCATTATCGAGGGCGATGACCCCGTCATCCGGCATGACTTTACGAACATCAGCGACCAGGCGCTGTGGCTTGATCGGAAAATCATCAGCATCCGATTTCATTTTGACGTGCTCATCCAAGTGGGCCTTGATTTTTTGAAAATATTCACAGCCCTGTTCAAGGCGACCTACCTGCTCGGTTAACCGGGATACACTGGAGGCAATATCGCCGACAACTTCATGTTGTGGAAAATAAACATTATCGACAACCGCCGAGCTGAAGTTGACGTGAATGACTTTTTTCCCACCATGCTCCATGAAGAACGGCGGCTTTTCAACGACGTCATGACCGACGTTTATGACCAGGTCGGCGCGGTCGATGGCGCAGTGGATGTAGTCTTTGTCAGACAGTGCAGCGGTGCCAAGGCACAAGGGACTGTTTTCGTCAATGACACCTTTGCCCATCTGGGTGGTAAAAAAGTGAATACCGGTTTTCTGAACAAAATCGTTCAACGCTTCACGGACCCGGTTGCGGTTACCTCCTGCACCAATCATCAACAGGGGCATCTTTGCTTCTTTGATCATTGTGGCTGCGTCACCGATGACCTTATCGGTGGCTTCCGGACGATACACCTGGCTCAAAGGGAATACTGGTGGGGTGCGATCCGTTGCGGCTTCGGCGGCGATATCTTCCGGCAGTTCCAGATGGACTGCACCAGGACGTTCTTCCTGAGCAACCCGGAAGGCTTCGCGCACCATGGATGGAATCAGGTTGATGTTGACAATCTGGCGATTGTACTTGGTTAGTGGTTCCATCATGCTGACGATGTCGATGATCTGAAAGTGCCCTTGTTTGCTTAACTTGATCGGTTTTTGGGCGGTAAGCATCAACATCGGAAAAGCTCCGAGTTGGGCATAGGCCGCACCGGTCACCAGGTTAGTAGCCCCCGGGCCCAATGTAGACAGGCAGACTCCGGCTTTGCCTGTCAGGCGACCATAGGTCGCAGCCATAAACGCGGCCCCCTGTTCATGGCGGGTAAGAACGAGTTCGATGGAGGAGTGACGCAGGGCTTCCAGAAGGTCCAGGTTTTCTTCCCCCGGAACTCCATAGATGATTTCAACTCCTTCATTTTCAAGAGCTTTAACAAAAAGACTGGCAGCATTCATAAGTGTACTATCCTCAATACGATCCTTGCGGCGCAGCGCGCCATACTGCAAAAACAAGTGAACATGATGAAATAAAAAAGACGCTGACAATAAGCGTCCAGATCTGTAAATATTTTCCCTTGGTTCTTTAGTTATAATGAAGAACTTCACTATATTTCGCAACAGCGTGGCGATGATTTGTTGGTGTTTTTGAAACTTTTTTGGCCTGTGTTGGTGATTGACTGCACAATGATTCTGCTGAGCAGGATTGTCTTTCTCCCAAGCTCTAAATTGGTACTTCATGTTGTTTATAAAAAGCAAAACCGGAATTCAGCAGTGCTGAATTCCGGCTCAGTTGTAAATGACGTAGTTTCTCTAAGAAGGTCTAGAGCGCTTTGTACTCAAAAGACTGACCACCTATGGCTGCTTCGTACATAAGCCCCCCTTTAATATGAATAAAGGTTGCCATGCCGTTGCGGTACCCTGAGCCTGCCTGATCGGCACTTGCTGTATTCAGGCTTTTGCTGGCTGTTGAGCCGTCAGGTCCGGCTTTCGCTTGGGCTCCGGCAACGATCGCAACCGCAGATGCACTGGCTTCAAAGACAAATTTGGTATTGGTAAATTGTTCAAAGGCAGCCTGATTCTGGAAAAAGATTATCTCACTGAACGCCTGTCCACCAAGCTGAGCACCGACGGATGCTTTTGCCAGTGTGGCTTCACCGACAAGTTGGCCCTGGCGATAGACCCTGCCTTTACCATAGGACGCCCCAAGGATGAAGCCTCCCTTGCCAACCAAGGGGAAGATCGCATAGCCATAAGCAGAGTTAAAATAAGGGCGAACGATCTGTGAATTTGAGTAAATATTGATGGTTTCCTGATACTTGTTTGCGAATGCAGGGTGACTGGTTAGAAAAAACATAACCAGAGTGGCGCACAGTAAAAGTCGCATGCGTTGCATCGTGTGTTTCCTCCTTTTCATTTGTATGAGTTGTGATGCGTAACGAGAATAATTATACACATTATCAGGATGATGGAGAAGCTTAATTAAAGATGTCCTCGGATGGTGTTTGACCTGTGGACCGCTCTGTTCTGACCCAGCCGGTCAGCAGAATGGTCCTTCATTATAAGGGATAATCTTCGCTTGCGGGTAGAACCAAGTTGGCCAGTGGGGGCTTTGGGAGGCGCCTATGAACAACTATGGTTGATATTTTGAAATATTTTTCGTATCAGAATGTTTCTTCCCTTTACTCTCGCAATTAATCCATGTTAATCATCCTGCCGGTTTATGAATATTTGATTGTTTTATTTTAATCTTCCTGCCACAGAAGTTGAGAACGCCAAAATGATGTTTCCTATTCATTCGAATGCCTATGCCCATATTGCAACGGTTGCTAATAATTCTCTGTTTCAGTCATCTATAGTTGATTCTCCTTTTCGGAGTGAACATCCCCTTATTGCTTAAACGTAATTAGTTTCCAATCTGAAAACTGGATAGTTGCTATTTTGAGTTTCCAGGTGGCAACGCATAAGTTTTTAGCTCTGGCTACCGTTTGCTGCGTTCAAGGGCTCCAGCAATTTAGCATCTCTGAGTATTCAGCATCCCGCAGTGATTCCAGTCATCACTTAGTAGCAATATCCGGCCACAGAGCAGGAGCCGTGCGCGCGGCTCAATGGCCATAAAGCCTGTTTCCTCCGGACCGTAGGGATGCTTCTCTTCTTCACTTTTTATTCCTGGGAATAAATTTTTATGTACTCAAAAATATTACATTTATTTTGTTTGTTGACCTTACTGCTGTTGACTCTTTTAGGATCTGTGTCTTTGGCTCTGGCGGAAGAGCCGCCCGATCTGGTCTTGAATATCAGTGATGATGGTTATGACCCCGTAAGCGCCGGAGGCGAGGTGGTCTATACCATGACCGTCAGTAATAGCGGCGACCTGACAGCCACAGAGACGGCTTTGATCGTGACCCTGCCCGAGGATGTCACCTACAACGGCTATACGGGCAGCAGCTGTAGCTACACTGCGGTCAGTGGTAGTAATGACACTGTGACCTGTGATCTCGGCGACCTGGTCTATGGTGACAGTCAGACCCTGACCTTCAGCATTACCCCGACTGCCAGTGGTACTATTAGCACCTCGGCAGTGGTGACCATGACCACCACCGCGGAACAGACCGTGGCTGAAACCGAGACGGACAATAACAGTGTTGATGAATCGACCACGGTCGATGCCGGGGCCGATGTCGCTCTGAGCATGACCCCGTCAGCCACGGAAGTCTCTGCAGGTAGCGATCTCAGCTATACCCTGGAGCTGACCAACAATGGGCCGGATGCGGCCACCTATCAGCAGGTGACCTTTACCCTGCCTACCGGTTTTCAGGTCTCTGCCATCCCCAGCAGTTGCAGCAATAGTGATGACACCCTGACCTGCCTCATCGATGACAGTATCGCGAAAGGGGCGGTCTATACCCTGGGTACGGTCAGTGGGGTGGCCTCAAGGCTTGGCGGGTCCACCATTACCGCCACGGCATCGGTCAGTGTGCAGGATGACGCCCCCTACGGAACGGCCGAAGATCCCGTAACCGATAACAACACTGCCACTGTGAATGTGACGGTGGCGGCTGGCAGCGATGTCTGGATAACCAAGACCCGCAGTGTCTCTGGCTCCCTTTTGCTGGGAGCGGCTTTTAACTTTAATCTGGCCGTTGCTTACAGCGGCGATGCGCCGACCAATGTCAGTCTGAGCGATACCCTCCCAGCTGCCTATGAGATCGACACCGACAGTTTTAACTCCAGCCAGGGAAACTGGACCTGCACCATCGATAGTGCAGACAGTCAGACGGTGACCTGCTCCTATGCGGGCAGTGATAACAGCAGTGGCTACAGTATTTCCCTGGGCAGCGTGACCATCCCGGTCACTGTTGTGAAAGCCGGTTCCACGGTTATCAACACAGCTTATGTCAGTAGTGACAGCAGCGATCCCGATCCCGGTAACAACAGTGACACTGATGGTGGTGTCAATCTCCTCGAACCAACGGTGGAACTGACCATCACCAAGAGCGGTCCGAGTCCGGCCTTGGTCGTCGTCGATAACAGCTTTGAATTTAGCATTGCTGTCAGCAATGAGGGAACCACCGGCTTTTATGGTGAGCTGGAGGTGGTCGATACTCTCCCTGTCGGCATGAATGTGACCGCCTACACGGGTGATGGCTGGACATGTACTCCTGAAACCATCACCAACAATGACTCCACCAGTCAGACCATGACCTGCACCCGCACTTATACCGAGGCCAGCCCGCTGGCCGCCGGCGCCTCTACCCCTGCTCTGGTGATGACGGCTGACGTTGTTGCCGATGGCACCTTTACCAACAGCGCCAGTGTCAGTGCCGGCAGCTGTAATCTTGATAGCGGCTGCGGCAGCGACAGCGCTACCTACAATGTATCCGGTAGCATCAGCGCGGATTCCGCCGACGTCTCTATTAATAAAACCGCGTCGGGAACCGTCGCCGCTGGTGACATTCTGACCTATACGCTGGAACTGATTAACAACGGGTCTGACACCTCAGAGGCTATTACCCTCACAGATACCATAACCCGCCTGATTAACAGCAGTGTTGGTGATACCGGGGCCGGATTTATCTCTTACAGCATCAGTGATGATGCCAAAAAACTAAGCGGGATCTCCTGCAGTACAAGTGGTTACGGAAGTACTGGCCGCACCTTGAGCTGTACGATAGATAGTCTTGCCGCCTGTACCTCTGGAACCGACTGTCCGACCATCGCGGTCCAGGTTCGGCCTAGTGGCTCGACGAGCTCCTGGAATAATCCCTCAAGCCGCAGCAACACCGCTACCATCCTGTCCCTGGGCACCGCCGACCCGGATCATGACAACGACAGCAGTACGGTGACCTCCAGCGTTCTGCCACGCGGGGATCTGACCGTTACTGCTGTGGCCTCAGGAAGCACGATACCGGCCGGCCAGAATGTGACTTATGTTATTACCGCCGGTAATGACGGGCCCAGTGCTTTAGCCGATGTCACTGTGACTGATAGCCTGCCGGACGATGTTACCTTTATTTCCGCCACACCATCAACCGGCAGCTGTGCAACGGTGCCGGCCGCCGGCGCGACCACCTCGGGTTCCAGTGTCGAGTGTAATCTTGGCTCCATCGCCAGTGGCAGTCAGCAGACCCTGACTCTCGTTGTCCGCCCCAACGATGTGACTTATGGAAGCAACATTGAAAACAGAGCAAGTGTTGCGACTACCCAGGGTGACGACTTCGAAACCAATACCAGCAACAACAGCGCCTCCGTTGATGTTGTCGTCGATGCTCCGGTTGTCGATCTGGTTCTCAATCTTACCGATGATACCGATCCGGTAGCGGTGGGGGACACTACCGCTTATACCCTGAAGGTCACCAACCGCGGCCCTTCGGTTTCGGAAGGGGCGACCCTGACCATTTCCCTGCCGGGAGATGGCCTGGATTTTGGCAGCATCAGTACGGAGAGTGGTAGTTGCGGCACCTACACTGATGGCGACAGCACGCTTTCCTGTGATCTCAATGCCCTTACCGTTGGCAGTTCGTCTGCTGTCACCCTGACCATGGAAGGGGCCAGCAAGGGGATCACCAGCATCTCAGCCAGTGTGACTCCGACGGTAACCAGCGAAGCGACGGGGGAGTCAGCGACGAATAACAACAGTGATACAGAAACGACCACCGTGCGCACCAAGGCGGATATGGCCGTAGATGCGGTCAGCCCTGCTGATACCAGTGGTAGCACCATAAGCGAAATCCCCCTTGAGGATGATTTTGAACTCCTGGTGACAGTGGTCAACAATACTGGCGATGGCCTGGCCGAAGCTGACGATGTCGTGGTGAGCAGTAGCTTACCTTCAGGGGTGATCCTGACCGGAGCGCCAAGTCTCGTCGTTGATAGCGGCACGGCATCGGAAAGCAACTGCAACGGGAGTTCCGGAGGCCGTTCTTATTCCTGTGATCTGGGTACGGTGTCCAGCGGGGCCAGTATCACCCTTACCGTACCGGTGCGGGTGACCAAGGTGACCACGAATCCTCAGACCTTCAAAAACACCGTCAGTGTCGCAACCAGCTCCAAGGATGTCGACAGCAGTAATGACAGTAATAGCGGCAGTATCGCCGTAACCTCCTCCTCCCTGTCAGGCACCCTGTTCCGCGATTTTAATGATGATGCTGCTCTGACCACCGCTGCCGATACCGGCATCAGCGGTGTGAAGGTGACTATCGCCGGAAACAGCGTCTTAGGGACCGCAGTCTCGACTACGGCCACCACTGCCAGCGACGGCAGCTTCACCATCAATCTGCTACCTGAAGCTGATAGCGAAGGCTACACCTTAAGCCTGGGCACCGTCAGTGAAAAGTACCTCAATGATGGTACCGATACCGCCGGATCGGCGGGTGGTACCGCCGCTTCTGCGACGGATACCATCAGCGCCATCCCTCTGGGCGATGCTGTTACTGCCACGGGCTATCTCTTTGCCAAGGTACCCCAGGCCCGCATCGGTGCCGCCCTGGCCGCATCGACACCCACCACTTCGACGACCGACAGCACCTTTACCACGACCTTAACCCTGGTGCTGGAGAACTTCAGCCTTGAGGCCGTTAATGATGTCAGCGCGATTCTCGATCTGACCCCTTTGGGTGCCCTGATGCCCGAAGGCGCAAGCACTTTAGCCCATGGGCAATATCGCATTAACAGTGTGAATAGCGGAACCTGTTCCAGTGTTAATAGCAATTTCGACGGTGTGAACGACACCACCTTGGTCAGCGCTGAAACCCTGGCTTCCGGCTCAAGTTGTAAAATGACCTTGACCCTGCAGGTACTGCCCACCGAGCCCCTGCCCGCCGATGCTTATGAGCTTCAGGCTTCGCTTAGCGGTATGGGTGAGCTGTCGGGGCAGAGTCCTGCTGATGTTTCGGATAACGGGAGCAATCCCGACCCGGATAATGACGATCAGGCCAATGAGGACGGGGAGAACGATGCAACTCCGGTCGATCCTGATTATGGCGGTGCAATCACTGTCAGTAAAACACTTAACGAGAATATCAGTATTGCAGACGATGGCAGTGTCACTGCCCCCATCAAATTGATTGTCACCAACAGCGGCGATGAACGACTGAGCTCTGTAACCATCAGCGATGAGCTTGACGCGGCCTTTGGCACGTTTATGCCGGGGGGGACCAGTGCCACTCTGAGTGGTGGACAATATACTATAATCGATGGGGTTTCCGGCAGTTGCCTGAACAGCGATGAGACAGTTAACCCTGATATCACCGTCAATAGCTATTTCGAAGGGAGTAGCGAAAGCCGCTTGGCTACGTTAGGAACCATGGAGATAGGAGAAAGTTGTACCCTGACCTTCAGCTATCGCTTTATGCCGACCTACCAGGCCAGTTACATGAACACTGCGACCGCTACCGCTACCGGTATGTATACCGAAGATGAGGTTAACGGCTCGGGAACTTTGGCGGTACCCTATCCGCGGGTTGGTCTGGCTGAGGCTCTGACCAATGGGGGGACGGATGGCAAGACGCTGGATGCCGCTAGTGACGGCAGTGTCAGCGCAAGCTTCAGTGTCCTGGTTGAAAACCTTGGGAGTGAGACCCTGAGTGATGTTGTCATCTCCAACCCCCTGGCCGGAACCGATACCGCTTTTGGCACCTTTGTCAGTGGCGGCAGTAGTGCTGAACTCGACTATGGACAGTACACTATAATTTCTGCCCCGAGCGGCTGTAATGACAGTGGTAACAGCAGCTTTGATGGTTCTGCCACGACCACCCTGGCGACCCTTTCCAGCTTGGCGATCAAAGGTCGTTGCACCCTGAGTTACAGCGTTCGCTTCCGTCCGGTCAATGGTGTCCTGCCTGATAACTCGACCTATTTCACCCAGGCCAGTGTCACGGCCAAAGGTGCCAGCAGCGCCCTTGAGGTCAGTGATGACTCTGATAACGGCAGCGATGTTGACGGCAATGATGACGGCCTCAGTAACGGTGCTGATGAGGATGACCCGACTCCATTGGTCGTATCCTTCACACCCCAGATCGCCATTAATAAATACATTGACGGTGGCGTTACCATCAACAGCGACGGTAGTGTCTCAGCCCCCTTCCGGGTGGTGGTCAGCAATTATGGCAACGAACCGTTAACGTCCGGCACGATTACCGATACCCTGGCGGGGAGTGCGCCGGCTTTCGGCACCTATGTCTCCGAGATAAGTTCCGGGCTCAGTGCCGGTCAGTACAGCATCACCAGCGCCCCAACTTTAGGAACCGGCTGTTCCGCGGCCAGCGTCAGCAGTTATGACGGCAACACCAATAACACCTTAGCCACAGCTCTTAGCCTGGAGCCGGAAGCCAGCTGCACCATTGCTTTTACCTTGCGTTTTATGCCCAGCGATCCGTTGCCCGACGGTGGCTGCAGCAACCAGGCAACCGGGATAGCAAGCGGCTTCTATAGCGGTACCGCAACGGATGATGATTCTCAGACCGGTACCGATCCCGATCCCGATGAGAATGGTGATCCGACGGACAATGATGAGCCGACTGTCGTTCCGACCGAATACACGGCGGCCATTGGAGTGGCCAAAGACCTGACCGATATCAGCGCTGAGGATGATGGCAGCTATACGGCGGTATTCAGTCTGGTCGTTGAGAATCTCAGTGATGAAGGTCTGGATACGGTCACCGTCAGCGATGAGCTCAATTCTTCGCCGAGCAACCTGGGTGATTATGTTAGCGGGGGCAGTAGCGCTGATTTGGTGGCAGGGCAGTACACCATTGCCAGTGCCCCGGCCATCAGCGGCAGTTGTAGCGGTGGCAGTGCCGTTACCAGCTACGATGGCACCAGTTCCCACCCCGACCTGTTGGCTATCTCGAGCATGGCTATTGACGCCAGTTGTAAAGTCTCTTTTGCGGTCCGTTTTATACCGGCTGATACCAGCGCCAGCTATTACAACCAGGCGACAGCTAGCTCGACCGGTAGCTATAGTGATGTTGCTGTAAGTGATCTTTCCGATAATGGCGCCAGCGTTGATACTGACGGAGATGGCCTGGCCAATGAGGATGGCGAGAACGACGCAACCCCGATTGCTTTACCGGTGCTGTCTTTAACCAAGGAGGCGGGCGATGTTACCAATATGGAGGATGGCAGCTATGAGGTCGCCTTTACCCTGACCCTGAAAAATAGTGGTCAGACCGCCCTTGACCAGCTGCAGATCAGCGACAGTCTTTCCGCCTTTGGTACCTATACCAATGAGGAAATCCCGGCCGCAGGGGAATACACCATAGCCAGTGCACCGACGCTAAGCAGTTCGAGCAATAACGCAGTTCTGAGCCTTGATAGCGATTTTACCGGCAGTGGTGATAATGTCACTTTACTGGCGGCGGGCAGCAGCCTGCCCGATTATGGGACCAATCCGTCCAGTGGTGTTGTCTCCTTTACCATCCGCTTTACTCCTACCGAAGGTGGGGTATTCACTAACCGCGCCACGGCCACGGCCAGTTACAACCTCAGCATCAGTGCCAGTGCCAGTGTGACCCTGTCCGACCAGGTAATCGGTCTGGCCAAGGACTTAGGCGATGTGGTGCAGGAATCAACCACCAGTATCAGTGTGCCCTATCGCTTTATCGTCAGTAATCTGTCGGCCGGTATCACCGCAACCAATGTCCAGGTCACTGATGATCTGTCCGCCACCTTTCCAACGGCATCGGCCCTGACAATTGCTTCGGCGGTGAGCATCAGCAACTGTAGTGGCAACACCCTTACGGCTAACAGCAGTTTCGATGGAATTACGGACCAGCGCCTACTGAGCGGAAGCGATAATCTACAGCCAGGCGAAAGCTGTCAACTCGATTTTACCCTATTGGTGGATTTTGGCGGCAACGGATTACCTGACGCTGTCCAGTATAACCAGGCTACTGCTACCACTGCCCAGATCGCCGGCGGCACCGTCATTGCCACAGACTTATCCGATAGCGGAAGTACCGTGGACAGCGACGGCGATGGCAATCCAGATGAAGACGGAGAGAACGATCCTACGCCCCTGGATTTGAGCAGCACTGGCCTGGCTTCGATCAGTGGCAGCATCTGGCTCGACAGCAACCACGATCGCACTGATAACGACGGTAGCAGCGGCGATCTGCCCCTGTTTACCATCGAAGTGATGAACGCTACCGGAACCATCGTGGCATCAGGAAGCAGTGATTCCTCTGGTGATTACACCATAACCGGTATTGTTCCTTCTACCAGCGCCGCTGAAATGACCTACTACAGTGTTCGTTTTCGCGAACAAAGCAGTGGCGCTGTTTACGGCGATCCCCTGAGTGAAGACCCGACTCACCCCAACGGTGTCGTCAGTAACGGAATTATCACTGGCCTGCAGTTGCTGGCCGGGGTCGAGACCTCAGGGCAGGATCTCCCCCTTGATCCCTCCGGGATCGTCTATGATTCAGTTAGCCGTGAGCCGGTTTCTGGCGCCACCGTAACCTTGAGCGGTCCGGCCGGTTTCGATGCCGCCAGTGATCTGCTTGGGGGAACTGCTAACGTCTCCCAGACCACCGGCAGCAGTGGTTATTATCAGTTTATTCTCCTGACCAGTGCCCCGGCCGGTAGCTATACCCTTGAGGTCACGCCGCCAGGCGGTTATGTCCCGACGACCTCAAGCATGGTCCCGGTCTGTAGTAACACCCCGACGGTGACGGCTACGCCATCTCCTGCTCTGGTTCAGAACCGTTCCGAGGCACCGACGTCTTCCGTCGATCTTCAGGATGCCGACAGTTGTCCGACGACCTCAGGCGGGTTTGCCGACAGCTATAACTCCAGCCAGTATTATCTAAGCTTTGTTCTGACCCCTGGAACCTCAGGTGATGTGGTCAATAATCATATTCCCGTCGATCCGGTGCTCGATGATGCCATCACCCTGGTCAAGACGACGCCCCTGGTCAATGTCACCATCGGTCAGCTGGTGCCTTACACCATTACCGCTATTAACACGCTGGCGGCAGATCTGTCTCATATCGATATTCATGATGTGATTCCGCCAGGTTTCAAATACAAGAGCGGTAGTGCCACCATCGATGGTGTCCATCAGACCCCGGAGGTTCATGGCCGCGATCTCGCCTGGACCGATCTGGAGTTGGGGACTGGCGAATCCTTGGTTATCAAACTGGTGCTGGTGGTCGGTTCCGGGGTGCAAAGCGGCAAGTATGTCAATAGTGCCCAGGCCTACAACAATCTGGTCAGCGGTGACGACAACGCGGTATCCAATCGGGCGACAGCGACCGTAAGGGTTGTTCCGGATCCCCTGTTTGATTGCGCCGATGTCATTGGCAAGGTGTTTGACGACCGCAACGCCGATGGCTATCAGGATCAGGGGGAGCCGGGGCTGCCTCATGTGCGCCTGGCCACAGCCCGTGGTTTGCGGGTTACCACCGACGATCAGGGACGCTTTCACATTACCTGTGCCATGGTCCCGAATTCTCTTCATGGCTCGAATTTTGTCATGAAGGTGGATGAGCGGACATTGCCCAGCGGCTACCGCATTACCTCGGAGAATCCGCGTTCGGTGCTGTTGACTCGGGGTAAGATGGGCAAGATCAACTTTGGTGCGACAATTCACCGTGTTGTCAGGGTGGAATTGACTGCTGCAGCCTTTGCGGCTGATGGCAGTGAGCCAGGGAGCGAACTGCAACAGGCCATGCCGGGGCTGATGGCGCAACTCGCGGCGTCTCCTTGCGTGGTGCGCCTGGCCTATAACCGCGAGGCAGAGCCACCCGATCTGGTAGGAAAACGGCTGCGCGCCGTGCGCAAGCTTATTGAGAAGCAGTGGCAGGAACAGGATAAACCTTATTCCCTGCAGTTTGAGGAGGAACAGTTCAGCAGACACCTCCAGTCTAAAGGAGGTGCCCAATGATGCGGCTCTGGTTGATCGTAGCTATTGTTGTTATGACGTTAACAGCGCCAGTGTGGGCTGATTCTTTCTGTGCCGAAGAGGGCACCTGCGGCTCTTGCGCCGAGAGTACTTTGGGGGATGGACGCTGCTTCGACAGAACTGAAAGCCGCGGCCCTGATAATCTGCCGAGCAATAGTGAGCGCGAGATCAATGGCCAGCTGGTGACTTTGCTGCCGCTGCCGGACACTACTGCGGTGGCTCCGCCGGCTAAGGCACCCAGGACGGTATTCAAGCAGGTCATCGACAGCAGTCGAGGACAAAAATTTGGCTATGGGCACAGTGAGCTGACACCGCAGTTGCAACAGGAATTAAGGGCCCTGGCGGCCAAACTTGCGGATCAGAAGCAGATCAGCATCGACATCGTCGGCCATACCGATCCCGATCGCTTGACCGTTGCTGCCGCTGCTCGCTACCGGGATAACTATGGTCTGGGGCTGGCCCGGGCCGAAGCAACAGCTAACTTTCTTAAGCAGCTGTTACCGACCTCGACCTTTTTCCGTATTGGCAGCGCAGGCCCGGACCAGCCCCTGGTCAGCAACGCCACTCCGGAGGGTAGGGCGCGCAACAGGCGGGTAGAACTGATCATTTCCTACGCTCTGGAAACTCCGGCGGAGACGCTTCCGTCTCTGCCGCCTGTTGCCGTGGAGCCTCTGCGCAGTTGCCAGGAGGTATTGGCCAGTTCCTATGCCGCCAATGCCGCTCCTTTTCGTATCAGTGTCGATGGTGTGCTCCTTGATTCCGCTGGCACAACGGACCCCGATCTGCAGCGTTGTACCGATCTGGGGCTGGCTCAGGCTGACATCCAGCTGCGCTACGATGCAGGTAGCAGCAGTCGCCGTCTTAATATCGTGGCGGTGACCAATCCGGCTCAGCGTAATCGGCCCCTTATTTTCCGCGGCTACAGTAACTACCGCCAGTGGTTCGGCAAGGCCGAAGTCCGGCTGTTTGTGACCGGTGTCGCTTCGACGGCAACGCCCCTGGCCATCGTCCCCTTGGATTCTCAACTGCGGGGCAGCTGGCAGGCCGATGCTGAGAGTCCGAGTCAGTTGACCTATCTGCTGCGGGTCTACGACGCCGAGGGGCATTTCGATGAGACCGCCCTTAAGCCTCTGCGCCTCGATAACCGTGTTGAGCCGCCGGCGACAGCAGCGCAGGCCGAGCGGGAAGAGCTTATCGGCTATGGTGAAAACAGTCTGCGCCTGCGCAATATTCCGGTTTTCGGCGGCATGGTAACGGTGAATGGCGAGCATATCCCGGCCGGTAGTCAGATCAAGGTGATGGGCTTGTCCGTGCCCCTGGCTGCCAACGGCCGTTTTGCTGCCGAGCAGATTCTACCGGCCGGAGAACAGCTGGTGACAGTGCAGGTTGATACGACCGCTGGAACCCTCGATTTCAGTCGCCACCTGGAGATTCCCAAGCACGATTGGTTCTATGTCGGTATTGCCGATCTGGTGGCTGGTCGTAACAGCACGAGTGGCCCCGCAGCCCTGGTGACTGCTGATAGTCAGCATTATGATAACGATCTCTATGCCGATGGTCGCCTGGCTTTTTACCTTAAAGGGAAACTGAATCCCCGCTGGACCCTGACGGCATCGGCCGATACTCAGGATCAACCGCTAAAAAGTCTGTTCAGTAATTTTGATGAGAAGGATCCCTATTATTATATTCGCCGCCTTGATCCCGATCTTTATTATCCCTCTTACGGTGACGATTCGACGACGGTAGAGGACGCACCGACTCGGGGCAAGTTTTTCGTCAAGGTCAATAGCGATAATGCCTTTGCCATGTGGGGGAGTTATCAGACCCGCTGGAGTGAGAGCGAGCTGGTTAATTTTAACCGTTCCATGTATGGGGCCGAGATTAACTGGCATTCGCGGAATCAGACCTCCTTTGGTCAGAAAAAGAGCAAGATCGATCTGTTTGCCGGCGATCCAGGGACCCTCGATGCCCGTAACGATCTGCGCGGCACCGGTGGCAGCCTTTACTACCTGAGCCATATGGATATTACCGCCGGTTCAGAAAAGGTCTGGGTTGAGGTCCGCGATGGGGATTCCGGGCTGGTTCTTGAGACCAATCAACTTACTGCTGGCGAGGATTACGAGATCAATAGTATTCAGGGCCGGGTTCTGCTCAGCAGCCCATTGCCATCGACAGCTGACGACAGTGATCTGGTGCGAGCTTCGTCTTTGGCTGGTAACCCGGTATATCTGGTGGTGACTTATGAATATTCTCCTGCCCTGGACGACGTCGATAATATGACAATGGGGGGGCGTTGGAGCCAGTGGCTGGGAGACAGCTTTCAGTTTGGGCTTACTGGTTATAAACAGGGTTCCGATGCCACTGAACAGACCCTGGCTGGTGCTGATATGACCTGGCGTTATAGTGCCGGTACCTATCTGCGCGGCGAATTCGCCCAGTCAGACGGGGCGGGTAGTGGCTACAGCAGTTCACGTACCGGAGGTTATGATTACACCTCCACCTCTGGTGAAGATGTCAATGCTCTTGCCGCGCGGGTCGAAGGTGCGGTCGATCTGGCGGCGATCTCCAGTCATAAAGGGAAAGCCGAAGGCTATTGGCAACAGCGCCAGGCCGGCTATTCGGCTCCGGGGGAGTGGACCACCGAGGATATCGATCAGGCGGGGATTAAGGTCGAAGCACCCCTGACCGAAGACCTGACCATGACCGCCAAGGCAGATATTAAAGATGCTGAAAGCAGTAATACCCTGGTTGTCAATGTGCGCGGTGACTATAAGCTCGACGAACACTGGCGGGTGTCGAGCGGTATTCGCGTTGATGATTATGATACCGTCTCCGGTTCCAGCTCCAACGATACCGGCAGTCGTGGCGACCTGGCTTTAGAGGTTGGCTATCGGCCCGGTAGCGATGAGGATGATGGTGATTGGAGTATCTACGGCTTTGGTCAGGGAACGCTACTGCGTGACGGCGACCGTAAACGGAACGACCGCTTTGGTTTGGGGGGGGATTACAAGGTTGTTGACCCCTTGCGCTTAAATGGCGAACTGTCGGGAGGCAGTGGCGGCCTGGGGGCCAAGTTAGGGGGCGACTGGCGGGTCAGTGAGCGTAGTCAGCTGTATCTGAGCTATACTCTGTCGTCGGACCGTACCGATAACGGTTACCGTGGTCGGCAGGGCAAACTGACCAGTGGTGGTCGCACCCGTTACAGCGACTCAGTTGCCGTCTATGCCGAAGAGTCCTATGAGCACGGCGAGGAAGCTGGGTTGATCCACTCCTTCGGTCTCGACCTCGCTCCTCTGGATCGTTGGAACTTCGGGGTTAAGGCTGAACAAGGGCGCCTGACTTCCGATGACAGCAGTGATATCGACCGCGTCGCCCTGTCCTTATCGGCAGGCTATGCCGCCGGTAAAAACAAGTACGCAGGTAATGTTGAGTGGCGTCAGGATCAGAACACCAGCTCGGGTGATCGTATCACCTGGCTGATGCGTAATTCTGTCGGCTATCAGATCTCGCCGGACTGGCGCCTTATTGGTAAACTCAATGGGTCGATCTCTTATACGGATGCTGGCGATGAGTATGACGCAGAATATATTGAAGCTTCGGTAGGCTATGCTTTCCGACCGGTTCTGTACGAACGCTTTAATATGTTGTTTAAATATACTTATCTGTTTGATCTGCCGAGTAGTGGGGATGTGGGTAGCGGGAGCGATTCCAGTGATTACGCCCAACGCAGTCATGTTCTGGCTGTCGATGCGATTTACGACCTGCTGCCCTGGTTGTCGGTTGGCGGTAAGTATGGTTTCCGGCACAGTGAAATCAGTGATCGTAGCGGTGACGGTGATTCTCAATGGTACCAGTCTGATGCTCATCTGGTGGTGGCGCGGGGCGATATCCATATTCTCAAGTCCTGGGATGCCCTGGTTGAGGGGCGTTGGCTGAAGGTGATGGCGGCAGAGGATGCCAAAGCCGGTATGCTGTTGGGGCTTTATCGCCACCTCAATAAAAACTTCAAGTTCGGAGGTGGTTACAACTTTACTGATTTCTCAGATGATCTGACCGATCTCGATTACCGGTCGCGTGGTTGGTTCATAAATCTGGTTGGACAGATGTAGTTAGTTTTCATTCGGAAACGGCCCTTTTCCGCTGTAGCAGCGTCAATCTGCGGACTTGTTTGTGCGGCGTAAAGTACTACGCCTCCGCTCAAGACCTTGATTTCCTTGCCACAACGAAAAATTTCTCGTTTCCAATCTGAAAACTGAATAGTTACTATTTAGAGTTTCAGGATGGTAACTAGTTAGTTTTCATCCGGAAACGGCCCTTTTCCGCCGTGGCTGCGTCAATCTGCGGACTTGTTTGTGCGGCGTAAAGTACTACGCCTCCGCTCAAGACCTTGATTTCCTTGCCACAACGGAAAATTTCTCGTTTCCAATCTGAAAACTGGATAGTTGCTATTTTGAGTTTCCAGATGGCAACTAGTTAAGGCTGAGCCAAGTAAATTTTGGAATCATTGCGTAGTGGTTTTCCTCTTCTCATTTTCTGCGACCTAATATCAATTGATATTAGGTCGTAGTTTATTCTTAATCAAAAGAGGTTCTCTTCATAATCGGGCACACACTGAAACCACTGTTGATCTTGGTGGCCGATCGCGAGAGCTTTTTCAGCTTGAGCAATAATTTTTTCACGATCTTTAGGGTAGCTTCCTTCCAGGTGCAGAATGTTCGAAACATGGTTAGACCGAAGGATGGTTTTTTGTGGATTCAGTTTTTGGGTGATCAGAAGTGCTTCTTGTAACACCTCGCCATTACTTAATGGCTGAATCAATTTGAAATAATCATCATTGTGACGTCGGAACATGGTCAGCAGCGAAAAATACTGTGGTGACAGGCGATTGATCCACTCTGCTGTGGCAACAGCATGTTGTGTGCTGCGCTGGCGTCCGGCCAGCCCCAGAATTGCGGTGACTGATAGTTTAATACCGGCACCTTGTACCTTGTGACACTGGTCATACATAGTTGCGGACGAAAAGCCTTTGTTAACCAGTTGGAGTGTTTCTTCATCGCCACTTTCAAGGCCAAAGTAGAGAATTCGAAGCTTTAAATCTTTGAGTTTGTTGAGCTGCGTTGATGATTTGGTTGTTATGCTCTTGGGGGACGCATAAGCACTGACTCTGGTCAGACGCGGAAAGGTTGCATTTAATTTTTCCAGAATTCTGACCAATCCTTCATACGGATATACCAGCCCATCGCCATCGCCAAGAAAAACCCGCTGAATGTGGTCCCGGTAATGCTGCGGGATTGCGTCGATTTCTGCAAAAATGTCGGTTTCGGAGCGGCATTTGAATTGCTTCATTTTATACATGCCGCAAAATTTACAACTGTTTTGCGAACAACCAATGGTGATCTGTAAGATCAAGGAGCGCGCTTCTGAAGGTGGCCGGAAGAGGGGTTCGTCATAATTAAAGAAGTACATTGGCTGGTTACTTTCCTGACGTCTTTATAGGGAATACTTTTATTTGGGTATCTAGTCCACTCCACTAATGCTTCGGGACGGGCTTAGAACTTTCCATTGGAAGGGTGTCTGTCGCCCGGATGGCGACAGTCAAGCCCCATGGATGGGTGCAAGCGTCCCTGGAAATGGAAAGTTCTAAGTGCGGCCATTCTCACTTGAGCGAACTAGTTAACCAGTTAATTTTATTTATACCAGGCCAGACTGTCAGCATTGAAGATAAAAAAACGGCTCCCATCAAAAGAGAGCCGTTTTTTATTTGCTTTATCAGGTGGCAGTATGAGCGCTCATAAGTCGCTCATTCAACTCAGCTGAAAAAACGCTTAAGCAGACCAGCGAAAGCAGCACCGTGGCGTGCTTCGTCTTTACACATTTCATGAACGGTGTCATGGATGGCGTCAAGGTTCAGCTCTTTAGCGCGGGTCGCCAGGGCTTTTTTGCCAGCACAAGCGCCATGCTCAGCATCAACACGAGCCTGCAGGTTGGCTTTGGTGTCAGCTTCTACACATTCGCCGAGCAGTTCGGCAAATTTGGCAGCGTGCTCAGCTTCTTCGAAAGCAATACGCTTGTAGGCTTCGGCAACTTCAGGGTAGCCTTCACGGTCAGCCTGACGGCTCATGGCCAGGTACATACCAACTTCAGTACACTCACCAGTGAAGTTCATTCTCAGCCCTTCGATGATCTCAGGATCGACATCTTTAGCGACACCGATGCGGTGCTCGTCAGCCCATGCCAGAGCAGCAGAAGCATCTTGCTCGATAAACTTGGATGCAGGTGCTTTACACTGAGGACATTCTGCTGGAGCACACTCACCTTCATGGACGTAACCGCAGATAGTACAGACAAACTTTTTCATTGTTTTCACTCCTTGGGATTAGATTCATAACCAAAACACTCGCAATTATAGTGGGAATATCCAGATTGTCAACTGCAAGGCGGCCTATTCTAACAATATTTTCTTAACATTAATACCGGGAAACAGAATCTTCATGAGCCTCTAACCAGAACCTAACAAAAGAGGAGCACATATCCAATATTCTACCAAAACCCACTGGGGTTTCTGCTCGGATGTTTACATTTTATTGCACCAGGTTCAGGAGGAACTAAAATCATGAGACACTTAGGTAAGGCTTTTTTACTCTCGACGCTGTTTCTGTCTATGGTCACAGGCTCAGTATTTGCGGCAACCCCAAAGTATGTTTTTTATTTTATCGGTGATGGTCTTGGCGCCTCACAACGACAGGTTGCTGAATACTATGCTCAACAGGTGGCCGGGAACAAAAAGTTGAAGCTGGCGATGAATCAGATGGAAGTAGCAGGTATTAATACCACCTACTCGAGTGATTCTCTGGTGACCGACTCCGCTGCGGCGGGTACCGCTTTAGCCACCGGCTATAAAACCAACAATGGTGTCATCAGCCAGCTGCCTGATGGTGAAAATGTTAAAAGCCTGATTGAGGCTGCTCAAGAGCAGGGGTGGGCTACCGGGATTGCATCAACAACCCGTTTAACTCATGCGACTCCGGCAGTTTTTGCATCCCACAATAAATCTCGTAATGCTGAAAATGATATTGCTGCCGATATGTCGGATAGTGGCGTGGATTTTTTTGTGGGAGGCGGTTTCCGGCATTTTGTTAAGCAGGATGGTGAATTCAAGTCCAAGCGTAAAGACGACCGTGACCTGATTAAAGAAATGGCAGATGCTGGTTACCAGACTTTCGTTGGGGAAAAATCTGCTGCAGCATTTAAAAAATTCACGCCGCAGAAAGATGCAAAAGTGTTTGCCGCTCTGACTTATTCCCATATCCCTTACGAGCTTGATCGTATCAATGATAAGGAGAGTTCGATTCCGGCACTGTCCGCAATGACCGCTAAAGGTGTTGACGTCCTGATGAGTCACAATAAACCTTTCTTTTTTATGGTTGAAGCTGGCCGTATTGACCACGCTTGCCATGCCAATGATGTCGCTGGTTCTATTTACGACACCCTGGCCCTGGATGATGCCATCAAGGTTGCCCTCGATTTCTATCAACAGCACCCTCAGGAAACGCTGATTGTCCTGGTGGGCGACCACGAAACCGGTGGCCTGGGGCTTGGTTTTGCCAAAAACTATTTCCTTAAGATGGAAGCTGTTCAGGCGACTAAGGCGTCTATCGAAGATGTTATGGACAAGGTTTATACTGGCGATGTTGATGCCTATTTGAATACGGTTGCCAAGCGCTTTGGCTTGGCTGATATGACCGATAGCGAAAAAGCCCGTCTTGTTGAAGCAGCAAAACTTCAGGATGCGGGTGCTAAAGATGCCGCTATGTACGGTTCTTACTCTCCTACCCAGGTTGCGGTTGCTCATATCCTCAGCGAGCGCGCCAATGTGGAATGGACGACTTTCGCTCACACCGCGACCCAGATTCCTATGGGGGCTGTTGGTGTTGCTGCCATGAATTTCATGGGCTTTAAAGATAACACCGAAATCGCCAAAACCATGGCTGATGTCCTGCACTTTCAACTCACTGAGAAACATCTGGCCTTGGCCCAGTAGCACCAGGCTTCATTATTTTGAAGTGAAATGATCGATAAGTCATTTGTTGATGAGCCGTAGCGGTATATTCCGCTACGGCTCATGGAGCATTTATGAAAAAAATAAAAATGACCTCAGGAAAAGTCCTTTTTCTGTTTCTTGCTCTCATCTGTGGAGTTGGTCTGTGGTTGTTACCGCCAGGGCAGGAACAACCACAGGGCGATGTTGTGGAATTGCGTGGGATTGTGACTGCGGTTGACAACTCCGATCTGATTTCATCTGGAGTGGGACATCTCGGCAGTCAGAATGTAACAATGACGGTGACAACCGGTCGCTTCAAAGGTACCTCAGTTATTGCTGATAATGGTCTGATCGGTTCTTTAGAGATTGATGAGGTATACAGCCCTGGTGATGTTGCCATCATTGCTGCCCAGCTTGGGGAGGGGGGGATCTGTTACGCCAAGACTATCAGTCAGTATCGGCAGCACTGGGAAGGGGTCCTGTTTGGATTATTTGTACTGTTACTGGTTGTCTATGCTGGTACGGTCGGTTTAAAAGCTTTATTCAGTTTTATTGCCAGTGTCGTTATCCTCTGGGAGTTTCTGTTGCCAGGGTTACTGGCCGGACAGAATCCGCTCCTTTTGACTGCTGTGACCTTGACGCTGCTGACGTTAATAATTATTTTTCTGGTTGGTGGCATCAGCCGCAAGGCCGTTGCCGCAACCATCGGTACCTTAACTGGTCTTGGTGTTGCGCTACTTCTCACGGTCATTTTTGGCCGCTTATTAGAGGTCAGTGGCATGACCGCTCCATTTGCTCCGACCTTAATTCTTTCTGGCCACTTTAATCTTAATATGCAGGAAATTTTTTACGCAGCTGTGGTGTTAGGCGCTTCCGGAGCTGCTATGGATATTGCCATGGATGTGGCTGCTTCGATGCTGGAAGTAAAGCAGGCTTGTCCGCATATTTCTGCAAAAGAGCTGATGAGATCAGGGCTGAATGTTGGGCGGGCCGTCGTTGGGACGATGACGACAACCTTATTGTTAGCCTATTCCGGTGGCTACCTGACCATGTTAATGCTGTTTGTTTCAAAGGATACATCATTGCTGCGTATCCTGAATTTTAAAATGGTCGCGGCAGAAATCTTCCGCACCCTGGTTGGCAGCATCGGCCTGGTTGCTGTTGCCCCACTGACCGCATTGATCGCGGCCTGGTTATATAGCTCAATTCCGGCAGTACTGTTGCGTCAAGCGGAAGGGCAAAAGGCTGCTATCGAGCATGATCGTATTATCGAGGGGCCTGCGCGCTGACCGGCCCACAGCGTTTTTAAAGAAATAGTTCGGGCTGTTTAGGTTTACTGCAATTTTTCAGCAACATTTCTCTTCTGACCTGAACATACTCATCAGTAAAAATACGCGCTCCGGTTGGACAGCTTTTGACACACGCGCAGCAGATAATGCAGTTGGCGGCATCGGTCTGAACATGGTCGCTGATGCGGATGACATCGACCGGGCATATTTGGGCGCATTTATTACACAGGGTACAGGTGGCAACTGTTGTCTCCGGGGCAACACCGCCAAATGTAACGCGCTCGCGGTAGGGGTGGTTGCCGGCGATCTTGGGATCCTGGTCCGGGGCTGTCTGCAGCTTTTCAGCAATCTGTTGGCCAAACTTAAAAGCAAGTTTGCAGTCTTGCCCATCAGGGCGGGCAAGGGCGACGGGGTAATCTTCCGTTGCGTAGCTATGCTCGCCAATAAAGGCTCCGCCAGCAATAACCTTGAAGCCACGTTCCTCAACCAGATCCTGCAGTTCAACCAGGGCATCCTCGTAGGCCCGATTGCCGTAAAGGGCGACCAGGACTGCGGGGGTGCCGTCAGCAGAGATGTTGGCAAAGCGTTCCAGACAGGCTTCAGGAACTCGACCGGCATAAACGGGAATGCCAAAAACAGCGACCCCCTTGGTAATGTGAAGCGTATTGTCTGTGGTATTTAAGGTCAGATCGTATTCGACAGTATCGTCCTGAGCAAGGCCGCTGGCGATTTGTTTGACGATAGTACGGGTGGTTCCTGTTGGTGAAAAGTAGATAAGATGGGCTGGTGATGTCATGACAGGCCTCCTGTATACAATTATATGGGGAGCCCCGGTAAGCAACGCTGGCAGGTGCCCTGCTTACCGGGAAAGCTTTTACCAGGGGAGTTCTTCGCCATTGGTGTGCCAGAATGAGCCTGTGTTTTCCGTGTTCAGTTCCTCAATCCTGGCGATCAGGCCGGCGGCGGATTCTTCCGGGGTGATCATGCCGCCAAAATTTACCATCCTGGTTTTCACGTACCCGGGGTGTAGAAGAGCCACGGCTATCTCCCGATCTTTAAGGTCCATCGCTAATGATTTACCAAAAGCATTAAGTGCTGCTTTCGATGCGCGGTAACCATAACGGCCCCCGGAAGTGTTATCTGCAATAGAGCCCATGCGGCTGGTAATTAAGGCAATTTTGCTCCCTTTTTTTAGGTTTGGCAAGAGGGCTTCGGTGACCCGTAACGGGGCATAGGCGTTGATCTCCATCTGCTGGCGGATGGAGTCAAAGTCAATGGAGCCAAGCACTTCATCCTGCAGTAAGCCCGCGTTGTTAATAAGAAGATCGATGGTCTCATCCTTTAACCCTTCAACCATGCCTTTCAGTCCAGTCTCCTTGGTTACATCGATACCGCTGATGACCTTGGCCGCAACCCTTTCTATACCGGGTGACGAAGAACGACAGACGGCAGTGACCCGATAGCCTTGCTGATGATATTGTTCCGCCAGGGCGAGCCCGATCCCCCGGTTGGCCCCAGTAATAACGACATGTTTCATAGCGATAGTACTCCTCTATGTCTATTTAGACAGTAGCTGTTAGTTAGTGAACTTCCAGTATAGAGCGCCTTGGGGGCAGATTTCAAATGGCCAGGTATGATATTCGCTGTGCTGCTTTTTGGATCAGAACAGTTGAGAGTCTGCTCAGCCTGACAGCGTAATACCTGCTGTCAGGCTGTGAATAGGTGGAGAGCGCTTTTAGAGTCTGCAGGCGGACAGACAATCGCGATAAGCCCTGCTATTGCCGTGAGGGTATTTACTTCGGCAGTTTTGTTGACATTCTTGTTGCTGAATGATCCCAGATGAACCGCTGTTGGAATTCTGATTTCCCTGAGATCCACTTTGAGATCCCGTGTTTTCCTGAGTCTGAGTTCCTGTCCCTTGGTTTATAGCCGCTGAAGTCTGGGAGCTGGTTTGCCCGGTTTGATCCGGTTCCTGAGTTTGACCTGGGATTTGTGGAGGCGTGTTGCCAGAATCAGGTGTTGTCCCCGGTGTCGCAGCTGTTCCCGAACCTTCTGGCTTGAGATCGGGCTTGTCTTTACCTTTGACCGGGGTTGGTGTGACGGGTGGTTGATTTCCTGTCTGTGGCGTTACCTCTTGGCTATTCTGGGAGGGCTGGAGGATGACTTGCGGGGGATTGCTTGGCCCCTGCGAGAAACCATTTGTGGTGCTACCGCAAAATGGTACGGTTTGAGGTAATGCACCGGCGCAGATCAGCTGACTTTTACCGCCAAAGTAAACCGAAAAACTGACAACCGATTTTAACTCGATGGGATTGGCAGTGACATTTTGCATGTTGCGGAACATGGTTAATGCCGCCGCGGCAACACTGACCTGTCTGTCGGTTCCTGCCGTCGCACAGATATTCAGAATCGGTTCCCCGTGGCCAGGCTCAGCGGAGGGTACAAAGCCAAGACTCATGTTAACGTAACGGTCATCGTATAAGTCCTTTGGCAGATTCTGATCTAGATCTAAGCAGCTTGGAGTCTGTCCTGGCGTCTCAGCGAGCAGCCGGGTACGAATTTCTTCGTAGCGGGAAATGACATCAGTAGCTTTTGCGCGATCCTGGTATCCCTGATAGAGAGGCGTTGCAATACCGGCGAGAATAGCCAAAATGGCCATGACAAAGATAACTTCCAAAAGGGTGAAGCCCGCGCTTGTGTACATTTTGATGCGCATCATTATCATTCCCCCTTTCTGATAAATTGGGCAGGTTGCCGGCTGTCCCAGGTCATTATGAAACGACCAGCCTGGGCGGTTAAGCGATAAGGAAAGTCCTTTCGTCCCGCAGCTTCGGGCTGTGGTTGGTAGGTTACCAGGACGGCAAGTCCCGGATTATTAATGCGCTCCGGCAGCTTTTGCTGATTGTTAATATAGCTGTCAACGTTATTACGCGACTGTTCAATCAGGGTTTTCAGGTCACCGTAAATATCGTTGGTACTGAGTTGGCCGGACAGGTGATAGCCCCAAATGCCAATGGTTACAATAAGCGCCAGAATGGTGAGCCAGCGCTTTGACTGACGATTTCTTTTGCCTGGTAAAGGTGTTTTTAGAGCATTTTTTTCAACCTGTGCAGATAATTGATCAATCGATTGGTTTTGCGGTCCCATGCTATTGCCTCCCCCCTTATCAGTCAGCAAATTGTGATTTGGTCAGTGCTCCGTTGAGTGCTGCCAGCAAGTCTTCTGTATTTACCGGTTTTTCCATGAATGGTGATGTTGCCCCGGCATGACGTAACCTTTCACCAAGATAGTAACGTTCTGATGATAGCAGGATCAGGGCAGGCAGCCTGGTCCAGGCCATATCGATACGGGCACTATGTATCCATTGAATGATCTCTTCATCCGACATTGTTTCGTCGACATCAACAAAGACGTAGAAGATCGTATCTCTGGTTAAAAATTCCTGTTTGGCCTGCAAAGACGTGGTAACGGTGATGAGTTCAAATGGATAATTTTGAAATATCTGTGTCACTGTTGCCGTCAGCTTTGGATCTACGGAAAGGAGCATAACTGCTGGCCGCTGTGCCTGGTCTTCCTGGATAGGGTGCAGGAAAACCCGCTCATTGATGCTGGTTTGGTACTCCTCTGCCAGGTCGGCCCAGAAGCGGTTGCCAATGACATCGTTGGCCTCGTCTACTGAGATATTGCCAGAGATAACGTGACGGGCCGCAGAGGAACTCAGGGATGTCAGGGTATTTAATGCGATGTCATTGTGATGCAGGTTGGCGACATTGCCCGCCAGGATTGCGGTTTTCAGCTGCTGCGACAGTTGGAGTATTTCCGCGATCGGAATGCGTCCGTGGAAGCCGGTAAAGCCGCAGTGATGACAGCCTTTTTTACGGTAGGTCGGGGCTATCTTGGTAATGCGTTGAAACTCTTCCTCACGAACGGTTTGCGGACTTGTAATAAGTTCGCGACACGCTTCACATAGGCGTCGGCACAGGCGTTGGGCGATAACCCCGGTCAGGGCATCGGCAATGACCGATGATTGAATCTTCAGGTCGAGTAATCTGATCAGGGAGGAGAGGGCATCATTGGTATGTAAGGTCGAAAAAACCAGATGTCCGGTGAGGGCTGCCTGAAAGGCAATGTCGGCAGTCTCTTGGTCACGGATTTCACCAATCAGAATAACATCGGGGTCCTGGCAAAGGTCAGGCCGGCCTTTTCGTTGACATTAATCTGTGAAATTCCCGGCAGCATATATTCAACAGGGTTCTCAACGGTGATGAGATTTCGCTGTTCTGTATTGAGCTCAGCTAATAGGGAATAGAGGGTCGTGGTTTTGCCCGAACCGGTTGGTCCGGTTACCAGAACCAGGCCGGCACGGTTGGTACTGAGTCTACGCAATGCCTGAACTTCGGCCAGCGCGAAAGCCGTGCCAGAAAGACTGAAGTGGCGGTTACCTTCGAGCAGGCGGATAACGATGCGGCTGCCCTCTTTGGTTGGTAGCGCTGAAACCCGCAGGTCATAAGTATTCCCCTCTGCTTCCAGTTCCATTCTGCCGTCTTGAGGAATACGGTCGTTGGTAGGATCCATGCCACTATGGGCTTTAAAGTAACGGCAGACCATGGTGTACGCTTTGGCTGGAAGCAGCGCGATTCGGCGTAGATGCCCATCAACCCTGACCCTGACTTTGCCACCACCAAGAAAGGGCTGAATGTGCAAATCGGAACCTCTAAGCTGAATCGTTTCAAGCATCAGTTTTTTAACCAGCTTGACCAGCGCTATATCATCTTCTTGAGCACTTTCCAGGTCGTTACCAAGGACCAGGGCCGAGTAGGCACGGTCTGCCTTTGCATTGAGGTTTGATAATACTTTTTGTAGTGCCGTTTCAATCTCTTCCGGGGAGGCCAGAACGTAATCAAACTTGTGCTGGAGGACAAAGCGCAAATTGTCGAGAAGAATCTCATCCCATGGGTTGAAGAGCGCGATCGTCGGAGATTCAGATGTGGATGTGATAGGGATTGCCAGTCTCTCTAAAAGCATTTTCTGGGGGATTTTTTCAAGTACTGAATGATCGGGCGTAAAGTTGTCAATAAAGGGGATCTGGTTTTTGGTGGCCACTGCAGCCATAAATGTTTTAAGAGGCATGCCTTTAGCGTCAGCCATAGTCTTCCACAGTATCGCTGCTGATTTGGGTAGTTGATCTTCGGCAAAGCGGTCTTTAAGTTCTGGAAAAGTAATAAAAATGGCTGAATGCATGAGTTCCACGATGATCTCTCCCCCAGTCTTGATATGACAGCACCTTAATTTACGGTACTGCAGCTACGAACTTTCAGGCCTCAGTATTAGTGACTCAAGCATGCTTAACGATTGATAATTAGTCATTATAGCAGACTGTAATCGACATAATGAGATTGGAGCTGAATCTATATGTTCTTTAGCCTACATAAGAGAGGATGAGGTTTTCCTGACGTTGTAACCTTTGAATCTACCCGGTCGGGGATGTTGAAAAAAAACGGTTTATTAGTGATTTTTTCTCATGAGATTGCTATTGTAACCGACCGAACTTGTTATTAAACTCGACCCTGGTTGTTCCTGCAGCATCAGGTCATGGCTTATAAGTAGTTGGAATGACATGCTGTTGATGATCGATAATTATGACTCTTTTACCTATAACCTGGTTCAGTATTTTCTAGAATTGGGGCAGGAGGTTAGGGTCCTTCGAAACGATCAGGTATCTCTGGATGAAATTGCCGAAATGGCGCCCGCTTACCTGGTTATATCTCCGGGGCCATGTACACCGTTTCAGGCTGGAATATCCATTGCTGCCATTAATCACTTTGCAGGCAAAATTCCACTTCTCGGGATCTGTCTCGGGCATCAGTCCATTGTTGAAGCTTTTGGTGGCAATGTCGTCCGGGCCAAGCATCTGATGCATGGTAAAACCAGCCAGATATATCACGACGGCAGCACTTTGTTTGCCGGGATGTCTGACCCGTTCACGGCAACCCGTTATCATTCGTTGATAGCCGAAGGTGCCAGTTTTCCGGAATGTTTGAAGGTAACAGCCTGGACTGCAGAAAATGAAATTATGGGGCTGGAGCATCGCCAATTGCCTGTATGGGGGGTGCAGTTCCATCCGGAATCCATATTATCTAGTGAGGGGAAAGATCTGCTCACCAATTACCTCAATGCCTCTTTTATGAGTGGAGAACGAATATGATCAAGGAAGCTATAGCCAAGCTGGTTGAGCGCCAGGATCTCAACGAGATGGAAATGATTGATGCCATGAATCAGATTATGGGGGGGGAGGCAACTCCTGCTCAAATTGGCGCTTTCATTACTGCTTTACGCATGAAAGGGGAAACCATTCCCGAGATTATCGGGGCAGCACGAGTCATGCGTGCCCATGCCACACCGATCAGGGTTGGTGATGTGGTTGATATCGATCGGGATGACATCAATATCGATCGGGAAACTATTCTCGATACCTGCGGTACCGGCGGTAGTGGTACCCGGAGCTTTAATATCTCGACAACGGTTGCTCTGATTGTTGCCGCCTGTGGTGGTAAAGTCGCCAAACATGGTAATCGCAGCGTATCCTCCTCCTGCGGTAGCGCCGACGTCCTTGAGCACCTGGGGGTTAAACTGGATGTGGCTCCCGAGCTGGTTGCTGAATGTATCGATGATATTGGGGTTGGTTTTTTGTTTGCACCGGCTCTGCATGGGGCGATGAAATATGCTATCGGCCCGCGGCGCGAAATCGGCATCCGCACCATTTTCAATATTCTCGGTCCGCTCACCAACCCGGCCGGTGCCAACCGTCAGGTGCTGGGCGTCTACCGTGAAGATCTGGTTGAGCCCCTGGCGAAAGTTTTGTTGAGCCTGGGCTGCCGCCGCGGTTTTGTCGTGCATGGTAGTGATGGTATGGATGAGATCACCTTGACAGGATCGACGTTGGTTGCGGCTATCAGTGGTAATGCTGTTGATGTCCAGACGATTGAGCCGGAACAGTTTGGCTTCAAACGCTGTGCTCTTGAAGAACTGCAGGGGGGCGATGCGGCGGAAAATGCTGGTATCGTTACTGCCATACTTGGCGGAGAAACCGGGCCCAAACGGGATATCGTCCTGCTTAACAGCGCTTATGCTCTGGTTGCTGCAGGGCTGGCAGAGAATGTTGATAACGGTATTGAGTTAGCGAGTGACAGCATCAGCAGTGGTCACGCCAAGGCTACTCTTGACGCTCTTGTACGGATGACAAATCAATGATCCTTGAACGTATCTTAGCAACAAAAAAACAGGAAGTGGCAGCCGCTAAAGGCCGGATGTCACTAGCCGATCAAATTGCCCGCATTGGAGATCTTGAAGATCAGCCGCGCGGGTTTGCCCGTGCCCTACGCACGATGCGCGATTCCGGTGGGACCGCTTTGATCACCGAGGTAAAAAAAGCATCGCCTTCAAAGGGAATAATCCGCGAAGATTTCGACCCCGTGACCATTGCCGAGATCTATCAGAATAACGGGGCAACCTGCCTGTCTGTCCTTACCGATGAACAGTATTTTCAAGGGCATCTACGCTACCTTGCCCTGATCCGGGAACAGGTGTCACTTCCGTTATTGCGCAAAGACTTTATCATCGATCCGTATCAGGTTTATGAGGCGCGCGCAGCTGGCGCCGATGCGATTCTGCTGATTGCTGCGGCCCTGGATGACGGTCAGATGGCAGATCTTGCCGGACTGGCTGCAGAATTGCGGCTTGATACCTTGCTCGAGGTCCATGACGAGGAGGAGCTGGAGCGGGCGTTTAAGGTCTCTGTAGACCTGATCGGTATTAACAACCGCAATCTGAAAACTTTTGTCACCGATCTTGGTGTTACCGAACACCTGGCAAGCCGCATCCCGTCTCAGCAGTTGGCGATTGCCGAGAGTGGAATCAATTGCCGTGCTGATATAGAACGCTTGCAGCAGGCCGGAGCCGGAGCCTTTCTGATTGGTGAAAGTCTGATGCGCGAAGAGAATATTGGCGCTAAACTGCAGACGCTTCTTGGGCTTGCAGGCTGATATGTCGACGCCACGAGTCAAGGTGTGCGGTATTACGAGTATTGAAGATGCTCTCGCCGTCGTTGCTGCTGGTGCGGATGCGCTTGGATTCGTCTTTTATGACAAGAGTCCCCGCTGTGTAAGTGCTGCCACGGTTGCTGATATCGTTGCCGCGCTCCCCCCCTTTGTCACGACCGTGGGCCTGTTTGTTAATGCTGGCTCGCAAGTGATTCGGGAGACTATGCTGGCCGCCCGCCTTGACGTTGCTCAGCTGCACGGAGATGAACAGCCCGATGAATGCTGCTTGTCCCCGTGGCGTGCCATCAAGGCTTTGCGGGTCAAAAATGCTGATTCGTTGAGGGGGGCTGAGAACTTCCCGGTTTCGGCATTGCTCCTCGATGCCTGGAGTGATGATGCTTATGGCGGAACCGGGCATCAGTTTGACTGGCAGCTGATCCAGCAATTGAATGCTGACCGGCCGGTGATTCTGGCTGGTGGGTTGACGCCGGAAAATGTGGCTACTGCTGTCGCTACGGTGAGACCGTACGGAGTGGATGTCTCGAGTGGTGTGGAGCTAAGCCCGGGACGCAAAGATATCGACAAAGTGAAAAAATTTATCAAGCAGGTGAGGAACGCATGAATTATACCTATCCGGATGAAAAAGGTCATTTCGGGATCTATGGCGGGCGTTATGTTGCAGAAACGCTGATGCCCGCTCTGCTCGAACTGGAACAGGCCTACGCCGAAGCACAGCAGGATCCTGAGTTTTATCGTGAATTTGAATACTACCTGAAAAATTACGTTGGGCGTCCCAGTCCACTTTATTACGCAGAACGCCTGAGTAAGCAACTTGGTGGCGCCAAGATCTATCTGAAGCGGGAAGATCTCAATCACACCGGTGCCCACAAGGTTAATAATACAGTTGGGCAGATCCTGTTGGCCCGGCGCATGGGGAAAAAGAAGGTCATCGCTGAGACCGGAGCCGGTCAGCATGGTGTCGCTACGGCAACCGTCGCGGCTCTGTTTGGTATGGAATGCGAAATCTTCATGGGCAAGGAAGATATCCGGAGGCAATCTTTGAATGTCTTTCGCATGCGTCTGCTCGGTGCCAAGGTCCGGGAATGCACCAGCGGTACCGCAACCCTTAAGGACGCCATGAATGATGCGTTACGTCACTGGGTTACCCATGTCCGCGATACCTTTTATGTTATCGGCACGGTTGCCGGTCCGCATCCGTACCCGCAGCTGGTCCGGGATTTTCAGTCAATAATCGGTACTGAGGCTAAGCAGCAAGTGCAAGAGGCCGAAGGGAAATTGCCGGATGTCGCGGTTGCCTGCATTGGTGGTGGCTCCAACGCCATGGGACTCTTCTATCCGTTTATCAAAGATACTTCGGTGCGTCTGCTCGGGGTTGAAGCTGCTGGTTTCGGGGTTGAGACGGGCAAGCACGCTGCATCTATCTCAGCCGGTCTGCCTGGTGTTCTGCATGGTAACAAGACCTACCTGCTGCAGGATGAAGATGGGCAGATTCAGCATGCTCACTCCATTTCCGCCGGTCTTGATTACCCGGGCGTTGGGCCTGAACACTCACACCTGAACGATATCAAGCGGGCTGAGTATGTTTCTGTCACTGATGATGAAGCTCTGGACGGATTTCAGAGACTGACCCGGGTCGAAGGTATTATTCCTGCCCTGGAAAGCGCCCATGCTATCGCTCAAGTTATTAAGCTGGCACCAACCATGGATAAGGATCAGGTCATCCTGGTGTGTTTGTCCGGGCGCGGGGATAAGGATATTCATACCGTTGCTGATGCTATGAAAGTTGACCTGTAATGAAATTTTCTGAACTGCAGCTGCCGGAGGTGGTGCAACAGGGGGTTGAGGCTGCCGGATTTGAGACTCTGACCCCGGTTCAGCAGGAGTCGATCCCTCTGGCACTAAAAGGGAAGGATGTCGCTGCCCAGGCACAAACCGGCACTGGTAAAACTGCCGCGTTTCTGATTTCGCTGTTCTGTCGCTTGTTGTCCACCAATAAAAAGACAGATAATAACCCGCGTGCCCTGGTCATGGCTCCAACCCGGGAGCTCGTGGTCCAGATCTGCAAAGATGCTGAGACCCTCGGGCGTTTTGCCAATCTGAAAGTACAGCCGATATTTGGTGGCGTCGATTATGAGAAACAGCGCCAGGCTCTGAAAGATGGTGTGGACATTATTGTCGCGACGCCGGGACGCCTTATCGATTATTACAAGCAGCGGGTCTTTTCCCTGAAACGGGTAGAGGCCCTGGTTATTGATGAAGCTGATCGTATGTTCGATATGGGCTTTATCAAAGATCTGCGTTACCTGCTGCGCAAGCTGCCACCCTTTGAAAAACGTCAGACCATGCTCTTTTCTGCAACCTTGTCGTCGCAGGTCATGGAGCTGGCTTACGAGTTTATGGATCTGGCAGAGCGGGTTGAGATTGCACCGCAGCAGGTTGCTGCTGAAAATGTTGAGCAGATTCTCTATCATGTCGGACGCCATGAAAAGTTTGCCCTGCTAATGGGGTTGCTTAAGCGCGAGGCTGATAACGCAGAGCGGGTCATGTTGTTTGTTAATACCAAGGTTGAAGGGGAGCGGCTTGCCGCTCTGCTGCAGGCCAATGGTATGGCCAGTGCGATATTGTCAGGGGATATTCCGCAGAAAAAACGGATGCGGATTCTTGATCAGTTCAAGCAGGGAAGTCTGACTCACCTGGTAGCGACCGATGTGGCGTCCCGAGGGATTCATGTTGATGGCGTAACTCACGTTATCAACTACGATCTGCCCCAGGACCGGGAAGATTATGTCCACCGGATCGGTCGTACGGCGCGCGCCGGTGCCAGCGGACTGGCTATCAGCTTTGCTGATGAAGAGACGGTCTATGTCATCGCTGATATTGAAGATTACCTGGGCTTTTCCATTCCCAGTCAAATGCCCCTCGATGAAGACTTTGACTTTGATTTTAAACGGGCTCAGGCGAAACGTAAAAAGCCTCAGCCCCCACCTGCTGAAAAGAGTGGTGCGCCTAAGCGTAAACGCAGACGGCGGCGGCCCAAAAGCAAAAAACCGAAAGCTGAGGGTGGCCAAACTCAGGGGCAAGGCTCTGAGAACCCTGGAAACTCATCATCCTGAGAGACTTTTCGGGCTTTAGAAAAGGATTGAAATGATATGGGGGAGTCGCTAAACTGACGGCTTTATGCAGGCTTTCACGCTAGCGATCTCTAAATAACGACACGCTGCATATGAACCGGAAACTGATTCGCAAGACAACAGGGCCTAAGCTTAAAGGCGCAGGTCTCGTCCTTATGCTAAGATTGCGAAATAGACCGTTTCATAACAGAGACTGTATTGAGCGGGGCTTATGTCTAGAATAAAAACTGTTTTTTCAAAACTTAAAGAGCGCGGAGAAAAGGCTCTTATTCCCTTTATAACTGCAGGTGATCCAGATCTAAAGATAACTGCCAGCTTGATCCCGGCATTAGCACAAGCCGGGGCAGATGTTATCGAGCTGGGGGTGCCGTTTTCTGATCCGATGGCCGACGGGCCAACTATCCAGGCTGCATCTGAGCGGGCGCTGGCTAACGGTGTAACCCAGGAAAAAATTCTGGCCATGGTGGCTGACGTGCGTCAGGTAACGGATGTGCCTATCGTACTGATGGGTTACTATAATCCGATGTTCCGCTATGGTGCTGAACGCTTTACCCGAGACGCGGCTGCTGCCGGGGTTGACGGTCTGCTTATCGTCGATCTGCCGCCGGAAGAGGCCGGTGAAATCGCCGGGTTCATGACGGCTTCAGGTCTTGATCTGATTACCCTGCTGGCGCCGACGACGCCTCCGGAGCGGATGCAGCGCCTCGCTGCAGCTGCCCAGGGATATCTCTATTATGTCTCCATGACCGGGGTGACTGGAGCTCAGAAAATTGCTCCTGAAGATATCCGCACAGCCGTTTCTGCTCTTAAGGAAATGTCTGCCGTTCCGGTTGGGGTTGGTTTTGGGATTACTACGGCAGAGGATGCTGCTCAGGTTGGCGAATTTGCCGATGGTGTTGTCGTTGGCAGTGCCCTGGTTAAATTGATTCATGAACATGCCGGTCGTCCCGAATTGTTGGAGGTTGTTAGCGACTTTATTGCCCAGCTCAAATCAGGACTTAAACCAGCAGCAAACTGAGGCAACATTACTGTTGTTTGATGCTTAACACCTCACAATGATGTAGGTGCATACAAATTAAAGGATACTCCATGGTCTGGTTTCGGAAAAAGCAAGCGGTTGCCGTTTCCACGGAAAAAAAGAACGTTCAGGTTCCTGCGGGAGTCTGGTCAAAGTGCAAGAATTGTCAGGAAATTATTTACGCGAAGGAGATTGAGCGTAACCTGAATGTTTGCCCGAAATGTGATTATCATTTTCGCATCGGTGCCCGCGAGCGGATCGCTCAAATTCTGGATGAAGGTAGTTTCTCGGAGATGGATGCCACTATGCGGTCCGTCGATTTTCTCGATTTTAAAGATTCCAAGCGTTACAAGGAGCGCATTAAAGCTGCAGTAAAAAAGGCGGGTGATGGTGATGCCGTTATCTGTGGTGAAGGCAATCTTGAAGGGATTCCTGTCGTTGTCGCTGTTTTCGATTTTTCCTTTATGGGCGGCAGCATGGGCGCCGTTGTTGGTGAAAAGATCACCCGTGCTATCGAAAAAGGTCTTGAGACCAATGCTCCGGTGCTGATTTTTTCATCTTCAGGTGGTGCGCGGATGCAGGAGAGTATTTTATCTCTGATGCAGATGGCCAAAACCAGTGCTGCGCTGGCAAAGCTTAAAGCCGCCGGCATCCCCTATATTTCAGTCCTGACTGATCCGACGACTGGTGGGGTCACCGCAAGTTTTGCCATGCTGGGGGATTTGAATATAGCAGAACCCCGTGCCTTGATCGGGTTTGCCGGTCCGCGGGTTATCGAACAGACCATTCGTCAGACTTTGCCGGAAGGCTTTCAACGTTCTGAATACCTGCTTGAGCACGGTATGATCGATATGATTGTCCAGCGTAAGGAAATGAAGCAGAAGCTGGCGCAGATCCTGCGCGTCTTTTTGAAGCAATAATCAAATAATGACGAAGAGTTACCAGGAGAGTCTGGACTGTCTGTTCTCTCTACAGTTTTTCGGCATAAAGTTAGGTCTGGATAATATCCGCAGCTTGCTTGACCGGGTCGGTAATCCGCAGCAGCAGTTGCGGATTATTCATGTCGCTGGGACTAATGGTAAAGGATCTACCTGTGCCGCGCTAACAAGTATTCTCCATGCCGCAGGTTATACAACCGGTCTTTATACCTCTCCACATCTACATAGTTTTACCGAGCGTATTCGCGTCAATACGGTGCAGGTCACTGAAGCTGAAGTGGTTGAGTTAATCGATATTTTCAGGCCTCACGCCGAGGACCTGAAGGCGACTTTTTTTGAAGTGACGACAGCGATGGCACTGCTATGCTTTGCTCGTCACCAGGTCGATTGGGTGGTCCTGGAAACTGGCATGGGCGGCCGTCTTGATGCGACCAATGCGGTCTTGCCGGAGGTGTCGATCCTTACCCCGATCGCCTTTGATCATGCCGGTTATCTCGGTGATTCTCTGGCGGCGATAGCCGGAGAAAAAGCCGGGATTATCAAGCCCGGGGTACCAGTTGTCTGTGCCGCCCAGGAGGTTGCCGCAGGGGATGTCATCCAGCTCGTCTGCCGAGAACAGGGGAGTCCCTTGATGGTGGAAGGCAGTCATTTTGAGATCCGTATTGACGCCGCTGGAAAAGGATTTGACCTGGCCTGGAGCGATCAGGTCCTTGGTCCGTTCTTGGGGCCTCTCCAGGGACTTCACCAATTGCAGAATCTGGGGCTGGCTGTTGCGGCAATAACTCTGTTGCGGGACCGGGGCCTTGAGATTGCTGATGAAGCCGTTGCCTGCGGGTTGCGCCAGTTGCGCTGGCCGGGCCGCCTGGAATGGTTGCCTGAGGGGATCCTGATCGACGGGGCGCATAACTGTGCCGGGGTTGCTGTCTTGGCCGATTACCTGGAGCGTAATCAGCTGTCAGGCATTCATTTGATTTTTGGTTGTAAGGCAGATAAGCAGGCGGGACCGATGCTGGATACCCTGTTGCCTTTTGTTGCCCGCCTGTATTTAACGTCTCCTCCCGGGGTTGACGCTGTTGCTCCGCAGTCCTTGCTTGAATCCGCTCAAAAGGCTGGTGTCGCAGCAGAGGTGTTTGCTCAACCGAAAGCTGCATTAGCAGCAGCACAGCAAGCGCGACAGCAAGATATTCTTCTGATCGCCGGATCCTTGTTTTTGATCGCCGAGCTGAGAGCCTTGATCGTTGAAAATCCGGAAATTTTAGAAATTGTAGCCTGATAGAAGTCATCATGATGCCAAAAAAGATTTTATATCTCCTGTTACCAATCCTATCAGTGCTTTATGGCTCTCTGGCCTGTGCTGCTGATTTTTCCGGGCTTGGAGCTGCCAATGTGCCGGTTCAGCTGGAAGCTGATGAACTGAGCTACGACCGCGATGAGGATACCTACAACGCCAGCGGAAATGTGACTTTGAAGCAGGGCGACTTTACGGTTAGCGGTGACTCCTTACAGTGGAATCAGCAGTCTGGGGAATTGCGGGCTGAAGGTGAGGTGACCCTGACCTCGCCAGATGAAAAGATGGCGGGAGACCGTGTCTACTATAATCTGCAACAGGGAACAGGTCTGATCGAAGGGGGACATTTCTATTTGCGCGACCAGAACCTGCACATCTATGGTGAGCGCATTGAGCGTCGTGGCGCATCCGATTATCGTGTTTACGATGGAACATTCACCACCTGCGACGGCGATGTGCCATCCTGGAAATTTGGCGCCAGCCAGCTAGATGTGACCTTAGGTGGTTATGCCAGCGCCCGAAACATGGTTTTTTACCTGAATAATGTTCCTTCCATGTATTTCCCCTATATGATTTATCCCGCCAAGACTGAACGGGAGTCAGGGCTGCTGGTTCCCGGTGTCGGCTATTCCGATAAGCGTGGTTTTCAATACAGCGCTGCATATTACCAGGTATTAGGTCAGAATCAGGATGCCACCCTGTATCTTGATTACCTGTCTGAGATGGGGCTTGGTAAGGGGCTTGAGTACCGTTATATCTTTGGTTCAGATAATGCCGGTGAAGCACGCGTATACCATATCGATATCGATCAGGATGATGAGCGCTATGCCGTGGCATGGCGGCACGATGGAACTCTGCCTGGCCAGGTCCGTTTGCTGGCTGATGTTGAATATGTCAACGATAATGACTATTTCAGTGATTTTGGTGGCATCGCAGGTGAGTACAACAAGGATATCGTCGAGTCTAACCTGTTTTTAAATCGTCATTGGGGGCGTTACAGCCTGACAGGTCAGTTTCGTTATACTCAGGATCTGGAAACCGATGATGACACGACGTTGCAACTGCTTCCGCGCATTGTTTTTGATACCTCCCGACAGCGTATTTTTGAAACTCCCTTCTATTATCGTTTTGCTTCGCAATACAGTCATTTCTGGCGTAAAGAGGGCCTGACCGGGGAGCGCTTGATGCTACGGCCTGCCCTGGGCAGTGCGGTACCCTTGGGAAGTTATTTTCATCTGGATAGTGAAATTGCCTGGCGGGAACGTTTCTACTGGGGGCTGAGTGATGACAGTGACGATGATAGCACCGGGTCCGCCGAGTTCCAGACAACTTTGAGTATGGTTTCGCTACAGAAGGAGTTTGTAAGTTCACAGGGTACCTGGCAACATCTGATCTACCCTGAAGTCTCCTATCAGTATACCCCGGATATCGATCAGGATGATCTTCCTGAATTTGATATTTATGATCGGATTGATGAACAGAATCATCTTGAATATGCCCTGGTCCAGCGCTTGGTTAAAAGATCCACCAGCGCCGAAGGGGGCTTGCAGGTTCGGGATTTTGCCTATCTGCGCTTCGGGCTTCTGCACGATCTAAGGAGTGAAGCTTCTGGCCAGCGTGTCACTGATCTGCGCACTGAAATTAAATTAGATCCCGTCGAATGGCTGTCTTTGAGCAGCGATTCAACTTTGGATACCGATCAAGGTCAATGGGATAAGTTTGCAGCGGAAATTCATCTTGATGATGCGGCTGAAAATTCTTTGTCTGCCCGTTACCGCTATGACCGTGATGAGGCTATCGAATATGCTGCCGCGACTTTAAGTGTGGCATATCTGAAACCGGTCTACTTAAAGTATCAGCAGCGTTATGACCTGACTGCCGATTTCGATCTTGAACAGGCGATTGCCGTTGAGTATCGTCATCAGTGTTGGGGGGTAACCCTGACCATGCGGGATCAGGAGGACGATCGCTCTGTTATGCTGTCTTTCAGCCTGAGCGGTCTTGGATCGGTTGGGGGAGGTGGCACTCCTGGGGCAATGTAGTTTCTGTCCGGAAAGCGCACTTTTTCACCAGTTCGGCGTCAATCTTCTCATTCGCTTGTGCGGCGTAAAGTACTACGCCTCCGCGCAAATGCTTGATTTCCTTGACCTGGTAAGAAATTGCATCTTTCCAAATCAGAAACGAGTCGTTTCCAATCTGAAAACTAATATGGTGTCTTGGATAGAACTGCCTGGCAGCAAATACCTGTTTGGAAAAAAGAAAGTTGACCTTGCCTGAACAGCATGCGAACCTGAACCGCTGTTACTGGTTACAGGTGGAGTGAATAGTTGAGTTCAGAACAAGAAAACGAAGTGCTTTCCGGTGGGCGGAAGAATGTATTGACCCTGGCGTTGCTGGTGGTTATTGCGCTCATGTTTGTTTATGCCGTATTTGGTAATCGGGGGGTATTGCGTATTCTGCAGGCGCAAAAGCAAAAAGTGCAACTAGAGCAGCAATTAGCCGACCTGCAGCTTGAACATGAAAAATTACGCGAAGAAATTGAGCGTTTGAAAAACGATAAATCATATTGGGAGCAGTTGGCCCGGACCAAACTTGGAATGGTTCGTGAGGGTGAGCTGATTTATCATATTCCTAATTCCATTGCACATGATAAGAGGCAAGCAAAAGAATGAAAACACAATTGCGGCAGGCCATTATGGCCGCTCTTCAAGATTGTTACGCAGCGGGTGATCTCAACAGCGGTGAATTACCGGAAGAGATTCAGCTCGAGGTTCCTAAGAATTCTGACCATGGTGATTTTGCAACAAATCTGGCCATGACTCTGGCAAAGCCTGAGCGTAAGGCGCCCCGGCAGATTGCTGAGCAGTTGGTCAAGCGTCTGCAGGAAAACCCCTTGTGTGACAACGTCGATATCGCCGGACCAGGCTTTATCAACTTCAGGTTGTCAGCCAAGTGCTGGTATGAAGTGTTGGACCAGGTCATGATCAGTGGCGAGAACTATGGGCGCAGTGATGTCGGCAAAGGGACCAAGATTCAGGTCGAGTTTGTCAGTGCCAACCCTACTGGGCCGCTGCATATCGGGCACGGCCGTGGGGCTGTTGTTGGTGATGCTCTGGCCGCCGTACTCCAGGCCGCTGGCTACGATGTCCAGCGTGAATACTACGTCAATGATGCCGGTAATCAGGTGACTACCCTGGGACGCTCAATTCTGCTTCGCTTGCGTGAACTGCAAGGGGAGAAGATCGATTTTCCTGAAGATGGCTATCAGGCTGAGTATGTCACTGATGTTGCCCGCAAATTGCAGGCTGAAAAAGGTGACTTGAGCGGTGTGGAGGATTCAGAGGCTATTGATATCTGTGCCCGCTTTGGTGTTGCGGAAATTCTGACCTGGATCGAAACTGACCTGGCTGAATTCGGCATTCGTTTTGATAACTGGTACAGTGAAAAAAGCCTTTATGATCGTTCCATGGTTGACCAGGAACTGGCCAAACTGAAGGCCAAAGGCTTGTCCTTTGAACAGGATGAAGCACTGTGGTTGCGTACTACTGAATATGGTGACGACAAAGACCGGGTGCTGATTAAATCGGACGGTAGCTATACCTATTTCGCCTCTGATGTCGCTTATCATATGGAAAAATTTGATCGTGGCTTCGATCGGGTTATCGATGTCTGGGGTGCTGATCATCACGGTTACATTCCACGTATGAAGGCCATGCTGGCAGGTCTCGGTCACCAGCCGGAAGATCTCGAAGTGTTGTTGATCCAGATGGTTAACCTGCTGCGCGACGGTGTACCGTTTACCATGGGGAAGCGCTCTGGTAATTTTATCACTCTGCGTGAAGTCATCGATGAAGTCGGACGTGATGCGTGTCGTTTCTTCTTCCTGATTCGGCGCTGCGACAGTCAGCTTGATTTTGATCTTGAACTGGCCAAGCAGCAAAGCAGTGATAACCCGGTTTACTATGTGCAGTATGCCCATGCCCGGGTCTGCAGTATTAATCGCAATGCAGTTGAGGCTGGAGTTGCCCTGCCTGAGGTCGGAGCAGTGGCTTACGACAAGCTGGTGTTGCCGGAAGAGCTTGCCCTGGCAAGATTGTTGGCACGCTTCCCGGAAACGGTTGCCGGGGCTGCGGTAAACTATGAACCTCATCGGGTTGTTTTTTATCTTCAGGATCTTGCCGCGCAGTTCCATAGCTATTACAATCGTCAACGGGTACTGGTGGATGATGTGGAAACCAGCCGTGCCCGGTTGTACCTGGTTAATGCGGTAAAGATGGTTCTTGGCAACGCACTGACTCTGTTAGGAGTGTCAGCTCCGGAGCAGATGTAACTTTAGGGGGATATACCTATGAGCGGGGGAACAAAAACCCGGACACAACGCAGAATGGAAAAGCGACAGGCTATTATTTTACTGGTTCTGGTACTCGCCGTTTCGTTGGTGAGCTTTACTCTGGGAGTCATGATCGGCAGGCGTGGTGCGGAACGTGAGTTGGCTAGTCAGCAGTCTCAGGTTGAACGGGTTCTGGTTGCCGAGGCTCCGGATGCCTCTGCGGTCCCTGATAGCGCGGCTGATGCCGTTGATGTCCGTGAGCCTGAGGTGGCAGGAGTTCCGGTTCCTGAAGAGGTGCAGGAAGACCCCAAATTGACCTTCTATGAAGATATCAATAAGCCGGCAGCTCCTTTGGGTAGCGGAATTAATGTTGCGCCTCCTGTTCCGCAACAAGAGGTGAAGCAACCACCGATTTCTCTGCCAGAGCAACCGATCGTAGCCAAGTCTGAAAGGTCTCAGGCTGCTGTGGTCAAGGCGCCTTCTGAGCCGGTAGCTCCGGTTCCGGACGTTAAACCAAAAGCGGCAGGACATGATCTGCCGCCTGTTGTCAGTGGTGGCTCTCATGCTGTGCAGGTTGGTTCATTCAACGCCGAAAAGGATGCCCGGGCCTTACAGCAAAAGTTGATGAAGAAAAACTACCCAGCGTTTGTTGCTGACGCAGATCTTGGGGCAAAAGGCCGCTGGTTCAGGGTTCGGGTCGGTCCTTATGCTGATTCCGACGCGGCGAATCAGGTCCAGAAGGTTCTTGCTGAAAAAGAGAATGTGAAGGGTTTTGTATCGCGTCAGTAAAAAAAAATCAGCGGCACTTAAAAAAAATGATTTTTTTTGATTGACATTCTGGCCATGGAGGTTTATCTTCCGGTCCTCGTAACGCGGGATGGAGCAGTCTGGTAGCTCGTCGGGCTCATAACCCGAAGGTCGGGGGTTCAAATCCCTCTCCCGCAACCAAACACTAAATCGACTCTTGTTGGGTTGCATATAGGTTTGGCGGTGTAGCTCAGTTGGTTAGAGCATGCGGCTCATATCCGCAGTGTCCGGAGTTCGAATCTCTGCACCGCCACCATCAATAAAAAAGCTCTTCCTGGTTTCGGGAAGGGCTTTTTTCATTTATAGTTATTCTTAACAATATCTTCTTTCGTTCATTAGCCGGATCGTAATGGATTCTCACTCTCTACCGACACATGTTGAGTTGGCATTGCCAGCTGACTGCAAAAAAATTCTAGTCGCCGTGTCTGGCGGGATTGACTCCGTGGTATTGTTGCATGTGCTGTGCGATTTGCGGGCGCGGC
Source organism: Geopsychrobacteraceae bacterium (assembly GCA_963664385.1). Lineage (GTDB taxonomy): Bacteria > Desulfobacterota > Desulfuromonadia > Desulfuromonadales > Geopsychrobacteraceae > Seleniibacterium. Next base: position 2,999,445 of record OY761157.1, read on the forward strand.
ATGATTTAGAGCTTCTGGTCGTTCATCTCGATCATCAGATCCGCGCCGAAAGTGGCAGTGATGCTCAGTTTGTCAGCAGCTTAAGTGAGCGCTGGCAGATTCCTTGCTGTGTCGCTGCGGAAAATATCCCTGCTGCAGCAAAGGCTGCAGGGCAGAGTCTGGAGATGGCAGGCAGGCATGCGCGCCGGCAATTATTTATGGCTCTGGCAAAAGAGCACGACTGCGACCTGGTCGCCCTGGCCCATCATCAGGATGATCAGATTGAAACTTTTATGCTACGGCTGGTGCGTGGTAGCGGGCCGTCGGGGTTGGCCGCTATGCACCAGCAGCAGGATCTTTGGTGGCGACCATTGCTTGGTTGTTCCCGGGCTCAAATTGAAAGCTATGCCGATCAGTTTGATTTGCAGTGGGTTGAGGATGGCAGTAATGTTGATCCGGTGTACCTGCGAAACCGGATGAGGCATCAGGTCTTGCCGCTGTTGCGAGAATTGAATCCGGCCTTTAATGAACGTACGGCTGCTTTGGTTACTCAGTTGCAGAGCGATGATGATTATTGGTCCCGGCAGGTCGCATGTTATTTCGACCGTCTGGTTGTCGATATGCGCGATGGCCTCAGGTTGTCCCGAGAGCAGTTACTTGCCCTGCATCCGGCCCTGCGCATGCGCATTGTTCGCGAGGCCCTGCGGCGGGTCAGGGGCGGTTTGACGGGCATTGAGGGGAGTCACCTTGCCGCTGTCGACAGGCTGCTGACCGGCGGGCCCAGCCAGGGGCAATTAGATCTGCCCAGTTGCTGGGTGGCCAGACGTTATGAAATTTTATGGTTGCGTGACTTGGCACCAGTTCCAATGCCGGACTATAATGAGATTCTTCCTGTGCCGGGACGCTTAACTCTTCCGGAAGGAGTGTTTCTGGATGTCTCTTTGCAGATGGCGCCCCAAGCAGAATCGGCTACGGTTGTTGAGTTTGATGCCGAGATATTAAGCCAGCCCATCTGTGTCCGTAGCTGGCGTCCGGGTGATCGTTTTCAGCCCCTGGGGATGGCAGGTCATAAAAAAATTAAAAGCTACCTTGGTGATGCCAAGGTCGAAATGGAAGACCGCCAGCGTCTTCTGGTGCTGGTTTCAGGAGGTGAAATTTTGTGGTTGGTTGGCCAGCGACGGTCTGCCTTGGCCGGGGTGACTTCAGATAGTCAGAAAATCCTGCGCCTGGAACTGTCTTCATGACTTTATTCTAGGACAAAAAACTTGTGAGTCGATCTTCTTTATGATAATTTTTTCAGCTAGTTTTAAGCATACTTTTGGTGCCTATCAGGTGCTACAGACATCCATTTAATCACTAGGGGGTCCTGTGAGCCAATTTCAGAAAAATTTAGCACTATGGCTGGTCATTTCTCTGTTGATGATCATGCTTTTCAATATGATGACGCAGAAAGAAACAGAGCAGAAACAAATCAACTACACAGAATTTCTGTCAGCTGTTGATGCCGGGCAGGTCAGTAACATCACTTTCCAGGGGAATCAGCTTATCGGTGAATACAAGGATGGCAACAAGTTCCAGACGTATGCGCCGATGGATGATGCCCTGATTCCTGAGCTGAAAGACAAGGGGATTGTCATCGAGGCCAAGCCAGTCGACGACCAGGGCTTCTGGTTTACGCTGCTGGTATCCTGGGGACCGATTCTTCTGTTGATCGCCGTGTGGATCTTTTTCATGCGCCAGATGCAGTCTGGTGGTGGCAAGGCAATGAGTTTCGGCAAGAGTAAGGCCAAGCTGCTGACCGACACTCAAGGGCAGGTAACCTTCAAGGATGTTGCTGGGGTCGATGAGGCCAAGCAGGAGCTTGAAGAGGTCGTCGAGTTCTTGAAAGATCCCAAGAAATTCACCAAGCTGGGTGGCAAAATTCCTAAAGGTGTGCTGCTGGTCGGTTCCCCTGGTACCGGTAAGACCCTGCTGGCACGTTCCGTTGCCGGTGAGGCTGGTGTGCCGTTCTTTACCATCTCCGGTTCTGACTTTGTCGAAATGTTCGTTGGGGTCGGTGCCAGTCGGGTTCGTGATCTGTTCCTGCAAGGTAAGAAAAACGCTCCCTGCATTATCTTTATCGATGAAATCGATGCCGTCGGTCGGCATCGTGGTGCCGGTCTTGGTGGTGGCCATGATGAGCGTGAGCAGACTTTGAACCAATTGCTGGTTGAAATGGATGGTTTCGAGTCGAATGAGGGGGTTATCCTGGTTGCTGCAACCAACCGCCCTGACGTTCTTGATCCTGCGTTGCTGCGCCCCGGTCGTTTTGACCGCCAGGTTGTGGTGCCGCGTCCCGATGTGAAGGGGCGTCACAAAATACTGCAGGTTCATTCCCGTAAGGTGCCGTTGGCAGATAATGTTGATCTTGAGGTGGTCGCCAAGGGAACTCCCGGTTTCTCCGGCGCTGATCTGGCCAACCTGATTAATGAGGGCGCCCTGCTTGCCGCCCGTGCCAATAAGGTTAAGGTTGATAAAGACGATCTTGAAATGGCCAAGGACAAGGTCCTGATGGGTGCCGAGCGTCGCTCTATGGTTATTACCGAAGAAGAGAAAAAGGTCACCGCTTATCATGAAGCCGGACATGCCCTGGTCTCTTTGTTGACTCCTGGTTCCGATCCGGTTCACAAGGTTTCCATCATTCCCCGTGGTCGTGCTATGGGGGTAACCATGTACCTGCCGAGTGAAGAAAAGTACAACGAAACGGCGAAAGGTCTGAACATCCGTATTCGTTCGATGCTTGGTGGTCGTATCGCTGAGGAATTAACCTTTGAGTCCGTAACCAGTGGTGCAAGTAATGACCTTGAGCGGGTTACCGCCATTGCGCGCAAGATGGTGTGCGAATGGGGTATGAGCGAGAAGATTGGGCCACTGACCTTTGGTGAAAAAGAGGGTGAGGTCTTCCTGGGCCGTGATATGGGGCATACTAAAAATTACAGTGAGTCAACTGCTGTCGATATTGATAATGAAATCCGCCGGATTATTATCGAAAACTATGAGTTGACCAAGCAACTGCTGAAAGAGCACAGCGAGCAGTTGATCGCCCTGTCTGAACTGTTGTTGGAAAAAGAAACGCTTGATGGCCGCGAAGTCATTGACGTCGTCTTCCCGGACGGTGCTCCTGACTACCTGTTGCCGAAACAGGTCGAAACTGAAGAAGAGGGTGACATTACCATCGAGGCTGTTCATGGAGAAGCCGCAGTTCCTGTCAGCGAAGCTCCTGCTGCCGCTGCTGAGCCGGTGTTGAAAGAAGAGACCCCAGCTGCAGAGCCTGTTGCTTCTGATGATGAGGCTCCCAAGCAGTGACCACAGTAGGGCCGTATCTGGTAGGCCGCGGGTGTAGCATTGATTTACGCCTGCCGGCGATTATGGGGATTTTGAATGTCACCCCCGACAGTTTTTCTGATGGGGGTGACTTCTCGACCCGTGAGGCAGTTTTGACCCAGGCTCTGGCGATGCAGGAGGCTGGCGCTGCAATCATTGATATTGGTGGTGAAAGTACCAGACCCGGGGCTCCAGCTGTTTCAGTCGCAGAGGAAATTGACCGGATTGCCCCTGCCATCGAGTGGATTCGCAGGGAAACAGACCTGCCTATCTCTATCGATACCACGAAATCTGAAGTTGCGCTGGCAGCAATGGCTGCCGGCGCAAACTTTATAAATGACATCAGCGGCTTGACTTTCGATTCAGCAATGGCCAGTGCCGCGGTGCAAAGTGATGCCGGGCTTTTCCTGATGCATACCCGGGGACGTCCCCAGGACATGCAGACTGACACCAGGTATAGCGATCTTGTCGGTGAGGTCGTGAATTTTTTAACAGGCAGTGCAAGCCTTGCTGAACAGGCAGGAGTGCCACGCAGCAAAATAGCACTTGATCCGGGGATTGGTTTTGCAAAAGATGTTGAGGGAAATCTGACTCTTCTCGATTCCATGAAGCGTTTTGTCGATCTTGGCTACCCGGTCCTGCTCGGAACATCACGGAAAAGCTTTATTGGTAAAATTACCGCTCAGACCGACCCCAAAGGACGCCTGGCCGGAACCCTGGCCACTGTGGCTCTCGGCGTGGCTAGTGGTGTTCAGCTGTTCAGGGTTCATGACGTAGGCCCGGCACGTGACGCTGCCTTAGTTGCCTGGGCGATACGTGAAAGGCAGGTGCCATGCTGATGGCGCGACTAAAGTGGAATTTCTATTTGTTTTCAGGGTGACCCATTAATTTCAGACAGGCGTGACAATGTTCGATGTCTTTTCCAATATCCGCATACTTGATATCGTTGACATCTCTATTGTCGCCTTTATTATTTATCGTATTATCCTGCTGATCAAAGGTACCCGAGCCGTTCAGATGCTGCTTGGCCTGGCGGTTATCCTGGTTGTCTACATGGCCTCCCGGGTCGGCGATCTTCATACTCTCAACTGGTTTTTGAGCAATTTTCTCTCCTCGATTATTCTGGTCATTGTCGTTATCTTTCAGAATGATATTCGGCGCGCGCTTATGCATGTGGGACGGAATCCTTTTTTGGGCAGTGCCAATGCCCTGGAAGAGTCCGCTGTCATTGATGAGCTGGTCAAATCCTGCGTCACCCTTGGCAATCGTAAAATCGGTGCATTGATCGCTATTGAAAGAGAGACCGGGATTAACGATATTCTGGAATCCGGGACAGCTATTGATGCCATGGTAACTACAGAGTTAATCAGGGCTATATTTATGCCATCTTCGCCCATCCATGATGGCGCCCTGGTATTGCAGCAGGGGCGTTTGACCAAGGCTGGTTGCTTTTTACCTCTCAGCCAGGGGGCTGAACTGAACCGCGACCTTGGAACGCGTCACCGTGCGGCCATTGGTCTTACTGAACTCTCGGATGCTATTGCTATTATTGTTTCAGAGGAAACCGGAAAAATCTCTGTTGCCGTTAACGGCGGAATCACCCGTAACCTTGACTCTGTGAGCCTTAAGAAAGTTCTTGGCCGGTTGCTTGAGCCACGTAAGGTCAAGTTGAAAAAGAGAAAGAAGAAGGGGTAGCCGACAATGTTCAAGATTCTTACAGAAAACTGGACATTGAAACTGATCTCAATTGTCTTCGCTATCCTGTTATGGATATTCATCATGGGAGAGCGGCGTCTTGAGGTTGGCTTCCGGGTGCCTCTAGAGCTGCAGAATATTCCCAAACAGTTGATCATTGCCAACGAGGTGCCAAGCCTGGTCGATGTCAGAATCAGTGGTCCGCGGACCCTGCTGATGAAGGTCAGCCCTAATGATATCAGCATTGTTGTTGATCTTAGTGATCTGCGCCCGGGCTTGACGACCTTTAAGCGACTTGAAGAGAGATTGAACCTGCCCAGCGGCCTGCGGGTCACCCGGTTGTCCCCTTCTTTTATCGACCTCAAGCTGGAGCGAGTCAAAGAAAAGCTGGTCCCGGTCCATGTGTCGTTAACGGGGCAGCCTCTTGAAGGTTTTAAGGTCGCAGCGGTTAAGGCCGTTCCTGACAAGGTTGCTATTGCTGGCGCAGAGACTGAGCTCAAAGGAATTAATGAAGTCAGAACCGAAGATGTGGATCTGACCGGTGTAAATGAAGGTTTTTCAGTTATTGTTCCACTTATTCATAGTGGAACTTATACTCATTTCAAAGATGAAAAAACGACAGATGTTCAGGTTGAGGTACGAGCGGTCGAGCCACCGCCCGAAGAGACAGAGACAGGTGAGTTGCCTGTAGAGCAACTCGAAGAAGGGGTGAATTGATGTCCAAAGAGAAGAAATTGTTCGGCACGGACGGGGTCCGTGGTGTTGCTAATATAGAACCGATGACGACAGAAATGGCCATGCAGCTTGGTCGGGCTGCAGCTTTTGTGTTCAAAAAAGATAACAGTCGCCGCCATCGCATTGTTATCGGGAAAGATACCCGCTTGTCCGGGTACATGCTGGAAAATGCGCTGGTCGCCGGGATCTGCTCCATGGGAGTAGATGTCCTTTTGGTGGGGCCTTTGCCAACTCCCGGCATCGCATTTATCACCTCCTCCATGCGGGCTGATGCCGGGGTTGTCATCAGTGCTTCCCACAACCCTTACCAGGATAACGGGATCAAGTTTTTTTCCGGTACCGGATTTAAGCTTCCTGATGCCCTTGAGCTGGAAATCGAAGAACTCATTCTGAACCATCGTCTCGATGAGTTGCGGCCGATTGCCGACGATGTCGGTAAAGCCTACCGGATTGATGATGCTATCGGTCGTTACGTGGTTTTTCTGAAAAATGCATTTCCCAAGGAGTTGGATCTTCAGGGCTTGCGCATTGTTCTTGATTGCGCCAACGGTGCCGGTTATAAGGTTGCCCCTGCGGTACTGACAGAACTTGGCGCGGAAGTGATTCCTCTCGGAGTTAAGCCGGATGGCACGAACATTAATGAAGGATGCGGATCTTTGTATCCTGATGTCATGGCTGAAAAGGTCAAAGAATACCGTGCTGATCTGGGCATTGCCCTGGACGGAGATGCCGACCGCGTTATCTTCGTCGATGAAAAAGGGCGCGAAGTTGATGGTGACCATATCATGGCCGTGTGTGGTACGGAGATGATTAAGGCCGGAACCTTGGCAAAGAAGACTGTTGTTGCTACGGTTATGAGTAATATGGGGCTGGATATCGCCATTAAAAAGGCGGGTGGCAAAGTTGTGCGCACCGGGGTGGGGGACCGCTATGTTGTCGAAGAGATGGTCAAGAACGGCTATAACCTTGGTGGCGAACAGTCTGGACATATGATTTTCCTTGATGATAATACCACCGGTGACGGTATTCTCTCAGCTTTACAAGTGCTCGCGATCATTCAAAAAAGTGGTAAGAAACTATCAGAATTGGCCCAGGTAATGACCTCACTGCCTCAGGTGCTGGTCAATGTCAGGGTGCGCAAAAAAGCCGATCTTCAGGATATTGCGCCGATCAAGAAAGTTATTGATGTTGTCGAGGCCGAACTCGGAGATAAAGGACGTGTCCTGATTCGTTACTCCGGGACGGAACCCCTGTTACGGATTATGCTTGAGGGCGAGTGCCAGGACCGTATCGCGGTTCTTGCCGACCAGATTGCAGATAGCGTGCGTGAACAGATCGGCGCTTAGAAATTTATCTTTCCAAAATGATTTAATGGAGTAACCAGTGGCAAAACTTGGAGTAAATGTTGATCACATAGCGACAATTCGCCAGGCACGGGGTGTCAGTGAGCCCGATCCCGTGACTGCTGCAGCAATTGCCGAGTTGGCAGGCGCCGATGGCATCACCGTGCATCTGCGGGAAGATCGTCGGCATATTCAGGATCGTGACGTTGAGATTCTGCGCAAAACCGTTAAGACCAGGCTGAATCTTGAGATGGCCTTAACCGACGAAATGGTTGCTATCGCCTTGCGCTTGTTACCCGATTCCGTCACCCTGGTTCCCGAAGGCCGTCACGAGTTAACAACTGAAGGGGGCCTCGATGTCAGTTTATTGCAGACGACCCTGAAAGAGAAAATCGCTCTTATGCGGCAGGCCGGAATTGTTGTCAGCCTCTTCATTGAACCGGATATTGACCAGATTAAAGCCAGCCACAGAGTTGGTGCTGATTATATTGAAATTCATACCGGGACCTATTGCGAGGCGCGGATAGCAGCAGAACGAACCCTGCAGTTACAGCGCATAGAGATTGCTATAAGCGCAGCCAGAAAGCTTGGCCTCGGTGTTAATGCCGGGCATGGTCTTGATTATCGTAATATTCAGCCCGTCGTCGCTTTAAAGGGAATTGAGGAATTCAATATCGGCCATAGCATTATCTCGCGCGCCGCTTTAGTCGGACTGGATAAGGCCGTGCGTGAAATGATCACTTTATTGCAGGGGTAGATCTTGGCCATTGTCGCAATAGGAACAGACCTGGCACGGATTGAACGATTCCGTAAGTTTCTTACTCCTGACAGTAAATTTCTGGAGCGCGTTTACGGTGCTGAAGAATGTGAATATTCTCTTGCCAAGCGCGATCCTGCTCCTCATCTCGCGGCCCGTTTTGCTGCTAAAGAAGCATTTCTTAAAGCATTGGGAACCGGTTTGCGCGACGGTCTGACCTGGCAACAGGTTGTCGTTGTCAGGGATGCCTTGGGGTGTCCATCATTGAAAATTACCGGTAGGGCTGCCGAATTAATGGCCGAGCGTGGAGCCAAGTCTGTTTTTTTAAGCTATTCCCATGATGGCGAATATGCAGTGGCGACTGTTGTTCTGGAGGCCTGATGAGACTCTGTAATGCTGCTGAAATGGTTGCCATGGACCAGGGGGCAATCAAAACTCTGGGAATTCCTGGAGCTGTTCTTATGGAAAATGCCGGCCGCGCTTGTTGCCGGTATTTTAATAAACAGTTCAAGAGTTATTTTCCGGGACCGGTTCTGGTGGTCTGTGGCAAGGGGAATAATGGCGGGGATGGCTATGTTATGGCCCGGATTCTGGCTGATCAGGGGTGGCAGGTCCAGACCCTGGTACTTGCCGAACGCGACGCAATTACTGGTGACGCCCGTATCATGCTCGATATTGTCGAGGCCATGCAGTTAGAAGTTCGTTTCAGTTCCGAAGAATCGGAAATCCGGGAATTGTTTTCCCAGGTCTCCGCTGGTGTGGTGGTGGACGCTATCTTCGGAACCGGACTTGCTTCTGATGTGAAGGGGCTGCAGGCAGCGGTAATTGACCTGATTAACGACGCAGATGCTGCAGTATTTGCCGTTGATATCCCTTCCGGAATTGATAGTTCCAGCGGTCGTATATGTGGCCGTGCCGTGCGTGCCGATGTGACGGTTACCTTTGCTCAGGCAAAAATCGGTCATGGTTCGCAACCCGGAGCTGAATATAGTGGCCGCCTTGAGGTCGTCGATATCGGTATCCCGTTCATGAACCGGACCGAGTTCTCAAGTCAAACCAGGCTTATAGAGCATGATGACGCCCAAAAATTATTACCTGAGCGGCCCTTCAGCGGTCATAAGGGAACTTTTGGGCATGCTTTGATCATTGCTGGTGCTCCGGGTAAGAGCGGAGCTGCTGCTTTGGCAGGTAATTCCGCTGGGCGCAGTGGTTGCGGGCTGGTCACGGTTGCCACACCAGGTTCAGTTCATGATATCATAGAAGTAAAGTTGACCGAGGTGATGAGTGCTCCTTTGGCAGAGGATGCAACGGGTCTTATCGCTAAAGAGGCAACTTTACAACTCGGTTCATTGATCACCGGTCGGCAGGTGGTCGCTATCGGTCCTGGTCTCGGTCAGAGCTTCGAATTAGAGACGGTGCTTCAGTGGTTGTTTGAAAACGTGCAGGTTCCATTGGTCATTGATGCTGACGGATTGAATCTGCTGGCCCAGCGCCCGGAACTGATGGCTCTGACAGAGCGACCACCGTTGCTTCTGACCCCGCATCCGGGAGAAATGGCCCGGCTTACTGGCTTGAGTGTTCCTGAGATTCAGAGTCGACGCTATGAGGTGGCACGAGATTTTGCGATCAGGAATCAGGTTGTCTTGTTGCTAAAAGGGGTACGGACCATCATCGCTGCACCGGATGGTCGGGTTAATATCAACTCCAGTGGTTGCGATGCGTTAGCCAGTGGTGGCAGCGGCGACGTCTTGACCGGGCTGATTGCCGGGCTTGTCGCCCAAGGGCTAGATGGTTTTAACGCGGCTACTCTTGGGGCCTGGCTGCATGGCCGGGCCGCAGAAATAGCTGCTGAAGAGTATGGGAGTGCCGGGGTGATTGCGTCCGATCTGATCGCCCGTTTACCGCAGTCCCGTCATGAATTGGTTAGGTGTCATACTGAAGATCCATGCTGACACCTGACAGCTTGCTGGATCGGAAACGGTCTATTTACGGAGAAAACCAGTGAAAGGAGACTCCACATGCTGACTGCTCGGGAAATTATGACGACTAAGGTTGTGACGGTTACCACAGAGACCAGCCTTAAGGACGTAGCTCGTATCTTTGTCGAAACAAATTACAGTAACCTGCCGGTCCTGGATGAAAATGGGCGCCTGGTGGGGGTGATCAGCGAAACCGACCTGGTAGAACAACAGAAGCCATTGCATATCCCTACTGTAGTCGCATTGCTCGACGGGGTTTTTTACCTCGACAGTGAGAAGCGTTTTGAAGAAGAGGTTGCGCGGGTAACCGCCACTCTGGTCAGCGAGCTTCTGAAGGGCAAGTTGATTACCTGCTCCCCAGAACATACCGTCCGGGAACTTGCTGGTTTGATGAGTAAGCATCGGGTGCACCTGCTCCCGGTGGTCGAGAATGATAGTATGATCGGTGTTGTCGCCAGACTTGATCTGATAAAGGCAATGGAGGCCTGAAATTTGAGTACCTGGATATACCTCAGTGACGGGGAAGATCAAACCCAGCAGTTGGGCTATACCCTCGGCGCATTGTTTGATGCCCCGGCACTGGTTCTGTTACAAGGTGATCTGGGGGTTGGTAAGTCGGTTTTTGCGCGCGGAGTGGCCCGCGGCTTAGGTGTTGACCCGCAGATTCCCATAACCAGTCCTACCTTTACCTTGATGAATCAATACCTGGGACGCATGGAACTGAACCATTTTGACCTGTACCGTCTCAGTGATGCTGATGAGTTAATCGAAATCGGATTTGAAGATTACGCCTTCGGCCGTGGCGTTGCCCTGGTTGAGTGGCCAGATAAAATGGAAGATGATGATGCCCCTGGCTTATGGGTAACCATTACGCATATCAATGAATCGCAGCGGCAACTGGAATTTTTTGCCTCCGATGCACATCATGAATTTATCCTGAAGCAATTGATAGAACGCTCAGAACCCCAAAATACTATTGAAAATGCGTAAGAAAGCTGACTATTTTCCGAAAACTACTTGCTATTATCCGGAGTTTTCCGGAATATAAAGTCTTTATAAATACCGGTGAACCTAAACGATGTTCATCGGTTTTTCCTGATAAGGAGGATTGAACTGTTATGGCTCTGGTAGTACAGAAATACGGTGGAACATCGGTGGGGACGGTTGAACGGATCCGCAACGTTGCTCGCCGGGTTGCCAAAACATTCGATGACGGCAATGATGTGGTAGTCATTGTTTCAGCAATGGCTGGAGAAACCAACCGTCTCGTAGCGCTTGCCGAGGAAGTATGCGAATTTCCCAATGAGCGTGAATATGATGTTCTGGTATCAACGGGAGAGCAGGTGACTATTGCCTTGTTATCAATGTGCCTGCAATCTATGGGGTATAATGCTAAAAGTTATCTTGGATCCCAGATTCCGATGATAACTGACAAAGCACACGCCAAGGCACGTATCAAGAGTATTGACGATAAAAACATTCGTGAAGATCTGAAGAGCGGTACCATTATCGTTGTTGCCGGTTTTCAGGGCACCGATGGCGAAGGGAATATTACCACTCTTGGTCGTGGTGGCTCAGACACCTCAGCGGTCGCTGTCGCTGCCGCTTTAAAAGCCGATGTCTGCGAGATTTATACCGATGTCGACGGTGTTTACACCACCGACCCCCGGATGGTTCCTGAAGCTCGTAAGATCGAGAAAATATCTTATGAGGAAATGCTCGAGATGGCATCTCTGGGTGCTAAAATCCTGCAGATCCGTAGTGTTGAATTTGCCAAAAAATACAACGTTGTTGTTCATGTGCGTTCCAGTTTTGACGATACTCCTGGCACGCTCGTTATGAAGGAGGATAATGAAATGGAATCTGTCATGGTTTCCGGTATCGCATATAACAAGGATGAAGCCAAGATCAGCATATTTGGTGTTCCTGATCATCCAGGGATCGCAGCTCAGATCTTTACCCCTTTGAGCAGCAACAATATTACTGTTGATATGATTATCCAGAATATCTCCCATGAGGGTGCTACCGACCTGACGTTTACCGTTCCTAAGTCGGATTGTAAGAAAGCGGTCCAGATTGTTGAAGAGATTGCTTCCAAAATTGGTGCGCGCGGTGTCAGCAGCGATCTGAATATTGCCAAAGTCTCGATTATCGGTGTCGGTATGCGTTCCCACTCCGGTGTCGCCAGCACCATGTTCGAAACCCTGTCCCGCGAGGGAATAAATATCGAAATGATTTCAACCAGTGAAATCAAAGTATCCTGTGTTATCAATTCCAAGTATACCGAATTGGCTGTACGGGTACTTCATGAGGCTTTCGGACTGGATAAAAAAGAGAATTAAGAGCCCTGATTGCCGGTTCCCCCCAGCTTGTTGCCTCCAGAGGATTCTGGAGGCAATATGTAAGTTTTCAGCCTGGAACCAAGCTGGTTTCTGCTGAAAACCAACCAGGAGAGCAGACCTTTCATGAGTAGAATTTATCTTTACGATACAACCTTAAGGGATGGCACCCAGGCTGAGGATATTTCATTTCAGGTTCAGGATAAAATTCGTATTGCCGAACGTTTGGATGAGATAGGGGTTGATTATATCGAAGGTGGTTGGCCAGGTTCCAACCCCAAAGATATCGGCTTTTTTAAAGCCATCAAAGGGGAAAGGCTGAAGCACAGTAAAATAGCTGCATTTGGTTCCACACGACGCGCGCGCATTACACCGGCAGAGGATAATAATATCCAGATGCTGCTGGCATCGGAACCTGATGTAGTGACGATCTTCGGGAAAACCTGGGACTTCCATGTCAGTGAGGCGCTGCGAATCTCTCTGGAAGAGAATCTAGAACTTATCAATGATTCCCTGGTCTATCTTAAGCAGCGGATGCCCGAAGTTATCTATGATGCTGAGCACTTTTTCGACGGCTACAAAAACAATCCGGAATATGCGCTCAAGACTCTTATTGCCGCTGCTGAAGCCAAGGTTGATTGTATCGTTCTGTGCGACACTAATGGGGGAACTCTCCCTCATGAAATTCCACCTATCATGGAAGCAGTCAAAAAAGCTGTTTCTGTACCTATCGGTATTCATGCCCATAACGATAGTGAGTGTGCAGTAGCCAATTCCCTGGTCGCTGTAACCTGTGGTGCTGAGCATGTGCAGGGAACCATTAACGGCTTTGGCGAGCGCTGCGGGAATGCTAACCTCTGTTCCATTATTCCCGCTCTTCAGCTCAAGTTGGGGCATGATTGCCTTGGCGATGACAAGTTGTCGGCAATGCGCAAAACCTCCCGTTTTGTTTATGAGTTAGCGAATCTGGTGCCTAATAAGCATCAGGCTTACGTCGGAAATTCCGCTTTTGCACATAAGGGCGGTGTCCATGTATCAGCGATTCAGCGTCACCCGGAAACCTATGAACATATCCGGCCTGAGACGGTTGGAAACCGTACCAGGGTTTTAGTGTCCGATCTCTCCGGACGCGCGAATATCCTGGCCAAAGCTGAAGAGTGCGGGCTGCAACTGGACAGCACCGATCCGGTTACCCTTGAGATTCTTGAAAAGATCAAGGATATGGAAAATAGTGGTTTTCAGTTTGAGGGCGCTGAAGCGTCCTTTGAGCTCCTTATGCTTAAGGAGATGGGGAGGCTTAAGCATTTCTTTACTGTGACCGCCTATCGGGTTATTGACACGCTGCGTGAATGTGATAAAGATCCCATTAGCGAGGCGACCATCAAGGTAAAAGTTGGTGGTAAGGTCGAACATACGGCAGCTGATGGTAATGGACCGGTTAATGCTCTCGATAACGCGTTGCGCAAAGGGTTGGTCAATTTTTACCCACAGATCGGTGAAGTTAAACTGCTTGATTACAAGGTTCGTGTTCTTCCGGCAAGTCAGGGAACCGATTCGGTTATCAGGGTTCTGGTCGAATCTGGTGATGACGATGGTCGCTGGGGCACGGTTGGTGTCAGTACCAATGTTATTGATGCTTCTTACCAGGCGGTGGCAGATTCTTTGATCTATAAGCTCTACAAGGACAGCCTCTAATCCCGTTTTCAGGTTAACCAGTCCCATAAAGAATAGTTTTCAAACGAATCAGCCAGTTTCTTTTTTTGCAGAAGGAATTGGCTGATTTTTTCGTTTTTAAGTCCAGGCGTCAAAAATTAAACGCATCGAGATTGGGCGTCACTTTATTGACGATTATCCTTTAGGTCAGCATCTCTCACGCTTTTTAGCCAAAAATCCGGAAAAATTTATATCAACAAAAGTTAAGGCGGGTTGTTTTCGTCAATTTCCTGACGCTTGGGTTATGTCTTCACTTTCTGAAATTTAGCTATTTATTAATGACTAAGCTATGAAGTGCAGTTAACTTCCTGAAAATACACGCTTCTTATCCAAGGTGTTGAGATATTTTGAAGGTTTTGTCAAGTTGGCATGTCTTATGAATATCTTCATTATAGTTGCTTTATAATTGTGTGTTCAGTCAAGTATACAAGCCACGGGAGGTGTCAAATGAAATGTCCAAAATGCAAGGGAAGGATGTATTCGGAAAAGTACTACGATTTTGTCAGAGCTTTTGATGCATGGAAGTGCAGCGTTTGCGGAGAAGTTGTAGACCCGGTGATTTTGGCTAACAGGACACGAAGTAAGGCTCATGAAGTAAGCTTGTAACTCTATTCTCAATGATTATATTTATAAAGGCTGGGCATGTCGTCCAGCCTTTTTCTATGGACCGCATACAGGGGCAAGCCTGCGATCGGAATATAGAATTATCTTTGAGCTGAGGTTGATATTTAAAGAACGGATCGAAAAGTAGTTGTATTCATCGGCTGAATGTGAATAATGTCGACATTCGACAATTTAAGTAGCCGTTCATCAATATATCCTGGTAAGGAGTTGTTTATGGAAAATGGTCACCATGAAGTCCATTTAAATCTTAATGTCCGCGGGCTGCCGGTATCGGCGACCCTGGGTATAAATGAAGAAAGTAATCGTCTGATCAGTGAAGGGAAGCAGGTATATAAGCTGGGCTTGGGGCAGTCGCCATTCCCGGTGCCTGGTCCGGTTGTCAAAGAGTTGCAGAATAACGCTCATCAGAAAGACTATCTTCCGGTACGGGGGTTACCTGCCTTATGTGAAGCCGTTGCTCAATATTATCGACGCACTCAGGATCTTCCCATCGCCAAGGAAAATGTTCTGATTGGCCCCGGCTCCAAGGAGCTGATGTTTATTTTGCAGCTGGTCTACTATGGTGACCTGGTCATTCCGACTCCTAGTTGGGTCTCATATGCTCCTCAGGCTCATATCGTTGGACGTCACGTTCACTGGCTTGAGACGGAAGAACAGAATAACTGGTTGTTAACGCCTGCCGAATTGGAAAATTTATGCGCTAAAGATCCCAGTAAGCCGCGTATCGTTATCTTGAATTACCCGAATAATCCGACCGGGTGCTCATATGCCGCGGACCAGCTGGAAAATCTTGCTGCGGTTGCCAGAAAATACAAGGTCATTCTGCTTTCTGATGAGATTTACGGTGAGCTTAATTATCAGGGCTGTCACCAGTCGATCGCCCGCTATTATCCTGAAGGTACCATTGTTGCCAGTGGGCTTAGCAAGTGGGCCGGAGCAGGGGGATGGCGACTTGGGACTTTTGCTTTTCCAAACGAATTGAAATGGTTGATGGAAGCGATGGCTGTCGTAGCCAGTGAAACCTTTACGGCAACCAGTGCCCCTATACAATATGCCGCCGTAAGGGCTTTTCAGGGGGGCGATCTGATTGAGCGATATTTACATAATTCACGAAAAATTTTGAGCGCCCTGAGTGATTGGATCTGGAATAAATTGACTGCGGCGGGTATCTCGGTGGCAAAACCGGATGGAGCTTTTTATATGCTGCCAGATTTTGAACCCTTAAGAGGTCGTCTTGAAGATCGTGGCATTGCAGACAGCGAAACTTTCTGTACTCGCTTGCTGCAGGAAACGGGTGTCGCCATCCTGCCCGGAAGTAGTTTTGGCCGCCCCCGTAAGGAGTTAACGGCACGTATGGCGTTTGTTGATTTTGATGGAGCGCGAGCTTTGGCTGCTGCCGAACAATTCCCTGCAGATCAACCTCTGGCAGAGGAGTTCCTGAGGGTCTACTGTGAGCGGGTGCTGATTGCCATAACGAAGCTCTGTGATTGGGTGAAATAGTTCAAAATAGTAGAGGGTTTAGGCATAAAATCCCTGGCGCAAGGTCAGGGATTTTTAGATTTTCTGGGATCCGTTTTGATGTCACGACTGATCTTCGAGATCGCGGCCAGAACGATAAAAGCGAAAATAAACCCGCGCCATTTTACCGGCTGTTTGCCTTCGCTGATAAAAATGACATTAGGCTGTACCGGAATGTGCATATCGGTGAGTAGCTGTATCAGCTTGTCTCTATTGTTGTTGGCAATCAGACCACTTGTCATCATTCCGGTGACTTCGCGCTGACCGAAGAAAAGATCATGCTGGCTGGTCAGGAAGTCGTGGCGCTGCTCGTCTGAGTCGAGTTGAAAATAATAGGTTTTAAGTGCTGCGATGATTTGAGGATCCCGGGTCTCAAACCAGACTTTGGTCATGGATGCATCGGGGCTTGATTTGAGGGGGATCAGGAAACTGTCAAGTTCCATTGTGCCGCTCATGTTTATGGCTTCGGTCAGGTTAACGTAACCGTCGCTGATATGTAACCACTCACGTCTTGGCCCGTCGGTTTCTATGGCCGAGATCGTCATCTCCTTTGGTGTCATGTTGCGCACAAACAGCGTAATATCTGCATAGGCGAGCCAGGCGAGAATCAGGCAGACAGCGATAATTGTAAAACGAAAACGTCTCATGTTGAACTCGTTTATTGGTACTGTAAAAATGTTTATGCCCAGAGTTTTTCGTATCGATCTCAGGTTTACTGCAAGGTTCAGGTAAAAAAGTGGGCCGCAGCAATTGCGGCCCAGAGTATTGCAGATTCGCTTATGGAATACAAGCGATCACGTCAGGCTGTTTCTCCAGCAGGGGTGATGGCTGGTTCACCTTTTTGTGACATAAGAGACACCAAAACCAGGGCCACAAAGGAAAGGGGGATGGAAATTAAGGCCGGACTGTTGAACTGTACCGGAGCATCGCCTGGTAACAGGCCGTAGCGAACCCACATGTCGGGCGAGATGAGAATCAGTCCGAGGGAGCTGGCAAGACCGACAAATATGGATGCAGCAACCCCTTTTGCCGTGGTTTTTTCCCAGAAGAGTAACATCAGTATGGCGGGAAGATTCGCACTGGCCGCTACGGCAAAGGCCCAGCCAACCAGGAAGGATACATTCATCCCCTCAAACACGATGCCGAGATAGATGGCTATTCCGCCAATAATGATGGCAGATATTTTTCCTGCTCTGACTTTGGCATGGTCAGTCATCTGCATACCGAGAAAATTGTCCATAAGGTCGTGGGCAATGGCTCCCGAGGCGGCAACAATGAGCCCTGACACCGTGCCCAGGACCGTGGCAAAGGCCAGGGACGATATGACTGCAAACAGGATGACACCGAAGGAGAGGGCCAGTAGCGGTGCAGACATGTTGTTGTCGGTGATGTTAATAACGCCGTTGGTCATCGCCCCCATGCCGAGGAACAGGGTGAGGATATAGAAGAACCCGATGGCGGCAATCGCCACAATGGTCGATTTCCGTGCTGCGGCCTGGCTAGGGACAGTGTAGTAGCGGATCAGAATGTGTGGTAGTGCCGCGGTGCCGCAGAATAATGCCAGCATCAGGCTGACGAAGTTGAATTTCTGCAGCCCTGTTGCATTGTCGACTTTAAATTTTAAGCCGGGGCGCAATATACGCGAACCTGGCGTCGGTTTCTGATAATACAGGGTCAGTAACTTATCACCATCCTGAATATATTTTTTGCCCCACAGGACAATGGTCGAGTCTTTCAGGGCTGACAGGTAGGCAAAAGGTCCGACTGCGCCAGTGGCTGTAACTGTTTCTCCGTTGACATTAAGTTCCTTGATATGGCCGACCGGGAAGAACTTACCCTCCTCGGCCGGAGCGCCATTAAACAGTTTAGTTCCGTCAGCCATTTTGGTGACGTAGAGGGTCTCTTCGAGGGCGTACCCCTTGTCAGTTTTGTTTAGTTGCCAGATCGATTCTTCACCATTATTCGCAAGCTTTACAAAACCGGCTTGGCCATAGATGGAATCAAGCCCGGCGATAACGCTATAACGATTATCCGACAGGTTCAGTGCGGCATCGGCCTGAAGCGTTTTAAAATCGTGATACGGGGTTGTCTGGTTTTCCGGAGTCGTTGACAGGCCGCGAATCAGAACTGCAGCGACGACAACGGTCGACATGATAAGGAGCAGGGCTCCTTTAAAAAACTGAACATAGGTTGTCGATGCCATCCCCGCGGTCGCGACAATGATGGTCACAACAATGCCGACAATACAGACCCCGACCCAGTGAGGCAGCCCGAGCAGTGGCTGGACCAGAACGCCGGCACCAACCATCTGGGGAATCAGGTAAAAGACCGAAACCAGAAGGGTTGAGATGGCGGCCATCAATTGGATCGATTTGGAATTGAACTTGGAATCGAGAGCGTCGGTAAAGGTGTATTTACCTAGCCGCTTCATTGGTTCTGCGACCAGGAACAGGGCGACAATCCAACCAGCGAGGTAGCCGATGGAGTACATCCAGCCATCGTAGCCGGCAGTGGCAATCATTCCACAGATCCCCAAAAACGATGCGGCAGAGAGGTAGTCTCCGGCAAAGGCAATACCATTGGTCATCCAATGGATTTGCCCTCCTGCTGCATAGTAACCAGCGGCCGAACTGGTCCGGCGGGCGAGGAAAAATGACAGTCCCAAGACAAACAGGACAAAGGTGATAAACAGCCCGATGGCGAGGGGCGATTGGGTATAAATCATGATCCTTGTCCCTCCTTAATCGTTTAAATGTTTTTCTGCTTTATTGCACATAGCATTGTAAATGACAGCCATAACCAGAGCGAGCATGATCAGACCGAAGCCCCAGATGACGGCAGCTGTTTGTCCCATAATGCTGGTTTCCATGAGTTTAGGATTGGTTGTGTTGATGATAACAAAGGTGGCATAGACCAGACTGTAGGCGATAAACATTTTGATACCGAGTTTGGTTTTATACCCTGCTGCATTGTCTTTACCCAGTTTTACTGCTGGACCGTGTCCCATAAGTTACTCCTCTCTCGATTTTAGTAAATGGTAAAAAATAACAGTGTTAGAAAATATGTCTGGATAGTTATCTGTTATAAAATACTATAATCACACGTAAAATAATTTAATATGGTATATATTTAGTTATATTGGTTTTTGAATGAATAGATAATAGCACGATGTTTTATAATTGAGTCAATAGAAAAAAATGTAGATCTGAAGATAGGGAGGTTGGGATTTTTATCGAAACCAATGAAATGGGAAAGGTTTAGGGGGACAAGGGCGGAGGCAAGGAGTCGCAAATATGGTTAAAGAATTTCTGGGGTAAACGCAACGCAGTCGTCGATGCGTTGAAGATCGCACAGCAGCATGATCAGGCGATCAACGCCCAGGGCAATACCTGCAGCCCTATCGAGGGTGGCCAATTCTCGCAGGAACGCTTCCGGGGCAGGGTAGGGATGTTTTCCTCGCTCCCTGCGTAGATTTTCTTCGGTGGTAAAACGTTGGCGTTGTTCTTGTTCGTCGGTCAGTTCAGAGAACCCATTAGCGAGTTCCATCCCGGCGATATAAAGTTCGAAGCGTTCAGCGAAGGCTGGATTTGATTTTTTACGGCGCGCGAGAGATGCCTGCTCAAGGGGGTAGTCAACCAGGAAGACAGGTTGTGTGGTTGGTAGTTGAGGCTCAATTTCCAGGGCGATAATAGTGTCAAACTCTTTTTTTTCCAGAGCTTCAGCCAGGGGCATCGAGCCATAGCGGGCAAAGGCATCGGCAACGGAAATCCGCAACCAGGGTTGTGCGAGGTTGATCTGGTGCCCTTGCCAGGTCAAGGTTCCGGACGGACAAAGGGCGGTTAACAGATTTTCGCAATCAGTCATCAAGGATTGATAATCGTGGTCACGGCGATACCATTCAAGCATGGTGTATTCAGGTAAATGGCGGTGACTGCGCTCACCGGAGCGCCAACAGCGGCAAATCTGGAAGAGGTTATCATAACCGGCAGCAAGCAGGCGCTTCATGCAGAGTTCGGGAGAGGTCTGAAGAAACCAGTCCTGTGACTGTATGGCATCGATATATAGTTCTGGTGCATTGGCGGGCAACCGCTGGGGTGTTTCAACTTCAATAAAGTTCACGGCCATAAAGAAAGCCCGGATCTGTTGAATGATCCGGGCCCGCTTGATAAGTGCGTCCTGCTTTCGGGCAAGTTGCCAGTTGGGTTCCAATCTGGTTATTCCTTAACCCTGGTGGAATATTCACCGGTACGGGTGTCAATCTGGATCAGAATGCCTTCTTCAACAAAGGAAGGGACCTGCAGGGTGTAACCGGTTTCGACGGTCGCCGGTTTATTGTTGCCGGCGGCAGTATCCCCCTTGACCCATGGATCGGCTTGGGTAACGCGCAAGGTAACGAAGTTAGGCAGGCTGATACCAATGCCGCGCTCGCCGTACATCAGGATGCTGACTTCCATATTGTCAATCAGGAAGAATTTATCGTCGCCGAGGGTTTCTTCCGTCAGGGTAATCTGCTCATAGGTTTTGTTGTCCATGAACACATAGCCGGTTTCATCCTGGTAGAGGTACTGCATATCACGTTCTTCCAGGCTGGCAGGTTCAAAGCTTTCGCCACTCCGGTAAGTACGGTCAAACAGAGAACCGGTGATCATATTGCGCAACTTGCATTTATACAAAGCCTGACCTTTGCCTGGCTTGGTAAAGTCGTACTGAACAATGACATGCGGATCACCATCAATGAGCAGTTTGAGGCCTTTTTTTAAATCGGAACAGCTATACATACAGTACTCCTTTTATCTATTTCTTCTTTATCTTCAGGAATCCGGCATTTAATCACAACTGTAAGGAGTTGTCATGGGAAAACCGCCGGAAACGCGTCAAAAATCAATTTTTGACGGGGCTCTAGTGGGGCCGGGGTGTGCCTGCCGATGAATCGGGCAGATTCACCCCTGCTGGCGACGCTGCAGATAAAGATAGCTGGCTTCAATCACCTCGGAACTGATGAGTAACAGAATGGCTAAGGTAATGCCGGAAACAGCTGGCTGAAAGTGGACGATAGGCCACCACAGAAGCAGGATAAACGCACATTTCATCAGGGTGGATTTGCCGAGGAGGCTGGTCTTCTCTGCACCGGAAAACCAGCCACGCAGGAGATGTGCAGCACCATAGAAAAACGGAAAAATTGCGCACAGGATAAGGCTGAATCGCATGTAACTGGCAAGTCCTGGCTCAACACCCAGAATCTGGCCAAGGATAACTTTTTGTGCAGGACCGGCAGTGATCAGCAGTACCAGGCTCAATAGGGTCGCAAGCAAGATACTGAAGCGCAGCAAGCGCCGACCATCTCTAGGGGTTTTGATCAAAGCGATATGTGCCTGCTGAAGATTGCGCATGGGGCCGGCAATCAAAAACACCAGCCCTCTGAGGATACCGAAAGCTGCCAGGGCCATAGCACCATCGCTGAGGCGTCCAATAATGGCGCTGATGAGCAAAGGGATCGCTTGCTGCAGGCATGAGGAGTAGGCCAGCGGGAATCCGTATTGAAATATCTCGCGGGTCGTTTTTTGAGGGCCATTATTACCAAAGCGGGGCCGGATACGTAACAGCAGGAGGCTGATCACCAGGGTTTCGGTAGCGATGCAGCTGACCAGGCCAAAAGCACCCAGGCGGGCGCCGCTGAACCAGAACTGACCGATGGCCAGGTAGAAAAATAACGAAACGGCACGCACTCCCGTAGCAAGGGATATCAACCCGGTCCGGCGTAATTGCAGTAGCAGCCCCTGGCAAAAAAAGCGAAAACCGCTGATAAACGGCAAGATCACCATAATCCGCATGGCGCGGCGTGCTTCGTCAGCAACAATATCCGGGGTGCCGAGGAGGTTGAAGACCAGATTCCCTAGGGGGGAATAAGCAACCAGACCGACCAGAACCGCGACGTATGCAGAGGTCGTCAGAATGTAAATCATCACCCCGATAGCAGATTCACGCCCCCGGGCAGTGACCATGGTAATCGTGTGATTCTGGTACGTTGGCGAGGACAGAAAGACATGGGCTATCATAGCAACAGACATGCCGGCCAGAGCCGTGACATAGTTGTCCAGGCGCGCCAAGGCACTGTTGATGATGGTATGGGAAATACTCATCAACTGAACATTGAGAACGAGCGGGAAGAAAAACCAGGCGATTTCACGATAAGTCAGGCGCTGTTCAATCACAATACGATCCCGGAAACAACTGGCACAATTCGGTTGCGTTAGTGGCCTCAAAATCGTAGCTCAGACCATCACTGTTACCAAATCCGTAGGTGCAGAAGCAGGTTGCGGTTCCCGCTCCTTGGCCGGCATGAAGGTCGGTGTGGTGATCACCGATCATAACCGCTTGGCCCGGTTCTGCTCCCAGGCTGATGAGGGCTTGTTGGACCGGGTAGGGATCTGGTTTCTTCTGTGCAAAGGTATCGCCACCGATAATCACGGCGAAGTGCTGATGGATGTGTAATCCTTCAAGGATTGCCAGGGTCTGACTGTACGGTTTATTGGTGATGATGGCTAAATTGGAAGCCGGATGCTGGTTTAGAAGTGTTTCAATGCCTGGATAGCAGCGGGTATTATCCAGAAGGTGTCGGTCATAGATGCGCAGAAAGCGCTCAACGTGTTCAGGACGGAACAGCTCTGGTCCTAAGGCGCGCTTAACCAGTACTGAAACACCATCTCCAACCATGGCCGCAGCCTGTTCAATGGCAAGGGGTGGGCAATTGAGTTCGCCACGCAGGAGATTGAGGGTCAGGGCCAGATCCGGGATAGAATCGATGAGGGTTCCGTCAAGGTCGAAAAGCAGGTACTCGGGGTTCTTCATATCAGTTGATTTTCTTTCTGGCACCAAAAATAGCAGTGCCGACTCTTACCAGGGTTGCGCCCTCTTCGACGGCGACTTCAAAATCACCGCTCATCCCCATGGACAGCTCGGTCATCTGCACCCCAGGAATACCAAGGGCTGCAGTCTGCTCGGCGAGTAGTCGCAGCTGCTGGAAATAGGGGCGCACCTGTTCCGGGTCAGCGTCGTGGGGTGGCAGGCACATCAGACCTTTAACCTGAAGGTAGGGCAACTCGGCAACGGCACGCACCAGGGTTTCCAGTTGTTCTGGCTGGCAACCCGATTTACTCTCTTCGTCGCCAATATTAACCTGGATCAGGATGGCGACCGGAGCGTCGAGTTTGCTCCACTGCTTGCTGATTTCCCGGGCCAGGGACAAGCGATCGACCGAATGGATCATGGCCACCTTCCCCCTGATATATTTGACCTTGTTGCTTTGCAGGGCTCCGATAAAATGCCAGGTCACCGGAGTCGTTACCTCGCTAACTTTCTCAGCAAATTCCTGGACATAGTTTTCACCGAACAGCTGTTGGCCGGCATGGTAGGCCGCGTCGACCAGCTCTGCGGGTTTGACTTTGGAAACGGCGATCAGCTGCACACTGGAGGACAGGCGTCCGCTCCTGGAACATGCGGCATCAATGCGGTGACGGATGTGGGCAATATTTGTGCTGATATCATTCATGTAGCTACCTCAAATCAGATTTTCAGAGGAACGCCAAAGTCCTTCAGGGCCAGGGTCAGGCGACATAAAGGCAAACCAACGACATTACTGTAGCTGCCTTCGATGCCGGCTACGAAGCAGACCCCCAGGCCCTGGATGGCGTAAGCTCCTGCCTTGTCTGCCGGTTCACCGGTGGCAATGTAGCGGGTGATTTCACTATCTGTCAAAACCCGGAAACGGACCCGTGTTGCTACCGCTTCCACATGCTCACGACCGCTCTGTTTGTCGATTATCGCGATGCCGGAGAGGACTTGATGTTCGCGCCCTGACAGTTGTTTCAGCATCTGGCGGGCATGGTCATTATCCCGCGGCTTGCCAAGAATCAAGCCGTCAATTAAGACAATGGTATCACTGCCGATAAACCAGCGGCCGTTAATGTCGGGTCGCGCGGCAACTTCCTGAGCCTTGGCAAGGCTCAGGCGCTGGACTAAATGTTCCGGGGTTTCTTCTGGCAAAACATCTTCTGCCGCAGTGCTTGGAATCACCTCAAATTCAAGGCCGATCTGGTCCAGAAGTTCACGCCGACGGGGGGAGCCGGAGGCAAGAATAATGCGTTGTGTGACCATACTGTTACCCCTTGGCTGGTTGACGTCTTGAGGCGATCGGTTCCCACCACCCAGGTAGCGCGGTGAGGGCCCGGTCGGCCATAGCCAGACGGCGGTCAGCGCGTTTCATTTTGCGCCCTTCTAGAGGGGGGAACAGCCCGTAATTAATATTCATTGGCTGAAAGTTATCGACCTCGGCACTGGACAGGTGATTCAACAATGAGCCGAGCCCGGTTTCGGCTGGTGGTAACGGTACGGCTTCATCGTGCAGCAGGGCTGCGGCAAACAGTCCGGCCAGAAATCCGCATGCTGCGGATTCAACATAGCCTTCAACGCCACTGAGCTGACCGGCGGCCAGAATATGGGGGGCCTGTTTGAACTGCAGGGTCGGCAACAGGCACGCAGGGGCATTGATGAAGGTATTTCTGTGCATACTGCCCAGTCTGGCAAAGACGGCATTTTCCAGCCCTGGAATCGTCCTGAAGATGCGTTTTTGTTCTGGATAGGTCAGGCGGGTCTGGAACCCGACAATATTGAACAGGGAGGCATGGCGGTTGTCCTGGCGCAGCTGGATGACTGCGTAGGGCGTTTTTCCGGTTTTGGGATCAGGTAGGCCGACCGGTTTCATGGGACCGAAGGCGAGGGTTTGTTCGCCGCGGGCAGCCATCTCCTCGATCGGCATGCAGCCTTCGAAGTGGATCAGTTTTTCGAATTCGCGCCCGGCAACCTTGTCAGCATCGAGCAGCTCCTGAACAAATTGCTGGTACTGTTCCTTGGTGAGGGGGCAGTTGATATAGTCATCCCCCCCCTTATCGTAGCGGGAAGCGCGCCAGGCTTTGCTGTAATCGATACTTTCGGCTTCGATAATAGGAGCAATGGCATCATAGAAGTAAAGGTGCTCAGAACCGGTCAGCTTGGCGAGTTCTGCCGACAGTTTATCTGAGGTCAGCGGACCGCTGGCCAGAATCGTCAGACCCGCGGTCGGAAGTTCGGTGACTTCTTCTCTAACCAGTTCAATATTGCTGGCTGCGTTGATTTTAGTGCTGATGTAATCAGAAAATTCATCCCGGTCAACGGCAAGTGCGCCGCCCGCCGGGACTGCCGTTGCATCAGCGGCTTCCAGGAACAATGACCCGCAGCGGCGTAATTCTTCTTTTAAGCAGCCGACGGCATTGTTCATCCCGCTGCCACGCAGGCTGTTGGAGCAGACCAGTTCGGCGAGCTTGTCGCTCTGGTGAGCCGGGGAAAACTGCAAAGGTTTCATCTCGATCAGCCTGACCTGAAAACCTTCCTGCGCTAACTGCCAGGCGGCCTCGGTTCCGGCCAGACCTGCACCGATAATTTGAATGTCCATGTTGGTTATCCTTAAACCCGAATCGCTAAGCTATCCATTGATTCCGGCTAAAAGCAAACCGGCCGAAATAGAAAATTCCGGCCGGTGGGAGTTTATCTTGATCCTGTAGATCTTGGTCAGGACTCTTTTGTGGTTTTCTTTTTCGCCGGCGCTTTTTTTGCCGCAGGCTTTTTCGCTGTTGTCTTCTTGGCCGCCGGGGCTTTCTTCTCTGGTGGAATCAGAACATTTTCCCAATCGCAGTTTTCTTGCGGACAGCGTTGTACGGTACCCCAGCGCTTGGTGGTCTTGATCTCGGTAACCGGCCAGCTACATTTGGGGCAGGGCTCGGCCTTTGGTGGATTCCACAGGGCATATTTGCATTGTGGGTAGCGGTTGCATGAGTAGAATATTTTACCGTAGCGGCTTTTCTTCTCCTGCATCTCACCTTCACCGCACTGGGGACAGGTGATATCCAGAGATTTAGGCTTTTCCAGGGGCTGAATGTTTTTACACTTCGGATAGCCACTGCAAGCCAGGAACTTACCATAGCGCCCGGTTTTGATCAGCATCTGGGAGCCACATTTATCACACTTCTCTTCCGAGAAGACCGGTTCTTCAGCCTCTTTATCTTCACCGTTAAGCGGTTCGGTATGACGACAATCGGGAAACCCGGAACAGGCGAGGAAACGACCTGAGCGACCCAGCTTGATGACCAGTTCTTGGCCACATTCAGGGCAAACCTTGTCGGTTTTTTCCGTGGTCACATCGGCCTTGCTGACTTCCTGGTCTTTACGGCGCAGAAGGGCGATGAAGGGGTCCCAGAACTCCTTGATGGCGGGCGTCCATGACTGTTCACCGCGCGAGATAGCATCCAGTTCCTCTTCCAATTCAGCGGTAAAATCATAATCGACATATTGGCTGAAGTGTTCGGTCAGCAGCTTGGTGACAACCCGGCCGGTGTCTTCCGGGAAAAAGGTACGTTTTTCCAGGCGGACATATTTACGGGTAACCAGGGTGGCCATAATACTGGCGTAGGTCGATGGCCGGCCAATACCGTATTCTTCAAGGGTCTTCACCAGGCTGGCCTCGGTGAAGCGCGGTGGTGGCTGGGTAAAGTGCTGTTCCGGGTCAAGTTTCTGCTTGTGCAGCGTTTCGCCCTCGGTCAGTGCCGGCAGCAGACCTTCTTTGTTTTCATCATCATCGGAATCGGTGCCTTCGATGTAAAGGGCCATAAATCCGGGGAACCGCAGAATCTGCCCGGTCGCTCTAAAGCTGTAGCGGTCACCGGCAGCAATATCAACGCTGGTTGCATCAAAGATAGCCTGAGCCATCTGCGAGGCCACGGTACGTTTCCAGATCAACTCATAAAGTCGGTACTGGTCAGAGCTGAGGAAGGCCTTAAGCTGCTTGGGCAGGCGCGCCACGGAAGTCGGACGAATCGCTTCGTGGGCTTCCTGAGCGTTTTTACTCTTATTGCGGAAGACGCGTGGCTTGGGCAGTGCGTAGCTTTCATCATAGAGGCCGCAGATAACTTCGTGCGCTTCACTGGTGGCCTGATCAGAAAGGGCTACGGAGTCGGTACGCATATAGGTGATCAGACCATGGGTGCCGTCGCCAACCTCAATACCTTCATAAAGCTTCTGGGCGATATTCATGGTTTTTCGCGCTGAAAAACCAAGTTTACGGCTGGCTTCCTGCTGCAGGGTGCTGGTGGTAAACGGAGGCGCTGGATTACGTTTGCGTTCTTTTTTCTCGAGGTTGCTGACACTGTACCTCTGCTGCTCAAGTTCGCTGACAATCTGTTGAGCCTGCTCTTCGGAGGTAATGGCAAATTTGCCCAGGCTTTTACCGTCACAGCTGTGCAACTTGGCTGTAAAGCAGCTTTCTTCAGCGTTACTTAAGAGTGCCTCAAGAGTCCAGTACTCACGTGGTTCAAACGCTTCTATTGCATCTTCGCGTTCACAGATCAGGCGCAGGGCCACAGATTGAACGCGACCGGCGGAAAGGCCGTAGCGGATCTTTTTCCACAGGAAAGGAGACAGGTTGAAGCCGACCAGATAGTCAAGAATTGACCGCGCCTGCTGAGCATCAACCAGATCACGGGCAATGTGCCGGGGATTCTTGATCGCCTCAGTAATGGCCGTCTGGGTAATCTCGTGGAAGGTCACCCGCTTGACCACCGGCTTGGTAGATTTTTCATCAATGCCCAAGGCTTCAAGCAGGTGCCAGGCAATGGCTTCCCCTTCGCGGTCGAGGTCAGTTGCGAGAATGATTTCATCGCTTTTGGCGGCTTCTTTTTTCAGGGCTGAGATCTGTTTAGTACTATCGGGCAGGATCTGATATTTCGGTTTGAAATTATCGTTAACATCGACTGATCCCTGCTTGCTCGGCAGTGCCCGGACGTGGCCATAGCTGGCCAGAACCTTATAGCCTTTACCGAGAAACTTCTCTATGGTTTTTGCTTTTGCCGGCGACTCGACGATAACCAGTGATTGTCCCATCTTCTCCTCTATATTGATGCCCGGAATTATATTCACCCGAGCCTAAAATAAAAAAGGTTGCGTTTGTGGCGCAACCAGTGCTTTTTAATGATATATGCGACTCCAGTCATTATCAAGGAAACAATCAATTTCCCTGACCCAGAGACTACTTGAGCGTGACAGCAGGGTCAGAATGGCAACCAGTTTGATTTCCGGTTCGGTAATTGGATCCTCTGCTCCGCGAATGGCCCGTTCAATGATCTCTTCCTGACAATCATCGTCCAGCAGTCCCATGGTTCTGAGTCTGATCAGAAAACCACGTGCTTCGACGGTAAGCATCTGTTGTTCAGGTTCGCTAAAGAGCCGGTAGGTCGTATTGCTGTGCAATGGATCCGGGGCCTCTTCATTGGCAGGACGCAGGGCGATGGTCTCCATCCAGGAAAATGCATCGTTGATTTCGTCAGCTTCATAGCCTACGGAAATCAGCTCGGCAATTAATTCCTGCTCGTTGATGGGGTTCTCTTCTGCACCCAAAACATATTGCGCGATCAGATTGACGATCGCCAGCACACGCTCACGCAAAACTCCTCCAAAAATGAATGTCGGCTGATCTAGAAGGAATGTGTTACAACCGATTGCGTATATAGTGATGACCGGGAAGGGCCTGAACTCGACCTTGGAGCTCTAGGTCGAGTAAAATAACGGAAAGCTCCATGGGAGTCAAGCCGCATTTCCGCGCTATTTCATCACTATGCAGAGGATCTGCCCCCAGAACGGAAAAAACTGAGCGTGCCGGTTCGTCCAGGCTCATGCTGAAATCTTCCTCTTGCCTGCGTTGCTCGGCAGAACTGCGGGTCGGCCATATAAGATGCAGAATGTCGGCCGCCTCGGTAACCAGCTGGGCGCCTTCTTTGAGGAGTTTGTTGGTCCCCTTGCTATGTGGGCTGCGGGGTGTCCCCGGGATGGCGAACAGCTCTTTCCCTTGCTCAAGGGCAAACTCCCCGGTAATCAGAGAACCACTTTTTTCACTCGCTTCAACAATCAGAACTCCCTTGCTGATACCACTGATAATGCGATTGCGTCCCGGAAAGTGTCCGGGGATTGGTGGTGTCCCCGGAGGGTATTCGCTGATAAGCGTATTGTGCTGGGCAATCGATTCAAACAGTTGACGATTTTCACGCGGGTAGGGGATGTCAACACCACAGCCAAGGACGGCGACGGTTCGGCCTGCGACGTTAACCGCCCCATGATGAGCGGCACTGTCGATACCGCGAGCCAGCCCACTGACAACACAGATATCGTGACGGGCCAGGTCACTGGCAATCTCTCTGGTGTAGATCATTCCCGGTGCCGATGCCCGGCGTGAGCCAACGATGGCAAAGCAATCCTCCGGAATCGGCCTCCCGCGCAGATAAAGGAGAGCTGGTGGATCATAGATATGGCGTAGTAATGGTGGATAGTCCTGATCCCAGAACGGGACGATATGAATGTCGCACTGTTCGATCTTATCAAGGGTTTTGAGCAGGGCTGAATTGTTATCAAGCGGAATACTGGCGCGCAGCTCCGGGTTCAGTCCTGCTTCCTGCCATTGGTGGCTGGAAGCTGTTGCTGCAGTACAAAAATCGCCGAAGTAATCATACAGTTTGAAAAGTCCTACGCGACCAATTCCCTTGGTCAGGTGCAGTTTTAATAGTGCAAGATGATCCCTGTCCATTCCCCCTCCGAAATGGTAAAAAGGTTCGCCCAGTCGTTGTTCTGTTGTGGCGATAGAAGGTGAAACTGGTAGCCACAAATAAGAAAAAGGATTGAAGTTTTCAATCCTTTTTCTGGTACGACAATTAATTCTAACAGCGAGTCTATTGGGTCACAAACTCGGTTTGATCTCCAATAGATGCTTCTTTTACACTTTTGATAATTACCGCAGCAGCTGTTTTTGCTTTGGTTTCCAGGATGACAGCAGCACCCAGGACTTCATCGGGCAGTTCCAGGCTGCCCGCTTGTTCAATAAATTCCTTAGACACTTTGCGTGGTCTGGTCAGGTAGAAAAGGTTGCCGGTTTTCAGGCCGTCATCAGCACCAGCATTGATAAAAAAGATATCACCGGTTGAAATGGTGGTTTTTGAGTCACGGCCGGCAATAATAAGCGCAGGCGGGTTTACTGTTGCCCGTTCAAGAACGATTTCCTGTTGTGGTGGCGCGTATTCATACAGTTCTGCGCCGCGGGTAATTTCACGGTAGCTGCCAATGATCTTTGCGGTTACGGTAGCCCCGGTAATTTCAGTGACCTGCAGATAGCCAACGTTGAACATCATGGTCCCGATAGGTTCCCTGGTGACCGGGTGATTGATCATCGTGCCACGCTCAAACAAACCGTAGGTATCACCAATAGTGACCCCGGAGAGGTCGTTCATTTTGACAAAGACCAGATCGTTTTTAGTCAATAAGACACGATTGTCAACGGCGTCAACAACCAGTCCCAGCGGTTTTTCATCGGTCAGGATAAAGCCGAGACCGGAATCTGGCATGCTGATCTGCACCAGTTCATTGTTCCCTGCGGTGTCGACAGGTCCCGGCTCGACAGCATCAGGTATTTTTTCATCCCCTTCGCCATAAGCTGGAATGATTTCCAGCTTGCCATCAAGGATACGGATTTTCTGGCCCGGATAGATCAGGTGTGGATTGGTTATCTCCGGATTTTTTGCCCAGACATTAGGCCAGTAGTAAGGGTCATCAATAAACCTTTTGGAGAGATCCCATAGGGTATCCCCTTTTTTGATGGTATAGATGCGACCTTTCTCTGCCATGGCGAGACCCGGGCCAACGATGGCCAGAATCAATACCAGCAGCGATAACCAGCGGAAAACTGTCCGTATCATAAATTCCCTCACTTTTGGATAGAGTCAATCCGTTATTAATTTAGCCCGGAGTAGCCTGGTAAGAAAGAGCGTGCTTCCGGGGTGTTTGCATAATTGTCGCGTAGCTGATTTACGGCATCATCGGCCTGGGTGGTGAGCCCGGCCTTCTGGTAAAGCTGAATCAGCTGGACCAGTGCTGCGGGCGCTTTTTCCTGCCCTGCCGGATCGGCAATGAGCTGGCGCAGATTGCTGACCGCCTGGCTGGTTTTGTCCTGTGCCGCCAGGGCGTTAGCCAACCAGAAACGGGCATTTGGCGCATACTGATGGTCGGGATAAGTACTCAGAAACTGGCTGAAACCGGTTTCTGCAGCGTAATATTGGCCGTTGGCCAGATTTGAAAATGCGGTCAGATAGCTGGTTGCCGAATCTGCAACCTGGAGCATGTCCGCAGTTCCTCCCTGGGGGATAACGATTGCCGGTGAAGACGCCGGGGTAGCAAACTCTTGATTCTGCCTGATACTAAGGGTGGCGTTCTGGTTCGCATCTGAGGTTGCGGGGAGAATCTGGCCAGAGGCCAACTGCTGTTGCAGTCGGGAGAGCAGCTGCTGCATTTCCTGAAGCTGTTGCTGTTGCGCCGTCTGTTGCTGTTTGATGTCCTGAAGTTGTTCTCTCAGGGCAAAAGAAGGGGCCACTGATGTCGGTTGGGCACAACCACCGAGTACTGTCAGTATGGCACCGAATAGAATAAAAAGAACAAGACTGTTGTACGAATTCTGGCTGTTCAAACCGATTATCTCCAGAGGCCTTTTTTAGAATAAAGAAAATTAAATCTAATTTATAAAAATTATAGGCTTCTACCCTGGTTGTCAAGCTGGAAAAAAGACCGCACTGGCAAAAACGTATTGAAAATTCTCACTTTTTGTTCTTAGTTTTCAGGCTGTAATCGATACAGCCAGCGTTGTGCCGTCAGGATAATTCCTTCGGGTTGACGTTGCTCAGCCAGTAAACTCTTTAATCTGCATAGCTTTTGCTCTGGCAGTGCGTCGGCCGCGGGGAGTTTGGAGCGGCAGAAATCGTTTTCATCAGCAAAGTGAAAGTTCATATTAAAAGTGTAGCGCAGGTTCAGGGTGAACCCGGGGAGGGTCTCCAGGGCAGCGAGTGCGGCCCGGCAAAGTTCCGACTCGTCACCACTGCCAGCTCCGAATTCTTTTTTGATCGCCATGAAAGAACCACTTTCGCCCGGCTCAATAACCAGAAGCGGTGCTCCGGGTTTAAGCTTTGCCGCCACCGAAAGCAGATGTTGGTGCATGTTATCTGCGGCAATATGGTGAAGAGATAAGGTATAGATGGCCATATCATAAGGACCATCGCTGGCGATCAGCTTCTCCTCGTCGGTATGGCGAAACGTCACATTGGATAAGGGGATAGCTGCTTGAGCCTGCTGCAACTTCCGGTGATCGGAATCGACTGCGGTGATATAGGCGGCTTCGGTCGCGAAAGCCCTGGTCATTTCTCCGCTTCCGCAGCCAATTTCCAGGATCTTAAGGCCGGTCAGCCTGGTGTGGTTGTGAATGGCCTGCAGATATTGCTGTCCTTTGTCGTTAGGCATGACTCTTAAATACTCCGGTTGAAACCTGTTTGCAGTGTTTTCTGATAATCATCATCTATGTTATGCTTAGCGGCTTTGATAAGCAATCTTTCAGTATTTGAGGAGAACCTGTAACTTTATGAATTCGCAAATCCGGAGTAAGCCGGAATTACTTATGCCCGCCGGGGATATGCACAAACTGAAAACCGCTATTCGTTTTGGTGCTGATGCCGTATACCTTGGTACCGGTGATTTCGGGCTGCGCGCCCACGCCGGAAATTTCGATATCGATCAACTCCGTGAAGCCCGGAAGTTGACCCGTGAAGCCGGCGTTGACCTCTACCTGACGTTGAATGCATCGTTGCGTTCCCAGGAGCTGCAGCCCCTGGAAGGTTTGCTTGAAGATTTACGCCCTCTCGACCTGGACGCTTATATTATTGCTGATCCTGGCGTAATGATGACGATTCAACAGGTCGATCCGCAACGGGCCGTGCATATTTCGACCCAGTCGAACAGTTGTAATCCACGTACAGCCGAGTTCTGGCAACGCAACGGTGCCTGTCGGCTGAACCTGGCTCGCGAGTTAACCCTTGAAGACATCAAGCAGTTTTCCGCAACCACCAGTATTGAACTGGAATGCTTTGTCCATGGCGCCATGTGTGTTGCTCACTCAGGACGTTGCCTGTTGTCGACGGCTTTGCTGGGGCGCAGCGCCAACCGGGGTGACTGTGCGCAACCGTGTCGCTGGCAGTACTCGCTGATCGAAGAAACCCGCCCGGATGAGCGTTTCAGCATCGAAGAGGATGCTCACGGAACCTATATCATGAACAGCCGTGACCTGTGCCTGGTCGATCACCTGGCTGAGATGATGGCTGCCGGAGTTCACAGCTTTAAAGTAGAGGGGCGGATGAAGAGTCTCTATTACGTGGCAACCACGGCGCGCGTTTACCGTGATGCTATTGACCGCCTCTGGGCCGATCCCGAAGATAAGGATCCCAACTGGCGCAGTGAGCTGGAGAAGGTCAGTCATCGTCCTTATGATACCGGGTTCCTGTTTGGCCATGATGATGCCAAAATCCACGCTGACGATACCCACTATATCCGCACTCACGATTTTGTCGGGTTTGTCCGTGAGGATGAAAAGGGGGTGTGGGTTGAAGGGCGCAATCGTTTCCTGTGTGGTGACGAGCTGGAACTGATCGGCCCCCAGATGCGCCAGGAAAAGTTTGTTGTTGAGCATATTGAAAACCGGAAGGGGATGGTTGTTAACGCTGGACAGCCCAATACCGAACTACTGATCAAACTACCAGAATGGGCTGAAGCAGGAGATCTGATTCGGCGCAAACGACCGGAGTGAAATGTTATGAAATTGGTTCTTCTGCTTGTCTACCTGCTGCTCAGCGGCTTTCGTTTTTTTCTCGAATTTTTAAACCTGCGCCATCGCCAGCAGGCGGATAAAAAATTGCCCGCCTCGTTTGACGGGCAGATTGATGCCGAACGTTTAGAGCGGAGTGAAGCCTATGCGCTGGCCGGTGATAAGGTCGGTTTCGTTGAAGATATTTTCGGGATTTTTCTTACGGTCATATTTTTATTCGGCGGTCTGCTCCCCTGGTACGATGCCATGGTGGCGCGGTTGCAGTTCGGTTTTATCGGCCAGGGGCTGACTTTTTTCGGCGTCCTGGCCCTGGTCCAGCTGGTTCTGAGCCTGCCGTTTTCCCTGTACCGGAATTTTGTCCTCGAAGAGAAGTTCGGCTTTAACCGCATGAGCCTGGGTCTCTGGACGGCTGACCTGCTTAAATCCTTACTGGTTGGCAGTATCCTGTTTGTGATGTTGGCTTCCGGTGCCCTGTGGTTGATCGCCAAAACTCCCGACAGCTGGTGGCTGTGGGTGTGGGCCTTCTGGGCCCTGGTCTCTCTGTTTCTGTTATTCCTCTCTCCCTATCTGATCGAACCCCTATTCTTTAAGTTTTCCCCCCTGGAGCGGGAGGACCTGGAGCAGGATGTTCGTCAGTTACTCGATGACGCAGGTGTCAAAGCAGGTAAGGTCCTTCAAGTCGACGCCTCGCGCCGCAGCGGGCACAGCAACGCTTATTTTACCGGTATCGGTAAGGTCAAGCGGGTGGTGCTGTTTGATACGCTGATGGAGCAGCTTGAGAACCAGGAGCTGCTTGCAGTACTGGCCCATGAGCTTGGGCATTGGCGTTGCGGGCATTTGCGGCAGATGTTGATTAAGAGTCAGGGTATGGCGCTGTTCAGCTGTTGGGTCGCCTTTATGCTGTTGCGCAGCCAGCTGGTGCCAGGCTGGTTAGGGTTAAGCGATCTGTCCTTTTTTGCCCAGCTGTTACTCCTGGGCTGGGTCGCCTCACTGGCTGGTTATTTCTGGACACCAGTCAGCAGCTGGTGGTCACGGCGTCATGAACGGGAAGCTGATCAGTTTGCTGTAAATTTGGTTGGTAGCGGCAGACCCCTGGCTTCGGGGTTAGTCAAACTGGCCCGGGAAAATCTCAGCAACCTGTTTCCCCATCCGCTGTATACCGCATTTTACTATTCCCATCCACCGCTGGTGGAACGGGTTGTCTCCCTTGAGAATCGGGTGGCTGATAAGACGTAAACTAACTAGGCTTGGGCCTCCCGCTTTTAAGTTTCTGATTTGGAAACGAGCAATTTTTCTCAAGTTCAAGGAACTCAATCCTTGGCGCGGAGGCGTAGTACTTTACGCCGCACAAGTCAAGGTGCAGAGTGACGAAGAAATTGTGGAAAAGGGCCGTTTCCAGACAGAAACTAGGCAAGTTTTTCCATGCGAATAAAACGGTTCTGCTGATCGACAATCAAAGCAAAGCGCCCGTTGATGCCGTCGGCGGTTAAAAAAGAGCGTAGCCGGTGAGCGGGAAACTGCAGGGTCTGGCCGCTTTCGGAGCGGACCTGAACGCTGTGGGCGCTCCCCTGGTAATAACGCAGAAACTGTTGTTGGGTCAGACGCAGGCGGAAGGTATATTTTTTTTCGTTGGCAGCCATAAAGTTAATATCCAGAACAAGGTGCCCGATCGGCTAATGAAGATAAGTGGAGAACTTTAAACTATGATCATATACAAAGTTGTTGAAACAAGCCAGGTGGATGATCAGAGCCTGGAGCAGATACTGAACAACTGGACCGCAGAAGGGTGGCAATTTGAAGGTTTCCATTTTGCCATGCGCGATGCCAGCAGGCGCCCGGCTATGGCATTTGTCACTTTCACCCGTGAAGAGCCCGAAGCATAACCAGTAACAGCCTAAAACAAACGCCCTGCTGTCAGTCACAGCAGGGCGTTTGTTGTTTTTTAGTAGGTCAGACCGCCTTTTTTGCGAACTTTACGCAAGGTTTTGTTGGCAACGTAGCGGGCCTTGTCGGCACCCATGGCCATAATTTTGCGCAGGTTGTCGGGGTCATCAAGTAGTTCCTTACGCTTCTCGACATACGGGGCAAAAAAGTCGCGGGTGGTTTCAAACAGCTCCTGCTTGACATCACCATAGCGCAGGCCGGGGGTCTCGTAACGTTTACGGAGATCTGCGATACCTTCTTTATCAAGGAACAGGCGATAGATCTGGAAGATGTTGCAGGTATCGGGATTTTTGGCCTCTTCGACCGGTGTCGGGTCGGTAACGATACGCATGATCTGTTTGCGCAGGGCTTTCTCTTCTTGGAACAGGTCGATGGTATTGCCGTAGCTCTTGCTCATCTTGCGCCCATCAAGACCGGGAACCGTCGCGACATCTTCATCGATTTCCGGTTCCGGCAGGGTGAAAACCTCACCATATTCATTGTTATATTTTATGGCGATATCGCGAGCAACTTCCAGGTGCTGCTTCTGGTCTTTACCGACCGGTACCACATCGCTCTGGAACAGCAGGATATCGGCAGCCATCAGGACCGGGTAGGCAAACAGTCCGTGGTTCGGCTTGATCCCCTGAGAAACCTTGTCCTTGTAGCTGTGGCAGCGTTCGAGCAGGCCCATGGGGGTGAAGTTTGACAGGGCCCAGGCTAGCTCCTGAACTTCCGGAATGTCGGACTGTACCCAGAAGGTACTTTTCTCAGGATCGAGACCCAGGGCCAGAAAGTTGGCCGCTGCCTCAAGGGTTCCTTTGGCCAGGACTTTGCCGTCCGAGACGCTGGTCATGGCATGATAATTAGCGATAAAGCAGAAGAGATCCTGATTTTCCTGGTGATCGATCATCTTCTTCATCATACCGAAGAAGTTTCCGAGGTGAAGTGAACCCGATGGCTGGATGCCAGACAGCACGCGCATAGCAATTCCTCCTGTAAATCCATAAAGGAGGGGACAGAAAAAATGATTCTGTCCCCGACAGTGTTCATGTAGAATTCAATGTCGATAAATCTAACAGATCGATTTATACAAGGTCAATAAGGTATTAGCTTTACAAGTTAATGGAACGGGTCCGAACCCACTACTCCAGGGGCGCTTTGACCTATCCCCGGGGGCAGGTTGTCGCCATGCAGATGACACTTTTGTGTAGTGGTTCTGGAGCCATCTTTTTAAAGTTAAGCAGATCGGGTCATAGTCATGCTCAAGCAAACAACTCTTTTACGTCTTTTTATCGCTTTGGTTATTCTGAGCGCAGTGCTTTGTTCTTCTTTATCGGTTTACGCCTGGTACCCTCGGCTTGAAAGTGAAGCCCTGGTCAGGCCTGATACCGGTGGGGTGGTAGGCAGTAACCGCCCTTATGTCATTGGCAACGATGAGACGTTAATGGAGGTCGCCAGGCGCGGGCACCTCGGATTTTCCGCCCTGATGAATGCCAACCCGGGGCAGGACGAGTGGTTGCCGCAAGTTGGCTCTGAAGTCATTCTTCCTTATGCGGCGGTTGTCCCGGCGACCTTCAAGCCAGGCATCACTGTCAACCTGGC
The DNA here is from genome assembly GCA_963664385.1 of Geopsychrobacteraceae bacterium. Classification (GTDB taxonomy): domain Bacteria; phylum Desulfobacterota; class Desulfuromonadia; order Desulfuromonadales; family Geopsychrobacteraceae; genus Seleniibacterium. The sequence goes on from OY761157.1 coordinate 3,036,782, forward strand.
AGAGTTTCGTCTTTACCTGGTGGAGCAGCAAGGGGAGGCTTACCGGGTCAGAATTTATCCCATAGGTTTAGGGCGCGATGGTTGGCTGTCTCCGGAAGGAACCTACCGTATTGCCGAGATGATCGAGGATCCGATCTGGACCCGACCGGAAACTATGCGCGACCCGAACCTGCCGTCGATTATCGAAGCGGGTCCCGATAATCCCCTGGGGCGCTACTGGCTCGGTCTGTCATTACCAGGTTACGGGATCCATGGAACCAACAGGCCGTTCGGGATTGGCCGGCGGGTCAGTCATGGCTGCATCAGACTGTATGCTGCCGATATCGAAGATCTGGCGCGGCGCGTCAAACGGGGGACTCCGGTCACCATTGTCTATCAGCCGGTCAAGGTCTCAGCGGCTGAGGGGCAGCTGGTGGTGGAGGTCCATCCCGATTACCTGGAGCGCCTGGGGGACGTGGAAAAAGAAGTTACCGCACGGCTGGCCAAGGCTGGCTGGCAGGGGCTTCCGGATGCTGCGCTGGTGCGCAAGGTGGTCAATGAGGCAAAGGGGATCCCGGTGGTTATTGACCAGGTCGAAGTCGGCAGCAAACAGCCTCTATCAGAAGCGCCGAAATCGTGACCGCAGCAACAAAAAAGCCCCGCATATGCGAGGCTTTTTTATTATCAATTTTGAGCTGCTAATTACTTCTGTTGCATCATTTTGAATGCCGTTGCAGCTTTAGAAGCGCTGATTTTTGCGTCGGTAGCAGCAGCTTCTGCGGCATCGGCAGAAGCTTTAGCGGAATCAGCATAGCTCATAGCTTTTGCTGCCGCACTTTCAGCGGTGGTTGCCGCAGCTTCAGCGCGGTCAGCAGACTTGCTGGCGGCGGTGGCTGATGCCTGAGCATTTTCAGCAATCTTTAAAGCGCTGTCGAGTTTTGCCTGATCACTTTCAGACAATTTAGCGACACAGCCGGACAAGAGTAACATGCCCAAACTAGCAGCACCAAGAATGACTCCTAAACGTTTCATGTTGCCTCCTTTGTTTAATTTTTGATCTGGTTATAAAGTTCTCAACGATTTTAATGCTCTGCTTAAGGATGCTAAAGCATCCGTGGGGCAGAATCAAAAATGGTAATACTACACTATTTTGTAAAATTTGTCAGTTTTTCACTGTTGTTGGTTGCCCATCATCGCTGCCAGTTGTAATAACTGCTGCAGGTCCATGCCGCTTTCCTTGAGAATACCGAGCAGAACCGGAAACAGCTGCATCATAAAGCCTGGCTCGTTAATGACTTCTTTCGCCAGGCCGGGCAATGCTTCAAGGATAAAAGCTTTCTTGTCTTCAGTAGACAGGCCCATTACGGCAGTTTTGATATCTTCGACGTTCATTAAGTCTGACTCCCTGTTCAGTTTTATTTTTGGTTAAAGGCTATTTTATAAACTTCCGGATATTCCTTGACGAAGTGAACTTCGATCCCTTCGCGGAGGTATTCCGGCAAATCTTCATAGTCTTTGCGGTTATCGTTCGGGAAGATAAGAATCTTCAGTCCGGCCCGGCGGGCGGCAATGGTTTTTTCCTTTACACCACCAATGGGCAGTACCCGACCGGTCAGGGACAGCTCTCCGGTCATTCCCAGGTTTTTCCGCACCGGTTTTTCCAGGATCATCGACAGCAGGGCCGTGGTCATGGTGATTCCGGCTGACGGACCATCCTTGGGGGTCGCCCCGGCTGGTACGTGGAGGTGGATGAAGTGACTGTCAAAGTAATCTTCGGGGATTTTGTAATCGTCAATATGCCCCATGGTGTAGGAATAGGCTATCTCTGAGCTTTCCACCATGACCTTGCCCAGCTGACCGGTCTGCTTGAACCCTTTGCCTTTGCTGCGCATAGCGCTGGCTTCGATCTGCAGTGTAGCACCTCCCATACGGGTCCAGGCCAGACCGGTAACGACTCCGGGAGATCCGGTAATCAGCTCCTCATCGGCAAAGACCGGTTTGCTGAGGAACGATTCGACATCCTTCTTGGTGACGGTCAGCTTATCTTCGCGCCCTTCAGCAAACTGCATGGTTGCTTTACGCATGATCTTTTTGATTTTGTTTTCAAGACCACGCACCCCGGCTTCACGGGCATAGTGATCAATGATATCCTCGAGGGCCGTTTTCTGAATACTGACCTGACTCTTTTTCAGGCCGTGGTTTTCCAGGGCTTTCGGGACCAGGTAACGCTTGGCAATTTCCAGTTTTTCCTCAAGGATGTAACCGGACAGGCGAATAACCTCCATGCGGTCAAGCAGCGGTGCCGGAATCGTATCCAGTTGATTGGCCGTGGCGATAAACAGGACGTTGGACAAGTCAAATGGCACGTCGAGGTAATGGTCACGGAAGCTGCCGTTCTGCTCCGGGTCCAGAACCTCGAGCAGGGCTGAGGCCGGATCCCCCTGGAACGAGGCGCCGATTTTATCGATTTCATCAAGCATCAGCACCGGGTTGGCAGTGCCGGCACTCTTCATGGCCTGGATCGCCTTACCGGGCATGGCTCCAATATAAGTCCGACGGTGCCCTTTGATCTCCGCTTCGTCACGCATACCACCGACCGAGAACCGGTAGAACTTACGCTTGAGAGCATCGGCGATACTCTTGCCGATGGAGGTTTTACCAACCCCGGGAGGACCAACCAGACACAGGATAGAACCGGAAATATCCCCCTTCATTTTACCAACGGCGATAAATTCGAGGATCCGTTCTTTGACATCTTCAAGACCGTAGTGATCGCGGTCGAGAACCCGGCGGGCGCGTTTCAGATCATAGGAATCTTTGCTGAACTTGCCCCAGGGCAGAATCGTCAACCAGTCCAGGTAGTTGCGACTGACGGTATACTCCGGAGACGATGGCTCAATCAGCTGCAGCTTCTGAATCTCTTCATCAACCGCTTTTTGAGCTTCATCATTCAGGGTCAGATTCTTAAGGCGCGCCTGGAATTTTTCAATCTCCGAGGTTTTGCCTTCCTTCTCCAGGCCCAGTTCTTTCTTGATCGCTTTGAACTGTTCTCTGAGGAAAAACTCACGCTGCTGCTTGGAGATTTTCTCCTCGATCTGCTGAGAAATCTTGGTCTGCAGACGCGATACTTCCAGTTCCTTTTTCAGCAGAACCAGAACCTTGTCGATACGGCGATGCAGGTCAAAGGTTTCGAGCACTTCCTGCAGTTCGTAACCATCGGCATTAGTCAGGTTGGCGGCAAAGTCGCTCAAGCGGGCCGGGTCGTCCATACTGGAGCGACCGAGGAACAGCTTGATCTCCTCGGAATAGAGGGGATTGATCTGGACCAGCTCTTTCAAGGTGGAGATGATCGCCATAGAATAGGCTTTCAGCTCCGGATCACTCGACTGTCCCTCGCCGAAGAAATAGGAAACATCAGCAAAAATGACATCGTTGATTTCGCTGACGTCATCAATACTGAAGCGCTCCAGGCTGTTGACAAGAATATGGGCGCTGTTGTCATCGGTATGGATCAGTTTCAGGATTTTCGCTGCAACCCCGACACGTTGCAGGTTGGTTGTGGAATCTTCATCCTCAAGTTCCTGCACCATCACCAGGCCGATGGACTGTGAATCGGTCTCCATCGCCTGCTTGATGGTTCTGACCCGTGCTTCGCCGTTTACCGTCAGCGGAATGATCACCCCGGGGAAGGCCGGGCGCGGGCGCAGTGGAATGATCGGCAACCGGCCTGGTAAGACATCGCGGGCCAGGACCAGACCATCGTCAGGTACCGGCTGGACGTCCGCATCTGTTTCGACTTCTATTTCATATTCGATCGATTCATCATGATCTTCAAAATTATCGTGCATTTTCGTGCCTCCGATGGAAAGAGGTAAATGAGGTCATTGAATAACAAAATTATTAATGACGCTGATGCCTTCCGATACTTATATGCGTTCGGTATCTGCTGAAAACGCCTGGTCACATGCCTTTATAATAAATATGCATATGGAAAGAGTCGCCAGGAGATTCCGATACGGTGGCTGGCTTATATCCGGAAGGGAATTTAACCTGATTAAAAGATTAATAATATCGGAGTTAACTTGTCAAGATTGGAGTGGCGATAAGCAGCAGTTCTTTTTCCCGATGAGGGCTTTTACTTTGTGGCCGGGTATGGAATAATCCGCAATTCAAATTGAACTGAAAGGTTGAAGAAATTATGACGCTACAGAAAGAACAGGTCTACCTGGTTGACGGTTCCTCCTATATATACCGCGCGTACTTTGCTATCCGGCATCTGTCCAACTCCAGGGGGGAGGCAACCAATGCCGTGTATGGTTTTACCAATATGCTGCTTAATCTGCTGCGCGACCGCAAGCCGGGGCATGTCGCGGTCATTTTTGACAGCAAGGGACCGACTTTCCGTAAAGAGCTCTATAATGAATACAAGGCCAACCGGTCGGCCATGCCCGACGACCTGGTTCCCCAGATCCCGTTGATCAAGGACGTGGTCCGCGCCTTTAACCTGCCGGCTTTGGAACTGCCCGGTTACGAAGCGGATGATATTATTGCCACCCTGGCCAAGCGTTACGTTGGCGAAGGGTTTCACGTGACCGTAGTGACTGGTGACAAGGATTTGATGCAGATTGTCTGTGATGATGTCCAGTTGCTTGACACCATGAAGGGGAAGGTGTCCGGGCGTGCAGAAGTTATTGAGCGCTTTGGGGTGCCACCGGAGCAGGTCCTTGAGGTCCTTGGCCTGGCGGGTGATACCTCCGACAATATTCCTGGCGTCCCCGGGATTGGCGAAAAGACGGCCAGTACCCTGATCCAGGAATTTGGTGACATTGAAAACCTGCTTGCCAATATCGATAAGGTCAAGGGGAAAAAACGCCAGGAAAACCTGCGTGAATTTGCTGATCAGGCGCGCTTGTCGCGCCAACTGGCAGATCTGATTTATGATCTGGATATTGCCGTAACGGTCGAAGATATAAGGGTGGAAGAGCCGAACCGGGAAGCCCTGGAGGAACTGTTTCGGACCCTTGAATTCCATAAACTGCAGCAGGAATTTGCCGCGGTAAAGACCCCGGTTAAGGTGGACAGTAATTATTATTGCGTCGCTAGCGAGGCTGAGCTTGATGAGCTGATTCGCGCTTTAAGAGATGCCGGGACCTTCGCCTTTGATACGGAAACCACCAGCCTCAACGCTGTGCAGGCTGAGCTGGTCGGGTTGTCTTTTGCGGTTCAGGCCCACGAAGCCTGGTATATTCCCGTCGGTCATCGCTACCTGGGGGTTCCCGATCAATTGCCCCTCGACCTGGTCCTGGCCAAGCTCAAACCGTTACTGGAAGACCCGGAGTTAGGTAAAATCGGCCAGAACATCAAGTACGATGCCCTGGTGCTACGCAACGCCGGTATCGAGCTGGCCGGCATCACCGTCGATACCATGGTGCTCTCCTATGTTCTCTATCCCGAAGCCAAATCCCATGGCCTCGATGCCCTGGCCCTGGAGCATCTGAATCACCGGATGATCCCCTATTCGGAAATGACCGGCACCGGGAAGAATCAGATCTGCTTTTCGGAGGTCGAGGTTGAACGTGCCGTTGAGTATGCCGCTGAAGATGCCGACATGACCTTGCAGTTGGCCCAAAAGCTGCTCGCCGAATTACCGGAAGGGGAACTCAACGATCTCTTTTATCAGGTCGAAATGCCCCTGGTGGATGTGCTCATCCGTATGGAGTGGAACGGTATCCGTATTGATGCCGGCTTCCTCGAAGGGCTCTCCGGGCAGATGGGTGAAAAGCTGACGGTGCTCGAAAAAGAGATTCATGGTCTGGCGGGTGGTCCGTTCAACATTAATTCCCCGAAACAGCTTGGCGAGGTGCTTTTTGAAAAGCTCAGCCTGCCGAAGGGGAAAAAGACCAAGACCGGTTGGTCGACCAATGTCGAAGTGTTAACCGCCCTGGCTGATGAGCATGAGATCGCGGAAAAGATCCTTGAGTATCGCTCCATAGGCAAGTTGAAGAACACCTACAGCGATGCCCTGCCCAAGCTGATCAATCCGGCTACCGGACGGCTGCATACCTCCTTTAACCAGACCGTCACCGCTACCGGGCGGTTGTCCTCGAGCGATCCCAACCTGCAGAACATCCCGATCCGTACTGCCGAAGGGCGGCGTATCCGTGAAGCCTTTATCCCGTGCCAAGACTGGACACTGCTCTCCGCTGACTACTCTCAGGTTGAACTGCGGGTCATGGCCCACATGGCAGATGTTCCTGCTTTGAAAGAAAGCTTTGCTGCCGGTGAAGATATTCACAAGCGGACCGCCAGCGAAATCTTCAATGTCTTTCCGGAGTTGGTGACCGACGAAATGCGGCGCCAGGCCAAGACCATCAACTTCGGTGTCCTGTACGGTATGGGGGCTTTCAGTCTGGGGAAAGATCTGGGCATAAGCCGTTCCGAAGCGCAACAGTTTATCGATAATTACTTCGAACGTTATCCGGCCGTTCTGAACTACCTGGAAGCTAAAAAGGAAGAAGCCAGGGAACATCAGTATGTCAAGACCCTGCTGGGGCGCCACTGCGCCATTCCTGAAATCGGCAGTAAAAATGGTGCGGTGCGCAGTTATGCTGAGCGCAACGCCATCAACTACCCGATTCAGGGGAGCGCGGCGGACATCATCAAAGTGGCCATGGTCAATATTGATCGCAAGCTTCGCGATGCCGGGTTGCAAACCCGTATGCTGCTGCAGGTGCACGATGAACTGGTCTTTGAGGCTCCTGCTAGTGAAGTTGAACAGGTACGCGAACTGATTCAAACTGAAATGGAAGGGGCGGTACCCATGGATCTCCCCCTAAAAGTTGAACTGGGGGCCGGGGATAACTGGGCCGAAGCCCACTAAGTTTCTGATTCGGAAACGGCCCTTTGCCACCGTGGCGGCGGCAATCTGTGGACTTGCTTGTGCGACGTAAAGTACTACGTCTCCGTACAAGCCCTTGATTTTCTTGCTACAATGAAAAATTGCTCGTTTCCGAATCAGAAACTGGCGAGTTATGCTTATAAGTTTCAAAGAGTTAAAACCCAAGAGTAATTGATTGATAAATAGTAATTTCCAGCAATGAGGCTGGTCAGCAACGGACAGGTACCAGCGCCTGTCCATTGTTATTTTTTAAATAGTTGTCATCCGGAAACCCTAACCAACAGCTGATATGTTTCTGATTTGGAAAGATGCAATTTTTTTCCAGATTAAGGAAATCAAGTATTTGCGCGGAGGCGGAGTCCCTTCCGCCGCACAAGTGAATGCGTAGATTGACGCAAAGCTGGTGAAAAAGGGCGCTTTCCGGACAGAAACTTAATTAGTGAGCAATTCAGAACATGAAACGTGAACACTGGAGTTCCTCTTTCGGCTTTTTTGTCTCTTGTGTCGGATGTGCCATCGGTCTCGGTAACATCTGGCTGTTCCCCTGGCGGTTGAGTCACTACGGCAGTATCAGCTTTTTGATCCCCTATGTCCTGTTTTCCTTCGGCCTCGTGGTCTTCGGGCTGATGAGTGAACTGGCCTTCGGGCGCTTCTTTCAAGGGGGGACGATCAAAGCTTTTGAAGCTGCTTTTCAAGGCCGGAGCAAAGGGGTGCCCCGGTTGTTAGGTGGTTTTCAGGTGCTTGCCCAGACCGGCATCACCATCTTTTACCTGATCGTCATGGGCTGGATTCTCAGGTACCTGTGGCTGGCTTTAAGTGGTGAGCTGTTACGCATCGATCCACCGGCTGCTTTCGGGTCCTTTGCCGGTGACTGGAGTGTTGTGCCCTGGCACCTGGCAACCTTGTTGATCACCGGCGGGATCGTCTATTTCGGTATCGAAAAAGGGGTAGAAAAGGCCAATAAGTGGGCTATCAGTGGCCTGTTTATTATCTTTTTTCTGTTGATTATCAATACCCTGATGCTACCCGGGGCGATAGAGGGTATCGCTGAGTTTATGCAGCCCAAGTGGGAACTGCTCAAATCTTCGGAACTGTGGATCATGGCCCTGGGGCAGAGCTTTTTTACCGTCTCTTTAGGCGGGATGCTGATCTACGGTAGCTACCTGAAAAAAGAGACCGATATCCCCAAATTCTCCTACCTGATTGTAACCACCAACATGGTCGCCAGCCTGCTGGCCGCGTTCATCATTATTCCGGCCGGGGCAGCTTTCGGTATCTCACCGGATAAAGGGCCGGGCCTGCTGTTTATCAACATGCCATTTGTTTTTCAACGCATGGCAGGGGGACACTTCTTCGGCTTTGTATTTTTCTTCAGTGTCTTTTTAGCCGGACTCTCCTCAGCCATCAATCTGATGGAAGTCCCGACCGAAGCTCTGATGCATCAATTCAAGCTCTCCCGCAGGCGGGCAACCCTGGTGGTTATTGCAGTTTGCTTTGTTCTGGGCTTGCCCCTGGCTGTGAACATGGGACACTTCGGTTCCTTCGTCGACCTGGTCACCATCTACCTTTATCCCCTTGGGGTACTGTTTATCGTCTTTGTCGCCCAGTGGATCTGGGGAGCAGAGAACGCCCGCTTGGCTATCAATCAGGGGAGCGCTTATCCGGTTGGCCAACGTATTCGCGGATTACTGAAATACGTCTTTGTACTGGTCTGCCTGGGGGTGCTGATTCTTAATGTTTACTTTGGTGGGATTGGCTAAACAGTTTTGAACCAGAAACCATCCTTTTCCAATCTGAAAACATACGCACTATGAGCCGGAGTTTTCAGGTCTCTTCGTAATAAAAAAAGCCGCAATCGATGGAGTTTGTAAACTCCTTTGATTGCGGTTTTTTCTATTTGGATTATTGTTGATGGTTTTTGTCGAGATAAAACTATATATCACGCAGGAAAATTTTTCAGGAAATTGTCAGAACTTCCTGATATTATATAGAAATCAAAAAATGTTGAAACTTGTAGCTGTGTTATAACACGGCTAATATCACGTATATTACATGTTAAAAATCATGGAACTTCTCGTCTCCGGCCCCGTTCCATGTAGCAGTTTCAAGCTTAATGTTTAAAGTTAAAGGCAAAACCCAGCGGTCGGTCTGCAAATGAACAGGCAGTATCCGTTCAGCACACTTCCGGCAGGTTATGCCAGCAGTTCAGTAATTTTGTAGCGTTGTATCGTTATCAGGTTCTTGTAAGAAGCTGTCGTTATTATTGGTGGGGCTGCCAATTGGGGCGGTTCGGATTTTGCGGTTTGCGCCCTGGTTCGGGCAGTGTGCCGCTGTTCTTTCGTAACTGTAAATTGTGTTTTTAACCAAATAATCAACCGGATGGAACAATGGTAGCCGACATTCGCAAGAGGGCTACTAATTCGTAGCAGCATCGGCCACCGGTTATCCACCCGTTAAAAATCATGGAACTTCTCGTCTCCGGCCCCGTTCCATGTAGCAGTTTCAAGCTTAATGTTTAAAGTTAAAGGCAAAACCCAGCGGTCGGTCTGCAAATGAACAGGCAGTATCCGTTCAGCACACTTCCGGCAGGTTATGCCAGCAGTTCAGTAATTTTGTAGCGTTGTATCGTTATCAGGTTCTTGTAAGAAGCTGTCGTTATTATTGGTGGGGCTGCCAATTGGGGCGGTTCGGATTTTGCGGTTTGCGCCCTGGTTCGGGCAGTGTGCCGCTGTTCTTTCGTAACTGTAAATTGTGTTTTTAACCAAATAATCAACCGGATGGAACAATGGTAGCCGACATTCGCAAGAGGGCTACTAATTCGTAGCAGCATCGGCCACCGGTTATCCACCCGTTGAGGCTGTAGGAAAACCCCAAAATATGCTATAAATACTGTAATTTTATTAAAATTTCTGGGGAGGATTTCATGGCACGTTTTGTTGATTACAATCCGCACCAAACAGTTCTGCTGCCAATCTCATTCGAGCAGCAAATCCTTCCAGGAACCTTCGAACATACCCTGAACTATCTGGTCGATAATGAACTCGATCTGAGCATCTTTTTACACAAATACAAAAACGATGATGGTGGCCGTCCCGCCTATGATCCGGCCCTCTTACTCAAGATCGTCCTACTGGCTTACGCCCGAGGTGTGACAGGAAGTCGCCGTATCGAAGCATTGTGCCGTGAAAATGTTCTGTTTATGGCCTTGGCGGCTGACTGCCGTCCTCACTTCACCACTATTGCCGAGTTTATTTCCGGCTCTAGTCACGAGATTGCCAAACTGTTCCAACAAATTCTGATGATCTGTGATGACATGGGGCTGATCGGTAAAGAGATGTTTGCCATTGATGGCTGCAAACTACCCTCCAATGCTAGTAAAGAGTGGAGTGGTCATCATGATTCATTACGCAAAAAGAGCCGTAAAATCGATAAAGCTGTGCGTCGCATGTTGACTGTGCATCGTGAAGAAGACCGTAAGGGAGAAAATGATCACCAGATCCGGCAGAAGCAGGAAAAGCAGATCGCAACCTTGCGTAAAGCTAGCAGCAAGATTAAACGCTTTCTGAACGAGAACGAACCACGCAAAGGGCACAGCGGCAATGAGGTTCAAAGTAATATCACCGATTCCGACAGTGCCAAAATGAAAACCAGTCATGGGGTCATTCAGGGGTACGTTGGCGTCGCTGCCGTTGACAGCAAACACCAAGTGGTTGTCAGTGCCGAAGCTTTTGGTCAGGGCCAGGAGCATGGTTTGCTGGAACCGATGATTGAACAGATCGATCAAGCATTTAAAGATGATGAGGAATCGCCACTGAAAGAAGGGAAAATCCTGGCAGATAGTGGCTTCTGCAATCAGGAAACATTAAGTTATCTCGAAGAAAACAACATTGACGGCTATATTGCCGACCATGGATTTCGTGCCCGCGACCCACGCTTTGTAGATGTTGATCAATATAGACCTGAACAGGCGAAAAAAGCGGCCATCACCAAACGCTTTGCGGCGTCCGACTTTAAGACAGACATTGAGCAGCAAACCTGCGTCTGCCCAGCGGGAAAAAGCCTGTGGCTCAAATGTTCCCGGGCCAAGATCCGCGATGGAATCTTTATGCAGTTTATGGGGCATAAAGAAGATTGTGACACTTGCCCGTTACGTAGCCAATGTCTACGCAGCACCAAGCAAAAAGGGGCCCGGCAGGTCAACGTCAAGCTTGAGCATGTTGAAACCAAAAAGAATGGTTGCCTGGAGCGGATGAAACAAAAGATCGACAGCAAGGTTGGCCGCCACATTTACAGCCAGCGACTCGGTATCGTGGAACCCGTTTTCGGTCATATGTGCGAAGCGATCGGCATCAAACGCTTTACCCTCAGAAGCAAAATCAAGGTCGATGGCCAATGGAAGCTCATGGCCATGCTGCATAATTTAACCAAGATTCACCGCTTTGGAGTCACTGGGTAAGCAAAGGGAACATTAAGTCAGAGAATGGTCAGGAATCGGCTCTATAATGGCTAGATAAACGATAAGAAAGCGCACGATGGATGATTTTCATTCGTGTCGATGGAAATTTTTTTAAATTTATATCTGAGCTGTAGATGGGGCTGATTTTCAGTTTTTTCTACAGACTCGTTAGGCGTAAAATATGAAAATACAGTCATACAAAATATATATTTTATTGCTAATTGTTTTCGTCCTGTCATGGGCGATAACAGCTTCAATTCCAGGTGATATTTTAAAAGGTTTTACAGCAACCCCTGCGGTAGCCTCTTTAATTGCTGCGATTTATCAATTGTTAAGAGATCAATCAGCCTTTGAAAAAAATAAACATCTGCAACGGCAGCAACAAATTTTCAATTTAGGTGCTACTTCTTACATGGCCGAAGCAACATTCAACAAGCATGCAGAGTTTTGCGAGAAATATATGAAAGAAGTGCATGAAATGGTTACAACACTATTCGCCCATGGCCCAAGCGAAAAAATTGATAAAAATCTATTTTCTCTGGTCGAAATTCAAAGAGAATATGCGGCATGGGTACCAAAAGAGATAGTTCTAGAACTTGCTCCATTTCAAAAAGCGATAAATGAAATTTCAGCCCTTTCCGGCCTTTCTTCAAGCTTAAGCGGCGAAGAGCCAAATGGAAGAAATAGTGCAATAAAGAAAATGTACAGCATTTTTCACAATGTTCTAAACATCCAAGATAAAGAAGTTACTGAAGAAAATAAAGATATTGCTGTGGAAGAAGTGAAAGAAAAAATAAGGTCTATATTAGGCATAAACGAATTGACCAAGTTGAGAAAATTAATAATTTCAGAATCTATCGAATTTATTGAGAAAAACGCCTAACAATGCAATCAAGCCGACGGTTGTTAGCTCTGCGGGTTTCGCAAAGCTTTCTGCCAAGTTGAGAAGGCACTACGCCGCGGCTTATCAACACCGTTGAGGCTGTAGAAAAACCCCAAAATATGCTATAAATACTGTAATTTTATTAAATTTTCTGGGGAGGGTTTCATGGCACGTTTTGTTGATTACAATCCGCACCAAACAGTTCTGCTGCCAATCTCATTCGAGCAGCAAATCCTTCCAGGAACCTTCGAACATACCCTGAACTATCTGGTCGATAATGAACTCGATCTGAGCATCTTTTTACACAAATACAAAAACGATGATGGTGGCCGTCCCGCCTATGATCCGGCCCTCTTACTCAAGATCGTCCTACTGGCTTACGCCCGAGGTGTGACAGGAAGTCGCCGTATCGAAGCATTGTGCCGTGAAAATGTTCTGTTTATGGCCTTGGCGGCTGACTGCCGTCCTCACTTCACCACTATTGCCGAGTTTATTTCCGGCTCTAGTCACGAGATTGCCAAACTGTTCCAACAAATTCTGATGATCTGTGATGACATGGGGCTGATCGGTAAAGAGATGTTTGCCATTGATGGCTGCAAACTCCCCTCCAATGCTAGTAAAGAGTGGAGTGGTCATCATGATTCATTACGCAAAAAGAGCCGCAAAATCGATAAAGCTGTGCGTCGCATGTTGACTGTGCATCGTGAAGAAGACCGTAAGGGAGAAAATGATCACCAGATCCGGCAGAAGCAGGAAAAGCAGATCGCAACCTTGCGTAAAGCTAGCAGCAAGATTAAACGCTTTCTGAACGAGAACGAACCACGCAAAGGGCACAGCGGCAATGAGGTTCAAAGTAATATCACCGATTCCGACAGTGCCAAAATGAAAACCAGTCATGGGGTCATTCAGGGGTACGTTGGCGTCGCTGCCGTTGACAGCAAACACCAAGTGGTTGTCAGTGCCGAAGCTTTTGGTCAGGGCCAGGAGCATGGTTTGCTGGAACCGATGATTGAACAGATCGATCAAGCATTTAAAGATGATGATGAATCGCCACTGAAAGAAGGGAAAATCCTGGCAGATAGTGGCTTCTGCAATCAGGAAACATTAAGTTATCTCGAAGAAAACAACATTGACGGCTATATTGCCGACCATGGATTTCGTGCCCGCGACCCACGCTTTGCAGATGTTGATCAGTATAGACCTGAACAGGCGAAAAAAGCGGCAATCACCAAACGCTTTGCGGCGTCCGATTTTAAGACAGACATTGAGCAGAAAACCTGCGTCTGCCCAGCGGGAAAAAGCCTGTGGCTCAAGTGTTCCCGGGCCAAGATCCGCGATGGAATCTTTATGCAGTTTATGGGGCATAAAGAAGATTGTGACACTTGCCCGTTACGTAGCCAATGTCTACGCAGCACCAAGCAAAAAGGGGCCCGGCAGGTCAACGTCAAGCTTGAGCATGTTGAAACCAAAAAGAATGGTTGCCTGGAGCGGATGAAACAAAAGATCGACAGCAAGGTTGGCCGCCACATTTACAGCCAGCGACTCGGTATCGTGGAACCCGTTTTCGGTCATATGTGCGAAGCGATCGGCATCAAACGCTTTACCCTCAGAAGCAAAATCAAGGTCGATGGCCAATGGAAGCTCATGGCCATGCTGCATAATTTAACCAAGATTCACCGCTTTGGAGTCACTGGGTAAGCAAAGGGAACATTAAGTCAGAGAATGGTCAGAAATCGGCTCTATAATGGCTAGATAAACGATAAGAAAGCGCACGATGGATGATTTTCATTCGTGTCGATGGAAATTTTTTTAAATTTATATCTGAGCTGTAGATAGGGCTGATTTTCAGGTTTTTCTACAGACTCGTTATGTTTCCTAGTGATGAATATGTTCGAAGAATTTAAATTTGAGGAAAAGTATCCAGGCTTACCGCAAGGTGAAATCGAGACAATTTCCACTTTTCTCTCTGCGGAAATAAAAGATGGGGAGATTGATAATGGCTCTACGCTTGACTATAAACAGTGGAGCCTCCCGATACTAAAAATCCCTGAACAATATTTAAATCTCCTATCGTATTCGAATGGAGGGCTTATCGTAAATGGTGATAGGGAATTTGCATTTTTCGGTAAGAATGAACTTAGGGAATACTATCTAAACTATGAATTTCCTCACTATATGCCAAGAGTATTACCAATAGCGTTGAATGGCGGGGGCGTGTTTTATGCTTATGATCTTAGGAAAGCTTTAGAGAGTCCTGAGATTATTGCTATTGGGTCAGGAGCGTTGGATTGGGAGTTTGCATATTCTCTCGGCAATGATTTATTGGAAATTTTATCCAAATCTACCAACATCGAAGATGAAGAGCCGTAAACATAACAAAAACATTGAAAGGGACTGGGAAAAGCAGCGTGCCCTTCGGTTGCGCCACTTCCCCCAGCCCCTCATGCTTGGTGTGATGTTGCAATAATTTAAAATGTATTGGTCATCTGACAAAAAGTTATTTCTTCTCCCTGGCCTCGATGGTACCGGCAACCTTTTCGAGCCTCTCCTGAAGGAACTACCCGATGAATGCATTTCAGAAATAATTAGCTATCCGTTCGACCAACAACAGACATTTGAACAACATGTGAAGCATGTCGAAAGCAAGCTACCGCTAAACGAGCCAATCATCCTGCTCGCAGAATCATTTTCCGGTCCCGTTGCCATAGAGATCCTGTCGTCAGGTAAATTTCAGATTGAGCGTGTAATATTTGTTGCTACCTTTGCCAAATCGCCGCAACCAATTTTACTCGGCGTGGCAAAGCACTTGCCCCTTTCATCATTGTTAAAACTGAATTTTCCGGGGGTACTAGTTCGACACTTTTGCTTAGGAACGAAAGCAACAGAAGAACAAATAGAATCATTCAAAAGTACCGTAGCAGGGGTCGCTCCGGAAGTTCTCGCAGAACGGCTCAGGATTCTCGCAACGGTTGATTTAAGAAACAAACTAAAAGGCATCAACGTGCCATGTTGCTACCTCCAAGCAGAGAACGACAGACTGGTCCCGTCTGGTGTCTTGAACGACTTTGAAAAAGGCTTAAAAAAACTAAACGTTCATAAGGTGTACGGCCCGCACTTTATCCTTCAAGCCGAACCGAAAGCTTGTGCTGAAGCCATCTGCCAAGAAGCAACATAACAAATTAATACAGCGGATTCGCTATCGCTCTCCGCTGATCACTAGCGTTGAGGCTGTAGGAAAAACCCAAAATATGCTATAAATACTGTAATTTTATTAAATTTTCTGGGGAGGGTTTCATGGCACGTTTTGTTGATTACAATCCGCACCAAACAGTTCTGCTGCCAATCTCATTCGAGCAGCAAATCCTTCCAGGAACCTTCGAACATACCCTGAACTATCTGGTCGATAATGAACTCGATCTGAGCATCTTTTTACACAAATACAAAAACGATGATGGTGGCCGTCCCGCCTATGATCCGGCCCTCTTACTCAAGATCGTCCTACTGGCTTACGCCCGAGGTGTGACAGGAAGTCGCCGTATCGAAGCATTGTGCCGTGAAAATGTTCTGTTTATGGCCTTGGCGGCTGACTGCCGTCCTCACTTCACCACTATTGCCGAGTTTATTTCCGGCTCTAGTCACGAGATTGCCAAACTGTTCCAACAAATTCTGATGATCTGTGATGACATGGGGCTGATCGGTAAAGAGATGTTTGCCATTGATGGCTGCAAACTCCCCTCCAATGCTAGTAAAGAGTGGAGTGGTCATCATGATTCATTACGCAAAAAGAGCCGCAAAATCGATAAAGCTGTGCGTCGCATGTTGACTGTGCATCGTGAAGAAGACCGTAAGGGAGAAAATGATCACCAGATCCGGCAGAAGCAGGAAAAGCAGATCGCAACCTTGCGTAAAGCTAGCAGCAAGATTAAACGCTTTCTGAACGAGAACGAACCACGCAAAGGGCACAGCGGCAATGAGGTTCAAAGTAATATCACCGATTCCGACAGTGCCAAAATGAAAACCAGTCATGGGGTCATTCAGGGGTACGTTGGCGTCGCTGCCGTTGACAGCAAACACCAAGTGGTTGTCAGTGCCGAAGCTTTTGGTCAGGGCCAGGAGCATGGTTTGCTGGAACCGATGATTGAACAGATCGATCAAGCATTTAAAGATGATGAGGAATCGCCACTGAAAGAAGGGAAAATCCTGGCAGATAGTGGCTTCTGCAATCAGGAAACATTAAGTTATCTCGAAGAAAACAACATTGACGGCTATATTGCCGACCATGGATTTCGTGCCCGCGACCCACGCTTTGTAGATGTTGATCAATATAGACCTGAACAGGCGAAAAAAGCGGCCATCACCAAACGCTTTGCGGCGTCCGACTTTAAGACAGACATTGAGCAGCAAACCTGCGTCTGCCCAGCGGGAAAAAGCCTGTGGCTCAAATGTTCCCGGGCCAAGATCCGCGATGGAATCTTTATGCAGTTTATGGGGCATAAAGAAGATTGTGACACTTGCCCGTTACGTAGCCAATGTCTACGCAGCACCAAGCAAAAAGGGGCCCGGCAGGTCAACGTCAAGCTTGAGCATGTTGAAACCAAAAAGAATGGTTGCCTGGAGCGGATGAAACAAAAGATCGACAGCAAGGTTGGCCGCCACATTTACAGCCAGCGACTCGGTATCGTGGAACCCATTTTTTGGTCATATGTGCGAAGCGATCGGCATCAAACGCTTTACCCTCAGAAGCAAAATCAAGGTCGATGGCCAATGGAAGCTCATGGCCATGCTGCATAATTTAACCAAGATTCACCGCTTTGGAGTCACTGGGTAAGCAAAGGGAACATTAAGTCAGAGAATGGTCAGGAATCGGCTCTATAATGGCTAGATAAACGATAAGAAAGCGCACGATGGATGATTTTCATTCGTGTCGATGGAAATTTTTTTAAATTTATATCTGAGCTGTAGATGGGGCTGATTTTCAGTTTTTTCTACAGACTCGTTAGGTTGTAAAGGAAAGCACCTTGATAGATCTCTGGAATCCAAACACTTTTAGCGACGAGCTTCAACGTGTGCTCAGAACTGAATCGCAACTAATATTCGACTATCACTCTGAAGACCTCAGATTGATTGACGAACATTTGAATAGCTCTCCTTACCAAAGCCTAAAACCGAATCAATTTTATTCTTCTTATCTATTTTTTCACGAGCATGTGCTTACACCGATAATGGCTGAGACTCAAATACGAGTTTGGCACTACGCCAGATTATTGGATCATGAGGTGGATGAGATGCATCAGAGAATAGTGCCTTCATCATTGAAGTTTTTAAAAAAACGACTTCATGATCTTGTCGCTATGGGACTACTAAGCCATGAAGAAGCCGATGAGCTTTTTCATGAAAGTCCCTTCCAGTCAGAAGAGGACATTAGATCAGGGCGGTTTTGGACTGTCCCCGTGCCTCTGCATTACAGCTATGGTGGCGTTTCGCCTCTCCTTGGAAGTTGGGGAGGCGAGTCTGCGTATTTTCGTCTTTCAAATATGACGCTGGCTGCGAAATTGAAAAATCTTGGTTTATCAAGAATCCTCGAAATTGAGACCGCACTTTCTGACGGTCTCAACGCATTCAGCGCTTCAAAAACAGTATTAGAAGCATGGGCGAAAAATCTCGGAGTCTCTTTGATCCCGACTAATTGCGATCTTGCAATTACTAATTGCCTCGGCTCCGCTAAACTTATACGGGTCCATACGAAAGGCGAAAGAACCTTTAATGTAATAGCCAAAACATACCCAGAAGGCGTAAGTGATAAAATTACCTAACAATTTGCTGCACGGGAGCGCAAAAAGCGCGCCCCGTGAGCAATACGTTATGTAAAACCGGATCTTGCACGTTGTGATCGAAATTTTAAATTGGATGGTAAGGAGTGTATTTCATGTGGGGTTATCTACATGAATCTAAGAAGATAGAATTACAATTACCTGAAAAGATTGACGCCGGTAAGGCAAATCGGCTTTTTAGAGAATTGGGAGCTAAGCTCCACTATGATGTCTATTCTTTTAAAGCAGACCGTTCCGAACCTTGGCAATCAGAAGATCTTCTGAGTATTCATCTTAAACTAAATGGTGTTGAAGTTGATGCACAGGATGATTTTGATCAAATTGATGCGATTTATCTTTTTGCAACTAGGCCAAGTTCAGATCAAGTTAAGGTTTTGTGCTTAATCGAGAAGATTGTCAAAGTGTTCAGTGCAAAATGCATATACAAAGGTAAAGCATTTCATGCTGAGGATGTTCAAAAGGATTGGGATGCTGCCAATGATTTTCTACTCAAAGAATGGGGTGAGGAGCCTGGTAGTGAATCACTTAGAATAATGATTGAGCAAAACTATGCATAACAATGTGATGCACGGGAACAAATTACGCTCCACTAACATGTGCTTCGCTGCGCTCAGTTTATCTCATTTTAGTTCCACTCCATTGGTCCTGTGATCACGGCGTTATGCATTTGAATTATGACACACTACGAATTTAAGCCTGGTGGCAAAAAAGGTAGGAATATTTATCAAGGAAGCTGGAAAGAAGCGGTTTCCGTGAAGTTAGATCTACCGTTCACAGTACAATCAATGGAAACTGTTTTGACTTGTGGCGAGAATCCAAGCCAGTCACCATATACGCACCAAGACATAGCACATTGGTGCGACTGATTTCATTTGGCTATACTTAACATAGATCCAGGTAGTTTAATGGATATTGCAGCTGAAATCGCTCTAGAGGTTAATGCCCAATGGGAAATGTTTTTAGCAAATAGCTACGAATATAAAGAGTTGGAAAAATTGGATTTATCTACAATTAGACTGCCAGTTATATGGTTTTCTGATTGGCTTAAACAGCTAAAAGACGCATAACACAACAATTAACCGGGTGGGACGAAGCTAGCCGACATTCGCAAGGTGTCTACTAAATAGTGGCAGCATTTCGCCACCGGTTATCAACGCCGTTATAATTTTATTGGGAAATATGGATCTAATACCGTTTAGCCATCAAGACTACTCTCTATTGGTAGGTTGGATTCCAAATGAAGAGTTTAACCTTCTATGGGGAGGTCCCCTCTACAAATGGCCCATTACGGTTGATCAGATAGCATGCCAGCAAAGGCGGGAAGAGATTAGCTCTTTCCTGCTGGTAGACGCAGTAGAAAAAGTTGGCTTTATTGAAATTTCCAAAGTATCTGAATCTGTTTTTCACCTTTGCCGTGTGCTTATTGCTAAAGAAACTGATCGTGGGAAAGGTTACGGAAGACAACTAGTAAAGTTAGCAGTTGAATATGCCAAAACTCACTATGGTGCAAAAGAACTAACACTCAATGTATTTGAGCATAATGAGAGAGCAATTCGTTGCTATCAATCATTGGGTTTCCTGGTCTTATCACGCAAAGAAAAGGCTCGTCAGTTTAAAGACCGTTGGTGGTCTGTTTTGTGTATGAAAATCGAATTATAACAATCGCATCAACCGGATGGAACTGGGCTAGGCGAAATTCGCAAGAAGTCTACTAAATTGAAACGCATCACCGCCACCGGTTATGCAAAACCGTTGATATGGTTTACATTTGTCAAGTAGACGCACGACTCCCTTGGCATTTTTTGATCTTTGACTTTTATTGCACATCCCCTAAGGCATGAGGCGAGTTGGAGCCTTTTTTAACGACGGTTGATCCTGCTGATATTCGTGGGTTGGTTACCACCTGACCTTTGTTCGTCGTGGAGCTGCCTCAGTCTAGGAACGGGTATTTGGGGCTGATGCCACACCCTTAACGGTTATCGAGGGTTCTCCATACCGTGGCTGCAATCTCGCCTCATGCCAATGAGGATGTTGATTGTTTGCTGTACGCTCTAGTTCACTCGCACCTCTTGAGCGATGGCCCAGACATAGCCAACCAGTTCTCGTGCGATGGCTGCCACTGTTTGTTGCTTGCATTTTCCTGCAGCCATCAGTTTCCGGTACCGGTTGCAGAGTCGAAGCTGAGCTTGCCAGGAGATAGCAACGATTTCATCGGGTTGATTCTCCTGACGCTTGCGAATAGTTCGTGACACACGGGCCGGGAGTCGGTACGCCCAGGCTGATTCAATAAGAGCCTTGCGCGCATGTGTATTTCCCGTTTTGGTAATGCCCCCGAGTCTTCGCCTTTGTCCGCTGGAATGTTCACTCGGGACCAGACCGACATAAGCCATCAATTGGCGAGGGTTATCAAAACGTCGCAGATCACCAAGCTCTGAAGCCAAGGTTGCTGCCGTTACCAGTTGGACACCACGTAAAGCTTGAAACGCCTCAACTAATGGACGCATTTGCCACAGCTTGACCTGTTCACAGATCTGCTGATCTAAGCGCTCAATACGTTCTGTTGCAGAGGTAATGGTATCGAGGTATTCCTGAAAGGCAATCTGCTGCGCAGGCAATGGTAGTTTTAAATCGGCCAACCAGCGTAAATGAGCCGGAATCCAGGAGGATTTTCCTTCATAGCGAATGCCATTACGCAACAGAAGCGCTTTGAGTTGCTGACGTGCTTTGCGTTGCGCAATTCGCGCATCAGCTCTACAGCGGACCAGATCGCGAATCGCTTCATCCTCGAGATGAGGAACATAAATAGGACTAAGCTCTCCGGACCGATGCATCTTAGCAAGCTGAAGAGCATCACGCCGGTCGGTTTTAATGCGATCTCCTGCCATACGTGGGATTAGCGAAGGGGCAATGACATCGCATGTAAGACCAAGTCCGGTCAAGTAGCGATAAATCTCGTAACCGCATGGGCCTGCTTCATAAACGAAATGCAACTGAGAATGGCACGAGCGCAATTTGCGCACCGCCTTTCCAAAAGAAACAATATCTCCACCAACGGTTCCATAGTTTCGAATCTCGCCGTTACGACCTGAATCGGCCAGGGCGATAGCGATAGAATTTTTGTGAACATCCAAACCAACAAATACTGTGTTAGAATCGTTCATGACCTGTCTTCTTTGAATGGGTATGCTTACTAGTTTATCTATAAGCAGGTGGCTCTGCGTGATTGGCACGCAATCCACGTTTATCAAGGAGGCGGGTCACTTTGATCTAAACCATATTGTCTATGAGCAAGGTCGAACATGGCAATCAGTGAATTTGAAATAAAGCGTATTGAAAAGCACGTTGGCCAGTACATCGAATCAAAGCGACCAGCCCCTCACCTTCGTGACCAGGTTGATCTAACCTTTCGCATTGAGGGCCAAAGTGTTGTTGTTTACGAAATAAGAGAAGCTTGGAATCGGCCCGGTGAAAAGATTGAAGAGTTCATTGCAAAAGCGACATACGTCAAGAAATCGAACTCGTGGAAAATTTACTGGCAACGAGCAGACTTGAAATGGCACAGCTATGATCCTGATCCACAGGTCGACACCCTTGAGGAATTTTTGTCTATTCTCGAAAAAGACGAATTCGCCTGTTTCTGGGGGTAGTGGTGGCTCATAACAACGTAATGTCTTTAGACAAATCAAGTAATTTTTCACAAAAGAAGACATAGTTCTGCCTTAAGCTGCGTTAAGCCGACGGTTGATAGCTCTGCAATAATTCGAATACTTCGGTGGTATTCGCAAGTTCGCGTCGCCGCCGGTTATCCAAGCCGTTAAAATATCCACTTTTCCACCAGCCCCTTAAATCTCATTTTCGTCGATAAGAAAAAGCTTTATTGTAGATAGTAACTAACGTAATATGTAGAAATTGATATTTTTAAAAAGTTTATTCTTGATAGTTTACGGTAGGTTGGACATGAATGGTGTAGTTAATATGAAAACAGATGAAGCTTTTAACTTAAGACTCGTTAGTCCAAGCTTTGATTCCCAGCTAACAGACACCCTTATAGAGCTAAACCATCTAAGAAAGCTCAAACTGCATGGCTCAACAGCGCCATGGATATTTTTTCAGCTCAAAGATATTTTCCATATTTTGGAAAGTGTTGGTTCTGCCAGAATCGAGGGGAACAGAACCACCATCTCAGAATATATTGAAAAAAAAATAGAAAAACGCGAGCGTTCAAGCGAAAGATTTTCTGAAATCGCAAATGTTGAAGCCGCAATGGATTTGATAGAGGACACCATTAGCGAAGGGACAGAAATAACTCATCACTTCATCAGAGAACTTCACCACTTAGTTGTTGGTGAACTATCTAGTGAAGGAGACAGGACTCCTGGCGCCTATCGCTCATGGAATGTCAAAATATCCAAGTCAAAACATGTTCCACCAGACTATATACAGGTTCAGTCCTACATGGATGAGTTCCTTAAATTTATTAACGAGAAGGCTCCTGACAAATATGATCTACTCAAAACGGCAATAGCCCACCATAGATTTACCTGGATACACCCTTTTGGTAACGGCAATGGGCGTGTGGTTAGACTGCTCACATATGCACTGCTTATCAAATATGGATTTAATGTGAAGGATGGAAAAATCCTGAACCCTACTGCAGTATTTTGCAATGACAGGGATCTTTATTATGAAAAACTATCAGAAGCAGATCTCGGTGACGACACATCATTGTTGAACTGGTGCGATTATGTGCTAACGGGGATACTGGAAGAAGTAACAAAAGTAAACAAGCTTCTAGACTTTGAATATCTGTTAAAAAATGTTTTAACCCCAACAATCAATCTAGGAATTGAAAGAGGATATCTGAACAAGGAAGAAGCTAAAGTCTTAACTTTCGGAATAAAAAAACAAAGGTTTAAGGCAAATGAGCTTAATGAAGCACTTGACGATCTTACTTCTCGTCAAAAAACACATCTGATTTCAAAAATGAAGGATTCTGGATTCATAAAGCCACTTACCGAAAATGGCAGAACATATTATGTCAGTTTCATGAATAATTATCTTATGAGGAGCTTGATTCAAATCCTAGAAAAAGAAAATTTCATTCCGCCAATCAATCAATAATTTTAGCAACATAATTAAGCCGATGGCGGATGGCTCTGCGGTTCTCGTAAAGGTTTCTACCAGGCCGCAAAGACACTGCCCCACGGCTTATCCAGACTCGTTAACGCTCTCCAGAAGCAAGCCCTGTACTTTAAACTGTACAACTAAGTGTATTTCCGGCATACTTGTTCCGTAAGTTGTACATATGGAGGACTTATGAAAATTATATCTTTTACTGAAGCTCGCAATGGTTTGAAATCAGTTCTGGACGGAGTCGTCAATGATGCAGATACGACCGTTATCACTCGACGTGACGCAGAAGACGCGGTTGTTATGTCATTGGACTACTACAACAGCCTTATGGAAACCGTTCACCTTTTGCGCTCTCCAGCGAACGCAGAACATCTGAATCGTTCTATTACTCAATACAGGGCGGGCAGCACCTTGCAACGAGATCTTATTGATGAATGACCGCCTGCTGTCATGGACTGACGAAGCCTGGAGTGATTACATTTACTGGCAAAGTCAGGACAAGAAAAAACTCAAGCGAATCAACAAGCTCATTATTGATGTCAAGCGCTCTCCTTTTGAAGGTATCGGAAAACCAGAAGCCCTTAAAGAAAACCTGTCAGGCTTCTGGTCTCGGCGCATTGATGACACCAACCGGCTTGTATATGTGGTAAGCGACGCTGCAATAACAATCATTTCATGCCGCTACCACTATTGAAAGCAGTCGTTAACAACAGAATGGCTCAACGCGGACGGAAAATAGCTGTGCCGCTCATCGAATACTTCGGTGGGCAACGCAACGTCGCAGCGCCGCCGGTTAAGCAGAATCGTTATGATTATGTCAGCTCAAAAAATGCTTTTGACGTCCCGGTAGAAATTCTCATGGGAGCCGAGAGCCATTAGCTCCAGGGTGACCGTTCCATCTTCATAGCTATAACCAAGAAGGGTGAGCTGTTTATTCATTTTAAATTTATAGACTCGGAGAAATGACAGGTCCCCTTTTTTCTGCTCACCCAAATGGGGATCATCAGCAAGCTCCTTAATGGCCTTATCCAAATCCTTCTTTTGGTTCTGGTGGAGCTTCTTAACTGCTTTTTTGAAGGTTGGTGTTTGAAGGAACCGGGTAATTTTAGCCAAAGTTGTATTCCTCGAGCTTACCGGCTTCTTTTTCGGCTTTTGCAATAATGACCTGCCTAACGAACTCATATGGCAGGTCTGGGTTATCTTCCATCATTTTACCGATTTTAGCCCAGTGCTCAATTTGCTTTGGCGTTGTACGGTTTAATGCTTTTGCCATAATGGCTGCTTTTTCAACTAAATCTTGGTCAAGTCGCACACTGGCTGTAGACATATGAACCTCCTATTTACGATCAATTTGCAGCAATTGTAGCAGATTGCATCAAGCGTCGCAAGTTGATCATAACAACAGAATTAAAGCCGCCGGTTGATAGCTCTGCGGGTTTCGTAAAGCGTTCTACCAATTTGAGAAGGCACTACGCCGCCGGTTATCCGGCCGTTAGTTGCCCATGGGATGCAGTTACTCAATTGGGGAATTTTTGTTTTTGATGAAGAACACGGAGAATACGAATCGTGGTTCCGTCGACAAAATAGGATACAATCATTGAAACTTCAGGAATAATGAGCAATCTGCCTCGAATTCCATCACGTTGAACACCCATCAAAGGATGTTCGATTAAATTTTGAACTTTAGCTTCAATAAATTCATCTGTTTTTTCGGCAGCATCGGGATTGAAATCGTAAAGAAACTCGAAAATTTTTTCACGATCATTTAAAGATTCTTCTTCCCAGAGGATCACTGGTGTCCTCGATTGCGGACTTTGGCTTTACGTTCTGCCATTTGTTTTTTTGCAGAGTCACTGTCGATAAACACCGCTTTACCAGAATCAAGCTTGTCGAACGCAAGGTTTACTTGTTCGGTAAGCCAAGTATCATGAGACAAAACTTTGCGCTGTTGTTCGGCGAGCTGTTCAGTGAGTTCCCGGCAAGCGTCACTGAGCGTCCGACCTTGGCTTTCTGCCATCTGTTGGGCTAAGCGTTTTGTCTCGTCGTCAACACGAAATTGAATTCTAGTATCCATGAGCTTCTCCTGAGCTTATTGTGTGCACAAATGTTAGCACCAGTATTGACGGAGAGCAACTAACAATTTAACGCGGGCGGAAAATAGCTGTGCAAATATTCGTAAACTTCGGTGGTAAGCGCAACTTTGCGGCGTCGCCGGATATTCAGAACCGTTAACTGCCACCATGAGTTTCGGCACACTCCCCAGTTTAAAATACGGGAGAGGTCCCTCGTTTTTATAGTATTCGTCTTCGCAAAGGTGAAGTCGCAATGGACCATGCCGGTAATTTTTCTTCAGCGTGCGGTCGCTCAGCAGTTGCGACGAAAATATGGTAGGGCACATGACACTTGAACCCAAATTCAGCCTTGCACAGTTGCGAGACTTACGCGCAGGGACGCGTCGGCAATCCGCGCAAAATGCCTTGGCTATAGAGCGCATGGATCTTGAAGAGTTCACTGCGCAAGAGGACGAAGATATCGGCATCGCTTTAGTTGGACTCGAGGGCGCCATTGTGTGGCAGAGCCGCGTCGCGCTGGATGACTACTTGTTCGCGCATGAAGATATTGCAGATTTGCTCCCTCCTGATTTTCAAGTTGCTCGCATGGCCTTTGCCCAGCGCTTGGTTCAATGCCGTGACTGGCTTCATTTCCGTCCGGAGTTAGGACCGGACATGGCGGCTGTTGGCGAATGTATCGTTGATCTGCTTGCTATTGGACAAGCGTCAAATGCAGCAGAATTGCACGCGGTGTCGCTTCAGGTTCTAAACGAGGCAGGCTATGATTGGCAGGCCTTTTGGCGCAAGCGGAAAGGCACCAAGCCCAGGATTCCAGATGAGCGCTTTCCTACGCAAAAGCTACTGCCCTTTGCGCATGAGTTAATAGCGGCACAAGCAGGCGCACAAATCGATTGGGAGGCGTTGTTTATTAAAGCTGAGCCCGGATATATCAACTCCGCGCGCAGCGTGATGTTCACAGATATGGCCGAGGTGAAAGCCGCAGTTGACACCTTGTGTGATCTCCACATCACTTACTCCACACCGAACCCGGATGGCAATCTCCGTGCTTTGGAGGGATATGAGATCGACTCATGGCATCACCTGCTATGGCCAAGCACGGTATTTGCGTATTTACGCGTTCGACAGGCTCATGGCCTTGACCTTCCTGTGCTGGATCACCCTTTGCTGCGCCAGCCAATGGGGCAATTCCCGCTCCGCCCATTCAAAACGCAAGACCTGCCCGATTGGTACCTATCCGCCCTCGAAACACTGGGTACTGCAGATCCCGACCTTTCCGATCTGCGATTTTTAGTCACGCGTGAAAACACCCTATGACTCCTAGTGGATAACCAAAAGAACGATTCAGTCAGAGAATGGTCAGAAATGTGCTCTATAATGGCTGGATTATCGATAAAAACGCATGCAATGGATTGTGTGTGTTGGAAATTTTTTTAAATTTATATCTGAGCTGTAGAGGTAGCTGATTTTCAGGTTTTTTTACAGACTCGTTAGGCAAAACGGAAATAATTTCTCACTATCAGGACGATGAGCATATGAACCAAAAACAAGCCAGTCGTTATACACTCGGACATGAGCGCAGTACCCTCGCTTCTCATAGCGCACGCACCGCTACAAACTCAGCGGCTTATCTTTTGCCCCATCTAAAGCCAGGGATGCACGTCCTGGATATTGGTTGCGGGCCCGGAACAATTACCTTGGATCTGGCTGCGCTGGTCTCACCAGGAAAGGTTGTTGGTATAGAAAACGTCGAAGCACCACTGCTTGCCGCTCGCGCTGAAGCTGCCGCTCGTTCAGATGTCACAACAACATTTCAGCTCGGGGATGCCCTGAAACTTCCCTTCGAGAACGAATCTTTTGATGTTGTACACGCTCATCAGGTTCTTCAACATTTGACCGACCCCGTAACCGCATTGCGGGAAATGGTACGAGTGTGCAAATCAGGTGGTTGGGTTGCCGCCCGCGACGCGGACTATGCCGCCATGTGTTGGTATCCAGAACTTCCGGAGCTCGACCAATGGCGTCAAACCTATCGTGCCGCTGCCCGTGCCAACGGTGCTGAACCTGATGCAGGGAGACGACTTCGAGCATGGGCGCATGCAGCTGGTATATCCGCCCCACAAATCACGGCTTCCGTATGGAATTATGCCAATACGGAAATTTGTCAGTGGTGGGGTAATGGGCAGGCAAATCGTTGTGCTGATGAAACTTTTTCCCAACAAGCCAAAGAACAAGGGTTGAATGCCACTGATATTGCTGACATTGTCGGCGCGTGGCGCAGATGGGGCAAAGAACCTGACGCTTGGTTTTGCCTACTGCATGGGGAATTGCTTGCGCAAATTTATCGGTAAGGAATGCGTAGCTCGCCTTATCTCAGAATCAATGGGGACGGAAAATAGCTGCGCAAATACTCGAATACTTCGGTGGTACACGCAAACTCGCGTTGCCGCGGTTATCCAAGCCGGTATAAGCTCCTTGCCATGCGGCAGAAAGGTTGCAAATGAACCAACACGAAAAACTGAACTATGTCGAATTTTCAGCTTGTAATTTGGATGCGACGAAAAGCTTTTTCGCTGCGGTATTTGGCTGGGAATTCACAGATTATGGCCCTGAATACTCAGCATTTTCAAATCAAGGCCTGGACGGTGGGTTTTACAAAGCAGAGCTATCCAGCAAAACTACTACTGGTGGAGCATTATTGGTTTTCTACAGTTCAGACATTGAAACAACCTTAGCTAAAGTCACGAGCAATGGTGGCACGATAGTAAAGCCAATATTCGAGTTTCCCGGAGGCTGTCGCTTTCATTTCACAGAGCCAAGCGGTAATGAATTTGCAGTCTGGTCGGAACAGCACTTTTAACAATCGCACGAACCGGATGGGACTGGGCTAGGCGAAAGTTGCAAGAATTCTAATCAATTGAAACGCATCACCGCCGCCGGTTATGCAAAACCGTTGTGCTGTCGAAATTATGAAATTAATCGTTATAAGTGACATTTTCGGCAAAACTCCTGAGTTAATCGATCTGGTCGGTGAGCTATCGGATCATTATTGCGAAACTGTTATTGTGGATCCATACAACGGTTCATCACGTTTCTTCGAAACCGAAGAACAGGCATACCGATATTTTCAAAAGGAATCCGGGCTGGAGCATCTGTTTGAAAAAGCTGCAAGGGTAGTTCAGCGTTCAGATTCTCCGGTAGACATCCTGGGCTTTAGCGTTGGCGGATCCTGCGCTTGGAACCTTTCATCGCAGAGTCCAAGTAAGCAAATCAGGCAATGTGTTTGTTTTTATGGGTCAAGAATACGGGAAAATATGGCGGTCGTTCCTCAAATTCCCACAACCATCATCTTTCCCCAGTTTGAAGCTTCTTTCGATATAGAACCTGTTCTTAAGGGGTTGTCCATCAAGAAAAATGCGGAAGTCATAAAAACAAAATATCTACATGGCTTTATGAATAGGAAATCTAGTAATTTTTCGGAAGAAGCGTATAAATATTTTATCCAGTGGTTGCAAGACAAAACCGCACAACAATTAAAACAAGCCGGTGGGGGATAGCTCAGCAAGTTTCGTATAACTTTCTACCAATTCGGAAAGACACACCGTCACCGGTTATGCAAACCCCAAAACCGTTATCCTCATGGAGAGAAATGTTTAAGAAAATAGGATGTTTAGTGCTTTTAGCTCTGTGTACAGGGCTTGGGATTGGAATCGAATGGATTCATTCTTACCATGAAATCCAAAACACATCAGATAAGAGCCAGATGCTTGAGAGGGTTCTTACTCATGCAAATGTTCAGATTTCAGAAGAAAACAATTCCTGTGCTGGTAAGCCTGTGCGGACGGTTGGCGCGGTTATCGCTTCAATTATTGAGTTTAATTCCAGGCACAGTAAAAATATGGTTTCTTACGGGTGCTATAACGAAACCTGTACAATTTCGTATACAGATTGCAAGCCTTGGCAGAGTTCTGAGTGTTCAAGTAGATTTTTAAAATTTCAATTAAATAAAACTGGCAATATCAAAACAAATAGTTTCAGTTGTTTTGATATACCCTGAGCGCATAACATGGCGCAGTAACGGACTGGCAAACCTGACTCTTTTAGTGCCGCTTCAGCACACAAAACCGTCAACTTGTCCAGCCGCTGTGGGCGGCGTTTTACACCCAGGTTAACAGGGTTAACATTATCAAAATTATAAGTTTTTTGATTTTTTTAATTTTCTTATTATCTAATGTCTAATGTGGAACAAGCATCACATGTCGAACAATGTGGGCTTAAAGGTAAAGATGGGGTGATTTTTGAGTGAAACCACTAACGGTAGCTTTTCGCCTGGTCATCGTTCAAAGAACCATGGGTGACTAAGTATTCGACTAATTGCAGAGATTTGCTATGACGACCCGTTATAAATTTTTCCAAACATGGACCTTCAGAGTGCTGTTCGCTTTTTTATTCAGCCCTGGTGTTGCTATTTTGGCTGGAGTTTTGTTTTCCCTTGATGTCACCACCTTTGAGGGGGCAAATGGTTTTGCATTTGTGTATATCGCGCTCTGGTCATTGCCTATCGCGTTTTTGGCCATGTTGTTAATTAAGAGTATGATATTTCAGATATTAGTTGGCCTTTTAGCTGTTTCTGGATATTTGACTTTAGGTTTGTAATTGGTGCCGTCGGTTGCGGACTTTGGCTTTGCGTTCAGCCATTTGTTATTTTGCAGAGTCACTGTCGAATAACACCGCTTTACCAGAATCAAGCTTGTCGAACGCAAGGTTTGCTTGTTCGGTAAGCCAGGTATCAAGCACGGACGGAAAATAGTTGTGCAGATTACGTAAACTTCGGTGGACATCGCTTCTGCGTGTCGCCACCGGTTATTCAAAGCCGTTAAAACGGCTTGTTTACATCAATATTATCAGGAGATTCCAGTGTCTGAACCCAATTCATTTTTTCTCAGAGCCACCATGACAAAAGCAGAATATCTCAAATTCATGCAAGCAAAACCAAGCCAGCCCCTTGTGAACGAGAACTGGCTGAAATGGTGGGATAGCAGACAGATGTACGGTAAATTGGATTTGGCCAAGGAAATTAGGGCTTGGGATAACACAAGCAATCAGGAAGTCATCAACAGCTGGCTTGCCGCTGAAGATACACTTACCTTTTCAGAGTTTAATGAGACAACCAGCACTTGGGAATTTGGCATTATCATGTGTTCGGAAAATTATTCAGAAATTCTGCCACTGCTTGTTTTTTGCGAAAGTCTCTCTTCATACAAACTTCCTTCCCTTGATGATTTTGCCATCATCTACCCTTATTTCTGGGGGGACAGTAACGTCATGGCATACGCAACTTATCCCGAAAACGGTTTTGCCTTGTCACCCGCTGATTCAGTAACGGAGGTGGCTAAGAATCATCTGAGCTACGTGGCATCACGATTTGAGGAACAATGGAAAAAATTCGAAGCCAAAATGGAATCTGACTAAGAAAACTTCGGTCTCCGGCCAGTTTTCATGGAGAGGAACATAGCAACATTGGATCATCGCTCCATCTGAGCATGCACAACAGCAGCAAAATCGGGAGTGACCGTGCATTTTCAGATCATTGTCGGAAAACATCGCTATACTTTGTCAGACTGCACAATGGAACAAGATCTGGGCGTCAGGTTGCATAGCATCAGCCAACCCTATTTTGGCTCTGCAATCCGTGGTCTTGGCAACGTAGATTAACCGGATGGCAAATTTAAGCGCCGCTGGTTATTTAATGCCGTTATACAAACATTCTGAGCAGCACCAAATGAACAAAATCTTAACATTGGGGCCTAAAGGTACGTTTTCAGATGCCGCAACTTTGAAGTACACCGATACTCTTGGGGGGGAATGGCAGGTTGTGTATTTTCCCTCCATAGGAAGTGCATTAAAGGCAATTGGAAAAACATGTGAGATAGGTGTCCTTCCAATCGAAAACTTTTCAGAAGGGTTTATCCCATTAGTTCTTGATCATCTAGTTAATGCTGATCTAAGGATCATTGGTGAAATTATGTTGCCGGTTCAGTTCTGCCTCGTAAGCATGGCCAGTGAACTGTCGGCGATTAATCAGTTGTTTGTTCAATTTGTAGCAAAAGGGCAGTGCAGTGAATTTATTGAATCTCTGGGGAAGATCGGAATTGTTACAACTGAGAGCAATATAGAATCATTAGATCTTGCCCGAAATTCGGCAGACAAAAGTGCCGCTATAGTGCCTTTAGGTTCGTTTAGCCCAGATGATTTTCGAATAGTCGTTGAAAACATTAATGATTTTAAGAACAACCAAACTCGATTTTTCGCATTAACGAGCAGTACAAGAACATCTGAACAGATAGAATGCGGGGAATACAAAACTAGCATTGTGGTATTGGACGACAAAGACCGGCCCGGCTTACTTGGTGAAATATTGAACTCATTTTCCACGAGGTCAATCAATCTAACGTCCATCATTTCCCGACCAACCTGTAGGGAGTTTGGAAAATATCATTTTTTCATTGATTTTGCTGGACGAGTTCAAGACCCAGGTATTTCCGATGCCCTCAGAGAAATTCAAAAGATCAATAAAGTTAAGTTCCTTGGGTCTTATCCAAAAGGTAAGCGTGTATAACAACACAAGCCGGCACCCTTGAGGAAATTTTGTCTATTCTTGGAAAAGACGAATTCGGCTGTTTCTGGGGGAGTGGCAGCTCATAACAACAGAATGTCAACGCGGACGGAAAATAGCGCTGCAAATATTTGTAAACTTGGGCGGTAAACGCTATCTCGCGTCGCGGTTGGTTATCTTGGACGTTAAAAAATGAGGGGGAGTTTTTAAATGAAAATGATTTTTCGAATTGAATCTGGGCGTTTAGAGATTCGAGCATCAACTTTGTCGTTCAGCATAAGAGCCTCAAGCGGTAAAGGGGGGTGTTGCAATAATGCATCGCGTTCTTGCCAAAAAGCGCCATTTGAAGGGCCCATTCCTGTGGGTAATTATTACCTTCGCGGGGGAGACTTAAACGATCCGGGAATTTTTGGTGACTTAACGCGAAATGCTTTGGCCGATTGGGGAGATTGGAGAATTAGAGTTTACCCGTCAACAGGAACAGATACGTATGGCCGTAATAATTTTTTCATGCATGGAGGATCTGTTCGCGGGACAAGCGGGTGCATAGATATTGGCGGTGGACTTACAGGGTCTGAAGAAACTCACCTTCTCAGAACGCTTCTGAAGCAAAATTCTTATATAAGCCTTGAGGTTCGCCCATGACCTCAAAACAGATAATAAAACCAGCACTCTATATAGCACTTCTTTCCGCATTATTTTCCATATTTAAGTATATTTGGCCCGAAAACAAAGCTTATGGAATTGTGGCCATTTTCTTTTTCGGAATTACTGTAGCGCTAAAGCTAAAAATAAACCTACTCACCTCTCTTGCCATGTTTATCATTGTGGTTGGTCTGCTATATTTAGACATATCAACGAAAACATTTTTTTATGTGTCACCCAAAGCGGGTGAACACATAATTTTTATATTGATCAATGCGGTAATAATCATAATACCGCTCGTTATTGCTCAGTTGATTACTAAATTAGAATATTTATTTTATAACCATCGCATCAACTCAGACGGAAAATAGCAGCGCCGCTGATCGAGTGCTTCGGTGGTAAGCGAAGCTTCGCTTAGCCACCGGTTATTCAATGGCGTTAGCCATTTGGGGGGAATGGTGAATAAATATCTGGAAGCAAGTACTTATATCGACTATCACGACCCTGCTATCACAAAACAAGCAGAGCTTTTATCCCGGGGCACGAAGGACGAAAATGAAGTGGTAATGCGGTGCTTTGAGTTTGTTCGCGACAATATCAAGCATAGCTGGGACTACAAATTGAACCCTGTGACCTGTAAAGCCTCAGATGTTTTATTGCATGGCACAGGCTATTGCTACGCAAAGAGCCACCTGCTAGCAGCTCTACTTCGAAAAAATGGAATCCCAGCAGGATTGTGCTATCAACGTTTGTCTGTTTACGATTCTGGAGCACCTTATTGCCTTCACGGACTTAACGCTGTTTATCTCAAAGATCATGGCTGGTATAGAATTGACGCACGGGGTAATAAGGAAAACGTCAACGCTCAGTTCTGCCCACCTATCGAGACTTTGGCTTTTTCTATCCAAGGCCCAGAAGAACGAGATCTTCCGGAAATATGGGCAGAACCATTGCCTGTAGTTACAGATGTTTTAGAGCACTATGACGACGTTGAGCAGGTATTTAACAATTTACCCAATATCCAACTGTGGGGCTAACAATCGCATGTCCGGGCGGTATAGAGCCAGGCGAAATCCGCCGGAAGTCTACTAAGTTGAAAAGCATGACCGCTACCGGTTATGCAAAACCGTTTTGCACATATGGGGAAATCGATAAATATGAGTTGCATTTTTTGCGAGATTGTTACCGGTAAAGCTCCTTGCCATAAAATTTGGGAGGATAAGGATCATTTGGCTTTTCTTTCGATATTCCCGAATACCAAGGGTTTTACTGTCGTGATCCCCAAGAAGCATTACTCCAGTTACGCTTTTGACCAATCTGATGAGGTTTTATCAAGTTTGACACTTGCCACTAAAAAAGTTGCTCTTCTTCTTGATAAGGCTTTTGATGGTGTCGCTCGGACAGGGATGTTTTTTGAAGGATACGGCGTAGATCATCTCCATAGTAAATTATCGCCAATGCATGGAACTGGCAACAGCTCTGAATTTCAGCTTGTTGAATCCAAGGTTGACAAGTTTTATGAATTTTATGAAGGCTACCTGTCATCACATGACTACAAACGCGCTGATGACGATGAACTTGCTAAAGTCGCTGCCCATATTCGGCAGTTCGCATAACCAATCACTCTAAATCGCCGGGTGATTGCTCTGCGGGTTTCGTAAAGCTTTCTATCCGTTTGAAAAGGTACTTCGCCGCGGCTTATTAACACCGGCATGATGGTGTCCTCTTAAGATAATGCTTTTGCCATAATGGCAGCGTTTTCAACTAATTTTTGGTCAAGTCGTACCCTGGTTGTAGACATATGAACCTCCTTTTTATGGTCAACTTGCAGCAGTTGTAGCCGATTGCATCGGGGGGGAGCAAGTTGATCAAGGTGGCCTTTGTCAGCCACATCTCAGCATTCGATCAAGCCATCTTCTGTATCCTTGGGGTGGCAGCTGAAGGCTGTCGGCAATTTTTATCCCTCATCTTCCCCCTTTTCTATTCTATGTGATATTTTTATAAAGTGACGGAACGGTTTTCTTCTGTTCCGGAATATCTTGTCGTCTTCATAGAAACGGATATGACTATGAATTATAAGCGTTTTAAAAATAAAGCCAGCTGCCCTGAATTGACTAATGCTCCTTACCTTGGTATGGACAGCGATACCCTTAATCTTGATTTTCGTCGTTACTATACTTATCACCTGGGCCGGGATAAACATTGTCGTCTGACTCACTATGCCTATGAGGCCCTGGCGCTAACCCTGCGTGACCGCTTGATGGAACGCTGGAAAGAAACCCGTTATGCCTACGAGGAGAGTGACTGTAAGCGGGCTTACTATCTATCCCTCGAATTTCTGATGGGGCGCTCCCTGGGCAATGCGATTCTGAACCTTGGCCTGGAAGATGAACTGGCCCATGCGTTAAGTGATGTCTGCCTTGAGCTTGAAGAGTTGGAGGATATTGAGCCGGATGCCGGGCTGGGCAATGGTGGTCTG
Source organism: Geopsychrobacteraceae bacterium (assembly GCA_963664385.1). Lineage (GTDB taxonomy): Bacteria > Desulfobacterota > Desulfuromonadia > Desulfuromonadales > Geopsychrobacteraceae > Seleniibacterium. Next base: position 3,071,771 of record OY761157.1, read on the forward strand.
GGGCGCTTGGCCGCCTGCTTTATGGATAGTTGTGCGACCCTGCAGTTGCCGGTGCAAGGTTATGGTATCCGTTACGAATACGGGATGTTCCGGCAGCGGATAAAAAATGGTTACCAGGTTGAAGAGCCCGATCACTGGCTGTCATCCTCCAACCCCTGGGAGATGGAGCGTCCTGAATATCGGCAGCGTATCAAGTTTGGCGGGCGTAGCGAGATCTATAACGATGCTTCCGGGCGGTTGCGGGTACGCTGGGTCGATACCCGCGATGTCTGGGCCATGCCTTATGATGTGCCGGTTCCGGGATTTCAGAACGGTACGGTGAATACCTTAAGGTTATGGAAAGCGGTGGCAACCGAGGAGTTTGACCTGGAAGATTTTAACATGGGGGATTATGCCGGGTCGGTTGCCGATAAGAACGATGCCGAAAAAATCACCATGGTTCTGTATCCCAATGATGCCAGTGAAAACGGTAAAGAGCTGCGCCTGCGCCAGCAGTACTTTCTCGCATCAGCCAGTTTGCAGGACGTCGTTGATCGGTGGGTAGTCATCAAGGGGCATGACTTAAGCGATTTTGCTGAGAAGAACAGTTTCCAGCTTAACGATACCCACCCCAGTTGTGCCGTAGCCGAGTTGATGCGGCTTCTGCTCGATGAGCGTGGGCTTGGTTGGGATAGTGCCTGGGATATCACCACCCGGACCATGGCCTACACCAACCACACCCTGCTGCCCGAAGCTCTGGAAAAGTGGCCGGTGCGCATGTTCCGTACCCTGTTGCCACGGTTGCTCGACATCATCTATGAGATCAATGCCCGCTTCCTGTCCCTGGTCGCCCAGCGCTGGCCAGGAGACCACGAGCGCCAGCAACGCATGTCGCTGATTGAAGAGGGGCCGGAACCGCAGGTGCGGATGGCTTACCTGGCCATCGTCGGCAGCTTCTCGGTGAACGGTGTTGCAGAGCTTCATTCTAAGTTATTGCAGGAAGGGCTGTTCCGTGATTTTTACGAGCTGTGGCCGGAGAAATTCAATAACAAGACCAACGGGGTGACCCAGCGGCGTTGGCTGGCTTATTCCAATCCCGGTCTGAAAAATCTGATTGATGAAAAGATTGGTCCGGAGTGGGTGACCGACCTGGACCAGCTTAAACAACTGACCGCCTATGTTGATGATCCCCAGTTCCGGGAAGACTGGCGGCGGGTGAAATTCAATAATAAGCAGCGTCTGGCCCACTTGGTGAAACATGACTGCGGGGTTGAGTTTAACCCTGATGCCATGTTCGATATCCAGGTTAAACGGATTCATGAGTACAAGCGTCAGCTGTTGAATATTCTGCATGTTATTCATCTTTATGATCGCATCAAGCAGGGGGATATTGATAACTGGACACCGCGCTGTGTGCTGATTGGCGGTAAGGCTGCCCCGGGTTACCAGATGGCCAAGCTGATTATCAAGCTGGTCAACAATGTGGCAAATCTGGTCAATAATGATCCGCAGGTTGGTGATCTGCTCAAGGTTGTCTTCCTGCCGAACTACCGGGTTTCAGCCATGGAGGTCATCTGCCCCGGAGCTGATCTCTCCGAGCAGATATCGACTGCTGGCAAGGAAGCCTCCGGCACCGGTAATATGAAGTTCATGCTCAATGGTGCGTTGACCATCGGGACTCTGGATGGTGCTAATATCGAGATTCGTGAAGAGGTGGGTGACGAGAACTTCTTCCTCTTTGGCCTGACGGCGGAAGAGGTCGAAAAATGCCGTCAGAACTATGATCCCAAGGGAATCATTGCTGCTGACGCACATTTACAGCGGGTTATGCACCTGCTTAAGAGTGGTCATTTTAACCAGTTTGAACCGGGAATTTTCGAGCCACTGATTAACGCTATTGAGAATCCTCACGATCCGTGGCTGGTTGCGGCTGACTTTGGCGATTATGTAAAAGCTCAGCAGCGGGTCGCCGAAGCCTACCAGGATCAGGAACACTGGACCCGCATGAGCATTATGAACACCGCTTGTGGCGGTAAGTTCTCGACCGATCGGACCATGCTCGATTATAACCGTGACATCTGGCAGCTTCCTCAGGTTGGCCCGGTAGATGTCCCTGCTGATGAGGGGGATCCCGTAATCGTTAGGGAAGAACTGGTCGAATAAATTACCGCGGCCCTGTTGTATGACGACAGGGCCGTTTTTTTTTGAGGGGATGGCTAATCTCAACCTCAAAAAGGTCCACCGGTCTTCAGGACCTTGCGATTATAGATCAACAGCAGGTCACTCTTTTTCAGAATGCCGATGAGTTTCTGCCCTTTTTCAGTGACTACCGGCAGGGTTGAAATCTGTTTCCCTTCAAATATTTCAAAGGCCGTTTCAAAATTATCGGTCGGACGGACGATAATCACCCTGCTGGTCATGATCTCCGAGGCAACAACCAGTTCACTCAGCTCGCCAATTTCCGCGATGAAGCTGCGCAAATCACTCATTGACAGAATCCCGAGCAGTTGCTGCTGGTCATTGATGACCGGAAAATGAGGATAATCTGTGGTCTCTGCTATCTCTAGAATTTGGCCGAGACGCGTGTCGGGCCTGATAGTTTCGTATGCGGTCGACATGAAATCCCCGACATGCAGGGAGCGGAGCAGGTTAACATCGTGGCCACGAACCATTTTGACGCCACGACTGAGCAGCTTGGTTTCATAAATGGAATAGCCGTAATATTTCTGCACCGTCATCATACTGGTGATACAGCAGGTCATCAGCGGCAGGATGATCTCAAAGTTGTAGGTCAGCTCGAAAATAGTAAAAATAGCGGTAATCGGGGCCAGGGTTGTCCCCGCGACAACGGCGCCCATGCCGATCAGGCTGTAAGCGGCACTGGCTTCCGTGTAGGCCGGAAAGAAGATGGTCACGCAGGTGCCAAAGATCGCTCCGAGTAACGAACCCAGCACCAGGGAAGGGGCAAAGATTCCACCGGAGAAACCGGCCCCGACACTTGCCGCTGTCGCCAGCAGTTTGAGAACCAGCACAATCAGCAGTAATAACAGAGTGAGGTGGCCGGTTAACGCCAGGTTGATCGATTCATAGCCGACGCCGAGAATGTGTGGCCATTGAATCGCCAGGGCTCCGAGCCCGAGTCCGGCCAGTGCCGGGCGCCAGGATAGGGGAACCCTGAAACGGCTGAACAGCTGCTCTGCGGTTGAGATACTGCGGATAAAGAGGATGGAGACCCCGCCGGCACAGAAACCGAGGGCGGCATACAGGGGGAGTTCCAGGTAACTGGCGAGGGTGAAGGCCGGAACCTGGAACGCGGGCAGGGTGCCAAGAAAGTGGTGCGAGATCACCGTAGCGGTGACTGCTGAGATAGCAATGTGACTCAGGTAGCTGACCTGAAAATCGACGAGAATGATTTCTGCGGCAAACAGCATCCCTGCCATGGGGGCGTTAAAGGTTGCAGCGATACCGGCTGCTGCGCCGCAAGCAAGAAATACGCGCTTCCATTCACTGTTCAGGCCGATGACCTGGGCCAGGGCTGAGCCGACAGCTGAGCCGATATGGACCACCGGACCCTCGCGACCAACAGAGGCCCCGCAGCCGATGGACAGGGAGGTGAAAAGGGTCTTAAACAGGGCTGTCCGGTAGTGGATGGTGCCCCCCCGGTTAACCACCGCTTCAATGACCTCGGGGACCCCGGCCCCCCGGGTTTCAGGGCAGAAACGGGTCATCAGTGGTCCCACGATCAACCCGCCGGCAGCAGGTATAATCAGAATCAGGTACCAGGGATAGGATTTGCCAATGTCGAGCATGGCAAAGGCATCGGGCCAGAAAAGATCCGTTGTTATAATCAACAGGTAGCGAAAGGCGACGGCAAGGGAGCCGGTCACCATACCGATCAGGATGGCAACGATCAGCAGGGCAATCAGGTTGTCGCGTTCGCGGTCTGCGGTCCACTTCAGCTTCATGGTCACTATTTCCCTATAGAACCTTAACTGTGAAGGGCAAGGTGTCGATGAGTGTCATATCCACTTAACTGGTTTCTGTCCGGAAAGCGCCCTTTTGCATCAGCTCGGTGTCAATCAGCGCATTCGCTTGTGCGGCGTAAAGCACTACTCCTTAAGCGCAAATACTTGATTTCCTTGACCTGGCGAAAAATTGCATCTTTCCAAATCAGAAACTGGTCGTTACGATATAGAGTTTCCGGATGAACACTAACTGGCTTTAAGTTTACCCTAACTTGAGGGAATCGTTTGAATATTAAGATTGTAGCCAAAAAATCAATTTTATTTTATGGTGTACATCTATCTGGACGCTTGTTTTTCTGAATAATGCTGAAATGTAAATTCTGAACATAAAAGGGTATCACCTGTGGCATTGGTTTATGTCGAAGATCTCAGTCCCGGAATGATTCTTAACAGTGACCTGCGGTCGCCTTCCGGACGCTTTATTCTGGCAGCAGGCTCTGCTTTACAGGACTCTGCTTTGAATGCCCTTTCGGCCTGGGGGGTTTTTGAGGCTGACATTGTAGAAACGAGTCTTGATCAGGCTTATCTCGATAAACAAAGGGCTCTGGCGCCGTTCAAAGAACGCGCGTATTTAAATCTTACCGCCAGAATTGTCGCAGGTCATAATAATCATGAGCCAATTGCGACCCTGTTACGGCATTTATCCCATCGTAATGCACTTCTTTTACAAACAGGCGCCCCTGTTATGGCGGTTCCGGAGATTAAAGGTCTTAAGCCTACAGATGATCTGTCTCCGCCACTCACCTTGCCACAGTTGTTAAGAGGAGCTTCAGGAATCTTTTATAATCCGCTGGTGTTTGGGCAGATTATCGAATTGTGCAAGGACGACACCCTGTCCGTCTCGAAGTTGGCTGCTCTGCTCGATAAGGATCCCGGTCTTACCGTAAAGCTTCTACGTCTTGTCAACAGCCCTCATTATGGTTTGCCCAATAAGGTCGATTCCGTTGCAAGAGCGATTTCTTTACTGGGTACCGATGAATTGAAAAAGCTGTCCCTTGGACGGTGGCTGATAAAAGATTTTACGAGCCTTCCTGAGGAGATTCTTGATCAGGGGCTATTCTGGCGTCATGGTATTCGCTGTGGTCTGTTTGCACGGGCGATTGCAGAAAGTGTCGGCGTAGATAGGCCGCAGCAGTATTTTTCCGGTGGCCTTCTTCATGATATTGGTCGTTTGACTATGCTGGAACGCATGCCCCAGCAGTTTTTAGCGGCCATTGCTCATGCCAGAGAGGATGGGGTACCACTGTTCCGTGCCGAGCAGGAAATTCTGAAACTGGATCACGCTCTGGTTGGCCAATTTCTTGGTGAGCGTTGGGGGCTTGACCCTGTCCTGGTCAAAATGATTGGTGGCCATCATTCGCCGCGCTTGGCGAACTATTCCCTGCCGGCTTGTATTCTTCACGTTGCGGATATTTTTTCCCATCTTAGTGGCCACGAGATGTTCTGGGTTGAAACAGTTCCAGAGTTGCAGGGCAAGGCTTGGCAAACTCTCTCACTCGATGTGAACAGCTTGGCGCCGTTACTTGCTCGGGTTGAGAAAGAATTTACTAAAACAATGGAGCTGTTTTTTACTGATGAAGAAGAGGGAGCCAACGTGGCAACGTCCCGCTGAGTTTTTAATCAGGTGTTTGTTTTGTGATTGGAGCGTTTTCGTTTTTACCTGCCGCTTCTACAATCCCCCTGAGCATGCCATTAAACACAAAGTGATGAAAGGGGAGCACTGCGTACCAGTAGAGCAGCCCTGCCAAGCCTCGCGGTAAAAAATAAGCCGTCTGAATCAGCTCAATGTGTCGCTGGTCTATGGGCTTAAGCCGAAACTGTAAAACCGCTTTGCCGGGGAGTTTCATTTCGGCAGAGAGCATCAGGAAGTGATCCTTCTCAATGGCGACCACCCGCCAGAAATCAAGAGCATCGCCGGGGTAGAGTTCCTCTGCACTACGGCGACCGCGGCGCAGGCCGACACCACCGCAGAGTTTATCAATGAAGCCACGCAGCCGCCACAGCCAATCGGCATAATAATAACCAACATCTCCACCAAGCCGCTTGATGGCCGGCCAGATCTCAGCAGGCTGGCCTGCCAGGGTTATGCTGCGGCTGTCCTTGAAGACGTGGCCACCAGCCCATTCGGGGTCACCTTCAATGCGCCATTCTGCGGGCGGAGCCTGACCTGAATCGCTCCAGGTTGTTTCGATGCTGTGCTGGCGGATGCGTTCAAGGGCCAGGCGGATGGCTTTACGGGCGTCGAACAGTTGCTGGGGAATCAGGTGGGTGATGCGGTGTTCCCGACAGGTCACAGGATTACTGAGCCCTTCGGCCAGTGGCCTGGCAATCGCGGCGGGGACCGGGGTGACCATATGGATCCAATAAGAGCTCAAGCGCGGGGTCAGAACCGGAACGGGAATGATCCAGCGTTTATGGAGACCAGCTTCTTCTGCATAGATCTCCATGAGCTCCCGGTAACTGTAGATATTGGGTTGGCCAATATCGTAGGTCTGGCCGAGCATCTGTGGCTGTTCCAGGCAGCCGGTCAGATAGTGCAGAACATTCCGTATGCCAATCGGCTGGCAGGGGGTGTTGACCCAGCGCGGGGTGATCATGACCGGCAGGTGCTCAACCAGGTAGCGGAGAATTTCAAACGAGGCGCTGCCGGAGCCGATGATCATGGCCGCCCGCAAAATGGTTACCGGGACGGAGCCTTGTTGCAGAATCTCGCCTACTTCTGAACGCGATTGCAGGTGGTGGCTTAGGTGCCCCTGCTGATCGCCAAGGCCACCTAAGTAAATAATCTGTTGCAGCTGGTTGGCCGCAGCGGCGTTAGCCATGTTGGTCGCGGCAAGGCGATCCGTTTCGGCAAAGTCACGCACCTCGGGGTTCATGGAATGAACCAGGTAATAAGCGGCCTGACAACCGGACATTGACTGTTTCAGAGAGTCCTGATCAAGGATATCTCCTTTACAAATGGTAAACTGAGGGTGTGCTGCCCAGGGGCGGGCTGATAATTTTTCCGGATTGCGGGCCAGGGCTTTCACCGGATAACCCTGGTCCAGCAGGCGTGGAATCAGACGTCCGCCAATATAGCCGGTTGCTCCGGCGATGAAAACAGTTGGCTTTGCTCCATGTTTTATCATCCTGCCTCCCTTGTCTTGTGCTGGGCTAATCGCTATTCTGTGATTAGTATTTTATTATACGCATATAGTACGGCCAATTAAAGTCTAAGAGGCTGGGTTTCCTTCGCAAAGAGGTAGGCATATGGAAGAAAAAATTCGCCTGGGAGTCAGCGCCTGTTTACTAGGCGCTCAAGTGCGGTTTGATGGCGGCCACAAGCTGGATCGCTATCTGCGTGATACCTTGGGGGAGTATGTTGATTACGTCCCTGTTTGTGCCGAAGTTGAAGTTGGCTTACCGACCCCCAGGGAAACCCTGCGGCTTAAGCGTGGGGATGAGGATAGCCAGCGCCTGGTTTTTAATAAAAGCGGGGATGATATTACCGAGCGGATGGACGCCTGGGCCCGGAACAGGGTGACTGAACTGGAAAAAGAAGATCTTGATGGCTTTGTCTTTAAAGCAAAATCACCCAGTTGCGGTATGGAGCGGGTTAAGGTTTACGATTATAATGGTGTGCCCCAGAATGTTGGGGTCGGGGCTTTTGCCAAGGTGTTTCAGGAATATTTTCCGCTGTTGCCGGTTGAGGAGGAAGGGCGCCTGAACGACGCCAAGCTGCGCGAAAATTTCATCACCGCCATTTTTACCTTGCGGCGCTGGCGACAACTGCTCAAGGCGGAATCGGGTGTCGGCGGGTTGGTAACCTTCCATAGTCAGCATAAGATGCTGATTTTCAGCCACAGCGAAAAAATCTATCGGGAAATGGGGAAGTTGGTTGCCAACCAGGAAGGGCTGAATGAGCAGGACCTGTTTGCCAGGTATCTGAACCTGCTGCAAAGCGCACTGCAGATAAAGACCACAACCAGTAAACACATTAATGTCATGCAGCACATCATGGGCTATTTCAAACAAGAACTGGCCAGTGATGAAAAGCAGGAAATTCTTGAACTGATCGACAATTATCGACACGGGCTGGTCCCCCTGATTGTCCCCCTGACGCTGTTGAACCATTTCGTCAGGAAATATGATCAGGCCTATCTGAAACAACAGGTTTACTTACAGCCGCATCCCAAGGAGTTGAAATTACTGAACCATGTGTAAGAAAGCATATAGGTTTTGGTGATTTGCAGGTTATGGATTCTCTGTCAGAAAGGGAAATACTCATATGAAAAGTTATCAACAAGGTATCGTTTCCCTGGTTGTGTTTCTGTTTTGCGCCATGGTTGTTCTGAGTTAAGGGATTGTTTATGGATCAGCTGACCCACATTACAGCAATTATCGGTCTCAGCATGGGGGCCGCCTGGGCGAGTGGTATTAATCTTTATGCCGCAATACTGACTCTTGGTCTGCTGGCGACCAATGGCTATATTGAGCTGCCACCGGACTTGTCGATTCTATCTGAGCCGCTGGTCCTTATGGCTGCAGGCGTTATTTATTTGGTGGAGTTCTTTGCCGATAAAGTTCCAGGGGTTGATAGCGGCTGGGATGGTTTGCATACCTTTATCAGGATACCTGCCGCTGCCGCTCTGGCGGCGGGAGCGGTCGGGGAGATAAGCCCGGTGGTCATGCTTGCTGCCGCTTTGGTTGGTGGAACTCTGGCTGCTGGTACTCATGTGACAAAAGCCGGCTCCCGGTTGCTGGTCAATACCTCTCCGGAGCCGTTCAGTAACTGGTTTGTCTCGCTTTCAGAAGATCTGCTTGTCGTTGCCGGGTTGTGGACAGCACTGACTCATCCGGTGGTGTTTCTGGTTTTGCTGATTGCGTTTGTGCTGGTGATGATTTGGCTGTTGCCAAAACTGGTGCGGGTGGTCGGAAAAATTTTTACCTCACTGGCGGGATTGTTTTCTCCCGCCAGGCGTGCTTCTGCTTCTGAAGGTGCAGATAGTTTCAGAGCTGAAGAACCTTTTCAGGTTACTGATAACAGCCCGAAGCGACTGCTCAAATAGCGGCTGAAAACAGTGAACGTATCTTGGGGGGATCAGCTGGCAGCTGGAACGGAAATAAATTCGGCGTGCTCGTTGGATCTGCGTTCTTGCCCCCCAAAGTCCTTCTGGCGGAAATCACGGATCGGCCCATCGATGACATTGACCCAGTGGTCACTTCTGCGGAATTCCTGAATCTCCCCAAGGTAGAGTAGAATATCAAGAAACTTGGGATCAACAAAATCCTCCTGGCCGTTTTTATAAACGACATGAATTTTCATGCTGCTCCTCCTTTAGGCAGTGATTGCCTGCAAAAGTATGGCAAAGATAGAGTTTACCATAAATTTTAGAGGAGTCCATCGGAGTTGTAAATTATGGCTGAATGGGTATTGTTTCAGGTGGATTCTATGCCGTTTTTTTTGCGGTACAATGTCGGTCTGAAGGCCGTGGCGCCATTTTGTTCAATATAACCCGTTGGGCAGACAGAGGCGCAGGCACGGCAGCTGCCACACGACTCCTGTTCGCTGACATAGCCAACCGCCAACGCTGGCCCCCTACCTAAAAAGGTCAGGCGGTTGCGATCGATTTTTTGACACATGCTGATACACAGGCCGCAGAGAATGCAACCTGTTTGTTTAGTTTTCAGACTCTGGTCAAGAGCGTTCGTTTTACTGGTTACGGCGGCTAATACCCGGTTTGTTGATGGGTTGCGAAAAGGGCCGCGGCGCTGCAGCAGCGCTGCCGCTAAGCTGCGTGCTCTGGTTAACTGGTCCGACTCGGTACGGATCACCATGCCGTCGTGAAGCTTCGCCAGGCAGGCGTGTTCAGTGCGCCACTCTTTCCCTTCCTGAATTTCCACCAGGCACAGGCTGCAGCGCCCCTGAGGAGGGAGCCCGGGGTGATGGCAGAGGTGCGGGATATGAATGTCGGCGGCTAGCAGGTTGGCCAGCAGGGATTGTTGCGGATCGCCGTGCAGGGGCTGGTTGTTCACTGTCAGGTGGATAGGAGGTGTCATGATCAGTTTCCTCGCGGCACCGGTAAGATGCAGGAGTGTGGGCAGATATCGATACAGGTTTTACAGTGAATGCATTGGTCCATATTAAAGAGGTAGCGAGCGGGGCCGGCGATTGGCAGCAGTTCCACGGCGTGGACCGGACAATACTTGTAGCAGGCCAGGCAATCGGTACACAGTTTTTCGACAATCTGGTAGCGGATGAGGTCTTTACAGGACAGGGCCGGGCACAGGCCGTCGAGGTGCTGATGAAACTCATCACTGAAGTAGCGAAGCACGGTCAGTAACGGGTTGACGGCAGTTTTCCCCAGCCCGCAACGTGAAGTTGCGGCAATGGTCTGGGCCAGGGCCGTGATCTGTTCGACCGTTTCCGCAGTCGCCCGGCCGCTGCTCAGGTCGCCAAGCAGGTAGTACAGTTGCTGCAGCCCATCGCGACAGAACAGGCACTGGCCACAGGACTCACTCGCCATGAAAGTGGTGAGCTGGCGGGTCAGGTCAACCAAACAGCGGTTTTTGTTCAGGACGACCAGGCCGCCGGAACCCATCATGGCACCGGTGGTCTTTAAGGTGGAAAAATCGAGGGGAAAGTCGGCATAGGGGATCAGTCCACCGGACGGACCGCCAATCTGCAAACCTTTAATCTGGCCAGGAAGAGCTCCACCGATATCTTCAACGATGGTTTTGATGGAGGATCCCAGGGGGACTTCAATGAAGCCGGTCTTGGGCACATCTCCGGTTAAACAGAAGATTTTTGTGCCGGGGCTGTCTGCGGTTCCCAGCTCTTGAAAATGCTCGGCGCCTTCGCCAACAATCCAGGGAATATTGGCTAAGGTTTCCACATTATTAATGATTGTTGGATGGCCATTAAACCCTTTCTCAGCCGGGTAGGGGGGGCGGCGCACCGGTTCGCCGCGGGTGTCGGACATGACCTGCAGCAGTGACGTTTCTTCACCGCAAACAAAAGCGCCACCGCTGCGGATAATGCCGATATCAAGGTTAAACCCGGAGTCAAGAATATCCTGTCCCAGTAAGCCAGCGGCATAGGCGTCATCCAGTGCTATCTGCAGATGTTTGATCGACAGTTCATATTCGTTGCGCACAAACAGGTAGGCTTGCTGGGCCCCAATTGCATAGGCGCTAAGCATCAATCCTTCCAGCACCTGGTGGGGATCACTTTCCAGCAGGGTGCGGTTCATGTAGGCGCCGGGATCCCCCTCGTCGGCATTGGCGATAACGTAACGCAGCGGGTCTGGCGATGACGCAGCCAGGCGCCATTTTTCTGCGGTGACAAAGCCACTACCGCCACGCCCTCTGAGCCGGGCCTCGGCGACGCAGTCAATTACGGCGTCGGGTTGCCTGGCTGCCAGAGCTTTGGCCAGGGCAAAATAACCACCTGTCGCGACATATTCTGCCAAACAGCAGGGATCGATCAGGCCGCAGTGGCGGCTGATGCGGCGTTGCTGATGAGTAAAAAACGCTCCCAGGCTGGAATCAATGTTCCTGGTCACGGTGAGGTCATGAAATCCTGTCAGGAGCCCCTTATGCTGCTCTTTCATGATCATCCAGGTGCCGTGCTGAAAGGTCTGTCGCAACGCTGTCCGGATAATCGGCCAATGGTTGCTGGTGTCTGCTTTGCCAAACAGGTAGTGATGACCGTCAGGGGTACGCACATCAATCAGTGGCTCTGCGTAACAGGCACCGATACAACCAACATGATAAATATCGGCGACACTTTCCAGATCCTTGCGCTCTTCAAGCAACATGGCCCGGATATCTGCTCCTGCGGCGACACCACAGGAGGCCATGCCGATACCAATCCTGACCCTGTTATCAGGACACAGGCGCTGTTGCCCGGAAATAAACAGATCGCTCAAAGCAGCAGGGAGTCGTGTGAGCTGAAAACGGTTCAGCATCTCCTGCAGATATTTTATTGCAGGCAGCGGCTCTTGGATCTGTGGATGTTGCGAGGCAATAAAGTTCATGGCAGTGCCTGTCAGTCCGTCGGACGACTGGAGTCGATTAAGTCCTGTAATTCCATCGCTGCCTGTTTGGGTTTGATTTTTCCGGTCAGCTTGCCATTGATACTGATGACGGGAGCCAGGCTGCAGGCGCCAACACATTGAACCTTTTCCAAAGTCACCAGCCCATCGAGGGAGGTGCCATCTTCATCAAGCTCCAGCTCATTGGCGAGGCGATTGTAGATATTGTCAGCTCCGCGTGCATAGCATGGGGTGCCGCAACAGACCGACAGCAGGTTTTTCCCCGGCTTTCTGGTTCTTATGGAGGTGAAAAAGCTCAGCAGGCCGTGCAGTTCTGCCAGCGGTTTGCCTGACTCTTGCGCTAATTTGATCAGGTCTTCTTCGGCGACAAATTGTTTTTCATCCAGGAGCTCATGAAAGCGGTTGATGATAAAGGGTGGTATGTGTGGCTTGCTCATGGTTGCACTCGTAGTATGTATTCAATATCTGTCAGGCGATTCAATAAATCGCTCATTTGTGCATGAAGTGGTAACGGCCAGCGCTGATCTTTCCGCTTGCCTGTTCTATATATTTAAATTTTAGGGGAAATGTTTTGTCGAACGCAAGGTGCTGACCGCAAATTGATCTGAAATGTTAATATTTGATGTCAATTTAGTTAGTAGTTATTAATAAAAATGATTGTTCTTTTATCTTTTTTCATTTATGGTTGGAGTTGACTAATGTGAGGTTTTTTAATCTGTCTTTTAACATCAATCAACAGCTGGAAGAAGGAGTGCTTTGTGAAGTTTAGCTTGACCTTTAAACAGAAGATGGGCCTGGTTCTGATTTTGGCAATCCTTGGATTTTCCTTTTTGACAACCTTGGCAGTGACCGGTTTGTCGCAGATGAGTTCAGCTATTGATAAGGCTGATTCTGTTGCACGAAGTACCGGAGAAGCCTCGCAGGTTCAATTGACGTTGCTCAAGATCGCCGATGACAGTCGCATTTTGACTCCTGAAGGTGTCTCAGGGTTTTTGTCATCAATGAGCCAGGTGCTCAAAGAGCATAAGGAAAATTTGAACGAGCAACTTCACGAGGTTGAAGGTTCTGCTCTGGCTGAAGATATTGCCTGGATTAACGCGACTGCTGATGATTTTCAGAGCGCTTTAAAACGTTATGCTGAATTGAAAAACAAGGTTGGTTTTACCCCTGAACAAGGACTTCAGAGTGCGATTATAACCAAGGGGGATGAGGTCAAAAAAGAGATCTGGTTCTCATCCATGAGTGAAAAGATTCTAAATGTACAGGTACAGGTCACCAGTTACCTGAATGAAGGCTTGCCGGAGCAGGCTGACCAGGTTAAGGATTCCATTAAAGGGCTGCGTCAGACCTTGATTGATCAGAACATGGGAGAGCTTGAGTCGAAAAACGGAGTCCTCTTCACTGCTCTGCTTGATCAGTATCTTGAAGTGTTTGAAACAATTGTCGGGCCACGCAATGAGCTGCATGACGTAAATAGCAAAATTGCTGACTTGCTCGAAGCGCTCAAAAAGCGCAGCAGTGTGATGAAGGCTAACGCAAACCTGTTGCTCGAAAATTCTTCCAATGATGCCCATAGTACCAGAAAAGCAGCCATGTCTATGATGATTGGCGGGTCGGTCATTTCGGCCATTCTGACCTGCCTAGTACTGTTCTGGATCGCTTTTGATCTGATTAAATCCCTGAACACCGCTATCAACGTAGTTGACCAGGTGGCTGACGGTGATATCCATGTCAATGTTGATTCTTCCCGTAAAGATGAAATTGGCAAACTGCTGGGCTCAATTGCCAATATGGTCGATAAACTTAAGCAGGTTTGCACGGCTTTGGAGGCGTTATCTGCCGGTGATTTGTCGTTCAGTATTGATGTGGATGAAAGTAAAAAAGATGAGCTGCGCAAGGCCCTGGTCAAGGTGCGCAATGATCTGAGTTCCATGGTCGGTCAGCAGATCATCGCCAGCCAGCAGATCTCTTCAAGTAGTGTGAGTGTCAGTGATTTCTCACAGTCCTTATCGCAAGGGGCCACGGAATCCGCAGCATCGCTGGAGGAGATTTCCAGTTCTCTGAATGAAATGTCGAGTCAGACCAAGATTAATGCTGACAACGCCAGCCAGGTTAACGTGCTGTCCAGTGAAGCCCGTAGCGCCGCAGAGGAAGGTAACTCCCAGATGGAGCGCATGGTAGCAGCCATGGCCGATATCAGCGAGGCAGGGCAGAGTATCAACAAGATCATCAAGGTTATTGATGAAATCGCCTTCCAGACCAATCTGTTGGCTCTGAATGCTGCGGTTGAGGCTGCCAGGGCAGGGCAACATGGCAAAGGCTTCGCTGTTGTTGCTGAAGAGGTCCGCAACCTTGCGGCCAGAAGTGCCAAGGCCGCTTCTGAGACCAGTGAGCTGATCGCCGGGTCTGTCGACAAAACCAATAATGGTGTTGAAATTGCCAACCAGACGGCGAGTTCTCTTGAGCGGATCTACAGTGGGGTATCGAAGGTCTCTGATCTCGCCGAAGAGATTGCCACGGCTTCTAACGAGCAGGCCAGCGGTATCGGCCAGATTAACGAAGGTCTGGGACTTATTGACCGGGTTATTCAGCAGAACACTGCCACGGCACAGGAGAGCGCTGCGTCGGCTGAAGAGCTTTCCAGTCAGGCTGCGGAACTGCTCAATATGTTGCAGCGCTTCCAGTTAGAAGAAACGCAGCAGGGCCGAGGCCAGATGTATCTCAGTTAGGTCTTTTAGGGAACTGATCACGAAACAAGGCAGCCCGTTGGTGTTCAACCAACGGGCTGTTTTTTTATCTCGTATTTGTGCCGCGAATGTGGAAATGCCCTCGTTGATCAGACGAAGGCATCTCCTTGCGGTAAATGAAACAACAAATGGCGGTAATAACTCTAACAGGAAGTGTAATAGGGTTCAATTAAATAAGCATAAAAAGCGGGTATTTTGTTGAGCTGTCTGCGGTTGTCCTTTATCAAGAGGTTCTGGATTTACCCAGGGTTCGGCCTATGATCTCACCCAAATCACTAATATTATATGGTTTTTGGATGAGTCCTGTGGCGCCGGACTGAATTGTTTGTTCAACATCTATACTGGTGGAATAGCCTGTTACAACGAGAGCTTTTTGGGTTGGATTCATTTTTTTTATGCGCGAATATGTTTCTCTGCCACTGATGCCCGGATCCATCTGCATGTCGAGCAGAACCAGATCAACGGTGGCGGAGCGCAATACTTCAAGAGCCTCTTCGCCACTGGCCGCTGAGATGGCCTGGTAGCCAAGCAGGCTCAGCATTTCACTGGCGATTTTTCGGAGCGTTTCTTCGTCATCGACAACCAAAATGCGCTCTCCATCCCCCTTTAAAAAGTCTCTAGCATCCAGATTGTTCTGGGCAATCGCAACGTCGTGCTCCGCTGGAAGTAATACGGTAAAGCAGGTCCCCTGGGGGGAGCTTTTCACGAGGATAGTTCCCTGGTGTTCACGGATAGAATTCCAGGCAACGGCAAGGCCGAGCCCGGTGCCGCTCCGGCCCAGTCCTTTTTTGGAAAAAAATGGTTCGAAAATGCGATTGATATCTTCAGCAGAAATGCCACTGCCACTATCTTGTATGTCAATAGCAATAAAGGGCCCTTTCTTAAGTTCTGTGGAGAAATCCTCGAGTTTTTCCGCAGTAATATTCCGGGTTGATATGTTGACCTCACCACCCCCCTTTATTGCCTCAAAAGCATTAATGATAAGGTTCATAAAGGTTTTTTCAATATGGCTTCTGGAACATGAACAGGACCACAGGTCTGCAGTCGGTGTAAATGAAAACTGGACCTGTGGGTGGGCATCTTTTAGTTTCAAAAATTCCGGCGCATGGCAATAACTGCGAATCATGGCATTGAGATCATTCACCTGACGTACTGAAGCAGAACCTCTTGCTATCGTGAGCAGGTCTGCAACAACTGCAGCTGCCCGCTCCCCGGAGGTTTTAATCATATTAAGGGAATCCCTCATGGCGTCATCGGGATCAAGTTTCAAAAGAAGCATTTCTGGCAAGCAGATTACACCTGACAAAATATTGTTAAGATCGTGGGCGACCCCGCCAGCCATTAACCCTAACAGTTCCATTTTTTGCGATTGTTGGCGTTTTTCATCAAGCTCTTTCTGCTGTTGTTCCAGGTGGTAACGATTTGTGATATCAAGGCCTATGATATTCAGGTCAAGCAGCTTTCCGGCAGAATCAAAATGGAGGTTGACGGTTAACAGTAAGCGCGAGTTCTCTTTGCTGCGGTTGAGCATGCCGCACTCAATGCTGCCGCTGTCTTGAGGCGTGGCGATCCAGCCGTTCAGGGTTGTTTCAAGTTTTTCCCAATCCTCTTCGCAGATGAAGCTTTTTAAGGGCTGGCCGATTATCTCTGTCGTTGGTATTCCGGTAAGTTTGGACGCTGTGTGATTGGCATAGCTGATGGTTTGGTTGTGATCTAGCCGTAGGACAAGGTTACTGGTGTTTTCCACCAGTTCACGGTATTTGCGTTCATTATCGCGTAACTCACCTTCGCGGCGCTGAATGGCTGATGCCATCAGGTTGATGCTGTCCAGCAGTTGCTGCAATTCAACAAAACCGCTGGCAGGAAGGGAGTGGGAATAATCTCCTTTGGCGATGATTTGACTGGTCTGCATCAGCCTGGTCAATGGGGTGACGACTTTTTTAGCCCGGTAGTAAGCCAGGAGCAGTGACAGTCCGATAGCGCAACAGATGCCACCGGCAAAGATCAACATGGGGATTATCAGGGTCGATGAAAAAATACTGGACGGAACCGCGATAAGCGATATCCAGCCGATTTGAGTAATTTTATAGGTGGAGCCAAAATAGGCTTCGCCTCTCCATGAAAACTGCCCGTTTTGTTCCTTTCCATGCAGAGCCGCAGCGACTAAATCGATATCATTCATCATAATACTTTTCCCGATGAGCTGGTGATCCGGGTGGAAAAGAATAGCACCGTTGCGGTCGATAACCATGGTTGTTACCGATTCATTGCTGAGTTGGGAAATAAAGTTTTCAAGAGAGTCAAGGTTGATATCTGCGGCAAGAGTGTGCTGGCCAGATGGCATGTAGAGAGTAACGCTTGTGGTGCCACTGGCCAGCGAGAGAAAGGTGTCGGACCAGACAGCATGCTGCGAGGATTTTACTGTTTTGAATTCCTTTTTGTGACCGAGTTCAATCCCGAGAATATCTCGGCGAAAAAATTCTCTGTCTTTGGGCAGCCCGGCGCTGATGACCTTGCCTGCTTCATCAAGCAGATAGATCGATTCGAAATAATCCGATTCCTGAACGTAGGTGTTGAGCAGGTCCGTCACGGAGTTTTCGCTGTCAAAACCAGGTTTGCCAAGCACCGAGCTGATGACATTCAAGGTTGCTTGGGGTTGATCCATAAATAGTTGGATCTGGCTGCGGATACCTTTAGAGAGAATGTCTGTTCTTAGTATAAAGTCATCTTTTTTATCCTGAAACACGAAAAGCAGGATGAACGAAGCGATAAATACCAGGGGAATGATACTGATCAGGGTGTTGGATACGATTAGTGCTTTCCGCAGGGTTTGATTATTTTTCACTGGAATTCCTCATTGATGACGAATTCGCCGTTGGTGACCTGCCCCATGTACGTTGCATGACTTGCGTCACCGTACTGATCGATGTTGATCTTGAATTGCAACCCCTGGAATTCACCAATTCGCAGAATTGCCTCTTTGAGACTTTCCTGTTCGCTCTTATGTAGAATTCCCTGTATAGCGACCTGAGCTGCATCGAAAGCGTGCAGTGCGCCAAAGCCTGGCTCAATTTTGTATAGCTCAAGAAATCTATTCTTAAACTCCAGGTAGTCTGGATCCGCGCTTTTGCGGTTAAAAATCTGTTGAATAATCACCCCTTCAACGGCTTTTCCGCCGAGATCAATCAGCTGTTCCGTTGCCGCCCAGTCGGCCATTGCCAGAGGAACGTCCCAGCCACTTTTTCGAACTTGCTGGCTGATCATGGCTGCGTCTACCGAGTTAGCGACTATAACCAAAACATCAATCTGGTTACCGTGCATCTGTTCAACAAGGGGCAGGAGTTGGGAATTATCCTTAGAAGTAAAGGTGAGATCGATTACTGAGCTTCCATTATTTTCCAAAAATGATTTCTTGAACGCTTCAAACCAAGCTTGGGTGTAGGCTTTATTGCCGAGGTCGTAGATGACACCTGCATGTCTGAACGATTTTTCCAGGCTGAGATAACGAGCCATCATAGTTGCAGAGGTGCTGGAGACGGTACAGGTCCTGATAAAATTATCATCGATAGCTATAAGACGTTGGGTTGAAGACGTCGGGGATAGCATGATGGTATCTGATTTATTGATCAAGGGCAGGGTTGCCATCGACATGCTGCTGGTGGAGTGCCCAATGATGACCGGGACCTTGAGCTCCAGGAGGGAGGTGACTGCGGTAATGGCGGTTTCCTGTTTCTGCTGATCGTCGAGGGCAATTATTTCTATCCGATGACCATTGATTCCGCCATTGAGGTTTTGTTGATTAACGGCAATTTCAACTCCCCTGCGACAATCAACCCCCAGATCGGCATATTTGCCAGTGATCCCGGCAACAAAGCCAAAAAATATCGGCTTTTTGGGACGCAGGAACCAGTATCCTCCGAACATGGCCAGCATAATCAAGACTAGGATCGTGTAGAGCGTCGATCTTCGAAGCATTACCTCCCCCTTACCTGCTAGTTCTGAATTAGGTCGTATCCAATCTGAAATCTTAATAGTTGCGATGGAGAATGTCCGGATGGCAACTTGGTACTGGTTGATTTTTCATTGTTTTATGTAGCAAATGTAGCAGAATATTAAGGAATGATAAATGAAAAAACGCTTATGTGTATGGTGGCCGCCACGCCATCTTTAATTGAAAAAACTGATTATGGTTTTCCTGTGTGTGGGTAAATGTTATTGATAATGAACGCAACATGTGATCCGGGTTGTTATTGCCCTGTTGTCTACAGATAAATGAAAGGGGACTCTGGAATGAACCTGAAATTGACACCAAAAGCGCATAAATTTATTACCGAAAATGGCAACTACGCAACCATTGGTCTTGAGAAACAGGTTTGCTACAGTTGAGGCGGCGCACAGTCGCGAGACATCCCGTCGGTGCGATGGGGCCAACCAGAACCAGCAGAACAGGAAGATTACGAATCCATGGCGGTTGCAGGAACAACCGTCTATGTGCATCGCGCAATCAAAGGAATCGCCAACGCCCGTATTGACCTTGTCAGCGGGGGGGTAGGGACCAAGCTGATCTTCCTTGGCTTTGTCGGTGGTAAGAAATAAAAAAAACAGGCAGCGTCTTATGGCAAGGCGCTGCCTGTTTTTGTAACTGGAGCCGCTAATCCGATTTGAACGGACGACCTACTGATTACGAATGAATCGTCCTTACTACCCGATAGTATTTCAATAAACTTTTTTCTTTAAAAATAACAATAATAAAAACAGTAATTTACAGTAAGAAAATACCCCATTCAACATCATTCTGCCTTATTGATATTCAATAAAAAACGCTACCCACTTGCTACCCCAAAAGTTACCTGCTATTATTTCCTCATAAAAAATCAGTATTTATCTGAGCCTGCTTTTGTGAGTATTTTTCGGGGTAGCATTATGAAATTTACAGATAGACAAGTCAGCCTGTTAAAGCCAAAAGAAGTCCGTTACGAGGTCTGGGAAGACGGTCGTAAGGGGTTTGGTGTTCGTGTAGCTAAGGGCGGAAAAAAGTCTTGGATCTTTCTTTATCGGTTCAATGGCAAGAACCGCCGTATGACATTTGGTAATTATCCAGCCATGACCCTGGCGGATGCTCACATCAAACACGCTGAAGCGCTTAAGGACCTTGAGCGAGGGATCGATCCCGGGCAAGTTGACCAGGATGAAAAAGAAAGAGTCCGGCAGGCGCCAACCGTAGAGGACTTAGCTGAGGACTATCTGAAAAAATGGGCAAAACGAAATAAGCGATCATGGGCAGAAGATGAGCGCATGATCAACAAGGATATTATTCCCCAGTTGGGGCACATGAAAGTTAAGGATGTTCGCCGGCGGGATGTCGCCTTGATGTTGGATCGAATCAAAGAAGGGCGAAATGCTTCTGTTTCCGCGACAAGGACCTACGCCGTCTTGCGTAAGATGTTCAATTACGGTATGGGCAGCAGTCTTTTTACTGATGAGATCGAGTATAACCCCTGCATAGGTCATGTTCTAGATAAGCCTAAATCAAGGGACAGGGTTTTGTCTGAGGATGAAATCAGGGTGTTTTGGTCGGACATTGATAAGGCCACTATGTCTGTGGAGGTAAAAAGAGCTCTCAAGCTGACATTGATTACAGGTCAGCGCCCAGGTGAAGTTATTGGCATGACTTGGGATGAGATCGAGGGTGAGTGGTGGACGATCGATGGCAGTAGAGTGAAAAACGGGAGGACTCATCGCGTCTATTTATCTTCCCTAGCCCGGGAGTTGATTGGCATTGCTGGTGAGGGGGTTGTTTTTGGCTCTCCAAAGGAAAAAAGTAAGGCAGGGGGATATCAGCACATTCATGTCAATGCAATGTCTAAGGCCGTGCGCCTTGCCTTTAGGCCAATAAAAAAGGACCATGTTCCTGTCTTTACAATGCCACGATTTACTCCACATGACTTACGTCGAACAGCGGCAACCTATATTGCCGAAATTGGCTATACCGATTTCATGGTCGGTAAGATTCTCAACCATTTCGAAAAAACGGTGACCAAAACTTATAACCGGTATCAGTATGACAAGGAAAAGCAGCAGGCGCTTGAAGCCTGGAGTCGAAAGTTGCTGGCAATTCTTGAGAATAGGAATGCAAACAACGTGGTCGTGCTGCGAAAGGCATAATCGTTAAGGAGGTAGAGGTATGTGTAAAGAAAAAGGGATTTTGCGACCATACGGACCAGATGACTTTATCCGAAAGAGCAAAGCCCATGAACCCCTTGGAATAGATCGCTCAACGTTGTACCGGATCTTAACAGATTGCAAAGAAAAGAAGATGGCGCTTCCACCCTTAAGGAAGAGCATATCTAAACAAGAAATCACAGGATATCGCTATGGTGACCTAATGAAGTGGTGGTACAAGAGCCAGACGAAAGTCATTGAAGGGGTCGCAGTAGCCTAATAACGGTCGCATAGATAGATCTGCGTGGGGCTATCTTGGCCCAAATTAAATTAATGGTGGTATTTTTAGCCTGACTAACTCAATTGGAAAATTTGAAAATAAGATTAAGCGGCCCTGAGAGGGGAGGGGTGTCCTCTCCAGGGCCTAGCCACAACAACCTAAATAGGAGGTTATTATGGGTAATGTAAATGTAGCAGATTGGAACCAAGGTATCAATTCGGCAGAAATTAATGCAAATGTGGAATGTTTGCGTGTAAATGAATTAATTTTTTTGTCTAAATTGGAAGAAGAATTAGTGGGGTATTTTAGACGGATGAGTGAGTATCAACGGTGTCGAGCGACTAAAATGTTTGCCAATTTTGCGCGTGCAAATGAAAAACGCATCGTAAAGGGATTAGACCCTGCTTGATCAGTTGATAAGTATTTAATAAATAGTGATATCTAGAATTTACCCAGCCTAGGTTTGGCCGCCGAAAAGCCGGAATACCCTTCACCGGTCTGGCTGGGTTATCTCATCATGAAGGGTTCGCCAGAAGGGGGCGGTTGTGGATAATGTTCATGTTCAGATCGAAGAGCTCATTCAAGCTAATTCAGGTGTTATAAAAAAAATAGTCTGTGATGGTTATGAATCGATGCCGCTTATTCAGATCTGTGCCGCTGGTAGCGGTCTTGCGGATAGCATTATTGAAAGTTTAAGTCCTTTTTCGGATGCAAGCAAATTTCCTGAGACCTTCAATGCGAGGGTGGTTAATGGAAAATTTGCTTTGGCATTTTTAATGTCTTCTGGGGTTTATCGGGACTTTATTACCGTAATACGACTTGGACAGAGCCCCGCCAATTTTGATTCATATGGTTTTTCTAGTATTTTCCAGTTTGTTCGGTATCTGCTAGAGACTTTTTCTCAGTACGTTAAAATGTCGGAAGATTCAGACTCTGTTGTTTGCGTGTTAGCCGATGTTGCTAATCAAAAAACTATTTTACCTATGGAAGATGGAAAGTTAGTTTTGCAGGTTGATTTATTGAACTCTACTGATCATATCCTTTCAACAATCGAGCGCATAATCGAAGATCAAAAGAGAATAATCGATGATTTTCAACGACAGGTAGTCAAGTTATTCTGCCCAGATATTGATGGTGAGGTTCTAGGGAAGAGGTTGTTTAGCAATTATGGGTTGGCTTCTTCCTGTCGAAAATACGAGAAAAAATGGCCTGAATGGTATGAAGCTTATCAGGTGCTAAGGCTTAGAGCTAAGGGAGCAACAGAACAGGAAATTGTAATGAAACTTTATGGGGCCTCGAAGGACTCAAATGAATATCCAACGAGAAAAAAAACAATACATAACAGGAAGAGTCTTGGAAATAGTCTGAGGGAAAGGGCTTATATGAGACTCCCTTTAGCCGATCTATGATAATAGTGAAAAATGAGTAAAAATCAGCAACGCTTAAAGTAACTGAAAAAAACTAATATAATTCCTACCATTCGCATAGTCATAAAGACTCAGACAGGAGGTGACTATGCGGAGTCCAATCATAAAACGCATTCCAGAGCAAGATTACATCATTAAAACGCAGGATATTTCTGACGTTGTTGGCCTGCATTACAAGACCGTTTGTAGGATGGCGGCCAGGGGAGATTTTCCTGCACCCGTTGAATTGAGTACCCGGCAAAAGGGCTGGTTTGCATCAGATGTCTACCGTTGGCTTGAATCTCGTCAGGTGGGCTAGATTATGAACATTCCCGCCAATCTCCTTAGAAAAACCATCAAAGAGGTCCAACTCTCAGGGCTTCCTGTTAATACCAAGTCGCTCATTATTGCCGCACTTGAGGATGATCTTCCAGATCGCATAATTCGCCCAAAGGATATGGTCGAGGTCTCTGGTATGAGCTTATCCACTATCGAGCGAATGGAAAAAGAAGGCGATTTTCCGAAACGTCGAAAGCTTGGTAGAGCTGCCGTAGGTTGGTCTTACAAACATGATTATCTGCCCTGGCTCGACTCGTGCCAGCGGGCTACCTCAACAACAAATCAATAGAAGGAGTTAAGGAAAATGGGCCAAGAACTTAAGACAAGAGCTAATTCAAAAGAAAGGGCAATAGCCGCTGCAATACTGCAACGAGCCGGAGTTAAGGTAGATGGTTTTGGGGCAGAAAAACGCGAGGTAGATGATGTGGCGGACTATAGCTTGGTAGAACTTGCAAGAGAAGCTTGCAGAACCAGTGGTGTTGATTTTGGTGGGTTCCCAAGTGAAATTGCTGGTCGGGCAATGACAACAAGTGACTTCCCTCTTGTTCTTGCAGATGTAGCAAGTAAATCAATGGAATCGTCTTATGGTCAATATCAATCAACTTTCTCTTTGTGGACCACACCGAAATCTACTAACAATTTCCATCAAGGGTCCATAGTTCGAGTTGCACCACCTTCAGAACTCCCGCTCGTAGATGAGCGTGGCGAGTTTAAATATTTAAGTATTTCAGAGGGGAATGAGACCTATCAGATCGTAACACGTGGCGGCATTATTCCCTTATCTCGACAAGTTATTATCAATGACGATGTTGGTGCATTTGCCGATGTGGGCAGACTGCAAGCCCTGACTGCAGTATTGACTCAGGCGCGGATGGTTTACGGAAAGCTGCTTTCAAATCCTTCACTGTCTGACGGTGTTTCAGTGTTTGATGCATCCAGAGGAAACCTTTTAAGTGGTGAGGATTCCGCTTTATCAAGGGACAGTTTAGCGGAAGCTCTTAAGGTTGTCAGGATGTTCTCTGATGACAGGGGTAACCCGCTGATGATTGAACCAAAATATTTATTGGTTCCACCATCCCTGGAAATGACTGCTCATGAGCTTTGTTTTTCCGATAGTGCACCAGGACAGACCAATTCGTCAGTACCAAATATTTTCAAAAAAATCGGGTTAATTCCAATTGTAGAACCTCTCTTGGAAAGCCCTGCTTTGACCGGTTCCAGTTCAACGGCCTGGTACTTACTTCCAGATCCAAACATTTCACCTTTCTTTGCAACAATTGCACTAGGCTCAGCTGACAACCTCGCCCCCTATATCGATTCAAAGCCCGGCTGGGTGAGTGACAACATCGAGTTTAAGACTAGGATAGATTTTGGTGTTGCTGCTATCGGACATAAAGCTGTTAAGAGCGCTGGAGTTTGATGTTCCTGCGTAGTTCATGCAGTTGACATACAAAGCCTTCCCTTCGTTGGGAAGGTAGGGGCTTCATTTGCGGTGTACTTCCCGGCCTGGTGGTTCAGGCAATACGGTACAGATTGCGTTGACGGGACAAGCTTCCTTCCAATGGGGGAAGTAGGGCTCTTCTTACTCCTTTCTTAGAGGTTGCACCTCCCGTCCTAGTGTGGCCTAGGGAATACGGTGCAGACTAAGCCTTGGCAAAAAAACTGTTCCTCAGGTGGAGCAGGAGCGCTCCTGTAATGGAGGATCTGTCTCGCGTCCAGGTTGTCTGGGAGTACGGCAGAAATACCTTGATAACTCTAGACCTATCAAACCGAGAAAAGGTTGATGATTATGAATCTTGATAGATATCGAAACGATCGCCGTGAGGCATCGAGTGAATTGATAGCTGTTACACCCTTATCCCCATATTTTGAAGATGGTTCTGACCCCTTATTTAAAGTGCGGGGCTTAACTGCTGCTGAGCTCGGACGAAGCAAAGAAGCTGCAGCTAGACAGCAGGATAAGGCGGCTCTTGTGTCTGCACTTATGGGGGGTAACTCTCAGGAAAAAGCTAATGCACTCAGGAACCTAAGTGAGGGTCCAGAAGTCCCGGATGATGTTGCTCAGAGGCAGGAGATGCTGGCGATCGGATGTGTTGAACCTAAGCTTCAGCACAGTGATGCCGTTCTGCTAAGTGAGGATTTCCCCACCGAATTTTACCTATTAACAAATGCAATTCTTAGGCTAACCGGGGAAGGTCGCCAACTGGGAAAGTCGAAAGCCTCTGGCATAAAGAAATAGTCAGAAATGCACTAGTTTTAGCCGAAGCTAACGGACGTTTTCTGTATGAAGTTCGCCCAGATCTCTTTCCTAATGGTTACCTGACTGATGAAGAGATAGAGCTTTGGTATCGCCATTATGAGGCAAAAGCAAAAAAGGGAAGTAAAAATGGCTGATTTGCAAAAAACAATCGAAATCGTTTTTGGTGGACGTAACGACCTGAGCAAGGTTGTCGGCCAGGTGGAATCCAGCCTTTCCGGTCTGGAAAATGCCACCGCTCCTTTTGCTGGTATGGCTGATGATATCCTCCAGGCTCAAACAGCCGTTGTCGCTTTGGCCGCCGCCTTTGCTGGGCTAAGTATTAACCAGGCAGGCACTTTTAATGACCAGTTTGCCGAGATAAACACTCTTATTGATGAGAGTGTTGGCAGCTTGTCCGGGTACCGGCAAGAAATACTCAATTACGCGAACGATTCAACGCAGTCCATCGACAGTATTAATGGTGCTGTCTATAGCGCCATTTCTGCCGGGGTGGATTATACCAGAGCCCTTGGTTTGATGAATGATGCCGAGGAACTATCCGTTGCTGGTAAAGCGGATCTTAACAGCACCCTGATTGCAATGGCCAGCACCATGAATGCTTATGGTGCCGAAACAGAGCAGGCTGCTGATTATTCTGACATCTTTTTTACAACTGTTAAGCAGGGACAAACCACTATTCCAGAGCTTGCAGCAAGCCTTTCCCAAGTAACCAGTACAGCTTCAGCTGCTGGTGTCCCATTTGATGATCTGTCAGCGGCAATTGCAGCATTAACGGCTAATGGCATGCCGACCGCCCAGGCAATCACATCAATTAAGGCTGCTCTGTCTAACATCATTAAACCAAGTACCGATGCTAAAAAACAGGCAGAAGAGCTTGGCATTGAATTTAACACCACAGCACTACGCACCCAAGGTTTAAGCGGATTCCTGCAAACATTATACACTGCGACTGATGGCAATATCGATACCATGGCCCGCCTGTTTGGCAGTGTCGAAGGCTTAAACGGTGTTATGGCTTTGGCTGGCGATACCAGCGGTATCTTTGCAAAATCACTAGAAGCAATGGAAAACCGCAGTGGCGCAACAAGCACAGCATTCGAGAAGATGGTCGACAATTTTGGCCTTGGCAACCAACGCTTGGTTAACAACATTCAGACAGTGCTGATTGGTGTCGGCGGCAAGTTGCTTGATGAGTATGGCGATATTGTCAACAGCCTGATTGCTAACCTGCAGGGGATAGGTAGCGCGGTTGATGCTGGTGATCTGGATGGATTGATTGGCATATTTGAAAAGGCTATGGCTGATATTGATTCCTTGTTGACGGGAATGGCCGCCGCTCTTCCGGAGGCTTTATCTGGTGCCAATTGGAGCAATTTATTTACCAGTTTTGATGGGCTTAAAGAAAGCGTAAGTGATGCGTTTTCAGCGGTCTTTGGTGATATCGATCTGACCAGCGTTGATGGTTTGCGTGATGGTATTCAAACCGTTGTCGATCTGTTGTCCGGACTCACCAATTTAAGCACTGGCGTTATAGAAGGTATGGCCCCGCTGTTTGAGATGATTGGTGAGCTTGCCGAAAACTTTACTAATGCCGACGCCAGCGGGCAGCAGTTCGCTGGCAACATTATTGGTGTTGGTAAAAGTGTTAACGAAATTACCGGGTTTTTATCTGGGGCTACAAGTGTAGTTGGTGGTTTGTCTAATGGCTTGTTGTTGCTTGGTGGTGGCAGCGTCTTAAATGGCCTAACCAGTCTAGTTAGTTTAATAGGTGGCGCAGGTGGGTTAACTGCCGTTCTTTCTGCAGCTGCTCCAGCTGCTGCTGCTTTGGGTGCTGCCTGGGGAGCTGTCCAGATTTATAACCTTG
This sequence comes from Geopsychrobacteraceae bacterium, assembly GCA_963664385.1. GTDB lineage: Bacteria > Desulfobacterota > Desulfuromonadia > Desulfuromonadales > Geopsychrobacteraceae > Seleniibacterium. The sequence goes on from OY761157.1 coordinate 3,098,869, forward strand.
GTAATGAGATCGGAGCCACGGTAGACGCATACCGGGAAGCCGCCGCTGCCGAGGAACGTCTTGCAGAATCAACAGCGATATTGGCTGAGCGGTATAGGGTTATATCGGAGCGTACCGGTGTTAATATTACCAGCCATCAAGAGCTTATAGCTGCGATGAATGAGGGCCTCATTGTCTACAATAAAGCTACCCATACTTGGGAAGAGGCCAGCACTGTTCTACAGATTATCCCACGCACCGCAGAGGAGGTTGCCCAGCAATTCCGCGATATCGGCTGGGAAATCGACGCGGACGGGAACATTAAAAAATTCATTACCGTTATAGAAGATGACCTTGGTGGCGCGGCAAAAACAGTCGCCTCACAGTTTGAGCAGATGGCATCGTCTGTGCGCTCTGACCTTGGCATATCTAATAAAACAATATCAGGGACTTTCAATGTCATTTCTAACGCTAGCGACAAAGCAGCAGATTCACTAAAAAACGCTATTGATGAAGGTGAAAAACTTCATCAAAAGATGTTGGATTTGGCAAGTGATGAGAGAATTAAGGGCATGGAACTCTCTGTCGATCTAAAAACTGCACAAATTGAATCTGATACAAAAGTTGCGGTAGCTGCTTTTGATGCTATGAAGGCGTCCATCCAAAGTACGGGAGAAACATTAGTAGATTTAACAGGTCAACTAAATAGTTTCGCTGGAGCAGATAAGAGATTTCTGGAGGATCTAATAGGAAAAGAAAACGACAGGAGGCAGGCTCTCATTGATGCTCAAGTGGAAAACATTCAAGCCCAAACAGACTATCTCGACGCTCGGACAAAGACCATCAAATCGGGAGATGCTTTGATTAAGATTAGCGGTGATGGATTAGCTCCACAGCTTGAGGCTTTCATGTGGGAAGTGCTCAAGGCTGTGCAGGTAAGAGCTACAGAAGATAACGCTGCATTCCTTCTTGGGTTGTAGTGGGAGGAGTAAATGAGCCGTGAATTAAAATTTACTCTGACCATTACCGGTAAAGAGGGTAAGGGAAATACGAAGTTTAAAATCGATTTTGACCCTCCGATTAATACAAAAATCAAAGATGAATGGGAAGGCAGTGTGGTTTTGAATATGGCGAATGTTGCGTTATTGGCTCTTCGTCAATACATGCAGCCAGAGAAAAAGGTTCATTGATAGATTCAACATGGATTGTTTAGCACTTTTTTTATGTAGCAATCTTAGGCCCTAGGGGATTTTATGACAAATTTTGAAATTGTGGTGCGTGCCATGTCTCATGCTACAGGATTGAACCGGAGGATTGTTCGACGGCGATTAAAAAAATATCGCAAACATTTTCCGGCACCAAACAAGCTTGGAGAAACAAGATCTCCCACCGAGTCAGTCGCGCTTTTAGAGCCGCTGAAGAAGGAAGCTCCAGGAATAAGAGCATGGCTTTTGACTGGCTATATTGCTGCTGCGAAGGATTCATACTTCAAGCAGGTGAACCGTGATGGTTGAGCGATCATGGGTCCTTCTGGCCACCTGATCTAGTGCGGGCGGCTAAGCCCCGGAGAATGGCTCCATTTAAAAATGTAAAATTTGGTGGAAAAATGCATTTTCTGATGGATTTTCTAAGGTTCTGTGGAGGGAACGTTTCAAGCGAGGTCTGAGGTATGTTCAATGAAGATTTGAAAAAGAATGCGACTATGGAGCTGGTTAATCTTATTGATCAGGATCGACTCCGTTGCTGGTTTTTGTCAATATTTCATAAGTCAGGTATTGTCTGCTGCCATTGTGGAAAACCATTAAGTGAACTGGCCACCAAAAGTTTCTTGGAGTACCGGATCACGTCCTGTGTGCATTGCCGCAAGAAGGTTCACTTCTTTAGAAATACGCCATTTTCAAGTGCCAAGATTCCGCCAGAAAAATTCATTGTCTTGGCTTTCCTTCTGGACCTGGATGTCCCTGTTGCCAAGATAGCAGAGGTCCTTCACCTGTCAGATGCTTCCGTAAGGGACTGGAAAAGAAAATTAAGCGTGCCGGGGATGCCTCTCTTGGGTGAGAAGGTATCTCAATGAAGCTCCTCATTGACGACATTCCCTTACAGGTCCTGCCTGGCCTAGCTAAGGCTATAGGGCTAAATGAAGCTTTATTTCTTCAGCAGTTGCATTATTGGCTAAATCGTTCTGAGCACGTTCACTCTGGACAGCGCTGGATCTACAACACCGCAGCAGAATGGAAAGAACAGCTTCCATTTTGGAGTGAAAAAACAATCCGGAGAGTCGTTAAGAGTTTAAAGGATCTGGGGCTTATAGAAACGACAGATCGTTTCAATAAACGAAATTATGACAAAACGACCTGGTTTACTATTAATTACGAGGCAGTTGAGAAAATTGAAAATCAATCCGGAGCCACTGGACAAAATGACCAGTCGGTATCGAAACCCACTGGACAAAATGACCAGATGGAACTGGACAACTTGTCCACACCTATACCAGAGATTACCAGAGAGAAACCTTCTCCACCTAAAAAGCAGGTGACTGTTTCCAGAAAGCATAAGCAAGAAAAAGTGGTTTCACCTCATGCATGGTTTTCGTCCTGGTGGTGTTACTCGTATCAGCAAATTGAAGGGCGTAAATATGCTTACACGAAAAAGGATGCTGGTCAGATCAATCAGTTGATCAAGAGTCTTGGCCTTGGTGATGTTGTCTTAAGGGCTTGCAGTTATTTTGCTATGCCTGAACAGAAACGTTTTCCTGCTGGCCCTCCAACAGTTGGCGGTCTTCAGCTGAAAATTAATTCCCTTCAGGAGCCGGAAGACGACCTGATTGATAGCTTTGTTGACTCAGGCTTACTCCCTGAGCTGGGTGAGAGTCTGGTGAATTTTCAACCATGGAAAGAGGTTACTCAAAATGAACAATACTTTGCCACCGCATAGCGAAGACGCCGAGAAGTCAATCCTTGGGGCGATCCTTCTCGATCCTGACAGCTATCATAAAATCAACCTTATCCCTGATGACTTTTACGTTGGAAGGAATAGGCTGATATTTACTGTTTTGCAGCGCATGTTTATAGAGGGTATTGGGCCAGATCTAGTTACCCTATCTGAAGAACTGAACGTCATAAATAAATATAATCAGGTTGGTGGCGCTGGATATTTGGCAGAGCTTATTGAATATACTCCAACCGCTGCGAATATCGAATACTACGCTAGGATCGTTTCAACTAAGAGTAAGCAACGGCAAGTGATTGCCGCTGCAAGGGACATTTTGTCAAAGGCTAATAATACAGATGACCCTGACTTATTGATTTCAGAGTCATTTGCGGCTCTGCAACATGTTGGGCAATCCGGGCAATCTGAAAAGATATGGCTGACAGCAGCGGATATGGCTGCAGAATATGAAAGCTTCATTAAGAGTAGAGACTCATTGTGCTTTAACACTGGGTTCCCTGATCTTGATGTTGTCCTTGGGGGCGTTTCTCCAGGTGAAGTTATGATGATAGTTGGATATAGCGGAACTTTTAAGTCTGCCTATCTGCAAAATATCCTGATCAATTCAGCGCATAGAACGGGTCGAAAAAGCCTTTTCTTCTCTATGGAGATGCCTGCAAATCTTGTTTATCAGCGTACGGTTCAAATTGGACTGGAGCAATCTACATACTTCATTGAGTCTGGCTATAGTGGAAGAAAGCCTGGTTATCAAGAACAGACCGCTTCAGAAATTGCTAGGCTTGGCATTGATAACCTTCTGACGTGCCCGAAGCCTGCCTTAACAATTGAACAGGTTGAGCACTATTCGAGGCTTGCCAGGGCCCGATTCGGTGATGTTGGTGTTGTTGGAATTGATTACCTTGGTCTGATGGCCGCTGATGGGGCAAAGTCAGAATATGAGCGGATTAGTTACTGTGCCGAGCAATCAAAGATCATAGCCAAGAGGCTGAATATGCCGGTAGTTATCCTGACGCAGATCAACCGGGCTAGTGCCCGTGATGGTGAAATTGAAACATGGAGCGCAAAGGGAAGTGGGGCTGTTGAGGCGAGTGCTGACTATATGCTTGGAATCCAGCGTAATCAGCAAAAGGAAATAATCGTTAAGATACTAAAAAATCGTAGCGGTGAAGCAAATCTTCAATTCCGTGCTGACCTGGATGCTAAATATCTTAAGTTTAGATCGCTGGAGCCTTATAACGAAATCTGTTCAAAAAACGTCAATCGTGGCAAAGAACGAAAAGCTAACAGGATCAAGGAAGCCGCATATGACTATCATGATCCATATTGATGAGCTGCTTTATGGTGAAATTATCAATAAAAATACGCGATGAGCATGGTCGCTGGAAAGATCTTCCTGTTAGTGATCTGGTTGGAAAAACATTGGAGCAGTTTTTCAATGAAAGTCAGGGCAAAGAGATCGTTGCTGAGTTCGAGCTTGACGGTACTAAATGTTACTTCGCTGGGACTGATCATTGGATCGACAGAATGAGTAAAAAGGGAAAGACGATCAGTTTTGAAGATGCGGTCACTCGATTGAAAGAGATAAGGCCAGATTTGCTTTTGGATTGGCTTCCTGATCTTGGTCTTGTAGATGAGTTTTTTAAATGCTCAACAATAGACCGTATTGAAGGATAAAAGATGTCTCAACAATCTGATTTTCTGGTAGGAATGAAGGCTGTTTGTAATGTTTTACATGTTAGTGAAACAACAGCTCTCAAGTGGTACCGTGAGCTCGGCCTGCTATCAGAAAGAGTTGTGAGAATGGGGGCGGTGTCTGGATTGGGTCGCGTAGTAAGATTGACTCTTGGCCCCAGGAGTTTGTTGGGTAGGTTTGTTTGGGCTGCTGAGTTGCAGGTAGGAGATTTTTTGTTATAAATGGTACTTATGCGTTTATTCATAAAACCTTTAAAGGGGGTACCATGAAGCTGAGTGATGGTGAAAAGCTTATGTTGCTAATGATGTGTGATGTTTATGAGGCGACAGAGACAAGAGGAGAATTTGATCCTGGGTTTATCCGGTCTGCTATATTTAACGATCATACTTGGGGGCTTCATTGGAAGTATTCAGGGATCCCTTTTGAAGATAGAGGAGAGGATCCGGTTGTTTCAGAAGTGGTAGATATTTTAGACATGTGGTCGTTTATCGAAGAAAGCTACAGTAAAACAACTGCTGAGGAAAAGGAGAGAATAGGGCAAGAGTGTCCGTATGCAAATACTATGTTTCCTGGGTTTGATGGTAACAATGAGCCGCATTATGGGGTAGCTAGTTTTATGGTTAATGACCTTGGGCGGTTTAGTGAATTCGCTGGCAGAGATCTTAACTCACATCATCAGGTTGTCGATGCTTATAAAAGAATGCTTTTAGTTTTTGAACCAATAAGAATAGGACTTATCGGTCGTGGGATGACTGTTGATGAACTAATCCTGGTGCTTCAAGCGAGAAATATATAAGAAGTCTATAAAAGATAATTTGTAGCTTTGTATGTGGCGGTTATTTATAACCCATGCGCGGTCAAATACTAAGCACAGAAAGATTGATTCTTGGGCTCGAGGGTGTTCAGAATTCTGTGTCAGGCTCATAGGCTAAGATGCTTTTCCAGCCGATCCGGAAAATGGATAGTGAGCTGGGCCAGCGTTAAATTCCAATTCTGGATCGGGTGCGTCCAGCGCTCGGACGCCTTGAGTATGCCAGCGTAAAGCAGCTTCAGCAAACTGTTTTCATTGGCGAAGCCGCCTTTGGTCTTAGTCAGCTTGCGAAATTGTCGGTGTACAGCCTCTACTGCATTGGTGGTATAGATGGCTGTCCTGACATAATCTGGGTATTTGAAATAGTTGGACAGGGTTGGCCATTTGCTACGCCAGGATTTGATGACCATGGGGTACTTCTCGCCCCATTTTGCATCAAGGTCGTCTAGGGCCAACTCCGCAGCATTAAGGGTTGCTGCCTTGTAAACGCATTTTAGGTCAGCCATGAAGGCCTTTTGGTTTTTTGAGGCCACATATTTAATCGAGTTGCGAATCTGATGGACCACACAATGCTGAATTTCAGCGTTCGGATAGATTGTTTCAATCGCTTCCGGAAAGCCTTTCAGGCCATCAACGCAGGCAATCAAAATGTCCTGAACACCTCGATTATGGAGATCGGTGAGAATACTCAGCCAGTGATGAGCACCTTCCTGATCAGAGAGATAAAGGCCGAGAAGTTCTTTCTTGCCCTCGATGTTTAGAGCCAAGATGGTGTAAACAGCTTTGCTGATATAACGGCCGTTCTCTTTGATCTTGTAGTGAATGGCATCGAGCCAAAGGATTGGATAAATGGCTTCCAGATCGCGCTCACGCCAAGCCTGGAGCTCGGGTAACAGCCTGTCCGTGACGGCATTAATCGTCCCGTTGGACACCGAAATGCCATACAGCTCTGCGATATGGCTACGGATGTCCTGATAGCTGGTCCCGAGAGAGAACAGAGCGATGATTTTTCGCTCCAGTTCATCTGTCAGTTGGGTTTGGTTCTTTTTAACCAACTGCGGTTCAAAGGTATTGGTTCGGTCTCGTGGAGTATCAAGTTCGAAACTACCAGAAAGAGTTTTGACGGTTTTGGACGATTTGCCATTCTTGCGATTTGGCGCTTCTTCCTCGGCTAGATGCTCGTCAAGCTCGGCCTGCATGGCTGCTTCGGTGAGCTGTTTGATAAGTGGTGTAAGAATGCCGCCTTTACCCGTTAGGTTTTGGCCTTCACGCAAGGCCTTGAGAGCAGCCTCCATATCGAAGGGGTTTTCTGGTTTGGACATGTGTCATTCCTTTCGTTCTGTAAATAATAGCGAAATGACACAGAATTTTGAACACTACCTTGGGCTCAGCAGTTTGTTGGGTGAAAATAGATAGCGAGAAGGGAAGGGTGATTCTGACATCAAGGTGATGGTGTCTTCATTCTTGCGAAATGTGAGTGGTTAATATCTGTGTGTCATATTTTGTCGTGCTGCTGACGTAGTGTTTTTACAGATATCTTAACGGTTCTTTGGGAAAAGGGGCTTGACAAGCTGTGGGCTTCTGTTTTACTTAAGTCCAGAAAATTACAACTATTGATTCACTGATGTGCCTGAACTTGATTGTTTTGGTAAGCTTTTGTATAATTAAGTTGAATTCACTGCCCAAGGCTTTGAATCTATCGAGGTTTCGGTCGCTGGACCAGCGTAGCAAATCAGCGACCATTTTATTTATGGTTTTTAATAAAGGCTTCTCTGTCCCACAGAGGGGCCTTTGTTATTTTGTTAATGCTGTTGTCTGCTTGGTAGCAAGTGACAAATTTTCCTCTAATTGAACCGTCTTGGGCGATCCTTAACTCTAGGATAACAACAAAACTTTCGTAAACTACGCTTACGCGACGCTTGAGGTCATGTACTTTGTTGAAATTGTCCCAACCGCAATAGTGGTTTGACTTTTCATTCTCAAGCGTTGCTTTGATCCAGTCCATTCTCTGCATTCGCTCTTCAGAAAACGAATCCTTTATCCCGTCGCGATTTGATGACTCACGGAATGCGTGGCCGAACCTGTCCGGTGAAAAATACACTCGAATTCCATCATGGGTTGAGATTACGGATCGGCAGTAATTGTTGATGTAGTGTTCTCGGTAATCTTCCCACGAAGCAAGAACCAGGAGGGGGGGGAGCGCCATTACCAGCCCCCCTCTAGTCTTATTTTAAATACGTTATATTTTTTAGCTGCCTGGCTGGTTGGAGAAATTTTTTCTATTCCAAGATGTTTTTCAATTTTATTAACTACTGCCTCTTTGCCTGATCCTTCTGCGAGTGTGTTGTTTAATCGACTGCTAGCAGCACCAAGAAGCAGGTCGCAGAATTGAATAAGAGCAACTTCCTTTGACGGAAGAGATTGAACGTTTTTTATCTCAGAATAAAGGTTTGCGTTATTTAACACGCGCTTTAATACTTGAAGCCTCTGAGGATCTCTATTTGTTTTTGTGTCACAAAAGATACTGTAAGAGTTAAATCCCTTTATCCAGTGCTGTAAGAGTTGATAGTAAAATTTATAAAAACCCAATTCACGGTCGCCGTTATGGTAATCCATATTCACTTTGGTATGGTCTACTGCTATGCAACGAAATCTTAATTCTGTTCCATAGGAGAAGAAAAGATCTATGAGCGACTCATAAAATTCTAGTCGGTTTGGGGATACTTTTGTCCATTTGATTTCGGAAAATGTATTGTAGTCTTCTCTGATTTTTTTAATTTTTTCTTTTAGGTCATTTCTATATTCACTGGGTAACCACAGGCTTCCAATCATTAAATATTGCGCCCGGGGTTTTTTTGTTGTGAATAGGTCTGGAAGTGCCTCATCGCAATAAACATCAAAGTCCATTTAGAATACCTTATTTTTAAGTTAGTGTTATTAAGGTATAAAAAAAAATGGCGAACGAAAAGAGGAAAAGTGCAATTTAGCAGTACCGCTCAATAGTTATGGTGGAGTGAAAGTTTAAGAAATGTCGATGGAAGACGTATGGGAAAGGGTATTCCTATAAACGCTACCCAAGTTGCTACCCAATGGTTGTTTTTGAATAAAAAAGGCACCATCTAAAATGAGATAAGTGCCTGTTTTTATTGTGGAGCCGCTAATCCGATTTGAACGGACGACCTACTGATTACGAATCAGTTGCTCTACCAGCTGAGCTATAGCGGCAATTAGTTGACCTTTATTTCTATTTTATTTCAAACAGTTAAGGTCGTTTTTTTAATCCTGAGCAACGTGTAAGTACCTGTTTTGTGGCTGGGATTGAGGCGGCATTATTGCGCGGTTTTTTGTTGCTGTCAATTGAGAAAAAACGCCTCTGTTTTTAAGGATTCCCTTCAAGTGTTCATTTCTTGACCAAAGTCGATCTTATTTTTTACCATAGAGTTATTCCCCCGCAGGACCACACTTTCTTATAACGAAAAATCAATATGAGGTTTAAATGATAAAAATAAACGATATAGATTATAAAATCATCAAACGCATTGGTGATGAGCAGTGGTTTGTTAGACCGGAAGTTTGTCTTTGCAAAGACGCTAACGGAAAGATGATTGTTTTTGAAAAAGCAATCAAAACTGAATCATCCTTTAGTTATAATTCAAGGCAAATGAATAGTGGGGCAAGATTTGCTTTTGTCTCTAATGAAACCGCAAACCTAATTGCACAATCCAACCTCGACACCTACCAAAATCTCAACTGGATAGACCTTGATCATTTCCTAATAATGTAATATTTCCCCGCCGGGGCACGCCGGGGCACGCCGGGGCACGATAGAAAGGTGCTGCGGGGGGTGCGATTGATGGGCGGAATAAGTTGGAAATAAAGCTGCCCGCACCAGGGGTGAGAGGGCCAAAGCAAAACTAAAAAAATAATTATTACAGCCATCGTCTGCTTAAAATTTCAGAACTTTTGGCATTCAAAGGACTATCAGCGATTAATGGCTCAGCAATTATATCGAAAACTGAGTAAAATTTGTTCAGTCAACTTTGCTCGTCCATTAAAAAAATATCTTTGGAAGCTGCTGTTCATCGTACTTTAGCAATGTTATTCTGCTTTTTTTAAAACCGGCATGATTCGAGCATTAGATCTGGTGTTTTACTTTTTTCTCTTTCAGACAGGTGATTCTATTTATGAGTTCACAAATTCCTGAATTGTTTGATTGTTGTGATGCTGCTCCTTACGATGAAGCGTTCAGCGCTGAAGGTGAGGTCAGAGACACCTATCAGAAGGCGGTTGAGTATTTTCGGCAGAAGGGGGAAACAGGGACTGCGGATATGCAGCAAGCTGCTGACTTTTCACTATTGAACCAAGGGGTAACCTTTACCGTTTATTCCGACGCCCGGGGGACGGAAAAGATCTTTCCCTTTGACCTGATGCCACGCATTTTAACGGGTAAAGAATGGCGCCATATTGAAGCCGGGGTGGTTCAGCGCATGACCGCGTTGAATATGTTTCTTGAAGATGTATATCACGATCAGAAGATCCTCAAGGATGGTGTCGTCCCGACCCACCAGGTCGTCGGCTCGAGCCTTTATTGCCGTGAAATGACCGGGCTTAATCCTCCCGGCGGTATTCACGTCCATATTGGCGGGATCGATCTTATCCGTAACCAGAGTGGTGACTTTCACATTCTTGAAGATAACCTGAGGGTTCCGTCAGGGGTTTCTTATGTCCTGGAGAATCGCATGGTTATGGCCAGGGCATTACCGGAACTGATGGAAAATTACCGGGTGCGCCCGGTTGACCATTATCCGCAGATGCTGTTTGACAGCCTGGTTTCTCTGACCGATGCTAAAAAGCCGACTATTGCTGTACTGACTCCGGGCATCTATAACTCGGCCTATTTTGAACATTCTTTCCTGGCTGGTCAGATGGGGGTTGAACTGGTTGAAGGGCAGGATCTGATCGTTGATCAGGATGTTCTTTACATGAAAGCGATCACCGGTCTTAAACGGGTCGATGTTCTGTATCTGCGTCTGGATACTGACTTCCTCGATCCCCTGGTGTTCAGGCCCGATTCCATCCTGGGGGTTCCCGGGCTGATGAATGCTTATCGGGCCGGTAATGTTGCCCTGGCTAATGCGCCGGGTAACGGGGTTGCTGACGATAAAGCCTTGTATGCTTACACCCCTGATATTATCCGTTATTACCTGGATGAAGATCCGATTCTGCCAATTATTCCAACCTACCTCGGGTCCCGACCGGATGAACTGAAGTATATGGTTGAAAACCTGTCTTCCCTGGTTGTCAAGCCGACGGACGCTTCTGGTGGCTACGGGTTGCTGGTCGGTTCTCATGCCACCAAGGAAGAGCTGGCCGAATTTAGAACCAAGCTGCGTGAACGTCCTGAAGGTTATATTGCTCAGCCGATTCAACAGCTCTCTACGCACCCGTCATTCCTTGAGCAGGAAGGTCAGAAAGGTTTTTACTCACGCCATATCGACCTGCGTCCGTTTGCTGTCTGTAATGCTGATGGAGATGTCAAGGTTCTGCCCGGAGGCTTGACCAGGGTCGCCCTGAAGCGCGGCAGCCTGGTGGTCAACTCATCTCAAGGTGGGGGGAGTAAAGATACCTGGGTTCTGCGTGACAGCCGTCAGGAGGGTGCTAATGCTTAGTCGTATTGCCAGAAACTTATTTGAACTCGGCCAGCAGATAGAACGTACTGAAAATATTGCTCGTTTACTTGAAGTTAACGAAAAGATGACCATTCAGGGGGAATCTGTTCCGGAGATGGATATTTGGTCCCCGTTGCTTGCTGTCACGCGGACCGATGTGAATTATCATGAGCAGTACGACAGCGTGACCCGGCAGAAGGTTCTCAACTACCTGCTTTGGGATACCAGCCATTCCTATTCCGTTGCTTCATGCCTGTCTCGTGCTCGTCAGCTTGCTCGTACCGTGCGGGAACGGATCAGTGAGGAAATGTGGTTTCTGCTGAACAGTACCTATCATGATCAGGCGAAGCTCAGGGGGATTCGCGAACAAGAGGTGTTTAACTGGAAGATACAGCGCTTCTGCAATGCTTTCTACGGGTTGACCAACAATACCATGGTTCACGGTCAGTCCTGGCATTTTTTCCAGTTGGGTAGCTCACTGGAGCGCGCTCTGATGACCTGTCGTATCCTTGAGATGAAGTATCATATTCTGCTGCCCAATACCAGTGATGTCGGGACTCCTGTTGATTTGCATCAATGGCAGGGGTTACTTCGTTCGGTGTCCGGTTATGAAGCCTATCGTCGTCTTTACCTGGCGCGGATTGAGCCAGCCAATGTTCTCAACCTGTTGCTGACCAATGTGCGGTTTCCACGGTCTGTTCACTATTGTATCCAGCAGGCACATGCCTCCTTTAAAGGGATCGGCATGTATAACGAAGACCAGTTCAAGCTGTTTATGAAAGTCGAGGAATTCCTGGAAGATCTGCGTGAAGGGGTTCATGGCGAAGACATTCTTGCTTCTGGATTCATTGAGTATCTTCAGGCTTTGGAAAGCCGTATCGAAATGCTCATCGGGATGACCCACCAGGCCTATTTTAATTCGATTACCGTGACCGTCCTGGATGAACATCAACGGCGTCTGGCAATCCAGATTCCGCAACAGTAGGGGAGCTCTATGAAATCATTAGCCAAGAATCAGAAGGTTGTGCTGGGAGTGACCCATAAAACCAGTTTTACCTACAGTGAGGCGGTTTTTCAGTCGCAAAATGAATTGCGCATGTCGCCGGTAGATACCGGCCTTCAGCAGGTTCTGAAGCATGAGATTGAGATTGATCCGAACGTCGATCTGCGTGAGCATACGGACCATTTTGGTAATCGGGTCATGCACTTTAATCTGCTTGAACCGCATAACCATTTGACGATAACTGCGATCTCTGAAGTTGAAACCACCAACGAATTCAATTGTGGACCCGAGGCAGAGCCAGATCCGCGCCCCTATCAGGAGCGGTTAGTCGAATTCCTCGACTGGACCACCGGGGTGCCTCAATTGCAAGAGTATCAAGAGATTCCGGTTGCAGAGGGCTTTAGTTCAACCCTGCCGGAAGCCGAATTTAAGGCTGCACTGCAAGGAATTGCTGACCACTTTTATCAGACCTTTAGCTATCAGGCAGATGTTACGAATGTTTATTCAACGCCTCAGGAGCTGTTCGCCAATAAAGCCGGGGTCTGTCAGGATATGGCTCATGCCTTGATCGGGGTGTTGCGCCTGCATGGAATTCCGGCTCGCTATGTCAGTGGCTATGTGCTGAGTAGCGAAGATCAGGACCAGGATCTGTCATTACGTGGCAGCGGGGCAACTCACGCCTGGGTGCATGCCTGGCATGAGGAAGCTGGCTGGGTTGGAATTGATCCAACCAACAATAAACTGGTCGATTGGCAGTATGTGCGAACCGCTGTCGGCCGTGATTATTTTGATGTGCAGCCGGTGCGAGGTGTGTTCCAGGGCTCGACAGAACAGCTCATGTCAGTAGCTGTTGAAGTGCGGATTTTGAGCAACTAAATTACCTTCTCTCTTCCAGATCAAAAAATGGCCTGATTGCGCTATTCTGCCCTTTGCAGCAGCTCGCAATTAGGCCTTTTTCTCTTTCTCATTGTTTCGCTGTAGCTAGGAAATTAAGGACTTGTGCTTAAGAGGTAGTACTGTACGTCGCACAAGCAAGTCCACAAATTGACACAGCCACGGCGGAAAAGGGCCGTTTCCAAATGAAAACTGGTTAAGTTTCTTGTCACCTGTCATACCAAAATATTATCCGGGGTCCTGCCGCTCAGTACATCATCAACTGCTTTCGCTGATTCTAATGCAACCCGCTCGGCGGCTTCTTTGGTTGTCCCTGAATTATGGGGCGATAAAATGACATTTTGCAGTTTTAGCAGCTCGTTGTCCGGGGTTGGCGGTTCGGGGGTGAAGACATCCAGGGCAGCTCCTGCTATCTGGCCGCTTTTAAGGGCGGTTATCAAGGCCTGTTCGTCAACGAGATCTCCCCGGGAACAGTTGATGAAGTGAGCTGTTGACTTCATCAACTCAAACTCCCTGCTACCGACAGCGAAGCGGGTCTGTTCCGTTACAGGCAGATGGGTGGTGATAACGTCTGACCGTTTGAATACGGCATCCCAGTCTGTGGTCAGTTCGACGCCGGGGATTCCGTAATCCTTGTTTGTGTCACGTACATAGGCGAGGATTTTCATATCGAGGGCAAGCATTGCTTTGCGCGCGACGGCACTGCCAATTTTACCTAAACCGAGAACGCCCAGGGTTTTGCCAGCAAAATCACAGCCTACGGCATTATGGCGGAAGGCGAAATTTCCGCTGCGGGTAGCCAGATCGCCCATGTGAAAGAAGCGCCCACTGGCAATAATAAATCCCAGGGTGTGGTCAGCGACAGTTATGGTATTGCTGCCTGGTGAGTAGGTGACGCGAATCCCTGCTGCTTTGGCTGCTGCAAGATCAATATTTTCGTAGCCCGCACCATAGCGTGCAACAATTTTAAGTTTCTTCGCGTGGGCAAGGATTTCCTGATTGATTTTGATAATCCGCAAAATCATGCCGTCGCAGTCAGCAATAGCTTCTTTGATCTGGTCTGGATTTAGGCCATGACCCGTGACAATTTGGTACCCTCGTTGCTGAAGATAGGAAATACCAGACTGGTCAATTTTTTCGGGGATATAGATTTTATGTGGCAAGCGATACTCTCCTGGATGAAAATAGGTATGATGTTTTCTTGCGGAATGAAATCAGTTTTATCCGTTGTTAGATCATTGTTTTATCAGCAGGAGAGAGAAAAAGAAAGTTTTTGGCGAACGATTTCTGAATAAACATCTTATCTATTGTGTATTCATCGTATGAAAATTGCGTTTGAAGTTTTCTGTGGTGTTCAGCTGTGCCTTGGCGGTTCGATACAAGTTTTCCACCTCCTCTTAACCCCTTGGTATCCTTGGCTCTCAAAAAAATTATTTGTTGTTAAATTACAACCGGATAATCACAAGTTTTAGTTCCTGGATGCCCGTTATCTACATAAGTCTTTATGTATCAGTAAATGGATGTTTAAATGCTTGAAGTGGACGATAAATTTTTCAATCGCTTTAAGATTGGGTATTAAACGAGCTCATGATGAAAAAAGGAATCAAGGCAACTTCAAAGACTGTTGCCACTTTGGATGATGTTGCCAGAATCGCAGAGGTGTCTACGGCGACTGTTTCCAGGGCCTTGAATCAGCCTGCCAGCGTCGCTGATAAAACCAGGCAGAAGGTGATGGCTGCAGTGGCTGCTACCGGGTATGTGCCCAACCTGCTGGCCGGAGGGCTGGCTTCAAAACGGAGCCGTTTGGTGGCGGCCATAACGCCATCTATGGAGAACATCGTTCATGCTGAGACGATTAAGTACTTCAGCCGCTATTTGCGCGGGCATGGTTATCAGGTGCTGCTTGGCGAGACTGAGTATCAGGAAAAAATCGAAGAGGAATTGGTCGCAGCAGTTCTTGCCCGGCGGCCGGATGCGATATTACTGACCAGTAGTAACCATTCAAAAAACTGTCGGCGCATGTTGCTCGCTGCAGATATTCCCATTGTTGAAATGTGGGACCTGCATTCCTCTCCTCTCGACATGATGATCGGTTTTTCTTACGAGCAATGTGGTATTGCCGTGGCGGATTATCTGTTGGCAAAGGATTATGGCCAGATCGGTATCCTGTATGTTGACGAAGCGCGAACGAACACCAGGGTTGCCGCCTTTCGTAAGCGGATTCTTGAGCAGTCCGGCAAGATTCCTGTTGAGGTTAAGCTTGAGGCTCCTTCAGATTTCTCCCTGGGCCGTTCAGCTCTCAGGCAATTGTTTGAGGCCGGTTTTAAACAGGGGGTTGTGTTCTGCAGTTCCGACAATCTGGCCCTTGGGGTGCTGATGGAAGCAGCCGCTCAGGGAATTGGTATTCCTGATCAGTTAGCAGTGATTGGTTTTGGTGACCAGCCTTATGCCGCATCTACCCATCCTTCATTGACGACGGTACGTTTTGACCGCAAGTTCCTCGGTGAACGTGCCGGGGAGATGCTTTTGCAGCGTTTGACTGGTGAACCTTTAGCTGCTTCTGTCATTGAGGTCGGGTTTATGATTATAGAGAGGGAAACCGCTTAAGCTTAATCAGAAATATGAGCTCGTCAGAAATAGAAAGAGCCGATTCTTTAAAACGAATCGGCTCTTTTTCATTTTTGTGACCAGTTGTTGCTTAATTGTAAATCCAGGTAATTACGCCAGGGAACATCAACAAGATGGCAAGGGTAATTATCTGCATAATAATGAATGGCCAAACTGACTTAAAGATGTCGGTCAGTTCAATGCCTTCCGGAGCAACACTCTTCAGGTAGAATGCTGCCGGGCCAAATGGCGGACTTAAGAAGGATACCTGCATGTTGACGCAGAACAGAACGCCGAACCAGATCGGGTCATACCCCATACTGGTGATGATCGGTACGAAGATTGGCATGGTCAACATGGCAACCCCGATCCAGTCAAGGAACATCCCCAGGATCAGCAGAATGAACATCATGATCAGGATGGTGAAGATCGGTGGCATATCAAGACCCATAAACAGGTCATGGATAAAGCGGTCACCACCCATCAGGTTGTAGGTTCCAATAATCATGGTGGCACCAATACCAACCCAGATAATCATCCCGACGGTACGGATGGTGTGTTTAAGAGCGTCAAAAATAATCGCAACTGTCAATTCGCGACGGAAGGCTGCGGCGATGGCAACGCCGACAACACCAACACAGGCAGATTCGGTAACCGAGGCAATACCACCATAGATACTGCCCAAAATCCAGCCCGCGATCAGTAGCGGTACAAGAATATCAAGAAACATCTTCTTGACTTCGGCACGGCTCATATTGGCCCATTCATTTTCACCCATGGCAGGACCAAAATCGGGGCGGACGTTACACAGGACCAGAATGTAAACCATGTACATGCCGGACAGGATACATGCCGCAGGTATCGCACCAAGGAACAGATCGCCGATGGAAACATTGGCGGTCATGCCATAAATAATCAGAACGATACTTGGTGGCACCATGGTTCCCAGAGCACCACCTGCGGTAACGGTACCGATGGCGAGCTTCTGGTTGTAGCCAAGACGCAGCATTTGAGGCAGGGCCAGCATGCCGAGGAGAACCGTTTCACCACCGATAATACCGGACATGGAGGCCAGGATAACGGCAACGATCATGCTCTGAATCGCGACACCGCCTTTGATCTTACCGGCCATAACACGCATGGCATTATAGAGATCCTTGGCGATACCGGTTTTGTCGAGCATAGTCGCCATGAGCACGAACATGGGTACCGCGACAAAGGTATAGGAGGTGGTAAAGTCACTGACCCGGGTCGCGACCATCTGCATGATATTGGCACTGTCGAACCACAAAAAGGACATGGACAGAGCGATAAAGCCGGTCAGAAAGCCAAGAGGCATGCCGACAAACAGCAGCGACAGCATCATCAGGAATATGACGATGGTTCCAGTTGCAATTCCCATGGCACTAAGCATTGGCTTTTTCCTTCTCTTGCTTTTCGAGCTTCATCTTCTCGATTTGTTCTTTATAGGTCAGCAGGTGACGCAACAGATGTAGTACCACCAGGAAGACCAGCATGATACAGGTCGCGAAAAAGAATCCCTTGTTGAGTGCCGGGAACGGAGGATCAAGGGCACTACCGGAGGTCTGCATACGAAAGGTACCGAAGGGGGAGAAAAACGAATCTTTCGCTGACAGAAAGGCACCGTAGGTCATCATCAGCGAAAAGACCAGAGTGCAGATTTCCACAAAGAGCATGGACAGCCAACGCAGTTTAGGGGGGAAGCTGTCGGCGATGAAAGTCATTGCGATATGTTTTTCATCAGCGTAACAGGCAATGCCACCAAACAGCATGGCCAAGCTGACCAGGAATGAGGTCGTTTCGTGAACCCATAAGGTCGGAGAGTTAAATAGATAGCGCATGACAACTTCGTAAAAAGCGATAAGCACGACGATCAAAAACAGGATCGAGACAAAGTGGCCCGCGCGGACAAAAATACGATCGATTACCAGACTCGGTTTCATTGGTTCTTCACCTTGAGCTGAAACAGACAAACGCGGACTGCTTATGAAGCCGCAGTCCGCGTCCGAATGTAATGACAACTAACGGCTTAGTTCATACCTTGTGATGCCAGATATTTTTGCAGGGCATCGTAGTACATCTTGCCGATTTCAGATTTCTTAGCAGTTTCTTCCCAGATTTCGCGTGCGAAACCACGAACCTTGGCTTTTTCTTCGTCACTCCAGGCAACTGGCTCGATACCTTTTTTGATGGCATCGCTGTAAGCAATACGGTCTTCGTAGTGAGGACGCAGCATGGAGTCGAGAGCCATACCTTTGAAGAACATTTGCATGAAGATCTGGTCGTTTTCTGGCAGAGCGTTCCATTCGTCAAGGTTCATGATGATGTGAACGGTTGGTGAAGAGTGGATACCTGGGTAGATCGGGTGCTTGGCAATATCAAGAACACCGGTCTTGAAGTTACCGGAGAAAGTGGTGTAGTCAGCAGCATCGATAACACCTTTTTCCAGGGCAGTATAAACTTCGGAGCTAGGCAGACCAACAGGAGCAGCACCCATTTTGGCGAACAGCTTGTGGATCGGGCCGGATGGAGCACGCATCTTTACACCTTTGAAATCAGCAACGCTGGTCAGAGGCTTTTTGGAAGGCAGAGATTCTGCACCAGTCATGCAGACACCGATCAGTTTGGCGCCATAAGCGTTGAAGATTTTGTCAACAACTTCCATACCACCACCGAAGTAGTAGAATTTGAACATATCTTCGTCGCTGTTCCAGGCACTGATGGTGTCACCAATCAGACCGAAACCTGCGTCATCACCTGAGTACCATGCGGAAGTAGAAACAGCACCGTCGATGATTTTGTTGCGGACGCCAGTCAGCAGGTCAGATGACTTAACAACGGCATCAAGAGGAAGCAGGTCGATACGAATCCGACCGTTGGATGCTTTTTCGACAGCATCAGTCCATTTTTTCTGGACTTCGTAAGAGGGCTCACCGGCGGCATTGGTGCTGGCGAATTTGAGAGTGAGTGGCGCTGCAAATGCACTGGATGCAATCATGCAGAACGACAGGATCAGCAAGCTCACCATTGACAACTTCTTCATCTTCGTCTCCTTTGTGTGTGACCAGTTGTTTGTCGCCCAGAGGCAACATGTTAAAAAGGCAAGGCAGTAAATTAAACTGCTGCCAACATTCCACCATCCACGAATACCAGATGGCCATTAACAAAATCAGAAGCTTTTGAACTCAGGAATACGGCTGCACCGATGAGTTCTTCAGGGTTACCCCAGCGGTTGGCCGGAGTCCGGTTGCACAGCCATGCGGTAAATTCTTCATTTTCGACCAGGGCCTTGGTCATTTCGCTCTTGAAGTATCCCGGAGCAATGCCGTTGACCTGGATGTTGTAACGTGCCAATTCAACGCACATACCGCGGGTCAGCATCTTGACCGCGCCTTTGGATGCGGCGTATGGAGTAATGGTGTCGCGGCCCAGTTCAGACTGCATGGAGCAGATGTTGATGATCTTTCCAGCTTGGCGTTTAACCATGTATTCGCCCACCACCTGGGAAACCAGGAATACCGATTTCTGGTTGACGTCAATGACTTGATCCCATTCTTCTTCAGGGAACTCCAGAAATGGATGGCGGCGCTGAATGCCTGCGTTGTTAATCAGGATATCGATAGGACCAAAGGTCTCTTCAATTTTTTTAACACCGTCAATAATCGCCTGCTTGCTGGTGACGTCAAACGCAACAGCAACAGCATCATAGCCTTCGGCTACCAATTCCTGGGCAGCTTTTTCAGCGCGTTCCTGGGTAATGTCATTGATAACGATGCTGGCGCCATGGGCTGCCAGGCCTTTAGCCAGCAGGTTACCGATACCTTGAGCGGAACCGGTGATCAGGGCTCTACGATTCTTCAGATCGAAAAGATTTTCCACGTTAACTCTCCATTTGGGATGAGGATAAATATGTCTGCAGACACAACTTTCCTGTGAAAATTGTGCCTGCAGATTTTAAGCTTAGCAGATCAGGAAAATGATATCTGGACTTTGATTGCTTTGGTTTTGTCGCTGGCCATTTCGATGGCTTCGACAATATCTTTGTAATCAAAAATCTTAGTCAGCAGCGGACGGGGATCGACCAGCCCTTTTTCGAGCCAGCGAACAGCTGTGGCATATTCATTGGTGAAGCGGAAGGAACCGACAAAACGGACTTCCTTAACCAGGAATTTAGTCAGCGGAAAATCGACCATGCCGGGACGCATGCCGACCTGGACCATGACTCCACCGGCTTTAGTGAGCTCAATATTCCCCTGGATGGCAGGGATTGCTCCCGAGGCCTCGAAGCTGGCATCAAAATAACCTTTGCCGGCTTTGAACTGACTCATGTCGTCAGTTGCCGGGTTGTATGCGGCATCAGCACCCATCAGCAGGGCCAGTTCGCGGCTCTTGTCAACCAGATCGGTAGCAACGATTTCGCTGGCACCAGCGGCTTTACAGGCGGCAATGACCAGGCAGCCAATCGGGCCGGCTCCGGTGACCAGGACTTTTTTGCCGAGCAGGCTACCAGCCTGGTTAACCGCATTAATTGCAACGGCCAGCGGTTCAGTAAACGCCATGACATCGTCATCAGCGTTACTGTCGTAAGGAATACACTGATCGGGGCGGACAACAACATATTGAGAGAAAGCGCCATCAACATGAGGGTTGAGCATCGCGCTACCGAAGAAACGCATATCAAGGCATTGGTTACTGCGGCCGCTCAGGCAGTATTCACAGCTGTTGCAGGGGCGACTTGGATTAACCGCAATCTTCTGGCCATTGCGCTCGTCATCGGTCACCATAACGCCGATAACCTCATGCCCCACGACCATTGGATGCTGCAGGGTAAAATCACCAACCCCGCCTTCCTGGTAGTAGTGGATATCTGAACCACAGATACCGCCACGGGTAATCTTTACGAGGACTTCTTCATCCTTGTTGTACTCAACAGTTTTTTTACCGATATACAGATCTTTTTTCCCCTGTACATAACAAGCATCAAAGCTGATGGTCTCTTTTGCTGATGTCATTTTGGTACTCCGCTAAAAAAGTAGTCTCTTTCGCTTTGACCTGATCATTGTTTTTTTGGTTCTTCTCCGCCGCAGCAAGAGAGTGTGATCAAATCAAAGTAGTGGAAACGAAATTAATTCTGTATTATGATCATTACATAATATGATTCTTTTTAAGCTAACTAAGGCCTCAGGTCAACTTTAAAATTATTTTCTGACCAATCTTTTTTGACGGTAGAAAATCATCTGTTTT
The DNA here is from genome assembly GCA_963664385.1 of Geopsychrobacteraceae bacterium. Lineage (GTDB taxonomy): Bacteria > Desulfobacterota > Desulfuromonadia > Desulfuromonadales > Geopsychrobacteraceae > Seleniibacterium. The sequence continues at coordinate 3,119,739 of OY761157.1, forward strand.
TACATGTCTTTCTGGTGAGAATAAGCACTGGTTTGACGCTCTGGCGCCATTTTGTCAGGCCTTTCTATCCAGTAAAACATGATCTCCGGGCTGGAAGGATCTGTGGGTTTTGATAAATTTATCACTGCTCTTCGGCAGGGCAATGATGTCAGTAGTTTTTTAGGCTTGGAGCAATAAGTTGTTGCTCTTGTGTACTCAAGGCGAATCTCTGTTAATGTTATCTATACCGGCGGTATTTTCTTCATCCCACCTGGCCGGTTTCCTATGTGCTTGTCGATTCGTCACTTTTATCTGGTTGTCAGGTGAAGCATTTTATTCTGCAAATTAGAGAGGCACGGTCGTCTCTTCTGTTTCATGAAGAAATAGCTTCTCGTTACTTTCTTTTAAAAAGGATAGGTCAGGATGGAAAATAAGTTTGCAAATCTCGTGATTGACGAGGAATACAATTCTTATCGTGAGTGTATTCAAGGGTTATCTAATGAGCCGATCTGTGTTTTGGCTGCTATTAATAAAGCCTGGGATTATGTTCGGGGCCTTGAGCCTGCTCTTGATCCGGGTGAGGTTACTCTTGAAGAGATTGTCGAACGCCTGGTTGCGAACCGCCCCCGGATTGCCATTATTACCGGTTCTCTGGATCACCCGGCCCACTTGCGTGACGATATGCACATCAGTCTGGCTACGCTACGGATCTGGCAAAATGGTGGTGTGCCATTTGTGTTTGGTATTCCGGTTATCTGTGATGGTACTGCGCAAAGTAACATTGGCCAGAGCTATTCTCTGGCCTCCCGTAATCATACCGCAACGGCTGTTAATATCACCTTTGAAGGGCATTCTTATCACGCTGCTTATGTCTTATCGAGTTGTGACAAGTTTCCGGCCGCTGTTCTTTCTGGCCTGGCCGCAGCGGATGTGGCCCGCTCCCATCCCGAGCGTAGGCAGGCTCCGGTCTGGGCCGTCTTTGTTCCGGAACATGTTCTGAAGGGTGGCTCGATACCGACTGGCACCAAAGCTCAGCTTGAAGCCTTGATGGAGCGCTCCCGCAATGCTGGTCATGCTGACCTGGCGGATGATATTGCTGAAAATATGCGTTACATCCTGCAGTGCTCCTCCGGTGAGGCGTTCCTTGGTCAGATGCACCGGGCCGTTCAACTGGAGCTGATTTCCGAGGAAGAGTCTCGCGCTATTCTGAATGCCTTGGCTGCCGCGACCTGTGACAAAAAAGGTGGCGTTTGTGCCTTTAACGGAACCGGCAACTCTTCCCGGACCCTGATCTCGGCTCTCGGTTTTGCTCCACCTGAAGCGGAACTGCTTATTGATGCTCCAGCGCCTGCAATTGTCGCCAAGGCTGTAGATATGCTCTATGAAAGCTTCAATAAACCAGAATTGCGTGTCACCAATGTGATTGGACGGAACTTTAAAAATGCCGTGCGCCTGCATAACACCACAGGTTCTTCATCGAATATTCTGTTGCACCTGCCGGCTATTCTGCGTTACGCCGGTTTCGATATCTCCATTCTTGATTATGAAAAAGTGCGTAAAGAGACTCCGGTTCCGGAACTGTTTGCTCACAGTCTGACCGATAACCGCGATACCTTTGTCCTCGCTCAGCAGTTTTTAAAAGGGCAGAATCACGGGATCGACAGTATCTATCGTATCCTGAGTGATCTTGGTATCGGCATGGATCTCGATGCTCCGACCATGACGGGTAAGACCTGGGGTGAGCGGATCACAGCGTTCGAATCGCCCGTCGATCCTGAGTTGGGTGACAAATCTGTTATTCGCACCAAGCCCGTTCGTCAGGCTTCCGGGGTTGAAGTGCTGCGCGGTAACTTCATGTCGACAGCCATCGTAAAGTTAGCTGGTATGACCGACCGTCAGCTTGATCGCTTCAATGATCAGTTGCTGTTTGTTCGTTACTATGAGAATGAGCATCTTTGCATCGATGAAATCTCCTCACCAAAGCTTCTCGATATGCTTGGCAGCATTGTTGAAAAACAGCCGGAAGAACTGATCAATGCCATTTTGAAGCACAACTCCAAGGGGGAGGTGACCGCTTTTGATCGTAGCGAGATTTACCAATTAGTTGCCTCCGGAGCCTTGTCCTTTGCTTTCGTTATTGCCGGACAGGGGCCAAGAGCCTTCGGTATGCCGGAAATGTTTGCCCCGGCTCATCACCTGAAGCATCACTCGATTCTGGAAGCTTCCTCTATCCTGATGACTGATGGTCGCTATTCTGGTGTTACTAAGGGGGCCTGTGTTGGTCACGTTACTCCTGAAGCTTTCGGCGGTGGTGGGATCGGCACCCTGGTTGATGGTGATATTCTGCGCTTTAATCTGCATGATCACCGTCTTGATGTTGTTGATGTTGAGGCGCTGGTAAATGGTACCCTGACTGAATACGCGGAACTCCCGGACCGTAAGGAACTGGTTGCTGAGCGTCAGGCCGCTATGATCGAGCGGATGAAGCAGGTTGCCGCAAGTAACCTGATGAGCGATGTCACCAGTGCTGAGAAGGGTTGTGTCCCGGCTGCTGTTGATATGCGTGCGACCAATCCGTTGCCGAAGTGATGGGTCGGGTGAGCGGTAAATTGTAAACTGTAAGGGGTGGAGGCCCGTTGGGTTCGATGGTGGATGTCGGAGTCAACGGGCTTTTTTTAATTTCAGGGTGCGACCGCGAGGTCTTGGATTTAAGAGGTTTGATTTTATTGGCAATAGTCAAAGGCAAGTTCGCAGGGTCTCGCCCCTGCAGGCGAGTTCCCTTTTGTCAAAAGCAGGCCACAAAAGGGAACCGAAAAAGGCCTGCTTTTATATGTCCGTGTTCGGGCGTCGTTTAGTTTCAGATGCTGTCAGGAACTGACTGGCCGGCCAGACGGCCAAAATCATGCCTGATGGCCAGAACCGCACATGCCTTTGGCGTGGAGGGATTGAAACAGGCTTAATGCGTTTACGTTGACGGTACTTAAGTTAAATGCTGCAGTCTCTTGCCCATAAGGTGCGCAGCACCTTGGGCTGCCAGTCAAATCGACCTGGCAGCAACAAACCGTAGTCTGTTCAATTCTCGTCAGTTTTTTTGACCTTTCCGGGCATTTTTACATTCTTTTGTTGCCCAGGACAAAAGAATGGCGCAGTTCGGGGGCGCGACCCCGAGGTCTTGGATTTAAGGTTTGATTTTATCAGCAACAGGCAAAGGCAAGTTCGCAGGGTCTCGCCCCTGCAGGCGAGTTCCCTTTTGTCAAAAGCAGGCCACAAAAGGGAACCGAAAAGGGCCTGCTTCCATATGTCCGTGCTCGGGCGTCGGTAAGCTTCAGGATGCCGCCAGCAATTGACTGACCGGCCTGCGGCTCAAATCACGCCTGATGGCCAGAACCGGAAAAATAGCTGCGCATTTTGATTTATTGAAAAAGGCAAAGACGGAAAAATTTTAATTGTATGATGAATGATCAAAGATGGATTGACAGACAATCCATAAATGGGGTAGTATCCAAAATGCAGTAACTAACTCCAAATATGGGATTATTTAACGCATGAATCCACTCTACAAAATTTTCACAATTCTGGAAGCAGTCGTTGCTCAACAAAGTAAAGGCGTCACCTATTCAGACGTCGTTGCTGCTGTTTCCCTCCCCAAATCTTCAGTTCACCGTATCCTTCGCGACCTGACCGAAATCGGTTATCTGGATTACAATCCGGAAACCAAGAAATATTTTGGCAGTATGCGTCTGGCTGCAACCGGTGCTGAAGTTATGAGCCACTTTCAACTGCGCAAACATGTGCGTCCTCATCTGGAATCTTTGAATGTTACTACCGGTCATACCGTTAACTTCGGCGTTCTCGATGGTTCGATGGGGGTGTTTGTTGAAAAGGTCGAATCTCAGGATTACGGGATTCGTCTTTACTCTGAAGTTGGTAAGCGATTTCCCCTCTACTGTACCGGGATGGGTAAGGCGATGCTGGCGTTTTCTCCTCAGCAATTGGTCGATAAAGTTCTCGCTGAGCCATTGAAAGTACTGACCGATAAGACTGTGACTGATCCAGATATGCTGCGCAACACCCTCAAAACAATTCGCGAGGAAGGCTATGCTCTTGATCTTGAAGAGATTACTCGCGGGATTGTCTGCATCGCTGCTCCTTTGTTGGGCTTTCGCCAGGAAGTGGTTGGCGCCATCAGTATTACGGTTCCCTCTTACTATAAAGAAGAGCAGGGGATCGATAAGGAAATCGAAGCAGTTAAGAAGAGTGCCGCGGTTATTTCTCAATCTTTGGGAGGCTGAAAAACGTTATTACGTTTTTGCAGCCTTTTTCACGACATAGATGTCGCACCTGTAAACAGGGCGCATAGAAGCTAAGTAATTTTTCCTAACGATCGGAGGAAGCAAATGGGTGTAATCGAAGTAAAACCGGCTGAAGAGTGTCGCTACGATATTCTTTCTCTTGGCGAAGTCATGTTGCGACTGGATCCGGGTGAAGGACGTATTCGTACTGCTCGCCAGTTCCGTGCCTGGGAAGGTGGCGGTGAGTACAATGTTGCGCGTGGTCTGCGCCGTTGTTTCGGCCAGCGTGCTGCCCTGGTTACTGCTTTTGCCAAAAATGAGGTTGGCCTGCTGATGGAGGATTTCATCCTGCAAGGTGGTGTTGATACGTCTTTAATCAAATGGTTCGACTACGACGGGATTGGCCGGACTGTCCGTAACGGTATGAACTTCACCGAGCGCGGCTTTGGTATCCGTGGTGCTGTTGGTTGTTCCGATCGCGGTAACACCGCTGCTTCACAGCTGAAAGTTGGTGATATTGACTGGGAATATATCTTCGGTGAGCTGGGTGTGCGTTGGTTCCACACCGGTGGTATTTATGCTGCCCTGTCAGAAACTACCGGCGAAGTTGTAATTGAAGCTGCGAAAGCTGCTAAAAAATACGGTACAATTGTTTCCTATGACCTCAACTATCGTCCTTCCCTGTGGAAAGGTTTCGGCGGCCTTGAAAAATGCCGTGAAATCAACCGCGAAATCGCCAAGTACGTTGATGTCATGATCGGTAACGAAGAAGACTTCACCGCTTGCCTCGGTTTTGAAATCGAAGGAACTGACGAAAACCTCACCGACCTCGATGTTAGTTCCTTCCAGAATATGATTAAGAAGGCTGTCGCCGAGTTCCCTAACTTCCAGGCAACTGCAACCACCATGCGTGGCGTTAAAACCGCTACCGTCAATGACTGGGGTGCAATGAGCTGGGTTAAAGGTGAATTCTACACCTCAACACATCGTCCGGAGCTTGAAATCATGGACCGTGTTGGCGGTGGTGACAGCTTCGCATCAGGATTCATCTATGGTCTGATGATTCTTGGTGATGCTCAGTTGGCTGTTGAATACGGCGCTGCTCACGGTGCCCTGGCAATGACGACCCCGGGTGACACCACCATGGCTTCATTGTCTGAAGTTCAGAAGATTGTCGGTGGTGGCGGGGCTCGTGTAGACCGCTGATTTCTGTTGGGAAACGGCCCTTTTTCGCCAGCTCTGCGTTAATCTGCGGATTTGCTTGTGCGGCGTAAAGTACTACGCCTCCGCGCATCTCCTTGATTGCCTTGATCTGACGCAAAATTGCTCGTTTCCAATCCAGAAATCATCTCGTGACCGTCCTGATTCTCAGGAACAAAACTTGGGTACCTGGCCTGTCATTGGCCAGGTACTTATCAAAGCCTAATATATTTGTTTTATAAGGATACCTGACATGATTAATGAACTCGCAAAACGTCCGATTATTCCGGTCATTGTTATTGACAATGCTGATGATGCTCTGCCTTTGGCTGAAGCTCTGCTTGAAGGTGGTATGGATGTTATCGAAGTCACCTTCCGTACTGCTGCCGCTGCCGAAGCGATTGAGCGGATTGGCAAAGAATTTCCGGAAATGCTGCTTGGTGCCGGTACTGTCCTGACCGAAGAACAAGCTCAGCGTGCTCTTGACGCTGGCGTTAAGTTCGGTCTCGCGCCAGGGCTGAATCCTGCTATCGTCAATTACTTCAAAAAGGCTGATACTCTGTTCATCCCCGGTATCATGACGCCTTCAGAAATTGAGCAGGCATTGTCACTGGGCTGCAAAATGATCAAGTTCTTCCCTGCCGGTCCGGCTGGTGGCCCTAAAATGCTCAATGCATTGGCTGGTCCTTATGCCAGCCAGGGTATCAAGGTTTGCCCTACCGGTGGTGTCAGCCTCGATAACATGAATGAGTACCTGGCTTTGCCGATCGTCAGCAACGTTGGTGGTTCCTGGTTGGCAACCAAACAACAGATTGCTGACAAGCAGTGGTCTGCTATTACTGACCAGGTTAAAGCCGCCCTCGCCAAAATCTAAGAGAAAGACTAGGAATTATGCTGAACACTAAAATCGTAGCGACCTTGGGCCCAGCCTCTTCAGGGGAAGAGATGCTGCATAAACTCATAACTGCCGGTGTTTCTGTTTTCCGGTTGAATTTTTCCCATGGCGACCTTGAAGACAAGGCCAAGCTGATCGGTCGAATTCGTACTATTGCGGCCGGTTTTTCTCGGCCGGTTGCCATCCTGGGGGACCTGCAGGGTCCCAAGATTCGCGTCGGTGTGTTTAAAGATGGTGGTATTGAGCTGCAACCCGGTGATGAAGTGACGGTTACCTCACGCCCGGTTGACGGTGAAAAAGGCATCATTCCTACTGTTTATGAAAACCTTCCCCGGGACGTGCGCCCGGGGAACCAGATTCTGCTGGATGACGGGTTGATGGAACTCGAGGTTCTCGAAACCAACGATACCGATGTACGCTGTCGGGTCAAGTTTGGTGGTTTCCTGAAAAACCGCAAAGGGATCAATCTTCCGGGAACTAAAGTTTCGGCCCCGTCTCTGACCGAAAAAGATCTGCAGGATCTCGATTTCTGTATTCGTCAGCAGGTTGACTACCTGGCGTTGAGCTTTGTTCGGCGTGCTGACGATGTTCTTGATCTGAAGCGGCGCCTTGCAGCGTCCAATTCACAGATCAAGGTTATTTCAAAAATTGAAAAACCGGAAGCTGTTGCTGATTTTGATGCTATTCTTGAAGTGACCGATGGCGTCATGGTCGCCCGTGGTGACCTGGGGGTTGAGATTCGTCCGGAAAAAGTGCCTTTGATTCAGAAGGATATTATCCGCAAGTGTAACCTGGCAGGTAAGCCGGTTATTACCGCGACCCAGATGCTCGAAAGCATGATCGAAAATCCGCGCCCGACCCGTGCTGAAACCTCCGATGTTGCTAACGCCATTCTCGATGGTACCGATGCGGTTATGCTTTCCGCTGAAACGGCCGCCGGGAAATACCCCGTTGAGGCGGTTTCCCTGATGCGCAGGGTTGCTGGCGATGTCGCTGACTCTGTTGCCTTGGCAAAAAAGCAGCGTTCCATGTTTCGGCAGGACAGTGAGCATATCGAGATTTCCGAAGCTATAGGGTTGACCGCATCACGGATTTCCGATCTGGTTGGCGCCAAGGGGATCGTGGCATTTACCAAAACCGGCAGTACCGCCGCTCTGGTTGCCAAGTATCGTCCTGGAGTGCCGATTATCGCAGTAACTCCTTCGCCGGTCGTCGCCCGTCAGCTTGCTCTTTATTCCGGGGTTCAATCTCTCGAGATTGATATTCTGGGGAATACGGAAACCCAGATCGAATGTGTTGCCGGAACCGTGCTGGCTGCCGAAGCTCTGGCGCCCGGAGATATTGTGGTTATCACCATGGGCAGCCCGATCGCCGGATCCGGGACGACAAATCTGCTCAAAGTTCATCAATTAGGTGATCTGATGAAAGCCTGTGAGATTGATTAAAGATAAAAGGGAATGCGGGGAGTAATTCGTTCTGAGGTTCACTATGAAAAAGTTTCTGAAAACGAGAAAAAATATTGCCGGTATGCGTTTTATGGTCTCTGCCGGTGAGTTGGTGGGTGGTATTCGCACTGGCACAAGTTATACAATATATCCTCTGGATCGCAATGATGTCTCGATTGCGGGTGTTCCGGCTCATTTTCTTGAAGAGCTCGAACAGATTTCTTGATCTGGATGGCTTATCCTCAGAGGAGATTGAGGGGGCTGCTGTTGTTTTTTAACCTTAAGGAAGCAAAGGATTCTACTTATGTCTAAAAAAGTCGGCATTAATGGTTTTGGTCGTATCGGCCGCATGGTCTTCCGTGCTGCTGCAACTCGTGATGATATTGAAGTCGTCGGCATCAACGATCTGCTCGACGTCGATTACCTCGCTTACATGCTCAAATACGATTCTGTTCACGGCCGTTTCGGTGGCACTGTTGAAGTCAAAGACGGAGCCCTGATTGTCAATGGTAAAACCATCCGCGTTACCGCTGAGCGTGATCCGGAAAACCTTAAGTGGGATGAGATCGGTGCCGAAGTTGTGGTTGAATCAACCGGCTTCTTCCTGACCGACGAAACAGCGCGCAAACACATTACCGCAGGTGCCAAGAAGGTTGTTCTGTCGGCGCCATCTAAAGACGACACCCCGATGTTTGTCTGTGGTGTTAACACCGACAGCTACGCGGGTCAGGACATTGTCTCCAATGCTTCCTGTACCACTAACTGTCTGGCGCCTATCGCCAAGGTTCTCAATGACAAATTCGGTATCGAAAAAGGGCTGATGACCACTGTTCACGCTGCGACCGCAACCCAGAAGACGGTTGACGGTCCTTCGATGAAGGACTGGCGCGGTGGCCGCGGTATCCTGGAGAACATCATTCCATCCTCCACCGGCGCTGCCAAGGCGGTTGGCAAGGTTATTCCCGAGCTGAACGGCAAACTGACCGGTATGGCCTTCCGCGTACCGACCTCTGACGTATCGGTTGTGGACCTGACCGTAACCCTGAAGCAGGACACTTCTTACGCAGCGATCTGTGCTGCCATGAAGGAAGCTTCCGAAGGGGAACTCAAAGGGATTCTCGGTTACACCGAGGAATCCGTGGTTTCCACCGACTTCCGCGGCGAAGTCTGCACCTCGGTCTTCGATGCCAAAGCCGGTATCCAGCTTGATGGCAGCTTTGTCAAAGTGGTCTCCTGGTACGATAACGAGTGGGGCTACTCCAATAAGGTGCTGGATCTGATCAACGTGATTGCTTGATCAGTCTGAAATAACCAGCAAAAATTTTTCGTGCATCACCTACTGAATGGGGTGTTCACGAAGAAATGCAAGACACGCTAGAAAAGAGGCGCAACTACCTTCTGCCCCTCGTTTGCCGGTCAGGAAACTGACCGGCTTTTTTTTGTGCTGGTGTTTGGCAAAGAAGGGTTGCAATTTTCCTTTAATGGGCAACTGTTATTGAAACTTTAAAATATTAAGGAATCTCTATGTTTGCCTGTTTTTCTTATTGGTCCTGCAATTACAATTGCACTTAACAATTGATAGTAAGCTTGTTAACCCACCTATAATACGACGATTTGTCATTAATCTTTGTTGGCATTTTAAATGCAGATTGTAAGTCCTTGATAATCGGTTTTTCGACAATGCTTACGCAGCTGGTCGGTTTTTGCATTGAATGTAAGCAATAAACCGCAGGGGCTTTGTTGGCCTGCTGGTGTGCATCGTTAAAGGGAGAGAAGCAATGTTTTTTGCTGGTAATAATTTGTTCCGGGGTGAAGAGTCTTCTGATGATCAGTCCTTACCTGTGCATGGCAGGCGCATTCTATTGGTTGATGATGAAGTTCTGGTCGCCAGCCTTACGGCTGAAATGCTGGACGATATGGGTTTTCAGGTCAGGGTTGAAAATGACAGCGCTAGCGCACTGGAAACTTTCAAAAATAGGCCAGATGATTTTGATCTTATCATCACCGATCAGTCGATGCCGGTACTGACCGGTGCCGATTTGATTGCAGAGATCAGGAAAGTAAAATCTGATATTCCGATTATCCTTTGCACTGGTTTTATTGGTGACTTAAAAGACCAGGATATGGTTGATTTAAAGATTGCAGCTATGTGTCAGAAACCGTTTGCGTTTGATCTTCTTCTTCAGGCCGTTGATCAGGCACTGACTGCGGTCGAAATGAAAACCTCGAAATTATAGCCCTTTTTGAAAGAGGTTGACTATTCATGTTGAATCAAAATAATGACTTTTTACTGGGGGAGGGGACGTTTAAAGACGGTACTACTCTTTACAAGAGGTGTCTTAGCTGCAATAAAGCTTGGGGGAGTCGCATCGATTTCCTGACTGATGCTAAAGTAACGCTTACCGGGTATCAGGCCAATTTCACTGATCTGGAAGACGGTCGGTTCATTTTTGAACATAACTGTGGTAACAGAATTGCCGTTATGGTCAGGGAGTTATCAGACTTATATGGCGGCCCCATATTTGAAGAGCGCAAAACCGGTCGTGAGGGTTGCCCTGAACTTTGCCTGCATGGTGACAACATAAGCCCCTGCCCGCAACCCTGTGAATGTGCCTATGTCCGCGAAATATTGCAATTGTTTGCTGGGCCGATAGAAGGTGAACAGGACTTGTAAAGGAACTTGAAAAACGGGTTGAAATTATCTGATCATTGCCTATTGACAGCTTACGAAAACAGGAGTAAATAGCTGAAATATTGGCACTGAATCACAATCAGAAATGCGTAAGACGAAGCATAAAAAGTGACCCCTTTTTATTGCCCTGCCCCAGGCATCAAGAAACATGATTCTTGTCTTGGGCTATATGACAATAAAGGAGCTTTCTTATGGTTAATGTCTGTTATTCTTGTCTCGTGACGAACTTGTATCCTTGTCACCAAAATCATTTCATCTCTCTGTATATATTCCCGGTTAATCCAGCTGTTGTGGTTGGTCAGGGAGGGGCATTATGAGTCTTTTCTCGTCATTAATTGACATCGCCCCTCTGGATTGGCTATGCCTGCTCAGCGCAATTGTAAGTGGTGGTATTGTTGGTCTTGAACGCCAGTTAAATGGTAAGCCGGTTGGATTACGGACCGGAGCCTTGATCTGTGTCGGTGTTTATACCTTTGTGGCGATTGCCCTGTTTGTCTCTGACGGGGTTACCGACCGTTCCCGTATCATTGGCCAGATTGTCACCGGCGTTGGTTTCCTGGGAGCCGGGGTTATGCTGGTGCGTGACAGTGTCATTATCGGCGTGACGTCAGCTGCTGCGATCTGGGTCCTGGCGGCTATTGGCGTGGTGATCGGCAGCGGTTATCCCTTTACCGGGGTGAAACTCTCGGTTCTGACCGTTCTGATTCTGGTCGGGATTACCCGACTGGAAACAACCTTCCTTTTCTTTCAGCGCGGGGTTCATAACAAGCTTAATCAGACCAAAACAAGGTCGCAGACCGGGAGGAGCTTATCTGAGGCTGAAAGATCAGTAATGAAAGGGCGTACTCGATGATCGTTGAACTTCCTTACTCTATTTTAAGTCAGCCGGATGATACGACCTGTGGACCCACCTGTCTGCACTCCATCTATGAGTATTATAAGGATCCTCTCCCTCTTGAACAGGTGATTTCGGAAGTCACCATGCTGGAAAGTGGTGGAACGCTGGCGGTTCTGCTGGCCTGTCATGCTTTGAAACGTGGCTACCAGGCGACGATTTATACCTATAAAATGCAGATTTTTGATCCGACCTGGGACCTGTCTGATCGTGAAGAATTGAAGAATCTGTTACGTCAGCAGATGGCTTTCAAGACGGATAAACGCTTGCAGGAAGCCAGCAATGCGTACCTGCAGTTTCTTGATCTTGGCGGCGAATTACGCTTTGAAGATCTGACCTCAAGCTTGTTGAGACGCTATGTTAAGCGGCGGATTCCGGTGATCGCCGGGTTGAGTTCGACCTACCTTTATCGCACGCCGCGCGAATATGGACCCGCGTGCGATTATGATGCAGTTCGCGGTGAACCTGCCGGGCATTTTGTTGTCCTGTGTGGTTACAACAGAGAGACGCGGACCATACAGATCGCTGATCCGCTGTTGCCTAATCCTGTTGCCCCGCAACACCAGTACGCGGTCACCAGCGATCGCGTCATCTGCGCTATTCTGCTTGGGGTTCTCACCTATGATGCCAACTTGTTGATTATTCAGCCACGCAAAAGGAAAAGCTGATATGACCGGTACCATTCTTATCGTTGTTGATGATCCACAGTCATGGCCGTTGGCTATGGAAGGCGTCGAAGTTGTTGCTGCGCGGGCGTATATTACCGATCCCCAGTATCTGAAATTACGCCGGGTCAAGCTGTTTAACCTGTGTCGCAGCTATCGTTACCAGAGTATCGGTTATTATGTTTCGCTGCTGGCCAGTGCCCGGGGGCACCGCGTGTTACCTGGGATCGGTGCTATGCAGGATTTAAAATCTCCCAGCATTATCCGCTTTGTTTCAGAAGAAATCGATTCTCTGATTAACCGCAGTCTCAAGAATCTGCGGTCCGATTCGTTCGTCCTGAGCATCTATTTCGGGCGCAATGTGGCCAAGCGTTACGATCACTTGAGTTCGCGGCTGTTTAAAATGTTCCAGGCGCCGTTTTTAAGGGCGACCTTTAACTACAGTCAAAAATTACAGAAGTGGCAATTGCTCAGCATTAATCCCTTTGCTGCTAATGACATTCCTGAGGAACATCGTGATTTTGCTGTCGCCAGGGCGCAGGAGTTCCTGAATGGGGCGCGTAAGCCCAGCAAGGCAAAAACTGTTGCTCGTTACGACCTGGCAATTCTGGTCAATCCAGAGGAAAAATATGCTCCTTCCAACAGCCGCGCTATTAAAAACTTTTTGCGCGCCGCCGAGCAGGTTGGTTTTGCTCCCGAATTGATCGGCAAAGAAGATTTTGGTCGCTTATCACAGTTTGACGCTCTGTTTATCAGGGAGACAACCCAGGTTAATCACCATACCTACCGGTTCGCCAGGCGCGCCGAAGCTGAAGGGTTGGTGGTTATTGATGATCCCGACTCGATTTTGAAATGTACCAACAAGGTCTTTCTTGCTGAGTTGCTCGAGCGCCACAAGATTGCCATTCCTAAGACCCTGGTGGCGCATCGTGGTAATGCCAACGAGGTCCTTGAGGAGATCGGCCTGCCGTGCATTCTTAAGCAACCTGACAGCGCTTTTTCCCAAGGGGTGACCAAGGCTGAAAGTGTCGAAGAATACCGGGAAAAACTGAACAACTTTCTACAGAAATCGGATCTCGCGATTGCCCAGGAGTTTATCCCTACCGAATTTGATTGGCGGATCGGGATTCTTGATCGTCAGTTGCTGTATGGCTGTAAATACTATATGGCGCGCAGTCATTGGCAGATTCTGAATCAGGATGCTGCCAGGGGGAGGGATGTCGAGGGGAATGCCGAAACGTTTGCAGTTGAAGATTTGCCACCGGCGGTTCGGCGTACCGCGTTGAAGGCCGCCAATCTGATTGGTGACGGGCTCTATGGCGTGGACCTTAAGCAACGGGGGAATAAGGTTTATGTTATTGAAATCAACGACAATCCGAGTATCGATGCCGGGGTAGAAGATGACGTCCTGAAGAAGGATCTGTACCTGACCATCATGCAGCAGTTAATGATCCGTGTTGAACGGCGTAAAGGAAGAAAATCATGAACCCGGCAGAACCCTTACATCTTTTTGAAGCCTATGGTGTTGAACTTGAGTATATGATTGTCTCCCGTTCTGACCTGGCAGTTGTTCCCCTGTCCGATCTGGTCCTGAAAGCAGAAGCAGGCAGCATCTGCAATGAGGTTGAGGTCGGTCCTTTATGCTGGTCCAATGAACTGGTGATGCATGTTATTGAGCAAAAAACCAACGGACCCGCCGCACGCCTGCAAGGTCTGGCTGCAGAGTTTCAGTTGGGGGTGAAAAAGATTAATCAGCATCTGGAAAAGTTTGATGCCTGCCTGTTGCCAGGTGGGATGCATCCCTGGATGAATCCGCTGACTGATACCAAATTATGGCCTCATGATTACAGTGAAATCTATGCCAGCTATAACCGTATTTTCAGCTGCCAGGGGCATGGCTGGAGCAACCTGCAAAGTACCCATATCAATCTGCCGTTTTGTGGCGATGATGAGTTTGGTCGCCTGCATGCCGCGATTCGTCTCATCTTACCTCTGTTGCCGGCATTAGCCGCCAGCTCTCCGATTATGGAGGGGCATTTCACCGGTCTGCTCGATTACCGTTTGCGCGCCTATCAGCAGAATCAGCGCAAGATTCCACAGATTACCGGCAATCTGGTGCCGGAGGCTGTGTTTACGGCAGCGGATTATGAAGCCCAGATTCTGCAACCGATGTACGCTGCTGTTGCTCCTTTTGATCCTGATGCGATTCTGCAGGATGAATGGCTTAATTCCCGTGGTGCTATCGCCCGCTTTGAACGGAATGCTATTGAAATAAGGCTCCTTGATATTCAGGAATGTCCGGCTGCAGACCTGGCCATTATTGAGTTTGTCTGTGCAATCCTAAAAGCATTGGTCAGAGAAGAACTCTGTGATTACCAGGCACAAAAAGTTTGGGATACGACCGTCCTGGCCAAATGGCTGGCTGCCGCAGTGGGTGATGCGGAGCAGACCATGATCGCTGATCCTGCCTTCCTTGGACTGTTTGGCTACTCTGGAAAGCGGGCATCCATGCAACAGTTGCTAGGCCATCTTGCCGAACAGCTCTGTCCGCAGCTTATTGCAGATAAAGATGCGCCACTTGCCGTCATCCTGTCCAAGGGACCACTGGCAAGGCGGATTCTTAAGCAGACCTCTCTGGCGCCAACCCGGCAGAAATTAAAGGCTGTTTATCGCCAGCTGAGGGAGTGCCTGGCAGAAGGGCAGATGTTGCTATGAAGCGGTCAGGGTGGAAAGTAATTGTCAGTTGTGAGCATGGTGGCAACCAGGTACCACCCACATACCAGCAGTTGTTCCTCAGGCAGGAACAGCTGCTGGCTAGTCATCGTGGTTATGATGCTGGAGCGCTTCCCCTGGCAGAAGCTATTGCTGGACAATTGGGCGCGCCACTGTTCTTTTCTGAACAGACGCGCCTGTTGGTCGACCTGAATCGCTCTTTGGGGCATACCAATCTGTTCGGAGAACAGCTCAAAAATGCTGAGCGGCAGGTGAAGGATGCTATCGTCAACGAGTATTATCTGCCTTATCGTAACGCTGTACGTGACGCTGTCGCTGCACAAGTTGCTTTAAATGTGCAGGTTGTCCATTTGTCGATCCATAGCTTCACGCCGGTTTTTGACGGACAGCAAAGGCTTAGTGATGTCGGTTTGCTGTACGATCCGGCACGATATCAGGAGAAGAGTCTGTGCCGACGCTGGCGTAAAGAACTATTGTTAAGCCGACTGTTAACGGTACGCTTTAACTGGCCATATCGTGGCATTGCGGATGGCCTGGTTCGCTCATTGCGCAGGGAGTTCGCTGAAGAGCAATATCTAGGCATTGAAGTTGAGATCAACCAGGGATTACTGCAGGGGAATGGACGTTTCCCTGAACCTGTCTGCCAGGCTGTTGTCAGCTCTCTCGAACGGCTTCTGGTTACCCAACATAAAGCAGCTTAACATCCATATAAATTTTAAAGAAACTCTCTTTCTTACTCCCGGGTCGTTTACCAAACCTGATAGGCGGTGTATTATCCTGACTTCTATTACCTCGTTTTCGATCTAAACACTTACCAAGTGTCCACCAGAATTTTCGGATGGATACTTGGTAAGTGTCATTTTTAAAGGGGACTCTTGTGCCACAGACCGCTATCGAGTTTAACGATCTGGCTGTCGTTATTGACGGTCAGAAAATATTTTCAGGTTTGAACCTCACGATCCCTGCAGAAGAAAAGGTGTCTTTGATTGGCCGTTCAGGGAGTGGAAAATCTACCCTGCTGCGCTGCCTGCTCGGGTTTGTTACTCCCAGCGCCGGAACCATAAAGATCTTTTCTGAAGAATTAACCGCAAAATCGATCTGGAAGCTGCGCACCCGTATGGCTTATGTGCCTCAGGAACCTGAGTTGGCAGGGGGGGAGGTTCAACAGGTCCTGGAAAAGCCGTTCAACCTAGCTAATAACCGTCACCTTAAGGGAAACCTGTCCAGAGTTCCCGCCTTGATGGAACGTTTGCTGTTACCGGCCAAGCTGCTTCAGGAAGATATCTCTGAATTATCCGGCGGGGAAAAGCAGCGCATAGCAATGCTGATGGCACTGCTTCTTGAGCGCGAGATCATGGTTCTGGATGAAGCGTCTTCAGCTCTTGACCCAGATTCAAAGCAGGCAGCCCTCGAACTGTTACAAGAGCAACCGCAATTGACGGTGCTGTCCGTTTCTCATGATAAGGAGTGGTTGGCCATATCTGATCGTACCGTCGATCTCGCTGACCTGCAGAACGAGGGAGTATAATGGGCTCTGTTGATATTGGTACCTGGCAACTGGCGGCAGTCTATCTGCTGTTGATTTTCCCGCTCGCGGTGATTCTGCTCCTGCGTATTCCGATGTTCAGTGAGACGCTGATTTCAGTCGTACGCATGACAGTTCAGCTGTTATTTGTCGGTTTTTACCTGCAATTTGTTTTTGATTTAAACAATATCTGGGTGACTGCTGCCTGGATCATGATCATGATCATCGTTGCCGATGTCTCCATTGCCCGGGGTTGTGATTTACGCTTTAAGAGCCTCGGAATCGAAGTGTTTATCGCTATGTTGGGCGGCACCCTGATCCCGCTGGCCTTTTTTATGTACGTGGTGCTCTCCGGTACCGTGGCCCATGAGGCTCAGTATGTCATTCCTATTTGCGGAATGATTCTTGGTAACTGTTTGCGTGCAGTTATTGTGGGCTTGCGCTCTTTTTATGATGCGCTGCGCAAGCATGAACGGGCTTACCTGTTGACCCTGGGGCAGGGGGCAACCCTTAAAGAAGCTGTCCACCCGTATATGCGGGATGCCTGTCAGGCGGCATTGGCGCCCACTGTGGCGACCATGTCTACGGTAGGGCTGGTGGCATTACCCGGAATGATGACCGGGGTTATTCTTGGTGGCGGGAATCCGATGTCGGCCATCAAATACCAGATTGCCATCATGATCGCCATCTTTTCGGGAACGGCGTTGACCGTTATTCTGGCCATTTATTTAACCCTGATCAAGAATTTTAACGCTTATGGAATCCTCAATCGCAAGATATTCAGATAACTTTTAATCACCCCTTCAGGTTCTCGATTTTTTCGATCTGGGCTGCCGGATTTTTTTCCGCGTACCTGGGGAAGCTAGCCGTTAAGTCCAAACTTCTTTCTATAGGTCGCTGGTGAAATCCCGGTTGCTCGCTTGAACAGCTTCCGGAAAGAACTCATGTCGGTATATCCGGTGACCGCCAGGATGGCTTCAACCGGGTTGCTGGTGGTTTCCAACAGTGTTCGCGCTTTGGCGATGCGTAAAGACTGCAGATATTCCAGGGGCGTATCACCTGTCGCTCGCTTGAACCTTCGGGCGAAGGTACGCTCTCCGAGCCCGGCTTCACGGGCCAGCAGGGTAATCGATGGACAGTCGGTCAGGTGCTCAGCCATCCAGCGTTGGACTTTGAGAATCATCTTATCCTGGTGTGTGGTATTGAAGTGGGCTCCGCCGTAAGGGGTCTGCAGGCGCCTTGCAGGATCGATCAGCAGCAGCTTGGAGAGCTTTGAGGCGAGGTCCGGGGAGCCGAAACGGCCCACCATGTAAAGTGCCAGATCGATAAATGCCGTCACCCCACCCGCCGTAATGATATCCCCCTCATCGATGATCATGCGTTCCTTTTTCAGAACGACCTGAGGGTAGCGGTTGCTGAATTCCGCTGCGAGATTCCAATGGGTCGTTGCGCTGCGTCCGTTCAAAAGTCCACTCTGAGCAACCAGAAATACCCCGGCACAAACAGCACAGATAATGGTTCCGTTTGCATGGCACATGCGCAGCCAGGAACAAAGCTCATGATCTGGCGTTGCTGTTTCTCGGTCAGTAAACAGCACTGGAATATAAATAATATCGGGGGGAGGGGCGTCAGCGATCCCGGTGTCGGGTGGAATGTTCCGGCCGCTAAAGCTGCTGACGGGAATGCCGGTTTTGGTGACAATAGACAGTTTGAACAGCTCCGCTTCTGAGCCAGAAAAATGCTCATGCCACTGGCGGTTGGCCAGTGATAGGATCTCATAAGGGGCACTGATACTCGATTCCATACAGTTGGGCAGAGCCAGAAATGCGATTGTTTTCATCCATAGTTCCTTTTGTCTGAAATCGCCTCTTTTTTGTCAATACAGACACTTTTATCATTTGCCTGTTTGGAATACAACAAGTAGCAGTCAATCATATCCCTAGAGAGGAGCTTTCAGATGAAACCAGGTTTACTGCTTGTCGATATTCAGAACGATTATTTTACTGCTGGGAAATTGGAACTTTGCGGCATGGAGGTGGCGGCTCACAATGCTCAGCGGCTTCTCGGCGCCTTCCGGAAGGCAGGGCTGCCCCTCATTCATATTCAGCACCAGTCCCTGCGTCAGGGCGCACCATTTTTTGTGCCGGGTACAAACGGTGTGGAAATCCACCCGAGTGTCCAGCCCTTGCCAGGAGAAACCGTACAGGTTAAGCATGTGCCGAACAGTTTCAAGGGGACTGGGCTGGCGGAACGGCTCAGGGAGCAGGGGGTTGAAGATGTGATTATTTGCGGAGCCATGAGTCATATGTGCATCGATGCGACCACGCGGGCTGCCTTTGACCTGGATTTTCGTTGCCTGGTGGCCGAGGATGCCTGTGCGACCTGCAGCCTGGAATATCAGGGGAAAAGCATTGATGCTGAGCAGGTTCATGGGGCCTTCATGGCCGCCTTGGCTTATATATATGCCGACGTGATCTCTACCGATGGCTGCCTGGCCCGATTCGGCTTGTCCGGGGAGTCTCTTTGATGGGCCTGCTAGCTAGTTTTCATTCGGAAACGGCCCTTTTCCGCCGTGGCTACGTCAATCTGCGGACTTGTTTGTGCGACGTAAAGTACTACGTCTCCGCACAAGTCCTTGATTTCCTTGCCACAACGGAAAATTGCTCGTTTCCAATCTGAAAGCCTGGAAGTTACGATTTAGAGTTTCCGGATGGACACTAGCGAAGGTTGCCAGGAAACACCCTTCACCAAAGCTGATGTTGCTGAGGTCCTGGACTGGGGCTGCCTGCACAAACAGAAAACTGCCAGAGGAAGTTAGCTCACGCAGGTTTCTGTTTGTGGTAGCGGTCAGTTATTTTCCAGATGTTTCCGGCAGACCTAACCCCAGGGGGAGGGTGGTTGGTTGCCGCTAGAATCGATAGCTAAGGGAGTCGCCGCTTTATAGGAGGGACCGCCAGAGCTTTTCAGCTCAAAGCGGGTCAGCATCCGTTTCAGGTAAGCTGCCTGGCTGGCCAGCTCTTCGGATGCCGCTGCCGACTCTTCAGCCGTGGCAGTGTTTTGCTGAACGGCCTGGTCAATATGGGTCAGCCCCTGGTTAATCTGTCCAATGCCATGGGCCTGTTCCTGGCTGGCAACAGCTATTTCTCCGGCTAGCGAGGTCACCTTGGTGATGTAATCAACAATTTCATTGAGGGACTCTGCTGTACTGCTGGCGATTTCGGTACCGTTGGCGGCCTTGCCCACCGATTCTTCTATCAGTTGAGCGGTCTCTTCCGCAGCTTTGGCACTGCGCGCCGCAAGGTTACGAACCTCTTCCGCGACCACCGCAAAACCTTTACCATGCTGGCCAGCGCGGGCGGCTTCAACTGCCGCATTCAGGGCCAGCAGGTTCGTCTGGAAAGCAATTTCATCGATGACCTTGATGATCTTGTTGATATCCTGCCCCGCCTCGTTGATCTCGGTCATCGCCTGAATCATTGCTGTCATCCGTTGGCTGCCAACCTGGGCGGCATCCTGGGCCTGCTGGGCGAGCTTATTGGCTTCTCCGGCGTTGGTTGCACTCCCCTGGACCTGGTTTTCCACTTCGTCCATGGAACTGCTGATCTCTTCCAGCGATGCCGCAGATTCTGTTGCGCTCTGAGAGAGAGTCTGGGCCATATCTGAGACCTGTTGACTGCCGGCATCAATCTGATCGGAAGCTTTCTGAACCTCACCAAGAACATCATTCAGGTTATCGACCATGGATACAAACGCTTGTCCCATAACGTCAGTAGCGGACAATTTGGAAGCATTGAAGGCCAGTTGTCCTGCGGCGATCTTTTCCGCTTCACCGGCTTTCTGGCGCAGGCTGTTAATCATATCGTTGATGGCGGTCGAAAGGGCACCGACTTCATCCTTTTCATTATAGGTCAGCGTTGAACTGAGGTCACCGACCGCGACAAGTTTTGCCGCATCAACTGCAGCTTTAAGGGGATTAATAAGAACCCTGGTGATCATGATAATCGTTACAATAATAAAGACGACCAGAATCAGTGAACCTCCACCAAAGCGCCAGTTGATCTGACTGGTGGTGCTCAGGCCGGCATTGTGGATACGCTCTGTCAGGGTGGTTACTTTTGACATGTCATAGACCAGAGCCATAACACCGACTAAGCCACCGGAAAAATCAGTGACAGGGAAGGTCGAAACGAATTTAGTACCGATAATTTCCTGATACTCATTATCACGCCCTCTATCAAGCATCTCGGCGGTAACAACTGAGTCTGTTAATTCCTTTTTGGTTGAAGATGTGTAGACATACTTTCCGGCGATAACCGGATTTTTGTCCGGATCCTGGAGGCTGGTGGCAATCGGAAGCATATCTGCTGTCATGTAGACGGCAATCTGATAATTATCATTGACGTGATTTGATTTCAGGACCTGGTCGAAGGAAACCAGCACCTCACAGGATCCCAGGTGCTTTTGGGCAGGGTCAATAATGGCTGAAAGACCGCGTAACGCAAAACCTCCACGCCCGATTTCAATGCCCTTTAACGGGGCATGGGAACCCTGATTAATGGTAACAACAGTTTTACGGAATGATCTGAGATCGTCAGAGATATCGACCTTTTTTCCATTGCGTTTGGTTTGCCAACCAGTGCGCCAGATACGGGTCAGACTGCGCGAATTTGGCAGGTGAAAGTGAATTCTGAAAGATTCCTGACCGGTTTGCTTTTTATAACCAGCAACAAAAGGTTTGAGGGTCTCACGCAGCATTTCCCGTCCTTGTTGCGCCTGCGGGTCGGCTTCGTTGCTGATATCACCACTTAACGCAACGTGATAGGCTTCCTGAACCGCAGGGAGCTGGGAGAAGAGAGCGGCCTGTTCCAGGGCTACCTTGCCAAGTTGTTCAATCCCGTCATAGATAGAATCTTTTCGGGAGGTGGCTTCTGCAGCCACCGCATCATGGGCATAATCGATAAGGGTCTGTTCCTGATTGTTCACCAGGCCAGAAACCGTGTAATTTGTCGCAAGAACGACAATTCCGCCAAAAATGACGACCAGAAGGGCTATGGGTAGAATAAGCTTGATGCGGATAGACATAAAAACAACTCTCCTTAGTCGTACGTTTGTTGATTAACGAAAACGTAAAGCCAATCAGCTGGTCGTGGCTGTTGATCGAATAATAAAGAGATGTACAAATGCTGTTGGTAGATTTTACCTGGGGTAGCACTATGTAAGAATTATAGAGTGCTAATCTGATGTGTCAATTAGGAAAATCTCACAAAAAGGTGTTGTTTGTCAATTGATAATGAGATGTTGGTAAGAAGATGAAAATAAAGGTAAATGCTAACCTGATTTGGTGTATTGACATTGAAGGTCCATTTTCCCGCAGGGTATGAAAAGAGGCGCACCACCCAAGATTTACAGGTGGTGCTTTGGGGAGTATCCAGAGGATCAATCAAGCCTTTTATAAATATAGTGATAATGTTTGCCTTCAAACAGCTTGGCCAGCGGTTCAGATGCTGCGACCGCTTCATCGCGGATAGGTGAAGCTAATGCCTCGTCTATTGCCTCACGGCTTGGGTAGTCGATCTGTTGAACCAGAACAACGCCTGGGGCGGCATCTTCCTTTTCTTCGGGACGGAACAGGCGCACCTCAATTACATGGGGCATACGCCGCCAGATAGGGAGTAGCTGCTTTTCGATGATATGGAAGAATTCCTCTTCTTTTCCAGGCTTTATGATTCCTTCAAAAATTGCACTACGTGTGTACATACTTAGATTCCTAAAGGGTTCAGCTCAATCTCATAAGTTGTAGAAACGAGCAATTTTTCGCAAGGTCAAGGAAATCAAGCATTTGCGCGGAGGCGTAGTACTTTACGCCGCACAAACAAATGTGAAGATTGACGCAGAGATTGCGGAAAAGGGCCGTTTCAAGCGACTACTCGTCGGCAGGCCCATTGAAAAACTTCATCAACGCTGCATTATCATCACCGCCTTTACCCGCCGCTACAAACAAACGGTTAATTTCAGTCGTCAGACTGGTCACCGGCATCGATACGCGGTTTTTGGCAGCGAAGGCTTGAACGGCTTCCATGTCTTTGAGCATATTGTCGATCCGTCCGGTGGGTGAATAATCGTGGCGCCCCATTTTGGCCATGTACTCCTGGAGCAGGTTTGAGTCTGCCCGGCCACCAGCAATGGCGGTCGGTATCATCTCCACATTAACGCCGCCTTTAAGGGCCAGCTGAGTTGCTTCAGCTATGGCCTGAAAGCCGATGGCACAAAGCACCTGATTAACCAGTTTGGTGGTCTGCCCGGCACCGGATGGTCCCATCAAGGTGTAATTAGCACACAGGTGTTGCATGACTTCGCGCGCTTTTTCGAAATCCTCTTCTCGGCCTCCGGCCATAACTGCCAGTCTGCCACCAAGGGCGCCTGGCGCACCGCCAGAAAGGGGACAGTCAACCCATGGCATGGCATGTTTGCCGAGCAGTTCCTCGGACATTTCCTTGGTGGATTCCGGGTCAATCGATGACATGTCGATGAGAATTTTATCGGCTGTTGCGGCCTCGGCGACACCGTTAACTCCGAAAACTGCGGCTTTGACAATATTGGCGTTATTCAAAGACAAAATGACAAAATCACTGTGAGCTGCGGCAGCACTTGGCGAAGGAGCAGCAAGCGCACCACGCTCAACCATTGCGGCGACCTTTTTCTGATCGAGATCAAAAACATGAACCTGCTGGTTACACTCCAGCAGACGTGTTGTGATGGCGGTGCCCATGATACCCACACCGATAACCGCAACGCGATTTGCTTTTGTTGTCATAGATTTCTCCTTCTCTGTTCGTAATGTTGTTATTCTTCTGAAACTCGATAGCGCAAAGATCAGTATACCTTCAAACAGCGATTTTATTATAAGCATACAGCATGGCATTGGTGTATTGTGAACAATCAGAAAATGATTGTTTGAAGGGGACATGCATGCTGAATTTTGTGCTTGCAAAAGAAAATGTTATCGATAACAATACGAGTCATTGTCTTACCTGTCAAGTTTAATCAACATACCTAACATACAAGGGAGGTTTCTTTGAATAAGGTCGATATTCTGCAGATGGGGCCCTACCCATCATGGGACATAGAGCTGCTGGAGCAGGACTTTATCCTGCATGCCTATTTTGAGGCCGAGGACAAAAAGCAGTTCGTTGCTGAGCGAGCCGATAAAATCAGGGGCATCGCGACACGTGGTGAGCTGGGAGCCAGCCGTGAGTTAATTGAATCGCTACCAAACCTTGAGGTTATCTCAATTTATGGGGTAGGTTTCGACGCTGTCGATCTTGAGGCAGCGAAAGAACATAATGTGCGGGTTACCAATACTCCTGATGTGTTAACCAAGGATGTTGCAGATCTTGGTCTTGCCATGATGCTGGCTGGGTCACGTGGTCTTATCGGGGCCGAAGTATGGGTGCGTTCCGGTAACTGGGGTAAGCAGGGTCTTTATCCTCTGCAGACCCAGGTTTCAGGTAAGATAGTAGGGGTTCTGGGGTTAGGGCGCATCGGTTTTGAAGTCGCTAAGCGCTGTGCTGCTTTTGATATGGAGGTTGCCTATTCTGATCTGGCACCACGCGATTTTGCAGGCGACTGGGAATACATTCAGGATCCTGTCGCATTGGCAAAGCGCTCTGACTTTCTGTTTGTCACCCTGACCGGTGGTCCTGCGACACGCCACATCGTCAATAGAAATGTCATTGAAGCTGTTGGACCGGAAGGGATGTTAATCAATGTATCCAGGGCTTCCAATATTGATGAAGCTGAGTTGTTGAGTGCCTTGGAAGAGAAGCGTCTCGGTTTCGCTGCCCTCGATGTTTTTGAAGGTGAGCCGAACCTGGATCCACGTTTCCTGGCACTGGATAATGTGCTGTTACAGCCGCACCACGCCAGCGGAACGGTGGAGACCCGCAAGGCGATGGGGCGTTTGGTTTATGATAACCTGGCGGCACATTTTGCTGGCAAGGAGTTGCCGACTCCGGTTGTTTGATGGTTGATATAACAAATCCCTATCCAGAGTTTCTTTGGATAGGGATTTGTTTTTATAATTGCATAGCAACAGTCAAAGGAAAGTTCGCAGGGTCTGCCCCTGCAGGCGAGTTCCCTTTTGTCAAAAGCAGGCCACAAAAGGGAACCGAAAAGGGCCTGCTTCTATGTGTCCGTGTTCGGGGGTCGTTAAGTTTCAGATGTTGCCAGCAACTGACGGGCCGGCCAGACGGCCAAAATCTCGCCTGATTGGCCAGAACCGGAAAGATGGCCTAGGCCATCTTGATTGAATGGAACAGACATTGGTACCAGCGCAGCGTTAACGTGCTTTGGTACTCTCCCGCTCAATAACCGAATGTGGCATCCGGATCGTCTGCGGAGGCAACTTCTCTCCATTATCCTTTGCTTCAATCGCCTTAAGAACAAGATTCCCGGCACTCTGGCCGATTTCATAACAATTCACCGAGATGGTGGTAATTGATGGCCAGCAGAAGCGAGAAATTTCAAAATCACCAAAACCGGCAACGGCAAGGCGTTGAGGGACTGGTATATTGCGCCGGTGGCATTCCATGATAGCACCGAATGCTGACGGGTCAGAAACGCAAATAACCGCCTCAACTTCAGGCCACTCCTCAATCAGGCGAACAACTGCAGCAGCTCCCTGCTCAATGGAAATCGGTGGATCACCGACGGAAACAACATGAGCTTTCGGCAGCCCTAAGGTTGTGATGGCATGTTCGTACCCTTGGCGTCGGGCGATCCCTCTGAAATCTCCTTTTTCATTACCGCCGATGTAGGCAATATGGCGATAGCCACAGAAAACCAGGCGGGCAACCATGTCTTCAATGGTTGCTGCGTTGGAAAAGCCGACCACGTGGTTGATCGGTTTTTGTGGCAGATCCCAGGTTTCTATAATTGGGATAGAAGTGTTCTCCAGAATCTTACGGGCGCGGGCTGAATGCTCTCCACCAGTGAGAATCAGCCCCTCTGGACGGCGTTGCAACATGGCTTCAATCAGCTGTTCCTCACGTTTCAGATTGTAACCGGTGTAGCCCAGCAGAACTTGTTTTCCTGCTTTGTCAAGGATGTCCGTGACCCCCAGCAGGGTCTCTGAAAAGTTGGAGTTGTTGACCGAGGGGATTAAAACAGAGACGAAGCCGGACTTCTGTGAAGATAGTGATCCAGCTGTTAAATCAAGGACATAGCCCAGTTCATCTACCGCTTCCATGATTTTTTTGTGAGTCTCTTCGGTAACCAGGCCGGTCCCCTTAAGGGCGCGTGATACGGTCATGGCAGAAACCCCGGCGCGGCGGGCAACGTCAGCCATAGTTGGATTACGTTTTGACGCAGACAAGATAAAGTCCTCTTTCCGGTGAGACTGCTGTCTGGGTGTTTTGTCCGCAAACACCTGAGAGTCTCATCACATTGCAAATAAATTAAAATAGAAATTAGCTTTTATATTCATCCTATTGCCAGGGATTGGTCAAGGATTATCGATAACAGATCCGTTTCTTATGTGGTATAAGCAGCTTACCTATGTCGGTTAAAATAGACAAACAAGTGCCCGGTTAAGTTTTTAAGCTGTCATTTAACATGTCCTTTCCAGAACATTCAAAAATATCAGAAGGAGTCTCAACATGATTGATAAGGGGAGCAAAATAGCATTCTTAGGCATCGGTATTATGGGCTTTCAGATGGCCCGCCGGTTGGCTGAGGCAGGTTATTCGTTAACCGCCTGGAACCGCTCTCGTGCTAAGGCCGAACCACTAAGTGCTTTTGGTACCCAAATTGCTGATACTCCAAGTGAAGCGGTTCAGGGAGCTGATCTGGTCATTTGTATGTTTTCAGACTACAAGGCTGGACGCGATGTTTATTATGAGCAAAAGGTCCTTGATGCCATCGCCAGTGGTGCCTTGTTGGTTGATATGGCAACCTATGCTCCGGTTGAATCTGTAGAGTTGGCTTGGGCGGCAACCCAGAAGGGGATCCATTTTATGGATGCCCCGGTCTCTGGTGGTGAGCGTGGAGCAGCTGCAGGGAGTTTGAGTATTATGGCCGGAGGTGAAGCTGAGGATATTGAAGCGATCTCTGAATGTTTCTCGGTTATGGGGCGTGTGACCCATGTCGGTTCGGCCGGGAGCGGCTCGGTCGCCAAACTGTGCAACCAGTTGATCGTCGGCAATACTGTGGTTGCCGTGGCCGAGTCTTTGAATCTGGCGGCCTCTCTCGGTGCCGATGCGAGTGCCGTTCGGCAGGCTCTATTGGGCGGTTTCGCTGACTCCGTTATTCTTAAGGAGCATGGTGAGCGAATGCTTGAAAAGAATTTTGAACCGGGAGGTCCGGCTGTTTATATGCAACAGATCCTGGTAACGGCCAAAGGGATCTCTGATGATAAAAGGATCCCTTTGCCCCTTGCCCGGGTGAGTGAAAGCCTGTTTACTGACCTGATCAATGCCGGAAAAGGAGGGCTTGATCTGAGTGCGGTCATTGAACAGTTAAAGTAAGTATAAGAATTCTTCAATATTCTGGCGTAAATCCTTTGCGTAAAAATTTTTTTTAAAGGAACAGTATCCGTACTGATTGCTTGGTCCTTTTAATAAGTTTAAGCATGGCAAGGGTTTGCGCCTTTTTTTTATTTTTAATCCAGGACAATCCGGGTGAGAAAAACAGAGTCATCTCAGAAGGTGATAAATTTTTTTCTTGCTATCAAAAAATGTTATCGATATCATTCATATCGTCAAGATTAGTCATAATCTCATATATGGAAGTTGCTGAGTGCAACGCGTTTTGTCATTGTTTTTGAGGGAAATCAGAGGTTAACGAATGGATTTTATGAACAAGTTCTGGTCGTTTTTCTGGCGCTTAATTGAAGGGGCGATGGCCATTATAATGGTGATTATGCTGACTTTGCTCTTTGTTAACGTAGTTTTGAGGTATGGTTTCTCAAGTGGTCTTCTGGCTTCTGCCGAGATCGCCAGGTTTCTTTTTGTCTGGACCATCATGTTCGGTGCAGTCATCTGTTTACGTGATCATGAACACCTTGATTTGCGTGTTATCGATAAAATTCTGCCACCTAAAGCTGTCTGGGTTTTGCGCCGTGTTGTTAACCTGGTCATCCTGGTTTCCAGCCTTATGCTTCTGGTCGGAAGTTACCGCCAAACCTTCGCCAACTGGCCGAATATTTCACCGATGAGTGGAATTCCTGTAGGGGTTATGTACCTGGCCGGAGCCTTTGCCGGGGCGGCCATGGGAGCGATTGCTCTTTATCGTGTTTTCAGTTCCAAAAGTGACGATGTGGCTCACGAGGAGGAGCTGTTATGACATTAGCTATTTTTCTTGGTGCGCTGTTAGCGGGAATCCTGCTTGGTATTCCGGTTGCTTCTTCTTTACTTCTGTCATCTATCGCCCTGATGTTTCACCTCGATATGGTCAGTGCCGATATCTTGGCCCAATCGCTGGTCAATGGTGTTGATAGTTTTGCTCTGCTGGCGATTCCATTTTTCCTTATTGCTGGCGAAACCATGGCCTGTGGCGGTCTTTCGCAAAGAATCGTACGCCTTGCAATGGCCGGTGTCGGGCATAAAAAGGGTGGACTTGGCTATGTTGCCATCTTTACTTCGGTCGTTCTGGCCGGGTTGTCCGGTTCGGCAGCTGCCGATGCGGCCGCTTTGGTAGCCATTCTTTTTCCCATGATGCGCAAGGCCAACTATCCTACCTCGCGCTCTGCCGGTCTGTTGGCTGCCGGTGGCATTATTGCCCCGGTCATTCCGCCATCAGTTCCGTTCATCATCATTGGTGTCGCTGGTAATATTTCCATCGCCAAACTGTTTATGGGGGGGATTGCTCCCGGGTTAATGATGGGCTGTGCACTGCTTATGACCTGGCGATATATGGTCCGTAATGTTGATTTGCCCGTTTCCGAAAAAGCCAGCAGCGAGGAATTTCGTGAAGCCTTTCGCGATGGCATCTGGTCGCTAATTCTACCGATCATCATTATCGTCGGTATTCGTTTCGGTATCTTTACCCCGACGGAAGCAGCTGTTGTTGCTGCGGTATATGCCATCTTTGTCTCTTCGGTTATTTACCGCGAGCTGACATTCAAGAAATTTTATCATGTCCTGATTTCCAGTGGTAAAGCGACCGGAATGATCATGTTCCTGGTCGGTTGTGCCATGGTTGCCTCCTGGTTGATCACCATTGCTCAGTTACCCCAACAGCTGGCTATCCTCCTGCAACCACTCATTGACACCCCGCGGCTGCTGATGGCGGCAATCATGCTGCTGGTCCTGGCCATCGGTATGGTTATGGATCTGAGCCCTACAGTGCTGATTCTGGTGCCGCTGTTGATGCCGGTTATTAAAATGGCCGGAATTGATCCTGTCTACTTCGGCATTATGTTCATTATGAATGCCTGTATCGGTCTCATTACTCCACCGGTCGGTACCGTCCTCAACGTTGTCTGTGGGGTTGGTAAAATCCGTATCGAAAACGCGGTAGCCGGGATTCTCCCGTTCGTTGGGGTCTATGCCTTGCTGCTTGTCATATTCATTATTTTCCCGGAACTGATCATCGTGCCGATGAAATTTATCGTCGGTTAGTTTTTTACTCACAAAATGGGAGGTTGTAGAATGAAAAAACTTATCGTAATGCTCGTTACCATGATGCTGGTCGCTTCAGCATCTGTCGGAATGGCTATTGAGCTCAAGTTGGCCCATGCCGCACCTGAAACCGATCTGCAGCAGGAACTGTCTAAATTTTTTGCTGAAAAAATCAAGGAACGGACCAATGGTGAAGTGACTGTACGCATTTACCCTCACGGTCAACTGGGTAACGATCAGCAGATGATCACCGGTGTGCGCTCAGGTATCATCGATATCGAAATGTCCGGTCTGAATAACTTTGAAGGACTGATGCCTAAAGTTGGTGGGGTACTGCTTCCTTACATCTTCACCAGCCGTGAGCACGCCTATAAGGTTCTTGACGGTCCGGTTGGTCAGAGTTTGCTAGCTGATTTCAGCAACTTCGGCATGGTCGGCCTGGGTTTCCCGGAAAATGGCTATCGCAATATCACCAACTCCCGTAAGCCGATCCGTACTCCTGAAGACGTTGTCGGTCTTAAGATCCGCACCAACAATTCTAAAGCTCTCAACGAAATGTTCGCTATGCTGAAAGCCAACCCAACTCCGTTGCCAGTTTCCGAACTGTATACCGCTCTGGAGACCGGTGTTGTTGAAGCTCAGGAACATCCGATTCCGATTACTCACTCTTTTCATTACGATGAAGTTCAGAAGTACCTGTCTTTGACTGAGCATTCTTACGCTATGCTGGTTATTGCCATGAATAAGAATAAGTTCTACGCACTGACCGCAGAGCAGCAACAGGCTGTAAAAGAGGTGGCTGCCGAGGCTGTTGCCTACCAGCGAAAACTGAGCATCGAGAAAGAAGCCGGGATGATGGCTGACCTTGAGAAGCGCGGCATGAAAATTAATAAGGACGTCGACAAAGCAGCCTTCCAGAAAGCTATTACTAAAACCTGGGACAGCTATATCGAAAAGTACGGTAAAGAGATTATCGACCAGATTCAGGCAGCAAAATAAGTTTGTGTGACCAGTTGTTGCCTTTTGCCCGGGATACTTTGTATTCCGGGCTTTTTTTATATATTATTGGGAGCCGCATCATTGTGATGCCTCACGACTTAGGATAAGGATAAGAAAGGATTTCTATGATTATCGATATTATCGGCCAGGCTGATCGCTATGTCAGCCTCAACAAAGGGTTTGCCGCGGCTTTTAAGTTTTTGACCCAACCTGAATTGAAGAGCCTGGAGCCAGGTGATTACCCGATTGACGGGGATAAGGTTTATGCGTCTATCGTCAAAACCAAAGGGCGTAAACCGGAGCAGGCAAAAATTGAAACGCATCAGCGTTATATCGATATTCAGATGGTTCTTAGTGGTGTTGATACCATGGGCTGGACACCTGCAGAAAAATGTAAGGATGTATCGATGGCTTATGATACCGAAAGAGACCTGCAATTTTTCAACGAAAAATCCGAGTCCTGGCAGGTTGTCAAAGAAGATTATTTCGCCATCTTCTTTCCTTCCGATGCCCATATGCCGCTGATTGGCGATGGTGACATCCATAAAGTTGTCGTCAAGGTAGCCGTAGATCAGGACTGAGTTTTGAGTGAAAAGGAAGGCAGCATAAGGCATGTTCTTTTGCTGCCTTTTTTTATTTCGTATTAATAATTTCCTTGAGCTGTTGGAAGTCCAGGTTATGGGCCAGTTCTTCAGCTTTCTCTTTGAGAATGGTAGCGCACTCTGTTTGCCGGTCATAGGGAAATCTGGAAATCAGCCCAGATACGGCCAGAGCCGCTATCGCATCTCCGTTCTCGTTAAGAATCGGAACCGCCACTGAGGCGACCTCTGGATCTCTTTCTCCTTTTGAGGCATACCACCCCTGAGCTCTTATGGTGTCGTAAGGCTCTCCTTGTTTATCACTAAAGGCAAGCAGCACTCTTCCTCCTGCGCCACACTCAAGGGGAAGATGTAACCCTTCTTCAAGTTGGTGGAGGATTGCCCGGTTGGCGTTAGCACGGTAAAGGCAGATTCTATTATTGCCACTGCGAACGTAGAAGGCAATCGATTCGTTCAGATGGTCACGAAGCTGATCAAGTACGGGCCTGATTAATCCTTCGATGCTGAAATTATTCCTCGCAATTTCCCCCAGGCGGATGAATGCACTGCCGAGAATAAATCTGCCATCACTCTGTCTGATGATAAATCCGTTACGCTCAAGAGAGCTGGCGAGACGTAGAATAGTGCTTTTGTAGAAACCGGTCTGGTCTGCTAGTTGGATCAGGCTAAGCACCGGTTTCTCTTCGGTAAAACAGTTTAATATAGTAAGAGCTCGTTCAACAGCTTCGACGCGATCTTGAGGCATTTGGTTTCTATCCTTCCTGAAAATATTCTGCAGTGTAAAACGCTATTCTTTTAAATGCAACAAAAGCTTGTAAATTTTCAGATCATTCTGTAATGTAGAAAACGATTCTGTCAGGAAAAATAATGGTGTTGTTTTTTGTTCCTGGAAAAGGAGGGCTTGTGACTTACCGTCCGCTTGATAAAATTCGTGTGATTGATCTCACCAATGTGTTATCCGGACCCTTTTGTGGGCACCTTCTCGCTCACATGGGAGCCGATGTCATTAAAGTCGAAGTGCCCGGTTCTGGTGATTTGGCTCGTCAATTAGGTGCCGATCCAGAACGCAATAAAAAGAAAATGGGAGTATCCTTCCTCGCCCAGAACGCTGGGAAAAAATCAGTCACTATCAATCTTAAAACAGCAAAAGGAAAAGAGGTCTTTAAGCGCCTTGTCGCTAGTGCTGATGTCGTGATTGAAAACTTTCGGCCCGGCGTTATGGTGCGGTTGGATCTTGGTTTCGATGATCTTAAACTTGTTAATCCCCACCTTGTCTATTGTGCCATTTCCGGTTTTGGGGCAACTGGTCCACTGCGTTATCAGCCTGCTTACGATCAAATTATTCAAGGTCTTTCTGGTGTTATGAGCATTACTGGAAATGAGGATGTTGCCCCATTGCGCGTCGGTTATCCGGTAGCCGATACGGTTGGGGGAATGAGCGCCGCTTTTGCCATTACATCCGTATTAGCCGGGCGCAACGGGGATCCGGGCGAAGCCATTTTTATTGATGTTTCCATGCTGTCATCGATCATGTCGACTATGGGGTGGGTCGTATCCAACTATCTTATTGCCGGCAAAGACCCTAAACCCATGGGTAATGATAACTTTACCGCAAGTCCTTCAGGAACATTTCAAAGCGGAAATGGTTTATTGAACATTGCAGCCAATAAACAAGAACAGTTTGAAACCCTTTGTCATCTGGTTGGGCAGCCCGATTGGATAACTGACCCACGCTTCTGTGACCGTCAGGTTCGTTTGCAAAACCGGCAAGTCCTCAAAGAACTCCTGGAACAGGAACTGGCGCGCAAATCTGCAGAAGAATGGGCTGCTGAGTTTAATAAGGCAGGGGTTCCTGCCGGGCAGGTTTTGACTGTCCCGGAAGCATTGCGTCAACCCCATCTGGACACCCGCGGTGTTATTGGCCGCTTCGAAAATGTTCCTGATGCTGGGACCGTAGAGATTTTTCGGCCCGGGTTTAAGCTCAATGGCTTGACTCCGCAGGTCGATACCCCACCGCCGATACTTGGGCAGCATACGGATGATATTTTGCTGTCACTCGGTATTGATCAGGAAGAAATCAGTGAATTACGTGCAGAAAAAGTAATTTAAGTTACATTTTATTAGATATGGGAGATGTAGCTTTTTAGTCAGTATCAAGCAGTTCATAAAAGAAGGCCCGGTAGTTCAGATGTAGGAGATGTTTATTCCCTTCTCACAGTGAGAAGGTTTCTAACCTATTGCTCTGGAGGTCGATAATGAAAAGGCTGGTTGTTCTGTTGTTTTTTGCTGTTTTTTGCAGCGTCTTCACAACGCCACTATTCGCTTTTCAGGCGGATAATGTCGAATGTATTGCCCCCGCCAACCCCGGAGGTGGTTGGGATTTTACCTGTCGGCAGGTTGGTAAAACCCTCTATGACCTCCAACTTGTTCCCGGACCTGTCCAGGTGACCAATATGCCAGGCGCCAGTGGTGGTGTTGCCTTTGGCTACGTGGTCAGTAAGCGCGGTTCCGATCCCAACGTCCTGGTTGCCTCCAGTACTGCAACAACAACCCGACTTGCCCAAGGAAAATTTCCTGGAATGAATAAAGATATGGTCAAGTGGGTAGGGGCCTTAGGCGCTGATTATGCGGTTATCGCTGTCGCTAAAGACTCACCTTTCAAAAACCTTGGTGACCTGATCTCAGCTTTGAAAAGCGATCCGACCAAAGTCGCTATTGCCGGAGGTAGTGCTGTCGGTGGCTGGGATCATTTTAAAATGTTGATTGCTGCCAAAGCTGCGGGTATTAAGAATCTTCGGCAGGTCAAATATATCGCCTTCCAGGGTGGTGGCGAGGCCTTAACCCAGTTGTTGGGTGGCCATGTCCAGGCTTTTAGCGGCGACGTCAGTGAGGTGCAGGGACATTTTGAATCCGGATCAATTCGTATTCTGGCAGTCCTGTCAGAAGAGCGTTTGCCTGGCTCCATGAGTAGTGTTCCAACTGCTATTGAGCAGGGGGTTAACGCTGTCGGTCCTAACTGGCGTGGTTTTTATGTTCCCAAGGACATTCCTGCCGATGCTTACAAATACTGGGAAGAAACCATGGACGCAGTCTACAAGTCTGATGAGTGGAAGAAAATCATGACTGATAACGGGCTGATGCCATTCTTTAAAAAAGGGCCAGAATTTGAAGCCTTTGTCAATAAACAGATCAGTGATATCCGTGATCTTTCCGTTGAGCTTGGAATCGTTAAATGAGCGACCGTATCTTTGGTGCGCTGATGTTGGTGCTGGCGATTTCTTACAGTTGGACAGCCCGGGGTTTTGACCCCGGGTTTATGGCTGATCCTCTGGGGCCTAGCACTTTTCCATATCTGCTTGGTAGCGTCCTGGGGATAACTGCCTTGTACCTGCTGCTCAGGCCAGACCCTGCTGCTGTATGGCCACCACTGAAAAATCTGTTGCAGATGTGGTTGATCGTCATCCTGCTGGTTGCTTATGTTGCCTTCCTCGAATGGCTTGGCTTTATTGTTGCGACCTTGATAACGGTCAGCGTTTTGGGGTGGCGCTTGGGTGCTTCGCCAAAAGTTGCGCTGCTGACTGGCGTTGGTGTAGCCATCGGGGTTTATGCACTGTTTGATGTTCTGCTGGAGTTGCCTTTGCCCTCAGGGGTGTTAGGGAGGTTGTTGTAATGGAAACCTTGACTTATCTCATGCAGGGGTTTGAAGTTGCCCTGACTCCTTTGAATTTGAGCCTGGCGTTGCTCGGGGCCTTTTTAGGAACAATTATTGGCGCTCTGCCTGGGTTGGGCCCTTCAAATGGGGTGGCTATTCTGATTCCCGTAGCTTTCAGTCTCCATTTGCCTCCTGCAACGGCTTTGATCATGCTGACCAGCGTGTATTACGGGGCTATGTATGGTGGGCGGATTTCCAGTATCTTGCTTAATATCCCGGGCGATGAGCCTGCCCTCATGACAACCCTTGATGGCTTTCCGATGGCCAAACAGGGGAAAGCAGGGGAGGCTCTGGCTATATCTGCATTATCCTCATTTGTCGGTGGTGTTATTGCCACTTTTGGCCTGTTACTGTTCGCTCCTCTGTTAGCCAGGTTTGCCCTGTATTTTGGCCCTGCCGAATATTTTGTTCTGTTTGTCCTTGCCTTTACTACCATCGGTGGAATCAGCAGTAAGAACCAGTTTAAATCTCTTATGGCCGCGGCGCTTGGCTTGATGATCGCGACTATAGGGCTTGATCCTGCTACCGGAGAACCTCGCTATACCCTCAATAAGATGGAGCTTTTTGAAGGGGTGAACTTTCTGGTAGCCATTGTTGGTCTGTTTGCCATCAGCGAAATTTTATTTTTTCTGGAAGATAGCCATGCCGGCAACGTGGTGCAGGTTAAGGTGAATAAGTTCAAGTTGAAATGGAACGAGATGTTTAAGCTCACAGGGACAACCCTGCGCAGCAGTCTTATTGGCTTTATTGCCGGGGTGTTGCCCGGGGCAGGGGCGTCGTTGGGCAGTTTTATGTCCTATACCATTGAAAAGCGCATGGTCGATTATGATGGAAAGTTTGGTACCGGTGATCCCCGTGGGGTTGCTGCCCCGGAGGCCGGAAACAATGCGGCAGCAGGTGGCGCTCTGGTGCCGATGCTTACCCTTGGGGTTCCGGGCAGTGGTACCACTGCAGTTTTGCTGGCCATGCTCATGTCCATGAATATTACACCGGGACCTTTGTTGTTTCAGCAGCATCCCGATGTAGTGTGGGGCCTGATAGCGGCCTTGTTTATCGGCAATTTTATGTTGCTGATCCTTAATCTGCCGCTGGTTGGCTTTTTCGCAAAACTGCTGATGGTGCCGTCACATGTTCTGATGCCGATTGTCGCAATTGTTGGCCTGATTGGAATCTATTCCATCAGCCATAGTCCGTTTGATTTATTTGTCATGATCTCTTTCGGCGTCGGGGGATGGTTGTTACGTAAGCTGGATATTCCCTTGGTCCCGATTATTCTTGGCATTTTGTTAGGGCAGTTGATGGAAGATAACTTACGCCGTGCCTTGAATATCAGTAACGGAGACTGGACCGTGTTGTGGCGTAGCCCTCTTGCCATAGGCTTGTGGATTATGGCGATTGGCGGGTTACTGCTGCCGTTTTTTATCGGTAAATTCTTCCGGATAAAAAAGGCCGAACCTGAGCCTGAAATTCCCGATTAACCGTTTGACTTTACAATACGACACGACTCACACCTGAGCCTGTATTTCAATGTTGTTCAAGGAGCCCCGCCAAAATAGCTTGCGGGGTTTCTCTTTTGAAAATAGTCCCATGAGTTGTCATGCTTTACTAAATTACGTTCGAACGACAGGGTTTTCTTTTGCTGCGGAGAGTTGAACATATGGAGCGTATTGTAATTATAATTATCGCTGGAGTGGTCGGTGGTCTAATCGCGCAGCGTATGCATTTTCCTGGTGGGGCTATTGTTGGTTCGATGCTGGCTTCAGGCATTGCTGCGGTGGTCGTTCCGGGGCACTTTGTGATCCCCGGGCAAGTATCGACCGTGATTCAGATTATGCTGGGGATTTCTCTGGGGATGACATTTGAACGGTCCAGCCTGGCTTTGATCCCCAAGATCATTCCCCTGGCGATGGTAAGCACCTTTGTGCTGGTGATCCTGACCCTGTTCATGGCTTATTGTGCCCAGAAAATCGGCGTTCTTGACTCGGCGACGGCACTGTTTGGCTTGTCTCCGGGAGGAATGTCCGGGATGGCCCTGATGGCCCAATCAGAAGGTTTTCGAACCGATATCGTTGCAATGTTACATACTTTCCGTATTTTTACTCTATTTCTGGTTGTCCCTTTATTGGGAAGAGTGGTGAATCGGTTGTTTGGCTAGGAATGCTCTGTTTAGAGAGCAGCTTTATTGGATGGGCCGGTTAAATCCGGGGAAACTATTCTTTCCCCGGATTTAATATTTTTTTCAATAAGCCGTTATGGCATTGCTGGCCTTACTTCAATCTGCCGCCATAAACCGGGAACATGCTGGCTTCGCCATAGTCCTTGATCTGCTCGATATTCTTAAGGACCTCCATGTCTTCAGCCGAAATAGCAAAATCAATGTCAGCGTTATTTTTCATGTGTTCTGGATTTGCGGTTTTGGGGAGTGGGAGCAGGTCCAACTCCAGGCAATAGCGAATTGCTAGCTATGGAATAATAACTGCGTATTTCTCAGCCATTTTAGCCACGACTTCATTGTTCAGCAGCGCTTCGTGAGCGACGGGTGAATAGGCTTCTACCAGTATGCCCTTCTCCTGGCAATATTTGATCAGTTCCTTTGGCGTATTGCTGATGTGGGTCAGAATCTGGTAAACCATGGAGGTTGCGATCTCCACAGCAAGAATCGCGTAAAGGTATTTCACCGGAAGCTTTTCAATCCGCTCATGGTAGTCCGGGTTGTCACTCAGCAGTGGCGGCAAGTGAGTAAAAATCGCCTGTTTAAACAGCGGATCACTGCACACAGTCGGATTGTTGCGGAAATAGTCGAACAGTGACGCATACTGCTGGTTAATCTCGTGACTGATATCATCGGAGATCTCGGTATAGAGCTTCTGTCCTTTCGCTTCTTCGTAACGTTTAAAGATCAAATGAACTTCATCTTCAGCCCGCTTTTCAAGAATCGCCAGAACATCGGCAACATAGGCTGTCTTGTTGGCGATAAACTCCTCTTCACTCATGACCAGGTTGGCGATAATTTCGTAGGATGATGAAATGACGCCGCATTTATTGGCTGAAGCATCACGAATGATAACAATCCCACTCTGCTGTAGGGCCACCCGGGCATCAGGCGAGATAAATGAGTTGGCCCCTTCGACAATCGCTTTGGCCGATGGGGTTCCATCGTTACCGAAAAAACTCTTCCAGTTATCCACGTCGATCGTTTCCGGACGCCCACCACCAGGGATGAACAGATCGGCTTTAACCGTAAAGGGCAGGCTGTTGAACTCACTGTAGAATTCATCAACAGAGAGCCACTGCTCCTCAACCCCGGTTTCAGTGCGGATCATTTTCCGGTACAGCTCTTTTAATCCCTCTTTACGCCGTTGCCCACGGTAGATCAGGTAGCCACCGACATGTAACTTTTCAGGATCATAATCCTCGATGTCCTGCTTCAGCAAAATTCGGGACAGCTCGTCACGATCAGCTCCTTGAGGATCGTAGAAGGCACCGGTACCATCGAGAATCAGGTTGATGCGAACCTGTGGGCAATGCTCCAGCAACAGGCGCATGGCGTTACCGGCAACATCGCCTGCAGGACCACCGGTCATTTTGACGGAAAACTCATCATTCAGGTAATCAATTCCAAGTTGTGCCATGGTCACTTCAGCAAACTTGACCACCCCAGCCGAGGTGACTCCGAACTCCTTGTGATTGATGCCGATTTTTTTCCCCGACATGACTCCGATGCCAAGCCTATACTCGCGTTTTTGTGCCAGCTTGGCGATAGCTTCGATCATGGTATCGTGCATGTTTTCGTCGGGCCCCAGTTCGATGGCCTCTTCTTCTCCGTAGTAATCGATGACCTGGGAATCTTTGATGCTACCATCCTCATGACTGCAGAAAACATCCAGGAAGGCGTTGGCAAAACTGTACTGCAGTTTGTAGAGCCGCTGTTGGGCAAGTTGTGGATCTCCTGCAGTCTGGGCATCGAGAACGGCTACCAGCTTGGAGCCTCCTTCATAAATATCCTTATTCTTCAGGTGCTGGGTATGAGCCAGAACATAGGTTTCCTTGAACATGGCGTTAGCGCAAGTGACATAGTCATCACGCCCATGAGTTACCAAAGTTCGCCAGCCACCCCGGGCGATATCAGAAAAACCCATGTGATAACCGACACCATAACGGCTGAAAAAGAAAGTAATGCGGAAGGGGCGGGCATCCAGAAGATCATTGGTAAAACAGTCATCCAGTTCACCCAGGTAGGCAGGATCAACACGAAACGCCAGGGCCTGTTTCTTGAGGACAAAGAAGTTCGTTTTCAGGGTGTAGCGAATAAACAGCAAACAACAGTGAAATATATTTTTCCGATAGGCATCAACCCGCTTGTGTCCGGTATTGTAGTGTTTGACAAGTTGGGCCAGCTGCGCAAGCAGCGGATTGAAGGCCTCTTCCCGATCGTCAAGATTCGGGTCGAAGCGGGATCTGAACAGTTTGACCAACTGCAGACAAAGGTCAGGGTGAGAATAAAATGCTCGTTCAACTCCCTCAAAGTCATAACGATCACTGCTGTGGGCCAGATTCGTATGGCAGAAAGCGACAAAGGCGTTAATCAGCGAAGCATCCTCGCCACTCATAACATCCTGGGAAACAAATTCCTGATAGACGCGGGATCGAGTGTTCAGTAACTGGGTGTTGAAAAGCTCCTGCTGCAACTGAACAAAAAATTTCGTTTTGTTATCGCCCAGATCGGCTTCTTCTTTACTTACATAAAAAGTACCAAGAAAGAAAGGATGAGCACCATTGCTTATGGTTAGACAATAGGTCCTCTTGATTCCGATACCCAGACGCTTAAAAACTTCCATGATCTGCAACAGGAAATCGCGCTGTGGTGGGTTGCTTACAGCAAACAAGATGCGCGTCTCCGGGATCTGTCCATGACCGGGCGCATCCTCAACATCCAGATAAATTCCTCCATTCTCTTTCCCCTGATGATAAAGATTGAGAATCTGTGCTACCCGTTTGGCGGGTGATTTTTCGATATATTCCTGGTTGTTCAACCACAACATTTTCAGGCAGCAATCAAAATCGTCCATATCAAAATCAGGATAATGGTTTTTGAGTGCCTGTAAAACTGACGCGCGAATCTTGGCAGGAATGGCGAGCTCCCGCATAAGCCCCTCGGCGACAAACTGATCCGTTTTTCGGTCAAATTCGAAGCGCTGGATCTCCAGCATTCTTTCCGAACCGGGGACCGGGGCATAAGACTGGGTAATATGGACAAAGGAGATATCGCGTTCCTGCATACTTCTTAATGATTCATACAGGGTGCCTGGGCGACTGAGGCTGGCCAGAATCTGTTTAGTATCGGTATCTGCCAGGATGCGGCGCCGGTTATTTTCGAGACTGCCCAGGACTGTTGCCAAAATAGCGATCGCTTCAGGCTCCCTGCTCATGTTAATGAAAAAGTAGGGGTGCATCTGTTCTTGCAGCCAGGTGAGATTCGTTTTTGCCGTCAACAAATTGTCGTTAATTGATTGCTCGACATTTTTAAATAAGCAAGGATCATTGCTGAGAATCATTTTTCTTCCTCTAGGTAGGGCATTTCAAGCGTAAGCGGTTTTAAGTAAGTCCACCAGTTCGGCAACCGTTGGCTGTTTGGGATTGGTCATGGTACTCATTTCAAGCATGGCTTCTTCCGCTAACATCGAAAAATCAGTTTCTGGAACACCTAAATCCTTGAGTTGAGGAATGCCAATGGTTGCTGCGAGTTGCTGTAAACGGGAGACGATCCTGTCACCGAGATCAGATTGCTCAACAGCGATCCCCATGGCAGAGGCCAGCGCCTTGAGCTTAGAATCGAAGCTGCCCAGATTATAGTTCATAACATGGGGCAAAAAGACCGCATTAGCGACCCCATGGGGGATATTATAGTGAGCGCTTAAAGGGTGGGCCAGGGAATGAACCAAGCCCAGCAGTGATGAATTAAATGCCATTCCGGCCATAAAGCTGCCCAGCATCATATCGGAGCGGGATTTCATATCTCCGTCCGCGACCGCCTGTTCAAGACTACCCATGATCAGGGTGATGGCATCAAGAGCGAGGCCATCGGTCACCGGCGAGGCCAGAGTTGAAATATAAGCTTCAATGGCATGGGTTAAGGCGTCCATACCTGTTGAGGCCGAGATTGCGGCCGGCAGGTCAGCAGTCAGCACGGGATCACAGACGGCGATCTTGCCACCGACGAACTGTCCGGCGATCACCATTTTTTTATGCCGGCGGGTGTCTGTAACAACGGTCACAGAGGTCACCTCGCTGCCGGTTCCGGCAGTGGTTGGAACCATAAGCAGAGGCAAGGTTTGCTTAGCAACCTTATTCACTCCCTCATAAACCGCTATGTCCCCACCATTGGTCAGGAGGATATTAACGGCCTTGGCACAGTCGATAACGCTACCACCTCCGATCGCGAGCAGGGCATCAACCTTGTGAGCTGCAGCAAAGGTTGCCGCTTTATGAACCAGTTCATCCGTCGGGTTAGGCTCAACATCTGCAAAGGTCACATGCTCAAGGTCTGCTGCCTCCAGAATAGCCGTCAGCTTGGCAGCCATGCCCAAAGAGACCATGGCCTGGTCGCAAACCAGCAGCACCTTACTGGCTCCAATGTTCTGTAATAGTTCGCCACATTTGTTACAGCAGTTTTCACCGAAAAAGAGCGTTGAGGGAATATCGAAAACGAAACTCATAAACCTATTCCTTATGGGGATTAGCGTTAAGAAAATGGCTGTCAGGATATGCTCAGCAGTGACAGCCCAGATACGGCACCATGCGGTTCTAAAGCAATTGATGTTCAGAGATCGGAATGGGCTTTTGCGGTAAAACGCTCATAGCCGAGTTCGCTGATATCGATGGTGGGAACCTCCTCACAGGACAATTGCGCCAGGACTGTCCCCACGGCAGGCGCAATGCCGAAGCCATGGCCGGAAAATCCACAGGCCAGAATCAGGCCGGGAACCTCATCAACGGGACTGAGGACAGGGACTTTATCTGCGCACACATCAAGTAAGCCAACCCAGCTGCGCACCACCTTTGCGTGTTTCAGAGCCGGTATATAACTGAGGATCCCTTTGCAGGTTGCTGCCGTAGCGGCGACGGGAGGGTGATCTGCGTTAGCGCCAATACTGGCGGAATCGAGAGGTGTTCCCCCACCAAAGACAAAGGACCCATGGGTTGTCTGATGACCGTAAAAATCGGCCATGGCGGTACCAAGCATCTGATAAAACATCGGTGGCTGTGCATCGGTGATCAGGGTATCCAGGGCAACTGTTTTCATCGGTACGTCAATGCCAACACTTTGTGAGATAGCGCGACTTTCATAGCCTGCTGCCAGGACTATTTTTTCTGCTTCATACTCCCCACCGGTGGTCACGACCTTGCGGGCTTGGCCGCCAACCATTTTTATCGAAAGAACATTTTGCCCGGTAAGGAAGCGAACCCCCAATTGGCTGGCTTTATTGAAAAATGCCATGGTTGTCAGCAAGGGGTTGGCGTGACCATCGCTCTGGCACCAACTGGCCCCCATCACTTCAGCGGACAGATGCGGACAAATCTCCCTGACTTCTTCACGGTTGATCATCTTCACATCAAGGCCCAACGAAACGGCGCTAGCGGTAAGTCCCTGAAGAATCTTAAGGTGATCAGCGGTTTTACCCAGCCGCAGATTTCCCTGCTGGTAATATTCGACGTCTGCTCCCAACTCTTCGGAAAGATGAGGCCAGAGGTTTTGGACACCATACATTGCCAGCGGAAGTTCCCTTTTATCTCGGCCAGACTGGCGCACGCCACCACCATTACGGCTCGATCCGCCATAGCCGATCACCAGACCTTTTTCGAGGACAATGACCGTTTTTCCTTTTTTTGCTAAATAGTAGGCGGTTGCACAACCGATAATACCGCCCCCGACAATGATTACATCTGCACTTGTGTTCATGTTGCCTCTATTTCTGCAGTCATACAGGTGGTCCTATACCGGTTTCAATACCTGTATTTGACTGCCTGAATCCAGCTTGTTTCTACGTTTTTTTCACCGCTAATTGTTTGTCCTGGTGTCATAATTCCAGGGTTGCCATCTGCTCTATACTCAAAGGGGTCAAGGGAGATCTGACGCGCAGGGAACCAACCTGAGACATATCAAGGTCACAGCTGTCAGCGATCATTTCGGCAACTGTTGCTGCACACATGCGTCCCTGGCAGGGGCCCATTCCGGAACGCGTCTGCCCCTTGATCTGGGCGGGGTGGCGTGCTCCCTGAGCGATAGCTTCGCGAATTTGACCGGCCGTCAGTTCTTCACAGCGACAGACCAGGGTCGTGTCATCCGGAGGGACCAGAGCCTGAGTGCTTGGTGGAAAGACGTGGTCGAGAAAAGGGCGGATCAACATGTCCCGATAGGCTTTTTTACGATACGGTGCAGACAGATGATCACGCTCTGCCGCACTGATCTTGTGCAGCTGCCAGGCTATATCGATAGCAGCAAGATGGCCTGCATAAGCCGCCAGCGGGCCGCCGCCGATACCACCGGCATCCCCGGCAACCGATACTCCCTGCACGCTGGTGCGTCCCCATGTATCCAGTACCGGGCGCCAGTAACGCTGTGGCTCGTACCATTCGTGTTCACAGTTAAGCAGTTGGGAAAGACGCAGGTTGGGAACCACTCCTTCATGGAGCAGGACGGTTGCTGCCGAAACTTCATGTTGTTTGCCGCGGCAAGTAAAGCGCAAGCCTTCTGCTTGTTCCTTGCCGATGACAGCCAGGTCGCGACAGCCGATGTAAAGCGGCACTTTGGCCCGTCGCACCTTCAGGCGCATCTGTACCCCTTTAACCAGGTAGCTACTACGGCGCAATGCCCCTGGCAGAAAAGGAATTGCTCCCCAATAATCCCGCAACCCGGCCGTTTCGACCATCGCCGCAATGGTGACCCCGTTGTCAACCAGGTGACAGGCGACCAGCAACAACAGTGGACCGCTACCTGCCAGAACAACCGGCCCTTCAGGTATCATGTTCGAAGACTTGAACAGAATATCTGCTGCTGCCGCACCCATGACCCCGGGTAGCGTCCAGTTCGGAATGGGCACTGAGCGTTCAGTAGCTCCGGTACTGAAGAGCAGTTGCCGCCCACCCACACGCTTTGATCCTGCTGAAGACAGCAAATCAATATTGAATGAATTCTCAATATTCCAGACGCTGGTATTCGGCAGATAGGTAACACCAGAGGCACGGAAAGAGTCGACCAGAGGTTTCCCTGCAAAATAGTCTTTACCGAGAACATGGGCGTTTTCCGGCAGGCTTCTTTCTATTGCCCGATAAATCTGTCCGCCTGGTTCCGGCTGTTCGTCGACCAGCAGGGTTGAGAGTCCTAATTTGTCAGCAGTGACCGCTGCCGCGAGCCCACCGGGGCCGGCACCAACAACAACCAAATCATAAATATTATCCATGGCTCAGTTCTTTCACTCCCTGCTGACGATTGACGACCATCCCCTCGCGAACCTGGATCGTACAGGCCTGCTGATTAGGAACGCCGTCAATTTCCATAAGACACTCAAAGCAGACGCCCATGTGACAGTAGCCCGAACGATGCGCACCACTGATCGGCGTGGTTCGGTTATAGCCTGCACCGGCTGCCATAACCGCAGCAATAACGGTTTCTTCTGCCGGAACATTCAGCTGCTCGCCTTCAAAGGTAATAGTGACCCGTGCATCGCCAGGCCTGTTCTCATGCAACCTTTTCAACATCTGTATCTCCTTGCAAACAACGGGACGCACGCTTACGCTTCAATCCCGCTTTCTTTTCTTAGGCCAGGTAGGGTTTCTCCCACAGGTTCAACTTGGTACCGATCCCTTTTTCCAGGGCATTACGATAAACTTCGGTTCCCCAGGCAACATCTTCGATGGGGAGGCCACCAACAGAATAGATAATGATCTCATCGTCGCTGGTCCGAGCAGGAACCTCTCCGGTCAGGACATCTCCGAGGTCAATGAGGTCTTCACGCTGCATAATGCCGTCAGCCATCAGATCCATGCAGTGAACCGCCGGAATCGGAATCGTGTGATAGGCAGGGTAGGGCATCTCTTCGGCCCAAGCCTCGTACAGGCCGACGTAGTCAGCGACATTACGCGCCCGATTGAGGATAAAATCGTCGTCAAAGCGAGCCGCGGCGGGACAGCAGATGACCGCACCCGGTTTGATCCATTGCTCGTTAACGTATGGATATTCGCTGGTATCACCGGTGGGTGAGGAGGTCGCGATATGGA
Organism: Geopsychrobacteraceae bacterium; assembly: GCA_963664385.1. GTDB lineage: Bacteria > Desulfobacterota > Desulfuromonadia > Desulfuromonadales > Geopsychrobacteraceae > Seleniibacterium. The sequence goes on from OY761157.1 coordinate 3,164,265, forward strand.
CGATATCGGCATCGCGAACAGCAGCTTCGATACTGTCAACGATTTCGTATTCCTTGATCGATGGATGATTCTCTTTGGCGTAGGCGATAAAGCTGTCTATGGACTTTTGGCTGCGTCCGTTGATCTTGACCTTCTCAATATTTGGTCTCACCGCCAGAGTCGAAGACAGGGCGGTCTTACTCATAACTCCAGGACCAACCACTCCAACAATCTTGGCATCGGCCTTGGCAAAATACTTGATACCAACCCCGGGAACTGCTCCGGTACGGTAAGCGCTAAGGATATTAGCCGACATATAGGCCAGTGGAGCCCCGGTGTCCTTGCAGTTAAGAGTCAGCATCAATACGGAACGTGGCAGGTTTTTTTCCTTGTTTTCAGTGTTTGAACCGTACCACTTCATGCCGACCATATCGAAACGCCCCCCAAGGTAGGCGGGCATGGCCATAAAGCGTCGGTCAGGACCGTCAACTGGCATGTTCGGGAACGGACTTTCTTCGGGGAACATCATCATGACCCCGTGAGAATTATTCTCGGGACCGCCCATGCGGAAGTCGCCTGATTTTAACAGGCGGAACATCTCTTCCATGGCGTTGACACAGCCGGGCATATCCGTCACTCCAGCTTTGATCATGTCCGGCTCGCTGAGATAAAGAAAATCAATTTGGGTATTCATCAGATCACTCCTTAAAATTTTACTTTTCAACTCATACATTCGCAGCCGATCATGGCTTCGAGCTCAATCTCTACCAGTTGACTTGGCCTGTTGAGTTTCGGAGTTTCAACCATGGTGAACAAAGGACGAACCTCCTTAAAGAATTCACTGAATGCGTCAGCAACTTCGCGGGCATAGGCCATATCAGTGACATAAGCCTTGATTTTATAAACATCTTTGGCTTCAGCACCCGCCCGTTTAAGTAGTTCGATGAACTTGGTGAAAATAAAATGGCTCTGTTCATAGGGAGTCAGACCAAAAACCGATCCGTCCGCCTTTATCGCCGTCGTACCACCGATATGAATCTGGTTGCCGACTTTGACCATACGTGAGTAGCCAACAACATCCTCAAGGGGTGATTCAGAGGAAAAATTTGTTCTTTTCATAAAAAATCTCCTTAACCAAGAGGGGCATTAAAACCAAAACAAGCTCAATGCCGCCAAGCTGTGCCATGTTGGGAAGATCTTCTTATGAACCATCACTGTTTGAGAGAATGTTCAGATAGGTTTGGTTGACAGTCGTTGTCACCACCCGCCATGGCGTTGAAATACTTGCTGCATATACTGTGCATTACCGCGCCATTGCGGAATAGTTACCGACGTTAAACGGTGTGGGATAGGAATAAGCCATAAGATGAAGATAACGGTCACGCTTGGTCGGGATGCCTTCTTTGGTCATGTTCCCAGAAGCCAAGCTCCTATCACTATGATTCTGGATGTTAAGTGCAGGGGAAAAAATAAGATTGGAAAAAACGGAACGGTTTGGTCCTGAAAGCATGACTCTGGGTAAATTAAAGGCAAAAACAGCGCCATCGATGAAGACAGCGCTGTTTTTGGATTGAGCGGGAATCAAATGAATCAGCTTAAAAGGAATAACCCAAGCGCAGCCACAGATCATCACCGCGAGTATCATTGATTGCTTTTATGTCGTGAGTCCAGCGTAAGTTGAGCCCAAGGCGATCATTGAACATGTACCCTAACGATGGTCCGATCTGCCAGCGTTCGGCCTGACTATCGGCGACCTTATCTCCCTGAACTTTAATTTTCCCGAGGTCACGATAAAAACCGCCGTTAAGTCCAAGGGTAAGTTTTTCTGTCAGTTGATAGCCCATGCTCGCTTCAAACTCAATGCGATCTGGATTTGACGTCTTGGTGTCACTTTCTTCGCGATGCTGATAATAATTCAGATTCATATCATAAACCAGAGAGCCAAACTGTTTGTTCAAAGCCAATTGATGCTCAAAATACCAGTGGTGGCCACCTAAATTGATGCCCTTCTCCTTATCCCATTCACCGGTGGGAGCCATGACATAAAACCAGTAAGACAGATAAGTCCGGGTGGCATCATTGTGGTACAGAAAAACCGCGGGGCCAAAGGCCAGATCACCGATTCCGGATGATGATTCCTTCAACAGTTTGGTTTCTTTGATTTCGCCGAAGGGCAGAATCGCCTGGAAAGCGAAGGGGATGTTTCCCAGAGTTTTGTATCCAACCACCCGGGCAATGGCCACTGATGCCGTCAAATCTGCGTCAACCGCTTTATGACCATCATTATCGGTAAACTGATCGGCATGATAATAATTGCCATAGAACAGGCCATAAACACCTTGCGGAGGCAAAGCATTATCATAAAAATCGACCAGAACGGCGCTGGCGTTGGTCGCGCCCAGAAACATCAGTAGTAAAACCAGACTCATTGTTACCTTTTTCATTCTATTCTCCTCGTTGACAATGTGGTTCATTGCCAACAGATATTGAGTTCTTCATTGATTAGTGATTTGACAGAATCCGCCTGAATGCCAGCAGAGCCAGAATGAGGTATTCGACCTGTTGCTGCTCAAGTTTTAGATAACGGCGAAATGACGGCAAGCGGTTCACAACTTCACTGCCCGCATAAGGTTCCAGCTGCAGCCGCCATCCCTGTTCTGTCGGGGTTATTTCGCAATGCCGAAAATGCAGACCATTCAGGGCCACAGCCAGGTTCTTGTCCTGCTCCAGGGCCAGACACAGGGGCTGAAGCGACTGAGCAGCTGACTGGTCAGTACGACAGCGCACCCCACGACTGCGCAACCAGCCACTATTCGCGATCATCACACGACCGTCTTGATACGGCTCTTGTCCCGCAATATCACAGGAGATTCTGACCGTGGCAACATGCATCATAAAATGAGCCTCAACCCGTTCCGTCAGGCTGCAGTTAAAGCGCCCCTGCTGCTCGGCCAGCTCGATCACATCATGACTATAACTGACAACGCTGAAGCGCCCGCTAAGATCTCGGCAGACACGCTGCAGAAGAGCCCCGGGAATGTAGCTCCGGGGATGCCGATTCCATAAATTATTAAGCAGCTTCACAGGCATTGCTGAGATCATCATCACTGTCATCCAGATCGATAATATGGGTTCCTACGCGGCCGAACTCTTCTTCGAGAAGTAATTCAATAGACACCGGTTGAAACGGGTTAACCTTCTGCACCAGCAGGGTCCAGACCAGGGCATACAGCGCGGTCAAGGCAAGCATAATCCCGAAGGGAATATAAACCTCCATAGCATCCATGCCCGGAGGGGCGATATAGCAGATGGCGATAACAATCCCCAGGGAAGAAACCAGCTGCGGAATGGGGAACCATGGAGAGCGATAAGCACGAGGGAGATCGGGGCGTTTGAAGCGTAATACGACAACCGACAGGGTCACCAGCAGATACGCCACCCCCCAGGAACAGACAGCAGCCAGGATCAGATGGAGGATCTGATCGAGGTCACCCTTGAGATACCAGGCGTGGCCGCAGGGAATCAGTGCCGCCACGATAATTCCGGCAACCGGGCTTTTGAAGCGGGGGTGAAGATAGGTGAAAATCCGGGGCAAGGCGCCATCAATCGCCATGCCGTAAAGAATGCGTGGCAAGCCCGCCATCAATGTGTTGATGGTCGCTGCACCGGCAAATAAAAAACCAATTCCAATCCAGATTTTACCAAATGGTCCCATCACCTGATTGGCAAACATCGGGATAGCATTAGGTGTCTCAAGGAGGTGAACAGTCCCTTGCGGATCAAGGGGAATATTGATGACCTGACGGCTGACGGCAGTACCGTAAATAAGCATACAGGCACATACTCCGGATAAACCAATAAACATGGCTTTAGGAATATTGCGTGCAGCATTCTTTAACTCGGGAGCCAGAGGGGTCACAAATTCGGCCCCGACGAACATGAACATCGCCATACCGACAAAGGACAGCATGGTATTTAAGTCCGAACCGACCATGGATGTCCCAAAGATTCCTTCGAGGGGCACTAATGGCGCTTTAATCAGACCGCAGATGCCAAAAATCAGTAAGGTACTAAACATCCCAAAGGTCAAAATGACCTCAGCTTTACTGAAAACGCTGATACCAAAAAAGTTGAGAATAGCGAAAATGATGACGAGTCCGACTCCAACCATCCACGCGGTTCCTGTCGCTTCCAGGGTATTGTGTAGGGCGTCAAAATTGACCGTAGCCATAATACCGCTGAGGATCGTTTCTGCCGTACCGGCAAAGGCATGCACCAGGACATAAGCAGTGATAGTCCCGGTAATGCCAAAAAAGCGACCAAGTCCGCAGGAAATATAATCGTAAACTGAACCGGATGTGGGGATGATGGCGGCTGCTTCCGAAAAGGTCATCGCCTGGCACAGAAGCATGACCAGGGCGATAAGCACCGCAACAACAAAGGTTGAACCACCCAGACTGAAACCGGTGGTCACGGTCAGAATAACCGGGCTGGCCATGATCAGGCCAACGGTACTGGCGAGGGCGGTAGGGAAACCGACAACCCCACTTTCAAGATGTTTTTTCAGATCCATACTCTGCTCCTTAATGGTGAATAAGATCAAATTAATGTTTCTTGACTTACCGCACCTTTGCGGAGCAACTGCAGTCCATATCGTTGACGCAGCATTATTTTGTTTTTGGTCATGACCCCACAAATTACCCATGCTTGATCATGCTTGGATTCTGGTCTTTGAATCCCGTTTTTACTCGGCCATTGAAATACAGAGATAAATATTGAGTATTGGAAAAAACGGAACTGTCTCTTAGTGGACACAAAAATGGAATTCTTTAAATGGATGAGTATTCGTGTATTTTTGTTTAAAAATTAGGCACAGCAAGGACGAATCATATGCATAAAAATTATTTCTGACTCAGCAGAGATGATTGGTCTGTCACGAAACGCTAATAGAATTAAAAGGTTGCCTAATGTGCTGAAAGATGGGTATAAAACTTGCTAGCTTGTCAAGGCAAGAGATGGAGACTATCTATGAGCAATATAAAAAATTATCGACCAGCACAGCCATTTTTTGAGCTGACAACAAAAAATTACGTGTCACGGTTGGCTGCGAGCCAACAGCAACTTGCTCAGTATTATAGCTTTGTTATCTCTCCTGAATCGAAAGAATCCATCGTTGCTGTCCCTGATGGTAGCATCGATATCGTCTTCCACTGCTCTTCGTCCAAACCCCAGGCTTTGATCTGCGGCTCAGTCAAAAAAGGTAAAAGGATCGAGTTTTCCAAAGGTGATCTATATTTCGGGGCACGTTTTTATCCGGGCATGGCTAATCTGTTGTTGGATTGTCCGATGGATCAATTTACCGAAAAGGAAATAATCCTGAGTGATGTTCAAAAAAGGGCTGATGGGCTAGCTGAAAGGATTTGCTCTGCGAACTCTTTTGGCGAAAGGGTACAGCTCTTTGAACAATTTCATCGTAACAGTGAAGAACAGCTTTCTTCTTCGGCATTAGTCAGTTTTATCCTTAAGAAGATCAATGAATGCAACGGAGATATCCGCATTCAAGAGTTAGAGGAAGAGACCGGTTATTCAACTCGTTATATCAATAGTTGCTTCAAAAAACATGTCGGTATTGCACCGAAACTGTTTTTACGGATTGTACGTTTTCAACGTTGTTTCAACACATTGCGTTCACAAACGCACAGTTTAAACTTTGCTGATCTGGCTCTGGATGCGGGATACTACGACCAGGCTCATTTTATCAACGAGTTTAAGGAATTTTCCCTCTATACGCCAACACAGGCTCATAATGTGACCCTTTCTCAGTGATATTTCTCTCTCCATAAAAAGGATTATGAGGTTCTAAAAACAAGCCGGGGGATGCTCCTGTAGGCTTTCGTCAAATATGCTAACTTATGTAAATCCCTTAAAACTGGCCATAATCACTTTGACTGAGTTATGCTTGCATAAATAACAAACAATATTTTCACTGTGGCGGGATCTTGATTGATCCCGCTTTTTTTAGCTAGACTGCTGACTCGACAATGTCGACACAGTGCTTTCAAATATCCTGTCATAATCCTTTTGTTTATATCTAAGGATTTTAGAACCAACTCTAGATTATTTTGAGTGCCCCTAAATCTGACCCTGTCTATCAGGTGAGATTCCTTTTGTTGCACGTAAGTTTTCAGCTTGAGACCTTGTTTATTTTAATTTACCACCAAAAACCGGGAACATGCTGGCTTCGCCATAGTCCTTAATCTGTTCAATCTTTTTTAGAATTTCCATGTCTTCAGCCGAAATAGCAAAATTAACGTCAGCGTTATTTTTCATGTGCTCTGGATTTGCGGTTTTGGGGAGTGGGAGCAGGTTCAACTCCAGGCGTAATTTTATACTGAGTGGATGCAAAACCATTGGATCCATCATGATCTTTAGCTACACTCTCCCTGACAAAGTATGCTCAGCAGCGTCTGGGAGAGATGTCAGATTAACCATAAACGGAGAACAGAATATGCCACATATTTCAATAAAGATGTTTCCTGGTCGCACGGAAGAAGAAAAAGAGCGTCTAGCTCAGGCCATTCTAAAGGATTTGGTTGAGATCACTCATTGTAGCGAAAATTCGGTTTCCATCGCCATTGAGGATGTTCCTTCTTCAGAATGGAAGGCAGAGGTTTATGATCCTGAAATTCAGGCTAAGCTGGACACGCTATACAAAAAGCCAGGTTATACAATGTGACAATAGCCAGTCAGGGCAGAGACAGTAACTGTCAGCAGTGATAGTGATCAGTGGTGATTCCGGTTATGGGCTTATATCCACATGACACCTGAACAGGCTCTGCTGGCAGCTGAGGATCTTCGGGCTGCTGCTCTACTTCCTGCACATCTCGGTCGCTTTTCCATCTTCCGGCATGCCTGGGATGATCCCATGCGCAGAATCTCTGCAGCAAGTTACGGGAAAAAAATATTGGATTAAACATCAGAATGTGGATAACCAGATCGTTCCCGTCGCTTCAATTTTGACCATAGTGGGAACCGGGTCCGAAATGAACGGTGGTTCTGTTATTACCAACGAAGCAACCAAAACCAAAGCCGGAAGGGGCTTCTCCACTGAGGTTTATCCAAAATTCTCCATTCGGTGCAACCAAAGAGATGCTTCCTAAAATCGCCGATTCAACGATTATCCTGAAAAATGGTTATAAAGAGCTTAACTCTGCCGAGGTTTTGGCGATTCTCGAAGAGAGTTTCTAAATTTCTTCTTTAGTACCAGATTTAATGCCCTGCAGTACTGATTTTAACGTTATTGCGGGGCATTAAATTGTTATTTCGATTTGCACTCAGCATACCGCTTTGTCGCTGAATACCTACCACCTGAGAATTCCTAGTTTCATTCCCCTGAATTGGTCGTAAGAAAAAATCCCAAAAGAAATCGTGACTGAAATAGATTAAGTAAAACTGAATTTAAGGTAAATTATAATCGCTTTTAATATAGTAACGCTGTCTGTATAGTTCCTTTAAAACGCTGGTTGATGTGAGTTGCTACCTATCTAAAAAGGAGAGATGAATGAGAGCATTGTTGAGTGCAAGGGAGAGATTGTCAGGAGCGATGAAGAAGGCTTTTTGTGCACCATTGATATTGGCCTGTGTGTTCCTTTTGTCAGGAGTTTCTGCTCAGGCAGCGTTTCCTGATAAGCCGATTCATGTCATTGTCCATACCTCACCCGGGGGTGGTGTTGACACCATGGCAAGACTTCTGTTCAAACATGCCGGTCGTATTTCCGGAGCTGACTTTGTTGTCGAGAACTTCGCCGGTGCCGGTGGTCAGATTGGCTATACCAAAACCATCATGTCCCGCCCGGATGGTTATACCCTCGGTACCATTTCAACCATGAGTATCGTTACCCATGAACTGACCAGAAAGAATGTTCCATATACCTTCAAAAAGAATTTCCAGCCGGTTGCCCGGGTAACCCTTGATCCTTCCGTTCTGGCCGTCAAAGCCGATAGTCCGTTCAAGACTCTCGATGAGGTTATTGCTGCTGCTAAGGAAAATCCCGGAAAGCTCAGTTTTGCCGGTACCTTCATGTACAGTACTCACCATATCCAGCACATCCTGTTTCAAAAGCAGACTGGTGCAGAGATGAAATACATCCCATTCGATGGTGGTGCTAAAGCGATTGCTTCTCTACTCGGCGGGCACGTTGATGTTGCCGCCAGTGGTCTTGGTGAGTTCGCACCGCTGATCAAATCCGGTGAAGTGCGGATCCTGGCTTCTGCTGGCGATTCCCAATGGAAAGATCTGCCGGAAACCCCACTGTACAAAAATCTTGGCTACAAAATTTCTCTCGGTTCCAACCGTGGCATCGCATTACCAGCAGGTTGCTCTCCTGAAATCGTCAAGTGGTACGACGAGCTGTTTGCCAAGGTAACTGCCGATCCTGAGTTTTTGGCAGAAGCTGAAAAGATCGGCATTGCACCCACCATTGCTCATCTTGGAGCCAAAGAATTTACCGATTACTTGAATGATCTGCAGGCAACGATGGCAGAATCCCTTGCCGATAAGGCGAAGAAATAATTAGCATTCTTTTATACTCAGATTTTAAATGAGTTGTTTTTATCGTGATGAGCACATCAATACCCCGGATTGTCGGGGTATTGATCTGTGCTCAAGGGCAGAAGGCTGAATTACATGGACTTTGTTAAAAAATACATTGTGCAAGTGGGGCTCATCGGGATCAGTGTTCTGGTCTATATGAGTTCCGAGGAATTATCTGAGAGTTCCAGGGCGTTTCCCCGGACCATGGCTATCAGCCTGCTGGTACTGGTTGTCCTGTTGATGATCAGTAATTATCTCAAACTCAAAAAAGACCCGGCTGCAAAAGATGCCAAAAGCAACAATCCTGGCAGTAGCTTGAGCGCCAAAACCATGACCATCCTCGTTGGTTTCATCATTTTCAACGTACTGTTTGTCTGGTTACTACCGATCATCGGTTTCGAGATCGCGGGCTTCCTGTTTATCCTGGGGGGCATGATTATGCTTGGTGGTTCTGCCGCTAAGCGCTTTTGGTGGGTCGCTCTGGTCCTTCCTGTTGTATTAGGAGTCGTTTTCCGGACCTTGCTGGATTTAAGACTTCCTTTGTTTCCATTTTTGTCATAGAGAGGCCTCATTATGGAAATTGTTACTGGTTTTCTTAATCTGTTAAGTCCGGCAGTATTTCTGTCGATGTCGGCGGGGGTCGCCTGGGGAATCATTTGTGGTGCGCTGCCTGGTCTTGGGGCAACCATCGGTATTGCGTTGTTAATTCCGTTTACCTTTACCATGTCCCCGGTTGTTGCGCTGCCAATGCTGGCCGGGGTTTATGCCGGTGCTATCTACGGTGGCGGCATTACCGCGATCCTGTTAGGGGTGCCCGGAACCTCCGCGGATGCGGCAACGGTTTTTGATGGTCATCCCATGGCTCAGAAGGGGATGGCACGTAAAGCATTACGGACTTCGGTTACGTCTTCGGCTATTGGCGGTATGTTCGCAGCGATCGTCCTGTTGTTGCTTGCTCCACCCCTTGCCAGGTTATCGCTGGCTTTTGGCCCCCATGAATATTTTCTGATTGCTATTTTCGGCCTGACCGTTATCGCCGCGGTTTCTCCCGGGTCTATTCTTAAAGGTCTGATTGCCGGTGCCCTTGGCCTGATGCTGGGGACCGTCGGCCTTGATCCGATTATGGGGGAGATGCGTTTCGGTTTCGGTTACGTGGAGTTATTTGACGGGCTGCCTCTTATTCCGTTGCTGCTCGGGTTATTCGCTTTTCCCCAGTGTCTCAAATTCACCGAAGATCTGGTGACCAAAGGGTTGAGCCAGATCAATATCAATACTGACAGTATCGATACCTCCACCCTGACCTTGTCGGAAATCTGGGGGATGAAACGGACCCTGACCCGGTCTGCTCTGCTTGGCACTATTATCGGAATTATCCCTGGGGCCGGTGCGGCTATTGCTGGCTTTGTCAGTTATGCTGCTGAAAAGCGGGCGGCCAAAGATCCAACTAAACTGGGAACCGGTGTTCCTGAAGGTGTTGCTGCCTCTGAAGCTGCCAATAACGGAGTCTGTTCCGGCTCCCTAGTTCCACTTCTGACCTTGTCCATACCCGGTAGTCCAACCGCTGCAGTTATCCTTGGCGCATTGATGATCCACGGTATGGTTCCCGGTCCGGAACTGTTCACCAAGTATGCAGAACCAACCTATACTTTCCTGGCTGCAGGTTTCTTCTGTAATATCGTTATGCTGGCTATGGGCTGGTACGGCAGTAACATTTTTGGCAAGATTGCCAACATTCCGACCATTATCCTGGCACCAAGTATGCTGGTTATCTGCTTTACTGGTGCATACGCTGTTCGCCAGCAGTTTTTCGATCTCGGCCTGATGATCCTGATTGGTGTTGTTGCCTGGTTCCTGACCCGTTACGGTTACCCGATGGCTTCGGTTCTGCTTGGGGTCATCCTTGGTCCTATTTCCGAATCGGGATTCCGCCGGGCTATGCTCATAAGTGACGGGGATTATACCACCTTCTTTACCCGTCCTCTCTCCCTGGTTCTGATAGCTCTGACCTTTTTCTCCCTTTATGCCGGCTGGAAATTGACCCAGCGCATGGAAGCTTTTGCTGCGGATTCTATCACTAAAGCTGACGAACTGGTCCAAAAAGGGAAGGAGGCTTCAGCTTAATTCCTGGTGAAACTCGTTAGCATCACTTCACTGGCATGTCATCTTTGTGTTTGCTCTGAGCTGCTCAGGATGGGCGCTCCCATAATTTAGCTGGGGGCGTTCTTCCTGAGCTTTATCACGGGTTCAGTGCATTAGGGTAATGCACTGGTCTTAATTTCCAATTGAGGAGGTTTTAAGAATGCGTAAGGTTCTCAGCAGGTCGTTGTGTGTTTGCCTGACATTGGCCCTATCTTGTGTTGGGTTAGTGTCTGTTTCCAGTGCCGGTTCTTACCCTGAAAAGCCCATCGAATTTATTGTGGCTTATTCCGCTGGTGGCGGAACGGATGTTGGCGCGCGGATTCTCACTAAAGTTGCAACCAAGTATATTCCTCAACCTCTATCGGTTCTGAATAAGCCGGGTGCTGGTGGTGAAATCGGTTTTACCGAATTATCCAAAGCTAAGCCTGATGGCTATCGCATTGGTTTTATCAATCAGCCGTCGACCATCCTGCTGCCCCTGTCACGTAAAACCGGATACCAGGGGACTGATTTCAAATATATTATCAATGTCGCCCTTGATCCTGGGTTGTTAGCTGTTCCAAGCGAAAGTCCGATCAAATCGATTGATGATTTTATTGCTGAGGCCAAAGCAAATCCTGGCTATGTGACAGTTGCCAATGCCGGAGTCGGTTCCGACGCCCATATTTCCACCGTAGACTTAGCGAATAAGGCCGCAATTGACATCAGCCCAGTGCCGTTTAAGGGTGCCGCCGGTGCGCGTACTGCTGCGTTAGGCGGTCATGTTGATGCCGTGGTTATGAAGGTCGGAGAAGCAAAGACCTATGTGAATTCCGGTCAGGTCAGAGTGCTGGCAGTCATGTCTGAAGAGCGGGTTAAAGATTTCCCGGATGTACCGACGTTTAAGGAAATGGGTATCGATCTGCAGATGGCTGCCTGTCGTGCCGTTGCCGGGCCCAAGGATCTGCCAGATGACATCGTGACCTACCTGCATGATAAGCTCAAGCAGACTCTTGAAGATCCTGAGTTTATTGAATTGATGGGTAAAACCGGAATTCCGATTCAATACATGAGTCCATCTGAACTGGAAACTTACAGTAATTCGCTTATCGATAAATATTCTGCTCTGTGGAAACAGATTAGCCAGTAAGCCGTTTTACAGCCCCGGGAGAGGAACTCTCCCCGGGGCTTTTTAGGAGTTTTTTATGTCTGATAACACTGCCCAGAAAACTATTTTCGACATTTTCCCGGAAATCAATCGCATTCAGGATGAGGATCTTAAGCAGGTTGTCGTCAGTGCCTGGAATGAATACCTGGAGCAATATGGATACGCTGCGATTATGGCGTTACCCTTCAGTGGTTTCGCTGCGGATGTCACATTGGTCGAGCATGTTGGTTGTGTTGCTGAAATTGCCATGAGCATGGCCGATGTGTTTGCGGCGCGAATGAATTCAAAAGTTAATAAGAACCTGCTTATGGCTGCGGTTTTATTGCATGACCTTGGCAAGGCGTACGAGTATGAATTTGTTGATGGCGCATGGCGTAAGACTGATATCGGTAAAAAGTTCATGCATGGTTTCTGGGGAACTTACCGTTCTCTAAACAACGGGGCATCGGTTGAACTGGCTCACCTGATTTCAACCCATACTCCCATATCTCCTGTGCATCCCCAACTGGTTGAGGGGGTGATCCTTCATTATGCCGATCTGGCTCATGCGGACATGATCTGCATGGAGCGAGGGATTGAACTCTATTTGTCTAAATGATTTACCTGGTTATTTGGAGGTCGTGTGGCTGTTCTGGTTTATGACTGTATTTTTTCCGTTCTGCTTTTTATTCTTGGGATCTATATCGCTGTTTCCTCAAGCGATTTTATCAATAAGAAAAGTCATTACGTTGAAATTGTCTATTGGTGTTTGTTGTTTGTCGCTGTTGTCAACCTGGGCTTTGCAATTCACAAGCTCGTGAAGCAGAAGTATGACAATAGCATCAAATTTACCTTTTCCAAGAAATTAGCAACTTTTGCCATTCTTACAATTTTGTTTGCCTTGTCTGTGAATTACTTAGGGTTTTATGTGCCGGCCGTGGTTTTTGTATTTATCTGTTCGTGTCTGATCAGAGGCAACAATAAAATGACCGCTTTTGTCGTCAGCTTTTTAATCGTGACGCTCCTCAATGTAATTTTCAGCCATTTCTTGAATATCGAATTTCCCAAAGGGATTTTCGCTGATTTAACATTTTTCGGGTGAGGTGCTAGCGTGGAATATTTAATGGTATTTATGGATATTCAACTGTGGCTGGCCATGATCCTGGCTATGGCTGCAGGGATTGTTATCGGAGCTTTGCCTGGTCTGACTCCGGCGGTTGGGGTTGGTCTGCTGGTGCCGGTGACCTTTGGTATGAGCCCGGTAACGGGGCTTGTCATCCTGGGGAGTATTTACGTTGGTGCCGTATACGGTGGGGCGATTACCGCTATCCTGCTTAACATTCCAGGGGAACCGGGGAATATCGTTACTACTTTTGATGGTTACCCGATGGCGAGGGGCGGCGATCCGGCAAGAGCTTTGGGCTTAGCCGGGATATCGTCAACCATCGGTGGCATTTTCAGCGTCCTGGTATTGATGCTGCTCGCTCCACCGTTGGCAAAAGTCGCGCTGAAGTTTGGTCCCGGTGAGTATTTTTGCGTCGCTATTTTTGGGCTAACCGTCATAGTCAGTTTCTCCAGTGGAGCGATGGTAAAAGGCATAGTTTCCGCAGTCTTGGGGCTGGCCATCGGCTTGATTGGCCAGGACCCGATCATGGGGTACCCCCGCTTTGCTTTTATCCCCGAACTTATCGGTGGGGTTGACCTGATTCCGTGCGTTATCGGTTTGTTCTGTTTTTCTGAAGGTCTGTCCCTGGTCCTTGAAAAGCAGATGTCCCTGGCTGATGGCGGGATCAGCAAGCTCAGTTATGCCAGTGCATTCAAAGATACCTTGTCTAACAAGTTTAATTTGTTCAGATCATCCGTTATCGGGACCATAATCGGAATTATCCCTGGTGCAGGATTGGCCATGGGAGCGCTTATCTCCTACAATGAAGCACGACGCTTCTCCAAGAATAAGCACCTCTACGGAAAAGGTAGCCCTGAAGGGTTGATCGCCTCAGAAGCGGCCAATAATGCCGTGGTCGGAGGTTCTCTGGTGCCTCTTATTACCCTCGGCGTCCCTGGGAATGCCGTTAGTGCAATTTTCCTTGGCGGAATTATTATTCAAGGATTGCCTATCGGTCCGGAACTGTTCACCAAGCACTCACTGGTTATCTATCCGTTTCTGATTGGCCTGGCGATTGCTCATTTTATTTTACTGGCTCTCAGTTTGTTCGGTGTTCGTTATTTTGCCAAAACTCTGCAACTGCCGATGAAGTTTATTGCACCGACTGTTTGCCTGCTGAGTGTTATCGGCTCCTATTCGGTGAACAACAATTTTACCGATGTCTTTATCATGATGGCGTTCGGATTCCTTGGGTTCTTCATGAAGAAAAACGGGTATTCTGCGGTATCCATGATTCTGGGACTGATCCTCGGACCGATGGCAGAAAACAGCCTGCAACAGGCATTGCTTATTTCACGCGGTAGCTTCTCCTTTATTTTAAGCCCGATCTGCCTGTTTATTCTGGCTTTAAGCGTTGCATCCCTACTGATGTCTTTGTATTTCGACCGTAATAATCCCTGTAACGAGGATTAAGAAAAGGGGATAGTTTTATCGTTATTGTTTGAACCTAAACTATAGTCTGGACTGATTTGCAACCGGCAGGTAAAAAACTTTGTATAGGGGGTGGTCAAACCCTTATATCTGCGGTTAAAATTTACCTGCCTTTTTCTCAAGTTCAGATGCAGGATAGCTGATTGAAAGCCCGTATCTGGCCGTGCAAGATGGCTCTCTGTAAATACGGGTGTACGACCCTGTAATTTAATTTTCCACAAGGAAGCAGAAAGAGAAAACCATGATACCTAAACTTACCCAGCAGGATTCTGTAAAACCTGAATATCTGGCATTTATCAATGCTCTGGCTAAAGCTGGCTTCGCCGGTGATATCGAAAGCACCTATGGCAGTCGCTTGGCTGTGGCAACAGATAACAGTGTCTATCAATGGCTGCCACAGGCCGTTATCTTCCCCCAGCATACTGCTGATATCGCTCTGATGACCACCTTGGCCAGCCAGGAAGAATTTCTGGGCATCCGTTTTTCTCCCCGTGGAGGAGGCACCGGAACCAACGGTCAATCACTAAGTGATGGAATTATCGTCGACCTGTCTCGCCATATGACCAGGGTTCTTGAGATCAATGCCGAAGAGAAGTGGGTGCGGGTAGAAGCTGGTCTGGTTAAAGATCAGCTGAATGATGCGTTAAAACCTTACGACTTATTCTTTTCGCCTGAATTGTCAACCAGTAACCGGGCGACAATCGGTGGTATGGTCAACACCGATGCTTCCGGGCAAGGGTCCCTGGTTTATGGGAAAACCTCTGATCGGGTTATGGGGGTGACCGCGGTACTGGAGGATGGCAGTTGTCTCGATTGTCATCCGCTTAGTGGTGATGCGTTGCAAAGTAAGTTCGCCCAGCAGGATCGCGAAGGTGAAATTTATCGTCAGGTGTGGGCGACTGCTCAGGGGAAACGCGCGGAAATTGAAGAAAAATTCCCTAAACTTAATCGCTTTTTAACCGGCTATGATCTTAAGCATGTCTATGATCCGGAAACTGAAAGTCTCGATCTGTCCCGGATTCTGTGTGGTTCTGAAGGGACCCTGGGTTTTATCACCGAGGCAAAGCTGAGTCTCGATACGATTCCCGCCAGCCGGATCCTGGTGAACATCAAATACGACAGTTTTGAAGCGGCGTTGCGGTCAGCTCCGTTTATGCTCAAGGCTAAGGCTCTATCTGTAGAAACCGTCGATTCCAAGGTTCTGAATCTGGCTCGTGAAGATATCGTCTGGCATTCCGTGCACGATCTGATCACCGATGTGCCAGGGGAAGAACTGCTGGGTTTGAATATCGTTGAATTTGCTGACCAGACCCTGGCCGAAGGGCAACAGAAGGTAAAAGCTCTGTGCCAGATGCTTGATGACATCATGGCCAAAGGTGAGGCTGGCATTATCGGCTATCAGACCTGTGAGGACCTGGCCAGCGTCAAGGCGATCTATGCCATGCGTAAAAAGGCTGTCGGGCTGCTGGGGAATACCTCCGGACGGAAAAAGCCAGTCGCTTTCACCGAAGATACCGCGGTTCCACCAGAGCACCTGGCCGATTATATTATGGAGTTCCGTGATCTGCTCGACGCCAATGACCTTGCCTATGGCATGTTTGGCCATGTCGACAGTGGGGTGTTGCATGTGCGTCCGGCCCTTGACCTGTGTGATCCGGAGCAGGAAGTGCTGATGCGCAGCATCTCTGATCAGGTGGTGGCACTGACCAGCAAGTATGGTGGCCTGATGTGGGGTGAGCATGGCCGTGGTTTCCGTTCTGAATATGGTCCGGAGTTCTTTGGCCCTGAGTTGTTTGCTGAACTGCGCAAGGTCAAAAGTGCATTTGATCCGCGGAACCGGATGAACCCCGGTAAAATCTGTACTCCCCTTGAATCGGATGAGGAACTGGTGTCTGTCGATGCCGTTAAACGTGGTGCCTTCGATCGCCAGATTCCGGAAGTCGTGCGTGACAGCTTCAGTGATGCCCTTGACTGCAATGGTAATGGTTTGTGTTTCTCCTACGATACCACGTCCCCTATGTGTCCTTCATTCAAGCAGACCGGTGACCGGCGTCATTCGCCAAAAGGGCGCGCCGGACTAATGCGCGAATGGTTGCGCCAATTGGAGCATGCTGGTGTAAATATCCTCGCAGAAGAGACTTTGGTACGTAAGCAGGGGTTGCGCCTCAAGGATCTGGTTGGCCAGGTTTTTAATACCCTGAGTAAAAAGAAGGGGGATTATGACTTTTCTCACGAAGTGATGGACGCCATGCAGGGGTGTCTGGCCTGTAAAGCCTGCTCCAGCCAGTGTCCGGTCAAGGTCGATGTTCCTGACTTCCGGGCCCGCTTTATGAACCTCTATTATCAGCGCTATCTGCGGCATCCTCAGGATTACCTGGTGGCAACGGTTGAAAGCTATGCTCCGCTCATGGCTAAAGCTCCCGGGTTTTTCAATTTCTTCATTAACCAGGGGATCACTCAGAAGCTGACCGAGAAGACTATCGGCATGGTTGATGTGCCGCTGTTGACTCAGCCTAACCTGAAACAGCGGCTGGCGGGACACCGTGCGAACAACTATGACTATGCCGCCCTCGAAAAGCTGAGCGCCGAACAAAGAGCTAAAAAGGTGCTGGTCGTTCAGGATCCATTCACCTCCTATTATGATGCGGCCGTGGTCGAGGATCTGGTGATGGTCATTGAAAAGCTCGGTTTCGAGCCGATTCTGCTCCCCTTTACCCCTAACGGTAAAGCACAGCATATCAAAGGCTTTTTGGGTAGTTTCGAACGCACCGCCGAACGCGGAGCCAAATTCCTCAACCAGGTTGCCAAGCTCGATATTCCGATTGTTGGTCCCGATCCGGCCATGGTGCTGTGCTATCGCGATGAGTACGCCAAGGCACTCAAAGAATCGCGGGGGGATTTCAAGGTCTACCTGTTCCAGGAATGGTTACTTTCGGTCCTTGATAAGGTCGCAGAGAAGCCAGCTGTGGAAGGGGAATTTTACCTCTTCGGTCATTGTACCGAAAAAACCGCTAAACCCTCCACTCATGATGACTGGACCAAGATCTTCAAGCACTTTGGTGGAACTCTTAAGCCGGTTTCCGTAGGTTGCTGTGGTATGGCCGGGACCTATGGCCATGGGGCGAAGAACCTGGAGGCATCCAAAGAGATCTATGCCATGAGCTGGCAACCGACGCTGGCTAAATTACCTGCGGAACGCTGCCTGGTTTCCGGTTATTCCTGCCGTAGCCAGGTCAAGCGGATTGATAAAAAGAAGCTGCGGCATCCGCTGCAGGGGTTGCTTGAATTGTTGAATAAGTAAGGCCACTGTTGAAAACCCAGCTCTTTGGTTGGTGTTGAAGAGTTGGGTTTGTGGTGAGCATCATATCTAAATAAAAAAGCTCCCCCGGCTTACCGGGGGAGCTTTTTTGTCTGTTGTTAATTGCAGAGATATTATGCCTTCTTAGCTTTAAAAGCTGAGCGCATCGTCCAGATCAGAACCAGGGCAGAGGCAACGACGAAAACTGCCGAGATGGGTCGCTGGACAAAGATCATCAAACTGCCTTGAGAAACCAGTAGCGATTGTCTGAGGGCTTCTTCAAACCCTTTGCCGACAACAAAACCGATGAGCAGCGGAGGCAGAGGCACATTGAGCAGCCGTAGCCCGTAACCGATAAAGCCAAACACACACATAATAGCGACATCCGCTACGCTGTTATTGACTGAGTAAGAACCAACGATGCACATAACCAGTACAGTTGAGAAGATGTAACATCTTTTAAGCGCCAGGATCTTAACGGCATAGCGCAGAAAGATACGGCCAGCAACCAGGGTCGGCACCGTAGATAGAATCAGGCCGATGAGAAAGGCGTAGACCTCGACTCCGTTATCGCGGAAGACAAAGGGACCAGGGGTGATCCCCTGGAGCATCAGAGCACCAAGGATAACGGCGGTAACCGCATCGCCAGGAATCCCCAGGGACAGCATCGGAATCAGCGCCCCGCCAGTAACGGCGTTGTTGGCACATTCCGGTGCGGCAACCCCTTCATCAATACCAGTCCCGAATTTCTCAGGGTGTTTTGATTTTTGCTTGGCGAAAGCATAACTCATGAACGCCGGAGTTGTGGAGCCAATACCTGGCAGAATCCCGAAACACAGACCAATAACTGCAGAGTAGAGCATGGTGCCGCGCATTTTCCACATGTCGAGCAGTGATACGTGGTTGACCTTGGCATTGGCTTTTTTCTCGGCATCCGGATTGCTGCTCTTCATCTTCAGGGCAGGATCGGGAACGCCGACCTGAATCAGCAATTCGGAGATAGCAAACAGACCAATGAGGACGGGCACCAGTGCCAGGCCATTTTCAAGCTCTGGAATCTCCATGGTAAAGCGGAAGGTTCCCCAGATGGGATCAAGACCTACAGTACTGAACAGTAGGCCGAAAAAACCGGCGATCAGCCCTTTTATCATGGAGCCGCCGCTGACCCCCGAAATAACCGTCAGGGCAAGCAGCAGCAGGGTCGCCAGTTCCGGCGGACCAAATTTAAGAGCGATGGCCGCCAAAGGGGCTGCGACGACAAGCAATACCAGGCAACTGAAAATATTGCCGAAGGTACTTGAATACAGGGCCACTTTAAGAGCCCGGCCACCCTGGCCGCGCTGGGCCATGGGGAAACCATCAAAAACTGTCGCAGCAGCAGCTGGAACCCCGGGAATATTGAACAATACGGCGGAAATAGATCCTCCGTAAATCCCGGCCTGATAAACCCCAAGTAACAGCATCATGGCCGGGACTGTTGGCAGGACAAAGGTCACTGGTATCAGCACCGCGATAGCGATAACTGGTCCTAAGCCGGGAATAGCGCCGACAATAGTTCCGATAACGATGCCGATGATGTTGGCTGCCAGTACAGTCCAGTCCAGCAGGAGGGAAAATCCTGCGAATAAGTCAGTAAACATGTTTAGTTCTCCATCTAAATCAATCTATGGCATTCAGTAATATTTACCAGTGCCGTCAGGGCAGAGGAATATTCAACAGCTTGACAGCAAATAACCAGACCAGTGCCGTGATTATCAGGGACACAATGACCAGTTTTGGGATATTGCGCTCACCAAAGGCGAACATGATGGCAGCCATAGAAAAAATGGAGCAGGCAATAAAGCCGAACCAGGCCAGTAGCAGGTAGCTGATGATAATAACCGTGATAGACAGGAACGGGGCAATTTTCAGAAACCTGGGATTGTCAGCTTCTGGCTCGACGTCAGCCGCTGCAGGGGCTTGCGCTGGTGGAACAGCTTTTTTCAGAAGTGGCAGGAACAGCAATAGTGCGCTGAGAACCAGAATCGCTCCGGTCAGAACTTCTGGTAAAAAACGTGGACTGATTTGGCCGGGTGGAACAAAGCTGACAGGCACCGCATAGGGGATAATGACAGCAAGCATCAGTATAGCGAACACGAGAAAGATCAGCCCGGCGAGTAAATCTTTTTTGGTGATCTTGGTTTTAACCTTCTGCATAAACATAAGCCTTTAAAAATAATAAACGACCTCACAACCTCATGGGGGAGGTTGCCGGTTTAAACATCGAATTGCATGCTCAGAGCTGGACTGTGGCAGTATGGCGCTGGCTGTTGAAAGAGGTTCAAGTGCCGGAGCTATTAAGGTCCAGGTCTCTGATTCAGTGTCCTGAAAAAGCCACAAGGTTCTCTGGTTTGGTCGAGAAGGGAACCTTGTGGCATATGGTATGGTGTTCGTTTTTCCCGCTTCACAAGGGAAGGGGAAGGATGTTATTGAACCAGGTTCAGCTCTTTAATAGCTGCTTTGTAACCGTTGTAATTTTTTTCCAGGGCTGCCGAGAACTCGCTGGAATTCATAATGCGAATTGGTAAAGCTGCTTTTGCCATGAACTGCTTGAACTCTTCGGTATTAGCGGCATCAATGAATGCTTTTTCAAGGGTTTTGACAATCGCGTCAGGGGTGCCTTTAGGAGCAACCAGGCCGACAATAGAGGCGAATTCCCAATCGTATCCAAGTTGACGCAGAGTGGGGACAGCGGGGAAATCCGGGTCGTTGGTGCCATCAAGAACTGCCAGGACTCTGAAGTTGCCGGCTTTAACATGGTCTGCATATTTAGGAACAATCCCAAATTTAACATGTTCGCCAAGAATTCCGGCGGTTGCTGCGGCACTTCCTTTGAACGGCAGGTGAGTAAATTTAGCGCCAGTCAACTTTTCGACGTAGAGCATACTGATGTGAGCACCACCAAAGGTGCCGGCTGTTCCGTAAGTACCAATATTCGGATTTTGTTTGCCAAATTTGATCAGATCTTCAAATGTCTGCCACTCTGAAGAGGCTGGTACGGTGATTCCGTGATAAGGGCCAGAGTAGTTCATGATGGCGACAAAATCCTCGAGGGGGCTATAGGAAACCCGGCGCAGGTGAGGAGTAATGAAAAACGGTGAGGAGGTGATGGCGGTTAACGTATAGCCGTCAGGTCTGGCCTTGGCTCCAGCCGCAAGGGCAATGGTTCCTGACCCGCCTGGTTTGTTTTCGACAACCATTGGCTGGCCAAGTTCTTTTTCTACGATGGAGGCCAACATCCGGACACCGATGTCGGTGGTGCCACCGGCTCCGTAAGGGATAAGAATTTTAACGGGACGCTCCGGATATTCCGCGTAAACGACAGCGCCTGTCAAACAAACCAAGCATGTGACACTGACAAGTAATCTGAATAGGTTCTTCATTGATCCATCTCCTCACTTCCGTTTTAAGCCTCTGAGTTGTTCAGAGTATTTAATTTGAGCAGGTAACGCTCTCAATAACCTGCCACTACAAATGTAAATAAAAAGATTCCTTTAACTTGTCTTGGGATTTGTCTTTGCGTGCTACTTGCCTAAGTGCTCGATTCACTTGTAATGATGATCATTTTTAGTGCTTTATCATAAAATATAATCGCAAAAACCTTAAATAAAAAGCGATTTAAACTTACCTTAGAGTAAGAGTATCTAAAGATGTTGTTTTGGTGGCTCCTCTTGTTTGGCTTGATGAGTGGGTTCCGTAGGGGGCACTCAAGGTCGCCAGCGGGTTATGTTAGTTCATCAACAAGGAGATCTTTGGACGAATTGATTTCATGAACAGTTCCCATTTGCCTGTGAATGCCGGGGGTACCAAATGGCAGCGAGTGGACTTTGATGGGAAACGGATTGATAAGAAAAAATTACGTCATCTGCTGCAGGGGCTGCTTGAGTTGTTCAACAGGCAATCTCTCATAATTTCTAAGATCAGCATAAGAAATAACTCCTAGCCCGAACAGCAAGGACATAACTTAATCTGTTGATATTTCGGAGGACCTCTATTCTCTTAATAAATATATGTATGACGATTAATAGAACAGCATTCTGCGCTATGTTTAGGCGAATGTTGTGGCGGTTGAGATATCCCCACGTTGAAAACCCCAATCTTGAACTACCAGCAGCGCTCTATGCGCCGCAGTAGAAAGAATGACTGGCATCCCCCTGCTGTCAATAAAGATGGTGCAGGCAAGCCAGATGGACTGTGCAGCGGCCTTGGTATCGGGTTTTATCGCTATTTAATGTTTGAATTGTGTCGGAATTTTCCATAAGGGCTGCTTAGTTGGGCTAATTTGTCGTGAAGTGTATCGATTAAGAGACTTTTGGGAGAGGGTTCCACCTGCACAATTCCTATCCGACGAATAATTGGTGGGTCCCCAAATGGTAGCGAACAGACATTTACCGGAAATGGTTGGGTGATAGATGTATGGGGGACCACTGAGACTCCCAATCCATTGATGACACACTGTATAATTCCAAAAATACTATCTATCCGAATAGTAGATTTAATAGTGATATTGCGTTTTCTCAATTCTGAGTCAATTTGTCGAGCGAGAGGGACGTTACTGAAAAAGTGAATGTATTCTTGTGTAGCCAGGAGTTCAATTGGGTCCGTACTAACAGGGGAAGGCTGGGTGATAACTAATAGAGGATCTTCTATATAGGATGTGAAAATCAATTTCGGAGGAAGTACTTGAGGTTCTGCTACAATAGCGGCATCAAGGCGTCCAGCCCCAACATCAAAAATGAGATCATCTGTTTTTCCCATTCGCAGATTGATTTTTAGCATCGGGTATTCCTGTTTCAATTGAGCTATAGCTTTAGGAAGGCTTCCAAAAGCGCTGCTGCGTACAGCTCCAATGCTAAAGGCTCCAGCCATGTTCTTTCCCCGAATTGCACTTAAAGCGTTTTCTGCCGTTTGGTTAATAACCATGGCCGCATCCAGCAGTTGCTGCCCTTGATATGTCAATGTAGGAGGACGTGTTGTCCTATCAAAAAGAGCGACACCGACTTCGTCTTCGAGGGTTGTCATCTGCTGACTGACCGCTGATGGAGTCAAGGCAATTGCTTCTGCGGCTTTGGCAAGATTGCCATGTTCTGCTACTGCGATAAGTGTTCTGAGTTGTCTTAAATTCATAACGATCTCCTTCGGTCATCAAAATAGCTTAAGCTTTATATTTAGAAAATCTTACTTTAAAGTCAAATTTATTCGCTTGCTGTTAAGTATATTTGTGTCTTATCGTTTGAGTCAACTTTATAAAAATGTTTTAAAACAAAACCTCGGGAGGTCGTATGAAGCTTGTTAGAAGAATGTCAGTTCTGTTGTTCGTAGGCTTAACTCTTGCTTTCGCAGTCCAGCCGGTTTTTGCAAAAGATCGTTGGACGGCCTACACCTATGTGTCCGTTGCCAACTCATCTGCAGGCAAGGGTTTAAATGAGATGATCTCCTCTATTGAAAGTGAGACTGGAGGTAATTTCAAAATTAATCTCAACCTTGGCGGCACTCTGCACATCAAGGCGGCCAACATTACCCAGGCAGTTGCCGACGGTATTGTCGATATGGCCTCTGATTATTTCTATCTTGGTAATGTTCCGATTGGTGGTGTGCTTTCTCTGCCGATGCTGATCAGAACTGAAGATGAGTGGCACAAGGCGATCAAAGTGATGGAGCCTTACCTGAAAGAGGCTTTTGAAGCTCAGGGGCTTGTATACCTGGGGCTCTACCGTTACCCGGAACAGACAATTTTTACCTCTTTCGACCTGAATACCGGTAAAGACCTGTTCGGTAAGAAGATGCGAGTCACCTCTCCAGAGCAGGCTGCCCTGATTGAACATTTTGGTGGTTCCTCTGTAACTATGGGGGGCGCAGAAGTTCCTCAGGCATTGCAGCGCGGAGTTGTAGATGGTGTCCTTACCGCCAGTGCTGGTGGTGCCAAGAAGTGGAATGAATTCCTTAAAACCAATTATCGCCTGGCAATGAACTATGGCAGTTCTGTTCTCATTGCTAATCGTGATGCTTTTGAAAGACTCTCCAAGGAAAATCAGCAGGCCTTGGTCAAGGCTTGCGTCGTAGCTGGTCCTCAGATCACTGAAAACTTTGTCATCGATGAGCAAGCCCAGAAAAAGATTCAGGCTGGTAAGGGGATGAAGATTCTCGATGCTGCTCCTGCCGATGTCGCTTCCGCTCAAAAGGCGATGGAAAGTGTCTGGTCTAAGTGGGCAGAAGCCAAAGGTCCTAAAGCTGTTGAAGCTCTTGCCGCTGTACGTGCTGCGATCGGAAAATAAATAACTGTTGTGAACGTGTCCGTCCTTCTCGTGAGGGATGGACACGTTTTTTTTAGAGGTCTACTTCGTAGTAGCAAATGTTCTCAAGGAATTAAGATATGTCAGTTGCTAAAATGCCGACTCAGCAGGACAGAGGGGCAATGAAAACACTCTACAATGTTGTCGAAACAATTGCTTCGGTAGCGGTTGTGCTTATGGTTTGTTTGGTTGTCCTTGAAGTCCTGTTACGGTCAACCATCGGATTCTCTTTCGGTTTTGTAGATGAACTGGTTTCTTACCTGGTCGTCCTGGTTACCTTTTTTGGCGTCTGTGTGACTTTCAGAAATAATGCTCTTTTCAAAGTGGAAATGTTCTATGCCAAACTGTCCGAGGCAAGTCGCAGGATTTTGGATATATTCCATGCTCTTTTGTCTTTGGGGTTATGTGGCATTCTTATCTACTATGCATTTTTTCTGATTTCGAGTTCTTTCAGACGTGGGACCATCTCGCAGAGTAAACTTGAAACCCCCTTGTATATTCCCCAGCTGATTATTCCCGTCGGGTTGATCATTTTGGCTGTATTTCTTATTGATTTTGCCCGGGTACGTTTTTTCAAGTCAAAATCACAGAACACTATTACCAAGGTTGAGGAGTAGTACGTAATGGAAATCGCAATTATTATGGGGCTCCTCATTGCCTTTATCTTCAGCGGTCTGTGGATTCAGATGGCTGTTGGTGTTTCAGCAGTTGTATATATCTACCTGATACAAGGTATTGGTGGTCTCAAAGCATTGGGCATTGTCAGCTGGGGGTCCGCTGAAAGCTATACCCTGTCGGCTATTCCTCTCTTTGTCTTTATGGCTGAAATCTTGTTGGGAAGTGGTTTGAGTACGAGGCTTTACAACGGTATTTCTCCGCTTATCAGAAAGCTTCCCGGGGGTCTTCTCCACACTAATGTTATTGGTTGTGGGTTATTTGCTGCCGTTTCGGGAGGTAGTGCTCCTACTGCCGCGGCCATGGGTACAGTGGCACTGCCTGAACTAGGTAAAAAAGGCTATAACCGTAAGCTTGCTGCCGGATCTCTGGCTGCCGGCGGGACGCTTGGAATTCTTATTCCGCCCAGTATCACCTTCATCGTCTACTCGATGTTTACCGATACTTCGATTGCGCAACTGTTTATGGCCGGGGTTGTTCCCGGTCTGGTTCTTATGGTTCTGTACATGGTGTACATCGCTATCAGGGCTATGCTGAATCCAGAACTGGCGCCAGCACATGTTACTGCAGAAGACGAGAAGGTTAATTACACGCAGTGTTTATTTGATATTCTCCCGCTGTTGATTCTTATTGTTATTGTTCTTGGTAGTATTTATGGCGGCATCGCTACTCCGACCGAAGCCGGTGCTATCGGAACCTTTGGTGCAATTATCATTGCGCGGATGTACAAAAGTTTTACCTTTGACATCATGAGAACCGCATTACGCCGCACCCTGGTCTTAAGTGGTAACGTTCTGTTTATCGTGTTTGTTTCCATGATTTTCGCGTACGCGACAGCTCGTTCAGGAGTTGGTGAAGACCTGGTCGACTGGTTCCAGGCCCTGGGCTTGTCTCAGTATCAGTTCCTGTTTGGCGCACTGGTTTTTTATGGGGTTCTCGGCTGTTTTATGGAAGGGCTGGGGATGATTGCCATCACGGTTCCGATTCTGTATCCGACGCTGATGGCTTACGGTATTGATCCTATCTGGTTTGGTGTTTATATCGTCATTCTCGTTGAACTCGGACAGCTGACCCCGCCCCTGGGTGTCATTCTCTTCGTTGTCGCAAGTACCTGGGAAGAAATATCTATTGAAGAAGTTGTGCTGGGTGTTTTGCCGTTTTATCTGATTATTGTCGCATTCGTTTTTCTCTTGATCTTCTTCCCTGATCTGGCCCTGTGGTTTCCACGCCTGATGATAAATTGAGGTATTTACTATGTCACTATACCCACCACCTGAAATGTGTACTGCTGAAGTATTCTGTCGGCTTCCTGATGAATACCGGCGTCCTGGCGTTGAGAACGAATGGTCGAAATATAACCGCGCCGGAGTTGATTGCTTTCTGGAAGGCCCGTCTTTCGATAAGCATGGCAATTTATATGTCGTTGATATTCCGTTCGGGCGCATTTTCAAGATCGACCCGGCAGGCCAGTTTTCTTTGGTCTGCGAGTACGATGGCTGGCCCAACGGTTTGAAAATTCATGAAGACGGTCGCATTTTCATTGCTGATTATAAAAACGGTATCATGCTTGTTGACCCGGAAAAAGGGTCAGTAGAGTCGGTTCTGAAGGGCTATAACTCCGAAGGCTTCAAAGGGTGTAACGACCTACATTTTGCCGCCGATGGCTGCCTGTATTTCACCGACCAGGGGCAAACCGGGTTGTCAGATCCAACGGGTCGGGTGTTTCGCTGGAATGAAAAGACTGACCAGTTAGATTGCCTGATCGATTGCGCACCCAGCCCCAATGGACTGGTGCTCGATGTCGAGGAAAAAAATCTGCTGCTTGCCGTAACCAGGGGGAACGCCATCTGGCGGGTGCCAATCCGCAAGTCAGGAACCAGCAAGGTCGGATTGTTTATTCAACTGTCGGGAGGGCGGTCAGGTCCCGATGGCTTGGCCATCGACGCTTCCGGTCGGTTGTTTGTCTGTCATGCCGGGCTCGGCACCGTCTGGGTCTTCGATGTCCTGGGGCGCCCGGTTTACGGCATTCAGGCGCCGAAAGGGTTGGGGACAACCAACTGTGCCTTTGGCGGCAAGAATAATCAGACTTTGTACATTACCGAATCTGATACCGGGTCGATCCTTAAGTATCACATGGATACTCCCGGCAAGACCATGTATTCCGGCGCCATGGGACAATAGCCGGATATGGATTCAATCGATCAAACCGAAATGGTGTATGTCGAGCGAAGCGCTTTGAGGCAGTTAGTCACTTCGATCCTGAATGCCTGGGGGATGTCACAGGACCAGGTCGAAGCATCTGCCGAAGTGATGATAGAGACTGATACCTATGG
Organism: Geopsychrobacteraceae bacterium; assembly: GCA_963664385.1. GTDB lineage: Bacteria > Desulfobacterota > Desulfuromonadia > Desulfuromonadales > Geopsychrobacteraceae > Seleniibacterium. Next base: position 3,191,336 of record OY761157.1, read on the forward strand.
GATTGATTCCCATGGCGTCTCAATGCTGATGCTCTACGAAAAAATGCTCACAAGCGGTTCTATTAATCCTCAGGCGCAGCCCAAGGTCGTTTGGGAAACTCCGGTAACAGCTCTGCTTGACGGTGATGCCGGTCTCGGTCATCTGGTTGCCCGACAAGGGATGGCGCTAGCTATTGAAAAGTGTCGGAGTGCTGGAATGGCTTCTGTTTCAGTGTTTAATTCACATCACTTCGGGGCCGCTGGGATTTATGCGAAAATGGCTGCGGATGTTGGTCTGATCGGTTTAGTCACCAGCTCTGCCCGTGGGGTTTTTGTGACCCCGACCTTCGCCCGCAAGCCGGTGTTGGGAACCAATCCCCTGGCGTTTGCGGCCCCAACCGGTCGGGACAGGCCCTTTCTCCTCGATATGTCAACCAGTGTGGTTGCGTCTAATAAGATAAAGGTTTTTGACCTTTGTGACCGACCCTTGCCAGCAGGCTGGGTTTGTGATGACGCCGGAGGCTTTATCACCGATTCCCATGAGGCAAGGGGAAAGCTGCTGAGTGAGGAAAAGAAGGCGGGATTAACCCCCCTTGGTGGAGATCGGGATCATGGTGGCCATAAAGGTTATGGGCTGGCGATGATGGTGCAGATATTAAGTTCCGCCTTAAGCGGTGGTGGCTTTTCGCCGTTACAGGATCGGTCGCTGAGGAAGGGAGAACCGGATAATATCGGTCATTTCTTCCTGGCCCTGAATCCTGCCTGCTTTCGCCTTGATGGGAAGTTTGAGGATGAGGTCGCTGACCTTGTGGATTATCTCCATGGGGCAGAACCCGTTGACCCGCAGCAGCCGGTTATGGTTGCCGGGGACCCGGAATTTGACACCTATGAACAACGCCTCAAGACCGGTATCCCATTACCCGCTACCCTTGTCGAACTGTTAAGGGATATTGCCGGGCGTGCCTCAGTCCCCTTTGGGATTGGGTAGGATCACTTTGTGGTGATGATCGGTTTAGCGTAAGGATATCTAAATCTAATTTTAATTTATATCGCTTTTAAATAAGGATAATTGTTTGTATATTTTTTCTGCGATTATCAAACTTTAGGAAAAGGTTTCAATGTCAGCGGTTTGTCCAACATTGGAGCATTTTCTGGTAACGGGGAGCTTAAATTAATGGGATCAAAGATTTATGGAAAACCAGGCTTCTGCCTGGTCAAAGATATTGAGCGTGGCAATCTTGACGATTTGAAAAAATTGGCCGAGTACCCGGTCGCTCTCATAGGTGATGGTTATGGACGACGGGCAATCATGGATGCCGGGATCAAGCCGCTGAATCCGAAATTGAAGATGTTCGGATCGACAATCACCGTCGAAACCCATCCCGCCGATAACCTGATGATTCACGCTGCGATGCGTGTTGCCCAGGAAGGTGACATTCTGGTGATCAATGCCCAGGGCTGTTTGAGCAATGGAGTGTTCGGTGACTTATTATGCAATACCGCAGTTAGAAAAAAACTGGGGGGCATTATCATTGATGGCGCAGTCAGAGACAGCCTGGAACTGATTGAATCAGGGCTGCCAATCTATGCTCGTGGTGTTAATCCCATGGGTGGTGGCAAAGAAGGTCCTGGGCAGGTTAACATGCCAACCTGCTGTGGTGGTGTTGCGGTTAACCCCGGTGATATGGTGATTGGTGATGCTGATGGCGTGATTATTGTTCCAGCTGCAGATGTGCAGGTGGCTATTCAGGGTGCACAGGCCAAGGTCGATGCGGAAAATATCCGTATGCAGGCCATAAAAGATGCACCTCTGGACGGAATCTCTGCTCCCTGGTTGATTCCTACACTCATTAAGTATGGTGTTTTGAATGAAGGAGATGAAATATGAGCAGTAACAAGATTCTGATTACCAGTCACAAGCTCAACCCTAAAGCCATTGAGGTGTTGGAGCAGCGTGGTTATGAAGCGGTTTTTACGCCACCATATACGGCCCCAGAAGATCTGGTTAAATTGGTGGAAGAGACCGATCCCGTTGGCATCCTGGTGCGTCTTGGTCAAATCAATAGCAAAGTCATTAATGCCGGGAAATCCTTGAAGGTTTTATCCAAGTTTGGGGCCGGGGTTGATAATATTGACATTCCTGCCGCAACGGCAAAAGGGTTGCCAGTGCTGAACGCTTTTGGTGCCAACGCAAAATCGGTGGCCGAGCATGCTATCACCATCATGATGGCGACAATCAAAAAACTGCGCTATCTCGATACAACGCTGCGCCAGGGTGAGTGGGTTAAACCACAACATTTAAGTACTGAAGTGTCAGGTAAAAAGCTGTGTATCATAGGTCTGGGACAGATTGGACGTAATGTGTCTAAAATGGCAAAAGGTCTGGAAATGGAAGTTCATGCCTATGATCCTTACCTTGATGACGCAGTTTTTGAGGAGTATGGTGTTATTCGCGAAACGTCTTTCGCTGACGCCATTAAAATTGCCGATATTGTCACCATGCATTGTCCTCTAACCGAAGAAACCGCTAAAATGATCAATGCTGAAAGCATCGCCAAGATGAAAGATGGTGTTTTTATCATTAATACCGCCCGTGGTGGAGTCGTTGATGAGCCCGCACTGGAAGCGGCCTTGAAATCTGGTAAGGTCACCGCTGCAGGTCTTGATGTTTTTGCGGTTGAGCCTCCTGGTGCGGAACATCCTTTCTGGAACCTTGAGAATGTAGTTGTTTCTCCTCATGTCGGCACCAGCACCGAAGAGGCTGATGTGCGTGTCTCCGTAATGGCTGTCATGGGTATCATCCAGGTTGTTGAAGGTGAAGAAGTCGATCCACAGCGGATCGTTAACCGCGAGCAGCTCAAAGCATAATCTTTATTTATTTATTCCCTGACAACGAGCAGGAGTTTATAGAGATCAAGGAGAATCTGATGGCTGATGAAGTGACAACATTGATTCAGGGCGCTATTGATTGCCATATGCATGGTAGCCCGGATGTGACTGAACGGATCGCCTCAGACCTTGGCCTTGCTCGTGCTGCTAAAGATGCTGGCATGCAGGGGATTCTCGTCAAAAGTCATGTGTCACCAACCGCTGCCAGGGCTCACCTGGTCGAGGAGGCGGTTGGTGGTGACTTTCGTGTCTTTGGTGGCCTGGTTCTCAATGCTCAGGCTGGCGGCCTGAATGTTGCCGCTGTAGAGGCCGAAATAAAACTGGGCGCCAGACAGATCTGGTTACCGACCCTTTCCTCCGTAAATCAAGCTCAAATCAGCAAGCGTGATGTCACAAAGTGTGTTCCCGTCTTCGCTGAGGCTGGAAAGTTACAACCGCAGCTTTTTGAGATATTCGATCTGATTGCGGGGGCTGATATTGTTCTCGGTACCGGACATCTGTCCGCTGCAGAGATAGCACAAATTGTCCCGATTGCCATGCAGCGTGGTGTCAAAAAGGTGCTTATCACCCACCCGGAATCACGCCTGATTAAAATGCCTCTCGATATGCAAAAGGAACTAGCCCGACAAGGGGCCTTTTTTGATCGTTGTTTCTTCCAGATGTCGGTCACAGGGGCGGCAGCCCTGCCACCGGAAGCGATGGTGGCCCAGATTGAAGCAACCGGGCATGAGTGCAGTATTATCTCGACAGATTTTGGACAGGTCGCAAATGATCCGCCGCTTGAAGGCTTGAAAAAATATATTCAGGTGCTTCTTGACCACGGTGTTTCCTATCCTGCTCTTGAGGTTATGCTTAAGAAAAACCCGGCATTCCTGATGGGGCTATAAAAATATATTGTCGCCATGACCCTTTGGTTTTAAAGGGGGCATAAGTTTTAATGCGGGCACCTTGGTTTATTTACAAGGTGCCCGTTTTTAGTTTCCTTGCCCGGGACAGCCATTTGGCCAACATCGGGCTTAAAATAATAACCATAAAAAAGCGGATGACCTGCATGGTGACGACAAAGCCGACATCCACCGGGGTTGACGCCGCGATGATCGAGACGGAATCTGCACCACCGGGGCTGGTTGCTAAAAATGCTGTCAGGTAATCGATGTTGGCCCACTTGGCGATAACCAGGCCAAAGGCTGCGTTAACGGCCAGCAGCATGGCAATGGACAGCAACAGCAGGGGGAATAGTTTTGCCGCGTGACTGAGGATGGCGCGCGTGAACCTGAGGCCGATGTTCCAGCCGATGATGGTGTAGGCGATGGCGAGGATGAATCCTGGCAGGACGATGTCGGTCAGTCCCAGCATCTTCAGGATGATGCCGACCACCATGGGAAGAATAAAAGAGATACTTGGCTTGTTCAGCACCCGGACGATGACATAACACACCACTACAAAGCCGGTGGTCTTTAGAAAGTCAGGGGTTGAGCTGATCTTGAACAGGTTCAGCTGCGGTGAGGATGAATGGGCGGCCGCGCCACCCAGGTAATGGCCCACCAGGGTGACCGAGAGGGTACAGCAGGCCACCCGCAAGTACTGCATCAGGGCAACCAACCGAATATCACCGCCGAACGATTCAGACATCAGGGTCATAACCATGGCCGCACCGGGCGAAGTACCCCAGATGGCTGTGTTGCCGGGGAACATCTCCGATCTTGATAATAACCAGCCCAATACTGCCGCAACAATGATGGTGAAAAGAGCACCACTGAAAAAGACCAGCCAATGTTCCGAAACCTGGGTCACTATAGTGACCGGTAACAGTCCGGCGATCATCGCGCCGACAAAGCCCATAGCCAGAGAAAACAATGGCTTGGAGATGTTTACCGTCATGTCGAAGGATGAAAGCACGATTGCCGCCAGCATCGGCCCAAGCAGCAGGGCTGCCGGCAAGCGGTAATGGTGGAGAACCCAGAACAGGCAGTAGGATAAAGAAAACAGCAGGATCCAGCGCAGGGGAGTATTTTTACTGTTGATAATCATGACATCAGTCTTTGGGGGAAAATAGCTCAGAGAAACAGGCAAGCGAACACTCTACCACTTACCAGTCATTGTGTAGATATAAAAAGACATGAGGGGCTCGAGCTTGTTTAATAAATTGCGATTTTTTTCAACAGCGTCAGCAAACTTTTCAGGTCGCCTGGAACGGTTTCTTTTTCGGTTATGGATAAGTCGTGGATATCCTCTTGAAGAGGGTAAAATTTGAGCGCTAAAACAGGTGCTTTCCCGGTGTGCATAAATATTGTTAGCAGGGCGGTGACGTTACTTCAAGCTGTTTTAGCCTCACCCGTGTGAGGGGGCTTAATAATCAATTCTGACAGCAACACAGGTAAAATCATCAACCAGGCCGTTTGGGCTGCTATGTTCAACTATTTCTGCATGGATTGTCTGTAGCAGTTCAGGAATGGGGCGGGTGTGTTCCCGTTCAACGAGACTAATCAGTCCCGCTTCGCCAAACTCTTCACCAGCGCTATTTTCCGCTTCAGTGAGCCCATCGGAATAGAACAGGAGCAGATCCCCCCGGTTAAGTTCAACGATGGACGCATGGTAATCAAACTGTTCGACGATGCCTAGTGGTGGTGCCTCACCACTGAGTAAATGAGAGCGCCCTTCCGAGGCACAATAATGAATAGTTCGGGTATGACCACAATCAATGTATGTCATCTGTTGAGTGCTCAGGTCAAAACGTGCAAAGTTCAAGGTGGCAAAGGTTTCAAGCTCCATCAGTTTGGAGATAGCCATATTGTGGATTTTGGAGAGGATTTTTTCGATTTGCAATGACTGATTGACGCTGGCGGTGGGATCGCTTTGGGGGGTGGGCAAAGAGGAGTTAACCTGGGCCAGAGTTTTCAGGATGATGCCTTTTAGTCCGGCACCGATCAGTGCCGGCAGACTGCCTTTCCCCATGACATCAGCAATGATCAGATCAAAACAAGGACTTTCATAATTAAGACATTCATAAAAGTCTCCGGTAATATGTTTTGCTGGTCGTGCCAGTGCCCCCAGGCTGACCCCTTCAATGGCTGGCATCTGTGCTTGCAACAACTGTTCAGCTATGCGGCTTTCCGTCGTTTTCGCCTGTTGTTGGAGCTTGTCCTGTTGTTGCTTGGCCTGTAACAGTTCGCGGTAGGCATCATCGAGTTTGCAGTTATTCTGCTGCAGTTCTGCATTTGCCGTGGCGAGGCTCCGGGTCAGTTGTTCACGTTCGCAGCGCAGCTGGTAGAATTCGATAGCATTCTGAATTGTTACTTTAAATAGCTGTGGTTCAAATGGTTTTGAGATGAAGCGATAGATCCCGCCAGCGTTAATGGTTTGCACTGTCTGCTCTATATCGCGTGTGGCGCTGGCAACCAGGCGTAGAATATGGGGGTATTTTTCTTTAACCTGCTCAATAAGTTCCAGGCCTCCCATCTTAGGCATGCGCAGGTCCGTGACCATAATGTCTATATGTTCTTGGGCCAGAATTTCAAGCGCTTCAAAGGCATTATTAGCGTATTTGGACGCGAAGCTCTCTTTGCGGAGCAGTCGTTTTAAGGAGTTGAGAACACCCTCTTCATCATCGACAAACAGAATGGTGACAAGCGGATCTGTCGTCATAGGCGGTCTCCTTTTCTGCTCTCCAAGGGTAAGCGTATTCTGAAAAGTGTCCCCCCACTGTCAGGGCACTCCACAGATAAGACTCCCTGGTGTTGATTGACTATAATATTGTAGGAAATACTTAAACCAAGCCCTGTCCCTTTTCCGGGAGGTTTGGTGGTAAAAAAGGGGTCAAAAATCCGGGAGCGGATATCCGCGGGGATGCCTGGACCATCATCCTGAATCTCACAAATGACATTGTCCCCTTGCTGATATGTACGCAGTTGGATCAGCCCTTTATCTTCCCTTTCCTGTTGAGCGATAGCCTGTGCGCTATTGACAATCAGGTTCAGAAATACCTGGTTCAACTGTCCGGGGAAACAGTAAATTTCCGGGATATTACCCAATTCAGTAGTTACCGTGGCATGGTATTTATATTCATTGCGGGACAGGATCAGGCTGTTTTCAAGCTCTTTGTTGATATTGGCCATAGTCCGTCCCGAAATGTCATCTGTGCGTGAAAAATCACGCATGTTGCGGATAATGCCGGAGACACGTTGAAAACCAACCTCCGTTTCACTGAACAGGTCCGGAGTATCTTGCAGAATGAAATCGATATTGTCACTTTCAAGGGGCTGCAAAATATTTTGCAGTTGCTCGGCGGTTTCCGGGTCTTCAGTGTGAAGGTCGCAGGCCAGTTCTTTCAGGCCGGAGCGGGCTGCCTGCAGTGAGTTTCCGAGATCATTGAAGTTTTCGGTAAGAACCGCAAAATTAGTACGGATAAAATTGATTGGGTTATTAATCTCATGGGAAATTCCGGCAGCCAGTTGTCCTAGGGAGGTCAGGCGGTCATGAACCGAGAGAAGGGTTTGAGTTGCGACCAACTCCTGGTCTTTTTCTGCAATTTGAAGTTTGAGAAGATCGGTTTTTTGAGCGATTAGCTGATGGGTTTTCTGGAGCTTCAGAAGGTTGATGAGCCGGGCACGAAAAATGGCCGGCTCGATCGGTTTCAGCAGAAAATCATTGCAGCCGGCCTTAAGTGCCTCGACATGCAGGTCCGGATGGTCGTTCAGGGCTGTCAGCATGATAATCGGGACGTCTATCTGTCCAGCACGTAACTGTTTGACCAGGGTGACACCATCGATGCCCGGCATCATATAGTCGGTTATCACCAGATCGAAACTTTGCCGGTGGGCCTCTTCCAGGGCAGCATAAGGGTTGCTGAAGCTTACGACCTGAACGTTCAGGGTTTCAGCATAGGCTTCTATCACCTGAAGGTTGAGGGAATCATCATCGACCGAGAGGATTTTCATGTTCTGGATATCTAGATCCATCATTGGCTAGCTGCCTTCCTGGTGTTTCCCCTTATAAATAGCCACGGGGAGTGACCTCTGTATATCGCTAACACCCGCGCTTGGCTTGTTCTTGTCTTGCCGATGTTGATTTTTGGTGATCCTTCTTATGTTGAGAATAGCTATTGATGCCTTCAATTTCAAGTTGTCCTCCGCGATCTGTCATGACTTTGATGGTGTCGGTGAGTCACTACGAGCCTTATCTCGCTTGCCCCGGAGGTCCCCGGAAGTGTATTGGTGGGGAAGCGTAATTTTCTGGTTGGAATGCCTATTTCTCAGTACAGACTGAGGATTTCGTTGCTGGTCAGGTAACTCGTTGTGACGCAAGGTTCGCACCCAGTCAGCGGTTTGCTTTTTACCCGACATGCGCAGATACAATAAGAATTTCCAGGCGATAAATGCTGGAGCAGCGCACAGGTAAAGCCACTGCTGCAGTGGCAGGCGTCGTTGCAATTGACCGGAAACGACATAGCCGGTCAACAGGAACCACAGCCCAAAATAGAACGGCAGAGCCGCAGGATTTATCACGCCTGCCAGCAGAGTCCAGCCGCCCAGGCATAAGACCAGCATCGATAAGGGGGGGACGACAAGGTCGAGGACCAGGTGTAAACGGTTCCAGTGACCTGTCAGGAGTTCGCGAACTAAACCAGGCAGCTGTTGAGCGGCCAGGTGCAGACGACCACCTTCCCAGCGGCTGCGTTGGGAATCTGCCTGGGTTCGGGATGCTGCGAGTTCGCTGGTAATAATGGCCTCGGGATTATAATGAATTTTTACTTTTCTGCGGGCCAGCAGGATTGAAAATTCAAGGTCTTCAACAACCGAATGGGCAGGCCAACCGGTATTCAACAGCAATTCCGTACGGAACGCCATCCCCAGTCCTTTCAGCATGGCACTGCCGCATAATACCGAGTTACCGGCCATGCGCAGGTGATTGAAAACATTGAAAGCCGCAGCCGTTAAGGCGGTTCGCCAGTTTTGCCTACTGTTGCCAACGCCGCTGAAGCCTTGTGCTACAAACACACCGGGAACCGCCAGGGTGGCACTGAGTTCGCGGCACATATCAGGTTCTGGAACAGCATCGGCATCGATGAATGTCAGCGCTTCGAATTGTCCCAGGAGGTTGTGCTGTGATTTCAGCAACCAGTCGATGGCCTGTCCTTTCCCACGCTGTTCTGTGTCGGTTCTGGAGAATGCCAGGGCTCCGGACTGACGGGCGACAAGAGCCGTATTGTCATGGCAGTTATCGGCAATAACAATAACTTGAAGCATGTTCTTCGGGTAGTCACTGGCTGTGACGGCGTGTATTGTTTTTACGATGCTGGCCTGTTCATTATGGGCCGGAATAATGACCGCCATGCGCAACAGTTTGGCAGTGTGGTTTTTCCGGGGACGGTAAAACCAGGAACACATCGTCAAAATGGTTAACCAGCAGATAGACAGGCTCAAAAAAAGTGTACCGGTGAGGTAGACAAAGGTTAACATAGCGGCTCCATTCTGGTCATAATCTGGCCTAAAATCAGGTTGTTGGTCCGTTGATTGTAACGGTCTGAAACGGTTACCCGCCCACGCTTGCCAAGTTCTTCAGCCAGTTTTTTGTCGCGCAGCAGTCGGGTCAGTTGGCGAGTCAGGTCAGCACAGTCTCCGGGAGTTGCCAGCAGGCCGTTGTGACCGTCATCAACCAGTTCCGGGATTCCGGTAATCCGTGTGGTAACAACCGGAATCTCCTTGGCCATCGCCTCCATCAACACCACCGGTACGCCTTCAGCGAAGCTCGGTAGCACAAATATGTCGGCCTGGTTGTAGTGATCGCGAACTTCTGTTTGCCCTAAGACGCCGGTAAATGTGACCTGCTCCTGAAGACCATAATCGCAAGTCAGTTGTTCGAGAGAGAGGCGATCTTCACCATCACCGACGAAGGTTAGCTGGAAATCGATCTGTTGTTCTTTCAGTTGGCGACAGGCTTCCAGCAGAATATGTTGGCCTTTTGCCGGACAGAGCCGGCCGACGCAGAGCAGCTGGTTCCCTGTTGTGCTTTTCCGGTCACGGGGGTGATAGCTTTCGGGGTCAACACCGCAGCCGACAATGTGAAATTTGTCCCAATCCTGGTGGGGACTGATGCGCCATAATTGGCTGCGTGAAAAGTGGCTGATACAGCGGACGAATTCCGCTGCTGAAGTTTTTTTCTGCAATAAACTGCTGTCGACCTGATAGAAAATATCCGGGCCATGTACCGAAAGCGAGTAACCGATTCCATACCCCTGTTTAATAAGCAATGCGACCAGGGCGGTGGGATTGGCGAAGTGTTCATGCAGGTGGGTGATCTGCTGACGTTCCAGCCAATCGCCAAGAAGAATGGCTTCGGCAAGATAACCGAACGCCTTATAGGGGTTTTTGGGACCAGTCAAACAGAAGGTCGCACTCAGTTTCAGCATGTGCATCAGCCCGCGGGGATGCCGGACTATGGTACGCCATAGGGCTTTTAGCCCAGTGCGGAAAGGTACCTCTTTCAGCGTGTACGTATGCGCTGCTTCATCCTGCTCTGCGGCGGTCATCTGGTGCAGGTTTGCCGTCCGTCTGATACTGACGGGCAGAACCTGGAAACCCTGTTGGCGCAGAGATTCGATCTCGCGAAAAATAAAGGTATGGGAAATAGCCGGGTATTCACTGCAAAGATAGGCGATACGTTTCATGTCAGATGTTCTCCATACGTTCGGCACGGCGGTTTAAGCGCAGGGCAATACCGATCAGGATGCCGATTAGAGCGCCAAGATTGTTGGCAATCATGTCTTCAGGGCTGAAATCACGACCTGCGACTCCCCGTTGCGCATATTCCAGAAGCATACCCATTACCGGAATGCTGGCTGTCGTAATAAAGGCCAGTTCGCGCCGATAGATTCTAGCCATGGGGAGCAGCGCCAAAATGGCATAGGCAAGGAAATGAGCTATTTTATCAAGGGGCAGAATGCCATCGCTCGGTGGGCCAAGTCGAGGTAACAGCGACCCGATGACAACGGCACAGACACCTGTTAACCAGAAGCCTATCCAATAGCGCGTTACAAATTGTTTGATCAGTTGTCGTTTCATAAATACATCCTGGATTAAAGATATCGGGTTGAGCCGGGACGGGTGGCTGTCAGGATATGGGTTCGGGGCGCCGGGCGTGGTTCCGGATCAAGCTTGGTCTCTGGCAGCAAAGAGATCTGCTCCTGCCAGAGAAGTGCACATAGGGCACCGTTGAACAGCATGAATACCGGGTTTGTCATGGCATTTAACAGGTTGTCGACCATGTAGAGACTAAGGAGAATGCTCATAGCGGCAACCGGTGCGTAATGAGGAGTTCCCCACTGCGAGGGAATAGTGCGATAGAGCAACAGCAGCACCGGTAATAATATCTGCAAGGTCAGCATAGTCAGCCCGAAAATTCCCGTGGTGCCGAAGTAAATAATCCAGAGCCCGTCAGTGACGCTGATATCTTCACCGTCATCGTTGAAAACCCGGGATCTCCCCCAGCCGCCCCAGCCAAAAAAACCGCCATCCAGCGCCTTGTCGATAAGGATTTTTTCATTATCAAAGCGAAATTGCAGAGACTGGGCCCGCTCATCACTGAACTTTTCAGAAATGATTGCTGTCAGGTTTTCACCACTCCACCATCCGGTAGTTCGGGCGGTCATGTAGGCGGGAGGAATGCAGATCAAAAGCCAGAGGAGCAGACTTGTCTTAAAGCGGGTCGACAGCACCAGCACGAGCAACCCCATGGCCATAAGGAATAAGGCTCCCGAAGATTTTAACAGCATGGTTGTGAACAGTTGGGCGGCAACCAATAGCTTGACCGGGATCAGTTTTAAAAATTGTCCAATAATGGGTATTTCACCAATTCTCTCCTGCAGAACCTTTGCTTTCCATAACCAGAGGCCGATCAGTGAAGCGGAAACCATCCACATTGCCACCATCAGACCGTGATCCATAAATACCATGGGACGGTAGCCTCCACCACGGATTGTCTGAGCAAAGGAATGCTGGTGAAAACCATACAGAATGCGGTGCAACTGCGGGCTCATGACAATCTCTTCCAGGCAGAAGGGGATATAGAGCAACCCTCCAACGAAGACCGTTGAACACAGAAAGGTGATTTCCCTGATCCCGGTAAAATAGATCCGGCCGACCAGGTAGGGTAAGCCCCATTTAAAGGTCTGGTGCAGGGCTGCAGCGAAACCGTCGTAGGCTCCAAGACCATTGGTCAGCGAGGCAAATAGCGGAGCCAGACACCATAAGGTCATCGGTATGTCGATCAGCTGGGGGCGGAAGTTGCTAACTCGGTCGCGGTCGAAGGTCCAGGCCGCAATGAAAATACCGACACAGGTTGCACTGACCTTGGTGAAGTCGGGTAACCCTTTCAGGGGAATCCCGGCCACCGGCAGGAACATCCAGCCGAGGGTAAAACAGATGGCCGCAGCCTGGTACGGGCGGATGCGGGAAAAAATGGCATAGACCATGGGCAGCCAGGCCAACAGTGCGGCAGGCACCAAAGGATTTCCCGGTGCCCCCATCATTGGCTGTTCTCCCGGCTACGATTTTGAGCAGCATTTTTTTGAGTAAAAGTGATCAACATGGTCTATCCCGTGTTAAAGGCCAATTAGTTTCTGTCCGGAAACGGCCCTTTTCCGCTGTGGCAGCGTCAATCTGCGGACTTGTTTGTGCGGCGTAAAGTACTACGCCTCCGCTCAAGTCCTTGATTTCCTTGCCACAACGAAAAATTGCTCGTTTCCAATCTGAAAACTGGCTAGTTGCTTTTTTGAGTTTCCGGATGGCAACCAATTAATGGTTTTGAAACTTTACACAGATCATGCCAACTGGTGATGTGGTGAAATAGTTCGGAATCTCAGTGGGTTGGGCAGTTTCTTGACGAGTATGAAGGGGGCACGTCTCTTTATTTGAGAGGTGTTTTGATCGAATCCGACTTGTTTTGAAAGAGAGAAAGGCCCTTTGCGGTGAAAATTGCTGTTCAGAGACGTTTTTGCGCTGATCCGGCAGGCTGAGGAAGTGGCCTATTTAAACCGTTTCGCGAGAAGGTCGGTCTGAACAGTACCGAGATAAGATTTCTTGGCATTGAATCTGCTTTACTATGCCTGAGACCAGAATTGTTGTTGTCCATCTGTTTCTCTGGAGGCTGCTGATGAAGTGCTTTTTGACCTTAGTTATAAAAATCCTGTTAGTGCTGTTTGTCGTGGCACCGGTTCCGCAGGCTATTGCGGTAAATAATTATACCGATTGGGGGACCATACAGACGGCAGAAGATAGCACTATCAGTTTTGAAAATTACGATATCAGCGGCAACTTTGTTGATGATTATGCTTTTTCGATTCTGTCGGGGGTCGATACCTCGTATGCGGTAACCGTGACGATTGATGTCTGTAAGAATGGGTGTGGCAATCCCGCTATCACCTATGCCATCTATAACGAAACCGGGGCTTTGGTGAGTGACACAGGAACCGCAGTTTTAGGGGCTGGTGATTATGTTTTTCAGATTAAGGGAACCGGTATGGGGGCAGGTAATGAGGTCGATTATTTCGGTTCGATCAGCTTCTATGTTTCCGCAGTACCCGAACCGTCGGATCTTCAGTTACTTTTATCCTCTGTGGGAGTGTTGGCTGGGATCTGGTTTTGGAAACGCAAGCAGAAGAAACGGCAGGAGGCAAAAGATGGCAGGTGGTAAATGCAAAGGGCTGGCTAATGCTCCAGCCCTTATCCTGGGGGGCTTGCTGTTGGTTTTTGGGGTGGGTTGCAACGGTGACGGGTATAATTCGGATCAGATTCTTGCCCGGGTAAATAATGATGAAATCACTATTCATCAATTTAATTTTGCGCTATCTCAGACCTCAGGTAAAAAGCTGAACCCGGCTGCGCAGGATGAGTTGCTCAATAAAATGATTGATCGCCAGCTTGCGGTACAGCAAGCCGTGCAGTTGAAAATTGATCGTCGCCCCGAGGTCATCACCCGCCTAGAAGAAGCCCGCCTTGATATTCTGGCAGCAGCTTATGCCTATGAGCATGGCTCCTTTATTCCGCCACCAACACCGCGAGCCATCGCGGATTATTATGCCAGGCATCCGGGGCTGTTTGCCCAGCGCAAGGTCTATTCTTTGCGCGAAATAACTTTGGCGACCGGAATGAAAGAGGTTGAGCACCTGAAACGGCGCCTTCAGGAGCAGGAATCTTTGACCCAGGTACTGACCTGGCTGCGCTCAGAGACCTCACAATTTGGTGATCAACAGGTGATGCGGGTTGCCGAAAAATTGCCGACAGAGGTTGCTGATCAGCTCTGCCAAGAGACCCCTGGAGCGATAATCTCTTTTGCAACACCGCAAGTGTTTGTTGTTTACCAGTTATTATCTGCTGAAGATGTGCCGATCAGTATTGAGACCGCAACCCCGGTCATTCGCAATTATCTTCAGACTCAGGAGCAGGTTGCCAGCTACCGGGGAGAACTGGAACGGATACGGAACGCTGCAAATATCGTGGTAACCATGGATCGCTAAAATGTTAAACGCGAGAGGATCTGGTTCCGGATTACTGGCAGACCGCCAGCTGCTGATCCCCCTGGTCGTGCTGATTGCCCTTTTAGGCAACGGTTATTATCATGCGGCATCAAGTGGTATCTGGCTCTATGAAGAGTATCGTTATGCGCCGTTTCTGGTTCTGACCGCCTATATTCTGCTGTATCGCCAGCTCAAACTCGAGGTGCCGGAGAACTCCGGCTACGCTGGCCTGCTCGGAAATTTTCTGCTGTTTAGCGGTGCGCTTGGCTACGCTGTTGGTCATTCACAGGGGATTGTGCTTTTGGATCTGGCGGCGGGAGTTATGCTGTTGGCTGGTTTTATCTGCCTGGCGTCAGGGTGTCGCGCGGTGGGCAGGGTGTGGTGTTCCTTATTATTACTGTTGTTGGCAGTCCCTTATCCTTCCTGGCTTCTATATACCCTGACCAGCCCGCTGAAAGTCGCTATTTCTTTTGCCGTTGAGAACTTACTGTACAGTTTCGGCTATCCCGTTGGGCGCAGTGGTGTTGTTCTGGCGGTCGGTTCCTATCGTCTTTTGGTGGCAGATGCTTGTTCCGGTTTGCACTCCCTGATTTTTCTTGCTGCTATCGGACTGATCTACCTGCAGGTGACCGGGCCAAGAAAGGGCGGCCACAATGGACTTCTGCTCTGCCTGCTTGTTCCGATTGGTATCTTTGCCAATTTTGTACGCGTGCTGGCGCTGGTCCTGATTACCTATCATTTTGGTGATCAGGCCGGTCAGGGTCTGTGGCATGCCTTATCCGGGATGCTGTTGTTCGCTTCGGCCTTTATCTCGTTGTTTGTCATAGATACAATTCTCCAGCACTTCAGCTCCCGTAAAGAGGAGCGCAAGCAGAGCCTTGAGAACGCTGCTCCTGACCAATGCGGGGGGCATGATGGGCGGATTTGTTCCTGGCGGAGCTGTTTTTTAACGGTGACTCTGGTGGTAACTCTTGCTGGCGGAGAGTTGCTCCGCCCTCACACGCCCCGCTTAACTTCTTTTCCGGATACCTCCCTCGAATTGTTAATTCCGAACCAGATTAACCGCTGGCAAAAGGACCTTACTGCTTCAACTGCTCTGGTCACTCAGACCAGGGAATTGCCCCGGCAGTATAATCAGACCCTGAATCGTACCTATGTGAATGAGCAGGGATATCGCATCATGTTGTCTGTCGCTTATGGCCGCAATCAGGTAGGTTCAGAATTTCAGGTTCACCGACCGGAGTCCTGTTATCGTGCTCAGGGGTTTGATCTGGTAACCAGTACATCGGTTTCCTTGCCGCTTGAAGGGCAAGAGTTGGCTGTGCGGCGTCTGATCGCCAGGAAAAATGCCAGGATAGAACCGATTAGTTACTGGATGACCATAGCTGATCGGGCGACTCTGCCCGGAGTTCCCCGCAAATTGGAACAGCTGCGGTTTGGTCTGAGTGGAATTATTCCCGATGGTATGTTGATCCGGATCTCAAGTATTGACGGTGATCCCCGGCGGGCTTTTCAGGCTCATCAGGATTTTATCAGCGATCTGAGGCAACTGCTTCCGAACCAATTGGGTTTTGCTGCAAATGGGAGTTAACTGTTCAGGCGTGATCAGTTGCGGGGAGCCTGACTCGTCTCACTTCATAGTTTTTGTGTCATTTTTTAAAGTAACGCTGAAATAAAAGGAACTGCCCGTGCCGGGATTAGACTCCCCCCGAATCTGTCCCCCCATCAATTCGCACAGACTTTTACAAATACTCAGCCCCAGGCCAGTTCCTCCGTATTGGCGGGTGACAGAGGAGTCGGCCTGGGTAAAGGCAGTAAAAAGTGATTCAATATTTTCTTCTGCAATGCCGATTCCGGTATCGCTGACCCGGAATTCCAGTGTGGTCTCTTGCCTGCTGACCTGTTTCTGGGTAGCCGTTACCCTGATCTCTCCTGTGGGGGTGAATTTGATGGCATTGCTGATCAGATTGCCAAGAATCTGCTGGATTCGGTGCGGGTCACCGATCAGCCGGTTAGGCAGCTCTGTGGATGCTTCACTCTGCAGTTTCAACCCTTTCTCCCGGGCCGCAGGGGCATAGAGTTCCTGAATGCTGGCCAGCAGTGTTCCGGGTGAAAAGGGGATTGCTTCCAGCTGAATTTTACGTGCTTCAATTTTGGAATAATCGAGAAGATCTGTCACTAACTTCAGCAAGTTCTGGGCGGATTTCATCGACTGGTTAAGGAAGGATCGTTGTTTCTCTGATAATTCAGTATCCAGCAGCAGATGGGTCAGGCTGATCATCGCATTGAGAGGGGTACGGATTTCATGACTCATGACAGAAAGAAATTCAGATTTGGCGTGATTGGCCGCTTCGGCTGCTTCTTGTGCTTGTTTCAGTTTGGTGATGTCAACCCGGAAGCCGACAATACTCCCGTCTTCGGCCCTGCGTTCAGCGATTTTTAACCAGCGTCCGCTTGGTAGTCTCTGCTCAAGATTGGTATTGGCGGCCACATGCTTTGCCATTCTTTCACGGATAAACTCTTCTTCTTTGCCTTCTGCTTCTGGATACTGCCCCCGTTTGACTCCTTCCCGAATGATATCTTCAAACCGGGTACCGATAATAAAAAAAGGTGCGGATCTCTGATATATTTCAGCATACCTGCTGTTGAACATAACCAGCCGGTCGTCCTTGTCGTAGATGACAAACCCTTCATCAATCGCGTCGATGGCGGTCAACAGCCTGGTTTGAGCCTGATGCAGTTGCTGCGCCGTGTTGTGATGGTAACGCAGTGACGGGAGGATGATAAAAATCGACTCGACCAGGAGGGTTAGCAAGCTGCCGCAAAAAATCAGAATTTCACGTATCCGCATCGTCTGGTGCAGCTGGGATGCTTCCATTTCAAATATAGTTACGGCGTTATCAAGAAGAGGCAGCAGGGTGTCAGCCGCAATGTAAATGTCTTTGATATAGGTGTGGCTTTCCCGGCCCGTCATATCCAGCAAATTAAGATAGGTGGTGGCCATTTGCTCAAGGGAATCAGCATATAATGATTGAAGTCGGGAGGAGGTCAGGTGAGACGTAATAAACGCAAGGTCTCCTCTCATGGTGTTGATGAGTGCTTGTCTTTCAGAGATCAATTCCGTTTCGCCGGATTGCAGAATACGACTGGTCAGTAGCGCGGTGCGCTGCGAAAGCATGCGCTGTTTGCCACTTAAATTGATCAGTCTGGCGAAGTTTTTTTGCTTGTCAATATGCTGAGACATGGTGATAAAGCCAAATACCATCCATCCAATCAGCGATAAAAACACCAGGAGATAGGCAGAACGGAAACTTAATGATTTTTTCATACTCCTGTGCTCCTGAATAAAATTTCCGGATCCCTATGAGCCAGGTCCCCTGTCTGTGCTATTCATTTTAGCACACAGATAAAATGATCTCTGTCCCTTTGTTCGTCAAAACTTAATATAGACCATTTCATATTAATGCCAAAGGCATAGCTGCCAAGTTGGGTTGAACTCCAATAGTCACTGTTTCTGGCCGGGAGTTTGCCGCTCAGCATCAGGGCTGTCAGTTCGCTGATCGTGGCCAGTCGCTGGCCTTGATCGCTACAGTATTGTTGCGCTGCTAGCCAGTTTCGTTCAGTGTCTCCACCATCCTTTATGGTGAGCAGGGAGGCCAGCATATAAACCTGGAGGTAAAGGCAAAGGCCCGCACTGACCAGGGCCAGCATCGCTATGGCAACACCCAGACGGTAGGCAGGCGTATCGCCTGACGAGTGCAGCCAGAAAAGTTTTTGAAGGAACCTGCTCATCGGGGCGTTCCTTAAGATTTGCCGGTCACCGGTTGCGCACTGAGTATTACTGTCCTGGCTGATCCGTTTGACCGCGGGCCAATCCCCCGGCCGAAGGCGACAAGCTGCAAAGGGGCCGGGAGCCTGGACAGGACTTTGGCGAAAAGGGTTGTCAGGAAGATCAGCAACAGTGGAGCACCAAAATAATAAACCAGGTAATAGGGGGTAAGGGGTGGGCCAAATACCAGCTGCCAGCCACCCCAGAGCAGCAGATAAACAAGGTTGTGGGATAAAAAGACCAGATAGGTGACCTGGTCGATCCGGTCGATGAGCCGGTTTTTTATCTGGCGGCTAAGGTGCAGTGCCAGGTCGATGAACAACACACTCACGCTGACGCGTTTGAGCCATTGGTAAATATTCAGGTCCCTGAATGTGCCCAGTGATTCGGTGAGAGTCAATTCCACGCTTACGACGATTAGTAAGAATCCCAAAGCAGGCAAACGCCAATGGGTGAGAATGGAAAACTGTTTATTGGTGACCGCAAACGCTGCTCCGACAGCGAAGAAAACAAGGATCATCCCGCGCATAACCAGGGGTTGAAAGGTGACAGTCTGATCGATAAAAAACAGAGCTGCAACCAACGGCCAGGGGTGCTTCTTGATCAGTGGAGCAAGCAGCAGGGCGAGGAGGGTGGCAACAAAAAGGTCGCGTAAGAAATTCAGGCTGTCGCTGGCAGCACCATAGTTAAGAGCCAGGATACGGTCAATGATGATGTTACTCAGGGACAGGTTTTCCAGCCCCCTGAGAACATAAATCTTTTCTCCGGTCACTGTTAACAGCAGCAGTCCGGTGGCTATAATGGCAAGGTTCCAGAAGATCATTGGCAGAATCAGGTTTTTGAATCTGCTGATAATCAGTTCCATGCGGTTTTTGTTAACAGAACTGCAAAAAAACAGGTAACCACTGATGAAACTTAACGCGGAGACACTGGCCCGGCCGAGGATATCGGCGGTCAGCGTGTGCAGGATCATGACATAACCGGGCACCACACTCCCCCCGGAAAACCCCGGTGGAATGTGGACGATCGTCATGAACAGGACACACAGGATCCGGCAGTATTTAATCTGGTCGGAGGTCTCGGGGGAGATAAGGCGAGGAGGCCGCTGCTGATGGACAGGATGTTTCATAATGGTTACCCCAGAGGTTAAGTCAGCGCTCGCAGATGGTCGATGCGCGCTTTGAAGGTTGTCTGGAAGTCGTGTTGGCGTGCAAAGCAGACCGCCTGTTTTGCACGCTCGGCAATTTCGTCACGCTGCCTATGCAAATGAGCAATGGTGCGGGCGATCCCGTTAATATTGTCCATATCAGTACTCCAGCCAATGTTATCTCGCTCCAGAAGACCGCTGAACGCCTGGTTGTTGTAGCCGAGGATCGGGACTCCACAAGCCAGGGTTTCCAGGTAGGTACAGGATGGGTCGCTTTGACGATGGAGGCAGATGAACAGATCGGCAGAGTGTTGCAGGGCAGGAAGCAGTTCACCATAAAAGTCGACCGCTCCGGTGAGGATGACTTGCTGCTCCAGTTGGTTTTGGCAGATGAAGTCACGCATCTCATGATCGAGATCGCCGCTGCCATAGATAGTAAACAGGAATGGGACTTCCTGTTGTTTTAGCCGCAAGGCTAGTTTTACCAGGTGGTCGGCACCTTTCATCCGGATCAGACGACCGGAAAATGCCAGCCTCAGTGGCTTGCTTTCAGCCAAATAGGCAAGACGTTGGTTTAGAGCCTGTTCGCTGATCATTTGCTCCGTTGCAACTCTGGTATCGAAATAGAGCAGGCGGTTGGTGCTTTGAGCATAATGATTGAAAGCCGGAGTCCCATTGGACTGTAACCCGGCACTCAAACGAAAGGCCTTGACTCTGCGGCGTTCCTGTTGCCAGACATGGAACTGGCGGCGCAGGCGGCGAACTGGGTTTGTCGTGCTCATGGCCATGATCTGGTAGCGGGTTTCGGGAATGTACTCAATAATATAGACGCATGGGATCTGAGCCTTTTGACACAGTTCTGCCAGGTGAAGTTGCCTCTCATCATCACCGCCAGCCAGGACAATATCGGCCCCTTTGAGATGTGCTGCTGTGACTTTTTCTGTCTGGTGCAAGATGGTACATCTGAAGGGAAGTTCTGATGGATTTATGCAGATGTTGCCAAAATTTCCCATCGGCGTGGTTGCCAGAGGAATCAGACAGCTGATAGTCCCTGGCCACTGCTCACAGTAGCTAAGCATGCCATCGTAAAATTTACGGTCGAAGCATAACTTCCCTGCTGTGGCCCAGACCGGAACCGAGGGGATAATGGCGAGGTGTGGCTGTTGCTGGTTTTTCATGATGGATTCTCCTTGGCAGAGGCAACCAGGCGCTGTCTGATGATAGTCCCCGGGACGCCAACGACAACACTGTAAGGGGGAACCGAGCGGTTAATCAGGCTGTTGGCACCAATTACGCTGTGGGCACCGATCTGAATATCGCCAACTATGACCGCACCGGTTCCGATATCGACACCATCGCCAATCACAGGCTTACCTGTCGGTTGCTGCCGGTTGGCTACCCCAAAGGTGGTATTCTGGCGGATCTGAACGTCGTTTCCGATGGCGCGTGCACCAAGAACCATCCCGCCATGGTGCCAGATCCGTACCCGGCGCCCGACCTGGACGGTGTAATCAAGTTTGATCCCCCAAAGCCAATTAAACAGCAGGTTCCAGGTTCGGTAGAGGGCGGTCAGCGGAGCCCGCATCAAGCGGTAATGAATGCCCATGCGCCAGTTCCCGAAGCGGTGATTCGCCATTACCCAGAATCCGGGCTCGAAGGGATTCCGGTCGTAGGTGCAATAATCCTCCCAGACCAACGCCGAAAAAGACAGTTCCGGAGGATTGTTGTTGTGTGAGCCAGCGGCCAGGGGAGGGGGCTGGTGACGGGTTTTCCCGGTGCCAAAATAGCGGGGATAGTCGCTTTTTTCGCCTGTTACTTTGGTGGGTCGCAGGGCTACAGCCAGAAAGTCACGGATGAGGTGGGGAGGCACATCCCAGGTTTTTCTTTGTAGCAGACAGCGCATTCGATAGATAAAACTGCCGGACAGCCAGGCTATATCAGCCAGACAGCGATATCCCAGCCCATGGTTTTTCTGGAAAAAGCGTCGCCGCGATTCCAACATATAGCGAGGAACCCGTTGCTGGGCCGCTTGCTCTCCGGTTGCTTTGGTGCTCTGGCCGACACAGTGGGTGACTCTGCTGGCCGGAACTGTCCAGGTGCTCCAACCGGCACGCAAAGCTCGCAGGCACCAGTCGGTCTCTTCGTAATAGAGGAAGTAGCCCTCATCCATCCAGCCTACCTCTTCAATCACTTCACGGCGTACCATCAACGCAGCTCCGGTAACCCAACCGACCGGGTGAGGCTGCTCAGACGTTTCCATTTGCAGGGTTGAACGTGATAACAGGCGGCTGATAACTCCGGTCCGTGCTGCGCGGTCCAGCTCCCCGCCAAGGGAATGGAAACGCCAGGCCGAGGGGCGCAGAGAGCCGTCAGTATTAAGGATCCGACTGCCGCTGATTCCGACCTGAGGATTGTTATCCATAAAGCGCATCAGTTCACTGATGGCGTCCGGGGCCACTTTGGTGTCAGGATTGAGGAGAAAAATATAATCCGGACGTTGGCCAGCCCTGATGGCGGTTGCGGCCGCCAGGTTGCAGCCATAAGCGAAGCCACCGTTGCGAGGTGCGGCGGTCAGTGAAATCCAACTGCCCCAGTCTGATTTGTTGATAGCGTCGCTGATGGCAAAAATACTGCCGTCTTGTGAGTCATTATCAACGACACTAACGTAGAACTGTGGCTCCTGTTGACGAGCCAGAGCCAGGGATTTAAGGGCCTCGATAGTCCAGTCACTGCATTGGTAGTTGACGATAGCCACCAGTACCCGAAGGGGAGCCTGGTCTGCTGGTTGGCGCTTATGCTGCGTTTTAGCGCCTGGAGCGGGGGACATTATTGCTATTGTGGCTGAATTCATCATGGTCATAATGATCCCTTTGGTGATGATGATTGTTCGCTATGGGGAGTGGCCGTTGAGTCACGTCCCGCCCTGGTCTGTTGAGCATTGCGCTGGCGCGGGTAATTGGAATGGACTTTCACGTCGCGCCCCTGGTTCTGCTGGGCCCAAGCTTTCTGGTAGTTGGCGTAGATCTTTTCCGCTTTTCTTTCCCAGGTAAAATGGGTCAGTACGTGGCTTCGCGCCCGCTGTCCTTTTTCACTGATGATTTCCGGTTGCGCCACAAGCTGTTCGATGACCTCCGCAAGTTGTTGGCTGATCGCCTGCTTACTGCCGAGTTTGATCTTGATGCCGGTGGTTTCGTCTACCAGTTCCCCCGGGCCGCCGTAATCAACGATCAGGGGCATGACGCCAAGGGCCATGGCTTCGAGAACAACGCCACCACCAAACTCACGAATACTGGGAAAGGCGAGCAGATCTGAATTGACCAGATAGTCCTGAACCTGCTGGTGGGGAACCCAGCCATGAAAATGAACACTGTTACTGATCCCGAGGCGTGCGGCCTGTTGTTCCAGGCGGGTACGTTCCGGCCCGTCACCAACAATATGAAGACTCACTGCCTGCCGCTGTAAGACACGCTGAAACCCGTCGAGTAGCATCGCAGTTCCCTTGTATGGAACCAGCCGGCCGACAAAAATAGCCTGCAGCGGGGTTCCGGTAGCTTTGTCGCGGCGGCGGGAAAAACGCTGCGGATCGATACCGTTTTCCGGCAGATAATCACACTTGGCCAGATATTTTTGATCCATCTGCTGCCAGGTTGCCCGGGAGCCGATGAGAATGCGGGTGGCATGTTTTCTGGTTGCGTGGTAGCCGGGCAGAAGTTTGTAAGCACTGCGGATATAGGTGAGCCATTCTTGTTCCTGGCGCCGTTCTGAACTGAACTCCTTTGGCCAGGGCAGCCCTCCATTTAAGGGGCCGAGGATAAAGGGGATCTGGTAGCGTGCACATTTGCGGGCCAAAAAGCTTGGTTGCGTCGGGCTTAAGGGGGTAATGCGATGGACCAGCGAGAATTCTCCCGCAGCGATCCGTCCGGCCAAAGTTTTCCAGAGCTGGCGTTCAAAAAACAGGTAGGCGATGTAGTTAAACGCCATTTTCGTGGTCCAGCCTTTGCCGGCTCCACCACTGAAAAAATTTCCCAGGCGATCGATAGGGCGGGCTATTTTTTCGGAATCGATGGCGATGAAGTCTTCCCCTTCTCGATAACCGCGGCGCAAAATAGCGTCCCGGTTTCTGACCTGAGTAACCAGCAGGCAGTTGTATTTCTTCATCAGCGCTTCGGCCTGACTCCAGCCGACCAAGGGTACACTCGCCCATTCCGGGTTGGCTGCTTCGGCAATGAGCAGAATCCGTTGTTCACGTTGAGGATTTGCCTGGACTGGTATGCTGGTTCGTTGCCGGCGCCTTTCCTGAAGCAGTAACGGAATAATCTTGCGCAGATCATGGCTGTAGCGCTTGGCCAGGCGCCGTGGTGATTGCACCATCCGGAACAGCCACTCAAGGGACATTTTCTGAATAATACGTGGTGCGCGGATTTCTTCTCCGCTTAAAAACATCAGGCTTGCACCGATGCACAGTAGAATTCCGGTGGCTCCCGCTTCCCGCGCCTGGCGGGCGAGAAGCTCCTGGCGGGGCGAGCCGACCGCAAGGAAAATGAACTTGGATGGATGGGCAAGCATAAAATCAATACATTTATTGACCTCTTCAGGGGAGTTGATAAAGCCCATGGGCGGATTGTAGTGATGAAGCTTCTTAAGCGCGTATTTTTGCCTTATTTTGTCAATCGCTTCGGGGGATGAGCCAATCATGGTTACCGGAATGTCAGTGCCTGAGAGTTGCTCAATAATGGTTCGGGTCAGATCGCTGCCGGGGACTACCGGGCCGACCCGAAGGCCGACCAGCCCGGCTAACTTTGTCAGGACACGGCTGTCATTAACGCTGATATCTGCCGTCGCATACAGGTCAAGCAGGACGGGATCTTCGTTTGCACGGACAACATGGTCTACGTTGGGGGTGACAACGGTTTTGGTTGCGTCGGTGGCAAACAGGTGAGTCACAAGCTCATTGAGCTGATAATCATCGAAACGGATGCCTGCAAAAGTTGTTTTATTTATCATTCTATCCTCCCATCATCGGGGTTATGCCGAGTGTTTTTCCGAAACTTTAGCCGGTTCGGTGCGGCGTATTCTGCGAACGATTGCCTGGATATGCTCTTTCTCGTCGTTGCTCAGGGTCCTGCTGAAAAGGAGCACAGTGGTGCAGACCACGAGGTAAGCCAGCCCCCAGAGAAACAGGTTAAGGGCCAGCAGGGAACGACTGATGGTGGCCAGGTCAATCAGGTGAGGGAGCAGGAGGGTAAAGGCCAGCATTGTGACCAGAAATGGCATCATCGGAGCGACGATGCCGCGCAGGTATTCTCCGCCGCTGACCTTAAACAGCCGGTTGCCAGCTGAAATAAAGTAGGCCGAGGCGATAACCCGGGCGATGGAAAAGCCGGTCGTCGCACCGAGCAGGCCGTAGTGGTGAGCCAGCAACGGAGTCAGAATCAGGGTCAGAATCAGACAGATAACCGTGTTGCGCATTTCGATGGCCAACTGGTTTAGGCCACGGGTCGCAGCACTGACCGGGCCGGTTAGCAAGTGACTAAAAATGCCGATCGATACGGTGTACAGCACTGGTACGGCGGCAGCGTAGCCGGGCCCCAGCCAGAGGTGGATCAGGTACGGGGCAAAAACGATCAGGCCGCTGTAGACGAGGGCTGTCGTCAGCCCCATATAGCGGGAAGCGGTCAGGAATAAGGCGCGTGCCTGCTGTTCATCCTGGTGACCGCGCAGGTGTGAAAATGCTGGCATCATGACACTGCTGATAACACTGGGAATCTGAGTGCCGGTTACCGGTAGTTTGCGACCGATTTCGTAAAGGCCGGTGGCGGCCAGACCAAGGATGCGGGAAATGATAATCCGGTCGAAGGTGCTCAGGAAAATGCCGATCAGACTGATTATCTGAAGTTTGCCACCGTAGTTCAGTAATTGCTTGAGACTCTCCCGATTGACATACCAGAGGCTGATTTTCAATCCCGGTAGCAGACGGTAGGCTATGCGGGTGAAGATCAGAATTGAGACCAGATAGCGGAACATAAAGGCTGCAAGCAGGCTATAAACACCTAGCCCGGCAATAAAAAATACAACAATCAGAATGATTTCCAGAAAGCTGGTGGAAAACTTCACTTTAGCGGTCAGATCGAAGCGCTGCAGCCCTTCGACAACGCGACTGAAGCTGTTAACGGTAATGTCCAGGGTAAATACCAGAGCGGTCCCGAAAAACAGCCAGCGCGCCAGAGCGCGCAGATTTTCCTCGACGTTGAGCATGGCGATCACAACGTCCATACTGAACCAGAGCCCGCCAAGCAACAGTGCCATAAGCAGAGCGGACAGCAGAATGCCGGTACTGAGAACTCGGTTCAGGGCGTCAATCCGCTGCTGGGCATGAAACTCGGCGGTATACTTGACGTAGGCAACTTCGAAGCCGGTGGTGGTCATTGACAGAAAACTCATAACCACGAAACAGAGGGACCACAGCCCGAATTCCTCAATGCTGATATAGTACAGGGTCACCGGGGTCAGCAGAAAGCGGCTGAACATATTCCAGATATTGACCGCCAGCGAATACGCAGAGTTTTTAGCGGTAAGGGATTTGACGTTTTTACTCATGAACGCTTCCTCTACTGCGATGTGATGAGCTGGTTTTGTTGCCTAACCAGCGATTAATAGTGGTTGAAACGCGATCAATATAGGCTTCGTATTTGGGTTTGCGTTTTTTGCCCCCCCAGTTCAGTACCGGGGCCAGTGCCGGGACTTCAAGGCGGATAATGATTTCGGCTGCGCGGCGTAAATCCCGATAATTGGTTGAATCCCCCTGGCAGATGAGAACGACGACATCACTGCGCACGGCCAGGTACTCGCTCAGGTCACTTTTAAGGACCGGGGCCGTATCGATACAGATAAAGTCATACTTCTCCCTGGCTTCTGCGAGCAGCTTGCCAAGCAAGCGGCTGATGGTGCGGTTGGAGGTTTTGGGGATGAAAGGGATCAGTACGTCATAGCCCCGTTCCGGATCATATTGAATGGCATTGAAGACACTCTGGGAAGAAAAGGGCTCCGCTGCCTCTGAAATAAGATCGGCAATATCCCACTCCTGCAGGTTGGCATCGATCAGGAGGATTCTTTCCGACTGTCCCAACAGGCTGCTGGCGACATTTTCAGCAATTCCTGAACTGCCATTACCCGCTTCGACACTGGTGAACAGGAACACTTTCGCCTGCGATTCCTGCTGTTCGCGATAGAGCTTGGTCGCCAGGCTACGCACTGCTTTTGCCGTGACCGATTCCGGAGCCAGATTTAGGACGCGTTCAAACGGGACGCCACGTGGCGCCCGGGAAATTGGCCAGGACGGAGGTGAACCCAATGCCTGGAGGACATTTTTGGGGCTGTGAATGCGGTTGTCCCGCAGTTCGATAAGGATAAAGACGCTGGCGACCACTCCAAAGGAGAGGATAACGCAGGCCATGACAAGCTTCTTGATGTTTGACCCCGCTGGCTTTTTCGGGGGTCTGGCCATGCTTTCAATCATCACCCGCAAGGGGGCTCGTGACTCGATTTTCAGTTCGTGGATGCGGGTGTCGAGACGGAACAGCAAATTGCGGTCATGTTCCAGCTCAATAGCGAGTCCTTGCCCTTTAAGCAGGCGTGCTGAATTTTCAGCCGACTTTTCCATGGTTCTGTCCAGTTCAGCTAAAATCTGCCGCTCATTGGCCATCGCCTCATCGAAGCTCTTGCGCTTCTGGATCAATTCCTGGGACAGTTCCAGCTCACGTTTTCCGGTAACCACTTCGTTGATGTTGGCCCGGGTTTCGGAACGCAGGCTTTTTTCGTATTCGCGCATGGCCTCCATGCGCTTTTCGACCCGTTTGCGATCTTCGTTGACGGCGGTTACCCCATCGATACTTTTGCGCATTTCCTGTAATTGCTGGTAAGTCCAGGAGGTCGTAAACGCGATCCCCTGATTTTCCAGTAGGCCAGCTTCGACCAAGGGGGTCAGCGACAGGGCTTCAAGTTCCTTTTTGGCTTCTTTCCCAAAACGGTAGGCATTTTCCGAAACAATCCGCGCATTGCTGGTGTTGATATAGTGATTCTGGAGGGTCACCAGACGGCTCAGCCAGACGTTACTGGTTTCGGAGAAGGAACTACTGAGGGCTGCTTTGGCTAAATTTTCAAGTTGCTGTTCCTTGTCGCCGATACTTTTTTGCAGCAGACTGATTTTGTCTTCAAGGTAAGCAAGGCGGCGCTCATCTTTCTGCTCCTGCTCTGCCAGCATCGACTGCAGGTAGGCTTCCATTACCCGATTCAGAATAGGGGCAAGCCCTTCCTTGCGTGGACTCTGGATTGACAGTTCGATCAGATGGGTACGCGGCACCGGTGAGGCCTGTAACCAGGCTTGCAGCAGCCGGATAGAGGTATCGACAGGGAGATTGCTGGCAAACAGAGCAGCGTGTTGCTCCGGTGTTAACCTGCTGATGGCCTGCTTGAGAATATCATGCTCTTTGATGCGTCTGGCCTGAGTGCGGACAAAGTCATGGTAGAACCCGGTAATTGAAGGATCTTCCGTTTTGGTAATCAAAGACGGGATAACCGGATCAATTTTGAGCAGTGCGCTGACCTCGAAATTTGGTTTGCGCAACATCAGGATAAATGGAACCAGCATCGTGAGGGTGAACGCCCCCAAAACGGTCAGCAAAACCCCGTAGCGTGCCAGGAATCCGAAAATATCGAATGGTTTATTCGCTTTGCCGGGAATATTTGTCCTTTGAGTCAGGTTCATGGTGCGCTCCTTACTCAGGGCCAAGGGTCTTGTTCAGGGTGTCGATATCTGCGACTACGCCTGCCGACATGCTGATGATTTTGAGGGATGGCATCAACTGTTCAAGGAAGTAGTTGAACTTACCCATACCATGGGGGCTGACATAGACGATGTCATCTTGTTGCAGCAGGTAGTTCTGGGCGAAATGGCCACTGCGCAACATTTCTTTGACGTCGATCTCGCGCACTTCTCCTGTGTGCTTCGAAGGACGGATCAGATAAACCTTGTCGAGGTCAGCATCCTTGGTATAGCCACCGGCCTGCATAACCGCATCGATCAGGCTCAGCCCGGGTTTAACCATGACGGGCCCGGGTTTGCTTACTTCCCCGAGAACCATGACCATTTCATCATCGGCTTCAGGGATGAAGATCACATCATTGTTCTGAATCCGGGTGTTCAGAGCCATATTGCCGCCGTCAAGCAGAGAGCGCAGGTCGATCCAGATAACATGATCATTGCCCCGGATGATGGCACAGCGGGACAGGTGGGTTTCCTTGGTTCCTGAATAGGGGAGTCCCCCTGCCAGAGCAAGGGCTTCAAGCAGGGTGCCTTTTCCAGGGAAATTGACGACTCCGGGGTTGCTTACCCGGCCAAGAACAAAAGCTTTATTGTTACGAAACTCACGGACCACAATGGCGACATCGAGATTCTCGTAATACTGGGAAAAAATGTCGTTCAGCTGGGCGGTCAATTCAGTAATGCTCATGCCACCAATCTGCAAAATGCCAGCTTTAGGGATGGCAATCCTGCCATCAGGGGCGACCAGGATGCCGAGTTGAGAAATTTCCGGACGTTTCCAGACCATGATATCCATGATATCGCCGGGGCCGAAGCGATATTCCTGTTCGGCTGCCACTTCATCCGAAAAAGCGCGAATTGCTTCAATTGAAGCATAACTACGTTTTTCGCTGACTTCGGCGAGTTTAAGGCTGTCGTTGACCAGCTCGTTTTTGTCATGCTTGGTCTCTTGGGGGTTGAGGATGACACCGGTGCAGCCGGTGAGCTGAACTGTCAGGGCGGTTGCCAGTAAGGTGATATATGTACGTATATTGATCATGGCTGATGTCCTAGAATGATGTTTTAATTCTAGTTATCAGCAATAGGCATGCCACTTATTTATATTTTTTAAGTATTTGAATATACCGGACTTTTTGCGTTGTGTTTTGTGTTTATCTGGACTGGCCTTGCAAAGTGAGAGGTTCTGGGCAGGGATGACTCACAAGACGAGAGTCGTTTACTAGGGGGCTTTTGTCTTGTGAGTCATTAAAGGGGATTGGCTGTGAGGATATTAACTCATGGGATAGCGGGTGGCGGGAATGCTATTTCCTGCCATGCTGGATTGCCCATTGTTTAACAGGCCTCTTTACGGTTTTTACCGGGCGAAGAGGATGTTTTACCAACAGATATTCCGGTTGCCAGGGCGCGTCGTCGATTACGTAACGGCCGATCAAACCATTTTCCCCAATAATAGCGCAGCAGTCCAAACAGATCGGGGAGAACAACAATGGAGCAATGCCAGGCATAGATTCGCGCATCGCTGCGGCTTAGCTGTTTGTCACGGGCAAAGTAGCCAACCCGAAAGAGACGTGGAAAAAAAAGCAGTCCCAACCCGCTAATCGCCATTGCCAAGGCTAGGGGCACAGCCTCAGGAAAAAGCAGCAGGCTGACCAGGGCTGCGGAGAGCAAGATCTGACAGCCTCCGCCCCGGACCAGAATGCGCCGAAATTCGGCGAACCAGAAACCGGTTTTCTGTTTGGAAAAGCGGTCTGTTACCGCGGCAAAAGCGTAGCCGGACCGGTAGGCACGTTGCCAGTACTGGCCAAACCTTGTCATGGCCAGATCGTGCCTTGTCATCTCCTGATCGAGCTGGATAATCCTCCAGCCCAGGTGGCGGATACGGCGGCTCAGTTCAGGGTCTTCCCCCCCAACGAGAACCTCGTCATAACCACCACTCTGCTCCAGGACCGATCTTCGGATCAGAACATCTCCTCCAAAGCATTCAACGTCACCTGGTTGGTCGTTCCATTCCAGACTGCCGATCCAATTGTAAAGAGTCGCCCGGGGAAAGATTTCGCAACGATTACCACGTACTGCAGCAACCCCCTCGGAGATTGTGGCAACCGCTTGCGCTAACCAGTCCGGGTGGAGAATGGTATCGGAATCAAAAAAGTGTACCAATGGCGATTTGCCAGCTTTCCAGCCAGCATTGCGGCCAAGACCTGGAGTCGGGTGTTCAGGGTTCAGGGCTAGAATGGTGACATCTGTAAATTCTGCGGCTATGGCCAGGCTATTATCATGGGAACCACCGTCAGCATAATAAATGTGTAGACAGGATTGAGGATAATTGGCAGCACGGATAGAACTGATACAGCTTGCCAGAGTTTTTTCCGCGTTAACCCCGATAATGACGCAATCAATGTGGGGAACTGAATTTTCTGCCTGGGTAACATGGTCTGGTCGGGCCCCTCGGATGCTTAACTTTGTGAAGTTATGAGGGCGATGATAGCGGTCTGACAGTTTACACATTGTTTATGCTCCCTTTCTGGTGTCCATAGGGATAGTTTTGGTTAGGCTAAGAATATTCCATCCCCCCAGACGCTGATAACTCATAGCGTCCGTATGGTGACGAATAAGAAACAGCCCGTAGCCGTGGTCGGGTGCCGCAGCAAAATCGGGTAGTGGCACCGTGTCCGGATCAAATGCTTCGTTGCGATCCGCTATGTCGATCAGCAGCTGATTATTTTTACAACTCATTTCAATGCGGATCTCTCCGGGAGTGTGGCGGTTATGATGTCGGGCGCAGTTGCTGCACGCTTCACCCAGGGCCAGTTCCAACTCTTCAATAAACGGATGCGAGGGGGGCGGACGACATCCGTTGACCTCGGCAAAAAACTCTCCAGCGCGCTTGATTGCCATCATCGCTCCGGTTTGGGCCTGATCAAGAGTCGCCAGAAATCTCAAGACCACGTAAGGCATAGTTCACCCCGTTGTTACTGGTTTGCAAATGGTGTTAACGGCTATTTCGCGATCGTCGTAAATGTCAAACAGACGCGTCAAACGGGTCAGGGCAAACAGCGAGCGTAATTTATCACTCGGTTCCGCCAGTAATATGTCGCCACCGCGTTCCCGTGCCTGGCGTAATGCGGTTACCATGCTGCCCAGTCCGCCACTGTCGATATAATTGACCTGGGCGAGGTCGACGACAAATTTATAGTTTCCTGAGAGTATTTTGTTCTCAACGGTTTCTTTAAAGGTTTCGGCAACGCTGGCATCAAAGCGTCCGCTCAGGTCAATGATGGTTGCCTGGTCTTGTGGGGTGGTTTTAATATCCATAATAATTCTCCTTTGACGTCTTCATGAAGAAACTGGTTAGTAACAGCCCGCAGATGATTTTCAGATCCTGGCGATAACTGTGCTCAGCAAGGTAGTAGCGTTCGCTGATTTCTGCCTCCAGCTGTTCTGCCGCTAATTGTTCATATTCACTGTAGGTGAAAACACCTGGTTGATAGTCGCTGAAATCTTTTAACTGCTGACGGTTGACCGAGGTTGCCGGGCGAATCAGGGTGCCAACCAGGGCCAGTTGCCCATTGCAGACCAGTTTCAGTTTCGGGATGATGTGCAGCGACAGCCTGCGAAACAGGTGACTACAAAACTTCCCGCGGGGGTGGTGGATATCGCTCAGCCAGGTGGTATGGCCATGATGATCAAGCAGGATTTTTCGTTTTTTCATCTGCCAGTCTCGCTGGAGACGACAGCCGATCTGAAGGATCAGATAGCAAGGACTCATTATCATCAACAGCAGGATGGCCAGCATCCGGTGGAACAGGTGCTGGGGACGGTTTTCTTCGAGAGGTGCTAACAGGAAGTCATCACGTATTTTTAACCAGGATCCACATTCCGGCAGGATCAGCATATTCTTGACCACGATCTTGCCGGTCAGGCTCAGATTTTTGCCCAGATAACAGTCAGAAAGCATCAGGCTACTGATAATTTCACTGTCGCTATCGATAATGCTGTTGTTGCCGATAACCGTTCCTGGGCCAATAGTGCAGCGCTCACCCAGACGGACATTATCGCCGATAATTGCCGGTCCGATCAGCCGCGTGTGTTTTCCCCGTTTGATACCACGGCCAAGGAAAACACCTTCTTCGCAACTGTAGCCGGGGAGAACGTACTTATCTGCTTCAGTGTGAAGGATGTGCTGCACCAGCTGGTAATAGTCTGCGCTTGATTGCAACCCTGACAGTTGCCAACCGTTATCCTTGTCACTGGCGCTTAAGTTACGCAAGCAGCTCTGGTCGCTTGCATAGAGGAGCAGTCCGCCCGAACAGCTTGAAATCAGACCGGTTTCTTCCTGGGCAGATAAGTTGATGACTGATTTATGCTGGTCGTAATGAAGAAAGAAAAAGCCATCGTAGATCAGTAACGGTCCCTGATTACAGAATCTGGCATTTTTAGTAAGCAGACTATCGAGAGATTCACCTTGGTGCGATTGACCATAGCTTATCGCAATACCCGATTTCTGCCCCGCCTGGAACCAGTCTTCGACATCGTTTCCGGATTCTTCTAAAAGAATGCGTACCGCCAGGCAACCGCTGATACTGGCAAAGTCAACCAGATAATCGAGAAGGGGTTTGTTGCAGATCGGCAGCATTGCCGGATGACGATCCGGAAACAGCTTGCGCGCCCAGGCACTTTCCCGGGCGCGAATGATAATAAGAGCATTCATCACTTTTCTCCAGCGAGCTCGACTTGGTACGAGGCAAGGGCTGCGTCAAGCGTTGGGTAAATACTGAGAACTTTGTCGGCCCGGACCAGTTGCATCAGAGCCATAATCCTGCGTGTTACGGCGGCAAGGCGCAAATCCCCCCCCGCTGAAAGAACCATGCTGGTGCTGGCAAGGATAGCGCCTAAGCCGGTGGAATCGATGTAGGCAAGCCGGTTGCAGTCAAGAACGAGTTGCAGGGCATTCCGGCGCTGAATAGTTTTGATAATAGTTTCCCTAAGTTGTTCTGGCGCAGCACCAGAGAGCCTTCCTTCCAGACTGATGACCTGACAACGGTCGTCCCTATTCTTTGAGATGTTGATCGTAAACATTAATAGGCTCCTTTTCCGCTCAATACTGCTGGAATGGTTTTGAGCAAAATCAGCAGATCTTTTTTCATGCTGGTGCTATGGATATAGTCGAGATCAAGGCGTACCTGGCCGGTAAACGGGATGTCGCTGCGCCCATTGACCTGCCATAAGCAGGTGATGCCTGGTATCGCGTGTAATCTTTTACGTTGTTCCAGGGTGTATTGGGCAACTTCAGATGGCAACGCCGGACGCGGGCCGACCAGGCTCATATCACCCTGTAGTACGTTAATAATCTGGGGGAGTTCATCAATGCTGAAACGTCTGATAAAGCGACCGACCCTGGTGATACGGGGATCATTACGCATTTTAAAAATAACTCCGTCCGTCGACTCATTGACTGTGGCAAGGCGTTCTTTTTGGCGATCAGCGTTGATGACCATTGAGCGAAATTTAAAAAAACGAAAGGGGCGACCATCTTTACCGACCCGCGTCTGGCAGTAGAAGACCGGACCTGGGTTCTCGCAGATAATAGCGATAGCAGTAACCATAAAAAGGGGGGCTAACAGAATCAGCAGAAGCGTGGCGACCAGAATGTCAAAGGTTCTTTTCACTTTATGGCTCAGCTTTATAGTCAACCGCCAGAGGCGCATCTTCCAGCGCATTTGCCGTGGACTTAGAGTCGCAAACGTCTGTTCTATCTGTTGCAGGCGACTGTCCGTTTGTTGTTTCATAATGATGCTCCTCGCTGGTAAGTTTCCATCCGCAGCCGCTTTTCTTCCACCGTGGTAGAGTTAATCCGTTGCAGGTTTGAAAATTACGGATGGCACTTGTTACTTTCTTAAAACTGAATCTCTTCCAGACGTTAATAGCAAACGGTGTGCCAGCCAGTGGTGGATGTTTCTTTGTTAGTATAAGCTGCTATTTTTTATAGATTTCTTGAGGGGTTTTTCTTGGCGTTTTAAGTTGTCTGTCTTTCAATTTGATTGAATCTTAGGATGCAGCCTGTTAATCTGATAGAACATTGTTATTTGGCTTCGTAGCTCCATTTGCATAAATACGCTTATTTGGATATCTAGTTCACTCCACTAATGCTTCAGGACGGGCTTAGAACTTTCCATTGGAAGGGTGTCTGTCGCCCGGATGGCGACAGTCAAGCCCCATGGATGGGTTCAAGCGTCCCTGGAAATGGAAAGTTCTAAGTGCGGCCATTCTCACTTGAGCGAACTAGATAACCAGTTACGCTTATTTTTTTTGCGGGGGAATCGTCGGTTAGACGGTACGATTTTCCTGGGGAGGAAGGGCTCGATTATGGCTAATAGTTTTCGTCAGTTTTCTATTCTGATCGTTGATGATGAAAAAGAGATTATCAGCTCTCTGGTCAGACTTTTTGCCCGTAACGATTTTCAGGTTCTTTCGGCAGTAGACGGATCCCGGGGACTCGAAATTCTGGCTGCTGAACAGATTGACCTGTTGATTCTTGATCTGAAAATGCCAGGGATGGATGGTATTTCTGTGTTGAAAAAGGCGTTGGAGATCAAACCGGGGCTTAAGGTCATTATTCAGACCGGCTATGGTGGTGTCGGTGAGGCCGTCGAGGCAATAAAACTGGGAGCTTCAGATTTTCTGCAGAAGGGTGATTCTCCGGAGATATTACGCCTGCGGGTCGGAAAGGTTCATCAACTCTGGCTGCTGGAACAGGAAAATAGTGATTTGCGCAGTGGCTCGGGACCTGAATTTAGTTATTCCGGGCTGCTTGGGGAGTCTGCAATGGTCCAGCGTCTGAAGGACATGATTGTGCGTGTCGGGCCGACCGATACCACGGTATTGATCCAGGGAGAAAGTGGCACCGGTAAAGAGCTGGTTGCCCGTGCGATTCACCACCATTCTCAGCGCAAGGATCAGCCTTTTGTCGCTGTTGATTGCGCTGCTATCAATGAGACGGTTATTGAGTCGGAGTTATTCGGGCATACCAAGGGGGCCTTTACCGGGGCAGACAGTGCGACTCAAGGGCTGATTCGGGCGGCGGAGCGGGGAACGCTGTTTCTTGACGAAATTGGTGAATTATCACCGCCCATGCAGGCCAAATTCCTGCGGACCCTGCAAGAACGGGTGGTACGTCCGGTCGGGTCAACGCGCAGTTACCCGGTTGATATCCGCATTGTCGCAGCGACCAATCGTAACCTTCTTGACGAGGTTGCTGCCGGCGCTTTTCGGCAGGATTTATATTATCGAATCAGTTCAGTGACCCTGGTATCGCCTCCTTTACGTGAGCGTGAGCAGGATATTCTGCTGCTGGCTCAGAGAATACTCGCTGAAGCGGCAGCGGGTTCGGCCCCAGAGTTGACCTCTGCAGCAAAAACTGCCTTGCTTTCCTATGAATGGCCGGGGAATGTGCGTGAGCTGGAAAATGTTCTGCGTGGAGCGCTGGTGTTTGCCGAAGGTGGAACTATTTGCGCCGAGGATCTTCCTCAACCGATTGCGGAGTGCAGCACGGAGGAGCTTCCTGTTAGCGGTAGCGGGCAGGCGACAGGAACACTTGCTGCTTATGAACTGCTGGCAATAAAAAATGCTTTGCAGCAGGCCGGTAATAATCGGCGTGTTGCTGCGCAGATTCTGGATATTGCCGAAGCAACCCTGTACCGCAAAATCAAGCAATATCATTTGTAAGCTATTGTTTTATTCATGGCTGACCTCTCAAATAGATAATCTATTCATTATATCTCCTCTCAATATTGCAGTTTGAGAGGAGGTTTCTCTTCTTTTATTTTTCTCTCGCCCCCCGTTAAATCTGGAACAGATAAGTCTTTCTTTAAGTTGGCAAAGCTTTTGCTAGTGTGTTTTTTCAAATTCTTGGCGTGGTTTGCTCCGTCTTCATGTCTTAAATTTCGGAGGAAGTCTTTCCATGAGTAAACAGGAATTTTAAGGCTACTGGAAGGAGACAATCTATGGCATTAGCTGGTGTCGCTGAAACGATAAATTCAGATTCCGGAAACAACCCCATATCGGCTACCGTTCCTGACTGGTCCAGGGAGGCTGTTGTCAGGGGACGCTATGAACCGGGAAAGTATCTGCTGAAGGTTTTGCGTCGCTACCAGGAACTAAAGAGACGGGGAGGGTTGTGGTTTCGTCTGGTAAAACCGTTTCTGGTTCTGCGACATCGTTTCTGGAGTGCTGTCTGCGGTGCTGATATTCCCCTCAACTGCCAGATTGGTGGCGGGCTGCTGATACCCCACCCCAATGGTATTGTCATTCATCCTGCGACGGTAATCGGACCAAACTGCCTGATTCTGCAACAGGTAACCTTTGGCACGGCCAAGACGAATGCCTTGCCGGTGATTGGGGGGCATGTCGATATCGGAGCCGGAGCCAAGCTGCTTGGAGGGGTCTTGGTTGGTGCCCACGCAAAGATCGGAGCCAATGCTGTGGTGGTCAAGGATGTACCGGCACGCTCTACTGCTGTCGGTATTCCGGCGCAAGTGATTTTCCCATCACCGCGCGGAAAGGAATAATGGTCATGAACCACCATCGCTTTCGCTCTTCGTTGTTATTGATTTTATTATGTTGTTCCGGCTTTTTGGGGAACTATTTTTCCCTGTCCTTTGGATTTAATGTTCACTTCATTTTTGGCAGTATCTTTACCATTCTGGCGATTAGCCTGCTCGGAGCAGGTGCTGGTGTCAGTGTTACGGTTATTGCTTCTACCTATACCTATCTCCTGTGGAATCACCCCTATGCCATCATCATCTTTGTTGCGGAAGCACTCTGGCTGGGGCTGATACTCAGGAAAAGAAAAAATCAATCTCTTTATCTGCTCGATTTGAAGTTTTGGTTATGTCTTGGCATTCCGATGGTGTTTTTCTTTTACCTGGGGGTGATGAAGCTGACGTTAATCGGAACCTGTTTTATTGCGATGAAGCAATCTTTAAACGGGATCAGTAACGCTATCCTGGCAACCTTACTGCTTTATTCTCCGCTGCTCAAACGTTATCGCTCCGCCGGGCAGGTACCGCCGCGTCCGACTTCTCAGATTATTTTTGAATTTATGGCATTGATGTTACTGATCTCCAGTATCGGTGGACTGATTTACATGAATAAAAAAGATGTGAAACAGGCGGAACTGTATATTGCTAATTCTTTGAAAATGGCAGCACAGAACGAACATCAGATTCTCGATGGTTGGCTTAGCCTGCATGTATCAGCTGTTCAGAATCTGACGGCACGAGGGGTGTCCCTTAACTTTGAAAGTGATCCATTATTGCAAGAGGAGACGAAAGAGGTTCACCAACTGTTTCCAGGCTTTCATAATATGTTTTTGGCTGATACTAACGCTACAACATTAGCCTTTAATCCTCCTCGTAACGAGCTGAATCAATCGACTATTGGTCTCAATTTTTCCGATCGTTTCTGGTTTCGGCAATTAATGCAAAGTAAAAAAATTGTTATCTCAGATGTTTTTACCGGCCGTGGCGGAGTATTTGAGCCAATTATCACTATTAGTGTGCCCGGTTTTTACGGGGATGATTTTATCGGTTTTGGTCTGGGGGCTATCAATTTAAGCGACATTGCCAACGCATTGAAACTGCGTGCTGAACAGAGAGCGGTTTCCTTTACTGTGCTGGATCGCAAGGGAAATATCGTATTCTCCTCTGTTCCTGAGCGTTTAACGGGGCACCCCTTCAATATGAATGCTACTGGTGGAAAAAGAGAACTTGCACCGGGAGTGTTCCTCAATCTGCCGCAGGGGAAAAGCAATGTTACTGGTATGAAAAATTGGTCCCAGGCGGTTCTGTTTTCAACCTCTAAGATCGAGTCCGCAGGCTGGACGCTACTGACCGAAGGGTCTTTAGCCCCGGTGCAGAGTAGTATTTACCAGAGTTCCGTTTTGAATTTTTCGGTCATCTATTTTCTTTTGCTTGGTGTCAGTGGCGCTTCGGTTGTTATCAGCCGTTACCTTTCGGAACCATTAAGGGTATTAGCCCGGATCAGCGCCGGTATCCCGGAAAAAATTGAATCAGGAAAGGCCATTCATTGGCCCTGTGTAGCCAATCAGGAAATTTCCGCATTGATTGACAACTTTAAAATGACAGCAGATGTCTTACGTGAACAGATTTACCAGCAACGTAATCAAAATGCGGAACTTGAAAATACAGTTCAAAAGAGGACTGCCGAATTGGCCCTTAATGTTGAGGAGAAGGAACGCGCCAATCAATTGATGAAAACTTTTTTTGATCTGGCTCCTTTAGGAATTTGCTGGATCGATGAGAAGGGGGCGATTCAGTACCAGAATGAACAGTTTCGGGAGCTAAGTGCCATTAACGTGACCAACGGCTTTTCCATTAATGAATGGTTTTCCCTGGTAAGTGCGAACTGGGACAGTATTAAAGAGGTTACCGGAACTTTTCACAGTCTTATCCTTGCTGCACAGCAGATCGGTTCTCTGGAACTGTGGCTTAACCATCCTGAGGGAGAGCGCTGTTGTTACGCTTATAGTGCCCAGATGCCAGACGGAAAATGCCTGTTGATGATGTCAGATATGACGGAGCAGAAACATTACGAGGTGACTCTTGATGAGTATGCCCAGGCTAAAAGTGTACTGCTGGAAGAAGTGAATCATCGGGTTAAGAATAATCTGACTATTTTGCTGAGCATGTTGAACCTGGCGATCCAGCAGAAGGCTTACTCCCCTGAGCAGTTTTATGCTGATTTTTCCAGCCGGATTCATGCCTTAAGCCTGGTTCATTCATTGTTGTCATCGACCAAATGGGATCCAATTCGTCTGGCCGATTTGTGTCGCCAGATCGTTCAGACCAATCTGCCAGATAATGCCCGGGTGATCATTAACCCTTCCGAGGTCCGCATCGCGTCCGATATGGCGCATAACCTGGCGCTGGTTATCAATGAAATCTCAACAAATTCAAGTAAACATGCAGCTATCAAAGGGAATTTGGAGGTCACTATTGATATCAGTGCTGACCTTCAGTATATCACCCTGACTTATGGTGATAATGGCCCTGGCTATACAGAAAATGTACTGGCCGGGAAGGTGGCCAAGAGCAGTACCGGAATTAATATGATTAAGGGGATCGTAACGACAAGTTTGTACGGTTCGGTAACTTTTACCAATTGTAACGGGGCGTTTGTAACTATCCTGATTCCCCGCCAGCCTGAATAGGAAACTGACTATGGGCACGGAAATTATCAATGTTGTTATTGCTGAAGATGAATTTTTTATTCGTCAGGACCTTGAGATGGCGGTCACTCAAGCAGGGTTTAATGTCGTTGGGGTTGCAGGGGATGGGCAGGCCGCCATCGAGTTAGTAGAGCAACTGCGCCCGTCGCTCGTTATGCTCGATATCAAAATGCCGCGCATGGATGGTCTTGAAGCCGCAGCGCATATTCAGGAGCACTATGATATCCCAACGATTCTTCTGACCGCTTACGAGTCGGAAAGTTTTCTCGAGTTGGCCAAACAGGCGGGAGTGAGCTCTTATTTGATCAAACCTCCTGAGATCGGTCGTTTGAAACGAGCAATCGCCCTTGCCATGACACAGCATCAAGACAAAATGCATCTTAAACAGTTGTTAGACCAAGCCCATATTGACCCGTTGACCGGCGTGGCAAACCGCCGCAGATTTAGTGAGGTTTATGCGACAGAGGTGGAGCGCATAAACCGTTATGGCGGACAGCTACCCACCCTGGCGCTGTTAGATATTGATCATTTTAAAATGGTGAATGACCGTTATGGTCATGCTTGTGGTGATCAGGTGCTGAAAACCTTTGCGGAAACGCTTAAAAATACTTTGCGAGCCAGCGATTTCATCTGTCGCTGGGGGGGGGAAGAGTTTGCCGTGCTGTTGCCAGAAACTCGCCCGGACCAGGCGGTTACTCTATTGGACCGTTTGCGCGTTACGATTGGACGTTTACTATTTTCCGGTCCGGTTCAGGAATTTTCCGTAACCGTCAGTGCCGGGGTCAGCGCAACTGCCTCAGCAACCTCAACTCTGGATGAAGTGGTCAATCATGCTGATATGGCTTTGTATGAGGCCAAAAATAAGGGGAGAAACAGAGTAAAATATTTTGATCATTCGTCCCTGACATTTGTGAATAATTAAATGATCCTCTTTGCTGCTCTGCCTGAAGGGGATAGGCAGTCATGCTGTAACCCAGGTCATCTGTTTGTTGTTGAATGCAGTCGGTGAATAACCCTGATCAGACAGCTTGGTGATTCTCTTATTCTCACGGTTCTGGATAAGTCGTGGATATCCTCTTGAAGAGGGTAAAAATTGAGCGCTAAAACAGATGCTTTTCCGGTGTGCATAAATATTGTTATCGGGGTGGTGACAGGTGGCAGACCTCCATATATGGGGGTTTTAGGAGGATTTCAAGGTTTTTGAATCGCTGAGGTAGAGTGTTTTTAAGACCCTTCTGGATAAGTCGTGGATATCTTCTTGAAGGGGGTAAAAATTGGACGTTAAAACAGGCCCTTCTCCATAGTGCATAATTTTTGATATAGCGAAGATATTGGGAGTTAATGGTGTATATCCACCCCCTTTTTCAGGTCGGCTGACACTTTTAAGTCCTTTCTACTGGCAGGTTTTAAGACGTTTCTGGATAAGTCGTGGATATCTTCTTGAAGGGGGTAAAATTTGAACGTAAAAACAGACGCTTCTCCAGTGTGCATAAAATTTGATACGTCTGCAATGACGTTATTTTAGAATATATATCAATTTTATATCTCAAAGGAGAACAATGCCTGCTGCGGAATGATGGCTTTAGGGATGATCCCCAAGCCCCCGTAATTGCCAGCGGTCAGGCCGGGATGGACTTTGAAATGTTTAAACCCTTGCCGGGGGCCGTTAATTTAAAGCATGGTTTGGGGATCAATATTGTATTCTTTCATAAGACGCCATAGTGTTGACCGATTGATTCCCAGGGATTGAGCTGTTTTGGTCTTATGGAATTTGTTTTCTTTGAGCGCTTCAATAATGATCTGTCGTTTATTGTCTGTCAGTGAATACGATGTCTCTGTGGTATCTGTAATGGCAGCTTTTTCCGTAGCGATAACCTCGCTGGTATAGCTCTCATACCGGAACGATAATGCTGATGATACATCCTTGACATCAATTGTTCCGGTTCTGTTTAGAACAACGAGTTGCTCACAAATATTGCTCAGTTCCCTGACGTTTCCGACCCAACTATGCTGTTCCAGAATAGTTTTGGCTTGAGCTGTTAAATGGGTTTTTCTGAGTTTGCGGCTGGTGCAAAGCAGATCGACAAAATGATCCGCCAGCAGTCCTATGTCCGCAAGGCGTTTTCTTAATGGCGGGATCTGTAGCTGTAGCACTGCCAAACGGAAAAACAGATCCGCTCTGAATTTTTTCAGTTGTACCAGGTTCCAGAGATTCTGATTTGTCGCACACAGGATTCTTGTATTGATGGGGATCACCTTGTCATCCCCCAGTCGCATAATCTCACCTTCCTGAATGACGCGTAACAGTTTACCCTGTAAATTCAGAGGGATTTCAGAGATTTCATCGAGAAAGATAGTTCCATTATGGGCTATTTCAAATAGTCCCCTTTTTCCTTCTTTGGACGCACCGGTAAAAGCCCCACCGCTGTAACCAAAAAATTCACTCTCTATTAAATTATCCGGAATTGCAGCACAATTGACAGCAACAAAGGGCGCGTCTTTGCGGGGACTTGCATTGTGAATGCCTTGCGCAAAAAGCTCTTTTCCTGTGCCAGTTTCACCAAAAATTAATATGCTTGAAGGAGCCATTGCAAAAGATTTAGCCCTCTCAAGCGTGTCACTGAGTGATGCGCTGTCGCCAATAATGTCGTCAAAGGTGTGCTTTGCCTGATGAACTCTAAGGTGCAGTTCTTTGCGAATTTTGATTTCTTTGGACTGAATTCTGGAAATTTCCTGAAAAGTTAAAATGCAGCCAATCGTTTCATTTCCGAGCGAAGTTATTTCTTTGCTTAAGATAATGTGGGTATTCTCTGTTGCAATAATGATATTCGAGTGATTCCTCCCATCATTGATGAGTGACTGGAACCTTAGGTCGGAAATCAGTTCGTCGGCCTTGCTACCCAGAGCAGAGCTTTTCTTGATTTTAAGAATCCTGGCGGCATGCGGATTGATCTGGACGACTCTGTTGTCAATGTCCAGCGCTATGATTCCATCACCCGAGTGATTAAATATGGTTTCAAACCTTACGCTACGCTCCCGTGATTGACGTTGCAGTTCTGCAATGTTTTGCGCTTGGGTAAGAGCTGTCCAGGTTGCCTCAGAACTCGAATAAACAAAGCTTGCCCGTAATCCCGCAGATTTTGCCAGGCGCACCAC
The DNA here is from genome assembly GCA_963664385.1 of Geopsychrobacteraceae bacterium. GTDB lineage: Bacteria > Desulfobacterota > Desulfuromonadia > Desulfuromonadales > Geopsychrobacteraceae > Seleniibacterium. The sequence goes on from OY761157.1 coordinate 3,233,917, forward strand.
AGACGCGCCGCCAAGAAAATTTGAGAAGCCATTTTTGACTGCGTAATCAAAAAGTTCCGTAATCGGCTCATCTGTAAGAGGTTGATACAGGCAATCGATCAAGACCATCTCTTTGTCACACATCTTTTCGGCGGTCTGGATCTGGTGTTGAACCAGTCCCAAGCCAAGGAGAGCCAGTTTGCCATGGGTTGGCCCATTTTTTTCTAACTGCTGCACCGCAAGTAGAATGTCCGAGGTCGTCACAGGCGTTCGCACAACCGGCACGCAAGGGATTGCTTTCATAAGGTTGGTTGCCAATATGCCACGGGCAACTATGACATCCGCATTCAGGCCCTTAGGGATAATAAGTTTGTAGTCGGTTTGTACGATGACTTCAATCGCTGCATACTCCCATGTCGGATGTGTCTGAGAGTAGTGTTTGCGATGTTCTTCAACGAGCTGTAAAATTTTGTTTTTGGCTTTTTCATTATGAACAATATAGAGGATTTTGGGCATTTAGAGGCTCCTGTTGCATAACGTTTGTTGCATTTTATAGAACAGTTGTTGCGAATCGCAACAAAAAAAGCCGTCAACCTTTCCTGGTCGTTTTCTTATTATTTTTTTTGAACCCCCTTCTTCTGTTTTAGATAGCTGTTTTATCTGCCATTTCACTGTCCCGCCATGCCTGATTTTTCCGGTAGTTGTTTTAGGAATGAAATTTGCTAAATCCTTATTGAATTTAAATATTTCCATACATGTGATTAGTTAAAAACTTTGAGATTGTTTTTTACTGACAGGTTGCTTGCCGACTCAAATAGAATTTAGGCAATGAATTTTAAAAGGGAGAGGTCTTTAGGTGGCGACAATTAAAACTGTGCTGGGAAGTCATTATTCTCCAATACTTGGAAAAAATGGCAAACCCCAAATTATGTTGCCTGCCAGTTGGAATGGTTTGGAAATCATCAAATCAACGATTCCTGAGAAAGCAGAGTTTGGGCCCCAGTATACAGGTGTTCCGATGTTGGCATTTGGCTTGAGTGGCCAGGGGATCTGGAGTTTTCGGGTGGACAGGAAAACCATTACTCTGAAAAATAGTCCGCCACAATTCAATACTTATAGCAGGAGTTATGAACGCGGGGCTGGTTTCAGCAAAGGGGAGGCGGGGTCGGTTCTTGGTCTACGTTTACCACCAGCTTTTATTAAGCGCTACCTTCCTGAACAGGAGGGGATTTTTGACTTAGAGACAAGGTACGGATGTCAGGATAAGCACCTTCGGACTCTGGTCCTGTCTTTGGCTGGTGAGTTTGAGTCGGGCATGTTTAATGGGCCGATGTATGTTGAGGGATTATCGATGGCGATTCTTGGCTGGCTGAATAAGCATTATGCCATCAAGACGAATCCCGTTAAAGAACCACAAAAAATGAACCCAAAGCTTCAAACCAGAATTGTCGAATTTATAGAAGAGTTTTTGAGTTCGGAGCTTACCATTGGCGGTATGGCGGCAGAGTTGGATTATAGCGTCAGTTATTTTTGTGAAATATTCCGGGCCACTTTTGGTGTTTCGCCTCATAAGTTTGTTATTCAGAGACGGGTCGAAAGAGCCGCTCAAATATTACGTTCCCAGCCGGATAAATCTATTGCTGACATTGCCATATCAACGGGCTTTTCAAGCCAGGCCCATTTTACTTACGCTTTTAAGCAGTATATGCAACAGACTCCGGCGCGTTATCGATCCTCATAATCGGCGGTTCTGAGAGTGCCCTTTTTAAGTTCCATATTTGCTTACCGACGCCATTTGAGATAGCGCTACCAGTTAAGTGCCTGGACATATGTTCTCCGGTGTATATTTAACGCCCTCGCCAAGTGTTCTGCGACAATTGTCCTGCTGCTTATGAAGTTCAATAGTTATTAATGGTTATGAGTTTTATCTTTGATAATTCTTTATGTTTAATAACTCTAAACAGTGAAGATCTGTCCTCAAAATTAAATAGAAAATTATGTAAAAAAGCGGAAGAATCTGGAATACGTTTTGGTAAAAGAAATTTAGAATCCTCGATGGTAACGCTACCATTCGGCTCATTGGACGAGCTGGATATCGCCTGTCACATCTCAATTTTTTTACCTCGGGAGGAAAGTATGAAAAAAGGAAAGTTTTGGTTGTCGCTCCTGCTTGTTCCTATGTGCTTACTGGTCTGGTCGTGTAGTGATGATAATGATTCAAGTCCTAGTGTCACCAGAGTAGACCACACCACTTATGGTTGGGCGCTTAGCGATGCAACAAAAAACGATGATGGCACGGTGACAATCAATATCAGGGAAGTGCCCAGTTTTGCCGACCAGACATATACAACCGTTGTCTCTTTGGATGATGAGGCACATACCAACCTTATTACCGGGGTTACCAGGGCAGACGCCTTGGCAAATGGAGATACCTTAAAGCAGGATGCCTTTGTTGAGATCAAGTTTAATGCTGATAATGAGCCGATTGATATGGAGGTCATTGAATACAATTCACCTATATACTTCGATTCCGCGTCCTACGGTGGTGAGCTGACCGCCAAGGGGGGAAAAGCTGGCAATATGGTTGCTATGGGCTGGGTCCTTGATAAGGATGAAGCAGAAAATACCATTACCATAGGTGATGGTAATCATGTGACTAACGTATTCGAGGAAGTATACACTCTGGCTGATGATGTCAAAATTTATGTAGTAAATAACTCCACGACAGACGGTACGACGACTGTCACGGGTTATCGATCTGCATATACGACAACAAACGATTGGGACCTAAAAGCTGAAGGAAGTTTTGCGGATATAACAGTGACTGAAAAGGGTGATGACGGCGAAATTTACTATACGCCTGAACGCTATACTGCTGTGTGTATTTTTGACAAGAATTATAAGGGGAAAGACAGCGCAAAAGTTAAGGAATTGTATCTGTTTGATAACCCCATCCTGTTGACAGCAAACGATCTGGCCACTCCTGATGGAGTGCAGTACGGCGGAACCAGCTGGTATCCGGCCAAGAGTAAACTGGAGGAAAAAACCTCTTTTTCATATAACGGTTCATGTGAGCCGATAGAACTGATGAAGGACCGGCTCTATGATGTCGGCGATTCCTATACCGATATCTATCTCTTTGTTGGTGATGACGGTACCCTTTCTTTGCTGGACCAGGGTAATCGCAACACCTCCTATCAGTACTGGTTGAATATTGCGAAGGTTGGTTATGATCCTCGCGATGTGGACAATATTGTGTTAACTCACGGCCATGGCGACCACTATCAAGGTCTTTATGAAAATGTCGCAATGATTAAGCGTGCAGGAGGTAAAGTCAGTACCTATCTTAACATGTATTCTCAAGGTGGTTCCATCAGCAATACTGACGTCAGCTATGAACTTGATGCCACTTTGACCGATAACCCTACTTTGTATTCTGCTACGGATATCATTGCCTGGGATGAATGGGCAGATTTCATGGGCAATGGCATCAGTGTCTACCCCTGGAGCGCTATGGGGCATACTAACGACACAGCTTCTTTCGTATTTAAAGCAATCGCTACCGCAGATGATGCCTACTTTGAAAAAGATGATGTTGTCTCCTGGGCCTACTTTGGCGGATATGGTGCTCTGAGAGATTTGAGTAAGGGCTCAGCACGTTTGGGGATCATGAACAGCATGATGTATCAGCAGTCGGTCATCGCACCTTGGGCACAAGCTCAAAGCGATTACGTCTATCCATTGGCGCAGCATACGAATCAATACCCTCAGCATGAGGTCAATAAGGCTGCCAAGATCGCCGGCATTCCATATTCACAAGCCCTGACAGAAGGTAATGAGGGGATCAGCAACTTCATGGAAAAGCGGATCTCCGTTCAGTTTTATGAGTGGATGGATGTTGCTTATCGCAACCAGACTGATCCTTTGGATCTCTTGATTTATCCTTATACTGGGTTCTATTGCAGTTCTTCTGGTGCAACAAACTTTGATACCGTGCAGGCCCACGGACCCTACAAGCGAGAAGGTGGCGAATATACCATTAATATTAAGGCGGTCAATGTTATCCATGGATACGATGCTTTCCAGAACAAGTACGCTGGGTTTGCTGACCAGGAAAATATCTATGGCTTCACCCTGGATCAAGGATTCCTTATCGACAAAGACTCCTACACCCATGATCCCGATGGTTGGTATGTACAGGTGATTGGAAATGTAGATGATAATTACACTGGCGGCGTTGATTATGAGACCAACTGGTATCGAGGATATTACACCGCAGGTGTTGATGATGCTCTGATTGATGATACGGTCGGTTTTACCAGCGGACCTGTGGAAATGTCTATTAATCCGACTAACTGGGTAGAAATTCTGCGTACCGAGCGTTTTGACGGTCAGGAAGCCGCGGAGGCTTATGCGAAGGCATTGACCAACGATGGCTATGCAACCACTTACCAGACTTACAGCGTAACTGGCGAAAAAATGTACAACTATAATGATACTGCGAATTACGAAAACCCGATTACCGGGATGACTGCAGCTGATAGTGTCGCCTATAAGGTTCAGTTGAATAACGCCAGCGAGATTGTTTTGGGCGAAACTTTTGCCGATACCTTTAACCCCGTTGATTGATAGATAAATAACGAAAAGCCCCAGTCACTGTCTGTGATTGGGGCTTTTCCTCCGTTGCTTCTATGGCTCTCTATGAGGACCTTTGCATTTATTTGATAGCCCTCTAACTCTGTTGCGTGACCCCAGCCAACACCTCTTGCCGAAACAGCTCAATCTCTTTTCTAACCAGTTCAATAACCTTGTGCTTTGCTTCCTCAATCGGCGGCGTCAGTCCAATAGTGAGTGGCTCGCCAGTCTGTGCCGGATCGATGGTAATGGCAATCAGGCGAACGTTGGGGGTTCTATCCGTCAGGTTAAACCAGTCGAGCAGGTCTTTTAGTCCCGTGTCATGGGCTGTCATGGTCCGTGGGTACTCACTTGAATACTGTGGCCGCACCATGTGAATTGAACCGGGCTCATCAGGAAAAGCCGCCGCATCTATAACGACGATGCGGTCAGCTTCCTGCATCTGTTCAAGCAGGAAAAATGCGCCTGTTCCGCCATCGAGGCAATCGACAAAATCAGGTAGCTCTTCTTTTTCCAGCTGTTGAACCACATGAACGCCAACCCCTTCGTCACCCATGACCAGGTTGCCGATGCCAAGCACCAGTAATTTTTTATCGGTTACCTTCATGCTTTCTTTTGCCCTTTAACTTTCCCCGGGGAAAAATCATCATCGGTCACACACTGACTGCGGTTCTCTTTAAACTTATTACCGCTGACCATGGACGACACTTCGCCTCTACCCTCGACGAAATCACCATAAAGGACAATGTAGACATGAACAATGGCAAATATAATGAACAGCCACATGATCAGATGGTGAATAGAGCGAACCGGGAATTCGCTGCCGCCCAATGTATTGACCCAGGTAAATAGATGGGGTAACCAGGATTCGCTCATGGATGCATAAAGAGCAAAGCCGGTTGCTGCTTGTACCAGTGACAATACGAAAAGTCCCAGGTAGGAGACCATGGCCAGGGCGTTATGACCGATCACTTCGGGAGCATGGAGTTTGATCAATAGGATCTCAGCCATGATCATGCCATAAATCTCTTTCCAGTGCTTTTTTGTAACCGGAAAGTAGCCCAGAATACGCGCATGGCGATTACCGGCAATGCCCCAGTAAAACCTGATAATCAGGTTGAAAAAGAAAATGTTTCCGAAGGCCATATGGGTAAAACGAACAATCCCAAACCAGTACCCATGAGAGGCTTCATTGGTATAGAACAGCTCTTGTGGGGCACCAATCAGGTACCCGGTAATACATAGAACCACAATACAAAGAGCGTTGAGCCAATGGAAAATACGGACTGGATATTCCCATACATAGACCCGATGGTAGCACATCGGCTTGGCTGATTTATTCTCTGCGACACTCATAGGCTACTCCACTTTAATCTGGGAGATGTGTTTTCCGTCAGGATCATGCAGGTGTACTGAGCAGGAAATACACGGATCAAAAGAGTGAATGGTTCGAATAATCTCCAGTGGTTGATCGAGGTCATGAACCGGGGTGCCAATCAGGGATGCCTCAAAAGCTGAGTGGAGACCATTTTTGTCGCGTGGTGAAGCGTTCCAGGTGCTTGGGACCACCATCTGATAGTTTTTGATCTTGCCGTCTTCGATTTTAATATAGTGGGCCAGGGCACCGCGAGGGGCTTCAGATAGACCAACACCTTCACAGTTCTTCGGCCATTTTTCCGGATCCCACATTTCAGCATTAAAGGTCGAAGTTTCACCGATCTTCACCTGCTCCATCAGATCATCGTAAAACTCTTTCAGCCAGTGAACGACCAGTTTACTCTCAAGCGCCCGTGCTGCAGTTCTTCCCAGGGTCGAGTACATGGCTTCGAGGGGAACATTGAGCTTGCCTACGGTCTCATTCATGAGTTCCTTGACATCGGTATCCCCTGCGGCATAGCCGACGATCATCCGTGACAGCGGGCCGACTTCCATCGGTTTGTCGTTCCAGCGCGGCGTTTTGATGTAGGAGTACTTGGTACTGTTTTCCAGGGTCTTGATGGGAGGTTTCGGACCTGTGTAGTTGATGTTGGTTTCACCGTCAAAGGGGTGTAGCCCGACATCGTCTCCTGCTTTGTAGGAATACCAGGAACTGTTGATATATTCTTTGATCTCATATGGATTAAGGGCGTCAACCGGATGAACGGTAGAGAGGTCGCGACCTAGTACGACACCGCGCTTGAACTTAAATGATTCCGGATGAGCGTAGCCGCGGGTCGGGATGTCTCCATAGCTAAGATAGTTTTCCAGACCGCCACCGATGGCACCCCAGTCTTTGTAATACCCGGCAATGGCGAGAATATCCGGGATATAGATATTTTCAATGAATTCGATGGCTTCCTTGATGATGCGGCCGACAAAGTTCAGACGTTCGCTGTTGATAGCATTGGGCTCATCGATATTGATTGAACATGGCATACCGCCAACGACAAAGTTCGGATGGGGATTCTTACCGCCGAAGACCGTGTGGATTTTGACGATCTCTTTTTGCCATTCCAGCGCTTCCAGGTAGTGAGCAACACCGATCAGGTCAACTTCTGGCGGTAGCTTATACTGTGGGTGGCCCCAATAGCCGTTAGCGAAAATCCCAAGCTGGCCTGATTCGGCAAATTTCTTAAGTCGCTCTTGAACTCCAGCGTAATAGGCAGGACTGTTCTTTGGGGATTTAGAAATTGATTGAGCAATAGACGCGGTCGCTTTTGGGTCAGCTTTGAGCATGTTGATAACATCAACCCAGTCAAGGGCGTGGAGATGATAAAAATGGACAACATGGTCATGGAGGTGCAACACGCACTCCATAATATTTCGAATCAATTCAGCTGTTTTGGGAACGTTGATACCAATGGCGGCTTCGACGGCCCTGACGCTGGTCAGTGAATGGATACTGGTACAGACACCGCACACCCGGCCGACTACGGCCCAGGCATCGCGCGGGTCACGACCAACAAGAATTTTTTCAAGCCCCCTGACCATGGTGCATGAGCTGAACGCGTCGGTAATAATACCGTCGTCAACAACCGCCTCAATTCTCAAGTGGCCTTCAATACGGGTTATCGGATCAACAACTATTCGTGGCATGGCTTATCCTTTATGCTTGGTCGTCAGTATCATTTTTACGGTCGGCGATGATTTGGTCGATGAGCTTTTTCTTGCGAATGTTGGTCGCTACCGCATGGGCACCAACGCTGGCAACGGTGACTGCCGTCGCTGCAACCCCAATGGCATCAGCTGTTGATTCAATACCGAAGCCAGGGAAGTGGGGGAGGTGCTGATAAAACGGACCGTTATCCCAGAACCCTTCTTCGCTACAGCCGATACAACCGTGGCCTGACTGAATCGGGAAACTGACCCCTTCGTTCCATTTGGTCACGGCACAGGCATTGTAGGTGATTGGACCACGGCAGCCCATTTTGTACAGGCAGTAGCCTTTGTTGGCGTTTTCATCATCAAAGCTTTCAACGAACAGACCCGCGTCGTAATTTGGCCGGCGATAGCAGGTATCGTGAATGCGGCGACCATAGAATTCGCGGGGACGACCAAGGCTGTCAAGTTCAGGTGCTTTTCCAGTGACAACCATATGGGTGACAACTGCAGCCATGACATCCCCAATAGGTGGGCAACCGGGAACCTTGATGACCGGTTGATGGAGCAGTTCATGGATGGGGGTGGCACCGGTAGGGTTGGGATGTGCCGCCTGAACACAGCCGTTGGCGGCACAAGAACCCCAGGCAATGACCGCTTTTGCATCGCGAGCGCATTCTTCCAGAATTTCTATGGCGGTGCGGCCACCGATCATGCAGTAGACGCCCCCATCGGCAACCGGTACGGCACCTTCAACCATGAGAATGTATTCACCGGGGTAATTTTTAATGGTGTCCTCAAGGCATTTTTCGGCTTGATGGCCAGAAGCTGCCTGTAGGGTTTCGGTATAGTTCAACGAAACAGTGTCGAGGAGGATGTCAGCGACAATGGGATGGCCCGAGCGTAAGAACGATTCACTGCAGCAGGTACATTCCTGAAAGTGGAGCCAGATAATAGGTGGTCTTGATTTGGTTTCAAATGCTTCGGCAACTTTACCGACAGCCGATAGTTCGAATCCTGCGGTCATGGCAGCAATACCGCACAGACGCATAAAATCACGGCGACTGTACCCTTTGGCTTGCATCGTTTCCCAAATGGTTGGTCTTAAACGATCCACAACGTCCTCCTTTTTGTAAGCCTTGATGGATATAATGTAGCGAATGTAGTTGGCGTCCGGAAAGCGCCCTTTTCACCAGCTTGGCGTCAACCTGCGCATTCGCTTGTACGGCGTAAAATACTACGTCTTAAGCGCAAGTCCTTGATTTCCTAGACCTAGTAAAAAATTGCTCGGTTCCAATCTGAAAACTTCGAAGTTACGAATTAAAGTTTCCGAACAGAAACTAACTAATAGCTACTAATGTGAAAGTCTAGCAAAAAAATTAACAAATAGTGAGATTCCAAAGAAGATTAAATGTATTGTTTTTAACAATCAGCATTGTTAACCTGCTTGGTATTCTTTTCAAGTAGTTATTTGGCTATGATGGTAAAAAATTAGAGCGGTGAAAAAATTCTGGTTGGTATTTGGAAAAGCACAAGTAACGCTGGCTTGCTCTATATGGCATCAGGTTGTGTCTCTCTCTGCAATATAAAATCCAACATCGATAATATTTTTATCTACAGGAAGGTCGTTAAGGCGAGCAAGTAGTATTTCTGCAGCGTAGCGGCCTATTTTCTGGCGATCAAATTTGACGGTCGTTAAAGCAGGAAACATACGTGCAGCAAAGGGCTCATCACCGAAACCAATCAAGGCGATATCGTCTGGAACTTTCAGGCCGCGCGCATGGATTTCGGCCAGAGCTCCTTGGGCCAGGGTGTCAGAACTAAAGAATACCGCACCGTTAATAAAGCCCCGGTCTAAAAGGTCAGCCATTCCCTGACGCCCATAATCAAACGTCGTTGGTGGTATCACCAGCGCGATATCCAGTTGTATACCATGATGTGCCAGGGCATTTGAGAGTGCAGTCCGGCGACGCATGGCTCGTTGGTCATCTCCTGAAACCAGTCCGATTCGTTTGTAGCCTTTTTGAATTAAAAATTCCGCAACAGAAAAGCCAACCTGTTCATGGGAAAAACCAACGACCGTGTCTAAGGGATTCATGGTTAAATCCCATGTTTCAACAATGGGGATATTGGCTGACAGAAGTAAGTTTCTACATCTTTTCGAATGGTTGACTCCGGTGAGATATATGCCGTCAGGACGACGGCTGAGGACCGTTGCAACAAGTTCTTCTTCGTGGGTATCGCTATGGCCGCATTCCCCCAACAACACCTGATAGCCTGATTCACGGAGCTTATTGTTAAAGAGTCTAACGGTGTCTGAGTATACTGAATTTACTATGGAAGGGACGATGGCGGCAACCAGGTGACTTTTTCTGGAGGACAGGGCTCCTGCAAGTAAGTTGGGAACATAGCCGGTTTTTTCAATGGCATCATTAATTTTTTCGAGGGTATGGGGCGCGACCTTCTCGGGATAGTTAAGAGCTCTGGACACGGTAACTGCAGACACCCCAACGACTCTGGCAACATCTTGAAGGGTAATGCTTCCCGGTGTCGTTTTGTTCTTTGTTGACTTCACGTTGCTCTTCGCCGGTGCCTGTTTTAAGGCTCTTTTTTTAGGTCGTTTAACCATTGGTTATCCCTGCGCTTTATGAATACTGAAACAAGATTTCTGAAAAACTCTACAGCATTATAATGGCTGTTGCCAGGAGCTTATTCTACAAATGTTTAAAAAGCCGAATAGGGCAAAAAATCTGTCTTCTTTGGGGAGGGTAATGGTTACGATTACATTTAAAAAAAGTGAATAAAAATAGGATTTTGTGATGCTTTTTGGGTGATGAAATGAAAACGATAACATTTTCTGCTTAATCTTTTAAAAGCAACAGAAAATCAATGTTTTACCTTGGTTTTGAGGTTTCTTTTATGGGATCTAGCTACAAAATTCAATCGATGAATGATAAATAACTTCTGCTTACTGAAAACTAACGTTTCGAACTTTTCGTTCTCTATGAACAGAGAAGAATCGATTTCAGGTATTGTCGCTCCATAACCCCTCAAACAAAGCAGGAGATGTCTATGAAACGAACTTTGTCAATTGTGTTAGTTTTTGCTTGTTGCTTATTGCCTTTAACGGCCATGGCAGCAAAAGGTCCCATCAAAGGAAATATGAGAATCGTTATCGGTTCTAAGTCGACAGGTGGAGATACGTACCAAAACTCAAGTATTATTGCTGAAGCTCTTGCTGAAAAATTGGGGATTAATGTCAAGGTTGATGCCATTGGCGGTAGCGCAGGCTTTAAAACTATTCAAAGGACCGGTCAGCGTGGCAATACCGTTATGATCTATCATGATCAGGCTTATTTGGGCTATCTCTATGGCGTAAAAGGCTACGAGGATATGTTCAGCACCTATAAGGTTGGTCCACTGTTGGCGATTAATCCGGGTAATGCTTATCTGGTTCCCAAAAGCTCTCCTTATCAGACTGTCGATGACATCCTTGACGCCTGTGGAAAGGGTACCCAGGTGCGGGTCGCTATTCAGCCGGGTGGTGTTTCTGAAATCGGGTACACAGCACTGAAGAATGCAGTGGCAGTTAAATACCCGGGCAAGCAGGAAAACCTGGTAGCTGTATACACCGGTTCTCAGGCTGACAAAAACCAACTGCTGTTTGATGGCCAGGCAGATGTAATTAACGGTTCGGTTCAGGCTAACGAGCAGTACACCCGCCTGCCAGCCGACGACCAGAAGGCCATGCGCTTTGTCTGGCTGACCGCCCGTCATAAAACTTTACAGCAGGCGAACCCAGAGGGGATGGGTAAAACATCTCGTGATGAGTTGATGAAGTTTGTTGAGCCTGAAACCCTGGTTCCTTATGACTCTGAGAGTAACTTTACCTTCGATAAGGAATTTATTTTCCTCTACCACAAAGATATCAAACCGGAAGTCGTTGAGTATCTCGATAAAGCGATTGCAGAAATTTATGCTGAAGGTAAAATTCAGTTAACTCAGAAGAAGTCTTTCTTTATTCCGGATTTTATGCCTTCAACTGAGTCACGTCCTTACTTTGAAGCAAAGATGAAACGCATCAAGAAAATTATCGATGGCATGAAGTAGTAAGGTCTTACGCTATACCAACGGGCATCTCATCCTGCGTAAATATTGAGATGTCCGTTTTTTTGTAGATAGACAATTCATCATACCAATAATGATGAACGTAATATTCACCACTTTTTACGGACGGATACCATGGATTCAGGGCAATCATCTCTCTTTCAGGTTTCAGTAGATTTTGGTACATCACATATGTTTTTCCCAAAAATTGTGATTGCCTTTCTGCTGTTTCTTCTTGTGCTTATCTTTGTCATTTACGGCATTCCTAAAATCAAGCGCCTTATGAGCGGGGAACAGAAGTTAAATTTCAGTTCCCAGCACATGGACAAACTGCGCTTTTTTGGAACCATTGCATTGACGGTCGTCTATTTCCTGTCAATGAACTATGTCGGCGAATTCTTCCCCAACGAAGGGCTGGGATTTTTATTCATGTCGATCCCGTTTATTTTTCTGCTGTCGTTGCTTTATTCCCACGGCGTAAATAAACGTAAATTTATCATCATTGTCCTGAACGCTGTCCTGGCTCCGAGTATCGCCTGGTACGTTCTGGCCAATATGTTCAATATCAGTCTTCCGTAACCGACCCAGATAAGCATAGAGGAATGTATAGTTATGATTGAAACTGTCTTAGCTGATATGACCCCGACATTTTTTATGTTGGTTCCGCTTGGGGTATTTATTGGTATTTTCTTTGGTGCCATCCCCGGCATGACAGCAACCATGGCCGTTGCTGTTTGCTTGCCGTTGACCTATTCGTTAACCCTCAATGAAGGGCTGGCGCTGTTACTGGGTCTGTATGTTGGCGGCATTTCCGGAGGCTTGGTTCCGGCGATTCTCTTGAACATCCCCGGCACACCATCATCAATTACCACAACCTTTGACGGTTACCCGATGACCCAGAAGGGTGAGGGGGAAAAAGCCCTTAAGGTTGGTATTGCCGCATCTTTGTTTGGTGGCCTGTTCAGTGCCATCATCCTGTTCTTCTTTGCACCGGCCCTGGCTGATGTTGCCATTAAATTTTCTTACATTGAAAAATTCCTGATCATCTTCCTGGCCCTGACCGTCATCGCCTCACTGTCAAGCAATATGCTGGTCGGGATTTTCAGTGGCGTCCTGGGGGTCCTGTTCAGTCTGATCGGAACTTATGACATTTCGGTTGGTGGCAATGGTGAAACCCGCCTGATGTTCGACTTTATGGTCCCCTTTCTGGAAGAAGGCTTTTCCCTGTTGCCGGTTCTCATCGGCTTATTCGGTCTGGCAACCATTCTGGAAGAAGCAGAAAAAGGGGTTAAAGAGGAGGATCTTACCGCTGACCTCAGCACTGCCAATAAGGTGAAATTTCAGTGGTCCGTTTTCAAGGGGCAGTTCCTGAACCTCCTCCGTTCATCAGGAATCGGGACCTTTGTTGGCATGCTTCCCGGTGTCGGCGGCAGTGCCGCATCCGTGCTCTCCTATACCCAGACCAAAAACTTCTCAAAACATCCAGAGAAGATGGGTACCGGTGAACCTGCCGGGGTTATCGCCTCGGAAGCGGCCAATAACGGTTTGACCGGTGGCGCGCTTATCCCGCTGCTGTCTTTGGGCATCCCGGGGGACAGTACCACTGCGGTTCTGATCGGCGCCTTCACTCTGCAGGGAATTCAGGTCGGCCCACTGTTTATTGGTGACAACCTGGATACCTGGTACACCATGATGATCGCTCTGCTCATCGCCAACGCGGCCATGTTCCTGATCATGTTTTTCGCCATCAAGTACATTGCCAAGGTGATTACCGTACCGAAATACATTCTGTATCCGATCATCATCATGATGTGTGTCGTCGGTGCTTATGCTATCAACTACGGCATTATGTTTGATGTCTGGACCTTGCTGATTTTCGGTATTTTGGGCTACATCTGCAGCAAAATCGGTATCGAAGTGGCGCCATTGATCATCGGCTTCATCCTGGGTAAATCTGCCGAAATATATTTTGTTAAAGCCTTGGAATCTTTTGGCACATTAACCATTTTCTTTACCAAGAGTCCCATCGCTATGTTTTTGTGGGTGCTGATCGCAATTTCTCTGGGCTATTCCATCTATTCGATGGTGAAAAATCATAAAATGAAAAAAGCTGACTCTGTGAATGAGCAATAGGCTGCTATAGCAGATGCAGAGTTAATCTGGTTGGCAGGGTTCCCTCCCTGCCAACTTTAATGGCGGGAGAAAGTTATGCAAGCAATCACAATCAAACTGAATAATAGCGACAATGTTGCCGTTGTTGCCAACGAAGAAGGGCTCCCCCCCGGCACCGTTATCGAAGATGGCACCACATTGCTGGACCAGGTTCCCCATGGCCACAAAGTAGCGCTTAGCGATATTCCGAAAGGTGGAGCGGTTATGCGCTATGGCGAAATTATCGGCTATGCCCTGGAGGCTATCAAACGTGGCAACTGGATAAATGAACACATGGTCCAGTTACCTACCGCGCCGCCGTTAAACACCCTGCCCCTGGCCACCCGTCTGGCCCCAGAATTTGAACCTCTCGAAGGCTATACCTTTGAAGGCTACCGCAATCCAGATGGCAGTGTCGGCACCAAAAATGTGCTGGGCATCACCACCAGTGTCCAGTGTGTGGCCGGTGTCACCAATTACCTCGTCAAACGGATCAAGGCCGAACTTCTACCCAAATACCCTAATGTTGATGACGTCGTTGCCCTGAACCATATCTATGGTTGTGGCGTCTCGATCAACGCCCCGGCGGCCATTGTCCCCATCCGCACCCTGCAGAACCTGTCCCGTAACCCTAATTTCGGTGGCGAAGTGATGGTCGTTGGCCTTGGCTGCGAAAAACTCGAACCGGAACGTTTGATACCGCCGGAATGCGCTCAGGGAAAAGCCACCTGTTCGCCGATCCTGACCATGCAGGATGAACGGTTTATCGGCTTCGAAGCGATGATCAACGCGATGCTGGAAACAGCAGAGGGGCATCTTCAGCGCCTCAACCTGCGCAAGCGTGAAACCTGCCCGGTATCCGACCTGGTCATTGGTGTCCAGTGCGGTGGCAGTGATGCCTTCTCCGGTATGACCGCTAACCCTGCTATCGGTTTCGCCGCCGACCTGATTGTGCGTGCCGGTGGCAGTGTCCTCTTCTCTGAAGTGACCGAAGTACGCGATGCCATTCACCTGCTGACGCCACGCGCCAAGGATGAAGAAGTCGGCAAAGCACTGCTGCGCGAAATGCAGTGGTACGACGACTACCTGGCGGCCGGAGCAGCAGACCGCAGTGCCAACCCAAGCCCCGGCAACAAAAAAGGGGGGCTGGCCAATGTTGTCGAAAAATCTTTGGGATCTATCGCCAAATCTGGACAATCCCAGATTATCGATGTCTTAAGCCCGGGTGAACGGGTACGGGAAAAAGGGCTGACCTTTGCCGCGACTCCAGCCAGTGACTTTATTTGCGGCACCCAGCAACTGGCATCGGGAATTCAGCTGCAAGTGTTCTCAACCGGCCGAGGAACTCCTTACGGCCTGGCTATCGCTCCGGTGATTAAAGTCTCTACCAACTCAGCGCTGGCCAAGCGCTGGTTTGACCTGATCGACCTTGATGCCGGGAAAATTGCGACGGGCGAGAAAACCCTGGAAGAGACTGGCTGGGAGCTATTCAAGCTGATCCTCGCTGTTGCCAGCGGTAAAATCGAAACCAATTCTGATAAATTGGGTCTGCATAATGACCTGGCGGTCTTCAATCCCGCCCCGGTGACCTGATCTGTTTATCCATTCAGGCATATTGTTTTAAAATTTTTTGCATAGCAGAGATAACTCAATGAATGATTCTTTAAAAATGATCAATGATACTGTCGCCAACATTGTCAGCCATATTCAGCTGCCACGGATGGTCAGGGTTCGGCAGAATTTTTGCCGTGATAAAATTGAGGATATTCCGGGGGCTGTGCGATTGGAGTTGAATGATGGGCTTCTGGCACGAGTGTGTCCCGGGGAGCGGATTGCGATTACCGCAGGCAGCCGTGAAATTGCTAATCTGGCTATTATTATTAAGGAACTTATTCTGTGCCTTAAGGAACGGGGGGCAGAACCGTTCGTCGTGCCGGCTATGGGGAGTCACGGTGGGGCTACTGCAGAAGGGCAGACTGATGTCCTGGCCGGTTTTGGCATCACCGCCGAAACTGTTGGTGCTCCGGTCAGGTCCAGCATGGCGGTTGAACAAATCACCACGACGGCAGAGGGTTTTCCCGTCTATATGGATAAGCTCGCTTATGAGGCCGATGGCATTATTGTTGTTGCGCGGGTTAAAAATCATACCTCATTCCGGGCTCCTATCGAGAGTGGTCTCACTAAAATGGTTGCTGTTGGTCTGGGAAAGCGCAATGGGGCTGAGACATGTCATGCTGGTGGAATAGAAAACCTGGCTGCCCGGGTACGCAATATTGGTGAGAGCGCTATTAATCATAGTAAGATTAAATTTGCCCTCGGAATAATCGAAAATTCTTATGATGAGACTTATAAGATTAAAGCCGTTGCTGCTGAAAACATCATTACTGAGGAACCTGGACTTCTGGTTGAAGCCAGTTCTCTAATCCCGCAGATCTTGTTTGATTCCTGTGATGTTCTGGTTGTTGATGAGGCCGGGAAAAATATTGCCGGTACCGGGATGGACCCCAATGTTATCCGCACTAACTATGTTGATACGGTGACCTATAAACCGCTGGCTCAACGCATCGCATTACTGAATCTTACTGATGTGTCCCATGGCAATGCCAACGGTATGACCCTCGCTGATGTCTGTACCCAGCGCTATTTTGATAAAATTGACTTTTCCATGACGTATCCCAACTCTCTTACGAACGGTATGCTGCAGTCCTGTAAGATTCCTGTTGTTATGGCTAATGACAAGTTGGCAATTCAGGCCGCTGTCAAAGGCTGTTTCGGGATCGATCATCACAACCCAAAAATCATCCGGATTAAGAATACTTTAAGTGTCGGTGAGTTGCTGATCTCCGAAAATCTTATCGAAGATACGTCACGCTACCCTTTGGTTGATGTCATCGGGGAGCCAGAAGAGTGGGGATTTGATGAACAGGGGAATCTGGATTTTTCTTTGCCTGCTTAACTCCTGTTAAATTTCTGACACGGTAAGTCGCTTAGGGACATCCCCCGTCAAAATAGAGTTTTTTTGACGGGGGATGAAATGACATCGCGGTTAAACAGGACAGCCCTTGGCCCTTAAGATTGGGTCAAAACGGTGGGTAGCCAGTGTTCCATGAACGATCAACAGTGGTCAATAGCGGACCCCAAAATATTAAGCAACTAACCGCTCTTTGACATGTTTTTGTGTATAGGCTGCTTAAATGTAAAATGATAGAATCTGGTGGGCACGGAACGGGCACAAACAAAAAAAGCACTTTGCTGTTACCAGCAAAGTGCTTATATCTTTTTGGTGGGCGAAGAGGGGCTCGAACCCCCGACATCCTGCTTGTAAGGCAGGCGCTCTCCCAGCTGAGCTATTCGCCCTGGGACTTTTTAAAATGGCGGGGCTGACGGGACTTGAACCCGCGACCTCCGGCGTGACAGGCCGGCGTTGTAACCGACTCTACTACAGCCCCGCAAGGTGTTTTCGTCAAATGCGGAGCGCACCTTACACCATAGTTTTTCGGACTGCAAATAAAAAATTCACATTTTTTGAAAAAATCATGATTTTTTTATTTCATCCTCACTGATCACGTAAACATCGTCTGGCTGTGTGTGTTGGCTCGGGGTGACAGGGGTCATTATTTCGTGTTTCAGCTTGAGGAATTCTTCTTTAGTAATAAGGTCGTTATCCAGGAGCTCTTTTAATTCGGACAAGCTGTTCAGGCGGCTGGGCTTCGCCATTTCAAGTTGCTTGATGTCATTCCCTTGGTCATCAATCTGAATAGGCGATGTTGGGTGCCTGCTGTTATTGCCAAGCTTGACCGTAGCGATCCCGCCTAAAAGGCTGATTTCAACGGAGCGGCCCTGAAGCGCTGGATGGTTCATCATGTCCTTAAGCTTGCGATTACTTTTTTTGAAGCGTTGGTAAAAGAACCAGCCCGACGCAGCAATCAGCAGCAGCCCGACCACCAGCAACAGCCAGCGGATGTCATATAGACTTTTTAGAAAGACCACTGTCATAGCCAGAGCAACGATCAGTACCAGATGTAGAATCAGGATCAGAGAGCCGGTAAACAAACCGCTGAAATTTGATTTTGGTTGGTCATTATTCTGTGTCATAAAACCCTCTCTTCGGCAGAGGATAACATAATCGAAACGGAAATATTTTAAAATTGAAGCCGGGAAAATTTTGTTTACCTGTCGCGGAGAAGAAAGTGTTTCTGGTAAAATAAAAACAATAAAATAATTACCCGATAGAAGGGAGTGTTAGCGTGGAATTCCCCCTCCAGATTTTCTATGATGGCTCCTGCATGGTCTGTTCTGCCGAAATGGCCAAGTATCGTGCATACGATCATGAAGGGAAGCTGATATTTATTAATATCAAGGCTGCCGATTTTTGTGCTGAGGATTATGGCAAAACCCAGGCGGATTTTATGGCGCGACTTCATGTGCGTGATGCGGCTGGCATCTTTTATACCGGGGTGGATGCCTTTATGGCGATCTGGCAGGCCTACCCGGACTGCTCAGTTTATCGGCTGTTAAGCGCTGCCGTTGGCTTCCCTGGCATTAATTTGTTATCGCGAGGGGCTTATTCATTGTTCGCCCGCTATCGTCATTTATTGCCAAAAGCAAATGACGATTGCCGGGATGGTTCCTGTGACCTGAGGCACTGACAACTTATATTTTCAACAAAGGTGCAGAATGGAAATTTTGGGGATTGATATCGGTGGTAGTGGCATCAAAGGTGCGTTGGTCGATACGACGACTGGTACTTTGCGTTCAGAGCGCATTAAACTGCTGACACCTCAGCCCGCTACTCCTGAGGCGGTTGCTGAGGTGGTTGCGGAACTGGTTCACCAATTTCAGTGGCAGGGGGGCATCGGTTGTGGTTTTCCTGCGGTGATCTCAAGAGGTGTGGCCCGGACAGCTGCCAACATTGACGCTGGTTGGATTGGAGTCAACGTTGAAGATCTATTGTCTACTGCCACCGGTTGTGCGTGTCTGGTCGTAAATGATGCTGATGCCGCCGGGGTTGCTGAAATGCGTTATGGTTGCGGTGTCGGACGCTTAGACACGGTTCTGGTTCTGACCCTCGGGACGGGGATTGGTTCGGCACTGTTTTACCATGGTCAGTTGTTTCCGAACCTGGAGCTGGGAGCCTTTCCTCTTAAGGGCGGTTTTGCGGAGCATTATGCTGCTGCTGCCGTAAGAAAACGGGATAAGTTAAGCTGGCGTTCCTGGTCTAAACGGCTGAACCTGTTTTTTTCTGAAGTCGATCGCATTCTGTCCCCGGAGTTGATTATCCTGGGTGGGGGAGTCAGTCGTAAAAGTGATAAGTTTATGCCCTTTTTGACTGCCCGGGCAGAGCTTCTCCCCGCCGGCTTGCTGAACCAGGCGGGGATTATTGGTGCAGCGTGTCTGGCTGCTGAACGTCTGGCTGTTGTAGATTAGAGGGTTGCCTGCAGGTACTCGACAAAGCGTTGCCAGGATTTTGTGTCGGCATCCTTATGGTATCTGTCTGAGCCAAATACTGTGAACGCATGGGGGGCTCCGCTGTAGGTAATCATCTCATGCGCGACCTTGCGATCTTCAAGTTGCTCTGCCAGCTTGGCAAAGTCTGCCATTGTTACGGCTTTGTCCGCGGTTCCGTGCAGGATCAGCACTTTGCCTTTGGTTTGTGAGTAGTCCTGCCCTTCTGGTGTTGCGAGCCCCCCGTGAAAAGTCACAAAGCCTTTCAGCTGTTTCCCTGAGCGCGCATATTCCAGAACCACCGTTCCTCCAAAGCAGTATCCCATGGCGACTGCATTGTTTATATTTGCGCCTTGCTGAGCTGCAGCATTAAAGGCTCCTTCAAGCAGTTCACGCATTTTAGTTCGATTCTGATAAAGGCTCCCGGTTATACTCTTTTTCTCCTCGGTGGTCTGGGGACGGATATCCTTACCAAACATATCGATAGCAAACACGGCATAACCAAGATCGGCCAGCATTTCCGATCGTTTTAATTCGTAATCTGTCAACCCGTCCCAATCATGGACAAGAAGAATCAGCGGTGACCCCGGGGCCGGGGATGTGTAATAGCCGGAATAGGTCATGCCGCCAACGCTATAGTCAACAGATCGGCCTGCCGCCATGGCGAGAGATGAATAGAGTATAAAGGAAAGAAAGAAAACCCAGATCTTTTTCATAAATTCTCCTTTTCTAAAAGGTTGTCTGATTTCCGCTTATTTTATCATTGCTTATGGACCGCCAGGAAGGGGGCGTGAAAGATATTTTTATCCGCAAATACGGTGGTTTTTAAGGAATGGTTAGAATGTAAGAAATTTGTCAGAAGGTGGGAGTAAATTAATAAAATATTCAAATGGTGATATTGGTTCCAGGGGGATGACGAGTTACTAAATAAGTGAACTCTGTTTTTTGCCGAGCCCGTTCAATGAAACGTTTACCAATGTTTCAACCATATTAAATGAAAAGGAACTCTCCATGTCGCAGACCGCTCTTGTCCTTGATGACGATATGTTGTGCAGAACTCTTTTGTGCGAAATATTAAGAGCCAGAAATATCGATGTCACATCCTTTTCCGACCCATCCGAGTATTTCGAGGCCACCGACAATAAGGTTATTGATTCCCATTTCGATTTTATTCTGACCGATAATCAGATGCCTGGTATGACAGGTATGGAATTTCTTCAGGAACTCAAACGTCAGGGCGTTGATGTTCCCCATGAGCATCTTGCAATTATTTCTGGTAGTTGGTCCGGTGCTGATCTGGAAATGGCAAGAGAGATCGGCTGTCAAGTTTTCACCAAGCCGTATGAGATTGGGCGGTTGTATAAGTGGCTGGATAGCTAGTTTTCAGCCGGAAACGGCTCTTTTCCGCAATCTCTGCGTCAATCATCCCTTTTGATTGTGCGGCGTAAAGTACTACGCCTCCGCGCAAAAGCTTGACTTCCTTGACCTTCCGAAAAAATTTCTTCCTTTCAATCATAAATTCGTGAAATTTGGTTACAGAGTCTGAAAGACTTCTCCACAGTTAAATCTCCCGGTGTTATTGCAATTTTTAAAAATACAGATCCAGGCGGTGCGAATGGCATTGTTAACAATATTGTTGGGAATATCTTTTTGTAGTGGTTTTGGTGGATGGTATCTGCTAAATTGTTAACAATTCGGTCGTTGAAAGTTTTTTTATGGAATTTTAGTTATGGCAGAAAATAAGCAACGCTGTAATGTCAGTCAGATTGTTGAAAGCCTTCAGGAGGGCATTCTTTCCGGAATGTTTCAGGCCGGGGAACGTTTGCTTGAGGTTGACCTGGCTGAGCAATATGGTGTGAGTCGCGGACCTGTACGGGATGCCTTACGACGTCTCGCAGGGGTTGGCTTGGTGACATCAACGGCTAACATTGGTGTCCATGTCAGATCCTTTTCCCTCGATGAGGTCAAAGCCTTTTATCAACTGCGTGAAGCATTAGAAGGGCAAGTTGCACGTCTGGCGGCCCAAAATGCTGGTGAGTCAGAAAAAGAACGGATTGATTCTCTGTTAAAAGAGCATGTGCAGGTTATAAATATTCATCCTGAACGCGCCTATGTTCAGGGGCACAAGGATCGTGATTTTCACCTGGTACTGGCCGATATTGCAGGAAATAAACTGATTCATAACCTGTTGTCAGATGAGCTTTATCCGCAACTGGTGTTGTTGCGGCGCAGCCATCGCATCGTTAAGGGGCGTGGAGCCAAGGCTTTTCTTGAACACCAGCGTATTGCAGAAGCAATTTATACAAATGATGGAGAGCTGGCTTGTTTGCTGATGCAGCGCCACATTCAGGCCTCTTGGAAAACCTTTTATAACGGCCAGAATCTGACCGCTTGATGATACTGCTCTCACGACTGCCGAAAGTCAGAGGGGTCATTCCCAATCAAGGAGAAATTGCATGGAAAATTCCCCGAATTTTAAAGCTGACGAATTACCAACCTGGTTAGAACAGCCAGTTCCAACAGGGCTTGGAGAACAAATGGCGCAATACTGGCGTAGTGGCAAGTTTCTGCCGATTGCCGGCGCTCATGACCCGCTTGCAGGATTGTTGGCACGTCAGGCCGGGTTTGATGCTTTATATCTATCCGGTGCGGCATTAACCGCGTCTTTGGGATTGCCTGACCTTGGTATTGTGACGCTTGAAGAGCTGGTTGCCAGGGCTAAGGCCATTGTCCGCGTGACCCGTTTACCTTTGCTGGTCGATGGTGATACCGGGTTTGGGGAGATCCTCAATGTTATGCGCCTGGTGCGCGAATTGGAAGATGTTGGTGTTGCTGCAGTGCAACTGGAAGACCAGGTGTTACCGAAGAAATGCGGACATTTAAATGGTAAGCAGCTGGTTTCGGTTGAGGATATGGCCAAAAAAATAAGTGCTGCGAGCAGAGCGCGTAAAGATTTGAAGATTGTGGCCCGAACCGATGCGCTTGCCCAGGAAGGTATGGATGCCGCTATTGCCCGGGCGAAAGCTTATGTCGTGGCGGGGGCGGATGCCATCTTCCCGGAAGCATTACGTAACGAAGACGATTTTCGCACCTTTGCAGCTGCTATTGATGTGCCGCTGCTGGCCAATATGACTGAGTTCGGGCGTACAGAACAGTTCAGTTTCGGACAGTTCTCTGAATTTGGCTACGCAATGGCAATCTGGCCAGTGTCAGGCTTGAGAATTGCTGCCAAAGCGATGGAGCTGTTCTATCAGCAACTGCATGACGAAGAGACTGCAGCGGGAACCCTTGAGCGAATGCAGCCACGCTCAGAGTTGTACGACCTGATCAATTATTTTGGTTATGAGGCCCTTGATGCAGGACTTGAGCGTACGGTTCTTCCTGGCAATGAAAAGTAAGCGGGCATGTCTTCTTTAATTACTGATCCTTATTTTTATATTGTCGCGATTCCCGCAGTGTTGCTGTATGGCATGGGGAAGGGAGGGCTAGGTCCGGGAGCCGGTGCGGTTGTTGTTCCTCTTCTGTCGTTGGTCATCAGTCCGGTTCAGGCTGCGGCGATTATGCTACCGATTTTATGTGTTATGGATATTTTTGCCGTACGCACATTTCGACGTAATTATGATCGTGAGCAGTTAAAAATATTGGTTCCTGCCGCGCTGGTAGGTGTTGTTGGCGGGGTGGTAACCATGAACCTATTACCGGTAAAATTGTTGAAATTGATGATTGGCTTTATTGCGATCGCGTTTTTTTTCAACTCTCTTTACAAGCGTTCGGAAGCCACGGGAAGAAAGCCGAAGCGCTGGCAGGGGTATTTCTGGGGGGCCTTGTCTGGCTTTACCAGTGCCCAGATTCACGCAGGGGGGCCTCCTGTAACGGTTTACATGCTGCCCCAGAAGCTCGATAAAACCGTATTGATCGGGACCATGGCTGTGTTCTTTACCATCGTCAATTATGTCAAACTGGTTCCCTATACTTTACTGGGATTATTTGACACTACGAATCTGCTGACATCGCTGGTGCTGGTGCCTTTGGCGCCGGTTGGAGTGCGCTGCGGCTATTTGCTGATGCAGCGAATTTCGCAACCGTCAATTTACCGTTTTCTATACATTATGTTGCTGGTTTCCGGTTTGAAACTCTGCTATGACGGTTTGCTGGGTGGTTAAAATTATCCCCTCCGCTGTTTTATGCTTTGGCTGCTTTTTATGCATAAAAGCCCCGAAACCAGTATGGTTTCGGGGCTTTACTTAATTATTTATCAATTTTTCTGACCAGCGATTCGAGGTATCTGGATTTCATTTGCCGGCTTGCCATCACGCGTTTAACGGGAGGTAACTTAAGAATCGCTCCGAGGATCGCTGCCAGGGCCCGATGGCTGAGTAGAGCCTGATTATCAAAAATAAGATGTTGCAACATATCCCGCTCAACCGCCATGACCACTGCCCGGTGAACGCCATTCAGCGGTGTCAGCACACGTTCTGCCCGGGGTTCCATAGTGATAGCCTGCTGTGCACAAGTGCGGACGCATAGGCCACAGCCAAGGCAGCGTTCCGAAATCAGAGAAATATGTTTTCGCTGAGGTTGGAGGGGATCATTAGCCGCTGTAAGGCCAAGGGCTTCAACCGGACAGACACTGATACATTTGCCGCAATTATTGCATTTCGTCAGATTTAAACTGGGTAGGAAATTTGTTGTGTGAACTGGGTTTAGAATCGTAAAGCGGCGAGCCGCAATCATTGCCTCACAGCAGCAGCCACAGCAGTTGCAGATAAAATTAACCTCCTCCCTGACGTTTTCACCAAATTGCACAAGATTATGTTCGTAGGCCTGGTCGAGCAGTTCCAGACATTCGCTCACCTCTATCTGGCGCGCATGACCATGTTTAATCAGTGAAGATGCCGTGCTGTTAAAGGTCATACAGATGTCCATTGGCGCTGTACATACCTGCTCTCTATGCATCATTTTATGGCGGCAGTAACACATGCCGACGCCGATATGACTGGCTGTTTTTATGACTTCGGTTGCGCGTTCATAGCCCAGGACATGAAGGGCATCAGAACTGGTGAGCACTGGCTCATGGATAAAGGTTCTGCCGAGCTGTGTTTCTCCCTTAGTAAACAGCTCACGAATAAAATCCTCTTCGACGTTCATGTATTGGTAAAAAAGTTCACTCAGTAATTTCTGGTCGATATCCCCACGGGTTCGCATCAGGGAAAATTCAAAGAAACCAGCCATTGGTGGAGGAAGAACATAAATCTGCTGGTCTCCCTGTTCCATATCAACGAGAATGGCTCGGCTGGCTAATTCGTCTAAGATCTTGCGACTCTCTGACTCATTCAATTTCCAGATCTTGCTGGCCTGGCTGGCATTGAATGGCTTAATAGGCAGTTGGGCGACTAATTGAGCTTCTTTTTCACTGAACAACATGGCCAGTATTTTAAACAGAAGCTTAGATGGTGGGGCCCCTTGTGGGTAGCGGTTGAGACGGTCGGCCAGGCGTGAATATCCTGATTTCAGGGTGTGGTGTGCCATATCTTCACCTCGCAAGTGGTTTCTGAGTCAGAAAAATATGGAATGCAAATCGGCTTTTAGAGTGGTAATCACCTAATATAATAGGTTTTTTCTCTTATAAATCAAGTTTTCCTCTTCATTAGAAAAGAATTTAAGTTTCTGATCTTCCGTTATTTTTATGGGTGTGTTACAACCCCGCTTTATTTTTGTTTGTATCCCCCCCTTAGTAGAAGGATGAATAAATATGCAAAAAGTTAAAGAGGCAGACAAGGTCCGGATTAATTTTATTGGCACCCTCGACGATGGCACTGTCATCGACAGTACTTATCCCCACGAAGGTGAAGAGTGTCATGATGATGATTGCTGTCATGATCATGGTCCTTTTGAGCTGACAGTTGGCGAAGGTGAATTTTATGTGCCTGTCGAAGAAGCCCTGATCGGCATGCAGGTTGGTGACAAGAAAAAGGTTGTCATCACTCCTGAAGATGGTTTTGGTGACTATGATGCCGAATTGGTATTTACTGTTCAGCGCAGCGAATTACCTGAAGAGATTGTGCCTGAACCGGGCATGGAATTGGAAGTTACCGGCGAGGACGAAGACGTCTACTTTGTTACCATCACTGATGTGACCGATAGCGAAGTAAAGATGGATTCAAATCATCCTTTAGCAGGTGAAGAGCTGACTTACGAGTTCGAACTGGTTGAAATTTTGTAGAATCAATCTGTGAGGCGGGCTCTATAATCAGAGCCCGCTTTTCAGGTCGCCTGGTTTTCTAGATTTCCCTAGGGCGGCAGACATTCCCTGCATCATGAACTTTGGCTCCGCAGTTGGTGCAGATATAACGGGGATTTTCAAAAATCTTTTCAATTTCAGGATTGCGTTCCTTGGCGCTTAACTGGCAAACATGAAGATCGCAATGTTCTTCGGGGTTGTCGCAACTCCATTCAGTCATAGTTCTCTCCTCTAAGGTCACAATATAAAGTTAGGGGTATTTCGCACTTTTCTTCGCAACTATTTTAGCAAACTTTTCACCATTTATACTGAAACGTTCGTGAGTTCCTTTGCCGATGAGATCTTTTTCATCCCTGGCAACCAGCTCCCATCTGGTTTTCTGGCCATCGACTTCAATGCAGGTGACTGCAACCTGCACCATCATTCCAGGAGGTGTCGGCGCCAGGTGGGAGACGTTGATCTGAACCCCAAGGCTGATTTCTCCATCATCCAGGTGCGGGGCCATAGCTTCCATACAGGCCCATTCCATAAGTCCGACCATGAATCCCGTCGCCAGAACATCTGGCATCTGCTGAAAAAGTTTTGCGTCCTCAAACAGGTGGGGGACGGTTTTCTGTTCTGAAACCTGGTAACTGTGCAGATAGGTTAAACCTGCTTTTAGGCTGTCTTTCATGGTTGAAACACTCCTTCAGTCTACTTGGGTTCGGTTGGCAAGCCTTGCTGTTTCCAGGCGTCGTAGCCTCCCTGGAGAGCCCAGACCCTGGTGAAGCCTGCTTCAAACAGTGTCAGTGCCAGACCGGCACTGGATGCTTCGTTAGGTCAGGTACAATAGGTAATAATAGCCCGGTCTGCAGGTAGAGCCATTTTTATAGCCTGTAATTCACCGTAGGTGGTAACCCTGATCGCATCAGGGATTTTATCTTTAGCTTCCTGCCATTGATGTGGTTTGCGGGTGTCGATGAAGGTGATCTCTTCATTCTTTTGCAACTGCTGAGCTTGGGCTACGGTGAGTCGTGGTACATCTTTGGCTTGTATCCCTTGTGCTGCAAAACTTGGCTGTATGGTGCAAAGGACCAACAGGCTGGTGAACAGTACCAATAATAGGCGTTTAAATCTGATCATTTGAAGCCCTCCTTAATTGATGATACCCCATATTAGCATGAATTCAGATCTGAAAGAGATAGGGGGCAGGAAAGGCCCGCTATTATCTCTTTTCGTGCTGCTACTGATGATTAGTAAATAACTGGTTTCTTTATATTTTTTTTGGGATAAAAAAGTTTACTTTTCAGGTGTCATAAGATAGAACTGAATACTGTTGGTGCTAGTTAATTGGTTTTTTCAGAGTATCCTTTTATCTGGTTATCGTGGTATTGCCGGATATTTCAGTATCAAGGAGGGGCTGACTCAGGTGGTTACGCAAGGTATTGCCAGATCGATGTTTGCCAGGCTCAATATCAAACTGTTATTGAGCACCATCCTGACCTGTGCCCTGATCGTTGTCGCTGTTAGCTTGTATCAAGGGTATCTTGGGCTTGAGCAGCGTAAAAAAAATATCCAGACCGAATTTGCCAATTTTGAACGGGGAGCACAGCTATCTATTCGTGAGGCTGTGTGGCTGTATGACTGGGATATGGTCAAGATGATCATTGAAAACCAGACCAGCCAAACTTTAAGTTATATTGAAGTCTGTGACAACACGGCAAATCGCTGTCAGCGGTTTGGGCAAGCCGGTCAGCAGCCCTACCTTGAACATCGCAGTTCGATTCTCCATTATGACCCCGTTTCGAGTGATGCGACCGAAATTGGTGTGGTCATTCTACAGGCTCATTACGAAAAGTTTCCCGCGGCAATTTTTAAAGAATTTCCTCAGCTGTTACTCACTAATTTTATCAGCATTTTCGGGGTTGCTGCGATTGTCTTCCTGCTGTTTCACCGCCAGGCTTTAAAGCGTCTGGTCGGGGTGGAACGTTATGCGCGCGATATCGAGTTACAGAAGATCGAAACTCTGGAACCGATTACCGTTAAAAAACAGTTCCTCGGAGAGGATGAAATTGATCATCTGGCGGATGCTATAAACAGTATGATTGCCTCTCTTAAAAAAGAACTGGAACAGCGTCGCCAGCTTGAGCAGGATCTTGCTCAGGCTCAGAAGATGGAAGCTCTCGGGACTCTGGCTGGTGGTATCGCTCACGATTTCAATAATATTTTGTCGGCGGTATTAGGGTTTGCACAGTTGAGTTCCATGGCCTGTGAGCCAGGGTCAAAGCTGGATCAGTATCAAAGCCAGATTATCCAGGCAGGGGAGCGGGCAAAAAAGCTGATTGCCCAGATCATGCTGTTCAGCCGTCGGGCAGAGCCGGTGCGAGAGGCCTTGTTCCTTGCCGATGTGGTAAAGGATAATCTTGCTTTGCATCAGTCCTCGTTAAGCGATTCTATAAGTGTTAAGACAGATCTGGTGCCCGGAGTAAAGGTCCTGGCTGATCCTGGTCAGGTCCACCAGATTTTGATGAACATGGTCACTAATGCCGGCCACGCCATGAAGGAGACCGGCGGAATTCTGAAAATTCAGGTTAAGCGTGTAACTCTAGCTGATGATAAAGCTGAATCTCTGAATGTGCGCCCCGGGTCTTATGGGTGTCTGGTGGTCGAAGACACTGGTCCCGGCATTCCTGAGCCTATCGCCGAACGGGTCTTTGAACCGTTTTTCTCAACTAAAAAGACAGGAGAAGGAACGGGCATGGGGCTTGCTGTTGCTCATGGGATCATCCGTGCTCATGGTGGAGCTATCGAATTGAAAAGTGTGCCGCAGCAGGGAGCGACCTTTTATATCTATCTGCCAGAGACCGATGCCGATGTGCATGTCCGACAGACCAATAGCGAAATAATTGTCGGGCAGGGCGAGATGATCGTTGTTGTCGATGATGAGAAAACCGTTACCGATATGAGTGATGAGCTTTTCACCAAGCTTGGCTACCAGACCGTCAGCTACAATGATCCTTTCGAAGCTTGTCAGGCGATTATTGCCGGGAAGCAGAGCGTTGATCTGCTTATAACTGATATGACCATGCCCGAGTGCAGTGGTATTCAGTTGGCTTTGGAGCTCAGAAGGGCTGATAAGAAGTTTCCGATTCTTCTCTGGACCGGGTATGCGGAAAATATTGCCCCGGAAGAACTCTCTCAAGCCCGGATCGATAAAGTGCTTGATAAGCCCTTTTCCCTCGAGGTATTGGCTAAGACTGTGCGGCAGATTTTGCTGACGGGTTGATTCTTAACCTTGCTCCCTTCATTTCGTCCCCGTAAAAAATCAGAGATTAAACAGGTTGAGGGCTAGAATCCAGGATCCCACGACCATAACGGCCGTGACCAAGCCCAGAGCCGCATTCAGGTGAGCTGTCAGCTGGCCCGGAATTTTTGTCTTCAAGCCTATCGCGGCGCAAGCCAGGCCACTTAAAAATCCAAAAAGGTGGGCGCCTAGGTCGGTTTGTTCGCCACTGGTTCCCAGTAGCGCTAATAGTGCACAGCCAGCCATAAGGGGGAGTAACCAGCGTCGCCATGAGCGCCTTGTCTGGAGTTTCATGGTGCTGACACACAGAATAGCGAGGGCAGAGAATACTGCGGTAGAGAAACCGATGGAGTGATGCTGTTGGCCGTGGGCCAGGGCGT
This sequence comes from Geopsychrobacteraceae bacterium, assembly GCA_963664385.1. Lineage (GTDB taxonomy): Bacteria > Desulfobacterota > Desulfuromonadia > Desulfuromonadales > Geopsychrobacteraceae > Seleniibacterium. The sequence continues at coordinate 3,263,216 of OY761157.1, forward strand.
TTAAAAAATTCGCCAAGGCTGCGCTGACGATGGTCAGCAACCAGGCTGGTCCTGAGCGTAGTAAATGGGCCAGCCGGGTAATGATAATTCCGCCGAAGATAATGTTACCGGTCAAATGGAGAGGGCCCGAATGTAATGTTAAGGAGGTGATGGTCCGCCACCATTGACCGGCAAGAATCTTTTGCGCATCTGCGTTTCCGGCGCTGAACCAATCAACGTTTTGAAAAATAGAAAAATGAATCTGGTGAGTGGTGAGATTATGGAACAGCGCGAGCAGGATTAACAGCCAGAGTGTTATCGTAGTGTTCTCGGTAGTTTCAATGCTGATGGCTGGTGGTGGCCAGTTGCGATTTTCTTCTTCATAGTGCTGTAGTTCACGACAAGCCAATAAATAGTACGGCGCCGGAACATGCAGTTCCCAGTGACTAGATGGGGCGCGCTCGGAACGGTAAGGGACTTGTTTGGCCGCGAGCACAAGTGGCCAGGTTTTTAGCTGTCTTCTGGTCAGATGCTGGTTGTCTTCCCCTGCCATGAGACCGGCAGGAATTGCCATCCAGTCGGTTTGTTCATAGCTGTAGTTGCCGGTCTGTTTGGAAGGAATATCAGCGCTCATTACTGGTCAGGTTCACGGCGTTTGGCCAAGGGGGGATCGTCCATCTGGCGCCCCTCTTGAAATCCGCAATAAACACTTATCTGTCGCATATTTTTTTCCTGCTGGTTATGGATGGTGATTCAGCATAAGCAATATTGCCAAGTCAGGCAAGTAAACGCTCATCTAACCACGCATGGATCTCTTAAGGATTTTGTCGATGGGGTGGAGGTTTTGGCTAGAGGTTGTCGCGTAAAAAGTTGACTGCGCCAGGGTGCATCGGCAGGGGCATCTTTGTCAGAGTGTTCATGATTCCCATCTCTTCAGCTGCAGGATAGCGGGAGCGGATTTGTTGTAAATTTTCGGGGGTGTAAATTGTGTCGAGGGCTTGATAAACAAACTCATCACTGAGCTTTTTGTTGGCGAACCATAGTGTCGACATTCCTACCGTAAAAATCATCTCTTCCTGACCGCGGTAAACGTTTGGCCGGAGTACGGATATATCGTAAAAAGGGAACTCCCGGTAGAATTGGCGGCTGGCTTCCGAAGTCGGAACGCCATCCCAGAGATTGAGCAGGCGCAAAGGGTGGGTACGGTTTATTTCCCGGACGGCTTCATTGGGAAAACCGGACATGAACCAGACTGCTTCGACACTACCATCTATGAGTTCTTGAAGGGCGCGTTCGTAGCCAACGTAAATAGGAGTGATCTGGTTCCAGAGTCCCTGGGCCTGAAAATAGCGCCGGGCGCAACTGGCCGAGTCGGAGCCGGAACTGCCAATTGCCACCCGTCGGTTGATCAGGTCTTTCGGAGTTTTAACCGGGCTGCTCTTGGGTACGATAAGCTGCACATAGGAGCCGAACAGGCGTACCAGCAAAACAGCTTCTTCAAGACTATCTGGCTGTTGTTTGTGTTCCTGATGGGATAGCCGGTTGTAACTGTCCTCGGCGTTGGCCAACGCAAATTGCACCTTACCCCTTTCAATCCCGAGAAGGTTGTCGAAGGATCCTGCCGACTGTTTAACTCTGAAGGTGATACCGGGGTTTTGACGATCAAGAATTGCAGCCAACTGTTCAGCAACATTCTGTGCTGTACTGCCCTGTGGCCCACCGCCGAAGGTCATTGTGTGGCTGTTATTTTTCTGTTCTTTCGATTGGAAGAGAAAAATAACAAGCAAAAAACAGCTGGCAATAATAATCCAGATTGGCCACTTATGTTTTCTTGTCATCGTGAAAATCTATGCGTAAAAAAAGTTACGTGTCTTCGTTGCAGGCCATTCGGTAGAAAGAAAAAGTGAATTCTGCTGTGCTGTTTAATCTGAATCTACTGTTTAACTATATCGCGCCGTATTTGTCATGCAACCGGTAGCTGCCGCGTTGTAAGCGGTTCGTGCTGGTTGTGGATAGGTGATGACTTTATTGGTTAGAAGGAGCGAGTGGCTAGTCGGGAGCCTGCTAAATATGTTATTCTTTATCAGGTTTGTTGCTTTGTTTGTTGAATCTCTTATTCTTATATGAAGAGCGTCAATATTCTGGGATCATCCCTGTTGAGCAGACTGGAGGAGGAGATGTTACGTGTTCTGTTGGTCTGTGTTCTGTTTGCCTGTACCTGGACTATTCCTGCTGATGCCGCCGGAATTGCCGTTGTAAAGTATATTCAGGGGCGGGTCCAGGTTGAGCATGAGGGGCACTTGCGGGATCTCTCTGAGGGGGCTGAGCTTGCTTCCGGTGATTTACTGATTACTGGTGCCGACGGGGCCGTCGGGATTGTCTTTAACGATGGTAGCCTGCTATCCCTTCAAAAAAAGAGTTATCTCAAAATTCGTCAGTATTCCTTTGAACCTCTCGAAAAACAGTTTGATTTTCATTTGTTTTTAAAAAAAGGGGGCGCATTATTCGAGTCTGGAAAGATTGGCACTCTTGCTCCTGATAAATTTTTATTTGAAATTCCCTCCGGGACGATTGGTATCCGGGGAACCAGGTTTTTGGTTGAGGTGAACTGACTGTTAAACTGAAAAAGGATTGTTTTTCGCTGATGGTTCTGCGTTGATGCAACTCAGGAGGAGTCATGTTCCGGTTTTTACTATGGATTTGTGTGGTGGGGTTGGCGGGCTGTTCCAGCAGCCGGATTGTTCTACTTGAAAATACCAAGCCGGGGAGCGCAATTGTCGTTTCTGCCGGGAACCGTGAGCTGATACTGGATCAACCCAACACCTATACCGAGCTCAATACGTCAACTGCTTCCCTGTCTGCTGTCAAGCCGCTGGCAAAAGAGACCTTGACCCAAAAATATCACACTTTGATGGCGATGACCCCTGAGCCCCCTGTCAACTTTCTCCTATATTTCAAGCCTGACTCTGTCGATATGACAGAGGCTTCAACAGCAATCCTCAGTAGTATTGAAACTGCGGTCCTGGTCCGTAGCCCGTGTGTGGTTAACATCATCGGGCATTCGGATAGCACGGGTAGCAAACAATACAATATCAAGTTGTCCCTGCAGCGGGCTCAAGCCGTCAGGGCCTGGTTGCAGGAACAGAATCTGGGCATATTGCGGACAAACGTGACCTCGTATGGGGAGGAGGACCCTTTGGTTCCGACAGCAGATGGCGTTGCTGAGCCTAAAAATCGTCGTGTCGAAATCATGATCCGCTGATATGTCACGTTGCGTTCAGGGTTCTCTTATCTTACTTATTTCCCTTGTTTTTCATGCGGCGATCTGGGCCAGTGGGGTTCTGCCGTTTTTTGATTTTCAGGTTTTTGATCTGATCTCCCAGGCGGGGCCCGGCAATCTGGCATTGCAACAGAGTGATGTTGTGGTTGTCGAAATTGATGAAGCCAGCTTAGCCCAATATGGGCAATGGCCCTGGCCACGGCTGATCCTGGCCTTGATGACTGCGCATATTCTCCAGCAGCAGCCTGCTGTTGTCGGAATGGATATCGTTTTTCCGGAGGCCGATCGCACTTCACCAGTAGAAATGGCTGATTTCTACAAAACCAACCTGGGGCTGGATTTTCCATTGTCCGGAATTCCGGAATCATTACTCGACAACGATCAGGTTTTTGCCCAGGCCTTGCAAGCCGGACCAACCGTGCTTCCATTGTTTCTCAGCCCTGGTTCAGCTATCCCTTTCGCTGGTCAATGTGATCTGACGCCCTATGTTCTTTCAGATCTTCCCGGCGCCCTCGATTTGCCGAAAGAACTGAATGTACTGTGCAGTTTGCCAGTCTTGCAAAAGGCTGCTGCCGGGAGCGGTTTTATTAATGCTTCGGTTGACAATGACGGTACTTTCAGGCGGGAACCGTTGCTCACCCTTGTTGGTCAGCAACAGGTCATCCCCAGTTTGGTGCTGGCGATGTTGTTGCAGCTCGATCCTCAGCTTGATGTCAGCCTCCCTGCGTGGCCCTGGCAGCCTGTCACCGTTACCTTTGCGGATAAATCGTTCACTACGAATCAGCACGGTGAAGTTTTTATTCCTAACTTCAGTCGCGACATTTTTAAACGGGTATCGGTCAGCCAGGTTTTGTCCGGGCAGGTTGCCAGTGATCTTTTTACCGGGAAAATGGTTCTGGTCGGTGCCTCGGCGACAGGTCTGTATGATCAGTATATAACTGCTTCAGGAACGCTGGTCCCAGGGGTGTTTATTCATGCCGCGTTGTTGGAAAATCTGTTGCAGGGTGGTGGCATCTACCAGTCCGACTTTTCAGCAAAGGCCGCTCTGGCCTTTTCGTTTATCTTTTCCTTAATGATTGTCTGGCTGGTTTTTGAGCGAAACTATCTGCAGGCCTGGATCTGTTTTATCATTGTTTCCGGTGGCGCTTGTTTACTGGCCCTGGGTATGCTCTTTCAGGGCAGTTATCTGTCTCTTGGGTATTTTTTACTCCCCTTTGTCGGGCTGTTTGCGTTGATCTCACTATTTTTTGCTGTATTGCACCATATTGAACGACAACGGTTTCTTGAAGACCTTGGTGCTGCTCATTGTGCAACGATCGACAGCATGACCATGGTCGCCGAAAGCCGCGATGTTGAAACCGGCAGTCATATCATCCGGACCAAAGAGTATGTCGCTCTCCTGGCTCGAACCCTGGCAGCTAAGGGGCTGTTCAAGAAGGAACTAACCCCTCACAGTATCGACCTGATGTATCGGGCTGCCTCCTTGCATGATATCGGAAAAGTTGGTGTTCCTGATGCGATTTTGCGTAAACCGGGGCACCTTGACGCTGAAGAATTCAAGATTATGCAACGTCATGTTGAAATCGGTCGGGCGATCATCAATAACGCCAGTAACAGCTATAGCCGGACGAATGATTTCCTGACCCTGGCAGCTAATATCTGTTACAGCCATCATGAAAAGTGGGATGGTTCCGGTTATCCGCAGGGCTTAGCCGGGGATGCCATTCCGCTTGAAGGGCGGTTGATGGCTCTGGCAGATGTTTACGACGCTCTGGTATCAAGCCGCTGCTATAAGCAAGCTCTGGCTTTTGAAGAGGCTCGTGACATTATTGTTGCCGAAAAAGGGCAGCATTTTGATCCTTTGCTGATTGATATCTTTCTGGAGGTGCAGGATCGCTTTGCTGAAATCGCTGGTTGTTATGAAGATGCCACTACCTTTGTGGACAGCTCATATCTTAGCGGGTGGCCCGCCTATGAGGATCTGTCCGCTACCCAGGGGGATCGGAGTAAAGCAAAGGTTTATCACTGAAACCACAGGTGATGATAGCGCCGATAGTGCCAGCCTAAAGATAGCCCTCTGGCGATCATAAAGGTTGTCATGGCAAACCACAGAGCATGATTTCCGGTGTTGCGTAACAACCACCAACTCGGGAAAAATACCAGGAAACTGCAACATAGCATGGCATTTCTCATAATGCGGGCCTGGGTCGCGCCTATATAAATTCCATCGAAAATATAGCTCCAGACGGCAAGCGCCGGTAGCATGGTAAGCCAACCCATATACTGGGTTGCCGTGTGACGGACACTGTCTATATCGGTAAGCAAGGAGATAATGGTATTTCCGGCCCAGGTGAAGACCAGGCAAAATACCAGGCTGATAAAAAACGATAAGGTCAGAGTTGTGGTGACGAGCTTTTCGAATTGTTTCAGATTTCCAGCCCCCAGAGCTTCGCCAGCGAGGGCTTCGATAGCATAGGCAAAACCGTCAAGTGCAAAAGAAACCAACAGCAGGAAGTTAAGCAGTACCATGTTGGCAGCGAGAATATCCTGGCCAAGGCGGCTCCCCTGGAATGTCATAAAGGTAAAGCAGAGCTGCAGGGCTAAACTGCGGAAAAAAATATCACGGTTAAGATTCAATAGGGAGGTAAAGCCCGCCAATGCCGCTCCGGTGGGGAACGTCCACAGGCTGAGTCCATGCTGCTTCCACAAACGGTTCAGAATGAAAATGCCGGTTACAGCCGCAAACATATCGGCAATCAGGGATGCGGTTGCGACACCTGCAACCGTCCAGTTCAAGCCCATGACAAAAAACAAATCGCCGCAGATGTTTATCAGGTTGGCTGAAATCAGAATCCACATGGGGGCTTTTGCCTGGCGCATACCGAGCAGGCAGCCCAGGGTCGCCAGGTTGATCAAGGCCGCCGGGGCGCCCCAGATACGAATCTGGAAGTAGGCAAGTGCCTGAGTTGCAATGTCCATCTTGGGAGCCGCAAGGGCAACCGCAGCTTGCCAGATCGGCCTCTGAAACAGGATCAGGAACAGGGCAATAATAAGGGCGAGCAAGACTGAATGTTGCCAGGTTCGAATGGCCTGCTGGTAATGCTTGCGTCCCATGGCCTGGGCGACTGACCCGGTGGTCGACATCCTGAGGAAACCGACAATCCACAATAGAAAAGTGATAATTGACGAGCCAAGTGCGACCCCGGCTAAATAAACACTGTCATCAAGGTGGCCAATAACTGCAGTATCGACCAGACCTAATAAAGGTACGGTGATATTGGACAACACCATGGGAAGAGCCATGGCCAGGATTGCCGGAACTTGGTTACGCACAATTTTCATGGTGCCTGAACTATCAGGAAAGAGGTCTGTTAAAGATTGCTGGTGCAGACAATAGCCTCAGCGGCCGGTGAAAAGCAAATTTTTTGCCGGAGTGAGATAAACTGGTACAGAAAGATTGAATAAATCGCGTTGGGGCAGGGTGCTTTTGATACTGGTTTGCCAGTTCATGCCCCACACTTAGGAGGGGCTGAACTGGACTGTGCCTGAAGGTGAGGATCAGGCTTTTTCGTCGCCATTAAAACGCAGGGTTCTGCGGTAGTTAACCAGGTGCGCTTTTTCAAGGATAGACATATAGTTTACGAAAGAATTAAGAGCTCTTACTAATATATTAAACATGATGATCTCCTTTAATTTTTTAAGATAGCAGGAGCCTATCATGACATTTTGGGTGGCAGGTAATGTTCCCTCGCTAATAGCCCTATCTCATTTCGGCAAGGGGCTTACTGAATCTCCGTGCTTGATCAATTTCTTCTCTGATCTTTCTCTCGTTAGCTCAATCCTGCGATACCCGGGTTCTGGAAATAAGCATTGGCTGTAGGTGGATAGCTTTTGTTCGGTAAACATCTTATGAATAGTTGCCTCTTCTTGGTGTTCACTTCTTAATATGATATGGCGTGTGAAGTTACCTTGAATCAGGTTTTTAGGTATCATTATTAATTTTTAAAGAGTCGGGAGTTGTTTTTTTTTTGAAAATTCATACTATGATTCGTCTGATTAATTTGCTATGTTTGCTTCAGCCTCTGGCAGGAAGTTTCCGTTGCCAATAACAAGAATTGCACCTTTCAGAAATACCCGATCAGATAAGTGTTGTGGTTAGTACGTCATTCTGCAGGCCTTTGATCTGGAGAAATTTAAAAGGAGTTCACATGACAGTTTTATTGAGATCTACTTTACAGCCGATAGAGATTACCGACGAGATTCTCTCCCGATTTGATGTCTATCGGGAGGAAGCTGACATCCCCGCTCCGGTTGCCGAGCAAATTGAAGCCGTTATTACGACCGGAGGATTAGGCTTGTCTGGTGATAAAATGCTGCAATTTCCTAACCTTAAAATGATTTCTGTCTATGGTGTTGGCACCGACGGGGTTGATCTTGAGCAGTGTAAAGAACGTGGCATCCAGGTTGCGACAACTCCCGGTGTGCTGACCAATGCTGTCGCTGAAATGGCTCTTGCCCTGACGCTGGGAGCAGCGCGGCGGATCGCCGAGGGGGATCGCTATGTGCGGGCAGGCAAGTGGCCTGAGGGTAATCTTGGCCTTGGCTGGACTCTGGTCGGGGAAACTGTTGGTATTCTTGGTTACGGGCGTATCGGTAAGCGAATTGGCGAACTGTGTCGCGCTGTTGGCATGAATGTCATCTATACCGACCTGCAACCAGCAGAAGGTGAGGAGGGTGCTTTTCGCGCAAGCCCTGTATTGCTGGCAAAGGAATGTCGCGTCATGATTGTGGCTGCCGTTGGTGGGGAACAGACCCGTGGTCTTGTCAGTCGCAATATTCTTAAAGAGTTGGGGCCTGATGGTCTCCTTGTCAATGTGGCAAGGGGGACTGTGGTCAATCAACAAGAGCTTATCGACGCCCTCAATGCCGGAGAGCTGGGCTGCGCAGCTTTGGATGTTTACGAAAAAGAACCTCATGTTCCTGAGGAATTAATTGCGCATGGAAAATTAGTGCTGACGCCGCATGTGGCATCAGCAACTGTTGATGCCAGACGTGCCATGGGACGCCTGGTTATTGACAATCTGGCCGCTTTTATTGATGGTAAGCCCCTGATAACACCCTTGTCTGTGTAATGTATTGACAGCCCTGCCTGCGGGCTATGACAGAAGGAGCTGTTTTTTATCATGAAATAAAAGGTTTCTTCTTCAAAAAATCTTCTTCAGTGAAACTCGCTTACTTAAAAGGAAGGACTCTGTTATGGATATAAAAGGGAAGGTAGCCGTTGTTACAGGCGCTACTGGTGGTCTTGGCTGGACTATCTGTAAATCACTTGCAAAGCAGGGCGTTAAACTCTGTATGGTCTATGGAACTTCTCAACAAAAAGCCGAAAGCCAGTTAGCGGAGTTAACCGCAGCAGGCTGTGAGGCGCTGATCATTCAGGCGGATATTCGTTCGGAAAGCAGTGTGCGGGCGATGTACGAGACCGCAGCGACAGCTTTTGGCGGTATTGATATTCTGGTTCTTGATGCGGCGTATAATGAAGCGATTCCTTTTCCGGATCTTGATGCGCTTGATCATGAAAAATGGAGCAAAATAATTGATTTCAATCTGACGGCTCAATACCTGGCAGTTCGCTCTGCTGTGCCGTATATAAAGCTACGCGGCGGCGGGCGGATTGTTACGGTCTCTTCCGTGGGGGGGAACCTGCCTGCATCCAGTTCCATCGCCTATTCAGTCTCTAAGGCAGGGCTTCAGCATCTTAGTCGCTGTCTTGCTGTCGCGCTGGCTCCTGATATTCTGGTTAATGATGTGGCTCCGGGACTGATGGAGGGAACCCTTATGACCAGTAAACTGCGCCCGGAACATTATCAGCGTTCCATGGACTCTGCTGCTCTTAAGCGCGCGGCCACAAAAGAGGATGTTGCCGAAGCGGTACTTATGTTTATCAAGACCGATAGTGTCACAGGTCAAAGTCTGGTCATTGATGCTGGTCGCTGCTTTAAATAGTTTGCATTCGGAAACGGCTCTATTCCACTGTAGCGGTTTCCATCTTCGTGTTTATGTGGAGGTGTAAAGTATGGCGCCTTCGCATAAATGGATGAGTAACAGTTAGTCTCTCTGTTTTAGCTTGCATAATATATGATTGTTTAACGAAAAAAGCCCCGGTAACCCGGGGCTTTAGCTTTATAGCGATTGAATTTCTTTCCAGATATCATCATCGACAAAAATACCTTGTTCGTCGTGCTCAGCCCTGAAGCGGATATAGTCTTCTCCCGGGGCAAAGATGCCGGTTGAGTGCTCTGAGGGTGTTGAGCTTTTAAGATGGCTGCTGGCTTTTTGAATCGTCTCTGCCATGCTCTCTTCTGTCATGATCTTTTTAGGATCAATGACGATCATCACTTGTGATGCGCCGCCACAACTTCCTTGGCCTTTGTGATCCAGGTCTGCTGCACCGACGCCGTCGGTGAGAATTGCACCTAAGAGATCAAGCATAAAGGAGAAGCTTGAGCCTTTCCAGTAGCCGATGGGAATCATGCGGCGGGTCTTTTCAATGGCACCAGGGTCATCCGTCAGGTTGCCGTCTTCATCAAACCCGCCAGGAAAGGGCAACTTTTTACCAGCTAAACGGGTTACCTGGAGTTTACCGTAAGCATATTGGGATATTGCCATATCCAACATCAGCGGGGGGGCTCCATCAATTCCCGGTGTCGCCATGACAAAAGGGTTGTTGCCAAGTTTGCAATCTTTTCCGCCCCAAGGTGGCATGACCGATTCGGTATTGGTCCACATGATAGCGACATAACCGTTGTTGGCTGCGTGTAAACCATAAGTGCCACCACGCATCCAGTGGGTGGTGTTTTTTATGCCGACCATGCCGATGCCGTATTCCTCGGCCATCTTCATCGCAACCTCGACACCATGCAGGGCATTAAGAATGCCGGGCCCCATATGGCCATTAAAAACTTTAAGCGCACCGAGGTCTTTTTCCAGGGTTGGATCGGCATCGATATCGACCCAGCCTTTTTGGATATAGTCCACAAACCGGGCGACCCGATTAGTGCCGTGGGAGTAAATCCCGTCATAGGTGGATTCCGTATGGATTCTGGCACAGGTTTCCGCTTTTTCCGGTGACATTCCATATTTTTCAAAAACCTGACGGATTTCGTCTTTGATCTCGTTAAATTGCAATCGCATTAATGATTCCTTTTGGGAAGCCCCGGGGGCTTAGTTTAATTGCTAAGCTCCCGGGGAATTCAAGATGCCTGGTTTGGTGCAGACACTGTTGCTGCTGGTCGCAGCATGCCGCCTTTGGAAATGCCTAGGCTTCAACTGGTAGGGGCTTGTCTTTAGACTTTTTGAGAACCATGAAGTAAAAGAAGACAGCGGTAAGGAGCAAAAAGAACAAGCTGTCCATACTGGTGATAAATGTAATGGGGTTGTTGTCGCTCAGGAACATGGAGCGTCTTAAATACTGCTCCAGCCCGGGGCCGAGGATATAGCCAAGGAGCATGGATACGGTCGGATAGTTCTGTTTGCGCATGAAAAACGCAAAGACACCAAAGCCAAGAGCCAGCATCATCTGGAATATAGAGTAGGTGGCAACATAACTGCCGACCAGGGCAACAACTGCAATACATGAGTACAGAATCGCTTTGCGGATAGAGACGATTTTGACGAAGTAGGGGCCGAAGATATACAAAACCAGGGGGATCAGGATCAGTGCACTGATGAGCAGGGCGGCAAACATCGGTGCGATCAGCTGGATCTGATTCTGAAGCAAGCGCGGTCCTGGCTGTAATCCATTGATGATCAGCACGCCAAGCACAATCGCAGTGGTCGGATCACCTGGGATCCCGAACATCAGCATGGGGACAAAGGCGCCGCCGCACATGGAGTTGTTGGCTGCTTCAGCAGCGGCAATTCCCTCACGGCTTCCGTTTCCGAACAGCTTAGGTTTTTTCGAATTTCGTTTTGCTTCAGCGTAAGAAACAAATGCAGCGACAGATCCGCCGGCACCAGGTAGAATGCCGATAAAGTAACCGATAATTGCGCTTTTAAAGTAGGTGAATATCCCGATCTCTTTGATTTCTGCCCACGGAGGCATAAAATCCTTGCGCACAATCTTTGGCGTTTCTGACGCGTTTAATACCCCAAAGCCAGTATCGTTTTTGGTTAATTGACACATGATTTCGCTGATCGCAAAGGAGCCGATAACCAGGGGCATCATGTCGATACCTTCAACCAGGGTCTCGGTTCCGAAGGTGATGCGCGCGATTGGCTGCATGATGTCGATACCGATAGTCGCGATCATGATACCGACGAGGGTCGAAGCCGTTCCTTTGGCGATCGCTTCACGGTCTGAGATGATAATGACAACCAGGGCAAACAGAATCAGCGAAAATTTTCCCGGGGTCTGGATAAGCAGGGCCAGTTTGGCCGCAACCGGGGTGAATCCCATTAACAATAGGGCGCCTATTGTTCCGCCAATCATTGATCCCAGTGCCGCATGACCGAGGGCGTTAGCTCCATGCCCCTGTTTCATGAGAGCGTTTCCTTCAATAGAAGTCATCATTGAAGACGGTGCCCCGGGGATGTTGATGGTCGTAGCAGTAATGCTGCCAGCGTACATTCCCGACATGAATATTGAGGCACACATGACCAGTGCAGTGATGACATCAAGGCTGTAGGTCAGAGGTAACAGTAGAGCGATAGCTAACAGTGATGTCAAACCCGGGACGGCGCCGAAAAAAGTACCGATTCCAAAGCCTGCAACCATGTAGAAGAAGACGGTCGGATCTGTCAGCGCAACGAATCCTTGAAAAAGATGACTGATGTAGGTCATGACAGAACCTCAAGTATGGGAAGGCGTACCTGAAAAACAAATGCGTATAAAAAGTAGAAAATAGCTGCGATGATAACCGCATAGATAGCCCTTTTAACCAGCCCGCACTTGGCGAGGCCGAAAATGTATAAGAGGGCGAAAACGTACAGGAAGCTGTCCAGAAGATAGCCGAGTACTTTAAATAGGATAATATATAGAGCGGTCGCGACGGTGAATAAGACGATACCTTTCCAGTCGATATCGGACTCTTTGTTCTCCTGATCAGCGATCTTGTTTTTTTTGATTTCCTTGAAGATAATTATTGCAAGAACAATATACATCCCGATGGTTGATAATATGGGGACGAATTTCGGGCCGGTTAAGCCTTCATCGACTTGTGGGCTTATTTGTAGACTCGCCATAAGATAAATGGTTGTCAGTATAAGCAGAAAAAGTGGCATAAGTAGATTAACTAACAGATTTTTAGAACTTTTCTGTTCCATTGCTACCTCCGCAAAGTACCTTGGAATCCATCATAGCAGGGGACTCTGAAATATCCTGAAGCTATTTCATCTCCCAGAACCGAAGACAAGCAGGCGAGCTCAAAAATTGAGATCCAATTTTTGAGCTCGATGCTCATTTAGAAAAGGGGGGCATGCTTATTTTTTGATAATTCCCTGGTCGATAAGATCTTGCATCTGTGCAAAAACAGATTTTTGCAGTTTGTCGGCCCAGGTGGTGACATCGCTGGTTCCGAGCCAGCTTGGAGTAACAGCAACTTTCGCCAGCCAGTTTCTGAACTCTGCGCTAGCTTCGGCTGACTGGTAGGCACTTTCGATTTTTTCAATGACGTCAGCAGGGGTATTGGCTGGGGCAGCGATAACGATGAAGCTACCACTCTGGATATCGTATCCTTCTTCTTTTGCGGTCGGGACATCGTTGTATGTTGGGTTGCGGGATTCTGAGAATTCCACGAGTCCGCGTACGTCACCAGCGTCGATGAGAGATGAAAAATCACCCATACTGGTAACAACACCTTCCACTTCACCGGAAAGAACAGCTTCTTTTTGAGGGGCAGCACCGCCAGGGTAACTGACGAGCTTGAACTGAACGCCTGCCAGTTTCTGAAACTGAAGCATGGCGAGGTGAACGCGTGAACCGGTTTCCTGAATAGCAATCTTGATTTTGCCTGGTTTTGCTTTGGCTGCGGCAACCAGGTCGGCAACTGATTGATAGGAAGACTTACCGCTGATCATGATTGCATCAGCTTCGCTGGTGACGCGGCCGATCAATTTCAGTTTGGACAGTTTGTAGGATTTAAGAAGGCCCTGCCAGGGAACGGTTATGACACTGTCATAGGTCAGGGCTCCAAGGGTGTAGCCATCCGGGCGAGCTTTCATGACATCGGTGATTCCTGTTGCACTCATCCCGCCGTCAATATTCTCAACATAGATTGATGAGCCCAGTTTCTTTTCTGCGATAGTACTAATTTTGCGGACGATGCCATCAGTTCCTCCGCCAGCCCCCCAAGGTACCACCATACGAATATCGCGACTGGGATACGATGCAGAAAATGAGCTGCTTACGGCTGCAAAGAAAACGACCAAGACCAGTAAAAAAGTATTTCCCTTTAGTACCTTAACCATGTTCCGTCCTTTCTTTCCAAGTGAAAAATATAGATAATTATATGTTTGATAAACAATTTATCAAACCTTGTTGCAATATATCCGTAATATCTCTTTTGTCAATACATAATACGAATTAAACTTTACATCTTAGATCTGTAAATTTATATTGTTAGGCGATTAATGATCTTTCTTCGTATGTATCGATTGCTATTTGTCATGAAGGGGTTTGGCTATGGATGCTGTAAAAGCAACTCTCAGTGATAAGGTTCGACAAAGTATTCAAAACGATATTTTGAGCGGCTATTATCGTGCTGGTATGCGGCTTCCGGCTGAGCCTGCATTGGCAAAACGCTTTGGGGTCAGTCGTACCATTATCCGTGAGGTTATCGCTGGCCTAAAAGCCAATGGCGTACTTGAGTCCCGGCAGGGGGCTGGCATTTTTGTCTTGGATCGCGAGCCGGAAGATCAACGTCTGGCTCTTTTTGAAAGTGATTTTGTAAGTCTCTCAGATATTCTTGAAGTTATGGAATTACGGATGGCTGTTGAAATAGAGGCAGCTGGACTGGCTGCTGTACGCAGGACAACCGCCCAGCTAATGAAGTTGCTTGAAGTGTTACATGCGATGAGAAAGTCTATAGACGCCAAGCTCTCATCAGATGTCAATGACTATGAATTTCACCGGGCGATTGCCATTGCAACGAGCAATGAGCGGTATGTAGACTTTTTTAATTTTTTTCGGGGGACAGTCATTCCGCGCTCCCGGCTTTACCAGAGTAAGGTTGCTCCTGAAAAAGAACGAGCATATTACCAGCAGATTTATGAACAACATCAGCGTATCTACACGGCGATTGGTAATAAACAAGAGCAGGAAGCCCGAAATGCCATGCGCAGTCACTTGGTCGCCAGTGTTAGTTTTTACCGTTCCCTGTTTATGCAGATAGTAGCCCGTCATGATAATAAGGAAGGCAAAGAATAAGAACTGGTTGCCATCAGGAAAGTCAAAATAGCAACAATCAGGTTTTTAAATTGAAAACGAGCAATTTTTCGTTGTGGCTAGGAAATCAAGGACTTGCGCTTAAGGCCTAGTGCTTTACGCCGCACAAACAAGCCAGCGGATTGACACAGCCACGGCGGAAAAGGGCCGTTTCCGGATGAAAACTAACTGGTGTCCATCCGGAAACTCTAAATCGTAACGACCAGTTTCTGATTTGGAAAGATGCAATTTTTCGCCAGGTCAAGGAAATCAAGCATTTGCGCGGAGGCGTAGTACTTTACGCCGCACAAGCGAATGCGCTGATTGACGCCGAGCTGGTGAGAAAGGGCGCTTTCCAGACAGAAACTAACTGGTTCTGGTGGCAATCAGTGACATGAGCAGCCGCTGTCTGAACAGCAACTGGTCGTTTTTCTTATCTGTAACTTTTTAATGATAGTCATCGCAATCAGGATAATAGCGCTTATAATTCCCGTAAGGCCGTAGTTCTCTCCTTGTTGGCCGATATGCCAGCTACTGGTCAGTCCGCTATTTGCATAAATTACATCTACTACAATTCCTAAAATAATAGATGAGATGATGATGCCACTGACATAGGTCAGGGTGGCTCTACGGCCGAGTATTTTTGAAATTACAGAAATGGCCGCGGCATTGGTTGCTGGCCCGGCCAATAGGAAAACCAATGCCGCTCCAGGGTTTAATCCTTTCAGGACCAATGCTGCTGCAATTGGCGTTGACGCTGTTGCACAGACATAAAGAGGCATGCTGACAACCAGCATAACAAACATGGCGATGAAATGATTACCAAGCCAATTTTCCACTAGGGCCGGGGAGAGGAACAGGGTGATCAGTCCTGCAATGACAATCCCGAAGAAAAACCAACCGGCAATGTCACCAAAAAGATCACCAAAGGCAAAGCTCATTCCCTTTTTAAAGCGGTTAAGAGGACTGTTGATTGCAGGTTTGGTTGCGCTGCAGCATGAGGATTCCGTAGTCTTGGTAGAGCTGCAGCCACAAGAATGAGCCTCCTGTTGTTGTATCTGGGGAACGGTAGGGTCCGGATCAAAAATACGTACAAACTGTCCGGTGGTTATGGCCGTTAAGAAGGCAGCGACCGGTCTGATAATTGCCATCAGGGGATCTAGCAGTGCGTAGGTTACTGAGATGGAATCGACACCAGTTTCGGGGGTGGAAATGAGAAAGGCGGTGGTTGCTCCTTTACTCGCACCTTGCTTGCGAATGCCGGCTGCAGCTGGTAGTACGCCACAACTGCACAGCGGAATGGGGACCCCTAAGGCAGCAGCCTTAAACAGGTTTCTGCGTTTGTCCTGGCCCAGGTGTCTGGCGATGAAATCATCAGGGATATAGGCCTTCAGAAGGCCGGCTATGAAAAATCCGAATAACATGTAGGGTGCAGAAAGACACAGAATATTCCAGCATTCATGAATAATATTCAATAAAATGTTCATGGTTAAACCTTTTTTTGCACGTATGCGCAAATGTTCATATGTTTGGGTAAAAAAATTGTTCCGTTCTATTCCCTTAGATGATCGAGTCCATGTTTCAGAAGTACTGAGACGTGGTCATCATCAAGGCTGTAGATCGCATTTTTCCCTTCTTTACGATACTTAACAATTTTCTGGGCTCTTAATACCCGCAATTGATGACTTACTGCCGAAGAGCTCATTTTAAGGATGCAGGCCAGGTCACAGACACATAATTCCGAAAAAGACAGGGCATGAAGAATGCGTACTCTGGTCGAATCCGCAAAAGCTTTAAATAGTTCAGCCAGGTTAAAGAGAGTTTCTTCATCAGCCATACTGGCTGCGACATTGCCTACCGTATCCGAATGTACACATTCAACCTGACAACTGTCTTCTTGGTTCTGCATAGTATCCTCTTGTGTGAATATATGTTCAATTGTTTGCTTGTTGTCGCTGAATGTCAAGATAAAAGTCTTTGCCGGATTCAGTCCCTGACTGTTTTGTGAGGCGAGTTCTATGCGGCGACGTTGAGTTAGCTCATGGAGTGTTCTGTGGCTGCAGCGTTCACTTTGATCCTCAGGGGAGGGAGTTTATAACGGTCCTGGGTTTATCTTTGAAGCTTCGTGGGTCGGCAGGACTTGATGTGCCAGATCCTGATAGTAGGCTAGAGCATCTGAGTCCGGGAATTGTTCACAAACGGGTTTTTCTTCCTCTGTGGCAATGCTGATGTCGGTCATAATCGGAATAGTGCAGAGCAGTGGAACTTTGGTTTCCTCGCTAATTCGTTGCCCCCCTCCGGCGCTGAAAATGCCGATGAGTTCAAGTGGGTTTTCAGAATCTTCGCAAATAAAAAAAGACATGTTTTCGATCAGCCCATGCACAGAGAGTTGGTGGGCCTGAAGCAGACGGATGTCTTGTCTTAAGGCGGATATAGATGCTTTTGCAGGGGTGGTGACCGGTAAAAACAGGCATCTGGGAAGAATTTCACCGAGGAATAGTGCGAGTTCCATATTCCCGGTTGGGACATCGATAAACAGAAAATCAAGCTTTCCCCAGGCTGTTTGGTCAAATATGTCAAGCAGCCAGTTCTTGAGGTGGCTGGTTGAGGCGGGTGGAGTAATCTTATTTTGCTTTAAATGGACCTGGGAAACGATGCTGATGCCGGATAGCTCCCGGGGTTTTTGCGAGGTCGACTCTGAACATGTTGACGCGGATAAAAACAGTTCAGCGGAACCAGTAAGGTCAATGATGCCAACCCTGAAATTCTGCAGTTTGAGAGTTTTGGCAAGATTAATCATGGTCGTAGTTTTACCTACGCCGCCTTTGCTGCCAGAAAATACCAGAACCTGCTGCACTCCAGATGTACCGCGCATGGATATTTTATGACCACGATCAACGCTTGGATCTACGTTATTGGTCCGGTCCATAAACTTGCTCATAAGTCATACCCCAAAAAAAAATCACCCCATTTCCCTGCTAAGACCGTACCCCTATATATGGTTATAGTGCAAACAAAATAATACTTCATGACCTTCTGGCTGGCATGTATGAATGATGATTATACAATCACTGTCAAAGGGGTTAGAGGGATGTCGAAATTCTGACACCTTGAACTCCAAGCTGGTTCTGGTTTCACAAGTTAGTTGTTATCCGGAAACGGTCCTTTTCCGCTGTGGCAGCGTCAATCTGCAGCCTTGTTTGTGCGGCTTAAAGTACTACGCCTCCGCTCAAGTCCTTGATTTCCTTGCCACAACGAAAATTTGCTCGTTTCCAATCTGAAAACTGGATAGTTGCTATTTTGAGTTTCCGGATGGCAACTAGTTAGGCTCAATTTGTATTGGTAAACAACGTTTTTTGTAATTGCCTGCCCCTGCTATGTATTCATATTTAGGCTTTTTTGCAGGTTCATTCTGCCCTGGAATGATGAAAATTAATCAACTTTTAGACCTTAGTTAGAGATATCTGAATGTTGTAACATATTGGTTGTGCAATGGTTTGATATGTCGACAAAGGTGATTTTATACAATAAAAGGGAAATTTAATGTTGTTTTTACCGTGAATGTTTATTAAAATCACGCAATCGAACAATGTTTATTTCGTCAATTATTGTTGATTTTGAAGGAAATTTTATTAGTCTTTTGTAATTATTGTTTTCAGCCAGTTGTTTTCCGCTATCGCGAAAGACAAATTTTCACCAGAGGGGACGTCACAAAAAAGCCTATCCAACTGCAGATCAGGACATGTTCCAGATAGAACCTTTGAGCTCTCACCAATGTCAGTTCAATCGCCGTTTTTAATCTGAAGCCAGCTGTTTTTCATTGTTAGCTATACCAGAGAGTATGCTGCCAGCTATTGTCCAACGTTGATTAAGATGTCTGCACTAAACATAGCAACTAGTTACATACTTTGAATAAATCGTTTACAGGTTTGCACTAACAGGGAGGATATTCATGGAACAGCTGCAGGAAGGTTTCACCGGAGAATTGCCAAAGGTTCATTTGGCAGACATTCTTCAATTGCACAGTCAAAATGGATTTTCAGGAGGGCTGTCAGTTCAGCAGAACACATCAAAAGGGGTCGTTTTTTTCAACAAAGGTCAGGTCATTCACGCTGAACAGAATGATATTTCGGGTATTGATGCTATCTATCGCATGCTTGGTTGGAAGGGTGGCCAATTTGCCTGTTTGCCGAATCTGAAAACCATGCACTCAAGTATTAATATGTCAATGAGCCAACTATTGCTTGAGTGCCACCGTCGGCTGGATGAAGAAGGTGTTGTTGATACTGAAGAGGTGACAAAGATGCCTGAAGCTGGAAATAAAACTGTCCAGAAAATCAGTCCAATTCCTGGGGTGAATTTTGCTGTACTTATCGATGATAATGGCCATCCCGATAATGATTCCAGTTCAAGTGCATCCAGATTAAGTGCCCAGGGACATTTCTTTGCAGATGTCGGGAAAAAACTTGGTGCTCTGTTAGGGGCTGACGGGTATCACTTTTCGGTTGTTACCGGTTCCGGTGGACATTGTCTGAATTTCCAATCCAATAATCGGGCCTTGGTTGTCGCAACTCCTGGTAATTGTGAATATCAGCCAATTGAAAGTGCCATTCGTTCAACTCTGGCAAGGAAGTAAGTATTTTATATGACCGCAGAAAATAATTGTTTAGACGCTCTGGTTTCATTGCCTGAGGTGTTAGGTGGCTTTTTATGCAATAACGAAGGGCAGGTTGTTACCGCCAAGATGCCGGATTACCTTGCCTTTGACCAGATTGTTAAAGCCGCAAAGTTACTCAGCCAACAACGCAGTGCTGCTAGTGCCGCAGTTGGTTCCGTTGAACGCTGCGAGTTTCGTTATCTGGAATACAAGTTTTTTGTGTACTATCTTCCAGAAGGAAGTTTGTTTCTTCTTTGTCGCACCAAGGCCAATGCTCAGCGCATAGATTTTGAAGTCGATCTGTTCCGGGACGAGTTGGCGACCTTATTTACCAGCGGTGGAGCGCAGGCTTCTCCTAAAGAAGAGTCTCCCAGTAGTCAACCTCGCGGCATTGAGCATGCAGATTCCCCGGCTCCAAAAGGGAAGGGGCTGCTCTGGGTGGCGCTGATTGTTCTGGTACTTTTGGCCGGTGCCGGCGGTTTCTTTTTCATGTCTGGCTCGTCTTCGCAAGCACCGCAGCCGACTGTCGCTAATACTGCGGCTCCAGCTCCGGTGGCAAAACCTGCTCCAGCCCCGGCACCTGCTCCAGCTCCAGCTCCTAAGCCAGCTGCTGCTACGGTAAAATCTGAAGTGCTGCTTAGAATTGCGGGTTCACCAACCATCGGTACACACCTGGCTCCAGAGATTGCCATGTCATTCATGCAGCAGGAAATGTTTGCTGGTGATGTTCATTATGTAAAAGGTGATAAGGCCGGAGTTACGCAGGTTGAGGCAACTCTTGGCGATGGCAGAAAAGTTGCTATTGAATTTGTTTCCAGTAGCTCTGCAGCTGCATTTGACTGCCTGAACCAGGGGCAGTGTGATATCGGTATGTCTTCACGTCCAGTCAATCTGGATGAAATGACCAAATTAGCGGCCATTGGTCCGATGAATAATCCCGCTAGTGAGCATATCCTGGCTCTTGATGGTATTGCTGTTATCCTGCATTCCGTGAATAGTCTCGATATCCTCTCAAAGCAGGAGGTCGCAGCTATTTTTACTGGAAAGATTACGGATTGGTCAGAGCTACCGCAAAGTCGTCTGGAGGGGCCTATTCATGTTTACGGCCGCAGCCTAACCTCTGGAGCTGGCAGTGTATTCAGTCACCTGATGCTGCAGGACAATGGTTTTGCCGCAACCATGAATGTGGTTGGGGATGACAATTCCCTTGCGGAAAAAGTTGCCAACGACACAAGTAGTATCGGGTTTGTCTCTTTGCCTTATGCGCATAAAGCAAAAACCGTTGCTATCGCACAGGATGGGGCAGCGTCTGTTTATCCAACGGCTTTTACCATTGGTACCGAAGATTATCCTTTGGCCCGGCGTTTGTATTTCTATACTTCCGTCAATCCGCAAAATTTTCTGACTCGTCCATTTATTCAATTCGCTCTTGGCGATGCCGGACAGGTTGCGGCGCGCAAATCTGGCTTTGTCGAATTGTCTATTGATAAAATTAAGCCTCCTGTTCCAGATAATGCCCCGGAAGAGTATCGTCAGTCTATTGCCGGAGCAAGCCGTTTATCCTTGAACTTCCGTTTTCGATCAGGCAGCTCTGAGTTGGATAACCGGGGACGTAGAGACCTTGAGCGCTTAGTCAACTATTTGATTAAACCTGAAAATCGAAATAAATCTATTCGCCTGTTTGGTTTTGCTGACAGCCGAGGTGAGCGGAGAGCAAACTGTTATCTGTCGGGAATCCGTGCTGAAAAAGTAGCGACCATTCTGCAGTGGCGTGGAGTTCAGACCGATATAGTCAAAGGCTTCTGTGAAGATATGCCGATTGCATCCAATGCAACTGCTTTAGGGCGTGATAAGAACCGGCGCGTGGAAGTTTGGCTGACCGAATAAAATTGAAGAGAGCAACGACCTGCCAACAGGAATCAAGCATAGTCGTTGCTCTTTTTTTGTTATCTGAATCGGGATTTGTTTCATGATATTTCGTATTATCTTTTTCTTTTTGTTTATAAGTCAGGGCCTGTCCTGCGCTGGGTTGGCTAAAAGCCCCATCGACGGGGATATCCGCATCGTTATTGGTGCATCATCAACTGGTGATACATATCAAAGTTCTACTATTGTCGCTAGGGCGATGGAAGAAAAACTGGGTGTAAAGGTGACGGTTGAAGCTCCCGGCTTGACAGAGGCATTTACGGCAATTGACAAGGCAGGGGATGACGGCAAGACGCTAATGATTTTTAATGATCAGGCTTATCTGAATTTCCTTTATGGAGTGAAAGGTCTTAAAGATCTTATTGGCAATTATCGCATCGGACCTTTGTTGGCTATTAATCCTGGAATTGCCTACCTCGTTCCTAAGAGTACTCCCTACGCTTCAATTCAGGATGTAATCGATGCGTGTGGTGCTGGTACTCAGGTACGTATGGCTGTCTCGCCTGGTAGTGTTTCTGAGGTTGGCTATACTGCCTTACAGCATGCCATTAAGGTCAAATATCCAGGACGAGAAGGGAATCTGATACGCGTTGTTTCTGCTGGAGCACAAAAAGAAAAGAACAAGCAACTTTTTGAAGGTAAGGCTGATTTGATTAGCGGTTCTGTTCAGATCAATGAGGAGTTTACCAAATTGCCGGTCTATGATCGTCGGGCGATGCGTTTTGTCTGGTTGACATCTCGGGCAGAAATGATGCAACGGGCTAACCCGGACGGATTTGGGAAAACAAGCCGAGATGAACTGATGAAGAATATGGAACCGTATATCTGGATTCCCTATGATCGGAAGACGAATTTTACCTTTGATAAAGAGTATTTCTTTATCTACAACAAGAATATCAGTAACGAAATTGTCGCCTATCTCGACAAGGTGCTGGCTGATATTTATTCAGAGGGTAAGATCCAGGAAATGCAGAAAAAGTCATTCTTTATTCCGAATTTTTCTCCATCAAGTGACGCAGAAATCTATTTGAAGAATAAGCGTGATTTTATGGAAACGATTATTAACGGTCTACATTGAGTTTTTGGTAAAAATTTACATAAAAAAAGGAACGGTTGATAGCCGTTCCTTTTTTTTTTGCAGAGTTTAGATCTAATCTTTGAAGTCTTCTAGAGTTAACACCGCCTCAATATCACGTCTTTGTGATTTATTAATAATCACCGCAGTTCCTACTAACGTTGCCTGAGACTGGCTGACGATATCTTCAATTGCTTTATGAGTCGACCCTTTAGCAAAAAAGTCGTCGATAAACAGGACGCGATCCTGGGGGCTCAATACCTCTTTGGAGACATAAAGGGTAGTGGACTCCTGTTTGGTAAAGGAGTAGCTTGCTGCGGCGTAGTATTCAGTCATGGTAATAGGCCGTTTTTTCTTGGCGTAGATGAAGGAAACCCCAAGCTTTAATGCGACTGCCTGGGCGAGCATGATGCCGCTAGTCTCCGCGGTAAGGATCACAGATACTTGCTGATCTGCAAAACGCGCAGCAAGATCATCACCCATTAAATGCATTAATTGAGGATCAACCATGTGGTTTAAAAAGCTGTCAACCTTGATGACTTCGCCGTTGATTGATCCTTCTTGTTTAATTCTTTCAAGTAATAGCTGGGCGGCATTCATTTTCGGTCCTCACGATCATAGGGAAGGCCAAGGCTTTCCGGTTGTTGGCTGGCACCTTTCTGAAGGCGTAAAGTGGAAATAACCAGAACAATAATAGTGAAAAAATAGGGAAGCATCTGCAGGATATGGGCACTGATAGTTGTCCCCATGGCCTGAAAGCGCAACTGCATGGCGGTTATGCCACCAAACAGATAGGCTCCGAACAAGGCTCGCGGACTTGACCAGCCGGCAAAGATAACCAATGCGACAGCAATCCAGCCTCGTCCTGCAGTCATGTTTTCAATCCACATAGGGGTGCTGGCAAGGCTTAGGTATGCGCCACCGATACCGACGAATCCAGAGCCTATAGTAACGGCTAAAAAACGATATTTGCTAACGGATACGCCGCAGGTGTCAGCCGCAGCAGGGTTTTCTCCGACGGTGCGCATGGCAAGGCCAGTGCGGGTGCGGTAGAGAAAGTGCCAGATCAGATAGACCAGAGCAAAGCTAAGATAAATGAGGATGTCCTGGTTGAAAAATGCTTTACCAATACCAGGAATTTGCGACAGGCCGGGAATCGCGATACGCTCAAAACCAGTAATTGTTTGGCCGACCATCGGTTTACCGAAGAGGGCGGTAATACCGATACCGAACATGGTCAGGGCCAGTCCGCTGACAATCTGGTTGCCACGCAACTGGACAGTAATAAAGGCATGGATGCTGCCCGCTATAAAGGTGGCGGCAAACGCACAGATGACACCGATTAACAACGAACCACTGACAAAGGTCCCGGAAAAACCCGCCAAGGCACCGATTAGCATCAACCCTTCGATACCAAGATTTATGATACCGGCTCGCTCATTTATAATGGCACCGAGAGTTGCAAACAGGATTGGGGTGCCGGCACGTACTGTAGCATCAAGCAATATTTCAAGCATGCTGTTGTCTCCTTAACAGGCGGGGACGGTAAATAATAAAAAAGTCCGAAGCCAGCAGGCAGAACAGGATCAGCCCCTGAAATGCGTATACAAAAGCGACCGGCAACTGCCAGAATAATTGCAGACTGTCTCCGCCAACCAGCAGGACCCCCATCAGGAAGGATACAATGACCACGCCGATAGCACTACGTTTAGCTAGCCAGGCCACAATAATGGCTGTGTAACCGTAACCGGGAGAAATGCCATGCTGTAGTCGGTGTTGTAGTCCGGCCACTTCACCGAATCCTGCCAGCCCGGCAATGGCTCCGCTTAAAAACAATACGGCAAAAATTGCCGTTGAAGTCCGCATTCCAGCATACTGTGCGGCTTTGGGGTTGCTGCCGATAACTTTAATTTCGTAGCCCCAGACCGTACGTTCCATGAACAGGTAAAGAAGTAGGGCACAAAACAATGCGACAAAAAAGCCACTGTGCAATCTGGTGTTAAAGTATTCGGCCAGGCGGGCACTGTCAGCAAACTGGGCTGTTAAGGGAAAATTAAACCCCTTGGGGTCCTTCCACGGCCCATAAACCAGGTAATCAACACAAAGGATGGCGATATAGTTCATTAACAGGGTGACAATGACCTCGTTGACTTGCCAACGGGCGCGTAAAAATCCGGCAACTCCGGCCCATAAACCACCAAGAAGAAAGGCTGCAAAAAACATTGCAGTGAGCATAAGCCAGTGGTTCTGAATGCCTGAGAACAGTGCTACCCAGGAGGCTCCCATGGCGCCCATATAAATCTGTCCTTCGGCACCAATGTTCCAGATCTGCATCCGGAAAGCGACGCTGACACCTAGACCGGCAAAAATAAGGGGTGTCGTTTTGACCAGCGTTTCTGATAACCCATAAGTCGTTCCCAGGGCTTCAACGATAATTTCCTTGTAAGCGACAAAGGGATTGATATCACCGGCAATTAATAGAAAACCGGCAATAAACAGAGCGACGGCAATGGATATCAGCGGCGCACTGAAGCGGAACAGGGGCGATGAGATTTCACGTCGTTCTATGACTAGTTTCATGCCGGTTGCTCCTGTTGTTCACCACTCATCATCAGGCCAATCTCTTCTCTGGTTGTATGGCGTGGATCGACATAGCCAATAAGGCGACCACGAAACATGACTGCAATCCGGTCACTCAATTTCAATAATTCATCGAGGTCCTCTGAAATAAGGATGGTACTCATGCCGCGATGGCAGCCATCGGCAATAACTTTATGTACGTATTCGGCGCTGCCGATATCGAGGCCGCGAGTCGGGTAAAGCGCAACCAGGACCTTAGGATCTTCAGAAAGTTCACGAGCTATAATAACTTTCTGGATATTGCCTCCGGACAGATAGCGTACCGGAGTTCCATCCGGCCCTGCTTTAATTGCAAATTGCTCAATCTTTTCTTCTGCATTGCGGCGAATCGCTTTGCGGTCCTGAAATATCCAGTTACGGAAGGAACCGTTTTTAAAGCTCTTCATGATCAGGTTTTCGTCAACACTCATATCCGGAGCAATGCCAATCGCTTTGCGATCTTCCGGGATATGAGCGATTCCGGCAATGTATGAGTAGCGGGCATTACTGCTGGTAATATCTTCTTCATCAGCAAGGATTCTTCCAGATGAGGCGTTTTTCAGTCCGGTCAAAACCTCAGCAAGGGCTTTTTGGCCATTTCCGGCTACCCCGGCGATGCCGAGAATCTCACCTGCTTTAAGCTCCA
Source organism: Geopsychrobacteraceae bacterium (assembly GCA_963664385.1). GTDB lineage: Bacteria > Desulfobacterota > Desulfuromonadia > Desulfuromonadales > Geopsychrobacteraceae > Seleniibacterium. Next base: position 3,288,820 of record OY761157.1, read on the forward strand.
GGTCAAAACCGTCTAGATCTGCCAAACCACGATCGTTACGGACACTGAGCTGGTCGATTTTCAGGACAATCTCATCAGACATTTGCAGGTTTTTCTGCCATTCCGGTATTTTGTCCTCACCTATCATTAGCGCTGCCAAACGGTTTTCATCGAAATCACCGCGTAGCAGAGTGTCAACGCTGCAGCCTTTTTTAAGGATTGTGACGCGGTCAGATATTTCCATGACTTCTCGCATTTTATGGGAAATGAATATAATGCTTTTCCCCTGTTCTTTAAGGCGCCCTAAGACTGCAAACAGTCGGTCTGCTTCCTGGGGTGTTAATACCGCCGTCGGTTCGTCAAGAATTAATAATTGGCAGTCCCGCATAAGCAGCTTGATCAGTTCAATCCATTGCTGGGCACCGATGGATAATTTCCAGACGGGGGTGTCCAGGTCAAGATCAAGGTCAAACTCTGCGATGAGGTCAGCAACCTTCTTCTTGTAGGTTTTGCGGTTATAAAAGTTAGGGACACCATCTAGGGCGAGAAGAATATTCTCAAATACTGAATGCGCCGGAACCAGCATGAAGTGCTGGTGGACCATGCCGATGCCGCAGGCCATGGAGTCGCGTGGACTGGTGAACTGGACAGGTTTGCCAGCAAACTCAATAGTACCACGATCAGGATGGTAGAGACCGGTCAGTACATTCATCAGAGTACTTTTCCCGGCTCCATTTTCACCCAGCAATGTATGAATTTCGCCGGGGGTAACGCTGAACGAAACGTTATCAAGAGCGACGACCCCGGGAAAGGTTTTGCGGATATTTTTTATCTCAAGAAGATTGCTCATGCTGATGTAGGTGGCAGCAACGCCGTGGCTACAAAGTAACCACGGCGTTGATACCGGACGGTGGTTGTCAATACTGTTAAAAGTGGTAATAACAGGTAACAGTTGAATGTTCTAAGTATGGAATTATTGAGGAATGGTACCTTGGACACCCTCAACAAAATAATTCATACCAAGCAGGTCGCCATCGCTTAGGACCTGGCCTTCAGGGACAACGACTTTACCGAATTGATCTTTAAGTGGACCGGCAAAGGGATGCAGGGTACCGGCAATAATCTCGGCAGCTTTTTTCTCAACATCTGCTTTGGTTTTAGCCGGAACTTTGTCGCTGAATTCAGCCAGGCCAACGAGGTTCTCTTTCATCCCATCCCAGATCTGCTCTGATTTCCAGGTTCCGTTGTGAACTTCTTCAGCCAGTTTGGTATACAGTGCTGCCCAGTTCCAGACTGGAGCAGTCAGGAATGCATTTGGTGCAAAGCTGCGCATGTCGGTATCATAACCGATAACATAGGCGCCACGGGCTTCTGCGGCCTGGAGGGTCGCCGGGGCATCCTGGTGCATGGTCAGGATGTCTGCACCAACGTCGAGGAGGCTGTCAGCGGCATCTCTTTCAATAGCCGGGTCAAACCAGGTCTGGGTCCAGACAACGCGTACTTCTGCTTCTGGATTGACGCTCTGGACACCGCGGGTAAAGGCATTAATGCCACGGATAACTTCAGGAATCGGGAACGCCGCTACGTAACCAATAATATTCTTTTTAGTCATTTCACCGGCAACAATACCGGAAAGATAACGTGGCTCATACATTCTGCCAAAGTAGGTACCAACATTGTCAGCGGTTTTATACCCGGAACAATGCATAAAGACGACTTCCGGGAAACGCTTTGCAACGTCAATGGTGGCATCCATATAGCCGAAGCTGGTGGTGAAGATCAGGTTATGTCCGCGGTTAACCAGGCCCCGGATAACTCGGGTGGATTCAGCACCTTCTGGAACCGATTCAATAAATGTTGAGGGTTTGACGTAGGGGAGTTCTTCCATGGCTTTACGCCCCTGATCATGGGCGTAGGTCCAACCGGCGTCACCGACCGGGCCAACGTAAATGAAGCCGGCTTTAATCTCAGCTGCAGGTTGCATAGCAAAGGCCTGACTGCTCAGACAAAAAGCCAATACAATAAACATTAACATCAGAGCTTTTTTCATCAGTGATACCTTTCTTGGATATTCGGGATAAAGGTTTTAAATAACGTTATTTAGCTTAGGGGAAATAGCCTGTCAAGCAGGACTGAATTAACATTTATTATTGAAGTTTGACGGCAATATTATTATCCAGCCAGCTCTGGTCCCACCATTCTACCGGCTGTACCGGAATCCCTGACACAAATACGCCAAAATGCAGATGATCTCCTCCCGCCATGCCGGTTGCGCCACTGCGGCCAATAGCCTGCCCCCGGACGACATTATCTCCGGTCTGGACATCAAGCTGGCTCATATGGGCATACAGGGTTTGCAGGCCAAGGCCGTGATCGATGACGACACACAGGCCATAAATACCAAGATAATCAGCCCAGATGACTTTACCTGCATTACCAGCAGGAATCTCAGCTTGAGCAACGGACGCAAGGTCAAAGCCCAGGTGAAATGCTTCATCAATCTTTTTGCCTTCGTAATAGTAATCCCGGTGATCAGCAAATTGGGCAAGGGGAGCCGCTTTCGGCTGGCGCATGAAACTTCCCTGCCAGAGTGGGGTCGGGGATGTTTGTTTGGCAAGTTCTGCCATTTTTGCCCGGTTCGCTTTGCGCACTTCCCGATTCACATACAGGAAAATATCAATCGGGGATTGGGCATTGGGAGCCATAGCTTCAAATTCCGGGGTTTTCATATCCAGAAACGATTTTGAGATATTGATGCGACGATTCCTGAATTTTTTATTGTTGGTGTGATAATAAATGCCCGTCTGCCGCTCATTACCGGCCAAATCACTGGCGATGACACGTGGGACAAACTCCTTGCTGGTACTGAAGTAGGGGTAGGGGAACAGGCAGGCATAATTTCCGGAAGGCTGCTGGTAGGCCGGAAAAAAGAGGCTGCCGAACTGAACCCCGGCATTCTGGATTTCTTCGTTGGCGGTAAAGGTAACCAGTCCGCTACCACCCTTATTAAAATTATGTGCTTTACTGAGTATGGAGATAATCGGTGGGCGACTATCATACGTCATATTGAAGGTCTGGACGGTGATATTCCCTTTGCCGAAATGGTATATAGAGGCGTCTGTAGCCGCGATTTCGACCTGGATTCCCCCTTCTTTTAGTTTAAGAGAGCTAAGGTCAATTTCGAGATCGGCATTGGGGACCGGGGCCGGGTAGTCCCTCTGAATCAGGGTATTGCTGTTATTCCCCTGAATGATAGTCACTTTGGCATTTTTAAGACCCATTCCTGCGTCCTGCAGGGAGAGTAATAGCTTGGTTTTGTGAGAAATAGGACCATTTCCCGGGGTCAGAGTCAGTTGTGGACCTTCAGTATCACGAAAGTAGAAGAACCCTCCGGCGCAGATGGCGACAACGATAATCAGTAAAAACAGTTTTTTCAATGACTTCAAAGCGTAACTCCTGGTTGATTGACAGTAACTTTCCAATTAGTTGCTCTCTGGAAACGATTGTTTGCCACAATCACTGCGTCAATCTGCGCCTTTGACCGGGCAACCTGTAATGCCGCATCGCTCCACAATCACTTATATTTTGGTGACATGTGAGGATGTCTGCGCTTCCAGATGAGAACTTGTACACGCTGCAACAAATCAGGGCAGCGAGGTGCTGCCCTGAAAAAAGTCAATTGTCTGTCGTATGTAGGTGTTTGTCAAGGATTCAGGCGTGAATTGCTTCTTTGTTTACTGCCAGGGCTGCTTCTTTGATTGCTTCTGCCAACGTCGGGTGAGCATGGCAGGTGACGGCAAGGTCGTGAATGCTACCATCAAACGAAATGACAGTGGCAGCTTCTGCAATCAACTCGGAAGCGTGAGGACCGATTATGTGAACTCCATGAATCCGTCCTGAGTCGGGATCCGCCAGAACTTTAACAAAGCCATCACTCTTACCGGTACAGAGAGCGCGGCCATTGGCAGAAAAAAAGAATTTCCCTGCTTTAAAGGGGATGTCTTTCTCCTGCAAATCATTTTCGCTGTAGCCAACTTGAGCAACCTCAGGTGAGGTATAGGTGACAGCGGGTACCGTATGGTAGTGGACTTTAGATTTCTGTCCGGCAAGCCGCTCAGCAAAAACGACACCTTCTTCACTTGCTTTGTGAGCCAGCATAGGACCGGGAACCAAATCACCAATAGCGTAGATACCGGCGACTTTGGTCTGATAGTTTTCATCGACTTCCAGTTGCCCCTGGCGGTTTGGTTCCAGACCGACTGCATCCAGACCCAGGCTGGCAGTTTGGGCCCGGCGCCCGGTGGCAACCAGAATTTTGTCGCAGGTGATAGTTTCCTCACCTTTGTCGCTACTGATGGTCGCGACGAGGCCGGTATCGGTTTTTTCCATCTTTTCCAGTTTGGTTTTCGTCAGGATGTCAATCCCCTGTTTTTTCAGACTGCGTTGCAATGTCTGGGCAACCTGCGCATCAGCCGTTGGAATAATCTGGGGGAGCATCTCAACAACAGTAACCTTGGCACCGAGGCGACTCCATACCGAGCCCATTTCGAGGCCGATAACCCCACCACCGACAACCAGCAGGTGGGCCGGGACGACCTTAAGGCTCAGGGCGTCACGGGCGTTTATGACATTTTCGCCATCAAAGGGCAGGTGCGGCAGCTCAAATGCTTCGCTCCCGGTCGCTAACAGCACTGCCTTCGCTGTCAGTAACTGGGTTCCTTCTGGGCTGTTGACCTCAACCTTTCTGACGGCGCCTTCGTTGGCAAGCAGCTTTGCAGTCCCGGTTACCGGGGTGATCTTATTTTTCTTGAACAGACCGGCGATACCGCCAGTTAACTTACTGATAATATCATCTTTGCGTTCCATCATTTTGGCCAGGTCAAGTTTAACCTCGCCAACACTGATGCCGTGTTCTGCAAATTCATGCCGTGCTGCGGCAAAGTGCTCACTCGATTCAAGTAATGCCTTGCTGGGAATACACCCTTCATTGAGACAGACACCACCAAGAGTCGCGCGTTTTTCGACAACCGCAACATTAAACCCAAGTTGAGCCGCCCTGATGGCAGCAACGTAGCCGCCGGGGCCTGCGCCAAGTACGATTAAATCGTAGCTATTTTCTGACATGTTATCTCCTTTAAACAGTCCATAGGTTATGGACTGGATAGCTCGTTTTACTCCGATCAGATCTTGAGTAACAGGGTCTCAGGATCTTCGATGTAACTCTTGACCTGTTTCAGGAAGCCAACCGACTGTTGCCCGTCGATGATGCGGTGGTCATAGCTCAGGGCCAGATTCATTATCGGGCGGATAACGATTTCTCCATCCCGAACGACAGGGCGGTCAACGATGCCGTGCATGCCGAGAATGCCGCTCTGAGGTGGATTCAGTAATGGTGTCGAAAGCAGTGAGCCATAGACACCACCATTGGTAATGGTAAAGGTTCCTCCCTGGAGTTCGTCGAGGGTCAGCTTGCCGGCATTGGCGCGTTCGGCGAGGGATTTGATGGTCAATTCGATCTCATGGAAATCGAGCTGGTCTGTATCGCGGATAACCGGTACCACCAGGCCACGTTTGCTGCCGACAGCAATACCAATATCATAGTAGTTGTGATGCACGATATCATTGCCATCAATGCTGCCGTTGACATCTGGGTATTCCTTAAGAGCTTCGGTAACGGCCTTGACAAAGAAGGACATGAAGCCGAGGTTGCTGTCATATTTTTTAATAAATGCATCTTTGTATTTTTTGCGCAGGGCCATGACTTTGCTCATGTCGACCTCATTAAAGGTGGTGAGCATGGCGGTTTCCTGTTTGGCTTTCATCAGGTGTTCAGCGACCTTTTTACGCAGCTGGGTCATTGGTGTACGGGTAATCCGTTCAGCTTTTTCAGCGGCACTGCGTACCGGTGGGGCTGCGGCTTTCGGTGTTGCTTTGGCGGGTGCTGGGCTCGGTTTGGCTTCTGCTTTGGCAGGAATGTCATCAACCAGAATCCGGCCATCGCGGCCACTCCCTTTAAGGGTTGCCGGGTCAATACCACGCTCTGCTGCGATTTTCGGAACGGCCGGGTTCATCGGAGCTGCCGCAGCAGGCTCGGCAGCGGATTGTTCCGCTTGTGGTTCAGTCGTCGCGCTGCCCGCCGGTTTCTCGGCACTTTCATCAATACTGCCAATGACGGCACCAATGGCAACCGTTTCTCCGTCAGCGACCAGAATGGTCAGGACTCCGGAAGCTTCAGCAGTTAATTCGACGTTGACCTTTTCGGTTTCAAGTTCCATGAGAACGTCATCTTTTTCGACATATTCTCCGTTCTTTTTGAACCATTCACCAATTTCTGCTTCAACGATTGATTCTCCAACCTGGGGGACAATGATATCCATATCGATCCTCTGTATCTAAAAATTAAAATTAAAAGGGTGCAAATGCCTGTTCAAGAATCTGTTCCTGCTCCTGCTTATGAATCCGGTGAGAACCGACGGCCGGGCTGGCTGAGCGCTTACGGCCGACATAGACCGGTTCTTTGCCGATGATGTCACGCAGTTGTGGCCGCAAATGGTCCCAGCTGCCGCCGTTACCGATCTCTTCCTGAACCCACAGATACTCAGTATCTGTTCCGTAAGGAGCAATAATCTCTTTCAGCAGATCTGTATGCAGTGGGAATATCTGCTCGAAACGGATGATAGCGACATCCTCATGCTTTCCTTCATTACGTTGATTGAGCAATTCATAATAAATTTTGCCGCTACACAGGACCACCCGGCGACAGTTGTGTGGATTGACAACCTCGTCCCCAATAATTTCCTGGAACTGCCCCTGGGCCAGGTCTTCAACACTGGAGACACATTCAGGATGGCGCAGTAGCGCTTTAGGGGTTGCGACAATCAGCGGGCGCCGGTACTTGGCGCGCACCTGACGGCGGATCAGGTGGAACAGCTGAGCCGGCGTGGATGGCACCGCGACGATCATATTGTCGCCGGCACAGAGTTGCAGGTAGCGCTCAAGACGAGCACTTGAGTGTTCAGGCCCCTGACCTTCGTAACCGTGGGGCAGGAACATGGCAATTCCGGATGGGCGATCCCATTTCACCAGACTGCTGGCGATAAACTGATCGATGATAACCTGGGCGCCGTTAGCGAAATCCCCGAACTGAGCCTCCCAGATTGTCAGGTCGTCGGGCGTTTCCACCGAATAGCCGTAATCAAACCCTAATACCGCCATTTCTGAAAGGACACTGTTGAATACGTCAAAGCGGCAGTCATGTTCGTTAGCAATCGTGCTCAACGCGGTATATTCCTGACCGGTTTTAGTATCGTAAATGGTGGCATGCCGGTGGTTAAAGGTTCCGCGTCGCGAATCCTGACCGGACAAGCGGATCGATGTCCCCTCATTGACCAGGCTGGCAAAGGCCAGCGCTTCACCGGTCCCCCAATCGATAATTTTTTCTTTAGAGACTACGGCATTGTGACGCTTTTTAAGTAGTGTGGCTATTTTCCTGTGCGCGTTAAAACCCTCGGGAATTGCCGTCAATTCAGTTGCCAACTGATCCAGGGTTTCAGTATTAACCCCAGTTGCGACGGGATCAAATCGGAAAACCCGTTGAATATGTGACCACTGCTTCAGGAATATGGGATTGAGCGGACATATCTCGCGGCTTAAGGCTTCCTCAAGATGCTGATCAATAGCGTCAGCGATATTTTGCAATTCCTGTTTGTCGTAACCTTCAATCAGGAGCTGATTGGTGTAGATCTCTGATGTCGGTGGATGGTTTTTGATTTTCTCGTACATCAGGGGCTGGGTGAAAAATGGTTCGTCCCCTTCATTATGACCATGGCGGCGGTAGCAGATGACCTCAATAAAGACATCCTTTTTAAACTTCTGGCGGAACTCCACAGCCATGGTTGCTGCCTGAATCAAAGCCTCTGGGTCGTCACCATGGACATGGAAAATCGGTGACATCAGCATTTTTCCAAGGTCTGTCGGGTAGCAGGTGGAGCGGGCATCAACGGGCAGGGTGGTAAAGCCGATCTGGTTGTTGATGACAACATGCAGCGTTCCGCCGGTTTTATAGCCAGCGATCTGCGACAGGTTAAGGGTCTCAGCGACGACACCCTGGCCAATGAAGGCTGCATCACCGTGAATAAGCAAAGGCATGATATTGTATTCGCCATTCTCCATACGGTCCTGGCGGGCCCGAGCTTTTCCTTCAACAACCGGGTTGACAGCTTCAAGGTGACTGGGGTTTGATGCCAGGGAGATATGGATCTTGCCACCCGGGAAGGTGCGGTCTGCTGAATATCCTTTGTGATATTTTACGTCCCCTTCACCGACAATTTTATAACGCTCGTTATCAGCGAATTCGGCAAACATATTCTCCAGTGGTTTCTCAAAAATATTGGCCAGAACGTTCAGACGGCCACGGTGAGCCATACCAATAACGACATCTTTCATGTCGAGTTCTGCGGATGTTTCAATAATATGGTCCAGCAGTGGAATGACCGATTCCGATCCTTCCAGGGAAAAACGCTTCTGACCGACAAATTTACGATGCAGGAATGATTCAAACTTACTGGCTTTCAGTAGCATCCGCAGCGTGTTGAGCTTTTTCTCTTTACTTAAAGTGGAGTTGCTGCGGGCCTCTTCTGCTTTCTGCTGCAGCCACTTGCGTTCTTCAATAATCGGAATATGCATGAATTCCATTCCGATTGAACCGCAGTAAGTCTGTTTAAGAATATCGATGATTTCTTTCAGTGGTGCTTCCGGCAAAATGAAATCATCCGTTGCAAAAGTTCTGTCCAGGTCGTCTTTACTCAGTCCGAATTCGGACAGTTCGAGGAGTGGGTGTACCAACTGGCAGGGGGTCAGAGGATCGACACAGGCATACAGGTGACCGATGTCGCGATAGCGGCTGATCAAAGACTGTACGGCAGCGGGTTTCGGATCGCTTCCCGCTGAGCCTGGATTTTCAAGGGCCACTTCAAAACCCTGGAAAAATGCTTGCCACTCTGCAGGGACCTGCTCTGGATCCGCTTTGTATTGTTGGTATTGAGCTTCTATCCACTGAGGACTGATGTTGTCGATAATACTCATGCTCTACTCTCACTCGTGAAAATGTAAAATTAAAATCAAACCAATGAAAAAGTATAAACCAGGAGGCTCATTGTCGCAATAATCGCAGTAAAATTATGTTCTGGCGGCAACGCCCCTTAGCAATTATTTCTCATTCTCATTTTATCTATGGCTTGGCTCTATTGGTGATGGTTTCGGTCACCTTTTTGCTGGAACTGTATTGTTCTTCAGCATGATAGGAAGACCTGACCAATGGGCCAGACTCAACATGGGCAAAGCCAAACTCTCGCCCCACCTGGGCGTAATGATCAAATTCATGGGGTGCGATGAAGCGACTCACCGGGAAATGTTGCCTGGTTGGGGCCAGGTATTGACCGATGGTGATCAATTGGCAGTCGTGGGCCCGCAGATCCTTCAACACGGCGATTACCTCTTCTTCTTGTTCCCCCATCCCCAGCATCAAGCCCGATTTGGTAATCACCTGTGCATTCTGCCGGTGAACTTCAGCGAGCAGCGCAAGGGATCTCTGATATTTTGCTTCAGGGCGAACCTCTGGATAAAGGCGGGGGACGGTTTCTATATTATGGCCGATAATGTCAGGGCGCGCTGCGACAATAATTTCAAGTGCCTGCCAGTTTCCCTGGAGGTCCGGGATCAGGAGTTCTATTTTGCAGTCGGGTGCTTGGTTGCGAATATGACTGACGAGTTCGGCAAAATGACGGGCGCCACCATCGGCAAGATCATCTCTCGTGACAGAGGTGATAACCGCATGGTTCAAATTTAGCTCGGCGATAGCCTGGGCAACTTTGACAGGTTCTTCTGGATCTGGCGGGCTGAGGTGACCGCTACCGACATTGCAAAACTGGCAATGGCGGCTGCAGGTATCCCCAAGGATCATAAAGGTGGCTGTCCCCTTGCTCCAGCACTCTCCCTGGTTAGGGCAGGCGGCGCTGCGACAGACAGAATTGAGGCCATGCTGACGATGGTAGCGATTGATCCGGGCATAGTTTGGCCCGGAGGGAAGTTTGACCTTTAACCAGTCAGGTTTCCTCTGTGGTGTTTCACTCATGACAAGGCTCCATTGCCAGAGATCTGTGTGTCAGATGACTCTTCCAGGTGAAAGCGAATAAGCTTCGGGGCCTGATTGTAACTAAGCAATCAGGCCCCGAAGACAAAGCATCAAAGTGCTTTATTTATGCAGGTTCAAAGTTGGATTTATCAACACCGCACAAAGGACAGACCCAATCTTCCGGGATATCTTCAAATGCGGTTCCGGGGGCGATTCCGCTATCTGGATCACCAACTTCCGGGTCATAAATATAGTCACAAACGATACAACGATACTTTTGCATGGCAGCCTCCTAGAGAAACAAAGTTAAGATGTGTGAACATTAACAGATGGAAACAATTATTACAATACTGGTAATAAATAAAATTTATTTATTCCAGCTCAAAGCATTTCCATCAGGGCTTTTACCGTTTTTTCGATACCAGCAGCGGCTTCGCTGATACGTCCTGCCAGCATGTAGGCAGGGCTGGTAATAATTTTATTTTTACTGTCGATAACACATTCATCAACCGGGCAATTAACGTGGTTGGCACCCATCTGGGTGATTGCTGCCGCAGTTCCCTCATCGTGACCGATGGTCACCTGGTGGCTCAGTTGATCTTCTCCCAGAACCCGGGCAACCAGGGCTGGTGCAATACACACGGCAGCCAGTGGCTTTTGTGCTGCAACGACCTCTTTAATGAGGCGGGCGACTTCAGGATTAACGTCGCACTCCGGACCTTTAATAGCAAAGTTACACAGGTTTTTCGCAGCGCCGAAGCCGCCGGGAATCATCAGGGCGTCAATCTCTTTGGCGCTGATATTTTTAATGTCGGTGACATTGCCGCGGGCGATGCGGGCTGACTCTTCAAGGACATTGCGTGTGGCGCCCTCAACATTTTCACCGGTTATATGATTAACAACATTCAGGTCGACATTGGGAGCCATCATAACGATTTCTGCGCCAGCCCGATCAAGGGCCAGAAGGGAAATAACCGCTTCATGAATTTCACTACCGTCGTAAACACCACAACCTGCTAATAGAACTCCTACTTTAGCCATTTGGACCCTCCATGAGTCTTGGTTATGCAGTCCCATAGGGTAATACTGCGGAAACAAGGGGTAATTCTTGATCTTTACTATTTTACTAAAATAACAGACTTGCTGCTGATTATTTTAAATATTTGAGATGATTATTAATTTTTTGTGTAGAGAACGGCAATGGCGTGGGCAATCTTATCTCCCAGGGCACGCAGGCTGTGAGGCTCGTTGGAATCCCAGTAAACGGAATCCCCGGGTTCCAGGATATAGGTATCGCTGCCATGTTTCAGTTCAACAGTCCCTTTGAGGATATAGGTGAATTCTTCCCCAGGGTGCCGAACCGGTTGAGACTGTTCTGTCTGGGCGGGGTCGAACTCAACCAAAAACGGTTCCATGTGTTTATGCTTTTTACCATAGGCGAGGGCATGATAGAAATAGGGCTGCGGTTCTCCGCCGTGACTTGGCCGTCGGCGTATGCGACTCGATTCCCCGGCGCGCACAACCAGACATTTCTGGGTGTTATCTTCTTCTTCAAAAAAAGTTTGCAGCGGCACTTGCAGTGCTTTGGCAATGCGCAGCAAAGTTGCCAGGGGTGGAATAACCTGGTCGTTTTCGATTTGTGATAACAGCGGCTTCGACAGCTCAGTCGCTTCGGACATGTCTTGCAGAGTAAGACGTGCCTTTTGTCTAAGATCTCTGATTTTCAGTCCAATCTGAAGTTCCTTTACTTCCGCTCTATATGCATCCATACGACTTTTTCCCTTATTGAAGAAATAAAATTTACCTGATTTTTAACGTTCATTTTCTATGAAAGTCAAGGTTTTCGCACCCATTGGCTATCCGATGCTGGAACAAAGTTCGTTGCTGTGATAGAACCATTGAGATAGTTTTGTTACAGAGTAGGACCTGCCTGGAGTTGTCATGCCGTTACAATCCCGTAAGCCTGTTATATCTGCGGTTCTGTTTGATATGGATGGAACTCTGCTGCGTGCCCGCATGTCGGAGTTTATACCACGCTATGTCGATAGCCTGGCCGAGCATTGTTCTGCCTATGTTAAACCGAAAAAGTTTACCAAGGCTAAGTTACACGCCATCCGCGAACTGATCTATCAGCCCGGTGATGGTGTTCTGACCAATGAGCAGCGTCTGTTTCAGCTGATGACTCGTGAGTTGAAAATATCGGAACAGGCACTCCATGAGAGCTTTGTTCATTTTGAGCAAAATGGTCTTAGTGCGTTAGCGAATTTTATCAAGCCGATCCCGCTTGCGCAACAGATTGTGAGTGAGTGTTACCGGAAGGATATTCCGCTGGTTCTTGCCACCAATCCCGTGTTTCCTGACTTTATGATCAGGGCCCGGTTACGTTGGGGGGGGCTTGATGAAAAGATGTTCAGCCTGATAACCACTTACGAAAATACTTACCACTGCAAACCTCAACCAGGGTATTTTTCTGATATTGCCCACCGCCTGAATATTCCTCCCCAGCAGTGCCTGATGGTCGGTAATGACCAGAACCATGACCTGGCAGCTATTTCGGTAGGGATGGAGGCTTTTCTGGTTGATACCTGGCTTGTTGACCATGGTCCGCCAGAGTGGGATTGCCCCAATCGCGGAGATCATCGTGTTTTGCAAGAGTTTTTAGCCTCGCATCTGTCATCTTTCTAATTATTATTAAACATCTATACTGAGTAGCCTGTCCCACTCTGGCATTCTGAATTGGCAGGGGGGACTCGTGCAGGTTACCAATAACCGGGGGTCTTCGTATGAGTAAATTAAGTGAAGAAATTATCTATAACGGCCGTATTCTTGACCTGGCTAAAGAAAAACATTTGATGCCCGATAATCGTGAGCGGGTTTTTGAAGTCATCCAGCATCCCGGCGGAGCAGCTGCTCTTCCGGTTCTGAAAAATGACAACCTGCTGTTGATTCGTCAGTTCCGACCAGCAGCCCAGGATTATATTTATGAAGTCCCGGCAGGGCGGGTTGAATTGGGTGAGGATCCGGCAGGCTGCATCGAACGTGAATTGATAGAAGAGGTCGGTTACCGACCACGGCAACTTGAATCCCTGGGTTTTGTCTATAGCAGTGTCGGCTTCTGTAATGAAAAAATTCATCTGTTTGTGGCTCGAGATCTGGAACTCGCAGAACTCGCTCTTGAACCGGATGAATTTATCGAGCCGGTCAGCCTGACTCTGGAGGAAGCGCTCGATATGATAGCAACGGGCACCATCTGTGATGCCAAGACCCAAATAGCCATACTTCGCTACGCTCTCACTCAACAAAACGAAACGATATGAAAATGGACACTTCTGAATTTATTGCCAGTACCATTGAACTCCCTTTTAACCGAGGTCACCTTGACCAGGACTTCAGCTTTTCAGTGCCGGATCAGGATCCTGGTGGCGATGGCTTCTGGCTGTTGATGCGCGGTATGACTGTGCTGGTCACCTCTACTCCCTCCGGCCTGGTGTTGCCCTTCGGCGCTTGTCCCGTTAGGGGGCAGGGGGAGCCCTTGTATATCGGGCAATGGCAAGGACAACCATGTCGCCTGATTGCTGTTGATGCTGCTGTAGAAGTGCCTGCAAGCCTGATCGCTTGCCATCTGCGTTCACCGGATCAGCCGTTGCCTCTGGCTGTGCTGTCGTTGGCTGGTATGGGGCGAGCTATCCTGCATTGGGAAGAAGAGAGCAGTTTTTGCGGTAACTGTGGTGCTGCCATGGTGCGCCTGCCTGGCGAATACGGTAAGACGTGCAGCCAGTGTACAACTCTGCATTATCCCCGTATTCATCCTTGTGTCATCGGTCTGGTCATCAAGGGGGATGAATTACTCTTGACCCATAAAGCCGAATGGACCGATGGCCGTTATGGTCTGGTTGCTGGCTTTGTTGAATTTGGTGAGTGCCTTGAAGAGGCCATGGCTAGAGAAGTTTATGAAGAAACCAATATCCGGATCGATAATATTCGCTACGTTGGAAGCCAGTCCTGGCCTTTTCCAAGCCAGTTAATGTGCGGGTTTGTTGCCGATTACGTCAGTGGTGACGTCAATCTGAACGATCATGAGCTGGCAGATGCTCGCTGGTTCAAGGTGGATGAGTTACCGACCATCCCCCCTAAACGCAGTATTGCACGTTTTTTGATCGATTGTGCCAAAGGTTATATAAGCTGAAAACCAGGATGCCCGGCATTGACTATTTATTGCTTTTGCCGGGCAACGAGAGTAATAGTTGTGCCTGCCCCTTCTGGCCTGCTACCAATTGGTTGCGGGTTGAAAGAACATAATGACTGTCCTTGTTCGTTCTTTTTCCCGATCTATTTTTGATTTTCCCCTGACACCACATTGGTGAGGACTCTTGGTTATGAAACGTCTGCTTTCCCATTGGGCTGTATTTGCTGTTGCTTCGGCTTGTTGCTTTGCTTTTATGGCTGCCTTCGTCCGGATTGCCGGCACTGAATTACCCCGTAGTGAGATCATTTTCTTCCGGAACTTTATTGGCTTACTGCTGCTGTTGCCGCTGGTGATGCAACAGCATGTCAGCTTAAAAACCTCCTGCATCAGATTGCACCTGCTGCGTTCAGCTGCGGGATTGACCGCTATGGTGCTCTACTTTTTCGCAATTGCGAACCTGCCTTTGGCTGGTGCTGTTCTGCTGAATTATACGTCGCCGATCTTTGTCGCTCTTTTTGCCAGTTTATGGCTGAAAGAACGCCTGACACGCAGTCGTAAATTGGCGGTTATGGTTGGTATTGGCGGGGTTCTGTGTTTATTTCAACCGACTGCGGCAGTTGCTTCCCTACCTGGACTGGCCGGGTTGTGCTCAGGGATCCTGGGAGGGCTAGCTTTAACCTCGGTCAAAAGGCTGTCCGATACTGAACCGGGAACACGTATCGTTCTCTACTTCTCGTTACTGAGTAGTGTGATTTCCGCGGTGCCGATGCTTTGGGAGTTTCAGCTCCCTTCATGGCCTATGGCGCTGGTTTTGCTTGGATTGGCCGGTGTCGGGACCTTGGGACAGCTGCTGTTGACCCATGCATATAAGCTTGCCCCGGCGTCCCAGGTTTCTCCGCTGGGGTTTACCGGGCTGGTCTTTGCTGGTCTCATTGGCTTTGTTTTCTGGGGGGAAGCTCCGGACCTTGCTATGCTGGTAGGTACTGTTCTGATTGTTAGTTCCGGGATCCTGGTGGTGCGTGAACGTACCGAAGCGATGGTCACACCGCCGAGTGCGGCACCTGAGTATCCTGTCGAAAAAGAATAATCCGGAACCTTTATGGCCCCGGATTATTCCTTGCTGACAAGCTAAACTGCTCTGTTTACAAGGTCAGTGTAGGCTTTAGCCATTAAGGCGTAATTCGCCCTTGAATTCAGCGGCGGTCGCCCATGATACGCAGAAGCATCAAAAACAGGTTGATAAAGTCGAGGTAGAGGGTCAGGGCTCCCAGGATCGCGGCTTTTTTATAATGTTGCTCACTGGCAAATCCGGCCTGCCCGATACGTTTGATTTTTTGGGTATCGTAAGCTGTTAAACCGACAAAGATAAATACGCCAAGGTAGCTGGTGATCCAGTAAATCATCTGGCTGTGCAGGAACATGTTCACCAGTGATGCAATCACAATACCGATCAGTCCCATGAACAGAAAGCTGCCAAAGCCGGTCAGGTCACGTTTGGTCGCATAGCCGTACATACTCATGGCAGCGAAGGTGCCAGCTGTGACCAGGAAGGTGCTGGCAATGGAACTTTGGGTATAAACCAGAAAGATGGCAGAAAAGGTAATACCGTTCAGGGCCGAATAGCCGAGGAACATGAGGGTCGCCGTGGCGGCACTGATGCGGTTAATCGCTGCAGTCATAAACACGACCAAACCAAGTTCCGCAAACATTAAGCCGTAAAAGGCCATGCGGTTACCAAAAATCATCTGTTGCAGGGATGTACTGTTCAGCATGAAGAAAGCGGCGGCTGTCGTGGTCAGCAGGCCGATGGTCATCCACAGGTAGACTTTTTGAAAATAGCTGTTAGAAATGCTCAGAGCTCTACTGTCTGAATAGGCTTCGTGTTGGTTGTACATCTGTTTATTTCTCCTCGTTATATGTGGCGTTGTTTTTCATTTACGCAGAAAAGTTTGCTTTTGGGTCAGTATAACTGAGTCTCTTATGCGGTGAAAAGTAAAACCGTCTTGAAAACAGGTAAAGAATTGTAAATCTTCAATTTTTCCAAATACCGATGGCCAGGCACGCCCAGCCGGCCAAGAATGCGACGCCGCCAATGGGGGTGATCATCCCGAGGGGTTTGCTGCCGCTGATACTTAATATATAGAGACTGCCCGAGAACAACAGGGTTCCGATGATGAACAGCCAGCCTCCGGTGGTCAGCAGTGAACTGGTTCCCCGGCTGATAGCCCAGGCGGTGACCAGTAGCGCAAATGCGTGATACACCTGGTAACGCACACCAACTTCAAAAACCGCGAGCATTTCAGGCGTCAGTCGGGCTTTAAGGGCATGGGCCCCAAATGCTCCGGCGGCGACTGCAAAACCGGCCGATACGGCTCCAAAGGTAAAAAACACTTTCAGCATATTGCATCAATCCTTCCAGCAAGATCGTTCAAAAGACATAATCAGAGGCGCTGTAACAAAGGAATCAGTCTAGCATAATCCATGTCGCTCAGAGAACTCTGCCAATGGCCACTGACCATTCCGGCACCGACTCCACAGCTGAAAACAAGAAGAACGAGCAGTATGAATACCCAGTTCGGCAAACGATAATGGATAAACGTCATACTCAGGGTGGTGGGGCGTGGACACGTCTGAACGCAGCTAAGACAAGCGGTACATTCGACTGATGTGATGGTGCTGCAAGAGGAAACATTCAGGCTTGCCGGGCATACTTTGTCGCATTGGTGGCAGCTGATGCAGGAGTTTTCCCGGCGAGAAATTTTGTTCGGACTCAGCCAACTGACCAGGCCCAACAGGGCGCCATAAGGACAGAGATAGCGACACCAGAACATGCGGATAAATAAGGATAGCACGAGCAGAACACCTATGACCACGATTGTCGTAAGCGTTGGTGCGGTGAAAAAGTGCAACATTTTTATGTCGCTGATAGCCCAATAAGGAGATTGTAAAAAGCTGCTCAGGCTTGCCGCAGGCATGTCCAGAACAATCAGCTTAACAAAAAATACCAGCAGCAGGTATTTCACTCCCCGTAACAACCTGTCCAGCCAGGGCCACAGGCGCAGGCGAATAGCGCTGAGTCTTTCCTGACAGCGATACAGGGCTTCACTGATAGCTCCAACTGGACAGATCCAGGAACAGAACGCTTTGCGGGTCAGGAATGCCATGGCGACAAAGGTCAGAAAAAGGACCAGGGCTGCCGGATGCAGGTGGTCAAACTGGCCGTTAACGAGCCAATTTTTGAGACTGACCAAGGCGCCGATAGGGAGGTAGGCATCAACGCCGGTGGGGCGTTCAACCACGGGTAGCTGCCCCCGACTGTTGAGGTATGCGACAAATGCGGATAAGCGCCAGCCTAGATAGAGGCTCCAGCCTAAAAATACAATCTGCACCAGGTTGCGGACCAGAATGACTTTGGTGTTTAAAAAGGTTAGTAATGCTGACATGGATAATCCGTAAAAAGAGCTCAGGTTGTCTTAAAATAACGGATTTCTGCTGGTTGAATGAAGGAAATTCGCATGGGTTCCGCGATTTTTGCGCAACCTCTGTCTGCTCTGGTGTTGCTCAGAACAGACAGAGACTGTGCAGGTTCGCATCTTCAGGAGTCTTCTTCTGGTGAGTTCCCGAGAAGATCTGCCATCCGTTTATTCATACGCCGTTGACGCATGACTGAAGTGACCAGGGACAATATGCCCAGGATGAGAAAGCTTGCCGTTATTGGCCTGCTTAATACGTTCAAAATTGAGCCATCGTTGATGATCAAAGAACGGCGCAGGTTGGATTCTGCCATGGGGCCGAGGATCAGGGCCAGCAGAATGGGTGAAACTGGAAATTGATAGCGTTGCAGGATATAGCCGATGACCCCGAAGACGATAGCTACCCAGATGTCAAACACGCTGTTGCGCATGGAGTAAGAGCCGACAATTGATAACAGGAAGATGATCGGCAACAGCATACTTTTGCGTAACGAAATAATCCGGGCAAAGAAGCGCACCCCCAGGAGACCAACCACGAACATGGCAATATTGGCGATAATCATGGCGGCAAAGACCGAGTAGACAACATCCATGTGGTCACGGTAGAGCAGGGGGCCGGGGCGCAACCCTTGAATGATAAAAGCACCAAGGAGAACCGCGGTAACGGCATCCCCGGGAATGCCGAGGGATAGTAGGGGGATCATGGCGCCACCGGTACAGGCGTTGTTGGCGGATTCGGCGGCAGCGACCCCCTCAATGGCTCCGGTGCCAAATTTTTCCGGATTCTTGGAGCGGCGTTTGGCTTCACTATAGCCGACAAATGCGGCAATGTCGCTCCCCGCACCAGGGATAGCACCGATAAAAGTCCCCATGACGCTCGATTTCAGGATATCTTTCCACGAGGCGCGGATATCGGCCCAGGTTGGAAATACACTGGTAATTTTGCTGATCGCCTGTTTACTGCCCACCAATGATTCCACCCCTTTGAACACTTCCGAAAAGGCGAACAGACCGATGAGTGTCGGGATAAATGCAGGCCCTTCCATCAGGTCCATAGATCCGAAGATGAAGCGGGGATAACCAGAGACCGGGTCAAGGCCGATGGTTGAAATCAGCAGCCCGAAAAAACCGGCAAAGACCCCCTTGGTAATCGAGCCTCCTGATACCGAAATGATAATTGAAAGACCGAAAACTGCCAGGGCAAAGTATTCTGCCGCGCTGAATTCAAGGGCAACCTTGGAAATCTGTGGTGACAGGAAGGTCATGATCAGGGCACCGGTCAGTCCTCCGATAAAGGAAGAAAAGACCGACATGCTTAAGGCGCGCCCGGCCTCACCCCGTTTGGTTAGCGGGTAGCCGTCGAGCAGGGTGGCTGCCGCAGCTGGTGTCCCGGGAGTTCTGATCAGAATGGCAGATATTGATCCGCCATAGATGGCACCGCTGAAAATCCCTAGTAACATCCCCATGGCTTCACCGATAGGGAGACCAAAGGTAAAGGGAACCAGCAGGGCAACCCCCATGGTGGCCGTCAGGCCAGGAAGAGAGCCAACCATGATACCACCGGCAGCCCCCAGGAAAACCATCAGCATCGGTTTGATTTGAAAGATGGTTAAAAAGCCGTCGAGAAAGAGATTAAAATCCATAGAGCGACCCCAGCGGCAGGGTGATGTTCAGCAGCATATTAAAGACTGCATAAAGTACCCCGGTAACAGCGACAGATGTGAGACACATCTGGATATATTTTTTTTCTTTAAGCAACAACATCAGCAGAATCAGGTAGATGATCGATAGAGGTATAAAGCCGATGGTTTCAAGTAGCAGGCAATAGATCACAGTTGCAAAAAGTGCGATCAGAGCACGGCGAATGCCAGGGTCGCTCAGGGACAGCGAGTTTTTTTTCTGCTCGGTAGCGGAAACTTTTACGATGGCCTGGATAATCAGAGCAAGACTTGTCAGTCCCAGACCTACAGCTAACATTCTTGGGAAAAAGGCCGGGCCAACCTGGACAACCTGATCCTCCGGAAAGCTAGCGGTTGTTATCCAGATATACAGAGTCAGGATCATACCCAGACAACCAATAATAAAATCAGCTCGTTTCATAGTAAAATCTTTATTCTGAGAATTGGAAAAGGGGCAGTTTCAGGCTGCCCCTTTCATCTGTTTCGATACTATTTTATTTAGCAAGTCCAAGTTTTTTCATGGTTGTTGCGACATTGCTTGATGCAGCTTCGAGGTCTTTTCCCCAAGCATCAGCATTCAGGTAGGCCAGACCCAGGCCGGAATCTTTGGCAAACTTTTGGAATGCTTCGCTCTCCATCCCCTTTTTAAAGGCATCGTGAAGAGCCTGCTTCACGTCAGCAGGGGTTTTTCTTGGCACAGCAAGGCCACGCCAGGTTCCGAAGCTGACATCGTAACCGGCTTCTTTCATGGTTGGTACGTCAGGGAAGTTCGGTAACCGCTCATCGCTCATGATCGCGAGAATTTTAAGGGAACCAGCTTCAACCTGACCCTGAACTTCAGCAGGGCTGACCGAAACAGCCTGAATGTGTTTACCAACCAGGGCGGTAACCGCTGGTGCGGCACCATCGTGAGGCACAAAGGTCAGATCGATCTCCGCTTTTTCAGCGAAAATACCACCGGCAATCTGCCAGACTGAACCTGGTCCGGAATGACCAACTTTGATTTCGCCCGGATGTTGTTTCGCATAATCAACAAACTCGGCAATGGTGTTGTAAGGGGCATCTTTAGGAACAGTGATTGCTGCCGGGTCCATATTGACACGCATCAGCAGATCATAATCTTTGTAAGTAAAAGGAACCAGCCCTTGTGGGGGGAGGGAAATGATTTCAAAGGTCATCATGGTGACGGTGTAACCGTCAGGGCGCGCATGAATACCGGCACCATGGCCAATGGCTCCGCCGCCACCGGTTTTGTTGACTACGGTGATATTTTGACCGAGGAAGGGTTCGGTTTGCTTAGCCAGACCACGCAGAATTGTGTCGGTTCCGCCGCCGGCAGACCATGGGCAGATCACGGTGACCGCTTTGCTAGGGAATTTTGCTGCAAACAGAGGTGAGCTGACCATCAGACATAGCACCATTGCTAACAGTCCGATTTTAACAAAATGTCTTTTCATAACTGCTCCTTTTACACAAAACAAAAAAGTTAACGAAAAACGGCCGGGCGGCCAGGGAAAACATTTTTTGTAACCGACGTCATCGTTTCATAATGTAAAACAGTGTCCCATTTATACTAAAAAATGAGCAAAAACACAATACAAAGATATTCCAATTAGTAGGATTTTTAGCGAGAAGAAAAATCAGGAAGAATGAGGTATGCTTTATAAAGATGTGAAATAATGACTCTATTTAAAGGTGGTTGCCGGTGAGGATCGCTTTCGCTTGCCTGTTATCTGTTCTGGCTCTTAGCTGCCTGAGCCTTATTCTTCCTGAGGCCGTTGCCGCCCAGGGGCGTGCATTTGCGGTGCTTGGGAAAAGTTCAGATGATCCTAATTTTATAGATGTGGCCTTCGCCTGTGAGCTGGAGGCGTTGGCTCATGATGATCGCTGTGAGTTACTTCATGCTCCCGGGCATGCAACACCGCGTCCCCAGGTCTTTGCCCTGCGCAAGGCTCTTGCTTCAGGTAGCTTTTCCGCGGTCGCTATTTCCGTTATTCTATCGGATCCTTTAGCCGCTATTTTGCGTAATTATCCCTCGCTGCCGGTCGTGACCTTCGATTCTCCATTTGATCAAGCCAATCAGGATCTCAGCTTGGCTTACGTGGGACCAGATAACCAATCTTTTGGTCGTGATCTGGCCAAAATCGCCATGCAGCGCAGACCAGAAGGTGGCCGTGTTGTGATTATGTCTGCGGCCAACGACCCTAATTTACGGGAACGTGTCATCGGGATACGCAAGGAATTGAGTGGCGATGATACTCTATCCGGAATGAAGCGTTTAACTGGTGAAAACGGCTGGATTGAGGATCGGCGCTCACCATGGTTGACTGGAGATAACGTTGAACGAACACTCGATCAACTGACTTTCAGCCTTAAAGAGCTCAATGCTGATGTTATTATATCGGTTGGCCACTGGCCGGTTATCCAACCCAGCTTCTTCAAAGTTCAAACCGAACCCTACCATGATCAGCTTATGACTGGAAAAACATTGGTTATCGCTGGTGTTGGCAATGTCTCCCGCGGGATTCAGGAACTTCTTGATGACGGCTTGGTCGCTGGTGTAGTCAGCATCGATTTTCCACAGATCGGCAAGCAATTATACTATGTTCTGTCTGATTTACTTGACCATAAAGTTGTTCCCCGAAAGACGCTGATCCCCAATAAACTGATTATGGGTAAAAATTGATCAGCGTAGGTTTCGCAGAATCAGTTTTGCGCCAGGGCCTTTTCTATATCATCAGACTTACCGATAAATATCAGCAAATCACTGTTTTTGATCAGGTGATCAGGTGCTGGAGCCGCAATGAAACTATCGGTCAGAACATCTTTGATGGCAATGACGGTAACGCGATATTTGCGGCGCAGGTTGAGTTCTGCCAGGGTTTTACCGATAAATGCTTTAGGTGGCTCCGATTCGGATAGTGAATATTCTTCGGCCAGGGGAATGAACTCAAGGATATTGGGGCTGGTCAGATTATGAGCCAGGCGCTGAGCCATCTCTTTTTCCGGGAAAATAACATCAGTGGCGCCAATGCGCTCCAGAATACGACCATGGTCCACGTTTAGCGCCTTTACCAGAATTCTTTTTACCTTCAACTCTTTGAGGTACAGGGTAACCAGAGTGGCAAGATGAGAATTTTCCCCCATGGAGACGATGACCGCATCCATGTCAGCAACGCTCTGAGAACTCAAAAAGTCTTTATTGGCAGCATCACTGAGTACCGCGTAACTGCAAATATCTTTAATCGCCTGAACCTTGTTTTTATCATTATCGATGGCGATCACTTCGTGCCCGGCATCGTAAAGACTGCTGACAACCTGGTATCCAAAATTTCCGAGTCCAATAACGCAAAATTTCTTTTTCATAGAGTGATTCTCCGAATCAGCCGATCATTATGTTTTCTTCAGCGTAGCTGGCCGTAAAACTGCGCGTCCGGCCTGCAATGGCAAAGGCCATGGTCAGTAGTCCGACCCGACCGGCAAACATGAGCAGAACAATAATCAGCTTACCAAGGCTGGTAAGGGCAGCGGTGGCTCCAATCGATAAGCCGGTGGTTGAAAACGCTGAAAATGTTTCGAATAAATATTCCAGAAACTGCCGGTGGTCTTCATGCGCCAGATCCTGGTTTTGGACAATTAATAACGCAAACAGGGCGATTCCGATCAGGGTAATGGCCAGCAAGACCAGTGACAGCGCCTTGTTGACGATGTCATCTGGGATTGTACGGTGGAACAGGCTGGTGGTTTGTCTGCCCCTTAAACGACTGAGGAAGATCGCAAAGAACAGGGCCAGACTGGTCGTTTTAACGCCCCCACCCGCAGAACCGGGAGAGGCACCGACAAACATGAGAAAGACCAGAAGAAACAGGGTTGGAACTTCAAAAAGATTAAGATCAATACTGTTGAATCCCGCGGTACGGGCCGTGACTGACTGAAATAACGAAGTCCAGATTTTTTCACCCAAAGGCATGTTGGCCAGGGCCTGGCTGTTTTCCAGCATGCCTATGGTTACCGCTCCGGCAACAATCAGAACCGCAGTTGTGATCAGTACGATTTTACTGTGCAAGGATAATCGGTTGGGGCGCTTTTTGCTGTTGCATACCCCGCAAGCGAATTGTACCAGCTCGCGAATAACCAGAAAACCGATGCCCCCCAGCACAATCAGCATGATTAACGTCATGTTGACCAGGGAACTGTCCCGAAAGCCGACCATACTGTCTGAGAATAGTGAGAAACCGGCGTTGCAAAAAGCCGAGATAGCATGAAATGCCGCACTGTAAAGACCTGGCCAAAAGCCCAGCTTGGGGACGAAGGCAAAAGCTAGCAACAGGGTTCCTGTGGCTTCGATGATAAAAGTCATCAGGAAAATGTCACGCAGCAGGTCCCGCCATGAACTGATCGGCGTATGCATCAGCGTTTCGTTAATGATCCAGCGGCCGCGGATACTGACCCCGACCCGCAGGTAGATAAACAGATAGACGGAAAAGGTGGTAATTCCCAGGCCGCCTAGTTGAATCAGTGTCAGGACAATCATCTGTCCAAAGCCACTTAGCCGGTTACCTATGTCGATAACCGATAATCCGGTTACACATAGAGCCGAAGTCGCTGTAAACAGGGCATCAAGAAACGAAAGCCGTTCCTGCTGAACAGCCCATGGCGTGGTCAAAAGTAAGCTGCCGATAAGGATAGCCAGGGCGTACGACAGCATCAGGAACTGGGCAGGAGAGAGTTCCTTCATATTGCCCCACATCCGTCGGGTACCAAATCTGTAAAGATTTTGAAATTTTCCCATATACCGAACCACCACCCCTGGGTAGCCACAGATTTCCTGGGGACATCCGCAGAAGGTTATATTTAGTTACATAGCTACTGCATCCAAGCTTAAAAATGGATGCTTGTCAATAAACGATCAATTCTTAAGGAACCTTGGCGTCATTTAAAAATTGATCATAGGCAGCAATTTTATCGGTCAGACGTTGTGCCAGATTGTTGTTGGCGGCACCAAGGTGGTTGAGAATCAGGGTTGCTTCAGTCTGGTAGTCTGAAATTTTTTGCTGATCCCAATATGCCGGTGGGGGCTGCAGGTTAGTTATGCGGTCAGCCATTTTTACCATCCATACTTCATGGGGCTGTTGGGTGATGCGTAACAAACTGTCAGTCATTTGCTCCCGTTTGGTTGGCAAATCAGTATTTTTGGATAGCGCCAATACCCCTGCAGCGACATCCTGGCCAAATTCAGCCTTAATATCATCATAAGTACAGGGTGTATCTTCAATGGTATCGTGAAGCAGGGCACATTGAACGGCCAGATCTGGAGAGCTGATGTCGCTGTAGTTCAGGGCTGTCAATATCTCCATGGCGACCAGGCCAATGTGGTTAATATAAGGGACGCCACTACCGGGGACCCGTTGGTCTCCATGTGCCTTACTGGCGAAATTCCATGCTTTAATGTAATTGTCCGGGTTCCATGGGGGCATACTCGATCCTCTCTTATTCGGGTTAATCATCTCCAGAAGCCTGTTGTGACGAAGGTTCAGCTAACAGGATCAATGCTGCAACCCATGATTTTCTGGAATAGTCTTGTGGATTATGACTATCGATAAAGGTCGCTGGCCAGTCACAGGTTTTCATCAGAGCCAGTAAATCAATACCAAAACCCGACATGGACGGGCGCGCCTGGTCGGGATAGCGGCAGGGGGCGTTTTCTGTAAGTACCGCGCAGCCTGGTTCCTGTTCACAAAACAGACGTTTACATGATCCGCCGGAAAAACCACAGGCTGCAGAAAATCCGTTTGCAAGAGCATATTTTTCAAGGTGGGCAACCAATTTCTGTAAATTTCGGAAAATAGCGATGCGTTGCTCTCCCAACAGGTCCTGTTCCAGAACCTCGAGGCGCAGGATCAGAGCCTGTTGATAGCTCTCCTGAAGCTGTTTGAAGCCCTCAGGTCCTGAGACATGGGGAGGACAGGTTGGCGCCAGCCCATATTCCGCGCAGCTGCCAGGCTGGCAGAGCTCGGCCAGTTCTGTTTTAACCTGGATCTGTGCCGCAGGGATCAGTTTCGCGCAGGTACAGCCAAGTTTCAGCGCCTGTTCAATGATATCTGACATGTGGAGAATCCTTAACTTTCTGCTTAATTGCTCTTTATCTGGGGGGTAGCCACTGCGCTTGGTCGCAAGGGGGCGGGCGCTGACGTCTGTTGAGACTGCATAGCATAAAGAACCCGCCAGGAATAGAACATTGCGATACTCGAAGCAATGATGTCGGTTACCAGGCGGCCAGCAAAAATTCCCCTTAACCCGAAGAAATGCGAACCAGCGAAGGCGAGAGGTACTAACAGTAAGAGGGTTCTCAGCAGGTTAAGCATAGCTGACGAGACTGGTTTCTGAATTCCGGTAAGGCAGAAAGTACTATAGCGAAAGGCCTCGGCCATACCGTAACCGAAACAGACGGTGCGCAGGTAAGTGACCATAATGCCAATAACTTTTGGATCATCTGAAAACAGGCTGGCCATTTGTGGAGCAAAGATGAAGAACATTACTGTCGTCAGTAAGCCATAGGACAGAGCGAACCAGCGGGTTTCGCGCTGCGCTTCCAGGATTCGATCAAAGCTGCCTGCACCATAGTTCTGGGCCACAAAGGGGACTAATGACATCCCTATCGACATCGGGATCATGAACGCAAACATTTCCAGTCGGCTGGTTGCCCCCGTTGCGGCAACCGCTTCCGCACCGTAAGTGGCAATCAGCCTGGTCACCAGCGCCATAGACAGTGGCGTCAGCAGGTTACTCAGGATACTCGGGATCCCCAAGCGCAGAATTCTGCGCCATGAGTCAAGCAGCCGTGGCAACTCAGGTAATTTCCAGCGAATCAAGTGATGCTTTTTGGTCAAGATATAGAGTGGAAATAACAGGCCGAAAGTTTGTGCCACGATCGTCGCGAGGGCTGCACCAGAGATACCCATGGCAGGAATGGCACCCCAGCCAAAAATCATGATCGGGTCGAGGATCAGGTTGATCAGAGTTCCGACCACCATGGCCATGCTGGCAGATTTGGTGTCTCCAGTCCCCATCAGAACCTGGGTCATCATGGATGGTACGGCCATGACGACAGCGCCGGCAAACCAGATTCTCATATACTGTGAAACCATGGTCAGAACAGCACCTTCGGCACCCAGGGCTGAAAACAAGGGTGTTACCGCCAGTTGTCCAACAACGGTTATAAGCACGGAAAAGAGCAGAGATAAAATCAATGCGTGGGTCGTCAGGCGAGCTGCATGTTTTTGGTCATTGCTGCCAATGGCATGGGCGATGATTGCCAGGGCGCCGGTTCCCAGGCCCATCATGATAAAGCGTAAAATCATGACAACCGGAAAGGTAAAGGCCATGGCGGCCAGGGGAATCGTCCCCAGGCGGGAGACGAACCAGGTGTCGGTCAGGTTGTAAGCGTTAATGGCAAAGGTTCCGGCCAGCATAGGAACTGCCATGCGAATCAGGGTTGTTGATACTTTATTGTCAATGAGACGTGTCATAATTTTTTCGTTCCATTATCTATAAACTGCATACAAGCAGGAAGACCTCACTCTTGCTCTTGAATTTCTCTCAATCATTATGCGCCAATAGCTCAGCTGGCGTGGGAAGATGACTAAACCTGAGAGTACGTTCCAGCTCTGCAAAAAGGTTAACACTTAGCGCTAATTTACAAGAGTAAAAGACGTTTATGCCAACTTTCTGTTTAGAGTTGTATCCCTCAATAGCATCTTCTTTTTTCTGCCGGAACAGAGGTGGTTGCCGAAGGAAAAACAAGTTGTAAAGGCCGGTGAGATAAACTGTGTCAACGAGATGTATCGGTGGCAGGGCCGGGGGAACACCCTGAAGGCGTGTCACGAATACCTTGATATTTTCTAATTATAAGGGGTTTCTGATGGCGCTGTCAATGGACCGGGCAGCCGTAATAGCCAAGCGGCCCATTGACACTATTTATGGAGCCTAATTGAGGCGGGAAAAAGTTTGCAGGCTCTGGGGCGTATCAATCCAGACTTCGACCCGACGATTGCGTTCCCGACCTGATGCCGATTTGTTTGATGCCACGGGCATATCATCACAGTAGCCATGGGTTGTTTCAACCGTTATTCCATGGGCTTGTAAGATAGAGGCAACTTTCTGTGCACGATTGGCAGATAATGCACAGTTGGCAGCACGCTGTCCCAGGCTGTCTGAAAAACCGAATAGTTTTATACCCTGGCCACGGTTTTCAGGAATATTTAGAAATTTCACCAGACGGTCAATATCTCGAAGACCACGATTATCGAGGTTGCTGCTGCCACTACGGAAACGAAAGTTCAGCGATAAGCGGGCAGCAGAGTTGGTCTCGTCAAGATAACTCTGGGGAGCGTCTGCGGCAATGACTGGGTGCTGTTTGTTTATGGTCAATTCAACAAAGCCGATTTGTTGGGCGATTTTCTGCCCGTCAAAACCAAGTGCAAATTCAATAAACGCTTTACTGAGTGTACTTGTGGTATTTTCCGGCAGGTATAAGAAAAGTCGGCGAGCCAGAGGATAATCTTCTGTGGCGACGGTAAAGGGGGTCGGATAGACCGCGTCAGTTCCGGTTTCCGAGACCGATATCGCTTTCGCCGGTTTAATATAGGGCAGGCCGATAAAGCCGATGGCGTTGGTGTTGGTTGCAACCTTGTTGGTGAGTTCGCGACTGTCTTCGATGCGCTCAGCCTGTCCCTTCAGAGCCTCTCCCTGTAGGACCAGATGCTTGAAAGTGTCCCAGGTCCCTGATTTTTCATCGCGGGCAATAACTTTGATAGGACCCGTCAGCCCACTTGCCGGGTATTCAGACCAGTCCTGAATCTGCCCTGAAAAAATGGCGGCAATCTGTTGCTGGGAAAGACGCTCCAGGTTGTTAGCCGGATGAACAATAACCGCGATACCATCAAGGGCCAGGATATGTTCACTGGCAGGGCTGGTCATATCACCGAAGCGCTGCAGCATATCGACCTCTTTCTGTTTGATAGGGCGGGAGGCCATGCCGATATCACAAAGATCCTGGTTCAGATCCTTAAAAGAGGTACTTGATCCGTGGGCGTGGATCTCAACGGCAACCCGGTGGTTATCGGGAAGGACTGCCTCTATCGATTGTTCATCTCCAATTTTTCCGGCAACACTGTTGATATTCTGTGCTTTAAGCTCCTGCGCAAGGAACTCTTTAACCAGGGCTGGTGCCAATCTGGCGCCTATGGTATTTGATCCGTGCAGACGCAGTATCGTTTCTGCTGGAAGGGGTGTCGACCCTTGTTTAGCGAGGGGCATTGCCGCTGCTGTCTCAACCGTAGCCTGTATTTGTTTGGTTACCCCCTGAATACTCGTTTGCGCGATTTGAACTTGCGAATGACGACCATCCCAAAGAAAGAAAAAACCAACGCCAAGTAGCGCTATCAGCAAAAAGGCGACAGAAATTAATACCGGCATCAGTGCTCCGCGGGACTTCTCTGGGCATCGCTCTTCTCCTTCATTGGGCATGTCAGTTGGTTTATTGTGGTGAGATGCAGCGGGAGCATGAGCCTTTGGTGTTGCTCTATTCGCCAATAATGATTCGAGTTCAGCTTTTTTCATATCGACTTCCAGAGCGACCCGGGCCGGACTTACCTGGGAACCGCACAGGAGCATCAGTTGCCCGTGTTTCAGGTAGTAGATGAAAATCCGATGGTTACTGTAGCGGAATTCGCAGAAATTGACCGGTCCGACCGCGGCGCTGGCGGCACTTCTGTTCTGGTTGAGCAGGCGAACTGCTTTCTGTAACTGCTCAGGAGCGAGAAAATCGGGCATTTTCTGGGCGATGACGCGGCCATCTGCATGACTGACGAAGGCACCGTCAACATGGGGGAGCGTAACTAATTCTTCAAGACAGGTAGTATCCATGACGTCCTCTATTTTTGAGCAAGGGTCGCGCGAATGGCATTTTCAATGGCCAGGTAATCACTATCGGCTGGAACACCGATGATCATAGACATCTGGTTTGCGCGAAAATTAAGACAATGGCCAGCTTGCCCACCAGCCGCGGTAAAGGAGCAGTGCTTGGCGCCAAACAGTTCCCCCAACTGGGTAGCGACCTGGTTGAAATAATGACCTTGAGCACCCAGACGGGCAGCGCTGTCACTTGTGTCATCCACAGGCTGCCCCTGTTGGTTGGTAATCACCGCAAAATTAACCCCAGGTATTGGCAGAAGTTTCTTAACCGTCTTATTCATGTTGTCGACCTTTGGTTGAGGCTGAGATTCTAATAACTCTCCGTTTTCATCTAAGCGGCGGTGACATTCGAGCAGCAGGTTGCTTAATGACATGGTGATGGTGGTATGTAGCGTCTGCAGGTTTGGGTGGCATGAAAAATCCCCCCCTTGCCAGCTGAACATCCGGTAGACCGCGTCTATGCCGGTTGTGCCGTCCTGTTCGGCATGGATGATCTGACCTTCCCGGAAAAAGATCACTCCTTTCCGTTTGTCCTGTCTTACGGATATTCCCCCCGAAAAACCGTTCAGACCGTGTAATTGAAGGACATCCGCCAGGTGGGCCTGGGGAAGCTCTCCACTAAATTCTTTGCGTGATTGATTCATGACTATTTCTCCTCGGGGCAAATGCAGAACCCCATTAACCAGAGAAATGTTAGGAACAAGTGAGAAGCCGTTTAAAATATCTAAAAAGATTTGTTCTGGCTAATTATTGAGTCAAAATAATGGTCATCTCGAATAGTATTACGTAGCATATATGAGGCATATATGACATGGGCTTTGATGATGAAGCGAGAAATGAAAAAAGGGGATTGGGATAGAAATTTTGACAGAGCAGCTGTTGGCAGCCAACTGCTCTATCAAATGGGGAAGGTATTCCTAGTTGCTGACACTAGCTAATTCGGATGCCAGTAGTTTATCACCCTGACAAAGATTGATTATGTGCCCCCTGCTTTCATCATGTTTAATACAGTAACAGGCCGCAGCCGCAACATCGGCGCGTGGAATGATTCTTTCTTCGGGAGCTTCCGGACGGTCAGTGCGAATTTTCCCGGTTGCTTTTTCATTTGTCAGTCTGGCCGGACGCAATATGGTGTAGGGCAGACCGCTGTTTTTCAGGTATTCATCCGCGGCAAATTTAGCGACCAGGTAGGGTTTTATTGTTACTGGGCCGGTATCCGGATTATGACTGTTCAAGCTGCTTATCATGATGAAATGTTCAATATTTTGCGCTTGCGCAAAGTCGATACTTTTGATCGCTCCCCACAGGTCAACCAGAAGGGTTTTATCCGCTCCGGTTGCTGCGCCTGATCCAGCGGTAAAAATGACCTTATTGCAGCCTGTGAACACGGCAGAAAAGTCTTCCTCGAGGTCAGCCAGAACCGTTTCCACGTCTAAGTTTTCAAACAGAGTCAGCTGTTCGGGATTTCTGACCATCGCTTTAACTGGAAGCTTATTTTGGGCAAGCAGACGGACGATAAGCTGGCCTATCTGACCATGTGCACCGATCACCAGTGTTTTTTTCATAAGATTTCTCCATGTCTATCTCGCTTCCAATCTGGAAGCTTGGTCGTTTCTATTTTGAGTTTTCAGATGGCAACTACTCAAGACTATAGACGGGTCTTGCCCGGACATACAACCGGTTCCTTACGGAATAAACTTTACAAATGTTTACAGACAATTAACCCAAGTTCACAAGTAAATCTTTATGCTGTCGCACATAGAAATTGAGAGATGTCTCTAAAATTAACAAATTGTTTTTTTATGTCTAAGGAGCGAACGATGAATGCACGTATTAGTAAACGTAGTTGGGTGACCCCCTTAACCCTGGGAAGTTTCATTCTCTGCGCGGTTTCCGGAATCCTGTTGTTTTTCCATGTTAATCTCGGCTTGGTCAAGATGGCTCATCAATGGTTAAGCTGGGTTTTTGTTTTTGGGGTGGTTCTGCATCTGGGATTAAACTGGGTACCTCTGCGTAATGCTGTTATCAAGCCGGTTGGAGCACTTATCGTTGTTGCATTTGTGGCTATAACCGCCATTTCTTTCATGCCCCTGGTTGAGCAGCAGGAATCTCCGGTACGCAAGGCCATGTCGGTAGTCATGGAGTTGCCTCTGCAAACCCTGGCGCAGACTTGTGGTAAAAGTGATGAGGAGTTAGCTGCTATCCTGGCCAGTCACAACATCAAAGTTGTCGATCAATCAATGAGTATTAAAACTCTGGCCCGCAAGAACGGGCAGAACCCTGTCGAGATATTACAGTACCTGCTTTAGGTCGATAAAAATAGCCCCCGGGGTTCCGGGGGCAAACAAAAGGAGGGGTAGGATGTATGTGATCCGTTGTTCAGTGTCTGATTTCAACTTTCCTTGGTTTTGCTGTCTCTGCTTTCGGAATAATCAGTTTTAGTACGCCACTGTCGAGTTCGGCCGTGGTTTTTTCAGCAGCAATGCGGTCAGACAACTTGAATTGACGGTAGTAATCGGCCGATGAAAATTCCTGTAGCAAGTGTTTTCCTTTTTGTGCCGATCCCACTTTTCCCCTGATGGTCAACAGACCATTGTCCAGTTGAATGTCGAGTCCTTCATGGGTTACCCCAGGAAGGTCCGCCATCAGCGTAAGATTTTCATCGGTTTCGTATATATCAACGGCTGGAATCACGGTTTGTACGGCCGAACGGGTATGTTCACTCGATTCCACCTGGTTATCTTTTGATTTTATTAAGTCCTGATTAGTCATAGCTCTACCTCCTCTGTGCTTTTTCTCTCTGTTACTGAGCACTGATGCTGATCTTCTTTGGCTTAGCCAGCTCTTTTTTGGGAAGCGTTATAAGGAGCTGCCCATTACGGTACTCAGCATCGATCCTGCTGATATCAACACTTTCTGGTAGTTCAATACTGCGCATGAATTTACCGGAACCGCGCTCTCTGCGGTGCCAGGTGACCTGACGCAGGTCTTGCTCTTTGCGTTCTCCTGCAAGGGATAGCGTGCCCTGCATAACATTCAGGTCAAGGTCTTTTGGGTCGATTCCGGGGACCAATGCTTCAACATAAAAATTGTTCTGGTCTTCACTCAGGTTAAAGCGTGGATAGTCGCCGGCTCCAATGCCAGGCAGAAATGAAGGTCCTGTAAAGGAAGCCCCAGAGCCTCGAAACGCTTTATCCAGCTCTCTATGAAGTTTATTCATCTCCTGAAATAGATCCCAATTAGCCATAATTTCCTCCCTGTTCAATCGTTTTCTCTTTTTAGTCAATCCACCGGCCGTGTTGCATGCCGGTGTCCATTGTTATTATCAAGGGTTGTGCCAATCACCTTAGGTGATTATGAAATTTATTGAAAATTTCCTAAATCCAGGATGTTAGAGATTTCTATTGGCCTTTTCCTAGGAGCTTCTGTGGTTCTAAGTGTCGCAGCTCCAGCGTTGCAGACCTGTCGCAAGCGACACCTGTGTAACGTCGCACACCAGCCTCTTTTTTTGAGCGAGGCCTGTTTCTAGCGGTTTGTTGCTTTGGCATGGCTTTTGAGATGTTTGTAAGACGAGGTCGTTACGGATGACCTGAAAAAATCAAAAGTTCAGGAGGACAAGAAATGAGTAAAATAATCGGAATCGATTTAGGGACCACCAATTCATGTGTTGCAGTCATGGAAGGTGGCCGACCAAAAGTCATAGAAAACAGTGAAGGGGCACGAACCACTCCATCTATTGTTGCCTACACCCCGGATAAGGAAGTTCTCGTTGGCCAGGCAGCAAAGCGCCAGGCTGTGACCAATCCCAAAAACACGTTGTTTGCTATTAAACGCTTGATCGGTAGACGCTTTGACGATGCCATGGTGGCACGTGACAAGGATAGTGTTCCGTATCAGATTGTAAAAGCCAAGAACGGAGATGCCTGGGTTGAAGCTGATGGAAAGCAGCTGTCCCCACAGGAGGTTTCCGCTAAAATTTTGCAGAAAATGAAGAAAACTGCCGAGGATTATCTCGGTGAAACAGTGACCGAAGCGGTCATTACGGTGCCTGCCTATTTCGATGATTCGCAACGTCAGGCCACCAAGGATGCCGGGCGAATTGCCGGGCTTGAAGTAAAGCGGATTATTAACGAACCAACCGCTGCGGCACTTGCTTTTGGCCTGGATAAAAAGGGTGATCAGAAAGTCGTTGTTTATGATCTTGGTGGTGGCACCTTTGACGTCTCGGTCATTGAAATCGCAGATGTTGATGGGGATCAGCAATTTGAAGTTCTTGCAACCAATGGTGATACCTTCCTTGGTGGTGAAGATTTTGATAACACACTGATCGAATTTATCATCAGTGACTTTAAAAAAGAGCAGGGGATTGACCTGCATGGTGATCAGATGGCTTTGCAGCGTTTAAAAGAAGCTGCCGAAAAGGCCAAAATCGAACTCTCTTCAAGTGAACAGACAGATATTAACCTGCCATTTATTACAGCTGACGGCAGTGGTCCAAAACACCTGAACCTCAAAATATCCAGAGCTCGCCTCGAATCACTGGTGGCAGAACTGGTTGAGCGAACCATTGCCCCTTGTCGTCAGGCTTTAATGGATGCCGGGCTCAGTACCGGTGAAATCGATAGCGTCATTCTGGTCGGCGGCCAGACTCGGATGCCGCTGGTTCAACAAAAGGTGCAGGAGTTCTTCGCCAAAGAACCGCGTAAGGATGTTAACCCTGATGAGGCGGTTGCTATTGGTGCCACGATTCAGGGCGGAGTTCTGAGTGGCAGTGTCAATGATGTGCTTCTGCTCGATGTTACCCCGCTTTCTCTTGGTATCGAGACATTGGGTGGGGTGATGACCAAGTTGATTGAGAAGAATACAACGATTCCTGCCCAGGCTAGTGAGGTATTCTCGACAGCGGAGGACAATCAGTCTGCGGTTACGGTCAATGTTTTACAGGGAGAACGTGAGCAGGCTGCTTACAACAAGTTGCTGGGACGTTTCAACCTTGAGGGAATTCGCCAGGCACCGCGGGGGATTCCGCAGATTGAAGTGACTTTTAATATTGATGCCAACGGGATCCTGAATGTTTCCGCCAAGGACAAACAGACCGGTAAACAGCAATCGGTTGTTATCAAGGCGTCGAGCGGCCTGAATGAGCAGGAAATTCAGCGCATGGTGCGTGAGGCTGAAGCCCATGCCGAAGAGGATAAACGCTTCCATGAGCTGGTCAGTGCCAGGAATCAAGGTGAGCAGCTCGTTTATAGCGCTCGCAAGAACCTCACAGAAAGTGCAGCAGAGGCCACTGTAAAAGCCGCAGTGGAAACTGCCATTGAACGACTTGAAGCTGCGTTAAAGGGGGACAACAAGAGTGCTATCGAAGCCGCCAGCCAGGAACTGAACAGCGCCGTGAACGCTTTAAGTCAGGCTGAAGTGCAACAGTCGAACCCGTCAGGTGGAGAAACAAAACCTCATGTGGCAGATGATGTTGTTGATGCTGAATTTGAAGAAATTGATGAGTCCGGGAAAAACAACGCCGCTTAAATGGTAATAAAGCCGGGCTCCCGCGCTGGGAGCCCGGTCGAGGGGAGAACCAACCACCTCACATAAGATAAAGGATAGTATATGTTCAACGTGTTTAAACAGAAGGCTACCGACGGCCTGTCTCATTCTTTGAGCAACCAGCTGCAGACCGGGATACTCCTTGTGTTTCTCGCCGCTTACCCGGCCTTCATGGGGTGGTTGCTCTGGGGTGTTGATGTCGTGGTCTGGTTAGCCATATTTGGTGCGGTGTTTGCGTTCTTCTCCCCCGTTAATTCGCCTCAATGGGTGATGCGCCTGGCCCGGGCAAAACCGTTGTCTTTTGCTCAGGCTCCGCGTTTACATGAGATCGTTACCGATCTGAGTGTGCGGGCCGGTCTCGAAACGGTGCCAGAGCTTTATTACCTACCTTCCCGCCAGCTGAATGCTTTTGCAGTCGGACGAAGTAAAGAATCCGCCATTGCCGTTTCTTCAGGACTGACCAAACTGCTTGAGCGTGACGAAGTCGAGGCCGTGGTGGCTCATGAAATCAGCCACCTGGCTAATGATGACATTCGGGTGATGAGCCTCGCGGCCTTATCTGGACGAATGACCGCTATGTTTTCATTGGTGGGGCAATTTATTTTGCTGTTCAGCTTGCCACTGATGTTGGTTTCAAACCTGCATATCAACTGGCTGGCACTGGCTTTGCTGATTTTTGCTCCCCAGTTAAGCACCCTGGCTCAATTAGGCCTCTCACGGGTGCGCGAATACCAGGCGGACCTTTCCGCAGCCCGACTGCTAGGCAGCCCTCAAGCCCTGATAACGGCGCTGACGAAAATTGAAAATTATTCAAAACCTTTGTGGCAGCGAATTTTACCGGTCGCGCAAATGCCCAGCTTATTACGGGCTCATCCACCCACTGCGGAACGGATTCGGCGCTTGCGCGAAATTCACCCTGGATATCGTGGGCACACAGGTGCGCGAGTGGACATCCCTATCCACCGAGGAGATTACCGTTGGAGCCCTTTTATTTAAGTTTTGTTGCTTGGGATTTATTTATGGCATTAAAGACGGTCGCTTAAAATATAGCGATTACGGCCTGCCTCTTTCGCCTGGTAGAGGAGTCCATCGGCACGTAGAATCAGGTTTTCTTCTGTTGTTTCCAGAGTTGGTATAACAGCTATGCCGCCAATGCTACAGGTGACATGGTGTGCAACAGCCGATCCTTCATGAGGAATTGCCGCTTCTTCGAGTTTCTTGATGATACGTTTGCAAATGGCTTGAACGCAGGGGAGGGGGGTGTCGCTCAACAGGATAATGAATTCTTCCCCACCATAACGAGCAATAACATCGTTAGTTCTTTTAACACTGTCTTTCAGAATTGTGGCAAAGTCTTGCAGGCATTTATCTCCGCTGACATGCCCGTAGATATCATTGTACTGCTTAAAAAAATCGAGATCGAGTAATAATACCGCGATATATTCCTTAGCCCGGATGGCATGGGACTTATCCCGTTTGAACATCTCATGGAAGTAGCGGCGGTTGTAAACGCCGGTAAGCTCATCGGTTTGGGACAGGTTTTCAACCTGTCGATGCAGGGTTTCTATTTCATTCAACATCAGGTTGGCTGAGCTGGTCAGGTTTCGGATCTCGGCAGGACCAAAGGCTTTTAAGCGACGATGAAGGGATCTTTTTTTAGCAAAGGCCGTAAATTTTAACGACAGGTAGGTGGTCGGTCGTACGATCAGTTTATTCAGGATAATCAGGTTCAGTAAAATGATGAGTAACCCGGATGCTAACAGAATCCCAAGGGTGCTGGTGAACACGGTCCTGATCTCCTGGTTTAATGACCGGGTGGTTTGGGTCTGCAGGTAGATCGATTTTTTGTTTTCTGCATCCGCAATGGCAACTTCCAGTAGCGCTTGCGATTCGTTAAGCAGCAGGACCCGCTGGCAGAAGATATTTTCAGATTGAGAATCGAGGCATTCATAGTTTTGATCTGTTCGGTTTTCAGTTGCAACGATATCGGTACCAAACAGGATACTTAACTTATGATAAAACGTTAGACCGATGGGTTTCGTCAGTATCAGATAGCCGTTGTGATCGGTACTGTCATCTCCAGGTAAAATCGGCTGAACAACTGACCAGTAATGAATGTTTAACTGTGGAAGGAAGAGCAGTACCCGGTCTGAACCTGATGCAAGCGCTTTTAGAAACAGGTCTTTCTTGGCCTCGATCAGGCGGATCAGTTCATTATGCTCGGACCGTTGCAGCTCAGACGTATAGCTGTAGAATTCTTTAAAATCAAGATCAAGGTACAGTAAGCCCAGAGTTTCAAGGTTTTCAAGAGATCCTTCTCCCATATTTGATTCAATATAGTCGACATTTCTGTCCTGCATGAATTGATATGAGTCATTCCAGATGCCCCAGTCCCTGGCAAAGGCAGCTAACTGGTCAATTTCATTTTCGATACTGCGAATGATCTGGATATTTTTTTGGTGAAGGGTTTGTCGTTCTGTCTCATTGAGAGTACGGAATGCATAAAACTTCAATAAACCGACAACCAGCCCGCCGACCACCACAAAGGCGCAAATCAGGTAGCAGAAGACGGCTGTCTTCAGTTTCATTTTGCGGGCAGTATCCTTTGGGACGGTAGCTCTGGGGGCCTGTTCCATTAATATTCCTGTCTCACAAAACTTATTAGATATGCTTAAGCTAATAATTAAATATATAAGTGACAACCTGTGGTATGTCAACCGTAGGGCAGCATATCCTGCTTATTGTTGAGGAAATAATCCCTGAAGAATATTGATTTCAGTGATTTCATTTTTCAGGTAGTTCATTTACACTCAGAAACCTTGTCACGTCACTGCGATGATAGAAACTCATAGATCACTGTTTTTAAGGATTGGGACACAATGATTATTGGATTTGCCGGTAAGGCCGCATCGGGAAAAACCACTGCAGCAAAATTTCTTCTCGAGCAGGAAACACTTCCTATTGAGGTTGTGCCGATGGCAACCGTCTTGCGGGAGGAAGTCGTTGAATTTTTACGGCAGGTAGGTGCCGATGACCATGTGTCTCTGGTGTATGGTGATCAGCAGGATAAGGTGACTGTTTTCTATATTGCTGAGGATCAGGCGCTGGCAGCCTGTGAAAAATGGCGCGACTTTTTAGTTGCCCATGCTGAAATTCAGGATCGCCAGGGAATGTCTGCGGTAACTGTCCGGCGTATATTACAGTGGTGGGGGACTGAGTATCGTCGTGCCGAGGACCCCGATTACTGGACCAAGGCCTGGGAGCGAAAACTGACGACTATCGATCTGCAGGCAACCCATATCCTGGTTGATGATGTACGTTTCATCAACGAGTTGAATGTCATCAAGAAGCTTGGTGGTGTTTTTGTCAGGGTTGTCCGCCCTGGCTTTGACGGTGCGAATAACCATAGCAGCGAAAATTCTCTCGATGATTATCAGAATTGGGATCTGGTCATTGACAATTGCGGAACCCTGGATGAATTCAAACAAAAAATTGTCGACCAGGTGCTCCCTCTTTTTGAATAGAATTTATTTCGATCTGCCTTTTTCCGTCGTGCCTTTGTCTCTCTGCGGGCTTGTTGCAACGGAAAAGGGCAGGTTCCCAATCTAAAACCTTTCAGCAATTCATTGGGCCTTCATCAACATTTTCCAACTGCAGCCAGGTAGAGGGCAAACTCATCCTGTCCGTCGACCCCCAATAGCCGATCCAACTTTTTCTGATCAAAAGCTGCTACCGCACAGGTTCCACAACCAATGGCCTGACAGGCCAGGTAGAGATTCTCGCAAACATGACCGGCATCAAGCAGGATTACTCGATGCGCGGCGGTATGATAGCGCCATTCGGTCCGGTAGGGGAGAACCGCCCAGACAAAAGTTACTGGTGCTGCAGAAATAAAGGCCTGACCAAGAGTTGCCGGAGTGATTTTTTCAACCAGGTCTTCATCGGCCTGTTCAAGGACCAGGGCATGATCGACAGGAAGGTAGCGATAGACTCCAGGATCAAGCCCTTCGACCCCGGTGACCAGAAGGTAGGTTTCAAACGGGTGGCGGCAGCCAGCAGACGGTACGCTTCTGAGTGCGGTTCCTGGCGCCAGTTCCTTCTTTATCCCCTGGGTCATCCATAACAGGTAAGACAATTCTGCCTGGGTCAACTTATCCGCTGTATAGCGTCTTTTGCTCTGGCGCATGACCAGTGCATCAAGCAGGTCTGTACCACGAAAATCTTCCCAGCTGTCTGCTTGGGGCAGCTCAATCAATTGTTGTCCTTCCGCCAGTGGTTTTTGTACTGGTGGGGCAGGGACGCCTTGGTTTTGATCGGAGAAACGAAAATTTATTGTCTGGCGTAGCGAATCTTTCAGAAATTCGCGATGCAACTCAATCTGCTTATCGTCCATGGGATCTCCTTAAATTTTCTTATCATTATAATCTATTATTAGGCTGTTTGTTAAACCCGGAATTCAACAAGACTCTTGCCGAGTAGCAATTTTTCGATACCATAAAGAGAGAAGCGGTCGCTTATAGAAGTCTTGATTTGCCATTGAACTGTTCTGGATGGCGTGAAAGGAGTCCGGTTTATGTCTGCCCCTTTAATTCCTATTTATCAAGAACCTGATTTTTCCTTACCTCTGTTTGTGGATGCCCCGGCTGCGCGGTTTTTGCCTGCGCCCCTGGACGGCGTGGTCCCTAAAAATTACCATGGGACTTCAAATCACCCTGAATATCTTAAAATGCCAGGCGGGGATTGGCTGTTAGCTCCTGAAAGCCGCATGGATGCAGTGCTGGTTCTGAATGGCACAGAGCTCAATGTCGCTGAAGCCAGAACGGTAAAACAGGGGGATCTGGTCGCCGTCGGCAGGACTGAGAACGGTGAGGAAGGGATCTATGTGCATACCGAAGGATTCCGTGGCCTGGTCGCCGACGCCGTTGATAAATTCTCCTTTCGCACGCGGGGAACCAGGGAGACACCTTTCTCACGATCCTATGACGATCTGTATCGAATCTTACGCCATGATCGCGATCACGGTTATATTGCCTGGGTACTCGGACCAGCAGTAGCCTTCGATAAAGACAGTCGTCAGGCTATGCAGGGAATGATCGAGGCGGGGTATTGTCACGCCCTGTTGGCTGGCAACGCCCTGGCAACCCATGACTTGGAAGCCGCTTGCTTTCAGACCGGACTGGGACAGAATATCTACTCGCAAACGCTGCAGCCATTGGGGCATTACAATCACCTCGATATTCTCAATGAGGTGCGGCGTAATGGTTCTATCGCCGGAACCATCAAGGATCTTAACCTACAGGATGGCATTATGTATGCCTGTGAAAAATGTGAAATTCCTTATGTGTTGGCGGGGTCCATCCGCGATGACGGACCGTTACCGGAAGTTCTGGGGAATGTTTATGCGGCCCAGGACGCCATGCGGGTACATGCCCGTAAAGCGACTACGGTCATTGCCCTGGCGACTCAGCTGCACTCCATTGCTTTTGGCAATATGGTTCCTAGTTATCGGATTATGCCGGATGGAACCGTAAGGCCGGTCTATTTTTATATTGTCGATATGACCGAATTCAGCGCTGATAAACTGGCCAATCGTGGTTCGGCGCAGGCGGTTGCGATTCTTACCAACGTTCAGGATTTTATGACCAATCTCTGGAATAATCTGAAACTTTGAGCAGGCGTGTTTACCCCCCAGAGGTCACCTGCCTGGAGATGGAGGCGTCTATGAAAGCGATTCGGATTATTGGTGTTCCGATTGATCTGGGACAGGACCAGCGCGGTGTTGATATGGGACCTAGTGCGGTTCGTTACGCCGGGTTAACACGGGCATTATCCGCTCTTGGTTATCACATCCACGACTCCGGAAATCTTTATGTGCCGGTTCGAAACTGTCTGCAGGAAGATTGTTGTGCTCCATTTAATGAGGCGATCCGGCATGTCTGTCAGGCCGCCTATGATGTGGCTGCTCAGGCTCTTCAGCAGGGAGTCATTCCTCTGTTTTTAGGGGGCGATCACTCCCTGGCTATTGGGACTATTGGTGGTGTTTCGAGTCGCTCCAGGGTGGGGGTTATCTGGGTCGATGCCCATGGCGATGCCAACACTCCGGAAACCTCTCCGTCTGGTAATGTGCATGGGATGCCGGTGGCCACCCTGCTTGGTGCTGGCAATCCTGACCTGGTGAATGTCGGGCGACCAGGACCGAAATTGCAGGGGGAGGACCTGGTGATGATCGGTATTCGTGATCTTGATCCAGGTGAGAAGGAATGGCTGAAGAGCAGCGGCGTTAAAATCTATACCATGCGCGATATCGATGAACGTGGTATGGGGACTATTGCACGTGAGGCATTGGCCTGGTTACATGATCGCAGCTGCCTGCACTTAAGCTTTGATATGGACAGCCTCGATCCCAATGAAGCTCCGGGGGTCGGAACGCCATGCCCTGGTGGACTGAGTTATCGTGAAGCGCAGTTGTTGATGGAGATTATTGCTGATAGCGGCAAGGTTCGTTCAGCTGATGTGGTGGAAATTAATCCGATTCTGGATCTGGGTAACCGCACTGCTCAGATTGCTGTGAAGCTGCTGGAGTCGCTGTTCGGAAAAAGTATTCTTTAGCGGGAGAGAAAATCAGGAGGGCAGATGTTTTTGGATCTCAATAGCCAGGTTCTCCATGTGAAGAGGTTTCATCAGGAAGGCTTTGATCCCCATTTTTTCTGCTGTTTCCGGGGTAATGGTGTGGTTGTCTCCGGTACACAGGATAACCGGCAGTTCAGGATTGATCTCCAACAGGGTTTGACTTAACTCAACGCCAGACATCTCCGGCATGGTCTGGTCAGTGATCAGCATATGATAGCGTCCGGGATGTTTTTTGAAGAGTGCTAATGCCTCGTTGGCAGAGGTGGTTGTCGTAACCTCATAATTCAGAGCTTTGATCATTTCCCGGCCGAGAGTGACGAGAATCTCTTCATCGTCCACCCAGAGAATATGTTGCCGGTTAGTCGCTTCTGTCATGGGTTTTGGCAACACCGGGACCTTGTTCGGTTTGTTTTCACTTAGTGGAATCCACAGGGTAAAAGTCGTTCCTTTACCCGGTTCACTGTCCAGCTGAATCCCCCCTTTAAGTTTTTTTATGATACCGTGAACAATCGCCAAGCC
The DNA here is from genome assembly GCA_963664385.1 of Geopsychrobacteraceae bacterium. Classification (GTDB taxonomy): domain Bacteria; phylum Desulfobacterota; class Desulfuromonadia; order Desulfuromonadales; family Geopsychrobacteraceae; genus Seleniibacterium. The sequence goes on from OY761157.1 coordinate 3,330,940, forward strand.
GAGACCGGTACCTGTTCCAAGGGTTTTTGTCGTGAAAAATGGATCAAAGATTTTCTTCTTAACCTCTTCTGTCATCCCCTTGCCATTGTCAGCTATTGTCAACCTGGCATAGTTGCCTGTAACTAAGTCAGCTACTGGAGGCGTGTCCGCAGTGACCGTTACTCTTTCCAGTCTGACCGCAATTTCACCTTGTGCGGTATCTATGGCATGGGAGGCATTTGTGCACAGGTTCATGACAATCTGGTGCAATTGAGTTTCATCTGCCAGAATCCAGCCTGTCGATTCATCAATGCTGGCATTGATGGTAATTCTGTCCGGAATGTTGTTACGGACCATATTTAAAGCTTCATTTACCACTTGGTGTATTTCAAACAGTTCCTCGCTGGTCTCCTCTTTGCGGCAGAAGGTCAGGATTTGTTGAATCAGTCCGCGCCCTCGTAACGCCGCAGATTTTACATGTTCAGAATGTTCCCGTAGCGTGCCACTGCACTCACTGCTGATCAGGTTGAGTTCCGTGAAGCCCAGAACGGCAGAAAGGATATTGTTGAAATCATGAGCGATCCCACTGGCAAAGGTTCCTAACGCTTCCATTTTTTGCGTCTGGCGCAGTTGCTCAATCATTTTTTGCTTTTCCGCTTCAGCACTTTTTTGAGCTGTGATATCACGCCCTTCGATGATCAGAAAAGCGACTTGTCCGGTTCTGTCAAATACCGGGGAAATGGTAGCTGCAAAAATGTGAGGAATGCCATTTGCTGAATGGATTGTTTCAAAATTGACCACCTGTCCCCGAGCTGCGGTTTCCAGGTTGTGACGCAATTGTTCTTGCGTTTCTGCTGAGTGGTTCCACCATGGAGTCTCAGCAAAGTGCCGATCAACGACGTCTGCCTTGCTGATCTGGCAGAAATCCAAACTGGGCTGATTGACATCTATAATTTTTCCTTGCGGGGTTAACAGGCCGATAAATGCATAGGTTTGATTGAAGATCGTTTTAAGTTTGAGTTCACTTTCCCGGAGTTGTTCGGCAATGCGGCGGCGGTGATTGATATTGATCAGCAGCAGGCAGATAACAATGAGCAGCAAGCCGACAAACACTGAGATTGTCAGAATTTCTTTTTTATAGGTCTGAAAGGTAGAAATCGGCTGATTAATAATTAGACTGCCGGAAGGTAATTTTGAGATTGCGATGGAATGTTTGGTCAGTTCCGGGTAATTAAAAATAAACTCTGTTGTGCCACTGCGGATGATAGGGATGTCGTCAGCATTTTCGCCCTGAAGAATCCTTTTCGCCAATATGGCGGCCTGTTTTCCCTGCTGGTAGGCACTGGCAACTTTGCCGCCAATGACACCGTCGTGAATATGGAAATCATATAGGGTGTAAACAGGAACCGTGACCCCCTCGACTAAATGAGGCCCCATCTGTTCGTAGCCGGCGATATGTCGGTGAGTCTGATCTGTGTAATAGGCACCAATCAGAACGATACTGTCAGCTGGAAGAGCTCTGAGCTGCGCATTGACCTGTTCTATTGGTCCAGCCCCGGTATAAGAGATATTTATATTTTTGTATTGATCTCCAAGTTGAAGTTTAATCTCGTTTGCGACGGCTCGTCCTGAAGTCAGGTTATCGTTGACGATAAGGACTTCTTTGGTTTCAGGGTGAAACCGGAGGGCCAGATCCAGGGTTTTAGGGGCATTGAAAATTTCTTCGACTCCGGTGTAGCCGATCAGCTTGTGTGCTTCTTCTAGGTTCAGGTCATTGACACTGCAGAAGACGACAGGAACGTTCGGGAACAGGCTGTCGCGATATTGTTTGAGAAAATCATATGCATTGTTGTCCGATGCAATAATCAGTTCATGCTGAATCCCTTTGGTTTTTATTTTTAAAAATGTTGCCGTTTCCTTGATGTACTCAGCACTGAAAGTGTTTTTGGTATCCATATTGATGATGTCGAGAACGATATTGTGCTTGTCAGGCTCAAGTTCATCATTAATGGCAGCAAGGATCTTTTGTGACCAGCCCATGGTCTGGTGGTATGAATTGAGGAAGAGGACATGGCGTAGAGGGGGGCCATCGGCGCGGGTCGTTGTTGCAGGAACGACGATACTAACCAGCGCTAGACTTATCAGAATGAGGCGTAGATAGCGATATAAGTTTGATGCCTGCATATATCCCCTGAATAAATATCTATTAAATAATAGATATAACACAGGAAAAGTTAATAATCACTTATTAAATTTAATATACCTTTTGGTCCGTCGGAATAAAGGGTATATCAGCGGTTTTGATACGCTGCCAGGTTGGGATAGCCGTTGGCGACAACCTTGATCTGGTAAAAATTGCATTTTTCCAAATCGATAAACTGGTCAATGCGATGCTTTATTATCCACTATGTAACAGGATCAGTTAAAGGGGGAGTTCGGTTTTTCTGAGGATGGTTTTAAGGGCAAATGAGCTCTGGACTCTGAGCACCCCAGTGAGGCTGGTCAGGCGGTTATGAATACGCAGGTAGTCGTCATTATCGCGGATGATAATTCTCAGTAGGAAATCACTGTCTCCTGCCATCAGGTAACATTCCATGACTTCGGGTACCTGGCCGATCTCTTTTTCAAAGCGCAGTAACTTATCCTGCTGCTGACCATCCAGGGTCACCTGAACGAATACCGTTCCCGGTTTGCCAATGGCGGCCTGATTGATGAGCATGACATAACGGTCAATAATCCCTTGTTCCTCAAGCAGCCGAACACGTCTGAGGCAGGCAGATTCAGACAGTCCTGCCTGACTCGCCAGCTGAACGTAACTGAGTTTGCCATCCTTCTGCAATGCCGACAGAATTCTGATATCAATATCGTCCAGGAGATTTTTTCGCTGATTATTTGCCATCTCTACATAATAGTCGTGGAATCTTGCGTGGTCCAGGGGGGAATAGTAAAAAATGCAGGAATGCTTCTTGGAAATGCTGGTAAAATATTACCGTATACTGTTGCCAGTGCTTCTGGCTGGGCAGAGCCTTTGAGCTCAGGCAAGGGGGCACATACCTTTTTACTCTTCTTCTTACTCTTTTCTAAGGGAGTGCATCATGGTTATCGGTATTTTGAAAGAAATCAAAGTTGAAGAAAATCGTGTTGCCATGACACCTTCTGGTGTTGAAGTTCTGAAAGCCCATGGGCACACGGTTCTGGTTGAGAAAGGGGCCGGAGTTGGTAGTGGTTTTGCGGATACGGCGTATCTGGAGGCGGGGGCAGAAATTGTGACAGATCCGGCTGCAATATTTGCCGCATCTGAAATGGTTATGCATGTCAAAGAGCCACAGCCAAGTGAGTATAAGTTGATCCGTCCCGGGCAGATTGTCTTTACCTATTTTCATTTTGCGGCAGACGAAAAACTGACCAAGGCGATGATTGAAAGCCAGGCGATCTGTGTGGCTTATGAAACGATAACCACCCCAGATGGCGGGTTACCCCTATTGACCCCGATGAGTGAAGTTGCCGGACGCATGGCGGCTCAGGAAGGGGCCAAGTATCTGGAACGTTCCCAAGGGGGGCGCGGCATCCTGTTGGGAGGAGTTCCCGGGGTGGAACCGGCTACCGTCATCGTTATTGGCGGGGGAGTGGTTGGCACCCATGCGGCAACTATGGCAGCAGGGCTTGGTGCCAAGGTTTACCTGCTCGATATGAATCTTGATCGTCTGCGACACCTGTCTGAAACCATGCCGAAGAATTGTTTTCCGTTGATGTCATCTCCTGCAACACTGAGAGAGTTGGTAAAAGAGGCTGACCTTGTTATCGGGGCGGTACTGGTGCATGGCGCTAAGGCACCCAAGCTGGTCACCAGGGAGATGTTGAAGACGATGAAGCCAGGTGCGGTAATGGTTGATGTCGCCATTGACCAGGGGGGCTGTTTTGAAACCTCAAAGGCCACGACACACACTGAACCGACTTATGTTATTGATGGTGTTGTTCATTATTGTGTCGCCAATATGCCGGGTGCTGTGCCTTTAACCTCGACCATGGCCCTGACCAATGCGACTCTGCCTTACGCGGTTAAACTTGCGGATCTGGGGTGGAAAGCGGCGGCAATGATCGACAGTGGTATTCAGGAAGGGCTGAATATTGTTGGTGGGAAAGTGTGTTACCCGGGGGTTGCTGAGGCATTTAATATCGATCGCGTAGCGCCAGAAGCACTTCTGTAAGGCGACTGCTTAAATAAATTGCCAGCCGTAATTACCATGAGTAACTACGGCTGGCTTTTCTCTATTACTGACTGAACTGCTCTCTGAGCATCCGTTTATTGGTTTTTCCGACGCTGGTTTTTTCGATGGCTTCGACAAATTGTAACTTGATAAGGACGATCTGCTTGGAGATCATCCCCTTGTCAACAAAGCTACGGATGTGGTGAATCAGGTCTTTTTCGGTGACCCCCTCGTCTGCTTTTTTAACAATCAGGGCTAGAGGTTTTTCTCCCCACTTCTGATCAGGCAGGCCAATCACTGCAACTTCAGCGACGGCAGGGTGGGTATTCAGAATATCTTCAACTTCCAGCGATGAAATCCATTCCCCACCAATCTTGATGACATCCTTAATCCGGTCAGTGATTTTAACGTAGTTGTTTTTATCTTTATGGGCCACGTCGCCGGTGTGCAGGTAGCCGCCACGCCACAATGCTTCTGAATTTCGCTGATCTTTCAGGTAGCCCTGGGTCAGCCACGGGCTGCGGACAACAATTTCGCCAACGCTGGAGGCGTCAGCGGGGATATCCTCCATCTGCTCATCGACAATCCGCAAATCGACCAGTGGTAGTGGTCGTCCCGTTTTACAGCGTATTTCAATCTCTTCATTTTCAGCCAGGTCGGTCTCGGTCACATGAGCCACCGTCAGAATCGGACAGGTTTCCGACATGCCATAACCGGAATAAACATCGATACCCCGATCCAGCATGGCCTTGCACATGGCTTTAGGTAACGCCGCACCGCCGATGAGAACTTTCCAGGCCGACAGATCAATCTCCTTAAACAGGGAATGATTCATCAACAGGTGCAAAATGGTTGGGACGCAGTGGGAAAAGGTAACATGTTCTCTATCGATCAGTTTCAGCAGCATATCCGGGGTGTACTTGCCCGGATAGACCTGTTTCAGTCCAAGGGCCGTGGCCATGTAGGGAATTCCCCAGGCATGGACATGAAACATGGGGGTGATCGGCATATAAACATCGCCCTGATGAAGACGCCCCTGGCTGAGGACAGTTCCCAATGAGGCAATACTTCCCAGGGTATGCAGGACCAGTTGACGGTGACTGAAGTAGACCCCTTTGGGCATACCGGTTGTGCCGGTACTGTAAAAGGTTGTTGCCCGGGTATTTTCGTCAAAATCGGCAAAGGTAAAGTGATCATCATGTGCCGCCAGAAGCTCTTCATATTCGCCGATAAAGTTGATGGATGTTTCCGGTTGCTGGGTACCGTCCTGCAGCAAGACGTACTCTTTGACGGTATCGATACGTCCTTTGATCTGCTCAAGCAGAGGCAAGAATTCCTCGTTAATAAGCAGGTAGTCGTCTTCGGCGTGATCGATGGTGTAAAGAATCTGTTCTGGAGACAGGCGGATATTGACGGTGTGCAGAACTGCACCGAGCATGGGGACGGCGTAGAAGCATTCAAGATAGCGATGACTGTCCCAATCCATGACGGCTACGGTGTCACCGGGTTTGACCCCCATGGCGGTTAAGGTGTTGGCCAAGCGGCAGATACGTTGCCGGAACTCCGCATAGGAAAAACGGGCCTGATCACGGTATATGATTTCCTGCTGGGGATCATCGACAATCGGGGACTGCAGAAGATTCTTTATCAACAGGGGGTAAGCATAGGCCGAAGCGGTGCGCTGGATCAGATTCTCGGTCATGGAATCACCTCGTTGTGAAAGGGGAGAATTGCGTATTTTCGGGATGAAAGGGAACTATACGTCCATCACCGGTTCTTGGCAAGAAATGTTACTTGCTGGCTCAGTGTCTGGTGGTTAGAATGATTCGCTGACTAGAAAATTCATGGAGCTGTTTAATATGAAACTTCCCAATCCTCTGATCGAGGGAACCTTGCTGCGTCGCTACAAACGTTTTTTGACTGATGTCGAGTTGCTTGACGGGCGGATTATTACCGCACATACACCCAATACCGGGAGTATGAAACAGTGTGCAGTGCCTGGTTATAAGGTCCTGGTGTCTCAGTCTGACAACCCAAAACGTAAGCTACCATACACTCTGGAACTGATTCGGGTTGGTGAGCATTGGGTTGATACCCATACCCAGCGGACCAACCGGGTCGTTGAAGAAGCTTTACGCAACGGTTGGATCGCGGGGCTAAGTGGCTACCAGGTGACCCCTGAATTCAGTATCGGGGCGAGTCGCATCGATTTTATGCTGGAGTCGTCAGAGCAGAAAGTGCTGGTTGAGGTTAAGAACGTCACGCTGTGCAGTTCTGAACAGGTCGCCAGTTTTCCCGATGCCGTAACGACGCGTGGGCAAAAACACCTAAAAGAACTGCTTGAAGCCCGTCAGCAAGGGTATCGTTCGGTCATTTTTTTTCTGGTTCAGCGGCAGGAAGCGACCGTCTTTTCTCCGGCCGATGAAATCGATCTTGAATATGGACGGATCCTGCGCGAAGTTGTCCGTTCAGGAGTTGAGGCCATGGCCTACAAAACTATCGTTACCGAAAATGAAAATCGTATCGATTGTGCCATTCCGGTTATCCTGTGAGAGCTGAAATCCCATGCGTGCTGTCGGCTTAATTACCGAATACAATCCGTTTCATAATGGCCATCTTTATCATCTGCAGCAAAGTAGGCAGGTGACCGGAGCAGATGTCAGTGTCGCGGTGATGAGCGGCCACTTCTTGCAGCGAGGTGAGCCAGCGTTGCTTGATAAGTGGCAGCGGACCCGTATGGCGCTGAGTGCCGGTGTTGACCTGGTGATTGAATTGCCGCTCCCCTGGGCGTGTAGCAGCGCGCCTGATTTCGCTCGTGGTGGTGTGTTGGCTCTGACCAAGCTTGGCGGAATAGAATCTTTATGCTTCGGCAGTGAAGCGGGGTTTCTGGAGCCGTTACAGGATTGTGCCCGGCAGTTGCTTGCCAGTGAGCAAGAGCTGAAAAGCGGAGCCAGCGAACTGCTCAGGCAAGGGATCAACTATCCAACGGCCCGTGCTGAAGTCATGGCACGACTCTCCACGGAGTCGCACTTGCTGGCCACCCCTAACAATATTCTGGGACTTGAATACCTGAAAGTCCTGGAACAGTCAGGAGCAGTGATTAAGCCTTATACCGTTGGTCGTATTGGTGCCGGTTACCATGACGTTGAAACTGTTCAGGGGATCGCCAGTGCCACCGGTATCAGACAACGGATTGCCAACGGAGAAAGTGTTGAAACGCTGATGCCCCAAACTTGTGCGACACTGCTTGGCGAAAGCCTGGAACAGGGAGGACGTATTTCAGAACGAGCATGCTTCCGGTTGTTGAGTGCGCAGCTGTTCCGGGAACCGCGGGAGTTGTCACGCTACTGGTTGGTGGCTGGTGGAATTGAAAACCGCTTGGTGGAAGCGGCTGATCAAGCGACGACCCTGGAAGACCTTATTCGCAGGATAAAATCACGTCAATTTACCCGGACCCGTATCCAGCGCATGCTGATGGCTATTCTGCTGGGTTGGACTCCGGAGCAGGTTGAGCCATTGTTACAGACAGGGCCCAGATATCTTCACCTGCTTGGATCAAGCCCTAAGGGGGAGCAGTTTCTGGCCCATACCCGTAAGCAACGCGAATTACCTCTGATTCAGAATTTCTCCAGGGTTTATGCCACTTTGAAAAAATACTATGGTATCACGAGTCAAGACTATGGTCTGGCTTTGGGGCAGTTGCAATTGGAAATAACAGCAACCCGCATGTACGGGTTACTGTTAAACCGCTTACCAAGCAATCAGAAAAATCGAGATTTTGATCAGGATATTATCCGCCGGAAATAAAGCTTGTCTTTATTTGGGTAAAATCAGGTTGGGAAGCTCATCCGTATCATCGCTTTTCCGTGGGAAGTTGTCCGTCAGCAGTTCCCCGCACCTGGTAATGGCATTGCACAGGGCTGTACATGCCTGGCTACTTTTTAATCCGGGAACAATCATGGCGACAATTTCATCCCAGGTATGCTCCGGAACCTTGGCATTTATGCCACTGTCGGCAAGGACAACAACCCGTCTTTCAAACAGGGATACCAGGATCAGAATCCCGGTTTTGTCTCGTGTCTCATGTAACCCCTGTTCAAGAAAGGACACCAGGGCTTTTTCCCGGGTTTCAGTGCTTAGCTCATCGGGATGAATCAATTTGCGTTTCAGCGCCGGGCAGAAGCGGATAAGGAAAAAAAACAGGGCGAAGGCAATGACAAAAATCGGCAGAAACCACCAGATTGATTCGCCTCCCCAGGCCCAGCTGCCCATCAGCCCACAGGCCAGCCCCAGGGTGCCGCCGCCGATCAGTTCGGCACGTGGATATTCGTAAGAAGAAGCGACGATCATCGGTACGATTTCTCCGCTGGTGGTCAGCTCCGCGGCCTTAACCGCGGCTTCAATCTTTTCCTGTTCTTCCCCTGTAAAAAAATCTGCTGCAGAAATCATAGTTATCTCTAAGTGTTTGAGTGCAAAATTCTGAAATGTGAAATTTCAAATCTGAGATCGCCGGGAACCGGTGCTACGCTACCAGCCACCGGAAGCACCGCCGCCTCCACCTCCGCCGCCTCCGCCGGAGAAACCACCACCGCCAAAGCCACCACCACCGAAGCCGCCTCCACCGCCGCTGAACGGACCTCCGAAGAAGATGCCACTACGGTGCGAACGGGAACTGCGGCGGCCACCTAAGCGGGCCAGGAAAGGTCCGAGGAAAAAGAGCAAGAATAGAAAGCCGAAGGGGCTCCCCTTCTTCTTGCTACGGGTTTTTCCCGTGCCGGTATATTCCCCTCTGACCGCTTCGGCAATACCGATAACCCCGCTGACGATGCCTCCGTCAAAATCTCCTTGTTTAAAACGTGGAGATATCTCGTTATCGATGATGCGGCCGGCAAGCAGGTCGGTCAAGCGGCCTTCCAGCCCATAGCCGACCTCAATGCGAATTTTTCGCTCATCTTTTGCGACCAGTAGCAGGGCGCCATTATCCTTGTCCTTCTGTCCGATCCCCCAGTTTTCAAGGACCTTCAGGGCATAGTCTGCAAGATTTTCCCCTTCCAGAGACGGAATAGTAAGGACCGTGATCTGGGTGGAATCACTGGCTTCAAAATCGTGTAAAAACTGTTCAAGTTTCAATTTAACCGTTTGTGACATGATGGCGGCGGTATCGTTGACATATCCACCCGGTTTAGGGATGTCACGAGCGGCAACCGTGGTAACGCTTAACATCAGGAACAGCAGGATCAGGGACAGTTTACGCATCAGAAAGACACCTTTGGCGCTGCAGATGCACCAGCGTCGGCCTTGAACGGTTCTTTGCGGTCAAGGTGAAGCAGGAAATTATTGGTTATGCTGTTGGGGAAGGTCCGGATCGAGGTGTTGAATACTCTGACGGCTTCATTATAGCGCTGCCGGGCCACATTAATGCGGTTTTCAGTCCCTTCAAGCTGGTGCTGCAGATCGCGGAAATTCTGGCTGGCTTTCAGGTCAGGATAGCGTTCAGCGACCACCAGTAACCGGGACAAGGCGCCTGACAGCTCTCCTTGAGCCTGCTGAAATTGTTGCAGGGCTGCAGTATTGCCAAGTTTGTCGGCAGACAGGCTGACCTGGCCGACCTTGGCCCGGGCATTGGTCACTTCAGTGAGGGTTTCCTTTTCATGGGCGGCATAGGCTTTGACCGTTTCAACCAGGTTCGGGATCAGGTCGGCACGGCGCTGATAGGTTGCTTCGACATCCGCCCAGGCGGCAAACACCATCTCTTCATTTTTTTGCATACTGTTGTAGCCGCAACTGCTGAGGAGCATCAGCACCAGGGTCCAGATTATTAATCTCATTATTTTCATGGGAGTTCCTCCAAAGGTTTTCTAGGTAATTAAAGGTTGTTACTATAACACAAATTCAGTGATTCTGGAGTCAGTCTTCTGGTGACTGCGGAATCCGTGGCAGAGTGTCGATCTGACGTGCTTCTTCAATCTCTTTGCTGGACCCCGCACCGAGATCTTTGAATTTACGTGCGGAAACCATGACGCGGCTGTCGAGGGAGGCGATCCCCCGGTTATAGCTGTCGACCGCGCGCTCAAGGTTTTTGCCGAGTTGCTGAAAGTGTTGCTGCATGGTGGCCAGCCGGTCGTACATTTCACGGCCGAGTTGGCTGATAGCTTCAGCATTTTCCGTCAGCTGTTCCTGGCGCCAACCATAAGCGACAGAGCGCAGCAAGGCGATCAGAGTTGTTGGTGTGGCTAGAAGGACCTTGCGATCGACACCTGCTTCAATCAGGCCGGGATCCTGGGCCAGGGCTGCAGAAAAAAAGGTCTCGGCGGGCAAAAACAGGACAACAAATTCCGGAGTTGGTTGAAACTGCTCCCAGTAGCTTTTAGCGGCCAGTTTCACGACGTGATCGTGAATCTGGCGTGCGTGCTGGCTCAAAAAACGATTGCGTTCATCATCATTATCGCATTCAAGAGCATTGAGATAAGCCTCCAGAGGTGCTTTTGAATCGACGATAATGTTACGGCCATTGGGGAGCTTGATCACCATATCTGGGCGCAATCGGCCACCGTCTGCTGTCTCCTGCTCAACGAAGTCACAGTAATTAACCATGCCGGCCATCTCAACAACTTTACGCAGCTGAATCTCGCCCCAGCGCCCGCGGGCAGCGGGAGCGCGTAAGGCGCGGACGAGGTTGCCGGTTTCCGCTTCCAGTTTATGCTGGCTGGTCAGTAATGATTGCAACTGTTGATCAAGGCGTCCATAGGCATCGCTGCGGGCGCGCTCAAGTTGTTCAATCTTGTTGTCGACTTTGGTCAACGATTCTTTCAGGGGGGTAACCAGCTGGTCTATGGCCTGTTGTCGTTGGGCCAGGTCCCCCTGGTTTTCCTTATGCAGGGTCGCCAGGCTGGTTCTGGCTAACTGCAGAAAATTACGGTTATTGGTCTCGAGTGCCTGGGCGGACAAGGCTTGAAAACTATGTTCGAGCTGTCTGCGGTTATCTTCAAGTAACTGTAGTTTTTCTTTAGTTCCCTGGCGTTCTGCTTCAATTTGCGCTTCGCAGCGAACCAGCTGGTGCTTAAGTTCTTCCTGCTGCTGTTGTAATAAAGCATGCTTGCGCTGTTGTTTCAACGTACTGAGCAGGTAGCCAACCAGGAACCCCAAAGCTAAACCGACCAGCAGCCAGGGGATGATTTTTTCAAGAGCTAGATCAGGAGGAAACACATCCGCGCCTTTCAGATTGTGAGAAGTCTATCGTTGAAAACTGGGCAAACAATAACAGAGTGAATTGCATCCAACAAGTTGTTGGTTTGTGAGAGGCTCTTTCAGCAGGTAGAATTAAAATTGAAGAGGGAAAAAGGGCTGTCCATAACCTGGATGGATATTCTTCAATGGATTGTGTCAGTAAGACAAAAGGAGTGGTTAATGGCGAACCCATCCCTTCCTGCTCTACAAGAATTGGTCAGTCAGAAAATTTATTCAGCCTGTCTGGCAGAACAGCCGTTGGTTGCTCTGGAGCAAGCTATGGAGGCGTCATTTTCTCAGGCAGAAACGATGCTGGTTATGGATTGCTCCGGGCAGCGCAATTTAATTGCTTGTGCCCCGGGGTGTGGCCATTGTTGTGTTGTCAATGTGTCGCTGTCAATTCCCGAGGCCCTGGCGATTGCCATGTATTTACACCATTTGCCAAAGCCTTTAATTGCCAGGCAACGGGAAAAACTTGATCAGTTATGGCTGGTCATTCGTGGTCTGGATGATGAGGAACGGTTGGCCTGCAAGCGTTCTTGTGCTTTCCTTGGGGAGGATCTCTGCTGCAGTATTTATCCGGTACGGCCGCTGCTCTGTCGAAGTGTAACATCGACCGCTGTTCAGCACTGCCTTGATGCGCTCCAATTACAGGTTTTTGGCTCCAGTAGCCAGGTCCTGATGCATCAGTTTCAACAGCAGTTGTATGAAACCATATTTGTTGGGGTGACAACAGGCTTGGCTCGGGGAGGCTGGGATGACCGTAGTTTTCAGCTGACTGGGTTGGTCCGTTATTTGTTACAGCAGAATTTGACGGACAGTGCAGCGGCAGCTGTCCTACTGGGGAAGAAGCGTTTAAAGTGGGCAGATCTTTACCCCTGAGAAGCCAGAAGCTGCAAGAAATAACCGAATGCGACAAGGGAGATAATAAGACTTAAAACCAGGGTTGCACGGATATGGTCATACTTGCGCTTCAGGCGTTTGCTGTTGAGAATCAGGCCAATGATACTGATAACAAAACTGCATGCCAGGAGGACTCCGATATAGTTTGCAAGCTCCATGTTCCAGGTTGTACGCAGGGTCAGGTTGTAGTAGCGATCGAAGAATGTTTCCAGTTCCGGTTTTGCAATTGCAGTGACGACCAGCGCTGCTGCAAGAGCTACGACTGCCAGCCCATTACAGACAGACAGCAGCCGTAACAGTGGATCGGGTCGTCTGCTGCGATTATTTGGGTATCTGTTCATCTTTTCTCTCCCTGGTGGACTGTTCGCACGAGTTTCTTTGTGCTAAGATTGCAAACGTCAAAGAAAAAAGGATTGATAACAACTATGGCGAACTCAGATACAAAATCCGGTAACAAAATCAAGATTCAAGTCAAGACCAAAGAGTATGTTGAAACACCCTCTCTTTACAAGGTTTTGATGCATAATGATGATTATACCACGATGGAATTTGTCGTCGAAATTTTGCAGACGGTATTCCGCAAGTCGGCTACTGATGCTGAAAAAATCATGCTGACGATACATTTCCAGGGGTTGGGCCATTGTGGCACATTCCCATTTGCAATCGCCGAAACAAAGGCTGATCAGGTCCGTATGAAAGCCCGTAAAGCAGGGTTTCCCTTACGTTGTACCTTAGAGGAGGCTTAAGTGGCTGAAATGTTTAATCAAGATGTACAAATAGCATTTACTTTAGCGGTGCGTGAAGCACAACGCAGACGCCATGAATATTTGACGACAGAGCATGTACTCTACGCGCTGTTGTTTGAAGGCATTGGCCAGCAGATTCTGACTGCTTGTGGCGGTGATATCGATGATCTGAAACAACAGCTTGAAAATTACTTCGATATGCACCTGGAAAATCTTCCCGAAGGGATCGACAGTGAAGAGGTGCCACGCCAGACTCTGGCGCTGCAACGCATGTTGCAACGCACCGTTCTGCATATGCAGTCTTCTCAACAGAATGAAGTCGGGGTAGGGGATCTACTCGCAGCCATTCTGGAAGAAGAAAATTCCCATGCCTGCTTTTTTCTGCAAAGCCAAGGGATTGAGCGCGTCGATCTGCTGGATCAGATATCCCACGGTCCTGTTTCGCGTATGAAGGATGATAAATCTTCAGAACGCCCATCAGATGCGCCGCAGACCGATCAGAAGAGTAAACAGAAGCAGGCCGACCCGCTTAAATCTTTTACTATCGATTTGTTGGAACGGGCCCGCGAGGGGAAGATTGATCCGATGATCGGGCGTGAGCAAGAACTGGAGCGGACCATCCTGGTGTTGTGCCGCCGGCGTAAGAATAATCCTATTTTCGTTGGTGAGCCTGGGGTTGGTAAAACGGCTATGGCTGAAGGTCTGGCCCTGCGGATTGCCGAGGGTACCGTTCCTGATCTGCTTAAAGACAGTGAAATCTTCACTCTCGATATGGGGGCTCTGCTCGCCGGCACCAAATTCCGTGGTGATTTTGAAGAGCGCCTCAAGGCGGTTGTCGGTGCCCTGCAGCAACGTGACCGGGCGATTCTGTTCATCGATGAAATCCACACCATCGTCGGGGCCGGGGCGACCAGTGGCGGTTCTCTGGATGCCTCAAATATCTTGAAACCAGCCCTGAGTTCCGGTGAGTTGCGCTGTATCGGTTCAACGACTTACGAGGAATATCGTAACCTGTTTGATAAGGATCGGGCCTTATCGCGGCGGTTCCAGAAGATTGATCTGGTCGAACCCTGTAGCGAGGAAACCCTGGCGATTCTGCAAGGGTTGTGCCCCCGTTATGAAAGTCATCATAACGTGACCTATACCGCAGAAGCTCTTGAAGCGGCGGTTAAGCTTGCGGTTAAGCATCTGCCGCAACGGCATCTGCCGGATAAGGCTATTGATGTTATTGACGAGGCGGGGGCTCAGCATCGCCTTGACGGCAATCCGAAACGACCTATTGGTCTGGAAGAGATTGAGCGGGTTATCGCCCGTATGGCGAGAGTGCCGATCCGGACCGTATCGGGCAGTGATCGTCAACGCCTGCGTTATCTGGAACGGGATCTTAAGCGTGTTGTCTACGGTCAGGATCCGGCGATTGAAAGCCTGGTCAAATCGATCCACCGTTCCCGTGCCGGTCTTGGACACCCGGACAAACCGGTTGGCTCGTTACTGTTTACCGGTCCGACCGGGGTTGGTAAGACCGAAGTCGCCAAGCAGTTGGCCAGCCAGCTTGGAGTTAAATTTCTGCGCTTTGACATGAGCGAGTATATGGAGAAGCACGCGGTGTCACGTTTGATCGGTGCTCCTCCGGGCTATGTCGGGTTTGATCAGGGTGGCCTGCTGACGGAAGCGGTCAGCAAAAATCCGTGGTCTGTCCTGTTACTTGATGAGATTGAAAAAGCCCATCCGGACTTGTTCAATATTCTACTTCAGGTGATGGATCACGGAACCCTGACTGACAATAACGGTAAGGAGACCGATTTCCGCAATGTCATCCTGATTATGACCAGTAACCTGGGTGGACGGGAAATGAGTATTGTCCCGATCGGTTTTGGTGATCGCGAAACGATTGCCCCAAAACGGGCAACCGATAAGGCTTTTACCCCTGAGTTCCGTAACCGTCTTGACGCGATTGTCAACTTTGCTCCGCTGGATGAGAAGATCATGCTGCAGGTTGTTGACAAGTTTGTCGGTCAGTTAGCTGAACAGCTGGTTGAACGTGAAGTATCTATCAAAGTAACCCCCGCTGCGCGTCGCGAACTTGCTAAGCAGGGGTATGACCCGATTTACGGGGCGCGTCCTCTCGGCCGTTTGATTCAGGCTGAACTGAGTGACCCGCTGGCAGAAAAAATTCTGTTCGGTGAGTTACGCAATGGTGGTGAAGTTAAGGTTGGTTTTAAGTCAGGTAAATTTACTTTCAGTTATTCCTGATACTTTGTCACATGTCCTGTTATCAACTTGATAACGACCTCTGGTTCCCACCGGTGGCAGAAGCCGAAGATTATGGTCTTCTCGCTGTCGGTGGGGATCTTTCTGTTGAGCGTCTTCTGTTTGCCTACAGTTTGGGGATTTTCCCCTGGTACAATCCGGGAGAACCAATTTTATGGTGGTCTCCCGATCCGCGTTGCGTACTGTTTCCAGAGCACTTTCATATTTCCAGATCGTTCCGTCGCTTTCTCAATAAACAGCCTTATCGAATCTCTTTCAATGAAAACTTTGCCGGGGTTATTTACTGGTGTCGGCGTTTACGTGTCGGCCTAGATGGCCATGGGACCTGGATTACCCCGGAAATGGTTCATGCCTATAAACGTCTGCATCAGTTAGGGTTTGCCCATTCGGTTGAATGCTGGCAGGGTGAGGAACTGGTTGGTGGCATTTATGGGGTCTGTCTCGGCCGTAGTTTTTTTGGCGAATCTATGTTCAGTAGAGAAGTTAATGGTTCTAAAGTCGCTCTAGCTGCTCTTGCCCAGCACCTTCAGGAGCGTAACTTTGTCCTGCTTGATTGCCAGCAAACAACTGATCATCTGCTCAGTATGGGCGCTTGTGAAGTTCCCCGCTCACGCTTCCAGGAGCTGCTGCAACAGGCTGAAGTTCCTCCTTATGGACCTTTTGTTTCCTGCTTCTGATGGTTGTTTCTCCTGGCTGTCCAAAAATATAAGTACTTAAGGCTGAGCTGTGTTATGGTTGCGCGTAAGAATGTCGATTGTCGACCAGCGAGGGTTTTATCATGACAATTGTAAAGAAAACCTATAAAGATCAGGTTGTTGATTACGTTTATCAGTTGCTTCTTTCGGGTGAACTGGTTCCTGGCCAACAGATTAAAGAAAGCCTGCTGGCAGCCCAGATGGGTATCAGCCGAGCGCCGATTCGTGAGGCGATGAAAGAGCTGATCATGGATGGTCTGGTGGATTATCGTCCCCAGGTTGGCAACTTTATTCCCGTTCTTTCTCCTCAAGAGATTATTGATTGCTATACCACCAGAGGACTTCTCGAAGGTTTTGCTGTAGCTGAAGGGCGTCTTGCCTTGACCGGAGAAGATTTTTTTCGGCTTGATCAGATGGTGGATGAAATGGAGGCCTGTGCCTTACGTCAGGAGCATAAGATGGTTGTTGAAGTTGGAGGGCAGTTTCACGATTTTTTAATCGGTTTCTGTAATAATCAGCAGCTTCTGGAATACACCAATCGCCTCAGTCTCAAATGCCATATTCTGTTCTATAAACACTGGAGCTCGCTTTATGATGCCGAGGAGATTGGCAGGCGGCATCGTCTGATTGTCTCCACCGTGAGATCTGGAATTGCTGAAGATATTGAACAGGTTATTCGCAACCATTACCATGAAAGTGGCTGTAAGATAGCTGCTCTCCAGAAAGATTAATCCTGCCCCTCTCTTTTAAGGGAGAGGGGAACACAGAGCCAATTAGGAAATACTTTTTTAATTAGTTGCCATCCGGAAACTCAAAATAGCCACTATCCAGTTTTTAGATTGGAAACGAGCAATTTTTCGTTGTGGCAAGGAAATCAAGGACTTGAGCGGAGGCGTAGTACTTTACGCCGCACAAACAAGTCCGCAGGTTGACGCTGCCACAGCGGAAAAGGGCCGTTTCCGGATGAAAACTAATTAACGAACCAGTGCAATCCCGAGACGCAGGGCTTCTGTTCTTTCGGTATAGTGGAGCAGACTTTCTGCGAGTGCATTGCTGTACTGTATTTGCAGATAAACATCAAAGTTATTTCCCAGCAATCTAGAAATCGGATAGCTCAGGTCAGCCTGAAAAGAAGTGCCTTTTTTCGCAAAACGCGTATTGGTCGATAGCATCAGGCTCTCAGCCTTGCCAACTTTCACTTCAAGATCGACATAACCACGATAATCCGCCAGATCTGGATTGGTATCATCGTCATTATTGTAGTAATAGAGAAATTTGGGAGCGACCATAATCCCTAACCGGTTGTTTTCATTATAGATGGCAAAAATTGGTTTGGTATAGAAATAGTTGGTGCTGCGGGAACTGTCTCCACCACGGCCATTTGACTCATGCTGGAATGCTGTCTGAATAAAAAAAGCATCCAGCCAGTTGGGGCGAAAATCAAGATTGGACGACTGGTACATAAATTCCGGTTTATAACTGGTGTCTTCAAAGGGGAGTGATTCAGCATCCAGGTCCCAAAATGAGGTCTGGGTGTACCCCAGATGAAAACCACTGACCCAGGGATAGCGGCGACTTAGGGAGCCACTCGGGTTAAACAGCCGATATTTAAAGCTCAGCTGGAATTTTGATTTGGATGGATCTGTGCCGATCACGAAGTAAGTCGCCTCATGAGCTGAAAAATTGGCATCATAGGGACGGTAGAGAGACTGCAGGTCTCGGATAGATGGCTCTGTAATACTTTTGTCAGTCGCTATTGCAGGGGGTACCGGTTGCGTCGGAATAGCTTGGGAGGGCTGTATGACCATGGTGGTGGCCGGGCTTGAAAAACCAGCGAGGGTAAAACTGACAATACTGTCCAGGTCGGCTGGAATGGCAATATGGTATGTCTGGCTGATAAATTGCCCCGGGGCCAGGGAAACACTTCTTTCGCTGTCACTGTTGAAGGCGCTCAGGGTTTGTGGGGTAGCCTGGTGTTCGTTAATAATTAATTGTAATTGTAAGGGGATGATGAAGTTTTCCGAAGTTTGTCCCTCGTTGTGAAAATAGACCTTAACTGTTGTGGCTGACCCTGCACGGACGCTGCTTTGGGGAAAGACCATAAGGGGGCTAATCTCAGCATATGAGTAACTGATGGTAATCAGAAGAAGTGCCCAGATAATAAGAATAGTCTGGCGGTAACACATCGCAAAATCCCTTGTGACGCTAGTCATTGAAGTTTCAGGTTTTTGAATCATGTTGCAATAGCATAACTCAAAAGCGCGTTCAGTATCAGCATGCTGACGGCGGATATTCAAGGAATAAGAAACACCTCACCTTAATTTAATAGGGTGAGGTGTTTCTGCTCCTTATGAATTACCAAGGTAACATATCTGTCAAATATTATTGCTAAAATACCCTGCGAACTGTTTAAATCCTTCCTTCTCCAGGTTTTCAGCAGGAATAAAACGCAACGCAGCGGAGTTGATGCAATACCTTAACCCGGTCGGTGCAGGACCGTCATCAAAAACATGACCCAGGTGGGAGTTTCCCTGTTTACTGCGGACTTCAGTACGTACCGACCAGAGTGAGCGATCTTCCTTTTCGGTAATATTTGAACTGACCAGTGGTTTGGTAAAACTGGGCCAACCGGTACCTGAGTCATATTTGTCAAGGGAACTGAACAGCGGTTCTCCAGAGACTATATCGACATAGATGCCTGCTTTCTTGTTATCCCAATAACTGTTTTTAAATGGTGGTTCCGTTCCTTCTTCCTGGGTTACATGATACTGCAGTGGGGTCAGCCGGTCCTTCAGATCGTGTGAGACTTTCATCTGATCTGATTTTTCACTCTCCCAGATCGATTGCAGATAATCATCGCGTCCCGAACGTGACCGATAATACCAATATCTCACTGGATTCTTTTTGTAGTAATCCTGATGATACTCTTCCGCCGGGTAAAATCTCTCTGCTGGGATTATCGGGGTCACCAGTGGTTTGTCATAGCGGCCACTAGCGGTCAAAGCTGTTTTAGAGTTTTCCGCGACCTGTCGTTGCTCTTCATTGTAATAAAAGATAGCTGTCGTGTAGGCATGGCCACGGTCAACAAACTGCCCGCCAGCATCAGTAGGGTTGACCTGTCGCCAATATACATCGAGTAGCGTATTATAAGTTACACGAGCGGGATCGTAGGTGATCTGAACCACTTCAATATGGCCTGCGCTGCTGTAATCCTGGTAGGTTGGATTGGCGGTGCTGCCAGCGCTGTAACCGGAGATGACAGAAACCACGCCATCGAGCTCCTCAAATGGCTTCTCCATGCACCAGAAGCAACCTCCGGCGAACAGGGCCTGATCATAATTCTCGGTGCTCATCATAGCGTCGGCCGCATCTGCTGGCCTGTCGCTTTTTGTTAAAAGCACCAAGCCGGTTAAAGCAGACAGCGCCAGAATAGTCAGAAGATATAATTGTTTCATACTGCGACTCCTTACTGTTTCATCACACTCAGTTCATCCCTTTTTTCATGGTTTTCGTGTCTTCCGTGGGCATGTCTGTCATGGTGTTGCCGGACATTTTTTTTTCATTTTCTTTGTGGCTGGAGCCTTTCATCTCTGTGGCCATAGGGGGCTCAGTCTTCGCCATCATGGGGTCACCAGTCATTGGCTTGTCTGTCATTTTTTTCGTGTTGCTGTTCATTCCATCCTGCATCATGTCTGCTGCAAACAGGGACTGTCCTGCTATGGTTAACAACATAGTAAAACCTGAGATCAATACAATTTGTGTAGTCTTTTTCATAGCCAACTCCTTAACGATTATGGGTTGATTTTTTTGTTTTCTGGATGGCTATAAGAGTAATGAAGTGGGATAACGATCGGAAAATGAAATTGTAAAGATTCGGTAAAGAATATGGGCCGTCATGCTTAGCCGAGAGGGATCGTTTATAGGGGCAGTAGGATATCGACCGGTTATGCGGGTAAACTGAACCAGACTTGGGTGGTTGAGTTCTGGCTTTCGACACCGACCTTTCCATGATGGGCTTCAATGAGTTCTTTGGTAATCGCCAGTCCGATACCAGCACCTCCACAATCGCGGGAGCGGGAGCGATCAGCACGGAAAAAACGTTCGAAAATAAAGGGCAGATCTTCGGCCGCAATTCCTTCACCACTGTTTTGAAATACGACCTTCATAAGGTTTTTATCCGGGCGGACTGTGATGCTGACCTGTCCTCCCTGGGGGGTGTATTTACAGGAGTTATCAAGCAAATTTTGCATGGCCTGAAGAATCTTGTCCTTATCGGCAGAGACGGTTTGCTCATCGGAACTGAAATCGGTGTTAACAGTGATATTTTTATTTTGAAAATTGAGCTGGTAAAGGGGGAGCAATCTGCTGACCAGATCGGATAATAAGACCGGTTCTCGATCCAGGTAAGCTCTCGCTGCATCGGCTCTCGCCAGTTGTTGCAGATTGGTTACCAGGTCAACCAATCTCAGGTTCTCCTGCTGCAACATATTCAGGATCTCAGGTGTTGGTGTAATCACCCCATCATTCAAACCTTCCAGGTAGCCGCGGAGGTTGGTCAGCGGGGTCCGCAATTCGTGGGCTACGTCGGCGACCATGGACTTGCGCAGGCGTTCAATCTTTTCTAGACTATCCGCCATCTGGTTAAAAGCGAGGCCAAGATCACCAACCTCATCCCGGCTCTGGACATCGGTGCGCAGGGAAAAGTTGCCTGCCGCAACCTCTTTGCTGATGGCAGTCATCTGCGAGAGTGGTCTTAGGACCATGCGGGTCAGGATATAGCTTAGAACGAAGGCGACAGCAAGGGCGGCGATGGCTGCCCAGACCAGGTAATAGTGAATTGAGCTGAGGAACATCTGATGAATGTCGTCAACCGGAAGGTCGAATTTATTCATCAGGGTCATAAAATACTGACTCGCCAGCTTATCGACCGCAAACCAGATGACCAGGAGGATGACAGCAATTACCGGCAGGATGTTGATGATAAGCAGTTTCCAGAGTAGGCGGATTTTCATGATCGTAACCTTTTGTCATTCATCCGCTTCGGCAAAGCGGTAACCAAACCCTCGCACCGTTATGATGAATTGAGGGTTTGCCAGGTCAGGTTCTATTTTCTGCCTGAGTTTGCCAACATGGACGTCAATGACCCTGTCGATCACCACCTCACCGTGATCGTAAAAACGATCCAGCAGCTCATTGCGCGAAAAGACTCGCCCGGGAGAGGACATCAGGGCATGGATTAACTTGTACTCTGAGGTGGTGAGGTTGATGGTATTGCCATCAAGGCTGACCTTCAGTTTTAGTGGATCGAGGGTAAGCCCTTTATGAATCAGAATCTGATCTTGGGATGCCCCATTGGTTGCCGATGCGCGTCTTAAAATCGCCTTAACCCGCTCCACCAGCTCCCGTGGACTGAAGGGCTTGACTACGTAGTCATCGGCACCAATCGACAGGCCCATAATCCGGTCGATTTCCTCCTCGCGCGCGGTAAGCATGAGGATGGGAACCTCTGAAAATTTACGTAATTGGCGACAGATTTCCCAGCCATCAAGACGTGGTAGCATGACATCCAGAATAACGAATGCCGGGTCGCAGCGGCGGGCCAGGTGCAGAGCTTCTTCTCCATCGTAGGCCGCTACCGTTCGAAAACCCTCTTTCTCCAGGTAGGTGGAGACCAGTGTTGAGGTGTTTTTATCATCTTCGACGATGAGAATAGGTCCCGAGATGGGCGGCATAAGTCGTCACATCCTGTCAATGGAATGAGCCGGCAGATTGCCGGACAGGGTTAACTTGTAGTTGCTGCTTGCTCCGGTAAGGCTTTGATGATCAGTAAGGTCACATCATCTTCAATCGGAGCTTCGCCACGGAACAGACTAATCTCTGTGAGAATGGCCTCTGCTATTTGATCTGCTGGCAGTAAACGATATTTCCACAATAATTGTTTGAGTCGTTCTGTCCCGAACATCTGGTTATTGGCGTCACGTGTTTCCCAGATACCATCGGTACCGATAAACAGAATATCTCCAGCTTGGAAGCTGATGGTTTCACTGGTGTCATAGACCGCAACATCACTGATACCAAGTGGTATGCCTGAACTGTCGAGGTCCTGAACCTGATCATTCTGCAGAAAAAATACGGGAGCATGACCAGCAGAGAGCCATTCAAGAGTTCTGGTTCGATGATTAAGGTTACCATAGAACAAGGTCATGAATGAAGCATCGGAGGTGCCACGGCACAGGTACCCGTTTAATTTATGAAACAGTTTGCTAAGGGGCATTCCGCCGTTGCCGGCAAGAGAATGAACTGCTCCTCTGGCCGTTGCCATAACCAGCGCAGGGCCAATCCCGTGGCCTGAAACATCACCAACGACAACGCCTAGTGAATCGGTTTCACTGGAAGTAATAAAATCATAATAATCACCGCCTGTTTCATCGCAGTAGACACTCATGCCAACCAGGTCAAAGCCGGGACAGGGGGGCGCTGTATCCGGAAGCAGATGTTGCTGAATTTCTTTGGCAAGGGCCAGGGATTGTTTTAGCTGCTCGCGTTCTTCCAGACGTACGCCAAGGTCATTAAATATCCGGCCGAGGTTGTCAATCTCATCACCTGTTCCCGTCGCTACTCGCGCCGAATAATCACCATTAGCCAGACGCTCAGCGGCCTGTGATAGCTGCATAACCGGATGGGTGACCTTGCGGGCCCGAACCCAAGCGACGGTGATGGCACCTAAAACGACAATAACGGTCAGCAGGGCACTTATGGTCAAGCTCAGGGAAATTTGATTATTGACATACTTTTCGGCATTTTGGGCGGCGGCAAGAATTCTGTTGTAAGGGACAATAACCAGTGGAAATGGATCTTTCCCCGCCCGGGGGCCATAAGCCCATAATGTTTCCTGCCCCTCAAAGGTCACTTTTCGGACTCCAGATCTGCCACTTCGTAAATCGTGGTAGATGGCGTCAAAGCGCTCATCAGAGAGATCGATATAACGTTTGCTGACAGCCGTTTGCCAGTTATGAGTTGTGTTCTCTTTATTGTCCTCGAGGAGCACTTCGATCGTTTCATGGCGAGAACCGGTGTTGTCGTGAAAGATCAGGACCATGCTCTGGGCCGCATCTTTCCATGCCGCAGGAATTTTCCAGTCAGAAAAAAATTGCCGATAATCGATATCCAGAGCTGTTACCCCTGCCAGAGAGCCATTCGGGTAGTGCACTGGCATAGCCAGGGTAAGGATAAGGGCACCGGTCGTAACATCGGTTAAAATCCGTTGCGAGACCCCTTCTTGAGTGATGGCTGCGCGATACCATTCACGTTTACGCGGGTCATACTCCTGGGGATAGCCGCCTTTTCCTGGATAGCTTGAATGGATCCCCGATTCAAGTGCCGTGTATTGCCATAGGAACAGTTGCGGTTGAATGCGATGCAGATTGCGGTAAACGCGAGCCATATTACTGAGCCGGGAAATGTCGTTACCGAGTTGCTCACGGTCAGCACCGGGGGGGAGGAAGATAACCTGCTGTGAAAAAGAGATAGGTATTGGCGTCAGATGACCGTTGTCGTCTTCGCGCAGGTGACTTTGTGATATCTGAAGATCATCCGGCTGGGTTTGTTTATGGTCATAATCTTCGGCAAAATAAATTTTTCCAGGATGTTCGGCAAGAGGCAACGCCAGTTGGTATTCAACGGCCCGCGCCTGGCTTTGCAGAGTCAGCAAAGCCATGGTGCGGTCACGTTTCAGGATGCGTCCATAGTTATTCACCAGGGAATGGAGCAGGGTTTCTGCACTGTCTCCCAACAGCGAACGGGTATCTTCAGCCAACTTATTGCCGAAATGCAGAATCGTGGTGCGTTGAACGAAAAAACTGACACTCAACGGAACCAGGGCGACAATAAGTAGCAAAATAAGTAGTCTGGTGCGAAATTTCATTAAGGCCTCAACTGATACCGAAAACGATCAAATCATTCTTATTATAAGCATAACAGGACTGTCAGTTGTTATAATGGTCGCTTAAAAAGTTTCACATGCGTGGCTAGCTACTCAGGTTTTTCCTTCAGCCAGTTATTAATTGCGGCTAGAGTCGTTTTCCAGTCGCTACCGAGACGTACTTCGAGAAATTCACGCAAAATACTGTTGAACATCTGTTCCCCCTCTTCAGTGGCGGCCATTTTAGTTAAAAAGCTGGCAACGAGTTCAGCTACAGGATCATCGTCTGGAGATGATTCCGGTTTGATCATCGGGGTCCGATAACTGCCAAACTGGAAACGTTCACCTTTCAAAGTCATTTTCCAGGCATTGTCTTCATCATGCTGAAAGTGAAGAATGGCTTCCTCGATCTGTTTCCCCTGAAGCAGCGCTGTCTTAACCTCCATATAATGGTCCTGGGGACCGGCGACGACAATCTTCTGAACGCCTTCCTGACCACCACCAATCAGAACCAGGCGGTTGTCGAGGAATGCGGTGAACGGTTGTTTGTCCAGTAGTGGCCCTTCAGTTTTTACCTGGTAGCGAGAGTCACTGTTAAGGGTTCGGTAAAAAAGCCAGAGCAGGAAGTCAGTACCCATCCAGCGATTAGCCTCAATCTGTTCAAGGACACTGTCGGTAGCTGCCTGATTTTCTTTTTGCAACTGTTCACTGAGATCCTCTTCAGGGACCAGTTGCGCAGCACGGGCTAAGGGGTGCAATAATTCCAGGCGCAGGCCAGGAAAGGTTTGGTGAAACAGTCCCTGAAAGGTGTCGATAAGTGTTTGTCCCAGAGAGCAGAAGCGAATCACCTGTTTTTCTGTGTCCCAGATGACATCATAAAATGACGGTGATGGCAGAGTCTTGGTCATCAGCTGTTGCCGGGCGCGATCGCGGATTTGCTCCTTTTCCGCTTTTGGAACATAGCGCAAGTTTGGTTTCTCGGCGAGAAACTGTTCACTGAGGCGATTGACCTGGCGTTTTAACAGGGCTGCAGGTACCCGACGACGATCCTGCCTGAGGCTGAAACAGAGAAAGTGGTCGAACCAGGCTACGACACCATTGTCAAAATCACCGTTGTCGTAATCATTGATCTGAACCCAGCCGGTGGCTAATTCTTCTGCCGAATTCTCAATGGAACGAAAACCTTCAGAGCTCAGTTTTTCAAGAAGATCATCATATTTATTCGCGGGATCTAAATCACCACTGACCTGAAAATAGCAAACACTTGACGACGGGGAAAAAAAGCCCATAGAAACTCCTTATAAACATAAAGTCGCATATGCAACTAAAAGATTATTTGCGATGGTAATAATAGAATTGACCTGAAAAACTATGGTCGTAGGTACGATTATGGTCAGCTAACTGCTGCAGTAAGTCCTGGAGAGTTGCTTCGTTGAAATAACCATGCTCAATAAAATAGCGACCCATAGGGGGTTGTTTGCTACGTTGAAAGTAAAGCACGGTACGGATCTGTTGAGGGGTGAGAAAGCCCAACTTTTCAGCTTTTTCACCAAAGCGGGACAGGCCAAGACGACTATTCAGAATCGTATTTATGTTGGCTTCTGAAAGCCAGCCCCAGTTGCGTGCAATTTCACCAAGTTTGGGACGCTGCTGGCGTTGCCAGATAATTGCAGCGACCATTTCATTAAATGGAATGATGTTCATATGATAGAGGAACAGCCCAAACTGTAATGGACGTTTTGGTAAGCGTGTCTGTTGGGTGCGCCATTGCGGAGGATCCTGACGCTGGCGCGGTGGACTGTGGCGTGGTGGTGAATAAGGCCTGGGGGAGGCGACCGAAGCTTTAAAACAGCGATGCTTAAGATAGTCCAGAATCGTCTGATGCGCCTGGTTCAGATCCTGAAATAACCGGTGATGTTGGGCCTGAATATGTGCAGCCGCTACGGCAAAGCGGTCCGGGTGAACGATTTTTGCCTGCTTTCGGTATGCCGAGCGGACACCAGATGGCTGTAAATACGCAAGAAAATCGTGGCTGAGGGTAAGCTCCGGCCCGAATAGCGTACGACACGCGCGAAATACTTCTGCTTCTGTCACCTGGGGCATGAATGTGTCCTGCTGTCCTTGCTTTGACGAGGAAAAAATTAATACAGACTACAATTTTTATAACTTAGAACAGAGGCTCTGACAAGCAAGAAGAAACAATCAGCTTCTTTAGCTGCCCTGTCTTTTCTGGTTATCAATAAAGGCATCGATACGTTGTTGATCGCTCGCTAGTATGCTAGTAAACCGCATACCCGCAGTCATAATATTTTCATCAGGAGAGCAGGTCCATATGACTTCGGCAATGGTACACACTGGCGGTTTGCCATCGTTGAGGTTGATGAGGATAAGGCAGAGTTCTCCCTGGTTTGCAGGTGGCTTGATTGTTAAACGAATCCCTCCGGCACTGATGTTGACGGGCACTTTCTGAAATCCTTCGAACAGCACAGGAGCCTCTGGCTTATTGATGACTTCGAGATTCTTTTCCCAGATTTCGCGCATGGTTTTTAAGGTTTTTGCCGCGCGGCTGAAACGAATTCCAAGGTTGCAATCGTAGCGCTGGCTGATGCGTCTTTGAAACATCTGCAGATCAGGACTCAGTTTCAGAGAAAAGCGGTTCCCCCCCAGACGTTTTTCAAAGGTTCCTTCAGCCTTGATACCCAGGCCAAATGCTTCAGTGGTTATTTCAAAGTTTGAGATATCCTCAAATGGATATTGGTCAACTGCGTCTGCCCCGTAAGGGAGGGAGACGACGAGGCGATCATTACTGAGAGTGGAGACGAGAACCGAAATCAGCTCAGTGCGACCTGCATCTTTTTGATTGGTCGCTTTAAGCAACAGTTGCTGACCCGATTTAAAGTAGCGCTGGAATTTCATCAGGACAAATCCGTTAAAATAAATTGTGTAGGAAACTTTTCATTTTCCATCTAGTATATTTGTTTTTGGTGATAAGAACAAATTAATTTTATGGAAAATTACCTCTTGAAGGGATAGCCGGATTTGACGTTTGGTCAGTTCCGTTATCTAGTAGGGTTTATGGCACGTCTGGATGATTATTTTGTAATTACCGCTCCGGGACTTGAGCAAATATGTGCTGCGGAAATTAAGCAATTCGGCATTGCCGCTGAGATTCCCGCAGTCGGTGGAGTTCTTTTTCGTGGCGGATTAAGGGAGTTATACCTGGTGAATTTGTGGTCACGTACCGCATCCAGGGTCTTAGTTCGCTTGGGAGAGGTGACCGCTAGAGACTTTCCGGCTCTCTATCAGCGGTTAAGTAAACTGCCGTGGGGGCGTTTTATCAAGCCCGGTCAGAATTACGATGTCAGGGTCACTTGCCATGCATCACGGCTCAATCACAGCGGCCGGATAGCGCAAACCTGCTGTGATGCTATCAAGAGAGTTCTTGGTCAAGATCCGGCTACCGATCAGGAGACCGTAGCTGTCTATTTGCGTTTTACCGATGATCGTTGCCAGGTTTCCATTGATAGTTCCGGGCCTCACCTGCACCGCCGCGGTTACCGTCAGGCCCATGGCGCAGCTCCGTTGCGCGAGACCCTTGCCGCCGGTAGTTTGTTGGCCTGTGGCTATGATGGATCCCAAGCGCTGATCGACTTGATGACCGGTTCTGGTACCTTTGCTCTGGAAGCAGCCATGATTGCCCTGAACCGTGCCCCGGGATTAACGCGAAAGTTTGCCTTTATGGCCTGGCCTAAATTCCGCTCAGGGCTCTGGCAACAGTTATGTGCCGAGGCCCAGCGTCAGCAGAAACAGGACCTGTCTGCTTCGATTATTGCCGTTGATAACAATCCTAAAGCGGTTGCTGCCGCTGCCGCTAATATGAAATCTGGATGTGTTGATCAGCTGATTGATTTGCGCTGCTGTGCGCTGCAGGAACTGC
This sequence comes from Geopsychrobacteraceae bacterium, assembly GCA_963664385.1. Classification (GTDB taxonomy): domain Bacteria; phylum Desulfobacterota; class Desulfuromonadia; order Desulfuromonadales; family Geopsychrobacteraceae; genus Seleniibacterium. The sequence goes on from OY761157.1 coordinate 3,358,827, forward strand.
GTCCTGTTACTTCCGAAGGGTTGCTTATCTGTAACCCTCCGTATGGTGAGAGACTTGGACGAAATGCGGTGCTGACAGCATTGTACCGGGACCTGGGACGTATTTATGGTGACGTATTCAAGACCTGGAACGGGGCTATTTTGTGTCCTGATAATCAATTACTGAAAGCTTCTGGATTAAAACTCAACCAATTGCTGCGCTTGAGCAACGGAGGAATTAAGGTCGGTCTTTTTCTGAAACAGGGGTGAGTTAACAAAATACGGGAAAAAACTTGACTTTCATTCTTATGACAGGTATAAGTTCGGGCTCTTGCAGTCTAAACTGTAAAGATAAAAAGGAAAGCGGGGTGATTGTTCGTGGAAATCACTGTTATTGATGGTAACGTCGAGAAGGCGATTAAAGTCCTCAAGCGCAAGCTGCAGCAAGAAGGTCTTTTCCGGGAAATGAAGCAGCGTAAATTTTACGAAAAGCCGAGCATCAAGCGTAAGCGTAAAGAGAAGGAAGCTCAGCGCCGTCTGCGTAAGAAGATGCGCGCCATGAAGCGCTTCAGCTAAGCAATTGAGAAAGACCGATCATTTTTGATCGGTCTTTTTTTTATCTATTCCGTGGGCACGCCTCAGAGCAAGTTGAGATTTTCCTGCCTTTATATCAAAGGGTAATGGTGTCGCCCGTATTGAATACCGTTACCGGCAACTTATCACTCATTCGCTTAAGAGTGGGAAAATCGATACAATGCATGGGGTAGAAAAACTCCATGTTTTTATTTTCAAACCACCTGATGGTTTCCTCTACCGTTGCTCTGTCATCATCGAAGAGGTGCATTCCGCCAATGACTCCCCGTAAAGGCTGGCCAGTAACCTGTTCGGCTTGCAGGCAAATATTGGCGATGCCCGAGTGAGAACAGCCCGATATGACAATACAGCCTTTAGTTGTTTTCAGTGCCAGTGCTGAATCTTCAGTCATCGGATCATCCTGATGATAACCCTTCTCAAACGCGGTACGGCGAGGAATTTGGCCAAGGAAAAACAGGCCGTCGTCAATCTCCACCGGGGACTCCGAACGTTGAAGCTGATAATGCTTGTTAAGTATGTCTTTCAGTGATGCGGGGACTTTTTCCATCAGGTCGGGATGTACGTACAGTTTGGTTCCCTTGGGTGGGGTAAAAAACTCAAGTCCGTCAGCATGGTCCCAGTGGTGATGAGAAAGACTGACCGCTGTGACCTGGTTTAAGTCGACCTGCATATGTCGAGCGTTTTCAAGATAGAGCCCGGTAGGTCCCGCATCCAGCAGAACGTGTTGCTGTCGCCAGTGGATAAAAAGACTTAAACCCCATTCGGCCTGGCAGGTGCGGGCATGACGATGTCCGGTCGTGTTTTCGGTTAAAATCTCTATCCTGAGCGTATCTTCCATCGTGGATCTCCTGGTGATTTGCATCCTGTATAGTTAATCCGGGTGCTGGAGTGATTCCGTTTATTGGTTGCGTGGTAGTATAATCGATCTTCGAGGAAATGGGGGGGGATTGTTGTCTTTAATCTTTACATGCTGGCGGGGAAATGATTGTGAGACGTGATCTGCAAGCTTAGCAAGCACAAAGCCCTTCAGAGATCTGAAGGGCTTTGTGAGGGGAACTAACGGGGTTAGTATTATTTGGGCCAGTTCTCAAGACCGAGCCCGGAGGCTTGTCTGATGATTCTGACCACCTGATGACTGTAGCCAAATTCATTGTCGTACCAGACATACAGGACGCAACGATTTCCTTCGACAATGGTTGCCAGGGAGTCGACAATCCCAGCATGTGCCGATCCGACCATGTCGGTGGAAACGGCTTCCGGAGAGTTGGTGTAGTCGATCTGATCCTGTAGCGGGGAATCGAGAGAAATGTTACGCAAATAGGTGTTCATTTCGTCAACGGTGGTGGCTTGTTTCATGGTCAGATTCAGAATCGCCAGAGAAACGTTGGGAGTTGGGACCCGAATTGCGTTGCCGGTGAGCTTTCCGGCCAGTTCCGGCAGCGCTTTGGCAACTGCTTTGGCCGCTCCGGTTTCGGTAATAACCATGTTAAGAGCTGCGCTGCGACCACGGCGTTCTTTTTTATGATAGTTATCGATCAGGTTCTGGTCGTTGGTATAGCTGTGACAGGTTTCAACATGTCCAAACTCAATGCCAAACTGATCATTGACCGCTTTGAGAACCGGAACAATTGCATTGGTGGTACAGCTGGCGGCCGACATAATCGTTTCGTTCGGATCGAGCTGACTGTTGTTGACGCCATAAACAATATTGGGGATATCCCCCTTGCCCGGTGCGGTTAACAGAACTTGACCTGCGCCTTTGGCCTTCAGGTGCAGGCTGAGCCCTTCGCGATCTCGCCACTTACCGGTGTTGTCAACAATAATGGCATTTTCAATGCCATACTGAGTGTAGTCGACTTCATCCGGGCTGTTGGCATAAATGATCCGAATCATGTTGCCGTTGGCAATGATGGCATTTTCTTCTTCATCTATCCGAATGGTTCCTTCAAAGTGACCGTGGACAGAGTCACGACGCAACAGGCTGGCGCGTTTGGCCAGATCGTCATCACTCCCTTTGCGGACAACCGCGGCACGCAGGCGCAATTTGTTGCCGCCACCGGCCTGTTCAATCAGGATTCTTGCCAGCAGACGGCCAATCCGACCGAAGCCATAGAGGACGACATCGCGTGGTTCACTCAACTGGCTGCTTTTTCCCGTGTTTAGTCCGCTGAGTTGCTCTTTTACAAAGCCTTTAATGTCATTGCTTGAACTTTCCTGGTAGCGCAGTAGCAGCTTGGCCAGATCGACGCGCCCTGGAGCCAGGTCCATTTCGCTCATGGCTTGAAGGATAGGATAGGTGTCCGTAACCCAGATTTCGCGATCGATAATCTGGCGGGCAAAACGATGGACCCGCAGGATATCCACTATCGACTGGTTAACCAGGCTGCGATCGAAAACGGTGCAAATAACCTCATGGTCACGGTATAACTTACCGATCAAAGGCGTCATTGCTTCAGCGATCGCTTCACGTTCTTTCCATTCCTTGAAATACTTGTCCGTTTTTGCATCTACCATTTCCAGCCCGATCCTTTCTCGATGATATTAAATATAAAAAAGTGAAATGAATTGCAGGGAGCTACTTTCCCCATATATGAAACGAGCGTATACTAAGATGAGTTTTGGAGGATTGCAACCTCCTTTAAATGGTAAAATTTTCTCGTCAACGAAATGCGTCGCTGGACAATCGCGATACCGGTTGCTAAAACTATTAATGTGTGTATTGTATGCGTCGTTTTTAGATAGCCTTTTTCAAAAAAAAATCGGGGAGGATTTTTTAATGAGTGAGACAATTAGTTATAAGGATATAGGCCTGGTAAATTCGCGTGAAATTTTCCGCAAAGCAGTCGATGGCGGGTATGCGATTCCGGCATATAACTTTAATAACCTGGAGCAGTTGCAGGCAATTATTACCGCTTGTGCTGAAACCAAATCACCGGTAATCCTGCAGGTCAGCAAAGGTGCCCGTAATTACGCCAATGAAACCATGCTCCGTTTTATGGCTATGGGTGCCGTGCAGATGGCCAGGGAAATGGGTTCTGACATTCCTATCGTTCTGCACCTGGATCACGGTGATTCTTTCGAAACCTGCAAAAGCTGTATCGATTCCGGATTTTCTTCTGTCATGATCGATGGTTCACATTTGCCATACGACGAAAATGTCGCTTTGACACGTAAAGTTGTTGAGTATGCCCATCAGTTTGATGTCACGGTCGAAGGTGAACTGGGCGTTCTGGCTGGTATTGAGGATGATGTCGTTGCGGAACATTCCTCCTACACCCAACCTGAGCAGGTTGAAGATTTTGTCAAGAAGACCGGGGTTGATTCTCTGGCTATTTCTATCGGGACCAGCCACGGTGCCTACAAGTTCAAACTGAAAGAAGGGGAAGAGGTTCCACCTTTGCGGTTTGACATCCTGGCCGAGTGCGAAAAGCGGATTCCGGGATTCCCGATTGTACTTCATGGTGCATCAAGTGTCGTTCAGGAATATGTTGAACTGATCAACAAGTATGGCGGCAAGATGGACGGTGCTGTTGGGGTTCCCGAAGAGCAACTGCGTAAAGCTGCTGCCAGTGCTGTATGTAAGATCAATATCGATTCTGATGGTCGCCTGGCTGTTACAGCTAAAGTCAGAGAATATCTGGCCAACGATGCCGCAGAGTTCGATCCCCGTAAATATCTGGGGGCGGCCCGGAAAGAGTTGATTGCTCTGATCAAACACAAAAATGAGGCTGTTCTGGGGAGTGCAGGAAAAGCCTGATCTTCACAACTAAGAGAGCTCGTGAAAGCCGTCGTTTAACAGCGACGGCTTTTTGCGTTTTGGCTAATTGATAAAATCTATTGGCAAGATGGGTCGAGAGTTCTTATAGTACCGGTTTCATCTTTATCCTGCTCATTACGGTGGTGGACTCTTTTTTTGCACTTGCCGTTCAGTTTTCTTGTTTTTGAGGATCGTTATATGGCTTTTGATGCACGACTCTGGACTCGTCTGGAACATGATGGTACCCCGATTTACGTCCGCCCTGATCGTCCTGGTTGGTTTGTTCCAAATTCAGAAGGCGATCAAATTCTGCATAATCTGAATGCCGCAGCCGCCGTTCCTGCTTTTGCTACACCTTTTCTGGCGCGTCTGCCAGATGCTCCAGCGGTAGCCTACAATGGACGCTATGATCATCTGAAGACCGAAACTCTTAACGAGCTCTGGTTTCATGTCACCAATCGCTGCAACTTGACCTGTGAGCACTGCCTGTTCTCTTCAGGGCCCGAAAGCTCAAGTGAACTGACAGCCCGACAGATTCTGCATCGTGCTGAGGAAGCTTATGCTCTTGGCTGTCGTATTTTTGCATTGACCGGCGGGGAACCTTTATGTCATCCCGAAATAGATAAGATTCTAACCGGACTGCTTAACTGGCCTGATACCCATGTAGTTATGTTAACCAATGGCCTTTTGCTGGAGCGCTTACTCACTGCAGATCATGATTTAAGGCGCATTCATCTGCAGATCAGTGTTGATGGTATTGGTGAGCGCCATGATCTCATCCGTGGTCCTGGAACCTTTAATCGTTTGTGCCAGCAGTTGCAGAAAGTCAAAGAGCGTCAGCTGCCGTTTACTTTGTCTATGTGTGTTGAGCGTCGCAACCTTAATGACATGGTTGCGCTGGTTGACTTCGCGGCGCAAAGTGGTGCCAGTAATCTGCATTATCTGTGGTATTTCGTCAAAGGGCGGGGGCAGGATCAGGGTAGCGTGCCGCCGCAGGAAATTTTTCCACAGCTTAAGGCTGCGGTCATAAAGGCCGAGCAGGTCGGCATTCAGATTGATAACCTGGCGGCGCTGAAAACCCAGGTCTTCGCTCCGGCCGGAACCATGCATGACGGTAGCAGCAGTGGTTGGGAATCAGCGGCCATTGGTCCCGATGGTAAGCTTTATCCTTCAGCGGCGCTGGTCGGTGAAGCTGCGCTGGCAACGGAACTTTCCGGCAGCCTCGCCGAGGCCTGGCAGAACAGTGCGGTTCTGGACCAGATTCGCCGGGCGACTATTGCTGGTGACGATGACCCTCTACGGTTCTTTACCGGCGGTGGGGATCTTGATCACTCCTGGGTTCATGCAGAGTGTTTTATTGGCGCTGATCCCTATCTGCCCCTTTATAAAGATTTGATGTTGTGGTTGATAAGCCGTGAAGCCAATAGGAACGATTCACAGTCAGGGCCGGCTCTTCGTTTAAAGATGGGGGATATCCTTGAGAGCTGTGGTGCGCACGGTCATGTTGCTTTGACTCATGCCAACTGTTTGCTGGCGATTGCCGACCACAACAGCCGTGACGTGGTTAAGCGCTACTATAGCGCTGCAGCTACCGATACTAAGGAGGATATTCTCAATCCGGTCTGCTATGCAGCGGAAGATATTGCCCATATCCCTGAACAATATCGGTTCCGTGGCTACGGTTGTGGCAGCCCGGTTCTGGATGCCAAAATCTGCGCCGGTGAAACGGTTGTGGATCTGGGTAGCGGGCGCGGTATTGAAATTTTTATTGCAGCTAAGCAAGCAGGCAAGTCTGGACGCGCCATCGGCGTTGATATGCTTGATCCGATGCTGGAAATCGCTGAAGAGGGGGCCGCAGCAGTACGCAAGAATCTTGGTTATGACTCCATCGAGTTTCGCAAAGGCTACCTGGAAAGTCTACCGCTGGAGGATAATTCCACGGACCTGGTACTGTCTAACTGTGTCATGAATCTGTCCAGCGATAAACGACGTGCCTTTGGTGAAATTCTGCGGGCCTTGAAACCTGGCGGGCGCCTGGTTATTTCTGATGTCGTATGCGAGGATGAACCGGATGCCGCTATTCGTAATGATGCTCAGCTTCAGGGGGAATGCATTGCCGGTGCGTTACTGCAAAAGGATCTGGTCGGCCTGCTTCAGGAAACCGGTTTTACTGACATTCGTTTAGTTAAGCGTTTCCCTTATCGCGTGGTTCGCAATCATCCCTTTTATTCGTTGACCTTTGCGGCCTGGAAGCCCGGGGAAAGTGAGAAGGTGCCGGTTATCTACCGTGGACCTCTGGCGCAGTTACCTTTACCTGACGGACAGATTCTGTTGCCTGGTCATAAAACCTTTATCCCTGCGGCGTTGGCTGAACACCTTGATGAGCATGTCTTTGTTCTTGATCAGGTCGATGGGAGTGTCACGAATCTCGACCTTGGCAGTGGCTGCGCCTGTGCTCTGCCACCGGAAAGCCCGGCGGCCAAATCTGCTACCGTAACCCCACTCAAGCATCGCTCCGGCTGCATGGTCTGCGCTGGCGAACTGCGCTATCCCGAACGTGAGGTTGAGCTGACGTGTCACTATTGTGGTCAGGCAGGTATGGCGAATGCTCATTGTGATCAAGGGCACTATGTCTGTGATTCCTGTCATAGTGAAGATGCCGTGTCGGTTATTGAACATCTATGTCTTGAATCTAAAGAGACCGATATGTTGGAATTGCTGGCCCGGTTACGGAAACACCCGGCAGTTCCGGTCAATGGACCTGAACACCACTCTTTACTCCCCGGGGTCATTGTGACTGCCTTCCGAAACAGTGGCGGGGCGGCTGATGATGAGCTGATTACTACTGCGATCCGTCGCGGTGCCCAGGTTATCGGGGGGAGCTGTGCTTTTGTTGGTATCTGTGGCGCAGCGTCCGGGGTCGGGATCGCCTTCAGCCTTTTGTTGCAGGCAAATCCCGTCCGTGCGGTTCAACGTCAGCACGTGCAGCAGATCACCCAGCAGGTTTTAGCGGAAATTGCCGCGTATGAAGCCGCGCGCTGCTGTCAACGTGATTGCTGGATTGGGTTGAAAAAGGCAGCGGAATTGTCGAGTACTTATTTACCCGTCACTCTTAAGGCCGATGCTGTTATCGGTTGCCAGCAAAGGCATCTGAACCATGAATGCCTGGGTACAGAATGTCCGCTGTTACAGGAAATGATCTCGGCCCGGAAAACTGGTACCAGCAACAGTTAATTTTCAATCTGAAAACTTAATTGTTGTGGTTTAGATTTTCCAGATGGCGACCCGCTAGTTTATTCCTGTTAAGAAAGTGGCAGATGTATGTCTGTCACTTTTCATTTTAGTTTTGATGCCCTGGAAAGTGCTTTGCTATGAACCGTAATCGGTTGGCCGTTTTTTATCTTTACTTGGTTATTTTCTTGTTGGCGCTGACTGGTATTTATGCCAGGACGATCCCGTTAACTGCTGTAGCTATAATTCAGCTGCGTGGTGTCGTTGCCATGATCGGGGTGGGGCTGTTCAGTTTATTGCGTCAGCGTAGCCTGCTGTTGCCCGACCTGCGCAGTGGTTTTAGGGTATATGCTCTAGGGTTACTACTTGGGGCCCATTGGGCAACCTTTTTTCAGGCCATGCAGGTGTCCTCCGTCGCGGTCGGTATGTTGTCGATGTTCAGTCATCCGGTTATCACCATAATGCTTGAGCCATTTTTCAGTAAGAAGAGCTTGAAAGTCAGCGATATGATTGCTGGTGGCGTGGCCTTGTGCGGGCTCGCCATTATGACCCTGTCGGGACATAGTGATCTGCAGACTGGCGTGGGCATGGGTGTTTTTTGGGGGGTGTTGTCGGCCTTGCTGTTTGCCTTACGGAATTTGTTCCAGAAATATTATTTTCACCATTTGAGTAGTGATTGCCTGATGTTTCATCAGATGATCACGGTGGCCCTGATGTTTGTTTTTTTTGTCGATTTTTATCAGGTCGCACAGCTATCGGGATTGAATATCTGGAAAATTATCCTGCTCGGGATATTCAGCACTGCTGCTGCCCATACCTTATTGGTCTACTGCCTTAAACAACTGCCGGTCAAATCGGTCTCTTTAATAACTAGTTCGCAACCGGTGGTTGCCGCCTTACTCGCGTGGTGGGTGGTTAAAGAAGTGCCAGGGCTGGAAGTTATGGTCGGCGGGATTATGGTTCTTTCGGTTTCCGTGTTTGAGTCGCTTCGCAAACAGACTCAGACTCAAGGTTAGTCGGGAAGGCTCATTGCCGGGGCGGATTTTTGTGTTTGCGAACTGAACGTTATTTCTACGCTGAGTGTGATATTTCCGCGTTTCAGGGTAACTTTGGATACATCTCCAATTGTTTTTTGTCTCAATAACTCCGTTAAATCTAGAGCATCATTGAGCATTTCTCCATCTAATTGTAGCAGGATATCGTCTGACATCAGTCCTGCTTGTTCTGCTGCCGAACCAGGCATAACCCTTTTCACCAGGATGCCTGCATTGGTTGGTTCGAAAGCAATACCCATTTTAACGCCAGGGATAACCAGGTCTTCATAGCGGGTAAAGAGCAGATATTCATAGGGAACCATGGGATAGTCGGGCTTTTTGACATCCATCAGCTGGGCGCGTTTATGTTCGGGGATGTCGATCTCCTCCGAACCGACTAGAAGGTATGGAACCGGTAAGCGTCTGAACATACGGCGGGGGATGCCATAACCGTAGCGAATGTGATTACCACCGGCCATGACCATGACCTGGCTGTTGCGAGGTTGTTCCTCTAAAAAGTTGGCCAGATTCTCAGCCATGCTTTCATCCCAGAGGGTTTGCACTCGTAAAAAGCCGTCAAGCATGCCGGGACCCATTTTGTGGTCAGCAAAGACTGCTTCAGCCATGGCGCGCTGGTAAGGATCATGTTCATCAAGGTCGGGCAGTTGTGTCTGATCATTGGCCGAAAGCTGAGAAAAAGGGGTATGGCTGACTTGTTGTTTCAGGTCATTTTCAACATTAAGCCCAAGAATTTTGATTTGCTGATCTCGGCAATAGGTGAGGAGTGGCTGATAAAAAGCGAAGTTGATACTCCAGGTATTGGCCCAATCGACCTGGTGAAGAAATTCTTTTTCGGTCAGTTTTCCGGCAGACCACAGGTCGAGGACCGTTTGTTGTGCTGGTGTGAACATTTCCATGGCCAGGGTGATGTGGCCGGGATTGTGTTGCTGCAGGGCCTGAAGAATATCCAGCTGCAGGCGGTGTGATGCCGGGTTGTCGTGGGTTTCCCCGACAAAGACAACCCGGTAGGTAGTAACATTTTTCAGTAACGTCTGGTCATCGACGTAGAGTCCGGTTGGCAGATGCAGGATGTCTCCAACCTGCGGTTTTGTAGCGGGTACGTAGGGTTGTTCCGGATTGCCCAGAGGAACAGGCGCCGGAGTGCAAGCGTTCAGGACCGCTAAATATAGCAACAGGATCAGGCGTCTAATGATCATGACCTCTCTTACTTATCGATAGATGTTTTTCGAATAGAAAATCTCTGTCATCTCCTGTTCCAGGATCTGTTTGATGCGTGCCCGTTCTGGATCGGATAATTCTTCGTATGTCGTCGAAAACAGGTACTGGTTCAGGTCAAAATCGTTTAGCAGCATTTTCGTGTGGAACAGATTCTCCTGGTAGATGTTGATATCTACACACTGATATTTTTCACGCAGGTCCTTGCGAATATACTGCTGAATACTATGAATCCGGTGGTCGATAAAGTGCTTTTTACCTTTAACGTCGCGGGTAAAGCCACGAACTTTATAATCCATCAGGACAATATCCGATTCAAATGAGCTGATAAGATGATTCAGTGCTTTCAGGGGGCTGATTTTACCACAGGTCGATACATCGATATCAACCCGGAAAGTTGAAACACCGGATTTGGAATCGGATTCTGGGTAGGTATGGATGCACAGGTGACTTTTATCCAGGTGAGCCAAGACAATGTCCGGCTGCGGTTCGATAGGTTCTTCAGCGATCAGTATGGTAACCGATGCGCCCATCGGATCGTAATCCTGACTGGAGATATTCAGAATATTGGCGCCAATAATATCTGCGACTTCGGTCAGGATTCTGGTTAGGCGTTCAGCATTATATTCTTCGTCAATGTATTCAAGATACTCATCCCGGGCTTCCGGACGCTGAGCATAGCAGACATCGTAAATATTAAACGTGAGTGTTTTTGTCAGGTTGTTAAATCCGCGCAGTTTGATTTTGGGCTTGCGACGGGGCCGGGTGATTCTTTTCGCACTCATCGGCGGGTCCTCCTGTAAAAGCACCGGAAAAATACTTTTCGGTCCAGTTTATCCACAAGGTCATTAAAAAAAACGGCAGATTATAATCCCTGTTTAGAGGGGCAGCAACTGTTTTTGAAGCAGAGACAACTCTTTTCGAAGAGGCCTCTGGAAAGTTGCAAACTTTCTTGTGTGGCATAGAATTCTACGCCACACAAGAAAGGCTTTGATATGTAAGTCAGATGGAAAGAAATTTCACCTTTGACTTTCAGTCAGTTGGTTTATCTTTTCTCTCATTCATGACTTTGTATGCACACAAGGCGCCACACATGGTGCAGGCACCATGTTCTTCGTCAACCCCTGATTCTGCTCTTAAACGACGCGCTTTTTCAGGGTCGATAGCTACATCAAACTGGCCTTGCCAATCCAGTTTTTTGCGGGCAATGGCCATGGCATTATCTTTTTCAATAGCGCCCGGAATACCCTTGACAATATCAGCCGCGTGAGCAGCAATCCGGGACGCCATGACCCCTTCATGAACGTCTTCTACGGTGGGCAGGCGTAGGTGCTCACTGGGGGTGACATAGCAGAGGAAGTCTGCACCTGCAGCAGCAGCAAGCGTTCCGCCGATGGCTGAGGTGATATGGTCATAGCCTGGAGCGATGTCTGTGACTAAGGGTCCGAGAACATAAAAAGGTGCCCCATGACAAAGACGTTTCTGCAGCTTCATGTTCGCTTCAATCTGATTGTAAGGAACGTGACCGGGACCTTCAATCATGACCTGGATACCGGCAGCCTGGGCGCGCTGGGTGAGCTCACCAAGAATGATAAGTTCCTGAACCTGGGCGCGGTCAGTCGCATCAGCCAGACAACCGGGGCGGAAACCGTCACCAAGGGAAAGGACTGCGTCGTAAGGGCGGACCAGTTCAAGCAGCCGGTCAAAATGTTCATAAAGGGGATTTTCTGCGTTGTTGTAACTCATCCACTCAACGGTGAAGGAACCGCCACGTGAAACGACTTCCATGAGACGTCCCTCTTTGTCCATGCGACTGACGGTTTCACGGGTTACTCCACAGTGAACAGTGATAAAATCGACGCCGTCATCAAGGTGTTTTTTTACCCCGGCGAAGATATCTTCAACGCTCATATCGACAATCGGCTTACCCTGGGTCAGAACGGCATCGCAGGCAGCCTGGTAAAGGGGGACACTACCGATACACAGGTCCGTTTCCGCAATAATGGCAGCGCGGATTTCATCAATCGGTCCACCGGTCGATAGATCCATCAGGGCATCAGCTCCGGCGGCGGCAGCAACTTTGGCTTTTTCCAATTCTTTATCGATACTGGTATCATCACCACTGGTTCCGATGTTGGCATTGACCTTGGTGCGGAGTCCTTCACCAACGGCCAGGGCACGACCATGAGTATGTTTGTTGTTGCGGCAAATTACGGCGGTACCGGCAGCGATTTTTTGACGCAGGATTTCCGGATCAATGTTTTCGGCAGCGGCAGCTTCGCGCATTAGATCACTGATCTGTCCCTGCCGGGCCATTTCAAGCTGGGTCATTACGATATTCCTCACACAGAATAAAAGCAGCGCCCGACACCTTGGCGGCATCTGCGCTGCAGTTGAAAGAACAAAGGTGAAATAATCAGGGGGTATACTAATCTATAGATGGGTTTTCATGCAAGAGTTGCATTGCCGCCTGGAAATGATTAACCGGACCATGGCCATGGCCCAATTGTACAGAATGTTGAATTGCTAATGATATAAAACGTTTGGCACGCTCTACTGCGCGCTGCAGGGGATATCCCTGAGCCAGGAATGTTGCTATGGCAGAAGAGAGGGTGCACCCGGTGCCATGGGTATTGACGGTTTCATAGCGCTGTGCGGTCATTTCATAGACGTCATTTCCCATTAATAGGATATCCGTAGCTTCAGCGTTTAAATGACCTCCTTTGACCAGGACATTGCGGGCTCCCAGCTCCTGAAGCTGGCGTCCGGCTTCAATCATCTCCGGTACTGATTTTGGATCGATACCGGTGAGGGCTTCAATTTCCGGCAAATTGGGGGTCATCAGGTAGGATTGCGGTAATAACCGTGAAATCAGGCTGTCATGTGCTTCTCGGTCAAGAAGGGACTCTCCGCCTTTGGCAACCATGACGGGATCGACAACCGCAAGCAATGAGTGTGATTCGATTACCTTGGCCACCCTGGTAACGATACCGCCCCATGCCAGCATACCGGTTTTAACCGTATCGGTGCCGATGTCATCAAGAACTGCAGTGAGTTGTTTTTCTACAAAATCGGTATAGACGGCGTAGGTTTCCTGTACCCCGAGGGTGTTTTGGGCGGTCAGGGCGGTCAATACGCTGCTTGCATAACTACCGAGCAGGGTGATGGTTTTGATGTCGGCCTGAATTCCGGCACCGCCACCGGAGTCTGATCCGGCAATCGTCAGCACCCGGCCGTTAGGTTGGGTTTTATTGCGGTTAAACAGCAGAGAGTATTCTTTGGCTGCACGTGCAGGGTTACTATCCGCCATAATGCCGGAGATGACCGCGACAGCATCGGCTCCGGCTTCAAGGGCATCGAAGGCGCCAGCTGGAGTTATTCCGCCGATGGCGACCAGAGGGACTCTGACAGCTTTGCGGACTTTTTTAAGCATAGTCAGGCCGACTTCGGTCGTATTTGATTTTGTCCCGGTTGGGAAAATGGCCCCGATAGCAACGTAGTCAGCACCTTGTGCTTCGGCTTTAAGCGCTTCGTCAACGTTGTGAGAAGATATGCCTATGAGTTTGTTGCGGCCAATGATCTGCCTGGCCTCAACCGCTGTCATGTCATCTTGCCCAAGATGAACACCGTCGGCATCAACTTCACGAGCAAGTTCGGGGAAGTCATTGATGATAAACAGGGCTTCGTGTTGATGGCATAGCTCACAAAGCTTATGGGCCATGGTGCGGCGCTCTTCGGGGCGGATATCCTTCGCCCGGTACTGGACAATTTTGACACCACCGGTGAGTGCCAATGCAACTTTTTCTAACAATTGACCGTCTTCGTTGTTGTCCGTAATCAGGTATAGCCCAGCAATCATGAACTGTATCTCCCTGTATTTATTTATGGAAAATGGATGTAGAATGTGAATGGATTGCCCGCTGGTAATAACTTTAAAAGGTTAGAATGGAAAAATGGCAATCACCTTCAGAATGTATCAGTACGAATCCTTGGTGTCAATTAATCTTGTGTCGCTTTTGTTGCTTTACACCATGCTCATGGCGGTATATGTATTAGTTGTCACTTTACTGTTATCTTTTGATTTTTTTTATTTAAGAGGCGTTATGCTATGAGCCAGTATGTTGATCGTCCAACTTGGGCTGAAATTGATATTGATGCCTTTAAACACAATTTTGAGCAGGCGCGCGGCTACTGCCGGGAAAATCAGCGGCTATTAGCCGTGATTAAGGCTGATGCCTATGGGCATGGCGCGGTTAGATTGGGCTTAGCTTTACAGAGCTGGGGTGTTGCTGACTTTGCGGTTGCCACTATCAGTGAGGCGGTTGCCTTACGTGAGGCGGGTTTACTCGGCTCTCTCTTGGTCTTGGGGGGCTGCTTCCCGGGGCAAGAAGATGCTTTCATCGATTATCGTTTGCAGTCGGCACTACTTGATCCTGTGACTGCTGAGCGTCTTAATGGGGTTGCTTTTCGCCGCAATTGCCAGATAGATGTGCATCTGAAGGTTGATAGTGGTATGGGGCGGGTAGGTTTCAGGAAGACTGAGTTGAACGACTTCCTGCCAAAATTGCTGCAACTAAATAACCTGAATGTTGTCGGTTTCATGTCTCATCTGGCGCGTGCGGATGAGCTTGACTGCTCCCTCACCGATGATCAATATACTAATTTCAAAGAGATGTTGTCCATGCTACGCGGCGTCGGTATTGATCCTGCTGATGTTCATCTTGGCAACAGTGCCGGTTTGAGCGGGTGGGATTTAAGTGAATGTAACATGTTTCGGCCTGGCATCATGCTTTACGGTGGACTTCCTGGACCTGATTTTGAAGATCGTCTTGAATTGCGCCCGGTCATGCATTTGCGTACCCAGGTTGCACAGTTGCGGCAATTGCCGGCCGGAACCGCTATTTCTTACGGGCATACATTTACTGCGGATACTGATGTCAAGATTGCTGTATTGCCTATTGGCTATGCGGATGGCTATAATCGTCTTTTCAGTAATTGTGGACGCGCCATAATCCGGGGGCAGGAGGTGAGGATTGCCGGGCGGGTTTGTATGGACTGGATTATGATCGATGTTACCTCGGTCCCGGATGTCGCTGTTGGTGATTCTGTCACTCTGCTTGGAGAAGCCGAAGGCCTGACGATTTCGGGAGACGAATGGGCGGAGCAATTAGGGACGATTTCGTATGAAGTGTTCTGCCGTATAGGAAGCAGGGTGCCAAGACGTTATCTGGAATTGTCTTAGGGGCACCAAAAGCGGTTGTCAGCACTGGCTAAACATGCTAAAAGGTCCATTTTTAAACGGATTGTAGAAAATTGGAACAAATACTACGCGTCTTCCCCTTGATATTTTTCTGCTGACATTAATAATAATTTGGATTAGACCCACAGGTTCTTCATAAATATAAGTCAGACATAATTTATAGCTTCAGGACTGGCGCTGATCCCTCAGTGCCGGTCTCAGCTTTTCATTAGACCATTTTCCCATCAAGAGAAAAAGAAAGGACGGTCGCTAATGCCAGCCATTAAGCGTGCACTTATTTCAGTATCTGATAAAGCGGGGGTTGTTGATCTAGCCCGCGAACTTAACAGCTTTGGCGTCGAACTGCTGTCAACCGGTGGTACCGCCAAGTTGATTCGTGATGCCGGTATTCCGGCCATGGATGTTTCTGAGTATACCGGATTTCCGGAGATGATGGATGGCCGGGTCAAAACCCTGCATCCAAAAGTGCATGGAGCGTTGCTCGGTTTGCGTGATAATCCGGAGCATGTTAATGCTATGGCGAAACATGATATCCAGCCCATCGATATGGTCGTTGTTAATCTATATCCGTTTGAGGCAACCGTTGCTAACAGTGGTTGCAGCCTGGAAGATGCCATCGAGAATATCGACATCGGCGGTCCGACCATGTTGCGTAGTGCGGCAAAAAATAACAAGTTCGTAACCGTTCTGGTCGATCCGACCGATTACGAAAAAGTTATTGATGAAATGAAACAGGGCAGTGGCGAAGTTTCTGAAAAAACCAACTTCGAACTGGCTATCAAAGTTTATCAGCACACAGCCGCTTATGATGGTGCTATCTCCAACTGGTTGGGGCAGCGTGTAGGCGAAGATAATCAGGACTTTCCGCCGACCATGTCTTTGCAGTTCCATAAAGCACAGGGGATGCGCTACGGTGAAAATCCTCACCAGAAAGCTGCCTTCTACGTTGAGAAGAATATCAAAGAAGCCTCTATTGCCACCGCACGTCAGTTACAGGGTAAGGAGCTTTCCTATAATAATATTGGCGATACTGATGCGGCTCTGGAGTGTGTTAAGCAGTTCAGTGAAGGCGCTGCCTGCGTGATCGTAAAGCACGCGAACCCTTGTGGTGTGGCCACCGGCTCAACTCTGCTCGAAGCTTATGAACGGGCTTTTTCCACTGACCCTGAATCTGCGTTTGGTGGGATCATCGCTTTTAATAAAGAGCTTGATGGTGAGACAGCCAAGGCGATCGTTGACAAGCAATTTGTTGAAGTCATTATCGCTCCCCGGGTTTCTGAAGAGGCCTCCCAGGTTGTTGCCGCTAAAAAGAACGTGCGTTTGCTTGAGTGTGGTGAGTGGACGACTCAGCCTGAGCAGCGTTTCGATTTTAAACGTGTTAATGGTGGTTTGCTGGTCCAGGATACCGATCTTTCCTTAAGCGCTGATTGGAAGGTCGTTACCAAGCGTGCCCCAACCGACAAAGAACGCGAAGATCTTGAATTCGTCTGGCGCGTTGCTAAGTTTGTCAAGTCTAACGCTATTGTTTATGGTAAGGATGGAATGACTATCGGTGTTGGTGCCGGTCAGATGAGTCGTGTTAATTCTGCACGTATTGCAGCAATTAAAGCAGAGCATGCCGGTCTGGAAATCAAAGGTGCGGCTATGGCTTCTGACGCGTTTTTCCCTTTCCGTGACGGTATTGATAATGCTGCTGCCGCAGGTATTACCGCGGTTATTCAGCCGGGTGGTTCGATTCGCGATGAAGAGGTTATTGCCGCTGCAGATGAGGCCGGTATTGCCATGGTGTTTACCGGCATGAGGCACTTCCGCCACTAAGCTGCTGGGCATCTGGCTGTCTTGGTGCTTCACGATACTTGATAAAATAAGACTGCGGAAGGATGTCGTTGACATGCTTCCACAGTACACGTTGAAAGGTTGAAGAATGAAAATTCTGGTTGTCGGTGGTGGCGGGCGTGAACATGCCCTGGTCTGGAAGATATCTCAATCACCTCTGGTTACTCAGGTTTACTGCGCTCCGGGGAATCCTGGTATTGCTGAATTGGCAGAGTGTGTCCATATTGCTGCCGACGAAATTGAGGCTCTGTGTGAATTTGCCAAGGCCGAAAGTATTGACCTGACCGTTGTCGGTCCCGAAGTTCCTTTGACCATGGGGATCGTAGATAGCTTTAAAGCAGCAGGATTGGAGATTTTTGGACCAAGTAAAGCTGCCGCTCAAATTGAGGGAAGTAAGGGCTTTTCCAAGGATTTGATGGCCCGCCACGGTATTCCGACAGCTGCTTATGCAAAGTTTACCGACCATGCCGCTGCTGTAACTTACATTAAAGAGCAGGGTGCGCCGATTGTTGTCAAGGCAGATGGTCTTGCTGCAGGGAAAGGTGTCGTTGTCGCCATGACCGTTGACGAGGCGGTCGCCGCCGTTGATGATATCATGCAGGACAAAATTTTTGGGGCTGCCGGTGCCAGCGTCGTCATCGAAGAATTTATGGCTGGTGAAGAAGCCTCTTTCTTTGCTTTTACCGATGGCAAGCATATTTTGCCCTTGGCCTCTTCTCAGGATCATAAGCGTGTTTATGATAATGATGAAGGTCCAAATACCGGGGGGATGGGTGCTTATTCTCCTGCCCCGGTAGTGACCGATGAACTTTACGGCGAGATTGTTGAGACCATCGTGAGGCCAACTATCGAGGGGATGGAAAAAGATGGTTGCCCCTACTGCGGTATTCTGTATGTTGGTCTGATGATTAAGGATGGCAAGCCGCGCGTGGTAGAATATAACGCTCGCTTTGGTGATCCTGAAGCTCAACCTTTGCTGATGCGTATGAAGTCTGACATCGTTCCGGTTTTGCAAGCCTGTGCCCGTGGTGAGTTGAGTCAGGATGCCATTGAATGGCATGCTAAAGCCGCTGTATGCGTGGTTATGGCGAGCGGTGGATATCCGGCAAGCTTTGCCAAAGGGCTGCCGATCAGCGGTCTTGAGGCTGCTGCGGAGTTAGCAGACCTGATGGTTTTTCATGCCGGGACAACTTTACAGGATGGTGTCGTGGTTAATAATGGCGGCCGGGTCCTCGGTGTAACCGCCTTGGGGACAACTGTCAAAGAAGCTATTGAGCATGCTTATAAGGGGACCCGATTGGTCTCCTGGCAGGATGTTCATTACCGTAATGATATTGGGGCCAAGGCTCTTAATCGTTAACCAGTAACAAGTTAAGCAGGGTTGCTGTTCAGCTCATTCTGTTTAATGCCGAGACTAAATAATTAGAGGAATAGATATGTCTGAGAAAAAACCGCTTGTCGGTATTGTCATGGGAAGTGATAACGATTACGGCGTCATGGTTGAAACCGGTAAGGTTTTAAAACAGTTTGACATCCCTTTTGAGATGATTGTCTCCAGTGCCCATCGCACCCCTGAGCGCACTGCGGTCTATGTGAAGGAAGCGCGTGATCGCGGTATCAAGGTTTTGATTGCCGGAGCCGGTGCTGCTGCTCATCTCGCAGGTGTCATTGCCGCAGAAACGACTCTTCCGGTTATCGCAGTTCCTATTGATGCAACGTCTCTGCAGGGGCTCGATGCCTTGCTGGCCATGGTTCAGATGCCCGCCGGCATTCCGGTTGCGACCATGGCTATCGGGGCGGCCGGTGCGCGCAATGCTGGTATCTTTGCGGTGCAGATGATGTCCACCGAAAATACCGACCTGGCAGAAAAACTGGTGACATTTAAGGCCGACATGGCTGCTGGTGTTGTAAAGAAATCTGAGAAATTGCAAGAAAAACTGAAGGCTGACGGGTTGGCTTGAAGTGCCGAAAACTTGTATACAATATACAATTTGAATATATAATTTGATTGACTTTCGCCCGTCTTCTGCTTTAATTTCATGACGGGTTTAGCTAACTTTTTGTTTATCTGGGAGGAGAATAATGAAAAAGTTTCTCGTATTGTTGGCGGTTTTTTCAATCGTCGGTTCTGCGCTGGTTGTTATGGCTGCGGACAAAGGACCTGCAGAGGTCAAATATGAAGTAAAGATGGGTACGGTAACGTTCCCCCATGAAGCACACCAGGGGCTTACTGATTGTGCTACCTGCCATCACACTGGTGACTATGCTCAGTGCAAAAGCTGTCATGACGGATCTAAAGCTCCTAAAGCCAAGGATGCTTACCACAAAAATTGTAAGGACTGCCATAAAGAAAGCAAAAAAGGCCCTACTAAGTGTAAGGAATGCCACGTAAAGTAACCTTTGCGTTTAGTTGTCTTTTAATGCCAGTCTGGGTATCAGGCTGGCATTTTTTTGTGTCTGGGATAGGGGGTGCTTGTGGCGAATGAAACTCTTGATGAGCTGTCTATTGGAAATCTGAAGCTGTACCAGTCAATTTCTGGTTATCGCTATTCCTTGGATCCCGTTTTGCTAGCACATTTTGTTGCACCCCGTCCCGATGATTATGTCTTAGATCTTGGTACCGGGAGTGGTATTCTGCCATTGCTGTTGGCGCGTAGATATGGGGTGCGACAACTGTGTGGGATAGAAATTCAAAAGGTTATGGCTGACCGAGCTCGGCGCAATGTTGATATCAACGATTTGTCAGGCAGGGTTTCTATCGTCAATGGTGATCTAAGGTCTGTCGGAGATTATTTTGCGCCGGAAAGTTGTCAGTTGGTTGTGAGTAATCCTCCTTTTCGACCTGCTGGTGGTGGCCGGGTTGCGCCAGATAATGAGCGCGCCATGGCGCGTCATGAGTTGGCTGGAGGTTTGGTTGATTTTGTCGCTGCTGCCAAGTATTGCCTGGTGCATAGTGGGCGCTTTGCTATTATCTATCTAGCGGAGCGTTTGGCTGAGCTGCTCAGCGTATTGGTTGCCCATGGATTGCAGCCTAAGCGGTTACGGATGATTCATTCGACCTCAACAAGTGGCGCAAGGCTGGTGATGGTGGAAGCACGAAAAGGTGGCAAGACTGGTCTTGATGTTGCTGCCCCTCTGTTCATTTACGAAGCTGAGTCCGTTGAGCGTAACTATACGGAAGAAATTCTGCAAATATATAGGGACAATGACTGATGTCAGTTATTTGTTCCGGAATTGACGCAACTGAGCGTGGCGCATATAAACCTTACGCATTTCTGCTTTAAGAGCCGGATCTGTTATGCTTCTCAATTCTGCATCAATTGCTTTTGCGTCATCCGCAGAGAGCTCTTCTTTTAGCCAGCCCGGAAGTTCTGCTTGGGTCTTAACTGCCGGGGCAACAGTTTTTGAGGCTCTGCTCGTTTGTCGCAAATAGATATCACTGATTCCGGCATTGGGGGCCATCTCTTCCAGGCGCTTAAGGATTTGGGGTTTCAGCATCTGAAGTTGCTGCATCCAGACCGGATGGTCAACCTGTACCTCAAGGATCCCTTTTCTTATCCGCAACGGGCGAGCACGCATCGCAATCTGTTTGCCGACCAGCTTGTCCCAGATTAGCCAGGCTTGATGTCGGCTTAGCTGATCCCCCAGTTCAGATTGGTTCAGCATATTTTGCAACAGGCTGCCAGCCCGCTCGGCATGTTTCATTGGTGGGCGTTTGTCACGTCTCATGGTTGACCCTTGTGGGCAAGGCGCGATCCGACCAGCTGGCCGGCGACTGCACAGCCTAAAGTAATAGGTATCCAGCGCCAGCTAAAACCGAGCATACCTCTGAGGATCACGATAAAAGGAATGGACAGGTGGATCAGGACAAGCCAGCGGATAGAAAATTTCTTAGCTCCGGCGCGCAAGTAGCCTAACGGGAGGTTGCTGCCAAAAGAGAAAGCGATCAAGGAAACAAGAGGCA
This sequence comes from Geopsychrobacteraceae bacterium, assembly GCA_963664385.1. Classification (GTDB taxonomy): domain Bacteria; phylum Desulfobacterota; class Desulfuromonadia; order Desulfuromonadales; family Geopsychrobacteraceae; genus Seleniibacterium. The sequence continues at coordinate 3,379,717 of OY761157.1, forward strand.
CGATGAGGTCGCTCTGCATAAAGGTCGGATCCTTTACCTGAAATCGATAGAAAAACACGCTAATATATACTCTGCCGTTGCCCGGCCTGTCAAATTTACAATAGTTTGACATTACCACTTGCATGGTAATGTCAAACGTGGCATGATGCGCGCCCGGATTGGGCCAGGTGTGTCAGTTACAGGATGAGTGTTATGGTTGATGAAGGAGACATTGTTGCTGTTTTTAAATCCGTTCATCGGGTAATGAAGGCAGAGAAAATTCTGAAGGCGGAACTCCAGGGTATCAAGGTTATCCCTATGCCGCGACAGCTGAGTGCTGATTGCGGTATGGCAATAAAATTTCCGGGAACATTGCTAGCTGAAGTTCAGAGCCTTTTGGCTGAACAAAATGTCCCAATTATCGAGTTGTACCAGAAGAAAGATGGGGAGCTTGATTTGCTGTCCTGAAAGGCCCTGTTTGTAAAAGCTTTTTCCTTGACAAGAAAGAGCGCTGTTTTTATATTCATTCTTTCGTGAACTTTGCTATATAGGGATTATGTTCGATACACTTTCGGATAAACTTGATTCAGTTTTTAAAAAGCTGAAGGGGCACGGGCGCTTAACCGAGCAGCACATCAAGGAGACGATGCGGGAGATCCGTCTGGTTCTGCTTGAAGCTGATGTTAACTTTAAAGTTGTTAAAGACTTTGTTGCCCGGGTCAGTGAGCGTGCAGTCGGTCAGGATGTCCTTAAAAGTCTGACTCCTGCACAACAGGTAATCAAGGTTGTTCGTGAGGAACTTGCGGCCTTAATGGGTGAAGGAGAGGATAACTCTCTTAATCTGAATGCCAAGCCGCCGGTGGCCCTTATGGTATGTGGTCTGCAGGGTGCTGGTAAGACAACATCCTGTGGTAAACTGGCACGTAAGTTAAGAAAAGAAAAACGCAATCCATTGCTGGTACCGGCTGACGTCTATCGACCTGCAGCAATCGAGCAGCTCAAGACTTTAGGGCGCCAGCTTAATATTGAAGTTTTTGATTCTCAAAGCGGGCAAAATCCTGTTGAGATCTGTAAAAAAGCCAAAGAGTACGCAGAACTCAATGGTTTTGATACAATTATTTTAGACACCGCTGGGCGACTCCATATTGATACAGAATTGATGGATGAGCTTAAGCGCATTGTCGCTGAAGTTGCTCCAAGGGAAATCCTGTTTGTTGCTGACGCTATGACCGGTCAGGACGCTGTAACGGTCGCTGCGAGTTTCGACGAACAGTTGCCGCTTACCGGTGTCGTTCTGACCAAACTGGATGGTGATGCCCGTGGTGGTGCCGCACTTTCAATCAGAGCGGTGACCGGGAAACCGATCAAGCTGGTCGGTATGGGCGAAAAACTGGATGCTCTTGAACAGTTTCACCCTGATCGGATGGCGCAGAGAATCCTCGGGATGGGGGATGTCCTCAGTCTCATCGAGAAAGCCCAGGAGGCGGTTGAAGCAGAAGATGCTGCCGCTATGGAACAGAAACTGCGTAAGGATGGTTTTACCCTTGAAACCTTCCTTGACCAGATGCAGATGATTAAAAAAATGGGATCTGTCGACTCATTGTTGAAAATGATCCCTGGTGTGGGTAAGGCCCTCAAGCAGGCACAGGGAGCGCAGCTCCCGGAAAAGGAACTGAAAAAAATCGAAGCGATTATCCGTTCCATGACGCCGCAAGAGAGACTTAACCACAAAATTCTGAATGGCTCCCGACGTTTGCGTATTGCTAATGGTAGTGGTACCCGGGTTCAGGATGTCAATCAGTTGTTAAAGCGCTTTACTGAAGCGCAAAAGATGATGAAAAAGATGCAGAAGATGGGACCAAAAGGCCTTAAAGGGCTGATGGGTGGAAAAGGTGGATTTCCCTTCTGAAGCAAGAGTGTAGAAGCAGATAATCTGTTTGCTATAATAAGACAACATTAGATAAGAAAAAAACCAGGAGGAAAGACAGCATGTCAGTAAAAATCAGGCTCGCCCGCGGTGGCCAAAAAAAGAAGCCGGTTTACCGGATTGTAGTAGCCGACGAGCGTTCCCCTCGGGATGGCCGTTTTATTGAGGCCCTGGGCCAGTATAATCCACGTCAGGAAGAATTTCTGCTGGACTTCAAACAGGAACGCGCTTTGGAATGGCTAAACAAAGGTGCTCAGCCGACTGATACTGTTCGCCGGCTTTTAAAGCATGCCGGTGTCTGGGCCAAATTCAAGACTAAGGCAGTAGCTGAAGCCTAAATCTTGAGTCTGGTCCGAATCCGGGGCGCCGTCCCCGCAACTACCCGGAGGATGACCTATGAAAGACCTGATCGAGTACATTGCAAAATCTTTAGTAGAGAAACCTGAAGAAATCACCATTTCTGAAGAAGTAGCTGAAGATGGAAGTGTGTTGATTAAACTTGCTGCGGCTCAGGAGGATATGGGGCGCATTATCGGCAAGCAGGGTCGTAATGCAAAGGCAATGAGAACATTGCTTAATGCTAAAGCAACACGTGAAAGTAAACGCGCTGCTTTACAGATCATGGAGTAGTCCGGGCTCGGTTGGACGGATAAACGGTTTAAGTTGTATTGATGGATATTGAAGCGGAAGCTTTACTCGAAGTCGGCACAGTTGTCGGTACGCATGGATTACGTGGTGATCTTAAAATTCGCCTTAATTCCGGGGACCCTGATGTTTTAAAGGGTGTCAGGAAAATCCAGCTAAGGCAGGTGTCCGGGAATGTCAAAACGGTCGACATTTGTCGTAACGTTTTGCACAAGAGGCAGCTTCTGCTTCGCTTTGCCGGGTATGAGTCAATCAATCTGATTGATGAGTTCAATGGTGCAGTGCTTCTGCTTCGGCCTGATGATCTTCCTGGGTTGGGTAGGGACGAATACTATTGGGGCGAATTGTCAGGGCTGGAAGTTGTTGACCGTAAGTATGGTTGTTTAGGCCATGTTGAAGATATGCTGTCAACTGGTGCACACGATACCTATGTTGTTAATGGTTCCTATGGTGAGGTTCTGATTCCGGCGGTAAAGCAGTTTGTAAAAAATATCGACCTGGAAACCGGTGTTATGACTGTGGAACTCCCTGATGGGCTGGTTCCAGAGGGGAATGATGAAGTTTGACGTTTTGACATTGTTCCCGGCCATGTTTGAATCTCCTCTGCAGGAAAGTATTCTTGGGCGGGCGATCAAGCACGGGCGCCTGCAGGTTCAGGCCCATAACTTACGAGATTGGGCTAGCGATAAGCATCAGACGACAGATGATGCTCCCTATGGCGGCGGCGATGGCATGGTTATGAAGCCAGAACCCGTAGCCTCGGCGCTTAGTCAGTTGCGGGCTGAAAACCCCGCTGCCAAGGTCTTGTTGATGACCCCTCAAGGCGTACCCTTTACGCAGGAGAGGGGAAAACAGCTGGCTGCTGAGTCTGGCTTGATTTTTGTTTGTGGTCGTTATGAAGGGTTTGACGAGAGGATACGTCAAAGCCAGATAGATGAGGAATATTCAATCGGTGATTTCGTACTAACCGGAGGGGAACTTCCGGCTCTGGTGATGATCGATGCAATTGCCAGGCATGTTCCAGGTGTTCTTGGAACCGGCGCTTGCGCTGAAACCGATTCATTTTCTGATGGCCTGCTTGAATATCCTCAATATACCCGTCCTGTTGAATTTGACGGGATGAGGGTTCCCGATGTATTACTCTCCGGGGATCATGCTCGTATTGCAGCATGGCGTCGCGAACAGCAATTGCTTAGAACGCTGCTCAGACGTCCGGAATTGCTTGAGAGTGCGGAATTGAGTGATAGTGATAAAGCGGTTATTGAAAAATTACGTCAGGAAACAGGCTCGGATTGGTAATTCATCAGGTCAGAGCTGTTAAAAAATTAGACTTATAAGAAATTTATTAAGTAAATCGGACAGAATGAACCGAGGAGGATAAAAGAATGAATATTATTGATAAACTGGAAATGGAACAAATCAAAAAAGATATCCCCAGTTTTAAAGCTGGTGATACCTTGAAGGTACACGTAAAAATCACCGAGGGTGACAAGCAGCGGATCCAGATTTTCCAAGGTGTCTGCATCAAGCGCGTTAACCGTGGACTCGGTTCTTCTTATACTGTACGTAAGATGTCCGGCGACGTTGGTGTTGAGCGTATTTTCCCACTGCACTCACCTAGCATCGACAAAATTGAAGTTATGCGTGTTGGTAAAGTTCGTCGTGCTAAACTTTACTACTTGCGTAACCTGCGTGGTAAGGCTGCTCGTATCGCTGAAAAGCGTACTGTTTAAGTCGCTGCGTTCCGAAATTAAAAGCCTCCAGCTTGAGCTGGAGGCTTTTTTTTTAATTCAGGTGGTCTATGGAATCTCTTAATTTGTTCGCCGAACCGACCCTCTCTCCCCTTTATTTTGAGGAACAGGCCCTGCTTAACGGGTACCGGTCAGTGGCTGGAATTGATGAGGCCGGCCGGGGCCCTCTCGCCGGTCCGGTTGTCGCCGCCGCAGTCATTTTGCCGAGTGAGTTTGAGCTGCCCGGCTTAACCGATTCGAAAGCGCTCAGTGAAAAGAAACGCGAGCTACTCTTTCCTGAAATTCGCAAGCAGGCCACAGCTGTAGGTATCGGAGTTGCCTCCGCTGAGGAAATCGATCAGATTAATATTTTACAAGCGACCTTGCTGGCGATGCAAAGAGCGGTGTCAAGATTGAAGGTGGCGCCTGATCATTTGTTGATTGATGGTATAACGCCGTTGCCTGTTGCCATAACTCAGCAAACTCTGAAAAAGGGAGATAGCAGGTCTCTTTCAATTGCTGCTGCGTCGGTAATTGCCAAAGTTGTGCGTGACCGTATTATGGTCACTTATGATAAGGTTTATCCAGAGTATGCTTTTGCCAAGCATAAAGGGTATGGAACCAGGGAGCATCTTCAGGCTATCGCGACTTGCGGGCCATGCTCACAGCATCGTAAGAGCTTTGGCGGTGTTAGAGAGCATATTAAGGAATCTTGTGACTGAAGCACGACTTAAGCTTGGGCAGTGGGGGGAAGAGCAGGCGGCTGGTTACCTTGAGCGTAAAGGATTCAGAATCCTTAAGCGCAATTATCGGTGTCGTGCCGGTGAAATTGATATTATTGCTGCGAATAAGAAATATCTCATTTTTGTAGAAGTTAAAACCCGGCGATCCACCTTTTTCGGCGCGCCTCAGGAAGCTGTCAATCAGCGTAAACAGCAGCAGATCATCCGTGCGTCTCAGTGGTATCTGCTACAGCAAAAAATAGCGCGATTGCAACCTCGGTTTGATGTCATTGCCGTTTTATGGCAGAGTTGGGATCTGAACCCAGATATCACACACTTTGAAAATGCCTTTTCGGTGAATGATTGAATATTAAGGCTTTTAAGGTTTCATCCGGAGACATTATGTCGGTACCTCATCTTTCTTCATTATTTGCTCCTGTCGATTTCGGCTTATTTCGTGTTGCTGTGGCTGCCCCGGAACTGAGGGTCGCTGACGTTGATTTTAACTGTGCTGAAATCGAGCGTCTTACGGAACAGGCTGAGGCTGAAAAATGTCAACTGGTCCTGTTCCCTGAGTTGTGTCTCACTGGCTACACCTGTGGTGATTTGTTTTTTCAACGTCATTTGCAGGATGAAGCTCTCAGTGCTCTGGTTAGGCTCCAACAATTTAGCCATGGCCGCACTCTCTGCATTGTCGTAGGCGTTCCTGTTTCTGTTGATGGACGGCTCTTTAACTGTGCAGCTTTTATTTATGATGGACGCATCCTTGGTCTGGTCCCTAAAACCTATTTACCTAACAGCGGCGAATTTTACGAGCAGCGCTGGTTCTGCTCGGCGTTGTTCAACGCGACAGATGGTGTGCAGATTGCCGATCAGGTCATTCCTTTTGGAACCGATTTGTTGTTTCAGGCCAGGGATTGGCCTGAGCTGAAGATCGGTATTGAAATATGTGAAGATGCCTGGTCGGTTGCCCCTCCGAGTGGTCGTCAGGCCCTTGCTGGTGCGACTTTACTGTTGAACCTGTCGGCCAGCCCAGAAACCCTTGGCAAGGAAAGTTACCGAAAAAATCTGGTTGCTTCCCAGTCGGCTCGCTGTCTGGCTGGTTATGCTTATGCTTCTGCTGGTCCTGGGGAGTCGAGCACTGATCTGGTGTTCAGTGGCCATTCTCTGATTGCTGAAAATGGACGGATTCTGGGGGAAACAGAACGTTTTCAGTTTGGTAGCCAGTTGTGCATGGCCGATATCGATATTCAGCGTCTGGTTGGTGAGCGGCAGCGCAATACGACTTATGCCGCGGGAGGAGAGCTTGGACCTTGGCGTATCCAACCATTCAAGCTTCCGCGTAATCAGGTCAGTGAAGTTAAGCGTCCGGTCGAACGGATGCCTTTTGTCCCACCGGATAACGCCGAACGTGCTGCTCGGTGCCACGAAATTTTTCAGATCCAGACCAGTGCCCTGGCTAAGCGCCTGAAGCATACCGGTTGTAAAAATGTGGTTATCGGTTTGTCTGGAGGCCTAGATTCGACGCTGGCTATGCTGGTAACGGTCAAGGCCTTTGACCGGCTTGGTCTTGATAAACGAGGAATCGTAGCGATTACCATGCCTGGGTTTGGTACGACCACACGGACGCGCTCTAACGCGGAAGAGCTGGCTGAATTACTCGGCGCTGAATTGCGCGTGATCGCTATCGATAAGGCAGTACAGCAACATTTTACGGATATCGGCCATGATCCTGCCCGGCACGATGTCACCTACGAAAACAGTCAAGCTCGGGAACGGACCCAGATTCTGATGGACATCGCCAATCAGGTTAATGGTTTGGTCATCGGTACAGGAGATCTGTCCGAGCTGGCATTAGGTTGGTGCACCTATAACGGTGACCATATGTCAATGTACGCAGTGAATGCCGGGGTTCCCAAAACACTGGTCCGTTACCTGGTTAGCTGGTGTGCCAGTGAGGCGTTCAGCGGAAGGATTTCCCAGGTTTTGGAGGATGTCTGTGCTACTCCGGTGTCGCCTGAGTTACTCCCCCCAACCGCTGGAGGAGAAATCCGGCAATTGACTGAACAGGTTGTCGGTCCTTACGAATTACACGATTTTTATCTCTATCAGGTAGTACGTATGCATTTTCCACCTGCCAAGGTTCTGCTGCTTGCCAAGCAGGCTTTTGCTGATACGTTCTCCTCTGAAGAATTGTTAAAATGGCTCAGGCAGTTTTACTGGCGCTTTTTCAGTCAGCAGTTCAAGCGTTCCTGCTTGCCAGATGGGCCTAAGGTCGGCAGTGTTGCCCTTTCGCCACGCGGTGATTGGCGGATGCCGAGTGATGCTACCGTTGACCTGTGGCTTAAACAGGTGGAGGAACTGCAGTGAGCGGAACCCTTTATGTTGTTGCTACCCCGATAGGGAATCTCGAAGATTTTACCTTCAGAGCGGTCAGAATTCTTCAGGAGGTTGACCTGGTTGCCGCAGAGGATACCAGGCATAGTCGAACCCTGCTGGATCATTATACGATTCGCACCCCACTGATTTCATATCATGAGCATAACGAAGAACAGCGTGCCGTGCAGCTGCTCGAAAAGTTGCATGCCGGCACCTCTATCGCTTTGATCAGTGATGCCGGAACACCCTGTATTGCTGATCCTGGTTATCGCCTGATTTCCAAATGTCGGGCCGAGGAAATTAATGTCGTTGCCGTTCCGGGAGCGTCAGCGTTAATTTCAGCATTGAGTGTTTCTGGGCTACCGACAGACAGTTTCTGCTTTGTCGGCTTTGTTCCTGCAAAAACTCAGGCACGCTGCCAGTTTTTTACTGACCTTAAGGGGGCAGATTATACCGTTGCCTGTTACGAGACGCCACATCGCCTATTAAAGAGTCTTGGCGATCTGGAGGCTATTTGCGGTTCAGAGAAAAAACTGGTGATTGCCCGCGAATTAACCAAGCGCCATGAAGAAGTGTTTAGTGGCAGTGTCGCAGAAGCGATCAGTTCATTTGGTGAAAGAACGGTTAAAGGTGAACTGGTCATGCTGCTAGCTCCGGCTGAGGTGGTGCCACCGGAGGCGTCTGTAGCAGACGCCTTGTTGAAATTACGGCAGGAGACCGATCTCAGTTGGAAGCAGATTGTAAAGCAGGTGGCTAAAGAGTATGGCTTACCTGGTAGCGATGTTTATCGCGAATCCTTGTCCCTGCGCGACAGCGAAGCGTAAGGGATTTTCTGTCTGAGACCGCTCTGCTCAGCTATAAATGCGTTGTCTCTCTTTGTTTTCCAGTTGCTCCTGCATTTCGACAGACAAGGTGGCGAGGGGATAAGCCTGTAAGCGTTGTAAGCCAATCTCCTCTCCTGATGCTAAACAGTAACCGTAGGAGCCCTCGTCAAGGCGGCGCAGGGCTGCGTTTACTTGAGCCAGAGTCTTTTCCTGCCGGCTACTGGTAATATATTTCATCATTTTCTGGCGGTCCTGAACACTCCGGTCAATAAGGTCGCCGCCCTCATCCTGTTCCGATTTCAGCTGTTCATGAATAAGTTGTATCTCCAGCATAAGCCGTTCACGCCCACTGCTGTCTCATAGTTTGATCGATAAATAAAAGGATCGGAACCCGTTTGTGTTACAATGATTTCGCCAAAAAACACAATAACGACAAGGAGTTCCGACCCATGGCGCATTGTAGCACTGTTCTTTCTCAAATTGTACGAATTTTCCCGAGACATGAATTTCAGGCTCTGGCGAACAAACATCACGTCGGCCAGAAATTCCGCTCGTTTTCCCGTTGGTCCCAGTTTGTGGCCCTGCTGACAGCCCAACTGACCGGCCGCAGCAGTCTGCGGGATATTACGGATAATATTGCCACCCAGGGTGGCAAGCTCTACCATCTTGGCGTCAAACAGTTCAGCCGGGCGACCTTGGCCAGAGCGAACGAAACACAGCCTCACCAGATGTACGAGGCTCTGTTCCAGCGGTTACTGGCTCGTTGTCAAAGTTGCGCACCGCGAAAGCGGTTCAAGTTCAAGGAGAAGCTTTACCTTCTTGATGCGTCGATGATTGATCTGACGCTCTCCTTGTTTCCTTGGGCAAAGTACCGAAAGGAGAAAGGAGCCGTTAAGCTTCATATCGGCCTGGATGCGGATGGCTATTTGCCGGCCTTTGTCGATCTGACCGAAGGCAAGGAGCATGAAATCAAGGTCGCCAGACAACTGGATTTTCCTAAAGGCTCCTATGTTGTTTTCGACCGTGGCTACACTGATTTCAAATGGTATCAGGAGCTTACGGACGAAGGCGTCCACTTCGTTGCCCGACTGAAAAGCAATGCCGTGACGATTCCAGGTAAAAAGCGCCGGGGCCGGAAAAGTCCAGGAGTGCAGTTGGATCAGCATATTCAGTTGCAAGGCATCGACGGAACATACCGCAAGGTCGTGTATCTGGATGTCGAGACCGACATCACTTATGAATTTGTGACCAACGCACTGGACATCCCGGCGGCAACGGTCGCTGAACTGTATAAAGAACGCTGGCAGATTGAGCTGTTCTTCAAATGGATCAAGCAAAACCTGCGCATCAAGAGCTTTCTTGGAACATCACGCAATGCTGTGATGACCCAAATTTGGATTGCTCTGTGTGCGTACCTGGTGCTGGCATTCCTGAAATTTCAGTCGAAGGTCGGACGCTCAATGCACCAGATGTTGCGAATATTGCAGCTAAATTTGTTCGAACGACGCGATTTTAAAGAACTGTTTTTGCCACCAAAGCCAAAAATATCGTTATGCGACAGGCAGTTGTCGCTTATTTGAAACTATGAGACAGCAGTGGTTCACGCCATTGTTTGAGCACCTGACGGAAATAGTTCTGTTGGGGAAGGTCCATGTAGGTTTGTTCCTTTACCTTGGTGATGTTGCAAGTGCCATCAATCATGATATTCTCCTTTCATTTAGTTTGGTGGCTTTGATATCCCTGTTTCTTTTGAATTGTGTGAGAATTTGGTCATGATTCGGCAAGTAACTTTTATTTGTGGATTCCTGCTTATGGTCTTTCCACTGTCTTGCTGGGCAGCATTGTTGCCGGAAGAAATTTTACTGGTGGTTAATCGCAATGTTCCGGAAGGGCTGGTCCTAGCCCAGCATTACCGTGACCTGCGGCAGGTCCCAGTTGAGAATCTGCTTCAGCTTGACCTAGCGGAGCAAGAGAGCTGTTCCCGCCAGGAATATGACGAGCAGGTGGTCACGCCACTGAGGGCTTTGTTAAGAAAAACCGAATTTAGCCATATCCGTTGCCTGCTGTTGTTCTATGGAATGCCTCTGAAGGTCCAACCGCCGGAGGCGAAGGGGAATGAATCGTCTCAGTCTCCCGGCCAGCAATTAGTTGCTCAGTCTGGAGCTGCTTTGGATTCTGAATTGGTGCTCGCCATGGCCGGAGATTACCCTCTTGGCGGGTGGCTGACCAATCCCTTCTATCTGCATCAGGGGCGCAAACCTTCATTGTCAGGCCGACCTTTCTTGGTTGCGCGTCTCGATGCCGCTAATCCTGATATTGTCAAGCGCATGATGGCTGACAGCATTATTGCTGAGAAAGAAGGTTTGACAGGAAGGGCTTATTTTGATGCCAGATGGTCAACTCATGACGGGCAGGGAAATGCTTACCAGCGGTTTGACGCAACGATTCACGCGGCAGCTCAACTGACCAGGCAGATCAGCAGGCTACCCGTAGTTCTCGATACCAATGAAGCTCTTCTTAACAGTGCTCCTGACGCTGCGATTTATTGTGGCTGGTATCGTCTGGCGGACTATCTGGATATTTTTACCTGGCAGCGTGGCGCTGTTGGTTATCATGTCGCAAGTGGTGAATGTGCGTCTTTAAGAAATCCTGAGAATCGTGGCTGGTGTAAAGGGATTCTCGAAGCAGGGGGAACTGCTACTCTGGGACCTGTTGCCGAGCCATATCTTGCGGCATTTCCTCGTCCTGACCAGTTTTTTGCATATCTCCTTGATGGTTATTATACTTTGGTTGAAAGTTATTTTTTTAGCTTACCTTATGTCTCATGGCAGATGATTCTGCTTGGTGATCCCCTATACAGACCTTTTCGCTATCTCTGAGATCGTAAGGTCCCTGTTAAAAATACGAATAATGGGCATAAGAGTTTGACTTCTTGGCCTTTAACAACTTATACAAACGTCATTGCTGTGCCTGTTCAATTCTCTGGATGCTGGTCAAGGAGGTCCGCTGTGAGATATTTTTTTCTATGCATTGCTGTTTTTCTTTTTTCCGTTGGTTCTGCTGCGGCCGATGAACCTGTTGTGCATGTTTATAACTGGTCTGATTATGTCGCTGAAGACACCATCGATAATTTTATGACGCAAACAGGTATAGATGTTGTTTATGACGTCTATGATGCAAATGAAACCCTTGAGGCTAAGCTGTTTGCCGGGCGTACTGGTTACGATGTGGTTTTCCCCTCAGCGCACCCCTTTGCCGGACGGCATATTTCTTCTGGGCTGTATGCTCAGCTGGACAAAACCAGATTGCCGGGGTTGCAGCATCTTGATCCTACTCTGGTTAGATTGCTTGAAGCGACAGATCCCGGCAACAAATACCTGGTTCCTTACATGTGGGGAACGACAGGTATCGGTTATAACGCGGCTAAGGTCAAGGAGGTGCTGGGGGCAGAGGCACCTGTTAATTCCTGGGAACTGATCTTTAACCCGAAAAATGCCGAAAAACTTTCCTCCTGCGGTCTGGTTCTTCTTGATGATGAGCAGGAAGCTTTTGCTGCTGCGCTGATCTATCTGGGGAAGGATGCTAATACGACCGATACTTCTGAGATCGAAGCGGCAACAGAGTTACTTAACTCCATTCGCCCATATATCCGTTATTTTCATTCCTCACAGTATATTAATGATCTGGCCAATGGTGATATCTGTGTTGCCCAGGGCTACTCCGGGGATGTTCTTCAGGCCCGTGATCGTGCTGTGGAAGCAGGGCAGGACGTTCCTGTTGTGTACAGTATTCCAAAAGAGGGAGCGATTATGTGGGTGGATGTGATGGGGATTCCGGCTGACGCTCCGCATACCGAACAGGCGTATGCGTTTATCAACTATTTACTCGACCCCCAGGTCATCGCCAATATCAGTGATTACGTGGCTTATGCCAACCCCAATAAAGATGCCACACCGCTGCTTGATGCAGAGGTTCGTGATGACGCCGGGATTTATCCTTCCCCGGAGGTCATGCAGCGTCTGGTTGTTCCTCATGAAATACCGAGCCGTATTCAGCGCCTGAAAACACGTTCCTGGACACGTATCAAGACAGGTCATTAACCAGGTATGGCTACTCTAGATAATAAGCGTTACGAACCATGGCAGGATGTTAACGCCAAGCCCCTGGTCCGCATTGAGGGCGTCAGTAAATTATTTGGTGACACCTATGCTGTTGATAACCTGAGTCTGGCCATCTATGAAGGTGAGTTCTTTTCCCTTCTGGGCTCTTCCGGTTGCGGGAAAACAACCCTGTTACGAATGCTGGGCGGGTTCGAACGGCCTACTACGGGACGCATTTTTATTGATGATGTCGATATAACCGAGATGCCCCCTTATGAGCGTCCGGTCAATATGATGTTTCAGTCCTATGCCCTGTTTCCGCATATGAATGTTGAAAAGAACATCGGCTTTGGCCTGCGTCAGGAAAAGCTCCCAAAGCAGGAAATCCAGGAGCGGGTCGAAGAGGTGCTCAATCTGGTTAAAATGACCGATTACGCCAAGCGTAAACCGGACCAGCTATCCGGTGGGCAACGCCAGCGGGTCGCTTTGGCCAGAGCTTTGGTAAAACGACCTAAAATTCTGCTGCTTGATGAGCCTCTTGGTGCCCTGGATAAGAAACTGCGTGAACATACCCAGTTTGAGCTGGTTAATATTCAGGAAAAGCTAGGTATAACCTTTGTCATGGTGACCCATGATCAGGAAGAGGCCATGACCATGTCGACCCGTATGGCGGTGATGAACAACGGTATTATCGATCAGCTGGGAACTCCAACTTATATTTACGAATACCCGGCATCTCGGTTTATTGCAGAATTTGTTGGGGCGGCCAATGTCATTGAAGGCAGAGTCTTGTCTGTCAGTGATGACGGGCTGACCATTCATAGCGACGAATATGACTGTGAATTTTTTGTCCAGCATCATAAGCCGATGGATATTGGTGCCCCTGTTGCGGTTGCATTGCGTCCTGAAAAAATATTGTTGCGCGAGGCTTCAGCCGATCAGCAGATCGGCATTAATGCTGTGACCGGGGTTGTGTCGGAAATTGCTTATCTTGGGGATATCTCTATCTATCATATCCGGACTGCGACAGGAAGGATTCTCCAGGCCCAGTTAACCAATAGAAACCGCGTTGAGAACCCCGGTCCAACCTGGGACCAGCAGGTTCATTTGAGCTGGCATGCCACCAGCGGCGTCGTGTTGGAAGCATGAAAAGTAACAAGGTAGCCGATGGCGTATCCCAGACCCTCTTTGGACGGTTCTGGCTATGGTTCTCCAACCTTTTCAGTTGGCGTAGAGTTCAGGGTATTGCCCGTAGTCTGCGGGGGCGGCCTCTCGTCATTCTGGTGCCGATTATCTGGTTCAGTATTTTCTTTCTTGCACCGTTTCTTTTTGTGCTGAAGATCAGCTTTGCTGAATCGCTATTAGCCTTACCTCCTTACTCAGATCTCGTCCATTGGTCGCGCGATGGTTTGCTTGAGTTGCGACTTAATCTGGGTAACTTTCTGCTGTTATTTGAAGATAGTCTGTATATCAGCGCTTTTTTAAATTCCCTCAGGGTTGCCGGTATTGCCACGCTATTGACATTGTTGGTCGGATACCCCATGGCTCTCGGGATTTGTCGGGTCAGATCTGCCTGGCGGCTGGTTCTTTTAATGCTGGTGATTCTGCCATTCTGGACCAGTTTTCTGATCCGCGTTTATGCCTGGATCGGCTTGTTGAAAAATAACGGCTTGATCAATAATCTGCTCCTCTGGCTTGGGGTTATCGATCAGCCCTTAGTCCTTCTTCATAGTGATATTGCGGTTTATATAGGGATTGTTTATTCCTATCTGCCCTTCATGGTTTTGCCCTTGTACGCCAATCTTGTCAAGCTTGATAACAGTCTTCTTGAAGCTGCGGAAGATCTAGGCTGCCGACCGTTGTCCGCCTTTTGGCGGGTTACTTTCCCCTTGTCTTTACCGGGGGTAATCGCGGGAAGTTTGCTGGTTTTTATTCCGGCTGTTGGCGAATTCGTTATCCCTGATTTGCTGGGTGGGCCTGATAGCCTCATGATCGGAAAAATATTATGGACCGAGTTTTTTAATAACCGTGATTGGCCGGTCGCTGCTGCTGTCGCGGTCATGCTGTTACTTTTACTCGTCGTTCCGATGGTCCTCTTTCAACGTGTCCAGGATCGCTCTGACGCAGCCCGGGAGAGGGGAGGGGAGGCGTAATGCGCAGATCTTGGTTTTTATTCAGTATGTTGGCTGTCGGTTACGCATTTTTATACGGACCCATCGTTTCACTGATCGTTTATTCGTTCAATAAATCGCGCCTGGTGACGGTCTGGGGCGGATTTTCCGGCAGGTGGTATGTTGAACTGCTGCACGATGAGCAGATTCTCTCAGCGGCCTGGCTCAGTCTTAAAATTGCTGCTGTTAACGCCACCCTGGCAGTTATTCTTGGTTTGTTTGCCGGGTTCTCCCTGGCGCGTTTTGGGCGTTTTCAGGGGCGTGGTTATTTGACCGGAATGGTTGGTGCTCCGCTGGTCATGCCGGACGTTATTCTTGGTCTGTCAACCCTGTTGTTGTTTGTCAGTATGCAGCAATTGCTGGGGTGGCCTGCAACCCGGGGGATGTCGACTATTCTGATTGCGCACGTCACATTCAGTGCTGCTTATGTCACCGTTATTGTCCAGTCCCGCCTGGTTGATATGGATATTTCTCTGGAAGAGGCGGCCATGGACCTTGGTGCCCGGCCCTGGAAAGTTTTTGCGCAGATCACTTTGCCGGTTATTGCTCCGGCCATAGTGGCCGGGTGGCTTTTGGCCTTTACCCTGTCGCTGGATGATTTGGTGATTGCCAGTTTTGTTTCGGGGCCTGGAGCAACGACCCTACCTATGGTCGTTTATTCCAGTGTCAGGCTGGGGGTCAGCCCGGTCATTAATGCGCTGGCGAGTGTCATTCTGTTGGTGGTTTCCAGTGGTATTATTGTCACCGGAGTTATCTTGCATCGTCAGGAACGGAAGCTGTCTCAAGTTCAGCGCAAACTACCAATAATTTAGTTCGGCATGCGCTTAGCGGGTAATTGTAAAAGCTGTATATGCCCCATTAACAGGTTCCCAGGTTACCTGAATATCATCGACGCGGGCTAAGGGCGGGCCCTGCCAGCACCAGGCAATCATCTTATCAATAGCCTGTCGCTCCCCTTCAAACAGAGCCTCCACGCTGGTGTCCGGATTATTGCGGCACCAGCCCGTCAGGCCCAGTTGCTTAGCGGTATGCAGGGTGCTGTAACGATAACCGACACCCTGAACCCGACCACTGATGATGACCCTTGCTCTACAGAGGCTCATGATTAATGGTCCTTGCCGATGAGGCTCAGAAACTCGTCTTCACTGAGTACGCTGATGCCAAGTTGTTCCGCCTTGGCCAGCTTGCTTCCCGCTCCTGGTCCGGCGACAACATAATCAGTTTTCTTGCTTACCGAGCCGCTGGCCCTGCCACCCTGTTCCTCTACCAGGGCCTCCCCCTCTTTACGACTAAAGCGCTCAAGTGCTCCAGTAAAGACCAGTGTTTTCCCCTTCAATAAATCACCGCTTGGCTGCTGACGGGTGCTTTTCGGAGCGATACCCAGATCGGCTAATTCTTTAAGTAACTCCTGGTTGGATTCGGCACTGAAGAAATTCACAACACTGGCAGCGACCTGGGGTCCAATTTCATGGATGGCGATAAGTTCCTCATAGGTAGCCTTTTGAAGAGCGTCCAGGCTACCGTAGTGACGGCTCAGCAGTTTTGCCAGATGGCTGCCGACGTGGCGAATGCCGAGAGCAAAGATGAAATTCTCCAGCGGACGCTGTTTACTGGTTTCGATGGCAAAGAGCAGGTTTTCGGCGAGCTTTTCTCCCATGCGGTCAAACTGGAACAGATCAAGGCGTTCGATGCGGTACAGATCAGCAATACTGCTCACCAGCTCAAGACGTAAAAGCTGGTCAATAATCCTGTCACCAAGCCCTTCGATGTCCATGGCGCCGCGGCAACAGAAATGTTTTAACGATTCCTTAAGTTGCGCGGGGCAGTCTAGCCCCTGACAGCGGGGGACAACTTCGCCTTCTTCACGCGCTACAGGGGAGCCGCACACCGGGCAGTTCTCCGGCTGGGGAATCGTCTGCTCTGTACCGTTTCGTCGTTCAGGCAGGACTCTGACGATATCAGGGATGACATCCCCGGCACGCTCAACGATGACCGTATCGCCGACCATGATGCCCAGGCGCCCAATTTCATCCCAGTTATGGAGGCTGGCGCTTGATACCGTTACCCCGCTGACGTTAACCGGGCGCAGGTTAGCTACCGGGGTGATTGCTCCGGTACGGCCAACCTGGAACCTGACCGATTCAAGAACGGTCTCTTCCTGGCGAGCGGGGAATTTGGTTGCAATTGCCCAGCGCGGGGTCCGGCTTTTTTCTCCAAGTTCGTGTTGTAGCTCGATACGGTTGGCCTTGACGACCATGCCATCGATTTCAAAGGGGAGGCTGTCGCGTTCCTCATGTAGGGCTTGGTAGCGCTCAATAACGGCGCTGATCCCGCGCACGACTCGCACGGTTTCCAGGTTGACCTTCAGACCCCAACGGCGCAATGAGGATAACAGTTCAAAGTGGCTTTGTGGTGGTGCCCCTGAGATTTCCCCACTGCCATAGCAACTGATCGTTAACGGGCGAGCGGCAGTCAGGCGCGGATCGAGTTGGCGCAGGCTGCCGGCCGTGAGGTTGCGTGGATTCGCATAGGTTGTTTCTCCCAGCTCGCGGCGTTGTTCGTTAAGCTGGCGAAAGGCCGCAAGCTCCATATAGATTTCACCACGGACTTCCAGGCGCTCAGGGAAATCACCCTGTAACTGAAGAGGAATCGCTTTGATCGTACGCACGTTCTGAGTGATGTCTTCACCGGTCGTTCCGTTGCCGCGGGTTGCTCCACGTACAAGTTTTCCCTGCTCGTAGGTGAGGGCTATGGCAACCCCGTCGAGTTTCGGTTCGCAGATGTATTCAACCTCTTCGGTACGCGACAGGAATCTTTTTACCCGGGCATCAAATTCTCTTAGATCTTCGGCATTAAAGGCATTTTCCAGGGATAGCATCGGGGTCGCATGCTGGGCTTGGGGAAAACTGTCCAATGGTGTCGAACCAACCCGCTGTGAAGGTGATTCCGGGGTTACCAGATCGGGATATTGCTGTTCGAGCTTCAGCAGTTGTTGCATGAGCCGATCATATTCCGCGTCCGTTATCTGTGGTGTGTCGAGAGCATGGTAAAGGTAACTATGATGGTGTAGCTGTTGACTCAGCTCCTGATGCTGTTGACGTGCCTGTCGTTCCTGGGTACTGAGTGCTTTGCTGGTCATGCTGATCCTTTGTCTGCTTCGGGATTCACAAAATTACTGAAAAAGCTGATTTTCTGCTTAAAACTAACTAGTTGCCATCCGGAAACTCAAAATAGCAACTATCCAGTTTTCAGATTGGAAACGAGCAATTTTTCGTTGTGGCAAGGAAATCAAGGACTTGAGCGGAGGCGTAGTACTTTACGCCGCACAAACAAGTCCGCAGGTTGACGCTGCCACAGCGGAAAAGGGCCGTTTCCGGATGAAAACTAACTATTGTTTTTTACCTGAATAGGGCTTATATCATGCTCGGCTGAATCATTCAATCGGAGGGCTTTCTCTTTTGCTTAAATTAGGCTAAACTCCCTCCAGAATGATATGTTTTTGCTATGCTTTTCATAGTATTAACAATACTGTGAATCTTTTGATTTTTATTCTGGGGTAGGAATGACTGACGAAATCACCTGGAGATTGCTGGCTCTTTTCTTTTTACTCTGTTTCTCCGGATTTTTTTCCGGGTCTGAGACGGCATTGTTGGCGCTGGATAAATTGCGGGTTCGCTTTCTTCAGCAGAGAGAGGTTCCCAGGGCCGACAAGCTCGCCGATTTGCTCGATAATCCTGATCGTTTGCTGAGTGGTATTCTGGTTGGCAACAATATCGTCAATATTGCCGCATCGGTTATTGCTACCGGTTTGTTTGTTACCTGGTTTGGCGATGATGGCGAATGGATAACAGTTCTTGTGTTGACGCCAGTACTTCTTATTTTTTCCGAAGTTTGTCCTAAAACCTATGCTGCACAATATCCGGAAAAAGTGTCCTTTAAGGTTCTGGCTCCGATCCGGGGCTTGCTTTGGATATTGAGCCCTCTTATCCTTGTTGTTTCTACTTTGTCCCGCTTTGTTACCAGTTTTATCCGTAAGAAAGATGCCGAGACCCTGTCTGTTTCAGAGGATGAAATCAAGGCAATGATCGAGGTGGGGGAAGAGACCGGTGTTGTTGCTGCTGAACAGCGGCGGATGTTGCATGGTATTTTTGATCTATCGGAAACCCGCGTACGTGATGTCATGATTCCGCGTACCGAAGTTGTCGGGTTGGATGTTTCTGGAAATTTTCAACAGGTCATGACCACATTGCGTGAAACACGCCATAGCCGGTTTCCGGTTTATAGTGAAAATGTCGATAGCCTGGTTGGTGTTGTTCACGCTAAAGATGTCGTTGGCTATACCGGACATCCTGAACAGTTTAACCTTAGGGATCTGTGCCGGACGCCATATTACGTTCCCGAATCAAAGCGGATTGCTGTCTTGCTCCAGAGTTTTCGAAAAAAACGGGAGCACCTCGCCATCGTCGTTGACGAATATGGTGGTGTCGAAGGTATTGTTACCCTTGAGGACGTGGTAGAGGAGATCGTTGGCGAGATCCACGATGAATACGATGTTGCTGAGGTCGATTTTAAAGAACTCGGTAAAGGACATTATCTGTTAGATGCATCTATGCCTCTGCGCGAATTTAATCGACGCTTTAATTTAGCCCTGCCGGAAGAGCATGTGACGACCCTTGCTGGTCATCTGCTGCAGATTATGGGCAGGATCCCGGTTGAAGGTGATTCCTGTGAAGAGAGTGGGTTACGCTTCAGGATTCGTCGTATGGAGGAAAGGCGTATTGAAGAGGTTGAAATGCATGTCGCTGAGGAAGAGGCTCTTGCCGAATAGTGTAGAGATGGTTTTTTTGGTGTTTTTGATGGTGAGGTAATTAATAGAGTGTGATAGGCAGGCTGCATGTGTATATTGGTCTGCTTATCTTTTTGCTGCCGGCTGTGGTTCTTCCTTGGGGCTGTCCCCCTCCTGTTTTATTCTCTTCAGCTTATTTGTCGCTATTCCATCTGTCTTAATACCCCTTTGAATCGACCTCGCAAAGATGAAACTGCGCTGCAGAGAATCTATTCGTAATTGAAGAAAATTAAAATTTCTTAGAAATATTAGATAGTTCTGATGGTGTTGGTGGGATGTCTTTATGGCGCAAGGCAAGTCCTTGTCCTGTCATGTTTTTTTCCTTTGTATTTCCAGTTTTTATCTATGGTTTCCCCTTGACAGTCATGGCTCTGACCGCTATATTTTTTTAAAATTAGTGTCAAATAGTGTCAATGGGTGTCAAATGAACTTCTCTGGTGAATATAACGTCAGTATCGATTCCAAAGGACGAGTCAGTGTTCCGGCTCAGTTCAGGGATGAACTGCGCGATAAATACCAGACTGATAGCCTTATCGTAACACGTCAGGATAAAGGGCTGGTCGCCTACCCGCCAAGTCGGTGGGCAGAGATTGAGGCAAATGTCCTGGCGATGCCACGGGGGAAGCTCAAAGACGCCTATCTGCGGAACCGGGTGTCGCCGGCGAAGGAGTGTCCTTTTAATGCTCAGGGGCGGGTGCAGGTTCCCCAGTCTCTGCGGGAATATGCCGGGCTTGATAAAATTGCAGTTGTTGTCGGTATGGATGAAAAAATCGAAATCTGGAATCAGCAGACACATGCTGACATTGTTGCAGAATCTGAAGACTTGCTGGCTGAGGATGCTCAGGGGCAAGCGGATCTCGGGTTCTAAATATGACTGGCGGAGAGTTTTCACACCTGTCGGTGATGCCTCAAGAGGTGCTGCATTGGTTAGCTCCTGAAGACGGGGGCTGGTACCTTGACGGTACTCTCGGGGGCGCAGGGCATGCACGCTTGGTTCTGGATGCAGCTCCCGGTTGCCAGTTGATTGGCCTGGACCGTGATCCGGCAGCTCTTGCTGCTGCGGGGCAGGTGCTTGCAGGTTATGCTGATCGTATTAGCCTCAATCACGCAACATTTGACCAGGCCGCGACAGTTGTCAGTCAATTGGGGCTATCCGGTATCGATGGCATGCTGCTTGACCTGGGGGTGTCATCTCACCAGCTGGATACTCCGGAGCGGGGGTTTTCCTTTCGTTTTGATGCTCCTCTGGATATGCGGATGAACCCAACTGCTGGACTAACCGCTGCAGACATTCTGAATACCTGGGATCAGGATGAATTAGTCCGGATCCTGTTTGAGTATGGTGAAGAGCGGTTCAGTCGCCGGATTGTCAGAGCAATTATTGCTCGCCGTCAGGAAGAGCCTCTGCTGCGCACCGGGGAACTGTCCGAGTTGGTCAGGGACACTGTTCCCGGAGGACGAAGACCAAGCCGGATTCATCCAGCCACACGGGTTTTTCAGGCGTTAAGAATTGCAGTCAATGATGAGTTGGGGCAAGTTGAGCGAGGGTTGCAGGCCGGTATCGACCTGTTAAAGCCCGGGGGGCGCCTGGTTGTTATCAGCTTTCACTCTCTGGAAGACCGGATCGTAAAACGGTTGTTTCGCGATAAAGCTAAGGGGTGTAT
This sequence comes from Geopsychrobacteraceae bacterium, assembly GCA_963664385.1. Lineage (GTDB taxonomy): Bacteria > Desulfobacterota > Desulfuromonadia > Desulfuromonadales > Geopsychrobacteraceae > Seleniibacterium. The sequence goes on from OY761157.1 coordinate 3,400,704, forward strand.
CTGCCCCCCGCGTCTGCCTGTATGTCAGTGTAATATAACCCCCGAAGTAAAAGTCTTGACCCGTAAAGGGGTTAAGGCGAGCGAAGCTGAAGTTGAAATGAATGCCCGTGCGCGAAGTGCGGTCTTGAGAGCGGTTGAACGCTGCTGAAATTGAGTGGCATAGCATAGAAAGGGGGCGTGAAATGTCGCAAGTCTTGCCTCAAACTACAGTCAAGATTGATGGTTTTTCTCTTTATCGGCCACGGTTGTTACCGGTTATGGTCGCCATTGTGCTGGTTTCATTACTGGCTCTACTGTTTGTCTGGTCGCGTATCCACGCCATAAACCTTGAGTACGAAATATCCAGTCTCGAACGCGACATCCGTTCGGAAAAGCAGGTTATCAAGGAGATGACCCTCGAGGTTGCCTTCCAGTCCCGGGTCGAACGCATTGAACGCCTGGCGCGGACCAAGCTGGGACTGCGTCCACCAACACCTGGTCAAGTAATAAGGGTCGATTAACATGGCTTTAACGGAACGCGGAATCCAGATCCGTATCCGTATATTTGCAGTTTTTTTTATTCTTCTGTTTCTAGCCATTGTCAGTCGGGCTTGCTTTCTGCAAATCGTACACGCTCCGGAACTTCAGGAACGTGCAGATCAACAGCGATCAAGGGTTGTGCAGTTGGCGCCTCAGCGTGGCAGTATTTTTGACCGTAATGGTGATCCGCTGGCCGTCAGTTTAGCTGCAGAGTCTCTGTATGCTGACCCGGTACTGGTAAAAGATCCTGTTGTTGCAGCTGCACAGCTTGCCAAGTTGCTCGATAGCTCTCAGGGCGAGATCAAAAAGCTGCTTAGCAGTAAAAAACGGTTTGTCTGGTTGCAGCGCAAGATGGAACCCGCTCTGGCTAAGCAGGTTAAAGATTTGCGCATAGCCGGGCTACATTTTGTAACTGAACGCAAGCGTTATTACCCTCAGGCCCATACTGCAGCTCATGTGCTTGGTTTCACCGGGCTTGATCCAAAAGGGCTTGAAGGTATTGAGCTTACATATGACCAGGTTTTACAGGGGGAGCCTGGTCGGCTGCATACCTTCCACGACGCTCGTGGTCGTGGTCTGGCATCAGAAGACCAATCGGTACAAGGTGGTAAGCCAGGGAATAATCTGTTTTTAACCATCGACCGCTCCCTGCAGTTTGTTGCTGAGAAGGAGTTGAAGCGTGCCGTTAAGGAAGCTGGTGCGGCAGGTGGCACAATCGTCATGATGGAGCCGGCCAGCGGACGAATTCTGGCCCTTGCAAGCTATCCAGATTACAACCCGAATATGGCTGGTAAATTTCGTGCCAGCGCTCGACGTAACCGGGCCGTTACCGATATGTATGAGCCGGGCTCAACCTTTAAGCCGTTTGTCTTAGCCGGAGCTCTTGAGGAAGGTCTGGTTCATCCGGGACAGCAGATTTATTGCGAAAATGGACGTTATTCAGTCGGTGGAAAGACGATTCGTGACCATAAAAAATATAAACGCCTGACCCTTGAAGAAACGCTGAAGTTTAGTAGCAATATTGGATTTGCCAAGATTGGTAAAACTCTGGAGAGGGAGCGGTTATATAACTATATCCGCGATTTTGGTTTTGGCGAAAAGACCGGAATCGATTTGCCTGGTGAAGCAGGGGGGTTATTGAAAGGTCCCTCACGCTGGTTTGAAATTGATCTTGCCGCGATCTCTTTTGGCCAGGCTTTGAGTATTACCCCGGTACAATTGGTAGCAGCAACCGCTGCATTTGCCAATGGTGGTTTGCTGATGGAGCCTTTTATCGTTGAAAAAGTCACCGATGAAGAAGGGCACGTTGTCTCTCAGCATCTGCCGGAGGTAAGACGCCGAGTGGTATCCGAAAAAACAGCAAAACTGGTGCGTAACATGATGGTAGGGGTAACTGAGCCTGGTGGAACCGGGACAAAAGCAGCAGTTCCTGGGTATGCCGTGGCCGGGAAAACCGGAACGGCCCAAAAGGTTGATCACGTAACGGGAGGCTATTCCATTGATAAGCGGGTGTCCTCCTTTGTTGGTTTTGTCCCGGCGGATAATCCTGCAATTGTGATGGCGGTTGTGATTGATGAACCCGAAGGTGTGACTTATGGCGGTGTTGTTGCTGCCCCAGTATTTTCAAACGTTGCCGGGCAGGCTCTCAGTCATTTGAACGTGTTACCCAAGGGGTCAGTTGAAAATCTAGCTAAGGATATGGAGATTGCCGATCCGCTTCCGGATCTGGCACCTCTGCTTCCTGATGTTGCGGAGAATGATGGTTTGATTATGCCGAATTTTCAAGGCATGAGTTATCGACAGGTATTAAGAGCCATGCAAGAAAAAAAGCTGAACCTCAAGTTATCGGGAAGCGGGCATGCTGTTGATCAGTATCCTGCCCCTGGCAAGGCTATTCCTTATGGTAAGGAAGCCTGGATAAAGTTTGGGGCCTAACGGGATTCATCAATAGGGATAGCGTATGAACTTAAAAGATATGCTTACAGCAGTTGAACCGTTAGCGATTATCGGTATGCAGGATATCGATATTGCCGGCTTGGCTTATGACTCGCGCAAAGTCGGATCGGGAGATATGTTTTTTGCTCTACCGGGTGTCAATGTGGATGGCGCTAAATTTATTCCACAGGCCCTTGAGCAAGGAGCTAAGGCAATTGTCAGTGAGAGTACTCCGCCTGAAGATATTGCAGGCTACACCTTTATCCAGGTCGCCAACGCACGATTAGCCATGGCGAAGATAGGAGCAGCGTACTATGGCGATCCCAGTAAGGATGTTCCTGTTATCGGAATTACCGGGACTAATGGGAAGACGACCATCACTTATCTGCTTGAAGCTATTCTGAAAGCCGCAGGGTATCGGCCAGCTGTTTTTGGAACCATCGAGTATCGATGTGGAGATATTTCCTTTGCGTCATCTCATACAACGCCAGAGTCCCTTGAACTGATTCGTTTGATGAGTGATTTCCGTAAAGCGGGGGCAGATGCTTTCATTTTGGAGGTCTCCTCACATGCCTTGGAGCAACACCGCGCTGATGGCATCGAGTTTGATGTTGCAGCCTTTACCAACCTGACGGCGGAACACCTTGATTACCACCATACTCTGGATGAATACTATGCCAGTAAAAGGCGGTTGTTCAGTGATCTTCTGACCAGCGGAAAAGGTGCTGTCAACTATGATGATAGCTATGGCCGTAAATTGCTGAATGAGTTCCCCGCCCTGACAGCGTTTGGCACCAGTGAGGGTGCTGACGTAAAAATTGGTGAGATTTGCGTGAGCCGTAAAGGTATCCATGGCCTGTTCTCAGGTGCCAGGGGTAATTTGCCCGTTGACAGCTCTTTGATAGGGGATTTCAACGTGAGCAATTTGCTTGCAGCAGTAGCCGTAAGTCAGCAGTTGGGGATTGATGACGCTATCATCTCTCAGGGGATACAACTCATGACGCAAGTACCTGGTCGTGTTGAGGCGGTTCCCAATTCATGTGGCGTGCTGGCCCTGGTTGATTATGCCCACACCGGAGATGCTCTAGAGCAGGTATTAAAAACCCTTATCAAAATTGATCATAAACGCTGTGTAACGGTTGTTGGCTGTGGTGGAGATCGCGACCCTTCAAAGCGGCCGGTCATGGCCAAAGCTGCGATCCGCTATTCACAGTTATCAATCTTTACTTCTGATAACCCTCGTACTGAAGACCCCATGAAAATTCTGGATCAGATAAGGGGCGGAGCGTTATCAACCGGAGTTGCAGAATTAACTGAAGCTCAGGCTGCTGATGGTGCTGATGGTTTTATTGTCATTCCGGATCGTCGCAGCGCTATCGCTTTTGCCTGTCGGGTTGCGGCGAAGGGAGACTTGTTGCTGGTTGCAGGAAAAGGTCATGAAGACTACCAGATTCTAGGTACGACAAAGATTCATTTTGATGATCGTGAAGAATTAGCCAGTGCTTTGTCCGTTAATCAGGAAAAAGCTGGTGGAAAGGTTGGTCGTCATGTTTGATCTCGACCGGATTGCCGGTATCACTGGTGGGGCCATCTCCGGCAAGAAGGGGATTTGCCCGATTTCTGAGGTGTCGACTGATAGTCGCAGTATGGCGCCAGGGGCTCTCTTTGTACCCTTACGTGGGGAGCGTTTTGATGGTCACAACTATCTGAGTCAAGCGGTTACAAATGGGGCAGCAGCATGTTTAAGCGAAGAAGTTATCGCTGGCTTGAGTGTGCCGGTTGTCAGGGTCCCTGATACACTGAAGGCCCTTGGGGATATCGCTGCTGCCTGGCGTATGCAATTACGCGGTCCATTAGTTGGAATCACAGGTTCTGCGGGTAAAACTACGACCAAAGAAATGCTGGCCAGTATCTATGAACAGACCGGACCTGGATTAAAAACGGCCGGTAATTTCAATAATTTGATCGGTTTGCCGTTAACTCTGTTGCGGATGACCTCAAAGGATCAGTGGGCCGTTATCGAAATGGGAACAAGCGCTCTTGGTGAAATTGAGCGTCTTACAATGATTGCTCAGCCAACGGTTGGAATAATAACTAATATCGGGCCGGCCCACCTTGAGACCTTGCAAGGCTTAGAGGGGGTTGCCAGGGCTAAGGGGGAGTTGTTCGCTGGTTTACAGGGTGGTACTGCAGTTATCAATCTGGACGATGACAGGGTTGCCCGTCTCCCCGTGGCTAACGGGGTTAAAAAGCTGACATACGGTACTTCCTCTGAAGCGCTGGTGCGCGGACAAAATATCATCAGTGGGGAAGGGACGACTAGGTTTGATTTGTGCATCAATGAAGAAGTGGTGACCATAATACTACCAATTCCTGGTGTTCATAACGTCCATAATGCCTTGGCTGCAGCTGCAGCGGCATTTGAAACCAAAGTACCATTAGCCCAAATCAAGGCCGGACTAGAGAAATTCAAGCCGGTTCAGGGACGCATGAATTTAACCCCACTCCCCTGTGGTGGAATACTGCTTGACGACAGTTATAATTCTAACCCTCTCTCAGCACGGGCCGCGTTAGCTGCCTTGGCGAATTTTAAGGGGCGGGGAAGACGTATTGCTGTTCTTGGCGATATGCTGGAACTCGGCCCTGATTCTGAAAAATTACATGAAAGCCTTGGCGCTGACAGTGCCTCTGTCGTTGATTTGCTTGTTGCCGTAGGACGTTTTGGCGAACATCTTCAGCGTGGTGCCCTGGTTGCCGGATTAAATCCTGATCAGGTAATTACTGTGGAGGATGCTGATGCGGCTACTGCATATTTAAAAGAGGTTCAGCGCTCTGGCGATATGATCCTGATTAAGGGATCGCGGGGCATTGGTCTCGATAAAGTTGCCGTTGCGCTAAAAACTCCAGCGCATGACAATTCCACAAACAGCCGGAAAGGGGAATGACAGGTGCTGTATCACCTTTTATACCCATTACATACAGAATATTCAGTGTTGTACGTTTTTCGTTACATCACTTTCAGAACCATCTATGCGACGATTACGGCCCTGATGATTTCCTTCATGCTCGGCCCCTGGTTGATTGCAACTTTACAACGTCTTCAGATTGGTCAGTCCATTCGTAAGGTCGGCCCTGAATCGCATTTTGTTAAAGAGGGGACGCCAACAATGGGTGGTGCCATGATTTTGTTGGCGATAATTCTGCCAACCTTATTATGGGCAGATTTGAGCAACCTGTATATCTGGGTCACCCTGCTGGTAACCGCAGGTTATGGAGCGGTCGGGTTTATCGATGACTACCTCAAGGTTGTGCGTAAGAACAGTGATGGTATTTCAGCCCGGCAAAAAATGTTCTGGCAGATCATTATTGCAACCGCCGCGGCCTTGTTGCTCTATTTCAGTACTGGCTTCGATACCCATTTAAGTGTTCCTTTTTTCAAGAATGTTAATCCTGATTTAGGCATTTTTTATATTCCTTTTGCAATCCTGGTTATGGTGGGTGCAAGTAACGCTGTAAACCTGACAGACGGTCTGGACGGCCTCGCTATCGGGCCAATGATCATTGCTGCAGGAACGTTTTTAATGCTCGCTTACCTCGCCGGTAACGCTAAATTATCAGCTTATCTGCAGATTACCAGTATTCAGGGGGCTGGAGAACTGGCAATTCTGTGTGGCGCCATGGTTGGTGCGGGGCTCGGCTTTTTGTGGTTCAACAGTTATCCGGCCCAGGTGTTTATGGGAGATGTCGGAAGTCTTTCATTGGGCGGGGCCCTCGGTGTGGTTGCTGTTATTACCAAAAATGAATTTCTGCTGGTTATCGTCGGAGGCATCTTTGTTATTGAAGCGCTATCCGTCATCGTGCAGGTAACCTCATTCAGATACTGGGGGCGGCGAGTATTTCGCATGGCGCCTATTCACCATCACTTTGAGTTAAAAGGGTGGCCAGAACCTAAAATAATAGTGAGGTTCTGGATTATCAGTATCATTCTGGCTCTGATTGCCTTATCGACGTTGAAATTACGATGAAACAGGACTTTACCAATAAACGTGTAGTTGTCGTCGGCGCCGGCCTTAGTGGTCAGGCGCTGGTGCGTTTTCTGCTTGAGCGTGGCGCAACAGTGGCTTTGTCTGATCGACGTAAAGAAAAAGACCTGACCGGTATTGAAACTCTTGCCGGGTTACCTATCCGTAAGGATTTTGGAGGTCACACCCTGGAGTTGTTTGAACAGGCCGATTTTGTCGCCCTGAGCCCAGGAGTTCCATTGACCATCGATCCGTTACAGCGCGCCCACTCGTGTAATATTCCGATCTGGGGTGAGGTTGAGCTCGCAAGCAGAGAGATCGGCGGCACGTTAATTGGAATCACTGGCACCAACGGCAAGTCAACGACAACCAGTCTCGTCGGTTATTTCTTGGCAAGTTGCGGACAGCAGGTATTTACCGGGGGCAACCTCGGGACCCCACTGGTCGATGCCTGTGCTGCTGATTATGATAGCGTCGTTGTCGAACTGTCTTCTTTTCAACTGGAAACTGTTGATACGTTTCACCCGGCAGTTGGGGTTTTGCTGAACCTGAGCCCGGATCATCTGGACCGTTATCCAGACCTAGAGCGTTATTATCAGGCCAAACTGAACCTGTTCCGCAATATGACGGCAGATGATTTTGCCATTCTCAATGCGGATGACTCTGAGGTGTGTCGTTTTGCAGAAGGCATAGCCGCAACCAAGGTGTGGTTTTCCGGAACTGGCAAGGGCGTAAATGGGATGACCCGCAAGGGGAATAGCCTTGTGTGGAACTGGCAGGACCAGGAACTTAGTTTTGATCTGGATTCCTTTCCGCTTCAAGGGGAGCATAATGTTGAAAATGCTATGGCTGCTCTTTGTGCTGCGATTATGGCTGGTGGTAATGGTTGTCAGTGCTGGTCTGCGGTGGCGGATTTCAAGGGGCTGGAACACCGCATGGAATTTATTCGTGAGGTTGGTGGTGTCCGCTGGATTAACGATTCAAAGGGAACCAATGTCGCCAGTGTCGTTAAAAGTATTGCCGGGCTGAAAAAGAATGCGACCCTGATCGCCGGAGGTGTACACAAAGGCTCTTCATACGCGCCTTTAAAACCTCTCATCACCGATCGGGTTAAGCATCTTATTTTAATAGGTGATGCGGCCAGGGCCATGGCTGAGGAACTAGTGGGCTGTTGCCAAATCCGCCTGGCAGCTGATATGCAGACTGCTGTCAGGCTGGCCTATTCGCTAACCGATCCTGGATGTGAGGTGTTGTTATCTCCGGCGTGCTCAAGCTTCGACCTGTATAAGAATTATGAAGAGCGTGGTCACGATTTCGCCCGTCTGGTTAGGGCTTTACCAGAAGGGGAGGCTGCTCATGATTAAACGAGAGGTCGATACTTCGGTGCTGATGGTTACTGTTGCTTTAACCTGCATTGGTGTCGTCATGGTTTATTCTTCCTCTGCGATTATGGCGGCAGAACGTTTTCATGATGGTTTTTATTTTCTGAAACGGCAACTTGTCTACACGCTGGTCGGCTTTATGCTGATGGCCGGTGCAACTTATTTTCGTTATGAAAATTGGCGAAAACTTGCAGTAGTCAGTTTGTTGGGCAGTATCGTTCTTTTAACATTATTGTTTGTCCCTGGCCTGGGGATCCGTGTCGGCGGCGCTATGCGTTGGTTACGTCTGCCTGGTTTTACTCTACAGCCTGCAGAACTCGTAAAATTGTCGATGGTGCTGTACCTGGCGCACTCTTTGACCAGGAAAAAAGAAAAGGTGCGTTCCCTCTCCAAAGGATACTTACCATATATGATCGTGCTCGCCGTGCTGCTGTTGATTTTATTAAAGCAGCCAGATCTCGGCAGTGCCATGATTATTGCTGGCGTTTCCTTCGGAATGTTGATTGTTGCCGGAGTGCGCTGGCTCTATCTGTTGCCGACGGTATTAATGTCATTGCCGGTTCTGTACCTTTTGGTCATGCAGGTCGACTATCGCCGGCGCCGTATCTTGGCGTTTCTTGATCCCTGGGACGATCCTTTTGATACCGGTTTCCAAATCATTCAAAGTCTTGTGGCTTTCGGTAAAGGGGGGATCTTTGGCCAAGGACTCGGTATTGGAGAACAGAAACTGTTTTATCTGCCTGAGGCCCATACCGATTTTATTTTTTCTGTTATCGGTGAAGAAATGGGGTTAGTCGGGGTTGTAGTTGTCGCTGCCCTGTTTTTAACCCTGGTCCTGTGCGGAATTAAAATTTCTCTTAACTGTCAGGACCCCTTTGGTCGCAACCTTGCCTTTGGATTAAGCCTGCTGCTCGGCCTGGAAGCCTTTGTTAATTTATCGGTCTGTATGGGGTTGTTACCGACCAAGGGGTTGGCATTACCATTCATTTCTTTTGGGGGAACGAGTCTTATTGTCTGCCTGGTTGAAGTCGGTATCCTCCTCAATATCTCATCGTTTAACGGGAGGCAAGCATGAGATTGATGCTGGCCGGAGGCGGAACCGGTGGCCACTTGTTTCCTGCTGTCGCATTAGCGCAGGAATTGTTGAACCAGGATCCTCAATCAAGTGTACTGTTTGTTGGCACTGAGCGCGGCCTGGAACAGCGCTTATTGCCCAAAATGGGATTTGCCCTGGAAACCGTTGATATGGTGGGGGTTGTTGGTCGCGGTTGGCAAGGGCGTCTGGAAATGATTCCTAAGTTGCTCAAGAGCCTTGGGCAGGCGAGGAAGATTATCCGCCAGTATCAGCCGGATATGGTCATCGGGGTAGGTGGCTATGCATCAGTGCCAGTACTGATGGCCGCAAAGTTTTCAGGTATCCCCTATGCCATTCATGAGCAGAACGCTCAACCCGGATTGAGTAATAAATTACTCGGTAAAGGGGCAAAAAAAATCTTTTTATCATTTCCTGAAAGCGCAGCGGGGTTTGATGAACAGCGCACTCTGGTAACGGGAAATCCTCTGCGAGAAGGGCTGGAAACCGTCACTTCAGAGTTGCCGGCACCTGGGAAATTGTTAATTTTCGGCGGTAGCCGTGGGGCCAGAGCCATAAATCATGCTGTTATGGCGATGCTTCCGTTACTTAAAGAGTGGCCAGCTAGACCCACCTTGCTCCATCAAACAGGTGAAGATGATTATGCCCAGGTTCGGGATGCTTACCTTAATGCCGGACTTGATAGCGCTCAGGTTGTACCTTTTATTGATGACATGGCTAGTGCATATAGTGAATCCAGCCTTGTCGTCTGTCGTGCCGGAGCGACGACTTTGGCAGAACTGGCGGTAACGGGTCGACCGGCGATTCTTATCCCGTTTCCCTATGCCGCAGCTGATCATCAGACAGCAAATGCAAGGGCTTTTGAATCCGCTGGCGCGGCTGAAGTCTTGGTCCAAAAGCATCTTGATGCTGAAACTCTGGCTATGAAGATTCAGATTATGTTTAGTGACCGTGAACGCCTGCACCTGATGGCCGAATGCGGACGCCTCCTGGGTAAACCAGGTGCCGCCGCAAAGATATTGACTGAATGCCGACATATAACAGGCATTGTATAAAACGGAGACAGATATGTACGGACGTATCAAGAAAATTCATTTTGTCGGTATAGGTGGCATCGGGATGAGCGGTATCGCTGAACTGTTGCTCAACCAAGGCTACCGTGTCTCCGGCTCGGATTTGCGTGATTCCGATAACACTCGTCGCCTTGCTGACCTTGGTGGCGAAATCATGATTGGCCATCTGGCCGAAAATGTTCAGGATGTCGATGTAGTTGTCACCTCTACCGCGGTAAAGGTTGATAATCCGGAAGTCCTCGAGGCCAACAAGCGCCATATTGCTGTAATTCCGAGAGCTGAGATGCTGGCGGAACTCATGCGTATGAAATATGGTATTGCCATCGCTGGTACCCATGGAAAAACGACGACGACAAGTATGATGGCTTTAATCCTGTTTCACGCAGGTATCGACCCTACTGCAGTGATTGGGGGAAAACTCGATGCGTTTGGATCGAATGCCAAGCTTGGACGAGGAAAATTCCTGGTTGCCGAAGCAGATGAGTCAGACGGTTCTTTCATGCACCTGTCACCGACGATTGCCGTGGTGACGAATATTGACGAAGATCATCTCGATTTCTATTCCGGTATCGATGAAATAAAGCAAATTTTTATCGATTTTATTAACAAGGTTCCGTTTTATGGCCGAGCAGTCCTGTGCCTCGAGGATCGTAATGTTCAGGCTATCCTTCCCGAAGTTAAAAAACGCTATACGACTTACGGGTTTTCTTCCCAGGCCGATTTTTATGCTGAAGAAATTACCCATCGTCAGGGACGCACGAGTTTCACCGCCTATCATCAAGGGCAGGAACTTGGGCGGGTCTCATTTCGTATGCCAGGAACACATAATGTATTGAATGCGTTAGCGGTCATTGCGGTCGCTCATGAGTTGGAAATTCCATTTAATACGATAGTCGGAGGATTCAGAAATTTCGGTGGGCTGCAGCGGCGCTTCCAGCTGCGTGATGAAGTCAATGGGATTATGGTGATCGATGACTATGGTCACCATCCTGCCGAAATCCGCGCCACTCTATCTGCGGCAAAAAGCGGCTGGAACAAGCGGGTGGTCGCAATTTTTCAGCCCCATCGCTACAGTCGCACACAGGCTCTGTTCCAAGAATTTCTGACCGCTTTTTACCAGGCTGATGTCTTAATAGTTACTGACGTCTATGCCGCGGGTGAGGCCCCAATTGAAGGGGCTACAGCAGAAGCGCTGGCAGCAGGGATAACCAGTCATGGTCATAAGGATGTTACCTATCTGCCAAGCCTGGATGAGGTCAGTGACCATGTCGCAAATATCGTTGAACCTGGAGATATGGTGATTACCTTAGGGGCAGGCAGTGTTAATCAGGTGTGCCCTGCAGTTGTTGAGTTGTTAAAAGCAAAGGAGCAACAACTGTGAACAGTTTTAGTCGCCAAACCATGTTAAGCAAAAAGATAGCCGTTCTTATGGGAGGCTTGTCCGCTGAGCGTGAAATCTCACTGAAAACCGGCACCGCGGCTTTGTCGGCTCTTCAGCAACTTGGCTATGATGCGGTTGCGATTGATGTCGGAAATGACCTGCCTGGTCAGTTAAAAGAAGCTGATGTTGAGGTTGCATTTATCGCTTTGCACGGTCGGTTTGGCGAGGATGGCAGGGTGCAGGGACTGTTGGAAATGCTTGGTATTCCTTATACCGGCAGCGGGGTTGCGGCTTCAGCAATTGCTATAGACAAAGTGCTCACCAAACAGTTGCTGATGTTTCATAAAGTTCCTACCCCTGGGTTCGATTTTATGCGGCCTGGAGATTCCAGTGCTGAGCTGCTCGCGCGTTGGTCCGATTTGCCTGCGGTAGTTAAGCCCTCTCGCGAAGGGTCTACCATCGGTATAACCATCGCCAGAGATCGTCAGGCTCTTGAGTTGGGGGTTGCTCAAGCTGCTGAGCTTGACGGTACCGTGCTCATCGAAGAGTTTATCGCTGGAGACGAATTAACTGTTTCGGTTGTCAATGGTGTTGCTCTGCCGATTATAAAAATTGTTCCTAAAAGTGGTTTTTATGATTATCAGGCAAAATATTTAAGTGGGGATACGCAATATCTGCTACCGGCCCCCATTGCAGAACTCCTTTATGATGAAATTCAGAGAACCGCAGAAACTGTTTGCCAGGCGCTGGGCTGTCGCGGTGCTGCCCGGGTAGATTTCATGCTTAACGGAACTGAATTTTATTGTATCGAGGTCAACACTATTCCAGGCATGACGGAAACCAGCTTGCTACCGAAAGCAGCTGGTAACTATGGTTACACCTTCACTGAATTGGTTGAAAATATTCTTCTTGATGCAGGTTTGGATAAATAGGCTGCCATTACTATGCATGATTTGAAACGCCACAATCAGAAAAATAAGAAAGTTCGTGGAAATCGCGCTAAGAAAGAATCTAAGAAGATTAATTTCAGGGCGATATTTCATCAAACTTTGAAAATTTTTGTAGCAGTTTTCAGTACTGCTCTCATTGTTGGCGGCGGATTTTTTCTCGTCCAGTTCATGATGGCATCTGATCTGTTTCGTATTGACCAGGTAGAGATTGTTGGAAATACCAGGCTAAGCAAGGATCAGGCGATTGCACTTTCAGATATTGAGTATGGAGTCAATACTTTCCATCTTGATCTGAATATGATCGGTTCCAAAATAGAGGAAAACCCTTGGGTTGAACAGGCCAGTGTGCAGCGAATATTTCCTCGCAAGGTATTGATCACCGTGGCAGAGCGGGAACCGGTTGCGATCATTAATCTGGGCTACCTGTATTACCTTGATCGACAAGGTGAAATTTTTAAGGTTCTGGATAGTCGTGACAGTCTCGATTATCCGATAATTACCGGATTTGATTACGAAAAGGCGCAAGCTCACGACCCTGATTATGTCAAGAAATTACAGACAATTGTCAGCCTGATCGATGAATTGAAATTACACACCGTTGTCAATCTGGATCAGGTGTCAGAAATACACCAGAATCAGGAAGGGGGACTTACCCTGTTTACCTTGAACGGAGGTGTTGAAGTCCGCCTCGGTTGGGATAACTTTGCTAATAAAATCAGTCGCCTGGAAAGAATTTACAGTAAGTTAAAGCCCAAGTTTAATATGCTTGATTATATCGATTTGAATGTTGATGAAAAAGTTATTGTGAGAATTGAACGGCCGCTTAAAACGGCCAAGAGCTGATACCAAGGGGGTGTCATGAGCAGAAAATCGGAAAATTTAATTGTTGGTCTTGATATCGGGACCACAAAAATATGCTGCATTGTCGGCCATCTGACAGAGGAGGGGCTTGAAATTGTTGGTATTGGAACCAGCCCATCCAAAGGTCTGCGCAAAGGTGTTGTCATAAACATTGAAAGCACTGTAGTCGCGATCCAAAAAGCAATCAGAGAAGCTGAACTGATGGCAGGATGTGAAATTAAATCAGTGTATGCAGGTATCGCTGGCGGGCATATCAAGGGGATGAACTCTCAAGGGGTCATTGCTATTAAAAACCGCGAGGTGACCAATGAGGATCTGCAACGGGTCATTGATGCTGCCAAAGCGATTGCCATACCCATGGATCGTGAGGTTCTGCATATCCTGCCTCAGGAATTTATTATTGATGACCAGGACGGCATTCGTGAACCACTCGGCATGAGCGGAGTACGCCTTGAAGCAAAAGTACATATTGTTACCGGAGCTGTCGCAAGTGCCCAAAACATTGTGAAAAGTTGCAATCGCGCAGGTACCGATGTCGCGGATATCGTCCTTGAACAGTTAGCCAGTAGCGAGGCCGTCCTGTCTCCTGATGAAAAGGAGCTTGGCGTTGCCCTGGTTGATATTGGTGGGGGGACTTCAGATATCGCAATCTTCTCTGAAGGGGCGATTAAGCACACATCTGTATTGTCGATTGGTGGCGACCATCTTACCAACGATATTGCGGTTGGTTTGCGTACCCCAATGGCAGAAGCAGAAAAGATTAAACAGGCCTACGGGTGTTGTCTGACCTCTATGGTCGGCAAGGATGAAACTATTGAAGTTCCGTCTGTCGGTGGACGTGAACCACGTATCCTTTCTCGCCAATTGCTCGCTGAAATTCTTGAGCCAAGAGTAGAGGAGATCTTTTCTCTGGTTAACCGGGAGCTGATTAAGAGCGGGTATGGGGATCTGATTGCTTCAGGTGTGGTTATTACCGGGGGGAGTGCCATTTTGGCGGGAATGCCTGAATTGGCCGAACAGGTCTTTAATCTGCCGGTCAGACGCGGTAAGCCTCTTAATATAGGAGGCCTGGTAGATGTAGTAAATTCGCCTATTTATGCAACTGCGGTTGGTCTGGTCAAGTATGGGAGCATGAATACCAAGGTGCAGTCCTTCAAGGTCGGCGAAGAAAATATTTTTGAACGTCTGACAAAGCGGATGAAAGACTGGTTTGGCGAATTTTTTTAATGCTTAATTATTATATAATTACTTGTAAAATATACTAAATTTTGGTAACTTATCGTAACTTTAACTCAAATAGCTTTTGGCATCGCGGAGAAGTCATTAGCGCGGACAAGGGGAGGGCATTATGCCTAATCAAGAGGGAGTCATGTTTCAGTTTGAAGAGCATCTGGACCAGGTCGCTAAAATAAAGGTTATTGGTGTCGGCGGTGGCGGTGGTAATGCTGTCAATACCATGATTCGCTGCCAGGTTGATGGTGTCGAGTTTTTTGTGGCAAATACTGATGCACAGGCTCTTCGTAAAAGTGAAGCATCCATGAAAATTCAGCTCGGTGCCAGCCTGACTAAAGGGCTGGGAGCCGGTGCTAATCCTGAGATTGGTCGTCAGGCAGCAGAGGAAGATCTGCAGCGCATGGTGGAGATGTTTACCGGTGCTGATATGATCTTTGTGGCTGCAGGTATGGGTGGCGGAACCGGAACCGGTGCTGCTCCTGTGGTCGCCAAGGCGGCCAAACAGGCGGGTGCGCTGACTGTTGGCGTGGTGACAAAACCGTTTTCCCGAGAGGGGAAACAGCGTATGCTGCGGGCCGATGAGGGGATCGCAGAGCTACGCGAAGTCGTTGACTCTCTGGTTGTTATTCCTAATGATCGCCTACTTGGTTTGGCAGGTAAAAATATGAGCATTCTTGATGCCTTTAAGCCTGCTGATGATGTCCTGCGTCAGGCGGTTCAGGGAATTTCAGATTTAATTACCACAGAAGGTTTAATTAATGTCGACTTTGCTGATGTCAGAACTGTCATGAGCAACCGTGGTATGGCTATGATGGGGATTGGTATGGCAGAAGGCGAGCGCCGCGCTGCCGAAGCTGCTCACAGTGCTATCAGCAGTCCTCTTCTGGAAGAGGTCGATATCTCAGGTGCTATGGGCGTTCTGGTCAATATCTCCGGTTCTTCAAACATGACCATGGAAGAATTTGAAGAAGCTTCAACTATTATTCACGAAAAAGTTCACGAAAACGCAAATATCATCGTTGGTCTTGTTATTGACGAGAACCTCGGCGATAAAATCAAAATTACTGCGATCGCTACCGGATTTGGTGATGCTCAAGAAGAGAAAAATGTCACTGATATCGTTGATCAGCGAGCTCAGATGCTTGCTCAGGCCAGCAATAAAGTAGATTTTGATGTGCCTACCCATATTCGTAATCAGGCTCAACCTGTCAGTCAGCCCTATGGCCGGAGAAGTCGCGATGTTTCATCCAGTCAATCTCGCGATATGTTTGTCGATGACGAGCAATTTGATATCCCGACCTTCCTGCGGCGTCGGGTAGACTGATAGCCGTAGACTGACTAATATTTTCACAGTCATCATGACTGGTGGGTTTAATTGTATTGATTATGTCATGAACGCCGGTTCTCCGCCCGGCAGATGTACAGCATTCTGTACATTGTAATGTACTCCCGACGACTCCCTCGTCAAAGGGGCCATAGTGGCCCCTTTTTCTTTTTTATGCACTTGCCTTCTCTCCTGTGGTAAATAGTCGAGCATGAAATCTAAACGGATAAAAACCTCAGAAGGCTGTGTCTGTGAATCAGGTTCCATAATTCATGATTGGGCTGAAGAACGCTTGCGTGTAGCGCTTGTTTATCCAAATACTTATTATCATGGTATGAGTAATCTTGGTTTTCAGACCGTCTACCATCTTCTTAACAGGCGTACCGATTGTCTCTGTGAGCGTTTTTTCCTTCCAGATGATTCCTCTATTAAACAATTGAAAAGTATAGAAAGTGGTCGGTCTCTCAGAGATTTTGACGTTGTGGCATTTTCTGTTTCCTTTGAAAATGACTATCTCAATATTCCTAAAATATTGTCTTTGGGCGATGTGCCGATGTTGTCCTGCGCGCGTGGGGATCAAGACCCTGTTGTTGTGCTTGGTGGGGTTTGTGCGTTTATTAATCCAGAGCCCCTTGCACCGCTGGTTGATGTCGTTGCTGTTGGCGAAGCGGAACCGCTACTTGCCGGGCTGGTTTCCGTGTTAAATGAAAAATCCTTTGCGAAGAGAGACAAACTATCAAGATTATCATCCTATCCAGGGATGTATATCCCTGCTTTTTATAGTCCTGAATATGATCAAGATGCTTTGTTTCAAGCTGTAAAAGTCAACCCTGATGTTCCGGAAAAGGTGAGCAGGGTGTATCTCGCTAACCTTGATGATTCGGACAGTCGTAATTTTATTCAGGCTGAAGATACTGAATTTGGTTCCATGGCATTAACAGAAGTTTCTCGCGGTTGTAGTCATGGTTGCCGCTTTTGTGCTGCAGGTTTTGTGTATCAGCCGCCTCGTGAGCGCAGTCTTGATAATCTGCTTAGCCAGGTGGACGCCGGATTGTGTAACCGTAAGCGCATTGGGTTAGTGGCTGCCGCTGTTGCTGATTATTCAGCGATCGGTGCTTTGCAGGAAGGAATTCTTGAGCGCGGCGGAGAGGTCTCTGTAGCCAGTTTGCGTATGGACGCTTTAACGCCAAAAGAAATTGAAAGACTACATGCCAGCGGGCATAAAACTGTCGCCATTGCTCCTGAAGCTGGTAGTCAAAGGATGCGCGATCTGATTAATAAAGGGATTGATGAAACAGTTATTCTCCGTGCCACCCGACTGCTGGTGGAAGGTGGTATTGTAAATCTTAAACTGTATTTTCTGATTGGATTGCCCGGGGAAAGGGATAAAGACCTTGAGGCTGTTGTCGTGTTAACTGAAAAAATTACCGAAATATGGCGCACGGAAGGGAAAGCCAGAGGCCGGGTCGGCAATGTAATTTTAAGTGTTAATCCGTTTATTCCCAAACCCTTTACTCCTTTACAATGGGCAGCAATGGATCAGGAAAAGACCCTTAAGAAGAAGATTCGCTTTCTGCAATCAGCAATTTCTAAAATCCCCAATACCAAAATGAATCATGAATCTATTCGGGCCGCCGTGCTGCAGGCTTTTCTGGCCCGGGGAGACCGGCGGATTGCAACTCTTTTGCCTGCTCTCGCAGAGGGGGGTAATCTTAAACAGATCGCGAAAAAATTTGGTCTTATTGTCGATGATTATGTCACGCGGACACGCGGAGAGCACGAGCCGTTCCCTTGGGAAATTATTGATCAGGGGATTTCAAGGGACTATCTGTGGAAAGAATACCAACGCGCGATGGAAGGGCAGATATCTCCCCCGTGCCGGCCTGGGTGCCGCCGCTGCGGTCTTTGCCATTAAGGGAACCTCAGTTTGCTACGGTTTTTGTGCGTGGCAGAGCCAGGGACAGTATGGCTGCGCATAAAACAAAAAGCGCTGAAACCCACAGACAGCCACTGATACCGCTAAACTGAAAGATGATGCCCGATAACAGCGAGCCAATAAGCCGACCGCTGGCATTAGCCATATAATAAAAGCTAACGTCCAGACTTGCTCTATTTCGTTCAGTATAGGCCAGAATCAAGTAGGAGTGGACAGCGGAGTTAATGGCGAAAATCAGTCCAAATAACGCTAATCCACAGACAACCGTGAGCCACGGTGACAAATTAAGCCAGGTGCCTATGGCGATTAGTATGGTTATCGTCACTAGAGCGAAGGCACTGACTGTCGCTGTTCCCCCTGCAGGAGGATGGTCGCCCAGGAAGTATTTCATTATTTTGGGGGCTGTTGCCTGAACAGCTCCATAACCAATGACCCAGATTGCGAGAAACCCGCCAACCTGGGTATGCCCCCAGCCAAGTTGTGCCGCAAGGTAGACGGGAAGCCCGACGACAAACCAGATATCCCGTGCTCCAAACAGAAATAGTCTGGCAAGGGATAGCCGGTTGATAGCAGGGCTTTTTGACAGGATTGAGCTGAATTTTGTCTTCTTTGCAGACATGCCGATTTGACCAGGCAGAGACAAAACGGTTCCGACCAGAATAATCGCTAGCCCTAGCGCCATAATCAATAAAGAAGACTTAAAGCCAAAAATTGCGAGAAGCAGCCCGCCCAGGAAAAATCCGATCCCCTTTAAAGCATTTTTAGATCCAGTCAGCAGTGCGACCCACTTAAATAAAGAATTATCGGAGTTTGGCGGCACTAATACTTTAATGGCGCTCTTGCTGCTCATTTTCGTCAGGTCTTTGGCAACTCCCGACAGGGCCTGAAGCATCATGACGAAAGTAACCGAGACAAGTTTGGGCCAATCAGGACTCAATAATGCCAGACTAGACAGGGCAAAAATCTGTAGGGCCAAACCGCTGAAAAGAGTGACTTTTAGCCCGAGGTGGGAACCTATCCAGCCTCCGATCAGATTGGTAATAATCCCGCAGAATTCATAAAGTAAAAATAGCAGGGCAATTTCAATAGGCGAAAAGCCCAACTGGTAAAAATGGAGTAAAACCAACATGCGCAAGGCGCCATCGGTTAGGGTAAAGCCCCAATAAGCACCAGTAACAAGAACATAACTGCGTAACGAGCTCATGGCATTATAAACTTTTGGCAACTTTCAGGCAGAGTTCCATTAAACGATTTGCATAACCCATTTCATTGTCATACCAGGCGTAGATTTTGAGCTGAGTGTCATTGACAACCATGGTTGATAGGGCATCGATAATTGATGATCTGGTATCACTTTTAAAATCGATGGAAACCAGGGGGCGATGTTCGATGCCAAGAATTCCTTTAAGTTCACCGTTCGCTGCTTCGTTGAAAAGGTTATTGATCTGTTCTGCCGTAACCTTCTCTTTCATTTCGAAGACAGCATCGGTTAAAGAGCCTGTTAATAGGGGTACACGGATGGCGTGACCATTCAGCTTGCCCTTGAGTTCAGGGTATATCAGGGTGATTGCTGTAGCACTGCCAGTGGTTGTGGGGATAAGGGACATGCTTCCTGCGCGTGCGCGACGCAGATCGTTATGTGGCGCGTCGACAACGACCTGGGTGTTGGTCATGTCATGGATAGTGGTTATAACCCCATGCTCGATACCGATTTTTTCGTGAAGAACTTTAACGACGGGAGCCAGGCAATTTGTCGTACAGGATGCGGCAGTCAGGAGGTGATGTTCGTCTGGATTGTAGAGATGATCATTGACTCCCATGACAAGGTTAAGAGCCCCAGTTTTGACCGGAGCAGCAACAATTACTTTTTTAACACCCTTGGAAAAATAGGGGGCAAGCGTTTCGGCGCAACGAAATTTCCCTGAAGCTTCGATGACAATATCAATGCCCAGATTTTCCCAAGGAGTATCCGCTGGGCTGGAATAGCTTGAAAAACCGATTTTGCTGCCGTCAACAGTAAGACTGTCTGGTGTGAAGGAGATGTCATGATCCCAGTGACCGTGGACTGAATCAAACTCAAGAAGGTGGGCCGCGACTTCTGCTCCTCCCTTGAGTTCATTAATGTGAACAATCTCGAAGTCGGGCCAGTCCCATGCAGCACGAAAGGCAAGGCGCCCCATACGACCAAAACCATTAATTGCAACGCGAATACCCATAAATTTTAACCTCTGGCAACAGCAAAATTGTAAGTTGATAAATTCAAAAAATAAAAGAATTGTGTACGCTTTTAACAAGCAATTGAAAGCCTTGTTGTTTTTCTGAGGAGGCAAACAGTGTCTAGCTCAGTAATTTTTCTATTTCCTCAGGTGACGGAACTCTGCCGGTGACCAAGACTTTACCATCAACCGCAAGGCCTGGGGTAGACATAACGCCGAACGTTGTAATTTCCATCAAATCTTTAACCTTAACCAACTCATAGTCAAGGTTGAGGTTATCCGCGGCCAGCTTGGTATGTTCTGCAAGCTTCTCACATTTAGCACAACCGGTTCCTAAAATCTGGATTTTCTTCATCGTTGTCTCCTTATCAGAAAAGTGATCCGTAGATGAGTCCACTGAACGTAGCCATGACAATCACGAGAACAACAAACACGACGGTTTTCTTTGTTCCCATTACGCTACGGATTACGAGCATGTTGGGCAAGCTTAAAGCTGGCCCGGCGAGTAATAATGCAAGGGCTGGGCCTTTTCCCATGCCGGCTCCAATGAGGCCTTGAAGAATAGGAACTTCAGTTAGGGTTGCAAAATACATAAATGCTCCCACCACAGATGCAAACAGATTGGCTGCAAATGAATTGCCGCCGACGAGATTTGCAATCCAGGTCGAAGGAATCAGCCCTTCGTGATCGGGGCGACCGAGCAGGGCTCCGGCAATTAAAACTCCATAGAGAAGCAAGGGGAGAATTTTCTGAGCAAAATCCCATGAAGTATCAAACCATTCTTTTAATTCACTATCGTCATTACTTGAGTGTGTAAGCAGAACAACCAGCCCTATTGTCGCAATCACAAAGGGAATTATTGGATAGAACGGGAAAAAAATAGCACTAGCTACGGTCGGTAAAAGAACCAGGAGCATGTGCCACTTTGAAACTCCGAACCATAGGATCAGGATACTGGCGAACAGCAGCCCAAATACACTGGTGATTTGCCATTTCATACTGTAGATAGAATGCCAGAGACCGCTATCGGCCACAGGTTTACCCCAGTTAACAAACACCAGGATTCCGACCATGCTGGCAAAATAAACTGCAGTTTTCCAGAGTGGCCTGGTCGGGGACGACTCCGGTACCTGGGCCGCAGCAATTTTCTGTTCCTCTTCGCGACGGAAAAACAGGTGCATCAGTAATCCGATAATAACCGAAAAACTGATTGCTCCGATGGCCCGGGCTATACCCATTTGTGGGCCAAGTACTGCCGCAGTCAGAACAATAGCCAGTATGTTTATGGCTGGGCCGGAATAGAGGAACGCACAGGCGGGACCGAGGCCTGCACCCATACGGTAGATACCGGCAAATAAGGGCAAAATAGTACACGAACAGACGGCGAGAATAGTCCCTGATACTGAAGCAACGCCGTAGGCGATAATTTTATTCGCTTTAGGTCCCAGGTATTTAAGAACGGCAGCTTGGCTAATGAAAACACCGACAGCCCCAGCTATAAAAAAGGCCGGAACCAAGCACAACAGGACATGCTCCCTTGCATACCATTTTAACAAGTGAAGAGCTTCCCAGATGGCATTGTTAACGCGTTGGGATTCCTGAAGCCAGGTGACTGGTATGAAATAACAGACCAGAAAGATTGCAGTCATCAATAACAGGGGTTTCCATTTTGTCAGCCAGTTCATGATCTTTCTCTTTTTTGTCTATTTGGCACAATAGCCAAATAGATTGATAAAAAAATATTACCTCATACAGGCCGCATAATCCTCTGCCTGAGAGCGCAGGACCTTTTCGACACAATCCAGAAATCCAAGAACACAGGATACGCGCAATTGATAAAAGACCATGTTGCCACGTTTATCGTCAAAGACCAGACCCGCTTGTTTGAGCACTGACAAATGCTTCGATATGGTAGATACATCTGCACCGATCATTTCCGTCAGTTCGCAGACACAACGTTCGCCTTGCTCAAGTTCTTCAACGATAAAGAGACGCGTCGGATGAGCAAGGGCTTTAAGAACTTTAGTCCGTGCAGCAAGTTGGTTCTTGCGTGTCAGGTATGTATTATTAAGAGATTGCATATTTGGCAATATAGCCAAATAGTGTTCTCGCGTCAACGCCAATTTGGAAACAGATAAGTCCAGTACCCAAAAACAGGGGCTACCACACGGTGATAATTTCAGATTCCTTATCCTGAGGTGAAAGTTGAACGATATCTCCGACCTGACATCCTAAGAGGGCTTTTCCAAGTGGCGATTCAGGGGTGACAACTCTAATGTTAACGGCTTGAAAAGAAACGGTCAGTCCTCCGGCCGCAGGAGCGAGAAACAGATGGCGAGTGCTACCATTTTCTTCTTCAAGTTCAACAACCGCAGTTAGCCGAATACTGTCATGTTCACTAAAAGTTTTCAGGGGGAGTTGTTTCAAAAGTGCAATGGCACTTTTAATATCCTGGGCACGATTGGCTTGTCCTTGGGCGATATAGGATGATTCAAGGGCAAGGGTGTCGTATTTGTTGTCTGGAATATTTTCTGAATGGGTTGCGGCTTCATGGGCAGTTTTTGCCGCTGTCATAAATAGCTGATAGTCTTCTTCAAGCTTGCTGATAATCTGCAAAATAATTTCTTTTTTGTCCATAGCTCTTAAATATCCAGATTTTGTTTCTTGATCGATGTGACTGATCTTAAATTTTTTCATAGTTTCTTTATCGCGTAAAGAAGATTGAACAAATGGTGATGACGCCAGCTAGCCTTGTTCATATATAGGTATAAAAAAAACGGGATGCCTGAGCATCCCGTGAGGTCGTCTGTTTGGGTTGGCAAATATTATTTGTATCCCTTGAGATAGTCAATATATTCCGGAAGAAACAAAGAGATTTGTGGAACATATGTTATCAGGGCCAGGAAGACGAGCAGAATCATGAGCCAAGGAAGGGCCGCACGGATGACCCAGCCAATACTGTGACCGGTAATACCTGCCGTAACGAAAAGGTTTAGCCCGACAGGTGGGGTGATCATGCCGATCTCCATATTGACGACCATAATGATACCCAGGTGGATCGGGTCTATCCCTAGTTTTACCGCAATGGGAAACAGAATAGGTGCCATAATTAACAGAATCGCTGAGGGCTCCATGAAGTTCCCTGCAATGAGCAGCAGAATATTGACAACGATCAGAAATCCCCAGGTCGGTAGGCCCCATCCCACAATGATTTCAGCCAGGTGATGTGGAATCCTCTCGGTTGTCAGAACATGGGCAAACAGCATGGCATTGCCGATGATAAAAAGTAGCATAATTGAGACTTTGGAGGCGTCTCGAAATACCTTATGGGTATCGGCGTGAATGATCGATCTTGGCAGGGCGAAAAGCATCTGTAGCAGGTTTCGGCCAAAACAGGTCATTAGCGACTCGGTTGCAGAGGTTTTCCATGGCACTCCTTTGAGGGGCCCCATATCTCGATAGATGAAAATTGCTATGAAATAAGCATACACTGCTGAGATGGCAGCAGCTTCAGTGGGGCTGGCGACGCCGCCATAGATAGAACCGAGAACGATGATGATCATCATCAGACCCCATCCTGCGCTGGCACTGGATCTTGCCAGATTTTTTAAACCTGTCCAGGGCTGGGCAGGTAAATTGTTTATGCGGGCAACAATATAGATAACCAGCATCAACATACATCCCATCACGATTCCGGGAATCAGTCCAGCCATGAATAGTCTGGCAGCAGATTCTTCGGTAGCGGCAGAGTAAACCAACATGACAATCGATGGAGGGATCAGGATACCAAGTGTGCCAGCGTTGGTAATGACCCCGGCCGCCATTTTTTCTGGATATCCGGCCTTAACCATGCCGACGATGACAATGGATCCTATCGCTGCAACGGTGGCTGGTGATGATCCGGAGACGGCGGCAAAAATCATACAAGCCAGCACGGAAGCCATAGCCAGTCCACCGCGAATCCAGCCGACGCAGTCAATGGCGAAATTGATAATTCTAGTGGCTACCCCGCCAGTCGACAGAAATGCCGATGATAGTATGAAAAAGGGAATGGCCAGCAGTGTGTAATGTTCAGACTGGGTGCTGAACAGTTTTAGCGCGATGGAGGCCAGGGAGTCGCTGGAAAACAGTAGTATGGTGGTAATGCTCGACAAGCCCAAAGCGAAAGCAATAGGCATCCCGGTGAGAAGGCACAGCAGTAAGATGATAAAAAGCGCGGCGGTAGTCATGCTGATTTACCTCCCTGGTTGACTTGGGCGACGGTTTCTTCCGCTAGATGCATACTTTCTTTAGCCTCGTCAGCCAGCTGAAATCCTTCTGCTTTTCCAGTAATAATGGCCCACAGGAGGATGCCCAGACGGATCGCAATAAGAAGCATGCCGATCAAGAGAATGCTTTGTCCGATCCATTTCGGAATCGCCAGGTCATTAAGTTCAATACCTATTTTGTACAGCTTTCTGAGGTAGGTCCAGGAACCGTTGATAAATAAACCGCAATAACCCAAGCAGGCAATAACAGCCAACCCGCTGATGATCCTTCGCAGTGAGGATGGTAAAAGTTTGATGGCCGCATCAACGCCGATATGGGAACCGACTTTGATCCCATAGGACACGCCGAAGAGTACCATCCAGGCAGATAGGTAGAGCGTCAGCTCTTCGGCCCACATCAGCCCGATATTGAATACATAACGCATTACCACTTCAATAAATACAAGTAGAGTCATACTGGCCAGAAGGGTAGATATAACTATTTCCTCCAGCCGGTTGATTACTTTGATGAACATAGTCAGACCTCGGGCCAATGGTTAATAAGCGTTCTTGCGGGCTCCTGGTTCTGGAACCCGCAAGGAATGACAGGCGGCTTAATTGGAGGCGGCTGCCGCTTCAATGTATTCTTTGCCGATCTGGTTCTCGAATTCAGCCCACACCGGTTTCATTGCCTCGACCCACTGCTGGCGCTCGGCCGGAGTAAGCTGAATGATTTCAGCGCGATTAGAATCAATGATTCTCTGGCGGTCTTCGACAGCTTTCTTGGCAGAAATTTGGTTGCCAAAAGCTGTGGCTTCATCAAGAGCCTTTTTGACTTCAATACGAATATCATCAGGTAGGTCATTCCAGAATTCAGTCGAGGTTACGACCATGTAATCCAACAGTCCATGATTTGACTCGGTAATAAAGGGCTGAACTTCATAGAACTTTTTAGAATAGATATTTGACCAACTGTTTTCCTGACCATCAATCGCTTTGGTCTGAAGCAGTGTAAATACCTCAGAAAATGGTTTCTTTACTGGCATGGCATCGACGGCATGAAACTGTGCAGCTAGCACGTCAGAAGTCATAATCCGGAATTTTTTTCCATTGGCGTCCGCAGGTACACGCAGAGGATCACTGGAAGACAATTGCTTGAGGCCGTTATGCAGATATGTCAGCCCGATGATCCCTTTTTTCTCCATCAGGTTAAGCATCTTCTGGCCAAGTGCGCTCTGCTGATATTTTTCTACTGCCTCCATGTCCTTGAAGAGGAACGGCAGATCGTAGAGCTGCAGCGATTTGGTGTATTTTTCGAATTTGGACAGGGCTGGAGCGATCAGCTGCACGTCGCCGAGCAGCATCGCTTCAATTTCATTATTGTCCCCGAAGAGCTGGGAATTAGGAAAGACTTCCACGGTGACTTTTCCCGCCATGCGTTCTTCAACAAGCTGTTTGAACTTTGTAGCCATTTGCCCCTTTGGAGTGTTTTCAGCAACAACATGGCTAAATTTAATAACCATTGGTGCCGCATTCGCTAACGTTCCTGTTGCCAGAAAAACAGCTATTGCCAACATACATATTAGTCTGGTTTGTCTCTTTCTCATTACTCTCTCCTCTATTGAAATATAGTAAGCCAAGTCACCACCATGGTGACTGATATTGATTCACGTGGACTTGTTAATTGTTCGTTAACTGATCGGCCGTTTGGTCGCCGTGGCATGTCTTGTAGAATTCTGCAAATGTACCTTGCCGCAAGTTCATGATTCCGTCATGGTTGTTATGGGGGTACTGATTGGAGGAAAATTTGACTGAGTCAGAGTATTCTGCGAGTTCAAATGCGTAAAGGGTGGCAACGTAGAGTGCTTCATGGATAATAATTTTGATATCTGCAGGAAGCCGCCCCCATTGTTTTTGCTCCATGATTAATGCATATGTGTTATATCTCTTCACGGTTTTCTGAGATCCTGACTGCTCGCTCAGGGGCGCGCTGCACTGCAGACCATTGTCCCAGATAGCTAGCAATTCAAAGTTCTGAGATGCTAATTCTATGTACAGTTTACAACCGAGGGTTGAGTCGATTAGTCGATAAAACTCAGTGCGTAGCATGTCGTTTTCGGTCTTGTTCAGTATCTTTAATGGGCTGGCTTGCTGGTTTAATTGACGGGTTTCGATTATGGCCAGGGAGTTTTGGCTATCCGCTAGCTTTGCGGCCAACTGGTCAGCTGTTTGGCGAGGAGTTGCCTGCATGGTAAGAGAAACGCGCCCATTACTACGCTCTTCAACCGATTTTTTAAAAAAATCGACGATCTTCTGTTGATTTGATAGGTGGTAGCTCGTCATCATAAGTTTTAGCTCAATTGTGCTTGGGTAGACTGCTGACGGTACTAAATAAAGAGCTAGTAATATTATGTATGAGAATTTAGTCATTATGTTGCACCGAAATTTGGAATTATAACAGCATTATTTTTCTACTTAGCAATATTGGTGCCTTATTTTTAAAAAGCGTTCTACTGATAGTTATTTGGGCTATTTAGTGTTTTGTTTTTGTGTAAATAGAAGTTTTTTGGTTTCTTTGGTGCTGTTTATGTGGCGAAGGTTCGCCCTGGTTTGGCTGATAGTCGCCACGGGTTTTGTTTTTTTATATTAATTCTTTAACGCTGTTGTGTGGATTTCTGTTTTATTTTTGGTGGTAAAATAGAACCGGGTTTGTGGGGAAAATGTGAAAAGTAGAGATTGTAAGGCTCCCGCTAAAATTAATTTAGCTCTGCATGTGCTTGGGCGCAGGCTTGATGGTTATCATGAATTAGCCATGGCGATGCAGCGAGTTTCCCTCTATGACGAAATCGCTGTGAGTGTCGGCGACGGGAGGGGGATAGAAGTTTCCTGTGGGGGTGTCGAGTTGTTGCCCGGAGAGGATAATATTGCCTGTCGGGCAGCCAAGGCTTTTCTCTCTGCGGTGAATATTGAGCGCCGGGTCGTTATTGATATTGTGAAAAAGATTCCTGTTGCAGCTGGGTTGGGAGGAGGTTCTTCCGATGCGGCAGTCGTCTTGATGGCGTTAAATGACCTTCTTGAGGTTGGTTTTTCGGGTCGGGATCTGATGGGGCTGGGGGCTTCTCTGGGGGCGGATGTCCCGTTTTTCATTTTTGAACAAGCCGCCTGGGCGACAGGCATCGGTACTTGTCTGGAGCCGCTGCCGGAGCTTCCTGCGGTTAGTTATGTTCTGGTCAATCCTGGAGTGGCGGTTTCCACTCGAGATGTTTATCAAAGTTTACAGTTGACAAAAGGGGGGCTTCTGGCTAGCATTCCGACGTTTTCGCCGCCGACGGTATCTGCGTTGTGCTGTGGTTTGCACAATGATCTCGAGCGGATTGTGTTGCCTCGCTGGCCGGTCGTTGCTGAAGTGAAGGAACGGTTGCTTGCTGCAGGTGTTCTTGGGGCGTTAATGTCTGGTTCGGGTTCTACGGTCTTCGGCGTTTGTTCAGATAGGGCGCACGCAGACGGTGTAGCCGAAAGAATTAGAGAGGAAAGTAACTGGTTTGTGCAAGCCGTTAACCCGGTTTGAGCGATCGGTTGAGAAGCTTTTCCTTTATATGGAGAATGAGCGGTATTATCACTAGGATAATTCCACGAGTTCTGCTATAAAAGGTTGATTGTTGGGGCGTCGCCAAGCGGTAAGGCACCGGATTTTGATTCCGGCATTCCCAGGTTCGAATCCTGGCGCCCCAGCCACTTCTGTATTCTATTTAAGAGATAAAGTATTTGAAAGCAAGCGGTTAGTCTGCGGTTGTCGATGCGGGGACTGGCCTTTTTATGTTTTAAGAACCCTGAAAAAATATCCAGCAGATAGGTAGACTTGTGAGCATGATAAAGATCTTTGCCGGTAATTCGAATGAACCTTTGGCCCGGGACATCTGTCGCCACCTTTCCGTTGATCTGGGAAGTGCCAAGGTTCGGACCTTCTCCGATGGAGAGGTTATGGTTGAGTTGGGAGAAAATGTACGTGGACGTGATGTCTATGTCATTCAATCTACCTGCTCTCCCGCAAATACTAATCTCATGGAATTGCTGGTTATGGTCGATGCTCTGAAAAGGGCTTCCGCATCGCGGATAAATGCTGTTGTTCCTTACTTCGGATATGCCCGGCAGGACCGAAAGGTTGCTCCGCGTGCTCCGATTACGGCAAAACTGGTTGCCGATCTTATGTCGGTTGCCGGAATTGACCGTTTGTTGACCATGGACCTTCATGCTGGCCAGATTCAAGGTTTTTTTAATCTACCTGTCGATCATCTTTATGCGGCTCCGGTCATGTTGGATGAAATCAGGCGGCAAAACCTTGGTTCTATGGTTGTCGTCTCTCCTGATGCTGGCGGTACCGAGCGTGCTCGTGCCTTCGCCAAGCGTTTGGATGCAGGATTGGCTATTATCGATAAAAGACGTAGTGGCCCGAACGTTTCTGAAGTTATGCACATTATCGGGGATGTTAAAGGTAAGCCATGTGTCATTATCGATGATATGATCGATACCGCCGGCACTCTTTGTACTGCAGCTAAGGCCTTGCAGGAGCATGGTGCTACAGATGTTTACGCCTGTGCAACACATGGTGTTCTTTCTGGGCCGGCGCTTGATAGAATTTCTCAAAGTGCCTTAAAAAAGGTATTCGTTACAGATACGATTCCGACCGCAGACAAAATTGAAAAATGTGACAGATTGGCAACCCTGCCAGTCAGTCATCTGTTGGCTGAGGCTATTCGCCGCATCCATAATGCTGAATCGGTCAGTTCTCTTTTTGTTTAATCGGAATCACTCTCTAAATAATAAAGAACCATTGAAATGGAGGAAAAATAGATGGCTCAAGTAGAACTTAATGTTGAATTACGCGAAGGTACCGGTAAGGGTGTTGCACGTAAGTTGCGTGCTGTGGGTAAGATTCCAGCTGTTGTTTACGGTAAGGATATCGATCCAACAACTATCGTCGTCAGTCCTAAAGAGCTGCAAGCTGCGATTTCCGGTGAGGCAGGTATCAACACTCTGTTAACTCTCAAGGGTGTAGCTGGTCTTGAGGGTAAACTGGTTGTTCTTAAAGATGCAGAACTTCATCCTTTGCGTCGGGAAATGGTGTGTGCCGATTTTCAGGCAATCAATCTGCAGGAAAAATCATCATTCATGATCCCTGTCGCTACCGTTGGAACCTCTGCCGGGCAGAAAATGGGCGGTTCTCTGCAACTGATCCGTCATGAGCTCGAAGTTATGTGTCTGCCAACTGAAGTTCCTCAGCACATCGAAATTGATGTAACTGCTCTGGAAATCGGTGACACTGTACACATTGAGGAAGTTAAGGCTCCGGCAAACGTTGATCTGGTTTTTGATGTTAACTTTACAGTGGTTACTATTGTTGGCCATAAAGCTGAGACTGAAGAGACTGAAGAAACTGAAGAAGACGCAGCAGAGTAATTCTGCTGCCTGATTCATGAGGGCATTGTGAAACTCCTGGTTGGGCTGGGCAATCCCGGCAAAAAGTACGAAATTACACGTCATAATGTTGGTTTTATGGTCGCTGAGCAGGTGGCCCGACAGAATCAGATCTCGATAAAGAAAAATGGTTATCAGGGACTCTATGGCGTTGGTCGCGTCGAGAGTGAACAGACAACTATTTTATTGCCTCAGACCTTTATGAATAACAGTGGCACAAGCGTTAATGCTGCTTATCGATCCCTCGGTATATCGCCGGGGGATTTGATTGTCATCTATGATGATCTTGATTTGCCTTTTGGGCGATTGCGGATCAAAAAAGAAGGTGGCCACGGTGGACATAATGGTATCCGCGATATTATCAGCGTTCTTGGCCTGAAAGATTTCATTCGGGTACGGGTTGGCATTGGTCGGCCTGAGTTTGGTGATATTACAGGGCATGTTTTAAGTTCTTTCAGCACTACTGAACAGAAATTGTTACCGCAGCTGCTTGATGGTGCAGCACAGGCAAGTGAAAAAATCTTAGCGGACGGCGTATTCGATACGATGAATACGTTTAATAATTTTAACCTGGTCGAATAACTTACAACAACAAAACAACAGAGAGGCAGGGACAGATGCAACTGCAAATGTGGGCCCCTATTTTTGGGGTGGTTGGATTTGTAATCGCGATTGTGCTTTATCGCATTGTTAAGGCACAGCCGGTTGGTAATGAAAGAATGCGTGAAATTTCTGATGATATCCATGGTGGTGCCATGGCTTTCCTTGGTCGGGAATATCGTGTTCTTGCTATTTTTATCGTAGTCGTGTTCGTTCTCATTGCAATTGCTATGAGCTGGAAAACCGCTTTAGCTTTTGTCGGTGGCGCTATTTGCTCCATGACCTGTGGTTTTATCGGAATGAAGGCTGCTACCAGAGCTAACGTTCGTACTTCAGAGGCTGCACGTGCCCATGGCCAGGCGAAAGCTCTTGAAGTATCTTTCAACGGTGGCGCTGTTATGGGTCTTGCTGTTGCTTCTCTTGGTCTGGTTGGTGTTGGCATCGCCTATATTTTCTTTGGTGGTAATCCTGAATCAGCCAAGTACATCAACGGTTTCGCAATGGGTGCTTCTTCTATTGCTTTGTTTGCTCGTGTTGGTGGCGGTATCTATACCAAGGCTGCCGACGTTGGTGCTGACCTGGTAGGTAAGGTCGAGGCTGGGATTCCTGAAGATGATCCACGTAACCCAGGTGTTATCGCTGATAATGTTGGTGACTGTGTTGGCGATACTGCAGGTATGGGCGCCGACATTTTCGAATCTTATGTTGGTTCAATTATTGCCACAATGGCAATTGCAGCCGCAGCAGGTCCTGAGCTTCTGGCCAAACTTGGCGTCGGCGCGACCGTTCAATCCAGCGCGATGCTGTTACCTCTCGCCTTGGCAATGTTGGGCTTGGTCTTCTCCTTAATCGGGATTGCTTCTATGAAAGTCCTGAAAGGCAAGGATCCAGCCAAAGCTTTGCACTACACTACTTTTGTTGCTGCTGCCGGCTTCCTGGTTGCTGCTCTTATCTACATCCTGATCGCTGGTCTTGCTATCGGTATTTTCTGGGCTATCCTGGCTGGTACTCTTGCAGGTATCGCCATTGGTCAGATTACCGAATATTACACTGCGCATACTCCGGTTGCTCGTATTGCTGAAGCCAGCAAGACCGGACCGGCAACCAATATCATTCATGGCCTCGCTGTTGGTCTTGAGTCAACCGCTTTGCCAATCCTGATTATCTGTGTTGGTATCTTCGTCGCGAACTACTTTGCTGGTCTCTACGGTATCGGCATTGCTGCTGTCGGTATGCTCGCAACTGTCGGTGTTACTATGACAGTCGACGCCTACGGTCCGATTGCTGATAATGCCGGTGGTATTTCTGAGATGGCAGGCCTTGGACCTGATGTCCGTAAGATCACCGATGGCTTAGATGCTATTGGAAACACTACTGCTGCTATCGGTAAAGGTTTTGCCATTGGTTCAGCGGCTTTGACTGCTCTGGCACTGTTCTCTGCTTATGCAACGACTGTTGGCCTGACATCGATCAACCTGATTGATCCTATGGTTGTTATCGGTTTGCTTATCGGTGGTGCCTTGCCATTCTTTATCGGTGCTCTGACTATGACGAGTGTCGGTCGTGCTGCTGGAGCTATGGTTGATGAGATTCGTCGTCAGTTCCGTGAAACTCCAGGATTGCTCGATGGTAAAGAAGGTGTCAAACCTGATTCTCAACGCTGTGTCGATATCTCTGCCCGTGCCGCTCTTAAAGAGATGGTTCTGCCAGGTGTTGTTGCTGTTGTGGCACCGGTTCTGGTCGGATTTATCCTTGGCAAAGAGGCTCTCGGTGGTATGCTTGCCGGCGCTACCTTGGCGGGTGTTCTATTGGCTCTGATGATGTCTAATGGTGGTGGTGCTTGGGATAATGCCAAGAAATTTATCGAAAGCGGTCAGCTTGATGGCGAAAGCAAGGGCGGCGAGGCTCATGCTGCTGCTGTTATCGGTGATACCGTTGGCGACCCCTTTAAAGATACTTCCGGACCAGCAATGAACATTCTCATCAAGTTGATGAGTGTTGTTTCATTGGTTATTGCTCCGCTGCTGGTCTGATCAGTAAACAAGTAACATCGTAACAGTGTACTTGATAGCCGGGGTTGTTGCCCCGGCTATCCGTTTTTTAAGGAAAATAGCTATGGGATTCAAATGTGGAATCGTCGGCTTGCCAAATGTCGGAAAATCGACAATTTTCAATGCCATTACTTCTGCCGGAGCCGAATCGGCAAACTACCCGTTTTGTACAATTGAGCCAAATGTCGGGGTTGTTGCCGTGCCTGATCCTCGGTTGCAGCAACTGGCTGAAATTGTACGTCCGCAAAATATACTCCCGACCTCCATGGAATTTGTCGATATCGCAGGCCTCGTCCGCGGTGCCAGCAAAGGGGAAGGGTTGGGTAACCAATTTCTTGGTCATATTCGCCAGGTTGATGCCATTGCCCATATTGTTAGATGTTTCGATGATGATAACGTCATTCATGTGGACGGTTCTGTGGATCCGGTTCGTGATATTGAAGTTATTCAAACCGAATTAAATCTTGCTGACCTTGAAAGTATTGACAAGCGCATTATGCGTGGCAAGAAGCAGGCTAAAAGTGGTGATAAAAAACTCCAGGCAGAGCTGGCTGTTTTAGAAAAGCTTGCTACCGCATTAAACGATGGCTCACCAGCCAGGTCTGTTGAGCTTGACAGTGATGAGCGTAAACTGGTCTCTGAGCTGCATTTGATTACGATGAAACCTGTTCTGTATGTTGCCAATGTGTCGGAAGATGATTTGGATGGTAGTCATCCTTTTGTCGCCAAAGTAAAAGCGCATGCGGATTCTGAAGCCGCTGAGATGGTCACTATTTGTGGCAAAATTGAGTCTGAAATTGCCGAACTTGATGCTGAAGAGAAAATTGATTTCCTTCAGGAACTTGGCTTGCAGGAGGCAGGTCTTGATCGCATGATTCATGCCGGTTATAAACTCCTGGGTCTGATTACCTATTTCACTGCTGGTGTCAAGGAGGTTCGGGCCTGGACTGTCCCCGATGGTGCTTTGGCACCACAGGCTGCTGGGGTTATTCATACCGATTTTGAAAAAGGCTTTATCAGGGCCGAGGTTACGGCGTTTAACGATTACATCAATTCCGGCGGTGAAAGTGGCGCCAAAGAGAAGGGCTTACTGCGTCTTGAAGGGAAAGAGTATCGCGTTATAGATGGGGATATCATGCATTTCCGTTTCAACGTTTAGGCACCTGATCTGTCAGGCGCTGATTTGAGACGCTGGCTTGATTGTGCTTGAAATAATATCAGGACTGTGCTAGAAGCTGTACTTTCGTCTGGAGCCGTGGTGGATTCAGACAATTCCTTGCTCCAAATTTATGCGTTGGGGCTGCAAACCCGTGAGGAGAATCACAGATGAGAAACTATGAATCACTCTACATTATTCACCCGGAAATTGTTGGCGAAGAGCTGACAGCCCTGGTGGACAAATTCCAGGCGGTCCTGACTGACCAGTCAGCAGAGATCTTTAAACTGGATAACTGGGGAGTGCGTAAGCTCGCCTACCCAATTAAAAAAGTTGAGCGTGGCTGTTATGTCCAGGTTCTGTTTACTGCTGAGCCTGAAGTTATTGCTGAATACGAGCGTCGCCTGCGTCTTGATGAAAACATCCTGCGTTTCCTGACTGTTAAAGTCGAAGGAGATTTTCAAGCTGCTGAGCCTGCTAAAGCGGCAGCTCAGGAAGATGACGACGAATACGCTGACGAAGAAGAATAACGCATAACTTTCAGGAGATATAATTATGGCATACGAAAAATCTGATCGTCCCTCATCATCTGCTCCACGCCGTCGTTTTGGTCGTCGCAAAATCTGTCGTTACTGTGTCGACAAAAACCATCGTATCGACTATAAAGATGTCGACAATCTGCGTTACTATTTGACTGAGCGCGGTAAAATTGTTCCGCGTCGTATTTCCGGAACCTGTGCCCTGCATCAGCGTCACATTGCTGAAGCAATCAAAAATGCACGCCAGATTGCGCTGCTTCCGTATACTGCTTCTCACTCCTTGTAAGAAGCAATAAGCAAAGAGATGTTTGCTCAGACCGTACTATTTACCGCTGCAGGTATCGGCATTACACTTGTCTGCCTGCTTGGTGTCAGTTTTTTAGGACCTTTTGGTGCCTTTATCAATTTTCTGACGCCACTTCCTGCAGCGTATCTTGGTATGCGTTATGGCGTAAAGACGGCTGTCATTGTTGTTGTTGTGACCTGTCTGTTATTGTTTGAGCTTGCATCTACCTACACCTTTGTTGCTTATCTTGGTTTGTTTGGTGTGGGGTCTTTGCTGTTGCCTTATTTTTTGCACAGGTTCACTCCGTGGGATAAGGCAATATTGTATACTGCTGCCGGTGCAGCCGGTATCACTGCAGTTATCATGTTGATTTCTGTTGTGATAAATAATGCGAGTATACCAGTAGTAATCGATCAGGTGGTTCAATCTGAAGTTGATCAAGCTTTGGTTGTGTATCAAAATGCAGGCCTTTCAGCGGATCAATTGAAGGATATGGAACTGGCAATTCAAGGTATGGGTGCTTTTGTTAAGCGCGGATTTTATGGACTGTATTTAGCAATCCTTATCGCGATTCAGGCCTTTACCCTGATTGTATTACAGCGTGTAAAGGTTCAAGGTAAGCCTTTTGGCGGTCCTTCCTTTGCCCGTTGGAGGAC
This sequence comes from Geopsychrobacteraceae bacterium, assembly GCA_963664385.1. Classification (GTDB taxonomy): domain Bacteria; phylum Desulfobacterota; class Desulfuromonadia; order Desulfuromonadales; family Geopsychrobacteraceae; genus Seleniibacterium. The sequence goes on from OY761157.1 coordinate 3,435,639, forward strand.
ACCGCCTCACCTTATCTGGTTGTTAATTGCAGGTGGATTTCTGCAGTTCGTACCACAGGCGACTGTTGTAACGATCGGCTGGAATATACTGTTGGTAATGCTTCCGTTATATTTTTTTCAGGGGTTAGCTGTTGTACATCATTTTTTGCGACGCAAAAATTACCCCAGGTCGGTTAAGTCGATGCTTTACCTGCTGTTGTTGGTAGTGAATCCCTTGCCGGTCATTGTAACGAGCGTTGGCGTTTTCGATCTGTGGATCGACTTTCGCCGGCCCCGACAAAAACAGATTTAGAACTCGATCCGATACGGAGGAGATATATGAATACCGATGTCATTTTAAAAGAGAATATTGATGGTCTCGGCACGATTGGTGATGTTGTCAGTGTCAAGGCTGGTTATGCCCGTAACTACCTTGTCCCTCAAGGCCTCGCTGCTGTAGCTGATGCTCGCAACGTTAAAGAATTAGAGCACCAAAAACGTCAACTGGCTCGTAAACTTGAGAAAGTAACCAAAGACGCACAGGCTCTGAAAGCACGCATTGAAAAAGTCACTTGCGAATTCGCTCAACGTGCCAGTGAAGAAGGTAAGTTGTTTGGTTCCGTTACTTCTATGGATATCGAAGCCAAATTGAAAGATGCTGGTGTTGAGATTGATCGCAAGAAAATCCAACTCGGCGACGCTATTAAGTCTCTTGGTGAGCATGTCGTTGCTATCAAACTTGATGCTGGTGTTGTTGCAGAAGTCAAGGTTGTAGTTGCTCAAGAAGAAGCGTAAGCTTAGTTTTCTTCTTGTGATTGTTTTAAAAGCGGCGAATATTTATTCGCCGCTTTTTTTATAGCTTGTCCTTATTGCCTGTCTTTTCATTTTGTCTCTTGTTATTCCTCAGTCTCAGTAGTAAAGTTAATTAAGGTTAATCAATCCGTAGGGGGATCTCGTTCTGTTGTTCTGAAAATCTAAGGGGGGATTATTCCCAGGCATGTTTATAGTTTAAGTACTTTTTCGTGATATTTGATTATCTCTGGAGAATGCAGCATGCTAATTATGAAGTGTCCCAGTTGTCAGAAGTACATCCGCTCTGTCCTTCTGGCTGAAATTTCTGAGATTTGCTGTGAGCATTGCGGTTCTACGGTTCCTGTCCATAACGTACTGGTCTCATCGAACGGTTTTACTTTCGATCGTAATGATCTTCTTAAACGTTTCTTCCGCTATCGAAAGTTGCTCGACGAAGTCATCGATGAGCATACTCATTTACATGAGAATCCTGTCAGTCGTAGCGAAAGTAAAAAGAGTATTGAGCAGTTCTTACAAATTTTGCAGGGGATGATGACAGGTGCCCGTGATCATTTTCGTTGCGATTTTGATTCACCGATCAGTTGTAGAATTATTTATGCCGGAACTGAAGTCGAGGGTTTTTTTCAAAATCTTAGTATGGAAGGGGCCTGTCTTCAGCTGGTTTCCGGTCCTGTTCGTCCTAAAGTAAAACATTCCCTGAGATTGAAATTTTTTCTCCCTCATTGTGTCAGCGAATTCGTGTTAAGCGGGGAGATATGTTGGGTCGAAAAAGTTAAAGACCTAGTGGGGAAAGGACCAGTGATAGGTATCCGCTTCGACCCGGTAGAAAAGCGCGCTCAAGAAAATTTGTGGAAATTTATCTGTAGTGAAGCAGGTAAAGTCCCGGGATAATAAAGGCCTCCCGGGACCTTAAGATGTCTCTGCGGTTCAGTAATTTATTCCAGCAGCCTGGATACTATGCGCATCATGTGCATGACAGGGCGTGACACCATGAACCATCCCGCAATGTTGGCATTTATCTTCCATGGTTTGCATAATAAATGTATCTCCGCAACCCTGACATTGAATTTCTACCGGGGCTGGCATCGTCATCTTGCTAAATCCCATTTGCCGTAACTTGTCGACTATTTGGGCACCCCCACTAAAACTACCTTGGCAACCATCATGCATCTCATTGTCTCCTTGTTAAATATGCTCGAGGGTATCACCGGAGCGAATCCGGTTTCTCAGAGCGAGTAATTTGTTATCAAGCTCTTCTAGTTGGCGTAGATTGTCACGTTCAGCCTGACTGGACTGAATGATTTTATGAATACCGCCGTTTTTAATGACCAGACGTTTATCTCCCATTAACGCAAGGATGGGGTCGTGAGTGGCCATCAGGACTATTTTTTCTTCTCTGACCAAAAGCTCCAGGGCCTTTTTACGATCAATGCCGGCATTTTCAATTTCATCTATCAAGGCGATAGGGGATTTGCTGAGAACGGCCATGTCGGCAATCATTAACGCTCGTGATTGTCCGCCACTGAGTGATGTTACTGGTGTCTGCGGTGAGAAGCGTTCTCCTGCCAGTTCATTGGCCTGTTGAAGAATCTGCTGCACCTTCGCTTCGGCGTCACTGACAAAACGGCTTTCGGCATGCATACGGATAAACTCTTCAGCACTCAGGTCCATGACAAAATTCATATTTTGAGAGAGTTGAGCGACCAATTTATGCTCGGTTGAAAAGCGCCACTTACTTCCGGGTACCTCACCGTTGATTAATATTTTACGTCCGGTTGGGGTGTCTCCCTGGGCGACCCATTCAATATCGGCAAGAAGGCGGCTTTTGCCACTGCCGGTTGGTCCGACAATGCAGATCACCTCCCCTGGGTGAAGGCTTAATTCAAGATTTTCCTGTTTGCCGGTTTTATCTTGTCCGCCAATAATCGTCAGGGATTCAACCTTATCAAGGGGATCCTTGAGTGCCAGCATCCCTTTCAGGAAATCGTCGAGGCTTTGACTGAGTTGTTGAGGATTTGTGCCAAGGTCTTCCAAAAGGTCTGGGCTTAGTTCATCGAGATAGGTCTGCAGGCTGACAGGCGATTTCTCGACATGCAGGCCGAAGGAACTAAGAAAGTCTTCTATATATGGATGCTCGTTAAGAACAATGTTAAGCGCCTGATGATAAATATCTATTTGTTTCATCGCTAGGTTCCTGTCTAAATATCCATTTTGCGGACATTGCCGGTTTGGTGTTCCTCACCGATACGGGTTTCGCCAAGACAATAAGAGCATAATGCTGCAGGCATGGAGAAGCGCAAGGTTTTCCCTTTCAGAGATTCTATGTCTGAAGCGTCCTCGAACAGCGAAGTTAATTCAAATGCACCCTGTCCAGTGATCCCATTGACATGCATGATAATGGCACCAGGGTTAACCTGCTTGACCCGCGAAGCAAATACTTCGCGTTCAGCCTGAGAGACGATATCTCCCTTGGTGATGACGACAATATCGGCTGATTTCAACATCGGGCCAATTTTACGTGGTGTGTTGATACCGCTGAGGTTGTCGATGACACATACTGCGGTAATTTCATTAATATGTGGAGAGCAGCGGTTGCATAGACCGGCACTTTCACTGATCAGGTACTCGCAGTTATTTTCACGCCCCCATTTAACACAGGCTTCGATATTACTGACAAAATAGTGATCTGGACATAAGGCACCCGAAAGCCCCTTTTTTACCAGTACCCCTTTTTGCAGATAGCGTTGATCATCTTCGGTCAACAGGCAGTCGAACTTAACGACACCAATCATCCGCTTGCGCTCCTGCAGAGCTTCTATGACTCTGAGGATGACAGATGTTTTACCTGAAGATGGTGGTCCAGAGACTGTTAGAAATCGCATAAGTTACCTTTATCCTGCGTTCATGGATGTTTCAAAAATGTCATTCGTCTTACGGATCAGTTCGCCAATATCATTTTGATAAATATAGTCCCAACCGATCCATTTCCATGGGTGTGGAAAATTTAACAGGTTGTCGACCTGGGGATGAACTGATGGAAATAGCCCACGCTGGGCAAGGATCTCGCCGACGCCCTGGCCGGCAATGAACTCCGCGATGGGCTTGACCTTGCCAAGGCTCGCCTGCTTAGTGAGCATGAAAATAGGGCTGATGATAGCACCGTCTTCCGGCCAGATGATTTCAAGGCTTGAGACCATTTTGGCCATTTTCGTGAAGAAGTAAGGCATAATTGTCACGTAGGGTTTCTCTTCGGCAACCCGTTTGGCGTTTTTAACCATTTGAGACGGGTGCATTGATTTGAGCATGCAGCGCCCCAACGCCTTGATCCCGTCCTCACCATATTCCTGATAAAGAGCCAGAAGGATGGCGTTAAACAGATCAAAATCTCCAACCGGCAAAGCAACTTGCTGGGCAAACTCAGGTTGTAAGATATCGCTCCATGTTCTGGGAACCGGCAAATCGCCACGGACGTCATGATTGACCATGAATACAGCAGGGACTGCTGCAATAATCGAATAGTCCCCCTTGGGATCCTTGAGTTGAATACTGTCAAAATCATGGTTAACCGAAGCTGTTGTGATATCAGTGAAGGTTCCCTGGTCTTTGAAATGGCCAATCGTTTTCTGATCGAAAAAGGTCTCAAATCCGGCCGAGACAAACAGGTCGGGCAATTGCTCCGGATCCTCAATATTCTTGATATTTTCTTCTATCCAATCAGCACCTACAGATGCTGCTTCAAGCTTATAGCTGACGCGCTGACCGGTCGTTTTGGTAAAATCCTCAATAAAGGCATCAAATCCTTCGAGTAGGGGCAAGCGTACTGGACATGGCAATAAGCCGGTAACCGTGATTTCACTGTTGCCAATGCGGGTTTTTTTCATCGTGACATCAGCAAGGTTTGCTGACTCATCGATTTTCTGCTGCAGTAGATTGAGGAAATTATCAAGATCGTAATTTTTGGTTTGAGCAGCGCGTTCTATTTTTAGAAAGGCTGCAACCGCATTACGCTGTTTTTCGTCCCGAAAATTATCAAAACCATTGGCGATAAACACATCGAGGGTTTCTGGCCAGCGGTCAAGAATCTGTTTAACGGTCATATCTTTATTAAGTGTTGTTGTCATAGCGTATTCTCCTTGCTCGTTGCTAAGACTATAGAGCAGAGATAAAAAAATAAAATTGATCCACGTCAAGAATATGAAAAAATCACTAAATTTGTCAAAATTGACTTGCGTCAATTTTTTTTCTGCTAAGCTATGAGATGTTAGCCCCACAAAAAGGAAACATAACAACACCTATTAATAAGGGAGATTAACAATGAGCATGTTTTGTTTTCAGTGTCAGGAAGCAGCTAAGGGAACCGGTTGTAATATCGCAGGCGCCTGCGGTAAACAAGCTGATACTGCTGGGTTGCAGGACCTTCTCGTTTATAATTTAAAAGGGCTTGCGGTTGTCGCAGAAGAAGCGCAAAAACAAGGTGAGCTTCCGGCTGAGACAGGTTTGTTTATTTGTCAGGCCTTGTTCGCAACCATAACTAATGCAAACTTTGATAATTTGCGCTTTATTGATCTGATTAAAGCGACCATTGCTAAACGTGATGCCTTAAAACTTGCTATCGGATTCAGCAGTGATCTCGATTGTGTCTGCTGGAACGGCCAGGAAGCGGATTATGCCCAAAAGGCCGCTGAAGTTGGTGTTCTGTCGCAGGCAAACGAAGATGTCCGCTCCCTGCGTGAGCTGTTGATTTATGGCCTGAAGGGGATGGCTGCCTATGCCGACCATGCGGCCATGCTCGGTTTTCAGAAACAGGAAATATACGACTATCTGATCGTCGCCATGGCCTCTACTACCAAGGATTTAAGTGTTGACGAGATGGTCGGTCAGGTCCTCAAATGTGGTGAAGTCGCAGTAACCACCATGGCTTTGCTGGATGAAGCCAATACCACCACCTATGGTAATCCGGAAATATCCACGGTTAACCTCGGCGTGCGCAGTAATCCTGGTATCCTGATTTCAGGGCATGATCTGAAGGATATGGAAGAGCTCTTGAAACAGACTGAAGGGACGGGTGTCGATGTTTACACCCACAGTGAAATGTTGCCAGCTCACTATTATCCAGCGTTTAAAAAGTATGATCATTTTGTTGGTAACTATGGTAATGCCTGGTGGCAGCAGGACAAAGAGTTCGCTTCTTTTAACGGTCCGATCCTGATGACGACTAACTGCATTACCCCGGTTAAAGCGGCTTATAAGGATCGCATTTATACGACCGGAATGGCTGGCTGGCCAGGAGTGAAACATATCGGTGAGCGTGCTGATGGTGGTAGTAAAGATTTTTCTGAGATCATAGCGCAGGCTAAATCTTGTGCTGCGCCAACTGAGATCGAGACGGGTGAGATCGTCGGTGGTTTTGCTCATGCCCAGGTAATGGCTTTGGCCGATAAGGTCGTTGACGCGGTCAAGACCGGAGCTATTAAACGCTTTGTCGTAATGGCTGGTTGTGATGGCCGCCATAAGGAGCGCAGTTACTTTACCGATGTTGCCCAGGCCTTGTCTCAGGATAGTGTTATCCTGACTGCTGGTTGTGCCAAGTATCGTTACAATAAACTGGCTCTTGGCGATATCGGTGGTATCCCTCGCGTCCTTGATGCCGGGCAGTGTAACGACAGTTACTCTCTGGCTTATATTGCACTGAAGCTGAAAGAGGTCTTTGGCGCTGCGGATATCAATGATCTGCCGATCTCTTATGATATCGCTTGGTATGAGCAGAAAGCGGTTGTGGTTCTGTTGGCTCTTCTGCACCTTGGTGTGAAACATATCCGCCTTGGTCCCACACTGCCAGCGTTCCTGTCTCCAAACGTTGCTAAGGTGCTGGTTGATAATTTCGATATCAAACCAACTGGGGATGTCGCAGGTGACGTTGCGGCCATCGCTGCCGGCAACTGAGCTGAAATAGATTAAATACCGTGACTATAAGCGGAGAGTGTCTTTGCTCTCCGCTTTTTTGTTAGAATAAAATATCGCTATTCCAACGTCACTATACCGGAGGATATTTTATGTCATGGTCACCAACGAAGTATCCCTATATCAAAAAACTGACGGCCAGCTATGAACGTTCCATTCGTCAGTCCCCTCTGCTGAATATTGATAACCTTGTCATTCCATCCCCCTATGTCAAAGATACGATTCTTGATATTGATTATGATCACAGCTTTGTCTGGGATGAACATGGGGAGCTCCTCGGTTATCTTCTGGTTTATGCAACCCCGGATCGCCAGACCTTTCACATCTACAACCTGGTAACCAATCCTTTTGGGCGAAGCAAGGGGATTGGTTCAGCTTTTCTTGCCTCTCTGTGTCATACCATTGATCCCGCTGCAAATGTTTATCTGTATGTCTGGGAGAAGCTGCTAAGCTCTATCGATTTTTTTAAGGCACGTGGTTTTGTTATCGATGATCTGATTGTGTTCCGGAGAATGCGTTTCCATAAAATGACAGTCACTGCTAAGGAGCTCTGCCAGCAGCTTGATTCTGCAAGTCGTCCGGAAGTGACCGTTATTGAAGAACTGTCGAGAGTGCGCCACGATGTTAAGAAGTCGCTACGTGTTTTAACTGATATGACGGCCATGCTATCGGTCGATAATTTTAATCAGGTGGCTGAGGATATCAATCGTGAAACCAGGTCGATGATCAACACTCTGAACATGTATGAAGACAAAATCCACCTCTCCCATAAGGTCTCATTTAAAGAACTGATAATTGAGCGGGTCATTCCTTTTATTGAGGCTGTAGATAGCCAGTGTGAGGTGAGACTGGTTCTGGCATCACGGATCGATTCGGTCAGTTGCAGTTATTTGAGCTGCAGTCGTGCTCTGATCAATATCGTGGCCAATGCTGTCGATGCCATAAAGGTTGCTTCCCGACGTGGGGTGATTAAGTTTAGCCTGGCCCAACAGGATGATGAGGTGATTCTTACCATTACTGATAACGGTGTCGGCATTGCCGCAGAACGTCTGGAGATAGCGGAAAATGGTCTGCCCAAATTTGTCGGTTCCTCAACCAAGACAGGGGATATCGCAGGTGAAGGGGAGGGGACACAGCAGGTCTTTGATGCCTTCGGTCGTGATCGTGTCCGTGTGACCAGTGTTGAAGGTGAAGGGACGTCCTGGACGATTACTTTGAAAAAAAGTACGACCAGAAATACCGCGCTATTGGATGAGCTGAGTACCAATTACGTAAGAATGATCAAGGCAACCCAGAAATCGCGGCTGACACCGGAAACCAGCAGTAAAGACATTACCATCTTTATCTGGCAGCTGCGGCAAATGGAAATTTTCAGTTATGACCTGATCTACCACTTCAGCCGCTATAATAATATCCGTGATATCTTTCATAGTATCCTGCGCTATCGCTTTGGTGGAGAGTCCTTTGCCTTTCTTAAGGACGAACTTGCCGGTTACCGGATCGATAACCACTCCATGCGTTCCTGGTTGCTTGGAATTACCCGTCGTATCAATAAGTTTGAAACCTGTATTCTGCGCAATGTTCCGTTTCATCAATACCGTGATGTGCTGTTCCAGAGTTATGGACAGGCCACCGACAGAACCATGATTTTTACCCTTGATCCTGATTCTGGTCGCTTTTTTGCTACCGACAGGAAACTGGCTGAACACGCTGATTTTGTCCCCTACCTGGAAAAAGAACGGGATGTCCTGCTGCGTGGAGAATTAGTTGGCGATGTCCGCAATGTGAATAGTCCTATCTATCTTGGCGTCTGGTCGGTCGAATCTCTGGATGATTTGTACGCTAAGTTCAGACTGATGCGTCAGGGAGCTGTCCAACTACTGGCCATGGGGCTGAAGGAGGAAAAGCGGATTGCTTTTTACAATACCACCTACAATACCTGTGATGTGGAAATAGATAACCTGAAAACAGTAACTCTGGGTGAAATGTCCAGGTTGAAGGATACGGATTTTGAAAATTATATCAGGGAGGCTGATGATGGTATGAGTGGTCTTCTGGCTTTTGACTGATGAATTTTGTCAATGGCGAAAAATCTAAATTTATTGTCAACCTTTTCATCTCTGCGTCGTTCTAAGAGGTAAATGACGACGGCGCGCTGGTGGTGATCATGAAATGGTTTCAGATCCCATCGCGGACCTATTGAGAGGGAGTGAAAGGTATGACAATGAAACCTGCTGCACGGAGTGAGAAAATTGCCAGCATTCTTGCCATTATCAGTATTGTATTATTGACCGCGTTGCCAGTCTGGGCCGGTAACGGTAATGGTGGGGGCGGATATGGTCCTGGTGATGGAACTGGAACAGGTGATGGCACCGGTGGTAATGGCCCTGATTGCTCGGTGACATCAGGTTTAGTTTTACCACAAGGGACCCTTCTTCTTGTTCGCGGTGGTAATGGCGGCGGTGGTAACGGTAGTGGCAGCGGAGGGGAAAACGCCGGCAGTGGTGACTGTGACGGAAGTGGTTCCGCTGGGAGTAATGGCGCTGGCGAAAGCGGTGGTAATGGCCCAGGGGATGGAACCGGAACCGGTGAGGGCCCTGCTGATGGAACTGGCTTCGGACCGGGGACAGGTGAATGCCTGATAGAGGTCGTCTGAAAAAGATAGTTAGTTGCCATCCGGAAACTCAAAATAGCAACTATCCAGGTTTCAGATTGGAAACGAACAATTACGATGATGAAAAGTGGCGCCTTAAGAGAAAGGAGCCACTTTTTTGCATATAAACATTTATTGCTGTTTTTATCTTCTGCTGTCAAAATGAGATCTGACAATATATTTCAGGGAAGGGGTTGCGCAGCTGCAAGTATGGAGGTGAATTAGCTGTAATGGATAAGCATGTTTTGGAAGAGGGCAGTAAGCTCGATATTAATTTTGAAAAACGTGAAGGGCTTGTGCCTACCGTGGTGCAAGATATAAAAGATGGTCGTGTGCTGATGCTTGCCTATGTTAATGAACAGGCGTTGCAGACAACGTTGGAAAAGGGGATGGCAACCTTCTGGTCAACATCACGTAATGAATTGTGGACCAAGGGGGAAACCTCCGGAGATTATCTGAAGGTTATTGAGATTCTCACTGATTGTGATCAGGATGCTCTGATCTATAAAGTTGAACCACAGGGGGCTGGCGCTTGTCACACCAAGGATCCGCAGACCGGGATGACGCGGGAGAGCTGCTTTTACCGGCGGCTGGATCTGAAGCATAGGACGTTATTGCCAATTTAATGGGTTTTGCACCGCTAATAAAAAAGCCATCTTCCGAACTTTGGAAGATGGCTTTTTTTTGTTGTAACCTGATGGCTCTAGGCCACCGAGATCATAATGAAACCAACAACCCCGGCAATCAGACCGTAGATAATCATTGGGATAGCGGTTCGCTTCAGGATGAACCCTTCAGAACTGGCCAGGCCAAGGACGGAGCAGACGGCAACGATGTTGTGAATACAGGTCATGTTACCCATGCCGCCACCGACGGACTGCATCGCCAGGACGGTGAGTTTGTCAAGGCCGAGCTGGTTGGCGATGGAAGCCTGGATACCCGCAAAAGTCAGGTTGGAAACGGTATTGGATCCAGAGAAGAAAGCACCCAGAGCACCAAGGTAGGCAGCCAGGAAAGACCAGGCGCCACCAAACAGGTTTGCGAACGCAGAACCGATAATGATGGTGTTGGCTTGTGCTTCAGCAGTACCAAGTTTCAACAGCTGAACGAAAACCAGGGCGCCGAGCAGAGCCATTGCTGGGTTTTTCATCTGCTTGACAGAATCGGTAAAGGCCTGAACCGACTTCTTTGCACTGGTCTTGAATAAGAAGAATGAGATGACTGAAATCAGTACGAATGGGATCAGGCAGGGGATGTAGAGAGCCTGATAGGTAAAGCCGACGTTAGTACCAAAGATATTGTTGAAAGTAATGACCAGGGCTTTACTTAAGCCAAAGTTACCAAAGGTCCCCAAGTGTACTGTGTCAAACATTGGAGCGGTACTTTTCAGCAGCGCATTAAGGCCGAGTGGCTTGATGCGGGTGATCAGCAACAGGCCGACAGTACCCCAGAGTGGGAAGGTTGCCTTGATAATCGAACCGGATTGAGTGCTAGAAGCAGTGGTTGCTTCGTTGTCTTCTTTTGCCAGGCCCCACCCTTTAAGCGCGAAGAAGATTGACAGAACGGTACCAATGGCTCCAGCAACGACAGATGGAAACTCATCGTTGAATTGAGCGGAAATGAAATAAGGAACAATGGTTGCCAGGATGCTTAAGTAAACATAGACAATATTGCGCTTAACCATCTTCCAGTTCAGTGCGAATGTCAGTGCGATAACTGGAATGACCAGGGCAGCAACAGAGTGCATCAATGCAGCTTTTTGACCAACGGCTAACAATTCTGCGGCAGTCAGGTTAGCTCCTTTGCCAAGACCAAACCAACCGGGGGTTCCAACCGCACCGAAGTGAACGGGAACGGAGTTCATGATAAGACAGAGAATCGCCACCCGCACTGGCTGGAAACCGAGACCAACCAGGATAGGAGCAGCAATCGCCGCAGGAGTCCCGAAGCCGGATGCACCCTCGATCAAAAAGGCGAAGGCCCAGCCGATAATCATGGCCTGAGCGACCTTGTTGCTGGTAATGCCGTTCAGCCAGTTGCGGATGATATCCATTGCACCGGTATATTCCATGGTTTTGAACAGGAAGATGGCACCAAAAACAATGGTGATCGGGACCCAGGCAACCAGTAGCCCTTGAATAACCGTGGCATTTATCAGGTTTGCATCCATACCGAAGTAAGCAAGCTTGATAATGTAAAGGATCAGAGCAACTAGTGGCAGGGCTCTGAACGAGGGCATGTTGTTCTTTTTGGTCATCAACCAGATCAGCAGGATGATGGGAAACAAAGACATCGCTATAGCCATTAAACAACTCCTTCACTATGAAAAGATAAATGAGCCTAGCTTTATGTTTTCGACCCATTGAAAACCAAAGCATGCGCTCTTCATAAAAATAGCGGGATTGATGAACTCCCCTCAAATGGCTGGCTGTTGATTTTTTTTAGCCAGCTTATTGTTTTTATTGACCTCTCTTTTTGCAGTTGTCTCTGTAACTTTCCACCACGTGCAGTCGGCTTTTATGTAACCAGGTTTTACTGATTTTAGAACGGCGCCTGATTAGGCCTTTTCCTGCTCAACATTTTAAATCCTTGTAAAAGAATCTTTGTTCTGACAGGAGGTATCTTTTGTCAGGCCGTTTGTTATGCTGTTTTGCCAAGATAAAAAGCTATAACTGTTAAAAATATAAAAAAATTACCAAATAAATGTCCAACTGGTCTTTTGGTCAGTTGTTCAAAATGGCTTTACCTTGTGACGCTTTTTTACAACAAGGTTAGCATTGAAATCCACTAGAAAATGGCTTGACCCTTATAATATTTTCAAGTATCTGAAAAATAACGAGAAAATAAATTTGCTTGACATGATTTGATCTATAACTCTATTCTAGCACGGTCTTTAAATGGTATGACCAATTACGCAGAGAAGGAGTGTGTGGTGTTGAGTAGTGAATATGCTGAACAGTTTGGCTCAATAGCAAGTCGCGTTGGCGCACAGGTTGTTGAGGTGAGGGACATATCTGAGGTGGTGAGTTACATACAGGAACATGGGCAGGGCGCCTGTATGATTCCAGGTTCAGTAACCCTTGACCGTCTGGGGATCAAACAAGCTCTTAAAGAGGCGAATATCCCAGTAGTGGATAGCGATTTCCGTGCTGTAGCTAAAGACACTCCAATTGCTTTAACCAGCGCCAATTTTGCCATCAGCGATTCCGGGACCCTGGCTCTGGACAGTACTGATGAAGATGTACGTCTGGCAACCATGTTGGCTGAAAAACATTTTGTTATTTTTGATCCGTCAAAAGCCTTGCCAGATGCTATCGCCGCTGCGGCATCTATGCGCGCCTTCCACCAGCGTGATCCTAAGAATTATGTTGCTTTTATTACCGGACCAAGTCGTACCGCTGATATTGAGCGGGTACTGACAATCGGAGTTCACGGCCCTTGTGAGTTGCATATTCTTATGATGAACGGCATTTCCAGTGATCCTCTGGAATCCTGATAACTGCTGATGGGAGAAATACCAATGAGTCAACGTAGTAAAGAATATAAAAAGAAAATTGATAAAGCCCTTCACGATGAGCGTCTTCAGGCAGCTTTGCATACTTTTGGCGATGCATATGTTGTCTCTCGCGCTAATGCTTTCGATGGTTACGATTTTGAGGCAATGCGCAGTGAAATCGCTGAGATGAAAGATTATTCTCTGGAAAATCGTGAGGCCTTGTTGGCGGAATTTATCAAGAACGCCGAGGCCGCCGGAAGTACCGTATATATTGCCAAGGACGCTGATGATGCCAATAACTACATTATCAACCTGGCAAAGCAAAAAGGTGTCAAGAAGGTTGTTAAGAGTAAAAGTATGGTCAGTGAGGAAACTCATCTGAATAAAGCTCTTGCTGCTGCTGGGATCAGCCCGCTGGAGACTGACCTTGGTGAATGGATCATTCAGTTGGCAGATCATCGCCCCAGCCACATGGTTATGCCGGCCATTCATATGTTTCGTGATCAGATTGGTGAGCTTTTTTCAAAGGCTACGGGTGAGCCAGAGACTGATGACATTAATGAATTGGTGCGTATTGCCCGTAAGGAGTTACGTGAAGGCTACTTCGAAGCTGATATGGGGATCAGTGGTGCTAACATCCTGATCGCTGAAACCGGTGGTATGGCGCTGGTTACCAATGAGGGAAATGCTCGCCTGGTCAGTACCATTCCCAAGATCCATGTCGCTATCAGTGGTATCGAAAAGGTTGTCCCAAAAATTGAGGACGCCGCACGCATCATGCGAATTCTTCCTAAAAATGCCACCGGTCAGCCGATGACCTCCTACGGAACCTGGATTCGTGGTGCTGTTCCTCATGATGGCGTTGAGAAAGAGCAACATATCGTCCTGGTCGATAATGGCCGCAGTGCCATGGCTGTTGACGAGCACTGTCAGGATGCCTTGCGTTGTATCCGTTGTGGTGCCTGTGCCAATGTTTGTCCTGTTTATCAGAGTGTTGGTGGGCATGTTTACGGCAGCATTTATATCAGCGCCATCGGGGTTATTCTGACCGCTTTCTATGAAGGTATCGATAAAGCTGCGGAGCTGGTCAAGGCGTGTATCGGTTGTCGTTCCTGTGTCGCTATCTGTCCAAGTCAGATCGACCTCGAATCGATCATTCTTCACCTGCGTTCAAAAGTGGCGGAAAAAGAAGGGATCGGTTTTATCAAGGATATGGCGTTCCGCAAGCTGATGCGCAACCGGCGTCTATTCCATACCATGGTACGCGCTGCAAGCCTGCTGCAAAAGCCGGTTACCGGAGGTGAAAAAACCATTCGCCATCTCCCCCTGTTTTTCTCTTCTTATACAGAATGGCGGACTCTTCCAACCATCGCCGAGAAGAGCTTGCGTGACCAGTTTCCGAAAATTAAACAGAACATTACCCAGCGCAAAGGGAAGGTTACCCTGTTTGCTGGCTGTGGTGCCGATTTTATCTATCCCGAACTGGGAACCTCGCTGGTCAAGGTTCTTAATTACCTGGGGGTAGAAGTGATGTTCCCGGATGATCAGACCTGTTGTGGTATTCCTGCCCTCTATTCCGGTGACCGGGAAACAATGACAGAGCTGGCCGAGCAGAATCTGTCCTGTCTGCTTGACGGTGACCCAGATTATATTCTGACCGTTTGTCCGACCTGTACCATGGCATTGCGTAAAGATTTTACTGAAGTCTTGGCAGCTGACAGTCAGTACACAGGCAAGGCTCAGCAGGTTGCCGCTAAAGTTATGGATGCGTCCGCTTATATCGTTGATGTCCTCGGTGCAAAAGAGGTCTTCGAAAAGCTGAATGTCAAGGGAACTGTAACTTATCATGATTCCTGTCACCTCAAGCGTGGTTCCGGAGTCTCCGAACAGCCTCGTGAATTATTGACTGCCATGGGGAAAGATTTGGTTGAAATGAAGCGCCCTGATCGCTGTTGCGGTTTTGGTGGTTCTTATTCTTTCCTGAGCCATCCACCGATTGCCAAAGCCATTACGACCGATAAGGCTGAAGATATCGAAAGTACCGGTGCGGATACCGTCGTTATGGACTGCCCGGGGTGTAAAATCATGTTGTCCGGTGCCATGGAAAAGCGCGGCGGAGCAGTCAAGGCTAAGCATACGATTGAGCTGTTAGCTGAAGCTCTTGAAATTTAATTTAGGTTTCCAAAGATAACGAGTCGTCTGCGCCAAAGGAGTGTTGGCGCAGACGCAAATATAAATCGGTATATCCATAAGCTTTTAGTGAGGAAAGGGACGCGGATATGATTGCAAAAGATGTTTTGGCTAAATTCAAATCAATTGTCGGTGAGGAAGATTACTGGGATCAACCGACTGACCTGGCTCTTTACAGCTTCGATTCATCTGTTGAGGAACCGGTTTTGCCTGACGTCGTTGTGCGTCCTGAGTCAACTGAAGAGGTTGCCGCTGTCTGTAAGCTGTGTAATGACAACAGCATCCCTTTGATCACCCGTGGTTCCGGTACTAACCTGGCTGGTTCAACCATTCCTGTTGCTGGTGGTTGTGTCGTGTTGATGAACAAGATGAACAAGATTCTTGAAATCAACACCGATGATATGTATGCCGTTGTTCAGCCTGGTTGTAATACTCTCGAATTCGCTAATGCGGTGATTGCGGCCGGCTTGTTTTATCCTCCCGATCCAGGTTCGCAGAAAATGTCGACCATTGGTGGCAACATTGCTGAAAACGCCGGTGGTTTGCGTGGCCTCAAGTATGGTGTTACCAAAGATTACCTGATGGGCGTCACCTTCTGCGATATGGAAGGTAATGTCGTTAAGGGGGGTGGTAAAACCGTTAAATTGTGTACCGGTTTTAACCTGACCGGCCTGATGTCTCAATCTGAAGGTCAACTCGGTATCATCACCGAATGTATCCTCAAAATTGTTCCACCACCAAAAGCAAGCAAAGCAATGCTGGTTGCTTTTAACGATATTATTGACGCAGGTAATACCGTTTCCGGTATTATTCGCGGCCATGTTCTGCCCGCAACCATGGAACTGATGGATAACTACACTATTAACGTTGTCCATGAAGCGACTGGCACGCCGCTGCCAACCGATGCGGCTGCATTGCTGCTTATTGAAGTTGACGGCCATCCTGCGGTTGTTGAAGAAGAGTTCGCTATCGTTCAGAAAGTTTGTGCCGAGAACAATGGTGATATCACCCTGGCTAAAACTGCTGAAGAGCGAGAAGCGCTGTGGGAAGGACGCCGTAAGTCTCTGTCTTCTCTGGCTCGCTTGCGCCCGACTATGGTTCTTGAGGATGCCACTGTACCGCGGACCAAGATTCCTGACTTCCTGAAAGCTCTTGATGTTATCAAGGAAAAGCATGGTCTGATGATCGGTACCTTTGGTCATGCCGGTGATGGCAACCTCCACCCAACTATCCTTTGTGATAAGCGTGATGCTGATGAAATGAAGCGCGTCCACGCTGGCGTTGCAGAGATGTTCGATGCCGCATTGAGTCTCGGTGGCACCTGTTCAGGCGAGCACGGCATCGGTTTGGCTAAGCAGGCTTTCATGGTTGGTGAAGTTGGTCAAGGAACCATCAATTACATGAAGTCTATTAAGCGGGGTGTTGATCCTAAAAATCTTCTGAACCCTCATAAGCAGGGCCTGTAAGGAGGTCGTAATGGGGAATACAGCCGTAGAAAATTGTGTTCGTGAGCTCAAAGAGCTTGAAGATATTCTCATACAGTGTTGTCGCTGTGGTACCTGCCAGTCCGTTTGCCCATTGTATAAAAAAGATGGCAACGAATCTGCTGTTGCCCGCGGTAAAATCTACATGATTGATGCCCTGATGGAAGGCAAACTTGAGAAGGTCGAAGAGATTTTCAAGTATGTTGACTATTGCATTCTGTGTGGACGCTGTAAAAACAACTGTCCTTCCGGGGTTAAGACTGACGAGATTTTCCTGAAGGCCAAGAGCATCCTGCGTAAAGTCAAGAAACTGCCAGCATGGCAGAAGGTTGCCTTGAAGGTTGCTATGGGGCATCCCAAGCTGTTAGCCACTATGAGTCCTCTGTTTCATATGGGCTTACGGGTCGGGACCAAGAAAATTGAAGATGGGGTGTTTAAGCCCTACGATGTCTTCGGTGGAATCATTGGTGACATGACCAAGCGTCACGTTATCGATATGCCGTCGAAAGCCTTGACCAGTATGTATGGTGGCTTCAACCAGGCCAAAAATGAAAAACACCGGGTCATCTTTTACCCTGGCTGTGCCACAACCCTGATCTATGTGAACTGGGGGGTCGCTATTATCGAAACCCTGCTTCATCATGGGGTCTCCGTCTACGTTCCGGAAACCAATAAGTGTTGTGGTATTCCTTCTGCGACCATGGGCGAACTGGGGATCTACCGTGATCAGGTTAATGATAACTTCGATTACTTCGATTCCATTAACGATGCCGACACTATTCTCATGTGCTGCCCGACCTGTGAGTATGGTCTTGGCACCCTGGGCGAAAAGGAAACTGGACGCGCCCGTGGGAAGCAGGTTATGGATGTGGTGTTGTACATGGCCGAAGTTCTCAAGGTCAAGGTTGATAAGAAAGTTAAGCTGCCGGGCAGTACCACTCTGCATGTTCCTTGTCACTACAAATCTGGCAAAGAGGGGGTCCTTAAGCAGTTTATCAAGGATAACTTTGATACCGAGTATAAGGATCTTCAGAATCAGAGCTGTTGTGGCTTTGGCGGAACCTTCTCCCTGAAGAACTATCCTCACACCAAGGAGATCGGTAAGAAGAAGGCTGCTGAGATCAAAGAGCGTGGTTTCGATCATCTGTTCACCGCCTGTCCTGGTTGTGCAATGAACCTGACCGATGCCAACATGACCGAAGGGAATGCGCTCAAAACATCACACCCGCTGGTTGAATACTACGAGCAGGTGGTTAAACCCAATAAGCAGAATAAGGTCGCTTGATAGCCCTATTGGCTTAGCTTAAAAAAGGCACCCCGCTTACTAAAAGGCAGGGTGCCTTTTTTTATTGACGGCAATGGGTTTGACTTAATAGCTACTGGAATTTATTATAGTTATTAGTCTTGTTGAAGGTTGTGTGCCAGCAACAAGGTCCTTGTGGATGCTCGTTGCTCAAACTGCTGGACCGTTCATGAAAAAGCCTATCTCATTAACGCAGGCCTATATTATTGCCTTTCTGCTGCTTGCCATGTGGGCTTTGTTCGCTTACCTGACCATGCTCAATCAGATTCAGGCTCAGGAACAATATGCGGCTCTGATCAATGTCAGTGGCAAGCAGCGTATGTTGTCCCAGCGCACCGCTCTGCTCGCCAATCATTTCCTCGATTCTAGAGATCCTGCTTTTCTTGATGAGTTGAAAGAGCACAGACTCTTGATGCTTGATGACCACGAATTCCTGGTCTCGCATATCCCGTCGGATGAAATACATGCTATCTATTATGATAAGCCGTATCGGTTAGAGGACAAGACGCGCGCTTATTTCCAGCTCCTTGAATGCTTTATAGCGAAACCCGATACCTTTACAACCATCCAGATCTACCTGAAAACCTCTTCTTTACTTCCTGTTCTTGATCATGCTGTTAATGTTTACGAACAGGAGAGTCGTGACCGGACCGCGTTGTTAATGCGCCTTGAGGGGTATATCCTCCTCGGGTCTTTGCTGACCTTGCTCTTTGAAGCCCTGTTCATTATCCGGCCAGCGCTAAAAAGGGCGACTCTGACCCATAATGAACTGGCACAGATGGTTGAAGATCAGACTGAGCGCTTAACAATATATAAACAGATCTTTGCCAATTCCAATGACGGTATTCTGATTACCGATGCCGATAATGTCGTCATTGACGTTAATTCGTCTTTTTCTCGTATAGCTGGGTTCAGTGCCGAGGAGGTAAAAGGGAAAAAGCCGGATATTTTAAAGTCCAGCCATATGGACAGCTCTTTTTATGACAACTTCTGGAGAGATCTTCTGGACGATGAGCATTGGTCCGGAGAGTTTATTAATCGTAAAAAAGACGGTTCTATCTATCATCAGCGTACTTATGTTTTTCTTCTGAAGGATGGCAAGGGGGAGGTTAAATATCATATTGGCATTATGAGTGATGTTTCTGAAATGAAAGAAGATCAGAATCGCTTGGAAAATCTTGCTTTGTACGATGTCTTAACTCATCTACCCAATCGTGCCTTGTTTTATTCGCAGGTGCAGAAAGCGATCGAGCGCAGTCGTCGCTATCAGCATAAGTTAGCCCTCATCCTGTTTGACCTGGATAATTTTAAATCAATCAATGATACCCTGTCGCACCGTATCGGTGATCATGTCCTGCAGAATATCGGTACCTTGCTGACCAATTGCACCAGGAATTTAGACACTGTCGCACGTTTTGGTGGTGACGAATTTGTTATGCTGATTGAGGAAATTCAGAATGAAAATAATTTAGTACCGATTCTTGAGAAAATTCAGAAATTACTCGCTGAGCCGATGAATATTGAAAGCTATCAACTGCATATTACCTGTAGCATGGGGGTGGCTATTTTTCCTGATGATGCAGACAATTATGAAACCCTTCTGCAATACGCTGATACTGCCATGTACCATGCAAAAAAACATGGCAAGAATCAGTTCAGCTTCTTTACTGCCCAACTAAATGACGCGGTCCAACAGCGCTTACGGATTGAAAGAGAGCTGGTGAATGCTCTCGGCAACAAGGAGTTTAGACTTAGGTTTCAACCGGTTTTTAATCTCCATGAACGCCGTATTATAGGTTTTGAGGTATTAATCAGCTGGTATAATCCAACCCTTGGAATTGTTCCTCCCGAGGAATTTATCAGTGTCTCGGAGAGCCTGGGAACGATTCATGCTATTGACCGCTGGGTATTGGAGAACGTCCGCGACCTCCTTGCCGCAGGAAAATTCAATGGCCTGAGCCTGTCGGTAAATATTTCTCCCAAATGTTTTGGCCGCCCCGATTTCATTGCTGATATTGAAGAAATTTTCGGTGCTTCAGGGGTGTGTCATCAAGTTATTTTTGAGCTGACAGAGGAGGGGATAGCAAAGGATGTCTCCTATGCAAAAGAGACCCTTGAGGAGTTGGCTCGGGCTGGTTTTAAAATTGTCATTGATGATTTCGGGAAGGGAAATTCATCCCTTGATCAACTTGTGTCGCTACCGGTGACCGCTCTTAAAATTGATAAAGGGTTTGTCTCCTCGGTCGAACAGAGTGAGCAGGGGAGGGTGGCAACGAACAGCATCGTTGCTGTGGCTGAGAAAATGAAAGTCATGCCTATTGCCGAAGGGATTGAGACTGCTGAGCAGCTGGACTTTCTGCTTACCGAAAGTCATTGTTCTTACGGGCAAGGGTATTATCTGGCGCACCCTCTTGAGTTGGAGGAGGCGTTATTACTACTGGAACCGAAAGCTGGTGAGTAGGCTGTGAGGTCGTGGCCGGCTTGATATTGCCTCCATAAAACAGGTGTTGCAAAAACTTGCAGTTTATTACTGATTTGAGTTCATGGCTCGCAGCGGGTTAGCAGCCGCAGCCGCAATTGTGGCAGACTTTACGATGAGCCTCCTCGGGCATAATGGTTTCCGGGGCAAATGCCAGCTTGCTGACTCCACGGCGGATATCTTCGAGAAGATCGCAGTTTTTGCTCTCGCCGAGAACATGTCCGAGGCAGTGGTTTGCTGCTGCAGGGCCGGTCGAGCGTAAACGGATCGCATTTAATATGTCACCATAGCCCCCGACCTGAACCGTTGCATCCTCTTCTCCGCCAAACACAACGCGTACCTTGGCACTTTGATACTCCTGGTCCAATTCTTTAACGAGTGCTTTGATTGCTGCAGGGTTAAAGTCGTAGCGCCAGTCTTTGATAAAATTTCTCTGGTAAATGACAACTTTTACTTCTTTCACGTGGGTTCTCCAAAGTTAGGTCTTGGTTGAATCAATATTAATTGGCTTTACGAGTAATCTAATCGTGAACTTAAGTCAAGGGGGATGGGGCTGAACGGAAGCTCCGTCTGATTCAAGGATCTGAATCACTGAACAAGCGGTCAGTGGTGGTAAGGATCATAATTTGAAAATTGACGCCCTTTTTGTTTCCGTTCTTTTCTTTCTTTGATATCCTCTTGGCTGATTGCCAACCAACAGGAATAGTATATGTCTGAAGAGCACGGTCACCGTTTACCACCCCAGAATCTGGAAGCCGAAATGTCGGTTTTGGGGGGTGTTTTACTGGAAAATGAGGCGTTAAGCCGCACCCTGGAGTTTTTGACTCCTGCCGATTTTTATCGTGAGAGTCACCGAAAAATATTTCATGCCCTGATTGCCCTGGCCGAAAAAAACGAGCCTGCCGATCTGATTACACTCACGGCGATTTTGAAAGATCGTGGTGAGATCGAAGATGTCGGCGGCAGCTCTTACCTGGCCACTCTGGTCGACTACGTGCCGACTGCTGCCAATATCAGCTATTACTGTAAGCTGGTTAAGGAGAAAGCGGTTGCCCGGAAGTTGATTGAGGTCTCGACCGATATCGCCACTCGTGGTTACGAGGGTGGGGATATGGAAGATATTCTGGATCAGGCTGAGAAATCAATTTTTGAGATCTCCGAAAACCGGATCAGGCCTTCCTACTATCCGGTCCGCGATATTCTAAAAGATACCTTTAAGGCCATTGAAAAGCTTTATGAACGAAAAGAGCTGGTTACCGGTGTTCCCACGGGATACACCGACATGGATAAAATGACCGCCGGACTGCAGCCGAGTGACTTGATTATTCTGGCGGGACGGCCTTCCATGGGGAAAACCGCTTTTGCCTTGAACCTGCTTGAGAATGCGACAACCAACCCCGACAAACCTGTTTCTGCAGTTATTTTTTCCCTGGAGATGAGTAAGGAGCAGTTGGTTCACCGTCTGCTCTGTTCGATAGCCAAGGTTGATGCCGGACGACTGCGGACTGGTCATCTCGGAGAGTCGGACTGGCCGAAGTTAACTATGGCAGCAGGGACCCTGAGTGAATCGGGGATCTTTATCGATGATACGCCGGCTATTTCAGTTCTTGAATTGCGTTCCAAAGCTCGTCGTCTCAAGGCTGAGCACGATCTGGGTTTGATTATCGTCGATTACCTGCAGTTGATGCGTGGCAGCAATCCTGAAAGCCGTCAGCAGGAAATTTCTGAGATTTCTCGATCTCTCAAAGCTCTGGCCAAAGAGATTAATGTTCCGGTTATCGCCTTGTCCCAGTTGAACCGGTCTCTGGAGAGTCGTACCGATAAGCGGCCAATGATGGCTGACTTGCGGGAATCAGGTGCGATTGAGCAGGATGCCGATATTATCATGTTCGTTTATCGTGATGCCGTTTATTGTGATGCCTGTAAAAAACGTGATGGATCGTGCGACCAGGGACATGACAAGGATGCTGAAATCATTATCGGCAAGCAGCGTAACGGTCCGATCGGTACCGTTCATCTGACCTTCCGGGGTGAATTTACGCGCTTTGAAAATCAGTCGAGCCGTGAAGACGGTGGTTATTGATGCCCTGATGGGCGTCAGATTTCAGATCTCAAATTTCACATTGTAGCAGTGCCTGGTTTTTGACCTGTGAAATTTGAAATCTGAAATCGGTTCGGAATAAATATTATTCCGAACCGTTACCACGCTTTACGTCTATTTCGAGAGTGTTGATCTTCTTGCGCAGGGTATTGCGATTAATTCCCAGGATCTCGGCGGTGCGTACCTGGTTTCCTTTGGCCTTTTTGAGTACGATATTAATCAACGGCCGTTCTACCTGGTGCAGAACCATTTCGTAAAGATTGTTCATCTCAAGCAGGTTCATCTGTGCCAGGGAGTTTTCAAGTTTGCGTGACACCAAAGCTTCCAGGGATTCGTCCTGGCTCTGAACTTTTTCGTCCCCTTCATTATTCAGTCCAGGAAAGTCTGCTGGAGTCAGAACGTGATTCGGACTGAGCAGCGCGGCTCTTTTGATAACGTTTTCCAGTTCGCGGACATTGCCTGGCCAATTATAATTCTTCAGTTTGGTGGTCGCCTCAGGGCTACACTCCATGACCTCGATACCCAGATCCTGTTTGGCGCGTTGTAAAAAGAAATCAACCAGCATGGGGATGTCATCTTTACGCTTACGCAGCGCGGGGAGGCTTATGGGTACAACATTCAGGCGATAATAAAGATCCTCGCGGAACTTTTTCTCTTTCACCATGTCGGCAATATTCTGATTGGTCGCAGCAACGATTCTGACATCGACCTTGATCGTCTGGCTGCCACCGGTGCGGGTGATTTCTTTCTCCTGCAGGACCCGTAACAGTTTGGCTTGTAGGTCGAGGGGCATGTCGCCAATCTCGTCAAGAAACAGGGTGCCACCCTCGGCCTGTTCAAATTTACCGCTTTTGCGATCTGTTGCTCCGGTAAAAGCTCCGCGTTCATGACCAAATAATTCATTTTCTAATAGTTCATGGGGTATGGCCGCGCAGTTCAAGGCAATAAAGGGTTTACCAATCCGTTTGCTGTTGATATGGATCGCCCGGGCGATAAGCTCTTTACCGGTACCGCTTTCTCCGGTGACTAAAACGGTTACGTCCGATTCTGCAACCCTGCCAAGAGTTTTGTAAACTTCCTGCATCGGTTGGCTGTTGCCGATAATGGAACGACCAAAACTGAATTGCCCCTGTAGTTCCTCTTTCAGTTGGTCAATTTGTTCTGTGACCTCGGCAGCTTTTTCTGCCTTCAGAATAATGGCATCGAGGGCAGCAAGATCGAAAGGTTTGGTCAGGTAGTCGTAAGCACCATTTTTCATGGCAGTAACGGCATGTTCCATTGTCGCTTCCGCAGTCATGATGATGACCAGTGTATCAGGATGCTCAATGCGAAACTGTTTAAGCAGGTCAAGCCCCTGAATGCCCGGCATTTTGATGTCGAGTACAGCCATATCATAATGATTGCGGCGAGCCATGTTGCGCGCTTGTGCACCATCTTCTGCAAGATCTACGGTAAAACCTTGCTTTTTCAGCGCCTTGGATAGCACCCAGCGGATACTTTCTTCATCGTCAGCAACAAGGATGCGTTTTATTGCCATTCATTTTCCTCATTTCAGTAAGTAATTAATCTCTGGTCGCAAAACTGTTGTGGCATTAACCTGGCTCCTTGTGAAGACAGGGTTGCGCAGTAATCAGTCATGCGTCAGGCATAGTCCGTAATCCATCTGTCACTTAACAGATGAATTACGAACGGTTGTTAAACAGGGGGAGAGACACTTGTACACAGGTTCCCCCTTCGGCCCGTCCTTCAAAATGTAACAAGCCACCATGATTGGAAACAATTTTTTGACAAATTGGCAGTCCTAAGCCGTTCCCACCAGTTTTTGTGGTGTAGAAGGGGGTAAAAATCTGCTCAATTTCTTTCTGGCTGATGCCAGGGCCCTGATCGCTTATAGTGATAAGAACCATTGGAGTTGGTCGTGCGCCGGGCAAAGATAGATGATATTCAGCATCGATGCGGCTTTCAAGAAAAATCTCAGTATTATCTGCTGTTGCTTCACAGGCATTTTTAATAAGGTTCAGAAAAAGTCTGGTTAACAGGTCTGGATCACCGGGGATCTCAGGTAGGCTCGGGTCGAGTTGCCAGCGAAAATTAATTCCACGCTCGTTAACTGAATTCTTCTGCAGGTTGATGATTTCATCAAGCAGCTGATTGATGTTGACGGTCTGAAAGCAGGCTTTGCGCGGGTGTGCGAGGTCCAGCAGTTCTTCTATAATACGGTTAACCCGTTCAGCTTCACGAATTATCAGGCGCGTATATTCCGTGAGCTCATCATTATTTCCAAGTTCCATCTGCAGCAGTTGGGCGGAACCTTTAATTCCTCCCAGGGGATTTTTAATTTCATGGGCCAGGCCAGCTGCCATGGTTCCGACCATGGTCAATCGATCTGCGTGGCGCACCGCTTCTTCAAGGGAGCGTACCTGGGTCAGATCGTGAAGTATGATTACCGCTCCCTGTTGTGGGCCGGGAGTTGAGAAAATTGGCGATACTGTAACACTGACCGGACGGGATTTCCGGGCGCTGAGAGGTTTTAAGCTGACCGTTTCATGGTCCGATATGGACCGTCCTTCATCGAGAACTTTGCGCGTCATGTAGCACAAGGTTTCCTGCCAGTCAAAACATTCAAAGAATGATTTTCCGTGACTGCTTTTTTCTGAACGGCCGGTAAAGCTTTGGGCGGAAGGGTTAATCAGGTTTATGTTCCCCTGCTGGTCAACGCCGATCACAGCATCGTCGATATTTTCCAGAATCATGGCATATTCGATAGGGGTCAATTTTTTTGACTTGGTCATTCTTCTAAACTCGCCTGGCTAAAAAAGGTTGATGTCAATTCAATAGCCTGCTTGAGATTGTCTGTTTTCTGCAGGGCAACACGATAATGGCTGGCCCCCTGCAAACCGCGCGCGTACCAACATAGATGCTTACGCATGTCCAATAAGGTTTTTCTTTCACCGAAAAGGTCTTCGTACATCTCAATGTGTTTCAGCGCTACTGTGCATTTTTCTGCGACACCCGGAATTGTGAGCGGTTGCCCGTTCAATAATTCATTGATGTTGGCAATCAACCAGGGGTTACCGTATCCGCCACGTCCGATCATGACCCCGTCGCATTGAGTTTCTGAAAACATTTTTAAAGCGTCATCTGGCGTCACGATATCGCCACTTCCAAACACTGGTATATTGATTGAGTTTTTTAGCTCTGCGATATGTTGCCAATTGGCCTGCCCTGAAAATCCCTGGGTTCTGGTTCTGGGGTGTAGGGTAATGGCGTTTATTCCCTCTTCTTGGGCGATGTGGCCGATTTCCAGATAGTTGATAGTGGTCTCGTCCCAGCCCGAGCGGATTTTAATGGTTAGCGGCCCGGGGTATGCTGTGCGGACTGCAGCGCAGATTTTTGCGATTGTCTGCGGGGTTTTTAGCAGGGCGCTGCCGGCACCGCTGCGGATAACCTTTTTAACCGGGCAGCCCATGTTGATATCGAGCAGGGCTCCGTCGTTAATGACCATGGCTGCCGCCTGGGCCAGTACTGCCGGGTCATCCCCGAACAACTGGATGCCCAGGGGGGCTTCATCTGTATGGGTGCGCAGCAGTTCCCGGGTCTTTTTGCCATCCCTGATCAGGCCGTTGGCGCTGACCATTTCTGAAAAGACAAGACCGGCCCCGAATGATTTCATTATTCTGCGGTAGGGCAGATTGGTGATGCCCGCCATGGGGGCAATTATCACGGGGGAGCTGAGGGGCAAAGAATGTGTATTTTGAATTTTGATCTGCATAAGAATTAGGCATTCTATCAGTATTTGTAGGAAGGGCAAGTAAAAATTGGGGGGCTTGACCCGTATGCGCTTTATGATATTTACTATATCTGAATACTTCGTGTTGTTTGATCTTGACAATTTTTCACCGGACTGATAGAACGATATTTGGAAAATAAAGAGATGGAAGGTTTTTGGGCGCAAATATCGATCTTTTTTGGCGGTCGCACGATTTCTTTCGGAGTGAAAATAAAAAACTGTTCGGGCGGGCAGGTTTGGAAAAATCGGAATGAATGAAGCTGCTAATTTGTCATTGTAATGTAGAATTTATCTGTGACTATTGGAACCTTGCGACGGTTTCAACCCCTTATTAAAAGGAGAGAGCTTATGTCCACATTGAAAGACGTTTTGAGAAAGAAAATTGATGAGCATCGTCCACGCACGGCCAAGCTGATGAAAGAGTATGCCGATGTCAGTCTTGGTGATGTGACCATCGGTCAGGCTATCGGTGGTGCTCGTGGTATAAAATGTCTGGTTACTGATATCTCCTATCTTGATCCCATGGAAGGTATTCGTTTCCGTGGCTTGACGATTCCTGAAACCTTTGCCGCACTGCCTAAAGTGCCAGGCAGTGAATATCCATACGTTGAAGGTTTCTGGTGGATGCTGCTGACCGGTGATATTCCAACCATGGAGCAGACCCTTGAGGTTGTTGCTGACTGGAAGAAGCGTTCTCAGCTTCCGGCTTACGTTGTTGATGTGCTCAGGGCTATGCCGCGCGATTCTCACCCGATGGCCATGTTTTCCTCAGCGATTCTGGCTATGCAGCGTGATTCTGTCTTTGGTGCTACCTATTCCTCCGGCAAGTTTAACAAGATGACCTGCTGGGAAGATATGTACGAAGACGCCAGTAACCTGATGGCAAAATTACCGGCAGTCGGTGCCTATATTTATCGCATGAAATATAAAGGCGATACCCATATCGCTCCCGATCCTGAGCTTGATCTGGGTGGCAACTTTGCTCGCATGATGGGCATTGATGCTCCTTATGATGATGTTGCCCGGATGTATTTTATCATCCACTCTGATCACGAGTCCGGTAACGTTTCTGCTCACGCGACTCACCTGGTTGCCTCAGCTCTGTCCGATGCCTATTACTCATACAGTGCCGGTATCAATGGCCTCGCTGGCCCTCTGCATGGTCTGGCCAACGAGGAAGTGTTGCGTTGGACACAAAATTTCATGATGCGTCTTGGTGGCGAAGTTCCAACTGAGGAGAAACTCAAAGAAGCTCTTTGGGCGACCCTGAACAGTGGCCAGGTTATTCCTGGTTATGGTCATGCCGTGTTGCGTAAGACTGACCCCCGCTATACTTCTCAGCGTGAGTTCTGTTTGAAAACTCCCGGGCTTAAGGATTACCCGTTATTCAAGCTGGTCAGCATGCTGTTTGACGTTGCTCCTGGCGTTCTCCAGGAACATGGTAAAGCGAAAAATCCATGGCCCAACGTCGATGCCCAGTCTGGTGTTATCCAGTGGTATTATGGCGTGACTCAGTATGAGTTCTATACGGTTCTGTTCGGTATTGGTCGTGCCCTTGGCTGTCTTGCCAATATCACCTGGGACCGTGCCCTTGGTTATGGGCTTGAGCGTCCTAAGTCAGTTACCACCGCAATGTTGGAAGATGCCGCTGGTATCAAATAGTTTACACCTCCTACATTTTATTCCATCCTTATGGGAGCCCAATGGGCTCCCTTTTTTTGTCTTATTGCATTTCCGGACAGATAGATTTAACCTCCTTATTTGCAAAAAAAACAGTTGTCTTTTTAAGGAGAATAAAAATGAAATGTGTCACCAAGAGTTTTGTGTTGGTCTGTCTGTTGGTTTTAGCTCTTAATGGTTGTGCGACCAATTCCGGGTATGAAAACACCAAGAAAGGGGCCGGAATCGGTGCTCTCGTCGGAGCCTTGTCTGGTGCCTTGATTGGTTATCATAATGATCATTCCGGAGGCGCGTTACGCGGCGCATTAATTGGCGGCGCTGCTGGTGGCGCTCTGGGTGCCGGTGCCGGCGTCTATATGGATAAACAGCAGGCGGAATTTGAACAGCAGCTGGCAGCAGAGCAGGCGCAACATCAGATAGAGATTGAACGGCAGCAGAATGAAATCCTGAAGCTGACTATGAGTAGTGAGGTCTCTTTTGACTTTAATTCTGCTGGGTTGAAGTCGACCTTTTATTCGGCTCTGAATAAGATTGCAGATATTATGGTGCGCTATCCCCAAACCCAGATTCTGATTGTTGGTCATACCGACAGTGTTGGCTCTGAACAGTATAACCTCGGGTTGTCGTTACGGCGGGCTAATGCCGTTGCTGATTATCTGATAAGTCATGGGGTATCTCGTTCCCGTCTTGGAACTGAAGGTCACGGAGAGCTTGAGCCGCTTGCAAGTAATGATACCGCCTCAGGTCGGGCACGCAACCGACGCGTGGAGGTTTTTGTTGTCCCTGAAGCGAGTGCAGGGTCCTATTGATTAATGGGACTGGTGGATTGAAAACGGAAAGTTTCTACGGGGCCCTCAAGCGGGGCCCTGTTTTTTACATGAAGGTAGACATTACCATCTGTATCCACAAGTAGTATCTGGGAACAGCGCGTACCATAATCCTCACTTTTGATAAAAGCCGGAGCCAAGAGGCGCTCACGTTCGATACCGATGCCCGTGTCGGGGAGCTCCTTATCCGCGGCGACGTCGCAAGATTCAAGAAGCTTGAAAATCGCATTGATGTCAGGATTGTCTGTGGCAAGAGCAGCTTGCAGACGGCTTTTGCCGACTGTTACTTTGGGCCATGGAGAATCGAGAGCTGCATTACTCAGTCCATGCAGGCCGGGACGGACAAGCTGCGGGCGCTTGTCCCCATGGTTGGAAAAATACCAGAGCTCCTGGACGTCGCCAAACAACAGGTTGTACCCCTGATAGTCTGCAGCTGATGTCTCCAGGGTTGATATGAATGCCTGCAGGGGCGCTGGTTCAGTCAGGAAGACTAGCGGCAGCTGTCCCCGGGAATAGGTGTAAACCTTACCTGGTTGACCCGTTCTGGCATTGGTAAGCGCTGCGAATTGAGCCTGACGGTTAATCCCCATCCAGGTGCCTCCCGCCACCAGGTCCTGGCCAGCCAGAAGTTCTGGATGGTTTGACCACCAGCAGCAGGTGCGAGTCGGGCGCTGATAGTATTCGTCGCGGTTGGCAGCAACAATCAGGGGATAGCGGGGGTGGTGTTGATAGGCAAAGAGAATCAGGCACATGCTTAGCTTCAAGTAGACAAAAGGCAGAGCGATGTCTCACTCTGCCCTGATGGTCTACTTTTTTTCTTTCTCTTTGCGGGTTGCATAGATCAGTAATTTCTGATCTGTGTAACTCTCTACCTCTCCGGCAAAAGATTCAATCTTAAAGAAATCGTGAATCTTTGCTGGAGCGTCCATGAAAAACTTGTTCAATTCCTGGGCTTTGGTGCGGTTGAGGCCGGCAGTCTTTATCCATTCCTGAAAATCATGGGTTTTGGGGATAATCTGCACTTCTTGCAGGATTAACTCCGCATCCTCAACCATCTGTCGCCAGTCTTGCTCACTATAGGCTTTGATGTGAGTCGGGTTGCGCATTTTTTCCATGGCCTGGAAAAACTCTGCGATTTCAGGGTCTGCAGGGAGCAGAGTGTCAATTATTGCCATCCTGCCGCCGCGCCTCAGTACCCGGTGAAACTCACGCAGCGCACGGGGCACATCGGGAAAATGATGAGATGCTATCCGGCAGGTTAGCAGGGTGAAGGAGCCGGCGGGGAAAGGCAGGTCTTCAGCATCGGCTTCGCGGAAGATAACATTGTCAACGCTACCTTCTTCAGCAATATGTTCCTGCGCTTTTTTAAGCATTTGCATGGTCAAGTCGGAAGCGACGACCTGGCGGACCATGGGCGCAAAGAACAGGGCCATATGCCCCCCAGCACATGCAACGTCAAGCATATTGTCTTCTGCCGTTGGTTTTAGTAGTCTGGCAGCTTCCTCCAGATCTTTACCACCGGCAAAATGAGTAGCTTCGACATATGCCGCTGCGGTTTTGCCAAATTGCTCGCGGACCTGATTTTTAAACTTATTATCCATTTCAGTAGCACCTCAAGAGTTTCTTCAGGTTATTATACATTCAAAAATAAATGTTTTGGCAAATTTTTACCTTTACAGTATTTTTTTCCGCACCCTCACTTGTCAAGGGGCTGATACAAAAAACATCAAATAACGATCGCAACCGAGGATGTCCAATGGTTGTGATGTGACTATATGAGCTTTTTTTTTGATCTTTTCAATGGTTTTGTAAATAAGGAGTATTTATGAAAAAATTTCAGGTCGGTCCGGAAACCGTACGTATGTTGCAGCTCGGTCATCCGTGGGTGATTGCGGATCGCTACACCAAGGGGTGGTCTGGTGGCGCTTCGGGAGATCTGATTTCTCTGGTTGATGAGCGTAAACAGCATCTGGCAACGGCACTTTATGATCCTGCTGATCGTATTGTCGCCAGGGTTTTGAGCCGTGGGCAGATCCCCTCGATGGATAGATGGCTGGTTGAAAAATTCACTGAAGCACGGCAGCTTCGCGAACATGCTTTGTTGCAGGAAACGGATGTTTTCCGCTTGGTTAATGGTGAAGGGGATGAGGTCCCCGGGCTGACCGTAGATCGCTATGGGGAGTTCCTGATGCTTCAGCTCTACTCATCCGCATGGGATAATTATCTGGATGCGATAAAGGCTGCTTTGGTCCAGGTGTTTCAGCCTCGCGGTATCTATCGGAAGTTACGTCCCCAGGAAACCCGGGCCCTGGAAGCCAAAAGTCGTAATAAGCAGTACAGCCAGGTGATCTATGGCGAAAAGGCTCCGGTTCCTATGCTGGTCAAGGAAAACGGGTTGAGCTATCTTGTTGATTTGAGAGAGGGGCTCAATACGGGAATTTTTCCGGACCAGAGACGCAACCGTAAAGAGATTATGGGGCGGGTTAAAGGAAAGACCTTTTTGAATCTGTTTGCTTTTACCGGGGCCTTTTCTGTCGCCGCTGCTAGCGCCGGAGCTGCCTGCGTCACCAGTGTGGACGTCTCTAAAAAATATCTGGATGTTGCTCGCGAAAACTTTGTCCTGAACAATATAGATCCTGAACAGCATGATTTTATTGTTGGTGATGTTTTTGCGGAGTTGGCGCGGATGGCGAATAATCGGCAACTTTTTGATGTTATTCTGTTTGATCCTCCATCCTTTTCAACCACGAAAAAGAGTCGCTTTTCAACCCAGGGGGGGACCGCCAAACTGGTAACGGCAACCCTTCCTTTGCTTAAGCCTGGAGGGTTGCTTATCAGTTCTTCGAATCATCAGAAAGTGACCAGCGAAGATTATCTTAAAGAGCTGCGCAAGGGGGCGGTTGCCTGTGGTGCTGAGCTGAAAACCATTCACATGTGTGGGCAGCCTGAAGATTTTCCCTGTGTCGTTTCTTTTCCAGAAGGACGCTACTTGAAATTTGTTATCAGCGTTAAGTCTTCCTGAGCCGGTGCCCCGTATGCGACCGCAAACCAAAACCATCGGGCTGGCTATCGTTGGTGCTCTCATCGTCGGGACCATTGTCTGGTCTGCAGCCCTATGGGCTTACAATGATGCTGTAGATAACCAGATAGAGACCGGCGGCGAACGGGTAACCTTATACATCCGCACTCTGCGGGCCGCATTGAGCCGCTACGCTTACCTGCCTTTCGTTCTGTCCCGCAGTAATGAGGTCCGGGATTTATTGGCCGGGGCCGGGAGTAGCGATGGAACCAATTATTATCTCGAGTCGCTGAACCTGGAAGCTGGGTCTGAGGCGTTGTATGTAATGGATGCCAATGGTGATACACTGGCGGCCAGTAACTGGCGGGATTCTTTGACTTATGCTGGCCAGAACTATGGCTTCCGACCCTATTTCCTGTCCGCTAAGGCAGGCCATCGTGGCTGGTATTTCGGGATTGGTGCCACTACCGGGCATCCAGGGTATTTTATGTCCTACCCGGTTTCTATAGAAGATGCTTTTGCCGGAGCGGTTGTCGTTAAGGTTGATCTTGCTCCGCTCCAGGATGATTGGCATGAAGGTGGGGAAACGGTTCTGGTTTCGGACAATAATGGCGTCGTTTTCTTATCCAGCAGAAATGAGTGGCACTACCGAACCATGTCTCCACTGACAGAGTCCCAGACCAGGCACATCCTCGCTACCAAGCAATATGGTCAGCAGGCCCTGGAGTTGCTCCCCTTCCGCAATGTTCGTAGCCTGGGAGAGGGGCAGCGCATTGTCCGTATGGGACGTAAGAATTACCTGGTTCTTTCGCGGGAGGTAGAGGAGCGGGGCTGGCATATTCATCAATTGTTGCCCTTGGCTGTTGCCGAAGAGCGACAGAAGTTAGTGTTGATCATCGGCACCGTGTTGTCTTTGTTGTTTTTAGCGACAGGAATGTATCTGCGAGAGCGACGCCAGAAGAAAATTTCGCGGCAGAAAGCGCAGGACGCTGAAGTCATTCGCGCAGTCAATGTGCGCTTGCAGGCTGAAATCGAAGAACGGGTGAGAACTGAACAGGCTCTGCGTGATACCCAGAATGAGCTGGTTCAGACCGGTAAACTCGCGGCTCTTGGTCATATGGCTGCCGGCATTGTTCATGAATTGAATCAGCCGATTTCAGCGATCCGTACCCATGCTGCAAGTTGTCGCCTGTTGCTCGATCGGGAGCAAGTCGATAAGGTTCGCGAGACCCTCAAATCGATTACCAGAATCACCGAACACATGGCCTCGATTACCATGCAACTTAAGTCCTTTGCCCATAACTCCCCAAAGCTTAAGGAAAAGGTCTGCCTGCAAGACTGTCTTGAAGATGTGGTCATTATGGTTCAGCCGCTGCTAAAAGAGCATCAGGTGGGGCTGGCGAAGGAGTGCCCCGAGGAACCATTGATTATTTATGCTGAGCGCGGCAAAATTAAACAGGTCCTGGTGAACTTGCTGACCAATGCGATTGACGCCATGCGGGGCAGGGAGAATAAGCACCTGCGGGTAACGATGAGAAGTGAGGCCGGACAGGTGATTATCAGTGTCAGGGATAGCGGGCCTGGTATTGGCCCTGATGTGATGGATGATATTTTTACCCCCTTTGTAACAACCAAGGATGTTGGTGAAGGATTGGGGCTGGGTCTCTCCATTACCTACCGGATTATTTCTGACCTGGGAGGCACGATCAAGGCCAACAACCCCAGCGATGGTGGTGCCTGCATGCAGGTCCGGTTACCCAGAGCCAGTGAGGAAAGTGATTTATGACAGCAAGCGATAGCAAACACTTGTTCCTGGTCGATGATGATAACGAGATGCGGGCAGCAACTGCTCAGTGGCTTGAACTATCAGACTATCATGTCCATAGCTTTGCCGAAGCGCGCAGTGCTTTAGGCGCCTTAACCAGGGACTTTCCTGGTGTTGTCGTTAGTGATGTTCGGATGCCGAGAATGGATGGTATGGAATTTCTTGCCAGTATCAATGCTCTGGATCCTGATATTCCTGTGGTGCTTATCACCGCCCATGGTGATGTTGAAATGGCTGTCAGGGCAATGCGGGCCGGGGCTTATGATTTTATTGAAAAACCGTTTGAGCCGGAACGTTTGCTGGAGGTCGTTATCCGGGCCAGTGAAAAGCGTCAGCTGGTGATGGAAAATCGTGCCTTACGTGAACAGCTGGCAGGTGGTGCGGAAGATATTGCTCACAAGTTGATTGGTAACAGTGAGCCGATCAGGCGCTTGCGCGATGAAATTATGGATATCGCGCCAACCGATGCCCCGGTTCTGATCATGGGCGAAACCGGCACCGGGAAAGAAATTGTGGCCCACTGCCTGCACGATTTCAGTGCGCGTCGCAAAGGGCGTTTTGTCGCGGTTAACTGTGGTGCGGTTCCGGAGACGGTTTTTGAGTCTGAGCTGTTTGGTCATGAAAAAGGCTCTTTTACCGGCGCTGATCAGCGCCGCATCGGTCGCTTTGAGTACGCTCATGGCGGTTCGTTATTTCTGGATGAGATCGGCAGTATGCCGTTAGCTCTCCAGGTCAAGGTTTTACGTGCTTTGCAGGAGCGCGAAATAACCCGGATTGGCAGTAATGAAGCGCAGCCCCTCGACCTGCGCCTGATCTGTGCAGCCAATCATGATTTACTTGCAGAGTGCGCTGCCGGTAATTTTAGGGAGGATCTCTACTACCGGATCAATGTGGTTGAGCTGCGCGTGCCGCCGTTACGCAAGCGCAAGGAAGATATCCCCCTGCTGTTTGATTATTTTGCCTCCCTTGCCGCAGCAGACTATGGCCGGCCTGAGGTGGCATTAAGCAGCCAGGATCTTGGCCTGCTCCTGTCTCATGAATGGCCGGGGAATGTTCGTGAACTGAAAAATATCGCAGAGCGTTATGTGCTGTCTTCTATGCCCCTTGATCAGCGCCTGGGAGCTATTCTTCAGCAACCACTTAAGGAAGGGGGGGGAGGTGATTCCCTTTCTTTACAGGATCAGCTGCGTCAGCATGAACGCTTGTTGCTGGAGCAAGCTCTGACTCGCCATCATGGCGATATCCAGGCGGTTATGGAAGAGCTTGAGCTGCCGCGGCGGACTCTCAACGAAAAGATGTCGCGTTATGGTCTGGATCGCAAAGGTTATCTCTAGGCGTTTCCTGATTCACTCTTTTATGTTCCTCTAATTTTCGGTTTTCATTCCTGTCCATAGGCAAGATCTTGCCTATGGACATTTTTATATCGGCAAGGTTTTGCCAGAATTGGCTGTTTCTATCTGGTAAAACTCCGTATTAAAAGCATCTGCCAAACTGGCACGCCCTTTGTAAAGGTTGTTTTCCGAATTAACCTCAAAGGGGAGTCGTCAGACGCAACTGCCACCCTGTAAAGTGTTGCTGCTTTACGTACTCACGTCACTCTCCCTTTCTTTGGTGATTCCGCAAATAAGCAAATAGCTAAGCAACTGTAGCCTGAAGACTGGAGCTGTTGCTGGACATTACTCACGGCACGTTATGCGTGCTTCATCCCAAGCTGAAATCGGATTAAGGAGAAAAGTATGAAACGTTTCTTGTCTACTCTCGTCATCCTGGCGGTTCTGGTGCCAACCCTTGCAGTTGCTGCCAACTATCGTTTTGTCTCTGGACCTCAGGGGGGCAACTGGTTTGTCCTTGGTGGCGCGATCAGTTCTTACTTCAGTAAAGCTGATATGAATACCTCAAGTTCGACTGGTGGTGGCGTTTCCAACGTTGTCAATGTTGATCGCAAAAAAGCTGATCTTGGCTTCACCGTTGGTTCTCTGCTTGGAGCCGCGACCAAAGGTAAAGGTAAATTCAAGAAGCCGGTGGAAAATGCCGTACTGCTGGCGAACCTCTATCCGCAAATCACCTACTTTATCGCCCGTAAAGACTTTGTCGAAGAAAACAATATCAAAACTCTGAAAGATGCCCTGGCTGTCGAGAAATTAAGAATTGCCAGCCTTAAGCCTGGTACTTCTTCTGAGTTTGTTGTCAGCTCTCTGCTTGACCTCGGTTACGGCACTGACTGGAAAAAAATCAAAAGTAACGGTGGTAAAGTTGAATTTGCTTCATACTCTGACGGTGCTGGTCTGATCGCTGATAACCATATCGATATGTTTGCTTTCTCCGTCGGTAAAATTGCTTCGATTATCATGAACATCGAAAGTCAGACTGAAATTGTTATCCTGCCAGTCGATGAAACTGCTCTTACTGCTTTAAGCGATGCCTACGGTACCGGAACTCACTACGTTGAGCCTGGCATCTACAAAAGCGTAAAAGAAAAAGTTCCGACCGTTGGTGACTTCACCGTCTGTGTTGTCCGCAAAGACCTGGCTGATGACGTTGTCAGCAAGATGGCCGCAACTATCCTTGAAAACAAAGATAACCTGGCGACCA
Source organism: Geopsychrobacteraceae bacterium (assembly GCA_963664385.1). Classification (GTDB taxonomy): domain Bacteria; phylum Desulfobacterota; class Desulfuromonadia; order Desulfuromonadales; family Geopsychrobacteraceae; genus Seleniibacterium. Next base: position 3,471,831 of record OY761157.1, read on the forward strand.
CCATCAAGGATTTCTCTTCCTTCTCAGCTCAGAGTGCGGTTGCTAAAAAGTTACCGATGCACCCAGCTGCTAAAGCGTATTTCGAATCTCAGCAATAATACCTGTGATCTGTCCGGGGCCATACGGCCCCGGTTTTTAGAAGTAAGGAGTTCCTGATGAGGGAATTTGACAATAAAGCACTGAATTATATCCTTGGCGCCTGGCTGATCCTGGGGGTCTGCTTTCACCTTTATACGGCAGCATTCGGGGTGCTCGAAGCCTGGATGCAGCGCATGATGCACTTGAGCTGGGTTTTCCCTATCGCCTTTATCTACTGGCCGTTCAGCAAAAAATCGCCCAAAAACAAGGTTCCCTTTTACGATTATCTGCTGGCACTGATCTCATTGGCTCCTGGTGTGTACGCGCTGGTAAATGTCGAGGAGATTCTGTTCCGTACCGCTCAGATCGATCCGGTGACAGATACCCAACTGGTCCTTGGTATTATTCTCGTTGTGTTGCTGATCGAAGCAACTCGGCGTCTGCTGGGCTGGCCGCTGACTATTATTGCCAGTTTCTTTGCCGTGTACATGCTGTTTGGAGAATACTTTCCCGGCATCATGCGGGGTGAGGTGTTTACCCTGCGCGAGGTTATTGAGTCTCTATTCCTGACTCAGGATGGTATTTTCTCCATGCCTCTCGGGGTATCATCGACCTATGTTGTCATTTTCCTGATTTTTGGAGCATTTCTTGAGGTCAGCGGTGTTGGCCCCTGGTTCATGGAATTTTCCTCCCGTATTGCTGGTAAATCGATCGGTGGACCGGCTAAAATCGCGGTTGTCAGTTCCTGTCTGTTTGGATCGATTTCCGGTTCTGCTGTTGCCAATGTTTATTCAACCGGTAACTTCACCATTCCGATGATGAAGCGGACTGGTTTTAAGCCTCATTTAGCTGGCGGTATTGAGACCATGGCCTCAACCGGTGGCCAGCTGATGCCACCGCTCATGGGCGCTGGTGCTTTCGTTATGTCGGCCTACCTGGGCGTTGAGTACAAGGTCATCATGATCGCAGCCCTGTTGCCGGCCCTGCTTTACTATGGCACTGCCCTGTTGATGATTCATTATGTTGCCAAGCGTGACGGTTTTGTCGGGCTGAAAGAGGAAGAGCTTCCGCGCTGGTCCCATGTTTTTAAGCGCAGCTTCCTGCTGTTGCCCATTCTGGTTCTGGTTGTCGCCCTGTTGATGGGTAAAACCCCGATGCTGGCTGGTTTGATCGGTGTTATCCTGGCCTGGGGGGTATCCCTGTTCAATCGTGGTTGCCAAATGGGACCTAAACGTCTGGTCGAAGCTTTGATCATGGCCGGTAAATCGGTTCCTGTTATTGCTATTGCCTGTGCTTCTGCCGGTATTGTTATCGGTTCTATCGCATTAACCGGGATTGGCTTTAAAATCGGTGCCCTGATATCTGCCATGTCTGGCAATTCAAGCTTTCTTGCTTTGATACTGATCGCTTTGCTGGCGGTTGTTTTCGGTATGGGATTGCCGACGACATCGGCCTATATCATTGCTGCAGCTCTGGGGGTCAGCAGTCTGACCAAGCTGGGTTTTGAACCGCTTAATGCCCATCTGTTTGTCTTCTATTTTGCGGTACTGTCCAATATGACACCACCGGTTGCCCTGGCGTCGTTTGCTGCCGGGACCATTGCCGGCGACAACCCGATGAAGATTGCGCTGACTGCTATGCGTATCGGAGTCGTCGCCTTTATCGTGCCATTTGCCTTCGCCTACGACTCTGTTCTGTTGCTGCAAGGAAGCTGGCTCGCTATTGTCGGTGTTATCTGTTCTGCTGCCGTCGCTGGTTATTTACTGTCCGTCGGCTTCGCTGGTTTCTTTCAAGCAAAACTGGCAGCCTGGAGCCAGGCTCTTATGATTGCTACCGGCTGTTTATGTTTCTTTCCCTCCTGGCCGATTCGCCTAACCGGTATGGTTGTCGGGATTGCTATAATTACATTATTGATCGTGAGAGACTCTGCTTTTAAGAAGGCCCCTCAGCCGTCTTTGAAGCAGGTATGATTTAATTTAAATTTTTCTACCCCTGTTACGGTAAAAATGATCCGCAGAAGCCATGCTTCTGCGGATTTTTTTCTTTCATATATACGAAATGCCGGATTATTTGATGTGAGGCTGTTTCTAAAATATAGAACTATGTTACATTTGTACCATGTGACCTGATTTAACGTTCGTTTATCTGAACATAATGAGAAGTTCCTGTCCGATTGATCACTTAACCGATGAGGAGAAAAGCGATGTCGATGGCGAAACTACTTAGGAATCTGGCCTTTGTTACTGCTCTGCTGTTTGCTGTTTCAAGTTTTAATGTCTACGCCGCACCTGCCGAACGCAATTATCTGATGGCTACCGCTTCGACCGGTGGCACCTATTACCCGGTTGGGGTCGCTCTGTCTACCCTGGTGAAAGTCAAGTTACAACCAACTCAAAAAATCGGCATGTCTGCTATCAATTCTGCCGGTTCCGGTGAAAATATTAAGCTGTTGCGTGATAACGAAGTTCAGTTTGCTATTTTACAGGGATTATTCGGCTCCTATGCCTGGAACGGGACGGGGCCCATCGCAAATGACGGACCGCAGAAGAACCTGCGTTCCGTCAGTATGCTATGGCAGAATGTTGAACATTTCGCAGTTCTTAAGAAATATGCCAAGACCGGCACCGTTGCTGATATGACCCACATGAACGGGGAAAACATGTCGATGGGGAAGAAAAATTCAGGGACGATAGGTTCCAACAAGGTTCTGCTCGGGAACCTGGGTGTTGATATTGATAAGGATTATAACCTGATTTACGTTGGCTATGGGCCGACCGCAGATGCCATGCAAAATGGTCAGATCGCCGGGTTCGGTATCCCCGCCGGTGTACCAGCCAGTGCTATCACCAAGGCTAAGGCTAATCTTGGCGATGATATGGTCGTTCTCGATTTTACCGATGAGCAGCTAGCAAAAGCTGATGGTGGACTTGAGTTGTGGACCCGCTACGTTATTCCCGCCGGGACATATCCTGGCCAGGAAAAAGATATCAATACCATAGCTCAACCGAACTTTCTCTCTGCTCGTGCTGATGTTGATGAAGATGCCGTTTACCTGATAACCAAAACTATTTACGAGAACCTTGCCTTTTTGAACGCTATCCATGGTGCGACCAAGGCGATGGCGATTGAAAAAGCCATCTCTGGCTTGCCGATGCCTTTGCATCCAGGTTCTTTAAAGTATTATCAGGAGGTGGGCATTAAGGTGCCAGAGCGGTTGATTGCGAAATAACGCTAGCTTCAAGTTTGCATACGGCCATTCTAATCGAGAATGGCCGTATTTAGTTTGAATAGATATTCATGCTTTAACGATGGAGTCGATTATTTATGTCTACCGAAGAGTCCAGCCTATTTGAACCTGAATCTAAGGTGATATTAATTCTTGGCATTGCTGTTTCATTACTGCATATCTGGTTTAATGTTTTTTCAGTTCTCCCTTCCTTGTGGCAAAACTCTCTGCATTTTGCCGGGTTCGCTCTGATTGCGGCCTGGATCTATCCGTTGCGCAAAGAACCAACCCTTATCTGGCGGATTCCTGACATCATCCTTGGTGTTGTTGCTGCATCATCCGCTTTGTACATGATTTCTATGGAAGATGCTATTTACGCACGTGGCGTCAGGCTTGATCAAACGGAATGGATTGCTGGGATTTTGCTGATTCTTTGCGCTCTGGAATTCACCCGCCGGGTTGCTGGCTGGTTTATTCCGGTACTGATTCTGGTCGCGCTCAGCTATGTCGGCTGGTGGGGGACCGAAATTCCCGGAGTGTTCAAGTTTGCTGGTCTGTCTGCTGAGACGATTCTGTTTCGCAGTATTTATGGTGATGATGCTCTGTTTGGAACCATCGCGCTGATCTCGTCAACCTATGTGTTTATGTTTATATTGTTTGGTGCTTTTTTACTACGCTCCGGTGCCGGTGAGTTTGTCATAGATCTTGCGCGTGCTGTTGCGGGAAGAATGGTTGGTGGCCCTGGCCTGGTGGCCGTATTTGCGTCAGGATTGATGGGCACTATTTCCGGATCGGCAGTGGCCAATACCGCTTCGACGGGAGTCATAACGATTCCACTGATGAAGCGGGCCGGATTTCCTGACAAGTTTGCGGCCGGAACTGAGGCTGCAGCGTCTACCGGTGGCCAGTTGATGCCTCCCATTATGGGCGCGGGTGCCTTCGTCATGGCAACCTATACCCAGATCTCTTACAACACCATCGTTCTGGTCAGTATTCTTCCTGCTATTCTGTACTTTGCTACCGTCGCTTTTTTTGTGCGTATTGAGGCAAAACGCAGCTTTGTTACTGCTATGGACACGGAGAAGGTCTCGGCCCTTGACGTCCTGAAAAAGGGCGGCATTGTTTTTATCCTTCCTATCGGTGTTCTGATTGGCCTGTTGATTTATGGGTTTACGCCAACTTACGCTGGTGGCATCAGTATTATTGCCGTCGTTGTTGCTTCATGGTTTACCAAAAACAAAATGGGGATTAAAGCGGTTATTGAGGCCATGGCTCTTGGCGCCCGCAATATGGTCATGACCGCTATTCTGCTTTGCTCTGTCGGATTAATTGTTAATGTCATTGCCACTGCTGGGATCGGTAATACCTTTTCATTAATGATAAATGAATGGGCTGGACACAGCCTGATCATCGCGATTGCCCTCATCGCCCTGGCGTCACTAGTTCTTGGTATGGGGTTGCCGGTTACCGCAGCCTATATTGTCCTGGGAACTCTTTCTGCCCCGGCACTGCATGGATTGATCGCCGACGGCCTGTTGGTGAAAGCATTAGCGGCGGGACAGATTCCTGATACGGCAAAAGCGATCTTTATGCTGGTGGCCCCTGAACGCCTGGCTGATATCGGTCATCCGATGACCACCGCCGCCGCCCGTGCCCTGGTTGATGCGATTCCCATCGATATGGCCGGTATGGTTCGGGAAGCTGTTCTGAGTGAACACACCATGACTTTTGCGCTGTTGTCTGCTCATCTTATCGTCTTCTGGCTCAGCCAGGATTCCAATGTTACGCCGCCGGTCGCTCTGGCCGCTTTTACCGGTGCCGCTATTGCCGGTACCAAACCGATGGCTACAGGGGTGCAGTCGTGGAAATTAGCCAAAGGACTGTACGTTGTTCCGCTGTTGTTTGCGTACACGCCATTTATCGGAGGAACCCTTGGTGGTGATCTGATGATTTTCTTCTTTGCTTTCTTTGGTCTGTATGCGTTTGCAGCCGGGATAGAAGGGTTTATGGAGGCAAAACTCAATCTGTTATTGCGTCTGTTGGCCTTGCTTGCCGCCGCAGCTCTTCTCTGGCCTGTTGAGTGGTACATTCATGCCTGTGGCCTGGTTCTGTTGGTGCTGATTTTTGTGGTGAATCGTCAACAGCTGACCAAGGCCGCTATCGCATAGGCTTACTTTAGAGGTGGCTGCGACTTTAGGTCGGTAATTTATTGGGGAAATTATTAGCTAAGTGCAAAATTAAGTAATTTTTGACTTTTAAGAAGACTAAATTGCTGTATATTATATGGATATTCTAATTTAAAAGGGGCTATCCAGCTATGCAAAAGCAGCAGCACAGAGCTCTTCTTATCGTTGAAGATAATGCCACGAATCTTGGAATCCTGAAGGCGATATTTCAGCGCGGGTATGACCTGTTTTTTGCGGCTAATGGCGATGACGCACTATCGTTATTAACGCGGAAACAGGTTCTACCTGATTTGATTTTACTGAATATTGTCATGCCCGGAACGGACGGGTATCAGGTGTGTAAGCAGATCAAGGCAGATCCCGACCTGCAATCTATTCCCGTTATTTTTCTGACCGGTAAAGACACCCGTGAAGATGAGGCGGCAGGGCTGGCTCTCGGGGCCGCTGACTATATAACTGCCCCTATCGATCCGGCGATTGTCAGACAACGGGTCAATACCCACCTCGAGCTCAAGCTCTATCGAGATCTGTTGCAGGATCGTCTTCATGCAACATCATCGGAACTGGTTGAAACTCAAAAGGTTGCTGAGACGGTTGAAAAGCGTTTCAAAGGCTTTCTGAAAACGGCTCCTATCGGACTTGCTATCATCGCCGAGCGTAAGTTTATCTGGGTTAATGACCTGGTCAATCTTTATGGCTATAGTGCGGATGAAATGGTGGGGCAGGATTCACGCATGGTGTACCCTTCCGATGAAGAGTATGAGCGGGTCGGCCTGGAATTGTTCAGTCAGCTGCAGGAACATGACATTGGGGCAACAACAGCCAGGCTACGTAGAAAAAATGGCTCTTTGATCGATGCTCTGATCCGCAGCAGCCTGCTTGATCCTGCCAACCCTGCAAGGGGGATGGTTATTGTTGTCAGCGATATCACCGAGTTGATGATGTCTCGGCGTGAGCTTGAAAAGAGCGAAACACGCTACAAGCTGGTGCAGGAACTCACGAAGATCGGGTCTTGGGAGTACGATCTCAAAACCAGGGAGATGTTCTGGTCCGATTCCCTGTTTCAGATTATGGGGCGGGCACGGCTGGCGGGCAGCATGACTCTCGAAACGATTATTCCCTGGTTCTCAACGGCCGCAGCTAAAGCTATTACCGATATGCTGGATCAGCATCTTGGAGAGCAGGAAAAACGTCACGTTGATATTGAAATCGCCATTGAAACACCAGCGGGAGCAACCAAGTATTTAAGTTTCCTCTCTGAGTTGCATTTTGGTGAGGACGGCAAACCTGCTTATATCTTTGGTGCCGTTCAGGATATCAGTGACCGCAAACTGCTGGAAATTGAAATGACCCGCAGTTTCGAAGAACGTGATGCGGTGTTTAATGCCACATCTAATATGGTGCTGGTGCTGAATCGTGATATGCGCATTTTACGTGCCAACCGGGCTGTTTACCAAATGCTTGGTCGGGAAAATGGCTCTTTGCTCGGTATGGATTTTGTGCAGGCTTTTGGTAAGGGGCAGATGAGCCCCGATTGTCCTTTGCCGATTACCATCAATACCCTTCAAGAAACCTCGTCGATTGTCGAAGACATGGTTCCGGGACATACCTTTCTGGTCTTGGCCTCACCTGTGCGCAGCCAGAAGGGGCAGGTTGACTACTTTGTTGTCAATGCTCGTGATGTTACAGAACTCAATAAAGCCAATGAGCGGGTCAGGCAGCGCGAAGAGCAGCTGACAACGCTCATTAATGCCACTCCAGATTTTATTGTCTTTAAAAATTGTCAGGGCGGCTGGATCCTTGCCAATCAGGCAGCTTTGGAGTTGTATCGCCTTGAGAACGTTGATTTTCTGGGGTTAACAGATAGTCAACTCGCAGAGCAAAGTTCCTCAGACCTGAAGTCCAGCTTTCTGGTTTGCGAGCAGAGTGATGAAGAATGCTGGGCATCGGGAGAAACGTTACGGATTGAAGAGACTATTATTGATACCAGTGGCCATGAACGGGTGTTTGACGTGATTAAAGTGCCGGTATTTGAGGGTGATGGCACACGTAAAGGTTTGATCGTCTGGGGGCGTGATCCGACCGAGATCAAACAGTTGCAGAAAACCACGAATCGGACAACCCGCCTCGCTGCGCTGGGAGAGTTGGCTGCCGGGGTCGCTCACGAGATTAATAACCCGAATGCGCTAATCCTCTATAACTGTGAATTTTTAAAGGAATTTTTCAATTCATTTGTTGATGTACTAGGCTCCCATAAAGATATTTTAAAAGATAAAAAAATTGGGGAAATGCCCCTGGAAAGCGCTCTTGCTGAAGTCCCTTCACTGCTTGATAGTGCCTCTGATGCCGCCTTGCGTATTAAGCAGATCGTAAAAGACCTGGGCGATTTTTCCCGCCAGGATGGTCGCGAGAGTGAAGTTGGACTTGATATCAATGAAATTGTTCAGATGTCTATCCGCCTGGTTGAAAATTCTCTTAAAAAGGCAACGGATTGTTTCAGCGTCGAGTTAGGTGACGCTATCCCGGTTATCATGGGGATCAAAGGACGTCTTGAGCAGGTTGTGGTCAACCTGCTGTTGAATGCCAGCCAGGCCTTGACTGATCGCAGCCAGGAAGTTCGCATTTCTACTAGCTACGATAATGATAAGGAGATGGTCGTTTTTGCCGTTCAGGACGGCGGCCGCGGTATTCCTGAAGACATCCAGGCTCAGATTCTGGAACCCTTTGTCACCACCAGACGTGAACAGGGAGGGACCGGGTTGGGGCTGTCGGTGTCATCGCGTATTGTAAAAGAGCATAATGGCCAGATCGTTTTTGAATCAGCTGTTGGCAAGGGAACAACCTTCAGAGTTGAACTGCCTGTCTGCCATAAGAGGGATGAATAATTTTATGGAAAACCTTTACCCGGAAAACCCAGTATTGATTATTGATGATGAACCGGCATGGGCTCATAGCCTGTCCTTATCCCTGAAAATTTCTGCAGGAATTAATCATGTTGAATCATGTCGGGACAGTCGCAAGGCAATGGCTATGCTGGCTGAAAAATCCTATAGCCTGGTTCTGCTTGATTTGACCATGCCGTACATTAATGGCGAGACACTACTGGAGCTGATAAAGGAGAGCTTTCCAGCTTTACCCGTTATTGTCATCAGTGGCATGAACCAGCTTAATACGGCCATTCGTTGCGTTAAAGCGGGTGCCGAAGATTTTTATGTCAAAACCGATGAGCGTGAGCGTGTGGTGTCTGGTATTTTACGCTCCTTGCGGCAGGCTGAGCTTAAACGGGAAAACCTGCAGCTGAAAGAAACCTTATTGCACTCAGCGCATGTCGATCATCCGGCCTTTATGAACATTGTCACCAGCAATGAAAAGATGCGCGGGATTTTTAAGTATTTGCTGGCCATTGCACCGAGTGACGAGCCGTTGCTGATTACCGGTGAGAGTGGTACCGGGAAAGAACTTATTGCCAAAGCGATGCATGATCTGATCTGCCCGGAGAAACCCTGGGTCGCCGTGAATGTCGCTGGGCTAGATGATATGGTGTTCAGTGATACTCTGTTCGGTCATACCAAGGGCGCTTTTACCGGGGCTGATCAAACCCGTCTGGGAATGATAGAAAAAGCCAGTGGCGGCATTCTGTTTCTCGATGAAATCGGTGACCTTTCCATGCCTTCCCAGGTTAAGCTGTTACGCCTGTTGCAGGAAGGGGATTACTATCCTTTGGGGAGTGATCAACCGAAAGTCTGCAAAGCGCGGATTGTCGTTGCAACGAACCAGAATCTTCATAAAAAGGAGGCCGAGGGCGCCTTTCGCCGGGACCTGCTTTATCGCCTCTGTTCCCATCGCGTTGAAATGCCTTCCCTAAAAGAGCGTAAGGATGATCTGCCGTTACTGCTCGATTATTTCTTGGCAGAAGTGTCAGCAAAGCTCGGTAAAAACAAACCGACCTATCCACCAGAATTACTGACCTTATTCGAATCTTATCACTTTCCTGGAAATATTCGTGAATTACGGGCGATGATCCATGATGCCGTCAGTCTTCATGAGAAGGGGGTCCTGTCCCTTAACCGTTTCCGCAGTGCTATCGGTTCAGTGTCACAACAGACGCCGGCAAGTGACGACGATAAAGACCATGTCCATTTTCCGGCAGCTTTGCCAACCTTAAAGCAGATGAGCCAGCTCCTTGTTGAGGAAGCTCTCGCCAGGACCAATGGCAATCAGTCTTTAGCTTCCCAGTTATTAGGAGTAACTCCACAGGCCTTGAGTAAGCGGCTCAAGAAAAATCGCGATGAAGAAGACTGATCGGCTTCTGAGGGCTCTGATTTGATCTTATCCGGTGGTTTACGGGAGGAAATTTTTTTGTTTTGTCAATGTAAGTTGATTTTTTAAAAAATCCCCTTGTGTCCTAAGTTTTTTTTAATTTGAACGCAGAATGGTCAACAATAGTTGATTGTTCTGCGTTTTTTGTTTTTGTTTAAACTGAATAAAATCAGTTGCTTGCTGGTCACCTGTTAGGTGGCACTAATTGTGCAAAATTGATCCACTGATTTGTTCTTCGGGTCTGTTAAAAGAGCTTATATGTGGATGGAGTATGAAGAAAATTCTTTATTTTAACCCCGATCAGAACCGGCGCAGTGAAGTTCGCTTTTTAGCTGATCTGGCAAATATCAACTGTGTTATGTCCAGAACGCTCGAAGAGCTTCTTAACTGGCTGCGTTCTGCTCCACTGCTTGATTTTGAATTTGATTTCATACTGTTGGGGTCACTCTCTGGCATCGAGGCGGGATCTCCAGTCTACCTTGAATTACTCAAATTACCACAATTGAGGATCATGCTTACCGCAGATCATATCTCTGAAATCCCTCTAGGGTTAAAAGAACGTGTTATTCAATGGCAGCCGGATGGCTTGCTTAGCTGTCTTGAACATCATCGCAAATGAGCTAGACTATAAATATTAATAATGATTTAAGGGGGGAGCGTGAATCGTTGGTACCCATATCTGTGGAGAGGAATTGTCAGCGCCATAGGTGCGGTCTATCTGAGTTTACCACCAATTATTCTTCATCCATTTTCGTTTAGAATATCGGAGATTACGTCTTGAGCACTACTTCTCGATATTTTTTACGCGGTATTCTGCCTTTAGGGTTGATTATTGTTGCTGTCTTCAGTGGCTTTTTATTAGTGCTGGACAACCAGAATCGGTTGCATGATACCGAACAGCATTTTGATCAGCAGATGCAGAACGCGATTAATGGCAAAGAGCTGGGGCAGCAGATTGTGAACAAGGTTGGAGATTTCTCCTCCAACTTTTACAAGATGTTTATCTCTGTGGATAGTGCAACACAGCAGGCCTTTCTTACCAAAATAGATACGCTTACGGAGGAAATCCTGGCTATTGCCGATGTCCTCAGTCATGGCGGTAGTATAAGCCTGTCCCCCCCAAATGGAATCGACCCAGCAGCTGTTTCTACTTATATTCGTTACCAACCAGACAGCGAAACTCAATATGTGACTAACTTTGTCACCCTTGAGCGACTACTGCAGGACCTTCGACAGCAGGCGCATGACACTCTGCAGATGACAAAGGGCAGGAATAACGCGTTGGTCAATGGGCAGACAGAAGGGTTACGTCAGACCGGTCTTAAATTACGTATTTTTGAGGCTCAGGTCAGTAATAAGCTTGGCAAGGTGAAAACCCAGGCTGAGTTAATTGTCTCTCTTGCCACTTCGCAATTAAACACATTGACTGCATCGGTACAACAGATCCGAAATGCCAGTCAGAGAAGAGATATTCAATCAACGGTGATCGTGTGTGTGATTATCTGTGGTTTTATTTTTCTTGTCTTCCGTCAAATTCGTTCTTCTCAAAAGCGCTTGGTTAAAACCATTACTCAACTGGAAATGACGCAGAGGGACCTTTCTGAGAGTCACAGTGAGATTCTGGCTCTGAACCAATCGTTGGAAGAGCAGGTCGATAAGCGCACTGCAGAGCTCAAGATTTCTGAGCAACAATGGAGTGATGCCTTTGATGCCATTAAATCGCCAATTTTTATTCATGACAGGAAAGGGCGAATTATTAAGGCAAATCAGGCCTACCTTGAAGCTGCCGGGGTTACCATTGATAACGCTGTCGGAGTGAATTATTGGTCCTTATTTCCACGCCGGAATATGCCGATGCCGGGGTGCTTATGCTCTCCTCTCCAACAACAGGAAAAAGAGCAGGTCCATGAAACGAATCTGCAGATTGATGGGCAGACTTTTCGTTCCCAGTCATTTGCTGTGCGTAATCGCGAGGGAGAGTATCTGTACGGCATGCATCTGATGGAAGATGTGACCGCGCAGGTGACTTACCGTACCCGAATTCAGGACAGTGAACGGCGTTTCCGCGACCTGACTAACAGTCTCGATGTCTCACTGATTCTGGTTGACCGTAATCAGCAGATTCTGATGCTTAATCAGGCTGCCCGCGACTGCTATAGGTTAAATGATCAAGATTATCTTGGTCAGCATTGCAGTGAAGTTTTTGGCCATCATGGAATCGTCTGTGACCAGAATGCAGTACTCACGGTGTTTCAGGATGGGCAGACGATTTCAACTAAGAAGCAAACGGCCAGTGGGCGGATCTTTGATCTGACGTTTCATCCCATAACCGATTCTGCTGGGGAGATTTCAACTTGCACCATTGTGACCCGTGATGTCAGTGAACGGGAAAAATATATCCAAAAGCTCAAGCGTTATGAACAGATTGTTGCGACCTCACGTGATCTTGTCGCTTTTTTTGATGAGGACTGCTACTACCTGGCTGTTAACCCTGAATATGCAAGTTACCTCGGTTTGTCTGAAGCAGAGATTATCGGTCGCCATGTCAGCGACGTCATCGGTCTGGATCGTTATTGTGATTATCTCAAGCATAAAGATACAGTGTTTACGCTGAAAAGGTCCGTACTGCTGAATGAATGGATCGATTACCCCGCCGCAGGCAGACGTTATATTGAATTGGCAGTGTACCCTTATCACGACGGAGACAAGGTTGTCGGATTTGTGGTTCGTGGCCGTGACATTACCGAGAAAAATAAGCAGGATGCACGATTACGCCTGTCTGGCAAGGTTCTGGAAAGTATTACCGAGGGCATCCTGGTAACTGACAGTAAGGGGATTATCCACGCTGTAAATCCGGCTTTTACCGATATTACGGGCTATTCAGAAGCAGAGGCTCTGGGTAGTAACGCCAATCTGCTTAAATCGGGGCGCCATGATGAAGCGTTTTATCGGGAAATATGGTCTGCTTTGCATACTTCTGGGCATTGGCGTGGTGAAATCTGGAACCGGCGAAAAAATGGTGAAATATATCCTGAGCTTCTGACCATCAATACCATCACGGATGACGCAGGAAAGCGCAACTATGTGGCGATTTTTTCCGATATCAGCTCAATCAAAAAAGCTTCGGAAAAACTTGAATACCTGGCTCACCATAATGCCTTAACCGGTTTGCCGAATCGTCGTTTGCTGCAAGCGCGTCTCGAACATTCCCTGCAGAATGCTCAGCGCGAAAGAACTTGCGGTGCCGTTATTTTTATCGATCTGGACAACTTTAAGAAGATTAATGACAGCCTCGGCCATGATGCCGGTGATGAGGTGTTAAAAAGCGTTGCCCAACGCTTGCTGGCGAATGCCCGGCAGGTCGATACCGTAGCCCATTTAAGTGGTGACGAATTTGTTGCGGTCCTGCATAAAACCAAATCGATTGATGATGCGATCACCAGGGCAAATCAGATTATCGAGAGCTTGCAGCAGCCCTTTGTGATTGAAAATTATGAACTGATGGTCAGTGGCAGTCTGGGGATTGCAGAATTTGACGGCACCTCAGATGTGACCATTGATAATTTGCTTAAAAATGCCGATGCCGCCATGTATAAAGCAAAGGAAAGTGGCAAAAATCGCTACCATGTGTATAGCCCGGAATTAACTGATGCTGCGGTTGAAAAAGTGCTGATGGAAAGCCATTTGCGTAAAGCCTTGGAGCGGGGAGAATTATACCTTAACTTTCAGCCTCAGATTGAGCTGCATTCTGGGCGGGTTGTCGCAGCCGAGGCCTTGTTACGTTGGAACAATCCGGAACTAGGGATGGTTTCACCTGATAAATTTATTCCTTTAAGCGAAGAAACCGGGCAGATTATCTCCATCGGCGAGTGGGTGCTGAAGTCGGCCTGTGAGCAGATGATGGTGTGGCGGAAAAAAGGCCTTGGGCTGAAGCGCATTGCCGTGAACCTGTCAGGGAAACAGATACAGTTGAAAGATTTGCATAAACAGGTCGAAAGGGTTTTATTCGAAACTGGCCTTCCTTCAGGGTCTCTTGAACTGGAAATTACTGAAGGTTTTGTCATGCAGCATCCCGAACAGTCGATTGCTGTATTACACAGTATCCGCAATCTGGGGGTTGAATTATCCATCGATGATTTCGGTACAGGTCACTCATCACTGAATTATCTGAAACGCTTGCCGATCAACCGGCTTAAAATTGACCAGACTTTTGTCAGTGATATCGGCACTGAAATGGAGGGTGAAGCCATAACCCGTGCGGTTATTGCCATGGGGCGCAGTCTGAACCTGCAGATTACGGCTGAAGGTGTCGAGACTCCTGAGCAACATGAATACCTTGAAGCCCATGGCTGTCATGAAGCCCAGGGATATTTATTCAGTCGTCCTCTTTCTGCGCAAAAAATGCTAGAATTACTTGAATCAGACAGAATTTTAACCAGGTACGCTTGCTGATCATCAATGATGAGGCGTTGCCATGCCAGACAATGCGACTGATCAAACATCACCATCCGGGGGGAAGGTGTTGTTATGCGAAGATCTTGCTGATTGTCGCTTAATTTTGACGCTTGAACAGGATGGTATGGTTTGTACCGCTCGTGTCGAAGCATTGTCTGGCGCTGCTCCTGTTCCTCCTCCACCAAGCAGTCCGTTACGGCCGCATCTAACCCCTCCCGAATTAATTTGGCATCTGACCACTGTCAATATCCTGCATTACATCGATTATGAAGGCGTTTACGATTTTTGTGGCGATATTGAACTGGGCCTTGGTTTCGGGCCGACTGTTGTTGCGCGTGGAAAAATTCCTGTCAAGGGAGCTGATGGTTGGTTTGAGCTGTTCGTGAAAACCGGAGAAGGTGGAATCGCCTTAGTCGCTGATGATAAAGGTGTCGTCGATCATAAAAAGCTGAATTTATTCAGTGAAATAGAGGTTGGTCAAAAACTTGGAATGCTGCACCTGCCAGCTTCCGGAACTCCGGGGATTACGGTTCAGGGGCTTGCCGTTGATGCTCCGCCAGGGGAGCCTTATGTGCTCAAGGTGCAGGAAGGAGTCATCCTCAAATATGATGGCCGGGTCGCTTTCGCAGAAAAAACAGGTAAGGTTATCTATGAGAAAGATGCCATCGCCGTAGTTGATTACTGGCTTATTACGGGTGACCTTGATTTGAAAATTGGTAATATTAACTTTAACGGTTTTGTTGAAATCAAGGGGGATGTTCCTGATGATTTTCGGGTCGTGGCTGAAAAAGGGCTTAAGGTTCATGGCCACGTCGGGGCGAGTCTCATTGAATCGGATGGTTCGATAGATATGGCCAGCATGGCCGGGAAAGGGATCGGCACAATTATCTGTCGCGGCGACCTGAAGGTGAAATTCCTTAATCAGGTGAATGTTATCAGTTACGGTAATGTCTTGGTCGCCAAAGAAGTACGGAACTGTCTGGTTAAATCAACTGGCGCTCTGCTGACTAAAGGTGGTGTCATCCTGGGCGGCAAATGTGTCACCCTTGAAGGGGTTGAGGCCAAAGTAATTGGAAGTGAATCCGGAGTGGCTACGACTGTCGTGGCAGGCGTTTATTTTCCAGATAGTGACCGTTTTGATTATCTTCTTAACCGCCAACAGGATGTTACCGAACACCTGGCTAAGGTAAGTGATGCCATAAATAAAACCCGTAGGTCCATAGCCAGGAACGTTGTATACGCTAAATTGGCAGAAAAAAGACAGGATATCCTCAAAGAACAATTTGATAGCCTGGTTGCAGAGAAGGAGCGACTCAGTGCTGAGATTTCAGCTTCACGCCACCAGGAATTTGTCAGTCGGAATGCCAAAATCAATGTGCTAGATAAAGTGATGGAAGGAGCGTCTCTGGTTCTCGGCAGTAGTCATGAAAAGATTAAGGTGCCTCGGAATGGACCGGTTTCAATTATCGAAAATACCAGGGACGGGGGCCTACGCTTTTTGTCTCTGACTCCCCTGAACATTGGCGCTACAAGTATTGAAGAGCAGCTTCTTGAAATAATAGATAGCTCCTCCTGATAGAAAATAAAAAGGTGTTTGATAATTTATTAATCCGTATAATAATATATGTTAAATATTTTTTTAAATAGTAGCGACAAAAGATAACTTAATTTGTTATTATTCTTCGACGTTGTTAATTGATTGGTTTTTTTATTGTGAGGACACACATGACCGGAAAACAATTGTTGCTGAAAGCGTTGAAAGACAAGGGTGTCAAATATATTTTCGGCTATATCGGTGGGGCGATTATGCCGTTGTTTGACGAAATGGAAAAAATGGGGCTGTTCAAATTTATCATGGGACGGCATGAGCAGGGCTCAACCTTTATGGCTCAGGGGTTGAGTCGAGCTTCGTTATCGACAGATACCCCTCAGATCGGTGTCTGCGTTTCCACCTCTGGTCCTGGAGCTATGAATCTGGTCACCGGAATTGCGGATGCTCACATGGATTCAGTCCCGATGATTGCCATTACCGGACAGGTTGCAACCGGAGTCATCGCGACAGATGCATTCCAGGAGAGTGATGTCGTCGGAGTCATGATGCCGGTTTCCAAACAGACCTACATGCCTTTGTCCGCGGATGATGTTGAACAGACGATCCACGAAGGTTTTTATGTCGCAACAACAGGTCGCGGTGGCCCGGTGGTTATCGACGTTCCTAAGGATGTTCAGGATGCCCAGGTTGCAGAATCTTATGATTTTGATCCTGAAAGCTACTGTCCTGATCTGCCGGGATATATTTTTACGCCGACACCAGATCGGGATACGGTCAAAAAAGCGGTAGAGATGATCAATCGCAGCGAACGACCGGTGCTGTTCTGTGGGCATGGCGTTATCAGCAGCAATGCTGGTGCATTGCTGCAAAAGTTTGCTGAAAAAGTTAATATCCCGGTAGCTTTTACCCTGCATGGCTTATCCGCTATGCCAGCTGATCATCCCTTGAGCCTTGGCATGATGGGCATGCACGGGACCGTAGAAGCCAATCGGGCAATCGTTGAAGCTGATCTGCTGATCTCTTTCGGTATGCGCTTTGATGACCGGGTTACCGGAAAGCTTAAGGAATATGCTCAGAATGCAGAAGTTATCCATGTTGAGATCGATCCTTCGGAGATAGACAAAAATGTCAAAACCTCCATTGCCATTAGTGCTGATGTTGGCCGGACCTTGTACATGATGCTAGGTGATCCGATGCTGACTTATAAACCGCGGCGGCGCTGGTTGGAAAAAATCGATGGCTTCAGGCAGGTTATGGCTGCTGATATAGCAGAGGAAGTTGCTACCGGGATCGGTGATGGTGGCCGTCTGCTGATGAAGACCATCGTGCATAAGCTTTCTGAAGTGACCGAAGGGAAGGATTTGGTCGTGCCGGATGTCGGTCAGCATCAGATGATTTCAGCACGTTATTATAACTTTCAGACGCGCAACAGCTGGTTTGCTTCCGGTGGTGCCGGGACTATGGGGGCGTCCTTGCCCATGGCCATCGGTGTCAAGCTGGCGCGGCCGGACGAACGTGTCTGGTCGATCAGTGGCGATGGTGGTTTCCAGATGAATATCCAGGAACTTGGAACCATCATGGAGCTGCAACTCGATGTTAAAATCATTATTCTCAATAACGGTTACCTCGGGATGGTCAGGCAGTGGCAGACCTTCTTCTTTGATGCCCGTTATGCCGGTACCCCTATGCAAAGTCCCGATTTTGGCTATCTGGCCAAGGCTTATGGGATTCCTTATCGCAAGGTTGACACTCTGGAAGATGTCACCCCGGCAATTCAGGAGGCTGCGGAGTATAAGGGGGCAATGATTCTTGAATTCTTGTGCGATCCGGCTGAAGTTATTCTGCCGATGATCCCTTCGGGGGGGGGCTTTGAAGATATGATAGTTGAGCATCCCCATAAACGTGTACAGCAGCAACAGGAAGGAGATTCTTTATGAAACGGCGGGCGATTCTGGCTTTTACCCTGGATCATCCGGGTGTGTTGAACAAGATCTCGATGCTGATCAGAAAAAAAATGTACAACGTCGATACCTTGACCGTGTGTCGTTCCAAGGTTCCGGGGATCAGTCGCATGACGATTACCCTGGAAGAAAATGATGAAGCGCGTATCGTGCAGATTATCAAACAACTGGAAAAGTTTACTGAAGTTATTTCAGCCCGTGAATTGGATACGGATCACAGTTACTGGCGCGAGGTGGCGATTGTTAAAATCGAAATCGACAGCCATCAGCTTGAAACCCTTTTGCCCCGCTATCATTTTGAAGTTCTTGAGCAGAAGAGTGATGACATTCATATTCTTCAGTTGGCGGGGTCGACCCGGCGCATTGATGAATTCCTCGAAGAGGTTGGGCACGAGCATGTCATAGAAATTGCCAGGACCGGAGTTACAGCTATGGAAAAATAAGAGATAAATATTCTTTTCTTGATACCAATAGCTGTCCAGTTGTTTTTGCTGGATAGATATAACGCAAGTTTTATTGCCTATAGCAATAGAGCTTGCGTTTTTTTTATCGTTCATGACAGCGTTTCACGAGAAAATTTTTATTTCAAATTGGCCTGATACAGGGTGTTCTTATTATTGGTTAATCCTTAAATAAATAATATATATAGATAGTTACGAGTTTCAAAAAAAGTATTGTTAAAAATTGCTAATTTCATGTAATGTCCCTTTTTATTTATTTTTTCTCAAGGAAGAAGGGATATTCAAGGATGTTTAAAAATCTGAAGATCGGAACGAAGATGATCATTATGACCGGATCGATTCTGGTACTGATGATTGTAATTCTGGTGTGGGGGATCACTGGCCTGTCGACGACTGTCGCCGACGGTGAAGAGATGGCTCATGGGAATAAATTACGTGGAGAAATCCTGGCCCGCGAGGTTGACCATCTCAACTGGGTTAAATCTGTTTCAACCTTTCTGACCGATGAAAAGGTGACAGACCTAACTGTACAACTGGATCATACCCAGTGTGCACTTGGACAGTGGTTGTATGGCGATGGTCGTAAACAGGCTGAAGAATTAATTCCAGCTTTGGCGGCAGATTTACAGGCCTTGGAGGAACCGCATAAAAAGCTCCATGAGTCCGCACCAAAAATAAAAGACGTTTATCGTCGTGCGGACCCGCATCTCCCACAATTTTTAACTGAAAAGGAACTTGACCATGTGCTGTGGCTCAGTAAGGTGCAGAGTGCCATCATCGCTGGGGATAGCGAGCTTGGGGTTGAACTGGATCATACCAAGTGTGGGCTAGGTAAATTTCTTTATGGCTTAAGTGGCATACAAACAGCAAAGGATTATCCTGACCTGGGGCAGATAATAGAAAGTCTAAAAAGCTCCCACCTGACCCTGCACCAGCAGGGGAAGCAGATTGCTGAGCTCTTGGCTGAAGGAAACAGACCGGCAGCGGAAGCTTTTTATTCCTCCGAGCTTGTGCCAACTCTGAATCGAACCAAAGGGCTGTTAAAAGATGCAGAGCGGGTTGCCACAGCAGCACTTGCCGGAAAACAGCAGGCGAATGATATTTTTTCCAATGAGACTCATGAGCTTCTGGCTCAAGTGCAGGGGGTGATGCACCGCATGACCGATACCGCAACCGCACATATCATGACAGATGAACAAATGATTGCGGCCGCTGTTGGTACCAGAACCGCTATCAGCAGCATTGGCATTATCGCCATTGTCTTGGGGCTGAGTATGGCCTTTTTCATCTCTCGCAGCATTACCCAGCCATTGAAAAGGGCCTTCGCCGTCGTTGGTCAGTATGGCAAAGGCGATACCAGAGACCAGAATTTACCCATGGGATCTCATGTCAATTGTTCGGTGCTGAATAATTGCGGGCAAAAGAATTGTCCAAGCTTTGGTCTTGAGGGGCATTGCTGGGTTGAAACCGGAACTTTTGGACCGAACCCCGTGTGTCTTAAATTAACCGACGGAACTTTCAGTGATTGTCGTCAATGTAAAGCTTTTAAGGCCAGGGATGAGATAACCGAACTTGGATCAGTCCTGGTCGGTATGGCCAAAAGCTTACATAGGCGTAGTGAATTAGCCGAGGCAATTGCTCGTGGGGATCTAAGCCAGGACGTGACAGTCTCTTCAGCCAACGATCAGTTGGGCAATGCGTTGACTACAATGCTCAACGGATTGCGTGAAATGGTTGGCAATATTCAGGTTGCCGGGGAGCAGATCGCTGCGGGCGCTGAGCAGGTCAACAGTACCAGCCAGGCTTTATCTCAGGGGGCAACAGAGTCCGCTAGTTCTCTTGAACAGGTCACTGCTTCCATGAATCAAATGGCTGGTCAGGTCAAAACCAACGCGGAAAATGCCAATGCCGCTAACCTGCTGTCTAACGAATCTCAGCAGGCTGCTATAAAAGGGAATGCCCAGATGACCGAAATGGTATCGGCGATGGGAGAGATTAACCAGGCTGGCCAGGATATCAGCAAAATCATTAAAGTTATTGATGAAATTGCTTTTCAGACCAATCTGCTCGCTTTGAATGCAGCGGTAGAAGCTGCCCGGGCCGGTCAGCACGGTAAGGGGTTTGCAGTAGTTGCTGAAGAAGTCCGTAATCTTGCCGCACGCAGTGCTAAAGCTGCTGAGGAAACTGCTGAGCTGATCGAAGGATCAGTCGCTTTGACTGACAAAGGAAATCAGATGGCTCAGCAGACAGCTATGGCATTAAAAGAGATCATGGAGGGGACCAACAAGGTGAATGATCTGCTTGAGGAGATTGCTGTTGCATCCAGTGAACAGACACAGGGCATCAGCCAGGTTACTACTGGACTGGCTCAGATAGACCAGGTTACCCAGCAGAATACGGCCAGTGCCGAAGAGAGTGCCGCAGCAGCGGAAGAGCTGTCGGGGCAGGCGTTGCAGATGCGTGAAATGCTAAAGCGTTTTGTTTTGTAAAGAAGCTATTAATTCCGGTCAGGGACGAAAAGCATGAGTAAAGACAGCGAGTAAAAGAGGTATCTTCTCTTAAAAAAATATGGTGTTTCTTTCCCGAGATTAAAATTTATCTCGGGGAAATGTGTAGATAATTATAAGTAATCGGTTTTTCTCTTTCAAAGAGGGGACAACTTTAGTTGTTATCGCATCTAAAGTTGTTCCCTCTTTTTTCTTTAGTAATATCAATTGGTTTGGTGGTGTTAATCGTTTTTTTCGAAAATGTGGTTGATGTCGCAAATTTTTCCATATCGATCCTCACCTTTTTAACTATTTAAAAAGTCGAAGTTTTTATCGCTTATCGTTGGCTGGCATTAATGTTGCTGTAGCTTTTCTTTATTCGTTAGAGATAGTTCATTTTTGAGTGTTCTCACCAACATCTGTCAGCCTTAGAGGGGTAAATGAATATGATCAAGAGCTTAAAAATCGGGACCAAGATGCTTGTCATGGCTGGATCGATTCTGATCCTGATGTTGATCACCTTGGTTTGGGGGATTTCAGGCTTATCGACTACGGTTGCTAACGGTGAGGAAATGGCGGCCGGAAACAAGCTACGCGGAGAACTCCTGGCCCGCGAGGTCGATCATCTGAACTGGGTAAAGGCAGTGTCAACCTTTCTGACCAACGAAGAGGTTACTGAATTAACCGTACAGATGGATCATACCAAGTGTGCTTTAGGAAAATGGCTTAATGGCGAAGGACGTAAGCAGGCGGAACTTCTGGTTCCAGAGTTGATCCCTGATCTGAAGGCGATTGAAACACCCCATATGCACCTCCATGAAACAGCGCAACGGATCAAAACGGTCTATCGCCAGGCAAATCCACATATGGCAAAATTTCTGACAGAAAAAGAGCTCGATCATGTTACCTGGGTCAGCCGGGTCCAGAGTGGAATTATTTCCGGTGATCCCAACTTGAGTGTGGAATTTGACCACACCAAGTGCGGTTTTGGGCAATTTCTTTATGGCAGCATGGGAAAACGTGCCGCTGAGAATAGTCCTGAGCTCGCCAAGGCTCTCGAGGAACTGAAAAAACCTCATGAAGAATTACACAAGCAGGGGAAGCATATTGCTGACCTGCTTGCGGCCGGAGATAGAATCGCCGCAGAAGAATATTTTAACGCCAACATTGTACCTACTTTGGCAACGACCCAGGAACTTCTTCAAGATGCTGGCAGAGGTATCACCATCGCTCTTGCCGGACAAAAGAAGGCGAATGAAATTTTTGCGACGGATACCCATATGTACCTGGGAGAAGTTCAGGAGATTATGCATCGCATGACCGATACGGCAACGGCCCATATCCTTTCTGATGAGCAGATGATCGCTGCAGCAGTCGGTACCAAACAGGGGATAACTGTTGTCGGTGTGATTGCCCTGGTCCTTGGTCTTTCCCTTGCTTATGTTATCTCCAACAGTATTACAAAACCATTAAAGCGTGCCTTTGCAGTAATCAGTCAATATGGCAAAGGTGATACCAGGGATCAGAATCTTCCCATGGGGCGGCACGTCAATTGTTCAGCCCAGATTAATTGCGGTAAGAAAGATTGTCCAAGTTTTGGTCTTGAGGGGCATTGTTGGGTTGAAACCGGGACTTTTGGTCCCAATCCCGTATGTGTCAAGCTGACCAATGGCACCTTTAAAGACTGTCGGGAATGTAAAGTTTTTAAAGCCAAAGATGAAATAACCGAGCTGGGTTCAGTCCTGGTAGGCATGGCGAAAAGCCTGCAAATGCGTAGTGACCTCGCCGAGGCGATTGCTCATGGTGATTTGAGTCATGATGTCAAGGTAGCTTCAGAAAATGATCAGTTGGGTCTTGCGCTAAAAAGCATGCTTGAGGGTCTACGTGAGATGGTAGGAAATATTCAGCTGGCAGGAGAACAGATCTCTACCGGATCGAGCCAGGTCAGTGATGCCAGCCAGGCTTTATCTCAGGGGGCTACGGAATCGGCCAGTTCCCTTGAAGAAGTGACCGCCTCGATGAACATGATGGCTGCCCAGGTTCGTACCAATGCAGAAAATGCCAGTACTGCCAACCAACTGTCCAATGAATCACAAAGGGCCGCCGAAAAAGGGAACTCCCAGATGGCAGAGATGGTTGAGGCCATGGCTGAAATCAATCTGGCCGGCCAGAATATCAGTAAAATTATCAAGGTTATCGACGAAATCGCATTTCAGACCAATCTGTTGGCGCTGAACGCTGCAGTAGAAGCGGCTCGGGCCGGGCAGCATGGTAAAGGTTTTGCAGTGGTTGCTGAAGAGGTGCGAAATCTTGCGGCCCGCAGTGCAAAAGCAGCCGAAGAAACAGCAGAGTTGATAGAAGGATCGGTAGCATTGACCGACAAAGGCAATCAAATGGCACAGCAAACCGCCAGTGCCCTGCGGGAGATCATGGAAGGTACTAATAAAGTCAATGATCTGCTGACCGAAATCTCGTCGGCCTCGAATGAACAGGCCCAGGGAATCAGCCAGGTAACAACGGGACTGGCCCAAATTGATCAGGTCACCCAACAGAATACCGCCAGTGCTGAAGAGAGCGCTGCTGCCGCTGAAGAGCTGTTTGGCCAGGCTGTGCAAATGCAAGAAATGCTTAAACGGTTTGTCCTTAACAGCGATGAGCGCCCCGCCCGTTTAATTGGCAGTAATTCGCCCCCTGGTGGGCAATGGGGCTAATTAGTTTTCATCCGGAAACGGCCCTTTTCCGCCATGGCTGCGTCTATCTGCGGACTTGCTTGTGCGACGTAAAGTACTACGTCTCCGCGCAAGTCTTTGATTTCCTAGCCACAACGAAAAATTGCTCGTTTCCAATCTGAAAACTTCGAAGTTACGACTTTAAGTTTCCGGATGGACACTAATGAATGACAGGGGGCCAAACCGCCCCCTGGATGATGAAACTGGTAACATTTTGACTCGTCTCCACAACTTATCGGAGGTTTCTAAATGGATGTAATTCAATGGGGGAGAGTTTTTGAAACCGGCCATGCACTGATTGATGACCAGCATCGACGTCTCGTTGAACTGACAAATAAGTTTGGCGGATTACTCTCCGAGAATAATTTTTCGCGCCACGATTTTGACCTGTTACTGACCGACCTAGTCTCCTATACCCAATATCATTTTCTCGAAGAAGAATCATTAATGATTGGTGCCGGGGTCGATGATCGCCATGTGCAGCAGCATAAATCTGATCATAAGACATTTCTGACCGATGTGACCCTGCTCAAAGAACAGCTATGTGGCGTGGAAAAGCAATGTTATGAGCACCTGTTCGAATTTCTTATCAATTGGTTGATTTACCATATCCTCGGTTCAGATCGGTGTATGAGCCGCCAGATGAAAGCTATTGACGCGGGGCTGTCACCACAACAGGCTTATGAGCAGGAAGAAACTCCGGTTGAAAATTCGACCGATATCCTGCTGCAGTCGCTGAACAAACTGTTTGTCCAGGTCTCTCAACGCAATGCGGCTCTGGCCGAATTAAATGAGGTCTTGGAAAGTAAAGTCAACGCCAGAACGAAAGAACTTGAGGACGCAAATCGGCAACTGCAGAAAATTGCAACGACCGACGTCTTGACCGGGTTGCCGAATCGGCGTTATGCCATGGATACTCTGGAACGTTTGTGGCGGGAGTCAGAGGATGGTAAGCAGGCTTTATCCTGTCTGCTTATTGATGCCGATGGCTTCAAACATATTAATGATACTTACGGGCATGATGCCGGAGATAAGGTGCTGCAAGAACTTTCCCGGCTCCTGACCTATGTCGTCAGAACCGATGATTACGTCTGTCGTCTCGGTGGCGATGAATTTTTAGTCCTCTGCCCGCGCACCAACGGTGCTGGCGCTCTGCAACTGGCACACCAGCTTCATGACAAGGTAAATAAACTGATTGTCCATGTTAGTGGAGGCTACTGGCATGGCAGTATCAGCGTCGGTATGGCAACCCGCTCGCTGAATATGGCTGGCCCGGATGCCCTGATAAAAGCCGCGGATAATGCTGTTTATCAAGCTAAAAAAGCTGGTAAAAATTGTGTCCGGAGCATACTCAGCGCGGTTTGAGATCTCATGGGCGGCCAAAATCAAACAGCCTGGCGGGGGTCTCCCAGAGCACCTTATGGCGGTCGTCTGCAGCTGGCAGATAGGTTTCTATCAGTTGCAAAAGGGGACCCAGATCGAGGCGCTCAGGGGCACGTAAAAACGGCCAGTCCGAAGCCCACATGCAACCATCTAAGGTAAATTCTTTCAGCATGGTACTGATAAAAGGAAGCATATCCGTATAAGGATAACCTGCTTTGCTGATTTTGTATTGACCAGATATTTTAATACTGGTGCGACCACTTTGTGCATAACTCAGTAATGCTTTAAAGCCTGCTTGGTCAATTCCTTTACTTGGATCAGGCCTGCCACAGTGATCGATCAACAGCTTTCCAGAAAACCCTTTCAGCAGCGATTTTAATTCCGGCAACTGATCATCCATGACCTGAACCTGGGCAAACATATGGAGAGCGGCCAGTTTTTCAAGCAAGGCTGCCGAATCGGCATAATATTCCGGACCGTAGAGGGCGACATTGAAGGCGATCCCGATAATGCCCTGATCTTTAAGCTGTTCAAGTTCGTCATAACTGGCCGTCGCGGGGACGACGGCGACCCCTTTGAACCGGCCATTACTACTGGCAATTGCATCCAACATACAACGGTTGTCACAGTTGTAGCCGGAATTTGGCTGGACCAGCAGGGCGTAATCGATATTATAGGCGTCCATCAGCTGCCGGTAGTGAGCTGGTGTTCCGGTTTCTCCTCCTGATGGGTGATAAAAGTTATCCTCTCCGTAAGGAAAATACCGTGGATCAAAGACATGGACATGGGTGTCGATCTTCGCTTCTGAAAAAATACTCATCTAATCTGCTGCCCAGGTTGCTGGAGGTTTAAAGTTGTGCGAGAGCCGCGCTGATATCAGCCTTGAGGTCCTCCATCTCTTCGAGTCCGATATTCAGTCGGATCATCCAGCGGTCATGATAGCGTGAGATCGGGGACTGGGCAAACTTTCCTGCCGTTACCAGGCTCTTGAAGCCTCCCCAACTGTAGCCAATACCAAACAACTGGAGTGCATCAACAAAACGAGCAACGGAGCTTTCATCAAATTGTGGATCAAGGACAAAGGAGAAAATACCTGATGCTCCTTTAAAATCACGTTGCCAGATGTGATGTTCCGGGTGGCTGGGTAAGGCAGGATGCAGAACCGTTTCTACCCCGGGCTGATCCTGTAACCAGGTTGCGATTTCCAGGGCTGATGCCGCGTGCTGATTCAGCCGGACTTTTAGGGTTTTAAGCCCTCGCAAGGCCAGGTAGCAGGCTTCCTGGGGGGCGAAAATTTCCAGGGCCCGGACCAGTTTATAGAAGCGTTCATAGCAGGCTTCATTGACTGTTACCGTTCCCAGCAGAACATCGGAATGGCCGGAAATATATTTGGTAATGGAATGGATTGAAATATCTACCCCATGCTCAAACGGCTTAAAAAACAGCGGTGTCGCCCAGGTGTTGTCGATGGCCGTGATAATATCATGCTGTTTGGCGACCGTAGTTATCGCTCTGACATCCTGGATTTCAAACGTGTTTGAGCCGGGGGATTCCATCAGGATCATGCGCGTTTGCGGTGTAATATGTTCGGCGATGTCGGCCCCGCAATTGGCCGGAAAATAGCTGGTTGTCACCCCAAACTTTTTGAGCACAGTTGTCGCAAAGCGGCGCACCGGGCCATAGACGCTGTTACAGACCAGCAGGTGGTCCCCCGCCTGTAAAAATGCCTGCAACGAGCTGGTTATGGCAAGCAGCCCTGAAGGTACGGCACGTGTGTAATAGCCCCCTTCCAGATCGGTGATGGCACGTTCAAAGGCGAGCTGGGTGGGGCTGCCATCGGTACCGTAGGTGAACCCTTCATATTCCCCTTTGCCAGCAGCACGGAGTTCCGCATAATTTTCAAACATGACCGTAGAGGCATGATAAATTGGTGGATTCACGGAATGATAGCGTTCCAGCTGTGAGCTGTCGCCACTAAAGCCACTGTTTATAATCTGTGTTGATGTGTCTTTCATTGTCGATCCTTTAAGCCCTGAGGAATGAACGTATTTTATCTGTGATTAAACTTTACTGAACCGCTGGTAAATTATCAAGATATTTGTTCGTATAAAAACTAGGAATACCGGTTTGAGTGCCTATAAAAAATGATAACCATGACAGTTAATGCTTGCTTGTCATCTTCATCTTGACATATAGAGATGCTAATAAATTGCGGATGTGGACCGCGACTTTACCCGTTTTGAAAGCAGGTGAGATGCAACAGAGTGAACAGTTTTTTGATCTATTAAAGATGTTGATTCGGCAGCCGAGTGTCGTTGGTGCTGAACATGCTTTTTTTCGCGTCCTCCAGCGTGAACTCGAAGAGCGCGGAGCCCGGGTTTCCTGGTATGAAGGACTTCTGGTGGCCCAGGGGCGTGAACCCGAATCCGCCATGTTTTCAGCTCATATCGATCGTCATGGCCTGATCTGTACCGGTCCCGATGAATTTCAGTACGCAGCTTTCGTTGCCGGAAGGCGTTCCGATTTGCTGGGGAATTCTGCTTCTGAAAAACTGATGCTGAAAATTGTCGATCGTTTTCAAGGCGTTCCGGTCATTGCCTATGAACCCTGGTCAGGTGTTTACCATGGAGCCGGAACCATCACTCATGCGCATGTCTGTGAATTTCGTAATAACCTGATCTTTGAAGTTGCCGGGCTTAATCATCTGGTTGCAGGGACACCGGTTGCCTTCAGTGATCGTTTGTCTGTTTCCGATGATTATATCTCAGGGCAGCTCGACAACGTTCTGACCGCAGCCCACCTGGTACATCTGTTCAGTCTTGGTTTTCAGGGAACAGTGTTCTTTACGGCCCAGGAGGAGTCGGGGAGCAGCTGGCGCTACCTGTTGGAATGGTTCAGGCGTTTCAATGGTGAGACAGACCGCCTCATCGTGGTGGATACCAGCCCGTATCCCGATCGCCACAGTGCTGATCAACAACAGGTCGTATTGCGTAAAAAAGACGCCAATGCCCTGTTCAACAAAGACTTAACCACCTGGCTGGAAACTCTGTGTACTGAACAGAACATCGCTTTTGCTTACAAGGATGAATATATCGATCAGCAGAATCGTCACGCTGAACAGCATGGTGGGCATCCGCACTCATTGGGAAGTACCGAGATGGGGCGGATTATTGCCGCTTCAAACGGATTTGTCCAGGGGACAACCCTGCAGATCCCTACGTCCGGTTACCACACGATGAGTGAAGCGGCCAGTCTGGCGGCTAACGAAGCCTTCAGTCGTTTGTTGCTGCATGCGGCAGGTGTCGGAAATTCGTTTTTGTAAACTTTGATCATTTCGTCATCATTGTATCAATCATTTTCAGACTGGTGGCTAACGAGTACCTGTCTGTTATCTCTGCCTGTGGCTGAAAGTCAAACTTCAATATGCGGCCGGTATTTCTTTCGATCTGTTTGTTGATGTGCAGTAACGTGTTCATGACCTTTGCCTGGTATGCACACCTGAAGGAATTAAATAATAAACCCTGGATTGTGGCGGCCCTGGTGAGTTGGGGTATAGCTTTATTTGAATACCTGTTACAGGTACCGGCCAACCGGATTGGTTATACCGTGTTGAATGTCGGGCAATTGAAAATCATGCAAGAGGTGATTACCCTCTCCATCTTTGTACCCTTTTCCCTTTTCTACCTGAAGGAACCTCTCAAGCTTGATTATCTGTGGGCGGGATTATGCTTGGTCGGCGCTGTGTATTTTGTTTTCCGCAGTAAGTTGGGGTAAGCATACGAACGCAAAATCTGGATAAACAGCTTCGGTGTCATTTGTCGGCTGGCGGGGCTGAGTCTTATTTGCTTTCAAGTAACGGTTTGAGGAATTTGTCAAAGGTCGCACGCTGCTTGGATGTCAACAGGTCAATGTCGCCATTATTATCGAGTAAGAACATGCCAACGCCAATGACTGTCCGGGCCAGGTAACCGGTCCCTTCAACAGCTTTTATGATCCGATCCTGACGTTTATAAACAATCCATTCGAGGCGGTCGATATCCAGATCCATAAGGTTTCTCCTGTCTTGATAAAAGGTAGGCGGAATATAGGTGAATGCGCACTTTAAGGCAATACCTTATCCTTTGCTTCAGCTATCTTACTGATAAAGGTGACCAAAGGTTTCGATATAGGTCAGGTACACACGCAGATCAAACTCAAGCTGATGATAGCTGGATTCCATGTGCTCACACAGGCTATAAAATGCTTTGTTGTGTTCTTTCTCTTTCAGGTGGGCCAGTTCATGAATGACAATCATGCGTAAAAATTCTTCTGGCGCAGTTTTAAAAACACTGCCGATGCGAATTTCATTCCGGGTTTTAATTTTACTCCCCTGGACCCTGGCTGCGTAGGTGTGCAGGCCAAGGGCCTCATGGACGACCGAAATTTTGCCGTCGAAGGTGACCTTACTTAAGGGGGACGCTTTACGCAGATACTGGTTTTTAAGCTCCATGGTAAATTCATACAGGGCTTTGTCGGTTCTGATGTCATGGGGCTTGGGATAACGTTTTAGCAGGATCTGACCGAGTTTTTTTTCAGCTATAAGTTGGCGGATCTGGCTGGTCAGCTGGTCCGGATAGCCGGACAGGTATTTCAGTTGTGACATAGTATTTCTATTAAGCAAGAGAGAAAACAATCCCCCAGCCACGGGCAGTGGTGGGGGACAGTTGATTTTAAACTAACGCTCAGCAACTATTCAGTGCGGCTGGTAATTTCAATCAGGTGGTAACCGAATTGGGTTTTAACCGGACCCAGGACTTTGCCGACTTCACCGGAAAAAACAACTTCATCAAATTCACGGACCATTTGACCTGGAGAGAATTCACCCAGGGCGCCACCTTGTTTGCCTGATGGACATTTGGAGTGAACCTTTGCGATTTCTGCAAAGTCTTCACCGTTTTCAATCATTTTCTTCAGGGTATTACAATCGGCTTCACTGGGAACCAGAATATGCCGTGCTGCTGCTCTTGCCATGTTTAAATCTCCTTTGATGATGTTTTCGAGTAATCTCTCTTCTAACCTATTTTCTATCTCCCTGACAAGTTATGGTTCTTGACCAGAGAGTTTTGCAGCAATAAATGCAGTCGTCCAAGCGGCCTGAAAGTTATAGCCACCGGTTATGCCGTCGATGTCGAGGACTTCTCCGGCAAAGTAGAGATTGTCAACTTTCTTGCTCTGCATGGTTGTCATGTCAATATCTTTGAGGCTGACACCGCCACAGGTGACAAACTCCTCTTTAAAAGATCCTTTGCCGCTAATCTGATAGCAGTCGTGGCAGAGGATATTCACCAATTTATTGATAGCGTTTTTGCCCAGTTCGCCCCAGCGTTTGTCGGCTGGAAGCTGACATTTGTCGAGCAGGTAATGCCACAAGCGATCTGTCAGGTGGAAGGGTTTCACATTGCTGAGCATCTTTTTACTGGAGTTCTGAATAATTGTTTCCAGTTGGCTGGCTATGACATCCTGGTTGCGTTCATTGACCCAGTTGACTTGCAGTGTACAGTGGTAGTTCTGTTCATGCAGCCAGCGGGCAGCAAGCGCGGAAAGTTTCAATACGGCTGGCCCGCTTACACCCCAATGGGTGACGAGCAGGGGACCCTCAGATTTGAACTTGGTGCCCTGTAATGTCACTTGGGTGTTTTCAACAACGATTCCCATCATTGCGGTCAGGACAGGATCGTTAATTTTAAAGGTAAATAAGGATGGGACCGGTACTTCAATCGTGTGGCCTAATTGCTCCAGCCAGGTGAAATCGCTCTGACGTGGCGTCCCTCCGGTGGTGACCACAACCTTATCAAACGCCTTTGGGGGAAGTTTGTCGCCGTTAAAGCATAATTTTAACTTTCCGTGTTCCATTTTCGAGAGGCTTTTGACCCCGCATTCGGTCACAATATCGATATTAAGGCGGCGGGCTTCGCGGAGAAAGCAGTCAATAATCACCTTCGAATCCTGGGCCTGGGGGAAAACACAATTGTCGGCCTGGGTTACCATGGGCACCTGATGGGTTTCAAACCAGGTCATCGCAGCATGGTTATCAAAGGTACGAAACGCTTTTTTCAGAGCATTTGCTCCGCGAGGATAGGCTGAACATAGCTCAGCAAGCGTGTCACAGGCGTTGGTAACATTACAGCGACCACCACCGGAAATTTTTACTTTGGCCAGCAAGTTCGATGTTTTTTCGTAAATGGTGACTTTTGCGGTGGGAAAGTTATCCCTGATGTTGATAGCAGCAAAGAACCCGGCGGCTCCGCCGCCAATGACGGCTATATTCACAAATGATACCTTGAAAAATAGTTGTTTATAACGGTTACGATATTGACAAAGTTTCGCCAGGTCGCCACTATACCATTTTTTTACAAGGCTACTGGTAAAAATGGTTCGCGAGATGTTGGCCTGCCAATCAAGCAGGGACATTCACGGCATCAGTAGCTGGCTTAGAGTCGCTATATATGAAACGAAGGAGATCCTCTTATGAATAATTGCCCTTGCGGAAGTGGTCAGGACTACGCTGCTTGTTGTGAACCTATCATTACCGGACAGAAAGCTGCTGAAACCGCAGAACAACTGATGCGGGCTCGCTATACCGCCCACGATAAAGTTGAAATCGACTTTCTTTATGAAAGTATTCATCCCGCGTTTCGTCAGGGTTTTGACCATAAAGGGAGTAAGGATTGGGCTGAAAAGTCTGAGTGGTTAGGTCTTGAAGTGGTTGACAGTGTTGCCGGCGGCGCTGACGATATGACTGGTGAAGTTGAGTTTATTGCCCGCTTCCGTTTGAATGGCAATACCCGCAGCTACCATGAACGTGGTCAGTTTGTGCGCAAGGATGGCCAGTGGTACTTTACCGATGGCGATATCGTCAAAGGGCAGCCGATCAAGTCGAACAAGGTCGGGCGTAACGATCCTTGCCCATGCGGCAGTGGCAAAAAGTATAAAAAGTGTTGTGGTTGATTCGGTCCGCATACTTCAGTTTCAGGCAGGCTCTTATTTAGGGGCCTGTTTTTTTATTTTTAGGCGCAGATAACTTTCGTAGGCCGCTAATCTGGGTATACTTATCAAGATACCCGTGAGTTGAATTTTATGGCAAAGGTTGAACTATGGCCTCAGGTAAGCCTATTAAGCCGATATTGCTTGTTGACGATGAAATATCATGGCTTTCCACGATACGCGCAGCACTGAAAATTCTGGGGAATATCTCAAACGTTGAGCCATGTATGGATAGTCTTGCGGTGCCAAACTTGCTGGCTACTAAAGACTATTCATTGGTTCTGCTCGATTTGACCATGCCTGGATTAAGTGGTGAAGAGTTGCTTGATCTGATTGGGGAGAAATATCCTGAACTGCCTGTCATCGTTGTGAGTGGGGCAAACCAGGTTGCTACCGCCGTTCATTGCATGAAAAAGGGGGCCGAGGACTATTTTATCAAAACCGACGACCTCGAACGTATCGTTAACAGCATTAAAAAGACATTACGTGCTGGTGATTTAAGAAAAGAAAATTTAACCCTCAGCGAACAAATGCAAAAAAGCCCGCGGCAGCGGCACCCAGTTTTTTCGGAGATTATCACTCAAAATGGTGCAATGCTCAGAATCTTTGCTTACCTTGAGGCGATAGCTGCGAGTCATGAGCCTGTACTTATCCAGGGCGAAAGCGGTACCGGAAAAGAACTGGTTGCCCAGGCTTTGCATCAGCTCAGTTGTCCAGATAAACCGTTTGTCGCTGTTAATGTCGCCGGATTGGAAGACTTGCTTTTCAGTGATACCCTGTTCGGTCATCAAAAAGGAGCTTATACCGGGGCGGAGAAAAGTCGCCGAGGCATGATTGATGAGGCTGCCGATGGCATTTTATTTTTAGATGAAATTGGCGATCTCTCGCAAACATCACAGGTCAAACTGTTGCGCTTGCTACAATCTGGCGAATATTATCCCTTGGGGAGTGATGCTCCCATGTTATGTAAAGCCAGAGTGATTGCAGCGACAAATCAGAATTTAGAGGCTAAAGAAGCTGAAGGCTTATTCCGCCGTGATTTACTTTTTCGTTTAAAAACTCATCGCGTTCTTCTGCCCCCATTACGCAAGCGGCGTGACGATATCCCCCTGCTGGTTGATTATCTTATTGCTGAGGCTGCCGGCAAGTTAGATAAACCGATTCCCACCGAACATTCCGATCTGATAGCGCTCTTAAGCACTTATTCTTTCCCTGGGAATATTCGTGAGTTAAGAGCCATGGTATTCGATGCTATCAGTCTGCATCAAGAAGGGCCTCTTTCCGTTAGACGTATTGCTGAAATTATTGAAAGGGGCGCTTCCTCTGGGCATCATCCTGTTCAGGAACAGGCAGATGATGCCGAGGGAGAATTTCTGTTCCCCGCTACATTGCCTACCTTAAAACAGATAAGTGAAATGCTGATTAAAGAAGCCCTGCGGCGGACTGGTGGAAACCAGTCACATGCTGCTAAATTCCTGGGCATTTCCCAGCAGGCCCTGAATCGGCGCTTGAAAGACCGATTATAATTTTCCCTAACGAGAAGTTACGGCAGGGGTAACTCCCATCAAAAACGATAAGCGTTGTTACTTCGATCTCGGTAACACTTTCTGAAAGCCTCCTGATCTCATCTTAAAATACCGTGCAATAAAAATTGTTTTCACAACATTAATTGTACTTTCGTAAGTTGCTGATAATAGATTTGAATTGTCAGTATTGCCCCATACCCGATAAACAATAGTTGTCTTCCTCTATGACCTCTTTAATGATTAAAAGCCCTTAAAGATTGATGGCTTAGATAAAAGCCTAAGGTTGGCATGGTGTGTGCTATTTAATTGGCTGTATTTAATTTAATTTAAAGAAAAGGAGATCCTCAGTGGAGACAGCAACTCTGAATGACTACGAAAAACTTCTGGAAGCTAAGGACAGTATGTCTGGAATGTTTCTAACGTTCGAACTGGGTAATGAAGGTTATGGTCTCGAAATCAGACACGTAATTGAAATTATCGGTGTTCAAAAAGTCACTTGTGTCCCCGATATGCCAGAGCATGTTATTGGGGTCCTTAATCTGCGTGGAAAGGTCATTCCGATTATCGATGTAAGGATCAGATTCAATCTCAAGGGTAAAGAGTATGACGATAGAACCTGCATCATTGTTGTCGATGTCGAAGGGGCTTCAGTTGGTCTGGTGGTTGACAAGGTGAATGAAGTTGTTGATATCCCGGAAAAATCAATAGAACCTCCTCCTCTCTGTAGCAAGACCACCAATCAATTTATACAGGGGCTGGGGAAGATTGAAGAACAGGTGAAGATCCTGCTGGATATCGAAAGGTTGCTTGGAGAAGATCAGTTAACAGAAGCCATTGACGAAGGACAGGTTGCATAAACAAGGCGCTTGAATCCGTTTAAATTCTGACGCAGAAGGAGAGGCAGATGTTTAAGAAATTAAAGCTGGGAGTCAAAATTGGAGGTGGTTTTGGGATTCTGCTTATGTTGGCAATTTTACTTGGCTCTTTGGCGATTGTAAATATGGATAAAGTTGAAACCCAATCGGTCATGCTGGAGAACGAGTATGTGCCTGAGGTGGATATCGCTAATAAGATAGAAAGAAGCTCATTCCGCACCATGTATGCCATGCGGGGTTATGGCTTTACTGGTGATGCGAAGTTACTGGCTGATGCTAAAGACAATATGAAGGCTCTGGAAGATCGTCTCAATGCTGCTAAAAATTTAGCTGATAACGCCATGCATTTGAAAGCATTACGCCCCGCAGTAGAAAAGGTTGAGAGTGCTTTTTCCAACTATAAAAGTTTGGTTGCTGAAACCGAAGCGGTTAATGTCGAGATGGAAAAAATTCATGACCGGCTCGATGCCGCGGCGGTAGCTTATATGAAAAATTGTCGAGAATTTCTGGCTGGCCAAAATATGAAGATGACAGCAGAAGTTGCTGATGAAACAACGCCAGAAAAATTGTTGGAGCGACTCAGAAAAATTACGCTGGTGAACGATATCATTGAAATTGGCAATGAAACTCGCGTTGCAGCATGGAAGTCGCAGGCAGAAGGTGAGCCAGAGCTAATTGAGAATGCCAATCACAATTTTACTGTTATGACGTCAAAATTTGCAGCTCTACGCAAAATAACTTATTTGGAAGAAGATCTGAGGCGCATCGATAATACTGAACAGGCCGCTCAAGAATACCAGACAGCAATGAATAGCTATCTTGATTACTGGTTGAAAAACCGTGAACTTGGAAAGCGGAGAAATGATATTGGCGATGGCGTTGTTAACGAAGCACGTGCCGTCGCTATGGCCGGTATGGACGGCACCATGCGTATCGCCGGGCAAGCTGTCAGTGCCTTAAGTAATGCCAGCCATACCATGATTGGTGGCCTGACGGTAGCTACTTTACTGGGAATCATTGCCGCCTGGCTGGTAACGCGTAGTATTACTAAACCGTTACACCGTGCCTTCGCGGTAGTCAGTCAGTATGGCAAAGGTGATACCTCTGACCAGAATCTGCCTATGGGTGACCGGGTCAACTGTTCTTCAATGAATAATTGTGGTCAGAAAGACTGCCCGAGTTATGGCATGGAAGGGCATTGTTGGGTTGAAACCGGCACCTTCGGCCCGACTCCTGTGTGTATTAAATTGACTAACGGAACCTACAGTGACTGTCGCCAGTGTAAGGTTTATCAGGCCAGAGATGAAATCACTGAACTGGGTTCAGTGCTGGTTGGCATGGCTAAAAGCCTGCAGGGGCGCAGTGAACTGGCAGAGGCCATTGCCCGGGGGGACCTGACCCATGATGTGAAAGTGACTTCAGCCAACGACCAGCTAGGAAATGCTCTTAAATCGATGCTTGAAGGACTGCGCGAGATGGTGGGCAATATTCAGATTGCAGGTGATCAGATTGCGTCAGGCTCCGGGCAGGTGTCAGATGCCAGTCAGGCGTTATCTCAGGGGGCAACGGAATCTGCCAGTTCTCTGGAAGAAGTAACCGCATCAATGAACGAGATGGCTAACCAGGTTCGCACCAATGCTGAAAATGCCAGTGCTGCAAATCAACTCTCCAACGAGTCCAAGCTGGTCGCAGAAAAGGGTGATTCCCAAATGGCTGAAATGGTTCAAGCCATGGATGAAATTAATCAGGCCGGGCAGAATATCAGTAAGATCATCAAGGTTATCGATGAAATAGCCTTCCAGACCAATCTGTTGGCTCTGAATGCTGCCGTTGAAGCGGCGCGTGCCGGTCAGCACGGCAAAGGATTCGCAGTGGTTGCTGAAGAAGTGCGTAACCTGGCGGCCAGAAGTGCCAAGGCTGCTGAAGAAACTGCTGAATTGATCGAAGGCTCAGTTGCCTTGACCGACAAGGGGAACCAGATGGCGCAACAGACCGCTGGCGCCCTTAAAGAGATTATGAACGGAACTAATAAGGTCGCTGATCTCCTAGAAGAAATTGCTGCGGCGTCAAATGAGCAGGCGCAAGGAATCAGTCAAGTGACGGTGGGCTTAGGGCAGATCGATCAGGTCACTCAGCAGAATACGGCAAGCGCTGAAGAAAGTGCTGCTGCTGCAGAAGAATTATCGGGGCAGGCTCTGCAGATGCAGGAAATGCTGAAGCGCTTTGTTCTGCACAAAGGAAATCAGGTCGCTCAGGTGAATTATAAATCTCAATCTGGAGCAGGAGCTATTGGTCGCGATGGTTGGGAAGGGATGAGTCAAGCTCCACGCATCGCCATGAAGAAGCAGGCTCCCCTGGATAGCCAGGAATTTGGTAAGTTTTAAGATTCTCTATCGCCAGGGATAAGCTCCGATGTTTATCCCTGGCAACTCTTTTAGTGGTTGGTTGATGGCATTATGATGATTTGTGAATGTATATACTGTCAGAAGGTAATCAGTGAAAATCATGATTGTGATGAGTCATTGGTTAGTCATGGTATTTGTTTTACCTGTCTGACAAATGAGTTGGCCAAATATGGTCAATCAATGGAAACCTTTTTGAACACCTTTAGTGAACCAATATTTATTATTGGTGGAAAAGACGATATCTGGGGCGCGAACCAGGCCGCTCGGCAACGTGTTAATAGTGATATCCTTAATATTTCGGAGCATCAGGATATCCGCATATTTGGCTGTCTGAACGACAGTAATCGGGAGATCTGCCAGGCCGAGGTTCAGTGTTTGAATTGTGCTATCCGCTCCGCAGTTAAAGCGACTTTTTCCAGTGACGATTTCCGTGTGCGGATCCCTGCTTGTCATGATATCAGGTCTCTTGATGGGCACCGGAATATAGAGTTTTACGTTTCTACCAAAAAAATTGGCACATCTGTATTTCTGCATATAGAGCAACTTCAACCGGTAGATCTGGCAGTCTAAACGCTGCCAGATTTTCATTTCTTTTTCGATCTTTTCTTTGTGCACAAAATAATCACCCGTGGAATGATTAATCTAATTAGTTTCTGTCCGGAAAGCGCCCTTTTTCACCAGCTCGGCGTCAATCTGCGCATTCGCTTGTGCGACGTAAAGTACTGCGCAGCCGCGCAAATACTTGATTTTCTTGATCTGGCAAAAAATTGCATCTTTCCAAATCGTAAAACCGGCTAGTTGCTATGTTGACTTTCCGGATGGCAACTAATTAGGTAGGCTAATGATTTTTTGTTTTTTTATGGTAAATTTTAATACGAAGTCTCGTAAAAAGGGGGGGTACTTGGCAGGTAACGTTTGAAAACACATTTGCGCCAAGCTTCTACTGTTTATTTATCAGGAGATACCCCTTGCCTAAATTGAGAAAAATAGAAATTCTCTTTCTTGGTCTGGCGTTACTGTGGACTGGTCTCGTTGTTGTCATAAACAATCAGGAGCATCGTTCAGAACGGGACCTGGTTGTTAAACTGGCCCTTGCTGAAGCACGCGGCAACTACAACAAAGATCTTGTTTACCGCCGTTGGGTCGCAAAGCAAGGGGGAATTTATGTAAAACCTTCTCAATTTTCCCCTCCCAATCCTTATCTTTTGCACATTCCTGACCGTGATCTGAAAACAATAAGTGGTCAGGATCTAACGCTGATTAATCCTGCCTACATGACACGTCAGGTGCATGAATTAGCCCAGGATCAATATGGAGCCAAGGGGCATATTACCAGTCTCAATCCGTTGCGCCCGGAAAATGCACCAGATCCCTGGGAGAAAGACTCTCTGTTATTGTTTCAGCAGGGGGTGAAAGAAACAACAACGCAGACAACCATCGCCGGAGAGCCTTATCTACGCCTGATGTTGCCTATGGTGACAGAAACAGCGTGCCTGAAGTGTCACGGGCATCAGGGCTATAAGGTTGGCGATATCCGTGGCGGCATTAGTGTCTCCATCCCGTTAAGGGATTATTTTCAGGCTCAGGCAGAGACCCTGTCGCGGGAGTCTGAAAACAAGTTAATGCTGTGGTTTACCGGATTGGTGCTGGTGTTGCTGTGTTATGTCCTTGTTTATAAATACCTCAAACGGGAACAGTTGATCAGACAGGAAGTGGAACAGTCCGAGGAGAAGTACCGGGTTCTTTTTGATGAATCAACAGTGGGGCTGGCTCTTGCTGACAGTCTCACTGGTACCCTGGTTGAATGTAATCGGAAGCTGTTGGCACTGGTTGACCGCACGCAAGATGAAGTGCGAGGTAAATCGCAGGCTATTCTGCATTCCAGTGTTGCTGATTCTGGAACTTTCACCAAAGAATTCCTTAGTCATCGGGATGAATGCCCCGGCAGCATCATCGAAACAACCCTGTTGACGCGTTCCGGAGTGCATATCCCGGTTGAGATAAAAGCACAGCCCGTATGGATAAATAATAAAGAAATGATGCTCGGGATTTTTCATGATCTGTCTGAGCGGAAGGCTGCCGAGCAGCAGCTTGTCAAAAATGAAAAAATGCTCAGGGCGATACTCAACAGTCAGTACGACGCGGTCTTCCTGTACCGCATAAATGCAGGGAGCTTTGGTCCCTTTGAAATGGCCAACGAGATTGCCGTAAAGCGTTATGGTTATTCACTGGACAGCCTGTTATCCCTTACCCTGGAAGATGTGACTGCCAACGGAGTGTGTGGTAAGAACCTGCTGACCGGAATCCTGAAGAGTTCAAAGGAGCAGGGGAATGTCACTCTTGTTATGTCTCACATCAAGAAAACCGGGGAATTGTTCCCGGTAGAGATCAGTAGCACACGCTTAGAATTGGACGACAATGAATATATTGTATCGGTTGCCCGTGATATAACCGAGCGTATCTCTTTGCGTGAGCAGTCACAGGATCTGTTACTGAAACTTCAGCATCTGTCCAGCCAGATTCCGGGAATGGTCTATCAGTTTGAACGTTCAGTCTCAGGAACCTATTCAATTTCTTATACCAGTGATGCTATCCGTTCTTTGTTTGAACTGACTCCGGATGAGGTTAAAGACAATGCCGAAGTTTTATTTCAGAAGGTACACCCCGACGATCTCCCGGCAACATTGCAATCGATTCAGCTGTCTGCAGACCAATTAAGTCTCTGGTGCCATGAGTTCAGGGTTCAGAAAAACAACGGGGACATCTGTTGGTTGGAAGGGAACAGTATCCCGAAAAAGCAACCGGATGGCAGAATCGTCTGGTATGGTCATGTCTCAGACATCTCAGCGAGAAAAGAGGAGGAGCAGCAACAGCGTCATTTGTTACAGCAGTTACGGCAACGTGAGAAGATCAATGCGGTCGGCATGCTGGCAAGCGGTATCTCGCACAATTTTAATAATCACCTGGCGATCATTCTCGGCAATATCGATCTGGCGAAACGGGCTAATGTCCCTATGGATGAAAGGATTTTCTTGCTTGAAAATGCCTATATCGCAGCGAACAGAGCCAGCGATATGGTCCGTCAGATTATGGGCTTCAGCCGTCAGGAAGAGCAGGAAGACAGCTGGGTTGATCTGGTCCAGCTATTGAACGAAACCGAAAAATTGTTAAATGCCACACTCCCTTCTGCAATTCAGAAAACCATCGGGTTACCACCGGTTGGTTCCGACCTTACTGTGTGTGCAAATGCATCACGACTTCAGGATATTCTGCTGAACCTATGTACGAATGCCGTTCATGCCATGAATGGTCGGGGGTGTTTGACCTTGTCCCTGGCTCGGGTTGCGGCTGAAGAGATCCCAGTATCTGCCGAGCGAGATGAAGCTAGCATGGACTACGCTTGCTTTTCAGTAATGGATACCGGGTGTGGTATTGATGAACCGTTGACGCAAAAGATTTTCGATCCGTTCTACACGACCAAAGAGATTGGTCAGGGGACGGGGCTTGGCCTATCGACGGCTAAAGAAACTGTAGAACACTATGGTGGAGCGATAACTGTCAAATCGACTCCTGGAGAGGGAACGACTTTTAACGTCTATTTACCTCTGGGTATATCCTCCTCAAAAAAACAGGAAAAGGTCTGTGATCAACAGGTTCCTGCTGGTAGCGAGCGGATTCTGCTGGTCGATGATGAGAAGATGATTGTTGAGCTTAATGCCGAGATTTTAAAGGGGTTGGGTTACAAGGTTGTTCTCTGCACTGAGAGTACAGAAGCGATGGAAATATTCAGGAACGATCCGGATGCGTTCGACCTTGTTCTGACCGACCAGGTTATGCCGTCCTTGACCGGACTTGAGCTTGCCCAGAAAATAAAATCACTTCGGCCAGCTGTTCCAATCGTGTTGGTGACAGGATATAGTCTTGAAGTCACAGCGCAAACCATGCGACACTTCGGCATTACTGAGATGTGTTGTAAACCATTCGAGGTGGCAGATATTGCCGGTGTTGTGCGCAAGGCATTGGATGGAAAAAACACGGATTAATTGTCAACGCCGTTATGTTATTGATGGGATTCTATGATGATTCGCTACCTATGTGCCGATTGCCAGGCTGAGCTTCGCCCTCCGGAACCGTCGCATGATTCTCAGGAACATGTGAGTCACGGGTTATGCCGCGGCTGCATGGCTAAGGCGATGACCAGGCTTGGACAATCCCTCAATGACTATCTTAATGAATTACAGGAACCTGTTCTGGTTATGGATAAGTACGCCCGGGTCATCACCGTCAATCAACCGGGGCAGCAGGTTCTTGGCAAGCCTTTACCTGAAATTTCCGGATATCTTGGCGGCGAAGTTTTCGGTTGCCTGCATGCCAAAGAACCGGGTGGCTGTGGTGCGACTCTGCATTGTCTGAGCTGTGTTATCAGGGACACCATAGAAGATACTCACCGCACCGGTCAGGCGCACCATCACATCCCGGCATGTCAGGATCTTGATACCGTAGACGGGCCAAGAAAGACCCGCTTTATTATCTCTACTGAAAAGGTAGAGGATCTCGTGTTACTGACCCTGGAAGATATCAGTCCTGAATAGTGCTCCCCATATTTTTCGCACCTTCTTTAATTCTGCTGATGACCTGTACCCACCCTCTACTCGTTTTTTTGACGTTTGTTCTTTACGGGCACAGCCGTTCAATTAGCCAATTTTTTTCGGAGTCTCGTTTATATCTCAGCCGGTCATGCAGCCGCTGCTCACCTTCCTGCCAGAACTCAATTGTCTCAGGAACCACACGGTAACCTCCCCAGTGTTCAGGACGGGGAACCTCCTGTCCGGCAAACCGTTCTTCAACCTTGGTTTGCTGCTCTTCGAGAAGCTCACGTTTTTCAATGACGCGACTTTGTTGAGAGGCGTGTGCCGAGAGTTGGTGGCCACGCGGACGGGTGGCAAAATATTGATCAGACTCATGTGTTGTGATCATTTCAACATGCCCCTCAATGCGCACCTGCCGGCCCTGCTGAGGCCAGAAAAATACTAATGCTGCCAGTGGTTTCTCCGCCAGTTGTTTTCCTTTGTCACTTTCGTAATTGGTATAAAAACAGAAGCCGCGCTCATCAAAACCACGCAGTAAAACAATGCGTGCAGAAGGTTGCCCCTCGTTATTGACGGTTGCCAGGGTCATGGCATTGGCATGGGGCAGTTTTGCCTCTTCTGCATCATCCAGCCAGCGTTTGAATTGTGCCACCGGCTGCTTATCTAAATTTTCTACACAGAGTCTATATGAACCAGATTCAGGCATTTATTCTCCTTGATTTATCTTCGCTAGAGTTGAGACGATTTTTATCGATATTGGTTAAGTAACCTTCAGACCTATTATGACCGATATCAGCGATTAATATGAAGCATGGGCGACAAATTAATTTCAATAATGAAATTAGCTTGTCTTAATTTTGCTCATATGTTTGAATATTGAGCATAAATTCTGTAAGAAACTAAAATCGCTGAGCGTTTTCAGGTTTTGGAGAGTTTAATGAGACAGGTATTATCCCTTATATTTCTTATCGTTTTCTGTTTTCCTTTATTAACTTTCGGAATGGAACGATTTGATATTGTCACAACCCAGGAGCTTTCCTCTCTGCTCGCGGAACGGCAGAGGGGAGAAACCGATTTTGTATTGGTCAATACTCTTGATGAAATCCTGTTTCGTGACAAAGCGATTCCGGGTTCTATCAGTGTCCCCTGGAGCCGGGTAAAAACGGCTCATACCCGGTTAGGTAACGACAAAGATAAGTTGGTGATTACCTACTGTATGGGGTATCGCTGAGTGTACGCCTACAAAACGGCAGTTGCCGTTAAACGTTTGGGCTACCGGAACATCAAAATTTATAATGGTGGCATCAAGGATTGGAGCAAGGCTGGCTTAGCCATGACATCAGTCGAAGCACTGCCGACACATACCCCTAATTATATAGACACGTCTGATTTTGTCGCGTTACTTGACCAAGAGCTGGAGAGAGGGTGCAGGGATGCGAATGGTAAGCCGACCCTGGCACTGTTTGACCTGCGTAACGAACCGATCATGAGTGAAAATCAGACAGAAAAAGAAGCCTCTGAGTACTCAGAGCGATTGCTGGCGATAGATACCCCGTGCCCGACTATTTCCTATTTATTTGATGATTGTATGGATGAAGCCGTTCGTAAAAATATCCCTGCGGATATCCCGGTTGTGACGATCACGGAAACCGGCAATCGGGATGCCCAGGTTCAGGCTTTTTTCGCAAAATATGGTTACGGTAATATTCTAGCTCTTAAATTCGGCATGCGTGGCTGGATAAAAGGAATGTATCCAGTGAGGCCGGCTAAAGTTAAATAAGTCATGATACGTATCCGTTCACTTCAAACACGTATACTTGTCCTTATCGGCTTTTTGGCCGTGCCGGTATTCTTTGTGGTGTTTGATCTTTATCTTGCCAAAATCAGAGCTGATTATGGGCGCTATGGCGCCGCTCTTGAGGCGACTGAGCGGAAATTTCTCGAACTGGTTGTTAATGAGTCTAAAGTCCTGCCGGGAGAAGAATACAAACAGCAGTTTCAGGGGTACCATGAAATTGCTCTGGATTTAGCTCCTTACCAGGCTGAACTCTCTGCTCTTATTCAGCAACGCAGCGAACAATACCAGCGCTTGGTCTCCGCCCGCAATCTTCGGGCGCGTCGTTTAAAAGAAACTAAAGATCGGCTTATCGGTCTCACCAGTAGTGTTCGCTATATTCATGAACACCATATGGTTTACCTGAAAAACTTTCTTCAGCGCGGTCATATAAATCCCGATTACGATATGCCGGACAGTTTTACGCGTAGTGGATCTGAGTCCGCATCGGAAGTCGATATTATCCGAGCTGCGGTAGATATTCACAATACGGTTCTGGATCTGCTTAAATTTTTTCAGAAGGTCAGTGACGAACCGGCATTGACCAAAGCTGATGAGCTATTCGATAAGAATATCAGGGACTTTTTCCAGGTTGTTAACACTTTTGAGGATTATTCTTTAGATGCTCAAGATGGTTTATTGGTTGAAGAGCTGCTGATTAACGGAAGATATCTTCAGCGCGATTTTATGGAAGTTATGCAGAGTAACCAGGAGACGGCCACCCTGGAGCTCGGACTCGATACTAACCTGCAAACTGCTATTGGCAATATTGCTAAGGTCAGAGCCGATATTGCGGCGCTTCACCAACGTAACAGCAATATTGTCGCTGGCATCGAAGTCCTGTCCATTTTGTTTACTTTTCTTGCCGCTGCGGCTATTGCCTATAGCGCGTTTACCATTCTACGGCGATTGCGCAGTATTGTTACTGAAGCGTCGAATATTCAGGACGATCTGTCTCACCGAATTACGATTGATGACACTGTACCGACTGAATTCAGTGTTGTTTTTCGTGCGTTTAATGATATGGCCGCGCGAATTCAAACACAGATCGACGAACTTCAGAGTTCCAGGCAGGCCCTTGAACAGCGTGTTGATGAGCGGACTAGCGAGTTGAAACAATCCAACTTAAATTTGCTCAACGAGATCTATGAACGTCATCAGGTTGCCACTGCTTTGCAAAGTAGTGAGCAGCGGTTTCGTAGTCTGTTTGAAAACACGACCGATATCATTCAAAGTATCGATAGTGAGAGTTGCAAATTTTTGCTTGTGAATCCGGCCTGGTGCCAAACGCTGCAGTATCAGCACAGCCAAAGCCCGGATCTGTCTTTGTTTGACATCGTTCCACCAGATCAGATCTCACGTTGGCGAGATGTCCTTTCTGCTCTTAATAAAGAGACATCAGCCGTTGCTATTGACGGGACTCTAGTCGCCAGGGATGGCAGCCACATTCTGGTGGAAGGTTTGGCAACGAAATCGCGTGAAGAAGGGCAGCATGAGTATCACTTTTTTCTCCATAATATCACTGAGAAACAGCAGGTTGAAGCAGAGCGTATGCGTATGCAGAA
The DNA here is from genome assembly GCA_963664385.1 of Geopsychrobacteraceae bacterium. Lineage (GTDB taxonomy): Bacteria > Desulfobacterota > Desulfuromonadia > Desulfuromonadales > Geopsychrobacteraceae > Seleniibacterium. The sequence continues at coordinate 3,516,485 of OY761157.1, forward strand.
ACTCGATTCTGTCGGGATTCTGGCCGGCGGCATTGCGCATGATTTTAACAACCTGCTTTCAGCCGTTGTCGGCAATCTCAATCTTGCAGCTTTGACCTGTCCTCAGGAAGGAAAACTTTATGAGCGGATCAAAGAGGCTGAAACCGCCGCCTATCGTGCTTCGGATTTGACGCGGCAGTTACTGACTTTTTCCAAGGGGGGGGAGCCGATCAGGGAATTGGCGGACCTCAAGGTTACCATTGAGGATTCTGTTCAATTCGTCCTCAGGGGATCGAATGTTCGTTGTGTCTTTGAACTGGCAGAAGATTTGTGGCCTGCTTCCGTAGACCTTGGACAACTGAGTCAGGTGTTGCAGAATCTGGTGATTAATGCTGATCAGGCGATGCCAGACGGTGGCATCGTCAGGGTCTCTGCCTATAACGTTGACAAGAGTGACACTGAAGATTTCCCTGAACGTGGCCAACCCCATATCTGTATCAGTGTTGCCGACCAGGGAATCGGAATTCGTAAGGATGAGCTGAATCGCATCTTTGATCCTTATTATTCAACCAAGCAGTCTGGCAACGGCCTTGGACTGGCATCAGCTCACTCGATTATCAGGAAACATCAAGGCTGGATTTCAGTCACATCGACTCCTGGCAAAGGTAGTTACTTTAATGTCTACCTGCCAGCAGAACCTGACAGTTCCGTTGCCGAGACAAAAGACCATGTCCAAACTCTCCATGGAGACGGCAGCCGTATCCTGATTATGGATGATGAAGAGTCTGTACGTCGTATCATGACGGAGATCCTTGAGTTGCATGGTTACCAGGTTAAAGCTACCTCAGGGGGGCAGGCTGCTTTAGAATGCTATGCCGAGAATATGATAATGGGGACCCCATTTGCCTTGGTTATTACCGATTTGACTGTCCCGGGAGATATGGGGGGAAAAGAGTTGGCAGAGCGTCTCCACGATATTGAACCCCAGGTTCCCATCTTAGTTGCCAGTGGCTATGCTAATGATCCGATTATGGCAAATTATAAAGAGCATGGTTTCATAGGCGTCATTTCAAAGCCCTTCCGGACTCATACCCTGATGGAGGCTGTCAGTATCGCTCTGTCTGGTGTCAGGGCCTGACAGGTTGAACTTTCTCAACGCTTGATATTTCTTGCTGAATCGCTATATTGCCTTAGGCGACGCAATCCTCAGCTCGCTTACTTTGCTCTATTAATGCCAAGATCTTTGGGTTGACCCATCTTAAAAAGTGAAGGCCTGTTCACCATGATCAATTTTTCGCAAGCAATCGTTCGTACTCCTGGGCGCAGTCTGGTTTCCGGTTTGAGTGGAACCCCTGGGGCAAAGCCTGTCTATGAAAAAGCCCTGGAGCAGCATCAGGCATATAGCGAGGCGCTTCAACAGTGTGGCCTTAATGTGACTTGTCTGCCTTGTTTAGAAGAATATCCCGATTCGGTTTTTGTCGAAGATGCGGCTGTTGTTTTTAAAGATCTCGCTATTGTGACTGCTCCCGGAGCTCCTTCACGAGCGGGAGAGGTTGACGCTATAAGCTCGCTACTGACTGAACTGTTTCCACGGATAACCCAGATCTCCGCTCCAGGAAAGCTTGATGGGGGAGATGTTATGATGACTGAAGGTTGCTGCTATGTTGGTATGTCGCAACGAACCAATAAAAATGGTGCTGAGCAGTTATTTAAAGCTCTTGTCGACTACGGTTTTGCAGGGGAAGTTGTCCCCGTTTCTGGTCTTCTACACCTTAAGACGGGAATTACCTGGTTGGGAGAAGATCAATTTATCGCCACAGGTATTCATCTGCAGCAGGAACAATTTCAGGGCTATAAACTTCTAGAGGTCAGTGCTGAACAGGCCGGTGCTGCCAATTGCATCGCTATTAATGACAAGATTCTGATGGCCGCCGGATTCGCGAACGTGAGAAGGCAACTGGAAACCCTTGGACGAGAAATTATTGAAGTTGATATTTCAGAATTTGCCAAGATTGATGGTGGTTTGACCTGCCTGTCTTTGCGTTTTTAGAATTGTCCGTTTCTCTTCGGCTGAAACCCACGATTTCTGCGTTTTCCCTTGTTCGTTAAATTTACAATTCCCCCCTGAGATTAATCTTTTTAAGATTCATCGCTAATGACAAGTGACGTTGAAAATGTTCATATGCGAACCTAGTGCTTGGGTGATTTAATAAAGTTGTTATTGTTGCCTTTTGTTGTCTATCTATAAGTTCTTGAAAAAATTAGGGTAACTATGATTTTTGGGGAAACTTGAGGAATTGTTGGTAGTTTTTTATTTGTTCAATGTTCACATCTGTGCTAGAAAATCTGCTCTTTTGAAAGCTGGACCTGATTTCGCCCCATTTTGTATTGGTTTACGCCTATCTCATGCGCATCGGTGGTCCTGGTTTGATATCCGCTGCTTGTCCTGTAACTCTGTTGATTGATTTCTGCCACTAAAGTCTTTTGTTCAATATTTGTCGCTTCTGGTTTTTTTAAACGCTTCTGAACGCTGGTTGGAAGGGGATTTTTTTATGAAACTCTATCGATCAGGTGGTTTGCTGCTACTTGTTGCCACCTTATGTCAATTTGCTCAAACATTTAATTATTTGGGCTTTTTTAGTGGTATTCCGCCTCGCGGAGGTTTTTCGTACCTCTTTTTGGGCACATTTGTCCGGGTGTGGGAGGATGGGTATACTTTCCGTTTTTCTGATCTCTTTTCACTGGCCTATATCGGGGGGGCGATGGTGATTCTGCTGGCCTGTTCGCTGGCCGTCATCCGCGGTAAGCGCTTATGGGCAGCCGCTAAGCTTTTCATTTTTTTTGAACTCCTGTTTCTGTTCAGCGAACACCTGCATTTTGGGGTGATGATGGAATCCTTTTTCAGGGTTTCTCCCAGGGTTTATAACGGTTGGTATCTATTTGAAGCAATCTTCTATCTGCTCTTTATTTCTTTAACCCTCATTGTCCTTGGCTCTCCTGAAGGGGATGGCTTTACCCAACCCGCCTGGCGCTGGCTGTTTTTTTCTGTGCAGGGACGAATTTCCCGTTCCCGTTTCTGGCAGTATTATGTCCTGGGGCTCGGGGTTTTTTCCGGTTATTGCTATATGATTACGGTCTTTGCCCTGGGACCGAATGGTCAATGGGGGCTTTTAGGTTTACCCGAATCGTTAATCCTTAGTGCCCATATTAATGCTTTTGCACTATGGCCGATGATTGCGTTACTGGCCAAGCGCTGTCATGATCGTAACTACAGCGGTTGGTTTCAGCTGTTGCTGCTGGTGCCCCTGGTCAATATTTGGTGTTGGATAAATCTTCTATTCCTGCGTGGGACTGAAGGACCGAACCGTTTTGATCTCAATGGGGGAGCAACTGCCGAGGCAGGCTTGGCGGGCAGCGCTCAGTCAGGATCCTGTGGCGGACAGCCTGAGGTCGCTGAACTCACTATTGAGGATGATCCTGACAGCCCTCAGAGCCTGCCAGGCGCCGGCAGTCTTGTGGTCTATCAGGTCGGTGGTTATCTGCTCGCTTTGGGGATTATTCTCGATATTGGTGTCACCCTGTTTAATCAGCCGCGCTTCGATGATTTATGGGTTATGGCGCTTCCTGCAGTAGCGCTGCTGCTATCTTTCGTTCTGGCCATCCGGGCTGCGTGCTGTAAAGCATTGTCCTGGTGGGGGCTGGCCATCCTGACCCTTGCCGCAGGGTATCGCTTTGGTGGTCATTTAGTGGTCTGGGCCCGCTTTGGGGAACTGTTTTTTGATCATCCTGACTATGCGGGGCAGATGGCTGTCCAGGAAAGTATTTTTTTACTGGCTATGTGTGGTGCAGGCTTGATCCTGGGCAATTTCAGCGCAGCAAGAATGGCTGACCTGCCAGGCAAAACTGACCGTTTACGTTGGTTGTTGTTCTCTTCCCAGGGGCGAATTTCCCGAAGCCAGTTCTTTTGGGGGCAGATTTTGGTGACGCTAGTAGCCGGTGTTTTCTTTTTGCTGTTGGCCTTTATGCTTTCGCCTCCTGATCTCAGCGGAGCTTTCGCTTCTGTTGTATTGCTGCTTCATCTCATGTTTTTGAGCTTCTGGCCGATGGTTGCCCTGGCAACCAAGCGTTGTCACGACCGCGATAAAAGCGGCTGGTATCAACTGCTCAATTTAATCCCTCTGGTCAATATTTACTATACCATTGAGATGCTGTTTTTCCGGGGAAGCGAAGGGGCAAACCATTACGGAAAGGTTCCTTAAGGACCCCGTCACTTTATTGAGATACAGAATTACCGATTATTTTTGGAGAATATTACGTGGATGCCTTAATGAACCTGTTGGTCATGTTTCTTTTTGCCATGTCCATTTACAGTATAATTCGCTATACCCTGCGTCGCAGTGGCAATAAAAGACATTTCGTTCAACTTAAAAAGAAGGGAACAGTCTTACGGACTTTGTCTTCTGCCGAGCGTGATGCGTTGACCCCGGTTTTACATTTGGCCGGCGCCGGCAAGCCGCTAGAATTACTGAATGATAAAGTTTATGAACTCAATGGTGAATTTTTTCGCCATGGTCTTCAAGGACAACATGGTAGCACCATGCATGACACGATTGGCGGCGTTGATGTGTCATTGCCCTATGATGCAACAATGTTCCTGAGTGATACGAACCGTGCTGAGGTTGTGCTGACTAAAAAGCTGGCTATTGTAATCTCTTTAAACGCTTCTTTTGATCTTGTTGGTGGCCAGGAGCGTGCCCAGGAAAACCTGCAACAGGAACATAAGTGGGAAAACGGAGCCGCTGGCGTTTATGGTCAACTCGACAACCTGACCCCGGAAGAACAGGCCGAGGTCGATGCCGAACCAGATCATTTTAAAGTTCAGATGCTTGGCCAGCGGACTGAGAATCCCGGTGAAATGGCCGCGCGGTTTAATCCTGGCATTGGGTTTTGGGCGTCCTGCCTTTTGGTTGCAGCTTTTGTCGCCGCTATGGTAGCAAACAGTTATGCCGATTCTCAGACGGTTCAGCTTAGTGCCATTGGTGTCGCTCTGGTACTGGTTCTGTTAGCGGCCCGTAGCTTCTGGCGCAAACCTAAGGCTCTGGAAGCGCAGAAAATTAACCAGGCCAGGGGCTATCTTCATTCGGTCGAAATTCCCGATCCCAATAATGCCCATATGCCACGTCAGGAATTTTTTCTCGGTAACAAACTGCCGGTTATTATCCCTTCTCATTGGCTTGAATTTCTCAGCCGTCTGCCCGATCGGCCTATAGATGTTGATATCCGCGTTGAGAACCGTATGCTGGTTAAACTTGGGTCACACCTGGCCCTGGGCGAAGAAGAGCAACGCTTCCCCGATTTTTTCTGGGGGCGCCACTTTACCGTGGCCCTGGTCGCCGTGGTTATGGCTTTGGGACTGTTTGTCAATATGGCCGATCCGCAGCTCGATTTCCGCCTGGGGAGCAAGCTGCTTACCGGTACTGAAACGATAACTCTGAACAATGATCAAGCCAATGAGGCTGCGGCCCTGGAAGCAGGTGATATGGTCAGTTTAACTGCTCAGGTCCGCTGCCAATTGCCTGACGAGCAAGGAGGTTACCGCCTGCTCCCCCTTAATTGTCGCGAGGTGCGCTGGGGTGGTTCTGCGCCACATGTAGACAGGCTGGAAACGGAGCCTCTATTGCATGAATTTCTTGCCGAAGAGGTTATTAAAACCCGCAAAGATTCTTCTTTATTGGCTTATTCATTGCGGCAATATGATAGCTATGGGCGCAGAAGACGCATTATGCGCCTAACGGATTTCAGTGCTGTGACGCAAAAGGTTGCTTCGCTCTGCCAGCAGGTTGAAGCAACCGGCGATGCGATGCTCAAGGCCGACTGTCGAGAGTTAAAAAAATCGATGGTGGAAGACATTGTGCCGGTGACCACTAATCAATTCTCCTCCTGGGATGATCTGCTCTCTGCTGCCGGTAAGGGAACGCTAAAAAAAGGTAAGCAGGACGAAGGCGTCTTGCTCAGTGGCGTTGCTTCATCCCTGGCTAACCAGGGGCGTAAAATAGCCGAAAAACTTGTGCTGAAACAGGCAACAGAAGTTTTTTCTCAACGGAAACAGTCCGATTCCGGTGGCGTGCTATTATCACTTAGCTATGATAAACAACGCGAGCTGAAACTTTCATCTGACTATACCGGCGAACTTTTGTCACAGTGGGCTGCTTATGAAAAGGTGGGCGACCCAGCCACTTACCAGACCCTGACTCTGGAAGGGCTCGTCGTCCGCAACCAACCGAATGCGAGTGGTGTTCCTGTTTTGCTGGTGACAGAAGAGTTTAACCCCGGTTGGATTCTTGCCGCGACGGTCAGAATTGTGACTTTGACAGTCCTTGTTTTGCTGGCCGCGTTGCATGGCATCTTGATGATCACCAATTACCGTAACAATAAGCAGCGTCAAAAGCAGATTGATGAGTATAATCGCATGCGTGTGCATTGAGTCCTTTCGGGGGGAGCAACTAAATGAATATGAGAGAACGACTCCGCTGTGTAGCGCGAGGGCGTCATGTCCTCGTGCTTCTTATTCTGGTCTTTATGGCCGCCTGTGCCCGGCCGCTACCGACGCGGGTGGAACAGGTCCATTTTCGCGATCCTGCTTTCCGGCGCTGTGTCGAAAAAAGCGGCGTTGCCGATTTAGCCGCTATCAGGGAGCTGACCTGCAATGATGATAAGCTTAAGGACGTTGCCGAGCTGAAATATTTAACCGGGTTATCCAAACTCGAGTTGAATATGAATAACCTCAGCAGTGTTGATTTGCGCCAGAATCTGGCGCTGCAGGAGCTGAATCTCTATGGGTATCGCAAAAAAACAGACATTCAATTAGCGGCCTTGCCGCAATTGCGCGATCTGCTGATCGATACGCCGCGCCTGTTTGAGCTGTTTAGTCGCATTGATCTGGCCCAAATGTTTCCGCGGCTAAATTATCTTTATCTGGGCGAGCAGGGGCGCAAAGAAGCACTTGATCCGAACCTTGGTGAATTACATCTTAGTCATCCGTTGCTCGATACGTTGATCATCAAAGGCAATTCAGAGCGAAAGAGTTCTTCAACTTCGGGGGTGCTTCTCAATTTTAACCTGCCCCAGCTGACCCAATTTGGTATTGATGATATCCCCCTAACGGCGCTGCAACTGAACACTATGCCTCAGCTTAAGGCTTTTGCCATCAATCGAACAAACCTTAAGCTTCTGGAGTTAAGCCATCTGCCACGCTTAGAGCAGTGTATTATTGATGATAGCTTGCTGGCCGATGTTGTCCTTGAAAACCTGCCCCGGTTACGCAACCTGAGTGTGTCGGGTAATCGCTTAACGGTTCTCGATCTGACTGCGGTGCCAGAGCTGGAGCAGATATTGGCTGATAATAATCAGTTGCATACGGTTTTGTGGCCAGAGGATTCGCAACTTAATATTGTCTCACTGAAGAGCAATCAGCTAACCAAACTCGATCTTTATTCTCTTGAGCATATCGGCTCATACGACCTGACCGATAATCCGTTGCCGCAAATTGCCGATATCGATTTTGACGAACCACAGTTTAAAGAGCGCTTGCTCGACCTCGGTTACCGCTATACCACTGAAGTTTTGGAAATCAGTGAAATGGCCGGTTCCCGCGAATACCTGGCCACCAGTAAAGATTTGAGCCGTTTCAATAACCTGGTAACCCTCTACCTGAATATCGCCGAAGGGCAGCAGGCCCTTGATCTGTCCGCTCTGAAAGGTTTGCGCTGGTTGGCTATCGGCAGACACCGGTCGAGTCTTCCTGGCTTGATCCTCCCAAAGAGCCGCTACCTGGAAGAAGTGCGGTTATCTCAGTTGGGTCTTGAAACGATTGAAATTCCCGATCTGCCGCGGCTTAAAATCCTTGATCTTTATGATAACAAACTGACAAAAATCGGTCTGCCCGAGCTACCCGCTATTGAGCAACTGATACTCAATTACAATCCCCTGACCGGCTCTTTAAGGCTTGAAGATTTACCTCACTTGACGTTCCTCGGCGTTCGGGGGAGTCTTATTGAGAGCTTGTATGTCGATAATATGCCAGAGCTCAGGGAGCTATTGGCCGACGATTGCCCGCTGAAAGAATATTACGTTGCCCATGCACCACGCCTGCATACCTTTTATGTCGACTGCGAGGCCCTCGACCCGAAAAAACATAAAGCCTGCCATTAAGGGGCTACTGATAAACCGAAATTCTTAAGGACACTGAAAACAGATGTTGAAATTGATATTATTGGCTTTTTTGCTGCTGCCAAGTTTGTCCCTGGCCGCAAGTTTTGACTGTACCAAAGCGTCTACCCCGACAGAAAAACTGATCTGCAATAATGACGGACTCAGTCACATGGATGAGCTGATGCAGATGCTGTATAGCCGGGCGTTAAGACAGACCGGTGAAAAAGAGCTGCTTAAAAATATGCAACTCGAATGGCTGATGGAGCGTGATCAAGCTTGTAACGGTTGGGCACTGAAGGTCTGCGAGATGACCTATCTGGATGGTTACCGGCAGCTTTCAAGTTTTTATCACCAGAGTGTTAAGGGACCGTTGCTTGATGGTATGGCATTACCGCCTGAGGCAGAGTTGTCGATGAATGAGCAAGCGTCCATGTTCAACCCCGACCAGGTCGGTATTTATGACGAAGACAGCCGCCCCTGGCTGCAGAAGCAGGTTGTCAACGTTAAGAACGGCCTGGTCGTGTCATTAAACAGTGCCATTGTTAATGAAACGCCATACCTGCTCTATGTTGTCTGGTACGATGACAGTAAAGAATACCGGATTTTTGAATATAATCTGTTAACGCGTAACACCTATCATGTCGACACCATGAAAAAATGGAATGCTTGGATCTCCATGCAGGCCAACCTATTTACCGTTGTTGATGGTACTCTTTATTATCCTCAGCAGGGGGATTTTCAAATGGTTCCCTTGGAGCAGCAAGCCTTGATGGCCTATCGTGTCGGTAGTCGTCAGGCGGCTAAAGCAGTGACTGGTAGGGTTTTGCTTCCGTCACAGCAGACCCTCGCCTTTGCTTTTTTTGCGGCGTCGCAGGATGGTCGCTGGCTGGCCACTGTTAATGACTATCTCCGCTGGCCAAAAGTGACGATCTTTTCAAACATTAAGGAGTTGTATGATTACTACCAGGCGCATCCTGAAGACAGTAATGATCGCTACATCTATGTTTATGACCGTCTGCGTAAGCGTGGTTATCAGCTTGATTTTGAGCAATGGGAATATCAGAAAGGCTGGGCCTTTGGCGGTCTCGCTTTCCATTCGCATTTACCAGTACTGTTTTTTGATAACCACGGCCCCATGGCCTGTATCTGGACTTACGATCTGGAAGAGAAAACCCTGGTCAAGATCGTGCCCCAGCACGAGGCCAAGCTGCCGCGGCCATTTATCTATAAAGGGCAGGATTATGTCGCTTTTGTCATCAGTGATGAAGGTAATGAAAAAGATTCCTCTATTCATCTTGCCGCTGGAAAGGTGGGGCTGGAATGAAACTGATCGCGTTTTTTAAGGTGACGAAAAAAAAGATGATGGGATCATTGCTTCTTTTCGTCTTGATGGTTTTAATCCTGGTTCCGGGTAGTTCCTTCGGCGCCAGTTTTGATTGCGCCAAAGCAGCTACCAAAACTGAGCATCTGATCTGTGATAACCCGGGGTTAAGTCAGATGGATGACCTGTTGCAGGTCCTCTACCAAAGGGCTAAAGAGCAGACGAAAGCTCCCAAGGTGTTGCGCGCGGTTCAGCGCAGCTGGATCAAAGAGCGCAATCAGATTTGTGGTGGCGGTGATGCCGGCGCATGCGAACAGTCTTATGTCGATGGCTATGGACGCCTCATCGATTATTACCACACCAGCTTAAATCCCTTGTCCGACGGTATGCTGTTACCCGATAGTAACCAGTTTAAACCTGGAGACTATGATAATTATGATGATATTTCCTTAAGTTATGCCATGGATCAGATCTGGAAGCAGAAGGTGTTGCTGACCATTGACAATGCCGATATCAGCCGGCTCCTGGCGACCAGGGTCGGTGACACTCCATACCTGATCTATCTGCTGCAGCGGTCTGAGCAGGTGGATCTCTATCAGTACGAGATTCACGAATTGAATGTGCTGACCGAAAAAGATCTGATTATTGCCAGTGGCAGCAATGATAACTGGCGATACGGTATGGACACCGATCTGTTTGCCGTGCGTGATGGTGCTCTTTATTTCCCACCGTTTAATGTGGATAAGCCGCAGGGGGATGACGTTGTTTTGCGTTATCAGATTGGCTCCTCTCTGCCCGCAGAGGAAATAACCCTGACCAGCTTGGGAGAGACGCTGTTAGGGTTAAGGTCGGCTCTTTATGGTGTCTGGCCAGGCTCACAAACGATTGCCACGCTTGCTTCAAACTCTTTTCTGTTTGATCAGGCTTCTGAGCTTGATGAAATGCGGGATTTCTTTGCTGACAAACAGAATAACTCAGGCGATGATGGCGAAGTTCTGATTTATTCCTTTGATGAAAACTATGGCTATCCGCTGAACTTCGAGAAAAATGGTCGTGGCGGCTGGGCCGTTGGGTCATTGGTTTTTGATGACCTGGAGCCGATTCTCTATTTTGACAATAGCGGACCTGTTGCCTGTATCTGGACCTATAATCTCGACAATCAGGAATTGATGAAAATTGTCCCTCAGCACGGCGCTGTCAACCCGGCACCGTTTAAGTATCAGGGGAATAATTACGTTGCTTTCAGCATGGTCAGCTATAAAGGTAAGGACCAAAAGCAGCAGACTGTTTCTATTTTTCTTGCTTCGGGTGATCTGTATCGTTTGCGTTGGTAATTGATTGCACTAACAGGCTGTTGAAAAACTATCTGCGTTGCAATTGCATTGTTAAAAATCGCCTCAAAAAGCTCATTTACTAAAGTAAACTGCTCTTTTTCGGCAATTTTTGCCTAGCACTTGCTGCCTCGAAAACGTTTTTCAACATCCTGCTAAGGAAAAAATTTAAAAATGAAAAAGTTTCGTTTAATAATTTCCGGGCTTTTGGTTTTAAGCTTATTGGCAGGTTGTAGCAGTTATCAGATAACCTCGATGGATGAGGTGAATCTGCCCCGTTATGAAATGGTTCATCGCCATAAGCCCTGGTGGGCTTTGATCTGGTATAGCACTATTGATAAAGAACAGTTGCGTAAAGAAATTGCCGCTGAATTTAATGCCAACATGCAGAAGTCAACCAAGCGTTTTGATATTCACTGGGCCTGGGCCGAAGGTGACCGTCTGGTGATTGTCAATCCGGCGGCTTTTCATGGTTCTCTTCAGGAGGACTGGGTCGTCACCGCCTTACAACATGAAATTGATGAGTTTCATAACGGCAGCGATGATGAATTCCGCAAATTGTACTGTAAATATTTTACCGAGCTTGCCATCGTACCCAATGTCAAACCTGAAGAAGGGTGGGCTATGCTGCAATGGAAAAAGAAAACGGTGGTACTTAAAACAGCACTATAAATCATGAGGGGGATGTAAAACATGACCGATTTGATGCACAAAACAACGTCGTTTATTCGCCGTTCTATGACTTTGAAAATGGTGACCATCGCCATACTTATTTTGTTATTGCTCATTCCGACTTCAATGGTTACGAACTTGATCCGCGAACGGGAAAACCGGCGCGATGAAGTTGTTGCAGATATTACCGGTAAGTGGGGTGCTGAGCAAACGTTGACGGGCCCATATTTGACTGTGCCGTACCGTGTTCATTATACCAATCAGGAAGGCCAGCAACAGTATACATTGCATCATCTCCATCTGTTACCGGAATCCTTGTCAACCAGTGGTCAGCTGGAGACCGAGGTACGCTATCGTAGCCTGTTTGAGGCTGTTGTTTACAAGGTTGATATCCAGGGGCATGGAGAGTTCCTGGTGCCGGAATTGGAGCGTTTGAATATTGCTGGGAATGATATTCTTTGGGATAAAGCCACACTCGCCCTGGGGATCAGCGATATGCGCGGTATTCGTGAAAAGGTCATCCTCAAGTTTAATCAGCAGGATTATGCGGCCCAGCCAGGATTAGTGACGGACGATTTAGCCAAGTCAGGCATCAGTGCTCAAATTGACGATCTTCAGCCGGGTGGGCGCTATGCTTTTTCCTATAATCTCGACCTCAATGGCAGTCAGGAACTCAATTTTATGCCACTGGCAGAAACCAATCATGTGAATCTGCAGGCGGACTGGCCATCGCCCAGCTTTGCTGGTGCTTTTTTACCGGTTCAGCGTGAATTGTCAGATAGCGGCTTTAAGTCGACCTGGAAGATTTTGCATTTAAACCGCAACTATCCGCAATTCTGGAGCGATAGTTATTATGGTATTAACTCATCGGTTTTTGGGGCGCGACTGTTATTAACTGCCGATATTTATCAGAAATCGATGCGGCTGGCCAAATACTCCATCATGTTCCTGATTTTTACCTTTGCTGCATTTTTTCTGGCGGAAGTTATCAACCGCCAAGGGATTCACCCTATCCAATACCTGCTGATCGGGGTTGCGGTGTTAATTTTCTATACTCTGGTGCTGTCTCTGTCGGAGTATATCAATTTCAATCTGGCCTATATTCTGTCTGCCGCAGCGGTCACCCTGTTGATTGCCGGATATGGCCGAACTATCGTGGTTAATTCACGTTTTGGTTTCTTTATCGGAGGCCTCCTTGGCCTGCTTTACTCGTACTTATTCCTGATTCTGCAACTGGAAGATTATGCCCTTGTTTTAGGGAGTATCGGCTTGTTTATAATTGTTGCCGCGGTCATGTACCTGACGCGCAAGATCGATTGGTATGATGTTGACAACAATTCATAGAACGTGATAGCCATGTCTCTCATTAAAAATATGCTGAAGAATAAAACCAAAAGTTTCGTCTGACGGGTTAAAACTCCTCAGGCGGGTTTTTTCTGATAAACGTTTAAGTCCTTTTATTTACAAGGAGGGGGAACCTTGTCTATATCTGCCGATCAGTCACGTCTGACCGCCCGGGTCGGAGGAGCTGATTATGCCGTCGTATCTGTTTGCGGGCAGGAAGCCTTCAACCACCCGTTTTCCTTTGTTCTGGAACTTGTTGTGCCCGGTTTTCCGGCGCTGACCAACCAGTTAGGGAGCAGTGTATCTCTGAGCATGCTGGCAACCAGTGGTCAGCAGCGCACCCTCTACGGCCTGGTGTCCGAGGTGGCCCATATCATGGGTTTGCCTGATGGCCAGCAATTGTGGCGCCTTGAGGTCAGTTCCCATCTTTACCGCCTGCAGCAAGCAACAGATACCCGTTTGCTTCTCGATCATAGTTTGCCTGAGATCATTCAGTTGCTGTGCCGTCGTCATGGTCTTGATGACAATGCCCTGTTCTGTGACTTCAGCCACAGTTATCCGGCCCGGCCAACAACTCTCCAGGCCGGGGAGAACGATTTCGATTTTCTGGCCCGCTTGTGCAGCCGCAACGGCATCCTGTTCTGGTCTGCCGCCAGTGACGAGCAGGAGGTCCTTCATTTTGCCGACACCGCCAGTCATTGCCGGCCGCTGGTGCGGCCAGCGCTGGAGTATCGGGCCAGTGCCAGTTTAGAGCATGACGCCAATGATAATGATCTGTTAACCATGAAGCTGGGTGCTCAGCTGGTCAGCGATCGCTATATGGTTCACGACGTGGCCGAATCAGCACCAGGGCAGGAATTACTGAGTGCGCGGGAGTTACCTGGCGCTGGTAAATCCACTTATGGCACCACCGAAGTCCGTTTCGGACGGGGTGTCACCAGCGCAGACGCTGCCAGTGAGGCGACTCAACGGTTGGCGCATATCGGTACCTCGCAGCAGCTTAACCTGACCATCACCAGTCACGCTGTCGACCTGCGGGTCGGACGTATCGTACGCATCGAGGCTGACCGTTTTGGCAGCGACGTCAGCGGCGATTACCTGATCACCGCCATGACCCATAGGCTTAAACAGTATGCTGGTCTTGGCTTAGGTGGAGAAAAGGATTGCCCCTACACCAACACCGTCACCCTGGTGCCGCGTGAAACCCCGTACCGGGTTGCCGAAACCAAACTCCCCACCGTCCCCCTGACCATCACCGCACGCATCGAAAGCAAGGATCAGACCGCGCAACTCGATAGTGCCGGGCGCACCCGTTACCATCAACATAACGACAGCGCGCAAAAGCCGTTTGGTCAGAACAGCATCTTTACCCGGCGCCTGCAACCCTACGGCGGTACCGGTAACGGGCATCAGCCCGGTTTCCATATGCCGCTGCAGGATGGGGCCGAAATCCTGGTCAGTTGTTTGAACAACGATCCCGACCGGCTGGTGATTGTCGGCAGTCTGCCCAACCCGGAAAACCACTCCCCGGTCACCGCCAGCAATGCCGCCCAGAACCGCTTGCGCACCATGAATGACCAGGAACTGATGCTTGACGATACCATTGATGCCCCAGTTATTTCCTTACGCACCTTTGCCGGTCACAATATCCTCCACTTAAACGCCAGCAAAGCCGAACACCTGCTGCGCCTGGCTACAGAGCAGGGGTTGGCTGAGTTCTACGCCAAGCAGACCATCGCTACCACCAGTGGTGACACCCTGACCGAAACGGTTGGTAATAACCGTATTCAGGTGGTTGAGGATAAACACGAAACGATTACCAACAGCGCCGAAATTCACCACCAGTCGGCCACCGATGTGCTGCTGCGCGGAGCCAATAATATCGATCTCGAATCGGGGAAAAATACCGAGTTTGAAGTCGGTAACGACATGCGCCTCGATATCCGCGAGGCCATGAACATCAAGGTGGGTGGCTCATCCGCTGCCATCAACATTAACAGCGGCAGCATGATCCTGGATGCCGACGGCGCCATCAACATCCAAGGGGATGGCGGTGGCGATATCTCTATCGGTCAGGCCGGTGGCGGCATCAAGATCGACCCGGCAGGGAACGTCACCCTGTTTGGCACCAACGTCAACTTTGCCGGAGCGGTGAGCTTAAGCGGCAAGGTCAATATGTCGATCACCAGCCCGCCGAGTGTCGCAGCCCCTGCTGCGATCAATGCTTCTTCAACCATCGGTGTGAACCAGCTTTCTAGTCCTGAAAAAGAACAAGAAGATACGACTATTCGTCCTATCTATCCGGTGCGTTACGCATACGTGAACTTTTTCGGTGATAACCTAGCCAAACCTTCAGATCCTCCCGCACTCAATGAAATGCTGAACCAAGCATCAACGGAAGAGAACAATGGTTATGCTGCACGAATCTTACGCCCTGGTTGGATCTATATAAAAGAAGAGGGTGTCGGCGATGGGTATTTTCACATTTTTAAGTATGAGCATAAGCAGGACGGCGAACAAATCCAAGAACGATTTACTAAGTACCTGTTTAAAAACGGTATAAATGCGCAAGGAGGATTACAGCTCGATGACTCCGGTGCTTTTGGCTTAAAAGGTTATCCCTTTGTTTTTGTGCGGAAAAAAGTTTCAAAAATCAGCATCGCATATAGCGAGCATGAATGGCATCCAAATGTCATTGATACAATGAATGGTTCTAGTCGGGCTCGCACTAAGACGATGCAAAAGGTCAACCTCCTTGCTGCTGATCGCTGCACAGTTACTGCTACAGAGAGTCATTTTAAGGCGCTTGTTGAGGATTATCGTAGCGCTAAAGACCGTATCCTTAATTTTCAGAACACAACAGCAGAGCCAGACTTCGATGAAAAATTTGCGTTAGATTCACTATTGACCCAGGGCAGTTTTGATCTTGATGCCGAAGTTATTGCCAAGGATCTGCGTGATTATTCGCCTGAGGGGGATGATGCGAGTATTGTTGGACTGTATGATCCTGTTGGACGGCAACGAGATATTGCTGAAATACATATTAAGCTTTTATTGTGGCAAAAACGCTTTAGCGCCCAAAATCTCTATCCTTATACAATAGGGACCTTTATCTCCCAACTACAAAAGTATCCTGACGATAAGCTTCAGGAGGTTTTAAATGATTCTATCAACATTGCTGAGTACAACCAGTATTGGGGGGACTTACACGATAAACATGAACTTTTTAATCAGCGATTGAAGCAATTTACCCAATTATATAAAGCCTTTATGGAGGACGAAGCATTAATTGGTCGCGCAGGTTCCCTTGATACCTATTTTGAGAACTTTTTCAGTTTTGACCTGACGGTCGAAAAAGAAAAAAATAATGAAATTCAAAAACTCTGTGACACCGTAGACGGTATATTCAATGGCATCACTTCCAGTCAGCCGGGATTATCTGTAATCGAGGCCTTACATGATCAAGCTGGAAATAAAGAAGCCTTCTACGCAAGGTTGATTAAGATTCTAGACAAGGCCATTTCCATGGAAAGAAAAACACAATTCCATGCGGATACACTTGGATCTCTTGATAAGGTCTTTGGGCAACTTGGCGGTGTTTGGAGCAAAGCTGTTTCTGCGTTTAAAAATTCACCGGAGATCGCAATCCAGGCCAATTATCAAATTAATAAACTTCTTTGTGATTCGTTTCTGCCGAAAGTCTTTAGTCAGGTCGGCTTGGAAGTCCCTGATGGGCAAACAATTACCTATACTACAGATGAACTTGCCAAGTTGATCGCTCAGCATTTGGATGAAGGTGTTGGCAGTTATCCTGCTGAAAATCCAGGAAAGACCCTCGATAAAGCATTAAATCGTGTCGCAAAGTATCAGAAACTGTTTGATTGGGGTAAACGTTCTTTAGGCAAAGCAGAAAGTGTTCAGCGTAAATGGCAATTATCAAAAGTCAATCAAGTTCCAGGGCAAGGGGCGGCTACTGCAGGACGGTTTAAACCGGTCGCTGAAGGGGTTGGTTTATTTGTCAGTGGGTCTTTTGCCGGTATCTGGACCTATTTCAACCTGAAAACTTTAAATGATCTTGCCCATCAAACGAACTATGATGCTGCCAATCCGGTGGATCGTGGCAATCATTACCACGACATGGTGAGGCTCTCATCCTCTGTGGTTGGCTTGACAAACTGTGGGTTAACCATTGCCAAATCGGTTACTGGTTTAGGCGAGTTGTTTGCCGGCGGTCTCGCCGGTGCCGGGCGGGTTGGAACCGCCTTGGCTCCTCAATTAGGGACACTGGCCAAAGGTTTAGGCCTCAGCAAGGGGTTCTTTTCTGCGGTATTGTCTACCCAATTGATGGCTAAAGCCGTGCTTTTCCTTAATTTTGCGGCGGCAGTTGATTCGACCTTTAATGCCATAACCAGCTACCGGCAGGGGAACTATGGTGAGATGGCCGGGCATGTCGCTCTTGGGGTTGGTGCTTTGGCCTTCTTGTATGTCGCCTATACTTGCGAGGCCGCTGCAGTTACTGCTGAGGCGGCAGGTATAGGTGCCTCTCCTTTTTCATTTGGAAGTTCGGCTGTCATCGGAACGATTATCGGGGCCCTGCTCACTGGTGCAGGAGCTTGGTTGATCTATAAATATAGCAAGACAGATTTTCAAGTGCTACTGGAGAACTGCTTCTGGGGGAGCGGGAGTAAATATATGTTGTGGAGTAATGAAAGTGGGCGTCCTGCAATTGACGATCGGATAAAATCTGCAGAACGAATGTTTATATTGCCAGAAACTTTATCTGCATATCAGATAGAGTCTCAAGAATTTCTCAATTATTTTTATCAACCACAACTGACAATTGAAGATGACAAAGCCTTCTTCAGTAGTATTCATGATCAATTCACCTATACCTACACCTTCGTTTTACCGAATTTTCAGACTGGTGTGTCTGAGCTCAAGTGTGAAGTGTATGGTCTGGAATGGAAAAAACATAATCGTTCCAGCTATGAAGCGAATGAAGAATTACAGAAAAAACTATATACCGCGATAAAACAGGCTCAGTTTATCGAACAAGATGGCCAAACGACGATGACGGTAAAGTTGAATACTGACCGGCAGGTACGCTTAAACTGGTACTATGAACCCAGCCCTCATGTTATCAGTCCACGTCGCTACCTGACCAAAGATGGCCTGATTACAGAACCTCTCATCGGCATGATCAACGAGGAACCCGCTTAATGTTTGCACCGTTTAAATTCCCGCCGCAAGGCTCAACAAAATTCTATCAGTTTAAAGCGCACTTCAAACACTTATTGGAATTGCCCCTTATTAAACGGGATCGACCCCGCAAACCGATAGGTATTGTGAATCAACATGTGATTGGTTTAGCCAATATGGTCCAGTCTTCATTTCGGACCATTTTTATTCTCCCTTGGTTAGTTGGTCTTTGTCTGACCTTATTTTGGCAGGTTGATGATTTTTATGCATCTTGGAAGGGAACTGAAAAATCTCATAATTATTATATTGAACATGTAACGAAAGCATATGGCGTAGATTATTTTCTGCGAACTAAGGATGTCACTGATCGGCGGAAATATGCACGTATTGTAGATGGCAAAATGCCATTTAAAACCTACTGGCATTACCACTATTACGAAACCGCAGCAGCAGAGCGTTTCCGTCGCGGTGATATTGTGCTGGCTATTTTTTACCTGATCAGTATCCCTGGCTTGTCCTATCTTGCCTTGCGAATGAAACGGATCGCCCCCCTGTATTTTGACCGTGAACGGCGCATTGTTTACTCCTGGCGTGGAGGGCGCGTGCTGGCTCAATATTATGACGATGTCTGGCTGTATCAGAATAACCGTGGTATCGATTTCGCCCTCTATGGATTTAAAGAGGGGCAGCCGCACCACTTTTTTTATACCCTACAGCCTGGTGGTACCCCTTGGTATAACAACGCTGCCGTTATGGAGCCAGCTTTTGCATCCATTGTTAAATTTATGGAAGAGGGGCGCGATGCTGTCTTCGATAAAGATTGGGAAGGACGGCGTGGCTTTTTCCTGCGTGAGGATAAAAAGCCTGACGATTTTACCGAACAGCTGGAAAAGGTTCTGACCTTTATCACTGACGAAAAACTTAACGAACGTGGGGAAGAACAGGCCAAGGAATGGGGTTTTCTTGACGCGACCGAGAGAGCGTAATCGATTAAGGGTGGCCTGATTACAGAACCTCTCATCGGCATGATTACCAAGGAACCCGCTTAATGTTTGCACCGTTTAAATACCCGCCGCAAGGCTCAACAAAATTTTATCAATTCAAAACGCACTTCATTCACTTATTGGGGGTGCCCCTTATTAAACGTGATCGACCCCGCAAACCTATAGGTATCGTGAATCAACGTGTGATTGGTTTGGCCAATATGATCCAGTCTTCATTTCGGACCATTTTTATTCTCCCTTGGTTAGTTGGTCTCTGTTTAACCTTATATTGGCAGGTCGATGATTTTTATGTGTCTTGGAAGGGAACCGAAAAATTTTACGTAGAATATATTTCAGATTTGCAGAAAGCATATGGTGATGATTTTTTTATTAAAACTAAAAATAAAGTTAAAAAGAGAATGTTTTCCCTGATCGATAAGAATGGCAAAATGCCATTTAAAACCTACTGGAATTACCACTATTATGAAACCGCAGCAGCAGAGCGTTTCCGTCGCGGTGATATTGTGCTGGCTATTTTTTACCTGATCAGTATCCCAGGCTTATCCTATCTTGCCCTGCGGATGAAACGGATCGCCCCCCTGTATTTTGACCGTGAACGGTGCATTGTTTATTCCTGGCGCGGAGGGCGCGTGCTGGCTCAATATTATGACTATGTCTGGCTGTATCAGAATAACCGTGGTATCGATTTCGCCCTCTATGGATTTAAAGAGGGTCAACCCCAGCACTTTTTTTACACCCTCCAGCCTGGCGGCACCCCTTGGTATAACAACGCTGCCGTTATGGAGCCAGCTTTCGCATCCATTGTTAAATTTATGGAAGAGGGGCGCGATGCTGTCTTCGATAAAGACTGGGAAGGACGGCGTGGTTTTTTCCTGCGTGAGGATAAAAAACCGGATGATTTTGCCGAACAGCTGGAAAAGGTTCTGACCTTTATCACTGACGAAAAACTTAACGAACGTGGGGAAGAACAGGCCAAGGAATGGGGTTTTCTTGAAGAGTAATTGAGGGCCTAATTGACTCAGGATAGGCTGGTTACAAAACCTTTAATCGGCATGGTCAATGAGAGGACTGTATAAATGTTTCAGGCTCTTGATCCTAAAAATCCCAGAGCAGATCTGTATAAGCTCATACCATTATGGAATGCGGGTTCAACTTGTAAGTGTTCCCAGTGCCAATGACCATTCTTCTGGCATAGACTCAAGTCTTTCAAGCCAATAATCGGACAGGGCTATTATCAGATCGAACGCTGGGCCCATCCTGATTTTGCAGAAGCACCTTCTCAGCAAGTGGTCGATCAGCCTCAGGTTGTTGAACCTCTGACCCCCTAGCAAATAAGGACCTTGACTATTATGCTACCGATACCCATGAAAAAAATATTTTGTCTATTCGCATGTACCCTGTTTATTGCTTTGAACGGCGGAACGGCATGGGCAAAGCTCAATGCGGAAGACCAGGCAATCGTCGATCACTCACCAGACCTGAAACTTCTGCGCGATTTTCTTAAGCAAAATAATGACTACAAATTTTATAAAGATTTTGTCATCGAAGTGGTCAACAATAAAGATACCTATATCGAACTGAATGATAAAGGCCGCCTGCAAATTATCTCACCACGAACCAGAAAACCCTGGGTGGGAAGTATTGAATCAGACCGGATTATAATAGATGGGCAAGGGCATATTATCTTTTTAACCGTTGGCGGCTGGAAACACTCCATCCATTTTTTCGATCATTTTAAGCAGTTGCGCGCTCTCTACCTGACTGCTCATCGTGGTCGCGCTGCCGATGCTCCCGATCTAAAAATCATCGGTTTTAAAAATCTGGAAGAGTTGACCCTGCAAAGCACCAATTTCAAAAAGGTGGAGTTGGCGCTTGAAAGTAAAAAACTGCGCTATCTGTCTCTGGATGAAAACCCTCTGGTTGAGTTGAAAGGGCTGGGAAATTATCCAAATATTCAATGGCTTAATCTGAATGACATTGAGACAATAACAAAAGTTGAAGGTCTTCATCAGCTTCATGAATTGCGCTGGATGAATGTTTCTTCTTGTAAAAAATTGCAAAATTTGACCGATATGCGCAATTTGCCAAAATTAGAATATCTAGACATGGGGGCGACGGGAATTAAAGAACTTCCTAACATAGGGGAACTAAAGCACCTAGAATTTTTGTCTATTTCGAAAGCTCCTGTTTGCAACACGGTTCTGGAATTACCTTCAAGTTTGCGTTACCTCAGAATGTTCAGCAAATCCGCTGACGCTATGGCGAGTATCCCTCCCTCTATTGCTAAAATGAAAGATCTTGAGCATTTGCAAATCACCGCAAACGTTAGAAAAATTGAATATTTAAGTGGTCTTAAAAAACTCAGTGAGCTGATTCTCGTTGGGAATGAAATCACCAAAATAGAAAATTTGACTGATCTCCCAAGTCTAAAGCGCCTTGTAATTGGCTACAATCCCATTACAAAAATAGAAGGTCTTGAGAGTTTTACTCACCTTGAAGAGCTTGCGCTTAATAAAACCCTGATCACCAAAGTCGAGGGTATCGGCCATATGACGATTGATTCTCTTGATCTGTCGAATACAAAAATTTCACAAATTTCCTATACCGATGAAATGAAGAATGTTGGATATATGGATCTGTCAAATTGCCCTATTGATGAGGGTTATGATTATGAGTCTTTTCTTGGAAAAAAAATTAGAGTGCGCATGTTCTTTACTCCTTTTCTCACAAATCTGGAAAGAGCGAAAAACGACGATTCAAAGTTAGAGCGTCTATACAATAAACTTTTAGTTAATGATAAATTTTGAAAATACCAATGTACAAGCGCTCTGAATATAAATATGAACGTCTTCGGTATCCGTATGTCCGAAATAGAGATTTGTCATTAGAAAAATGGCCCTTTGATTATCCCGTGAATGACTATTATATTGAAATTGAGAGAACTGGAAAATTTGACAGTGCAGCATATTCTGCAGGAACCTGCATATATATTAGCTGAGGGTGTTCAGAATTCTGTGTCAGGCTCATAGGCTAAGATGCTTTTCCAGCCGGTCTGGAAAATGGATAGTGAGCTGGGCCAGCGTTAAATTCCAATTCTGGATCGGGTGCGTCCAGCGCTCGGACGCCTTGAGTATGCCAGCGTAAAGCAGCTTCAGCAAACTGTTTTCATTGGCGAAGCCGCCTTTGGTCTTAGTCAGCTTGCGAAATTGTCGGTGTACAGCCTCTACTGCATTGGTGGTATAGATGGCTGTCCTGACATAATCTGGGTATTTGAAATAGTTGGACAGGGTTGGCCATTTGCTACGCCAGGATTTGATGAACATTTGGTACTTCTCGCCCCATTTTGCCTCAAGGTCATCCAGTATCTGTCAATTGGGTCAAGTCTGCCTTTGGCTTCGAACAACGAGAGAGCTTTCTTGGTATCTTTCATCTTGTGGTTGAACGGTACGGTTGGCTTTGTCACGCATATTGTCTGATGGGAAATCACTATCACCTGATGATCGAGACTCCTTCCTGTAACTTATCCCGGGGAATGCGCCACCTTAATGGTGTCTATACGCAAAGGTATAATCGTCGCCATGGATGCGTTGGTCATCTGTTCCAGGGGCGCTTTAAGGCAATACTTGTCGAAAAGGAGAGCTACCTTCTCCAGTTAAGTCGCTATATTGTAAGAAATCCGCTTGCAGCAAATCTCACCAAGTCAGTAGCTGACTGGAAATGGAGCAGTTATCGGCCAACCGCAGGGCTTTCGGAAAAACCGAAATTGTTAACCGTTGATTGGATTTTACAACAATTTTCACCAAATTTTGAAACAGCGCAGGCTCTTTATCGTGATTTTGTCACTGGGGATTCAGATAACGAGAGTCCATGGCTTAACCTGGTTGGCCAAATTTACCTTGGTAGTGAAGGATTTGCCGAGCGCACGAAACCTAACTTTGATGAGGCTGAAGGAAAAACGGAGATTCCCAAAATTGAACGCCTGGCAGTCCGCCCCGGATTAAACCGTTTGCTTGCAAGCGATTTTTCTACCCGGCAACAAAAAGATGCCGTCATTTATCAGTGCTTTCGGGATTACGGCTACACCCAGAAACAGATTGCGGATTATTTAGGTGTACACTACGCCACCGTAAGTCGGGCTATTAAGCGGGTTGAGCGGGGGAATGCATGATTGCAAGATGTGACCCCATTGTCTTTCTTGTCGATGAGTGGATTGTGCTTGGATTTGAGAATTAGAATACTGAGAAGGCCTGCATCTGCGGTCTTGGCAGCAGGACATTGAGATAAATGACATGATAGAAAGAAAGACTGGTCAATAGATAATATTTTTATTCTAGTGGGCTAATCTTGATGGTTCGGAGTGACATCTTTCAGATAAGGATCCCTGGATTTTAATGGATAGCCCCCCTATTATCAGGTGTGTTGTATATGCGCTGATGGTCAATATTGTCCTTTCGACGGTTGCTGCCGTATACAATGCAGCGGTTGGTCATATTTCTCTGCCTGGTATTGTTATCAATATCGTTATCAGCATATTTGTCGCTTTTCTTGCGTATAAAATTTATCATGGAGACAATAGCGCACGGTATCTATATGCCATTTTCTATGTGCTGGCGTCCTTTTTGTTTTTTGGTTATATCGGCCAAGCCCTTCCTGATTTTCGTTATTTCATGAAAATCGTCCAACTGCCAATTAACGTCTATATTCTGTACGGCCTGTTCCGGCCGGCATCTTCCGCTTGGTTCCGTAAGACAGCCCCTTAACACCTTTAGAAGCTGATCTCACAAATAATCTTTAAGTCAAAAAAACACAAAACCTCTTCTCAAACCGTCTTATCTCTAGAAAAAGCGCCTGGCAGTTTTACTCAGATGAGATATGGACCGAAAGGGGGTGGTTATTTTTATCCATCTTTGAACATCAGCGAACCCAAATTCCCCCTTTTCAACAAAGGAGAAAAGTTATGAGAATGGATGAATTGCAAGTTGGCGATATCCTTTTGAAAAAGTGCAGCGGCTCAGTAATACATATATTGACAGTTTCGGGACAGGCTCTTTTCAGCCACAATCTTTCGGGAGGTAAATCTACAACTATTCATGCCGCGCTTTATGCCGGAGAGGGAATGTTGCTGGAATCCTCAGGCCCCGGGCTGCAATATGCCAATGTCGATCCGCAAAACGACACATACGAAGTCTATCGTTTAGTTGGAGCCCCTCCGGATACGCAGTTGCCTGAAATTGCAGCAGATATCGGATATACATATTATATGATGCAGCAACATCATAGAAAGCAAGAGAAAACCGCTTATCCGGGTGTTGATGAACTTCCCAAAACTTTTGGAAATTATTCTAGGACCAAGTCCACGGGCAGTCTCTTTGGTTCATCTAATTTTGGGAATAAAGCCATCAATGCCGCCGAAAAGCTGTGGGAAGGAGATAGCGAAGAGACATTTTATTGCTCAAATTTTGTTATCCGCTGTTATGCTGCCGCCGGTGTGACCGCAGAGCATCCTGATATTATCCCGGCAGATTTGCGGCAGACTAGTCCGAAGGAACTTCAAGCAAGGCTGAATAAGGACGACCATTGGAAACATATGGGGAGACTCGAGCCATAAGACGGATTGTATCCAGTTTTCTTAAATATGGGTACGCAGAACAAAAGCGTACCAAAACATTGTCACAAGGATGAAATCCACCTGGATTGTGCATGCGAACATTTGTATGAATAATTCAGGCAGAGACTAGGAGGCTACTATGTCTGGAACATGCCAATATGCGGCGAGCGTTGCGAGAAACTGCGCTGCGCAAAAATACTCGCAGGAGTATCGGAAGCTGTCATCACTGATGTGTTGGGATGCCGTTGCCCATTGCGCCTTATTGGCGAACGTCATCGACCAAAGCGCATATAAGACTTTATCAGGGCTTGGGCATACAAGTCTGGTGCAAACCAGCGATCCGGTTATTGCTAATGCAGCAGCAATGGGAAATCTTCCGGAGGGTCATATCATTGGTTTTTTCGAGGGGGAGGAAATGATTCATGCCATGATTTCAACCGGGAATGGCAAAGCCGCCGGAAATAAAAACGATTGTGTGGGAGTTGGGCACTGGGTCGGCTGGGAAGAATTAAACCTTGTCACAGGATTAAAGTGGAGCGGAAATGGCCAAATCAAAGCTCCTTCAGAGAAAGACGAAGATGGAAATCTTATAGAGCGTGATGTCACTGTGCATCATAAGACTGTGACCGATTTATAAATCATAATACTAATATTCATTCTAAGTCTGTCTAAGGAAAAATGCCTATCTTCTACGATAGGCTCAGGCATGCCAGATTGAAGTTTTTCCTGCTCGGCGAACTCAGGATGAATAGAGCCTGTAAACTCAAAAAATAGGAAGCCAGATGCTTTTATCTGTCATGAGAGCAGGGAATCTCCTCTTTTCAGGAATCTCTGTCCTCATGACTTTATATATCGGAATCGCAACTTGACCTGATAGAATACGCAGAATCGGTTGCTCAAGGCCTGAACAGTAAGGCAGAACCTTGTCGTTAAGCAAATTGGCTGAAGTGATCAGCGTCTTGGGCGTATACCGCTTGGTAATTTTTTCTGACCTATCTTCTCCCCGCTCTACTCTTAATTGTCATGGTGTTGTGCTGTCACTATATCCCTGGTCAAATCGGTATATTTCATCCCGTCATTTTTTTTAAATTAAAAATTCACAATATCCATTCTGCGCGCGTCTTTCCTATGGAAACCGGTTCCCGGTGATTGTTGATCACTGAGATGAGTTGGTTTGTCCACCGTACGGGACAGGGCCCTGGTCTCAACATGTGCGGCGTTTAGCTGTTGCTCATAAACACGAAAAGGAGAGCGCGTATGGCGAATGAATTAGTCAACATGTCTGATCAGTTCCAAGGTTTACCGATGGGAGATCTGATTGGTGGTCCTTTAACCGCGGCTTGCGATTCACAGATCAAGCTGGCTCAGGCGACCGCGGACTTTATCAAGGTTGTCGGCTTTATGCCTCCGGCTGACGGTGCGACCGATCCGTACAGCGGAGGGACGCGAACGGCTATGTTCCGTTTCAAACGACCGGTGGATGATCCGCAAAAATCCGGCGGCATTCTGGAAGAAGAGGTGGAGCTGAATGTGCCGCTGCTGGCGATCGTCAAAGTCCCCAATCTCAGCATTACCACCGTTGATGTGACCTTTGATATGGAGGTCAAATCATCCTTTTCATCCCATGAATCAACCGATGCAAGTGCCTCTCTCGAGGCGTCTGCCTCGGTCGGCTGGGGACCCATCTCCGCATCGGTGAAAATTCAGGGGTCGGTCGCCTCGCACAAGGAAAATACCCGTAGTTCCGACAATTCCGCGAAATACCATGTCCAGGTACATGCCGAAGATAACGGTATGCCGGAAGGCCTGGCCCGGGTCATGGATATCCTCCAGACCGCCTGCGCGCCGCGGGCTATCAGTAATGCCGAGGCAACCAAAGCGATTCCTGCCTCAGGTGGCGGGGCTGCCGCTGACGGGTGATCGGTTGGTGGAGTGTTTTTCCCTTATTAATTGTCATTTACCCATGAACGATTCAGGTCCGGGGATTTCACGATCTCCGGCCCTGAATGATAAGAGGTCGTATGTTCGATCTTAACGATGTCAAGTTCGTCAAACGGATTACTATCGGCAATGACAACCCGAGTCGCATGCGTACGCCAGAGGAGCTTGAGGAAGCCAGTGCGCTGCTCAACCGTTGTCTGAGTGAGTCGCCGAAAGGGGCCATCATCGGCATTGAGAAAAACTTTGCGGTGCTGCAGATGGGGGAGCATCAGGTGGTTTTACAGTGGCTGGTTTATCACCTTGGTTTTCCACGCAAGCCGTTCTGGCTTGAAGGGTAAAGGAGGCAGGTCATGGCGGTATTGACGGTTGATCACCTGAGTGGCGTTTTACAACAGGTTGGCCGGGAGGTTCAACGCCGGGTTGCTATTCACGCGAGGGGAGGGGGGGAAAATCCTCAGCTCACTTTTGAGTTACCTGATGAGCACAACCGGGCGTCCTGCTGGCAGCCGTACTCCCTGACAGGTTCGGAGCTGGTTGGTCACCAGGCGTTACAGCTCGCCAGCCTGCGTTTCGATATCGGCTGTAGTGTCCACCCGTATCGGCGCAGGGGTGATCAGGAGCATTGGCGTATCCAAATCGAATCCCTTGATAGCCCGGCCCAGCGCCACCTGCTGACGATTGTCCTGGATGGTACCAGTCGTGGTGAGCTGTTGTTTGACGGTTGCCTGTTGGAGCGCTTGCCGCAGGACCGCCGCAAGCACAGCTCCGGTCATTTGCCACGCGCCGGTCTCTTGGGGCGTTTACAGCAGTGGTGGGAAGGTTTCGGGCGCGTGAAGCGGCTGGATTTGAGCAGTCAGCAGACAGCCGCAATCAGGGACATTCTTTTAACCGGGAACAAGATGGAGGATAGGCAATGAATTCAAAAATATTGAGGTTGTGGCCAGCCTTGCTGTTAGGCGCTCTGGTGCTGGTCGTGGGGTGTAACTCAGGGGTCTCCGGTGCCGCACCCGATGCGCGATTGGTCGGCAGCTGGGACGGCCAGGTGGTGACCGGATCGGGCAAGTTGGTTGGGGTCGAGCTGACGGTTGCACCGGGAGCGCGGGCCCTGGAACTTGACTATGGCGGAAACCGGGCCTGCACTCTGGAAGGGAAGTACGCGGGGAATCTCAACGGAAAGGAAGTCTATTCCCTGGAATCGAACAACGGCGGATCGTTCTGTGATGCGGCAGAAGAAATGCAACTGTCTGTGGTTGGCAAGGGGCTCCACTATCTCATCAGATTTACCGATCAGGCTGACGAATCGGGTGACCTGGAGCGACGTTAGCCGGGGGGGCAGGATGGCAGGGAAGACATGGGGATGAAAGGAGAGGCCTATGGCCAGCACGATACCATTGAATGATCTGATTGAGGCTTTGGCGGGGGCGGTTATTGAGGCGCAGAATCGTATCGAGCAACATCAGATTAATAATCTGCTCAACTATTTTGACAAACACCATCGCCCCAAAAGCCTGATGGTGCGACTGCCATCGGTCAATCCGCAATGCGAGGCTGGTTCTGAAGACCTTTACCGCGCTCCTCTGTTGCCTCTGGTATCAGCAAATCTGCTCAAGATTAAAGATGTCGAAGTCAGTTTCGATGCGGACCTGGGGCAGATGACAGCCGCAGAGGTGGCGGCTGATGAAGCTAATGAAACAGCAGATTCAGGCAAGAGTATTCTGGTCGATGTCGCCGGCGGAACCTCGAGCAAACGGGGGAGTGTTCATGTCGTTCTGCGGGTCGAGGGGGCGGAGCAGACCGACGGAGCCTCACGGTTGATCGGTCATCTGGCCCAGACCCAGGGAGTTTATAAAACCGAGAAACCAGAATAGCGCGGTCTTTGTAGCAGCGGGCAAATATCTGTGAAAGGAGCGAGGTATGACGGTGTATAGAAGCGGATCTCGGGGTCCGAATGTGGTCAAGATTCAACACGCCCTGTTCCAGGCTGGACTCTCATCTGAACCAGCGGACGGGATCTATGGCAGCCGCACCATGGCGGCCATCAAAACCTTTCAGCAGCAGCATGATTTGCCGGCCGACGGCATCGTCGGTCCGCAGACCTGGAACCAGTTGTTGCCAGGCGTCCCTGAAGAGAGTGCCGCGCCGGCAGGAGCGCTGGCTGAACGGTGCCTGGCGTTGACGGGCTCTTTTGAAACCAGCCGTCTGGCCCCCGACTGTTTTGCCATGGTTACCGGGAACTTTGACGGTCAGGGGATGAGCTTCGGCGCTTTGCAGTGGAACTTTGGCCAGAACACCTTGCAACCCCTGTTAAGTCAGATGTTCAAGGGGCATCCGGAGCTATCCCGGCAGCTGTTTGGCGAGGACCTCCCTCAGGTCGAGCAGGCGTGCGAGTCGCGAGACAGTGGTCTGGCTTTTGCTGCGACTATCCAGGATGCAAGCGGGAAAAAGATTAGTCCCTATTGGGCAAAGAGGTTTCGCGCACTTGGTTTGACGCCGGAGTTTCAGCAAATCGAGGCGCAGGGCGCGAGTCCGTATTATGCCCGGGGGGAGGCGCTGTGCCGGGAATACGGACTCTGGTCGCAGCGCGGACAAGCGCTGATGTTTGACATCTGTGTCCAGAACGGCAGCATCCCCGCCAAAGTGAAAAGTCAGATTCTAGCTGATTTGGAACTGCTTGATGCGTCTCTGACCGAAGCAGAGCGCGAGGTGCAGATCATGAAGATCATTGCCAACCGGCGGGCCGAGGCGGCTAATCCCAGGTTTGTCGAAGATGTCCGAACCCGCAAGCTGTGTATCGCTGAAGGGCAGGGAGTGGTGCACGGACTTGTTTATGATCTGGCTGAACAGTTCGGGTTGGGGCTTGACCGGGCAGTGGAATAATTTCATGCAAAGGAGTTCTCTATGGATGTCAGAGGTGGACGTGCGCATGCGGAAGAATGGATCAACGGTGTTTTTAATAACAATAATATGCCCCAGGTCAGTCAATGTTTGAATGATATCGAAAGGATGGCGGCCTGGGACGGCCCCGCTGTGAGCGGTATTGTCACTGCTATCAGCGTGACTGATGGCGATAATATCAGTCACCGGCTGTATCATGTGTCTGCCGGAAAGGCTGGGACCAGAAACAAGACCTGTACCCTGTTTTTTGTTGCTGACCCGGTATGGAATGCCGCTAACGTTATCGGGGTTTATCAACATACCGGACCTACAACCTACGCGAGGTGCTGGGCCCAGCAGGGTTACGCTATGCCCGGCAGTATCACCTTGTAGGCTGGCGTTATGGTTGTCCGGAACCGGGAGAATGAATGGGGGCAGGCCAAGGAAGGGACGCAGAAGGGGCTTGGACGGGCAATTGTCCGGGGGATACTGGTATTGATGACCGGTTTGGGACTCGTTTCCGGTCTGGTTCTTTTTGCCTGGTATTTCCATTACCAGCAACAGGTAACCTCTGCCAGCAAAGATAAGCTGACGACCCTGACCCGGTCGGCGGCAACCTCTATCGATGCCATCGTCGCCGGGGTCATGGCCGATGTTGCCGATGTTGTCTTGCAACTGGAAACCGAGCAGCTTGATCACGCTACCGCAATGCAGGTCTTGCTGCAGCGCCTTGATCAGCATCCTAACTACTACGGTGCTGCGGTCAGTTACCAGCCTTTTGCCTTTAATCCTCAGCAGCAGCTGTTCTCCGAATTTCTGGTTAAAAAAGGGGGAGGTGTCAGGCTGGTTCGCATCGATCAGCAGTACGATTACACCCAGCCTCGCCACGAATGGTACGCGGTTGCCCTGTATCAGGGCGGGGGCTGGACCCAGCCCTATTTCGGAGGAGCCGCTCATTCCTTTATCGTCAGTTATTCCCTCCCGTTCTACGAGGTTTCTGACTCCGGAGCAAAGCGGATCAAGGGGGTTGTTACCGTCGATCTGGCCATGGACAGAATCCGCCAGATTATTGAATCGCTGGATCTGGGTGCCACCGGTTTTGGGGCGCTGGTCTCCGGAAGCGGGAACTATCTCTATCATCCTGATCGGACCCTGGTGGCCAAGGGGAAAAACCTCAAGGATCTGGCCGTTGAGTTGAATGATCCCGATCGCCTGGTGCTGGCGGAGAAAGCAGCGGCGCGCGCGTCGGGAATCATCGATCATCGCAGCACCTCGACTGGTCTCGATTCCTGGTTGATCTATACACCCATAGCCGCGACCGGCTGGTCCCTGCAGAATACTTTTATCAAGGATGGTCTGGCCTGGGATCATCGCCTGATCCGGCATCAGCTGGTTGGCATCGCCCTGTCGGTGGTGGAGTTCTGTTTCGGCCTGACGCTGTTGTTTGTCGTACGGCGGCCAGACTCGCGGAGGCGGATGTGGTGGTGCGCTGTTTTCATGGCCCTCTCTTTTTGCGCCGGGATCGGCGGGCTCTGGGGGATCGCTCTAGAGCAGACTGAGAGCCGCAGCAGAATCGGAATGCGCATCACTGATCGTGCTATGCTGCAGCATGTGATGAACTCCTTCAGTGCGACTTCCGCAGCCAGGCATAGTGAACCGCCGGTGTTTGTAGTTACCGGGATCTATCTGGAAACACTCCAGCTGACCAATAATGATGAGCTGGCTCTGTCGGGGTATGTGTGGCAGAAATATCGCCTTGGAGAATTGGATGATCTCCCTCGCGGTTTTACCTTGAAGGGCGCTTCGCAACTGAAAAGCCAGGAAATCTGCCGGAATAATGAAGGTGGTTATCAGGTGATCCGCTGGTCTTTCCAGGCAAGGGTTCCGCAAAACCTCGATCATCGTTATTATCCCCTCGATCAGGCGGTACTGGAAGTAGCGCTCATGCATGCCGAGCTGAATCATAATGTGGTGCTGATTCCGGATATCGATGCGTATCGCTTTCTTCACCCCCTGGCGTTACCGGGGGTTGCGCCTGGGTTGCGCCTGGCTGGCTGGAAATTGCTCGGCAGCTTTCTCGATCTGCGTAGCCAGGGCTATGCGACTAATTTCGGTCTGCACAAATCGATCATGAAAGAGGATTTTCCGGCGTTGCATTTCAACCTGGTGATCCAGCGTTTTCTTCTTGATGCCTTTATCTCCAACCTGACCGCGATCATTATCGTCTCCATCATCCTCTTTATCCTGCTGTTATTGACCAGCCGAGATGAAAAACGGGTCAGTTATCTGCAGGCCGGTTGCGGGCGGATTCTCAATATCTGCAGTGGCATGTTCTTCATCATCGCTTTCAGCCATATCGATATTCGCAGTCGCGTCGCCAGTGAGCAGATCTTTTACCTGGAATACTTTTACTTCCTTATCTACCTGGCTATTCTGCTGGTCGCTCTGAATGCAGTGTTGTTTTCCACCGGGAGCGGCGGACGGCTTATTGCGTATCGTGAAAACCTGTTGTGCAAGGTGCTGTACTGGCCGTTTTTCCTGGGGCTGTTGTTCTTAATGACGGCGATCAATTTTTACTGATCAGGGGCAAAGGGAGGCCATATGTCTGAATGCTGGGGGAAACTGAGCCGGTTTGTCTGTTTGACTGTGGCGGTCCTGGTTGTGACCGGGCCGGTGATGCTCCGGGCAGAACCGTTAGACCGGAGCAAGCCCTATGTCGTGGCGGTCAGGTCAACCGATCGTGACAACCTGACCAGGGCGGGGCTGGAAGAAGAGCTCTTAGTGACCGTTACCAATCTTGAACTGCTGGAACAAGACGCTCTGAAGCAGAAAAAGGCCATCGTTCTATATATTGATCAAATTGCTCTCGAGGATATTATGACGGTTGTGTGTTATGGAACCGGTGCCACCGATGAGCTGCGTTTTTTCATCAGTCACAGTGACGGCCCCATCAACCTGTGGAACCACTTTGTGTCAACGCGTGGCCAGAACAGTCTGTTTATCCGTAAGGTCAGTGTCAGTGTCGGGTTGGCCGATGGGGAACCGATTCCGACCCTGGTAAGCGGTTCCGATGCCTTTACCCTGATCCTGGTGCGCCAGCGTTGGTTTGTTGTCTGTGTCGCTCTGATCGGGTTCCTGTTTGTGCTGTTCCTCGGCTTGGCAATCAAGACTGATATTCTGCGGGAAGCAGGCCCCGCTCCCGAGGTCGGGCGTAAACCGTACAGCCTGGCGGTGTTGCAGATGGCCATCTGGTTTTTTGTCATTATTGCTTCCTGGCTGATGCTGTATGTCGTCAAACACACCATGAATACCTTGACGGAACCCCTGGTCATGCTGATGGGCATCAGCGCCGGAACCGGGGTCGGCGGGGTGGTGATTGACATCAATGGTGGCCAGAAGAAACGTTATTCCCAGGGCTTCCTTCGTGATGTCCTCTCCGATGACTATGGCATCAGTTTCCACCGCTTCCAGGTTTTTGCCTGGACCCTGGTGCTGGTCGCGGTGTTTGTGCGCCAGGTCACGGCCTATATGACGATGCCGGAGTTTGATACCTCTTTGCTGGTGCTGATGGGCATCAGCTCCGGCACCTACCTGGGGTTGAAGGTGACGGAAACCTCCGGCAATAACCGCTCGCAAAACGGATCGCAGGATAATGGTTAAGGTCCGGGGCCGTATTGTTCGCGGTGGGTAGCCTGCTCCTTTAAGGGTGAGGTCTGCGCTGTTTGAGGCGTCCTATGCGACACTGATCTGCTCGCTCAAGGCATCCAGTTGCCGGGTGAGCTTTGACAGTGAGGAATAGGCCGGCGAGGCTTTGCGGCGCTCCATATCATTAAGTTGATTGAGGCGGGTTAATGCGTAATGATCCATGGGATTCTGTTTGAGGATTCGCTTCAGGTAGGAGTGGGCCTGCTGGGGATGCTGACAAATCCGTTCGATTTCACTGCAATAGACCAGGGATGGCACGTCCTCCGCGTTGTCCTTTAGCAGGGTTTGGAAATGTTCCAAGGCGATGCTGTACTGTTGTTGCTGGAGCAGGCAGGTGCCCAGGGCGTGGTGAAAGGAGGAGTTATTCGGCTCCATGGTAAGAGCCTGGCTGAAATATTGTTGGGCCTTGACCAGGTTGCCGTGTAGAGCTGCTGCTTTGCCACTGAAATATATTTGCGAAGATTGGCGTTTGCAGATCTTCTGGGTCTGGTCATATTCGCTGATGGCGCCCTGTCTGTTGTTATTGACATTCAGCAGTTCCGCCAGCAGGATACGGGTCTGCAGATTGTCAGGATGCTCATTTTTCGCTCTTTGCAACAGCGTGATCGCTTCATTGTAATGTCCCAGGGCGCTGTTGATCTGTGCCAGTTCCAGGTATTTTTTCCAACCGGAGGGATGCTGCTGGATATAGCTTTTCAATGATCTGATCTTTTTGCCCATGGGCAGATAGCGCAACGGCAGAAACAGGATCTGAGTCGCTGGGGGAGCCTGGCTGCTGGTCCTGTCGATCAGCCAAGCCGTCATGGGTTGCAGATCGATTTCCGGTTTTTCCTCGCCAATGATTTTCGCCACCTTTTCCCGCAGATAACTGATCAGCAGAGACTCCGGATCCATATCCCGTTGCTGGAGGCTAATTGAGCGCCACTGGGGAATGCTCTCTCCAAACCGTTCCTTGACGATACTGCGGGTCTGTTGGATCCGTTTGCGGACAGTCTGTTCACTGATGCAGAGTTTGGCCGCGATCGCCTGATAAGAATCACACAGAAAAAAGCGCAGCAAAAAGGGATCACGCTGAGCTTGAGGTAAGCTACAGATGAGGCTGAGAAGTTCCAGTACGGCCTTCTTCTGGCGGCGATATCTCTGCCTCCCCTCAAGGAGAAAGGCACCATCGTCATTGCCGGTATCCACATATTTATCCGGAAGTTCATCATGGAGGGATAGTTTCTGATTTTTCCTTAATTGATCAATGCACACATTCTCTGTCAGACGCAGGGCCCAGTTGGTGAAATTCTGAATCTGGGCATGTTGCTCGGCCATTTTTTCCCTGGCTTTAAGCATGGCACAACTCAAGGCATCCTGGGCATCATCCTGATTACCGTTCATGATACGCAGGCATTTTTTGTAAAACAGATCGCGGTTACGCTCCCAAAGAGTCCAGAATATCGTGTCGGTGTGTTCGTGTTGTTGTGACATAATGTGCTCCGGTTAATGGTTGTGAGGAGTAAACAGATCGGTTATAACGTTCGACGTATGAGGTCCTGATCCTGTGAAAATTCCAGTTGTTGTTAAGTCTTAATAAGTAAAGAGGGGGCTTTTTTTTTCGCTTTGGTGTATGGTCGTTGAGGATTTTTGCGCTGTTTCCAAATGGGGCGCGTGCAGATGCTACAAAGATGTTTTTTGATGAAAAGCGCGGGGTCAAGTCTTGCAAAGCAACAAACATCAGTTAGGTTTTTTAAATATCGAGGCAAATACGCATAGACTATCCCGGTGTGGTCTATCATGTCACTTCACGGGGCAATGGGCGCAATCAGATTTACGCCGACGATGAAGATCGAGAGAGCTTTCTTGGTATCTTTCATCTTGTGGTTGAACGGTACGGTTGGCTTTGTCACGCATATTGTCTGATGGGAAATCACTATCACCTGATGATCGAGACTCCATCCGGTAACTTATCCCGGGAAATGCATGATTGCAAGATGTGACCCCGACAAGTTCCGCGGGAAATGCATGATTGCAAGATGTGACCCCGACAAGTTCCGGGGACAGTATATAGATCTAATTCAGTATACTGTCCCCGGAATGACCCGGAATGACTACAGAGTGTAACTCTTTCCCGGACCAGTGATCCTGTACACAGAATTACTTAGCAACTCAATTAAACAACCGCTCCTGCTGTCATACAGAAGCGGAACCAGGCCATCACGCTCTTCTCTGGTCAGCTGCCGGACGGCACTCCGTGCTGCAATGAGCGGCCTTTTTTTCGATTCAAGTAGCGTAAAATACAGATACCAGCCCACCCTGGCCAGGGAAACGACTCCAGCCAGGATAAAGGCAATGAAAAAGAACCGACTCATTGACTCCCTCACAAACGTGCAGATCACCGCAGAGCTTCCCCATGAAACTCAATTTCGATGGCATGTCGCAAGAAGAAGGATTTTTTGAGGAGCTCAATAGTCCATTCCCCACCTCTCAACTCATCATAATAGTTAATCTTTACATGGCCTTATTGACATTCTAATGAAATTGGGATAGTTACTTAGCGACCAGTAAAGACGGGGGACGACACCTGCTGCATAACATCAAAAAATCGACAGGCGTTGTCTCTTTATCTCTGCGCTGCGATCATGGCCTGGCGATCGATGGCAATTCAGCACAGCTTTCACAAGCATATCCGGCGACACTTAAGGAAGGATAAAATGGGTAGGTTCGGAGACTATTTGTCTCAGGCAGGAGCTAAGAAGATTTCTGGTGATTTCATCAAGCTGATGGTTTCTCTATTTTTGGCATACCTGACGGTCTTCTTTGCTTTTGCATTGCTGATAACAGCCTTGGGCCTTGAAGGTTACAGATACGATACAGAGCTCCATTTTGGCAGCTTGGTCAGCATCGTTCCGGGCTATGCTCTTTTCAGGTGGGTTTACCGAAAGGGTTTTTCCGTTAAACAATACCTAGCGATAGGGCTTGTATATTTCAACCTTCTGTTCATGCTTGCCAAGGCTCTTACCCATTAATTCGCATAGAAATGAAGTGTTCAGGCAATCGTTACTGGAAAGCTCCAATCGAGGATATTGATTCATAGACCCAGTGCAGAGTCATAGCACTCACTTCTCAAATGAAAAACTACAAGCAGGGAGCAACCCTCATGACGATTGGCGGCATCCTCTCCCTGCCCCTTGGTCTGGTTGCGGTTTTGTCTCATCGTCATTCAAGAAACGCCTCAGTCGCTTAAATGCTCCGTCCCACCAGGACGACGAATCCGAAACCATTGTGAGTTCACAGCAGAGCTCCAATACCTTTGAAAAAATAGGTCTTAGAGACCTCTCTTTGAGCGAAGTGGATAACCATTATTTCTAAGCTGCTTCAATGATTGACCTTGGTCCGCCCCTGTCCTGAGCAGAGCCTAAAAAAAAGCAAAATTTCAACAACGTTCCCCATTTCCTGATAGCCTTATTTGAGCGCAAAGAGTGTGTGCAAATAACAGTTCGAGGGAGCGCTGGTGCTGGAGAATTTAACCAATGAACTATTGTATACCTGTCTTTTTTCTGCCTATAAATCGGGATAATATTCCGGATAGCTTAACTGATTGGCATAGTGTCATGCCGGTATTGGAGACCCATTTGCAAAGACGGGAGGAGTCTGGCTTGCGCACCAGTACGTCGCGTAACTGGTGGTATCAATATGCGCTGCAACTTATCTGCACAGGATTGTCGATACCGGGTCTCGGTTTTGTGAGTGCTGAGGTTGTCTGCCTTGATAATTCTCAGCTAGTAGCGGCGGCTATGGCCCTTGATACTATTCTGGACAGGTTGCAAAGGGGAGGGCTCCCCTCGCTGGGGGCTGACATTGAAGCTGAAGGTAGTATTCGTTGTCTTCGTTATGATTGCTATCATGGCAACAGCAGTTTGTTTTCAGAAGAAACCTTAAGAAAAGCCTACGAGGAATCTCACGCCAGTTATGAGGTGGAAGATACTGTGGATGATGGTTATCAAGCCGTGGTCGGTTTTTATTCATTTCTTAAATCGTTTCGAGCTGTAGTGAGCGAGGCACTGGTGCAGAATAAGTTACTGCTGTATGTCCAGCCACAACCTTGATGTAGGCAATGACTAAACCTGCTCGAATTAAAACTTGGCCAATAGGTTTGGGAGTGTTCACGTTGCAGTGTCAGTCTCATCGGTTGAGATGCTTTTTTAGCCGACCCAGAAAATGGATGGTCAACTGAGCCGGTGTCAGGTTCCAGTTTTGAATCGGCTGTGATAACGCTCTGAGACCTTGAGTATGCCAGCGTAAAGGGGCTTCAGCAAACTGTTTTGGCCTAAATCTTGGCTGACTTGCGAAATCGACAACGAACAGCCACTAAGGCATTGCTGGAATAGATGGCCGTCTGAATCTGGCAATGGGGCCAAGTCTGCCGTCGTTTGTGAGCTTTATTTCCCGGGTAAACCGGGAAAGGTTGCTGCTGCCAGCATAGCTTTGAACTCGTACTTGAAATCGTAATCGCCAACGTATGTGTGCGCAATTGCTCCTTGCCAGGTGATCTTGAAGCGTCGGGAATCGCCGATTCTCTCAAATTTGATTCTATGCTTGGCGACGGCGTCGTGACCCAGCAGGTAAATGTGAAATGCCAAGTCATCCCAGTCTTCTATTGTTTCCGGGGTCGGGTCCACTAGCAGCTCGAAACCGTCCAGGAATTCTGGTGAGTACTCCTCTACGGTACAGACTCTGAACCCTCCATCGTGCCAAAAATTTGAAGACAGGGTACAAGCATGATAATTATCCCAAACTATCGGTGCAGCCCAATCCGACGGATAGTCGATATCCTCATCATCTTCTATTTCTCGTTCGGCATAGTAATCTGCCGATTTAAGATGTATATCGAACCAGACCTCTCCCTTGACTTCTTTTGCTGACCATAAGAACTCCTTAATTGGATGTCCCTCCGGCCAAGGATTATCCTTGAAATAGATTCTGTCAGTTTCCATATCCCCTCCTGATTAATAGATAACGCTATGCTCAGCCGTTAGCAAAGCGGCCGGTTCCCGGTGTTTTGTTAGTAAATTTGACAGCCCAATATCCAGCTATTGCCCTGACAATATCGGGGTGAACTTTACCATATTCTTCCTCGGTAAGGCACCAGGTTAGATACCCAAGGACGGCTTGATGCTGTGCAATATTTAAAGAATCCAATCTCGATTCCAAATGATGTCCAAGATTTGTCAACTGAAAGAGCGGATCCTCAACTTCGCCTTTAATACTCCCTATGATAAATGCAGGCAAATGAAATCGCATTCCATCTGCATCAAAGAAGGACAGGCTACTGTGGCAACTCTGGAGGGAATCCGGGGTAATAGCGTTCCAGTTTGTTTTTTCATCTTGTTTTCGACGGCGTTTTTGTTCGGCTTCATTTTCATAATCATCTATGGCTTGCGCTTCAAAAAGGCCGATGCCATGTCCAAGGGTCACACCTGAAAAAGCTGCTTCGATTTTTTCAATTATCTGAGCTTTTGTGAACCCTTGATAGTTTTTAACTGCATGCGAATGACCGCATTTCGAACAAACGAAGTGAGCTACATTGTCAACGATGTCTGATTCTGGGTATCTATATGAACAAGAGGTACATTTCATAGTTATCTTTCACTATTGTCGCGGTTATGAAAAAGCATCCGTCAGCAGCGTTTCCCCAGGTTAAACAGCAGCTCGATCAACTCGGACCAGAAGTTGTTTAAGTCGATATTTCCGAATATGTCAAGATTGTTGGTGGGTTGACCTGTCTGTCATTACACTTTTAACGGGAGGTTTTCAACAGGGGGACCCGTCCTCTTGGTACCTCTGTTCACTGATCAAACGACCATTACTGAATAGGTATTTCAACCGTAACTGGCCGTTGGGGTGAAATTCCTCACATGATAGCCGTTCTCCCTTGTCATCGTAAATGATACGGCCACGAAGTCCTCCCCCTCTGTAGTAGTTCAGATCCTCACCGACCGGTTTGGCGTTCAGGTAAGTGGTTTTCTTCCAGAGACTGCCATCATCGTAAAACAGCTCTTTTAACCCCTGTTCGCGTCCCTGGGCATCATAGGTTTCGCGCGACATGAGCTGGCCATTGGAGTGATAGTGACGCCAGGGGCCGACTTTAAACCCGCCCTGGCATTCGCCTTCAGCGTAGAGGGCTCCTTTATCCTCAAGCCTGGCCTGACCGGTAAACAGTTCCATGTTTTTCAATGTGCCCTGATAAACAACTTCTTTATTTCTTTTGATGGTCCACTTTAATTTACTCATGTTTGCATATGCCCTTAACTATGAAAGTTTTAAAGCCGACTTTTAACCCTGCCGGTTGTATTTATTAACAATTTTGTACCTAGCTGCCATCCGGAAACTCAAAATAGCAACTATCCAGTTTTCAGATTGGAAACGAGCAATTTTTCGTTGTGGCAAGGAAATCAAGGACTTGAGCGGAGGCGTAGTACTTTACGTCGCACAAGAAAGCCCGCAGATTGACGCAGCCACAGCGGAAAAGGGCCGTTTCCGGATGAAAACTAGATAGGGGGAGAGAGCCCAGCAAGGCATGTTTTACTCCGGCACCTAAATCTCTGTATAGATGTAAAAAGCATTGCCGTTATTGTGGCAAAACGCTTGAACCCCTGGGACAGTGTGTGTAAGATCTGTCCTTTTTCAATTATTACCATCTCAGGAGTAAATGCAACATGGAAGATCTTACCTACGGGGCCCTGGCTATTCTGCCACCTCTTATCGCTATTTTTTTCGCCATGTGGACAAAACAGGTGCTCATCTCCCTTCTTGCTGGAATCTGGGGTGGCGCCACCATAATCAATGGCTGGAATCCCCTTAAGGGACTTCTGGAAACGTTTTCGCATTACATTGTCGGCCAATCTTTGGCTGATGCATGGAATATCGGCATCATCGTGTTTTTACTGGCCGTGGGCGGAATGATCGGACTGATCAGTAAAATGGGGGGCACCCAGGCGATTGCTGACACCATTGCTCGAAAAGCTAAAGATGTCCGGTCCACCCAGTTAGCCGCAGCTCTTATGGGAGTTGCCATCTTTTTTGACGATTATGCCAACTCTATCATCGTTGGCAACACCATGCGCCCGATTACGGATAAGCAGAAGATTTCAAGGGAAAAACTTTCTTACATTGTTGACTCATCTGCGGCTCCCGTTTCTTCTATGGCGCCCGTATCTACCTGGATAGCCATGGAACTGGGGCTGATTGCCTCTGGGCTTCAGGCCCTGGGGATAAAGGGAAATTCCATGCTTGTCTTCTTTCAGACGATTCCCTTTCGGTTCTATTCTCTTTTCTCCCTGGTGCTCCTATTTACTCTGATTATCAGAAAACGGGACTACGGTGCGATGCTCAAAGCGGAAATTCGCACTCGGAAAACAGGGGAGGTTTTCCGGGTTGGTTCCAATCCCATGATTACTGAAGATAAAAACCTTCTGCCCGATGAAGGGACCAAAGTATCGCTTTTGGATGTTATTATCCCCATCGGTTTATTTATTTTTATCACTATTCTGGGGCTCTGGTACAACGGTTACAAAGAGGGCCTCTCCTTCAGGGATGCCATCGGCAATGCAGACGCATCGGTGGTTCTTACCTGGGCTGCCTTTATCAGTTCCATGGCCGCTGGTATCCAGGGGATCATTCGTAGAAGATTTAACCTGACTACCGCCGTGGATGCCTGGATGGGTGGTGCCAAAACCATGATGACGGCGGTAACTGTTCTTGCGCTGGCCTTTGCCTTGAAGGCCGTCATTTCAGAAATGCATCTGGCTAAGTGGCTGGTAACGATTATTCCTTTCTCGGAAGGGGGGCTTGCGGCCATTCTTTTACCCACCATGGTTTTTATTACGGCTATGTTTGTCGCCTTTTCTACGGGTACATCCTGGGGGACCAACTCTATTCTCATGCCGATTGTCATTCCCGTAGCTGCAAATTTTTCTGGCGCTTCGGGGACTGTGACGCCTCTGATTCTGGCCTGTATCGGCAGCGTGCTCACCGGTGCCGTTTTCGGAGATCACTGTTCTCCTATTTCCGACACAACCATTCTCTCATCATCCGCCTCCGGCTCGGATCACATTGACCACGTGAAAACCCAGGCCCCCTACGCTATAACTGCTGCGGGATTTGCCATACTTATAGGAACTCTCCCTGCCGGTCTTGGCATTCCCAGCTGGATTAGTCTGCTCGCAGGTGTCGCTGTCATCATTCTGTTTGTCGGTTTTGTGGGTAAGAAAATCGACTCTGAAGGGAATATCCTTTAACCGTTCTGAACAGGCTCTTTCTCCTTATGTGAAACACGAGGAGAAAGAGCCTGCTTTCACATTATAATCAGCATTTACATACAATTCTGTTCAGACTTCACGAATAACTCACATTGTTAACCTTATCTTGAAGGTCAGTCTGTATGGCTTGTCTGCAGAACTATTTTTTATTATGCTTAGTAAGGTTTAACTGATTGCTGGTTACTTGTTTTTGCGCATAGAGGAGTTTCAAATTGGTGATGAACAGACCCACTATCGTTAGATATGTTGTCTATGCTTTGGTGGCGAATATCACCTTGTCGTCAGTTGTTGCCGCATTTAATCTTACCGCTGGTCATATCTCTGGAACCGGTGTTGTCGTTAATATCTCTATCAGTGTTTTTGTCGCTGTTCTTGCTTATAAAATTTATCACGGAAGTAATGGCGCACGTTATTTATATGCTATTTTTTTCGTCATCACATGTTTTCTGTTTTTCGGACATGTCGGTCACGCTGTTCCGGATTTACGTTATCTTTTGAAAATCATTCAACTGCCTATAAATATTTATATTTTGTATGGTCTTTTTGGTCCGAAATCGACAGGCTGGTTTAATCAATAAAACAGTAAAAAATGGGCCTTTTGATAACTTCTTTAATTATCTTTTTCCTGAAATCTTACCAATATCTATGCTACCTTGCACAGCTCGCTGATTTTATAACCTAATAAGACAGGATGGCAATTGATGAAAAAGATGTTGATAGGAACCTTCTTATTTTCGGTGTTCATGCTTGTTGGATGTGGACATAGCAACGCGAATGAGCTTGATGATATAAGGAGATTAGCCGAAGGTATTCATGAGAGTGAATACAGCACGACAATGCAATCGATCAGCTATAAAAAAGGCGTATTTACTGTTGGTATTCTTTGGCTTCCCAAAAATAACGGGAAACAAGAAAAATATAGTTATTCGTTTAAGCTTAAAGACTTGGACTTCGAACTCATGAAGTCTAATTCAATGTTTATCGAAAAATCCATCAAAGAAGTATGGATAAACTGCAAAGCAGGAACCTGGTGTTTAACCAATACCAGTAAGCCAGGTAAAAAATTTGAATCGAGAACCATGAAAATAAAAACAGATGATCGCATCGGTTTTATCAATAAATTGCAAGAATTGCTTTAAATTAACCTGCTTCATTGTTGTCAGTAAGTTCCTGCAGCTTATCTAAAATAACCACCATCGCCAAGGTATCAAACCGACAATAGTCCAACAGCGCCTGTTTGAGTACTGTACGGCCGTGCTCATCGGGTAGCTCGGCTAGTTGTTGATAGGCCCGCTGAGCTGTTTGTCCGTCTGATATTTCAAGTTCTGAATAGCTGAATTCAGGAGCAAGGACCGGTAATACGGCTTTTATCGAGTAGGACCCGCTAAACTGCCAATAATAGATGTGGCGTTGTTGAAATGGTTGCATCAGGTCGCGAATGTTGTCAGCTCGTTGTAAGAGTGCTTTCGCGCTGGCGGGGTACGCTTCTGCCAACTGGTGTAATGCGCTTTTTTCAAAACTTTGATTATAGGTGAGAACGCACGCCTCAGGTGGAACGAGGTCCAGTAATTTCTCGATCAGTTGAGGGCGTGGATCGCTGCCCGGTTCGGCCAGAAATTCAAAATGCTCAGGTTCTGCTCCCTGATGGTGCTGAAAATGAAGGGAGAACTGAAACGGAACCTGTTGGTAGGGACGGATTCCGTCGTAGGGTGGAATTGGCTCATTAGTGGTTTCAAAATCGAGATGACAGAGGGGATACCACAGCGTATCAAGAAATTCTCTGACCTTTTCCTTAGCAATAAAATTTTCCTGCTTGAGGGTCGCTTCAACCTGTTGGCGTTGTGAAGAGTTGAGATGTTCAAGGGGGAGCTCTTCAAACTTCACTTTTCCCAGGCGGTACATGGCAAATTTATCGATCCCTTTGCCGTGCAGGTCAAAAACCGAATTTTCGGGAATATGCTGCCAGCAGTAGGGGACAAAGTCGCATTCATAGGGATTATGGCATTGGGGGCCGATGGGGATAGCTGGCTCCCGGTGTTCTGCCATTGTTTGGCGACATTCCTGAACTACCTCGGGTAAGCTTTGCAGGCGCGACATGACCTTGGTGGTAATGTCTTCGGCATGAAACAGTTGCTGCACAGCAAGCGCACCCTGACGGACATAATCGGTGTTGATATGAACCAGGTAGCTTTTGCTGATTTTCAGCCCACAGCCATTCATGACATAGTGCTGAATAGCGACATCATCAAGATTAACCGGTTTTACGCTGGTTCCCATTTTCACTTCATAAAGCTGCCAGCCGTCGCCATTACGAACCAGAATATCCGCTTTAACAAAAATTGCTGAAAAGGAAAAGCTGGCTTCATAAATGATCTCTGCTCTCTGCTCAATCAGTTCCTTGGTTCTGGCCAGTTGCGCAGGAAATGACAAACCTTCATAGGGGACTTCAATTCCACCAGGGAAGAGTTGTTGGGCCAGAACACCAACCTCTGTTCCAGCGGCGAATTTCGCTTCCAGGTTTGGGCGCGGAGGAAAAGCGAATTCCGGGGGATTTTTACTCAGCCATAATGCTTTAGGGCACTGAAGGCCTTTAAGGATTAATGATTTACTGAGACCGCTGCCGTTTCTTTTTGCCATCGTTTTTCCTTGTTGCTGTTGGTGATATTTTCGTTAGGAACTGTACCAGCTCAGCTATCCTGGAGCAATCTTTGCCGATGGATAAGGTCGTTAATTCCTTTTGGACTTGGCTATAGGATGTTATAACCAGCGATATGATTCTTTAATTTTGAAAGAGAAAAGTTCATCATGAAAACATCAGATTTAGAACAGAAACCTCCCTGTTGAGGCCCTGAAAACTCCACCGGGGGTGGAGCTATCAGTGAAAATGTTCCCGGCTTTAAGTTTTGGTATGCAACCCCCAAAGGTGATGTTCCGGTTGTTTCTGGCCGTTTGACCTGGCGCGATCGCCTGGGTTCGTGGAAGGTCCGCTGGGGAATTGGCCGAGCCGATTATATCGTTCCCCCTGGTCTGTACGCTGTGGGGAGCCCCCATGGTCAATCACCAGTTGTCGTTACGGCCAATTACAAGATGAGTTACGATCTGGTGCGCCAGACCCTTGCTGGCCGGAATGTTTGGCTTCTGGTTCTGGAAACCTATG
The DNA here is from genome assembly GCA_963664385.1 of Geopsychrobacteraceae bacterium. Classification (GTDB taxonomy): domain Bacteria; phylum Desulfobacterota; class Desulfuromonadia; order Desulfuromonadales; family Geopsychrobacteraceae; genus Seleniibacterium. Next base: position 3,561,134 of record OY761157.1, read on the forward strand.
GCATTAATGTCTGGTGTGCCGCAGGTAAAGGAACTTTCGGCACTGGTGAACTGATCAGGCGAGTGAATGAGGCTGGTTTGAATGGGATAGTGCAGCATCGTCAACTGATTTTACCGTTACTCGGCGCGCCAGGAGTTGCTGCTCACGAGGTAACACAAGCAACTGGTTTCAAGGTGGTTTATGGCACCGTTAGAGCTGCTGATCTCCCTGCCTTCATAGATAATAATTTCCAGTCTTCTATTGAAATGCGCGAACTCTCTTTTTCGCTCTGGGATCGCCTGGTGCTTATCCCAGTTGAGCTAGTGCTGACCTTCAGGTTGACGCTGGGTATCTGCCTGATTGCCTTTTGTTCTGGCTGGGCAGTGGCCGGAGTCTCTGCTGGTTGGTTGGTCTCCCTGGCATATCTTGGCGCGGTGTGGAATGGGGTTGTCGTCACCCCTCTCATATTACCCTGGCTGCCCGGCCGCAGCTTTGCCCTTAAGGGAACTCTGGTGGGGCTGTTGTGGAGCTGTTGCTTGGGAATTTTACTGCTGCCCCATTTAGGAACAATCGGTGCTGTCAGCTCTGTTCCCGCGTTGACTCCAGTGACGGCTTTCTACGCCCTAAATTTCACCGGGAGTACTCCTTTTACTTCCCCCTCTGGAGTGCGTAGGGAAATGGATCGAGGTTTCCCATTGATGCTGTTATCCTTGGCCACAGCCATGATGTTATGGGGATGGTTGTATGTTGACAGACTTTTTTAAAATCTGAGCGCAATGAAAGAATTTCGTTATTTAAGAAATGTCGCAACACTGAAAATTGCCGACCAGGGTTGTGTCGGTTGTGGGCGCTGTATCGAAGTTTGCCCCCATGACGTTTTCGTTTTGACTGAGAAGGGTGCTGCTATTGCTGATCTTGATGCCTGTATGGAGTGTGGAGCCTGTGCCTGTAATTGCCCAGTTAGTGTAATCGAGGTTCAGTCTGGAGTCGGCTGTGCTTCTGGTTTGCTGGCTGAATGGTTACAGCGCTGGTTTCCTGGATTTCGCAGTAGTGGTTGCTGATAGTTAAGAAGGAAAAAAGCGTAGCAAATTTGATCTGCTACGCCTTTTTCGTATGAATGGAATTCTACTCGGCTTCGCCTGTGCCCCGTGGTGATGTCGCGGCATCAACTAGGTAGAGCAATGAGCGATAGGGAATTTCACTGTGCAGTGATAGACCTATCTCGCAGGTTTTGCTGGTTGAGTATCCGGCATCACAATCACAAACATGTTCACGCAGACCTTCCAGGGCAGAAGCATTCAGTTCCGGGAAACTGAAGCCACGGTCACCGGCAAACCCACAGCAGTAGATATCATCGGGAACGACAACCTCTTCTGCACAGGCTTTGGCCAGTTTCACCATCTTTTCTTCCAGGCCCATCTTCCGGGCACTGCAGGTAACGTGCAGAGCAACCTTTTCCGGTTGAATCGTAAAGTCGAGTTTGTCCATGAGGAACTCAAGGACGAATTCGATCGGTTCATAAAGTTTCAGTTTCTCAGACAGCGTATGGCGCATACGCTGAAGGCACGGGCTGGTGTCACACAGAACCGGAATCTCCCCGTGGTTGGTGGCGCGCAGCAGGGCGGAGCTTAACTCGTCACTCTTTTCGTCGGCCTGTTTGTAAAAACCTTTACTTTCGAAAGCCTGGCCACAGCAGAGATTATCCAGATCTGGTGGGTAGATAATCTGGTAGCCAGCTTTTTTCAGTAATGAAACGGTTTTTTCCGGCAACGAGGTACGTTCCTCTTCTCCCCGTGATGGGCCACCCATGCTGCGGCTTGGGCAGGCAGGGAAGTAGACAACTTTCAGGTCACTGGTCGCGGTACTAAGATCCTTGTAACCGGTGGGGGCGCTGGTCGGCATTTCCCGGTTCCATAGCGGGAGCTTGTCGCCGGTCAAGGTCCTGGCCGTTCCGGCAGCTTTCTCCATGAAAGGGGTCCCGACGACTTTATGGATTTTATCGACGCTATCCAGGGTGACGGCAATCGCTTTGGCCGTAGGGGCAAAAAATTCCCCTACTTTATCAGCGATGTTGTTGACCAGCTTACCATTTGCTTCTTCACGCAGCGCCTTGACCATCTTTCCGGTATCGATACCGACCGGGCAGCGCGTGCTGCACATGCCATCAGCCGCACAGGTATCTTTGCCTGGATATTGGTAGGCTTTGGTGAGTTGCTTCTGAATTTCTTCAGGGGTGTGGTTAATCGCCTGGCGGACCAGTTCGCGTCGGGCCGCGATGCGCTGGCGCGGGGTAAAGGTCAGGTTGCGTGACGGACAAACCGGTTCACAGAACCCACATTCGATACACTTGTCAACAATTTCATGGGTCGCGGGGAGGGGTTTAAGATTTTTGATATGGGCTTCAGCATCAGCATTGATCAGTACCCCAGGGTTTAATAGCCCCTCTGGATCAAACAGATTCTTGATCTGTTTCATCAGACTGTAGGCCGCGGTTCCCCATTCTTTTTCAACAAAGGGAGCCATATTGCGGCCGGTACCATGTTCCGCTTTAAGCGATCCGTCATATTTTTCAACCACCAGCTGAACCACATCTTCCATGAAATCACGGTAGCGAATGACTTCGGCCTGAGTAGAAAAGTCCTGAGTAAAACAGAAGTGGAGGTTGCCTTCCAGGGCATGACCAAAAATAATCGCTTCTGTGTAGTTGTATTTCTGAAACAGTTGCTGAAGGTCAAGGGCTGCTGCGGCCAGGTGCTCACCGGGGAAGGCCACATCTTCAATGATGACGGTGGTTCCCGTCTCGCGCACTGCACCGACGGCAGGAAACAGGCCCTTGCGGATTTTCCAGTAACTTTGGTATTCACTGGGGACATCGGTAAAGGTGATTGGCCTGAGGGTTTCCTGCTTTCCCAGTGCCTTGGTGATGTCATTAATCTGGGTTTTCAGTTTTGCTGCTGTCGTGGCGCGGGTTTCGACCAGCAAGGCGGTCGCATTTTGTGGCAGCTCAGCCAGGTAGTCGGGCATGCCTGATTCATTCTCAACCGATGCCAGGGAGGCCCGGTCCATCAACTCTGCCGCCGCGACATCAAGTTTATCGCTATGGAGCAGAGGAATGGCGGCACAGGCCGCGGCCACATCGGGAAACAGCATCAAGGCACTGGCTTTGTGGGCATGTTCGGTGACCGTTTTGTAAACCACATCAGCAATGAAGGCCAGGGTACCCTCTGAACCGACAATCAGGTGCTGCATAATGTCGAAGGGATCTTTGTAATCAACCAACGCATTCAGAGAATAGCCAGTCGTGTTTTTGATTTTAAACTTGTAGCGGATCCGCTCGCTGAGCTCGTTATCGGCCAGCACCTGATCGCGCAGATTTTTCAAACCGTCAAGAATGTGGGCATGGCTGCGGGTGAAGGCTGCCTTGCTCTTGTCGTCAGCGGTATCGATAAAGGTGCCGTCAGCCAGCATCAGGCGCAGGCTGTCGAGGGTCTGATAGCTGTTTTGTTCGACCCCACAACACATGCCGCTGGCATTGTTGGCCAGAATCCCACCGATTTTCGCAGCATCGATGGACGCCGGATCAGGACCAATCTTTTTACCAAATTCCGCCAGGTAGCGGTTGGCGTGGGAGCCGATAATCCCCGGTTGCAGTTGAATTTTACGTGCTTTGTCGAAGATGCGGTATTTTTGCCACTGTTTACTCAGTTTAACGAGAATGCTGTCAGTAATCGCCTGCCCTGACAAACTGGTCCCGGAGGCGCGAAATGTCACTGGTAAGTGGCGTTTTGAAGCCTCTTGCAGCACCAGGCGGACCTCTTCTTCATGGTCGACTATGACGACAATTTTCGGAACCAGCTGGTAAAAGCTTGCATCGGTGCCATAGGCGACGGTAAGCAGTGGATCTGTGACCAAATTTTTAGCTGGAAGATGATGCGCGATGGCGTTGTAAAAATCTTGGTATTCTGTGGGCAGCACGATTGCCTGTCTCCTTGTCAGTTTGGTTTCTGCAGTAGAAACGTATAAAGTTATTGTCCGAAGTCTCAGGATGGTTCGTACAGATAACTTCTCTCTCAGATCAATATCAATACAAGGGTAGAACAGGAGGAAGGTGCATTTCATTCCCCCTCCTTAAAAAGAAAAAAATACCTAAAGCCCCCTTGTCCATAGCGACAAGGGGGCGGTCAAACAATTAGACTTGAAATAACCAGGGTTGCGTATTGCGGCGCTGACTTTCAAAAGAGTTGATTGCGTCAACCTTTTCCAGGGTCAGGCCGATATCATCCAGTCCATTGACCAGGCAATGCTTGCGGAAACTATCTATTTCAAAAGGCATAAGCTTGCCGTCAGGAGTCACTATCGTCTGTTCGGCCAGGTTGACGGTCAATTGGTAGCCTTCCTGGTTAAATACGTCACAAAACAGGGCTTCAACTTGTTCGGTAGGAAGCGCGATAGGCAGGATCCCGTTTTTGAAGCAGTTATTAAAGAAGATATCTGCAAAACTTGGAGCAATTATAACTTTGAAACCAAAGTCCATCAGAGCCCATGGCGCGTGTTCACGCGAAGAGCCACAGCCGAAGTTATCACGGGCCAGAAGGATCTGGCATCCCTGGTAGCGGGGTTGGTTCAACACAAAGTCAGGATTCCGGGGCCGATCAGTACAATCCATATCGGGTTCACCGTGGTCCATGTAACGCCATTCATCAAACAGGTAGGGGCCGAAACCGGTACGTTTGATCGATTTCAGGAACTGCTTGGGAATGATGGCATCTGTATCGATATTCGCGCGGTCCAAGGGGGCAACCAGTCCACTAAAGGTTACGAATTTTTCCATTATTGCACCTCCAACTTACGAACATCGATAAAATGACCGGTCACGGCGGCGGCAGCAGCCATAGCAGGGCTGACCAGATGGGTACGCCCACCCTGACCCTGACGTCCTTCAAAGTTACGGTTCGATGTCGATGCACAGCGCTCACCTGGCGCCAATCGGTCATTGTTCATTGCCAGACACATGGAACAGCCGGGCTCGCGCCATTCAAAACCGGCTGCGATGAAGATTTTATCAAGACCTTCCTCTTCGGCCATCTGGCGAACCAGGCCAGAGCCGGGAACGATAAGGGCTTGCTTGATGTTATCGGCAACTTTACGCCCTTTGACAACCGTGGCAACGGCGCGCAGATCTTCAATGCGGCCATTGGTGCAGGAGCCAATAAAGATTTTATCCGGATAGATAGCGCTGATCGGAGTACCCGCCTCAAGCCCCATATACTTTAAAGCGGCCTGCATGCCGGCACGCTTGGTCTCATCATTCTCGGCGGCCGGATCCGGAACGGTGTCGTCAATGGTAACGACCATCTCCGGTGAGGTTCCCCAGGTGACTTGTGGCAACAGGTCCTCGGCGGCAATGCGAATGACCTTGTCAAACTCTGCGCCTGGATCGGTGTGCAAGGTTTGCCAATATTCAACTGCTTTGTCCCATTCCTCACCACTCGGAGCGAAAGGGCGGCCTTTCAGGTAATCGATGGTGGTCTGGTCGACGCCAATAATACCGGCCCGAGCACCGGCTTCAATGGCCATGTTGCAGATCGTCATGCGTCCTTCCATAGACAGGCTGCGAACGGTGTCGCCGCCAAATTCGATGGTGTAGCCGGTACCGCCTGCGGTGCCGATGCGACCGATAATCGCCAGGACGATATCTTTAGCGGTCAGGCCGGGAGGCAGTTCGCCGTCGACTTCAATCAGCATGCTTTTAGACTTTTTCTGAATCAGGCACTGGGTCGCCAGGACGTGTTCGACTTCAGAGGTCCCGATACCAAAGGCCAGGGCACCAAAGGCCCCATGGGTTGCGGTGTGGGAGTCGCCGCAGACGATGGTCATGCCGGGCAGAGTTGCGCCCTGTTCCGGCCCGATAACATGGACGATCCCTTGGCGGATATCATCCATTTTAAAAATCGTGATGCCGAACTCCTCACAATTCTTTTCCAGGGTCTCAACCTGAAGGCGGGACACTGGATCACTGATCCCGGCAGCGCGATTATCGGTCGGGACATTATGGTCCGGTACCGCCAGGTTGGCATCAACCCGCCAGGGTTTACGACCGGCAAGGCGTAATCCTTCAAACGCCTGGGGAGAGGTGACCTCATGAAGAAGTTGACGATCAATATAGAGCAGACAGGTGCCGTTGTTGTCTTCATTAACGACGTGGTTACTCCACAGCTTGTCGTAAAGGGTCTGTTTCATTGAGTACTCCTGTTCTTTTTTTAGAATTCCTGACAGTCTAATAGATTCCAATTCTTATGCCTAGTGAGGGAACCAAAATTATTTTATCGGATGGCTGCAAATTCATCATTTCTTGCCTTATGCAGACTCTTTTGATAAAAAGGAGCGTTCAACCACTTTAGTATTGTATTTATATCAAGGAGATAATTCAATTATGGGACTGATGACCGGAAAAAAAGGCATTATCTTTGGAGTTGCCAACGATAAAAGTATTGCCTGGGGTATCGCTCAACAATTGCGCGCAGCCGGGGCGGAGCTCGCATTTACCTATCTGAATGAAGCACTTGAAAAACGGGTACGACCATTGGCTGAAAGCCTTGATTCAACAATCATTCTGCCTTGTGATGTACAGAATGAAGAAGAGATGGTCGCGGTTTTTTCTGAATTAGAAAAACAATGGGGCAAGGTCGACTTTGTCGTCCATGCCGTCGCTTTTGCAAATCGTGAAGATCTTAAACAGCCGTTCAGCCAGACCAGTCGTGAAGGGTTCCAGTTGGCCCTTGACATCAGCGCCTATTCTCTCGTTTCTATGACCCGTTGTGCGCTGCCGGTTCTCAATGAAGGGGCTTCAATTGTCACTATGACCTATCTGGGTGCGGTACGTGCCGTGCCTCAGTACAACGTCATGGGAGTAGCAAAAGCAGCTCTGGAATCTTCAGTGCGTTACCTTGCCGCTGAGCTTGGTGAGCAGGGGATTCGTGTTAATGCCGTTTCTGCCGGCCCGATTAAAACCCTGGCTGCCTCCGGTATTGCAAGTTTCAAAGATAAGCTGAAGGTTGCTGAAGATCGTGCTCCATTGAAACGTCTGGTCCACCAGGATGAAGTTGGCAAGTCAACTCTGTACCTGCTTTCTGATCTTGCCAGTGGCGTCACCGGGGAAGTGCACTATGTCGATTGTGGCTTCAGTGTTGCCGGATAATATGAACCGTTTTCCTCCTGTCTCCTGTTGATCCAGGTTTTCTGAATCATGATAAGGCGGGATAAAAGTCACCTTAGTGTATGACTTAAAGGGCCCCGTAACGGGGCCTTTTTCATTGTTGGATAATGAATGATCGAAGGAAAAATTACTGGCCTTAAAGCCAGCCAGATAAAAGCCCTGGAGCGTATCTACCGGCGTAAAATAGGGGCACGAGAGCTGATAACCAGTGAGCTGGCCCGCTACATAACGGAGTTGTCCCACGAGATTCAGCGGCAGATTGGTTTGATTATCGACCGCGCCGGCACCATTCAATACGTTATAGTCGGCGATGACCGTGAGATTGTTATTCCAGATCTGTCCGGTTACAGTCTTGGGCGCAGTGGTTTGCGCGGGTTACGCTGTGTGCATACCCACCTTAAGCAGGAACCGTTAAGTCGTGACGACCTTACGGACCTTGAGCTGCTACGTCTTGACGCCATGGTTGCTCTTGGTGTTCGTGAAGATGGTCTGCCCGGACGTCTGGTTTACGCTCATCTGATGCCTTCTGATCAGACGGCCCAAATCGAAACCGTTGATTTGCGTGATTTTTATAGTCTCGATCTCGATTTTCCGGCATTTATCCGTGCTCTTGATCAGGAGATGGAAGAGGTCGCGGAAGAAACGGTCGTTCTTGATGACGGCCGTGAGCGAGCTTTGCTGATCTCCGTAGGGCAGGGGAGTCGTAAAGAGGTTGAGGATTCTCTGGACGAGCTTGAAGAGCTGGCACGTACTGCTGATTTAGCGGTGATCGATAAGGTCATTCAGAGGCCGCGGAAATTTAACCCTCGCTATCTTGTCGGTGAGGGAAAGCTCCGTGAAATTATAATTAATGCCTTGCAACGCCGGGCCACGTTACTGGTTTTTGATCAGGATTTGACGCCAACCCAGGTGCGTTCCATCTCGGAAATTACCGAGATGAAGGTTATCGACCGGACCCAGTTGATTCTCGATATCTTTGCCCGGCGGGCCCAGTCGCGCGATGGTAAAGTGCAGGTTGAATTGGCCCAGTTACGCTATATCATGCCCCGACTGTCCGGAAAAGGGACTGCCTTGTCACGTCTTGCCGGTGGTATTGGCGGCCGTGGCCCGGGTGAAACCAAGCTTGAAATCGATCGTCGGCGGACCCGGGACAAGATCCGCCGCCTGGAAAAACAACTTGATGATCTCGGCCGGGGCCGGATGCAACGGCGCCAGAAAAGGGTCAGGGCAGGGGTGCCGATTGTTTCGATTGTTGGCTATACCAATGCCGGTAAATCTACTTTGCTAAACGCTTTGACCCAGAGTGAAGTGTTTACTGAGAACCTTTTGTTTGCAACTCTTGACACGTCAACCCGGCGCCTCCGGTTCCCCATGGAGCGTGAAGTCATTATTACCGATACTGTTGGTTTTATCCGTGATTTGCCAGCCAGTCTGGTGGGGGCATTCAAGGCAACTCTTGAAGAACTTGAGGACGCTGATTTGCTGTTGCACCTGGTTGACCTGTCAAACCCGAGATTTGATGAGCAAATTGCCGCGGTTGATCGCATTCTTGATGATCTCGAGCTGGGGAAGCAGCAACGGCTGCTGGTGTTTAATAAAATTGATAAGGTCCCGGCAGAAGATGTCCCGCATTTGTGTCGTCGTTATAGTGCCATTGCCGTGTCGGCTTTCGACCGCAAGAGCTTTAAAGCTTTAATGGCTGAAATGCAGCAGCGCTTCTGGCCTGAGGAGGACGAACTTTTGACCGATTTTTGCAAGCTTGACAATGATTAAGTCTTCCGGTAATTTTGGGTAAAATAAAAGATAAGAAAATTCCAATAAAGGAATGGCGACCTGGAGGTCGTAAATGTTACGAAGTATATTTGCTGTTTTTTTACTGTTAATTTTTTCAGGTTGCCAGTTACAGGTACCATCGGGTAATGAGCAAACATCTCAAGCCGTGTCTGAGATGTCTACGCTCTGTGAACTTGCCTCGGTTACCCAGGATCAAGCATGTCCCCAGGCAGACGCTCCGGTGGAAGATGTGGATGAACCTGCTGTCAGCGCTACTTACATGCTGCCAGATATTCCTGACCTGCCTGAGGCCGTTGGGGCCTACCTTGATGCTGAGCGGAGCGTTCCGTATCATGGTGATTTTCCGCTAAGCTATCATTCTCGTGTCGATAATCTGATCAAACGTTATACCGGTTCGCAACGGCGAACCTTTTCGCGCTGGTTAGTGCGTTCCGGACGTTATATCTCAAAAATTCAGATGGTTTTCGCCAGTGAAGGAATCCCTCTTGACCTCGCTTATCTGGCGATGATCGAGTCGGGCTTCAATGTCAGGGCTTACAGCTGGGCTAATGCCGCAGGCCCCTGGCAGTTTATTGAACAGACTGGGCGCCTGTATGGGTTAAAAAATAACTGGTGGCTGGATAGCCGCCTTGACCTTGAAAAATCAACCCATGCCGCCGCGAGACATCTGAAGTATTTGCATGATCGCTTTGATGGTGACTGGTATCTTGCCGTAGCCGCCTATAACGCAGGTGGGGGGAAGGTACGACGTGCCATAAAGGCAAGTGACAGTCGTGATTTCTGGACACTGGTAGATGGTAAGGTATTGCGCGAGGAAACCAAAAATTATCTGCCCAAGTTACTGGCGACTCTGCATATTGTCAAAAATCTTGATCAGTACGGTTTTTCTGACCTTGATTTTGATGCACCTTTGAACTATGAGACGATTGCTCTGGAATCAACGACAGATCTTGAAATTATTGCCGATTTTGCCGGCATCAGTTATCAGAAATTAAAGGAGTTAAACCCGGAGTTAAAGCGTTGGTGTACACCTCCCGGGGAAATTGATTATCAGCTTCACGTTCCTTTTGGCACTGCCGCACAGATTATGGAGCAATACGCTCAATTGCCTAAAGAAGACCGCGCCAGTTATTCACGCTATCAGATCAAGTCGGGGGATACCCTGTTAGGTCTGGCCAAGAAGTACCATATCCAGGTGGATGACATTATCGCATTGAATAAAATTAAAAACCCAAGGTCAATACAGATCGGAACCAACCTTATTCTGCCATTAAAAGAGGGGTATACAAAATTACCTCAAAATGCGCAAGGGGATGCTTACGTACGTAGTTACCGCAAAACTTACAAAGTGCGCTCGGGGGATAGCTTATGGTCCATCGCCAAGCGTTTTTCGGTGACAGAAAAGCAGCTTAGGGTATGGAACCGTCTGGGCTGGAGTAATCTGCTTAAGCCTGGGCAGGTGCTTGCTGTTTCCACCCCAAATAAAGAGCGTGTTGCCAGCAAGGCTGCCAATAAAACTCTGACCCGCAAGCTGGTCTATAAGGTTGTCCCTGGTGATACTCTGTGGGGGATTGGTCGCCAGTTTGATGTCGGAACTGAACAGATCATGCGGTGGAATGATTTGTCTGAAAAACATGTCTTAAGGCCAGGACAGACCCTGACCTTGATGGTTGCCTCCAGTCAGCAGGGATAATCCTGCCGATCCGGCCTTTCACGCTTCTCTTTTAACAACATGGTCATTCCTCTTCCGGGGTTCCGGAGGGGATTGGCCTGCCTCTCGATTCTTTTGACATTTTCCCTGCAGATTGTTAAAGTTCAGCGCCGAGATTTATCGGCTTCAATTATTTCATTGGTGATGACAATCTTGTATCTAAAGGATCCGTTCTAATGCTCAATATTCTCATTTCATTTGCGTGCTCTGCACTGACCTCAGCTTTGATGATTCGCTTTGTAACGACAAACCAGTGGTATGTTGGCATTGCTGCTCTGGTCGTATTTTTTGTCGTTTTCCTGCTTATTGCCCGCCTGGTCATGAAAAAGCTGGGAGAGGTTATGCAACAGGCTCAGCGTGACGTTATGGCTAATCGCAGTGAAAAAGCAATTCGCGATTTGCAGACGGCGATGAAATTCAATATGTGGCAGTTTTACATCAAGCAACAGATAAATTCTCAAATCGGTAGTATTCATTATATCAAGCGCGAATTTAACGAGGCGATCCCTTATCTCGAAAAGGGGTTTGTTCGTCACTGGGCGGCTATGTCGATGCTGGCCGTGAGCTATATGAAAAAGAACAAGCCCGGTAAAATGAAAGAAACCTTTGAGAAAACTATCGCTGGAAGTCGAAAAGAGCCAATGGTTTATGCTCTTTATGCTTATTGCCTCGACCATATTCACGAAAAAAGCCAGGCGCTGGAAACTCTTAAGACCGGTATCAAGAAAACCGGCGGAGATGAGCGTCTCAGTGAAAATGTTGCTTTGCTGGAAGCTGGCAAACGCATGAAGATGAAGGGCTTTGGCGATATGTGGTATCAGTTCCACCTGGAAAAACAAGGTGCAATTATAAAAAAACAAACCAAAGCCATGACCGGTCGTCGTAAGCAGGTTATACGGTAGCAGGAATGGCACGTAAAAAAGCACCAAAGAAGGCAGTAAAAGAATTTTCAAGTACCCCCTTCAGTCAATTGAAGGGGGTTTCTGTTCCTGATCCGAGTAAGCCCGAAACTCCTAAAATAAAAGAGTCTGATCCTCCTCCCTCTGAACCAGCCAAGCCGGCATCTTTTTATGATGAAATGTCTATGCTCGGTGTCAAGCCGATGCATCAGGACGATGATGATATGCCCGATGATGACTGCGTTGATCTGTTGGAAGCAGAAGTTGTCGATTCGCCGGTTGAACCCCTGTCTGGTGATGAGCTGTTTTTATCTGCTATGCAGGATCTTGAAGTGCGGTTCAGTGAGCCCGATTATGATGAGGAGGACGCTATAAAAAAAGTTCCTCTTCCGCGGCGCATGAAACAATTGCGACAAGGGCGTATCACTCCTGATGCCAGTCTTGATCTGCATGGGTTGACGTGTGCAGATGTTGCCCCAAAGCTGAAACATTTTATTCAGGATGCACGTTATCACGGGTGGCAGACATTATTGGTGATTACCGGTCGCGGGTTACATTCTGAATCCGGTGAGGCTGTATTGCGCGAAGAAACAGAGCTTATCATTACTAAGCTCGGCAAAAAAGAAATTGCTGAATGGGGGTACGCTCCCCAGCGGTATGGTGGGCAGGGGGCCATTGTCCTGTTTCTTAAAACAAAGGGTAGCTGAAATCGCGTTTCGGTGAGCTCTTGTCGAACTTAATGTCTTATTTTACGCATATCCATCCGCTGCTTAAAGGGACCTCTCTCGGCTGAATACTGCTCTGGTTTTCAATAGCGTTGATACTGTCGTCAGAGGAGTTGTGGGGATTGTCCGGTCTCTTTGTTGACTGACGCTATGTGTTAATCTATAGTGCAAATGCTGTTGTTCATGTGGGTTTTATGTGACAGAGCCTTACTTAAAAAAGTGCCATTAACTACAGGAGATTCCGATATGGCTCGTATTTTTGCGGACAATTCTTTGGCGATAGGAGCAACTCCCCTTGTCAGATTGAATAAAGTTATTCCTCCTTCTACGGCCAATGTGCTTGGCAAGGTTGAAGGACGCAACCCTGCTTATTCGGTAAAGTGCCGTATTGGTGCGGCGATGATCAATGATGCATTGGAGCGCGGCACACTTAAGCCCGGTATGGAAATTATTGAACCGACCAGCGGTAATACCGGCATCGCTCTGGCGTTTGTCGCTGCGGCAAAAGGTATTAAGCTGACCTTAACGATGCCGGAAACCATGAGTGTTGAGCGGCGTAAAATTCTTAAAGTTCTTGGTGCTAATGTTTTGTTGACCTCCAGTGCCAAAGGGATGTCCGGGGCCGTTGCTGAAGCAGAACGGCTTGCTGAAGAATTTCCGGATCAGTATGTGCTGCTGAATCAGTTCCGTAACCCGGCAAACCCTCAAGCACATTTTAACACGACGGGACCTGAAATCTGGGAGGATACCGATGGCCAGGTGGATGTCCTTATCGCCGGAGTCGGTACTGGTGGAACCATTAGTGGGATTGCCAGATATATCAAACAGGAGCGTGGTAAGGATATTGCCGTCGTTGCTGTTGAGCCCGCAGACAGCCCGGTTATCAGTCAACATCTTGCCGGTGAAATGTTGCAGCCGGGACCTCATAAAATACAGGGTATCGGAGCAGGTTTTCTTCCGGATACCCTTGACTTAAGTCTGGTCGATCGGGTTGAAACTGTCAGTAATGAAGATGCCTATGATTTTGCCCGGCGGCTGGCCAGAGAGGAAGGTATTCTTGCCGGTATTTCCTGTGGGGCGGCAACGGCAGCTGCGGCACGTCTTGCTCTTTTGCCAGAATTTAAAGATAAGAACATTGTCGTTATTCTTCCTGATTCAGGCGAGCGTTACCTGAGCAGTGATCTTTACTCTGATCTCCTTTCCTGATCCAAATCTCTTCACGGAGGACTGAATCACTTCAGTCCTCCACTTATTTTATGGTAATCTACAGGGTAAAAGATACCTTGGAAATATTTGGTCAGTCTGCTTTCTGGACACTGTGGTTTGCAATTTTCTTAAGGTCGGCTCTGGGACTGAAAGTATCCTTTTGGAGAGTTGAGTGAATGGTGTTTTTATCAGGCCATATCGCTTATGCCGCACAGCTTGTTGTTCCCGGATTAGCCACCAATTTAAATCTGAACAGGTGTATTAAATGAATGAAGCTGTACAGCCGGCCGTAGCATCCGGTGGGGAAGGGGATGGTCAACTGCTGCAGTTATTGGATCAAGCCAGTCAGAGCCTGTCAGGTTTTCGTCCTGACTATAATGATGCCTTGGCGGATCTGAATGAACTGCGTTCACGCATTCAGTCAGGGACCTTTCGTCTTGCGGTACTAGGCCAATTTAAGCGTGGTAAGAGCACCCTGTTAAACGCCCTTCTTGGTTTAGAACTTCTGCCAACTGATATCCTTCCGGTTACTGCTATACCGACCTATATCAAAGGGGCTGATACTCCCTGTGCTGTCGTCTATTTTAATAGTGCTCAGCATGAAGCAAAGTTTTTTGATGCCAGTGTGGATGGTTCTCTGGGAGAATTTTTAAGTAAGTATGTCACCGAGTCAGGTAATCCTCATAACCAGTTAGGGGTTGCTCGCGTAGAGGTTGGTTACCCTTCTCCGCTGTTGCAGCAGGGGGTTGTCCTTGTCGATACTCCTGGGATAGGTTCGACCCATAAACATAATACTGAAGTTGCCTATGAAGTGCTTCCTCATTGTGACGCTGCTTTGTTTGTTGTGTCTCCAGAACCGCCCATTACCGAAGCCGAACTAAGCTACCTGAGAGATATCAGGGAACAGTTGCCACGGACCTTTTTTCTTTTGAATAAAGTCGACATTCTGGATGATCGGGAACGCGTTTCCTCCCTTAATTTTCTTGCGGATCAGCTTACCCCTCTCTGCCAGGTTGCTCCCCACATTATTCCTATTTCTGCACGTAAAGGATTGCAGGCCAGGGTTCAGGGTGACAGCAGTGGCTGGGCAAAGAGCGGTATGTATGAAGTCGAACGCAGCCTGATAGAATTTTTTAGTGCTGAAAAAAAACAGGTTCTCCGCGAATCATTGCAGCGTCGCCTCCAGACCCAATTGCACAATGTTCAGTTGCGCCTGCAGTTATCACTTAATGCTCTGCGTTTGCCTGAAGATGAGCTAAACAGTAAGATTACGCAGTTCAGGAATGCATTGCCTGCGATTGAAAGAGAAAAGCAAGCGGCTGATGATGTTCTTGGCGGAGATCATGATCGGGCTGTGGTCGTCTTAAATCGTAAAATAAACCAGGTCCGTTCTTTAGCTAAGGAAAAAATTCTACAGCCAGTTGAAGCTTATCTTGAGAGTATTGACGATACGGAAGAGCTTGAGCGTCAGTGCCGGCAGGTGTTGGCTGAGAAGATACCTGTTGTCTTTACTCCGGCAATGCGGGTTACGGTGGAAGAGATCCACAAAGAAGCTATCAAGCTATTGATATTGCATCAACAGCGCTGTGATGAGTTGATCGAAAAGGTCCGCAAAACTGCTGCGGAATTGTTTGCCATACCTTACCATGCGCCTCAGGCAGGTGAGGCTATTGTGAATTTTGATATTCCTGGCTGGAGTAGTGATCTGTTTATTTCAGATATGGACCCCCTTGGCCAGAAACTGTCGAGAAAGTTTTTTACCAAAAAGTATCGTCATAAAAAGACGGTTGAGCGCTTGCGTCAAGAAGCTTTGAAGTTGATCGGCCTTAATGTCGAGCAGATCTCCTGGGCATTAAGGAAGGGGCTCGATGAAAGTTTTCGCAAGTATCGGGTGCATTTAAACGATGAGCTCGATAAAACTATTCACGCAACCAGGCAGGCTATGGAAATGGCGCTGAGCCGCAATGAAGAATTGTCCTCAAAAAGCTCTCCGTTGGAAGTAGAGCTCAGTAAGTCGCTCAATACAATCGAGGTCTTATTGAACGAGGGCATGGTAGGTTTGAGTGATTGATTGACAATTAAGAATCGTTGTAACAAAAACGCCCGGGTTAAAGCCCGGGCGTTGGTTTTTTTATTCCGCTGCTGGTTCTGATGGTGGTTCAGCCGTCGTCGCGGTTGTTTTCGGTTTCGCCGTTGTTCGGCGAGTGCGCCGTTTGGGCTTTACCTCAGTAGCTGCAGGCTCTGCTTTATTTTCTTCTGCCGCTGGCGCCTCGGCCGTTGAGCTTTTAGCCTTGCTTGCCGCAGGCTTTCGGGTGCGGCGTTTGGGTTTCTCTTCGCTAGTATTTTTAGCTGAAACCTGGGGCTCAACCGGGTCTCCTGCCGGGGGCTTTTCAAGCGCCGCGTTTGAGGCCTTTGGCGTGCGCCGTTTGGGCACTGCCGGTTCGGTTTGAGCTGGTGCCGGTTCGGTTTGAGCTGGTGCCTCTTCGGTTGCCGCGCTGGTTTCTGTTTTTGCTGTCTTGCTTCGCGTTGATGTGGGTCGCCTGGTTCTGCGTTTGGGTTTCTCTTCGACGCTGCTTTCAGCACTGGAATCCGCTGCTGTTGGCTCCGTAGGCTCGGTTTGAGACGTTTCGCCAGCCTTTGCCTTGCTTGCAGTTGTACGTCTGGTTCGGCGCTTTGGCTTTACCTCTTCGGGCTGTTCTTGCCCCTCAGCCTTGGCTGCAGGGGTGGCAGGTTTAGCCTCTGTTATGACAGCTTCCTGTTCACTGCTTTCTACGGCCTTTTTAGCAGGGGCTTTTCTGGTTCGCCGCTTGGGTTTATCAGCTTCAGGCTGATCTTGCTCTTTGGCTGGGTCAGCCGCTGGTGTGTCCGTTGTTTCAGAAGCATCCGCTGCTGAGGACGGGGCTTTTTTTCTGGCTGACGAAGTCGCTCTGCGGGGACGGCGCTTTGGTTTTTCTTCAGGCTCTTCCTGCTTTGCCGGAGACTGTTCTCCAGCCTTATCCTCAACTGCTGCTGGGGATTCTGGCGCAGGCGAAGTTGTTGCTACTTCTGGAACTTCTGAAGTTGAGACTTCTGCAGGCGTAACCGTCTCTTCGGGAGTTGCTGTGGTCGTGTCAGTGGCAGTTTTCCTGCGCGGTTGGCGTCTGGACCTGCGACGTGGTTTCTTCTCTTCTGTCGCCCCAGGCTTCTGGTTTTCTTCAGAGCCTGACTCAGGTAAAGGCTTTTGGTCATCCTGCTGGGCAGTGTTTTGCTCAGCACTGGCAGTTTCCTGATTTTCAGCAGGCTCTCCACTTTGTGATCCCGTCTCTGGCTGAGGAGATTCAGAATCACCTTGTTGATCTTCTGTTTTGGTTTCAGGGGTCGTTTTTGCTGCCGGTTTACGCCGCCGTCTCCGCCGTTTTTTCTTTACCGGTTCTTGTGCTCCTTCTGTAGAAGTCTCTTCCGGGGAGAGAGCACTTGCTTCCTCGGGCTGAGGAGTTACTGTTTCCTGCACTTCTTGCTGGGCCGCAAGAGCAACCTCAATCTGATTGGCGTGAGAAATCGGGGTTATCTGATTGTCGCTGTCCTGTTCTTTCTCTTTTTTGCGCGTTTCAACTTCAATATCTCCAGGAAGAAGTTTACTTGAACCGTAAATCGTGATCTCGAGATCAAGTGCCTGCTCCAGTTTCACGATGGTTGCGCGTTTCTGGTTAAGCAGGTAATTAGCGACATCCATGGGGACTTTAGCATCAATGTAGGCAATGTGTCCTTTTGACGCTGCGGTGTGGATTTGACGTAATAAGGTCACGGCCTGTGCTTCGGCACTTTTGATCTTGCCTGCACCCTTACAATGGGGGCATGCGAGAAATGATCCGACACTCAGAACCGGCTTTAACCGTTGGCGACTCATTTCGAGTAAGCCAAACTGGCTTATGCGACCTACTGACACCTTAGCTTTGTCATTCTTTAAGGCTTTTCGAAGAGCCTGTTCAACTTCCCGGGTGTTTTTCCGGTCTCGCATGTCAATGAAATCGATGACAACGAGTCCGCCTAAATCACGCAACCGAAGCTGGCGCCCAACTTCTGCGGCTGCTTCCAGATTGGTTTTAAGGGCAGTCGCTTCAATGCCACTTTCGCTGGCCATTTTCCCGGAGTTGACGTCAATGGCAACCAGTGCCTCTGTCTGGTCGATGACGATTGAGCCGCCAGAGGGCAGAGCAATCTGGTTTTTGGCCAAGGCATCAATCTGTTCTTCGATCTGGTAACGGGAGAAAATCGGGCGTCTCTCACGATGCTGTTTAACCAGATGGCCTAATTCAGGCATCACCAGAGAGAAGAAATCCTTAGCATCCTGATAAACCGTTTGTGAGTCGATCAGTACTTCGTCAATGTCGGTAGTGAAATAGTCGCGAATTGAACGAATTGCCAGGTTTGATTCCTGGTATAGCTGGGCTGGAGCTTTAATTTGGTTTTTATGCGACGTGATTCCTTCAAACAGGCGGACCAGGTAATCAAAGTCCCGCTTTAATTCCTCTTTGTCTTTGCCGATCCCGGCAGTTCGTACGATATAGCCCATGCGCTCTGGAAGGTCGAGTTCAGCCATGGTTTTCTTCAGCTTTTTGCGCTCTATATCATCGGATATCTTGCGTGAGACACCTTTGGTTGTGCTGTCAGGCATAAGGACCATGTAGCGTCCGGGAATCGACAGAAAGGTCGTTAACGCAGCCCCTTTGTTGCCACGTTCCTCTTTAACGATCTGCACCAGAATTTCCTGGCCGCGCTTGAGGATATCGGCTATTCGGGGACGACTTTTGGTGTCATCTTTCGGGGGATACAGGTTGGGATGGATTTCTCCAATTTGCAGGAACCCAAGCTTGTCAGCGCCATAATCAACAAAAGCGGCTTGCAGACCCGTTTCAACACGGACAACAACCGCTTTATAGATATTGCCTTTACTCTGTTCCTGTCCTGCGATCTCAATATCGAGTTCGCTTAAAATCCCGTCAACAACGATCGCCACCCGATTTTCCTCCGGGTGGGAGGCGTTGATCAGCATCTTCTTACTCATTAATAATAAAACCTTTCCGTCCGCATCTTCGCGGGGTCTGCCGGACTTCTAAGCTATCGGACCTCTCCGCTATTGCGGGGTCCTGCAGTAACTTGTCCGGAAATTTCTAATTGACGACTGGCCGGTAGCAGTAGATGTGTTACCGGGGTCAAAACTCGTATTGCTATGTTTAATCGGCCTCGACGCTCTGTGCGAGCGGAAGCACGAGTAAAACTCTGTTAACCTGCGAACTATATCAGAGAAATATCTTTTGTGATATTCACTTTTTATAAAAGTTTCATTTTTATTGCGAAAGATGTCTTTTGGTTTGTTCAATGCCGGGCGATAACTAGTTTTCATCCGGAAACGGCCCTTTTCCGCTGTGGCAGCGTCAATCTGCGGACTTGTTTGTGCGGCGTAAAGTTCTACGCCTCCGCTCAAGTCCTAGATTTCCTTGCCACAACGAAAAATTGCTCGTTTCCAATCTGAAAACCTGAAGGTTACGATTTAGTATTTCCGGATGGACACTAACTATGTTTCTTTGGAGGTTTTTGAGAAAAATAGAGATTCTTCGCTATACTATTAATATAGCGTCGTAATTCATAATAAGTGCATGCTGGAAAGGAGGCGTTTATGGCTGTCAAAAGTTTCTGGACACCGCAAATTGAAGCAAAATTACATGCCTGGCATCAGTTTCAGGCGATTGCTGACAAAGATAAGCCCGCCCCCTGTTTTACCATTACCCGTGAGTTCGGATGCCAGGCTTATCCTCTTGCAGAAGAGCTGGCACGACGTTTAAACGCTCGTGTTGCCGGAGAACCCTGGGTGATTATTGGCCGGCAGATTCTCGATGAGGTTGCTAACTTGTCGGGCTATTCGGTTGAGCAGATTGAAAAATCTCAGGATACTCCCCCTTCTATAAAATCGATCTTTTCCATGTTTCTGGATCACAAGGTCGCTGAAGAGACGGAAGTCTTTATGCACATGCGTGCTGTTATCAGAGGCTTCGCTAAAAGAGGAAATTGTATTCTTGTCGGGCGCGGGGCAACCTGTGTGACACAAGATTTGCCGAACTGTATTCATCTTCGCCTGGTGGCTCCTTACAGCTTCCGTTGTCAGAAAATTATGAAGGTTCATAATTTTCATGAAGAGGACGCTAAAAAGTATATCGAACTTCATCAGCACCAACGCGATGATTTTGTCCGTCGTTTCGCCTGCGACAATCTGGATGATTCGCGTCTGTATCACCTGGTTTTTAATAACAGCAGAATGTCGATAGAGAATATTGCGGCATTGGTTGATGTCTATATGATGCGGTATCTGGGGTAGGGTATCCCTGGGAACTGTCTACTTGTGATTTAAAGTTTTCTGCTGGCACCTGGTTTTTTTTTAGCGTTGGGTCTCTAGTGCCAGCATGCCTGATATATCGGGCTCATGGTTGCTTCCGACCCGCAATTTAAAATAATTATGTTCATGGGGTTTTATAGAGGTTCTCATATTGAGGGCCTCTTTTTTATTCAGCTGCTTTTTTCAATAGCGTTGATGTGCTATAACCGTCTGCGTTTATTTGAGAAAGTGGGATTAATTTAATGCTGCAGCTAAAAGAGATTGAAAAGTATTTCGCCGACCGACGAATTTTTGCCGGAATCAATTGGCATATTCGGCCAACCGATAAAATTGGCTTGTGTGGTGAAAATGGGGCTGGTAAATCAACGCTACTGAAACTTCTGGCAGGCCTGGTTGAAAGTGATGGTGGTCATTTTCAGACCGCTAAAGGGACGACGGTTGGCTATTTGCCTCAGGACGGATTAGTCCATCAAGGGCAAAATCTGTTTGATGAAGCACAAAGTGCTTTAGCTGAGTTGCAGCAGATGGAAATGGAACTGCGTCAACTGGAAGAAAAAATCGCCACTTCTGCGACGGAAGATGAACTGGCTCAGTACGCTGAGTTGCAGGGCCTCTTTGAACAACGCGGTGGCTACAAAATGGAGTCTGAGGTCGGGCGGGTTCTTCATGGCTTGGGTTTTAGTGAAACCGATTTTAGTAAACCATGTGAAACCTTTTCTGGTGGTTGGCAGATGCGGATTGCCCTCGCCAAGTTGTTGTTACAGCAGCCCAATCTGTTGCTGCTTGATGAACCAACCAACCACCTTGATCTGCCTGCTCGCGATTGGTTGGAAGACTATCTGGCCAACTATCCTTATAGTGTTGTGCTGGTATCTCACGATCGCTACTTTCTCGATCATGTCGTCGGGCGCATTGTCGAAATCTGGAACGGCGAATTAACCGAGTATCCAGGTAATTATAGCCGTTATATAAATGCCCGGGATGAGCGTGTTGCTGCGTTAAAGGCAGCCAAACTGCAGCAGGATGAGGAGATTGCCCGGGTTGAAGGTTTTATAAATCGCTTCCGTTATCAGGCGAATAAAGCTTCACAGGTCCAAAGCAGGATTAAACAATTGGAGAAGATAGAGCGTATTTCTCTTCCTCCAGAGCGAAAGAAAATAGCCTTTCAGTTTCCTGCTCCCCCTAAAGGCGGGAGGACTGCTATTGAGCTTGAAAAAGCTGTTCAGCGTTATGGAGACCTGACGGTCCTTGATCAGGTCGATGTGTTGGTAGAGCAGGGGGAGCGTGTCGCCCTGGTCGGACCGAACGGCGCTGGTAAATCCACTTTGATGCGTTTGTTGTCAGGTGTTGAACAACCGGTTTGCGGGGTACGTAAAGAAGGACATAATCTGGCGCTGGCATATTTTGCCCAGGATCAGGCGGCTGAATTGAATCCGACTCGGGATGTCTACAGTGAATTGTCTGCTGATTCTCCGGTGGCGATGGTTCCGAAGCTGAGAAATATTCTCGGTTCATTTCTGTTTTCAGGGGATGATATCGAGAAGCCGGTACGGGTTCTGTCCGGTGGCGAGCGGAATCGCCTCGCCTTGGCCAAACTCCTGTTGCGACCGGCAAATCTGTTGCTGCTCGATGAGCCGACTAACCACCTGGATCTGCACTCCAAAGAAATATTGCTGGACGCTCTTAATAAATATAAGGGAACAATTATTTTTGTTTCCCATGATCGTTACTTTGTCGACCAACTGGCAACCAGGGTGTTGGAAGTCGGCCATGGTAAGGTCGAATCATATTTTGGAAATTATGAAGACTTTCTGCGTGCCAAGCAGTCCCTGGGGGATGTCAGTCATAGCGCCCAGCGGGTTGAACAGCAATCCCTCAAGGTCGAGACTACTCCTGCGGCCGATAAGGAAACCCGGATTCAGGAACATCAGGCCCGTAAAGAAAAACAGCGTAAAGAACAGAAGCGGCAGCGTGATTTAGCAGAGGTTGAAAAGCGTATCGAGGGGCTGGAAGAACAACTGGCTGACCTGGAACAATCCATGGCTGATCCAGAGTTGTACCAGGATCAGGAACGTTGGCGTGAGATTTCATCGCAGCACCTGCAGTTAAAAGATACTCTTGATGATGTCTATGCTCAATGGGAGGAACTGCAGGAATCAGATGAGTAATCTCTGTGTGGGCCTGAGATGTTCTGTTGACAGAATGTTTTATTATTTTTACATTTGGTAAAAAAATCTTTTCCGGAGTGCATAAAAAGATAATGATTCGTCTGCCCAAAGGTTTGCCGGTCAGGCAAAATGTGAATCCCGCCAGGATTAATCTGCCTGAGGCGATGGGAAAATTGCGGGGTGGTGATTTTTCCGGTTACCTGCTGTTTTCTTCAGAACAGGGCGATGGTGTTGTGCTTTTTCAGGCAGGGCACCTTATCAGTGCGTTTTTTGTCACTCCTGATCAAAAGCTTCGTCTGATTGCTTATGATGCCATTGCACGCATCTTTGAAACCTCAATCCGTGGCTTTGCGACCCTCAATATTTATCGTGTTTCCTCCGATTTGGTCCCCTATGTTCACTCTCTGTTGCATGGCCGCTATCTTCAGCAGGGGAAAGAACTACAGCATTTCAACGTCAGGTCTCTGCTCGATTACATTAAAGAGAATGGCACGACGGCGTGTTTGCGTGTCTACTCAGCAGAGCGTTGTTCCCTGATCTTTTTTGATGAAGGCTACCCTCTGGGGTTTTTTCACGATAAGGGGAACGAACTTGAGTCTGCCGCGGATTTAAAGCAATCCGTCGCTCTCGATTCCGACAGCAGAATCGATATTCTGGAAGTTCAGTCCGTTGACCAGTTGGTGCTTGCGGATCTTATGGCTTCAGCGGATCTG
This sequence comes from Geopsychrobacteraceae bacterium, assembly GCA_963664385.1. GTDB lineage: Bacteria > Desulfobacterota > Desulfuromonadia > Desulfuromonadales > Geopsychrobacteraceae > Seleniibacterium. The sequence continues at coordinate 3,583,915 of OY761157.1, forward strand.
CATCCCATCTGGCAGCGCGCACGTCAAATCCTGCTTGATGAGCAGAACAGCAAAGAACGTGAAATTGTGAATCAGAGTCAGCAACAGAGTCAGCGCCACAAGCAATATGTCCTTAATACTTTGAAGACTATCGCTGGAACCTATCTTGGTACTTTTGGTGCTTCTCAGGTTGAAAAAGCCTTCTCGTCAATTGGCGGGGTTGTCGGTCTTCAAGAGATGGAGCAATTTTACGCCGAATTACAGCGGTTGGCCCGACTGGTTGCCAGCCAGTCAAAAATCAGTGAAATGTTGAATGAAATGAGGGCACAAGTCAAAGTAGAAGATTGACAAGTATGGAGGGTTCTTTCATAGTTGTTCGCGAATTAAATATATTTTTAGTCATTATTCACTTGTTTCAGGGTAATGTGCTAAGCTGAATTTTTGCTTAATTTGCTGGAATTGATCGCGGTCATTTCCAAGGTAAGTTGTTGTTTTTCCTCTCTCAAACTTCTTGTCAGGAGGCATTCTCATGAAGCTGCTTTCAAAATGTTTTGTTGGCTTGGCTCTGGTGCTGGGTGTATCAGCCCCGGGCTTCTCTGCGGACACCATTAAGCTTGGTGTTGCCGGTCCCCACAGTGGTGACCTTGCCCCTTATGGGATTCCGGCTATGCGTGCAGCACAGCTGGTTGTGAAAAAGGTTAACGCAAACGGTGGTATCTTGGGTAAACAGGTAGAATTGCTGATTCAGGATGATCAATGTAAACCCGAAATTGCTACCAATACGGCAACCAAACTGGTTACCGATGGTGCTAACGTGGTTCTTGGTCATATTTGTTCCGGCGCTACCCGGGCCGCCCTGGGAATTTATAACGAAGCAAAAATTCCGGTTATGTCTCCTTCTGCTACCAGTCCTCCACTGACTCAAAGTGGCGAATACCCTAACTTCTTCCGTACCATCGCTTCTGATGATATGCAAGCACAGCTTGCGGTTGATTTTATTATCAACAAGCTTGGTAAAACCAAAATCGCAGTACTTCACGACAAGGGCGATTACGGTAAGGGATTTGCCGAATTTGCCAAGCAGTTTATTGAGCAGTCAGGTAAGGCTGAAATTGTTCTGTTCGAAGGTGTTACTCCTGGTGCTATGGATTATTCTTCCATTATTCAGAAAGTGCGCCGCGAAAAAGCCGAGGTCCTTCTCTGGGGTGGTTATCATCCTGAAGCATCCAAGCTTGTTGCTCAAATGAAGCGTAAGCGGATGAAGACTCTTTTCGTTTCTGATGACGGCGTTAAAGATGACAGCTTCCTGAAAGTTGCCGGCGAGTCTGCAGAAGGAGCCTATATGACTGGACCGCTTGATCTGTCAAGCAATCCACTGAACCAACAAGCTATTGATGAATTCAAGGCTGAATACGGTGCCGATCCAGGTGCTTTCTTCCAGGAAGGTTATTCCGCAGCCCTGGCATTGCTCAATGCGATTGAGAAGGCAGGTTCCACTGACTACACTAAAGTCGTTGAGGCTCTGCAGACTCAGTATGTTGACACCCCGGTCGGGAAAATTAAATTCGATAAAAAAGGTGATGCTGAAGGTGTTGGCTTTACCGTATACAATGTTGAGAATGGTGCCTTCGTTGAGATGAAGTAAGCTGATCTCATGGTTGGTGATTTTTTCTTAGCATAGTTTTAATCTGTCAGGGGGCTGGTATTTACCAGTCCCCTGATGCGTTGTTAAAAACTGTATTTTATTGCATTCATTAGCGAAGAACTTCGACACTCAGCGGGTGATGAGTGCCTATTTTCTGATAAGGTCAGGTTATGGATTATTTCCTTGAACTCTTTCTCAGTGGTTTAACCCGAGGGAGTATTTACGCTCTTATTGCACTCGGTTACACCATGGTTTACGGTATTATTCAGCTGATAAATTTCGCCCACGGTGAAATTTATATGATCGGAGCTTTCGTCGCTTTGATTGTTGCCGGTGTTTGTACTATTTATGGCTTCTCCGGCATTTCGGTTCTGATAATTGCCGCTGTTGCCGCTATTATCTGGGCTAGTGCATATGGTTATACACTGGAAAAGATAGCTTATCGTCCCTTGCGGGGTGCTCCGCGGTTGTCGCCTCTGATCAGTGCAATCGGGATGTCAATTTTTCTGCAAAATTATGTATTGCTGGTACAAACCTCGGACTTCCTCCCTTTTCCTAATTTGATTCCCGATTTTGACTTTATGGAGCCGGTTGCTCACATTATCGGTTCTCCTGAGCTGGTTATCCTTGTGACCACCCTTGTCACCATGGTTCTCTTAACCTTGTTGATTAAAAAGACCAAGGTTGGCAAGGCCATGCGGGCTACCCAGCAGGACATGAATATGGCGCGCCTGGTTGGGGTTAACGTCGACCGTATTATTTCCCTGACCTTTGTTATCGGTTCGGCCCTGGCAGCCCTTGGTGGGGTGTTGGTTGCCTCTTACATTGGCCAAGTCAATTTCTACATCGGGTTCATGGCCGGGGTCAAAGCCTTTACCGCCGCGGTCCTTGGCGGGATCGGGTCGATTGCTGGTGCCGTTCTTGGTGGGCTGGTTTTAGGTTGGGCTGAGAGTTTCGCTGCTGGTTATATCTCCAGTGATTATGAAGACCTTTTCACCTTTGCCTTGCTTGTCCTGATTCTTATTTTGCGTCCTGCCGGTATCCTCGGCAAGGCGACAAAACAGAAAGTTTAAAGGAGGCTTCTCATGCTGGATAATTTTAAACGTTCTGTTTATGTCGCTATCTGGTTCGTATTCCTCACTTTTCCGCTGATGGTTGTGCGGGTTAATACGACTGATCAGATTGTTACCTGGCGTTGGGCCAGCTTGGTCTGGGTCGCCTATGAATCATTTATCCTTTCCTATTTCTGGCGCTTTCTTATGCGTCGTCAGGCGTTGAAGGAGAAAACGGTTGCCTCCCATGCCGGTTTTCAGGAATTGATCAAAAATGATTCCTTATGCCAGAACACCTTTATGGTTCTGCTGCTGGTGTTGTTGCAGATCGTCCCGGTTGTTTTTTACGGTATCTATACGGCATGGTTGTTTATTGTGTTGTTATTCCTGGTCTTTTTTGGCTTAGCCGTGTTGATTCGTAAAATTCAGTATCAAAAAGGGGTTGGTCGCTTTGCTAAAGCATCTGATGCTGTTTCAGATAAACCACGAATGCAGTTACTCGAAAATCAGAGCTTCCGGATTCGTGCTCAAATAATCATCTTGATTATTGCCCTGGTTTTCCCGCTGGTTGTGGATACCTATCAGAGCAATATTATGATTTCTGCATTGATCTATGTTGTTCTCGGTCTCGGCTTGAACCTGACTGTCGGGTTAGCAGGGTTACTTGATCTCGGCTATGTGGCTTTCTTTGGGATTGGTGCGTATACCTATGCTTTGCTGAATCATCATTTTGGCCTGGGGTTCTGGGTGACACTCCCTATCGGTGGCGTTGTTGGTTGTATTTTTGGAGTTATTCTCGGTTTTCCCATTCTACGCTTGCGTGGCGATTACCTCGCAATTGTTACCCTCGGTTTTGGCATGATCTTCAAGGTCGTGATGGAAAACTGGGACGAGTTGTCGCTTGGACCCAGTGGCATCGCCAATATCGATAAGCCCGGTCTGTTCGGTATGGATCTTTCCCTGGCCGGATCCACGATTTATATTTATTACATCATGATCGCCCTGGTTGTTTTTACTATTCTGGTTACCAACCGGTTGAAAAACAGTCGCGTCGGTCGGGCCTGGATCGCGCTGCGTGAAGATGAAATCGCCTGCGTTGCTATGGGGATCGATATGGCAAGGACTAAGTTGTCGGCCTATGCTCTGGGTGCTTTCTGGGCTGGCATGGTCGGGGTTCTGTTCGCGGCCAAAACCACCTTTATTAATCCGGCCAGTTTCACCTTTATGGAATCTGCCATCGTTCTGTCGATTGTTGTCCTTGGTGGCATGGGCTCTATTCTTGGTGTCATACTTGGTGCTTTCATTCTGATTCTTCTGCCAGAGTACCTGCGGGCTTTCTCCGAATACCGGATGCTGGTTTTTGGCGCGGCCATGACCTTAATGATGATTTTCCGGCCACAGGGTCTGATCAGCAATCTTCGTCAGACATATCAATATAAAGGTTCTAAGGAGAAGTCCAATGGCTGAGAAGAAACACAAATTACTTGAGGTCAAAGGGCTGACAATGGATTTTGGCGGCTTGCGTGCTGTCGATAGCGTCTCTCTGGAGGTTCATGAAGGGGAAATTGCGGCTTTGATCGGCCCGAATGGCGCCGGAAAGACAACCTTTTTTAACTGTGTTACCGGTATTTATAATCCAACCAAGGGCGATGTTCTGCTGCACCCTAAAGGCTTGCCAACCAGGCGCCTTAATGGACTGAAGCCAAATAAGGTTACCGAAATGGGTCTCGCCCGGACCTTTCAGAATATTCGCTTATTCCCGGATATGACCGTTTTGGAAAACGTTATGATCGGGAGACATTGTCGTACCTCTGCAGGAATTTTCCGATCTATTGTACGCAGCAAAAGCGTCCGTGAAGAAGAACAGGAGATTGTCGAAACCAGTCATCGCTTGTTGGAAAAGGTCGGGCTTGGAGATTTTGCCAACGAATTTTCCAAAAATCTTCCTTACGGTGCCCAGCGGCGTTTGGAGATCGCCCGGGCGATGGCGACCGATCCTTTCCTGTTGCTTCTCGACGAGCCTGCTGCCGGTATGAATCCACAAGAAACCGCTGAACTCGATAGCTTGATATGCCGGATCAGTGAGGAAGAGAATATCGCTATTTTGCTGATTGAACATGATATGAAGTTGGTCATGCATATCTCCAATCCGATCTTTGTTATGGAGTACGGCAAAAAGATAGCTCAAGGCAGTCCTCAGGAAATCAAGGATAATCCTAAAGTTATTGAAGCCTATCTGGGAGAAGAGACTGATGCTTAAAATCGATAATATTCAAACCTATTATGGAAATATTCAGGCTCTGAAAGACGTTTCCCTTGAAGTCAAAGAGGGGGAAATAGTCGCCCTGATCGGAGCGAATGGTGCCGGTAAAACAACTACCCTGATGACTATTTGCGGGATCACTCCACCCCGTTCAGGGCAGATTACTCTGGATGGAGACCCGATTCAGGACCTAAGTGCGGACAAGATCGTTCAGAAGGGGATTATCCAGGTTCCTGAAGGGCGTCGAATCTTTCCCGACCTGACGGTTCTGGAGAATCTTGAAATGGGCGCTTTTCTGCGTACCAATAAAAAGTTGATACAGCAGGATTTAAACTATGTGATGGAGCTGTTTCCAATTCTGGAAAAACGTCGCAACCAGGCTGGGGGAACCTTGTCTGGTGGCGAGCAGCAGATGCTGGCTATTTCACGTGCCTTGATGGCGAGGCCGCGCGTCTTATTGCTGGATGAACCTTCCCTGGGATTGGCTCCGCTGATTATCAAGCAGATTTTTGATATTATCCGCAAGATAAATAAAGAGAATAATACGACAATCTTCCTTGTCGAACAGAATGCTAACCAGGCGTTGAAGCTGGCTCACCGTGGTTATGTTATGGAAAATGGCCGTATTACATTGGTCGATTCTGCTGATAAATTGCTTAGTAATGATGATGTGAAAAAGGCCTATCTGGGGATGTGAGTCTCGATATGGGATATTTGTAACCGCAATTTTACACAGATAAAGCGTCCTTTTTGGACGCTTTTATGCTATGAATAAAATTTGGCGGATTGGGAAATTAAAGTTCAGCCCATCGGAAGTTCTTATGTCTGATCGGATGAAAGACGAATCATGCGCTCTCTTTTTTCCACGGTAACAAAAAAAATGATAGCCGGTTATCTGGTTATCCTGGTTTTCAATCTCAGTGCCATTGGTTTTGCTTTGACGCGCTTGCACCAGCAAACGCGTGACACGGAACAGTTGGTAAACGTTGAGTTTCGAATATTCGAACTGGTTCGGGATCTGCAACAGAATCTCTTGGCCCAGGAAAATATCGAAAAGCAACTGTTGATTTTGAAGGACTCCACCCTGAGTGAGTTGCGTTTAAACCGAAATGAGGAGTTTACGCGTCTTGCTCTATCGTTGAATCGCCCTCCGGTTACGGCCCCGGTAAAATCGCTTATCAGCCTGGTTGAAGTTTATCGGCAGGCCGAGAATGATCTGTCAGATGCTCTTTTCTGGGAAAACTGGTCTCGGGCAAAAGAGATCTCCAGTGAAAAAACGATGCCGATGCGTATTGAGATCCTCAAATATCTGGCTGAATTCCGTCAGAAGAAACAGCAGGAGATCAATACCGGTTTGGGTCACCTTTCTGAACGGACCAACGATGCCTTTCAGATGACAGCTTTGTTGACCTTGATCGGAATCTGTCTGTCTGCGCCAGTATCCTTGACGGTTATGCTCAGCATTCATCGTTCTGTTAAAGCTTTGAAGGCTGCAACTCAGAAAATATCTGCCGGGAGTTTTGATCATCGTCCTGAATTGTCGGGAGGGGATGAATTTTCTCAACTGGCAAATGATTTCCGCATGATGGGCGAGAAGCTTCAAGAGCTTGAGCAATTACGGCTCGATGCCAATCCGCTGACCCTGTTACCTGGGAATCTGGCAATAGATCGAGAGGTCGATCGTCGTATCACCAGTAAGGAACCATTTTCCCATCTGTATATCGATCTCGATAATTTTAAGGCATACAGTGATCGCTATGGTTATAAAGCGGGGAGTGATGTTCTGGCTATGGTTGGAGAATTGTTGAAAGATGTGGTGACAGAAAAAGGTTCTGACGCTGACCTTGTCGGACATATCGGTGGTGATGATTATGTTATTCTGACCAATCTGGAATCTGCCGAAATGCTTGCTCAGGAAATTGTCCAGAGGTTTGATGAAACGATTCCTTCCTACTATAATCAACAGGATCGGGTCGCTAAAAGTTTTGCCGGGAAAGACCGTTACGGAGTCAAACGGACCTTTCCGTTGATGACCATTTCGATTGCGGTAATTCCCTCAACTCATTACGAATATCCCTCACGCCTGGCGATCAGTCAGGACTGTGCACGACTTAAAGAATATCTGAAAATTCAGCAGGGAAGCAATTATATGTTGGAGAAGCGAAAACAGTGAAACGGTTCAGTTTAATCTTTCTTTTAGCATTTATTCTCAGTGGCTGTTCCTCTCTTTGTAACGAGTTCGGGGCACACCCGCAGAAGGTTGCTGTTGCTCCTGATCTGGTTGCTTTCGAACAGGCCTTCGCGGCTTTCCAGGATACTAATCAGGTGACAGTCCTGGAGGACTTTATCGCTATTTATCCTGATAGTCTCTGGGCGCAAAGAGCCCACACCGTGGTGTTATATGCGCGCGAGGTGGAGCAACGTAAAGAACAGATGAAAGTTCAGGAAAATACTATTTCTGAGCAGGTTGTCTCCTTGCGGCAATTGCGCCAGGAAAACAATCAACTGGCTCAAACTATTGAACAGCTCAAAGGGTCCTTGATCGAGATTGAAAAACGGCCACTTTAATTTGCAGGTAATTATTCCTGGTCTCTTCTGAAAGCATCGGAGGGCTTATGAATGTCAGGAGGTTTTGGATCATGCTGAGCATGTTGACAGTAACCATGGTTTGGGGATGTTCAGGATCTAGGCCTGCTAACCTGGGAGTTAAACAAGGCCAATTTGCTGTCTGCCCGTCTTCCCCCAACTGTGTCAGCAGTCAGGCCGATTCCTCTGATTCCAAACATTATGTTAAACCGTTTGCATATGTCGGCACTCTTCCCGAAGCACGAGACCGGTTAAAAGAGATACTGATAAGCTTGCCACGCACTCACATCGTCAGAGAGACTGATCTTTATTTCCACGTAGAGTTTGCTTCAGCGCTGATGGGGTTTGTCGATGACGTTGAGTTTTTCTTTGGTCGGGAGCAACAGGTCGATGTGCGCTCAGCCTCACGCTTGGGTTATAGTGATTTTGGGGTTAATCGCAAACGTATTGAACAGATTCGGCAACTTTTTGAAGAGTAGGTGTAAATAATTTCAGAATAATCGGCCCGGCAATATTGATTTGCCGGGCCGATTCGTATGTCAGGCAGAGGTTTTCGAGTCTGCGGTTGTTATCTCACCAATTCCACCCTCCGGGCGAGGGTAAACTGTGCTGCTGCTACCATCTTTATCGACTGCAGTCAGGCCGACTGGCGCAGTTGCCTGAACGGTGAAGCTCAGGTATTCCTGCTGATCGATGGTTTCAATTCTAAAGTTTGAGATGTTGGTCATCGATTCAAACAGGCTGGTTTCGCCAAAGTTAATCTGTAAGGTTCTTTCGGCAAATAGTTGAAGTTGGTAGAAGGTGTTGTTAGTGGTAACCGCTTGCTCCGTTTCGGTCTCTTCCTCGTTTGCTTCATCGGCCAACTGCTGCTGGGTGAATAATGCTGATTGGCTGATAGAATGGCTGAGTTGGAACAGTATCGCATCAACCTGGTTTTGATCTGTTACGGTTAGAGACTCTTCGATTAGGCTTTTGGCCGTATCCTCATTGACGGCAAGTGGTGTAAGCAAACTGTCAGGTTCTGCTTGCTCTACTTCCTGGCCTTGGTCGGATATTTTTTCTTGAGGCGTACCCTCCACGTTTTCCCCGGCGAGCATTGGCAGCAGCTCCGAGTCTTCCTGACTGGTAGCAGTCAGGGTCGATAGGGTTACCCTTTCTTCATAGGAACGGTTGAGGGAAAATTCACCTGTCGTTAGATTGATGGAGACATCAAAGCTCTGGGTTTGAATAGCGCTAAGCTGAAAGCCTGATGCTTGAGAGATGCCTGCGCCGGATTCGTCTGTAACATTGGTCGCGGTACCAGACTGGTTGTAAGCGGAAACCGTTAATGACCTTGTCGTTTCTAAAGTAAAATGGATTTGTTCAACACCTTCCTGCCCCATAGCAGAACTGATGTCTCGGGCATATTGTTTAGCCATCTGGGGCGGAAAACCGATCCCCTTAAACATTTTTTGCAGATCTTTGCCAACTCGTTGCAGTCCGCCCCGGGTCGTTTCTTCTTCTCCGGTCTGTGGGTTAACCTTGACTGCGCTGGTAAACGCTCTGGTCAGAGTGTTGGTCAGACTGGTGAAGGCCTTTGTGGTTAAATCCTCATTGGTTTTGTGATAACTGTCCTGACCTGCATAACTGGATTGGTCTGAGTGGTGATGGCGATTTTTGCTGAAATGTTGTCGTGCCTGGAAATGATCGTTGTGGTTGATCGAGGGTAGGGTGGAGCTGATATTCTGGCTCATGTTAACCTCCCGTCGTTGTTTTCATTTAGGTAAACAGGTTTATTTTATCGGCAGGAAGAAATAGGAAGTTTAGAATTGTTTCATATATTCTGGTTTTAAATCTATTGCTTGGAGGTTTTTTAATGAAAACTCTGGTCTTAACTCTGATACTGTTTCAATTTTTGATACAGGGACGAGAGACTGATACCTAATTTTTTAGCTGCTTCTGCCTTATTTCCGTCCAGGATCTTCAGGGCATTGATGATCGCTTCTCGCTCTAGTTCTGCAATGCTCCGTATTGTTTCTCCGCTGGGGGTAACAATTGTGCTGCTGTTGAAGGTTGTAGGAAGATCCTGCAGGGTAATCCGCTTTGTCTGACACAGAACAACTGCATGCTCCAGAGTGTTTTCCAGCTGCCTGACATTTCCAGGCCAGGAATAGGAGCTCAGGCACTCACTGACTTCCGGTGTGAAACCGATAACTTTTTTGTCTGTTTTCTGTGGAGTACGGTCAAGAAAACAACGGGCTAGAGGGAGAATATCCTCGGTTCGATCCCGTAAGGCTGGCACAATGATCTCAAAGATATTTAACCGGTAGTACAGGTCCTCACGGAAATTACCCTTACGCACTTCCTCCAGAAGATTTCGATTGGTTGCGGCAATAATGCGCACGTCAACTGCTCTTGAAAGGTTTTCACCGACCCGGCGAATTTCTTTTTCCTGCAGAACCCTCAGTAGTTTTACCTGCATAGTGGCTGACAGTTCACCAATTTCGTCAAGAAAGAGGGTACCACCATTAGCCGCTTCAAACAGGCCGATACGGTCACGATTGGCACCGGTAAATGCACCCTTTGTATGCCCGTAAAATTCGCTTTCCAGCAGTGTTTCAGTAACAGCGCTGCAGTTGATGGCAATAAACGGGCGGAGGGCTCTGACTGATTCGCTATGGATCAACCGTGCTATGCGTTCCTTGCCAACACCGCTTTCTCCGGAAACGATTACCGATGAGTCAACCTGGGCGATACGCTCGGCCAGATTGATGGTCTGCTGCATGACTTTACTTTTAGCGATCAGGCCGCAATTCGGGTGACCAACCTCTTCAAAGAGGGATTGGTTTTTGATCTTGGTCTCCGATTCAGCCAGTTTGGTTGTCACCTCATGGAGAATCGTATCGATGGTTTCAGCCTGAAAGAAGGGGAGGTGTGGTTCTATAAGATCTCCCCAGCCTTCACGGGTACGGGTCTCTGATTGGCAAAAAGGATCTCCTTTGGCACAGCAATGGGTTTCTATGCAGTAAATCTCTTCGCCGAGCATGCGTGAGCAATAGCCACTGACATAACCCGTCAGGGTCCAGCAGATCGGTTCGTGAGCGTGGCCGATATGAAGCAGATGTTGTTCAACTTCATAAGAATCCTGCCAGGTTGTTTCCATGTAAAAGGTTGGCCTGAAAAACCATTCACTCTTGGCTTTATTCACAACCCCCTGAAGCTCGTGCAGCGTCGGGCCGCAATTGATGTCCTTCAGCAGTCCTTCGTACTCTTTATCCAGATTGTCGGCAGTACTCCAGCCATGGGCGTATCCCATGCGGGTTAAGATATTGCGGGCGGCAAAAGTCCCGAGGTGGTCTATCAATTCTTTGCGCATCAGACCCATGGCGATGGTGTCGATGATCAACGCACGGTGGCCCATGAACTGTATGGTTCCGCCTTTGGGGGTGAAGGACAGGATACGGCGTAAATCGAGTTCGGATGCTTTCATTTGTGTTCCTTGTTGAGGAGTCCTAGCTTTTTGATCACTTTAGAAACCTTGTTCATATTAATAGATTGTTCCAGAAAATGGAAAAAGAAATTCCATATTCTAGAATATGGATATTTTATTGTTTGACATGATTTTTGTCGCTATCAGTTTAATATATGTAATAACAGTAGGTTGAAAGTAGTTCTTGTTATGGCATGGTATCCGCAATATGGGGTAGTGGATCGATCCAACGTTAAAAAACTGTCACATTTACCAACTGGAGGTACCATGAACGTAAAGTTTCTGACTGGCTTGCTTCTGACGGCAGGTCTTCTGGCGGGCAGCCAAGGATGTTTCGCTGCCGATTTCGCCACTGTACATAAACAGGCGGGGGTCGACTGCGCGTCCTGCCATGGCCAGGATAGGCAGGCGCTTATTTCCAATGGCAATTGTCTTAACTGCCATGATTCATTTGAAGCTCTGGGTGAACTGACCAAGGATATGCATCTCAACCCGCATTTAAGCCCTCACTTTCTAAACCTTGAATGTACGTCCTGTCATCAGGGGCACAAAGAGTTGAATAACTTTTGTCAACAATGTCATGGCCCTATTGAGCGGCATTAACGGGAGGAGAGCGCGAGATGAACATACTTTATAGCTATATGATGATTGTTACAGTTTTAATTAGTTGCGTTTTTACTCATTCTGCTATGGCTGCGGACGTCAGTTTAGTTACAGACCTGGTCATTGTTGGAGGAGGGTCCGCGGGACTGTCTGCTGCCGTGGCCGGTGCACAACAGGGCGCCAAGGTCATCGTTCTTGAGAAAAACCCCTTTTTAGGGGGCTCTTCCAATTTTGCTGAAGGCTTATTTGGCGCAGAAACGCGTTATCAAAAAGCCAAATCTTATGAACTGACAAAGGATGAAGCTTTCAAGCATGTTGCCGAATTTGGGCACTACAAGGTCGACCTGGCCCTGTTTCGCCAATTTATCAATGATTCTTCAGCCAACCTTGATTGGCTGGCAGAGCAAGGCATCGATTTTGAGGCTATTCAGATCTCTCCAACTGAGCCGATTGCCTGGCATATCATCAAGGATCGTGGCCGCTTTCGCCATGGTTCGGCCCTGGTGACGGCGTTACAGCAAAAAGCGGAGGCGCTTGGGGTCCAATTTCTGATGCGGACACCGGCAACCAAATTGTTGACCAGTAGTGGCCGGGTTGTTGGGGTAGAAGGGCTCAACCACAAGGGGGATGTTGTCAACGTTGCAGCTAAGGCGGTCATTATTGCTACAGGTGGGTTTGGTAACAGTCCGGAAAAAATTGAACAATGGACCGATTACGATCCGCAACGTTTCAAGCCAACCTTGCCTCTGAATAAAACCGGGGACGGCATCCAGATGGCGAAAGATGTCGGAGCGATTACCCGGGGCGAAAACCTGATGCTGCATCCAGGAACCGAAGGCGCTGGAATCATTCCTTTGGGGGGGATTTATACGATGACCTGGCAACCCAACAATTTATGGGTGAATAAACTTGGTCAGCGGTTCACCGATGAATATGTCGCTTACAGTTTTGCGCAGGCAGGTAATGCTATTGCCTTTCAACCAGAGAGCTTTGCCTGGGCAATTTTTGATGATGCCCTGGTCTCATATGCTGAAAGCGAAGGCGTTGATAACGGTGTTGGAGTCATCGTCACTGTCGCTACCAAGTTGACGGGGTTACGTGAAGAGATAAAGCATGCTTTAGCAGCTGATAGCGATAGTTTCAAAGCAGCTGACACGATTGAAGAGTTGGCAGCACAAATGGCTGTACCCGTAAAACCCCTTAAAGAGACCTTCGAAAATTATAATACCTATGCAGAACATCTCTATGATCAGCAGTTCGCTAAGGAACATCGATATTTAAAGCGGTTGACTCATGGCAAGCTGTATGCCGTTAAAGTTTTCCCTTATCATTTTGTGTCGATCGGTGGGGTGAGGGTAAACACAAAAATGCAGGCCCTGGACGGTGAGTATAAGCATATCCCGGGCCTTTATATCGGAGGTATGGATGTCGGTGGTCTTTATGGTGATACCTATGCTCTTTGGGCCTCAGGTAATGCTTTTGGTTTCTCTACCTATTCAGGTCGAATGGCTGCCATCAATGCTCTGAACGATATGCAGTAATAGCCAGTCTTTGCAGGGAAGAGCGGCTAGATCCGCTCTTCCGGTCTATTTGGAAGGGTATAAAGTATGTTTATGTTTAGAAATTCACTGTTTTATGCAGACTGCACTTTTAAGATGATCAGGCGATGCGGTTTTTAATGGAAACCTGCTCATTTAAAGTCCAGAAATCGTAAAGAATACCAAAGCCAAAAAGGCCGCCAGTAAACAGATAGATAATTGCGCTGATCCACTTTCCAAGGTACATCCGATGCACCCCAAACAGGCCAAGAAAGGTCAGTAAAACCCAGGTAAGGGTATAGTCACAGGGGCCTGCAACATAACGCAGGTCTGCGTCCCGATCCATTCCGGGGATAAGGATCAGGTCAATCAACCATCCGATACCAAGCAAGCCAAGAGTAAAAAAATAGATAGTGCCGGAAACGGGTTTTCCATAATAAAAGCGATGGGAACCGGTAAAGCCGAAGACCCAGAGAAGATAGCCAATGACTTTACTGTGCGTGTTGTATGGATTATTCATAGTGCCTTTCCAGAGTGTTAAGAGATAAGTTGTTAAAATAAATCTGCAGGCCGTTTGGTCTGACCGCTAGCGCACCAATTATTTCCGTAAGACGCTATTAATTGTCAAGTGACTCTGACTTTTTTTGTGTGTCATGTTGGGAAAATTATCAGGGTTTAGCGTTGGTCCTTGAAAGAAAGAAAAAACTTTTATAAAATGCGAACATTGTTCTGTAATGTCGAACGGGGACTTATGTCAGAAAGTCGGACCATACAATCAGTAGCACGTGCGTTGTTTATTCTTGAAGCGTTCAGTAACCAGAATAAAGAACTGAGTGTTACAGATCTCAGTAAGAAACTGGGTTTAAGTAAAAGTACTGCGTTTGGGCTGATAAATACCCTTGCTGAATATGGTTACCTTGAACAGAATAGTGAAAATTCCAAGTATCGCCTCGGGTTGCAGCTTCTCAAATTAGGTAGCCTGGTGCAGATGAACAACATCATCTGTCAAAAAGCCAGACCTTATCTTGAGGCGCTGGTCAGTGAGTTTGATGAAACTGTTCATTTGGCCATCCAGCGTTTCAGTGTGGTTGTCTATATCGATAAGATCGAGAGTGACCGGACCATATATATTCACTCCCACGTTGGCGCTGAAAATCCAATGTATTGCACGGGCGTCGGAAAGTGCCTTCTCGCATATATGGCGGAGGGAGAACGCCAGCGTGTTTATAAAAGTTACAAGACTCTCGAACAAAGGACTCCGAAGACTCTTCACACTTTTGAGCAATTGGAGCACGATCTGACTTTGATAAGAGAGCGCGGCTACAGCCTGGATGATGAAGAGTTTGGACTGGGCCTGTTTTGTGTTGCAGCACCTGTCTTTAACCAGGCCGATCAGGTCGTTGCTGCGATCAGTATATCTGGACCCAAGGCCCATTTTGAAGCTGACAAAGTTGCTCTGATTGCTCAGCGAATGAGGGTTATAAGCCAGAATCTCAAGCAAAGTCTGTAATTTTTTTACGCTTTATTGTGAACGCTGTGCGATAATGACGAACAAGGATGGTTGCACGATCTGTTCCCCTTGTGTCGCTAAAGGAGGTTGCCTATGAAATTTGATTTCAGCGGAAAAGTTATCGTTGTCACCGGTGGAAGTACCGGGATCGGTCTGGCGATAGCTGAACAGTTTGCCAGCCTTGGTGCCCGGGTCGCCATTTGTGGGCGATCGCTAGATAAGCTTGGCGAAGCGAAAGAATTATTACAGCAACGGGGATTTAACGTTTTTTCTCGAACTGTGGATGTAGCGGACGGCGCACAGATGTTTGCTTTTGCTGATGAGGTTGAAGCGCAGTTCGGCCGTCTGGATGTGTGGGTCAATAATGCCGCAATCTGCCCTTACCATAAAATCATCGATACCCCTGAAGAGGTCTGGGATGAAACCTTAAGCATAAATCTGAAAGCGATCTATTACAGTGCCAGAATTGCCAGAGAGAAAATGGCTCAGCGTGGTGGTTCGCTGATCAATGCAGCGTCATTTGCCACGCGGATGCCCTCAGTTGGCAGTGGTTTGTACGCCGCCAGTAAAAGTGCGGTTGTCAGCCTGACCAAATCGTTAGCGGCAGAGCTTGCGCCATTTTATATACGCGTCAATGGATATATTCCTGGGGTTATCAAAACAGATATGACAGCGCCTGCAATTGAAAAAAATAGTGATCTGATGCGCGAGGTGATTGCTATGAATGATTTTGGTGAGGCCGATGATGTTGCCCATGCTGTAGCGTTCCTCGCCTCAGAGTATGCCTCGTATATAACCGGAAGTTTTATCGAAGTCAGCGGTGGAAAGTTTTGTGTGCAAAATCCAACTGTCGCATGGGATGAAATGGAGGAATAGATGAGTAAGATTAAAGCAGCGATTGTAGGTCCCGGAAACATTGGTATTGATTTGATGTACAAACTGTTTGAAAGCTCTTCTATTGAGCTGACAACGGTCATTGGTATTTACCCCGATTCAAAGGGGATTCTGCTTGCCCAGGAGCATGGCCTGAAGACCAGCTGTACAGGAATGGAGGACATGCTGGCTGATAAGGAAGTCCGTCTGGTATTTGAAGCTACCAGCGCCGCGGCTCATCTGACTAACGCAGATCGCTATCGGCAGGCAGGAAAAGTCGTTATTGATCTGACACCGGCAATGGTTGGACCTTTTGTGGTTCCTGCGGTCAATATGGATATGAATTTTACTGCTGACAATATTAATATGGTGACTTGTGGTGGGCAGGCGACCATTCCGATGGTCGCGGCGATCAACACTGCCGCTGATGTGGAGTACGCAGAAATTGTCGCGACCATCGCCAGTAAAAGTGCCGGTCCCGGGACCCGTGCCAATATTGACGAATTTACTGAAACAACGGCTAGGGGTATTTGTGAGATCGGTGGTGCCGAAAAGGGGAAGGCAATTATTGTCATGAACCCTGCAGAGCCACCCATCATGATGCGTGACACGGTTTACGCACGAATAAAGAATAAAAATTATGAGGCGATAGAGGCGTCAGTAAAGGCCATGGAAAAAAAGGTTCAGGAGTATGTTCCCGGCTACCGGATTAAAGCTGGCCCCCTGTTCGACGCTGACAAAGTTACCGTTATGCTGGAAGTCGAAGGTGCCGGCATGTATCTGCCCAGATATGCGGGTAATCTGGATATTATGACCGCCGCCGCTAAAGCTGCGGGAGAGAAGGTCGCTTTGAAATTGCTGGCAGAACAAGGAGAGTGATGTGATGAATCAAATCAGAATCGTGGATACGACATTACGTGATGGAATGCATGCTGTCAGTCATCAGTTTTCTCCTGAAGATATGGCTGAAGTCGTTGCTGCCCTTGATGGCGCAGGCGTGGACACCATAGAAGCGACCCATGGCGATGGTATTGGAGGGTCCTCTTTTCAGTATGGTTTTGGAAAAGCGACCGATGAGGATTACATCAGAGCTGCTGCAGGAGCCATCAAAAATTCAAAACTTGCGGTTTTACTTCTGCCGGGAATTGGAACTGGAAAAGATCTTGAGATGGCCGCGGGCTATGGTGCCAGGGTTGTTCGTGTTGCGACTCATGTAACGGAAGCGGATATTGGGGAACAGCATATTAAAATAGCTAAAGAGCTTGGCATGGAGGCGTTCGGATTTTTAATGATGTCGCACATGGTGTCTCCTGAGGTGATTGCCGAGCAGGCAAAACTGTTTGAGGGGTATGGCGCTGATGCTGTATATGTGACCGACTCGGCTGGCGCCATGTTGCCTGAGCAGGTTGTGGCCAGGATTACAGCTGTTAAAAATGCTGTGTCAATTCCGGTTGGGCATCATTCGCATAACAATATGGGACTGGCGATTGGAAACAGCCTGGCTGCTGTCCGGGCTGGGGCAACCCTTGTTGATGGTACCTGCAAGGGACTAGGCGCTGGTGCGGGCAACGCCATGACCGAAGTTCTGACCGCCGTTTTTGAAAAAGCCGGATTTTCAACTGGTATAGACCTGTACAAAATTATGGATGCGGCGGATGATGTTGTGGTGCCTAAAATGCATCGGCCGCAGGTGATAACCCGTGAATCTCTGACCATCGGCTACGCCGGTGTCTATGGCAGTTTTCTTCTCCACGCTTTGCGTGCAGCAGAAAAGTACCAGGTTGATGCCCGGGATATCCTGGTTGAGTTGGGAAAAAGAAAGACGGTTGGTGGCCAGGAAGATATGATCATTGATGTTGCTTATGAACTCTCGAAAAAATAGATTTTTCTGATCAATTTAAAGGCTCAGGAAGTTTTTTCTGAGCCTTTATCGTTGGTTTTGAATAAACTGTCAGCAAGCTATTATCTGTTTGCTCACTTCATTTATCTCCTTTCATTGAGTGTCTTAATATTCCTGATACAATAGTAACCAAATGTAAATATTGATCCTCGCAGTGGGGCCAGAAGAAAGGCTGCTGGATGCGGACTCTTGAACTTCAGGATATTATCAGTATCGATGATTTACGTGAAATGATGCGCTTTTTTCACGAAGGCGCCGGTTTGGCCGTCGGTATCATCGATAACCGCAATAGTTGGCTTATCTCTATTGGCTGGCAGGATATCTGTCAAAATTTCCATCGCATACACCCCGAAACCCGTAGTAATTGCCGGTTAAGTGAAAACCGCATTAAAGAGTATCTGAATACCAAAGAGTACATGATTTACCGGTGCCAGAACGGATTGGTCGAAGTCGCTATCCCCCTGGTTCTTGAAACCCGGATTCTTGGTTATTTTTTCCTGAGTCAATTTTTCCAGGAGCCTCCAGATGTTGATTATTTTCGCCGGCAGGCGTTGGCCTATGGTTTTGATATCGAGGCATACCTTGCTGCAGTTGCCAACGTTCCTGTCGTCGGTAAAGCGCGGATTGAGCACTTGATTCACTTTTTTACCCTGTTTTTTGACTTGCTCATGAGATTGGGGGTTGAAAATCAAAACCGGCAAAAAGCTGAGATGGAAATGGAGCATACCAGGCAACAGCTGGAAATACGGGTGAAAGAGAGAACCAGTGAGCTTAATTCAGCATTAGCTGAGATTGGGGATCTTGCAGCGCAGCTGACGGAATCACTAACGCAGGTTGAGCATCTTGCTGTGACAGATACTTTAACGCAGACATTTAACCGGCGAAAATTTGATGAAATCGTTGATGCTGTCGATCACCCGGAAGGTGTCGGGTTTAAAACGTTTTCTTTAATTATGCTCGACATAGATCACTTTAAAAAGGTCAATGATCGCTTTGGCCACTCCGTCGGCGATGAGGTTTTGAAATATTTATGTCGGTTGATTCGCGGTCTGGTTCGCCAGGGAGATCTTTTGATTCGCTGGGGAGGTGAGGAATTTCTGGTTTTGCTGCCGGAAACAAACGTCGCTGAGGCACACCCTCTTGCTGAACGGATTCGCAGAGAGGTCGCCGCAGCAAACTTTGAGGTGGTTGGTCATATTACCATCAGTCTGGGAGTTGCCCAGTTACAGGCCGACGACAGTATTGATAACCTGATCAAGCGGGTTGATAAGGCCCTTTACCGGGCCAAACAGGAAGGGCGCAATCGTGTCGTTCTGGAATGTTTTCAGGATAATTAAAAATCAAACAGCCCGTGCTGAAATCAGGCACGGGCTGTTTAAGATAGGTAAGGCCAATGAGAATTTATGGGGTGTTCCCTTTGTCCTCGTAAGGGACCAGTAGGATCTGGATACGCCGGTTCTGAGCCCTGCCATCGCTATCTTCATTGCTCGCTACCGGTTTGTATTGACTGTATCCAGCAGCAATAAGCCGTTCTCCGGGGAGGCCGACGCTGTCCTGTAAAAAGTGAACAACACTGGTTGCACGGGCAGTAGAGAGCTCCCAGTTAGTAGGGTACTGTTCTTTTAGGCGGCTGCTGATCTGCACGTTATCGGTGTGTCCTTCGATCATAAGGGCTTTGTCAGGGAATTTGTTGAGGACATCACCAAGGCTTTTTAAGACTTTCTGTCCCTCTTTTTTAATTGCTGTTTTTCCAGAATCAAAGAGAATCTGATTAAGCAGGTTGACCGACAGTTGACCTTCCAGGTTGGAAATGGTCAGCTCGCCCCGTTTGATTTCATCCTCTAAGGCGCCAACCAGTTGATCATAGGTATTCTTAACCTTTGCCAGGCGCGCTTCGCGGGCAACCTTTTCTTTTTCAATAGCCTGGTTGAGTTCTTCGACGGTCGCCAATAACTGGTCATTGGTATCCTGCATATTCTGCAGTTGTTTGCGCAGGGCGGCAATTTGTTCCTCATGAATCGTCAGGTTGTCAGCCTGGCGTTCCTGGTTGGCATTTGCGGCGAGCAGGTCCCGTTGCAGGTTGGAGTTTTGCTTCAGAACTTCAACAAGACGTGCATTCAATTTTGACAGGTCGGCCTGAAGTTGTTCTTTTTCTGCTAACAGGTTGGTGCGCGTGGTGGTCAGATCTGCAACATCGCGTTGTAGGATATCGGCTTCATTAACTTTTTGCTGATAGGTGTTTTTACTGACACAGGCGGTCAGGGACAATAACAGGCAGCAAATTATCAACAGGCTGCTTCTTTTCATTTTAACTCCTTGTGAAATACGTAATAACTACAGTCGGCCAAAATAATACTATTTAACACAAGTTGTGGAAATGTAAAGAGGATTTAGCTTTCTTATAAGGGGTAATTTGGGTTGCGGGAGCGTTGTGGCTTATGCTATAGCTTAAGCATCTTTTTATTGTGTAATAGCCCTTTTTCTATATCGGGCCTGACGATGGTATGGAGTAAGTTTAATGCAGTTTGAAGTCGAGAGGATCGTGCGCACCGCCCTGCAGGAGGATATCGGTCTTGGTGATGTTACGACCAGTGTAACTGTAGCACCGGAAACGATGGCCCGTGCAGAGTTGGTTGCTAAGGAAGATTTCGTCGTTGCCGGACTTGATGTTGCTGCAGAAGTGTTCAAGCAACTTGATAAAGACATTTCTTTTGAAAAAATAGCCTGTGATGGCCGTGCTGTAAAAAAAGGGGAAGTGATCGCCTGGATCAAGGGACGCGCAATGTTGCTGTTGCAGGGGGAGCGGGTTGCCCTCAATCTGTTGCAGCGTATGAGTGGTATTGCTACCCTAACAGCAGTTTATGTCAATAGTGTCGACCATACCGGGGCGACGATTGTTGATACCCGGAAAACGGTACCGGGGTTACGCGCTCTGGATAAATATGCGGTTCGCATGGGGGGTGGTCACAACCACCGCATCGGACTTTTTGATGGTATTCTTATAAAAGAGAATCACATCGCTGCTGCCGGAGGTCTGGGCGCGGCTGTCGAGAGGGCACGGAAACTGTCTCCGCATACTTTAAAAGTTGAAGTTGAGACGACCTCTATGGCTGAAGTTCAGGAAGCTCTTGAGGCCGGTGCGGATATCATTATGCTCGACAATATGACTCTTGCCGAGCTCAGAGAAGCTGTTAGCCTTATAGATGGCCGGGCTCTGGTTGAAGCTTCCGGCGGCGTTAATCTCGATACTGTCAAAGATATTGCTGAAACCGGAGTTGATTTTATTTCTGTAGGTGCCTTGACCCACTCGGTTAAAGCCTCCGATATTTCAATGCTATTTGCCTGATATGGAGCCACATTGACCTCGCGCGATCGGATTTTAAATTTTTTTAGGGAAAGGCCCGGACAATATGTTTCCGGGCAGGAAATCAGTGACACACTGAATATCTCTCGTGCCGCAGTCTGGAAACAGGTTAAGGCCCTGCGCGAATTAGGTTTTCACATCGATTCCAAACACTCTGCCGGTTACAGTCTCATTGACAGTCCCGATCTTCTGCTTGCCGCTGATATCAAAAAAGATCTGAATGTTCAGATTATCGGCACCTCTGTTGAAGCTTTTCCCGAAATCGATTCCACC
The DNA here is from genome assembly GCA_963664385.1 of Geopsychrobacteraceae bacterium. Lineage (GTDB taxonomy): Bacteria > Desulfobacterota > Desulfuromonadia > Desulfuromonadales > Geopsychrobacteraceae > Seleniibacterium. The sequence goes on from OY761157.1 coordinate 3,604,970, forward strand.
AATATTTATGCCCGACAGGCCGGTGAAAATGGTGCAGAGCAAGGGCTTGTTGTTCTGGCTGATCAACAGACTGCCGGGCGCGGCCGCCTGGGGCGCAGCTGGATCTCTCCTGCTGGCGTCAATATCTACTGTTCTGTTCTGCTCAGGCCTCAAATACCGGTGCAGACAGCTCCCCAGTTAACCTTTCTATCCGCGGTCAGTGTCGCTGAAACTATCGAAAACTGCTGTGGGTTGGCCGCTCAGGTCAAATGGCCCAATGATGTCCTGGTGGATGGACTTAAAATTGCCGGCTTGTTGAACGAGATGAGCGCAGAGACGGAAATGATTCATTTTGTTGTGCTGGGGATGGGCATCAATTTGAATATTACCGCTGAGCAATTGCCCGAGCGTCAGAATTATCCGGCGACCTCAGCATTTCTTTTAAGTGGTAAGCTCGTTGATCGCTGTGCCTTCGCAAGGCAGCTGCTTGAGACCCTGGATCGTTACTACCTTGAGTTGCAGAAAGATGGCTTTGCCCCGATCCGTAAACGCTGGGAAGCACGTTGCAATATTATGAATCAGCAAGTCAGGGTTGAGCAGGGGGATATCACTCAGATTGGTACGGTTGTTGGTCTGGATAGTGATGGTGCCTTATTGCTGCAGGGGGAGGATGGCTCTATTACTAAGATTGTCAGCGGTGACGTTAAGCCGCTCGCTTTATAAGGCTGTTAAAATAACGGCTATAGATAAGGGCAGAACACTATGTTGTTGGTAATTGATGTTGGAAATAGTAATACGGTTCTTGGGATTTACGACGGGGCTGAGCTGAAGCAGGACTGGCGTGTCGGCACCAGTAAATATCGTACCGTAGATGAATATGCGATGTTGATCAATGACCTGTTCCGGTTGTCCGGTCTGGATTTCAGCGATCTCAAGGATGTCATTGTTTCCAGTGTTGTCCCTTCAATGCTTAATACTGTCGATGGGTTGTGTCGTAAGTATTTTCATGTGACACCATATGTTGTCGGACCTGGTATCAAGACCGGTATGAAAATCCTTTACGATAACCCGCGCGAAGTCGGTGCCGATCGTATTGTCAATGCTGTTGCCGCATATGAAAAGTATCACGAAGGGCTCATTGTCGTTGATTTTGGTACCGCAACTACTTTTGACGTGGTTTCTGGTGATGGTTGTTACCTGGGGGGAGCCATTTCTCCCGGAGTTGGTATTGCGTCAGATGCCTTATTCGAGCGGGCCAGTAAGTTGCCGCGGGTCGAGTTTGCTCGTCCTGCACAGATTATTGCCAAAAACACCGTAAACAGCATGCAGGCAGGAATCTTCTTTGGGTACGTTGGTTTGGTCGAGGGGATTGTCAGCCGGATGAAGGAGGAAATGAAAAAAGATACGAAAGTCATTGCCACTGGAGGACTCGCAGCCCCGATCGCTGCCGCTACCGCCTGCATTGATCAGGTCGAGCCCTTTTTAACCCTGGATGGACTACGCATAATTTACGAAAGGAATCGAGATTAAACTGGTTGTTGTCACCTTATACCCTGTTATTTAGTGCCGTCTGCACTAATGAGATGGAGAACTGCCCTTACCGCAACTCCATAGCAGGCTTTTTTTGAAAAGGAGCGATTCATGGGTAAATACGACACATCGAAATTGAGAAATCTTGGCATTGTCGCACACAATAGTGCCGGCAAAACTTCCCTGGTCGAAGCCATGCTGTTTAATACCGGTATGTCGGACAAGCTTGGGAAGGTTGATAACGGAACCTCTTCTATGGATTTTGAAGAAGAGGAGATCAAACGCAAGTCTACTCTCAGTGCCAGTTTGAATCACTGTACATGGAACGACCATAGTTTGCATATCGTTGACACTCCCGGTGTCAGCAATTTCCTTCATGATACCCGCCGCTGCCTGCGCGTCCTCGGTGGTGCGGTTGTCATTGTCTCTGCTATCAGCGGAACCAAAGCCCAGACCAAGCAAATCTGGAACTGGTGTGATGATTTCGAAGTCCCACGAATCGCTTTCGTTAATAAAATGGATCGTGAACGCGCTGATTTTCTTAAAGCCGTTGATGATATGGAAAAATCTCTTGGTGCCCGGGCGGTGGTCGTAACCATGCCAATTGGTGCCGAAGAATCGTTTAAGGGAATCGTTGATCTGATCAAAATGAAAGCTCGTATCTTTCAGTTTGACGAAAAAGGCACCTATAAAGAAGAGGATATCCCGGCTGATATGCAGGCTGAAGCAGAGCGCCTGCGGGAACAGTTGATTGAAGCCATAGCTGAAGCCGACGATGACCTGATGGAAAAATACCTCGAGGGGGAGGAACTGAGTGACGCGGAGATCCTGCAGGGCTTACGTGAGGGGACTCTGACCGGGGTGTTTACTCCCGTTTTGTGTGGTAGCGCTCTGGCTAATATCGGTATCAGGCAACTGCTGGATTACATCGTTATCTGTCTGCCTTCTCCCATCGATAAGGGGGTTCAGTTAGGGGTAAAACCTGACAGCGATGAACCTCTTGAACGTAAACCGTGCGAGGATGAGCCGTTCTCCGCGATGGTCTTTAAAACAATCAACGATCCTTATGCTGGCAAGTTAAGTTTAATGCGTGTCTATTCCGGAACCTTGTCTGCTGACGATGTTGTTTTGAATCCCAATAAAGACGAGAAGGAGCGTATTGGCCACATTTTCGAACTGGAAGGAAAAAAACAGGTCCAGATGGAATTGGCTGCTGCCGGGGATATTATTGCCGTCCCTAAACTTAAAGTCACGGCCACAGGAGATACCCTGTGTGATCTTAAGCAACCCATTCTTTATGAACCGCTGGTCCCTTTAAAGCCGATTATTTCTTTCGCAATTGAAGGCAAGGCAAAAGGGGATGAAGATAAAATTTACACGGGTCTGCAACGCTTGATGGAAGAGGATCCGACCTTGAGGACCTCCCGCGATGAAGAAACCAAGGAGATGGTTCTTTCCGGTATGGGGCAGATTCATCTGGAGGTCGCTGTTGAACGGCTGAAGCGGAAGTATGGGGCAGATGTCATTCTGAAAGAGCCAAAAGTCCCTTATCGTGAAACAATCAAAGCTTCGACCAAGGTTCAGGGTAAATACAAGAAGCAATCAGGTGGCCGTGGTCAGTATGGCGATGTCTGGATTGAAGTTAAGCCACTGCAACGAGGTGAAGGGTATGAATTTGTCGATAAAGTTGTTGGTGGGGTGGTCCCGCGCAACTATATTCCTGCCGTCGATAAGGGCATACAGGAAGCAATGAAGACAGGTCCTCTAACCAAGAATCCCGTTGTTGATGTCCAGGTTGCACTGTATGACGGCTCACACCATTCGGTAGATTCTTCTGAAATGGCTTTCAAGGTTGCTGGATCCATGGCTTTTAAAAAGGCGATGGAACAGTGTAAGCCTGTTTTACTTGAGCCGGTTATGGCGATGGAAGTCACCGTTCCCGATGATTGTATGGGGGATGTTATCGGTGACCTCAACTCGCGCAGAGGGCGCGTCGTTGGTGTCGAACCCTTGGCGAATACTCAGGTTATCCGTGCTGAGGTGCCGATGTCTGAGGTTTTGCGCTATGCTCCGGAACTAAGGTCAATGACCTCCGACCGTGGCATGTTCACCATGGAATTTGTGCGCTATGAAGAGGTGCCTACTCATCAGACCTCAAAAATTCTCGAAGAAATGACCACCGCCGAAGCTTGATTTCGGAAAGGGCACCCGCTAGGGGTGCCCTTTTTTATCGACCGGCAATATGTTCTTTTCGGGCATAGTGAAGGCTGCCTTTGAACAAAACTTGTCTTTGCCACGAAGGAGGCACTTTTTGAGTGCCTTTTGTCTTTTATGGTGATTTATTCCGCTTGTCCTTTTAGTATGAGATAAACTTTCTCACATATATCTTTTGATCGCTTGTAATGGGGTAGGAAAATGACAGACCAGGATAATACTACTGAATCCTCCACAGACAACAGTCAGGAAAATATTGATTCACGGTTGGACACGATTGTCGAGCGTGAAGTTGTTCCCGTTCACAAGCGTGATCGAAGTCTCGCGCGGTTATTTACGGTCATCGTTTGCCTGGTCCTGGTTGCCTTTGGCGCGGGGGGGCTGATCAAAACAGTGCTTTTGTCTGAACCCGTTCAGCCACAGAGTGCTCCATTACTTTTCCACAGTGCTAAAATTGCCATCCCCGAGCGTCTTCCTCATGCCGTTGTTGAACAGCGTGAGTTGCCAGCTACTGTCGCCACTGAAAAACAGTCTTCCGAAAAGGTGGTGATGGAATCACCTTCTGTTCCTCCTGTCTCTGTCAGCGCAACACCAGAAGTGGTCGCTTCGCCGATGGTCAACGAAGAAGATCCTCCCGCTCAAGCCACTTTCGATATAGTTATTGGCCCCTTTATTACCAAGACCCGGTTACAGGAGGGGGAAAATCTGCTGAAGTCAAAAGGTTTGCTGTTTGTCAACGAGGTTGGTAGCGGTCCCATCACAATGATCCGCCTGCGTGAAGGTGTTTATGCCCCCGAGATCGCTCGAAAGCATCTCGAGACAATCAAACAGGCCGGTTTCAGAGATTCTTTTGTTCTTCCTTCTGACGGGAAACTTGCCGTTTATGCCGGATCATTTGTGGACCCGAAACGCGCCGATGTGCTGACCCGGGAGCTGGCTGAAAAAAATATCAGGGTGGTGCGGGTTAGCGCTGAATTGAGTAAGCAGGGAAACATTCTAAAACTTAAAGATCTTACTGAAAGAGTATGTGTTGAATTGGAGCGTGAACTCAGTATCAAAGGAATTCATGTTCATAGGGTTGTTGTTAAATAAATATATCGGCGTATTAGCATAGACCTGTTTTTCTTCTATTTTTTTCTGCAAATGGACTCTTTTTATTTAGTGATATTGTTATGACACAGGAAAACGAAAAAATTCGTCTGAAGATCCCGGCGGAAGTCGCCCGGATAATGAGCAAGTGGGGGGGGCACCAGATGCGGCTGGCCGCTGCACGTGGGGCTGTTCCCATGTCTGGCTCGAACCTGGTAATGGTGCTGTTTGTCTTTTATCATGGGGAAAATTCAGAATTAAAAAATGAAGCATTAAATACCCTCCAGACACTGCCTGCAAATATCCTTCTGTCAACATTGTCTCAGCCAGAGCTGCATCCTTCAATCATCGACCTAATTGTTCATTTGCGTTATCAGGACGCGATTGTTATGCAGGAAGTTGTCCGGCATCCCATGACAGCGATTCGCTCATTACTCTTTCTGGCCCAGAAAAGTCGTGGCGAGATTTTGGAAATGCTGTCTCTTAACGATGAAGTATTACGTAAAGCAGATGTCATTAGAACGACAATCATCAATAATCCTCATACCGATAAGATCACAAAGATTCGTCTGGGTTGGACTGAACCTTCAGAAAAAAAGCAGCAGGAAGCTTCTGCCAAGGGAAGTCAGCAGCAGGACGGCGAGGATGCTTCAGAAGAGGTGGAGATCGAACCTGCAGATAGTGACGAAGAGGGGGGGGCATTGGATGAAGAGACCGATGCGCTATCCAAGTATCAGTTGCTTCAGGAAATGTCTGTTTCTGAAAAAATTAAGATGGCACTTACGGGAGATAAGGAGTGGCGAACACTACTTATTAGGGAACCGAATAAGCAGGTTTGTACTGCGGTATTGAAAAATCCCCGCATCACCGAAGGGGAAGTTCTTGGTGTTGCCAAAAACCGCAGTGCTCAGGAAGAGTTGATCCGTATTATCTTGCTTAATCGGGACTGGATAAAACTCTATGATATGAAAAAGGCCTTGGTGAACCATCCTCGTACACCTCTGCAGCAGGCTATCAAATTTATGGGGTTTCTCACTGAACGCGATATCAAAGAATTATCTAAGAGTAAAAATGTCACCCAGGTCATTGTGAATAATGCACGTCGCATGTTAATGACGAAGAAAAAGAATTAAGTCAGTCCCTAAGGGCATCAGGTTCCAAAAATAGCGAAATAACAAACTAAATGAGGGTATATGAAAGAACAAACTTACAAAATCGGGGTATTGACCCTTTCTGATAAAGGATCCCGAGGAGAGCGCGAAGATGAGAGTGGACGGGTTCTCAGTGAAATGGCAAAAGAGCTGGGAGATATCCACAGGTATCAGGTTATCGCTGATGAAGAAAAGACGATTACCATGCTGTTAAAAAGTTGGGTGGATGATCTGCATCTAGACCTCATTTTAACAACCGGTGGTACCGGGTTAAGTCCACGGGATGTGACCCCTCAGGCGACCGCTGCTGTACTTGACTATGAGATTCCCGGAATGGCAGAAGCAATGCGTTTTGCAAGTATGCAGAAAACCCCACATGCCATGATATCCCGGGCCCTGGTCGGTGTTCGTGGGCAATCGATTATCATCAATCTGCCGGGCAGCCCTAAAGGTGTTCGTGAAAACTTTGCAGTTCTTTTGCCGGCTTTGTCTCATGCCCTGGCCAAGTTACAAGGTGATCCGGCTGATTGCGCCGTAAAGTAGTCTTGATTTCAAATTCATATTTTCCTGACCAGAATCCCTGTTAACGGCAGGTTGGTTTTTCGTTTTTCGCTTAGGCAGTTTTTTGCTCAGAAGAAAACCTCATCAACCGTGATGTAAACTAAATTTTCTGATCCATTTTGTGAGTTCACAGGGCCTGTGGATAGCGTTGTGAAAAACTGTAGATTCATTTTTATTTTCTACGGAAGAAAGGCAACTTGTCCGCTTTGCCTAAAAAAATGGCAGTAAGTATGACCTGGAAAATGACCTGGAAAAATGAAAAATAAGGACTTTTTTCTTGACAAAAATATGAATATTAAAACCGGGTCTTGGCCTTGGTTGATCTGGTTTGTGATCTTCAAGTTGCTGATATTATTAGATTTAGTTTGGCTGTCTTAAGTAGAAGGATATTATGCGTATTACCCCGTTGAGCGAGCTTCAGGCTCGATGTCAAAAAATTCAAAAGCTGCTTACTGAAGAAAATATTGATGCTGCGTTTATTGTTCAGAACAGCGACCTTTTTTATTTTACCGGGTCGATACAACGTGGGTTACTTTTTATTCCTGTTGCTGGTGAACCTGTTTATATGGTCTTGAAGGATTTTAGCCGCGCACGGATGGAAAGCGGTTTACAGCATGTTGTTAGCATCAGCAGTTTGCGGGAAGTTGAAGATACGCTAAAACAACTTGGTTATTCACTGCCGGCGCGATTGGGGATGGAGCTCGATGTTGTCCCGGTTCAGATCATGAACAGCTATCAGCGGTTGTTTCCGCAAGCAATGATCGTCAATGTCTCTTCGGCAATCAGAACGGTGAGAGCCTGTAAGAGTTCGTACGAAATAGAAATCCTTAAAGATTGTTCGTTTATCGCCAATAAAACCTACGAATATGCGAAAACGATTATCAGCGAGGGCAGGGCTGATATCGAAATTGCTGCAGATATTGAATGTTTTGCCCGAAAACAAGGACATCAGGGGATTACCCGTTTCCGTCGGTTTAATTCAGAACTCAATAATCCCCATGTTTTTTCCGGTGCGGATGGAGCGGTTCCAACCTACCTAGATGCTCCCCTCGGTGGTTTGGGACTCAACCCTGCGGTCGCCCAGGGAGCGGGGTATAAATCGGTTGTTGCCGGTGAACCGATCATTATCGATTTTATTATCGCTTTTGATGGCTACCTGGTTGACCAAACCAGAACCTTTGCCATTGGCTCTGTTCCTGAACCACTGCATAAGGCATATCACCATATGCTGGCTATTCAGGAACACCTGTGCGCAATTGCCAAGCCCGGAGTGAGCTGGGGGGCAGTTTATGACAGTTGCCTTGCCATGGCAGAGAAACAGGGATACGCAGACAATTTTATGGGCGGAGCGGGGACTCAGGTGTCTTTTGTCGGTCACGGCATTGGCATCGAGATAGACGAATTCCCCTTTATTGCCCGTGGTTTTCATGATGATTTTCTGCAGGAAGGTATGGTCTTTGCGTTTGAACCGAAGGCCGTATTCCCTGGGCTTGGTACCGTTGGCGTCGAGAACACCTGGCGGGTTAGTGGTGACGGGCTTAAACGGTTGACTTATGCCAGTGAAGATCTCTGGCTGCTCTAGCCTGGAATTCAGATATTTTTTCAGGGGATTGTAAAAATATAATTGTGGCGAAGTTTTTAATGCCTTGAAAGCTGATTAAACTGATAGCGGCTGTTTGCGAGCGTCTTGTACGTGTCCATCCGGAAACTCTAAATCGTAACTTCCAGTTTCTGAATTGGAAAGATGCAATTTTTTACCAGATCAAGGAAATCAAGCATTTGCGCGGAGGCGTAGTACTTTACGCCGCACAAGCGAATACGCTGATTGACGCCGAGCTGGTGAAAAGGGCACTTTCCTGACAGAACCTCGTTAGTTGTTATCCGGAAACTCTAAATCGTAACTTCCAGTTTCTGAATTTGAAAGATGCAATTTTTTACCAGATCAAGGAAATCGAGCATTTGCGCGGAGGCGTAGTACTTTACGCCGCACAAGTGAATACGCTGATTGACGCCGAGCTGGTGAAAAAGGGCACTTTCCGGACAGAAACTAGTTGCGTAATGCTTTTTTGATGCGGGCCACCAACCTGAGAGGCTGCAGGGGCTTGGCAATAAAGTCATCAACTCCCATATCAAGCATGCGCGCTTCCTCTTCCTGGCTCCCTCTGGTTGTAAAAACGATGAATTTGGTCTTTTCAAGGGCTGGAGAATTTCTGACTTCAGCAAACAAGCGAACACCATCAAGTTTGGGCAGGTTCACTTCTGTAATAATCAGGTCTGGACATAATTGCTCGGCCAGTTCGAAACCTTCATGACCGTTGTGGGCGATATGCACCCCAAAACCCTCATTTTTCAGTAGTGTTTCAAGGGTTGATAAGATCATTGGCTGACTATCAATAAGTAAAATTGTCGGGGTTGAGCTATGGGTTAGGGGGATCGGGATGTCCTCTTTATTGTAGTGAATTTTTATGGCGGAGTGGATCTCACCCGGAGTTGCAACACAAGGTGATATGCGCATACCGAGCTTGAAGGAGAGTTCGCTTTGGGCTGGCATATCGAGAGGGTTGGCCATGGCCAGATAGAGAGTTTTGTCCTCAACCTTAAGCGGGAATATCAGTTTTTTTAAGGCGAGGGAGGCGCCGATCAGGGCCAGGGTTTTTGGGGGAAACTTAAAACGGGCAATTTTTTTAACATAGGGAAAATTGAATTGGGAAGCCAAGGTTTGAGCGATGTCTTCTTCGAGAACGAGATCCATTTCACCAAGAATCTGTCCTAACGGTTTTTTCTGACTTTGTTGCTTGAGTAAAGCCTTGTCCAGGTCCTGCTTGGAAATAATATTTTTTTCAACCAGGATTTCTCCCATTTTTTTTCTGGCCATAGCTGAGGTTACCTTTACTGTCTAAAATTAATAAAAAAGATATTTATTTTTTCAGACTTAACATTTGCCCCCATTAATAATAAGTATTTCAATCTTTGGTAGATTTGTCAAGAATCATCTGGTTTAAAGTCTGTTTAGAGATTGTTGTGGATTTGCTGCAACGCTGTCAGGCTACCTTCCGCAATGCTGATGTGTGGAGCATGGATTTGCGGTTCTCTTGGGTTGATACGAAGAACTGTGCATTGCGGTTGCCTGCCGAGTTTTTCGCTCAAATGCCTTATCGTGGGAATAGACGAACCTGCTCCCATTTCGATCACGACCAGGGGAGTCTTTTGGTTCTTGGTCAGGAACTTCTCGAAACGTTCTTCCTGCTTGTCGGTACGGTAGTGTAGCCAGGAATAATCGCCAAACATGAGAATATTAGGACGGGCTACTTTCTGGCAATAGCGACAGTATGGAATGGTTGTCGCACGCATGGTAGATTCATCGACAAGAATCTCTTCATCATTTGACCATATACTGTTGCAGCAGGGAGTTGTGCATTGCAGGTGATGGATAGAGCCGTGGACTTCGAGAATTTTTTCTTCGCGATAACCAGCCTTCTGAAATTGACCGTCAACGTTAGAAGTCACGATAAAGTGGTCAAGGCGAAACTGCTTTATCCACTGCTTGAGAATCGAAAAACCATCGTGGGGGATGGTTTTTCGGTAGAGATTGGTACGGTGACCGTAGAAGCCCCAACCAAAGGCAGGGTCTCCTTCAAAATTGTCAGGATTGGCGGCTTGAACGAAACTCATTCCCAGGCGCTCATACATTGGATAAGCGTTCCAGAAACCTTTATCTCCGCGAAAATCGGGTAGGCCAGAATCGACACCGATACCGGCGCCAGCAGTGATAATAAGTGCAGAGGATTGTTTGATAACCTGTGCTGCTGCTTTGTAAGCTTCACTCATTTTGGCCTCCTGACATTTATCCAGGTCTAGTTTTTTATTCAGGGAGAACTCTATTAAATAGCGACAGAAACCTTTTGCGGGTCGAGAACCTGAATAAGATCGTCCGGGGTGATCTCAACCAACAGTCCGCGCTTGCCACCATTAATATAAATTTTATCGAGGGTCGCGATCGTTTCTTCCATATATACTGGGAGCGCCTGTTTGGTTCCAAATGGGGAAATTCCACCCGTCTGGTAGCCTGTCAGGCGATCAGCCTTGTCATGAGCACAAGGGGAGATTTGTTTCACCTCCAACTGTCTGGCGAGGTGTTTCAAGGACACTTCACAGTCCCCGTGCATGAGAATAATCAGGGCTTCCTTATTTTCATTCTCCATGACCAGGGTTTTAATAACCTGGTGTTCATCAACGCCCAATTCGCGTGCGCTGACACGGGTTCCCCCTTTATCTTCATATTTGTAAAAGCATGGTTGGAACTTAACCTTATGCTGCTTGAGTAATCTGATTGCTGGTGTGCCGGGTACTTTGTCGCGTGCCATAATTAAATCACTTCATAAACCAGGAAAGAGGGATGGAAATAAGACTGATGACGGTCAGGGCAATGCTGATATAGGCAATGCTTTTAAACAATTTATCGGTCTGGCGTTGCCGCCGGACGCCGATCGGCATAATCCACCCCAGCAATGCACCAGCTAAAGCCCCGCCCAGGTGTGCTGCGTTGTCGGCGCCAACAACAATGCCAAAGACAAAAGCCATTACCGCCCATTGAAACATAAAATTGCGCCGTTGTATTCCAAGGGCTCCACCGATGCGATGGTAAAAACTGACGGAAAAACCGATCAATCCGAAGATGGCGCCGGAAGCGCCAATGACAACGGCATGGGGGTGCCAGAAAAGGCCAGCCACAGTAGCCAGAAGGGTACTGAAAAAATACACTGTGAACAGGCGCTGCCAGCCAATTTCAGCTTCCAGAAGGGGACCAACCTGGTACAGGACCATCATATTGAACCCGAGGTGAATGATGCCACCATGGGTAAATGCATAGGTAATGCAGCGCCACCACTGGTTAAAGTTTAAAACCAGGGGCCAGAATTGACCACCCCAGTGCACCATCAGTTCTGATGGAGGGCTGAAAATAGCGCTCATACCTAGACCAAGAATGGTTCCATGCAGGACCATCAGGGTAAACATAACCAGATTGGCGTAAATCAGTATCTGTACGAGAGAGCTGCCACGTAGACTATTTATACGAAAAAAGTTACCGGATTGTCGGTAGGCATTCACGTTAAATCTCCTGAAATATTTTGCTTATAGTACACACTATTCAGCCCCTCTGCTGCCTGACTTTATTGGGGAGGGTTGGCCTGATTTCAGGCTTAAAAAAGGGGGGGGCTGTCATACTAGAATAACTTCTGCAACCAACCAAAAGCAACAAAAGTCCCTATGGAGGAACCAATGGAAGAAAACAGAAAGACGAGCAATACCCTGGCCAGGCGATTGCGCCACCAGCCTTTGATGGTGACCAGATCCTCCCCCACATGTTCCATATCCCGAACGGTAGGCGGGGCCGTCATGGCCTGAACAAAACCGGTAACGAAGCCGGCACCGATGGTTGGGTTCAGAGAGGTGATCGGGGCTGCAATAAAAGCACTTATGATGGTAATCGGGTGACCATAGGCCAAGGCAGTGCCCAGGGCCGAAAGAAGTCCGTTTGCGAGAACCCAGGCTACCGCGACATGTGCTAATTGGTCGCGATTACCGAAAAAAAAGCCGCCGATAAATAATGCGATAACGATACCAGGGATCAACCAGGGAAGCGCTTTGGATAAGGCTGCTTTTGGAGGAATGACAGAAATGTCTGCAATGGTTTCAGGGCTGATTTCGGGTCCTTGTAAATGTCTGGTTATGCCCGGGAGGTGAGCTGCACCTACAACAGCAAGGACTTTTTCGCCGGGTGCGTTGCGAATGTGGTAAGCCATATATGCATCACGCTCATCAACCAGAATTTTTTTAACCGATGGCAGCAAATCGCCCATTTCATCGAGCATGCTGGAAAGGGTGTCGCTCTGGCGTAGTTTACTCAGTTCTGCTTCAGTAAGTTCCTGCTTTTCGAAGATACCAGCCAACAGAGATGCGAGGACTTTCATTTTGTTCCACATCCCGGTTTTGCGCCAGACGCGTAACAGGGTGGTGCGAATGTTACGATCGATCAGTTCCAGTTCCATCCCTTTTTCTTCAGCGCGTTGTGCTGCTGCTGCCAACTCGGCACCTGGTTTGACACCAGTCTGTAACCCCATACGTTTTTGATAGCTGGATAAGGCAAGGTTGGCCAACAGAAAAGGGAGCTGTTTTTTCTTGATGACATCCTTGATATTCAGTGCCTCCCAACCCTGCTTATTGATAAGTGACTGGTAGCGTTGTGCATCAAGTTCGACACACACGGTGTCTGGGGCTATTTCATCAATAGCCTGAATAACGGTGTCGACCGATTCTTGAGAAATATGTGCAGTGCCAATCAGTATGACTTCTTTATCATCAACCGTAAGGTAGGTCGTGTCTTCTGTTGTTGCCGTGGCTGTCAAGATATCCTCCAGATGATTCCGGTAAGCATATAAATGATGGAGTCAGAATTTAGCACATGCAGTAGCAGGGAGCCATAAGGAAAAATGCTAAGCTGCTGGCTGGAATGTGAGCGGCATAAAGGCTTAATAATCTTATTTATGCCACTGCTGGTTGTTTGGTAACAAAAAAGGGCAACGGTTGTCACCGTGCCCTGGCTTGTGAAATACGAGACTCTCCACCACTACCGTGGGTCATTGGACTCACATCGAGTTCCAATGAGGTGGGACCGTCTGTAGGTTCTTCAGGCGTCCCATTCAAAGATGGGCAGGCACACCGAACCTCTAAGTTGGTCCCGGATTTTATAGTATTCCGAGTGGACGTTCTGACCTCACTTGAAGGGCAGAGAGTCTTTGAGCGCATTATAGTAAAAAAAATTGGGGGAGGTAAGTAAAAAAATATTATTGTGTGGGTAGTGAAATATGACCAGAAAAGTGTTATTATCTCTTCGATATAATTTCAGGAGGAAGTCTCTTTGTCTGGCGAGAACTTCAAAATCTGTTAAGCTTAATAGCTGGACGCAACTTATATATAAATAAAAGGAGATACTAATGGCAAAGCGTTATGACGTTTACAAATGTGAGGTTTGTGGAAATATCGTTGAAGTTGCCCATACTGGTGGTGGTACGCTGGTTTGCTGTGGTAAGAATATGAGCCTGCTGGAAGAAAATACCGTTGACGCTGCTACCGAAAAGCACGTACCGGTTATTACTGTTGGTGATGGAACCATCAATGTTAAAGTTGGTTCTGTAACTCACCCTATGGAAGATGCTCACTACATTGAGTGGATTGAGCTGATTGCTGATGATGTTGTTTATCGGAAATACCTCAAGCCTGGTGAAGCTCCAGAAGCAACCTTTAACGTCACTGCAACCAGTATTACCGCACGTGAGTACTGTAACCTTCACGGACATTGGGCTGCAAAGGCCTAAGCGTTTTTTCAATGTTCTAATAGCCAAAAAAAGGTCACCATTCGGTGGCCTTTTTTTATTCGATTTCCTTTATTTCTTATCAATTAAGTCCTAAACCGATTCCCATCAGTTACACTTTTTAACAGATATTATTCTACGTTTTCTTGCAGTTTTATTGTCAACCAAAACAGTTTTTATGCGTTACTTACTGTAGTTGGTTTATGCATGGGAATCATTGTTGACGACACTTCGGGACAATTGGTCGATATGGATGATTTTTTAAGCTCTATTGAGCGGCAAGCTTTCCGTATGGCTATGTTCGCCTGCCATCATCAGGATGATGCTCTTGATCTGGTGCAGGAGGCTATGTGCAGTTTTGTCGGAAAGTATGTTAATAAGCCCCATGAAGAGTGGAAAATATTGTTTTACCGGGTGCTGCAAAATAAAATAAGGGATTATTATCGACGTGAAAGGGTGCGCAATCGTTGGCGGAGTTGGTTTTCTTCCGATCCGGATGATGATGAAACTGACCCGATGGAACAATATGCCGATGAAAAAGCTGTTAATCCGGAGTCCTCTTTGAAAAAGAAGCAGGCGTTTATTAAACTCGGGGCGGCTCTGGCAAACTTATCTCTTAAACAGCGCCAGGTCTTTTTGTTGAGAGCATGGGAGGAGATGAGTGTCCAGGAGACAGCACGCATTATGGCATGCTCTGAAGGTACCGTGAAAACTCACTTTTCAAGAGCGAATGAGCAGTTACGAAGAATACTTGGAGATGATTGGCCATGAGTGATAATGATGATAACTTTCTGACCGACGTCCGTGACGTTTTGAATGAGTCTGTAACGGGAATGGACGCTCGGTTGGAACAGCGCTTAGGAGCTCTCAAGTACCGCGCCCTGGACGAGCCGGCGAAAACACCCAAGTCTTTTTATCGCTGGGGGGGCGTAACTGTTGCGGCTATTATTACAGTGCTAGCCTTCGTTAACTGGCCACAGCAGATCTCAGTTACAGAAAGTGAGCTTGTGACCCTCGAGATTATCGGTGAACCAGAGTCTTTCGAGTTTTTCCAGCATGATATGGAATTTTACCAATGGCTTACTGAGGAAATGAAAAATGAAAATATTCCAACCAGTTTTCTTCGTGGTCCTGGGCTTAGTCCTGATCCAGCCCGGTGGAACCAGGGCTCAGGAAATATCAGAGAGCGTAGCAACGCCGAGTACCGTTCCGAGTCCGCAACTGATAGAGTTTTTAGGGGAGTTCAAGGATGAAGATGTTGGGCTTGTTAATCCACTTGATTTTTTGCACCATGGACAGGACTTTTGGGCCGCTCTGGGCAGGAAGAATCCTCAGGATGAAAAGGAGGAAAAAAGTGATGATTAGACAATGGTTCCTTCTTTTCGGTTTGCTGCTTGGACTGTTCTCAATGCCTTGCGCTGGCCAGGATTTTGCGCAACTCAGTGAGCCTCAGCAGCAGGTTCTTTCCAGATATCAAAGCCGTTGGAAAAATCTTAATGAGGAAAAACAACAGCAATTGATCAGGGGGGCTGACACTTGGTTGAATATGTCCCCAGAACAGCGTAGCCAGGCTAATGAACGCCTTAAACAATGGCAGGCCTTGACCGAGGAAGAGCGCGAGCGGGTCCGGAATCGTTTCCGGCAGTTCCAGACCCTGTCTCCGGCGCAAAAAAAACAATTTCGCACCGTCAGTCAGCAGTACCGGAGCTTACCAGCCGAGCAACAAAAGAAATTGGCTGAACGGTGGAGCAGGATGAGTGCAGAACAGAAGGCTGGTTATCAGCAGCAAATGCTCGGTGACGCAAATACTTCAGCACACAGCCCTTCAGGTGGTAACAATTCCGCTTCCGGTGGCTCCGGAGGCAGCGATTCTGGGGGTGGAAGTGGTGGTGAAGGAAATGGCAGCGGCGGTGGCAATGGTGGCGGCGGTGGTAACGGCGGACGCTAGGTTGTTTCGCGCTTAAGGTATAACTGACAAGCCCCCGACCTGATGTGATCCAGGTCGGGGGCTTGTGTTTTCAGTAGACTGCCTGCAGGTATTCCTGGGTGGTTTTCTGCTTTTGTAACGCGATCTGTTGTGGGTCGATTTCGACAAATTTTTCGTCTGGAGTGACCTTGAAGAGCGGTTGACCTTTGGAAACGATGGTGCCATCACCGCTCTCAATAAGGATTTTGTCAATGGTTCCGGAAAACGGTGCCGGAACCTTGTTGAACATTTTCATGACTTCCAGGATGAACAGCGGTTGACCTTTTTCAAAATGATCGCCTTCTTTCACAAACGCTGGCATGCCAGGCGCTTCCTGACCGTAATACATACCACCACCAGGCGCGACAACCTCATCAGCTTTGGTCGCCAATGGCGGTACCAGGACTTTTTTCATGGCGGCTTGCAATTCCGGATCGTGCAAGTAATCGGGAATTGTAACGTTCAGGTCATCTTCGACCCTGAAATCGTAAAAGCTGGTATTCTCGGCGATGATGAACAGCAGGCCGAGAATCTCGTTGCCAATTTCATAGCCGCTGTGGGCCTGTTGGATTTTTTTCCAGGTTTCTGCAGGGTAGCCGCCCTGTGGTTTGGCTTTAGCGAGAATGTCATTCAGTTTGGCAAATTGACCTTTCTGGAGTCCAAAGGTGCTGCGCATCTCACTGTAGAAGGCTAATGCTCCGTCAAGGAGTTCTTTGTCGTGCGCCCAGATGACCTCTGCTGCAGGAGCTTCCGGACGCCAGTTCATATTCAGGAACTCATAGGTTTCTTCCAGTACGACGAGAGGGTTGCACTGCCAGACCAGGCGACCTTTAGATATGCTAAAGCGATGGCGATTGATGCTGAGCCAGCCAGACAGTAAATGGGGGTCTGCGAGAAGCATCTCCATGGGGCGGGTCAGCAGGGTACCTTTGCGATCGAGGATTTCAGACACCACCTTGGCAATCTCTGGTTCTGAAGCATACTGGGTTGCATAATATTTCTTCATGGCCAGAAAGGCGTAAACAACGTCTAATTTTAAAGCTTCTTCCTTGAGTTTGCCAACCATGGTCAAGTAAGGAACAACGAAACGCGTCGTTGGTTTTGCCATGACATTATTGCCGCGGAACCAGTTGACCAAACCATAATGAAAGCTAAGATTTGTCGCCAGATTGCTACCACGTAAAACGGTAGAGCGCAGAACTTTAGCAAGATGATCATAACTGGAAACGCGGTCTTCTCCCTTAGTCAGCAGCAGGGCGATATTGGAGTCGTAGGCGCCAGCCAGGTGATAGCGCATGAATTGATTGGTATCGGGATTAGGGATACAGATTCCCTGGTCATCGCGAATTTCCCCCTCGATCGGTTTTGACCAATAGCGAATATATCCCCCAGCGCTTGGCGAGAGAGAAATGTCGGTTGCATTTAGGCGTGCTTCTGCTGCGGCGCCAAAACGTGGAATACGCTCTGGGCGAGGCAAGCGTTCTTTGTGCCTTGCGAGCAATGCCATGGCTTCAACCAGGGATTCGACGACAAAAAAATCGTCCTTATTTTTGGGATTGGTAAACTTCAGGCTATAGACCAGTTCGGTAACCCGGTGTTCAACCTGGATTCGGGTATTGACCTCCATAAAGTAATGACGACTTCCGTCAACAATACATTCAAATGTCGATGCCGAGTCGAGGCCAACGGCCGTACCAAAGCGCTCTGATTCTGCTTCCATCCGTTTTAAAACTTCAAGGTCTGACTCCAGGGCTTTAACCTGTGCTGCTTGTTTCGCTTTTTTTGCTTTTACGATTTCTTCCTGCAGGCTCTCCTGGGTAACCGAAATCTCGAGCAGTTTCTGTTCATGCATTTGCAGAGAACAGTCACGACCACCAAGGGCAATGCACCATTTCCCATTACCGAGAAGCTGAATTTCATTATGGCGGGTCTGCTCGATATTCAGTTCTATAAGCACATTTTTGTTGTCGCCGATTCCGTTAGCTTTTACTTCACTGAGGATTTCGCGTACCAGGCCAGGCGCATCGCTTGCTGCGGCATTAACCTGCTTCTCTGTTGGCTCTTTACAAGTCAGCAAAGAGGCTCCAAGGATACGTTGGCCCTTACCACCGCCGCCGCCGATCGCTTTCAGGCGTATACGCGCGCCTGGATAGCTTTTGAACATGGAAGCACATTCTGATTCAACCTGGGCACAGAGCTCTTCAATGGAAAAGAGATCGATCCCTTTGTCGTAAGAGGCAAACAGGATAATGTCGGCCAATTCTTCAAGGCTGAGTTTCTTGTTGCTGAGAGTCTCTTCCGGAATGTCGAGATCTTCTGCTTTTGCCAAGGCTATCAACTGGTCGCCGTTTTTATGTTTTTTCAATAGGGTTCTTGCTGTTACGTTATCAATGCCAGGAGTAACAGATACGTCAACCTGTAATGCTGTTCTTTTGGCTTCGTCTTTCTTGCCGGCGGCGCGTTGTGTTCCTGAGCAGGGACCAATAAATGAAAGCCCGGCGGTTTCGATGGCCTCAACAAACTCATCATCTTCGGCCATAAAACCATAGCCTGCAAAAATGCTGTCGTAGCCATTGTCCCTGGCTATCGCTATGATCTGGTTGATCCGTTCGATACGCTCTTCTTTACTGGCTCCGGTATAGTCAGGGACGCGATGAACCCGGCTGTTGTCAGTTAATTTACGAAGTTCAGGAGAAAGGGCATTGGGGTAAACGATGGAATCCTTTTCTGACAGCAGGATTCCATAATGGCTGATGCCCATTTCATCATAAACGTCCATGGCCTCTTTCCTGATCGGGCCGCGGCAGACAATCAGAGGTTTCAAATCTTCACACGAAAAAGAGCGCACCCACTTTGATGGCGACTGGGATAGCCGGCGGTCTTTGTGGATCAACGGATTGTTCAGGTAGTTATCTGTATTTTGAGCCATCTTATCTGTCTCCAATAGCAATCAGTCAACTGTCATTCGTATGGCGTTAATTGAAATTTCTCAGTGGAATTCACGCTGAACTTCCTGCCAGGCACTGGCTTTATAATGACGCAAGAAGAAATTCAGATTCTCACCAAGAACTTTGCGCAGATCCGTTGGCATAACCAGTGATGAAATAGATCCCAGGGCTAAGCCTTCTTTGGGGTTCATCAGTTCTTTCTCATAGCGCTGGTTAAGGGCTGCTTCCTCAAGTTTGAGCCATTCGGCAGCTTCTTTTTCTGCATCTTTTTTCGCATCGTCGCCGTCCATGCCAGCCACAGTGCGCTCCTGGATGCCTGCTGTAATGCGTTGCTTGACAGCTCCTCTGATTTTCCTTAACTCAGCTTTGTAGACGAACTCTTTTCCTGCAGGTCCCATAACTGCAAGGCGGGTCGTAGGCAGGGCCAGAACTAAATCGGCTCCTGTCGGGTAGTTATTGTATGAAGCATAAGCGCCACCGAAAGCATTGCGCAGAATCAGCAAAATCCGTGGTGTCCTGACATCGACAATGGCGTCAAGCATCGACCGGCCAGCCTGAACAATGCCGCGTGCCTCCTGTTCTCGGCCGGGAAGGAAGCCGGTGGTGTCTTCCATGAATATCAACGGAATATTATAGATATTGCAGAAGCGTACAAAGCGCGCGATTTTCAGGGCCGAATCACAATCAATCTGACCGGAAGCGACCGCAGAGTTGTTTGCGACAAAACCGACAACGTTGCCTCCCAGGCGACCAAAGGCGGTAATTGCTTCACGCGCCCGGGTCGGTTGAATTTCAAAATAGTCTCCGTGGTCACAAATCTGCTGAATAATAATGGAAACATCAAATGGGGTGTTGAAGCCTGTTGGTGAATTAAAGGCTTTTTTGAGTAGGGTATTGATTTCCCAGGTTTTACGATCCAGAGGATCGCTGGTCTTAAGAAAAGGAGCCATCGTCTGATTGTTGTCAGGAATATAGCTGAGTAGACGGATAGCTGTTCTTAGTGCTGCCGTCTCATCTGCGACAGTAAGGTCAGCAACTCCGGTAGCACCGTGGACTTTAGGTCCGCCAAGCTCTTCCGGGGAAATATCTTCACCCAGAACCGATTTGACGACGCCGGGGCCGGTCAGGCCAAAGAAGGTATCTTCTGGCTGAATAACAAAGCTTCCCTGGCGTGGCAAATAGGAACCGCCACCAGCATTAAATCCAAACATGCACATTATGGTGGGAATAACACCACTGATTTTGCGTAATGCTGTAAAGGCTTCAGCATAACCATCAAGACCGCCAACCCCGGCAGGAACAAAGGCTCCGGCCGAATCATTCATACCGATCAGGGGGATTCCTTTTTCTCCGGCCATATACATCAGGCGCGCAAGTTTCTGGCCGTTTGTTGCATCAATGGATCCGGCTCTTACTGTAAAATCATGTCCATAAAGGGCAACATCACGGCCGCGTATATTAAGTATTCCGGTGACCAGGGAGGCGCCATCAAGGTTTTTTCCCCAGTTCTGAAACAGGATGTTGGGCTCCTCCTGGGTTAAGACTTTGATCCTTTCCCAGACCGTCATCCGTTTTTTAAAGTGTTGTTTTTCTATCTGGCCGACTGATACCGATTTTATTGGTCGTTCGATAAGGTCATGCCCTTCTTTCATAACCTCTTCATACCCACCAGTCTGGCCGACAATCTCTCCAGGGATGGTGAACTCGATCTCTTTCTTTGTTTCAAGCGGATTCTGCAAAGAGGGCTTTATAAGTGTTTTTGCCATGTCTCTCGTCCCTTAGAAAATAAAACAAATAAAATGAGTTAAGCCTGTCTGGTTCTCGGCGAACAATAGATGATGAAGAAATATTATGATTTTTTGTATATAGTAAAACAATGTTTTTATATATCGCAGAAAATCAAGAAATGGTGGTGTTTGTCAAGGGAAATTTTATTTAGGGTAAAAAAATACAGTTCTTAGTTGGCCTGTTTGATTTTAGAAGAGCTGTTGTTTTTGTTGGGCTAATTATCCATAAAATAACAATAAAAACGAAGTTCTTTTGATCTCTTAGAGGTCCTGAGGCTGAGGGGATGGTTGTCGATAAAGTATAGAGGACTATTAAAATTCGTTTCGATTTCTTTTTTGGGAGGATCTTTTCCACCATGGTTTCAGGTCAGTTTTAGGGCTGTCAAGAGCGGGTTTGATTGCAATCTGTCGAATGATGTTTGAGTGAGGTTTTTTCAGTTATGGTTGCTGGTAAAATTATGGTGAATATAAGGTGAGGAACTGGAACAAGCTGAATAAGGACCAGGGGTGATATAAACCAACAGGTATTGGCCAGATCAAGGTCAAGATCATAGCGGCAGGCGAGGCCAAGAGCATTAAGCGATAACCAGCGAAGTGTATAGCAGGACGCTTTTCTGCGCTCCGGCTTTATTGACCATTCTGAAAAAGATGAGTCCAATCTCTCCACCGGAAAGCAGGAGTAAGATCTCCGGGACGATCAGAATAATTCTTAGTTTACTTGCGGTTTTTAAGTTTTTTTCTACCTTTTAGAGAGCGCTTGTTTTGTTCTTTGGGCTGATTGCCAGTAGCTGTTTTTGGCAGGAAAAATTCTTTTGTCAGAAATTCTTTTCGGGTCAAGCGTAAGGCTTCAAGGATATCATTTTTGTTCTCTGGTTTGTGGTATAGCAGTAACGCTTTCTGCAGACGTTTCTCTTTTGCGGTGCGTGGGACGTGGACAGGTTCTCCAGTGAAGGGGTCTGATCCTGTGTGATACATGCAGGTAGAGAGGCTTCCTGGAGTAGGGGTGAAATCCTGGACTTGCTCAACCTTTAGATGGTGATGTTTCAGGTAGAGAGCGACCTCGATCATGTCTTCAATGGTACATCCCGGGTGGCCGCTGATAAGGTAGGGAACAATTCCCTGGCGCAAGCCAAGGGCGTGGCTGCGTTCACGGAATTTGTTCAAAAAGCTGGTTAATACCTGAGCTCCGGGCTTGCGCATGATGTCGGTAACTTTATCAACTGTAGACTCTGGTGCGATTTTAAGGAGTCCACCGACATGATATTGCAGCAGGTCGTCAAAGTAGCGCTGTTGTGTTTCAAGGAGGTCGTAGCGGATACCGGAAGCGACGAACAGGTGCTTCACTTTTTTATGTTGGCGGATGCTGCGAAGCAAGGATACCGCATCATGGTCGTCAGTTTTCAGGTTTTTGCAAGGAGAGGGGAACAGACAACTTGGGCGGCTGCATTTTTGCCGGGCCTGGGGATTACCGCAACTGAGTCCGTACATGTTGGCTGTCGGTCCACCAACATCGCTGATTGTCCCGAAGAAATCAGGCTGGGCAACCAGCTCCTCAATTTCCCGCAAAATCGATTGCTGTGACCTGGACTGAATGGTCTTCCCCTGGTGATGGGTGATAGCGCAGAATGCACACCCTCCAAAGCAGCCCCGATGGCTGGTTATTGAATGGCGTATTTGCTCGTAAGCTGGGATTTTCTCCGAGTAGCTCGGGTGTGGTTGGCGGCAGAAAGGTAGGGTGTAAATCTCATCCATCTGCTCACAGGTCAATGGTAACGCGGGTGGATTGACGATAAGGTGTTGCGTGCCATGGAGTTGGTACAGGAGCTGTGCCGATTCTGGGTTGGCGTTGTGTGATATGAGCTTGAACGCATCGTTGTAATGAGCAGGCGAGCTGCTTACCATTTCGTAGCTTGGCAGTTCGATACCAGTTCCAGGCTGTTCTTTGGTCAAAAATGCTGTACCACGAATATTCTTTAGTTGTGAGATTGGTTCATCATTGTTGAGACGTTGAGCTATTTCTGTCAGAGCTGTTTCCGCCATGCCGTAAACGAGCAGATCGGCTTTACTGTCGGCCAGAACTGAGCGCCTGACCTTGTCATCCCAGTAATCGTAGTGGGCGAAGCGCCGCAAACTTGCTTCGACACCGCCGATAACTGTTGGTATTCCTTTGAATGCTCCTTTAACGGCAGCTGTATAGGCAATGACTGCGCGGTTAGGTCTTTTCCCGGCTGCTCCGCCTGGGGTGTAAGCATCATTATGTCTGATTTTTTTTGCGGCAGTGAAATGGTTAACCATGGAGTCCATGGCGCCGGCAGATATGGCCGCAAATAAACGGGGACGCCCCATAACCTGTAAAGCGCTGAGGTCTTTCCAGTCAGGCTGGGCAAGAATGCCGACTCTGAAACCTGCTTTTTCAAGCAGTCTGGCGAGTAAGGGGACACCAAATGCCGGGTGGTCTATATACGCATCGCCACTGATAAACAGGATATCAAGTTCACTCCAATGGCGTTGTTCCATATCTTTTTTACAGGTTGGAATAAATTGTCGGGAACTGTTTTTTGTTGATCGAGTCATTTGGTCGCTGTCTTTGTTATTGGTTTTGGTCGCTTTGGAAGGTATTGTGCATGATCGTATGCTGAAAGAATAGGGGATTTAATAGTCATAGTTTTCAGACCCCGGGCGTAGAGAATATTATTAACCTATTCCTGTCTAAAATAGTCAACAAAAACATTACGTTGTTGCTCTTGAAAATATGACCACCGCTGTTATGATTCTCCTTGACTATCTTTCCCATGCGGTGTAAACATAACCAAATTTGTTACAGATAGCTTCTCCGCAATTCATCCTGACACAGGTGCTGAAATGTCACTAAAAAATATTTTTCACCTTTACTATGACGGTTTCCGTTCTATGGTTGTAGGGAGGTCATTGTGGAAAATTATATTTATTAAATTGTTTATAATGTTTGCAATTCTCAAAGTATTCTTTTTCCCGGATTTTCTCGCAACAAATTTTGATACAGATGCTGAACGGGCAGACCATGTTCTGGAAAATATTACTCGTCCAGTACAGGATTCACCCCGTTAGTAACACAATTACTGCCACCACTTAAATAGTGTTTTTTAAGTGGCTAACCTGATCAGCTTAGCAGAGGAGGAAAAGCGTGATAGATCAGATTGATTTAAGTATGGTCAATTGGGCGCGTGCGACATTTGCTCTAACAGCCATGTATCACTGGATCTTTGTTCCCTTGACACTTGGTTTGTCTTTCTTGTGCGCATTTTTTGAGTCAATTTACGTGCGTACCGGAAACGAGGAATGGAAGCGATTAACCCGGTTCTGGATGACCTTGTTCGGGATCAATTTCGCCATAGGGGTTGCCACGGGAATTATTCTTGAATTTGAATTCGGGACCAACTGGTCTAATTATTCCTGGATGGTTGGTGATATCTTTGGCGCCCCCCTTGCTATTGAGGGAATTCTCGCCTTTTTTCTGGAAGCGACCTTCTTTGCGGTCATGTTTTTTGGTTGGAACCGCGTTTCAAAAAAATTCCACCTGTTTTCAACCTGGATGGTTGCGGTCGGCTCCAATCTTTCAGCAATGTGGATCTTGGTTGCCAACGGCTGGATGCAATATCCTGTCGGTATGCAATTTAACCCGGATACCGCGCGTTTTGAGATGCAGGATTTATGGGCAGTTATTTCTTCCCCCGTTGCCATAGGCCACTTTGTCCACGCAACCAGCTCAGGATTTTTGCTGTCCTCCATGTTTGTCCTAGGGATCTCCAGCTGGTATCTGTTGAAAAAAAGACATATTAAATTTGCCAAGCGTTCCCTCGCTGTGGCCTGCGTCTTCGGGCTGCTCAGCTCTGTTTTTGTTGCCTATACCGGTGACGAGCATGCTTATATTACCGCCAGAACCCAACCTATGAAACTGGCAGCGATGGAAGCTCTGTATGATGGTCAGTCCCCAACCGGCTTGATCGCTTTTGGTCTGGTTAACGGTGATAAAAAACCGGGTGATGATCAGGATCCCTTTATTGCTAAAATTGAGATTCCGGGGATGCTGACACTGCTTGCTAAGCGCAGTTTCCAAGGTTTCGTTCCCGGCATTAATGACCTGGTTTTCGGGAATGAGGCCGAAGGGATCATGAGTGTTGAGGAGAAAATTCGCCGGGGTAAGTTGGCTGTCGCAGGGCTTGGCGATTATAAGGCTGCTAAGGCTGAAGGAGATGAGGCTGCTGCAGGTACGGCATTAAGTCTGTTTGATGAACACCGCGACTACTTTGGTTACGGGCATCTTGAGAGTGCTGAACAGGCCGTTCCTCCCGTTGCTCTGACTTTTTATGCCTTCCGGATTATGGTTGGTCTGGGAACCTTCTTTGTGTTGTTGTTCCTGGTTTATATCTACCTGATGGAGAAAGGACAGCTTGAAAACCGTCCCTTTATTTTGCGCCTTGGCGTTGTTTCCTTGTTTTTGTCATGGATTGCATCTCAGGCGGGATGGGTTGTCTCTGAAGTTGGTCGTCAGCCCTGGGCCATTCAGGATATGCTGCCGGTAACTATTGCACGCTCCAATCTTGATACCGGTACGGTAATGGTCACCTTCTTTTTATTCCTGATCCTGTTTACAGCTCTACTGATCGCTGAGCTCAAGATTATGACCAAGCAGATTTCCCTTGGTCCGGAAGGAGAGTAACTATGTTTGGTAGCCTTGATTGGTCAACATTGCAACAGTTCTGGTGGCTGATTGTTTCGGTTGTTGGTTCTCTCTTCGTGTTTCTGACCTTTGTTCAGGGGGGACAGACCCTGTTACTGACGGTTCCGGCCAGTGAAGATGAAAAGACCCTGATGGTTAATGCTCTGGGGCGTAAGTGGGAACTGACTTTTACCACCCTGGTGTTGTTTGGTGGTGCTTTCTACGCATCCTTCCCGCTTTTTTATGCTACCAGCTTCGGTGGTGCTTACTGGGTGTGGTTAGCGATCCTGTTCACCTTTATTATTCAGGCTGTCAGTTACGAGTACCGTCGTAAGCCTGATAATTTCCTGGGGCAGAAAACCTACGAAATCTTTATGTTTATCAACGGTACTGTCGGGGTTCTGTTGATTGGGGCTGCCGTTGCGACCTTCTTCAGCGGCTCTAACTTTACTTTGAACGAGTTCAATCTGGTCAAATGGGATCATGCCTTACGAGGTCTGGAGGCCGCCTTCAGTCTGTTTAATCTGGCCTTCGGGATCTTCCTGGTATTCCTGGCCCGAACTCTTGGCGCTCTGTACCTTGCTAACTGCCTTGATCATGAATCTCTGGTTGGACGCTTGAAGGTATCGTCATTTAATAACCTGCTGTGTGCCTTACCTTTTCTGCTCTATGTCTTGATCAGCCTGGTCTTGATGGATGGTTATGCTATTGGCACTGACGGACAGGTCGTTCTTGAGGCCAATAAGTATTTAAATAACTTATTGCAAATGCCTTTGAACCTGATCCTGTTACTTGCCGGACTGGTTTTGGTGGTCCTTGGTGTCGCTTTGAATCGTTTTACTGCTTCGGTACGTGGTGTCTGGCCTGCCGGTTTGGGAACGGTACTGACCTGCCTGGCAATTTTCTTCCTGGCTGGGTACAACAATACGTCCTTTTATCCTTCGAAATCTAATATTGCCAGCAGCCTGACGATTTACAATGCATCGAGCAGTCATTATACCCTGACGATGATGTCTTATGTTGCACTGACAGTACCTTTTGTTCTTGCTTATATCGTTTATGTGTGGCGTCAGATGGATAGCAAGAAACTGACTATTGAAGAACTTGCCGCTGACAAGAAAAGCTATTAAGAGGAGGCCTTTATGGAGATTATTGTATGGATGGCACTTATTGCTGTGAGTTACTATGCTGCGGTGAAATTACTCGGTAGCTGGGATCTTCTCTAAGCGTTCCTTGCAGAAAATACTAAACAAAGAGCCCGGCATTCGCTGGGCTCTTTGTTTAATCGTTATAATGATGTTAAAAATCTATATTCTTGGGTTTAACAACTGCTGCCATGGGCAGGCGCGATAGCGAACCCTTGGCCATAGGCATTTTTTATGTAATCAATCTGGTTGCCGGCAGTGTAGGGGAGGACGCTGGCATCGATCATCAGTTCAATTTCATTGATGATATGAATCTGTTCTTCTTTTTTTAGCTCTTCCAGAGCTAATCCCAGGCGGGGCCCGCCTCAGCCAAAACCTTCGAAAATAACCCTGAGGTATTTGTCGGGGTGTTCAGCCTTCAATTCCTTGAATTTGTCTCTGGCTGCATCAGTCATCGTCAGCATGATAAGCTCCTCCTGTTGTCACCCAATCTTTAGGTTTTGATGCTCCTTGATATATCCATGTGGTTAGTATCAATAAAGCTTTGAAATGTTATAATTTGCCTAATGGTCACGCCATTATTTATCTCAACCTCAGGTAAAACCACTTGCGCCAGGGTGCGAGCATGAGTTTTGTGAGGTCGACGTGGCGCTTGGTCTGGAGATAGCTCGAGTCGCGATACCGCCACATTCAGGGCAGGACAGGTCCTTTTGGGGGTGGCGTTGGATTTTTTCTGTAAGCTGTCCGCATGAACTGCAGCGATATTCAAATATAGGCACTTTTTTCTCCGTAAGTTTTAAATATTCGAATAATTGCATCCTATCCTTTTTTTCGATAACATGAAAGAAAAATATTCAAAAAACAACTTAAGCGGCTAAGGAAAGGATGTTTTTAAACGCAGTAGCAGCCAAACTATTTGATCGGGAGATAGCTTATGTCTGAATTGATTCTGAGTCGGGTGGAAGATTATATCGGATTTGTTACCCTCAACAGACCAGAGGAAAATAACACCTTTATTCCTGAGTTTGCCATGCAGCTTGATAAATTGCTCTGGCAGATGGAAGAAGATCCTACAGTACGGGTCATTGTTGTTAGTGCTGCGGGAAGAAACTTTTGTACCGGGATCTCTCTTGATCAGTTTAAGGATAAGTCTTTTGGTGATTACCGTGAATTTTTATATGGCATTGATGCCTTTTACCACACCCTGGCCAAGCTTAATAAGCCGACAATCGCTTCCGTTCAGGGGTATGCTCTTGCTAATGGTGCTGGATTATCATTTGCCTGTGATATGACTGTCGCTGCGGAATCTTCGGTTTTTGGTACCACGGCCATTAATGTAGGCTTGATCTGTCTTGGTCCGGCCATGCCTATGTCTCAGATAATCGGGCGTAAGAAGACCATGGAGATGGTTTTGACTGGTGATATGATTTCCGCACGTGAGGCTGAGCGTTTGGGCTTGGTTAATAAGGTTGTTGCCGATGAAGATCTCGAAAATGCAACCCTGCAGCTTGCCCGTAAGCTGGCAGGCAAAAGTCCTGCCGCCCTTAAAATTGGTAAAGAGGGATTAAAGCGTATGGCTGAGGCGTCTTATCATCAAAGTCTCGATCTTATGGATGATCTATTTGCTACCTTGTGTTCTGTTCCTGAGACGGAAGAGAATGTGCAGGCGTTTCTTGCCGGACTTGCAGGCAAAAAACAAAAAAGATCGTGATTTATTAAGAAATCGACGTTGCCACTATAACGGCTTAGTATGGATGTTCAGGATTTTGTGGCTGCATTTCTGTGAGGTTGCGCCAATAATATTTGGGCATAAATTGATTCCGTAATTTCGGATTGAGGCGTTGCGGGTTACTTATGTTGTTATAAAAAGAGCGCCATGCTGCTGCAACGTCTGCTTCAGTAGTATGTGATAAAAGTTGTTCATTGATTTCAAATCTCGGTTCAAAGTGGCAGCAGCCATTGCGGCCGACCAGTGCTGAGTTGCGTTGCTGATCATGAATGATCCAATTTTGATCGGCAAAGCGTTCAGCAAAGTGATTACCTAGGAGGGGACACACGTTAGTCAGGGGGGCAATCTGGGCAAAATAACTTTCGTCTGTCAGTTTTCTGAAGCGAACCAAGCCTAACAGTCGATGCCTCTCACGACTGGTTTTCATGGCAGCGGTCTCCAGGGCATGAACCTGTGGGTGGTGAAGTTGATGTAAAAATTCTTTACCGTATCTTAACGCGGATCTGGTTACTTGAATCAGATCGGTTTCAATATTTTCCTTCTCACTTAAAAAAGCGTAACCGAGCTTATGGATAAATTCTGATCCCAACCTTTCTTTTAATCCCTTAGTAACGGTCTCTGCCCATAAGGGGTCGCTCGTGATTGTGTGTTCTTCCTCAAAAAGGGAACCCGACTCTGATTTGTGGGTGCTGGAAATGGTGGTCCACTGCAAGCGCTGTTTAATCACTGTGCCCAATAGGCAGCAAAAACCGGTCAGGCTGTTATCATATCGAAGAATCATAGTTCTCCCGATATGGCTGTTGACGGAGTTGGCTCGGAAAAATCGAAAGAGAGCTGGGGCGAAGAGGGCTTGATAAGCAGTCTTCGAAGCTGTTCAGAGGTTGGCTCCAGGTGGGGGCCGTCAAAGCCGTCGGTAATAAAGTGGCGTGCTCGTTTCATGATAACTCCTAAGGTTGCCAGGTTCTCCAGGCGCAAACGGGCATAACGGCGTGCTTTTAAGATTCTTTGGCATGAGCGTATGCCCAACCCCGGAACCCGTAATAATGTTCGTTTGCTGGCCTGGTTGATATTGACCGGATAAAGATGCCGATTGCGCAAGGCCCAGGCTGTTTTAGGATCAAGCTCTGAGTCGAGAAACTGTTGATTATTCGCAAGAATTTCTGACACATCAAAATCATAAAAACGCAGAAGCCAATCTGCCTGGTACAGGCGGTGCTCTCTAAGGAGTGGTGCTGCTCCTCCAGGAGAGGGGAGGCGGCTATCTCTATTTACCGGGATATAGGCAGAATAATAGACTCTTTTTAGCTGAGGAATGTGATACAGGTGACCTGCCCGGTGAATAATTGTACGGTCATCTTCGGGTGACGCACCTATGATCATTTGGGTGCTCATTCCGATACCTTTGGAAAGCTGCTTTGTCTTGTTGCTAGTTCGCTGTGGCAGATCTGTCTGAGTTTCCTGGAATACCTTGAGGATATCCTGCTCTTTTTTATCCGGAGCCAATAGCTTAAGGCTCTGGTTTGTGGGTAATTCGATATTTGCACTCATTCTGTCCGCAAGCCGGGCCCCTTCGGCAATCAATTCCCGGCTGCAGCCGGGGATCGCTTTTAAATGAATATAGCCATGGAAATTGTATTCCTGGCGCAGCAGTTTAAGGACTTCGAGCATCGCTTCCATGGTGTGATCCGGACTCGCAAAAATGGCAGAACTGAGGAATAGTCCTTCAATGTAGTTGCGACGGTAAAATTCAATGGTCAGGCGTGCTAATTCCTGGGGAGTGAAGGTGGCGCGCTGATGATCGTTGCTGCGGCGATTCAGGCAATAGGCACAATCATAGTGACAGATGTTACTGAAAAGAACTTTCAGTAAGGATATGCAGCGACCATCGCCTGACCATGAATGGCAGATGCCGCTTCGATGGGCCGCGCCGAGTCCTTTCCCTTTACGGGAACTTCCGCTCGAAGCGCAGGATGCGTCGTACTTTGCAGCCCCACTGAGAATTTCCAGTTTTTTCTCAAAGGAAAGTTCTCTGGCAATGAGAAGGTTTGATGGTTGAGTGATTGCGGTCTGATGTTGCATGGCTCTTCCTGTCCAAAACGTATTTATTTGCTAAGCAAATTAATACGCTTATGTGTCAGAAAAAGTCACAGTTTTTCCATGAGACCACTTTTGATCCATGTGAGTTGTTTGCAACTCATAAAAATAATTTGTAAGCCGGATCCAGGGTCTCTTCAATAAAGTGGTAGCCGAGCTTATTGAGAAAATCGTTTAAGTGTTCGGAGTCACTCTGAGGTATTTCAAGGCCGATCAATACACGACCAAAATCGCCACCCTGGCTGCGGTAATGGAACAGGGAGATATTCCAGTCAACTCGCATGGCAGCAAGAAAGCGTGACAGGGCACCGGGTCTTTCCGGAAAGCGGAACCTGAACAGGCGCTCGCGGTTGGCTTCTGGTGAACGGCCGCCAACCATGTAGCGCAAATGGGTTTTGGCCAGTTCATTTTCTGTCAGGTCGACCGTGTGGTATCCCTCTTTTTCCAACCGCCTTGTAAAACATGAGCGTTCTTGTTCTTCGCCAATGGATATACCAACAAATAATTGTGCCTGGTTACGGTCAGCCAGGCGGTAGTTGAATTCGGTGATGTTCAAGCCGTCTAGAATGTGGGTACAGAAGTAGCGCAGTGCCCCTGGCTTTTCGGGAATCGATACGGCGAAAAGTGCTTCTTTGCCAGAGCCTGTCATGGTCCGCTCCGAGACGTAGCGAAGCCGCTCAAAGTTCATGTTGGCACCTGAATTGACAGCAATCAGGGTCTGGTTTTTCAGCTTATGGGTTTTTACGTACTGCTTCAGTCCGGCAACCGCAAGGGCGCCGGCAGGTTCAACAATTGATCTGGTATTCTGGTAAATGGTCTTTATCGCACCACAGAGTTCATCAGTACTGACTCTGACAATTTCATCAACATATTTATGGCAGAACTGATAGGTGAGTTCGCCGACCTGGCGCACTGCAACGCCATCCGCGAAAATGCCAACGGAAGAAAGGTTTACCCTTTCTCCACTCTGCAGGGATTGATACATGGCGTCACTGTCTACAGGTTCGACCCCGATGATTTTGATTTCCGGGAGTAATGATTTCAGGTAGGTGGCAATGCCGGATATCAGGCCGCCACCTCCGACCGGGACAAATACGGCATCTATCGGGCCTGAACTTTGTCTGAGTAATTCGACGGCAACTGTGCCCTGGCCGGCAATAACCAGAAGATCATCAAAGGGGTGAATGTACGTCATTCCTGAGGAAGCCAGGATATCATCACAATGCTTGGCCGCTTCTGAGTAATTATCACCATGCAGAACCACCTCGGCTCCAAAAGATTTAACAGCGTCGATCTTGATTTGCGGAGTTGTTGCAGGCATGACGATGAGCGCTTTGAGGCCGAGTTTCTGAGCTGAAAAAGCGACCCCTTGAGCATGGTTCCCTGCCGATGCAGCGATAACGCCGCGGGCTTGTTCTGCTTTAGACAGGTGAGCAATCTTGTTGTAGGCACCACGTAATTTAAACGAGAATACCGGTTGCAGATCTTCGCGCTTTAAAAGTACCCGGTTGCCAAGTTCGTGGGAAAGATTTGTTGCCTCGTCCAGAGGTGTTTCAATTGCCGCTTCATACACACGGGAGGTCAGGATGTGACGCAACATATCTTTCATGATGATTTCTCTTTCCTTATAAACAGTCGGCCTTCGCTAAGAGCGAAGGCCGACATGGTTTTAACCTGAACTGTTTCAGAGGCTAGGGGACCAGGAAATCTAACCCCGAGAGCGACTAATCAATGCCGACAAACAGTTTAACATATTGCAGACGCTCGTGATCCTGAGGATTTTCGCTTTTGGTCTGGCTGAGTTTTCCACGGAAGTCACAGAGCTTATTGTAACCTTGTTTTTCCATCCAGGATTTAAGTTCATCCTCGATAACTTTAATCTGCTTACTGCCATTTATAAACAGGGTAGAGCAAACCTGTACAACTTTTGCTCCGGCCAGCAGGGCTTTGATAGCATCCGTTCCGTTGTGGATACCTGTGGTTGCGGCAAGATCGCAGGTTTTACCTGACAAAATGGTCAGCCAGCGCAGTACTTCACTATTTTCCGCAGGTTGGCTGTATGGATTTCCGGCCACAAGTTTCTGCTGATCAATATCGATATCGAGCTTGTAGAAACGATTAAAGAGTACCAGGGCGTCAGCACCTTTCCAGACAATTTGACCAGGTTCTTTGTCTTTGCCTAGCCAGCCTACGCTGTAAGCAGGAGCTTCTGCACGGTCACGGGTCAAGCGATCAGCAAAATTAGAAAAAGAGGTGAAGTATGGACCGACTTTCATTGCGACAGGGATGGCGACCTGCTGCTTAACTTCATACAAGATTTTCAGATAGCTGTCGACGATATCGAGACCAGGCACCTTGGGGTCTGTCGGCATCATGCTGACATTCAGTTCAATTCCGTCTGCACCAGCAGCTTCAAGCTTTTTGGCATAACCCGCCCAACTGTCGCCGGAAATGCAGTTGAGACTGGCAATAATTGGAACATCGACAGCGGCTTTAGCGTCTTTTACCAGTTGCAGGTATTGTTGTGGGCCAAGTTCCTCGCCAAAACCCTGCAGATACTGGTATGCTTCACCGTAGCCGGAATAATCTTCAGCGTGGGCGCTTAATTTATTTGTTTCGGCGACGATCTGTTCTTCAAAAAGTGACTTAAGAACGATGGCGCCGGCACCGGCTGCTGCGCATTCTTTAATGCCTGCAACTGAACCGGTTTTGCTGCTACTGGCTACAACAACTGGACTTTTCAGGGCAAGTCCCATATAGCTTGTTGAAATATCAGTCATTTTATGTCTCCTTTAGATCTGATTCCTTGATGTATCATTATATCGAAAACAAAAGCAGTCATCTGCTGTGACGCACAAAAGTTGCTATACTCAGGAGTATTATGCAAAAACTACATGTTTTTAGTTATTGGGATCGCCTGCAGGCGGCACTGCTGAAAGAAATACTTGCTGCAGAGGGTATTGACTGCATTGTGCGGAACGATCAACTATCTTCAGCTGTTGGTGAAATTCCTTTTGTTGAATGCTGTCCAGAACTCTGGGTTATTGACAGTGAAGCCTATCCGCGTGCAAAGCTGCTACTCAATGCCTGGTTAAAAAAAAGCATCCCCGAAGAGGGGTGCTGGATTTGCCCTCACTGTGGTGAACAGGTTCAGGCACACTTTGGTGCCTGCTGGTCATGTGGCACCATAAACGAGATAGATACATAACATATCATTGTTGCGTTGGCTAGGATTTGCGACACGAAAGAGTATTTTTTCACTCTTTAACGCAGGGTATATTGACCTTTCTTTACCATTCTTCTTAAGATTATTTCACTCTGACTGATTGTGGATCAGTTGTTGCTGTTGATGTAAATGATATTTTAACGTTTTGTCTGTGAAGGACATTGGCATGATTTTATCTGGAAAAGAGATCGCTCATAGAATTGATGACGATATTATTATTCGTCCATACGACCCTAAACGTCTGAACCCAAACAGTTATAATCTCTCTTTGTATAACGAGTTGGTGGTTTACGATGAACCGGTCCTTGATATGAAAAAGAATAATGCTCATAAATCATTGATTATTCCGCCGGAAGGGCTAGTTCTTGAACCTCAGCGTCTCTATCTCGGGCGCACGAATGAGTATACCGAGACCAAAGCTCTGGTCCCTATGCTGGAGGGGCGATCGTCCATTGGTCGGTTAGGTCTTTTTGTGCACGTGACAGCGGGCTTTGGTGACGTTGGCTTTAAGGGGTACTGGACCTTGGAAATTTTTTGTGTCCAGCCGATTCGTATTTACGCTGGAGTTGAAATTTGTCAGATTTATTATCATTCCATAGATGGTGAATATGAAAACTATACCAGCGGGAAGTACCAGGGGAATAGTGGCATTCAAACAAGTCTGCTTTATAAGGATTATCTGTGAGAATTAGAAAATAACGGTGGTTTAAAATTGCCTCCATGTTTATTTTTCTGCTGATTTTCTCGATAAATCAGCCGCTTTTCTTTCCGCAGTTTTTGTTCATATTCTAGGCCTTGGGAATTATTCGGGATTTCGGGTCGTAGGTTTGTCTTTTTTTTGCTAATTGTTGTGTGGCTTTATATCGATGTTTTATTGATGGTTTTTGAGAAAAAACAGGTTGACTGGCTCCTTTTGGATATAAGATAACGAATAATATTACACGTTAAGTAACTGTATTTTACGTGAATTTATTTTGATTATTGAAAGGAGAGAAGGTTATGGGCGGTTTTCAGCATTATGTTGCGGTTCCATGTCGTTGCGGTGGCCAGGCAAAGGTTTTTGGTCCCAGCAGTTTTGCCCCTTCGAGTCATTGGGGGATTTACTGTTCCAAGGATAGCTGTGAAAAAATGGCTGTTGCTGATTCGCTGGATGAGGCGATTGAGCGTTGGAATGAAGAACAGGCTCTGGAGGCGTATGCACTGTAGTTTGAGTTTTTGAATAATGTCATAAGTGTCCTGAGAAGGGCGGTTTTTAACCGTCCTTCTCTTTTTTGTTTTAGCGCTCTTTTGCTGCTTCATTGAACATGTTATGCTCCTGATATCGCTATTACTTTTTTGAGAATGGAATGAAAAATGACAGATGTTACGACAGCACCTCAGGCGGTGTTACTTACCGATTATAGGACTCCCGCTTTTCTGGTTGAGCAGATATCTCTCGATTTCCAATTACATGAAACAGCAACTCAGGTCACCAGCATTGTGCACTACAGTCTGAATCCTGACCGGAGTGGTATTCCTGAATCTCTTATTCTGTATGGTGAGGATCTGCGGTTGGACGCTATCGCTATAGATGGTGAGGCGCTGACCCCTGACCATTTTATCGTCTCCGATGGCGTGCTTGAGATTCCTGTCGTGCCGCAGTCTTTCGAATTGTCCATGACGACTATTATCGATCCCCAAAATAATACGTCGCTGGAAGGGCTGTATCTGTCAAACGGTAACTTTTGCACGCAATGTGAGGCTGAGGGATTTCGCAAGATTACCTATTATCCTGATCGGCCCGATGTCTTGACGACATTCCGTGTGCGCATTGAAGCTGAGAAGAATTATCCGGTTTTATTAAGTAACGGAAACCTGGTTGAGTCAGGCACAACTGCCAGTGGCCGGCACTTTACTATTTGGGAGGATCCCTTCCGCAAGCCAAGCTACCTGTTTGCTTTGGTGGCTGGAGATCTGGTCTGTATCGAAGGGCATCATAAGACTCCGTCAGGACGTGATGTCTTGTTGCAGATTTTTGTTGAAGAGCGCAACCGGGATTATTGTGATCATGCCATGCGGTCTTTGCAGAAAGCTATGCAGTGGGATGAAGAGGTCTTTGGCCTCGAGTATGACCTTGATCGCTATATGATCGTTGCTGTTGATGATTTTAATATGGGTGCTATGGAAAATAAGGGATTGAATGTCTTTAATTCCAAGTATGTTCTTGCTCACCCTGAAACGGCGACTGATGCTGATTTTCTTGGTGTTGAATCTGTCATCGGGCATGAATACTTCCATAATTGGACAGGTAATCGCGTTACCTGTCGGGACTGGTTTCAGCTAAGTCTTAAAGAGGGGTTGACAGTTTTTCGTGATCAGGAATTCTCTGCCGATTTAAATTCTGCAGCGGTCAAAAGGATTGATGATGTCAGGGTTCTGCGTCAGTTTCAGTTCCCTGAAGATGCGGGTCCTATGGCCCATCCCATCCGGCCATCATCTTATGTGGAAATAAATAATTTTTACACGACCACCATTTACAATAAGGGGGCCGAAGTCATTCGCATGATGCAGACCCTGCTTGGTAAGGATCGGTTTATTGCCGGGGTGCAAAGCTATTTGCAGAAGCACGACGGTCAGGCGGCAACCTGTGATGATTTTGTTGCTGCCATGGAAGTGGCAGGTGGTATTGATTTATCGCAGTTTAAAAACTGGTATCATCAGGCCGGAACTCCACATGTCAGCTATTCCGAGCAGTACGATGCAAGGACCGAAACCTTGACTTTAAATGTATCCCAGACCTGTTCTCCGACCCCTGGTCAAGAGGTCAAGCAACCGTTTCATTTGCCTTTGGTGGTGGGCTTGCTTGATAACCAAGGTAACGACATCCCGCTGCAGCTTGCTGGGGAGGGTGCGCCTACGGGGACCAGACGGACGCTTGAGTTGAAAGAGGCTGCCCAGCAGTTTGTTTTTGAAAATATCAGCTGTCGGCCGGTTGTTTCATTGTTGCGGGAATTTTCTGCTCCAGTTGTCTTAAGGGCTGATGTCAACAGTGATGACCTCGCTTTCCGGCTGGCTCACGATTCTGACGAGTTTAATCGTTGGGAGGCTGGACAACAATTGGCGACCAGAGAGTTGCTTGCGAATTACGAACTTGTTGCAGGTGCTCCTGAACAGTTTTCCTTGAGCCCGGTTTTCAGCAAGGCATGGTCCGCTGCCTTAGCTGATTATGAGGCCGATAGCAGTTTGCTGACCCAGTTACTTGTATTGCCAAATGAGCAATATCTGGCTGATCAACTGGATAGCGTCGACCCTGGCCGCGTTTATCAGGTTCGTCAGCTTGCTCGTAAGACCTTGGCTGAGGCAAATCACGCTTTGTTGAAGGAGCGTTATCTGAAAGCTCAGCGAGGAGAAGTCTATTCCCTTGATCCTGGCGCGGTTGGTGAGCGTAGCCTGGCCAATTTCTGCTTAGGCCAGTTGCTTTTGACAGGTGGTGAAAGCAGTGAGGCTATGGGGCTGGAACAATATCACAACGCCGCTAATATGACCGATCGGTTGGCCGCTTTCTCAGCTTTGGTTAACAGTGACGTGGCTGCAAAATCTGCTGTCATTGATGATTTTTACCACCAGTGGCAGGCGCATCCGTTGTTGCTTGATAAATGGTTTTCTCTGCAGGCGCTGGCACAAACCGATAGTGTTTTTGCCGACGTCCAGCGCTTGCTTTCACATCCAAAGTTTTCTTATTCCAATCCGAATCGGGTGCGCTCTCTGATCGGTGCTTTCAGTCAGAATCTGAACGCGTTTCACCGTGCCGATGGCCTGGGGTATAAGTGGCTGGCCGATCAGATTTTGCTGATTGATGCAAGGAATGCCCAATTATCTGCGCGTCTGGCCGGGCCTTTTACTCGCTGGAAACGCCTTGAAGCGAAGCGCCAGGCTCTTATGCGTGGAGAGTTAGAGCGTATCTCTGGAGCGACTCTATCCAAAGACCTTTATGAAATTGTCAGTAAGAGTTTATCCTGATGGTTGATGGTGAATTGCAAATGGATACGATCGTTGGATGTGGGGATATTGGTTTGCGGCTTGGAAAGGTGTTGTTGGCTGCAGCGCGTAGGGTTCAGGTAACAAGTCACTTTGAGGAGGGGCGTGAGGCACTCGCACGTTTGGGGTTTGAGGTGGTGGTCGCTAATTTCGATTATCAGGAAGATATTCCTGAATTTTCAGTGCATGGTCACAATGTTTTCTATTTTCTTCCGCCACAAGGGGGAGGGACCAGTGATTACCGCATGTTGAATTTTTGCCGACGTTTGTCCGCAGAAAATTGTCCGTCAAAGATTGTTTATATAAGCACGAGCGGGGTATATGGTGATTGTGGTGATGTTCTGGTGACAGAAGATACGCCGGTAAACCCACAGACCAGTCGGGCGAAACGTCGGGTCAGTGCTGAGAACCTGCTACGGGAAAGCTCTAAGCGCTTAGGGTTTGAACTGGTTATCTTACGGGTGACCGGTATTTATGGTCCGGGACGGTTACCCATAGCTCAATTAACCAAGGGGCACCAGGTCTTGCGTAAGGAAGATTCTTCCAGGACGAATCGTATTCATAGTCTTGATCTGGTGAAAATCTGTGCTGCCGCTATGGACAAAGGTGGCGACGGAGAGGTTTTTAATGTCTGTGATGGCGAAGAGAGCAGCATGAGCGATTACTTTCGCAGTGTTGCGAAAAAATATAACCTGCCTGCTCCTCAGGAGTTGACGCGTGAGGAAGCTGAGCAGGTTATGAACCCTTTAACTCTATCATTTTTAAAAGAATCCAGAAAAATGACAAATAAGAAGATGTTGGAAAAATTACAGCTTGAACTTCTTTATCCAACCCTTGCTTTGGGACTTGAAGCATGTGAGGTAGAGTCATGATTCGTCAGGTCGGTGGTCAGATCGTCAGGCCTGTTGCTGGTTTTGCCCGAGGCTTCAGTTATCCTATGCGGGCCTTTGGTTTTCTTTCTAAAAAGCCGGGGCTGCTAAAGTATTTACTGAT
This sequence comes from Geopsychrobacteraceae bacterium, assembly GCA_963664385.1. Taxonomy (GTDB): domain Bacteria; phylum Desulfobacterota; class Desulfuromonadia; order Desulfuromonadales; family Geopsychrobacteraceae; genus Seleniibacterium. The sequence continues at coordinate 3,643,471 of OY761157.1, forward strand.
TCCATTTTTTATTAATCTGGTAGTTTTTTCTCTGACCGTCTATTTCGGCCTGGATCTGTTTGATCATCTGGTTGAGGCTTATGCTCCCAGTTCCGATGTCTGGTATGGGGCGGTTCTTTACTACCTGGCATGGACTCTGGCCATGTTGATTACTGCTGTGGCGGTATTTTTCTCCTTTACCGTTGTCGGAAATCTCATTGCGTCACCGTTTAATGAATTACTTTCAGAAAAAACCGAAGTTTTGTGTCAGGGGCAGGTTGAAACAGAGCCGTTTCGCTTAGCTAGATTTATCTCTGAATCCTGGCTGGCCGTAGCTGTTGAGATGAAAAAGATGGCTATCTTTATCAGTTGTATGCTGGTGCTGCTGTTGATCAATTTTTTGCCAGGTATCGGATCTATGCTTTACGCAGTGCTTGCGCCGTTGTTGACAATGTTCTTTCTGGTTGTCGAATATATGGCTTTTGTTCTGATGCGCAAACAGATGAGCTTCGCAGAGCAGCGCCGCTATATCTTTCAGCATCCGATTATGATGTTAGGTTTTGCCTGCAGTTTATTCTGCCTGCTGGCAATTCCGTTTATCCAGTTCTTCTGTATTCCTCTGGCTGTTGTTGGCGCTACGCTGATTTGGTGTGACTTTCCGCCTAAAAGCTGATGGCCGAAACATCGGGAGGGGGCTTCCTGATATGAGGATGCAAGCTTAGGGTTTCTATTCCGCGGTTGCCGTTAATGAGAATCTAAGTTAGACTGTCCTTTATCGCATTTTGTATTTTTTATATTGTTCAGAATTTTAGGGAGATTGCTATCCAATGAGCGAACCGGGGAAAACAAAATTCCAGATCGATTTGCGTCGACATCTGCGGGAAAATTATGTTCATGAAAATCTGATCCACCTGATTTGTGAGATTGCTGAAGCTTCAAAGTACATTATCAACTCTATCCGTACCGGTGACCTGGGTGTGGCGGGTACCTCAAACCTGTACGGGGAAGAGCAGCTTGCTCTCGATGTTCTTGCTGACCGGATTATGCGTAAGCGGCTGGATCATTCACGGGTTGTTGCCAATATGATGTCTGAAGAGATGGATGAAATTATTCCTATCTCTCCTGATTGTGATGGCAAGTATTCAGTTGCCTTCGATCCTTTGGATGGTTCGTCTCTGGTTGATGTTAATCTGGCCGTCGGAACCATCGTGTCGATATATGAAGGGTGCGACCTGTTACAGCCTGGGCGTAATCAGGCTGCTGCAGTTTATGTCTTGTACGGTCCACGGACCACACTGGTTTACAGTGTCGGGAAGGGGGTTCACGAGTTTGGTATGAACAACCTGATGGAATATACCTTGCTGAGGGAAAATATCCAGCTTGAACCAGAAGGTAATCTATATTCACCCGGCGGTATGCGTAATCTTTATACCACGGGGGTTGAGTCGTTTGTCTCTACTCTGGAAGAGCGCGGTGTCAAGTTGCGCTATAGTGGTGGTTTTGTCCCGGATATTAACCAGGTTCTCCTGAAGGGGAAGGGGATTTTCTTTTACCCTCACCTGAAAAACAAGCCGAACGGGAAGTTACGTCTGCTGTTTGAACTTAATCCGATGGCGTTTCTGATTGAACAGGCTGGAGGAGCGGCATCGAACGGGGTGCAGCGTATTCTGGATTTGCAGCCACAGGAGATTCATGAACGTTCGCCGGTGTTTATTGGCTGTAAAAAAGATGTTGAAATGGCAGAAGAATTCATTCGTAAATATGAACAGGATAACCTCGAATCTGTTGCAGAAAAAGTTGTTCAGAATGAAGTGGTAACTGCCTGAAGTAAAAATATTGAGGAGCCGGCCTTCGGGATCGGCTCTTTTTTTTGTGCTGCTTATTGCCTGGGGGGGACTTTGCAGCTGATTAATCTTATTCTTGGTGCGACCATTTTAGGTCTTTTAGTCGCACCTTTTTATTGTGTCACGCTGGCAGCCGCTTCCTGGCTTGCCATGGGAGGTTTCTGGTTCTGGCTTCTGTTCAGGAAATATTCCGGGGTTTTAATCATATTCCTTTTTCTCTTATTTTTTCTGAGTGCCAACCTGCGCTATCCTGCTCTTTTTCAAGACAATGTTTCTATCGATAAGCTTGATTCTCTTGGTACTAGTGTCTGTTGGGATGCAGAGGTTTTATCTCTGTCGTCTGCAGCTGATGGGCGAGGTTCATTTGATGTACGCCTGATAAAAATCGACAACAGTGAGCTTGTCCAGGAAAGAGAAGCTCTTGGTGTCAGGCTCTACGCGGGTGAAGTGGGTAGCCAAGTGGTGCTGCCCGGAGATCTCATTCATCTCTGTAGCCGCTTTCGTAAGCCCCGTATGTTTGGCACTCCTGGTGAATTTAATTGGCCACGTTACCTGCAGAGTCAGGACCTGGTTTTGACGAGCTGGGTGAAAAGTAGTGTCGACATTCAGGTCATTGGATCAAAAGGGCATGTCTTTTCCCGTTATCTAAGTCGCTTGAGACACAGTATTGGTCAACAGATTCAGCGCCAGCTATCAACTGTTCAGGCACCTCTGGTACGTGCTCTGGTGCTTGGAGAGGGAAAGCAGATTCCGAACCAGGTTCGCAAGGTTCTGGCCCGCTCAGGGGTTAGTCATTTATTTGCCATTTCTGGTTTGCATGTGGGGTTGGTTGGTCTGTACCTGTATTTCTGTATCCAATTATTATGGAAAGTATTTCCAGGCTTCGCAGAATGGTGTCCACCTCAGCGTATTATCCCACTGATTCTTATTCCTTTTTTGCTCATCTTTCTGGTTTTTACCGGCGGGGCTTTGGCGACTCAGCGTGCTTGTTTTATTGCTATCGGCGTAGCTGTTCTCCTGTTTTATCGATATCATGTCAATTCTCTTCAATTGTTAGCGTCTGTGGCTACTATATATTTGCTGATCGATCCGTTGGTGCTGTGGAATGCGGGCTGGCAAATGTCTTTTGTTGGTGCCGCTGCCATGCTATGGACGGCACCGTTGGTATCGCGTATTCAGCTAGCGAGACCGTTAACCTATTTTGTGCGTCTCTCGGTGGTGACGCTCGCTGCTACGGTAGCAACTGCCCCCCTTGTTCTTGCTAATTTTCACCTGTTTACCCCCTTCGGTATTCTCGGAAATTTATTGGTTGTTCCCCTCGTAACATTGCTTGCATTGCCGGTAGGTTTGTTTGGTATTGTGATGTTTTTGCTCAGTCCTTCGCTGGCATCATACTGTTTTTGCTTGTGCGGATGGGTTTTGCACGGGGCACTGTTTATCTGTGAATGGTTGAGCCGCTCTCATTGGTTGGGCGGGGCCTATGTATTTCCATCGCGAGCGCAAATTCTGGTTTGTGTTTTATGTTCTTCAGTACTGATTTTATTCAGCAGGACCAGGTTTCGCGGGAAGCTGTTTTGGTGTTTTGCCGGTTTGGTATTCCTTGTTTGGCTTTGGCAGCTCAATTTCGTGGCACCTGGTGAACCTGCAGTCACGCTGCTGAGTGTTGGTCAGGGGGAGTGTATATTATTGCAGGATGGCGCCGGGCGGGCAGTTTTGATTGACGGCGGTGGTCTTTATAGCGACACGTTTGATGTCGGGGAGCGCTTAGTTGCTCCCGCATTAGGAATGCTGGGGGTGCGCTCTCTGGACGCCGTGGTGTTGACCCATGATCATCCTGATCATAGCAAAGGGTTGCCTTATGTCCTGGCTCATTTTAACGTAGGAGCGTTTTATTCTGGGGCTTCTCTTGACCATCTTGCTCCGCATTTGTCTTCTGCTTTGGAAGCGAAATCTATTCCTTTTATGGTTCCTGAGGCTGGTTGGAGCGTGATCCCCTTTGGACGTTCAACTCTGCGCATTTTTTCCTCTGGGAGCTCTCGGTTTTCGAAAAATGATTCTTCGCTGGTAGTTGTATGGAGGGCAGCCAATGGTCAGGAGGTTCTCCTTACGGGTGACCTCGAATATCAGGGGGTGAAAAACCTTCTGGACGCAGGAGTTCAACACGCAGCTGTTTTGAAATTGCCACATCATGGAAGTCGCTTTTCCGGAACTGAAGACTTAATCATGGCTGTAAAACCGCAAATTTGCCTGGTATCTTCAGGTTATAAAAATCGTTACAAGCTTCCGGCGCGGTCTCTGGTAAAATATATTGAGAAAAAAGGGCTCCCTCTTATGCGGACTGATTTGCAGGGAACAGTCCGAGTTCGCCTGATCGATGGCGCATGGGTGGCTGAACGGTGGGAAAGGGGCTTTTTCATTGACATTTTCAACCAATAATTGATAAATAATTGCTATTAATTATAGGGAGCTTATGGTTGGAACCCAGTCACATATTTTGGTTGTCGATGATGAACTGTTTTTTCGCAACCTTTATAGCGATCTTCTGCAGCAGGAACATTATCGTGTTACGGTATGTGATAGCGGAGAAGAAGCCATCAGGCTCCTGGGGCAGCATTCTTATGACCTGGTCCTCACTGACATGGTGATGCCAGGGAAGGACGGGTTGGATATTTTGAGGGTGGCTCGTGGCAGTGTGAATCCTGCCGATGTTATCCTTGTTACCGGCCACGCAAGCCTGGAAACAGCGATAAATGCCCTGAAGAGCGGGGCCAGGGATTATCTGGTTAAGCCATTTGATCCTGCAGAGTTGCAACATATTGTTGGCAACTGCCTGGAGCAGCGCAAGCTGTTGACGGAAAACGATAAGTTGCGCAAGCAGGTTCAGTTGTTTATGAATGCGCAGGAATTATCCTCTCTTCTTGAATTTGATGAACTTCTCCCGAAGGCAACAACTCTCTTGTTGCGCGAAATATCTGCTGCAAAAGGTGTCGCTTTTACCCTCAGTGGCAATGACTTTCCAGTTGTGGTTGCTGTTGAGGGCTTTTCAGATGTTCAGGCCAACCAGGTTGTCTCTGCGCTGAAGTCAGACGTTCTGCGTTGCTGCGGCTCTGGCGGTGATGCTGCTAGGTCTTCAGAGCGGTTCGGTCGATTATGCTATGCTGATGAGACCTATTGGGTCTTGGGCGCAACTGATGAAGGGGGGATGACTGTCGCTATCCTGTTGTCTGGCTTATCCCCCCGTAGCGATGAAATACCTTGTTCTCCGGATCTGAGATATTTGTGCGATCAGGTTTTGCTTGGAATTCACAATGCGTGTCGTTATCAGTGTGCTCAGCAGCTGATGTATACAGATGATCTGACCGGCCTCTATAATCATCGTTACATGCAGATTGCTCTGGCCCATGAAATTAAGCGCTCTCAGCGTTATGGCTTGATGTTTTCCCTGTTGTTTCTTGACCTTGACCACTTTAAGGACATTAATGATACCCATGGACACCTGGCTGGAAGTGCTGCTCTGAAGGAAGTTGGCGGGCTGTTGCGGGAATGCGTCCGTACGGTTGATACCTTGTTTCGCTATGGCGGTGATGAGTTTGCTGTTTTACTGGTCGAGGCTGACGGCGATGGTGCCCGACATGTCGCTGAGCGGATTCGAAAGAAAATTGAAAGTCACACTTTTCTTGATGAGCAGGGCTTTCAAAGTTACATGACAGTTACAACCGGTTTTGCAACTTTTCCGGTTGATGGAAAGGATCAGGAACGGCTTCTGCACCTTGCCGATAAGGCTATGTATTCCGGTAAGGGGGTGCGAAATATTACTCGTGGTCCCTCGGATGTCATCCAAAGTTAAGCAAAATCGCCACCTCTTTCTCCTTTAAGTCTCCCTCTGGACAGAATTCTCAAAAAAATACAAAATATCTGTAAGTCAGCCTTTGCGAGCGGCTTAAAATAAGGTATGTTTCAAGGCTTGCGTTATTTCTGGTATGTGTATTAATGAATACTGTAAATATTGATCAGCCTGTGTCATTTTCTGATACGGGTGTTGTATTAAAAAGGATGAGAACTTGAGTATCGCCGCGATTAAAGGAATGAATGATATTTTGCCCGGGGATGTTGAGGTCTGGCAGTTTCTCGAGCAGTCTGCACGTAAGGTTTTTGGCACTTACGGTTTTTCGGAAATCAGAACTCCTGTCCCTGAAAAAACGGAATTGTTTTGTCGTTCTATCGGCGAAACTACGGATATCGTTGAGAAAGAGATGTATACTTTCAGCGATAAAAGTGACAATTCGCTGACCCTGCGCCCTGAGGGGACCGCGCCGGTTATGCGTGCTTTCATTCAGAACCGTTTACATGCTTTGGACCCTGTAAGTAAGTTGTATTACCTGGGGCCGATGTTTCGCTATGAGCGTCCTCAGAAAGGACGTTATCGTCAGTTTCATCAGCTGGGGGCAGAGGTTCTGGGTGTTGAGGATCCCAAAATTGATGCGCAGGTTCTGGCCATGCTGCATCAGTACTTTTCTGTTATCGGGATAGATGCTGTCGCTTTACAGATAAATTCTCTTGGTTGTCCTGATTGTCGTCCTCAGTACCGGGCGGAGTTGATCGCTTACCTGGAGAGTCGCTTGCCTGCATTGTGTGCTGATTGTCAACGCAGATACGCGACAAATCCGCTGAGGGTGCTTGACTGTAAAGTTCCTGGTTGTAAAGAAGCGACTCATGATGCACCAAGTGTTATCGAGCACCTTTGCGATCACTGTGATGATCATTTTTCCAAAGTTAAAAAGCATCTCGATGCCTTGCATATTCCTTATGAAGTCAATGCCCGGATGGTACGTGGTCTTGACTATTATGTGCGAACCACTTTTGAGTTAGTGACGGATCAGCTTGGATCGCAAAGCGCGGTCGCTGCTGGCGGACGTTACGACGGTCTGGTTGAAAGCCTGGGCGGGCCGGCATTGCCAGGCATTGGTTTTGCCATCGGTATGGAGCGGTTGGTCTTGCTTAAGGGGGCAGAAGGTGTCAATTTAAGGGTGCCTAAATTGTTTATTGCTGCGCTTGGTGATGCTGCCGCAGATACTGCTTTTACCTTGATGTCGCAATTGCAAGCTGCTGGTGTCTATGCTGAGATGGACTACCAGGGGAAAAGTTTGAAATCACAAATGCGGCGTGCCAACAAGCTGCAGGCAGAAAATACAATTGTTCTGGGGGATGAGGAAATTCAGTCAGGACATGTTAAATTAAAAAGAATGGCGGACGGAAATGAGAGCGAAGTCTCAATAACAGCTCTCGTCGACCTGTTAACCACGAATAATAGCTAGTTACCTTTTTCATTGTTGCTGCTCCCTAACGGACAGCCATATACTTTCAATGTTGCCGAGAGGCACAAGAATAAGAGTCGGAGGATCGTCTTGAACGACAAACTTGGTGATTGGAAACGGACTCATCGCTGTGGAGAGCTGACGGCTGACCTTATCGGCCAGGATGTTTGTGTCATGGGATGGGTGCAAAGACGCCGGGACCATGGAGGTTTGATTTTTATTGATTTGCGTGATCGTGAAGGGATTGTTCAGTTAGCGCTGGACCCGGATCGTGATGCGGAATCTCATAAAAAAGCAGAGCAGATTCGTAATGAGTTTGTTGTCGCTGCGCGGGGCAAGGTTTCTGCTCGTCCCGAGGGTACGGTCAACCCTAAAATGAAAACCGGTGAGGTCGAGATTGAGATCAGTGAAATGTTGATTCTCAATAGCTCTGAAACACCACCATTTATGCTTGATGAGTATACCGAGGTCGCAGAAAATATCCGTCTGAAATATCGCTTTTTAGACCTGCGCCGGCCTGCTCTGCAAAATAACCTGATGCTTCGTCATCTGGTCGCAAAGACAGTAAGAAATTACCTTGATGGCGAAGGCTTTATTGAGGTAGAAACTCCGGTTTTGACAAAGAGCACTCCTGAAGGAGCGCGCGATTATCTGGTTCCCAGTCGTGTCAATGTTGGTAAGTTTTATGCTTTGCCCCAGTCTCCCCAGTTGTTTAAGCAGCTGTTGATGGTGGCAGGGTTTGATCGGTATTTCCAGATCGTTAAATGTTTCCGCGATGAGGACCTCCGGGCTGATCGCCAGCCTGAGTTTACTCAGATTGACTGTGAGTTGAGTTTTGTCAGTCGTGATGATGTCGTCAGCGTTATGGAAGGTATGGTTGCCAAGGTCTTTAAGGACGCGATTGGTGTCGATGTCGCTCTGCCAATGCCGCGTTTGACTTACCAGGAAGCTATGGACCGCTTCGGGGTTGACAATCCCGACATGCGTTTCGACCTGGAATTGATCAACATTACTGATCTGGTAGCGGGTTCGCAGTTTAAGGTGTTCGCAGATGTTGCGGCAAATGATGGTCTGGTAAAAGCTCTGAATGCTAAAGGATGTGCTACCTTTAGTCGCAAGGAGCTGGATGACCTGACTGAGTTTGTAAAAATTTACGGAGCCAAGGGGTTGGCCTGGGTCAAGGTTACTGAGGACGGATGGCAGTCACCGATTGCCAAGTTCTTTACCCCTGCTGAACTTGAAGCCTTAAATGCTAAGCTTGATGCTCAGGTTGGTGACCTTCTGTTATTTATGGCTGATACGCCGAAAGTGGCCAATGAGGCTCTTGGGCGTCTGCGCGGGCATCTTGGACAGAAACTTGGGTTGGCTGATAAGAGTAACTATAAGTTTGTCTGGATTACTGATTTTCCATTGCTTGAATGGGATGAAGAAGAAAATCGCCATGTTGCGGTTCATCACCCTTTTACATCTCCAATGGAAGAAGATATTCCGCTGCTTGACAGTGAGCCTGGAAAGGCCAGAGCGCAAGCTTATGATCTGGTACTTAATGGCTCTGAGGTTGGCGGCGGAAGTATTCGTATTCATGACCAGGCTGTCCAGTCAAGAATGTTTGAACTGCTTGGTATTGGGAATGAAGAAGCCAGAGAAAAATTTGGTTTCCTGCTTGACGCTTTAAGTTTTGGTGCTCCGCCTCATGGTGGAATCGCCTTTGGTCTTGATCGTCTGATGATGATTCTGACTGGCGCAGATTCTATCCGCGACGTCATAGCTTTCCCGAAAACCCAGAAAGCCACCTGTTTGCTTTCTGATGCTCCAAATGAGGTTGCTGAAAAGCAGCTTCGCGAGTTGGGAATTCGTCTGCGCAGTAAGCAGAATTAAATAATTCTGTTAGCGGATGCGTCTATGAACGTCGCTCAGATGTTTTTACGTCTGGTGCCAGTTTTTGGTGTCACTCTGGTCCTGCTTGGTGGCTGTGCTCAGCCACCAAGCACGCGATTAGAAGAGGTGAGAAATATCGTTGCTCATGCATATGCTTCTGGTGCTGCTGAGTTTGCGCCAGGGGAATATCAGCTTTCAAGCAGTGCGTTACAGGCTGCGGAGCAGCAGATAAAAGATAAAGATTACCGTGAGGCTCAGCGAACTCTTGAGCTTGCCCAGCGTTATTCTGCTGAGGCGCTGAGTCTTACCATTGAAATCAAGCGGCAATTGGCCGAAGAGCAAGCTCAGATTACCAAACAAAAACGCTTGGAACAGTTGGAACTGGAAAAACAAAGGAAACGCGAGCTTGAAGAGCAGCGGCGGAAGGCTCTTGAGTTAAAGCTGAGGCAAGAGCAGGAAGCTGAGCGTAGAAAAGAGTTGTTGAAAAAGAAGCAGGAGCGACAGACAAAAATCAGTGTTCCTAATAAGGAACAGCTGTCAAATCCTGCTCCACTGCAATTGGTATCGGAAATTCAGGTTCAGGCTGGAGAGAGCCTTGCTGATATTTCCGCGCGTCCTGAGGTTTATGATGATGCTGACCTCTGGCCTTTAATATATAAGGCTAATCGGGATCAGATTAAGGATCCGCGCGAGATATTTGTTGGTCAGAACCTTGTTATTCCGCGAGATAAATCAAATGCGGAAATTGATGCTGCACGGCAGGAAGCCCAGGCTTTGAATCTGTTCTGATTTGATGCTTGTTGTCCTGTTTCATTTTTAAGAGAAAAGTCAGAGGAGAAAATAATTTAATGTCTGACAAATTCTTACCATTCTTTATTTTGTTATGTATTTTGTCTTAATAACAATATCTTATGCTGTTTTAAATTTAATCTAGATCGATTAGTTTTAATGTTGAATGTTTCTTGACACCATTATCGTGTTTGTATACTGTATACAGTGATTTGAGCTTGTATTATTAGGGGTGTAACGGTGTTTGAAAAGCCCTGTTGTGTATTAGCGGTTAATGGTTGGAATAATGATTCTATGTTCGGAGAGATAATTTAGGTCGTTGTATTTCGGAGAAAGTAAACACTAAGGAGAAGAAAAAAGATGTCATCAAAGATTATCTGGACAGAAATTGACGAGGCGCCAGCCCTTGCAACTTACGCATTCCTTCCTGTTGTTCAGGCGTTTACCAAAGGGTCTGATATTGAAGTAGAGACCAGGGATATTTCGTTGTCCGGAAGAATTATCGCAAATTTTCCTGATAACTTGACAGAAGATCAGAAAATTCCTGACTATCTTGGTGAGTTAGGCGAGTTGGTCACAAAACCAGAGGCTAATGTTGTTAAGTTGCCTAATATCAGTGCTTCTATTCCACAATTGCAGGCTGCTATTAAAGAGCTGCAGGCTAAAGGATATGATATTCCAAGCTATCCTGAAGAAGCCAAAACTCCAGAAGATAAGGCTCTGCAAGCCCGCTTCGCTAAAGTTCTGGGGTCCGCTGTTAACCCTGTATTGCGTGAAGGTAACTCCGATCGTCGTGCAGCTGCCTCGGTTAAGGCCTTTGCACAAAAGAATCCTCATCGCATGATGAAGGCTTGGCCAGAAAAATCCAGTTGTCGTGTAGCTCACATGTCCGAGGGTGATTTCTACGGTTCAGAAAAGTCTGTTACTATGGCTGCCGCTGATACTGTCAAAATTGAATTTGTCGGTGCTGACGGTACTCAGGTATTAAAAGAGTCCCTGCCGCTGCTGGCTGGTGAGGTGCTTGACAGCTCAGTTATGAATGTTGCTGCTCTGCGCAAGTTCTATGCTGAAACTGCTGCTCAAGCTAAGGAAGAGGGAGTTCTGCTCTCGCTGCACCTGAAGGCGACCATGATGAAGGTTTCTGATCCGATCATGTTCGGTCATGCTGTTTCTGTCTTCTTCAAAAAAGCTCTTGATAAGCATGCTGCTGTTCTTGCTGAAATCGGTGCCAACCCTAATTTAGGTCTTGGTGATATCCTTGGTAAGCTGGATAAGCTTCCTGCTGAGAAAAAAGCTGAAATCGAAGCTGATATCAATGCCTGCTACGCAGATCAGCCTGCTTTGGCTATGGTTGATTCACGTAATAATATCACTAACCTGCATGTTCCTAACGACGTCATTATCGATGCTTCTATGCCAAACGTTGTGCGTGACGGTGGCAAGATGTGGAATCTTCAGGACGAGCTTCAGGATACCATTGCCATGGTTCCTGACCGTTGTTACGCAACTATGTACGGTGAGATCATCGAAGATGCCAAGCGCAATGGTCAGTTTGATCCTTCAACCATGGGTAGCGTGTCCAACGTTGGTTTGATGGCTAAAAAAGCCCAAGAATATGGCTCTCATGATAAGACTTTCGTTGCTCCTGCTGCGGGTGTAATTCGTGTTGTCAGCTCAGCCGGTGAGACCTTGCTTGAGCAAAAAGTTGAAGAGGGTGATATCTTCCGTGCTTGCCAGACTAAAGATGTTTCCATTAAGGACTGGGTCAAGCTGGCTGTAAACAGAGCAAAAGCATCTGGTGAGCCGGTTGTCTTCTGGCTTGATGAAAATCGTGGTCACGATGCGGAAATCATCAAAAAAGTTAACGCTTACCTGCCTGAGTTCGATACCGCAGGCTGCGAAATCAAGATCCTGCCGCCGGTTGAGGCAATGAAATTCTCCCTCGAGCGGATCCGCAAAGGTCTGAATACCATCTCTGCTACCGGTAACGTTCTGCGTGATTACCTGACTGACCTGTTCCCGATTCTTGAGCTTGGAACCAGTGCACGGATGTTGTCTATTGTTCCTCTTCTTGCAGGTGGCGGCCTGTTTGAAACAGGTGCAGGTGGTTCAGCTCCTAAGCACGTACAGCAGTTCCTTAAAGAAGGACATCTCCGTTGGGATTCCCTTGGTGAGTACTGTGCTCTGGTACCTTCTTTGGAAATGATCGCTGCTAACGACGACAATGCTAAAGCTGCCGTTTTAGCTAAAACTCTTGATGCTGGTATCGGTCAGTACCTTGAAAACCAGAAGCTGCCTTCACGTAAGGTTAACGAAATTGATAACCGTGGCAGTAGCTTCTATCTTTCAGTTTATTGGGCTGAGGCTCTCGCCGCTCAGACTGAAGATGCTGAATTGAAGGCCAAGTTTGAGCCTGTAGCCAAGGCTTTGGTCGAAAATGTCGAAAAAATTGACGCTGAGCTGTTGGCAGCTCAGGGTAGTGCTGTGGATGTTGGTGGATACTTCCGCCCTGATCCAGCAAAAGCAAGTCAGGCAATGCGTCCGAGTGCAACATTGAACGCAATCATTGACGCAATGTAACGAAGAGTGGCTCGGCACCTGATTTTGGTGCCGAGCCATAAATTTATTAACTTATAAGGAGAGAAGAAATGGCTAGACCCAAAATTGCTCTTATCGGTGGTGGACAGATTGGTGGTGTACTTGCTCAGCTGTGTGCTTTGCGGGAGCTTGGCGATGTTGTTTTGTTTGATATCGTTGAAAATATGCCCCAAGGGAAAACTCTGGATATAGCCGAAGCATCGCCTGTTGATGGTTTTGATGTCTCTTTGTCCGGAACCAACGACTATAAGGATATTGCCGGGGCTGATGTAGTTATTGTTACAGCGGGTCTGCCACGTAAGCCAGGAATGAGTCGTGATGATCTTATTGGTGTTAACTCCAAGATCATGACCAGCGTCGCTGAAGGTATTCGCGATAATGCACCTAATGCTTTCGTTATTATTATCTCTAATCCCCTTGATGCAATGGTCACCTTGTGTCAAAAAGTTACCGGTTTTCCGGCAGAACGTGTTTGTGGTCAGGCTGGTGTTCTTGACTCTGCTCGTTTTGCCAGCTTTATTGCCTGGGAGCTCGGAGTTTCAGTTAAGGATGTCTCTGCGGTGACCTTAGGTGGCCACGGTGATACCATGGTTCCTCTGGTCCGCTATGCAAGTGTTGCAGGTATTCCGGTTATGGAACTCCTCGAGCAAAAATATGGCAGTTCAGAAAAAGCTCAAGAAGTTATGACGGCTATGGTTGAAAGAACCAAGAGTGCCGGTGGTGAAGTTGTAAAGCTTCTCGGTAATGGTAGTGCTTTTTACAGCCCGGCTTCTTCAGCCATTGCCATGGCTGAAGCTGTTCTTAAGGATCAGAAACGTGTTTTGCCTACTTGTGCCAAGTTGAATGGTGAGTATGGTGTCGATGGTTACTATGTCGGTGTTCACTGTGTCCTCGGCTCTGGTGGTGTAGAGAAAATCCTTGAGCTTAAACTCGATGAAACAGAGCAAGCTTTGATGGATAACTCCGTTAATGCAGTTAAGTCACTCGTTGATAGTCTAAACCTCTAATCAGTTTTCGGCCGGTAGTGGCTATTTTCCGACAAGCCGTAGCAAAGGGCGGAAAGTTTTGGGGCCAGGTTTCTACCTGTCATTTTGGTGAGCCTGGGCTATTGGGACGCGGCCAACCGATTAGGCTGAAAGCTTATCAGTTTCTTTCCGGAAGATTCGGATAGCAGCTAAAATATATAGTTGTTGTAAAACATAGGCTTAATAAGGGCAGAGATACTCTGCCCTTATTAAAAAGTAAACGCATTCAATAATTTACATGTTTGGATTTATGCTTCTACCAACTTTTTCATAAGGTTTAACGCTTTGTGCGAAAAATGGTTTGGCGTAATTTCGCCCCATGTGGTAGGATTTCGCCGTTTTGAGAATGTCGGAGTCCAGGATTATTAATGCCGAAAAAAGGAGAAAGACGTCGATGAGCGCGAAAGCGGAAATTGAGATCATCGAAAGATACTGTAAGGGGTGCAGCATTTGTGTTGAGTTCTGCCCCACGAAGGTTCTTGAGATGGATGCATTTGTTGTCAAGGTCGCTAATGCTGATGCATGTATTGCCTGTAATCAGTGTGAACTGCGTTGCCCTGATTTTGCTATCAAAGTGCATAAGCTGTAATTGCTAGAGGAGGTCAGTAAGTGGCTAAAAAAGTAGCGCTATTACAGGGGAATGAGGCCTGCGCCCAAGGTGCGGTCTATGCTGGGTGCCAGTTCTTTGGTGGGTATCCCATCACTCCCTCAACAGAGGTTGCCGAAGTTCTTTCCGGAGAGCTTCCTAAAGTAGGTGGACATTTTATTCAGATGGAAGACGAGATTGCTGCGATGGCATCAGTTATCGGGGCGTCTTTAACTGGAGCCAAGGCATTAACTGCCACTTCCGGCCCTGGTGTCTCTCTGAAGCAGGAATTGATCGGTTACGCATGTATCGCCGAAGTTCCTTGCGTTATCGTTAACGTCATGCGTGGTGGTCCATCCACCGGTATGCCGACAGGCCCGGGGCAGTCAGATGTCATGCAGGCCCGTTGGGGTACTCACGGTGATCATGCTGCCATCGCAGTTGCTCCTGCCTCCTGTCAGGAAATCTTCACCGAAACCGTTCGCGCTTTTAATCTGGCCGAGAAATATCGTATGCCTGTTCAGGTATTGTACGATGAAATCGTTGGTCACATGCGTGAGCGTATTGAATTCCCTGAGCCGGGTGAGCTGGAAGTTATTAACCGCACTACTCCGACTTGTGCTCCTGAAGATTACAAGCCGTACGATGCGACTGAGAGCGACGTTCCGCCACTGGCAGGGTTCGGTTCAGGATACCGTTTTCACGTTACCGGTTTGAACAAAGCTGCTGACGGTTTCCCGACCACCAAAGCTGAGTTGGTTGACTTCGAAGAACGTCGTCAAATCTCTAAGGTTGAAAAACCTGAAGCTCGTGCTGATATCGAGTCGAATGAAGAATATCTGTGTGAGGATGCTGAGGTTATTATTCTTGCTTATGGTTCTTCCTCCCGTTCCGCACGTTATGCTGTTAACGAACTGAGAGAAGCTGGAATCAAAGCCGGTCTCTTCCGCCCGATCACCCTGTGGCCGTTCCCTGAAAAACGCGTAGCGGAACTGGGCAAGCAGGCAAAAGCCATCGTTGTGCCGGAAATGAACCTGGGACAGATGATTCTTGAAGTTGAAAGAATTGTCAAAGATACCTGCAAGCTCGCAGGCGTCAACCGGGTTGATGGCGACCCCTTAACCCCGGCTCAGATCATCGCCCAAGTTAAGGAGGTTCTCTAAATGGCTTACGATTACGAAAAATATATTCGCCCAGGCAAATTGCCACATATCTGGTGTCCAGGTTGTGGTCACGGGATTGTCATGAAAGGTCTGATCCGCGCTATTGATGCTTGTGGCCTGGAAAAAGATAATACTGCCCTGGTTTCAGGTATCGGTTGTGCCAGCCGTCTGCCTGGTTACATGGATATGTGTACTCTGCACACCGCCCACGGTCGTGCCGCTGCATTTGCCACCGGTGTTAAAATGGCCAAGCCTGAGATGAATGTCATTGTCTGTGGTGGCGACGGTGACGGTACTGCCATTGGTGGTAACCACTTTATTCATGCCTGTCGCCGTAACATCGACATGACCTATATCATCATGAATAACTTCATTTACGGTATGACAGGTGGTCAGTTCTCACCATGTACTCCTACCGGAGACAAGGCTTCCACAACTCCGTATGGCAACCCTGATCCGGTCTTTGATATCAGCAAGCTTGCCATCGGCGCTGGTGCAACCTTTGTTGCCAGAACCACCGCGTTCCATGCAACTCAGATCGATAAACTGATTGCCGAAGGTATTCAACATAAAGGGATGGCTGTTATTGAGGTCCTCGATGACTGCCCGACGACTTATGGCCGTCGTAATAAGTTCCGTAGTGTTGTCGATATGATGAAGCGTCTCAAGGATATGGCCGTGCCGGTTGCTGCCGCTGCTAAAATGACAGACGAGCAGTTGGAAGGTAAGATTCTGACTGGTGTTCTCTATAAAGAGGACAAGCCTGAGTACTGCGAACAGTACGCTAAGGTTATTGCCCGCGCCCAGGGCGCCTGAGCCACCTGAATAGGAGACGAGAATCATGAGTGAAAGATATGAAATTCGGTTTTCCGGTGCAGGTGGTCAAGGTTTGATTACTGCCGGAATCATTCTGGCTGAAGCTGCCTCAATTATTGAAGGTAAGCACGCCGTTCAATCTCAGAGTTATGGCCCCGAAGCTCGTGGCGGTGCCTCCAAGTCTGAGGTTATTATCGGTAACAGCCCTATCGACTATCCAAAGGCAACTATTGTAGATGCTTGTCTGGCCATGACCCAGGAAGCTGCTGACAAGTACGCTGTTGGTATTAAAGCCGGAGGCCTGTTGCTGGTGGATACGGATTTTGTTAAAAATCCGCCTACCGGTGATTTCAAGGTTTATGACCTGGCTATCATGCGTGCCGCACAAGATGAGATTGGTCGCGCTATCGTCGCCAACGTTATCGCGCTTGGTGCAATGATTGCTCTGACTGACGTTGTTGCACGTGAGTCTGGTCTTGAGGCTGTGTTACGGCGTGTCCCGGAAGCCTTTAAGGATCTGAATCAAAAAGCCTATAATCTTGGTTTCGAAAAAGTCAAAGAATTGATGGCTGACTAAATCAATCAAGTATGGTAATTATTAAAGGCTCGGTGATCTCACCGGGCCTTTTCTTTTTTCGTTGGTTTAATTTGCCTTATCTTATTACGGAGTAATAAATGAGAAGAACGTTTTTAGGTGGTCTCGTTTTTGTTGCTGTTGCCATTCAGGGATGTGCTCCCGCGACACCTGTTGCAACTCAAAAGCAATTATTGAGCAAAGAAGAAATAGCTTCCTATGCCATTGGTATGAATATTGGGAGCAATATGAAAAAACAAAATCTTGAAGTTAACGGTACTCAAGTCGCTGCTGGGTTAACCGCCGCGTATTCTGGTTCTGAAACTTTGTTGAGCGAAGATGAAATGATTGCGGCTTTGACGGAATTTCAAAAGGATATGCAGGAAAAGCAAATGGCTCAAATGGCAAAGATTGCCGAAGAAAACCTTTCCGAAGCAAAAGGGTTTCTGGCAATTAATGGTGCCAAAGAAGGTGTAGTAACGACTGAAAGTGGTCTTCAGTATAAAGTTATCACTTCAGGCAATGGTCCTGCACCATCAGAGGCTTCGACGGTGAAGGTTCATTATACTGGTACCCTTATTGATGGTACCAAGTTCGACAGTTCTTATGATCGCAACGAGCCTGTATCTTTTCCAGTTTCAGGGGTTATCGCCGGTTGGACCGAGGCCTTGGTAAAAATGAAGGTTGGCGATAAATGGCAGTTGGTTATTCCTCCTGATCTTGCTTATGGTGAAGATGGCGCTCCTCCAACTATTCCAGCCAATGCTGCATTGATTTTTGAAGTAGAGTTGTTGGAAATTCTATAATTAGATTATGCCTGATTCCAGGGACTTCTGGGATCGGGCTTTTTTTATGTTTTTGATTACTTTGTTCTGATAAGCTCTGCCCTGATTACTGGTAAAAAAAATATAGCTCTTGTGAAGCCATTTAGAGCTGGTATCTCGTACAATAACCGAACTTATGGAGGAATCTTTGAAAAAGTTTTCACTATTTTGTCTTGGTCTGGTTTTATTCACTGGCCAAGCCTATGCAGAAGGTAAATTTGCTAACCAACAACAGGAAGTTGGCTACGCCATCGGGATGAACATTGGCTCCAACATGAAACAGCAGAATCTCGAAGTTGATCCTGACCAGGTGGCCGCAGGTCTGATCGCTGCCTTTAAAGGGGAGGAAACGACTCTCTCTAAAGAAGAAATGGCTGCTGTATTAACTGCTTTTCAGGGTGAAATGCAGCAAAAGCAAATGGCAAAGATGGCTCAGGTGGCTGAGGAAAACCTTAAAAAAGCCAGTGATTTCTTAGCTGCTAATGGAGCAAAAGAGGGTGTTGTCACTACTGAAAGTGGTCTTCAATATAAGGTTCTGACTGCTGGTGATGGTGCGACGCCTACGGCCGAGTCTACGGTAAAGGTTCATTACACAGGTACCCTTACTGATGGGACCAAGTTTGATAGCTCATACGATCGTGGTGAACCGGTTACCTTTCCGGTTGGCGGCGTTATCAAGGGGTGGACTGAAGCGTTGACCATGATGAAAGTGGGTGACAAATGGCAATTGGTTATTCCTCCTGATCTTGCTTATGCCGAGCGTGGTGCACCACCGGCAATTCCACCAAACTCTGCTTTGATCTTCGAGGTTGAGCTACTCGAAGTCCAGTAATTTTTCTGATTCGCCCTGCAGCGATTTGTTCTTTTTACCGCTGCAGGGCGAACTTTTTTTTCTGAGGGTAGGAATTGACTCTGACAAATCAAAACGATACCGATCAGGAATAAAATCTCAAACATTAGCTGCTCCTTGATGATATTTATTGTGTATTTATCATGATACTCACCAATGTGACAGAATATGTCTCATCTTGATTTCACACCCGGCAAAAACCTCTTTATTAACAATTTCGACTTAACAATTGATATATGCGACCGGTAGCTATTTCTGTTTGTTGACAGCGGTTATTAAATGCAGCTAAAAGGTGCTACAAAATATTGTTCTGATGATTGACAGAGATTTTAAAAATTGTATACTGTATGCAATTTTTAAAATCGTAGAACGTCATTTGATTATTTCTGGAGAGTTAACCTGTTTTAATACGTGTAATGGAGGAGTTCATGATCGACAATTATTTAAGACAAGAGGAAGAGCGGAAAGCGCAAGGTATACCTGCGTTACCACTGAGCCCGGAACAAACTGCACAATTATGTGAACTGTTGGTTAATCCACCAGCAGGGAAAGAAGAGTTTGTTCTCGAGCTGCTGACTCAGCGTATCTCCCCGGGTGTTGACCCTGCGGCAGAAGTTAAGGCTGGTTTCCTGGCTGATATCATCAGTGGAGCAAAATCCTCCCCTTTGATCGACGCTGTTAAAGCAGTTGAAATCCTCGGTACCATGATTGGTGGCTACAATGTTCAGCCCTTGATTGATGCCCTTGATAAGGCCGAATTGGCAGATTCCGCAGCTTGTGCTCTGTCTGGTCTGACATATGTTTATGATGCCGCGGATCAGGTCATTGCAAAAGCTGCTACGAATGCTGCTGCTAAGAAAGTTGTTGACAGCTGGGCCGCTGCAGAGTGGTTCACCAGTAAATCAGAAATCCCTGAATCAATCACTGTCAAGGTCTTTAAAGTTGAAGGTGAGATTAACACCGATGACTTTTCTCCTGCCGGTGATGCATGGAGCCGTCCGGATATCCCGTTGCACGCTCTTGCTATGGGTAAAACACGTTTCCCAGGTGGCATTGAGGATATCGCTAAATGGCGTGCAGAGGGGCATCAGGTTGCCTTCGTTGGTGATGTTGTTGGTACCGGTTCTTCGCGTAAGTCTGCATGCAATAGCGTATTGTGGCACATTGGCGAAGATATTCCATGTGTTCCGAATAAGCGCCGCGGTGGTGTAATCATCGGTGGTGTTATCGCCCCGATCTTCTTCAATACAGCTCAGGATTCCGGTGCTTTGCCTTTGCGCATGGATGTGACCAACCTGAATATGGGTGATGTCATCACTATCGATACCGTCAAGGGTGAAGTCAAAAATGAAGCTGGGGAAGTTATCTCCACCTTCGAAATCAAACCGAATACTGTTCCAGATGAGTATCGTGCCGGTGGTCGTATTCCGCTGATTATTGGCCGTGCTGTTACTACCCGTGCTCGTCAGGCCCTGAGTCTGCCAGAAGCCGATTTCTTTGCTATTCCTGAGAATCCGGTTGCCAAAGCAGGGCAGGGCTACAGCCTTGGCCAGAAAATGGTTGGTCGTGCCTGCGGCGTTACCGGAATTTTACCCGGAACTGCTTGTGAACCAAAGATGACTACTGTCGGTTCCCAGGACACTACCGGTCCTATGACCGCTGACGAACTTAAAGAGCTGGCTTGTTTGAAATTCCAGTCTCCAATGTTTATGCAGTCCTTCTGTCACACCGCTGCTTATCCTAAGCCTGCTGATGTAAAAATGCACAAAGCTTTACCTCAGTTTATCGCTGAGCGTGAGGGTGTTGCTTTGCGCCCTGGTGATGGTGTTATTCACAGCTGGTTGAACCGTCTGCTGATTCCTGACACTGTCGGAACCGGTGGTGATTCTCACACCCGTTTCCCTATTGGCATCAGCTTCCCTGCTGGCTCAGGTCTGGTCGCTTTCGCCGGTGCTCTTGGTTTTATGCCCCTTGATATGCCTGAATCTGTCCTGGTTCGCTTTAAGGGTGAGCTGAATGAAGGAATTACTCTGCGTGATGTTGTCAACGCAATTCCTTACTGGGCAATCAAGCAGGGACTGCTGACCGTTCCTAAAAAGAACAAGAAGAATATCTTCAACGGTCGTATCCTCGAAATGGAAGGTTTGCCAAACCTGTCTGTTGAGCAGGCTTTCGAATTGACGGATGCCGCCGCCGAGAGATCAGCCGCAGCTGCATGTATCGATCTGTCCGAAGAAACCATCTGTACCTATCTGCGCTCCAACGTCGCCTTGATGGAAAAAATGATCGCTGATGGTTATGAGTACGCAGATACTCTGCGTAAGCGGATTGAAGACGTAAAAGCATGGTTGGCTAAGCCTGAGCTTCTCAAGGCTGACAGTGACGCTGAATATGCTGCCGTTATCGAAATTGATCTGGCCGAAATCACCGAGCCGATTCTGGCTTGCCCGAATGACCCAGACGATGTCAAGCTGCTCTCCGAGGTTGCCGGCACTGAAATTCAGGATGTATTCCTCGGTTCCTGTATGACCAACATCGGTCACTTCCGTGCTGCCGCTGAAATCTGGCGTGGTGAGAAATTTACTCCGGCTGTGCGTGCCTGGGTTTGCCCACCAACCAGAATGGATCAGGATCAACTTAAATCTGAGGCTGTCTTCTCTGTCTTCGGCGCTAAAGGTGCCCGTATCGAGATCGCCGGTTGTTCCCTGTGTATGGGTAACCAGGCCCGTGTTCCGGATGCTGTGAACGCTTACTCGACCAGTACCCGTAACTTCGATAACCGTATTGGTGATGGCGCCAAGGTTTTCCTTGGTTCCGCTGAGCTGGGCGCGGTTGTTGCCAACACTGGTAAGTTGCCATCTCCTGAAGAGTATCTGGCTGTTTATAAAGAAAAGATCTCTCCGAAGAAAGAAGAGATTTACCGCTATCTGCAGTTTGATGAGATGGACGGATATAAATAAGATAGAAATTTGTTGTAATTGAATTGATCAGGCCACCGCTCACGCTGTGGCCTTTTTTTATGGCAAAAATATGATTAACTATAAAATACGGATCTACAGTGCTGCAGTTGTTGCATAATGCGGTATGCAAAAAATGCATAATCTGTTTCGATAGCTACTGGATATAGGGGACATATGGTTTATAAACCGTGCTTTTGAGTTGGAATGAAATGTGCGAAGAGAGAAGGTATGGATATACACAAAAAAAATAAAACACATCAATCCAATCGTGGCTTTACTCTTATTGAGCTACTTGTAGTTATTGCCGTTCTGGCTGTGATGTCAGCAGTAGCCATTCCTGCGATTAATACCTGGATCCCTAATTATAAACTTAAGGTGGCTGCACGGGAAATGTTTACCGATTTTCAGTACGCCCGATCGCAAGCCCTCAAAAGAAATGCACGGGTAGCGATCAGCTTTACAACCGTAACTTTTCCTGCAACCGGGGGGGGGTACGTTGTTTTTGTTGATGATGGTGCTGGCGGCGGTACTGCTGGTAATCTTACACAGGATGGTGATGAGGCAACTCTTATTGAAAAAGCAATGCCAGAGTTATGTTCCTTGACATCGGCAAACTTTAATGGAGGAGTTGCTACCGGTTACAGTGCTCGTGGTATTCCTCTACGAAACGGTAGTAACATGCTGACTGGGGAAACTATTATTCGTAATAATAAATCAAACTGGTATCGTATCGGTCTTTCTAACTCAGGTTATCCAAGAATTCAAAAGAGTAGTGATGGCAGCACATGGGAATAGGATTTCTATGAATACTGATCATCTTAAAGAATTTATTTCATCAAACAATAAGGGGTTTTCTCTTGTCGAGCTTATGGTCGTTATTGTTGTTGCGGGCCTGCTGATGAGTTCTGTCTATTCTCTTATGTTTACCCAACAAAAATCCTATCAGGTTCAGGAGCAGACACTGGAAGTGCAACAAGGGATGCGCTCCGGGATGGATTTATTGGTCTATGAGCTTCGCATGGCCGGATACGAGACCAACAATAGTCAAGGTGCTGGTATCACCGACGCTCAGGCAACCAGCGTAACCTTTACCATGCTGGCTGATAATGATGGCTATGATAATAACAATAGCGATGGTGATAATGATGAAGCAACAGGTGCCGACGAGGATGGTGAATTAAAAACCATTACCTATGCTCTCTACACTGAAGATGGAGATCAACATTTGGGTCGTCAAGAGGCTAGTTCTACTCGTAATGCAGCTATTGAATATGTTGAACAGCTTGAATTTCGTTATATGGATGAAACTGGGGCAGAAACAACGACTTTAGATGATATCAGGAGTATTGATGCTCGTATTCTTGTGAGAACTGAAAATCCCGATCCGAATTATACCGATCCTGGAACCGATTATTATGTTGATGATCCAGATACGATCCAGTGGGAGGCTCCTGCTGCAGATGTACACTTTCGGCGACGTTTCCAGCAAATGACCATCAAATGTCGTAATTTGGGGTTGTGATATGAAACTATCTAAAGGAAAAAATCAATCCGGCTTTACCTTGGTTGAAGTCCTGATCGCACTGGTTTTGTTTTCTATCGGCATTCTTGCGGTAAATGCCATGCAGATAACCTCAATTGGTGGCAATACCAAAGCCAGACGTTATACCGAAGCCGTAAATTATGCCAGTAGTCAAATGGAGGCATTACTCGCTTTAGAGTATGGCGACAGTCTACTTATTGACGATGATGATAATGGTGTTGGTGGTTTGGATGTTAAGTCAGGTGCAGATGGAACATTGCCTGATGATGAACAACCTGAACACTATAATATTGTATGGAATATTGCAGATGATTTCCCCCAAACGAGTACGACGGCTAATGATAGCGTCAAGACCATTCGCGTAACGGTTTCATGGCAGGAGGGGATTGGAACAAAATCGGTTTCCCTGACAAATATAAAGGCCGCAGAATGAAATATCTCTCAAATGATCAGAAGGGAAGTGTACTGCTAATCAGTATGCTGGTACTTATGGTGCTGACGTTGCTGGGTATTGTGGCTTTAGATACGACAGATCTGGAATTGATGATCTCAGCAAATGAACGATCCTACAAGGACGCATTTAACGCTGCTGATGGCGGGGGGCTTGCTGCTATTAAAGTTCTTCGCAACACGCTTGATGAAAGTGCAGGTCTCTCTACTCTTACTGATATTACTTACACTGAAAGTGCCGATGATTTTTACTCAGAGGCTCTTGGAACAGCAGATCAAGACGATGCCGCTGATATTTCTTTTGTTGTTGGGAATAATATTGATGTCCAGGCGGATGTGCAGCTTTTGAGGGTTGTAAATATGGCTGGAGGTGGGGCCGAATTTGCGGCTGGCTACAGCGGGGTTGGTGCTAATGGCCCCAAAGGAATGCGTTATGGCATCAGAACTACATCAGATTCGAATACCTCGTCGACGATTTATGTTGAATATCTAAAAGTTCTTGGAACTCCGGGAGGACTGTAAAATGTTAAAGATATCAATGCATCGCTTTTTTTTCTTTCTGTTCTTCCTAATGTTGCCAACAACTGCGTCCGCTGTTGAACCGGTCATGAGTGACTATGCACATGTTCCAATTTTTATGGTTGAATCGGTTAAACCTAATATTATGGTTTTGCTAGATAACTCCGGAAGTATGAACTTTAACGCCTATGGGACCGAAAGAAGTTACGGAAACTTAGTTGGTGACGATTATTTTGGTTATCCGTTTCAAAATCTTTTTCTTACTGCTACGAGTGACGCTGAGGAAGAAAAAAGTGATGGCGAAACTCGTGCTTCTCATACCGATTTGGATTTTGGTATGTCAAATGTTTCATCCTATCCTAATCAGGCAATCGGGGTTCGGTTTTCTAGTGTTTATATTCCACAAGGTGCTACCATAACAAATGCTTATATTCAGTTTACTGCAACAGTCGATAATTCTTCTTCTGCCACGACAATGAATGTCGAAATAACAGGCAATGACGTTGCCGATGCGGAAGCATTTGTCAGTGGCGCAACAAATGCTGATGTTACAGGCCGCACTACTACCTCGAGTAGTGTCAGCTGGGCAATGTCAGCGTGGACTTATGATGTTGCGGTTAGTGATAGTGACGGTGATGGATTCTTAGATACTGGCGATGGTATTCCTGAGACCTATAGTACGCCAGCTGTTACAGCTATTGTTCAAGAAATTGTTAATAGAGATGATTGGAAAGAAGGCAATTCAATGGCCTTCATGTTTGATACGATAAGTGACCCTGAAGGTAATTTTCGCAGTGCATATTCTATCGAAGGTGACACCTCTGCTGATGATTCATGGGCTCCCAAGCTGATTATTGAAATAGATCAGAGTTCTTCAAAAGAATATTACGGATATTTTAATCCTGAATACTTTTATACATGGAATAGTAACAAATTTATTCATAAATATAAGAAAGGGGAGTTTTCCTATCCTGATTGGACTGTTACTGATCTTTCAACTGGTTCTACGGTTACCCTGGATTCTGCTGATTTTTCAAGCGAAGGTCTATGGGACGGCAACTGGATGAACTGGATGACAATGCGTCGCATAGATGTTTTGCGCAAGGTCTTAATGGGCGGGTTGGCCACTTCGAGGACTGGTGGTGGAAATCAGGTTGTTTATGGCGAATCTCCTCCGGCGAGCCAGTCCATACGGTACTTTGACCGTATTTTTAATTCATCTACCATCCCTGTAACACCTTACATTGGGTCATATCGTTACCGGGTCAGGGAGGATGATCTTCTGGTCGATTCAAACTCATCAGGGGATTTTACTAATGCCGATGACAAAATGCGCATTGCCGTAGACAAAGTCGAGGCTTACGATTCTGATGATTTCGCCGATGATCACAATCTAACCGGGATTTTTCAGGAATATTACGATAAAGCTTATTGGGCTCTTGAGTTCTTTAATAAGGGGTCTGGTACCAACGGCAGCGGTGGCTCAGTAGTGCGGACTATGGATGATGGTGGTATGACAGATCTGCTGACACAACTGCAGAATAAAAATTGTGACACCAATACACCATTGGCTGAATCCTTTTACGTTGCCATGCAATATTATAAACAGGAAGATGCAGATGAGGCGCTGGAGTATCCAAATGGTGCTGCTCCGCATGCGAATGATGCTGATGATCCATATTTACGAGATGGCGAAACTGTCGCGTGTGCCAAAAGTTTTGTTCTTCTTTTAACTGATGGAGCTTCGACCAGGGACAGTAAAATCCCTGATATCTATAAAGATTATGACGGCGATGGTGATGCAACCTCATGTAATGAGGATGATGGCTCAACTTCCTGTGACTATGCTAGTGGTGGCACGGATTTTCTTGATGATATTGCCTTATATGCCAGAACTAACGATCTGCGGGACGATATTGCAGATGATCAAAATATCATTCTTTACAACGTGTTTGCCTTGTCGGATGACGACGCCGCCCGACAATTGTTAATGGATGCTTCTCGTAATGGTGGCTTTGATGACCATAATAATAATGGGTACCCGGATGGGGATTACTCCGATCCTGCCGAAGATCGCCTGGAGTGGGATCGCAACGGTGACGCTGTCCCTGACACTTATTTTGAGGCGACAGATGGGGCTAAGTTAAAGGATGAATTAAGTCGTGCAATTGAGGAAATCCTTCGCAGGGCTGCATCAGGTACCGCTGTTTCAGTTATTTCAACTTCGACAGAAGGGGATGGCTCCTTGGTTCAGGCCTTCTTCCGTCCTGTTGTCGAAGAAGGCGATGAGAGTGCCACATGGACCGGATATCTCCAGAGTCTCTGGGTCGACAGTAAGGGTAATATCCGTGAAGATACCAATGGAAATCATTCTCTGGATTTGAATGTAGACAGAATTGTTGAGTATACCGAAAAGGAAAACAAGACAATTGCCAATCTGTACGATGTATCATCCAATGCGTATCCGGAGTTAATTGATAGCAATATAGATGATACAGTCAACTTTGATGATGTGGCTGGAATATGGAAAGCGGGCGAGTTGCTGGCAAGTAGGAGCCCCGATACGAGGGCTATTTTTACCTTCTTAGATACTGATGCTAACCAGATGATTGATTCTGGTGAAATAGTCGATTTCACTTCAGCGAATGTCGCTTCTATTGCTCCATATTTAGGGGTTTCTGCTGCTGACTGGGATTATCTTGGCGAGAATGCAGGAGACCGGGCTGATAACCTTATTGAGTTTATTCGTGGTAATGATTCAGGTTTTACTGGAGATACTAACATTCGAAACAGAACTATAGACGGCGTGACCTGGAAATTGGGCGATATTGTTTACTCTACCCCGGTTATCGTAGCGGCTCCTCAGGAAAGATATGATCAGATTTATGCTGATTCTTCTTATGCCGAGTTTTATGCAAAATTCAAAAATCGGGAAACGATTATTTACGCTGGGGCAAATGATGGAATGCTGCATGCCTTCACCTCCTGGTATTATGATGCGACGGCAATGGAATTTACCAATGTGTTGCCTGCAATCGGTGATGATACTAGCAGCGCAACAACCAGTGATGGCTTGGGAAAAGAATTATGGGCATATATCCCACAATCCTTACTTCCTCATCTGAAATGGCTTGCTGATCCAGACTATAGTCATGTTCATTATGTTGATCTGACTGCTAAAGTGTTTGATGCTAAAATTCTGCCAGACAATAAGCATTATACCGATAGTGACAGTGATCCTAACTGGGGGACTTTTTTGCTGGTTGGGTTGAATTATGGTGGGAAGCACATCTGGGCTGAAGGGGATTTTGGCAGCGGGACGGAAACACGTCATTTTTATCCAACCTATACCATGATAGATGTTACTGATCCCCGTAATCCTGAAGTTCTGTGGGAACGCACTTATTCAATCCCTTCTTCGCCGACCACAAATGCAAGCAACGATACTGACCTTGGATTGACAATGCAGCTACCGGCAATTGTCAAGGTCAATAGTGAGTGGTTTACGATTTTCGGGTCTGGACCGAATGATTACGATGGTGAAAGCTTACGCAATGGTCATGTCTTTGTGGTTGATCTCGCGACAGGAACTCCTTTTAAAAATGGCACTAATGACTGGCTTTTTGAAACTACAAATCCCAGGGCCATGCTATCACAGGCGAGTTCTTTTGATAAAAATCTGAACTTTTCAGTCGATTCTATTTTTCTAGGGGATTCTTATGACAGTGACAGTGGCTCAGGGTTAACCTGGGAGGGGGGACTTTATAAGATCAGGGTACCATGGTCTTGTGATTCTATATGTTCTTATTATGGAGATATTGATAACGGAAGTTATGACGATGATCCTGCGACTTGGACCATAAGTAAGATTTTCAATTCCTCATGGCCAATCACCAGTGCTCCTGTATTGTCTGTCGATGAGAATGATAATAGCTGGATATATTTTGGTACCGGGCGCTATTTTACTGAAGATGATAAAACCTCTATCGACACTGAATATTTGATAGGGATCAAAGACCCCTTCTTTGATTATTATGCAGCAGATTCGGCAACCTACTATCTGGACACATCAACATCAAAAAACATTGATGATGCAGACCTGTTTTATTCCAATGATTACGGTGTGTCTTCGAAAGGTGTGGTTTATGAAATGCCGGGGGAAACTATCTGGGGAAGTTTCAATCAGCTTTTAGATGAGGTAGGTGACTACCCTGGTTGGAGAAGGGCTTTGGTAAATACGGTTGGCGAACGAGTATTGAGCAAGTCGTCAATAGTTGGTGGAACTTTGATTTCAACTTCGTTTGCTCCTGCTAGTGCCATTTGTAGTTATGGTGGAACAAGTTATTTGTATGGACTGTATTATTTAACAGGGACGGCTTATAAAAAAGCTATTTTTGACGATGATAGTGTCTCCATCGGTAGTGGTGATGATGCAGGTATCGCAAATATTGTTTCGGTATCACTTGGTTCTGGATTAGCATCGTCCCCGACTGTTCATATTGGTAGGCAGGACGGTAACGAAGTCACCGTCCTTTACCAAAAAAGTACGGGTGAAGTGGGACGGTTGAACGTTGAACCAGCGTTACAAGTTCGTAGTGGCCTTAAATTGTGGCGTGAGGAGAGGGCAGAATAATGAGATTCTTTATTATCTTACTATTGGTCTTTTGTGCTCAGACCAGTTTCGCTGATATTTTGTATTTTGATCTGGTCAAAATACAAAATTTAGAATTGGTCTCGCAAACTGAAAAATATATTTTGGCAGAAACGAGTGTTGTCAGGAATAAAGCTGGGCATTCGGTTTCATTGTCTAAAATTAAATTACCAACTACCGTGAAAGCTGATGTTGTCAAAGGCAATGATGGGAATAATATTATTTTGTGGATGGAACTAATTGATTCAAAGAATAACGTCCAGGTTCCCGAATGATTTAGTAAGAGAGAATTCTTTTTTGAAGGCAGGGAGGCAGGCGCCCCCCTGCTTTTGTATTTATTACCCTGAAAAGTTTAATTACAGTTGCTCTTGTTGCTCTTGTTGCTCTTGTTGCTCTTGTTGCTCTTGAGTTGATGTTTCACTACATAATGGATAACCGTTGCGGCAAGAGCCAGCACAACGATCATGCCAAATCGAAAGGATAACGACTGGGCTCTTTGCCAGCTATTACCACCAAGATAGCCAAGGCCTGGATAACAGCCTCCCCATAAAATAGCACTAATTGGGGTATAAATATTAAACAACTTGCGTGGCATTTCTGATATGCCAGCAATAAAAGGTGTGATGCCTCGGATAGGGCCAAGGAAGCGGGCAAAGAAGAGACCCTTTCCTCCGTGGTCGGTGAAAAAGATTTGAGATTGTTTTACCAAGTGTCTTTTACGCTGTAACGGCTGGATTTTAAGTAAGGTTGCCCCATATTTGCGGCCTAGTTCAAAACTAATCAAGTCACCAAGGTAGGCTCCCACCATAGAGTACAAGGCTAGGTTTAAAATCGATCCATGATTATGACTGGCTAAAAAACCGGAGGCAATGATTAGGGTACTTCCGGGAACAAGCAGGCCTATGGCTGGTAAAGACTCAAAAAAGGCAATCAGAAATATTATGAATAAATAAGTTCCGCCTTCGGGCAAGGCGGTAATAATCCCTGTTAGCCAGTGATCCATATTATTCTTCTGTCGGTTCGAACTGAGTAACCCATGCGTTGAAGATGGTAACGTCGACGTCTCCGTATTCAGCAATTTTTTGTCGAACTTTTGTTATCGATTTCTCTTTTCCTCTATTATTTTTCCCTTTGGAATAAAACAGGTCTGAGTAGCAGATGATTTTTTCTTCCAGGGTCTCAGGGCGCATATCACGTGCCGGTAAAGGAAGATCTTGAGCAATAATAGATTCTATGGTCAAGCCAACCCCAATGTGCCTTTCACATACCCTGGCATGCCGTGGCAGACCTTCGCGTTCGAGCATGGTTTTACCGCGGATGCCGTGTTGTATGTAAGGGCCTTTGCCATGACAGCCCAGTTCCGGGGTGGCTGTTTTGATCATTCCAATATCATGCAGCATTGCTGCTTCAGCGATGAACTGAAGGTCCAGGTCAGCGCCTTGGCGGTTTAAGCTGCGGGCTATTTTCAGTGCCCGGCGACAAACCAAGCGACTGTGCTCGATAAGAATGGCATAAGCTTCCGGGGCTTCTGAATAGTATTTTTTTATCAGTTTGATTGGTGAAACCTGCTGGTCCATCGATGGTCCTATAGAATGGTTAAGGGGCGATCTCTTGTAGGCTGTCTACGCTGGTTGAAAATGCTTTTTTCGTTTTTTTACTAATTGAGCCGTAGCTGGTCAAAGCTAAGTGATAATAATGATATTTATGGATAATATTGGTATACAGGATTTCGCCATTATCATGAACCAGGTGTCCTGATATCTCGTTTGATACCGAGTTCTCTCGTCCTCTTTTATGAATGATAGCAAAGCTCGCTTTGCTAAATTGCAGGAGATCGGGAAATTCAGAGACTTGAGCGGTCAACACCGTGAATATTGCTGAGGACTGTTTGTTTGGTTCCAGTTTCCAGGTCACCGTATCCTCCCTATATGTCGGTGAGGATACGGTAATATCCATTCTTTTCCACGATTGTGGAATGTTAATAGCGAAGCCATGCCTGGCATCAATGTACAATTGCTCCTGCCCGGGAATATCTTCAGGAGAATCGGGTATCGACGGTTGGCAACCGTTTAGCAGGCATATAGCCACTATAAGAAAAAAAAGACGTTGCAGCATAGGTGGATAACTAGTCATCCCAGACTATACAGGCGACGGGGCAATTATCCATCGCCTCTTCAATTTTTTCTTCAGTATCTCCGGTAGGGTTGTAAATTCCGGCTTTGTGCTCAGAAATCATTTGAAAAACATTTGGACTGATGCGGGTACAGGTTTCACATCCTATGCAGGCATCACCGTCAAGGCTGGGAATTCTTGTCATGAGTATTGCTCCTTTCAGTAAAAAAAAATTTCAGTGGCATACCATTAAATATTCTCATTTTTTGATTATCCAATATTTCGACTCCATTTGACAAACCTTCAATTCTCATTTTTTTATGAGTGTGCTATTAATAATTACAATATTTTAACAAGTCCTTCAGGATGTGGAGAGTTTTTTGTCGAAATCGATGGGGTTGCGAACTGAAATTTTAATTACCCTGGTTTTTCTGTTGGGGGCTGCGTTACTTCTGGGCGGTGCCTTTATGCTGCGAATTGTTGAGAAGAACCTGCTGGAGCAACAGATTAATCAACTTGAACTGGTCTCCGTTCTTTCCGCACAAGGAGTTGTCGATTTTGTTCAGCCTGGGGTGAGTAGTCTTCTTTATCGGTTGGATAATCATTACCAGGGGGTCAGTTGGTGGCTCTACGATTCCGATCTCCGCCTGCAAGCTTCTTCCGTTTCTGACAAAATTTCTTCGGTTCCTCCCGACACTCGACATGTATTTCAGGTCAAGGTTTCCAGCCGCAGTCAGCGCACAGTTGTTTTTCCTTCTAGCTTGACCAATTTTTCAACATATAGCGATTATGTACGCTTTATCTTGCCAGTAAAGGAAAAAAAACAGGTTTCAGGAGTTCTTGTTTTTGATTATTCCCTGCAAAAGATACGTGGAAAGCTCGTAGATCTACAAAAGCTCTTATTGCTCTATGTCTTCCTGTATGGGGTTGTGCTGGTAGGGGCTGGATATTTCCTGTTAGAGAGGAACATTATCCGTCCCGCCCGAGCTCTTTTAAGGGCTACTCAAAATGTCCGGTTAGGGGACCTTGGAACCCGACTTCCGGAATTTGGCCCAACAGAAATAACCAACCTGTCCGCATCATATAATCAGATGGTCGAGGCTTTAGTTGAGAGCCGTCAAGAAACAGAGCAACATATCAAATCGCTTGAAGCGACGAATATAGAGTTAAGGCAAATGCAAGAGCAACTTATCCAGAGTGAAAAAATGGCCTCTGTTGGTGAGCTTGCGGCGGGCCTTGCTCATGAATTGGGAAATCCTTTGGCTGCTTTGATAGGCTACCTTGAGCTGCTTAAAAGTCAGATTTCACAAGCTGATCAATGGGATATTTTAAAAAGGTCGCTTATCGAAGCTGAAAGAATTGATTTTCTAGTTCGCGAGTTATTGAATTTTTCAAGACCGGCCACTCGTTTAGCTCCGGAAAAAATAAATCTTAACCTGGAGTTGGACTATTGTGTTGATTTGCTGCAACACCAAGGTTCCTTGGTGGACATTGAGGTCGTCAGCAACTATTCAGCGTCTCTTCCCGATGTGGTTTGCTGTCGGGAGCGATTACGTCAAGTATTTATTAACATTCTATTAAATGCTGTGCAGGCTTGTGAATCATCCGGACTTATTGCTCTGGAAACAGATTTCAACAGACTCTCTGTCGTTATAAAAATTAAAGATAATGGCTGTGGTATGACAGCTAATGTTCTTAACAAGATATTTGATCCTTTTTTTACGACAAAACCTTCAGGTAAGGGAACCGGGTTAGGTCTATCGATTTGTCAAAGGATTATTGCTGAAGAGGGTGGTCACATCTCTGTTCAATCCTCTCCAGGGAAGGGGAGTTGCTTTCTATTAGAATTACCAATATCTTCCTAAGGAAATGCAAATATTGCATTTTTTATTGCGCAATATATGCACCATCATTTAGTGTGTAACCTTTGTTGATAAATATAAACCTTATGTAACGGCGGTTTGGTAGCTTTTTATCTTTAGGCACATATTTTGCTACTTATGATCGCTGAAGGAGGGGATTTTATGAGTACCTTAACACGTCCAAAGTATTCACAGTCCGGTTTTACTTTAATTGAGGCCATCGTGGTTCTCGCCATCTTCTCAATTCTGGCGGCAATAGCTATCCCTGCTATCACATCGTGGTCAAGTAAGTTCCAGTTACGTGGAGCGGCACGCGATATGTACAGTACTTTGATAAAAATGAAAGGTGAAGCCGCAAAGCGGCAAAAGACTGTCGCTTTAAGTTTTGGACAGCAAATTGACGGGGTCTCATACGTTTATGCGATATATGAGGATGATGGACCTAATGCCAGTCAGTATGACCCAGGCGAAGAGGTTCTCTCTGCGATTGATTCCTGGCCTCAGAATATCTCTCTCGATTTATCGGAAGGATCCGGTGATGGTTTGACTTTTGTCAATAATGGAGCGGGTTTCCCTACCGTTGCTTATCGGTCGACCGGTACTTTAGTC
The DNA here is from genome assembly GCA_963664385.1 of Geopsychrobacteraceae bacterium. Classification (GTDB taxonomy): domain Bacteria; phylum Desulfobacterota; class Desulfuromonadia; order Desulfuromonadales; family Geopsychrobacteraceae; genus Seleniibacterium. Next base: position 3,676,418 of record OY761157.1, read on the forward strand.
GGAGCGACAGGAGGAACCGTTTTCCTGAAAAATTTTAAATCAGAGCATAGCGAAGTCATTGTAAGCCCTACGGGCGCTGTCAGAGTGGAATAGGTGTGAAAATGAATAAAGGTTTTACGCTTGTAGAAGTCCTTGTGTCTTTGGTTATTTCCGGAGTGTTGATTTCCGGTGTCTATTCTGCATTTGAGACCCAACAAAAAAGCTACGTTGTTCAGGAGCAGGTCGCTGAAATGCAGCAGAATATTCGTGCCGGCATTGATGTTATGGTCGCTGATCTCCGTATGGCCGGATTTAATCTGTCAACCAACGAAACAGCGACCGCCACAATTACCAGTGCTGAGATCGACGCTATTTCATTTGCTGCTGATTTTAATGGGGATGGCGATACCTCTGACAACGGTGAGAATCTTGGTTATGATCTTTACCCTTTTGACGGTAGCGTCCCTACCATTGGTCGGGCCACAAATAATACCGTGATAGCTATGACTGAAGAATCCACAGGGCATTATGAAGTAACTGGCCACGAGCCATTTCTGTTTAACGTTGATGGTCTCGAGTTTTATTATCAACTTTCCGATGACACAAAAAGCACTAATCCCGCTGATCCAGGTGATATTCGGTCAATTCAAATTTCGGTACTGGTTAAAGCCGCACATCCCGATCCTGCTTATAATAATAACGATATATATACAACCGCTTCAGGGGCCTCTTGGGGGCCTTATAATGATAATTTCAGGCGCCGCTTTCAGACTATGACCGTTGATTGCCGCAATATGGGGTTGTGATATGATTTCATTAAAACAAAACAAACAGTCAGGCTTTACCCTTCTTGAATTGTTAATAGCTTTGGTGATTTTTTCAGTTGGAATTCTCGGTGTTTATTCCATGCAGTTGTCAGCAGTTACAGGTAATTCAAAATCACGGATTGTTACTGAGGCAACGCGGTCTGGTGCAGAAATGATCGAGACTGTCATCTCAATGGCGTACGATAATGATGCTTTAGATGATGATGACGGTGATGGGACAGATAAAGATGCCGATAATGACGGTGAGGATGATACCGGTAATAATTTTGGTTTAGATGATCAGACCAGTCCAGACGGAAGTATATTGTCTGCCGATGGTCATTATCAAGTTTTGTGGAATGTCGCAGTTGATTATCCCCTACCAAATACAAAAACAATTCGTTTTTATGTGATGTCTTCAGGACTACGAGCGAAACCTGTCGCCATAGATTTCGTGAAATTTGACCAGATATAGAGTGGGTGGGGAAAATGAAATTACTTCCAAATACGGTAAGAAATGAAAATGGTTTTGTCCTGATTACGGCGCTGATAATGCTCGTCGTTCTTATGGTTATTGGTATGGCAGCAACGAATACTTCCACTGTTGAGTTACAGATAAGCGGTAACAATAAAGCTTCTACGCAAACCTTTTATCAGGCAGATGGTGGGGCCCGGGTAGGCATTGCCCTGGTTGAGGAAAATATTGAAGAAGTTGGCTTTGCGTCCAGTGATCAAGGTGTGGTTCATGTAAATGAACTTGATCTTTTTCTTAATGAAAATAGTGCGCTTGACTGGTCGAGCCCTGATGCCTATCTGCCCAAAGGCGCATCAGGTTCAGATCCTCGTACCGATATCTCTATTCGTTCTCAACTGGTCATTCAGGCTGGCAGTGGCTTACAAATGGTCGCTGGTTATGAGGGGGGAGGGAAGGGGGCTGCTTCGGGTTCCGTTCGTCGTTATGATATTGGCGCACGCCACTATGGGCCTGCAAACAGTGAATCCACAGTTGTTGTTGAGTGGAATCACGTGATGAAATAATCCCTTGAAATATAGCGAGGAGCGCATGAAATATTTAAAATTAACAATGACTATTTTACTTTTTGTTGCAGCTATCGGTACTAGTGCCATCCCAGCTAACGCTATTGGAACCTGGAAAAGTGGAACGGTTACCAGAGCCCCTTGGCAAGACAAACGTGTACGCATTGAAATTGATGATGTGACTTATATCCTGATGAAGGATATCAAGATATCAGAGGTGTCTCATAGCGGTGGGAGTACCAGTAAAAAATTGATTCCCTTATATCGTATCAATCTTGGCAATAAAATGATTTTTATGGCTGAGGGGAACCGTATTTATCAAATTGAAAAAGAGCATTAGGGGGGGATTTATGAAAATCGTCAGAATGCTAACATTGCTGGTTAGCTTCTTTTTGTTTCAAAGTGTTGTGTATCTTCCTGAGGTTTCTGCTGCCACGGAGACCAGTTATAATTCGCTGCCCCCTTTTGTTGCTTCTGGAGCACCTCCCTTGGTGATGCTCGTTATGGGGCGTAATCATAAGTTGTATTACGAAGCTTATAACGATGCATCAGATCTTAATGATGATGACGTTATTGATTCCCGTTACAAGCCTGTAGAAATTGATTACTACGGGTATTTCGATAATTTCAAGTGCTACGAGTACGATACTGCGGATAAACGTTTCGAGCCGAGTTCTGTGTCTAGTACCAAAACTTGTAGTGGTAGTGATGAGTGGAGTGGTGATTTTCTTAATTATCTGACCATGTCACGTATGGATACCATGCGTAAGGTTCTTTATGGCGGCTATCGTAAAACTGACTCCTCTTCTTCAACTGTTTTAGAGCGTGTTTATATACCTCAGGATGCTCATTCGTGGGGGAAAGAATACACCAGTCCTGCGGTTGATGGTTACGATATTGCGGATTATACCCCCTTTTCCACTCCTGTCAGCGGTTTGCGGCACCTGTTTGCATCAACTAATCTAGATTCTGATCGCAGTATTCCTTTACTACGCTATGTATTGAATAATCCTAAGCGGATCTGGAACTGGGTCGCCAAAGAGGATCCCGTTGTTGATAATTCTATTGAGACATCCGCAACCGGACATCCTGGTCATCCAACTGATCACGAAGATTTTGAAGATATGGTCATCGATTATGCAACTTCTGATCACCTGGATAACACTATTATTACTGATACTTATACCAATGTCGATGGTGGAGGGGATTACGGTAGTAACTATCTGGCTATTTTTACCGGTACTCTGAATGTTGCTACGGCAGGTGATTATAAAGTTGCCGTGGATGGTGATGATGCCATAGAGGTGATTATCGATGGTGGAACCGCCAATGAGAAAGTTATCGGAAGGTGGGGTAATCATGCTCGGTGTAATTGTTATTCTTATTTTGATACGGTTCCCCTGGCGGCTGGTGAGCATACTTTTGAATTTCGTATGGAGGAAGGTAGCGGGTCCGATTATTTCCACCTTTATTGGAATGGTCCCGATTCTGGTTATTCCTGGGAAGCTATTCCCGCTGCGGATACAACATCTCCTGCCATCTCTGGTATTTCCGATTTTGCTTATAACACTTACTCGCTATCTCTGCCCGCATCAACGATTGTCGATCGGGTAGTTCGGGTTGAAGTCTGTAATCCCAGTGTCGGTTTGGAAACCAACTGCAAACAATATCCTGATGGAAATTATAAGCCTATTGGCATATTGCAACGCCATGGCGAGGCAAATCGTATGTACTTTGGGTTGATGAGCGGCTCTTATGAAAATAACACCAAGGGGGGTGTGTTGCGAAAACAGGTTGGTACTATAACCGATGAGATTCTCACCTCAACAACGGGCCAGTTTAATACCTCTGTGAATGGTATTGTCCAGACAATAAATAAATTCAAAATCACTGATTGGGGTGGATCTTCATATAGCGATTGTGGCTGGATTACGACTGGACCATTGACCAGCACCTCAAGAAAATGTCGTGATTGGGGGAATCCGATGGCTGAAATGATGTATGAAACAGTACGTTATTTTGCAGGCAAAGGGGGGGCTACTTCTAATTATTCATATTCTTCAACCGCAAGAGATAATACCCTTGGTTTGCCATTGGCAAGTTTCAATAACCCTTATGATCTGTCTGCAGGTGGTTACTCTTCTTGTGCTAAGCCCTTTATGCTGGTCTTAAGTGATATTAACCCGACCTTTGATTCTGATGATTTACCAGGTGTTGCTTCAGAATTTGGGGGTGGAATCTCCGGAGATTTGGGTGGTTTCAATGCCGAGAGTCTGGCGAATGAAATTTCAACAGTAGAGGGCATCTCTGGACGTAAGTATATTGGTCAGAGTGGTTCAGATAGCGACGGAGCTTGTACCGAAAAAACAGTTTCAGAGTTTGGCGAGACACGCGGTCTCTGTCCTGAGGAGCCAACCAAAGGGGGCAGTTACTATGCTGCTGCCGTTGCTCGCTATGGCCATGAGACGGATCTTCAGACCACGGTCAATGATGATCAGAAAGTGACAACTTTCGCAGTAGGCTTGGCTTCTCCTTTACCGAAAATCAAGTTTAATTTGGCTGACAATGTTATTACTCTTGTACCGTTCGCCAAGACTGTAGGTAACCGGGGAGACTCTCAGGTTTGGAATTACTGGCCTACCAATACTCTTGTTGATTTTTTTGTGGAAACCCTGAGCGATACGTATGGTAAATTCCGAATTAATTACGAGGATGTTGAGCAGGGCGCAGACCACGATATGGATAATATTGTTGTTTACGAATATCAGCTGGTTGATGCCAGTGGAGTCGCCGTCAGTGATCCTGCTGATGCTAAAGCCGTTCAGATCTCTTTAGAAACAACTTATGCTTCAGGTGGTTATATTCAGCATTCCGGCTATATAATTTCAGGTACGACCAAGGACGGAACGTACCTTGAAATTACCGATAATGATACCAGCGCGAGTCAGGATTTTCTTGTTGTGCTCGATACCCCGCCGGGTGACAACCCTATTGAAAATGCGACAGATGTTACCCCAAGTAGAGATGTTCCAGGAGGGACTCACAACAGTTCCTTAGGTACTCTGCCTAAGAGTACGACACGTACCTTTTATCCTAATACCTCTGGTGCTGTCGCTGCAGAACTGTTGGAAAATCCACTCTGGTATGCAGCTAAGTATGGTGGCTATGAGGAGTCTGACAAAGATACTGAACCCGGTTATGGTTACCCGGATAAGGTTGAAGAATGGGATAAAGATGGTGATGGTAATCCTGATACCTATTTTTATGTGTCCAACCCTTTGAAGCTTGAACAACAACTTAACGCTGCTTTTGGTAAGGTTCTTGAACAGGCGTCATCAGGGACCGCTGCTTCAGTTATATCTAACAGTCGTAGTGGTGAAGGGGCTCTCTATCAGTCAATATTTTATCCGAATAAGGTGGACGGTTCTTCTGGGGATACCATCACCTGGGCTGGGCAGGTTCATGCCTTGCTGATGGATGATTATGGCAATATGCGCGAAGATACAGACACTGACCAGCACCTTGATTTGGCTGATGATTACGTGATTCAGTTTGTTGAATCTGGATCGGACATAAAAGTCGAACGTTATAAGGATGTCAATAGTGATCAAATTATCGATGGTGCGGATACTCTTATTGATATCGTAGATCCTGAGGATTTAGCTTATCTCTGGAACTCCTCTGACTGGTTAAACAGCAATGCTTTAGATAGCACAATAGCCGAGCAACGCAGTACCTATTTAGATATTGATAGTAAACGCTACATTTTTACCTGGGCCGATGCCGATGCTGATCAAATTGTTGACAGTGGTGAAGTGCTAGATTTTGTCTGGCCATCATCAAGTCCTGGCCTTGCAGCATTGAGTGATACGAACAACTTTTATCCTTACCTTCATTTGTTTAATAGCTTTGCAGATACTCCGTCTTCCATCTCAAGCTTATCAACTGCTGATTATTCAGCCTTTCTTCTGGCTCAAACGGAACGGCAGATTAACTATATTCGAGGAAAAGATTATCTTAATTCAGGTAGTCCAGTCCCTTTAAATGTCAGCGGTAGTGATATTTCTGGCACTGAGTTGCGCTCACGTCAATTTAAAGGTAAAACCTGGCGGTTGGGTGACATCACCTATTCAACCCCAACTGTTGTTGCTCGCCCTGCTGAAAACTTCCATTTGCTTTACGGAGACCAGAGCTACAGTGACTTTGTCCTGAAGTACAAACATCGCAGGCAGATGGTTTATGCCGGTGCTAACGATGGTATGATGCATGCGTTCAATGGTGGCTTTTATGACGATAGTGAAAGTGCTTTCTGTACCGCCTATCCTTGTGCAGATGTGGACCCTGATGATCCTCCCCTGGGAGCTGAAATGTGGGCCTATGTCCCTTACAATCTGCTTCCCCATTTGTACTGGTTAACCCAGACGACTTACGACGAGCATAAGCATGTTTATTATGTCGATCAAAAACCGAGGATCTTTGATGCTAAAATATTTGAGGAAGAGTCTGCTTGCTCAACCTTAACCTCGAGTTCATGTGTTCACCCGGGGGGGTGGGGAACGGTAATGGTCGTTGGTATGCGTTTAGGAGGCGGAACCATTACTGCAGATATAGATAAAACAGATGGGGCTACTACTGCTGAAGCAGAAGATCGTGAAATGAAGTCTGCTTATATGATCTTTGATATCACTGATCCTGAAAACCCACCTAAGCTGATGGCTGAAATCTCCATGCCAAATATGGGCTTTTCCACTGTATATCCCACCGCTTTTGCTTTTAAAGATGGTGATCATGATGGTGTTTTAGAAGATTACGATAACACGACACCTTCTTCTGGGGAAAATAGGTGGTTTTTAGTTCTTGGATCTGGCCCTGCTGACAGTAGCGGTAAGCCTGGCTCTATCAGTGCTGTTACCGGTGTTTATGACAGTACGGTTCTGGCTGATGTTAAAAGCCAGCAGGCTGCTCATCTGTATTTGCTGGATCTGGTAAAGCTAGGAAAAAATAATGAGTTATACTCGTTGAATTCAACAGGTGCTTTGGTCTCAGGTTTGCAGACCTATGCAACCTATGATACTAACGCATTCCTTGGCGATCCAGTCGCTGTCGATTTTGAATTGGATTTCAATGCAGATACCCTCTATTTCGGCACGGTCAGTGGTGATGTTGGTGCCTGGGGAGGAAACCTGCATCGAGTGGTTCTTGATGATCAGAATGATGGTGACGATGATAATGATCCAACCAAATGGACTTCTGATAAATTATTAATGGAGGTCACACAGCCAATTGTTTCCGGGCCCGCTGTTGGTATTGATGATGATGGTCGGCACTGGGTCTTTTGTGGGACTGGTCGTTTTTATACTGCTGCCGATAAAGTGAACGTAGATCAACAATCTTTTTATGGCGTTAAGGAACCATTAAATGGTTCATCTCAGAAAAATTGGGATAAGGTTGAATTGTCTAATTTGCTTAACATGACTAACACTACGGTCAAAGAAGATAAAACTCTTGTTTCCTCAGTGATAAGTGCAAGTGCCGCCGCCGATGGTGATGCTAGTCTGAACTGGAATGACCTGATCGCTCAGCAGTACTCCGAAGGAGGTTGGTATCTTAATTTTTCGAGTGGAGAAAGAAATATAGGACAGGCAACGTTATATGGCGGCTTATTAACCTTTACATCCTTTAAGCCTACTGCAGATATCTGTGAAGCTGGAGGGACCAGTTCCTTGTGGGCACTCTATTACAAAACGGGTACGGCTCATTATTCTGCTGTCTTGGGGACAGATGGCAGCGGCCAGGCTTTAACTAATATGTCTCTTGGTAGTGGACTAGCGACTTCTCCGAGTATCCAAACTGGCAGATCTGAAGGGTCCAATGTCTATGTTCAGTCAAGTACCGGTAAAATAACTAAAATTGAGCAAGAAAATCCGCTTACTACTAAATCTGGTCTTAGATCGTGGCGGGTGGAAGACGAGTAGTCTTATTATTCTTTCAGTGTTTAGAAGGGGGGGGGCTGTAACTGGTCCCCTCTTTTTTATTTGATTTCACTTGTCTATGCTAATGTGAACCCGTTAGTATCAATTTTATTTTAAATAATATTTTCGGGAAATCACCGTATGGAAATTATAAAGTCTTATAAGAATGCTGATAAGATAATTGAGTCTTGTGTTGTCACTCTCGGAAACTTTGATGGTGTGCATTTAGGTCATCGTGAACTTTTTCGTGCCATATTAAGTAGTTCACGTAGATTAGGCTGTCCGGCAGTTGTTTGCACCTTTAATCCTCATCCGTTAAAATTTTTAGCCCCCGATAAGGCTCCGCCACTACTTAACACCTTAGAAGAGAAAAGACGACTTATTGCAGCATCACATGTCGACTATCTGCTTGAAATTCCATTTACTCGCGATTTTGCAGTTATGTCTCCTGAAGTTTTTATCGAAGAAATTCTTATCGGGAAATTACATGTTAAGGAGTTGGTCGTTGGGTACGATTATGCTTTTGGCAAGGCGCGTAGGGGGAATGCCGAGTTCCTTGCTGCATATGGTCGAAAGGCCGGATTTGCAGTTAACGTTTTACAGCCAGTCAGTGTTGCAGGAGAGCCGTATAGCTCAACACGTATCCGGAATTTGATTATGGCAGGTGACGTTGCTGAGGCAAAAACTCTGCTTGGCAGACATTATAATTTTGAAGGTAAGGTTGTCCCCGGGTTTCAGCGTGGTCGCAAAATGGGGTTCCCAACTGCAAACCTGGTTACTGATAAGGAGTTAATCCCGGCTTCTGGTGTTTACGCGGTGAAAGTGCGGCATAACCTGCAGGAATTTGATGGTGTTATCAATCTCGGCAATCGACCAACTTTTACTGATGGCAAGGTTACAATAGAGGTCCATCTGTTAGATTTTTCAGGGGACCTTTATGGTGAGGACTTACGCGTTTATTTTGTTGAACGCTTGCGGGAAGAAAGAAAGTACAGCAATATAAAAGAGCTGTCTGACGCGATTGCTGATGATGTTTTGCAGGCACGCCAGATTTTGCAAAACACGCAGATTGTTCAGTATCAGGAATATCTGTCATTACGTTAGGTGAAGAGTATGATTCTTTCAGGAAAAACAAAAGTTTACGGAATCTTTGGTGATCCTATTGCTCATTCATTATCTCCTGCCATGCAGAATCATGCTTTTCGGCATTATGAAATCGATGCTGCTTATGTTCCTTTCCATGTGGTGCCAGAAAATCTCGAAAGTGCCGTAGCTTCACTGAGGGTTTTGAACATTTCCGGAGTTAACGTAACGGTTCCGCACAAAGAAAAAATCATTCCTTTTCTGGATGAAATTGATCCAGCAACCCAATTGATCGGAGCGGTCAATACCGTGGTCAATATTGACGGTGTATTGACAGGATATAATACCGACGCCAGTGGTTTTATGCGCTCTTTACGTGTGAGTATGGAGTTTGAACCTTTAGGCAAGAATATTGTTATTCTGGGTGCTGGTGGGGCATGCCGTGCGGTATCTGTCGCTCTCGCCTTTGCCGGCGTAAATTCGATTATGGTTGCTAACCGTCATCCGGAAAGGGCCGAAAACCTGATAAGCGGTTTGCGACCGCACTTTCAGGATGTTCGGCTCGCTTCTTCCGGGTACGATGAAGTTCACTATTTCTCAGCCCTTGCGGATGCTGATCTAGTCGTCAATGCAACTTCTGTAGGGCTTCATGGAGAGAGTTTGGGTTTTTTACCATTGGAGCGTATTAAGGGTAGCGCCTTCATATATGATATGATATATTCGCTTTCTAAGACTACTCTTATTAAGAATGCGCATGAATTAAATTTGCGGTCAGATGATGGCCTTAGTATGCTCGCGGCCCAAGGCGAAGACGCCTTTGCTTTGTGGACGGGTTTGCAGCCCGCTCAGGGTTTTATGCGTGATTTTCTTGTTCGTCGCCGGACTAAATAGATTTTGTTTGGTGTCTCATCTTTGTTATGTCTAATTTTGAAGACATGGTTAAATCCTCTTTTTCTTAGGGGGTTTTTGTGTTTTTAAATGTTTGGTTTGGTGGCCTTGATGGCTATTGAAATATGAAAATTTAAAGAAAAAAATGTCAAAGGGATGGAAGGGGTTTATCTGCAATGAGTGTTAGTCGCCTTGGTGAATTATTAGTTCGCAATCAACTCATCTCTGACGATCAGTTGGCTTTGGCGATAGCAGAACAGAAGAAAGAGGGGATTCGACTCGGAGCGGCCTTAGTAAAACTAGGCTATGTTCAAGAGCATGATCTCGCTTCCTTTTTGTCAAAGCATTACGGTGTGCCTTCCATAAACCTGGCTGAATTTGATGTTGATCCCGCCGTCGTTAGTCTGATTCCCTCTGAAGTTGCTCAAAAATATCAGCTTGTTCCCATCAATCGTGCTGGCGCCACTTTGATCGTGGCTATGGCCGACCCCTCTAATATTTTTGCCATTGATGACATTAAATTCATGACCGGTTTCAATGTTGAGGTTGTTGTCGCTGCTGAGGCCGCAATAAAAGATGCAATAGACCATTATTATGATCAATCGCAAACTATGGCCGATGCTCTTGGAGGTCTTGATGATTTTGACGACTTAGAGTTGGTTGACGAAGGCGTTTTTGATGATGTTAATGAACTGGAACGGGCTAGTGAAGACGCTCCAGTTGTTAAGCTTGTTAACCTTATTCTGACGGATGCCATAAAAAAGAAGGCTTCGGATATTCATATCGAACCTTATGAAACGTCATTCAGGGTTCGTTACCGGATCGATGGAGTTTTGTATGAGGTTATGAAACCTCCCCGTAAGCTCAAAAATGCCATTACCTCTCGCTTGAAAATTATGGCTTCTCTTGATATTGCTGAACGCCGCTTACCTCAGGATGGGCGTATTAAAATCAAAATGGGACGTGGTCAGGAGATGGATTACCGGGTTAACTGTCTCCCCACTCTGTTCGGTGAAAAGGTTGTTTTGCGTCTGCTCGACAAAAGCAATCTGCAGTTGGATATGACCAAATTGGGTTATGAAGAACAAGCTTTAGCTTGGTTCAAAAAAGAAATTCACAAACCATTTGGGATGGTCCTGGTTACCGGACCAACAGGTAGTGGTAAGACAGTTTCTCTTTACTCTGCACTGTCCGAGTTGAATAAAACGACTGAAAATATATCAACAGCAGAGGATCCTGTTGAGTTTAACTTTGCCGGTATAAATCAGGTTCAGATGCACGAAGAGATCGGGTTGAACTTCGCTGCTGCTTTGCGGGCATTCCTGCGTCAGGACCCCGATATTATAATGATCGGTGAGATTCGTGATTTTGAAACAGCTGAAATTGGGGTAAAGGCAGCCTTAACTGGTCACCTGGTTTTATCAACACTACACACCAATGATGCACCGAGTACCATAAATCGCTTGTTAAATATGGGAATTGAGCCATTCCTGGTGGCTTCAGCGGTAAATCTTATTTCTGCTCAGCGACTTGGACGCCGCGTTTGCTCTGAATGTAAGGAGCCGGAAAAACAACCGATTGAAGCACTGATAACGTCTGGAGTGCCTGAAGATCAGGCTAAGGGGTTAACGGTTTATAAAGGACGTGGGTGTCAAACCTGTAATGATACCGGATATAAAGGGCGTGTTGGTTTTTATCAGGTTATGCCCATGTTTGAAGAGCTTCGTGAGATGGTTCTTTCTGGCGCAAATACCGCAGAAATTAAAGAAGAGTCAATTCGGCTTGGTGTTAAAACCATGCGTCAGGCCGCATTAACAAAAATGATCGAAGGCGTGACTACTTTAGAAGAAGTATTGAGAACGACAATTTCTGATGATTAGACTGTAAGCCTTCTTGCGATGTTCTAGGATAGGGGATTCTTTTCATGGCGAATATGCATCAATTGCTAAAAACGATGATTGAACAAGGGGCATCTGACCTGCATATCTCAACAGGGTCACCGCCACAAATTCGGGTTGACGGTAAAATGTCCCCATTGCAGCTGCCAAATATGACTGCAGCAGAAACCAAGCAGATATGCTACAGCGTTTTGACTGACGCACAAAAAAGACGCTTTGAGGAAGATAATGAGTTGGATTTATCTTTTGGGGTAAAAGGGCTGTCTCGCTTTCGTGGAAATCTATTTGTTCAGCGGGGCGCAGTTGCTGGGGCTTTTCGAACTATTCCGTTTGAGATCAGGGGGTTTGAGGAATTGGGGTTACCCTCTGTTGTTCGTTCACTGTCAAAGAAGCCTCGTGGTCTGGTATTGGTAACCGGACCAACCGGTAGTGGTAAATCAACGACGCTTGCTGCGATTATTGATGCCATTAATCGTGAACGCAGTGAACATATTATCACTATAGAAGATCCAATAGAGTATTTACACCCTCATAAGAAATGCTTAGTCAATCAACGTGAAGTTGGTGCCGATACACAATCTTTTAAAAAAGCTCTTAAATATATTTTACGGCAGGATCCTGATGTTGTCCTGCTTGGTGAGTTACGTGATATCGAAACTATTGAAGCCGCACTGACAATTGCAGAAACCGGACACCTCTGCTTTGCTACTCTTCATACCAACTCTTGTGTACAAACCATGAACCGGATTATTGACGTCTTTCCAACCACTCAGCAGTCTCAGGTGCGTACTCAATTATCATTTGTCCTCGAAGGTGTTCTGTCACAGGCTTTGATTCCTAATGCGACCGGTAAGGGGCGCTGCATGGCCCTCGAGGTTATGGTACCGAACCCTGCCATTCGTAACCTTATTCGGGAAGATAAAATTCATCAGATATACTCCCAGATGCAGATCGGGCAGGATAAGTTTGGTATGCAGACATTCAACCAGTCATTGTTTTTGCTGGCGCATTCTCGACAAGTAAGCCAGGAAGATGCAATGTCAAGGTCTCATGATCTTGAGGAATTAAAACAAATGTTTGCTAATCCTCAAGCTGTTTTATCAAGAAAAAGTGCCATGAGCCCCAGTCGGGGAATGTGACAATTCAGACATAACTGAGAAGTGGGAAAGGGGTATCTCATGCCAACTTTTGTTTGGAGTGGGCGCGCTAGAGACGGAAAATCGACGAAGGGAACTATGGATGCAGCCAGTGAAGCTGCTGTCGTGGCAACTCTTCGTCGTCAGGGAATTCAGGCCAATAAAGTAAAGGCTGCAGGGACAGGGCTGAATGCTAATCTTGAGATTAGCTTTATGAAACCGAAAATAACAATGAAAGATATTGTTGTTTTTACCCGGCAGTTTGCAACAATGATTGATGCTGGCTTGCCTTTGGTTCAGTGTCTTGAAATTCTTTCCACTCAACAGGAAAATAAAACATTTAAAGAAGTTTTGACGAGTGTAAAAGAAGATGTTGAATCAGGGTCGACGTTTGCTGAAGCGTTAAGGAAGCACCCTAAAGCGTTTAATGAGCTTTATGTCAATCTTGTTGCTGCTGGTGAAGTTGGTGGTATTCTCGACACGATTCTTAATCGTTTGGCTGGGTATATTGAGAAAGCAATGAAACTGCGGAAAAAGGTTAAAAGTGCAATGACTTATCCCGCAACAATTGTTGGTATTGCTGTTGTTGTTATTGCGGTCATTTTGCTTTTTGTTATTCCGACGTTTGCCAAAATGTTTGCTGACTTTGGTAGCGCACTGCCTATGCCAACGCAAATCGTTATTAATCTAAGCAACTTTATCCAAGATTATATATTGGCGATTATAATTTTCATTGTTTTATTTATTGTTGCTGTGAAGAAAATTTATGCAACTGAAAAAGGCAGGGAAAGAATGGATCATTGGGCCCTCAAATTGCCTGTTTTTGGCGTTTTGATTCGCAAAGTTGCGGTTGCTAAATTTTCACGAACGCTATCCACCATGATATCTAGTGGCGTGCCGATTCTGGATGGTTTGGAGATTGTACGTAAAACTGCTGGTAATCGTACTATTGAAAAAGCCATCGGTAAAGTTCGGTCCAGTATAAGTGAAGGTAATACGATTGCTGAACCTCTAAAAGAGTCTGGTGTTTTTCCTCCTATGGTATGCCAGATGATAGAAGTTGGTGAGCAGTCTGGTGCACTTGATACAATGCTTGGGAAAATAGCTGATTTTTATGATGATGAGGTCGATGATGCGGTTAATAATCTAACCGCTATGATGGAACCGATGCTGATGTTATTTCTTGGAACGACGGTTGGTGGATTAGTCATCGCTATGTATCTGCCAATATTTAAAATTGCCGGAACTGTAGGCGGTTGATGGGGTTTGCTCGACCTGAAAATGGTGGGGGGGGAAGATTTGAAAACCGTAGTTTGACATGGTATCTGACTTGTCGAACTGCGGTTATCACATTTCTTTTAGGTGGCGCTGCGGTTTTTTATATTAAGGGAGCAACTCAGAAGCATACAATTCTGCCCTTATTTATATTAATTGCCATATCTTATTTTGCGGCTCTTATTTCCGCTATTGCATTAAGGTATGTTGGCCAATCTAAATATTTTACTCAAGTTCAAATTTTTTGGGATTTACTTTTTATAACCGTCCTGATTCTGCTCTCAGGTGGTGTCGAAAGTGTATTTTCTTTCGCGTACCTACTTGTAATAGTTTCGACAAGTTTTCTGCTAAACCGTCGTATGACTCTTTTGGCTGCAGCTTGTTCAACAATTCTCTTTGGTAGCCTTCTAGATCTTCAATATTTCGGGTATTTATCTGGTTTGAACCTATATCGTTCTTTGCCCGATGGTCAATTTTTTTCGGTTATATTTATTCATTCTGTTGCTTTTTTTCTAACTGCTGGACTAAGTGGGACTCTTGCCGAACGGTGGCAACGTAGTGAGGCTCAACTAAAGAAAAAAAATATCGATTATGCTGATCTCGAAAAAATGAATCGAACGATTCTTTCTCATATCAGCAGTGGACTTATGCTGGTCGGACCAAAAGGACGGGTACGCAGTTTTAATCGTGCAGCAGAAGAAATTACTGGTTTGGAGCTGATTGATATTTATGATCAGGATGCTTCAATGATATTTCCTGGATTTTCAGACGCTTTATCAGTGCGAAATTTTCCCGTAAGGCGTTCTGAGTGTCATTTTTTGAAATCTACTGGAGAAAAGATGATACTTGGTTTTGCAACGACACCAGCGCTGGGGAATCAGGGAGAATTTCTTGGAACTTTAATAACTTTTCAGGATTTGACACAATTAAAAAAGATAGAAGAAGAACTAAAATTAGCAGACAGGCTTGCTGCAGTTGGGAGACTTGCTGCAGGAATGGCTCATGAGATAAGAAATCCTTTAACCTCAATTAGTGGCTCAGTACAAATGTTGATGGAAGGCCGATCTGTTAATGATGAAGATAAAGGTCTTATGTCAATAGTCGTTAAGGAGGCAGATAGATTAAGCTCGTTACTAACTGATTTTTTAAACTTTGCCAGGCCTAAACTGCCGGTAAAGAAATCTACTGCTATTGCGCCAATATTAAATGAGCTTAAGGATATGCTTTATAGTGACAAGCGCTTTGATAAAATCTCTATAGATGTATTGTCTAATCCCGAAGGGATTATGGCATCATTGGATAGGGATCTTTTTTTTCAGATTCTTTGGGATCTTTCTGTTAATGCGATGGAGGCGATGGAGGGGAACGGTATACTGAAGTTCTCAGCATTTATTTCAGAAGGGGGGGATCCATGTGTTAATGTGGAAGATTCCGGCCCAGGAATCTCAGATGATATTCATGGAAAAATTTTTGAGCCATTTTTCTCCACTAAAGATAAGGGGACAGGACTGGGACTTGCCTCAGTATATTCAGTTATGGATCTTCATGGAGGTTCAGTAAGCGTAAATCAGAGTTCCTTGGGCGGTGCTCAGTTTATTTTGTGTTTCGAGGGAGAGGGTGTTTTAGGTGAAGAATGAACAACAAGAAATCCTGATCGTAGATGATGAAAAAAGTCTTCGTGAAATGCTGGCAATCTTACTTCAGCGTGAGGGGTACAGTGTTTCCCAGGTGGAGAATGGCAAAAAGGCACTAGAGCTTGTTAGAAAGTCAAATTTTGATCTTGTTATTACAGATATGAAAATGCCTGAATTAAATGGCCTAGATTTATTGAGAGAATTACGTGGTCAGGATAATGATATCACTGTTCTAATGATGACAGCGTTTTCTTCTACTGAAGATGCTATTGAGGCAATGAAACTCGGTGCTTACGATTATATAACTAAACCATTTAAAAATGATGAAATTCGGTTAGTCATTAAAAATGCTCTTGAACGGAAAAAGCTGCAATTAGAGAATAGGAGATTAAAAGAGCAGCTCGGGCAACGGTTTACATTTAAGAAGTTGATTGGTGAAAGTCGCGAAATGCAAAAGCTCATATCGTTACTTGAACGTATTGCTCCAAGTGAAGCTAATGTTCTAATTACCGGTGAGAGTGGAACCGGGAAAGAGCTTGTTGCCAAGGCTTTGCACCTGAATAGTGAGCGTAAAAAGCATATATTTGTGCCGATCAACTGTGGGGCTATTCCTGAAAATTTGTTAGAAAGTGAACTTTTCGGTCATGAAAAAGGTGCCTTTACTGGTGCCGACCGTAAAAAAGAAGGACTGTTTGAAACTGCCGACAAGGGAACTTTGTTTCTGGATGAAATTGGCGAACTTCCTATGGGGATGCAGGTGAAATTGCTAAGAGTTCTTCAAGAACGTGAATTCCGTCGCGTTGGGGGGACAAAAAACTTACCCCTTGATATCCGTCTTATTGCTGCTACGAATCAGGATCTCGTTCAGATGGTGAAAGACGGCAATTTTCGGGAGGATTTGTTTTACCGGTTAAATGTCGTTTCGGTTGAGTTACCCCCTTTGCGGGAGCGTAAAACAGATATCCCTTTACTTATAAATCGTTTTTATTCTCTTCAAACAGGAGATGAACACTATTCAATTGAGCCGCGCGCTTTAGAAGTCCTTTTGAATTATGATTGGCCAGGTAATGTCCGTGAACTTGAAAACCTTGTTGAGCGGTGTTTAGTTCTTGGCGGAAAGGATTTGCTGAAAATTGATTGTTTACCTCCTCAAATGCAGGTGACAAAAAAGGGAACCGATTGCATCCTTGAGGACATCCCTGAAAATTTTAAGCTGGAGCCTTGGCTTGAAGATATAGAACGTAATATCCTGATTAACGCCCTTCAAAAGGCTGGTGGAGTGAGAACTAAGGCTGCAGAATTACTTGGTATCAGCTTTCGTTCAATGCGTTATCGACTCGAAAAACTTGGTATCAGTGATGATTGAATTGGCGAATTAACAGGCCTTTTTAATCAATAGAGGTAATTGAAAAAGAACAATTACAAAGATAGCAATTGTTTTTCATTTCTTGTACTGTCTTTTCCTTAGGTTTACTTCATTACTAGATATCGATGGTTACTTCTATTCAAGGGCTTCTCCATTAGAGAAAGATAGACCTTCACCTGTAATCAGGACGTTCAGATAGAAGATCATTAGCATCATGCTGAGGGTAATACCGTAAAAAGAGATTGGAGACCATATGGTGAGTAACAAGCTATTAAGGCATTAACCGTTAGGGGTGGTGCCAAAAATTGTCAGTGCTTACTGTCAATTATTGGCACTTTATCATGAATATCTCTTTTTTTAATTTTGTTTTTAGTTATCAAAACTAATAAGCGTGACATGTGTTGAGAAATTGAACCTTAAATGAAAAGATAAGAATTAAAAAAGAGCTTTTTAAAAGGTTACTTAGCTGGGCCTAATTGGACGACTGTTAGTTTTGTTGCCGATATTAGCAACGCTTCTTCTGGTTGGCACAGCCTCTGCATATATTAAACATTGAATTCTGAAACAATATGAGAACGGGCTTTTAGCTCAATAACTTTTCAACTTTAAAGGAGATGATTTTATGTTGAAGAAATTCCGCAAAAACGAAAAGGGTTTCACCCTGATCGAGCTGCTGATCGTTGTTGCGATCATCGGTATCCTGGCTGCTATCGCTATTCCTCAGTTTGCTTCTTATCGTCAGAAAGCCTTCAATTCTGCAGCTCAAAGTGATTTGAGAACCATTAAGACAAACCTTGAAGGTTACTACACCGATAATTTCTATTATCCATTCGACTAATGATGCTTTAGAATATAAGGAGAATATTATGAAAAAATTAACTCTGATTGCTTTAGTTGTTCTGTTCGCAGCAACTGGTGCCTATGCTGACCAGAAAACATTTAATGGTACAGTTACTATTGGTGGTGGAACGGAAACAGATGGTACTGCTTCTGACACCTTGAGCATGGGGCTTTCCAGTAATGTTACGGCTATGTATGAGGATTCCGACTCTACTCAAACTCAGTGGTATGCCATCGCGACTGCGCATCAAGGTGGTACCGAAATTTATGCGACTGCTCAGGATGTCACAAGTATTTACAAGCTTGTCGCTGGTAAAACTCCTGGCGATGCTCCTGATTTTGAAGGTATCCCTTCAACTTCTACTGATTCCACTGTATGGTCTGAAGGTGCCTGGAAAGCTCTTTAAGATATCAGGTAGGCAAAGATTGTATTTGAAAAGCCCCTCTAAAAGAGGGGCTTTTTCGTAGGCAGCCAATATGAATAATGTTATTGCTTTTAAGGTATTGTTAGCAGCGATAGGGATAGGTCAATTTTTAGTAGTTCCATATTTTTCAAACATGGCATTAAGTGGTAAAGCCATTTTATTTACGCTGATATCGGTTCTTTTTGGTTACTACCTATTTAAAAAACAAAAAGTATTTTTCATCCCTAAGATTATTTTACCTTTAATTGGGCTCGCTATCTCTTTCGGGTTGTCTTTGTTCTTTTCTGTACAACCCGGAGTGGGTGTTGTGCAATTTGGTTATTATTTTATTTGTCTTTTGTTTTGTTTAGTTGTTGTTAATTTCCCGATTTCTGATCAATACATAGCTCGTGGAATCTTATCTCTCCTACAATATACCGGCTTGCTGATTGCCCTTCTTTGTCTGTATCAATATGCTCATTGGCTTGTTTTCGGAGAGAGCTCTATAGTTCTTATCCCTTATCTTCTTCCTCCTGGTGGTTCGAGGGTTGGCGGCGTTTATGGGCAGCCGAATCTGACAGCCTTGATATTACTTCTATCTCTGTTTTCATGGTTTTTCCGTATTGTTCACTCCATCCATGAAAGGTCTTGTGTCTTACGGATTCTTTACTTTACTGCATTTTTTATAGTTTCCACGGCTTTTTTTTTAACCGGTTCCCGTGCTGGCCTTCTGGCTCTTTCAGGGTTGGTCATTGGGATTATTTTCCTTGTCAGAAAGCAATATAGGATTGAGCTTCAAAAATTTATACTTCCGTCGTTTATATTGATTTTAACTTACGCTATTGTTTCTCTTCCTCATTCTGTTGTTGGTACCACTGGCCCGGGGAGTCATGCTTCATTTTCTATAGATGCACGGTTTTTCTTGTGGGCGGTATCAGTTCTGCAATTTATTGATCATCCTTTTCTCGGTGTTGGGCTTGATCATTTCAAACTTTTTATTCCTAACTACTCGTTGCCTGCCCATGACCTGCTTGGTTTCATTGAGTACGAAACTATGGGTTATTCAAACTGGGCACACAATGAACCACTTCAGATTGTTGCCGAATCAGGTTTGGCCGGGCTGTTGTTTTTAGGATTATTTTCCTTTAGTTTGTTCCGCTATGCGCGGAATGAAATTGCTAAACATAAAGAAATCTCTTTAACTCTTGTCATGGCGTTTTTGCTTGTTCCTTTTTTCATTCAGGGGCTTTTGTCTTGGCCGTTCAGGCATCCCGGACTGTTATTCATCTTCTTTCTAATTTTGGGTTGCTTTTTAAGAAACTCAAATGGTCTTAGTATTCCTTTTACTTTGCCTTTTAAAGTGCTATCAATATTAACACTTTTAATTATTATAAGTACCGCGAGCTACCTGGCTGTTAATGAAAACTATTTATTGGACGCTAAGCGTGAGGCTAAATATGAAGGGTGTGGCGATTTAGAGATCGAGCGCCTCGCGAACAATGCCTTTATTGGCTTTGCTACTATGAAATCTGTTTTGCCGATGTGTCTTAAGGGAGAACATAAGATTTTAAATGAAAAGGTACTGTTGGAAAAATATCGGCCATATTACGAAAAACTGGCAAATTTACAGGGCACCTACCAGCAATGGCATAATCTTGCCTTGGTGTATTACATGTTAGAGAATTATGAGAACTCCAAAAAGGCAATTAGCATGTCTTTAGAGAGACAACCCACTTTTGCAGATGGATGGGCTTTTTTACATAGGTTAAATATCGAGGAAGCTGCCAGGGCAACAGGGCAGCCAATAGAGACATTTATACCCCCGGAAAAAAATTATTCAGTGGATTTTTATGATTCAGTTTTCAAAAATTAACAAGACATATAATCCCGGCTTGTTTAAACCAAAAGTCAACGCAGTAAAAGGTTTAACCTTTCATGTCAATGAAGGGGAAGTATTCGGACTGGTTGGTCCTAACGGGGCGGGTAAAAGTACAACTATTCGCATGTTGCTTGGGCTTATTCAACCCGATACTGGGGACATCTTCTATAAAGGACATCCTCTCAAGGTTTCACCACTCAGGCATGATGTCGGGTACCTTCCTGAGAATCCTTACCTTTATGACCATTTAACCCTATTGGAGTTGCTTGATTTTTGTGGCCAAACGTCAGGTCTGTGTTCAGATTTGATAAGCGAACGAGGTCGCCATTTAATGCTCTCCTTAAATTTGTTAGATGCCCAAAAAAGGCCCTTGCGCAGTTTTTCAAAAGGAATGTTGCAACGTGCAGGAATTTGTTTTGCATTGTTACATGATCCGTCCGTCGTTGTTTTGGATGAGCCGATGTCTGGCCTTGATCCTATTGGTCGAAAAATGGTTTTTGACCTGGTGTTGTCATTAAAAGGTGAAGGAAAGACGATACTTTTCTGCTCTCACATTCTTAATGATGTAGAAAGACTTTGTGATCGTATTGGATTGTTGCACAACGGGCAACTGATAAGGGAGTTTGCCAAAGAGGAATTTTTACCTAATTCCGGGAATAATATTTTTTTGCAGGTATCTGATCTGACAGACGGGAATAAGGGTTATCTACAGTCTATAGGTGCGGACACTCGTGAGCATCCGGAAGGATTCACTATAGCTGTTTCGAATGCTAATTATCACTCTGTTAACCGCTATCTGGATAGCCATTCAATCCCAATCTCCGGGTGTCGGTCCGAATGGTTGTCTCTTGAAGATCTCTTTAATGAATATATTTCAGGACGTGGAAAATGAAATCCATTTTGTCTTTATCCAAAATTACCTTTAAAGAGGGGATTCGCAATCGGTCTCTTTTAGGCATTGGGCTGCTTTCGATCTTTTTGTTTGGCCTGAATATTTCGGTTGCTGGATTTTTTATGCGGGATATTGGCAAGGTTTCAGTTGATATGAACCTTTCTGCCCTCTCTTTTTCCGGGTTGTTATTGTTGTTTTTCGTCGGGGTTAATCTAATATCGAAGGATATTGATAGAAAAACGATTCATGTTGTCTTGTCAAAACCGATATCCAGGCCCGGATATATCATCGGTAAATATTTAGGAATTCTTCTTTTTGTTTACGTTGCTCTCTCTTTGCTATTTCTCCTTTCCTGTCTTACCATCCTGTTATTAAAGTCAATGTACCTTGAGTTTTTCCAAGGTTTTTTATGGTTGAACTTTTTCATTGCATATGTGTACATCTTGGTAAAGTGTGCCGTGCTACTTTCGCTGATTATGTTGTTTTGCTCTGTAACAACAAGTTCATTAACAAGTCTAATTTTGTCTGTATTGATATATGTCATTGGGTCAACTATTGAAGAAGTCATTTTTTATCTAAAAACGGAAATTGCTGCCCAGGAACAATTGATTTCATCATCCTTGCATAATGCTATAGTTGTTATTTCATATGTTGTCCCAAACTTTTCGGTGTTTGATTATTTTCTCGAGGCCTCACATGGTTTGCAGATCAGCCTTGATCGATTGCTGATTTCTTTAGGGTATGGAGCTCTCTATATAGTTATTATGTTAGCTCTTTCTTCTCTTATTTTTATGCGGCGAGAATTCCACTGATGCGTTCGATTGTGCCTGCCGCAGTACTGATTGCTTCTATCTGTCTGTATTCTTTGCTTGTTCCCCAAGTATTCAAAAACAGAGAAGAAGTGAGAGTGTCTTTACCAGCAGGCTACGTCATACCTTCTAAATTCAGCCGTGTTCTTGCGGTTGGAAATAAAGGTGTTTTGTCCGATTTTTTGTTTTTAAAACTGGCAACCTTTATTGGCACCAGAAGCAACGAAAAGAAAATACTGGATGACGATGATTGGGCTTACGTAGAGAGTAGTCTGGATGTTATTACGGAGCTGGATCCACATTTTGTTGATCCCTATTTTCTTGCAGAAGGCCTTTTGGCATGGGATGCTCAAAGGCCTGATTCCGCTAATAAAGTTCTTTTGAGGGGAACTGAATATAGAAAAAACGATTGGCGTTTACATTTTTTCATCGGTTTCAATTACTTTTACTTTTTACAAAATTATGAAAACGCTTCAAATTTTATTATGAATGCTTCTCGATTGCCGGGAAGTCCAGGTTATTTGGCTACTTTGGCGGCTCGACTTTCCTATTATGGCGGAAAGTCTAAGACCGCATTGCTTTTTTTACAGGAAATGCTGGCTGAGACAGATGATGTTCTTTTGCGAATGAGACTCCAGAAAAGACTTCTGGCTTTAGAACGTGCAGTGGTCATTGAAGATGCTGTAAATATTTTTAAGAGAAAGTATGGCCGCGATCCCGTAAAGGGGGAACTCGTTTCTTCCAGAATTCTTGAAGAAATGCCGTCTGATCCCTATGGAGGACAATGGATAATTAGTAAGGATGGCCGGGTCTTTAGTACCAGTAAATTTGCCGAACAAAAAAATAAGAAATAGCTTTCGTGGAAATGAAAGATAACGCCTTCTTATGTTCTGTTGCCCCTCCCTAAATATTAAGGATAAGAGGTCATTTGCTCTTTGGGGTTTGGTGATTATTGTATGTGTTTAAATATTTAGGTGGTTGCTCTAGTGAGAGAGTCTTATCTCAGTGCTCTTAAATCGGCAGTTCTTTGGAAAGGAATAGACCGCTGTGCGGCTTTGCTGAAACATGTGGTTATTGCGGGTACAATTGGTCTCTCTGCTCAGTTAGATGTTTTTTATCTTACCATTAGCCTCATTGGAATAATTGTTTTCAGTTGGGGGGGGCTCATTGATGTCCTCGCTGTGCCACGTTTGGTGACATCTCAGAAGGAAGGCAAGAAAGAATCATTCGACCAGTTGACAGGTGGATTTTTTGTGCTTTCCCTATCTCTTGGTATTATCCTGTGCATCGTCCTCTATGTGTTTCGAGGGATGTTCAGTCAAATACCCTTTGGACTTGATGGTTTCCGACGTTCCTTACTCAGGGATGCCTTTCTTTGGGTACTCCCAGTCGCTCTTCTTTACATTCCCTTACGGTTTTTAGGCGCTGTTTATCGAGCAAAAAGACAGTTCTCCCTATTTTACCAGGGGGAGGCAGTCATTGCGCTGGTGGGATTAGGGCTAGTCTTTTTTTTTCGCGATTTTCCTCGAGTCCTCCTCTGGTCATTTTCATGCGGTGTTTTGTCTGCTTTTACTTATCTTCTGCTTCAATCAAGAAAAAAAATCAGGTTGTTTTCATCTCCTTTTTCTCATGAGGTGATAACTGTTCTAAAAATAGTTCCTGGTCTGGTCGTGTTACAGGGCGCCACATATATCTACCAATTTTCGGATAGTATTTTTGTTTCGTTCTGCCCAACTGGATCTGTTGGAGCCCTGAGTTACGGTTGGACACTAGCTGCCATGATTCCAAGTGTTTTTTCTCTTGGAGGTGCTTTTATCACCGTTTTTTCAGAAAAACGTGTTTCCGGGCAAAGCGGAGAAAATGTTTTTAATGACCTTGTAAGTCTTTCTTTACTTCTCGGGATTACGGCATCTTTTTTTCTTATACTGCACGGAGGCTCCCTTATCTCTATTCTTCTTGAAAGAGGTGTTTTCACAACCCAGGATACCAGTGCAACGTATAAAACTCTTGCTTGTTATTCATTGAGCCTGGTGCCGTTATTCCTTTTACCATCTTGTGTCAGCATTTTTCAGGTTATCAATCGGATCGATTTGCAGGTGCGCCGGGTGATCTTTGGGTTTTTCTGTAATGTCGTGCTCAACTATGTTTTTTTGTTTCATCTTGGAACCGGCCCCTGGGGAATTGCACTCGCAACGAGTTTAAGTTATTTGTTGATGCTGGTTGTCTCTCTCCATGCTGTTAATGGTCAAGGAATAAGAATTAATTGGTCTCGTCACATACATTGGTCTTGTTATCTAATTCTGATTTGCATAGCCGCAAGTTGGATTTGTCGTATTATCTTTGCGTATGACAATTCGCTTTCCATATTTTTACAAATTGTATTTTTTGGACTAATTGTTTTTGGGGGAGCAATATATTGCCCGCTTCCTGAGTCTCTATTGTTTAAAAATTATCTCCGGCGTATTATAAAAAAGGCTTGCTAATGCAATCTCTGAATCCTCAAGTATCTATTGTTACCCCCACATATAATCGGGCACACCAGATTTTACGGGCTTGGCAGAGTCTAAAAAATCAAAGCCTGGAAAGTTTTCAATGGATTGTTGTGGATGATGGATCTGATGACAGTACAGCAAATGTGATTCGTGATATCGATGATCCAAGAATAACCTATATTTATCAACAGAATATGGGAGTAAATGCTGCCCGGAACCGGGGGAAAAAGAAGTTAGCGCCTCTTTTGTTATGTTTTTGGATAGCGATGAAGAGTTGTATGATGATGATACTTTGGCTGAATTGGTAAAAGAGATCTCTCGTGCTCCAAGTCAAATCGGTTCCGTTGCCTTTTCTGTAGTCGATGGGTTTGGCAACAAGAAGTGTTTTGTGTCTAAAAGCAGGCTGGTGCTATCTTATTCGGATATTGTCTGTGAAAAAGAAATCCACGGAGAGTTTATCAATATATACAGACTTGAAGCTCTCCAGGTTCGACCATGGCCTCCGTATCCTGGGCTAGAATCTCTTAAGCATTGGGGCATTTTAAAATATTATGACATACTGGTTGTAGATCGACCGGGTCGTATTTACCATATGGATGGAAACGATAATTTAACTGGAGCAATAGGAACGATAGCCAGATCAAAATTGTTAGCTGAAGCGATGTCTCTATTTATTTCTGAGCACCGTTCTGAATGGTTGAAACGGTGTCCATGCCGTTACGGTCACTATCTTTTTTATTATGCTATGTATCAAACCCTTAGCGGGGAAAATATTGATTCTTTTAAGTCTTTAATAATGGCCTTTAGTAATGGTGCTTCGAAAAAAAAGTGCCTACTTTTATTTTTTAGCCTTTTTTTACCTGCTAAATTTAAAAAATTATTGTTTACCTATAAGCATATTTTCGGAAAATAGTTCAGGGATCAGTAGGTAATATTGAGGAGTTGCTATTGTTAGAAAAAAAGGATTTTAGATAAATGAATTATAGGGCAATGTTATATAAACTTGGCCGAAAAAAAATTACTTTTCGGGAATGGGAGAATTATTTTAATCAGATATTAGAGGGAGACCCAAGGTTTTCTAACAACTGTCTGATAAAACAGCTGGACTATTGTTGTCAGCATATACCTTTTTATAAGTCCTTTGATAACATTGAATTTTCCAACTATCCAATTATTAATAAAGCATTAATTAAACAGGAATTTAGTAATCTTCTTTCTGATGAGCTGCATAAATTTGATCATTTTAGAAATAGTTCTGGTGGATCAACTGGTAAACCGCTGACTTTTATACAAGATAAATGTTTTACTCAGTGGAGTATTGCTACTCAGACTTTTTACTACCAACAATTTCTAGGTGTTGACTACCCATCTGTCAGTAAAGTCGTATTATGGGGGTCTGAGCGTGATTTATTGAAAAAGAGAAAAACTATAAAGGCTCGCTTTAGTAATTGGTTAACGCAAACAAACTTTTTAAATACGTTTAAAGTTTCAGAAGCTACTCTCTTGGAGTATATACAGGTTATCAATACGAGAAAACCTGTATTTATAAAAGGTTATGCGGGATCTCTTTATATCCTTGCTCGTTTAGCGCAACGGCGAAGGATTTCTATCCATAATCCGAAGTTTGTTTATTCCTCAGCAGAAACTCTCCGTCCATTTATGAGAAATACAATTGAAGAGGTCTTTGGTTGCAAGGTTTATGATTTTTATGGATCAAGAGAGGTGGGTTCGATTGCCGGAGAGTGTTTCGCAGGGAAACTCCATGTTTTTGACTTTAACACTTATGTTGAAATAGTGGATGCCTCTGGCCACTCTGTCAGGCCAGGTGAGGAGGGTAGAGTAATTACGACAACCCTGCACAATCGTTCCATGCCTTTAATTCGTTATGAAATAGGAGATACTGCATGTCTTGGATCTTCATGTAGTTGTGGAAGTCCACTTCCTGTGCTTGAGCGTGTAACAGGGCGATTGACAGATCATTTTAGCACTTCAGATGGCAGTAAAGTTCACGGTGAGTACTTCACCCATCTTTTTTATTTCCTGGATTGGCTTGAAGAATTTCAGATTTTGCAAACCGATATTGATCAGATACTTGTTTTTTATGTTAGTGCTCTCAGTGCGCCAGAGGTTGATATATCTGACATTGATGAGAAAATTCGCTATGTAATGGGAAAAGATTGCAATATTGAATGGAAAAGGGTGGAAACGATTCCACGGACTCCCCAAGGAAAGTTGCTTTATACAAGGAATTTGCTTTTACAGGAGAATCAGGTTGAATGACAAAGTTGTGTTAGTAGAGGCAGGCTCAAGTTATCCGAAACATCCTTGTTTGGATAACCAATTCCAGTTGAGTAATTTGAGAGAGATGTTTCGGCTCTGGGGACTTCAGCCAGATAATCCTTTTTCAAATTGGGTGCGCCCTGGTGGACGTGTTTTATTAAAGCCAAATTGGGTTCGTGATTATAATCCATTAGGGCATAATATTGACTCTCTGATCACTCATACTTCTCTTATTTCTTCTTTAATACAGTTTCTTGCTGTGGCTATGAAAGGGAAAGGTACAATTATTGTTGCAGATGCTCCTTTGCAGAATTGCCACTTTCCTTCCTTGCTAAAAATTAATCGCTTTGACGAAATTTTAACCTATTTTAAGAGTCTATTTCCTGAGCTGGATATTATTGTTGAAGATTGGCGTTTAACTGTCTTAGACCGAAAGGATTGGAAGTCAAGTTGGAGTGAAGGACCTCTTCAATCCTCTGGTAAACGACCATTAGACAAATATTTATTGGTTGATCTTGGTAAAAAGAGCTTTCTAGAGGATCTTGCAGATTATTCTGATCGGTACCGGGTCACTTGTTACAAGAATAGTCTTATGAGACCACATCACAGGCCGGGAAAACATGAATACCTCGTGACGAGCAGAATTTCTGATGTCGATCTTATAATTAATCTTCCTAAGATGAAAACGCATATTAAGGCAGGTTTAACCGGAGCACTCAAAAATCTTGTTGGCATCAATGGTCACAAAGAGTTTTTGCCACACCATATTAAGGGACCTTATTTTAAAG
The DNA here is from genome assembly GCA_963664385.1 of Geopsychrobacteraceae bacterium. Lineage (GTDB taxonomy): Bacteria > Desulfobacterota > Desulfuromonadia > Desulfuromonadales > Geopsychrobacteraceae > Seleniibacterium. The sequence goes on from OY761157.1 coordinate 3,703,877, forward strand.
GGGGAGACAATTATTGTTTAAGTAACTGGTTCAGAGAAATATATGAAGATGTTTATGATAGGTATTGGGAAATATGTAATGATATTAGTGTATTGAATAGAAAACTTCTCTCGTTGCAGTTGAAGTGCCTCTGGGGACTTTCTAAAATAGGACCAAGGGAGAAAATAAGCGCTGGAAGTTGGAGTGGCAATGAAACGTTATGGCGAACAATTCTTGACTTAAATCACATTTTATATTTCAGCGAATGGTCTCCTAAAAAAATTATCACGATTGTTGATGGCATTGTAGCAGGTGAGGGCGAAGGTCCACTTTCCCCTATCCCAAAACCAGTGGGTTTTTTGGTAGGGGGAGAGAACCCTGCTTATGTTGATGCTGTTTTGGCAAAATTGATGGGTTACAATATTTCACGTATTCCAACAGTTTATAATGCAATCTATCACCGCAAATCTGGTTTCTCAGCATCTTATTTGGATGATTATAGTATCCTTTGGAGCTCAATAAATGGGGAGAGTAGTAAAAAGATATTTTCGGAACTTCCAAATCTCAATTTTATAAAACCACATTATTGGGAAAGAGCTTCAGCTGGGGTGAATTGATGTGTTTTTTTGCTGTCCGTGATGACGACATAAGTGCTTGGACTGACCCTGGAGACCTAGATTTTATATACAACCCTCTGTGGAACAAGGGTATCTCAATTTCCTTTTCTGTTATTCCTGCCGCAGTTAAGGATTTTCATCCCGGAGACTTGCAGCGTTTTTATCAGGAGACTCCGCGTAAATCATTAATAGAAAATGTTGAGCTGGTTACTTTTTTAAAGCAAAAATTGGACGATGGTCTGGTTGAGATTATGCAGCATGGTTATGATCATCAATATAGGGTAGCAAAAAGCCGGTTGTGGGGGAGAGGGGAGCTTGCTGATAAACGGCATATTGGGAAACTGCGTGAGGGGAACAGGGAAGTATTTTTAAGAGGAGAATGTCGCTGGAAAGAATTGCACCAGTTGCAAGAGGAGACCTTACGTGGGAAAAGTGAGCTGGAGAGAATCTTTCATTGTGATATCAAAGTTTTTGTTCCTCCGAGCAATCAGCTCTCTAAGGCCGCTATTATAGCAATTGACAATGCTGGGCTTGATATCTCTGGCATCGTTGGTTTGTGGTTGGACCGTGGCTTTTCAATGACTAATTTTTTTTCTTTTGTGAAGCGCTGGCTATATCGTTGTGAGAGAGGGTACCCATTTCCTTACCCCTTGGATTACACAAGACATCGTGAGCTCGTTGCCTACTCATTAACCCCATCGACCAATATTGAAAAACTCATTGAGATTATGGAGCGCTGTAGTAGTTTGAATGCTCCTTTCGTACTGTCAACGCATTATTGGGAGCTCAAAAAATTTTCCCACCTACAAGAATCTCTATATCAACTTTGTCATAAAGCAGACCTTCTTGGATTTCAGTATAGAACAGTTAGTCAATGTTTTAGGAGCGGACAGTGAACATTTTGATAGTTAACCGTGCAATGGGAATGTTAATAGGGGGGGGGGAAATATTTGATAGCCGCGCTGCTTATTATCTTACTCAGAAGGGTCATCATGTAACTATTTTAACATCTCGTGGCCCTTTTAAAAAAAATAGTAATAATTTTATGGGTGTGCCTAGTAACTTTGTCGTTAGTATTAATTTACGCTCTTTGGCATACCGAACGGAGTGCCTTCATAGTAAAATTTCAGCGGCTTTTTATTACCTTGACCTTTATTTGTTTGAAAGGCAAGTAATGAAGTGGTTACAGCAAGAAGAGCGGTATAAAAACTTTGATGTCATTCAGGTATGTGGGTTATTCGGTTTGGCCAAAGGGGTGATAAATAGTTGGAAAGTTCCTACTGTTGCCTGGTTGCCGGGCCCCCCATCTAAACGGACTCAGAAAAAAATATTTGCTTTGGTCAGAAATCCATTATTTAAACTGTTTTCAAGGGGAGCTCCTATAGAATTTGTTAGAATTAATATGGGGTTAGGGAAAGCTTCGATCGAAACAATTGAACCAGGATTGGAGCTTGACCGTATTCGAATCGTAGAATCTTCAAGTACTGATGTTCGCAAACGCTTGGGAATCCCGGAAGGGGTGCCTTTGGGGATTACAGTCGCACGCTTGGTACCGATAAAAGCAGTAGATTTTTTATTAAAATCATTAGCCGTTGCTTTAGTAGATGTTCCTGAATTAAGGCATGTCATTGTTGGTGAGGGCCCCCTTCTTGATTCTTTAAAAAAAATGAGTTATGCATTAGGCCTCGAAAAGCAGGTTTATTTTCTGGGGCATAAATCTCCTGAGAAAGTCCATGAATTACTCTCTGCGGCGAACTACTTTGTCCTAACATCGAGGTATGAAAATTTCAGTAATGCAATTCTGGAGGCAATGGCTCACGGGTTACCAGTGATTGGTACTGAAGTTGGGTATTTACAAACGCTTATAAACCATAATGAAGCAGGTGAAACCATTTCCTTTGAGAATGTAGATGCTCTTGCATCGGCAATTGTGCGCTTTTGTCAAGACGAAAACCTCAGGAACAGATATGGAGAAAATGGACAGCGTTTTGCCGAAACATTGAATTGGCCTCTTATTGCTGGCAAACTGGAAAAACTTTATAACTCTGTGATTGAGTGCGGTTCAAAGGAAATGAAAAGTTGAAAATACTCTTCGTTATTCCATCCTTAGGCAGAGGGGGGGCAGAAAGGGTTGCTTCTTTATTGTCAGAAGTGTGGAGTAAAGAACATCAACTGACTCTAGCAGTATTTGATGGGCAAAGAAATTCTTATCCTTCTGGGGGAGTGTTTATAGATTTGAATTGCCCAGCTGTAGCTCCTGTGCACCGGAAGCTATCTGTTTTGGGTCATCGTATAAAGCTTTTAGTTGCATTAATAAAAAGAGAAAACCCCGATTTAATAATTAGCTTTATGGAGAGCGCGAATTTTCCGACTATATTTTCATGCCTTCTTACTGGCAAATTAAAATACTTGATTGTTAGCATCAGAAATAACCCCTTTTTCTTTCCAACCATCTACAGGATAATTCTTCCTCTATTTTACCGAATGCCAAGCAAGGTGGTTGCTCCATCAGAAGGAATAAGGAAGGTCCTTTTGGAGGATTTTCATCTCCCCTCTGAGTTATGTTTTTTTATTCCAAATCCAGTTCATCTTCAGCGGGTTGGTGAAAATACTCAAACAGATGGACAACATATAATGAACAATGATTTTGTGCTCGCTTGCGGTAGGCTTGTAAAGCAAAAAGGCTTTGACCTTTTGATATCGGCATTTAAGCAATGTCGATTTAGTGACCGGATCGATCTAATTATATTGGGTGAAGGCCCTGAGGAGTTAACTTTAAAGGCTCTTGCTTGTGATCTTGGAATGGCAGATAGGGTTCATTTTCTTGGATCGGTAAGTAACCCTTATCCGTATATGAGTAAGGCTAAATGTTTTATTTTATCATCAAGATATGAAGGATGGCCAAATGTGTTAGTCGAGGCTATGGCTTGTGGCTGTCCTTCTATTGCATTTGATTGCCCTTTCGGGCCTTCTGAAATAATTGAGCATCAAGTTAACGGCTTATTAGTTCCACCTTTTGCTGTCGACGTTTTATCCGATCAAATTTCTTTAGTTATTGAGAATGATTGTTTGTGGAACAAACTTCGAGAGGGAGGCCGCATGCGAGCTAATGATTTCCAAGTCGAAAAAATAGCTTCCCTGTGGTTGAGGGGCGTCGGTTGAGCGACCTTATGTTTGCGACTCAGGAACAGGCGGCTAATGCCCCTCATGTCGTCCATATTATCTCTGGATTGGAACTCGGCGGTGCTGAGACAATGCTTTATAAGCTCCTTTCAACTGTAGAGCTTTCCTGTTTTCGCCATTCTGTTATAAGTCTTAGCGATAAAGGGTTCCTTGGGGGAATGTTGGAATCTCTAGGAATACCTGTGTACACATTACAGTGGAGAAAAAACAAATTCACTTTAGAGAGAATCTTTGTTTTTTTTAAATTGATTCGTCAGTTGAACCCGGATTTGTTGCAAGGATGGATGTACCATGGCAACGTAGTTTCTATTTTCGCCCGCATTGTTTTTTGGAAACGTTTGCCTGTGGTATGGAACATTCGTCATACGCCAAACAGTCTAAAGGAAGAACGTATTGGAACATCAGCTATAATATGCTGTGGAGCATTATTATCTTACTTGCCACAGAAAATCATTTATAATTCTCATGTTAGTGAAATCCGGCATAAAGAGCTTGGCTACTCAAATAAAAGGCATATTGTTATTCCCAATGGTTTCAATCTTGACCTTTTTAAGCCAAAGCCTAGATCGAAAATTCAATTTAAAAGAGATTTTAATTTCAACAGTTCTAGTCTATTGGTCGGGATGGTAGCCCGGTTTCATCCCGTTAAAGGGCACAAACTTTTTCTTGATGCTGCAGGTATTTTGAAGGAAAAATTTCCTCAGGTAGAGTTTGTTTTGGTCGGCCCTTCAAGTCAGGAAGACATTGATCAGTTAAGAATAATGTGTTCAGAGAATGGTATCGTCGAATGTGTTCACTTTTTAGGTAGGCGCAGTGATATTTCTGAAATTATGCCTGTTCTGGATGTCATTGTTTCCGCTTCCTTAGGCGAAGCTTTTCCAAATGTTATTGGAGAGGCCATGGCGTGCGAAATACCATGTGTTGTTACGGATGTAGGTGATTGCGCTTACCTAGTTGGTAACGGAGGCGTTGTCGTAAAAGCAAATGATGTGGGCGCTTTAGTTGAGGGGATGACAAAAGTTTTAAAAATGGATTTATGTGCTAAAAAGAAAATGGGAAAATTAGCGCGACAAAGAATTTTGAAAAACTTTAGCCTACAGAAAATTGCAGAACATTACCTTTGTTTGTATAGAGATACTTTAATTTGAATTCGTGATCAAAATAAGGGCTTTGGTCCCTTAAAGCTTTCTGGCTGTAATTTTGTCGTATTATTCGTGCCTGTAAAGTAATTTACAGTTTTGTAATGCCAATTGTAGAGGTAGAAAAGGTCCAGTGCCGCAGACTATGGAGAGGGAATGATGAACTTTGCCGAACTCGATATTTTTGCTTGCCCGGTGTGCCAGAGGGCTGTCCCTCCTCCAGCTATTGAGGGCTGGTCATGTCAGCGCTGTGGGGCTCTTTATCCAGCCGGCTCTGTTCCAATTACTATCCCTGTTGATAAGATTTCATGGGCCGAAGATGCACATGACAATCGGCTGTCAGCAAATGTATTTTATCAGGAACGTATCGACAATAATAACGGATGGTGGGTCGATCGCAGTGCGCACTATGCAACGTTGCGAAGACACGATTGGCTTGCCTATCGTGAGCCTATCGCGCATTATGTTCGTGGCCGTTATACACGTCCCATCATTGTTGATGCAGGTGGTGGTGATGGCTGGTTCCTCAAAGGCTGTGAGGATCTTATCCCCGGAATGCGAGGTGTTTTAATCGATCTTTCCGATACTGTTGTACAGAACGGGATCGAGCGCCATCATTTTCGGACGGTTAGTGGTTTTAGCGGATCTATTGAGCATCTGCCGTTTCGAACCGACTCCGTTGATGTTGTGGTATCAATTGAGGTTTTGGAGCATGTTCGCAATCCTGAAGATTTTTTTGCGAGCGTCTGGCGCATTCTCAGGCCCGGAGGATGTTTTGTCCTCACAACTCCGAACCCGTTGTCATATGCATTAGGTTTTGAAGAGGGTAGAGTACGTGGCATGATGGCAAGTCTCCTCGCGGCTTTGAAGGGGCGAGCCGCGCTAACTCAAAGTGCGGTGCGTGAGGTTGATGGAATTCTTGAACGGTATCTGACGCCCAAACAGATTGTATCGTTTGCAAAGATGGCTGGCTTCGGCAAAGTTATCTATCGCTCGGTCGGGATAGGGTTTGCACCAAAGCCGTACTATTTGGCTGAGAGATTGAAGTGTCCTGTCGGTGTTCTTAAACTGTACAGCGAGGTTGCCTCCCGTATCGAACGAGCTGCGGTTTTGGGGGGCTGGCTGCCGTGGGGGAAGGTACAGCGTGTGACATGTATTAAATAGATTTTATGGATTTTATTTGCATCTGAACAGAGGCTTCCAGATATAACAATCCCTTTTGTGTTTGTTGTCTGTGGTCGCTTTTCAATCATTCAGATAACTGCCTTGATGAATTTACTATTTTTTGTTGACTACATAATTGGGAGAATGGAAATGTGTGTCTTTAAACTCAGGTCAGTACCAGTCACGCGGGTTTGGGGAGCGGTGGAATTCCGTACTTAAGAAGTATTCGTACCACAATAAACTATTGCCACCCGCAAAATGTGAAAGAGGACCTATCTTTGCTATTTTTTCATCTTTTCATCTACTACAGGTTTTAATGATAAAAAAGAAGCTTTTATTTATTGTTAATGTTGATTGGTTTTTTCGCTCACATCGTTTGCCATTAGCTCTTGAAGCAGTCAGACGCGGCTATGAAGTACATCTTCTCACAGAGGTGACTAGTCCGACTGACGATCTTGAGGCTATGGGGCTCACTATTCATCCATATCGACTTGGTCGCAGTAGTGTTAACCCTCTTCAGTTATTTCTATCAATTTGGGCTGTTTTAAAGATCTTAAAATCCATCGCCCCGGAAGTGGTTCATCTTGTTGCCATGCGGTCAGTCTTAATTGGTGGTCTGGCAACCAGGATATATGGAAAAACTGCGGTCGTCGCTGCTATGTCTGGCCTGGGGTATGTGTTTTCAAGTTCGAGAATCAAGGCCAGGCTTGTCCGGTATGCTTTGCTTATTCTTTTAAAGGAAATATTTAAAATTCCACAACTCATTGTTATATTCCAAAATTCCAGTGATGCTGAAATCATTAAAAATGCGATAAGTTTGTCGGACGAAAAAGTCCAATTGATTAGAGGCTCTGGGGTCGATCTTGGAGAATTTCACGTTTCGCCACTTCCTGCAGGACCGCCGATTGTTATGATGGCCAGTCGTTTGCTAGAAGATAAAGGTGTTCGGATTTTTGTTGAAGCTGCCAAGATACTTGCTCGTAAGAATGATAGTATTCGTTTTTGGTTGGTTGGTGACCCTGATCCAGGTAATCCGACATCCATAGGTGTCAGTGAAATTGACGACTGGAAAAGGGATGGGGTTGTTGAAATTCTGGGCCATCGTTCGGACATGGCGCAAGTTCTTTCTGAGGCTCACCTGGTTGTCTTGCCTTCATATTACGGTGAGGGATTGCCAAAAGTGCTGATTGAAGCTGCTGCATGTGGTCGTGCTGTCATTACCACCGATTGGCCGGGTTGCCGGGATGCTATCATTCCAAACCAGACGGGAATACTTGTTCCCCCCCGGGATGCCCAGTCTTTGGCCCAGGCGATTGCTCTAATGTTGTCAGACCGGAACAGGTTGGCCGAAATGGGGAAACAGGGCCGCGTTCTTGCCGAAGCTGAGTATGGAATAGATCAGATTGTCCAGAAACATTTCGATCTTTATGAAGACGTGATGTCATGGTGAGCAGGGTCGTAGTAACCGGAACAGGTTTTCTGGGTTCTGCTTTACTGCAGAGTTTAGGCCGGCAAACCTTTCTTGTCGGTGTTTCTCGGCAAAATATCAGATCAGACAACCCTAGGTATGATCTGGTTCATGTTCACGATCTTGCAAAAGCTGATTCATTGCCTTTTCTAGCCGGCTGTAATGCTGTCATCCATACTGCAGCACGAGTTCATCGCATGAATGCAGACCGCCTCGATGTTGAACTTGAACGCTGTCGCTATGTCAACACCGTCGGGACGTTGAACGTCGCACGTCATGCCGCGTCCTGTGGTGTCAAACGATTTATCTTCATCAGCAGCATCAAAGTCAACGGAGAAAAGACTCTACCGAACCTTCCTTTTTCAGAAAAAAGCCCATCAGGTCCAGGTGATCCCTACGCTATTTCGAAGTACGAAGCAGAACTAGGCCTATGGAAAATTTCCAGTGAAACAGGTATGGAGATTGTTATCATCCGTCCACCATTGGTTTACGGCCCTGGCGTAAAAGCAAATTTCCTACGCATGCTGCAGTGGCTTGAGAGTGGTATCCCTTTGCCTTTAGGCAGTATAAATAATAAGCGCAGCCTAGTGGCTTTGGATAATCTGGTTGATTTTATCTGGACCTGTGTTGAGCATCCCGCAGCGGCAAATCAGTTGTTTTTAGTTTCCGATGACCATGATCTTTCCACTACGGAATTGCTCCATGCTTTAGCTGGATATTTGGGATCACCTGATCGTGTATTTTCATTTCCACCATCGCTTTTAAGCCTTACGGGCAGATTTTTACGCAAAAGTGACGAACTAGGCCGTTTGTGCGGTTCTCTGCAGGTTGATATCTCCAAATCTAAAGACTTGCTTGGCTGGACACCGCCGGTAGATGTTGATGATGCATTGAAGAAAACCGCCGAGTGGTATCTTGAGCTAAAAAGAAAAGGTGCTATTGCGTGAAATATATTGCCTGTTTCTTTATCAGCATGTTAAGCGCTTTGCTGGTTTCCAAATATGCTGAGAAATTGTATCTCATAGACATCCCATCTGAACGTAGTTCACATTTAAGGCCGACCCCAAAGGGTGGCGGTGTTGGCATCCTCTGTGCTTTTTTAATTGTTTCTGTTGGTATTCAGCCAATTTCTTTTTGGCTGCCGATTTTCTTTCTATCTATTGTTAGCCTGAAAAATGATATTTCTGATATCTCTCCTAAAGTGAGGCTGGTTGTCCAATTTATAGTAGTTTTGGTTGTGTTGCTGAACTCAGGTATTGGGACCAGTGGTGGCTTGATTATAGTTCCCCTAATTCTCTTTTGTCTTTGTGCTTTCTTTGTTGTTGCCACGGCGAATATTTATAATTTTATGGATGGAATCAACGGGATCGCATCTTTAATGGGAATTGTCAGTTTTTTCTTATTGGGACTGTTTTTAATTGCTTTCGAAAAAGAATTTGCTGTTCTTTGCTTTGGTTTGGCCTTCAGTTGCCTAGGTTTTTTACCCTTTAATGTTCCCAGGGCGAAAATATTTATGGGGGATGTTGGAAGTATTCTACTTGGTTTTGTTTTTGCCACTGTTGTGGTTTTGACCACAAGGTCCCCGCTGGAATTTCTTATAATGAGTAGTTTTCTCCTGCTTTTTTACCTCGATGAATTGATCTCTATCGTTAATCGGATTAAACAAGGCAAAAGTCTTCTGGTCGCACATCGGGGCCATCTGTACCAGATTCTGGTTAATGAAGGTGGTTGTGTTCATTGGAAGGTCGCCTCTGGTTATGCTCTGGCTCAACTCCTTATCGGTAGTATTTCGATTTGCTTGCAGCCATTTGGAATTTTGATAGTTGTTTTGAATTTGCTAATCTTTTCAGTTGTTTTTTGTTTTTTTGACTCGTTTATTAAGCGTCGTTATTGTATAGATTAAAATAATATATGCATTAGCATTCGAGGGGATTCGGGGCAAAAATGACTGACACTTTATTAAAGTTTCGCTTTGCAATTATTTTTTTTATTACCGCTCTTTTGGTAATCCTTTCGCTGGTTCTTTCTTACGCTTTACGTTTTGAATTCAGTATACCCTTCGACTTCTTCTCTCGTTTGCTTACATTAATTCCTGCGGCCATTTTTATTAAATTGCCGATCTTCTGGTATTTCGGTTGTTTTCGAGGCTGGTGGCGTTATGTGTCTATGCCGGATCTTATTCAGATCTTTAAGGCGAATGTCGTCGGAACTTTTCTGTTTATCCTTTATTCCGTTGTTATCTACCGCCTTGATGGTATTCCTCGGTCGGTATTGTTTCTTGATGGTTTTTTCTGTTTTGTTCTCGTTGGGGGAGTGCGCTTTATTACCCGCGCTGTTCGAGAAAAATATTTTCCAGCGATCCGCTTGGGACGCTTGCAAAGCAGTACGAGGATTCTGGTCTATGGAGCAGGCCATGCCGGACAAATGATAGCCCGTGAAGTTCAGTCAAATCGTTCTTTAACATCTCAGGTTATTGGTTATGTTGATGATGATCCACATAAACAAAAAACTACTTTAATGGGGATTCCAGTTGTTGGAATGCGTGATGATTTATGTGACCTGGTTCGCGACAGACAGGTTGATCAGGTCGTTATAGCAATTCCCTCTGCAACTGGACGACAGGTTGCTGATATTGTGTCTGAGTGTCGAAACGCGGCTGTCGACTTTAAAATTTTGCCTGGGGTCAGTGATTTAATAGATGGCCGTGTTTCGATTACGCAGATTCGTGATGTCGATTTGGAAGACCTGCTGGGGCGGGCTGCGATCCATCTTGATACTGATAAGATCAGAAATTATTTAGAAGGAAAAACTGTGTTTGTCACTGGGGCAGGGGGGAGTATTGGCGGTGAAATCTGCCGTCAAATTATGAAGTTTAACCCTGCGCAGTTAATACTTTTTGATCAGTCTGAGACAGCTATTTTTAACATCGAAAGAGAGTTGCAGATAGCTGATTCAACTATAAATATACAGCCTTTGATTGGTGATATTTGCAATCATACTCGGGTTCGAGATATTTTTGATCGGTTTCGTCCGCAGGTAGTTTTTCATGCAGCTGCTTACAAGCATGTGCCTTTAATGGAATTTAATCCGTCTGAAGCAATTCTCAACAATATCCAGGGAACTAAAATTCTTGCTGATCTTTCAGATGTTTTCGGTGTTAAAACCTTTGTGATGATTTCCACCGATAAAGCTGTGCGGCCAACCAGCATCATGGGAGTCTGTAAGCGCATTGCCGAAATATATGTTCAAGCTTTCAATCAAGAAAGTAAAACCCACTTTATCACGACACGTTTCGGTAATGTATTAGGCAGTAATGGTAGTGTTATCCCGGTTTTTCGCGAACAGATCAGAAATGGTGGGCCTGTTACTGTTACTCATCCGGAAATTACCAGGTACTTCATGACCATTCCGGAAGCTGCACAGCTCGTTCTTCAAGCGGGTAGTATGGGCGGGGGTGGCGAAATCTATCTTTTTGATATGGGAAAGCCTGTCAAGATAGTCCAACTGGCTGAGGAACTTATCAAACTAAGTGGTTTTAGGCCCCATGATGACATTGATATTGTTTTTACAGGTTTAAGGCCAGGGGAAAAATTGTACGAAGAACTTCTTCTTGATGAGGAAGGGGTAATGTCAACTCATCATGAGAAAATTTGCGTAGCCGGTGCTTCCCCTCATTCATTTGCTGATATCCGTGAAAAAATTAATAATTTATTATCAGTCTGTAGATCTCTTTCGGCTGCTGATCTACGAGCTTTGTTGTCAGATGTCGTCCCGGAGTACCAAATAACAAATGTTCCTGAGAATCGTAGTTTAAATTCGCCTAAATAAAATTGGATATTCGTTATGCCTGTTGAATTCTATTTGTTTCTGAGCTCTGCTTTTATTTTGGGAGCTGTTATCGGTTCTTTTCTTAATGTCTGCATTTACCGAATTCCTGAAGGGCTATCGATTGTATCGCCACCGTCTTCATGTCCAAAATGTGGTCACAAAATCCGTTGGTATGAAAATATCCCGATAATCAGTTATTTGTTTTTGTTGGGGAGATGCTCTGCATGCAAAGTTGGTATTTCTTGGCGTTATCCTGCTATTGAAGCGTTAACAGGGATTATATTTACACTGGTTCTCTATTATTTTGGCTTCAGTGAAGCAACCCTGGTTTATTGGTTATTTGCGGCCTCCCTCGTTGTTATCACTTTTATAGATCTTGATCACCAGATTATTCCAGATGTTATAAGTTTGCCAGGGATCCCGATTGGGTTTTTATGTAGTTTTTTTATTCCCTGGTTAGCCTGGTATGACTCGCTTTTGGGAATCCTGTTAGGTGGTGGAATTTTGTTTGCAGTAGCCTGGCTTTATGAAGTGCTAGCCAAACGCGAAGGTATGGGGGGAGGAGATATTAAGCTTCTTGCTATGTTGGGAGCTTTTCTTGGGTGGAAGGCTATCTTGCCTATTGTCTTTATTGCTTCTTTAATTGGAACTGTCGTTGGCGTTCCAGTCATGATTTTTCAAAAGAAGGATAGCCGATTAGCAATTCCTTTTGGGCCTTTTTTGGCGTTTGCCTCATTTGTTTATTTATTTTGGGGGCGAGAGATCATTTATTGGTATTTGCACTTATTTGCCTAATTCTTGCTGTTGGGCAATATTTAGTGGTAGCAAAATAGAAGCTAATTCAAAAAAATTAACATAAATGTCTTTTTTATGTTGCCATTTATTGGTATTGTCTTAATAATCTTGACAATGGCTCTAGTTGACCTATAATTATGCATAATTTTAAAAATAAATGCATGACGAGGTAAACTGAATGCAAAAAAATCATGTCAGGGATATTCGCGAATCTTTACTGATGAGTAAAGCTGAGTTAGCGAGGAAGGCTGATGTGTCACCGCTGACGATAACCCGTATTGAACGTGGTTATCCTTGCCGCATGGAAACCATGCGAAAAATTATATTGGCCTTAGGGCTCAAGATAACTGATAAGGTCAAGGTTTTTCCGGAGGGGTGAGTCCAAGATTTTTTCTGTTTTTCACCTCTCCCCACCTTTTTAAATTGAAACTGTTTTCTCTTTTCGGACTGGATAAGACATGTTTGCCTCCAAAAAAGACATTGTCGGAATCGATATCGGTTCAAGCGCAGTCAAGATCGTACGCTTGCGTGCATCGCGTGGGTCTTTTCACCTCGTTAATCTTGGCATAATGCCTCTGCCATCAGAAACTATCGTTGATAATACTATCATGGATTCAGGTATGGTTGTCTCAGCGATACAGAATGTGCTGACAGCCATGAAGGTTAAGACCAAAAAGGTTGCAACGTCTGTTTCTGGTCATTCTGTAATTATTCGTAAGATTACCCTTCCCCTGATGTCTGAGTCTGAGCTTGAGATGTCAATTCAGTGGGAGGCAGAGCAGTACATTCCCTTTGATGTGTCTGAAGTGAATATTGACTTTCATATTCTTGGGCCTGATGAAAAAGATCCATCTCAAATGAATGTAATGCTGGTGGCTGCCAAGAAAGACTTTGTTGACGACTATACTGCTGTATTCTCCGATGCTGGCTTGGAGCCTGTTGTTATGGATATCGACTGTTTTGCGGTCGAAAATATGTTCGACTATAACTACGGGTTTGTGGAAGGTGAAGTTGTGGCTCTTGTAGATCTTGGGGCCAGTGCGACGAGCGTCAACGTGTTGCATGGCAATATCTCTGTATTTACGCGAGATTTGCAGGCTGGCGGATCTCTGGTGAATCAGGAATTGCAGAAACGCCTGGGAATAAGTAGTGAAGAAGCTGAGCAGGCAAAGCTTGGTCAGCGAGATTTTGACGGTTTTGATCCAGAAACTATAGATGACATTTTGGATGATGCGTTGGAGAATCTTGTTCAGGAAATCCAACGTTCATTGGACTTCTTTTCAGCAACTTCAAGTGAAGATAAAATATCCAAAATATATTTAACTGGGGGGACCTCTTGTTCTGAAAAACTTCGTGAAAAGCTTGAACTGCGATTAGAAATTCCGAACGAAGTCGTTAATCCTTTTCGTAATATCACAGTAAATCCTAAAGAGTTTGATTCGGAGTACCTTGCTGCGATAGGCCCGATGATGTCGGTGGCTACCGGGTTGGCTATGAGGAAGGTGGGTGACAAATGATAAAAATTAATCTGTTACCCGTCCGGGCTGCCCAAAAGAAAGAACGCTTAAGAGCGCAGGTCTCAGTACTGGTTCTCTGTCTGATCTTGGTATTAATTGCCTGTGGTGCATTATATTTTGAAAAACGATCGGCTATTAGTCGGGTGGAGACTGAAATAGCAGACATCGATGCACAAAATCGAGCTTTACAGAAAAAAATCGGACAGGTTCGAGATTTTGAGAAGAAAAAAGCTGACTTGGAGAAGAAGTTAAAAATTCTGGCAAGCTTGAAAGATAATAAATCTGGTCCAGTACATCTCCTTGATGAACTCAGCTTTGCACTGCCGGAACAACTCTGGCTCACAAGCTTCAAAGAGAATAACGGGAATATCTCTTTGTCTGGCATAGCAGATACCGAAAAGACAGTAGCTCTATTTATGAAGAGTCTTGATGCTTCTCCGTATTATCAGCAGATAGAGCTTTCGGTAACTGAACAGACTAAGGTGGGTGATAAAAAGATGCAAAAGTTTACCCTTGACTGTCGAACCGAATCACCTTCATCGAAATAGGCGGTATGCTCAAATGAATCCTAGAGTAGAAAAAATATTAAATCTGCCTGCATATCAGCGTTTCTTGATCATTGTAGTAATAATGGCTTTGATTTGTGCAGGATTTTATTATGGCAGTTATCAGGGGCAGATAGAAGAACATGAGCGTTTGGTATCGAAGCGCGATGCGGAACAGGTTAGACTCATGAAGAATCAGAAGATTGCTAATAATCTTGCTGTTTATAAAGCTGAATACGAAAGAATGCAGGCTCGGCTCGAAGAAGCTCTGGGCGAATTGCCACTAGAAAGAGAAATCCCTAGTCTCTTGACTGGTATAGCTGACCTAGCAAGAAACCGCGGGTTGGAGATTGTTCGGTTTAAACCTGCCTCAGAGGTAACTAAAGAATTCTACGCCGAGGTCCCTGTTGAGCTTAAACTTGCCGGTTCCTATCATCAGGCTGGAGCATTTTTTGATTCTGTTAGTAAGATGGAACGTATTGTTAACATCCAAGGACTGACTTTAAGTCGTCCCAAAGATGTCGATGGTAAGACTGCATTGGATATTGACTGTAAGGCAGTAACCTTCCGGTTTGTTGATACTCCGCCAGTTCAAAGTGCAAATAAGCAGAAGAAAGGTGGTAAGAGAAGATGAAATCACGTTTTCTGTTAATCTGCTTTGGAGTCAGTTTGTCAATAGGTCTTTTGGGGGCTTGCCCTATTATGGCACAGGATGTTGCTGACACTATTGCCGTGGTTGAACCTCCCGTGAGTAATCCCGATTCTTTTGTTTATAGCCCTCAAGGGCGAAGGGATCCTTTTGAACCATTGATAACTAAGGAACCTATTGTTGCTGACATTGCAAAGAAGGTTCGACCGGAAAGCATAAAAGGTCCTTTAGAAAAGTTTGAGCTCAAGCAATTCCGTCTGTTGGCCATTATGGTTGTGCGTGGAATCCCGCATGCTATGGTGAAGGCTCCCGACGGTAAAAGTTATACTGTAAAAGTTGATGATTACATTGGGATGAATGGCGGTATTGTTACCGATATTCAAACAAAAATTATAGATATCGATCAGAATGGAATGCGTATAGAAATAAGTCCTGATCGTATTGTTATTGAAGAATCTGGACTCGATAATATGACAGGTAAAGAGGTTGTCGACTATCGTTATATTGTGATGTAGGTCTAATTAATTTTCGCTGGTTTGAGATACACGATTGACTTTTAGGGGAAATGATATGAGAAGAAGTTCGGTGCTCCTCAGTATAGTGATGACGTTGTTTTCGGTTGCACTGGTTACAAATTCGTTTGCAGCAGAGTCTCTTTCGCTTGCAGATATCTCTGCAAAAAAAGTAGTACTTTCTGCATCTGCCGGAATTGAGCAGGTTAAATATTTCACCCTTGATTCACCTAAAAGACTTGTTGTTGATCTCTATGGTGTTGCTCCCGGGGATCATAATAGATCAGACGCACTCACCGATGGCTTCAGTTTGTTGCGTAGCGGTCCGTTGGATAATCGTACTCGATTCGTTTTTGATGTTGATGGGGCCAATTTTCCAACATTTAATGTAGACATTCAATCCAATCAGGTTGTTGTTACTTGGGAACGTACCGAACAGACCACTATCAATGCCGTGAGAGAACCTGAGGTTACTGGTAAGGCTAAGATATCGGGAATTGATTTCAGTTCTGAAAACGGACGATCTCTGCTGAATATTACTGTGGACGGGAGTTCAATAATATCCTCTCCAGTGCAGGACGGTCGGAAAATTCAGTTCTCTATTAAAAATGCAACTTTGCCACGCGCTTTAAGGCGCGAATTTGACACGCTTTCTTTTCCTAGTGCTATCTATTCCGCAACACCTTATCTTGTGAATGCAGGTGGCAGTCCCCTAGTTAAGTTCGTTGTGTTACTTAAGGGAGAGCAACCCTATCAACTGAGTAAATCTACTAATGGGTATGTTTTCTCAGTTGTTGATGGTGCCTTTGCCAACGCATCACCCGCTATTACCGGTACCTTAGCTCTATCTGCAGGTGACTCTAATGGTGGCATGGTCCGTGAGCCAATTGCTTCTGAATATCAGACTGCAGATAATGAAAATAGTGGTACTTCACCGATTGTTGTTGTGAATCCGGAAACTTCGACTAAAAAATACACCGGTGAAAAGACATCTCTGGTTTTTGACAGTGCAGATATCCGAGATATCCTACGTTTAATTGCTGAAATCAGCGATTTGAATATTATAGCCTCAGATGAAGTGAAAGGTAATGTCACCTTAAGGCTCATTGATGTTCCATGGGATCAAGCACTTGATTTGATTTTAGACGTCACTGGACTTGGTATGGTGCAGGAAGGTAATGTTGTTCGAGTGCTTCCTAAGGAAACTATCCGCTCTATGAAGGAAGCAGAGTTAACAGCAAAAACATCCCAAGAAAAACTTGAACCTTTGGTTACTGAAGTTGTTACGGTTAGTTATGCCGATCTGAAAAGTGTTTCTGGCCCAGTAAAAGAGATTTTAAGTGATCGAGGGACTGTCACCGAAGATGCTCGTAATAAATACCTCATTATTACGGATATTTCTCAACGTATTGATAAGGCAAAAGATCTTATCTCCATTCTGGATACCCCTGAACGGCAGGTTCTTATTGAGGCACGGATCGTTGAGGTAAGTTCAACATATAGCCGTGATTTAGGTGTGAACTGGGGGCTTGATTTTTCGAACTCCGGTACCTATATCGAAGACGCTGGTATTGGGCTTGGTGGTGATTTTCTCTTAGATTTGCCATCTGGTGCTGGATCCACAGCCGAAGACTCTGGAATGGCTGCCGGTATAACCTTAGGTCGTGTTGGTGTTGATCGTACTGTCCTTGACCTCAGAATTTCTGCTCTGCAAACTGCCGGGAAATTAAAAATCGTTTCGTTACCTAAAGTAACTACGTTGAATGGTGAAAAGGCAACCATCAGTCAAGGCACAACGATTCCATACGAAACGACAAGTTCTGAAGGGACCAAAACTGAATTTGTTAGTGCTGAGTTAAAACTGGAAGTTACCCCTGTTATTAACCCTGATGATTCCATTATCATGGAATTGTTAACAACCAATGATTCTCCTTCCACGACCACTGGAGCCTCTGCGCCAAGTATTGATACTAAAAAAGCAGAGACTAAGGTGCTTCTTCATGATGGTGAAACCACGGTTATCGGTGGTATTTTTGTCGAAAATGTGTCGGAAGGGGATAGTGGTACTCCTTGGTTGATGGATATCCCTATCTTTGGGTATCTGTTCAAGTCCAATACCAAGTCAACCTCTCGAGCAGAGCTGTTGATCTTTATTACTCCGCGGATTGTTAAAGATAACTAAATCATTCCTTAAGGTTACAGAAAGGGCAGGGTGACCTGCCCTTTTTTTTTAGAACGTTTATATCTAAAATATTTGTAAGTAAATTTGAATAGTGCTTTAAACTTATCATTGTTCATTAATTATACTTTCTCTTATTCGCAAATAAACGATATTGTTTTTTTAAGTTAGTTTCTAATAGTTATGACAAAGGATATCTATGACAGAAACCTTAACGGTACCTTTGGGGGAAAGGTCTTATCCGATAATTATTGGCGCAGGTGTAATCGAATCTCTTGGGTCTGAGTTACAGCAGATCAACTTTCCAAAAAAAATTGCAATTATTTCCAACCCTACCGTAGACGCTCTGTATGGTGATGTTGTCTCCTCTGCTCTTCTAAAATGTGGGTATGAGATTCTTCGTTATAATGTTCCTGATGGTGAAGAATTCAAGAGTATAGAATCCTTATGCGGCATTTTCGACGTGCTGATCCAGAATAAATTTGATCGGGGGTGCGGCATTATTGCCCTCGGTGGTGGTGTTGTTGGTGATATGGCTGGCTTTGCCGCTGCGATATTACTGCGGGGGATACCTTACGCTCAAGTGCCTACGACTCTTTTGTCTCAAGTTGACAGTTCTGTTGGTGGTAAGACTGCCGTCAATCATCCTTTAGGGAAAAATCTAATCGGCGCATTCTATCAACCAGAAATCGTTATGATTGATATTTTGTCGCTTAAGACTCTTGACGCTCGCGAAGTTTCAGCCGGACTGGCAGAGGTCGTTAAATATGGCATTATGTTTGACTATGATTTTTTTTGCTGGCTTGAAGATAATCGGGAAAAACTTAAGTCACAAGATTCTGGGTCTCTTATCTTTGCAATTAAAACTGCCTGCCAATTAAAAGCAGATATTGTATCTCAAGATGAAAAAGAGGGGTCGGTTCGCTCTTTACTCAACTATGGACATACTTTTGGCCATGCTGTTGAAAAGCTTGCAGGTTATGGTCAGTATAAACATGGTGAAGCTGTCTCCATTGGTATGGTAGTCGCTGCTCGATTATCTCACCTTGCCGGGCTTTGTGCGAATGATGAGGTGCAAAGGATAATTAATTTGTTGCGTGATCTTAATCTTCCTGTGATCCCCCCTTCTTATTCGCTAGGTGATTATTTAGAGTTGATGCAGCGTGATAAAAAGGTAAGAGGGGGGCAACTTACCATGGTTTTAAATGTAGGGATAGGTCGTGCTCAAATGAAAATTGTGAATGATTTACCTAATCAACTTGAAAAGGTCTTATCAATAAATGAGAAGGGGACATTATGACCAGTGATCAACAGGTATCTTTATTGGGTAAAGTTGCTGCTTATACTGAAATTTTGATCAAAGATCCGAACTCTACAATTTTTGTATCTTTAGCTGAGATTTATCGGAAAATGGGCCTGTTTGACGATGCTACTCAGATTTTATCAAACGGTTTAGAGAAGCATCCAGATCTCGCTGCTGCCCACGTGGTTTTAGCGAGGATTCTTTGTCAAAAGGGTGATTACGATCAATCCTGCACTTCATTTGAGGCTGCGTTAAAGAATGATCCTGAAAGTCTTGCTGCTCTTGTCGGTTATGCCCGGGTTAAAATTCTTCTTGAACATTATGATAAGGCTCGTGAAGTCCTGTTGGTCGCCCGCCAGCTTAGCCCCGCAGATCCTGTTATTAATAAACTGATATTGTCCTTACCCGTCCCGAGCTCTGCACCGGAAGAGGATGACGATGAGGCTGTTGATACGGAAAATGTTGAAATTGCTCCAGTCCCACTGATCTCAGCGACCATTGCTGAATTACATTTAAAGCAGGGGATGCGTGATGAAGCATTGGCCATGTACCGTGATTTGTCAGAACAGGACCCTGATAATCTTGAGATCCGCCGTAAAATACGTGAAATAGAAAAATCTTTTGAGGGTCATGATGTTGAATCATCTGAAACCAATAAAGAAAATGATAGCCTGAAAGAGGATTGCTCTGAAGAATATGTTGAGGAGTCAAACTCAGGCCAAAGCCTAGATCATTCTGAAGATTTGGCCAGTGTGACTTGTAATGAAAAAAATGAACAATTTGTTCTTAGTGAACTCAATAGGCTGTTATCTAATATAGTGAAAAGGAGGGAACATGTTTAAGCAAGTTCTTGAAAACATTGTTACGGAGTGTTCAGGTGGCCTCGGAGCTGTCCTGATGGGCTTTGATGGTATTGCTATTGATCAATTTGTTGTGGACGATGTTACTGTTGATATCAATTTTATTGGTATTGAATACAGTAATATTGCCAAAGAAATTGGCCGTGCTGCCGAAATTCTTAATTTAGGAGATGTTGGTGAAGTAACGATTAAAACAAATAAATACTTTATTGTGTTGCATGTTGTTACGGATGAATATTTTATGGGCTTAATCATCGATCGTGCCGGTAATTTTGGTAAAGGCCGCTATCTTCTCCAACGTGAAGCACCTGGTTTACGTGCCGAGTTATAGGCGTTGGTCGTAAATATATATTATTTTTGATGCATGAGTCTTTTTAGACATCTCATGTTTCTATTGATTGAATCGAATTCTAAGCTATGAACTATTCTAACCGACACAATGCCGTGCGCCGAATTCTTGTAGAGCAGAAACTTGATGCGCTTATTTTTTTCGGAATGACCAATGTTCGTTATCTCTCAGGGTTTTCAGGCACCGATGGTGTTTTTCTGTGTACCTTATCTGAAACCGTTTTTTTAACTGATTCTCGCTATACAACTCAGGCTCAGAGTCAGGTTCAGGCTGATCGAATTCTTTGCTATAACAATAAATTACTGTCTATAGCGGATGAGCTCGAATCCCTTATGGTTAAACGCGCCGGGTACGATGCCGATGCTATCAGTGTAGCTCTTTTTAATAAGCTTACAGAGTCGGTCTCTTCCTGTGAGCTTGTTGCTTGTAGTCATGAACTGGAATCTTTACGAGCGTGTAAAGATGCAGATGAGATTTCTCTTCTAAGGCAGGCTGCGAACCTGAATAGACAAGCTTTTGATTCGATTTTGCCATCTATTGCTCCCGGGGTGAGTGAGCGATCTGTTGCGCTTAATCTTGAATTCGCGCTTAAAAAATTAGGGGGGGAAGAGAACTCCTTTGATTTTATCGTAGCCTCAGGCGTTCGTGGCGCGCTACCCCATGGCGTTGCGAGTGAAAAAACTATTCAAGACGGCGATTTGGTAACGATTGATTTTGGTACCCGTGTCGGTGGCTATTGTTCCGATGAAACCGTCACCTTTGGGGTCGGAAATGTTTCAGGAAAGCTTCGACAAATTTTCGATATTGTGTTAGAAGCTCATGATTCAGCTTTACATTCAGTAAAAGCAGGAATGGAAATCGCCGCACTTGATGACATCGCCAGAAGCTATATTAACCAGCAGGGTTATGGTGAATTTTTTGGTCATGGGTTGGGGCATGGTGTAGGCCTTGATATCCACGAATATCCTTCCGTTTCATCGAGGTCGTCAGATTGTCTGCAAGAAGGGATGATTATCACTATAGAGCCAGGTATTTACGTCCCTGATCTTGGTGGTGTCAGAATTGAGGACAGCGTTATTGTAACTGATTCCGGGTACGAAGTGCTTACGAGTATTCCGAAGCAGTTTATGCAAATAAATTAAAAGGGCTGTTTACTTTCTATTTGCATTGGGCGCTTGTCATCTTGTGGAGATGCTATCTGGGCCTGTTTGAATGTTCAGAAACTAACTTTCTAAATTTTACATTACCTATTTGGTCAGGAGGATGAAATGGACCTTAAAGATCTTAAAGCATTGATAAAAACGATTACTGAAACGGATATCACCGAGTTTGACCTGGAGAACGGTGAAGACAAAATTCATATTAAGCGCGGTCCTGAAAAGGAGATCATTCAAATCGCCGCACCCGTAGCCGGTGTTTCACCTGCTATGGCTGTAGCTCCAGCTGCACCTGTTGCTGTAGCCCCACAGGCCGCCGATGTGCCTGCTGAAAGTCCTTACGACGCCATTACCGCACCGATGGTTGGTTCTTTTTATCGTAAGCCCGCTCCAGACGCTGATCCTTTCTGTAAGGTCGGTGACATCATTGAGCCAGGGCAGGTTATCTGCCTGATTGAGGCCATGAAGCTGTTTAATGAAATTGAAGCTGAATTTAAGTGCCGGATCGTTGAAATTCTTAAAGATGATGGTAACCCTGTTGAATATGGCGAGACCATATTCCTGGTTGAAAAATTATAATTTCCGCTCCTTATTAAAACGGATGGTTTGGAACTAATACCCTGTTAAGGAGTAGAGAAACATGTTTCATAAAATTTTAATTGCTAATCGTGGCGAAATTGCAGTTCGTATTATCAGGGCTTGTAAAGAGATGGGCATCAAAACTGTTGCCGTGCACTCTGAAGCTGATTACGAGGCTCTGCATGTCAGCCTTGCCGATGAAAGTATCTGTATCGGTCCTACCCCAAGCTCTGCCAGTTATCTGAATATGAAAGCAATTATCAGCGCTGCTGAGATTGCTGACGCGGATGCAATTCACCCGGGGTATGGCTTTTTATCTGAAAATGCTGAGTTCGCAGAAATCTGTGAGCAGTGCGGAATTACCTTCATCGGACCAACTGCAGACAATATGCGCATGATGGGTGATAAAATCACCGCTCGGCAAACCGTTACTGATGCTGGCGTGCCAATTCTTCCTGGGACTAATGAAAGTATCGAAACAACAGAAGAAGCTCAGCGTATCGCTGATGAAATCGGTTACCCGGTTATTATAAAAGCCTCTGCCGGTGGCGGGGGGCGTGGTATGAAAATTGTCCATTCTCCAGGTTCTCTGGCGAATGCTCTTGCTACAGCACGTGCTGAAGCTCAGTCTGGGTTCGGGCGTGCCGATGTTTACATCGAAAAATTTTGTGAACATCCTCGGCACGTTGAAATTCAGATTCTTGGTGACAAGCACGGAAACGTTGTTCATCTTGGAGAGCGTGATTGTTCAATCCAGCGTCGCCATCAAAAGCTTATTGAAGAGGCTCCATGTCCTGTGCTTAGCCGGGAGCAGCGCGAGGAGATGGGAGCTTGTGCGGTTGCAGCTGCCAAAGCGGTAGGCTATAGCAGCGCCGGTACGGTAGAGTACTTGCTTGATTCCGATGGTAGTTTCTATTTTATGGAAATGAACACCCGGGTTCAGGTGGAGCATCCCGTTACTGAAATGATTACCGGGGTTGATATTATTAAAGAGCAGATCCGTTCTGCTGCAGGTATTCCTTTACGCTATACTCAGGATGATATCAAGATCACTGGACATGCTATAGAATGCCGGATCAATGCTGAAGATCCTGTGAAGTTTACTCCTTGTCCAGGCCGTATTACTGGGTATCATACCCCGGGTGGGATGGGGGTTCGTGTTGAGAGTGCATTGTATGATCAGTACACTGTGCTTCCGCATTATGATTCAATGATCGGCAAGTTGATTGTTCATGCTGAAACACGAGAAGAGGCAATTCGACGGATGGCCTGTGCGCTTGATGAATATATTATTGAAGGGATCAAGACAACGATCCCGTTTCATCAAAAGATGATGAACAATAAAGAATTTATTGATGGTCATTTCGATACTAATTTTCTTGAACGGACTAAAATTTAAATCATAAAGTCTTATCAAGATAGCTGTTTATCCTGTTTTTTGTTTAATGAGTTGAATAATGCCTACTTCAGAACAGCTGACACTTGGATATATTTCTTATTTAAATTGCGTTCCATTTTTCCAATACTTAAGAGATCAAGGATTTGGGGGACGCCTGGTTCCAGGTGTCCCTTCCTCACTTAATCGTATGCTTCAACTGGGTGAACTTGACGCGAGTCCATCCTCTTCCTTTGAGTATGCTCTTCATGCTGAAAAGTATTGTCTGTTGCCCGACTTTTCAATTTCCTCTACAGGTCCGGTGAACAGTGTTCTTCTTTTCAGTTCAGAACCTCCTGAAATGCTTGTTGATCAAACCATTGCGTTGACCAGTGAATCTGCCACTTCTATTAATTTATTACGTGTGCTCTTACTGGAATATTACGGTCATCAAGTGGTTCTGGATGAATTTCCTGATGAGACAGTCGAGGCAGTTATTTACAGTGGCAGACCTGGATTGCTGATTGGTGATCGCGCTATGGCGCAGGCGCTAGATCTTCCAAAGGGGGTCAAAATCTATGATCTCGGGCAAATGTGGTATGACAAAACCGGGCTGCCTTTTGTTTTTGCTTTATGGATTGTCCGTAAGGATAGTGCTCAACGCAAAGCAGAACAGCTTAAGTTACTGATGGCCCAGCTTCATAAATCGTTAAAAATATCCCTTTCGGATCTTCGTTGTCTGGCGAAAGATGCCGGCTTCTCAGATCAGAAAATTGATTATTGTGCTGCTTACTGGCATGGTATCGATTATTCCCTGAGTTCAGCTCATCAAAAAGGATTAGAGCTGTTTTTTAGGTTGTGTGCAAAATATAATTATCTCGCAGATGCACCAGACTTAAGCTTTATTCAATAAAAAATAGTCGTAAATAGTTCACAACCAAGGTGTGTGAACTTTTTTTATCTTTGAATTGTAACAGTATGAAAATTCTTGAATCACAGCGTAAAAATAATAAAAAATTTGTAGCTTTATAAATAAGGTTTTATTAGAATATGTAAAGTTTTTGGATAAATATAAACCGAAGGGAGGGTTTTTGTGGCAAAGCTTATAAAATTATTATTGGTCGTGATGCTGGTAGGCTTGGTTGGTTGTGGCCAACAAGGTGGGTCGAGTTCATCTGATTCTGATGAAACTACAGAGACAACAACAGAGGAGTCCATTGCCGTTAGTGCTATTCTTTTATCAACGACGTCTTCGACTATTAGTACTGGTGAGACAGCAGATATTTCAGCCAGACTTCTTAATAGTAGTGGGCAGCTTGTAACAGAAAGTAAGACTGTCGAGTTTACGCTTAGTGCTCCGGCCCTTGCTTCTATAAATTCTCCTGGGGTTACTTCTACAGGAGTCCTTAGCAGAACTTTGACTGCGAATAATATTGAGGGAGAAGTTACTGTTACAGCTTCCGTTGATAGTGCTACGACAACATTAACAATAGAAATCTCAGATGAATTAGCCGCTGCTACTGTTAATGTAAGTTCAAATCCTAGTGAGATCACAGTTGGAGGTACTTCTGTCATTAGTGCCACGGTACTGGATAGCAATGGAGACCCTATGGCTGCGGGAACTAATGTCAATTTCGAAGTTAATAATACGGCTTTGGGTACTGTAGTTTCATCTGCATCGATTTCTGGAACTAGTGGAGTTGCCCAGGCAACTTTTTCCGCAGGGACTACTACGGCAGGTACCGCGACTATTACTGCAACGTCAGGAGCTATCTCAGGAACAACAACTATTGATATTGTCAGTGCTGATGCTGGAAGTATTGAGTTCGAGTCTGCAGATCCTCAAATTATAGTTATTAAGGGGTCTGGTGGTGTAGAAACCTCTGTTGTCAAATTTCTCGTAAAGGACACTAATGGTGATCCTGTTGTGGGAAGCCAGACAGTGACTATGACTTTAAGTGGTCCTAATGGTGGAGAGTATATCGGTTCAATAGAGGGAGCAACGACTCTTGATGTTGGTACTGTTGATGGCTATGCGACTGTAGTCCTTCATAGTGGAACCATACCTGGAACCGCTACAATAAATGCTGCCGTTGAAGGAACATCTCTTACTACTTCTAGTGGTGTTATCGCTATAGGTGGTGGGGTTCCATCTGAAGGTCATTTTACATTGTCTACTTCTCAGTTTAATCTTGAAGGCCTTAAATATACGAATATTACCGCAGATATTACTGCGCAAATAGCTGACCGTTACGGGAATTACAATGTTTTGGAAGGAACTTCGGTTTCTTTCTATGCTGAGTGCGGTGCTATTGACCGCGCAACAAATCTTAATGCAGAAGGTGAAAACTATGTTGTCTTCCGTACTCAAAACCCTGCCCCTGAGGACGTTGCTCCTTCATTAGAAGACGGAGAAACTTTAGAGCTAGAGCAAGATATCATTGCTAGCTATGCATCTGTTTTTGGCGTCACTATTGATGATAGTAACAATCCTCGTGATGGTCTTTGCACCCTGATAGCTGTGGTTGATGGGGAAGAGGAGTTCACCGATACAAATGGTGATGGTTTATACAACGACGGTGAACCTTATGATGATACTTATGATGATATTCATTTGGATATGGATGATGATTCATGGGTAATAGCTTACGGCGCGGAAACCGCTGGAGTGCCCTTTGATCCAGCGTTTGAAGATCTAGTGGTGGATCGTAATTTAGATGGTAATTTTGATGGAATGAATGATGTTTGGGATAGTAATAAGCGTATCTCTAAACCTATTAAACTCCTAATAACAGGCATTCCAAGCTTGAGTGCTGCAGATTCATCAGGTGGCCCTCTGAATGGACTTTATATAGCTGATGGATCCTCTCGAACAATTTACTTTTCACTGCATGACATGAACTACAATCCACCGATTGCCGGAACGAGTATTTCGGTTAGTACTGATGTTGGTAAGTTGAGTGGAACAACTGCAACTGATTTTCTAGATACGAATCAGATTGGCGCTCCAATTTTTCAAGTTGTTTTGTCTGATGGTACAGCTGCCGATGATAAAGCTGCTGAAACGGGCACCTTAAAGTTTACTTGGGACTATAAAGGTAGCACATATTCAGTTTCTTACATTGTAACTGTTGACTAATTTTTTCAAATGATTATAATGTCGCGGTCTGTGAGTAACACGACAGGCCGCGACATTTGTTCATTTGCCCGGGTGGCGGAATTGGTAGACGCAAGGGACTTAAAATCCCTCGATCTTCGGATTGTACGAGTTCAAGTCTCGTCCCGGGTACCATGAAAAAGTAAGGGGTTTCAGATATTTAAATGATATCAGGAGCCCCTTTTTTCTTTTTAGGGTTGTTTGACTTCTGGTCGAATGCAATCTCAATTGTCCCGTCAGTGTCCCAAAAATAACCATGAGTATTTTTTGCTTATCATATTGAATCATTGTTTTTGTCCCCATACTGTCCCCTTTTTAGAAAAAGGAGTCTAGCAAGAGTGCTGGTCACGGTATTGCTTGTAGATCCGATAGACCGTTGCTCGACTTAAGTTGAAGCGTTGGGCAATTTCTTGTTTGCTGAGACCTTTCTTGAAATATGAAAACAGCATGGCACGGTCTTCGTCTGTGAGGTGGTGTAACTTACTTTTTCTGCCTGCATTTTCTTGGTAGCCACCAGGACGATGATTATTGAAAACAGCTTGCCATGCTTCACAGTTAACAAGATGACCGTATATCGTTCCTGGATTTTTGAGCATTTTGGCAATTTCCGAGTCGATGGTTTCTTTCTGAAATGAATTGTCAGAACTGTCAGATACAAGCGCTGTAACTATGTGCTTAATTTCCTTAATATCACCACATTTGCTAGATAAATATGAAAATGCATTAGGGAAATATTTTTTTAAAAGTTCTATGTCTTCAGTTGAAGGATTATACTTATGGGGATAGGTGACTGGAAATACTGAATTTATAATATCATTATATGTTTGATCATGTTTTGTATGATTCATTGCATAAAGTAGCATTGTTGTTTCTGGTAGAACTTTGTATGATCTTTGATAATCTTTAGATCCGTTTTTGTGCTTATCGCATAGCAATAATGTAGATGATAATGAATAATATTTATCAAACTTTTTTACAAATTTGAAAGATGAAAAGTCAACACTAGGGACCAAACTTTTATATAATTCGATAAAACTATCTGAATTTAGATATAATTGTTTTTTATGCGTTTCATTTATTTTTAGTATTCTTTTGCCCTTACGTTCACTAGTTGCCAATCTCCAGCATAATCTGCATATTCCTCCAGCTTTTATTTTTGCATCTTTGGCGTTACAGAGGTTACTAAGATCTCTTAATGCTTCTGAAATTAATGAAGGATATTCTTCAAAGTCAGAACTTATTTTAGCAATGTAGTATGTGGTTTTGTCTATTTCTTTCCAGCTTTTAATTGTCGCGTTTGAGCTTATTTTTATGAGCTGGTAAGTTGTACTTTCATCATCACTGAAATTGCGCAGCATGTCAGAAGCATGACCCCACGCTGGGTGCACTGGTGGGTACGTAGCCAATAATTCAGCACAAACAGCTTTCCAAATAACGATTGGCGTTTTGCCTTTCAGCCGTTTGCACAATGAAGCAATTTTTTCCGTGATGTCATTTAGTAATATGTTTTGGTGTGACTCTTCTGTCCGCATATTCTGTTAGTCTCAAAATCAATAGATAAAATAATCCGTCTATCATATGCTCAAATGATCTGAAATGATATGAAAAACAAAGATTTGGAGGGTATATGAATACTACTGAGAAACTTATCTGGAATATTGAAGATTTAGGATCGGCGTTAGGGCGTACCATAAACAGCATTCGTAACGATTTACACCGAAAAAATTGGCAGCGAACCCCACCGCCAACGAGACTGGCAGGAACGCTGGTTTGGCGGCCTAAGGATGTTGATGCTTGGCTTGAGCAACGTGCAAAAGAGTCGGGAGCGGTATTGGATGAAGTTTCAGAGCATGTTGTGTCCAGGCGTCGACCTGGGCGGCCACGTAAGTCATGTTGAATATGGCATAAAAAGTGGCTATCGATGTTCTTGATATATTGGATCGACCTGTAGCGTACCACGTTATTTTCGCTAGAGTTGCGTCGGGTGTTACCGGTGGTGTCTTTTTATCGCAGGCTTTCTTTATGCAGCGAAGCAAGATGCCTGATGCTGATGGCTGGTGGTGGCATACCGAAAATCAATGGGAGCTGGAGACGGGACTGTCTAGACGAGAACAAGAAACAGCGCGTAAAAAATTGAGAAAAGAAGGAATTCTTGAAGAACGCTATAGGGGAATACCAAGGCGGAAGGAATATCGCTTGAATATACCAGTGTTATTGGAAAAAATTGAGGAATATCAAGATAATGTACAAAAGCGCCATTATTGTATGGCGGAATCAGCCATTACTGCATGTACAGATCCGCCATTATTGTATGGCGGAATCCGCCAGGTACCAGAGACTAAGGTAGAGACTAATTTAAAGAAAACCACCACCACCGATGACAGCGAACTATACGCCAATGAAATCGATGAATATGTGTTTTACCAGATGCGTTATTACGGAACTCGTGGGGGAAAAGTAGCAAAGGATCCCCTTGCCGTTGAGAGATCGATTCGCGTCAGACTTGAAAAGCAAAAACAACTTACCCCTATGGATCAGAAGCAATTGATGCAATTCCGTAAGCGTTATCAACGTGAGCAGCAGGATTTGATTGATTCTAAAGAGGCAATCCACGAGCGAGAAAAAATGAAGACGGAGGTGATAAGCCCTGATGCTCATGAATTTGGCTTAAAAAATATCAGACAAATACAGGCAATGTTGCAATCATCAAAAGTCCAGGCTTCCAGCGGGCAGTGATGACATGACAGTCGTCAGTACGGGTCAGAATGGTCTGAAGTGAAGTTCGCTGTATCGTTTTTCTTTTGCGTGTAGTCGTTAATGCGACTTTAGCAAGTTTTTAACTCTTTTATTTCTCCGTTGTTGTCTTTTTTTCTCTTTTAATCGCTTATTTATCACTGTTGATCTCAATTTGTGCAGGAAATAGATGGATAGAGTCATATCGGACTATTAATACCTCTCTGGAGGATTTCGGTGCGAGAAAAAACTTATAAAAACTCAGGGCAGGATAGGTCAAGTAGGCCCACCTACTTGATGTTTCTTATTCGCACGGGTGCTCAATGAAGATGTCACTGTACAGGACTCTCTGCTGCCGCAGATAGGGTGCATTTTTGATGATGTCTTTGCTTGTTTCATGGATACCTGCAATACTGCTATCCAACTGAAGGTGGCGCTGGAAAATGTTCTGATTTCAGTCTGAAGGTTTATAAAGTGAGGTGATGCAAATGTCTGCTCGAAGAAAGAAAAAATGCCAACCGTACTCTGAGGAGGATCTGCTCAAGGGGTTGACTCCTCATAGAGCACATGCTGATGAACTCGCGCATGTTGCCGGTGTGGAAACGGGGGAGGGGGATGCTTTGCTCGACCTTTATCAAGGGCATCGATTGCCCTTTGAGCCCACAGCCCGGAAGGTAAAAGATTAATTCGCTCAGAGTGTTCCTGCCCTTTATCGAGGCAATTGGCCGGGTGTCTTCTCATCTGGTTTTGCCAGAGTCTGCAGAAGCCTTTTCAATTCGTATAAAGTCGGTCAAACCGGCATCAAATCTTTGACATTCGATAATCTGTTTTGTATCGTTTTATCGCTTATCAATCGCAGTATCCGACCTCTAAATGAAAATCACATTAAAAGTTACCTCTGCCTATGCACAGGCTGACTGGCTCCGGAGGAAAAGATGGAAGACAGATGGCTCTCTGTAGATGAAATTGGGACCTACCTCGGCGTGAAGCGCGATACGGTCTACAAATGGATCAGCGAAAAGGCTATGCCGGCACATCGCGTTGGTCGTCTTTGGAAATTCAGAAAAGACGAGGTCGATGATTGGGTAAAGGCGGGCGGAGCTGCAGATAAAACCAGACAGGATCAAACTGAATGAGCAGTAAGAACGGACAAAGCCATATTGTCACTGTAGATATTGCAACCCTCTCCGGACACCTTTGGGAAGCCGCCAATATCCTGCGTGGTCCTGTTGATGCTGCTGACTTCAAAACCTACATCTTTCCCTTGCTGTTCTTTAAACGACTCTCTGATGTCTATGACGAGGAATATGCCGTTGCACTGGACGAATCCGACGGTGATGTGGAATTTGCCCAGTTTCCCGAGAACCACCGATTCCTGGTTCCGGAAGGTTGCCACTGGAAGGACGTCCGAACCAAAAGTGACAACATCGGTTATGCGCTACAGAGCGCCATGCGCTGTATTGAGCAGTCAAACCCCGACACCCTGCACGGTATCTTCGGTGATGCTCAGTGGACCAATAAGGACCGTCTTTCGGACGCACTTCTCAAGGATCTGATTGAACACTTTTCGTCTCTCAACCTCGGCAATGAGCACTGTAAAGCAGACATTCTCGGTCAGGCCTACGAATACCTGATCAAGAAATTTGCCGACCTGACCAACAAGAAGGCCGGTGAATTCTATACCCCACGCTCCGTGGTCGCGCTGATGGTTCGCATCCTTGCGCCCAAGGCCGGGGAAACCATCTATGACCCGGCTTGCGGGACCGGCGGCATGCTCCTCGAAGCGTTGCACCATGTCAAAGAGCATGGCGGCGACGAGCACCTTATGCTTGGCAAACTTTATGGCCAGGAAAAGAACCTGACCACGTCCTCCATTGCCCGGATGAACCTCTTTCTCCATGGAGCGGAAGACTTTCACATTGAACGAGGTGACACCCTGCGCCTGCCTGCTTTTTATTCAGGTGACAGCCTCGCAACCTTTGACTGTGTCATCGCCAATCCTCCCTTTTCTCTGGAAAAGTGGGGGGATGATGTTTGGATCAACGATCCATACGGACGCAACTTTGCCGGTCTGCCTCCTGCAAAATCAGGCGACTTCGCCTGGGTTCAGCACATGATCAAGTCGATGGCCCGCAAGACCGGCCGTATGGCCGTGGTGCTTCCTCATGGCGTGTTGTTCCGTATGTCCAAAGAGGGGGAGATCCGGCGAAAGCTGTTGGAGATGGACATGCTCGAATCGGTAATCGGACTTGGCCAGAATATTTTCTACGGCACCGGTCTTGCGCCTTGCGTGCTGGTTTTCCGCGATAGCAAGCCAAGGGAGCATCGGCAGAAGGTCCTTTTCATCGACGCCTCCAAGGAGTTCAAAACCGGCCGCGCCCAGAACGAGCTACTGCCGGAGCATGTGGACAATATCCATCGCTGGTACGAAGGCTATCAGGATCTAGAGGGGATCTGTCGGGTAGTCACGCTCGATGAAATCCGTGAGAACGATTTTAACCTGAATATTCCCCGCTACGTGGAGCCGGTGATCGAGGAAGAATCGATGACCGTCGATCAGGCTATTGCCAACCTCAAGGAATCGCTCCAGGCGGCGTATGCTGCTGAGGATCGGCTGAAGCTGCTGCTTGAGAAAGAAGGGTTGCTAAAATGATCAACATCTCACGCAGAATTGAACGTGCGCAGAAACCAAGTAAATGTCCCGAATGCGGGAAAGCCCCTCTGGCCAGCATCCTCTATGGCATGCCTGCTTTCGATGAGGGGTTAGAACAAAAAATGAATGAAGGCAGAGTCACGCTTGGTGGCTGCTCTATTGGCGATGACGATCCAGCGTGGGAATGCACCCACTGTGGGCTCAAGATTTTTCGGAGACAGGTGCAATGATTTCCCAATCTCAACTCGAATCCTACCTCTGGGGTGCGGCAACCTTGCTGCGCGGTTACATTGACGCCGGGGACTACAAGCAGTTCATCTTCCCGCTGCTCTTCTACAAACGCCTGTGCGACGTCTATGACGAGGAGCTGGCCGATGCACTGGAGGAATCAGGTGGCGATCAGGAATATGCTGCGCTTCCCGAACAGCACCGTTTTCAGATCCCGGACGATGCTCACTGGAAGGCGACCCGTACCAAGGTCAAGAATGTCGGCAAGGCCATTCAGGATGCCCTGCGCGCTATTGAAACGGCTAACCCTGATACTCTGTATGGCGTCTTCGGTGATGCTCAGTGGACCAACAAAGACCGCCTGCCAGACCACATGCTGCGCGAACTGATCGAGCATTTCAGCTCACAGACGCTTTCGCTTTCCAACTGTCCGGAAGACGAGCTGGGCGTAGGCTACGAGTTCCTGATCAAGAAGTTTGCTGATGATTCCGGTCATACCGCTGCGGAGTTTTACACCAACCGCACCGTTGTTCATCTGATGACCGAAATGCTCGAACCCAAGCCGGGAGAGTCGATCTATGACCCTACCTGCGGTTCGGCGGGGATGCTGCTTTCCGCTGTCGCCCATCTGAAACGGCAGAACAAGGAGTGGCGGAATCTACGACTGTTCGGCCAAGAACGGAATCTGCTCACCTCGGCCATCGGCCGGATGAACCTGTTCCTGCACGGCATCGAGGACTTCCGCATTGTCCGGGGTGACACCCTGGCCAACCCTTCCTTTGTCGAAGGCGACCAACTCATGCAATTTGATGTGGTCCTGGCCAATCCGCCATACTCCATTAAGCAGTGGGACCGCGACGCCTGGTCCGCCGATCCGTGGGGTCGCAACATCTACGGCACACCGCCCCAGGGCCGCGCCGACTATGCCTTCTGGCAGCATATCAACAAGAGCATGAAGTCAGGAAGTGGCCGCTGTGCCATCCTCTTTCCGCATGGTGTTCTTTTTCGCAATGAAGAACTGGCCATGCGAGAGAAGCTGGTCGCCCACGACGTGGTCGAGTGTGTGTTGGGCCTTGGTCCCAATCTTTTTTACAACTCGCCCATGGAAGCCTGTGTTGTCATCTGCCGGATGAACAAGCCCAAGGAGCGCAGGAACAAGGTGCTCTTTATCAATGCGGTGAACGAGGTAACCCGCGAGCGGGCTCAGAGCTTCCTTACCGACGATCATATCCAGCATATCGTCGCTGCTTACCAGAACTTTGGTGATGAGGATGGCTTTACTCGCGTTGTCAGCAACGACGAAATACGGGAGAAGGGCTGCAATCTCAGTATCCCTCTTTACGTTCGCGCGGACAACGGAAACAGTAATAGCAACGGTTCGACCGAAACGATCAGCTTAAAACAGGCCATTGAAAACTGGGAGGCAAGTTCCATCGAACTTCGTCATTCGATGTCCGACTTGATAAGCATTCTTGAGGAGAAGTTGTAAAATGTCTCTTGAACAAAACTGGCTTCCTAAATGTCTCTCCCACTTGAATGATCCTTATCTTAGTGAGACTGATGAGACTGTTGTTGTTGCCGAGCTTTCCAGCAATCAAGAAAGGGGCTATCAGGGAGTTAGGGAGCTCAACACTGCTCTTGTCCCAATTGACAGATTGGATGAAATTCTCACATCAACAGCAGAAATGGGTTGGCGAGTTGATTCTTGGGGGCCACGGCCAATCGTTGAAGAAGGACAAGTCTATTCAACCGACTTCTGGATTCAGGGTATTGGTGGTAGAGATGATCGACTTGAACCCGTAGTCGTTGGATGGAACAGCCATAATAAAACAGTGGTGATGCCGAGCAATGGACTTTTGATGACATACGGACTCTCACCAAGAGTTCAAAAAGATCCGGATCGCATCATTTGGGATGACCTTAGTGAACCCACTTATAATGTCATTTCTGTCAAACCATTGTCACACTATACCGTTCCAAATACTTATAGTGGTTGTGAAGTTAAAATTGATCGCAGGTATCTTGAGGACTTTTCCAGTTTAAAAGGTTGTGCTGTTGTTGCTGTTTACTATGAAGATAGATGGAGTGCATCGGATGACGAATTGGAAGAGATCCTACAAGACAAAGAAGGTGTTTCTTTAGTGTATCCTGGCAGGACTATCAGCATCAGCCGAAACAATTACAAAAAAGACACCCCAATATTCTGTCGAATCTGGGGACGGCGTCTCATTCTTATTCCATCATCAAGGCCGGTGTCTGATGAGCAAGTAGCGGATATTCAATGGCCAGGATATCCAGGGGGAATGCCACCAGAGCGCGCATTTGCATCCGGCATTAATGATTTTGTTTATGTGAAAGACCAAGTCTTAGATCTATTCGAAGGTAAGCAAGAGTACGATATAAATCCTCTTGTAGGGAGTGTCTCTTACGATGGCAGGTGGGCCCTGTCTTATTGTCATCGTATCGGTAGGGACTTTATCGCTTACGAGCTAAGGAAACTATATGAAGGCTGTCCTGACAGCATTGTTCGCCATGTTCATCGCTTTTCGGTTGAAAAGGAACAGGCTGAAGCTCAGCGTGATGTAACTGGATCAGCCAATATAGGCTCACGTGCAGAAGCTTTAATTGAGGCATTTATCCGAATGGGTGAAGCCATAGTTTCTCTTAGTGATCGTCTTGGGTTTGCTTTCCAAGAAGATGATGTCGTTTCGCTAAGTCGGCAAGAAATTGAATATAGAGGTTGGTGGACAATTGAAACCTTAAAACCCTTGAGCCATCGAGCAGCAGCAGACAGTACAAAGGATCAATTTTTAGAGCGTTGTAAATGCGTGTATCAGCTCTTTGAAGGGA
This sequence comes from Geopsychrobacteraceae bacterium, assembly GCA_963664385.1. Taxonomy (GTDB): domain Bacteria; phylum Desulfobacterota; class Desulfuromonadia; order Desulfuromonadales; family Geopsychrobacteraceae; genus Seleniibacterium. The sequence continues at coordinate 3,738,696 of OY761157.1, forward strand.
TCAAAGAGAAGCCCTTAAGACGACTAATTGACAAGGTTGGACTCAATAGTAAAGAAACAAAGGATTATAGATCCCTTAAGCTTTTAGCCTCCACCCTTCAGCTATGTCAGATTTCTCATGAGACTGGTCTGGATATCGCCGAACAGGGAGATGCTATAGCGGAACGGTGGGACAAAGAATTACTTATTGAAGAATTGAGACCGTTGTTTTCTCTTGTGGATCTCAGAAATACTGCAGGACATAAGACAAGCGCTGATACGGCGAAAAAAGTTCAAGCAGCTTTGGAGGTTTTTGAAATACAAGAGCAAGAAATGGTCGCGGGATGGGGCAGAGCAATTGACCAGGTTTATGACCGAATGGTCGACTGTTTGTATTCAATATCTGCCGTGATTAGTTCTTGTAAGGATTGAGAGTATGGGACATGTGGTATTAAAAGCCGGCTGGAAGATGGTCAAGTTCGGCGATGTGGCGAAGAACGCTAACCTTGTGGAGCGCGATCCCGAGGCCAATGGCATTGAAAGAATCGTCGGTCTCGAACACATCGACCCCGAGAATCGGCATATCCGGCGCTGGAACTCTGCTGCGGATGGTACCTCGTTTACCCGTAAGTTCGTACCGGGACAGACTCTTTTCGGTAAGCGCCGGGCCTATCAACGCAAGGTTGCCTATGCCGAGTTTGAAGGCATTTGCTCTGGGGACATCCTGACGTTTGAGCCAAAAAACAGAAAAATTCTGTTGCCCGAGCTTTTGCCATTTATCTGTCAAAGTGATGCTTTCTTCGATCACGCGCTTGATACCTCGGCCGGATCCCTGTCGCCGAGGACCAGTTGGAAGGCGTTGCAGGATTTTGAATTCCTGCTGCCGCCGCTTGATGAACAGAAGAGAATTTCCGAAATCCTGTGGGCGGCGGATGACGCAGTGAAAAAATGGAATTGTTGTCAATCAAGTTTACAACGCTTAATCGAATCCATTGTTGAAGAGACGGCAAAAAATGCTTGTGACGAAGGTTGGGACTTCAAAGCTCTTGGGGACGTCGCAACTGTAGAACGTGGGAAGTTTTCACATCGACCGCGAAATTTACCCCAGTTTTATGGAGGGCCATATCCTTTTGCGCAAACAGGAGATGTGCATCGTGCAAAGGGGTTCATCAGGAGTTTTGAATACACGTTGACCGATGAAGGAAAGCAGTACAGCAAGAGTTTTCCTCCGGGCACTATTCTAATCACAATCGCAGCCGTCATCGGTGCTACAGCTATTACAGAAACTGAAACATGGGCGACTGACAGTGTTGTTGGGATTGTTCCTGGAGACGAAATCAACGTCTATTTCCTTGAGTATTTTTTGAGGACACAGCGTCACTATCTCGAAAACGTTGCAGCGACTCAAACAGCTCAGAAAAATATCAACCTGCAAATTTTGCGACCGCTCCATGTGCCGGTTCCGCCATTGGCGGTTCAAGAATCAATCGTTCAGAAGATCTCAAAAATACAGGCACAAATAGACCTTTTGGAAAATCATTTGGTGAGCTGTCGCGGCATAATTAAATCAACGACAAATAGCATGGAGTCTATTTGAGTTTAACGAAGAAAATCGTTGAGCAAAATGGCTTCAGATTTATTGATTCCGGCTGAATTTCTAAAACAGGCCAATTGCTCGATAGTTACAATGGTGCATACAACAAAAACAAGGAGGCTTCACCATGGCATTTAAAATCCCTCAAAAATCTTCAGTGTCCATCAAGGATCCTGAATCATTGTTCCGTGACTTGAGGGATCGTACCGTTGAAGGCCTTCTAGCGCAACAAGCAGACATGCTTCGCAGATACATGGATCATGTGGACAAGAAAGATGTTGCTCTTGAATTACCTACGGGTAGTGGCAAAACCCTCGTTGGGCTTCTGATAGCAGAATGGCGCAGAAGAACTAAGAGAGAAAGATGTGTCCTGCTCTGTCCGACTAAACAGCTAGTTCACCAGGTAGTTGAGCAGGCCAAAGAAAAATATGGAATCAATGCCCTGGATTTTTCGGGTTCCAAGCACCACTACCCAGAGCCTGATAAGACGGCTTTCAATAACTGTGAATCAATAGGCGTTGCTACCTATAGCTCTCTATTCAACACTAACCCATTTTTCCACGATGTTCATACAATCATTTTTGACGATGCACACGCTGCTGAAAATTATGTATCGAGTTTCTGGTCTTTAGAAATTAAACGACAGCAGGATGAAACAACATTCGATGTGATCTGGCAGATAATTGCGCCTTACACTACTGAAAATGATCAACTCCGTTACGATCAGGGACATGATGGATCACTTGACACGTCGTTTGTCAATAAACTGCCGACACCTCATTTGCTCTCGTGTCAGACAGCACTGACGGTAGCGATGGATAATGCGGTAAGAAATGATGATGAATACGGTTATCGATGGCGAATGATAAGAGATCACCTACATGGCTGTCATCTTTACTACACCAGTAATGCAATTCTTATTCGACCTCTTATCGCTCCGACCAAAAGTTTTGTGCCATTTCAAGACGCTCGACAGCGAATTTATATGTCCGCAACTCTTGGAGAAGGTGGAGACCTGGAAAGAATTTTCGGTCGTAAAAAAATAGAGCGCATACCCGCTCCAGATGGTTGGGACAAACAAGGAATCGGTAGACGGTTTTTCGTATTCCCAATGAGGATGCAGGACGAAGCAGATTCCTTGAATCAGGCAGTCTCCTGGATAACGAAATTCGATAGAACGCTTGTTCTCACTCCAAGTAATTATGATGCCCACATAGCAAAAGAAGCCATCAGGGCATCCCCGGCAACGCAGAATCATAAACTTTTTGATGCTACACAATTGGAAGCGTCGAAAAAGATATTCACCCAGACCAGTTCTGCTATTGCTGTTCTGGCTAACAGGTATGATGGTATCGATTTAATCGGAGACGAATGTAGATATTTGATTATCTACGGCCTTCCTGAATCAACAAATCTCCAGGAGCGCTTTATTACAAGTCGATTGGGAGCTTCTGTCCTTTTCCAAGTCCGCATCCGCACCAGAATTACTCAGGCCGTAGGAAGATGTACGCGCTCATCAACCGATTATGCTCTCGTGGTCATTATCGGTGACAAGTTGCATCAATATTTCCATAGGCCGGAAAAAAGGGAAACATTACATCCGGAGCTTCAGGCCGAAGTCAATTTTGGCGTTGAGCAGTCAAACGTCGATAACGCTTGTGAATTGGGTGATAATATCGACATTTTCATTGTCCATGGAGCAGAGTGGAAGGCCGCCGATAACCATATCTTAGAAACAAGAGATGACCTGTCTCAATTGCCCATGCCTTCCGCAACCTCTCTCAGCAATTCAGTTGCGCATGAGGTGAAATTTAACGATGCTCTTTGGGATAGTGACTTTGATAGCGCTTTATCTGCCGCAAAAGACGTACTCGCCAATCTTGCAGGTGGTCACGATCTGAAGGGATACTCTGCTCTTTGGAATTATCTTGCCGGTTCAGCAGCCTACCAAGCAGGGCATATGCAGGCAGCTCAAGGACATTATTCCGCAGCATTTTCATGTGCTCGTGAATTACCGTGGCTTAAACAGATTCAAAAGCTTACCTCAATCAAAGAGCTAGAAGTTCCCGTCGATATCATTTGCGGAGAGCGCATCGAACTCATTGAAGGATTGTTTGAACGGTTTGGAAAATCCGGTAGCGTAAAAATTGAAAAATATTTCCAGGCCATTCGGGAAGGTCTTTCAAGTAAGGAATCGAAGCCATTCGAAGAGGCCCAGGTTAAGCTCGGACAGCTACTGGGCTTTGTAGCTGGTAACACTGAGGGATCCGGCGATCCTGACCCTTGGTGGATCTTTGGTCGACAGGGTGTTGTCTTTGAGGATTACACCGCAACCGGAGATAATCCTGTCGTTTCAAAAGAGAAAACACTTCAGGCCAAGGCTCATCCGGATACCCTTGCTGCCGATCACCCTGGGGTGAATTTCTCGGTCGTATTTTGTACGACTTCAGACAAATTACATGTTGCTGCTGAACCTCATACGGGAAATCTTTTCTACATCAGCGCTGAAGACTTCAGAAAGTTTTCAGAAGAGTGCATGACAACAATGCGTACACTCTGGGATTCATTCCAGTCACCAGGAATTATTGAATGGAGAGATGATGCTGCACGCAAAATTGCCGAAGGAAAACTTGGTATTGATGATATTCTGAAAAAACTAACAAGTAAAAAGCTTTCCTCATTGCCGGGGTTTGGACAGAAATGAGCTGCTTTAACGAAGAAAACACGGTTGAGCAACTGGTTCTCGATACTCTCTGCGGCGGCGTGACTTCGAACATGGTTGCCGAAGAGCTTGCCAGCTACGGTGGGAAAATCAAAGGCTGGCGCTTCGTGGCCTCCGAGGAACTACCCCGGCAGCACTCCGACGTGCTGGTGGAGTCGATGGTGCGCGACGCCCTCATCCGTCTGAACCCGGAAATCAAAGCCCAGCCCGACCGGGCTGACGAAGTTCTCTATCGCCTGCGGACCATTCCGCTGTCTGTGCAGAGCGAAGGTTTGGTGAGGGCCAATGAGCTGTTTGCTGAATGGTTGCGGGGCGAGAAGTCCATGCCTTTTGGTAAGCGCGGCGAACATACCCAGGTGACGCTGATCGATTTCGAGAATCTGAGCAACAACGATTACGTAATCACCAACCAGTGGGTCTATCCGGTCAAAGAAGGCGGCCGCCGCTTCGACATCGTCATGCTGGTCAACGGTATCCCGCTGGTGATCGGCGAGGCCAAGACGCCAGTGCGCCCGGCGGTGACCTGGGTGGACGGGGCCAGCGACATCCACAACGGCTACGAACAGAGCGTGCCACAGATGTTTGTGCCCAATGTCCTCTCCTTTGCTACCGAGGGCAAGTGCTATCGCTACGGCTCAGTGCGCATGCCCATCGATATCTGGGGGCCGTGGCACGAAGGTGACAACAAAGCCGAGGGGACGCTCGCGGACGTTCAGCGCTCCATCCGCTCCATGCTCCGTCCTCATGTGATATTGGACATCCTGCAGAATTTCACCCTGTTTGCCACCGACAAGAAGCACCGTCGCATCAAGATCATCTGCCGCTATCAGCAGTACGAAGGCGCGAACCTGATGGTGGCCCGCGTGGTCAAGGGTTACCCAAAGAAGGGCCTGATCTGGCATTTCCAGGGTTCGGGCAAGTCGCTGTTGATGGTATTCGCGGCACAAAAGCTGCGGATGCATCGCAAGCTCGGCAATCCTACGGTGATGATCGTGGTCGACCGCATCGATCTGGACACCCAAATTACAGCCACCTTCAACGCCGCCGATATCCCGAACATGATCGGAGCCGCCACCCGGCAGGAGCTGCAAGGCCTGCTGGCGGCCGATACCCGCAAGATCATCATTACGACCATTCACAAGTTCGGCGAGGCGGACGGACGCCTGAACGAGCGCTCTAACATCATCGTGATGGTGGACGAGGCGCACCGAACCCAGGAAGGCGATCTGGGGCGCAAAATGCGCGAGGCGCTGCCCAACGCCTTTCTCTTTGGCCTGACCGGCACGCCGATCAACAAGCGGGACCGTAACACCTTCTGGGCCTTCGGCGCGGACGAGGATGAGCAGGGCTACATGAGCCGCTACTCGTTCCAGGACTCGATCCGGGACAAGGCCACGCTGCCACTGCACTTCGAGGCGGTGGACGTAAAGCTGCACATCAACAAGGATGCCATCGACGAAGCCTATGCGCAGATGACCGATGAGCTGAGCGAACTGGATCGTGACGATCTGGCCAAGCGGGCCGCCAAGATGGCAGTGCTGATCAAGGCCCCGGCGCGGGTGAATGCTATCTGCCAGCACATCGTCAAGCACTACCAGGAGAAGGTGGAGCCGAACGGCTTCAAGGCCCAGGTCGTAACCTTCGACCGGGAATGCTGCGTTCTCTACAAGAAGTCGATGGACGAGCTGGTTGGCCCGGAGGCCAGTGCTATCGTCATGCATACTGTTGGCGGAAAAGGAGACGAGTACGCGGAGTGGAAGCTGGCAAAAGACGAAGAAGAAAAACTCCTCGACCGGTTCCGTGATCCGAACGACCCTCTCAAGTTTCTGATTGTCACGTCCAAGCTTCTGACCGGTTTCGATGCGCCTATTCTGCAGGTTATGTATCTCGACAAGCCGATGAAGGACCACAACCTGCTCCAGGCCATTTGCCGGACCAACCGTGTTTACCCTGGCAAGACCCACGGCTTGATTGTGGATTATCTTGGGATCTTCGATGACGTGGCCACAGCCCTTGATTTTGATGAAAAGGCCGTGCAGAAAATCATCACCAACTTGGATGATCTGAAAAAAGAGCTGCCTGGCGTGATGGCAAAATGTCTGGCGTTTTTCCCGAGAGTGGATCGTTCTGTCGGCGGCTACGAAGGGCTGATCGCGGCGCAGGATTGCCTGCCGAATAACGAAACCAGAGATAAGTTTGCAGCAGAATACTCGGTGCTCTCTCGTCTATGGGAGGCACTGTCTCCTGATCCCTGTCTCGGTCTTTACGAACAAGACTATAAATGGCTGACTCAGGTTTATGAGTCGGTGAAACCACCGAGTGGCAACGGCAAGTTGCTCTGGCACGCCCTGGGAGCCAAAACCATCGAACTGGTGCATGAAAATGTGCATCTGGAAACGGTGCGCGACGATCTGGATACGCTGGTTATGGACGCCGAGGTTCTCGAAGGGCTGCTCGATGCCAAGGACCCGGACAAGAAATCCAAGGAAATTGAGATCCAGCTTATCGCCCGCCTGCAAAAGCACAAAAACAATCCTCTGTTTATCGCCCTTGGCGAACGCCTCGAAAAACTTAAAGAACGCCACGAACAAGGTCTTCTCCACAGCCTCGACTTCCTCAAAGAACTGCTGACACTGGCCAAAGAGGTTGTTCAGGCCGAGCAACAAGTCGATCCAGAAGATGAGCAGGACAAGGCAAAAGCGGCACTGACGGAACTATTCAGTGAAGTAAAAAGTAAAACTACGCCAGTTGTCGTGGAGCGGATTGTGACTGACATCGATGAGATCGTGCGACTGGTCCGTTTCCCCGGCTGGCAAAATACCAAAGCCGGAGAACGCGAGGTTCAGAAAGCCCTGCGCAAGGTGATTTATGTGAAGTATCAGGTCAAAGACCAGGATCTGTTCGACAAGGCATTCGGGTATATCCGGCAGTATTATTGAGTTGTTGTAGTCTCATGTCTGGCCGGTGCAGTGCTATAGTGGGATGCGCGATATTGGCTGCTGATATGATACTGTATCGTATCTTGATATCGAACAATATCATATCAATCCCTCTTTTCAGTGGTGATTGGCAGGGGAGGGGCTTGCATTCTGCTGAATGCAGGTCATTCCTGTTTCGTCCGGACGAAGCGTAGCAAATGAATTCATCAAATATCTTTCATCAAGGGGGGATCTATGAATAAAGGACCGAAGTTTTATCAAATTGAAGTTGTCGGCGGTGAGGGCTTTCCGGCGAACCTCTATCATCAAACCGATAAAGATGGCCCAATGACCCGGTAGCTGTATATTTTGGCCAACTTTTGATACCCCGGCCCAATGACCACATAGCTGCAAAAAGTGCCAACTTTTGATAAGGCGATTACAGAAATGGTAATATGAACAATAACTACATAGTTGCGATAAGTGCCAATCTTATAGGCCTAATGACATCTGATCACATAACGATCAATCGTTAACCTGGGACATATTTGCTCAACATGGCCTAGTCACCCAAGGAAAGTCGCATCGGAATCATGCTCGATTGTTTAAATCCCTGCTTTTTATAGAAATTTTGCGCCGAGATATTGTCGATATCGGTGAGTAAGGTAATTCGCTTGCAACCGCACGACTGGGCTGACCGGATGGCATATTTTAGCAGCTGAGAACCAATACCTGATCCTCGAACAGCGGGTGAAATAACCATATCTTCAAATATTGCAACCTGTGCACCCAAGGCGGTGGAAACCGTAAAGAGCACATTGACCATGCCAACGATTGCCCCATCGACTTTAGCAACGACGATGTGACCGATTGCTGGATTTTCGATAATTCGAGAGAGCCCTCTGGCTTGGTTTTCGCGATTTGGCGAGAATTCTGCCTCCTGTGAAAAAAGAACATCAAGAAGTATACACAACTCAGAGATATCGGATGCTAATGCCGTGGTGATTTCCATGGAACCTCATAAATATGGCTGACCAATGTATTAGGCAATTGTTCACTCAACCACCATGTTTCACAAATAATCAGCCCTTGGCGGCGTGAATACATCCAAAACCTCTCCCGGTTCGATGATCTGGATAGAATGCTCGACATTTCTGGGGATCGTGTAAGAATCGCCCGGACCGATCAACTCGTCGTGATCTGCGAAGGCAAGTCTGTAGCGGCCGGAAATGACGTAACCGCTCTGCTCATTTGGATGCTTGTGGCTCGGAACATTATCCTCTTTCTTATACAGCATCTTGGTCGCCATCGACTCTGGCCCGTGAGCCAACAGAACAAAATCCACACCAAGGAAGTTTCTCTTTTTTGCATGTTCAGATGTAACGATCATTGTCCCTCCTATTGATTGTCGAAAAAATGTCACCGACGGAGAATCTTTCGGCAGTGTTGTTGCCGACGCCTTAGATTTTTTGCTGCAAGCGCTCAGTGAGCCACCAGAGCGAGATAGATATGCGAATAGGCCATGTCCACAGCAACCGCGATCAACATCAAGCCCATGACAATGTTCATGACCTTCAGGTAGCTGTTGCCACGGAAGTAGCGCGAAACATAGGCGCCGCAGGCCGCGTAGGCGAAAGGTGCACCGAAACCTAAGCCCCCTAGGCAGAACGACCAGACCGCAATCCAGACTCCGTCGATACCAGCGGCTGGAAACTGGACCGCTGTCACGGGCAGAACAACCAGCAGCGACTTGGGGTTTAACAGCTGCATCAACAAGCCGTCCTTGTAGCCGAGCACGGTCGCTGTTTCACTTTTACCGACCTCATCAACCTTGCTCGAAAGTATCTTGTAAGCCAGATAGAGAATGAAGCCGACTCCGGCAACAGCGATAATCGGCAACAGGGCGTCGTTCACGATCATGCTGCCGGTGTAGCCGATCAGCAGGAACCAGATCCACAACGCACTCGCCACACCGACGCAAAAAGGGATATGGGCACGAAACCTTTTCTGCGCTCCGCTGTTCAGACTGAGGATATTCACGGGACCGGGGGTATACATGACGCCAATGGCAAAAAGAAGAATACCTGTCATTGCTGATCCTGTCCCTGTATCTGGGCCTGGTATTGCGTTGGGGTCAGGCCATAGGCATGTTTAAAGTGACGATTCAAATGGCTTGAGTCGAAAAAACCGAATTCATGGGCGACATCTGTCGCTGATACGCCGCTTTTCAATGCGCTGCGCACCCTGTTGATACGATGGTTCAAAATGTATTTGTGGGGCGGCATGCCAAAATGACGACGGAAAAGACGTATCAGGTGATACTTGGAGATATTCGCCACCCGACTGAGGTCATCAATGCAGATATCGGCTTCGATGTTATCGTGAATATAATCGCGCACACGCATGAGCAGCACATCTTTTCTGCTCGTCCTCTCATCGGCCTGAATGCTTCCAAGAAGCCTGGCAATCTGAACGGCCAGAGCATAGAGCGCCTGTTCCTGCTCCAGAGTGGAAAAACTTTCCGACTCCCTGGCACGGCAAGCAATCTCCAGCAACAACGCGCGTAGATCTGGATCGCAGAAGTGGGTTTGGGGAAGACGCAGATCGCTCCTGTTCATATTGCTGATACAGCCGATCAGTGCGTGGAGCTTGTCAGGGTCAAGGTACAGCATTGTATATTTTAAGGCATTGTCGGAACCGGGGTTTCCATTATGAACCTCACCAGGGTTAAACAGGATAATGTCACCGGGGTAGCTTCTGAACCTACGTCCTTCACAAAAGAACTCCTGAATGCCCTCAGTGGTGACACCGATAGCAAGCTCTTCATGGGCGTGCTTGGCGTAAGAGAAATCCGTAAGCACTGCGTCCAGAACCGTTATCCCCGACGCATCGCCCACCTGTTGAAAATGAAAGCTGTTCGCTGAATTCAATCTAGTTTCCCTCTGCTATCTTTATCCGTCATTTTAACTGACCTGTGAATAGGGGCGCTTGTACAAAATTGCTCAAAATCGACTTTTAGTGCGAAAACTTTTTCAGGCACGGAAAATAGAGTGTTGAGGCATCGACAAACCGCTTACCGATCTGAAAAACAGGGCTTTCTCTTGTTGATAAACGCATCGACTCCTTCGGCTTTATCTGCCGTCGAAAAGAGAATCCCCGCCAGACTTCTTTCGATTTCGCAGGCATCATCAATATTCATATCTGCGACTCTATTTATGGCCATTTTGCTGTAATGAATCGACCTTGGGGACTTGTCTAAAATCATTGACATCATATCTTTCGCCGCAGACAGCAACTTTTTCGGCTCAACAACCTTATTCACGAGACCAATATTCATGGCCTCATCCGCATCCACCATCCTCGCTGTCAATATTAACTCTTTGGCCCTTCCAAAGCCGACGAGTCTCTGCAGGCGCTTTGTTCCCGCATAGAGAGGCATCAGCCCTAGTTTCAGCTCGGGATGACCGAATACAGCCTTGGTACTGGCAATTCTGATGTCGCAGGCCATAGCAAGCTCATTCCCGCCACCGAGACAGTAGCCATTGACTGCGGCAATCACCGGCTTGCTCAGGTTTTCGATAGCGTTGCAGATATGTTCCTGGCCGTATTCAGCGAACACTCGTCCGCTAACCGCATCCAGAGAAAAAAATTCAGACACATCGGCCCCGGCAATAAATGCCTTTTCTCCCGCACCAGTGATGATCATGCCACCAACAGCAGGGCTTCTTCCGATACAGTCGATGACACGCCGGATCTCCTCTAACAGTTGACGGTTCAATGCGTTTAAAAAGTCGGGTCGATTGATTCTGACGATTGCGATTCCGGTATCAATTTCGATCATCAGGTTTGTCAGTTCATTGCTCAGCTCTGATAGTTCCATGGCATTAGACCTTTTACTAGTAGGTGTATATACACATAAAGGTGTAAAAAAACATCAACTCATTGAGATTGAAGTCACTGCCGAGAGTTCTTTCAGCAGACTACCGATCCTGCCATCATCAAGTTGTTCTGCCACGCTTTTCTGTGCGGCCTCCCAGATCGGAACCGCCTTCAAAAGAGTTTCCTCTCCTGGCTGGGTCAATTTGATGAACTTCTCCCGTCGGTCTTCTCCGGCCTCAATTGTAATTAATCCGTTTTTCTGCAACACTGCAAGGTTGCGGGTCAAGGTCGTTCTTTCCGTCATGGTCGCTTTAGCCAGTTTTGACAGAACAATCCCATCTTTTTTCAACTTAATAGTCATTAGAACAGAAAGCTGGGTGGACCGAATACCAATAGGCTGCAAAGCTTTATCGTAAAAGCGTGTTATGGACCGGGCAGCTCTGCGCAAATTGAAACAAACGCAGGACTGACCAATCTCTCTGCATTTTTCAGTGCTCAAAAATTCAGTTTTTTCTCTCATACCAGAACAACCTCCAGAACGTGTATATACACGTTCTGGCACGATCAGTCAATCTAACGCAGCAATCTCATTAAGTGGGGCGGTTCTTATTGAAAGAAAATCGTATCATTGAGTATCGAGTCAAGGAAAGTTCATCTGTAATTCACGATACAGAGGGATAGTTTAAGTGTTTCGTAAACAAAACCCTCGTTTTCTTTACTTAAAAGGTGTGTGTCTAAAAATTTCAAAAAAAGGCAGTTTAGAAGTAAATTTACTCGGTAAATAAATCTATGGTAAGATCATTTTCCATTTACCGTGTTTCTTTACTTATTGAGGACGAGAACAATGCTGATTGGCTACGCTCGTGTTTCAACCGATGATCAAAACCTCGCTCTGCAAAGAGATGCATTGGAGCAAGCTGGCTGCCAACAAATCCATGAAGACAAAATCAGTGGTTCCAAAGCTGAGCGTCCCGGTTTAGCCGCAGCGCTCAGTTATGCCAGAGAAGGCGATACTCTGGTTGTCTGGCGTCTGGATCGCCTGAGTCGTTCCCTGAAAGATCTGATCGAGATGGTTTCCCTTCTGGAGTCCCGCGATATCGGACTGAAGAGCCTGCATGAATCAATCGATACACGTTCCAGTTCGGGCAAGTTGATTTTCCATATCTTTGGCGCCTTGGCCGAGTTCGAACGTAACCTGATCAGAGAGCGCACCCAGGCCGGACTGGCAGCGGCCCGGGCACGAGGTAAAAAAGGTGGCCGACCCAAATCACTGACGCAAGATAAGCAAGCCTTAGCCGTCAAACTCTATGATGAAGAGAACCATACGGTTCAACAAATCTGCCAGATGATGGGCATATCCAAGCCAACCCTCTATAAATACATTGATGCGGCCAGGGATCAGAACAAATAAATCCTACTGAAGCGCTCACCGATACAGGCGGTTATGCCGCTGCATATTCAATCGGCAAGCGTAAATCCATGTCCAGCTCGAAGATGCCGTAAGGGTTGATATGGTTATAGATCAGTGGTGACAGCGCCCGATAGTCCTCCTGCTTCATCCGTGATTGCCAGGTGGGTTCCGTCAAAACTTGCTGAATCATCAGCGTATTGACATAAACGAGGCAGATTTGCAGCAGATGCAGTGCCAGAACGGAAAGTTCCTGATCTTCCAGTCGGTTGGTAGCTACCTCGCCGCCTTTTCCGTAGAAGATAAAGGAATTGGCGCTGTTCCAGTTCTCAACGACATTTAACCCCTCATTGATTTCCACCCTCAACGCTTCCGACCCAAGATAGCGACATAAAAAGATCGTCTTGACCGCTTTGCCGAGCTCAGACAGTGCCCGGTATGTCGGATGCTGAATATTATTTCGGGTAAAACGTCGCAGAATGGCCTCCGGATTGGCGGTCCCTTGTTTCAGAGCCGTGGCATACTTAATCATTTCATCATACTGTTGCCGGATCAGATCCCAGTTGATGGGGCGGGTCATGATTGGTTCCAAGTTTGGATAGGCCCCCGTATTATTGTCATCGGGACGGTAGAGTTTCTGCGTGGCAATCGCTTTTAATCTTGGCAAAAGATCAAAGCCGAGCAGATGGCAGAACGCAAAGGCCACTTCGCTTTGTCCATGACTATCAACATACTGCCGGTCAATCGTCATCTCTGTACAGTGCTGCAAGACACCTTCAATCATGGCGGCGACCTCTGAGGAAGAACAGCGTTTCAATTGGGAGTAAATGCAGGTTGATTTCTTTTCAACATGCCAATAGATCATGACTCCGCGACCTCCGTAACGGATATGCCATTCCGTCATCAGGTTCTGATCCCAGGAGCCGAATTTCTTTGAGTCGGAAGCGCAAGAGGTTGAACCTTCTCCCCAGACATCAGCGTTACGAATGCAGAAAATGGCATTGGCGACCTGCCCAATGGCGTTGCGTAGTGCGCCCTTGTGAACATAACGCCGCCTGACATGCAGTAGTTCTTTGTAGCTGATTCCGTGACGGTTGCCGCTGACCCTTTTCAGACCGGTATTGGTTCCCATTCCATAGAGACAAAGCAACAACCGTCTTTGCAAACTCTGCCGATCCAGAATTTCACGCTCACCAACAGTCTTGAAATGATCGGTAAATACAATCCGCAGATCCGCTTCCTTAAGAACATCGAGCAGGCCAGTCATCGGCCACCGGCCTGCAATTTCCCGTTTTAAGGCGATGAGGTTTGGCGGCTCCTCCTGAGCCTCGAACGGCGAGACGGAGATATTCTTCTTTCCTATATTCAGCAAGCGAACTTTCTGATTCTTTGGCATGCCCTGATCAAGTTCAGTAAGGGCAAATCGCATACTGTCCTGGATGCCATTGATAAACTCCGAGCTGTCCGTTGAATGTCCGAGATCGTGGTAATAGTCTTCCCGCTTGACCTCGAAGTCGAGGGGTAAATCCTCATCGGGATTTCGAAACTTGTCCGCACCCTCCACCCAGATCTCTTTGCAGCGAAGTTTGTCACGCAACGCCTGCAGAACGCAAATCTCATAATTGATCCGGTTGATTCGCTCTCGGCCTTGCCCATCTTCTTCAATGACCACGTCCCGAAGATGATTGCGAATAACACCGTCGACCGGAATTCCTTCGTCTAACGAGATAAATCGATTTGACTGGTCCCGATTCTGCTGAATCCATTCCAGAGCATCCAATACAGGTCGGTGCTGAGTATTGCCTGAACAGAACGTAAGAGCTTCAAGAATTTTCGGAACCATACGCCGATAATGGTTGCCGTAAGAGGAACGAATGATTTTGTGAACCTGCTGTTTGTAGCCAGGGCCAGAAGACTTAAACTCTTTGAGCAGATTCTGCAGAACATTTTCACCAGCAACCGGATAAATAACATCTTTCACCCGGCCCTCCGGATTCATAAGAACCGCCTCCGCAATCTTGAACAGCAAGGTGTTTTTGCCATGCACTTTCCGGAAATCGCTCAGCAACTCCTTGATCAGTTTCCGTTCAGCGTTGACTGTGAGGCGATGAACAATTTGGATGAAGAGTTCGAGAAGACCATCGATGATTTCCCGTTGCCGAAAATAGAGGAAGATGCCGAGCAGGGCATATCTTATTTCAGGCGGATGTTCCTTGACCATCCATGCGCTTTCACTGCTGATACGCTGATAATAGTTTTTTAACGTCTTTATACAGATTCTTTGATAGATCTCAGAATTCAGTTCAAGGGAACGAATAAATTGTAGCTTCTCCGTTTCTTTGAGAACGCTTTCCAAGCCGATACGGCCAGGATCAGACTTAAGGCTGCTGAAATCTACTGTGACATCGGATCCATTCAGGCAGTTATCAATTTTGTTTTTGGCTTCAGTAGAAAAATTATTGCTAATGATTTCATACAGATTTTGTTCAAAACGATTGAATGCTGTCCGAATAATACGATCAATGTCTGTTTTGGAAGGGCATTCCGCCTTTAGCTTTAAAAACCAGTGATATGCAAGATCGGCCGATTCCGACAGATGTACGCCTTGCGGGTAGACATCATTTTTAAGCCAATCGGCAAAGCTCTCCTTATCTTCATTGGTGGCGGGGATTATTCCGAGGTAATCAAGGATTTCTTTTTTATGCCGACGGCCTGTGCGGCCTGAAAACTCGTAGAAATCAATATCTGAGATTGGAAGTTCAAGCTGTTCAGCTAGAAACTCAAGTGGAGCGCTGCCAATTTCGTCACAAGAAAGAAGGAATCTCCCGTAATATTGGTAATGTTTTAGCTGGGCTACAAACCCTAGGTGAGCTTTTGAGGGTTTGGTCTTCAATAATTGCAGATCGTTAAAGCTTAAACTCCATAAGGTGGTTAATTCTTCAGTATCCCAAACTTTCTTCATCTCGGCCCTCCATATATAGAAGATCTAATAAGATACCAAGAAAGTGTTCACTTCATATCAAAAGATGGCCAAAATATACAGCTACCGGGTCATTAAGCCAAGATGGGCTCTATATAAGTCCGGCTGGCCGCTTATCCGGTCCTGCTGCTGCGCTGATCGAGAGCAAGTCAATCGCTGAGCGTTTTGCAGAATCGCTCATGCCTCGGCTTCAAAAAAAGTATGGTAATGATTTAGATCTGAGAATTGTCGAATGTGAAATGATGGGTTCAAAAGATATGGTGAAAAGAACCGAGAAAAAAATTAAGGAACATACAGAAAAGATTCTAACCAAGTTGGGAGTGGTATAGATAAAGGACCGTTATTCGCGGTCCTTTCAATTGCTGTTTTCTTGATTTGGTTGTTTTTTTGGGGCTTTTCTGGAAAGATTTTATTTTTCTAAAGAAATGCTCCTTAAATCTTCTGTAGTCCTTACAAAATCGAAAGAACCTTGAAACACTGGATTCTTTAAAATGTATTCAACAACCTTAGGTTCAAGATCTATTTTATTCGTTACAGCAAGATATTTTCTTACGCTACCAATGCTGCGCATTTCTTGGAAAGGAGAATTCCTAAGAGTTTTAATGACCTGTTTTGCGAATGATTTTTTATCTGAGAATTTTTCTTGATGTTTAGCTTGAAGATTTTCAACGTAGTTAACGTATAAAGTAAGGAACTCTTTAACGACTGAAAAGTATTCAATCTCTGAAAATGTGAGATCCTTTTCTTTTTCGATGCAGGAGTCTCTATCATTTTTAGTGCTGATATTGTAGATCAAATTTATGATTGATTTTTCATTATCAACAACGTATTCACGTCCCGCGATATTTATTAATCCATTGATCCACTCGGAATCATGTTTATCTTTAGTTTTTTCGTAGTTGTCGATACAGGTGTTTAGCTTTTCGAAGTTACCCCTGTAGATTTGAAAAAGGGTTGTTATTGCCAGGTGATAGTCATCATAGCTATTGGTAGATGCTGATAGTAGATATTCACTGAAGTCATTGTCTTTTAAAGTATCCAGAGTTTTTGTGACCTGAGTCATATCCTCATAATAAATAAAGTCAATATCGGAGTCAGCAAAAGAAGTTCCATAGGTAAAAATGATGGAAACTATTAATAATGTTACAATTTTAATTCTTTTTTTAAGAAAAGACATCGATCATTCCTTTCCAGAATTTACCTAGATTTGTTCCCATGTGCTTTATCCATTCCTCCTCACAGTCTTTTCTCATGGCAGTTCTTGTTATGCTAGGTATTGCTCTAGTTGCGTCCATCAAAGTTTGAAAATCTGCGCCCTCTACAGCGAAAACTGTGTCGACTGTGTCTGGTGACGGTCCAAAAATATTGAGTAAGAAGATAGGCCCAAGTCCATAATAAAGAATTTTTCCCATTTCTCTTCGTTCTTTAATTCTTTGAATGGTTCTGCGACAGCATGGTTGGAGCTCAACCTTATCAATATCTGGAAATTTCATTATGTTCACTCACATTTCGTGCTTAAAATTTGTCAATTTGATGCTCGTGGTTGAATACGGAACGTAAGCTGATGCCCATTTTGTCCCGTCAAAAAGCTGAGCTAAATGTTTATGCGCTTGCATTTCCTCTCTGATTCCATGAGTCGGAGAACGAAACATTTCCGTCCAGGGACGTGTGAGTGAGTTTTTCGTATCGCATAGAGACGTGTTCGAGGTGGGGAATTTTCTCAGTATCGGTATGTTTTACGTTTGCCATGGTTGGGGCAAAGGAACTGATTTGAACGCCTTCAAGAATATGTTCGTAGTATTGAACTTCTTGTCCAGTGTCATCAATTTTGTACCAGCGGATGGTTGCTTTTTGAAATTTTTGCCCTCTACAACAAGCTTTGAAAAGATAGGGTGATGAATCATCGAAAGCTTTAGAAACCATAATTGCAGAATGCTTGCGCGTTGCGGTTATCTTCCCGTCTTGATCATCGGTAGGCATGTAGATTGAGTGGTTGTATTCCAATATTTCTATAGAACCTTCCCGGCCGGTAACTGTCACGGACCCTTCTATCTTTTGACCTTGGTCATCGACTAGCCACATGTATGCTGGAATTGCCATTGTCCCCTCCATAGTTCAGTAATTATTGTAGATAGGTGTCATTAATTAAAAAAAGAGTATATCGATTTTATGTATCTGGTCAAGGTTTTAGGTTTAGGTTTAGGTCAAATGGAATTTGAAAAGAAGTTTGTGAAGGGGAAAGTCGATAATCCGTTGTGGCAGTATCTGACTGATTTCGTGATGGCAGTTTTCATGCGTTTAAGTCATGGCCAGGGCTAATAGCAGGCTGGTGAGCAGAGCAAGCCAGCCTGCCCACTTGAAGATAACCGGCGGAACAGTTTGTGGGCGGGATCGGCTGATTCCATAGGAAGACAAAATTGCAAGGTACTGTCTGGCATAGATGCAGACCAGGGCTAAAACAACCATGGCAGTATGGCGGTTGAAGGCATAGCTTGAGCTCGAAGATGCTATGTAGCTACTGGCAGCAGCGACGACAAGGGGCATTGTGATAAAGATTGTTTTTTTAATTTGAGATTGCATTCAATTCCACCAAAAAATTTAAATAGGCTACTCGGCATAGGGGCGCGGCGGTTAGGTTGGGAATTTGTATTTGTTTTCCGTGGTAGTCTGGATCTGGGCTAGGGTAACTCATTTCCGCATGGTTCAGTAGAAAGTCAAGTCTCATCTTCTGGCGCAATGTCTGCCGAAGAATCACATTGTGCAAGAAGCTCCTCGAGCGTGTAGTGGGGGCGTGTATCTGGTTGGTCGGTGTCCGAAATATTCATAACGTTTCCTGGGCAAAATGTGCGGTGACCTTTTTGAAGATATCTCTTTCCATTTTGACCCGATCTAATTCCTGGTTGACGCGAACCAGCTCTTGTTCCAAGTCTGCATATGAGGGTTTCTGGTCGGCCGTATTTTTGGAACTCTTGCTTTTATAGGCTTTTATCCAACTTTCGAGGGTCGATTTTGGGAGTGACAGCTCTTGGGATGTTTTGTAGGTCGTTTTTCCTTCTTCAATAACCATTTTGATGGCCTTCTTACGGAGTTTGGCTGGATAGCTGCGATAATTTGTTCTTGTCATTCTGACACCTCTGTTTTGTTTGGGGAATGGCTGCGGTGTCCTATGAATACAATTTACCTTATGAGATCATTGGCTGACAAATAATACCTAATGCTTGTTTCTGGGTGGTCAAGTTTTAATCGGAATAACTGGCCATTAACGAGAAACTGTGGGCAGTCGACCAAGTAACCGACTAAGTACCGACCAAGTACCTTTGAATGTTGGTGATTTATTGAAAAGCAGTCTGTGTGCTTCTTTTTGTCGAAGAAGAAACTCTTGAGTTTCTTTCGTGGGAGGCAGATCAGCGGACGATCTCCGTCAACAGTCTTGTTATTGAATGTGGTAAATTTATTTACGCATTGATTTTGGGTACTGAAAAGGATGAGGGTAGCTCTATTGCGATCAGGCGAGGAGATGAATTGAATATGGAAGAATTCGACTGGCATGAAGCCTTGGACCGAACCAGCTTGGTGCTAGAATTGTTTGAGCGAAGCGTTTGCGATCATCCGGTAATTCGGAATATGTCAGATCTTCAAGAAAAAGCCGTGAAGATCAGCGACCTGCTGAGTGAACTCTATCAGGATATTGGAGCTAAAGACAAAGTTGATAAGCCTGGCTGGATATCTTACGCTGATGTTGAAAAGGCGGATGCTGATTTTCTTCTCAGTCAAAGTTGTGGGGAATCCGCATTGGAGGGCCTTGCAGAGACTATGATCAAGTCAACACAGGGCCTCCTCTCGCGTATTGACGAGCTTGAAAAACGTCTCGATGACACACATGTTCTATTAGCAGGTAAATTAAAATCATAGAGAGAATAAGGCAGCCAAAGGAAGGTTATGAACCCAGCATCGGCAAAGCAAATAGAAGATTCGTTTCTGTCGTTTTTTGAAAAGGGTCAACGGGTCATCGGAATCGAGACGGAAGCTGATTATCAATTTGCCCTGGAGCTGCTGGAGCAACTGATGACAAAAGCTGAGGATCGGGATGGTGAGCCGTTGCTTCTTCTGATTGATATTGTTGCAAATGCTGTCGAGAGCTATGAAAACAGCCTTGAGAGCATTCAGTGTTTTAATCGGGACGTTGATGTCATTGATCCTGGCGTATCAATCTTGAGGGTGTTGTTTGACCAGTACGGTTTAACCTGTTCAGATCTAAGTGAAGCAACCGCCAGCGCCAAACGAGCTTTGGAGCAGGGGTTGGCAGATGCCGAATTCGCGTTGTCGGAGATCAGGCGGAATAGAAGAGCGGGAAAAGAAGATGTCTGAATGTGCTTGGAATGTTCCCTTTCTTATGCGACAGAGCTTGAATTGTCGCGTTGTATGAATGTGTATAAAGTTACAAGGTTATTCGGGTTTTCAATCAGAAGTTGTTCGAATCCATGGCTTCTGTAGTGTTGGATTAGGGCGGGGGAGTCTTCACATTCCAAGATTATGCCTCTGCCGCCTATGAGGTTTTTTGCTTCATCAATGATGGCAAATGCTTCAGAAAGGATATTTTTTAGATTGATAGGGTTTTCGATAATTGCGTAGTTCTTGGCAATTTGGCCGATGAGATAAACGCGCACACTTTCAGCGTTTTTGTTGATCCCATCGAATTTTTTAACCAGAGATTTTGAGACATTGCAGTCCAGAAGGGTAATTTCTTTGAACGATAGGGAAAAATAGGCCAATATTTCACCGTTTTCGCTATTGAGGATCAAATATGTCCGTGCATTATCACTTTTTTCAAAGCGAATTGATTTGTCTCTGAGAAATGTTTCGACATCTGGGTTTTTGGGGCAGGAAAATAAAGACAAGAGCTTGAGGCATTCAGATTCCTCAAGCTCTTCTAGCAGGTCTCCAAGTTTGACAATTGTTGTTTTAATAGCTGAATCCCTTGTGCTTTTTCAGTAGTGTAATCTCGTTTATGTACAACAATTCTCGTTGGAGAAGTTGATTTTTCCCTGAACTTTTTGATGCTCTCAGCATCGCTCACAACAAAAGTCTTATCAAATGATGCTGTTGCCATATAAACCTCCTTCTGGTCAGCATGTAAGGTATTTTACAAGAACTATCATCATTTGTCGATAATGGATTTTGGTGTCATTCAAGCTTTTTAGCTAAATCGCCAGCTCTGAGGTGGGTATAGCGTGAGAGCATGGAGAGACTTTTATGCCCGGTGATAGTGGCAATCTCCATCATGTCCAGGCGGCCGGTTTCAAACAATCTTGAGGTTGCTTCATGGCGGAGATCGTGAAATCTTAGATCCTTTAATTCTCCGCGTTTGACAGTAACCCGCATGCGGTCGGTAATCTGGTCTTTGGTCAAGTTGAAAATCGTACCGTCAATGTTGTGTGGCATGCCTTGTAGTATTGCGATTGCGGCACTGCTCAACGGCACGGATCGGGCACTACCGTTTTTCGTTTTTGGCAGGTGAGCGGTTTTGTTTTTGAGATCAACTTGTTTCCAGGTGAGGCTGGCAATCTCTTCACGTCGCATAGCTGTTTCCAGGGCGAAGCGAATGATTGGTTTGAGATCGTCGTGCGCTGCCTTCAGTAATTTTTCCTCTTCCCCTTCTTCAAGGCGTCTGGTCCTGGCACTGGAAGCCGTAGATGGTCTTTCGACAGCTTTGACGGGATTGCTCAAACTTTCGAGGCTCCATTTCTGGATTGCAAATTTGTAGAGGCGAGAGAGTAGGGCAAGGTCAAGCCGAATCGTATTGGCGGCAATGCCTTCCTGTTCGCGTTGGCGAATGTAGGAATAGACGTCTTTCGATCTCAGGTTAGCAAGTGGGGTCTTGCCCCATCCCGAACGCTCCAGAATGGCTTCTAGTCGATTTTCTTCTCTTCTGGCGTCGCTGAGTTTGGGGAGGTAGTCGCTGATCAGGGAATCGGCGGCTTCGCGGATGGTGATTGTCTTGCTGGCTGTAATGTCTTCGATGAAAACTCCAGCTTCAATATCGGCTTCGGTTTTTCTGGCCCAGCGTTCGGCATCCTCTTTTCTGTGAAAAGATCGGGAAGCCGATTGGCCGAGTCTGCGAACTTTCACTTGCCATTTGTCGCCACGTTTATTGATCGTTGCCATATTTCCTCCATTTGTCCCGTGAGTGTCCCAAATGAGAGTATATTTTATTTGATATGTTTTTAAAGGCAAGTTAAATTAATTAGATAGAATTATTTGAATTGGAGAAAAATAGGGACTTAAAATCCCTCGGCATTCGTGCTGTACGAGTTCAAGTCTCGTCCCGGGTACCATCTATATAAAAAAACTCCCAGCAACTTCTGTTGCTGGGAGTTTTTTTTCGTATTTACATTGGCTCAATCAAACTTCTGATTCTATTCCGTAGGCTTTGATCTTTCTATGTAGGTTAGATCTTTCCAGGCCAATTTCTTCTGCCGTTCGTGACACATTCCAATTGTTTTTCCTTAACTTTTCAAGCAGAAACTGTTTCTCAAACATTTCCTTTGCATCCCGGTATGAATCAGGCATTTCTTCAGGAGTTTGGGCCGTAGAGCTATTTTCTGGTATGTTCTTGGCTTTCAATATTTCTTGAGGAATATCGTCTACGGTTATTTCCAGCCCAGGGGTCATGATGACCAGCCGTTCGATGAGGTTTTTTAGTTCTCGGATATTTCCTGGCCAGCGATATTGCATTAACGCCTGCATTGCTTCACTGGAGATCGTTTTAATCTCTCGGCTCTCTTTGCCGCAGAAGTAGTGAAGAAAGTGCTTACAAAGGCGCGGGATATCTTCTTTGCGGCTACGTAATGGTGGCACGACAAAGGGGAGGACGTTAAGTCGGAAATACAAATCCTCGCGGAAATTGCCTTGGTCAATTTCTTCTAGTAAATTTTTATTGGTTGCCGCTATGACCCGGACATCGACCTCTATGGTGCGACTGCCGCCGACTCTTTCAAATTTATGTTCTTGCAGAATGCGAAGGATTTTTGCCTGGGTTTTAAGGCTCATATCGCCGATTTCGTCAAGAAACAGGGTTCCGGTATTGGCCAGGTCGAACTTTCCTTTCCTGGCAGCTGTAGCGCCTGTAAATGCACCTTTTTCATGCCCAAACAGTTCAGATTCGATGAGCTCTTCAGGGATTGCTGCGCAGTTGACTTCAATAAAAGGTTTTTCAGTGCGGGTAGATTGCTTGTGAATGGCCCTGGCGACCAGTTCTTTGCCGGTGCCATTTTCTCCAGTTATAAGAACCCATCCTGAACTGGGGGCGGCCACATTAATCTGTTGCTTTAAACGTTCAACCGCTGGGCTTGCTCCGATCATCTGGTACTCTTGGTTTATTTTCTGTTTAAGAGCTGTATTCTCTGCAACCAGATCACCTATTTTTAACCCGTTCTGAATCGACAACAGTACTTTTTCAAGGGAGAGGGGTTTCTCTATAAAATCATAAGCACCGAGGCGGGTTGCTTTAACCGCTGTCTCTATGGTGCCATGGCCACTCATCATGACGACAAGTTGATCAGGCCTTTTCTGTTTAATCGCTTTAAGGGTTTCCAGTCCGTCGATACCTGGCATCCAGATATCAAGGAGAACCAGATCTGGATCCTCGGCTTGAATGTTACTAAGGCATTCTTCTCCTGTGGCTGCAAATGATGTCCGAAATCCTTCATCTTCAAGGATTCCTTCAAGACTCTGCCTGATGCTAGCCTCATCATCTACGATTAAAACATGTTTCATTAAAACACCCTCTATAGTCTATATGGTTATGCGGAAGTGGCCGGTAGTTCAATGGTGAAAACTGTACCGGTTGGCTTGTTGTCCCTGATCCGAATATAGCCACCATGATCAGTGATTATGGTGGAGACTATGGCCAGGCCTAAACCGGTTCCTGTCTTCTTGGTTGAAAAATAGGGTTCAAATAGGCGACTTTTGTCTTCCGCGGGAATTCCGCAGCCTGTGTCAGCGATAGAAACAGATACGATCTGAAGTTCACTATCATAGTCTGTATCGACGGTAATTATCCCTTCTTTATCGACCGCTGCTACAGAATTTTCCAGCAGATTAATAATCACCCGCTTGATCTGTTCTCGATCAAATTTTGTAGCTGGTAGGTTTTCGTACAGATGATTATTGAAGGTAATATTCTTATGGCCTTCGCGATAGAGTGGTAAGCACTCAATTATAACATCATTAAGATTATTTTCTGTAGGCTTGGTTGCAGGCATGCGGGCGAAATTGGAGAATTCATTAACCAGGTTTTTAAGATCATCAACTTGTTGACTTATCATTTGCGTACATTCATCAAAAACTTTGTCTTCACTGCTGAACCGGCTAAGATAGCGCCTTCTTAAGCGTTGGGCCGATAGTTGAATAGGGGTTAATGGGTTTTTGATCTCATGGGCAATGCGTCTGGCGACTTCACGCCAGGCTGCCATGCGCTGGGCTTTAAATAATTGGGTTAAATCGTCGAATACGATGACGGTCCCAAGGAAATGATTTTGATTGTCTTTAAGAGTTGTCAGGTTGATCATCAATGTATATTTTTCAGCCCCGATAGGAATCGTCAATTGTTGTCTGACGGTTCCTTTTTCTGAATGGAATAACTCTTTAAACAAATCCATAATTATGGGTTGATGCTGAACTGGTATAACGGTGCGGAAGTCTTTACCTAATACCTGCTCGGCTTTAAACTGAAGCAGGTTTTCCGCTGATTTATTGATGGTGGTCAGCTTGCCGTTGCGATCAATTGAAATGACCCCGGCAGTAACGTTTGCCAGGACAATTTCCATGTAATTGCTGCGGCGGTCCAGCTCGAGGTTGGACAGTTGCAGTTCTTCATTGGCAACATTAATTTCCTGGCGGTTTTGACGCAGGTCCGCAGTCATCTTATTGAAGGCACTGACCAGGGTTCCGATTTCGTCGGTACTGGTGGTTTCCAGGTTAATATCAAGATCTCCGGACGCAACTCTGGACGTTGCTGTGGCAAGGTCCTGGATTGGTACGGTTATTCCTCGTGCAAGATGGAAGCCGAACCAGGTTGACAGAAAAATGATAATCAGGGAAATGAGCAACAGGACAATAACGTAGCTTTGTTGAATCTGTCCTTTGATCGATTTAGTCAATTTGTATTGGTCGACAGATGAGGAAATTTCTTTCATCTTGTTGATCAAAGAGTAGGGGACGTAATAGTTAACGACGACAACACCGACAATGTCTTTAGCGTTCCAGTTGGACTGGACAGGAACAATACCGCGGATAAGGTCGGCCTTTCCAACTGGTGTTATTTGTGAAAAGCGAATCCCCTGCAATCCTTCACGCACCGGGTCTGAGGTTGCTTCGGTGATGTCGATGATGGGGATTTTAGGATTGGCGACCCTGACTAGTTCCTCATGAGTTGCTGAAAAGATTTCGACGATACCAAGATTGTATTCTTCCTGTTTGGTGACAATCAGTTTTTTTAATTTCGGTAGATTTGTTTCGTTTAGTAACTTTTCTTCTTTAATAATTCTGCTGAGTTGATCAGCATAATAGAGAGCATTGGTTTCGGAATTCTGGTAGTAGGTCTGAGCGACTTCCAGTGATTCATCAAGGGCGAGTTCAACCTGGTTGTTAAACCAGTTGTCAATGCTGTTACTTATAAATCCTGCAGAAACAAAAAAAAGCAGCATTGTTGGTATCAGCGATAATGCGATGAATGCACCTACAAGTTTACTTCTGAGTTTAGATCCAGGGACACCGCGCCTGCGTTCAAGAACCAGTTTAAAGAGATTTCTGAAGATCAAAAACAGAAACAGCAGAACGAGCAGGATGTTAATGTTGATAACCGCAAGGGCAATGATACTGTTGCTTATCGGTAGTTGAGTCGTGAGTTTAAAGAGTTGATCTTCAAACAGCGGGATGGTGATGAACAATAGGGCCGCAAAAAAAATCAGGAGCAGTTCTTTTCTGCGGCGCTTTGAGGGATCCTTTGTTTTCTCTGCTTTCATTGTCAATCGTCAGCCTGGGGACAGTAATTTTTGATTTATGGTGACGGAGTTTAGCATGCTTAGACTTTGCTTTAGTCCCAGCCAGTAGTTTGTCATCATTAGAGTAATCAGTATGACTGAAAGTAAAAGTAGATAAAAATAAAAAAGCAGCCAGGAGGCTGCTTTTTTATTTTTAATCGTAATGGCGTCTTATGCTTCATGCCAGGCGAGATCCCCAGCGTAAGCTTTGACATTGCCGCGTTGAGCCTCTTTGAGCGCTTGTTCGTTAAACTCGACATAAGCCCAGTGGCTTGGATTTTCTTCAATTTTGCGAACCATTTTAGCATTCAGGTCGTGTCCGGCTTTAAATGCTTTGATATGGCCTAGAATGGGGGCACCAATGAGGCTGAAATCGCCACAGGCATCCAGAATTTTGTGACGGACGAATTCGTTGCTGTAACGTAATCCCTCAGGGTTCATGATTCCATTGTCATCAATAACGACAGCATTGTCAAGAGAACCGCCGCGTGCCAGACCGTTGGCTTTCAGATATTCGACTTCATGCAGGAAGCCGAAGGTTCTCGCTGCTGCGACCTCTTTGCAGAAGTTCTCGGTCGAGAATTTAAGACTGTAATTCTGAACGCCGATAGCTGCATGATCAAAAGCAATGTCAAATGAGACGCGGAAAAAACGGGATGGGATAATGCTAATCCGTTTTTCTCCTTCGATAATTTCCAAAGGTTTCCGAATAGAGATAAACTTACGGCTTGCCTGCAGAGATGTTACGCCGGTCTGCTGAAGAGTGCGAATGAAAGGAGCCGCACTACCATCGAGAACAGGAACCTCAGGGCCGTTGATGTCGACATGAAGGTTGTCGATACCAAAGGCGGCGAGGGCTGCCATGAAGTGTTCTATCGTTGAGACAGATACTCCTTGCCGGCCAATAACTGTAGCCAAACGAGTATCAACAACATTTTCAGAACAGGCTTTAATGTCAACAACCTGCTCGCCATCAGTGCGGTGAAAAATAATCCCTGTATTTTCACCGGCTGGGCGGAGTTTCATATCGATTCTCGCTCCTGAGTGGAGTCCGATACCAGAAATTGTCGTTACCTTACCGATTGTCTTTTGAAGAATCATGTGCTTTTCCGATCTTATAATTTAAAACGAAATATATATTGTAAGTGTTATGTTATGCAAAACACTTGCCAATAATTTATGGTTTGCAAGTAGTCAATATCGTATAGGTTTTATTGAATGGGTTTCGTCGCTGGTAGGCCAGTGTTGCAACCACCACACTGGAGTGGTGAAAATGTGTGCCGCCATTACAACATGGGCAGATCGTATCGTTACAGGCGCCCGGACCGTAAAATGGCGATGGCAAGACCAAAACCGAGTAACCCGGCAACGGTATAGCCTATTAAGCCAAGAAGAGGAAATCCAAAAAGCATAGGGCCTTTATCTATCTGGATGATCATTGAGGAGCCAACAATTAAAGCTGCAATGATCAGGCTGAAGGAGATGCGGTTACTTGATTTATCCAGATTGAGAATTAAACTCTCAAGGCCGCGATGCTCAAGGTCCAGTTTGAATTTATTACGATTGATGCGATTGATAAATTCTTTAATATCAAGAGGCAGGCTTTTACCCAGGGCTTGGTAAGACTGAATGACCTTGGTCATTTCCTTGCCAATATAGCCAGCTGAAAATTTTTCTTTAATGATGTTTTCAGCAAATGGCTTGAGCTGTTCTACCATGTTGAAGTCAGGGTCTAGTTGTCTTCCCAGCCCTTCCATAGCGATTAATGCACGTGATAACAGCATCAGGTTTGAAGGGAATTTAATCTGATACTCGGTAAGAATATCAATGAAGTCTATCAGGAGTTTACCAACTTTCAGGTCTTCTAAGAGGATGTCATAATAATCATCAATAAACTCGGTGAGGTCTCGCTTCAGGCCACGTAAATTCTGCTCATCATGCAAATCACCGGAATATACAAGCTGTGAAATAATATGGTCAACATCACGCCGTAATATGGAAAGGAGCAATTCTGTGAGCTGGTATTTTGTGTCTTCGTCCAGTCTGCCGACCATCCCGAAATCGAGTATGCCGATAACGTTATCTGGCAGGACTTTCAGGTTCCCTGGGTGGGGGTCAGCATGAAATAAACCGTGGATAAAGACCTGTTTAAGAAAATTATTTGCACCATTTTCCGCAATCTTTTTTTGGTCATATCCCAGCTCATTGAGGGTTTTAAGGTCGGAAATTTTAATGCCATCTAGATACTCAAGAGTCAGTACGGTTTTGCCGGTAAAGGTCCAGAATACTTTTGGAACTTTGACACTGGCATCATTTTTAAAATTCAGAAAGAAACGGTCTGTTGTACGCCCTTCACTGGTAAAATCAAGTTCGCGATTGATTGCTCGGCGAAATTCCTTGACCAAGCCGATGGGGTCATACAGATCACCGCCCGGTAAGTGCTTTTCAATCAGATAGGCCAGTCCCATCATAATATCCATGTCTGTGGTTATGGTGGTTTCTATACCTGGGCGGCGGATCTTGCATACGACCTCTTCACCACTTGGGAGGGTTGCCCGGTGAACCTGAGCGATGCTGGCTGTTGCCAGTGGTTCTTTCTCAAAGGTGTCGAATAGCTCTTCAATCGGGTAACCGAGTTCCTGATGTATTGCCGCAGAAATCTCTTCGTATGGAACGCCTGGAATATGATCTTGCAGCTTTTGCAGCTCCTGAATGATTTCTGCCGATATCAGGTCTGGGCGGGTTGATAGGAGTTGACCGAGTTTAATGAATGTGGGGCCAAGTTCTTCAAGTGCCAGCCGGACTCTGGCACCCTGGGTCAGTCTTTCAATGTCTTTAGACGCAGTCCCTAGTGATACGATACGTTTGCCCAGGCGCAGGTAGTAATCGATATTCAGCTGATCGACAATATGACCAAATCCATATTTAATAAGGATGGTCAATACCTGCCGGTAACGTTTAAGTGAACGTATATTTCTGTTTATCCGGTTTATTGGTGACATAGCGCCGCGATTATTTATGTTATTCCTGAGAGTTAAGTTTCTTTTCCAGCTGATCTATACGTTTTTTCAGTTTATTAACTTCCTCTTCAGTCGCTAACCCGACCCGTTCACAGGCTTTCTTTACTTCTGCCTGGGCAAGTTCTTCAAGCTTGGCCTGGTTCTCCTTAACCGCTCCCTGTAATTTATCAAGAAGTTTCTTTCCTTCTTCTTCTGACAGGTTAAGGCGTTCTTTCAGGTCATCTTTTAACTCTTCTGCTTTTTTTTGGGTAAGAGCCAAGGTGCCTATCCCGGCCAATAAGGTTTTTTCAATAAGTTCCAGCATATGAATCCTCCTCTAGGTTTCAGCTCAATGGTTATTTGTCATTGTCTAACAATCGTACGACTGACCATTCCAACCATTTCTGGTAGCGGTCAGGGGACAAGCCGATAAAACTATACCTTCTCTGAACTGACTTCTGGTCTGACGAATTAAAGGATATCATAAAGTTACAATCTTTTTACAAGCTCTCGCAAGAAGCGCATAATTTTACGAAGATGTCGGCGGTTTGGTCTTTTTCTGTCGCGGGTAGTAGCGGTCTTTTTCAGAATAGATACAGCCGCAATACTGTTGGCGATAAAGGCCCATCTCTTTGGAAATCCGAATGCCTTCGTTCCAGCCGACCCGGTAATCTTCGTAGTGAAAGTGTAAATTAAATTCAGAGGCTAATTGATGCCCATATTCAACAATATCCTGATGCTTTTGATAGCGTGAGTAGAGCAGGGTTGTCGTAAAGCCCTCAAAGCCCAGCTGCTTGGCTTTTTGCGCTGTCGCAAGAAGACGCGACCGGTAGCAGTATTCGCAGCGCTTTTCCGGCTCTTGGGCAACATTTTTCAGAAATGTCTCCAGCTCGTAGTCCTCATTGCACACTAAAGGCAGATCCATCTTTTCTGCATATTCTTTAGTTGTTGCCAGGCGCCTGGTAAATTCCTGGTAGGGGTGAATATTGTGATTAAAGAAGTAACCGGTAATGTCGTGTTGCTGTTCGCGTAAAACATTAACGGGGTAAATAGCACAATTACCACAGCAAATATGGAGTAAAATTCGCATCATTAGGTCCTTGGAATAAATATGGACGATAATAAAATTGTTTTGAGCAGAAAGCTATTTAAACCACGATGGGTCAGGAAGTTTTAACTCTCGCCAGATTTTTACGATCTGTTTTTTCGCGATTTGCGGGTTGCCAATCAGACTGTAGCATTCCTGCTCAAGGGTTTTGTACAGGCTATTTAAGTCTTTCTTATAATATTCAAGTAATGTGGTCAGTTGATGCCTGTCGGTCGGCAATTCCGGTTTTCCTTTGTCGAGGGCTGAGCACAAGAGTAGGGCTTGCTCCAGTTCCTCCCCATACCCTTCAATTATTTTCCCTGTGGCATCTTCAAGCTCAAATTGGCCTAAAATGTTTCCCTTCTGTTTAAGGGGAGGTGTGAAACGAAATTTATCGAGCTGTGGATGATCCAGGAAATATAAGTATTGTTCCGGGAAATCGGGGCGACCGTGTGCTCCTATCAAGTCTCTAATCTGGATGCCAACCTCTTCAGATATCTCTGTTACGACGTTTTGTTGAATGTTGGGAATATTGCAACGAGGAATGGTCAGATTTTGTAGCAGGGGGCACTTAAATAAATCTGCCAGAACTTTATCGATATCGCTCGGTTTGTAACAGTTTGCCTTTTTCGAAAACTGTAGTTCGAGTTCTTTAAGGTAGTGACCATCCGCTATGGGAATGTGAGCGCAGGGGAGTTCTTTCCCCTTTTTCCCGGGGACTACGAGTATCGTTTTTAATAATTGGTATAGGGTGCTTCGGGTAAAGAGATCGGTCCCTTTGGACTGAGGGTTTAATTCAAAGTTCCAGAGAATTTCTTTGCCGATAAGAGAAAATATTTCCTCAGGGAGTTGTAGGGCAAGCAGAATACGTTCCCGTAAAAAATCTCTGGATTCGTAAAGTTCCAAGTGGCGAAGCCCGGTCTCTGAATTAATTTTACAAAAATCGGGGTTCTCTTCAGATTTATTCAATAAGATACTGACGTTGTCAGGTGTCGACTTTTCAATCTCGGTGATGGAAAAATGTTCTCTTATTATTTGCCAGAAAATGTCATCATCTGCCGCTTGCAAGGCAGCTATTGGAATCTCAAGGAGCAAAGAGGTGTCAAGGGGAACGATGCCCAGCAGGTAAATGCATTCCCACAGCCAATATGGTTGTCCGGCACGGATAGTGAAACGACGACTAGGCCAAGCTCTCCGTAAACCGATGGCAATTTCCTGACGTTCCGATCCTGCAATCCCGCGCTGGTTCAATAGGCGGGCCGTGATCAATTCAGATACCTTATATTCACTGCTGTAGTTAAATACAGAGCCCTGGATCAGGTGGGGTAATTGCTGTTGTGCTGCTCTGGCAAACAATCCTGTCGCAGCCAGTATCGGCAGTTTATCCGATAAGATGCAGGCGCTGAAGTCTCTGTGCTGCGGCGCTTCAGGGTAGATACAGACATCGCCCTTGCTGCAGCTGTTGACACATCCGTACCAGCTTTGCATCAGCTTGTTAAGACTTTGAACTGCTTTGTCGCTATTACCGACCCAGTTGATTTGTTGTAAGCGCATCAGCAGATGGTGAAAACCGACAGCCGCTTCAATTGGAAGCTGCGGGGCATCGGGGACCTTTGACTTCAGGAATATGGAGCTTAATTCCACTGGCAAGTATTGGATACTCTGATTGATTGTCTCTTCAAGCTTTTCTGGCTGGGTTGCTTCCGGGTGCTTGTCAAACAGCAGTAATGCCAGAATTTTAAGTAGAAACAGGCGGTTGGCCTCATGGGCCTGAAGATCAAGATCGATCGCACGAAAGGAGTCATGCTCTGAGCGCAATTTACGATATTCTTCGATCAAGCTCGGGGCTGTTTGTTCCAGGGTGATCTGAAACAGATTGTTAAAATACTGTGGTGCCAGTTGTGGCGGTGGAACAGCACCAAGAATCGCCAGAAGTTTTAAGGCATTGAGAACATCCTCAAGGAGATAGCGAAAGGTGTCCGGCTGGTCTGGGGCCTGCAGCGGGAGACAACGCTCTTCATTAAGGTCATCACCTGCGATTTCCCAGATTCTGACCTGTTGGGTTTCCCAGGTGACAAAATGTTTAAGGCCTAAGGCTTCTGCGCAAGCCTTGCCCTGCTCAAGGGATAGTTTGATATCCTGTTCAGGGATCAGCAGGATCCCTCCTGCCATTAAGCTTTGACGATTAATCCAGAAAACCAAAGGGGGCTGGATTGTCCCTATGTCAGTGCTGATTTTAGGATACGTCTCAACCCTTCTAAACGGCAAGCGTGCCAGTTCGATGATTGAGTGAGACCAGCTGGCCAGCTGTTGGGCAAATTGATGAATATGTTCTGATGTCATATGCTGCTGATTTTAACCGAAGAGTGGTCCGTTGTCGTTTTCTGAATTAATGGAGCGCTGAAAATGTTTATAGCAGCTTTCCGTGGCAACCCGTCCACGTGGGGTTCGATTTAAGAATCCCTGCTGGATTAAGTAAGGTTCTATGACATCTTCAATGGTATCGCGCTCTTCACCAATCGCTGCAGCGAGGGTATCTAAACCTACCGGGCCGCCACCAAATTTGTCAATGAGTGACAGCAGTAACAGCCGGTCCATATAGTCAAGCCCCTGGTTGTCAACTTCCAGTCTTTTTAAAGAGTGGTCGGCAAGCTCTCTGGTAATGAACCCATCACCTTCAATTTCAGCAAAATCTCTGACCCGGCGCAGCAAACGGTTTACAATCCGTGGGGTGCCCCGGCTGCGGCGCGCTATTTCAAGGGCTCCCTCATCATCAATGTGAATTTTCAGAATGCTGGCGCTGCGCTTGACAATGGTTTTGAGTTCTTCATTTGAGTAAAACTCCAGGCGACTGAT
Organism: Geopsychrobacteraceae bacterium; assembly: GCA_963664385.1. GTDB lineage: Bacteria > Desulfobacterota > Desulfuromonadia > Desulfuromonadales > Geopsychrobacteraceae > Seleniibacterium. The sequence goes on from OY761157.1 coordinate 3,771,160, forward strand.
AACCCCGAAACGGTCACGCAAAGGAGAAGATAATAGCCCGGCGCGGGTTGTTGCGCCAACCAGTGTAAAGCGGGGAATGTCCAGCTTGATGGTCCTGGCCGAGGGGCCCTGGCCAATCATGATGTCGAGCTGATAATCCTCCATTGCAGGATAGAGGATTTCTTCAACGACAGGAGAGAGGCGATGTATTTCATCAATAAACAGAACATCACCTTCTTCCAGGTTGGTCAGAACCGCAGCGAGATCACCCGTTTTTTCGATAACCGGGCCCGATGTGCTTTTAATGTTAACGCCCATTTCCTGGGCGATAATGTTGGCCAGGGTTGTTTTGCCAAGCCCGGGTGGGCCAAAAAACAGAACGTGGTCAAGGGCTTCGTTACGGTTACGGGCCGCATCGATAAAAACCTGTAGATTCAGTTTTGCTTTGCTTTGGCCAACATATTCCTGAAGGGATTTAGGCCTTAGTCCTGCTTCATAACGATCTTCATCAGGTTGAATCTCACCGTTAATCAGACGTTCATCCATAATTGCTCCGTTCTATTTTAACAGGACCTGCAATGCAGCCTTAAGGATGTCTTCAATAGGGGTTCCGGTCGGAACATTGATACTTTTCAGCGCACGCTTTGCAAGGCTCTCTTTGTAGCCCAGATTGATCAGGGCAGAAAGAGCATCCTGATGAATGTCTTTGCTTTCGGTAGCTGGTTTGGCTGTGGTTGGCTCAATTGCTGCGTCTATCGCATAGGCCGTAGCTTTGTCTTGAAGTTCAAGGATCAGGCGTTCAGCACTTTTTTTACCGATACCGGGAATAGCGGTCAACTTGGTCAGGTTCCCTTCGCTCAGTGCTAAGGCAAGCTCGTGAGGCGGAATATGTGACAAGGTTGTGATGGCCAGTTTGGGGCCAACCCCGGAAACCGATATTAACAGTACAAACAGATCTTTTTCCGCAACGGTAGAAAAGCCATAGAGGTTAATGGCGTCTTCTTTAACGTGGGTATACACCTGTAGCTTGGCAGTTCCTGACTCAGGAAGGGCGTAGAAGGTAGAGAGGGGGGTCTGCAGGCGATAGCCTACCCCATTCACATCGAGGATGATCTGTTCTGGAGATCTCTGGGCAATTGTTCCTGTGAGGAGGGCTATCATCTTCTCATTCCTAGAGCTTGGTTTCTGGTGCTTCCAAGTTGATTATTCAGGTGATGACTATGGGCATGGCAAATGGCAACCGCCAGCGCATCGGCGGCATCTTCCTGGGCAATTTCCGGTAAGTTAAGAAGTGTCTTGGTCATATGCTGAACCTGGTTTTTACCAGCTTTACCGTAGCCGACAACGGCACTCTTGACCTGTAGCGCCGAGTATTCAGCAACTGGTAACCCGGCATTGATGCCGGCCAGCAGGGCAACTCCGCGCGCGTGCCCTAACTTGAGGGCTGAGGCTGGATTATTTGCCATAAAGACCTGTTCAACAGCAACCGCATCCGGTTGATATTGTTCAATAAGCTGGCATAGGGTTTGGTAAATACGCTGCAGTCGCGCAGCCAGAGCGTCCTGGCTGCGCGTGAAGATGGCCCCATTATCAATATGAATAAGGCGGTTACCGCGCTGTTCAATAAAACCGTAACCGGTCGCCTTACTACCGGGGTCAATACCCAGAATTCTCATGAGTGAAGATCAGCCCATGATCCTTTCCATCTCTTCGTCAGAGATGTCAAAGTTGGCATAAACGTTCTGGACATCGTCATTGTCCTCAAGCATATCGATCATTTTCATCAATTGCTCGGCAGGTTTTCCTTCGATAGCGGTCATCGTTTGTGGCAGCATGGTGACTTCGGCGGACTCAGAGGTAAAGCCCTGGTCGGTCAACGCATTACGCACAGTTTCAAACTCGTTCGGCTCGGTAATGACTTCAATCATGCCGTCTTCATCTTTGACATCTTCAGCGCCGGCCTCGAGGGCAACTTCAAAAATCTGATCAAAGTCGTTCCCTTCGCCAAAAACGATTTGCCCCTTACGATCGAACATAAAGGCAACTGAGCCACTGACACCAAGGCTGCCGCCACATTTGTTGAATGCGTGACGAACATCGGCAACGGTACGGGTGCGGTTGTCGGTCATGAATTCAACGATGACCGCGACACCGCCAGGTCCGTACCCTTCAAAAGTCCCTTCTTCATAGGTGACACCATCGAGATCTCCGGTACCTTTTTTAATGCCTCTTTCGATATTGTCTTTAGGCATGTTGGCCTGTTTCGCCTTATCAACAGCAAGGCGCAGACGCGCATTAGACTCAAGGTCACCTCCGCCGATTTTGGCAGCAATGGTGATCTCTTTAATCAGTTTGGTGAAAATCTTGCCACGCTTGGCATCCTGTGCGCCCTTGCGGTGCTTGATATTGGCCCATTTACTATGTCCAGCCATTGAACAGTTCTCCTTTAAAAGTTATTTAAGCAAAACGCCGGAAGGACCGGCGCTTTTGAGTGTGAAATTATTTATTCAGCTCAGCGCTTGTCAATATCGTAATGAACGATTTTAAGTTTATCGGTCACTCCGGTGACACCGGCAATCTGGCGGGCATGCTGAAGAGTTGCCAGCCGTTCTTCATCATTGTAAATATGGCCAGATAAAGTGACATGCCCTTTTTCTACCTCAATGGCAAACCAGAGATCTTTGATGCGATTATCTGCCAGTCGGGCAATCTGAATTTTTTTCTGAATAATCAGATCGGTAATTCTCGTCTGGCATTGACCACTTTTTGCCATCAGGTCCGCGTCCCGAACTGATTCCTTTATCAACCTTACCGCGGCGTCATTTGATATCCTGGCCGTATTGATTACCAGGTCATAATCCAGAGGGTTGTCCCAATCCCGATCAAAGTAATATTTAATATAACCGGCTCGTTGCTGATCACTTCTACGGACCAGGGACCGGGCGAGATCCGGATCAAGCCATTCCCGCTCAGCCCAACGTTCGACACGCTCTTCAAACGGTGCAATAACCCTGACCCTGACAACGGTTTTTATGCCGGGTAGAAGGTCCTGGCCGCCGCGCCCATAAATAATAACGTTCCCTTCAAGGGCACGTTCTAGAACCAGCAGTTGAATCCGGTAGACATCCAACTCTATTTTGCGATCCAGATTGTCAACAAATGCCGGTGGCTTCTCATCTGTCAGCTCAAGGGCTTCTGCCGTGAGATCATATTCTGACGCGACTTCTTTGATGGAGCTACCGTCAATTAACGCGTACCCCAACTTTTCGGCAGCTTGTTGTGCGATGGGAATACCGCCGCTACCCATCTCTCTGGATATGGTAATGATTGCCATGAACAAGTCCTTTTCTGGTAAGGTTGTGGTTTGCCAGAATCCAACTTTCAGCCTCATTAAATCAGCCAATGATAATGACATGAATGATTAGTGAATTCAAGACATGAACAACCAATATCTATAAGGATCCGGTTGGTGCCGCAATTTGCTGTGACTTATGTCCTGCTGTTGCATTTTAAACCAGAGCCTGTCTATACTTTTGCTAGCGAAGGATTAACCTGCATTGAAAGGCTTTTTATGACTGAATCGAGAGACCAAAGCCTGATTACTGAAATACAGGCATTGATAGCTGAACGGGGGGGCATTACTTTTGCTGAATTTATGCAGCAAGCTCTCTATCATCCTGTTTATGGTTATTATATGACTGCCCGTGAACGTATTGGGCGGCAGGGGGACTTTTTTACCTCATCTCATGTCCATTCCTGTTTTGGGCGATTAATCGCCCGGCAACTTGAGCAGATGTGGCAAATCATGGAAAAATGCCCGTTTACGATAGCCGAACAGGGGGCTGGGGACGGCTATTTAGCGAATGATATTTTAACAGCTATCGCTGAAGAATTTCCTGAGTTTTATAATGCTGTCACATACAAAATTGTTGAAATCAGTAGTGACGGACAAATGCGCCAATCAGCCTTGCTTGCGGGTCATATCGAGACCGGTCGGGTCGAATGGTGTGAGCTTCCTCAACTAAAAGGAATGATCGGTTGCTTTTTGAGTAATGAACTGGTTGATGCTTTTCCGGTTCACCTGGTAGAAAAGCATGGTGGGGAGCTGCAGGAAATCTTTGTCGTTAATGGCGATGGTGGCTTTCAAGAGGAATTACGACCGCTGTCCACTCAGGAATTAAGCGCTTATTTTACTGAGCTGAACATCCAGATTCATGAAGGAAATCGTTGTGAGGTCAACCTTGCCTCGCGAAAGTGGATGACTCAAGTGGCAGAGGTTCTTCGTAAGGGGTTTGTTCTGACTATCGATTATGGGTATCCGGCCGAAGAATTGTATGCTCCCTGGCGGCATGCCGGAACCCTCCTTTGTTATCAGCAGCATCAGACCAATGACAAGCCGCTACAACAGGTTGGCCTCCAGGATATCACTGCCCATGTTGATTTTACGACCTTGCAGAATGTCGGCTCGCGCCGAGGGTTAACGCCTCTCTATTTCGGCTTGCAATATCAATTTCTTATGGGGCTTGGTTTTGTTGAAATGTTAATTGAGCTTGAACAGCGGGAACCTGACCCCACCAAAGCACAGTCCTTAAGGATGGGCTTAAAGACCCTGATTGTCCCTGAGGGCGGAATGGGTGATAGCTTTAAGGTCCTGATCCAGGGTAAGCATGTGGGGACGCCAGATTTGCTATGTGCCAGGAAAATCAGCGATGTAAGCAAGGCCCTTGGTTTGAGGTGACTTCTTGCTTGCCTGGCAAGAGCAAATATGACTATACTTAACCAATAAACTCAATTATCAACACGGAGGAAACAACAGATGAAAGAACGCGTTGCTGAAGTTTTAGATATGGTTAGACCAGCACTGCAGGCAGATGGTGGAGACGTTGAGCTTGTTGATGTCTCTGAAGATGGCGTAGTCAGCCTCAGATTGACCGGCGCTTGCGGGTCTTGTCCCATGTCTACCATGACTTTGAAAATGGGTATTGAGCGTAACCTGATGGAAAAAATTCCTGAAGTTAAGGAAGTTGTTCAGGTTCGTTAATTTCCGAACTGACATCGAACCAGAAAGGGCCCCATGCTAGCGAGTGTGGGGCCCTTTCTGGTTTTGGGTTTGTCTCAGCTTTTCGGTTTGTTGAGAAATGTATAAAGCTTTAATAGCAGGCCCTGTGTTGTGTGTAGCGCACCATGAGGGCACAGCTCCTGGCAACAGAAACAACGGATACAGGTGTCATAGTTTATTTTCAGGGTATGGTTTTCTATTTTCATAGCCTGGGGTGGACATAGCTTCACACATTCATTGCAGAGTCTGCATTGCTGTGGGTTCGGTTCAGGCCTGGCGCTGAGGCTGTTTTTGAGGTAACGCTTGAGCCCCCCTTTAAGGCCAAAGTTTATATCTGTCATCTTTGCCGGGCGAAAATTAGAAACCTTGAGAGGCTCAAGGGGGTGGCCTACGATCTCTAAGTTTTCCAAGTGGGTAAAGGGCCGATTTGTGGTGACCGCCTGTTGCTGAGTCCATACCTCTGCAGTTTTCAGCCCTAATAGTTCTGTGGCTACCGTATCGACCGCCTGAGAATGTGTCCCTGCCAATAGGACCCCAATGTCAACGGGATCGCCACTGCCCGGGCCTTCCCCCTCCATACCGACGATGGCATCCACTATGGTTAGGGTCGGGGCGAGTAGTTCGCTGAGCTCAAGTAGCATCAGAGCAAAAAAAGCTTTGTCGGTACCGGCCTGAAGGTGTAAGCGGGGTTTTCGTAAGCCGACTACAGCTCCAAACATATTCTTTACGGCGCAGGTCATGCCCATCATCTGGTGGGTTTTTAACTTAGGAAGGTTAATGATGACATCGGCATCCAGAATATCCTGAGCAACTTCCAGCTTGTGGAAGGTTCCGGTAGTTGATGTCAGTGGTACTGATTTTTCAAAGGGGGCTAGGCATATGCCGGTTTCTTTGACGATGTCAAGCAGCCCGGCTTTATGGGCTACACTTTCCAGGCTGCCCATCCCTGGAGAGTCTCCCAGAGACACTTTTGCGCCAAGGTCCAGGCACAGCTCAGCAACGGCGCGGACGACAGCTGGGTGGGTGGTCACTGCTTTTTCTGGAGCGCGACCGGCCAGAAGATTGGGTTTCAGTAACACCTTTTGCCCAGCCTTGACAAAACGTTCCATGCCACCCAAAGGGGTGAGAAGGTTGATGATTGCGGTTTTTACCTCGTTGCAGGAGTAGTTGGTCTGGGGCTGGATAGAGACGCAATGCTCACCAGTTTTGCAGTTTGTCATGCTAGCCTTCTATAATTTTAATATTGATTTTGCGTACACGTGGTCCGTCAAATTCACAAAAATAGATTCCTTGCCAGGTGCCCAGTTGTAGCTTTCCGTTGCTGATCGCTATGGTTTCACTTGCCCCGATAAGGCTGCTTTTGAGGTGAGCAGCACTGTTGCCTTCATAGTGCTGGTAGTTGTCTTGCGGGGGAATGAGTTTGTCCAGGCTTTTGATCATGTCGCTGACAACATCAGGATCAGCGTTTTCGTTAATCGTTATCGCTGCTGTCGTGTGGGGGATGAACAGAAATGCCAATCCTTCCTGGCAGCCTGATGCACTGACGGCCTGTCGGATCTGTGCACTGATATCGCAAAATTCAACATGGTTATGGGTTTTTATTTCAATTTGTCGCATCATTCCTGGGGAAATCCTTTAAGGGCCGAGATTGTTGCCATAATCGGAGCTTTGCGATAGATCAACGAGGTGTGCCCCATATCGTCAAGTTCAATGGCCGTTCCCCAGTGCAGGTGGTTGAACCGGTTCGGTTGCACCATATTGTCCTTATTTGAATAGATGTTGGTCATCTTGATATGCGCTGGTATTGGTGCTTTGTTCAGGCGAGTGAGAAAGTCCGTGGATGGGATGAGTACCTTGCCCAGCGGTGCGAATGTAAAGGTTGCCAGTTTTGAGCCCTGGTGTGGAGATCCCAGACAGACGATTTTATCGACCTTGTCGGCTCCGCCCCTTAATTGGACATAGTTACGGGCGATTATGCCACCCATGGAATGTCCCACCAGATTGACTTTATTGACTCCTATCTGAAGTCTTATTTCATCAATTTTCTTGGCAAGAATCTCGGTTAATATTTCCTCGTTATGCCATGAAGAGAGGTTGATGGTGACAAGATTGCGAATTCCGGATTTTCTTAATTGCAGTTTAAACCAAAACCAGCTTCCCTGATTGTCGAACAGGCCGTGCAATAAAATGGTTGGCGTCTCCCCGCGTTGCAAATGGGAGGTGCCGCTGTTGAACATCCCCGGTGGAATCATCATAACTGTAAAACAGTTAAATATCATTTCGGGGATCATCAGTTTGAGTACCAGCTTAAGGCTTTTTCCTCGAAAACGTTTTTCGACGAGTTTTGGGTTCTCGTTTGACTTTTCGTACCAGCAGATGCAATAGGTGAGCAGGACGGTTAAAAAGTCAATAAAAAGAAAAACCGCAAAGAGGATCAGAAGGACTTTTAGGATTATTGTTAAATAGTGCATGGTCGCTGGATTTCTTTTCAGTTGAAAATGGTGATTGGTATAGCTGGTAATTTCAGGGACCTGCCAGCGCTAATACAATCGGATATAAATTCATCTAATCGTTGTGGGAATTATGCCATGATAGAGACTTATCGTCAATTAAGCGAAATATGGTTCTGGTAGGGGAAGGGGGATCTGAACGTGAATTATTTGCAAAGATTTAAACAGTATCTGGACACAGAGCGTAACCTCTCTGAGCGGACCATCGATGCTTATATGCGAGATCTTAATGAGCTTGCGGTCTTTTTGAAAACCCAGGGGGCAGGGTTGGCCAGTGGTGATGAAATTGCCTCGGTTGATACCCTCAGATTAAGGCAATTTTTAGCCACACTACACAAGGTTAACAGTCGGACAAGTATTGCCAGAAAGTTATCGTCGATCAGGGTGTTTTTTCGTTTTGCTGTACGCGAAGGGATTATTGCTGTCTCGCCCGCAGACTCATTGGCTTCACCCAAGCGAGAACAATATCTTCCAAAGGTGTTAAGCGTTGATCAAATGGCCGATCTGCTTGATCAGCCTGGTCTTGGAAACCGGTTGCTAGTGCTGCGCGACCTGGCTTTATTTGAATTGATCTACTCCTGTGGACTGCGGGTTAGTGAAGCAGTCAGTCTGGATGTTGATGCCTTCGATTTCGCTGATTTGCAGGTTCGGGTCGTCGGAAAAGGGCAAAAAGAGCGGTTGCTTCCTGTTGGTCGTGTTGCTATGGAGGCGTTAAGGACATACCTCGAAGAACGGGGTCGCGGAGATGTCGCTGCAGTCTTTTTGAATCATCGCGGGCAGCGGATGACAGCACGTAGCGTACAGCGCAACCTCAAGCTGCGTTTGCAGCAATTGGGACTGCCGGCTGATGTAACCCCTCATGCCTTGCGTCATTCGTTTGCTACTCACCTTCTTGATGCCGGGGCTGATCTCAGAGTGATACAAGAGTTGCTTGGTCATGCTTCCCTGTCAACAACCCAACGCTATACCAAGGTCAGCTTTGCTCATCTGACAGATGTCTATGATAAGGCTCATCCCCGGAGTCGTAAAAAATAACTAGTTGTTGGTTTGTGAATGTCTTGAATTGATACGAAAACGGTTATCTTTTACTTGACAGTTAAAAACTATGCGTTAAACTACCACGAAAATATTACCTATAACGTTATTAATTTGAGAGGAGTTTTGACAATGAGTGTACTGGTCGGTAAAGAGGCCCCTGATTTTACTGCTGCAGCTGCTATGGCTGACGGATCTATTAACGAATCATTCTCCCTTGCCGATTATAAGGGTAAATATATTGTTCTGTTTTTCTATCCCTCGATTTTACATTTGTATGTCCGACCGAACTGATCGCGTTCAGCAATCGCATTGCCGAATTCGAAAAGCGTGGTGTGCAGGTCGTCGGATGTTCTATTGACTCTCAGTTTACCCATCTGGCCTGGCGTAATACCGCGGTTTCCGAAGGGGGGATCGGCCCTGTAAAGTATCCTTTGGTTGCTGATGTAAAACATGAAATCTGCAAAGCTTATGATGTTGAACTTGACCCGGCCGGAGTCGCCTTGCGTGGTTCTTTCCTGATCGATCAATCGGGTGTGGTCCGCCACCAGGTGGTCAATGATTTACCGCTGGGTCGTAACATTGATGAAATGTTGCGTATGGTCGATGCCTTACAATTCCACGAAAAACATGGTGAAGTTTGTCCTGCTGGCTGGAATCAGGGTGATAAGGGAATGGTCGCTGACGGTAATGGCGTTGCTTCTTACCTGGCTTCAGAGTCTTCTAATCTGTAGTGGGAGAAGACTTTTAAATACAGGTTAAAACTTAATTCTTTTCATCTTAAAAAGGTAGCTTCGGCTACCTTTTTTTGTTGATTCTTAGGAAATAATAAGGTTTAATTTGGCATAATATTAATGATTGTTAAAAATTGAGGAGGATGTTCTGGCACTGTTCAAAAAAACACGTCATGCGACAGATGTACGGGTCGCGGTTACTCTGACCAAAGAACAGGGCTCTATTGTCGGTGTCCAGAGCCTTGCCGGGCAGAAGCCAGCGATTCTGTTTGCCGAAAATTGTACTTTTGACGGAACTTCTGATCACAGTGCGTGGCTGGGAGCTATGCAGCGAAAGTATGACCTGGGGCAGTATCCCTGCAGTGTTATCCTGTCTCCTGACAGTTACCAGTTATTTCAGGCGGATCTGGCTGACCTTGAAGGTACTGATCGGCGTGATGCGGCCCGGTGGCAGATACGTGAAAGTCTCGATTATCCTTCTGTTGAAGCTGTTGTTGACGTTTTTGACGTTGCTCCTTTTGGGGGTGATCGCAAAACCCTGAGTTATGTCGTTGCGTCACCAATGACCACCTTAAAGACCTATGTTCAACTATGTAAAGATTCGGGAGTCTCACTAACGACCATCGATATCCCGGAATTCTCCCTGCGTAACCTGTGTCAATGCTGTGTTGATGATGAACGCGGAACGGCTTTGCTGTGGTTGGATGATGCCGAGGGGATGCTCGCGATTGTCAGGGATGGTCAGTTATACCTGGCGCGCTCTTTCAGCGTTGGCATGGCCGACCTCAGGCCTTATGCAGATGGCGACTATGAGGCTCTGACCGAGCAACTGGATGCCATTGTCCTAGAAATTCAACGTTCTTTCGACTTTTGTGAAAGTACTTTTCTGTTACCAATGGTCTCACGGTTACTGATTGCGCAGTGTGGAACCGAGATTCCGGCTGTCTGTCATTATCTGAATGAATACCTGGCAACCAGGGCCGAATCCCTGGTGTTGTCTGATCTTTTTGAAATACCCTCCAATCTTGTAACTTCTGACCTGAATCATGTCCTGCCTGGAATTGGTGGTGCTCTACGCCGGGAGCTTGCATCATGAATCAGCAGATTAATCTGTATCAGGATATTCTGATAGAAAAAACAGCGCCATTTCAGCTTTCTGCGGCGCTTAAGCTGGTCGTGCTGATAGGTGTTCTGGCGGGCTGTTTTGCTGGTTATTGTTACTGGCAGGTAAAGGATAGCTCTCAAAAACTGTTAGCTGTACAACAAGTCGAACGGGAAAAGCAGGACAAGGTTTCTGAATTGGAACTCAAATTTCCCGAACGAACAGCTGATCCGCTGCTGATTGAGAAGATCGCTCACCAGGAAAAGCAGTTAGCTGGACAGAAAGATGCTGTTCTGTATTTTGCAGATCAGCCTAGAAGTGGTAACGAATTAATCTTCAGTTCATTGCATGGACTTGCTCAAGTGCAGGTTAAGGGGTTGTGGTTAACCCGGGTATTGTTAGGCGCAGAAGGGAAGCAGGTAACCTTGTCCGGCATGACTATTAATGAACTCACCATTCCCGATTTTGTCAGATCCCTTGGCGACAGGCATGTGTTTGGTGGCGTTATTTTTGACAACCTGACAATGACCCGGTCTCAAGAATCGGATCGGCTGGTTAGTTTTACCCTGAATGCAGAAGGTAACGGACAGTGATGGCTAAGCTGGGTAACTGGTTCAATAACCGTACACTAAGGGAGCGTGTTGCTGTGGCGGGTGCTGCTGCGGCAGTGGTGCTGCTCGTGATCTACGTCGGCGCTATTGATCCGCTGCTCAAGCAGCAGCGGAACCTGACGCGTCAAATGATTGATGTGCAGCGTAATGTGACCGCACTTGTGGCTCAGGAATCCCTGATTCTGGCACGGGCTCAGGCCGATCCAGATCGCGCTAACCGTGAGCGTGTGGTTGCTCTGCAGGCTGAAATAGAAAAGTTGCAAGCCCGGTTGGAGGAGAATATTTCAAACCTGGTTTCTCCCCAGCAAATGGTTCAGCTTTTGAAAGAGCTGCTCGCTCAGCAAAAAACTTTGCGGTTGGTAAGTTTGAGCAATCGCAAGCCAGAACTCCTCGATCTTGGCAATTCTGATCAGAATAAGGAACGCCCTAAACTGTATAAGCATCTGCTTGAGATGGAGTTATCTGGAGATTATCGGGCGCTGCTCGATTATCTTGAAACCTTAAAAAAACTCCCGCGCCCCATGGTTTGGGAAACGGTAGACATTGAAACAGAGGAGTATCCCATTTCAACTATCAAAATGCAGGTGTATACCCTGAGCCTGGCGGAGGGGTGGATCGGTGGCTAAAATTTACTTTTTCCGGCTTATAGTGATGATATTGATAGCACTATGTTGTCTGGTGGGCGTGGCCCAATCTTTCAACGATCCTATGCGTCCGGTTGCATATCAGCCGGTCACCAATAAGGCGCAGCCGGCACCACCGGAAATCGACACCAGCCACTGGGTTTTGTCTGCTGTTCTCATCTCTGCGTCGAGAACAGTAGCTTTAGTCAATGGTCGGGCTCTTCAGGTAGGTGATTCGCTGGAAGGTTTTCAGCTGACCCAAATTGCCACTGATCGGGTTGTCTTGCAGAGAAATAAAACCAAAATTGTTCTAACCCGGGCAGGGGCTGAATTAATAGACAGATCTGCTGCAGAAGGGAGCAGGAAGTGAGTTATATGATCAATTACAAGAGAGCACTTTTAGTTATGCTGGCAGGGACAGTCGTATTGTTCTCTGCATGCGCTCCTGTTCCCCGTGGTGGTACGCCCATTGGGGCTATCGATCAGTCCCTGGAAACGCCACCTGTTGCCGAAGTTCCCAAGCCGATCACGCCACCACCAGCAATTAGCGCAGCGCTTATCCCGGAGCCTCAATTTGCCGCAGTTGCTCCTGAAGCAGAGCGGTTTGATATTGCTGCTACAAAAGTGGCTGCACGTGAGTTTTTTATGGGATTGGTTGCGGGCAGTTCCATGAATATGGTTGTCCATCCTGATGTTTCAGGTGATATCAGTATCGACCTGAAAAACACAACCATTGATGAAGTCTTACAGGTTGTGCATAACGTTTATGGTTATCCTTATTCTAGAGTTGGATCGATTTACCAGGTCATGCCTGCCGGTTTACAGGCGCGGACTTTTCAGGTTAACTATTTAAATCTGGTGCGCAAGGGCGCCAGCCAGACACGTGTCAGTTCAGGGCAGATTACCCAGTCGAACAGTAGTGACTCTGATAATGATAGCGCAAATACCTCAGCAGGGCAGGGGGATACTGCTTCCGGTAGCCAGATAGACACGGAATCTGTTGCTGATTTCTGGAGTGAACTCCGTACTGCGGTTGTGAGTCTGGTCGGTAGCGGGGATGGCCGTAAGGTTGTGGTCCAGCCCCAAGCCAGTGTTGTTGTCGTGGTTGCCATGCCTGATGAGATCCGGCTGGTTGAAGAGTATTTAAAGACCATTCAGGGGAATCTGCAGCGTCAGGTTCTGATTGAGGCCAAGGTGGTTGAAGTTACTCTTTCTGACGGCTTTCAAAGTGGGATCAACTGGGCTGCTTTAGGGAAAACGGCCAGTGGTAAAGGGATTCTGGTTGGCCAATCTGGGGGCGGCTCGGTTTTTGGAGATGGCAGTTCCTCAGGCGGTGTTAACATCACAGATTTGAATGCGGTGGCTAATGCCGGACTGGCAAGTATTGTCGATACGTCGACCTTCGGCGGTGTTTTTGGACTGGCGCTTAATTTTAACGATTTTCAGGCTTTTGTTGAAATGCTGGAAAGTCAGGGGGATGTGCAGGTTTTGTCCAGTCCAAGAATTTCGACGGTCAATAATCAGAAAGCGGTTATCAAGGTTGGCTCTGATGAATTTTTTGTCACGGACATTTCCAGTGATACGAGTTCCGGAACGACAACCACGACATCTAACGACATAACTCTGACACCATTTTTCTCCGGTATTGCTCTTGATGTGACGCCACAGATTGACGATGCCAATCAGATTACCTTGCATGTGCATCCGACGGTCAGTGAGGTTGTTGACCAGACCAAAGAGATTAACGTTTTTGGCAGCGAACAGACAATACCATTGGCCTACAGCACGGTGCGCGAGTCAGATAGTATTATTCATGCCCGCAGTGGCCAGTTGGTGGTTATCGGTGGTTTGATGCAGGAAAATTCATCTCAGGATGAAGCTGGCGTTCCAATCCTGAGCAAGCTTCCTGGTGTTGGTGCACTGTTCCGTCATAATCAAACCTCTTCCCGCAAGAGTGAATTGGTTATTCTTCTCAGGCCGCAGGTTATATCCGGATCGCAGGGATGGGACAGTCATGTTGATTCCACGCGCCAGCGAATCCAGAAACTCGCTCCTGAGCTTCAGCAGCAGTGGCGTCAGTTTTAAGCGGATTTACCCATGTATGAACAGTTTTTCGGTTTAAAAGAGAAGCCGTTTTCACTGACTCCGGATACTGAATATCTTTACCGCTTCAGTGGCCATCAGGAAGCATTAAATGTGCTGTTGGTGGCCCTTCGTAACGGTGAGGGATTTATGCGTATCAGTGGCGAAGTCGGTACCGGGAAAACTCTGCTGTGTCGGCAAGTGATTAAATTGCTTGAAGATGAATGTGTCATTGCCTACCTGCCTAATCCGTTACTGACCCCCCTTGAGCTTTACCAGGCGATCAGTTCAGAGCTCAGCCTGGATATTGATTCAGAAGCGACCCATCAACAACTATGTCTGGCTATTTTTGCCAGGTTGGTCGAGCTGAAAAAAGCAGGGCAGCAGGTTGTCGTTCTGATTGATGAAGCTCAGGCCATGCCGTATCGTAGCCTTGAGGCATTGCGCCTGCTCAGCAATCTTGAGTCAGAAAAAGACAAGCTTTTACATATCATCTTTTTTGCTCAGCCTGAATTTGCAGAGCGGCTAAAAGGTTCTGAATTGAGGCAGCTTCGCCAGCGAATTACCTTTGTCTATGAGCTCAAAAAATTATCCGCCCAGGAAGTTTCCGCCTACCTTGCCCATCGCCTGATGGTGGCCGGGTATCAGGGGTCAACATTATTCAGTACTCGGGCGAGTCGCTTATTGCACAAAGCCAGTGGTGGCATCCCGCGCCTGGTGAATCTGTTAGCAAATAAAGCATTACTGGTTGCTTATGGGAAAGGAGTACAGCGGATTCCTCCCGCCTTTGTGAGAAAAGCTGTTGCTGATACCCCGGGGGTAACCTTACCGGGTGTGCTATTGGGCCGCAGATACTTTCTGGAGTGCGGGTTGGTCGTCGTTGTCGCCTTGCTGACCTTATGGATTCTAAAAGGAGTACAATGAGCCTTATCAACGATATGTTGCGTGATCTCGAACAGCGTCGCGATCAGCAGCCTGAACTAAGCCCGGGTCCAACAGCGGTTTCTGGTTTGGGGAAGACGCGTAAGCCTTTGTTGGCCCTTGCTGCTTTGCTTGGTGTGGGCATTGTTTGCGGGGGGATCGTGTACTATCTGGTTCCGTCTCAAATGATGACAGCCAATGTTTTGTCGAAGACTGCTCAGCAGGGAGGCGTAATCCAGCCTCTGGAGAATGGCAATAGCAGTAAGCTAACGGCTCCAACTATGCAGGAGGACTTGTCCTCTGTAGCTGTTGACCGGGTTTTGGAAGTTGTTGATCCTGAACTTGAATTATCGACCCTGGAAGTCGTTGCCGAGGAGAACCGGGCGCTATTTACTCTGCACTTTCCCAAGGTCCCAGAGTATCGTTTGGAACAGCAGGAAAAGGTTGAAAAGCGTTTGGTAATCGCGTTTCCAGATACGGTTATCGGTCGCGATTTATCAATCCCGGAATTTGGTACTGATACTCTGTTAAGGGAGTTCAGCCTGAAGCCCGCACCTGACAAGCTGCTTTTGTTAGTTGATCTGAACCATGAAGGGGTGATTGATTCGGTCCAGACGCGTTCCGGTAACAGTGGTTTTTTGCTGGAGATCTCTATTCAGTTCAGTCCATCAGCAGCACGATCTAAGCCAGCTTCGCCGCTAGTTACCTCTAACCCACCAGTGGCTGCTGAACCTGTCGATTCCTCTCCTAAGCCCGTTTCTGTGGTTACTGAACAGCCGGCGCAGCAGAATCCTGAGCCGGGTTCCAGGATAGGTAAGGTCGCAGTTAAGGCAGAAACCAGCCAACACGCTTACCTGGTAGGTATGCAACAGTTAGCACGAGGGGAAGTCAGTGCTGCGAAAGACAGTTTTTCAAGGGCTCTTTTGCAGCGTCCTGATTTTGTTGACGCCAGAATCCAACTGATCGGGGTGTTGCAACAGCAACAACAGTATCGTGAGGCCGAGGCGGTGGTGGAACAGGGGTTAAGGGTGTCCCCTGGTGAACCGGTGTTACGCAAATTAATGGCGCGGCAGCTGATGTCGAGCCAGTCTTATACTAAGGGGATTGAGCTGTTGACCAGATCTCCGCTGCCTGAGATGACCCGTGACCAGGAATACTATGCCCTGTTGGCAGTCATGTATCACGATGCTGCAGAGTATCAGCGCGCGCTGGATATTTATCAGGGGTTGGTCAAGGTGCGTCCGGAAAATGCGACCTGGTGGTTTGGCCTGGCAATTTGTGCTGACCAGGTTCTGGATATTCCTTTAGCTCAACGGGCTTACCAGTCAGCTTTACAATTACCTTCTTTGCGCGCCGACCTGCAGGTATATGCTCGGCAACGCTTAGAACAGCTTTAATACAGGGGACATATCGCCATGATGTCAGATCCGGCTCCCGGGCCTCGTAAGAAGATCAGAATAGGTGAACTGCTGGTTAAAAATGGCATTATCACCGAAGAGCAGTTGATGAGTGCCCTTGCTGCCCAGAAGAAAACCGGCAGCAAGCTTGGCAATACGCTGGTTGATCTGGGACTGGTTACCTCCCTGCAGTTCCATGAGTTTTTGGCCAGTCAGCTCAATCTGCCATTTATCGATCTGAAACATTATAATTACCATGCAGACACCGTACGGCTGTTGCCGGAAACTGCTGCACGCCGCTATCGAGCTATGGTCTTGAAGCAGGAACCGCAACGTTTCCTGGTGGGGATGGCGGATCCGACTGATATTTATGCGTATGATGAACTGGCTAAAATTCTTAAAAAACCGGTCAGTCCGGCGGTCGTTTTTGAATCTGAGCTCCTGAAAGCCCTGGATACCGTTTATCGCCGTACCCAGGAAATTGTGTCTATCGCTGAGGAGCTTGGTGAAGAACTGTCCCAGGGGGACAGTACGCTTGAACAATTATTGACTGAAACGGCTGTAGAGGATGCTCCTGTTGTTCGTCTGTTACGTTCTTTGTTTGAAGATGCGGTTCAGGTCGGGGCTTCTGATATTCATATTGAGCCGGATGAAAAGGTCTTACGTATCCGGCAAAGAATTGATGGTGTTCTCCATGAACAGGTCATGAAAGAGAAGCGTATCGCTCCTGCTTTGATCTCACGTCTGAAGCTGGTGTGTGGTCTCGATATTTCAGAGCGGCGCTTGCCTCAGGATGGTCGTTTTAATGTGCGGGTCAAGGGGCGCAGCATTGATATCCGGTTATCGACCATGCCTCTTCAGCATGGTGAATCGGTGGTTATGCGTCTGCTTGATCAATCAGGGGGCATTCTCCAGCTCGACCAGGTAGGCATGGATGCCGCGCTTCTGTCGCGCTTTCGGCGGCAGTTGCATCAACCCCACGGGTTGGTCCTGGTTACCGGTCCTACAGGTAGCGGTAAGACAACGACTCTTTATGGGGCTCTGAACGAGTTGAATAGCCAGGAGAAAAAGATTATTACCGTTGAAGATCCCGTTGAGTACCGCTTGCCACGCATCAATCAGGTCCAGGTCCATCCTAAAATAGGTCTCGATTTCGCAAGGGTTTTACGTGCCGGCCTGCGGCAGGACCCCGACATCGTTATGGTTGGTGAGATGCGGGATAAAGAAACCAGTGATATCGCCCTGCGCGCCGCGATGACCGGTCACCTGGTATTGTCGACTCTGCATACCAACGATTCCATCAGCACCGCTTTGCGTCTGATAGAAATGGGTACCGAAGGGTATGTGGTTGCCAGTTCACTGCGTGCGGTCCTTGCTCAGCGTCTGGTAAGGCGGATCTGCAGTTCCTGCGAAACGGATCATATGCTTGAACCAGGTGAGCAGAGTTGGTTGAATTCTTACCGTGGCAAAGTCAGTTTGCAGGCCGGAGCTGGCTTCCGTAAAGGGCGGGGTTGTCCCCTTTGTAATAACACGGGTTACAGTGGTCGTATCGGTATTTTCGAGCTCCTTGAGATCGGTTTTGATCTGGCGGATGCGCTGCGGCGTAATGACAGTGCCAGTTTTGCAGCATTTGCGCAACAAGCGGAACACTTCTTCAGTTTGTCGGACAGTGCTTTGCAATTGGCGCTTCAGGGGATTACGACTATGGATGAAGTTCTCAGAATTGCCGGGCAGGTCGACGAAACAAATCCGGTCAATCCGCAATCTTAGGCAACATCACCCCAGGCAGATTTCTGATCTAAAGAAATCTAGTGGAATAGGCTATGCCGGCATATCGCTATAAAGTTAAGGACATTGATGGCAACCTCGTAGAAGGAGAGGTTGAAGCCCTCTCCAGTGAGGTTCTTGCTAACCAGTTTCAGAGTAGCGGGGCCATTCCTATTAATATAATTGAGATTGCAGAAAAGAAATCCCTCGATCTCAAAAATATGACCTTGTTCAAACGCAGCAAGAAGGTCAGCCTTGATGACCTGATTCTGTTTTGTCGCCAGATGTATACCCTTAATTCCAGTGGTGTCCCCCTGGTCAGGGCCATCCGCGGTTTGGTCGATACCTCGCGGAATCCTACTCTGGGTGAAGCGCTGGCCCGGGTTGTTGAAGATCTCGAGTCGGGGATGGATCTGTCCGGAGCCTTCAGCCGCAACATCAACATTTTTCCTCCGTTGCTATGTCGCATGGTTCAGGTTGGTGAAGTTACTGGCAAGCTCGATGAGGTTTTTCTGGAATTATCGGTCTATTTTGAACGTGAAAAAGAAACCATAAGCAGGGTGAAGTCCGCCCTGCGATACCCGTCATTTGTTCTGATCGCCATCGCTGTGGCGATCGTTTTTATTAGCCTGTTTGTCATCCCCGCCTTTGAAAAAGTCTTTGCCAGTGCCGGAGCTCAGTTACCGTTACCTACCCGGATATTAATGGGATTATCTGGTTTTATGGTCAATTACTGGTACCTGCTGATTTTCGGGCTCTGTTTAATCGTGGTGCTGGTTCAGCAATGGTTGAAAACCGATAAAGGGCGTTATTTATGGGATCGTTACAAACTTAAACTACCCTTGGTAGGGGATATTATTCTACGCTCAACTCTGGTGCGTTTTTCGCGCGGGTTTAATATGAGCTATACGGCGGGCATTCCTCTTTCCCAGGCGTTAGGGTTTACTGCTCGTGCAGTCAATAATAGTTATGTCGCAGAAAAGATCGAAGCGATTCGTAATGGTATTGAGCGGGGCGACACCTTGACCAGAAGTGCTACGCAAACCGGTATATTTACCCCTCTTGTGTTGCAGATGCTTGCTGTCGGTGAAGAATCCGGATCGGTCGAGACAATGCTCGAGGATGTTGCTCAATTTTATGAGCGGGAAGTCGATTATGATCTGAAGAGTCTGTCCAGTGTCATTGAGCCGATTATGATTGTTATTATTGGCGGAATGGTCCTGGTCCTCGCTCTTGGGGTCTTTTTACCAATGTGGAACCTGGCAAGTATCTCGAAATAATTAAAAAAATATATTGATTAAAGTTAGAAAATAAGTGAAAATTAATATTGTAAAGATCAGACTCTTCTCAGGGCGCAGTGGCTTCTCTTTATTTGAAGTCATGGTTGTTATTTTCTTTATCAGCGTTCTGGGGGTCGTCGCTCTTGATTATTACTATAAAATTCTTGTCGATATCGAGCGAACGTCTATGGTCCATGATCTGGGCGTTATGCGCAGTGCGGTAAATATGCAGGCTGCAAAAGCTTATATTTCCGGAGACAAGTTGCAGCTTAAAAACTTGATTGGAAGTAACCCGGTAGATTTGTTGCAGGATCAGCCTGAGAATTATGCCGGAGACGTTTCATCTGCCGACATAGATACGGTTAATAAAGGTTCCTGGTTTTTTGATCCTCGTCAGGGGGTGTTGAACTACCTGGTCCGCAATCAGCTTTACTTTGAATCGGAACAAGAGGGGAGTGGGGTTGCTCGATTTAAAATTGAACCGGTGTATGGTGACCAGAAAGTTAATGATGGGGTAAGAGCTGTCAACGGTTTGGTGTTAAAAGAGCTGGAAGCGTATCACTGGAAACGACCATGGGACTGAAAGATTTGTCTTAAAACAGAATGAAATATATCAAGGAGTATACGGAAAGATGAAAAATCAAAATGGTTTTACCCTGATCGAACTGGTCGTTGTTATCGTTATTCTTGGCATTTTAGCTGCTGTAGCCGTACCAAAATTCATCGACATGCAGGTTGATGCCAGAATGTCCTCTATGCAGGGGCTTGGCGGTTCCCTGCAGTCAGCCATCTCTCTGGCTCATGCTCAGGCATTAGTAAAGGGACAGACTGGAGATACCGGGACTATCACTATGGAGGGTACTGATATTGCCCTTGTTTTTGGATATCCTGCTGAGGTTGCTACTGCTACGGCTGCAAATATTGCTAGCGCAATTAATACTGAAGGGTTTACCTATGCTCCTGCAACGGGAGTATTTACCCTTACAGGTGGACCTTCAACCTGTATCGTTACTTATAACGAAGCTACCTCAGCAACTAATCCTGCAACTGTTAACATGACGGCTATAACTGAGGACAACTGCGACTAGTGGCTCCTTTTTAAATCATGAACTTGGCTGTTGTAGTACGGAATTACCCACTTCTTCAGCCTTATGTCAAAAATGCTTTTTACTAAGTATGCGAAACGGGGCTCATTCAATATCTGGGCTCCGTTTTATCTTTAAGGGCTGCAGGAATGAAATCTAGAGGTTTTACCCTTGTTGAACTTGTGGTCGTCATTCTTGTGCTGGGTGTCCTGGCGGCATATGCTGCGCCTAAATTTTTTAACCTCGATCTGTATCGTGATCGCGCAGCTTACGATGAAGTGACCAGTGCTGTTCGTTACGCCCAAAAGCTGGCTGTCAGCAGTGGCTGTGATGTTCAGGTGCAGTTAACGACATCGGCATATGCTCTTAAACAACATGCAACCTCCTGTACCGTCGGTTCGTTTACAACCATATCCAGTCAGCACCTATTGAACACCTCAAGTTTTTCCGATGTGAGTATTTCTCCGGCAGTAACGTTTGTTTTTGACGCTATGGGACGCAGTTCTGCTAATGTTAATGTCACCGTTGGCAGTTTTCATTTTTCAGTGGTTGCTGAAACCGGTTACGTGGATTCCGAATGATGAGTGGTCGTACCGCGCTTATAAAGAAAAACAACGGGTTGACTCTGATCGAATTGATAGTCGCCATGGTGGTGATCTCCATCGCTTTAAGTGGTGTGCTGCTGCTCATAAACTATGCGACCCGTCATTCAGCTGACCCGCTTTTACAACGCCAGGCGTTAGCCATAGCCGAGTCGTACCTCGAAGAAATTCTGCTGAAGGATGTTGCGGATCCCGATGGTGTTATCGAAGGTAGCCGTGCTCAATTTGATAATATTGGCGACTATAATAACCTGGATGACCATGGTGCCAAGGATCCCTTGGGGAACAGCATAGCGGGGCTGGAACAGTATCGGGTCCAGGTCGTGGTAAGTTCGCTGCCAGCAGGTCTGGGTCCTGCCGATAACGAGGTTGATGCCCTGCAGATCAAGGTGACGGTCACTGATCCTGCCGGAGAGAGCTTTTTTCTCACTGGTTACCGTTGTGACTATTGAGGTGCTATGAATTATTGTTCGCAACATAATTCGACTGCCGGATTTACATTGGTCGAGCTCGTGGCGGTCATTGTTATTGTCGGCATTCTCAGTGTTATGGGTGGCAAATTGATTGTCGCACCGGTGACCGGTTATCTGGATTTGTCGCGGCGGGCACGTCTGGTTGATCAGGCTGATCTGGCCCTGAGGAGGATGCAGAGGGATATTCGGGCCGCGTTACCCAACAGTGTTCGCATTGCCGGAGGGGGAACGGCACTTGAATTTATCAATACGACGGATGGTGGCCGTTATCGGCGGTACCCCGATGCTTCGGGAGCAGGCGATATTCTCGATTTTTCGACAGCAGATACCAGCTTTGATGTTCTGGGCAGGTTGTCGCGGACACCCAAAACGACTCAGTTCGTAGTTGTCTATAACGTCGCGCCCACCGGGGCGACCGGTAATGCTTTTTCCGGTGTCAATCGGGCGCAGATCGGGGCTGATAGTAGTGATATTAATATTAAGCTCGAAGGCTCTGGCTTTGAGTTCCCTTTGCAGTCACCTTATCAACGCTTTTTTATCGTTGATGAGGCCATCAGTTATGTCTGTCAGGCTGGACAGTTAGTCAGGTATCATAATTATGGAATCCCTGTCTCTCAGTCTTTGGCTCCGGTTGGTACCGCCGCACTGGTCAGTACTAATGTTTCCAGTTGTGCTTTCAGTTATGATCCTGGCACCAGTCAGCGCGCAGGGCTGGTAACCTTTAACCTGACCCTGACCGAGGCCGGAGAGAGCGTCACTTTGATTCAGCAGGTTCATGTGGTGAATACGCCATGAGAAATACTCACAAACTATTCAATCAGCTGGGGTTCACCCTGGTGCAAGCGATATTTATCCTGGTCGTATTAGCTCTATTGGGAGCAGCAATGGTCCGTCTTTTGGGAGTCCAGAATGCAACCTCCACCATGGCCGTTCAGCAGGCACGAGCTTTTCAGGCATCCAGAAGTGGACTTGAATGGGGAGCTCGCCGGGCTTCCCTCGGGGTTGGGTGTAGTGACAGTTTTACCCTCGGTGGGTTTACTGTCGATGTCACCTGCGGCATCACTCCCTACTCAGAAGGTGACCCGAGTGGTTATCCTGTGTATCAGATTAAATCTGTCGCCAGTTGGGGATCTTCAGGTCATCCGGATTATGTAGCCCGTACCACCCAGATGAGGATAGGCTTTCCATGAACAGGCTATGGATCGGAATAGTATCTCTGATATTGCTGACCGGTTTCTGGTTGCCAGGGGCTGCTGAGGCAAATAGAACGATTACCTCGGTAACGCTCAATGGCGGACAGTCGGTGACGGTTGAGCCGCCAGCTATTATTACCGCAAATATTGCCGTAACAACTGACGTTCTTGGTGATGGCTACCTCTGGCGAACGACAGGCTATCGCATCAATGGCTACCACGAGGCGTGTGTTAATACTTCCAACTATAATACCGGTGTTGGTAACTATATTGACAGTTTTGCGATTGCTGTTCCGGAAACCTTCGGTACCTATTCCATTGAATTTACCGCCTATAGTGATAATCACTGCAGTACTGGGGGTAGTCCGATTTATACCATGACAGATGGCTTGACTGTTGCTGGGAGCCCCATTGCAGGTGAACTCAGTAGCTATTTTTTTAATGAAGCAAGTTGGAATGGTACCCCTGGAGAGGTTACTGACAATAGTAGTAATCTCTATCATGGAACGGCAGAAAACGGCACTGTAACTCAGATAAACTCTCCTGCTATCCCTGGTAATCCTGGGACCTGTTCTTATGCCGATTTTGATGGCGTCGATGATTATCTCTCATTACCTGGATCGTACCCTGATTTAACCTCAGACTTTACCATCACCGCCTGGATCCGGACCCGGGATAATACCCGCGGGCACCAGCGGATTTTTATTGATGATCCCAATAATACCCAAGGTATAGGTTTCAGTGTTGGTGATGGTGGTACTGGCAAGGTTCGCTTTTACTCCAGAAGTACCAACCCGGTTTTTATTGATACTAATGCTGTCATAGAAAATGATACCTGGTATTTTGTTGCGGCAGTCGCTGATGTGACCCATAAAGTCAAAACCATCTATGTCTATGATCAGGCTGGGAGTCAATTAACGGTTAAAAGCCGTAGCTATTCCGGGGCCTGGGGATACGACAGCGGAACCTCATCTATTGGAGGAGAAAACAGCCTGTCTGCTGAAAGTTCCTTTCGCTTTGAAGGTAATATAGATGAAGTCAGGGTTCATCAACGGGCCTTAAGTGCCGCCCAGATTAAAACTCTTCAGAGTATTACCCACTACTGTCTGACGCCACCCGTTGCTGAGTATCGTTTTGACCTGTGTACCGAAGCAGATACGGTTATGGACGACAGTGGTAATGGTTTTAATGGTATTGTTATGCATGGTCCTCTGGAAATTGGTGCCGGTAAGGTGTGCAATGCAGCAATTTTTGATGGCATCGATGATTATATTTCCATCGATGATTCCGATCAGTTTGATGATACTAATGTCCTGACCATTTCCGGTTGGATGAATCCCTTGTCAATCCGTAATGCTCCCCCCACCGGAAATGCCCGTGGAATTATATCGAAGCGCAATGCACCCTCTGATCAGGCTGCCTTTGGCATCTTTTTTTACAGTTCCCGCAAAGACGGTAAGCTGTATGTCGATCTGGATACTGATAATAACCGTTTTACCTCAAATGCGGTTATTCCTGAGGATACCTGGACCCACTTTGCTGTGGTGTTTGATGGTCGCCTGCCAATAAATGAACGAGCTAAGTTATACATTAATGGTGTGCTGGATCGTACCGCATCAGAGACTTCGGCGCGAATTCCAGGCTACAGCTCAAATATGTATATTGGTAACCTGTATTATGGACCTACCCAGTTGAAGGTGTTTAAGGGATTGCTTGATGAGATCAATGTTTCTCGTACGGCTTTTACCGCAGATCAGGTCAATTATCTGTATACTTCGACGCAGCGCAATAACTGCCAGGTGTGTTCTGAAAATGATCTTGATCATTTACGCATTGAACATCTTGCCAGTGGTTTAACCTGCTCAACGAGTGAGGTGGTTTTAAGGGCCTGTACCAATAGTGATTGCTCAGTTGAATATACTGATCCCGTTTATTTCACCATGACCCCGGTAAGCGGTCAGCCTGGTTGGGTTGGCGGTGCTGACGGCACCATGGTTGGTGGCTCTGCCTATATTGATTTACGGCAGACAGCGGCTGCAACGGTCACCCTTGGGGTGACTAGTGTGAGTCCGGTGCCGAATAATGGCTATGAATGCTATGAGAATGGTGTCGCCGGAGATTGCAATATGACCTTCTATGATTCGGGGTTTATATTTGATGTCCCGGATCATGTCAGTGCCGCTGTGCAGAGTGTTACCCTGGCTGCAGTGCGTAAAGATGAAACTTCAGAGCAGTGTGTCCCCAGTTTTGCAGGTGTCAGTCGTAACCTGAGGTTTCAATCCAGCTACATTAATCCTGCCAGCGGGAGTATGGCAGTTAATATCAATGGGACTAATATCGCAACCAGTGGATCCACAGTGAGCGTGCCATTTGATGCCAATGGCGAATCGGTTTTATCGCTTAAATATGCTGATGTCGGACAACTTCATTTAACTGCTGGTTACACCGGATCGGTTGCCAATGACGATGCCGGTCTCGTGATGAGCGGGGAGGACCTGTTTACCGCGCGGCCTGATCATTTTTCCCTTACTGTTCCTGGTAATCCCGCAGCTCTTGATGCTGTCGGTTCTGTATTTCAGGTTGCTGGAAGTGATTTTAAGGTCGAGGTTTCGGCGCGTAATGTCGATGATAATGTTACTCCGAATTACGGTAATGAAACGGTTCCTGAAGGGGTGAGTCTGACCCCGGCTCTGGTTGCTCCGGCAGGACAGCACAATCCACCACTGGTCGGTGGCTTTTCCTCTTTTGGCACCGATTGCGCTGGCGCCAGTGGAGCCGAAGGGTATGCTTGCGGGACCTTCAGTTGGCCTGAGGTTGGTATCATGACCTTGTCTCCACAAGTGGCCGATGGCAGTTATCTTGATGCCGGTAATGTTACGGGAACCATAAGTGAGACGGTTGGGCGTTTTATTCCTGCCTATTTCAGCCTGACTGAGGCGAGTTCTCCTGAGTTTTTCGATGCTTGTGGCAGCGGCGTAAGCGGTTTTACCTATCTTGGACAGCCCTTCGGTTACCTTATTGATCCGCAATTGCAGGTGACCGCCTTATCTCAAGGAGGGCAAGTTTTGCAAAATTATGGTCATGATTTCTGGAAGTTAAATAGCGCATGGGCTGGGCGCAGCTATGCCCATACCCCGGCTAATGCAGACCTGCCGGTGACTATCTCGGTTGTCGGGGGGGTGAGCATTTCGGGAGATGATGATTATGACGGTATCGGTGTCTTCAGCCTGGGGGGTGAGCGTGTCGTTTATGGTAAGCCCGGGACCGCACAGGAACCGTTTGCTACCAGTATTGATCTGACGCTGGCCGCTTCAGATTTAACCGATGCTGATGGGGCTTGCTATGATGTAGGAACCGATGGTGTCTGTGATTCTTATAGTTTTACAACCCTTGGCGATACTGAGCAACGTTACGGCCGGCTCTTGTTACAAAATGCCTATGGCCCGGAAACCCTGCCTTTGGCCATTCCTGCCTCGACAGAGTATTACGCTGGCGGTGTTTATGTTTCAAATCTCTATGACTCATGCACGGTGCTGGGTTCGGCGCAGTTGCAGATTACCGATAACCCGAACAGTTTGCCTACAACTCCCTCAGGAACAGCCACCCTGTCCGCAGGTGTCGGGGCTGGTTTTTTCTTGAGTGCGCCGGGGGGCGGGAATGTCGGTAGCGTCGATTTGGTTTATGACCTCGATACTGCTGGGCTGGAATGGCTCAAGATTGGTGCTGAAAATCCACGATCCAGAGCGAGTTTTGGTATTTATCAAGGTAATCCCCGGTTGATTTATACCCGGGAGTCAGTCTGGTAGCCTTTTACAGATTAACAAAAAAGCGGTCGCCCTGAACAGGCGACCGCTTTTTTGTTGCTATAAACCGGGTTTTTATTATTCACACAAGTCGACTTTAATATCCCAGTTTTTGATCCGCATGGTACCGTTTTCAGCCAGGTTGAGCTGCATTTTAAAGGCTCGGTCAAATAGTTGAGGTTCATGGCCAACACCCTTTTCCAGACATTTCTTAGCAGCCATTTCAAAGTAGTCATTGAGGATTGGCTTATATTCCGGGTGCGCACATTTTTCAATGATCAGTTTTGCACGCTCTTTTGGTGCAACGCCGCGCAGGTCAGCAAGCCCTTGCTCGGTAACCAGAACATCGAGATCATGCTCAGTGTGGTCAATGTGGGGAGCTTTCGGAACCACACAGGTAATACCAAGGGGATCAGTTTTGCTTGGACGGACCGATGGGCTATGCATGATTTTAAGGAAACCATTACGCAAGTAATCTCCTGAGCCACCAAGGCCATTGATCATGCGGGTACCGCCAACCAATGTTGAGTTGGCGTGGGCATACATGTCGAACTCAACCGGAGTATTCATGGCAATAACGCCAAGGCGGCGAATTGGTTCGGGAGCGTTGGAAATGGACAGGGGGCGCAAGGTGATTTTGTCAAAATATTTTTCCCAGTTGTCAAAGAAGCGTGGGAATCCGGGATTTTCCGATAGGGAGAGTGAACATGCTGATGCAAAGTTCAGATTTCCGCCATCAAAGAAGTCGAGCATAGTGTCCTGCAGCACTTCAGTGTAAACAGACAGGTTGGTAAAAGGTCCTTTTGCCAAGCCGCCGACAACCGCATTGGCGATAGAGCCAACACCTGACTGCAGTGGGAGCAGGTTTTCCGGTAGCCGGCCTCTTTTAACTTCGTGGGCAAAGAACTCCATAATGTGGCCGGCAATGGCCTCGGAAGTATCATCCATTTCAGCAAAGGCGCGACCTTTGTCACGATTTTTAGATTCAACAATTGCAACGATCTTATCCGGGTCACAAGGAACGTATGGTGTTCCAATACGTGTGTTGGCCTGAGTGATCAGGAATGGCGCCCGGTGAGGTGGCTTTTGTTGCATATGAATGTCGTGCATTCCTTCAAAAGAGGGTTGCCCGGTGTTAACTTCGATAATAATTTTATCGCACAGGTGAAGGGCTTCAGCGACAATCCCGCAGGAGGTGGTCAGGGCCAGGCCGCAATCTTCTGTGATTGCAGAAACTTCAACAATCCCGATGTCGTAACGGCCATTTTCGGTATAGAAACCGTAGCCTGCATCCTGGGCAAAGTGGCCAAGGTGTTTGTCGCCCATGCGGATACGCCCGGCGTTGATCCCTTTTGCAATGTCTTTACCGGTCTGGTAAGGCCAACGACGATCAATCATATCCAGGGTTGCCCAGCGGTTTTCAGTTTCAGCACCAACGGATGCACCGATAAAGAGATTAAACTTCCACTTGCCTTGTAGGCTGTTTGCTTCGACATAATCAGCAAGAGCGATAGGTACGGCTTTTGGGTAACCGGCTGGTGTAAAGCCGGACCATAGTAAGTTTTGACCGGGGGTGAAGAATTTGATGCAGTCTTCTGCTTTCATGGTTTTACTGAGCAGTGATTTACGACGTACGCGATCTTCAAGTGTTCCAAATTCAGACATTCTCTCTCCTCCTGAGCCGGGGGCATTCAGCTGGATGCCGTCTTTGTTGATTGCTGTAAAACAGCGAAACCTAAATTTTTAGTTAATTTAAGTACTTGAAAATACGTTAAAACATAAAATCTATAACATGTTGTCTTAGAGTGGGGCTTGAATCTGTTTAGTTAGAATAAAAACAGTGTTTTTATATAATGCGATTGACAGTGATAATAAGTCAAGGGGAAATCTCGAGAAGGAAATTAAAAATATCATTTCTGGTATGGTAGGTAGCAGACAAGAAATCGTACTTTTGCTGGTGAATATACCAATAAAAACCCCTGGTTGTTTAAGGTAAATTCTTTAAAATAGGGAGGTTATGGTTTTTGAGTCGAGCTGGCGTTGAGCGATGGAAATACCTAAGAAAAGCAGATTTATATCGGGAGATGATGATATTTACGGAAAAAAATAATTAAATTGTTGTCTTTGAATAAATAGATGGACTGCTGTTTTAAAAAAGGTGGGTGATCCTGGTTAGGATGCGTTCCCTGCCAGCAGGCAGGGAACGCAAGTTGGGTCAAACAATCTTAGTCTTCGCAAAGATCAATCTTGATATCCCAGTTCTTGATCTTCATGGTGCCGTTAGTAGCAAGGTTCTGCTGCATTTTGAAACAACGGTCAAACAGCTGTGGTTCGTGTCCGATCCCTTTTTTCAGGCACTCGCGGGAAGCGAGATCCAGGTAGTCTTGCAGGATTGGTTTGTAATCGGGGTGCGCACACTTGTCGATAATTGTCTGTGCCCGATCTTTTGGAGCGAGACCGCGCAAATCTGCAAGGCCTTGCTCGGTAACCAGGATGTCCAGATCGTGTTCAGTATGGTCAATGTGTGGAGCCTTTGGCACAACGCAGGTGATACCAGTCGGATCAGTTTTGCTGGGGCGAACTGATGGGCTGTGCATAATTTTTAGATAACCGTTACGCAGGAAGTCACCGGAACCGCCAATACCATTAATCATGCGGGTACCGCCAACCAGGGTTGAGTTTGCGTGAGCGTAAATATCAAATTCTACCGGGGTATTCATGGCGATAACGCCTAGGCGGCGGACGACTTCCGGAGAGTTTGAGATCGACAGGGGACGTAAGGTGATCTTGTCAGCATAGGCGTCCCAGTTGTTCAGGAAGCGAGGGAATCCTTCTGTTTCAGAAAGGGACAATGAGCAGGAGGAAGCGGCATCGAGTTTCCCTGAGTCAAACAGGTCAAGCATGGTGTCCTGAAGGACTTCGGTGTAAACCGTCAGATTTTTAAAGGGACCTTTTGCGAGACCACCAACAACTGCATTAGCGATGGAGCCAACGCCTGACTGCAGTGGCAACAGGTTTTCCGGCAGGCGGCCTGCTTTAACTTCAGTGACGAAGAAATCGAGGATGTGGTCAGCAATAGCTTCAGACTTATCATCCATATCGGCGAAGGCACGACCTTTGTCAGGGTATTGAGATTCGACAACGGCAATGATTTTATCTGGGTCACAGGCGAAGGACTCCCTGCCGATACGATCACCAGCTTTGCAGATCAACAATGGCTCGCGGTGGGGAGGATTGCGGGGAGCAAGACAATCATGCATGCCACGGAATGATGGCATCCGGGTATTTACTTCAACGATAACCTTGTCGGCAATCATAAGTATTTCGCCAATTGCACCACAGGACGCAGTTGGAACCAGGGAACCATCGGCAAGAATTTCAGAAACTTCAATCAGTGCGATGTCAATTTTGGGTGTGTAAAAACCATATCCCAGATCCTGAGCGAACATGGAGAGGTGTTTGTCGCCCATGCGGATACGACCTTCGTTGATCCCTTTGGCAATATTCTTACCGGTCTGGTAAGGCCAGCGGCGATCGATCATATCCAGTTCTGCCCAACGATTTTCTGTTTCGGCACCAACGGACGCGCCGATAAACAGGTTGAATCTCAGTTGCCCCTGAAGGTTGTTTTTTTCAACATGATCGGCCATGGCAATTGGCACTGCTTTAGGGTATCCGGCCGGGGTAAATCCTGACCAACCCAAATCCATACCGGTTTTGAAGAAGGGGATGCATTCTTCGGCTGTTTTTACCCTGTCGAGCAAAGATTTGCGCTGGACGCGATCTGCGAGTGTCCCGTATTCAGACATAACGTATTCTCCTGAATCAACTGTTGACGAATCATGATGTTAAAACCATAGCGAGCCTGTTCAGGCCAGATATGATCCAACTCTGGAAGAGTTGTGTGACGGAAAAATAGCCATTATTATTTTTACAGCAGGTGGGGTAGATGACTTTTACGATAGTTTTGCCATGTCTCACCGCTTAGTAGTTTGGGCTGTATAAGCGCCCACCATCATAAGAGCGAGGATCAGCTTGTCAAGTTGGTTCTCCCTTTGTGGTTCTATTTCTCGCTTATATGGTAGAGAACGCAGGGGGACAGGCTAGACTATCAATTTGTCCGACCACGTAGTATGCATGGAAATGTCTTGATCCTTATTGGTCGGGAAGAGTAGTATCGAAAGTCTTTATTTTCCAGTAAACGTTGATGTTTTTCTGCTGTCTCGAGCTTGATGCGAAGCTGCAGCCAGGATTTGTAGCAAAAAAAAGAGAATTTATAATGGCTCACCCCCTTAGTTCAAATCCAAAGATATTTATTCAGATTATTCGTTGGACCCTGCTTATCGTCCCTGTTGCCGTTGTCGTTGGTTCCCTGAACGCCTTATTTCTGTGGTTGTTGCAAGTCGCTACGGCAACGCGTAGCGGCCATCCATGGCTCCTGTATTTGTTGCCTGTTGCCGGGCTGTTTATTGTTTTCAGTTATCGGAAAATGGGGAAAAACTCCGATGGCGGCAATAACCTTATTATGGACGAGATCCATGATCCTGGCGCCGGGGTGCCACGACGCATGGGGCCATTGGTTCTGATTACAACTGTTATTACCCACCTGTTTGGCGGTTCCGCCGGGCGCGAGGGGACGGCTGTCCAGATCGGTGGAGCATCAACTCAGTGGCTGGCGCGGTTATTTCATTTGAATGAATCTGATACCCGTCTTATCCTTATCGCGGGGGTTGCTGCAGGCTTTGGTGCTGTGTTTGGTACTCCCTTGACTGGTGCTATATTTGCGCTAGAAGTCCTGGCGATTGGTCGGCTTAAGTATGATGCCATTATCCCGGCTCTGTTTGCCTCCGTTCTGGCCGATCTCGTGTGCACTGCCTGGGGGGCCCACCATACCCATTATCGCATCGATTTCCTGGAACATATGACCTTGTTCGATCATGCGGTTAAAGTTGATCCGATCTTGTTAATTAAGACTGTCATCGCTGCTGTTGCTTTTGGCCTTGCCGGATACCTGTTTGGTGAATTGACCCATTCCTTCAAGGATCTTTTTAAAGTTACCATCAAAAATCCTTATCTTATTGTTGTTGTTGGAGGCCTGATTGTTATAGGGGCCGTTCAGCTGCTTGGTAATGGTGATTATATAGGACTTGGTGTGTATTCCAGTCGTGAAGGAGGGGTCAGTATTGTGAGCGCCTTTCATGACGGAGGAGCTCATTGGTACAGTTGGCTGGTCAAACTCCTGCTAACGGCGGTTACTCTGGCTGCCGGGTATAAAGGGGGGGAGGTGACGCCGCTATTTTTTGTCGGGGCAACTTTAGGTAATTTTCTGGCCTGGCTGCTCGGGGCTCCGGTTGATCTGTTTGCCGCTCTTGGTTTTTTGGCTGTGTTTGCGGCGGCGACTAATACCCCTTTGGCCTGTACCATAATGGGGGTTGAGTTGTTCGGGGCCAATCATCTGCTCTATTTTGCTATTGCCTGCTATACCGCCTATTATTTTAGTGGCCACACAGGTATTTATTCTTCTCAACGGGTTGCTGTCCCTAAGTTGTTTGACCTTGATGGCGCTCCCCGTATCAGCCATAGATTAGGAGAACTCAGGGAAACCCATTCTTCACTCCTGAAATCCTGGGCAAAACGGTTACAATAATCTGTATAAAAAACGGGCCTTGCGCTTATTGGCAAGGCCCGTCAAAGAATGGTCTGGCAGTCGGCTTAATCACCCTTGGGCAGGAGAGCTTCGGTATCTTCCAGGTAGGCACTGCGGGGAAATTCTTTCTTCAATTTTTCCACCATAGCGGCCGCTTTCTCCGGTTGCCTGGTTTTGATGTAGGCTTTGGCCAGGTAGTGGTAGGCTTCATCCCGATAATAGTAGTCTGGAAATTGTTTCAATGCCCCTTCAAGTCTGCTGATGGCCGCTTGGTACTGGTGCTTTTTTAAATAAAAACGACCGACATAAACTTCATGCTCAGCCAACCTGGTCTGACAACGAATGACTGTAACCTTAGCTTCGTCTGCTTTTGGATGATCAGGATATCTGCTCAGGAATTTTTGCATGGTCACCAGCGCATTTTGAGTACTGGTCTGGTCGCGGTCGGCCGAAAGTATCTGTTTGTAGTAGCTCAGCCCAAGCCGGAACATAATTGTTCCTTCGCGGGAATCGTTAGGGTGGCGAGCGAGATACTCGGCATAAGCTGTTGCGGCTTCCATATATTGTTCGGAAATAAAGTAGGTGTCAGCGATTTTTATCTCTGCCAGCATGCTGAGCTCTGGCGAGTAAAAGGTGTCTCTGACTTTTTCCCAAGAAGCAATAGCATCGGCATACATATTTGCTTCAAACAGGCGTTCTCCTGCTTCGAAGTGTTTGGCAGCCAGATCCTGTTGGGAAGGATCTGGTTTGGTACTACAGGCGACAACCGTAATGCACAGGGTC
The DNA here is from genome assembly GCA_963664385.1 of Geopsychrobacteraceae bacterium. Taxonomy (GTDB): domain Bacteria; phylum Desulfobacterota; class Desulfuromonadia; order Desulfuromonadales; family Geopsychrobacteraceae; genus Seleniibacterium. The sequence continues at coordinate 3,803,846 of OY761157.1, forward strand.
AGAACGGCAAGATATTTGAACAGATGATTCATTCTAGTCATCCTTTGAGAATTTGTTCTGTTTTAGATATAAGAGAAGCGTTTTCGAGCAACAAGAAGCTACGGAATCTTGACACTTTTGTCAATGAATCCTTGGTTGTCAATTGTTACTGTTAATAATGTGGAAAACTCATTTGATTGACAGAAGAGTTCCTCCCTTTATAATGTTACATTTGTTATTATCCTGAATTATTACTGTTGTTGCCATCGAGTTGCTTGCCTGTCAACGCAACCTGGCCGAGAAAAAGAGAATTAAAGTTATGTTAAAAAAACTGTGGCAGGTGTTGACTGCCAATGTCAGTGAGGATTCTACAGGCGCAGATCGTATTCCTCTTGCTGCCGCCGTCCTGTTTCTTGAAGTTGCTTATTCTGATGGTGTTTTTCACCCTGCAGAAGAAGAGCTCCTCGGACGTTTGTTGAAAGAACATTTCCATGTTGCTGATGATGCCTTGGAAGATCTGTTGCAACTGGCTGAAACCACGCGTCAAAACAGCTTCGATTTGCATCAGTTTACCAAAGAGATTAATAAGGGATTTTCGCAACCTGAAAAAGAGCGTATTATCGAGGCCGTGTGGCAATTGGTATATGCCGATGGGCAGCTTGACCGCTATGAAGACGCATTAATGCGCCAATTAGGAACTTTGATTGGTTTGTCTCACCGTCAGTTAATCGATGCTAAATTAAAAGTTGCTCCCTCATGAGCCCGAGTCTGACACGGATCATTTCCTGGGGGCATGAATTGTTGGAAGGGGTTGTTAAGCCAGGTTCTCTGGCTGTTGATCTCACGGCAGGCAATGGTCACGATACCTTGTTGTTGGCGCGTCTGGTCGGTCCTGAAGGGCAGGTTGTCGCCTTTGATATTCAGGAAAATGCCATCGCCTCTACCCAAAATCGGTTGCTTTCAGAAGGTCTGTCTGCGCGCGAGTGGGCCACGTCTGATGCTCTGCTGTCACGCTCTCCAGGGGTTGACCTTGTCTGTGGCAGTCATACTCTGTTTGCCGATATTGTTCCCGATCAGCCCGTTGCTATTATTGGAAATCTGGGTTTTTTACCCGGTGGCGACAAAGAGATAATCACTCAGCCAGATTCAACACTTAAAGCACTAGATGCCGGCTGCGATGCTCTTGCGGTTGGGGGGCGGATGGCTATTGTCGTTTATCCCGGGCATCCCGGGGGGGATGTCGAGGCCGATGCTGTCAGCCTGTTTTTCTCAAAACTCGACCAGGATTGTTTTCAGGTTCTGCTGGTTAAAGTTCAGAATCGTCCACAGGCTCCTTTCCTTCTGGTTGCAGAGAAGAAAAAGGGAGTTTAGTAGGAGTTATTTATGTTTGTTCGCATATTATTTTTATCGAGTATATTGCTGTGCTCCCTGTTTTGTCTCTCCGCTTCCGCAGCAGCTGTGGAGAAAGGGGAAGAGGTGACGGTTCTGGCCCAGGCTGAAGATCCCTTTGCTGAGTTTGACAGTGCTTTTGAGGATTTTCACTCAACGACAGAAACTGCCCCGGCCAAATTAATCAGTGATCCCTTTGAACCGGTTAATCGCGGCGTATTCTGGGTTAATGACAAACTGTATTTTTATGTATTTAAGCCTATTGCGAAAGGCTTCAGGCTGGTCCTGCCGCGTCCTGCCCGTGTTTCAGTGCGGAATTTTTTCACCAATCTGACCGCTCCCGTCAGAGCGGGTAACGCACTCCTGCAGTTTAAATTCAGGGATTTTGGTACTGAGCTCTATCGTTTTGTTGTCAACTCGACTTTCGGTGTTCTGGGGTTATTTGACCCGGCTGATTCTGTTGCCGGAGTAAAAAAAATCTCTGAGGATTTTGGCCAGACCCTCGGCTTTTACGGTTTCGGGCATGGCTTTTATCTGGTTCTGCCGGTTGTCGGGCCAACCAGTCTGCGTGATGTCTCCGGAAATTTTGTCGATTCATTTGCAGATCCGATTCGTTATGCGGATTTAGAAACAGTTGAATATTTAGGCGTAAGGTGGTTTGATGTTGAGAATCGCCTGTCTTTGGATTATGACACTTACGAGGGGATTGTTGAGGACTCTCTCGACCCCTACCTCTTTCTGCGCAGTGCCTATGCCCAGCGCCGTAAGGCCCAGGTAGGAGAGGGGAGTTACAACCTTAATATCTTCCAGGGACCACTGTTTGACAGTGATATGTTAAACCCGTTTGAATGGTTTGGATTTTAATGATGAAAAAATTACTATTTATACTTGTTTTGATGGTTTTCAGTTGCTCTTTTGCATTCGCGTTGCCCGATCCTCAGTTAGAAGTAGAGAAGATGGTCAACTCGGTACTCGAAGTTCTGCAAAATAAAGAGATGGACAGCGTTCAGAAAAAAGCTCTGGTCAGTGGGCGGGTGCAAAAATTTCTTAATGTCGAGTCTATGTCGGCACGGGCGCTTGGTAACTACTGGGGAGAGGCAACCACAGAACAGCGCCAGCAATTCTCCGATCTGTTTCTTAAGGTTCTGGAAGGGACCTATCTGAATCGTATTGATGATTATTCCGCAGGCAAGGTCAAGTACCTGATGCAGCGGGTAAAGGATGACAAGGCTATTGTCGATACCGTTATTGTTTCGAATGAAATGGAAATTCCGGTCAATTATCTGCTTATTTACAGGGAAGGTTCCTGGCAGGTGTTCGATCTGGTCATTGAAGGTGTCAGCCTTATCCGTAACTATCATTCAAGTTATAGTGAAATCATTCGGCGCGATGGTTACGATGGCCTGTTGGTGTTGATGCGTAAAAAAGTAGACGAGATGGCGAGTCGGTAATTCGCGATTTGAGCTATCTTCTGATGTTTACATATATAGGGCCTGCTTCTTAATTGGAAGCGGGCTTTTTTATTACTGTCCCGCATGGGATGGCTAATCTTTCAGGTTGTCACGAATAAGCAGAAACTCTTCCAGGTGGTCAAAAAAGATATCAATTAGCTGCGGGTCAAAGTGTTTACCACGTTCTTGTTTAAACAGGCTGAAAATATGTTCATCCTCCCAGGCCTTTTTATAAACACGATCGCTGCCAAGGGCATCAAAGACATCTGCCAGGGCAGTAATCCGTCCGTAAATATGTATTTGCTCCCCCTTGAGTCCCCGCGGATAACCACTTCCATCCCACTTTTCATGGTGTTCGTAAGCTATGATGGCGGCACATTGCAGTAGTTTTCGACTGGAGTAACCGAGCATCTCGTAACCGAGCTTGGCATGTGTCATCATGGTCAGTCGTTCCGGTTCTGTAAGACTGCTATTTTTGTTTAATATGGCATCGGGAATGGCAATTTTACCAATGTCATGCATTGGAGAGACCTGGCGTAATACTTCCGCTTCCTCTTCAGGGATACCACAATACAACGCCAGAAGTTTTGAGTATTCTGCCACCCGCTTGACGTGGTTCCCGGTTTCTTTGGAACGTCGCTCACCAATGGCTCCCATGGTAAAGATAACTTCCTTCTGGGTTTCCTCAATCTCTTTGTGTAATGCTTCAACTTCCTGCAGTCGATGTTGCAGTTCGTCATATTCCTGGCGTTGGCGTTTATCGCTGCGCTCCATGATTTTATGTTGACGATGGATGTCACGGATGATTTTCTGCGTGGTACTGGCAAAATCTTCCTGAAGTTTCTCAAGTTCATTAATGAGCTTATTGTCACTGGACACCATGGTTCCAACTCCCGGTTACTTGGAGACAAGGTTAATGGTCAGCTTGTCAAAATCCTCAATGAAGTCTTCACCAGATTCTTTGGCATTCTCATTTTCTTTGTCAAATATCCAGTTGACTTCAATAGCGTGCTCGTTACTGTGTTCGTCCAGAATATCGAAGAAATCGAAAAACAGCTTTGATGAACTTGAATTGAAATAGATGATTTCCATATTCACGATGGTCTTTTCCGCAGGATGATGAAAATACTCCTCCAGCCAACCCATGACCGGCTCATAAAAGTCAAAAGTGTTTTCCGGGTAAGATTTGCCCACCATGGAGATGGTCCCTGCAGGATCCATTGATATTTCAGGAGTATATTGTGTTGCGGCCAAGGATAATCTTTTCATTGTCCCAGTCCCTTCAGTAGTTATTTACGGATAATGACTTTGGCGGTGAAGTAAAGCTTTCCTTCGCCGTCGGGCTGGTAGTGATGTTCAATCTTGTCACTGCGCCTGGCGATTTCTATAAAGCCGATACCGGCACCCTTGCTGTCTTCACGCTTGTTCTTACGTTTTTCCCGGTACAGTTTACGCAATTGATCATTATCCATGCCTTCTATGGCATTTAGATGTTCCTCAATGATATTTTTAGCTGATTGGTCAATTTTATTACGGCTGATAATGTAATAGCTGTCCTGATTTTCAGTCATGCCGACGATGATCAGTCCTGCATCATTATTCAGGGGATGAGCGTTGGCGTAATTCATCATATTTTGCGATAGTTCTATAAATATGGTGAAAATGTTATGCGATGTTTTCATGTTTAACTCATTGCTTTTAACCTCTTTTTCCAAGGCGTCGGTCATACCTGATATCAACGGCTGGGTCATTGACCCTCCGTAGGACAGGAACACGATCCCCTCATCTTCGAGAATATTTTCGAGATGGTCGAATTGCATTACTACACCTCCTTACAGTTTTCTGAAGTAGAAGTTTCTATGTTTATGTCAGGTTTCGTATGGCTTAATTTTAAGTGCAATAAGAGTGATATCATCGTTACGCTTTTCTTCCCCCTGGTAACGGCTCAAGGTCTCCAGGAAAAGGGTCTCCTGTTCAGGTAGCGGTTGTGATCCATGGGCGCTGATCAGATCGAGTAACCGTTTTTTTCCAAACGGTAAGCCTTTGATCCCGCCAATCTGGTCCATATATCCATCAGTCATAAGGTAAAGTACGGTTGGAACGGTTACTTGAAGTTCATGGTCAGTAAAGACAAAATCCTTGTCACTGTTTTTATAGCCTACCGATTGGCGATCACCTTTGATCTCCACAAAGTGATTTTCCTGATCAACGATCATTGATGCTTGCGCTCCGGCGTAGCGTATGAGGTTCTGACTTTTATTGTAGTACAGGACAGACCCGTCAAAACCGACATTAGCAATCGTATCAGTATGTTCCTGGTGTAACAGGTCCTTGATAGAGTGATTGAAGATACTTAATAATTTTGCAGGACTGATGAATTCATCTGAGCGTTTTATGGTCTCGACCATCTGGCGTTCAATCGCTTTGACCAGCATGGTCATCAACGCCCCTGGAACTCCATGGCCTGTGCAATCGATAACCATTAACAGGACTTCGTTGTCATGGCTGATCTCTTCGCATAAGAAAATGTCCCCGCCAACGCTATCCCGTGGTTCCCAGATAGTAAAAAAGTCGACAAAATATTGCTGGAGGACGGCTGAGCGCGGAATCAGTGCACGCTGGATGAATGCGGCGTAGTCGATAGACTCCTGAGTTCTCTGCAATAGTTGTTGGACCTCACGCGTTCTTTCGTCCAGGGTATCGTGCATCTTGAAAAACTGATGAATCATGTAGCCAATTTCATCATTGTGAAACGTTTTTTCCTCGACATTTTCCTGCCCCCTTTCAAAACATTTGATAACGTTGGTGAGGTAGGCAATTGGTGCATTGATTTTTTTACAGAGCAGTAAATAAACAATTAGATTGCAAGCGAGAAAAATGAAACCAACGACAAGTAACAGGCGAATCTGATTGTTTATTTTTTTTAACAGACCGGTATTCTCTGCATTTGTGCGTTTGCGTAGAAGTTCCAGCATCTTGTCGATAGGAAGCATGATCTGATGCTTGGCATCATAATAGGAGTTTGAGTGCAGTAGGTTTATGGCTTGTTGCTTGTGACCATTCATCATGGCTGTGAAAGCTTCCTCTTCAAGGAGGCTCAGGTTGTTGGAATTATTTTCTGCACGCTGGAGCATTGCTAACTCTTCAGAGCTGAACGGAAGCGTTTTGAAAAGTGTTTTCAAGGCTTGAGTTTTTCCCGTTGGGTGTCTTAGCTGACGGGTTAGTTGGTTCAGGTCCCAATAGATATCGTTGTAATTTTCCGGGCGTGGTGCTTGTCCGTTCCGAATGTCCAGGGTTGTGTAGTAGCGTTGTTTGAACCTGATATCGCCAGTAACAACATAGGTCCGGGCGAAATGGGTCAGGTCGTCTGAGCTCTGGCGCAGGCGATCCGCAACACGAATCATTTCATTCTGTTGTTCATAGCCGCTCGCCAGATTATTTTCCAGACGGTCGAGGACCAGAACCTCGTAAATAAGAAATGAAATGACACCGAATTCAAAAGCGATTAAGAGAATGTTAAAGAGTGAAAGCTTGATATTTAGTAACCCGCGGTACCTGAAGAAACGGTAGGTCAGGTAGCAGGCCAGAAGCAGTAACAGCCCTAAAAAAATAAATTCTTGAATACTGAAAAGCTCACTGAAGGAAACTTCTTTGTCCTTTAAAACGATTTCTTTCGTCTGCTGAGCAAACGGACCGAACTGAAGTTCCTGTAACAGCCGATGGACCTTTGAATAATCGAGAGGGGTTGTCCAGCCAATAATATCGGCACTTTGTGCAGCATAACTGTCCTTGGGCATTCTCAGTAGCGTGACAACCACTTTTCCTGCTAATGCGTCTGATGTATGAGAGAGTTTGGCAAATGGCCATTCCGGATATAATTCCGTACTGACTTTAAAAGGGAAATTCGAGTAATACTTTGCTGCCAGGATTTTAAAATCACTCAGGTCGATCAAGTTCTCTTTTGCCATCCGTTCAAGGGTGTCTGAACGTACGGTTCCGGCATCAACAGTCATGGCGGCGACAGCATTGACAACATTATCGTGGCTGCCAAAAAATTTAACTTCCGTAAAATCCCGTCGACTTATTCCCTGGTTTAATAGCTCTTTCTGAGCCATGATCCAGCCCCCGAAAGAGGTTTTGTCAACAGCGCCAAAGGTTTTGTTTTTGAGGTCTGAAAGTAAGGTGACAGGGCTGTCTCTACGGGTGAAAATAACACTGCCAAATTGCGTCAGGTGTTCGCCCGCGGGACCTTTATTGATCAAGGTCGCAATGCGGCTGATGCCGTACAGATACTGAAGTTCAACGTAAGAGGCGGTGTTGGTAATGACAAAGTCTATTTCGCCATCTCTGACCGCTCGGGTCAGGGCCTCAAAGTCAAGGGGAATAATATCAAAAATATAACCATCAATCTCATTGGTCAGGTAAACCGCAGTATGAGCCCATTGGGTGATGGTAACCTCTTCACCACGTTTGGCCAGGACCCCCAGTCTGACCATGTCATCCGCATGAGCCTGCGGAATGAACGTCATAAACTGGAGGAGAATATAGATAAAAAGGAAATAACCTCTCTTCATGGTATGTGCGTGAGTCCCTTGTTTTGAAGGTGGTTAGTCCGATTATACGGGTACTGTATTGCAGAGATGTATCCTGGTGCTGACCTCTTAAAGTTTAGCATGCAAAGGCTTGAATGGTGGTGAAAGGGGAAATTTTAGATCTTATTGAAGGCTGAATACGGCCCGGAAACGCAAAAAGCCGACCCTTAGAGGATCGACTTTTGTGTGAAGCATGGTGCCCAGAGACAGAATCGAACTGCCGACACGAGGATTTTCAGTCCTCTGCTCTACCGACTGAGCTATCTGGGCTAAGGTGTAAATAAAAAAGGTCAACCTTGGGGTGGTTGACCTTTAAATTTTAAATCTGGTCGGAGCGAGAGGATTCGAACCTCCGACATCCTGCTCCCAAAGCAGGCGCGCTACCAGGCTGCGCTACGCTCCGACGGGGAAAGATAGGTACCATGCTGGTTGCAAAAGATCAATCAAAATTTATTGTAAACTGGAGATGTTTTTAATTTTCTCAATTTTTCCCTTTGTTGCTTGGTGTGACTGCCAGTTTTAAAGCTTGCAAGGAGCCTGCAGCGCAGACTCTCTTGGGAACAAAAAAAGACACCTGTCAAATAGATAGGTGCCTTTATCGTCTCAAATGGTGCCCAGAGACAGAATCGAACTGCCGACACGAGGATTTTCAGTCCTCTGCTCTACCGACTGAGCTATCTGGGCTAAGGTGAAACAAAAAAGGTCAACCTTGGGGTGGTTGACCTTTAAATTTTAAATCTGGTCGGAGCGAGAGGATTCGAACCTCCGACATCCTGCTCCCAAAGCAGGCGCGCTACCAGGCTGCGCTACGCTCCGACGGGAAAGATAGGTACCATTCTGATTCTAAAAGATCAATCTTTTTTTTTGATTTTATTATTTTTTTTGAGCAGAAAATTTTACATGACTTTGCCGGCGCTGGAAAGTAATTATATTTCTGTGGGTTGCGGGGGTTGTCCCCAGCGGTGATGGTTTTTGGTCATTATTAAAAAAATATGACTGCTGCTACTGTAAAGTAAACCGTGATCAGATATGATAGTCGGATGCTGGATAAATGAGTCTCAGTCAGCTATTATTCCTGTTATGATAATTCAAAACTTTGAACAATTTTGTAAATGGATGATTCTATGACCAAGAATGAATTTACTTTGGGACAAACGCTGCACGGCTTTGTTGTTGATAGCGTTGATGATCTGCCAACGATTAATGCCACGATGATTCGACTCACCCACCAGCAGACAGGTGCGCGTTTTATGCACATTGATCGGGATGATGATAATCACCTTTTCTCTGTAGGCTTTAGAACCCCGCCTGATGATTCGACCGGTGTCGCTCATATCCTTGAGCATACTGTTTTATGTGGCTCTCAGCGCTACCCGGTGCGGGATCCCTTCTTTTCAATGTTGAAGCGCAGTCTGAACAGTTTCATGAACGCTATGACGGCGAGTGACTGGACGGTTTACCCCTTTTCCAGTATGAACCGGAAAGATTTTCTCAATCTGCTGGATATCTATCTGGATGCTGCGTTCTTCCCACGTATTACCGAGCGTGATTTCAGCCAGGAAGGGCATCGTCTTGAATTTTCCGATATGGAAAATCCTGAATCACCTCTGGAATACAAAGGGGTCGTCTACAATGAAATGAAAGGTGCCATGTCTGATCCGTCCGGGTTGCTGTCCCGGCGCATGGACAAGCACATGTTTCCGACCACAACCTATCGCCATAATTCTGGTGGAGAGCCTGAAGATATCCCTTCCTTGACCTGGCAACAGCTTAAGGACTTCCATGCCAGTTATTATCATCCGAGTAATGCCTGGTTCTATACGGCCGGCAACCTTGATTTGGCAGAAATACTGCAAATTGTTGAAGATCGTGTTCTTAAACAGTTTGACCGGCTTGAGCTGAACAGTGAAGTGCCCCTGGAACAGCGTCTGTCTGCTCCACAAAGCGTTACTGAAAGGTATCCATTGGATGCCGGGGAGCCGCTTGAAAACCGCTCTATGGTTCAGCTTGGCTGGCTGTGTTGTGATATTAATGACAGCTTTGAACAGTTGTCCTTGTCATTACTGGCGACTTTGTTGCTCGGTAACCCCGCAGCGCCACTTTATAAAGCGCTGCTCGACTCTGGCCTGGGTGCTAACCTGGCACCAGGCAGTGGGTATCATGACGATAACCGGACAACCTTCTTCACTGCGGGGCTCCAGGGGACTGACCCTGATAAAGCGGAAGCTATCGAAGAGCTTATTTTGTCAACCTTGGCCAAGATCGCTGATGAAGGTTTTTCAAAAGAACGTATTGAAGGGGCTATTCACCGTCTTGAATTTGGTAGCCGTGAAGTTACCGGTGATAGCTACCCCTATGCCTTACTGTTGATGATGAAGGTGATTGGTCCGTGGATTCATGGAGGTGATCCTAGATCCGTTCTCGATTTTGAAGAGGACCTCGGCAAGCTGCGTTCAGAACTGGAAAAGGGGCCATATTTCGAAAACCTGATCCGCACCTACCTGCTGGAGAATCCTCATCGTATTAGTTTGTTGCTCAAGCCGGATCATGATCTCGGACCTCTGCAGGAAGCAGAGACCCGGAAACAACTTGATGCCATTCAGTCTCAGCTCACTGATGCTGAAAAAGAACAGTTGATCAAGCGTGCGGTTGAGCTTAAGAATGCCCAAGAAGGGCCTGAAGATCTTTCCTGTTTGCCGACCCTGGAGTTGAGTGATATCCCAGCTGAAGAGCACCCTGTTGCGTGTGAAAGTAACGAGCTCAATGGCATTAAGCAATTCTGGTTTGATCAGCCAACCAATGGTATTGGCGTGGTCTCCTTACATTTCGATTTGAGTGGTCTGGATCAAAAACAGATCCTGTATCTGCCTGTCTTCGGGAGTTTACTGACCCAGGTTGGTGCCGGCGGGCGCAGTTACCTGGAGATGGCCGCACGTATTGAGGCTGTCAGCGGAGGTGTCGCAGGGCGTACGGCGTTGTTGGATAGCCCCCTTGATATCAATTTGAATTATCCTGGTTTTGAGGTAAAAGGCAAAGCGCTGGTACGTAACGCCGGAGCAATGCTGGCTCTGCTTGGCGATATCATCCTGACCCCTGATTTCAGTGATCTTAACCGGTTAAGTACGGTCCTTAAGCAGTTAAAGGTCTCGCTGGAAAATTCGGTACCCCAGGCGGGCCATTCCTATGCCGCCCGGCGGGCAGCGGCTTTTCTTTCTTCTGCTGCAAAATTGCGTGAAGAGTGGTCCGGTCTCAGTCAGATCGCACTGGTTAAAGAACTTGCCGGTAAAGCTCCCGAAGAGTTACAGGATTTCTCACAATTCTTGACTGAGCTGAAAAATGCCTTGTTCAACAAAGCCTGCGTACAGACCGGAGTAACAGTTGAAAGTGATTCCTTCGAGGTGTTTGCCGAGCCTCTGGCAGCGCTGCTTGAGCAGCTTGAGGGGCAGCCAGCCAAGACGGTTGATGTGGACAATACCTTTGACGCAGGTACGGGGCATCTTGGGTTAGTCTGGTCGATACCGGTCAATTATGTCGCTAAGGTCTTTCGTGCTGTCCCCTTTGTCCATGAGGATAGTGCTGCTTTGACAGTGTTGTCCAAGTTGTTGCGTGCTGAATACCTCCATCGTGAGATCCGTGAAAAGGGTGGCGCTTATGGTGGCCTTGCCGGATACAATTCTGAGTCTGGAATGTTCAGTATGTTATCCTATCGTGATCCACAGTTGGTACGCACGTTAAAGGTTTATGAGGAGGCCGTTGACTGGATCGTCTCAGGAGGTTTTTCTGATGAGTCTGTTACTGAAGCGATTATTGCGGTTTTCAGTGATATTGATAAGCCTCTGTCACCAGCCGGTATGGGCGCGCATGAATTTGCCAACCGTCGGCAACAGATGACCCTGGACATGCGCAATCATATGCGTCAGCAATTATTGTCGGTGACCCGCAGTGATCTGCAGCGGGTTGCTCTGCAGTATCTGAAGCAGGGGGCTTCGTCAGTAGCGGTTCTTGCTGGTGAAGGGGCACTGCAGAAAGCGAATACGGAGCTCAGCAAACCTCTCAATATGGAGAAAATCTAAAACCGTACTCCGCTACCGGTTGAATAATTCTCGGGACGGAAAGGTTTTTCCGTCCCTTTTTTAGTGGCTTAATGTTGCTACTTCAAGTATGAGTAGCAATTCCCTCGGGACCTTATATCAAATTGCAATGGCGTCTGAAGCTGTTGTGTAACCATGGACGTTTAGAAAGATAGTTATGACGATTAATTTTTTTGCAACGGCTGCTTTAGGTCTGGAACCGTTACTGGCTGATGAACTAACAGAACTGGGAGCGACAGAAGTTAAGCAGGAGCGTGCCGGAGTGCGATTTTCCGGAACCCTGGAGACTGCATATACTGCTTGTCTGTGGTCTCGACTGGCGAGTCGGGTCCTGCTTCCTCTGGCAAGTTTTGAAGCCAAATCTCCTGATCAGCTCTATGCGCAGGCCGGGCAGATTGACTGGTCAGAACATTTCGATGTTACCGACAGTTTTGCCATCGACTGCAGTCTTATCTCTTCAACCATTAACCATTCGCGGTTTGCTGCTCTTAAGCTAAAAGATGCTATTGTTGATCAGTTTCGTTCCCGTTGTGGTGAGCGTCCCGGTATTGATACCGATGAGCCTGCAGTGCGGATTAATCTTCATATCCATAAAGATTTGGCCACTATCGCCATTGATCTTGCCGGTAATGGTCTGCATAAACGCAGTTATCGTATTGATGGGGTTCATGCTCCCCTTAAAGAAAACCTGGCTGCAGCAATATTGATTCGTTCCGGTTGGCCTGAGATCTGCGCAGAGGGTGGTGCTTTTATCGATCCTATGTGTGGTTCCGGTACCTTGCCCCTTGAAGCGGCACTGATAGCGACCGATTGTGCGCCTGGGTTAAACCGAAGCTATTATGGCTTTCTTGGCTGGAAGCAGCACGACAGTAATATGTGGCAAGAACTTCTGATTACCGCACAGGATCGTTACCAGAAGGCTCTGGCTGCTACCAATGTCGTCATCCTGGGTTATGACAGTGACAGCCGGGCGATTAAGGCTGCCTGGCAGCACGCCCGCAACGCCGGTCTGGATAAGCTGATCCACTTTGAGCGGCGGACGCTGCGTGAACTTATCCCGCCGGCAACGGTGTCCACAGGTTTGCTGGTTGCCAACCCTCCTTATGGTGAGCGGCTAGGTAAAGACTCTGAGTTGCCGGCTCTCTATAATTTGTTGGGTGAAAAGCTGGCGACCTACTGTCGCGGTTGGAAAGCTGGCGTTATTACCTCAAATCCTCAGCTTGGCCGCAGCATTGGCCTGCGTGCTGAAAAAATCAATGTTCTTTACAACGGTGTCCTTAAATGCCAGTTGCTGCAATTCAATGTGAATGAAGAAAATCACTGGCGGTCACTGGAGGATGGTGCTGGAAAAGCGGTTAAGAAAAAGCTGTCACCCGAAGCAGAAATGTTCGCTAACCGTTTGCGTAAGAACATGAAGAAGTACGCCAAATGGGCCAAACAGCAGGACATTGATTGCTATCGTTTGTATGATGCCGATTTGCCTGAATATGCTGTGGCTGTTGATGTTTATGGTGATGATATCCATCTGCAAGAATATCGTGCCCCAAGCAAGGTTGATGAACATAAAGCTCTGCAGCGTTACCGTGATGTGGTTGATGCGGTTCCCTTGGTGCTTGATCTTGCCCCTGATAAGGTCCACGAGAAGGTTCGGCAGCGCCAAAAAGGGAGCCAGCAATATGAAAGGCAGGCTCAGCGGGGTGTTTTTAAAGAAGTTAAAGAAGGCAACTGCCGGTTTCTGGTTAATCTGACTGATTATCTTGATACCGGATTGTTTCTCGATCACCGTCTAACGCGTCAGCTGGTTCAGTCTATGGCTTCCGGGAAAAGGTTTCTCAACTTGTTTGCCTATACCGGGGCTGCAACGGTTCATGCCTTGATGGGCGGGGCTGTCGCAACGACCACGGTAGATATGTCACGCACCTACCTGGAGTGGGCGCAGAAAAATATTGCCCTGAATGGTTTTGATCCGGATCGGCAGGAACTTATCCAGGCCGATTGCCAGGCCTGGCTAGATCATGCCCAGGGATCCTATGATCTGATTTTTCTGGATCCACCGACCTTTTCAAATTCCAAGGGAATGCAGGGGACGTTTGATATCCAACGCGACCATGTAGATTTATTAACCAAGGTCGGTCGCTTACTCGCCGAGGACGGAGTGCTGATTTTTTCCAACAACCTGCGCAAATTCAGGATGGAAACAGATCTGTTAGGTGATTTTGAAATCGAAGATATTACCACTAAAACCATACCCCTCGATTTTGAACGCAACCCACGGATTCATAACTGCTGGGTGCTCAAGAAATATTAGACGGTTTTTCGGGGTTTGCTAAACAGATTGTTCTGTTTGCTTGAGATGACGTCTTATCTGAAGTATTCTTAATATTCAGAACTGTTTCGTTATGGAGGAACGAATGAAAAAGACATATGGGTCAATCCTGGTTGTCCTGACTGTGCTGCTGGTATCTCTGGCCGGATGCACTGTCACCACGCGTGAAATAGGGGCAGATGAAAAAGTTATTTATGATGAGGGGTATCATTTTTCTGATAAGAAGGCGATTGTCGCTGACATGGTGCAATCTCTCCTCGGGAAGTATCCCCTGGACCGGGCAACGGATCGTCCGGTTGTGATCGTTTATGGGATCACCAACCGCACCACTGAGCACATCAGCACCAGTGCAATTACTGATGATATTCGCCAGGCCTTGCTGCAAAGTGGCCGGGTGCGTTTTATCAACGAAACCCAACGCGAAAATATTCAGCGTGAAACCAGCTATCAGTATGGGGGGAATGTTGCAGCTGAGACGCGTATTGCCCGAGCCCGTCAAGTCGGTGCTAAATACATGCTGACCGGGACTTTGCGCTCCATGGAAAAGGAACAACCCAAGCAGTTACGGTTCAAAAAGAAGACGCTTATGTATTACAGTTTGAACCTGGAGTTAACCGATATTCAATCCGGGCTGATCGAATGGGCTGATAACACTGAAATTATCCGAGAAGCTTCCAAGCCTTTTATCGGCTGGTGATAACGTCTTAGGATGGTTAATTTTTCCCTGTCGAAGAATTGCCGTATGGGATATCTGGTCAGCGTATGGCGTCTGATTCTATTTGTCCTGTTTGTATCTCTGTTAAGCGGTTGCGCCGGTCGTCTGAAGCAGGCGACCGGAAGCTACTACGCTGGCAACCCACAAAAAGCACTGGAGACTCTTGCTAAAGGGGACGAGCTGGGGCAGAGAAATCGCCTTTTGTTTTTGGTTGAGCAGGGGGTGATTTATCATGATATTGGTAATTATCAGGCCAGTATCGACGTGTTGCTCGCTGCCGCTGAGTTGGTTGCGCAGTATGAAACCATAAGTATCTCTGAGCAAACGGGCTCTCTGGTGACCTCTGAATGGTTAACCCGTTACAAAGGTGAAGCGAGTGAGCGGCTTTGGGTACACACCTATCTGATGATGGATTTCCTTCAATTGGGCCAGTTTGACTCGGCTCTGGTCGAGGCGAAAAGAGCTTTGAAGTTGTTGGAAAATCATCCCGAAAGCCTTAAACAGGCATTTTTTACCCGTGCTTTAATTGCTCTTTGTTTTGCCAATGTTGGTGAGAATAATGGTGCTTTTCTCGAATATCGTAAGCTCGCAGATGATTTAGATGATCCATCCCCGGTTGCAATAGATCTGGTAAGGCTTGCCAGGGCACTTGCCATGCCTGATGGGGTCGAAAGGTATAAGTCTTTTATTGCCAAAGATTCAGGTGTGGAAGAGGCTGAACTTGTTTTGTTTGTCGCCAACGGTAGAGTTCCTGAAAAATTGCCTGGTAACGTATTTCTGCCACCGTCAATCCGCTTCTCATTCCCCTATTATAAAGATGTTCAGACGCCTTTATATCCCGTGTCTCTGTTGCCGCGAGAAATAGCAGAGTTTCCTGTCATCTCTACCGATCTTGGAGTTGTCGCCAAAGCTGCGCTCGAAGAAAGACGGGGCAGGATAATTATCAAAGAAACTGCGCGAGTTGCAGCAAAAGAAGCAATCAGCCAGAGCGTTGGAAATAATCAGGGAGAACTCGCTGAAGTCGCTGTTCGGCTTGGTCTTCTGCTGCTTGAGGAACCAGATGTGCGCTGCTGGCAGACCCTGCCTGGGAGGCTTGCATTGCTCCGTATTCCGCTACCGGCTGGGCATCATGAGTTACGGGTAACATTTCCGGCCGCACGGCCCGCTACTGTAAGTGGCCCGATTTCTTTACCTCCTTTTGATGTGCGGAGTGGGCAGCGTATTTTTATGAGTTTGCGGTTTTAATAGCTCGTGGGAGGAGAGAAGGTGCGTTAAGTTTTTAACGAGCGGCAAAACTTGATAAGGATGCTAACCGTTTTGCCGCTCGTTATATCAGCTTTTTTTCAGGCCTAATTCTTTAGCCAGTTGTTCCCACATGGGGAAGCTGCGCTCAATCGTATCCTCATCGGTACAGTAGGCGATTCGGAAATATCCGGGGCCTCCGAAACCACTTCCGGGCACAATTAAGATCCTGTATTCCTGGGCTTTGCGAATAAATTCCATCTCATCAGCAATAGGGACCTTAGGGAACAGATAGAAAGCGCCTTCAGGTTTGACACATTCAAAGCCGAGTTCGGTCAGTTTGTTGTAAAACATGTCCCGTTTGCGGCGATAGGCTTCGACATCGACGTTGGCGTTCTGTAAATCAGTGACCAGGCGTTGCATCAGAGCCGGGGCATTGATGAAGCCGAGGACGCGGTTTGAAAATACGGTGCCATGCATAAACAGACCAACATCTTTCAGGCGCGGGTTAGCGGCCAGATAGCCGATGCGCTCCCCTGGAAGGGACAGGTCTTTGGAATGGGATGTCACAATAACTGAATTGGCAATACAATCAAATATGCAGGGGACATGCTGTCCGTAGCTGATTTTTGCATATGGCTCGTCGGAAATGGCAATGATGGTTGTGCCAAGCTCCTGCTCTTTGCGGGCCAATAGGTCGCCGATAGCGGTTAATGTTTCTGCCGGGTAGATTACTCCGGTCGGGTTGTTCGGATTATTGATAAGTATTGCCCGGGTTTTCTTAGTGATCGCTGCTTCAATGGCTCCAAGGTCGGGTTGGAATGATTCATCGGTTTTAACAATTACCGGAACCCCACCGTGGTTGTCGGTATAAAACAAGTAGTCGACAAAATAAGGGCTAAGAACGATGACTTCATCACCTTGATTCAGGATAGTCTTCAGGACCACGTTCAGTACTGCTCCGGCTCCACATGACATAACAACATGGTTTGCCGTCAGGGTCTGCTCGCAGCGTTCATTGATGGCAGCTGCCACTGCGGCACGGGTCTCTTCGTAGCCGGCATTGCTCATGTAGCGATGCATGCCTGGGATGGGATGGCTGGCAATTTCCAGTAATTTCGACTGAAATTCTTCCGGCGGCTCGGTTGCAGGGCTTCCGATAGAAAAATCGAAGACATTTTCATCCCCATATTGAGCCCTGAGTTTGTTGCCTTCTTCAAACATTTTTCTGATCCAGGAGCCTTTTTCCAGAAATCCCTGAATTTTTTTTGCGATTGGCATGGTTCATCCCTTATCTAAAAGCAGTTATGGTTGGGTATTATGTAGGTAGCTGGGGGAGTTTAGCGTCACCGCAGACAGTGGTCAAGTTGCTTTCACTCGCTCATTTATTAAATGAGGTAAATTGATTTTTGTTGCTGATTAAGCTACATTCCTGCTTCCTATTTACTTACGAGCCTCTTGCAAAAGGCGGTATCCCGTCAGATTTTGACTTTTGCAAGGGGCTCTCACAAAAGGATATTGACAACCATGGCGAAGATTGAACTGTCGAAATTGCGTGAGCAGATTGACGGCATTGATGATCATATTCTCGACTTGCTGAATCAGCGGGCGCAGATTGTTCTTGAAGTTGGGCGCGCAAAGCAGGGAGATAATAGTGCTTTTTATGTTCCTAGCCGCGAAAAGGCTATTTATGAACGGTTGACCAGCGGGAATCCTGGCCCCTTTCCTAATGATGCTGTCTGTAAGGTGTTCAGGGAGATCATTTCGGCTTCGTTGAATATGGAGCTACCGATGCAGGTTGCTTTTTTAGGGCCGCAATCGACCTTTACCCATCAGGCAGCAATGCAGCAATTCGGGCTCTCCGCGCAACTGGTTCCGATGAAAAGTATTCCCGCTGTATTTGAAGAGGTGGAGCGTGGCCGTGCCCACTATGGTGTCGTGCCCGTAGAAAATTCCACTGAGGGGGTTGTCAATCATACTCTTGATATGTTTGTCGGTTCCGATTTGAAAATTATTGCCGAAATAATGCTTGAGATCAGCCATAATCTGTTATCCAAATCGGGCGATCCTGATCATATCAACAAGATTGTTTCCCATCCCCAGGCGCTGGTGCAATGTCGTCGCTGGCTGGACACAAACATGACCGACGTCCCGCAGATGGATGTCTCAAGTACTGGAGCCGCTGCCCAATTAGCGTCGGAAGACGAAAGTGTGGCCGCTATTGCCAGCCACGCCGCTTCGATTCAGTTTGGGCTCAAGATTGTTAAGGCCCGTATTGAAGATAATCCGAATAATTTCACACGTTTTCTGGTTATCGGGAAAAAGAGCCCTGAAAAAAGTGGTGATGACAAAACGTCTGTCATGTTCAGTGTCAAAGATGAGCCGGGCATCCTGTACCGTATGCTGGAGCCATTCAGTAAGCGCGATATAAACCTGGCCAAAATTGAGAGTCGGCCCATGAAGCAGAAAGCCTGGGAGTACATTTTCTTCCTGGATCTTATCGGCCATGTCGCAGACACCCGGATCACGGAGGCTGTTGAGGAGCTCCGCGCTCATTGCAATTTCCTGAAGGTCCTTGGTTCTTATCCTCTGGCACGGCATGAAAAAACTAACGGGAGTCAGAATTGATGGCAGAGAAGTTTTTTATTCCTCGTCTGACCATTGTCGGCGTCGGTCTGATCGGAGGGTCCCTGGCTCTTGCTCTGAAACAGGCTGGTGTGGTCGGTGAGGTTGTCGGCTGTGGTCGTGGTAAACCGAATCTGGAAAAAGCCGTTGAGTTGGGAGTTATTGATCGCTACGACCGCGATCCGGTTTCTGCCGTAACGGGTGCCGATGTCGTCTTCCTGGCAACACCAGTCAAGAGTTTTGCAGCTGTGACCAGGCAAATACTGCCCGGTCTGAAGGACGGAGCTGTTCTGACCGATGGCGGTAGCGTCAAGGGGGAAATTATTGAGCAACTGGAACCTTTGTTGCCAGGGTCCCTTCATTTTGTTCCCGGACACCCTATTGCCGGTACTGAAAAAAGTGGGGCCGAGGCTGCTTTTGCGACCCTTTACCAGGGCAAGCGCTGCATCCTGACGCCAACCGGCAAGACTTCGGAAGCCGCCTTTGACCTGGTACGAACCATGTGGCAGGCGACAGGTTGTGAAGTAGTTTCCATGGATGCGGAAAAACATGATCGTGTTCTTGCGGCGATCAGCCATTTGCCGCATATGGTCGCCTATTCTCTGGTTAACGCCGTCGGGTCTTATGATCACTATGAAGAGAACATTCTTGAATATTCCGCCGGTGGATTTCGTGATTTTACCCGCATAGCATCATCAGACCCAACGATGTGGCGTGATATCGCGGAAACAAATCGCGATGCGCTGGTTGAAATGATGGAGCAGTTTGAAAAGTTTTTTGCTGAATTGAAGGCGGATGTTGCTGCTGGTAAGGGAGATGAAATGTTCTCCTTCTTCCTGAAGTCGAAGCAGTTGCGCGATGCTATTTTGTAGAATTCTGAATATGGAATCAAGAAGATACCATCTGGAAAATTATTATTCTTTTGCATTCTAAGTACTTTCTTCTGCTTTCTTAATTTTATATTAAATTTTAAAGGTCAATAAATGAGTCAAAACATTAATAGAGTTATTGCTCCTGTTAAATCCCTTGCTGGTGAATTCATTGTTCCCGGGGATAAGTCCATTTCTCATCGTTCCATTATGTTTGCTTCTTTGGCCGAAGGAACCAGCCGTATTTCAGGATTGTTGCGCGGTGAAGACTGCCTGTCTACCCTGGCCGCCTTTAAGTCCTTGGGGATTGAAGTTGAAGACCGCGCTGAGGATGAGTTGATCATCCATGGCCGTGGCCTCACCTTGCAGGAGCCGGCGGACGTTATTGACTGTGGAAATTCCGGAACCACGATGCGCTTGATGAGCGGTATTCTTGCTGCGCAACCATTCTTCTCAGTGTTGACCGGAGATAAATATTTACGCAACCGTCCCATGGGGCGGGTTATCAATCCGCTTAAAGAGATGGGCGCGACAATTCTTGGTCGCAATGATAACAGCAAGGCTCCATTTGCTCTATGTGGCGGTCAACTCAAGCCCATGGAATATCGTTCGCCGATTGCCAGCGCCCAGGTGAAGTCCGCCTTGCTGCTAGCCGGTATGCAGATTGAAGGAACCACAACTGTTTATGAGCCTCATCTGTCGCGTGACCATAGTGAGCGGATGCTTCGCTATTTTGGTGCCGATGTCGTCTCCTTCGATGGAGGGGCGAGCATCACCGGTCCGGTAAGACTACAGGGGCGTGACGTTGCTGTGCCTGGTGATATCTCCTCCGCCGCATTCTTCCTCGTTGCTGGTCTGATTGTTCCTGGTTCTGAATTGTTGTTGAAAAATGTCGGGATCAATCCCACTCGTAGCGGAATTATCGATATTCTGCAGCAGATGGGTGGTTCTATCGAATTGTTGAACGAGCGTGAAGTTGGTGGTGAGCCCGTCGCCGATTTGTTGGTTAAGAGCAGTTCCCTGCACGGAATCAGTATCGGTGGTGAATTAATCCCCCGTGCGATCGATGAATTTCCGGTTGTCAGTGTTGCTGCCGCCTTTGCGGACGGGGTAACTACCATCAGTGATGCTAAGGAACTGCGGGTTAAAGAGACTGACCGCATTGCCGCAATGTGTGAGAGTCTCGGTGCGTTAGGGGCGGATATTACCCCCCTTGAAGACGGCATGAGAATTGTTGGTGGGCAGAGTTTAGGTGGCGGAACGGTTCAGTCCTTCGGCGATCACCGCATCGCCATGAGTATGGCTGTTGCTGCCCTGTGCGCCGGGGAATCTGTAGAAATTATTGATACCCAGTGTACCGAAACATCCTTCCCGGGTTTCTGGGAACTGCTGAATTCTCTGTGTAACCGTTAATATCGCGGACGGTATATGACTAAAAAACTGATAGTGGCAATTGATGGACCCTCTGGAGCCGGAAAAAGTACTTTAAGCAAACTGTTAGCTCAGCGCCTTGATTATCTGAATATTGATACCGGTGCCATGTATCGCTCTGTGGCGTGGGCTGCCGCTCAGCAGGGTATCGCTGACGATGATGCGGGGGCATTGGGCGCTATGGCTGCTGGTCTGGAGATCGATTTTGAGCGTAGCCAAGGCAGTGAACGTGTTTTGGTTAACGGAGCCGATGTCAGTGACGCTATCCGTACGCCTGAAATCAGTTTGCTGACTGCTCGGGTTGCTGCACATCCAGCGGTGCGGCACGCACTGGTCGAGTTGCAGAGAAAGCTTGGGAGCAGGGGAGGTGTTGTCCTCGAAGGACGCGATATCGGCAGCGTGGTTTTCCCTCAGGCGGAAGTTAAGTTCTTTTTATCGGCTTCTGCGCAGGAGCGCGGACGGCGGCGTTATGAAGAACTGATCAGTAAGGGAATCGCTGCTGATCTGCAGACCACTATTGAAGAGGTTGAACAAAGGGATGCTGCTGATAGTGCGCGTGAACACTCACCTCTCGTGTGTGCAGAGGATGCCCTGAAAATTGATTCAACGCAGATGAGTATTGCTGAAGTTCTTGAAATGATGATCGAAACCGTTAGAACCCGGGAAACTGAATAATCTGAATACCTGTCTCTAAGAATTCTCTGAATTAAACTTATTAACTGCTTGAAAAATATTGGTTTGTTTTTTCTCTGAGGCTGTGCTATCGTGCGCAGTCTCAAAAATTTGAGTCCGTCGCCGTCAGGCGCCGGAAAATTCGCAAGGGGGTCACATCTCCAATGGTAGAAGAAAAAGACATGCAGGACGAAAACGAAATGGAAACAATGGACGAGTTCGAGGAAAGCTTTGAAGAACTGCTCAAGGACTATGAGCAGGGTGGTTTCGAGCTGAAACGTAACGATGTCGTCGAAGGCACAGTTGTTCAGGTTAATCCTGATTCAGTTGTTGTCGATGTTGGTTACAAATCGGAAGGCGTTATCCCGATCCGTGAGTTCGCCGACGAAAACGGTGAGATCAACGTCAATGTCGGGGACGTCTATGATGTCCTGTTCGGTGGTGGTGAAAGCGATAGCGGTCTGATCATGCTGTCCAAAGAGAAAGCCGATCGTCAAAAAATCTGGAATTCTCTTGAAGAAGGTGCAGTGGTTGAAGGTCGTATTGTTAGCCGTATCAAAGGCGGTCTGTCCGTTGATATCGGTGTTAACGCATTCCTGCCCGGTTCTCAAGTTGACCTGCGTCCAGTAAGAAACCTGGACAAAGTTATCGGTCAATCCTTTGAGTTCAAAATTATTAAGCTGAATAAGCGTCGTGGCAACATTGTTCTGTCTCGTCGTGTTCTGCTTGAGACCGAGCGTGAGTCACAGCGTGGCGAAACCCTCAAGACTCTTGAGGAAGGTCAGGTTGCAGAGGGTATCGTTAAGAACCTCACCGACTACGGTGCATTTATTGATCTCGGTGGCATCGATGGTCTGCTTCACATTACCGATATGTCTTGGGGCCGCGTTAAGCATCCTTCTGACATTCTGGCAGTGGGTGACAAGATCAACGTTAAAGTTCTCAAGTTTGATAAAGATAAAGAGCGTGTATCTCTTGGTCTTAAGCAAATTGCTCCTGATCCATGGCTGGATGTTGAAGCGAAATACCCCATCGGTGGCAAGGTTACCGGTAAGGTTGTCAGCCTGACTGATTACGGTGCATTCATTGAGCTGGAAGAAGGCGTTGAAGGCCTGATTCACGTTTCTGAAATGAGCTGGACCAAGCGCGTTAAGCATCCGAACAAGGTTCTCGCCATCGGTGATGACGTTGAGTCTGTTGTGCTTGCTCTTGATACCGAAAATCGTCGTATCTCCCTGGGCCTCAAACAAGTTGAGCCAAACCCATGGGATGTTATCGGTGAGAAATTCCCAATCGGTACCATTATTGAAGGACAAGTCAAGAATATTACTGACTTTGGTATCTTTGTTGGTGTTGATGAAGGTATTGACGGTCTGGTTCACATCTCTGACCTGTCTTGGACCAAACGCATCAAGCATCCTTCTGAAGTTTACAAGAAGGGCGACCTGGTCAAAGCCGTTGTTCTGAACATCGATCGTGAAAATGAGCGTTTCTCTCTGGGCCTGAAACAACTTAATTCAGATCCTTGGGAAACCGTTCCAACCCGTTACGCTCGCGGCACTATTGTCCGTGGTAACGTAACTTCAGTCACCGATTTCGGTATCTTTATTGAACTGGAAGAAGGTATTGAAGGATTGATTCACGTTTCTGAACTCAGCAAAGAGAAGATTGATAATCCAAAAGAATTCGCTCAGGTTGGTTCTGATCTTGAAGCCGCAGTGCTTCAGGTTGATACCGTTGAGCGTAAGATTGCATTGTCGATCAAGAACCTTGACGAGCAGAAAGAAAAAGCTGAAGTCAATGAGTTCATGGGTGCTCAGAAAAATGCAACATCCAATCTTGGAGCTCTGCTCCAGGGTGCCTTGGATCGTAAAGCAGAAGATTAATCAAACGATCGCTCAGGAAAAGGACCCCAGGCTTCCTGGGGTCCTTTTTTCGTTGGAATAGCATGAAAAAACGTCCTTTTTTAATAGCCTCTCTTACCGTCGGTGGTATCTTCCTGTTTTTTCTTCTGGTTATCATCACAGCTGGATTGTTTCCATTCGGAGCTATGAATGTTTCGGTTGGGAATAAGGTAGCTGTTCTTGAGATCGAAGGGCCGATTACTGAATCACGACGGATTATCGAGCAGATTAAAGAATTTCGGGACACTGCATCAGTTAAATCAGTGGTTCTGCGTATAGATTCTCCTGGGGGTGGAGTTGGGCCTTCGCAGGAAATTTATGCCGAACTTAAAAAGTTAGCAGCGCAAAAGCCGTTAATTGTCTCTATGGGGTCGGTAGCGGCGTCCGGTGGATATTATCTGGCTGTTGCCGGAGAAAGAATTTTTGCTAATCCCGGCACCATTACTGGAAGTATTGGTGTCATTATGTCTTTTCCCAACTATCGTGAACTGATGGACAACATTGGTGTCAAGATGGAAACAGTTAAGAGTGGTCAGTTTAAAGATACGGGATCCTCTTCAGGTGTGTTCTCTGAAGCTGATCGTTCTTTGTTGCAGGGATTGATTGACGATGTTCATCAACAATTTGTAGAGGCCATCAGTGTCGGGCGTAATCTCCCCATTGAGCGGTTAACACCATATGTTGATGGACGTATTATGACAGGCCGGCAGGCTATGGCTCTTGGCTTGATCGACGAGCTTGGCACCTTTTACGACGCCGTTGCTTATGCTGGTAAAATCTCAGGTGCGGGCGAGGAGCCCGATTTAATATATCCTGAGCCCGAATCTACCAATTTTATTGACCGCTTCTTGCAAAATGCCATGTCTGAATATCTGGGTGTCCATGAGCCGTTACGCGGCTTTTCTGGCCCAGCTTATTTCTGGAGCGGTCGATAGTGTTAAATATTAATTTTCGAAGCAGGGAAGGTAAAAATGACGAAAAGTGAATTGATTGAACGTCTTTCTGATGATCACGATCTTTTAAATAAAAAAGATGCAGAAACTGTTATTAACCTGATTTTCGGTGGCATCGGGGATGCCCTTGCTGGTGGTGACAGGGTAGAAATCCGTGGATTCGGATCGTTCTCTGTTCGCGAACGTGAAGCTCGCGAGGCGCGTAATCCAAAGAGCGGACAACTGGTAAAAATTCCTTGTCGGAAAACACCTTTTTTTAAGACCGGGAAAGAACTCAGAGAAAGAGTTGACGAGTAAAAGCCCTTTCGAATATAAAAAAGGCCCTGAACTGTTTCAGGGCCTTTTTTGTTAGCTCTCCGGGATGCCGGGCAACTCCGTACAAATGACCTGATAATAATCTTAGTCTACGGAATCAATTTTAGGCGTCCTACTCAAAGGTAGGCTGGCTCACCATCTTTTCACGCAACGACAGGCCTTTAAACAATGTTGGTCAAGGGACCAGAGTCGTTCCATGCACCCCAGAAAATCGTATTCAGAATGTTGTTTTATAGTAGCAAAATCGTATTTGTTGTCAAGGGAAACCGTATCTGTGCCCAGGGTAAAGATAAATTACATATAATGGTTGAAAGATGAGTAAAAAGTGGTCGATTCTCAGATTTAAAGCTTCTTCTGAGCAGGTTGGTGAACGTCTTGATCTGATTCTTGCCAATCAGTTTGAAGAGTTATCACGGTCCAAGGCTAAAAAGGTTATCGATCTTGGCGGTGTGCATGTAAATGGTCGGCGTACACGCAGTTGTTCTGGTGGTTTAAAGTCAGGGGACCTGGTGGAGATTTATCTTGATCAGCTGCCGCTGGAACCTTTTCGAATTGCCGATGAGCATATTGTTTTTCGTGATAAATATCTTATTGTGTTGAATAAGCCTGCTCACATCGACACGCAGCCTACCCATGCCCGTTTTAAAGGGACTCTCTATGAAGCCCTGCGCTGGTATTTGGAGACTCCGTTTAATAAACATCAGAAATGCGATATCGGCATGGTTCAGAGGCTGGATCGAGGGACTTCCGGTTTGATTACCTTCTCCCTGCATCCACGTGCCCATAAAGGTATGACGGAAACCTTTGTTCAGCATTCTATTGCAAAAAAATATCTCGCCGTTGTTACTGGAATCCCGGCTGTTGACGAGGGGGAAATTATCAGTCTACTTGCGCGATCGCGTCATGATAACCGGGTCCGTTCTGTTGAAAAAGGTGGTAAGGAAGCTATTACCCGGTTCAGAGTTCTGGAAAGGTTTTCTGAGCATAGTTTACTTGAGGTTGTGATCTTGACGGGAAGGTCGCATCAGATTCGTGTTCATATGGCTGAAAGTGGCCATGCTCTGTTGGGTGATACTTTGTATGGTGGAGCCCCGGGTGTAGGAGAGCTCTTTTTTGATCGTCCATTGCTTCATGCTTATCAGCTTTCTTTTTGCCATCCTGTAGAGAAAAGCACTCTTTCTTTTGAAGCACCGATTCCTGCTGATATGCTACAGGCTATTACTTATTTAAAAGGGTTTTCCTCATGAATTATCCTCATATCGACCCGGTTATTTTTCAGATAGGTCCGCTGGCCATACGCTGGTATGGAATGATGTATCTTCTCGGTTTTATCGGAGGATACCTGGTGATGAACCATATCTGTAAAAAGCGTAAATTCCCAGTCACCGAAGAAACCATATCTGATCTGCTTTTTTATGGTGTTCTC
Organism: Geopsychrobacteraceae bacterium; assembly: GCA_963664385.1. Lineage (GTDB taxonomy): Bacteria > Desulfobacterota > Desulfuromonadia > Desulfuromonadales > Geopsychrobacteraceae > Seleniibacterium. The sequence continues at coordinate 3,829,826 of OY761157.1, forward strand.
GGTGTCGTTCTTGGTGGACGCTTCGGCTATACGCTTATATATAACTTTGGCTACTACTTTCATCATCCTCTGGAAATTTTCGCCGTGTGGGAAGGTGGTATGAGTTTTCATGGTGGTACCATCGGTGTCATTGTTGCTCTAGCCCTCTTTTGTATGCGAAAAAAACTGCCTTTTTTATTACTTGCGGATATTGTCGTAGCTGCGGTTCCTGTTGGTCTCGGCTTGGGACGTATCGGTAATTTCATCAATGGTGAGCTTTGGGGGCGGGTTACTGATGTCCCCTGGGGGATGGTATTTCCCGGCGCGGGGCCTTTGCCTCGTCATCCCAGTCAGGTGTATGAGGCTGTTCTTGAAGGCCTTTTTCTGTTTCTCGTTATTTATGTGTTACATCGTCTTAATGTAAAACGCGGTGTTCCCGCTTTTGCTTTTCTTATCGGTTACGGCATTTTCCGTTTCATTGTCGAATGTTTTCGTCAACCTGATGCGCAGTTGGGATTTCTCTGGGGGGGGGCAACCATGGGACAGCTACTCTCCATACCGATGGTAGTGATCGGTCTGGTAGCATTGTTTTATGTTGTGAAAAAGGAACAGGCATGAACGCGATTGACGCCATTATTTTTGATTGTGATGGAGTGATGTTCGAGAGTCGGATGGCAAATTTGGCTTTTTACAACTCTGTCTTGACCCACTATGGCTATGAGCCGGTTACCCTGGATCAGAAGGAGCGTGCTCACTTGTGCCATACTGCAAGCACTCCTGTTGTTCTTGAGCGGTTGCTGGGCCCCGAACATTTGGCTTCTGCCCGCAGGTATGCTGCCAGCATCGATTACCGGAAATTTATTCCCGATATGCATCCAGAGCCTAACCTTACACCTGTTTTGGCAGCTTTAGCTGCCCATTATCCTGTGGGTATGGCAACCAATAGGGGAAGCAGTGTTTCGCAAATTCTCGACCATTTCTGTTTAACTCAATATTTTTCTGCCGTTGTGACCAGTCATGATGTTGCCAAGCCTAAGCCCGCCCCTGATATGTTATTTTTAGCATCTGAAAAGCTTAACTGCCGTCCTGATCAATGTGTATTTATTGGTGACTCAGAATTGGACCGAATGGCCGCTGAAGGTGCTGGTATGAATTTTATCGGCTACGGAGGTGGTTCAGGGGGAAGGGTGAGTGTCAGTAGCCATCTCGAATTACTGACACTGCTGAAGCGCGACTGAGTGTTTAAAGTCAGAGTTTTTTGACCATAGTCAGAACGTTAGTGCTGCCTTGGCGACTATGTTCAACATGATCCATGAGTTTGATGATAAGCTGGAGGCCACGGCCACCTTCGGAGAAGTCATCAACTGCTGCTTCAGTCAGAAGTTGCTTGTCAAAGCCCGGCCCCTGATCATAGACCCGTATGATGAGGTCATGATCAGAGGCGGACATATTGATTTTGACGGTTTCGTCCGGGTCTGAATTGTTCCCATGAAAGATGGCATTAGCCACTGCTTCTGTGAGTACCAGGTTCAGGTTATAGGCGAGATCACGTTTGTTTCCTTCATACCCCCGCAAGGAATATGCAAGACCTTCCGCAATTCGACCTATCATCCCCAAATGCTTGGTATCGTTGGGAATTGTAATATTGACTTCGACCCGTTTTTCCATAGTTCCTTATTTTATGTTAGGCAGTAAAACTTTCCTGAGCTTCTTCAGCAGAATTGAAAATCTCAAAAACACGGTGCAGGCGGGTTAATTCAAACATTGAACGGACCTGCGGTTGCAGGCAACACAACTTGAGGCTGCCTTCTCTGGCGCTGGCATTTTTGAAGCCAGATACCAGTGCACCCAGACCAGACGAATCGATAAAGCGTACTGCGCTTAAATCAATTATCAGGTTGGCTTTGCCTTCGTCAAACAATTGCAGCATCTGCTCTTTTAATTCACCACTGTTATGGGCATCCATTCTTTCTTCCTCGACGTTAATTCTGACGAGGTTGCCCTGTTCAGTTATGTTCAGTTCCATGGAGACTCCCTTTCATTCTGACACGCTATGCTAGTTTAAAGTTTTTGAAGTATACACTAATTTGAAGATAAAGGTTATATAATGTTCTTTAGCCTCAGTTAATGACTTTCATGACAACCATGGTGATATCATCATTAAAATGACGAACGCCAGTAAAAATCCTGACCTGGTTCATAATGTGATCAATCAGTTCCTGGGGGGGCAGATTGATTGATTCCTGGAGTAGATTTTTTAGCCTGTTGATACCGAAAAATTCTTGATTTTGGTTCTCTGCTTCAATAATGCCATCCGTATACAAAAAGAGCACATCTCCAATTTCAAGATTGGTAATCTTTTGTTCAAAATTGACATCCTTTTTAATTCCAAAGATAAGTCCTTCTGCATCTATCGATTCGATTGTCTGACTCTTCGCGCGCCAGATTAACGGTGCATTGTGCCCAGCATTGCTGAAAGTTAAGGTGCGTAACTTTGGATGATACTGCAGGTAGAACATGGTCACGAACAATTCAGACCGGTCAAGATCTTTTAAAAAATAATCATTGAGAGCAACCAGCATGTCAGCAGGTTGTTCAATGTCGTTCAGTTTTGCATGAATGAACGTCCTGGTTTCCGCCATAATCAGGGCAGATCCGATGTTATGGCCAGAGACGTCTGCAATAACCAGGTCATAGATATCGTGAGGACGTTTAATAAAGTCGTAATAATCGCCACCCACCTGGTGTGCCGGCACACACAGGCCGGCTATAGCGATATCACTGAGGTTGTGGAAATCTGTAGGAAGCAGGCCGTTCTGAATGTCCTTGGCGATCTGCATTTCTCTTTCCTGTTCGCGAACTCTGAGGACTTCCTGGAGTTGTTGGTCATTCCTCCAGGCAATGGCTACCTGCCTTGCAAGATTCTCAAAGAGGGCGATAAACTCCTGGGTGAAGATCCCTTTTGCCGTACGGGAAAAGGCTGACATGACACCGATGGTTTGCCCCTCCAGGGTGATTGGTGTGTGTGCAAGGCAGGTGATATGTTCGCGTTTAAGGATCCTCGCTGAAATCGGTTTGTCAAGGTACTCTGTGTCATTGATAACAATAGTCGCATTGGAAACAAACGATTGCCCTATGTAGGTTTCCATATTCAGGTTGCGCTCGGATTCACCGAAGTGGTCCGATGATTGACCGACGAGACTTTTAACATACAGGCTGTCGGTTTCCGGGTCATGGACGCGGATAACACACAAATCAAAGCGGAATTGAACGGCCAGTAATTCGAGAATATTATCTAGGGTTGTCTGTAACTGTTCACCACGGGATACGATCTGGGCGGCATCATACAAGACGCTGAGTTGTTCACGGCTGGCAGCGTGGCTGATGGTAACGGTGCCGAAAATATCAAACACATCCTCCATTTCACTACCACGTGCGGACAGGTAGTTCTCAATGATGATGCGTGCTGGTGCGGCTCCGACATAGCCAGCCAAGGTGCGCTCGGTAAAACTCTTAAGATGCGGGATTTCATGGTCAGGCAACGCCCCGCGAGCATCTATCTCTTGTGAAGACAGGAAGTCACTGATAGCAGATTGAGCTGGTTTTTCACCAATAAATTTGGACATCAGCTCGACAAACTCAATAACGGTTGGTGCCTTGCTGATCCGTTTCAAGGTCCCCGGCAGAGAGAGTATTTCGGTCGAGGTGTCAACAAAATGATGAGCCTGAAGGGATTCTGTCTCTGATGGTTTTATGAAAAATGACAGGGTCAGGTAGGCTCCTAGATTAACGAGCATGCTCCAGAATAATGAGTGGGTATAAATATCAAAGCCGTTTAACCCGAATAACTCCAACGGTTTTAATAACGACAACCCGAATGGTCCGCGTTGTAAAATATCGGAGTCAATCCAGCCGGACCTGACAAAGGAAGGAACCAAAAGGGTGTAGAACCATACCAGGGCGCCACTGGTTATGCCGCCGATAGCTGCTTTGCAATTGGCTCTTTGCCAGTACAGCCCACCAATAATTGCCGGGGCAAATTGGGTTGCCGCCATAAAGGATATCAGGCCAATGTTGACCAGGGCATATGAATCACCGATAACCCGGAAATAAAAGTAGCCTAGAAAGATTACACCAAGGATCAGAGCGCGTTTCAGATTGATCAGGATTCCGGATAAGTCCTGTACCTGAAGGTTGATCTTGAGAATAACCGGCATAACCAGATGGTTAAGGATCATTGTTGCTATGGCGACAGCGCTGACCATAACCATGCCGGCAGAGGCTGATAAGCCGCCGACAAACACCAGAAGCGCCAGCCAGGTATGGCCACTTGCCAAGGGTAGGGTCAAGACGAAGTAATCGGCCTGAGAGGTATCGCCACCGTTCATTATCAGGCCACCTAGGGCAATCGGGATGACGAAAATGTTAATCAAGAGCATGTAGGCAGGAAACCGCCACATTGCCTGTTTAATGTGAGAGGGATCTGCATTCTCGGTGACCATGATATGGAATTGTCTGGGAAGAAACATGATGGCCATCATGGAAAGGACGATCAGGGTAAACCACTTGGTGTAAGGGGTTTGAGCAGTTCCGAGGTTAAACAGATCACTTCGCTCAGGAAATTGACTGAAGAACTGCTGAAAAATATCGCCAAAGCCATCAAATAATCCATAAGTGACAAAAAAACCTACGGCCAGAAAAGCGATCAGCTTGACAAGGGATTCGAACGCAACCGCTACGACAAGGCCTTCATGTCTTTCTGATGAGTCAAGGTGTCTGGCTCCAAACAGGATAGCAAAGAGGGCCAGTAGCAAAGTGACGAAAAATGCCGTATCAAAGGTGAGGGGAAGGGTCTGGGTATAATCTGTTATGCCTGGATATGATGTGGTCAGCGGCTGCGACAGAAGCGCCAGGGTTTTGGCGATCGCTTTTAACTGTAATGCGATATAGGGAGTAATCCCGAAAACAGTGAAAACCGTGACAATGGCTCCGAGTAAGGCAGAACGGTCATAGCGACTGGAGATAAAGTCGGCAATGCTGGTGATGTTCTGCTTATTGCTGACATAAATCATTTTGCGTAGCAAAAACCACCAGGTAAAAGCGATTAAGGTTGGACCTAAATAGATGGGGAGGAATTCAAGACCACCTGTGGCCGCCCGCCCTACGCTGCCATAAAAAGTCCAGCTGGTACAATAAACGGCAATGGAAAGAGAATATATGTGTGAATGCCGTAACAGGCTTCTTCCGGCTTTTTTTCTGCGGTCTGCATAGTATGCAATGAGGAACAGCAGAACGAAGTAGGCGACAGAAACGATGAATACCGTAGATGCTGGAAGTAGCGAGGCTTGAGAAGTTGCCGGATTCATAGCTCTTCTCCGTCATCGTCATGGTTTTTACGGAAATTTGGTTTTTTCCCCATCTGATGGACAAAAAGCCAGATGACGATAATCGAAACCGGCCAGCCGATAAAAAAGTACAGAACCAGACCAGGAATTCCGAAGACAGAACGACTATTATTAAAAATGTGGATGAAAGGAAAATTGATCATAATCAGGCCAAGGATTACGCAAAGCACCCAAGCTTCCTTGATCGGATTTTCATGTGGGTCGTGCATCCGTGAACCTCTGATACGACTGGTCTTTGTGTTAGCTTAAAAATCCTGAATATTTCAGGGGGTGAAAAAATTGTTTATTACTTTTCGTGTTTTAATGATTTCAGAAGAAACTCTTCATTCATCCTTCCTGATGACTCTCTTCTGCTCTTTGCAGCAGTGGTATTTGAGCTGGTAATAGATCCGCCTGAACCAGTACTACTTGATAGACAGGTTAATATTCACTGCGTTAAAATTCAATCATATTTGTCATTTTTCAGTGCTCTCATTGTGGATAAAAATATTACCAACTTCTGGTAATAAATTTTTAAGGTCGACGGGAGCTGTTTGACGCTTGTAAAATGATTGTGCTAATTATCGAATACACTATTTACTTTCAAGCTTTTTTTACGATTGGCTACTTCCATGCTCAAATTACCGCCGTGCTCTAACTCTTCTCTGCTGACCTTTTTTCTGCTGAGTTCCTTTCTTTTTATTGCCGGGTGCGTTCCGAACAACCCGGAGGTGGATTATCTGTCCTTGTCTTCTTCTGCTCAATACCAGTCCGAGCTCTCGGATCCCCAAGCCAAGGCGCTATATGCTTATGGGCAATTTCGCCTTTATGCCGCAGAAGAAAAGTGGGCCGAGGCGATAGCTGCTCTGGAGCGGGCGGTTGCCTTCGATCCCCACTCCAACTACCTTAAGCTATTGTTGGCTAAATCCTTTCTCCACGAAAAAATGACCGTGGAGGCTACTGGATTACTGGATCAACTTCTTATAGATCAGCCTGACAATGCCGAGGCGCTTGAATTAAGAGGAGATCTTGCTAACCTCACCAACGATCTTGAAAGTGCCCGCCACTATTATGAGCAAGCTCTGTCTGAAGGAGCCGATAATAATGATATAAGATTTCGGTTGGCAATGGTTTTGGCTCGGGAAAAGCAATACGAAGATGCTATTGCTCTACTAAATAATATGCTGGCAAAGGACCCGCAACTTGATGTCGCCCGTTTGGCCTTGGCCAGAATTTATGCTGATTCAGGCCAGAAAGCTGAGGCTGACTCTCAATTTATTACGGTTCTTAAAAATAATCCAAGGTCGATCCAAGCGGCTCTCGACTATGGCAAGCTGCTTGAGTCTGAAGAACCAGAAAAGGCCGTCTCCTTTTATCAGGATTTCCTGGTAGAGAACCCGAACGCCAGGGTCATACGACAACGATTGGTGGAGTATTTCCTGGGGCAGCAACAATTTGAGTCTGCATTATCTCAACTACAGGAAATTCGCTGGGAGCAGCCTGATGATTCCCAAGTCGTATCGCAGATAGGGCTGTTGCAATTAGAGCTACATAACTGGACCTCCGCTGAAAAGGAATTTCAGTCATTGTTAAACAGTGGTATTAACCCGGAACGAAACCGTTACTATCTTGCTTTAGCGCTGGCAGGGCAGGGGAATAATGTTGAAGCGATCAACAACTTGAAACAGATTTCAAGTCAGTCTGTGGTTTATCCGCTGGCAGTTCTTCAGCTTGCTTATTTATATGCAGATAAAAATAATATTTCCGAGGCAATTGATGTTTTAACGGGCGCATTGACCCATGGCGCAGCCGATGAGTCTCTCTATTATTACCTGGTTGCGTTGTTGGGTGATAATGGACGTATTGATGAATCGGTAAGCTATGCCCAGGAGGGGGTCGCTAAATACCCAAAAGATGAGCGTCTGCTTTATCAGCTGGGCATTCTTTATGAAAAACAAAATTTAAGATCAGAGGCGGTTGCGGTAATGGAGAAGGTTCTTCTTGTTGACCAGAATCATGCCGACGCTCTTAATTTTTTAGCTTATCACCAGGCAGAATCGGGGACTGATCTTGAGTTGGCTTTATCTCGGGCCAAGCGCGCGTTAGAGATTAAGCAGAGCGGTTATATTATTGATACCCTGGGATGGGTGTTTTTTAAACTGGGCCGTTATGAAGAGGGCCTCGTCCAGTTGACAGAGGCGGTTCGTTTACATCCGGATGATCCCGTCATTACCGAACATTTGGGGGATTTGTATGCGGCCATGGAATTATGGGAGAAGGCGGTTGCGGCATACCAAAAGGTTCTTGAGCTTGATGCTGATGCTGAGGGTGTTGTTGATAAACTGAGACAGGTGGAGAAGCATCAATGAAAATTCAGGTGATAGGGCTTGCCCTGGTCTTATTGTTGTTAGGTGGTTGTGTGCCTCCAGTGCCCAGAACCTGGACAGCGATTCCTCAGCCGGAAAGTTTGGTTACTCAATTGCGCTTAACAGGAGCAGGGCGGCAACGAATTGATACCGAGGCGCATGTGTCAGTCACTATGGGAGGGAGGTATCTGGCAACCCAACAGTTTTTGCTAGCTGAGAAAAACAGTCGTTTGCGTGCAGATGTCCTGACCGGGTTTGGGCAATTGATCATGCAGGTCGCGGTTGACGATAATTGGCTCAGTGCTTTTGTCAACACCACCGTTCCTGGTAAGTATTATCAGGGGTATGCGACCGAGGAAAATCTTTCCCGCTTTGTCCGGATTCCTCTGCAGGTCTCAGACCTTGTTTCTTTTCTGCTGTATGCTCCACCGGTGATCAGTTATAACTCTGCTACCGTCTCAGCCCGGCAAGATGAATTGACTCTGCGGCTCGATGGTGGCGAACAACGCCAGGAGGTTGTCTTTGATCCGGCATTGCGGGCGACAACGGTTCGCTATTACCGGGCTGGCACTCTGCAACTGGAGGTCACGTACGGCAACTTTATGGCTGGGGCTAATTTTCCAAAGTCATTAAAAATTGATGTGCCTGAACGAGATGTTCGTATTAAGGTCGCGATGGAGCAACCGCTGATTAATCCAGATATCAGCGTTGAAAAATTTCGTATCTCCGCACCTGTGGGTGCTCAACTTGAAATATTATAGATTATGAGAATGCTGAAAACTTTTGTGATAGCGAGGAGATATTTTATCGTTTTGGCGGTCACCTGTGTCTGTATGATGACGGCATGTCAGCAGCGCGGTGAGCTGACTCAGCCCGGCCTTGATGAGACAGAAGAGCCAGCCTTTGGTGATACCTTTATTGAAGCGTCCATAGGTGATGCCAATACCTTACTTCCTGTTCTCGCTTCAGATTCTGCTTCCAGTGATGTCAATGGCCTGATCTATAATGGTTTAATTCGCTACGATAAGGATTTAAAGCCTGAAGGGGAGTTGGCAGAATCGTGGGATATCTCAGCTGATAATCTCACCATTACCTTTCATTTGCGTAAGGGGGTTGTGTGGCACGATGGAGAGCCGTTCACGGCCGCTGATGTAAAGTTTAATTATGAATTGTATATTGATCCTGAAACCCCAACTGCTTACGCCGAATCGTTTCGCCAGGTCAAGAGCGTTGAAACTCCAGATCCTTATACCTTTATTGCTCATTATGATAAACCCTATGCTCCGGCGCTACTAAGTTGGGGCATGCCGGTTCACCCGAAGCATTTACTTGAAGGCGTTGATATTACTAAGAGTCCTTTGGCGCGTAAGCCTGTTGGCACTGGCCCCTATGTTTTTAAGGAATGGGTCGGTGGCGAAAAGATCGTGCTGGAAGAAAACCCTGATTATTTTGAGGGGCCCCCGTATATTAAGCGTATTGTTTTCAGGGTGATCCCAGACCTATCGACACAATTCCTTGAGTTACAGACTGGTAGTCTTGATTTTATGGGATTGTCTCCACTTCAGTATGACCGGCAGACGGATACCCCGGCCTTCAGGCGCTTGTATACAAAGTACCGGTATCTGAATTTTGGCTATACCTATCTTGGTTACAATTTACAGCGGCCGCTGTTTCAGGATAAGCGGGTGCGCCAGGCCCTGTCTTACGCTATAAATAAACAGGAGATTATTGATGGAGTGCTGCTTGGCTATGGCGTTGCGGCTACCGGGCCCTATAAGCCAGACACCTGGGTGTATAACAAAAATGTCAGGCGCTATGACTATAATCCTGAAATGGCTCAAAAACTGTTAGCTGAAGCAGGCTGGATTGATAGTGATGGGGATGGGATCCGTGAGAAAGACGGTCGGGACCTTGCGTTTACCATTGTGACCAATCAGGGGAATGATCTTCGATCCAAAACTGGAGAGATTATTCAGCAGCGTTTCCGGGAAGTTGGAATAAATGTCAAGTTACGTATTGTAGAATGGGCAACTTTTCTCAAGGAATTTATAAATCCCGGAAATTTTGATGCAACAATTCTTGGTTGGTCCGGGGGCCCAGAGCCCGACCAGTTTAACATCTGGCATTCAAGTAAAGCCGAACCCGGGAAGCTCAACTTTATCGGTTTTAAAAATAGTGAAGTAGACGATTTGTTAGAAAATGGCCGACGTAGCTTTGATCAGGAAAAACGTAAGGCCTACTACGACCGGTTTCAGGAAATTCTCGCGGAAGAGCAGCCTTATACGTTTCTTTATATTGGTGAAGCATTACCTGCCGTATCGAAACGTTTTCGCGGGATTGAACCTGCTGCTGCAGGCATCCGCCACAATTTCATTAAATGGTATGTCCCCCAGTCTGAGCAAAAGTACGCCAGGTAGGAACTATGCTGAATTATATTATTAAACGTCTGGTTTTACTGGTTCCTCTGTTGTTGGGCATCACCCTGATTTCATTCGTTGTTATCCATTTGGCTCCAGGGGAACCGACCGATATTCAAACTCAACTGAACCCCCAGGCCAGTTCTGAACTGCAGGATCGTCTGCGGGTTCAGTATGGCTTGGATCGACCGCTCTATGTCCAATACGGTACTTGGCTGGGGCGGCTGCTCCAGCTTGATTTTGGAGAGTCCTTTGCAACGGACAGACGGCCTGTTCTCGACAAGGTTCTTGAACGGCTTCCGGTCACCATTATGTTGAACGTGCTGTCGATCATAGTGATCCTGGGGATCTCTGTGCCGCTGGGGATTATGTCTGCTGTGCGTCGCAATAGTGGCTTTGACCGGGCAACGACTATTCTGGTTTTTACCGGTTTTGCCATGCCATCTTTCTGGCTTGCCTTGTTAATGATGGACTGGTTCGGCGTCAGGCTTGGCTGGTTGCCAATATCGGGATTAAAGTCCCTTGGCTATGAATATCTTGGTTTTGGTGCCCAGATTGTCGATCGTATCAGTCATCTGGTTTTGCCGGTACTGATATCAGCCATCGGAGGTGTTGCCGGTTTTTCCCGTTACATGCGGTCTAACATGCTTGAGGTTGTCAGGCAGGATTATATTCTTACTGCCCGTGCCAAAGGATTGTCAGAGCGGACTGTTATTTATAAACATGCCTTGCGTAACGCATTGTTACCGGTTATCACTATTCTTGGGCTGTCTGTTCCGGGCTTAATTGGTGGTAGTGTGATATTTGAAACGATCTTTGCTATTCCGGGTATGGGGAAGCTTTTTTATGATGGGGTCATGATGCGTGACTATCCTTTAATTATGGGAATTTTAGTTATGGGGGCGGTATTAACGCTGTTGGGTAATTTATTAGCAGATATTTGTTATGCATTGGCAGATCCAAGAATCAGGCAGGGACAACAGGGCCGGTCTTCCTGACTAGCCTATACAGACGAGGGAGAGTATGAAGCTAAATGCGAATCGATTAGGGGAGATGTTGCTGGAGGCAGGCCTGATAGATCAATTTCAGTTAGAGTCGGCGTTATCCATGCAGCGAAATCTGGGCGGCCAGATAGGCTCTGCGCTGGTCAAACTCGGTTACCTGCCTGAAGAAACGATTCTTGAATATCTGGAGGTTCAGGAAAAGTTTGCCCGGATTCCTTTGGAAGATATCGTGCTACCTGAAGACGTTACGAATCTATTGTCTTTTGATAAAATGTTGACTCATGTCGTCATTCCCATTGATGTGAAGATCATTAACAATGAGAAAACATTGCGCGTCGCTATGCCAGATCCGACCAGTGTCGATCTGATTGACCGTCTTCAGTTTTTGACCGGTTGTCGGATTCTTCCTGTGCTTGCCAGTGAGGATGAGATCCTCCACGCTATCCGTAGTAATATGCCCAAAACACCAGTTCCTGAACCGGTTGAGGATTTTGGCGGTACTGATCCCGATGATTTCAATATGGTTGACTTCTCTGGAGTAAATACCGAAGATCCACGGTTTGAAAGGTTGCTTGATGTGTTGCAGCAAAAGGGCATATTGAGTGCTTATGATGTCGAAAAGATAAAGTTCGGTTAGTTCTATGAGTAAGTTACAAAGTCATTTTATAAAAGATGTGGTCTGGCAACGTCTGAAGTGTAACCGTATGGCGATGTCTGGGGCTGCGATTGTGTTATTGATGTTTTTTCTTGCCGCCTTAGCTTCTTTGGTGGGTGGTGACCCTGCTGCCATAAATATTCAGGAAAGCTTGTTGCCACCAGGTGCGGGGCATCTTTTCGGGACTGATGACCTGGGTCGTGATGTGTTATTGCGCATGCTTTATGGTGCCAGAATTTCCCTGTTAGTTGGTTTTGTCGCTGTAGGGATTTCAACCCTGATTGGGATCGTTCTAGGGGCTGTTGCAGGTTTTTATGGCGGCTGGATAGACACATTGTTAATGCGGTTTGTCGATATCATGCTCTGTTTTCCAACCTTCTTTCTGATACTGGCTGTAATTGCCTTTCTCGATCCTTCCATATGGAACATCATGATCGTTATCGGCCTGACCAGTTGGATGGGCGTGGCACGCTTGGTGCGCGCAGAATTTCTGAGTTTGCGGCAACGCGACTTTGTGCAAGCTGCCCAGGCATTAGGGGCTTCAGACAGTCGACTTATTTTTTGTCATATTTTGCCTAATGCTCTGTCTCCGGTCCTGGTTTCTGCTACCCTTGGTGTCGCGGGTGCCATTCTGACCGAAAGTGCCTTATCTTTTTTAGGGATAGGTGTGCAGCCTCCGACCCCTTCCTGGGGTAATATGCTTATCGTTGGAAAGCAGACTCTTGGCAGTGCCTGGTGGTTGTCGGTTTTTCCGGGTATTGCGATATTAATTACGGTATTAGGTTATAACCTTTTAGGTGAGGGGATTCGAGATGCCCTTGACCCTCGATTGAGAGAATAATGGAAACAAGAAAATCCTTGGAAAAGTTCTGGTCCGAGCGTTTCACTAACCTTATCAGCGGTAACTATGAGGCTGTTTATAACAGTTATCATAAACATGCTCCATTTCGTAAAAACTTCTCGACAGGTCATGAGTATGTTCGTTTTGCCAAGGCACAATTATCAGCTATAGAAGTTAAAGATTGGACCTTTTTAAAATTCCGTAAGCTAAGTGAAGAACAGGTTGAGTGTCTTATTGTTATACAACTGGTTTGCGATGAAACCGTTCAGTACTTCTACGAGTTGGCGCTTATTATACTTTCTGATCAGGGGTGGCATTACCATTCTGCTCAGAAACTCTCTGGTGAGGATTATGGTGGCGACCCTCAGACTATCGATTTTATTCACTTTGATCAGGCTTCACAAAAGTTCAGGTTGTAATCATGCCTGAGCTTCCCGAAGTTGAAACCGTTCTGCGTGGCATCTATCCCCATGTCTGTGGAAAGCAGATCCTCGAAGTTATTTTTCGTGCGCCCAAGTTACGGTTGCCGCTGGATAAGGAGGTGCCGGGACAGCTGGCGGGGCAGGTCATTACTCATGTTGAGCGCCGGGCAAAATATCTTCTGTTTTCTTTGAGCTCTGGTAGTATCCTGCTTCATCTTGGTATGACCGGGGTTCTGAGAATCGTGTCTGCAGAAGAGACCGAACAGAAACATGATCATGTGGATGTAATTTTCACCGATCATACCTGCCTGCGGTTTACTGATCCCCGGAAATTTGGAATTTTTCATTATATTAAAGATGATCCCTGGCAGCACAAATTGCTTGAGCATCTGGGGCCTGAGCCTTTAAGTGATGATTTCAGTGGAGATTATCTTTATCGCAAGGCGACGGGAAAGCAGGTTGCCGTAAAGGCATTTATTATGGATCAGGCCATAGTTGTCGGCGTTGGTAATATTTATGCCAATGAAGCTCTATTCCATTGCGGGATATTACCATCGAGAGCTGCTGGTCGGATCAGCTTACAACGCTATATACAGCTTGTTGCCGCCATAAAAGAGGTTCTTGCCAAATCAATTAAGGCAGGAGGAACGACAATAAGTGATTTTAAACAAAGTGACGGTAAACCCGGTTACTTCAAGCAACAACTGGATGTCTATGGGCGTGGCGGTGAACCTTGTGTTACTTGTGGCAATGCCTTGATGACCAAGCGTATTGGCCAACGCTCTACTTTTTATTGTCGCCACTGTCAGAGTTAGGGCCCCGCTCCAGGCTCAGATCGTCAATTACCTCATTGCACAGAGACTGTGAGTTATGGCTCCAGGGCACTCACCGATGAGGAGAGCATACGTAAAAGCCTTGGGCCCGAAAGGGCTTTCGGTCTTGACGAAATGGGTATACAGGGGTTATCGTGCGACACCAAATTACCTATAAGGATCGGAACAATGGAAGAACTTAACGATTTATTGCAACAGCGGCGAGCCAAGCTTGATAGCTATCAGGACGCTGGTGTTAACCCTTTTGCCAATGATTTCAAAGTAACCAGTAATGCTGGTTCTATTTTATCTGCTCACCAGGACGATGAGCAGGCCGCTCTCGAAGAAAGCTCTGCGGAATACCGCATTGCTGGGCGGATTATGGCCCGCCGGGATTTCGGCAAGGCCGCATTTCTTCAATTGCAGGACGGTAGTGGCCGGATTCAGGTCTATGTCACTAAGAATCAGGTTGGCGAAGAGGCTTTCGAACTTTTCAAGAAGTTTGATATTGGTGATATTGTCGGTATTGTCGGGAGCCCTTTCAGAACGAAAACCAATGAGCTGTCACTGCGGGCTGGAGAAATCAAATTATTGACGAAGTCTTTGTTGCCGTTGCCTGAAAAGTGGCATGGTTTGACAGACGTTGAAACCCGCTATCGGCAGCGTTATCTTGATCTCATTGTTAATCCGGAAGTTCGTGATGTTTTTCGTAAGCGCAGTCAGATTGTCAATCTGATTCGTGAATATATGATGAAAAATAATTATCTGGAAGTTGAAACCCCAATGTTGCAGCCGGTTGCTGGCGGGGCTACAGCCAGACCTTTCATCACTCATCATAATACCTTGAAAATGGATCTTTTTCTGCGTATTGCACCGGAGCTTTACTTGAAACGCCTGGTGGTAGGCGGTTTTGACCGGGTTTTTGAAATTAACCGCAGTTTCCGTAATGAAGGTATTTCTATCAGGCATAATCCTGAATTTACCATGATGGAATTTTATTGTGCCTATGCTACTTACCACGATCTGATGGATTACACTGAGACTATGATCAGTGACATCGCACAGAAGGTTTGTGGCAGTATGGTTATTCCATATGGTGATAAAGAGGTTAACCTGACGCCACCTTGGGACCGGCTGACGATGAGAGAAGCTATCGTGAAATATGGCGATATTTCTCTTGAAGCCCTTGAAGATCACGAACAGTGTCTGAATTACGCCAAGACTCTGGGGCTGGAGATCGAGGGGACCATTGGCCATGGCAAGTTGCTTACCGAACTTTTCGAAGAGGTTGCAGAGCCACAGCTGTGGCAACCGACATTCATCACTGAATATCCAACCGAGATTTCACCTTTATCTCGTAAGAATGATGAAAATCCTGATGTCGTGGATCGCTTTGAACTTTTCATTGTTGGGCGTGAACTGGCCAACGCTTTTTCTGAGCTGAATAACCCCATTGACCAAAAAGAGCGCTTTTTAAAGCAACTCGAAGAGAAGGCCAATGGGGATGATGAAGCTCATGAAATGGATGAGGATTATATCCGAGCCCTTGAGTATGGTTTGGCTCCTACCGCCGGAGAAGGTATCGGTATCGATAGGTTGGTGATGTTGCTGACTAATTCATCTTCAATCCGTGACGTTATTCTTTTCCCACAGATGCGGCCAGAAATATCTTAACTGATATTGTCGGTAACGAGAGTTGATCTGTCTTTTTCGGGATCAGTGGGGTGGGATATCTAACTTTTCTCCTGGTCGATCCGGTCTCGAGAATATATGAAGACTTTCGTTTCAATCTGCCAACCCAAAGGCTGCCATTCGGTTCTTCCGAATGGCAGTTATTCATACGAAACGGCTGCTAATGTCCTATGAATGGTTTGTCAGTTTCCGTTATCTACGCGCTAAACGGAAACAGACTTTCATTTCTGTCATCTCTTTTATCTCCGTCGCCGGGGTTACCCTAGGGGTTGCCGCGCTGATTCTGGTTCTTGCGGTTATGACAGGATTTACTGATGGTGTTCGCCAGCAGATTCTGGGCAATGTCCCCCATGTTCTGGTTCAGAGCTTTGGTGAGGGCATCAAGGATGCTGATGATATTATCTCGGCAGCAAAAGATGTTCCCCACGTTGTTTCTGTCGCTCCATTTGTTTCCAAAGAAGCCATGCTGCTTTCCAATGGAAACGTCGCAGCGGTCAGTGTAAAAGGTGTCGCTGCCGATCATAAAATTTTTAGGCAGAAATTAATGACGATTGATGGCAGAAGCGCCGATACCTGGTTTTCAGATGTCGATCTTGCGTCCCCCGGAATTGTCATTGGTCTCGATACCGCGACCAATTTAGGCATTTCTGTTGGTGACACCATTAACGTTATCCCTCCGCTATTTACCATTACTCCGTTTGGGATGATACCCAAAATGAAGCCTTTTAAAGTTGTCGGCATTTTTCAGAAACAGAGTAGTCTCGTTGATAGCTTTTATGCTTATATCCCGCTCTCTGTTGCCCAGACATTTTTTGATTCCAAAGGGCTGTTAAGTGGTATTGAGATTGAGGTTGATCTTTTTGACCGCGCTCCGCAGGTCGCTGAAAAACTCACCGAGCGGTATGGTTTTCCCTATGTCGTTCGCCCCTGGCAGTCCCTTTATGGCTCTTTTCTGTCGGCGCTAAAGCTTGAAAAGCTTGGGTTGTTTATCGTTCTGGGTATTATTGTTCTGGTTGCTGCTTTTAATATCGCGACGACCCTTATAATGGTCGTCATGGAAAAAAGTCGTGATATTGCTATTCTTCGTGCCATGGGAGCTAATGCCCGTAGCATTATGAAGATCTTTATGCTTGAAGGGTTGATTATTGGTTGTTTAGGCACCGGCATTGGTAGCCTGCTGGGAATTTCGTTAGCCCATTATGCGGATAGCATTATCAAATTTTTGGAACGGACCTTTCATATCCGTATTTTTGACCAGGCTGTTTACGGTATGGATCATTTTCCGGCCCAAATTATTGCCAGTGATGTTGTCGCGGTAATGGTAATGGCTATGCTCATCTGTCTTTTGGCGACCATATATCCCGCCTGGCGAGCTTCTCGTATGGATCCTACGGAGGCGTTGCGCTATGAATAAATTGCCTCTTATTCGAACTCAAAGCCTGGAAAAGACATACAAAACCCCAGATCGGATCATCAAGGTATTAAGAAATATTGACTTGGAAATTCATGAAGGGGAAAGGGTCGCAATAGTCGGTACTTCTGGGGCGGGGAAAACCACCTTGATGCATCTGCTTGGGGGGCTGGATCATCCTTCGGGCGGAGAGGTGCTGTTTGAGGGACATAATATTTATAAGTTAAAGGGGGTTGCTCTTGATGAATTCAGAAACAAGGCTATTGGTTTTGTTTTTCAGTTTCATCAGTTGTTGCCTGAATTTACGGCTCTTGAAAATGTTATGATGCCGCTGTTAATCAGTGGTAAAAAACAGAAGGAAGCTGCGGTTTTGGCTTCAGGTGTTCTGGCTGAAGTCGGTCTTCAGGAGCGCTTGACCCATAAGCCTGGGGCATTGTCCGGGGGGGAACAGCAACGGGTCGCTATTGCCCGTGCTTTGGTTCTGGAACCTAAGTTGCTGCTGGCAGATGAGCCGACCGGAAATCTGGATAGCCGAACCTCTGATGAAATTATGGCTCTGCTAAACCATATTCATCAAAATCGCGGGTTGACCATGATTATTGTTACCCATAATCAGACTTTGGCAAAGAGTCTTGACCGGGTATTGCTCATTGAAGATGGATCTTTGGTCGGGGATATTTTCAATTGAAGTTACGGAGATGTTTTTTTATAATCTCCGATTCTGATTTTTCATCTCAATGTTGAGGGCCTTTCATGTTTAAACGATTGTTGTTTTCTTGTTTTCTGATCCTTTTCGCAACCGGCGTTTTTGCTCAGACTTTCAAGCTTTCAGATATTCAGATTGAGGGGAACGATCGCATAGCATCTTCGGCTATTTTATCTGCTGTCCAGCTTGATCCCGGTTCCGAAGTGGCAATGGATGAGATTGATGCTGCTATTCACAGGATTTTTAAGATTGGCAGTTTCAGTGATGTTTCAGCTGAATTGACTGAAGTTCAGGGTGCTAAAATCGTTACTTTCTTAGTGACTGAATTACCTTTGATCAGGCGTGCTGTGTTTGTCGGTAACGATGAATTGAAAGAAGAAAAACTCCGGCCTCTCTTGAAGCTGCGGACACCATCACTCTTCAATCAAGGCAACGTCGATAAAAGTATTGAAGAAATAAAAAAGGCGTACATTGAAGAAGGCTTTCACGCAGTCAAAATATCTACGGAAGTAAAAACTGATATTAAAAATGAAGCGACTTTAGAATTCATTATTGTCGAAGGCGAAAAAGTTCTGATTAAGAATTTACGCTTTGTCGGCAATACCGTCTTTGAAAAAGATGATTTGATTGACAAGATAGAAACTCGTGAGCGCTGGTGGCTTTCCTGGTTAACGGGGCGTGGGGCTTATCAGGAAGATATCATGGACATTGATATTGAGCGTATCAAGGCCGCTTATCAGGATGTTGGTTACCAGGATGTTAAAGTGACACCTCCTCAAGTAACTCTTGTCGATGATGAGTATCTTGACGTCCTGATCGAAATTGACGAGGGTCCACTTTATCACGTAGGGACTATTGATGTTTCCGGGGATCTTATGCGGGAAGAGGGAGAACTCCTGTCCTTGCTTAAATTAAAACCTGGAGATGTTTTCAGTCGCCTCGAATTGCGCAACAGTGTCCTGGCATTAACCGACTTGTACGCTGACAATGGTTATGCTTATGCCAACGTTTCACCCCTTCCTGAAAAAAATGAGCAAACTCATATCATTAATCTTAATCTTGATATCGAGCAGGGGCGTCAGATTTATGTCGAAAAAATTGTCGTACGTGGCAACAATAAAACCCGGGATAAGGTTATTCGGCGAGAGATACCGATTCAAGAGGGGGAACTCTACAGTGCCAGAAAAATTAAGGCTGCGAATCGGAATATCCGTAATCTCGGCTTTTTTGACGAAGTCAACCTGATTGATAAGCCAGGCAGTGAGCCTGATAAATCTGTATTGGATGTCAGTGTTGCTGAAAAGCCCACCGGTACTTTTTCGATTGGCATGGGTTACTCTTCAGTCGACAAAGTTATCGCTCAAGGTTCTATATCTCAGGATAATTTGTTTGGCTATGGCGTCAAAATGAATCTGAGTGGTGCCGTAAGTGCCTCTTCCCTGACTTACAGTTTAGGTCTCTCAGACCCACATTTCCTCGATACCGATTGGACTGCAGGGTTTGAAGTATACAAATCAGAGCGCGAGTATAGCAGTTATGACGACTATCGCACCGGTGGTGCCATAAGGGGTGGCCATTCTGTTACTCAGAATTCTAAGCTTTATTTGACCTATCGTTATGAAGTTCAGGAAGTTCTTAATGTTGATGATGATGCGTCAGCCATTATCAAGGATGCTGAAGGGGAGTCGACCTTATCGTCACTTACTGCTCAGTGGGTGAGAAATACCACGGATAATTTCCAGGATCCGTCCAGTGGCGGTATTACCAAGGTATCATTGGAATATGCAGGTCTTGGTGGCACGCAGCACTTTATCAAGCCGATGGCGGAACATCGACATTTCTTTCCGATGTTCTGGGGTACGGTCTTTTCAGTAAACGGTGCAGTTGGTTATGTAGGCAGGACGACAGATGAGCGTGTACCTTTAAGTGAAAAATTTTTCCTTGGCGGAATCAGAACTTTAAGAGGGTTTAAGTCCCGAGAGGTTGGTCCAAAGTCTGGTGATGATTATATCGGCGGCGAAAAAATGGCCTATTTTAACCTGGAATACATTTTTCCGATCGATAGGGATCTTGGCCTTAAGGGAGTTTTGTTCTACGACACAGGGAATGCCTGGTATGAGTCACAGGATTATTTTGAAGAAATGCGACATAGTGTCGGTGCCGGGATTCGCTGGTTGAGTCCTTTGGGACCGTTGCGGTTTGAGTGGGGGTATAACCTGGATCGATATTCAGATGAGAAATCCTCAGTATTTGAATTTTCCATTGGTAAAGCATTTTAATCAGATTACAGGAGCTTATAATGAAAAGAATCGTATTGTTTACTATTGCAGTGTTATTGATGGTTTCACCAGCATTTGCTGAATTGAAGGTTGGTTATGTAGACCTGCAAAAAGCTCTCAATACATGTAAAGCAGGAAAAGACGCTAAAGGTACCATTAGTGCTCTGGTCAAAAAATATGAGGATGAGTTCAAGGCTAAGCAGGAAGATTTGCTTAAATTGAAAACTAATCTTGAAAAACAAGCTTCTTTACTTTCTGTGGATGCCAGGAAAGAAAAAGAGCGCGAATATCAGCAGGAAGTGAAAGAACTGCAACGCTTTCAAAAAGATGTAAAAGAAGAACTACAACAAAAAGATGCCGATCATACCAAGCGTATTTTAAATGAGCTGTTTGAGACCTTGAAGTCTATAGGTAAAGAGGGGCAGTACACTATGATTCTGGAAAAGAACGAAGGTGCTGTTATCTATGCTGATGAGAAAATAGATTTGACTGATCAGCTTGTTAAAAAGTATGACGCCAGCAAATAATGGAATAAATTTATGGCTAAACTTCAAGAATTAGCAGCACTGGTAGGTGGGCAGGTAGAAGGGGATGTTAATGTCGAGATCACTAGGGTCCTGCCTATTGATCATGCTGGCAGTGGTGATATCACCTTTGTAGCGAATCCAAAGTATATTTCACGGCTGAAAGACAGTACCGCATCTGCTGTTATTTTACCGCCCGGGGTGGAGGCTTCCGGGCGTAATGTAATCCGTTGTGCGAATCCCTATCTGGCGTTTGCCCGGATTCTTACCTTCTTGCAGGTTCCGGAGCGTCAACCTAAAGGGATTATGCCGGGTGCTGTTGTTGCTGAATCGGCCCAAATAGGTGACAGGGTCTCTATTTATCCGGGCTGTGTTATTGGTGAAAACGTCATCATTGGTGAGGGCTCCACCCTTTATGCGGGTGTTGTTGTCTATGATGATGTGCAGATTGGTGAAAATTGTCTATTACATGCTCAATCTGTTGTACGTGAAGGATGCAAGCTCGGAGATCGGGTGATCCTGCAGCCTTTTGCTGTAATCGGCTCAGATGGTTTTGGGTTTGCTCCTGATGGAACGTCCTACTATAAAATTCCTCAAGTAGGGATTGTGATTCTGGAAGATGATGTCGAAGTTGGATCCTGTTCTTGTATTGATCGTGCAGCGTTAGGTGAAACCCGCATCAGACGTGGTACTAAACTCGATAATCTGATTCAAATCGGCCATAATGTTGAGGTTGGTGAGGACTGTGTTATTGTCGCGCAGGTCGGTATTGCCGGCAGTACCAAGGTTGGAAACCATTGTACTTTTGGCGGCCAGACCGCAATTGCAGGTCATCTCAAGGTGGGCGAGAATGTAATGCTTGGAGCGCGTTCCGGGGTCAGCGGAAATGTTGAACCCAATCAAATTCTTTCCGGTGTTCCTCTGATGCCACATAAAGAATGGCTGCGCGCAACCATGACGGTGCCAAAATTGCCTGAAATGAGGAAAGAGATGGCGCAGTTGAAAAAACGCCTTGAGCAGCTTGAAGGAATTTTAAAGGAGAGTTAAATGATTGTTTTAAATATTCAACAAATTATGGATATTCTGCCACACCGTTATCCTTTCCTGTTAGTCGATCGTATTGAAGAAGTTGAAGAGGGGAAAAAAGCTAACGGTTATAAAAATGTTACAATCAATGAGCCTTTTTTTCAGGGACATTTCCCGGGACATCCCATTATGCCCGGGGTTTTGATTATTGAAGCCATGGCTCAGGTCGGTGGGGCATATGTATCGGTTGCGGATGGTATACCTGATGACAAGGTTACTTACTTTGTTGGCATTGATAATGCAAAATTCCGTAAGCCTGTATTGCCTGGTGATATCTTACGGATGGAAATGGAGCTTCTTTCCAAGCGCAGAGGTATTTATCAGTTTCTTGGGAAAGCTTATGTCGGGGAGACCCTCGTTGCAGAAGCTTCTCTAAAGGCAACTTTTGCCGATAAATAATAAAAGATTGGAGCAATTATGATTCATCCAACAGCAATCATTTCCCCGGGGGCAGAAATTGATTCGAATGTTAAAGTCGGAGCTTATGCTGTCATTGGTGAGCATGTCAAGATCGGCTCTGGAACTACAATCGGTCCTCATGCAGTGATTGAAGGGCGTACTGAAATCGGTTGTGACAATCAAATCTTTCAGTTTGCCTCCGTTGGAGCGATCCCTCAAGACCTGAAGTTTCATGGTGAAGAAACCACCTTGAAAATTGGTGACCGTAACCGCATCCGCGAATTTGTGACTCTGCATCTCGGGACTGAAGATGGTGGCGGAGAAACCGTTATTGGTAATGATGGTCTGTTTATGGCCTACTCCCATGTCGCCCATGATTGTAAAGTTGGAAATCACGTTATTTTGGCCAACGCAGCAACTTTGGCAGGGCATTGTGAGTTAGATGATTTCGCCATTATGGGTGGTCTCAGTGGCGCTCACCAATTCACCCGCATTGGTTGTCATGTTATGATCAGCGGTGGCTCAATGATTGCTCAGGATATTGCTCCCTATTCTATTGTCCAGGGTGACCGGGCGAAAACTGTTGGAATTAATCTAACCGGACTAAAGCGTCGAGGGTTTAGTCCTGAGGCACTATCGAATATCAAAAATATGTACAAACTTGTTTTCCGATCAAATCTGAAGCTAGAGAATGCTATCGCTGAGATCGAGAAAAATTTTGACGATAGCGCTCCGGAAGTGATGACTTACTTAGATTTCCTTAAGCAGAGTACGCGCGGTTTAGCTCGTTAGGGAATGAATATTTAACAATGTCTAAACAAAACATGCGAGAGTCATTGGCTCTCGCCTTTTGTTTTTATAGAACTTTTATCTATGACAGCGACATCCTCATCAAGAAACAAAAATATATTGATCGTTACTGGTGAAGCATCTGGTGACTTGCATGGTAGTAATCTTATCCGTGCTGCCAAGGTAGCATTCCCCGAATTGTCTTTTTATGGGGTTGGTGGGAAGAAGATGAAACAGGCAGGATGTGATCTGCTCTTTTCCTCTGATGACCTTGCAGTGATGGGGCTTTTTGAAATATTCAGCCATTTGCCGACGATTTTACGCCGTTTCAACTCTCTGAAGAGGATTATTGCCGGATCTAATCCCCCGGATGTATTAGTCCTGATTGACTTTCCTGATTTCAATTTGCGATTAGCTAAAATTGCTAAAAAATCTGGAATTAAGGTACTTTATTATATTACGCCTAAAGTTTGGGCCTGGCGTAAAAAACGTGCCAAGACAATTGCTGATAATTGCGATCATCTGGCTTTAATTTTTCCTTTTGAACCGGAAATTTTCATTCCCCATGGGGTTGCTGCTGACTATGTCGGAAATCCTCTGTTAGACGAATTTAAACAGAACGTTCCTAAGGGGACCTTGCGAAATAAGCTAGGCATCGATTCAGCTCAGCAGGTTGTTGGTATTTTCCCAGGAAGTCGGAATTCTGAAGTTAAATATATTCTTGACACGTTGATAGAAACCGCCAAGTTAATCTATGCGGAAAAACCTGATATTAAATTTCTTTTGCCGGTGGCTCCATCTTTAGATGAGGCTACTCTCAGGAACAGGTTTGCCTCAGAGCGGTTGCCGATATTTCTATTGAACGAGAATATTTATGAAGTGTCCTGTGCATGTAATGCCGTGTTGTGCGTATCTGGTACTGTTACTCTTCAGATAACTCTAACCAATACGCCGATGGCCATTCTTTATAAAATTTCTCCTTTTAGCTACGCTATTGGCAAGCATTTAATAAAAATACCATTTGTCGGGCTTACCAACATCATCGCTGGTAAGGGGGTTGTCCGGGAGTTTATTCAGGATGCTGCAGAACCGAAAGGTTTGAAAGATGAAATGGTTCGCCTTTTGGATGATTCAAGTTACGTATCAGATATGTGTGAAAAGTTAAGCAACGTTCGAGGCCTGTTGGGTCACCCCGGGTGCTCTGAAAGGGTTGCTTGTATTGTAAAAGCTCTGGCCGGATAATAATTCCGAAGCTAAGGACTGTATGTTTCTCGATAGAAAAAACAAACAAATA
The DNA here is from genome assembly GCA_963664385.1 of Geopsychrobacteraceae bacterium. GTDB lineage: Bacteria > Desulfobacterota > Desulfuromonadia > Desulfuromonadales > Geopsychrobacteraceae > Seleniibacterium. The sequence goes on from OY761157.1 coordinate 3,853,886, forward strand.
TATTTCAGACTTATTAAATACGCATGGCCTTTTAAGTGGTTTCTGCTCATTTCTGTTGTTGCTTCATTAATCGTGTCTGGAACCGATGTTGTTATAGCGTATTTAACCAAACCTTTTGTTGATAAATTAGTTCGCGAAGGGGACCAGTTACTGATGCAGTTGCTCCCCGTTGGGGTTATCCTTTTGTATGTTGTGAAGGGCGCGAGTCGTTACGTTCAGGAGTATTTTATTAAAAATGCTGGACAGTTAGCGATTCAGGATATTCGCAACGACACGTTTGAACATACCATACAACTGTCGATGCGCTATTTTTCCAAACAGCATACAGGGACGTTAATGTCTCGGATTTTAAACGACATCGGTGTTGTACAAGCAGCTATTTCCGAAAATATCATCACCTTTTTACGTGAAGGGCTGACAATGCTTGGCCTGATCGTATACGCATTTATGACTGATTGGAAAATGGCCTTAGTTACCTTTATCGTTATTCCTGCGGCAATTGGTCCCGCTGCGTCTATCGGTAGAAAAATTAAAAAATATTCCAAACGTAGTCAGATGGCGATGGGGACCTTGACGTCACGCTTACAGCAGAGCTTCACTGGAATTAAAGTTGTTAAAGCTTTTGGCTGCGAAGCTGATGAAATACAAAAATTCAAAGATGAAAATTGGTCTTTGTATCTTTTGTTTCGAAAATCATTCAGATATGCTGCTGCGACTGCCCCAATGATGGAGATTCTGACGTCTCTCGGAGTCGCTGCGGCTTTATGGTTTGGTTTTAATCGGGTCCTTTCCGGGGAAATTACTCAAGGCGAATTGTTCTCTATTATGGTCGCTGCGGTCATGATGTATGGGCCACTAAAAAAACTGATTAAAGTAAATAATGGTATCCAGAAGGCGATGGGAGCTGCCGAGCGAATCTTTGAGTTACTTGATACCCCTCTGGAAATCAAGGACCGCAAGGACGCTGCTGTTTTACCACGCTCAGTCGGAAATGTTGTTTTTGATAATGTTACCTTCGCATATGATTCAGAGCCTGTTTTGGCAAACTTTTCAGTCGCTGCGCAGTCAGGCGAGGTGATCGCTCTTGTTGGTGCTAGTGGGGCTGGTAAGAGTACTTTTGTTGGCTTACTAAATAGATTTTATGAGCCTCAGGCAGGAAAGATTCTTATCGATAACTATGACATAAATTTGGTTACCCAAGAGAGTCTTCATCAAAACCTGTCTATGGTTGATCAAGAAACATTTCTCTTCAATGATACAGTTGCCAATAATATTCGTTATGGCCGTCCTCAAGCGTCCGATGATGAGGTAGAGGTCGCTGCACAGTTAGCTTTTGCCAATGAATTTGTCGTAGCAATGGCCGAAGGTTACCAAACTGTCATCGGTGACCGTGGTGTGCGTCTGTCTGGTGGACAGCGTCAGCGGATCTGCATTGCTCGCGCCATTTTAAAAGATGCTCCCATTTTGCTACTTGATGAAGCGACCAGTGCGTTGGATACTGAAAGCGAGGCGATGGTTCAGAACGCATTGGTTAATCTCATGAAAAACAGGACGACCTTTGTTATTGCTCACCGATTGTCGACCATAATGCACGCGGATCGTATTTTGGTCCTGGAGCAGGGACGTATTGTTGAAGCTGGATCTCATGCCCAATTGTTAGCTCAAAATGGACCCTATAAGCGGCTTTATGATGTCCAGTTCCGTGATTAAAGAGAAATGCCTGTTTAAGGTCGTACCATGGCTTGCAGCAGCACTTATCCGCCTACTCTATTCATCGTTGAAAGTAGAATTTATCAAAGATTCCACTTTACTGGACAAGTGGAAAGATGATGAAAACTTTCTGTTAATAACCTGGCACGAACAGATACTTATGATGCCTAAGGGATATCATGGCCCCGGGGTTAAATTGCTTATCAGCAGGTCAAAGGATGGAGAATTGCTGGCCAGCGTCATGCGCCATTTCGGTTATGATGCTGTCAGAGGGTCTTCTTCTCGGGGAGGGAGAGCTGCTTTTAGAGAAATGTTGGCATTAACCCGGGAGGATGTTGATATTGCGATGACCCCGGATGGGCCGAGAGGGCCGCGGCGAAAACTGAAAGACGGTGTTCTTCAACTGGCTAAATTGAGTGGTCGTGGAGTGGTTCCGGTTGCTTTTGTTTGTAGCCGTGGTCACAGGTTTGCGTCCTGGGATCGATTTTTATGCCCTTATCCATTCAGCCGAGCAGTTTATACTTATGGGGCTCCCGTCTATTTTGACAATGACCTCGGGATCGATGAGTTTCGGGAACGATTACTTTTGGCCATTCAAGAAAATGAACGTCAGGCAATAGCTCGACTGGAGTCCTATGGTTTATCTGCTATATAATTTTTTGCTTATTCTCTCTTCATTGTTTTTGGTCCCGTACTACCTTTTGCGTGGGCTACGCTATGGCAAAAGTCGGCGCGGGATCCGTGAACGTCTTGGCTATTATACAGAGGAACAAAAAGCGATATTGCAAGATAAGAGGGTTCTCTGGGTTCATGCTGTTTCTGTCGGAGAGACCAGAGCAGCAATTCCTTTGATGAGAAGGCTACGTGCTGAATATCCGGATTACGCGCTGGTCTTAAGTAATGTTACCGAAACTGGTCATGCTATTGCACAGGACATTAAAGAGATTGATCTCTGTATCTTCTTTCCCTTTGATCTTTCCTGGGTTACGCGCAGAGCTTTAAAGGCAATTAATCCTGACCTTGTGGCCATTGTTGAAACTGAAATATGGCCTAACTTTACCCGACAAGCCAAGCAACTAGAAATCCCTATTGTTTTGGTAAATGGCAGAATTTCTGATCGTTCTTATCCGCGTTACCAGTTTATTCGTTTTTTTCTGAAACCTATACTTGATTGTTTTTCTGTTTTTTGTATGCAGTCTCAGGTGGACACTGAACGTATTATCTCCTTGGGTGCATCAAGTCGGATTGTTGAAAATACTGGCAATCTAAAATTTGATCATTCCATCAAGGATATTAGCCCGGATACTATTCTTCAAAAAAAAGCGGTATATCGGCTTCCGAACACCTCTAAGGTTATTGTCGCAGGCAGCACTCACGATGGAGAAGAGCAGCTGTTGCTTGAAACCTTCTGGCATGTGCGCCGGCAGTTTGATGGTGCTATTAATTTTGTATTGATTCCCAGGCATCCTGAACGCAAAAAAGATATTCCCGGAATTTTTAAAAATTCATCATTTTCATATCGCTTTCGCAGCGAATTGACGAGCGGATCTGAGTTATTGAATTCAGATGAAGTTCTTGTCGTTGATACTCTCGGCGAGGTGTTGAATCTTTACTGTGTTGCTGAATTGGTTTTTGTCGGTGGTAGCTTTGTGCCAGTTGGTGGACATAATGTGCTTGAGGCTTCGCTTATGAGCAAGCCGGCGCTGTTTGGTCCCCATGTGCACAATTTTAAAGAAATATCTAAAAAATTGGTTAAAGCCGGTGGTGGTCTTATGGTTATGGATAAGAATCAACTTGAAGAGCAGATCATCAGGCTTCTTTTGGATTCAGTTCGGCGGCGAGCTATGGGGGAGGCTGGCCGAGCTTTGATTGCTGAAAATACCGGCGCAACACAGAGAACCTTGAAACATATTAATAGGATTCTTGGCTGATGTGGTCGCGACTTACTGCTTTGCACCACCGTCTGGTGAATCATGGAGCTAAGTCTCTGGGCGAAGGTTCTCTGCTCCTTTTGTTAATTCCACTATCCGTTTTTTATGGAATTATTTCCTGGATCCGTAATCTTGCCTATGATTTTGGGGCTCTGGCTATTTACAAGTCCTCAGTTTCAGTAATATCTGTTGGCAATTTAGCCGCAGGGGGAACCGGAAAAACTCCTGTCGTTGACTTCTTAGTAACGGAACTTCGCTCTTTAGGCTACTCAGTTGTTATTTTAAGTAGAGGCTATGGCGGTAATTTTAAGGGAGACGCGGGCTGTGTTTCTAACGGACATGAGATGCTGATGACAGCTGCATGTGCTGGTGATGAGCCATTTTTACTGGCGTCCAGGAACCCAGGTATTCCCGTAGTTATTGCTCGGCAGCGAAAACATGGTATGAAGCTTATTGAAAAAAACATCCCTGGAGTCGATATCATTGTGCTTGATGATGGTTTTCAGCATCGCAGTGTTGCCAGAGATTGTAATATTGTGCTCATGGATTCAACGCGACCATTTGGCAATGGTTGGCCGCTACCCGCTGGAATTTTGCGTGAGTTTTCATGGGGATTAAATCGTGCGGATCTGGTGATTTTTACCCGTGCTGACAAAGTCGGTAGCCCGTGCTATAAAACTCTACCCGCTTTTTACGCTGGTTATGATCTGAGTGACTATGGAATCTCTTTGACTGGAGATAAGGCGACGGTTGAAGTGTTGAAAAACAAGAAACTGTGTGCTTTTGCTGGAATCGCCGATCCGGACAGTTTTTTTAAGTCTTTAGAAAAGCGGGGATTGAAAATCGCAGAGCACGTCAGTTTTCGTGATCATACTGAATATGGACCCGAGATCGTAAAGTCTCTGCAAAATTTACCCTTGATTGATGCATTTGTTACGACCGAAAAGGATGCTGTAAAGCTGTCAGCAGGTATGTTGAGACAGCCCTGTTACCAGATTCCATTAGAAGTGCATATTTCAAATAAAAATATACTGATTGACGTCATTTTAAATCGCTTGAACGGAGTAAGCCGATGCCAATAGATCCTGATTTCCTTAAAATTTTAGCATGCCCTAAATGTAAAGGGGGTATCCAGCAAGATTCAAAGAATGAGGCTCTAATCTGCCCTCATTGCGCAGTGCGCTATCCTGTCCGTAATGGTATACCGGTTATGTTGAGTGATGAAGCAGAAAAAATTTGACCTCACCTCCGTCTCAGGTCAGCGCTTACTTATCTTGAGTGATGGCAAACCGGGGCATGTAAATCAGGCAATTGCCTTTGCCCGTATTCTGGGTTGTGAATATGAGGTAGTACCAGTCTCCTTCAATTTTTCCGGCGCCAAAGCACTCAGTTATATCCTTGATCGGTGTGGCTTTTATTGGCGATGGCTTTTTAATGTCCGTCCAACGCATAAAAATTATGCTGCAGTAGTTTCCGCTGGCTCTGCGACCTACTATGCCAATCGCACTTTGGCGAGACAGTTATCTTGCCCGGCAATAGCTATTATGTTTCCACGAGGCTATCGCTTGAGGTTTGATCTTATCGTTGCTCAGAAGCATGATCATCCTCCCAAATTGGAGAATGTTATACCTTTACCAGTGAATTTGTCTTATTCCTCTCCGGTTGGTATCGTTATGCCGCAAGAAGGAGAGCAATATCTTGGGTTGATTATTGGTGGTGATAGCAGTCATGGTATTTTGAGTGCGGAAAGACTAAAAAGTCAAATTGACCAGATTTTGAAGCAGTTTCCTGAGCATAAGGTCTGGTTGACCACATCCCGCAGAACGTCTCTGGCCGTTGAAGAGATGTTATCTGACTATGTCTATGACTTTTCGGTGTTTTATTCACAACGACAGATAAATCCCATACCCGATTTTCTCGAATACTGTGACATTGTGTTTATAACAGCAGACTCAAGCTCGATGATCAGTGAGGCTGTTGCTAATGGTTACGCTGCGGTTGAGATTCTACCTATCTCTACCTCTTTTGCCCCCACAGGTAAGTTTAAAGATATGCTTGATCCCTTGATTGATGAAGGGTATGTTCACCTGTTTGATGGTTTGTCTGGGATTAAACCTGGAGCTAAAATCGATTTAAAAGCACAGTTGTTTAAGTATTTTTAAGTGCTCATTCGAAACGAGTTGATATGAAAATTCTGCAGGTGACCGCAGCCCTTGAGCAAGGAGGAGTTGAGCGAGGAACAGTCGAAATGGCGACATATACTATTGGCAAAGGGGAGGACAGTATCGTTGCCTCTCAGGGGGGGCGCATGGTTGAAGAATTAGCTGCCGTTGGGGCTCGCCATATTCTTATGCCTCTCGCTCGTAGAGACCCTTTTTCAATTTTCTATTGTGCATGGAAATTGCGGAAGCTAATTTTAAAAGAAAAAATTTCATTGGTTCATGCCCGCTCTCGGGCCCCAGCATGGGCCAGCTATTTAGCCTGTCGTTTAACAGGCACTCCTTTCATTACCACCTTTCATGGGACTCATAAGATTCAAAACTGCTTCAAGAAATTTTATAACAGTTCCATGGTTCGTGGGCGCAGGGTTATAGCTATCAGTCAATTTATACGTCGTCATATTGCTGATAATTATCAGGTTGCTGATGAATTGATTGATGTTGCACCTCGTGGTTTTGATCCGATCCGCTTCAATCCTGATGAAATTTCTTTAGAAGAACAGTTGAAACTCCGAACAGATCTTGGCTGTAGTAAGGACGATGTTCTGGTAACCCTGCCCGGACGCCTCACTCGTTGGAAAGGGCAATTGCTTTTTATTGAAGCGTTAGCTGAAATTAAAGATTTATCGTGGATAGCGTTATTGGTTGGTGGAGCTGGAAACAAGGATGCGTACCTTCAAGAGTTGAAAGAAAAAGCCCATAAATTTGGTATCAGTGAACGAATTGTTTTTTGTGGGAATCAGCACGATATCGCTCCATATTATGCAATCTCTGATCTGGTTGTTTCAGCATCGACAGAGCCGGAAGCTTTTGGTAGGGTTGCTGTCGAGGCTCAGGCGATGGCTAAGCCAATTATCGCCTCGGCGCATGGCGGATCATTGGAAACTATAAAAGATGGCATGACTGGATGGTTGTTTGAAAATAATAATTCTCAAGATCTGGCTCGCTGTTTGCGTTCTGCTTTGTCAGACAGTAATAATTTAGAAAAAAAAGGAGCTATTGCTAGAGACTGGGTCCTTGAAAATTATACCGTTGACCGCATGTGTTCGGCTGAATGGTCAAGTTATGAAAAAGTTCTGAATCGATGATCCGAAGTTTAATGGGGTTTGGATTTATTATATCCAAGTGAACGACTTGAATAGGATGTAAACATTGAGAGTTCTACACGTTGCTTATCAGCAGTTACGTCGTTATGGCAATACACGAGTGAGTTGGGCACAAAAGTTAACAAGCGGTCTTATAAAAAATGATCACTTTGTTCAAGTGTTTAGTGACCGTGATGTTGCTGCTTTTGAAGCTCCACTGGGGATCAGGGATCTTGGCAAAGGGAAAGCGAATACACGTTTTCTTGAAACCGTAGAGGCTTTTGAGCCTGATCTCATTATTGCCGGGCATTGCGATATTATCACCAATTCCACGTTGTTGGAGGCACGGCGTATCTGTCCTGGGGTGAAGATCGTTCATTGCAACAATGATCCACTTTTTGTCCCGGAAAATGTTGCAAAAATTAAACATAGAGCAGAGGTTGTTGATGCTATTTTTGTCTCCACTGGACGTTGTGAATTAACTCCTTTCGAAAATGGGCGGGTACGCTTGTACCATATGCCGAATCCCGTTGATCCCGCGGTTGAAAGTCTTGATAACTCAGCCCAGGATGATCTGGGGATCGACCTGTTATTTTGCAGTAACAGTAATAATTATACAAAACGCCTTGAAATGGTAAAAAATATAAAAGATGCAGTGGCTGGCGAAATGAATTTCAAAACTTTTGGAAGCTTTGGAGAAAAGCCTGTCTGGGGACGTGCTTATGACCGTGCCTTAGCTGATACCAAAATGGGATTGAATCTTAATCGGCAGGAAGGAGATTACTGGTATTCTTCTGCTCGCATGGCGCAACTAGGTGGAAACGGGATCCTGCAATTTACCAGTAATGGTCCGCGGTTTGATGAATTGTTTCCAGCTGAGACAATTGTCTATTTTGATGATGAGGCTGATTTGCTCACCAAGGTTCGCGAGTTCCACAATGATGATGAAAAACGAAAAGTGTGGGCATCAGGTGCACGTTCATTTTTTCATCAAGAAATGAATAATTCTCTCAATGCTCAGTACATCGTTGAGGCATCATTAGAGATTCCGTTCAGCCATGATTATGTCTGGGCACGTAATATTAAATTAGATGGAACGCTTAAATGAAATTTGAACTAGCTTCTCTTGAGCCCTTTGCAAGAGGAGGAAATCGTCTTTGTTTTGTTCACCCTGATGATCGGGCTATGTGTATAAAAGTCAGGCGCCCTGATTTTACTCTCGAAGATTGTCGGCGGAAGAAGGGCTTTCCTCGTAATCTAAGGCCGCTCTCTTGTTTTGATGATAATCTTGAAGAGTACAAGGTTATAAAACATCTTCTAGAGAGTCGTGGTGATCTAATATTTAAGCATATTTATCGCTGTGACGGCTTTGTTGATACCGATATGGGAACCGGTTTGGCGACAGAATTGGTCAGGGATGCCGATGGACAAATTTCTTTATCTTTAAAACAGTACATTTGGGAGTATGGGTATCGTGACGAGTGTCGTAGGGCTGTAGCCGAATTGATCAATTTTTGGAAAACCTATTTGATACCCTCACGCGATCTCCTCACTCATAACGTCTTGGTTCAGCAGGGGAGTGATGGCCAGATAATTAGACTGGTTGTTATTGATGGTTTGGGATCCCCACAGCTTTTCCCCTTTGATTGGTTACCCCGTTCATATCGTCAGTATTATGTCAGCAAGAAAGTGGCACGATTTTACGATCGGATAGCCGAATTTCTTGAAAAATGTCATGCGGGGAAGCTTCCAAGTCAGCTTGGTATGCTCTATCACCGTGATCAGGATTCATAATTGGAAGTGAGCTTTTTATGCGGATAATGCAAATATTGTTGTCTCAATCTGAGGCTGGAGCGGAGACTTACTTCGAAAAAGTTGCCGCCGCCTTTGCCTTGGATTCTTCGATTGAGCAGCGACTTGTTATTGAAGCCTTGCCATCTCGTGAACGTCGATTGTCGCAGGCCGGTGTCGACTATCGAACTCTTCCGATGGATAAGTTTGGAAAAACGTTTCTATATAACCGGCAACTACGGAAGACTGTTAACGATTATAAGCCTGATCTTATAGTTACATGGGTTAATCGAGCTTCTCGGAAATGCCCGGCAACAAATGCCGTGGTAGTGGGGCGTTTAGGCGGTTATTATGATGTCGATAACTATGCAAAATGCCATCACTTGATCGTCAATACGCCTGATCTGGTAAGACACGTTGTTGATAATGGCTGGCCGGAAGCTTGTGTCAGTATGATTTCTAATTTCGGTGAACTTCCTGAAGCTCTAGAAAATCCGGAACCTTTGCCCGATATTCCATCAAATCATAAGGTTCTTTTGACTTTAGGACGTCTTCATCCGAAAAAAGCCCATGATACGCTTATCCGTGCTCTTGCTTATATTCCAGAGTGTAGTCTTCTCATCGCAGGAAATGGTGATTTAGGTAACAGTCTTCAAGCTCTTGCTGTTGAGGAAGGCGTTGACAATAGGGTCTTCTTTTTAGGGTTACGCAAAGATATTCGAGGCTTGTTTTCGCGTGCTGATGTCTGTGTTTTCCCTTCTCGTTTTGAGCCTCTGGGTAATGTCATTCTTGAAGCCTGGGCAACAAAAACGCCTGTTGTTGCAGCTGCTAGTCAAGGACCATCATGGCTTATTGAGAATGGAGTCAACGGCTTACTGTTTGATGTTGATAATGTGGCACAATGTGCAGAGCAGGTGAACAGACTTTTAAAGGATTCAGAATTGCAGAACAGCTTGAAGGATAATGGCTATGAGACCTTCGTCAATAAGTTCTCGATGGATGTGATTATCAAGGAGTATAAAGCCCTTTTTAGTGCGCTGTTGTTGAAGAAGTCTTCTAACAAACCGATGGGAAAATTACTGTGACAGACAGGATTAAGGTAGCCCAGGTGCTCGCCGGTGCTGAAGTTGGTGGCGCTGAAAATTTTTTTGTAAGACTTGTTAACGGCTTACATGAGTCTGGGAAAATTTCTCAAAAAGCTTTTATTCGCAACCACCTGCATCGAATTGAGGCCTTACAGAACGCAGGATTACCTGTGTCGGGATTTCGTTTTGGTGGTATCTTTAATCAGATTGATAGATTTAGTTATCGCTGTGCACTCAATCAGTATTCACCTGATATTGTTATGACCTGGATGAATCGGGCCAGTGGCTTGACTCCAAAAGGACCATATCGGCTTGTTTGTCGCCTTGGTCACTACTATGATCTTAAATATTATCGTCATGCGGACTACTGGGTTGGTATCTCGAAAGGGATTTGTGATCATCTTATAAAAGGGGGAATGCCAGCGGGGAGGGTGTTTCATATTCCCAATTTTGCTGATGAAACACCGGTAAACCCGCTTCCACGTAGTAGCTTTGATACCCCTTCTGATGTTCCTTTGGTCCTTGCTGCAGGACGACTGCATGTAAATAAAGGATTCGATATCCTATTAAAATCTTTTGTGGACGTTCCAGATGCTTTCCTTTGGCTTGCCGGTTCTGGGCCTGAGGAATTTGCTTTGAAAAAACTCTGTACAGAGCTTGGCCTTGAAAAGCGTGTTCGTTTTCTCGGTTGGCGTAATGATGTTACAACGCTCATGAATACAGTAGATTTGTTTGTTTGCCCTTCTCGCCATGAAGGGCTTGGCTCCATTGTCATGGAGTCATGGGCGCATCAGTGCCCACTTGTTGCCACTGCATCACAGGGCCCCAGCGAATTGATTGAAAATGGTGTGACCGGGTTATTGACACCTGTAGATGCGGTAGGTCCACTCACTGAAGCTATTACAAAGATCCTTGCTGATTCTCGATTGCGAAGATCATTAATAGAGAGCGGGATTGAGGAATACCAAAAGCTCTATAGCCGACAGGTTGTTGTCTCCCAGTACGAAGCGCTATTCGAAGCTCTGATAAATAATTAAAGATGCATCGTTTTAGACATGTAAAAGAAATATTTTGTTAAATGTAAAAAATATTAATCGAATCGGAGATGAAGTCCTGGCCTTTCTTGATGCTAATCGAACATATTCACCTTAAGATTGTCTTATTCTTCTTGTTCCTGGGACTATTGCTTGATTTATGGTCAATTATTTAGCCCTAGGGAGGATCAATCTGTAGCGTTTGGTCAGCTCTGGGCGCTTTGTGATTAGATAAATGTAATAAAAAACTGCGTGTGAAGGGTTTTGGTCAACTATATGCATGTAAAATTCAACAATAAAAATAATCTTAAAGAAGTTTTGACGTTATTCATTGTATCGTATAACAGCTCAGAAATTTTAATGAATTGTATGGATACATTGTTGAAATCAGATAAATTTAATATTGTTATTGTTGATAATAATAGCAGTGATGGTAGTTCTAAAAAACTGATTGATAGATATCCGCATATTGATGTGATTTCACTAGATAAAAATCTTGGCTACGGTCGAGCAGCAAATATTGCTCTAAGCAAGATAACCACGCCTTACGCTTTTTTATTAAATCCCGATTTATGTCTTACTCCTGAATTAATAATTGAATTTTATGAAACTGTTTGTGAGAGTTCTCAAGTAGCTACCGCTTATGCTCCAGCTGTAAGAGATAATGATTATTCCACTTCACTCTATTATTATGAGCCTGACTGGATTCTTGGTGCAGCGATGCTTTTTAATATGGAACAATTAAAAAAGGTTGGTTTCTTTGATGAAAATATCTTTCTCTTTTATGAGGAGAAAGATTTGTGTCATCGGATTCGTGCTGCTGGACAAAGACTTTTGTTGTTTCCTGGAATTTCTTTTAAACATTTAAAGGGGCAGGGGAGTTTGCCAGATAAAAAAATTATAAAACTTAAAAACTGGCATATTGGATGGTCTAGTATGTATTTTTTGAGGAAACATCAGTTAGCCTTCGGAAAGAGGTCTGCCCATAGACTTTTGTTTCGTTATTGGATCAAAGGATACTTTTCTTTTGCTAAGGAGAAGCGTGACAAATTCCAAATGAGAAGAAAGGGAATTCTGGCTTTTCTGCAAGGACAAAAAGCTTTCGGAGAAAATGGTCGTCCATATTGGCCCTGATGTTTTACCTTAGGAAGGTCTTAATTAGCCGCATAGGGTAGGTCTCTTGTAAAAATCCTTGTTTTGTTCAAGCAGAAACCTCCGAGGTTAACTTAAATAAAAATTACTCATGTGGCGCGAACTGCAGTGTGAAATCTTTCCGATCCTGGACAAATTTCATAACCTGTTCCGTCAATGGACGAGGAAAGTATTTGTCATGATATGGAAACAAATTTTGATGTAATGTTTCTAATGATTATGCTTTCGTTTTGAGCTTCATTGGCATCCTTTCTGATTGTTATTTTGCGTGGTGCTCTATAATATAAGCAGGTTGCTTTTGAACCTCAGCTCTTTTTTACTCTCTAAAGCTATCTTTAGGAAAATGAATATGTTTTAGCGAGAGGGGCACAGTTTTATCGAAATCGGGGAAGATTATGTTGCGAAAATTCATATTTCGTTTTTTTAAGCCCAGGAGCTACTGGCATAATCGTAAGTATGATTCAACTTTTAAAATGGACGTGTTGGACAACGGGCATTACAGGTTTTCTCTGCGTGGCCGGCATGTCTGCACAGCAAGGCCAATCGGCGAACTCCAGGCCTCTGCAAAAAACACGTGTATCCTTGCGTCCGGGCCATCCATCAAGACCATCACTGATACTGCAGGGTTTAATAGCTTGAGTTGTGCGTGTGTCAATGGATCGTATGTTTTGGCAGAAGAATTCGGGTTTGAACCGGATTACTACATTGTGTGTGATCCTATGTTTGTCAAATGTCAAGCTGATACTTTTATGCGTGCTATTCGAGGCTCTAAAAGATTTATCACACAGCCTCGTCTCATTTACAGCGCTGCTCAAAAGGGGCTAGATTTGACACAGGCACAGGAAATTTATATGTACGATAATCTCAGTTGCCCTTTTATGAAAAACAAGCAGCCATTGTCTTTTTTTTCACAGGATAAAGAACATTATCTCACCCATTCTATGCATGATATGGCTTATTCAAAGGAGCCTGCAAGAGGTCTTTTTTCTTCTGCAACTGTGGTATATGATGCTGTTCAAGTGCTTTACGGAAGTGGTGTTGATGACCTGTATATCTTTGGTATGGATCTCAGCAATAAGAAGCGTTTCTACGAAAAAAACCGAACTGCCCCAACGCGCCTTGAAGAAACCTATGAAGGTCGAACCCTGCCTTCCTTCGAACTTGTGGCCGAGTATCTCAACGCAACTCCCAACAAGAGTATGTGGAATTGTTCGCTGACTTCACGCCTCCCGGCTGAGATTATTCCAAAACTTGATCCCAATGAAGCTATGGAGAGGTTGTGTGCTTTGGGTAACTAACGAGCCCCTAGAAGAACATTGAACCGTGATCATCTTCTGTTCGAGCTGGCCGGCCAGATCAATTGGCCGGCTTTTGATAGCAAGTTTGGCATTCTTTTCTTCGAGAAATGTCACTCTGGCAAGTCAATCAATTATGGTTGGCCTGTGCCATTTGACAGGGAAGCTTACGACTTCCCTATAGGACCTTATTTAAATGACGTGCAAATTTGGTGGCATCACTGTAGAGAATGTAGACTTAGAGTTAAAATAAAGAATATGTATTCCTAATCTCAACAGGAATTAAACTATTGGTATTAAGAAATAATTCACGAAGGATATAGGGATTTTCAAAATCAGAGATATTCCATTGATAGCATAAAAGCATTGCTAAATACTGTTCGCAGGTGGTTGGGTTAGTGTTTATTTCTCCAAAAGTATTATTAAATGGATTGTTGTTATTGGCCCACATTAATGTTCCGAGAGCAACTATAGGTTTTGAGTATAAAAGTGACTCATGAAGTAAATTTGAATTTATTGATATAACACCCTTGCAGTTGTCTTGCCTAAGAAGATCTATAGATTTTATATTGTCACTATTGTGGAAAATTGTATTCTTTAAATTTCCAACCCTAAAATTACCATATTTATCAGATGGATGCTGAGTAAATACTAGTTTTATGTCTTTAAACTGAGATTCAATCTTTTCAATAACAGCTTGTCCAACAAGTTCATTAGAATGTTTCATGCCATAAAAACAGCTAAATTCTGTATTAGAATGGAGTAGATTAAAATCGTTTCCGGTCTGGAGTGCTACTAAATAAAATGGCTCAGAGATCTTATCTGCCTTAGGGTCGTTATACATTTGTTTTAGATTTGTGATTACTTTTTCAAACTTTCTTCGACCTCCAAATAACTCAATATAATCAATATTATTGTCAAATTTGATATGTGATCGTGAATTACATCCACTACTAGAGATTTGGTAATGAAACCTTGGCAGCCATCCATGTTCGGCGTATATTTTATTTCCTTGATATGGAAAATTCTCTTTTTCAGCCCAACAAAAAACAATTCTGGGTAAATCTTTGAAAAAATCTTTGTTGGTTGCAATCGTTTTATATATAGTCAACAGCAATTTGCTTCTAATGTAGTGTCCGTTACTACCCTCGGGCTGATTAATAAAGTTCTTTTTAGCCTGAGATATCTTTGGAATCACTATATGTTCTACTCCATCAACAAACGGTTTGTTCTTGAACTTTTTTAATGAATGGATCAACTTAGCAATGTCGTAGAGTCTGCTCATTAGGGTCTATACTCTCTTTTTCCAAATTGGTAAAAACTTTTGGAAATAACTTTCTCGCTTTAAATAAGCGATAATTGCCTGTGCGATTATGATAATTTTCGTTTTGGTGATAATGGAAAGGTCTCTGAAATCAAGTCATTAGAGACCCCGGCTAAATTGTTTAGTCAAAGAATAATTAAAAACTATTAAGACGAAGTCCTTTGGCTTTCAAAACTAGCAATCCTATGCCGATTGATTGGGCGACAATGGAAAATGAATAATTCGCTGACAAATGTCAAGTAACAACTGTGTTGACACATAGGGTGTGTGTATATCTAAAGGATTTTTGATAACTTCAGAAAGCAAAAACAGTTAGTCGTTGCTGAAAAACTATAGATGCATGCATTAGTAAGTTAAAATTTCCATAAATAGTACTTCACTCCTTAAAAAGTAGTGATTTTATGAACATAAGAGTACTGAAAAAAGACCAAGCCAATCTGTTTTGTGTTGACCAGCCAGATCTATTGGGAGGTCTTTGTATTTTTCTCATAGGTTTTGAGAAATCAGATGTTGCTGAGTTTGCTCTCAAGTTAACCTATTATTGTGTACCGAATCATTGATTGACCAAAAATCGGTGTGTAGTCACGGTTATTCATTAAATACGCTGCTGCTATAGATTTTCGTTTGGCACAATATTACTGATATCGTATTAAAAAATTTAATGCCTACTTTACTGAATAAGAACACGGCTGCCAGGCGTTGTCTGTTTTAACGATGAGTACAATTTCGGCAGCTTTTCCCTTGTTTTTCATTTCTGTTTCAAAATAAACCAACACATATTGCCCATCAGGTAAACCGGGATATGCTTCTGCCTTTTTGATTGCTTTAATTGATCGCTGGGAGACGGGGCCTAGCATGGTTCTAATGGGTTTGATTTGCTTTGTCCATTCTTCTTCGGTGCTAAGGCTCCGTAATAAAGGAGAGGCTTCACTGTAAGCTTCTTTGTATTGCTCAGCATCAATTTTAATTACAAAATTTTCCGCAGTTGTGATTGCTTCCACTGGAAATGACTCAGCTCCGCAACCTACACTAATCAAAATTAAAAGAACGGTCGATAAAAAGCGAATGTGAAGCTGTTTAAGCATTTTTGCCCCCCTGTCATTCATATTTTTGTCATCAGTTTACACGCGCAATCTGACAAAAATATGAATTTAACTGTATGAACTCAGTGTCATGATAAAAAAGTCAACCAGAGGGGTAGGGTAACTGCCGAAATAATAGTGGTCGCAGATATCGTCGCTACGGCTATTTCAGAATCTGAGCCCATTTGTTTAGACATAACGTAGGCAACAGTTGCTGTTGGGGTTGCCAGAAGAATAAGCGCAGGCAAGTAGTCTTTAATATCGAGAGCGAGGAGTTTGAAAATAAACAGCGCCGCAAGGGGAAGTAAAATTAATTTTGTGACGACGGTTATACTGATAATGCGTTTTCTTGAACTCATCGCTTTAAAGGACAAGGATGCACCAATAAGCAACAGTGCCGCAGCCGGCGCAAGGTCTCCGAGCATATTCAGGGTCCGGTCGATAACTCTAGGTACCGGAATTTCTAGTCCTGAAGCAATTATCCCTACCAGGGAACCGATGATAACCGGATTTTTCAGGTATTGAACAACCAATGAAAAATGACCGCTGAGAGATTTTTCCTGGGAATAGGCTTGCAAAATTGTCGATGACATGACGTTCTGAACAATCATCAGAAAACCGGAAATAATCCCTGCCTGTGCTAACCCTGTATCTCCCAGAATATAAAATGCGACCGGTAAGCCAACGTACCCCGCATTACTGTGACACGCCGATTGAATGGTGGCGCCCGCTTTTTGAGGTGATATGGGCAGAATCTTTGTCAGCACCCAGCCGCAGATATAAAAAATAATGACAGTCCCCAAGGTAACACCGACAACCTGGACATTAAACCCCTGAGCCAATGGAAAATTTGAAATGGCATGAAATAAAAAAGCAGGAATTGCAAAATAATAAATAAGCCGGTTCAGTGGCCCTAAAATACTCTCTGGCATAAAACCGGTACGTGCTGCAATCCAGCCAAGGGCAATTAAAATGAATATCGGGGCGATGGTTGCAAGAGTCTGCATTATTGTTTCTCCGGTCGTTAAAAAACTTGTAATTGATTTGCTTATGGTATTTCCATCAGGAAATTGCCTAATGAAGAATTAAGACCATCAATGATATTAATACCATACTGATCACAGTGGTATAGGAAATAATGCTGGCAGCAAATTCTTTATCCAGACCTTCCATAGTTGCATAAATCAGCGTGTTCATCGCTGAAGGGCTGAGCGCCATGATGATCGTGATAATGCGATTTTCTCCTGTAAATCCAAAAATATATGTCAGGATAATCCCCAGTATCAGCCCCCCAAAAACTCTAATTCCAATGACCGTAAACAGAGGGCCTGGATTAATAATTTTCGGACTGAAATAGATCCCAAGGGAAAGCATGATCAATGGGGTCGTCATACCGCCGAGAGCTCGTAGAAATTCGTACCCAGCATGGGGAAGCTGAAGACCGGTCAAGTTAAGGATCACCGCCAGTGAAAGGGCCAATAATGGTGGCGACAGTAAAAATTTTTTGTAAATTTCTCTTCGGGAAAGTGTCGTTCCTGAATTGCCATAATGACACGCCAGATAATAAGCAAAAGAAAAAGCCACCAATGCATTGCCAAAATCAAAAAGATACGCAATAGCGAGACCTTGTTCTTGGTATATGGCTAACACAAACGGGTAAACAAAGGCGCCATTAAGAATCGTTGAGCCAATTAAAAATACCCCCGTAGTTTTTGGGGGCATAGTGAAGAAACGTCGGCTGAAGTTAGCAATGGTGTAACTGATGCCGGTTATAATAACGGTTATCACGGGTAAGGCAACCAGGTGAATGGTCAGGTGGACCTGGGAAATGGAGAGTAAAACCACTGCTGGTAGAACCAAATAAAAGAAAGTTTTTAAAAATAGATCTGCATTATCCTTGGTTAAAAAGCCGACTCTCTGACAGATGTAACCTAAGAGAAATATCAGAAAAATTGGTAGCAGGTTGTTGGTTATTTCTGTCATGGCAGGCTCTCTCTTTATGTGTAAATAAATATCTGGTGCTCATCGTTCCTTGGGCTTTGCCATGGTAACCAGAAATACCCCCAGAAATATAAACCCTCCCCCCCAGAGGTGGAAATTTTTAATTTGCTCTCCTAAAAATGAAACAGATATCAGCGTCGTAAAGACAGGTATCAGGTATTGGGATATTGCAACTTCATTGGCCGAGACACGGGTTAACGCCTGATTCCAGAAGGTGTATGCCAGTACTGAAGGGAAAATATTTAAGGCTAATACGCCAAAAATATGTTGTAGTTGAATACTGTAAATCCATTCCCAGCCAAATGAACTATTTTCGACAATAACAAAGGGAATGGTCAGAACCACACCGCAACACATCATCATCGTAAATAGGACCTGGGAGGGTAAGCCGGATGCCGCCCCCTTCTTCTTATAAAGAATCGTATGGATAGCCCAAAAACTGATACT
This sequence comes from Geopsychrobacteraceae bacterium, assembly GCA_963664385.1. GTDB lineage: Bacteria > Desulfobacterota > Desulfuromonadia > Desulfuromonadales > Geopsychrobacteraceae > Seleniibacterium. Next base: position 3,872,042 of record OY761157.1, read on the forward strand.
ACCAACCATAAACAGGTCGCCAATGTTGATATGCAATTGGAGAATACGTTCCAGTTTCCCTTTGAAAATAATCGTGACAACTCCCACTAACGATAGGAAAAAACCGAGGACTTGTTTCCTGGTTATCGGGTAGCGATACATCATAAGGCCGGCAAGGGCGATTAAAACCGGATTGAAAGCGTTTATGAAAGAAGTATTAATGGTTGAGGTATAAAATACTGCTTCATAGACACAAATAGAATTGATCGCGTAACCGGTGAGGCCAAGAGCTAAAAGCAAAGGGATATTTTTGCGAATTAATTGGGTATTGTTACGGATCTGCTTGTAGTTAAGGGCGAAGAAAAATAGCGCTGGAGGCAGCCAACGGAAAAAACTGATAGTTGTTGGCGGCATAACACCTGAAACCAGTTTTCCGATAATGAAATTTAAACTCCAGAACAGGTTTGTAAAAGCAAGAAGCAGGTACGGTAAAAGATTACTGTCAACTTTATGTGGTGTTTCTTTGGACATGGTTTTCCTGTGATTCATTGATCTTGATTTATCATCTTATCTTTCCTGATAAGTGATGAAATAGTCTGCCTTCGAAAAGTATTCAATGGTGGGTCGCCAATATGTATGCTTAGAGGCAAGATTGAATGCCCTTTACTGTGGATATTATAAATGACCACAGCAAAGGGTGTTGGCCTTAAGGTTTATTCTCTCATCCTTACCAGTCCCGAACAGGGAACCTCTGTAGAGATAATTCGAGTGGTTTTAACAATATTATAAAAACTCTTTTCGAATCGGAGTCCAGGTGTCAATCAGGCGGACTTTTGGTGTAAGCAATTGAACACTATGAGGTGCATCTCCAGGAACCGCAATGGTATCGCCGGTATTTAATCGGCAGGTCTCTTCACCGATACTGAAGTTAACGGCACCCTCTGCAACGTAGACAATCTGTTCTTGTGGGTGAGAGTGAGGAGCTTCTGGTTCTTCCCATGGACCATCAAAAAAATCCCATACTGCCATCATCAGATTGTCTGTATAGATAAGTCTTCTTGTTTTGTCGGCTGTTAAGCGCTCGATTTGTCCATCAGCAATACGGTTTGTGTTCATTTGTACGACTCCAGCTCTGTTCTTTGAGGATCAATTATTCGTACCCTGAATTATTGTAAGGTACAAGTTTCATCAAAGACTGAAAACTATCATATTTTAGAAAGGTATGACAGAGATTGTTTGTTTTTGTTGGAGGTAAGGGGGGAGTAAGGATCGAAAGGATAATTAAATAATATCGAAAATTATATCGCCACCTGGTGAGTAAACTCGGAACCAGGTGGCGGTATGATATGGAACAGGCTAAGCACGAATACTAAGTGAAATTAACATCGTAATACCAATCAGTGAGTCAACCCTGGAAGAAAAGTAATAATACTTGGGCACAGGGTAAACAGGATTAATGATGCTATTAATGATAGTAGGTACGGCATAGATGCGCGCATGACCTTTTCGAGTGGGACTTTTGTGATGGCGCTGGCAACAAACAGGTCAAGACCAACTGGAGGGGTAATACAGCCGATAGCAAGGTTGATAACCATAAGCACGCCGAAGAACAGGGGATCGATGCCTAACTGGGTTGCGACCGGAAGGAAAATCGGGGTCAAAATAACCACCGCTGCTGAAGCATTGATAACCGTACCAATGAACAATAGCAGGATATTCATCATCAACAGGAAGACGATAGGTGATGATGTCAGAGAGACGACCCATGCTCCGATATGGTGAGGAATCTGTAAGCTGGTCATGACCCAGCCAAACACTTTTGCAGCACCAACAATGAACATGATCAGCGTTGTGCCGATAACCGCTTTAAAAATTATTTCAGGGAAGTCTTTTAGCTTCAGCTCTTTGTAGATGAACAGACCGACGAAAATGCCGTAAACCGCTGCTACAGCTGCTGCTTCTGTCGGTGTGAAGATGCCACCATAGATACCACCAATAATAATAACCGGGGTCAGCAAAGCCCAGAAAGAATCTTTGAAGGTTTTGAAAAAATTGGCCATGGAGAAGGCACCTTCAGCAGGAATTCCTTCTTTTTTGGCAATAACCCAGCTGACGATACACATGACGATCCCCATGACGATACCGGGGACCATGCCACCAATAAACAGATCTCCAATCGACGTGCCGGCAATGACGCCATAGACAACCAATGTGATTGACGGTGGAATGACAATTCCTACAGTTCCGCCCGCCGCAACGACACCGGTGGCAAGTTCACGGCGATAGCCCTTTTCTTCCATTTCGTCAACCATGGTTGAACCAAGGGCTGCCGTTGTTGCGGCTGAAGATCCGGAGATTGCAGCGAAAAACATGCCTGAAACACAAACCGCTTGAGCAAGACCTCCAGTGAAGGACCCGACAATGGCTTGGGAAAAGTTAACCAGCCGGGTGGTTACGCCACCTGCTGACATGAATGCACCCGCAAGCATAAAGAACGGGACCGCCATGAACGAGAATGAATCGATTCCTGAATACATATTCTGGGAGATCATAACCAGAGGCATATCCATAAATCCAAATAATACCAGTGCCACAGAAAGGGCTAAGGCAAAGGCCACCGGAACCCCGATAACTGTCATGCCAAAAAAGGAGCCAAGAAGTGCGAGTTCCATAATCAATTATCCCTTCTGCTTACTTGTCGCCATCGATTGAAAATCTTCCGGATTATCATGGTTTCGATAATGAGCCATAATAGCCTTGGCGATTTTAATGGTGTCTTTGATCAGGTACAGCAACATCAGGAAACCGCTTATCGGGATAATGCAATAGACCCAACTCATGGAGATACCAAGGGCAGGGGCCGTCTGGAATGTCATTGTCTGAGTCATTTTTCCACCCTGGACAATTAACAGCAGAATGAAGACATAGCTGCAGAAATTTATAAAAATTTCGAGTATGAAGCCGAAAGTCGTATCTTTGCAACGTTCAGGCAGCATGCGTACGGCAAGATGCCCGCTTTCACCCATAATGAGAGCCGAACCTAAAAAGACAACCCAGACAAACAGGAAACGGGCAATCTCTTCTGACCACTCAAAGGAGTGTCCAAAAATATAACGGGTAATGACCTGAAAAAAGATAATGAGCAGCATAACCATCATTGATACGACGGAAATCCAGTACAGACTCTTGCGTACACTGTTTAGTATTTTTTCCATAATGTGTTCTCTTTGGCTGGATCACTAAAGTAGAATATTCAGTGATAAGTTGTTTCAGCACAGGCAGTCACCACAACTGCCTGTGCTTGGAGACATTACTTTGCAAGTGCTGCTATTTTATCGAGGTTGTCCTGACCAACTTTAGAAGCAAACATGGCGTGAACAGGTTTGGTGGCTTGTTTGAACAATGAGCGATCCACTTCAGTGATCTTCATTTTGCCGGTAGCTTTAATTTTGTCCCAGTACTCGAGATCCTGCTCTTTGGCAATCTGGCGCTGCCAGGTGACGGCTTCCTTTGCGGCGGCGAGAATTATATCTTTTTGTTGGTCATTCAGACGGTTCCAGCTGACCATCGACATAATGACCGGTTCTGGGGAATAAGAGTGAGCGGTAAGAGAGGCGAACTGCTGTACTTCAAAAAAACGCTTGGTCCAGATATGGGCACTAGGGTTTTCCTGGCCATCAACAGTTCCCTGTTGCATGGCACTGTATAATTCACCAAAAGAAATCGGGGTAGGTGAGGCGCCGAGGGCTTTCATCATCTCGATATAAACCTTGTTGTTCATAACGCGAATTTTCAGGTCAGCCATATCGGCAGGTGTTTTGACTTCCTTGGTGTTGTTGGTCAAGTGGCGAATACCATTTTCCATGTAGCCAAGTAATTTAATTCCTCGATTTTCGAGAGCCTTACCGATGTCCATACCGACGGTATCAAGGGCTTTATAAGCGTGGTCGCGATCTTCAAACAGGAAGGGCAGGTCAAAGATAGAGATTTGTGGCTGAAACTGACCGAGAACAGCGGTTCCTACCAGAGCCATATCGACACCACCGTAAACCATGCTTTCTACCAGGTCTTTCTGCCCTCCAAGTTGAGATGAAGGGAAGACTTTGACTTCGATCTCGCCATTCGATTTTTCGGTAACTAATTTGGCAAAGTAGTCCGCACCTTTACCGTATGGGTGAACGGGTTCGGCAATATGTCCGAGTTTCAGAACGACTTTACCGGCAAATGACGGAGCGGCCAGAAGGAGGATGCACATGACCATGAGAATAAGCTTGGTGATTCTTTTCATTACCTTTATCTCCCTTAGATAAGAAGTTAGAAAGCCCACGGTGACCCGTGGTGGCAGTAACTGGTGCTGGCACAAAAAAGGTGGAGAAGAAACGCTGTTTGTATTGTGCTGGTCTGGAGGGTAGGTTGAATTTGAAAGGCTGTAAATATAGCGAGAATAAAGAGTATTTATTTCTTTATGGCTATTGTGGCCATTTTGATCACGGCAGATTAGGTTGGTTTTAAGACGTTTAGAAAGCTATTTGAAAGTGCAAATAAACATTGGAAAAAATAATTTATTAGCAGAAATGACTGGTCTAAAAAAAAACAGGCCGCTTCAAAAATGAAGCGGCCTGTATTGCGATTTCTCAGAAAAGCAATCAGTCGGTGCTGACGTGAGAAACTTTTTTGCCTGGTGAGTAGATGTCCAGGATGTTCCAGTGGCCGGTAGTGGGAACCGGGTTATTGATCATGCGAACATCGATAACAGTCGGCTTGTTGGAGGCAATAGCAGCTTCCAGGGCCGGCTTGAACTCATCAGCAGCTTTGATGCTGACACCTTCAACGCCGTAAGCTTTAGCGATGGCGGCAAAGTCGGTAACTTGTGGGAACAGGGTACCGTAAGTAGTGTTGTAGTGTGCTTTTTCCAGACCAGCGATGGTACCGAAAGCATTGTTGTTCATAACAACCCAGATGGCTGGGATGTTTTCATATGCTGCAGTAGCAAGAACTGCTGGGTTCTGACCGAAACCACCGTCGCCGATAAGAGCAACAACAACTTTGTCAGGGCAAGCAAGTTTGGCACCCAGTGCTGCAGGAGCGCCGAAGCCCATAGTTGCGTAACCACCAGGGATCTGAATGCTGCCTGGGGTGTAGATTGGGAACTGCTGACCAACACCGTTTTTGTTCCAACCAACATCAGTAGTGATGATGGCATCGCGTGGCAGGGCAGCGCGAACGTCAGCCAGGATACGCTCTGGCATCATTGGGTATTTGTCACTCTGCTGGTTTTCAGTGTTGCGGCCAGCAAATTCGGTACGGTATTCTGCAATTTCTTTTTCCAGTTCAGGCTTCTTGATGCCTTCTGGGTAGAGCTGCTTGGCAACCTTGGTCAGAACTTTCAAAGCTTGCTTCAGGTCAGCAACTGCACCGATTTCAACTGGATAGTTACGGCCGATTTCAGAGCTTTCAATGTCGATATGCATCAACTTGGAGGTGCCTGGGATATCGAAAGTGAACTCTGGGTACCAGGAGCTACAGTCAGCTTCTTTGAAGCGAGTACCAAGACCGAGGATCCAGTCAGCAGTACGACAGCTGTCATTGATGTACTGGGTGCCCCAGAAACCACTCATTCCAAGAGTAAATGGATGATCATCAGGCAGAGCGCCTTTACCCATCAAGCTGTGGGCAACAGGGATGCTGGTGTGATCAACAAAGGCTTTAAGTTCTTCAGCTGCATCAGCAAGAACGATACCGCCACCGACATACAGGATTGGCTTTTTAGCTTCAACCAGATTGGTAACGATCTCTTTAGCAACGTCTTCATCCAGAGATGGTTTAGACAGGCTGCGGGTGTTCTTTTTGACACGCTCGAAACGCTCGACTTCGACTTCTTTAGAAAAGATGTCCATAGGAACGTCGACAGCAACAGGGCCAGGTTGGCCACTTTCAGCCAGTTGGAATGCTTTCTCCATGATTTCTGGGAACAGCTCAGGACTTTCAACACGCCATACACGCTTACAGAAAGGACGGTACATTTCTGACTGAGCGCCATCAGCATGAAGGTTAACTTCCTGGTGAGGGTGCTTACCATAGTAGTGAGAAGGAATGTCACCAATGATAACGACCATTGGGATACAATCCAGAGCAGCGTTGGCAACACCGGTAGAGGCGTTGGACATACCAGGACCGAGGTGACTCAGCACAACGGAAGTGGTTTTCTTGGCACGGGCATAGCCGTCAGCAGCGTGAGCAGCAATTTGCTCGTGACGGGTATTAACGAAATTGATCTTACTTTTGTCCAATGCCGACAATACAGCGATGTTGGTATGGCCGCAGAGCCCGAAGACGTGTTCTACGCCTCTGTCTTCGAGATACTTAACCAATTGATGTGCAACCAGATCTTTCACGATAGCCTCCTCAATGCGAGTTATATATATGGTTGTCTGTGTAGTCCTAATGGAAAGGATCGAATTGTGGTTAATAGGATATTAACAAAGGCCATTCCTGTCAACAATTTTCTAAAAAAAGTGTACCTCATCTCTGCTTTAATTCAAAATATCTTGACATGCGACTGACATGTTAGATAAATGTTATTGAACTACAGGCGTTTTCCTTACCTAATAGAATAACTTGGTGTCCACTTAGGTGGAGAGAGAGTATGGCCATGGTATTAAACAGTTCGAGCAATAATGCTCCGGCAGATAATTTAAAATTTTCCTCTTTTGGAATATCAACGGCTCTTGTTACTCCATTTGATGGAACGGGTTCTATTGTCGTGTCAGCAGCCGAACGACATGCTGCCCGGGTTATTGATAGTGGTGCTTCTGGTATTACCTTGTTTGGGACGACGGGTGAGGGTGCTTCACTTGGTCCTAACGAGCGGTATTTGTTGTTGGACTCCCTGATTGGAAAGGTAGTTTCGGCAGATATGGTTACGGTTTGCGTGTGCGCCTGTAATCTCGAGGATGCCATAGCCCAGGCTAGGCAGGCATGCGGTTTTGGCATCAATAAATTATTGGTCACACCGCCATTCTATTTTAATGGTGTGGCTGATGAGGGGATTATCTTATGGTATCAAGATTTCATAGCGGCACTTAAACATTATGAAATCCAACTTATTCTTTATAATCTGCCACAGGTAACACAAGTTGAACTGAGCGGAGCGCTGATACGCCGATTAAAGGATCGGTTTGGTGATATTATTTTTGGGGTAAAGGATAGCTCTGGTTCCTGGGAGAGTGCGCTTGAGTTTTTGGAAAATGATGATTTCGCTGTACTGATTGGTGATGAGCGGTTGTTAGCCAAGGCGGGGCCATTAGGATGCGCCGGCGCTATAAGTGGCATGGCCAATCTGTTTCCAAGAGTTCTTCGGGACCTGGTCCTCGCAGGTAGTGAACAGCCACAAGTAAATAATTTGGTCAGTAAAGTGGTGTCGCACCCGGTGACTCCTCTCGTCAAACGTCTTGTCGCTCTATATTATGAAGAGGACCTCTGGACACATGTCAGGCCACCATTGCTGGCTTCCAATGCTGATAATGTTAATGATATGGTTACCCTTGTAAAATCTATTAATAGTCAACTTTAAACTATTGAATAATCTACAAGGGGATTGCTTATGTTAATGCGCGAACAAGCCTATGAAACCTTTACTGAGCGTTTGTTAGCGCAGGATATTTTGCCGGGACAGATAGTCTCGCAACGTGAACTGGTTGAAATTACTGGAATGACTCTGGCTGCAATCAGGGAAATGATTCCTCGTCTTGAGGCCGATGGTCTTATTCATACCGTTCCTAAGCGGGGGTTGCAAGTTGCTCACGTGGACCTGAATTTAATCCGGAATGCTTTTCAGCTCCGGTTAATTCTTGAGAAGGAAGGGCTTTCACATTTTCTTCAGGTGGCTACCGACGCTGAAATCTATTCCCTACGTGACAGGCATGTTCAAATCAAGCAGCAGGCAAGCAAAGATATTTCTGCAGGGTTATTGAATGAGGCTCAGCAGCTCGATTGGCAGATGCATGATGAAATGATTGATCGCTTGGGAAATGAACTGATTGCAAATATTTACCGAGTTAATTCAATTAAAATTCGTCTTATCAGGCAACAGGATACCAGGATCCTGCCAGAGTTGATTATGTCTGTTATGGATGAACATCTGGCCATTATTGACGCTTTGTTAAAACGGGATGAACCAGCTGCGGTCCAGTTTCTAATCAACCATATAGAAAGCGCAAAAAAGAGGGCAACGCGACTATAACGCTGACTTTTCTGGAGGTCTCATGGGCAACTACATAGGGGTGGATGTCGGTACCGGAAGTGCTAGGGCAGGTGTGTTTGATAGCCAAGGCAGGTGCCTTGGTACCGCGCAGAAAGAGATTTCTATTTTTCGTCCAGTTACCGATTTCTGTCAACAAAGTTCAGTCGATATTTGGGCTGCTATTGTTTTCAGTGTACGTCAAGCCGTTAATAAAGCCGATATAGATGTCTCCAGCATCTTGGGAATTGGTTTTGATGCCACCTGCTCACTGGTTGTCACCGACAGTCAAGACAAGCCTGTTTCCGTCAGCCCTGATAGAAATCCTGATCAGGATATCATTCTCTGGATGGATCATCGTGCTATCAATGAAGCAGAAGAAATCAACAGGACCGGTGCAGATGTTTTGCGCTATGTTGGGGGCATCATATCTCCTGAAATGGAAATCCCTAAGCTGCTCTGGTTAAAAAGAAATCTTCCTGAAGCCTGGAGTCAGGCCGCCTGCTTCTGGGATTTGCCTGATTGGCTAGTACACAGAGCAACAGGCGTTGATGATCGTTCCCTTTGCTCACCTGTTTGTAAGTGGACCTACCGGGGACAGCTGGGAAATGCAGGAGAAGGTTGGGACAGCGATTTCCTTGCGCAAATCGGTCTGGAGTCTTTGAGCCACGATAACTATAAGGCTATTGGCAATTGTTTTCTTGGCCCTGGAGCTCTTGCGGGATACTTATCTATTCCTGCTGGGGAGGAATTAGGTTTACCCGCTGGCATCGCCGTCGCTTCAGGGATGATTGATGCTTATGCCGGGGCTCTGGGAACTCTTGGTGTTAATGGCGAGGCATCTGATGGGCGTCTTGCGGTCATCGCCGGTACCTCCACATGTCATATCAGTATTTCGCAAGAGCCATGTTATGTTCCCGGCGTCTGGGGGCCTTATTATTCAGTTCTGCTTCCTGGCTTATGGGCCAATGAAGGGGGACAGTCGGCAGCTGGGGCCCTGATCGATGCTGTTATCGATCGCCATGCCGCGGCGAGTGACCTGCGTGCCGAGGCTCATCGTTCCGGCAGGTCTATATATCAATTGCTTGAGGACGTTCTATCTGAGTTAGGTGATGAAACATCCATCCTTAGCAGGAATAGACATGTCCAACCCGATTTCCATGGTAATCGATCTCCCCTTGCCGAACCCTGGCGACACGGTGCTGTTGATGGTTTATCGCTAGACGTCAGTCGGGCCGATTTGGCTCTGGATTACCTGGCTACCCTGCAAGCATTAGCATATGGTACTCGCCATATTATAGATGAAATGCGTCAGGCTGGTATCCCTATAAACACTCTGGTTGTCAGTGGCGGATTGGCGCGTAACAGGTTGTTTCTCAGAGAACATGCGGATGCAACAGGGTGCGCTGTTGTTGTCCCACAGACGACCGAACCCGTTTTGCTAGGCAGTGCCATGCTTGGAGCGGTTGCTGCTGGAGAGTATGACAGTCTGGCAAAAGCGATGGTGGGCATGAGTGGCAGTGGCGAGGTTTTAAATCCACGTGGTGGGAAAGTGTCTGATTATCATCAGGCCAAATATAAAGTTATGCGACGGATGCAGCAGGATCATTCTGCATATGTTGCTCTAATGAAGGAGGCGGCACAATGAGTCGAATCGCGATGGTTGCATCAGGAGATTTGCGTGAAAGCGCTAATGTTGTTTGCTGGCCCGCCCAGGCTGCAATGGAAAGTAAGCTGACCAAAATTCTGGGCGATATGGGGCATGAGGTTTGGCGTGCGCATCCTGTTAAGGCAAGTGGGCATGGCTTTATTTCCAGCCAACGTGAAGGCATGGATGTCTTTAGCGGTATCGATCAAGATATGCCTGTTATTGTCGCTGAAGCGGTTTGGCAGTATAGCCATCATGTTCTGCCGGGGTTGACCTCTCATCGCGGTCCTATCCTGACGGTGGCAAACTGGTCAGGGCAGTGGCCAGGTTTGGTCGGTGTCCTGAACCTGAATGCCGGCCTGACAAAAGCAGGCATTGCTTACTCAAGCCTCTGGAGTAAAAATTTCGAGGATCACTTTTTCCAGAAGGGCATTACTCAGTGGCTTGAGCAGGGTAAGGTTTCCCATGATACCAGTCATGTCATTCCTTTTGATTCTGGTTCTTGCATTGATTTGGCCGAAATGAGGGAAATCGCTGATTCAATACGCAATAAAAAAATCATCATGGGTATTTTCGATGAGGGGTGCATGGGGATGTACAATGCTATTATCCCCGATGAATTGCTTATGGCGATGGGCATATTCAAAGAACGTCTGTCCCAATCGGCCCTTTATTATGCGACCCGACAAGTTTCGGATGAGGAAGCCAGAAACGTTTTTAATTGGCTTGTCGAACGTGGTTTGAAGTTTCATTTTGGTACTGATCCGCTGACGGAGTTAACAGAAAGTCAGGTGTTGGATCAGTGTCGTATGTACATTGCTGCAGTCAGAATGGCCCATGAATTTGGTTGTGAGGCGATAGGAATACAATACCAGCAGGGCTTAAAGGATCTTTTGCCGGCATCAGATCTGGTTGAGGGGATGTTGAATAATGATGATCGTCCTGATGTAACAGCTTTGGATGGTGAGATTATTCGCCCAGGGAAAGCCATAGTGCATTTTAACGAGGTGGACGAATGTGCCGGGCTCGACGGGATACTAACTAATCGTGTTCATCGTTCCCTTGGGCAGCCTGTTGAAACGACCCTGCATGATATTCGCTGGGGCGATATGGATCGTTCCGGTTCCAGGGATGATTTTGTTTGGGTATTTGAAATCTCGGGAGGAGCTCCTCCGGCCCATCATAAAGGTGGATGGCGCGGGTCCGAAAGTTTCCGCCAGCCGACTATGTACTTTCCATCGGGTGGCGGGACGCTGAAAGGGTACGCCAGACCTGGGCATATTATCTGGAGTCGCATTTATGTTGAAGGTAATCAACTAAAAATGGATCTTGGATTGGGTGAGGCTGTAGATCTTCCTGCCGAGGAAAGCGAGCGTCGTTCTCAGGCAACCAGTCCTGAGTGGCCGATGATGCACGCGGTTCTTCATGGAATTAACCGTGATCAGATGATGGGACACCATAAATCCAATCATATTCAGGTTGCTTATGCCAATTCTGAAGCAGAGGCAGAGCGCGCTATGCGTGCAAAGGCGGCCCTTGCTGACGCATTAGGAATTAAGGCTTTTTTATGTGGTGTTAGATAGTTCTGTTTAGCAATTCTTAAAAAAATCCCCTTTGAGCTTTAGCTCCAAGGGGATTTTTTAGTGAGGAAGGATCAGGGCTTGAGGGGGATAATAAATACAGGGCGATTCGCTTTGCGCAGCACTTTCTCTGCGACACTACCAAGGAATGCGTGCTCGAGAATGCCCCGGCCATGAGTTCCCATGACGATTACATCGATATTATTTTCCTCTGCGGCTTCCAAAATTTTATTGACGGGGTGGCCAATGGTCACGGTGGTACAGACAAATCGCTTCAGATCTTCGGGGAAGTCGCCAAGTTCGGTTTGGGTGAAATTTTGTAATTCTTTTTTTAGCTCTTCCTGATGCGTTTGCATTTTGTTCCGCTCAAGCTCTTCATATACCTTCTGGTCCATGTATGTAGATAAGTAAGTTTTCATCGATTGATCAATGGGGGGAATAACATGGAGAAGGTAGATCTTGGCGTCGTTTTGTCTGGCCAACAATACGGCATGTCTGAATGCCAGGTTTGAGTTTTCTGAAAAGTCGGTAGGGATGAGAATTTTTTTGTAGAGCGGTAGCATGATAACACCTCCTTTAAGTAGGGTTGATGTAATAATGCTTACCTGTAAATTATACCCGCTGTGGCAAAGTTTTGCTTAAAACTTAGTAGCTTATAATGATTTTAAGTGTCTTTACTAAGAATGTGTCAGGATGTGATGAATGATATTGGATGTTGATAGCAAGAAGGGGGAGGGGGCTGGATTGATTGTGATTGGATAGTGCTTGGAGTAAGTCAGAAAGGATTTGAAAAAAAGATGCCTGGTCCGCATAACACCAACTGAGAGCAGATGATGCTATGCGGATAGTTATTCAACAGGCAAATGAAACGTGTTCAGTCTTTTCAAGTGGTGCTGTAGGTGGTTAAGATTGTACCGCAGCAACTTCTTTACCATGTTCAGCAAAGTAGTTTTTAGCTGCTTCAATGCAACGGCGTGCATGCCCCTCAAATCCTAATTCCTCAATGCGCTTGGTGTTAGGCAGTTCGATTGAGTAGATAACGTCATCTGATAAGACATTGTCGATTGCTGCAAAATCGATACAACCTTCACCAGGATAAAGGCGAGCATCGCGGGCTATCTGGATCAGACCATCGCGGGTGCCGGGAATTCCTGCAGGAGCATCGCAAAGGTGAACGAACTGGAACCACTCTTTGGGCAGGGCTGCAATCTCATCAAGACCAATTTGCGAGAAGTGGATATACAGGGTGTCAAGAAGAATGCCACAATTAGAACGTCCAGCACCTTTAACAATATCCGCAGCTTCCTGAAGATTGGTTAAGCGAGAAAAGCTAGGGAATTCGAGGCTGACGGTTAAGCCAAAAGGTTTAGCCAGGTCGCAAATTTCAGCATAGCTATCAATGATAAAATTACGATCAATGCGGACGTCGGTCCAGGCACTGGAAATCAGGTGTTTAGCGCCGAGTTCGGCCCCCATCTCCATGGCTGGTAAATAGCTTTTAAAATCGACATCGCGCATAATTCTGGCAAGTTCGATATCATGGACACCGATTCCCGTTTCCTTAAGGGCGGCTTTGGTTTCCTGAACCATTGCCTTGTCATCAGGATAAAAGGAACATTCGCCCGCAACACCCATAGGGATGTTACGAAAGCTGATAAAGTCATATCCGGAACGGGCTGCAATACGAACCATTTCTGGTGGTGGGCAGCTAATGATTGTCAAAGGTTCTAATGAAAACTGCTTTTTCATTGCAGGTTACTCCTGAATACTGTTTGCCTGTTTAAAAGAATCTCTGGCCAGCCTGAATGTTCAGGCTGGCCAGAGTAGTATTACATTATCGATTTAAGGGAAGACCAAGCTTTCGTCGTTGTAGAACTCACCGAACAGTTCCTGATCGCTTGGACGATCTTCTGGGATTGGACGAGCAACCCAGGTCACGTTCATGTAGTGCTTCAGGGAAACGTTCTCGTTGGTGATGTTACCACCCCAGGTACCGCAACCCATGGAAGAGGTCATTGGCATACCGTTGGTCAAAGAACCGGAGTTGGCTTTTGACTGAGGCTGGCGAACCATGACACGGCTGACCGGCATAGCCATGGCGTGCATGTGAATGTGCTCTTCGCTGAAGCTGTAGATCCCGCAGGAGTGACCGCGGCCACCAACACGGTAGATGGCTTGCAGACGGTCGAGGGCTTTATCATAACCGCCGCTGTATTTGAAGACGCCGATGATCGGGGCCATCTTCTCTTTACACCAGTGGTACTCAGGACCGATGTTATCTTCTTCAACCAGCAGCATGCAGACATCTTCAGGAATGCTGAAGCCAGCTTTTTCAGCGATGGACTGAGCAGAGCATGCGATGGTGTCGATGGTACGATGCATTTCGTCGTCCCACAGAACTGCAGTCAGCTTGGCTTTTTCTTCTGCGTTACACAGGTAGCCGCCTTCAGCTTTCAGGCACTCGAGCATGTCAGCGTAAACGCTGTCGTGAATGACCAGGTTACCGTCAGCGCTACAGCCGGAACCGTAGTCAGCAGTCTTAGACAGACGCACGTTCATAGCTGCGGTCTTAACGTCCTGAGCGGTAGTTTCGTCGAAACACATAGTCGCGTTACCGGCACCAACACCGTAAGCAGGCTTACCAGAGCTGTAAGCAGCCTGAACCATGGCAGGACCACCAGTCGCGATAGACAAATCAGCCTGGCTCATCAGGTACTGAGAACCTGGAATGCTTGGTTTTTCGATACACAGGAACAGATCTTCTGGCAGACCGACTTTTTTCAGCGCAGCACGCATAACCGCGATGGTCTCGAAAGTGGTTTGCTTGCTACGTGGATGCGGAGCAAAGATGGTGGCGTTACGGGCCTTCAAAGAGTACAGACCGTTAGTCGGTGGAGTCAGCGCAGGGTTGGTGGTTGGGATCAGACAGGCAACAACACCAACAGGCTTACCGTACTTGGTGATCCCTTTTTCCGGGATATCTTCGATGATGCCAACACTTTTCTGACGCATGCAATCACGCAGGATACCGATGATTTTTGCGCGCTTGTAAGGACGACCGGCACGGTCACCGAGACCACTCTCATCAACGCCCATCTGAGCCAGGCGGGTGAAGGTCTTTTCGTTGGCAGCAGCCCAGGCAACAGCCTGAACAGCACGGTCGATGGTTTCCTGATCAACGTTTTCGATCTGAGCTTGTGCAGCACGAGCACGAACGAACAATTCGTCGATATTTTGCTTTTCTTCTTCGGTCAGTACTTTAGGCGCTTTTGCCATCCTGTATTCTCCTATTTATAGAAGGGCTTAATCTTAATTTATTCCACAAGTCATACTTAGAATCAGCTCAAATTGAACATAAAGTAAATTTATTTAAATCCTAAAAGGTGGAACGGCATTGTGAAAGATAGAATAAAATGATATGGCTTATGTGTCAATAATTTTATAAAAATTGCTAAAGTATGGCAGCTTAGATGAGCATGCTTGTTTTCCAAACTTAACTTATGATGATCTTGTATAAGCTTATAGAAACACAGGGGACAGAGACAGGACGTTCTGATTTTCATTCTATGTGAAATTGTGTTGCTATGAAGATGAATAGATAATATCCCTACAGGTAGAATAAACCCGTAGGGGGTAAGCATAAGGACTCTAGGTTGATGTTAATTCAGAGACTTCAGAGGTAGGCAAAAAAATCGGTGGTTTTCTCTAACTCTCTAGAGGATGGTTGCTTCGATATGTAAATAATCTTTCGCCGTTTTCAGGCAGCGCAGCGCATGTTCCTCTGGGCCAAGACTTTCCAGTCTTTTCAGATGCGGGATCTCAAGGCCGATAACGACTTCAGGCATGGCTTTGACAATAGCGGCGATGGTTATTTCACCTTCGCCAACGTAAAGGCGTTCAGCTCGTCCGGTATGGATTAAGGTGTCGACATTGTCGGGAATTTCTGCGGGGGCGTCGCATAGATGTAGAGCTGACAAATATTTGGCCGGGATTAGTGATAATTCATTGATGCTGCATCGGGACCGGTAAAAATGCAGGGTATCTACTATTATTCCGCAGTTGTCATATCCGCATTCCTCGACCAGGGATACTGCTTCACTGATATTGCGGATATTTGACCAGGTAACAAATTCAAGATTAACCTTCAGTCCAAGCTCTTCCCCCTTTTCGCAGAGTTTGGAAAATTGCTCTATTGTATGCCCTCGGTCAGGGGTCCATACGTTGGTGAGTACGGCCTGCGCCCCCAGTTCTGCGGCTATTTCCATTTCGGTAAAATAGTTGGCGAAATCAGCTTGTGTATGAATCCTGGCATTTTCAATATCAAGCAGGCGCACACCGGTATCTTCAAGGGCAGCCTGTGTGGCTTTCATTAGCTGGCGATTGTGCGCAAGGCCATAATCTATTTCCCCGGGAAGGCCCATTGCAATGGTTCTGAGGCTGACAAAATCATAACCTGTGCGCTCGGCCAGGTAAATCATTTCTGGGGGAGAACAATTGGGAGTTGTTAGGAAAATTAAAGAATATTTACGTTTCATTTAAGGGGTCCTTATTGATGCGAGAGGTTAATTCAGGGCGGGGCTGATGCCTGCGGCTGCGTTGCAATCCTCAACAATACTTAATGTCGCTGCTAAGGATTTTGCGGCATCGCTGACTGAACAGATAGGAGGTTCATGTTCCTGGATAACCTTTTTGAAATGTGAAAGCTGATGCTCATAAACATCCCAGCTGTCGGCTAATAGATAGGAGCTGGTCAATGGTTTGTCCCAGGCCGCCTCCTGGGGATTCCGGGCCGTCCATTTTTTTAAAACCGGCAATTCTAGACTTCCTTGTGTGCCGATAAGGCGGTAACTGCTTTGGTGAGTAAACGCATATGACGGATTTTCACCAGAGCCTTGTTCTATCGTCCAGGGCGACAAGCCCGCGTCGGTGCAGATCAGGGTGGCCATACAGCCATTATCGAACCGTAAGATAGCCCCGGCAGTGTCTTCAACTGGAAAATTACGATGTTGATTGTTTTTCATCCCGCGGACTTCCACGATTTCGCCGCATAGATAACGCAACATATCTATATCATGAATAACATTAATTAATATTGGCCCCCCTCCGGGTTGTTTGCGCCATTCAACATTGAAATAATGCTCTGGTTTAAGGGCTGCCCAGATGACAGATGCTGCGACGAGAGAGCCAATCTCCCCCTGATCGATACATTGTTTAG
Source organism: Geopsychrobacteraceae bacterium (assembly GCA_963664385.1). Classification (GTDB taxonomy): domain Bacteria; phylum Desulfobacterota; class Desulfuromonadia; order Desulfuromonadales; family Geopsychrobacteraceae; genus Seleniibacterium. The sequence goes on from OY761157.1 coordinate 3,888,703, forward strand.
CTTTGTGTATTTGAGGAAGGTAGCGACGATGATGACCTACCAGGGTATGTACTCCTGATTTTTCAACAGCTGTCATTAATTCACTGGCTTCTGCGAGGGTTGCTGTGACTGGTTTCTCAACGATAAAATGAAGACCATGGGCACAGCATATCTTGCCATGTTCAAGGTGCATATTGTTTGGTGTGGCAATAATGACGGCCTCAGGATTGACTGTTCTTAGCATGGCATGGATGTCGGGAAAGACAGGTGTTTTCCATTCGTTATTGATTCCCGGCAATAATACCGGATCAACAATAGCTGTTAAGCTGGCCAGGTCGGGGCGGGCGAGAATTGTGCTGATGTGTCTTTTTCCAATAAGTCCGGCGCCCATTACGGCGATCTTCAGTGGTTTCATGTTTAGCTCCTGTATCAGTAATGTTGGCTTCAGGAGCCCCTCCCGCGCTGACCTGTTGGCAGCGGGGAGGGGGATGCTTAACGTTTGTAGCTAAACCCAAGTTGGTTGGACATTGTCTCCAGCCTGTTAACTTCCTCTGGAGTTAATGCGACGAGGGGAGGACGCATGCGCAGCCAGCTTGGGTCATTGCAGGCAATACAGAGCATCGCTTTAAATGCTGGAAGCATTGGAAAGTGTTCAAAAATAGATAAGAATGAAATAATTGTATTTTGATCTGTTTCGCGATTGTCTGAGGGCATTAAGCCTATAAGCTTTTGAACCAGTTCGGGGAGGATATTCGCCACCCCGCTGACGGCACCTCTACTCCCCAGTGTTGCCATCGTCTGTAAGTCGGGTTCGTTGCCTACCCATACCTGTACCGGGGCTATGGCCTCAGTTAATGCTATCGATTCTTCACGTTTGCAGCCGCTGTCTTTGACCCCAAGGATTAGGTCGGGGTATTCACTGATCAGTTGCTTGATAATAGGAATCGTAAGGGGAACACAGCTGATCTGGGGGAGGTGATAAAGAACCAGTCTCAGGTGCGGGTTGTTAACGCCTGAAACCAGCTGCCGGTAGTAGTGAATGACTCCCTGTTCAGAAACCCCTTTAAAAAAGAATGGAGGCATGACAAGACAGCCATGAACCCCTAGCTGTGTGGCATGTTTAGACAGCGCTATTGAATCGGGTAATGCTGCAGCGCCTGTATGCACCAGAATTTTATGAGCTGGTACGCCATTTTGAATAAGGGTTTGTAGGACGGTTGTACGTTCTTCAACGGTAAAGGATGGGCCTTCGCCAGTCGTTCCGAACAGAGTGACTCCGTTACACCCGGCATCCAGTAATAAACGGATGTGGGTCCCTAATGTGTCAGTATTTACCGCAAGGGTGTCGGTTAGTGGCGTGAGTAATGCTGGCCAGATACCGAAATGGTCGTTTTGTTTGTCAGCGTTCATATATTATCCTGCATAGCCAAAGTAACGTGGTAACCAGAGAACCAGATCGGGCATAAGAATAAGGATGGCCAAGGCAACAAGCAGGGCGATAAGAAATGGCCAGAGCTCTTTGATCATGTCGATCAGTTTGATTCCCGTAACACCATTAATGACAAACAGCAGTATCCCGTAAGGTGGTGTAATAAGGCCGATCATGCAGTTAACGACAACGATGATGCCAAAATGGATAAGATCAATTTCCAGGGCTCGGCATGATTGAATAAACAGTGGGATAATAACGAGAATAATCGTTGTCGCATCAAGAATGCATCCAAGAGCTAGAAGCAGAACGTTGATACATAATAAAAAGAGCAGGGGGGAAACGTTCATCCCGTCCATAAGCCCAGCCAGACGGTTAGGTATGTTTTCCGTTGCTACCACGTAATTCAGAATCAAAGCACCACCAATAACCAGACCAACAGATGATGATGATTTAAGGCTGCTGAGTAAGATTTCCCGAATGTTTTTAAGGTTGAGAGCTCGGTAAAATATTGCGGCAAGAATAAAAGCATAGGCCGCAGCAACAGCAGCCGCCTCGGTAGGGGTTGTTGCTCCTCCGTAAATTCCCCAAAGCAGAATGACCGGCATCATTAAGGCTGGGAACGCCGTGGCTGTCTTTTTGGGGAGATCCCGAAGGGGGACTATCTGATCACTGCCAAAGCCGCGTTTGTAGGAGATTATTGCATTCATAATCATCAGCACGATACCCATCAGGAGGCCTGGGATAATTCCGGCCAAAAACAGGTAGCCAATGGATGTGTCGGAAACAAGAGCATAAAGGACCATCGGAATGGATGGTGGAATGACTGGCCCGATTGTTGCTGAGGCGGCAGTAATTGCCGCGGCATAGCCACCTGGATAGCGGCCACCTTTGGTCATCATGTCGATGATAATTTTGCCAATGCCTGCAGCGTCAGCGACTGCCGATCCTGACATCCCTGAAAAGATCAGACTGGCGACAACATTGACATGCCCCAAGCCGCCCTTGAAACGGCCAACGGCGGCAATACAAAAATCAAGCAGCCGTTCACTGATTGAACCAGCATTCATGATGTTGGCAGCGACAATAAACAGCGGAACCGCCAGCAGGACGAAGCTTTGAAATAGACCATTAATAATCTGTTCACCGGCAATGCCCAGATCTTGCCCTGAGGTTGCGAGGTAAACGATAGAGCCGCAGATGATCGAATAACCAACGGGAGTTCCAATGGCGGCGAGTCCAAACAATACGACTAAGCTGATTGCAAATGCCAGTGTCATTCTTCTAGGCCTCCACGTTCATCAATTTCGGTATGCAGGGTGCCTTTAAAAATTTTAATAAGGCGGACAATATAGGTGATGACAAGGGCAACCATGAAGATCAGGTAGATACTGAAAACGTAGGCAAGGGGGATCCGTAACGTTCCGCTTTTTTTAATGATCAGAAAGCTAACGTAGTCGTAAGTGCCTGGCCAGGAGGCGGCGATGCAAACAATAATAGCTAAGGCGGAAATGGCGGAAAAAATTCTTTGAAACTTAGGGCGCACCGCGAGGTAGAGCATGTCAAAGCGGACATGTTCCTGGTCGCGTACGCAAAAAGCTGATCCCCAGAATACGGTCCAGAGCCATAAAATCAAACATAATTCAACAGACCAGGTCAGTGGATCGTTTAAGACGTAACGCCATAATATCTGGCCGACAAAGGTGAGAAACATAACGGCGAGCATGGTTATGCCAACGTCGTCTGCTCTATTTTGTAGAAATCTGCCGGTTTTGTGCATGAAGCAAAATCCTCTCGATAAACAGAGGGGTGTGATCAGTAGCAGTGATCACACCCAATCTGGGACTTCAGTAGTACCTACACTAGGTAGTGCTATTAGAGAGCGTTGATCTTATCGATCAGGCCACTAGGCCAGGTTTTTGAGTATTCGGACTCAAGGTACATTTTCTGAACCCGCTTGCGGAAGGAATCAACATTTGGCTCATAAACCTTAAGCCCCTGATCTCTAAAGAATTGGGCGAGTTCTTCCTCAAGTTTAAGCTGACGATTGCGACCCCATTCTGCCATGTCATCAGCCGCTTTTTGCACCTTTGTCTGTTGTTCTGGAGTCATGCTGTCAAATTTTTTCTTGCTGATTGCGAGATAATTCAGATCCACAAGGTGACTGGTAAGAACAATTTGTTTGGTAACTTCGTAAAATTTTGCGTCTTTATCGGTTGGAAGAGGATTGTCCTGACCGTCAATAGCTCCAGTTTGAAGGGCGGTATAGACTTCGGTAAAGGCCATGGGGGTAGGGTTGGCTCCAAGGGCACGGCCAAGGAATTGCCAGGCATCAGTACCAGGCATCCGGAGTTTAACACCTTTAAGATCTTCAGGAGTCTCAATGTGCTTGTCATTACGTAAGTTGAGTTGACGACGACCAAGATAGATAACGGTCAGTAATTTTACTCCGAGGGTTTCTTCGACTTTTGCTTTGAATGGGTCCATTAATGGATTGTTGAAAACCTTAACTTGGTGGTCTGCATCTCGGTGCAGGTACCCAGCGGAGAAAATGGTGAATTCGGGTATGAATTCAGCAAGTTCTTGTGCTGATGTGATTGACATATCGAGGTTACCACGAGCAATAGCTTCAAGTTCGGTTCCTTGCTTATAGAGGGTCCCGTTCCAGTGTGGTTCAAAGGTTGCAAAATCGGCAATAGCAGGGCCGAATACGGTATCCAGGGCGACGGCGCGGGCATCGGTTGCAGAGTTAACCGAGGCTAAACGTAGCTTGATTTTATCAGCAGAAAAAGCAGTGCTGGCCAAGGCTATTAATACGACTACTATAGTTGAGGTTTTTAACATGCGGCGTAGCAAAGATGTTCTCATTAGTGCCTCCTTCTTTGGGGGTGAGTAAGAATCAACTTCTGGCGTTAATTTTAATAGCATTGAGGTCGAGCGGTGAAACGATTACCAGATAGATGTCCTACTGGTAATAGTTAAGCTTAGAATTTACCTCCTTTTCCGCTGGAATTGCCTCCCGCTAGCTCTTATCGATAAAAAAGGAGAGGCCGAAAATATGAATTTGAACAACGTTGTTCGAAAGTCTTGAACTAAATTAAATGACTAGTTAAAGCGATATCATTTTTTAAGCTGATAAAAAGACTGATAATTTTCAGTTGATAACCGAAAGCTGTTATGTTTGTCAAAGTAAAGCTAATGGATTCGTCGTAAAACTGCAAGTAGCGATAATATTAAATATTATAGACATCTCGCCTGAAGAAAAGTGTGTCCTTTTGGTTAGGATACTAATACTTTAATTAGTGATGTAGGTCAATATAAAATAGTGTTCTGTGGTAAATTTAGGTTTTAAACCTCCGGGCCCAGATTCTGGTGGCTTTTAGTAATGGTGAAATTATTGGGAATTGGTGAAGGCGGAGATTGGGGTTGCTGATAGAGTATGCCACCGCTTATGCAGTTAAAGCGGTGGCATTGCAGATATGAGATTCTACGGTTTTGGAATTTTTAATTTGTCAGGAGAAACCTTTGTCGCCCCGGCATCGTGCAATAGCCAAGTTGTGATGGATTGCCACTTTTTTACGTATTCGGTGGCTTCTGTGCCGTGAATATTCATAAGGACAAGGTTGTTGCTTTGAATAAAATCTTTAAAGCGTTCGGATTGGGCGCCTTTTTGAAATGCGTCAACTAAAGCCATTTTAGCGTTGTCTGGTACGTTGTTGCGACAAAAAACTCCATAAAAAGGTCCCCATGGAACATATTTTGAGAAAGCACTAAAGCTTTCGGTGATAGCGGGAACGCTGATGTCTCCGAGTTGCAGTGGTTTAGAGTCAACAACGGCTAAAGCGCGTACGCGACCGGAGCGAATATGCTCGCTGGCAGCTGCTAGCCCTGCGGGTATGAAATCAACGTGCCCACCGAGTAGCGCAGTGATGCCAGGACCCTCACCTTTAAAGGGGACCGCAGTGACCTCGAAGCCAGTAACTGTTTCCATTAGTTTGCCAACAACATACGGGACTCCGCCAGGTCCGGTCGATCCCATTTTGATTTTGCCTGGGCGACTGTTGGCGTCATTAACGAGGTCGGTAAGCGAAGTCCAGGGGCTGTTTGCCCCAACTAGAACGACAGTAAGGCCACGGGCAAGAATGTTGACTGGGTAAAAATCTTTGTAATCGAGTTGGGAGAGCCCTAACACGCGATACAGTTGTGGGTTTTCAGCACCAAATAATAATGTATAGCCATCGGCTCTACTGCTATACACTGATTGAGTTGCAATTGCACCGGTTCCGCCGGGTTTGTTGACAAGGACGATCTCTTTACCGAGTAATGGTTCTACATTCGGAACAATTGCGCGCGAGGCATTGTCCATGGCACCGCCAGCTCCCCACATGATGATTCCCTGAAGACTGCGGGTTGGAAAATCGGCAGACAAAACCGGTTGGGTGGTAACGATTAGCAAAGACAGGCATGACAGCAGGATCGTTAAGCGTTTGATCATTGACAGTTTCCTCCTTGACTGGGTTGGGTTGATAATGGATGAATTGACTGTACAGAGGTTTTTAGTGATGGCACTTATTTTAATCAGGTAAGTCTAAAACACGCAATAATTAAATGACGGTTGATTTTTTGTTCCCCTTGAACTCATTGAAAAAATGACATAGCGGGGAATTGCTCATCTTGATGGGTAAGGTTGGTTGAGTGCGATATGTGGTGGGGCGAGGTGATAAAAAAGGCGGTGAAGTCAGGAACTTCACCGCCTTTTTATTTTAGATAATTGCGTTGTTCTTAGTTACCGCGAACTTTGGCAATTTCTTTGTAGAAGGCATCAACGGTAGCTTGGCCAACTTTAGGAGTGTTTTTCTCGTAAACTGGCTTAGCAGCTGCACGGATACGATCCATTTCAGCAGTTTCGATCTCGTTGACAGCCATTTTGGTTTTAACGAAGTCGAGTGATTTAGCCATTTGAGCACGGTTTACTTCGCGCTGATATACTTTAGCTTCTTGCTCAGCTTCAACAATCACTTTTTTCTCAGCGTCATTCAGTTTGTCCCAGGTACGCTTGGAGATCAGAGTAGATTGTGGGGAGTAGATGTGCTTAGTGAATGAGAAGTACTTCTGAACTTCGTAGAAGCTGGCGAACTGAACGTTGGTTACAGGGTTTTCCTGGCCGTCAACAACGTGCTGCTCAAGAGCGCTGTAAAGTTCTGGGTAAGGAAGAGGGACAGTGTTACAGCCCAGAGTGTTAAAGGTATCAATGAAAACAGGAGACTGCAGAACGCGCAGTTTGATTCCGCTGAAGTCTTCGAGTTTGGTAATAGGGTGAACGTTGTTGGTCATGTTACGGAAACCAAGCTCCCAGTAGCCAAGACCAACCAGACCTTTAGCAGGAAGTTTGTCGAACATCAGTTTACCAAAAGCACCGTCAACGATAGTATCGGCTTCTTTTTCATCATTGAACATGAATGGGAAGTCGAAAATACCAAATTCAGGAACCAGGCCGACCAGCAGACCAGCGTTCAATACAGTAAAGTCGATAGTTCCACCTTGAAGTGCAGAAACAGTCTGAAGGTCACCACCGAGCATGCCGCTTGGGAAGGTTTTAACCTTCATTTTGCCGCCACTTTTTTCTTTAACGAGTTCGGCAAATTTCTCTACACCTTGACCCTGAGGGTGCTCTTTAGAGTTCTGGTAAGCAAATTTGAAGGTGTGTTTGTTGATGTCTGCAGCAAAAGATACTGCAGGAATCAGCAGTGCTGCCGTAGCAGCGAGAACGATCAGCTTGTTCAAGATACTTTTTTTCATTGACTTCTCCTTGTTGTGTTTAGGAACTACTTTGTTTACTAAGCAATCAACAACTCCAGTTTGCGAGGCTTCTGTGTTGACCTCCTTTTCTTCTCCTCTTTAAATTATTGTTTCGTGCCTTATAGGGACCCAACAGGGGGATCGTGAGAATCCCTCTGTTGGGTTAGGTCTTTTAATTATTTGCCGCTGAACCATTCCGCCGGAACGGTAACGATGGCAGGGAAGATTATAATTAAGAACAAGGCCAGTAGCTCAGCGAGGATGAATGGCCAAATCCCTTTGACAAGGTCATCCATGCTGACCTTCCCGACCCCGGCAACGACATTGAGGACGGTACCAACCGGAGGGGTAATCAGTCCGATTGAGGTGTTGATGATAAACAGAACGCCGAAGTAGATTGGATCAATTCCTGCCTTGACAATGATCGGCATAAGAACTGGTGTTAAAATCAGGATTGATGGAGTCATGTCCATGCAGGTGCCGACTGCAACAATCAGCAGCATGATAGCAGCCATCAGCAGGAATTTATTGTCAAGGAAAGGTCCAAGCATCCTTACGACCTGACCAGGAACATCGCCAACCGTAATCATCCACGAAGAGACAAGGGCCGATCCAACCAGGAATATAACGACTGAGGTTGTTTTGGCTGCTGTAACAAAGACACCGTAGAGTTGATTAATTTTAAGTTCTTTGTAGACAAACATGGCAATGAACAGTGCATAAACCGCAACTACGACAGCAGCTTCAGTCGGGGTGAAAATTCCGAATTTCAGACCGAAGATGATGATCAATGGCAACATAAGTGCCCAGAAGCTATCGATAATTGCACTGAAAATTTCTTTAGCAGATTTACGAGGCTGTGGTTCTACTTTATCTTTGCGGCAGGTTAACCACCAGGCGATGCAAAGGAACAGAGCCATCATAATACCTGGAACAATCCCTGCCATGAATAGTTTTGAGATAGACAATTCGCTGGCGACACCAAAGACGATAAAGCCGATACTTGGCGGGATGATTGGCGCGATAATACCACCCGATGCGATGAGGCCGCATGAACGTTCCTTGGTATGGCCGGCATTGACCATCATCGGGACGAGCAATGATGCCAGTGCCGCCGCATCAGCTACCGCAGAGCCAGACAGGGCAGCAAGCAGGACGGAAGCTAAAATGGCGACAAATCCGAGTCCGCCGCGAACATGTCCGACCAGAGTGATAGCAACATTAACAATTCGTTTTGAAAGGCCACCAACATTCATGACCTCGCCGGCGAGAAGGAAGAATGGTACCGCCAGCAACGGAAAGCTGTCAGCGCCATGAATAACATTTTGAGCAACAATCTGGGCATCAAAAAAGTCCAGGTGGACCATAAGGACGATACCGCAGGCAAGTAGTGAAAACGCAATCGGTGTACCGATAGCTAGTGTAGCAAACAATGTTCCGAGAAATATTCCGATAACCACAGTCAGATCCTCCGTGTATCAAATTTTATGACTTGAAATGTGCCAGTTCTTTTTCTAATTCTTCGTCATCAAGAGATTCGTCAACAACCCCGATGAGTTGGTCGTTTGTTAGGCGACCGCTGAGCAGAGCGAAGATGTCATAAAGAATGATAGGAATAGCTGTGGCTCCGAATACTATACCGACACCGTAGAAAATGGTCTTGGGTAAGCCAGAAGCAGCTGCATGAACTCCGACGTTAAGCATTGTCTGTTCGTAGCCACCGGTCAGGATCAGGTAGCTGGCAAAAAGCATTATGCATTGTACGAGGAGGAAGCAGACTTTCTGGGCAGGGATAGGGAGGCGTTTAACGACCGTGTCAACACCAAGGTGGCCATGCTCGCGCATCGTTACGAGAGCACCAAGGAAAACCATCCAAACAAAAAACCAACGTGACACTTCTTCTGAAACAGTAATACCGGTATTGAATGCGTAACGCAGAAATACGTTACCAAAGACCAATACCAACATGGCAGCCATACATAATACGATGATAACCTTCAATAGATTGAAGTAACCATCTACCGCCTGAACAATCAAATTCTGTTTTTTTTTCGCCATTGTCCTTCCTCACCTTAAACATAAAGATTTTGATTGAAACAATATCAACACAAAAACACGGTTTTAACCTTTCTGGTTAAAGAGGTTAGTTCGTGTTTTGCTTATGAGCTTAATAATTTAAAAGAACTTTACTGTCTCTAATGTCCTTTGACTGCCTCTGATATCATTGTTTCAATCGTCAATGCTGCAAACAATGTTCCCTTTTCCGCTAAAAGCTGTCCTATTCAGGAGAACATCGTGTCGGAGCCTAGAATATCCATAGGGCCCTATTTTGTCAATCATCTTTTTATTTTTTGTGTCGCAGGATGGAAAGGTTGTATAAAGAATAGGACAGAATCGGAGGAATATGAAATTTCATAATAGAAAGCTGTCATTTTTACGATTTGACGCTCATCAATGTTTTGTTGGTAAATTTCAGTTGCATTTGATTTGGGAAAATAATAACCTACCAGTCGACAAGTTAAACCTATTAAATAGGATTTGGAGGCACCGATGAAAGCTGCAGTTATAAAAGAAGTAGGTAAGGTCGAAATTTCTGATGTGGAAGTTCCTGTTCCTCAGGAGGGGCAGGTTCGAATTGCTGTTGAGTTAGGCGGTATCTGTGGTTCTGATAACTCAATGTATCACGGTAAGCTTGCTGCTCCACTGCCAGTCATTCCTGGGCATGAAGCCGTTGGCAAGATCGAAGCTGTCGGTGCTGGCGTCACCGAGTTCAAAGTCGGACAGCGCGTGACGATTCACCCTAATTATTATTGTGGTGAGTGTGATGTGTGTAAGAAGGGATTAACCAATATCTGTCGCTCTAAGATTCGTTTGGGGGTAGATATCAATGGCGTATTTGCAGACTATGCAGTTGTTCCTGCTAAGCAGGTTTACGCTGTTCCTGATGGTCTTGCCAATGAGGTCGCTGTCTTTGCTGAGCCATTAGCTGTCAGTTTGCACGGGATTAAACAAGCGAATATTGCAAAAGATAACAAAGTTTTGGTTTTTGGCGCTGGCGTCGTTGGGCAATTATGCCTTCAGTTAGCACTGCAGCACTCTCCTAACATTGTTAATTGTGATCTGATTGAGACTCGTCTTGAGCTGGCTACTAAAATGGGTGCCCAGCGGGTTATCAGTGATAAGGATGAGTTGGCTTCATGTGCGGGTGATTTCGATGTGATCTTTGAAACTACTGGTGCTCCTTCAGCTCTGGCTCAGTGTATCGAGCTTGCCGCTCCTGGTGCGACCATTGTTGTCCTTGGTCTGCCTGGGGTTGAGCATCCTGTTTCAACCGTTTTTATTGTTCGTAAGGAACTTACTATTAAGGGGTCTATGATCTATACCACTGAGATTCCCGAAAGTATTGAGCTGCTTAATAAGGGTGTTATTAACACTGAAGCTCTGGTTTCAAGTGTTATCAATGTTGAAGATCTTCAAGAAACCCTTGATAATTTTTCAGCACCTTCGCGAATGAAAACACTGGTTAAGATTTAATTGATATCTCGCCGGGTCTTAAGCGGGTGCCTGATGGTCTTAATGTGACCATCAGGTACTTTCATAGATCAGCGATTCAGGTTCTCATTTATTCATAGGTAGGGCACATAGTTTATTGAAATAAAAGCGCTCTGTGTTATTGTGAACCTTTTTAAAGTTTTGTTTTAAGCGTAAATAAACCTGGACGATTTGAAAAGTTATGGAGTCAACAGGGGGCACATGTCGAAAATAACAGAAAAAAAAACAGCCGCAGTACCATTGGTTGATGCTGTACTTAAAGCCTTGGAAATTCTCGATTGCTTTAATACTAATGAAACTGAGCTGTCATTAAACCAGCTTTGTGAGAAGACAGGACTGTACAAAAGTAGGGTACATCGCTTGTGCGGGACTCTTATCAAGTCGGGTTATCTGGTACGTACCTCGCGCACTAATTATCGTCTTGGTCCAAAACTGATGGTGCTTGGCAAGGTTTATGAGAAAAGTAATTCACTTAAATCGATTGCCGCACCTTTCATGAAACGTCTTACCTTGGAAACTGGTGAGTCTACAGCCCTATTCGTTGTGGATGGAACCAAAAGTATCTGTATGGCACGTGAAATGGGATCTTCCCGGCTGGTTTACTCCATTAATGAAGGTGACTATATGGAGTTAACGCCAACCGCAGCTGGTAGGGTTCTGCTTGCTTATGCTGAACCAGATTTTGTCAGCAAGGTGTTATCAAAAACGAAGCAGACTCGTTTTACTGATAATACCAAGGTTGATCTGGAGGAAATCAAGCAGGAGCTTGAGTGGATCCGTGAGCATGGTTATGGGTTAAATAACCAGGAGCGTGAAGAGGGGATTGCCGCGATAGCTGCACCGGTTTTCGACTTTGAAAATAAGGTTCCGGCTGCCCTGGTTGTTGTTGGTCCGGCTTACCGTTTTTCAGAGGATCGACGCGAAGAGCATCTGGGCAAATTGTTGGAAGCCAGCCGTGAGATGTCACGTCTTATGGGCGAGTCCTGATTATTATATCCCTTAGATACGCTAATAAGTTTATATAAACAAAACGGACCTCTGTTTCACAGCAGGTCCGTTTTGTTTATTGTATGATGGTCTGAGCTCGGTTCATTCTTTAAGGTCTTGCAGTACCTTGAGAATGTCTTCTTCGTTTACGTCCTCCGTGATAAAGGTTTCGCCTATGTCTTTTATCAGGATGTAGCGAAGTTTTCCGGCTTTTTTCTTTTTGTCACTGCGCATTGCCAAGAGAATATCTGATGCGACCAGTTGGCTTGGAATGCGCGTTGGTAGTAATGCCGACGTGAGGACATTCTCAACGCGCGCTAAGAGCGCTTTAGAGCAATGGCCAAGATCTGCGGATAGTCTTGTTGCAATGACCATCCCTATGGCAACAGCTTCTCCGTGACGGACTTTGTGCCGGCTCAGATGTTCAATTGCATTAGCAAAGGTATGCCCAAAGTTGAGAACCGCACGCCGCCCATGTTCATACGGGTCTTCCTGGATGATGTTGATTTTAACCTGAATGGCCTGGGCAACAAGGGCTTGCAGTTCCGCTGCAGATTGAAATCCGCCAGCGTCTGGTTTCCATTTTCCTGCCTCAATTTTGCTAAGTAAATCTGAGTCGGCAATAAGGCTGTGCTTAATCACTTCAGCCATGCCGGACGCAAAGGTCCGCGGCGAAAGACTCTGTAGCGTGGCAACGTCAGCAATGACTGTTTTGGGTTGTTTGAAGGCGCCAATAACATTTTTTCCGCGTGGTAAATCGACCCCGGTTTTGCCACCTATGCTGGTGTCGACCATGGCAAGTAAGCTGGTCGGGCATTGTACGCAGTCTACTCCACGCATGAAGGTTGCTGCAATAAAGCCAGCCAGTTCGCTGATTACTGTGCCGCCTAGGGCGATAATGGTACCGCTTCTGTCGAAGTCGGCATCTAGTAATTGTTCGTATATCGTTTGTGCAGTTGCCAGGGTTTTATGCTGGCGGCCCGGGGGGACTGTAATGACAGTATCCACCTTGCCACAGCTTTTAGCATATAATGGGGCAACTGACTCGTCAGTAATGATGGCCACGGGGCCGTTCATTTCAGCAAGGCTGCTTACGAAGGGGAGGATGCCGCTTCCGACAATAAATTCATAATCGATGCTTGGTGCGGAAATTTCCAGTCTCAGGTCGCGCTTACCCTGAACAAATTCTGATAATTCGTTGGCAATGGCGTTCGGTTTCTTGGCTGAGGTCTTGAATTGTGAAAAGCGCTTGTAGCCTTTTTCCCGTTGCTGAAGCAATTCGACAATGTGCTCTAGGGGGTTTGCTCCCTGGAGCAGGGGTCTGACGTTGGTGTCGTGAGATACTCGTTCAAGAATTTCTTCGGGGGTTGCAACCAGGCAAAAGACGCGTCCTGTCCTGCTGAGCGCTTCTGCATTCGTTGGATCGAGCATCATGCGTCCGCCGGTGGATATGACCAATCCCTCACTTTGTGACAGGCGTAAGGCCATTTCCGTTTCTTTCTGGCGAAATGCGACTTCGCCATGGGTGCGAAAATAATCAGAAATGCTACAGCCGATTTCATCTTCAATCAGGTGGTCAGTATCGATGAATTCATACCCCAGTTTTTTGGCCATCAGGCGACCGACTGTGGTTTTCCCGGTTCCCATAAAACCGGTAAGGATAATGTTGGGTTTAGCCATTTCTCAGCCTTTAGATAGGATTAACCAGCATGCTGGAATATGATATCTAATAATATTGTTAAAAGATCCTGCTGACCATAGGTAAAAGTGGGCGGCCTGTCAAGAATATGTCCTTATTTGAGCGTGTTAGACTCATATTAAATTTGTCAGGAGCTTAGCTATTTAACTTGGCTTGCTTGAGAGTTTCTGGCATAATCCGGATCTTTTGGGGAAATGTCCGTTTATAAAGGGTTTATTACTTATGTCTGAACATATTAGAAACATCGCAATTATTGCACACGTCGATCATGGCAAAACAACTTTGGTCGATGCTATGTTGATTCAATCCGGAGTGTTCCGGGAGAATCAGGTCATTACTGAGCGCGTTATGGATAGTAATGATTTAGAAAAAGAACGTGGAATTACCATCCTCTCGAAAAACCTGTCCGTCCAGCATGGCGATCTTAAGATTAATATCGTCGATACTCCTGGCCACGCTGACTTTGGTGGTGAGGTTGAGCGGATTTTAAAAATGGTTGATTCTGTCTTGTTGTTGGTTGATGCCTTTGACGGGCCGATGCCGCAGACTCGTTTTGTTCTGAAAAAGTCTCTTGATCTTGGTCTTAAGCCGCTCGTTGTTATTAATAAGATTGATCGTCCTGGTTCACGTCCTGAAGAAGTTGTCGATATGGTTTTCGACCTTTTCTGCGAACTTAATGCCAATGAAGATCAGTTGGATTTTCCAATTGTTTACGCCAGTGCAAAAAATGGTATCGCCAAGCATAATCTGGAAGATGAGTCCGATAATCTGGAGCCGCTGTTCCAGATGATTGGTGATAAAGTTGATCCTCCGGTGTGTGATGCCAGTGCTCCATTCCAATTGTTGGTCACCAGTATCGCTTACAATAAATTTATTGGTCGTATCGCTACCGGAAAAATCTTTAACGGCACCCTTAGTGCTGGCCAGACAGTTGCCCATATCGATCGGGAAGGTAAGATAAAGAGTGGCCGGATTACCAAGCTTCTTGGTTACCAGGGGCTGCAGCAGGTTGAGATTGATGAAGCCAGTGCCGGAGATATTGTTTCCATCGCAGGTTTTGAAGAGCTTGGGATTGGCGAGACTCTTGCTGATATTGAAACACCAATTGCGCTCCCTTACGTTGCTATTGACGAACCGACCCTGTCGATGAACTTTATGGTCAGCAACTCTCCATTTGCAGGTCGTGAAGGGAAGTACGTCACTTCCAGGAATATTCGTGACCGGCTCATGAAGGAGTTGCGTACGAACGTTTCTTTGCGTGTCGAAGATACCGATAATACTGATACCTTTAAGGTCTCCGGACGTGGAGAGCTGCATTTATCTATTCTTATTGAGAATATGCGCCGTGAAGGGTATGAAATGTCAGTTTCCAAGCCCGAAGTTATTTTCAGGGAAATTGACGGTGAAAGATGCGAACCGATCGAATATCTGTCGATTGATGTTCCTGAAGAGTATCAGGGGACCGTTATTGAAAAGCTTGGAACCCGTAAGGCCGAAATGACCTCAATGCAGACTATGGATGGGACCAATCGCCTTGAATTCCTTATCCCTGCACGCGGGCTCATTGGTTTTAGAACTGAATTTCTGACAGATACTCGCGGTACTGGTGTTATGAACCACACTTTTCATGAATATGCGCCTTATAAAGGGCCTATCATTGGGCGAAAAAATGGTGTCCTGATTGCGATGGAAGCTGGAGAAACCGTTGCCTATGCTCTGTTTGGGCTTCAGGATCGGGGAATTCTCTTTGTCGGCCCCGGGGTCGACGTTTATGAAGGAATGATCATCGGTCAGCATGCTAAAGAGAACGATCTTATCGTTAACTCCTGTAAAGGGAAAAAACTGACGAACGTTCGTGCCTCCGGTAGTGATGATGCTGTACGTCTGGTGCCGCCGCGTAATCTGTCTCTGGAGCAGGCTCTTGAGTACATTGATGATGATGAGTTGGTCGAAATTACCCCCAAATCTATTCGTTTGCGTAAGCGTTATCTTGACGCTAACGATCGTAAACGGATGGAGAAAAAGTTTAAATAAGAAGTTTTTAAATACGGCTTATTGAGCCGTTAGGTATGATTCGAGCGCCTGGTCCTGTTTATGGGGATCAGGCGTTAATTTTTAATCGCTTCATCTTTTCAACCAGCGTGGTCCTGTTAATATTCAGGAGTTCGGCTGCCCGGGCTTTTACTCCGTTCCCTGCGATCAGGGCCTGTCCGATCAATTCTTTTTCCAGTTCAGCAACGACCTGATTTAGATCGATCCCTTCCGTTGGTAATTTTTTGGGGATAGTGACCCCTTGGGTTTGGTTCCCGGCTATGTCGGGAGGCAGGTCTCTCAAATTGATAAGCTCGCCATCCGTCAGTGCGACCGTCCGTTCAATGATATTTTCCATTTCTCGAACATTGCCTGGCCATTCGTAGGCTTCAAAGGCTATCATGGCATCGTCACTTATGGCCATGACCGGTCGGTTCATCTCTTTGCAGATCTTTTCCATAAAGTAACGGGCTAATTGGGGGATGTCGCCACGTCTCTCCTTAAGTGAGGGCAGGTGGATAGGGATAACATTTAAGCGATAATAGAGGTCTTCTCGGAATTCGCCGCTACGGACCTTTTGCTGCAGGTTGACGTTGGTTGCCGATATCAAACGAACATCGAGGCGGATTTTTTTTGTTGAACCCACTCTTTCAATTTCGTGTTCCTGCAGGACGCGAAGTAATTTCATCTGTAGGTGAAGGGGCATGTCTCCAATTTCATCCAGGAAGATCGTACCACCGTTTGCGGCTTCGAATTTGCCGAATTTATCAGCGACAGCGCTGGTAAAAGCACCTTTGACATGTCCGAATAGTTCTGATTCAAGTAAATCCTCAGGAATGGCTCCACAATTGATCGCAATAAAAGGTTTTTCTTTGCGTGGTCCATTGTAATGAATAGCTTTCGCAACGAGTTCTTTACCGGTTCCGGAGGACCCGAGGATTAGAATTGTAGATTCTGTTTCCACAACTTTTTGCATGCAGGTGAAGACATATTGCATGGCCTGACTGGTACCAATGATGTTTGTGAAACGGTAGCGGCCGTGAAGCTGTTGTTTGAGGTATTGATTTTCTATGACCAGACGGCTCTTTTCGAGGGCCTTGGCAACTTGAATCTTAAGCCGTTCAAAATTGAATGGTTTGGTTATGTAGTCAAGAGCGCCTTCTTTCATCGCTTCAACTGCGGTCTCAGCAGATGCGTTTCCGGTAATTAAGATAACCGAGGTTTCAGGTGAATTTTCTTTGATGTGTTTTAAAATATCGATACCGTTTACACCAGGTAGCAGGAGATCGCTTATTACAAGATCGAAAAATTGGAACTTGAGGATCTCTAGCGCTTGTTCACCTGAAAGGCAGGATTTGATGGTGTATCCGGAGCGCTGTAATAGCAAGGATAGGGCTTTGCAGCTTTCCGCTTCGTCGTCGATGAGAAGGATCTGTGCAAGATCGGGCATCATCAGTTTCTCCCGTTTCCGTCATTAGTTTGACGTTACGGTAGCATGAGCGGGATAGTGCCGCAAGTTTAATAAGTTCTTTGTGAATATGGTGATTGTATATTTATTATTGAGAGAATTTAAGGCTTGAGGTAATATCAGGTTACTAAACTGTTGAAAAACGGAAACAATATGCTGCAAAATATTTCAAATCTAACCGCATCCTTTCCTTCAGCTGGTTCAGGCTCTGCTTCAGTTAGGGCAACTGATGATGCAGAAAAAAGCCAGGCATCAAGTTCTGTCAGGACTGAACCAGGGCAAGAGGCAGCCGAGACTGGTGGTAGTTCCGAAGATACCTTTGAGCTCAGTAGGGAGGCACAAGAAATACGCCAATTGCAACGTCGCGACAAGGAAGTGCGAGCACATGAGGCTGCTCATGCTGCTGCCGGCGGGCAATATGCTGGTTCCCCAAATTTCTCTTACACTAAAGGTGCCGATGGCAGAACCTACGCTACAGCTGGTGAGGTCAGTATTGATATCTCAGCTGTTCCTGGAGATCCTGAAGCAACTTTGCAAAAAGCCAATCAGGTTCGTTCCGCAGCCCTGGCTCCGGCAACACCAAGCTCTCAGGATATGAAAGTTGCCCAAAAGGCGCAGATGATGGCTAATAAAGCACAGCAGGAAATTGCGCAAGGAGCAACAGAGGGGGAGTCTGAAGATCCTGATGATTCTTCTTTTATGGTGGACAAAGCGGAAGACTCTGCCGTCGTTGATGATGCCCAGCAACAAGCTAAGCTGCAGGATTCAGCATACAGGGCCTATGCTGGTGATCTCTCCGCGTTTATCTCCTTTAACGCCTATTCCTGATCCCTTCGTCTTCCCCCCTTCTTTTTTGAATATCTCATTTACTTATCATTTTAAAAGGTTAGAAGTCTTTTTAAATTATACTAAAAAAATAGAACAATGTTCTGCTTGACAATATTTCGCATCTATTGCTTTTATTGGTAAATACAACAGAAATTATATCCATATATGAGTTATTAAATGTTATTAAATCTTTTTTATAGCCTATTGTAAAATTGTCCTGATATGAGAAGAGGAGTCGATGAAGATGATGAAAAGGCATTTTAAACGTGTCATGGCTGCTAATCGGGGAGAGATTGCAATCCGTATTTTCAGGGCTTGCACTGAGCTTGGAATGTCAACAGTTGCTATTTATTCAGAGCAGGACCGATTATCTCTGCATCGTTATAAGGCTGATGAGGCTTACCTGGTCGGGAAGGGGAAGGGACCGATTGAGGCATATTTAGGGATTGATGAAATCATTGATCTGGCGCGTAAGAAAAATGTCGATGCTATCCATCCCGGTTATGGATTCCTGTCTGAAAATGCTGAATTCGCAGAGGCATGCGAACGAGCAGGAATCGCATTCATCGGTCCTACACCAGAGATACAGAGGTGTCTCGGAGATAAGGTGTCGGGCAGACAAGTTGCAATTGCTGCTGGTGTCCCTGTGGTTCCTGGTACGGCGGAACCTGTTGCTGCCCAGGAAGATGCGTTAATTTTTGCTAAACAGGTCGGATATCCGATCATCGTTAAGGCGAGCGCCGGAGGCGGTGGGCGCGGAATGCGCGTTGTGCATAATCAGAAAGAGCTATTGGAAGGATTGAAAAGTTCTGCTTCTGAAGCAAAAGCAGCTTTTGGCGATGCGACGATTTTTCTTGAGAAATATGTAGAACATCCAAAACATGTAGAAGTTCAAATCGTGGGGGACGGCTTTGGTAATCTGGTTCATTTTTTTGAACGCGATTGCTCTATCCAGCGCCGGCATCAAAAAGTTATAGAAATAGCTCCTTCCATGTATCTGAGTGATGACAAACGGGAAGAGCTTTGCTGTGCTGCGTTAAAAATCGGCCACGCTGTCGGATATGTCAACGCAGGTACTGTAGAATTTTTGATGGATCAGGATGAGAACTTTTATTTTATTGAAGTCAATCCCCGAATTCAGGTGGAGCATACGGTTACCGAGTTAATTACCATGCGGAATCTCGTTCAGATCCAGATCCGGGTTGCCGAAGGGTGCAGGCTTGATGATCCTGAGATTGGTATTAGCGGGCAGGATGCTATTGAGCTGAGGGGATTTGCAATACAATCACGCGTAACGACTGAAGACCCTGCCAATAGTTTTGCACCTGATTTCGGAGTTATTAAAGCTTATCGTACGGCCGCAGGTTTTGGGGTTCGGCTTGATGCTGCAGCGGGTTATGCTGGTGCCCAAATTACTCCACATTATGATTCCTTGCTGGTCAAGATTTCCACCTGGGGACTGACCTTTGCCGATGCCGCAAGAACGATGCATAGATCGTTACAGGAATTCAGGATTCGTGGGGTTAAAACCAATATTGGGTTTCTGGAACAAATGATGACTCATCCGGTATTTCTTGCCGGTCAATGTGATACCTCGTTTCTCGACAAGCACCCTGAAGTGTTTGATCTTAGAGTGAGAAAAGACCGTGCTAATAAAATTCTCAATTATATCGGTGATGTCATTGTTAATGGGTATCCAGGTATAAGCAAAGAAAAAGCCCTGAACTTCAGTGAGCTTAGGGAACCGGTCATCCCTGAAATTCCCTATGGCCGTCAACATCCGCGGGGGACCCGCGATATTCTCAGAGAGAAGGGGGCGGAAGGCTTGGCTCAGTGGGCCAGGGAGCATAAACAGCTTCTTGTTACTGATACAACTATGCGGGATGCTCATCAGTCTCTCGTCGCAACTCGTTTCCGGACCTATGACCTGGATCATATCGCTGAAGCAACGGCTCATTTAGGTGGTGGTTTGTTTTCCCTTGAGATGTGGGGAGGGGCAACCTTTGATGTCAGTATGCGATTTTTGCGTGAAGATCCATGGGAGCGACTGGACAGGCTGCGTCAAAAAATTCCGAATATCCTTTTCCAAATGTTGCTACGCGGTTCAAATGCTGTTGGTTACACCAATTATCCTGATAATGTCGTTCAAGAATTTGTCGCTATGGCCGCTCAGAGTGGGATAGATATTTTCAGAGTGTTCGATTCTCTGAACTGGACCACAGGCATGCAGGTCGCCATGGATGCAGTGCGCAAAAATGGCGCTATCTGTGAAGCAGCAATTTGCTACACCGGTGATATTCTCGATCCAAAGCGGGATAAATATCCTTTGTCCTATTATGTCGCCATGGCGAAGGAGCTAGAGAAAATGGGGGCGCATATATTGGCTATTAAAGATATGGCCGGACTGATCAAGCCTTTTGCAGCTGAAAAACTGGTTAAGGCATTAAAAAATGAGGTCGGGTTGCCTATCCATCTCCATACTCATGACACCTCAAGCAATGGTACGGCCATGTGCCTCCAGGCAGCTCAAGCTGGGTGCGATATTGTTGATGTGGCGCTGTCTTCAGTGTCGGGTTTAACGGCACAGCCGAATTTGAATGCATTGACTGCTGCATTAGCTGGGACAATCTGGGATCCACAGTTAGATCAAAAGGGGTTGCAGCAGCTTGCTAACTATTGGGAAACCTGCCGTACCTATTATGCTCCATTTGAATCGGAATTAAGGAGCGGTACTGCTGAGGTCTATCATCATGAGATCCCGGGTGGTCAGTACTCCAATTACAAGCCTCAGGTTGAAGGGCTTGGCCTTGGGCATCGCTGGGAAGAATGTAAGGAGATGTATCGCAAGGTTAATGATATGTTTGGGGATCTGGTTAAAGTTACGCCTTCTTCAAAAATTGTTGGTGATATGGCAATGTTTATGGTCAGAAATAACCTGGAGCCTGAAGATATTTTTCGAAATGGAGACAATCTGACATTTCCCCAGGGAGTGATCGATTTCTTTAAGGGGATGATCGGTCAGCCTTATGGTGGATTTCCAGGTGAATTGCAAAAGATTATCTTGAAGGGGGAACAGCCTCTTACCTGTCGACCGGGGGAGCTGCTTGAACCAGTAGATCTTGCCGCTAAAAAAGAAGAAGTCGAAAAGAAGGTCGGCCATGCTGTGAGTTCACGTGATGTGCTGTCAGCAGTTCTTTACCCTGGTGTATTTGAGGAGTTTGATCATTTCAGGCAGAATTTCAGTGATATCTCAGTATTATCTACTCCCGTGTTTTTTTACGGTCTTGATCTCGGGGATGAAGTAACTATCGAAATCGAAGCAGGGAAAACCCTTATTGTTAAACTTAATGCGGTGGGGCGGGTGCGAGAAGATGGGACCAGGCATATCTATTTTGAACTGAATGGCGAGCCACGCAGTGCAACCATTAAAGACAATTCCATCCATGTGGAAGAGGAAAGTCACCTTAAGGCCGATCCTCAGAATGGTCATGAAGTTGGTGCTCCCATGCCGGGTAAAATCTTTAAAATCATGGTCAACGTCGGAGACGAGGTTGACCAGGGAGATGTTCTGGTTGTGACCGAGGCGATGAAGATGGAGACCAACGTTAAAGCAAATAAGGCAGGTATAGTTCAGGACATCATTTTTGAGGAAGGGGATCAGGTAGATCAGGGGGATTTGCTTCTGATCCTTGCTTGATTTTGAAAAAAAACTGAAATCGGCAACAAGGGGGCCGCTTAAGGGCCCCTATGTTGTGGCATAGTATGGTTCTGGTCAGTGGATACGCCCTTTTTTATAGAGATCGGCAATGTAGTCTTCGATAAGGGCACGTATTTCACGACTATGTGGCTTGGTCAGAAACTCTTCAGCGAGAGCAGTAACTTCATGGGAGTCGATCCAGCCTAAAAACTTTTTCAGCTGTGGTATGTAGGGGGCCGAAAGGCTGAATTCATGAATTCCCATGCCAATAAGGGCAATCAGGCAGGCCGGATCGGCGGCCATTTCACCGCACACACAAAGCTTGATGTCGTTATCTTTTGCGGTTTTAGCTAAACTGGCAATAGAGAGCAGGACTGCGGGGTGTAGCGGGTCGTAATAATCTTCTACGTGGGGATTTGATCGGTCAGCAGCGAGCATGTATTGGATCAGATCGTTGGTCCCAAGGGCAAAAAAATCGACCTCTTTGGCCAGGTGGGGAGCCAGGCGAATTGCTGCCGGAACCTCAATCATCGCCCCCAGTGGCAGGTCACCGTTAAAGGGAATCCCTTCCTGTGTGAGTTTGTCTTTTGCCGTATTGACGATCTCTTTACAGGCGATGATTTCATCCATTGTTGAAATCATTGGAAACAGAAGCCGCACTTGTCCGTGGGTTGCCGCCATCAGAATGGCTTCAATCTGAGTTTGAAATATCTCACGATTGTCGAGACTCACACGTACTGACCGCCAGCCCATGAACGGATTATCTTCTTTGGGATGGCTGAAGTAAGGGAGGGATTTGTCACCACCTATATCAAGGGTTCTGATGGTGACAGCCTGATTCTCAAACTCTTCGACAACCTTTCTGTATAGCTGGTATTGATCATTCCTGTTCGGAAAGTTGCTGCGAGCCATGTAGGGAAACTCTGTTCGGTAAAGGCCAACCCCTTCGGCGCCGTGACGTTGAGCAACGCCTATATCACTGACCAGGCCAATGTTTGCCCGGAGGCAGATGTTGACATTGTCGCTGGTGGTTGCTGCGATATTCCTGAATTCACTCAGACGCTCAATCTCAAGGCGGCGATCACTTTCAACACGATCGTACTCATCAATGATCGCCTGAGAAGGGTTCTGATAAATATGACCGGTATTGGCATCGAGAATCAGGTGGGTGTCAGGTTCGATTGATTTAACTGCACCTTTAACGCCAATCAAAGCTGGTATGCCAAGTGCTTTGGCCATGATTACTGAGTGCGAGTTGGCCTCGTGGGACTCGATAATCATACCTTTGATAAGGTTGTGATCCAGAACCGCCATGTCGGAAGGAAGTAGTCGTTTGGCTACCAGAATGCCGGAATGGTTCAGGTGTAGCCCTTCGGTATTCTTGCCAATCAGGTTAGCCAGCAGGCGACGGCCAATGTCCTCCATATCTGCAGCACGTTCGCGCAGGTATGGGTCTTCCATTTTGCTGAACGCATCAAGATAGCTACCGATGACCTTTTTGAGTGCATAGGGGGCACTGTGGTTGTCGTCTATGTAAGCATGCAGCTTTTCGATGAAACCGCGATCTTCAAGGATCATCAAGTGAGTATGAAAGATGGCAGCATCTTCCTGGGTTAATTGATTTGCGACGCGTTTTTCAAGGTAAAGTGTCTGAATTCTGGTTTTGCGTAAAGCTTCATCAAGGTTAATACGTTCCTGCTCTGGAGTAACCTGGCACTCGTCGATAATGTCAGCGAAGCCGAATTGTTGATCAATGACATTGGCTGGGCCACTGACAACTCCAGGGTAGGCCGTCTGGCCAATCAGGATCCCGCCAGGTCTGGTATCTGAAGATTCCTCGCTGGTGGTTTCGTCATGTTGGTCAACTTGCGAGGGTAGTCGATATTTGTGGATGGCGTCGAGGAGGCGAGCATTAACGACAATAGAGGTAACCTGAAAGGCGATGGTCGTTAAGGTCGTCAGTTCTTCGGGGCCGAAGATGTGGGGTTCTATAGTCTGAATAACAAGAACACCAATCGATTGATTACGGTCGAAAAGTGGAATGCCGACAAAGGTATGGAACTGCTCTTCTCCCGTTTCTGAGAAATAGCGATAATGTGGGTGATTCTGCGGTTCCTGAATCGCCATTACCTGCTTTTCTTCTGCCGTTTTGCCGGTAAGGCCTTCGCCAATCTGCAGGCTGACTTTACCTATCGCTGCAGGGTCGAGTCCTTTGGTTGCACGCAACGTGAGGGTTTTCTGGTCTTCTTCCAGAAGGTAAAGTGAGCATACATCTGATTGGGCTCTTTGGGCGACGAGGTCGACAATATTAGTAATTGTTTCGTCGAGATCATGTGACTGCAGAATTATTGTGCTGATATCCTGAAGGGTGCTGAGACCTAATGATCTATCCTTGTTGCGGTTGATTTTCAAAGCCATTCTGTTGATGCCATCTCTTAGTAGGTTAGTCAGGTATAGCAAGGGTTGTTGGCCGGTTTCCTCTGTCTATGTGACAATTGGAGAGGCACAATGATGACGTGGCACACTTGTGCCGCGTCCCTCGCTGATAACTTTTTTGCAGGTTTTATATTATCCTAGTTGTTATGGTTTTGCGAATAGTAAAAGGAAAAAAGCAAATAGTGATTAAATTCGATACGATAATTATCGTGTTTTAGATAAAAAAACACCGCCAAGGGGAGAGAGGAGCCTTGACGGTGAAAAAGGGATGTTTGAGATCCGTTCGGGCGGGAACGGGCTACTCCCTGTTACATGCTTTTAGATATAAGCACTGTGTGTGCCAGTTTTGACGATAATTGAATAAAATGTTTAAAAAAAATGTAAGGGCCTATAAAACCGTATGAATCTATTGATGCTGAAATGGGACTGCCGGTTTTTGAGGTGCCTAAAAAGTGTGCCACATGTGTCAAGTGTGCCACTAAAATGTGCCACGTGCGCCATATGTGGCACACTAGCGGCGGTAACTATTTGGATTGACTCCGTTGCGCTGAAGCATGCGATAAAAAGTTCGACGTGGAATTCCCGCTAATTTTGCTGCTGCCGAGACATTGCCTCCGGCAGCTTGTAAAAATTCGGTTGTCATTTCCTTTTCAAGTTTTTCAACTTTACTGAGGTGTTGTTTTTTAATGCTGTGGACAGATTCCTCCTGGCTGGGGCCGGAGCCAAAGTTGCGATCGTCGGCCAGTTGGGAGATGACCATAGGGAGTTGTTCCATGCGAATCGTTCTGTCCTGGGCAAGTACTATGGCTCTTTCTATAATATTCTGTAGTTCCCGGATATTGCCGGGCCACTGATAGCGGACTAGAGCTTTTTGGGCTTCAGGTTCAATACCTTCAATCGGTTTATTGAGCTTGAGACTGCTATTGCTGAGGAAGTAGTCAATCAGAAGGGGGATGGAACTGATGCGATTACGTAAGGGTGCAAGAGTTATGGCAAAAACGTTAAGTCGATAGAATAGATCCTCGCGAAACCAGCCTTTGCTGACGCCATCTTCAAGGGGTTTGTTTGTTGCAGCGATAACGCGAACATCGACCTTGATGACTTTATTGCTGCCAACAGGTTTAATTTCGCCATTGTCTAGAACACGCAATAGCTCTGCCTGCAGTTTGGGCGTGATATCACCGATTTCATCGAGGAAAATAGTTCCACCGTCAGCAGTTTCAAACAGCCCTTTTTTGTCTGCAAAGGCACCCGTAAAAGATCCTTTAATATGTCCGAACAGTTCGCTTTCAAGCAGATCGTCAGTCAGGGTGGTGCAGTTAACCGTCACCATGGGCTTGTCGGCTCGTTGGCTGGCTTCGTGAATTGAACGCGCCGTCATTTCCTTGCCGGTGCCGCTCTCTCCGCGAATAAGTACCGTGGTGGGGGTCGGGCCAACCTGCTGAATCATGTGCATTACCCCCTGGGTGTGCTGGTCATTGCCAATGATTGTCGTGTTGCCATATTCCTGACTGAGGGCACGTTTGGCGAGTTCGTATTTTTGCTCTAATCGACTGCGATCGGCTTTAAGCCGGTGAATGGAGTAGGGGAGACACATGCGATTGTCTGCCAATCCCTGGTAAACTGCAACCGCATGTTCGCGACAAGTTGAATAGCCGCAGCTTCCGCAATTTAATTCATCGCTTTCGGTAAATTTATCAGTTTCCTGCAGTATTTTTTTTATGGTTTCCCCGCTTGGGCGATCAAGCTGCTGATACTTGTTGTCAAATGTCCGGTTGAGGGAAACTTGTGAGGAGCCGGGTTGGTAATGGTCTGCGGTTTGGTATTGAATATCCTGTTTCTGATATTCAATGATCAGGTTGCCCTTGGAAAAAGAGGTAAGGCGGTTGGTGCGGGAAGGTCCGCATATACATCCGCCTTTACAGAAGCGGACATCGACATAGCGTGGCGATATGCGCCCCGCAGCAAGATCACGAATAATTTCAAGGCTATTGTCCTGGCCAACGGTAGAAATATAATTCGGGTCAAGACCGTTGTTTTGAATTCCAAAGTTATGAAACGGCCCTCCGACAATAGAAAAACTGCGGCCGCTGCTTGATGGATTGCCGTCCATAGCTGAAATTTTAAGGCGTTGAGGGTCGATGCTCTTGCGGCTTAACATGAGCTTCAGTTCGCTGTAGGTTAATACGGTATCAATGGCTCCATGTACTGGATCTCCCTGAATTTCAAACTTACCGCCAATACATGAACTGATATAGATGACCCTGACATTTTCTTTACGTTGGGCTTTGATATGCCGACCAATGGCGATCATTGGGGAGACTACCGGAATGAGGTTTTTCAGTAGTTGGGGGTAGTGACGTTCAATGAGGTCAACAATCGTTGGACAGTGGCTTGACAATAAGGGGGCACCGGTATGGTTTTCGATGACTTTACGGTACTCTGGCGCAATCAGCTCGACTCCACTGGCACCTTCAAGGACCTCGTCGAAGCCGAGTTGTTTTAGTGCTGACACCATACGGCCCGGATGAACATCATGGAAAAAAGCGGTAAATGAGCAACCCAGAACCGCTACGACAGGTTCATCGGCTTGCAAAAGGGCCTCGGTCGCAGCAATAGCATCTGCTAGGACCTTGGCATTTTGAGAGCAAACCTGAATACATTTTCCGCAGCCTATGCAGCGATGGGGAATTATCTCTGCGTAATCATTAAATATGCCAATAGCTTTGGTTGGGCAATTGCGCACGCAGGCATAACAGATACGACATTTCTCTCGAATTGTTGAGATTGGGCTCGCTTCTTGATTGATTCCCATGCTTATCCTCCGGATTCATCCTTTTGATAAGAAGGATCGTGCCACTAGTGGCACAGTGTGTCAAGAAAGTTGTGTCAGCTATGTCTGCTGGCGACCTTTGTATAATGGTGACAGGAGACCAAATGACCCGGATCGATAGTTTGCAGCTCTGGCGCAACGGTTTGGCACAGTGTGTCAGCGTATGGACAACGTGGGTGAAATTGGCATCCGGCTGGCGGGTTGACCGGGGAGGGGATCTCTCCTTTTAGCGCCAGCGGTCTGCGATGCTCAGGATCGGGTACCGGAACTGCATTAAGAAGAGCTTCGGTATAGGGGTGATGCGGATGTTCATACAGTTGCTGAGCACTGCATAGTTCGACAATTTTTCCAAGGTACATAACTGCGATCCGGTCGCTGACATGCTCAATAACTGCCAGATCATGGGCAATGAAGATATAGCTCAGACTGTGCTTTATCTTAATATCCTGCATGAGGTTTAAAATCTGTGCTTGAACTGAAAGGTCAAGTGCCGATACCGGCTCATCGGCGATGATGATTTCAGGAGCAACTGCGAGGGCCCGGGCAATCCCGATCCGTTGCCGTTGTCCCCCGGAGAATTCATGGGGATAGCGCTGCTCATGGGCTGCTGATAGGCCAACCTGTTCAAGCAGCTCAATGACTTTGTCGCGAATTTGTGGTTGCGGAACCAGTTTGTGGATTTTAAATGGTTCACTTAAAATGCTGCTTACGGTCATCCGTGGATTAAGGGATGAAAAGGGATCTTGAAAAATCATCTGCAACTGGCGTCTGAAGGGGCGAATCTGACGTGGTGATAAGGTTGTCAGATCGGTATCTTTAAACAATACTTGCCCCTGATCTGCTGCAAGCAGTTGCATAATCAGCTTACCGGTTGTTGATTTACCGCAGCCTGATTCACCAACCAGGCCGAGGGTTTCTCCTTTTACAAGGTTGAACGATAGATCGTTTACGGCCGTCAATTGTGCTGAACGACGGCCAATTGGGTCTTTAATAGTGAATGATTTTTTTAGATTTCTGACTTCAAGCAATGGCATGAATTAATATCTCCAACAGCGAACCCAGTGACCAGGAGTAATTTCGGTCAAGCTTGGAGTCTGGTTTGGGCACTGAGAGCAGGTTTTGTTGCAGCGTTCAAAAAACAGGCAACCTTCTCTGGTTTTTTTCAGATCTGGGACCTGGCCGGGGATAGAGGGGAGTGACTGTTTATTGCCAAGGCGGGGAACGCAACTCAGCAGGCCCTGTGTGTAAGGGTGAAGGGGGTTTTTAAAAACCTCTTTAACCGTACCGGATTCGACAATTTTCCCAGCATACATAATGGCAATTCTGTCTGCGTTACTGGCCACAACACCAAGGTCATGACTGATAAGTAATGTTGCCATCTGGCGTTTATGCTTGAGTTGCTGTAGTAGGTCCATGATCTGAGCTTGGATCGTTACATCCAACGCAGTGGTTGGTTCATCAGCAATCAGAATTTTTGGATCGCAGGCTAATGCCATAGCGATCATAATACGCTGTCTTTGGCCTCCAGATAACTGGTGGGGGTATTCCCGTAAGCGACGCTGACCATCACTGATGCCGACTTGCTTAAGGAGGCTGATTGCTTCATCTTCCGCTGCCTGACGGGGCAGGTTTTTATGCAAAATCAAAACTTCAGTGAGTTGATCGCCAATACGCAAAACCGGGTTGAGTGAGGTCATTGGTTCTTGAAAGATCATGGCCATATCATTACCACGAATGCGGCGCATCTCACTTTCCGGTAATTGAAGAATATTGTGATTTTCCAATAGGATTTCCCCCCCTGTAATGCGTCCGGGAGAGGGGAGCAGGCGTAGTAAGGATAACGCGGTCATGGATTTGCCACAGCCTGATTCCCCGACCAGGGCAAGGGTTTCACCCTGAGCGATGCTGAAAGAAATATCATCAACCGCTTTAAGCAGGCCGGTAGCAGTAAAGAAATAGCTTTTAAGATTTTTTACGACAAGGCGTGCCGGCATGTTATGTTAATCCTTTAAGTTAGTATAGGATGTTAAATGGAATAGCTTCGAGTTAGACAACTGCTCTTTTGTGTACACTCTGAAGAGAGCTTGGTCAAGTCTCTGGATTGCCATTTTTTATTACAATCAGTAGCAGATATAAGAAAGTTGTGGCTGGAATGGAATTAACGTATGTCGATCTTCATGTTCATTCAACCTGCTCGGATGGTTATTTAACTCCCGAAGAGGTTGTGGCTCTCGCTGCTGATAATGGCTTGGCTGCTATCGCTCTTGCGGATCATGATAATGTCTCTGGTGTGGCGGCTGCGCAGGCCCTCGGAGCGAAAGTTGGAATTGAAGTCATTTCTGCTGTTGAGTTGTCTTCTCAGTGGTTAGAGTATTCCGATATGCATCTGTTAGGATACGGCTTTGATTATCGAGATCCTTACCTGGTGAAAGCTCTTAAAGAATTTCAAGATTTTCGTATGAACCGTAATTTGCAGATTGTTGAGCGCGTGAACGAGAAACTGGTTGCAGAACAACGAACTCCTCTTGATCCGGAAGCCGTTTGTCAGCTCGCCGGTGGCACCATTGGTCGGCCGCATATTGCTCAGGCGCTAAGAAGCGCAGGTTATGTTGCCAATAATGATGAGGCTTTCGATCGTTATCTCGTGCCTTGCAATGTTCCCAAGCGATATTTCCCAGCGGATGAAGCCATCCGTTTGATCCACAGTGCCGGTGGTGTGGTGGTGCTGGCTCACCCTCCATACATCACCAGAAACCAACAGAAACTCGAATGGCTTGTCGCAGAACTTGTCAAGCTTGGGCTGGATGGTGTTGAGGTTTATAATAACGGTTCGGGACTTGAAGATACGGATCGGTTGATAAAATTAGCACGCAGGCACAATCTGATTATAACCGGAGGGTCCGATTACCATGGAGATCCCAGTTCCCAAATTCAGATTGGGCGAGGAATCAGAGGGCTGCGGGTTCCCTATTCCTGTCTTACTGAGCTCAAAACTGCCTTGGCGGCACACAACGCCAGTTAGTTTTCATCCGGAGACGGCCCTTTTCCGCCGTGGCTGCGTCAATCTGCGGACTTGCTTGTGCGACGTAAAGTACTACGTCTTAAGCGCAAGTCCTTAATTTCCTTACCACAACGAAAAATTGCTCGTTTCCAATCTGAAAACTTGGAAGTTATGATTTGGAGTTTCCGGATGGCAACCATTTAGTTACGTGCCGAGAAAAAGTTTTTAGAAAATTACTTTCTTGCTAACGGTCTTTCCATACTGGTGGGCGTTTTTCGAGAAAAGCCCGCATTCCTTCTTTTTGATCTTCGCTGGCAAAACAGAGGGAAAATAATTCGGCTTCATAGCGCAGTGCTTTGTCGGTTGGCATTTCCATGCCACTGTCAATCGCCTGTTTGATTAACCTGACAGCAAACTGTGATTTGTTGGTTATTTCACGTGCCAGGCTTTCGGCCTTAATCATAAGCATTTCAGCAGGATAAACGTGGTTGACAAGGCCAATGGTGTAAGCCTTCTGAGCTTCAATCATGGTTCCAGTCAACATGAGCTCCTTCGCTTTTCCTTTGCCAACCAGTCTCGGCAATCGTTGGGTTCCTCCCCAGCCAGGAATAATTCCGAGTCTGATTTCAGGTAATCCAATTTTGGCGTGCTCTGCAGCTAACCTGATATCGCAGGCAAGGGCAAGTTCGCAACCACCTCCCAGAGCGTAACCATTAATTGCTGCAATAAATATTTTCGGGCCAAATTCAATTTTATTGAATATCCGCTGGGCTTTTTCAACAAGATTGCGCGCTTCAAGAGGACCAAGGGGTTGAATTGCCTCAATATCGCCTCCGGCGACGAAAGATCTCTTCCCGGCACCGGTAATAATAATCACTTTTACGTCCTGGTTGGCCAATAACGCATCAATGAGCCCTTCAAACTCATCCATAATAGTCAGGTTAAGACTGTTCAGCGTTTTAGGCTGGTTAATAGTGACCGTTGCAATATGGCTTTGGATCGATATGTTGATGTTGTCATTACTCATCAGGTTTTCTCCTGGGCCGGCAGTATACTTAGCTTTATTGGCAAGATACTTCTGCTTTAAGTCCTCATATATTGGAAGTCGTTAGTCAGTACTTAAATTAAGTGTTCAAGCATACCACATACGCAGAGCTGAGCCGCACAGTGGGGAGCAATGCTATAATGTCATGGTTTTAATCTGAAGCGGTTAATCGCTTCGGGAATGCTGGATGTTTCTATGTTGCCAAAGGCCAGACGCAAGTAGTTCTCCAGCCCGGGACCAAAAGCCTCGCCCGGAAGGCAAATGAGGTCTTGCTCCGTGGCGAGTTTGTAAGCGGCTTGCCTGCCAGTCTTGTCTGCCCAGGGATGTTCTATCCACGCAAAAAACGAACCGCTGGCGACCAACTTGAAAGGCGTATCAGCTTCGATAAACTGACTTTTAAAGCTGTCATGCCGCTGTTTCATCATTTTTGTGTTGTCCATTACCCACTGATCAAGGTACTGACAGCCGTAATGCAACGCGAGCTGTGCTGGTTTGGAAGTGCAGACGACCATACTGTCCTGCAGCTTGAGCGCATTTTCTATAAATTCATTTGCTGCAACCAGCGCACCGCAGCGTAAACCGGTAAGAGCAAATGTTTTACCAAATGACGCAATATGGATGAAGTGCTCTTCCCAGTCATCTCTTGCGAATAATTGGTGGGGAATCGAACCGACGAAAGCATTGTACGTTTCATCTAGAATCAGGGCGATCTGTTTTTCTTTGGCCAGTTCGAAGAGGCAGTTAATCAGTTCTGGCGGGGTGACCGCACCAGTTGGGTTGCTTGGTGTGACAAGCAGAATCGCTTTTGTCCTTGGGGTAATCAGGCTGGCGATTTCTTCGAGATCAGGTTGCCCGTGAGTTGACGGGTGAAACTGTGTGCAAACCGGGTTGATTCCCAGGGATTGGAGTCCCATCAGGTGGTCAAAGTAGGCTGGAATCTGAATAATCACCTCATCGCCGGGCTGACATAAGCCAACGATAGCCAGCCAGAAAGCCTGGCTGGCGCCAATTGTCAGGCAGAGGTTGTCCGGCGTTGGTGCTGCTTGGTAAAAACGCTGATACCAGCGGCAGACTTCGGCACGGACCTCTGGAAGGCCCTCGTCCGGGCTATATTTATAGACGAGGGGATCTTCCAGGCTTTTCTGCAAATACTGAATTAATTCACCGGGTGGAGCATAGCTTGGAATTGCCTGGCATAAATCGATCAGGGGACGCTCCTGGGTATAGGATTTATCGGCAATCCAGCGTTTAACCTCAGTAATCGGGGGAGGCTGTACTTGTTCAACGCGCGGTGATATCTGCATATTTATGCCTTTTTAAGGGTTTCAACAAGGAGCGCGCTAACCGCTTCCATATCGGCGACCTTAACCTGCTCATGAACTGTGTGAACTTTATCCATGCCGCAAGCAAGAATTATCATTTCAATCCCGTTAGCATTAAAAATGTTGGCATCCGATCCGCCACCTGCAGAGTGAATCTGTAATGGTCGTTTAAGCTCTTCTCCGGCTTCGACCAGCAGTTTTATGATTTGAGCATCTTCGCTGACATGCATTGCCGGGTAGTCTTCTGTTAACTCCATTGCCATAGACGCTTGTTTGCCGCTTGGATTGTTTTCAACGGAAGCCTGCATGACTTCTTCTTCAACAATACGAATTATCTCTTCTGTTTTGCGGCGCAATGTTTCCGGATTATGGCTGCGGACTTCACCCTGTAAAGTAACAAACTTTGGGATGATATTGATGGCTTGCCCGCCTTGAATCAACCCTATGTTGGCCGTTGTTTCAGTATCGATACGCCCCAAATCCAAACGGGTGACTGCGTTAGCGGCAATCTTTATTGCCGATAACCCTTGTTCAGGACAGATTCCCGCATGAGCTTCGTGACCAAAAATATCAATTTTAAAACGATTTGCCGAAGGGGCCTTGTTAATAATAATATCAACACCGCTGGTATCTAAGGCGATTCCTCTTTTCCCTTTAAGCTTTGTATAGTCAAAGTGCTTGGCACCGAGCAGTCCCTGTTCTTCACAGATGGTTATGACTATTTCAAGGTCGACATGGGGAATGTTCTGTTCCTTCAGTACTTCAATAGCTTCAATAATCTCAGTAAGTCCAGCTTTGTCATCTGATCCGAGGATGGTGTCTCCGGCACTGGTAAATATGCCGTCTTTGAGCACTGGTTGGACATTTTCAGCGGGAGAGACAGTGTCCATATGGCCGGAGAGAATAAATGGTTCACCTGGCTTGGTCCCTGGGATGCGCACTATCATGTTATTGCTGTCGCTGCCAATGATGGTTCCGGCTTCGTCAAATTCAATAGTGGCACCAAGCTTTGTAAAGCGTTTTTCAAGGTAGTCTGCAATGGTCGCTTCGGAAAATGACGGACTATCAATAGATGCAAGTTGAGCGAATTCATCACAGATTCTTTGTCGGTTGATCATTTGGTTATCCTTAAGTTCTGTTGGGATCAGTTAATTGCAGGTTAATTGAAGTCAAAGTATTAAAAAATATTACAAAAGAGTATTTTATGCTGACGGAAAATATAATTTTTGGCAATCTACGTGCTGTTTGGGTCGAAGATTGAACTGTAAGAATGTTTATTTAAATTTTCCTAGCGGTGAAATTAAACCATAGCGCGTTTCTGTTTACACCGAAAATCGTTCATTACGACGCTAAAATTCGCGCAGATTTTGTAGCAGATTTCTCTGTTGCTATTATTTATTAATTTTATATAATAAATTAAATGTGAAAAACTATTAATGGAGAGGACTGGATCCATGTCTGCATGTAAAGATTTTCAACCCCCGGAAGACGGTACTCATTCTGTCATGCGGCAATCTGGTGGGCCTAAAATCGTCTGGATTCTGTTGCTGGTTTTGCTGGCAGTTTCTCTTTTTACCTGGTTTATCCTCCCAAGTCAGAATATTGAAGCACGTGATATTCCTGAGCCCGCTACAACGGTGTTGGTAACCCCACCGGTTAAGCAAATAGTACCGCCGGAGCCCCCGGCCCCAAGCGTTGAGACGCATAAGGCTTTGGTTCCTGCCGGGTCCTCGGTGACCGCACTTCTCGGTCAGTATTTTTCTGCCCAGGAAATTCTTGAGCTTGATAAGCGTAGTAAGAAAGTGTTTCCTTTTACTCGCATATGTGCCGGTCATCCGTATACCATTATCACGTCTGATGGCAATTTTACTGATTTCATCTATGAAATTGACGACACCGAGCAATTGATTATCAGTCGTAAAACAGATGAGATTACGCTAGTAAAACAACCGATTATTTATGATATAGAAACTGAATTGATTACCGGTGTTATTAGCACTAGCTTGTTTGATGCCGTCATGAGCATCGGAGAAGATACCGCCCTGGCTATTATGATCGCGGATATCTTCCAGTGGGATATCGATTTTATTCTTGATATCCGTTCCGGAGATACGTTTCAGGTGCTGGTTGAAAAGCGTACCCGTGAAGGTCACGCTGCAGGGTATGGAAATATTCTGGCCGCTGAATTTATTAATCAGGGGCAGGTGTTTCGTGTCGCCCGGTTTCAGGATGGAGATCAGAGCTTTTCTTATTATGATGAAAATGGAGACAATATTCGTAAAGCTTTTTTGAAAGCGCCAGTCTCTTTTACCCGAATCTCTTCAGGCTTTAGCATGCGGCGCTTTCATCCTATTTCTAAAACCTGGAAAGCACATCCCGCCATAGATTATGTTGCTCCGGTCGGAACTCCCATCAAGACTGTTGGCGACGGGACCATTTCAAGAATCGGTTCCACTAAATACAATGGTAACTTTATAGAAGTTCGTCACAGTAATGGGTACCGGACCATTTATTTGCACATGAAAAACTTTGCACGTGGCATGAAACTTCACAAACGGGTAGCCCAGGGGCAGGTTATTGGCTACCTAGGCGGCACTGGAATGGCAACTGGGCCGCATTTGTGTTTTCGCATGAAAAAGAATGGCGCACCTGTTAACCCGGCAAAATTACGCGCTCCTGCGGCGAGGGCTATCAGTAAAGAAAATCTTGTTGCTTATAAACAAACGGTTGCTCCTTTGTTTGCTCGGCTCGACAAGTCACAATCTGTACCGGATCAAGTTGCGCGGCTTGATACAACTCTTCAAAAGGGGGCTGTGAGTATCAATAAATAGGGTTTAAGCTGAACTGTCCATCTGAATATATCAATGAAGGATTAAGAAACCATTGATTATGTTGTTCTGGCCAGTTATGTTGGTAGTGTCTGCTTAGTTTTTCTAACAGGTAGTATCTGTGATGATGGGGATATGGCATCCGGTTGTCAAGTGAATGACTGTTATGTGCCGGTTATTAAAGATGGGATCACAGTTGTCTTAGGTCATGGTGTTTTATTACTGTCATTTTTCGAAATTTTCATGAAGCGTTCAGAGATGTGCGCTGTTTTGATATCGGTATCAAAACCAGTCTTAATTGGTTGATCCGGTGAATGAAATGAAAAGTCAGGAGCTCGTACTATGAAAACTGTTTATGATCCCTCTACAGCTGGGGAAAAAAAGACTCCCTCAGTTATTGATATATCCAAGTCTGCTCGTAATAAATTGAAAGCCAGACGCTACCGGGAGGCAAAGGAGCTTTTCCGCACCGGGCTGGAAATGGAACCGGATAACCCGTATTTACTTTCCGGTATGGGGGATGCCTGCCGGGAGACGGAAGATTTCGATGAAGCGGAAAGGTGTTACACCACCCTGCTTGAAAATGACGGTAAAAATCTTTTTGCTTTACGTGGCCTGGGGGATGTTTATAAACGCTTAAGTCGTCATCAGGAAGCTATCACCCTGTGGGAACGATATCTGAAATTTCGTCCCCAGGATAAACATGTAATGACCCGGATAGCCGACAGTTGCAAAGTCCTGATGCAATATGACCGTGCTGAGCGTGCTTACCTACAGATTCTTAAAATTGATTCGCGCGATCGATTTGCCATGACTGGATTGGCAGATTTGCAGCATCGCATGGGGTTCGATGAAAAAGCGATCGAAACCTATGAAAAAATTCTTAAGTTTGACCCTGATGAATTACATATCCTGACGATTGTCGGTAAGTTGTGTTGGCGAATAACAGATTTTGAACGCGCCGAAAAATATTTCCGGCACGCCTTGTCCGTAGACCCAGAAAATCCATATGCGTTGTATGGACTTGGTAACTGTTATCGCTGGTATCGTCAGTATGAAAAAGCCCTTGAAATCTGGCAGCGCATTCTTGAAACGTCTGAAGGAACACAGACCCTGCATGTGCGGATGGGGGATGCCTACTTTCACCTTAATCAGTATACCGAAGCTCATAGCTGTTACAAAAAGGCTTTATCTTTTGGCTATGATCCCTTTGCGACTGCTGGTTTGCTCTGTCTTTGTGCTGTCAAGAAAGACCTTGCCGCGGCCGCTGATCTTTTTGATGCTCTGATAGCGCAAGCTCAGCAACCTGCAGAACAGCTCGATATTTTGATTAAGCGGTTCATGCGGTCTAATCAAGCAAGTGAAATGAAAGATTTTTTTGTTTTTCTTCTCAGAAACAAACGTGTTGATGAACAATTACGTCCTGCTTTAGAGCAGCAGCTAGTTGATTAGACTTATAGGGCCGCTATAAATGGTGCCTTTTGGGCAGGGGAGTCTGGTCACCTGACTGCAGGAAAGATGGTAAGTTTAATCTCTGCTTAATAAATTGTCTGCTTTTGTCTTAATACCTTCTTGCCTGATCGCAAATTTTTTTCTGGTACATGGGGCTGGCAATAGCTGGTCCTGACCGTCTCAACCATGAATTATCTTGCACATTTATACTTTTCGGATCCCTGTCCATTAGCCTGGGCAGGGTCTCTCATGGGAGATTTTCACAAGGGAAATCGTTTCCCGGGTTTGCCAGAAGAGTTGGTCAGACATATCAGGCTGCACCGTTATATTGATGGCTTGACCCGGACCAGTGAATTCTTTCAGAATAGTAGAAAGCGGCTTGACCCGGAACTCCGCCATGCCAGAAGCATTCTTGTCGATGTTTTTTATGATCATTTTCTGGCTATTTATTGGGAACATTTTTCCGATATTTCCCTTAAGCTTTTTTCTGATAGTGTTTATGCTGGATTGGAAGATTGTTATGACCTGTTGAGCCCCGGGCTGCAACGACAGTTACCCCATATGGTTCAGCACAATTGGCTGCTCTCCTATCGTAAACCAGCTACTGTGCATCGAGTGCTTGTTCGTCTGGAGCAGCGTCTAGGTGGTAAAGTCGCTCTGGTTCAGGGGTTCGAACAGCTGGAACTCTATCATGAACAACTGAAGAACGATTTTTTTGCTTTCATGTGGGAAGTTTCAGAGAAGGTTTCTCACTGGAAACATCTCTATTGATTTTTTTGCTGCACAACTAAGTTATATGAGAGGGGAGCCTATGACCAGATCTGCGTGGGTAAGAATTCTGCCATTTGCTGCATTTATGTTTTTTATTGGTATTCAGCAGCTTATTCAGTATTTCATTGATAATAATTACGGCACTCTCACTGATACCCACCTTTTGTATTTGTACCCGGTGAAAATCATTGTAGTTACAGCTCTACTTTTGTACCTTTTTCGCTATTATGATGAGCTTAAATTTGGTGATTTTTACAATTTTCCCCATACTTTGCTCAGCGTTTTTACCGGGCTTATTGTTTTCGTGCTCTGGATAAATATGGACTGGCCATTTGCAACTTTCGGAGAAGCGCAAGGTTTTAACCCTGGCCTGGTTGATGATTCGGTTATCAGGGGGGGGCTGATATTCTTTCGTATTGCTGGCGCCGCACTTCTGGTTCCGGTTATGGAAGAGCTTTTTTGGCGATCATTTTTATTACGCTATATCATCAATAGTGATTTTGAAAAGGTTCAGATCGGTGCCTATACCATGAGTTCCTTTATTATTGGTTCGGTCCTATTTGGGCTTGAGCACAACCTGGTTCTTGCAGGTGTTGTTGCTGGTGCCATTTATTGTTTACTTCTTTATAAAACGAAGAGTCTGGCTCAGTGCGTATTGGCTCACGGCATCACCAACCTGGCGCTTGGGATATATGTTCTCCAGACTCAGTCATGGCAGTTCTGGTGATAGGTCTGCGGTTTCTTTTTGGTTATATTTGAAACTTTACAGATAGATATAGGAAGGAACTCTTTTATGGCTGGCAAACCTGCTGGTGCCGGAAAAAGCAGTATTGACCTTGTCGATTGGCAGCAAACCTTGGCTCTGATGAATGTTAGCCGAGGAGATCATGTTCTTGATCTTGCCTGCGGTTTGGGCCGTTATAGTTTGGCTTTAGCTGAATGTGTCGGTGAGTGCGGAAAGATTCATGCTGTTGATCTGTGGTCGGATGGTCTGAAGCAGCTTGAAGAACAAGCCAGGGTGGGACAGATTCATTGGCTTGAAACCTATCTGGCTGACATAAGCGGACAGTTGCCGATTTCGGATAACTGTATTGACGGTAGTCTGTTAGCAACGGCTCTGCATGACATCCCGGAAACCAAGAGAACAGCTGTAATGGCAGAAGTTTTCAGAGTGTTGAAGCCGGGAGGCCTGTTAACCGTGATCGAATTTAAAAGTGAGCTTTCTGGACCTCCTGGACCGCAGGCCCAGATCCGTATCAGTGCCCTGGATATAGGCCGGCTGGCAGCTCCCGCAGGGTTTAAGAGTGGCCCTATTGAAACAATAGGGCCATATGTCTACCTATGCCAGTTTAGTAAGCCGGTTTGTCCTTAAAATTACTCATCGAGGCTGGCTGGTAACGGCCAGTCCGTTTCGTATCCATCGGGGTAAAAATTTTCTTTGGTACGGTTAAAATAGCCAAACTGGATACGGGGTACTTCTTTCTTGATTCGGTCAAGCATTGCTTTCATGCCGATTCCCTGCCCCTGTGCGCCCATGGCATTCCAGTACATTTGCGGATCAATGCTTAAGTTGCGCATTTGAATCAGATCAATACCTAATTTATCGATTGTTTCAATTAACCTTGAAACTTCATCTTCCCGATCTGTAATGCCCGGAAATACCAGATAATTCAGCATCGTGAACAGGCCATTCTGTTTAGCGCGGCGAGCCGATTCCATAACATCATTGAAATGATAATGGCGGGGCCGGTAATACGCCATGTAAAATTTTTCCTGAACCGAATTAAGCGATATCCGAATGGAATCAATCCCGGACTTAGCAAGTTTTTCAACAGCATCCGGTATTGATGCATTGGAATTGAAGTTGATTGTACCGCGCGTCGTTTGGCGGCGCATTTCCTGAATTGCTTTACAGATATGATCTGTTTGCAGTATTGGGTCTCCTTCACAGCCTTGGCCGAAGGAAACGATGGCATTTTCAGCATTCTGCAAATGTGGCACAGCCACTTCACATAGTTCCTGTATTGTGGGGACAAAGTCGAGTCGGTCCTGACTTGACTGGCATGCTTTAGGTTCTTCCTGCAGGGAAATGCAGCCTAAGCACTGGGCATTACAGGCTGGTGAGCTTGGTAGCGGCGCTTCCCAGCGACCAAAAAACAGGTTTTTTGCTGCAAAACAATGATAGTCCAGAGCGCAGCGCGATAACTGTTCAACCAGGCGGTTTTCTGGCTGACTGGCAACCCTTTTCCTGACCAGTGGTTCCAGAACCCGGTCATCAAAATGGCGTGGTTCCCATTGTCTGTTACGATCAACCCGTGATGCTGCAACATAGAAACGTTCTTCTTCAACACACCAACCCACGGCGGTATAAGACCACAGGGTGAGCTCTACGTTTTTTCTTGAATAATCTGCTGCCGGCAGCAGGGTGCGGGTAAAGGCCGGCGTTGTAAAAGCCGATACTGCCTGGACACTGCCACCTCCCCACCGTTTTGGAAGCGTAGGAACGATTTTCTGTTTTCCAGTTTGCAGATCAAAACCGATTGGGGGGGTGCCAGGAATGGTGAACAAGCGACTCCCTTCAGGTAGGGGGATCATTTCTTCGGGTTTTGGGTGGCATATGGCCATGCCATTCATCCCGGCCATCAATAATTCGGGATGTTCAAAGACTTCGCCTGTTTCATCAGCGACTACGGTTAAAAACGTTTTTTTTGTACTCATTATAAGCTGTCCTTTCGCGCTGGCGGAGAATAGCATAATTAAGGTTCTGACAACAATTATTCATTCGTTGCAGTTTGACCTGTCTCACCAATAAAAATATGGGAAATAGGTTGAAAAGCTGATCGTTCTTGCCTAAGCTAATGTGGTTTTACAGCTTGTTTTGCTCAGGTGTCAGGGCATGCGGACCGACAGGCTTAATCATATGGATGTTTTTCAAGGCATCTGCTTTCTGTATCGAAGTCTTTTATTGAATTTTGCCAGCAGGAGGAATGTTATGGCTGTAGAAGCAGGAAAAACCGTTAAAGTTTCTTATACCGGTGTCTTTGATAATGGTGAAGTCTTTGATTCATCACCTGAGGGTGCCCCTTTAGAGTTTGTTGTCGGCACCGGGCAGGTTATCCCTGGGTTTGATCAGGCGGTTGCTCAAATGTCCCTGGGAGAAAATAAAACTGTTCATATCTCTGCTGATGATGCGTACGGACCGCATAATCCTGAATTACTTATTAAAACCGATCCTGGCCAGTTTGGTGATGGTGAACCGCCAGAAATCGGACAACAGTTTCGGTTTCCAGGGGCTGATGGCAATGTGATGTTTCTGAGAGTAACATCGGTCAGTGATGCGGAAATAGTTCTTGATGCCAATCACCCGTTAGCTGGAAAAGATCTGACTTTTGAATTAGAACTGTTAGAAGTAATATAAGCTTTATTGCATATTTAAAGATCGTCAGAAGGGCTGCTTCTTTAACCGGGAGCAGCTTTTTTTCGATGGATGCTTAAATGACCAGAATCTCGTTGACAGAACCTGGTCGGAGGGTATTCTGCACCTATGAAAATTCTCCTTACGACACTGCATAGCAAATATATTCATGCCAGCCTCGCCTTACCTTATTTAAAGGCATTTTGTTCTGATATCTGTACCGATGTTCATATTTGTGAATACTCAGTCAATGAACCTAAAGATGTCGTCCTGGCGCAAATTATGGCGTTGCAACCCGATGTTATCTGTTTTTCTGTTTATTTGTGGAATCGGTTGGCAACTTTGGAGCTTGTCGATTGCATTAAGCTGATTCATCCAGAGATCAGGGTTGTTTTAGGAGGCCCTGAAGTTTCATTTGAATCACAAGCGATCTTTTTAGCGCACCCTATAGACTGCATCATTCGTGGTGAAGGTGAAATACCGCTTCGCCATATTCTTAATTGTTGGCAAGACGGGGTGGCGCCGGATCTGATTCCCGGGCTTCATCTTCCTGATGTTGGTGCTGCTCCTCAAAATAGTCTTCTTGAAGATCTCGATGAAATCCCGTCACCATTTCAATCAGGTTTAGTCAAACTGGATAAGGGGCTGGTGTATTACGAGAGCAGTCGAGGTTGTCCTTATTCCTGCAGTTTCTGTATGAGTGCCCTGGATCAATGTGTACGGTCCTTCAGCATGGAGCGGATCAAGGCTGATTTAGCGGTCCTTATGGATGCCAGGGTCAAATTGATCAAATTTGTTGATCGTACTTTCAATTACAGTAATGCAAGAGCCCGGGAGATTTTCTCATTTATTCTTGAGCACAACGTTTCTAGTCAGTTTCACTTCGAAATTGGTGCGCATCTCATCGATGACGCTACCCTTGATTTGCTCAAAACCGTTCCGGACGGTTCTTTTCAGTTTGAAATTGGTGTCCAGTCAACGTTGCCGGAAACCCTCAAAAAGGTCGGACGAAGTTCTTCTATGGAGCGTCTGGCGGCTAATGTGTGTCGTCTTAAGCAGGAGACTCGTATTCATCTTCATCTGGATCTCATTGCAGGCCTGCCTGATGAAAATTACCCCCAATTTTTAGCGTCTCTTGATTCTACGGTACAATTAGGCGCGGACCATCTTCAGATCGAACCTGTCAAATTACTTCCCGGTGCACCTCTGCGCAGTCAGGCCGAAGAGTGGGGGATTATTTTTGATCCGCAACCACCTTATACGATTTTAAAATCAGCGACCATGAGCTATGACGATCTTGAGCGATTACGCGGTATCGGTCGCCTGCTCGATATTTTTGTTAATAGTGGACGCTTTAGCCATACGTTTCAATTTTTTCAGAAGTATTATTCGAGAATTTCAAATATCTTGGAATCCCTTGACCTATACTGGCGGGAACATGGTTTATATGCTCAAAGTCTCGCCCTGAAGGCTATCTATTTACGCCTTGATAACTTTATCCATGCTGTGCTCCCAGAGAGATGTCTGGTTGAAGGCAGGGAATGTCTGGCGCGTGATTATGCTTTAAATGAACGGTTGATGACGGGTAATGCCCCTGATTTCTTTGATTTGAAACTCAACGATGGGGAATCAGCCAGGGTCCGTGAACTGGTAAAAGAGGAGATCAAAAAATTGCCGCGCAGTGGCAAGGTGCAATATTGTGCTGCAGTATTTCATCATCTTGATGAATTCGAAGGGCGAACCGTTCTTATCTATTTGTATTTTACCCAAAGTGGACAGGGGATGCAGGTGGTTGAACGTGTGTTGCCAGTTTTGTAAGGCTGGAACAGAGGGGAGGTTTTTCGATTTTAGCTATTTTCAGATAACCTGTTTTGAATATTCAGAAGGGGGATCGATGATTCTGGAGAGATAAAAAGGGTTGCCAGTTACAGGCAACCCTTTTTGGTTTTAATTTTCAGGTTTATTTTGCTCCGCAGGCAACATCAACCCGACGATTCTGTGCTTTCCCTTCAGCTGTGGTGTTCGGTGCCACCGGTTGGCCTTCACCGAAACCGCGTGCTTCAAGGCGCTCTGCTGAAATATTGAAATGTTCGATCAGCCTGTTTTTAACCGCAGTCGCACGTTGAACAGACAATTTCTGGTTGTAAGCGGCGTTGCCGTCACTGTCTGTATGTCCATCAATGTACACAAGCTCTCCAGGATAAGCATTGATGCACTGAGCTGCTTTGGCGATTTCATTATCAAAGGTTGGGCCAATTTTGCTGCTGTCAGGGCTGAATTTGATATGCAACGTCAGGGCCGCAGGGCATCCTTGATCGTTAACCGTGACTCCGGCGGGGGTACCCGGGCATTTATCAAGGTAGTCATAAACACCGTCACCGTCAGAATCAAGAGGGCATCCATCGCTATCTACTGCCACACCGGCTGGAGTCTCTGGGCATTTGTCAAGGTAGTCATAAACGCCATCGCCGTCTGTATCCAGCGGGCAACCGTTACTATCTACGGCCACTCCAGCAGGAGTTTCTGGACACTTGTCAAGATAATCGTAAACACCGTCGCCGTCAGCATCGATGGGACAACCAGTGCTGTCAACAACGACTCCTGCTGGAGTGGCGGGACACTTGTCAAGATCGTTAACGACACCATCCCCATCACTGTCAAGGGGGGCTGGTTTGATAGTAGGAGCTGGCTCTGAGGCTTTTTCAACCACGGGCTCTGGTGCTGGGGTCGCTTTGCCCAGTTGGAAAGTCAAGCCAACAGAGTACTGTAAGCTATTGTCTGGCTCTGGAAAATCGAGCAGATGGCGGACGTCTGCGCGGAGGGCAATAAGATCATCTAGTACAAAATATTTAATACCTATACCATAGTTAAATAGCAGATGATCCCGGTCTTCGCCGTGATCATAATCGCTGCTGATGCCACCAAGGCCAGCGGCTAGATAGGGTACCAGAGCTTTATCAGACCACAGGTGATAAAGGGCATCTATGCGATAGGTCTGAACGTCGGCATCGTCAGCACCATTTTCACCATCGGCGTTGGTCTGGGTATAGACACCTTCGACGGCCCATTTGTCAGTCAGGTTATACCCAAGGGCAATCCCTAAAAAAGGGGAATCATCAAGATTGAGATTTCCTTCAAAGGAATGGCCCCCTATCATTGGCGTAAGTGTGAATGCTTTTTCCTTTACCGCGGCATGTGCAGAAAGGCTGAAAGTGAGGCACAATAGTGCCAGCCACAACATTCTCCTCATCATTTTTTCTTCTCCTTAACTATATACAAATAAGTTATAATTCTTCCAGTTCCGGAATTCTCATTAGAATAGTCCCAACGATAAGCAAAACACAACCATTATGACAAAAATAGTATCCTTTTGTGGCGGGTCGTGAATTTTGGAGAGAGTTGCTATTTCCAAACTTAGAAGGGGAGTTGTCGGGAACGAACTGCGTGCGGTAAACTCACGTAAACCGCACGCAAAATAGGGAATCTGAATCCTGATTTAAAGTGAACCTTGGCCCAGGATCAAAAAGCTTTCACTCTGTTCAATTATTGACTTTTCATCAATACCTGCAAACATGTCTTCCCACATTTCAAGGCAGAACGCGATGAAGAAATCGATGCCAGGGTTATATTGTTTAATGATGTCCTGACATTGTTTAACAAAGAGATCAAATGTTGCATCATTCTCCATGGTTAGTTTCTGTAGCTGGTTGATATCCGTAACGCTTAAAGGTGTCGGCAGAAATGGTTTTTTCAGCAGTTGGTTTGCCACCGCGGTCATGAAAATTCCTGCCAGAGTCGGGATTTCTGTACCTTCCTCAGGTTCTGGAATCAGTTTAAAGGGAAGAGTTGTTAGGAAGAACTCTTCCAATGCCTTCAGCTGATTTAGCCGTTGATCTACCAGGGCTAATATTTGCAGGGAATTGATTGGCTGCAACTGGCTTGGATGTTCACCGAATGGAGGCCGATAAAATAGGGGA
Organism: Geopsychrobacteraceae bacterium; assembly: GCA_963664385.1. Classification (GTDB taxonomy): domain Bacteria; phylum Desulfobacterota; class Desulfuromonadia; order Desulfuromonadales; family Geopsychrobacteraceae; genus Seleniibacterium. The sequence goes on from OY761157.1 coordinate 3,933,252, forward strand.
GGTTTTTCCAGAATCGTATCGACGAAAAGGAGTTCTGGAAAGTCGGCATATGGATACAGCAATCCTTGTGCAAAAATACGGGCTTTATTCTGTCTTTCTTCAATCAGGCTGTGCCCGAGTTGGTACAAATGCAACAAGTAGGTTGTCTTGATGATTTCAATACTTTTTTCTATATCAGTTCCGCTCAGGTACTCGAGGGCCAGATTCAAGGTATCGTAGATATTTTGTAAAGACAGGCTGATCTCTTTGCTGTTGGCTATATCGGTTTTGTCCGCACTCAATTTTCTATTAACCAGATGGGTCAACTCACAGGCAGTCTCATGTGAAATGCCAGAAGCCAGCATTTCGCCAAGTAGATAGCCTGGTTGTGCAGTGTTTAATAGCGCCAGTGGGCTAGGTTGCTCTTCGGCTTCAAGGTTATAGTCACTCTTTCCTCCTGGTTTGAAGGTTTCCGGAGCAATATATGTGTAAATACTACGTGCTTCATGGGTCGGGATCAGGCCTAGGTCAAGAAGTCGATTGCTGCGAGCGATATAGGTTTCTTCTTCCAGTACGGAAATGATTTCACTCCTGATCATTTCCATGATCAATAGGTAGATTTCCTGCTCCTTTTCCTGCCATAGAGATAATAGCTGGCCGATAATTTTAGCGGCATCTTCGCTGTGGTAATGAATGTCGTAAAGTGATTCAAGGCGACGCGAATTCTCGGCATCATCATCGTCATAAGCTTCCAGACCACGGATAATGGTAAGGTGTTTTTTTAAGAAAAGAGCAAAAATTTCAGGCTCTGTCTCGCGAGCGAGTTGGCAGAGTTTTTCTTCTCCGGTGCTGGCAATAAGTTCTAACCAGCGTAGCGATAATACTTCACTCAAAGTGTCCCCATCCCAGCAATCGAGGTCCAGCAATAAAGTAATTTGTTCTGGGCTGGTAAGTGCTAACAGGTCAATAGAATCGGTGGCACCAAGTTCGTTAATTGTCATGTAGAGTTCTTGGGGGTGAAGACGTGGTACCAGCAGTTCTGCATTTTGAGAGTTCAGTAACAGATCGTATTTTTGCTTACCATCGGCATGATGGATAATTTCCAGTTGTTCCGACTGCGTTAAGGTTGCAAATTCGGCATAAGAGATATCTCTCTGTTGACGCAGCACAGTGAGGTGGCCGACCTTGCGTTCTTTTGGCAGGGTGATTTTAGGCATATCAATATTCTCCATAACTTTTTCAATAGTGGGCAGATACTCTAATGCACTATTGAAAATTGTGCAATCATCGGAATTCTCTTTTCGCTGAGAAGGGTTAGATCTGGGGAGACTGACAATTTTAATTCAATTCGTCTGCGTATTTAGTTTAACTTATCTCTCAGACCGTAATAAATTTTATCTTTATAATAATGTTCATTTGCTAAATAATATCATTTGGGGAGTATGTATTTGAGAGTTCGCTCTCAGAAATTTAGGGTGACGCACAGGTTTTTCCCGTTTTTATTTGTTTTTTGATGTGCCTGGAGGGGTGTTTGAATCTGTATTATCGATCTTCAATCCGAAGTAAATTAACCATATTGATTACCGGGATATGTGCCATCCTTCTTGTGGTTGTTGGAGGGGTTTTCCTTTCTTCTGAGCTTTATGTTAAGCAAGCATCAATTAAAAAGGAAAATAAAATTCTGGCGACATCATTAAGTGAACAGGTTCGTCATCTCCTCGTGTTGGAGAAATTTAGCCAGATTGAACAACTGCTAAAAGCTCTCTCGCGTCTTGAGAATATTCATGCGTGCTATCTTTTTGATAAAGACGGGACTCCTGTTGCTGAGTATCTCATTCCAAATCGTAATATTCTTGCTTTGCCAGCTTTGGTTCATGATTTTTCCGCTACCAAATGGTCTCGTGAAAAGCTCGCTGAAGCACAAGAAGAGTTTAATTTTCGAGGAAATTATTATAGCAGCTTTACGCCCATTTATTATGAGGGAAATTTTGTTGGTTCCCTATACTTATTAAGTGACTTACAAGCTTTTTATGATGGTATCAATGGCGCCTTGGTTGGCTTTCTCTGTGCTTTTGTGCTTTTGGTTTTTCTGTCATTTTTTCTGGCTGGAATAATGCAAAAGCCCGTGTCTGCTCCTTTGCTGGATCTGTCTCAGCTTATGATGCAAATATCTCAGAAGAAGGACTACTCATTAAGGGCTGAAAAACAAACGGAAGATGAAATTGGTATTCTCGTTGATGGCTTTAACGCAATGGTTGGGCAGGTTGAAAAGCATCAGAACGCCTTAGGCCGTCATCAGCAGTTTCTTGAAAATGCTGTTCAGGAGAGAACTTGGGAGTTGAGTTGTGCTATCGAAAAACTCGAATCTGCTAAATTGCAAGCCGATGAGGCCAGTAAGGCAAAATCTGATTTTCTGTCACGTATGACACACGAACTGCGTACTCCTTTGATTGGTGTTCTTGGCATGAATGAATTGCTGATGAGGACTAAGTTGGATTCCCAGCAAAAGTTACTGGTTAAAACTGTTGCCAGCAGTGGTCAGGAATTGTTGCAACTTATCAGTGATGTTCTTGATTTTTCAAAAATTGAAGCCAACAAATTATCCTTACATCCAAGCGAGGTTGAAGTCTATCATATCGTTGAAACTTGTGTTGAGCTTCTTTCTCCTCAGGCCTTTGACAAGGGCTTGCAATTGGTTGCTGATATTCCTAAATCTGCGACCTGGACCGTCTTTGCTGATGAAATCAGAATTCGACAGATTTTAATGAATTTGATCGGAAATGCTATCAAGTTTACTTCTGCAGGGCATGTAGTTGTCAGGCTTTTTTGTTCCGAATACACGTCAGAGCAAGGTGAATTTATTTTAGAAGTGGAAGATTCAGGGGAGGGGATAGATGACGGCGTTGCCGCTCAAATTTTTGAGGCATTTTACCAGATTGATGGTTCTGATACCCGTGAACAGGCTGGTGCTGGTCTCGGTTTGGCAATTGTTAAACAGTTAGTGACTCTTATGGGGGGGCGTGTCGATATTGAACGAAAGAGCCATGGGGGGACCATTTTTAAGGTCTTTTTGTCTTTGCCTGTCATTTCAAGGAAAAATCTGTCGTTACCAATAGATAAGCAAAATATTGAAGCGTTTGTCTGCGTTCCCGATAACCTTAATAGCCGTATTTTGTTGCGAAATCTGCATCAGTTAGGCATCTCTTTAAAGTGTTTCCGTGATCCGGCCGATGCTTTGGTGTTTTTGGCTTCTGCTCCCAGGCTTTCCCCAGCATTGCGCTATTGCTTTATTGATATAAGTATTGCCGCTAAAAATGTTATAAATGCTCTAATTCAGCAGAATAAAAAAATGTCTGATTTGCAAGTTTTTTGGCTCTGCGCTGATCGCTCCCAACTCGTTGAGTTACCCTCAGGTGAAGCTTTAGTTTATTATCCTATAACTTGGGATAGCCTTTATCGTGCTATTGTTGCTGAGCCAGTAAGGACGACTAAGGAGGTTGTTGTCTCAGTTGAAGAGACTCAGGATTGTGAACCGGAGGTTTTTATTTTTAGTCAAAATGCTGCAAGTCGAGAACTGTTGCGACTGGGTATCCAGAAAGTAGTTAAAAATATCGCAGTATTTTCTGATTACAACTATTTTAAAGCAACCAACAATCGAATTGATTCTTCTCAAAAAATTCTTTTTTTTGATATTGAACATTTAGAAATGCATACCTATAACGATATCAAAGCGGATGGTTCAGATGATATTTTTGTGGCAATTACCAAAAAAAACCTCTCATTTGGTCGCCTGGATGGGTTTGATCTGATTTTGTATAAGCCACTTCTTGCTACAGAGTTACAAAAACTCGAAAACTATCTTGTTGAGTTAACCTATTTAGATTCTCAGAATAAGGATTCTGGATGAAGGTCGCCAGTCCCTATTTTTTCTTAAGACTAATTACCCTTTTGGTTGGATGTTTCGTAATATTTTCCCTCTGGTATCTTGGATATAGCTATTTTTATGCAAAGCCGTTACCGACGATTGTTACTGGCTCCCGACAATTGTCTGAAAGTGGTGAATCTGTTTCAGTTGCTCTCACCGGCAGTGGTTTCGGTAAGGGACTTAATGCGCTTTTAGTCCCTAATGTCGATAACATTCAGGCCATTGCTGCAACACTGCCCTTGGCTGGGCATTTTAATGATTCTGTTCTTTTCGAAAAATTCCTATATCTGGCTACGAATGGTCAAGGGCTGTATTTTGTAGATGTTTCCAATCCCAAACGGCCACGCTTAGGTGGTGAATATCTGGTAGGGCAGGCTGTGACCTCTTTACTGGTAATTGATGATGTATTGGTTGCTGGGTGCAGAAAGGGGGGGATTAGTTTTTTTAACATCATGGATAGCGGACAGTTAAAAAAAATAAGCTCGATTGAATTTTCTCATCCGGTTGTTAACTTTTATCACTCTCAGAACCTTCTGTTTGTTGCCATGGGGCAGAATGGGTTAATTGGTGTTGATGTAAGAGATTTTAGTTCCCCTTTTATTGCCGCAACTGAATTGAATGAATTTGTTTTAAATGTCGGTGTTGTCGGGAAGCATCTTGTCGTTTTTAACGGTAAATCACCTAGTATCAGCACCTATGCTTTTGATTCTAAAGGGCATATTTCTTTAACCGATCAACTGATCGGGACAGAAAGGATCGTTAGTAGTGCTTTTGATAAGGATGGTTTTTTTACTGTTTCACGGCGAGGCCTGTCCAGGTTTAGTGTTGGGAAGGATGGTCATCTTCGATCCATGTTTGAAAGGCCTGAATTGAACACCGTCGAAAAAATATTTTCAGGTTCATCAGGGCTCTATTTGTATAAAAACTTTTCGGCCTTAGCCTACTACGATGTCGACACTTTTGCGGTTACCCCTAATTATTTTTTATCTGAAAAAATATTAGCTCTAGAAGAAATTGATAATTATTTACTTGTAGCAGGGAAAAACAAAGGACTTACCGTCTATGACCGCAACGCTTTTACTTCTTCCCATAATGCCCAGTTATATGAAATGCCCCATACGGTTACTGATCTTTTAGTTGATCAGCACAATTTATATGTCGCAGTGGGGATGCGGGGGGGCTATTACGGTAATATTAATAATCCTCATTTACAGCTACAGGCTTTGACTGAGTTGCCGGTAACCTCTTTTGCTTCAGCAGAAGGGCGTTTATTTGTTGCTCATGGCAATGATGGTATTGAGGTATTTGATACGGCGGATAGCGATCCTGTCCGGTTGACTCAGTGGCCTGAGGTTGCGGCGATTCATTTGGCGGTGTGGAATAATTTTGTAATAAGTTCTCAGGGATTTTATGGCATTGAATGTATTGATTTTAATAACATTAATGAGCCTGTTATCACCGACCGCATTCCTGATCTTCACGCTCTTGCTCTGTCTTTTGAACGCAATATTCTGTATGTCGCCACAAAGAATAAGGGGCTGGTGATGTTTTCTGTTTCAGAACAGGGAACACTTTCTCTTTTGGGTGATGTCATGTTGCCTTTCCCTATGAATAAATTCTCTGTGGCGACTGATATTCAGGTTCAAAACGGCTATGCCTATATTGCGAATGGGCGTTCCGGTTTGCTGGTCGTCGATGTGCATGATCCTCGACATCCTGTTATTGTGTCATCGCTTGGTCTGACAGGAGGCAGTAAGGGAATAATTCTCAAAGATCACCTTGCTTTAGTTATCAATGCTAGGGTCGGCATTGATTTGGTCAACGTTGAAGATGTTCGTAAGCCCGTAGTCGTCGGAAAGATCCCTCTGCCATCGTTGTCACGTTATGCAATGCTTTCCAATGGGGTATTGTATTTGACCCGGACGCAGGGGACCGTATTGGCTTTACCATTACCTAAAATCTCAACGAAGATGGATGTTCAGAGAGATAAAGCGACTATCCATTTTGATGAAATGCCGATTGCAGGACATTATGATCTGAATCTTTCAAGTGATTCTGAATTGATTGTCGTAAAAGATGCCGTCGTGATTAAAAATTAACATCAATGCCTAGCCAGAACTGACGACCAATATCGTAGTAGTAGTCATTGATTGCGTACTTTTGTTGATTGCGTTTATTAAAAACATTAAGAACATCCAAGTTGACGATCACCTCCGTATTCTCATAAACGGGGAGCTGCCAGCTCAGCGACCAGTCGAAGGTGATGGCACTTTTGGCTTTTACTTTTTCATAGACGTAAGGAGCTTCACGTTCGCCTTCAGGGTTATACCCGGTATTTTTTAATCTCCAGTATTTCCCCCGGTATTTTGTGGTGTTGGTAAATGTTGTATTAAAGGGGAGCTCATAGCGATAAATAAAGTTAATGATTGTCGGTCGGTTATAATCGAGTTTAGGCATTTCACTGAAGTTGTATTCTTTACCGTCATACCAGTAGGTATCATTCAGCTCTTCATCAAGGATATTATCATTATAGTAAAGGGTATTACCTGAGTTCCACGTTGACATTTGCCAGGTACCATTGATTTCGTAGTATTGATTCTTCCAGTTACGGTGCCAGCTGACTTGGATACTGTCATACCCGGATTGACCGTTGTTGTTCAGTTTATATGTGGTCAGGGTATAGTTCTTTTCTTCGCCATCATCATTCGTGTAGGTTACGGTTGTCTTTTCATAAGAACTGGCAAACTCTTTACGGTACTTTTTGTGAATGTACTGGGCTTTAAATTCGCCACCAAATGCCTTTTGAATGACCCCGGCGGTGGTTTCATCGGCGTAAGGGGCTTCTATGTCATTGCTGATGAAATGGCTTGCGTTTGTAGTCTCCCATGCGGCGCTACTGCTGCTTCTTTTCTGGGTAAGGAAACTGTAATGCCCCTGTTCTATGAGGGTGCTGCTGTAATATCTGTTTCTGCCTGCAAAGACAATGGTGGATCCGTCGCCGAATATATCCAGAGAACTGGATAAGCGTGGCGCCACGTTGGTATCCTCAGTGAGAGTATTCCGATTAACCCGTACCCCTGGAAATAGTTCCAATCTTTTCCACCGCATGGAATCCTGTAAGAATAATTCAACACGTGAAGAGGACGCGTTTTCCCGCAAACTAGGATATGCTGTACGCGAGCTGAGATAACCGCTGCCGCTGATGCAGGCTTGGTCATCATCACGACATTCGGTCAGGGTGTCGGTTGGTTCGGTATAGCTGTAATAATAGTAACTGGTGTTAGGGCGGTCGTAAGTCAATTTTGTATGGGATGCGCCAAACCCGGCTTTGATGTTATGGTTTACGCTGCCGGTGTCAAATGGCTTGAGCTCAAATGAAAAGGAAGCTGTCCACTCATCTTGCCCATATTCAAGATCGCCTATCCCGCCGCTGAAATTGTCCGCCGACCAGCGATAGCGATCAGTAGAAGAATCTCTGCTGATCTGTTGTTGCGCAAACCCAGTCTGGGCATAAAATGTTCCCGACGCGACTTCTTTTTCAAAATTCAAGTTCAAGGAATAGGTTTGCTGATCTATGTCATAATCACTGTCACTGATATTGTCCATTGCATAGGATGCATGGGTTGGAGAAAAGATGCCCGTCAATGTCAGGTGAGCGCGATTCGGCATCTCGTGGCCAAGTTTTAATAAGATGTTTTCGCGTTCTCTGCGCAGCTCTTTGGTGCCATCGGTATGATTTAATTTAATATTAGAAAGCGTTTTTTGATAGGAGGTCAAAATAGCCGTGTCTTTAGATAATGGGGTATTGAGAATAAAGCCTAAGTCCTGTTTGGTAAAGCGAGGCTGATATTCTGAGTCTTCGGCTCGTTCAAAATCCTCTTTTTCGTCTGCATCAATATAAAATTTAGTCCAGCTGTCACTGGTGGTACGATAACTTAGCTGCCCCCAGAACTCCGGGGATGGATCGAGTAGTGTTATATTGACCTGGCCACCAGAAAACCCACCAAACTCTGCAGGAATGTTGCTGTGGTAGACGGCCACCTGCTCAATCATTCTCGGGTTGATGAGTTGTTTTTGAGGGTTTCCGGGTAAAAATCTTGCGTCTGATGTGCTGGTCTGGCCTGGATTAAGGATGCTGGTATTGCTCATGCCGTCAATCGTGTAATTATTATCGTAAAAGCGGCTCCCTGAGATAGCAACGGGTGGGGAATCGATTTCCCCCCCAGCAGTCGAAAGGTTGTACTCTTCACTGTATTGAATCCCGGGCACAATGCCGATCAGTTCATTTACGCTTCCATTTCTGATGGGTAAATCTTCAATAAACTGTTTGTCAAAAATAACCGCTCCGGTCGTTGGGGCGATTCTTGGTGCCTCGACAAGAATTGCGGGCAGGGCGGGAATTTCTTCGATGCTATCTAAAGGATGTTCAATTTGGTCTTCAGAATGAGAGAGTTTCGGATGGCAGAAGCTGGAGAAAATTATAAGTAGCAGTACCGTTAGGTGCAGGGGCTTGTTATTACACATGATAAGCAGTATTCTTTATCTCAAAAAGTGATTGCTGATTATTAATTTGTATCTGAATTTATTTATGGATTTTATCGATCAAGCTATCAGTAAAGTCGATGTTTGGGCAAGTGGTTATTGGAAAAAGTAACATATATGACAACAAATGATATCATACCTTCCCGTTCTGCCTGGCTGCTTGTCGGATTTTGCTTTTTTTCCGGTCTTGTGCATGTTGTGACTCTCTCATTATCACCTGCATTTAAGGCTCAGGAATCTGTTGTTAAGGCTAACCGTCAGGGTGTCTCTTTTGTTGCCGGATCGGCTAGCGAGTTCTTGCCTGCCACAAAAAAGGAACGGGCAGTTAAGGTAGCGCCTCTTCGCAAGGGTAACGCCTCAGCTGTGCCATTGCATTCTCCGGTTGCTTCTGGAGTGGAAAAGAAGGTTGTTGTAAAAGATAAGTTGAATAAAAGTGTTACAAGGGAATCAGATGTGGTACCTGCGCCAGAATTATCCGCCAAGGTCGCACCTGTTTCTGATGCCCCGCTTATGCCAAAGGTTTTAAGGGACCTCGATCTTGATAAAGAGGTTAAGGATTCTCCCGCTGCTTTAGTGGGATCCCCCCTTGCGGTCAAGGCCCCTGACTTTGACAGCGTTGCAGCTTTATTTAATGAGGATGTTGCTGTTGAACAGAGTGATATTCGCTCTTCCTCTCAGTCAGAGGCTAATCCGGTGTCTGCTGGTCGGAAAGCGGAAACTGCCAATATGGAGGAGATGGCATCAGGCAGTGGTGAGAAATTAAATTCGCAGGCGCTGCCATTGTATGATAAAAACCCCAAGCCTGATTATCCACAAGTAGCCCGGTCTCGTGGTTGGCAGGGGACAGTTGTTTTTGAAGTGATGGTGGATATTGATGGTATGGTTGATAGAATCACTCTGATGGAGTCAAGCGGCTATAGAGTTCTTGATAGGGCCGCACGAAAATCCGTATATCGATGGCGGTTTATTCCTGCCCATGTTGGTGGCGTGGCGGTTCCTTGTAAAATACAGGTGCCGATTGATTTTCACCTTAATTCTACCCGTGGATGATTCTGACATTATAGCAGGGAGGGTAATGACTATCTAATGAATGGAAATTGTAACCTGATCATGGTTAATGAGTATAGTGAGCTGTTGTTGGAATTTGTAGCCAGTGGTGCTGATCAGCAGGATGCTATCAGGCGTCTCATTCTTCTTTCGGATGAGCTTATGAAGGATTTTTCGCCTTCTGCTGATGACTCCATAGCCCGTCTTGTATTTGCTGTGCGTTCCCTTCTTGAACGGCATCAGGGAGTGGGGGAGAATCTTGAGGTGTCGGACAGTTCTCTGCTGACGCTTGCAGGTGAATGGCTGATGCAATTAAGTGCTTTGCGTAGAGAAGGGCTGAAAGAGCCAGAAGCATTGCTGAAAGAGGTCTATCGTTTATTCGACTTATCGCGATTTGATTTCGAGATGAAACATAAAGACATCGAAAACCTTGGCGTTGACCCTTTTGCCGAGGATGAAATGTTTGGCGCTGCTCCGGTTAGTACGCTATCTGCTCCATTTTTGAATGATCCTTTTGCCGAGGATCCGGGTCTTAGCTCTGGCCTTGAACGGTTACAGCAAACCATCACTTATGTGAAAAGCGCAGTTTCTTCAAGGCGGCAGTTTGAAGATCCTTTCGCGGTCGATCCGGCAGTTGTTGCTACAGATTCAAAAGATGGTCTGAATTTTAACTCTTTAGAGGACAATCTTTCTGGCGGAGATATTTTTTCCGAAGACCCTGACTTGGAGCTTGATTGATTTTTTTCACTAAGCTTAAATTTTTATTTGCAAAACTTATTCTGGCATGCTAGAAACGCTCCCTACCTAGCCAGGTAGCTGTTCGTTGTTAACGACCAAGTGCGCCAGTAGCTCAGCTGGATAGAGCAACGGACTTCTAATCCGTAGGCCGAGGGTTCGAATCCTTCCTGGCGCGCCATTTTTTGAATTGACAAGGGATAGTCATTTACGTAACATGGCCGGGTTTTTCTGGTGGGTGTAGCTCAGTTGGTAGAGCACTGGATTGTGGCTCCAGGCGTCGAGGGTTCGATCCCCTTCACTCACCCCATTTCAAAATGTACTATGCTCACCTTCCTTGCTCAGAATCCCGTTTGGGTGGGTATAGGAGGGTGGGCATAGTTTCTTTGTAGGTCGAATGCGAGAGTGGCGGAATTGGTAGACGCGCTGGTCTTAGGAACCAGTGTCCTTCGGCGTGGGGGTTCGAGTCCCCCCTCTCGCACCATTCCTTTAGGAAGAGACGCCTTGTTGTCAAGGTTGCCGAATAGCGGTAGATTCGAGTTGTCTAAACTTCCAACTCTATAAAAATACAAAATCAGGAAGGAATTTTTGAATGAATGTCAGGGTTGAAGAGCTGAGCTCCATTAAAAAGAAACTTTTTATTGAAGTTGCAGAGGATGTTGTTACATCTGAGCTGAACAATGCCTACAAGAAAATTGCAAAAACGGCCAATATTAAAGGTTTCCGTAAGGGGAAAGTGCCGCGGGCTATTCTTGAGCAGCATTATGGTCCTAAGGCTCAATATGATGCAGTCGGCGCCCTGATCAATAACAGCCTTTATAAGGCTATTGTCGATGAGAAAATTGATGCGGTATCTCAGCCTCAAGTGGTTGAGTCTGGTGAGGTTGAGGCTGGTAAGCCTTTCACTTACGAAGCAGAAGTTGAAATTCGTCCGACTGTAGAGGCTAAAGATTATACCGGTATCGAAGTCGATAAGGAAGTTGCTCCTTATGATGAGAGCAGCGTTGATAAGCAACTCGAAAATATGGCTGCAAACAATGCTCAGCTTGAAGTCAGTAAGCGTAAAATCGCCCGTGAGGGGGATACGGTTATTATCGATTTTGAAGGTTTCATTGATGGCACTGCTTTTGAGAACGGATCTGCAAAAGATTATCAGTTGGAGTTAGGTTCCAATAGCTTTATCCCCGGTTTTGAAGATCAGGTTGCCGGAATGAAGCGTGAGCAGGAAAAAGATATCGAAGTTTCCTTCCCTGAAGGGTATGGTTCGAAAGATCTGGCTGGAAAGCCTGCTGTATTTAAGGTTCTTTTGAAGGAAATTAAAGAAAAAGTCGTTCCTAAGCTCAATGATGACTTTGCTAAGCAGTTTGATGCTGAGAATATGGAGGCTTTACGTCAGCGCCTAAAAGAGAATACAATTGCTCTTGAGGCTGAACGTAGTGAGACTCAAGTTACCGAAAGCATTGTCAATGAATTGATCAATCGCAATCCTTTTGATGTGCCTGAGGGAATGGTTAAGAACCAGCTTATGTACCTGAAAGACAGTTTTTCACAAAGACTGCAAGCTCAGGGGATGACCTTTGAAATGCTGGGTATGAATGACGATTCCTTTGCTTTGACTTACCGTGACATGGCAGAACAGCAGGTTAAGGCTGATCTGTTGATCGCGGCGATTGCCAAGCAGGAAGCTATTGAAGCAAGTGATGATGAAGTTGAAGAAAAAATTAAAGAACTTGCTGAAAGCAACAATGCTCCTCTTGAGCAGGTTCAGCAATACTTTGGTAATGACCAGGCTAAAGCTGGTCTGAAATCACAAATTATCCATGATAAAGTTACTCAGTATCTGCGCGAAAATGCTAAAATTACTGAGGTTGAAAAACAAGTCGTCACTCCAGAAATTGTTGGAGATGAAGAAGAATAGGAGTAAAAGATGAGTTTAGTGCCTATGGTTGTTGAAGATAGCGGTCGGGGGGAACGTGCTTACGATATTTATAGTCGGCTGCTGAAAGATCGAATAATCTTCTTAGGAGGGGCTATTGAAGACCATATGGCTAACCTCATTATTGCTCAAATGCTGTTTCTTGAATCTGAGGATCCCGATCGGGATATTCACCTCTATATCAACTCCCCCGGGGGGGTTGTGACTGCAGGAATGGCAATTTATGACACCATGCAATATCTGAAAGCCCCGGTATCAACTATTTGTGTTGGTCAGGCCGCAAGTATGGGGGCTGTCCTGCTGACTGCAGGTGCTGCCGGAAAGCGTTATGCGCTGCCAAACGCAAGAATTATGATCCATCAGCCTCTAGGAGGATTTCAGGGCCAGGCAACAGATATCAATATCCACGCCCAGGAAATTTTGCGGATGCGCGAATCATTAAACGGGATTTTGGCCAGTCATACGGGGCAGAGTCTCGAAAAAATCGGTGCAGATACTGAGCGAGATTTTTTCATGGATAGCGAAACCGCATGCAGTTATGGTATTATCGATTCGATAGTTGAAAGAAAAAGCTGAAACAATTGCATGGCGGAGGTGCATTAGGTGAGTTCTAAGGATGAAAACAGCCAGTTGACATGTTCCTTTTGTGGCAAGTCACAGGATGAAGTCAAAAAGCTGATAGCTGGTCCGACTGTTTACATTTGTGATGAGTGTATAGAGCTCTGCAACGATATCATCGATGAAGAGGCCCGCTTGGATCAGGCCTCCGGGGCAGAGTCGAAGCAGTTGCCTAAACCAGTGGAAATTAAAGAAGTTCTTGACGAATATGTGGTTGGTCAGGAGCGCGCCAAGAAGATACTTTCGGTTGCTGTGTATAATCACTACAAGCGAGTTGAATTTTCTGAAAAGCATGATGATATAGAAATTCAGAAAAGTAATATTCTTTTGCTGGGGCCGACTGGTAGTGGTAAGACACTGCTTGCACAGACTCTTGCTAAAGTTCTGGATGTTCCTTTTACAATTGCTGATGCAACCAACCTCACCGAAGCAGGTTATGTCGGGGAGGATGTTGAAAATATCATTTTGAGTTTACTTCAGGCTGCTGATTACGATCTTGAAAAGGCTCAAAAAGGCATCATCTATATCGATGAAGTTGATAAGATTGCGCGCAAGTCTGAGTCTCCTTCTATTACCCGCGACGTTTCTGGGGAAGGTGTCCAGCAGGCTTTACTGAAAATTATTGAGGGGACCACGGCAAGCGTTCCTCCTAAGGGGGGACGAAAGCATCCTCAACAGGAATTTTTAAAGGTCGATACCACTAATATATTATTTATTTGTGGTGGTGCCTTTGCTGGGCTTGAGAAGATTGTCAGTCGGCGCATAGGTTCTAAAGCCATGGGCTTCGGGGCCGAAGTCCGCTCTTTTAAAGAAGAAGATCTCAGTCAGCTGTTGCCAAAGGTTCAACCCACTGATCTTCTCAAGTTTGGGCTGATTCCTGAATTTGTTGGTCGTATCCCGGTTATCGCAACCCTCGAAGAGTTGGACGAGGAAGCTTTGATCCAAATTCTTCGGGAGCCTAAAAATGCTCTGATGAAACAGTACCAGCGGCTATTTGAGATGGAGAAGGTTCATCTTAAATTTACCGATGGCGCTTTGATCGCCGTTGCGAAGGAAGCTCTCATCCGTAAGACAGGCGCTCGGGGTTTGCGTTCAATCCTTGAAAACGCAATGCTTGACGTTATGTATGATATTCCTTCTCAGGATCGTGTGAAGGAAGTGGTTCTTAACGAAGATGTCATCATTAATGGCGCTAAGCCGATTATCCTTTATGATGTTGCTGAAAGCGCATAAATCGGATCCCGTTTAATTGTAGAAAAATCCAGGAGTGTGGACATTGTAGCCACACTCCTTTTCTCATTTTTAAAGGCAATGTTATGTCGGAATCTCTTTTAACTGAACATTTACCCGAGAGGCGTGTGCTGCCCTTACTTCCATTGCGGGATATTATTATCTTTCCCTATATGGTTGCCCCACTATTTGTTGGTCGTGCTCAATCTATCGGCGCTTTAGAGAAAGCTCAGGACAATGATAAGTTGATCTTTTTGACTAGTCAGAAAGATCCTAAGGTTGATAGTCCCGAACAGGACGATCTTTATCAGGTTGGAACTGTTGGCAAAATTGTTCAACTTCTCAAGCTGCCAGATGGCACTGTCAAGGTTCTTGTAGAGGGTATTTGGAGGGGCGAGATCGGGTCTTTTCTTAAGACTGAGGCTTTGCTTGAGGCTGATATTATTCCCCTCGAAGAATCTATCTCGGATCGCTCTGAGCTTACTGCAGTTATGCGTGCTATTAATTCCACCTTCGAAACCTATGTCGGCTTGAGCAAAAAATTGCCAGCTGAGGTGAGCGCATCCATAAGTGGTATCGATGATCCCTCTCGTTTGGCAGATACTGTTGCTGGACATCTTCAAGTCCCTATAGCCGAAAAGCAAGAGATTCTGGAATTGCTTGATCCTACGGATCGTTTGGAGCATCTGTTAGCTTTGCTTGAACAGGAAATTGAGATACTGCAAATTGAAAGCAGGATACGCAGTCGTGTAAAAAATCAAATGGAGCGCAGCCAGAAAGAGTATTATCTTAATGAGCAGATGCGCGCTATTCAAAAGGAGCTCGGTGAACACGACGAATTCAAACAGGAAATAGCCCAGTTTGAAGAGCAGATTAAGAAAAAGAAGATGTCTAAAGAGGCAACTGAGAAAGCTTATGCTGAGTTACGGAAGTTGAAAATGATGTCTCCTATGTCTGCTGAGGCGACTGTTGTTCGTAATTATATTGAATGGCTATTGGCTTTGCCCTGGCAGAAGGGGACGAAGGACCGTTACGATTTGGACAAGGCCGAGGAAATCCTTGAAGCAGATCATTACGGGCTCGAGAAGGTGAAGGAGCGCGTCCTCGAATATCTTGCCGTGCAGGCTATGGTTAAGCGCATTAAGGGGCCAATTTTATGTCTGGTCGGCCCTCCTGGTGTCGGTAAAACTTCTCTGGGCCAATCGATCGCCAAAGCATTGCAGAGAAAATTTATCCGTATCTCCCTTGGCGGCGTTCGTGATGAAGCTGAAATAAGAGGGCATAGGCGTACTTATATTGGTGCCATGCCTGGGAAAATTATTCAAAGTCTGCGTAAGGCTGGCGTGAAAAATCCAGTATTTATGCTTGATGAAATTGATAAGATGAGCACCGATTTTCGTGGTGATCCGTCTTCGGCTCTTCTCGAGGTTCTTGATCCAGAACAGAATCACAATTTTGGTGATCATTTTCTTGATGTTGATTACGATCTGTCTGAAGTTCTTTTTGTTGCCACTGCAAACGATCTTCATGCTATTCCAAGACCCTTGCATGATCGTTTGGAGGTCATCAGTATTGCTGGCTACAGTGAGGAAGAAAAACTTAATATCGCGCGAAAATATCTGTTAGGTAAACAGGCAGAAAATCATGGATTAGACCTAGATAAAATTCGCTTTTCTGATCGTGCTCTTTATGAGGTTATTCGCCGTTATACGCGTGAAGCCGGGGTGCGGAATCTAGATCGCCATATTGCTTCGGTGATGCGCAAACTTGCTAAAAGAGCTCTGGCTGAAGGAACAGATAAGGTCTTTTCGGTTGGTGAGGCTCAGATTGCAAAATATCTTGGTGTTCCGCAATTTCAATATGGTATGCGAGAGCAGACAGATCAGGTTGGCATGGCAACTGGGCTGGCTTGGACACAGACGGGAGGTGAGTTGCTGGCCATCGAAGTGACTTGTTTGCCGGGGAAGGGGAAACTCACTGTGACTGGGCAGTTAGGTGATGTCATGAAAGAATCGGCACAGGCCGCCTTGAGTTATGTCAGGTCACGTTGGGAGCAATTGGGGCTTGAAAAAGACTTTTACTCTGAAATTGATCTGCATATTCATGTTCCTGAAGGTGCTGTTCCTAAGGATGGACCTTCTGCTGGTATTACCATGGTTACAGCGATTAGCTCTGCTCTGACTGGCCGCCCTGTACGCAAAGACCTTGCTATGACTGGGGAAGTTACCTTGCGCGGGAGGGTTCTAGCAATTGGCGGACTCAAGGAAAAATTGCTTGCTGCGCGTCGTGGTGGGATCACTCATGTATTAATTCCGAAAGATAATAAAAAAGACCTTGCAGAAATACCCCAAGATGTATTAAAAACACTGTCTGTCGAACCTGTCGATCATATGGACACCGTTTTGGACAGGGCATTGCTGGTACAATAATCCCAGTGGTGAAATCGATGACTAAAGTATGAGCAAAGCCCATATTTATGGGAAAAACAACTTGACAGTATTTTTGTAAACCTGATATACATTATCGCGTTTTCAGATATCAAATTACTTAATAACTTCTAGGAGGTATGCTGTGACTAAAGCGGATCTGGTCAATGCAATGGCGGACAAGGCGGGGCTGAGCAAGACTGATGCTGAGGGTGCACTGAAGGCTTTTACTGAAGCTATCACTGAAGCACTTAAAGCTGGTGATAAAGTTGCTCTGGTGGGGTTTGGAACATTCAGCGTTGGCGAGCGTTCTGCTCGTACCGGCAAAAACCCTCAAACTGGTGAAGCCATTGAGATTGCTGCTGCTAAAGTTCCTAAATTCAAAGCTGGTAAAGCTTTGAAAGATGCAGTCAATTAAGGTTCATTTAGGTAGAAGATTTATAAGAAGTAGGAAGTATTAAGCGTCCCTCTCCAAGATATAGGCACTTAATACTTCCTCTTTTGTTCTGCGGGGCTGTAGTAGAGTCGGTTACAACGCCGGCCTGTCACGCCGGAGGTCGCGGGTTCAAGTCCCGTCAGCCCCGCCATCTTATAGTAACATCAGGGCGAATAGCTCAGCTGGGAGAGCGCCTGCCTTACAAGCAGGATGTCGGGGGTTCGAGCCCCTCTTCGCCCACCAAATTTGGGGCTGTAGTAGAGTCGGTTACAACGCCGGCCTGTCACGCCGGAGGTCGCGGGTTCAAGTCCCGTCAGCCCCGCCATAGTTTAAAAGCCGCATTTGATTTAAATGCGGCTTTTTCTTTTTATTTCACTTCCCTTAGGTGTTTCAACGTCCTTGGTAATATTCTGTTTGTAACAGCCTGCTGATTGCAGCGATACCCTAAGCTTCTGTTGTTTTTGTCTTGTCGATATGTGTTTAATGCCTCTTTAGTGAAGTAAGTATGCGTGTAAAGGTATTTTATTCCCTTGTTTTTTTTAATCTATGGATATCATTTTGAAGTGTCATGGAATGATTGTTTTCTGTAGCGATTTAGCTTAAAATTTATGGTTTAAAATTGGCTGTTTAAGAAAGGAAAATATAGGAAGATGACTATTTCTGAACGTTATCGTGAAATACTTGATCAGATAGAAAAACGTGCTGATCAGTTTTATGAAATTTTGCCGGAAGATACAGCTAAGGCTTTAAGATTGGTCGATATGGCTGCCGAGGAAATGCAGGATTGGGTTGAGAGTGTTGGTGAGATCCCGCGTATGCAGCTTGATAACAAGTTGTCGCCAGTTCTGTTGAAAGCGCACGGCCAGTTGGATCGCGCCCGCGTTATGCTTGATGAAGCTGGTCATCAGGAGGTTGTCGACAGTATCTGGGAGCTTGAGCAACTTATTTATCGACTTTTAAATGAACTGTAATTGATAAACGGTAATATATATTCAATAAAGAGGCAACTCATGGCTGTTGATAAAGATAGGGAACATAAATCAGAAATTAATCTTGAAATTCAGATGGACGAAAATGTTGCTAATGGACAATACATCAATATGTCTATTGTCAATCATAATGATAGTGAATTCGTTGTTGACTGTATTTATGTACAGCCTCAGGCTCCTAAAGCACGTGTTAAATCACGATTAATTATGTCTCCACGGCACGCCAAGCGTCTAATGCTTGCCCTTCAGCAAAATATTGATGGTTATGAAAGGCGCTTTGGTTCCATCGGTGGTCCAGAGGCTGAACCTGCTAATAGTGATTCAGACCGTTGTATAAACTGATTATTCAAATTTTGATTCTTTTTTGCGCTCTGCTTGCTTCTGGGAGCATTGCTGTCGGTGCAGACTCTGCAGGATCAATACTGATCGATGATTTCGAGGCCGGTTTATCTGGGTGGGAAGAAAAACAATTTCTGGGGCAGACGACGTACTCAGTTGTCGCTGAGGGAATAAATGGTCATGTTCTCCATGCTTTAAGTAGTGGAAGTGCATCAGGTCTGATCAAGGAATACTCTTATAGCGCAAAAGACTACCCGTTATTGACCTGGCGCTGGAAAGTCAGCAGAACCTTGACTAGGGGAAATGCCAGAAGCAAAGAGGGGGATGATTACGCTGCCAGGGTTTATGTTATCTTTCCTCACTGGCTCAAACCATTAACCCGTAGTATCAACTATATATGGGCTAACCAACTGGCCGTTGGAGAATCCGTGCCAAATACTTTTTTTTCACGAGCGATCATGGTTGCAGTAGAGTCGGGTGATGAAAAGGTTGGACAGTGGCTTGTTGAAACAAGGAATGTGTTAGAGGATTATCGTCGCTTATTTGGTGAAGATCCTCCGATGGTCGGTGGTATCGCAATTATGACCGATACTGATAACACCGGTGAACAGGCTCAAGCCTGGTATGATGATATCTGGATCTTGCCAAGCAACCATCCGTAGCTATTTTTCATCCGATGAGATGGTCTCCCCCCGCTATCTAAATACGGCATCAACGTGCCATGATGGAGAGAACGAAACTTACCATCAACGAGGAGCGAGAGGAGACCAAGATGAATATTACCACTATCGGCCTGGACCTAGCAAAAAGTGTTTTTCACGTCGTATGCTACAACAGCCAATTCAAAGAGGTTAAAAAACGGATGCTTCGGCGCAATCAGGTTCTTCAGTTTTTTACCCAGTTGGCACCTTGCCTCATCGGCATGGAAGCCTGCGCAAGTGCCAGCTACTGGGGGCGTGAGCTACGATCCTTGGGGCATGATGTGAAGCTGATTCCACCCCAACACGTCAAGCCTTACCTGCGTGGGAACAAGAATGACTACAACGATGCGCGTGCGATCGCCGAAGCCACAACTCGACCCGGTATGCCCACTGTTGCGATCAAGACCACAGAAGAGCAAGACATTCAAGCCCTTCATCGTATGCGCTCTCAGTGCCTTCGGGACCGAACTGCATTATGCAACTCAACGCGTGGACTTTTAGGTGAATACGGCATCATCCTTCCAAAAGGAATAACGGTTTTGAGACGGAGTATCCCTGATCTTTTAGAAGATGCAGATAACTCATTAAGCGATTTTTTCCGTGAACTCCTAGCGCGCCGCTATAAGCAACTTGTCGAGCTTGATGAGCATATCTGTTTTTACACCAGTCAACTTGAACACCAGAGCCGACAGAACGAGGCTTGCCAGCGCCTGCAGACGGTTCCAGGGTTTGGGCCCATCGTTGCCAGCGCTTTCTGCAGTGCTATTGGTGATGGACTTACTTACGAGCGAGGCAGAGATGTTTCGGCTTCCCTGGGGTTGGTTCCCCGTCAGCATAGTAGTGGTGGTAAAAATGTCCTACTTGGCATCAGCAAACGTGGAGACAGCTATGTACGTAGTCTCATGGTTCATGGTGCACGTGCTGTTGCCACACAGGCGATCAGAAAGGATGACCCTTTCAGTCGGTGGATTAACCGGATTCGCAAGGAACGCGGCTGGAACAAGGCCGTTATTGCAGTGGCCAACAAAATGGCGCGCATAGGGTGGGCCATTTTGAGACATAAAACCAGCTATCGACCTTCGTCAGACGGACTCGTTGGCTGATAACAATAGCAGTTTAGGAGGTATCCCACCATCAATTGCGACGGCTCAGTATCGAGCGATGACACAACAGGTTAGACCGGCGTATCGAAAACCTGACGTTTCCGGAGGTTTAAGAAACCGATCATCCGATAAGGACGATACGCGCAGATTTCATCGAGGCCCAAGAGATTAAGTTACTCTTACAAAGAGGCCGGATATACGGCAGCAATTCTGTCCCTGTCATCACGAAAAAAGCCCTTGCAAAAAAGGGGGAGACCATATACGGAAACGGTCCTTTTCCGCCGTGGCTGTGCCAATCTGCGGACTTGCTTGTGCGACGTAAAGTACTACGCCTTAAGCGCAAGTCCTTGATTTCCTTGCCACAGTGAAAAATTGCTCGTTTCCAATCTGAAAAATTGGAAGTTATGATTTAGAGTTTCCGGATGGCAACGAGTTAAAACGAAACGGCTAGAATCGCATTGATTCTAGCCGTTTCGTTTAATTTGAGGTGTTACTGCATGCTCTTTTGATCCTTGGTGAGCTATGGTCAGTCATTATCTTTTAATTTTTCAGCAGCATTGCGCAACATTTTTTCCGTTGTTTGCCAATCCACACATTTGTCTGTAACCGAAACCCCGTATTGTAAATCCTTTAGGTTTTCGGGGATGCTTTGATTACCAGCCTCAAGATTGCTTTCAATCATAACCCCTGTAATTGACCCCGGAGACTCCTTAAGTTGGGTAATAATGTTCTCTAAAACTTCGACCTGACGATTATGGTCTTTGTAGCTGTTAGCATGGCTGCAGTCGACCATAATTGCAGCAGGTAGTTTATTTTTCTTTAAGAGGTCGGTTGTCGCTGCAATATCTTGGGGGAAATAGTTGGGAGCATCATTGCCGCCGCGTAAGACAATATGAACATCAGGGTTTCCAGAAGTCTGAACAATGGATGATTTGCCATCATTATTAATTCCCAAAAAGCTATGGGGGCGACATGCTGCGGCCATTGCATCCGTTGCGACTTTAAGTCCACCGTCAGTTCCATTTTTAAAACCAACGGGAAAAGATAATCCGCTGGCCATTTCTCGATGGGTCTGGGACTCCGTCGTTCGCGCTCCAATAGCTCCCCAGCTGATGATATCCGACATGTACTCAGGTGTAATCGGGTCGAGCATTTCACTCGCGATGGGGAGGTTTAAGGACGTGATAGCGCAGAACAGTTGCCGTGCTATGCCAAGGCCTTTTGATATCTGGTGTGTCCCATCGAGGTCTGGGTCATTAATTAGCCCTTTCCAGCCAACGATGGTGCGTGGCTTTTCAAAATAGACGCGCATAATTATAAATAGCTGGTCGTGTAACTCCTCAGCCAGCAGCGCCAGTTTTTCAGCGTACTCAAGGGCAGCTTTCGGATCGTGTATGGAGCAAGGACCGACAATAGCCATCAGGCGTTTGTCTTCTCCTCGTAATATGGAGCGAATAGTCGTACGGCTATCGCTAACGAATTTAGCTGCCGTTAAAGACAAAGGGAAAACCTGTTTGAGGTCGGACGGTGCGATAATCGGACTGATATCAAGAACATTCAGATTGTTTGTCTGGACCATTTGTAAATCCTTCAAGGTTTTGGCTTATTGGGTGACTGGTAAATAGCCTAAAATGTCATCACAATTTGTTATTTATAGTGTGTATGTTTGCATAATTATCTGTCTGTTGCCCCAAGTTAGACAGTTTCTGCTGCAGAATGCAGGCTCCTATCGAGTAGGTAGGTTAATTTATTAATAGGATTCCTCCTTTACAGTAGGACAATTCTATCCTCGTTAAGGTGAGGAATCCAGTAAAAAAGACTCAATTTATTAGGGACGCTTCTTGATTAATCAGTGGAATCATTGACAATAAAGCTTTTTCATTATAGAAACGGACCAATCACACAGAAATAACTTAACCATGAGAGGTTGATTTCTATGAATATTTTGTTGGCTTCCATTGCCAAAATCGTCGATATGGCATTTAATATTTATTATTTTATTGTTATCGCCAGGGCTCTCATTTCCTGGGTCAATCCAGATCCATACAATCCAATAGTACGTTTTCTCCATAATGCGACCGATCCTGTTCTGTACCGCTTGCGTCGATTTTTACCATTTTTGCAGCAGGGGACTTTTGATTTTTCCCCCATCGTATTGTTGATCCTGCTATCGGTTGCTCAGCAGCTGATTACAGGATTCTTTTTCCAGCTGACTCATTAGCAATTAGTCTGACAGGGTTCAATATCAATGCGAATTACTCCTATAGAAATACAACAGCAGCAGTTTAAGTCCAGGCTGTTAGGTTATGACACTTCTGCAGTTGACCAGTTTCTGGAAATGCTGGCAGAGGAGCTGGAGAGGGTCTATCTGCAGAATAATGAGCTGAAAGAAACTCTGGCACGGACTAAAGGTCATCTTGAATTGCTCCAGGAGCGTGAGAAATCTCTACAGCAGACGCTGGTCACCGCTCAGCAGGTTGTCGATGATATGAAAGATAACGCTCGCAAAGAAGCAGATATCCTTATTGCTGAAGCTCATGTGGAAGGGGAACGGATTATTCAGGTTGCGAAGCAACAACGTATTGATTTGCTCAATGAAGTTAATGAACTGAAAAGACAAAAAGTCACCTTTGAAATCGGTTTGCGTGCTCTGCTTGAAAATCATATGCAGTTATTGAATCTGGATGTTGTTCAGCTGCTTGAACCTGAACAGCAGCCGTTACTTGAAGATTTTAATAATGATGAAATTGAGTCGAGCCTTAATAAGGGGCTCGAGTTCAAATGATCGAATCATGTTTGGCTAAGCATTCCGATGGGGTTACTGTCGCTTTACAGGTTCAGCCACGGGCCAGCCGTAATCAGGTTGTCGGTCTTCACAATAATAATCTGAAAATCAAGCTAACCTCTGCACCGGTGGATGGTGCCGCTAATAAAAGCTGTTGTGCCTTTCTGGCTAAATTATTTACTGTTCCCAAGAGCGATATCAGTATAATTTCTGGTGAAACTTCACGGCAAAAACGACTATTAATCAGAAATTTAACGGTAGATAGGGCATTGTTGATAATTGAGGACGCTATAAAATAATCAGCCTTGACATAGATTTGTATGATTGCTTATGATTCGGGGTTGTGCAAGATCAAAGAGTTGGAGGATTCAAGTCATGCCATTGTATGAATATCAATGTGAAGAGTGCGGATGTCAATTTGAGGTTCGTCAAAAATTTTCAGATGCCCCGGTAGAAAACTGCCGTGAATGTGGTGGAAAAGTTAAAAAGAAGATTTCTCAGGGTGGTTTCGCTTTAAAAGGCGGGGGATGGTACGATCAGGGTTATTCTGCAGGGAAGGGGTCCTGTTCTTCTTCTGCTGGCGGATCTGGAGCCTGCGCTTCATGCCCTAAGGCTGCTAACAGTTAATGTCAGTCAGCTGTCTATTGCGGTTCCCGGCTGGTTTGTCAGCCGGGAATTTTTATTTCTGAAGACACTCTTTCCCGTTTTTCCTTGGTTTACAAAGAATGTTTCCTTTCGTATAGTTCAATACTTATTTAAAAATAGCTCAAAGCTTAACGTTTTAAGATCACAGGAGGTTTGTTGTGGCAGATATTATTGATGGAAAAGCAATTGCTGCTGATCTTCGGCAAGAGATTGCCGCTGATACTAAGGCGCTGATTGCTCAAGGCGTAACGCCTGGTTTAGCTGTTGTTCTGGTGGGTGAAGATCCTGCCAGTAGGGTTTATGTATCCATGAAAGAAAAGGCCTGTGCCGCGGCAGGGATTTTTTCTGACGAGCATAAACTGCCAGCTACCACAACTGAAGGAGAGTTACTGACTCTTATCGATACGCTGAACAATGATGAGCGTATTGATGGTATCCTGGTTCAGCTTCCTTTGCCGCAACATATTGATGAGGCAAAAGTTCTCGAGGCCATCTCTCCGGCAAAGGATGTTGACGGTTTTCATCCTTATAACGTAGGTCGGTTAGCAACTGGTAGTCCTTTGTTTCAACCCTGCACTCCCTATGGTGTCATGAAGATGCTCGAACGGACTGGCGTCGACCTTAAGGGGAAAGAGGTTGTTGTTGTTGGCCGCTCAAATATTGTTGGAAAACCAGTGGCTTTAATGTGTCTCGCTGCTCATGCAACAGTGACAATTTGTCATTCCAGAACCGTTGATCTGCCCGCTAAAGTTGCCGCTGCAGATGTTGTTATTGCTGCTGTTGGCGTGCCGGAGATGATTAAGGGTGCGTGGATTAAGCCGGGTGCTGTTGTTATTGATGTCGGTGTTAACCGTGTTGGTGAGAAGAAACTTGTCGGGGATGTTGAATTTGCTGCCGCCAGCGAAAACGCTGCTGCCATCACTCCTGTCCCTGGCGGTGTTGGGCCAATGACTATTACCATGCTGCTTTATAATACTGTTGTCAGTGCCAAAAGACGGGCCGCAAAATAATCCTGCTCTTTGACAACTCATACTCTATAAAACAGCCCGCAACTGATTGTGGGCTGTTTTTTTGTGTCTGCCACACTCAGTCACTTAGCCAGCCTTAAAATGTGTGGAAATTCGGCTATATACAGGGGCTTTATTTTCTGTTAAATAGCAAAATGCTGAATCACTATGGTCTGTAAATGATTTTAATGATATCGCGATTTATTTTATCTGTAGATTTCTGTTACTGTTTTTAGGTAGATCATTGCAGATTTATCCGCACGCTCGATTCCCTTAAGGAGAACAGCTATGAAAAAAACACCTCTGAACGAAATTCATCGGGCTTTAGGAGCTCGCATGGTTGAATTTGGTGGCTGGGATATGCCTGTTCAGTATTCAGGAGTCATCAGTGAGCATCTTGCCGTACGTCAGGCTGCCGGGCTTTTTGATGTGTCGCATATGGGGGAAGTGGAGATTTCAGGGGCCGATGCGTTGGCTTTTTTACAGGCGGTTACGACCAATGATTTATCCCGTCTGGAGGATGGGCAGGTACAATATACTGCCATGTGTTACGAAAATGGTGGTGTGGTTGATGATTTAACCCTTTACAGGTTTGCAGAAGATCGTTATTTACTGTGTGTCAATGCCGCCAATACAGAGAAGGATTATTCCTGGTTGCAGAAACTCCAGGAAATGTTTCAATTTAAAGAGTTGGAACTGGTTAACAAAAGCTCTGATTTTGCACAGTTGGCTTTGCAGGGACCTGCAGCTGATAATATCCTGGCAAAAATAACGGATTCTGATCTTGCCAGTCTTAAGTACTATCATTTTCTAGAAGGGCAGATCGGTTCTCTAAGTGTGATAATCTCGCGCACTGGTTACACCGGAGAGGCTGGCTTTGAGCTATATTGCTCCGCAGATGATGCGCTATCGCTTTGGCAGCTGGTGATGGACGCTGGGAAAGATGATGGCCTCGAACCCATTGGTTTGGGGGCACGTGATACGTTAAGGCTTGAAAAAGGTTACGCTCTTTATGGGCACGAAATAAGTGCTGACATTTTGCCTCTTGAAGCCAGGCTTGGATGGATCACTAAGTTAGGCAAGGGGCCTTTTGTTGGACGAGATGCCTTGATTCAGGCCAAGCAGGACGGCATAAAGCGTACTCTCATTGCTTTAGTGTTGACAGAGTCAGGCGTTCCGCGTGAGCAATATCCAGTTTTTTCAGGGGATCTGCAGGTTGGTTTTGTGACCAGCGGTACCATGTCCCCAAGTTTGAGAAAAGGTATTGCGCTGGCTTTGGTTGATAGCCAGGTTGCAATTTCGGATCAACCACTGACGATTGGAATTCGCAAACGAACGGTGCCGTGTGAACGCGTTTCCCTGCCGTTTGTACAATAAATAAATATAACAGCCCTGATCGGGTCATTTTTGCTTTGAGGAGGCACACATGGATTTTCCAGAAGAACTGAAATACACAGAAGAGCATGAATGGGTTCTTGTTGAAGAAGATATCGTTACCATCGGAATTACCGATTTTGCTCAGGAGCAGCTTGGTGATGTCGTGTTTGTTGAATTGCCTGAAGCCGGCGATGAAGTGGAGGCCGGAAAGACTTTCGGGGTTGTCGAATCTGTAAAAGCTGTATCCGATATTTACGCACCGGTCAGCGGTGAGGTCGTTGAAGTCAATGATGAGCTTCCTGAAGAACCGGAAACCATTAACAGCTCTCCTTATGATGATGGCTGGTTGATTAAAATCAAATTATCTGATCCGTCTGAGCTTGACGAACTGATGGATGCTGATGCCTATCAGGAGTTTATCGAGGAAGACTGATACCAGGCATAAGCTATGTAAATCTCTTTAACGGGCTGTTGAAAGAGTTGTCGGTGTTGGTTTTCAGCAAGCAACTCCTCCAGCAGCCTGTCAACATCAGAAGGGATATGTATGCGTTATTTGCCACATACCGATGCAGACATTCGGGAGATGCTAAGTACTATCGGTGTCACTTCTCTTGACGAGCTGTTTTCCGGAGTTCCATCCGACTGTCGTTTGTCAAGAAATCTTGATCTGCCCACTGGATTATCCGAAGCTGAAGCGATGCGGCAATTGGGGCTGCTCGCTTCCAAAAACGCCCGTCTTTCTGAGTGGGACTGCTTTCTAGGTGGCGGGGCCTATAACCATTTCATTCCCGCAGTGGTTGATCATCTGGTCAGCCGCAGTGAATTTTATACCGCATATACGCCATATCAGCCTGAGATAAGCCAAGGAACTCTTCAGGCTATCTTTGAATTTCAGACCATGATTTGCCAACTGACCGGCATGGATGTCGCCAATGCGTCAATGTATGATGGCGCCTCAGCATGCGCCGAAGCGGTACTCCTGGCTTTGCGCACTTCTCGCAAAAAAAAACGCGTGCTTTTGTCTGAGGCACTACATCCCCATTATCGACAGACGGTAGCTACTTATTGTCAATATCTTGATGTCGAACTGGTCACCGTGCCGACCTCTGAAGGTGTTACCTCCCGTTCTGGAATCCAGTCCCTGTTAAATGAAAATACCGCTGCGGTTGTTGTTGGTTATCCGAATTTCTTTGGTCAGATCGAGGATCTTCAGGCGCTATCGAGCTTGACTGCCGAAGCTGGAGCGCGTTGTGTCGTAGCCGTTTCCGAGCCATTGGCCTTGGCCCTGTTTAAAGCTCCAGGAGAATTAGGTGCTGATATCGTTGTCGGCGAAGGGCAGAGCTTTGGGATCCCTCTGTCTTACGGTGGCCCTGGTATCGGATTTTTTGCGGTAAAGAATAAAGATATGAGAGCGTTACCCGGGCGTCTGGTTGGCGAAACAGTTGATCTTGATGGAAAGCGTGGTTTTGTTTTGACCCTGGCCACCCGGGAACAGCATATCCGCCGGGAAAAAGCGACCTCGAACATCTGCTCCAATCAGGGGATGTGCACCCTTATGGTAGGAATATATCTAGCGCTTCATGGTAAGCAGGGGTTACGTGAACTGGCTGAATTGAATTATTCCAAAGCTCTTTATGCTAAAGAGCAGATAGCCAAACTTCCAGGCTTTGAGGTGGTTTTTAGCGGCCCACATTTTAATGAGTTTGTTATTCGTAGTAAGGAAATTGTCGCCGATTTGAAAAAGCGCCTTGAGAAGGTCAATATTCTGCCCGGAATTTCGTTGGGAAGAGATTATCCGGGCTTTGAAGATTGTCTTCTTGTTTGCGTTACCGAGCAAAATAGCAAAGAACAAATTGACCGCTTGGTCAAAGTCCTGGCGAGAGGTGTGCAATGATTAGTCCTGAAGGTCGTGGTCTTGTTCTCGATGAAAAATTGTTATTTGAACGATCTCAGCCCGGACGTATAGGCTACAGTATCCCTAAGGCTGATGTGCCTTCAGCGCTCCCCGACTCTTCCTTGTTGCGTGATCAGATCGAAGGTTTTCCTGAACTTTCCGAGGTAGATGTCGTCAGGCACTATACTCGGCTTTCAACCTGGAATTATGGTGTGGACAGTGGTTTCTATCCGCTTGGGAGTTGCACTATGAAATATAATCCCAAGGCTAATGAAGCGGCTGCCAGACTCCCTGGCTTTTCGACTATTCATCCTCAAACCCCTGAAGCTTTAACCCAAGGGGCGCTTGAGCTGATGTTTACTCTGCAACAGGCTCTTGCTGAAATTTCCGGTTTTCCGGCAATAACTCTGCAACCCGCTGCGGGGGCCCATGGTGAATTTGCAGGGATGCTGATGATCCGTGCCTGGCATGAAGCGAATGGCCAGAAGCGTACCAAGGTCATTATCCCCGATACGGCTCATGGAACCAATCCAGCTTCTGCGGCACTGTGTGGTTACGACGTTATTACTGTCGCAACTGATGGAATGTTGACCAAGGATGCCATAGCCAAGGTTATGGATGATGATGTGGCTGCCATAATGATCACCAATCCAAATACCCTCGGTCTGTTTGAAACTGACATTCGCGAAATATGTGAGGTCGTTCATGCCGGAGGTGGATTGGTTTATAGTGACGGTGCCAATCTGAATGCTTTAATGGGGATCAGTCGTCCTGGTGATATCGGAATAGATGTCATGCATTTCAATCTACACAAAACCTTTTCGACCCCTCATGGTGGTGGTGGGCCTGGTGCCGGTCCCGTTGGGGTCTGCGAGAAGCTTATTCCTTTTTTACCGACTCCGATCATAGTAAGGGAGGGTGATGAATATAAATTCGATTATAATCGTCCTCAGTCCATCGGCAGGGTGAAGGCGTTTTATGGACATTTTGGTATTTTGGTACGTGCCTTCTGCTATATTTTAGCGATGGGAAGCGACGGGCTCAAGGCCGCAACCCAACTCGCAGTTTTGAATGCAAACTATATCAGAGCTCGCGTGGAAGCTGTTTATGATTTACCACATAATCAGCGTTCTTTGCATGAGGTTGTTTTCTCAGAGGCAAACCTCAAAAACGATTGCCATACCCTGGATGTTGCTAAACGACTGATCGATTATGGCTACCATCCCCCGACCATCTATTTTCCCCTGGTCGTCCGCGGGGCACTGATGATTGAGCCTACTGAAACGGAAAGTAAACAGACGATTGATGAGTTCTGCGATGCGCTACTCGCCATTGCAAAGGAAGCCGAAGACGCTCCGGAACTGTTAAGGCAGGCTCCGACCCGAACCAAGGTCAGGCGGCTTGATGAAGCGACTGCTGCGCGTAAGCCCAAATTGCGCTGGGAGCCTGATGTTAACGTAGTGTGAATGAAATCTTCGGAGGATAGGTTACGGTCCTATCCTCCGAAGATTTGGTGTGTTTGTTAGATTTGTTGATCTTGATTCTAACTAATTGCATTTATCATATTGAAAATTATTATCTTCCGTAAATATAGCGCCCCCCAATTCTATAGCTGAAGTATGCACGTATTTTCAGCTGAGGGTGGGGATAATGCTCGCTCAATGGTCCAAAGGGGGCTCCTGCGTAAACAGCCTGAATAGCGGCGAGATCAAGGATGTCTGAGCCACTGGTCTGGGTCGGCAGGACGTCAATCAATTCGCCATTTCTATTAACAATGATCAGTAACTCCAGGGTTCCCTCTTTTCCTTGCTGGGCTGCTTCTTTCGGATAGTTCCACACGCGTTCTATGCGGTCCCGGAAGCGGCGGAAAAAGGAAACAAGCAGATCATTTTGCAAGTTTAGCCAGACCGTATCCCCCATTTCGACATTGTCACGTTGCTTGACCCGGTTATCGTTGCCGAGTTTTCCTTGGGCAATACGGCTCAAAGTTTCTGCATCGGGAAATAGTTGCTCTGGTGATGAAAATTGTGGTTGCTGTGCTTCTGCTGGTAGCTCTGGTTTGTCCTTTAATGGTTGTGCTCCATATGGTGTGTCAGTCTCATCAGGGTGATTATCTTGACCTGCCTCAATGTTTTTTAGCCGATTGCCATTTTGGCTGCTTGGCAGTGGGCTTGTATTTGTCTGTTGTCGTGATCCTGGAACGCTTGTAGCTTTTTGTGCAGGTGCAGGTGCAGGTGCAGGTGCAGGTGCAGGCAGTTGGGGAATTTTCTGGAGTGTTGTCTCATCACGAGCATCAAGCCCTTCAGGGGCCTGTTCCCGTTCAACCTGTTGATTGCGGTCAGACTTTCGTTGGGAGCTTACCTCCTGCGGGTTACTTCTCGTCTCTGGAAGTCGGTCTACTTCATAGTCTCGTGGTTGCTCATCAGCTGGTGATGGGGCCGGTCGTTCCAGCTGGTGCATGTCAACCAGTTTAACAATGGTCGGTTGGCTAGTAAATGTTGTGACCCGGTCAGGTTGGTAAAAGTAAAACGCGAGAATAATTATAGCGTGAAAAATTAAAGATAATGTCAGGCAGACATAAAATAGTCGCATCCGGTCGCTTTTGTGGCGTGTCATATCCTGATCAGTCATAATACCATTCATTATAATGTGTTTAGCATGATTCAGCTAGTCCCTTGTCTCTTTGGTCAGTTACAAGGAAAAGGATTGACCCTTGCCGTTCCAATTTGTATAACGATACGCTGCAGGTTTAATTATTCAAGATTTAATTTGCATCATTCTAGAGGAGGAAAGTATGCATCTTGTTGATCAAATCAAAGAGAAAGCCCAAAAAAATATTCAGACGGTTGTTTTGCCCGAAGGGTATGATGATCGTATGATCCAAGCCTCGGCTCAGGTCGTTGCCGATAAGCTTGCGAATGTCGTTCTGCTCGGTAATCCACAAGCTCTGAATGCGAAAGCTGCAGAGCTCGGTGTTTCCCTTGAAGGTGTTACCCTGATCGACCCTAAAACTTCTGATCTGCTTGAAGATTATGTTGATGAACTGGTTGAACTGCGCAAGAAAAAAGGCTTGTCCAGAGAAGACGCCACCGCTCTTTTGACTGCTGATGACAATCTGTTCTTCGGTGCGATGATGGTCCGTAAGGGCGCAGCTGGTGGTGCGGTCGCCGGTGCTTATAACACTACAGGTGATGTTCTGCGTGCCGCATTTCAGGTTGTCGGTACCGCTCCTGGCATGAAGACCGTGTCTTCTGTCTTTCTGATGGTTACCAAAACCCCAGAATTCGGAGAAAATGGCGTCATGTGTTTTGCTGACTGCGCAGTTAACCCTAATCCTGATTCTCAGGCTTTGGCTGAGATTGCCGTAAGTACAGCTGCTAGCTGCAAAAGTTTTCTTGGTGTTGATGCTCGCGTTGCTATGCTGAGCTTTTCTACCAAAGGTAGTGCCAAGCATGATGATTGTAATAAGGTTATTGAAGCTGTCAAAATTGCCAAGGAAATGGCTCCTGAACTCGCTATCGATGGTGAAATGCAGGCTGATGCTGCAATTATTGCGAGTGTTGCAACCAAAAAAGCCCCAGGTTCAGAGGTTGCTGGCAAAGCTAATACCTTTGTTTTTCCTGATCTTGATGCCGGTAACATTGGTTACAAGCTGGTTCAGCGTTTCGCTGGTGCTGAGGCCGTTGGTCCTGTCATCCAGGGCTTAGCTAAACCTGTTAATGATCTGTCTCGTGGCTGTTCTGTTGACGACATTGTCAATGTCACTGCCATCACTGCCGTTCAGGCTCAAGGTTAAACAGGCCTGTAAGAGTATTTCCTTGTTTTTTCAGGTTTTAATATGAAACCAGTCAGTGGCGATCAATGATTCAACTCTATAACGTTACCAAAAAGTACTCGAGTGACTCTGTTGCCATAAAGGATCTGACTCTGCAAATCCCCAAGGGGGATTTTGTTTACGTAACCGGAGCATCCGGAGCAGGGAAGTCGACCTTTCTCCGGATGCTTTACGCCGCCGAAAAGCCCACCCGTGGTCAAATTTTGATTGATCGCCAGAATGTCTCTCGTATTCGCAGTGCTCAGATTCCTTTTTTACGTCGAAAAATAGGTGTGGTCTTTCAGGACTTTAAACTTCTTAATAGCCGCACGGTTTATGAAAACGTCGCTTTTGCTCTTGAGGCTCAGGGGAAGAAGCGTTTTGAAGTCAGTAAAAAAGTTTATCAGGCTCTTAAAGAAGTCGGCCTTGAGCATCGCTTACAAAGAAAACCTCTTGAGCTTTCAGGTGGTGAGCAGCAGCGGATAGCCATCGCTCGGGCCCTGGTTGTCGACCCCTTAATCCTTTTAGCGGACGAGCCGAGTGGTAATCTTGATCAGGAGGTTACCATGGATATTATGGAATTGTTTAAAAGAGCCAATGCCAGGGGCACGACTGTTTTGCTGGCAACCCATGACCATGATTTGAATCGTCGTTTTCCTCGCCGTGTTATCACTCTGGACCAGGGTAAACTGATTGGCGATCAGCAGCCCCTTCAGTTATAATCTTCACGGTCAGCTTTAATTCCGTGAACACATTCCATTTCATCGGAGGGTCCAGCAGTGCTGGAAAGTCTCAGATATTTTATTTTTCGTGCTTTGCGCAACATGCGGCAGTGGCCATTTCTATGTGTTGCATCTGTTCTTACCATGGCAGTAGCCTTAGCGACGGTAGCAACTTTTTTTCTGGTCGTCGTTAACGTCGAGCAGCTAGCCAAGCGTTGGACCTCAGAGATTCAGGTTATTGCCTATCTTGATTCTCCACCTTCCCAGTCTGAACTTCCCGGACTTGTAAAAATGATTAAAGAGTATCCTGAAGTCGATAGTGTTCTGTTCGTTTCCCAGCAGGAGGCTATGGCTCGCTTTAAGGAACGGCTTGGCAATGATCAAGGCTTATTGGAGGGCGTCAGCGCATCAATACTACCTGCCTCTTTCGAAATTTCTTTATTGTCAGAATATCGTACTCAGGAAGGTGTCTCCGGCATAATTCAGAAACTTGAAAGTGCATTGGGTACCAAAGATCTACGTTATGGCCAGGAGTGGCTTCAGCGCTTTAATAATTTTGTGCGGATGCTACGTTATGTGGGGATGATTCTTGGTGGTTTCTTGTTACTTGCAGCCCTTTTTATTGTATCCAATACCATTAAGCTGACTTTATATGCCAGGCGTGATGAACTGGAAATTATGGCGCTTGTCGGTGCTACTATGCGTTTTATTAAAATCCCATTCATGTTGGAAGGTGCTATTCAAGGCTTTGTCGGCGGACTCCTTTCTTTGGTTTTCTTAGGGTTGTCATACTCTCTGGTAATAGCTCGCAGCCTTAATGGCTTCTGGTTGACTCCTACCGATTTTGATCTATTGTTCCTGACCTTTTCTCAACAGTTGATATTGGTATGCTCCGGAATTTTACTCGGTGTTTTGGGTAGTCTCTCTTCTTTGCGACGTTTTGTGCGAATTTGATGATGATTGTCAGAATTTTCATCCTTGTTCTTATTATTTTAGCCCTTGCTTGTTCAGGTTTTTCCGCTGAACCTGACGCCAACCAGGCTCAGTTGAAGCAGGTCGCTGAACGTATCGAAAAAGCTGAAAAAGACTTAAAAAATAATAAAAGGGTAGAGCTTGATTTAGCTCGGGAATTAGCGTTACTAAAACGTAATCTTCAGCGTATTGATGAAAGGCTGAGCTCACTTAAAGACGAACAGGCAGATATAAAGGTAAAAGTTCGCAAGCAAAAGAGCGCTATTGCTGATAGCCAGCAAGCGCTTAAAAAAAGTCGTCAATTACTCGAAAAGCGCCTGGTTGTGCTTTATAAGGAAGGTGAGGTAGGGCCTCTTAAAATCCTTTTTTCGGCCGAGTCTCCAACTCAGATGGTCCAGCAATATCAGTATCTTACTCGAGTTTTGGAGCGTGATAGTGAATTGCTGGAGAACTATCGTAGCGCACTGGAAGATCAGCGTTTAAAACTTGATGACCTTGAAGTCCTCGAAGCTGAGCAGCGGAAGACTGTTGCCAAGGAACAGGAACAGTATGATATTGCCGCCGAAGCAAGGCAGTTACAGAATCGTCTACTTGGAAAAGCGACAAAAGATCAGGCTAAGTTGAAAAGTCAGCTTGCTGCTCTTCGGGAAAAGGAAAAAGCGTTAAAAGGACTCATTAAAAAAATTGCTGAGCAGGAAGCTGAGAATCGGTCCGCTCCAATTCAGTCAGCGCCAGATAAGGGGCCTGTTGCAACCGATTTTGCGGTTGGGCGTGGGAAACTTGGGTGGCCTGTTCAGGGGCGGGTTATTATCGCCTTTGGGACTCAGCGAGATCACAAGCTGGGAACCTATTATGAAAGTAACGGTATCGAGATTGCCGCTAAACGTGGGCAGACTGTTAAGGCGGTTGCTGGTGGTAAGGTTGTTTTCGCCGATTACTTTAAGGGGTACGGTAATCTGGTTATTGTTAGCCACCCCGGTGGATATCATACTCTGTATGCACATACTGACCGCATGCAGAAAAAAACCGGAGATATCGTTTCTGCTGGTGACGTGTTAGGGTACAGTGGCCTTGCTGGCAGGGACAGCGTGTATTTTGAAATCCGTAAGAAAGGCTCACCCGTCAACCCTCTGAGTTGGTTGAAACGGCGTTGATATGAGGAATTCCTATGCCTATTAATAAATTAATTGCTTTTCTATTGGTCTGTTCATGTTTTTTTGTCAGTCCTGCTATTGCGGCTGATGACGATTATAAAAATCTGGAAATATTCACTGACATTTATTCTTTAATCCGTGCCAATTACGTTGAAGATGTCGATTCCAAACAGCTTATCTATGGTGCAATAAAAGGGATGCTTGCAACCCTTGATCCCCATAGCAGTTTCCTGACTCCAGATATGTATTCTGAGATGCAGGCTGATACTCATGGAGAGTTTGGTGGGTTGGGAATTGAAATTACATTGCAGAGCAATACCTTATTAGTCGTGTCTCCTATTGAGGGAACACCTGCGGATAAGGCAGGGGTGCAGGCGGGTGATGAAATTATTGAGATCGATGGTGTTTCTACCGCGGATGTTGATATTATGGAGGCTGTCTCCATGCTTCGCGGACCGCAAGGAAAGCCCGTAAGCCTGTTGATTAAACGTCCTGGTATAAATGAGCCGATTGCCTTTAATCTTATTCGCGATCTGATCCAGATTGTCAGCGTTAAGGGGCAGTTGTTAAATGATAAATATGGTTACATTCGAATTGCCCAGTTTCAGGACCGTACTGCTGATGAGCTTAAAGATCAGCTCATCGCATTTAGGGCAGCGGTTGCCGATAATATTTTACAGGGGGTAATTCTTGATTTACGGAATAACCCTGGAGGTCTTCTTGATCAGGCTGTTGCCGTCAGTGATCTGTTTATCGGTGATGGATTGATTGTCTATACTGAAGGTCGAGACCCTCAGTCTCAGCTTGAATTCCGAGCTCATTCTGAAGGCACAGAACCCCTTTACCCGCTTATTGTATTGATTAACGGGGGCAGCGCCAGTGCCGCGGAGATCGTCAGTGGCGCTCTTCAGGATCATGGTCGTGCTGTGATTATGGGAGAGCAGAGCTTTGGTAAAGGTTCTGTTCAGACGATGATTCCAATGAGTGATGGTTCGGGTCTGAAATTGACGACCGCTCGCTATTTTACGCCGAAGGGACGCTCCATTCAGGCTTTAGGTATTACTCCTGACATTCTGGTTCCTCTGCTTTTTGAGCGAGCTGTTTCAGTTGCTGGGAAAGTGCGGGAATCGGATCTGCAGAATCATTTTCTGCCAGCTACCGGTTCTGACGATCCTGTGCCGCTGGATAATATGGTGAACAATATTAAAAATGTATCAGAGGATTACCTGCTTCAGAGAGCCGTTGACCTGTTTAAGGGTTTAAGCATTATCTCTAAACAGCGTAAGGCCAACTGATGAAATCCAAAGTAGCATCAGAAACGGCGAATAGGCTGATACTATTGCTGTAGCTGATTATAGTTCTGAAGAGGGAAAAGACTCCTTTGCTGACATCTACTATTGATGTCAGCAAATTAATTAATAAACTCCAGATGGGCAACCTTTCGTTTTTTACGTTGAATAGTTAGCCCCAATTTTTCTGATAGATGGGTACCATGGCAACAAAAAAGACAACTCGCGTAAAGAAGAAAGCTCCTTCCAAAAAATCTGCAAAAAATGAATTAAGCCAGCCGCTGCGAATAGTTCTGGCATCTGCTTTTCTTATTGCTTTTGTCGTTATCTGTCTATTTGCTCTTGTTGGCTTAAGGGAGCGATTCAGTGATGCTAAGCCCCTAGTCTATGAGGAGCCGGTTCAGCAGATAAGAGAAACTCAGGCGCCTAAAAAATATACCTATGATGAGATTCTGGAGCTCGTTGACAGGCAATTGATCAATGGCCCTGATGCTATGGGATGGCAACGTCTTGATTCCAAAGGAGAAGTTCAGGTCAGGAAGATTTTTGGCGATTTCCCCTCCAGCGCATTTTTAACCGAGCTTGATTCTCATATTATGCAAACAGGGGCTCCCGCGCGCCTGCAGAGTGATCGTCAGCACGGGAAAATCGATCTGTATTGGCAGGGACAACTGCGCATGGAAATGCTTTATAAAGTTCCTGAACCGATTGCTCCTAAGCTGGGGAGGATCGCTTTGATTATGGATGATATGGGTGGTTCTTTGTCCAAGGTTCGAAAGCTTCTTGAGCTTGGGATTCCAGTGACTCCAGCTATTTTGCCAGGGACTGAGTACGCACAAAAATCCTCTCAAGTGCTACTGGACGCCAGGCATGAATTTATGATTCATATGCCGATGCAACCACGCAGTTACCCGCGGACCAATCCAGGGAAAGGAGCCCTGCTTGTCGATCAGTCGCCTGAAACAAAGCGCCAACTTGTTCGCTCCTATATGGCTCAACTTCCGGGTGCCGTAGGTGGGAACAATCACATGGGTTCACGCTTTACTGAGGACGCCACCTCCATGCAGATAGTGCTTGAAGAGCTTAAAAAGAAAAATTTCTTTTTTATAGATAGCCGTACTATTGGCAGTTCTGTAGCTTTTAACGAAGCTCGAAAAATGGGCTTAGCGACAGGAACAAGAAATATTTTTCTCGATAACGAGGAGGATGTTGCATACATTCGTAAACAAATCAGAAAAATGGTGTCCATGGCCAGTAAGAATCGTGAAATTATTGCCATATGCCATCCCTATAAGGAAACTTTTGAAGCCCTTCAACAGGAAATTGCCTGGCTTAAGCAGCAACCTGTCGATTTTGTTGCAGCTTCACAAATCGTTCACACTTATCAATAATTGGTATCAAGATTATTGTTAAGCCACTTTCTCATGCTGTTTTGATTTGTGCCCACTGTGCGTAGATCGATTTTGATGATTTAGGACTGTTCATGGATCTTTCTTCTGCTCTTTCTGTTTCTGGTTTGGTTTCGCTGCTGCAAGAAGTGGTTGAAGATAACTTTGTTGATGTTCTGGTAAAGGGAGAACTGAGTAATGTCAGTTTTCCTGCTTCTGGTCACTGTTACTTCACCCTAAAAGATTCCAGGGCGCAACTTCGTTGTGCTATGTTTCGCGGCCAGCTACGTGGATTACGCTTCAGACCTGAAGAGGGGATGTCGGTTTTCTGTCAGGCTCGGGTATCTATTTATCCGCAAAGAGGTGA
The DNA here is from genome assembly GCA_963664385.1 of Geopsychrobacteraceae bacterium. Taxonomy (GTDB): domain Bacteria; phylum Desulfobacterota; class Desulfuromonadia; order Desulfuromonadales; family Geopsychrobacteraceae; genus Seleniibacterium. Next base: position 3,970,672 of record OY761157.1, read on the forward strand.
TCTTCAATTAATCGTTGAGAATATTGAGCCGGAAGGGGTAGGGAGGCTACAATTAGCCTTTGAACAACTGAAAACTAAGCTTCAACGAGAAGGATTATTTGCCGTTGAGCGGAAACGGTTTCTTCCTGAATTCCCACTTACTATTGGCATTGTTACCTCTCCGACTGGTGCCGCAATACGTGATATTCTAAACGTTTTGCAGCGGCGTACTGGTGGATTGAATATTCTGCTTATTCCGGTCCTGGTTCAAGGCGATGGCGCAGCTCAGCAAATAGCTCAGGCCATTAATGTGTTTAACCAACAGAGCCAGGCAGATGTATTAATCGTAGGCAGGGGAGGTGGCTCCCGGGAAGATCTCTGGGCTTTTAACGAAGAAATTGTGGCCAGAGCTATTGCTGCTTCAGCAATTCCGGTCATCTCAGCTGTCGGGCATGAAACCGATTTCTCCATTGCTGATATGGTCGCGGATTTGCGAGCTCCGACGCCGAGTGCTGCAGCAGAGTTGGTCGCGAAAAATCGTTTTGAACTCGAGCGACATCTTGATCAATTGCAATTGCGTCTGGCAACCCAGATGAAAAATAGATTGTCTTTGCTTGACAGTAAATTGACTGGTTTGCTAAATCGCTTAAAGCCGCCACAAGATAAGCTAAGGCTTCAGAGGCAGATGCTTATTCAGGAGAACCGTCGGCTGAATCTTGCAATGCAGCAAATTATTAATGAAAAGGGGAATGCTCTGGCCGGTCTTGCTGGGCGTCTACAGGCCCTTTCTCCTCTTGCTGTTCTTGGGCGTGGGTACGCTATAGTAAAAAGTGAAAAGCAGGGGCAGGTGATTACCGCATCTGATGATGTCGCTATCGGAGAGGCTCTTGATCTTATCCTTTCCCAGGGACATTTAAAGGTCACTGTGACCCAAAAAATAGAATAATTTTCTGGCTAATTCGCTTGACGGCAGCTAGTGTGACTGCCGATAATTATCATTTCTATATAGTTGGATAAATTGCCATCTTGGCATAGGCCCCCTTAAGGAGAACGAAGAGATACACTATGGCAGCACCAAAAGGATTTGAAGCAGCGTTACGTAAATTAGAAGATGCCGTGGTTCAGCTCGAAAGTGGTGAACTTAGTCTTGATCAGGCTTTGAAAATTTTTTCCGGAGGGGTTAAACAAGCCGAAATTTGCCGGCAGGCATTAACCGATGTAGAAATGAAAGTGAACCTTTTGTTGCAGCAGGACGACGGTACTTTAAAGCAGGAACCCTTTGATCATGAGTGATTTTAATCTGAAGGCCTATCTCGAAGAGCGGTCGCGCCTGGTTGAGAATGCTCTAGACCTCTATATGCCGGCCAAAGATACCCTCCCGTCTGAGCTCCATAGTTCCATGCGTTACTCCGTGTTCGCTGGAGGTAAAAGGATACGCCCGGTTCTGATGATGGCGGCATGCGAGGCCGTCGGCGGACGTACTGCTAATGTTCTGCCTGCTGCTTGTGCTATTGAAATGCTTCACAGTTACTCTTTGATTCATGATGACCTGCCAGCTATGGATGATGATGATCTTCGGCGAGGACAACCTACTAATCATAAAGTCTATGGGGAAGCAACTGCTATTCTGGCCGGAGACGCTTTGCTGACAGAGGCTTTTCTGTTGTTGTCGGGGCCAGTTAACGCTTGTCAGCTCAGTGCTGATCAAATACTTGAAATTATACATCTACTGGCCCGCAGTGCTGGTTCTCGAGGCATGGTTGGTGGGCAGGTTGTTGATATGGAGTCGGAAGGTAAGGATATTGATTTGCCGACCCTTGAATATATCCATACACACAAGACGGGTGCTTTGCTGTTGGCAGCTCTGGAAATTGGGTGTGTTATCGGACAAGCCAAGCCTGAAGAGCGTCAAGCTTTAAAGCGCTATGGAGAGGCCGTTGGTCTCGCTTTTCAGGTCGCTGATGATATTCTTGATGTTGTCGCTGATCAGGAAAGCCTGGGCAAAGATATTGGGAGTGATGTCGAGCGCGGTAAAGCGACCTATCCGGCATTACTTGGGCTTGATGGAGCACGACAGAGAGCAGAGGAATTGCGTCAGTTGGCATTTGACGCTATTAAAGGTTTTTCTGAAGAAGCCAGGCCACTGCGTGCTATTGCAGACTATATTGTTAAGAGGACCTCTTGACTCTGGTTCCGTATACGGGTGATGCTATTACCAGGCTACAATTAATAGTTCACATTGGGCCAGCCCACAGGAGATGTTTTGTTTGACACTATTGAGCGATATTTTATCGCTGCTTGTTATTGCAGAGCAGAAACTTACTGTTTGTCGCAGAGACGAATCTCTGTATAGGGAGCTAATTAACTCGTGAAAACCTTACTTTCACAGATTCAATCACCAACTGATTTGAAACAACTCGATAAGAATTCACTGCCGATCCTGGCTGAGGAATTACGTGGGGAAATTGTTTCAACTGTTGCTGAAACCGGTGGGCATTTAGCCAGCTCTCTAGGCGTTGTTGAACTAACGATCGCTTTACATCGTGTTTTTGATTCGCCGAGTGATAAAATTGTCTGGGATGTCGGTCATCAAGCTTATGCTCATAAGCTTTTGACTGGAAGGCAGAAAGATTTTTGTACTTTACGCCAGCTTGATGGGCTAAGTGGTTTTCCAAAACGTAAAGAGAGTGAACATGATGCGTTTGATGTTGGTCACTCTTCGACCTCTATCTCTGCCGCCCTGGGTATGGCAGCCGCGCGCGATATTCTCGGAGAAGATAATAAGGTTGTCGCTGTTATCGGCGATGGCTCTCTGACTGCTGGTATGGCTTTTGAGGCTCTTAATCACGCTGGTGGTTTAAAAGAGAAGCTTGTCGTTATTCTTAATGACAACGAAATGTCCATATCTCCCAACGTTGGGGCCTTATCTTCATTTTTAAGTCGAAAACTCACTTCGGACGCTTTCATTCGTTTTAAAAAAGAAACTGAAGGTATTTTAAGTTGCGTTCCAAAATTTGGTCGTGATCTCGTCAATATTGCTAAGCGTGCTGAAGAATCCTTAAAGAGTTTTATGACCCCAGGTATGCTTTTCGAAGGGTTTGGTTTCGATTATTTTGGGCCTATAGATGGGCATAATATTGATGAATTGGTAGAGACCCTGAGTAATGTTGGTCAGATCAAAGGTCCTGTGCTTCTTCATGTCCTGACTAAAAAAGGGAAAGGCTATGAACCGGCCGAAGCAAACCCCCCTAAATTTCATGGTGTTGGTCCCTTTACCCGGGACAGTGGTGAGGTAAAGGGGAGTAGTGGTCCTAAAAAGCCAACATATACTTCTGTGTTCAGCGATACCATAGTCAAGCTGGCTGCCGAAAATGACCGGCTGATTGCGATCACGGCTGCCATGGCAGAAGGTACGGGATTAAAGAAGTTTGCAGAGGCTTACCCTGAGCGTTTTTTTGATGTCGGTATTGCTGAACAGCACGCAGTTACCTTTGCGGCCGGACTCGCTTCACGTGGGTTGCATCCGGTTGTTGCTATTTATTCAACCTTTATGCAACGCGCTTATGATCAGGTTTTGCATGACGTTTGTTTGCAAAATCTTCCGGTCTGTTTTGCCATGGATCGTGGGGGGCTGGTTGGCGCCGATGGGCCTACCCACCATGGTGTTTTCGACCTTTCGTTTTTGCGACATCTGCCAAATATGACGTTTGCGGTCCCTCGCGATGAGATTGAGCTGCAACGAATCATGGCGTTGGGACTGCAGGTAGAAGGGCCTTTTGCTTATCGGTATCCACGGGGCAATGCTCTCGATTTGCCTGTGCCTGAAGTCATTGAACCCTTGACCGTGGGGCAGGGGGAACTGTTGCGTGATGGTTGTGATGGAGTGCTGATTGGTGTTGGTGTCATGGTTCAGGAAGCTATTCTTGCTGCTCAGTCTTTGGATAAGGAAGGTATTCACCTTCGTGTTATCGATGCCAGGTTTGTTAAACCCCTGGACGCTGACCTGATCTTGGCGTCTGCTCAGCAGGCCCCGTTTATTATAACTCTCGAAGAAAATGCTTTACAGGGAGGGTTCGGTACTTCAGTTCTTGAACTTCTTTCTGATAATGGCATTTCTGTTCCGGTTATTCGCCTTGGCATCCCCGATCATTTTGTTGAGCAGGGTAGTCAGTTTGAGCTGCGTTCGCAACTTGGTCTTAATGCTGACTCTATATGTCAAAAAGTCCGTTCTCTGATCGATTTTAAAACCGACTGTAAATACCAGGCCGGTTAATTTTATCTATATTGCAGACCGCTTTTTTCAGGGTCTGCACCTGTTTATAATGGCTGAAAACCGTTTAATATTCTCAGGCATCTGGGGTTTGTTTAAATTTCCTTATGGCTTCTTGTTTTCAGTTGCTTTCTGCAAGTTTTTGCCCCCAATATCAGTTTGTCAGTGATCAGGCGTAACAGAGATGCTATTCTTTACTCACTTCGTGTGATTAGATTGTATGCGTTGGGGTTTGGTTCAAGAATTTATATAGTTTTTTACTGGGTACTCTGATTGTTGTTTCTCACAGACCGCGAGAATATTTGTTAGTCTTGTAAATATAGATGGAAGAAAGGTTTCCAAAAGGAGATTAATACTATGGCACGGAAAGTCTTTATCGCGGCAACAGGGATGAATAGCGGAAAGACGACAACTAGCCTTTCTTTAATGCATAAAGCATTGCAAAAATATGATCGCGTTGGTTTTATCAAGCCTATAGGACCTAAGGTTATTCAATATAACGGGATCGTTGCTGATAAAGATGCAGTGCTTATGGCCCGTTATTTTAACCTGGTTGATGATTTGCCGCTCATGTCACCCTTAGTTCTTGGTCCAGGTGACACCCGTAAAGTCCTTGATGGCAGACTTGATCGGCAGGTGCTTGCCCAGCGGATATTTGATGCCATAGATCAATTAGATAAAAAAAACGACTTTCTTATTATTGAAGGCGCTGGGCATACAGGTGTTGGTAGTGTCATCGGTTGTAATAATGCCCGAATCGCCAAAGAGATCGGTGCTACTGTGCTGATGGTTACAGGGGGAGGGATCGGCAACGTTGTCGATAACGCCTACATGAATGCAGCCGTTTTTCAAAAAGAGCAGGCCAAGGTAAAAGCTATTCTGGTTAATAAAATTATTGCGTCTAAACGGGAGCGTACCCTTGAATATTTAAATCTTGCCTTTGCCAGTGAAGATATAAAAGTTATTGGTGGGTTTAATTACCAGCCGATTCTTGCCAACCCAACCATGCGAAGAATAGCTGGTGTTTTAGATGTTGAATTGCACGCTACTGAAGAAGAGGCGCAGCGCATTGTTCATACCATTCACATGGGAGCCGCATCCGCTCAACGTGTGGTTGAACTTCTGAAGGATTCAACATTGATTATTGTTAACGTCAGCAGGGATGAACTGTTAGTCACGCTGGCCAATCTTTATCAACTTGAAGAATATCGTCAGAAGATCGCCGGAATCGTTATTCCGGGGCTTGGTAAAATAAGTAAAATCACTCAGAAAATTCTTGTCAGTAGTGGTATCCCGTATATGTTGGCAGGACGGAACTCGACAACAGTTTTTGAAATGCTTAAAGATGATGTTTCAAAGTTGACAGCAGAAGATACTCACAAAATTAAGCTGATAACTGAATTGGCTGATAAGGAATTAGATTTCGACGCTATTGACGCATTACTCGATTAATTTATAGGGGAGGTTATTATGCTCATTCGTGTACGATATAAAGATGGCAGAATCGATCTTGTTCCATCGCGTAAATTGGATGAGCTGATAATGATGAGCGAAATAGAGAAATTTGAACGATCTTCTGGCTGGGTTACCGTGGGTAGGGATCCCATCAGAAGCACCTTGCGTGGAACATATAACGGTCCGGAACGCAGGCAAGATCCTGGTGGTAAAAATGGGTAGCATTGTCAACCCTTTAGTCTTTTGATAAGATTTAAAAGTGTTATTAACCAAGTAAGTCGTTTGTGGGGGAGGCTACTTTTAAAGAAAAGAGGTGCGTTATGAGCGAAATTACAGTCATTTACGCTGATGGAATGATGGATAATATTACCTCAGACAGGCTGCAGGAACTTATTGATGCCGATGCTATAATCAAGTTTCAGCGACAGGATGGTTGGGTTTATCCAGGAATTGATCCGGTTCGCAAGCGTAACTATACCAGTTACCATGGACCTGAACGTCGGAACATTCATTAGACGCGTCACTCTTTTCGTCGTTTTAAATTAAAAAACCGGGGGTAGACCTCGGTTTTTTTCTGACCTGTATGCCAGTAAATTAGTTAGTGTCCATCCGGAAACTCTAAATCGTAACTTCCAGGTTTTCAGATTGGAAACGAGCAATTTTTCGTTGTGGCACGGAAATCAAGGACTTGCGCGGAGACGTAGTACTTTACGTCGCACAAGCAAGTCCGCAGATTGACACAGCCACGGCGGAAAAGGGCCGTTTCCGGATGAAAACTAGTTAAGAAACTGGTTGTTGGTTGGTAATCAACTTTCGGTAGTCTCTTAAAATTTCCAGAACCGTGGTTCTGTTCTTTTGCCCAATTCTCAATAGCAGTTTCTGCCCTGCAGACATATTTTCGTATTCGGGATTTGCATAGGTATAAAAGACCACTGGTTGAACAAGACTTAATGGATCTGCAGGGTTTGGAGTCTCGAGCAAGTGGTCGAGAACGAAAACCATACGGTCATTGAAATAAGCATTTTTGTAACCCAGTTGTTCATATGCTCTTTGAAACATTGCATAGAAGCGGGTATAAACGGTCACCGCAAGATGTGGATCAATGGCTTTAAGAATCTTAATATACGGCGTATAGCGTTGATAGTTTCTAGTGCTTGTTTGTGGTGCTTCCTGAGTGCCCGATACAATGAACTTCCCTTTTGGCGGCAACAGGGGAAGAGTGTTCTGTGGTAATTTCTTTTCCGGAAGATTATCGACAGTTGCGACAAAGCGTTGGATAAAATTATCCATTATAAATAATTCCGGTGTGTTATTGTTTTTCAGCAAGGCAGCCAAGGATATATCAACGCTTTGGTTATTGTTCTGTTCTTTGTTTATGCTTTCAGATAACGCTGATTCTGTATTGCTTTCTGGTTTTTTTTCGGTACCTGCAACGTTGTTGTTACCTGTGTTCACAACCTCTGCTAGTGAGGGGTTCTGGTCAGAGATCGGGTAGTGAACGATAGGTTTTTTTATGGGTTGCTGGGTCTGCTGTACGGGCAAGACTGGTGTCACACTTGGTTGCTGAGTGTCTTGTGACCGAAAATAGATAGCACTGCCCAGGGCAATGATGAGAATAATGAGAATAAAAATCAGCTGATTGGTTCTTTTCATGAAGTTCTCCTTGAGGGGGAATACAGTCAGCCATTATGTACACTTTAATCAGTCATTTCCAGCTCAAATACCTCTGTTTAGAAAAAAGCTTATATATGGACTTGCTCATTCAGGAAATACAAACAAAGCTCCCGGTCAGCCAGGAGTCCCGACGTTTATTTCATGGTCGTGGTCATATTTTCCAAGGCTATGAAGACATTGTAATCGATTGGTTTGATCCGGTTGTCCTTATTATCTGTTATCGTCAACGCGATAATTCCTGGTTGGACACGTTAGCTGAACAGCTTCGACAAATGATTCCCAGCGTAGAAGCTGTTCTAAATCAGCAGCGTTTTTTACCAGGAACTCCAACCGAGGTTCTTTATGGATTTCTTCCGGAGACTGTTTATGCTTACGAATGTGGACTGCGCTATCAGCTACGATTGGGACGTGCCCAGAATATCGGTTTCTTCCCTGATATGCGGGTTGCCCGTCAGTATGTACGTCGTATTGCTGCCGGAAAAAAAATTCTGAACTTGTTTGCTTATACTTGTAGTTTTTCGGTCGCAGCATTAAACGGAGGAGCTGAACGGGTTGATAATCTTGATATGAACAAAGGCGCTCTTGCTCTAGGACGAGCCAATCATAATCTTAACGCTATTGATAGCCGGTGTTGTGCTTTTCTTTCCCTGGAGTTGTTTCGAAGTTTCAGTCGTTTGCGTAAGCTAGCTCCCTATGACCTGGTTATTTGTGATCCTCCGGCAGCTCAGGGTACCAGCTTTCAGGGGCGTAGGGACTGGCCCAAGATTGTTAAGCGTTTAGCATCTTTATTAGCCCCAGGGGGAGAAGTTATCGCTTGTATGAGTGCACCTGAATTGGGGCTGGATTATCTTCAAGGCTTGTTTGCCAAATTTTGCCCTCAGGCAGTTCTTGTCAGTAAAATTTCTGCTGGTGATGATTTTATGGATATTGACCCTGATAAAGGTTTGAACGTTCTTCATTATCGCTTTCCCTGATATTTCTTCTGCTGATATTTTGGAAGAGATGAGGGGATGTTAGTTATCAGATAGGCATGAATTGTCTATTGATTCTTTTTGCCCTGAGGTTATACTAATATCCTGAGCGTTGCCTGTTGAGAAAGGAGCCTGTCTCATGCCAGTTATCACTGTACGTACCGCTGAAGGGATCAGCGTTGAGAAAAAAGAACAGCTTATAGACCGTATTACCGTGGTCATGAAAGAAGTTCTTGGGAAAAATCCTGAGGCGACACATGTCATTATCGAAGAGGTCCCTACCGAAAATTGGGGGATTCGGGGCAAGACTATTGCTTCGATTCAGTCTGGAAAGTAATTCAGACTGTTGCATGGTCAAATAAATAAAAAAACGGGCATCAACATGGATGCCCGTTTTTTTTATATAATTTTTAGTCGGAAGGGATTATTTCCCTTTGCAGTCAATCGATTCACCAAAAATTGCGCTGATGATTCGAATCGCTTCCGGTGAAGTCACCTGATAGTAAACTTCCACACCTTCACGCCGACCGGTTATAATATCCTTATTTTTCAGTAGGGCAAGATGCTGAGAAACCGTAGCTTGTGGTAAGTTCAAACATTCCCAAATCTTTTTGACATTACAGGACTGAGACATGAGTCCGGCAACAATTTTCAATCTGATAGGGTGCCCCAGAACCTTTAAAATTTCAGATTCTCTGTCGTAATCTTTTGATGAATCAAATGGCAATTTTGCAGAAGACTCTAGCATTGTAATCACTCCTGAGATATTTTGAATATATGGATATTAGTTGTAACTGGATGTTTCGTCAAGGAATGTTTATTCGTATGATCAAAAATAGCCTTATCGATCGAATTTTCCCCCTATTTATAGGGAGTAAAAGTGGAAAAATTGTCAGACATATGACTGTTCTTATCATATGTCTGTGCGTATTTAATGGTGAGTCCATTGCCAGTTCTTCATCATCTGAGAACCCTTCCATCGGTACCTTGGTTGGTGAACATCTTGTATACGATATCTCTTTTCTGTGGTTTGATCACCTGGCTGAAGGGTCGTTAGATCTTAGCGCTGGAAAACAACCGGGAACTTACTTGGTCACGCTTGAGGCGCGTACGCTTGGTGTCGCAGCGCTTGTTACCCGAAAAAGAATGGTTAGGTACCAGACGCTTATGGTTCTTGGCTTAGATGGCGGGTTGTTACCTGTCTGGCATTCTACCCATGATATTCGAGGTGAAGGGAACAGACGGAAAGAGAAAATAAGTAAATATACTTTCGATTTTTCTGCTCGTACTGTGCGTTATGAAAAAGAGAAAAATGGTCGAAAGTACAAAGATCAATGGTTTGAATTGCCAGCTGAGGGACCTGTCTATGATATCTTAACTGCTTTATATGAGTTGCGTCTTGGGCATTTTGGTTCTGTTGCTCAACAACGTATATTAATTCCAACGTTCCATCACGACGGACCCCAGGATATTGTAGTAGAACATGTTGATATAACTCATTTTGCAGATAAGGATTTCTTTTCAGGACCGCAATTAGTGTCTAAAATCCTGGTTGATCCCTCTGTTTTCGGTACCAAGGGGAGGGATATTTTTGCCAGTTTTGACATGCAGAATCGCCCTCTTAAAGGAATAATTAAAGACGTGATTGGTCTTGGGGATGTTAAAGGGACACTACGAACTTTTTAATAGATTTTGATTTTGATAGTTTTTCAGGAGGTAAAAACATATGGCAGATCAGGAAAGAATATATGTTATCGGGCATAGAAATCCCGATTCAGATTCGATATGTAGTGCTATCGCCTATGCCGAATTACGTCGTCGGCAAGGTTTGGCATCTGTGCGCCCAGCACGAGCCGGTAACGTTAATCAGCAAACCCAGTTTGTGCTCGATTATCTCGGGGTGGAAATGCCCGAGCTTGTTTCTGATGTTCATCCCAGAGTTAAGGACGTTGTCACTGAACAGGTTGTGACTATCCATGAATCTGAACCGATGTCAAAAGCTATTGAGCTTTATCATCAGCATCATATTCGTATGTTGCCGGTTGTAGACGATAATAACCACGCCAAGGGATTATTGTTGCTTAAACGTATGACGGAATTTTTCCTGGTTCCGACCGATCCCGATAAAATGCGCAGAATCAGGGCTTCTGTTGATTCTATTCAACGTTGTCTCGGGGCGCGTGGATTTAATCTTAACGATGCTGATGAAGTAAAGGACTATAACCTCTATGTCGGAGCTCGGCGTGAAGCGAGTTTTCGGCAATGGGTTGAGGCAATCGTTCCCGAAAATACGATTATCATTACCGGCGACCGCCCAGGAATTCAGAAGTTTGCAGTTGAAGCCGGCGTTCGTTTGCTGATTATTACCGGAAATTCACAAGTTGATGAAACGTTGTTGGAGGCCGCCAGGGAAAAAGGGGTAGCGATTCTGAGCAGCAGTTTCGATACGGCTAATACTGTTTGGTTGACACGCATGGCGACTCCTGTCGGATTACTTGCCGAAACTGAATTTATGACGGTAAAGAGGAATGATCTGCTCGAAGATTTACGCATGAAATTATCTCACAGTAGCCAGGCAGGTGCCATTGTCTGCTCTTCCAGCGGTGAGATTACCGGTGTTGCGACCAAAAGCCATCTGATTAAAAACTCACCAGTTAAGCTGATTCTGGTTGACCACAATGAACTCTCCCAGGCCGTTCCTGGAGCAGAAAAGGTTGAAATAATTGAGGTCATTGACCATCACCGGCTTGGTAATTTTCACACTGATATGCCGATACGCTTTATCAATCAGCCTTTGGGGAGTACGTGTTCCCTGGTCGCCACTCTCTATCAACAGTCCGGCATTGAACCTGATCCTAAAATTGCAGGTCTGATGCTGGCAGGTTTAATGTCTGATACGGTTATTCTGAAATCTCCCACAGCGACCGAAATCGATCGTCAGCTGGTGCCTTGGCTGGAAAAACTTTCAGGGCTGAAGCATGAAGAGTTTGGTAGTAAGCTGTTTGCCGCAGGTAGCCCGATGGCAAGCGGGAGGTCGGCTCGAAAACTGATCACTACTGACTTCAAAGAATATAAAGTCGGAGATCATGTATTGGGCCTTGGTCAGGTTGAAGTGGTCAATTTCCATTCGTTCAATGAGCGCCGTGAGGAACTTCAGGAAGACCTTGCTTTACTGCGGCAGGAAAAAGGGTATGAATTGGCCGCTCTGCTGGTTACAGACATCGTATTGGAGATGAGTCTTTTGGTTACAGCTGGGCCTAGCGAACTCCCCTTTATTATTGGTTATCCTCAAGAGGCTGATAATATTTATCGCCTCGAAGGCGTGCTATCACGTAAAAAACAGCTTGTTCCTCATTTGTTAAAAGTATTCAAGGGAGTATGATGATCGAGTAATTCCCACCCCTGACTGCTAAGGTTCTGTCACCGGGTCCAGGCACAATGATCCGGTACAGAGCCAGGCTGTTTTTATTTTGTATTGCAGCCTTCTCTTCACGTCTGGATAAATCTTCCAGATCCTCAATCGCTGTAAGCTGGCACTCTCCGGCATCAATCAAATTGTCAGGTTGGCATGCTATATTCTGGCAGGCGGGACAACCAACTTCTAAAAAAAAACAGGGTAATTACCAGACCTTTAGGTCGGTAAGTAAAGCAAAGCTTAAACAAGACATCTGCAAAACGCAGATCATTTAAGGCGAGCTTCGTGAAATTTGGTCACACCAGTTTTAATATTGATCAGATGCGAACTGCAGTAGAAAGAAGAGGGAGGGCAGGCAAAAAAAAATGACCCCGTGTCAGGAGGTAGAACACGGGGTTAAAATCGTTTTGAGAGCTTTTTTTCTCGTTAAAAAGACTATAACTAAAAAAGTAGTTAGAGTCAATTAATAATTTAAAATAAACTAATATTACTTCACATGACAGTCTTTACACTTTTCAGGTGGAACTTTTGATTTAGAATGACAGTCTTTACACAGAGCATGAAACATGTTTTTGGATGGCGGTGCTTCGGTCGATACTCCGTGACAACTGCTGCATTTTTCCGAATTTCCTGTATGATGACAAAGTTGGCAAGCCAGTTGTTGATGGCTTTGATGAGTAAAAGTTACGGTTCCCATTTTGTTTTGCAGGGCAACTGTTTCAGGGGGAGGGCTTAACGCCGAGGCATAGGCTGACGTGATGACCATGATTGAGAACAATATGGAGTAGAGAACGACTTTCATAATTCCTCCTTTAAAGTTGGCAGGATGTTTGTGCCTTGAAGGATGGCAGTTTTTTTCAAACTTTCACTCGATATCGATCGTCATCACCGTAGATGTCTATACGAAAGTCCGTGGTTTCAGTAAGTTATATTAAAAAAAGTAAGGTTAATAAATGAGTGATACTCATGATTTAAGCAACCAGACCAGTGTCCAGATTGATAGCGAGGCTATTCGGAGAATCCGGGAAGATAAGCGTCTGACACAGCTTTATGTATCCAAGGTTGTTGGCGTTACAACTGACACCGTTTCGCGCTGGGAAAATAATCGTTATCCGACGATTCGTAAAGATAATGCTCTCAAACTCGCAGAAGCCTTGGAAGTAGATCTGCAGATGATTCTCCAACAACCAGAAGAAGATCTTCAACCAGGCGATGAAGATGTTTCTGGTGCCGGAGGCGGCAAAAAGCATCCTTTGCGAATGGTGATTGGTTGCGGAATTGGAATCGCCCTGGTGATGATTGCCTGGTTTTTATATATCAATTTTTTCACTGCTATCGATATTCGTGCGACACGATATCTTCCGCCTTTTGCAGCTCCTGGCAGTGCTGTTCTGATTAGAGTAAAGGTTGAATCTGGAGAGGCCATGAAGATTATTCTGCGTGAGGAAATCCCGGCCGGGTGGGAATTTTTATCGAGCTATCCCGCCGCTTCAAGAGTTGATCCTGAGCATGGAGCGGTGCGCTGGATTTTAAAGCATTCTCCCCAACAAAAACATATATATTACCGTTTGCAGGTTTCTTCAGAGGGGCAAATAGGTGATACTGTTTCTATCATGGGAGGGTTGGTCGCCAATAATAATGGACATCAGACCCAGGTGAATGTCACTTCTGATGGCGTGATGAAAATGGCTCCTTTTCACTGGGCTGACAGTGATAGGAATTATGTTATAGATGATATGGAGATCCTTAGTGTTTCTGATTTCGCTGAGGAAGCAGGAGATGATGTGGTAGGGTGGGATCAACTTGAACTGTTATGGGAGTCGGGTCATTATCGATGGGACCAAAGCCAGAAGCAATTTGTCCCCTAAGCGCTGTTTTCACCAGCTTTGGTCCAATGCGGTGTAGAGAGCATTATGCCCTTTTTATTTTAGAAAAAGGTTTTGACATCCTTCTAGGGGGTTCCTAGAATGACGCGGCTATTTCATTAAGCTATAAACTGGCAGGGGGCGCAGTTATTGTGTTTTAACAGCAACAGTTGTCTGTGTGGGTCATCTTAAATTTTTAAATTGTAATTTTTTGGTTGGCGATCTGCTAATGTCGTTTATCCACTACAGTAATATGGATGGTATGTGGTTATTTTTGGTTTGATGCGCTGGTATCTTTTATTCCGATAATTGGAACCTGAATTTTATGGAATCTGTTCTTTCTTTATTAAAAGACGATATGCAGGCTGTCGAAGCTGAATTCACTAAGAATCTTGCTTCCGGCGTTGAATTGATTGGCCAGGTAGGACGTTATATTCTTGCTAGTGGAGGGAAGCGTTTTCGGCCAATGCTATTGTTACTGAGTTCTCGGCTTTGCAATTATCAGGGGGATAAGCATGTCGAACTTGCTGCGGTTGTTGAATTTATTCATACCGCAACCTTGCTTCATGATGATGTTGTAGACAGTGCAAGTCTCAGGCGTGGAAACCGTTCTGCCAATTCCGTCTGGGGGAACCAGGCTTCCGTTTTGGTTGGTGATTTTCTGTTTGCGCGGTCTTTTTCCATGATGGTGAATTCAGAAAATTTACGGATTCTGAAAATTTTGTCCGATACCACGACACAACTGGCTGAAGGTGAAATCCTGCAGCTGATTAATACCTGTGATCTGGATGTCGATGAACAACGCTACTTGCAGGTGGTTCGTGACAAAACGGCCATTTTAATTGCTGCGGCCTGTCAGGTTGGTGCTATTCTTGCCGCTGCGACTGAAGAGCAGGAAGAAGCTTTACGCGAATTTGGTCTTGAGATCGGAACTGCGTTTCAGCTTATGGACGATGCTCTTGATTATGTTGCTGATCAGGCTGAATTCGGAAAAGAGCGGGGGCATGACCTGTACGAAGGTAAGATGACATTACCGTTGATCTATGCTTATGCGGCATGTTCTGATGAAGAACGTTCTGAAATTGCGCGGATTGTCGATGCTGAAAATCTGTCAGCGGAAGATTTGGACTATGTGTGCCAGCTGATTGATCGCTACGACGGAATTCGCTTTACTCGTGAAAAAGCCACTCAACGGATTGATACTGCCAAGCGGCTGCTTGATATTTTTCCAGCTTCTGCAGCAAAGGATGCTCTTTGTACATTGGCAGACTACGTTGTCGCCCGCAATAAATAACAGCTAAGGTTGCCAATCTGTGGAGCCTGTCTGTCTCGCTTTACTCCTCCCCTATGCTGAATGCATAGGGGAGTTGTTATTTGTATCTGCGCTAACCTATATCTGAAGAATCTTAGCTAATCACTGCTTTGGGGCTGTCAGTTACGCATTTCTGACCTTACAGAACCGCTGCATTTTGGCTATACTTTGCCCATGTTTCGTATCAACCTTCATAAAAAAGTTCTCGGTGCGTTTTTATTGCTGTCTCTTTTACCGCTGGGATTGTTGCTGTTTAATTCGCAGCACAGTCTTCGTTTGGTAGAACAGTTGCTTAGAGATCGCGCGACCGAGGCTCTCGATACTCAGGCCGCAGGTGCTTTGGAGCAACGTGCAAAAATGGTTGCAAGCCAGGTGTCCTCATTTTTGAATGAGGTTGAGGGTGATGTCATTGATCTGGGTTTACTCGTTCCCACGCAGGAGAACTATCTTGATTTCTCCTGGGCGCATCAACGAGAAATATGGTTTCGACGTGGAACAAATGACAAGCCTGTCGAAGTTCGTGAAAAGACTCTTCTGTATAGTGAACTTGCATTTGTAAATTCTCAGGGGCAAGAACTGATTCGTATCGTTGATGGCAGGCCATCGACAGTTTTACGCGATGTGAGTGATCCGGCTCAGACGACCTATAAAACAGAAAAATTCTTTCATAAGGCTATCCAGTTAGCACAAGGTGAAGTCTGGGTTTCTCATCTTCAGGGGTGGTATGTCAGTCGGGATGAACAGTTGCGGGGGGCAGAAACTCCTTTGGAAGCCGTTCAGGGGACACCTTATCGTGGGGTTATACGGTTTGCCAGTCCGGTTTATCAAAAGGGGCAGTTGCTCGGTATCGTGGTTTTATCTCTGGATCATCGCCATCTGATGGAATTTACTCAACACATTAACCCGATTGGGGATAATGATGTCGTGTTTCCTTCTTATGCCAGTGGTAATTATGCTTTTATGTTTGATGATGACGGGTGGACCATTGTGCACCCTAAATATTGGGATATCAGGGGGGTCGATGCCGATGGCAGATTAGTCCCGGCCTATTCGGAAAATTCATCACAGGAAACCATTAAAAGCGGACGTATTCCTTTTAACCTGATCGCTGCAGGATTCGTTCATCCCAATTATCCTAAGGCTGCTGGTCATGTTCTGAATCAAATGTCTGGCGTTGTCGATACCACCAATATCGGTGGTTCAAACAAGATTATGGCTTATGCCCCCATCCTCTATTCACGTGGCGATTACCAGCGTTATGGCGTTTTCGGTGGGATCACCATTGGTGCGGAAATTGCTCAATTTCATCAGCCTGCTTTGGCTACTTCTGAGCTTATTAAGCATGAAATAAGCAGTTACCTGATGGAGTCCCTGTTTGTCATATCGTTAACCGTCATATTTGTGACAGGGGTTGCTTTTATCTTGTCTAACAGTATCGTTCGTCCGGTTTTGTCGCTTACTGAAGGAACCCGGAAGATGATCAATGGCGACTCCATAACTCAAATTAAAGTTGAAGCAAAAACTTCTGATGAAGTAGGGGTTTTGGCTGAGTCCTTTAATACAATGGTTGAAGAGTTGAATGGGCGCAGTCAGCGGTTACAGAAGACCTTACGAGCACTAAGGTTGTCGAGACGTGAGATTATTCGTGAAAGAAACTTTAAAAATACCGTTTTTGATAACATTGATGTTGGCTTATTAACTTTTGACCGAAAATGTCAATTGACTTCTGCCAATGGTACTGCGTGTCAGGTTTTGAATATTGATACTCCTGACAGTAACAGCGACTGGCGTAGTTTGCTGAATGGGTGGCCCGAAGTTCTCGCTGTTCTTGAATCCTGGCTAACAAAAGCACAACTTGATCCCTCTGAAACTTATCGTACTTATGTTACCCCTGAACGCAATGGACGTAATCTGACCTACCGTATGGCGCTTTGTCCCCTAAGTTTTCGACAACAGTCGGGCTGGTTGTTGATTATTGAAGATATTACGGAGCGGGTCAATATGCGCCAACAGATGGCGAGAATGGATCGTCTTGCTTCCTTGGGACGGATGTCGGCTGGAATTGCTCATGAAGTCAGGAATCCTTTGACCGGTGTCAGTCTGCTGCTTGACGAACTTCATGATCGGTTGCTTGGCCATGAAGCAGACCAGTTGTTAATTCGTCGTGCTCTTGGCGAAATTGAGAGGTTAGAATCGCTGGTCAATGAAATGTTGCACTTCGCCTCGATGCCCGAACCGCTCCTGGCACATGGTCATATTGAAAAAGTCATCCACGACTCGACATTTTTATTAAAGAAGCAATGCCAGCGGCAAAACGTTTCCCTGGTTGTCCATGTTGCTCCAGAATTACCTGAAATACTCATTGATGCTGATCGCCTGAAACAGGTAATGCTCAACCTCTGCAATAACGCTTTGGACTCAATGGCGGAAGGTGGTGAATTAAAGATTTCCGTCGGCAGTGATAAACAGCATATCATCATCTCAGTGTCAGACAATGGTTGTGGTATCTCTGCTCAGCGACTGCCTCTTGTCTTTGAGCCATTCTTTACCAGTAAAGGGCAGGGGACAGGCCTCGGTCTTGCCATCAGTTACAATATTATTTCTGACCATGGAGGCGAGATCGATATCAATAGCCAGGAAGGAGAGGGTACTGAGGTTATCATTTCTTTACCGATTCGTCAGCAAGGTGTACCCTCTGCGCGACAGGCATAATTCAGGTGGCTAAAATTCACCATTTTTCTTGAAGTCCTCATCTTCAGTCGCTATATTCTTCTACTGTCCTATTAGGTGCGAGGTTTCCGGCATTTTAAGTCCCATTCTCTTTCAGGGCACACCGTTTTTATCCCCCTGCTGTCTACGAAGTGGCATAAGCATGGGTATTTCTGTCGCCGATCAAATAGTGACTCTGCCAGAAAAATACCAGTGGTTTTGAGGTTAACATGGAAAAAATTCTGATTGTTGATGATGAAATATTTATCAGGGAAAACCTGGAGCGAATATTGGCCGAAGATGGTTATCGCACGCTGTCAACCGGTTCTCCTGAAGATGCTATACAGATTGTTGCTGAGGAAGAAATTGGTCTTGTATTGCTCGATTTGAACCTTGGAAATAGCAGTGGCCTCGACGTCTTGCGCACAATGCGTGAGGTTGATCCAGAAGTTCTGGTTATTATTATTACAGGTTATGGAACCGTTGAGAGTGCTGTTGAAGCCCTTAAAATTGGTGCTTATGATTATATTAAAAAACCTTTTAAGGCCGATGCTATTCATTTGATTGTCAAGCTGGCACTCGAAACGCAAAAATTACGGCGCCAGGTCCGCCATTTGTCCAAAGATGGTGAAGGGATCAATATGGTTGGCAACAGCCCGGCCCTATTGCAAATATTTCACCAAATTCGTGAAGTTGCCAAGCATGATACAGCAACCGTCTTAATCACGGGCGACAGTGGTACCGGTAAAGAACTGGTCGCCCGTGCAATTCATAATTTATCAGTACGCAGTGATCAGTCTTTTGTTGAGATCAATTGTGGATCGCTCCCTTTCAATCTGCTTGAGACCGAGTTGTTTGGGCATGAAAGGGGAGCTTTTACGGATGCAAAAAATCGCAAAATCGGTCTTTTTGAGCAGGCAGATCGTGGTACCGTGTTTCTTGATGAAATCGGAGAGATGGATCTAAGCCTGCAGGTCAAACTGCTTCGTGTTCTGGAAGATCGTCGGTTGCGGCGTCTGGGGGGGAATCGCAATATTGACATCAATGTCCGCATCATTGCAGCGACCAATGCTGATCTGAAAACAGCGATTGAAAATAAAACCTTTCGTGAAGATCTCTATTACCGGTTAAATGTTTTTCCGATTCATATTCCTCCTTTACGGGAAAGACGCGAAGACGTGGCGATCCTTTTAGAGCATTTTTTGCAACGTTTCAGCAAGGAATTCAATAAGTCGATGCGCGAATTCAGTAGGGAATCCATGGGGTTACTCGAACGCTATCATTGGCCAGGAAATGTCCGTGAGCTGCGTAATGTGGTCGAAAGAATTTGCATTATGCACAATGTTCAGCAGATTGAACCGCAACACTTGCCGCGCGAAATCTGGGGTGAAGAACCTCAAAGTGAACTGCCTATCAGTTATGATATTCCTCCAGAGGGGATTGTCCTCGATGATGTCCTCTGCCAAGTGGAAAAAGACCTGTTGGCTAAGGCTTACGCTATTTCCGGTGGTAACGTCGCTAAAACCGCCAGGATTTTAAACACTCCGAGAGGCACCCTGCGTTATAAGCTTGAAAAATACCAGATCTCTTCTGAATAGTTTGGTGGTTGCTGCCCTTTTTCCTTTAGGGGAATCGCTATCAGCTATTTGTGTGGCAAATGGCCAAAAGTTGCCGCAAATGACGGTTTTTGTCCGCTGGCTTTCGATTACTCTTAAGCCTAGATTATTTTTTGACTTAATAAAGTCCCTAAAAGATGGGCGTTAATGATGAAAATAAATCTCTGGTCAATGTTGGTATTAGTTTTGCTCTTATAACTTATCAGGATTGTTGGAGATTCCAGAAGTTTCCAAGTCCACTTTCTCCAGTCCATCAATCAATGGACAATTGACCCCGTTCCTGCCTCCTCCGGAACGGGGTATTTTTTCATCTAGTGACATAACTATCCTTCGGCCTGGTTCAGATTAGGCTTCTATATCTTCCATTGAGGCCTCATGTTGGAAATTTGTGATGGAGAATAAACAACGGCGTCGTTTTTTGGGGGGCAGTTTATATTTAATAAATAGATGATATTTCAGGGGGGGGAGCCCCGGCATGTCATCTTAATCAGGCATGCCGGGGAGGGGATCTAAAGTTGTTGTAGCGCTGCTTTGGTGCCGATACGGTAAATTTGCTGCAAGGCTTCAGTGATTGCAGCCTTAAAACCAGCATTAACAGGGAGATCTGTGCCAAAAATGTCTGCCATGGAGACCATTGCATTGACATACCCTGGAATATCGCCGTTGAACTTGTCGGCAATTTCTTTCAGGCGTTCGGCAAATGGATCGCTCACCGTAATGGTGTTACCTTTTTCATCAACTCCAGAAATATAGCGCAGCCAACCAGCAATGGCTGTGGCAACTTTAGGGTAGGGTTGATTGTTGGCGATCCGGTCTCGAACTGTGTTCAACAATCTTAATGGTATTTTAAGGGAACCATCCATGGCAATCTGGGAGGTTTTATGCCACAGGGTCGGATTGCTGAAACGCTCGATCAGGCTGTCGCAATAGGCTTCAAGGTCCACTTCGTCCGGCATATGAAGCGTAGGTATCATCTCCTCACTCATCATGCTGCGGACATAGTTAAGGAAGATCGGATCATCGACAACCTGGTGGATATATTCATGGCCACCAAGGTAACCAAGATAGGCCATAGCAGAGTGAGAAGCATTCAGCAGGCGGAGTTTCATTTCTTCAAAAGGGGCGACGTCGGCAACGAAGGTAACGCCGTATTTTTCCCAGGCCGGGCGTGGTTGGGGAAGGGTGTCAGCAATAACCCATTGGCTGAATGGTTCACATAAGACCGGAGCTTCATCAAGATAGCCCAGTTTTTCAGAAACGCTGTCAATGTCATCCTGAGTTGTGGCCGGAACAATGCGATCTACCATGGTGTCCGGGAAGAGGACATTATCAGCAATCCATTGTCCAAGCTCCGGATCTCTCAGGTTAGCAAATTCAATAATGACACGTTTTAAAGAGGCGCCATTGGCGGCAAGGTTATCACAGCAAAGTGGCGTAAAGGGGATGGTGTCAGCCTGTTTAATTCTTGACAAGGCTTCAACGATAAAGCCATGAATGGTTTTTGGCGCTTGCGGGTTGTTAAGATCGTGCACAATGTCAGGATGATCGGCAAGCAGAGCACCACTGGCCGGATCACGCAGATAGCCTTTTTCAGTAATGGTCGTAGAAACGATTCTGGTCTCAGGTCGAGTAAGGCAATCAATAACGGCCGCTGGATCTTCAGGTGCGACAAGAACATTCTTAACGCTTGCAATAACCCGCAATTTTTCCCCGGCACCACTACGCTCAACCAGGGTGTAGCGACCTTCTTGCGGGTTGAGACGGTCACGAACGCCAGGACTGCGCAGGCTGACACCAGTGATCCGCCAATTGCCACCTTCGTTGGCCATGACATCGTCGGTATACACGGCCATGTGGCCACGATGGAAAGCTCCAATGCCAATATGGACGATACCTACAACATGCTTTTCAGGTTGATAACCGGGTAGTTTCACTTCTGTCGGGAGGTTACTGTTTGCGTTAAGTCTGTTCATTTTTATCCCTTTTTAGAACTTGTCGATGACCGACGGATGAGTGAGTGCGGTAATTAATCCCCGCAGCTCCGCTAATCCTTTCAGACGGCCGATAGATGGGTATCCAGGCTGACCACTTCGCTTGAGGTCATCGAGGATATCCATTCCATGGTCGGGGCGAATTGGAATCTCGATATCTTTGCGTCCTGAAGCTTTACGCTTGCCTTCCTGACGGACAATAGACTTTACCAGAGCAACCATGTCGGTGTCACCTGCAAGATGCTCATCTTCATGAAATGATGCAGGAATTCCGGGCGTCTCACGCTTAACATTACGCAAATGGATAAAGTGAACGCGATCACCCAGGCGGTCAATCATACCAGGTAAATCATTATCTGGCCGGGCACCGAGGGACCCAGTACACAGGGCAATACCATTTGCCGGGAGATCGACAGCGTCAAGCAACGCTTTATAGTCACCTTCGGTAGAGCAAATACGTGGCAGACCAAGCAGGGGAAATGGTGGATCATCAGGATGACAACACAATCTCATCCCGAGTTCTTCGGCATAGGGTGCGACTTCGCTGAGGAAATCGATAAAATTCTGACGCAGCTGGTCTGGGCTGATTTTGTTGTATTCGGCCAGTAATCTTCTGACATCGTCAATGGTCAGCTTTTCTGCGGCACCTGGTAGCCCGCATGCTACGTTCTCAGTGATCTGCTGACGCCGCTCTTGGCTCATCTCGTCGTAGCGCTGTTTGGCCTGAGAGACAACTTCGGCTGGAAACTCATCGGCAGCACCTTCGCGTTGCAGCAGGTGGATATCAAAGGCTGCAAAATCGATCAGGTCGAAACGCATGGTTGTGCCACCATGAGACATTTTCCACTTCAGGTCGGTCCGGGTCCAGTCGAGGACCGGCATGAAATTGTAGCAGATAACCTCAATTCCCTGGTCTGCCAGGTTTTTCATGCTGATTTTATAGTTGGCAATATGTTCGCGCCAGGGACCCTGTTGTTTCTTGATGTCTTCTGAGACAGGCAGGCTTTCAACGACCTCCCAGGCTAAACCTGATGGAGTACCGTCACCTTTGGTACCAATTTCTTTTTGTCGTTTGATTATTTCTTCCGTGCTCCAGACGACTCCTGGTGGAATATGGTGGAGTGCGGAAACCACTCCTTCAACACCAGCTTGTAGGATGTCATCGATTGATGTTCTGTCGGCAGGTCCAAACCAACGCCATGTCTGTCTCATAGGTCTACCTCATCGTATATAAAGTGAACGTTGTTTGATCGTGTTGGTGTCGTTTGATTGTTGTCCAATCAGATCAAGTTTAAAGTAAGAAAATACTATCTGTAAGTATAGCGTGATTATCTGAATTAAATTCCGTAAAACAGTAAAAAATAAGTTATAACAACATGTTCAGCCTTGTTTTAACCTATAGTGCTGAAGTCATGGTTTTGAAAATTCTGGTTCCAGATATTGAGAATATCTGTTGACTAGTATGGTAGTATGTTATATAACCCCGTCAGGAGAAGGTCAAGTGCTAAACAATTTATACCAAAGTTCTTTTTTGCGTCAGGGGAAGTCAGTCGGGCCACAGGTCTATAAACTCCTGCGCAATAAAATTATTCAGGGGGAGTTGGCTCCCGGCATGAGAATCTCTGAAGCTGAGATTTCGAAAGCCCTGGAGGTCAGTCGCCAGCCTGTCCGTGAGGCATTCATTAAATTGCGAAATGATGGCCTCGTCGAAGTGCGACCACAGCGAGGCACCTTTGTCACCAAGATCCATGTCAACGCGGTAAGTGACGCACGATTTATTCGTGAGGCTATTGAGGTTGAGATCGTTAGACAGCTGGCCGCAAGCTGTAATCCGGAGCAGATCGCTGAGCTAAGAGGCGTCATAGATCAACAGCGTCAGCAAAGTACCGTTGATGTGGAAAAGTTCTTCCATCTTGATGAGGCATTTCATCGTCTGCTTGCAGATTTTGCTGATAAAGGAACGGTGTGGGATGTCATCGGTCGATTGAAGGCACATTTTGATCGGGTCCGCTATGTCAGTTCCAGTCATAAGTCTCTCGATCGGGTTATTGAACACCATGTTCAGATTGTCGATGCTTTGGAAGCACATGACGCTCAGAGAGCAGAACATATTATTCGAGATCATATGAAGGAAGTTCTGATCGATCTTCCGAAAATTATGAAACAACAACCAGAAATATTTGCAGAACAGGGTACTATTTAACTGTTGTTGAAGCCTGGGGCAGGTCATGGGCGATCTGCTTCATCCTTAAAACCATGTAACGCATTATGGAGGTAGTATGGCAACGCTGAATCGTTTTGGAAAAACTCTTCTCACAGTTGCTCTCGTGGCATGTATGGCACTGCCAGCCGCAGCAGCTGACGTGACTCTGAAACTAGGTCACCTTGCTAACGAGGACAACATCTGGCATAAAGCTGCCGTCAAATTTGGTGAGGAACTCTCTTCCCTGACCAGTGGGCGTATTGAAGTAAAAGTTTTCCCGAATGAGTCTCTCGGTAAAGAGATGGACCTTATCAATGGTATGCAGTTGGGTACCGCTGATATGACTATTACCGGTGAGAGTCTACAGAACTGGGCTCCTATGGCCGCTCTGCTTGCCGTTCCTTATGCCTATAAGTCTCTGGATCATATGGATGCTGTCGCCGGTGGTGAAATCGGTGATCAAATCAAAGCACAGATCATTGAAAAGGCACGTATCCGTCCTATCGCCTACTTCGCTCGTGGTCCTCGTAACCTGACCAGTAACCGTCCGATCAAGAGCCCTGCAGATCTGGATAGCTTGAAAATGCGCGTCCCTAACGTTCCCCTGTTTGTTGACGTCTGGAAAGCGCTTGGTGCCAAGCCTACTCCAATGGCTTTCTCCGAGGTTTTCACTTCCTTGCAGAACGGCACTATCGGCGCTCAGGAAAATCCCCTGGCACTGATTAAATCTGCCAGCTTCTTTGAAGTCCAGAAATATGTCAATAAAACCGAGCACGTTCGTTCCTGGATTTACCTGACCATTTCTGAGCTGACCTGGCAAAAACTGTCTGACGCAGACAAGAAAAATGTTATGGAAGCAGCAAAACGTGCTCAGCAGTATGAGCGTGAACTGTTCCTTGCTGATGAAAAGAAACTGGTTGGCGAACTGGAAGCTAAAGGGATGACTTTTGTTGATGTTGACGGCGCTGCCTTTGCTGCTAAAGCTAAGGATGCTGTTCTAGCAAACGTTAAGCCTGAAATCCGTCCAATCGTTGAAAAACTGTTTAACGAGTAATTTGTTGTAAGTCTGTCTGCTCCCCGTTTTTTGGGGAGCAGACGTTATCGGTTGCAAAACAGTTGAAAGTACGTCCTGTTTATCTATTGTGAAAATCTGTTTTCCCGCACAAAGATTGAGGTCATTGTGAAAAATTTCATTTTGCTTATAAATTCAGCACTGACCAGATTGGCCAGGGGGCTGGTAGCCATCTCTTTCGGGGTCCTCATCGTCTCCGTTACGATTCAGGTTTTAGGTCGTAGTGGTTTTTTTGATTCCCCGGTCTGGACCGAAGAGTTGACCCGTTTTGCTTTGCTGTACCTGACCGCTTTCGGTGTTGGAGTCTCCTTGCTTAGCGGTGATCTGGTCAATGTTGATATTATCTGTGATGCTTTGCCTGGCCGTCTTCCTTGGTTGTTGCAGTTAGTGTCAGCCGTCATTATTGCATTTTTATGTGGCGCACTGCTGGAACCGGCCTGGCGTTTTACCGAAATTGGTGCATTTCAGACTTCACCCGCCCTTGGCTGGCAGATGAACTATATTCATGCAAGTGTCCTCTTTCTACTTGGTTCTTTAGGCTTATTTGCTTTAATTCGCATCAGTACTCTGCTGATGGATGTTTCAACAGCTGGTGATCAACAGGAGTTATCGGAATGAATCTGGCTATCTTGATTGGCGTTTTTGTTGGTGGACTGGTCATCGGATTGCCCGTTGCTGTTACCTTGGGTTTTTCTTCCTTCTGCTATCTTCTGGCCGCTGGTATCCCTTTGGTTGTCATGCCGCAAAAGATGTATGCTGGTATTGATGTTTTTGTGCTGTTATGTATCCCGGGATTTATCCTGGCTGGTAACTTGATGAACAACGGCGGTATCACTGAACGCATCGTTCGCTTTGCCGATGGCCTGGTCGGCTGGGTCCGTGGTGGCCTCGGTTTGACCAACGTTGCTGCCTCCATGCTCTTTGGTGGTATTTCCGGAACCGCGGTAGCCGATGCTGCCTCCATTGGTGGTGTTATGATCCCGGGGATGAAAAAAGCCGGTTATCCTGCTGATTTTTCAGCTGCTGTTACCGCTGCGTCATCTACTGTCGGACCGATTATCCCGCCTAGTGTCCCGATGATTATCGTTGGTGCCCTGTCTGGTATTTCCGTTGGCCAGATGTTTATTGCCGGTGCCTTGCCAGGCATTCTCCTTGGGGTGGCGATGCTGATCACCACCTATCTGATTGCTTCACGCAAAAAATTTCCACGTCAGCAATGGCAGGGTTTTGCTGCTGTCGGGAAATCCTTTTTAGGGGCTTTCTGGGCTTTGGCCATGTCCGCTCTGATTATTGTGGGGATGATCAGCGGCTTGATGACGCCGACCGAAACTGCGATTATCGCTTGTATTTATGCTGTTATTGTCGGTGTTTTCTTCTATCGGGAACTGCCTGTCAAGGCGATTCCCAAGATTCTCATCGATAGCGCTGTGTCTTCTGCTGCGATCTTGGTGCTGGTGGGATTTGCCAATGTCTTTGGTTGGATACTTGTTTCCGAACAGATTCCACAGATGATTGCCAAGGCAGTTCTTTCCATTACCGATAACAAGTACCTGATCATTCTTTTGATCAATCTGCTGTTGTTGTTTGTCGGTATGTTTATGGAAACCATCGCCGCGTTAATTATTCTCTTTGTTCCGCTGTTGACCCTGGCCCAAGGGGTTGGTATCGATCCTTTGCATTTTGCAACCTTCGCAGTTCTTAACTTGATGATCGGCTTGACGACCCCACCGGTTGGTGTGTGTTTGTTCGTTTGCGCTAATATTGCGGAGTTGCCACTGAGTTCGGTTATTAAGGCAATTATGCCTTTTATCATAACAAATATTATCGTCCTGCTGCTGGTCTCCTACATACCTGAATTGGCGACCTGGCTGCCAGGGTTACTGGTCAAATAAGACCAAGATGGAGTAGTCGCTATGGAAACACGTGTCTGTCGTTTATATGGACAAGAAGATCTGAAAATTGAAACGGATGCTGTACGTCAGCCTGGACCTGGGGAAGCTCTGGTCAAGGTTGGTCGTGGCGGAATCTGTGGTTCTGACCTGCACTATTATCTGCATGGCGGTTTTGGTACGGTTCGGGTTAGCGAGCCGATTATCATGGGGCACGAATTTGCCGGTACCATTGCCGCAGTCGGAGAGGGCGTTGAAAACCTTAACGTCGGGGATAAGGTCGGGGTCAATCCCAGCCAGCCATGTGGGCATTGCAGCTTCTGTCAGGAAGGGCTTTTTCAGCACTGCCTGGAAATGCGTTTTATCGGTTCCGCAATGCGTCTGCCTCACGAGCAAGGTGGATTTCGCGAATATCTGACCATCAGCGCTGATCAGTGTATCAAAGGTAGCGCTGATACTACCATTGCCGAGCTTGCCTGTGCAGAACCTCTGGCTGTCTGTTTGCATGCCGCCAAGCGGGTCACCCTTAAGGATAAAAAGGTTTTGGTCAATGGCGCTGGTCCGATTGGGGCATTATGCGTTGCCGCAGCTAAATATCACGGGGCTGCGGAAATTGTCGTTGTCGATCTGTTTGACAAAACTCTTTCTGTCGCCAAAGAGATCGGAGCCGATAGAATTATCAATCTGTCTACCAGTGCTGATTCTCTTGCTTCTTACAGTGAGAATAAAGGCTATTTTGACGTCGTTTTTGAATGCTCAGCCGCTCAACCAGCCATTGAAAATGTATTTCAGGCCATTCGTCCGCAGGGAACTATCGTTCAAGTTGGTGTCACCGGGAATATGTCATTTCCAATGAATGTTCTCGTTGGTAAAGAAGTTAACTGGATTGGTAGTCAACGTTTTCACCTTGAATACGCTGAAGCGGTTAACTTAATCAGTAAAAAGGCCATTGATGTAAAACCGATTATTACAGATGTCTTCCCCATGGATTCTGTCCTTGACGCCATCAAGTCGGCAACGGATCGTTCTAAATCTGTTAAAGTCCAGGTTGATTTCGAATAATAGCTTTTCTACATAGAAACCGCGTCACAGTTATGGTGACGCGGTTTTTTCGTTGATATGGAGCAGTGCTTTTTTAGCTGTTTTTCCATAGTTTTCCAACTCATATTGGTTGTGTTTTTTCTTATACCCAGGGTGTTTTATGGTACCTAGCAGTACGACTACTTTTCAAGATACAGAGTGGCAGCGTATTTCATATGCTGATGCTAAACGTTTTGTCTCTGAGGTGCTGATTAAGGCTGGAGCTGATGATGCTTCCACGCAGGCGGTTGCTGATTCGCTTATTGGCGCGTCATTGCGTGGTGTTGACAGTCATGGGCTGCGATTGTTGCCTCATTATGTAGCGGCATTAACCGGGGGGCGCATAAATGGTTTCCCGAAAATGACCTTTACACCACGTATGCTGGCTACGGGTACGCTTGATGCCGATGATGGTTTTGGTCATTACGCCAGTTACAGAGCTATAGAAGAAGCGATGAAATTAGCAGATGTGGCTGGGGTAGGGGCTGTCTCCGTTATAAATTCATCACATTTTGGTGCAGCTGGCAGTTATACACTGAAAGCGGCTGAGGCCGGTTATATTGCCATGGTGTTCAGTAATTCAGACAAGCTGGTTCTTGCTCATGACGGAACGGCGCCATTTCATGGTACCAACCCGATCAGTGTTGCTGCGCCTGTCATTGGCGAGCAGCCGTACCTTCTTGATATGGCGACCAGCTCCATTCCTTTTAACCGGGTCCTCCATTACCAGTCGATCGGGCGCAATTTGCCTCCGGATGTTGCTGTCGATAACGCTGGTCAAATGACCACGAATCCACATGAAAGTAGCGCTTTATTACCTCTGGGTGGTTTGACCTATGGCTATAAAGGCGCTGCATTGGCCGGCTTGTGTGAACTGTTTGGCTGTATGCTCAGTGGTATGGCTTTTAGTCATCAACTGATTAAATTTCATGGTGATGATATGCATACCCGAAGGCACCTGGGGCATTTTTTCATGATTATGAGGCCTGATGCCTTTATCGATATCTCAGTTTACCAGGAACAGATGGGAACCTATTTACAGGATTTGAGGGAGCAAAAGGGCGCTTCCGGATGTAGTGTGATGGCACCTGGAGATCGTGAGTGGAAGGTTCAAGCCGAACGCAGTAGCAGGGGGATTCCTGTTGATCCTGCTTTGTTTGAAAATTTCAACAAATTTTCTGGACAATTTGGAGTTGCCGAGCTCACCTCACTTTAATTCATTTGCTGCTTGCTTTTTTACCGTTATCCTATCTTCCCGCAACTGTTTTAAGTTGCGGGTTTTTTCATTTCTGCCGAATTCTATATATAGTTGTTTGAGTTGTAAAATACCGTTTTATAAGCTAGTCTTTACACATGCATTGAAGGTATTCACTTTATCTAAAGGAGAGAGTTTATGGTCGGAACTGATACCAAGACTTCAGAGTCCATCGATTTAAGTGGTGATGCCAGTTGGTCGGTTTTTAATGCCCCGGCTTTGGTCGGCACTTCATTGCGGTTTGTTTCCGGGGAGCCGGATGGAAACCGTTATAGGGTCAAATATTACCAGAATGAAAAAGGTTGTCTGCGAGCACGAGTCTGGTTTGGACCGGAGACAGAGGGCCCTGCTGGCCATTGCCATGGAGGCTCACTTGCTGCTGTTATGGATGAGGTCCTGGGGTTAGCGGCCTGGGCGGAAGGGTACCCAGTGGTTGTTGGTAATCTGAATGTAAATTTTCGCAATATGCTACCACTAAAACAGGTTGTGACGGTGGAGAGCCGGGTCGTTTCTGTGGATGGTCGAAAAGTTAAAGTACAGGGACGGATCTGCGCGGGAGAAGTTGTTTATGCTGAGGCGGAAGCCCTGTGTATTACCATGTCAAAGAAATAAGAAGGTTTATTTATCAGTGGTTCTATTAATTGCTTTTTTGCTCGTCAATTAGTAATCGGGTCAACCAGGCAAGGCCTGCACCGCAGGCAATTCCACCTGCATTGGCAGAAAAATCAAGAAATTCACAATGGCGATTGACCAGAGGCTGCAGGAATTCAATGGTGGCACTTGCAACAATAAAGGCGATAAGGATTTTGCGCCAGTGATAAGGGCGGATCATTGCTACCGGAAAAGCCAGAACCGTGTAGGCTATAAAATGATGAGTTTTATCAGTTCCAGGTATCTTTGGCAATGAAGGTAAAGGCCACAATGATAAGACAACGATAGCAAAGAAAATAAGGGCCGATACTGGTTGCCAGTATCGGCTTAATAAGCGGAAAAATATAAAGCGCATATTCTTAAAAGTAAACTATTCATCAGTTCCAGGTAAAGCTTTGGGCTCATCAGGTTCCGCGCTGTCTTCTATAATTTCAATATCGGTTTCATCACTGGTCAGCAGGCGAGCACTTTCCGAAGCGGCCAGAATGCTTGTGTCTTTGGGCTGATTCAGAATTTTTCCCTCTTTGTTTAGCATCGTGCCATCCTGGAGCATGACCATGCCAAACTGCTCCATGAGTTGCATTCGGTACTGATGATCAGATTTCATCGTCTGTTGCCGAAGCCTAAAGCTGAGAATCATCCAGCAGATAAGGCCAACTGCAATAAAAATCAATAATCCGATCAGGGTAAAAAACAGATACCGCGCTACGCCAGAGCCAATTTGCAAGGCGTAAAAGGCAATGTCATCAAGCTTGTAAATCAGTATGGAGGCCGCTAATAAGAGCGTCATTCCACCAAGGAAAGGCAAACGGTAAAGTAACTGAAGAAAAGAAGATATCCGTTGCCCCTTCTCTCCCAGGTGCCGAGTACCCGTGGATCGAAACCGCTGTCGATGGAATCGCGAAAGAAGAAGCGGTTAAACGTGAGCAGGATCAGGCCGAAAATAAAGGTAATGGCAATGGGGGTTATAAAGGTTGCAAACAGGTATGGTTTCCATGGGAAGACAGAGTCAGGAGTCACCAGATGATTAATAAAGCAGAAAAAGAATACCCCACCTTCAATCACCAGCATTGTGGTCAGATAATTGAAAAACAGGTGTTTAATCTCTTTATCTTCAAAAGTATCGGCGATTCCTTTGCCTCCGGAACTTTTGCCCGGTTGGCCGCCTTCAGAGCCTGCTTCTTTGCGGCTTTTATTTTCAATTTTCAGCATTTTCATAGACATTAGGTCCCCCAATGTATTTACCCAAAACAGTTGATCTAAAACATGTTTTGCAAGGTACAGCTAAAATAGGGTGGAAAATAATCTGGTATTATAGCGTCCCAATCATGGCAAAATGCAACAAGAAAATATCATCAGGCAGAATAAGTCTGCTGATAAGCAGACAGTAAGTCAGTTTCAGCAAATTGAAATATCTGAATTTCAACAGGTTTAGCCTATAAAATTAAAAATTCAATCGAACGCTTTTTCTCAGTGAGTTATCTGTGAAATCCTGTTAAATTATTCACTTATTTAATGAAATGATCATCCTCAAGGCTACTTGTCTATTTGCGTATTTCAACAAACGATAAGGAGGCCTGAATGGAACGCAAGTATCCACACCTTTGTCAGCCGATCACTCTGGGGAATGTAACCTTCCGTAATCGAATGTTTTCAGCACCCATGGGAGGTACTGATATTACCGCCGATGGCTGCATTGGTCGCGGCTCAACAGCATTTTATGAGTTACGGGCCAAAGGTGGTGCCGCTGCTGTTACCGTCAGTGAGCTGATGGTCCATCCTGAAACGGATGGCTCCCATGCTTTCCATATAGATTTAACAACCCCGGGCTCTCTTTCCGGGTTCGCTTATACCGCAGATGCCATTCGGCGTCATGGCGCTATTCCCAGCGTCGAACTCTCTCATTCCGGGCAATATGCCGGAACTTATCTGACTGATAAGGGGAAAAAGAAATCCCTTGCCCAATATGGTCCCAGTGACGGTATGCGGCCTGACGGTATTCCTGTAAAAGCTTTGACCCAGGAATTAATTGACTCTATCGTTCAGGCTTACGGCGATGCTGCTGGGCTCGTTAAAAGGGCTGGATTTGAGATGGTTATGGTCCATGGCGGACACGGCTGGTTGCTTAATCAGTTTCTCTCCCCCTTCTTTAATAACCGTACCGATAAGTATGGTGGGTCTATTGAAAATCGCGTCCGTTTGGCGTGTGAGGTTCTGGATAGTGTTCGCGCGTCAGTGGGTCCTGGTTTTCCCATTGAATTTCGTATGAGTGGTTCCGAATTGTTCGAAGGAGGTTATACTGTTGAGGATGGCATCGAAATTGCCAAGCTGATCGAAGATAAAATTGATTTGCTTCATGTTTCAGCCGGGACTTATCAGGCCGGTTTTGCCAAGACCCATCCTTCCATGTTTCTGCCTCACGGTAGTAATGTTCATTTGGCCGCGGCTATCAAGCCCCATGTTAAAGTCCCTGTTGCAACTATAGGCGGATTGAACGATCCTGAGTTACTTGAAACTATTATTGCCAGCGGTCAAGCCGATGTTGTTGAAATGGCGCGTGCTTTATTGGCCGATCACGAACTCCCGACAAAGGTGACGCGCAACGAAGATGATAAAATAGTTAAATGTTTGCGCTGCTTTACCTGTATGGCAGAAAGGGCGGTTACTGCTACCAGACGTTGTGCTGTTAACCCGTTAATCGGTCGTGAGCTCGATGGCACAGAGGTCCATCTCAGTTCCAAGCCGGTTAAAGTGATGGTGGTTGGGGCTGGTCCAGGTGGTTTGAAGGCGGCAATTACTGCTGCTCAGCGCGGTCACCAGGTCATTCTCTGTGAAAAGTCAGATAAGGTTGGCGGTATCCTCAAAAGTGAGATTGCCATTCCGTTTAAACGAGAGATGTATGATCTTGGCGTCACCTTTGGCAGGCAGGCAGAAACAGCAGGGGTTGAAATCCGTTACAATACTGATGCAACTCCAGAGTATGTTAATCGGGAAAATGTTGATACCCTGATTGTTGCTATAGGATCCGAGGCTCTATTGCCTCCTATTCCCGGGATTAACAGTTCAAAAGTGATCACTGTGAATGAATATCATCTGAAGCAGGATCAGGTTAAGGATAAGGTTGTGGTTATCGGCGGTGGCCTGTCTGGCTGTGAGCTTGCTCTTCACCTGGCTAATCAGGGTAAGCAGGTTGATCTTCTGGAAATGTGCTCTGAACTTGCTGGCGACTGTAACATCAGACATCGGCCGATCTTGCTGGGTGAGCTTGAAAAAATGGTCAATTCGCATACCGGTATGAAGGCATTGAAAATTGATAATGCTGGAGTCTGGTGCCAAAATGAAGATGGGCGCGATGTCCTGTTTGAGGCTGAGACCATTATGTGTGCTGCCGGCCAGCGCGCCTTGAGGGATGACGCCTTGAAATACCATGACGCGGCTGCAACGGTAAAATATATTGGCGATTGTTTACGTCCAGCGAATATCACAACAGCAGTTTATCAGGGGTATCATGCTGCTCTTGATATCTGAGAATGGTTAACTGAGGACGTGTTTTTTTAAGCAAAGCCGGGTGCCCAATATGGCGGCCGGCTTTTCTTTATTAAAGTGGACGCACTGTGATTTTTGTTTCGTAGTAAGGCGTGCCATTGCCCACGGTACTGGTCATGGCCTGGGTGAGCTGATTGAACCCGTGACCCGCTTTAATCCAACCTCCGCGCTCAGCGACTGCGCAATCGGTCCTGAGTGTCTTATCCTCTTTAATTTCTACGATCAGCTTTCCGGTTAGGCTTTCTGCTACAGCAGGTGAATTGGCCGTTAGTCCCGTCCGGGTTATTTCATCTGGATGCAGATAGAGATAGGGTAGGGGAGAATGCTCACCGAGAGTGCGCTCTGAACAGATATGATCCTCGGCAGCGACGGTTAATAACGTATAAGGGAAGTGATCGCTAGCAGAGGGCATATCCCTTTCAGAGAATTCGCTAATAAATTGAAATTTACCTGACGGGGTTGGGAAAATATGGTCAGCGTAGGGAACCATCGGTTCCGACACTCGGAACGGTTTATGTCCAAGTTTCTCAAGATCACAGCCTGCCTTAATCAAAGGAGAACAAATTTTTTCCAACCATTGTTCAGCAGGTAGGCAAAATTTGTCAGCAAAATCAAAGCGCTGCGCAAGAGCTGAAAATATAGCGAAATCAGTACGACAGTCACCAACCGGAGGAATCGCCTGATTGACAGGACCAACATAATTATGGCCATAGCTGGCCATCACGTCAGATTCTTCCAGAAAGGTGGTTGCCGGCAGAAATATATTAGCCATATCAGCAGTGTCATCCATGAAATGGCCGATATAAACAGTCATGTCGAGTTTGCTTAAAGCTGTTTTTACGCTGGCTGAATCGGGTGCCATGCAGACTGGATTCGCTGCAGAAATAACCGCCATACGCAGGGGAGGATCGTTGGCTTCGAGCATCTGGGAACCTATTTCCGGCATCAGCAGGGTTCTTCTTGGCGGATTCATATCATCCCCCCAATACTGCTGATCGTAAGGGCCATACTCTTCAAACCCCTGACTGACTCCACCACCGGCAATACCGATGTTGCCACTGATGGCGGCTAAGGCGTCAATAGCCCGAATACTGTAGTGAGCATTTTTATAACGATGAAGTCCCCAGCCAAGTAGAATGGAGGTCGGGCCATATGTTACCAGGGTTTCGGCAAGCAGTTCGGCTTCACCTGAGTTTATGTCTGCACGCTGGCATAACTCAGAAAGACTGAAGTTGTTTATCAACTGTAAGAATTTATCGGTTCCCTGGCAATGCTCGGCAAGAAAGGCTGTATCTTCCCAGTGGTTCCGAAAAATGATTTTCGCCGCCGCCAAAGCCAGAAAAACATCGTTGCCGGGTTTAGGTGCGATGTGATGATCCGCAAACCGGGTTGTGCGATTTTTATATGGATCAATAACAATGACGCGTCCCCCTTTTTTACGGATATATTTGATGATCGGTAGTAGGCTGATGTTGGTTGTCGCAGGATTTCTGGCCCAGAGGATCATCGCCTTAGAATTATAGTGGTCTAGGGGATCGTGGGAAATGCGGTGTCCAAAATCGAGGTTTTGAGCAGTTTGGCCAGTGCCGCCACACAGAGATCCATGCAAGGTAGTGACTCCACCTAGCAAATTAAAAAAATATTTGTTTAGAAGTTTTAAACCGGTACGTTCGCCGTATCCCTGATAATACAGGATTGCCTCGGAACCAGATTCTTGGCAAACGTCTTTCAGTTTTGTGGCGATCAAATCAAGAGCATTATCCCACGATGTTGCTTGCCAGCCATCTTTTGTTTTGAGTAATGGAGAGACAATCCGCTCATTACTATAAACGCGGTCGATATAGCGATTGGTTTTGTGGCAGGCCATTCCTTTGGTGAAAGGATGGTCAGGTGCGCCTTTTAAGGCGGTAAGGAGACCGTTGTTAACCGTTGCTATGAGACCGCAAGTGTTGGGACAATCGCGGGTGCAGGTTGTAAAAATGTGTTTGTCCTGGCTCATTTTCAGTTCAATCTGCTGTTTTGATTATAGTAATGAAATGACTAATGGAATCGTTATCATTGACAATACGGTCGTCACAAAGGTACAGCGTGACGCCAGGGAGCGATTGCCATTATATTTTTCAGCAAAAACTCCGGTAAGAGATCCGGTTGGCATGGCTACCAGGATTACGGCGATAGTGAAAATTGTCTGATTGCTGATAAATGGTTTAAGTAGGAAATAGCAGAGAAATGGGGCAACAATCAGCTTCATTACGCAGAGATAAAATACGTCTATGCCTTTAAGCGCTTCTTTCAATTTTACATCAGCTAACATGGCTCCAATAATGAACATCGATATTGCTGTCGTCATGTCGCCAACTGAATGAAGGGTGATCAGTGGTGCTTTGGGAAGCTTGATCCCGCAGATGAAAATAAAAATACCCACAACCGTAGCAATGAGTGGCGGATTTAAAAATAAACTTTTAAGTGATTTTAGAATGCCTGTCTTGCCGGTAAACAGCATAACTCCATAGGAGAAGGCAAACAGATTAAAACACGCAACAAAAATCGAGGTGTAAAAAACTCCGTCGGTTCCGTAAAGGGAATAGAGGAGGGGAAAGCCGATAAAGCCGCAGTTAGAAAAAACGGTAGAAAAAAGCAGAATGTTTCTTTTTAGGGGATCAAATTTGTAATACAGAAGTTTTGAAAGAATGATCAGGAAAATATGAATGACTAAAGCACTGCTGAACATCATAATGCCGTTATCCAACATTTCCCTGGAATAATCGACATGGAAGGAATAAATCACCATGCACGGGACTGTCACAGACAGCAAGACATCGGTGAAGGCTTTCATAACGACATCACTCATGATCTGTCGCTTACGCAGATAGCCACCGATGACCATCATTAAGGTTAGCCCCAAAACTTGATTAACAACATTTGTGTCCACTATTATAACCTTTACTTCAGAAGTTGGGCCTGAATGCTAGATTTACAAGTTTCCAGTAAATCGATCCGCGTGCGGAATGGGTAAGATCATCACTGTCTGGCAGGGTTTGTAAAACCACTTGTATTCTATAAGAGTACTGCAGCGGCGCAGCAATGCTAAATTTTAGTCTGCAGCAATACTGTGTGACTCATGTGAGCAGAGTGATGCAGCTGCGAAGATATATTTCTCTACCCTGATAAAATTGCAGTTGAGAAATTACAATAATAACTGCTATTGCGGAGGGATGATTCGCGATAGTATCCTATTTATAGAAGGATTTCAAAGGAATGATACCATGGACTTGGTTCTTTAGAGTAAATCCATGATCACGTTTCCGAGCTCCTCGGTATTATCAACAACCTTGTAGGCTCCTTCAAAAGGATAACTTTGCATCAGTTTATGGCGCAGGATAATACAGCGAACCCCGGCTGCCTGGGCGGCAGCCAGCCCCCGAGGAGAATCCTCGACAATAATACATTGCTCGGCATTTTTGCCCAGTTTTTTTAATCCGCAAAGGTACGGCGCCGGGGACGGTTTGCTGCCTTCGTAATCTTCATTGGTTAAAACAAAGTCAAAGTAGTCACGTAGATCAAGTCTGGTATGTATGGTATCGAAGTGGTGGCGGTAGGCGCTGGTCACGATACCCATGGGGAATCGGTTATGTAATCTCTGCAATATTGGTTTAATTCCGTCAATAGCAAGATTTTCGGCCGCGAGGAGCTTTTGATTATATAGGTCGCTACGTTTTTGGCGAATTGCAGGTAGGTCGTCTTCGGTCAGTCCTGCTTCCTGGAACAAGTGCCAAGAGCCAATGTTACGGATCAGGTACCAATTGAAGAAATCATCCTCTGAAAGGTCGAGTCCATAGGAATTGAGCAATTCTTTATTGGCAGTAAAAAACAGGTGCTCAGTATCTACCAGCACACCATCATTATCCCACAAGATTCCGTGCAGCATGTAATGTCTCTTATTTGCAATCTTAAAAAACTTCAAAAAGGTCGTAGCGCACGACCGTTCAGTTACAGCCACATCCAGGATCACTGCTCCCAAGGCTACAACTATGACCTGCTGTAGAGTACCCATCGCGTTTCCACCAGTCAAGACCGCCCATAAGCTCTTTTACATGAAAACCAAGTCTGGTCATATTGAGAGCTCCTTTGGTGGAAGCATTGCACCCGATGCCGTCACAGTAGGTGACGATCAGGGCACTTTTGTCTAAATCAGCTGTGCTTTCCGGGGTCATGGTGCGGTGGGGGATGTTTATGGCCCCTGGAATGTGTTCATGGGAATAGGCTTCGGAAGATCTGGCGTCAATAACTATGACAGGTGAATGATTCTTGATCAGATCCTGCAGATCCCAGGAGTCTATTTCATAGCGTAATTTTTTTTCATAAAAATCAATTTGCTCGTTCATGGCTTCACCCCATTAGAATGTTTGGACCATATGACTTAGTTCAAGTCATATGTTACTTCTGATAGGCAATCGATTACCAGGGGCTCAAAGAAAAAAGGTGGATGCTATAACGCAATAGAAGAAAATACCTTGAAATCCCTGATCCTCTTTTGGCTGAAGTGAGGTGCCTGATTTACCCATCAAAAACTTATAATCTCGTAACCTTGATCAATGTAGTAAGACATGCCAGGGTGTCCGGACATATCATCAAGAATAGGCAGCTTAAGTTCGACCGCAGCGTCCAGGGTGCCTAATTTGGCAGCGCACGCTTTGCAAATACCTTCCACAAGGTTTGCGTTAAGGCACTTTTGCCACAACCCGTGTAGTGGATTCGACGTTTTAGGTAGGTCGGGAACCAGCTTTACTGCTGCTCCCTCAATAATAATTTTCGCTTCGTAACCTTTTTCATGCATATCTAGAGCGTTGAGCAGGACATGGATAAAGCACATTGGATCACCATTAAAAACGAACAGAGCAACTTTTTTCATAAAATCTCCAATCTGATTCTGCTTCATTAGCTGTATTAATGAAAGAGTGGTGAGGAAAAGGGCTTTAATTGTCAAGATGTTACTGACAGATTCTAGACCGATTATAGCCACTGTCAAATCAATCTTAATCATTACTGTACTGAAGTTATAGAAGTGAGAAGCATCGGAAAGTAGAGTTCTGTGCTTTTTTTGTCTTAGGTGATCTCCATTCTGGATAGGCTTGCTTTTTGCTTTATATGCTGCCGTAATTTGATTGTTCTGTGATATTGGCCGAATTTGAGACAGAAAATACCTCTGAATGACTGCCGTCTCAAACTGAAACAGTATGGTGCGACAGATTGTCAGCCTAGATAAGCGGTTGTCAGGGAATAACTTTTAGGCATCGTCATGACGGACTGAAACGTATCTATCAATGGCGATATTTACAAAACCAGGGGAAATCTCAAAATGACACAAGTGACCGGGATCGGTCCCTGTATGAATTCATTCTATCAAGGAGTCAGCACATGTCAGTAAAGTTGATCAAGTCAAACAAAGAAGAGGCGATTTTCACCATTGAGATAGATGCTGAAACAATTGAAGCAGCCATTATGGAAGAGTTTCTCAAGGAAAATGAAGGAAAGGATAATAAAACCGGTGCGCCATTAAGTAACCGTGCCATGCTTGGTCAGCATCCTGAGTTGAATCGCATTGCCAGTCAGGGGCTTAATAAGGTATTGCCTACCTATTATATGAAAGGCATTAAAGAGCTTGGCCTGACACCGATGACCTATCCTGAAATTGTTCCTAAAGAAACGAAGTTAGGAGAGCCTTGCCTGGTTGAGATCCGGGTAGCCCTCGAACCAGAGATAAAGTTAAAGCAATTTGAAGGACTTAAAGCCAGTTATTCCCCAGTTATAGTGACTGATGATGATGTTAAACATCAGATTACCGGAATGCGTCAACAGCGTGGAGCAGGGGATGACGATGCAAAGTTACTGTCAACTCTGCCGTTTAATACCATTGAAGAGTTTGCTGCTGAAGTAAGGACATCCCTGGAATCATTAGCTGATGAAAAAAATGAGACCAATAGACGTTCAGCAATTATGAAAAAGCTTATTGAAATGAATCCTTGTCCTTTACGTGAGGAAGTCATTGAGCAGCAGGTTATGCTTATGCTCAATCAGTTCCGTCAGCAGGTCGGGAAGAACAACTTTGAGAATTATCTGAAATCGAGTGGAAAATCTATGGATCAGGCAAAGAAGGAAATTCGTCCAGAGGCCATCGAAGCTGTACGTAAAAACCTTCTGCTTGGCGCTGTTGCCGCAAAGATAAATCCTGAAGTGACAGAAGAGGATATCAAGGCTACTGTAATGAAGCAGGACAGCTCCATTATGGAAGTTGGTAAGAAATATGAGGATCGTCGTAAACGCCTTGATGAAACTCCTGGGGCATTAGAGCAGTTAGAGCATGCTATTCGTCTTGAGAAAGCGATGGATTACGTTTTAGCTAAAGCGGAGTTGTCAGAAGGAGAACCTGTACGCATCCTGGATCAACTGCCTGAATACTTGAAGTAGTATATTTAACTTAGTTTCTTGTTTAAAAACCCGGCTTTTGCCGGGTTTTTTTGTGGGTCGACAGGGTTGATGAATCTTTATCTATATTGACAGAAATCGATTGATATGGTTTTTAACAGCAAAAATATTTCAGTAAAGGGCGATAAATTAATGACGAAAACCATATATCAGACTGAAGGCACATGTGCCCGTCAAATTCATATAGATATTGATGGTGACACCATCTGTAATGTTGATTTTATTGGTGGCTGTACCGGGAATGCTCAGGGCATTTCTGCTCTGGTAAAAGGAAGATCCATTGCTGAAGTTGTCAATAGCTTAAAAGGGATTCAGTGCCGAAACAATACCAGCTGTCCTGATCAGCTCGCCCTTGCCCTGGAGACCATGAGGCTGAAAGAGGCTTCTTAATAAAAATTACTCGTTTCAGGCCGATTCTGTAACCCAATTCTTCAATAAAAAATAGCCTGAGTTTAGTCACTCAGGCTTTTAAATCATCCATTATATAATAGCTTTAAAGCTAATCGTCAGTTGTGTCGATTGCTATCTTAACTGTAGTCAGACCTGGGTTTTTCTGATTTCCCGATAGCGTAAAGTATGTAATGCGTTAGCTATCGCAGCTTCGCGATTTTCCGGCTCAGTATGCAGATGATAGTTGCTGGTGCCGATGGTGCTATAGGTTGTTCCATAAAATTCCAGATCTTGATCTGTTGCCGGCTTAACGCCAACCTCCTGACAAACAGCTTCATAAGCATCTCTGCTTAATGCTTTTTTGGGAAGGCTGTGAAAGCGTTTCATGTGGGCAATAAAATCTTCTGGGTCATTAACGGTAAAAAAACGATACCATTTTTCAGGCTCATTCATATGAAAGCCTGTTTCTGCAAATCGTCCATCAGCGTTTTTTTCCATTGTTGTCCAAACCGTGGCCATTCATACCTCCTTATGCATGTAGATTATCTAGTCAATTTATGCATGTTTCAGGCCGAATATCTTGTATCTTTAAAAAGTGTTTTATATTGCCACTTAGCAACGTAAGATAAGGTTAAATATCAGGAACTTATTGAATATTGTATTTTATCCTTTTTTACTGTAGTTTTTAGGCTTCGATGTATCAAATTTAGATTTTCATATTCTTTTATTACCTCGGACCCGTCGCTGTGTTATCTGCTACAGGCCCTTCTTCCGCGCCCTTTGCAGAAAGTCAGCGATTGTGGATAATCAAAAATTTAAAAGGAATGAAGTTCTGGTCTTGTCTGTAGCACATTTAGCGCATGACATGTTCTCTGCAATTCTCGCCCCTTTATTACCACTTCTCATCGCAAAGTTGGGAATGTCTTTATCGGTAACAGCATTTCTCGATATCATTCGCAGGGTTCCGGCTCTTTTTAATCCTATTTTAGGATTACTGGTTGAGCGCACCGGGAGTAGATATATCGTTATTTTGGCTCCTGCTGTGACAGCTATCAGCATGGGATTTGTCGGTTTGGCCAATTCCACGATTACTTTATTTCTGTTATTGTTTGTCGCTGGAGTTTCTGCAGCGCTGTTTCATGTGCCTTCCCCGGTCATGGTCCGCAATGTTTCGGGAAATAGAGTTGGTACTGGGATGAGCTTTTTTATGGTCGGTGGAGAGTTGGCGCGTACTCTTGGCCCGATGATGGTTATTGCAGCGGTTTCTGCGTGGGGACTGGAAGGGATCTACCGCCTGATTCCCCTGGGACTTGTTGCCTCATTTATTCTTTACCTCAAACTACGTAATTATAAAGCGCCAGAACGGCTTACCAAACCCAAGGAGAAAGGGGATACCCGGCGAGTGTTGAAAGAACAAAAAGTTTTTTTAAGTTCACTCGCAGGATATATCCTATTTCAAAATGTAGCTAAGAGCGCTTTGACACTGTTTCTTCCTGTTTATCTTACTCAGCAGGGAGGCTCCCTGTGGTATGCAGGTATTTCGTTGTCAGTTCTGCAATTTTTTGGAGTTGTCGGGACCTTTATGGCTGGCAATATTTCTGACCGTATAGGCCGCAGGAACACTCTTCTTGTTTCAAGTATTGCCACTGTTATTGTTTTAGGTCTGTTTGTGATGAGTAACAATATTATTTTGTTGGCTGTCCTTGGCCTGTTTCTGTTTGCCTCCGGACCGGTGCTGTTAGCAAAAACTCAGGATACCGGCACCAACATGCCGACCTTTATGAACAGCATGTATATGTTCATTAATTTTGGCGTAAGTTCCGTTGCGGTATTTTGTGTTGGTTTGCTTGGTGATGGTGTCGGCCTGCAAATGACCTACATTATTGCAACAGTTTTCTGCCTCGGTACTGTCCCTTTGGCCTGGATCGTTACCGGGGACAATAAGGGCTGATTCATGATGTTTATTTTTTGAGGTGGATGAGTGACAAATCATATGTGGATAGCCGATAATGAATGATGCTTGTTTGCAGTTTATCACGCTATTTGAAGAAAGGGTTGCGCCATGATTCAACATCCAATCACTCCTTTTGTCGCTCATGTTTTTATTTGTACCAATGATCGTAATGGTGCGCGTAAGTCATGTGCAGATAATGGTAGCAGTCAGTTGAAAGACAAGTTAAAAGAGGCTGTAAACGCCAAAGGCTGGAAGGGGAAAGTAAGAGTCTCTTCGTCAGGTTGTCTAGGTGTTTGCGATGCCGGCCCGAATGTTATGATCTATCCTCAAGGTTTATGGTTTTCAGAAACTGATGTCGCTGATGTTGACCAAATAATAAAGGTATTAGCAGAGATCGTTGACGCTTAAGTCTGAAATTTAAGCTCTTAGTTGAATTTTGTCGGGGCAATGGATCCCGTGAGGATTGAAAGTGTGTCTTATTACCTCACGGGTCCGACATGAGTCTAGGTTCGCTTAAGAGGCCTGTTCTGTCAACCAGTCCCTAACGGTCGTTAGCGTTACTTCATGATGGGGGTGCTCAGGGATCAGTTTCTGAATGGTTTCGGAAATTCTGTCTGGTCTGTACTGGATGCCTTGAAGGCCTTTTGCCAAAGACTCCATAGGGGCAGGGTCAAGCATATCGGTATATATTTTTGCTTCCAGCACATTTCCCTTAACAACATTCAATAAAACTTCAACTCCTCCCCATTCAAAACGTTCATCGAGAGCGTGAGTGAAGGGTGGAGTTTTACCGAAATTCCAATCCCAGCTACTTTGCAGATCAAACTTTTCCTGAAAATCTGGCAAGTCGGTAAAGTGCTCTGGATCAATCAGCTCTGGTGTAACACTGATCTGATAATATTCCTGATACGCTTCACTGATGGCCTGACTTACCATCTTATGACTGATATCTGGGACCAGGCTGCTCAAATTAACCACTCGTGACTTAACAGAAACGACTCCCTTGGCCTGGAGTTTTTTGGGGTCAGGGTTGAGATAATTTGCCAGTCGGGTTAAATCTGCATTGAGCAGCAGGGTGCCATGGTGAAACCCTCTATCTTTAGCTTCCTTGTACGCAGACCCGGAAAATTTACGCATGCCTGATTCATCTTCAATCACTAAATCGTTGCGACCATTGGCCTTGCCATCAATTC
The DNA here is from genome assembly GCA_963664385.1 of Geopsychrobacteraceae bacterium. Lineage (GTDB taxonomy): Bacteria > Desulfobacterota > Desulfuromonadia > Desulfuromonadales > Geopsychrobacteraceae > Seleniibacterium. The sequence continues at coordinate 4,013,648 of OY761157.1, forward strand.
CAAGTTTCTTGAGTGCATTGAGTACGATTTGGGTGGATACGGTTTTGTCGTATTCTGGTTTTCCAGCCATAAAGGTAAAGCAGCTGTTTCCGAGATCGTGAAATACCGCGCCGCCGCCCGTTTGACGGCGAGCCAATTTTACACCCTCCGTGTCCATTCTTCTGGTATTGCATTCGCGCCAGGGGTTTTGAGCTCTCCCGATGACAACGGTATCGGCGTTTTGCCATAGAAAGAGTATGCGTTGGTCGGCTGGCATCGACCGAAAAATGATATCTTCTACGGTCAAATTGAACCAGGGGTCATTTGATTCTGAAATAAGGATACGTGTTTTTGTCATCTATAAATCACCATAAGGTTAGAGGCGAAGTCAGTTATATCAATAAATTATGACTATTATATAGTGATTGGCTGGCTAGGGTAAGGGGGGAGGGGGATTATCTGCCTGTTTATTGATTTTAATTTACATATCTTGGGAGTCAGGCTGTTGCCAAATAGTATAAACGCTCTTTCCGCAATTTTTTGATTCATAGAGGGCCATGTCGGCTCGCTTAAATAATTCACCAAAATCGCTGTGATGTGTAACATTACAAGCAATACCGATGCTGACGGATATATTAGTGTGGGGGAATTTTCTGACAATATAATTATTAAAACCTGTTAGTAGTTTTTCAGCGTATTTGTTAACTTCGGTGCTATCTGTGGTTTCTGGAATGAGGATAGCGAACTCATCTCCTCCGAGGCGAAACAGGTTTTCACAGGGAAAATATATTTGCAGTAAATTGGCAAAGGATACAAGGATATTGTCCCCTTCGTCATGACCGTAGCAATCGTTAACTTCCTTGAAGTTATCAAGGTCAGCTAAGAAAAGGGTTGTTGTTGGACCACACTGGGTCTTGCGCATGAAGTCCTGTAATCTACGCCGATTATTCAGTTTAGTCAGATAGTCAGTATTGGCATCTAATAGAAGTTTGTTCTTAGCGTGATATTCTAGTGTTACATCAAGAAACAGGTAAATGTGACCGGCCATCATTCCAAAGGTGTCGAGCAGTTGCTCATCATGAATTTTCAGTACTTTATCCTTAGAAAGCAATAAGGTCCCGTCCTCTCCTTCTTCAAAAATCCAACGTTTACTCCTGGTAAACATGCGGCTTTCATCGATAAAAACATCAACATTGTGACCAACGATCTCTTCCCGCTTTAGTTGGAAAAAATCCATGAATTTTTGATTTGAACTGGTAATGTTTTTCTCTTCATCAGTGACCATGATGGCAAAGGGGAGACTTTCAATAAGGATATTAAGTTCAATGACCAGGTTTTGCAGGTCCGTAACGTCATGTGCAAAGCCGACAGTCCCTATGACCGTCCTGTCATTATCAAAAACAGGGGCCTTGTAAGTTTTGAATTTGCGCATTTCATCGCCACATTTAACGGTTTCATCAAACAGGCAGGCCTCTTTTTTTCTTAAAACTATTTCCTCCGATTCAAGGCATATAAACTCACCCTGAGCGTATTCATCTGGCTCAATATCCCAGATATAAAAATGGCCGCGACCTTCAATCTGGTTTTTGGTCTTATTTACTGTTTTGCAAAAGCTGTTGTTAATTTTCAGGTGAGCGCCTCGTGCATCCTTGAACCAGATGAGATCAGGAAGGGTGTCGATCAAAGTATCGAGGTAGGTGGTCGTAAGGGACGCATCTTCTTGTGCTTTGATAGCAGATAGGACCCTGGTAAAAGAAACCAATATTTTCTCAGGATCAAGAGGGCGGTACCAAAATTCATCAACAAAATCGTAGATATCTTTCAGTAAATTCAGGGAGTCCTCTGTGAGACAGACAATCAGTTTCGTGTTGGCGGCTTTTGTCTTAAAAAACTGCTGCACATACTTATAACTATCAGGACTATCAAGAATAATTATGGAAGCTGACTGAAGGTTGTCGGTAAAACCTGGTTTCTGGCAGATGATATTATGGGAAAATCGATCTAATGAATCGATTGAATTAACCAGATGTTCTAAAGCGGGATCGTTTGTTGATAAATAGATATTTAGAGTACGCTGGTACATGCCACTCTCCAGAGGGGTTACGTGCTTTTGTTCATTGCGCTGAAGAGATGTATTAACGACCTTCAACTGAGCTCTTGTTCCCACCTCCAAAAGACACTTGATTATGGCATGTCAGTTGTAAAGTTTCCAGTTGTTGGTAGGTTTTTAATGGCTGCAGTACAACCTTTAGTATTCGTTATGAAATTGGCAACATACCTAATGATTATCAATGAGTTGAATGGCTATCTTATCAGTTCTTCAGGCTCTTTCTCAAAGCCTCCTGGGCCCCTTTGTAGTCACCATTCAGTCTACGTGCATCACTAATAAGTTTCCAGTTGAGGCTTCTTAGTTGCGAATTGTCCAGACATAGTGAATTTGATTTTCTGGCAAGGTTTTCAGCTTGTGAATACAACTGCTGAGAGATACGGATTTGTGCCAATTTATGCCACAGTTGAGGATTTCTCGGCTCAATGCGTATGGCCCGTTCAAGAGAGATCCCAGCGTTGTCAAATTGACCTATGTTACTAAGTTGTTCCGCTTCTTCAATGAGGCTGACGACTGCTGAATTCTCTGATGGGCTGGGTGCATAAACGGTACAGCCAGTTAAAAGCGTAATAAAGCAGACAGTAAAGATCCATTTTCTGGTGATCATTGAAAAATCCTTTTAAACCAGTTTCCTAGTGATGATGGTCTGGATTCCGGTCCGCAGCCTGATTGTTCCGTAGGAGCTGTGCCGGCAATAAACGGCAGGTAAACCGCATCTTTACATCCGGAGCCTGATAATTTTCCTGTTGGTCTATCGATCCAATGGTATTCAATCCGGTCCGGTTCTGCAAGGATCAGGGGTTGTGGATTTAATTGGGCCATCGTTTCACCCCAAACAGTCATTGCGCCACTAGCTCCAGTCAAACCGGTAGGCTGGTTATCATCACGGCCGATCCAGACAACCCCAACGCTGTTCTCTGTGAAGCCAGCAAACCAGCTATCGCGAAAATCATCTGTGGTTCCGGTTTTGCCAGCAACACCAAGATCAGTGGACAGAAAGTTCTGCATATTTTTTCCGGTCCCCTGAGTAACGACATCTTGAAGGGTAGTTGTTAATAGATAGATAGCATTATCATTAATGGTTTGTTGCACTGCGAGGGGATAGCGTTGCAAAGGTTCGCCGTTGTGATCGAGTATTTCTCTGATGGCTTTAAGGGGAGTGCGGAAACCGCCACTGGCAATAGTCTGATATATCTGGGTTATCTCCAAAGGAGTAAGGGTGTTGGCTCCAAGAAGGCTGGCAGGGTAGGCAGGTATATTGCGATTTAAACCAAGTCGTTTGAGCTGTTCGATGGCAGCGTCAGGTCCTAGTTCAAGGCCCAGGCGGACCGTAGAGAGGTTGTAAGAATTCATCAGGGCGTCATGGAGGAGAACTTGGCCATGGCTCTGTTTGTCAAAATTGTCAGGAACCCAGTCGGCACTGCCTGTTTGTTTAACCATGAGAGGGCTGTCATCCAGGAGCGTAGCCAGGGTATAGCGCTGGGAATGGCTAAGGGCGTTAAGGTATATAACCGGTTTGATCAGTGATCCGATAGGGCGCTTGGCATTAAGAGCTCTGTTAAATCCTTCAAAGCGAGGATCGCGACCACCGACAACGGCCTGAATTTCGGCATTTTGACTGCTGGTAATTATAACTGCACCTTGCAAACAGTTTTTTTCAAGCTGGCGGTCATGTTCCAATTTATTCAGTCGTTGTTGTAGAGTCTTTTCTGCTGTTTTCTGAACCAGAGGATCGAGAGAGGTAAAGATTTTCAGCCCTTTGGATCGTAAGTCTTCATCTCGGTAATCCTGATGTAATTGATCTTGGAGCAAGTCCATAAAGGCTGGAAAGCTCGTGGTTCCCCTGACGGGTCGATTCAGAACTCCCAGTGGCCGCTTTTGCGCCATTTGCAACTCACTCCATGAGATTTGTCCTGCTTCTTCCATTTCTTTCAAGACCAGATCGCGACGCTGCTTGGCGCGTTGGGATCTGGTGCGAGGGTTATAGTAAGATGGACCTTTTAATAGCCCAACCAGGAGTGCTGCTTCATGAAGATCCAGTTGGCTGACCGTTTTATTAAAATAGAAATGGCTGGCCAGTCCAAAGCCATGAATAGCACGATTTCCGTCTTGCCCCAGGTAAACCTCATTAAGGTAGGTCTCTAGAATTTCATCTTTGCTGTAATGGGCTTCAAGCAGCAAAGCCATGACGATCTCAATAACTTTACGCTGTATCGTTCGCTCTGAAGTTAAATAGAAGTTTTTGACCAATTGCTGGGTTATTGTGCTGCCACCTTGAATCGGACCGCCACTCGCCATATTTATTATGGCTCTGCTGATTCCCAACAGGTCGATGCCATGATGGGTGTAAAAACGTCGGTCCTCGACGGTGATCAGGGCATCGGTAACGGTAGTTGGAACCTCTTCAAGCTGAATCAGAATACGATCTTCATTTTTTTCAGGATAGATACCACCAATCAGTGCTGGATCAAGACGCTGAATCGGAAGAGTGGTAGCCGTGTCACGTTGTAAAATCTTATCGACTTTATTGCCAGAGAAGGTCAAAGTGATGGCTAACCCAGGACGCAGACCCGATCCAAAATTAAAAGCGCGGGTGGTTATGTCGATGGAATGGTTACGCCAACAATAGCTGCCGGGCTCGGTTGGATCAGGTAATTCCTGGTAACCAAGCAGTTTTAATTCATTGATCAGATCATTGGGGGAGAGCTGCAAGCCAGCGTAAAGCTCAAGAGGACGGGCGTAGACCTGAGCCGGAAGTTTCCAGCGTTTCCCTTCAAAACGGTCACGCACGGTGTAGTCAAGATAGCCTAGCCCTGCCAGAGATAGTGTAAAAACAAGAAGGAATGCCTTAAATAACAGGCGCCTGAAAAAGTAATTTTTCTTTTTGCCCTTCTTTTTCCTGCTGGATGTCTTTGGGTTAGATTTCTTTTTCATCAGTAGAATTGTTTCTAATTTTCTATATATCGAACTTAGTCATGTAAAGTACCATGCCGCCAGGTTGGCTAATAAATAGTCTTAAAAACCGTATATGGTCCGAATGTCCAAGTTCTGAAGTATATGGTGCATGTTCTAAGGACGCAAGGGGGATTGCTGACTGTTAATCTTTTGTTGTTTTACTGCCAATACGATGAAGTTCTGTTTAATTGTCCTGTTTGGGACCTTATGTTGTGGGATGTATGTTGTGAATTTTAAAAACTGGTTGACCAAGCCCCTTAATCTGAAGCGCTATTCAGGTTATCTGTTTTTGCTTTTATCGTTTTTATGGATCGGCTTCAATCTGCGTGCACCGATCACTGCTGTTGCTCCGATTCTCCATCAAATTCAACAAGGGCTCGGCATGGGGAGCAGTATGGTTGCCCTGTTGACCAGCATTCCAATTCTGTGTTTCGGGCTCATGACTCCTTTTGCTTCTCTGGTGATTAGGCGCCTTGAAATAGACAAAGCCATTTTCCTGTCATTGTCCGGGGTGGCCGTTGGCAGTTTATTAAGAGTTTGTGGTCAGATACCGTTGATGTTATTCGGTACCTTTGTTATCGGGATATCTTTGACCATTGGCAACATTGTCTGCCTGATGATTATTGCCCGGGATTTTTACAGCCGCATGCACCTTGTTACCGGATTGTATGTTGTTGCCATGAGTATGGGGTCTATGACAACGTCTGCGGTGACTGCCCCTTTGGCTCAGCTTGGTGGCTGGCGTTTTGGTCTTGGTGTATGGAGTTTTTTGCCCCTATTAGGAATGATGCTCTGGGCTGCAGTTGTCGTTCGTCGGGTTCCTGCGGCACCTGAACAAACCCGGGCCAATGCGTCTATGTTGTTAAATGATTCCCCAACTGCACCAATATCTTTATTAAAGAACAGGCTAGTGTGGATGCTCACCTTGGCCTTTGCCGCGCATTTAATCCTTTTTTATAGTTTAACGGCCTGGCTACCGACTTATTACATGCAAAGCCAGGGGATGTCAGAGACTGCTGCCGGGTATATTGAATCGGTTTTCCAGGTTACTGCATTTATCGGAGCTTTTGGGGTGCCGATATTGACTTCATTGTCCTGGACAACCAACTCTATGATCATGGTGAGTGTCGGTGTCGTCTGGTTTCTGATTACCATCGGTTTTTTATGGTTCCCGGAATTCTGGTTTGTCATTGCTTTAATCAGTGGTTTTGCCCAGGGAGGGGGCTTCTCAATAATTTTTTCCATATTAATGAGTTCTGCCAAAAGTCTGGATGAAAATCGTAGAATGTCTTCCTTTGTTCAGGGCGGAGGCTATGCTGTATCCGCTTTTGGTCCTTTATTGATCGGTTTTATTCATGAACAGGTCGGTTCCTGGACTGTTGCCATGATCGTTTTGTCCTGTTTTTCTATGATCATTATTGGAGCCGCCCTTGGTGTCAAGCGTGTTGCCGGTTATACGCCACCAGAAAATAGTCAATAAAGTGCAGCTCTATTGCATCCTTGAGCCCTTTTTGTTTTGATGGCTATTGTGTTGTGATGTATCGATTACTCCAAAATTCATTGAGAGGGATTTATGGAAATACGTGAAGTCGATTATGCAATTGTTGGTGTTGGTACCGCCGGTTTAGGTGCTTTCAGTCGGATACGCAAGGTTACTGATAGTGTTCTGTTGATTCAGTATGGTCCTTATGGAACAACTTGTGCCCGCGTTGGATGTATGCCGAGTAAAATGCTGATAACTGCCGCAGAGCTTGCCCATAATATTGATGAGGGCGCTTTTTTCGGTATTGACGGCAGTTACCAGGTCAATGGCCCCCGGGTCTTTGAGCGGATCAAGGAAGATCGTGCCAAAACCTTTGTTGGCGGCGTTCTCAAGTATGTTGACAGTATCCCTGAACAATTCAAACTCGAGGGAAAAGCCTCATTTGTCGATCCTCATATGCTGGATGTCGATGGGAAGGTCCAGGTCAAAGCCAATAAAATTATTCTCGCCTGTGGCTCAACCCCTTATCTCTCTCCCGTATTTGAACCGTTACGGGAACAGCTTGATACCAGCGATACAATTTTTGAACTTGATGATTTGCCCGAATCGTTGGCTGTGGTTGGCCTTGGCGTGATTGCCCTTGAACTGGGACAAGCCTTTCACCGGTTGGGGGTGAAAACGACTCTCTACGGGCGCAGTGGCAGAATAGGTTCGTTTACTCATCCAGATATGCAGAAGCGGGTCATGACAACTCTGCAGGAGGAACTGGATATTATTCCGCAAGGACAGTTTACATCCGCCAGAAAGGTCGACGCTGGTTTTGAGTTGACCTATCAGACCGCCGCTGGAGAGACTATTGTAAAAAACTTTGAGCGGGTTCTGGTCGCCAGTGGGAGAGTCTCTAATCTGCGAAGCATGAAACTTGAGAACAGCGGTCTTCCGCTTGATGACAGAGGGTTGCCAGAATATGATCTGTTGACCATGCAGTGTGGAGATTCGACGACCTATGTCGCAGGTGACGTTACGGAGGATTTGCCGCTCTGGCATGAGGCCTATACCGAAGGGCGTATTGCCGCTGATAGTGCTATTAACTATCCGGAGCGTGTTGAAGGGGCGCGAACTGCAGGCCTGGGAATTTACTTTACCGACCCGCAAATGGCTATTATCGGTGCTGACTATCGCTCTCTTGAGCCAGAGAGTATTATCGTAGGTCGTGCTCCGGTTGGCAAAGGGCCGCGTCACGAAATTTATCATGATCATCGTGGTTTGATTCAAGTTTACGTTGATAAGGCTTCAGGGATCTTGCTTGGGGCAGAAATTTTCGGCCGTGGTGCTGAACATATGGCGCACACTCTGGTTTTGGCCGTTGAACATCGATTAACAGTAAAAGATATCCTGCGCATGCCGATTTATCATCCGTCCCTAGAAGAAGTTATGAAAGCAGCTCTTAATGACGCCCTGTTTCAGTTGAAATAGGCTGCCCTGACCGCTTGAGGCGCAACCGTTCGATAAGGTGCAGGAGCCCCGAAGTGGCTCCTGCTCAAAAATGTTTATTCTCCAAACCAGTTATCGAGCTTATCATTGGCTTTTTGTTTTACTTCATCATTGACATAGATAGCAATGGTGCTGATTGCCAGCGCCAATACTCCCAGGTCATCGGCAAACCCTATGCCTGGAGTTAAGTCGGAAATGGCATCTATGGGGGATATGAAGTAACCAAGAGCACCATAAATGGTGGTCTTGGCCCATGCCGGGGTTTCCGGTCGCTGAGCGGCATAGTACAACTGCAGAGATCTTTCAATCAGATCATGGCCAGCTTTAGCGGCAAAGTTTTTGATTTTTTTCCAGAACGCTTCTTCTGAATATTCGTCCTGGTAATTCTGCTGTTCAGTCATAGTCCTCACTTGAAATTTATGTCTGTGTTAAAGAGCTGCTGACATCCTTTAACATTGTCAGTTTTTAAAGGTTAATCTTATATGGAACACTTAAGAAAATCCATTTCTCCTGAATGTTATCCCTGTATTTTTCAACAGGTGACCTCCCTGTCGGCTCTTATGAACCTTGAGGGGGAACAGAAACGATCCCTTTTTGAACTGCTGATGACCGAACTGCTGGAAACAGGAGGGCAGGGGATCGTTGTTCAGCATATTGCCCGTAAGGCAACCGATCGCCTTTTAGACCTGTTGGGCAAGCCTCATGATTATGATCCGTACGCTGAACATAAGCAGCTATCTAACGATATTGCAATAGCCTATCTTCCTAAGTTTAAAGCAAAGATTGAACAATCGAAAGCGCCTCTGGGGGTCGCGGTAAAGCTTGCCGCTGCAGGAAATATCATTGATTTTGGAGCAAAAAATTATCGTGAATTAAATATTAATGCCGAGTTAGAATCGATTGATGAACGTGGCTTTGGCATCTACGATAGTGACGCTTTCTTTGCTTATCTTACCCGTGCCAAGACGCTACTTTACCTGTGCGACAATGCCGGTGAAATAGTCCTCGATAAACTGTTCATTGAAGAAATACAAAAGACATTTCCTCCCCTGAAGATTACCTGTGCAGTTCGCCATAAACCAATTATAAATGATGCCTTGCTGGCCGATGCTTCTTATGTCGGTCTTGACCAGATTGTCCCGGTCATATCCTCCGGCAGTGTCTATCCCGGAACCATAATCAGTGAGACCAGTGAAACTTTTCAGCGAATTTTTGGTGAAGCAGATATGGTTATTTCCAAGGGGCAGGGGAATTTTGAAACCCTTTATGATAAGGCTGATCCAAGAATCTTTTTTATCCTGCGGATCAAGTGTCACATGATTTCCCAACTTGCTAAAACGGAGCAGGGGAACCTTGTGTTGATGCAGAATTGTTAAAGATGAGGTATTTTAGAATATTAAACTAAACCGATAGTATCGTGGTGATAGATCCGGAAGTTCGATATTGAACAATGTGATTTGTTCGTGATTTTCGTTGTTTATCCTTTGAGTATTTCCGTTTTTCCAATCTGTAAGTAAGACTCTTCCCCTTTGGTCATCGTTGCTTGTTGTACTGTGTATTTAGTTTTGAAATTATCGTATCGAAAATATTGATATGGCAGCACAATATTATCGATTTGATATTGGTTTTAAAGTCAACTATCGTTCTACCACCTGCTACAGCAGTCTTTGACAGAGGCACACGATATAATGCATGACTGAATAACCAATCAACACAGGAGGAGAAAATGAACGTTAGAAAAGTTGTACGAAAAGTTGCCTACCTCGTAACAATGGTATCGGTTTTTTGCTTCACTCCCTTAACTTCTGCATTTGCAGAATATCCTAGTGGACCGGTCTCTTTAGTGGTTCCGTTCGGGCCAGGAGGTTCAACAGACACCATTGCCCGCTCCATAGCTCCACTTTTGGAAGAAAAACTCCATCAATCGATGATCGTTGTAAATAAATCTGGAGCTTCCGGAGCTGTCGGAACGTCCTTCACCTTAGGTAAGGATTCTGATGGTCAGACGATTCTGGTGTCTGCTGAAACGCCAGCAGTTTTCCGCACTATGGGATTGTCTGATAAAAGTTTTAGTGACTTCACTCCTATCATGATGCTTGGTCGGTTGACTCCTGCGGTAACGGTTAATGCTAATGCTTCATGGAATACGATCAACGAGCTGATCGCTTATGCCAAGGCGAATCCTGGCAAGGTGACCGCTGGTTATGCTGGCCCTGGTACTACTGGTCATATCGCTGCGCTGTTATTTGCTGAAGCCGCTGGGATCAAATTAAAAACGATTCCCTTTGGTGGTGGTGGAAAAGTCAATGTGGCTTTGCTTGGGGGGCATGTTGACGTTGTTTTTAATCTTCTTGGCTCTGTCATTGACCCGTATAAAGCTGGAAAGATGAAAATTCTTGCTACTTTTTCTTTAGAGCAGGTTCCAGGCCTTGATGAAATTCCACCTATCGTCAAAGCCGAACCCAACTTTGCAAAATACCTGCCTTGGGGACCGTTCTACTCCCTCCAGGTTAAAAAAGGAACTCCTGATGCCGTTGTTGCAAAATTGAAGCAGGTAACCAGCGAGATCATGAAAGACGCCCGTTGGCAAAAAGTGGTTAGCGATATTTATGCAGAAGATGCCGGGTTACAAGGAGATGATTTGAGCAAATTTATCCAATCCTGGGAATCTTTGGCCGCTTGGCTTCTCTATGATGCAGGTGCTGCCAGTAATTCTCCAGAAAAGTTCGGTATTGCAAAACCGTAAAAGTATATATAAGCCCGGTCAGGTTACTGGCTGGGCTTAGGGAAAAAAACGCTTCAGGTAGACAGGGTTAATAAAGAGATGAGGGAAACAATGAACAAGACAAGTTCGAATCTATTTGAATGTCTGACAACCCTGGCAATGTTGTGCATTGGTGTGTTTGTCATTATTCATGCCAACAGTCTGCCGCTATTTGGTCCGAGATCCTTAAGTCCAGGTCTGTTTCCTCTTATCTCAGGGGTTGCTATCTGTATTTGTGCCGTAGCACTTTTAGCCGTACAGGTTAAACACTTTTGTCATTCAAAGAAATTTCACTTGCCGGAACGGTTGCCTGAAGATAGAGGGATTGTCCTACCGATTACGTTTATCTTTGGGTATGTATTTGCACTGCCTAAGTTTCACTTTATCCCGACAACTATTGTTTTTCTGATAATCCTGATGAGTGTTTTTAGAAAAAAGATAACTATTAATACTGTGTTCATTTCCGTTGCCACAGTTCTTGTCATCTATTTCGTGTTTAGCAAATTGCTGATGATCGGACTGCCATAGTTGCCAACGATCAAAACCAGATCCTCCCAATTTTCTCGGTACGCGTTTTAATATTTATTCAAGTAAACGGAGATTAGCACATGTTTTTACACGCACTGTCAGTCGCAATGGACCCTATGATTCTAGGTCTTCTGTTTGTTGGAAGTATCAGTGGGCTGCTGGTTGGTGCCTTGCCAGGGCTGTCAGTTACCATGGCAACAGCAATATTAGTTTCAATTACTTTCAGTTGGCACGTCGAAAGCGCCTTGGCAATGATTATAGGTGTTTATTGCAGTGGCGTATTTGCCGGGTCGTTATCGGCCATTTTACTGAATATTCCCGGTGCTCCAGCCGCCGTGGTTACCGGTTTTGATGGATATCCACTGGCAAAAATGGGGCAAGCCGGATCAGCTATGGGGTTTGCACGGATCGGTTCCTTTATTGGTGGAATGATCGGCGTCCTGTTCCTGGCGATATTTGCTCCTTTGCTGACCAAGGTTGCTCTTTCCTTCAGTCCATTTGAATATGTCGCACTGGTAGTGCTGGGGCTTATATCAGTAAGTAATATGGGAAAGGGGAGTGCCTTTGTCAAAGCAATGCTCACTGCTTTAATCGGATTTGTCGTCTCCTGTGTTGGTCTTGATCCGATTTATGGTATCGGACGTTTTTCCTTCGGCTCTGAATTTCTTCAATCAGGACTTGGGTTAGTTCCCTGTCTGATCGGATTCTTCGGTATGTCCGAAGTCTTCTATCAGTTTAAAAAAATGGGACAGACATCAGAAGTTATTCAATGTGACGAGCAAGTCAGCCTGTTCCCGGATCTTAAAAAAGTACGCAGTACCTTGCCGTTAATCTTTAAATCTTCTTTGATTGGATCATGGATCGGCGCTTTGCCCGGAGAAGGGGGAGCTATTGCTGCCTTACTCGCATACGATTCTGCCAAGCGTTCAACAAAAAATCCGTCTCGACCATTCGGAGAGGGCGCTTATGAAGGTGTTGTCGCCCCGGAATCGTCAAATAATGCAGCGATTGGGGGTGCGTTAACAACAATGCTCACCCTTGGTGTCCCGGGTGATGCAGTTACCGCCGTTATGATTGGCGCCTTCATGGTCCATGGTATGCGTCCTGGACCAATGATGATGGAAGAAAGACCTGATCTTTTCTGGTTGATCGTTGTCCTGTTACTGGTTGCTAACATCATCTTTCTGTTCATTGGATTGTTTGCTTCAAAATATTTTCCACGGATCGTCGCATCGATTAAAAAAGAAGTACTGATGCCGATCGTTTCTGTCCTTTGTGTGGTTGGTGCTTTTTCGTTAAATGGCTCAATTGAGGATGTTCTGCTAATGATGGTCATGGGGATTATCGGCTACCTGTTCAAAGTTTCCGAGTATCCCGTTGCACCATTGATCATCGGTATGGTTTTAGGCCCCATTGGTGATTCAGAATTTCGTCGTGCGTCAATGATGGCTGATACCAGTTTCTTTGTGGATCTACTGCATCATCCGATTGCATTAGGTCTGTTGGCGTTTGCCTTGTGGCAAGTCCTGGAACAATTTACTTTTATGAAAAAGCTAAAACAGAAAATTTTTATGCGGGCTGCAGATTAATCTCATCCTCAGGTGAGTTAAGGAATCGTCGCTAAGGGGGAAGAGCTTGAAAATGAATCGATTCTGATAAGTATTCACTGATCTATTGTTGCCAGTTAATGACGTAATCGACGTTAGTTAGTTTTCATTCGGAAGCGGCCCTTTTCCGCTGTGGTAGCGTCAATCTGCGGACTTGTTTGTGCGGCGTAAAGTACTACGCCTCCGCTCAAGCCCTTGATTTCCTTGCCACAACGAAAAATTGCTCGTTTCCAATCTGAAAACTGGATAGTTGCTATTTTAAGTTTCCGGATGGCAACTAGTTAATATAAATTTTATACAGCCTGCTTTGCCGGAATCTGTTTTCGCTAGCGGTGTATGCAGGTTTTGAAAAGGAAAAACACTCGTGAAATCAAGAAGATATCAATATGACGTTGCTGTAGTTGGCGCTGGTTCAGCCGGTGTGAGTGCGGCCTACGGAGCGTCCCAGGCTGGTTATAAAGCGGCCCTGATCGATAGAAGTTCATGCTTGGGAGGACAAGCAACCAACTGCAATATTCCCTCTTATTGTGGCTTTTATACCCAGGATGAGTCAATGACTCGCATCGTTGGGGGAATCGTTAACCCGTTTTTATCCAAATTGTCACAAATCGGCGCTGACTATACACCGGTGGTATCTCCTGCTGGCAATGTATTGCTGCCAATTGATCCGGAATCTGCGAAATATGCCCTTGATGAGTGCCTTGCGGAGACTACCGTTGACTTATATCTGGATACTCTTGTCACGACATGCCATCGGGAGGGAAACACCATTTATTCTATTGAATGTTACGATGATGAGGGTTCCTTTACTATCGAAGCAAAGGCTTTTGTTGATGCTTCCGGCGAAGCAAACCTTGCCCATATGGCAGGTGCTGATATGTTAACGTTCGAAAATGTTAATTTACAGATTGCTACACTGGTTATGCGTATCGGGGGTGTCAATGATAACATTCAGGTCACCAAGCACGATATCGAAGAGGCTATTACCAAAGGGATCGCTTCTGGAATAGGTCCATTTACAAAAGAAACAGGTTACATCCGGCGTATGCCGATTTCTAACCATTTTGTTGTGGTCCTGGCCAGTCAGCAACTCAGTGACTTAACTTCACAGCATATTACTGAAGCTGGAATGTTTACCCGTAAACAATGCTGGGCCTATCTGGACGCGTTTAAAAAATTCATTCCCGGTTTTGAAAATGCGTTTTTGGTTAGTACCGGGCCTAAGTTGGGCGTTCGTGAGTCACGTCATATCCTTGGTGAGTATGTTTTGACCAAGGAAGATGTTCTTTCGGCGCGGCGTTTTGAAGATACGATTGGGCGTGGGTCATGGCCGATAGAAATACATGCCAGCATCAATGAACCGAGCCGCTACACCCAAATTCATGACAGAAGTTATTATGACATTCCGATTGGAACCCTTAAGTCTGTGAATATTGATAATTTATGGGGGGCTGGCCGTATCGTTTCATGTGACAGAAATGCTTTCGGCTCAATTCGGGTTATGGGGACAGCTTTTGCCACTGGTCATGCTGCAGGAGTTGCTGCGGCTCTCAGTCAGGGAGAAGCCACCTATCAGTGCCAGCCAATTCAGGACGAGTTGCGTCGGCAGGGCGCAATCCTTTAATTATTCACCGGAAACAGCCTTTTCCCCCTGTGGCTCTGTCAATCGCGGGACTTGCGGGGAGACGTAACATATTAAGTCTCCCCGCAAGTCCTTGATTTTCTGACCACAATGAAAAATTGCTCGGTTCAAATATAAAATAACAGTTGCTTTTAGTTCCAAAGTACCGATTAACGTCTGTGGATAAAAAATGTTTCCATCCAGGTAAAGAGTATTGAATAATCCTGTTATGACTAAGACCTATATAATTTGGGACTATACAGTGACAGGGGCAAAACGATGATAGCAGAGCTTGGTGGTGATCTGATTCAATGGTTAAGGGGGTTTTATTTTACGGCCCAAACCGGGAGCATGTCTGCTGCAGCTACAAAAATGCGCAGAAATCAGCCCACCTTAAGTTATCAGATAAAATGTCTTGAAGAATATTTCGGGATTACCCTGTTTGATCGAAGTAAAGGAAAACAACAGCTGACCCCGGATGGTGAGTATCTTCTTGAAAAAGCTATCTCTATTTTTGAGATTGTTCAGGAATGCCAGGATACCTTTGCGGATTCGCGCCAAAACCTTAAAGGGGAGATCAGCATTTTCTCCTACTATACGATTCTTAAGTACTTTCTATCCTCAGCCGCTGCTGAGTTCTATCAAAAGCACCCGTTAATTCAATTCAGGCTCGGCGTTAATACCACCTCACAGATTTTGAAAAAGGTTGAATCAGCTGAATGTGATTTTGCCATAGCTTGTATCGATGGCATAAAAACAGATCTTGAATGTGATTACCTGTTTTCCGCCAAATTGTTCTTGATCGCTCCTCAGGAGGGGCCTTTGGCGTTAAAAGAATTACCGGATCTTGAGACTATTTCCAAATTGCCTTTTTTAGCATTTTCTCAGGTTGGCGGAAGTCTGATGAAGCTTATCAATGATCGCTTTGATGAAGATAATCTGAAGCTGAACGTCGCACTTGAACTCAATCATATGGATCTTATCAAAACCTTCACCGCTGCCGGCTATGGAGTGTCTATTGTTGATGAGTTCGCTCTGTCTGAAGACGATAAGAATAATTTACAATCTTTTCCTATTACCCATTACTTTCCCCGGCGCAATTTTGGGATCGTCAGACGGAAAAATGCCTATACTTCGCCACAGACGAAAGCTTTTATTGAAATGATTAAAGAGAAGGTGGAAGTCTTTAAAAGCAGTTTTTCGTGATTCTATATTCAATGGCCAGGCGCCATTCTTTAGCTGTTATCTATGGTTGAATTTGACTTAATTATCTTATTGCGGCATCTTTTTATCTTCCAGAATTATAACCTTATTGGTTGTTTTGCTGTCGCAGGCGTAAATTTAGTAAGTTAAGACAAGAATCATCGTAACAAGCGTAGTAACAGAAGGAGGACGTTATGGCTGATATCCAGATTGAAAATAATGGGTCGGATATTGAAAATACCAACTATTGGAATTCATCTTTAGGTAAAGAGGGGTTCATTTATATGTCTGTGCTCGACGGAGTTATCCGTTTGTTGGTTCCGCCAGATTACAGCGATGTGCTGGGCGATATGACCTGGGGTGCTAAACGGGCCATATTAACCAAGGGAAAGTGGCACGGGCAGGATGCTTACGAGATCATGTTTGAAGGGCGTAAAGATGAACCTTTTGCTGTTTATATCAAGTTCAGGCATGTAGACCAATTGTTGTCCGAAGATCAGCTGAATAAGGATCTGTCTCTGGTTGTATGGACCCGTGAAGGTAAAATTGGTGAGGAGCCAGCTAAGTACCGTGAAGGGAACGAGTTGCCTTATCTGCAACCGTACATTGATTAGATCATACTCTGTACCCTTAATTATTATAAACAATGCCGGTTTCCTTTTGGAAATCGGCGTTGTTTGTTTTCATGAGCTAGGTTTCTACTGAATTTAGTGTCACATTTTCATAGCTGGAGCAAAGCCTGTTCCAGTTGCTTTCTGGTTTGCTTATTCGTCAATAATTCAACCAGAACCAGGGAGAATTCCATGGCTGTTGCCGGACCTTGGCTGGTAATGCAGTTGCCATCGATAACTGTAGACTGGTCGGCACTTGTTCGGTCTGGCAGTTTGCTCTGCATGGAAGGGTAGCAGGTTGCCCGTTTTCCTTCGAGTAAACCATGGGGGGCAAAGGCAACGGCTGGGGACGCACAGATTGCTGCGTAAAACTTTTCGGAATGCATCTGGTTGGTCAGCATGTTAATCAACGGGGAATGGTTGCTTAAGTTCTCCGCGCCTGGCATACCACCAGGTAAGACAATCAGATCCCAATTCATGTCAACGCAATCTGAAAGGAGTTGATCTGCTTCAATTCTCGTTCCGCGGGCAGCTGTGATCTGTTTACGTTCGTATATACTGGCTACCGTGACCTCACATTGGGCCCGGCGTAGAACATCAATAATAGTGACTGTTTCTATATCTTCGACGCTGTCAGCAATAGGAATCAATACGGTAGCCATAAAATCTCCTTTACGCTGTTTTACTTATAGTGCTGATTTTGTGCACCTCTATGTTGGCAGATTGTGTCCTGTTTTTTTCGCAAATACAGCGTGTAAATATTGAATGATTTTAGCGGATTTAATAAGAAGTACAAGGTTTGAAATAGTATTCAAGTGCCAGTTGTCGGTTGTGCTCGAGGAGGCTTTGTAGTAGATAGAGGCTAGAGTTGTCGCTGCAGATTCTTTTGAGCATAGATCTTTTCAAATCTGCAACATTATCCCGTCAGGTTGAAACAGAAGTGAAATTACAAGAATCTCCCTGTTCTTATCAAAAGCCAAGTACAGTTGTTCTTCCTCACGGTCAATGGGAGAGTGTCTTAAACTGCTTGTGTGATCGCTTTCCGAATATCTCTCGGGGCACCTGGATATCACGCTTTGAGCGAAACTTGATCCAGGATCATCGGCAAGTCCCCATTGCTCTTAATACCCCTTATCGTTCAGGTATGAAGATTATTTATTATCGAGAGCTTGCAGCAGAAGAATCGATTCCTGGAAACGAGAAAGTATTATATGAGGATGAACATCTGCTCGTGGTCGATAAGCCACCATTCCTGCCGGTTATTCCGACAGGAAAGTATGTTGCCCAGACCCTACTGGCTAGGCTGATCAATTTAACTGATAATTTTGATTTACAGCCTTTGCATCGTATTGATCGGCATACTTCCGGTTTGGTGTTGTTTTCAAAAAGAAAAGAAACGCGTGGAATTTATCAGGCCTTATTTCGCGACGGGAAGGTCAGTAAAAGCTATCAGGCGATTGCTCCACAACTCCCCCATCTGCAGTTTCCCTATCACTATCATTCGCGGATTGTGCGTGGCGAACCATTCTTCTTATCCAAAGAAGTCGATGGCCCGGCAAATTCTCATACGATTATTAATCTTTTAGAACAACGGGGTGAATTCTGGCGCTATGATTTAACCCCGGTATCAGGAAAAAAGCACCAATTGCGTCTTCATCTGTGCGCTCTTGGTGCTCCTATTTACAATGATTTCTTCTATCCTGTAATTAACGACGAAGAGATGGATAATTACGCCAAACCGCTTCAGTTACTGGCATATGAACTTCACTTTGTTGATCCCGTGAGTGGTGAAAATAGGCATTTTACCAGCTCACAGCAGTTGCAATGGCCGGGTTGAGGCTGTTTTCCATATTGGTATCCCAAGGTGTTAATGACATGGCCTTGTCAGGTTGCCTGCCTCGGTAATGAGTCCGTGTCCTCAATATGGAGCTGACGGTTTGCCATACCTGTTGACCGTTAGTGTTGTCCCTTGCATCTGTACTGGAGCGAACAGGTTGCAAGGTGAAATCTTTGGAGCAGGTTAGCTGTCTCTTTTTAGGCGGTCAGGTGAAAAGGCCGGGAGACAAACGGCAATATATTCAGCCCCTTCTGGTGAAGGGCTACTATATTGAACCCATTCTCCTGCTTCGACAATGACTGCCTGCCCTGCGTGAATGTCAATTTCACGATCCTGGAGTTTCAGGCGTAATGTGCCTTTCAGCACAATGGTGTACTCAGTAAATTGGCCTACCTGACCAGGCTCAACCCAGCCGCTTGGACTTTGCATGCGGGCGATACTGACGGTATCCGTCTTACTGTTAACGCGGCCAATAAATTCTTCTATGGTTTTCGGTGGTACTCCTGCTGCAGGTACAATCGTTGGACATTCAATAATTTCTGCCATGAGTCCTCCTTTTGCATTCAATTCCGTTCAGGACGTTGATTTTACATTTCTGGTGCTTAACATTGCGGACGTTTTTCGCAACCAGCACGGAACTTTTGTAATTAAGCAATTAATGTTATTGTCTCCGAAATATTTTTGCTGTCACTTGCTCGTTGAACCGGCCACCATTTATGAAAATTATTGTTATCTTTTGCATGGCAGTGCTGTTGATTTCACAGAATAGCTTTGCCGCAACCTCTCTTAAAATTTTCGGTTTAGATGGCGACCTGAAAAAGAATGTCGATCTTTATCTTGAATCCATTCCTAAATCAGACTATTCAACCTCTGAAAAATTCCAGGCGCAGCTGGAAAGTAAAATAACGACTGCCCTCAATGCTCTCGGTTATTATAACCCTGCCTTCAAATTTACCATTGAAAAAGAAAAGTTAACAGTCCATGTCTCAATAGGCCCGCCCATGATTGTTACTTTTCTTGATTTACAGCTTACCGGTGAGGCAGAAACAGATGATGATTTTCTAAAGCTATTTAAGGAAAGTAAATTACAGGAAGGGGTCCGTCTTAATCACGCTGAATATGATTTGTTTAAAACCAGGGTCCAGACCCTTGCACTGGAAAAAGGTTATTTCAGCGGCAAATTCGGACTAAGCAGGATTGAAGTCTCACCTGAAACAAATCAGGCGCATATTCTTCTGCATTACAATAGCGAGCGTCGCTATCATTTTGGTGAAACGACCCTGTATGGAAGCCAGATTGATTCAGATCGGGTCCTGTCGATGCAGGGATTTAAGCCTGGCGAACCTTATCGGATGAGAAAGATCAGTCAATTCAGCCAGAACTTGTCATCAACTAACTGGTTCTCCTCGGTCCTTGTTGAACCAGATTTTACTCACCTGGAGCAGGGGAATGAACTGCCTGTTGATGTGACGGTTAGTCCCGAGTCTAAAAATCTGATCGAAACAGGTATTGGTTACTCGACGGATGTGGGTATTCGAGGTTCTTTAGCCTGGACCAAGCCCTGGTTGAATAGCCAGGGGCATAGTTTTACCAGCGATTTTTCCCTCTCTTATCCTGAACAGTCAATAACTGCTGGCTATAAGATTCCTCTTGATGATGCTCTGCATGAATATTACCAAGTTCAATATGGCCTGCAGAAAGTTGATAATCTCGATACTCAGAGCCTGGCGTCAAACCTCTCTATTGAGCGTCACTGGTTGCAGGACAAAGGGTGGAATAAAACCCTCTTTATCCGTTACCTGATTGAAAATTATGAGCAGGGTGTCCTGGATGATGTCGGCCAATTCGTGTTGCCAGGAGCGACCCTTTCGAGAACCAGAGTACGTACCGGACAGAATCAGCTGATAACCTGGGGGGATGAACAGACTGTCACGATTGAATATGGGAGTGAAAAACTGCTTTCAGAGACTGATTTATTTCGTCTGCAGGCCGGGACTTCATGGATTCGTTCTTACGCTGGCAATCATCGTGGGATTTTACGCCTGAATGGTGGTGCTAACTTAGCCTCGGACTTTAGTCGTGTCTCACCGTCTTTGCGCTTTTTTGCCGGTGGAGATAACAGTATTCGTGGCTACGATTATGAATCGATCTCCCCCAGGGATTCCTCTGGAGCGTTAACCGGAGCAAAATTCCTGGCGACCTCTAGCATTGAATATCAGTATCGGATTTATGGAAAGTGGTGGGGGGCCATATTTTACGATTATGGTGATGCCTTCAACAATCGACCGGAATGGAAACAGGGGGCCGGTTTCGGTATTCGCTGGATATCTCCGCTAGGTCCATTACGCCTCGATTTTGCGTGGGGACTTGATTCCGACCCCGGAGATCAGTTTAAAATTCACTTTACCCTGGGACCGGAATTATGAAGAGCTACTTTATTTCGTTAGGAAAATGGCTCTTTTTTGGAGGCGCCGGGCTAATTGCCACTGCCTTGCTAGTGATTGCTGCGCTGATCTATTCCCCCGTGGGTGTTGAACTGCTTGCGTTGGGGGCACAAAAGGCACTTCCCAGCCTGTCTATTGGCAATATTGACGGCAGTATAGGCAGCCTTATCACTGCGCATGATGTTGTATTTCGCGATGATCAAAATCACTATAATTTAGAGGCGAAAAAGCTTTCTGTTGCCTTAGACGTCAGCTGTTTGTTAGAGCCAGCTGTCTGTATCGATTCTGTGCAGGCTAGTGGGGTTCAGTTCAATCTGTCTTTAAGTAAGCAAGATGGTGCAGACAGCGCATCGCAAAGTGAACAATGGTCCAGTCCTTTACCGATCGATATCGATGCAGTTGAACTCAACGATATTACGATAAACATTGATGATAGCTCTATTTATTGGCACTCACTAGTTACGGGTGTGAACTGGGAAAACAATGAAATCCATTTGTCGCCTAGCCAATGGCAGGGGCTTATCATTACCTTGCCGAAGGCTACGGATCAGATCAGTTCTGCGCTCCCCGCAAACAAAATTGAGGAGCCGATCTTTAAAGGTCTGCAGCTAACTGATATCAGAATGCCAGTTAATTTCAGTGTGCCCAACTTTATCATAGCTGATGCCAAAATAATCCGGGGCGAGAGAGCTTACACCCTTTCAAGTCTTAACTTCGGCGGAAGCACCAGGAACAGTGACATCGAGCTGGTTCATTTACAGATTAAAACGCCAGAAGTTCAACTGAGCGCTGATGGCAGAATGACATTGCAGGGGGACTATCCGCTTGCGATCAATCTTGCAGGGCACTATTTAACCGCTCCACTTAAAGAACAATCGTTTCATGTTCGAATGACCGGAAGTCTTGCCGATTTGGCCCTGTCTGTGGTCGCAGAGGGCCCTTTTAAGGTGGATCTGAATGGACAGCTAGGGCTGACGCAGGCTAATCTGCCCTTTGCAATAAATACTCATCAGCTCCGAGCACATTGGCCGTTAACTGGAACTGTCAAATACGGGCTTACTGCAGGCAAATTTCAGGCACAGGGGACGTTGCAGGGGTACCGATTTGACTTTGCAGGGCTATTGAGAGGTGATGGTTATCCGGAACTTGCTGCAAAACTGCAGGGGGCTGGAACGCTGACCTCAGTGGACCTGGAAAACATGGAGGTCAAATCCGCTGGTAGCAACATCAGGGGAGAACTTCATGCGGATTGGCAACAGGATGTTAAACTCGCAACAAAAATGACTCTTGATAATTTTAAACCCGAACTGTTTTTACCTCAGGCAACGGGAACCCTTAGCGGGGAAGTGGTCGCTAAGGCCAATATCCTCCGCGCTGGCGATTGGGATATCGATGTCACTAACTTTGATATAAAGGGTCTTATCAAAAACTATCCGTTGGCTGGCACAGGCCAACTAAGGGCGCGCTCTGCTTCTACATCTATGGGGTTTACGCTCTCTACACCAGGATTGGTCATCAGCCATGGCGTTAACCTGGTTTCTCTGTCCGGTAGTCTGACCGATAGTTTGGATTTAGGGCTCGATATTCATGTTAGTGATCTCGCCAAATCGATAGATCATGCCGCTGGCAGGCTTAGCGGTAATGTCCAGATCACAGGAACGCCTGAATCTCCCTATGCAGATGTTAATCTCAGTGCAGCAAATTTGCGTTGGCAGAATATTTTACAGGTGGATAAATTATCTGTTCGCAGTTCAGTGGCGTCTCCAACCTCACCTCAGGGCCGTTTGGATGTCAATCTCAGTTCCGAAAATTTGCGCTGGCAAGATATTTTTCAGGTGGATAATTTATCTGTTCGCGGTTCATTGAATTCTCTAACCTCACCTCAAGGACGTTTGGATGCTTTTGTTGATAGTGGCCTTATCCAGGGGCAGAATATTGATTCGATTCAACTGACTTTAGCCGGAAGCGTTTCGGAACATAGCCTTGCTTTGAGCGTAGCTACACCCGAAGGGACAGGAACTCTTCATCTTCGTGGTGGTCTAAGTCAGGCATATTCAAGCTGGCTAGGCGTGCTTTCAGATACCCGGTTGTCCCGCAACGGAGAAACCTTAACGCTGCAGGATGAAGTTAGCATCAATGCCGATTTTACCAATCAAATTGCCAAGGTGGGTAGTCATTGCTGGACGCTTGATGGTGCCTCTCTTTGTTTGGTCGATCGGACCAATATGTCCGCTGAAAAAGTCTCAGCGGCGGTTTCATTAAAATCCCTATCCTTGTCTTCTTTAACCCGGTGGATGCCTGAGGTGCCTGTCACTGTTCAAGGAATGCTGGAGGGTACAGCAAATATTTATTGGCAACAGGGGCAAGAGCCGTCAATTGACGCATCAATCCATGCGACACAGGGAGCGGTTAGTATGCATGACATTCCTGCTTTAAGGCTTGGCTGGAATAGTATTGATGTGCAGACTCAATTGTCCAAGGGTACGTTGACCAGCACGGTTAGCGCTGATTTGGCAGCCAATGGTAATGTTTATGGGCGTGCAGTTATTGCTGACGTCAAAGCTAAAGATAAACAATTGCAGGGCAGATTACAGCTTGAGCGGATAAATATTGATTTTCTAAAACCCGTTCTAGGTGAAAATAATCACCTGCAGGCCATGTTAAACGCTGATCTACAGCTAAGTGGGGGTACCTTACACCCTCTGGTTACAGGTCTTCTGACGGTTGATGATGTTAAGGCCACAGGTGATATGTTTCCTGTTGCTGTTAAAGGTGGCAATCTTGGTTTAAATTTTACCGGTTATACGACAACTCTTGGCGGATTAATTCAAACCCCGGATGGTGATCTGAACGTTACCGGGGATGCCAACTGGCAGGATTTATCCAAGTGGACAGTAACCAGTCATGTTGCCGCTGTAGGGCTTGATGTGAATGTTCCCCCAATGGTTAAGATCAAGGTCATTCCTGATATAGTGCTCCATCTTACCCCTGGCAATGCCAGAGTCGAAGGCTGGGTCAAGATTCCAGAGGGCTTGATAGAGGTTGAAGATCTACCGGAATCAGCCGTCGCGGTATCCAAAGACCAGGTTATCGTTGACGCTAACGGCCGACCTGTTAAAAAACAGACATTACCCTTTAGACTTGAGAGCAATATCGAAGTTCAAATTGGAGATGCGCTTCGCATTTCTGCATTTGGTCTTAAGGGGCGGCTACACGGGTTGTTAAAAATCGTTCAAAAGGACGATGCACCATTTATTACAGGTGATGTCAATATTCTGGAAGGAACCTATCGTTCTCTTGGGCAGGATCTCATCATTCAGCAGGGTAATGTCATGTTTAATGGACCGGTCAGTAAACCCTATGTTGCTATAACCGCGATCCGCAATCCGGAACGGATTGAAGATGATGTCACTGCTGGTTTAAAAGTTACCGGACCTGCTGATAGCCCTCAAATATCTGTATTCTCTGACCCTGCTATGGCCCAGGCAAATGCTTTGTCTTATGTTTTGCGTGGGAAGAATCTAGGTTCCGATGGAGGTGATAATTCCATGACTATGGCTCTTATCGGACTTAGCTTGGCGCAAAGCGGACATCTGGTTGGCATTCTGGGGGAGTCTGTTGGGATACAGGATCTGGAGTTGGATACCGCAGGCTCTGGTGATGATTCTCAAGTGACGGTCAGTGGCTATGTACTTCCTGGGTTGAAGGTCAAGTATGGTGTCGGCCTGTTTAATTCTGTCGGTGAGTTTACCCTGCGTTATCGGTTAGTGAAAAACTTTTATGTAGAGGCGGTCTCTGGTTTAAGCAGTGCAGTCGATTTGATCTACCAGTTCGAATTTTAAGAGTTGTCGTGAGTATCCATCAGGGGACTTACGACAAGGTGATAATTTGTTAGAGGTTATTAGGAGTTATAAAAATAGGATTTGTTTGCTACCCACTCATCTCTATTTCGATTAAAATTAAAGCGATAACCAAATCAATTTGGTCATACGTACCGAGATGGATTGCTTATGGCTGAACCAAATGAAAAATTTAAAGTAGAGATCAATAAAAGCCTCAATCGCCTTTATTGCACTGTTATCGGGACTGTGGTTAAGGATGATCTGGAAGGGATCTTTGCGTCTATTGCAAATGCCGTGAGTCAGTTAAAACCAAATTTTTCACTAGTCAATGACTTAACCCAATGCCAGTATGGGCAGATTACTGGTATCCCCGGATTGCAGAAAATTATGCAATACCTGGTAAGCCATGGCGTGCGTGATATTGTGCGCGTTGTTAATGGTAAAAGTGTAATTCACACCCAGTTCAATAATTTGTCACAAAAATATCAGGCATATGTTCCCGTCTACGTAAACAGCCTGGAAGAGGCCGATAAATTCCTTCAGGATCAGGCCAGTCGCAAATGCCTGCGCTTTCAGTTGTCTGAGAAATGGGTAGAGGTCGAATTTAAGGGGCAGAATTATCAAGGGGTGCTTATCGATCTATCCCTTGGGGGCGGAGCTGTAAAGTGTGGTATTGAATCGATAGCTGCTGACGATGAGGTTAAACTGACTTTTTCCTTGCCGGATAATCAGGGGAAAAATAATCAGTTTGTTATGAAAACAGCTGTTGTCAGAACTTTTGATGATAGTTTCTCTGTTGATTTCAAGTCGATGATGCCATCAGTTTTAACCAAGCTGAAAGAGTGTTTGGCCCTCTCCATTGTTGAAGAGCGTAAGTAATGGAACCGACCTTTCCCCTTTGAAATTATCAATAGGGAAGGCCAGTTCTTTTCATAGAATTCCTAAGTCTTTTGGATACTTTTTTTTATTCAGTCATTACGGCAGACGCTTTCTCCTGATCTTTGCATCTGTCCTTCCTATAATTTATTGATGTACTGCTTTTCTCCTGGACTACCCGGTCATTTTGCCTTTGATCCGAAACTGATAAACAACAAAAGCCAACACCGCGACTGCGCACATGGTTCCCGTCATCGGGTAAGCGGTCTGGTTATGAATAAGTCCTACCAGGGCACTGATAACACCTGCAGCCAGGAACTGGGTAACTCCGACCAACGATGAGGCTGTGCCGGCGTTTTTACCACTGGCAGCCATGGCCATAGCGGTTGAGTTGGCAGCAGTAACCGGAACTGTCGCGATACAGAAAAACAGAGCAATAGAAAACACGAGCAGGCTGTCACTTGAGCTTAAAGCAACAAGTACTGCTGACATGACGATCAGGAACATAACAGTCCGCTGAAAAATACGCTCAGGTGTCAGTCTTTTTAACATGATTGTATTGAGCTGGGCCGAAAGCAACATGCCGAAGGCAAAAAAGCCGAACATCCAGCTGTAATGTTCATTGCTCATGCCGTGAAGCTGCATAAAAACGAAAGGAGACGCACTGATAAAGATAAACATGGTCGATAGGGATAGACTGCCTGCCACCAGGGGAATAGTAAAACGTCGGTCTTTGAGTAATGAAGTAAAGTTCCCAATAATATCTGCCGGGCTTATCGGTCTGGCTTTATGTAGGGTTTCCGGTACATTTTTCAGTGTGGCGAACAGGCAGAGAATGCCGAATAGGGTGAGGAAGATAAACACGGATTGCCAACCGAAAAATTTATACAGGTAGCCACCCATGATAGGGGCTACAATGGGACCGATGCCCTGAACCATCATCATTAAAGATAAGGCTCTTGCAGATTCATTGGTGTCGAACAGATCCTGAATAATGGCTCGGCTGATTATCATGCCTGAGCAGCCGCCTACCGCCTGAATAGCTCTAAGCCCTACAAAGGTGGTAATCCCTGGAGAGAAAATAGCGGCAAGGGAGCTGGCGGAAA
This sequence comes from Geopsychrobacteraceae bacterium, assembly GCA_963664385.1. GTDB lineage: Bacteria > Desulfobacterota > Desulfuromonadia > Desulfuromonadales > Geopsychrobacteraceae > Seleniibacterium. The sequence goes on from OY761157.1 coordinate 4,040,105, forward strand.
ATAATGCAATACCGACTAGTAAAGGGCGTTTACGGCCAAAGCGGTCAATCAGGGGGGCGTAGAACAGTTGGCCTAGGGACAAGCCGATAAAAAAGGTTGAGACGCTGTACTGCACATCGGTGATTGTCGTGTTCAGGCTTTTGGCAATACTGGGAAAGCTGGCCAGGTACATGTCCGTAGCAAAAGGGGCGAAGGCACTGAGAAGGCCAAGGGTGATAATCAAAGCCGTCTTGTTGATTTTTTTGGTGTTGGTGGAATTGTGCATAATTTAAAATTTTTCCAAACGTTATTTGTCGCTGATGGTGATTTTTAGGTAGTCTGAAAGTAAGACGAGTTGAGCTGCGAAGGCAATAAGCTTTTGGTAACGACTTCACAGAAAAAAGCCGCAGAATGTCACTGCGGCTTTTTTCTGTAACGCGGGTATTTTATATTGTCTTCAAAATAGTTTAATCAAGAAAGTCGACAATTTTGCTGGCCATACCTGTGTAGCTGCCTGGAGACATATCAAGCAGACGTTGTTTATCGTCAGCATCGAGTTCCAGGCCATTGATAAAGGTACGGATGGTTTCACTGTCAATTTTGTTGCCACGGGTTAGCTCTTTAAGCTTTTCGTATGGCTTTTCAATGCCAGCTTTGCGCATAACGGTCTGGATTGGTTCTGCCAGGACTTCCCAGGCCTTATCCAGATCGCAGGCAAGATTGTCTTGGTTCAGCTTGAGCTTACTCATCCCCTTGAGGGTCGATTTGTACGCAATCATACTGTAACCGAAACCAACACCCATGTTACGCAGGACTGTCGAGTCGGTCAGGTCGCGCTGCAAACGGGAGATAGGCAACTTGGTTGACAGGTGCTGGAAGATAGCATTAGCCAGACCACAGTTCCCTTCGGAGTTTTCAAAGTCTATGGGGTTGACCTTGTGTGGCATGGTTGAAGACCCGATTTCCCCTTTGATAGTCTTTTGGCCGAAGTAAGCCATGGAGATATAGGTCCAGATATCGCGGTTGAAGTCGATCAGGATCGTGTTCCAACGAGCCATAGCGTCAAACAGCTCAGCCATGTAATCGTGAGGTTCGATCTGGGTGGTAAACAGGTTCTGTTTAAGTCCCAGCTCGCCTTCGATAACCTGCTTGGCCAGAGCGACCCAGTCAACTTCAGGGTAGGCAGACAGGTGAGCGTTGAAGTTACCAACGGCACCATTGAGTTTGCCGAGCAATTCAACCTCAGTAATTTTACTGCTTTGTTTCGCCAGGCGGTTGGCAAACACGGCCAACTCTTTACCAATGGTGGTAGGGGAAGCCGTCTGACCGTGAGTACGGGCCAGCATGGGGACATCACTGAATTCACGAGCCATTTTGCTGATGCCGTCGATGATTTCCTGTTGCTGAGGAACCATGGCTGACAGGCCATCTTTTAACATCAATGCATGTGAAAGGTTATTGATATCTTCTGATGTGCAGGAAAAGTGAATGAATTCACTGATTTCTTCCAGAGAGGTGCCAGCGATCTGCTCTTTCAGGTAGTACTCAACCGCTTTAACATCGTGGTTGGTCACTGCTTCTATTTTTTTGATTTTTTCGGCTTCTTCGGGAGTGAAGTCGACGACAATCTGACGCAGTTTGGCTTCTTCTTCTGCATTCAAAGCGCGACATTCGGGAATGCCGGCCTCACTACACAGGGTGATAAGCCACATGACTTCAACTTTAACCCGGTTCTTTAACAGGGCGTATTCAGAAAAACATTCTTCCAGTTCGGTCACCTTGGACGCATAACGTCCGTCGATGGGACTGATTGCTGTAATCATTTGATCAACTCCTTTTATCGTTTTCGAAGACGGCACTATACCTGCGGAGCTATGCTGATGACAACTTTTTTGTGCTTTTTTGAGGATTTGTCTAGACTGAAACTAGTCTTTTGATGATATGTCAGGTGGGAGCCCCTCCGGTAATTGGATCGACAATTAGCCGGGAGGCTTCAGAAATGAAAGTCCGGTAGATGCTGTTATTTAATTAAGCAGGGTCCATAGCCCGGTACAGATCCATTCATTGTAAATAACCATCAAAATGCCCACCATTATTGAAAGGAGAAACGGTAGTACTTCCACAAATACTTTGCTTGGCGGAATGCGCGCTATCGATGATGAAATAAATACTAGTATTCCAACTGGAGGAGTGATGTTCCCCATGATGGCGCCTAAAATAACTACGATGCCGAATAACGACAGGTCAATGCCGGTCATTTTTGCCAGAGGCAAAAAGAGGGGAACGGCAATCAGAATAGTAACCGAAACGTCCATAAAGGTGCCAAGGATCAGCATACAGCAGGATATAACAATCAGAAATCCAGACTGACCAAGATTCATGTTGGCAGCCCAGGAAACTATTTGTTGGGGAACCTGATCCGCAATCATAACCCAGGCGAAAGGGGTAGAGACGGCTATCAGGAAACCGATCAGCCCGGCATCAACAGCACTTTCAGTAAGGGCCGTATAAAGATCTTTAAGCCCGTATTCCCGGTAAACAGCGGCACCAAGAAACACAGCCCAGATCATCCCGACCACACCTGCCTCTGTTGCAGTGACAATTCCAAAACGGATACCACCGATAATCCAGATAACCAGCAGCAAAGCAGGAAATGCATGTAAAAATGCTTTTAAGCGTTGTTTGGCTGTGCATTTTTCTGTTCCAGATTCATACCCCCGCCTTTTTGCCATAATCTGAACAACCACGAGCATAAGGATGGCTATTAACAGGCCTGGACCCAGACCAGCTACAAACAGTTTGGCTATGGATATGTCAGCCACAGAGGCCAGAACCAACATGGTTATGGCTGGCGGAATGATGTTGGGCAATACCGCAGAACTTGCAGTAACCGCACAGGAGAAAGCAGCGTCATAGCCACGCTTTTCCATTTCTGGTACAAGGACCTTGGTCGTACTCGCCGCATCGGCTCCAGATGAACCTGATATGCCGCCAATCAATAAGCTGTTGATGATATTCACCTTTGCCAGACCACCTCGATATTGACTGACCAGGGTCGAAGCGAAATCGAGCATACGATTTGACAAGCCACCGATATTCATCAGATATCCAGCAGAGAGGAAGAAGGGGATAGCTAACAGGATAAATTTACCACCGCCAGCTACCATATTTTGTACCACCGCAGGAGGTGGCAACAGGTCCGCTGATGCAGTGGCTGTAAAGGTTGCAAGGATCATGGAAAAAGAAATAGGAGCTCCCAGGGCGATGCAAATAACGAAAATAATAGCCATCATCAAGCTGGGTTGAACATCATATTGTGGAAAACTGTCACCATAATCGATAAGGATCCACATACCCAGGCTCACTACAAAGGCGCCTAATCTGATCAACAGATCTGAGATCCCTTCTAATTTCTGTCCGAGGATAAAAATAAAGCTGATAATGCAAACGATGGGTAATGGCGCTACTTTAATTGCATTGGAAATCCCCAGAGAAACATTCTTACCACCAATCAGGTTAAGAAACTCCCAGCTAGCGGAAAGCAACATGAGTGTGGAAAAACAAACAATTACAGTAACCACCAATTGTTTAAGTTTTTGTCCAGGTCTTGAAAGGTAGTTATTGAATAAATCGATAGAAATGTGATTGTTCCCGATGTGACCATTTATAATCGCCATGCAGATCAGCCAGAAAAATGTCCATGCGGCAAGTTCTTCTGTCCAGGTTAATGCTGAATTGAAGATGTAACGCGAAATGACGCCAGCAAGAACTGTGGCTGATATCAGGACGAGAAGGAGGAAGGAGAAGCACTTTGTAATCTTTTCTGTGCTGGAAATTGAAACCTCTAATGCTTTTGAAATTACATTGCTGCCGGGCTCTGTGGTCATAGCTATATCTCTGGGAAAATGCTACCCGCCTATGGTCAAAGGCGGGTAGTTGTTAAAACAGGTTTTACGGTTAATCCGCGGGCCGGTTAAAGGGCGCTGATGGCTTTCATCATTTCAGTGCCTCCAGGAATTTTGGCACCAAACTCTTCCCATATTGGGGCCATTTTTTCCTGCCATGGTTTCTTGTCAACATCCATAATGATGGTCGCACCCTTTGCGGCAGTTGTTTCTAGGGCTTCCTTATCTTGTTTAGTCAACAGGGTATGGATTTCTGGCACCGTGGCAACTGCACTTTCTTCGATAACCTTCTGATCAGCATCAGAAAGCTTGTCAAACCAGCGCTTGCTGACAACCCATGCGCCAATAGCATAAACGTGGCTAAGATTGGTGTAGTAGGGAGCTACTTCGTGAAATTTGAGAGCAAGGTAGTTGGTTGGAGTATTGTCAAAAAAATCAACGACACCAGTTTGTAAGGAGGTGTAAATTTCAGGTGCCGGAATGGGAACCGGGTTAGCACCAACCTCTTTCCACAAGGCAATGTGCAGAGGGCTCTGAATAACGCGCATTTTTTTACCTTCCACATCTGACGGAGTGTGGATAGGGAAGGTGCTCATCGGTTGACGCGCTCCGTTAATGGAAAATGCCAGCAGATGGAAGCCCTGCTCGTCAAATTTATTAGCGAGATGCTTGCCAAGCCAGTCGAGCCCCTTCACTGCGTGTGCATCATTTTTAAAAAGAAATGGCATGTCGATAACTTGCAACTCTGGAATCCAAGTTGCCAGGACTGATGAAGTAATAGATCCCATCTGAATTGAGCCGAGGCGCATCCCTTCGGCTGCTTCCATTTCTCCACCCAGTTGGCTGCTTGGATAGACGCTGATATCTACCCGGCCTTCCGTTTTTTCTTTAACCACTTTTGCAAACTTTTCAAATGATACTGTTTTGGGATGATCTGGGGGGACGTCGGTAGAGAATTTACCTTTAAATGTTTTTGCAGAAACGCTACTGATACTGATCAGCGCAACAATCGCAAAGATTACGGCAATTCTTCCAATACCTTTCAACTCAAAACGATTCATAAAGCCTCCTAAATTAAGATGTTAGATGGAAAATGACACTTGATGTGTCTGCATAATTTAAACTTTTGATGGTTTTGAATTTTTCCTGACAGAGTGTTGTGTTTCAAATAATTGGACTAATTTTAAAATAAATGAACAAATCTTATATAAAAAATAAAAGATAATATGAATCAATAATTGGCATGTACCTCAGTAAAGTCAATAAGAAAATTATGAGGACCCCTTAATTGAGATGGTTCTGATATTGGGAAATCCTGTAATTATTAGTGATAAAGCTGATTGATGAATTGATATTAGGCATGGCACTATTAACGGGTTAAATTTATTGAAACATGATCTTTTTGAAGGATGGACGGTGTTATGCCAAAAAAAACAGTTTCTTTAGTATTGGGCAGTGGTGGGGCCAGGGGGCTGGCTCATATAGGCATTATAAAGGTCCTTGAACAGCGCGGGTATGAAGTACGATCCATATCCGGCTCGTCCATGGGGGCTCTTATTGGTGGTATTTATGCCGCTGGTGAACTGGATAGTTATACAAAGTGGGTGTGTGCCTTAGACCGTATTGATGTGCTTAAACTCCTTGACGTTTCTTTCAGTGGCAAAGCCCTGTTTAAAGGGGAGCGGATTATCGATACCTTGAAAGAGTTAATTGGTGATCGGGAAATCGAAAATCTGCCGGTAAGCTATACTGCTGTTGCAACCGATCTTGAAAACAGTAAAGAGGTATGGCTTTCACAAGGGCCCTTGTTTGACGCAATTCGCGCATCAATTGCTTTTCCCACCGTATTTTCTGCCTTTGAATATGGTGGTCGTTTACTGGTTGATGGCGGATTGTTGAATCCGGTTCCGATAGCACCGACACTAAGGGACATGACAGATCTGACCATTGCCGTCAGTCTTAGTGGTAAAGCTGCTTATCGTGAACCGGAGTTGCCGCAGCCTGAAAAGAGTGAACCGCGAACCTGGTATCATCAAAAGGTTTTCGATTTTGTCAATGGCTTGCAAGATATGTTTAATGGCAATGGTCATGATGATGACACCGGATTTTTTGATGTCATTTCCATGAGTATCGATGCCATGCAGTCGACCATAGCTAATTTTAAACTTGCTGGTCACTCTCCTGATGTGTTGATCGAATTACCTAAAAATATTTGCACCATTTACGAATTCGAACGGGCTGTGGAAATGATCGAGATCGGGCATAAAAAAGCTGAGCAGGTTTTAGATGCCTATGAAAAGAAGGTTGGAGGCAGTTGAGAGGGAAGGTCAGTTGCCCCTGGTGTTACGCTAGGGGCAACTGACTTACCAGGCTTTTTTCAGGCTTTGGAATCCTGCTCTTTCTTGCCGAATTGGAGGGAAATTTCTGCCATTTCTATTAAGCGTTTATTGACTCTGTCATTTACGGAGTCTGTTGTCCATGCTCCGTTATCCTCAATTTTCCCTGCTTTGACTCCAGTCAGAATTTCAATCCCCTGATCAATGGTTTTCACTTTCCAGATGGAAAATTTGCCAAGTTCCACGGCTTTGATCACATCTTCTTTAAGCATCAGGTTTTTACTGTTTGCTTCGGGAATAATAACCCCTTGTTGGCCAGTTAACCCACGGGCTTTACATATTGCATAAAATCCTTCGATTTTTTGATTAACGCCACCAATAGGTTGAACCATTCCTAACTGGTTTACGCTGCCCGTAACAGCGATATCCTGACGCAGAGGCAGGCGGGACAAGCTTGAGAGTAGTGCGTAAAGTTCAGTGCTCGACGCACTGTCACCATCGACACCACCATAATTTTGTTCAAAACAGATGGATGCTGACAAGGTCAAGGGCTTGTCACTGCCGAAACGCTCACCAAAAAAACCACTTAAAATCAGTAGACCTTTGTCATGAATTGCTCCTGATAGCTTGGCTTCACGTTCAATGTTTATAATGCCGTTTTTTCCAAGGAAAGTTCTCACTGTCAGCCGCGATGGAGTGCCAAAGTGGAAATCACCGAGTTGATACACCGCCAGCCCATTTATCTGGCCAACGACTTCACCTTCTGTATCGATAAAAATGGTTCCTTCTTTGATCAGGTCCCGAATTCTTTCTTCCATTTTGTTGGAACGATAAATTCTGGCGTCGAGTGCCTGGTCGACATGGATCGCTGATACCAGGGGCGCCTTTTCGCGGGATGCATAATAAGAGGCCTCATGAATAAGGTCGGTAATGTCAGAAAAGCTTGCTGATAGATGCTTCTGGTCTTCAACCAGACGGGCGGAGAATTCGACGGTTTTGGCTACTGCTTCGGGTTCGAAATGCAGGAGGTTTTCTTCGCAACATTTGGAACCGATAAACATGGCAAACAACTGGATGTTGCCATAGCTGTTACGTATCATCTGATCAAAATCTACTTTTACTTTAAAATATTTGCGGAAATCAGGATCCATCTGAAGCAGCAGGTAATAGAGTTCCGGAGTGCCGATCAAAACAATCTTACATTCCAATGGAATGGCTTCAGGTTTTAAGCTTAGGGTGGCGATCAGCCGATATTGCTCAGACATATCCTCAATGCGGATCTCTTTGTTGCGAATGGTCCGTTTTAAGGCCTCATATGTAAACAGGTTAAGTAGGACTTCACGGCAATCAAGAATCAGATAACCACCATTGGCTTTATGCAGTGCTCCAGCTTTGATCATCTGAAAATCGGTAACTGCGCTGCCCATCTGTATAATATGTTCAATCCGGCCAAACAGGTTAAAATAAGTCGGGTTCGCTTCGTAGATTACCGGGGCACCTTTAAGAGCGGTGTTGTCAATGATGAGGTTGACCCGATAATTTTCGAATGAGGGTCCACTTTGTTGTGGGGTCAGGCCCGGAATATTGATGCGTGGTTGTTCCTGGTCATGGAGTTCTTCTATTTGCTTGAGAATATCTTTTTTGCAGCGACTGAAGTGTTCGATAACGCGCTTCTGATAAGAATATTTCGATTCCAGGGTCTCAAACAGGTGGCCGATGGTATAGAGCAGGACCTCTTTGGCGATCTCAAGAATTTTTTCCCGCAATTCATCATCAATTTTGCGAATGTTCATGAGAAAATCATCAATATGTTCCTGGAGCATGGTTCCCTTCTGGTCCAGGTTGTCTCGCTGGTCCGTTGTGAGATTCTCAAAGTCTTTTTGGGAAATTGGCTTACCATCTTTAAGAGGGACCAGAACCAGGCCATTTGGTGCCTGCTGGATAGAGAAACCATTGTCAAAGCAGATATTTTCCAGGACCTGAAAAAGTTTTTTCTTTTTCTCCTGGTAGCCCTGGCTGATTTTCTTTTTCTGTTCCTGATATTCTTTACTGTCGAAACATTTAGGAACCTCTTCGCTGAGACGTTCAACCAGTTTATCGAGGTCTTTTTTTAGTTCACTCCCTTTACCGGCAGGCAAACGAATATGTTCGGGATTGCTGCCACCGTTAAAGTCATAGACATAGCACCAGTCTGAGGGGACCTGCTGGTCCTGTGCTTTTGTTTCAAGAATTTTTTTAATTGTCGACGAACGTCCGCTACCCGGATGCCCCAGAATAAACAGATTAAAGCCGCAATCGTTGATACCAAGACCAAAATCGATGGCAGCCAGAGCTCGTTCCTGACCGATGGTCATGTCCAAGGGGGGGAGTTCAGCTGTAGAGATAAATCGAAATTGATTGACTTCACAGTTCCAACGCAATGATTCGGAGTTAAGACGCAGATTTTCCACGAAAGACTCCTTTCCGCAACAGGATTAACCTGATGACCATATTAAAAGTTTATCATCTCCAGATAGCTTCGCAAGGAGAGGGGCCGTTTGTTGAAAGCGTTAGGGTCAGAAGCTCTTGGTTGGTGAAACTGAGCTGATTTACGATATGACAAAAGGGGCTGGGTATAGCCTGGGATGTGGTTATCCCAGGCTAGTTCGTTTTCATCCGGAAACGGCCCTTTTCCGTCGTGGCTGTGTCAATCTGCGGAATTGCTTGTGCGACATAAAATACTACGTCTCCGCACAAGTCCTTGATTTCCTAGCCACAACGAAAAATTGCTCGTTTCCAATCTGAAAACTTGGAAGTTACGATTTAGAGTTTCCGGATGGACACAAGTTTGATTTTTAAAGAGATAATTGGTTTGCCAGTCGCGGGTAGAGCGGGTTAATTGGTCGAATCCCTGCATTGGCTACCTTTTCGAGGTCAGTGAGGATAATATCCGCACCGTCAAGGCCAACCATTTTTCCGCCATCTCCGTTCAATAGTGCTTCGACTGCGGATTGACCAAAGCGGGCCCCGAGCATGCGGTCAAAAACCGAAGGGGAGCCGCCTCGCTGGTAATGCCCCAGGACGATAACGCGCGTTTCGAAACCGATGCTGTCTTTGATCTGGGTAGCAATGTCCTGCGCTTTACCCGCACCTTCTGCCACCATGATAATGGCATTTGTACGTTTTTCCTGGTAACGCTTGCGCAGTGAGGTGCAGATGGCGTTCAGATCATAAGGCTCTTCCGGGATTATGCTGTATTCTGCTCCTGTAGCGATAGCTGCAACTACGGCAAGGTAACCACAATTTCTACCCATAATTTCGACAATAAAAGCACGGTCGTGGGAACTTGCTGTGTCCTTGAGGTTATCAACGGCACGAATGATATTATTGAGTGCCGTGTCGACTCCAAGAGATTTGTCGGTATATGGGATGTCATTGTCAATTGATGCGGGAATACCAATAACCGGAATTCCGTGCTCATTAATTGCATGTGCGCCCTTGAGTGAGCCATCTCCGCCAATAACTACGAGGCCTTCGACGCCCATTCCTTTTAGGTTTTGGCAGGCAAGCCGTAAGCCTTCTTCGGTCCGCATCTCTTTACAGCGCGCGCTTTGGAGAAACGTTCCACCGCGCTGTAATACGTTGCTGACCGATTTCGTAGACATTATTTCATAGAGTCGATCAATCAGGCCCTGATAGCCCTTCTGAATGCCAATAACTTCAAGGCCACAGACCATTCCCGCCCGAACTACGGCACGCACGGTCGCGTTCATACCGGAACAATCTCCACCGCTTGTCAATACTGCTATACGTTTCATATCTATATTTTCTCCCTGTTATCTTGAGGGTCTCGAGTATCGTCTTGCAGTGTTAAATTTTGATGATGACTCTGTAAGCTTTACTCGACTCTGGAAAAGAGTTGAATTTAAAAAATTTACTGAATATACATTTCGTACACGAATAATGTTGCAGATCGCCGTAGGTATTATTATATCTCCTTAATTACAATGATGCCAAGGTCACGCTAACATCTATAAAATTTTACCTTACGCCGCTTTCAGGTAAAGAACAAGAGTGCGACTTTAGGTTGTTTTATGTGCTCCAATCTGCTTAGCTGTGGTTTATATGGCTCAGGTGTTACCTGACCCCTCTGGTTTCTCAAATTTGATTGCGCTAAAATAACGCTAACTAACCGCAATCATATTTGTTTGTCATTAAGGATGCAAATTATGTCTCGTTTCGTTATTACATGTTTTATGGCTTTATTTCTGTTTCTGCCGGTAATTAGTGCAGAGGCTCAGACCCTGGTTGATAAGGTACAGGAACATCAGTTAGAAAATGGTGCCAAGGTCTTGCTTGTTGAGCGGCATTCATCGCCCACTGTTGCGGCCTACATCAGTTTCAGTGTCGGATCCGTCAATGAGACAAGCAACCAGAGAGGCGCCGCCCATTTGCTTGAACATATGTTATTCAAAGGTACTAAAACTCTCGGGACCCGAGATTATCACGCAGAAAAACCGTTGCTTGCTGAAATTGAATCTATCGGTAAGCGAGTTGATTTGTTGAAAAATCAGCCCCAAGCAGATCCGGTTGAATTGGCAGAGCTAAGGACCAAGTTGAAGGCATTACAGGATAAGCATCGCTCATTGGTGGTCAAGGACGAGTTTTCCCGGATCTATGCTGAGAATGGCGGGGTTGGCTACAATGCTTTTACCGGAAAAGATCAGACGACTTATTTAATCAACCTGCCTGCAAATAAGCTTGAATTATGGGCCGCAATTGAGTCTGATCGTCTTCAGAATGCTGTATTCCGGGAGTTTTTTACGGAGCGTGATGTTGTTCATGAAGAGCGTCGCAGGTCTTATGAAAGTGACCCCGGTGGAATGCTTTATGAAACTTTAATTGCTACCGCTTATAAGGTCCACCCTTATCGTGATCCCGTTATCGGCTGGAATTCTGATATTGATAACCTCAGTCTGGAAGACATTCGCAGTTTTTTTCTGCAATACTATCGACCGGCTAATATGGTCATTACCTTGGTTGGTGATTTTGACAGCACTTCAGCCTTGACTCTGATTAAAAAATATTTTGAACCTATCGATTCCGGAGTTCGGGTTCCGGTTGTCACTGATAAAGAACCACCTCAAAATGGTCAGCGCCGCGTTCATGTCACTTTTGATGCTGAACCTCAGATGATGTTTGCTTTTCATAAGCCAACCATGCCTGATTACCATGACTATGTGTTTGATGTCATTATGCAGATGCTAACTGAAGGTCGGACTTCAAGGCTTTACCAATCTCTGGTACTGAAGCAACAACTGGTTCTTGGTGCCGGGAGCTTTACTGCCCCGGGATCACGTTATGACAATCTGCTGATTCTTGCCATGTCTCCGCGTCAGGGTGTTTCTTTTGCCCAGGTTGAAAAAGCTTTACATGATGAAATCGAGCGTCTCAAAAATGATCCGGTTACTTATGCGGAGCTGAATAAAGCAAAAAAACAGATTACGACAGGGATGCTGCAGCGTTTGCAAGATAATTCCGGTCTCGCCCGGATGCTGTCATCATATCAGGTGTTAGGCGATTGGCATTATGTCGTCAGCTACCCGGATATGCTTAAAAAAGTAACCCCTGATGATGTTATGGCTGTCGCCAAGCGTTATCTTACGGGCGACAATATGACTGTAGTGACTTTAGGCCGTGGAGAATAAATACTGATGAAAGTAATTGTTTATATATTATTCGTCTCTCTTCTGTCGGGATGCCTGCCGACATCTTCTGTGGTGAAAACCCGACCGGATAAATTGTCTTTTCCCTCTTTGCAATTTCATTTTCCGGAAGTTTATCGTGAGCAGCTTAATAATGGTGCGCGTTTATATGTAAAAGAGGATCATGAATTGCCGCTGGTTAATCTGACCCTTATGGTTGAAGGTGGGAGCATTTATGATCCATTGGATAAGACCGGTTTGTCATCTCTGTTTGCGAGAACTTTAGCGACGGGCGGTACTCGCAGCTTGCCCGCTGATGAGGTTGAACAGGAATTGGAAACCATGGCTGCAGAGTTAAGTGCTGAGAGTGGGCTATATGGTTATACTATAAATCTTGCTGTGCATCGGGATGATCTAAAAAGGTCGCTTGAAATTCTTACTGATTTGTTGCGCGCCCCGGCATTTTCTGCCGACCGTTTTGAATTGGCGCGGCAACAGATGATCGAAGGAGTCAGACGGCAGAATGATGAGCCTGGAGCTATTGCTCAACGGCTTCTTGATGAAACCCTGGTAGGTCAACATCCTCTCGGTGCATCAGCAACAGAGGCTACTATTAATGGGATTACCCGTGAGGATCTGCTTGAAATTCATGAAAAATATTTTCACCCGGCTAATTTCTGGTTTGCCGTCTCAGGAGACGTGAAGCTGAATCAAATTGAACATCAACTTGAGGGACTTCTAGGCGATTGGCCTTCCGGCGATTCTTTGCTACGTGAAATTCCCAGCATGCCGGAAGCTCCTGCTGGTCAGATTTTGACGGTTGATAAAGAAATTCCGCAGACCACAATTCTCATCGGCCATGGTGGTATCTCTAAAGATAACCCAGACCAGTATGCACTGCAGGTAGCAAATTATATTCTTGGTGGGGGAGGGTTTAATTCACGCTTGATGCGAGAAGTCAGATCCAATCGTGGCCTGGCTTATTCTGTTTATTCTTATTTTCAGGTTGGTCGTTATTTGCCAGGTTTTTTTATTGCTGGTTCAGAAACCAAGAGCGCTTCAACCCCGGAAGTCGTCGGGCTTATGTTGAAATTGATCAAGCAGATCAGAAGTGAACCGGTATCTGGCGCGGAACTCGACCTTGCGAAGCAAAGCTTGATTAATTCGTTTGTCTTTGCTTTTGACAACACGCATTCTGTTGTTGCCCGTCAGGTGCGACTTGATTATTTTGATTACCCCAGCGACTATCTTGAGCAGTATAAACAGCATATTTCTGAAGTTACCATTGCGGATGTCCAACGCGTGTGTCAGCAATATCTGCATCCTGAGATGTTACAGGTGGTTCTGGTTGGAAACACTGCGACATATGCTGAAGGGTTGAAACCACTAGGGCTACCGATTAGCAGTGTTGAGCCGTGATCCCGGTCGCTTTTCTTTGCTGAAAATTTGCATTACATTGCCTTTCGATTCAAGGGGAGGGGGAGCTAATGGTCGTTGAATGGCATATCACTTACTTTGGTTGTGTTTATGGTGAATAGATCTTTTACAGAACATTGGCGCCATCAACTAAGTGAACTTATCTGGGGGCATAATCCTGCTGAGTTGAGCTGGTTTAAACGTTTGGGATTACGTCAGATTCAGACCGCTGCATTGGTTGTCAGTGACTTCGCAGGTAACCAGACACTTTTGCGGGCCGCCGCTTTAACTTATTACTCCATGCTTTCCCTGGTTCCGCTTCTGGCTCTGACGTTTGCTTTGCTGAAGGCGTTTGGTGTTCAGAATCTGTTACAGCCATTGATCCTTGAAAAATTGAATGTTGGTAATGGCCACATCGCCGAAGCTATTCTCGGCTATATAAATAATACCCAGGTTGCCCGGTTAGGCGTTTTTGGTCTGGTTTTTCTGTTGCTGGCAGTTGTGTCACTGTTGACCAATATCGAAAAGAGCTTCAATCATGTCTGGGGTGTTCCTTCGGTACGTCCTTTTTTGAGGCGCTTTTCCGATTATCTGTCGGTTATTCTGGTTGGGCCGGTGTTGATGATCAGTGCCATTTCAATGACTTCGAGTCTCGCCAGTAATCATGTTGTTCAGACCCTTGTGTCGATGCATATGGTCGGTACCCTGGTCCTGACCCTGTTTAAAATTATTCCTTTTATCTTTATGTGGCTGGCTTTTTCCGCGCTGTATATTTTTATGTCCAATACCAGGGTCGACTGGCGAGCTGCTCTGGCTGGCGGTATTGCAGGTGGTACCTTATGGCAAATTGCCCAGGTTGGCTACGTCCATTTCCAGGTTGGGGTAGGGCGTTACAACGCTATTTACGGAACGATGGCTGCTCTGCCGATCTTTATGGTCTGGGTCTATGTATCATGGGTTATCGTGCTGTTTGGTCTGGGCGTTTGCTATGCGAAACAGAATTTACGTACCAGCGGCAGTGATTTGCGTCGTAGTGAAGTCAGTCGTAACAGTTATGAGGAAATAGCCCTGGCCATGATGGTTACTTTGGCTGAACGTTTTCAGAATGGCGAAGGTGCTATTGGGCAAGAGCAATTGGCCCGCTTTCTCTTCGCCCCGCCGCGCTTGTGTCGTAGCATTCTGAAGTCTTTGGTCAAGCTAGGGTTTGTCGCTGAATTGCAAAGTAAGTCAGGGCGGACCCTGTACCAACTTGGCCGGGCTGCTGATGGTTTACTTCTTAAGCAGTTTTATCAGGAATTGCGTCATTATGGTAAAGAGGTTCGCCATCTGTCTCAACACCCTCAGGTGCTGGTGGCCCTTCAATCCTGTCTTGAAGTTGAGACCGTTATCGCCGAGAATCTTGGAGCGATGACGCTTAAGGATCTGGTCCAAAAAAGTACTGAGCAACAGGTAGCCCCGGCTGTTCTTCTCTGTAGTCAGTCAGAGTCTGGAGAATAATATTTGAGTCGCATGACACCGTCTTCAAGTTCGGCGTAGCTGAATTGGGTGATCCAGTCTCCCAGGGCAACCAGCTGTGTCTGGCGATAGCGTTTGGTGACTGGATAGTGAAAGTGGCCACAAATAATATAATCACAAGCTGTGACTTCATTATCGGCATAACGCTGCAGATGGGGCAGGGGGTTGTGGTGCGGATGATCAGGGTCGTTTTTGGCGCTTTTATTGCTGAGCCAGATAGCAAATTTCCAGACCAGATCAGGATGAATAATTTTTGCCAGGGCTTGAACTGGTCCGCAGCGCCAGAATTTCCGCAGTTGTCGATAGCCTGTGCCCGGGTTTAATAAGTCACCATGACAAATATGCAGAGTGCAATTATCCCATTTAAGAGTCTGCTGCTCTGTTATAATGGTGCACTGTAGGGTGTCGGTAAAGTAGGGGCCGAGCAGAAAGTCATGGTTACCCTCAACATAATACAACTTGGTACCGTTTTCCTTCAGTTGCCTTAAGGTTTCAAGTAACGGCATATATGGAGTAAATACCAGGTGTTGATATCCCAACCAGAATTCAAAAACATCGCCGAGCAGAAAAAGTGCATCGAGTTGCTTTTGTTGATTGAGGAAATCAAGTAATAATTGGTAGTTATTATCCTGCGGTTGACGCAGATGGGCATCTGATAGGAATATAGCTTTCATGCCCGCGACTATAATCAGCTGCAGGGCTAATGTCAATTTAACAAACGTTCTTACAGGGAGTGTTTATGGAATATCCGATGATTCACATCTGTTACCGGGTTATGAATCTTGAGGCGTCTGAAAAATTTTATCGTGACGCGTTTGGCTTCGAAATCTCACGCAAAAAAGATTATCCAGAGCACAAGTTTACTTTGAGTTATATGACTTCTGCGGGCTTACCTTTTGAGCTGGAACTCACTTATAATTATGATCCGCAGGTACCATATGTTATAGGTGATGGCTACTCACACCTTGCGGTTGGAGTGGCGGATCTGGAAGCTTCTCATCAGCGCCATACTGAAATGGGACTTGAACCAACACCGATGAAGGGGTTGCCCGGTAGCCCGCCAAAGTTTTATTTTGTCACCGACCCTGATGGCTTTAAAATTGAAGTTGTCCGGAAAAACGCACTTTAACCTATTTTTATACGAAAACTGTTTTTTGTGATTCGGACGTTCCGAATAAGGTTTTTATAATTGTTATGGGAGGCAAGCGGACATGTCTGCAGAAGATTTAGTTGAACAGGGTAGTCGAGCGCTGGATGATGGTGATCTGAAGGCGGCAATCAGTTTTCTGCAGCAGGCTATCGAGTTGGAACCTGCAGCTGAAACCTGGCAGTTGCTGGCTGAGGCTCAGGTTGAAAACGAACAATATAAACAGGCTTATAAAAGTTTGTCGGCCGGTCTTCAGCTTGCTCCAGATGATGTTGATCTGCTGTTTACGCTTGGTGATTTATATCTTGAGGAAAATAAAAATGCCGAAGCTCTCAAGACCTATCAGCAGATTCTTGAACTTGATCCAGATGACGTTGATGCCTGGGTCAGCAAGGCCATGGCCTATGTTAATGTTGACGATCCCGAAGCCGCCGAGAGTGCTTGCCGAAAGGCTCTGAGCATCGATTCCGATTCGGTTTTTGCCCTGAATGCTCTGGGTGATATCTGTCTTGCCCAGGAGCGAGCCGACGAAGCTCTTGAATTGTTTGCCAAGGCTGCAGAGTTGGATCCGGAAGATCCGCAACCCTTATTGAACCTAGCTGACCTGTATTACGATAAAGAGGATCTCGAAGCTGCGGAAAAGTTCTGTCTAAAAGGGCTGAAGCTTGATGCTGGTGCCGCCGGTGGTTTCTTGACCTTAGGCTATATCTGTCTTGATCTTGATCGCGTTGATGATGCTATCGAAAACTTTAAACAGTTTCTACGGCTCGAAAATGGTCAGGGGAACAAGCAGCTTCGCGAAGAAGTTGCCGCTGTTATTGATGGCCTGAAAGGCTGATCTCTTCATCATTCTTTTGTGATGTATATGCTATGAAAATTCAAACTGAAGTTCGTAATGCCTGCCTGTACATTCTTGGTGCTGCAGTTATGGCCCTGGGGATTGTTCTGTTTCTGGCACCAAACCGGATCACTACAGGGGGGACCGCCGGTATGGCGATCCTCCTGAGTTATCTCACTGGTATGACAATCGGCACTTTGATGTTAGCCATCAATTTGCCGATTTTGTTATGCGGCTGGCGCATGCTTGGCACTGCGTTTGCGGCTCGTTCGGTTCTTTCTATTTTTCTGAGTTCCTTCTTTGTTGATTTGTTTCGCGAATATCTTGTGCTTGAACCTCTGAGCCATGAGACTTTGCTGGCGACTTTATACGGGGGAATAGCCATCGGTGTCGGGATTGGATTAATGCTTCGGGGTAATGCCTCCGCGGGCGGGACTTCAACCATTGCCCGTATGGTCGCAGCGCGTACTAATATTAAAGCAGGTCAGTTCATTCTGGCCTGTGATGTCGTTATCATTATCTCTGCCGGAATTGTCTTTCACGATACCGAAAGAGCTCTCTGGAGTCTCATCAGTATTTATGTGACCGCCAAATGTATCGATATGCTGCTAACAGGTGGTTTGTCTGAGAAGGTTGTTCATATTACTTCGAACCGAGTGGACTTGCTTGGTGAGAAAATTGTTCATCAGTTAGGTCCTCATGGCACAATTGTCAAAGGTACGGGGCTCGCTCTCGGGGAAGATAAGAGAATGATTTTTGTCACCGTTGAGGCACGTCGTATTACCGTCTTAAGAGATATTATCCGGGCGAATGATCCCGAGGCATTTATGGTCGTTATGGATGCCGCTGAAATGCTTGGTCGCGGACATGGCCTGCGGGCATGAGAAAAAGAGGTTGTAGATGGGCATTGCTGCCGACCTGATTATTATTGTTGTAGCTGCACTGTTTGGTGGTTTGCTTGCTCAGTTTTTCCGTCAACCCCTGATCCTGGGTTACATCTTTGCTGGTATCCTGATTGGCCCCTTCAGCGGAGGAGCGGTTTCTGATCCTCATGAGGTTGAAAAACTTGCAGAGATCGGGGTTGCTCTGCTGCTGTTTGCCCTTGGTCTCGAATTTTCCCTTAAAGAACTTAAGCCTGTTAAATATATTGCGCTTATTGGTACTCCGCTTCAGATGCTTCTGACCATGGGTTATGGGTACCTGGTTGGTGGTTGGCTGGGATGGGAGCATGGGCCTTCCTTGTGGCTAGGCGGTATCGCCTCTTTGTCAAGTACCATGGTCATTCTGAAAACGCTCATGGCACAAGGGATGCTTGGAACCCTGTCGAGCCGGGTCATGGTTGGCATTCTGATTGTGCAGGACCTTGCAGTTGTTCCCCTATTGATCCTTTTGCCTCAGCTAACCAGCGAAACCCAAGAGTCTTCCCTGTTGGTGCTGGCGTTGCTTAAATCTGCGGCTTTTCTCATCCTGATGTTGGTCTTCGGGGCACGTCTTTTACCTCGCTTGCTGGCGGTTATTGCGCGCTGGAACTCAAGAGAACTTTTTCTGCTGACGATTACGACAATTGGCCTGGGAGTCGGTTATATTACCTACCTGGCCGGGTTGTCGTTCGCTTTCGGAGCCTTTATTGCCGGAATGGTTCTTAGTGAATCAGACTATGGTCACCAGGCCCTTAGCGATATCATTCCTTTGCGGGATCTTTTTGGCCTGTTGTTTTTTACTTCTGTCGGTATGCTCCTGGATCCTGGGTTTTTACTTCATCACTGGTCTGGCATAGCCTGGTTAATTATTCTTGTTGCTGTGGGCAAGGGGCTGCTGATGATGGCTATCGTCAGAGCTTTCGGGTATGGCAATGTGATTCCGCTGGCCGTAGGGCTCACCATGTTTCAGATTGGGGAGTTTTCTTTTGTTCTTGGCCAGCTTGGCTTCGCCGGGGAGTTTTTATCGCAGGAGCAATATTACTATATTCTGGCTGCAGCGATTATCAGTATGGTCCTGACACCTTTACTTTCAGGGTTAACCGCACCGTTGTATGGAATTAAGAAAAAACTACTAAAAAAAGAGGCGTTACACACTCTGAACCTGCCACAGGATGGTTTGCATAACCACATTGTTATCGCTGGCGGGGGGCAGGTTGGTCAGTATATTGCGAGTATTTTAAATCGTCTGTCCGTTTCATTTGTTATTATAGATTTGTCATATCGTGCTATTGAACAATGCAAACAGAAAGGGTATCCCGCTATATTTGGTGATGCTGCCCAGGATGTGGTTCTTGAGGCTGTCAATTTGGAAGAGGCACGACAGTTATTAATTACTATTCCGGATATAACCACCTCTGAATTTATTGTACGCTATGTTCAGCGTGTTGCTCCGGATTTGACTGTTGTTGCTCGGGCGACCGGGGAATTACAGATGCAAGCATTGTATGAAGATGGCGTGACAACCGTTATTTTACCCCAGTTGGAAGTTGGTTTAGAGTTTGCGCGGCAGGCCTTGTTGAGTCTTGATATCCCAGTCACTATGGTTCAACAATTCACCGATTCTGACCGGCGTGAGCGCTATCAGTGTGATGAGTGTAACAATAGTGAACTGCGTACCCTGCAGCAGCTCAAGTATGCCAGAGATATGCTTGATCTGTCCTGGGAAGAAGTCCATGAAGAAGGTCTTTTAGCTGGCAAAAGTATCCGCAGCCTGAATATTCGCCAGGCGACCGGATTAACCATTGTCGGGGTTTTGCGCAATGGTAGCTTTAAAGCTAATCCTGACGCTGATTTTGTGCTGTTAGCAGGAGATGTGATTGCCTTGATCGGAGGGAAAATAAAGAAGGATGATCTGTTTCCCCAAGGTTCTGTAAATCAATTTGACTCGTGTCCATCTGGAAATGCTACATTGTAACTACCAAGTTTTCAGATTGGAAACGAGCTTAAAAACAAAAAAGGCTGTCCACAAGGACAGCCTTTTTTGTTAGAAACAATTACCGAATGGTTATTACTTTTTCTTGCCGGCAGCGGCACGTTTTGCAGCTTTAAGCGGGTTAACACGAACGTCATTAGACTTGATGTCAACCTTCTTGTGCGTTGCAAAGTTACACAGGCCGCTAGCCCATTTAGCAGCAGGATTCGGGTAGGCAGTACAAACCTCACCGATAGATCCTGTTGCAATACGGTCGCAACCTTTGCACTCTTCAACGATCAGCTGGCAGCTACCACCTTCAGCTGAACAACCATTTTTTTTCCAGAAAGTACACTCGGTACCGGGGAGAACTGTTTCGCACTGCATCTTTGTATTCCTCCTAGCCTTTTTACGCTTGGGTCAAATTCAGAACGCCTAGTAATAGCTAATTTGATTTTTTGAGTCAATGGTTTTTTGTCAGGGCGGCTTATTTTAAAGGGTTCTTTGCTCGTGTCAAGGGACTATATTTAAAATGTTTGATCCTCAGTGTACTTGCTTGAACATTTAATATTGGGCATACTCTCAATTTTCCATATGGGTTTTGAAATAAACTGTTTAGAAAGTAGATCACTTATTACCTATGAAATCGCCAAAACACCCAACGCCGGGGTCTGCAGAGTGGGAGGCAATATGCTCCCGATGTGGTCTGTGTTGCTATGAAAAATATGATTACCGGGGGCAAATATTTTACACGCCTAAGCCTTGTCCTTATCTGGATTTAAACAGCAAGCTCTGTAAAAGTTATACAAACAGATCCTCAGTTCACCCAGACTGCGCTCAGTTGACTCCCGAAATTGTAGCGGCAGGTATTCTTCCATCTGATTGTCCGTACGTACGGGATATTCCTGATTATAAGGCTCCCGTTTTGCCTGATTGTCCTCCCTTTAAGAAGGACTGAACTATTTCCGCTTCAGTTGACTAGCCTGGTAATGTTGTTGGCCAGACTAATGCAGAACTGATCAAGAATGCTGTTAAGGGTTTTGACCTGATCTGTAACGTTGATGGATGTAGCTAATTCCTGATGATATTCTTTAAAATATGTCTGGCCGTTCCAGGCCAGACGATAGTACGCATTTAAAACGGCAATATTCCCTGCATTGATTGCAAAATCATCAATAACGACCTTGATGCTCAATGCTTCGGCATTGCTCTTTTCCCATGGTCCTAAAGTGACTGGTGCTCCTCCGAAGGACCGGGTCAGATTGCTGCGAATAACTCTGCCTATATTGCTGTTTAATGGCTCTGCCCAGCGTTCAGATTGTCGATAACTAATGAGGTTTTTATCGTCATGGGCAGCTAAATAGGGCTTGTCTAAAAACTCCGCTAATTCAATGGTCTTTAGTGTGATGTTTAAGGTTGATAGTCTGTTATTTTGTGGGTTGTTTACAACCACGCCAGGTTCAAGCAGGTAGTAATTTTGTGGTTGGGGTTTATCTCCCAGTTGAATACATCCGCACAGGACCAGCAGGATAACCATACAGGGGAACACTCTCATTATTCGTCACCTCCGTCAATGCGACCGCGTAGCAGCATCTGCGGGTCTCGATCCAGTTCATCGGCCAAAATACGTATGCTGCGTGCTGTGCGCTTCAACTCCATAAGAGTTTCACTTAATTGGGCCAGGGTACGCGAATCGTCCGAGGTTAAGTTTTTTACTTGTTCCATAGCTTCGGCAGTCCGTTTAGATGCTTGATTGAAAGATATCATGCTGGCATTGAACTGCTCTGCTACCGGATCAATTTTGGTATTTAAGTTAGATACCATATCCTGAGTTGTTAACATGGCTTCCTGGACCTGTTCTGCAAGCGGATCAATCCGTTCGTCAATATGTTGAATGGTTATTTCCGCTTTAAGGGTCGCTTTTCTGAGAGAGGCTAAGGTGTTGGGAACCTCAGTATTTAAATCTTGAACTAGACGAGTCAATTGATCTGTTGATTGTTCAAAGTTGCTTAAAGCTTTATGCAGCTTAGGTGAATTGACCAGTTTTTCAATGCCATCCATGGTTGATATGATTTTGTCGGTTAGTTCTCCTAAGGGGAGATCTTCAAACGCTTTAGTTAATTCTTCTAAACTTGAGCTTGCAGTCGGCAGTTCGGGATATTCACCAGGATATCCGGTGAGTGTTATTGGAGTGTCAGGCAGCATGTCAAAGTTAATAAACAATTGACCGGTCACCAGGCTATCCATCAACAGTTGGGCACGTAAGCCATTATCCACCAAGGCACGCATTGGATCTTCACTGGTGACGGTCGTTTTCAGGACCTCGAATAAACCATCACCAGAACCATCGGCATTAATTCGGGATGGTTGAATTTCAATGGTTACTGGTATGTGAAAGGCATAGTTGGATGGACTTATCCTGACGTTGATGTCTTTTACCTGGCCGATCTTTACTCCTCTGAAGCGAACCGGTGAGCCGACATTAAGCCCTTTGACTGAGGTATCAAAGTGGACAATGTATTTGCGGGTTTCGGATAAGAATCCGCCGGGACCGAAAAAGAGGAGTCCGGCAACAGTCAGAATAATAGCTCCGACGACAAAGCTACCGATGACTCTGGGATCAATTCTGCGTCTATACATAGTCAATTCCTGACAAGATTATGCTGGTTGCTGGTACGAGTGTTATCCATACGGGTAAGAAAATTGATTACCTTAGGATCTTTGGATGTTTTTAGCAGGTGTTCAGGATTGCCCTGTGCAATCATGGTTTTTGTTTCCGGATCAAGGAACACTGAATTGTCAGCTATGCTGAAGATGCTGGCCAGTTCATGAGTGACAATAACAATCGTTGAGCCAAGGCTTTCCCTAAGTTCTAGGATAAGATCATCCAGCAGTTTTGAGCTAATGGGATCAAGACCGGCCGAAGGTTCATCAAAAAATAGAATGTCTGGATCAAGTGCCATTGCCCTGGCTAGGCCGGCACGTTTGCGCATGCCGCCACTAATCTCGGATGGATAATAATCCTCATAGCCCGCAAGCCCAACAAGGGCAAGCTTATAACTGACAAGTTCTTCAATCTGTGGCTCTTTCAGATTGGTATATTCTTGCAGTGGTAAGGCGATATTCTCGCCAAGGGTCATGGAACTCCACAGGGCTCCGCTTTGAAACAGAACTCCATTGCGGCTGATGATCTGATCCCTCTGTTTGATAGGGGCTCTCCAGATATTGACGTTATTGATAATAACATCACCTTTTGCAGGCTCTTTAAGGCCGATAAGATGCCTTAGCAGAGTGCTTTTCCCACAACCACTGCCGCCCATTATGACAAAAATTTCACCAGCTCTGACATCAAAACTTATATCCTTCTGGATAATCGTTTCGCCGTATGCCATGGTCAGATCCTGGACTGATATTTGAATATTATCGTTCATGTCAGAAGCCCATAATCTGGCACAGCACAGTAATGATTGCATCGGCAACAATGATCAGAACGATGGATGTGACCACAGCGTTCGTGGCCGCAAAGCCAACAGCTGAAGCACTACGGCCACATTGCAGACCGCGCAGGCAGCCGGCGGTGGCGATAAGGATACCAAAAACTCCGGCTTTAAAAATTCCGATGATGAAATGCTTCAGTGGTACAAAGCCCTGGATCTGCTGAAAGTATTGGTAGAAGGAGATGTCGAGCATGGTGGCACTGACTATCGCGCCACCGATAATCCCCATGAAATCGGCATAAATACACAATAGGGGCATGGTTAGGCATAGTGCCAGTAGCCGTGGCAGAACCAGGAATTCAACAGGAGAGATTGCCATGGTGGTGAATGCATCGATTTCTTCATTAACCTGCATAGTCCCTATCTGGGCCGCAAAGGCTGCGCCTGTGCGACCGGCCATGATAATCGCTGTCATCATGGCTCCCATTTCCCGGGCCATCCCAAGCCCAACCAGGTTAGCGATGAAAATTTCGGCACCGAATAAGCGAAGTTGAACGGCGCCAACGAAGGCCAGTATCATACCAACTAAGGTACTGATCAGCGTAACAATAACCAGTGCTGATGGGCCAGCAGCTTCAAGTTGATAAAACAGATCCGATTTACGGAATCTCGCTTTGCCGCGTACAAAGGCGGTAACCGCAAAGAACAGGTCGCCAATGAAATGCAGCAGGTCGTTCCAGTTGCGATGTGCCTCTATCGTAATATTCCCGATCTTTGCCAATACCGGCTGACCTAAAACTGCACGTCTCATCTCTTTTCGCTCGGGCACCGCCGATGCAAGATTAAGTAAACTGCGTGCTCCTTCCGGTAGCTGTGACAGGTCTGTTTGAATCGCTTGGGACTGACAATGGTCCAGAATTTTACGTAGAAAGATGATCAGACTGCTATCCCAGTTCTGTAAAAGGGAACAGTTGAACTTGAGGGTTGTCGCTGAGGATGGTGAGAGCTCGGAAAATAGTTTTTGCAGATCCGGCAGCTGTTGCTGAACGTGCCAACTTCCCTGAATTTCCAGGTGGAATTCACTATTATCAACGGTAAGTCTATAATCTGCGCGCGTAGAATTTGACATGGTATTGTTAAAGCTCCCGAATAAACAGATGCTTTTAAAATATCATGCTGATACAAGACTATCCAGTCGAATTCATTAAAAAATCAGATTCAATGAGGTTCTTCGATGGGGACAGCAGTTACCTGATTTCGACCATTCTGTTTGGAGATATAAAGACCCTTGTCGGCAGAGTGAATAAGTCGGTCTTTATTGCTTCGGTTAGAGTCAGGAGAAAAGGTTGCAGTTCCTGCACTAACGGTTACATAGATCAGTTGCCCTTTGGCCAAAGTTGCAATACCTTCAACGCAACGGCGCAGTCTGGCTGCAAAAACCTTAGCTCCCGCAGCATTGGTTTCGGGCAGAATAACCGCAAACTCTTCACCACCGTAACGCGCAATAATGTCGGTTGGCCGGATACTGGATGATACCGCACGTGCGACATTCATCAGAACCAGATCGCCAGCCTGGTGGCCGTAGGAGTCATTGACCTTTTTGAAATGATCTATATCAAATAAGATCAATGAGACTGATGTTTTGTAACGATCCGCCCGTGATAACTCCTGGGCGAGGGCTTCCTGGAAAAAGCGATGGTTGTAAAGACCCGTCAAACCATCCCGGTAGACCAGCTCCCTGAGTCTGGTATTGGCATCCTGCAACTCCTGACTGAGGCGTTCCGCTTTTAACTTTGCTTCGTGCATTTCCAGCACCAGCTGTGCCTGATTTAAATTGATGGATGACAGCTGCTCATTCGCTTCCTGAAGAATCTGAGTGAAAGGCTTAATATCTCCTGGGGCGATTTCAAATGACTCCAGCATAGTCTTTGAAGACAGGGCTATTTCGTCGACCAGTTTGCTGACTTCATCAGTCTCCAGATGATATTTGTTTTTAATTTCTTCGCTCAGGAGCCGTGTTTGCTGGGCAATCTCATCAGAGGTAAATAGTTTCCCGAAACGTGCACCGTAGTAGAGAAGGAAGGTTATGCCACTGATTCCTTCCGGCGCAGTTTGTGGATGGTGGTGAAACAGGGCCGGTATGGTTATCTCATCTGGGAGTTGCCAATTCTGCAGAAGGGCATAACCGACCTGGCTGTGAGTGTAGTCAAAGCTGCTGCGTTCAGCGTCCTCCAAATCCTGAGCAAAAATCTCACTGTCATTGAAGATACGTGAGTATTCATCAGGTTTTGACAAGGCAATAATCAGGGTACCAATATCCTGCAATAAGGCGGTAATAAACAGATCATCGTTTTTAATACCAACTTTTGCGGCAAGCAGATCGGTAGCGACCGCACTAATGAGGCACCGTTTCCAAAACAGGTCAAAATTAAAGTGAGATTCTTCCTGAACATTGAAGGAGCCGGTTATAACAAAAGACAAGGCAATGTTTTTAATGACGTTGGTACCGAGAATCGTCATTGCCCGTTGGATATTAGTGATCGGTCCGCCTCGAGTGTAGTAACCCGAATTGGCGATACGCAACATCTTGGCGCTTAACGATGGATCTGAGCTGATAATATCAGCTATTTCTTTTAATGCGGATTCTTTGTTCTGGACCGCATCAAGAATTTTGACAGCCACTGCCGGAGGTGATGGTAGTTTCAGCTCTGTGCTGATAAGATTCATGATCTTTTGATAATTTTCATTTAATTGCATAGAATTTCCAGACCCTGTCAGTGGTTGATTAATGCAGTATAGTTAAATAAATAATCATCGAGAAACCTTAGCTGCTAATTATCGAATCTTAGGGTAACAGTGCTGTAAAAGTATTACGACCATTGTTTTTTGATGCATATAAGCCACGATCAGCAGTCTTGATCAACAGATCCTGTGAGATTTTCTGCTCCCATGGTTGATACGACGTCGCACCGATGCTGATAGTCACCCTGATAGCTCCACCTTCATGTTGAGTCAGTGTATTTTCAACACATTCTCTTAAGCGTTCAGAAAATAATTTAACTGCTGCAAAATCGGTATTGGGAAGGATAACAGCGAACTCTTCACCACCATATCTCGCCAGAATATCATTTGGTCGAATGAATTCTTTAACCATAATCGCCAGGTTGTTAAGAACCAGATCCCCAACTGGGTGTCCATAGGTATCATTAACGTTTTTGAAGTGGTCCAGATCAAAAATGATTAATGATAATGGAATGTGCTCCTGGTCTGATTGTTTAAGTGCTGCACCTAAAGCCTGCTGGAAATAACGGTGATTGTAAAGTCCGGTTAGTCCATCGGTAAAGACAAGTGTGTTGAGGCGAACATTGGCAGAGCGCAACTGTTCAGTGAGCTGTTCTGATTTTTCCTTGGCCTCTTTCAGTTCAAGAACCAATTGCTCATAAGAAATATTTAATCGACCCAGTTCTTCATTGGCTTCCTGAAGAAGTTGGGAATAGGGTTTCATCCCACCATCTTCTATTTCAAAAGAATTCAGAATTTCAATACTTTTAAGGGCGGCTTCATCAAGAAAAGAGGTGATTATATGGGGACGGAGTTTGAAATGTTCAGCTAATTGATGCCTGATTTCGGGAATCTTTTCTGAATTTCCTGAACTGGTGTAGATAGCGGCGATCTGATCCG
This sequence comes from Geopsychrobacteraceae bacterium, assembly GCA_963664385.1. Classification (GTDB taxonomy): domain Bacteria; phylum Desulfobacterota; class Desulfuromonadia; order Desulfuromonadales; family Geopsychrobacteraceae; genus Seleniibacterium. The sequence goes on from OY761157.1 coordinate 4,066,935, forward strand.
CCATATTTATAACCAGAGTTCTATCCCGTAATTCTTCCGGGGCGAGTGATGGGGAATGGTGGTGGACCACAGACCAGGCAAAGTCATCCGGGAGATTCCATCGGCGGATCAGTGTAAAAGCAATTTGTTGGTGGTCAAAGCCGAACTCCTGTATTTCAAGTTCAGTCAAGGCAATATTTTCCTGACCTGCTTTTTGGAGCAGTGAAGCATATCGGTCGCGATGAGTCTGATATGCAATCAATACCCCGATATCATGGAGTAGGGCAGTAACGAAGATATCATCATCTTTTTGACCGATTAGTTGCGAAAGTAGTTTGCCAGTAACTGCGCTGGTGACTGAACGTCTCCAAAAGTAGTCATAGTCGAATTCGCAAAAGTCATTGTTCTCGCGAAGGTCGTTGGCAATGACAAAAGACAGGGCGATATTTTTGATGAGGTTTGTACCTAGGATGCTGACAGCGCGTTCGACAGAAGTTACTTTAACCTTCAGTGTATATAAACTTGAGTTGGCCAGGCGCAACATTTTTGCCGTAAGAGCTGGATCTGCTGAGATGATCTGCACCAGCTTTGTCATGCATTCCTGATTACTCTGGATCGTTTCAAGAATTTTCAAGGCGATGACCGGAGGCGTCGGCAGGCGCATGTCCCGCTCTATCTGTTCACAGAGCTCTTCATAGTTTGGAAATGGTTGCGTCATTAAAGGTATATTCCCTTAAGATCATATTAGTTAAAATATATTAAAGGAAAAAGACAAAATTGGGAAGTTGAAAATTTGAAAAATATAATAATTCATCCCTTCCGGCACATACTATGGAGATAGCGACTTCCCTGATTGGACAAGGGCTGAGAAATCGATACTGGAAATTGCTTTACTGAATAAAAATCCTTGGCCGATATCACAGCCCATTGTGCGCAGCAGATTGTATTGTTCAGTGGTTTCAATCCCTTCGGCAATAACTAACATATTCATACTTTTCGCCATGGCAATGATAGCCTTAACGATAGATGCATCCTGGTGGCTGGTGGTAATATCCTTAATGAAAAAGCGGTCGACCTTGATGATGTCAATGGGGAAGGCCTTCAGATAGACCAACGATGAGTATCCGGTACCAAAGTCATCAACCGATATAGATAGACCCATTTGTTTCAAGGTTGCGAGAATTTCCATGGTTTCTTCGTTCTGTTCAGCAAGTACTGATTCGGTCAATTCAAGTTCGAGGAACTCGCCAGAAAGATTATAGTGCTGGAATACTTTGCGGATTTTACTAGGGATCTGCTGCTGTACAAACTGTTTACTGGAGATATTAATCGCCGTTGTCAGTTTGCTATAGCCATGATCCAGGAGTAACTTCTGGTGGTTTGCAGCAGAACGGATAACCCAGTCTGTAAATGGTTCAATCAGGCCAAGTTCTTCAATAACCGGGATAAACGCACCAGGGGAGACCGCGCCACGTTCGCTGTGATACCAGCGTGTAAGCGCTTCAGCGCCTATGATGCTGCCGTCAGCCATACTGACTTGAGGTTGAACATAGAGTTCAAATTCCTCATTGGCGATGGCTTTTCGTATGTCGTTTTCGAATGAAAGACGTTCATAGGCACTTATATTGAGAGATTTTTTATAATACTGAAAGCAGTTTTTCCCACGTTCTTTAGCATAATACATGGCAATGTCAGCATTCTTAATTAACTCTTCAGCGTCGGATCCATCAAGGGGAAAGATACTGATACCGATACTTGAGGAAACAAATATTTCGTGTCCTTCAATATTGAATAACTCTGAGAAGCATTCGTTAATCCGGCCTGCAAGGCGACCTACCTGCTCGGGATCTGTCAGGTTTGGAAGCATGATTCCAAACTCGTCTCCGCCCTGACGGGATATGTAATTTTCAATATGGCGCGAAGGGAGTTTTGAAAACATATCAGATGTACTGATAGCAGTGTGAATGCGACGGCCAATATGTTTGAGGAGTAGATCGCCAATATCATGACCAAGAGTATCGTTTATAGTTTTAAATCGATCGATATCCAAGATAAGAACTGCTACTTGCAGTTCACTGTCTATGGATGCTGTAATCGCATCAGCCAGAGCTTCTTTAAAAAGGGTGCGGTTGGCCAAACCCGTCAGCTGGTCAAAAAAGGCTAACTCCTGAATTTTTTTCTGTTTATCGACAACGTCAAAAAAGGCCTGACTGGCACGCAGCATATATTTGACCCGGTAATTCAAAAGGGTCCAGTTTATAGGTTTGGTTATGAAGTCGGTCGCACCGCTATCGTAGGCACGGTTAATTGATTCGATGTCTTCTAAGCCGGTAACCATACAAATCGGTACATGCTCTCCACCAGAACAATTGCGGATAGCCCGACAGGCGCCAAAACCATCGAGTTCAGGCATCATCACATCCATTAAAATAGCGTCAGGATGTTCAGCGCTGAACAGGTCAACCGCTTCAACGCCATTTTGTGCTTCAAGAACCCTGAATCCACCTTTTTGTAAACTGGCGCGCATCAGCATCCGCGCGGGCAAATCATCGTCGACAATAAGCACGGTTTGATCGGTTTGGGATAATACCTTTGGATTATTATTTTCCATTGTAAGCACCATATGTTGTGGGTGACCTGTCTGTTTTAAGTTTAAACTTTTTTCCTCTTATTGCTACTCTTGTTTAAAAGTAATATCTGGCCTGGGCATACCAGCTTCTGGGAACCTGAGAAGAAATAACCCCGAAATTTGCCGGGTATTCCCGGTAGCTATGATCGAAAATATTTTCACCTTTAATACTGAATTCCCAGTTGGTCGTTGGTAACCAGCCAAGCCTTATATCTGTACGTAAATGCGCTGGAGTGTCATGGATACTGCTGAAATAGTAAAATGTAGTATCTAGCTCGAGGGCGTAGGGTAGGTCAACGCGGGAATTCAAAGAGACCTGGTGTTCCGGGGTGCTCTCATTGATATTCTCAAAAAATAGATCGATTATATTTTCCGGTGAATCAAGCTTGATTTTAAGCCATGAATAATTCAGGTTTAAACGCCAGGCATTAATGACCTGCCAAACCATGCTGGTTTCAAATCCGTACGTGTAACCCTTAGTTCGATAATCAAAACTGACGGGAATGTTAAGTGTCCCATTTGAGTATTCGTAGGAATTTACAGCTATTGATCTGATTTCATCATAATCATTATAAAAAATTGCCGTATCGAGTGAAATATCCGTAGTGATCTGGCTGCGCATACCGAGTTCATAGGCGATAACCTTTTCACTATGATCTTCAGTGCTTCGCTGAAGGCTCGCATAGGTTGGTACGGTTACTGGTCCTGCAGCGGTCGGAATAGTCTGGTCTGGTGTATTGATAATTGCAGAAAGGCCATTCTCCGTTCGCGACGGGGTTCTGACAGCCCGTGAGATAGAAGCCCAGATCGATTGAGCGGCACTAGGTGTCCAGATCGCTTTCAACGAGGGTTGAATCTCATACCCGGTATAATCATTATGTTCGATTTTAAGTCCGGGGATAAGATTGAAGAGATCTGGTTTTATGCGCCATTCGTCCTGCAGGTAAATGCTGAACAGTTCTTCGGCAGCGGACGTTGGTGTTATGGTAAAAGCCTCTTCATTGCTGGTTATGAGATGATCCTTGCTATAGCGGTATTCCACACCCCAGACAACTTCATGCTGGGCGTTTAATTCTCTTTGGTTGTTGATTCTTAAATCGACCGTGGTACGTCTCTGATTAAAGTAGCCATCTTCTCGCAGGAAACGGTCAATATAATTTTTAATCGTCCACTGAGAAGTCGATGATTCCTGAATTTCCCAGGTTGCCATAAGGTTTCCGCCTCGAGATCTGACGTCCTCGTAGAGTAATGGCAGGCTAACCACGTCATAAGTCAGTAGCTGGTTTGCTTTATTTGAAAAAATATCTCCCTGGAGAGTCATCTTGGTATTGAGCTTTGAGTCCCAGTCAAAACGGAAACCTGCCTGGCGATTGTGCAGGTTATCGTAAGCTTCACTGGTGGAATTGTTATAGTGGTCAAAGTTGTCACGCTCTAAGCGTTTTCCGTAGATGCGGTAAGCGAACTGCTTGCCTGATTGACCAAAGCGGATATCCTGACTGTTTGTATCTACTGACCCTATGCCTGTGGCAAGGTATCCGGAATCGGTTTGGATAGTATCTGAGGTGATGATGTTAATGACCCCATTTACTGCATTAGCCCCCCAGATTGTCGCCCCGGGGCCGCGGATTATTTCAATCCGTTCAATATCGTGCAAAAAGGTGTCCTGCGTGTCCCAATATACCCCTGAGTAAAGAGGGGTATAAATGGAGCGGCCGTCGATCATTACCAGAAGTTTATTGCTGAAGACACCATTAAAACCTCGTGCAGAAATGGCCCATGTGTGGCCATCTATATTTGCAACATGCAGTCCTGGTACCCCTCTTAACAGGTCAGGGAGGGTCCTGGATCCACTGCGACGAATGTCTTCTTTGGTTATAACATAAGTCGCTGAGGAGACATCTGATAGTTGCTGGTTTTTATGTCCTGAGGAATAGACGGTGACGTCCATCAGGCTTTCCAGACTCATTGCTTTTAATTGCTCAAGACTGTCAGGTTCTGATGCAAATAGGGGAGTCCCTATGCACAGCAAGTTAAATGCTATCAGGAGCAGTAAATATCTTATGAAATCTTCTTTTTTCACTGTTATTCCGTCTTCAGTTCGAGGTCAGCTAAAGTAAAAAGTTATTGTTGTATGCCAGCGTACTTTACATAAGCATTTTTAAGTGACTACTCACTTGGTTAAGCTCCCTTTTAATGTGCTCGATAAGAAGGTTCTGACGGTCACCGTTGTTGTCACGCCCTTGTTGTTCAAGATCTTTAAATAATGCAGACAGACGCTTAGCTCCAATATTTGCACAACCTGACTTTAGGCTATGGGCAATGCTCCGAACTGTATCTGAGTCGTGGCGACTGATCGCTTCTGCCAGTTGATTAATTTTCAAAGGCGTATCGGTTAAGAATATATTGATAATCTGGCTGAGAAGATTTTCGTTGCCTTCGCTGCTCAATGCCCGAATATTATCAAGCGCAGTATTGTCGAGGGCTGGGATTTCTTTATAGGGAGAGTTAATATCATTGGTTACAGTGTCTCCTTCGCCAGGCGGTAACCACTGACTGAGAAGATCAACGATCTGAGCTTGGCTGAACGGTTTACTCAGGTACCCATCCATCCCCGCTTCAAGGCATTTTTCGCGATCTCCGCTTAGGGCGTTCGCGGTTAAGGCAATAATGGGCAGGCGTTTATCTGACCGCTTGTTTTCGCGTCTGCGGATTTCTTCGCTGGCAGCATAGCCATCGAGTTCCGGCATCTGGCAGTCCATAAAAACAAGATCGTATCTCTGTTTGTCAATGGCGGTTAATGCCTCAAAACCATCAATGGCAAGATCGACTTCGCAACCGAGCTTAATCAGGATTCCTCTGGCAACCTGCTGATTAATAAGATTGTCTTCAACAACCAGGATTTTCCCGCTGAATCGTAAACTTTTGGCTTGATTATCAAGAGGCGATAATTTTGCCAAAGCATGGCAATCTTTCTCTACAATACAGTTTAAGGTTTTTAATAGATCTGCTTGTCTTAATGGTTTGGTTAAATAAAAATCAACACCGGTAACCCGCGTTTTCCCAGGGTCTGCGTTCAGGGTTGAGGAAGTCATCATGACCAGGGCAATGTTGTTAAGGAATTTGTCCTTGTTTAAAATACGGACCACTTCAGGTCCATCCATATCGGGCATCTTGTGATCAAGCAGGACGAAGTTATATGGTTGGTTGCAGTCGTTTGCTTCATGTAATTGCAAAATACCTTCAGGTCCATTGCTAACGCAGTGGGTTTCAATTCCCCAATGATTCAGTTTTTGAGCAAGAACGTTCAAATGATTGGTATTATCATCAATAATTAAACATTTCAGACCCTTAAGGTTGACTGCTGGTTGCTCTTCAAGCCTTTCTGGTTGTCGCTCGGAGTACAGGGCAGGGATCATGAATGAAAATACAGACCCCTTATCCTTCTGACTCTTACAATCAATGGTTCCCTGCATCAGATGAACGAGTTGCTTGCAAATAGCAAGACCGAGACCAGTTCCACCATATTTTCGGGTTGTTGAACCATCGGCCTGTGTAAAGGGTTTGAACAGCTTGTCCTGTTCCTCATTAGTCAGCCCGATACCCGTGTCTTTTACTTCGAAGTACAGAGTGCAGTTGGTGGCGTTGAGTTGTTCACTGGAGACTCTCACATGAATCTCTCCATCCTCAGTAAACTTGATCGCATTCGACATAAGGTTAGTTAAGATCTGCCGAATACGGCTGGGATCTAAATTTACTTGGGTAGGTACGTCTGAAGCAATATCAATGATAAGTTCGAGCCCTTTCTCGTGAGCTTTGGGAGCCAAAATTAAAGCAATGTCATCGACCAGAACTGGCAGGTTGAAGTCGATATGCTCAATATCCAGTTTGCCAGCCTCTATCTTCGAAAAATCGAGAACATCATTAATGACGGTAAGTAAGGACTCACCAGATGTGCGGATTGTTTCTATCGCGGTGCGTTGTTCCGTAGACAATTCAGAGTCCAGGACCATCTCTGCCATACCAAGAACGCCATTCATTGGGGTTCTGATCTCATGGCTCATATTGGCCAGAAACTGTGACTTTGCTTCACTTGCAGACTCTGCCGCTTCTTTGGCGTGTTGTAGTTCTACAACGGCATGTTCCAGTTGTTTGTCACGATCTTCAATTTGCAAGAGCATTTCATTGAAGCCATCAATCAAAACACCAAGTTCATCGTTGGTCGTTTTAGGAGCGCGGATTTTGTAGTTTTTTTCGCTTGAAACCGTCTGAATCGTTTTTGCTAATTGACCGATTGGTTCAGATATCAGTTTCTGTAAATGATTGGCTATAACAAATACCAGACCCGCCATAAGGATGAACCCGGTTAGTGAAAACAATGCAAACCACTTTAAGCTATCGTAAATTCCGTCGAGGCGAGCATGAATAATAATACTGCCAACCTGCCGTTTATTATCAATTTTAATGGGTCTGGTGATAGCAAAGTCGAACCAGTGAATCACCTCCATCTCTTTTTCGAGATTCTCTTTGTTATTGGTATGCAACAAAAAATCATCGATTTGAAAGGATTTGCCCTGATGGGTGTCGTAGACTGCAAAAACCTGTAAGTCGTTATCAAGAATTACGGCCGTGGTAATATTGGGCTCGACTTTCAAGGCAGAAAGAATTTCGGTTGCGGTATCCGGGTCATTAAAAGTGATTGCCGCGGTACTGTTATTGCCAAGTGCATTGGCCAGGGTCGCAACGTTATTTATGAGGGCGTTTCTGTAATTAAAATATTTTTCAAAGGTTGCTAAAGAAAAGCCAATACCAAGTATGAGAGTGCTCACACTCATGATGATCATGATTAATTTACAGCGTATAGGAAAGTCTCTGAAAGGTTTCATCACAGAGCTCCTTTCACTATGGTTGCCAACTGTAAAAGCTTGGAACTGCACCTTAAACCATTATATTCAAGTACATTTTCGCTTAAATGTAATTCGAGACGTTTATTTTTATTGAGCAGTGATATCCCCCCACCTAATTCATTGAAACCATTAAAATCTGACACGGACAATAGCCCGAGTTGCCTGGTTAGCGGGATAATTTTCCTGATGTCTTGTTTGTGTTCAGCGCTGATGTACAAAAGATGGGCAAAGGTAAATTCTTCAATAGTGTCAATGTATGTAATTTCAATAGGGTGTGAACCTACCAGTTCATTGAGAACAAGCTTTTTTAGAGATTGACCAAATGGGTCATTACCGAGAATGACAATTTTAAACGCATTATTGGTGTCGTTAAAGCTTTCCTGAGGCCAATAGATGAAGTTTGTCAGATTATACAAAAACGCTGCTTTAACCTCATATTCACGAAAGCGGTCCACCGCTGAAGCCGGAGCACTGATCAATAAGCTCAACAGGCTAACCAGGAGCAGGGTGGAGAGTTTAATTTTTCGCGATTTTATGAATCCTACAAGCATGATTATTTTAAAAATCCACACATTTATTCAGCACTGATAAGTTTATTTAACATGGGGGACAGAACTTTATATTCATCATCAAGTTGTTTCAATAGTTCGGTTATCAGTTCAGGAGTATTGTTTCGACCTGCCTCTTCTAGGTCTTTGAAAATAGCAGATACCCTCATGGCTCCGATGTTGGCACTCGCAGATTTCATGCTATGGGCAACCGCTCTGATGGTATTTAAATCATTGTCGGCTAGTGATGATTCCAGCTTGCTGAATTGGTGGGGCATGTCGGAGAGGAAAATTTCTATAATCTGTTTCAGCAGATCCTCATTACCTTCTCCTGCCAACGCTCTGATATTATCAAGAGCATTGTGATTGATGACTTCCAGACCTTCAAATGCCATAGATTTTCCCTTGATAATTTGGGTGTCCTTTTTATTAAATTGAGCCGGCCCCAACCACTTCTCGATGATTTGAGCGACCTGGTTCTGGGAAAATGGCTTGCTCAGATAATCATTCATACCAGCATTAAGGCATTTTTCCCGGTCGCCACTTAAGGCATTCGCCGTCAGTGCGATGATAGGGGTATAGTCATTTTCTGTTTGTTGCTTGCGGATCTGGGCCGTTGCCTGGTAGCCATCCATGACTGGCATCTGGCAATCCATAAAAATGAGGTCATAAGATTTATGACTGACTGCGGTTAGGGCCTCGTTACCATTACCAGCAAGACTGACGTAACAACCGAGTTTTTGCAAAATCCCCTTAGCGACCTGTTGATTTATCAGGTTGTCTTCGACCAGCAGAATATTTTTTTTGAATTGAGGCAGGTCATCTGTCGCATAGTTGACCGGCTGTTGATCAATGCTTCCTGAAACGAGGGATTGAATCGTATTAAACAGGTCGACCTGGCGAAGGGGTTTGGTCAGACACGCGTCGATGCAGATCTGCCTTGTTTTATCATCACCGCGCATACATACGGAGGTCAGCATCAGGATTTTTATATTTTTATAAAGGGGGTCTTTCCTGATAACGCTAGCAACCTCCAAGCCATCCATTTTAGGCATGTGCATATCTAAAATAATAAAGTCAAAGGGATGCTTCTGCTTGTGCGCTTTGTATAACTGATCAAGCCCCTCTAAGCCATCCTTAGCGCTAGCCATCACGGCACCATAGGGACTTAATTGGCGTTCCAGAACTGTCCGGTTCGTTTCATTGTCATCAACGATCAAACCTTTAAAGCCTTTAAATATATCGGTTTTTGGCTGATTGCTCTGGGAGGACGCAACTTGCTTTGCTTTGATGGTACACCAGAATGTGGAGCCTCTTCCTTTTTCACTGGTGCAGGCAATTTCCCCACCCATCAGTTCGACAAGTTGTCTGCTGATGGCAAGACCGAGACCGGTTCCCCCAAAGCGGCGGGTGGTAGATTCGTCAGCTTGAGTGAAGGGGAGGAACAGCTTCTCCTTTTCTTCCTGATCAAGTCCTATCCCTGTATCGCGTACCTGGAAATATAATTCGTATTGATTGCCTGACAGGGGGGTGGCAGATACCTTAAGATGGACTTCGCCTTTTTCTGTAAACTTTATTGCGTTAGACAGCAAGTTGGTGAGAATTTGGCGAACCCGACTCGGGTCGGCCTGAATGTCTGAAGGGAGATTGCTCTCAAGTTCGACAATGAGTTCGATTCCTTTGGCATGGGCTCGATTAGCGAGCATCTGAACAATGTCATCTATTAATATCGGAAGATTGAAATTAATATTTTCAATATCAAGTTTACCCGCTTCAATTTTTGAAAAATCAAGAATGTCGTTAATAATCGTCAGTAGAGATTCCCCTGATGTCTTGATTGTTTCGAGGGAGGAACGTTGCTCCTGGCTCAAGTCGGAATCGAGGATAAGCTCTGCCATGCCGAGCACACCATTCATCGGAGTGCGGATTTCATGACTCATATTCGCCAGAAATTGCGATTTTGCCTGGTTGGCTGCTTGGGCTTCGCGAGCCAGCGTGACTGCTTCGTCCATGGCATGTTTGAGCTGACCTGTGCGTTCCTGGACTTGATATTCAAGAGACCCATCACGCTCTTCGATGCGCTCAAGCATTTTGTTAAAGCCTGAGGCTAAAATCCCTATTTCATCGTGACTGACCTGCTCGACCCGCAGACTGTAGTCGTTATTATCAGTAACTCTTTTAATCGCTTCTGCCAGAAGTTGTACCGGTTTTATCAGCGACCCCTGAAGCCAGCTAATCAGCAGAATTGCGATAACCATACCCCCTATGATACTCATCAGGATCAGGCTGCCAATTTCGACCATCGATTTTTTAAATTCATAGGTGCTGGCCTGAAGATGTAGGGTGCCGATCTGTTCGTTATCCAGAATAATCGGCTCAATGATATCGATCTGATTCTGAACCAGGGAACTAAGCCAGGCAACTTTAAAGAAGGTATCGGCAAGCGGGGGGGATTGCTGGTCATGGTCGTGGCTCTGGTAGCTGGCCACCAGACGACCATCTTCCAGGTATATTGCTGCTTTCAAAAATGATTTGTTTCGCTCAAGAGATTTTAACGTGGTTTCAAGGGTTACGGAATCTTCAAAAACCAAGGCTGCGGTAGAATTGTCAGCGATAATTCCGGATAAAGACTTTATGTCTTCATTCAGGTTGTTGCGATACAAGTACCAGAGATTTCCAAATACGAAAGCAAAGGACAGTACCATAACGAAAAATGAAATACTGATTACAATGAAATTCAACTTTTGCCGAACAGATTTTTGTTTAAGTAACCATTTCATTGTTTTGCCTCGATGACTTCGATGGCGAGTTTCAATAATTGAGAATTGATTTTAAGCTCTTTCGTCTGTGCGGCATTCTGATTGATAATGAAACGCAATCTTCCGCGAACAGCTACCAATTGAATTATGCCATTATTCCTAGCAAAATTCTCAACATCACTGACCAGAACGACAGGTTTGTCCCTTAAGGTCTTCAGGGCTGTTTTGATGACTGCTGAATCTGTTGTCCCCAAATAGAGTAGGTGGCAGTTGGTAATTTCGGCTAAGGATGTATAGTAAATTACTTTAATCGGGTGATTACGTACGGCACGCCCCTCAAGAGGAATAAGCTCATCGCTGAGATGATCTGAACCAAGGATGCCGATGACCAGTTCTCCCTGAGTGCTGGTGAAAGAACTTTGGGGCCATTCGATAAATTTGGAAAAATTATAAAGGTATGCTGCCCTGACTTTGTCTTCATCAGGCATTTTAGCAGCCGATGCGGTAGTTTGCATCGCTGCTAGTAATGTGCAGCATAAAATCAAGCGTTTTATCATATCAATGTCAGTTTTTAATAACCATATTGCTTAATAGTTGAAGCTTAACTGACCATATATACTGCGACCAATTTCGGTCGGTGGGGTAAAATATTCACTCATAAATTCAAGATGTTCGGGATCTGTCAGATTCTGTCCTGCCAATTTGAATTCAAAATTCTCAGTGATTTTCCATATCAGATTAGCATCCAGGGCAAAATATGCATCAACTTTAGACAATACGGATGGGCTTGAATATTTGATGGCATCGACATAGCGTCCAAACAGATTCAGTTTAACATTATCTAGCAGGCTGATGTTGGCCGAGGCAGAGACCTGGTGTCTTGGACTAGAGTAGGAAAGAACCGTTGCATTTGTGTTAAATAAGGGGTTGGTTGCCCCGGCTGTTTTCATTCGTACATCCATGAAGGTGTAGTTGATTTGAGTTTCAAGCCAATTCACAGGAGCATATTGAAACGAGACTTCGAGCCCTTTACTGAACCCCTCAGCATCATTGGAAATCTGGGCTCCGGCAGTAGAATAGGAATATTCTCGAACATCATGATACTGACTGTAGAACAAGGCTAGATCAGCAGAGAAGCGGTTACTCTCAGCATATCTATAGCCAACCTCATAAGAGATGACTTTCTCTGAATCCATGTCTGGGTAGCCTTGCATCCGCTGGATGGCAACGGTTGTGTAGTCAGGAGGTATTGGTGTTTTCGCCATAATGACGGTAATGTCCTGTTCAAAGCGGGACGGCGTTCTTACCGCTCTTGATACGGCGGTCCAGACGCTTTGTTGTTGAGACGGTTTCCATAAAAGTCTAGCACTTGGTTGTACCTCGTAGCCGGTAAATTTATTGTGTTCAAATTTGGAACCCAGAGAAAATGTTAGCTTGTCCTTAATCAGGGAAAAATCGTCCTGCAAAAAGAAACTATATAAGTGCATTGTTTGTTCTGCGGGATCCATAACCAGCAAATCGCTGCTACGATATTTATCTGTTACGTGTCGGTAACCAAGCCCCCAGATGATGTCGTTGCGCTCAAATAGCTGAAAGCGGTGCTGAAAATCAAGGTCGATCGTCTTATAGGTCTGTTTGGCAAAAATCTCATCACGCTCGGTGAAGTCGTAATAGGCTTGCAGGGTCCAGCTACTATTTTTAGTTCCAGACTGCTGCCAGCGGGCAAGTAGATTGTAGCCGTTAACCGTTGAATTATCTTCTTCCAGAGCTGGTAAGATGTTGTTTTCGGTATAGTAAGGATAGACTTTTTGATGCTCATCTCCTGAATATATATCGCCTTGAAGAGTCCAGCTGGTATCAAGGTTTATGTCACCATCGAACCGAAAACCACCATTAAGCATCTGCCAATCATCTGAAGCATCATTTTCTGCGGAAATTAATGAATTTGTATAACCATAGGTAGGTGAGGTTGCAGGGTAGACGCTCGGATCGAAGCTGTACGCATCGCGGTTATGATATTCAACATAGACCTTGGAATAAGTGTTTTCTCCTAACTGTTTTCCATAGCGAACAGACCCAAACCCTTTTTCATAATTACCACTGCCAGCTTCAGCATAGATTCCAATCGAATCTGACGCCGCTTTCGTAATGATATTAATAATTCCGTTTACTGCATTGGCTCCCCATAGTGTGGCTCCGGGGCCACGAATTATTTCTATCCGGTCGATATTTTCCAGCATAACCGTCTGCATGTCCCAGTAGACCCCTGAAAAAGACGGCGTATAGACAGTTCTACCGTCAACCTGAACCAGGAGTTCGGAAGAAAATGCCCCGGCAAAGCCCCGTGCCGTAACGGCCCATTTGCTCGAACTGATTCGGGCAACCTGCAGCCCGGGCACCATGCGCAGCAATTCAGGTAATGATGTTGCTGCTGAATTGCGTATGTCCTCAGCGTCAATGACATATACTGCAGCGGGGACATCTGAAAGGGGTTGTTCCTTACGGCCAGCCGAGGTTATCTGCATTTCCATAAGCGAACTCAGGTCCATGTCGAACATATCTTCAGCGGCGCCGGCAGGAGATATCCAGATGAATAAGCTCAGGGCAATGATTAAAGTTGTTTCTAAATGTTTTATTAATGTTTTCATTGGCACCACCATGGATGTTGGCCTCTATTGTATTTAATCTATGGAAAAAATTTACATAAGTTAACTTTTGTACACTATTCTGACAATTATACATAAGTGAGCTCTAATGTAAATGGCTTTAGATAATAAACCTGACCTTAGTGGGAGGGGGATAAGTCATTAAGAGCGTTCAGATGAGGGAGTGGTACAATGCGACTAATGCTATAAGCTTAGTCGTAATAATATTTTAGGGAATGGGGGGGGAATGACGCCATAAATTATATTCAGAGCATGCCTCTGCGGCGTTTTTCGGCAGTCAGTAGATTCTTACGGGATGGTTGGAGGCGAAGGGTCTGCAGGAGCTGAATAAATAGTGCTTGCGGAAGCTTGGGCAACCATAAGGTGAACCAGATTTCCGGGGTTTTTCTGTTTTTTAAAATGGTTAAGCGAATATTTGGGCGTTGTTTCCAGCGCTCATGACGGGCGATCATCGATATTGTCTCTGCTCTTGCTGTACCGCCCCTTAAAAATTGAAAGACAGCGGCTTCTTTTAAGTGGGGATTCCCGAGGCAGATCTCGACAAGCTGACCCGTGCCTTCCTTGAGGAGCATCGCTACGATAGCAGGCGTGCCTCGCCGCGCCAAGGTTATTTTATGGCCAAGGGGGGCGGTCGGAATCCGTTGCAGAATGATTCGTTCTGCCGTTAGTTTCAGGTCTGCTGAAGCGCCTGGCAGCAGGCAGATATCCAGCAACTCAAATAGGCGCAACAGGGGTAGGATAGTACGCAGTATATTGCTCTCAGTAGCGGGATTGCGAGCGATCGCCAGGAGTATTTGATGACTGTGAAGCTGTTCGTTTTTTTTATAAATTGCCGTGATGGTCTTCTCTGTCAAATCGAGGCGTTTAAGGATGATCAGAAGGTGCTCTTCATTAAGGGCCTTATTTTTAAGTAATGTCCTGATAATGTCCTGATCATTATGGTGCAGCAAACCATACAGCTTTTCACCTGTGGCGGTTAGCGCTTCATGGAGTTTATTTAAGTCAGCGGCTGTGAAGCTATCTTGTTTATTCATCGGCCTCATCCGGAGCAGCAATTATCTTACTTTTTATAATCAGAAGTTGAAAGGCCAGCTCAAGCTTTTGGCAAATATTTTTATAGAGATTTAGCTGTTGCTTGCTTTGCTGATCTTTTAGCTCGAGACACAGGGCCGCAAAAGTGCGTTCTTTTATGCTTAATGGGGCACAGAGAAAATAGTGATCGTCAGGTTGCGAAAATACGCCTTCGAGACTGTGATGCTTGAATTCTGCCGGGCAGTTTCCGTAGTGAATAATTCTCTCCGTGACTACTTTTTTTAGCAGTGGAAAATCATGTATCGCGGACTTAAAATTAGCAAAATCCCTTGTCTTGTTCTGATTTAAACAGTCCCAGCCATGGATATGCTGATTTTTAAATATAAAAAGAGCAGCATTAACGCAGGTGTTTTTTAAATAACCAAAGAGGGCACCAAGAACATCCCCATTGTTTTTTGCCTGCAGCAGGTGGTCTGTAAACAGGCCGTATGGAGATCTATTCGGTGGTGGAGCGGTTTTCTCTGCGGGAGGACTTAGTTGTTTAGGTGTTGTCTGTCTGATCTTGTTATTCTGGAGGGGCGCATACTTTTCACCTTGTCCAGGTAAGGGCTTTGATAGATTGAATTGTTGCTTGCTGACAGTAATTGCCAGTTTCTCATAGCGTGGCAGAAGTGGAGTAGAGAAATATTTATTAAGAGCAACAGCCAGCCTCATATCTGAGAATAATACGGGCACAATTTGTTTATCAGTCAAGGTCTCAAGTTCTTCAAACAAAGAGAACTCTCTGCAGTTGGTTACTGCCAGGTATAAATAATCATTATCGGTTTTAAACGGCAATATGTTGTGTTTACAAATGAGCTTTGCAGTTAATGCCTGTAACACATCACGAGGAATATTCATGAGCATCATCGAGGAAAAATAGGGGCGCTGCCATTGCTGATTTAAGGCTCTCGTGAGCTTTTCTTCCTCAATGCAATGGGTTTCTAGCAGGCAGGTTCCAAGGCGGCCACCATGGCTGCATTGATGCTCGATAGCCTTGTCCAATTGATTCTGGGTAATAAGTTGCTGGTTCAGCAGCAGGGTCCCGAGTAGGCCTTTTGATCTTGATTGTGGTGATAATTTCAGAGCTGCTTTCAAGTGAATTCCCCCCTAAATTCAATTGAATTTATGTTAATCTTTAAACTGATTCTTCAAGGCTGTAAGGAGTGGCCTCTGGAGATTCTTTGCGTATGAATTTGTTTGCTATCAGGTATCTGCAAAGATTGCAGGTCAGTAAATATCGCAGAAATGGTCTCAGAGTTCAATGATGAAACTAGACAGGGAGTGGCTGACTTGTGTAGAGTATCATTCCTTGTTTTCCCTTATCCTGAAATGACGGTCGTCTTTATTTTGGCATAGGTATCTGGAAATAGGGGAGCAGGAAGTCGCAATAATCTTAAAATCGCATGCTTTGTTAAAAACTTTCGTACAGGATAACGAATGATAAAATTTGCTGAACAGCCGCTGCTTATTTTTGATGGTGCCTGCGGGACCAATTTGCAGCTTATGAATATCACGGATGCCGATTGGTCTGGCTGTGAAGGGTGTAATGAGATCCTTAATATTACCGCTCCACATCATATCCAGGCTCTTCACCAGCAGATGTTGGATGCCGGAGCAATGGTTGTGGAAACCAATACATTTGGTGCCTCCAGTATTGTTCTTGCTGAATACGGGTTGCAGGATAAGGTCCGTGAAATTAATACCCAGGCGGTTCAGATCGCTCGCCAGGCAATAGGTGCCCGCGAAAACAAGTATATTGCTGGTTCTGTCGGTCCCGGTACTAAACTGCCTTCCCTCGGACATATCGCGGTTGCTGATCTTGCAAAAGCGACTGCGGAGCAGGTTGAAGCTCTTCTTGATGCCGGGGTTGATTGTCTGATTGTCGAAACCTGTCAGGATCTTCTGCAGACCAAAACTGCACTGGTTACGGTTTTCGAAAAACTTGAAGCCAGTGGGATTCATATTCCCGTTATGGTATCCGTAACGATTGAGCAGCAGGGGACCATGCTGGTCGGATCCGACATCTCTGCTGTTGTCGCTACCCTTGAACCCTTTCCGATTTTTTCCCTGGGAATGAATTGTGCAACCGGGCCGCAGGACATGCTTTCACATATAAATTACCTGAGCCAAAATTGGCCTTACCGTATTTCCGTGATTCCTAATCAAGGCTTGCCTGAGGTGGTAAACGGTCAAACCTGTTATCCCTTGTCTCCTGAAGCCTACGCCGATCAGATGTATCGTTTTGTGACTGAACTTGGTGTCAGTATCGTGGGTGGCTGTTGCGGAACCAGTCCTGCTCATATTGCAGCGCTGGTTAAGCGGCTTGAAGGGGCCAACCCTAAAGTTCGGGAGGTCGCAATATGAAAGCATCGGTTGCCAGTCTTTACCAGGCTGTAGAACTTCATCAGGATATTCCGCCCCTGCTCATTGGTGAACGCTGTAATCCTAACGGGTCCAAGGCGTTTCGTGAGGCCTTGCTGGCCGAAGATTGGGATGCCTGTCTTAAAATTGCTCTTGATCAGGAAGGGCGGGGGGCCCAGGTAATCGATCTTTGTGTTGCTTATGCCGGGCGTGATGAGCTTGGTGACATGATTCAGCTGACCAAGTTATATGCCGGGTCCTGTAAAGCTCCTTTGATGTTTGATTCGACCAGCCCGGAAACTCTTGAAGCAGTTCTTCCCTTATATCCAGGGCGGGCTATCATCAATTCCATTAACCTTGAAGATGGTGGTGCCAATCTTGAGCGGATCTGCAAGCTTGCTAAAAAATATGGTGCTGCGGTAGTCGCTCTGACCATCAGCCTTGAAGGGATGGCGCTAACCTGTGACAAAAAGGTTGAGGTTGCCAAGCAAATTTATGACCTTGCCGTGCATACTTATGGCTTGCGTCCTCAGGATCTTCTTTTTGACCTGCTCACTTTCACCGTTGGTTCTGGTGACGAGAGCATGCGTGATGCCGCTATCGAAACTCTTGAGGCGATCAAGCAGGTTAAAGAGGAACTGCCCGGCGTCGGCTTCACTCTTGGGGTCAGCAATATCAGTTTCGGGTTGCGCCCTGCGGCACGAAAAGTTCTGAACTCTGTCTTTTTGCACCAGGCTGTTGAGGCTGGATTGAACACTGCGATTGTCGATGCTGCCAAGGTTCTGCCATATGCTGCTATCAGCGAAGAAGATCGCAAGGTCTGTATGGATCTGCTGTATAACAGCAATCCTGACGCCTTGATGCGTTTTATCGATCACTTCGAACAGGCTGTAGAAAGTGATGACAGCAAGCAGGACGAGTCCTTACTGCTCGAAGAAGCGTTACGCCAAAAAGTGCTCAAGGGTGATAAAGATGGCCTGGAAGATCTGCTGACCAGTTTGCGTGGTCGTTGGCAGCCGTTGAATATTATTAACAATCTGCTGGTTCCGGCCATGCGTGAAGTCGGTGAGCTGTTTGGCCGTGGAGAGTTGTTGCTACCTTTCGTACTCCAGTCGGCTGAGGTTATGAAGCAGAGTGTTTCCTTGCTCGAGCCATATATGGAGAAGCTCTCCGACGAAGGGCGGACTTCAGTTCTGTTGGCAACTGTGGCTGGTGACGTTCATGATATCGGTAAAAATCTTGTCGATATCATTTTAAGTAATAATGGCTACAAGGTTTATAATATAGGTATCAAGGTTCCGGCCGAGGAGATCATCGCTAAAGCGAAGGAACTTAATGTTGATGTTATTGGCCTTTCCGGATTGCTGGTCAAATCGGCTTTGCTGATGAAGGAAAATCTCAGTCAGTTTGAAGGTGCCGGTTTGACTCAACCTGTGCTGTTAGGTGGAGCCGCCCTGACACGAAAGTTTGTTGCCCAGGATTGTGTGCCTAACTATTCAAAACCAGTTGTCTATTGTTCTGATGCGTTTGCAGGACTAAAAGCGATTCGCGAATTTGAAGCAGGGCAACTGATCTCTACCGATTGGGAAGAAGCGACTGTTGCCATGAACCGTCCCGGTCCGCAGCAGGAGGTTCTCGATCGTTCATTTGCGCCACCGCAGGTGCCTTTTGTCGGGCGTAAGATTGTCAAGGATGTGCCGATAGCAAAGCTCTTCGATTATCTTAACGAGCCAGCTCTGTTCAGAGGTCGTTGGGGATACCGGCGGGGCAAGATGGCTAAGGAAGAATACGAGGAGCTGTATCAGAATACTGTCCTGCCGCTCTATCAGCGTTTAAAAAGCCAGGCTATTGAAGAAGGGTGGCTGGCACCCCAGGTTGCTTACGGTTATTTTAACTGCTATAGCCAGGGGGATGAGCTTATTATCCAAAATGATGATGGCGACCGGGCGTTCGGTTTTCCACGCCAGGCAAATGCTCCCGGACTCTGTATTTCTGATTATTTCCGCAGCCAGGAAGAGGGTGGCGATATTGCAGGTTTCTTTGTTGTCACCATTGGTGCCGCGCTTGCTGAAAAGACCAAAGAACTGTATGAGCAGAACAGTTACCACGATTATCTCATGCTCCATGGTTTAGGGGTCGAGTTAACTGACGCTTTGGCTGAATACTGGCATGAACAGATGCGGGTTGAAATGGGCATTCAGCAGGGGACTGTCGACATGGCTGCTTATGTGGCTCAGGGGTACCAGGGGAGCCGTTTTGGTTTCGGTTATCCGTCTTGTCCCGATCTGGGAGCGCATGTACCTCTTTTTGAATTGTTGCAGCCTCAAGAAATTGGAGTGGGCCTGACCGAATCTTTTGAAATGGTTCCGGAGATGAGTACCTCTGCTATTGTCGCTCATCATCCTCAGGCTAAGTATTTTGCCGTATAAACTGTCTTGATGAGGAGGTTTTATGCGTTATATCTGTACCTGCTGTGGTTATGTCTATGATCCAGAGAAGGGTGATGAGATGAACCAGGTTGCGCCTGGTGTTGCCTTTGATGATTTACCTGACAGTTGGGTCTGTCCGCTCTGTTATGCAGACCGAGACAAATTCGATCCTCTCGATTAAAACAAAAGGAGCCTCTCTATCAACGAGGGGCTCCTTTTTTATATTGTCCACGAAGGGAGGGGAGTAAGAATCTCTTAAATTATCCCGTCAAGGTATTGCGTAAGATCGGTTCTGATCGGCATAAAATAAATATTGTTATTGTGCTGACGCGCAAAATCCATCGCCTGGCGGGCAAAATTACGATTCCATTCCATGGTTGGTACAAAATCTGGCGGGAATACCGCATTATTCTTGTTTTCCCAGTAATTTTGACTGTTCTCGGTCAAAACCGGAGAAACTCCCCAATAAATATTTACGTCCGGGAGTAAGCCCTGGTAGATATCCATCAAGCGGATATCAAAAAATGGCTGCGTGAAAAAAGCATCTGCCCCGGCGTCACGTTTGGCTTTGACGTAATCTATTTCTTCTTTAATGCTGCTCCGGTATTGATCCAGTCCGGCGTAAAGCTTAACACCGGGAAGTTCACGTTTAAGGCGGCGAATCATTTCAAGACTATTGGTCCGGTAACACTTATGCCCCATGTCCTGTGGCGGGTCTCCGGTAATCACCAATACGGCTTTAATTGACTGTTGCCTTAGTTGATCGAGTATGGGGAGAGGAGCATCTGGATCGAAGTCGATGGCGCGCAAGTGTGGAATGGTTGTGCTGAATAGGTCCCCGGCTATTTGGCACCCTTCCCAGCTTCTCATACTGAAGCGAAGAATGTCCGGGATGTTAATCGTTTCTACCTGGGGAAAGTGGTTTTTTACCTGCTGTAACTCTTCTTTGAGAGCTTTTTCAGATCTTGGGACAAGTTCGATAGAGACATGAATCATGAGTGTTGATTTCTTCCTTGTTGTCAGTGCTCTTCAGTGACGATCTGGCCACTGAATATGTAGATAGTTACGTTCGGACTTTGCCAGGCTTTTTCTGGTAAGCCTGCCTTGATGCAGGTTTGATCAAGAAATGTTTCGCGATCCCAATCATGATCTGTCGCGACCTGGGGGAGCAATACTCCGCGGCGTAAATCTTTTTCGATATAAATGCCATGTTTGCCGACTTCGATGATATCGGTATCGACAATTTTTTCAAGAGGCGATAAAACGGTTATCTCCAGGGTGCAGTTGTTCAGTTCGCCGCTGGTCAGCGCTGGAAAACGTGGATCCTGGGTCGCTGAAGCGACGGCCATGTTGGCGACTTCTTTAAAGAGAGGCTCACGCCCCTGAAAATTGCCAATACAACCACGTAGCTGACCATTCTTTTTAATTGTAACAAAGCAGCCCGATCTTTTATTTAGTGCCTTTTCTTCGCGTGGCAGGCAATGGTATGGTTTACCATCAACGCAATGCTGAATAGCTTCTTTAGCTATAGCCAGCAAGGTCTCACCATCATTTTTGGTTAACATTGTTGCTCCGTAAAATATTGGTGGGTGTAGTGCTTTGCTGTAATAGAGATGCTTCATTTATAGTTGGTGCGATTATTCCATGCAATGTTTTTCCAAAAAAAATCGCTTCGAAATTCAATCCAGATAGCTGGTAGGGGTGCAAAATGAAATGTAGATGGTTTGTTTTAATATGGTTTGTAACAGTTTGTATGAGTGGCTGTGCCGTTAATCCGGTTACTGGGCGCAATGAATTGTCTGTTATGAATGTCACTGAGCAGGAAGAAGTCACTTTAGGGCAGACATCTTATGCGCAGGCGTTACAGCAGATGGGGGGGATCTACCAGGATCCAGATTTAAATCGCTATATTAACGATGTTGGCCAACGTCTGGCTCAGCAGAGTCACCGGGCGAACCTTAAATATCAATTTAATGTGGTCAATGATTCGACCCCTAATGCCTTTGCTTTGCCTGGTGGTTTTATCGCCATTACCAGGGGATTGCTGATAAATATCGACAATGAAGCCCAGCTTGCAGCGGTTCTTGGCCATGAAATAGGTCATGTTACTGCACGTCATAGTGTTCAGGAAATGCAGCGCGCGGCACTTATGGGCACCACGGTCAATCTGCTCGGGACTCTGGCGGGTTCAACTGACTATGGGCCATTACTTACTCAGGCCGCGAACCTGACTGCGAATCTCGTCAGCAAGCGCTATAGCCGGGAGCAAGAGTTTGAAGCCGACCGGCTCGGGATTGAATACATGGCCAGGACTCACTATGCATTAAATGGAGCCGTTCAGTTGCAGCAGATGTTCGTTGATAAGCTCGATTCCGGGCAGAATAACGATTGGGTAAGTGGACTGCTAAGGACTCACCCGGTATCGACCGCGCGCCTTGCTGAAAATCGTCGTATTATCAGTTCTCAGTATCCTGGTTACAGTAATAACGAAGGTTTGTCGGCGGCCTCTTACGCTCAGCATATGGGTTCGCTGCAAGCGACTCGCGAAGCTTATGCCCTTTACGATCAGGCCCGGCAGTTTGAATCTGATCAACAATATGATACGGCGATCCAGACTTACCATAAAGCGGTTCAGTTAGCTCCTGACCAAGGCTTGCTGTTGACTGCTCTGGGAATGGCTTATTTAAGAAATGAAGATACCGTCCCCGCACGCCGCTATTTGTTAAAAGCGGTGCGTAGCGATAACGGATATTACCAGTCTCACCTCGGGTTAGGGTATATTTACCTGCAGGGTAAACAGTATCCAGATGCCGCAACGGAACTTGAATCATCATTAGCGTTATTGCCCACTTTGCAGGGAACCCTATTGCTGGGTGATGCCGAAGCCGGCCGTAAAAATAATGCCAAAGCACGGCAACTCTATGAGACGGTTTATCAGGCTGACAGTAGTGGTCAGCTCGGGCAGGCTGCGGCAGCCAGATTACGTGAGTTGCCACAATGACCCGGGTTTTGGAATGGCCACTTATTGAAGGGGAAACCTTGTGCTGGCAAGGACGACCTGCTCCGCGCTGTTACGTCTTTAAGCGGTGGCTGCAAGCGCTTCTTGGAACGTTGATTTTTCTGGCCAGCAGTTTGTGGCTGATGGTTGGCTATCATCTGGTTTCCTCGCAGGATATTACTCCCTGGCTGCTTATCATTCCACTATTACTGATTATTGTTGCCTTCGGTATCGGTCCTGGTCACATTCTAATGGCTCGTATGCGCTGGGAACATATATTTTATGCCCTCTCAGATCAGCGGCTTTTTGTTCGTAGTGGCCGTAATGGACGTTTGAAAATTTATTCGCTGGCAGCGTACAGGGGCTTTCAGAAACGTCGTTATGGTAAAAGGCAGGTCAGCTTCCGGCTTAAGTTTAGCGACGAGGTGCCAGTTGTTTTGGAATGTCTTGAACATTCGGAAAACTTTACGGCCTGCCTTCCGGTGATTGATGATCAGGTTACTGGGGAATCTGTTTGACTTGATTGTCACCGAATCGTTATGATGCGCCTCCACAATTTGTACTTCTTTTTGTTGTCACTGTAGAAAATATTCCTTAGAAAACGGAAGATTAATGAATAGAGCTTTTTACCTTGAAACTTTCGGTTGCCAGATGAACGTTGTCGATTCTGAACAGATTGCCGATCTGCTTAATGGTCTGGGTTACGTTCAGGTTGATGCTGCTGATAAGGCTGACCTGGTTTTGCTTAATACCTGTTCAGTGCGCGATAAGGCTGAACGTAAAGTATATGGCCACCTTGGCCGCTTTAAGCCGATTAAAGACCAGCGACCTGACCTGATTATCGCTGTTGGAGGTTGTGTCGCCCAGCAGGAAGGGGAGCGCATGCTGGAAAAGGTCCCTTACCTTGATATTGTCTTCGGGACCCATAATATTCATAAACTGCCAGAGATGGTTCAGCAGGTTGAAAACAACCGTAAGCGCAGCAGTGAAACCAATTTTCATGATCGGGAAACACGACTTAATCTATTTCCTGAGCGTTCACAAAAAGCAGGAATCACCAGGTTTGTGACAATTATGCAGGGGTGTGACAATTTCTGTTCTTACTGTATTGTCCCCCATGTTCGTGGTCGGGAGATCAGTCGTCCGAGTGGTGAGGTTATTGAAGAGATCAGGGCCCTTGTCGAACAAGGGGTAAAAGAAGTCACTTTGCTGGGGCAAAATGTTAATTCTTATGGAATTCATGACCCCGATGAAATTTCTTTTTCAGAACTGCTCCATAGAATTAATGCGATCGATGGTCTGGAACGACTCCGTTTTGCAACCTCTCATCCGAAAGATCTTACTGATGAGCTGATCGACTGCTTCGCGAGCCTTGATAAATTGTGTAAACATATGCATTTGCCGGTTCAATGTGGCTCAGATCATATTCTGGAATTAATGAACCGTCACTATAGCTCCGCTGACTATCTCGATAAGGTCAACAAGCTTAAACGGGCATGTCCTGATATTCGTTTCACCAGCGATATTATTGTCGGATTCCCGCGGGAACAAGAGGAAGATTTCCTTGCTACTCTCGACATGGTAAAGACGGTCCGTTATGCTGATGCTTATACCTTTCTCTATTCGCCCAGAATCGAAACTGCAGCGGCCAAAATGGAGAGTACTTCCAGTGCTGCCCAGATACAGGAGCGTTTCGAAAGGCTCGTCGATCTTCAGCAGCAGATCAGTGCTGAAATATGGGCGACCGATATCGGGCAAATTCAAGATGTTCTGGTTGAAGGGGAAAGTAAGCAGGGGGAAGGGCAGTTATTCGGTCGGACAACCTGGAACCGCATCGTTAATTTTTCCGGGTCCAGTGATCTGATTGGTCAAATTGTGCCGGTTAAAATTATCAATTCGTTCAGAAACTCACACTTGGGTGAGCTTGTGCAGATACTTGGAGATAAGTCATGATTGATTTACATACTCATACCTTCTTCAGTGATGGAGAGTTGGTGCCAGCAGAATTAGTTCGTAGGGCTGCCCATGCCGGTTATAAAGCCCTGGCGATCACCGATCATGCTGATCGAACCAATACGGCTTTTTTATTGTCCAGCATCGTGGATGTTGTCGATGAGCTTGGCGAAGCTAACGGAATGACTGTCCTCGCTGGAGTTGAATTAACCCATGTGCCACCGAAAAATATCGCTTCTGTTGCCCAATTGGCCCGTGACAATGGTGCCGAATTGGTCGTTGTTCATGGAGAAACCATCGTTGAACCGGTAATCCCCGGTACCAATCTGGCTGCTATTGAAGCAGGTGTCGATATTCTTGCCCATCCCGGATTGATCACTGTCGAAGAGGTCAAGCTTGCCGCTGAAAAGGGAGTTTGTCTGGAAATTACTACTCGCAAAGGTCATTCCCTGACCAATGGGCATGTTGCGAAACTGGCTTTTCAATATGGAGCCAAGTTGGTTATTAATAACGATGCCCATGCTCCTGGAGATCTGGTTTCTGCTGATATGGCCCGGCAGATCGCTCTTGGTGCCGGGATGACGGAAGAACAGTATCAGCAGGTGTGCCAGAATTCAGCTGACCTGGTTGCCCGAGCTAAAGGACGCTGAGTTATGGATGCCAAAAAATTTGCTTTTCTTAAAACTCTGGTCGAAACCGCAAGCCCCTCAGGTTTTGAGCAGCCTGCGCAAAGAGTCATTCGCCAGCAGTTGGAAGGTGTTGCCGATAACCTGCGTACTGATGTCATGGGCAACCTCATCGCTTCCCTTGCTGGTACGGGCGGCCCACGGGTTATGCTGGCCGGCCATTGTGACGAGATCGGGTTTATGGTCCGCTACATAGATGACCGGGGGTTTATTTATTTTGGTGCTATTGGTGGCGTTGATCCCCATCTTTCACCAGGACAACGCATTTCTATCCATACGAAAAATGGTGTTGTCCCCGGTGTTATCGGAAAAAAAGCGATTCATCTGATTGAGCCTAAAGATCGGGATTCGGTGATTAAGCTGGATAAGCAGTTTATCGATATTGGTGTCAGCACTCGGGAAGAAGCCGAGGTGTTGGTTAATATCGGCGACCCGGTGACGTTTTCTATCGGAGTGCAGGCGTTACAGGGCGATCGCATGACGTCAAGGGCGTTTGACGATAAAACCGGAGCGTTTGTTGTTACCGAGGTTATGAAAGAAATTCAACGCGGCGGCAAGGTCGCTGCTGATTTGTACAGTGTCTCGACGGTACAGGAAGAGATTGGATTACGCGGTGCAACAACAAGCAGTTATGGGGTTAATCCGGATGTCGGCATCGTCGTCGAAGTTACTCATGCGACGGATTACCCGGATGTTGATCCTTCTAATATCGGGCGGGTTGAAATAGGCAAGGGGCCAGTTGTCCCTCGTGGTGCTAATATTAACCCGGTACTCTTTGAACTGATTATTGAAACAGCCCAAAAGCATGATATTCCATATCAGGTTATTGGTGTGCCTCGGGGAGCGGGAAATGATGCTAATGTTATGCAATTGTCCCGTGATGGTGTGGCAACCGGTTTGGTGACGATTCCTTTGCGTTATATGCACACTCCGGTAGAAACTCTAGCTTTAAGCGATCTTGAAAATGCGATCAAGCTGATAACAGAAGTTATCCGCGCTATTGATAAAGAATCCTCTTTTATTCCTTCCTGATGTTCAAAGCCCTGGTTGTTCCTTATTGCCAGGGCTTTGTCTTAGCAAAATATAATTTTTTTATATCTATCGTTTTTTTAAATTGGAGACTTGTTGTCTCAATTATTTTTGGTAGGTTACCGCGGTATTGGCTGCTGCTGTTGATACTGTTCATGGAAGTTATTCCTTTTTAGCGGGTAACCTGTGCTGCTGACCCGCCGCTTGACAACTTATTAATATTTGATAAATCTTTGTAATATTATGTCGATTTTATGATTTTATCATTATTGCATCCCATGGATATGATCTCTCAAAGGAGAGAGATTTCCTTATGACTAGTCAGTGAGTGGTTGAGTAGATACCGTAATTTACCAACTATGCAGGACGTTATTGTCTTTCAATTTCATAATAGTTTGGTTCCGGTTTCTCAAGATCCGTGTCGTTGTATCTCTTCTCGTTTAGCCACCAACTGGTCTTTTCGATTTTCGCTATGAAGTGATGATCTGATTAATACAAGAGTACATTTGTTTCTAATATGATCAGTTCTGGGGGTGTTATGGGAGAAAATACTTTACGTTACCGTGTGGAGAGTATGCTTGATCAGGCCGATATTATGGTTAATGGCCAGCGTCCTTGGGATATTCGTGTCAAAAATGAACGCTTATTCCAGCGTGTCATGGCTCAGGGAAGTCTTGGTTTCGGTGAAGCTTACATGGAAGGCTGGTGGGATGCCGATGCAATTGATCAATTAATTTCAAAGTTGTTACAGGCACGACTAAATGAAAGGTTTAAATCGTTTGTCGTGCTTCTGGATTCTTTAAAGGCCAAGTTGTTCAACTGTCAATCACTTCGACGAGCCTGGCAGGTGGGTGAAAAGCATTACAATGTCGGGAATGATCTTTATCAGCGCATGCTTGATGATCGAATGATTTATAGTTGTGCTTACTGGGCTCGGGCTGATGATCTTAATGTCGCGCAGGAGCATAAGTTAGATCTGACCTGCCGCAAACTTCACCTGAGTCCGGGGCAAAAAGTCCTTGATATTGGCTGTGGATGGGGGGGGACCGCAAGATTTATGGCCGAGCGTTATGGTGTTGAGGTTGTTGGCGTAACGATTTCAACAGCGCAGGCTGAACTTGCGAAGGCGAACTGTTGCGGGTATCCCATCGATATTCGAGTACAGGATTACCGTACCTTGGAAGGGCAATTTGACCGTATTGTTTCCATCGGCATGTTTGAGCATGTTGGCTATAAAAATTATCGGACCTATTTCAAAAAGGTCTCTCAGTTGTTGAAAGATGATGGTTTGTTTTTGCTTCATACCATCGGAGGCAATACCCCAGCACATAGAACCGATCCCTGGATAGACCGCTATATTTTCCCAAATGGCATGATGCCTTCGTCTCAGCAGATCAGTAAATCATTTGAAGGATTGATGGTTCTGGAAGACTGGCATAGCTTTGGCCCTGATTATGATAAAACCCTGATGGCTTGGTATCACAATTTTCAAAACAACTGGGGGGAGTTATGCGGCTCTTACAGTGAAAAGTTTAAGCGCATGTGGGAGTATTATCTGCTGGTTAGTGCTGGTTCGTTCCGCGTCCGTGAAAATCAGTTGTGGCAAATAGTTTTTTCTAAGTTTGGATTAGAAGGACGGCTTAACTTCCCGCGCTGATGATCGGGCCAATGCGCGGGAAGTCGTGACTATTGGTTATGAATTTCTGCCGCGTTTATTACGTGGACTGCGTTTACCACCCTGAGGTTTGCGATCATAGGGTGATTTTGAACGGGCATCTGGCTTGGCTCCTTTCGGTTTGCGAGGTGACCTAGATTTTCTTTGTTGGTCATCATCGCCTCCGTAAGGGCTAAGTTGCAATTGTTCATCGCAAACCCAGATTTTTTTCAGTTTGTGCAGAGTCTCCTGATCTAACCCTTTGGGCAGGTCAATCAAGCTGAAATCGTCACAAATTCCAATTCGTCCAATGGAACGGCTGTCGATTTTTCCTTCGTTACTCAAGGCGCCGACAATATTTCCTGGCTGAACACCATGAACCTTACCTACTTCAATGCGGTATGTTTGCATTGCAGTATCAGCTTCTGGTCTTCGTCCGCCATTGCTGCGGCGTGCCTTATCTTTGTCTTTGGGTGTTGTCACCAGAATCTCTTCCTGCAGATCATCTAATTGCAGGGGACGTTCTTTTTGAAAAAGATAAGCAAGGGCGGCAGCTGTACGGCGATGCCCCACCTCATACTCTGATTGGAAATCGTCAATCAGTTCCTCAAAAAATTCCAGTTCTTCCGATTCAAGAGTCAGGGCAATCTGCTCCTTGAATGCGTCAATCCGTTTGTTGGTGATGTCTTTACGACTGGGTAGAGCCATAGGTTTAATGGTTTGCTTGGTGGCTCTCTCAATGCTTGCAAGCATACGTTTTTCGCGAGGGGCGACAAACAGGATCGCTTTACCTTCACGACCCGCACGCCCGGTACGACCAATACGATGAATGTAGGCTTCTACATCGTGGGGGATGTCGTAATTGACAACATGGCTGATGCGGTGAACGTCAAGGCCCCGGGCCGCAACATCTGTTGCTACGACGATATCAAGGGAGCCATCTTTCAATCTTTCGACGGTTTTCTCCCGCAACATCTGGGTCATGTCGCCATTTAAAGCGGCGCTTGAAAACCCACGAGCTTCAAGTTTCTCGGCCAGCTCAACAGTCGCAAGCTTGGTGCGCACGAAAATAATCATGCCATCGATATCTTCAGCTTCAAGAATCCTGGTCAAGGCATCAAGCTTATGAAGGCCTTTGACTTGCCAATAGTGCTGAGAGATCTTCTCTACCGTAGAGGTTTTGCTTTTGATTCTGATTTCTACTGGATCGACCAGGTATGTATGGGCGATTTTCAGAATTTCCCTGGGCATCGTTGCGGAAAACAGGGCGGTCTGACGCTCTTCTGGGGCGGCCGACAAGATTTCCTGAACATCATCAATGAAGCCCATCTTCAGCATTTCATCGGCTTCATCGATAACTACCGCGGTTAATTCATCCAGCTTCAGGGTTTTTCTGTTTAAATGATCTTTGATGCGACCAGGAGTTCCGACAACAATTTGTACTCCACGTTGTAATTGGCGTAATTGCTGTCCCATGTTCTGGCCACCGTAAAGAGGCAAAACATGAAAATCTTTAATATGGCGTGCATAGGTCTGGATAGATTCAGAAACCTGTAAAGCTAACTCTCGGGTAGGTGTCATTACCAGCACCTGAGGTTTTTTCATTTTAGGTTTCAGGCGGCTCAATAAAGGTAATGAAAACGCAGCAGTTTTCCCGGTGCCGGTCTGTGCTTGCCCTAATAAGTCTTTACCTTCAAGAAGTAAAGGGATGCTCTGTGCCTGAATCGGTGTTGGAGTTTCGTAGCCAACTTCCTTCAGCGCTTTAATGATTGACGGGGCAAGATCTAGATCTGCAAAGGATAAACTGTTTTCTTCTTCCATGTGACTCTCGTTGTAAGTGTGTTATATGCCTGAAACTCAGACAAAAGATACGCAATATAGCGTATTTGCCATTTCAGTGCCAGTTTTTTCTTTGTGGTGATGACGATTTATTCGTGGTGTCGGAAAAGTTACTGAGAGGGCTTTAATTCCCAGGTCTCTGAAGAGGATTGTTCAGGCCAGGTCACCATGTCTTAAATATAACATAGAAAGGTGATTCCCGGCCTGAATAAAGGGGTGGATCAGCTTGCCAGACTCTTGCCTTTCCATAGAATCAATAAGAGGGCCAGCAGTGTCAGGTTCGCGATCATCGCAATCAGCATGGCGATACCGGTGAACAATCCAAAGTAAATTGTCGGATTAAAATTTGACAGGGTCAGAATCGAAAAGCCGGCGACGATAATAATTGATGTATAATACATGGCCCGACCAACACTTTCATGGCTGCGTCTCATGGCTGCCAAGTAGTCTCTGTCAATGGCGAGTTCTTCGTTGAAGCGGTGAATGTAATGGATCGTATCATCCACAGCGATACCAATGGTTATTGCAGCGATGGTTATGGTCATGATGTCAAGAGGAATACCCATTAACCCCATTAAGCCCAAAACGGTAGCCGCTGATATAAGGTTAGGGATTATGGCAATAATCGACAGTCGTAATGAACGGAACTGAATGACAAACATCCCCATAATGACCAGGAACACAACTCCAATGGTCATAATCTGTGAATCAAAGAGGCTTTGCAGGACATTGTTGTAGAGAACGAACATCCCCGTCAGGTGAACCTGCTCAGGTTTTAAATGGAATTTTTCAATCAGGTCAGCATGAAGCTTTTTTAAAAATGCATCACGGCGCAGATTCGGTTCGGAATCGATAATGCGCAAACTGAAGCGCAACTGGTTGCCATCTTCAGACATATAAGGTGCAAATAGAGTGTTCTCAATCAGGGATGGCAGTTTTTTGTGAATGACTGCCAGGGATATGTTATCCAGGGGAACATCATCGTTAACCATTTCCATCATGCGGAAGGTGGTGGCCATTGAGAGAACCTTGCCGGTCTCCGGAAGGTGTTCAAGATAATCGTGAATTTTCTCGATGGTCTCAATCTGATAGCTGGTGTACCAGTAACTGCTCCCGGAAAGTCCGCTGTCGGCGGAACCTGCATCACCAAAGAAATCATCTGCAAAAGGGTCGTTGGACTGGTTCTTTTCTGCCTCTTTTTGAGCTGCATAAAATTCAGGGTCTGCATCAAGTACAATACTTAAGGGAGTGGTTCCACCAAGTTGCCGGTCGATCAACTCCATTCCTTGGTAAATCTCTGTTGTTGGTTTGAAGTAATCGATGAATTTATTTTCTACGGTCAGCTTCGTAATGCCGATGACAGAAAGGATAGTAATCGCCACGAATATGAGGACGGTGGCAGCCTGGCGTTTTTCAACCCAATGCATGCAGCAACGGGTGATGACGCCGGTAATATCAAATTTGGGTTTGAACTCTGCAGGTGGTTTACATAGAGCAAGGCCGGCAGGGAAGATAATAAAGGATAATAGCAGGGCAAAAGTGATACCGATGGCCATCATCCAGCCAAAGTCAATAACGGGTCTGATGTCGCTGGTTAGCAGAGAAATAAAGGCGACAATGGTAGTCAGTGCAGTATAGATACTGGGAATGGCCTTTGATTTTACCATCTCTTTAACACGGTCAATATGCGTTGCTGCAGGCATCTCATGATAAAGTTCATTGTAGCGAACGATCAGGTGTACACAGAGCGACAACGTAATAATCAGTAACAGCGAGGTGAAGTTCGATGAAACTACGGTAACCTTCCATCCGGCCATGCCGAGAAAGCCAAACATGAATAGAACTGCAGAAAAACAGCAGACCAAGGGAAGGAGGACCCATTGCTTACGTCTGAAGATAAGCATCAGCATGGCGACCAGAAAGGTCAGTACCCCAAGCCCAAAAGAGGTCAAATCACTTTGAATGAAGTCTATCATGTCGGTGACGATCATCGAAACCCCGCCTAAAAACAGCTCTGCTTCCGGGCCACGATGACGAGCCATGATAGCGCGAATCCTGGCAATGTCGTTAGCTTCGCGATCGGCAACAAAGCGACTGTAGGCATCGTACTCGGCGCTGGCAGATGTTAATTCCTGCTGCTCTTGCTCGGACAGAGGGGCAGTCAATTTTTTCTCACGCAAGGTATTGCGCTGTTCGAGAAGTGCGCGGTATTTAGCATCTGGTTCAAAGGTAATCTGCAAGGCAGTGGTTTTGCTGTCAGGGCTGACCAGCATGTTTTTGTAGAGCGGACTGGTCAAAAATTCCTGGCGAGCGAGGTTTTTGTCGGTTCCTTTACTGTCCAGGGTGCGAATGCCATTACTTAAATCACTTAATGTTACCCGGGGGCTGTCAATCAACGGCACGTCTAGAATGCTCAGGACCGACTCGACCCGGTCAAGTTGCTTGAGTTCCAGGGTCAATTGGCGTAGATCATCGAGGGTCTGGTCGGCAAGCAGGTCTTGTTTCGGTGTGTAGGCTATAACCAGAAAATCACCACTTCCGTATTGATGATTTATGCTGCGAAAATATTTCAGGTCCTGATCGTTCTCAAGCAGTAGCGAGTCAGCAGATGCGTCGAGATGAAAATTACGTGCATAGCTGCCAATTCCCAAAAGGATACACAGAATAAGAAGGATGCTGATAATGGGATGCTTGATAACTGTGTTTACGTATACTTTAAAAAATGCGGAAGTCATAGTGGCCCTGTTTTGCAATTAAATTAATATCCGGTCATGGGACAGTGTCTAAATAAGATCGCTTATTATCTACTAATTGGTTGCCATCCGGAAACTCAAAATAGCAACTATCCCGTTTTTAGATTGGAAACGAGCAATTTTTCGTTGTGGCAAGGAAATTAAGGACTTGAGCGGAGGCGTAGTACTTTACGCCGCACAAACAAGTCCGCAGATTGACGCTGCGACAGCGGAAAAGGGCCGTTTCCAGATGAAAACTAATTGTAATCTAATTCATTTTGTTGGGAACAGTCTTGATATGTATCATTTTCATCATTAAAGATCAGTTAAAAAGACTTTTAAATGGGCGGGAAAAAGAAAAGCCCCGTATGGAAACGGGGCTTTGGTGTTGATATCGTGGCTGCTGACGATTATAGGCCAAGTTGTTTGAAAAAGTCATTGCCTTTGTCGTCGACCAGAATAAAGGCCGGGAAGTCGACAACTTCAATTTTCCAGACTGCTTCCATTCCAAGTTCCGGGAAGTCAATGCATTCGACTTTTTTGATGTTTTCTTCAGCAAGTATCGCAGCTGGTCCACCGATTGAACCCAGATAGAACCCGCCGTTCTTAGCACAAGCGTCAGTAACCTGCTGGCTGCGGTTTCCTTTGGCGATCATGACCATAGAACCGCCGTTTTCCTGGAGCAGGCCAACATAGCTATCCATCCGACCAGCTGTCGTCGGTCCAAATGATCCAGACGGTTTTCCTTCTGGGGTCTTGGCAGGCCCGGCATAATAAATCGGATGTTTTTTGAGATAATCGGGCAGCGGCTTACCGCTGTCGAGAATCTCTTTAAATTTGGCGTGAGCAATGTCACGACCAACGACAATGGTCCCTTCAAGCAGTAGTGGAGAGCCCACTTCAAGCTTTGAAAGGTCCGCAAGAACTTCGGCCATTGGACGATCCAGGTTGATCTTGGTTCCGTTACTGTGCTTGCCGGTTTTGTATTTTTCAGGGATTAAGCGACCTGGATTACGGTCCAGTTGCTCGACAAACAGGCCGTCCTTGGTGATCTTAGCTTTGATATTGCGGTCTGCAGAACAGGAGACAGCCATGCCAACGGGGCATGATGCGCCGTGGCGGGGGAGCCTGATTACACGAACATCATGGGCAAAGTACTTGCCGCCGAACTGTGCTCCAATGCCTAACTTTTGAGCAGCCTCGAGAAGTTTTGCTTCCAGGGCAACATCACGGAAGGCTTGGCCATGTTCATTCCCTTCGGTAGGCAGCTCATCGAGGTAGCGAGCCGTTGCTAACTTGACGGTTTTCATACAGGCATCGGCAGATGTGCCGCCAATGACGAATGCCAGGTGGTAGGGAGGGCATGCTGCCGTTCCGATGGTTTTCATTTTCTGAATCAGAAAACTCTCGAGTTTCTCAGGGTTAAGCAGCGCCTTGGTCTCCTGGTAGAGCATGGTTTTGTTAGCTGAACCACCACCTTTGGCAATGAATAAGAATTTATAAGCATCGCCTTCTTCTGCGTAAAGATCAATCTGTGCTGGCAGGTTGGTGCCGGTATTTTTTTCCTTATACATGTCTAAAGCGACGGTTTGGCTGTAGCGAAGGTTCTCTTCGGTATAGGTTTTGAATACACCTTTAGAAATCATCTCGGCATCGTTGCAACCAGTCCATACCTGTTGCCCTTTTTTGCCGATGACGGTAGCGGTTCCGGTGTCCTGACACAGGGGCAGTTCGAAATTAGCCGCAATTTCTGCATTGCGCAGAAAAGCCATGGCGACACCGCGATCATTGTCAGAGGCATCAGGATCGCTGAGAATTTTGGCAACCTGCTCGTTGTGGTCGGGACGTAACAGGAAGGATACGTCACGCATCGCAGTATTGGCTAGAATGGTCAATCCTTCCGGGGTGACTTTAAGTACGGATTTGCCATCGAAAGAGACTGTCTCGACATATTGTTCCGAGCCTTCGATTTTGTAGTAGGTTGTTTTTTCCGGTCCTAGAGGCATCGGATTCTGATAGGTAAAATCTGGCATCTTCTCGCTCCTTGGTTTTGATGTACCTTAGTTTTTAGGTACGCATGAGTTGATGATTGACAGCCATTAAATTGAATGGTGCAAAGTATAGATAAAAATGCATCTTGTGTCGACTGGTAAGCCATTTTAGTTTGTGGTCTGGTCGTATTTTAATGGTAACCGGAAACGGCCATCAGGTATCATTAATACCTGACTAAATTGTTTTAAAAAAATTGACAGAAATAGTCGGGTATGATAATCGTGGCATAATATTTGGACTAGTAAATTGCTCGTAGTTAAATACATGGAATTCGTGGCAGGTGGCTTTTTTTATACTCTGCCTGATTACTTTAAACAGTGGAGGTAAGCCTTGTTCACAACCATTAAGGAAGATCTTAAAGTCGTTTTCGACCGAGACCCTGCCGTCCGCAGTGTGTTTGAGATCATCTTGTGTTATCCAGGGTTTCATGCCTTGCTGTTTTACCGGTTATCTCACTGGTTATGGATTCATGGGCTCAAATTGCCCGGGCGGTTTGTCTCTCATGTCGGCAGGCTGCTGACTGGTATCGAGATACACCCCGGAGCGACCATCGGCCATGGCTTTTTTATTGATCATGGCATGGGCGTGGTTATCGGCGAAACTGCTGAAATTGGCAACAACTGTACCCTTTACCATGGCGTAACCCTTGGTGGTACGAGTTGGGCTAAGGAGAAACGCCATCCGACCTTGGGGGATAATGTTATCGTCGGGTCGGGTGCTAAGATTCTTGGACCTTTTAAGGTTGGGGATAACAGTAAGGTTGGCTCAAACTCTGTTGTTGTTAAGGAAGTTCCTAAAAACGCAACCGTTGTCGGTATCCCCGGACGTGTAGTTATTTCTGGTGAGCGGCGTCCCGGGTTTGATCTGGAACATGATAATCTCCCGGATCCTGTTGCCAAGGCAGTTAGCTGTGTGTTTGATCAGATACGTCGTCTCGAAGATCAGGTTGAAGAATTGAAAACTGAACAGCAACGCCTTAAAGCTGAACTTAAACAATACGAACAACTAGACCAGAGTGAGGAAGCTATTTCATGAGAATGTCTACCAAAGCACAATATGCTGTTCGCGCTCTTGTGAGTCTTAATTTGACCAGTGAAGGTCTCCCCGTATCAATTAAGGACATTTCCGAGCGGGAAAAAATTTCACTTAATTATCTCGAGCAACTGTTTGTCAAGTTGCGGCGGGGAAATATCGTCAATAGCGTGCGAGGACCTGGTGGTGGTTATGTTCTGGCACGCAGCGCAGATCAGATCCATCTTGATGAGGTTATAGATACTGTTGAAGAGACTATCGTTCCGGTTTCCTGTATGAATTCTGACGGTAGCTGCAAATGTGATTTTGAATGCGCAACACAAATGGTGTGGCAGGGACTGGGAGCTCAGATTCGTCAGTTTCTGTCTTCCTTAACTCTTGAAGATCTTACTGAAGAAGGTCGTCGTCGCCTTGACCTTAAGGCGATGAACAGTTGAGTTCTTTTTAATTATTCTTGTAAAGCCGGAGGATTGCTGTGAAACAGATTTATTTGGACAACAACGCAACGACGCGGGTTAAAGAGGAAGTGTTGGAGGCGATGTTGCCTTATTATCGTGAACAATTCGGGAACCCGTCCAGTGTCCACTGGGCCGGGCGGATGGTTAGTGGTGCCATCGAAACTGCGCGTCAACAGGTTGCCGAACTTCTGAACTGTTCATCAGCAGAAATCGTTTTTGTTTCATGTGGTAGCGAAGGGGACAACTTTGCTATTAAGGGAACGGCTGATGCCTTGAAGGAAAAGGGTAATCATATCATTACCACTGCAGTTGAACACCCTGCGGTGCTTGAAACCTGTGAATACCTAGAAAAGCATGGTTACGAAGTCACTTATCTTGGCGTTGATAAAAATGGTTCTCTGGATTTGGCTGAGCTTGAAGCGGCAATCACTGATAAAACCATCCTGATTTCCGTGATGTGGGCCAATAATGAAACTGGTAATCTGTTCCCCATTGAAGAAATTGGTGAGATCGCGAAAAAGCACAAAGTACGCTTTCATACCGATGCCGTTCAGGCTGTCGGTAAGGTGCCAGTTGACGTTCGCAAGGCCAATGTTGATCTTGCCGTGTTGTCAGGGCATAAAATCGGTGCACCAAAAGGGGTCGGCGCAATTTATATTAAGCGTGGAACCAAAATTACCCGTTTTATGCATGGTGGGCATCAGGAACGTAATCGCCGGGCCGGTACTCATAATGTTGCCGGCATCGTCGGTCTTGGGGTCGCCTGTGAGTTGGCTAAGAAAAACCTTGATAGCGAGTATACGTACGTTCGCAAATTGCGCGATAAGCTTGAAAGCGGCATCCTTGGAGCCATTCCTGAAGTAAAGCTCAATGGTCATCCCAACGCTGATCTGCGCCTACCTAATACTCTCAATGTCAGCTTTAATTATATTGAAGGGGAGTCCCTGTTGTTGTTCTTCGATATGAAAGGGATAGCTGCTTCTTCTGGGTCCGCCTGCACTTCCGGGTCTCTCGAGCCTTCGCATGTCATGGGCGCCATGGGGGTTGAGGTCGTCCTTGCGCACTCCAGTACCCGTTTCAGTCTAGGATCTGATAACACCGAGGAAGATATTGATTTTGTGCTCCAGGAACTGCCGCCCATCGTGCAGCGTCTGCGCGAAATGAGCCCTTTATATAATCGTAATGATCCGGCTCCCCTCGATTGTGATGAATGCCGTATGGTTACTAAAGTCTGTTCATAAATTGAAACCTATTTTCTTTTAAAAATATTCAGGAGCAATATCATGTATACAGAAAAAGTTATGGATCACTTTTCCAATCCAAGAAATGTTGGCGAAATTGAGAACGCCGATGGCGTCGGTGAGGTCGGAAACGCTTCTTGTGGCGACATTATGAAAATTTATCTGAAGGTTGAGAATGATGTTATTCAGGACGTTAAATTCAAAACCTTCGGCTGTGGCGCTGCTATCGCTACCTCGTCCATGGTAACTGAGTTGGCTATTGGTAAAACCCTTGATGAAGCGCTTATTTTAACGAATCAGGCTGTCGCAGAAGCTTTGGACGGTCTGCCACCAGCAAAGATGCACTGTTCCAACCTCGCTGCGGATGCCCTTCATGAGGCTATCAAAAATTATAAGGAACAGCATAGCGCTTAGATCTTTTGGTGTTTAATAATGGTTTATAAAGGGGCTCCTGCAATACCATTGCGGAGCCTCTTTGTTTCCAACTATAAAATAGAATGGAACAAGCGTGAAGAAACGTGTGGTTGTCGCCATGAGTGGTGGCGTTGATTCCTCAGTAACTGCGGCTCTAATGCTGGAGCAGGGGTACGACGTAATCGGTTTGACAATGAAGTTATGGGATCCGCAGGATATCGGAATCTCAGAACAGGTCATGGAAACACTTGCAGATCCGGCTGCAGATGCACAGGCCGTGGCTGAAAAACTTGGTATTGAACATCATGTTGTTGATTTCAAAAGCGATTTTAGAAGCCGGGTTATAGCACCTTTTACTCAGGATTACTTCTCTGGCCGAACTCCGAACCCGTGTGCCTTGTGTAATAAACAGATTAAATTTGGTCTGTTGCTCGATAAGGCGCGTGAACTCGGTGGTGATTTTTTGGCTACCGGTCACTATGTACGCCTGGAACAACGAGATGGTCGCATTCTGATTCATAAAGCTGATGATCTCAAAAAAGATCAGAGTTATTTTCTGTTCAGCCTTAATCAGGAACAACTCGCTTCATGTTTGTTTCCCCTTGGGCGCTTTAACAAAGATCAGATTCGCGCAAAAGCTCTTGATTTCGATCTGCCGGTGGCTACTAAATCTGAGAGCCAGGATATCTGTTTTATTCCGGACGGTGAATATGTTCGTTTTATTGAACAGGAAAAGGGATGTGGTCGCTTAAGTGGTGAGATCGTACATGTTTCTGGGCGTGTTCTTGGTAGTCACCAGGGGGTCTATCGCTATACCATTGGACAGCGCAAAGGGTTAGGGATCGGTTGGCATGAACCTCTCTATGTTATTGCCCTCAATGTACAGGAAAAGAAGGTTATTGTCGGTGAAAAGCCCTACCTCAACAAACAAGAATTGATTGCAGCTGACTGTAACTGGAATATTGAAATGCCAGCTACTACTATCAATGCTGCGTGTCGCATCCGTTATCGTCATTTTGAAGTTCCCGCTCTATTGGAACCTTTAGATCGTAATCGGGTAAG
The DNA here is from genome assembly GCA_963664385.1 of Geopsychrobacteraceae bacterium. Taxonomy (GTDB): domain Bacteria; phylum Desulfobacterota; class Desulfuromonadia; order Desulfuromonadales; family Geopsychrobacteraceae; genus Seleniibacterium. The sequence continues at coordinate 4,105,434 of OY761157.1, forward strand.
AGTGGTTTTTGACCAGGGGCAGGATGGTATAACTCCTGGACAGGCAGCTGTCTTTTATGACGGTGATCTGGTGATCGGTGGTGGCTGGATAGAATGACATCGACAGTTTCCTTTATGACGCTTGGCTGCAAGACCAATCAATTTGAGTCTGCAGCTATGAGTGAGCAATTGATTCAGGCTGGTTATGAACTTGTTGATTTTGAAGATGGTGCACAGTTGGTTATTGTGAATACCTGTACGGTGACATCCGCCACAGATTCTCAATCACGAAATCTTATCCGCCGGGCCAGACGCCTTAATCCTTCATCTAATATCGTTGTTACTGGTTGTTACGCACAGGTGGATCCCGAGGCGTTAACCGCTCTTCCTGGTGTTTCTCTAGTGATCGGGAATCAGGAGAAAAAAGACCTGCTGGAATATCTGATTGGCGGTCTGGATCAACAGCGGACAATCGTCTCGGATATCAGTAAGCAGAAGATCATGGAGCCTTTGCCGTTATCGACCTTTGAACAACGCAGCAGGGCTTTTGTGCAGATTCAGAATGGCTGTAATGCATTTTGCTCCTACTGTATTATTCCCTATGCGCGTGGCCGCAGTCGTTCAGTTTCAGAGCAGGAGGTTATCGAACAGGTTGAAGGTTTATCAGCCTCAGGCTATCCCGAAGTCGTGTTGACCGGTATTCATATTGGTTGCTACGGCCTCGATCTTGAACCCAGGTCCAGCCTGCTGGCTTTGCTGCGCGGTATTGAACAGTCGAACTTCTCAGGACGGCTTCGTCTTGGATCTATCGAGCCTAATGAATTGACGCCTGATTTACTGACATATATTGCATCTAAAGACTGGATCTGTCCCCATTTTCATATTCCATTGCAGGCTGGGGATAATCATATTTTAAAGCGCATGAATCGTCATTACACCACAGAATTCTTCAGTGAACTGATTGAGAATATTCATAATCAGGTCCCTGATGCCGCCATAGGTCTTGATGTGATCACCGGATTTCCGGGGGAAACGGATTCTCAGTTTGAGGATACGCTTGCGCTGCTTGAGCGAACTGCTTTCAGTCATCTGCATGTCTTTCCTTATAGCCGGAGAAGTGGTACCCCGGCAGCTGAAATGCCAGGACAGATTAATGGCGCCGTCGTTAAAGAACGCGCTGCTCGGTTACGGTTGCTCGGGGAACAAAAGCATTCTCAATTCATGAAGCGTTTCGTTGGGAAAAAGCTCGCTGTAATAATTGAGGGTGGAGAAAAGGACGGGTGGAGAAAGGGGCTTTCGGAGAACTATCTTCCGGTTATGGTTAAATCTGAACTGGTGCGCCCTGGTGGTTGCTATCAGTTATTGATGACAGAAGCCACTGATGATGCTCTGATTGCCGTAACCCCTTAATGGTTTGCAGAAATTTTTCTTCGCGTCCATCCGAAAAGCGCACTTTCCTGACGGCAGCCTGGCTAACAAAACAGACCGGTAGAACCGTCCCTAGAATGATTGTGGCCAACCCGGAGTTGGCCCCATTGTATAGGCACCAGCTATTTTGAACGGTTTTATGACTCGTTTTCATCTGAGGACGTCTGAATTCCGACAAATTTGCGATAGGCACAGTCATCGGGAAGCCAATCAAATCCCGGAACATTTTCTGGTGTCAGTTTCAGGCAGTCCTCTTCGTACTTGAATCGATCAGGGTAAATGCGACAGCGTCGGGTGTGGACATCGAGAAAACGACAGGGGATTCTGGTAGTGATAATCTGACCCAGTTTGTCAATCTTTTTCTCAAAGCAGCATTCACCGCACTGCCGGCAGAGATCTTCCCAGTTATTGATCGTCATATCAGACTTTTTTGACAAATTCAGATTTCAGCTTCATGGCCCCGAACCCGTCAATTTTGCAATCTATGTTATGGTCGCCTTCAACCAGGCGGATGTTGCGCACCTTGGTTCCGACTTTAACCGAACTGGACGCTCCTTTAACCTTAAGGTCTTTGATGACAGTGACGGAATCTCCATCCACCAGAGGGGTGCCGTAGGCGTCGGTGTAGGTCGGGCTCTCAGCGTCGTTGGCTGATGGCGCTCCCGGCACCCATTCATGAGCACATTCAGGACAAATTAACAGGCCACGATCCTCATAGGCATAAGCAGAGTTGCATTCAGGGCAGGGGGGGATGATATTTTCAGTCATGATCTGTGACTCCATTGATAAATAAATGAAAAACAGAGGCAAGAAGATCCCCTTGCCTCTGTATATATAGCATCATGTTTCTATACTGCTAAGTGGTAAATAAAGCTCAGGCGCATTCGGAAAAGCCGCATGAGTGACATACGCAGCAGCCACCTTCATGTTCAATCGGGCCACCGCATTCCGGGCAAGCACCGCCGCTATTGATGTGGCGTGTGGGGACTTCTTCCTCATCCATCATGTGCAGTTCGATGGCCTTGGCAACGGCATCAGCGCAGGATGTGATGCGGTTATTGCCGAAACCTGCAGGTTTGTGGCAGGTAATCCCGATCAGTTGTTTGACGGCCTGACGAGCCTGAACCCCACTGCGCCACGCGAGTGACACCAGCCGGCCAATCGCTTCACATTGTGATGCGGCGCAGCCGCCAGCTTTCCCCATGGTCGTAAACAGTTCGAATAAACCGTTTTGGTCCTGATTGATCGTAATGTAAAGGGGGCCGCAGCCCGTTTCCATCTGGTAGGTGGAACCAGCCAGGGCCCGGGGGCGTTCACGTTTTTTAGAAGCTTTGCGGCTTTCCATCGGAATGGCTGCTTCGGTCTTTTTCTCTTCTTCTTTTTTGGCGACAGAAAGAACCTGCATGTCACGTGAGCCATCACGATAGATGGTAACCCCTTTGCAACCCTCCTGATAAGCCAGACGGTAAACGGTAGCAACATCTTCACGGGTGGCGTCGTGACAGAAGTTCACGGTTTTGGATACCGCGTTGTCGGTATATTTCTGGAAAGCTGATTGCATCCGGACGTGATCTTCCGGAGTAATGTCATGAGAGGTCACAAATACCTTGCGGACATCTTCTGGAATGTCACTGATTCCTTGTACGGTGCCTTTTTCAGCAATTCGTTGCATCAACTCGGTACTGTAAAAGCCACGTTCTTTGGCAATCTGCTCAAAGAGAGGATGAACCTCGATAAGACGATCGTTATCCATGACCTGGCGCACATAGGACACCGCGAATAATGGCTCAACACCGCTACTGCTGTTGGCAATAATTGAAATGGTGCCGGTGGGGGCTATGGTTGTGCAGGTGGCGTTGCGAATTTTTTCGCCCCCCTTTGTGTCATAAATACTGCCTTTAAAGTTCGGGAAAACGCCCCGTTCTTTAGCCAGGAGGACTGACTCTTCATGAGAAATATCATTGATAAATTTCATGACTTTTTCTGCCAGTTCAATTGCAGCAGAGCTATTGTAAGGCACCTTGAGTCGGATCAGCATATCTGCCCAACCCATAACCCCAAGACCGATCTTACGGTTTGACCGTGTCATCTCGTCAATTTCAGGCAACGGGTATTTATTTGCTTCGATGACATTGTCGAGAAATCGGGTTGATAAACGCACCGTATTCTCAAGTTTTTTCCAGTTGAGATCATCCCCGGCAACCATGTTGTTGAGGTTGATGGAACCGAGATTACATGATTCATAAGGGAGCAGCGGTTGCTCTCCACAAGGGTTGGTACTTTCAATCTCACCGATATGCGGGGTCGGGTTGTCGCGGTTAAGGCGATCGAGGAAGATGATTCCTGGTTCGCCATTGGTCCAGGCCATATCAACAATCTGATTAAAAACCTTTGCGGCATTCAGCTTTTTAGCGACTTTTCCGGTGCGTGGATTGATGATTTCGTAATCTTTGCCATTTTCAACGGCTTCCATGAAGGCTTCAGTCAAACCAACGGAAATATTGAAATTGGTCAAAATGGTTTGATCACGTTTGGCCATTATGAAGTCCATAATGTCCGGATGGTCGACTCGCAGGATCCCCATGTTGGCGCCACGGCGGGTACCACCTTGCTTGATCGTTTCGGTAGCGACATCGAAGACACGCATAAAGGAAATCGGGCCTGAAGAAACGCCACTGGTAGATTGAACTTCATCATTGGCGGGGCGTACCCGAGAGAAGGAAAAACCGGTGCCGCCACCACTCTTATGTATCAGTGCGGTATTTTTGATGGCCTCAAAGATACTTTCCATTGAGTCGCCAACAGGCAGGACAAAACAAGCAGACAACTGGCCCAGTTCACGTCCTGCGTTCATCAGAGTTGGCGAATTGGGTAGAAAATCAAGATCAGTCATCATCTTGTAGTATGCATCTTCAAGATTTTTCTTTTTGCCATCGACAGCAATTTCCGCGTCATTTATCGCCTTGGCAACCCGACGGAACATATCTTCAGGTGTTTCAGTTGGGGTCCCCTCACTATTGCGTTTCAGGTAACGCCTATTGAGAACAGTCACGGCATTGGGTGAAAGTTTCAACCCTGGTGCGGCGTTGACATCAGTCATGGACAGTTCCTTTCCTCTTTGAAATGTAACTCATTGAAAAATAACCAAAACGGTTTAGCTTTAATACTATATATAGGTGCAGACGGTGAATATAGACTACTACATATGGTGTCTGTCAAGGTTTATTATCTCCATATTGGCCGTATAATTATGACCGGGAACTGATACAATTAAGGGAAATCCTACGGTAATTAGGCAGTTAGTCTTGCTTGTCCTGGCGTAGATAAAATTGAACTTTCAGAAGTGGTAACTCTCTCCCTATAAAGATCCCTCAGGTGGTGACAAATTGCTGCAAATAATATTATTATCCTAGTAATCACTTGTTGTTGGTGGTGATATTAAGTAATCTTCTGGGTCTTTTAAAGGCAGGTTTATCTGCTTAACGTTCCGCGTGCAGTTGATCTGTCAACCTATATATGGATGTTATTTTGCTTTACCTTGATAATGCAGCAACCAGTTATCCGAAACCAGAAAGCGTTTATCTGGCAGTTGATTCCTACCTGCGCAGCCCTGGCAGTGCCAGTCGTGGTACGCATCAGGCCAGTCTGGCTGCCGATCAGCTAATTTTTGAAACCCGTGAATTGTTGGCCAGTCTGTTTAATGCTCCTGAGTCTGAACGTTTCGTTTTTACATTTAACGCAACTATGGCCATTAACCAGGCCCTGTTCGGGCTGTTAGTACCTGGCGACCGGGTCGTCACGACGATGATGGAGCATAACGCCGTAACCAGGCCATTGCGTGCTTTGTCAGATATCGGTGTCGAGGTGCTTAAGGTCGCGCCTGATCCGCAATCGGGGCAGGTGAGCGCTGATGCACTGAAGCAAGCATGTAGCGAACAACAAACCCGCCTATTAGTGGTTAATCATTGTTCTAATGTGTTTGGCTCCATTCAGCATATTTCAGGTCTTGGGCATTGGTGCCATCAACATGGCATCCTGTTTATGCTTGATGCCTCTCAATCTGCTGGACTGTTAGGGGTAGATATCTCTACTGATGGTATCGATCTTCTTGCTGCTCCCGGTCATAAAGGTTTGCTCGGACCGCAGGGGACCGGCATTTTATATGTCTCGCCAGATGTCGATCTTAAACCGTTAATTTATGGTGGAACCGGGGCCAATTCACATTCCGATCAACAGCCTGATGATTTACCGGAACGCCTGGAAAGCGGTACTTATAACCTTGCAGGACTCGCTGGTCTGAAGGCTGGCCTTGAATTTGTTTTAGCAACTGGCATTAGCAACATTCGAGCAAAAGAAAAGGCCCTGGTTGGTCAGTTGGTAGCTGGCCTGAGGTCTGTCAATGGTGTTACGGTGTATGGCCCTGAGAATAGTGAGAATCGGGGGGCCGCCGTCTCATTTACCATGCTCGGTAAAGACCCCTCTGAAATTGGTTTTATTCTGGATCAACAAGAAAATATTGCCGTGCGGGTTGGCTTGCACTGTGCCCCCGATGCCCACCATAGTATGGGAACCTATCCTGGCGGAACTGTTCGGGTCAGTCCTGGGTACTTTACCAGTGCGCAAGATATTCAGCATTTTCTTGATGTTATTGACAGGATCAGTCACAGTTAATATCACAAGCGTCCCACTCATATCATTCTACTTATTCATCTAGTGAGGGAATCTGTTATGAAAAAAAATTACGTTCTCGATACCAATGTTCTGCTACACGATCCGCAGGCTATTCTCAAGTTTTCCGATAATACTGTTGTCATTCCTTTAACCGTTATCGAAGAGATTGACCGCTTCAAGAAGGACCAAAGCGAAACCGGGCGCAATGCGCGTCAGATCTCAAGGATGATGGACCAGTTCCGGATGCAGGGAAAACTTGTAGAGGGTGTTGCGCTCGATAATGGCGGTATTCTGCGTGTTGATATTTACAAAAATGAGTTGATGGAGAAGCTGCCGCCAGAACTACGTGATGAACGTGGCGATAATAAAATTCTGGCTGTTGCCAAGGAGCTGAACGACAACGTCCCCGACTGCCCGGTTATCTTTGTCACCAAGGACATCAACCTGCGTATCAAGGCCGATACTATTGGTCTGAAGACTGAAGATTATCAGAACGACAAGATTCCGGTGGAAGAACTTTATACCGGAACCTCAGAATTGTTGGTTGCCAGCGCTGAAGTTGACCGTTTTTTTGAGCAGGGCTTTTTAGCAACCAGCGAAGAGTTATTTGCCAATCAGGGCGTTACGATTGTTGACCAGGCAAACGCTTCTCATACGGCGCTTGCTCGCTATGACTCTGTTGCCGGTCAGCTGGTGCCCCTGATCCGTCCCCCAAAAGAAGGTGTCTGGGGTATCCATCCGCGTAATCGGGAACAACAGTTTGCCTTCGATTTGCTGTTAAATGACGATATTCAGGTCGTTTCTCTGGTCGGAAAAGCCGGGACCGGAAAAACTTTACTGGCAATTGCTGCTGGGCTCTTGAAAACTGCTGATGAAGGTGCGTATAATCGGCTGCTCGTTTCCCGGCCGGTTTTTCCTATGGGACGGGATCTGGGATTTCTTCCCGGAGATATTGAAGAGAAACTGTCTCCCTGGATGCAGCCTATTTTCGACAATGTTGAGCTACTGTTGTCTTCCTATGATGAAGTCGGTAAGCGCAAGCGCGGGTATCGTGAGTTAATCGATCTTGGCTTGATGGAAATTGAACCCCTTACTTACATTCGTGGTCGCTCAATTCCCAAGCAGTATATGATTGTTGATGAAGCTCAGAACCTTACGCCTCATGAAATTAAAACGATCATTACCCGGGCCGGAGAGGGGACTAAAATAATCCTCACAGGCGACCCCTATCAGATTGATAACCCGTATGTTGATTCTTCAAGTAACGGTTTAACTTATTCGGTAGAACGTCTTAAAGGGCATGATATTTCCGGACATATGACCTTGAGTAAAGGTGAGCGTTCGGCGCTGGCAGAACTAGCTGCAAATCTTTTGTAATCTACATATAGCGGATCCTGAAACTGATGCTGTTACTTGCTTTAGAAAGTTCCTGTGATGAGACCTCAGCTGCCATCGTTCGTGATGGTCGTGAGATTTTATCCAATTTGATCTCCTCGCAGGTCGATTTACATGCTGTTTATGGAGGTGTCGTTCCTGAGCTTGCCTCACGACGACACCTTGAAGTCGTTGGACCTTTGGTCGACAAAGCGCTTGCTGATGCTGGCATCACCCCGCAGGACCTTGATGGTATCGTTGCTACCAGGGGGCCAGGTTTGATCGGAGCCTTGCTGGTCGGGCTGTCTTTTGCCAAAGCTTATGCTTATGCACTGAAGATTCCCATGCTTGGGGTTCATCATATTGAAGGGCACATCCTTGCCGTCCAGCTTGAACAGCAGGTTGAGTATCCTTTTCTGGCCGCTGCCGTATCAGGTGGGCATACACATCTGTATCGGGTTGATGGCATCGGTCAGTATCAGTTGCTCGGTCGTACGGTTGATGATGCTGCCGGTGAAGCGTTCGATAAAGTAGCCAAGATGCTCGGTCTTGGTTACCCGGGAGGGCCAATTATTGACAAATTGGCAGCTCAGGGTGATGACGGTGGGATTGTTTTTCCCCGTCCCTTGCTGAAAAAGGATACCTTCGACTTTAGCTTTTCAGGGATGAAAACGGCTGTTCTGAATTATTTGCATAAACTTGATGGTGCTCCCGATGAGGTGCAAGTTGCCCAGATTGCCTGCGCCTTTCAAACCGCTGCCGTTGATGTTCTGGTCAAAAAAATTATTCGGGCGACGCAAGCTCATGATCTTAAGCGTATTGTTGTGGCTGGTGGCGTGGCATGCAATTCCGGATTACGTAAGACTTTACATGAAGTTGCCGGTCATCATGGGTTAAATGTTCACTTCCCGAAACCTCTTCTCTGTGCGGATAATGCTGCTATGCTGGCGGTTGCTGGCGATTTCTATCTTTCCAGGGGAGAGCGGTCTGCTTTAGATTTAAATGCGGTATCCAGTTGGCCGCTGGAACAGGTACGGTGCTGATTGCGTTATGTGGCGACGTTGGGGTTTTTTCAGGCAGTTTAAATTAAACTTGATCCGACTGGCCCGGATTCAGTCTGAACCTGATGCCATTGGCAGAGGGATGGCTCTGGGGTTGTTTATCGGATTTACCCCAACTTTTGGTTTTCAGATGATTCTCGCCATCGCTTTCGCGTTTTTGCTGCGCCAGAATAAGATAGCGACATTTATCGGTGTATTTATCACCAATCCCATCACGGCACCAGTAATTTACGGGCTAGAATACGAAATAGGGCGCATGTTGCTTGGTTATCCGCCTATCTATCATCATCACATCAGGTACGAGAAACTTTTTGCGATGGGAATGCAATTTGCTACCCCATTACTCTTGGGGAGTCTGGTTTTAGGTATTCCATGTTCTATCATTGGTTATTCTCTGACGGTTCGGTTTGTTCCCAGTCTCAGGCAATGGAAGATTCCCCGCTGGCCTCGCCGCCGCGACTGATTTATTCGTCTCGTTAATCACCGGTTAAGCAATCTTGACCTGGCGGTTTGATTGAGCAGTCATTAGTTCTTGTGCCACTATTTGTATCTTAAAAGATCGGTTAGTCTTTATGGAATATCGTACCAAAAAACGTTTCGGCCAGCATTTTCTCCACGACCACAGTGTCATCGATAAAATTATCGCGGCGGCAGATCTGGACGAGACCAGGCGGGTTATAGAAATTGGACCGGGGCTCGGTGTTCTAACCGATCAACTGTTGCCAAGAGCCGCCCATGTCGATGTCATGGAAATAGACCGGGACCTGATAGAGCGTCTTAATCAACGTGAAGATTCTCGGCTGACGGTTCATGGCGGTGACGTGCTCAAGCTGGTTTGGGAAGACTTGTTTACCGAAGGTCCTTATATTCTGGTTGCTAATTTGCCTTATAATATCTCCAGCCAGGTCGTATTTAAAATTATTGACCAGCGCAACCTCTTTGATCGTCTGGTTCTGATGTTTCAACGGGAAGTCGGGGAGCGTCTGGCCGCTGCTCCGGGAGGGAAAGATTACGGTATTCTTTCCGTACTGACTCAACTGTGGTTTGACATCCGGCTGGTTACCCTGGTGAAGCCTGGAGCTTTTAATCCGCCCCCTAAGGTTGATTCTATCGTGCTCCATTTTCAGCGGCGGCAAACTCCCAAAGTTGATCCTGTGGATGAAGTTTTGTTTCGTCGTGTTGTCAAAGGGGCGTTTACGCAACGGCGCAAAACCCTGCGCAACAGTCTGCTTGCCTATGGGTTCAGTGGCGACGAAATTGATCGTGCTCTGACTTTTGCCGAGATATCTCCAAAAATCCGTGGAGAAGCCTTGAGCCTGGAAGATTTTTCCCGTTTGACGCAAGGATTTTTTGGCGAAAACTGATATAAATTTAGCAACATATCTTGCTTAGCCATTTTCAGTGGTCTATGATTCTTTTTATTGCGAACAATTCTGCTCGTAATAATTATTTTACTTCATCAAAAAGGATCAGGAGATCATCATGGAAGTGACTGTGGCCCGCAGAGGTCGTACGTCAGGTTACCGGGATGAACTATTCAGTTCAGCAAACATTGAGGCAGAATTAAACAAACAAAATCAATCGCAGCAATTAAGCATCAAGCTGCAGTTAGCGAATATTTTTCGCGAAGAAACGCCCCCCAATATTCTCGCCCAGCTTGATTTGCCAGAGATTGTCAATCACCTTTGCCTGGCTGCAGATTTTCTTATGGAGCGCCACGATGATGTGCGTGTTGAGTTGGTCCCAAGAGATTCTGCCGGGCGCTATTATCTGTTAACAAATTCTCCTGACGCTAATCATATCTTTTTTTCCCTGCAAGAATACCTTCATCGTCGCTCTATACCATTTCAGGTCATTTGTCATCCATTGCTTGCTGCCACTCGGAGCGCCGGTGTTCTGAAAGATTTGTCCATTGAGAATCCGGACCAGATGCGCGAATCTTTTGTCTGGATACAGATTGATGGTATGCCTGAACATCTGGTTAATGAATTGCGCTCAGCAGTGATAACTATCATCTCATCAGCAGTCTCTGTCTATCGCGATCGGGCAGCGATGTGGCAACGGTTTCAGGACCTAGGCTCAATTGCCGGTCTAGATAAGTACCGTGATCTGTTTTCCTGGCTGCAGGAAGATAATTTTATTCCTGTTGTCAGTCGCAGTTACCTTTATTCAGGTAATGCCTCCGCAAATGAATTCAAGGAAGAGAAAGAACGCCGCCTGGGCCTTGAAAATATTTATGAACAGCCTTTTTTTCAGCCTTCCGGCAGCGTTGAATTAACTGCCGAAAAGGTTTTCTCTCTCTTAGGGCATGGTAAAAATGTCGATCTTGAAAAACCTGACATCTATTGTCCTCTGCATCGTTTTGAGAGACTGACCTATCTCGGTTTTCGCGAAGAATTATCTGATGGCGGGTTCCGTGAGCACTGCTTCTTAGGGTTCTATACCCAGAAGAGTGTTGAAGAAATCAGTTCTGCCGTCCCGGCGTTGCGAAAACGTATTGAAGGTGCTCTAGAGCAACTGCATATCCCTCACGACAGTCACAATTACCGTAAAACCATCCAGATTATTAACAGTTTTCCAAAAATTGAGCTGTTCCTGATGGGCAGTGATGAGCTTCGCCGCATGCTGAGGTCCTTTACTCAGATGCATCGGCAGGCCGAAGTGAAGGTTGTTATTGCTCCGAGCGCTTCAGAAAACGGTTTGACCCTGTTATTGATTATGCCTAATGAATATTATCTGCCTGAGCATATTGAGCGTATGGAAGGTTATGTTCGGCGTTTCTTTAATGCGGTGAGGGTTGAATCAAGACTTATCCATCTGGCCTCTGATTACCTCAGTATGCACGTCAATCTACTGCTTCAGGAAAAACAAGTGGTCGTCGACCTGGTGCGCCTCGAACAAGGATTGACACGGCTTGCCATGCCCTGGAAGCTCAAGTTCCGTCAGCTTCTTGATAAGAATTTTGGGGCTCAGGCCTTTTCGCTTTGGGAACGTTATATTCCATCTTTCCATAAAGATTATCGGGGGCGGATTCATCCCCGTTTTGCCGTTCGTGACGTTAGTAATATAGAAAAATTGCTCGCCAGTGGGGAAGACCTTTTCGACTTATGGGGTCCCTTTCATGATCAGGAAGACTACTACCGGTTGCAGTTTTACAGTCTGCAGCGGAGTTATCTTAATTCTCTGATGCCATTTCTGCAGAACCTTGATTTGTGTATTCTGCATGAAGTCGATTCTGATCTTACTGTCGATGGCACCCCCATCTTTATAAAGAGCTTCGCTATCAGGCCCAATGTCTGTGGCGTAAAATCGTTCAAGGAAATCAAGCATCTGATGCTGGATACTTTGATCGCAATGCGTAAAGGAGAGGTTGAAAACGACTATCTCCATCAGTTGCAGTTGCTTACCGGTCTATCCTGGCGTGAAATCGATGTGTTCCGCTGCTATCGTAATTACTATTTCCAACTTGGCAGTCCTTTCAGTAAAAAGCGGGTTGCTGACAGCCTGGTTAATAACCACGAGGTCGCGCTGTTACTTTACCGTTATTTTGAAGGGCGGTTTAAGCCGTGCGCTGAATGGGATGATCCCATGGTCAGGGAGGTTGAGGTTTTATCTCCCATTCGCATGGAGTTAGCCACCGCACTGGAAGAGGTCAGTGATACCAATGAAGATCGTATCCTGAGGACCTTGTTCAATCTGATCGATTCGACTATCAGAACCAATTTCTTCCTGCGCTATCATCAGGATGATTATTTTATTTCCATCAAGGTCAGTTCCCTTGGGGTCATTGATATGCCAAGTCCGCGCCCTCTTTATGAGGTTTATGTCCATTCCGCTACCATGGAAGGGATTCATATGCGCGGCGGTAAGGTCTCTCGCGGAGGTATCCGCTGGTCTGATCGTCCTGATGATTTCAGAACCGAGGTCCTGGGTTTGGTTAAGGCCCAGATGGCTAAAAATGCGGTTATTGTCCCTCAGGGTGCCAAAGGTGGCTTTATCACTAAGCTCAGTAGCCCTGATCGGGAACAGATGGGCCAATATGTAACTGCAGCATATCAGACCTTGATGCGTGGGCTGCTCGATACTGCTGATAACCGTGAAGGTGCTGAAATTGTGCGGCCTGAGGGGGTTATCGCTTACGATGATCTTGATCCTTACCTGGTCGTCGCCGCTGATAAGGGAACCGCACATCTGTCCGATACGGCAAATGCCGTCAGTAACTCCTATGATTTCTGGTTAGGTGATGCCTTCGCCAGTGGTGGCTCTCACGGTTATGATCATAAAAAACTTGGGATTACTGCTCGTGGTGCCTGGGAAAGTGTCAAGCGCTCTTTTCGGGAAATGGGTCACGATATTCAGACTGTACCATTTACTGTCATTGGTGTTGGTGACATGAGTGGTGACGTTTTCGGTAATGGAATGTTGCTGTCACGTAAGATCAAATTGCTTGCAGCATTTGATCACCGCCACATCTTCCTCGATCCCAATCCAGATCCTGAGGTTTCTTATCAGGAGCGTGAACGCTTATTTAATTTGCCGCGTTCCAGCTGGGATGATTATAACAAGGAGCTTATCTCCGATGGTGGTGGTGTTTATTCCCGCCAGCTTAAGGAGATTCCTTTGTCGCCACAAGTGGCGCAGCTGCTCGGTACCCGCCAGACTAGCATTGATGTTCCTGGGTTGATTAAACTGTTGCTCACTGCTGAAGTTGACTTGTTGTGGAACGGCGGCATCGGGACTTACATTAAAGCAAGTAGCGAAACCAATGAAGATGCGGGTGATCGTGCTAATGATGCGGTACGTGTTGATGCTCTTGAAATTAAAGCTAAGGTCGTAGGTGAGGGGGGGAACCTTGGTTTGACTCAGCTTGGACGGATTGAATATGCCCTGGCTGGCGGGCATATCAATACTGATGCTATTGACAACTCAGGTGGCGTAGACAGCTCTGACCACGAGGTCAATCTTAAGATCCTGCTGCGTGAATTGCGCCACGAAGGGAAGGTCAAGGATCTTGAACAGGGGTATCAATTACTGGAAGAGATCGAAGAGACTGTTTGTCAGGATGTCCTGGCTAATAATTACACTCAGACCCTGGCGTTGTCTCTTGATGAGATTCGCTGTCGTAAAGATGTTGATTCCTATCTTGATCTGGTAGATCGCTTGGGGCGGGCCGGCTTACTTGATCGGCGTGGAGAATTTTTGCCGAGCAGAAAAGACGTCCTGGCCAGGCATGATGCTCGCTTAGTTCGCCCTGAACTCTCAGTTCTGCTGGCCTATAGCAAAATGTTCCTGTTCAGTGCCCTGAACGATACCGACTTGCCGCAAAGCCAGGTTGTTACCGATTTGCTGTTTGATTATTTCCCTCAGGAGGTCATCGATCGTTATCGTGATATTCTCCCCAAACATCCACTTGCCAAAGAAATAACGGCAACCATGTTAACCAACCGGGTTATCGATCAGGCGGGTGCCACATTCCTGCTTAATACCAGCAGGCTTGTCGGCTGCTCCCAGGTCGAAGTTGCCCTAGCCTACCTTGTTTTTGACAGCCTTGTAGGTGGAGCAGAGTTGAGACAAGTAGTCTATGCGCTCGACAACAAAACCGATGCCAATAAACAGTACGCGCTGTTGCTGAAACTGGAAGCATTGCTGGCCAGTTATACCCGTTATGCCCTTGGTAACGGGATGAAAGTTCCCCAAACCAGTGAAGATCTGGCTTTTATGAAAAAGCAGTTTGTGGCTTATTGCGCTATGATCCCTGACATGCTGGACTCTTTAGAGACTGGTAAAAATGCCAAAGTTCTTGAGCAGTTCAAAGGTCATGGTCTTGATGATGATAGCGCATATCGGTTTGCATTGATGAACTACCTTGGTGATTTTGTTTCTCTGTTTGGAATGTGCAATGAGGCTTGCGACAATCTTGCCCAGCTCGCCAAGATTAAAGCGATTGTCGACCGTAAGTTGCAATTAGATGAAATTTTCGAGGCAGTGGCTAAAGTTCCGGTTCGTGACCACTGGGATCGACAGGCCCGCGAATCTCTGGTTGGCTCATTGCAGGCGGTTCATGTGCGTATTATTCAACACGTGACCACCGAAAATGCAGATCAGCCCGAAAGCTATTTTTCCGAAAGACGTCAAAAAGTACGACAGTATACTGAACTTCGAAAAAATCTGCTTAGTGAAAAAAACAGCAATTTTCATCCTTTCACCGTATTGTTACGCAGTCTTGATGGTTTGTTGACCATCTAAGGCGCTTTTTGTTCATGTGCCGGGAAGGGTCTTTTGACTCTTCCCGGTTTTTACCTGATATTTCTGCTGCTTACTTCTCAACCCCCGGTCCGCTCCTGTTAATCAAAAAATGTAGACTGTTACTGTCTGCTGTGCTATACCGGTTGTCGCTTTCCATCAGGACGAGATCGGCTGACCCGGTACGCAAGACTGGAGTCTAATGCTTGTTCTTGTCCTTTAGGTTGGAGGGTTGACAACATAATCCGGTGAAATTGCTGAGCCTGATATCCAGGGCGGTAATTTCACACCGCCTGGATCAGCGACGACCGGGACGGAAGGTGCAGAGATAATCGGAACTGGGGCCACCCGTGGGTAGCCCTGACGTATGCCTTTCGTTTAAGCGAAAGGCTTTTTTTGTTTTTAGCGAGGCTGTTATCGTGACTAAACGCAGAACTATATTGGATATTGATCAAATGAAACAGCAGGGTGAGAAGATCACCGTCCTGACTGCTTATGACTACCCGTTTGCAAAAATGATGGATAATGCCGGCATCGACATGATTCTGGTAGGAGATTCCGTGGGATCGGTTTTTTCCGGTTATGACAACACCTTGCCGGTAACCATGGAGGAAATGATTTATCATACCAGGGCGGTTGCCCGTGGTTGTCATCAGGCGCTGATTATAGCGGATTTACCATTTCTGTCTTACCAGATCGATCTGCGTGACGCACGCCTTAATGCTGGTCGCCTGGTTAAAGAGGCGGGGGCTCAAGCCGTTAAGCTGGAAGGTGGAGAAAATATCGCCGAGACGATCAGGTCTATTGTTGATATGGATATTCCTGTATGCGGTCATATCGGTCTCACTCCCCAATCTGTTCATCGCATGGGTGGTTTTCGGGTTCAGGGTCGGCAGGATGCGCAGATACGTAAAATTATTGCTGATGCAAAAGCTGTTGAGGATGCCGGTGCCTTTGCTGTCGTGCTTGAAGCGATACCCGCAGACCTGGCCAGTGAAATCTCCAGCCAGTTAACTATTCCCACGATCGGTATTGGCGCCGGACCTGGATGCGATGGTCAGGTTCTGGTTATCCATGATATTTTAGGGCTGTGTGATAAGTATTCGCCAAAATTTGTTAAACGTTTTGCCGATGTTCATGACACGATTTTTAAAGGTATAGAACAATATATCTCCGAAGTCAAAGAAGGTCAGTTCCCTGGCCCAGAACATTCGTTTAAGTAAAAGGGCCAATCACGATGCATATTATCAAGACGGCAAGAGAAATGCAGGCATGGAGTCAGCAGGCAAGGGCTAACGGTCAAACTATTTCTTTTGTGCCGACCATGGGTTTTCTTCATGCTGGCCATTTATCTTTGCTAAAAGAAGGGCGTAAACAGGGCGACCTTCTGGTGCTTTCCATATTTGTCAATCCAACCCAATTTGGTCAGGGGGAAGATTTTGAAGATTACCCGCGCGATCTGGAGCGGGATAGTGAGGTTGCCAAAGAAGCCAATGTGGATGTGATCTTTGCGCCAACTGCAGCTGAAATGTATCCATCCGGGTACGCAACCTATATCAATGTCGAAGGAATCACTGAGACCTTGTGCGGAGCTAGTCGGCCTGGACACTTTCGCGGTGTTTGCACTGTCGTCAGTAAATTATTCAACCTGGTTCAACCGCATAAAGCTTTTTTCGGTAACAAGGATTTTCAACAGCTGGCGGTTATCAGACGTATGGTCGCCGATCTGAATATGATGGTGGAAATCGTCGGTATGCCAATCTTCCGTGAATCTGACGGGTTGGCCATGAGCTCGCGAAATGTCTATTTAAATCCCGGCCAACGTCAGCAGGCTTTAAGTCTGTCTCACGCCCTTGACGATGGCCGCAAGCTGGTTGCATCAGGGACTACAGACTGTGCAGATTTAATCGGGACCTTAACGCGTCAGATTACTTCTCAACCTGAGGCTGTGGTTGATTATGTGAAAATCTGCCATCAGCTGACCCTCGAAGACCAGCGTACCGTAAATAATGATTCCGTTTTATTGTTGGCGGTCAGGTTTGGTACAACCCGCCTGATTGATAATGGCTATCTGGTGGTAGACTGATGACTGAAACAGCTTTAGCGAATTTAAAGACCCTTTACCAGATTTTTACTGTACCTGAAGCTCCGGATTCAACCCTGGGAAAGATAGATCAGGCCATCACGGCGAATGTCGCAGCATTTCTGCAAAAACATATCGTCGCTCAGGAGTATAGTCTTGAAGAGATCGAAAAGGATTTTTCCATCTCTCACATACCAGAAGAACCGACTTTTGTTTCTAGCTATACAGAATTTGTAAAAGACAAGCTGGTCGCCCAGTCGGTGCATACTGCGGCCCCTGGTTTTGTTGGGCATATGACGTCAGCATTGCCCTATTTTATGCTGCCTTTATCGCGCATTATGACGGCCTTGAATCAAAATCTGGTGAAGGTCGAAACCTCTAAAGCGTTTACGCCTTTAGAGCGTCAGGTGCTGGCTATGTTGCACCGGTTAATCTATGGTCGTGATGATGAATTTTATGATTATTACATCCACGACAGTATTCATGCTTTAGGAGCTTTCTGCTCAGGTGGGACCATCGCAAACACCACAGCCATGTGGGTGGCCCGCAATATTTTGTGCAAGCCTGCCGAAAACTTTGCTGGTATCGCTCAGGAAGGGCTGTTTAAAGCCTTAAAGCATCTTAATTGTGAAGGTCTCGCAATTCTCGCTTCACGACGGGCTCATTATTCCCTGGGCAAGGCTGCCGATGTTTTAGGGATTGGCCGCGCTAACCTGGTGCTCATCGATACCGATGAAAACAATCGGATTGATCTTAAGCATCTGCGTGAAGAGCATCGCAAGCTGGTAGATCAGAATATCAGGCCACTTGCATTGCTGGGAATTGCTGGAACGACCGAAACCGGGCACATTGATCCTTTAGAGGCGCTCGCCGATTTTGCGGAAGAAATCGGTTGTCACTATCACGTTGATGCGGCCTGGGGAGGACCAACCCTGTTTTCTGATACTCACCGTTCACTGCTGTCGGGAATCAAACGGGCTGACTCTGTTACCATCGATGCGCACAAACAATTATATGTTCCCATGGGAGCAGGGATGGTGCTGTTTAAAGATCCCCATGCCCTGAATTCCATAGAGCATCATGCCAACTACATTTTGCGTCACGGATCTAAGGATCTGGGAAGCCATACCCTGGAAGGGTCGCGGCCCGGTAAGGCCTTGTTAGTCCATGCCGGGTTATCGATTATTGGCCGCAAAGGTTATGAATTATTGATTGATCTTGGTATCGAAAAGGCCAACCAGTTTGCTGAACTGATTAATCACCATCAGGATTTTGAACTTATCTCTGCTCCCGAGTTGAATATTTTAACCTATCGCTATTGTCCTCATTGGCTACAGGATAAGCTGCCTGCTCTGGACAAGGATTTATTGCATCGTGTCAATCAGCTGCTTGATCAACTCGTGCAGTTTGTGCAAAAGGTACAACGAGAAGCAGGAAAAACTTTTGTATCAAGGACTCGCTTGCGCTGTGCACGATATGGTAAAGAACAGATTACAGTGTTCCGTTCAGTGCTTGCTAATCCATTGACCACCGAAGAGATTCTTAAATCAGTGCTGGCTGAACAATGTGCTATAGTCGCACAGGAGAAAGAAGCGCAGCAGTATCTTAAAAAGATAGAGGATCTTGTGAACAATGCTGGATAGCCGATGAAAGTTCTTTACCGCGTTCGCCTGTTGGTTTCTGGTAATGCTCCGCCTGTTGATGACGGAGCATTGCTGGTTCAAGGGGCTGATATCCTCGCTGTCGGCAGGTTTAAAGACCTTGTGACAGAATATGAAGCTGCCAGGGTTGTCGATTTTGGTGACGCCATCATGGCGCCGCTATTGGTGAATGCTCATACCCACCTTGATCTGACCGATTTTCCATTATGGGCTGAACAGCTTGAAGATACTTCTGAGCCTGATGATTTTGTTGAATGGATTCTGCGTTTAGTCAGGATTAAAAGGCAATTTTCAGCAGTTGATTTCCACCGCTCAATCAGCAACGGGTTACAGCAATCTTTAGCGTCTGGTAGCGGACTTGTCGGTGATATCCTCACTTTTCATCCTGGGGTTCGCGATTATGAAAATATCCGGGGCAGGGGGAGGGTGTTTTTGGAGACCCTGGGGCACGATCCGGAGTTGACTGATCAGATATTTGCGCAACTGAAGAATCTTCTCAATCAGGATTTTTCCGGTGATATCGTCAGGGGGCTGTCTCCTCATTCCCCTTATACGATCAGTCGTAAATATCTGGAAAAGGTCTATCAGTATTGCCGTAGCCAACAGATTTTTTGTTCGACCCACCTTGCCGAATCAGCAGAAGAAACCTCTTTTATTCATTCCGGAAATGGTTTATTCGCGGAGAAATTTTATCCCGCTATTGGCTGGGGCGCCAATGTTCCTGCAGGGACCGGCTTAAGGCCGGTTGCCTACCTTGATCAGGCAGGTGGGCTATTTCCGCAAAACCTCCTTGTCCATGGGGTTCAGCTTAATGATGAGGAAATTGATGTGCTGGCCAGTAAACGCATGGCAATCGCGTTATGCCCCCGTTCCAATAGTTTGCTAAAGGTCGGCAAGGCTCGTGCCGGTAAATTGCTCGATTCAGGAGTCCGTCTGACTTTGGGGACCGACAGCCTGGCGAGCTGCGCCAGCTTGTCAATTTGGGATGAGATGGCTTTTGCCCATAGCTGGTTTGACGGTGAGCTTGATGGACCAACGCTTTTTTACCTGGCAACACTTTCTGGTGCAGAGGTTCTGGGCATGGCGGCCAACTACGGAAGTCTGGAACCGGGTAAAAAGGCAGCCTTTCAAGTTCTGGTTCCGAAATCAACGGTTGCGAAGGCAGAGGTTTTCGATTATTTTGTAGCGCCGGGTTGCAGTCGTGATATTGTCCATGTTTACATGGATGGTAAGGAAGTCATCTCGGATTCTCAGCTGTGACGGTTCTGTTTCTCTGTAGATTTGTTACTATGGAGACAAACTCAAAAATTTGAACGGTTGCAGCTAGAAATTAGTGAGAAGTGAAAGATATGATTGAAGAACATGGAACCATAGTAGAGATGAAGGCAGACAATATCGTCGTTGTCGAGTGTGGGCGCAGCAGTGCTTGTGACCATTGTCCATCGGTCGATGCCTGTAAAATGGGTGATGATCAGGAAATTATGCTGGTCGAAGCATTGAATGTCGCCGGTGGCAAGCTGCACGACCGGGTTAAGGTGGTGACGACCACCCAGAATTTTCTGATGTCATCATTTTTACTCTATATTGTACCGGTTATCGCACTACTTATCGGTGCTATTGTTGGTCAGCAGATAGGCGAGGGGAGTGAATCTATAGATTCATCCTTATTATCCGCCATCTTTGGGGCGGTTTCACTGGTTGTTAGTTTTCTTGCGATTCGTTTTTTTACCCGCAGCTTGAAAAAAGAAAATTACATGCCAAAAATTGTCGCTGTTGAGCCCTGAATTACCAAAGTCACTAGGATACTAACGCATGGGTATCAAAATAATTGCTACGAATAAAAAGGCATACCACGATTACTTCATCGAAGAAACCTTTGAGGCTGGTATTGTTCTGACCGGTACCGAAGTCAAGTCGGCGCGGGCAGGTAAGATCAACCTCAAGGAATCTTTCTGTCGTATCAAGGACGGTGAAGTCTATATCAATAATATGAACATCTCGGAATATGAGTTTGGCAATCGTGAAAATCACGAACCAACTCGTATGCGAAAGCTTTTGCTGCATCATGCCGAGATCGATAAGCTGATCCGTCAGACCGAGCAAAAAGGGCTGGCATTGATCCCGACAAAAATTTATTTCAAAAAGAACTATATCAAGTTGGAACTTGGCCTCGGACGTGGTAAAAAGCTGCACGATAAACGGGAAACCTTAAAGCGCAAAGAAGCTGACCGTGAAATGGCCAAGGTCATGAAGAATGCTTCAAGATAGATTGCAAGACTCATTTTTTTGTGAGATAATGCTTCAACTAATTACTTTGAAATGATTAACTTTTAACAATAAGTACGATTTGGGGGCGTCAAGGTTTCGACGGGGGACGGAAACGAAAGTCGCATGCCGGAGTGGGCTGGCTCCGTAACAAAGCCCAACTTAACTAAACGCAGACTCTGACGTTAGTTACGCATTAGCAGCTTAATGCTGCTACGTCTTTGCACTCATCGCCTGTGTGAGTGTCGAGACGTTAATTGAGCAGGCTAGTCCGATAGCAAGTCTTTGGCTAGAAGGCGAAACTCTAAAAAGACTCGTCGCTTGAATATCCTGTCTGTGGGAGCTTCCTTCGATTAAATTAAAATGCAGACTAAGCATGTAGAAGCTTTACGTGGAAAGCTTTCGGACGCGGGTTCGATTCCCGCCGCCTCCACCAAATGATAGAAAACGCCGGTTCCTATGAACTGGCCTTTTCTTATTTGTGATCAACACCTTTGCAATTAATTGCAAAGGTGTTGGGAGTGATTTTGGATTGTCTCAGATTGGCTCCCATACTGCACGTAAACTGCACGCACGATTTATGTATTTATATTGATCAGAATAAATCTAGTTGATTACTCAAACAATAAGTTCCATTTCTATTAGATGCGTCTTAAGCGCCTCAACCCAACGTGATAATCTTTCTGGCCACAACCCTTCTATAATAATTCCGAGTTCAACACTTAAGCTCATTCCATTCCCCGTCAAATTAGCGCTTCCAATATAAGCCTTTTTTCGGTCAACCACTACTGTTTTGGCATGCATAAGGCTATCATTTCCATATCCATCGTCACAATCAAGATAGCTTACGGTAACTTCCGTCCCAAGATTTCTCAAATGAGAATAGAGAGCCCTCAGAGTAGTTTTGTCTGTAGAAGTTAGATTCTTCTGAGTCAAAATATCAAAACGAATTTTGTCAGACTTGAAGCAATCAAGTCTCCTCAGTATTGGTTCAACTCCATATTTCGACCAGTAAGGGTTCACGATCTGAACATGCTCTGTTGCCTCTGAAATAATCTCAGCAATTTTCTCTAGCAAGGAGCCTTCGTAAATACCTGTTTCCTCAATAACCGGCGACATTTTCTTTTTAAGTGCGAATGGAAGGCTTGCAACAAGCTCTGCTGATTCAACCATATTTCGAATTTCATTCAATTCTGGAATCTGAACTAACCGATAGGCTTGCCAACCAAGAGTCAGGGAATTCAAATTGGCGTCGATAGGATCAAGAATGTTATAACATTTTTCCCAGAGTCCTGAATCAATCCTTTCTATTGTTGTAATTGGCATCTGCCCGCACAGCTTTCGATTAAACATGTCTGTAATCGTTGCCGCGAGAATAGCAGCTTCCTCTTGATTGAGGCTCATCATAAGATCAGCAATAGAAGATGTTATATTTAAAATAGATTCTGACTCATCCATGCCAGAAGCCCTTCTTGATAATCAAGGACTTTGTGTCGTCAATGGCTTCGCCGCCATGTAGATAAGCGCGAGATAATCCGCGATTGAAGGTTTCACATCCAAGAACTGTCTGAACACAACCGCTACAAGTGCAGCCTTGATCTGAACAAATTGGGTCGAATATACACTGAAATGCAAAATTGCTGGCATCATCCATCCAAGGCTTAAGATAGTGCTTGAATAAAGTAAGGAGACCTCCGGCTGTATAATTTTGAACAGATGTTACGTAGATCAAAAATGATAAGTCCATGGGTAATAGGTATTCAGCAAGACTCTTCTCATCGTAGCCAGTATGACGTTTCGCAACAGCTAGCAAGCAATGACTGATTGTATGAAGGAGCTGAAACGGTGCAGACTTAACCAGAGGCAGAAGTTTTGTTTCTCTCATAACTTCAGTCGGGGAAAGAGTCAACGCAGGACAGGTTTCAAGTAGATGCGCATGAGCCGCAGCCCTATCAGTCAGTAGGCCCTGATTAGGAATAGCCCAACCGAATTGGTCTTGGCACCATCTAAGAATTTTACGAGGATCAAGCCTTATAAGTAGCCCTTCAGTTTCCGCAGACATAGCGTAGACGACAGATTTTCCAAGTAGACTATCATCAACATTATCTTCGAATGGGCAAAGCGATAGTGGAGCGACAGAAGCATTGTCTGCATTAGGCATCCTCTTTTCCCGTGTGTAGCCAAGGGATGCAAGAACAACGTTTAGATTTGATATATGGGTAATATCATCTATTCCGTAGGTCGATTTAATATCACTCCAATTTTGAGTTAACTTTTCACGGATAAACGTATCCGATTCATTCTGGATTCTTTCCTTGATTGTATATTCACTGAAAGCACTTCGAAAGAAGACGGACTCTTGAGTTCGTCTTTCGTTAGCTAAACGGCAAATAAGTTCGTCCGAATTTAAAAAATTGCGGACACCTTTAAAAAGTCCTCGAGCTTCTGCGAGTTGACCTTCTAAGAGATCGATTTCTTTTTTTAGACTTTCTAGAATGGTTTCAACTGCAGGTAAGGTAGGGGTAGCAGAATAAATCTCGTACGCATCTTTCTTCTTTTTTAAATCCTCCTCAATGGATTCAATATCATCTTTATCAGCACTCCCTTCGTGTAGCATTTTTGAAAATTGTTTCCTCAGGGAGCTAATAGGAACATCTCTAATCAGACCCGCCACAATTCCTTCTGCAAAATCAAGAGCCATCCCGGTAAAGGGAGGCCCATCATGAAAGAAAGAGCTTATGTCGGATAAAAGCGTGCCATCCATTTGACTAAGGCTGATGAATTGAACGGTATGTGGATAGAATGATTCTCCACCTGTAATCGGTGTGCCCCGTTGTGCGATTTCACTGAAACCGGGAAATCTGGTGCTGCAGGAAGGACACGGGAGGGACAGTGCCGTTGCAACTCTTTCGTTGGTACGCAGGTTTCCAAAGGCTGAACCGAAGAAGGAGCCCCCTCTGTCTAGAAAAGTAACATCTGGGATACGAAATGTCTGAGGAGGCATATTGATCGCAGAGACGGATCCACAACGATGAACGGAGAGATATGGAATTTGTATCATGTGACCGTCGCAAGAAGAAATTTTGCACTTAATACGAGCTCCGGTTCCTTTTCGAGTGAAGCGCTTGTGCATGGCTTTAATTTGCTGATCATTTGTGGCTCTCATATTGTAAAAGTCGAGCACGTTACACTTATTGCATTTAAGTAACAAAGGGAAGGGGGATACATATATTCCACTAGGAGACTGCACCAGTAAAGATTTTGTAGACAAGGCATACTTCAACCCTTGATCTACCTCGGCACCGATCCAATTCTCCCACTCAAGTACGTATTTTTCTACAACATTGAGCAACTGGGTCTCATCAACGTTAATTAAACCAACGCTGTTATTTCGAACCCCCTCGACTTTTGCGTAGGAATTATTACGAAGGCGAATAATTCCACCTGGGAAATAGCTCTCGCGGAAGAGACGACTTTTGGCAACAAACTGGTCTTCCATGATTACCTCCTCAGCGCATCTACAACGGAATCACTGGAATCGTTAACTGCTGAAATAGATATCTGGCGTTCTATATCTCGAAAGGACTGAAGCGGTCTGTACGAGTAGATACGTTCTAGGACTTCACCGAGATACATATCCATTCGACCGCCACTCCATGTCTCAAGCTGATTAAGTCCGCGCCTAATTTGGGTTTTAGCCTGATCTCGAAATTCGCCTACCACACGCCTGTCAAACCATTTATCAGCAAGATTGTCATCAATATGAAGTGCCTTAAGTGCAGCTTTTTCTATGTCCATCCTCGCTGTACTTCCAGGCTCATTTAAGGCTTTATGGATCTCACGAATACTAGTTTTAATATTGCTTCCCCACGGTTGGCACGATGCCCAGTTTATAATAGTGGCAGAGAGAATGCCTGGTAGGGTCCTTTCAAGGATGTTTGGAGCAAACCTATTGATTGGGACGGATTCGACCATCTTGTCTAGGAATTGATGATAATCTGCAAAATTCAGAAAGACATTATGTTCGTAAACCTTCATGTATGAGAGTAAGGTGAGAACAATGCCCGGATGGACCCTTCCTGACCGGGCAGAGGACTGAATATATTCTGCTATTGATGTCGGCCAACCAGCTAGTAACATGAAGTTAAGGCGTTCAATATCAACACCGTGAGATACGACACTGGTTGCAATCAATTGCCTTTTATCATCATTTGGCAGCTTAGTTTCTATATGCTCGATTCCGCCCTGAATTTCTTCAAGAGTACTTTCTCCATCCAAACGAATCCACAACCTTGAGGTTCCACGTTTGCCATTAGCATCATCAAGAAAACGCCCAATTTCAGAGATAGCCCGCTTCTGGTTTGCATAAATTAAGTTTGTATTGAGATGCTCTTCGATGTAATCATGAGCATCCTTCGCTTTAGTAGGGTCGACACTTAATGCTTTGGCTGTCTTTACAGGATCAGAAATAAAATCATTACGCAATGAATCTACAAGGTCAAAATAGCGGGAACTTGCATCACTGATCGATCTCATTACAGGACTGCGCCTAGTGACCGGTAGTAGACTGGAATAATAGCGCCTAACCAGTGGCGTAATACCATCTGAAGCGAATTTTTGTCGCGAATAAAAAGACTCTCCCTGCTGGATACCTGGTGCCGGATATCGAGTTGCTTCTTTTTGATAAAGATGGTGAATGTGGTGTTCGTAGTCTTTTATAGTAGCTGTCGCCGCCAAGATCTTTGCAGGGTAACCACCGTGCATAACCTGCAAGGATTGTAATAAGGTTTCGTAATGGCCATCAAAATTACCGAGAGTTTCCCTAAGAAGGTGGAGCTCATCTTGTATGCAAATAGAAAAGCCAGGGTCGACCATTGGCGACATCTTGACGGTTTTGATAGCTGAAGTCCTAGAATTATTTCCGCATTTATCGGAAGAGGGGTCGGACGTATGTGCCCCTTTAATTCTGAAATGCTCACAAGAACCTTCGCGGGTAAATCCATGCTCGGGACAGAAAAATCCAGCAGCTCCGAAAAACTTACTAAATCTTATATTGTGCCCGATAACTGCCAGTTTATCGATTGTTCCGACAAGAACTGTCGGCAGAAAGCGATAGCACTCCTCGTCGCTAACGAAGATCCCAATCTCACCACGAATGCCTTCGCCATACCTACCTTCTTCCGCCTGTGTGTTTGTCCAGCAGTCATCGTTATTGCAGACATGCTTGATACGAGTACGTGAAATGTCTATTTTCATGACGACACTATTCTTTGAATCACAATATGGACAATCACTTATAAATTTCAGTCCTTCAAGGTAATCTGGGGACATCAGCGGTAGAAAGGTTTCTCTGTAAAAGTCGCTACTGCTGCTGATTTGGGATGGGGTGCCTCTACCCGTAAAGTAGCCAATGGTAAAAGGATGGCCTCCAAGTCCCTCTTTTTGACGTAGTATATTTGCTTGGGCCACTACATAGGAAAGTCTCTGAAACTGCTGTACTGAGAGCATACGCAAAGGGAATCGAAGCCATGCCGTTGTGCCATACATCCTGTTATTGAGCCGCTGATAGAGCATTGCCATTGAAATGATGCCGAGATAGGCTTCCGTCTTGCCGCCACCAGTGGAGAACCAGAGAACGTCGGCCATATCCCAGCTATGAACTTCTGTTTCTTTCGGATGATGTCGTTCATAGATTGCTTCGATCTGAGTCAGAATGAACCCAAGCTGGAAAAGTCTCCAACCCTTGAAATTTTTCCCTTGTTTCTCAACCGCATCTCCCATCACTGAATTCATCCATTTGAAGGATTTTAATAGGTCGGGTTCGTTCCTGAGAAGTTGTCTGCCTCGAATAACTCTGGTGATTTCTTTCTTGAACTCCTCGGCTTCCGCACGAGCAACCATTGCTTCTTTCGTCTCGCCATTAGCTTCAAGTGCTGCTATTTTTTGATCCCACAGCTTTGAATACATGTCGAGAGCGTTTAGCAAACTATCAATGACCCTTAATGGGTCTTTTGAAAGAAGATCAAAGTTCGGCACACAAGTCATCCCGATAGCTGCAGGACTCGGTGTTTCAAAGGCCCACTGCTTAATGATTGGGAGGCAATTTGTTGTCAAACTACCATCGGGGTTTTGTTGGACAGAACAAGTAATACCGTATCCTGGTAAGCTATCTTTTCCGTAGTGGCGATAGTCTTCTGGTCTAAGCTTGTGCGGCAGCGGGTGGTGTTGACCGGCTTTGATATCTGTTGTCAACTCGCAATCAAGCAAGAAGGGATTATCAACGCCAAAAATCCTGCCTTCATCTGTAGTGGTATTATTGACCAGATACACTTCAAGTAGTAAGGCTCCGCTAACATCGGTAAGAGATGCAGGGGCCACCCTTACCCTTGCCCTTAATTCAACTTTGTATTCAAGAATTTCTGTTGAGCCAGGTTCTATAAGTTCACTGGTTATTGAATGAGTAAGGTCATTTTGAGTAACGATTTTGTCTGACCACTTAAAAGCGATCTTGTTCTTTCCATTAGCGTTTGTTGCCCGTCTACGAAATATTCGCTCATCTGTTAAGAGAGAGGTTTTTAGATTTTTGAGGCAGCCATCCTGTAACGAAGAATCTTGTTTCCAGAGGTTTAAGTCGTTTGGAACATTGAAAGTGAAATTGACTCCTTCGAACAAAACAGTAAAACGCTTGTAAGCGTCAGCAATAGTTTGCATATCCCTTGGCGTTGAGCCGTCAAATAACAACTCTTTTTTCATTAGTGCCAAGTCTGGAATATAGCGTTGGGAGATATCAAAGCGCCCCTTTAAAGTGGCGGAAATCATGTTCATTTTGTTTGGGCTTACAAGAAGAACCATTCCCATAGAATTTGGTGGCTGTGGGCCATCATACATGGGGTCGCGTGGGGTACCGATTGATCCAACAAGGCTTTGATTTGTTGGCGATTCAAGTTCTATAAGCATCCCCTCTGGGGGGATAACAGGCTGTGGCTTGCCAGTAAGCCTTTGCTTATATAAATCCAGAAAAGCTTCGGTTAAGTGGTTTTTTTCTAGCTCTTCGAGAGGCATACTCTCTCCTATTCGTTACGTGTTGGCAAATGTCTCCCTGCATGGTGAACGACCACTAGGGATTTATTGTCGTCCCAGTGGTAATGAATTCTCATGGTCTTTGATGGGTCTCGTGCTGTGCCTAAACAGAGGTGAGCTCCGATATCTACGGTTTGCCCTTCGTATTTCACATCGTAGCCGGAGCAGACCCCTTGAGTTATTTGAGAAGTTCCTGATTTAATGTCGACGTTGAGCTCCCTAAATGCATCAATTAAGGTCTCACGCCTAATTTCTTTTTTATAGAATCGCGTCATCAATGTAGACATAAGCTCAAAGCATGAAGCGGCTTTTTTAAGATCGCGATAGGGGGATTTCTGCATTGACCGAATGGCTTTGCTTGTCAACAGAAGACCCTCAGATAAATGTTCTTGAATATAGGGAATGAGATCGGCCAGAGTCTTTGGGTAGATAGGCGTATCCCCTGGCATATCGATACTATGTACTGTATAGATTTTAAGAATTTCATCAAGCAGATCAACATCGAGCGTCATAGAACCAACTGTTACGGTAGTAGCTCCTTTAGCACGGCTCAACAGAGCACGGCTGAGGTCTTTCCCTATTTGCTGGTGTTCTGTCCAGATGCGCTTGATTGCTTTATGGATTTTAGGAGCTTCTCCAGCAAGCATTTGGTTGCCCGCAGCAATAGCCATGTTCTTGACGGAAAGCTGGTCTTGAGGACCCCAAACCTTTCCATTTAACCAGTTTTGAACCGTTGCCAAATCGACATTGGTTCCCAACTTCTTAAGAGCAGATAGTAACTTCCTTGGTGTGTTAAATTTGTTAGCAGCTCCGTCCACTATGGTGTCCCAAAAACCAGACCAACGCCTAACTTCTTCAAAATCAGTATTGGAATGTAATTCGTCGAATAAAGAACTCAGTAATTCCTCGTGGGCTGCTCCACTTTGGCGAAGAATAATAAGGTCTCCCTCCTTGAGTTCATTGACTTTCTTCCTTATAACCCCATAACCTGAAGGATCATTGTCGATCACATATATCAATCTCGATAGAGGCCATGAAATATTATTGAGAAGGCCTTCTACAGTTATCCGCGCGCAATCCACGGTTGAATTTCCAATATCAAAGAAATCTCCCTCTTCAGGGATTTTTTCCTCTGCTTCTAATATTTCAATTAGCCAGGTAATGGGTTTTCTTTTTTGATCGATGTTTACAGTCATGCTTTGTGGATAACTACCACAGCATTGACTTAGTTTAAGGGTGTTAACTGCAAAACCTTCATCCTCTACTTTAATATCTGTTACGCAATGATCTTTAGGCCAGGCGAATTTCAAGAGTGATAATTTATCGCCATTTGAAGAACTAGGAACCAAAACTTTCTGCCCCCATAGTTTAAACCGTTTTTGACATGCCTCTATCTCAAATGGATAACAGGGCCAATAAATGTGTTTAGCTACACCCGCTAACCACCAGAAATCATTGTCCCAGATTTTAGTTAGAACGAGACAACGATCGAATTGACTCGAAAGGGAAAGAATGGATTTGAGTTGCCCCGTAGACTTTACGCTAATCATCTTGTTATCGACGATACATATCCCTTGATTGTGAATGTACTCAATCAAGGCATCTTCTTCAGGTTTGTTAGAGACTAGCAAAAGAAGGGACTTCCCGACCAATATGCTGTCCTTGACCATTTTGAGGAGCATCTGAGATTTGCCTGTTTCACCAGAACCTATCAGTTTGTAGATAGAGACAAGGTCAGCTTGGATTGCATTGCAATTATTTTGTGAGTCTCCGTGTCGTAAAGTGACCCCCGACATAATCTCTAATTCACGAGAAATTGTACGAGTTCCGTATAAACCTCCCTTGGTATGCCTCACCAGAACCTGCTCACGGATGCTTAGCGGGCAAGAGAGGGTGGAAAGTAACTGCAGAACTTTTTGCGCTTTACTGTATGATTGCTGTTGGATTACCTTCTCTTCGTTGGCGATCTGTTTTTTAAGGTTGAAAACTTTAGGATAGGTTTCTGCCAACTGAGTACTCAAAAAATTATCTGGGATTTCTAGAAAGGTATACTTAACACTAGTCCCTGGTTTTTCGGTTGAATTCCGCTGTAGCCAAGTGCTTTGATCTGGCATTCGATGAATCCATCTGTTAACTGGAATTCGATCTAATGTTTTATCAGTCTGTAGATCCCCCAAGGCGGAAATAATAATAATCGGAACATCGGGGAACCATATGGATACTCCATCCCAAATCTCCTTGACCTTATCCCGGACACCAGAAGGCGTTGCGTCGATAATGAAAGTAAAGGGCTGTGTTTTTTCGGCGAGCATATCAAATGTCTCGCTAAGATCAAACGTTGTAGGGACTAGAGGGGTACGGGCAAACTTTTTACCGCCAACAAATGTTTCGTGGTTTTTAATAGTCTTGGCCGTAATTCGGCATGGACTCACTCCTGGTATTTTTCTGAGGTTTTCCAAAATTTGAGGTGGACGCCCAAACCAGATTAAATCATTTCGATCCCAAAGCTGGTCAATCTGGTAGTAGGATCCAAAAATATGTCCACTTAGGGTATCCATGCGAACACGGTGAAAGTAACTGATCAGTTGCGGAAACAGTCCTTTGTTCGGCAAAGGAATTGATATTGAGAGGGAACGTCCGTCCTTGGCCATTCTGGCACTCAAACCGAAAAGCAGAAATTCATCTTCACTGAAAGGTTTAAGGCCAAGCGGCTCAAGACTTTCCTCCGACATGCGTAATAAAGCATTTGCAGGGAAAACAACGAGGCGATCAGCAGCAATATTGACCCATTGTGGATTACTCATGAGTCCTAACCAGGCAGCTCTTGACCGCGTCTTCGATCACATAGGTCGGAGCCTGATTCTTTTGCGATCTCGTTTCTTTGCGAACAATCAGGCACAATCTATTCATCCATTCAAGTGCAGCGCCGGAATTTGTCTCGTCTAGTCCTTGAACATCACCATCATCAATCAAAATTTTGATTGTATCTTCGTCAAACCCATTATCAAGCTCGGATACAATTAGCTTCCGGAGAAGGGGAGCAGACCAGTCAAGGTCCATTATTCCTGTTGACTTAAGGAAGTGGTCAGAATCCTTAACTGTCATCTCTGTAATTTTTTTAATGCCAAGTGCGGTGATACTGTTAGCATTCGGATTATCTTTTTTAAGAGCACTGAGGCGAGTAATCGCTGTGTGCCAACCGAGTGTATAGTCATCCAGCCTTTTAGCACGAGCATCGGTATTTGGAAGGTGGATTTTTCCTAGGAAATCCTGAAGCCCATGCCTTTTCCAAAGATCAAGACTGATATGAGGCAAAGCCTGTTCCTGCTTTGGAATATTCTGATTACTAGTGAGCCACTTCCAGAGGGATGGAGGGTGAACCGCGAAAATTACCCTGCATGCCTCAAATTGCTTACCAACATTTTCTTTTGCTTGGTATGCAACATCGATAGCAGCGTAAAGTTCTTCGGCTGACCACTCTCCAGTCACTTGTATGATAATAATTTGAGCCTTTGTTTTGGACTGGTCTATTTGCCTGCGGAGTTTGTAATTAAAATCACTCAGCCCTTCAAAACCAGAATCGAGGAATATCTTCTTCGCATAACTTTTCTTTTTATCTGTCCATTCTAAAGAAAAATCATCGATGTAGGGAAGGGTGGTTTCGAGTTGGTTAAGACCAAGAGCCTGTGAGCCAGAAATTATGTTAACAGTGTATTTCTGAGATTGTTTTATCCCGGTTTTTTCGGAACCGATAATCTGTGTATCAAGCTTGCCAAGAATTTGTTTTTCGTCACGATAAGTTAGTGGTGAAGGTATACCTGTGTCTTCGATGAAGGCATGGCGTTCAAGTGGGTCAACCTTCTCTTCGTGCTCTTTGACTTGAAGCAATTTTAATTCGATCTGATCCTGCGTGCCTAGCAGGTTTAAAATATTTGTATTTCGTAAAGCATATCCATGTCCGGTAGTTTTGCGAAGTACCCCCAGACCAACAAGCTCGTTAAGAATTGCTTCGATTTGCATATCGGTTTTTTTCGAAAGTTCGCCGAGCCAACCGGAGGCGGCATCTCTAACTTGCGAGGCAGAAAACGGCTGTGTACCGCGACCTTCAAGAGCTAAACTATAGATGATAATTCCGTAACGGGTATCGAGGTTCAGTGTCATATCAAACCGCTGACGGATATGATCCCGAACTTCTTCTTTTTTGAAAACATTGGAAATGTCAGAACCTGAAATAATCTGAGAGCCAATTTCTCCTTTGAAATTAATAGCCATGTGGTTGACTAGTTCTTTGTTGAAAATCTGGATCAAACTAGGATGTCGATTGGTAATGGAGAGTATCCTACGAGGAACAAGCGGATTTTCAAATTGAAGTCCATAGGCGTAAAGTGGTTCCTTAATTAGCCGAGTTGCATCAGCAACGCTCATGATAGAGATCGGCATGGAACTGCCAAGCTGATTCAAGGGGTAGTTCGGTGTGTCTTCGAACCTTTTAACATTGTTTAGACCACCAATAATGAACTTGAAACGACCTTCAACCTCAGGAGCCGTGACCAATTCGCGAATACCCCTAAAAATATCGAAGTTCTTTAGATGGTCAATCTCAAGGAGAGGGTCAATTTCATCAAAAATAACTATAACCCGAAGGTTTGCCTTTCGGGTGAAGGCTTCTTTGATGGCACTACGCATTTCCTCGTCACTAGGCTTAATTTTTTCCCTGAGCAATTTATGCTTGGCAAATTCTGTATACATAATTCGCCAGATACGTTTTTTATACTCATCATGCTCTTTGGGATCAATTGGCCCGTCAAAATAGCCATAGCTGTCACCATGGTAGTAAAATGCATACTTGTTAGCATCCTCATCTTGGAAACGGCTCTTAACCTCAGACAAAATTGTAGATTTTCCAAGCTGCCGGCCGCCGAATACGATGGCAGCCCCTTGGTTCATATTGAGCAATTGGGAAATTTCATATTCCCGGCCATAGCGCATTTCTGGATCCGGTGGTGAGGCTTTTACACCGACGTAAGTGTTGTAGTAGGTTAATGGAGTTGAGAGTTTCAAAAAGTTACGGATATTGTCCACAGGAGATGCTTCCTTCGAGAGCGAAGCAAGATAAATAATCATTGCAAGATCAATGATAAAAACAGTTTTCTGGTTCTGCTTGCAATAGTCTGCAAAGTCCCTTCGCTGCACGGTGGTCAACGGTGATGCCGAAATCAGGACGATACTATTGGCCCCAATCCCATCTGCCTCAAGTAGCGCCTTGAGCTTAGAGATATCCCACTCACGATGGGAGATAAGAACCTTCAAACTAGTTTCTTGACCACGGCCAAAGTCTGAGAATGGTGCTCCAGCATTGCAGGGCTTAACGTTCAGTTTTAGGCTGCCAAAACCACCGGCATCCCGATAGTTCTTTTTCGCAAAAGGTACGCTAAAGCTGCTGTCAGTGGCTATGCCAATTGCTTTTAAAATATCGACGATATAGTTGAAGTAATTAGACCCCATTGAACAAGGGGGTTTTGCCCCTCGGAAATGATTCAACGCTCTTACTGCGGGCTTGAAGGTGGATGGTCGCGATGAAAAGTCTAAATTAAAAGGCCCCTCTTCAACAGCAGCGGCTATGATCTGACTCGGGTCTTTTGTTTCTGCAAGAAAATCCTGTAGAGATTTCTCAACTTTTATAAATCCAGCAAAGACAGCATTTCCATCAGCAGCATCTTCACGCAGCCGAACTCCTTCTTGCTGCGCGCGAGATAGTGCTTCAATCATTTCTTCGATAACGGGTATATCATTGCTTTTTAATGCCTCTTCCATCTGATCTTGCCAGGAGTGAGGGACAGCATCTTCTCCGATGGTTTGCAAAGCACTTTTAAGAAGTTCTCTGTAATCTTCTTCGTGTTTACGGATATGGGGCTCAAAGAGATCATCGATCTTTTCCTTCAACTCTTTAAGCGGTGAAGCAAGTTTATTCAAATCAACAAAGCTAGAAAAATTTTCAACTTGCTCTTCAAAGACCTCAATATCTAAGACGAATTTTGTGTGCTGTTCATCTGTCAGCAATCCAGAAATGTTGGCTGTGTCGACAGCAAGCGAGATATCCTCTTTAAGTGAATTAAGTTTGCGAAGATCGCTAAGCACAATGCTTTCGATCTCCTTAATTTCACTGGAAACCTCTTTGCCTGATTCTTTAAGGGTAGTCAAAAGAAGTTGGGCGATGTGGTAAGCTTTCTGATCAAAGGCATTTTGATACATTAGTTCCAGATCGAACCCATTTTCTAATTGGTCGAGAATCCAATGGAGCCGAACGATATTATCAGTTATATCGACAGGCTCGTCCATCAGTACTTTTGGGAAACTAAACCAGAGCCGAACACGCTCATCGCTCCAGATAATATTAGGATCACCATTAATCGCACCAATGATGTTTCTGGCACATGTTTCAGCCACTCTTGATGCAGGGCAGTCAGACATAGCTCCAAAAGTTTCTGCCGTTTGTAATAATCGCGCCGGAAGTGTCCTGATGAACTCACGAACTTCTTCTTCCGGATTCATTTGAGTTGGTAGTTCAGCAACCCACAAAATAGCGATTTCACGCAGCTCGTTTGTAGTCCGTACGAAAGTATCCCGAGCATTTGATATGATCTGTTGGTTAGAGTGAACCGCGATTGATTTGTTCATTAGCTCCATAACATTGTCTAGGACACCATAATCTTTAATAAAGTCCTTGACGGTATTGAGGCTCCTCCTGTCATTATTAGCTATAATACGAGTGACTTCTGTGAATACACCCTTCTTAAGGCAGTCACGCAAAGCCATTCTCATCGGTGTCCAACCTCGAGCTGACTGAAGAATCTTGTCTTGCCAGTTGCTAAGCTTCAAATCGGCTTTAACGTCAGGATATACACGATCTCCTTTAGAGTGACACAACTGTTCCAAGGTAAGGGTCATACCTCGGTTTATCGCTTGAATAAGATCTTTTAGTAGGCTTGTTATTTGTAGTGGAAAATAGTTTTTGATGTGGTTCAAGATGGTGGGGGCATATGTCGAATTACCGCCCCAAAGGATTACTTGAAAGCAAGCACAAAAAAGAAGGGGGGCAACTGCTTTATCGACATTCTTTTTCTCAAGCCAACTATCGACGCTTTTTAGGTCTATTGTATTTAATAATTTTTGCGAATTCTCAAAAGCTTTACTGTTTATGCTCCAAACATTCATGCCTAAATAGGCAGATTCTAGTAATTGAGGAGAAACGAGATCTTCAGGATTTTCACACATTTCACCAGCAACGGCCACTTTATGCGCGATGTTGATATAACCTTCAGCAAGGCAATAAAATGATAGGCCGTTCAAATTCGCTGAGCTAAGGACACCTTTTTGCTCAAACTCAGCTAATATGTCCTGAGTTAGCTCAAGACCACTCTTAGCAGTGTACTCAACGTCACTGACAATTTCTGGCTCTAAAACGACTTTGTCTTTGGCTACTTCAATCTCCTCAGGTTTTTCAGTTTTATCGATCTCTGTTTCCGCTGCGATTTCTTGATCTTGTTCTGGAGTGACATCAATCTCAGGCATTGTTTCTTTGATTTGATCAGTATCGGGTTCTTCCTCTTCTTTAATTTCAGTTTCAGATATTTTAACTGCTGCTGCTTTTAGAGATAATTCAGGCTCAGCTTCGTTCCGATCGAATTCAATATCATCATCGACTATTGTAGCGTTTGATGGTGAGATGTCTTCGGTGTCCGACAATTTTAGTTTGAGAAGTAGCGAGTCAATCCGTTCGGTAACTATAGGAGCGAGGCTAGGGAGTCTTTCTAGAGTGACGGCACTGTCCTCAAGGTTTCCAAAATCAACTCCTGGTGGAAGAATTGCCAGATCAAGTTTGTTATTCGCAGATCTGAGTTCTTTCTTTGCTTCGGTCGCTGCCAATTCCGCTTCAACTATTTCATCTTCTCGTTTTTTCGTTTCTAGATAACTGCTGGGCTTGTGATCTTTAAGGTGTTGCAACGCAGCTTCAATTTCAGTGACATTCTTTTGTGACGCCTTTCGAGCTTTGGATGCATCTATGATTTCGCTAGATACTGTTTTGAGCAAATTTTCTATTTGCCATTCTCCGAAAATGCTTGATTCGTTGTCACCAAGGTATTTTTCCCAAGAGCGCGCAACTATGGCAGAAAAATCTTCATCCTTCATTCCTTCGCTTCCAGAATGTCGGGCAAGATCGAACAGAAACTCAAAAATTGAGTCTCTGACATTCTGGAAGACCTCTCCAGAGGCAGCTTTTTCGACTAATATTTGGGCTTGCTTAACAAGCTCAGACAAGTTTTCTAACTTATCGATGGTAAGAGTGAAAGTTGAGAGTTGGGCTGACTGCTGTTTAATTTTTTCAAGACACTCTTCAATGCTATTGGGTAGGTTAATGTCTTCGGAGAGTTTACCCTCTTCGATAATTTCCTGTGTACCGTATGAGGGAATGGTTGAATCGTCTTTTTCGAAAGAAAGATTCTCTGGTAGAGTTTTTAAATGCTTAAAATGTTCTTCTAGTTCAGGAGCAGCTTTTAGCCCAGCTTCATAAAAGGCTGGACCAAAGATAGTGGCATAGCTAAAGATAAGAGAAGCAAAGTACTCAGGATCATCATGATGTTTCTTCTCTAAAAGGTCTTTTTCGACCCAGTGCCAGACTGCAACCAAAGCATTTATTTTTTCTTTCTTTTGTGATGAAAGCCTTTGCACGGTTATGGAACACTCTGGGTGGATCATTTCTAAAATGTATTCCATGTTGATTTCGCGATCTTGTTCATCGCTAGGTATTTCTCTTAATGGGAATTTAAAGGCGGCGGTTTCGATATATAAATATTCAAACGACAATTTATGAAGAAATTTTAGTTGTTTAGTTTCTGCAGTATTGGTGAAAATATCCCAAAATAGCGCCCTTCGAAAACTTTGATCCATATAATAATCAAGAAGTTCATCGTTCAACCTTTTGTCGAGTCCATAGTTTGTAGCTATTCTCTGAAAAAGCTTTAAGGCTGCTCTTTTCTCGGCCCTGTTCTTTAGGCTGTGGAGATTTTTGCTAAGAACGTTTACATCTGGTTTTGATTTCTCATTAAGATAATAGAAGTTGGGAAGGCCGTGAGTGGCTAAGGTAAAGATAAATTTAGTGTCTTTTTTCATTCAGAACCCTCCAAATTACAGTGATTAGGATTGAATCCATCATTGAATTTTCCTGAATTCCAATTTCTTGCCCCCCCCCCAAAAAAAAAATGACCAAGGACTGCCTCAATGATATTTTAAAGTTTATAAAGATCCTCTATCCCGAATGTTAAAACTAAGTAATTTAATAAATCTCTAATACCACTAGTATTATCGCATTTCCACCTTTTTAATCTTTTTTGTATTCGATAATTCTTATTTATTTGACACCAACTTTATGCGGAAAGATACTTTTACTTGGTGCAAAACTATTGGCTATTATTCAAAGAAAGATACTTAGCCTAGGACAATACACCATAACCACTAAAGTGATATGTGATCCATTGGTAAAATTTATTGCAAAGTCACCATAAAGTAGATCATGGAACGACACTCTGTGCATATTGACATGGATTGGGGTATAAAGAGTGACCAATAATGGACTGGTCGAATTGTAAAGCTCCCTCTTTTAGGTCCATGAACTTTTAGAGGCTCCCGGTAATTTATTGGACCGCCAAATACTCCATCGGTGTCATTTTTCCGAGTGAATCATGAGGCCTGATCTCATTGTATTCGATGATCCAATTGGCGGTTATTTCACGAACTTCAGAGAGCCGACGAAAAACATAAAAGTCCAGAACCTCATCTCGATAGGTTCGATTGAACCGCTCAATGAAAGAGTTCTGGGTCGGCTTTCCGGGCTTGATAAATTCAAGCGTAACTTTGTTTTCTTCTGCCCAGGTCGCCAGTTTGACAGAGATAAATTCTGGCCCGTTATCCATCCGTAGCTTTGCCGGATAGCCGCGCCAGGCAATCACCCGCTCAAGCGTACGAATAACGCGTTCAGCAGGAAGATTGAGATCGACCTCTATTGCCAATGCTTGTCGATTGAAGTCATCCAGAACGTTGAACGTTCGAAATGACCGGCCACACCAGAGGGAATCTCTCATGAAGTCAATCGACCAGCATCCATTGACTTGGGCTGGGACGGCTAATGGCTCGGGATTGCGGTTTGGCAACTGTTTCTTGCCCTTACGACGTAAGTTTAGCTTCAGGTTGCAATAAACGCGATGAACCCGCTTATGATTCCAATTATGGCCTTGCCGACGGATGAGGCCAAAGAGCTTACTGAATCCATAGCGTGGATGCTTTTCCGCCAGCTGTTGTAACGCCTCGATCACCGGACTGTCTTTCTCGGTATTCGGTTGATAGGCGTAGACAGATCGGCTCAATGTCAAAGCACGACAAGCAGCACGATGGCTCAAATGATGTTCTTGCTTCGCATAATCGACCAGCTCACGCTTTTCCGCCGGCGTCAGAGCTTTTTTTCAATGATGTCCTTGAGCGCAACATTTTCAAGGCTGAGATCGGCAAACATCTGCTTGAGCTTGCGGTTCTCATCTTCAAGATCCTTGAGGCGCTTGATATCGGAGGCTTCCATGCCACCGTATTTTGATTTCCAATTGTAGTAAGTCGCATCCGAGATGCCATGTTCGCGACAGACGTCTTTGACCATGCGACCGCCTTCAACTTCTTTGAGAATCTTGACGATCTGTGATTCTTTGAAACGAGCTTTCCGCATTGTTTTCATCCTCCTTCTGGTAGGTTGAGTATGCGGGAAAACTCTAAAAATTTCTGGTCCTATTTTAAGGGATGGTTACAAGCGAAAGCTGACCTCGGGGGTAGTGTAAAGAATCTTTCGCTTTTTTCGGCAGTGCCCGATTTTAGTTAGCGTGGATCGGCATGGGGGGGGATTCAAAGATACTATCAGCAGTACTACCGTCCAATAAATATGGTGCTGGCATTTATGCTCCTGAATGTGTTTACAGTATTCTTAGGTAACCTTCGGGGCTGTTTGTTTTACCAGGTTAGTAGCGGGGCGGTACCTCAAAAAAATCCAGCTCAGGTTTTTAACCGTCTGGCTAGATTCATGAAGATCCCAAGGCTTTCAGTTATCCGTTTATCTTTGTGCCAGACCATTAAAATGGTTGTTTCCAGGCTCTCATGCCAGTTCAAGGTGATAAGTTCCTGATTGTCCAGTTCATTCGCGACCGTGCTCTCCGGCAAGACGGC
Source organism: Geopsychrobacteraceae bacterium (assembly GCA_963664385.1). Lineage (GTDB taxonomy): Bacteria > Desulfobacterota > Desulfuromonadia > Desulfuromonadales > Geopsychrobacteraceae > Seleniibacterium. Next base: position 4,144,541 of record OY761157.1, read on the forward strand.
AATTCCCATCTCCTGTTTGATACAGGTCTTAATCGCCGCCACGCTGGTCATCTCAATGATTGACGCAGGTTTACTGATATGGGTGCTCAGCAGTTGCCGGAATTGAAGCCCATAGCCGCAGCCCGTTTTCAGGAAAAGCAGATTTTCCCCACGTAAGTCTGGTGGATTTATATATTTTTTCCTCCTTAACGGGTGATCTGGGTGGGTTGTCACGAGCAGTTTTTCCGTGAACAGTTGCTCTGTGTTCAGATGGTCTGAACTCAGGTAGTCCGAAAATATGAAGGCCAGGTCGATTCTCTCAATCTGTAATTCATTTTCGATACTGCTTTCAAGGCAGTTACTGATATCAAGGCTAACTTCAGGACGTTGTTGTAAATAGTGATTCAGCAGCCCGGGAAAGTAGCTGTCAATTATTGCTTCTGGCGCTCTTATGGTGAGGTTTCCTGGTGAAATACTTTTGCCGGACAAATCCGCAATGGCTTCTTCTTCCATGGCCAGAAGTCGATTGGCGTAGTCGACCATTTTTATCCCAGCGGGGGTCAATTTCACCCGCTTATTGATTCTTTTAAAAAGCAACACGCCAATTTCATCTTCCAGAGATTTAATCTGTCCGGACACGGTCGATTGGGCACAATTCAAATGTTGTGCCGCCTGGTTGAAATTGAGGAAAGCTGCCACAGCCTTAAATGTTTTGAGTTTGTATAAGTCCATAGTCTCACCATTAATCGAATATTCCGATTGATCCTATCATAATTTACCGTTGGACTGACATTGGTAATTATTTTATCAATGATTTATAACGAATTGATAGCTCAAAGATCAATTTGAAATACAGATTAATGGAGCGCAAAAATGACAAAAAATATATGTATTGCTGGTGTTACAGGTTGGGCCGGATCGGCCTTGGCTAAAGCTGTCCATCAGGCAGATGATCTTGTTCTTGGTGGAGCGATAGCACGTAATAGTGCCGGAAAAACCGTGGCAGAGGTATTGGGCCTGGATGGGGCAGATGTGGTTATCGCTCCAACAGTGACTCCCGAAACCTTAACCGGTATGGACGTTCTGATGGAGTATACCAAGCCTGATATCGCCATGCACAATATTATGACTGCACTGGACGCAGGTGTGCATGTGGTTGTCGGCACCTCTGGCCTTACAGAAGAAGACTATCGGCATATTAACGCCAAGGCGGTAACGAAAAATCTTGGTGTTTTAGCGGTTGGAAATTTTGCTTTGACGGTCGTTCTGTTGCAAAAGTTTGCCCAAATGGCAGCGAAATATATTCCTCAGTGGGAAATCATCGATTACACCCATGATGACAAGATAGATGCCCCCAGCGGGACGGCGCGTGAATTAGCTCATCGCTTGTCACAGGTGCGTTCTTCACAACTGACAATTCCTTTGTCTGATACCCGCGGAGAGGTCGAGGCAAGGGGAGCTGACATCAATGGTTCGCAGATTCATTCGATCCGCTTGCCGGGCTATAACATTTCTGCCGAGGTCATCTTTGGTATGCCCGATCAGAAATTGACAATACGGCATGACTCCGGGGCAAGTGCTCAGCCCTATGTGGAAGGGGCGCTTTTGGCGCTGCGCAAAGTTGACAGTTTTACCGGTTTACGCCGTGGTCTCGACCAGGTTCTGGATCTTGATTGAAATAATGCTGATGAGCCTTAAGTAAGTTGTCAGGTAGCATGCTCTTGCAAAATTTCTTTAGTAATGAGGGAAAAGTTGACCACCGTTTGAGGTGTTCTGTCCTTACGATATGCGATCGCCAGGCTGCTATAGGGGGCCGGGTTTGGCAGTGGACGATAGGAGACTCCAGCAACCTGTAGGTGGCGGATTGTCTCAGGCACCAGGGTCACCCCTAGTTCTGCTGCCACCAGGGAGAGGAGGGAGACAATCTGTGGTGCGGTTGGCCCCATGTGCGGGGTCAACCCCGCGTTGGCATAGGCATCAAGGACGCTCTGGCGCAAGCTGATTCCAGCCGAAGGTGGAGTTACAATCAAAGGCTCAGCAATCAGGTCGGCCAGGAGAACAGGTTTATTCTCAGGGGTTGAGTCGTGACTTGATGGCATGGCAACAACCAGGGTTTCGTCAACTAAAAGTTCAATAAAAAGCTCTTCAGGATCATTCCCAGAGGGCCTGATGATGGCAGCATCGAGGTGACCAGCACAGAGACTTTCTAATAGTCTGATTGATGGTGCTTCTTCAATCTTCAGATGAACCTGAGGGTAACTCCGCCTGAAGGCACGGATGCTATTTGAAACCATGGGATTCAGTCCGGCGGTTCCGGTAAATCCGAGATTCAGCTCGCCGGTTTCACCCAGGGCAGCGCGCTTGGCAGCACTGACGGCATCTTCAGTGTCGGTTAAGATCTTTTTTACTTCCACATAAAATGTATGCCCAGCCTCGGTTAGTTCTGCTCCGTATGGTTGACGATGAAAAAGCAGGACCCCCATCTCTGTCTCAAGGTCTTTAATCTGCTGGCTTAACGGAGGCTGACCGATACCGACACGCGCTGCTGCTCTGGTAAAATTTTTCTCCTCAGCAACAGCAATGAAATAGCGAAGATGGCGTAATTCCATAGGTATCTCTTATAAATATAGAGTTGTCTTAAATTATATATTGGATATATCACAGGCTCATCGCTATGGTCGACTCATTATTTCTTCCAAAGAGAGTCTATCTATGTTGAATCCTGTTGTTTCACACGTAACTACATCGGCAAATGTGACATCCGGCCATCACGCAGCGCTGATAACTCCGGGAACCAGGGCCTACAGAAATGTTTGCCTAGCCATGTTTTTAGCCGGTTTTGCCAGTTTTTCTCTAATTTACTGTGTTCAGCCACTGTTACCCGATTTTGTTCGTTACTTTCAGATCAGTCCGGTTAAAAGCTCACTGGCCTTGTCACTAACTACTGGCATGCTTGCTCTGGCAATATTTTCGTCGGCAATTTTTTCACAACTATTAGGGCGACGGTGGCTGATGTTTGGTTCCATGGTGATTGCAGCGCTAATGAATCTGCTGTCAGCTCATGGTGGCCAGTGGGAGTTGTTGTTGCTGTTCCGGGCTATAGAAGGCTTTGTCTTAGGTGGTGTTCCCTCGGTTGCCATGGCCTATCTGGGTGAAGAAATTGAACCTTCCTATTTGGGCAAGGCGATGGGGCTATATATTGCCGGTAACGCATTCGGAGCCATGATGGGACGGGTTGGCATGGGACTTTTAGCCGCGTTCAGTAACTGGCAAACTGCTATGGATTTTCTCGCGCTGTTAAGTCTTGTCTCTGCCATACTCTTTATTCTGCTGATGCCACCATCCAAACACTTTGTGGCCAAGCGCCAATTGAATATACCCTGGCATATAGACGCCTGGAAGCGCCATCTGAATAATGGTGCTCTGATGCGTTTATATGGAATTGGTTTTTTGCTGACCAGTATTTTTGTCACGGTGTTCAATTATTCAACCTTTCGGCTGACGCAAGCACCCTATTTCTTTAATCAGACGCAGATCTGTATGATTTTCCTGCTGTTTGGTTTTGGCATGATCTCCTCCTCGCTTGCTGGGGGACTGTGTGATCGCTATGATCGATCATTACTGGTGGGGGTTGGCTTTATACTGATGCTTATGGGGCTGGTACTGACTCTTTTTCAGGCATGTATCGCGATAATGTCGGGCATCGCCCTGATCACCACCGGTTTTTTTGTCAGTCATTCGGTGGCCAGCAGTACCATTGGTATTATCGCGCGCGAAAACAGGGCTCATGCCTCGTCTTTATATCTGTTATTTTACTATCTGGGTTCCAGTATTACAGGATCGGCCAGCGGGTGGTTATGGCAGGGGGGAGGGTGGAATGCTGTAGTGGGACTGGGGGTTGTTCTGGCCCTTTGTGGATTGTTGCTGGCGTGGATACTGAGCCGCCGGTGAAACGATAAAAAAATATAGAGAAAAAGAAGGGATGAAATTTAGTCTATGAATAATGTCACCAGTCAATATTGGCAAAAGCGCCTGGATAGCTGTTGTAGCGCTCTGCAGAAAAACAATTTTGATGCATATATTGTTGCAGACCTTGGCTCCGCCCGGCGCTTGATTCTTGAAGAGATTATGCCACCACTTGAAATCAACAGTGTCTCCTGGGGCGATTCGACCTCTATGCTGGCGACAGGTATACTTGACGATATCGAAAATATGCCTGGGATCACCCTGATTAAAACCTTTGAAAGCGGGGTTCCCAGAGAAGAAATTATCGAACGCAGACGTCAGGCCCTTTTGGTTGACCTTTTTTTCAGTGGCAGCAACGCGGTAACCGAATGTGGGAAGCTTGTTAATCTGGACATGATCGGCAATCGGATAGGGGGTATAACTTTCGGGCCCAAGCAGGTTATTCTTGTTATCGGCCGCAACAAGATTGTTGCCGATGTAGACGCGGCTATGACACGGATAAAGAACTATGCCGCACCACTGAATGCCATCCGCCATCCTGGTTGGAAAACTCCATGTGTAGCCACCTCGTTTTGCAGCGATTGCAAAAGTCCCCAGCGTATTTGCAACAGCTGGACTATAACGGAAAAAGCGTACCCCAAAGGGCGGATAAAGGTGATTCTGGTTAATGAGGACCTGGGGTTGTAGTGAGTAGCGAAAAGACTGCTCGATAATCGCTCTGGATTACTGAATAGTAGTTTTCTGGCGATTTCTATGGGCATGTTTTGACCTGTCCATATTTTAAAGGCGGAAACTCCAAGGAAAAGTTGCATACCAAGACTGTGATTTGGTTCGTCGCCAAAAGTCTCGAGCAGGGAAGGTTGCAACGGGTTTTGCCAAATTGGTATCAACCTGTTGATGTCTATGCTGTTTCAGCTTTACGTACCAATCAGTCTGCGAAGGTTCGTATTTTGGTTGAATATCTAAAAACAGAAATAAAATCTGTTTGTTTTTTAGAGGCAGGAAAATAGAAATTCACGATATGTTTAATTGCCCCGGATAGTAACCCGTTGTCTTTTACACTATTAACCAAATAGTGGTAATTTCAAAATATGGCTTAGCAGGCTGTTGAAAAACTATCTGCGTTGCAATTGCGTTGTTAAAAATCTCCTCAAAATGCTCATTTACTAAAGTAAACTGTGCTTTTTCGGCAATTTTTGCCTAGCACTTGCTGCCTCGAAAACGTTTTTCAACACCCTGTTAGATTAATGTTTTTAAGGAAAACGGTCCGTTACGAAGGTTGTTAACTAGAAACTCAACGCATACCTGCAGTTTTACAGAACTGCTCAGACGAGCAGGAGTTACAGCGACAACATCTGCCGTTTGCGAATATTCAGGCAATACGCGCACGAGAGCCCCGGCTGCCAAGTCCTCGTAAATATCCCAATCCGCCAGCATAATGATACCTCTGCCTAACATTGCCCAGCGGCGGGCCACATCACTGTGATTTGATCCGACTTTGCCTGCAACTTTGACCGTATGGATACCGTCAGGGCCTTCTAATTGCCAAATGCCGTAGGGCTGTATACGATCTCTAAAGGGAAGGCAATTATGCTGAGCAAGGTCCTTGATGCTGCGCGGCTCTCCATGAATACGCAGATATTCTGGTGATGCGCTTAGTATTCTTTTAGCTTTTACAATAGGGTGAGAAATCAAATGGGGCTCTTCAACCTCACCGACTCGCAAGTCAATATCAATTCCTTCTTCGAGCATATCAACCCGGCGGTCAACCAGTTCCAACCAGATGTTCAGATCAGGATACTTTTCGTTGAACAGGGCGAGGATATTGGACACATGATTACGGCCCAAGCGCAGACTGGTACTGATCTTGATGGAGCCCATCAAATTAGAGCGGCTGGCGGCAACTTCCTGCTTCAGGTTATCCGCCGCCTCAAGAACCTGAAGGGCCCAGGAGTGGGCGATCTCTCCTTCACTGGTTATCTGAACACGCCTTGTCGTACGATAAAATAACTTAACCTTAAGAGCGTCTTCAAGCTCGGCAATTGTCTTACTGACATATGCCGGAGAAATTCCTAACTCGGATGCCGCTTTGGCAAAACTACCGAGGCGATAAATGGAACTGAATACCTGTAAATGGAGAAGTCCCCAATCATTGTTCATCATAAGTAAATTCTGACTCCATATCTGCTTTATTTACCCAACTCACAGTGTTTAATAACATTCCTTTCGTCAAGAAGCAAATCTGAAACAGCAATGCTGTGTCAGACCTTAAACACCTTAAATACTGAATCAATAATTGAACTCAACTACTGCAGGCCGAATCAACCAAAGGTGCGCATGCAGATAACTGTTAGGAGAAGGCAATGGAAAAGGCAAGAGTGGGATTGATCGGTGGTGGACTCATCGCGGAAAAACATCTGAATGGAGCGATAGCTCCTGAGGTGTGCAGTGGTGAACTGGTGGCTTTGTGTGATGCCGATCCTAAAAAAAAGGAACTGGCCGATGAGTTCGGGCTGCCGTTCTTTACCGATTTCCGAGACATGATCAAGCAGGCAGAGCTGCATGGAATTATTAATGCGACTCCCAATCAGCTCCATGCCCGCATTGCCATGGAATGTGCAGAAATGGGTATCCATGTTCTCAATGAAAAGCCAGTAACCTCAACTCTCGAAGAGGGCAAACAACTTGTCAAAACCGTAAAAGAGTGCGGTATCAAGTTGCTGGTGGGCCATCATCGCCGTCACTTTCCCTTGGTTCAAAGAGCACGGGAGATCGTTCAAAGTGGTGAACTGGGGAACATTACCGGAGTGTCAATCCTCTGGGCTCTGATGAAGCCAGATTATTATTTTGATGTCGCCTGGCGAAGACAAAAAGGGGCGGGCCCGGTTCTTCTCAATATTTGCCACGATATTGACAACCTGCGATTCATCTGTGGTGATGTTACGGAAATTTCAGCGAAAGCCAAGAGAATGGCCAATCGTTCCGGTGAAGTTGAAGACACTATAGCCCTCAATTTTGAAATGGCAAACGGCGCACTTGGCGTTGGTTTTATCTCCGATACTGCACCGTCACCATGGTCCTACGAACTCGCCTCCGGTGAAAACCCGCATTACTGTTTTACCGGCCAGGATTGTTACCGTTTCTTTGGTACCAACGCGGCTTTCTCCTTCCCTAATATGGAGGTATGGCAACATCCGCATGGCCGTGAAAAGGGTTGGTATGAACCACTTATGAAGCGGACGGAGACGGTTCCCTATGCACTCCCATTTGCTGCTCAGTTCGAACATTTCGGTAAGGTCATACTCGGATTAGAAGACCCCATTATTGATGCTGAAGATGCTTTGCTGACCCTGGCGACAACCCTGGCCGTTTTGGAATCGAATGATACAGGGCGGACTATCCGGCCGGCGGAGATGATTATGGATTAACGATCAGGAAGTAACCGTGACCTGAGTTTGGCGGATTTTAAATCAGGTACCGCTCAGATTTCACCGAGGCGGTAGGAAATCTGTTTTGTTGCTTCAGTAAGCTCATGACACATACTTTCCAATTGATCGTTTGCAAAACGATGGGCCAGCCCAACTATGGCGAGGGAGGCTCTGATTTGGTTGTCATGATCAAAGACCGGAGCACTGATGGCGGAAATACCCTGTTCGCGCTCCTGATCGTTGATGGCATAACCGTATGTTCTGGCAAATTCTAGTTCTTCCATGATTTTCTGCGGATCGGTAATAGTTGTTGGAGTGAATTGTACCGGTTTCGCTTTGGCTAAAATCTTTTCAGCGAAGTTACCGGGGGAATAAGCCAGCAGAACCCGTCCGGCTGCTGTCGTATATAACTCCTCCACGTCCCCCTCGTTAATGACATAAGCAAAGCGGCTTGGGCCCAGTTCGCGGGCCAGGCAGATGCAGCGTTGACCATCAAGGACATATAAGGTTGATGATAATTGCGTTCGCTGAGACAGCTCTGCCATCACCGGAGTTGCTATCGCTTTCAGAGAATTGGTTTTTTCATAGACCTTGCCTAGTACCATGACCTTTGGTCCTAGACGATAATTATTCTGTGCTGTTTTGGCCAGATACCCAAGAGCGATCAACGTTTTACTCAGGCGGTGTACACGGCTTTTAAAATTTCCCGTGCGTTGGCTGATCTGATTCAGAGACAACTCGGTCTCCTGGCCGTTGAAACATTCGAGAATGGCCATTGTGGTGACCACCGTATTGACCAGTTGCGGTGTCTTGGATTGCTGTTCGTCCTCTTGTTCCATCAAACTTATCCTCATTCTTACATTCAGTAACTTCATGGATTTACAGATAACAGAAGTTGGAGTTTTGCAGGAAGCTGACTCATCCCATCTGACTCTGTAAAGACACTCTTAACCGACAATGGAAGAAAAAGCAACAGTCCTACTATGGTTAACAATAATAATTATATTGGAATAGAACCCGCCTTCTAGTAAAAGGATTGTAACTAAGCCGGTTACAGTGATCGGCCTGGTCTTTACTGGCAAGGAGAAGCTCAGATGTTGAAATTAAAAGCTGACGAATTGGCGATGCTGGAAGGTAAGCAGGGAAAAGCGACTCAGAAGGCGATGGAGTTGCTGGTCAAATATGCTGAAGGTCTTGGCGCTGAGAATTTTGTTGATACCAACAATGTCACAATCATTCCAGGATCAGTTCCCGATGTATCAATTGTGCGGGAACTTGTTCCCTCAATGGATATTGATGAAATTGCTTCGCGCTTTTTGCTCGATAGTGACGAGCGGGTTGTTGTGGATAAGGTTAAGGCCTTTACTACCACTAATGCGACCTGGCGTGACCAGGATTATCCCGATATTCAAAAAGGGAGCAAGGAACACTGCGATCTGCTTCAGCAACTTGCAGACTACTGCAAACGGGTAGGTATGATCCATCTGGCCACTTGCACCCCGTATCAGATTGGCAATATTCCGGTGCGCGGCGAGCATATCGCCTGGACCGAGTCATCGGCCATTGCCTACACCAATTCAGTGATCGGTTCGCGCACCAACATAGAAGGCCTTCATAGCACTTTTGCTGCAGCCATTACCGGAAAAATTCCGAACTGGGGATTGCATCTTGATGAAAACCGTTATGGCTCGGTTCTGGTTGATGTGCAGGTCGACATGTCCAACCTGCGTGAATGGTATTTGCTTGGTTATTATGTGGCCAGCAAGGTCGGACTTGATCTGCCGATTTACCAAAATATCAACGACCGGCCTGACCTGACGAAGTTGATGGCGCTTTGCGCAGCAGGAATTTCAGGCGGGAGCATTGTTATGCATCACTTGGTTGGTATTACTCCAGAAGCACCAACCATAGAGGTCGCCAGTGGTGGACGGAAGCTAAAGTATGAACTGAGCTTTGGTGATGCAGAGCGGCGTGAAGCCTACGAAAAGCTGAACCGGACTAAGAAAGATGATGTTGAAATCGTGGCTTTGGGGTGTCCCCACTGCACTCTTGAGTATCTGCGAAAAATTGCGGAAAGGCTTGATGGTAAAAAAATTAATAACCATACCAAGTTGTACCTTACCACCAACAGCATGATCAAGGCGATGGCCGATATCCAGGGCTATACGAAAGCTATCGAAAGGGCAGGTGGGGTGATTATGCAGGACTCCTGTTGCCTGGAACTGGCGCTAGATCCTGATACGGTCTTTGTTACCAACTCGGCCAAGATGGCTCATTACGCACCAGGAGCAACCGGGCTTAAAAACACCTGGTTCGGAACTCTGGAGGAATGTATCGACGCGGCATTGACCGGCAAATGGCGAGGAGGTCTGTAATGGCAGAAATCGTATTGAAAGGACGCACAGTCCATGGTGGAAAGGCCGAAGGAGAGGCCCTGGTTGCTAAGGCCCCATTGGGTGGATTCGGCACATTCAACCTTAAGACTGGCGAGGTTGTCGACTTGAACCATGAATGGTTCGGAAAAAACGTTAAAGGAAAAGTACTTATTTTTACCACAGCATCGGGGTCTTCAGCGTGGACTATTGCGCATCAGGCGCTGCGTTTTACCGGTTGTGCACCAGCTGCTTACGTCGTGTGCAACAGTAACCCCCAGACAGCACTGGGCTCAGTAGTCACGCGCATCCCCTGTGTGACCGATTTCGATCAGGACCCAACCCTTGTCATAAATGACGGTGACTGGATACGGGTTGATGCAGAAACCGGAACTGTTGAAGTGATTAAAAAGTAGCGCGGCTGTTTCGGGGCCAGTGATGGTTCACGAAGAAGCTGGGAAAGTGATTTAAAGCAATGAAGAAAATAGCAATTCTCGGTTGTGGCGCTCTTGGCAGCACCTATGGAGGACTCTTAACCGAAGCTGGTTACGATGTCGCCCTGGTGAATCTGAAGACCGATCACATCGATGCCATGACAAAAGACGGTTTGACCTTTGTGGAGGACGATCAGGAACGGAAGGTTCCGGTAAAGGTCTATACCGATGCCGCACAGGTTGGTCCGGTTGATCTGATTATCGTTCTGGTGAAGTCAAATTTTACCAAAGCTGCGATTGATGGGGCTAGAGCCCTGATCGGTCCCAAAACAATCGCCATGTCTTTGCAAAATGGTCTCGGGAACGAAGAGGTTCTTGAAGAGGCTTTGGGAAAAGGGAAGGTGCTGGGTGGTAAAACCTATGTCGGAGGGACACTCCTAGCTCCCGGTAAAGTCAAAATTGGCGTTAAGGGGAAGAAAACTCTGATCGGAGAGTTTGACGGTACGGTATCTGAACGCGCACATACGATCTGTGCTTTGTTTGAAAAAGCGGGACTGACGACCGAGGTGATCAACGATATACGCGCTTTGACCTGGCAGAAACTCCTGGTCAATGTGGCTACCGGAGCCATTTGCGGTATTACCAGGCTGACCTATGGTCCGCTTATGCAGGTAGCTGCTGTACGCGAATGTGCCGCTGCTGCCGTATGGGAAGCTGTTATGGTCGCTAAAGTCGCGGGAATTGAGCTTGAGGTCTCACTTCCTGGTGAAATCTTGAAGATGGCTGTAGCGGGGTTGCCAGACGATTTTAAAACCTCGATCTTGCAGGATGTCGAGCGAGGAACACCATGCGAAGTAGATTTTATTAATGGCGCGATTGTTCGCGAAGGCGAAAAGTATGATGTCCCGACTCCGGTGAATAAGACCTTGGTAGCGCTGATAAAAGGCATCGAATTCCAGCGCCAACCATAAAAGGAGAATATTGTGAATACCAACAGACTCTGTGACGGCAAGATTGTTCGTGAATCTGCAGTCAAAACCCGCAGGATTATTCATACCGGTGACCTCATGATGGCCGTTTGGGATTTTACTGATGGTCCGTGGGATGAACCGGAACCTTATCATTCCCATCCCCACGAACAAATCGTCTACTTAGCGATTGGGGAAGTCGATTTTTACATCGAAGATAAAACCTGCCATCTGGTGGCCGGAGACACGATTGCGGTACCCGGTGGGGTACCGCATACCACGAAGTTGCTGACCCAGCACGTGCGGTTGGTTGATACCTGGACCCCGCTGCGGCAGGAATTTTTAGAAGAGCAAAATTAATTCAATAATTAATTGGAGGAAAAAATGGCAAAAATTTTACTCATGCACGGCATCAATCACAAAATGTTTGGAAAGCGCGACCCTAAGCATTACGGGACTATCACCCTGCAGGGAATTGAAGACAAAGTGACTGCCTGGGCGAAAGAGCTTGGTCATGAACTGGAATGCTTTCAGACCGATATCGAAGGGGAAATGGCTATGAAAATTCATGAGGCATTTCTGGGTGATATCGACGCTATTGTCGTCAACGCCGGGGCCTGGACCCATTACAGCTATGGCATTTTGGATGCTATGAACATTTTTAAGGACAAGGGTCCGATTATCGAGGCGCATATGTCGAATGTTCATGCCCGTGAAGAATTCCGCCATAAATCAGTATTTGCTACGGCGGTCGTTGGTCAGATCTGTGGTTTTGGCGTGACCACCTACAAAATGGGTCTGATTGCGGCGGATAGTATTCTCAAGGGTGAGTAGTTTCTGTCTGGAAACCGCCCTTTTCCGCAATCTCTGTGTCAATCTGCGCATGTGCTTGTGCGGCGTAAAGTACTACGCCTCCGCGCACATGCTTGATTTCCTAGACCTTGCGAAAAATTGCTGGTTTCCAAATCAGAAACCAACCGTTCTTTTCAGGGGTGTTCCTAAAAAACACAAAGGAAACTAACTATGGAAAAGGTGAGGTTAGGTCTTATCGGCGGTGGCTGGATTTCATCCAAGCACATCGAAGGATCCAAACATATCGATGGTGGTCAACTGGTAGCTTTATGTGACGTCGATGCGTCGCGTAAAGCTTTGGCGGACGAATTAGGTATTCCCTTTTTTACCGACTATAAAGAACTGCTGAGCCAGACAGAAGTCGAAGGAGTCATAGATGCGACTCCTAACCAGATGCACGCTGTGGTCGGTAGTGAATGCGCGAAACGTGGCATACATGTTTTGACTGAAAAGCCGGTCACCGCGACTTTAAAAGAGGGGAAAGACCTGGTTGAAACCGTCAAGCAGAGTGGCATTCATCTGCTGGTTGGACATCATCGCCGTCATTTCCCGCTGGTAAAAAGAGCCCGCGAAATTGTTCGGAACGGAGAGTTGGGACAACTGGTAGGTATCTCGATTCTCTGGGCGTTGATGAAGGGGGATGCTTATTACCTTCCTGAATGGCGCTCTTTGCCGGGTGGTGGGCCTGTTATGTGTAACATGATTCATGAAATCGACAACCTGCGTTACATCTGTGGCGATGTCGCTGAATTGACCGCCAAAACGAAGCGTCTGGTGCGTAAGGGGCAAGTTGAGGACACCATCGCCATGAACTTTGAAATGGCATGCGGCGCTCTGGGAAGTGCCGTTGTCTCTGATACGACCCCGGCACCCTGGTCTTATGAACTGACGTCCGGAGAAAACCCGGAATTCTTCCAGAATAATCAGAATTGTTACCACTATCTCGGTTCTCAAGGGTCTTTGGCGTTTCCGTCCATGCAGTTGTGGAGTCATGCCCATGGCAGCACTAAAGGATGGTGGGAGCCGTTACAGGTGCGTTCGGAACAGGTTCCGTACTTTTCACCCTTCACCGCTCAGCTTGAGCACTTCTGCCAGGTGATTCGGGGGCAGGAAGAACCGGTCATTAATGCTGCTGATGCGTTATTGACACTCGCAACAACTCTGGCTGTGCTTGAATCCAGTGAAACAGGACAAACTGTCTCTCCGCTGGAATTGCTTGAACGTAGTTAATACATGTCGTTGTCGCACAGAAAGGAGGGAAGAAAGAAAGGGTCCTTAAAAGAGAAGATTGGAAAGAATTGAATTGAACAACAGGTGGTATGCGTTTCTTTGTAAACATCGTCGTTTTAAACACAAAGTAGGAGAAATCAATGAGGAAAACTGTTTTCACCAAGCTGATTGTTTGTGCTGTTGCTACTCTGCTTATGATTCCTGCGGTTGGCAGTGCTGCTGATATTAACAAGCACACCTTCAAATTTGCATTTCAGAACAGTATAGACCACCCACAAGGTCAAGGAGCAACTAAGTTCGCCGAACTGGTTAAAGAGAAAAGTGGTGGTAAGATGAAGGTCAAAATATTTCCTAGTGGTATGCTGGGTGGTGACCTTCAAACTGTTGCAGCTCTCCAAGGGGGGACTATAGATTTTACCGTGCTAAATGCTGGTATGCTGTCTACTGTGATCCCAGAATTTGGAGTCTTTGATTTTCCTTTTATGTTTAATAGTGGCGAGGAAGCGGATCAAGTGGTGGATGGCCCCTTTGGGCGGATGATGTTTGAGAAGCTCCCAGCTAAAAACCTTGTTGGTCTTGGCTATTGGGAGCTTGGATTCCGGAATATGACTAACAATATTCGTCCAATCACCAAACTTGAAGATTTTGATGGGATCAAGTTGCGTGTCCTCCAGTCTCCTGTCTTTATCGATACCTTCAATACCCTGGGCTGTAATACCGTGCCATTACCCTATCCAGAACTGTACAGCGCACTTGAGCAACATGTTGTTGATGGTCAGGAAAACCCTGTAACAAACGTCCAGTTTGCAAGTTTTTATGAAGTTCAAAAATACTTCTCATTCACCAAACACATCTATTCTCCACAATCAAGCCTGATCAGTAAAAAAACCTGGGATAAGTTGAATGAAGAAGAGAAAAAAATCATCGTTGAGGCTGAGCAGGAAGCAAGAGTATTTCAACGTAAAGCAAACCGTTCTCAGTTGGCTAAATCCCTTGAGTTCGTAAAACCCAAGATGGCTGTCAACGAAATTTCTCCGGCCGAGATGGACCGTATCCGTGCTGCTGCCAAGCCAGTTATTGAAAAAAACACACCTAAGGTTGGTCAAGATATTGTTGATGCTTTCAATGCAGCTATTGCCAGTGTTCGCAACAAATAAATAGTTTTCATCCGGAAACGGCCCTTTTCCGCCGTGGCTGCGTCAATCTTCGGACTTGCTTGTGCGACGTAAAGTACTACGTCTCCGTGCAAATCCTTGATTTCCTTACCACAGCGAAAAATTGCTCGTTTCCAATCTGAAAACCTGGAAGTTACGATTTAGAGTTTCCGGACGGACACTAAATCGTACTTAAAATGTGATTATGGGAGTGGGGCTGCCATGGCCCCACTCTTTTTTTCCGCTAAATAATTTCAGATTTTTGGGGTGCGGTCAGATTTCATTTATCCATTCAATTGCGAGGATAACTTATGACCAATGCTGAGACCATTTTTGTCGGTTTGAAGATTAAGCGTGACACCATAGATATCGCATTTGCTCCAAACCACGGTCGTGAAGAAGATCGACTTTACGCAACGATCCCTGCAGAGATGACCTCTTTTGCGAAAGTGGTGGCAGAGTTACAGACGCAGTATAAATATCTATATTTCGTTTACGAAGCCGGTTCCTGCGGGTATGGCTTTTATCACTTTTTGTCTGAACAGGGGATTGTCTGCGACGTTATTGCTCCAGCACCAAAAACACAAAAAAACCGACACAATATGGATTGTTTGGATCGGGATGCGCTGGAATTGGCACGCCTTCAGCGGGCTGGGGGCCTGACACCGATTTGCGTCCCACATCCAGAAGATGAAGCCATGCGTGACTTGGTTCGGTGTTGTGAAGAGTCTCGTCATTCGCGGAGCAACGCCCGAAGGCAGATACTGAATTTTCTAAAACGTAGCGGTATTCAACATGACAGGAAGTTGACCTGGTCTTATGAACAGCTACATTGGCTCGATAATCTGCAGTTTGCCGTACCGGCCCAGACCATTGCGTTTAAAGAGTATCTGGACATGCTGGCCGTTGCTGGGAAGAGGCTCAAACGCCTGGAACAGCACCTGGAAGTGATTGCAAAAAATTGGCGGATGTGGCCGTTGGTGGAATCGTATCAAGCATTACGCGGCGTTCATTTGCTTGCAGCAGTGACGATGGCCGCTGAATTGGGGGATCTCAGGCGTTTTGATACCCCCCGGAAATTGCAAAATTATGCGGGGTTAAATCCTGATAAAAATGACTCTCAGAATATCACGATTTCAGGAAAAACAAAAAACGCCATCCTTACCAAAGTGTTATTTGAAGCGGCCTGGGCCTATAGTAAACCGGCAGGAACAACATCAATGGTGACCCGCCTCTTAACCGGTCTGCCAAGACCAGTGGTTGAAATCTCAAGAAAAGCTGAATTGCGTTTATGTACAAGGTATCGAAAGCTTATGTCAGAGGGAACCAGTCATGAACTGGCATTAGCGAAGATCGCGCGAGAGCTGCTGCGGTATGCCTGGTCTATTTCTCAGGAAATAACCTTTCACTAGCCTGTGGTGACTGATTGGAATGAATAATGAGTACCTTCTTTGAAATATTTATCAATGTCGTGTTGCCGGTTTTCGGTATTGTGATTCTTGGCTACCTGGTTGGAGGAAGACTTGAGCTTCAGGCAAAGACGTTTTCGCGGGCTGCCTATTATATTTTTGTTCCAGCTTATATTTTTCAGGCCCTCAGCACTTCTCATATTGCCCTGGGCGATAGTCTGAAAATGCTGTGCTTTATTGTCATCGCTCACTCTACGGCTGCCTTTGTTGCCGCTATGGTAGGAAGGTTATTGGGAAGAACACGAGAGATGATCGTCGCCTATATCATGGTTGCTGTTTTTGCGAATGTCGGTAATTACGGAATTGCAATGATTCAGTTTCATCTTGGCGAGCCTGGCCTGGGGCCCGCAACCATGTATTATGTCATTATGTCCATAACTCAATTATTTATTGGCATTAGCGCTGCGGGTTGGGTGCGTGGTGGTGGAAAAGGAGCCCTGACAAATATTTTTAAAACTCCTGCCTTAATGGCGATTATCCCCGCTCTTCTTGTCTCCAGCACTGGGATAGCAGTCCCATTAATGGCTTCGCGTATGATAGGCCTTCTGGCGGGAGCGATGATTCCAACGATGCTATTTACCTTAGGGTTACAGCTGCTTGAACAAAAGGAAATCGAATTTTCCAAAGATGTGCTTCTTGCTTCCAGCATTCGTCTGATTATTGCACCGATCATTGCATACATAGTGGCAATCCCGTTTCACCTAGGACATTATCAATATCTTGCCGGTATCATGCAGATGGCAATGCCGACAGCTGTTATGGCTACGATTGTTGCCAAAGAAAATGACATCGCACCCCACTTTGTTAATTCTTCAGTGTTATTCGCCATTCTAGCCAGTCTTGGCACATTGCCGTTGGTTATGGTGTTTCTATAGTAAATTTACAAGAATAAAAACCTATCATCTCGCACTTAACATTATGCTTTTAGGGCTCCTTGCCAAAGGATGAAAAAAAATCTACACCAACAACATCAATCCCGTTCAAATAATCAGAAAATAATTTATTGATATAATTTTTTTTAAAGCTCTTTTTCTCAATAAATCCACTTTCTCTTATAATTTGAGGATTAATTCTAATGGGAATTATGACGTTTCTGAAATCCTGCCAGATAAGGCTACCAGAGTTCATGATTGCAACACCCTCGTTTTCCGATACCAGATTCATGAAAAATCCCGTGTAAGCATTGCATGTTTTGATATTGTCTTCACACTGGTGCTGTTTGGCTAGTTCATACACAACACCATGAATTTTATGCTTTTTGTCAGGTATCAGGATTTGTTTATTGGCAAGATCCGCAAACGTCACTTTTCGTTTCTTTGCTACCACATCGTTCTTATTGACTAACGCAATGAGTTCATCTTCAAAAATTTTATAAAAATTATATTTGTCGTCATCAACTGGTAAGCAGGATACGGCAAAGTCGACCAATTCCTTATCAATGGCTCTTTCAGATTCCATATCTGTCATTGTCGCGACATCGACGCTGATTTTTGGATAGCGCTTTCCGAAGTTATGCAGGATGTTGTTGTAATAGAGGACGTCGATTCCTTTGTGCATCCCTATTTTGATCGTCCCTTGAGCCAATTGATCCTCATCAAACAACAGATTTGGGAGGTTTTCAAATTCCCGTATCAGTTCCAGAGCTTTTTTATAAAGGGTAATCCCAGCAGATGTCGGTTCTACCCCCCCCTTACTTCTCGAAAAGAG
This sequence comes from Geopsychrobacteraceae bacterium, assembly GCA_963664385.1. GTDB lineage: Bacteria > Desulfobacterota > Desulfuromonadia > Desulfuromonadales > Geopsychrobacteraceae > Seleniibacterium. Next base: position 4,162,100 of record OY761157.1, read on the forward strand.
GGTCACGCCTAAGTCCTCTTCGATTCTTTTGACGGCCTTACTCAGCGCTTGCTGAGTCACATAAGCCGTCTGAGCTGCAGCAGAGAAACTTTTTTTTTCGTAAATATGAACGAAATATTTCAATTCTTTAAAATCCAATGCCATTCCTTTCATCGTGTGTCCACAACTACAAGTTGTAGAAAATACAACAAAATGCTGTTTTACACAATTAGTTTTATCCCTGTATTTTTACCAGGAAGCAGCTGCACAAAATTACTTTCAGGAGGAAAATACGATGAAAACAATAATAATCGGAGCAGGAGCAATATCATATTGCCATGCCAATGCTTTAAAGGATCTTGGTATTGAAATTTATGGCGTATTTGACGTAGACAGCTCCAAGTCCGAGCAGTTTGCAGACAGTCAAAAGTGCAAAAAAATATCTCACATTGCGGATGAAATTCATCATGTCGATATGGTCCATATCTGTACTCCCCCTTCATTTCGTAAAGAGTACGCAGAGGTAGTCGCCAATGCCGGGTGCCATATCATGATGGAAAAACCCATGTCTATCACGGTGGAGGATGGGCAATTTCTCAAAGATTTGGCACAGCAATATAATGTGAAATTTATGGTTGATTTTAACCATAGGTTCAGGACTGGTTTCCAAAAGTTACTCGATATTGTCAGATCCGGGGAACTTGGGGATGTCTTCAATGTGTTTGTCCACAGGATTGGCATGTTGGGCGGCAATGCGGGAACCCAGCACGATACCTGGAGAAAAAATGCAAAAACTGTATGTGGAATGAGCATTGAGTCGCTTTCCCACGATATAGATATGATCCATCAGCTTGCAGGGCCGATCAACACCGTTAAGGCAGATACGTTAGGGACCATCCCTGGTGTTCCCAGGTTTGATAACAATGCGAATGTTCTGTTCGAACTTAATAATGATGCTATGGGACTCATACATTCCAGTTGGGCGTCACACCTTAAAGGAAGCATGAGAGGTGTTATCGGCAGCAGGGGAAGTGCCATTCTTGAAGGGGATGATTTATTTGATTTCACCCGTTTGCGAATCAAAACCGAAAAAATGCCTTATGAACAAAATATCATGATCAATGATGTTTACAATTTCGCAAGTTGCCCTTCCTATTATCGGGCCAATAAGCACTTCATCGATTGCATAAATAACCATATTGAGACAGACGCGAGTGCTGATTATGCACTATCCACGCTTAAAGTATCCCATGCGATTCTTGACTCTGCTGAGCAAAATAAAAGCATCATCTTATAAAACTGGAGGATTCAAATATGCAAAAAATTGGTGTTATCGGTTTAGGCAATATGGGGTTTGGTATCAGCAAAAACCTAATTGCTAACGATTTTAATGTCTATGGCTATGATCTAGTTGATAGCAATATGCAGAAGCTTCGTGACTGTGGCGGAAAAAACGCGGCTAGTATAGGAGCTGTCGGAAAACAGACCAAGGTTGCGTTTGTCATGGTCGTCAATGATAAGCAGGCAAATGATGTGATTTTCTCCCCAGGTGGCCTTGCTGACTCAATGGCCTCTGGAAGCGTAATCGTCATCACTGCCACCATTGGCAAAGCTGCAGTTGAAAGCATTGAAAGCAGATTAGCGGAAAAAAACATCCATCTCATAGATTCTCCAGTTTCTGGCGGCCGAAAAGGCGCTGAGTCTGGAGAGCTGACACTTATGGTTTCGTGCCAAAGAAACCTGTTCGATTCTTGTGCAGACATTTTTAAAGCGATCGCCAAAGACATTAAATATGTCGGTGAAAAGTGTGGCGACGGCCAGGTTGTTAAAGCGTGCTTGCAGGGTTTGGTAGGCTGCATATATTCCGGAATTTTTGAAGCCCTGATGCTCGGTGCAAAAAACGGAGTACGAGCTGAAACCTTGTACTCTGTCATCGGGAGCAGTGTGGCCAATACTCCTCTGTTTCAAGGAAGTGTTCCCGCCATTATGAACCGAGAATTTTCCGGCACGGGTTCAAATATCGGCAATACCTATAAGGACCTCACTCTGACTTTAAATCTTGCTGAAAATTCAGGTGTGCCAATGATGACAACCAGTATTGCAAAGCAGTTCTTTCAGGCAGGGATTACAAAATTCCCCAACGAAGATAATCAGTGCCTGATTAAGCTGCTGGAAGATGTCGTCGGCGTTAAGGTGGAGGCCGAAAAAAAATGATAAAGAGCTGTCCACCAAGGCATCATGGTGGACAGCCTGTCTTGTTTGTAAGTGCTAATTTTTTCCCCTATATAAGAAACGCAACAGTTATGACTGATTTTTTGAGCATTATCGGCAATGTCACTTTACCAGTTTTTAGTATTGTTTTTATCGGTGCCATTGCAGGCGAGCGGCTGAAGCTTGATGTGCGTACCCTGACCAAAGCTGCCTATTATATTTTTGTTCCAGCTTTTATTTTTAAGGCCATTTATGGATCGGGAATAACTTTCGAACAAATCAAAAGCATGGCTGGCTTCATTATCGTTACTCACCTAGTGGCTGCGTTGGCTGCCGGACTTGTCGCAAAAATTCTTAAGCGGGAACGATTGAGAATAGCGTCTTATATGATCATTGTTATGTCTGGTAATGTCGGAAATTATGGTATTGCAGTCGTTGGTTTTGGTCTAGGGAATGACGCCGTGGGACCAGCGTCTTTTTACTATGTTGTACTTTCCATCACATCTCTGATCATAAGTGTTGCCATTGCGGGGTGGATGCATGGTGGGAAGTTTGATTCGCTAACCAAAATCGGCAAAACTCCAGCACTGTGGGCTGCAGTCCTCGCTGTATTTATGAATTACGTTGATGTAAATGTACCCTTAGCAATGAATCGTGTTGTCAGTTTATTATCAGGGGCAATGATTCCTGTCATGCTTTTTAGTCTTGGCAGACAATTGTGTGATAAGGACGTCTTCAGGTTCTCGTTCGATACCGCCATTGCATCGTCAATGCGGTTGCTGCTTGTTCCCGTAATTGCATTTTTTATAGCTGGTCCTTTTAATCTAGGAGCTCTTGAAACTTCGGTCGGTATATTACAGTCTGGGATGCCAACTGCAATTATGGCAACAATAGTGGCACAGGAGCATAATATATCGCCAATATTTATTACATCGTCTGTAATTTTATCCTTGTTCTGCAGCCTATTTACGCTCCCTCTAATCATAATACTGCTCTCTTTGTAGTATCCGACATTTCGGGCGGCTTTTCTGTTTCAAAGTTGCTAAATCAATGAGCCTTTCATAGATGCTTTGTTCGGATCAAGCCAATGAGCCGGTAGACGTATATTGAAAATACCGGACATTGGGCACAGGGAGAACGCTATTAACTTATTCAAACCGACCGGACATTATTTCAAGTTTATCTCAAAGAAGGACTGAAGCTTATCAAAAGGAATTTTATCCATCTGGTCATACAAGTCGACGTGGTTAGCGCCGGGGACAATCAGAAGTTCCTTCGGCTCTGCCGCTGCGGCATAGGCGGTTTCGCTGAAATAACGTGAATGGGCTTTTTCACCGTGGACCAGCAGGAGCGGCCGCGGTGATATTTCCTTAATATAGGTCAGGATCGGCATATTCATAAATGACAGTGGTGTGGTCTGGGTCCATGCGTTGCCAGAGTTGACGGAACGTTTATGATAGCCACGTGGCGTCATGTAATAGTCGTGATATTCAACAAGGAATTGCGCTTCTCCACCTTTCAGTTCGTTGTAAGGAGCTTGATAAGCTGGCGTCCCATTTTCTGCATCCTTCCAGCGTTGCTGGCTCAACTGCTCAAGCATTTTTGTGCGCTGTTCAAGGGTCACACTGTCATTGTACCCTCGGGCTGAGACTCGAGAGATGTCGTACATGGTACTGGCCACAACGGCTTTGATACGCTTGTCCACAGCGGCGGCGTTCAGTGCGAAACCACCCCAGCCGCAAATACCGATAATACCGATGCGTTCACGGTCAACAAAAGGCTGTGTACATATAAAATCTACCGCTGCACTAAAATCTTCAGTACTGATGTCCGGTGAGGCAACGTTGCGGGGTTCGCCGCCACTTTCACCTGTATAGGATGGATCAAATGCCAGCGTGACGAATCCGCGCTCCGCCATTGTCTGGGCATAGAGCCCCGAAGATTGTTCCTTGACTGCACCGGTCCGCCAACTGCGATTGCCGCCAGCCGTTAGCCATCCAGGTTTTTCGGCAGATACAGATCAGCGGCTAACGTGATGCCGTAACGATTCTTGAAAGTTACTTTCTGGTGATCAACCTTTTCGCTCTTGGGGAAGGTTTTATCCCATTTGGTTTCAAGGACGAGGTCTTGTGCTGATACAGGTGTGTTGGTTAGTGCTAATGTTCCAATAATTGCGGCAATAAAGCCGAAAGTTTTCCACTTTTTCACAGTTATTTCTCCTATGCGTCTGTGTTTAGTCCACCAAAAATGTCCTGATCGGTTTTGCAGGAACGCCTGCGACCACTGTATTTGTCGGGACATCCTTGGTGACTACTGCTCCCGCGGCAACAACAGCATTATCTCCAACTGTTACACCCGGGAGTATTGTTGCATTTGCCCCTATCCACACTTTTTTGCCAATGACGATGGGCGCTGGATAGAGAGTGTGTCTTTTCTCCGGTTCCATTCCATGATTGAATGTACATAACACGACATTCTGTCCGATTTGCACTCCGTCACCAATGGTGATGCCGCCGCAATCCTGAAAGGTGCAACCGGTATTTATAAAAACATTTCTGCCAACAGTAATGTTTTTGCCGAAGTCAGTGTAAAAAGGAGGGAACATGAAAAAAGATTGATCAACCTCTTTTCCTGTAAGCCGTGAAAAAAGAGCCGAAACTTCGGCTGGTTCATGGTATGAACCATTCAATTCGGCAGTGATTCGCAGCGCTTCATTGCTGGTTTGAACCAGCATATTATGTACCGCGGTTCCGACAATGATAGGCTCACCTTTTTCTACAACGTCCATTAATGTATTCATCTTGTGATTCATCTCTTCTGGAGAATATTGTGGTGAGGCAGTTTCGCTGTTCAAGTTGATTGCTAGTTCTGCGATCACATTTTTTATGATCCCAATATAGACATTGCTCAAATTATGTAAAATGCTTATATTTTATAGCCTGATATGCGTTTTCTGCATGTCTGATTTTCTCAAGCATTTTTAGGGAATTGTCTATGAAGCTTAACGTGTTGAACTCATTTTTGACGGTTGCCAGATTGCAGAATATTTCCAGGGCGGCATCTGTTTTGTACATCTCACAGCCTGCTTTGTCCCGCCAGATTAAAGAACTGGAAGAGGAGGTAGGCAGTACCCTCATTATCAGGGGAAATAAGAATGTCAGTCTTACCCCTGAAGGTCTTCTGCTGCAGAAACGTGCAAAGCAGATCGTTGAGCTCGTAGAAAAAACCAAAGGTGAGTTATCTTCAACAGAAGAGGATGTGGGTGGAACGATTTATATCGTTGGTGGCGAAACACACGCGTTCAAATTATTGGCTAATACGTTTCACAAGCTCCATCAAGAATATCCAAACATACATATCAGGTTGTTCAGTGGAAATATGGACGCGGTCAACGAACGTCTGGACCGGGAAATGGCAGATTTTGGCTTGGTAATAGAGCCTGCTGACATTACCCAATATGAATACCTTCGTCTCCCTTTCAAAGACAGATGGGGTGTACTGATGCGTAAGGACAGTCCGCTGGCCAAACTTGATGCAATTGAGCCTCAAAATCTATGGGACGTTCCTCTTATAAATTCACAACAGGCTTTGAAAGGGGGGCAGCTGTCAAGCTGGATGAAAATTGAACCGGAGAAGTTGAACTGTGTTGCTTCTTATAACCTGCTCTTTAATGCATCAATTCTCGTGGCAGCGGGAGTAGGGTATGCGTTGTGTCTTGACAATATTATTGACACAACGGGCGATACAGATCTTTGCTTTCGCCCGCTCAGCCCACCTCTTGAATCACATGTAGACCTTATCTGGAAAAAACATCAAGTTTTTTCAAAAGCATCAAAGCTCTTTCTGGAGAGAGTAAGAATTGAGTGTGGTGAAATAAAAGATTAGTCCTGCTACATATGTTTAAAGGATCAAAACATCTTCTTTGAGATGTTAAGGTGGGAAACTAATTCAAGGGTTTGTAATGACACTACTTTCTCTCAATTTAAGGGCTTATTTTTCGCTTTAGGATCCTCATTTCGGGGCATAAATCGTTTCCAGTTTCTGTAGTATAAAACTGGCGTAATCTCTCGTTATTTTCTTCCTTTGTTACTATAATCCAGCTGATCTTTAAGCTCGGTGATATTGGTTTGCGAACCTATGGGTAAAGCTTCTGACCAATGAGGGTTGCTCTTCAATCGACCGGAGGCTAGGCAGCGATGAGTACGGAGTATGGGTTGGCATGCCAGTGGGGATAGCACACCACTGGCAATCTTACCAGGCATATTGAAGTTCGTTTGTACGTCAACCCAAGATCTACTGGCTATTCAGCGAAGAGAGCTATCTTACGATGTATTCTCCCTATATAGGGTATCAGGTAGACTCCACGACCGATATAAAACAGGATAAATGCAAACCACAGACCATGGTTGCCCCAGTACCTGACACTGATCAGTCCGACAAGAAAAGTCAGCAGTGAAAAGAATGTTGCATTTCGAACTGGGCGGGTTGTTCCGGAACCAGTGAAGATCCCGTAATAGGTTAGTCCGAATCCCGCTGCTACTGGAAAAACTGCTGCCCAGTAGTGTATGCGGCTAAATCCCTCAAGTACTTCGGGGATATCGGTAAAAAGCCCACCAAGGTATGTTCCTGTAAACAAAATTATCAGGGCGCACAGAATCATACTCGTGATCGTCCATTGACTCGTACGGTAAAAGGTTGCTGATAACAATGCAGAATTTTTCTGCCCAATTGACTTACCTGCAAAGACACTGGAAGCGTTGGCAATTCCGTCGAAGATATAACTGGTTATAAAAGTGATCTGCATCATAACCGCATTAACGGCCAGAATCGTTGTCCCAAGTGCCGCTCCGACTTTGGTCATCAGGTTAAACATAATTAGTAGCGATACGGTCCGCAGCAGCAGATCACTGTTGGCCGAGATGATAGTTTTTACGTCGTTGCTGCTCATCTTCACCGCAGCGCGGTAATCGCTTGTTTTGAGCTGACCGGTGCGCAGCGCATAATAGATTCCGAGTAGCAGCATTCCTGTTTGGGCCAGCAGGCTAGCAACAGCGACTCCAGCGACTCCGTAATCAAAATAGCAGACAAACAAAATGTCCAGAATGATGTTGACGAGGTTGCCACTAACCTGGGTAATCAGGGTCGCACGGGTTTGCGCCTGCCCCATTAGCCAGCCGATCAGGGTGTAATTCAGAAGCACCAGTGGCGCTCCCCAGATGAGAATGTGAAAGTATAAACGGGCCTGTCCTGCCACTAACGCATCTGCAGCCATAACCCATTCTGCCACAGACCAGATTCCTTTTTGAAACAGGATAAAGAGCAGACCAACCCCGAGGGCAAGTAGAAAAGGGCGGGCTAAACTTGCAGCTTTTTCAGTAGAGCTGCCACTACCCAGAGCGATGGCACTCTGGCTGGTCGTGCTGACACGAAAAAAGCCAAAGAGCCAGTACAGGGTGTTAAGAATCACTGTGCCGATGGCGACACCACCGATATAGATCGGTGATTCGAGGTGTCCGACAACAGCGGTATCGACGGCACCCAGTAGTGGTTGGGTCACTGTGGCGACAATAAAAGGGACCGCGATATTGAAGTAGTCTTTATTGGTTAACGTGCTATCTGGCATGTGTCATCCTGCGGGCGAAGGGTTCTTCAAGAAAATGAGCAGCCTGCAGTAGTGTTATGGCGTAATCGTCCTGAACATGTGGCAGTTGCCGCAGATCATCCAGGCGTTCTGAAATCAGACCATCTTTAAAAAAGATCAATTTGTCACAAACGTAGGTTGCTACCGTAATATCGTGGGTGATAAATATAAAAGCGATTTTGTGCTGCTCCTTCAGGGTGACCATAAGGTCAAGAATTTGAGCCTGGACTGTCACATCCAGGGAACTGACCGCTTCATCAAAAAGGATAAAAGAGGGTTTTGGAGCGATAGCTCGAGCAATGCAGACTCTTTGCAACTGGCCACCACTGAGCTGATGGGGATAGCGCCCGGCAAGGTCTGTGCTGAGACCGACCTCGGTAAGAAGTTCTGCCGTTCTTTTTTTGCGTATCGCAGCATTTAAACCCAAGCGCAGCAGCGGTTCGGCGATGCTTTCACCGATCAGCAAGCGTGGGTTGAGAGAGGTGGTATAGTCCTGAAAGACGACACTGCGTTGTAACGCAGATCCTGCGACTTCAGGAGCGAAGTGTACTGTTCCGCTATCCGCTGCTTCCAACCCGAGAATCACCTTGCCGAGGGTTGATTTCCCGCTCCCTGATTCCCCGACAATTCCAAGGCATTCGCCATGTTCCAACTGCAGTGAAACACCTTTAAGGACCTGCTGGGTATACTTCATGAAGAGGCCATTTTTAGTTGTGTAGCTTTTGGTGATGTCTCTGATTTCAAGCAGCATGTTGAGTGCCTTCCATGACCTTGACAAAATTTCTGATAACGTTTTCCCGGTTTTCGATAAGTTCGCGGGTATAGTCGTGCTGCGGTTCCAAGAACACCTGTCCTGCGCTTCCGGATTCGACAACGCAGCCCTGACGCATGACAATGACATTGTCGGCGACGTGAGATACCAGACTAAGATCGTGACTGATAAAGATCAGCGCGGTCTGGTGGGCATCTCTGATTGCTTTGAGTTCACGAATGACATCCTGTTGGCTGACATAATCGATTGCGGTGGTTGGCTCATCGGCAATAATCAGTTCAGGTTTCATCTCTAATGCAAGTGCAGTCATAACGCGTTGCAGCATCCCGCCACTCATTTCGTGGGGGTACTTGGCAAAGATCTGGCCGGGTTTTTTCAGGTTGACCCGCTGCAGTGTCGCCTCCATCAATTCCAGTGCCTCGCTGGAGGATAGAGCCTTGTGGGTTATCAGGGTCTCAGCCAGTTGATGACCGATGGTAAATAACGGGTTGAAGGCTGTCATCGGACTTTGCAGAATCATGCAGATACTATTACCGCGCAGGGCCCGGCGCTGTACCGGCGACATTTTGAGGAGCTGCTCCCCTTTGAACTCAGCAGTACCGCTTATGGAAAAGTGTCTGTTCAGCAGTCCTGAGATCGCTGCGCAGGTCATGCTTTTGCCGCTACCGGATGCCCCGACAATTCCCAGGCATTGGTTTTTGTTCAGGTCAAAAGAGACCTTGTGAGTCAGGGGCGTAGCTTTTTTACCTTGGTGGTGAGTGACCGAAAGATTTTTTACACGCAGCAGCATTATTGTTGCTCCTTGGGATCAAAAACATCGCGCAGGCTGTCGCCCAGTATGTTGAAGGTTGCCACGATGATCATAATTGCCAGGCCGGGGATAACCATCTGTTCCGGATTGCTGAACAAAACTTCCTTAGCTTCACTAAGCATAGCGCCCCATTCGGGCGTAGGGAGTTGAACCCCAAGGCCTAAAAATGACAGGGTCGAAATGTTAAGGATTATCCAACCGATATCAAGGGTTGCAAGCAGGGTGGTCTCAGCAGCGACATTGGGAAAGAGGTGGCGCAACAGGATGTAGCGCTTGCTGGTTCCAATGGTTTGCGAATAAAGGATATAATTCTTATGGGTATGCGCTACAACAGCGCTGCGGATCATCCGTACATACCAGGCCAGTTTGGCAATGAAGTTAGCCAGAACAATATTGAACAGGCCAGGTCCCAGTACGCCGACGATACTTAAAACCAGAATTTCGTAGGGAAAAGAGAGCATAATATCGCACAGGCGCATAATGATATCGTCCAGCTTGCCTTTAAAGTAGCCAGAAACGATACCGATAATCGCTCCGGTCATGGCGGTAATCAGCATGGTGAAGAAGGAATAGAAAAGGGTCGTACGGATGCCGAAGAGCATGCGCGAAAGCACATCGCGACCCAGGTAATCCGTACCGAAGATATACTGTCTTGAAAAGGGGGCAAAGGTATTGATGATGTCTGTCTCGTTGGGATTATAAGGAGCCAACCAGGGAGCGAAAATACCGCATAATGTAAAAAGGGCTATAATTACCAAGCACAGAACCGCCACCTTGTTTTGCAATAGTCTAGGCACGGACTGTCCCTTTTTTTAAGCGTGGATCAACAACACAATGAAGGATATCGATCAACATGTTGGCAGCAACAAATGATACTCCCATGATCATGATATATGCTTGTATCATCGGGTAGTCGCGATTAAAGATGCTGGCGACGCAGAGTCGGCCCAGTCCGGGAATGGCAAAGATGTTTTCGATGACGACCGTCCCGGATAAAAGCCGCACAATACCGATACCGATGGCAGTCATCGATGATTGCAGTGAATTTTTCAGAACATGCTTACAGATGACACTGAACTCACTTAACCCCCGGGCTCGTGCATAGAGGGCGTAATTCTCTTGCATATTCTCCAGCATGCTGTTGCGGATCAGGCGCACATAGGTCGCAATATAGAGGGTACTTAAAGCTATGGCCGGAAGGATATAGTGAGCCAGAGAGCTGGTACCACTGCTTGGTAGCCACTTTAACTTGATGGCGAATAACCAGATGAGCAGAAATGCGAGCCAGAAATTAGGCACCGCGGTCCCTGCAAAGATGACCATGCGTACTGTGCGGTCAAACAAGCTGTCGCGCCAGACCGCACAGGCGATACCCAAAGGCAGGCTGATAACAGCAAGAAAACCCAGTGCGACGCCAGCTAATTTGAGGGTATAGGGGAAGCTGCGAGCGAGCTCGCCAGTAACCGTGCGATTGGTATTGGTAAAAGAAGTTCCAAAATCGAACTGCAGACTTCTGACCAGCCAGTGCCCGTAACGGACCAGGAAGGGGTCGTCAAGGTGCATTTTCTCACGCATTTCAGCAATAGCTTCGGGCGTTGGAATCGTGTCATTTACTCGCAGGGCCACCTCTGCCGGGTCAGCCGGAGTGAGATTAACCAGAGCATACGAAATAAAGGATACCGCGAATACCGCGATGATCGCTATCGCCGCACGCCGGACAAGGTAAGCAAACATATTTTCACCACTTACAGTGTTGAGTAATTTTCAGGATGGTGCTGTTAGTCACAGAATCTTCTCCTGTTGACTTGCCCGCAGTGCATTCATCGTCATGGAATGCACTGTGGGCCATCAATTGATCTCTGCTTGCAAAAACTTGAGTTAACTGTTTACCTGAGACTCATGCGCTCCATGGGGATCTCAAACTGAGAAGGGTTAAAGCCAACATTCTTTACTTTGTCGCTGAAGATCGCGCGGTTCCGCTCGTACGTCAACGGCAGGTACACGGCCTCCCGATGCAGGGTTTCAAAAATCCAGGTGAAGTGGCTCTGACGCTCTTTCTCGTCAACAGCCTCAAGGGCTTTAAGTATGGTCGCGTCAAGCTGAGGCTTAACCTTCAGTCCCTGTTGAGCTGCATAATCTCCGTAAACGGGGTTACGCATACCGGCAAGGAAGGAATGCGGGTCGTAGGGGGTTCCCCAGGAAATATTAAAGGACAGGTCAAAGTCTCCACCCTTAAGGCGGTCACGGTGAGCCTGCTCTTCCTCCGCGACAAGATTTATTATGATTCCGGCTTTGCTCCAGACACTTTGCAGATACTGGGCAATGGTTCCTTCGATGACCTTGTTGCTATCGTAGCTCAAGGTTACTTCAAGCGGCTCCCCGTCTTTCTTACGGATCTCGCCATCCATCTTCCAGCCAGCTGCGTCAAGTAGCTCGGCAGCGGCCGCTGTATCGTAACTATAGGGGGGAAGGTCGATATCTGCGTAGGGCACATTACGGGCAAACAGGGTGTTCGCCGGAGCTTCAATGCCGAGCATAATCTTGTCGCTGATTATCTGCCTGTTGGTCAGGTGCTGCAGAGCCTGACGGACCCGAATGTCACCAAGGTTTTTGCTGGCAGTGTTAAGGATCATCATCCGGGTGGATACAGGGCTTGATAAAATTCCCGCAAAGCCTTCTTTGCCGACAAAGCGTTTGAAGGCCTTGGCACTGATCTGGTTAGTACCATAAATCATGTCGATTTCACCGTTATCCAGAGCGAGAAGGCGAGCCTGGTTGTCGGGAATAACTTTAGCAAGGATCTTTTTTATAGCAGGCTTTGTCCCATAATAGAGATCGTTGCGAATAAATTCAGAGTATTCATCAACGACATGCTTGTTCAGCTTATAGCTACCGGTACCAACCCAACAGCTTGTCCCGTCTTTAGTAGTCCCGTCTTTAAAGCACTTGGGGGAGAGCATGCGAAAGGGGCGGGTAACACCAAGTTCGATCAGGAATGGAAAGTAGGAATTAGTCAGCTCGATTTCAACGGTGTAGTCATCTTTCACGCGGATGGGATCTCTACCCCTTTTGGCAACCTCCAGCATCATCCGGATCGATTCGAGCCAGCCGTGACGCTTACCGTTATCAAGCAGGGCGTCAAAGTTCTGCTTAACGACATAAGCATTAAACTTACTGCCATCGCTGAACTCTACATCGTCACGCAGCTTAAAGGCGTAGAGGGTGCCGTCTTCACTGACTGTCCAGCTTTTGGCTAGCCAGGGAGAAGGCGTTCCTTCCTGGTTAAGATAGATCAGACCTTCAAAAAGCAGGTTCTGGGCAAACAGTTCACCGCCGTACAGGTGTGGATTAAGATCGCGCAGGTCACGAAAATTGGCGAAGACCAGCTCATCTTTGGTCGTTGCCGCTACGACTGTAGTCGACATAACGGCAACAACCAGAATAGTATTGATAATTAATCTCAATTTGATCATTTGGTTCTCCTTTGAATCAATGATATTGATTTTGCTTTTCAAAACGAAGGAGGGAGTTTATCTCTATTGAGTTAGAAAAACTGTGATTAATGTCACTGTTTTTTTTCTGTCCTTGGATTTTTTATCAGAATGGACGAATTGGGTTTAACCTGCTCAGCGGTTTTTGGTCATCAGTGTATTTACAGTCGGCAATTTTTGCGGTGAAAATTTTTGAATTATAAAAGACCTGTCTGGCTTGAGCAGAATGTTGCAAGGGTAAAATCGATAAAGCTGCGCAATTTTGGTGTCATGCGTCGGTCAGGTGGATAAAGCAGATGCATAGGTACTGAAGGAATCGGATATTCAGGCAGTAACGCTACGAGTCTTCCCGATTCCAGATCGCTCTGGACCAGTTCCAGTGGTTGCACAATCAAACCGATTCCGGCCCGGGCGGCGGCCATCATGGCCTCGCCACTATCAGATGTAAACTGCCCTTTGACAGGGACAGAAATCAGTCCCTGTGGACCGTTGAACGTCCATTGACTGCGGAGCTGGGTCGGCAGAAATCCCATGCACTCATGGGTCGACAGATCTTCAGGCCTTTTGATGGGATCATGGGCTTGCAAATAACCTGGGGCAGCGCAAAGAGCCAATCGGTAGGGCGCGAGCTTGCGAGCAATCAAGCTGCTATCGGTCAGTTGTCCGATGCGGAAAACTGCATCAAAACCCTCCTCAATAACATCCACCATGCGGTTGGCTACGGTCAGTTCAACCGTCACCGCTGGATATCTTTTCATGTAATCGATCAGGGCCGGAGCCAGAGCATTAACCCCGAAAGTTACTGGTGCATTGATCCGTAATTTACCACGTGGAATGGCACGCGTCTCAGCGGCCAGATCTTCTGCGGCGGCAACTTCCAGCAGAATATTCTGAGCCTGTGCATAGTAGGTGGCTCCGAAATCGGTCAGGTGCTGGCGCCGCGTGGTCCGGTGCAATAACTTAACTCCCAGATACTGTTCCAGTGAACGCAAGTGCTTGCCGACCAGTTGAGAAGACATGTTCATAGCTTCTCCTGCTGCCGTCAAGGACCCTAGTTCCACCGTTTTGACGAAGACCGTCATGCTTAGAAGTTTATCCATTGGAAACGCTCCATTTCAAAAGTAAGTGCACTTGGAATATTTATCATGATTCATTTCTGATTTATACCTCTTTCAACAACCAATAACTGGCATTATTTCTATATTGAAGAGAAAGGATTTTTCTATGAAACGACTGTTCAAGACCATACTTCTGTCCCTAAGTTTAGCGTCCCTTGTGACTCCTGCATTTGCAGGCAGCAACAATGCCGAAGATCGCCAAGCAATACATGAAGTTCTGGCAAGCTACGAAAAAGCACTTAACGCCTCAGATACTGCAGCTATCGTAAATCTCTACACCGCCGATGGGGTGCAAATGGCACCGGATGCTCCTGCTGCCCTTGGCAGTAACGGGATTAAAGCTGCTTATGATGGCACTTTCAAAGCTATTACCCTCAACCTTAATTTTAACGTCGATGAGGTGACATTGCTCGGACCGGATACCGCTTTGTTACGCAGCCACTCTTCAGGAACCCTTAAAGTCAATGGTATCGATCAGCCTGCAGGACCTGCCGCTTTTAAGGAGCTTTTCATTCTGAAACGTCAGGCTGATGGTGAATGGAAATTCTCCCATTACAGTTTCTCAACAGCTCCTGTGTGATGCAGAGAATCGTAAAGTGAAATCATTATGGTTAAAACTATTTCATACTTTTTGTGTGCATTGTTCCTGAGCTTCACAATGCTAAGTATCTCATTTGCAGAGCCTGCATTGTCGGTATTCGGAAGAGACTATATCTTTCCTAACCGAATTAAAGGTTTGCCGGAAAAATTGTCCGATTTTTCAGAGCTTCGTATCAATTTTTTCAATACCAGTGACGATGTCAGACTTGCCTACTGGGAAGCCGGTTCTGGAAATCCGTTGATCTTCGTTCCCGGATGGTCTGCCAATGGGGCTGAATACATCAATGTCATGTACTTGCTGGCTAAACACTACCGAGTCATTGTGCTAGACCCGCGAAATCAGGGGTTATCAGACCGCGTTAACTACGGGAATCGTATCGCTCGTTATGCCATGGATTTGAAGGAACTGAATCAACACTTACAGATTTCTTTCGCTGATTATTGCGGCTGGTCCATGGGAGCATCGGTTCTGTGGAGTTATATAGATCTGTTTGGCAGTAATGGGATCCGTAAAGCTATTTTTGTTGATGAACCGATCGCTATTATTGCTCATGCTGATTGGACCGAGCAGGAACGCATGGATGCAGGAGCTTTTGTGTCAACTGCCGAACAGTTAATCAACGCACTTAAAACTCCATTGCCAGCGGAAATCGATCCCGAGACGCCGAACTTTGCGGCGCGTTTCAAATTGCGCGATGCTCCTGCTTTTGTCAACTCGGAAGGATTTGCTGAAACAGTTATCAAGAATGATCAGGTCGCTATGATGCGGATCATGCATGACCATGGCAGTAATGACTGGCGCGATGTGCTGCGGCATAAAATAAAAATTCCGGTTGCCATTTTTACCGGGGAGTACAGCGCCAATGTGCCGAGTCAACGCTGGGCCCAGTCCGTTATCCCAATGGCAAAGCTGTATATTTACAGCAAAGAGGAACAGGGGGACCATTTTCTGATGTTCAAGAATCCGCTCAAATTTACGCAGGACCTGCACGAGTTTCTTGACCAGTGACATATTGAACATACGTCTGCTGATCTAAGAAAATCCGGCAGCAATTTAACCCAATTTAAAAAGAAGGAACTTATTATGCCCGTTGTCCGCGTTTCCTGGTTTGAAGGAAAAGAAACCTCCACAAAGCAGACAGTAGCTGCTGAAATCACCGAAAGTATTGTCCGTAACACAGGGACCGATCCAAATTATATTTACGTCATCTTTGAAGACGTAGCGCCTTCGGATTGGGCTGGGGCTGGCAAACTGTACGGAGACTGAATCGTTTGAGCCCGTTGGGCACAACCAATAATTAATTGATAGAAAAGAGGAAAATATGAAAAATTACAAACAGATTGCAACAGGAGATGTTGCTTCCCTCGGCCGTGTTACCCTGCACAATGACCTTGATCTGACCGGATCTGAGGTGACCATAAATCAATTGCCCGCAGGCGTAAGCGTCCCTTTTGTTCATGCTCATCAGCAAAATGAGGAGGTCTATCTTATTCTTGGAGGGAAAGGGCAGTTTTATCTTGATGGTGACGAGTTAACCATAACGGAAGGCGATGTCCTGCGCGTTGATCCTGCTGCTAAACGTTGCATTAAAGCAGATAACGACAGTGCTTTACGCTTTATTTGTATCCAGAGCAGGGCCGGTAGTTTGAATCAATTTACCGAAAATGATGGTGTCCCTGCAGCAGGTACCCCGAGCTGGATGTAAAAGGCCGAAAGTACTATCCCTAAATCAGGGACAGGAGATTTTTCCTGCCCCTGATTCAGGATTTTTCGAACTTGCGACACAACGCTGTCTGTAAAAAATTTTCTGGTGTCCATCCAGAAACTTTAAATCATAACTTCCAGGTTTTCAGATTGGAAACGAGCAATTTTTCGTTGTGGCAAGGAAATTAAGGACTTTCGCGGAGACGTAGTACTTTACGTCGCACAAGAAAGTCCGCAGATTGACGCAGCCACGGCGGAAAAGGGCCGTTTCCGAATGAAAACTATCTAATGCTGAGCACTTCCACCTGGTTTGTATTTGGCGAGCCAATGTGCATAAGAGGCAGGCAATGTCTTCCAGGATGGATCTTGTTCGTCAAGTTTCTGAGCGAGCTCGTAAGGAAAGTGAGGATTGGTTAGGTGCTGGCGACCGATCATCACCAGATCCATCTGTTGTTTGGCAATCACCTCTTTGATGACATCTGGGGTGTCAATACACCAACAGGATGCAACCGGGATATTCGCCTCTTTTCTGACCCGTTCTGCATAGGGAGCTAACAGGGCTGGGCCCCATGGAATTTGAGCATCTGGGGTGGAAAATCCCATGCTGACATTGAGCATATCAAGACCCCGAGCTTTAAATTCTTTTGTCAAACAGATTGCCTCCTGAAGGGTTTCTTCGTCCCGGCCATCAAACTCAATAACACCAAAGCGTGCCGTAAAGGGGAGACGTTCAGGCCAAACCTTGCGTGTTTCTGCAACTATTTCGCGCAGAAAACGTCCCCGGGCATAGGCATCACCACCATACTCATCCATGCGCTTATTGGCGTGAACCGAGAAAAAACTCTGTGCGAGATAGCCATGGGCAAAGTGTAATTCCAGCCATTCAAATCCAGCATCACGCGCACGTTCGACAGCGGCTACAAAATCTCCCTGGACGCGTCTGATATCAGTCAGACTCATTTCCTTTGGCACGCGCGGGAGGTTGGCCCCAAAGGGAACAGCAGAGGGCGAAATGGTTTTCCAGGCACGGGGATCAGATTCCGGCAGATGGTCATCACCTTCCCACGGGCGATTGGCGCTGGCTTTACGCCCGGCATGTCCGAGTTGAATACCGGGTACTGCGCCTGCTTGTTTGATGCTTTGGGCGATCTTTGCCATCTGCTCGGCCTGTTTATCATTCCAGAGCCCTGTGCAGGCTGGAGTAATGCGTCCTTCTGGAGAAACGGCCGTTGCTTCAACGATAACCAGGCCGGCTCCGCCTCTGGCTAAGCCGGGGTAATGGACCTGGTGCCAAGCGTTGGGGACCCCATCCTTGGCCATATACTGACACATGGGGGGTACCGCAATGCGGTTGCGCAAGGTAATATCTTTTAAAGTAAATGGTTCAAAAACGTGTGCCATAGTGGCTACTCCTTATGATTATTGCAACAGGCGGATCACTTCCTGTGCCGCTTTTTCGCTGGATGCAGGGTTCTGTCCGGTCACCAGATTGCCATCGACCTGGACATGGGCAGCCCATTGTTCACCGACAACAAATTTTGCCCCTTCTTCGCGTAAGCGTGTTTCCAGCAAAAATGGAACGATTTTATCAAGGTTTATTGCGATCTCTTCTGCATCAGTAAAGGCTGTGATGGTTTTTCCTGAGACAAGAGGAGTGCCATCTCCTTTTTTGACCCCGACCAACCCGGCAGGACCATGACAAACGGCAGCAATGATTTTGTTTTCAACAGAAAAGCTATGGAGCAGCTTGTTTAGAGTTTCATTGTCAGGGAAATCGATCATCGTGCCATGACCGCCAGGCAAAAATACCGCCTGGAAGCCTGTTGATGTTACTTCTTCCAATGAAACCGTATCTTCTAGAACCTGTGCGGCCGTTGCCCATTTAAGGTTCTCTTTTTCCTTGATACTTCCAGGATCTAGAGGAATCTTTCCTCCTTCCGGACTGGCCACTGTGATCTCCATACCTGCCTGTTTAAACAAGAGAAAAGGCACAGCAAACTCTTCAAGCCAAAGACCTGTCGGCTTGCCGTTACCCATGCTTTTGGCGCTGGTGACAACCATTAAAACTTTTTTTGAATTATCTCCAGCCAGGGCAGTGGTTGCCGAGGCTATCAAACTGAATAAACTTATCATAATTATTACCTTTCTCATGGTTTGCTGCTCTCGATACCAGAATCAATACTGTGCCGGGCCAATCCGTCAATCCATTCCTGATGGGCGTTAAGCATGGGGTTGGGTTTGGTCCTTGCTAATTCCTGGGCAGGGGTTCCTATTTGGGTTTCTTGGGTAAGAATACGGACACGATCGCCGGGAAGATCCTCGAAGAGCCAGGCATGATGAACGTCCAGTCGTGAATCAGCATCTCCTGCTACCCAGCCGTGCCAGGCAACTCGTGCAGGTTTGCCGGCTTGGGGAGGTTCATACTCAGTGACTTCAGCTTCAACAAGAAAGCCGAAGGTAGTAAAACGGAATCTTGCTCCCAGGCATAATTCCGGGCCCGTTCCGTCGTGAAAATGAATCTCTGTGGCGTTGCTATAATAATTTGGCCAGGCAGATGTGTTGTTGAGGGAAGCCCAAACTTTTTCAGCGCTTAATCCTGAAAGAATGATTTCATTTGATACATAGTTGTCGGTCGTACCGGGCAGATACTGCTCCGGCCATTTAATTGCGTTCATTTAAAACTCCATTCGTAGCGATTTGTTTTCATTCTGGTGCTTTGTTGCGTTTTTTGGTTAACAATAGTAGTTTTATTGATGCCAATAAATGGCATAAAGAGCAAATGACCTTTGCGTCTGGGGCAATAATGAGAGCAACTTCGGATGAACTTCAAATTTTCGTAACGATTGTAGAGTGTGGGCAACTCAGTCTTGCTGCACAATTACTTGGCCAAAATCCATCAAGTGTCAGTCGTGCATTAGCGCGTCTGGAAGAGAAATTAGGCGTTACTTTGTTAAAAAGGACCACCCGCAGTCAGGACTTGACGGAAGAAGGGGTTATTTATTTTGATCATGCGCAACGGATTTTACAGCAGATGGAAGAGGCAGAAGATCTGTTGTTTGAATGTAGCCATACCCCTGCGGGCAGGCTCCGTGTTGATACGGCGTCCCCGTTTTTACTGCATTGTGTTCTTCCTTATATTCCTGACTTTAGAAGGGCTTATCCGAACATAGAACTGGAATTAACCAGCAGTGAAGGGGTGATTGACTTATTAGAGCAGCGAACCGATGTAGCTTTACGACTTGGGCCTCTTAGCGATTCTACGCTTTTTTCTCAACTGTTGGGAAAATCGTTCCGCCGGGTACTCGCCAGCCCGGAATATTTACAGCGATGTGGCATACCTCAGGTTCCCGAAGATTTAGAGCGCCACACCATTCTTGGTTTTACCAAGCCAGAAAGATTGAACCAATGGTATCTAAAATCGGCTAAAGGAGATTTATGGTTAGTTAAGCCGCAGCTAAAAGCTTCGAGTGGGGAAACCCTGAGACAACTTGCGATGCGAGGAGAAGGGATCGTATATCTGTCCGATTTTATGACTCACGAAGATCGCAAGGAAGGGCGCTTGATACAGATTTTAAATGACCATACTTTACCAGAATTACAGCCTATTCACGCGGTCTATTACAAACACACCCATCTCGCTTCACGAATCCGTGTTTTTATCGACTTTTTGGCACAGAAGCTAAGAGAGCCGGGCGGTCCTTTGTCCTGAAGAGGACACAATCGTCGCCAATTCTCGGAGGTGTTCAAAAAACTTCAGGTTATAAAAATTTGGAATCAAATTGCTATTTGTTTGTCTATAGGGTTATATTCGTGCCGTCAATGCAGGTTATACTTTTGCATAAGAAGTCAGAGGTGCCAGCCAGCATGAACGATTCACATGAAAGACAGTTAATTACGGCTACTTAAGGGGAGATGTGGGAAGCTTGTATGTGTCTCCACCTCCACTAAATAAGAGAAAGGCCAGTTCCCATGAGCTGGCCTTTTTTATATTAAATCGACAAGTTGGAAATAACGTTAATATTAAAGATATGGTGCGTTTCAATTGAGTCATATGAAAATATTCATTACCGGTATCGCAGGCTTTTTAGGTAGTCATATTGCAGAGAGGTGTCTGGCCGAGGGATATGCCGTATCCGGGTGTGACAACCTGATCGGTGGCTACCTAGACAATATCCCTCTTGGGGCTGAATTTCATCGTATCGACTGCAATGACTTTTCAGCCCTGTCAGCACTTATGAAAGATGTTGACATTGTCTACCATTGTGCTGCAACCGCTTATGAAGGGCTGTCTGTTTTCAGTCCGCATTTAGTTACACAGAATGTCGTTACCGCAACCAGTGGTGTTGTTTCCGCTGCAGTATCAGGTGGAGTAGGACGCTTTGTCCTTTGTTCGTCCATGGCCAGGTACGGGACCAATGCTGTGCCTTTTACCGAGGATATGACCCCCGCTCCCCAGGATCCTTATGGTATTGCTAAGTGGAGTGCTGAACGGCTAGTCGCCAATATTGCCGAAACCCACGGTATGGAATGGGTCATAGCGGTCCCCCATAATATCATCGGGCCGCGACAGCGTTACGATGATCCCTACCGTAATGTTGCTGCAATTTTCATCAATCTGATGCTACAGGGGCGTCAGCCTTTTATTTACGGCGATGGTGAACAGAAGCGCTGCTTCAGTTTTGTCTCCGATGTCGTCGATCCGCTACTGCGTATGGCTACCGATCCATGTTGTGTCGGTGAAGTTATCAATATTGGCCCGGATGATGAGTTTGTCACTATTAACGACTTGGCGGTCACTATTGCCAGGCTGCTTAATTTTAAACTTGAACCAAGTCGTCTTGCCGGGCGTCCTCAAGAGGTCTATTTTGCTAACTGCTGCGCCGATAAAGCACGCCAACTCCTGGATTACAAGCCAAAAATAAGGCTCGAAGAGGGATTAAGGCTCATGATTGACTGGATAAAGGTGCGTGGTCCCCGTCCATTTGTTCACAATATAGCGCTAGAAATTGATAGACCTACAGCGCCGCAAACTTGGGCAAAGAAGATCCTGTGAGTTTAGATAAATACGAAATATCTGACGGCGCGTTGCTAAAAAGGGTTGCTTCCCTTCTCGATGACGCTTTGGCTCTCAAAGGAACTTTACATTTGCCAGGTGTTCGAGACGCTTACCGATCCCGGCTTGAACATCTGGTCTCTGTTTCGACAGAAGGTCTTTCTCTAGTGTCAGAAGACAAAAGTGTACCCTTGCTGCAAAAGATACTGGTACAGGTTCAGGCCGAACGGGCAGAGGATGCACGTTATGGGGCAGGGCAGCTTTCGCGTGGATCTCAGCGGGCGCCAACATTGGCAGATTGTGAGGATGGTTGGCAGCGGGTTGAAGAGATTGTCTGCACTGCAGAAGACGCTGCTGCTAAAGCCACAACATTTGCCAAACTGCTTAATACCGCTAACGCGAATAAACTTGCCAGCAGGGCCGAGATTGCGGCCAAAGATGCCCGGAAAATCGTCTTAGAACGAAACCATGCCTATACTTTTCATGCCGATCCTGGCTTCTCTTTTGGAGAGGGTTGGTATCTTGCGGCTGCGTCTTTGTTTGCTGGCCTTTCCATTCAAATCAGACCTGGCGCCGTACAGGAATTACAGGCAAAACATTTTCTTACCTCTGCAGGGCTAGCGAGATCTTTGCGCCCTTACCGGTCCCGCCCTGCTAGTCCAAAACACTTGACTCATATCATTGCTGAGGCTTTTCATGTTGATGCGGCAGGAGCACAGGCTAAACTGCGGGCAGCGTTTCTTGGGCATTCCGGACCAGCACCTTCGTTAAGATCATGGGTCGCTGAAAAGATCGGTGTGAATCGAAGACCTAAAGTTCTTCTGTGGGTACGAACCGGGGACCACGATGCTGTGCGCAATACCTGTTTTTCCGAGTTGCGTCAGTTAGCGGACTTGGTGGTTGAAGCAGGGGGTACCCCCATCTTTTTTGGTGATGCCCTACCTCAAGACCTTGTTACATCAGATGCCATTAACCTGACTCTCTGCTGGAAAGAACCACTCTTTCAGGGGGTTGACATGCGTCGTTCCCAGTTGCAGTTGTTTGAAGTGTTGCGCTGCCATCACGGTCTGGTTGGCCAGGTCGGAGTGACTACTGCTGGCATGGACGGTCCGGCACTGATGGGATTGCCTACCTGTTATCTTACCCAGCAAGCTAATGTCCGGCTGGGCAAGTGGGTCGGCGCCGTACCTGGATATCAGGAGGTTGTTAGGACTTCTGGTTATCTCGACATTATTGGTACCACTGTTAACCTTTGGAAGTAATGACAAAAAAGCGCTGCCCCAAGGTTAAAGGAGCAACGCTTTTTGATTTTCAAAGGTAAATTTGCCACCCAGGGAACTCTAAATTAAAACTTTCACGTTTTCATCCGGAAACGAGTTAGTTTTTATGAGACCCAAAGAAATCCCGGGTTGTTTTAATAATCACCGGGGACAGGAAAATCAGTCCTATCAGGTTAGGAATAGCCATAAGACCATTAAACAGGTCCGATAAAGCCCATGCCAGGTCGATTTTCATCTGTGCGCCGATAAACACCATACAGACAAAGATAATCCGATATGGGGTAACCAGCTTACGGCCAAACAGGTATTCTATTGATTTTTCGCCATAATATGACCAGCCCAAAATCGTTGAGTAGGCAAAAAGGATCAGGCCGATAGTAACAATATAGCTGCCATAAGGCATTTCGGCATTAAAAGCGATTGTCGTCAGTTCGGCTCCGGTACTGCCTGAGTTCCAGGTTCCGCTCAGAATAAGAACCAGTCCAGTCATTGAGCAGACAATAATCGTATCAATAAAGGTCTGAGTCATGGAGACCAGGGCTTGTGAAACCGGATGTCGTGTTTGTGCTGCAGCGGCTGCAATAGGTGCGCTGCCAAGACCTGATTCATTTGAAAAAACGCCGCGTGCTACACCCATTCGTATGGCGAGCATGACGCCGGCGCCAGCAAATCCACCACTGGCTGCTGTGGGAGTAAATGCTGAATGAATAATCAGGGCCAGTGCCGCAGGAATTTCGCTGATATGGCTACCGATTATATAGAGGCTGCCAATGACATAAAATACTATCATCGTTGGAACGATGATGCTGGTTACCCGTCCAATACTTTTAATGCCACCTAAAACCACCAAGCCGGTAAAAATCATCAAACACAGGCCAGTTATCTTCGGAGAGATATTAAAAGATGCCTGAACCGCATCAGCGACTGAATTGGATTGGACCATATTACCGATACCAAAGGACGCCATGATGGCAAAAAAAGCAAAGAGAACACCAAGCCATTTCCAACCAAGACCTTTGGAAATATAGTACATGGGACCACCACACATTTCGCCCCGTTCATCTGTTTCCCTATATTTAACCGCAAGAACAGCTTCACTGTATTTGGTTGCCATACCGACCAGGCCGGTGAGCCACATCCAGAATAGTGCTCCGGGACCGCCAGTAGCCAGTGCTGTGGCAACCCCGGCTATATTACCGGTACCAACGGTTGCTGAAAGAGCAGTCATCAGTGCCTGAAAATGACTGATATCACCAGGTTCATCTGAATCTTCTTTACGTTTTACTAATGCCAACCACAAGGAATAACCAAGTTTATTGAATTGGATACCGCGTAAAACGAGGGTCAGGTAGGCACCAGTGCCAAATAGAAAGATCAGCATCCACGGTCCCCAGGCAAAAGAGCCCAGTGCGTTAATGATTGCTTCGATGTTTTTCATTAGACCTTTTTCTCCATTGAAAATTTTTATCAAGCAGGCATAAGTCCATATAATTCAACGCTGAATTATAAACCCTTAAATGAGATCGCTACAGCAACTGACATCCCGTATTAGCTGGTCAGGATAGTTAAAACTACGAATAAAGCCTTTTTTGCGTGACAGAGTTTCTGCAAAAGACTGGATAAAGGAGTCAGGCATATGTGAGAGCAGGTCTCATTTTTGCGAAGGAGTTTTTATACACTAAAAAAAGTTAAAAAGGCCAGTATTCCCTTTTTAAATTTATTTTTAGCGTAAGCAAACTTTTTTTAAGGACCGGGGAAAACATTGTTGCTACTAAAGATCAAGGTGGTTAGACTGTCTGCCTTTGTCCCTGAACAGGAGGGCCTGCTCTTCGATAACCTGGGAGTTATTGTTGAGCAGGACACGCTTTTTTAACCCTGGCGAACTTTTTTATAGCCTGTATACATTCCACAGGTGACCACTCAAAGGAGAGTGTCATGTCGAACCCCGCACCTCAAATACCCTGCGAGGAGCAATTACCATCCTTCCCCTTATCTTTAGGGGTTTTTCTGGTCTGTGCCTTCACGATTGGATTTTCTGTTATTGTGCTTGGCCTCGATGCTCATATTCCCATGCTTATAGCTGCTACTATTTGTGCTTGCTGTGGCACCATGCTTTTAAAGCTTCCATGGCGGGAAATGGAGAAAGGGATTGTTTCCGGTATTAATGCCGCCCTGATTCCTATTGTTATACTGATGCTAGTGGGTCTACTGGTTGGTAGTTGGATCGCATCAGGTACAGTACCGACCTTGATTTATTACGGTTTGCAGCTACTTTCGCCCAAATATTTTATGCTTGCGGCCCTTTATCTTTGTGCGATTGTTGCTCTGGCTACCGGTTCTTCATGGACAACTGCCGGTACTGTTGGGTTAGCTTTGATGGGGGTAGGGGGGGCTCTTGGAATTCCGGGACCGATGACTGCTGGTGCAGTAGTCTCAGGTGCCTATTTTGGTGATAAGATGTCCCCCCTTTCCGATACGACAAACCTGGCTCCCGCAATTGCCGGTAGCGATCTTTTTGATCATATTCGGGCTATGCTTTGGACGACGTTTCCAACCTTGATCATTGTCAGTCTGACTTATCTGATTATGGGGTTCCGTTTCGATACCAGTCTGGCAACATCTGAACAGGTAGCTCTGATCACCTCAACTTTATCAGACCATTATTCCCTTGGGCTGATGACCCTGTTGCCACCAGCTTTCATTCTATTTGCCGCCGCCAGAAAATTGCCAGCGATTCCATCTTTAATCATTGCGGTTGTGATTGCCGGTTTTCTTGCTATTTTTCTACAAGGGTTTGATTTTTCAAAGTTGTTGGGGATTATGCACTATGGCTTTGAGTCGGAAACCGGGGTGGAAGCGGTTGATAAGCTTCTGTCTCGTGGCGGTCTAGATCATATGATGTGGACAATATCATTAATTATTTGTGCTCTGTCTTTTGGCGGCATCATGGAGCGCTGTGGCTTTCTTGAGAGTATGCTGAAGGCCCTCCATGGTATGATCCGTAAACCGAGCACTCTTATCGGTTCAACCCTGTTATCCGGATTTTTGGGTAACGTGCTGCTGGGCGATCAATTTCTCGGCATTATTGTCCCGGGACGAACTTTCAAGCCTGCTTTTGAAAAGATGGGCCTGGCTCCGCGCATGTTGTCCAGAACTTTGGAAGATAGCGGGACACTGACATCAGCCCTGATTCCCTGGACTGCTTGTGGAGCCTATATGCACGGGGTTCTAGGTATCAGTGCCTTCAGCTACGCACCTTATGCTATTCTCAATTGGCTGTGTCCACTCATCGCTTTTAGTATGACGGTTATGGGGATCGGCATTTTCTGGCGTCAGGCAGACGGGACCATTACCCGTAAACGTGGGGAAACAGCCCCAGAGTAAAATCTTTTGTCAGGCGTATAGGCCTTTAAAGAGACTTAAGGAAGTCGAGAACATCATGAGGATGTGTCTCGGCTTTTTTAATTGAGGTCCAGTGTTTAAGCACTGTGGCGTCAGGACCAACAACCACTGTGGAGCGAATGGTTCCCTGGGTTACTTTTCCGTACATCTTCTTTTCTCCAAAGGCACCGTAAGCCTGCATCATGGTCGTGTCAGGGTCCGATAGCAATACAAATGGGAGTCCAAAAGCATTGATAAATTTGTCGTGGGAGGGCAGCGAGTCTTTACTGACGCCAAAAACAGTGACATCAAGGTCCTGTAAATCTGTGTGCAGATCACGAAAAGCGCAGGCTTCCTTGGTGCATCCTGGAGTATTGTCTCTTGGGTAGAAATAAATGATGATGGTCTTCCCAGCGTTATCTTTCAGGGTATGAGTTTTTCCGTCACTTCCCGCCAGTGAAAAGTCTGGAGCTTTTTGGCCTTCGAGGTTTGCCATTGTGTCTTCTCCTGTTAATTTATTAAAATTTTTTGACTCTTGTGTCATAATGATCAATCAAATTTACTCAGAAAATAATTTTAACATAAATCTCATTTCAATATTGGAATTGCCAGTTGGCTCATAGCGATTGGAGTTCTTTTAAATCAATAAGAATGACATCGCATGTTAATGTGCAAGATTTGACTTTATTCAAAGGATCGCTATGTGGCGAAGTAAATCAAAAATGTTGCGAGATGACCAGCTTAGGCAAGCGCTTAAAGATTCAATTCAAACTGAAAAGAACGCAATGGATTTTTATCGTCTGGCAGCCAAGCGGACAGTTAATGATCGCCCACGTTTGACCTTCAAGCTGTTAGCACGTGAAGAACGTGAGCATGCGCGATCTTTCTATGATATCTATCAGTGGGATGATTTGCCGTCATTTGATGTTTTGATGAGTGAGCCTCCTGATGAAAACAGCGGCTGGTTTATCGATTTGATAGAAGTCATGCCTGGTGAATTTAATGAAGAACAAGTTCTGGCCCTTGCAATTAAAAGAGAGCGTGCACTGGAAAAGAAATTGAGAGAAATTGCTGAACTGATCGATGACGAAAGGGTACGCAATGTTTATCTTATGAACGCTGATATGACCCGTCGGCATCTTGAATTAATAACGAACGACTATGATATCGTTCATCAACTTGATTAATATCGATTATAAGCTTTATCGAAATAATTGTTCAAAAGCTGTATTCAGCGTCTGGATAGAATTTTCAAAACAGTCACGGCTAAACACTTCGATAGAGACCGGAAGCCGAGCGGTGTTGGGTAAACTGCTTAGTGGTTGTATAAATTTTTTTACCCGGTGTGGTTCTATGGTGTGTAAGCCCTTATGGTCTTGTTGTCCGACATACCCATGGATATGAAAACTAATTGCCCGTGGTAAAATCTCTTCAAGATAAAAGGTTTCATCAAGACCGTTAACCCAGATATGGCCGATATCGAGGGTAGCTGCGAAACCTGTTTCATCAAGTATCGGTACGATTGGCTTGTAGTCAAATTCCAGGTTCTCTATTCCGATGCGTTTCGGGTCAACGCCAGATTTCTTTAAATGCTCAAGTGATTCGACACACGCTTCCTGCCAATTTGTTCCAGGAATTTCACCCTTATAATTCTGTTCAAGATGTAAATCCCAACACAGTGGATTAATTGCCTGTGTTGCATCAATGGCTCGGAGGGTCTTGGCGATATCGGCCTGCCGCTCTAATTTGTCGGGGTTTGCCAGCTTTACGTCGAGGGGAAGATGAACCGAATAGGTGATGTCGTTGGCATCGGCTATGGAGTTGAGTTCATGTACTAATGTTTTTGACGGATAGTTGCTATCTGTTTCAGACTCAAAAACCAATAATTCTATATGATCAACTTTATCTTTCAGGAAAGCAATATTTGTCAGCAATGAAGCGTTAAGAACATAAGATGTGGTTCCGAGGCGGAAAGGAAAGTAGTTTTTCATGACCCCATATATTTCATATCTTCATGGGTAATGCAATCGTCATAAAGTATAAATTTTAGGTAGCACTGAAATAATGGTGTCCTTTTTGTTCTTGGGTTAAACGAACGCCATCATAACTTCCAAGTTATTAGATTGGAAACGAGCTACAAACTGTCTCTTGTTGCACACCCTGATAGGCCCAATGACCGGGTGGCCACATATGTGGCCTAGTGGACTGTTCAGATATCTTTGCATCAAATTTGACTGATTGATATCAGAGTGAACGTTACAAAAATCGTAATCATCTTAAAAATAATACAGGTCCAGCCCTACGGAGGGGGAAAGCAAGGCTGGATCTGTTTGGAAATGTAAATTTTCTTACTTCTCCAATGTTATACAATCAATTTTTGATTAATAATTCTCTCTTATCATTCCAGTGGACGGTTATATACTCTGAAGTGAAGTGTTGATATTTTTGTTTCAGGGTAATTCCGGGCCCCATAAAAATTCAAATTTAGCAGTTTAGAGTAAAAAAGGTCCTTAATCTTCCGGCATATTCACTTTGCTACGCAGCACAATGCGGGTGATTTCCGCGGGCACGCCGAGGCGGCAGGAGAACCCGGCCCACAGGCCCGTTCCAGGGCTGATATAGAGTAGTTTGTCATCAATATGATAGAGGCCGTTGACCAATCCCCCGTTGAAACTTGAAATTAACCATTGCATAAAAAACAGATGCCCCCCATGAGTATGTCCTGATAATTGTAGATATTCATCTTGGCTCGAATTAATTTCTATAGGACGATGAGCAAGTAGGATGCGGGCGCTGTCAGGTGCTCCGGTAAATGCCTGTGTAACGTCTGGTCCAGAACCGTTGTAGAGCTTTTGTGTTCTGTCCGGAACTCCAGCCAGAACCAACTGGGCGTCAGGCGCAGTGCCGATCATGCGGTATTCATTATGCAGCATGGTGATTCCCAAGTCGGCAAAAACAGGAAGCCAGTTATTCGCCCCGAAGTAGTATTCATGATTGCCGGTGACCCCGTACACTCCGTATCGCGATTTTAGTTCAGACAAAGGGCTGATCTCATGATGTAGGTCTTTTGGATTGCCATCGATCATGTCTCCGGTAAGTACCACCAGGTCTGGTTGTACTTCATTGGTTTTTTCTACCACTTTTGCCAGCCAGTCTCCCTTAAATAGTGGCCCGATGTGGATATCGGTTAACTGAATCAGTGAAAATCCGTCAAGCTTTGGCGGGAGTTTTTCCAAAGAGATCTCGATTGTTCGCACCTGAGGCAACTGTAAAGATTGCCAGTGACCATAACTGGCCAACAGCAAGGCTAGCAGGGATATGACCACGGTTCTAACTGGAATCGAAGGGGAATCCTCAAGTCGACACCTGTACAGCGAATGATCCATATTATCAGCAGCAGGATATCCTTGATCAGCGATAGATAAACCAGAATTAGTAGAAATGCATAAAGGATTTCTAGCAGATGAAGGACCGGGGGCGACAGCGCGGGGGCCATAAAAGAGTGTCCTATGTGCTCATAGATGAGATACTTCTGGCTGATGACTAGAAGGAAGAATCCCGCGGCTAACTTGACCCAGAGGCTGCACGGAACGAAGGCTACCAGACTTAGATAGGCGTAAAGAAAGATAATTAATGATGGTAACGCAAGACGCATAGTTGACCTGACAATTTTTAATCCTATTGTGCATCCTGCAACCAAAATGGATGCACAACGAAGTAATGATAATATTATTTCTGAACCAGTTGTGAACTTAGCTGGGGCTACCAACGCAAACAGATGGCTATTAGGAGCTTTTCAGACTAAATTTTTAGCGAAAGAGTAGCAGTCCACCTTGCAGGTTGGCTGCTACTCTGTTTAGCGACATTTGTGATTTGCCCGAACAAGACAGTTAAGAGCGATATGTCGAAAGATAAAGGTCGCTATATCTATTTTGCCCTAACCTTTTTTGCCGCATTCGTCTGTTTTTGTTGTAGCGACACTATCTTCTTTTTTTGAATTGCCTCTTTCGTAGTAGCTCGAAGAATAATCATAGCCTCGTTCAGTACCAATCTGAGCCATCATGGCTTCATCGTAATGATAGTTACGTGCTGCTATTAATGCCTTGGGGGTTGCAATAACATCAGCTCCTGCTTCCGATGCAAATGCCCGCAGATGATCCTGATCGTATGAATAAGCCTTTGCTGCCGCAATGGCTTTCGGAGAGGCAACAACATCCCAACTGGCTTCATCAGCAATAGCTGAACCAAGCATTGCGAAGGTAAACAAACTTGTGAGTGTGATCATTTTGATGGTTTTCTTCATTGTTTTGTTCCTTTTGTTTTGATTAGTGTATTGGTTTACTACCGATATTGTTTATCGGTGACATGCTCCATTCAGGCAATGGTAGAGCCATTCTTTGGAGCGAATATGGCGACCTCTTGGGCTACGCCAGGCTAAAGCTCTTTATGTGCCAGAACCAGACGCTAGCGCCCGGTACAAATTCCTTAACGATTTCCCATTCCGATAGAACCAGACCTCGTCTTAAATAACGATCAACGCCAGCCTTTGTGTTCTGAGTTTCCAAAAAGCATAGAAACAGCTGTTCCGGAATTGCCTGTCACTATACGGATCAAGACTGACATAAGCATGACTGACGAATAACAATTCTGTCAGTTTGAAGAATTTTTATTTCTGACGGAAATGTCAGGAAAATGTCAGTCTCGTGTTGGTTTGGACTTATATACTTACTAAGTGTTGATAGGCCATTGAGATTGCGATGAGCAATTTGGGAAAAGGAGTGTCCTATACTGCCAACAGAGCATCGGAAGAAAAAACAACTGTCGATAATTAGGGTTGGCTCTGTGGGGCACCGGTTACTAAATCGGCAAATAACCACCTGTCTTTGACAAAATAACAATTCGCGGACAAAGGGAAAATTTGAATGAACGAACTGAATTCATTGACGAAGAGAATCAGATTGCTGACAGCGGTGCGTATCTTCGGACTTATTTCGGTGATGCTTGCAGGATGTGGGCTGAGCGCGGGATATGCTGAGTCGAAATTCACCGTCGATACGCCTATCAGGGATGTCATGAACTATCCCGGATTTGGTGATTACGGAAGACTCATTTTCCCGGTAAACGGTGGATATTATGGCGGTAGTACGCTTGGAACACTGTCACTTACCTGGTACAGCAATATCCAGCCAGATAAAACCGTAGAAATTGTAAATTATATGAAGGGTCATACCGATGCTGGAGGCATCATTTTCTATGATATTTATACAGCGGAAGAAAAAAAAGCCGATCCTGCGAAGAATGATACTGGGCTGTTTTTTTTCAAAGGGAATCCCGGAGAAAAAGTTGCGATCGTCAATTCAGGTGGCGGCTTCGTTTATGTCGGTGCCATGCACGACAGCTTTCCCCATGCGTTGGAGCTGTCAAAAAAAGGTTATAACGCTTTTGCCTTGATTTACCGTCCGGGCGCGCAAACAGCCTGTGAGGATCTGGCCAGGGCGATTGCCTTTATCTTTGATCATGCGGATGAGTTGGAAGTTGATACACAGGATTATTCTCTTTGGGGAGGGTCTGCAGGTGCGAGGATGTCTGCATGGCTCGGTACTTATGGTACGCAAAGCTTCGGAGAAGATGTATACCCTCGCCCGGCAGCGGTCATCATGCAGTATACGGGATTATCCGAGGTCACCGGGAATGAACCGCCGACATATAACTGTGTCGGAACCAGAGATGGCATTGCCAGTTACAGGACCATGGAAAACCGTATCCGGGCCATCCGGGCCAATGGAACAGCCGCTGAAATTGAAGTATTTGAAGGGCTGTCACATGGTTTCGGCCTTGGAACCGGAACCGTTGCCGAAGGTTGGATAGATAACGCGGTCGCTTTCTGGGAAAGACAGATAAGATGAGCTGCTGGGGTGTTTTAATGCTTGCGTTGATCGGTCCTGATAAAATCAATCGCTCTCCGGTGTTTCCAGAGGCGACTGATTTTTTAGGTTGACTACTTTTTGAGGTATCCAGATACCGTCCCGAAAGATCCTTTATCTGGCGTATTGTTCATCGGTGACATGCTCCATCCAGGCTACGGTAGAGCCATTCTGTGGAGCTGATATGGCGACATGAGACATTGCGGAGTCCGTAGCTGCTCCATGCCAATGTTTCTCATTGGCTGGAATCCAGACAACATCGCCTGGGGCAATGTCCTGAACTGTCTCACCTTCCGATTGAACCAGGCCCCGACCGGAAATAACGATCAACGTCTGCCCGACAGGATGGCTATGCCAGGCAGTGCGGGCTCCGCTTTCGAAATTCACTATGCCACCTCGATAACTGTCCTGTCCTTCTTCTTTAAACCGCGAGGCGACGGTCGCCTGACCTGTAAAGTGATCTGACGGGGCTTTTGTGACTTGCCCGTTCCTGATAACTTTGACGGCTTTCTTTTCTCCGACTGAAATGGTGGTACCTAGCAGGTCATTGAGAACCTGTGTCGCTCTTTCGGCACTGCCTGTCCCCACCTGTGAATTGAGAACCGCAACAAAATCTGTCATTTGCTCTTTGTTGAATCCCTGGCTCATCGCGATACGCAGATGTCCTTTTAGCTGAGGTTCTGTGCCTGTCATTGCGGAGAGCACACTGATGGTCACCAATTCTCGATCCTGATGGGTAAGGACATCCCGGTAAAAAATATCCGCAAATAGGTGCTCCACCAGAAATTTGTCAATAACAGGCGTAAAAACCGGATAACCGCTGGTACGATGGGAGATATCTCTGCCGACCAGGTCGTTACGGACCTGGTGGCCATAGGAATTCTGATCAAAATCGGAGGGTACCGGTGTTGCCTCTTTGCCTATTGTATCCTTTATTCCTTGTGCTTGGCGCTGATCCATCACGGCACTGAAAGTATTTATGCCGTTGAGAGCCCGTGGAAAACCAGCATAAGCATAGATATGGATAAGCATTTCTTTGATCTCATTGACAGTCAGGCCCGCATTCAGCGCCTCATTCAAGGCTGTGTTCAGTTTTGGCAAGTTGCCAGTTGCGGTGAAAGCTGCAATGGGGATGATTATTTTCTGCTTGTTATTCAATGATTTATCCTCAGTCGTCTGGGCGTTAGAGAGGGAGACAACACAAAACATGGCAATGATGAGTGAGGCGATCACTTTTGTTGGTATTTTCATTGTATTTAAGCCTTTTCTTTGCTCTCTTTCAGAGCTTTGATACAAACCTCAAGCACACAAGGACTCCCCCGGCTTTGCCGGGGAACCCAGAAGGTTTGATGTTTAGGAGAGTAGGTTTACCAGCGAAGTTACGGTGGTTTTTGGCTTTACAATTTCTGCTATTTGCATAGGCTTTTAAAGGTTTTGGCCGTAGAATTGGACCAGTTTGTCCATGGCCTGCTTGACGTATTCCGGTTTCCAGTAGGTTTGAATATGAGTCGCGCCTTTGATCAGGAACATTTCTTTAGTTTTTGCGTTGTTTGCTTCCTTGAACGCGTCCAGAGACATGTAGAGAGAATCTGCTTTTTCTCCGGCAATCATCAATAGGGGCTGATTGATCAGGTCCATATTGTCGGCAGCATCAAAGCCCATTAGATCAAGCAGACTACTCATGGTGTACCCCGATCCAAGATTGGGGTGAGTATGTGTCCTGCCATAGTAAACTAATCCTTCGCGATATAATTCAAAGGGCAATTTGGCAATCTGTTCATCCGTCAATTTGGCACCGCCAACATAGATAACTTCTCCGCCAGCAGCTTCCTGAGCCCGGGCATCTGAGGCCTGTTGCAAACGTTGCTGGATGGTCGCCATCTGCGAGTCCATATAGCCATTGCGTCTGACCCGGCCAGAATTGAACATACTCAAGGTAGCGACAGCCTTAAAACGTTTATCCGTTTTTGCGGCCTCAAGGGAATAACCGCCACCACCACAGATACCAAGCAGAGCCAACTGATTTATATCGACACCGGCATATTGGGTAATAAAGTCAGCCATGCCATGAATATCTTCAACGCGGTTTGCTGGTTTATCCACGTATCTGGGAGTACCGCCGCTGCCTCCCTGGTAGGCCGCGTCTGCAGCAATAGTAATATAGCCCTGTTCTGCCAGACGTTGGGCATAGAGTCCGGCGACCTGTTCTTTGATGCCACCATTGGGGTGGGCAACCACAACCGCCGGATATTTATTGCTCGCATCATAGTTGGCTGGAGTATAAACATTGGCGGCAATATCTATACCGTTGAGTTTGTAGGTTACCGGATGAATATTGACTTGCCCTTTGACGTTTTCAGTAATTGCTCCTGTATAAGTCAGGGTAAAAGGATTGAGTTTATAGTCTGCAGCCATAGCTGCGCCCGTAGAGAGACAGATGATTGCTGTTAAAAATAATGCGTTTAAAAATTTAAGTTTCATCGTTTTGGTTCCCTAATCTGTGAAAATGAAAAATGTATTGGCGATTAAGCTTCATGTTTTTTGACTAAGTGGTTTAGCGGTTCTTCGTCTGACTATTCCTTTCTTTTGTATTCACATCATATTCCTCAAAATTCTTTTATAATTGTAAGAGCAAGCGCTCGTGGAAGTGCCTGTCACTATACGGAGTGGTTCTGACATGAGCATGACGCTTAGATAACAATTTTGTCAGATTGAAAAAATTTCATTTCTGACAGAATTGTCAGGAAACTGTCAGCCTTATGTTGGTTTAGATCTCTATGATTGCTAACCATGAGGGCCTCAACACCTTCATGATCAAGGGAGAAGATTTAGATGAGAGTATTGCTGGTAGAGGATGAAAAAAAGACCTCCTCTTACATTAAACGTGCATTGAGTGAACAAGGATTCAGCGTTGACGTGACCGCCAACGGTCCGGAGGGGTTGTACCTGGCTACCGAATATGATTATGACGCGATTATTCTCGACATTATGCTGCCTGGTATGGATGGCTTTGGGGTACTGGAAGGCCTGCGGGCGACGAAACAGACTCCGGTTTTGATGCTGTCCGCACGTGGATCGGTTGAAGAAAGGGTTAAGGGTCTGCGGTGCGGAGCGGACGATTATCTTGCCAAGCCGTTTTCGTTGATTGAGCTGGTTGCCCGCCTACAGGCCCTGCTGAGACGGCGTGGACAGGATGGCGCAGATATTACCCAGCTACAGATTCATGATTTACATATTGATCTGCTTGGAAGGCGTGTTGCCCGGGCCGGAGAACGGATCGAACTGACGGCCAAAGAATTTTCCCTGCTGAGCCTGTTGGCGCGCCATCAAGGTGAGATCCTGTCCAAAATGATGATTGCCGAGCAGGTCTGGGACATGAATTTTGACAGCGATGCAAATGTTGTCGAGGTTGCAATCAAACGTCTCAGGGCCAAAGTGGATGCGCCTTATCCGGTTAAATTGCTGCACACTGTACGAGGGATGGGGTATGTCCTCGAGTGTCGAACCGAGTAGTCCATGAAAAGAGAGCCTTGATATGAAGAAACATTCTCTCACTGGGCGTTTGGTTTTGATGTTTGCCCTGGCCTCAATTCTGATTGTTTCCGGTTCCGGATTGTTGCTGCGCAGCTCCTTGCATGAAACCCTGCGCAAACAGATGCACAATGAGCTTTCTTTTCGCTATTCGTTAATGAAACCCTGGATTATGCCGCGAACGACTTACGCCGACTGGCAGGTGTTGGCAGGAAAATTTATGAGTGTTGCCAACGCCGAAGGGGGCCGTGTGCAGCACTGGCTGCTTAGTGATGATCCCAGGTTTGCCATTGGAGGCCCTCCGCCTGAAGGTTTTGACTGGAAAGCGCAAGAAGATGGTTTCAGCAGGTTGGTCGCACCCCAAAAAGACGTGTGCTCACTGTACCTGTTGGTTGCCACCATCCCTGCCCAAGGGGAACGGCCTGAATTGCGTTATCTTCTTGCTATTGATCCGGCCCCCTACCTTGGAACCTTGGATGAGTTTACCCGTAACCTTATCTATGTTTCTATTTTTGGCGTGTTTGTGGTTGTTCTGCTCGGGTTTGTCATCACCAGAGTTGGGTTACGCCCGCTCAAAGCGCTCAGCGAGCAATCCCATCATCTTGCTCCCGGCAATAAGGGGCAGCGCCTGGACACCAGAGCCCTACCCATCGAGTTGCAGCAACTGGCAACTGCTTTTAACGGAGTTCTTGAACGTCAGGAAATTGCCTGGCGTCAACTGGAAAGCTTTAATGCTGACGTTGCTCACGAACTGAGGACCCCCCTTACGAATATTATCGGCCAGACACAACTTGGATTGTCACGGGAGCGTGAAGTGCATGAGCTGGAGGAATTTCTCGAATCTAATCTTGAGGAGCTTGAGCGCATGACCTCTATCATCAATGACATGCTGTTTCTCTCCCATGCTCAGGCCGGAGAGTATGCGACCAATCTTACCGAGGTGTCCCTGCGTGAGGAAGCCCTCAAGACGGCAGAGTACGTTGAACCATTATTTGCTGAAAGAAACCTCAGCATTGCGGTGCATGGCGATGTTACTGCGCATATCGATCGACGCCTCTTCCACCGGGCCCTGGCGAACCTGCTCGAAAATAGTACCCGCTACGGGTTTGCCAATAGTCAGGTAACAGTGACCCTCAGTCAGCAAAATAAGCAGGCCGTTATTGCCGTAGGTAATCAGGGGGATCCGATAGAGGAGCGACAATTGACCCGCCTGTTCGAACGTTTCTATCGTGCCGATCCGTCGCGAACCCAGGGCGATAAACAACACGGATTAGGGCTAGCTATTGTGCATGCCGTAGCGCTTATGCACCATGGTGATGTTTTTGCCAGCAGTGTCGACGGAATTAATACTTTTGGGCTGACCATGGCTCTGGCAGCAGCTAACCCTGAAGCAGATAAGCAAGCAGAAGATATACCCAGAGCATCGGATCGCAACGATGAGAATACCAAAGGAACGGCTCCTTTGCTTGGGCAAGAATAGTGAGTCGGCAGGATCAACGAGAACAAAGATTCGCGCAGAGTTAATTGGTTACGGAATCATTGAAAACAAAAAATGGAGAACTGATATGAGTAACAAACAGAACGACGCTGAGAGTGAGAGCTGCCCCTCAACACTGGGTCGGCGTAAGTTTATCATCGCAGGAGCAAGTGTAGCTGCAACCTCCATGCTGGGTAATTTTGCCACCGCTGCACAATCTAAGGAAGGGCAGAACTCTTTCGTGACAACAGGTAAAGAGAAATCACAAGGATCTACAAGTCTGGGAAAACGCAGGCTCGGCTCACTTGAGGTGTCGAGCATAGGCCTCGGCGTTCAGAATATGCACCGTAAATTTACAACTACAGTGCCTTACCGTCCGGAAATGATCAGTATCCTCCGCGAGGCATACGATAGGGGTGTCACCTTCTTCGACTGTGCCGAGGCATACG
Organism: Geopsychrobacteraceae bacterium; assembly: GCA_963664385.1. Taxonomy (GTDB): domain Bacteria; phylum Desulfobacterota; class Desulfuromonadia; order Desulfuromonadales; family Geopsychrobacteraceae; genus Seleniibacterium. The sequence continues at coordinate 4,199,523 of OY761157.1, forward strand.
GACCCTTCGAAAATGAGCGGATTCTTGGCGAGGCCATTGAACCATTCAGAAACAAGGTCAGGATCACATCCAAGTTTGGTTGGAACATTGACCCTGATACCGGTGCGCGCGGCCCCGGACTTAACAGCCGCCCCGAACGTATCAAGCGTGCAGTGGAGGGGTCGCTCAAGCGGTTGCGGACCGACCATATCGACCTTCTCTATCAACATCGTGTTGATCCTCAGGTGCCGATTGAAGATGTGGCCGGAGCAGTCAAAGAGCTAATGGATGAAGGGAAGGTTCTGCATTGGGGGCTTTCCGAGCCTGGTGTCCAGACGATCCGTCGTGCTCATGCCGTATTGCCGTTGACGGCGATTCAAAACGAGTATTCGATGGCGACCCGGGACCCGGAAAAGTACGTGATACCGCTCTGCGAAGAGTTGGGAATAGGTTTTGTGCCCTGGTGGCCTCTGAACTGTCAATTACTCACCGGCTGGATCGATTCGAAGACGAGTTTTGCACCCGGTGATTTCCGTGCGATCACGCCCCGATTCTCACCGGAAAACCTTGCTCACAATATGCAATTAATTGACTTGATAAAGACCTGGGCAGTTCGCAAACATGCAGCTCCTGTTCAAATTGCACTTGCTTGGCTTATGGCGCAGAAACCCTGGATAGTCCCTATCCCAGGAACGACGGTGATGGCGCACATGATCGAGAATATCGGAGCGGCTGAAGTTCAATTCACCCAAGGAGAGATCGCCGAACTGAACTCTGCGTTGAAGGCCATCGAAGTGCGTGGTCAACGTTTGCCCGATAGGGTTCTGGTCTTTTCTGGTGTGGAAGCGCCTCCGAAAAGGTGAAAAGCCCCAGTCTACAAGCATGATGTCTCATGACTCAGCAATTTTCTCGTGTCATTAGTGGCGTGGGCATAGACCATGTCTAAATTCTAATGCATCAGAGAATCGTTCAATAAATAGACAGGATCGTTCTACTTTCTGACTGTTGATTCGTCTTATTATGAACGTGGTGATTGATGATAATACCAATCGATAATGAATAGAGTCCCCACTGCCTGTGGCCATTGAGCACGTTGCGGGGCGTACTAGAAAGAAAGACTCATTTATGAACATTGCAGGAAAAGTGGTTGTTATTACAGGGGCCAGCAGTGGTCTGGGCGAAGCGACGGCCCGGATGCTCAGTGAGCTGGGTGCAACTGTTGTGCTTGGAGCCAGACGGACAGAAAAAATCAGCGCGTTGGCTGACGAAATCAATGCCGCACAAGGGCGCTCCAAGGCGTTCACAGTTGATGTCACCAGTGCTGATCAGGTGCAGGCACTGGTTGACGAGGCGGTCAGGGATTATGGGCGAATAGATGTGCTGATCAACAACGCCGGCTTGACGCCCCATTCCCCCCTGGAGCGTTTAAAAATTGCCGATTGGGATCAGATGATCGATGTCAACATGAAAGGGGTGCTCTATGGAATTGCCGCGGCTCTTCCTTACATGAAACAGCAGAAATCCGGACATATCATTAACGTCTCCTCTGTCGCTGGACATAAGATACGGCCCGGTAGTGCAGTTTACTCTGCGACCAAAACAGCGGTGCGGGTTATTTCAGAAGGTCTGCGTCAGGAAGTAAAACCGTACAACATTCGCACCACGGTTATATCACCTGGAGCAGTGGCCACTAATCTTGCAGACAGTGTGACAGAAAAAGATGTCGCTGCCGGCATCCGGGATTATTATGACAAGTTTGCTATTCCTGCTGACTCCTTTGCACGGGCCGTGGTCTATGCCATGAGTCAGCCTGAGGATGTCGATATCAATGAAATTCTGTTCCGGCCCACGGCTCAGGAACTCTGAGGACTGAACGGAAGCGCCTGGACATGAAAGACACAACCAGGTACTTCCTTATCCGCTGGGGCTGAGTATGGTTATAGGCTGGGTTGCCTAGCTGTTGTCGATCCTGATGTTTGTAGTCATTGGCAAGAGGCTTTAAAAACTAAAATTGACCTCTAGCGGCACTGATTAGCTGATAAAGGGTATGAGTATGAGTGATTCAATAAGCAGGCGCAATTTTATCAAAGGTTCTACAGTGTTAGGGGCTTCCTCCTTGTTGATTGGGAGCCCGCTGAAATGGATGCAAGGGGCAGCCTATGCCGAAAGTGATCTGGATATCGCGGTGGCAAATGGGGGGAATGTTTTTAATAATACTATGGCTGCCGTACGTCAGTTAGGAGGAATGGACAAATTTGTCAACGGCCAGACACGGGTTGGTCTGCTGATCAATTCATCCTGGCGGCACCCCGGTAGTTATGTCAACCCAGACATCGCGCTTGCGGTGGTGCGCATGTGCCATGATGCCGGGGCTAAAGAGGTCGGGGTATTCAAAGATAGTGGTGGCAGTTATTGGCGCAGAAGCGCACTTCACGGGACTTTTGCTGATGAGATCGGTGAGCTTAAAAGTTATGGCGGCAATTCTATCAAAGTTCAGATTCCGAAGGGTGTTTCTTTGAAAGATGCTAGTGTTGCACGTCAGCTGCTTGAGTGTGATGTCTTCATCAATATTTCCATTGCCAAGAACCACACGGGCACCCGTTTTACCGGCACTATGAAGAATTTGATGGGCGCTTCCTCCTTTTTGACCAATCAGTATTTTCATCATGGGTCCGGGGCCCTTGGCTCCTATGACGATGTTGAGTTCCTGTCCCAGTGCATCGCCGATCTCAACCTGGTGCGACAACCAGATTTATGCATCCTGGATGGCACAGAAGTACTTAAGACCAATGGACCGGGAGGACCGGGACAGCTGCTCAACCCACAGAAAGTTATCGCCGCCCGTAATCCGGTAGCCATTGATGCCTATGGCGCGAACATGCTTGGTGTTAATCCTGACGAAGTTTTGATGATTCAGATGGGGCAGGCCCATGGACTCGGTGAAGCCAGGCTGGCACGATTGAATATCCATGAAGTATTCATTTAAACATGAGTAGAAGAAATGATGCGAATTCTCATCTCTTTTTTATTGATCATTGTATCTGTTGTCAGCGTGAATGCGGCTGAAAATCTATCCGACTTGTTGCCGACGGACAATGCCGTGGAGGGTTGGCTGCGTAGCGGTGAACCGGAGAGTTTTAAAGGTGAAAACCTTTTTATTATGATCGATGGCGGTGCCGACATCTATCATGAGTACGGTTTCAAACAGGTTGTCAGCCAGGGGTATTCCAACGCTTCCAGTGCGTCTGTGACCGTTGAGATTTACCAGATGGCTAGTCCTGCAGCCGCCTATGGGATGTACAGTTTCAAAATTGGTACAGAGGGGCAGTCCGTGACTCTCGGCCAGGCTGCTTTTCTCGAAGAGTATTACATCAATGTCTGGCAAGGTGATCTGCTCATGACCATTATTGGGTCCGATGCAAAACCCGCTACGGTTGCAGCTATTCAGCGAATGGCCGGGATGATCGCCGACTCCTATCCCGTTAGCGGGTCGGTCCCTGAACTTGCCAAGCAGTTGAACCAAGAGCCCCTTGGCTTTAGCAGGGGAAGGTATATCCTCGGCGATCTTGCTGTCATAAACAGCTATGTTTTCGACTCCGACAATATCTTCCATGTCCGTGAGGGGATGATCGGCCAACTTGGAGAAAATATGGTCTTTGTTCTGAAGTATCTGGATGCCGCTGAAAGTAGGGCTATCTACGACAGTGCTCTGGCAAAGATGACCTCTGGCATCCGTTTCAGCCATGTTGATAAGCAGGAGCAAGGGACGCTGCTGACTGGGCGTAAGCAGGAGCAGGTGATGGTCAGCAATTCCGGTGCTTTTATCGTTATCATGATTGGTGACAGCCGCACTGAAATAGAAGAGTGGAGCAACCGCTTACTGGACAAACTGGGTCCTTAAACGGTTGAAGGTCAGATTGCTTGTAATTTATCTAGACAACATGGTGTTGCCATAACAATGCTGGAAAACGGATTCAATTTAGACTGCTTCTGGAGGTGAATATGAAACGTCGGGATTTTATCAGAACAGTTGTCGGTGGCGGTCTTGTCGCCGCCGGGACGACTCTTGGTAGCGGTTCATTTGGTGGGGTGCTGGCTGCACCGCAAACTCTTGTCAATCCGGCTTACGATCTGGTTGCAGTCAGGGGCGGCGAACCGGAGATCATGTTTGATCGTGCTATGGCTTCCCTGGGGGGTATGCAGAATTTCGTACCACGTGGCAGCAATGTATTGGTTAAACCAAATATCGGCTGGGATGTTCGTCCTGAGCTGGGCGGGAATACCAACCCGAAGCTGGTGGCGCGGATTGTCGAACACTGCCTGCAGGCAGGGTCTAAGCAGGTTTCGGTTTTTGATCATACCTGTGATCCCTGGGCTCAGTGTTATCGCAACAGTGGCATTGAGCAGGCAGTCAAGGATGCCGGAGGACGCATCGTTTCAGGAGACAATGAGGGTTATTACCAGTCGGTCTCTATTGCAAATGGTAAACGTCTGACTGAGGCCAAGGTTCATGAACTGCTTCTTGAGGCTGATGTATTCATTAATGTCCCGGTATTAAAGCACCACAGTTCGACGCAGATAAGCATCGGTATGAAGAACCTGATGGGCGTGGTCTGGGATCGTTGGTACTGGCATCGAAACGATCTGCATCAATGCATCGCCGACTTTGCCGGATACCGCAAGCCGACCCTGACTGTTGTCGATGCCTACCGGGTCATGAAGCAGAACGGCCCGCGCGGAATTTCCCCCAATGATTTGGTGATGATGAAATCGTTGCTGGTTTCCACTGATCCCGTTGCCGCCGATACTGCGGCGACGATGATGTTTGGCACAGATCCCCTCGATATCCGCCATATTGAGTTGGCTGCAGCGCAGAACCTGGGTCAGATGAATCTAAAACAACTGAATATCAACCGGATTAAGATTTAACTGAAATGCAGCAGAAACATCTCAAAAGGTTCCGCATAGCTGTCTCCCTTGTTTTTTTTATACTCACTGTCTATTTGTTTTTGGATTTTCAGAATGCGTTTGCCCCCCTGATAGCACAAAGGGTGCTCTTTCTGCAGTTTGTGCCGTCCCTGCTCAATTTTTGTTATGGCGTATTGACCAGTGCTTTCGGGTTTATCATCGTGCTTGGCCTGACCTTGCTGTTCGGGCGGGTCTATTGTTCGACGATCTGTCCTCTTGGCACTCTGCAGGATCTTCTGGGATTTTTGCGGCGCAAAATGGGGAGGCGGCGACGTTTTAAAAAATTTGTCTCCAACAATCGGGTGCGCTACCTGATCCTTACGGTCACCCTTGTTTCGCTGCTTTCGGGCAGTGGGGTTCTGGTCAATCTTCTAGATCCCTTCAGCGGTTTCGGCCGGATCGTTTCCAATCTGGTGCGGCCCCTGGTGATCATCTTCAATAATTTCGCTGCAGTTGGCCTTGAGCAGTTCGGTATTTACGCCCTGGTACGTAAACAATGGGCGGCATTTTTATCATTTTCCGTCGGCGTCTCCCTGGGGCTGCTGCTCCTTATTGGCTTTCTTACCGTGACACGTGGTCGGCTGTACTGCAACAGTATCTGCCCGGTGGGGACGCTGCTCGGAATCTGTTCAAAGAGGTCTCTGGTTCATATCGGTATTTCAGTAAATGACTGTACTGGCTGTAAACGATGTGAGTCGGTCTGTAAGGCCGGGTGCATCGATTTGATGGAAATGACGGTTGATATGAGCCGTTGTGTCGGTTGCTACAATTGCCTGACGGTTTGTTCCTTTGACGCCATTCGTTTGAAGGCACGCTGGAACAACCGGAAAACCGACATCCCTGCCGACCAGGAACGACGTACCTTTCTGATGCACTCCGGGGTATCGGTGCTCGGGCTTGCAGGCCTGACTCAGCCAGAACGGGTTATTGTACAAAGCAAGCCAACAACCATACCAGAAGCGGTTACTTGTCCAACATCTCCTCCGGGATGCGGAAGTGTTTCCCGCTTCAACAGTATTTGCAGTGCCTGCCACCTATGCGTCAGTGTTTGTCCGTCACGGGTATTAACCCCGGCATTTATTGCTTATGGCGTTAACGGCATCATGCAACCGCGAATGGATTTTCGAGCGGCCCATTGTAATTACGAGTGCACGGTCTGTACTGATGTGTGCCCTACCGGGGCCTTGCAAAAGCTGACTGTTGAAGATAAAAAGCTGACCCAGATCGGAGTTTCTCAATTCATTAAGGAGAACTGTGTTGTTTATACCGACAATACCACCTGTGGTGCGTGTTCGGAACATTGCCCGACCAAGGCGGTCAAGATGGTTCCTTATCAGAATCCCCTCAATAAACCATTGGTCATTCCGGAATTGAATACTGATGTCTGTATTGGTTGTGGCGGTTGTGAACATGCCTGCCCAACCAAACCATTTAAAGCGATCTATGTTGATGGTAATCCTCAGCACAAGATAGCTAAAAAGCCGGAAGTTCAACAGGTTGATCAAAATGTTGATTTCGGTGGTGATTTCCCATTTTAATAATTACCCCAAAGCTGTACTTGTTTAGTATTGATACCGCTATATGAATTGATGTGGTCAATTTCACTGGCATGGCGACATACAATGATTTTTATGCTATGAACTGCAAAATAATAGTTTTAGTAGATCCATCGTTTGCGCGCTTGGGTTTGCCTGGATTCAATCCTTATATCAATACTTATCGTTCAAGGTATTTTCCCTCATGGATCTGTTCACTCAAACCTCTTCACCGGTTGCAGAACCACTCGCTTCGCGGATGCGTCCCAGGACTCTTGATGAATATGTAGGTCAGGACCATATTCTAGGGGAGGGGAGATTGTTGCGGCGTGCTATTCGTGCTGACCAGCTTTCTTCCTTAATATTTTACGGCCCTCCGGGTACCGGGAAAACTACTCTTGCGCGGGTTATTGCAAACAGTACCTCAAGCCGCTTTGTATCAATGAATGCAGTGTTAAGTGGTGTTAAAGAGTTGCGTGAAGCGATTGAAGAAGCTCGTGAAGCTCAAGATCTATATTCCCGCCGGACCATTCTGTTCGTTGATGAAGTCCATCGTTGGAACAAATCGCAACAGGATGCGCTGTTACCCTGGGTGGAGCAGGGGACGATCGTTCTGATTGGTGCTACCACAGAAAATCCTTATTTTGAGGTGAACAAAGCGCTGGTCAGTCGTAGCCGGGTTTTTCAGTTGAAAGGGTTGACTGAGGATGATTTACGCAAAATCGTCGCACAGACCTTGGCTGATGATGTCCGTGGTTATGGCAACTGGCAGGTTGAATTTGATGCTGATGCCCTCGATCATCTGGTTAATGTTGCTGGTGGTGATGCGCGTTCCTTGCTGAATGCACTGCAACTGGCCATTGAAACCACCCCGGACAGTTTTCCGCCAGCACCAGGTACCAGCATTCATATCACCCTGGCTGCTGCTGAGGAGAGTATTCAGCAAAAAGCAGTCCTTTATGACAAAGAGGGTGATTATCATTTCGATACAATCAGCGCTTTTATTAAATCATTGAGAGGTTCTGACCCGGATGCTGCCCTGTACTGGATGGCGCGCATGATCAGGGCTGGGGAGGATCCGCGCTATATTTTCAGGCGTATGCTGATATCGGCCTGTGAGGATGTCGGCATGGCTGATCCATATGCCCTTGGTGTTGTTGAAGCAGCGGCTTCTGCATACGATAGGGTCGGTTTGCCGGAGGGGCATTATCATCTCGCTCATGCCACCTTGTATCTTGCTACATGCCCAAAATCCAATTCAGCCCTGGCATTTTTTGACGCCTTGGACAGTGTGGCTAAAGAAGATGTTGAAATACCCAACCATCTGCGTGATTCAAGCCGTGATAAGCACAGCTTCGGGCATGGCAAAGGCTACCGTTATCCCCACGCTTTTCGTGAACATTGGGTGGCTCAACAATATTTGCCAGAAGCGTTGAAAGGACGAATTTTTTACCAACCAACCGCACAAGGTTACGAAGGCTCAATCCAGCAGCAGGTTATTCGTCAACGCGAAGAGCAGTTGGATCGGATGCTTGAGGAAGAACCTGAAACCTTGACCTTCAGTCCTGGTGATAAAGAACGGGAACGTTGGATTCGACGGGTTCAGGGGAACTCCAGTACCCGGAAAAAAGTTCTTGATAGAATCCTCTCCGGAATACAGGTCAGTCGCAGTGATCGTATTCTGCTTGCGCCGTTGCGCTGGAATCAACTGTTTTGGGAATTGTTTCGACTGGTTCCTGAGGGTGGTTTGACAGCATTGGTTGAACGCCAGGATTTCCGTCAGCTTGTTGAATTCTCAATGGAAAGTCTTCCTGAGGCTGAACGGCCATTATTTGTAGATGTCAGTTTGAAAAATCCTCAGTGGCTTGAATGTCCTGCTTTAAAAAATATTAAATGGGAACATGTCGTCATAGACAGTTGCTTTGAACTGTTACCCCAAATGATTGAGCAACTTGGCGAGCGAATGGTTTCTGGTGGTACCTTGATGGTCTGCCAGCCATTACCTGGGGTTGGTAGCCGACTGAGTGAACTGCTGGCAGGGTGCATTGACGAAACTTTGCATAAGAGTGTCAGGGCAGGGGAACAGCTATTTTATTCTGAAAAGGTTTCATTGCCGCAATCCGACGATGTTTCCGATTGGTCGCAATTTGAACTACTTGAATGGGATCACTTTACTATTGGTGAACAGATAACAATCAGTGACGCCTGGTTAAGGCCGTGGCTTAAAGAGCAGACAGGCAGCTGGTTTTCTTATGTCAGTTCGATGATGGAAGGTGATGATTTGACAACGCTACAGGCTCAGTTGAAGACTGAAGTACTCCCAAAATCTGTTAACTGGGAGCGTGCCTGGTTGATATGTCGATTACGTAAAAGTTGATTAATAATTTTCATTTCTGAATTATCAGTTTAGCCAATTAACGTCTAAACCAATAAAGGGCCTGCAATATATTAAATTGCAGGCCCTTTATTGGTTATAAGTACGCTGAATTAAGCTGCTTTCGTACTTTCTTTTTCAACGATGTGTGGCTCGTTTGGACATGAGGTTGCTTTGCGTTGCTGATCAGTTGGTTGATCATCCTGATCGTAGCAGTAAATACCGCAGTTCAGGCAACGTGCAGATTCAGCTTGGCATTGCTCTTCAGAAATGGTTCCTTCAACTTCTATAAAGGTTCCGATCCGCTCTTCTACGGGCAGCATTGGCTTTTTAACCCGTGTAGATTGCTGGCTGACAGCTTCCAGTTCGTCGACCAGTGATGGAGCCATCATCTCGCGCTGACGATCTTCAATCGCAGGAATGACGCCTTCAGTGACATAATAGTGAATAGAGCGGGCAGCATAGCGGCCACTGGCAACCGCATCAACGAGCAGACGTGGTCCTGAGAAGCAGTCACCTCCGGCAAAGACCCCAGGAATATTAGTCTCCAGAGTTTCCTCATTGCCGTCAATGGTCCCGAAACGGGTTTTCTCCAGGCCGTCGATTTCAACAATTTTATCAAGGTCTGCAGCCTGTCCAACAGCAAGAATAACGGTGTCACATGGAATAACGCGTTCCGTACCTTCCACCGGAATACAATCAGGAGGACCGACAGGATTCATTTTGAGGGTGACATCCTGAACCTGGATACCAGTTAATTGACCATTTTCACCAATGAACTTCATTGGTGAGACCAGGCAATGCATTTTTACCCCTTCGTTTTCCGCATCAACGATTTCGTGAGCATTGGCTTCCATTAAATCGCGGGAGAAGCGGAATAACAGATTAACGCTGTCAGCATCGGAACGAAGTGCGGAACGAGCACAGTCCATAGCAACGTTTCCGGCACCGATAACAATAACGTTTTTACCTTCGATCAGTTCTTCATCAGTATGGTAACGACGCAAGTAGTCAATGCCACTGCAGACACCATTAAGATCTTTTCCTTCGAAAGGCAGGATACGTCCGGTCCACAGACCGATGGCGAGATATACGGCATCAAAACCATCTGCTTTAAGGGATTTGATCGTAAAGTCTTCACCAAGTTTTTTGCCGGCATGGGCAGTCACTCCAAGTTCAAGAACGCCATCTACGTCCCATTTCAGTTGATCTTCTGAGAGACGATATTCAGGAATACCATAGAGTGGCATCCCCCCAAGCTTGTCCATTTGCTCAAATATTTCAACTTCATGACCAAGCCGGCGGAGGTAATAAGCAGCAGTAAGACCGGAAGGTCCACCACCAACGACAGCGATCTTTTTACCGGTATCAGCAGCAATCGGAACTTGCAGACGTTTGCCACTGTCGCGTTCCCAGTCTGAAAGGAAACGTTTGACAGAGTTAATAGCAAGCGGATCATCATTAATGGTACGACGACACTCAGTCGCGCAGAGTTCAGGACAGACACGGCCGGTCATGGTTGGTAGTGGATTATTGTCCTTGACGGTCAATAATGCTGCAGCATATTCCCCTTTACGCGCATGGCCAAGATACTTAGGAATATTGATCTGAGCAGGACAGCGCTGACGGCATGGAGACAGGCAGTTAGTATATTGATTCCAGTGAAGGATCTTGGTTGTTTCACCAACCAGTTTAACAATACCTTTAGGACAATTTTCAACACAGGAGCCGCAGCCGACACATTTTTCGGGATCGAAAATTGGCAGACCGGTCTCATCGCTCATGCTGATGGCGCCAAATTTACAGGCGCGCAGGCAGGAACCAAGCCCAAGGCAACCATTTTCACAGCGGACTGGGCCGTGATAAAGCTGTAATGCCGCACGACAATCCTGAAGCCCGGAATAGGTGAACTTTTTAGCCGCGCGGAAACCACCTTCACAACTGGAACAGGCGAGGGTGGGTTCTGAACCTGATACATCATAGCCAAGGGCGGCACCAATTTTTTCGGCAACTTCGGTTCCGCCGACAACACATGCGTTGACCGGGATCTTTTTCTTGACCATAGCTTCTGCTGAGGCACTGCAGCCAGCTTCACCACAGCCACCGCAGTTAGCACCTGGCAGGAGGTCGGCTACCGCTTCGATACGAGGGTCTTCCTTGACATAAAATACTTTCGCTGCAACACCCAGGATAACTGATGCTACAAATGCGATGCTAACGAGTAGGATTACTGGAGCTAACACAATAAATCTCCTTCTTTCTGAATGCCTAAGCCATTCCCCGGAAGCCTATGAACGCCAGAGCCATAATTCCGGCAGTGATAAGCGCTACGGCAGTTCCTTGTAATGATTTCGGTACTGCGGAAATCATGAGTCTTTCACGAATACCGGCAAACAGAACTAAAGCGAGTCCGTATCCGATAGCGCTGAAAGTTGCAAAAACAAGGGCTTCGACGAAAGCATATTCTTTTTTTGCAACCAGAAGAGCGACACCCATAACAGCACAGTTTGTAGTAATCAGGGGAAGGTAAACACCAAGTGCGTTATAGAGGGTCCGACTCTGTTTTTTAAGGATGATTTCAACCAACTGCACAAGTGAAGCGATGATCAGAATAAAACTTAAGGTCTGCAGATATTCCAAACCATAAGGCTTAAGAACAAAATTGAGAACTGACCAGGTACAGATGGTTGACATAACAATAACGAAAACAACCGCCATGGCCATGCCAAGGGCTGTTTCAAGCTTTTTTGAAACCCCCAGGAAAGGGCAATTTCCAAGGTATTGGGCAAGGAGGATATTGTTAACAAAGGTTGAAGAGATCGCAAGAATGAATAAATCCATGATAATTTCCCCTTATCCCTGAATAAATTTTTCGCCCCGTAACCGGGAGAATAAATTCTGTAACGCGAGTAATGAGCCAAGGGTAACAAAGGCTCCAGGGGCAGAGACAAAAAAGGTCATTGGTTCAAAGCTGCTACTAAAAACAGGCATTCCAAACCAGGTGCCGGCGCCTAAAATTTCGCGTAAAGAGCCTACCAGAGTAAGTGACATGGCATAGCCGGTGCCAACACTGAAACCATCGATCATGGAAAGGATAGGTGGGTTTTTTGCAGCAAATCCTTCGGCGCGTCCCAAGACGATACAGTTAACGACGATCAATGGAATATAAATACCAAGCTGTTGAGACAGAGAGAAAAAGTAAGCTTTCATCAAAATCTCAACAATAGATACCAATGTAGCAATGATAACGATATACGCAGCTATTCTGACTTTGGATGGAATAACATTACGCAGAGCAGAGATGGAACCACTTGACAACATGACAACAAAAGCAGTAGCAAGCCCCATACCGAGACCATTCTCTGCGGACATTGTAACAGCAAGTGAGGGGCACAGGCCAAGGACAAGGCGGAAAGGTGGGATGCGTTTCCACCAGCCTGCAGTCAGTGTTTGTAGATAAATATTAGCCATAACAAATTCCTCTTACTTCTCTGCAATCATCTGCATAATTTTGTCTTGGTTCTTACTGATAAAAGCCAAAACGTTATTGGTGCCTTTTGCTGCAGCACGGGAGGTCGTTGACGCGCCACTGATGGAGTCTATGGTGCCTCCGTCAGCGGTAACTGCAACCGTCTTGTCAAGGGGGAGTCCTTGCCATTGACGTCGGAAACCAGGTTCTTCAATACGCGCTCCAAGACCGGGAGTATCACTGTGACTGACAACTTCCATACCGGTCTGTTTGTTGCCAAGCAGATCAATACCGACCATGATAGTCAGATCACCACCGAAGCTGGTTGTGGTTGTTTCAATAGCAAGGGTTTTGACTGTGTCACCGTCTTTTAGGTAAAAGACGGGAATCGGTTTGTCGTCAGTAGCGACCATGATTTTATTGGTAAGAACCTCATTTGCCGGGACACCGAAAAGTCTTTCCAGGGCTGGACCACGAACATTTAAATCGGTTTGTTTATCAACCATCGGGCTCAGCATAACGTTGGCAGAAGCAAGAGCCGCTGCGCAAACGCCTGTAATCAGGCACAGTACAACGACCATGCGGGTAATATCAGATGTTTTCACCTTGGCCTCCCTTTACTTTAGGCTTGATCATATCCATCAAAGGAGCACACAGATTAACCAGCAGGACAGCATAGGCAATACCGTCAACATGTTGGGAATAACAGCGAATAAAAATTAACAGAATGCCAGCGAGGAAACCGTAGAGAAACAGTGGCACTTTATTCACCGGCGACGTGGTATGATCTGTAATCAGAAAGAGGGCCATAAATACAGTGCCTCCGCTGACTAAATAAAAGAGCGGGGAAGCGTATGCTTCGGGGGAAGTAACATGCAGAATCGCAGCTGTTGCAAGTAATCCCACGAGAAAACCTGCAGGGGCTTGCCACTGAATTTCACGGGTCAGCAACAGGAATAATCCACCCAGCAGAATAAACAGAACCATACCGTTGGCAGTACCAGCGACCTGATAGCCAAGAAACATGTCTTTAAGCTGATATTGATCGGCGGCAGCGGCCCCCAGGGTCTTAACCAGACGTAAAGGTTCGATCATAGAGACGGACCAGTCAAGATTCTTAAGCGCTGCAGTATAATCCATACGTGCCGGCCAGCTGAGCTGCAAAATAGCCGTAGCCAGAATCGCGGGCTGAACCGGATAGGCACCAACCCCGCCAAAAAACTTTTTACCGATAACGATCATGAACAGACAGCCGACCAATATGAGCCACCAGGGTGCATTGAGTGGCAACATAAAAGCAAAAAGGAGACCCAGACTGATACTCGACCAGTTGGAGGTGAGGTCTCTTGAAGGGGCAAGCCTTTCAGAAATATAATCGAGAGCAACGGCAAAACAGATACATAAGCCAAAAACTCTCATGGCTGCGGTGCCAAAATAGTAAATGCTGGCAATAACTGCCGGTAGTAGAGCGATGACCCAGCGTTGGTAGATTCCAGCAAGTCCAGTACCGAGACGATAATGGGGGCCAACTGCAACATCGAGCATTTTGCGCTCTAATCTGGGCGGTTGTTCTTGTGATGTTAGTTCTTTCATGACAATCCTCCGGCAGCCCAGGTAAAGCGCTCGCCATGTACCATGTCGTGGTTACAGAAATTAAGAAGTTGGACAATAGGGCGTTCTGCCGGACACACATAGGCGCAGAGCCCACATTCGTGACAGGCTTCTGGGTTAAGATCTTTGGCTGAATCCATCTGACCAAACTCAATCATCCGATTAACCAGGTGCACCTGAATGTTGACCGGACACGCGCGCGTGCAGCGACCACAATTGATACAGGGGGCGATGGCATCAAACGGTGCAACATCACCGGCAATCAGGTGGACGCCGCTATAATATGTCATCGGGGTTTGATCTGAATACTGAGCGACACCTTTCATCGGACCACCAACAACTGGGCGGGTGTAGTCAGAAATACTTAATCCCTGGCTGGCAAGAATGTGCTTAAGGGGGGTTCCTAGCGGAAACCGGACGGTAATCGGGGTTTCTATATCAGAGCCGCTGATGGTCAGATGTTTATGAGTAAGTGCTGAAGTGCCATTCAGGGCGTCAACAATCGCCAGAAGATATTCGACATCGAGAACGATAATACCGTATTTACGATAACTTTCACGATTGGGAATTCGTTTACCAATAATTAAAGTAACGATCTCACGCTCAATTCGGCCGAAATAACTGTTTGGTAAATAGTGCAGTTCTGCCAAGCCAGAAAATGCCGTATCAGCCCAAGACTGGTATGTTTGAGGTGCCGTCATGCATACACGTGCGCCTGGCATGAGTTGGGAAATACGTTTCAGCCCGTCAGCGACCTTGTCACGTTGTTGATCAAGAAGTATCTGTGAGGTAAGAGCCGTATCTTCCGGGCGGATACCGGTAATAATAATTGTCTCAATTCTTGGTAACTCTTCAATGTCCTCGGCACGCCATTCACGCCCTGATAAAGACCATGGTGGAGCGACACCCGCAACTCTCAAACGCATCATGGCCGCTTCAAGGTTGCCTGGTGGGACAGGCTTAGTAAATAATTTTGACTCTGTATCTACTGTCGCTTCAGTTTTATCGATAATAATTGCCGGGGAATGAACAGACTGTGCTGTCCAGATCGTGGTAATTCCGCGGACTTTTCCATTGATGCTGGCAATAACCGCGTTACCGAGTGGGGACTTGGCAACGGGCTGGCCTTTAGAGACGATATCTCCTGTTTTTACAACCGCTTTGTATTGAACCTGTCCTGGGTATTCAAGGGGCAGGATGACAAAATCAGGATCGGCAATCTGGCGGATCTCAGAATCGTATGATGTGATCGGCGCCAGAGGCGATTTCTTTTTCAGAAAGTTTAACATTGGTAAAGCATCCTCAACGTAAGTGACAAGCAGCACAAACAGGGGCGCCGGTATTATCGATAAAGCGCTCTGGTGCATTGGCACGGTGACAGCTGGTACAGTTCGTATGATAAGCTTCCGATACGGTTGCTGGATTATGACAACCCAAGCAACTGTGGTCTTCAATTTCGAGGAATTCGTCATGGGCCATCATATCGGGCTCAAAAGAGTCATCATGACATTCCAGGCAGCTGACGTTTCTGTTTTCACTTTCCTGCGTTTTGCTATGGCATTCGCGGCAGGATAGAGGCTCACGATCCGCGGCTGTGTTACCGTGACAGGTAATACAGTTTCTTTCATGAAAATCTTTAAGTTCTGCATGTTCGAAATCGCCAGACTCACGACCATCATCATGGCAATCAGCACAGGCACTTGTCGTTTCTGCAGATAAAAGATCATGATGACAGCTTGCACAAGATTCAGCGTTTTCCTGGTGCATACCATGGTCAAACAGAACCGAACCGGCAGTTGCCGTCATATAGAGGCGGTCAGCATTGCCGGGCTGAGTTCCTCCCATGCAACCTATAACAGTGGCCGCAGCTGCAATGACAACAGCAATTGTCAGAGAAAGGGTCCAGTTTTTTCTCCCCCTGTTGTTACCATTCATGACTATCCCTCAAAATAAGCCGCTCGTTATCTTCTTCACTCATGGTGTACCAGCGGCAGGTACTCAATACACACAGAGTGATTGACAGTTTGGTTGAATCTGAGACCGATATGTTGAATTTAATCATTTTGCAGTTATCAAATTTGCAGACCTGATCAGGCTCAATGAGTGAAACATTGCAATGCGGGCACCGCACATCAGCCAACTCCTCATCGTCAGGGATATTAATAGTGCTCTCGCGGTCCAGGACGTTCAGGTATGGTGTCAAGCGACTGATTCCTTCTTCGCCTTGTTTGCTGACGATGCGGAAAACGGCCTTGTTGTTGTCATTCAGCTCTTTTTCGCAGTGAGGGCAAAAACAGTTGAGGTACGTATCATGTTTGATACCGGTTCTTTCCATCAATGGTTGATTTCCCCAAAGGTCTTTCTCCCAGCGAGTCCCGGATTCATCTGAACCGTGATTTTTCATTGATATCATCCTTTAAATGGTATGTCCTACGCAGAAGAACAAAACAGCAGAATAGAAGAGCTGTGTTTTACTCTTAAAAATACTTATTTATAATCTGTAGATTGGGTGGCCGACGACGACGGTGGCCAATTTGTGTCCATGATTTTATCAAGAAGATAAAATAATCACGATTTATCAAGAGATCTGCAGATTTAGCAATAGATTTAATATGAAGTATTGTAATAATAAACAGTTGTTCTATTTCACCTTGAATAAACAAAACCGCATGTTGCGGGCACGGATACCTTTAAATAAGAAGAACAAAATCATCTTTGATGTCATTCATGAAGGGTGCAACATTGATAATTGATTAGTACAAAAAAGTCAACCGATGGCGTGGAAGAATTGATTTTTTATGTAGAACTTTCCATTAGCCACGTTTAATAATCTAGTATATAGGACAGAAAAATCATTTAGTTGGCTTTTTTGGTTCCTGGTTACCATAAATCGCATAGAGGGATGTTAACCTTATCCCATATCAATGTTCTCACTGTTTAATAGAACTCAATTTTCAAATAATTACCATTAACAGATTATGATGTGTTGCTGACTAAAGCAGCCGTGATTGCTAAATGATGAAATTATGAAATATCGGAAGCACTGATGTTTC
The DNA here is from genome assembly GCA_963664385.1 of Geopsychrobacteraceae bacterium. Lineage (GTDB taxonomy): Bacteria > Desulfobacterota > Desulfuromonadia > Desulfuromonadales > Geopsychrobacteraceae > Seleniibacterium. Next base: position 4,216,512 of record OY761157.1, read on the forward strand.
GGATTATCATGCAAAAAATTGACAGGATTATTCTACCTGAAAATGTCCATTTATCAGTATAAAAGTGGAGAGCTTTTTCAATTGAAGGACATTTATAAAATATAAAAATTGAAATGTATTTTTAAGTGGTTAAGCCTGTGTTTCATGCTTCGGGATGATCTTTCCATTCATGCCCCATGGCTGTAGGGCGACTGGTTCTTGCAAATTAATTTTCAGGGTCTGCGCTCTGCGGACTAGCTTTATGTCCGTTGATCTGTTCAATGTTGTTGAATTATTTAATTGTGCAAGAGGAATCGAATAATGAATAACCATAAAATACTTATCGCTTATTACTCACGCGCCGGCAATAATTATGTTGGTGGGAGGGTATTGAATTTACCGGTTGGCAATACCAAAGTTGCTGCTCAAATAATCAAAGAACAGTGCGGTGGCGATCTTTTTGAAGTAGATACTGTTAGCCAATATCCTGAGGATTATCACGAGACGACCAATGTCGCCATGAAGGAGCTTCAAGATGATGCCCGCCCGGATTTGACAGATAAGGTTGAGAATATGGCTCATTATGATGTGATCTTCCTCGGCTATCCTAATTGGTGGGGGACAATGCCTATGGCGGTTTTCTCTTTTCTTGAAAACTATGATTTATCAGGGAAAACGATCATTCCATTCTGTACCCACGAGGGTAGTGGAATGGGGCATAGTGAACAGGATATTAAACGTATCTGCGCCGGTTCAAAGGTATTGAAGGGGCTTGCTATTCGTGGTGCTAAAGTTAAGACCGCAGATAGGGATATCTCACGTTGGTTACAGGAGTTGGGATGGATGTAGAAGGCATTCATTAATTAACAATCAGGTTGAATAGTGATGATTAAACATATCGTTTTATTTAAGTTTAGAGAAGATTCTGATATCGATAAGATCAGGGCCGTGTTTCAACATTTTACTGATCTTATGAAAAGTGTTTCGTACATTCAGTCGTATAGCTTTGGGCCTTATAACGGTTGTCCTGCGATGCCGAATCGAGGGTTTAACTACGGTTTTGAAATGGAATTCTCCAGTATCCATAATCGTGATCAATATATGTCTGACCCTAATCATTTGGCGGTCGCTCCACAGGTTTATGAACTGTTGAAAGATGGCGACAATTCGATGCTAGCATTTGGCTACGACACTGACAGTCCATGGTAGCTTTTCTTTTCTCTGGATATATTCGTACCACTTCTTAAAAAGGATTTTATTATGTTGTACCGTTTTGTACCTAAAAATGGCGATAAAATTTCTGCTCTTGGTTATGGCGCCATGCGTTTTCCCACTAATGAGGATGGTAGTATTAATGAACCAAAGGCTATCGAGCAAATGCGTAAATCTATCGATAGTGGGGTTAATTATATTGACACTGCCTGGCCTTATCATGGAGGGCAAAGTGAAGTTATAGTAGGTAAAGCTCTTAAAGATGGTTATCGGACCAAGGTGAAAATTGCTGATAAGTTGCCGCCGTGGGCCGTTAAGAGTAGGGCCGATATGGCCTCTATTCTCGATAAGCAGTTACAGCGCTTAGATGTTGAAAAAATAGATTATTACCTCCTGCACGCTCTTGAAGGGGACTCCTGGGACCGCTTGGAAGCGCTTGGTGTTATCGATTTTCTGGAACAGGCCAAGGCGGATGGTAAAATCGTAAATATCGGTTTTTCTTTTCATGGCAGCAGTCAGGATTTTTCGCGTATCGTAGATGCTTATGACTGGGTTTTCTGTCAGATTCAATACAATTATCTGGATACCACGAATCAGGCAGGTACGGCAGGACTTAAATATGCCGCTGAGAAAGATATTGCGGTGATGGTTATGGAACCTCTTCGTGGTGGCAATCTGAGTCGGCCGGAGGCGCCACCGGCTATTAGGCAATTATGGGATAGCGCTGAAACCAAGCGAAGCCCTGTTGAATGGGCCTTGCGTTGGGTTTGGAATGCTCCTGAGGTAACCGTTGTTCTTTCTGGTATGAATATTGACGAGCATATTCAGCAGAACCTGGATATAGCTTGTCAGGCAGAAGCTGATAGCTTGACGGATGCTGAATTGGATCTCATCAGCAGGGTTGCTGCAAAATATCATCAATTGATGCCAATTCCCTGCACCGGTTGTCAATATTGCATGTCTTGCCCGGCAGGGGTCAATATCCCGAGTTGTTTCGAAATTTTTAACACCGGGAATATGTTTGAGGAACCTCAGCAACGCACCCAGTTTGTTTACGCTGTCATGAACGGTGGAGCCAGGGGAAATAAGACCTACGCGTCTCAATGCGTTGATTGCGGAAAATGTCTGGATCATTGTCCCCAGCATATTGACATTCCTGCTCGGCTGAAAGAGGTCGCTGCCTACTGCGAGGCAGAGGGGATGGTCGAGACTGTGCAATCAGCATTAACCGGGAAAATCGAAGGGTAAAGTAATGAAAAAAGATGTCGTCCTTTGGACAGGTGCTGGGCAAATCGGAATGGCCATTGCTAGACGCATTGGTTTCGGCAAAAAGATTATTGTCGGTGACAAAAATATAGACAATTGCCAGGCAATTGCAAAAATCATGAATGAAGCGGGGTTTGATGCCACTGCTGTTCAAACAGATATTTCATCCAGGGAATCGATCCTGAATTTTATTAACGAAGGTCAGAAGTACGGTGCTATCAAGGCATTGATCAATTCTGCTGGAGTCTCTCCAAGCCAGGCACCTATTGAAGTTATTTTGAAGGTTGATTTGTATGGAACGGCTGTATTACTTGAAGAAGTCGGTAAGGTCATTGCTTCAGGTGGCGTTGGTGTGACCATTTCCAGTCAGTCTGGTTACCGGATGGAACAATTAGGCGCTGAGATTGATGAACAACTTGCCCTAACGCCGACTGAAGAACTTCTGGGCCTGCCTGTATTGAAATCTGAAAATATTAAAGATACGTTGCATGCCTATCAGATGGCCAAAAGATGTAACGGCAAAAGGGTTATGGCTGAGGCGATCAAATGGGGAGAGAGGGGAGCACGCGTGAATTCCATATCGCCAGGCATTATAGTGACCCCTCTGGCTATTGATGAGTTCAACGGTCCCCGAGGCGATTTTTATAAGAACATGTTTGCCAAGTGTCCTGCCGGACGTCCCGGCACTGCAGACGAGGTTGCCAATTTAGCCGAGCTCCTCATGACAGATGCCGGTGCCTTTATCACCGGTTCCGACTTCCTTATCGATGGTGGTGCTACGGCATCCTTTTATTATGGTCCGCTTAAGCCAAAAGACTAAATAACTATTGGTCGCTGCTTAGATACGTAGCCGATTCCATAACGGAATCGGCTGTTTTTAAAATCCTAAATCATGTCAGATCAAGGCGCTACTTCATCTTTAATGATTTCATAAGCATCATCAAGATAGAATCCGGAATTGCTGTAGTAGCGTGCTGTCACGTCACCAGTTTCATCCTGATCAAAACTGAAATTCTGCAGGAATTCATAAGCAAGAACTGTCTCTTCTGGGATACAGTTATGTTCCCGCATCAAGGTTCTTGTATAGCGGACAAGTGCTATATTCTGACTATTTACCCACATATACTGCTGGAAACGACCTCTGTCATTTGTATAATCTGGTGGCATAGTGTCATAGTCAACATCCAGGCCATTGGCAGTAAACAGCTTGTCAGCCCAAGGCTTGAGTAGTGCCGCAGTCCAGAGATCCGGAATTTCGAATGCTAGGTCACTTTGACCAACAAACAGATAGGCAGGAATCAGTTCTTCTGTGTCTGGGCGGGTTTCATCCAACCAGTCAATATAGTTGCCAGAAGGCAGCGATGTCGTCGCAACAGCCGCAAATAGATCAGTATCACTTAGCGCCAGATTTTGTGTAGTGTAGGAACCTAAAGAATGTCCAGCACCATAAAACCGACTGAAATCAAGGGGAACGTAATTGGTGCTAATATCTGTTTTAAGAATGTCTTTCAGCGCGTAATCAAAGTCGGCACTCTTTGAGACCACCGGGTAGGCGAGGGAGGTTGGAAAGCGATAACCTTGACCGACAATAACAACAACCACTCCTTCATCATCAGCCACTTGCCACCACATCGCGCAATCCATAAAGACACTTGCGGATTGGGTCATGCCTGGATGAACAATAACTACAGGAGCTCCTTGATCTCCCCATATTTCCTCAGCACTGTCAGGAATGTAAATAATATAGTCGCGTGGGTCGAGAGTCCCATCTTCATTGGAATCATCAACAGCAAGAATACCATAAATGACTGTACCTGAATCTGGATCGTTGTAGGCCCTGACATGTTTCCCTTGTTGGGCATAAATTTCGTAATCAAAACTACTTAAGTCAACCTTCGTTACCGTTCTGGTTTCTTTAACGCCTGTTAGCGCTTCTTGCTGTGCAGCAACCATCGTATCTGCATAATCATGACGGTATTCAAGGTTATTGCTATATGCGTATGTATTTGTATAACGGATATAATTACCCAGGAAATTATAAATCTGATCAGCGTTTTGATTTGAAGAAGTTGATACTTTAACTTGTGAAATACCGTACAAAGCCAGAGGGTTGTCATTTAATATGCAATCGTTTGCGAATTGGGTTTGCCAGGCCGCAGAATGAACATATTGTTTGTAGGTATCGCCATCTGGGTCATCGAGAACGTCATTGGCTGTTTTCCAGTAGCTTATGCTGTAATCATCAGCAGGATAACCTGCAAACAATGTAGGTACAGGAACTTTGCTCTTAGGTGTAAAGGAGCCATCGTAGCCAAGGGATTGCATCGTGGCGATAAATTCATCATCTTCTAGACCTGGATCATAGCCACCAGTGTTGTGACCATCGTACTCTTGTGCTCCGATGGTATCTAAATAGTCCTGTCCTGCACCGGGGCCATCTATATAGGCCTGGCTGATGACAAAAATCGGATTTTGAGCGGCCCACCCCTCAAGTGGAGCGGCACCTGCCTGGTAACCGACAAAATAAAAGGTACTATAGGTAGAGATAACAGAGAGCCCTTCGTCATTGCTGGTCGAAGTCAGGAAGGACATTGCTTCTGCTATATACTCTTCTTCCTCCTCGACACTGCCCCATCCGTTTTCACTTGGTTCTAGCGCGAGAATGCATTCTCCTCGCTGATCAGCCAGCTTAATCCAGCCTTGTTTATATAAAAAAGTGTAGGTCTCAACATCATCGGGAACAGCAACGACAACCCATTTGGAGCGCAAAGGAGCATCTTCTGAAATGTAAGCTTTGAGGGCACGACCATCAGTGCCAACGTCTTTTGTGAAATAGCCGGTTAAAGGCATTTGGGCTGCCTGGGTATAGTCTATTTCCAGAGTAGTGTAACTGTTAAAATCCGTTGATTCAGGAATGACAACCGTATGATCAGAGTCATTGTCGGAAGATGAACAAGCGGACAATAAAAGGGCAGTCATTGATAGCATTAATGTCCATTTAGTAAATCTGCTAATCGATTTTTTCATTGTACCTCCACTAAAAAAATATCTGATAAAAGTTGAACACTAGGTTTGCAGCTTTTGCTCACCCATTTACTGGGCAGGTGTTTGTGAATAGCACTGCTTCATTGAATTGCTTTGTAATGTAAATATCCTCCTTTGCTGATTTAATAATTGCTGGTTAGTTTACATCTGGAAACGGCCTTTTCCGGGGTGGCTGCGTCAATCTGCGAATTTCCCTGTGCGACGTAAAGTATTACGTCTCTGCCCAAGTCCTTGATTTCCTTGCCACAACGAAAAATTGCTCGTTTCCAATCTGAAAGCTTCGAAGTTACGATTTTGAGTTTCCGGATGGACACGAGTTAAGCTTTATTGATTCATTCGGAAAGTCCAGTCATGACGGACTCAATGGGGTAATATGCATTGAGACATGGTGATGTTATGAAACTCATTGGCAATTTGTCTTTCATATGTCTTTGTATTTCTTTTTTTCATAAAACGACGGTTGTGTAAAATTGGTTTTAGAAATTGCTAAAGATGTTGCGTTTGCAAGGGTTTGAGAAGCTGTATCAGTGGTAGGAAAATGGTGATATTACATAAAATCAAACTATGTTTATTACTTTGTGCGGGGCTGATATTAGCCGAATTGTCATTTTGCCGATTTTCGGCGTAATTTAGCGTTTAGTTCGCCAACGTGCGGGAGTAATATTGTTAATTTTCTTAAAGGCATAGGTTAAGTGAGCTTGGCTTGAAAAGCCTGTCGTTATGGCAATGTCAAGAATTGATCTGTCTGGTTCTACTTTCAATAAGTGGCCTGCTCTTTCTATACGTTTTTCCATGACATAGCGATGGGGAGGAATGCCAAAAGAGGCTTTGAACCTGGTTGCAAAGTGCCCAGGGCTTAAACCGATTTCTTTGGCCATGGTTGCTATGGTCAGCTCTGATGACCCCAAGGAGACATCGATATAATCAATAAGTTTATTGCGGTGGAGAGGGGTTAATCGATTAGGCTCTTTTTGAAGTGCTTGTTTTTTAACAGCATAGTGAGCATTAAGCCATCCTAGTGCTGTTAAAGATAGGCCTTCAGCATAGGTTATTCCATTTGGTAGGTCGTTTTTAATTTCAGTTGCCAACATTAGTATTATTTTGCGTAATTTAGGGTCCCTTTGCCCATAAGCGGGTTCAAGATCAAAATGATAAGCTTGTTCAGGTAAATATCGCTGAATGACAGAGGCTGGCAATGAGACACGAATGGCTGTTCCCGGAATTCCTTCCCAGCGACCATAGTCTCTTTCATAGTTTTTATCAAACACATCAAATAATGGTCCACTATTATCGAAATAGAGAGTTTTCAAACCACTGCGGTACCAGCGGTTTACAGCCCCACTTAATCCAAAGGCGAGGATTGGCATGCCGCTGTATTGTGGCCCACATTCAGATGCTCCCGGGATAATTGTTTCTTCAAGGACAAGCCCTTTCCACTGAGGTGGCATAACAAGTACAGGTTGTCCTTTATCATCGATAATAGAAGGACAATGACTGCCTAATGGTTTTTTTGTGTACTCAGACTCCATATAGTCATCCTGCTGGTGGGGATAGGTTGTTTTCAGGAAGGACAGTCTATGATATCTAGTGTTACATAACTTTACAACAACGTTTTGAACCTGTGAGGTAATCAGTCCTTAGATTTAGCCACATTATAAGCTTAATGTTTCGGGTTAGCACCTAAGCTGTTCTTTCATAACATTACTTATGATATGCATATTCTGAGAAAATTCTTTGTTTCTACTTTCTCAGGACAACCAAAAAAGAAGCGGCTGTGAATATAAACATGATCCAGGTCATAGTCCAAGGCGTGTCATCGTTAAAAAAGGCCAGCAGCAGTGATGAGATGATACCGCTACCGTATTGAAGCCCGCCGATCAGGGCAGAGGCTGAACCCGCTATTTCCGGAACGCCATCGAGGGCGGCCGCTGTCGCTGTCGCAGCGACAATACCATTCATAGAAAAGAAGATAAAAACCATAGCCACGATTACAGCCATTCCTCCAATTCCAGTTTTCACGAGAATGGTCATGACCAGGATTCCGGAAAAAGAGATGGCTGTTGAAAATTGTAATAACCGCTGAAGAGGATAGCGGTTGACCAGGATTCTATTTAAAAAACTGACAATCATTACACCGACTATGTTAACTGCAAACAGCCACCCATAGTGCTGTGGATCGATTCCGTAGTGTGAAATATATATCCTTGGAGAGCCAGCAATAAAGGCATATGCAGCAACGTAATAGAACGTCACACACAATGTATAGCGCATAAACACCTTATGTCTTAACAGGAACCAGTAGTTGGCAAATGATCTTTTCAGTGATATCGGGTTACGTTTTTCAGCAAGCAAGGTCTCAGGCAACCAGAATAATGATACGAACATCATGATTCCGATAACAGTCAGTAGCCAGAATATTGTCTGCCAACTACTGATGCGTATAATCTGTCCGCCCATAAGAGGTCCGATAATAGGTGCAATCGCCATAATAATAACTAATGTCGATAACATTTGGGCGGCACGGGCACTTGAAGCAATATCTCTAACCATGGCCCGGGCCAGCATTGGTCCTGTACAGGCCCCTAACGCTTGAAAAATCCGCCACCAAACAATTTGACCAATGGTGTTTGACATAGCACACCCTGCTGCACCAATGGCAAAAACCAGCATGCCTATGTAGAGAGGAACCTTACGACCAATACCGTCACTAACTGGCCCCCATATGAATTGGGCAATGGCGAATCCGATCAAAAATCCTGTGATAGTTAGCTCTGCATTACCGTTCAATTCCTGGGCGATGTCTGGCATGGCGGGGAGATAGATATCTGTTGATAAAGACGTAAATGCCATTAACGCACCAAGGATGCTCATGAACATGATCTTAGAAATGGCTTGAGTGTTATTTTCCATGGTTATGGTGTTGCTCATCTTATATTCTCCCTAGTTTGTCATATTTATCAAACGGTTGCCTCAAACTTGATCGGATGTCCGCCGATAATGTTTCAATTTTGGAAATAGGCGGTTTGGCAAGGTCGGTGAAGTCAAACGTTTGGGTGTGAGCAATACAGGCAAATGAAACGTTTGACATAGAGATTGCGGAAAAGAGCTGTTCCCGAGTTGAGACTATCTATTCTTTATTTTTAATCTCATTACTTAATTTACGGGTAGACTATTTCTCTTATATTCTTGTTTAATTATCTCTGATTGTATTGCCGACAGAAAAACGGCGTTAATCTGGTCCTGGGAATTTGTTGTCCGATTCTCTTTACCGGGATGATCCTGACTCGGTTTCAGGGCTTTTCAGTATAAAGCGGGTGATTTCAGCAGGAACGCCCAACCGGCAAGCGAAGCCTGCCCAGAGTCCTGTTCCCGGGCTGACGTATAGCAACTTGTCATCCAGATGATAGAGTCCTTTAACCAGGCCGCCGTTAAACCTTGAAATCAACCACTTCATGAAGAATAGATGACCGCCGTGGGTATGTCCGGAGAGTTGCAGGTACCTTCCAGCTCCCGAATATACCTCCTCAGGCTGGTGAGCCAACAGGATGCGAGGGGCATGAGGTGCGCCACTAAAAGCTTTCATAACGTCTGGTCCCGTTCCGCCATAACGTTTTTCAGTTCGGTCGGGTACGCCGGCCAGAATGATCGCGTCAGCAATAAGGCGATGTTCGTTATGGAGCATGGTAATGCCTAATTCTTTGAACACCGGAAGCCAGCGATCTGCACCAAAATAATATTCATGGTTGCCGGTGACTCCATAGACGCCGTATTTTGCTGTTAATTTGCCTAGAGGGGCAATATCGGGAGCAAGGACGTTGGGGCTGCCGTCGATAAAATCTCCGGTAATGGTGATTAGATCAGGTTGAGCCAGGTTGGTGCGTGCAACAACGTTTTCAAGCCAATCGCCTTTGAATAAGGGACCGATGTGAATATCCGTCAGCTGAATCAGAGAAAAACCACTCATCTCTCTTGGCAGCCCAGGTAGTTGAATCTCTACCGTGTTAATTTTGGGTACCTGTAATGACTGCCAGTGTCCGAAAGAGGCAAGGACTAATCCAACAAGGAATATACCCAGGTTTCGCATCGCTGGACTGAGAGGAAATCTCCAGTCTACGCCTGCACAGTGGATAACCCATAATGCCAGCAGCAGGATATCTTTGATTAACAGCAGGAACAATAGAATGAGCAGGGCTGCGTAACTGATTTCAAGGAGATGAAGCCAGGAAGGTGGAAGGTTCGGAGCCATAAAGGAATGGCCAATACGCTCATATATCAGGTATTTCTGACTGATGGAAAGCAGAATTATTGCAGTGACCAGCTTTACCCAAAATCGACATGGAATAAACAGAATGAGGCTGGCATAGACGTAAGCAAAAATAAGTAATGATGGTAAGGCTAGACGCATAACATGCCTGTTTTGTTAATGATGATGAGTCTTTATTTGCGAAAGGGGAAGAGGACCCCACGCAAACAGGGTACCGTTTGGAGCATTGGTAAAAATGCGGCTACCATAGACAATGGCCTTGCGCTCAAGATTCATGTGGGGCCAGTCGCCGAATTCGGCACCAAGGCTGCGCAATAGTGCGACAGCTGTCGGGGTGATGGTTTCACCGCGGCCGGCAAAGGAGCAGACCGGAATACCCTCCAGCAGTTCGAGTACTGCCGGCGCTGGTGTCGGTAATATGCCGTGGGCGCAGTGGATATGGCCGTCAGCCAGGGGCAGGGGACTAACCACAAACCGCTGGGGCGACAGACGGGTGAACAATTCGCAGGTCAAGCAGATATCAAGGATACTGTCCAGTGCGCCAACCTCATGAAAATGTACCTGATCAGGTGTTTTACCATGCACCGCAGCTTCGGCACCGGCTAAAATAGTAAAGGTCTTCACCGCCAGATCCCGGGCTGATTCACTCATCTTGCTGTCATTAATTAATGCGCTGATATCTGCTAATCTGCGGTGTTCGTGCTGGTGTGGTAGTGTCACCTGGGCATACCAGCCGTTGATCTGGTGAACCTGGCGAATGACCAGTTTCAGGCTGCCAGATAGCTCTGGGAGCAGGGATTTCAGTACAGAATCCAGGGATTCCGGCGCAGTATTTGTTATTTTCAGCAGACCGGCAAGAAACATATCGCCTGATAGGCCGGAGTGAGTGCGGATTGTTAAAACCGTTGGGGTTTCCTGGTGGCTATGACTATGTTGGAGATGTTCCGGTTCCGTCTGATTTTTAATTTTGCTCACGAGAAAATCCTTTTAATAGTACCAGTGATAATATGTGCTGCAGCTCAGATTGCCGTGGCTATTTTTATAAATTGGCTCCTGAGCAAATCTTTCAGCTGTTGCTCGATCATGTCAGATATATTTTCTGATGGTTCATTTTTATACGTTACTTCTCAAAGTGATTCGGTAGATAGAAGGATTATCCGGAATTATTGCACGATACTCCTAAGTGTAGGTGCAATGGCTTGAAGATGATTTAAAGAGTACATATAATTTATGAAATGAAACGTTTACGAAGGAGTAAGTCTGATGGTTGATCTGCCTACAAACAATTCTGCAGAAGATTACGATAGTGAGTTATTGAGTGCTTCGCGTGCTAATCTGGCGAGAAAAATCACTCGCTGGACTACTGAGAACCCCAGCTATAATACTGAGATCAGTTCATTGGGGCTCAGGCGTTACGATGCCCTGACGGAACCTACCAGCTATCTTCATGAGCCGAGTATCTGTCTGGTTGTGCAAGGGGCCAAGCAGATCATGTTAGCTGATGAAGCCTATGTTTATAACCCAACAAATTATTTGATAACCTCTGTTGGCGTGCCGGTTATGGCCCATGTCACTGAAGCAAGCAATGAAGAACCTTTTCTTGGCCTGATCTTAAAGCTCGATCTTAAAGCTGTCGCTCAAATTATGGTTGATGGCAACCTAACTCTGAGGAAAACGAAAGCATCAACACGTGGGATGGCCGTTAATCGGGTCTCTGTCCCTCTACTTAACGCGTTTGATCGACTCCTTGATCTCTTGGATGATCCGGACAGTATTGCGATTCTGGCACCATTGATTGAACGAGAAATAATTTACCGGTTGTTGATGGGCGAGCAGGGGGCGCAGTTACACCAGATTGCAGCGACAGGTCATCAGAGTCATCAGATTGCCCGTGCTATAGAATGGTTGAAAGAAAACTTCCGTAAACCATTACGGATTGAAAACCTGGCCAGTCATGCAGGTATGAGTACCTCAACCTTTCATCATCATTTCCGGGCGCTGACCGCCATGAGTCCACTGCAATATCAAAAGTCTTTACGGCTGCATGAAGCCCGGCAGTTGATGTTTCTGGAAAAACTGGATGCAGCTACTGCCGCCTTTGAAGTTGGCTATGAAAACCCTTCACAGTTCAGTCGCGAATACAGCCGCCAGTTTGGGGCACCGCCACTGCGGGATGTGAAAAAACTACGTGAAATTACTGCTGTCGAATTATCTAATTGAGTTATGAATACAGTACACTTCATTTGGAACCGCATATTTCAAAGGCTGGATTGAATTGCTTCTTTCCAGCCTTATTTCCTGTTTAGCTTTTCTTATTCATTTTAAAAAGCCGCCTTCATAATTTCCAACACTTCTTCTTTGCCAAGCACAGCCAAAGTTCCAAGTTTACGATCTTCTGTAGCTTTGGCTGCCATTTCAGGCAAATCAGTTTCTTTAACAGCTGCTTTACGAAGACTGGCAGGCATTTTGATGACAGCGTAAAATTCCTCGAGCTTTTTGATTCCGTTTTCAGCTGCTTTAGCATCATCGTTTTCGACCACATCCAGAACGTTGCGAGCAAAACGGGCAAAAATCGGTAGATGCTGAGGAGCTGATGTCATGGTGTAACGCATCCATGAGGGTGTTAACAGCGCAAGAGTTACACCATGAGTCATATCGTATTTGCTTGATAATTCGTGCCCCATACCGTGGAGAGGGAAGGGGAAGCCATTTTTACCAGCCATAAACTGGAACCCGGCTAAAGCCATTGAACTAGCCCACATAATATTGGCACGTGCATCATAATCTTGTGGATTAGCTATCAATTTTGGCGCTTCACTGATAACGGCTTTCATGATTCCTTCATTCATACGATCCTGAACAATGGTGCTGGTTTCTGGAGTAAAGTACTGCTCCATCAGGTGACAAAGAACATCGGCAACACCGGCCATAGAATGAAATTCAGGAACCGTATATGTATATTCTGGATCAAGAATAGAAAATACCGGATTAAGAAGGGGATGCAGAACAACCTTCTTCTTATGAGCGTCACCCACGGTAATAACCCCACCCATATCAAGTTCAGACCCGGTTCCGGCCATGGTCAGAATGGTTGCTAAAGGTGCCGCAGCATGAATTTTTGAGGAGAGCCCGGATTCATCAACGAATAGATCGTCAACGGAACCGTCATATTTTACGCCTGCAGCAATGGCCTTACAGGCGTCAAGGGTAGAGCCGCCGCCAACAGCGAGGATAAAATCACACTGATTTTCACGGTACAGGACTATCCCTTCTTCAACACTTTCGATACGCGGATTCGGTTGAATGTCAGCTAATTCGACAAAGTTCAAACCTGCATTCTCTAGTTGTGCAACGACATCATTGTAAATTCCGTTGCGTTTAATACTGCCACCACCGTAGGCAAGCAGAACTTTCGATCCGCCATGAGCTTTAATGGTTTCGCCTAAAATTTTAATTTGACCTTTGCCAAAGTAGGCAGTGGTAGGAATACTGAAAATAAAGTTATTCATATTGATTCTCACTTTTATAAGCAAAGTAGCTAACTTCTAAAGATAATCTATTTAAGTTTGATTGTTCGTTTGCGGTTTTTCTGTGGTTAATAAGTCATTTACAGTGCAGCTTTAAGTACGTTGACAATGTCCTGCTCGGTCATCAACGGACGTGCGGGTAGGTTACCCTTGCCATCATTAACAATATTAAGGGCGTCCTTTGCGTAAGCTGTCAGTAGATCATCGCCGATTTCAATTTCACTGAAGCGGGTTGGGCAGCCAATTTCCTTGAGGAATGCTTCGAATTTATCAATGCCGGTCATTGCACAGATAAGCTCGTCATCAATTCCTTGAACACCCATAACGTTACGGGCGAACTGAGCAAACTTAGCAGGACGTGATTGTGCGGCAAACCGCATCCAAGCCGGGTTGATAATTGCCAGCCCTGCGGCATGGGTAATATCATGGTAAGCGGAAACTGTGTGCTCGATCATGTGTACCGGGTAGCCAGCGTTAGTGCCAGCACCAATCCAGCCATTAAGAGCAACGATTGATGCCCATTGAACCTGGGTACGGGCCTCCAGATCATTACCATCGGCCACGGCCTTAGGCCCGAATTCAATTGCTGTTTTAATAGCCCCTTCGGCAAAACTGTCCTGAATTGGTGTGCCATCGACCCCATTGAAGTAGCCTTCAGTGATATGGGTAATCAGATCGCAGACGCCATAAGCTGTCTGATCCTTGGGCACACTGATAGTCAGTTCTGGGTCGACAACTGCAGCATAAGGATAAAGAATTGGAGTTTGAATGAACGACTTGGTTGTGGTTTCCATGTTGGTAATAACTGCACCACAGTTCATTTCGGATCCGGTCGCTGCCAGAGTTGGAACGGTGATAACCGGCAGTGCTTTAGTAGGAACATGAACATTTTCCTGGCCGTGATGAATCATATCCCAAGGGTTACCGTCATAAAATACAGCTGCTGCAATCACTTTGGAAGCGTCCATGACACTACCGCCGCCAAGGGCGATAATGATGTCGCAATTTTCTTCACGAGCAATTTTAGCGCCACGGGCGACGGAAGTAATCCGTGGGTTGGGTTCAATATCAGGACATTCAGTGTAAGTGACTCCAGCTGCATTCAGGCTTGCTACCGCACGGTCGAAAGTGCCGTTGCGTTTAACACTGCCACCACCGGTGACGATCAGGGCACGCTTGCCCTTTTCGCTGGCGATTTCACCGAGGCGTGACAGGTTGCCAGCGCCAAAAATCAGCTTAGTCGGGTTGTAAAAATCAAATTTCATCGGTGATCTCCTTTGATGAATAAAATATTTTATTGGTTTCGATGGTCTGCATAATAACGTTAGCTAACCAGCGAGCGGTAGAACGATCCTGCCAAATTATTGCCCGATTATCTGGATGGTAACTATTTAGAGGCATCGTTAACGCACCGCAGAGCATTCAGACTGTGCGTGTATCCGATAAAAGTAAACATTGCTTAAATGGATTGATGGCTTTATCTGCTGTAAATATCAAAATTCTCCAAAATTATTGAACAATCGTACGTAACTTAAGCCATACAGTTGTTATCTATATCTTTGTCTGGCAAGTTGTTGTTGTGTTCAAGAAGGAGCAATTATGAAAGAGGTGAATTTAAAACCGCTTAGCAGGGGCAACGAAATTATTCAACAGCAATCACGTCTGGCAAATGCTATAGCCCGTTGGACTGAAGCCACGCCATTGCTTGATACTCCCATCAAGTCACTAACGTTGATTCGCTCAGAGCAGCTTATTGAAAAATCAAGTTATATACAGGAACCAAGTGTCTGTTTTATTGCTCAAGGTGCTAAAGAAGTTATGTTGGGGAATCAGAAGTTCTGTTACGACCGTAATCACTTCCTGATTGCTTCTGTTGATTTGCCGGTTACTGCCAGGCTCACCCAAGCCAGTCGTTCTGAACCTTATCTTGGCCTGGTGCTGAGACTTGATCAGCAGGATATCGCTCAGCTTCTTATCGATCAGGATTTTCCTAAACTGGCCAGGTTTCAGGACAATTGTGGGATGGCTGTTAGCTCCGTGTCTGAACAGCTACTCAATTCTTTTGAACGACTAATTGAACTGCTTGACGAACCGGAAAGTATTCCGATCCTGGCCCCCTTGCTGCAAAGAGAAATTACTTATCGCTTGCTGATCAGCGAGCAGGGGGCTCTGCTCCGCCAGATAGCTCTGGCGGGAAGTCGCAGCAATCAGATCAGTCGTGCCATTGCATGGTTGAAATCCAATTACAGTAAAGTATTGAGAATTGAAGACCTTGCCAGCCTCAGTGGTATGAGTACTTCTACCTTTCATCATCACTTTCGTTCACTTACGGCGATGAGCCCGTTACAGTATCAGAAATGGCTGCGCTTACATGAAGCCAGGCGTCTCATGTTAACCGAGAGGCAAGATGCAGCTACGGCATCTTTTCAGGTTGGCTACGAAAGTCCTTCACAGTTCAGCAGGGAGTACAGTCGCCTGTTTGGAGCTCCGCCGTTAAGAGACGTCAAAAACCTGTTAAAGGATAAAGAGACGAGTCTCCAAAGCACTTAAGAATCTGGTTACTGGAAACCACAGGGTTGTCTCAGGAGGTTACTGCGCCTCCGGATGCAACCCGCTGAAAAATAAAAGTAATCCTTTTATCGTTCAATCCCTGCCGTTAACTGCTTTAATCGTACCACTTAAGTAATTGCCCCCTGCCGTAACAAACTTTTTTATCCTATTATTTTTTTCAAGAAAATAAAGGTCCCAATATAAAATTCCTCAGACACTTGTGTGTTGGGTTCAGTGCTACGTGACAGTTTTGCTGACCTGCTTAAACTTAATTTGTCAGGCAGTCGGGCTGTTTTACTCCTTCACCCTGGTAGAGGAGAAAACGATGTTAGAAGTCCTTTTTCATATTGTTTTTGCAGTTATGGTATTTTCAGGCGTGGTTTTCTTTCCCGCCTTCGCATGGTTAAAAAAGCATGACGCCGGCGAACGTGTTGATTGTCAGCACGGTATGGTAGACAGCCATTCAATGTAATTATTTTTATTCGATCGAGCGGCCTCTACTGGTTGATTTTATATAAAAAGGGCAGGTCCTTAGATAAGGTGCCTGCTCTTTTGTGTTTTCCCATGAAGTGAGATTTTTCCCATTTCTTTTTTTGCTGCGTTATTTCAATTTGTCGTATGCGGTTCTGTCAACGGCTTCCAGCCATTCGTTTGATTTATTTTCACCCGGTACTTCAACTGAAATATGAACAAACCAGCTATCTTTAGCTGCACCGTGCCAGTGCTTCACATTGGCAGGGATGTTCACTACATCGCCAGTTTTCAGTTCCTGAGCGCCTTGTCCTTCTAGCTGATACCAGCCTCTGCCCCCCGTAACCAGAAGGATCTGCCCACCACCTTTCTCAGCTTTATGAATATGCCAGTTATTAATACAGCCTGGCTCAAAGGTGACGTTCCCCATAACGACACCTTCCATGGTCAACATATTGAGATAGCTTGTCCCTGAAAAATATTGTGCGTACGGGTTAAGCTCACCACGGTCAAAAATTACACTATTTGTCAGATCTTGTACCATTTGCAACTCCTTAAATATGCAAATTAACGCTTTAATAAACAGCCGAAAAGTTAAAATATCAAAACTATTGGTAACAGATATTTACTGGTCGGTTGAATTCAAACTTTGTAAGAATTTATACCTCGGATGAAGTGGCTGTAGATACAATGATACTGTCTTATTCTTACCTATTTCTGCTTTCATGGTGATAGCGACTACCTATTGTTTTTTACTCTGGTGATGTAAATTTTAAAGTGCTTAAATCTATATACATAGAGTAAAGCATATTCATTACTGGTTTGGTGCTATGTCGCTCGACCAATCGCGACTTCACTATACGGGTCAAATGATTTATAAGGATAAAAAGGATTAATGGTGGCTTTATGGAGAATAGACCTATGAAATTGTTTTTGTATTGTTTTCGTGATTTTGATGAAAAGTCACATTTTGACTTCCTTCAGAAAACTCATAATTTCACCTACTCGGCAACGAATGCCTACCCTGATTTGGAAAATGCTATACTTGCCGAAGGATACAACGCCATAAGCACTACACCAACCCGGTTAGATCGGGCGCTTCTTGAAAAGTTTCATCAATTAGGGATTCGCTATATCTTAAACCGCAGCATTGGGGTGGATCACGTTGATCTTGATGTTGCCAGGGAGCTCGGGATGCGGGTCGGTAAAGTCAGTTATGAACCCCATACTGTCGCCAATTATGCGATCATGCTGATGATGATGTGTCTGCGCAATATGCGGCAGATAACGGAGCAAGCTGCCCTGCAAAATTTTACGTTAAAAGGAAAGGTCGGTCGAGACATCAGTTCCTGCACTATTGGTGTTATCGGCACCGGGCAAATTGGTGGTACCGTGATACGCCATCTGCAGTCTTTTGGTTGTCGGATTTTGGCCTATGACTGTTTTAAAAACAAAACCCTCGCTGGTCTTTGTGACTATGTAGATCTTAAAGATCTTTATAAGGCGTGTGATGTTATCAGTCTTCATATCCCTTCAGATGAAACCAACTTTCACCTGTTGAATCAAGATGCCTTTCACCTAATGAAAAATGATGTTGTTATTGTTAACACTGCGCGTGGTCCCTTAATAGACACGGATGCACTGATACATGCTCTTGAGGACGGAAAGGTCTCGGGCGCAGCATTAGATGTTCTTGAAGACGAAAATGGGCTTTATTATCACAACCGTATGGGTGAGTGCATTGCTAACCGACAGATGGCTCAGCTTAAGGCTTTTCCGAATGTCATCCTGTCACCTCATACTGCCTTTTATTCCAATGAAGTCGTCCGCAGCATGGCTGAGCATACGGTTAATAATCTATTTGATATGGTCGCCGGGAGAGATAATCCTCTGCTTGTTGTTTAAGCAAATTTTTCCAGGGTATGGGACTGTACAACAATATTAACAAGTGCGTATTAGCACAGATAAATACTGCGGTTGTTTCTCTGTTATTTTGCAGGATGGCACGTATTAAAAGTTGAAAATTAGCGTATATTCTAAATCATCAACGCGCTGGTGTGGCAGTCAGCGGGTTGGTACGAAAAGGAACATCATACCTCCTTACAGCTTTTTTTGAGCCGTATGTCGTTAGACCTCCCTCGACTGCGGCTCTATTTTTTATCCCAATTTTTTATCTCTAACAAGTGTCTATCCAACCTCTAAAGGTTGCTATTCTCAGGCCGTTTGATTTACATTATCACCTGTTGTTAATGGGAAATATTAAAATCACTGTAATTACGCGACAATGCTTGGTTTAAGATATTCATTCTTGCCAAGGAGGAGGCTGAATTGATTCCCGGTATTACGACAGGAAGGCGCCGGTTTTCTGATTTGTCAGAACAGGAAATATTAGCGCTGGCGATCTCCAATGAAGAAGACGATGCACGTATTTATCGACAATACGCTGAGCTACTGCGTCTTGAATTTCCTGCGTCAGCAAAGATATTTGATGCCATGGCGGCAGAAGAAGATATCCATCGGCGCCATCTCATCGACGCTCACAAAAAGCGTTTTGGTGAGGTTATTCCACTGATAAGGCGTGAACACGTTTCCGGCTACTATGCACGCAAACCAGTCTGGTTGATTGAGAACCTTGGGCTTGATCGGATACGTCAGGAAGCGACGGAAATGGAAAGGCAGGCCGAACAGTTTTATCGCAAAGCCGCATTACGCACCTCTGATGCTGATGTCCGTAAGTTGTTAGGTGACCTGGCTGCTGCAGAATCTGGGCATAATAATCTGGCAAACGGCCTTGAAGATAAACATCTGAGTGATGATAATCGTAACGAAGAAGATCGTAATGCTCATCGGCAGTTTGTTTTAACTTGGGTGCAGCCAGGGCTCGCTGGTTTGATGGACGGTTCTGTTTCTACTCTGGCTCCTATATTTGCGACCGCCTTTGCAACACATAATACCCATACAACCTTTTTGGTTGGTTTGGCAGCAAGTATTGGTGCTGGTATCTCCATGGGATTTACCGAGGCGGCTTCAGACGATGGTGAGCTTTCCGGACGTGGCAGTCCATTTAAGCGCGGGCTCTCTGCAGGAGTTATGACCGCCCTTGGGGGGCTAGGTCATGCACTGCCATACCTGATTCCACATTTCTGGACAGCAACATTTATAGCTTTTGCCCTGGTTTTTATAGAGCTCTGGTCTATCGCCTGGATTCAGAATAAATATATGGAGACACCATTCTGGCGTGCGGCATTTCAGGTTGTTCTGGGAGGGGCGCTTGTCTTCGCTGCTGGTGCTATCATTGGTGGTGGATGAGTCTTTCTGCAATCTGTGTTTAATTAAGGTGTTCATTTGATTTTGAACACCTTTTATTTTGCCGACAACCTTCCTGTATATACAACTAGACAACTGTATTTAGGTAAGCTATATTTCTTGTGAAGTGTTAATTTTAAAGGAGTAGGCAGCCTACCAAAGTCATTCATTATTTTATTTGAGCCATATTAACATTTCACAATTGATCACCTTTGGTACTGTCATTTAGTCAAAGGTTGCTATTTATGTTTACGACTATTGAGGTTGATAAAACAAAGCAGGGCCCACTTCACGGAATTAAGGTTATCGATCTATCACGTTTAGTTGCTGGTAATACGCTGACTATGTGTCTGGCTGATTTTGGAGCTGAGGTTCTGAAAGTTGAACCTAAGTCGGGTGATATTCTCAGAGACTGGAAAGTAGAAGGGCTTTCAACTGCCTGGAAAACTTACTGTCGCAACAAGCAAAGCTTATGTATCGATTTTCGTGCTAGGGGGGCGATTGATGTCGTCCTGAAACTGATTGAAGATGCGCATATCTTTGTTGAAAGTTTCAGACCTGGAACCCTCGAAGAAATGGGCTTGTCTCCTGAGATTCTATTCAGCAGGAACCCCAAATTGGTTATCGTTCGCATATCAGGTTATGGCCAAACAGGTCCATACTCCCATCGTCCTGGATTTGGTACTCTGATTGAGGGAATGTCAGGTTTTGCTTCAATGAATGGTTTTGCTGACCGTGAGCCGGTATTGCCGCCGATCTACTTGGCGGATATGACAGCCGGTCTGTATGGCGTGTACGGCGTTATGATTGCCTTACGTCAGGTTGAAGTTTCTGGCGGGCAAGGGCAGGTGATCGATTTGCCTTTACTTGATCCGTTATTTTCAATATTGGGTGCTCAGGCCGCTAATTTCAGGTTGACGGGAAAGCCGAAACAGAGAACCGGTAGCCGTTCTACTAATAGCGGTCCGCGCAATGTTTATCAAACCAAGGATAGCAAATGGGTTGCCCTTTCTGCCTCGGCTCAAAGTATGGCAGAGCGGTTATTCAGATCGGTGGGGCGTGAAGATTTAATCCATGATCACAGGTTTAAAACCAATGCTGATCGGATTAAAAATGCTGACGAGCTTGATGAAATTATCGGATCATTTATCGCTCAAATGGACCAGCAAGAGTGCGTTAACTATTTCGACAAAGCGTCTGTCACTATCGGTCCCGTTTATGATATGGAACAAATAGAAAAGGACCCACATTTTCTCGCTCGCGATATTGTCGTAGAACTGCCTGATGATCAAATGGGGACCGTTCCTGTTCATAATATTTCCCCGCAGCTTGAGGCAACTCCCGGCTCATTTCGATGTCGAGCCCCTGATCTTGGCCAGCATTCCTGCGCTGCCTTGCGTGCTGCTGGTTATTCTGAAACCGAGATTGCCTCCCTGCTCCAACAGGAAATTGTTTTCAATGGATCACAGGAGTCTGTTTGAGATTTCACGCCCCCTTAAAAGCATTTCCCGTTGGCAGATTTTGGACTTTGCGTTGACGAGTAACCTTTATGGGAGTATTGATGGTACTGCTTCCATATTGATCTTATTCGGATTTCAGCAAAGGAGTACAGAAATGAAAGTTCTTATGGTCAACGGCAGCCCTCATGAAAAAGGGTGTACATATACTGCATTGACTGAAATAGCAGGAGAATTGAAGAAAAACGGTATTGACAGTGACATCCTGCACATTGGCAGTGAAGGCATTAAAGGTTGTAAAGCCTGTGGCGCCTGCGCAAAGACTGGTTATTGTGTTTATACGGATGATAAGGTCAATGAATGTGTTGATCTCCTTAAACAGGCTGACGGTTTTATTGTCGGATCTCCAGTTTATTTTGCTGGCCCTAATGCATCTTGCTGTGCATTCCTTGATCGCGTCTTTTATCTTAAGGCAGACAAGTACGCATTTAAGCCAGCGGCTGCGATTACCAGTAGCCGGAGAGCAGGAAGCAGTGCTTCCTTTGATCGCCTCAATAAATATTTTACTTTTGCGCAGATGCCGATTGTCTCATCCCATTACTGGACCTCAATTCATGGTACAGCAGCGGATGAGGCCTCTCAAGATATTGAGGGCCTGCAGATGATGCGGATTTTGGGCAAGAATATGGCATGGTTGTTAAAGTGTATTGAGCATTCCAAAGGTCAGGTAGCTTATCCTGAGTTGGAGAAGCGGACTAAATTCAGTCTGATCCGCTGATTAAACCTTAACTGTGCGGGTATCCCTGATTATCCCGGGATACCCACAAATTATTTTTGCTTATCAACTAGTTGAATCATAAAAATAGTTTGGCGTTTGCCCCTTACCAATGTTACAACCGCCTACACAACTGACCACAGGAGTCTCCTGTGGTTTTTTATTGTTATAAACGAAATAAGGAACACACCTAATGATCAGTGCAAATAATATCGCCCTTGCTTATGGTAAGCGGGTCATTTTTAAAGATGTAAATATCAAATTTATCCCAGGTAACTGCTATGGGCTGATTGGTGCCAATGGTGCTGGAAAATCAACTTTTCTGAAAATATTGGCAGGTGAGAAAGATGCCGACAAAGGGGAGGTCAGTGTTGGCCCCGGTGAGCGTATTGCCATGTTGCGTCAGGATCATTTTGCTTTTGATGAGTTCAGTGTCATCGATACGGTGATGATGGGACATGAACGGCTATTCCAGGTCAAGCAGGAACGCGAAGCGATTTATGCCAAGCCGGAATTTACTGATGAGGATGGTGTCCGGTCAGGGGAGCTGGAGGCTGAATTTGCCGAATTGAATGGTTACGAAGCAGAATCTGAGGCCGCTGTATTGCTGAATGGTCTGGGCATAACTGAAGACTATCTGAACCGCCCGATGAAGGACCTTGAAGGTGGTGAAAAAGTCCGTGTCTTGCTGGCCCAGGCACTTTTTGGCAACCCTGATGTATTGTTGCTTGATGAACCGACTAACCACCTTGATCTCAAATCGATCCAATGGCTTGAGGATTTTCTTTCACGTTTTCAGAATACCGTTATTGTTGTTTCTCACGACCGGCATTTTCTTAATCAGGTCTGTACCCATGTTGCAGATATTGACTTTGGCAAAATTACTGTCTATGTCGGTAATTACGACTTCTGGTATGAAGCCAGTCAGCTGGCTCTGAAACAACGTCAGGATGAAAATCGCAAAACTGCAGACAAGGCTAACGAGTTAAAAGAATTTATTCAGCGTTTCAGTTCTAATGCATCGAAAGCTAAGCAGGCGACTTCACGTAAAAAACTTCTTGAAAAACTGACCATTGAAGAAATGCCAGTTTCCTCACGGAAATACCCGTTCGTCTCTTTTCGGCCCGAGCGCTCATGTGGTGATATTATTCTTGAGGTTAAAGATCTCTGTAAGACGATTGACGGCGTTAAAGTTCTCGATAATTTCAGCTTAACTCTTAATAAAGGTGACAAGGTTGCCTTTATTGGTGGTGATAGCCTGATGAAAACCACGCTGTTTCAGATCCTGGAAGGAGTCCTGGAGCCCGACAGCGGTTCGTTCCGCTGGGGAGTTACCATAACCCCAACCTTTTTCCCGATAGATAACGGCGACTATTTCACCAAGGACCTGACCCTGGTTGACTGGTTATTGCAATTTGCTCCGACAGAAGGGGAAAGTTTTGCTCGCGGATTCCTTGGCCGTATGCTGTTTTCCGGAGATGAAGCCAGAAAAAAAGCAACGGTCCTGTCCGGTGGTGAACGTGTGCGCTGCATGCTGGCCAAAATGATGTTGACTAATGCCAATGTGCTGGTGTTCGACGAGCCGACCAACCACCTTGACCTGGAATCGATTACCGCCCTCAATAATGGCTTGGAGCAATTTTCAGATGTAATTCTGCTTACCAGTCATGACCAGAAAATTCTGGAGACGGTTGCAAATCGCATCATTGAGTTTACCCCAAAGGGCTACATTGACCGGATGCTTAATTTTTCAGAGTATTTAGAGAGCAATGAAGTTGCCAAGGTCAGGGAGCAGCACTACGAAGGGGATGTTGCTCTAAAATTGTAGGAAATCCAGTTTTTGTTTTCAGCGCTACTTGGCATTTGATATTTGCCCAAGTAGCGCTTTTTTTATGCCTATAGAGCTGTTGGCTCACGGGTCACTTTTTCAAGCTGTTTGACAATTTCTGTGACGATCTCATGAGGACTGAGATCGATGTCGATACGTAATCCGTCAACAGGTGGCTCAAGGGTGGCTATCTGGCTATCCAGCAGGCTGTCGTTCATGTAACGGTGTTTCCGCAAGCCAAGACGTGGTTTTATAAGGGCATGAGTTCCATGTAAGTAAACACTGATAATCTGTTTTTGATCGACTCCAAGTAAATCACGGTACGCTTGTTTTAGTGCGGAGCACGCCAGTATGCAGGTCTGATTGTTGCTTAGTCTTTCGTTCAGGTTATCATGTAAGGCAAGCAGCCAGGGTTTTCGGTCCTCGTCGTTTAGGGGAGTTCCTGTCGCCATTTTTTTAACATTCTCTTCCGGATGAAAATCATCCCCCTCGATGAATTCCCACCCTGTTGTTTCTGATAATATTTTACCAACCGTCGTCTTGCCACAGCCCATTGGACCCATAAGTATAATCGCTATTGCCATAATAACATCCTCGTTACAATTCATATCAAATGTTCATTATATGCTCAGCTCTATCTGAACAAACATGCTTAAAATGCGTTCCGCAGTGTAGCGGTTCTCATCCTGATCAGGTACTAAAAAATCCATATTTAAGATTTTCGGCACCGACACCAAACAATTTTCTCAACTTAATATTTTTTAGATGAACAATTTTCATTTGTCGCATGAAAATATTTCATCAAAATTGTTTACATTCTCTATTTGCTGAGCTACTATCCGGTAATTTTTTACAAAAAGGAGCTATTGGCGTGGGAAAGAATATCGAAATTCGCTGGCACGGTCGTGGCGGTCAGGGTGCAAAAACAGCAGCCTTACTGCTAGCTGATGCAGCTTTCAAGAATGGTAAATTCGTCCAGGGTTTCCCTGAATATGGTCCCGAGCGAATGGGAGCCCCCATTACTGCTTTTAACCGGATCAGTGAAAAATGTATTCGCGTCCATTCACATATTTACGAGCCCGACCTCGTTGTTGTCGTTGATGAAACGCTGTTGGGCGCAGTTGATGTTACCGCAGGGCTAAAACCCGGAGGCGCAGTCATCGTTAATACCAGTTGTGATAGCGACGTAATCAGAAAACTGTTAGGCGGTTTTGATGGCGATCTGTATACGGTTGATGCCCGCCGTATTTCTGAAGCCACCTTGGGTAAAAACTTTCCAAACACTCCAATGTTGGCTTCAGTGGTTGCGATTAGCGGAATTATCGATCGTGGTGAATTTCTGTCAGACATGGAGTCCTCTTTCCGACATAAATTTGCAACCAAACCTGAAGTTGTTGAAGGTAACATGAATGCTTTGCGTATGACTTTTGAGGAAGTTGCCCCCCGGCAACTGGAGGTGGCTTGAACGTGAGTACAGATATCAGCAAGATCAATGTTCATACCCCTCACGATCAGCTTACCGAGGCGTTAACCGTCGTTGGCGGTGGCACTTCACAGGCGTTTCATACTGGTGACTGGCGAACTTCAACACCCATTTTTCTTGAACAAAACTGTAAGCAATGCCTGTTGTGTACTCCTACCTGTCCGGATAGCTCTATCCCTGTAGTAGATGGTAAACGTACAGATTTTGATTTTAATTATTGTAAGGGCTGTGGTATTTGCGCCAATGTCTGTCCCTTTTCCGCTATTGAAATGAAAGAGGGTCGATGAATTATGGGAATTCGTGAACGCATGTCAGGCAACGAAGCCGTTGCCTTCGCTGTCAAACAAATTAATCCGGATGTCATGCCGGCTTTTCCAATTACCCCATCGACCGAAATACCTGAACAGGTCGCCACCTTTATTGCTAACGGTGAAATCGATACGGAATTCATTCCTGTCGAAAGTGAGCACTCAGCTATGAGTGCTGCGATTGGTGCTTCGGCGGCAGGTGCGAGAACCTTATCGGCAACCTCTTCCTGTGGTTTGGCTCTGATGTGGGAAGAACTTTACGTTGCCGCCTCCAATCGTTTGCCGATCGCTTTGGCCTTGGTAAACCGTACATTGTCAGGCCCCATTAATATAAATTGTGATCATTCCGACAGTATGGGGGCTCGCGATTCTGGGTGGATCCAGATCTATGCGGAAAATAATCAGGAAGCTTATGATAATTTTGTGCAAGCGTTCCGAATTGCTGAGCACAAAGACGTCCGCTTGCCAGTCATGATCTGCCAGGATGGCTTTATTACCAGTCATGCCATGGAGAACATTGAGCTGCTGGAAGATAACCTGGTCAAAGAATTTGTTGGCCAATATGACCCTGAACAATATCTGCTGAATTCAGGTAAGCCATTGGCCATTGGCCCTTATGCAATATCTGATTACGCGATGGAAGCTAAAAAGAATCAGGATATTGCAATGGCAAAATCACGTCAGGTAATTCTTGATGTAGCACATGAATTTTCTTCGCTATCCGGTCGCAAGTACGACTTTTTTGAAGAATACTGTTTAGAGGACGCTGACTATGCAATGGTCATCATTGGCTCTGCTGCTGGAACTGCCAAAGATGCTATTGATGAATTGCGTTCACAGGGTAAAAAAGTCGGGCTTCTGAAACTTCGTGTTTATCGGCCATTCCCTGAGGCGGAGATTGCTGAAGCACTTAAGAACTGCAAAGCGGTAGCAATTATGGACCGTGCTGAATCATACCGTGGTGGCGGTGGCCCATTAGGTATGGAGATTAATGCTGCCCTGTTCAAACATAAAGTATTTACGGAAACCCGTAACTATCTTTATGGCCTTGCCGGACGTGATTTTACCACCAAAAACGCTGCCGAGGTTTTCAGTGAGCTTGATGCGATGATCAATAAACAGCAGGATGTTGCAGACTACCAATATATTGGTTTACGAAAGTAGACGGTCCATTAAGATGAGTAATTACAATTTTAAAGAAGTTATGGCCAAGCCAGAACGTTTGGCCCCGGGACATCGCATGTGTGCTGGCTGTGGGGCGACCATCGCCGTCCGCGCGGTAATGAGGGCCTTGAAAGAAGAAGACAGGGCTGTCGTAGGTACTGCGACGGGATGTCTTGAAGTATCTACCTTTATGTATCCTTACACTTCATGGCAGGACAGTTTCATTCATAATGCTTTTGAAAACGCCGGGGCAACAATAGGTGGTGTAGAAGCAGCGTACACTGCCCTTAAAAAGCGCGGGAAGATCAAGGACAATTATAAATTCATCAGTTTCGGCGGTGACGGTGGCACTTACGATATCGGCTTTCAGTCTTTGTCAGGTGCTATGGAGCGTAATCATGACATGGTCTACGTTTGCTATGATAATGGCGCTTATATGAACACCGGCGTACAGCGTTCTTCTGCAACACCTGCCAGTACTGACACCACGACAACTCCGGTAGGTAGTGCGTCTACAGGCAAGCCGCAAAATCGTAAAGATCTGTCGAGTATTATCGCGGACCATAATGTTCCTTATGTCGCACAGACTGTCCCTATGGGGAACTTTAAGGATATTCACCTTAAATCTGAAAAAGCGATCTATACTCCCGGTGCGGCATTTCTTAATGTGCTTACCCCGTGCCCCCGGGGTTGGCGTTATAATAGTGCCGAAAACATGCAGATCTGCAAGATGGCAGTGGAAACCTGCTATTGGCCGTTATTCGAAGTTGAAAATGGCAAATGGTCCCTCAGCTATCAGCCCAAAACTAAATTGCCGGTTGAAGAGTTTCTGAAAACACAGGGGCGCTTCAAGCATATGTTTAATAAAGGGAATGAACATCTGATCGAAGAGTTCCAGGCAGAAGTTGATCGCCGGTGGGAAGATTTGCTGTTCAAATGTTCCCGGGTCTGATAGTTTTTCCGGCCAGGAGAACTCATTATGACACTACTGGCCTATCAGGTATTTAAGACCGTGGTTGAGCAGGGTAGCTACCAGGCGGCGGCTAAACTGCTCAACCTCACCCCATCAGCAGTCAGCCACACCATCTCGTCCATGGAGAAGGAGCTTGGTTCCCGTTTGCTTATCCGTAGCAAATCCGGAGTCAGCCTGACCAGTTACGGTGAACACTTACTCCCTTTTATCAATGCGGTCCTCAACAGTGAGGAAAGTCTTCAGCAGGCCGTCTCCCAATTTAATGGGCTGCAACAAGGTGAAGTGAAGCTTGGATGCTTCTCCAGCGTTTGCGTTCAATGGGTCCCTGCCATAGTAAAGACCTTTCATAAGCAATACCCGAATATCAGTATTGAAATTTACCAGGGCACTTATGATGATGTCACCAGCTGGATTAAAAATGGCGTCGTAGATCTTGGTTTTTTATCGGTATCAAGCGCTGCTGGCCTGCCTATCACGCCATTGTATCGCGATCCCTTGGTTTGTGTCGGCCCTAAAGGCTTTAGAGATCAACGACAAAGTGATTTTGTTTCCCCAGAAGAATTGCAGGAATATTCATTCGTTACTCAAAGGGAGAGCTGTGACGCTGATATTCAGAATTTCTTCTCCAAATATCAGTTACAAATCCATTCAAAGTGCCATGTTGTAGATGATCTGTCGACTATAGCTATGGTCGCCGGTGGGTTCGGTATCTGTATTATGCCACAACTGGTGATGACTGATATTGTTCACCCTGTTGATATATACCCCATCGAACCGAGTGAGTTTCGCGTTATCGGATTGTCCGTTCCAAATAGCCAATATATGGCACCCGCGGTTAAAATGTTGTTTCAACATATCCTCGAAGGCTATGCAGACAAGGATCTCATAGGCGGTTAATAGTTTAGCGGAATATCAAAGTGTTGAGCATTATTGCGGAAGGCCAGTAAGGGAATTGATAAAAAAAGGGATACCAAAAGGCATCCCTTTTGTAATTCTGACAACTAACGAAACGGGTAGGGCAAAATTACCTGCACATACTGACCAGAGAATTAAACTTTTCAAGGAAGCCAGGATTGGCTGCCAGAAATTCTTTAGACCAGTAAACGCCGACCGGCTTGTCTTTGGTTGTGATCATTGTAAAATCATCCATAGATAACTTCATAAGTTGAACGGCGGTACGCATAGCAAGATTATTTGCGTAAATGGCATCAACTTTCTTGCTTCTGAGAGTTTCTACCAGGGTGTGCATGTCAATGATGTTATCTTCGGTAATGTTATATTGATTATCGGTCAGCCAGGTCACCATGTTGCTGCCTGCAATTCCGGCAACCTTTGCCTTTTCCTTAAATGTTGGATCGCTTGGGTTAAGGGGGTTGCTCTTCAGCAAATACCAGTTCCATTGCTGGTCTGCTATTGGTGTTGATAATGTAGCATAGGCATCCCTCTTGCTGTTTTGTGACGCTGAGAAGAAACCATGGGCCTTTTGTTCCTTAACTTCTGCCTGTGCATCTTTCCAGGGGAGAACGCGCATTTCGTAGGACTTGTCCATCATCTCCATTATGCACGAAACCGTAGCAACGGCAAAACCATCAACGATATGGCTTTCATAGGTCTGATATGGCGCCCAGTCCTGAGTTGTCAGGATGATTTTGTCTGCTGAGAGAGGTCCTGCAAAGCTGATTGAGGCAGTCAGGAGTAAGGTCAGGATAACCACCGCAAGTTTCATAAAAACTCCTTATTTTGTCAATTACGTGGCAAGAGGATAAATGGAAATTACAGTAAACTAATTAATTGTGTGATTCAAGGGATTAATTAACTTAAGTCTAAATTTTAAACTTTTTGACAGTTTGAAATACGCGGATAAGGGTAAAATTATATTTGTAATGACCAATCATAGTAATCAATAGAGTCACTGTATACGAATATTCATCCTCGCTATTTCGTCATCGATAATCCTTATTGAGGAAGCAATCGATTAAACAGTTATCTGCACCGCTCATCCGCCGTCAACATTGGTTATAAGCGAGACAACTGCTTTTTGGTTTTAGCAGAAGCTGTAGCATGCCATGGATCTTCAGGCCATGGATGCTTTGGATAGCGACCACGCATCTCTTTACGTACTTCAGGGTAGACCTGGTTCCAGAAAAATTCCAGATCCTGAGTTACTGCGAGGGGACGGCCAGCAGGGGATAACATCTGGATCACCACAGGGACTGTCCCACAAAGAACCTTGGGAGTCTTGCCCAGCCCGAAAAGTTCCTGAAGCTTAACCGACAAAAGTGGTGTTTCGCCGGCGGTATAGTCAATGCGGATGCGTGAGCCGCTCGGCACTGAAATCCGTTCTGGCGTAAGCCGCTCCAGGATTTGCTGCTGTTCCCAGTTTAAACTACTTTGCAATGCTGGTTGGAAATCGAACTGCATTAAGGCGGATTGAGTTGTGATGTCGTTGATAAAAGGACTGAGCCACTGATGCAAGTTTTCTGAAAGGGCAGATAAAGAAAAATCTGGCAAGCCGAGATCGGGATGGTGTTGACGACATAAACAAACCCGCGATTGCAGCTGACGAGCCTCAACTGACCAAGCCATTTGCTCCAGTCCAATCCTGCGAATTTCGTTAAGGATTGCTGTGATCCGTTGCTCTTTATCTGCTTTTATCGGCGTTTCTTTCAGCTTGAGAGCTCCAAAGCTAACGGCTTCGTGGGCACGCAAACGACCTGTCTCCTGGTCCCAATGGACCATGCGGTTGGTTGTTAAGTGATTCTTAAACGTATTGAATATCAACTCTGTATCAATACTGCTTGCCAGCGAAATTTCTTTCTCTCCTGAGCCGCCAACCATGTCCAGGGCAACTAAACATGCAGGTGGCGTTAAAGCGCTGCGCATGGATAGCGTAGCACCGCTGCCGTCACTCAATAGATAGCGTCTTGATCCTGGTTCCCGCTGGCGGGCAATGCGATCAGGATAGGCCAGCGCCAGCCAACGCTGAAATCGTTCTCTTCCCTTTGGCCAAGTGGCCTCTGAAGCGCTTTCGGTACCGGCTTTTAAGTCATTTATGATCCGCTGTAAACTGCTCAAAGCTGACGAATTATAATTAGCTCGCAGATATAACCAGCGATTTTTCAGGTCACAATCACTCACCGTGGTGGATATTTTATTGTCAAATATATCCCGCTCACTGAGGAGCGCTGCTAATTCACAACCCAATGACGTAAAATCGTCCTCTTGCGCTGCGACCAAGAGTCGGGCCTGGCGCGGGGGAAGAGGTAATCTCACCATAAGCTGACCAAGTGATGTTATCCGTTTTTCGGCAGTTATTGCTCCCATTTTATAGAGAAGCTCTTGCCCTGCGGAAATCAGTGCCGGAGAAGGTGGATCTAGCCAGCTTAGGCGGGCAGGGTTGGCTTCCCCCCAATTGGCTAGTTCGAGCAATAATGGTGTCAGATCGCACGTGCGTATTTCTGGTGGGGTCTGAGGCAATAGTTCTGCATGCTGCCCTTCGCTCCACAGGCGATAGCACTGTCCTGCCCCTGTACGGCCAGCGCGTCCACTCCGTTGAGTCGCACTCGCAGCCGAAATGCGCTTTAACTCCAGCCGGGTAATTCCGGTCCCGGAATCGTAACGAGCCCGACGTTCCCAGCCGCTATCAACAACCGTAGCAATCCCTTCTATGGTTAAACTTGTTTCTGCAATATTTGTGGCAAGGACAATCCTGCGTCTGATTCCAGGATATAATGCTTCCCGTTGCTTTTTAAAGGGAAGGGCACCATAGAGGAGTCGAACATCAACGTTGGGTATCTGTCTGAGGTTGTCCGCACATTCATGAATTTCTCTTACTCCGGGTAGAAACGCCAGAATATCACCGGTTCTATTTTGCAACGCACTCTTAATGCCAGCCGTTACGTTGTCAGCGATGCGGGTTGCAGGTGGTGATGGAAGATATTGGATGGTCACCTCGTGACAGCGTCCGGAACTGGTAAGGACTGGACAATTATCAAGGAGCGCAGCCACAGGTTCTGCGTCTAAGGTTGCGGACATGACCAGGATCTTCAGATCATCCCTTAGTACCGCTTGCACTTCACGGCATAAAGCTAAGGCGAGGTCAGAATGAATACTCCGTTCATGGAATTCGTCAAATATGATTAAGCCGACATCGGTTAATTCCGGGTCAGCTTGTAAACGACGTGTAAGAATCCCTTCAGTAACCACCTCTATACGGGTCTTGTTGGAATGTTTACGTTCAAAACGAATGCTGTAGCCGACCGTCTGTCCGACCGCTTCCCCCAGTTCAGATGCCATAAATTCTGCGGCATGCCGTGCTGCAATGCGTCTTGGCTGAAGCATCAGGATTCTATTTTTACCTAGCCATGATTCATTTAACAAGCTGATCGGGACTCTTGTTGTTTTTCCCGCACCAGGTGGTGCTTGCAGGACGACTGAATCGTTTATCCTTAGTTCGTTCTTCAGCTTATCAAGAATGTCATCGACGGGTAATTGCTTCATGGTTTGAATATGTAATTCAGGCTCTTTCACAGTGCAACAGGAAAATTACTGATTGAGCAGGAGATGATAGGCAATAAAAAAGCCTCATATCTTGCGATATGAGGCTTTTGCTCGTACTGTAAATCTTTATAAATTAAAGCTTACAAACGTTAGCTGATTGTGGTCCTTTTTGGCCTTGAACAACGTCAAAGCTAACACGGTCACCTTCAGCCAGAGACTTGAAGCCTTCTGATTGAATAGCTGAGAAGTGAACGAACACATCAGCGCCGTTGTCCTGCTCAATAAAACCAAAACCTTTAGAATCGTTAAACCACTTTACTGTACCTTCTGCCATCTTTTCTTACTCCGTTTTCCTGTAGGAAAATAGTGTTTGAGTCAACCCTGTTCACATTCCAAAATAAAAAACACAAACCTCAAAGATCTGTGTTTCCTTCAGATTGACCCATCGTCAACCTATCGAGCGATTTGGATCGGACACAAACTTTCTTAAAGTTATGCGTTAGTACCATGTTCTATTATCCGAATGCAATAGCTAAATTGTAATTATTTTAATAAATGAATCTTTTTTACTTGATTTTACTAGGCCCCCGAAAATATGTCCTTTCTGTCGATATTACTACCTATTAGATAGGTTTTAATGTCCTAGAAAGTCGATCCATTCTACTGTCAGGGTTGGAATGCCAAACTCCTGCTCCACTTTTCCTTTTAAAATATATGGCCGGTGGCGCACCATTTTACGACAAAACCGGGAATAAGCCTGAGGAAAAAAGGTCGCATCATAAATTCCACTGGTGTCTTCAAAAGAGATAAATTCCATTGGCCTGCCATTTTTATCCTGCACTGTTTTCCCGGTTACCCACCAGCCAATCATGGTTACGTAACGGCCTACCCATTGGTGCATAACGTAGGCTTTCACCGGCCTGATGCAAGCAATTTCAGTACGATACAGGACCAACGGATGGCAAGATACAAGCATCCCCAGGGTTTCAAGCTCCTGGTCGAGAACCAGCTTGGCATCGTAAGCCGGAGGAGCTGGAAGTTCAGTGGCGGATGCGTCAAAGAGAGAAAACTGCCCGCTGCTCTGCGGTCGCTTTTGTTCAAGCAAGAGCCAGAGCAGAGCAGGGCGCTTGTCCTTGCTTTCAAGAATGTCAAAGCAACCGGCCTTAATCAGTAAGCGGGTATCGTTTTTATCGATATTGAGACGTTGGATGAAATCCTTGAAATTCTGAAAGGCTCCGTGTGCTCGGCGTTCATTCAGGATATGCTTGATTGCCTGCTGACTGAGACCGTGAATTTGCATCAGTCCGATACGTAGCCTACGCTGGCAGCCTGTGTAGTGATAATCACTGTTATTGATATCAGGTGGCAGGATTTCAATCGCCATGCGTCGTGCCTCTGAGATGTAGGCAAACGGTGAATAAAAGCCCCCCTGATTAGAAATCACAGCAGCCATGAATTCTGCCGGGTGGTTAGCTTTTAAATACGCTGACTTACAGCTGACCAGAGCATAGGATGCCGAATGGGGCTTACAAAAGGAGTAGCCGGCAAAAGACAAGATCTGTTCCCACAGGGCATTGACCACCTTTTCACTGACCTTATTCGCAAGTGCTCCGGCAAGGAACTTCTGACGGAAGTCCTCCAGGGTCTGCTGCTTATCTTTTTTGCTGATAATTTTTCGCAGTTGATCCCCTTCATTTGCCGAAAAACTCGCTAGAGCCATGCTGATCTGAGTGATCTGCTCCTGGTAGATGGCAATCCCGTAGGTTTCACCCAGTACCTCAATCAGTAACGGATGTAGATGCTGCCATGGACGGCCATGCATACGGGCCAGAAATTCAAGAACAAAACGATTTGCAGCAGGTCTGATAATTGAGGAAGCCATGACCAGATGTTCAAAGACATCCCGTTCATGTTCGCAAGGGTTGTTCAGCCACATGCGTTTTAACAACAGCCGGGTTGCCGGAGATTCAATATAAAAGCAGCCCATTGTTTCACCGCTTTTAATCAGGGTATTGGTTTTCTCGTCCTGTAACGGCTGCCAGCTGGCGTAATCAATGATTTTTCCGGTATTGGCTTTGACCGCGGCCAAAGTGTCGCGAATTACAGCAAGAGAGCGATTGCCCAGAATATCTATTTTAACCAGGCCACTTTGCTCGGCCTGATCTTTCTCCCACTGAATGACCGGCAGGCCTTTAGCCGTAATCTCAATCGGAACGTAACGACGAATCTCATCCGGAACAATTATAATGCCGCCACAATGCAGGGAGAGATGTCTGAGCTGTCCTTTTAAGCGGCTCGCCAGGCGCAGAACCTGCTGCCAGTCATCACCAAAGGTCTCTCCGGAAAACATGGGGTGCGTATTGACGGCAGCGGCGCTTTGATCAGCTTTCCAGTAACCGGATATCCGTTCGGTTAACTGTTTGATTTCAGCATCTGGAAAGCCAAAAACCTTGGCGACTTCACGAATGGCGGAACGCCCTTTAATGCCGATCTGGTTGGCGACCATCGCTGCCCGGCGGGCGCCATAGCGGGCAAAGGCAAAGTCGAGTACCGCATCACGCTCATCCCATGGAAAATCGATATCGATATCGGGTGGGTCCTGGCGACCTTCATTCAGAAAACGCTCAAAAAAGAGATTGTGTGCAATCGGGTCAACATGGGTAATTCCTAAACAGTAGGCAACCAGTGATGCTGCGGCGCTGCCTCGGCCGCAGGTGCGTGGGCACTGCTTGGCTAGCTCTTCGACAACCAGAAAATAATGGGCAAAACCTTTCGCCTGGATCAGCTTCAGCTCTTTTTGGAGGCGCTCTTCGATTTGTACGGTCATGCCGTGGTAGCGCCAGCGGGCACCCGCTTGAGAACGTTGTTCCAATAACTGGTAGGCCTGGCCATCACTCTGGCCACGAAAGTTCGGAAAGACCAGGTGGAAATCCCACTGATGCTGGCAATTTTCTGCAATTTTCAGGGTATTGCTGAGGGCCTGTGGGCAATGGGGAAAATAATCACGAAAACGCTCAGGAGAATAAAGATAATCGCAGTCACGCGCAGTCTGTTCCGCTGTTAATCTGCTGAAGGTGGTGTTGAGAGCGATTGCCCGTAACAGGCGATGCACTTCAAAATCACTTTGATCTAACAGAACCGCACGGCTGGTGGCGACCGGCGGCAATTTGAGTTCTTTCGCCAGGGCCAGCGCCTTATGCATCTGGTGCCCGGGGGATAGCTCGACGTAGAGCTGTTCCGTAGAGTGGCGTCGCAGTTCACTAAGGAGCTTGGCATCATCACTAATAACCGTCAACCCACGTCGAAATTGTTGCAGACTGCCGGAAAGGGAAAAATCCTTATTACAATGCAACTCAGAAAGTATCTGACACAAGTTGCTGTAGCCTTCCTCATCACGCGCCAGGATGACAGCCCGTTGCTGTTGATGAACCGCTTCACAGCCTATTATCGGCTTTAAATTATAGCGAGCGGCGCAGTCGAGAAAGCGGGGAATGCCATACAGTCCATTGCGATCGGTCAAAGCAAGGGTTGATAACCCCATGTTGCGTGCTGCCGCACAGATTTCCTCGATAGAACGGACCCCCCATTGTGGCGACTGGGCAGAATGCAGGTGCAATGGTGCATATGTCATGCGGCTAGTATCCATGGCATGTCCAATCGCAATAATTCAGGATTGACAGGACGCAAGCGTTTGCCCGCGCTGAATAATGCGCATACCGTGTTTATTGCGGAGCAGATCGATAGTCTGCTGCAGGGATTGCTGGCGTAGCGATGGCCCGATATCAAATAAAGACGCCTGATACCCGGCCTGATCAAAATCGCGACAACTTAATTTTAGCCCTTTGATACGGACTCGCCGCACACATAGTTCTGTAAACAATTCTTTCGCTATTTCGTAAAGTAATAAATCGTGATTCTGCGGAGAACTGAGATGCCGATCCCGGCTGGCACTGACCCCGTCGGCATAATGAATCGTGAGCTGGATCCTGCCTGTCGCACGGTTGATCTGGCGCAATTGCATGCCACATTCCTCAACCAGGCGGCACAGTTCCGCGCGCACAATGACCGTATTGTTTTCTTCCCGTTCGAGAAATCCCTCGGCACAAATTTCCGGTATTTTGCGCGGTGGTGTTACCGGCGCAAGGTCACGCCCCTGGGCCCGCTGTTGCACTAAGGGAGCGAAGGGGCCAAACACCAGCTTCAACTGCAATAAATTAAGGGTGGCGAGTTCACCAATATGGCGCAGGTTAAGCTCACGCAGGAGCAGTTTTTCACGTACACTGCCGATACCGGGGAGCCTGTTAACCGGTAAGGGCGCCAGGAACGACTGCTCTGAACCACGCAGGACATCACACACTCCGGGCCGCTCCAGGCAACTGGCAGCAATGCGGGACACCAGCTTATTGGCCGCAACCCCCAGGGTTCCGCTTAGCCTCAAACTGTTTTCAAGCTCTTTTTCCAGGCGTATGGCAACATCACGTCCGGGACCAAACAAGCGCCGTGATCCCGTCAGATCAATAAACAGGCGCCCCGCCGGTTGAAGTTCGGTTATCGGCGAGTACTGAGAGATCAACTTATTTAAAGCGTGATTCGCTCGAGCCAGCAGGCGTGGATCTGGAGGTAATGCCAGCAGGGACGGGCATAAACTGCGCCCACGGCCTACCGTCATGCCGCTGATAACACCGTCGCCAGCCGCTTCAGCAGAAACCGATTGAATAATGGCCCGATCGGAAAGACCTGGAGCGATCACCACAGGGCGCTGGCGTAATGCCGGATCGACAACACGAGCGACAGCAATCGGGTAGGCAGGTATTGCCAAATGTAAAATATCTCTAGTCATCGGCAATGACGAATCACTCCGACAACAATTCCTTCAATACGGAAATCCTGCTCCGGAGCAATAGTAAACGGGCTCATTGTCGGATTCGCCGGGTGTAACTCCAGCAGATGGCCCCGGTAAACAAGGCGTTTCACCGTTGCTTCACCATCAATCAGGGCAACAACGGTCTGGCCTGAATTGGCCTGGGACTGTTTCCGGACGACAACGTAATCACCATCAAGAATACCGTCCCCGACCATGGAGTCCCCCTGTACCCTGAGGACAAAATTATCGCCATTACCAACCATGGACATGGGCACATCAATCGTGTCTGGAGTCGCTATGGCTTCAATTGGCTTTCCCGCGGCGACTCTGCCAACCAGCGGGAGTTCAGCTTCCTGAGCCGCTACTGGTAACAATTTAAGCCCACGGCGGGCATTCCAGTCTTTTGCCAATACTCCTTCCCGCTGCAGGCGAACCAGGTAGTTCTGTACCGTCCCCAGGGAACTCCAGCCAAAGGCTTTGGCGATCTCCTGCTGGGAGGGAGGATAGCCGTTCTCCTGATTATAGCTGACGAGGTAATCGTAGACGGCTTTTTGTTTAGGTGTCAGTGGGCTCATACACAAGAATCTCCTACTGGTGAAACGTATTCATTTGGTTAAGCGACTCCGGGCTGGTCGGTGGTGGTCCGACTGGCACACAGAGGGAGATGTCTAACCGGAAATTTCCAAAATTTAACAGTGGTCAGATAAAAATAAGCATAAGCGTAAGTTTTGCGTAGGTCAAGAAATATCAAACTTAATGTTCTTCAGAGTAAAGTCAAACTGGAATAAAATTTCGGAGAGGAGGATAAGCTAAGTGTCTGAACTGTTTTTGTTTTGTCCATTCTCGTTTTTGATTGACAGCAGCTTCCAGCTTTTCTACAACCAAAGGAAATCAGTTGATAGCGTAAGCAGGGATCTTTCTTTTCCATTAAGGAAATCCCCACAAGAGCATTTCTTTTATTCTATTTCCAGCCGGAGAATGCAAATGAAGACTGTAAGTGTAAAAGGTGTTGTCTTTGGAGAGGGTGTTCCGAAAATTTGTGTCCCTATCGTTGCTGAGACTAAAGCTGCGATCGTCGAAGAGGCCACGAGCTTTAAAGATATTCCAGTCGACGTTGTTGAATGGCGGGTCGACTGGTTTGAAGGGGTGGAGGATAGTGCCCAGGTTATCGATTGCCTAAAAGAACTGGTGCCGGCCTTGAACGGCGTACCGCTACTGTTTACCTTCAGAACCAAAAATGAAGGCGGTAATCACGCCATGTCTGCAGAAAAATACCTGCAGCTGAATCTTGATATCGCAGCCAGTGGCTATGTTGATATGATTG
Organism: Geopsychrobacteraceae bacterium; assembly: GCA_963664385.1. Classification (GTDB taxonomy): domain Bacteria; phylum Desulfobacterota; class Desulfuromonadia; order Desulfuromonadales; family Geopsychrobacteraceae; genus Seleniibacterium. The sequence goes on from OY761157.1 coordinate 4,254,808, forward strand.
ATGTTGAGATCTTCATTGGTGACGCCATTGTTACTGAGATCGTTGCTGCCGCACATAGCCACAATGTCAAGGTTGTCGGGTCCAATCATGATTTCGATAAGACACCGGCAAAAGATGATCTTATTTATCGCTTACGTAAGATGCAGGACATGGGAGCAGACATTCCAAAGATTGCGGTTATGCCAAAGTCCGCGCAGGATGTCCTGGCCTTACTGGAAGCAACTACGGTTATGAAAGAACAGTATGCCGACCGTCCGATCATTACCATGTCAATGGCGGGGCAGGGGGTTATCAGTCGTCTGGCGTGTGAAGTATTCGGCTCATGCCTGACCTTTGGCGCTGCGAAAAAAGCTTCTGCCCCAGGACAGATCGGGGTTAAGGATCTGCATGACGTGCTGCACCTGATCCACAAAAGCTCCAACTAAAACGTTATCCCTTCTTTTTCAGATGTATAAAAAGCGCTCTTCAGTCTTTAGCTGGAGAGCGCTTTATTCGTATGTCCACTCGCCGACAGGCTTTTAGTGTCATCGTCTTTATTCTTCAGGGGTAAATTTAGCGGCAGGAACTATCACATGACTTGCCCCTTGATGTGTGATAGAAGATTGCGGTTGATTTTGGATATTTTGATAGCACGAAGGGGTAAGAAACACTATGGGGACGATTTTAGGATATGCTCTGGGAAGCCTGCGCAATCAGGATCTTGCTGAGCAAAAAAAAGCGTTAAGTGCTGCTGGTGCTAAAACTATCTTTACCGAAACATTGACATCCATTGATGGCGAACGACCGGAATTTCATCGCTTGATGGCAACCGTTAAAGCTGGGGATACCATCGTTGTACAAAAAATAGACCGGTTTGCCCGTAACACCAGACATTTCCTGGAGATGACTCAAGACCTTAACAGGAAGGGGATCTGCCTCAGGGTGTTAGGAATTCAGCTCGATACTGCCACTGAGAATGGTCAGCTCATGTTGTCCATGTTACGCGCTATCGCTGAGTTTGAACGTGCCGTTCTGCTGGAACGCCAAAAAGAGGGGATCGAAAAAGCGAAACTGGCAGGCAAATTCAAGGGAAGAAAAGCGACTGCGCGGGCCAAAGCAGACAAGGTCATGAAGTTATTGGAAAAGGGGCTGACACGCCAACAGGTCGCTGATAAATTAAAGATCGGAGTGGCTTCAGTGTATCGTATTTTAAAGGATGCCAAAGGGGACCAAGACGCGTCAGGAAAACAAGTTGCTGCCGGCAAAGCGGTCCGTAGAAAACAAGCAACACGGCTGGCTAAAGATGGTAAAAGCCTAGCAAAGACAACATCGATTCCAGCTACTGCTCCGGTCAATCCGGATGATCAACTAAGTCTCTTTTAAACTGCTAACCTCTGGGTGAATTGTGAATACCGATTTAATTTTTCAGCTTATTTCTGAAGTAGCTAAACCTCTTATTATTATTGTTTTACTGATACTTGTTGCTCCATTAATAATAAAGTGGATTAAGAATAAAAAGCATCCATCAGCACCTACGGCCAATCTCTTTTATAGCGAACTCGAGAAGGTTATTCAGCGCGCCAACAATATTCTCGATGATCCGGTACTGTTAAAAAGCGAATTGACAGCAACCGCAGACAACCCGCGTCTGGAAATCCTGGAGAGCTGGAATAAAGTTGACGCGGAGTTTAAAAGGCTGGCTTTTGAACATTGCCAAGTCGCGCCTGATAACGACCCATATCCCCTTGACTATGTCCTGTTTGAACTTGAAATGAAAAAGAAGGCAGGTAATACAACACTTGGGTTTTATCGTGAGCTGCACAGATTGAAAGACATCATACTGAGTCTGCCCGATGATGAGCAGATCAAGCCGGTGCATGCCGCCAAGTACGCGTTGTTATCCGGACACGTTATTAAAATGCTGAAGGAAGGCCCCATGCCGGGTATCGCTGGTATCTTTTAATTATTTACCAATTGGTGACATTATGAAAATCGCTGTCTTAGGGGCAGGGGCCATGGGTTGTCTGTATGGTGCTCACCTGTCAAAGAACCACGCTGTGACCCTGATTGATATTTCCCGGCAACAAGTCGACAGTATCAATGCCAAGGGGCTGTTGTTGCGCGAAGGAGATTGCGACAAGGTCTTTCATCCAAACGCAGTTGTCAGCGGTACCGATATCGGTGCGGTTGATCTGCTCATTGTTTTTGTCAAGTCGATTCATACTTTCCAGGCCCTGGCAGAAAACCGGACGTTAATCAACAAAGACACCCTGGTCATGACCCTGCAGAATGGCGCTGGTAATGATCGGGATATCCTCAATTTTGCCGAAAAAGAAAATATTGTCATTGGCACATCAAAACACAACAGTGTGACATTCGGCTTGGGACAGGTCCATCACACGGCCAGCGGAGCGACGACCCTGGGTACCATGGATCCTGCGTCCCGATCTGATATCAGGGCAGGGGAGATTTTATCCTCGGCAGGCTTTGAGGTTGTCATTTCCGACGACATTCAGCGCATTATCTGGAGCAAGTTGTTCATCAACATGTCCATCAATACCCTGACGGCATTGCTGCAAACCAAGATCGGTTATATGTCGCGCAACAAGTACGCCTGGGATTTTGCCCGCCGGGTCGTCTATGAAGCTGTTGATGTGGCGGAAGCCGATGGAACCTATTTTGACCGCCGCGAAGCGCTGGAAATGGTGCGTAAGGTCTGTGAGGATGTTCCGGAAGGCTATTCTTCCATGTACCAGGATCGTCAGCGCAAAGTCCTGACTGAAATTGATAAGATAAACGGCGCGGTTGTTGAACAGGCAAAATTATATGGTGTGCCGACCCCTTATAACGCCCTCATTGTTGATCTTATCCATGCCATTGAAGGGACCTATGACGAAACATAAGGTTATTATGGCATTTGACACTTTTATCGGTATCGATTATTCAGGAGCAAGCCATACTGATGCACCGCTACCAGGTTTGCGGGTTTATCAGGCCTCATTGGACCATCCCGCAATAGAGATCCTGCCTCCTGCCTCCAGCCGTCGGTACTGGTCCAGACGACAAGTTGCAGAATGGTTAGCCGAGATCATTCGCTCAAAAACAGCTCTGATTGGCATTGATCATGGCCTCTGTGCTCCCCTTGAGTATTTTACTCAGAATCAACTGGCTCTGGACTGGACCATCTTTCTCAACACTTTTACTCATATTTGGAACACAGATACTGCCGCTATTTCCGTTGAGCAGGTGAGGAAAAGGCTGAGATCAGAAGAATCATCCCCCCGATTCCACGCAAAATGGCGTCGTTTATGTGAAGTTCGCAGTAAGGCAAAATCTATTTTCCATTTCGATGTACCCGGGTCTGTTGCCAAATCAACTCATGCCGGTTTGCCATGGATCAAATATCTGCTTACTGAATGCTCCGATCACTTGCATGTCTGGCCCTTTCATGGTTGGGAAATACCAAAGTCAAAGTCTGTACTCACTGAAGCCTACCCAAGCCTATATCGTAAGTCCCTGGCGCCACCTGAACATTTTACAGGAGATCAACGCGACGCATGGGCGATTGCCGAGTGGCTGAGAAGATCTTACCTGAACAAATCACTCTACAAATTATTTCAACCCCAAATGCCAGAGGATGAATTACGCTTGGCTTCCCTGGAAGGGTGGATCCTCGGTTTATAATTGCCTTCCTGTTCTCAAGAGATTCTCTTCTGCCATTGCTTTCTTGAAAGTACTTCTTAAGCGGAGGAAAATGCGCTCTCTCTAGCCATTCAGAAACATTGAGTCATTCAGATTAAAACAATTTTTTAAAAAACATATTGACGAATTTAGTTTATTAACTATTATTTGTCATACAAATCAGCCTCATAATTTGGTCAAAGGAGCCCGAAATGTTCTCGCTGCCAGATGAAATACCTGTAAACAAGAAAAACATACTGGAGTATCTGGCACGCCTTATCATTGAAGGGAAAATCAAGACCGAAGAAGCATTGCCTAATGAAATAGCGTTATCAGAGAATTTCGGGGTTAGCCGAACCATGGTTCGTGACATCCTCAAGACTCTCGAAAGCAAAGGGTTCATTGCCCGAAAGACCAATATTGGTACTCGCGTCATGGGCATTCATTCCTGGAACCTCCTCGATGAAGAAGTTCTTGGCTGGAGCTGTGGTGCACTGACCCAAAGTCGCTTTTTACTTTCCTTACTTGAATTACGTCTGGTCATAGAACCTCAGGCCGCATCTCTTGCGGCCTTACGTGCCAACGACGATAATTTGCTCGAACTGCGGCACCACTATCAATGTATGGCCGATAGTGTGGAAGGGGCAGAAGGTGAACATGCATTTATGGACAATGAGGCTGATATTGAATTTCACAAGACCATCATGAGGGCGAGTGGAAATCTATTCATCTCTCAATTCGGCGGCACTATTCGAGCCGCTCTCTACCACACAATCTATCAATCAAACCGGGCAACAAAAAACACCCTTCAAAGCCTGGAAGCTCATAAATCAGTATTGGAAGCAATTGAAAGTCGCAACTCGCATCAGGCCTACCTACGCATGGCCAAAGTTCTCAGTAATACGATCAGGGATCTTGGCTTGCAAACCACCGGTATTATTTTGTTAGACCAGCAGTAAGCAGCAATCGGATTTGTAGTGTTTCTTAACCTGCCTCCATGGCGGAGGCAAAACTTAATTAAGAAGGAGACATGTATGAAGATTGGTAAAAAGTTGTTGGCCGTATTGGCAATGATGACAATGTTGGCAAGCACCACCTTTGCAGCTGAATACAACTGGGCAATTCAGACCTCCGGTGCTGCTGGAGACGACGTAACACGCTTCCTTGAAACTTATGCAGGTTGGGTTAAAGAGGACACCGGTGGTCGCATTGAGATCTCTATCATGCCTGCTGATTCAATTGTCAAATACAATGAAACCCTGGACGCTGTTGGTGCCAACATTATTCAGGGCGAATCTACTGACCCCTCATACTTTGCAGGGAAGGATCCGGCCTTTTCTCTGATTGGTAACATGGTTGGCGCCTGGAGCGATCCCTACCAACTGTTTGACATGATGGAAAACGGTGGTGGTTTCCAAATTTTTGACCGCCTTCTTAATACTTACAACGTTAAACTCCTTGGTGTTGCTTGCACTGGTGTTGAAGCCTTTGTTTCTAAAAAACCAATCCGTAAAGTTGAGGATCTGAAGGGGATCAAACTGCGTGCTCCTCAAGGTATGGTTAACAATGTTTTTGCTGCCGTGGGTGCCACCCCGGTTAACCTCCCCGGTTCAGAAGTTTACACCTCCCTTGAAAAAGGTGTTATCGATGCCGCTGACTACACCGTTTTCGCGACAAACCAGGCTCAAGGCATGAACGATATCGCCCGTTTCCCAATTTACCCTGGCTTCCACTCTATGCCTACCATGATGCTGACTCTTAATCTCGATGTCTGGAATGGCCTGCCACAAGACCTGCGTGAGATCGTTCAAAAAGATGTCATCCGCTTCCGTGATTACATGGTCGAAGAGCACAAGAAGCTTGACGTAAAAGCGGTTGAAGAAGCTAAGAAAAAAGGTATCGAAGTTGTTTCCTGGCCAGACTCTGAAGTTGCCAAGTTCCGTGAAATCGCCAAAACCCAGTGGCCTAAATGGTCCAACTCTCCAGTTGCAAAAGAATGGGCTGATGCTGTTGCCAAATACTGGGAATCCAAAAAGTAATATCCTTGCATGAACCGAATGGTCCCCAGCTTTAAAGCGGGGGCCATTCTTCTAATAGCTTCTTTACAACCTGTAGGATTTGCCATGGAAGAACAAGAAGATATTTTATTGGATAAGTGCGACACAGCCCTCGATCGCTGGATCGTTAAACTTGGTGATATTGTAACCTGGATCTATGTGGTTGCCGTTCTGATCAGTTTTTATGAAGTTATTATGCGCTATTTCTTTAACTCGCCAACCGTGTGGGTTCATGAGACCGTTACGGCGATCGTCGGGATGGGGATGGCGTTCGGTGGTATCTACTGTTTTAGTAATGACAGCCATATTAAAGTTGAGATTGTCAGAGATCTTTTTCCTCAAAAATGGCAGAAACGAATCGCAATATTTGTTGATTTCCTGGTTCTCGTATTCGCATGCGGTGGTACCTATGCCATGTGGTACATGACTTCCAGGGCAATCATTACTCCTGCCGGAACCTTCTACATGCAACGTTCAGGGTCAGCAATGAACAGCGTTTGGCCAACTGTTACCAAGATCTTTATTCTTATCGTGTTTGTTATCCTGGTTCTGCAGGCCCTATTGCACCTCATTAAAAAGATCAGAACTTACGGAGAAGAGGAGTAGGCATTATGTTAGGTTTAAGTGCTATGGGAATAGGAGCTGCCACTCTTCTGATTTTCGTGTTGATGGTCGCGCTGTTGCTCATCGGTATGCCACTCGGCTTTTTGACCGGTCTGGTTGCCCTGTTCTTCACTTTTGGCTGGTTCGGCCCAATGGCCGTCGGGATGATCGGAACCCGGGTATTTTCCTTTGTGACTGAATATTCCCTTGTCGCCATTCCCATGTTTGTCTTCATGGCGAGTCTCCTGGATAAGACAGGGGTTGCCAGGGATCTTTACAACGCCATGCGCATTATCGCTGGGCGCCTTAAAGGCGGAGTAGGGGTTCAGACTGTCGTTGTTGCAGCGCTGCTCGCTGCTATGTCCGGTATCATTGGTGGCGAAACGGTCCTATTAGGGATGTTGGCACTCCCGCAGATGCTGCGCCTTGGCTACGATAAAAATCTCGCCATCGGTACGGTTGTCGCCGGCGGATCGTTGGGGACTATGATTCCGCCAAGTATCGTACTTATTATGTACGGTATGACATCGAATGTTTCCATTGGTGAATTGTTCACTGCAGCGGTTATCCCTGGTCTGATTCTGGTTTCGATGTACATTCTGTACATTCTTATCCGCTGTAATCTCAATCCGGCTATGGGACCTCCAGCACCACCGAGTGAGATTGCCATGTCCCCAAAGGAAAAGCTGAAAGCCGTTGGGGATGTCTTGTTACCATTGACGATTGTCGTCTGGGTTTTGGGCAGTATTTATGGCGGTATTGCCTCCGTTACCGAAGCCGCCTGCATGGGGGTTATCGGTGTCGTAGTCTCAGCTATTATCCGCCGCGAACTGACCTACCCCATTGTTCACTCGGCGCTGCAACAAACCATGCGTACCTGCGGTATGATTATCTGGATTGGTATTGGTGCCAGTGCGGTTGTCGGTATTTACAATCTTATGGGCGGAAAACGTTTTGTTGAACAGGCTATCCTCGGTCTTGACGTCCATCCAATGGTCATCATTCTGATTATGATGGTGATTCTGTTAGCTCTTGGTATGTTCCTGGACTGGATCGGAATCGTCATGCTGACCATGCCGATTTTCGTACCGATAATCAAAGCTCTTGGTTACGACCCCATCTGGTTTGGGGTCGTCTTCTGTATAAATATGCAGGTATCTTTCCTGTCGCCACCATTCGGACCCGCGGCCTTCTATCTAAAAAGCGTGGCGCCACCTGAAATATCGCTGTTCGACATTTACCGTTCAGTCTGGCCGTTTATTATCATGCAGCTAATTGCTCTCGGCCTTATTCTGGCCTTTCCAGGGATTGCTCTTTGGTTGGGCGGCTAATAATACCTACAGATTGTTTCAGGGATTTCGCTGCTGACGGTAGCGCCTGGCGGCGAATTCCCTGAAGTTCAAGGCCGTAATTTAACGAACAAAGAGAGTTCTCTACACTAATTTAGAGGTAAGTACTATGGCTGAAGTAAACTCGAAAGATGTGATCATTAAAGAAGAGTTCAATCCTTACCGTGAATGTATTCAGGGATTAGCCAACGAGCCAATCTGTGTTCTTCATACAATTAACCGCTCCTGGGATTTCGTCAGAAATATAGATCCTTCCCTCAGCCCGGGAGAAGTTACCCTTGACGATATTGTTGACCGCCTTGTCGCCAACAGACCAAGGGTCGCTGTTATTTCAGGATCAATCGATCATCCAGCCCATTTGCGTGATGATATGCATATCAGCCTCGCGGTTCTTCGCATCTGGGAAAATGGTGGGGTTCCTTTCCATTTTTCAATACCAGTTATTTGTGATGGCACTGCGCAAAACAATATTGGTCAAAGCTACTCCCTGGCTTCACGCAATGATACTGCCGCTGCGGCCAATATTACCTTTGAAGGGCATTCCTATCATGCCGCCTATGTTCTATCCAGTTGCGATAAGTTTCCATCCGCAGTCATGAGCGGTTTAGCTGCGGCTGATCGTGCCCGCATGCATAAGGGGCGAGGGTCGTCTCCGGTTTGGTCCGTTTTCATTCCCTCACATGTCCTGCGGGGTGGCACAATTCGTCCAGGCACTGTTGAAAGACTTCAAGACATCATGGCAAAGGCGAAAACCAAAGGGCTTGAAGATCTTGCTGAAGATATCGCCGAAAACATGCGCTACATCCTGCAGTGTTCTTCCGATGAGGCTTTTTTCGGTCAGATGAAACGCGCGGTTGGCTATGGCCTTATCAGTGAAGAAGAGTGTCGCTCGATTATGGACGACCTGGCTGCTGCAACGTGCCACCATAAAGGTGGGGTATGTGCTTTTAACGGTACCGGCAATTCATCAAGAACCCTGGTCAGTGCTCTAGGGCTGACACCATCTCGTGCTGAACTTCTTATGGATGCCCCAGCCCCTGAAATCGTTGCTGAATGTGTTGATATGCTCTGGAACTGCCTTAATAAAGAGGAATACCGGATCACCAATATTTTGCACAAAAACTTCGCCAATGCGGTCCGCATCCACAATGCAACCGGCAGCTCATCCAATATTATGCTGCACCTGCCTGCGATTATGCGTTATGCCGGTTTTGATGCTTCCATTTGGGACTATGAGCGAATTCGGGAAGCGACTCCTGTACCAGAAATTTTTGCCCATAGCCTAACCGCCAAGCGCGATACCTTTATTCTGGCGCAACAGTATGAATCAGGCAAGAGTAGAGGTATGGAGAGTATCTATCGCGTCCTGTCTGATCTTGGTTGTTATATGGACTTTGATGCTCCTACGGTTACCGGTCAAACCTGGGGGGAGAGAATTAAGGACCTTAAAGAACCTGTCGTTGGTGGCTTCGATGAAGAATCGGTCATTCGCACCAAGCCGGTCCGTGCTGCCTCGGGCGTTGAAGTCTTACGTGGAAACTTTATGTCCTCAAGTGTCGTCAAGCTTGCCGGCATGACCGATCGGCAACTCACCCATTTTGATGATCATATATTCATTGTTGATTATTTTGAAAACGAGAGGGCCTGTTTGGATGAAATGTCGAGTATCAAGATCTTTGACGATCTTCTCGCTCTAGTTGAGAGAATGCCTCAAGATGTTGTTTCTAAGTTCCTGGAATATAATTCTAATGGCGAAGTTACAAAGTTTATCAAACAAGACTTTAACAGCCTGCTTAAGAAGGGCTATCTGTCATTTGCTTTTGTTATCGCAGGGCAGGGGCCTCGGGCGTACGGAATGCCTGAAATGTTTGCTCCAGGACAAAACCTGAAACACCATACTTTACTTGAAGCATCGTCCTTGCTGATTACTGACGGTCGCTATTCCGGCGTTACTAAAGGGGCCTGTATTGGCCACGTTACTCCTGAAGCATTTGATGGCGGCGGTATCGGTAAGCTCGACAATGGCGATCTGATGTGGTTGCAAATCAGCAAAAAGCATTTAGATATTATTGATCCACAGCAGCTTATCAATGGTCAGGTACAACCATACAAAAATCTGCCTGCCCGGGAAAAAATGGTTGCGCAACGTATGGCAATGATGCAGGACCGAGTGCTTGATATCGCTGCCTGTAACCTGATGTACGATGTGTCAAGCTCTGAAAAGGGCTGTATCCCTTATCCTGTTGACCAAAGAGCAACAAACCCTGTGTGAGAGGATCATGTTAGTTATTGATTGGGGAACAACTAATCTGCGTGCTTATTTATGTAGTGCAGATGGCGATATTCTTGAAGCGGTAAGCAGTTCACGCGGGATCAAATCCCTGGCCCGCGAGGATTACCCCGTCGTTTTAAATGAGCTTATTCTATCATTTGCAGGGCATGCCATTGAAACCGTTATCATCAGTGGCATGGCCGGTTCAAAAAATGGTTGGCTCGAAGCTCCATATTGTGAGGTGCCTACCCGGATCGGAGATTTAAAAGGATCCTTAGTCTCTCTTCCTGCCCAAATTGTTGGCTATCTTGTACCAGGGATTAAAGTTGTTAAAGCAGATGACAGCAGTGATGTCATCCGTGGTGAAGAAATTCAGATTTACGGAGCTATTGAACATCTAAAAGTTAATTCTGCACTCCTGTGTCTGCCAGGAACTCACAGTAAATGGGTCCGGGTAGATAAAGGTACAATTATCGATTTTTCAACCTTTATGACAGGTGATGTCTTTCAGGGGTTAGGGAACACCATTCTTGGCTGCAAAGCCAGTGATGGCTTTTGTGAGGGGGCTTTCCTCCAAGGTCTTTCAGCCTCCCACGAGATTGCCGGCGGTCTGTTGCATCAGCTCTTTACGGGGCGAACCAAGATGCTGGATGGACTCCTTGATGGTTCCGAAGTCTCTTCATACGTTTCAGGCCTTCTATTAGGACACGAACTTAGCGAAGCGACACATTACCTGACTAATGATGAAACCGTCATCGTGATTGGGTCAGATCATTTATGCCAACGTTATTTGCTGGCCCTGAAGGAAAATAATATCAATGCACTAAGTTTAAGCAGTGACATTGCGACCTGTCGAGGTGTTGCCGCTTTACTTAAACAAGAGGAGTAACCTGAAGTGGAGAATCAATTCAGACATATTTTTAAAACTACCGGTCTGATCGGAATTTTTAGGGGCATCACCCCGCCAGAAGCTGTTGCAGTCGTCGGGGCTGCAATAGATTGCGGTTTGTCAATTGTTGAAGTCCCATTAAATTCCCCATCACCACTTGAATCGATCAAGCTGTTAAGTTCAGCATTTGCAGGTAAAGCTATCGTCGGCGCAGGTACCGTTACAACGATTGCCGAAGTTGAGGCGGTTGCTCAGGCTGGGGGACAATTGATTGTTACCCCTTATGCGCGAATTGATGTTGTTAAACATGCAAAGGAACTGGGGCTTTATGTAACCCCCGGAGCATTGACACCCACTGAAATTGCAGCAATGCATGATGCCGGGGCCGATGCCGTAAAAATTTTTCCGGCAGAACTTATGGCTCCATCAGTTTTAAAAGGATTAAAAGCCGTCCTGCCAAAAGATTTACTGTTGCTTCCTGTTGGCGGCATCACTTTAGAAAATATGCAAGCATACATGGCTGCTGGTGCGGCAGGGTTTGGATTGGGATCAGCGCTTTATAAAGCCGGAGATTCTGCTGATGACGTTGGCGCCCATGCCAAAGCTTTGATCAAACATATGGAATGTCTTGTTGCACAATCATGAGACTTTGCTCGTTGCTACGGCACAAGAAAGGATTCATTCATGCGTATTGTCCAATTCTATACTCAGGAAAATCCCTCTGTCACCCATGTCGCTGTTGTTGATGGTGATAAATTAAATATTGTTGCAGGGGTTGATAATACTTACCAGCTATGCTCCAAAGCCATTTCATCAGAGACGTCGCTTGATGCTGTGATTACTGAATCAGGCATTGCAGAAACCATCAGTTATCAGGAAGTCATTGAGTCTGGATGTCTGCTTCCACCGGTGACCCATGCTGACCCAGCGCATATGATTCTGGCAGGCACAGGCCTTACCCACCTCGGAAGCGCCAGTGCACGTAGTGCTATGCATGAACAAGCAACAGATCAGATGACCGATTCCATGAGGATGTTTAAATGGGGGGTTGATGGTGGAAAGCCAGAACCAGGAACAATTGGTGTTGAGCCTGAATGGTTTTATAAAGGGGATGGCAGCTGGCTGGTCGCACCGGGGCAGCCATTAGAACTTCCGGAATATGCCCAGGATGGCGGGGAAGAACCAGAGATTTGCGGCATCTACCTGATCGCTGATGACGGCACTCCTTACCGTATCGGTTTCGCCTTGGCCAATGAATATTCAGATCATGTTCTGGAAAAACAGAATTACCTGTGGTTGGCACATTCCAAACTACGCCAATGCTCTTTTGGTCCTGAATTATTGGTTGGCGATTTGCCACAGGACATAAAGGGGAAGAGCTGCATTTATCGCGCTGGCAAAGTGTTATGGGAAAAGGACTTTGCCAGTGGTGAACAGAATATGAGTCACTACATTTCCAACCTTGAATATCATCATTTTAAATATCAAGGATTTCGGCGTCCAGGCGACATCCATGTTCATTTTTTCGGTACCGCGACTCTGAGCTTTGCCGACAAAATTGACACAGAGCCAGGTGATATCTTTGAAATCTCCGCAGAATGTTTTGGTAAGCCCCTGCGCAATCAGCTGAAAGCTGTTACTTCGCAGAAACCTGAAATCAAAACACTTTAAATCTGCTGACAGGAGACCCGTCATGAAAATAGATAAGCTTGATATTATTGTCGTTGGGGCACCCTGGCGAGAATTAACGATTGTCGAATTAACCACAGATACGGGGTTAACCGGGTTAGGCGAAGTCCGGATGGTGAATAAAACCGACACCCTTATTGCCGCGATTCAAGAGTTGGGAAGTCGTTATGTCATCGGTATGGACCCGACAAATCTGACACGCCTGGCCTGGAATATCCAGGTTGGGGAGTATGGCTTGCCTGGCGAGGTTGGTCAAAGTGCATTAGCGGCCTTTGATATGGCCTGCTGGGATATCCTTGGTAAGCATTTAGGCGTTCCGGTTTGGAAAATGCTTGGTGGTAAATTTCGGGATCGTGTCCCTGCATACGCGAATGGTTGGTATCAAGGGGATCGCGACCCAAAGATCATTCAGGAGCTCGCCAAAGGGGTGGTTGCGAAAGGTTACCGGGGGCTCAAAATTGATCCGTTTGGTGCCGCTTCTGCCGAGATATCACCGAGTGAACGTAAACGTGCCGTAGCCATTCTTCAGGCCGTTCGCGAGGCCGTTGGCCCTGATGTTCAGATTTTTCTAGAGATGCATGGTCGTTTTTCCGGTGCTGCTGCCCGCGCCGTTGCCAGGGACGTTATCGACATAGAGCCGGGCTGGCTTGAAGAGCCGGTTACACCTACAGATGTCACCAGTTTAAGATCTGTTCGCCAGAGCACCCATCTGCCAATTGCTTCAGGTGAGCGCATGCACGAAATCCACGACCTCAGACCTTTTATTGAAGAGGGGCTTATCGATATTTATCAGGTTGACCTGACCCATGCCGGTGGCATTAGCGGCATTCAACAATTGGTTGGCTGGACCAAAGCCTATAATGTTCTGCTTGCTCCTCATAACGTTTGTGGGCTTATTGGTACTGCTGCAGCACTGCACTTTTCGGCAGCCTGTCCGAATTTTAAAATTCTCGAGCATTTTAACGATTTTGCTGATCCTTGGGTGTTCGATACGGTGGCAGGCGCGCCTCGCGTTGATCCGGCTGATGGTTGTTTTGCCGTGCCTGAAGCGCCTGGTTTAGGGGTCACCTTAAATCGGGAAGAATGCGAAAAACATCCACGTACCGGTGGACGACTGGCCCTTTTCAGTGAGGGATGGGAACAACGAACCAACGTCGAAAATTATACCGAAAAGTAACCTGTTGGATTAATCATAACGACATGACTCTGGCAGACATTCGTAATGCTCTTACCAGTGTCGATGTTGTTGTTTGTGCACAGGGCAGTATGGTCGTTATTTTGTCAGAACTTGGCGAAACACCGATCCCTGTCTTAACCAGTCCACGCAGTGGTGTGGCTTCAGCGGTTGCTGAATTCAGGAAAATTAAACAATTATCGTATAATCTTATCTGACTCAACCAAGAACTACAGGAGGCATATTTCAATGGCTATATCAGGAAAATTGTTGATCAACGGTGAATGGATAAATGGCGAATCAGGTACCTATCAGGCGGTAAACCCTGCTACCAATGAAACTATAGAACCGGTATTAACCAAAGCATCTGCAGCTCAGGTAGAAACTGCCGTTGCTGCGGCTGAAACGGCAGCACCAGAATTTCGTCTCATGTCATTGCCAAAGCGAGCCGCTTTTCTGCGTGCCTGCGCCGATGAAATTATGGCTCTTGGCGATGAACTGATTCATCGAGGAATGGCAGAAACCGGATTACCACAAGCACGTCTGGAAGGGGAGAGAGGGCGTACCTGCTTCCAACTCAACATGTTTGCGGACGTGGTTGAAGCTGGTGATTTTCTTGACGTGCGCATTGATACCGCGATGCCTGACCGCCAACCGCTGCCAAGACCTGACCTTCGTTATATGAATCAGGCCATGGGTCCAGTGGTTGTCTTTGGAGCCAGCAATTTCCCACTGGCTTTTTCCGTTGCTGGTGGCGATACCGCGTCTGCCTTCGCCGCAGGTTGTCCAGTCTTGGTCAAAGGACACTCTTCTCACCCCGGAACCAGTGAACTCGTGTCACAAGCGATAGATAAAGCGATCAAAAAGACAGGTATGCCAGCAGGGGTCTTTTCTTTGTTGATGGGGGCCGGACGTGAGGTTGGTAGTGCCCTGGTCGTTTCACCTGCCGTCAAAGCTGTTGGTTTTACCGGTTCTTTCAGTGGTGGTATGACCTTGGTTAAACTTGCTAATGAGCGCCCAGAGCCGATTCCGGTTTTCACAGAAATGGGCAGCCAGAACCCCGTTGTTCTATTGCCAAAGAAACTTGAAAATGATGCTGAAGCAGTTGCAGAAGGGTTTGTTACCTCACTGAATATGGGGGTCGGACAGTTCTGTACGAACCCTGGTTTGGTTCTTGGTATCGAAGGTCCCGGACTTGACCGCTTCATTAAAACGGCCTGTGAACAGCTTGGTAAGCAGATGGCTGGAATCATGCTTAACCGTGGCATCCAGGAAGCATACAATGAAGGGGTTGCAACCATCTCCAGTCAGGTTGGCGTTAACACTGAAGCTGTCGGCGAAAGTGGAGCCGGAAAACCGGGCTGCGCCTGCCAACCAACCTTAATGACAGTTTCCGCACAGGATTTTATCGCTAACCCCAAACTCACTGAAGAAATGTTTGGCCCGGCTTCCCTCCTGGTCAAATGTAAAAACCTTGCGGAGATGGAAGCTGCCATCGCCAGCCTGAAGGGGCAATTGACTGGCACGATCCAGACCTCCGAAGGGGAAATGAACGATTATGCTGCCCTGATCGATCTCATGAAGGTCCGGGTTGGCCGGTTACTGATTAACGGTTATCCAACCGGGGTTGAAGTATGCCACGCTATGGTTCACGGAGGACCATTCCCGGCAGCCAGCGATGCACGTTTTACCTCAGTCGGTTCAGCAGCCATCTATCGTTTCTTAAGACCAATCTGTCTGCAGAACTATCCACAGGAGCTGTTACCAGAACCTCTACAGAACAGCAATCCATTGAACATCTGGCGACTGATCAACGGAGAAAAGAGTAAAAGCGCTCTTTAAATTCATGAACTGAAAATGCTTCAGAGCAGGCTTCAATAGTTTGCTCTGAAGCTCTTAACCTCTAAACAGGACGGACAATGAAGTTACTTCGCTACGGTTTTCCCGGGCAGGAAAAGCCCGGACTCCTTGATGAGGATGGCCATATCAGGGACTTGTCAGCACATATCCCCGATATTTGTCCTGCAGCCCTTTCATCCCAAACTCTAAGTAAACTTAAAAGCCTTGAATTCTCGACTCTTCCTCTGGTTGATTCATCTGTTCGTATCGGTCCCTGTGTCGCCGATAGCGGAAAATTCATGTGCATCGGTTTGAATTACTCTGACCATGCAACAGAATCTGGAATGGCAATTCCTGAAGAGCCTGTTCTTTTCATGAAAGCTACAAGCGCTATTGCTGGACCAAACGACGACATTGAAATACCACGGGGTTCACAGAAAACTGATTGGGAAGTCGAATTAGGCGTTATCATTGGAACCCGTGCTAAAAATATCGCACTGGAAAGTGCTCTTGACTATGTTGCAGG
Source organism: Geopsychrobacteraceae bacterium (assembly GCA_963664385.1). GTDB lineage: Bacteria > Desulfobacterota > Desulfuromonadia > Desulfuromonadales > Geopsychrobacteraceae > Seleniibacterium. The sequence continues at coordinate 4,270,866 of OY761157.1, forward strand.
TTATTGTGTTGTCAATGACTTGAGCGAGCGTGCATACCAGTTCGAAGGTACCGGCCAGTGGGTTAAAGGGAAATCCTGTGATGGCTTCGGTCCGATTGGACCCTGGCTGGTGACTGCTGAAGAAATTCCTGACCCTCAACAATTAAACTTATGGCTAGATGTTAACGGCCATCGCTATCAGCAGGGTACAACCGCAAAAATGATATTTTCCGTTGCTGAAATTGTTAGCTATTTGAGTCGTTACATGACCCTCTGGCCCGGGGATATTATTTCTACCGGGACTCCCCCGGGGGTAGGAATGGGCCAGAGCCCACCTACCTATTTGAAGGTTAATGATACGGTAACTCTTGGGATTGATGGTTTAGGAACCCAGACACAGATATGCCGGTCAGCTCAGTAATGTTTAATGCGACCGCTTTAGGAGTACATCATGCAATTTGAATTACACGCTAAAGACGTTCTTCCGGTCGACGCAGCTCAAGCGACTTTGCTGGGCCGTGTCTGGTTGCCCGGCAATCCATCCGGTCCAGCGGTTGTTCTGCTTAAAGGGGATAACGTCATTGATATTACTGCAATCAGCCCAACCATCTCCGGGTTGTTAGAAAATCCTGACCTTATAAGCAATTGTGAAGGACCGGTCATCGGAGCCGTAAGTGATATCCTGGCCAACAGTTGCGCTGAGAATCTCGATACCACACAACCCTATTTTCTCGCCCCTATCGATCTCCAGGCCGTTAAAGCTTGCGGGGTAACCTTTGTTGTCAGCATGCTCGAACGGGTCATCGAAGAACAAGCCAAAGGAAACCCGACCGTTGCAGAAGCCATACGTAGTACCATTCAAAAAGAAATTGGTAGTGATATCGCTTCCGTTGTCCCCGGTTCGGATGAGGCGGCCAAACTTAAAGAACTGCTGATTGAACGTGGAGTATGGTCTCAATACCTGGAAGTCGGTATTGGCCCTTATGCTGAAGTTTTCTCCAAAGCGCAGCCAATGTCTGCCGTTGGTATTGGTGCAGAGATAGGCATTCATCCCGAATCAACCTGGAACAATCCTGAGCCTGAAGTTGTTATGGTGGTTAATTCTGAGGGTAATATTGTTGGAGCAACATTAGGCAACGATGTCAATTTACGTGACTTCGAAGGGCGCAGTGCGTTGCTGCTTGGCCGCGCCAAGGATAACAACGCTTCAACGGCCCTCGGACCCTTTATACGTCTGTTTGACGCCTATTTCAGCCTGGATGATGTCCGCAAACTTGACCTGACTATGAAGGTTGAAGGGGATGATGGCTTTGTGCTTGAAGATGGCAGCACCATGACTAAAATCAGTCGTGACCCTGCAGATCTGGTCAAACAAACCATCAGCCGCAATCACCAATACCCTGATGGTCTTGTCTTATTCACAGGAACCTTATTCGCGCCAACCTATGATCGTGACACGGCCGGTATGGGCTTTACCCATAAGGTTGGCGATATTGTAACAATTAAGACACCACGCCTGGGTGCGCTGGTGAACCGGGTGAACCTGTCTACCGAAGCCCCACCATGGACATTTGGGGCCGGGCAATTAATGAAAAATTTAGCCCGGCGGGGCTTGTTGTAATTCTACTTGCTATGGAGTTGTTTCTATGTACAGAGAAAATCAATTAAAAAAGAAACTTTACGCAGGAGAACAAACTCTTGCCTGTTGGCTACATACATCCAGTCCCGTCGTTGCTGAGATTATGGCCCTGAGTGGTTATGACGGTGCCGTCATCGATCTCGAACATGGCCCCGATACCTATCTCAGTGCGACCCACCTGATGCAGGCGATGAGTGCCGCTCCAACCTGTTCGATTATTCGGGTTCCCTGGAATGATCATGTCCACATCAAACGGGCTCTCGATACCGGCTGCGAAGGGCTTATGGTTCCGGAAATTGGCAGCGCTGAAGAAGCAAAAGCCTTGGTTCACGCGAGCCTGTACCCACCTAAAGGAAAAAGAGGAGCCGCTAGTGTTCTGAGCAGAAGCTCATCATATGGGTTGCATAATTCACGCTACCTGCCTGACAACGGAAAAGAACTACTGATCATCGCCCAGATTGAGAGTTTAAAAGCTGTTGAAAATCTTGAAGAGATTGCCGCTGTGGAAGGTATTGATGTGTTGTTTATAGGTCATGGTGACCTGTCAGGAGATTGTGGGCAAATCGGGGACTTTGAGAACCCAAAATTTATTGAAGCCGTCACCAAAGCTGAAGAGATCATCAAAAAAAGCAATAAGTTTCTTGGTGGCCTGCCGCGCCCGAACGATTCACCGAAGCAAATGCTTGACCGGGGTTACGATTTTGTCATTTCAGCGTCAGATGTCCTTATGATCAGGGATGCAGCATTACAGGATCTGCAAGTGAATCGATCTTAACCTGCGAACTTTTTTGAAAATGACAGGTTGTACATAGGGAAGGGGATTGTTATATCAGCAGTCCCTTTTACTCCCCGGCAACGGAATAATTTCAATATCCACCTACTCGCGGACGGAGGTTTAGATGTCAGTTTCAAAGAAGAAACAACCGGTCGGTATCATAGGCTTAGGATCTATGGGATTGGGTTCTGCTTTCGCTATGGTTGAAGCAGGCTTAACAGTGGTTGGTTATGATGTCAGCCAAGAGGCATGTGACAAATTTACGGCCGGTGGTGGGCAGTGCGTTGCCAGTCCTGCCAAAGTCGCTGAACTCGCCGAGATAGTCCTTGTTGTCGTAGTGAATTCCCAACAGGTTGATACGGTCTTGTTTGGAGACAATGGAGTCGTTGGCAGTTTGCGGCAAGAGGGGATTGTCATTCAGTGCGCAACGGTTGCCCCTAGTTTTGCCCGTGAACTTGAAACCCGCCTGACTAAGAATAAACTAAATCTGATTGATGCCCCTATCAGCGGCGGATCGGTAAAAGCGCGTCAGGGCAAACTCTCCGTTATGGCTTCAGGCGCTCCGGTTAATTTTGATCGGGCTCAACATGTACTTGATGCCATTGCTGAAAAAGTCTATCGCCTTGGTGATGCTGCCGGGGCAGGATCGAGCGTCAAGCTGGTTAATCAGCATCTTGCCGGGATTCATATCGCTGCCGCAGCAGAAGCTATGGCGTTAGGAATGAGCATGGGACTTGATCCAGATACCCTGTACGAAGTCATAACAAATAGTGCTGGCAACTCCTGGATGTTTGAAAATCGTGTCCCACATATTTTAGCCGGTGATTATACCCCTCACAGTGCTGTAAATATCTTTGTCAAAGATCTTGGTATTGTCCACTCTACCGGGCGTGAGCTGACCTTACCTTTACCAATTGCCAGTACCGCTCTGCAACAATTTACTGCTGCAAGCTCGGCTGGTCACGGTCGCGAAGATGATTCTGCAGTAATAAAAGTCTATGAGCATTTATCCGGTTTAAAACTGCCAAAAAATAAATAGAATTGATCTAAAGCTGATTTAGAAAAGACAAATCAGAATTTTATGAGGAGACTAAAGTGAGCGAAAATTCAATATTTAAAGATGAAATCTTCGCAACATTGCCACCTGTAGTCGAAAATGTCGATCAATTCACAGCTATCAAATCTTCCGTCAGTAGCTCTGGTCGTAAAGTTGTTGTCTTTGATGATGATCCGACCGGATCACAAACTGTACACGGAATTAATGTCCTTACAAACTGGAGTGAAACAGCACTTATAGAGGCGCTTAACGCCCCTGAGGATGTTTTTTACATCTTGACGAATAGTCGCGCTATGAAAGGGAAGGATGCCAGCGATCTCAATATGGAGATTACTCGAAATTTATGCGCAGCTTCGCGCCAGTGTGGCGTTGATTTTGATATTATCAGTCGCAGCGATTCAACCCTTAGGGGTCACTACCCCCTGGAACTGGACATCATCGGTCAAACCCTTCAACAACAAGGTGACATTGAGTTTGATGGTCATTTGTTGATCCCGGCCTTCTTTGAGGGCGGTCGCTACACCATCAATAATATTCATTATGTTCAGGAGGGTGACAAGTTAACGCCAGCAGAAGCGACTGAGTTCGCAAAGGATGCAGTTTTTGGATACCAAAGTTCTTATATGCCCAGATATATAGAAGAAAAAACTGCCGGGTGTATTGCAGCAAAAGATGTCATCTCCCTGCAGATTCAGGATCTCCGTTTGCACGGATCAGACTATGTGACTAAGACGCTCCTCAACGCACCTAAAGGAAGTCGCATTGTTGTCAATGCTGCCGATTATAGCGATTTAGAAATATTTGTTCTCGGCTTACTTAAGGCTGAAGCCACAGGAAAACATTACCTGGTCCGTTCAAGCGCTTCTTTTGTCCGGGTTAGGGGAGGGATTAGCCCAAAACCTTACCTGACCGGAAGCGAAGTCACAGCCACTGTAGAGAATCCCCATGGCGGATTGGTCGTTGTCGGTTCCTATGTCGGAAAAACGACTTCTCAGATTGAAAAAGCAAAGAAAATTGAAGGTATTGATACTTTAGAGATAAATGTTGATAATTTACTTAAAGAAAATCGGCGGCTAAAAGAAATTGAAAATACCAAAAACAAAGTTAAAGACAGCCTTCTTAGTGGCCAGAACATAATGATTTATACCAGCCGCGCACTGGTCAAGGAATCTGGCAACTTAGCTAACTTGGATATTGGCAGTATGGTTTCCTCAGCCCTCGTTGAAATCGTTGGTACTCTGGACGTCAAACCACGCTTTCTTATTGCTAAAGGAGGGATTACTTCTAGTGATCTTGCGACTGAAGCCCTAAAAGTCAAATCAGCATTGGTTATCGGTCAAGTTGCACCAGGAATTTCAGCATGGAGGTTACAGAAGGAAACTAAATTTCCAGGAATGGCGTATATTGTTTTTCCTGGAAATGTAGGAGATGCTGACACTCTTGCAAATGTTATTAAACTACTTAATGGACAAGTCGAGCGACTTGTCTAGGTCTTTTCATTTTTGAATCTTTAATTTTCGTAAAGCCTGAAGCAAATTTTTTAGCTTCAGGCTTTTGATTCATTGTGACTGCATTTCAAAAAAAGCCTAGCCACCTAATTTACAGTAGGTTTTAGGGATTCCCGCAGACTCCCTTCAACGATTGCTTGACTGCTAACTTCATCTCTCCACAAAACAAATGTTACTTGAGCATTAATCACTTACCCGGACAATCATGTCTCTGTTGATATACAAACTTTTTTCACCATTAATAAAAAGCAAAAATGACTTTGGTTGATTCAGAAAATCTTTAATTCTTTGATGTCCGGTCGGAAGGTTCACGAAGACCTGTAATCCCTCATAAGTTGCCGCCACAGTTTCAACCGAAACCGTATAGCTCTCACCCAAACGTTGAAGGTCGTTCAATTCACCGGCAGCGTCACAGGACAGTGTCGCAATATGATTAATATTCAATAACTGGACTTTGCCATTATGGCGTAAAGGGATAAACGTATTTTCGCCATTTAGAATCTCTTCAACTGTTTGGGGGCCATAAGAATTGGTCCCATATAGCTGAAGGAACATATCACCTGATATCTGACTACCGTGAGATAATAAGATATCAACGTTCCTTGTTTCGACAGATATCCGGTGATCTTCCATAGCGAAACTCCTTATTTCTTATTCGGGGGTTTGAAACTGGTTTTTATTTACGGCAAAACGTGCAGCCTCTTCGAGAGAAATCCGCTTTTCTTTAACCAGCTCCTGTAGTGCCTGATCCATTAACTGCATACCTTCTTTTCGACCAGTCTGTATGATTGATGGGATCTGAAATGTCTTTCCTTCACGAATCAGGTTAGCTGATGCTGCGTTGACTTTTAATATTTCCAAAGCAGCGCAGCGCTTTCCATCAATGGTTCTACATAACTGTTGCGCAACAACACCACGTAACGATTCCGATAACATGGTCCTTATCTGCTCTTGCTGAGTTGTGGGAAAAACATTAACCAGACGATCGACTGTTTTAGCAGCACTACTGGTATGCAGTGTTCCAAAAACCAGGTGGCCTGTTTCTGCAGCAGTAATGGCGAGCTCAATCGTTTCAAGATCTCGCATCTCACCAACAAGGATAATATCAGGGTCTTCCCTTAAAGCAGCTTTTAAAGCAGAAGCAAAACTTTGGGTATGAACGCCAACCTCACGTTGGTTAATCAAGCTGCCTTGAGGCTGATGGACAAACTCGATAGGATCTTCAACCGTGAGAATATGCTCATTACGGGTTCTGTTAATATGATCGATCATGGCCGCCAGAGTCGTCGACTTACCGCTTCCGGTCGGGCCGGTAACCAGAATTAAACCCTTTTTGTATTCGGTTAAGTTCAGGACAGTCTCTGGTAGCCCTAATTGCTCTACCGTTAAAATAGTCGCAGGAATGATTCTGAAGACAGCACTGATACCAAGTCGTCCCATAAATATGTTAGCTCGAAAACGTGCCTTGAGTTCTGCAACTTCGTAGGCAAAATCGAGATCACAACGGTCCTCAAACTCTTTCTGCTGTTCATCTGACATTATTTCATAAAGCAAGGCACGGTACTGAGCATGATTTAAAACCTGCTCAACGGCAGGCTGTAATTGCCCGGAAACTCTGATCAAGGGCACATTTCCTGGGGATAAATGCAAGTCAGAGCCACCTTTTTGCTTTAATATTTGAAACAATTTATCTATTTTCGCCATATCCACCCTCTCTTAATATAAATGTACGATAAGATTAAATGTAACATAGAGATACATAGAGTTTAAATATTATTAATGTTAGCTAGATATTTTATTCTCTACCCAAGATGATAAAGATGCTTCTTAAAAAAACATTACCCATAATTTTACTAACTATTTTCTGGATAGCTACCCAATCACATGGCACCAGTATCAAATTATCTATCGATCAAAAGATCGGACAAATGATGGTTATTGGGTTTCGCGGTCTGTCCATTGATCAGGCGACTCCCTTAAGCAGAGCCTTAAACAATAATATGCTTGGTGGTGTTATTCTTTTTGACTATGACGTTGCTTCAAAAACGAGGCCCCGCAATATTTCTTCACCACAACAACTTCAGCAATTGACCTCTTCGTTGCAAAGTTCAACACAAATCCCATTATTCATTATGGTTGACCAAGAGGGAGGGAAGGTTGCCAGGCTTAACGAAACAAATGGATATAGCCGTGGACTAAGCGCATCGAACATTGCCGCCATGAACAACCAACCAACAATTATTGATCTTTTTGATAAGGTTGCCAGCCAATTAGCCAGTAGCGGTATTAATGTCAACCTGGCTCCGGTTGTAGATCTGTGCAGCAACCCGGACAACCCGATTATCGCTCGACTCGACCGATGTTTTTCAGCAGATCCGAATCAAGTCAGCCAGGTTGCTGCGTTGTTCATGGATTCACATAAAAAATATAATGTTTTGACATCTCTAAAACATTTCCCTGGCCATGGTAGCTCACAACATGATTCCCATCTTGGCTATGTTGATGTTTCAACCTCATGGAGTGCGAACGAATTACAACCATTCAACACTCTTATTAAGAAAAACCAGGTCGATATGATTATGGTCGCTCATGTATTTAACAAGCATATCGATCCAGTCTGGCCGGCTTCATTATCATACAAAACTATTCATGATTTGCTTATTGAGCAGCTCGGGTTCAAAGGCTTAATCATTTCAGATGATTTGCAGATGGCAGCACTACAGCATCAGTACTCTGAAGAAGAAATTTTACATCATGCGATTTTAGCAGGGAATGATCTGTTGGTTTACGGGAATAACCTTAAATACGATGAAGACATCTTATTTCATAACATTTCCATCGTTAAAAAATTGCTTAATGAAGGAAAGATATCTGAGAGCCGCATTGAACAATCCTGGAGAAAAATTGAGCGAATAAAACAGCAGCTAAAATAAAAAGGGTTCCAAAAAAGCGGAGGGGGTGCTTCCTTGGAACCCAATTTGAGAGAATCCTCAAATTCTCTCGATGCAATAATATTAGCTACTTATATTCCATTTGTCAATTTTTCAGTTATATATATGTTTAATAAAAGTTTTCAAGGCCATTGAAAGAAACAATGGCTTTTTCATAACTGAAGAAACAGTTATTTTCAATACACTTAAACTTGAGTTGTATCCAGTATATTGGTTTAAAGACGATTATTACATGGCCTGAAATTGCCCCCAGGCCTTCTTTACAGGATGTCACAACATGACTTCACCCCAATTTTTATTATCATTCTGCCTAACCCTCATGCTAATTATTTTTTTGGCCTGGGGGGGCAAAAACAAAGCCCATAATAGTCAGGATTTTTCTTTAGGAGGACGCAAGTCAGGCGCTTGGAGTGTTTATGGGGCAATCACCGGAACCCTCGTTGGTGGTGCCTCAACGATAGGGACAGCGCAATTAGCGTTTATTTGGGGATTATCTGCATGGTGGTTTACCTTAGGAGCAGGCATAGCCTGTTTCATTCTTGCTGTATTTTTTGCTGTTCCACTAAGAGACAGTCAGGTCGAAACCATTCCCGAATTTATCAGTCATTACCATGGCGACAGGGCGCGGATATTTGCCAGTCTTTTTTCTGCAATTGGTATGTTTATTCAGATCGTCGCTCAACTGCTGGCATGCGGTGCGATCCTTGCTGTGCTGTTTGACACTCCATTAATATGGAGCGCGACTATTTCCTCCGTGCTTGTGCTTGCCTTTACTCTTGGTGGAGGGATGAAAGCTGCGGGAGCTACAGGAATGATAAAAATGGCCCTGATCTATTTAACCATGGTTGTAGCAGGAGGCTTATCTTTATTTCATGCGGGGGGATTTAATGGGTTTTTTAACCATTTTCCGAAGTATCCCTGGTTCAGCTTGTTTGGCTATGGGGTCTCTAATGGAATTTCAGATTTGCTTTCGATGATCGTTGGCGTCATATCAACACAAACCTATCTGCAAGCAATTTTCTCAGCAGAAAATGGAACCTCTGCAAGAAAAGGAGCGCTTTTGAGCGCTCTGTTCATTCCACCTTTGGGGATGCTGGGGATACTGGTTGGGTTATACATGAAGCAAACTCATCCAGAGCTACAGAGTGCTCTTGCGCTACCGACATTTTTAATTCGCCACACTCCAGATATATTCTCAGGAGTGGCGTTCGCAACCTTATTGATTGCGGCAGTAGGTACGGCGTCAGGACTTGCCCTTGGTGTATCAACCACCCTTAAGGTTGATGTGTTAAGGTCCCTTTTTAAAAATGAGAAAAAAAACCTGTTACGTCATCGTTTGCTAACCGTTACGATCGTTATCAGTGCATTTATACTTCTCTTATTCAATCTGGGATCAGCAATCATGGACTGGAGTTTTCTATCCATGGGGCTACGGGGCTCTACGCTTTTTTTTCCAATAGCCTTTGCTGTTTTTTTTAAAAAGTTCAACTTACGCCGTGCCGGAGCGCTATCTATTTACATTGCGCCAGTTTGTGTTATCGGTTTTGGGTTAATGAAATTCCAGCTGGTACAGCCATTGTACCTGGGGCTGGGAATTTCATTAATGATCTTCCTGGTCGGGATATACACTAAAAAACAGGCAAAATAACGATTCAGGAAGCTTAATATTCAGCAGCTTTCAACTTCAATTTTTTCCAATAAGGCAAGAGCCTTATCATCTTCAAGCTCTTCCAGGTAATCTCTCAAAACGTTTATATAGCTATGAATAAGGAAAAGATAGTCCTTTCCAGACTTTCCTGATTCCGAATCGGCCAGCATCAATTTGTATTTTTCCCAAAAAGCATTGGTTTTCTCAGGGTCATCAATATGTACCCTGAGCATACGAATGAATTCAGTGGTATTTTTATCTTCCTCTATACCTTTAAAGGTCACATATCTGTCGGTTTTGATTTCTGTTTGTTGCATAGAATAAAGGCTCCTTGTTTTTTCTTTTATTAAATACTCCAATTTCAAGGTCATTGTCTGTCAGGTAGCTGACAGTTTGGGAAAAAAATAAATTATGGGAAAGACGGAGATGGCTCTTTAAAAATTTCAGGATCTACGACTAAAAGTGTCTGGCGATCAATCTTCTTAACCGCCTGACATTTAATGAGTTCGTTGACTAAGGTTGACACCGTTTGCCTACTGGTTCCAATCAGCAAGGCAATATCTTCCATTGAGAGTTGAAGCTTTAACAAAATTCCACCACCCTGAGATACTCCTCGATCGGCAATAGCGTTTAAGAGAAAATCATAGAGGCGCTGGCGCACGTCTTTAAAAGCCAGACCTTCTATAATATTTATGGAGTTTTTTAATAAGATGCCAAGCACCTTGATAACAGAAATGGAAACGTCAGGATTCTGGATCAACATTTGTTGAAATACCCGAATATCCGCTGTCAATATTTCGGAATCTTCCATAGCTTCTGCATAAGTTTTAACATGTGTGCTGAAAATATCACCAGCCTCTAGCAGGGCCAGGGTAAATTCACGATCCTCATAGGATAGATAAATTCTCAGACGCCCGGACTTTACAATAAAGATAGAATCATTTTCATTATACGGTGTGCTAATCAGTTCTTTTTTTGCGTAGCACCGCTCACTGAAACCATCCATAAGTTGCGCATACTCCGGCGATTTCAAAAGACCGAGAACATCAATATTGGAAAGCTTCATTTTTGCTGGCATAGGTTAACTTTTCTGCTAATAAAATTATGGGCACAGCATTGTCCCAACGTTTTCGACAATACCAGGATTTAATTTCAACCATATCTGACAAATCTAAACCAGACACATAGCAAATCCTGCGCCGTCTTTTCAGCAAGTGAAAACTTTTAGCCGATTTAACACTCAAACTGATTTAAACATTCATTCCAGATGTGTGATATATTCATTCAATTTAAATATCATTTTCAAGTGAGGGACATTCAATGATCGATCTATCTCCAAGAAGATGTGGCGAGCTTATAAACGAGAGTAAAGCTATTGCGGTTTTGTCCGGAGCAGGAATCTCAACGGCAGCGGGAATACCAGACTTCCGTGGTCCACAGGGGCTATATGTGACCAGAAAACATGACCCTGAAAAGGTATTCGATATTGATTATTTCTATTCTGACCCCAGCCATTTCTATTATTTTTCCCAAGATTTTATTGCGTCAATAGACCAGATCAATCCAACTTTTACACACTCTTTTTTGGCAAAGCTGGAAGAGCAGGGGCGGCTGAGCAAAATCATTACTCAAAATATTGATTTGCTCCATTATCAGGCTGGTAATCAGCGGGTCCTTGATCTTCACGGGTCCTACAACAGTGCTCATTGTACGGGGTGTGACACTTACTACGGCGGACTGACCTATAATTGGTGGCAAAAAGAGATGACCAGCAGCAGTACAGCGCCGGTGGCCCGCTGCGGTAAATGTAAGGGGGTATTAAAACCAGATATCGTTTTCTTTGGCGAGATGGTGAATCAATTTGCCGAGGCAGAGCGTATTGTAAAAAATTGTGATTTGTTATTTGTCTTAGGATCTTCGCTTCAGGTTGCTCCAGCCTCACATTTACCCCTGTTGGCCAGTGCCCCAACCATTGTTGTTAACAAAGGATCAGTCATGCTCGATAAGGGCAACAACCGTTACTTTATTGATCAGAATCTTGATGAATATTTTATCCAGGTAACAAAATGGGTTTTGTAGTCTGAGATTGATCCACGCAAGTGAAAGGCCCGTAGCAGCGTTTAACGGGCCTTCTATTATCAATATAATTTATCCTTATTCACAGGATCGTCCGGCAACTCATAGCTACCGAATGGGGTGGAACGCTATATAGAACTACTATTTCATCAGCTTCGATAGGCATTCCTCCTTTCTCTGTTACAGTAATTATATCTCACAATTGCCAAAAATAAAGTTTTCACAGGCAAAATAACGCTGCCCCATTGCATCAACGAATTACTATCGTGCAAAATGCATTGGTTCATTATAAATTTATTTGAATCCTGATCAAATTTGAGCTATCACCACGCACAATTTAACCTTTTTTCAATTAATCAGTTTGGATGATCCTCTATGTCTTCTCTCACAGTCCCGGTGATTGTACTTGTTCTCGGTCTTATTATTTTAATCTGGAGTGCAGATAAATTCGTTGAGGGCGCCGCAGCAACGGCCCATCACGCTGGAATGCCTTCACTTCTTATCGGTATGGTGGTTATCGGGTTTGGCACTTCGGCTCCCGAAATGGTCGTTTCTGCCATCTCGGCCCTACAGGGTAATCCAGGACTTGCTCTTGGTAACGCTTATGGTTCAAATATATCTAACATAGCACTAATCCTTGGCATCACTGCCATTATCAGTCCAATTACCGTAAAATCGGGTATTTTACGTAAAGAATTACCCATTTTATTAATCGTCACCTTTTTGAGCATAGGCCAGCTTTTTGATTTTTATCTAAGCCGGCTTGATGCCATCATTCTTTTAGCAGTTTTCTGTCTGATTATGGGGTGGTGGATCTACATAGGGCTGCGGTCCAGGAATGACAGCCTTGAAGTAGACCTTGATGTTAAACTGGAAATGGAAGTTGTTCCTCTTAAAACTGCTCTTATCTGGCTATTGCTAGGGATGCTTCTTTTAGTACTCAGTTCGCGAGCACTGGTCTGGGCAGCTGTCGAAATCGCTCATGCATACGGTGTCAGTGATCTGATCATTGGCCTTACTATTGTAGCGATTGGCACATCACTGCCTGAACTTGCCTCAGCCATTGCTGCAACCAGAAAAGGTGAGCATGACCTTGCGCTAGGCAATGTCCTTGGCTCAAACCTGTTTAACACTCTAGCGGTTGTTGGTATTGCCGGTGCAATACGTCCGCTAGAAGTCGATCATGAAGTTCTCTATCGTGATAGTTCTGTTATGGGGGCCCTCACTATCGGCCTGTTTGTCGCGTGCCTAGGAATTCGTAAACATCGGCAGATTTCCCGGGCAGAAGGCTGCCTTATGGTCGTGATCTATCTTTGTTATTCCGGCTTCCTAATTGCAAAAGTAGTTGGTGCATTTTAAACAACGCAGTGATATTGACTTTCATAAACAAATGAACGATATTCTATTTAACGAGGATATAATAGAATGATCGACGAAATAGACCAAAAAATACTGACTATTCTTCAGGAAAAAGCGCGCATTCCCAATGCAGAGGTCGCCAGGCAAGTTGGCATGGCGCCATCCGCAGTACTTGAAAGAATCCGCAAGCTTGAAGAACGGCAAATTATTGAAGGATACGAAGTCAGACTTAATCCACAGGCTTTCAGACAGGGGCTTACAGCGTTTGTAGAAGTTCATGGGATTTTTCCCGATTTCAATCAGGCCATAAGCAATCTCGAAGCAATCCCATGTATCCAGGATATCCACTATATTACAGGTAATGATTGTATTCTGATTAAGGTCAGAGTGTCTGATAACCAGGAATTGGGACACATTGTCAGCCACCAGATCAGCCATTTACCAGGGGTTACGAGTACCAAAACTCAAGTCGTACTCAATACCTTTAAAGAATCAAGAAAAATCAATTTAAGCAGTATAGAAAATTAAGGAGTTCTTCTATGCCAATGTCACAAGACTTTAAAGACAGATTATTCCCTATTGTTGATAAAATTGCCGAACACTATGGAACTCCGTTCCATATCTATGATGAAGTCGGCATCAAAGAGACGGGAGAAAGCCTCAAAGAAGCATTTTCCGGGATTGAAGGATTTCGTGAATATTATGCGGTTAAAGCCCTGCCAAACCCGCAAATCCTCAGCCTTATGCAAGATATGGGTTTTGGCTATGATTGCAGCTCTATTGCTGAATTGGTCTTGAGCCGTAATGCCGGAGGCCGTGGTGAAGATATCATGTTCACTTCGAACAACACCACCGTTGAAGAATTTAATGCCGCTGCTGCAGAAGGCGGTTGCGTACTGAACCTGGATGACATTTCATTAATTGATAAGGTCCCGGAGTTTCCTGAACTTATCTGCTTCCGCTACAATCCTGGGCCCAGACGTACTGGCAACATCATCATCGGCAATCCGGTAGAAGCAAAGTATGGCGTAACCCATGAGCAGGTTGTCGAAGCCTACCGACTTGCACAGGCCAAGGGTGCCAAACGGTTTGGCCTACACACCATGGTCGCTTCCAATGAGCTTGATTACACCTACATGGTAGAAACTGCACGCATGGTATTGTCTCTGGTTGAAACTATCCAGGCCGAACTCAATATCAAGTTTGAGTTTGTCAACATTGGCGGCGGCTTTGGTATTCCGTATCAACCAACTCAGGAAGCCCTGAATATTCCCCAGATGGCAAAAGAAATAACTGCGCTCTTTGATGAATTCAAGGCCAAAAATGGTTACGCACCACGCATGTACATGGAAAGTGGTCGCTATATGACTGGTCCTCATGGGTGCCTTATTACTACAGCGATTAATCACAAAAATATTTATCGTGATTACATTGGCGTAGATGCATGCATGTCTTCTCTTATGCGCCCCGCACTCTATGGCTCGTATCACCATATTGACGTTATTGGCAAAGAGGATGCTCCCAAAGACAAAGTTTATGACGTTTCAGGATCTCTTTGTGAAAACAATGACAAATTCGCAATTCAGCGTGAACTTCCTGAAATCGAAGATGGAGACATCTTAGCTATCCACGATACCGGTGCACATGGTCATGCTATGGGCTTTCAGTACAATGCCCGACTCCGCCCTAAAGAGTTATTGTTAAAAGCCGACGGAACCGTTGAATTGATTAGAAGAGCCGAAGAACTGACCGACTATTTCTCGACTTTGAATTTTGAAGCTGACAAATTTTCTCCAAGCCAGGGCTGAGATTGAGCAAAGCAGATAACTTAAAAGACCATATCTCACCGCCATTGATCGTCGAAACATTGGTCAATGGCGGCAATGGCCTCATCCGCTACGATGGGAAAGTAATATTTATTCCCAAAGTAGCGGCAGGGGACGAGGTTCGCTTTAAAATTACCCGCTCTAAAAAAAGTTATGCCGAAGGGGAATTGGTAGAACTTGTTTCTCCTTCGGGTGATCGCAGGGAACCTCTTTGCCCGGTAGCTGATGAATGTGGCGGCTGTCAGTGGCAGCATTTACCTTATGATATTCAAGCGCAGTGGAAACATTTTCTCTTCAAAGAAACTCTTATCCGTAAATGCAATCTCCCTGCTGACAGCATCCTTGATATTATGGAAGCGCCCGAAGAGTTTAATTATCGAAGCCGCGTTCAGGTAAAATGCTTTAAGACTAAGTCAAATTTCATCACCGGGTTTTATCGTTCAAAATCACGCTTTGTAATCAATGTTGATTCATGCCCCCTGATATCGGAGGGAATGAATCGGATTCTTTCATCGTTTCGAGAAATTATATCCGATACGCGCCATGCTACGTACATACCACAAGTTGACCTGGCTACTGACAGTAACGGGAAATACGCCGTAACCGTACATTACCTTGGACATAATAAAGATGATTTAATTGCGACCCTCATGCCCCTGGCTGATCTGGCCGACATTATTGTTAAAAGCGGAGCCAAGGCGATCAGAAGTGTCATTGCGGGGGATGGCTACCTACACATAGCGACGGGAGTACCTGATCTCAACCTCAGGTATGAAGTTGGCAGTTTTGCACAAATCAATTTAAAACAAAATCAGCGTATGATCGCGTATGTTATGGGCCTTATTCCCTGGACAGGATCTGAAACCGTACTAGATCTATTCTGCGGAATGGGGAACTTCACGCTACCTATTGCCACAAAAGTTATAAAAGTAATTGGCATAGAAGATTCTTCATCTTCCATTAAGATGGCCCGAAGCAATGCCAAGCAGATGAATATAAATAACGTATCTTTTATTTGTGCCAATGCTGAAAAAGCAATCGATGAAGTACTTGATCAAAATACTGTAGATATCCTGATTCTAGACCCCCCTCGCTCAGGGGCCTATAGCATCACAAAGAAAATTGCCAATTCAGGTATAAATCATATAGTATATGTCTCCTGCGATACCCAAACCCTGGCAAGGGATTTGGAACATTTAATCAAGAATGGCTATGATTTAATATCCAGTCAGCCACTCGATATGTTTCCACAGACGTACCATTGTGAAAGCATAAGTTATCTCAAAAAAAATCACCTGCCCAAAAAATAGCCAACAACGAGGCGAGGTGATTATTATTTAAGCATTTGTATTTTATAATAATCAAGTAATCGACATATTAGTATTCCGCAGGTATCCATGTACCTGAAATTTAGAATAATTTATTTTATTCAATTAACGTAAATAGCTGGCAGGATATTTGCTTATAATTCGTCCTGTTTAACCTGTAATCATGAGCAACATTTTTTAAGGAGGCAATCCTATGCGCAAGGTTGAAGCGATAATCAAACCCTTTAAGTTAGATGAGGTAAAAGAAGCTCTTAACGAAATTGGTATTCAAGGGATTACCGTTAGTGAGGTTAAAGGCTTCGGACGTCAAAAAGGGCATACAGAGCTTTATCGTGGTGCTGAATATGTTGTCGATTTTATTCCGAAAATCAAAATGGAAATCATTGTTTCGGACGATCTTGTCGCACAGGTTGTTGACACTATTGCCGATGCAGCAAAAACTGGCCGTATCGGGGATGGTAAGATTTTTGTAACAGCAGTCGAGGACGTTGTCCGGATCCGCACCGGTGAACGCGGTGAAGACGCCCTGTAATTCGTAATCAATTCTTCGATAAGAAGAATCGTTCCTGTGGAAATCATCAATCAAAAGGAGAAATCAACGATGAGCCCAAGTGAAGTAGTAAAATTTGTAGAAGAAAATGATGTTCAGTTTGTCGACTATAAATTCCTTGATTTTGTAGGCATCTGGCAACATTTCACCACTCCAGTCAGTGAGTTCAGCGAAGATATCTTTGAAGAAGGTCTCGGTTTTGACGGTTCTTCCATTCGTGGTTGGCAGCCTATTCACAACTCAGATATGCTGATTGTGCCCGACCCTGAAACTGCTAAGATCGACCCATTCCCAGAGATGACCACTCTGAGCCTGATCTGTAACATCGTTGATCCTATCACCCGTGAAGGCTACAGCCGCGACCCACGCTTTATTGCTAAAAAAGCTGAAGCTTACCTTAAGTCAAGTGGCATTGGTGATACCGCATACTTTGGTCCAGAGCCAGAGTGTTTCGTATTTGATGATGTTCGTTATGCCTCAGGCCAAAATGAGTCTTTCTACAGCGTTGACTCTGTAGAAGGTATCTGGAACACCGGTCGTGAAGAATTCCCTAACCTCGGTTACAAGCCACGGAACAAAGAAGGTTACTTCCCATGCGGTCCTACCGACAGCATGATCGACCTGCGTAACGAAATGATGATGGTTCTTCAGCAGTGTGGCCTGACTATTGAGTGTGGTCACCACGAAGTTGCAACCGGTGGTCAGATTGAAATCGACATGCGCTTTGATTCACTCCTGAGCATGGGTGACAACCTGCAGTGGTTCAAATACATCATCAAGAACGTTGCATTCCGCAACGGCAAAACAGTTACTTTCATGCCTAAGCCAATTTACGGCGACAACGGTTCAGGTATGCACTGCCACCAGTCAATCTGGAAAGATGGTAAAAACCTGTTTGCCGGCGACGGCTACGGTGGTCTTTCTAAAACCGCTATGTACTACATCGGTGGTATCATGAAGCACGCTAAAGCCCTGTGTGCCTTCACCAACCCGACTACCAACTCCTACAAGCGTCTGGTCCCAGGCTTTGAAGCTCCGGTTAACCTCGCTTACTCAAACCGTAACCGTTCTGCGTCCCTGCGTATCCCTGTTACCAACAACGAAAAAGCTAAACGTGTTGAGTACCGTACTCCTGACGCTTCTGCAAACGGCTACCTTGCCTTTGCTGCTCAGCTCATGGCTGGTCTTGACGGTATCGAAAACAAAATCGATCCAGGTCAACCACTGGATAAAGACATCTACGGTTTGTCTCCTGAGGAGCTTAAAGATATTCCATCAGTTGCTACTTCTCTTGAAGATGCACTGGCCAACCTTGAGGCTGACCATGAGTTCCTCCTCAAAGGCGATGTCTTCACCAAAGACGTTATCGACATGTGGATCAGCTACAAGAAAGAAGCTGAAGTCGATCCAGTTCGTATGCGTCCAGTACCACAAGAGTTCGCTCTGTACTTCGATTGCTAAGATCGATCTTGACTCTACAAAAAAGCCTCGGATTTCCGAGGCTTTTTTGTTTCAGCTACGACAAAAAAAAGGATCTTATCCCAACAGAAAAGATCCTTTTTTAATTTATCATCCTTTTAGGCTAAACAGCCTGTTCATCCTTAATAATATGTACATCCCTCTGGGGAAACGGAATCGAGATCCCCTCAGCATCAAAGCGCAATTTGATATTTTCCTGCAAAGCAAAGAGGGTAGGCCAATAATCTCCACTGTTAACCCAAGGCCTGACAGCAAAGTTTACACTACTATCACCCAATTCCAGCACCCCGATAGTCGGGGCAGGGTCTTTTAATACCCGCTCATCTTCAGACAAAACCTGCTCGAGAACTGAACGTACTTTTTTCAGGTCATCATCATAACCTACACCTATGACGAGATCGATCCTTCGGGTAGGCTTAGCTGAATAGTTGACGATGGTCCCGCCAACAATTTGCCCATTGGGGACAATAATTTCTTTATTATCCCCAGAGCGCATTTTAGTACTAAAAATCTGAACCTCCTCAACAACCCCGGAAACGCCTCCAGCCTCAATAAAATCACCAGCCTTAAAAGGTCTGAACAGAATCAGCATGACGCCAGCGGCAAAGTTGCCGAGAGTCCCCTGCAATGAAAGTCCAATCGCCAAACCAGCTGCTGCAATTATGGCGGCAAAAGAAGTGGTCTCAATACCAAGCTTGCCTAAAGCAGCGAGAACCACAAAGGTCATAAGGCCCATATAGATCAAACTCCGCATAAATTTAACCAGAGTTTCATCGACCTTACTTTTGATCATCACCTTGGCAACCGTATTCGCAATAAGGCCAGAACAAATACGACCAACGATCAAAATAATTAAGGCCCACACTAACGGCAGGCCATAACTTTGAGCTAATTCAATCATTTTTTCGGTAGACAAATATTCCATGAAATCCTCCCTCAAGTTAGAAAAGTCTGGTGTATCCAGGTAAGAATGTTTTTCTAATTAAAGAATTTATCATGGGCCCTGACAAAAAACCAGATGGTCAGAGTGAATTTTCGGCTACATATTTTTTAATAGTCTCAGTATCTGCATTAAGAGTTGAAACCCGTTTTTCTCGTTGCTTAAGATCAGCAAAAGCTGCGGGCAGTTCGGGATCGATCTGAATTGCTGCAGCTACGGTATCGCCAAACTTTGCGGGGTGTGCAGTTGCCAGGCAAACCAAGGGAACCTCAGGTGTCCGGACCTGCTTACCAACAGCCACACCAACAGCTGTATGTGGGTCCAGAACGTACCCGGTTTTCTGATAAAAATCAGCAATCGTCTTAGTGGTTTGTTCATCATCAATAAAGGCTGAGCCGAAATCAGTACCGACTTGAGCCATTTCATCGGCACTAAACGCCAGAAATCCGGACTGTTTGAAATTGTCCATGGCCTTCTGAACCTTAACTGCATCACATTTGTATAAATAATATAAATAGCGCTCAAAATTACTTGCGACCTGAATATCCATAGAAGGAGACAGGGAATGATGGACCTCCGCAGTTGAATAATCACCATTGGCCACAAACCGGCTCAAAATATTATTGGCATTTGTTGCGAGAATAAGGCGACTGACCGGAACTCCCATCTGCTTGGCAACATACCCGGCAAAAATGTCTCCAAAGTTACCCGTAGGTACCGAGAACTCAACTGTTTTAGCTCCGGTCTGCTCCTGCACTCTGAACCAGGCATAAAAATAGTAAACAACTTGGGCTAAAACCCTGGCCCAATTTATGGAGTTAACAGCTCCAAGCGCGTGCTTTTCCTTAAAGTCGAGATCTCCAAAGATATCTTTGACGATCGACTGAGCATCATCAAAGGTACCTTCGATAGCCAGATTAAAAACGTTTTCATCGAGAACCGTTGTCATTTGCAGCTCTTGAACCGGCGAAACCTTACCCTTAGGATGTAAAATAAAGATTTTAATATTATCTTTGCCACGCACGCCATAAATTGCAGCACTACCAGTATCCCCGCTGGTTGCACCAATGATATTCATACGCTGGTTGCTTTTTGCCAGAACGTATTCAAAAAGATTACCCAGGAATTGCAAAGCAACGTCTTTAAAAGCTAGTGTTGGCCCGTGAAATAATTCCAGAATATAAACATCATCCTGCTTCACGACAGGAGTTACGTCCTTATGATTAAAGGCCTGATATGACCGGTCGATCAGCGCTTTGAGATCCGCTGCAGGAATATCGGTAGCAAACTTGGAAATAATTTCAAAAGCAAGTTCCGCATAGGGGAGGGAAGATAGTTTAGTCATTTCTTCCCGGGAGAGTTGAGGTATCTCCTCAGGGAGCAGGAGGCCGCCATCATCGGCAAGCCCCATCATGATTGATTCGGTAAAACTCAGCCCTTTGACCTGACCACGAGTACTACAATATTTCATTACCCATCTCTTTCTCTATAGCGTAAATTTCCGTCGAATTGTTTTAGTTAAAATCAGCACTGCATCCTAGCAAGAAAGATCCATAAATGGAAGTTTCATAAAAAACGGGAGTGTAAATTACATACACTCCCGCAAGCCTAATCAAATAATCGCTGCCTGGTTTATTTTGCCGAATGTTCCTGAGCATCAACGACAGCAACGGCTGCCATATTTACGATATCGACAACATCATCACCACGCTGAAGAACATGAACAGGGGCTTGCATCCCCATCAGGATAGGGCCGACTGCCTCAGCCCCGCCAAGCTTACTAAGCAATTTATAACTGATATTTCCCGACTGAAGGTCTGGGAATATAAAAACATTGGCATCCCCCTTAAGGTCGGAGAATGGATATTGTGTCTGCATAAACTCAGGGTCAAGCGCAACATTTGCCTGCATTTCACCGTCAACAACAAGGTTGGGAGCTTGCTGCTTAACCAAGGAAGTTGCTTTCTTAACCTTTACTGCTGAGGGATGAGTAGAGCTTCCAAAATTGGAAAATGACAACATGGCGACGCGCGGCTCGATTCCAAACTGACGTACTTTTTCTGCTGTTAAAATAGCAGTTTCAGCTAGCTCTTCGGGCGTTGGATCAATATCGACCGTCGCATCGGAAAAAAATACGACTTTCTTTTTAAAGACCATCATATACATGCCGTGCACTTTGGATAGTTTATCCTGCTTTCCGATAACTTCGAGAGCAGGGCGGATGGTTTCAGGATAATGATGATTAATGCCGGACAACATGGTATCGGCATCCCCTTTGGAAACCATCATTGCACCAAAATAATTATTATTTGATGTCATCCGGCGACGCGCACCGGATTGAGTAACCCCTTTACGCTGCCGCTTGGCAAGCAATGTTTGAATATAGTCTTCACATTTGTCACATTGAGCAGGATCAATAATTTCCAGGCCATCAAGATCCAGAAACATTTCCTGTGCACGTTTTTTAATGACCCCTTCGCTACCCAGTAAAATTGGAATAGCAATCTTTTCACTGAGCAGGATTTGGGCAGCGCGCAGTATCTTATCCTCTTCCCCTTCAGGAAAAACAATTCGCTTAGGACAGGCCTTTGCCTTATTGATGAGACCACGCATGATTTCTTTGGAGCGCCCCTGCATAGCCTCTAACGACTCCAGATATTTCTCCATATCCTCGATGGGGCGTCGCGCTACCCCTGAATCCATGGCCGCTTGAGCAACAGCAGGGGCAACATGGAGAAGTACACGTGGATCAAAAGGCTTTGGAATCACATATTCACGTCCAAATTGAATAGCTTCCCCGCCATAAGCCTTACGCACAGAATCGGGGACATCAAGTTTAGCCAGCTCAGCTAAGGCTTTGACCGCTGCAAGCTTCATCGCATCATTGATAGCACTGGCACTTGTGTCAAGAGCTCCCCGGAACAGGAAAGGAAAGCAAAGAACATTATTTACCTGATTGGCGTAATCGGACCGACCAGTCCCGATGATAACATCACTACGCACAGCTTTAGCCTCTGGTGGGGTAATTTCGGGGTCAGGGTTCGCCATAGCAAAGACAATCGGATCGGCCGCCATAGACTTCAGCATATCTTTGGTCAAGGCACCTTTGGCTGACACCCCGAAGAAAATATCTGCATCCACCATGGCATCTTCAAGGGTACGAGCAGAGGTATCGGCAGCAAGGCGCTCTTTGTATTCATTCATACCATTGGTCCGCCCCTTGTAAATAACCCCCTTAGTATCACATAAAATGACATTGTCTTTTTGAATCCCCATGCTGATAGCTAAATTTGCACATGCAATGCCTGCAGCACCAGCACCATTAACAACCATCTTTACGTCCTGGACATTTTTACCGACAATTTCCAAGGCATTAAGCATTCCCGCAGCAGCAATGATAGCCGTACCATGCTGATCATCATGAAACACAGGTATATCCATTATTTCTTTGAGTTTTTCTTCAATGTAAAAACATTCCGGCCCCTTGATATCCTCAAGATTGATGCCACCAAACGTTGGCTCCAGCAACTGTACGGTACGGATCAGCTCATCGGAATCCTGAGTATTGACCTCGATATCAAAAACATCAATATCGGCAAAACTTTTAAACAGAACTCCCTTTCCTTCCATAACAGGCTTGCCGGCTAAAGCACCTATATTGCCAAGACCAAGCACTGCCGTACCATTAGAAACAACGGCAACCAGATTACCCTTTGCTGTATATTTATAGGCATCATCTGGATTCTTTTCTATCTCAAGACACGGTTCAGCAACGCCAGGACTATACGCCAAGGATAGATCCCGACTGGTAGCACAAGGTTTGGTAGTGATAACTTCGATTTTGCCTTTACGGCCTGAACTGTGGTAATTGAGTGCATCTTCACGCATTGACATATGGGTCTCTCCTCCCGCAATGATAGTGAGTTAGTTGCCATTCTGAAATTCTAAATTGCAACTTCCAGGTTTTCAGATTGGAAACGAGTTAGAATGGCTGAACCTTGTGAGTCATCTGCATAACATCGTTTTCTTATAATTACATATCCATATTTTAATAAATAGGAAAACTATCTAGCCTGCAAAACAAAGTCAATATCAAAACACGCCCAAAAACCTGTATCATATTGATAATTAATTACCTTTCAATATGACAGAAGTAAGGGCGTTATTATTGATAACCACTAGATCATTAGTTTATATGTTAATATTTTGAGAACCATTTATAAATTTATCAGAGATCAAACATGACTGAAAACCATACTTTAGGTAACAAAACCTTAGGCGTCCTTTCTGATACCCATCTTTCAGATATAAAAAACTGTGCAGATTTAGCAAACTTTCTTATCGCTGGGCCATTCAAAGATGTTGATATGATACTGCATGCAGGGGATCATACGAGCGCAGATCTTGAAGCCTGTTTTTATCCCATCCCATTTCTCTCAGTACGGGGGAACATGGATCACCAGCTAACCGATCTCCCTCAATATCGTATTTTAAATATCAACAATTACAATATTGCTTTAATCCATGGGTGGGGACATCCGGATGGTCTGGAGGAGAGAATCCTTACTTTATTTGCCGGACAATCCCTTGATGTGATAATTTACGGCCACAGTCATTTTCCGGTCTGTCACAGGATAAATAATACCCTTATGTTCAACCCGGGAAGCCCAACCGATAAACGCCGTAGCCCGATATACTCTGTTGGTATTTTACAATTGGGGGACAAGGTTCAAGGTTTTCATGTTGAAATTGACAATCTATCTAGCTAAAGGATAAGTACTGCAATGAAGGAGATTTTCTACCAAGGGGGGCCACTCATGTACCCGATCGCTCTATGTTCTATTATTGGCTGGGCGATCTTTATGGAAAGGGTTTTCGCCTTCCATAAAACAAAATACCAAATGAGAGATCTTTATCACAAAATCATCAAGTGTCTGACCGACAATCAAATTCACGATGCCTTTATGCTCTGCGAGTCCCGTAAATCTGCATTAGCCAGAACTCTATACGTTGTCCTTAAAAACCATTCCCGCGATCGCAATTACTTAAAAAGCGTTGCTGAAGAAGTTGGTGAAAGAGAAGCTGTTGCGCTACAACGCTACCTTGGGCTGCTTGGTACTATTGCCAATATCTCGCCTCTCATAGGTTTACTTGGTACCGTATTAGGCATGATTGAAGCTTTTACAATTATATCCAGAGAAGGTGTTGGTTCTCCTGCAACTTTAGGCGGCGGAATTTCTCAGGCCTTAATCACAACAGCAGCAGGCCTGACGGTCGCAGTGCCAATGATTCTATTACACCGCTATCTTTTAAGCCGTTCTGATCGCCTGGTTCTTGATTTAGAAGAGGCAACAATGCATGTAATTGATGTTTTGGAAGGTTGATTTCTGATGGGTTTTCGCAAAAAAATTCAGGAATCACCCAAGGTTGACCTGACGCCTATGATCGACGTGGTGTTTCTGTTGCTGATTTTCTTTATGATTTCGACAACGTTCGTTGAACAAACCGGGCTCAACATTAAACTTCCTGATGCTGGCGCAGATCAGATCGAACAGAAAAACCAAGATTTTCATATCTACCTCACACAGGATGGCCGTATCTACTTAGATCGAGACCAGATTACCAAAGAATCATTATTGAATAAACTAAACGCTATTGATCTGAATATTGTCAAAAGAAGTTCTTTTATCCTTATGGCAGATCAAGATGTTAAGCATGGCCTGGTTGTCGAAATTATGGATATGGCAAGAGCTGCAGGATTTACCAATCTTGCCATAGCCACCGACCCCAAACCAACTCACCAACAGGAGGTTATTAAATGAGCAGGACCATTGCTATTTTAACCGGAGGAGGGGACTGCCCCGGACTTAATGCCGTTATCCGTGCCGTCACTAAAACAGCAATCAATCAACATGGCTGGAAAGTTATTGGTATCGAAGATGGCTTTGATGGACTGGTCGGCAATCAACGCTGGCGTGAACTGCATTTAGCAGATGTCCGTGGCTTGCTGGCTAGAGGCGGAACGATTTTAGGAACAAGTAATCGCGGAAATCCATTCAGTTACCCTGTCACAATTGATGGAAGGGATGAAGTTATTGACATTTCGGATCAGGTCCTTAAAACCTTCAAGGATCTTGAAGCTGATGCCCTTATTGCGGTTGGAGGGGACGGAACCCTGCGGATTGCTTTAGGCCTGGCCCAAAAAGGATTAAATGTTATCGGCGTGCCTAAAACCATAGATAATGACTTGCGTGCTACCGATATAACCTTTGGCTACCGAACGGCTGTAAGCATTGTTACAGAAGCCCTTGACCGGCTTCACACTACGGCCGAAAGTCACCAAAGAGCGATTATCGTGGAGGTTATGGGGAGGGACGCCGGCTGGATTGCCCTTGAGGCGGGTATCGCCGGTTCGGCGGACGCAATCCTGATACCGGAAATTCCATACTCAGTCTCTAAGCTATGTGGCGCTGTCCAAAAAAGAAGAGACAACGGCAGTAAATTTTCAATTATCGTTGTAGCTGAAGGCGCTGCACCCGCCGGGGGAGAGCAAAGTATACAGGAATCCACCCGTGCAAATTTCGGAGCAGTCCGCTTTGGCGGCATTGCCCATGAAGTCGCCAGCCAAATGGCTCAGTGCATCGATATCGAGACCCGTGTAGTCACCCTTGGGCACCTGCAACGTGGCGGATCTCCGGTTCCATTTGACCGCATACTCGCAACTCGCTTTGGAGTAAAGGCGGTAGAACTACTCGCCGCAGAAACATACTCCCGCATGGTTGCATTGAGAGGGACCAGCATTGAGTCAGTCTCTCTGGCTGACGCCGTATCCAAGCAGAATTTGGTTGATCCCTCATGCGAGTTGATCGCTACGGCGGAAGCTCTTGGAATTTGTATGGGCAGATAATAATCTGTCAGAGGATTATTTGTTTAGGGAAGAAACTTTATTGTGCTGAACAATCACACGACTGCGATTCAGTAGGCACTTATCACGCCCGGGGCACTTGACAGCATCACAAGGATCAATGTGGATAATCACATCGGCACCGGGAATTTCCCGCTCGATCCGTTTTTCGAGGCTGTCAGTTAACTTGTGAGCTTCTGAAACAGTCATATCCTTGCAAACCTCAAGGTGGAAATCCATGATTTTCAAGGACCCCGCCCGCCGGGTTCGCAATCCGTGATATCCAGCCAACGGACCTTCGTGACTGACAATCAGTTGATGAACCTGATCCTGAATATCTTCAGGCAATTCCTGATCGAGCATATCGGTCAAACTCCGCCGAACCAACTGAACAGCCTCATGCAGAATATAAGAGGCAACGACAATCGATAACGCCGAATCAAGCCAGGGGATATCGAACCAACGCACAAGAACCAAACCGATCATCAGTCCAAGATTGGTATAAATATCCATTCGGAAATGGAGGGAATCGGCTTCAAGGGCCGATGAATCTGTTTTTTTTGCAACGGTCGATAAATGCCTTGCGATAAACCAGGAGACCACGGAGCTCAAGGCAAGGACCCATATTCCTTGATTTAAATTAGTTAATTGCTTCCCCTGGTTCAAGCGGGTAACAGATTCATAAACGACCCAGGCTCCAGAAGAAAAAATAACCAGAGATTGAATAAGGGTTGCGAGGGTTTCAAACTTACCATGCCCAAAGGGATGCCTTTGATCTGGAGGTTGCTCAGCGTGGCGAATTGCCGCAAAATTAACACCGGACATCAGAATATCCAGAAGGGAATCGACTGCTGAAGCCAAAACAGCCATAGATCCACTAAAAAAAGCAATTATTAATTTAACTAAAGCAAGCGATAAAGCGCCACAAACTGAAAAAGCAGCCGCTCTAATTTTTATATTTTCAGGCAAAATCATTTATTTTCCCTTTATGGAAGCGGACACTTTTTCTGCCATTCCAAGTAGCCGTCCCCTTCAAGACTCAGAAATGATTCGATACGCTCTTGAAAGAACGCTAGATTGTCGCAAATAGCGGCTATCGATTCATACATATCTTGCCAGAGCAACCCTTTTATTCGGGAATAATTATAAAAGCCTTTTATTCCTGATAAAATACCTGCCAATTCCTTTAGCGATGGGTCTATGTTGTTTATTATATACCAATTCCCTCCGAACCCACGTAGCAACTCAGGATTGATATCAAATATATTACATTGCATACGATCGATCATATAATCACGTAAGAAATAATCAGCACCACGAGCCATGCTTCCTGAAATCAATGGATCGCTATTCTTATCAGCAACAAGACCGGCATGGAACTGGATCAATATTTCATGACACAGGCGATCAACCCTGATCTCATCTTCAATGCCGATGACATTGTAGGACTCTTTTTTAAATAATTGTTCAGAGGGATTCATTTAGTCTCATTTTCTGAAATGTTGCCTTTAGGGCACTAAGCAGACCCGGTAATGATCGAATGTTATTTTAGAAATACTAACTAAAACTGGAAAATTCTTAGCATTTCAATGACATTGAGGTCAAGGGGCACAATGCACAATTTTATGCTTGTCGGTTTACTTGTTAATGTTGCTTTGTTAGGATGCGTGATCTGATTATATAGATCGCTCAAAATGAACCAGATGGCCAAAGCAGGAATTTATTTATATGTCTACAGCAACACCCTTAATGCGGCAATACCTTGAAATCAAATCCAACCATACAGATTCCATATTATTTTTTCGACTTGGTGATTTTTACGAGATGTTCATGGAGGATGCCGTTACCGCGTCGCGGGTTCTGGGCATCACTTTAACATCACGGAACAAAGGGGATGCTGATGCTGTCCCGCTATGTGGCATACCCTACCACAGCAGTCAGGGCTACATAGCCAAGCTGGTTGCAGAAGGACATAAGGTCGCTATCTGCGAGCAGGTCGAAGACCCTAAAACTGCTAAAGGGATCGTTAAAAGAGAAGTTGTTCGAGTTATTACGCCAGGCCTGGTGACAGATACCGACACCCTCGAGCCCAAAGAGAACAACTTCCTTCTTGCCGTATCCAGAATAGATAATAGCTTTGGCATATCTCATGTTGATATAACCACTGGTGAATTTCGCGCCACTCAGGTTGATTCTTTTGAACAGGTTGAAAGTGAGATAGGCTCGCTTAAGCCTCGCGAAATATTGCTCGCCGACAGTGAGAGAGGGTTATCCTTAAATAGAGAAATAACCCCCCTGCTCGAAGGTATCATGTGTAATATGCTACCGGAATGGGTATTTGAAACCGACTACGCGTATGAGCAACTAAAATCTTTTTATAACCTTCCCGGACTTCAATCCCTCGGATGTCAGGAGCTACCGGCAGCTCAGCAGGCTGCCTCGGCAGTCCTTTATTACCTCAAGCAGACCCAGAAAAATGACCTGCAACATATCCGCCTCCTGGAAACATATTTCACCCAGAACTATATGCTGCTCGATGACAGTACACGGCGCAACCTTGAACTTACGGCTACACTGCAGGACGGCAAAAAACGCGGGTCACTACTTGGGGTTCTGGACCGAACCGTTACCGCAATGGGGGGAAGAACCCTGCGTCATTGGATTCATTATCCCTTGATCAGTATAGAACAGATCCTTCAACGCCAGAGTGCTATCGCAGAGCTTGTCGATCAGAGCTTATTAAGAATTGACTTGCTCGAAGCGCTTGACGGTGTCTACGACCTTGAGAGGTTAAATAGCAAAATTTCTATGGCCAGCGCTAACGCCAAAGACCTGGTAGCCCTTCGTGCGTCCTTGCAGAAGTTACCACAAATTGACGATTTGATGGCGACACTTGATAATACATACGCCAAAGACCTGCGCCAGAGGCTGGATTTATTACCGGAACTGTGTCACCTGCTAGAACAGGCGATCGTTGATGATCCACCATTTGTGTTGCGAGATGGAGGCATCATTCGCGATCAATTCAATTCTGACCTTGATGAATTAAGACTCATAAGCCGTGAAGGGAAGGGATGGATTGCAGGCTTAGAACAGGAAGAACGTGAGAAGACCGGTATTAGTACCCTGAAGGTAAAATACAACAAAGTTTTTGGCTATTTCATAGAAATAACCAATCGGCACCTGGATCGCATTCCAGACGAATATCAACGTAAACAGACCCTTTCAAACGCTGAACGATTTATTACTCCACGGTTAAAAGAATATGAAGAAAAAGTTCTCGGAGCTGAAGATCGGATGGTCGAGTTAGAATTCAATCTGTTTCAAGATGTTCGCCTACAAGTAGCTGCAGAATCACAGAAAATTCAACGTTGTGCTGAAGCTCTTGCGGAAATAGATGCATTGTTATCGCTGGCTGATTTAGCCCATGAACGTAATTATGTTGCACCGGTTATTGATGATTCAGGCATTATTAAAATTGGCGGCGGACGACATCCTGTCGTTGAGGGCATGCCATTAAAAGAAGCATTTGTTCCCAATGACACCTTGCTTGACCAGGATAAAAACCAATTACTTATCATTACCGGACCTAATATGGCTGGTAAATCCACCTTCATGCGCCAAGTAGCCCTGATCACTCTGATGGCTCAAGTCGGCAGTTTTGTCCCTGCAGACAATGCTCATATAGGTGTTGTTGACCGCATCTTTACACGCGTAGGTGCAAGTGATAACCTCGCAAAAGGGCAATCTACCTTCATGGTAGAAATGACTGAAACGGCAAACATTCTTCGTCATGCAACGGCGAACAGTCTGATAATTCTCGATGAAATCGGCAGAGGGACATCAACCTACGATGGCGTAAGTATTGCCTGGGCAGTTGCAGAGCATTTACATGATAATCCACAGCTGGCAGCCAAAACACTCTTTGCAACACATTATCATGAGCTTACAGATTTGGCGGTTACCCGTAACCGGGTTAAAAACTACAATGTCGCAGTTAAAGAGTGGAACGATCAGATCATTTTCCTGAGAAAAATTGTCGCAGGGGGCGCAAGCCGATCATACGGCATACAAGTTGGTCGCCTTGCGGGATTGCCAGATACTGTAATCTCGCGAGCCAAGGAGATTCTTCGCAATCTTGAAAATGGCGAGTTTGTACGAGAAGGTGAACCTCGTATCGGTGAGAGTTCCGAAACCCCGAAGAAACCTGCCAGCAATCAGTTATCACTATTCGGCAATGGCAATGATGATCGTATCCGGTCCCAGCTCGAAAGCCTTGATATCAGCCAGACAACACCCCTGGATGCCTTGAATATTTTACATGATCTTAAAAAGTTACTTTGATGAAACATTTAATTGCTAAACTAACGATTGTGAGCCTGACTATTGTTCTGCTTAGCGTCAGTATGAGCTATTCAGAATCTTACGATTCCATTCGTGCAGAATACCGTAAACTTACGACTTCAGCAGAACTGCAAAAGAAGAGAATCAATTGGGAACAATTAATTCGCAGATTCTCAAGATTTATTCAGGACAATCCAAATGACCCGTCCCTGGATAAGGCCATGTATCTGCTTGGCCGTACATGGGACGGGCTATCTCTGGCTTCAGGCAGTTACCAGGATGCCCAAGAGGCAGTTGCCGCCTACCAGCAAATGGTCGAACGTTTTTCGTCAAGTTCACTTGCGGATGATGCCTTATTCCATGCGGGAAGAAGCGCTGAAAACCTGCTGCATGACCCATCTACCGCCCAGCAACTATTTCAACAAATTGTCACTTCTTACAGCACTGGTGATATGGTTAAACAGGCCAAAAGTCGGCTCGCGGAGATCGCTCCGCTAACGCCAACGTCACCGCCAGATAATAAGCCTTTTGATGAAAATGTCGGGTCTGCACCAACACTTCAAAACATTCGCTTCTGGAGTGGCCCTGAATATACCAGAATTGTCCTCGACCTTAGTGCACCAGTCGTTGCCAAACCGGTTGCTTTAAAGGGTAGCAATCCGCGCATATTTTTCGACCTCATGTATACCAAAACAAGCCCGTCTATTGCGCCGGATATCCCTATTTTAAACGGACTTGTAAAACAGGTGCGTACCGCCCAAAACAGCGTCGAAAAAACCCGTGTTGTTATTGACCTGAATAAACAAGCGGATTACCGCCTAAACCTTTTGAAAAATCCTTACCGACTGGTTGTTGACATTTTAGGAGCGTCTACCTCTGTTGGCATTTCATCAGCATCAACATCACAAGCCATTACACAAGACGACGATATTACCAATATTCTTAATGAGCAAGCTGACTCAATACCCGTCCTGCATATCCCACAAGAACAACACGATGAAGGGATCCATCTAATCGTTGTTGACGCAGGGCACGGCGGTAAAGATCCCGGAGCAGTTGGACCGGGACGTATTTTTGAAAAACAAGTCACCCTTGAACTAGCGAAAGTTGTCGCTGAAGAATTGCGGTCAAAACTTAAGGTCAAAGTTTTGCTGACCCGCTCCGATGATCGCTTTTTGGAGCTCAAAGAACGCACAGCCTATGCTAACAAAGTTGGTGCAGACCTGTTCATTAGTCTGCATGCTAACGCCAGCAGAAACGCAAAGGCATATGGTACGGAAACCTACTTTCTGAACCTGTCTAAAAATGACAAGGCTGCAGAAGTTGCCGCGCGGGAGAACGGGACATCGATGCAGGATGTCGGCAACCTTGAGGCAATCTTGTTCGATTTGATGGCAAATGCTAAGATCAATGAATCAAGCCGTCTTGCCGCAGAGGTTCAGCAATCCCTGATAAAGGGTCTAAGGTCCAATTACAGCAATATTCGCGACCTCGGTGTCAAACAGGGTCCTTTCCATGTACTTCTTGGGGCAACAATGCCTTCCGTGTTGGTTGAAGCGGCATTTATCAGTAACCCAAGAGAGGCCAAGCGGCTTACCTCAGAAACCTTCCAGAAACGTGTTGCGGCTGCGATTGTCGAAGGCGTTAAACACTATTCTGCCAGCATAGATCAGGTAGCCAAACGATGACCCCACACCACCAGCTTGAAGGTATGATAATGAATCAATTTCTGATTGGAAATATTTTTGATTTTGACCAACAACGCAACGATATTGTTGCCGCTGCTGGAGATTATCTTGCCACTCAATTAAGCCGAATTGGCGAACTTAATCAGACCGGGCTTGGAGGACGGGAAATAGTTATTGAGCTTAATGCTATTTATGATCAGTTAACCATTGGCTTATACCAGGCGTCTTCCCAGGGACTGGATAAAAGCGGAATTGATGGCTGTGCCCTTATCGCTCTCGGTGGTTATGGTCGCGAGGAAATGAGCCCACGATCAGACCTTGACCTAATGTTTTACTACACTCAGGAAGGTGCCCAAACTGCAAAATTGCTATCGGATCGCATGCTTTACATGCTCTGGGATCTAAACCTTGATATCGGTTACAGTGTTCGTTCCGGAGC
Source organism: Geopsychrobacteraceae bacterium (assembly GCA_963664385.1). Taxonomy (GTDB): domain Bacteria; phylum Desulfobacterota; class Desulfuromonadia; order Desulfuromonadales; family Geopsychrobacteraceae; genus Seleniibacterium. The sequence goes on from OY761157.1 coordinate 4,303,356, forward strand.
AAGTTGCATTGAAGAATCTAAAGATAGCACTGTTCGAACATCCCTTCTCGATGGCAGATTTTTAACTGGCAGTCAACGTGTGTTTAATGACTTTATTGAAAATGTTATACCCTATGTCACCAGCCATGACACCCAAACCTTCATCAAAGCCAAGCTTGAAGAGCGGGAGGAACGAAAGCACAAGTATGGATCCTCAGTCTATTTACTTGAGCCGAACCTAAAAGAAGGAGAGGGTGGATTAAGGGAATTACAGGATGCCTTGTGGATCGCACGTGTTAAATTTAAAGCCTCACACCTTCGCGATTTACTTATCAAGGGAATTGTAACGGAAGAGGAGATTAACGAATATCAAAAAGCACAAAACTATCTATGGAAAATTCGCAATTTCCTGCACTTCAACAACCAACGTAAATCTGACCAGCTAACATTTGAATTGCAGGAAAAAATTGCGGCCTTTCTCGGCTATAACAAGACCTCCAGCGGGTCAGCTGTAGAACTTTTCATGCAGGATTATTATGCTAATGCTATTCGCATTGAACATCTTGCATCTAAAATTATTTTAACCGCAACACGCCGCAACCAGCTTAATAATGTATTTACTTTTCTCGGGCGTCGTAACCTTGAGGATGGCTTCTATATTATCCGCGGCGAGCTGCGCATTAAGGATGATGAGATTATTCGTCAGGACCCTGCCCTGATGATGGTTGCCTGCGAGCTTGCTCATAAACAAGAAGTAGAGATATCGGTCGATTTAAAATTATTGATCAGAGAAAATCTCCATCTTATCAATGATAAGGTCCGCCGTTCAAAACGTATGAATGATAGCTTTATGGCTATTCTTCGTAAACCAAAAGGGGTAGGGCAGACATTAAGCAAAATGCACCATCTCCATCTCCTTAATGCCTACATACCTGAATTCAAAAAAATCTATTGTAAGGTTCAGTTCGACCTCTATCACATTTATACCGTTGACATCCATTCTCTTTTTGCTATTGGGGAAATGGAAAAATTATGGGTAGGGGATTATGCAAAGGACCATGAGTTACTCACCGACGTAGCGAATAATATCGAAAAAAGAGAGCTACTCTTGTTAGCAATATTGTTCCATGACATCGGCAAGGGAAGCGGCAAAGACCACAGTATTCGTGGTGCGGAAATGATCCCTACAATCGCACGCCGCATGCGCTTGAACCGTGAAGATACCCAGCGGCTACAATTCCTGGTCCTTCACCACCTAAAGATGGCACACATCTCTCAGCGACGTGATTTGCAGGATATGAACATGATTGCTCAATTTGCTGAGCTAATGACCATGAGCGAAAATTTGCGCATGCTCTATCTACTGACTTTCGCAGACATTAAAGCGGTTGGACCAGATGTCTGGACAGAATGGAAGGGGTCTTTACTCCAGGAACTCTATGAAAAAACTTATGATATCATAGAGAAAAAAGACTTTTACCAGGAGCAGCGTTCAGAGAAAGCGCGCAATCGCAAGCGTAAAGTACGCCAGGCGCTCCTGGGTGAGTTCCCTGAAGCCTCGGTTAACCGCGCTATTAATAGCTTGAATAATCGCTATTTAATGAGCTACCGATCTAAAGACATCATTCCTCATATGCGCCTTGCCTTGAGCCGCGGGAAAAATACCCTGGCGATGAACATTTCCCACAACAAGGATTTAAGCTTTACCGAACTCACCCTTGCGACTATCGATAGTCCAGGACTGTTCTCATATATAGCCGGAGTTCTCGCTTCACACTCCATCAACATACTGGGAGCCCAGATACATACCCGTAAAACAGGAGCGGTCCTTGACATTCTTCAGGTCAATAACACGGTCGGTGAAATTGTTGACAATACCCAAAAATGGAAACGTGTGGAACGTGATCTTTCTGCAGTTATTGAGGGGCGTGTCAAGGTGGAAGACCTTATCGCCAAATGCCAGCAGCCGGCCTATCTGACCAAAAAACGTGAACGGCCCAAACGCCCCAATAAGATTGAATTGGATAACGAAGTCTCTGATAATTTTACGGTTCTCGATATTTACGCAACCGACAAGGTCGGATTGCTATACGACATCACCAGAACCCTTAAAGAGCTGGGTCTGTATATTGCTGTTTCTAAAATTTCTACCAAAGTCGACCAGGCTGCCGACGTATTTTATGTGCAGGATATCTTTGGACAAAAAATTACTAATCCCAAAAAGATCGAAGAAATCAAAGCGGTCTTGTTGGATCGCCTAAGCTGATTCCAGAAAATTTCCTATGCACCAATTTATGGATCAATTTCTAAATTATCTTACGGTAGAAAAAGGGTTAGCGCTAAATACCCTGGCCGCTTATGGCCGAGATCTTGGGAGTTACACCAGCTACCTGGACGCTCAATTTAAGCTGACCAACCCAGAAGAAATCAGCCAAACGCATATTATCGACTATTTAACATTTCTGCGGGAAAATGCGGTTTCAGCACGCAGTCGGGCCCGTGCCATGAGCGCCATCCGGGGGTTTCATCGTTTTTTGATGAAAGAAAAGCTCGTTTCCGCTGACCCAACCGCATTAATTGAGGCGCCTAAGATCTATCAGCCGCTACCAAAGCTTCTGTCGCAAAGAGAGGTGGATGCACTTCTTGCGGCGCCCAAGGGAGCTTCGCCCGCTCAGCAGCGCGATCGTGCTATGCTTGAAGTTCTTTACGCCACAGGCATGCGCGTATCAGAACTGGTAAGCCTTAAGCTAAGCGATATCAAGGCCGAAGTTGGCTGCCTTACAGCGATGGGCAAGGGATCAAAGCAACGCTTAATCCCCCTGGGTGAGGTCGCCCTGGAATTTTTGCTTGATTATCTACGTGATGGTAGATTAATTCTAAAAAAGGATAACAGCACTGACTCAGTCTTTCTTAATCACCGCGGCAAAACCATAAGCCGACAGGGATTCTGGAAAAACCTACGTGCTCATGCATTGAAAGCAGGCATCACGAAGCCAGTCTATCCACATGTTCTGCGCCATTCATTTGCAACACACCTGCTGGAAAATGGTGCTGATTTGCGTTCTGTTCAGACGATGCTTGGACATGCAGACATATCTACCACACAAATTTACACACACGTATTACAGGAACGACTCAAAAAGGTTCACACTCAATTTCATCCGAGGGGTTAAAAGGTTGCGATAATGAAATATATAGTTCTTCTAGGCGACGGCATGTCCGATGAGCCTAATGCTGATTTAGATGGTAAAACTCCACTGGAAGTTGCCCACACTCCAAACATGGACAGATTAGCGTCTGCCGGCCGTCTCGGCTTGGCGTCAACCGTCCCACCAGGCTACCATCCCGGCAGTGACGTTGCCAACCTTTCCGTGTTCGGCTATAACCCTGAAGATTGCTATACCGGACGCTCCCCCCTTGAGGCCGCAAGTATGGGTGTCGAATTGGGACCCGATGATGTCGCCTTCCGGCTTAACTTTGTCTGGCTTGAAGCGCACTTTGGTAAACTTTATATGGGCGACTTTTCAGCAGGCCATATTTCAACCGCAGAAGGTGCTGAGCTGATCGCCACTCTCCAGAAAGAACTGGGGGGGGATGAGTTTATGTTTTACCCGGGAGTCTCTTACCGCCATTTGCTGGTCTGGAAAAATGGGAAAGATAAACTTACCTTTACCCCACCTCACGACATCTCTACGTTAAGTATTGAAGGATATTTACCGCAAGGGGAGGGGGCCGATGTTCTTCACGACCTCACCAACTCTGCGCAAATGCTGCTGCACGATCATCCAGTAAACAACCGCAGGGTTACTGAAAACAAAGTTCCTGCCAATTCAATCTGGCTTTGGGGGCATGGCAAAAAACCTTCCATGCAAACCTATCAGTCATTATTCGGCCTTTCAGGGTCTGTTATATCTGCGGTTGACCTGATTAAAGGAATTGGTGTAAATGCAGGCCTTGATATCATCGAAGTGCCTGGAGCGACGGGTTACATCGACACCAACTATAAGGGTAAAGCCGAATACGCCATAGCATCACTGAAAGATAAAGATTTTGTCTATGTCCATGTCGAGGCTCCCGATGAGGCTGCTCATGCCGGATTGTTACAGGAAAAGATCGGCGCCATTGAAAGTTTTGACAAAGAGGTCGTCGGAACCATTGTTGACAACCTGGACAATATCGGTGATTGCAAAATTCTGATAACTCCTGATCACCCGACCCCCGTTGCCAAAAGAACTCATACTTCAGACCCTGTGCCTTTTATCATTTTTGATTCAACACAACCTGATGGAAACCAACAACGCGCATACACAGAGAAGTTTGCTCAAGTGGCCAGTGAATCAATTATTCCCGGGCATCTTTTAATGCCGGAACTTTTAAAATAACCATGCCCAAGCTTTTCTTTGTTAAGCAGGAGCGGCCAGAAAAAGCCAGATTGTTGTGTCAACTGACCGAACACTTTTTCAGTAGGAACGCACAGAGGATTCTTATCTACCTACAGGAGCCTGAGCAGGCTATCGCCCTGGACCGCTTTCTATGGACCTGGGACAAGGCCTCATTCCTCCCTCATGGTTATGACAGCGGTGCCGTTGACTGCCATTCGGAAGCTATTGTGATTACTTCGCGTGAAGACAACACTAATAATGCGGATATTCTTATTATGGGCAATCCATGTTCAACTGATTTCATCCAACACTTCAATGAAGTAATCGACCTCGCGGAAGTATATGAAGACACACTAGCCAACCAGTCCAGAGACAGATTCAGAAGCTACCGCGAATCCGGCTTTGCCCCGGAAATGCTTACTCTTTAGATTTTCAGATATTTATACAGGAGCACCTTTGAACAAAAATAATTTGGTAATTGTCCTGGTTGAGCCACAAGGAGCTCGCAATATCGGGTCTGTATGCCGAGCTATGTTGAATTTTGGATTTACCGATTTGCGTTTGGTTAATCCACAGGTAGATCATCTGTGCCGAGATGCGCAGATGATGGCAGTAAAAGCAGCAACGGTGCTGGAGAATGCTAAGATCTATCCTAATCTAAATGATGCATTAAGCGACTGTGTAGTCAGTTACGGAACCACCAGACGTTTTGGCAAATACCGCGAAAACATGTTGCATCCTGAAGATGCTGCTGAACATTTGGTTCCAGCTACCATTGAAGGGCCAGTCGGAATCGTTTTTGGCCGTGAAGATAATGGATTGCTGACCAACGAGCTGGATCTTTGTCAACATTTTATTACAATTCCCACTTCAGACCAGCAACCATCAATGAACCTGGCGCAAGCAGTAGGACTTTGCCTTTATGAAGTTATCAGAATCAATGGTGTTCTCCAAAAGCAAAGTTACGGACGTAAAACCCTTGCCACTAACGATCAAATCGAAGGCATGTTTCAACATATGCGCCAATCATTAATTAATATCGGTTACCTCAACCCCCAAAATCCCGATCATATTCTGCGTAGCTACAGAAGAATCCTTGGAAGAGCGGGGTTAAGCGAAAAAGAAGTTCGGATTTTAAGGGGCCTATTTAACCAGATAGATATTTTCTCGGGCTCTAAACCTACGAGAAAATAAAATGTTAAAAATCCGTGAAGAAAAAATAAGCAATGACCTTTATGTCCAGTTTTACGACAGGTCTCATCGATATTTTGGTGACTACAATAAAATTACAATCCTTGTCGTTGTTAAATCATATAATAGTGATTTGGATGAGTATAACTACAGCCTGGAACACATGGCGGTTCCAACTGATGAAATACCAGCCACCAGGGAGACAATGATCAACAACTATCTGGCCACAGCTACGCCATACCTGATCAGACCGGGGTTTCTCAATAGAGCTAAAACACCAATAAACCAAAAATTCCGCGCATTCATAACCGGATATAGGCAATAACCAGATTTTCCTTGCATAGCTCAGATCAAAGTGCTATAAAAACGCAGATTTTAAGAAATATTGAAAAGTGAGCCCTGCGGCTCGCTTTTTTTATTGCCTAGAGGTTGTATGGTTTCCATAACTGACAAAATTACCGAATTGATTCAACCAATTCTTGACGATCTTGATCTTGAACTCGTTGATCTCGAGTATAAACGAGAGCAGAATGGCTGGATTTTACGCTTTTTCCTCGACAAGGAAGACGGAATCACTCTCGACAATTGCGCTGAGGCCAGCCGGGAAATAAGCTCGTTGCTTGACGTAGAAGATGTCATTCAGACTGCCTATAATCTTGAAGTCTCTTCTCCAGGCATCGAACGTCCGCTTAAGACTAAAGAGCATTTTTTACGGTTTGTCGGTGAGAATATTAAAGTCAAAACAATTCTCCCGGTCACAATTGAGGATGGCAAAAAACCACAAAAAACTTTTGCCGGAATTCTTAAAGAAGTGAATGGGGACATCATTAAAGTTCAATTGCAGGGGCGTGCAAAACCTGAAGTTGAATTGAGTTTGGACCAAATTGAGAAGGCAAATCTAAAATTCGAATTTTAGATTTGACAGTTTTTCACACCCGGCAATTATGTCGGCAAGCATCTAAAAGGGGATATACAGGATGGTGGGTAACCTCAATCACATCATCGATCAGGTTGTTAAGGACAAGGGAATTGATCGCCAGGTTCTCGTTGAGGCCTTGGAGTCAGCTGTCCTTTCTGCAGCTAATAAGAAATTCCGAAACACCAGAGATCTTGAAGCTCACTTTAACGACGAAATCGGCGAGGTTGAGGTTTTTGAGTTTGTCACTGTCGTGGATGAAGTCACCGACTCCTACAAAGAGATTGACATCGAGGAAGCTCGCGAAGTTGATCCCGACGTAGAAATTGGCGACTCTCTTGGTATGATGCTCGAAGCTGGCAGCTTTAGTCGTATTGCGGCACAAACGGCAAAACAGGTCATTATCCAAAAAGTACGTGAAGCAGAGCGTGAAGGCGTATTTAACGAATTTAAAGACCGTGTTGGTGAAATTGTTAACGGTATCGTCAGACGCTATGAGCGTGGTGATCTTATCGTTGATCTTGGTAGAGCCGAAGCACTGCTGCCCAATCGCGAACAAGTACCACGTGAGAACTATCGTCAGTCTGATCGGGTTCGTGCCTATATTTCTGAAGTTAAAATGTCCGCCAAAGGACCACAGATTATCCTTTCCAGGACGCATCCTGGCTTGTTGATTTCACTGTTCACTTCAGAGGTCCCTGAGATAGCCGAAGGTATCGTAGAAATCAAAGGCGCAGCGCGCGAACCAGGCAGTCGTGCAAAGATCTCGGTTGTGTCCCATGACATCGATGTCGATCCGGTAGGTGCTTGTGTCGGTATGCGTGGATCTCGGGTTCAAAATGTTGTTACCGAACTACGAGGAGAACGTATCGATATTATCCCTTGGACTCCAGATCCAGCTCGTTATGCCTGTGCGGCTCTGGCACCTTCAGAAGTAGCCCGCGTTTATGTTGATGAAGAAGGGCAATCGATGGAAATCATCGTTCCTGACGATCAACTTTCTCTGGCTATCGGTAAAAAAGGTCAGAATGTTCGGCTTGCAGCCAAGCTTATTGGTTGGAAAATTGACATCAAGAGCGAAACACGCGCTCAAGAAGAAGAACAAGAAGAAGCTAAACAGGACGCCGACAACACGGAATCGAACAACAGCGCCGAAGTCACCGACAACGGTTCTGAGCAGGAATAATTAATCGAGCTATGGCAAATACAAACTCAAGCGCACAAAGAACTTGTATTGCCTGTCGAGCGACACTGGACAAGAAGGACCTGATCCGCTACGTTGTAGCTCCTGATGGCCAGGTTCTGGTCGATTATAGACATAAACTTCCAGGTAGAGGTGCATATACATGCGTCGATGCGGCCTGCCTGGAAAAAGCTGTCAGCAAAAATGGTTTTACAAGAAGTTTTCGAGGCCGCTGTCAACATGTTAATTATACAGCACTGGAGATTCAACTTCAGGATGCAATAATTTACAAGATTGAAAGCTTGCTGGGAATGGCACGAAAGGCCGGAATCATAACCTCCGGAAGCAACATGGTGCTGGACCAGGTTCGCAAGCCTCATTGCGATATCGGCCTTATTGTTATAGCGCAGGACATATCTCCTGACATCGGCAAAAAGGTTGAATACGCTGCGACACGCTCGCAGATACCACATTTTAGTGTGTTTAATAAAGACAAGATAGGGCAGATACTCGGCAAAGAGGAAAGAAGCGTGGTTGGCATTCTTTCTGGAAACCTGGCCGATTCAATGCTCAATGAACTATCTAGATACAGGCTACTGGCAAGGGAGAATTGATGGGCAAGGTAAGAGTCAGCGAACTCGCAAAAACTATGGGTCTTGACAGTAAAGATCTTATAAAGAAACTCACTGAAGCCGGCATATCAGTCGATTCAGCGGCAAGCATGCTGAGTGATGAGGAAATCAAGAAACTCGAATCTTCGAATGATCCTTCTAGTGAGAAGATCGAAGAAGCGAGGATCAAGCCTGGCCTGATCAGAAGAAGAAAAACTGTCGTCTCTAAAGAAGAAGAGAAGGTCGAAGCCCCCGAGGTGGAGCCATCATCACAAGACGACAGTGTCAAGGTTCCAGAGCCGGTAGCCGTTAAGGATGAACCATCAGTAGAAACTACGCTGACCGAAAAGGCTCCAGTCGAACAGGTTATTCCTGTGGATGCTCCCGCTAAAGAGCCTAAGGCCAAGGAGGCGCCTGCCCCTGAGCCCAAGGTCGAAGAAGAGAAACCCGTTGAGGCCGAGGCTAAAGAGACTCCTGTCGCTAAGGAAGTTGCCAAGCCAGAAGAACCAGCAGTATCTAAACCTGTCGTTGAAACAAGTAACCCTAAAATGACCGAAGATAAAGTTCAGGAAAATGTTAAGGAACAGTTAAGTCCCGCCCCTAAGACAGAGACTGTCACACCTGAACCTACAACACCAAAAATTGCAGCCAAAGCTGATGAAGGCAAAAAGACTCCTGTCGATGCGGTTCCAAAAAAAGCTGCAGACAAGCCAAAAAAACCATCGACCCAGACGAATTCGCAAAAATCCAATCCAGATAAGCCAACTGGAGACAGAGCGAAGATTCTTGGTCGCGTTGAGCTGCCTCAACTGCAAAGGCAATCACAGCCCGCTAATCGTAATTCTGACCGACCTGCTCGCCCAAACAGGAACGACAGGAATGAACGTAGTGAAGCTCCTAAACCAGCCAGAAAACGTGTTGAAGTGGCTCCCATCGCCCCGATTGAGCAACCACTTCCTGAGAAGGAAGGGCGCGCGAATAAAAAGCGTAAAAAAGGTCGCCGTAATGACGAGTCATTCGATGATCAGGATGGGCGCGTTTCAAGAAAAGGTCGCCGCGTAGAAGTTTTTGAACCCGGTCGCATGGGTGGCAAAAAGAAACGTGGTGGCAAGCAGGGGAGGCAAACTAAGACCGCCGAACCAGTTATCACCAAGGCGATCAAGAGAATTATCCGTATCAGTGACTCTATCACTGTCGGTGAGCTCGCTAAACGCATGGGTGTTAAAGCGAACGAGCTTATTGCTGAGCTGATGAAACAAGGGACCATGGTCACCATTAACCATCCCCTTGATTATGAGTCAGCGGCAATTCTGGCCTCAGAATTTAATTATGAGGTTGAAAACGTTGCCTTCGATGAGGAAACTATTTTGGAGGTAGAAACCGCCACTACCAATGATGACACTCCAGGGCAGCTTGAAATTCGTCCACCTGTCGTTACCATCATGGGGCACGTTGACCACGGCAAAACAAGCCTGCTAGACGCTATCCGTGAAGCTAACGTTACCGACGGAGAGGCTGGCGGAATCACCCAGCACATCGGTGCTTACGATGTTGAGATAGAAGGGGGTAAAATCACCTTCCTCGATACTCCTGGACACGAAGCGTTTACGGCCATGCGTGCTCGTGGTGCTGGCGTCACCGATATTGTTATTCTTGTTGTCGCTGCCGATGATGGCGTCATGCCTCAGACCAGGGAAGCAATTAACCACTCTAAGGCGGCTGGCGTTCCGATCATTGTAGCTATTAACAAGATCGACAAACCAGAAGCAAATCCAGATCGAGTTAAGCAGGAATTAACCGAATACGAATTGGTTCCAGAAGAGTGGGGTGGCGACACCATTTTCGTAGAGGTCTCTGCCAAACAGCATCTTAATCTTGAATCACTACTGGAAATGGTACTGCTTCAGGCTGAAGTTCTTGAGCTTAAGGCAAGTCCGGAGAAAAGAGCCAAAGGTTCCATTGTCGAAGCGCGCCTCGATAAAGGTCGCGGACCGGTTGCTACCGTACTGGTTCAGGACGGAACCTTGCGCATTGGGGATTCGATTGTAGCTGGCCTGCATTTTGGCCGGGTTCGGTCTATGACCGCAGCAAACGGAGTTCAGGTCAAAGAAGCAGGGCCATCTTTCCCTGTTGAGGTTACCGGCCTAGGTGGTGTGCCTGATGCTGGTGACACCTTCCATGCCGTAGAAAATGAAAAGGCAGCAAAAGAGGTTTCTCAGCACCGCCAATCGAAACAGCGGGAAATAGATCTGGCCAAGAGCAGTAAAGTATCACTCGACCAGCTGTTTGCCAAAATGCAGGAAGGTGTTGTCGAGGAACTGGCTGTCATTATCAAAGCTGACGTACAGGGCTCAGTTGAAGCCGTTCGCGATGCACTTGAAAAATTGTCCACCGATGCTTGCCGTCTGAACGTTATTCATACAGGTGTGGGCGGTGTTTCTGAAAGCGATGTAACACTTGCTACAGCATCCAACGCAATTGTTCTCGGTTTCAATGTCAGACCTGAAGCTAAGGCTCGAATCCTTGCGGAAACTGAAAAAGTTGATATTCGCCTCTACAGCGTTATCTATGATGCTGTTAACGATATTCGCGATGCAATGGAAGGCTTGCTTGCTCCAACGTTGAAGGAAAAGGAATTAGGTCACGTCGAGGTCCGCGATACCTTCCATGTTTCAAGAGTTGGTACGATTGCCGGTTGTTACGTTCTGGATGGAAAAATTGTCCGTAATGCTCAAACCAGGCTGGTCCGCGACAATGTTGTCATCTGGGAAGGAAAACTTAGCTCCCTTAAGCGCTTCAAGGATGATGTTAAAGAAGTCGCAAGTGGCTATGAGTGTGGTATCGGGCTGGAAAATTACAATGATATCAAAGTCGGCGATATTATCGAAGCCTTTGAAATGGAAGAGATAAAAACCTCCTTATAATAGATTAGAGTGTACGCATGATTGTAGGAGTATTCATTATTGATATACGCTTATTTGATTGCCATACACGCAAACAAAAGAGATCTATTGTTGCAAAATTGTTGAATCGTATTAGGTCCAGGTATCCTGTTTCTGTTGCTGAAGTAGGACACCTGGATCTTTTGCAAAGAGCCGAAATTGGCGGCAGTATGACAGGCAGTCATGATTCTGCTATCCTGTCAGTATTCAGAAAAATAGAAGAAGATATTTACCATGCTGGCTTAGTTGAACTGATCAGCATAGAGACAGATTTCATAGATTACGGAGATAAATAGGCATTGAGTGGTTATCGCCCAGAAAAAGTCGCTGAACAGATCCTCAGAGAGCTGAGTCAACTTATTATGTTCAGCCTTAAAGACCCGCGGTTGTCCAGCGTCACTATAACCGATGTGAAAGTTGCTCGAGACTTGAGTATTGCTAAGGTTTTCTTTACTGTTACTGATGAAGCTGAAGAGCGCAAACCAGCAGAACAAGGATTGAAAAAATCCGCCCCTTTTATGCGTCGACAACTCAGTCAGATAATGCGGATGCGTTCGGTACCTGATTTGCGCTTCCATTATGACGAGTCCATTGGTTATGGTCAAAAAATAGAAGCACTTTTACGCCAGGTTAAGGATGACCTTTATGATTCTCCAGAAGATTCTTCAACAGATTCAGAACAATCATAGTTTTCTTGTTGTTGCCCACGAAAATCCTGATGGGGATGCTATCGGCTCGACCCTTGGCCTTGCCTTGGCCTTACGTGATGCCGGCAAAGATGTCATTGCTTTTAATGTTGATGGGGTCCCAGATATTATGGGCTTTATTCCCGACAATGACTTCCTGGTCAGCAGCATTCCGCCTGAACGCAAATTTGATGTTTGTTTTGTTCTTGATTCAGGGGATATCCGGCGTGCAGGAATCGATGTCAAGTCGGTGGCGCAGACCATTATAAATATTGACCACCATCCACATTCCGACTTCGGAGATATCTGCTATCTTGATACCGATGCCAGCGCTACAGCCGTTATGGTTTATCGTGTGCTCGAAGCTTGCGGTTATGAAATTTCCACGTCAGTCGCCAAGTGTCTCTATCTTGGCATTCTATCCGATACAGGGTCTTTCCGTTATTCCAGTGCCAATCCTGAGGCCTTCGAAATTTCCGGAAAACTAATCGGACGTGGCGTTGATCCATGGGAAATGGCTTGCAGTCTCTATGAAAGTTACCCACCAGAACGCATGAAGTTGTTATCACTGGTCCTGCCAACCCTGGAAATTTCTGATTGTGGTCGCTATGCGTCCATGGCAATGTTGCTTGATGACTTGGTCAAAAGTGGCGCTACCAGTGAACATGCTGATGGCTTTGTCAACTATCCCCGAGCCATTCGCGGTGTTGAAGTTGCCTTATTTTTCAGCCAGAAAGATGCACAGACCTTTAAAGTCAGTTTTCGTTCCCGAGGCACAATCGATGTCGGTAGTCTGTCTCGCGAGCTTGGTGGAGGCGGACATCATAATGCTGCCGGGGCAACCCTTACCGGCCCGTTATCAACGATCAGACCCACAGTCTACAACCTGCTTGACAAGCTGTTAGCCTAAATCAGTGCACGGACTACTTCTTTTAAATAAACCCGGCGGCATGACGTCTCACGACTGCGTGCGCCGCATTCGACGCCTGTTCCATACTAAAAAAGTTGGACATGCAGGAACTCTTGACCCCCTCGCTACGGGTGTTTTACCCATAGCAATAGGAGATGGAACCAAAATCCTGCAATTCTTACTGGCAGAGAACAAATCTTACCGAGCGGAATTACAACTTGGGGTGACTACAACCACCCTGGATTCTGAAGGTGAAATCCTTAAAGAAGCCGTTGTTCCAGAAGATTTTGCCACATATCTGCCTCGGGTTTGCGAAGCCCTTACCGGTGAGATAAAGCAGGTTCCGCCAATGTATTCTGCTCTCAAAAAAGACGGAATCCCACTTTATAAGTATGCTCGCCAAGGAATTGAAATCGAGCGCGAAGCTCGCACAGTTCATATTTACAAACTCGACATCTTGGCCATCGCAGGGACTAAAGTCACTATCGAGGTAGCCTGCTCAAAAGGGACCTACATCCGATCTCTTGCTCAGGATATTGGTGAACGTCTCGGCTGCGGGGCGCACTTGACAGCACTTCAGAGAATCACTACAGGGGGCTTTACTCTCTCCGAATGTCGCACCCTTGAAGAACTTGAAGATGACAAAGTACGCGAAGCGTCTCTCCTGTCTCCTGATCAAGCATTACGTGACTATCCGAGCGCTATTCTTGACAGCACAGCAATCCAACAATTATCCTTTGGTATCCCTCCTCAAATCGCTAATGTCTGTCTTTCAGACGAGCAGATCAAGGAGGGAGAATTAGTAAAACTATGCATTTCTGACACGCTTGCGGCAATGGCTTATTTTGCGCCATCTCGCAAAAAGGAAAAGCGTGGTGATTTTGAGCTCATCAGAGTCCTAGCAAAGGCTAATTAATCGTAGTTTGATCTTTACATAAGTACTCTAACTATGGTAGAAATCGCAGCCTGAGATAATGATAAAACAGCCACGCCACTGGCTTTATCGATCACAAACAAAAGGAGAACACAGTGCTCGGCACAGAACGTAAACAAGAAATCATTGAGCAGTACAAGCGGCATGAAGGCGATACCGGTTCACCAGAAGTTCAAATCGCTCTCTTGACCGAAAGAATCACTTATCTGACAGAGCATTTCAAGACCCACAAAAAAGACCATCACTCTCGTCGTGGTCTGCTGAAAATGGTCGGTCAGCGTCGGCGTTTGCTTGACTACCTGATTAAGCAGGATGTTGAGCGTTACCGGACTATCATTAAAGCTCTCGGTATTCGTCGCTAATTTAAAGCAGCATGTTGGCCAAGGTCAACATGCTGCTTTGTTTGTGCTAAGGAGGCTGTCCGGAGAGAAATCCCGACGAAAGTGGGGCTTTGTCTCGGTTCATCCTCCTAGCTTTTTTTAACTTAGGTTTCAGATGGCTGAAACCTGCAATTAAGGAGAATTACATGGCCTATCATAAGGTTGAAGTCGAATTTAACGGTCAACCACTAACTATAGAAACTGGTAAAGTTGCACGCCAAGCAGATGGCGCTGTTATTGTCACCTATGGTGAAACCAAAGTCTTATGTACCGCTGTCTCTGCAAAAAAAATGCGTGAAGGACAGGATTTTTTCCCCCTCACCGTCAATTATGCAGAGAAGTTTTATGCCAGTGGTAAAATTCCCGGCTCTTTTTTCCGACGTGAACGTGGTGCCTCAGAACGTGAAACTTTGATCTGTCGCCTTATCGACCGTCCTATGCGCCCACTGTTTCCGAAGGGCTACATGTTTGAAACCCAGATCATGCCTACCGTCATTTCTGCAGATCTGGTCAATGACCCAGATACCTACAGCATGGTCGCAGCTTCTGCTTCTGTCGTAATTTCTGATATCCCATTTAATGGACCTGTTGCCGGTATTCGCGTTGGCCGTGTAAATGGCGAATTGATTGCCAATCCAACTCTGCAACAGATGAAAGAAAGCGATGTTGAAATCGTCATCGCCGGATCTAAAGACGCGGTAATGATGGTTGAGGGTGAAGCTGAATTTTTGACTGAAGATGAAATGCTTGATGCAATTTTCTTTGGTCATAATGCCTTACAACCACTGCTCAAAGTACAGGAAGAACTCGCGAAACTGGTTGCAAATACCAAACGCGAATTTATCGTACCTGAAAAAGATGAAGCTATTGTTGCACGGGTTAATGAAGTTGCTGAAGCAGAAGTCGTTGCTGCAGTAAAAATTCAGACCAAGCAAGATCGCTATGCAGCTTTAGCAGATAACCGTCAACGTGTTCAAGAATTACTCGCCGGTGAATTTGAAGATCGCGAAGACGAGATCTCCGCTGCATTAGGTAGCCTTGAAAAAATGGTTGTACGTCGTATGGTTACTCGCGACCGTATTCGTATTGATGGCCGCGACATGGAAACCATTCGTCCCATCACTTGCGAAGTCGGGGTCCTGCCTCGCGCTCACGGTAGTGCGCTGTTTACACGTGGCGAAACCCAGGCCCTGGTCACAACCACCCTCGGTACCTCTGTAGATGAACAACGTATGGACAATATTCAGGGCATGGAAATGAAAAAATTCATGCTTCATTACAATTTCCCTCCATTCTGTGTTGGTGAAACAAGCATGCGTCTTTTCCCTGGCCGTCGTGAAATTGGCCACGGCATGCTCGCAGAGCGGAGTGCCGCCCAGGTTCTGCCAAAACATGAAGAGTTCCCTTACACAATACGTATTGTTTCCGACGTACTAGAATCTAACGGATCTTCATCAATGGCCTCCGTATGTGGCGCCTCTTTGTCCCTTATGGATGCGGGTGTACCCATTTCCGAGCCCATCGCCGGCATTGCTATGGGGTTGATCAAAGAAGGGGATGACATCGCGATTCTTTCCGATATTCTCGGCGATGAAGACCACCTTGGCGATATGGACTTCAAAGTCACTGGTACTGCCGAGGGTGTCACTGCCCTGCAAATGGATATCAAAATCTCTGGTGTTACCAAAGAAATCATGCAGAAAGCCCTTGAGCAGGCTAAAGCCGGCCGTATTCACATTCTCGGTGAAATGGCCAAAGCTATCGCGGCTCCACGTAATGAGCTTTCTCAACATGCACCACAGATCACCAGCATCAAAGTTAAATCTGACCAGGTACGTACCGTTATCGGATCCGGTGGCAAAAACATCCGCGGCATTATTGAAGCCACAGGCTGTGCTATTGATATCCAGGACGATGGAACGATTAACATTGCCTCCTCTGATGGCGCCGCCGCAAAACAGGCTATCAAGATGATCCGCGACCTGACCCAGGAAGCTGAGGTTGATAAACTGTACATGGGTACCGTCAAAAAGATCATGGAATTTGGTGCTTTCGTTGAAATTTTCTCAGGAACGGATGGACTGGTTCACGTCTCAGAACTGGCCAATGAACGTGTCCGTAATGTTACCGATGTATTAAACGAAGGAGACCAAGTTCTGGTTAAATGCATCGGCATTGATCGTCAGGGGAAAATCAAGCTTTCTCGTAAAGCTGCCCTGGGGATGGAACTGCCAGAAGACGAATAAATCCTTCCAAAATATAATAAGCATTACCCAGCCGGCGTTAAGTTTTCTTTTCGCCGGCTGTTTAATAGTTATGGAGTCACAATGGAAAAGCCAATTATTCAGGTTAAAAAATTACATAAAAATGCCCAAGTTCCTAAATATATGACCACATTAGCTGCAGGCATGGATATTTGCGCTTTACTTGATGAAGACCTGGTTCTTGCCCACGGAGAAAGAGGCCTGGTGCCAACAGGGTTAGCATTTGCCATCCCGGAAGGCTACGAAATCCAGGTCCGACCCCGTTCAGGCCTTGCCATTAAACATGGGATTTCACTTGTTAACAGCCCCGGCACCATAGACGCTGATTATCGGGGTGAAGTGTGCATCATCATGATTAATCACGGCAGTGAGGATTTTATTATCAAAAGTGGCGAAAGAATTGCTCAATTAGTCGTTGCGCCAGTACCACAAGCAAGCCTTGAAGTCGTTGACGAACTGAACGATACTGAAAGAGGAAAGGGTGGCTTCGGTCATACAGGACAATAAAAGGAACGAAACAATGGAAAATGATCCGTCACAACTTATAGAGTTTCCTTGTCATTATCAGTTTAAAGCAGTTGGACTGTCCGGAGATGATTTTCACCGTGATATAATCGCCGCTATTGAGCAACATGTGCCTGTAGGTCAAGACAATGTTAAACGGCGTCCCAGTGGAAATGGCAACTACCAAGCGATTACCGTTTTTGTTACACTTCATAGCTATGAACAGCTAACTGCAATTTATCAGACAATGAAACAGACCTCAGGCTTAAAAATGCTATTATGAAATTTATCCTACCTTAACAAGGGAGACTGCTATGCTTATCGCTATTAATCCTGAAAATCCACAACCACGTCTTATTCAACAGGTTGTCGAATGTCTAAAGCAAGGCGGGGTTATTATCTATCCAACAGACACGACATATGGAATCGGTTGCGATATTTTTAACAAGAAAGCTATTAAAAAAATATTTCAAATCAAGCAACGTGAAAGCAAGAAACCATTTTCATTTATCTGTTCTGACCTTGGAGAAATATCGAATTACGCCCAAGTAAGCAACTTTGCCTTCAAAATCATGAAACGCCATCTTCCCGGAGCTTATACCTTTGTCCTCGACGCCACCAAGGTCGTTCCAGAGTCACTGAGTACGAAGCAGAAAACCGTTGGCATCAGGATTCCTGATAGTCCGATATGCAAGGCCATTGTTCAGGAGCTCGGCCATCCGCTGGTGACAACCAGTGCCAATATTTCAGGCCAAGAAACCCCGGAAGACCCTTTTGAAATCAATGAGCAATTAGGAAAAATGGTCGATATGGTTATTGATGGGGGAATTTCTTTAAATGAAGCCTCCACCGTTATCAGCTTGCTTGGAGATCAAGTCGAAGTCCTTCGCTTTGGCAGTGGCGATACCTCATGGATAGAATAATTGCGCAGCAGACGGATTCAATTGGGTAAGTATTTTTTCCTATATGGTACTGATCAAAGAATAGAATCGATCAGTACCATATAAGAAATTGTGACATAAATATATCTAGGTGAAGGTCAGCTTTCTTTCCAAATCCATTGAATTAGAAACACGCTTTGCTTCCCGGACCGTAATAAGCCCTTTCTTGCACAGCTGTATCAGATGCTGATCCATAGTTTGCATCTGATATTGAGCACTTCCTTTTTCTATATGAGCCTTGATATCGTCAAGATTTCCATCCCGAATACAAGCTTGAATCGTTGTTGTCGTACGCATGACCTCAACAACGGGAATAACATTCTCCCCATTTTTATCTTCGATCAGTCGCAATGAAACAATAGCGACCAGAATATCAGCTAAGCGTTGCCGGATAATTTCCTGCGATTCTGGAGGAAAATGCCCTACCAGCCGATTAATTGTCGACACAGCTCCTTGAGTATGCAGGGTTGAAAACACCAAGTGGCCAGTTTCTGATGCCTTGATACAGGCATCTATGGTTTCCGTATCACGCAACTCTCCAACCATAATTGCATCGGGATCCATACGTAATGACGCCTTCAACGCAGATCCAAAATCTTTGGTATCCAGCCCGACTTCACGCTGGATAATACAACTTTTTTGCGATTTAAACAGAAACTCTATAGGATCCTCAATAGTGACGATATTATAAGCATATTTTTCATTAATATAATTGATCATAGAAGCAAGAGTCGTCGACTTGCCATTTCCTGTGGGTCCTGTTACCAGAATCAAGCCATTTGGGGCTTTCACAATTTCCCCAAGAACAGAAGGCAACTTAAGATCTGTAAAAGATCCTATTTCAGGAGGTATGACCCGCATGACGATGCCAATATGGCCCCGTTGCCGAAATATACTCACTCTGAAGCGACCACCATTAGTCAATGCATAAGATGCATCAAATTCAGTAAAATCATCAGGCAGTGGCCGTTTATTCCGCTCCATAATCGTTGCCGCTATAAATTCGGTATCTTTTGGAATCAGGTTAGGTAGCTTGCTGCGCAGTAATTGCCCATGAGCACGGAAAAATGGTGGATTATCCACTTCAAAATGAATATCAGAAACGCGTTTAGCAAAAGCGATTTCCAGAATTTGATTTAACGTCTTAATATCCATGCCTACTCCTCAATAATATACAAGTAGCTCAGTCTGATTTTTTCCGTAGCAAAGCGCTTTCCATTGCCAATCCAGCCTGACGTATAAATACGTGCAATAAATCAAGGGGCACAGGCGACGCCGCATGACGACCAAAATCTGCATAGGTAATTGTCACCATTCTACCGCAAACTTTCATTGGCAGAAAAAGTACGTGAGAATCGTTAGGGGCTTCAAAATCAGCATAAAAAAACTCAGGAAGGCTATCCGAAGATACCTGGTCGTAATAACTTTCAGCTCCGGATATTTGTTTTAAAAATGTACTATTTCCAACAGCCAGGCGATTTTTTAATGGGTGTGAAACATTGTGGCTGCCATCCGGTCTCAGTCCGATACTTCTTTCCATAATCAGGCTATCACGATCCACAACTAACGTTATGCTACGTTTAAAAAATTCAGCAACAAACTTAAGAACCAACAGTGAAATATCTGGCGCCTTGGTTGCGCCCCCTAAGCGTACCAGATAACTTTTAAGTAGAGCATACTGGGAATGTTCAGAATCGCTAAAAATATGACTTATATGGCCAGTAAGCGCACGCAGGAAAACCACGAGGTCATCAGCCAGAACTGTTTCAGAGCTAATTAAAAGGGGGTAGGGGAGTACCGCGCGACAGCCATCATTGTACGCTGCAAGCGAGAAATCATAGGCCTCAGGAAGAGTTAACTGTAGCTGAGGAACCCCGGGATATAAACGCTGCATATGAGCTCGCAATGAAACTATTTTTTCAACGCTGAAATCAGGATTCAAATCATCCGGCAAGCCAAGAACAAGGATTGGGTCATACCCCTTACTCAGGGACCTGCGAATATTACCTTCAAGATCATTAACAGAGGCTGGAGTAAAGGTCATAAGCCCTTCACGCCGACAAACTGTCGAAATGGCATGCTGCAAAAATTTATCTGAGCTGTAAAGAACCACCGCCTGGGAAGACATGTTCAGGGGCGCTAATCTGGGATCCATATGATCGAATTCTGACAAAAAGGAGACTAATTTCTGCTGTTCTTCCTCAGCTATCGATGGCAGCGCCTGAACAATAGATTCCCGATGGATATCGAAAGGATCAAAGGTGTCCAGGACATCAAAAGTGCGTGGTTTTTTGCGTTCCAACTGGTCAAGGTCAGCTAATCCCAGAATATCTTCTGAAAGTTCTATATCTGTAGCACCAACTTTTTCGGATGAACTCGGCTCACGATTATATCCAGGGGTGTCACCTTCGTATGGTTCGTCTAAAATTTCTATTTCACCGGCATGGACCTTTTCATCAAAGATACGTAGGGCATCCATTAACATCATCTGGGTGTCCAGATTAATATTCTGTAAATCCTGAGGCAGATACTTGTAATCATCCGGCATAGAGATATCCTCTGTTTCCAGAGTAAAAATCCCCCGTGTCCAACTGATCATTTCGACCATAGCTAATTCGATAAGGGTCTCCAAAGCATTATAAGCATCATCCCTGGAGATTTCGCATTGCTCGTGCAAAATACTGATAAGAGGAGGGGCATTATCACCATATGCTTGCTGGGTTGACAGAGCCTGATTTAACTCTGATTCACTAATAATCTCTTTTTCTAAAAGAATTTTACCTATTTTGAGATCTTCATTGGAATGAATTGCGCTGACGATATATCCATTATTAAAAATAAGCTGCCCTTCACCGCGCCGGCTGTAGACGGTCAGAATGCCAGATTTTCTGGTCGAATGAATCAACTGAACAACATCTACAATAGGTAAATTTTCAAGTTCTCCGGTAAGGGGCATGAGCTACCTCATTTTTATGAGAAAAAGATAACTAATTACTTTTGTTAGAATCTATTAAACTCAATAATTAGACTCTTTTCAAGTTTTAAGTCAAAATAATCTCGTTAATTTCCATCGATATTTAATTATACAATAAAATATATTGAGGTTAAAAACAGTGGAATTGAAAGGGCAAAAAACGAGGCATAAAAAAACGCCCTAAGAAAAATTCTTAGAGCGTTTATTTAAAAGTTGGTGCCGAAGGCGAGACTCGAACTCGCACGGGAATACTCCCACCACCCCCTCAAGATGGCGTGTCTACCAGTTCCACCACTTCGGCAATGCGGACGTATATATACTCAACGCAGTCTCAACTGTCAATAGAGAAATTCAATTATTTTTGATCTGGTGCAGAAACTGGTGCAGAAACAGAGTTTGGCATCACAGTTTGTGATGATGGAGAGCTATAAAAATAAGCCAAAGATAGACTTGTGAGCATAAAGATGATAGCTGCGCCTGCAGTGACCTTGCTCATGAAATTACCACCAGTTGTTCCAAACATAGCCTGACTACCGCCAGCGCCAAAGGACGCACCCGCCTGTGCACCTTTACCCATCTGCAATAGAACAATAACGATCAGTGCAATTGATACGATGATATGCAGTCCGATTAAAACTGTCACCATAAAGAAATCTCCTTTTGATAAATTAACCGCAGAAAATTAACATAGTTGTTAATTCTTGCATAGATTTTTATTCAAAAAAATATCGAACCATCTAGCAAATATGGATTACCAAACCGCAAACCTGAAACATCCCGTGACAAATTGCCGTAAAAACTGTATCTAGCGAAGTTTGCTATACTGACATAAGGTAAATACTGCTTACCATCCACCAACTGACAGCAGAGAGAATTATTTAATGGACCCCAGACAGGAAACCAACTTCAATGAACTATATGACGGACTGGCTGACGCACTTTTCATTTCAGAGTGCCTCCCTGATGGAAATCCCGGATCCTACCTCAACGCCAATAAAGCAGCTACGGAATTGCTTGGGTATAGCGCTGCGGAGTTAGCAGAATTATCTCCCAAAAATATCAACAGAATCATCCTTGAAGATTCAGTCGCCTTTCGAAAAATCTCCAACGAACTTGCAAAGAACGGGAAGGCACTTTATAGAACCGATTTAAAAACAAAGTCGGGCACCTGGATTCACGTAGAAATGAGTTGCCAGAAGCAAACCATCAGATCACATCCTTTTTATTTTTGCCTTGCCAGAGACATTTCCATCCGTGAAAAATACGAAGAAACCATCAAAGCCCTTGTGCGTAGCACCGTTGGCCTAACAGGATATGAATGCCTGGATGAAATCGTTAAAAACTTATGTGGCTGGCTAGGA
Organism: Geopsychrobacteraceae bacterium; assembly: GCA_963664385.1. Taxonomy (GTDB): domain Bacteria; phylum Desulfobacterota; class Desulfuromonadia; order Desulfuromonadales; family Geopsychrobacteraceae; genus Seleniibacterium. Next base: position 4,325,514 of record OY761157.1, read on the forward strand.
GCAGACGGGGCATGCATCGGCACTTTTAATAACCAGAAACTTACTCTTCAGGCATGCTACCACCACAATCACCACATCGACAATTTTTCGATTCCTGTCATCGGCACCCCTCTTATGGCAGTCAAACAAGGGCATTACGCTTTTTACGAAAATGATGCATTCGGCTACTTTGCCAATGACCATTTTGGTGTTTTACAGGAAGCGAACTGCTTTATTGCCATTCCGATGTTCGCACATAACGGATCAATACTCGGCGCCGTTTGTTTATTTTCCAAAAACACTATTCACAAAGGCGAGCATATAGAAGAATTTTTAGCCATTATTGCTTCGCGGACAGCCGCTGAATGGGAACGTCTCCATTTTATTAAAGAGCTGTCCCACAGTGAAGAAATGCTTCGCACCTTATTTAACTCAACAGCAGAAGCCATAGTAGGCATAAACATGGAGGGAAGGGTGGTTTTTTGCAATCCCCCCACCCTGAAAATTTTAGGATTACATGAAGAAAAAGATATTCTGGGAAGACCCTTATACAATATCACCCATGGTATTCCTGCATCTAAGGCTGAACCGTGCCCATACATCGCGGCCATAAAAAATGGTCATAAAATTTCTGATGAGGATCTATTTATTGATTCTGAAGGTCAGCTTATCCCCGTAGAGTACTGGGGACACCCGATGCGCCAAGAGAACCAACTTGTGGGAGCGGTCATAACCTTTATCAATATTTCCAGAAGAAAGTCTTTAGAGCAGCAATTGCAGCACTCCCAAAAAATGGAAGCTATTGGCACTCTTACCGGCGGCATTGCTCACGACTTCAATAATATTCTGACAGTCATTTCAGGCTATGTAGGCTTACTCGAAAGTCAGACCAAAGACCAACCTAAAATTCTCCGAAAGATTCAAAAAATCGGAGCCGCCGCCGAAAGGGGAGGACAATTAACTAATGGCTTGCTGGCCTACAGTCGCAAAAAGTCGGGTCCCTCTACTCCAGTTGACTTAAACCATTTAGTGCTTAAGGTTCACGAAATTTTCATCCAGGCTATCGGAGACCGAATTGAGCACCACCTTGACCTTTCCCATGAGCAGATTGTGGTTCTGGCGGATTCAACACAAATCGAGCAAGTACTTGTCAATCTCGCAACTAATGCACGAGACGCCATGCCTACTGGTGGAATATTAAACATATCTACCTCCCTCCGCAGTATTGACAAATCATTTTGCGAAAGTCATGGCTACGGGATCCCTGGAGAGTACGCATTAATTACAGTCCAGGACAATGGAACGGGCATTCCACGTGAAATTCATCAACAGATATTCGACCCTTTCTTCACAACAAAGGACACAGGAAAGGGGACAGGCCTTGGCTTAGCCATGGCATGGGGGATCATCAAACAACATAAAGGGTATATAACCGTTGAAAGCACGCCAGATCAGGGTAGTAGTTTTCAAATTTATCTGCCATTAACCAAGAAAAAACTGGACACCCCATTATCAGAAGAATCGACCGACCTGCCAGGTGGACATGAAACCATATTGCTCGTAGAAGATGATCCGCTTGTCAGGGATTCAACAGAAAGTATCCTTAGAGCAGTCGGCTATAAAGTTCACACTTGCCCCAGGGCAGAACCCGCCCTGGCTCACCTTAAGCAACAAGCAAAGAATATAGATATTATTGTTTCAGATGTTGTCATGCCCGGGATGAAAGGTCCTGATTTTTATCTGGAGCTAAAAAAACTGACGAATTCTCCTGTAATTTTTATGAGTGGCTACACTTTTGACAGTCTGCGCGAACAGGGCCTTCTCAATGAAGGGGTTCCTCTTCTAAGCAAACCTGTACAACCCATTGATTTACTAAGAAATATTCGCGCGCTACTAGACAAACACGATTCTATGTGACGGCTTTTTATTTTGTTTAAAAATCACCCATAAAACTTAAATTATATCAATATAAAAATATTGCAATAGCGGCACAAAAATATAATTATAAATATTTCGTCATAATAAAGCTAAATCGCTAATTTTAATTGTTGTTTTTAATTTTAATTGTGTACCATTTCTTATTCAGGAAATCTCATATTGTGTTGACAATATTTACCCTCCATGATAAAACATCATTCTAAATAATCGATGGAGTGCTATTATCATGATTAAAAAACTAATAGGGAGAAAGCTCAAATCATCGCGCCTGAAAAGAGATAAAACCATTCAGGAACTGGCTGCAATGTCGCATGTTTCATCCAATATGATCTCACGTATCGAAAGAGGGCTGACGATCCCCTCGGTTGAGATTCTCATGAAACTAGCCGACGCCTTAGGGCTTAGCCTTAGCTATTTTGTGGAGGAAGCCGAAAAAGGAAGTACGGTTATCTACACAAAGGAAGGGCATGGCGAGCCTGTCTTCTTTTTTGAGGACAAACATCAAATCACCAGCTTACTTCAAGGGCTCAGAGACCCGGGATTTTCAGTATTCATAGACACCCTTGAGCCCCATTGTGATAGTGGTGAGGGCGGGATGGTTCATACCGGGGAGGAATTTGCGATGGTCCTGGAAGGCTCCCTCTACTTTTGTGTAGATGGAGAAGATTATCTCCTTAAAAAAGGGGACTCAATCGGCTTCAAAGCAACTTTACCTCACAGCTGGAGCAACCGATCAAACGATCAGGCAAAGATCCTCTGGGTTGTATCTCCGCCACCGAACGTATGACCTTTCAGCCGGGAGCATAAATATCATGCAGGTAAAAAAAATTGTCGGAAAAAAACTTAAAGAGATCCGCCTTAAGCAAGATATGACTATTCAGGTACTCGCTGAACGCTCACAAGTCTCATCCAATATGATTTCACGCATCGAGCGTGGCCTGACCATACCTTCCGTCGAAATTCTGATGCGCCTAGCTACGGTTTTCGATAAGAGTATCAACTACTTCGTTGAAGATGTTTCAACCTCCCACGAAATTGTCCACACTAAACCAGGCCAGAGGGACAAAACCGTTTATGACGATGAATACAACATGCATACGGAATCTTTTACCTCCGGATTACGTGACCCACAATTTATGTCTTTTTACTGCACAGTGCAAAAGGGTGGTCAAAGCGGAAGGAAAAATATGTATCATCCTGGCGATGAGCTTATTTACATACTTGAGGGCCGCCTTAAAATGACCATCGTCGATGAAGTTTATATTCTGGATAAAGGGGATAGTCTCTGTTTTAAATCACACCTTCCGCATCGCTGGGAAAATATCGGTGCCGATGATGCGAAGGTAATTTGGACATTATCTCCTTTTACAATCATATAAAATGATGCCAACCCATTGAATTTTTTGCACTCTGGTTGACATGGCAAAGTCTTGATGTATAGTCTTAAATAATATTCAAATTAATAAATAAACCTATAACCGGCTAAAGCCTCAGGGGGCCTACATGAACAAGTCAGAACTGATAGAGGCATTATCGATCCAAAAGAATCTGACCTATAAAAAATCAGAGCAAATTGTTAACCTGATTTTCGATGGAATGTCTCAAGCACTTATTGATAATGATCGCATTGAGATTCGCGGGTTTGGCAGTTTCATGGTCAAAGATTACAAAGCATATATGGGTAGAAATCCTAAAACCGGGGAAATTATTCAGGTTGAAGAAAAGAAGCTTCCTTTCTTCAAAGTTGGCAAAGAACTCAGGGAAAGAGTCGACGAATAAGACCCTACAACGACTGATCGCAAAGCCCATCCATTGCTTAGTGGATGGGTTTTTTCTTAGACTTCATTTTTTTAACAGGTTAAACAATGCTGCACAGTTACCAAGGCAAAAGTCCACTGCTCGACCCATCTGTATTTACCGTAAACTCATCAGAAATAATTGGGGATGTTATTATAGGAAAACAATCCAGCATATGGTTTAATGTCGTTATTCGTGGCGACGTAAACCATATTCGCATTGGCGACAGAACCAATGTTCAGGATGGTACCGTCATTCATGTAGACCACGCACGTTACCCAACTCACATTGGTAACGACGTCACCATTGGTCATAATGTTACTCTCCATGGTTGCACCATAGGTAATCGATGTCTGATCGGCATGGGCGCGGTAGTGATGGACAATGTGACAATTGAAGATGATGCTATGGTTGCTGCAGGAGCCTTAGTAAGCCCCGGCACAGTGATCCCAGCAGGCACACTCTTTATGGGGTCACCGGCGAAGCTCAAACGAAATTTATCACAAAATGAACTTGATCATTTAAAACAGTCAGCGCTTAATTACATTGAGTATGCTGATAATTATAGATAACGACCTTTTCCTATGGAGCGTATTTAATTGAACGAGATTGATCTTACCGACCTCTCTGACAGCCCTTTATTTAAAGGGTTAGCCGCCAAAGAAATCGAATATCTCAGTTCAGCCTTTGCGGTCAGAAAAATTCCCGAAGGCAAAACCGTTTTCATTGAAAACATGTCTGGCGAAACCCTCTACCTGATTAAAGCAGGTACAGTCCAGATTTCCCAGATGCTCGCAGAAACAGACGAACAACTTATGGCGGTTCTGGGCGCGGGTGATATTTTTGGAGAATTAGCCATTATTGACAACGGGCCAAGGGCAAGTACAGCCAGAATTGCAGAAAATGCCGTCCTCTATGGTCTTGAACGTAAAAAGTTCAATCTTCTCGCCAGTGAAAAGCCCAGATTAGGCCTTCAAATTGCGTTAAATATCATGAAAATATTTGTGACGAAAATGCGCATAGCCAAGAAGGACTACAGAACAATGTTGCTGACAACCCTTAACCGTTCCTGAGTCCAGCATCAACAAAATTCGATTCAAAAGGTCAGTGGTGAAACACTGGCCTTTTTTTGTTGAGAATTATGCCCACGCATTATAGTATTCGCGCGAAAAATAAAAATTTTACCCTGATACTGTTAAGAATCAGTTAGCAAACCATTTTTATTGCATTAACAAACGGAGAGAGCTCATGTCGGTATTGCTCAGTCAGAAACTGTTATTTGGCCTGCTTGGTGGTCTTGGAATGTTCCTGTTCGGAATGAAAATCATGTCCGAAGGACTACAGAAGATCGCTGGCGACAAAATGCGAAAAATTCTGGCCGTTCTCACCAACAATCGTGTCGTTGGGGCTCTTGTTGGCCTCGCAGTGACCGCTATCATTCAATCATCAAGTGCTACAACGGTTATGGTTGTTGGTTTTGTTAATGCCGGCCTGCTGTCACTTGTACAATCGATCGGGGTCATTCTTGGCGCAAACATTGGCACAACGATCACTGCACAGTTAATTGCTTTTAAAATTACCAAATTTGCCCTACCTGCCATTGGCATAGGGGCAGGCCTTAAACTGTTCAGCCGCAATCGCAAATCCAACTACATGGGTGAGATTATTCTCGGTTTTGGTTTGCTGTTTTTCGGTCTGTCGACAATGAAAACGGCCTTCGATCCCCTTAAGACAAGTGAAGAATTCCGTCAATTATTCCTGTTAGTTGGCGATTACAAACTTCTTGGTGTTTTAATCGGTGCTTTACTTACAGTAATTGTTCAAAGCAGCAGCGCCACCATCGGCATTACCCTGGCGCTCGCCAGTTCTGGGCTTATTTCCTTTGAGGCCAGCGTAGCGCTGATTCTTGGCGAAAATATCGGCACAACCATTACCGCGAACCTAGCTGCGATCGGAACGAACGTTGCCGCCAAACGAACAGCATTTTCTCACTTTCTGTTCAATGCTATTGGTGTCGGCTATATGCTTTTACTGTTTCCGTTTTTCCTCAAGTTCATATCATCTATTACTCCTGGTGATGCTGATTTTGTTGTTCAGACCCAAGCCCAAGCCCAACAATTTGCTGCGGCCATTGGAGATAAACCCTATATAGCCCGTCATATCGCGAACACTCACACACTATTCAATATAATCAATACCCTGGTGTTCCTACCATTTATCGGACTGTTAGCGAAACTTTCCACGATGCTCATTCGAGGCGAGCAGGATATGGAGACTTTCCAGGTTAAATTTATCGACGACCGCGTCCTTAATACCCCACCAGTTGCTATTGGTCAGGCACGCAGCGAAACACGGCGTATGGCACAGATAGCCCAGGAAATGGTCGATGAAACAACTCTCTTTTTACAGGATGGCGACTACAAACGTATTCGCGGCCTGGAAAAGAAAGAAGAACTTGTCGATATTCTGCAAAAAGAGATTATGGCATTTTTGGTTAAGCTTTCACAAAAATCCATATCCTCAGAGACATCGGAAACCATCGGTTCTCTTATGAATATGGTTAATGATCTGGAACGTATAGGTGATCATTGTGAAAACTTATGGCAACTGGGCAGCAGAAAGATTGAAGAAAAAATCAATTTCTCAGATCTTGGTGAAATAGAGATGACTGAGATTGCCAACAAAGCTAAAGAATTCCTGGCGTTTACCATTGAAGCCATGGGCAAAGAAGATAAGACCATCGAAAAACAAGCTATCGAATTTGAAGACACCATTGACGACCTTGAGGAACGCTTGCGTATGAACCATATTTCGCGACTGAATACTGGAGAGTGTGCAGTTCAGCCAGGTCTTGTCTATATCGATATGCTGCATAGCTTTGAAAAGATCGGTGATCATACATTTAACGTCTCTGAAGCGATCATCGGTAAAAAATAGATGCTTGGAGCCATAGATGTCGGCAGTAATACGGTAAGGCTGCTTATTTCAGACCCGCAACGTCGCTCAGTAAGTTATCTGCGCAAAGTTACCCGGCTATCGGGTAATTTTGCTGACGGATGTCTGGATACAGCCAGCATTACCAGAACCTTAGCGGCACTGAAAGAGTTCAGTAAACAGCTAGCCGAACATCAGGTGGCTAGCTATCGAGCCGTTGCTACAGAAGCCGTCAGAAGAGCTGATAATCGTCAATCCTTTCTTGAGATGGTTAAAGAGCATACCGGTTTAACCCTCGACATTATTTCCGGGGATACCGAAGCTGAGCTTACGAGCAGTGGTGTATTGTCGGTTATGAAACCGATTCCCGAGGCAGCTATAATCATCGATATTGGTGGAGGCAGCACTGAGCTTGTTTGTGTCATCAGTGGCCAAACCAAGCTACAACACAGTTACCCCCTTGGGGTCGTGAGGCTGTGTGAAGAGTTTAACAATAAGGATGCAAGAGAACAGCATATCGAGACCTTCATAGAGGATTATTTTATCCGTCTATCCCAGGCAGGTTTACCGACTGAAGGTTATCAGTTGATAGGCACTGCCGGAACGGTAACAACTTTGTCTGCCATGCAGCTTGGCTTAACCGAATATGATGTTGATCGCATTAATAATTCTATTATTCCTGTGTCCTGGCTCGCTTCAATTCAATCAGTAATGGACCCCCTAACCATTACCGAGCGTGAAAAACTGCCTGGCATGGAAGCGGGAAGGGGAGATCTTATTATTCCAGGAATACAGATTCTTAGGACTCTTGCTGATAAATTCAAAAGACCTGAGATCCGTGTTTCTGATTCAGGATTGCTTGAAGGGGTAATTACTGATTTAGCCCAATCTCTCTAGAAAAAACATTTCAAATGTCCTTGACAAGTGGCATTGAATAATTAATAATTCGCGGCGCTGTTAAATGTAACGGGATGTGGCGCAGTCTGGTAGCGCACTTGACTGGGGGTCAAGGGGCCGTAGGTTCAAATCCTATCATCCCGACCAAAATAACATCGAAAAAACGGAGAGTTAGCTTGCATGCTACTCTCCGTTTTTTCGTTAAAAAATGTTATCCCTAGCCCAAAAATGTTATCCCAAATGTTATCCCTCAAAAATGAGATATATTACACCTACATTTTTCCAAGTATGCTACTTGACCCTGAGTCAAGTAGAGCATACCTTCTCATCAATAACTTCACCTATAAACATATTCACAGTGCTCTATTTTGAAAAATATTTTTCAAATTAATTTGCTTTTCACCTAGCCGTAAATATGCTTTAAATAATGTATAGAAAACAGCCAAGAAAAAATAAAACCACCGTTCTATTTCTATTCATTTTACAATGTATAAGAATATAAAAGACGTAAGAAAACTACCTTTCAGACTTGCACCAAATATTATTCCACAAGAGTTGCTTGGATTATCATTTCCTTGCCTACAGTGTGGAGAACCTATAGAGATCCCCTGGCTTGAAAAACTTAAATTTCCAATTCATCCGGTTAAGCATAATTCGGAAAAAGGGCACTGGGTTCCTGTAAGTATTCCCTTAGATTGCTTGCAACCAGGTTGTTTATATAAAAATACGATAAAGATACCTATTAAGCCTATAGATGCTTCTTGGGGATTATTTGGTGATGAAGCAGCAAGATATATTAGCAATCCACACCAGATCATATCTAAAGACCCTTTACATTTTTTCTGTATAACCTTAATCGGGTTACATATTGATTCTTGGGAAAAGGTAAAATCTGCCATTAGAGAAGCAAAGATTGGAATAAGACCAGATTTCGACCCTGATAGCTGGACACATCACTTTAATGAAATATGGAACACCCGACCAGATACCAATAAATTCATACTTGAATCCAAAGAGGCAAAAATTAACTATGCAAATAGATTTGCCAATATTATTCAGAGTGCACGTCCAGCGCTCACATCGTTCAATATCTCAAGCTGTATAATTGTACCAAAAAACAAAAAAGAACGTAGAATTGCAATCAATTCTCAGAAAAAAAATATTTTTTCACAAGCGATTCTAACCAGTCTAAAAATCATGCGAGATTACGATAAACAAATACATTGGATATTCGATAATATTAAAGATTCTACTAATAAAATCCCAACAGAAGGTTGGGCCTCAGAATGTTTTTTAGGTCTGCAATACACACGATTATTTACATGGCTATCATCTGGGACAATTGTTGTACCACCAAAGTTTGTAAAACCTGGATCTCATTTTTTATTAGAAGTAGCGGACTTCATAAGTTTTTGGATAGCTCGCGAATTTGAACTTAGGGCTAAGAACAAGCAAGCAGAAATCTCGTCAGCCGCATTAGGAAATGGATTCTATCAAGCGACCATAAAAAACGGCAACGCACATTATAAATGGAGCACGGGCTGTCCGTTTAAAGAGTATTATTCTATTTAATTATTATAGGAAAAATGAAGATTACCGAAATTATTTGGCACCCCAAACTACGATTATCTTTACATAAGTCAAGTGCGCTTACTAGGATAACATCAGGGATAACATTTTCCTCGAAAATCGGCACTTGGGATAACATTTTACAGCTCTAAGTTATTGAAATCATTACGGATCACTTAGACTGGGGGTCAAGGGGCCGTAGGTTCAAATCCTATCATCCCGACCATATAAAAGAGCTGACTTAGCAAAGTCAGCTCTTTTTTTTATAGTCTGTCATTAAAACCAAAGCATCATTCCTATCAGACAATGATATAATGAATTTTACTTTTACGTATTACGTTAATTCCAGTTCTTGCACACAGCCAAACTAAAACATTAGAGGAGAGATAAAGAGGTCAATCCTTCAGACGAAATTTCTTCATACAGAAGGTCATAACAGATGCTCTATAATTATCTTAAATTGCTCAACGAGATAGGCTTACGTGATTTTCTGGACATCGGCTTAGCAACGGTATTTTTGGCCCTTGCCATTCACGTATTAAGGTCAGCCAGAGCCAGGGCAGTACTGACCGGGCTGATATCTTTTACATTAATATTTTTTTTCTCCCGTCAGTTTGAACTGAAGGTCACCATCTGGATTCTTCAAGGGATCGCTGCGGTTCTGGTTCTGCTGTTAATTGTCGTATTTCAAGCTGAAATGCGACGTTTTCTTGAGCATTTCCCGTCACGATTAAGGCTGAGAAGGGGAGAGTTATCTCAACAACCACCAGAAACAGCCGATCTTATAGCTGAGGCCCTCGGTCAACTTTCTGATTCCGGGCGCGGCGGATTGTTGATTCTTCCTGGCCAGGATCAGCTCGAACCCTATATGCATGGCGGAATACGTCTGAATGGCATACTTAGCAAAGCTATCATATTAAGTATATTTGATCCAAACTCTCCTGGGCACGATGGCGCCTTACTGGTAAGGGGTGATCGTGTCGAAAGTTTTGGCCTGCGTCTGCCTTTATCGCAACAACAACATCAGCTTCAAGACAGGGGGACCCGGCATGCTGCAGCCCTTGGACTTTCTGAACAGTCCGACGCCTTTGTCATCGCAGTATCAGAAGAAACATCAAGAATATCTTATGCATATCAGGGAGAGTTGCACACCCTGAAAAATCCACAAGCCTTGGCGCAACATATTCATTCATTTTTTAAACAGCATGATAAGGATCAAGAAGAAACCAGATGGCAATTGACCTGGTTTGGTTGGCATATAAAAGATCTTTTTCTTGCTTTGCTCTGTGCCATTGGTCTCTGGCTATTTATTGTGCCTTCAGCTGTAGTTGAAAAGGTAACGTATCAGGTTCCTATCATTGTGCAAAACATCCCGGAAGATTTTAAATTGACCAGGGTCGTTCCGGATATGATCGAAATAACTTTAACAGGTGAAAGGCGGAACTTGTTTCAGATTAAACAGCAAGATCTGACGATAAGACTGGACGGGACTTTAACCCGCTTCGGACGCAAGACATATCCGATCTCAAAATCTCTAATATTCATACCGCCTGAAGTTGAAATCCTCGAAATTCAACCTGAAGAAGTTATGTTATATGTAGAGAAGCTCTAGCTCTTCTGACAAAATGGACTGAAGGGCATAAGAAGAGAGAAGGAAACAATAGTAGAGTCCTTAGCAAGAAAATGACGTATACTTAACGTCGCATAATATATATTATGTAAACCTATAGCCATTTGAAGAGTCATTCCAAAATGGCTCTGTAAGCGACGATCTCACCCGAACCCTTTATCAAGTATGCCCGAATATCGACCAAATCTCGCTTTATTATCCAGTAATCTTCAAATGGCCATTAACTCAGCTACTTTACCATACACCTCTGCGAACGGATACTCTGCATACTTACCAAACCCGTCCATACGACTTGCCTTCAATTTGCTACTCAGCGGTGTTGTAATTCCACACAAGAATCTGGTAACGGCTTTAGCTGTTAATGAATCGGGACTTGATTGGATAAATGGTGTTATAAGGGTTTTCATCTCAGCTGCTACTATTGTTGGTTGTGGCCTCGCTTGTAGTTGAATAACCCTGTCATCACAAACCGAACAATGTCCGCATGCCTTTGGTGCGTTTTTATCAGCGAAATAATCAGCGAGCGAATGACTCAGACATTGCTGGCTTTCAAAAAATGTCAGCATGTTTTTAATTCTACCGATTTCGCTACGCTCTCGTTCGACAAATAATTGATCTAGTCGATCAATCAATGTGGCCTTCGGAATGTCGCGGTTAATGATTTTATAGACCTCAGTAATCTGCTTACTTTCCAGCTCAAGCCAACCTTTTTCATAAAAGTAATCAACAGCAGCAATTACCCGCCTGCGGTCTCCGTTGTAGGTGTTCCATATGGCATCGAAATCAATGCTATACCAGGTCCTGGCTTTCGTAGAACATTGAAAGATTGTTTCGACAAAGCGGCGTCTTTCTCCATCAAAGCGTTGAATAATTTCATTTTCACTGTCGATCAATTTAAAACGATAATCCCCAAAATAGCTGTACTGAGATTCAATAATTTCATTCAATTCGAGATAAACTAATAAGGTTCTTAACGGTAATTGCCTGATATTACTATTCCGAGACAGATTATTTATTAAAACCTCCCAATCGCCTTGACACGCGTAGATTTCACCGACAACATATTCAATAGACTCGCGATCAGGCGTATCTCCGTAAATAAAGTTTTCGAGAACATGAAGATTTTCAGTATTCGCCAGGGTTATACAGACAGCGGGTTTACCATCGCGCCCTGCCCGGCCTATTTCTTGTGAATAATTTTCGATAGATTTTGGTAAATCGTAATGAATAATTTTACGGATATCTGCCTTATCTACCCCCATACCAAAGGCTATAGTTGCAACAATACAGCCGACGCTACCGTCCATAAACTGACGTTGAACAGAATTTCTCTGATCCATACTTAAGCCGGCATGGTATGCAGCTGCAGCAATACCGACCTTTTCCAACCGGGCAACCAAAATTTCCGCAGTCTTTTGCAGCGTTACGTAAACAATGACCGGAACCTTGCTACATGATTGAAGTATCTGCTGGAGGTTAAAGAATTTCTCAGTCTGAGAACAGGAAACGACCTGTAATTGAAGATTTGAACGATAGAACCCGGTAACCGTAACCTGATCCTGCCCGATATGAAATTTACGACACATATCATTAATAACTTTAGGAGTCGCCGTAGCAGTAAGAAGCAACACCTGAGGAATACCAAAGAGTTCTCGATAATATGGAAGTTTCAAATAATCAGGCCTGAAGTTATGCCCCCACTCAGAGATGCAATGTGCTTCGTCAACAACCAACATGGAAATCGGCACCTGCGAAATAAACTGTCGAAACCTTTCATTTTTAAATCTTTCGACAGATATCATCAGGACCTTGATCTGGCCATTTCTGACCTGCTGCATAATCTCAACTAGAGTTTCCTTATCCTGGCTGGAATCGATACTGGCCGCAGAAATACCTTTACTGTGAAGAAATTCAAGTTGATCTTTAATCAAAGCAAGCAAAGGGGAAACTACCAGTGTCAAGTGTGGCAATAACAACGCTGGCAGTTGATAACACAGGGATTTACCTGAACCGGTCGGAAAGATCGCTGCTGCTGATCGCCCCTTTAGAATATCATCAATAACCTGTGTTTGGCCGTCACGTAACGCTTCAAATCCAAAGTGTTTCCTTAAAATATCATTAACCATCAAGACCTCTAGAGAACAAACGCAGAATTGAAAAAACAAATAATAGGAATTGAAATAATAACATTGAAGTCATACAGAAATCTGAATAGATCGGGCCAGACGGAACGTATAGGCCCGATCTAATAGGGATAAGGAGAAATCGGTAGATTTTTAAGGTAACAGAATAATTTTCCCGTTACCACCTGGCTGCATCACCATCTCATGAGCTTTAGCTGCATCTGAAAGTGGAATTTCACAGCGGATAACTGGCGCGTAACGACCATCAGCCAGACCTGCATATATGCCTGAATGGATCTGATACATTTCTTCCTTAGAGGCATTGAAGGCTGCCATGCCTACGATAGAAGCGTTCTTCCCCATGGTATCTCGCGGATTAATCTCAATACTGCCGCGGTTACCAATGATAACGATGCGCCCATCTTTAGCAATGACCTTTAAATCCTTATCAAGGTTGAGGTTGGCGAGCATTTCAAGGATGACATTTGGGCCAACACCACAGGTAAGCTCATCTAGGGCACTAAGATAATTAGCTTCATGGTGATTGAGAGCAGCCACAACCCCCTGCCCTTGCAACAGCTTGATTCCATCACTGGTTCCGGCAGTGCCGATAACATGCATTCCATAGGAGTTAGCTATCTGAATAGCCGCCTGACCTACTGCGCCACTGGCACCATGAATAAAAACTGTATCACCCGGTTTGGCCTGCCCGCGATAGATCAAACCGTAATAAGCTGTCGTATACGGAACCCCGACAGCAGCGCCAGTAGCAAAAGAAACATTATCCGGCAACGGATATACATTACTCTGGCTGCAAATAATTTCCTCTGCATAAGTTCCTATGTTAGGCCCGAAAAGATAAACGCGGTCACCAACTTTATGGTGAACGACATCTTTACCTATGGCAGTAATAATACCTGCTGCATCATTACCGGGGGTATAGGGTAAATCAGGTTTAAGTGGATAGGATCCAGCTCTGATATAGGTATCAACCGGATTGACACCTATTGCATGAACTTCAACTTTGATCTGAACGTCAGATACTGAAGCACCTGTTATTTCGGCTATTTGTAAAACGTCAGGATCACCGAACTGTCGAACTTGAATAGCTCTCATAATAAACCTCCTGATATTAGTCAGAAGTACATCATATCAGCCAATGGCTGCTAATTCCAGTCGGCCACCCCAACGCCTGATCAACTCTTCCCGAACCGGGCGCGCATCTGAAGTAGTAAGCTGATCAGTTTCCGCCACGTATGCGAAAGCTTCATTACGTGCAACTTCAAGAATCCGCAGGTCCTTGACGAGATTTGCAACTCTGAATTCTGGCAACCCGGCTTGCCTCGTACCAAGAAAATCACCAGGACCACGAATTTCCAGATCCGCTTCGGCAATTTTAAAGCCATCGTTCGTCTCTACCATAACTTGCAGGCGACGATCGGCATCGTAACTATAATTTTCAGAAGGGATTAATATACAATAACTTTGTTCAGCTCCACGACCAACCCGACCACGCAACTGATGTAACTGTGACAGACCAAAACGATCTGCGTGCTCAATAACCATAACGGAAGCATTAGGAACATCGACACCGACTTCAATGACAGTTGTTGAAACAAGTAACTGCACTTCCCCGGTACGAAAGGCCTCCATCACAGCATCCTTTTGGGCAGATTTCATCTGGCCGTGCAATAAGCCAATACTCGTATCAGGGAATATCTCATCCTGTAGCTGATCTGCGGCTACTGTAGCTGCCTGCAAATCACTTTTTTCAGATTCTTCAACAAGAGGATAGACAATATACACCTGACGACCCAATTGCAGTTGCTCACGAATAAGCTGGTATGCCTTATTTCTTTGTCCTGACTTATACAACTTGGTGGTAATCGGTTTACGTCCAGGAGGGAGCTCATCAATAATCGAAACCGATAAATCTCCATACAGTGTCATGGACAAGGTTCTCGGTATTGGCGTTGCAGTCATAACCAGAATATCGGGATTTTCCCCTTTGTGCTTTAAAATACTGCGTTGCTTAACGCCGAAGCGATGCTGTTCATCGATTATACCGAGACCAAGACGTTTAAATTCAACTGAATCCTGTAAAACGGCATGAGTCCCGACAATCAGATTTACTTCGCCGGCTGCAATTTTTTCAAGAGACCGCCGTTTAGATGCCGCACTCATACTCCCCTGTAACAGGCAAGCACTCAGCCCAAGCGGTTCCAACCAGCGACTGAAGGTTTGAAAGTGTTGTTCCGCCAGAATTTCAGTTGGTGCGACCACAGCAACCTGAGCCTCATTTTCAATAGCAATTAAAGCAGCCATCATGGCGACCAGGGTTTTGCCACTACCAACATCACCCTGCAATAACCGGTGCATCGGCTGAGGTGACATCATATCCCGTTTAATATCGCCAAGAACCCGTCGCTGAGCATCAGTTAACCGGAAAGGAAGGGCTTTATTTAAGGGAATTGTATATTTGTGGTTAAAAGAAAAAGCAATTCCGGACTCCAGCTCCACCCCTGCCCGTTTTAATGCAAGCCCCAATTCCAGAAAGAAAAACTCATCAAAAACAATAGATTGACGGGCGCGGTCTCGACCTGTTACTAAACTGTCAAGGTCAATATCCTCAGCAGGCCAATGAATTCCACGCAACGCCTGAGCAAGAGGAAACAAATTATATTTTGTTAAAAGATGAGTCGGCAGGTAAGTTGGGACATGGTCGACGTAGGAGCTAACTAACTGGGACCATAACTTTCTCATCTGTTTTTGAGAAAGCCCTTCAGTAGCAGGATAAATTGGCAGGATCCGGCCAAACTCAACAGGATTATCGGCAAGATAGTTATCAAGCTCTGCAGCGTTGCTGATCAATTCGGCGTCAGGATGATGAATTTCAGGAACAGCGCCATAACGTTTGACATCACCAACAAAAATAGCTTGCTGACCAACCGGGAAACGCTTTTCTAACCAGGGCTTACGGTAACGAAACCATTTTAAAGAAACACGACCGCTGTCATCGCCAACGATAACCTCATAGAGTTTTTTTCGGTTGCGAGAAGTCTGCACTTCACCAGAGGCCAGAACGGTCCCGAAAAAAACCTCTTGCTGTCCGGTCACAAGGCGACTGATGGTTTTTAGCTGACGCCTGTCTTCATAACGAGAGGGAAGATGATAAAGAGCATCTTCAACAGTATTAATTCCAAGGCGCTGTAATTTTTCAAGGTTGCGTGCACCAACCCCCCGCAACTGAGAAATATCCTGGTGCAGAATTTTTAAATCAGCGGCCTGGTCCGAGAAGGACATCTGTTCGAATCAGTCTTCCAGAGCAGCGTTAAGGTCATTAAGAATCTGGTCAAGATTCAGACCATGAGCCCTGATCCCTTGAGCAAGAGATTCGGTTGAGGCGCCTAAACAGCCGACACAGCCAAGATTATGGCGATCGAGAACTGCAGCAATTTTAGGGCTGATTTGAATCACTTCCTGGAAAGTCATATCTTTGGTAATCTTCTGAGCCATTTAAACCTCCGCGTAGATGCGTGGATACTTTAACGTTTAAATATTCACAAAACCCACAATAAATTGCAAGAAAAACGGGGCATCTTCCAGAAAGACACCCCGAATAAAACCCTGCGCAGGAAGAAGATCAGCTGTATTCGATATCAGTTACTTCGTAAACCTTCACACCGGAAGGCACCGCAATACGCACTTCTTCGTCGACTTGATGCCCGATAAGAGATTTACCGACAGGTGAAGTGATGGAGATCTTACCAACCTTAATATCCGCCTCATCCTCGCCAACAATCTGATAAGTGAATTCTTTTTCAGTATCGACATCAAACAGAGTCACTTTGGCGCCGAAAACGATCTTGTCACTCTTAATAGTTTTCGGGTCAATCACCTGAGCTAAAGCGATCTTGTTATTAAGCTCCTGAATACGTCCTTCAACAAAGGCCTGACGGTCTTTCGCTGCATCATATTCAGCATTTTCGGACAAATCTCCATGACTGCGAGCTTCAGCAATGTCCTGGACAACTTTCGGGCGCTCAACCCGTATAAGGTGTTTGAGTTCGTCCTGAAGCCGCTGATACCCTTCAGCAGTCATGGGAACAGAATTGCTCATACATCTCACTCCTTAAAAAAAACAGCGGGCGGGATAACCCGCCCACTGGTATGTTACTAATGAAGTTCCGCTAAATCAAGAAACGCTATAATACTCTTGCAATGGCTTAACGTCAAGCGTTTCCCTAAGCATCGCCAGAATCCCGTCGGTAACGGCTTTGATTCCCGCAACAGTGGTATAATAAGCGACTTCATTCATTAGAGCAGAGCGTCTGATGGAATAGGAATCAGTAACCGATTGAGCTCCCAGGGTAGTATTGAAAACCATGCAGATTTCACGACTCTTGATTGCATCAACACAATGAGGTCTACCCTCTTTTACCTTATTGATCCGGTCTACAGCAATGCCCTGTTCAGCCAGGTAACTTGCAGTCCCTCCTGTTGCAACGACAGAGAATCCTGCAGCAACCAATTTTTTGACTGAATCAACGATATGAGGCTTGTCAGTATCTTTCACACTGACGAAGATCTTACCTTCACGAGGCAGCTTGACATTGGCTCCGAGCTGAGCCTTAGCAAAAGCCTTACCAAATTCGAAATCAATACCCATGACTTCCCCGGTAGATTTCATCTCTGGGCCCAGCAAAGTATCAACTCCCGGGAACTTAACAAACGGGAAAACAGCTTCTTTAATAGCAATATGCTCAGGAATAATATCCCCGCTGACACCAAGTTCAGGCAAGGACTGACCGGCCATCACCTTAGCGGCAATCTGAGCCAATGGCCTATTGGTAGCTTTTGAAACAAAAGGTACGGTCCGGGATGCACGAGGATTCACTTCAAGCAGATAAATATCACCATCCTTAACGGCATACTGAATGTTCATCAGTCCGACAACCTGCAGCTCAAGAGCTAACTCAATGGTCTGACGACGGATTTCAGCGATAATATCTTCGGGCAGTGAATAAGGAGGTAACGAACAGGCTGAATCACCGGAGTGAATACCCGCTTCCTCGATATGCTGCATAATACCGCCAATAACCACGTTGATACCATCGGCGAGAGCATCAACATCAACCTCGATAGCATCCATCAAGAACTTATCGATCAAAACCGGATGTTCAGGTGATGCATCAACAGCATATTTCATGTAATCGCGCAACCGCTCAACGGTATAAACGATCTCCATAGCGCGACCACCAAGAACATAGGAAGGACGGACAACAACCGGGTAGCCAATCCTCTCAGCGATCTTCTCTGCCTCATCATAGGCACGAGCGATACCATTTTCAGGCTGACGTAAATTCAGCTTATTCAATAGAGCCTGGAAACGTTCGCGGTCTTCTGCGCGGTCAATAGCATCAGGAGAAGTACCGATGATTGGGACTCCGGCCTTTTCGAGAGCAACGGCAAGCTTCAGAGGGGTCTGTCCACCATACTGAACAATAACACCAACCGGTTTTTCAGTTTCTACGATTGCGAGCACGTCTTCGAAGGTTAACGGCTCAAAATAAAGGCGATCTGAGGTATCGTAGTCGGTTGAAACTGTTTCCGGGTTACAGTTGACCATAATGGTCTCATAACCAGCTTCGGATAAGGAAAAAGCACCGTGAACACAACAATAGTCGAACTCAATACCCTGCCCGATCCGGTTCGGTCCGCCACCAAGAATAATAATTTTCTGACGATCGGTAGGAGCAGCCTCACACTCAGTTTCATAGGTGGAGTAAAGGTAAGGAGTATAAGCTTCAAATTCAGCACCGCAGGTATCAACCCGTTTGTAAACCGGTAACACGTTTAGATCATGACGCAGTTTACGCACATCATCTTCGGTGATTTTCCATAAAGTCGCCAGGCGCCGGTCAGAAAACCCATACTGCTTGGCTTCACGCAAAAGATCAGCAAACTCAGGATCTTTATTGGCAAGCTTATCGCTGTTTTCAATCAACTCAAATTCTTTGGCCACAATCTGAGCAATGTTGTTCAAAAACCAGGGGTCGATACCGCTCAGGCTGTAAATTTCATCAATAGGCATACCGGCCCGCAAAGCATCAGCCAGATACCACATGCGCTCCCAGCCCGGGACATGCAATTTCTCTTTCAGCAGACTTACTTCAGCCTCTGACAGATCCCTGCCATATACGGCAGGAGATTCAAACAAACGGCTCTCAAAACCATAAGATCCGATTTCTAAAGAGCGCAAGGCTTTCTGCAAACTTTCTTTGAAGGTTCTGCCTATGGCCATAGCCTCACCAACAGACTTCATCTGAGTGGTCAATGTAGCGTCAGCCTGAGGGAACTTTTCAAAGGTAAAACGTGGGACCTTGGTAACGACGTAGTCGATAGTCGGCTCGAAAGATGCCAAGGTCTCGCGAGTAATATCGTTAGAAATTTCATCCAGACGATAGCCAACTGATAACTTTGCAGCAATCTTGGCAATCGGAAAACCAGTTGCCTTTGAGGCCAGGGCGGAAGATCTGGATACCCGAGGATTCATCTCAATAACGACCAGACGACCATCCTGAGGATTGATTCCGAACTGAATATTAGAACCGCCGGTATCAACACCAATCTCACGAATGATCTTAAGCGAAGCATCACGCAAGATCTGATATTCTTTATCCGTCAAGGTTTGCGCTGGAGCAATAGTAATGGAGTCACCAGTATGCACACCCATAGCATCGAAGTTTTCAATTGAGCAGATAATAACGACGTTGTCTGCAGTATCGCGCATAACCTCGAGCTCGTACTCTTTCCACCCGATAACAGACTCTTCAACAAGAATCTCATTGGTTGGAGATGCATCAATACCAGCAATAGCCATCTGCTCGTATTCTTCGCGATTATAAGCAATACCACCACCGGTACCACCCAAGGTAAATGAAGGTCTGATAATAGCGGGAAAACCGATAAATTCGATAATTTCCATCGCTTCTTTATGGCTGTGAGCCAAACCGGAGCGGGGAACTTCGACACCGATTTTCTCCATCGCTTCCTTAAACAGGGTCCGGTCCTCGGCTTTTTTAATCGGCCCCAGCTTGGCACCGATCAGTTCAACAGAGTATTCATCAAGCACACCGGCTTCAGCAACGGCAACAGCGGTATTCAGAGCAGTCTGCCCACCCAGAGTAGGCAAGAGAGCATCAGGACGCTCCTTGGCAATAATCTTGGTCAGGCTGTCTGGTGTAACCGGTTCAACATAGGTCCGATCTGCAAAATCTGGATCGGTCATAATGGTTGCAGGATTGGAGTTGAGCAGTACGACCTCGTACCCTTCTTCCTTGAGAGCCTTACAGGCCTGGGTACCTGAGTAATCAAACTCACAAGCCTGGCCAATAACAATTGGTCCGGCACCGATAATTAAAATCTTTTTTATATCATCACGCTTAGGCATGGTTGTTCCTTTAAAATCAAATCGAACGTCACAAATTCGTCGGTAATTACTTTTTATTCTCAGCCATCATTTGGATAAAACGATCAAAAAGATATTTTGCGTCGTGTGGACCAGGTGATGCTTCAGGGTGATATTGTACGGAAAACGCTGGGATACTCTTATGCTGAATCCCCTCAACCGTATTATCGTTGAGGTTGATATGAGTCACTAAAACATCATCCTGATTCAGGCTGGTCGCATCGACAGCAAAACCATGATTCTGAGAGGTAATCTCGACCTGCCCACGCTTATGGTCAAGGACAGGCTGGTTTCCACCGCGGTGACCAAATTTAAGCTTGTAAGTCTTTGCACCCAATGCAATAGACAGCAGCTGGTGCCCTAAGCAAATACCAAAAACAGGCACCTGGCCAAGTAATTGGCGAATATTCTCCTGGGCATACACCAAGGGTTCGGGATCGCCAGGACCGTTACTTAAAAACACACCATCAGGATTCATTTTCAGAATCTCTTCAGGCGAAGTCGTCGCTGGCACAACCGTCACATCACAGCCTGCAGAAGTAAGATTACGCAGAATATTACGTTTAATGCCAAAATCATAAGCCACAACTTTGTAAGGTTTGTCAGTTCCAGAGCTATCCTTGTAACCCTCGCCAAGCTGCCACACTTCTTCGGTATGGCTATAAGGTTCAGCACAGGTAACTTCCTTAACAAGGTCACGTCCAACGATAGATGGAGCCGCCTTCGCTTTGGCAATCAGACTGGCCGGATCGATATCAACCGAACTGATAATACCGGTTTGAGCACCCGCAGTACGGATATGACGTACCAA
This sequence comes from Geopsychrobacteraceae bacterium, assembly GCA_963664385.1. Lineage (GTDB taxonomy): Bacteria > Desulfobacterota > Desulfuromonadia > Desulfuromonadales > Geopsychrobacteraceae > Seleniibacterium. Next base: position 4,346,663 of record OY761157.1, read on the forward strand.
AGCACGAGTATCAATTCCTTCGATACCGATAATATTGTTCTTTTTCAGATACTCATCCAGTGACATTTCGGACCGAAAGTTACTCGGAAATGGGCATGATTCCTTCACCACAAACCCAGACAAAAAAGGCTGACGAGATTCAACATCCTCAGAGTTGACCCCGTAGTTACCAATCTGCGGATAGGTCATGGTGACAATCTCACCGTGATAAGATGGATCAGTCAGGATTTCCTGGTATCCGGTCATACTGGTATTAAAGACAACCTCTCCGGTAACTTCGCCTACCGCACCAAGAGCCTTGCCAACAAAAAACTTGCCGTCTGCAAGCGCAAGAACTGCTTTCATTACTACCTCTATCTATTAATGATTAACTTAAAGTAACAACCCTTAACAGGCTATAATTACGATTCTTTGGAATATACTGTCTTCCCAGCCAGCAGAGTTCTGACAACCCTGCCTTTAAATTCACAACCATCAAACGGAGTATTTTTACTCTTGGATTTAAGCGCAGCAACATCGAAAGACCAGGAGATTTCGGGGTCCACAATAGCGATGTCAGCAACGGCTCCGACAGAGAGAGTACCACGCTCAATGCCGATAATATCAGCCGGTTGGCAGGTTAACAAGGCTACCGCCTGATTAATCTTTAGAACGCCCCGATTAACAAGCTTAAGAGTTAACGGCAACAAGGTTTCCAGACCGATAATCCCATTCATGGCAATCGGAAACTCGACATTCTTCTCATCATAATGATGGGGAGCATGGTCTGTTGCAATAGCGTCAATGGTGCCATCGGCAAGTCCGGCGCAAATGGCATCCACATCAGACTGATGTCTCAACGGTGGATTCATTTTGGCGTTGGTATTATAACCACGAACAGCTTCCTCAGTTAAGGTAAAATGATGAGGAGCAACTTCACAAGTCACTCTTACACCCCGCTGTTTTGCGTGGCGAATTAAATCAACACTCCCTTTAGTAGAAACATGGGCAACATGCAAACGCGCGCCGGTGAATTCCGCCAGCATAACATCACGAGCCACGGCAGCATCTTCAGCAACCCATGGAATTCCCTTAAGACCCAGCTCAGTAGCGACATCACCTTCATTCATGCAACCATCACCAACAATATCCATAGTCTCACAATGGGCAATAATGGGGGCATCGAACGTATCGGCATATTCAAGAGCGCGGCGCATCAGTTCACCATTGAGAACCGGCCTTCCATCGTCTGAGAAAGCCACACAACCACCAGCCTTAAGTTCCCCCATTTCGGCCAGGGTCTCCCCTTTCATGCCACAACTGATGGCACCAATCGGATAGACATTGGCATATCCGGCCTGGCGTGCCTTGTTAATAATATACTGGGTTACCGGAAGATTATCATTAACCGGAGAGGTGTTTGGCATACAGGCCAGGGAAGTGACACCACCGGCAGCTGCGGCTTGAGTCCCGGAGACAATATCCTCTTTGTATTCCTGGCCGGGATCACGTAAATGGGTATGGATGTCGATCAACCCTGGAGTAACCAGCATCCCCTGAGCATCAATAACCTCAACATCAGAAGCCTCGATATTTTCAGCAACCTGAGCGATTACCCCTCCCTCAATAAGAACATCCCGGACAGCATCTATATTATTGGCCGGATCGATAACTCGCCCTGCCCTAATCAATATTTTCATTCTATCACCTCTCCCCGAAATCAATTTTCCTGAAGTTTTTCGCCACCTGAAACCAGGTACAGCAGAGCCATACGAACCGCCACCCCGTTTTCCACCTGATCGAGAATGACATTATGCTCACCGTCGGCGACAATTGAAGACAGCTCAACACCACGATTGATCGGCCCGGGGTGCATGACAATTGCGTCAGACTTAGCCAACCCAAGGCGGGCCTCGTTTAAACCGAAAAAGCGAGCATATTCACGCGTCGAAGGAATTAATGTCTTCCCTTGCCGTTCACGCTGAATTCTCAGCATCATGACCACATCAGCATCTTTGACTGCTTCATCAAGATTATAGAAAACTTCACACCCGAGCTTTTCAATTCCGGGTGGAACCATGGTCTTAGGGCCAACAATGCGCACCTTGGCGCCAAGAGTCGTCAGACAATAAATATTGGAACGCACCACCCGACTATGGGTAATATCACCAGCAATAGTTACCGTCAATCCAGCGATTTTGCCTTTGTGCTGACGAATGGTAAAAGCATCAAGCAAGGCCTGGCTGGGATGCTCATGGGTACCATCACCAGCATTGACAACAGAACACCCAAGACGCTCTGCCAGATACTGACAAGCCCCCGATGCGTTATGTCTCATGACGATGATATCAGGATGCATTGCTTCAATATTTTTAGCTGTATCCTCAAGGGTTTCCCCCTTAACAACGGAAGAGGATGAAGCACTGATATTAATTGTATCGGCAGAAAGACGCTTGCCTGCTACCTCAAAGGAAGTACGGGTCCGGGTACTCGCTTCAAAGAACAGGTTGACGATGGTCTTACCGCGTAAAGTGGGAACTTTTTTTATTTCCCGAGTGTTAATTTCTTTAAAACTATCAGCCGTATCAAGAATAAAGGTTAATTCTTCTGCAGACAGCCCCTTGATCCCGAGAATATGTTTTGGATTGAATGACATAACACCACCTCCGAATTAGCGTCTGAGCAAATGAACAGACCGGGGAATATTCTGCTCATCAAAATCGACTTCTATCTGTTCATTACGTGCCGTAGGCAGATTACGACCGATATAATCTGGACGAATCGGCAATTCACGATGACCGCGATCAATCAAAGTTGCCAACTGTATTGACTGAGGCCGACCTAAATCCATAAGAGCATCAAGGGCAGCCCGAATAGTCCGCCCGGTAAACAGGACATCATCAACCAGAATGACTTTCTTGCCATTCAGGCTGAAACGAATATCTGTCTGGCCGACTTCAAGGTTACTACGGGAACGGATATCATCACGGTACATAGTGACATCGATGAGCCCCAAAGGAATTTCAGCACCCTCAATCTCGGCGAGCTTTTTCTGCAACAGTCCAGCAAGAAAAGCTCCCCCGGTACGGATACCGATCAGGACAAGCTCATCAAACCCTTTATTCTTTTCCAAAATCTCATGTGCGATTCGGGTTAAAGCCCTGCTGATTCCTTTTTCATCTAATATTTCAATTGTTTCAGCAGCCACAAAAGCCTCCTTTAAAAAACCGGGCATAAAAAAACACCTATGCAAACAGATGCACAGGTGTTGTTGGTATATTTATAAGGTGTAGCTAACACGTATTGTCTCCCTTGTTGATCTCTCGGATCAAATTAAAGGGTTAAGCAAAATTTTCGAGAGCGTATCAATCCTGTCGCGTGAAGTCAACAGGAGAATGAATTCTACTTCAAAAGTTGTGAGTTTTAACGAATAAGCCTGCCAATGCGATCAAAACGTATTTTATGCAGCAAATCCCCCTCACCATTCCATGACCAATACTTTATAAACGCAAGCCCTTTGATCTTGGTTTCATGAACAAAACCCCAGAACCGGCTATCATAGGAATAATCACGATTATCCCCCATCACAAAATAATTATTCTCAGGTACCTTTATCGGCCCGAAAAAATCACGAGGGCTGGCCATCGCCGGAAGCAGGTCACCATCTTTATGCTCTTCCTGGGGAATGTCATAAAGCTCACCATTGACATAAACCTTTTTGTTTTTAACCTCAACAACGTCACCAGGAGTACCAATAACACGCTTGATAAAATCACGACGTTCAAAGTAAGACTTCCCAGCATCTTCAGGAAATTCAAAAACAATAACATCCCCCCGTTCCGGGTGACGGATGGTTAAATGACGACCATCAACAAAAGGGATTTTTGTACCGAAAATAAACTTATTAACCAGCAGGTGGTCACCGATCAGCAGCGTATCAAGCATCGATCCGGAAGGGATTTTAAACGCTTGAAACAAAAAAGTACGAATAATAAGAGCCAGAACAACGGCAACAATGAGGGCTTCGGACCACTCGCGATACCAGGCTTTTTTGACCTCGATAGATTTTTTCTTAGTAAAAATTCCCATTTATCTACTCTTTAACCTTAAGAATGGCCAAAAACGCATCCTGAGGCAATTCAACACTACCAACCTGCTTCATACGTTTTTTACCAGCTTTCTGCTTTTCAAGCAGTTTTCGTTTTCGGGTAATGTCACCACCATAACATTTTGCGGTAACATCTTTACGTAAAGCCTTGACCGTTGACCGGGCAATAACCTTATTACCAATAGCAGCCTGAATTGCCACCTCATACTGCTGACGCGGTATAAATTCTTTCATTTTGCCGACAAGTTCGCGCCCGCGAAACTGAGCTTTGTCACTATGTACGATTAAAGACAACGCATCGACCACGTCACCATTGATCAAGACATTTAACCGCACCAGACGGCTCGGCCTGAAGTCAAGATGCTCATAATCGAGAGAAGCGTAACCACGGGTAATTGACTTAAGGCGGTCGAAGAAATCAAGCACGATCTCATTCAGGGGCAATTCAAAAACGACCATGACCCGATTGGCAGTCAGATATTTTATCTCCCTCTGGACGCCCCTCTTCTCAATGCAAAGACTTAAAACCGCACCGACATAATCATTAGGAACATGGATGGAAGCAACGACAAAAGGCTCCTCAATTTTCTCAATATTCTGCACATCAGGGAGCATATTGGCGCTTTCTACCTCAAGCTGCTCACCCTTTGTCGTTGTGACATGATAGACAACAGTAGGAGCCGTAGTGATAAGTTCAACATCGAACTCACGCTCAAGACGCTCCTGAATGATTTCCATATGCAGCAGGCCAAGGAATCCGCACCGAAAACCAAAACCAAGAGCAAGAGAATTCTCAGGCTCAAAAGAAAAAGCCGCGTCATTTAAACGTAACTTCTCCAAAGCATCTCGCAGAGCATCATAGTCACCTGAATCAATGGGATACAAGCCAGAGAACACCATCGGCTTAACCTCCTGATAACCAGGCAAGGCGGTATCAGCAGGGGAATGCAGGTGGGTGATCGTATCACCTACCTTGGCATCTTCAACGACCTTAATACCGGCAATCAGAAAACCTACCTCACCGGCAGACAATTGCGGCAGTTCCAGAGGCTGGGGGCAAAAAGCACCGACCTTCTGGACTTCGTAAACCCCCTTGGTGGCCATCAGCTTGATCTTATCACCCTTTTTAACCGTCCCGTCGACGATTCGAGTTAAAACGACAACCCCTTGATAAGAGTCGTACCAGGAGTCGAAGGTCAAAGCCTTTAACGGCGCACCAGGGTCACCACCAGGAGCAGGTACTTTTTTGACAACCGCTTCCAGGATCTCATCGATCCCGAGACCGGCCTTGGCACTGGCCAGGATCGCTTCACTGGCATCGAGGCCGATGATCTCCTCAATCTCCCCTTTAATACGCTCAGGTTCAGCGCTGGGCAGATCAATTTTGTTGATGACCGGAAAAATCTCCAGATCCTGATCAATAGCCATATAAACATTGGCAAGGGTCTGGGCCTCGACACCTTGCGCAGCATCGACAACCAGCATGGCCCCTTCACAGGCAGACAAGGAACGACTGACTTCATAGGAGAAATCGACATGCCCGGGTGTATCAATCAGATTAAGAATATAATCCTGCCCATCAGCAGCCTTATATGGCAGGCGTACAGCTTGAGATTTAATGGTGATACCACGTTCTCTTTCAAGCTCCATTTTATCCAGGTATTGATCTGAGCGTTCCCGCTCACTTAAAGCTCCTGTTTTCTCAAGAAGCCGGTCGGCTAACGTAGATTTACCGTGGTCAATATGGGCAATAATTGAAAAATTTCGGATATTTTTCTGATTCATAAATCTCGACTTCACACCTTTATTTGTTGAATTTTAACCGCCAATATTAGGCTGGATTGTTTCCATTTGTAAAGAACAAAGGCTGAGAAATACACTATGCCTGGCCATAACCACGCAGACATTTATTAAAGGGCCCTATTTAAGGGGGATTGAGCAGAATAATTTAGCCAAAATTCCAACCATACAGAAGACTCTTTCCTTGTTCATCGAATCACCTTTATGCTATAAGCAAACTTTGGTATTGCCCACTCAAACACATACTAAACAGGGATTCTATGGATCACTCAGACCGTTCAATAAATGAGCCTGTAGAAGTTATCTGCCCGAAGTGCCGGCTCACCGAAATCATATACATACCCGCAGAAGAAGTCCCCGTCTGCTCTAAATGCCAAGTCCAAATGCTGATATCAGAACTTCTAGACGAAGGTAAATCATACTAGAAAAATAACCGTCGATTGGTAATTTTCGACACAACTCAAGCCTACTTACCGATGGAGGACCATGCAATGAAACTTCTTAAATCCGTATTTGCACTACTGTTTGTTCTGGCGCTGATCATACCTGGTGTGGCAAGTGCAGACACTCTTGATGAAATTCTTGAAAGAGGGAGCCTCAGAGTAGGCCTTGAGCCAGGCTACATGCCTTTTGAAATGACTGATCAACGTGGCGAAATCATCGGTTTTGATGTCGATATGGCTAAACGGATTGCCAAAGCCATGAATGTCAAACTTGAGCTGGTCAGCACGGCATGGGACGGCATCATCCCAGGCCTGATTACCAAAAAATATGACATGATTATGAGTGGTATGACCCTCACCCAGGAAAGAAATCTGCAGGTTAATTTTGCCGCACCATATATTGTCGTTGGCCAGACAATTCTGATTAAAAAAGAATACGCCGGTGAAGTTAAATCGTATAAAGATCTCAACGACGCTAAGTTTACCGTAGCATCCAAACTAGGCACAACTGGTGAGCAAGCAACCAAACGGATGATCCCAAAAGCAAAATACATCTCCTTTGAGACCGAGCAGGAAGGCGTCATGGATCTGATCAATGGCAAAGTTGACGCATTTGTTTACGACCTGCCCTTCATGGCCATTGCCAATGCCGAAAAAAATAATGGCAAACTGGTGTTCCTGAACGAACCATTCACCTACGAGCCGCTGGCATGGGCCATTCGTCGTGGCAATCCAGACATGCTGAACTGGCTGAACAATTTTATGAACCAGATCAAAAGTGACGGTACTTACGATAAAATTTATGGCAAATGGTTCCTCAGCGATGAGTGGTTAAAGCAGGTCCAACACTAAGGAATGATCAATCCCGGGCTGCATATCTTAGCTAAGAGTGCAGCCCGCTTGTTTTTTCCACTGATATAGATCCACATGAATACGTTAACCCCAACAACAGAAAGCCCCTACAGGTGAATAGAGAAAATAACAATCTACTCTGGAGATTATTGACCCTCCTGATCCTGGTCGGTCTGGCAGGAGGTCTCTGGGCTGCCACCAAAAAGATAGACTATACCTGGCGCTGGAATCGAGTACCTCAGTACTTCGTCTACCAACAGGAAACCGTAACCACAGTTCCATTTGATGGCGTGGTCGAGAAAGTATCCTTAGCCAAAGATAAAGCCACCGTCACAGTTCGCAGTGAAGATGATGAGATAAAGTCATTTACGGTTGATGCCAACACCGTAAAAGTCAGTGAGTATGACGACCTGTTTGAAGGGGACTCTATCGGGTCAACCTTCGCCTGGAAGGCTGGCCCCTTAGTGTTGGGACTGTGGACGACCTTATGGCTTTCCGCTGCTGCCAGTATATTCGGCCTGATTATTGGTTTAGTCACTGGCCTGTGCCGTGTTTCCAGCAATATCACCTTGCGCCAACTATCTATCATTTATATTGAAATCATTCGTGGCACGCCACTACTGGTGCAGATTTTTATTTTCTATTTTTTCCTCGGAACGGTTCTCGATATCAGTCGTATTGTCGCCGGAATAAGCGCCCTTGCCGTATTTGCAGGGGCCTACGTTGCGGAAATCCTCAGGGCTGGCATTCAGTCCATCCCCAAAGGGCAGATGGAGGCCGCCAGATCATTGGGCCTGAATGTTCCTCAGGCGATGATCCACATCATTTTACCCCAGGCGTTCAAACGTACCTTACCGCCATTAGCGGGACAGTTCATCAGTCTGATCAAGGATTCCTCCCTGGTTTCCGTTATCGCAATTACCGATTTGACCAAAAGCGGCCGTGAAGTTATCACTTCAACATTTGCGACCTTTGAAATCTGGTTCGTCGTTGCTTTGCTTTATCTATTTTTAACCCTATCCCTGTCGCAAGTTATTGCCTGGGTTGAGCGGAGGCTTGCAGTCAGTGATTAAAACCGTTGATTTAAAGAAAACTTTTGTTGGGCGTGGCCAGACAGTGCATGCCGTAGATGGTGTTTCTGCACACATCAAAGCCGGAGAGGTTGTGGTTATCATCGGGCCATCCGGTTCCGGAAAATCGACATATCTGCGCTGCCTGAACGGACTTGAAACTTTTACTTCCGGTCACATTCATATCAATGGCGTTGATCTTGCTGACCGCAAAACCGACCTCAACAAAGTCCGCCGTGAAGTTGGTATGGTATTTCAACAGTTCAACCTGTTCCCCCACAAAACGGTCCTGGAAAACCTGGTTCTGGCACAAATGGTGGTCCGTAAACGCAGTCGCAGTGAAGCTGAGGCCAAGGGGCGAGAACTTCTTACAAAGGTTGGTATTGCCGAAAAGGAAAAGGAATACCCTCTGCGCCTGTCTGGTGGTCAACAGCAGCGTGTAGCCATCGCTCGTGCTTTAGCAATGGATCCCGAGATCATGCTGTTTGATGAACCTACCAGCGCACTTGACCCTGAGATGGTTGGCGAAGTTCTTGAGGTTATGAAGCAACTGGCCCGCGAGGGGATGACCATGGTTGTCGTTACTCACGAAATGGGTTTTGCCCGCGAGGTCGCTGACCGGGTCCTGTTTATGGACCATGGTCGCCTGGTAGAAGAAGGCACTCCCGAACATTTCTTCACCAACCCTCAGGAAGAAAGAGCCAAAACATTTCTGAAACAAGTGCTTTGAGAATCAATCCTCAACCACCTAAAAAAAGGGCACTTTCAAAAGTGCCCTTTTCGTTTTTATTTTACAGCTGACGACCTATTTCTTCTGGAATCAGATATATCATGGAAAATCAGGTAACCAATATCAAATCGGGCGCACTAGCCGCATGGCCTATTTGCCTCGGGTACTTCCCTATTGGCTTGGCGCTTGGGGTCCTGGCTCAACAGGCCGGAGTGCCGTGGTGGGCGGTGGCCATGATGTCGATTATTGTTTTCGCTGGTAGCGCTCAGTTCATATGTGTCTCCATGCTGGTCAGTTCTGCCTCGCCACTGGCAATTATTCTAACGACTTTTGTCGTCAATTTCCGCCATACGTTGATGAGTTCAGCTCTTGCTGTTTATCTTTCAGGTGTTAACAGAAAATTTTTAGCCATATTTGCTTATGGCCTGACAGATGAAAGCTTTGCCATAAATATGGCATTATTTAAAGGTGGAGCATGGAATCGTTTTCAGGCTTTAAGCGTAAACCATGTTGCTAATTTTACCTGGTGCATCTCTACCGTTGCAGGATGCTTGATTGGTCAATTTATCCCCAAGGGGGCCTTTGGGATTGATTATGCGTTAAGCGCTATGTTTATTTGTCTGTTGGTTTTCCAGATTCAGAACCGCTTTCATATTTTCTCTGCACTTATAGGACTGGGCATTTCTGGAATTTGGTACTTGCTGATTCCTGGAGATTCATATATTGTCGGCGCCGCTGTTATCTCTGCAACTGTCGGATATTTAGTAAAAAAGAGCTGTCGGAGCAGATCATGACCTTTTCCGATTACCTTTTTCTGTTTCTCGGCATGGGAGCTGTCACCTATATACCGCGAGCGCTACCGTTAATCTACCTGGCCCATAAAAGCCTTCCCCAATGGCTGGTTGATTGGCTTGGCTTTATTCCGGTAGCCGTATTAAGCGCCCTGCTGGCACCAGCATTATTCACCGATACAGCAACACGAACTGTTGATTTTGGAAAACCGGAACTGTTGGTCGCTATACCAACATTAATTTTTTCAGTAAAAACCCGGAGCCTTGGCGGAACTGTATTTACAGGGATGTTGCTTTATTGGCTGGCAGGGTTTATTTTAACCTAGATTGGAGCACTAATGAAACTCACAGGAAAACAAGTTCGTTTTTTACGTGGCCTGGGCCACCATTTGAACCCAGTAGTCATGGTTGGCAAAGAAGAGGTCAATTCCGCCGTTATTGCGGCAACGGAAGAAGCCTTAAATAGCCACGAACTTATTAAAATCAGGCTTCAGGAAGGTTGCCTGGGGGACCGTAAAGAGGTTGCCCAACAACTTGCCGAGGTTACCGGCGCCCAGATCGCGCAAATTCTTGGCCGCACCTTTTTGCTTTACCGCCAGGCTGAAGAACCACAAATCGTTCTGCCCGGAAAATAAAAACTGTTATTAATTGTATGCTCTGTTATGAAAGGTCTGGGGGAAGATGTTTTACTTCGATGGCCACTGCGAGCCACCTACAGCTTTTGAATTAAGAGACGTCAAAAACAAACTCAAGTCTGAAAAAAAGCAGCAACTGATCTACAGCTGCCTTTCTGATTTGATTCACGGCCTGTTATTCTGGGGGCTCTACTACTTTGATTTATTATCAGGTAGAGCCACCTTGACTGCCGTCATTTTTGCTTCCGTATGTGCCATCGCCCTCGCCAATTCGGTACACCAGCCCCTTAGTCGTTCTGACAAACTTTCAATTGGTGCTACAGGTATCGGTATGCTATTTGCCAACCTGCTGTTACTGATCTGGTGGCTGAAACAACCCATTTATTCAAGTACCGTTGCTGCACTTGCCGGCTGTTCTATTGTTTTTATTGGAGCCAACCTTGGCTGCAAGGTTAAACACGTTATCCATGACCTTGAAGACCTGAAACCAGTATATGAAGATTGTCCGGCCAAGCAGGAATTGGCAAACATGACCAGTCGCTTTCCGGAAGTTGCGGCTTATCGTGAACAAGCCAGACAAATTTTGCGCCCCAACCTGACTTACGGCGAGCTAAAAGCTATGCGCAGCTGGTGTGAAAAACGTCGTGCAGACTAGATGGACTAGTCTGCACTGCAAGTAATGTTACCCTGCGGGAAGAAAATCTATCGGGAAATTCACGGTAACAATTGGCACACCGTCCTTTTCACCAAAATTAAACCGTTTAATGCGGTCAATGATTTTAGCGACAAGTTCATCCGAAGCTAAACTTGTGGATTGTACTTCACACATAGACACCGATCCATCGGGAAGAATTGACAAGTGAACCAATAATTTACCCTGCAAGGTTGGATCATTACGTAAAGCCTTGTGGTAAATACGGTACAATGTCGCTTTATAGCGATCGAGTACGATCTGGATTTCTTCATCAGTTCGGGTAATCCCCATCCCATCACTTAAAGGACGTCCCGCTTCCTCAACAAGATCAGCCAAATCACTCGTCACTTTCGCAGTTGCAACCCCGCCAATCTGACCAGCGCTACCGCCACCAGCGCCGCTGCCATTGCCACCATTGCCGATATCACGGCTTACCCCGAAGTTACTGATTCCCTGACTGGTACCACCTTTTGCATTTATCGAAACCAGACTACGATGAGCCTCTTTGCCACCGGCAATACCAGCTGACAGTTTAGTCACTTTTGCTGAAGCACCAAGTTTTGCAACCGGGACATCATCTATCAGATCATTAAAGTTACTCTTGAAGGCCAAAACGCCAAGGGTCTCAGCTTTGCGCTTTGTCGGCTTATTCCCTTTACCCGTTTCTTTACGACTGACCTTAGCTGGTTTAGCCGCTTTTGGTGGCTTTTCATTTTTAGCAATTTCTGGTTCTTGAGTTTTTTGCTTTGCCTTTTTCGGTTCAAGCTTTTTCGGCTTCGATTCCTCGACGACAGGCGCTGGTGGAGGGGTATGATGTTCCTCCTTCAACAACATGGCAAAACGTTCCGGGACTTCGACAACAAGATTTTCGCGATCTGGAATCGGCACGTTAACCAGAGGAAACAAAGCTCCGAAAATAAGACACAAAAGCAATGCCGCACCAAGGCAGCGGTAAAAATAAGACTCGCTATCCTTATCAACCGTCCACGGCATGATAATTTTGCGATAAGGCAGTTTTTTAATCTCACGAACAATGACAAATTCTTCTAAACGTGACTCTTCCTGATCATACAATTCATCGAGTTCATGTTGCAGATAGTTGATGACTTGCTGATGGCTGCTGATGCGCTCATTGACTTCACATTTTTTTTCTGTCAGTGATTTTTCCTGTTCAGCATAACAACGGATCACAGATAGGATCCGTTTTCGATGCTCAACAAGATTAATTTTCTTCTCTAGCCCCTGCCAGAAAAGATGACCGGCATTTAAGTCTTCGAGTTGATCCAATGAGTGGCAAATGTCCTGCAGAACCGAAAACTGAGCCTGCTCCTTATTTAAGGTCGCAATTTCCGCCTCAACAGCACGCAGCTCCACCTCCAGAACAACCAGTTCCTCCTGAAACGGCTTAAGTTGCGATTCCAACCGTTCCACATCCTGCGTAAATGTTGAATTTTCCACGACAATTTCCAATTAAGTATTCGCGGCTTTTTGGGTCACAGCCAAAGATATCCTGCCGAAACCAGTAGCCGTACATGTTGACATAATTTTTTTAAGCACATGAAATGGTATCGTTTTATCAGCAAGGACCGTAACCTCCTTATTTTCAACGATTTCCTTAGTGCTTACGCCAATAATATTCTTATCCAACTGTTCCAGGCGCTCACGCAATTCCGGGATCTCATCCGTCTTGATATCGGTGAGGTTTGCGGTTTTCAAAATAGGATTACCCTGAACCAGAATATTGTCTGCACTGACTAAAATCACTACGGTCTCCCGAGGTTTTGCTTCAACAACAGAGGTTGGTAAACTGATCTGTTTGGGGGTTGACAAAACCTCGCTGGAAGATGAATTGGCCAATAGAAAAAAGACCAGAATAGTAAAAACATCCATCAGTGATGTAAGATTTAAGCCCATCACACGTTTACGATTACGTTCCATGCGTCTGATTCTACGCGTCGGTCTCATGGTGCATCTCCTATGGAAATAACCGGAAAGAGCTCAAGTTTTTGAGGTTCCGTTGCGTCGGCAACCAGAATTTCTTTTTCCCTCAATGTATCCATGACCTGTATCAGCGTGTCATATTCAATATCCGGTTCCATGAGAACCGTTGCGTCGGTCTTATCCGGATAATCTTTCTTCAGTCTCATGAGCATTTCAGACAATTTTTCAAGATCATAATGATTGTCGGTAAAAGGTAAAGCCGCAACCACCTGAATACCATTACTAAGCTCAAGCCCATTTTTTCGAACGACAACTTCTACGGTGTATGCTGGCTTGAGTGAACCGGAACCTGCACCAGTTGTCGGTACGCTCAATTCAAGAATTGTCACCCGGGAAAAAACCGCACTAATCAGCAGAAAAGGTACCAATACAACCATAAGATTTAAGAAAGTTGTAATATCCAGTTCCGGAACATCTCTCTGACTACGCCTGCGTCTACCAGATTTTCGCCTCATGACTTACCCCAGAGAATGCTGACGCTTACTAAAGGTTGAAATACTGTTAAGGGCTTTAACCGATGCCATCTCAAGACTGTCGACAATTTGCCCGGTAGTGGAGGTCAGCTTAGCGTGTATCAGCAATAACGGAATAGCGGCCATCAAACCAAACGCCGTGGTATTCATAGCGACGGAGATACTTGCCGACAGCAAATCAGCTTTTTCTGCCGGGTTAGCATTTGCAACAGCCGTAAAAGCCTCAATCAGCCCCATAATGGTCCCTAACAATCCAAGCAGCGTGGCAATATTCGACAACAGGCCAATATACGGAGTTCGTTTTTCCAGTTGGGGGATTATCTCCATCATACTCTCTTCCATTGCTATTTCGATGTCCTCACGACGCTTTACCGCCCCCTGCCTGGCGAGTCCCATCGACAGCATTTGGGCGATGGTCGATTTATCTTTTTCAATCATCCCCATTACCGTATCAAATTCCCCCTTACTGAGATGGGGCTGCAGTCGATTCCATACCCGGGAATTATCCTGCCGGGTTCTGGCCAGCTGAACCCAGCGCTCGATAGAGATCGCCATGCCAATAGCAAAAACAAATAAGATCGGATACATAAACAATCCGCCCTTTTGAAAAAATCCGACAATTCCATAAATTGTTTCCATGTTACTTCCTCCCGTTGTTAATACTTTTGCATAGGTTAAAAAATTGTATCTGCCGGTTCAAAACGTCCCGGTCAAGTGGAGCTAAAGAATGATCAAAAGCCAAATTCAAATCGACTTCATCTCCCAGTTCAGAACCTTTCCAGGGTACGATATAAAGTGATTTTGGAGCTTCATCATTACCAACGATAGACATCCCGGAGAGCTCTTTGACCTGATTTGTGAGCCCACCTTTTGCATCAGGTGCGGGGTCAGCGGCCTTAAGCAGATCAGGATGAAACAACATCGTTACCAGTAGGCATGCACAACAAAACCTAATCCTGGCAGAACAGTTATAAGCGGCCATAGCCTTCCCTCTATTCATGAGATCTGTGTTTTAATTCGGTAAGCCACATCGTAATTTCGTCATCATTTTCACCGAGCAAATGCTGACATGCTTCAAAATGCTCTTGAGCACAGAGCTGATCATTAAAGTAGACATCACATAAGATTCCAAGATTACGATGCAACGGAATATATTCAGGATATTGTGCGATAGATTCCTCAAAAATCGACCTGGCTTCCTGAAAATTGCCTTTACTCTTTTGGAATAAGGCATATTCGTTACTGGCCACCGGATGGTGGGGAATCAATGCCAGAGCAGCTAACAAATGATCCTCAACTTCTTGTTCCATTCCGAGTTGGCGATACGCTAAGGCAATATTGATATGCGGATTAGCATAATCTGGATTGCGGCCAATAATCTCTTGGAGCAATTCTATGGCAGCTGAAAAATGTTCACCCTGAAGAGCAAGAATCGCTTGCTTAAATTGGGCCTGACTATCAGAGTCTATGCCGGTTGATGGTTCACGAATTTCAAAACCAACCTCCTGATCATCAAAATGCACAACTGATAAGACATCAACCTCTGTTTCAACATTTTCTGTCGCAATTTTTTCTGGAGCAACTTCCTTGACACCACCAGGGCTGACACAGGCACCGAGAAATATGGATAACCACAAAATGGAATAGTTTAGATGCTTGTTAATCCTTTTCATTTTCCCCTCAAATAGCCAGATTCAATTTATACATATGGCAGAAACTAAAGAACGGCCTTGTTTTGATCCGGATGATCATCCACCTCAGCAGAGGAACCCGAAAGATCAGTAGCAGGCGTTTGCGTTCGGTAATGGAAATTACCAAAATCTAATAACACATCGCTATGTTGATCCGCCTTGCCGTAGCGAGCCGGTAACAAATTAACCAGAGTCCCTAAGCTTTTCTCAATCCATGTGTTAAAAATTCCAAGACGGATAAAATCCATATTGCTTTGATGAACAGCGATAGCTTTCTCTTCAAATGGGTAGGCCTGCTCTTCCAGGGCAAATTCGTAATCCTCACGCTCCAGGTCATTCAGATCCTGAGGCCTTTCAGAATTCATCAAAGAGGAGTAGAAATTGCGGTAGGTTTCAGCGAGATAAAAGGTCGCAGCGGATGAAACATCTGCCAACTCATAATTCATCAACCCTTCCAATTTGCCAATCAACTCTTTCATTTTACTTTGCTTAAGTTGCAGATTTTGTTGAACCGGGGCAATAATCTGTAGCGCGCAAAAAGATGAAAAGTCCAATTCAGTTAGGGTTAAAGAGGCATGGCCAGCCAGAAACCGTGATCGCTCAGTACGCATTTCACCCTGAGCTGCATCAAGAGCAATCAAGGCCGCCAAGTGATTGTAATAGGATTCCTGCTGCCCCCTTTTGTTGAAGATAACACCCGCCTTGTGATGCATCTCGATCAGAACATCAAAGGGGTCACTGAAAGAATTCAGATAGCGTTCATAGACAGCCAGGCTTTTATCGTCATCAGGAATAGATTCATACAATTCAGCAGCAACCAACAAAGCTTCTTTGCGAACACCAGGATCATCCGATTCACGTTCGATTCTTTCGTATTCCTGCCCGGCCAATAACGGTTGCTCATCATGCTGATAAACATAGGCCATCTTTTTGGTTATTTCATGCTGCAATTCATGTTCTGGGTAATGCTCACGGAAAAAACTTAGAACTGTTGCCGCCTTTTCCCAATCAGCGATTTCGATAAGGGCAGCCGCAGCGTCATAATCAGCAGTGGCTCTTAGTTGTGAAGTCGAAGCTAATTCACCGACGCGCAGAAAATGATCAGCGGCGGCCGCATAATCACCAGCATCCCGTGCAACAGATCCCTGCTGATAAATAGCCGCGGCCAAGTTGTCCACCAACTCAGGACGCGCTTCATCATCTTCCGGGGTCATGACCAGGACCGTACCATAAGCTGCTTCAGCATCTTCATATAAACTCAACTCATAAGCAGAGTGAGCGACGACCAGCCAGGCACCACGCACAATCTTGGCATCACCATCAGGATAGTTGTGAATCAACATACGCCCATGCTCAAGAGCGCGATCAAATTCCTTTATAGCGTACAGGTCATCAACCGCAGCCCCTAAGATAACCGGTGCTTTGGCATGCCCTGGGAAGCTCTCGGCAAAACGAATCGAGGTCGCAATAGTCTGTTCAAGAACTTCAGGCGCACTAGCTTCAGGACTCTGTGCCAGCTCCTGACGGTAAGCGAAGACAGCAGCATAGCCAGCCTGTGAAGATTTAGGATGTAATGCATAATTATAGGCGGTGGCTTCATATTCAACGGCAGCGTCATGATATGACTTATTTTCCAAAAGTAACTCGGCAAGGCTGTAGTTGATTGCCGGTGTTTCAAGATCCTGCGGGAATGAGGTTAAATATTGATGGTACCAGCCTAATGCCTCCTGAAGATTCTCCTCTTTCTCATCCTTAAATTTTGGATTTTGATAAAGGGCATGATAATGACGCGATAAATCATTAAGATCAGATTTTAAATAGGCAATGACCTTAGGGCTGCTTTCAACTTCGAAATGATTCCAATATTCGCCATTTAGCCCATATTTATCGGCAAACGATTTTTTACCTTCAAGAACCAGAGTTGGAAAACCGCCAGCGGTATTAATTTCAATAACGCGAATATGAAACAGTGGTGCATCCTGAGTATAGGGATTCCCTGCGATGAAAGCTTCATAGGTTTCGACGGCATCTGCGTAGCGACGTTTTTCATAAAAATATTCTGCCAGATTACGATAGATGATATTTTCATAGTCGCGGGTTCCATGAGCCGAGAAATATTCCACTAACGGTTGCGCGCCACCTAGGTAGGAGAAACTGAGACTGATAACCCGGAAAGTATCGGCAATACGCTTCCGCTCAAGCTCGTTTTCACCCTCCAATAGATCCGTACCGTTATTGACGTTGTAATCAAGCAGTGCAACAAAACGGTCTAACCCGTCTTCATAGAGTTCCTGTTTGTAATAAGTCCACCCCAGTTTATACAAAGCGCGTGGATAATAGTCGGATGAAGCACCTAGATTGACAATTTGCGTATAAGCTTCTTCCGCATCGAGGAATTTCCTTCGCGTAAACAGATATTCAGCGCGTCTGAACTGTACTTCATCAAAAAAGGGGGAGCCTTGGCAATCGACAACAAAGGTATTCATAATTGCCATAGCTTCATCTACTTCGCCCATTTCCTCATAGGCCCTGGACATCTGGTACAGGACCTCGTCTTTGCGGGCATAGTTGGGATACCTGTCCAGTAAATCCCGATATAAAGCAATGGCGTCTTTGGCACCCTGATTTTCGAAAAGATCAAGGGGCTGGCTATTGGTAACCGCTTCGCTGATCGGTTCTTCAGAGCCCTCTTCCACAGCACTAACGTCATCAGCTTGTGGTGGCTGTTGATTGTTGGCTCCGACATAGCCATATTCTCTTTCCAGTTTTAAATCAGCCAATCGTCGTGTCGCTTCGGGGACTAAGGGTGACTCACCTGATTCCTTAAGAAAAGATTCATATCCTGCGATAGCGCGATCCAGACCATTAACGATCGGTTCCGGAGTTATAATGATCTCTTTGCTAGGCAGATCTGCAATGGTCGTTTCTTTAAGATGCTGATCCGATGTTACCGTACAGGAATTCATCAGCAGTACAACCAAGCAGAATATGTAAATAAGCGATGACTTCATGTGCTACTCCTGGGCTTGTTCGCGTGCTGCCCGGTCATAACTATCTGCCATGGCAAAACGTGCTCGGGTCTGAAATTGGCGAATTCTCTCCAGCCGCTGCTCAAGAACAGCAATAGTCATTGTTTCGAGCTGTTCACCTTGCAGGAGAATGACCTGCTTAGTTCGCTTTAACTGTTCAGAGATTTCAGCAGTCAGCTGAGCAAGAAGGTGATCATAATGGCGATAACTCAAAGTAGCTGCCTGGCGAATACGAAGATACCCGTCATACTGTTGTTGAACCTGAACCAGTAGCGAATTAAGTTCTTGCAGATCGATTAAAGCCTGAGACAGGCGATCAGGAAATTCGATTTTCTGGGCAAATGAGAGAACCCCTTCCAAGCGCTTGACACGCGCAAGATCAGTTTTGGAATCATCATTTTTCAGCTGGGTACGAATAACCGTCAACTGCTCTTGAGCAATACGCTCCGTTGCCGTGGCAAGCAAACGATAATCGGGTACAACAAGTAGCTTTTGCAAACTTTGCTCGATGGCTTGACGCTGTACCAGATGCAGATTAAGTCTTGAATCGAGCTCACTTATCTGACGGTCTGCGCCCTCAAGAACTGATTCGTAATAGTTTTTCCGCAGGGCAATAAGTTCTTTAAGCGCAGCAACATCAAGTTGCCAGGTTTCCAACTTGCGGCGCAATGCAATCAGATCTATATAATTCTGTAACGCAGTATGAAATGAATGTTCAGCCATTAATTCAACGAGATAATAGGTTTCTGGTGCCTCAGGCCAATCACGCAGATGCACTAACCAATCTTTATCCTGGGCAATTTCAGGTCGTTCAAGAAGGTTGAGAAAATATCCGTTTTTAATGCTGTCAATTGAAGATTCTAAGCTCTTTACCTGCTGATCATAAGCACCTAACGCCAAGCTGTATTTATTTGCTGCAGTACTGAACACCCCCAGTTTTGCATAAGCATATGGCAGAGCGAGAAGTACTTCCTGAACCGACTGATCCATGCGTTGCTGGTCGGCAAGTCGCGTCCAGGGAATTAAAGCCGCAGCATAATCCTTAAGATTCACACTCGCCCAACCGGCCCCAAGAAGGGCTCGATTAGCGTACGGGCTGTCAAGACGGACCTGCAAAAAATAATTTTTGGCTTGAAGATACTGGCCACTGTTCAAAGCTTGTTCACCAAGAACCTGATTAGCCTTATCCTTAACAACCTGCAATACCGGATCGACACGATCAAGATGGCTGGTTAAGGACAGATATTTGATGCCTTCGTCAAGCTGCCCCGAGCCGAGCAGTGCGATCCCCAGATTGTACGAAGGCAAGCCCTGAAATTCTGGGGAACTCTGATCAAAAGCCTCCAGATAATTGACCGCATCTTCATAGTGGCCAAGCGCCATAGCGACCTGGCCGTTCAACATGATAACCTGAGAATTCAAACCAGGTTCAGCTGAATTGATTTTTGCCAGACACTTCTCTGCGTCTGTGAATTTACCTTTCATATAGTGCAATTTGGCCAGTCGATATAAAGCACTGTTCAACTGAGCCGGATTGCGGGCATTTTCGATCAGACCGGTTAAAGCCCGGTCAGCTTGTTGATAAAGTCCGTAGGACAGTTCAAAGTCCCCAAAAGCGTATTGAGCTTCATCAATATGACCATAAAGACTATCCAAAGAGGGTTCATCCAGCTCAAAGTGCTGGATCAACTCATAATCAATCTGCGCAATCGCTTCAAACCAGTCCTGCTGGTTAGCCCGATAAAAAGCACTGCGTAAAAACAGATCCTGGTTCTCTGCAACCGGTTCATCATCAGCCCCGTAAACAACCGGCTGACATGCCATAAATGCAAAGAGAAAAATAATGACCAAGCGTGTCATAACTAATTACCTGTCAGCCAGAATAATTCCATCAGAGGTTAAAACCATTTCATAAAAAATTGGTCCTACACCTTTTGACAGTGAGAAGCTTGCGGTTCTCTCAACCATGTCACCAGACCTATCCTTACCCCGATATACGATGTCAAAATCATGGGTTCCAGAGGTCAGATTACCGGTATATAGGCGCTGAGCACCACCATGCTGCAAGGCGTCAAGCTCTTTATATGAATAAAGATGGCGAACGGCCTCCAGGTCATCGACATTCACATCAACTGAATCGAGACGAAATTCAGCATTGTCACGGATAGAGAAAAATAGGGAAATCTGCGTATTGGAGGGAAATAAAAGACGCTCCTCCAGATCCTTTAATTGCACTGCAATATCAAGAACATCCCCTTTGATATCCTGAATCTGCTCATCCAGACCTTTAAATTGGTCATTTTGCTCAGCCTGACAATAAGGGACAAGAAACACCAGGCACATTGCTGCCCCGAGAATAATTTTTAAAAGTCTAATTTTCATTTACCTGCCATCCTCTCGAAAAAGACGTCACCACCCAATATAATTTTCATAACTTTCCGATAATGTTTATAAACAGCCCTTGATGCTTAAAATCCAGCTGGGTGAGATCATCTGAGAAATCAGTAAAGTTATAGCCACCACCAATTTTGAGATGATCACCAAAATGACGATAGAGTCCAACAAGGGCACCACTTCGCGAGTCACCGGCATCAGGGAGATCAAGTAAGCGCAATTCAGCCATCGCATCCCAACGCTTTATAAAATGCCAATCGAGACGTCCGATATAAAGAGATGCCCGACTGTCAAAATATTCAGGATCATCGGTATTTAATGAAACCTGACCCAGGCGATAAGCATATTTACCACCGATTGTCCAGCGCTCAGTCAGGTCATACATCGCATCCAAAGCAAAAATGTGGCTACGTTGAATGAAGTCGGTATCGCTACCACTGGATGTAATGTCATTACCTGGCAAATTATAGAAGTAGGTATATTTAAAGAGCAGATTCAAGCGATCATGACTGACTGGCCTGAAAGCATAACCTAACACCGCTTCGGTATAGTCACTGGCATATGAACTGCCAAGAGAGCTATCACTGGTGGAATAATTAAACTTGGCAAAAATACGCCAGGAGGGATTAACCTGATATTTAAAACTGTTTTTAAATAGCCAACTGGTACGCTCACTATAACTCGAATCACTTTGTTCGGTGCTGTCCACGCGGTACTCAAGTGCCGAAGCCAGCGATATCTGATCAAAACCATAGCCTGCGCTTATGGCAATTGCGCGTCGTTCAATTTCGGCCGCCGTATCAGGATGCTTCAGAGTTCCATAATCGGCACTGGCTCCGAAATTAAAATTGTCCCCAGGGGTAAGTGTGACCCCGGTAGTGTGAATAAGGCCGGTGGGACGATCACCATGCTGATATTGTTCCTCAGCATAAATGCTGACACTGTCAGAGTAGCGTGTATTGAAACCAGAGGTAAAGCTACCCTTGCGCTCCAACACGCCATCACTGTCACGTTCGCTGTCGAGGGTATAAGTGTTGTAGATCGTCGTGCGATCACTATAAAGATATTCGGTACCAAGGCTTGCACCAAAACCAAGATCCCCGCTGGACAGTTCTGAAGACACTTTGAAACGATCAGTCAAGCGTAAGCTGCCACCAAGTCCGTAACGGCCGTTATCATCGCGATTACCCGATGTCCTGACCGTTTCCTGCCCAAATACATAAACAGACCAGCGCTCAAGAGAATCATAGGCGAGCTTGGTAGCAACATCTGTACGTTCCCCCTGCTCCTGGGTTTCAGAGACAACCAGTGAATGGTCGGTTCGTTTATCAAAGCGTGCCCCGGTTGACAGGGTCCATTGGTCATTCACTGCATACTCGACGTTCAGTTCAGCTGCTTCAGTTGCAAGGCCTAAGTCTTCATCAACAACATCGACCTTCAGATTGGTATGCAATCTCTGGCCAATAGGGACATTAATATTTCCTCCGTACTGATCAAGATCATTTTCTGTGTATTTAGACTGGGCAGAATAGCCAGCATCGAGATGCTGATAATAATAAACGGTTCGGCCGCGCCAAGCGGTAAACAGATCTGAAAAACCGAGGGAACCTTCAACCCGGTAACCACTGGCACTGATACTGTCATCACTAAGTGAGGCGATCTCATCGGCAGTGTAGCCACCGTCATAAGAGGTAGTGGCGTCCTCAGGAGGGCCGCTGGTCTTACCCGCTTCGAGTTTTACCCAGGTTGCTGAAGTAGCCCGGAAGGTCATATCGCCCCCAACTAAAGAGGTATCAACACTCTCCTCTTTTCCCCAGCTACCCGTTGTGCCAAGTTTGATGTGATCATTAAACCAGTACTGAAGGCGTCCTCCAGACACCATACTGTCCGGCTCATCAAAACCAGGGGTATATTCATAACGAGCCACCAGGTAAACGGGGTTACCGCTTAACGAACTGGTCGAAACGATGTAACTGTCGGTTGCAGAGGTCGGCAGGACCTCGGTTAACAGGATGCGGCCCTGGAGATAATCTATGTCATAATCAAGATCAGCCGTCAGAGTTTTGGTGGCCAGAACAATTCCTGAATCCTTATCACGAATCTCGATACGCAGGCTTTCAGATCCGGATAAAATGTCCTGTTGCTGAAGGTAGAAAAGGGAACCACCAGTACCGCGAAAGTCATCACGGGCTGAAACAGTCCCTGGATCAGCACCGAAACCATCAACATAAAGACGCGGTTCGCCAAAACTTGTAGTATCAAGACTTTGATGATGCAGGTTGGCACCGTATAGCTGGCGATTTATCTGAGCCAGATCCGTATCGCTGTAAACTAACTTAAAGTTACCCCACAGTGCATAAGTGTCATTTTTTTCGACTCGGGTATAAAACTTACCCTGGGTTGGTGCCATTTCAACCACAGTACTATCATCGCCCATCGTTGGGTAGTGATAATCGGGATCTATTCTGCGGAATTGGGCATCTGAAGTCTTCTCAAGAAAATTGGAAAAAATTTCATCCAGGGGGCCTTCACGGGTATCGGCACTGGCAGTCAGCGTCCAGCCATTATCAAATTTACCGTGAGTATAAAAAGCCAGTCTTCCTTGCAATGAGAAATCTTCACTATAACGTGGATTATCAGGATTAAGCAGTTTCGCAGGACCGTTGGTTTTATTGGCCGAAGCGGTTATATCAGCCATACCGACACTGAACCAATCCGCTTGTTTCAGTTCCAGGTCGCGCAAATACAAATCACCGTTACCTTCATTATCTAAAACCGCAACCTCAACCGTGTGCAGCCCCTCGGGAAGGATGGTTTCAGCGACAAAGCTGCCGTTCTGGTCTACCGGAACCGCAAACCCGGCCAACCATACTTGATACCCGGAAGGTATCTGTTCACCTTTGACCGAAACGGTTCCGCCCTGGATAGAGATATTCTGGACATTTAAACGACTGGCCCCATAGCCGACCAGGAGTTCCTGCTCCGGGTTGTTGTGTAAAGTTTCCTCGGCCACCTGATCGACAATCCATAAAGGTTGGCTCGATGTCTGATCATAATGTCCGGCCGGATCATAAACCCTGACCAGATACTTAACCGCCTGCCGTGGAGCTGAATAATCTTTAAAATCCGCATGCCATATGGCACGGCCATTATGATCAAGGGGAATAACCGCCAACGGCTGATCAGACTCAGCCTGGTCCTCTTTGAAAATGCGTACTTCCCCGCGCTCAATGAAGGGCCAATAATTGGAGTACATCTGAAAAGTGACACGATTTTCAGCAAATATGGTTTCTGGCTCATCGGCATAACGAACAGAGCGTGGCCAGGCGCTGATATTTAATCGACGTATGGTTAATAAACTGTCATGCTTAAAGGTAACATTGGCATTGGTCAGAGCAACGTCAATACAGCGCTGAACATCAGCGGAACTTTTACTCACGTCGGCAACCGGCTCACCATCGACGGTAATCCGCATGGTATTTAAAGCATACGGATTACCGATAGCAACTTCACGTTTGAATGGAGTAACTGCCACACCCTCCAAATCACTTGTGGGAAGCTCAGCATCATAGACAGCCTGCACAACAACGCGCGACTCATCCGCTTCACTAAAACCGGTTGCCACGACATCGTCAGATTGGAGATACCCGCTCCCTTCGACTTCGGTCTGGGCAGCATCAAGTTGCAACTGATCAGCAACCTGCACACGCACCTTGCTGGCCCGTGCTGTCGACCAGCCGATATCATCACCATAGATAGCGGCATTACGCCGGGACAGAATGCGATTGGAGCTATAACCGATAAAACGCAGTCGCGGGTTGGTTTTGTCTTTAATTTCATTAAGCAGTTGACGCATGAAGGACAATTGCTCAGCACTGATCACCGGCTTACCGTTGGCAAAGTGAATGGTCGGGGCCGGGCCATTGTCCGATTGATGAATTTGCGTAATCATTTCACTAACGGCAGGACCGGGACATATTTGCGGTTCGTCAGGTAAAACCTGCAACGGATCATCATACCAGAATTCGACATCCACACGACGATTCAACATCCGGTTGTGAACGGTATCGTTACTGACCAGAGGTGATCGTGCCCCCCTCCCCTCACTGATCAAGCGAACTGAATCATCTGTTAAGGTGTCGGCAACAACCCTCGCTACGCGCCGGGCAATAGCTTTGGTGAAGGTCAGCTGATCACCATAAATACGCTGTTCACGTGCTGGCAGAACCTGATCGTCACCCCAGGCAATAATTTTAATCACCAAGTTGTTTTTATTACCAAGGTGAGTACGCGCCTGCCTGATCTGGTCGATAAACTGATCATTAACATCCAGCGCTTCAACATCATAATGCAGGGGCTTGATCAAATTTTTGACCGCTGAACGGCGAACATGACCATCCTTATATTTAAATTGACACACGGTTTCGGTACGGCAGATTTTCACCCTTGAAACATTCTTGGGACGGTAAGATTCCTCAACGATAGCCATATCGACAGGCACGTCATACCAGAGCTCGACAACAACCCTACGATTGGCAGCCCGACCTTCTTCAGTGGCATTTGAAGCAATCGGTTGCGTATCAGCAACCCCCTCAAAAGTCACCGCATCAGGAGGGATCGAGAGACGCATTTTACAATAAGCAGCAACCGTACCCGCCCGTTCTCTCGACAAACCGGTATTATCTTCAAAAAGAGCTTTTAAATGTTCCCTTAAAGGGCGGGAGTCTGTGTGTCCAATAAAATGCAGACGCACATTTTTCTGGTCCCGCACCTTGTCCAGAGCCTTCTCAAGCTGAACGACATAATCGGAAGGAATCTTGACATCACCATCTGAGAAATGAATATCGGGTACAATATCAGGAACCTTGATAGTTCGATATTCCTTGTGTACCTTCTCGCTCGCAACCAGTTCATCACCTTGGTCTTCAGCATCTTCAGGAGCTTCTACTGACCAGGTCGTCAGCGGCTCGTCGACAGGTAAAAACCGCTCCGTAGCAGATCCATAACTGTGATTTTCTACCTGGCTGTCCTCTGCATGCACAGAACAAATCAACTTTGTACTGCACAAACAAACAAGGAGTAGGCAAAAGCAAAAACTTCTTCTCATTTATGGCACAGAGCTCCACACTGGAGCCCTTCCCCCCTTAAGTTCATTGATTAATGTGGCAGATTAATTAAATAGAATAATTTGGTTTTCAACAGCTTAGGGCGGAGTTCCGCGCCGCCAGAAAATCTCTGTTTCAATACTCAATTGATAACTGTGCTCCTGTTGTGACCATCTTGCTTCAAGCTGCTGCCTGAAATGTTCAAGGCGTTCCTTCACAAGACTTTCCTTATCAACGTCTCCTAAGTAGGCAAGTCG
Organism: Geopsychrobacteraceae bacterium; assembly: GCA_963664385.1. Taxonomy (GTDB): domain Bacteria; phylum Desulfobacterota; class Desulfuromonadia; order Desulfuromonadales; family Geopsychrobacteraceae; genus Seleniibacterium. Next base: position 4,372,715 of record OY761157.1, read on the forward strand.
CAGTACTGCCGGTGCCTGGTTCAGGATGCTGACTAATTCGTCCACCCGGGCCTGCCACTGAATTCTCAGTTCAGTCTCCCCCTTCACAAAAGCGTCATCGGAAAGGTCAAGTTGCACAACCCGGTGTAAGGTGGCAGCAAAATTAAATTTACCGGCTTTACCTCGGGTCAGCCTCTGCACCCGCGGGTTTTCTGAGATAACCCGGTATCCGGTAGGCAAGCTACGGTCGTCAAGTTTCATGATAAAGTTACTGCCACGGTCCTGATCCGGAACGGTAGCGCAAGTCAGATGGTAGCGTCCGTTACTGTCCGTGGTAATGATCAGCCCTTGCGCAGTCGCTATGCGCACCCCTGACAGCCCGTCTTCTCCGGGATCCTGAAAACCGTTCAGGTTGCGGTCGTCGAAGACTTTACCGATAACGTCGGAACAGTCGAAATCAGGATCAGGTATAACCCTGACAGTTGCAGTGGCCTCGCCCGAAACAACCATATCCAAAGTGGTATTTTCAACGCGGGCACGATTGACGTATTCCCCTTCTCCGACCCCGGAACCAACAACCAGGAGCAATCTGAGAACAATCGATTGATCAGCACTCAGATCAATATCATCCCAGGTCAGAGTGCGCCCACTACGCTCAGGTTCACTGGCAACGCCATCGATTTGAGCACTCCCGGAAACATATTTAAAACCGGCCGGAAACTGATCAATAACCCGCAGAGACTCAAGCGGAACTCCGTAAATATTGGTCACGGTAATGGTGTATGGCACCATGCCACCACGAGATACATTTTTGAGGGAAGCGACTTTACTGATAGCAACCGCACCATCAAGCAACGGATCCAATGGAATGGGATTATTGAACACCTGCCGATGACCGGGATTAAGGGATCCGCCGACAATGAGATTCAAATGATAGTTAGTTTCAGACGCACCTGCGCTGACCGACAGATCGGGAACCTCGGAGTCAACATTGATCTCACAGTATTCAGCAGTGGACAAAATGGCATCCTGACTGGCATTTGCCGGACAACTAGTGACATCAAAGGACGCTGTTGATTCATTGCTTTGAGCAGGAATTATCAATGATTCTCCAGTCAGGTAACCACTGCCCGGCGCAGTCACCTGCACGATATAATTGCGATTAGCGGGACAGGATGAGCCAAATACCAGATCAAATTTATAATAGCCATTGCTGGTGGTCAGCTGGTTATATTGGGCAGCGTCAACAAAACAGTCGCTGGGAAGAATGCTAGAGGTGTCAGGATTGACGAGATTTACGGTAGCACCACTGACCGGGGTTCGCGCAATAGAGTTATAAATGACACCATTAGGAGTCAAGGGCATATTCAGATCTTGAAGATTACTACCTGAACCTGCTGAAATATCGCTGATCCGCTGTTGATCATTGGTAAAGATTGACGCTGCCTCACCTAATGCCGCAGTACGCGTACCAGCAGCAGGAGCACTGAAGACAATTTCATAAAGCCCACTCGTGTAAGCCGTTGGAACCAGACCATTAATTTGGTACATCCCCGCTTCGTCGCTGGTCACCGATTTGATCAGATCACCATCAAGGTAGAGATCAACCGTCCAGTCCTGTTGCACCGATTCAGTGGTATCTACAAGGGCGTCAAAATCGGCATCATGCCAGATATTACCATTAAGGGTAGCCGCTCCAGGCGTCCCCCCCACATCAATTGAGACACTCGCACTGGCACTTTCAGCTGGAGAATTCCAATAAACAGTCGCCGTATTAGTCAAGGTGGTACCAAGAGCGACATCATTTAGAATAGTGACATGAAAGGTCAGGGTAAATGATTCCCCCACCCCAAGGTTACCGTAACTATCAGAATAATCGGCAGTCAATACACCAGAGGTAAAGACCACACCGGCAGAACTACCGTTCAAGCTGACACTGTCGGTAACGTAATTTACATAGCTGCCAACAAGAGCAGAAAGATCATCAATAACAGAAACATCGGTTGCCGCGATGGAGCCCTGGTTAGTAACAGTAATGGAGTATTCCAATTCACTACCCGGAGTAGCAGCGCTGCTGTCAACCAAGGTCAAAGTTTTAACGATGCCAAGCCGCTGCGCAGCTCCGACCACAATTTCCGTAGCCTGGTAACCATTACTTGCATCACCATCAGCATCGGTAAATAGATCACCGGAATCAGCACTTGACAGGGTTCCCTGATTGCTGATCAAAGAGCCTTCCGCAGCGTCGGCATTCACCCTTACCGTGAAGCTGACGGTAACAGAGGTGCCAGCATTAATGGTTCCGGAGGTCGTAGCGCCTGCCGTGGTTAAAACCAGGCCATCGATCAGCGGCAAATAACCGCTATCAGGAACGTTAACACCATCAACCGTAAAATCACCACTGACATAGGTCGTAAAGGTCGGCACAATATCAGTCAAAACAACATCAGCTGCATCTTTAGCCCCGCTGTTGCTGACCGTTATGGTATAGCTAAGAGTATCACCCGGATCCACAATACCAACCGTACCATTATCGTCTAACAATTCGACACTTTTATAGGCATAGAGTAAGGGGACATTACCGACAATACTTAGAGTAGGATCATTTTCAGCGACGGTATCAGGATCGTCAGATAATTGGGTCGCAATGACACCACTGCCAACGCCGTCGCCATCAACCTGGGCTTGATTGGTGATGATTAAACCGATCATGGCATCGTCAGCAACCAGCACTTGAAAAGTAACCGTAGCAACGTTGTCTGTTGTATCAGTCGCATCAGCAGCCATGTTGCCAGAACCACTGGATAATGCCGATTGCAGAGATAATCCGCTCACCAATGGACACTGACCAGCCACATCCGCAACGGCAGTGCCATTTAATGTCGTACTATCAGCAACATAGGTCGTATTGCTCGGTATATAATCGGTTAATACAACATTTTCTGCGTGTTCCGTACCGATATTTTTAACCGTAATAGTATATTCAATCCGTTCACCGGGTAATAAATAGCCTGGCTCTTCATCGATAAAAGCATCGACTTTTTCTACCTGAAATTGTGGGGATGATGTAATGACTGTTTCAGTCGGATCGGAACTGCCAGCCAGGCTACTATCATCGGAATCGCTTAACTTAATCGAATGACCATCAACCGCGAGTTGTGCCTGATTCAAAATCACCGTGCCATCGGTAATGACCTCCTGCAGGCCCACGTCAAAAACAATATCAACCGTGGCGCCAGCAGCTAAATCAAGAACAACCTGAAGCAGACCGCTCCCCTTAACACCGCCATTGGCAGCGGTTCCACTGGCATCAGCACCGGTGGGTAAACTGACAACGCTTAAGCTGCCGGCAGCAAAATACTGAGCTTCACCACTATGCAAAGAATCAAGGTCTGCCGACACTGTTAAATTATTCAGTGCGACACTGGAGGTATTCGTCAGGCGCAAAGTGTATTGTAACTGGTCGCCGGGGGTAGCAGTTGAACCACTTGCGGAGCTGGTCAGATTATATACGGAAAGTTCAAAATCGAAATCGCTGACAATATCTTCGGTGGCATCATTAGCAGTGCCGGTATCCGGATCATCACTGCCGATATCAACAAAACTACCACTACCGGTGCCATTGCCGGCAAGGAACGCCTGATTGCTGATCACGGTACCACCAACGGCGTCGGCATCGACCACAACATCAAAAGTGACGGTCGCCGTATTCGGGGTATCCTCAACGACCATGACGCCTGGATCAGTAATACCCGGAACCGGCGCATGAATTAACAGACCACCAGTCAGGGCCGAAACACCACTTACATCGGCAACCACCGCCCCGTTTAAAGTTGTTGTACCAGGCACATAAGAGGTATGAGCAGGAATGGTATCCGTCAGGGTCACCCCGGAAGCATCTTCACTCCCGATATTCTGGATAGTCATTTCATAATGAATCTGATCACCAGGCATCAGTACCGACGATGAGTTGGTCAAATCCTCGGAGGTCTTGTTAAACAGCCATTCCGGGCTTGAAGTTATGGTAATCTGGGTCGGATCATTAGTACCACTGACCTCAGGGTCATCACTGAGCACCGCGCCATAACCGAAGATATACAACTGCGACTGACTGTATACAAGGCTGCCATCGGCAATAACCGAGGCTAAACGCGCAGTAAAGCTGATAGTCAGCGTATCACCCGGATCAACCGAAACTTCGTCAATATAAACGATACCGGTTTCGTCAGAACCACCTTCCGGGTCACTATAATCAACCCCAGAGCCAGAAGGCAGGTAAACAACCAAAGAATCGCGCATAAAGCGGGGATCGGAATTCAGTTCATCTATGACATTCTGCAGGTAAAATTCAGCAACCGTACTGCTGATATTGTTGATGGTCATGGTATAGCGCAGCACGTCACCAGGGGAAGCCTCTATGGCAGGAGAAACCCCGGTGGTTTCATTTCCTACGGTCATTTGAAATAATACTTCGGGTACCAGACCAACCTTCTCGGCAGTTACCGGCCCTGCACAATAATCGTTGGGCGCACTGATGGCAGGACAACCTTCTCCAGTCCGTTCATAACTATCAATCCCATTAAGGGAGGTCCAATCAGCGGTAACCGCATTACTGATTGTTCCTAGGGGATCAGAGATCCACAGAACCTGAGTATGGTAAGTAACAACCATAATGCTGCCGCTAGCAAGATCCAGAGTAGTGTCACCATTATCGCGCCCCCAGATCAAGGGACCATCAGGTGCGCCTGAGGGAGCGGAAACAAAACCACTGACGGCTACACCGTCAACCGTTAACGTCGGAGTAAAATCTGAAGCCAGTACCAGTCCGGCGGGCAGAGTATCGACGATATTTATATCGTAAGCCGTAGCGCCACTACTACCAACATTAACCATTGTGACACTGTACTCAAGGGTATCGCCCGCTTCTGCCGTCGCATCTGTCGCCTTGCCTGAAGTAACATTGATAACCGCTTTAGTTATATGCAGACGCGGTTCAGTAACGCCAATCGTCCCCGTCGCGGTACTGAGGCTGGTATCAGCATCGGTTGCCCCATTCTGGTAAGTAACGGTCAAGCCATTACGAAGTAAATCCCCGGCGTCAGTCACCAGATCATTATTAATCCGCCCGTAAAGGGTAATTTCAATTAACGGATTAACGGCACCACTGCTGGTGTCATCCTCAGTGAGGGTTACAACCTCACCGATATCCCACAGAGCCATATCGCTGGTTTCATCAGCCGGGATACCGTTAAAACTGGAACTATTGACCACTGCACCATTGATCGACAGGATATCTTGAAAAGCGTAGGTGGTAACATAGCTACTGTTATTCTCGTAGATATAAGAGAGTCCGCTGGCATTCAGAATATCAGTAATGCGCAGGTCTTTTGTAACCCCCTCAGGTAGCGCGACCTGCAGGGTAAATTGTTTATGAACACCGATGGTCGGATTGAGGGTCGGAGTAATATCGACCTTACTTAAAACCGGTTGACTAATAGTCAGATCGAAAGTACAGACACTTTCATAATCATTAATGCTGTCACCACTATGGGGCAAAGTCCCATTACGCATACCAGTTGAGGAACCGGAAACACCGATTTGGCCAAGGCTGTTCAACGCTGAGTCAACATTCGGTAAAGAGGTCCACACCGCCTGCAGGGTATTGCTCAGGAGGTCATCAGGTTCAACGTCATCAGCAATGGCGACTTCGTAGGTAAATGACAGGCTCGCACCAACATCTAGACCGCTACTATCGGTAAACGCAAATACCGGTTGATTAGCACCAAAGGTCGTGACATCGACAAGGGACGGAATATCACTGCCGCCAACATGGCCAACATAACTGAAACGGGTGGTATCAAGATTATCAAGAATCTGTAGATTATAGGCTGGAGCATTGCCGATATTAGTGGCGGTAACGGTAACGGTAACCACGTCAGAAGCATCATGATCACCAACACTGAATAGCGCCGACACCTCAATTTCAGGTTCACTGACCGTTACATCGACATGAGCCACATCAAAACTGACAGTCGCCCCGCCTTCATCCATATAGCTGACGGTAGTCACGGTAGAAGGATGACCATTGATAACAACATCGCCATCATTGTTGACAGCAGTATTCAACACCTGAGCTATAAAATTTACCGGGAACTCAAAACGATCCGAACTTCTGTTGGTGATGCGCTGATCACCAAATTCCCAGCGAACCTCACTGGCTTCGCAGGTTGGAGTCACCTTCCCCCCTGGCTCGAATCCTGCGCTGGCATAAGGAGCGGCATCCAGATCAACCTCAGGGGCTTCAACACAGCTCATCCCACTCGGCAATTGATCAACGATAGTGAGATTTCGGAACAGGGCCACCGGCAACATGCTGGTAATACGATAATTAAGTTCTTCACCGATTTTTATGTTCTGAACACTCCCGCTGGCGACCACTGGGGTCACTGCAGTAGCAATGATTTCTTTTGGCTGAGTTGCTACAGAGACCATCTGCACCCGGGCGGAAGTGGGATCAGCGGTATAAACCCTTGCTCCGGAGAGTTCACCACTGACTCCGACCGGAGCGGTTTGAGAACCAGATTCACCAGCCAATGAATCGTAACTGGCGGAGACCTGGTTAAGGAAGGTTTGCAGTGGTGCCGCATCATCATCGAAATCAACTCGGTAATAGAGCTCAACGGAAGAACCGGGCTCAATGACTTCAAGAGGACTACTATGGGTATAGGAAAAAGTCAGCTGCGCCGGAGTACCATCATCGACAATATTGTTGGAAATGGTGCCTTCCCCATCACTGTCGCCCCCATCTGACGCACTGTCACCATCATTATCCAGACCATCAGTGAGGAATGGAATGACATACGCATAGTCGCTGGGGTCAAGGGTATCGGTAACCACAACATCGTAAGCTGGAGCGCGCTGGACACCGTTGCGCTCCTGTTCATTGGTGACCGTTATACGATAAATATATTGACTGTAAGCATCCCCCTCATCAGTAACAGTGGTAAAGTTACTGCAGGATGGACCTGTACCGTAAAGAGATTCATTACAAACCTCCTTCACCAAGGTTAGATAGGGATCGGTTACGGTCAGATTAACCCGGCGGATCCGCTCGGAAGGAAACCCGATGGTATTGGAACTGATAGGATGCTCTTCCACAATGGCAGAAGATTCAACCTTAAAGCGCGCGTCAAAAGTCGCATCCAGAATATTCGTGCTGCTCTGCGCGTGATAGTTAGGAGCACTACGAGCGTTGATGGACTTATTGAGAATGCGGGTTTTAACATCGACTTCAAACCACTCATCAGGGGTTTCAATCCGTTGCGAATCAGGAACATTAAAAGTCCAGTCAAACTGACGTTCGTCGGGTGCAGTTAAATCAGTCGGGGATAAAGTAATACCAGCGATCAGAGCGGTTGAGGTATCCATAGGATCGTTACTGGTTAAATAAGCCTGACCATCAGGAATTTCATCGACAATATTAATATTCTGGACCGAGATATATTCAAATCCAGGGGTCTCAAAACCAAACCAGCCTCCACCCCTTATGTGAAAATCACATTCTTCGCCAATCTGAACCTCTTCATAGCCATCATCATCCAAAATTGGAGGATTATGTTCATTACAGGTACCAACTTCAGTTTTGATCAGATTAAACCCAATCGCTCTGGACCAGGTGGTATCCAATGAATAATTATTCGCAGGATCTTGCTCACCATCATCCCGGACAATGGTATCGGGAACCGTCAAAGCTGTCCCGTCAGCCAGGGTGATCTCCCCGATAACATCAGCGCGCAAGGTCAGATCATCCAGCGCTATATCAGTTGGATCAGTACTTTTGCGGGTCTCAAAAACGAAGCTCCGCGATGCTCCAGGCGCAATGACGGAACTTGAAGTACATTCAAACACGTTGGCAGTAGCATGAATCTCCAGGGGATCGATCCAGACTTTCCGCGGATTGGGCTGTAAAGGGTCACCGGTAAGAGAGATCTGTGAGCACTCCGCTGGCGGGGTTACGACCTCAATAGTAGGCCCAAGAGTGACATACAGGTGATAATCAGCGGCATCATGGCCACCGTTATTCGTCAGGACAATCGGCAGATCAACATAAGTAGCAGGATCATTAGTCAGGACGAAAACCGCACCGTTAATTGAGACATCCAAATCCTCCGGTCGCGCAGAAATGGTCGAACCGGTCGGGTTACCATTGCCGTTACCGGTTAAAGTAAAATCACGACGGGAATCGGAAGAACAAAAGGTATCAAATTGAACTTCAACCTGGTTACTGACCGTACCTGTGCTATTTATCGGCTGGGGATCAGTTGCCGTCACAAGATATTCTTCCGGATTGATATCAAGATCAGCAGCCCGGTCGTAATAATCTGAGTCGATCAGTACGACTCGAAATCTTAGAGTTGCGACATCGCCATGACGTAACATATTAACCTGATCAGCATAAAGAGGATGTTGGTTACCATTGCTGGTCAGGTCAAAGTCAGGATTGGTATTATTAAGTAAATTACCATAATCCGGATTGTTCCAGACCACAGTGCTGACCCGTCCGTCATAACTGCCGTAGGGCGAAGAAACACTGAAGGTTGGCACAAAGGTCGTATCGACTACGTATTCAGGAGGGAGAATATCCTCAATATGTATATTTTTAACGCTACCGCCGGTATAATTACGAATCTGAATGGTCATCGTCCCTCTGGCACCAAGGGGTTGCGAAGTATTAACCCCCCTCAAGTAGCGTCTGACCTCCAGTTGCCCATAATCTCCATCGTTATAGCGAGTGTAAATATCAGCAGTCGCTTCAATCTCGGCGGAAGAATCAAGACTTGAAGGATAAAGGATGCCACCAGCTGGGCTGTCAGCCTGGCAACCCCACTGCACGTCTTTGACGCTATTAAGCGAATAACCTTCACAGGCTGCGCTGCTGATGACCTTACCGACCACGTAGACGGTAACTTCTTCACCGATAGGCACATCGATTTCTGTGCCTGCAAAAGGAAAGGTGGTCATCTGAGAGGCACCAAAATCCCCGCTAACAATAAAATTATCGATGGCATTAGAGGCACCGGTACAGTCATCCGGCAGTCCGATACCACTGGTATTGCCATCATTATTCGCAATCAGATTGGCTGAAGCGGCTGTGGCACAGATGTAATTATTGACCAGACTGGTACCATACATATAGTCATCAATGCGCACATCCTGAGCATCTGCGGTACCCGTATTGGTAATCGCAATGCGCCACACGACATCATCATTGTTAGTGGCAAATACCGGGTTGGTTGCGCTCGATTCACGCTGACCGGAGTCGTAATTCCAGCCAGTTTTGACCACATTTAATTCAGGCTCATTTAGAGGCAGGTCGAGGGGATCAGCAGTTACGGGAGAATCGGTACAACTGGAATCATCGGCAAAAGAGATCGCGGCGCTAATCGCTTTGTTACTTGACCATAAGTTTTCCGCGCTTGCTGGATCGTTGCTCGCTACTGCTACCCGAATCGTCAGGATGTTGGTTGATGAGGAATCCTCAGTAGCAACCATTTCAGCAAGGGCACTGATCTGTGTTTGATCAAAGGTAAGAATCCTATTACTTGCCCCGGAAAGGATAGGCGCCGAACCAACCTGCTCTAGCCCACCGTTATAAGAATAGACAACCGAACCGGTGCTAATCGGGGCGTAGGAAAGACCACTACTACCCAGATCGATGGTTAAAACAATATCATTAATTGTCGCCCCGGGAGTCGCTGGCTCTGAAGGATCTGGGTCTGCGACATAGCTGTAGGGGTTGCGAATATTTACCGTAACATATCCATACCCGCACAATTCACAATAGCTGTAATCGGCAGCAGTGTTGAAATTGACAAAAGAAAAAGAGCTCTTAGTGGTACAAGATCCAGCTGTTGCAAAATCAGCAGACAGGCAGATAAAAAACAGAACACAGGACAAGGCAAACAGCGCCTTTTTCATAGGTCCTAAAGCCTGACCCTTGAAATCTGCATTGCCTAAAGTGATGACATAGCTATACAGTGCAAACAACTCCCCCTCCAAGAACATTTGGCAAAACAAAAATCAAGATTGGATGACGCGAAGACCGACCTAAAGAAAGGAAATCACAGATGAGAACCCAACTACTGCGGACCGATGCTACAAATCAAACATTCCAAACTGTTTAAATTTACTGCACTACCTCATATGCCCCGAGATCAATACCATTACCCTGAGGGCGTGCATTCCCTAAGATATCGTACCCGGGCGCACCTGTTTCAGCACCACTGTCGATGGCAGAAGATCCGGAAAATAATGACACGTCAAATCCGTCAAAATCGACAAAATGAGCATCATAATCAGCGCTGGAGGTCAGTAAAAGATTATGATCAATGCTGACCCCCTCATCGGCGAGAATGCTATTGGTGATATTGTTACGCACAGTACTATTGCTGACTGCACTTTCATCTTTACCTTCGAAAATAGCGATAGTAGCAAGCACATTATCACTGGTACTGAGAACGGTATTATTGACAACACTGCTGTCGGAAGCACCATACAGGATAATCCCCTCAGTATCGTCACTGATAATAACATTATTCTCAATGACCCATTCCGCATAGGGGCCATCATTACAGTTAATTCCGGTAAATTGACCAGGAAAAGGATTGTTGCTATCAGCGTTACTGATAATCATGTTTCCGCTAAGATACACGCGTTGTCGTGCAGAACCACTGGTGCCGCTAGCCCAGGACTGAAACCCGTCAGCAGAAGAACCGTCGACATCATAACGATTGATCAATGAATTATTTACAAAATAAAGGTCGTCACCATGGCCATGCATACCGTCACCGGAAACATTCTTCATGGAATTTCCCTGAACAATTACCAGATCAGCGTCAACATAGATACCACCACTGACATTGCTGATATCACTGTCCCGCACCACGATGTAACTGGAATTAATGATTTTAACACCAAGGGACGCAGAAGCGCTCCAATCCGCAGCGGACCACCCGGAAACATCTTCAGTAGTCATAATGGAAAAGTTATCTATAGTAATATAACTTGAGTCAGCTTCAATTCTAAGCATATGGAAAGAGGCAGGATACTCATCATCCTGATCAGCCATGATGGTGAGCCCTTTAAAACGCCAATGGGACGATTCACTGACCTTCAGGCGTCCGACAACAGCATCCTCACCTTCCGGAACGACGACATTAATAAAATCCTCGTTAACATAAGAATTGAGTTCAACGCTGCCATGATAACCGGATAGTAACACCAGGGTGTCGCCAGGATGGACCGGAGCCGATTCATTAAAAACACGTGTATAAGAATCGGTACCGTAAACATATCCAGCCTCGATAACAGCCTGTAAACTAGTCCACGGAGAAGCCTGACTACCGTCACCCTCCATACTGCCATTTACTGGATCCAGATAAAAAAGATTGCCACTGAGTGTAGCTTCATCCAGATTGAAAGTATCAGGAAACGAATAAGTCACGAGTTGACTTATATCGGGATCGGCAACCGTTGCGACGGCACTGGCGGCATCACCTGAACTCGATGAACTGGAGGTATCATACTGTTGACAGCCTGTTAGAGTCATAGCGAAAAACACAATAACAAGCAGAAGAAGTGATAGTCTTTTCATTTAGTCCTCCCCCCGAGGATTGACGTTGCAATTTTTATAAAGTTAAATAAATAATTTTGAACTATTCAAGGCTTAACACGAAAAATTGAAACTTATTGTTTTTTAAACCATAATTATTTTACAAATGCAACAACAATCCTCAACTTTTATTAAATATTGTTCTTTTTGTTGACTCTATTAAAAGAGAATTAACCAATTTCAGCATATTCCACATTAACAATTTCAAGTTCCATATCTCCCTGCGGCACCTTGATATTGACCACATCCCCAAGGCGATGTCCGAGTAATGCCCTGCCAACGGGAGAGACCCAGCTGATAAGACCTTTTTCAGTGTTGATCTCGTCAACCCCGACAATGGAATACACACGCTCTTCACCATCTTCATTCTCTACGGTAACCGTACAACCAAAAAGCACGCGATCTCCTGCCCGCCCCCCCTGCTCTACCGGATCAATGATATCTGCGGTTTCAAGCCGCTTTTGAATAAAACGAATACGGCCATCAATCTGCCTTAAGCGCTTCTTGCCATAATGATAATCAGCATTTTCAGACCGGTCGCCATTGGATGCTGCCCAGGCTACGGTCTCGACCATGTGCGGTCGTTCCTTATAAAGCAGATCTTTTAATTCCTGCCGGAACCGCTCAGCGCATGAGGGTGTCATATAAATTTTCTGGTCACTCATAGTTTTCTCTGCATTAGTTCTCTTTGGATATTTGCTGTTTGTGAAGAAAAGTGTCAATATAACGACTGCGAGATGAACTCTCAAGGGATTAATCAGGTTGTTGCCAAACTACGATCTATTAATACGGCACAAAGCAGTACAAAGAATTATTCCCCTAAATTTTCAGAAACCTAAGACCTTTAATCATATTTCTTCCTTAATTTTAAATCAATTTTGACGTAACGGAATCAGTATGAAACCTATCAAGCTTGTGATTTTTGATTGTGACGGTGTCATTGTTGACAGCGAGCCCCTGGCTGCAGCAGTCATCAGTGAAATGGCAACAGAACTTGGCCTGGACATTTCTTCACGCGAAGCCGAGGAACGTTTTAATGGCCGTAAAATAGCCGAATGGATTAAAGAACTTGAAGCCGTGGTCAACACACCCCTGGCCGAAACCTTCATCCCCGACTTCAGAAAACGTTGCGAAATAAGATTCAAGCAGGATCTGACACCAGTAGCTGGGATCAAGGAAGTTTTAGACCAGCTTCCGGTCCCCTTTTGCATGGGGTCAAGCGGACCAATGGAAAAGATCAACGTTACACTGACAACAACCCGGATGATGCCCTACTTCTCCGGGAAGATCTTCAGTGGCTATGAATTAGAATGCTGGAAACCAGACCCGGGCCTGTTCTTACATGCCGCCAAAGCATTTAACACCCCACCCGAGCATTGCGCTGTCGTGGAAGACAGTCTTGCCGGTGTTCAAGCCGGATTGGCGGCAGGGATGCAAGTTTTTCATTACCAACCGGCCAATCCGGCCCAGAGCAGTAGCGATAGCCGCGTCATACGCTTTAAGCACATGAACCAGCTACCTGCCCTCATGAAGCTTACATAATAGCTGCTGTCCTCAGGCACGCTCAAATGGTTCATACAGACGTTTGTATTCATCTTGAGCATAACGGTCGGTCATACTGGCAATATAATCACAAATGACCCGTTCCGTTCCGCACTGCGCAAAGCGTTCTTGATACTTTCGCGGTAACAAGGTGGGATGCACCATGTAACTTTCAAACAGAAGGGTTAAAAACCGCTCTGCCTTAACCCGCATCCGCTCCACTTTGGGATGCCGGTAAAGACGCTGGTAGAGAAATTTTTTAAGATCCCTGTTCAAAAGCTTCATTTCACTGCTGAAACTGACCAGGTTTGCAGTCTGCTTACGGACCTGGTCAAGGGACGTAATTTGATTGGTCTGTATATTTGCCGAGGTTGTGGCGATAAGATCCTGAATCAAGTCACCAATCAGATAACTTACGGTTTGCAATACATGACGCTTTTCATCAAGGCCAGGAAAACGCTTCCCGACCCGCTCAAAGGTCCGCTGCCACAATTCTACTTCAGCCAATTCATCCAGATTTATATACCCGGCCTCTAAACCATCATCGATATCATGGTTGTTGTAGGCAATCTCATCGGTCAGATCGATCAACTGAGCCTCCAGGGTTGGTCTTAGCTCGGAGGCATATACCTTTATGGCATTTCCTGGCGCTTTATCGTAGTCGGAAGAATGCTTGATGATTCCTTCCCTGGTTTCCCAGGTGAGATTCAGACCATCAAAGCCGGGATAGCGTGTTTCCAGGAATTCAACAATCCGCAAAGATTGCAGATTGTGCTCAAAGCCACCATAATCTTTCATCAAACGGTTCAAGACCTCTTCCCCGGTATGCCCAAAAGGGGTATGCCCGAGGTCATGGGCCAAGGCCAGCGTCTCAACCAAATCTTCGTTGAGCCGCATCTTTCTGGCAATACTACGTGAAATTTGGGCGACTTCCAGAGAATGAGTCAGCCGGGTGCGATAATAATCACCTTCATGGTTAACAAACACCTGGGTTTTATACTCGAGTCTGCGAAATGCCGCGCAATGAATTATCCGATCACGGTCACGTTCGAAGGCAAGACGATCATCTTTATAGGGTTCACAATGTTCACGCCCCCTGCTCTCATGACTTTGTGCCGCATAGCTCGCTAGATTTTGCTCGTACATCTGACTCCTCCTTATCAAATATTGATACAATATAAAGCTAAACCATGTGCGCGTCATTAAATGTCACAAGACAAAAGAAATTGATGAACTATCTAAAAGTTTGAATATTACCAAAAAAAACTTGCCCCGCTTAAAGACACCTGCTAAATCTTTTGTCCTTTAGACTTAAAGCATTGAGATTGCACCATGAGAATTATTAGCGGAAAAGCAAGAGGACGCCGGTTGGCAGAATTTTCCGGACGCGATATCCGTCCGACTCCAGACCGTGTCCGTGAGGCGCTGTTCAGTATTTTAACCAGCAGGTTAAATGGATTTACAGACCTCAAAATACTTGAGCTATTTGCCGGAAGTGGCGCGCAGTCACTGGAAGCCATCAGCCGCGGCGCAAGCCAGGCAACCTTAGTCGACTCCGGCACCAGTGCCGCAAAATTGATTTTAGACAATCTACAACGCTGCCGTTTTGAAGGCCAGGTCAGCTTTATTCAGCAGGATGTCTTCAAAGCCCTCCCAACGCTTACCACCAAAGCACCTTTTGATTTAATTTTTCTCGATCCTCCCTACAAGAAAAATCTCATCCCAGAAGCCATAGAGCTTATTATGAAGCATAATCTATTAGCTGAGGATGGACTGATTTGTGCCGAAACAGAGAAAAGCGAAACACTCGAAGGCATCGATGATACCCTTGAACTAATTGATGACAGAAATTACGGCACCACACGTGTTCGCCTGTACCAACCAGCCGGAGCTTAAACTATGAACCAGCATATTGCCATTTACGCCGGGTCCTTTGACCCATTCACCAATGGGCATCTGGATATTGTCAATCGCGGACTTGAGATCTTTGACAAAGTGATCATTGCAGTGGCCCGCAATTCTGAAAAGAACAGTCTGTTCAGTATCGCTGAACGTATAGATATGATTAATGAACTGATAAAAGATGATCCACGCCTGAAGGTCGAGACGTTTGAAGGGCTTTTAGTTGACTACGCCATGTCAAAAGGAGCGAGAGTCTTATTAAGAGGGCTGCGCGCGGTCAGTGACTTCGAATTTGAATTCCAGATGGCACAGATGAACCACAACGTCTGTGAAAAAGTTGAAACCCTGTTTATGATGACCTCACCCGAGTGCGCGTATCTCAGCTCTTCGATAGTAAAAGAGGTCGGTCGCCTCAATGGTGATATCAGTAAGTTTGTGCCACCGTTAGTCAGGGTAAAGTTACTGGAAAAATTTGGATTCCTGTAACCCCTACTCTTGCCAGCTTTCAATGAGATCGGCAAGTTCACCGAGCTTGCCGACAACCAATTCTTCGATAAGGCGCCCTTTCTCAACCGTCGCCTTTCCCGGGTCACCCCACACGCCACCAGGCCAGTACTTAACCTTATCTCTGACCAGCAATCCTCTAGGAAAGGTTGGCATTTCCGCAGCCGAAGTGCCCTTGACCAACTCGGGATGAGAATGGAGTATCCGCGAGGTTTCAATTTCTCCGGCGTGGGCGTCGCCAGCTGTCTCAATTAAATGACGCCCCCCTTCAGCGGCCAGCATGTACTCAGTAACAACCGCAACCTTGGTATCAGCGAACCGGTTAAGAATATCTTCACCAGCATCGGTCAACGCCGCCATATGGGTTCCTCCGGCATGACCACTGATCAAAATAAAATTACGTAAACCCTGGCGATAAAGAGCCGTGACCACATCCATAGTCAAGGCTTTGAGAGTAGCCGTTGAAATACTTAAGGTCCCGGGATGTTCAAAAGTTGAACGACAAACGCCATAATGAATCGGTGGCGCAACAAAAATCGCGCGCTGCTCAGCCAAGCGCTGACAGACGCGAATAGCTTGCATGGTATCGGTATCAAGGGGTAGATGCTGACCATGTTCTTCGGTGGAACCGAAAGGGATAATGACCGTGCGGGTTTTCTTCAAACCCGCACTGAATTCGGGCATGGTAAGGTTCTGGATAATCACAAGGAACCCTTCTTAAAAATGAGACTAAAGCGCGCCAAGGAATCTGTGGGTTTGTGGAATGATACGGACATCTGAGTAGATGTCAGTCATTATCGCTTGCATTTCAAGCAAACGCGGAACAGAGACACCGACTTTCCCATCGCGGGTTACCGGCTGAAGCACCACCGGAATGGAACGATCCTGCCCGGCAACGACATCCGCCGTAAGCTGTAATTCAAGATCGGAGGTGTCTTCACCGACAACAACCTTGACATAACACTTGCGATGACTCGCCACTTTCAGAAAATCACGATGAACCTGCCAATCTGTACGTTCACCGGTTTGAGAGTGCAACTTGATATCCATGGATACCCAATCAACATGCTCAATGACAGCCTCTAATTCATGAACAAGAGTACCGTTTGTTTCAAGATATATCGGTAAAAAGCACCGCAACCCAGGTAACCACTTTTCAAGACACTGCACGTGAAGCAATGGCTCCCCACCTGTAATACTGATGGAATGGTGAGCCCCGGGCAGAGCCTGATACCATTTGGCAATAAGATCACGTACCAGGCTAAAACTGATTGGGTTGGCTATTTCACCCAGGCTTCCGGAGCCAGGGGCAGACTCAACCAGACAATGTGGCTTCCGGGTAAATTCCGTGTCACAGTAATCGCAATTAAGGTTACAATCAGGAAAACGGATAAAAATCTGCCGATAACCGAGGAGGATACCCTCTCCTTGAATAGAAGAAAAAATTTCAACCAGATCAGTCGCGGGTGTAGGTTGCATAGGCATTGTCAGATTCCCAAACAGTGACTTTTTCAACATTAACCGGATATGCCTTCAAACGTTCTGCAAGGCTGTCGAATATAAAGCGTGAAATATGCTCCGATGACGGGCTCAGTCCCTTAAAAGCGTCAAGCTCATTAAGATACTTGTGATCAAGGTAATTCATGATTTCCTTGGTTTCACGTTTTAATATTTTAAAATCGATACCCAGGCCAGCCTTATCGAGCTCTGTGGCGTTAACAGTCACCTCAACCTTCCAGTTGTGGCCGTGCAGGTTTTCACAATCCCCCTGATAATTAAGAAGGTTATGTGCTGCTGCAAAATGCGTTTGAATTGTCAAATGATACATTGGAACCTCAATTCTATCTAAAACAAAGAATCTTCTTCGTTCTGGGGAGCACGTCCCCCATCAATGGTATAGTCCTCATCAGACCAGGCCGCCAGATCAATAAGGCGACACTTTTCACTGCAAAAAGGTCTGGATTCGTTATCTTGCCAATAGCTTTTCTGGCCACAGCGTGGACATTTAATCTCTAATTTATTCATCGCGCTACTATAAATGTTCTCAACTAAGAAATAAACCGATCAAATAAATTTTATTTATCACCTATTTATCGGGCAGCGATACTACCCTGATTATCTCAATAGCTCAAAGAAAAAATCTTTTATCAGGATATGGAGGAAAAATATAAACTTTATTTAAATTAAATATTGAGCGGTAAATTTTATCATTACTCACAAATGAAAGAAAAATAATTATTTATCAGTAGCTTAACTCGGCACTGGCATTGGCTAGCCTGTTCTTTGCGATAGAATGATAGATATATGTATGTTTTTTTGAATTTAACAGAGGAGAGTAGACATGGAAGAGAAATATCAATTTCAAAACGAAACGTTACAAAACCTTCCCATTTATTTTCAAAGAAAACTTACCACAGATGGCGATCGCAAATCTGTTGATTGCCATCACTGCCGCTTCTGCGATCAGGATGTTGACTGCTACCCATGCGACCGCTGCCACACCAGACACTAACTCTTATTGACACAAATAATATTATCAACAGACAGCAAAGGCTTAACCCTTCAGTTAAGCCTTTGCTTTCTTTTAATTCCCCGAGTTCAAGCTGTAAGTGCAACTTTGTACGGGTAGTTTAAGTGAGCAAGCTGCGGTAGCATCTATGCACCTAGACTTCCCGGTCAAAGGAGCACAGATGAAAAACTACACACAGCTTACTCAAGAGCAAAGATACCAGATTTATGCTCTGAAGAAAGCAGGCCATTCGCTCAGTCGCATCGCCAGCTTGCTTGGAGTTCATAAATCCACGATTAGCCGAGAGACCAAACGCAACAGCGGACAGCGAGGATACCGGCCCAAACAGGCGCATTTATTGGCAGAACAAAGACGCCTGAGAAAAAGCCGCAGCCGGATCACGCTTGAAACCTGGCAACTTATCGAAACGAAGTTACGACTCGAATGGAGCCCGGAGCAGATTACTGGCTGGTTACGCTTAACTGGCCGCCCGTCGGTTAGTCATGAACGAATCTACCAGTTCATTCTGTCTGACAAAAAAGCTGGCGGCGATCTCTACAAATATCTACGCTGCCAGAAGCAGCGTAAGAAACGCTATGGAAGCCGAGAGCGACGTGGGCAACTGCCGGATCGTATCAGCATTGAGGCCAAGCCAGCCATTGTTGAGTCTCGCTCCCGGCTTGGCGACTGGGAACTCGATACGATCATTGGCAAAGGACACAAACAGGCGATTGTCTCACTGACAGAGCGTAAGGCCCGTTTGATCTTGATCGCCAAAGTAGAGCGAAAAACGGCGGCTCAGGTTAGCGCCTCAATTATTCGGCTGTTGCAGCCACATACTCAAAAGGTCCATACCTTGACCTCGGACAATGGTAAAGAGTTTGCTGATCATAAAAATATTGCTGAGAGCCTGAAGGCCAATTTCTACTTCGCGCACCCTTATGCTTCATGGGAACGCGGTACAAACGAAAACATGAACGGTTTGATCCGTCAGTATTTTCCCAAAAGCTGTGACTTGAGTACTGTCACGGACGATGAAATTCAAAAGGCTATGGATCGTTTAAATAACAGGCCAAGAAAGTGTCTTGGTTATCGAACACCTAACGAGGTATTCTTCAGTAAGTCACCCGTTGCACTTACAAGTTGAATCCGCCTTCCTAAAAAGCCCCCCCAAAAAAAGGTTAGCATACCAACAGAGGTGGAAGCATTATCAAGATACCCCCCCCCCCGCCGGTTTCATAAAAGTTCCCTCAAGACAGCTACAAATTGCTCAATTTCTTCGAGAGTATTGTAGTAATGTAGTGAAGCCCGCAACAAGGGCGGAGAGCTTACTGTCTTTGAACTGACAGGGTTTGCAGAAAAACCGACGGTCGAGGTATTAATTTGACGCTGGGCAAACTGCTGCTGCAGCTTTTCTGCCGTTATCCGGGCACAAAAAAAGGTAACAATCGCACACTTTTCACGCCCAAGGTCGGTAACCGTAACCCCCTCGACTTTGGCTAATTCCTCCCGCAACACCATAGCCAATCTACCAACCCGTTCACTAATCGCCTCCAGCCCCCAAGAAAGGGCATAATCAATAGCAACCCCGAACGCCAGCTGCGCAGCATAGCTACGCTCCCAGCACTCAAAACGTTTAGCGTCGCTTCTGAGCTGATAGTTGTGGGTTGAAAGTAGTTGGGCAGCATGATGGTTCAGCTGGCTTGGTTCGAGTTGTTCCAGCAGCTGATTACGGACATAGAGAAAGCCTGTTCCACGTGGACCACGCAAGAACTTACGGCCGGTGGCACACAGAAGATCACACCCGAGCGCTTCGACGTCGACGGGCATCTGGCCAAGGGCCTGACACGCATCAAGCAAGTAAGGTATGCCTGCCTCTTTTGCAGCCTGCCCTACCTCTGCAGCTAGGTTAACCAGGCCTCCGCCGGAAGGTACCTGGGTCAGGCAGATCAACTTGACGCGCTTATCGATAAGTTCTTTGAGTTTATTGACATCGATTTGACCAAATTCATCATCTGGAACAAAGACGATGTCGACTCCACAACGCTGGGCTTGCTGCAACATAGCGACCAGGCTGCTTCCATATTCAGCGCTCCCGGCAAGTATCCGATCGCCAGGGCGAAAATCAAAAGCATAGAAAGCGGCGTTCCAGGCACGCGTGGCACTATCTGCAAAGGCAATTTCATGTTCAGAGCAGTTTAGCAGTGTTGCCGCAGCTGTATAAAAATGCTCCAAATCAGCAGCACGCCGCTCCATAACTTCGTAACCGCCCTGCTCTTCTTCCTCGCGTAAATATTTATAAAAGGAATCAGCCACGGGAACCGGTATCAGGGACGCGCCAGCATTATTAAAATGGATTCGCTCTTCACAACCACGGGTTTCACGACGAGCACGAGCAACATCAAAATTTCCCATCAGGACAGTCTCTCCCAAATAGATACCTGAGATACGGTATGTTGAAATTTACGTGCCGTTTCGCGGATCATAAACTCGACATCTCGAGGTTCTTCAAACAGCCGGAAATGATTGCTCAGTTTTTCTTTAAGCCCATCAAGGGTCGTAAACGGCTCACCAGCAATACGGATTCCGCCGATCCAATTTTCTTTTTTGGTAAACTCTTCCAGCCACGTATAAGGAGAAGCGATAACCAATAAGCCCCCAGGACGGACCCGGAAATGTATGTTGGACAAAAACTGTGCTGGATCATAGAGACGATCAAGCAGATTAGCGGCCAGAATCAGGTCGTAATCGGTAAACTGGGGTTTAAGATTGTGCGCATCCCCTTGCAAAAATTCGATATTGCCAGCAGGATCAGCAAGCCCCAGATCACTCAAACGTACTTCATGGAAAGAGACGATTTCCCCCTCTTCCGGCAGCTGATAATGGGTAACGCCCTTTTCCTGTAACTGATGGGCAATACGGATAAAACGTGCGGAGAAATCTATTCCGGTGACCGAGTCAAAATGCCTGGCCAACTCAAAACTGGCACGTCCCACTGCACAGCCAAGATCGAGCACCCGCTCTTTACCCCGCCCCGCCATAGCTTGCAGACTGATCCGCACCAACTGGGACGGAAAGTTTGGCACAGAGAACTTTTCCGGGCCAAAATGAGCATCACAGTACTGAGCCACAGACTCATCAGTTTCGTACATGGCTTCTATGGTTTCCAGCTCTTGCTCTGCGGCTACATAACGAAAGCCAGCATGCTGGAAAAAGTGCCTGCGAAACGCGTAGCGTGAATCTCGGGTCGCCTCATTACCAGTGGAAATCCACGCACCGCCCTTGATCAGATTGTGCTGAGTATCAAAGGTCGGGGTAGAGAAATCATCGTACCAAGGGTGCACTTCAAACCCCGTAAAACCACTGATCGGGGTTTCAGACCACTGCCAGACGTTGCCAACCAGATCAAAAAAATCACCAAAAGGAAACTTATTCACCGGACAGGAAGAGGCCCAGTATTCAAGGTTGATATTTCCTGGAGCAGATTCCCAGTAGGGTTGATCAGGAATCTTATGTAAATCGTGCAACCGGTACCATTCATCCTCGCTTGGCAAGCGGATCGGCAGGCCACACTCGGCTGCCTTCCAGTTACAGAATGCTTTCGCTTCGAGGTAATTCACCTCAACAGGCCAGTCCCACGGCATTGAGATCTCCTGGGCCATGGTCCGCAAACGATAACGGCTACCATCCTTAATCCAGAAAAGAGGTTGTTCGGCCTTGGTAAACGCCAGCCAGCGCTGCCCCTCAACGGTCCACCAGCATGGCTGTTGATAACCACCAGCCTCAACAAACTGCATAAATTCCTGATTCGAAACCAGGTATTTACTCGCCTGAAAATCAGCCACCTGAAACTGGTGACGGCCATACTCATTATCCCAACCATACAACGGATGATCTTTCTGCTTGCCAAGGATAACCTTTCCGCCAGGAACATCCAGAAGCTGATTATCGGGTGCGGGACCCGTTTCTGTACAAATATCCCAGAGGGGTAACTGGCGGACGTGATCGAGGGGTAAGCGCCGGATGATTACGGATGAGGTTTCCAGATGAATACGCGAATGCTCAATCCCCATCATAATTGCCCAAAAGGGGCTTTCCCAATCGATGGGCAAGAACAGAGGAAGCGTAGCGATTACCTGATCAACAAGGTCTCGCACCTGGTTACGATAGGCTTTAACTTCTGCGACACTTGGCCAATCATAGTTTTCTTCGTTCAGGTCATCCCACGACATTTCGTCAACACCAATGGCAAACATGGCCTCAAAACGTGGATTGATGCGCTCTTCAATGATTTTAGCAACGATCAATTTGTTCACATAAAAAGAAGCCGTGTGACCCAAATAAAAAATCAACGGGTGGCGCAACGGTTCGGCACGCAAATAAAAGGCGGCATCACTGGCTAAAGTCTCGTAAAGCTGCTCATCAATTGAGAAGGATTTATGGAAATAATCGCGAATTTGCTCCCGCTTTTCTTCCACGGTTCCGTCATTAAGAATAATGGTACGCGTATTACGAAGATCCATAGTTTTTCCTTTATCTGTTCGTGGCTAGGTCGATTTTTCATTATAGCAAAAGTACAGACTAAATATTATTGGATGGCAAAAACGTGCAGCTTAATTCTGAAAAGTTACTCTCGGAAAAGAATGGACCAAAATTTTGATCAGATTTTATGGCGGGATATTTTGACTTGCCCCTTTGTTTGACGTAGACCCAAAAGTTTCTGGTCCTATTTTAAGGGATGGTTACATCCTTATATAAGCTATGAAGCCTTAAACCACTCAGAGGATTCTTTTTTGAAAAGCATAATTAGGGCAATAACCTCAAATGGAAGCGAAACAACACTTGAAACAATATCCGCCTTGGTGAATTCTAGCCCGCCACCGACTGATCCAAGAGTTAAAAGAATGGACGCTACAAATAAAATAAGAAAAAAGTAGCGCATGGCATTGCTTCCACAACCGATTTTATATGGGATAATGCATAAAATCATGCATATAAAAATAGAAAATAAAAAAGTATCGAAGCCTATATCTCCAAGTAACTTACTAACGAGTGAACAAAGTGCTTCAATGGCAAGAGAACACCAGATCGCGATTTCAGCATAAAAAACAGACTGTGGTTTTTCCATGTCCCCTCCTAAAAAAGACAATAGCTACCTTAGGAGCTACCTTAAATAGAAATGACACCAACAAAAACAGGCACTAGAATTGAATCTAAGTGCCTGTTATTATTAATGGAGCGGGAAACGGGATTCGAACCCGCGACTTTCAGCTTGGGAAGCTGACACTCTACCAACTGAGTTATTCCCGCATTTGTGGGCGCAGTATAGTAACCTCGCTTCGAGATTGTCAATCTATATTTTGCTGTTTAAGCCATTCTATGGCATCTTCTTTATTCTGGATTTCTCCGGTCATTTCGGCTGCTTTGATACCGCCCTGCAGTACACCGATAGTTTTCCCTGATTTGGTGTTTAACAGACCGGATATTTCATCTCCAGACAATAGATGGGGAAGTTTATTAAAGCTCTGTTGTGAAGAAAAAGCCGTTACCAGATCGCAAGTATCAGGTATTGAAAAATGACCCTTCGTAAAATTGGAACGAACCAGCTTTTCAAAAGCAAACGGCTGCAACCTCTCAAAAAGTAGCCCTCTTTGTCGCAAGCTTAATCCCTCTATTCCTGGATTTTGCGGCAAAGTAGCCACGTCCCCTTCCCCACATAGCAACTGGGCAACTAATTGTTGCCGCTTTTTACTCAGTTTTAGTCGCTTTCCTGCTACTGCCTGCACCTCGACAACTTTGACGCACTCAAGAAGAAACGCAAGAAGCAATCCAAAATGATCAATGTCTTGATATTGCCTAATATAATCGGCAAATGCATCAACAGAGACTGCCAGGCTCTCGATATCAACATTATCCATACTCATCGAAAAGAGCGGCTCAAGCAGGAGACTTTGCGCTAACAAGCGAACACCATCTCCAACCTTACCCGACAGCAGAATAGCCTCCAGTTCAGCCTGGACCCTTTCTCCTGCGACGTTGGCAATAAGTGCATGCCTATCCTTTATGGTGGCCAAGGAATAAGCCTCAATTTGAAAATCAAGACTGACGGCATGCCGCACCCCCTTGAGCATGCGCAAAGGATCCTGGATGAACGATTCCTCATGACACTGGCGTAGAATGCCTGCATTCAGATCAGCCAAGCCATTTGCGGGGTCAAGCAATTCCGAAGCTGATTGTTTTCCTGGCAGCTGCAAAAGATAGCCAAAGGCATTAATGGTGAAATCACGGAGTTTGAGATCGGCGTCAATAGAATCGGCTCTTAATGGAGCGAAGTCGTAGGTTTCCCCTTGAGGAGTTAATACCCGGCTCTGATAGCGTTCCCTGTCGAGCCAGAACCAGCGACCAGAAATCTGTCTTGCCCAGCGTTTGGCCGCCCTGGTGGGGTCTTGATCTGAGGCAATATCGATATCATCAGGCATGCGTCCAGACAGAATATCGCGCAGGCAGCCTCCGACCAACCAATAATGACCTGAGTCCAAGAAGGGAATTAAACTTTGCAGCAGAGCATTCCCCATCACGAAATCTAAAATTTTATCAGCATTCAGCATGGCGGCCATAATAAAACAGGCTTGCCGAAGCAAACCTGTCAAAAGCGTTTTTGCAAGTTAAAATGACTGCAACGGTCGTATTACGATGAAGCCTTTTCACTGCTTTGCGCAGAAGCTTCAGCACTTTGATCAGCACTGGGCGTTTTGTTATTTTTAGCTTTATTGACAAAATACAGGATGCCAAAGGTAATAACCAGTACGATGACAGTAAACAGAACATCGGCAAATGTTATTGATTCCATAAGATTACCCTTTAATTTCTATCAATACGAGAAACACCAGCCGTAGCTAACTGGTGTGCAGGATTAACTGTAAAGCCTGTTCAAAAGCTTGCCTTGCCACCGTTATATTGTGGCATTTTTCGTGACAGATGCCGAGAAAATAATAAAATTCCGGATCAGGCAATTCCTTAACCAGAGAGCCTTCCCGTTCCAGCGCCTCCATAATGGCTAACGCTTGGGCATAATCACAACTTTCATAGAGATCAAGAGCAGATGCCACACTACTCAGACTTGCGGCAGGAGACTTGGCCGGGAGGTTATCGATGTCAATTTTATCCAGAAAATAGTGCAGACGTTCAAGTGTCCCCTGGCTATCAATATTCTGCAAAGCCAGCAGCCAAAACGTAAAAAGGATGAAGTTAGTAACTTCATCCTTTTCGTCGACACCCCTCGGGGCGACGTCAAACTCTATGTAAATTTCGTATTTTAAAAGATGGCTGGGGCGCCAGGATTCGAACCTGGGAATGCCGGAATCAAAATCCGGTGCCTTACCGCTTGGCGACGCCCCATCAAAGAGATGCACTTTCTAACAAAGATAAGTGACCCCGTCAAGAAAAAATATGAACTTTTTTTCGAAAAAAATAAAAGGGACGAAAACTTAAATAAATAGCGACGGCCGGTCAAAAAATAAAGTTTTAACCGGCCGCATATTACAAAATAGCGCTATACGTACTTCAACCTGAAAACTAAAAATACCAACAATTAGTCCTCAGAATGGAAACGAGCAATACTACAAAACAGCTTTGATAGATTCACACAAGCGATCAATATTCGCAGTGGTGATACCAGCAACGTTAATACGGCCGGAATCAACAATGTAAATAGAGAATTCGTCGCGCAGCCTGAGAACCTGCTCTTTTGTCAGCCCTGAGAAGCTGAACATACCACGCTGTTCAATGATAGAGCTAAAGTCCTGATCTACCCCTTTATCTTTCAAAGTCTTAACGAACAGGTGACGCATTTCATTGATCCGGTTACGGATAGCGGCAACTTCTTCGATCCACTGGGCTTTAAGCTCTTTATCACTGAGGATAGTCGCTACAATCTGACCACCATGAGATGGTGGATTTGAATAAATGTAACGGATTCTCAGTTTAACCTGGCTCATGACGACTGCTGCTTGCTCAGGAGAATCAGCAACCAAAGTAAGCGCACCGGTGCGCTCACGGTAAAGACCGAAGTTCTTTGAATAGCTTGAGCAGATGAGCATTTGCTTTACTTTTTTGGTCAGCTCAAGAAGCCCCTGACGATCTTCTTCAATCCCATCGGCAAGACCGTGATAAGCAAAGTCGACCAATGGCATGATGCCGCGCTCGGCAAGCAGCTCACCAATTTTAGCCCACTGCTCAGGTGTCGGGTCGATACCGGTAGGATTATGACAGCAACCGTGAAGCAGGATAACATCACCAGCCGGAATAGTTTGAATCGAAGCCATCATGGCATCAAAATCAAGGCCGTTGGTTTTAGGGTCACGATACGCATATTTCTCGGTAGCAACACCAGCAGCTTTAAAAATAGTATTGTGATTAGCCCAGGTAGGATCGCTCACCCATACTTTTGCACCTGGATGCAGGACACTGAGATAATCACCAGCGACACGCAGAGCACCGGTACCACCTGGGCACTGGGCAGTTGCTGCGCGCTTGCTGGTAATAATTTCATGACCTTCACCAAAGACAAGTTCCTGGGTTGTTGCGCAATAAAGAGGGTCACCGGTCATTGGCAGATAGCCTTTGGAATCTTCTTTAGAGAGGATCCGTTTTTCAGCTTCTTTAACGGTATCAAGAACCGGAGTTTTTCCAGTGTTATCCTGATAAACACCAACCGAAAGATTGATTTTTTCAGGATTACTATCTGCTTTAAATAATTCAGTCAAGCCAAGAATTGGATCGGATGGAGCAAGTTCGACCTTCTCAAACATAACAAAAAAACCTTTCATTGAAATAGGAGTATCTAGACCCTGATAATTTCGTCGTTACAATAAATCGGCTTTGCCTATTCAGGGCCAGGAGAAAGCAGCCATACGAGAAATCTTCTACCCTATGGCTTTCTGCTTGTCAAATTCAAAAGGCACCCTAACCTGCCGATTTATTACTTTTTTATGCAGGAGCCACTATACCAGAAAAATCATTTAAGCACCACGCAGTCGGGTCTTGGCCGAATGAGCCAGGGAATACAAGACCGGCACAACTATCAAGGTCAGCAAGGTCGCAAAAGCGAGTCCATAAATAACCGCTACGGCCATCGGCCCCCACCAGTCAGCCGACTCCCCGCCAATCTCCCAGACAAAGGTTTTAAAATTGAAGCTCACCCCTAATGCCATGGGCAAAAGGCCCAGGATAGTGGTTGCGGCAGTCAGCATAACCGGACGAAAGCGAACAGTTCCGGCCTTGATCAAAGCCGCCTTAACCTCTAATCCTTCTTTAATTAACTGATTGATATAGTCGATCAGCACGATAGCGTTATTCACCACGACCCCGGCAAGGGAAATAATCCCGATCCCGGTCATGATAATCCCGAAAGGGGTAGCGGTAATCATCAACCCCAGAAAAACTCCGGTTAAAGATAAAATAACCGAACTCATAACAATCAGGGTTTGCAGAAAGGAATTAAACTGGGTAATCAAAACCAGCATGATCAGCAGAACTGCAGCGACAAATGCCTTACCGAGAAACGCAGAAGCTTTCTGCTGTTCTTCCTGCTCTCCTGAATAGTTGACTTGGTAACCAGGGGGCAGGTGTAAAACGGTAAGACGTTGTTGCACTTCACTTAAAACCTCATTACTGTTCCGTCCATAGGTATCAGCGCTGATGGTAACAACACGCTTCTGATCAATATGCCGGATCGCACCGAAACCCGCGGCAATTCGAATACTGGCTACGGTCGACAGAGGAACCGGGGAACCGTCGCCTGCTGGAATCAACAGGTTCTGAATATCTGCCACCGATTGCCGTCGTGACTCAGGCAAACGAGCAATAATATCATATTCATCCTCCCCTTCACGGTAGACACCAAGCTTGGTTCCGCCGATGGCCGCTTTCAACATTTCCGAAATTTCAGCGGTGGACAATGCGAGGAGACTGGCTTTTTCCCGATCGACATCAATTCTGATTTCCGGCTTAGCCTTGGCCAAATCATCTTTAAGATCGACGAGTCCATTCACATCCTTAATCCTGCTGCGGGCATCGGCAACCAGATCGGCTAAAACATCTATATCATCACCACTTATTTCAACACTGACAGGAGGACCAGTCGGAGGTCCCTCTTCCTGCTTTTCAACTTTAAACTCTGCACCCGCCAATGGCGCAACTGCCTTACGTAAACGGTCAAGAACAGTTCGTGAATCATCGCTACGGTCTTCACGTTCATGGAAGTCGAGAGTGACTTTACTTAGATTGGATTGCAGGGCATTGCCACCGCGATCACTGCTTGATGTCCCGACCTCGGAAATAACAAAGCGAATATCTTTTTCCTGTAGAGCAAACCGCTCAACCACTTCTGCAAGCTCATTACTACTCTCAAGATTAGTCCCTTCCGGGGCCTTGATTTCAACATAAGCCCGGTTTGGCTCGATATCTGGAAATAATTCAATGCCATGGCCAAGGACAAAATAAAAAGCAGAGATCCCGATAAGCAACAGAATAGAGAGAAACACGACAAAGAACCGATGATTCAGGGCAAATTCCAGAGAGCGTCCATAAAACTTGATAAACCGGCTGTCTGCACGGTGTTCATTTAAATCCTTTTTACTCAACGACATAAAATGGCCACACATGGTCGGATTGATGACCAGCGCCACAAACAACGAAGCCGTGAGGGTGATGATTAAAGTCTGGGGCAGGAATTTCATGAATTCCCCCATAATGCCAGGCCAGAAAATCATCGGGAAAAAGGCACACAAGGTCGTTACTGTAGAGCTGATAATCGGCCAGCCAACCTCCCCGGCAGCAATCTTAGCTGCGACTATGCCACTATTCCCTTCCTGCATATGGCGAAAAGTGTTTTCAACGATAACGATGGCATTATCGACCAACATTCCCAAGGCCAGAATCAGGCTGAACAGAACCACCATATTAAGGGTCATTCCAAGCAGGTGTAATACTGCGAATGAAATCAACATGGAGAAGGGAATCGCAAGCGCGACGAAAAAGGAGTTTCTGAAACCAAGAAACAAAAACAACACCAGAACGACGAGGATAAGTCCACTGATGATATTATTCTCAAGCTCTGAAACCATGCGCCGGATATCTTTTGATTGATTCAGGGTCACCGCCAGCTCGACACCAGGGGGCAATTGATCCTGCGCAACGGCCAGCAGACCAAATACCTGGTCAGCAACCGAGATAATATTGGCACCGGTGCGTTTTTTTATGGCCAGCGTAATACTGCGTTCACCATTTAGGCGTGAAAGACTCTGTCGGTCTTCAAAGGTATCAACGATCTTGGCCACGTCCTTAAAGTAGATCGCTTTCCCGTCACGCTGGGTCAGCACCAGGTTGTCAATTTCTGCAGGGTCAGTAAATTCTCCGGGGACCCGCAACAGATACTTACCGGCACCGATATCAATACTACCACCCGGAATATTCACATTTTCAGCCCGGATAGAGCGTATCACTTCACTTAAAGGAATGTGATAGGCATACAAGCGATCAGGGTCGAATTCAACGCGGACTTCCCGCTCTCGCCCACCACTGACAACCACATCGAGGACTCCAGATATTTCCTCAATCCGGTCTTCAAGCTCCTCACCGACAGCCTTTAAAATTGTCTCGGAGACAGGACCAGATACGGACACCATCAAGATCGGGAATTCCGAGAGATTGATTTCCAATATGGATGGATCATTTTCAAGATCGGTCGGCAGATCACCTTTGGCCTGATCGACCTTGTCCCGAACGCGCTGCAATGCATTATCGATATCGATATCTGGAACGAATTCGATGGTAATCATCGACGACCCTTCGGCACTCACAGACCGAATTTCCTCGACGTCTTTAAGCCCTTTGAGCTTTCTTTCAATAGGAT
This sequence comes from Geopsychrobacteraceae bacterium, assembly GCA_963664385.1. Classification (GTDB taxonomy): domain Bacteria; phylum Desulfobacterota; class Desulfuromonadia; order Desulfuromonadales; family Geopsychrobacteraceae; genus Seleniibacterium. Next base: position 4,402,736 of record OY761157.1, read on the forward strand.
GCGTAATCAGGCTCTCAATATCACCTGGCGATACGCCTTCGTAAGGGGTTACGACCAGAACGTAGGGGATCGTGATATCAGGTGTTGATTCACGAGGCAGCACGATATAGCTATAGATACCGACAATGACAATAATCAGCATCAAGGCAAAGACCGTGCTGCGCCGATCGACGGCAGCGTTGGCAATCAGCATGGCTATTGCCCCCTTACCACGATAGCAGCACCATCAACCAGCAACTGTTGCCCCTTGATAATAATATTCTGGCCAGCATCAAGCCCCTCTTCAATAACCACCCTGTCACCTATTGAGGCACCAACCCTTACATCTACTTCTTTGGCTATATCCCCATCCTGAACAAACAGGAATTTATCCCCATCTCTATCAATGACCGAGAATAATGGCGCTGAATAAACATCCTGCAATTGCCGGCGCACAAACCCCGCGCGCACTATCATTCCGGGTCTCAGGCTGAGGTCTTTGTTATCAAGAATAATGCGGGTTCGATAGGTACGGGTCGCCTCATCTGCAGCATAGGCGATATATTCAATGGTACCCTGAATGGTCTGAGCTGTATCACGAAGAATCTCGGCAGGGATAAGATCAACCTTTTGCCCTTTACGCAAAAACGGGACATCTTTTTCCGGCACATTGGCCAGAGCCTTTAAGCGATCAACCTGAACCAATCGTAACAGCGGCTTTCCCCGCTCGATAAACTCACCACGATCAACATAAAGACGATCAACTATCCCTCGTACCGGTGCCACAGGCTTACTGTCAGCCATCTGGATACTGGTGGCCTGCAACGCAGCTTTGGCAGCGGTAAGATTATTTTCAAGATCGTCATATTCCTGCTGACTGACGAGTCCATCATCAAGCAAAGACTTATAACGCTCACGCTTGCTATTCAGGACCTCTACGGTACTCTGATCTCGACTTAGCAGACTTCTAATCGTCTTAGAATCAATATCAATTAAAAGATCTCCTGCGGCCACCGAATCACCTTCCTGATAATGAATCTTCTCAACAACCCCTGATATTTCAGCGGCTATAGTCAGATCTTCCCAGGCCTCCAAACCGACCGGGAGAGTAAAAGTTTCCTGAAGGTTACGCTTATGGACGACTTCGACCTCAACAGGAACACGCTTAATCGCAGGTGGCTCGGATACAGCTGTTTCTGCGACATCATCTTTGCAACCACCGAGAAGCCCAAAACATAACAGAGCAACAACTAGGGACAGACCTTTCATAAAATTATTTTTCAAGAGAAAACTCCTCTGGATCAGCAATCATAATCAATTCATAGCGTGAAAAAGTATTACCCAGGGTTCGACTCAGCCCCGCTAAAGCCTGATGATAAGCGGTCACAGCCTGAATATGGCCAATTTTGGCGTTGACCATACGCTCCTGAAAAGTAATCATCCTGAACGTATTCGAAAGTCCTTCATGAAGGCGGCGTTCTTCCTGACTGAGGGACGTCTTGGCTAAATCGGAAAAATGTCTCGAGATATCGAGCTGTTCCTTTGCCCTTGCAACCAGAATAGCCTGCCTGCTGACTTCATCCCGGATCTGCTGGTCAAGATCATCCATAGCATATTGATAGTTGCGTAATTGATAGCGGACCTGGTTAGCGCGTGCCTTAGCTTCCCGGCGTTCCAGAGGCATAGAAAAATTCAGACCGATCTGCCACTGGTAACCATCCCCTTGGCTTAAACTACCCACTGAATCAAAAAAATCGCCCTGATACTGACTGCCACTGACGTAACCACGATCATCTCCGGCCAAACCGTTAAGACCGGCCTTGAGATTCAGGTCGAGTTGAGGTTTCAAGGAATTTTGCCGCGTGGCCAACAGAATACGACTATTTTCAATATCAAGTTCAGCAATCTGGTATTCCAGTCGGCGGGACCTGGCTGTTTCGGCCAAATGCTCCAATAGGTCGGAATCAGTCACATCAATATCTGCATCGATATAATCAAGAGGGGGATTAAAAAGACGTTCAGGAAGATTGGTGCCAACCAAACGTTGCACTCCCTGTTTCTGCAACTCAAATTGTTGCCAAGCCTGAGACAAACTAAGCTCCCGGTCGACGGCAGCGGTCTGAGCTTCTTGTACCTCGGTAATGGCAACCTGACCGGCGTCAAATTTTTTCTGATTTGCTTCCACCAAACTCTGAGCCAGGTCAAGAGCTTCATTACGCAAGGAAACCAGCTGTTTGCTGAACAGACAACTCCAATAACTATTTTCAAGGTTAAGCAGATAAGCCTGAACCTGTACCAGATAAGCAAGAGCGCGCTGGCGCGCAGCATTGTTACTTTGCAGTAATGGGCTGGAGTTAACCTCACTGCCCCGCCCTTTTAATAATGGTTGGGTAAGCTCAACGACCAGAGCGGTACGGTAACGATTGTCGAGATCATTGCTTAAATCGTTATCGCTAATCCATTGGGAAGAAATCACAGCACTCAATTCGGCACCCGTCAGCAACCTTTTTTTAAGCCCCACCTGCCCTGCGAGTTCATCACTTGTTAAGGCATCACTAAAACCGCTGACCGACTCATAAGGGCTGGCATTTTTAGTAAACCCGGTCGATGCGAACAACGTGCTGTCAAATTGTGCGTCTTCTATAGTGCTTTGTTCCCTTTGCACCAAAACCTGTGTTTTTTCTATTTTGAGCCCTAGATTGTTCTTTAGCCCAAGTTCCGCTAGAAGTTTCATCCCTTCAGGAATATCACTCGCATATCCAGCAAATGCACACGCGTAAATGATCATCCAGGCCAGTAAAAATCTTTTCATATCTGCACCCCCTCAAGAGCTTGTCTAAACAATGATCTCATAGCGTTCTCAGCATCATCAGATGTCTTGACATACCCTTTAAACCAACCTGTTACGACACCCAGATAGAGGGAAAAGAAGTGGACCGTAAGCATGAAACGATCATGCTCTTTTGATATATTTCCCTGTTCCTGGGCATTTTTGAAAATTGCGTCGAGAATCTCAAAATAACGCTGGTCATGTTGCTTAACCTGCTCACTGCTATGACGCGGAAAAAACATTTCGCGCATCATCTGCCTACCAAACTCAGGATTCTCAGTCACAAAGCAGAACTTAAACATAAAAAAACGAACCAGTTTTTCCAACACAGGTCGCCCTTCAAAACTATCCTTTTCAAATTGGGAGAAAGCCAGATCCAGCTGGTTATCACAATAATAAAGAAATATTTCATCTTTATTAGAAAAATAGCCATAGATGGTCGTTTTACCGATCCCAGCCTCCTGCGCAATATCCTCAATACTCGTGGCCTCAAAACCTTTGTCTGAGAATAAATTAACAGCAGCATTATAAATAGCCTGACGTGTCTCGTTTTTTTTCTGTTCTCGGATTCCAGCCATAACAACTCCACATAGTCGAATGCGTTCGAGTTTATCGATAATATTAATATTGTCAAGATAATCGAATGAGTTCGAGTTTTTCATCACTTTTGAATTAATAAATTTTGAGATTTATATTATTTTAACCTCATAATGAATTTGAAATAGGTTAGAATAAAACTAATTTACGAGGAGGCTGTATGACAAAAGAAACAGAACGTCCCAAAGCAGATCTCAGAAAAAATCTAAGATCACCCTTAATTATTCAAAAGGTACATATTGATGACGATCGCAAGGCCTTTTTCGGATATACAAAGAATATCAGTAAAAGCGGCATGTTCATCGCTACAACTCACCCGGTAAACCCTGGGGACCGCATCGATCTTGAATTTTCCCTACCGGCTCCCCTGCAAGGGACGGTTCAATGTTGTTGCGAAGTGGTCTGGAAACGCCCTATGGGATCTCATTTGCCCTTTGAACCAGGGATTGGTCTGAAATTTATTGATCTGGACGAAGAGATTTCTTTCGAGATAGATGAATGGATAAAAGAACAGATTATTGAGGAATGAAAAACCCGTCTGCCACAGAGGTGTCAGACGGGTGATGACTATCAGGCAAGCGCAGTAACAGCGGCTTTGATGCGCTGCAAAGCAACATCTTTGCCCAGAACCTCCAGCACATGATAAATACTTGGACTTGCTGTACCACCGGTAAGGGCAACACGCAGTGGCTGAGCAATTTTACCGAATTTCAATTCTGTTTTTTCCATAATAACCGCGAAAGCAGCTTCCAGCGCAGCTTCATTAAAGACTTCACACTTCTCCAGTTCGGCAACGAGAGTCGCAAACAGGTCCTTTTTATCTGCGGTCAGGAATTTTGCCTTGGCTTTCTCTTCATACTCAATCACATCAGTGAAGTAAAAAGCAGCCCCGTCGGCCATCTCAACCATAGTTCCGGCACGTTCCTGCAGGGTTTTTACGACGGCAACCATATCCGGCCCATCATTGACATTAAGGCCTTTAGCTTCCAGGAAAGGTACCAGAAGTTTAGCGAGACGTTCCGCGTCACCGGTTTTAACATAATGACTGTTTAGCCACAGCAGTTTTTCCGGATTGAACACACCGGCAGCGCGACCCACGTTTTCAAGGCTGAACTTCTCAATCAGATCAGCCATACTGAAAATTTCTTCATCCCCAAAAGACCATCCCAGGCGTACCAGATAATTCACCATCGCCTCGGGCAAGAAACCCATTTCCTGATAAGCCATGACCGAAGTTGCGCCGTGACGTTTGGACAGGCGTTTTTTATCTGCACCAAGAATCATCGGCACGTGGGCAAACTCAGGGACAGCATATCCAAGAGCCTCGTACAGAAGAACCTGACGAGGAGTGTTGTTGACGTGGTCGTCACCACGAATGACCAGATTGATACCCATTTCAGCATCATCTATAACAACGACCAGGTTATAGGTCGGAGTGCCATCAGTACGCTGGATAATGAGATCATCGAGCTCATCATGCTTAAACGTGATAGGACCTTTGATGCGATCATCGAAAGTTGTCTCATCACGATCCGTCGGCAATTTGAAACGTACAACATAGGGGGCATCAGGCTGATCACTGCGGTCCCGGCAAGTGCCGTCATACTTTGGCTTACGCCCTTCCTTCATGGCCGCTTCTCGCTTGGCATCAAGCTCTTCAGAAGTACAGTAACAACGATAGGCCTTCCCTTCATCGATTAACTGCTGAACCTTCTGGCGATACAGATCGAAACGATCAGATTGATAAATAGGACCTTCATCACAGGCCAGACCGAGCCAATCCATAGCATCCAGGATGGCGTCTACAGATTCCTGGGTTGAGCGCTCGACATCAGTATCCTCAATACGAAGCACAAAGGTGCCTTGCTGCTGTTTGGCCAGCAGGTAATTAAACAGAGCAGTTCTGGCTCCGCCAATATGAAGATACCCGGTTGGACTAGGGGCAAAACGAACACGCAAATCAGACATACAATCTCCTAATGTAATACGAAAGAATCACTCGAGGATCAATCCGGCGTAGCCAACAACGCGGCTATTATCGCCATTGACCAATCCAGAGTGAGCATAATTTACTAATTTACAGGAATCAGCACCAAGCAGGCGGGCCGCTTCCATAACAATAACAGCAGCGTGAAATCCGCACATACTGATCCCACGCTCTACGACAACCTGGTACAGAGCCTGAGGATCATAAGCGGTCATAGCCTCGATGGCAAGACGATCAAGCTTTTCATTCTCATCAGCAGGCAGAAAATGGTTCATATCCGAACTTGCCAGCAGAAGGATCTCTTCAGCGGATGCATTTACAATGTCGACCAATGCTCTAGCAACCTCCAGGCATTGCGTCAACCGTAAAGAGCGCAAAGAAACCGGCAGAACCTGAAGCTCTGGCTGCAATCTTTGCAGAAAAGGCAGCATAACTTCCAGGCTATGTTCATACTCATGAGCCCGATCCTCACATAACGCCAAAGGTAACCGCTGTGTAAACTGCGCAGCAAGAGAGGGATTAATCGGGACTTCACCAAGAGGCGTGGTCCAGAACTCAGCAGCACTAACAGATACATCCGGACCATGTCCATGATGATTGGGACCAAGAAGAATGACCTGGCGAGGCACTTCAATCTGCCCCAGGACCTCTCCTGCAATAGTTCCGGAATAGACGTATCCTGCATGAGGGACGATAACTCCGAATACCGATTTTTTATGATCAAATCCGCCTAGACACTCATCAACAACCCTCATCAGATTGTGACGATCAGACGGGTAAAAGCTTCCTGCGACAGCAGCTTTTCGCAGCATGATCTACCTCCCTGGCAGTTGTGACGTAAAGGATCCGGATGAACAAAATCGGGGTAATGAAAACGACTATCCTGGTTCACTACAGCTGAAAAACAATTTTAAGACCAATAATCATCAATAGTAGAGAGAATATTTTAACCAGTTTTTCCTGACTGATCTTGTTGGCAAAAACCACCCCCACGCGAGCAAAGATCATCGTCATCGGGGCGACAATAAGAGCAACAAGTCCGTTCACATATCCAAAAGAGTATGGCAGGTCCTGAGTATGCCCTTGCCCGTACCAGATATAAAGACATACAGCAGCAAGAGACGACATAACGATCAACGCACTGGAATTGCCTACCGCGGAGCGAATCGGAATTTTTAATATAACGTACATCAGAGGTACCGCAACCACACCACCACCAATGCCGAAAAAGGCTGAGAAAAAGCCGCCGATAGCACCGATCACCAGAAGCGAGGTATTGCTACAGTCGGGAACGGATGTGGTAATTTGTTTATTCTGACGATTAAAGAACAATTTCAGGCTGACGGCGATCTGCATTACCCCGAAAGCAATTTTTAATTTATCTCCAGGTAACACAGCGGCTAAGGACGATCCGACAAACGAACCAACAACCCCTCCGGCAGCCAGGTACAAAACCATCCCCCAGATAATATTGCCGCGCTTACGATGCCCCAGGACACTGCTGATAGCTGTTGGCAAAACAATTGCCAGGCTGGTGCCAAAAGCAGTGTGAACAACAAGCTCGGCAGGAAAACCCGCCTTGGGAAACAACCACAGAAACAGGGGAACCAGAATAACACCACCACCGATACCTAACAGCCCTGCGGCAAATCCTGCACAGGCGCCTAATGATAATGTCAAGATGAGAAGATATGGGGATAGCAGATCCATAGAATTGTCCAAAAAAAAATGCCAGCCCTTACGGCTGGCATTATGCTTTTTTGTGGAGGCCCCGCCCAGATTCGAACTGGGGATAAAGGTGTTGCAGACCTCTGCCTTACCACTTGGCGACGGGGCCATATCTGCGCCGTTTTGGCGTGCGCAATGAAGTACCAAATCGACACCTTAGTGTCAAGGAGAAAAAAACAGATTATTTTTTATTTTATCAATTTTATGATTTTCTACTGCCTCCAGTGAATCCGATAAATGGCATTAGCCGCTTCATCACTGACGTAAAGATCACCATCAGGGCCGGTTCGAATCTGCCCAGGCTTCCAGGAAAAACTCCCCTGTCCATCAGCTTTCACAAATTCCAAAGCTTCCTTTTCCAAAGAATCCCCGTTAAACGGAATACGGATAATCCGACCATGCCCGCCATTATTACCTTCTGTTAATACAACATACAAACTATCTCTATAACTATCCGGCGCCGACAGCCCCACACCAGAAATCAGTCCAGCAGGCTGCGACCCGGGGGGGAGATCGACAACACTCGGTAACGCCTGAGAGCAGCGCTCGGCAGTGCCAAGTCCACGTTCGACCTTATTGGCACCGCCACAATATGGCCAGCCATAATCCCCTCCAGCCTTGACGATATTGATTTCATCGGCAGCTGGAGCGGAGCCATTACCGACACGACCATTTTCCGTTACCCATAATTGTTGCCGATGGTCCTGAAAATAGAAGCCACCAACATTACGGAGACCTGACGCAAAGATATCGGCTTTACCGGTTACAGGGAACACTTTCAATATGGATCCACGCCTGGGATCAGGCTCCTCACAGGCATCACAGCGTGATCCTATGCTGACATAGAGCGCAGTATCATCTGAAGTGGCAGCAAGGTAACGTCGCCAGTGGCCACCATCATCAGGCAGGTTATCCAGAATTTCCAGCACATGATCAGCCACCTGGTCATTATTTAAATCACGCAAGCCGACAATGCCTCCCGGTTCGGCGACATACAGGGTATGATCACGATATAAGACACCGGAAGGACGATCAAGACCGACGAAATACAAGGAAGCACCTGGCGCCGGGGCCGTTGTTCCAGCAGGTGTTAAAAGATAAATAGCGCCAAGATTTGGGATACTGACAAACAATTGCCCAGAGTCAGTAAACACCATATCAGCAGGAGTCCCTGGCAGTTGCGCATACAGGGAGACCTCAATATCAGCGTATACAGACAAGTGGCGATCCTGTTCGATGACTAGGGTACGTAAAGACTCAGGCACTAAAACAGGAATACGACGCCCTTCCTCGGCAGTCGTTTGAAAGCGTTTTTTTATGGCTGGAATGCTCAAGGCGCGCTCTGGATACAACTGATTCATTGTCAATACCGCGAGAAGTGCGGTAAAAGCTAATGACAGTGCGGCTATTTTACCGCCACGGCTTCTCCAGATAAGCCCTAAACCGAAAGCGATCATTAAGGTTGGCGCCAGCACATAGACTTCATAACCGCTGGCGAGGCTATTTAAAATAAAAGATCCCAGCCAACCGATAAACAAGCAGGCGCAACCAATACCAATCTGAATTCGCTGTTTCATCAATTCCCTTTATGCAATCGTCATTAACAGGCGTTCGATATATTTAGTGACCATCCGAAAACTCTAAATCGTAATTTCCAGGTTTTCAGATTGGAAACGAGAAATTTTTTCGTTGTGGCAAGGAAATCAAGGACTTGAGCGGAGGCGTAGTACTTTACGCCGCACAAACAAGTCCGCAGGTTGACGCTGCCACAGCGGAAAAGGGCCGTTTCCGGATGAAAACTAATTAAATAATAGCAGGGTCTATCAACAACACACAGGGAATCTCTACCGATATTTGTTACCAAATCATAAAGCTATAAGGTAAAACGCATAACTTGTTCAGGGGAAGAGTTCATAGCGACACTGGCGACAAAACCAGGAGCAAAAAAGACATGCTGGCAACACTCAGGAACAGCAAAAGCAGTATCGGGTTGCATAAAACCACAACCGTGCATTTTTAATAGAGCTTCCTTCCTGGTCCAGAGGCGATAAAATCCCCGCATCCTCTGTGACGCCGGATAGCTATTCAATTGCTGCTGCTCGCAAAGAGTGAAAAATTGCTGCCCGATGCTGAGAAAATTCACGCGCTCCCTGATCCGTTCTATATCTACGCCGACAGTAGAACTTGCAACCGCAATCAAAGCCAGGTGATCTGAGTGGCTGACATTAAAAAACAAGCCATGCGGATTACTGGAAAGATATGGCTTCCCCGAACTATTGACTGAAATACAAATATTTGCAGGATCACATTTAAGGTAGATACTAAGGATGCTGCGTAATGCACCACGACTGCGTAAAAATTGATATTTTTTATTGGGGATAATCAGTTTTTCAAAGCGCAGAGTTTCGTCCGGAGCCAATAATTCTGCATATTGCTGGTCTCGCTCAGCTTCGGACAATGAAATTTTATAGAGATGTAAAAAAGAATTAGCCTGCCCCGGAAGAGCATCAAAAGGTATCCACAAAGGCACGATCACGCCCTCTTATCTAGCCACTTCGCAAGCCGGCCCATGCCCTCTGCCATAGAGACCTGGGGGTGATAACCAAAATCGTTTTTAGCTGCTGAGAGATCGAACCAATGAGCCGTAGACAGTTCCTCAGCAACAAACCTGGTTAAGCGAGGTTCTCCTTTTAAGCGGAGCAAACGGTAGACAACCTCAAAACCTGCCCCTAAAACATACGCCAATTTAGCCGGAATAATCTTCGTCACCGGCGGCACCTGCCCAGCGGCCAGTATTGCGTTGACAATATCCCACAGCGGCTGCGGTTCATCATTGGAAATAAAATATACTTTTCCGGCGACAACGGAACCGATATCAAGGTGCCTGGCAGCATCCATATGGGCTTGTGCAGCATTATCGATATACACGGTATCGACCAGAGCATTGCGCCGGCCAATACGCCGCAAAGCTCCAGATCGCCCTCGGGCAAGTATCCTGGGAACCAGGTGATTGTCTTCAGGCCCCCAGATCAGGTGAGGTCGGAGCGCGACGGTAGCCAATTGCGCATCGTTAGCAGCAATAACAAGACGTTCAGCTTCAGCCTTGGTCTGTGGATAATAGGAAAGATAATGATCGGGATATGGAACAGACTCATCAACCCCTTCCATATCAGTACCGTTAAAAACAACGCTGGGCGAACTGGTATACACCAACCGCTTTACAGAAAATTTACGGCAAGCCTCAATAATATTTCTGGTGCCGATAACATTAGGGCGAAAATAGTCGTCCAGGCTTCCCCACACCCCTGCTTTGGCCGCAACATGAAACACCAGGTCACAACCATCAACCGCACGACACACAGCAGCAAAGTCATCCAGGCTACCTGCCACCTGTTCAACCCCCAACTGCTGAAGTCCAGGATACACATTACGGGCAAAGGACCGCACCATATAGCCTTCGGCCACTAGCAGTTTGACAATAGCCCCACCAAGAAATCCGCCACCACCGGTCACAAGAGCTTTCATGATAATTGCTCCGCGGCCCAGACAGCCAGCTTTTCTCTGAAGATCTTGGCATTGTGTCGGATATCAACGGGAAAACTTTTATGAATCAAGAAGGTATTGATAGAACTTGTGATTGAGTGTGATGAGGCCAACTGTTTCAACTCATCTACAAGCTTCTGTTTATCAATATTTTGCCGGCCTGCCTTAAGTTCTACACAAACCACCGGGAGCATATACTCAGACGCCTTAACACCGACCAATGCAGTCCTGAAGACATCAGGGTGAGTATTGAACAAAGCTTCACAGGGAATGGTAAACAAACGCTGGCCATGGCTGTCAACCCGATGAGCCTTACGGCCACAAAACCAGATTCGACCCTGCTTGTCACGATAGCCGAGATCACCCATACGATGATAAAAGCCACCATTGGCATCGTTAATCTTTGCCAACCGGGTTGAAGTATCACGGTTAAAGTAGCTGCGCGTTACCTGCGGACCTCGAACGATAATTTCACCAATTTCACCCTCAGGCAATTCCAGATCTGCAGTCCAGTGTTCAATTGGCTCATCATCAATCCTGATGATTTTAAGCTCTATTCCCGATACAGGCGAACCAATACACACCCCCTGCCCTTGATCGGTCAGATGACGGGTTTCTTCCAGAATGGTCTTACTACCAACAGAGCAGACCGGTAATGACTCGGTCGCCCCATAGGGAGTAAAAATCTGAACCCCGTCATTCAGTATACTTGAAAAGCTTTCGAGGACATTGGCAGGCACAGGTGCCCCGGCAGAAATCACCCGTTTAAGGCTAGGCAAGCGAACTCCTTGGGCTTGCCCAAATTCACCAACCCTTCTGATCAGTGCAGGTGAACCAAACATGGTCGTCGCTTTAAAACGCTGGACCGCCTTAATAATTTTTTCAGGGTCAACACTTCCCGGACGGGTGAAATCCATTTCAGGAATGACTGATGTCATGCCGAGAGCCGGAGCAAACAGAGCGAATAGCGGGAAAGTCGGTAAATCAATTTCACCGGGCTGAATATCATAAACCTGTTTCAAGGCTTCAACCTGGGCGAGAAAGTTACCATGACTGTAAACAGCGCCCTTAGGAACCCCAGTACTACCACTGGTAAACAAAATTGCAGCGAGGTCGTGTTCCCCACTGTTAACCATGGAATAGTCAGTTTGATGGGTCTGCTCTAAAAGCAATCGGGAAAGGGTTGTGCCGCCCCAGAACCAGCGGGAACCAACCGTCAGTAAAGTGGTAATACTCTCTTTACCCCAACCGAGAAGAAGCCGGGCGATGTGAGCCTGAGGAATACCAATAAACGCCTTGGGTTGAGCTTCTCCCAGGCAGGTTTTTAAATTTTTTACGCCCATTCCGGGATCGATAAGAACAGGTACCGCACCAACTTTAAACAAAGCAAAGGTTAAAGCGAAGAAATCGGGACACGGTTTAACCATCAGCGCAGTTCTGACGCCGTTTCCGATACCTAGCGACTCAAGGCCGTGAGCAATCTGATCACTGCGCTGGTTCAACTGCTTATAGGTAAGAGTCAGATAAGCTTTACCTGAACCTTTACCCGGCAACGGGAAGTGAACCGCAGGAGTCTCAGGCTGCCGAGCAGCCATTTGTGGCAAATAAGCTGCAATATTGAAATTCTGCCGGGCAGACATGGCCTCAGGCCGCCTTTTCTGGCACAGGATTATCTTTAAGGAATTGTTCAATCAGCGGGATAATTTCAGCCCGGGCATCTTCCAGAATGTAGTGACCACAATCAGCATAAGAATGGATATCAGCATGAGGCATATGGACTTGCCACTTTTTCAGGAAGTGAAGATCAAAAACAAAATCTTTTTCACCCCAGAAGATGCTGGTCGGCAGATTTGCATAGCCTGCTAAAGAGGCTTCGGTCTTCTTCACCAGGTCATAACCCGGATCACCCTCGGCCAGGGGAATATCCTGAACAAAACGTAAGGTAGCGACTCGATGCTGCCAGTTATCATATGGACTGCAATAGAGTTCCCGCAGTTCAGCGGCCATTCTCTTGCGTTTACACCCAACCCACGCAGCACCACGCGCAAAAGCATTAAACCCTTGAATCAGGAAAGCTCCGAATTGGGTATTGCGACAAATTTTCAAACCCAAGGGTAGCGGTTTGTCTTCCGGCAAAGGGAAAGCAGCCGTATTTAAAACAACCAGACGTGCCAGGCGTCCGGGATTGAGCGCCGCCCACGCCATACCGATCATACCACCCCAGTCATGAACCACCAGGGTGACTTTCTCTGGTAAATGCAAGGAGTCGATTAACCGGCCAAGATCAGCAACCCGCTGCGACAAGGTATAGCGGTACTGAGAATCGGCGGGTTTATCAGACAAACCACAACCGATATGATCAGGGACAATTACCCGGTAATCGTTGCGCAGAGCTTTGACCAGATTGCGGTAATAGAAGGACCATGAAGGGTTGCCATGCAGCATGATAACCGGTTCCCCTGCACCTTCATCCAGATAATGATATTTAAGCCCATCAAGGTTGAGGTATTTGCCCTGAAAAGGATACTCTTGGCTGAACAACTGATTATCCATCACCATTGTACCGCCAACATCAGACAATTAAGGCCACTACCAATGCCAAGGAAACCAACCAGATTGCCAGGGCGAATCATATCCCGCTCTTTGGCAATGGCAGCAGTAATCGGCAATGACACGGTTCCCATATTGCCAAGGAACTCGAAGGTCGGGAAGTCCTTATCCGGATCAACACCAATCGACTGCAAAATCAGACGTTGATGCGCTTCACCAACCTGATGACAAATGACCCGGTCGATACGCTCGCTGGTCAATGCCAGTTCACGAGTAAAGGCTTCCCAGGTTTTCTTGCCCAATTCAACACCATGCTTCATAACCGAAACAGCATCGGTGTTCATGAATGGAGAATGAATGCCATTAGCATCCTTCTGGATTCCCCAACGGCAGAGAGCATTATGTTGAGGTTCTGCCAGATTGACCCCACCAAGAAGACGGGGCTTGCGAACCGGGGAGAATGAGCCGTCGGTCAATAGGACAGCAGCAGCACCTGAGCCACCGGTCAGGGTCGCTAAGGAACGGGTAAAGAGCTCCATGCTCGGATTATCAAGCATCTGCTGAATCATAATCTCATTGATCTCGCGACTGCTTTCACAGGCAACAACCAGGCCACAGCGAATTTGCCCTAATTCAATGCGATTGGCGATATCCAGCACCCCATTCAGAACTCCGAGACAGGCATTGGAGATATCGTAAACAGCAGCATTCCCCTGGACACCCAACTCAGCAGCCACATGACACGCGGTTGCTGGTTCAAAATATTCGCGACATACGCCAGCATAGACAACAGCACCGATATCTATAGGAGCAATATTGCGTTCCTGCAGACATTTCTTGGCGGCCGCAATGGCTCCATGAGAAACCGGAGTATCTGGTCGCCACCAGCGTCGTTCACGAATACCTGTTAAGGCTTCTAATTGCCCCGGTGCGATGTGGAGTTTTTCATAAACAGGCGCAATGCGACTCTCAAGCTCACTTGAGGTCATAACGATGGGAGCTAATTCATAGCCCACAGATTCGAGGTAAACTTTTGAATATTTCATTAAACCATCAATTTGCAGCGTAAAAGGTTATCAGGATCTGTTTGGAACGCTCTTGTATCATGAAAAATACCCGAGGTGAAGTCACTCTAACATTTTTTTCAAGATTATGACCTACTAAATGAAATTTTGTCGCAAGGCTGCCCTCAACTTTTTAGCGATAAGGGCAACCCAAACTGGTCAGTTTTAAAAAAAATATCAGTGTAATCGTAACGTAAAGTGTTTCATCTGATAAATCACCTTACCGTCAACTGACAGGAAACCTTCAGCTGTGATCAGTTTCTGCTCGTCATCGATCGCCGTAACAACCGCCTCTATCACGACCTCTTTGTTAGTCGGGATAACCTGGCCTCGGTAATTCCAGCTATGCTTCTGCCCTCTGGCGATGGTTTCAAAGTAACTGCCAGGCTGAACATCCCAGCGTTCAGCCGCAACGACTTTCAGCAACTGCAGGTAGGACTCAAGTCCCAAGGAACCAGGGCAGACCGGATCCTGATAAAAATGGGCTTTAAAAAACCATTCATCGGGATCGACCTGTTTACTGCCACGGATATAGCCAAGCCCGGCAGGGCCACCATCGGCAACAAACAGATCAATCTGGTCAACCATGCGCAGCTCAGACGCGGGAAACGGTGGTTCCAAAGGATAAGCAAAAGCCTTCGCCCTTTCCCTTTCAGCATCAGTTAATTGATACAACTGGGCCCCACGAACGCCAACCTGCTGTGCCAGGGCTTCTTTGGAGAAGAAACCAAAAACGGTATCGCCTTGATATACCGGACCCTGACTGTCACTCACCGTAAAATCGTACCCCTGAATAATCATGCCACCGCTGCTGGCGACCCGGGTAATCGTCACTGCAATGGAGAGAGTACCGCTGTCAGGAGTGACGGCCCTTAACTGAACCGCATTACCGTCAAGGTTACGGAAGCAGAGATCAACATCACTGGTCAGAGCAGAACCGAGATAAGCAGCGAGCCAGCCGCAGGGTTGCAGGCCAATTTCAAGCAGAACACTGAACGGCATTTCTGGTTGCCGACCAGCAGCAAAATACCAGGCATCAACCGGCACATCGTATTCCGCAACAACCGAGGCCCCTTCTACCAATTTCCATGGTTCACCGGAGAGCTCAACGATCCGATCCAGAAACTGAAACGGAGGTCCAGGCAAACGCGCAATCTTACGCTCATGATCAAAAACCCGGTAAGGCTCACCAAAGGCATCTGAAGGATTGCCGATGGCAAATGCCGTAATCCGGTCGGTATCGTACAGAACTTTACGCTCTGGTGTCGTGGCATTCAGTGATTGCTGTCCGTCCAACCACAGGGACTCGACTTTTTGACGATTAAGGCCTGCCAGGCGAACTGACATATCGGGAATTTCAACAATGGGATGACCATCTGCAAACATCAGCGCATCGACAATCGCGAACGGCTCAGGACCATACCCCAGCTCCTTGATACTGACCTGGTAGGTGACTTTTTTCGTAGATTCAATGACCTGACCGCGACATTTCAAACCGCTGGCGACCCCGGGCACCGGTTCACACCAGGTTTCACCTTCTTCACCGATCCACCCCATACGCAGCAGATAAATACGCAGAGTATGCATACAGCATTCGTACATCAGGGTGCCGGGCATGACCCGATCATCAACAAAGTGACAGGTCAAAAACCAGTCCTGTGGATCGATGTCCATTTCAGCGCTGATCTGCCCAAGGCCATACCGCCCACCCTGAGGATCAAGTTTGGTCACCCGATCGACCAGTTTAAGCTTGCCACCTGGTAAAGTATAAGGATGTTTAAGGGTCAAATTGCCGAAGGCAGGCCCAAAGCAGGTCGCGATATCACCGGCATAGAGAGCATCAACCTGAGCCTTATTATAAGACTCTTCCCGCAACGGCACTAATTCCCGCCAATCGGCAGGCAAAACTCCCGGCTTCGGCAACAGATCCAGCTTGGTATGGATAATCCCTTTTCCGGCTGCAAGCTCCTCCGCGGTAAAGAAGCCGGCACACCCCTTCTCCATGGACAAAAGGGGCTCCCCGTTAACCGTTCCTTCAAAATTGAAACGGAACAGATAGGTCTGGTCCTGACGGAAAAAGCGCTCAATCTTAATATCGTAACGGATAATGTCACCTGGCTGAGGAAGCCCACGGTGAAAAGTCACGACAGCGTCAAGCAGGCGATAAACAGCCTTCCCCTTGGTAATAAAATCGATCCCCAGGTAACCAGACAGAAACAGGTCCGCCTGCCCTGCCTCAACAGCGACACAGGTCGGAATCCGGTTACCATCAAGATACCAGCGATCACTGGTGACATCATGCTCAGTAACCACCCGACCATGGGAAAGGGAACGCGGTTCCCCTTCGAGGGTCATGATGCGGTCGACCAGCATCAAGGGTTCATCTGGCAACCGGACCCGGGTTGGAAACTGATCAACAGGAGCAAAATCGGGGCCGAGCATTTTCCCGACGGATCCGATTGCGAACTCCATACACATATCACGATCAAAAGCGACATCATCACACTTGATCACTGGCGTCTCAGGAGGCACCACGGAAACATTGGCAGCCTGCTCCTGAATAACAGGCAAGCTTAAACCAGCCGCATCCATATTCTGCAGTAACTGCATCTGGTGTTGAATATTCATGGCCATCGCTTGCTCCATAGATTTACTAAAGGCAAGGAAAGCTTCATGTGCCTGAGCACTACTGGTCAGCGCTGTCTGAAAATTATTAATCAAGGAAACGGATTCGGGGTTCACAGTTGCAGAGGGTTCCTCAACCGGTGGCGTTACCGCGGCAGGCTTCTGTATTGGAGCAGCCAGCTTGGCTGATGTTTGTGGCATCGTTTTGACTTTATTTACTGCCGGAATAACCGGCGAAAATTTATCTCGGTTCAACTTGACACTGATCAGTGATGAAGCGGATTGGGGCACACCGGCGTCAATCCCCCTGAAACGCTCAAACAATGGATCCAGATCAACATCAACACCTTCAGCAAGACATTGTCCAAGCAAACGCAGTACTTGACCATACTGCCCCATCCCTTTGGCACAGAAGGAACGCGCTAAATGGTTGCGCTCACCAAGAATACTGCTAATCATACGGCTACAGGAATTCCC
The DNA here is from genome assembly GCA_963664385.1 of Geopsychrobacteraceae bacterium. Taxonomy (GTDB): domain Bacteria; phylum Desulfobacterota; class Desulfuromonadia; order Desulfuromonadales; family Geopsychrobacteraceae; genus Seleniibacterium. The sequence goes on from OY761157.1 coordinate 4,420,116, forward strand.
GGGGCCAACTTCAATAAACACCCGTGCACCATCAGCATACAGTTGCTCGACAACCCGTGGATAATCTATGGTATCCAGAGCCTGGGCTAAAATAACATCAGCCGCATTCTCAGGGGTTAAAGGATACCTTTTACCAAGGGCGCAGCTGTAATAATCAACCTGCTTGGGGGCCGTCACCGGGAACAGGTGCAGCGCCCGATAAGCATCCGCAACGGCTTTAGTCACCTCACAATGAACCGTGGTCACCCCTTCAAGAGGAATAAAGTGACAGCCTAAAGCTGAAACGACTTGCTCGACCGCCTGTCGTTGCCCGCCAATGACACATTCACGATAGGTATTAATGATTAACAGGTAAGCACGCGGCGTCTCATCAATAACCGAACGTACCTGTTCAGCGGATGCATTGACGATGCCCAGAGACCATTCAACATCTTCATCTTGAGGGAGGTTCCAGATCCGTCGTGCGGCACGGCATTCACCACCCAGTTCATGAGAAAACAGGGAGGATTTTTCCAACCGTTTCAGCATCCCGTCACGATCAACCCAGGCCCCCGTCGAAAACAATCCGGACGATTCCCCAAGGCTGTAGCCACTGATCATGTGAGGATGGATATTAAAGCGTCGCAACAAATCATGGAGAGCTGTACACAATGCCACATGAGAAATAACCAGGGCGTTATGATCTTCCTGGATATCAGGATCTAACCCATTATTCCAGAAATGCCAGGGCTGATATTGATCAGCAAGGTAATCGCTGGTCTGCTCCTGGCGCTGGTAAACCTCTGGCCACAGCACAGAGAGTTCCTGCCCCATTCCGGCATAATGATTTCCCGAACCGGGAAACACAAAAGCAATTTTACCCTTATGGGCCAGAGGATTTGGAGAATAAAAAATACGCTCCCGCAATCCGGGTGGCAAGGGGTGACCAACGGTAGATCCAAGAGGCTCCTCTGGACGCTCAGTCAAGGCCTGCTTAGCGAAGGCTATCAGTTCATGAAGATCATTGACCGAATTCGCAATCAGGCTCAGGTGAAGCTTTTCCTGACTGACTCGTGTTCCGCGCTGGTACCATTTAGCAGCAACTGCGGCGACCGACAAAGCAGTCTGATCAGCTGAAAAGCGAACCAATGCTTCACATTGTTCAAGCAACTCGCCAGGACTTGATGCAGCAAGGACAAATAGCCCTTCACTCTGCATAGCGGTTGTCATTGTCCCAGCAAGTTCTGCAGACTTTTGGTTTTTGGCTTCCTGCAACAGCACCAGCCCACCACTACCATCAGGACCAGAATCCTGCACCAGAAGGTTGCGTCCCCCCTCACATTTATTGCTCAACCAGTATTGAGGATGTGACGACCCAGCATTGCTGTTAACGGAAGATGGAATCCCCGGTACAAGCTTGTGATAAAGAGCGAAGGCTCCCTGGACGACAGCTAACAGCCCGGCAACCCCACCGGAATCGCCGACAAACTGGTCACAGGCATGCCAGACAGGGAGTACATCATGGCCATTACCTGGGCTTAATTCAGAGAGTAAAAATTCGTTACCCGCGGTTCCCCGCGCATTGAATATTCCAGCAATTCGCTTACTATTGAAGCTTCCAGACCGCTGAACCTGCTTAAACCCATTACGAACAAGATCTGCCGTACGGTCGGTATCAGGAGCACAAACAAAAGATTCACTCCCTCCGATTACAGCATAAACGCGATCCTTATCCTGAACAGCATCTTCCAGACGTTTAAGAACCAAAGCGACAGCACCGTCGGTTGGCACCGCGAGATCCTTCCCCCCTTCATGCAAACGACTTGAGATCACTGAACGCAAATCACAACTGAAATCGACAGCACCAATGATAGCGTGGTTGATAGCACCGTCCTGAAGGGCATGAACCCCGACTTCAAGGGCTTTAATGCCGGACGTTTCTTCAGAGGACAGGGTAAAACTGGGGCCACCGACTTTAAACTCCTTAGCGATACGACTGGCTACGGTACTACCAAGAGCTCCCATGGTGCGATTAGCCGTTAACGCCGGACCCGCATGCTCCTTAAGCTGAGCAACCCAAGCCTGAAATTGTTGCTCGTCCAATTCCAGGCCAAGTTCGCGAGCCCACCCCCGGGCATAATTTTCGAGCCCCCAACGAAAGCTGAAATTAGTAGCGTTCAAATCAAGACCACAACCGATATAGACCCCGGAGAACAACAGATCAGCTTTATCGAGTTGGGCATCTTGCAGCGCCTGGGAAGCAACCTTAAGCATCAAGAGTTGCCGGGGGAGCATTTCTTTTAATTCTAGAGGTGGAATCCTGAAAGCTCCGGGCGTAACCTTGACTTCAGGGACCTGGTAGCCAACCGGTTTATGTCCGCTGGAATTTAATGTTTGAAACCAGCTACTGGTTTCAGCGCCCCACCAATCTTTAAGCTCGGCAGGTGAAAAATCACAACCACTGGCAAACAATCGCTCTTTTAAATCAGCAGTCTCCTCCCACGGTCCGGCAGCGCCGGCAATCCCGACAATAGCAACCGGCTGCTGCCTTCCCGAAACACTGGGATGGATACGAACCGGACTTTTTTTCTTACTGTTAGGTATATATTCTTCAAGTAAAAGATGAGCATTAATGCCGCCAAAACCAAAGGCACTTACGGCAGCTCTCCTCGGCGTTTCAGAGTCTCTCCGGGACCATGGTTCTGACCGCTTGAGAATGCGAAACGGGCTGCTATCGAGATCGATACCGGGACCTGGCTCAGCGTGATTAACCGTCGGAGGTAAAATCTCATGCTCAAAGGCCAGCAGCGTTTTTAACAAAGCCGCGGATCCGGCAGCCGTAAGCAGGTGACCGATATTGGCTTTAACCGACCCGATAACACATTGCCCGTAACGCCAATCCTGTTGTTTCCAAAGCTCTTGCAAGCTTTGAAATTCAACTTTGTCACCGACCGGTGTACCAGTGGCATGACACTCAATCAGATCAACATCTTCAGGAGACCAACCAGCCTGCTTATAAGCGCTGCGCATGGCGCGCTGCTGCCCTTCTGATGCTGGAGCCAGAAGGTTCCCCCCAATATCGTTGGACAGCCCGATACCACGAACGATACCATAAATATGATCACCATCACGAAGCGCATCTTCCGTACGTTTCAGCAGAACCAGGCCACACCCCTCACCAACAACCAGGCCATTGGCATTTTGATCAAATGGGGAACAGGTTCCGCTGGGGGACACAGCACGCAGCTGAGAAAAGCCCATCTGGGTATACAGGGAATCGGGGCGGGACAAACCACCAGCAAGCATGGCATCAGCACGACCGCTGTTCAGTTCATCTATGGCAAGCTTAATGGCATATAGGGATGATGCACAGGCCGCATCAACGGTGAAGCAGGTCCGCTCAAAACCCAGCGCCTTTGCCAGAACGGCGGCTGGCAAACCAGCAACATACTGATTAATGGGGGCAACATCCGTCTCGGGAATACTGAGCCCTTTGGGACTGAGCTGTTCTGCAAAAGTTTGCCCGAGAAAGCGCCGTGCCATAGCAGATGATTTTTCGCTCGGTAACGCCAAGTTGCCGATGATGATACCAGACCGGCTACCGTCAGCCTGCTTACCGCGTGCATTAGCTAGCGTCTGCTGACCAACCCGCAGTAACAGACGAAACATGGGATCCAATCCCTGCACAAATTCAGGATCAAGGTCGAGCCCGGGAATCTGTTTTTCATCATTTTCAGGAAAAAGAAAACACGCTTTTCGGGAATAAACTTTATCTGCTGCTCCAGGCTCAGGATCATAAACATTATCAACATCAAGAAGCCACCTGCCATCAGGTGGCTCTTGAGAAGTATTAACGTTATGAACAATATTGTTCCAATAAGTCTTAAGGTCCGGAGAGCTGGGGAATTCCCCCCCAATACCGACAATTGCTACAGATTGTGCAGGGATCATTATCAGGCAACTCCAGTTAATTTATTGCGCTGAAATGTTTTATTAAGGGACGAATCGATAACACATTCATAATTATCCATCCGGGCCACAAGAGTTCCATCTTCGGGGTCAACAAAATCGATACAGGCATGCGCACCATGACTGGTTTGCTCTGTTACCTTAACCCTGATTTCTACACCGTGGACTGGAAATTGCTCACGATATTGCCGATAACGAGCGGCAAACACCGGCAAGGAACCTGCCTGGTACTGATCGAAACTCCAGAGAATCAAGGACTGAAAACTACTGTCCAGAATCAACGGATCAGCAAACCAGCTACTGCGTAATGGTTGCTCAATCCATTCGGCAGGACGTGGGGCTGCAGCGGCCAGAATACTGATTCCCTGCGCAGAACAACCATTAACCTGCTTTATCCCCTGGAAATCACGCCCATGAAACAACTGATTGATATTGTAGATATCTTCAGAAGAATGACGATAAGCGGCTAAATCCGGTTGTGCCATCGGAGTTTGCTGGGCTGGAAGACCTTGAGCAAGCTGAATTCTGGCACGAGCATGAGGAACGCTGCGGCCATCAGCCAGAACACCGGAAATCTCAACCGGGATAACATGAACGCCATCACTTTTGATCGCTTTGCCAGTCATGACCTGAATGGTGTAGGTGCGCTCAGCATCAAGAATAACCCCCTTCAGAACCCTCAGGTCATTAAAACCCTGAAAACGCAGGCCGGGATTATTATGAATAGCGCCATGAGCCAACCACTCAACAATTACGGCCATCGGCAGCACTGCTTTACCATCGATAACATGTGACTTCAGAAAGGGGAACTGATCAATCGACAGATCCAGATCAAAAGCCTTCGAAACATAAAGATTGGCCTGGGAATCGCTCTTTTCATGACTTTCCTGCTCATTCTCGTCACAACCGCTGATAACAAGCTCTACCGGACCACTGGCTGTAGACAATTCACGAACCAGATAATTTGCGCCAGCTTCCAGATCGATAACATCAATCCCTTCACGGGCAAAAACCTTCTTGAGTTCTGGAGTGACCATACCACCATCCCAGGGTCCCCAATTCAGAGAAACAATGCGACAATCTTTAAGTTCCTCTGCCGCACTGGCGGCAAATTTATTCAGAACTTCATTGGCAACGGCATAATCAACCTGCCCAATACGCCCGAAACGACCCGTTGACGAGGAGAACAGAGCCATGAATTTAAGCTGCTGACGATCAATATTTTCAAACAGGTGGCGCAAACCGGTAATTTTGGTGTCATAGACGTAATCAAATTGCTCAGTGGTCTTTTCGAGGATTAATTTATCGGCAAGCACCCCTGCCCCATGAACAAGACCACGAACCGGACCATATTGACCGACAACTTCATCAATCGCTAATTTGCAGGCCGTACTGTTGCGCAAATCGACGGAACGATAAACCGGAGTTCCCCCAGCGCGCAAAATGCGATCAAGAGTGCTACGAATTTCCCGCTCAGCACAGATTCGCTGATAAGCAGTTGCAATATCCTTGGGCTTAAGGGGGTGATCAGCATGGGCAATGATCCCTTTCTTGATGGCAGCCTCATCGCTTAAAGAGGCCAACCAGGCAGGCTCATCGCCAGGGAGCTGGCTGCGTCCCAATAACAACAAGGTGGCCTTTGTCTCACGGGCCAGGGCGACAGCAACCTCGGCAGTTACACCACGGGCACCGCCACTGATCACCACCAGATCATCTTCATTAACCGGGACACTCGACTCAACGCTATCAAGAGCTTCTGTAACCAGCTCAAGAGTCTTCAAACCCTGAGTCGTCACACCGACCTCAACAGGTCCACTGGAGAACATCTCCTGGGCGATACTTTCAGCAGTCGATTGAATTTCCATACCAACCGCAATATCCAGAGCTTTACAGTGTAGAGAAGGCCATTCCAGGGCCGCTGTTTTACACAGACCAGCCAGACCTCCAGACAGTGAATCGCCGATTTGACGGCCCGTTTCCACACCGAAAGTTCCATTTATTCGGGAAACAGTTGTCAAAACAGCACCCCCCTGCCCTGCAGCAGCATCCAGTGCCGGTAAGGATTTTTGTAACAGGCAAAAAGAGTTCTTTAAGAAAACATCTGTTGTCCCCTTAAGAGGAGCAAGCAAAACCAGACCTGACAAGTAGGCCGGAACTTCCAATTCCTCAAGTTGTTCAAGATTCACTTTACGGGGGATGAGCTGATGAGCAGTAAGCTGCTGACAGATAGCATCACTCAATGCGGAACCATCGTCAGTGATCCAGATTTGTGATCCGGGAGCAAACTGAAAGTCCTTCTTCTCACGCCCTTTAGGCAAAGTAACAGCCGTCAGGAATTGCCGTTTGATCCCTTTGCCAGTTGCTGCCGCGTGCTCACTGACTTGCTCTGCAGGCTGTTCATTACCTGATACGCTGGAAAGGAAATCAACAATCTGAGCAACGGTCTGCAAAGTGCCAAGATGTTCAGGCTTAATCGCCGGGACACCAGGAAGTTGCTCTTGCAAGGCCGAAAGAATCTCAACCCGTTTAATGGAGTCGATTCCCAGATCCGTGTCCAGGGCCATTTCAAGCTCAAGCATCTCAACCGGATAACCGGTCTTGTCGGCAATAACAGAAAGCAGGGTCTGGGCGACCTGATCACGCGGGACTATCCCCATCTGTGGCGCTTCAGGAGAAACGGTTTCCTGCTTCCCAGCACACAAATGATCAACGATTTGACCAAGAGTCTGCAACACACCAAGATCTTCTGGCTTAACCGCAGGAAGCTCAGGCATTTGTTCCTGCAAGGCAGAGAGAATTTCAACCCGCTTAATCGAATCGATCCCCAGATCGGTATCAAGGGCCATACCGAGCTCTAGCATCTCAACCGGGTAACCAGTCTTATCGGCAATAACCGACAGTAAAGTTGCGGTCACCTGCTCACGGCTCAGGTGCTTCGAACCACCGTTCATCTGAGTTTGAGTATTGGTGATTTGACCGGCGCACAGGTGTTCGACGATTTGCCCAAGGGTTTGCAACACAGCGAGATCTTCAGGCTTGACCGTCGGAAGCTCAGGTAATTTTTCCTGCAACGCCGAAAGAATCTCAACACGCTTGATAGAATCGATGCCAAGATCAGTATCCAGGGCCATACCAAGCTCTAACATCTCAACCGGATAACCGGTCTTATCTGCAATAATGTTAAGCAGAGTGTTCGTGACCATCGCTTTATCAACAACGGCAACGGCGCTAGCAGCCCCCGCAGAGGTGACGATTAAACCAGCGCACAGATGATCGACAATCTGTCCCAGGGTTTGTAATACACCAAGATCTTCCGGCTTAACGGCGGGGAGATCAGGCATTTTCTCCTGCAATGCCGAAAGAATCTCAACCCGCTTAATCGAATCGATGCCAAGGTCACTATCAAGCGCCATTTCAAGCTCTAGCATCTCGGCAGGGTAGCCGGTTTTTTCAGCAATAACACCGAGTAGAGTTGAGGCAACAACACCAGGGTCAGGTCCAACGCTGCTATTTGAAGGAGCTGCTGTTGCGACAGGAGCATTAGCGCACAGATGATCGACAATTTGCCCAAGGGTCTGTAATACGCCGAGATCTTCAGGTTTTACTGCAGGCAGTTCGGGCATCTGTTCCTGCAGTGCAGAAAGAATCTCGACACGTTTAATGGAATCGATCCCCAGGTCACTATCCAGCGCCATACCGAGTTCAAGCATATCCACCGGATAGCCAGTCTTGTCGGCAATGACACCAAGTAACGTCGCAGAAATAGCAGCGCGATCGACGCTTGAGCCTGCCCCGGCGGGGGCAACAGCTACTGTTCCCTCAGCGGGCATCTCTTGCTCAATATGCTGAACAATTTGCCCAAGGGTTTGCAAGCGGCCAAGATCTTCCGGCTTGATGACCGGTGCCTGAGGGAGATTTTCCTGTAAAGCGGAAAGAATTTCGACCCGCTTGATCGAATCTATCCCCAGATCACTATCCAGCGCCATATCCAGCTCAAGCATCTCGACCGGATAACCGGTTTTCTCAGCAATAATTGCCAGTAATTGTGGCGCAACCGAGATAGCTGGTGGAAATACAGGAGCTACGCTTACTGAGGGGACCGGCGGCTGTGATTCAACAGCAATAACCCGGGGTGCAGCAACGACTGAAGCGGGCGCTCCCTGGGGAACCGCAGGAGCAGTAGCCGGAACTGCAGCATTAACCACAGGGGCCGCGGCGCTATTAACCGGTGCGTTACCTTGTAACAACGCCTGCTGCTGCTGAATAAGCTGCATAAAACTCTGGGTCGCCGATTGCTGGCCAGCCAGAAACTGCTGATGTAGTTTAGCGGTCTGATCCTGAAGGCTCTGTAATGCCTGCATACTTTCGGTTGTCATGCGTAACGCATCCTGTAAGGACGCATTACTTATGGCCGACTTGGCTACCGGTGCAACCGGGACCGGAGCTTTTGGTGGTGAAGTTTGAGCAGCAACGGGCTTAGGTACGTCCTTCATAGCAGGGGCGACAACCGCCTGCTGAGGACGAGCTGGTCGTTTAGCTGGTTTCTTAAAATAGTTAGCCCCGCACAGTTCAACAACCAAACCAGGCTTTTTCTTACCTTCAGTTGCAAAACGTGCCGCGTAACCAGCATCCCAGTTGCCAAGCTCAAGCTTGATGCCAAGAGCAGCAAGTTTTGCCAACAAACGGGCCAGATCCTGAATTGCTGAACGCTTACCGTTGGAGGAGTCAAGAGCGACCGCATCAAAGGTCTCACCATCCAGAATCGCCTTAACCATTCCGGTCAAGCGTGCACCAGGCCCAATTTCGACAAAGTAACGGGCACCTGCAGCATACATGCTATGTATTTCTTTAACAAAATCAACAGGACTGGGGAGCTGGCGTGATAGCAGATCAACCATCGCTTCTGGAGAATCAGGGTAAACTTCACCGCTGGTGTTTGAAAAAACTTTAGCCTGGGGCTCAGCAAATGGCGTCTGCTGAATTTCGGCAGCAAAGGGACTTGCAGCATCAGCAACTAACGAACTATGGAATGCAGCAGAAACAGTCAACTGCTTACAGGTAATATTGCGAGACTTTAATAGTTCACCAGCTTTTTTAATCTCAGCTGTTGCACCGGACAGCACTCCTTGCCCCGGAGTGTTGCGATTGGCAAGAACAAGATTGAGGTTTTCGGTTTTAAGCAAATCCTCAATTTCCGCCAGAGGCGCAGAAACAGCCAGCATGCTACCGCGGTCACCATCACCGGCAGCCATCAATTGACCACGCAGCTTGGACAACTTGAACAAATCTTCATTACTGATAACACCAGCCGCACATAAAGCTGTCAATTCACCATAGCTGTGCCCGGCGTAGGCATCGGCAGTTAAACCCATGTCCTGAAGAACCTTTAAAGCCCCAAGACTGACCGTACCTAATGCGGGCTGAGCATTTTCTGTCTGCTGTAACGCAGCACTGGCATTTAGTGCCGCCTGTTCGGAAAATGCGGGTCGTGGATACAGTATCTGAGCCAATACACCATGCTCTTCACCAGCACCTGAAAAACACCGGTCTGCAGCATTCAATACGGCAAAGAACTTGGGAAAAGTCAGGGCCAGATCTTTCAGCATCCCGGGATATTGAGCGCCCTGACCAGGGAACAGAACGGCAACTTCACCATTCAATGGTTGTCCCGAGAAACAAGTACCATCAGGCATATCCCATTGCTCTTTATCCTGATTGCGCTCAAGTAATTTGACAACGTTCTGAAGGTGGCCACTGACATCGGGCATTGAACTGTCAATAATTACGACCAACCGTTTGGCGCCAAGACGGTCAAAACCCTGGCGTAAATTGTCTGCAGCAATACGCACTTCATGCCATGATGACGAGGCGGGAAAAGCCTGGACAGCAGCTTTGAGACTCGCGATATCAGGACCACTGAAAGGCAGAACCTGGACATCACCATTCCAGTCAATAACCTGTTTTTCAGAAAGATGTTCTTCAAGCAGACAATGAAAGTTACTACCGCCAAAACCAAGAGCGCTGATCCCGGCGCGGCGAGGATGGTCTGCGGCAGGCCATGGACGACATTCAGTATTGACATAAAGAGGTGAAGTTTCCCCCAAAAGGCTCTCATGTGGCTCAGAAACTTTTATAGTAGGAGGTAGAATTTTATGATAAAGGGCAAGTGCGGCTTTGATTAGTCCTGCTGAACCGGCCGCAGCTTTAGTATGGCCGATCTGAGACTTAACGGAACCAAGGGCACACCAGGGTTTTTCTGCTGGTCCGAACACCTCTTGAATAGCTGACACCTCTATAGCATCACCAACCCGGGTTCCCGTACCATGCCCTTCGATCAGGCCAACCGTTTGCGGTTCAATGCCTGCCTGCTCATAAGCGCGGCGTAACGCCTTGGCCTGCCCTTTGGCATCTGGCTCGTAAATCGCAGAACCTTTACCGTCACTTGAAGCTCCAACACCTTTAATAACAGCATAAATCTTATCGCCAGCCTGTTCAGCATCAGCCAGGCGCTTCAGTACCACAACACCAAGCCCCTCACCCAGCGTCGTGCCATCCGAATCCGCGGAATAAGGACGAGCATGCCCAGACGGTGACAAGGCCGGGGTTTTACTGAAGCAGGTATACATGAAAATGTCGTTAAAGGTATCGACACCTCCGGTGATCACCATATCGGTACGCCCAGCAGCAAGTTCGAGAGCTGCGAGGTTCAAGGCACTCAGAGAACTGCCACAGGCGGCATCAACAACACAGTTAGTTCCGCCTAAATTAAAGTGTTTACTGATCCGCCCGGCAACGACATTACCAAGCAAACCGGGAAAAGAATTTTCCTGCCAGGGAACGTATGAATCAGAAATACGCTGCAGGACATCCTCGGCAACTTCGGCAGGAACGCCAGCATCAGCCAGAGCTTCCTTCCAGCGCGGATGGCCAAGTCTGGCGCCAAGAGGAATAACCAGCTCAAGAGCGCCGGTCACCCCAAGAATAACACTGACACGGTCACGATCAAATTCACGTTCGGCAAGATAGCCGGAATCTTTCAGCGCCTGCTCAACAGTCAGCAGACTTAACAATTGTGAAGTATCGATAGCCTCAAGGGCGTTCGGCAGGATGCCGTAATCCATGGGATTAAATTCAACGGGAGATAAAAAGCCTCCCATTTTAGCGTAGACCCGGTCTGCGGCCTTAGGATCCTGATTAAAATAATCTTCAGAGTTCCAGTGACTGCTGGGAACTTCCCTGATACTGTCTTTACCCGTTTTAATATTTGTCCAGAAGGTTCCCGTATCTTTGGCGTCCGGGAACATACAACCGACTCCAACGATGGCTAACGGTACAGATTGACCCTGTTGGTTCTTAACTTCATTGTTATTCAACGGATAAACTCCTTGATCTTTGCTATCGGCAGAGGCGCTGTCAGCTCATTTCCAAAGCGACAGACAACCCCTTGTTGTTTCATTTGGTTTTGACGCTGCAGAACAGCAGCACCAAAAAGAATATTAAAGGCAACATCAGCAACCCGGCGCGTTTCAGGAGGGTCGATAACCGACCCCTTAACCCATTCGTTAAAAGCTCCCATGGCCGGACCGCACCAGATCTGATAGTCAATTTTACGGCTGGCTTCACCACGATTGGCCCACACCGGAGATTGCCCGAGGTACCAACGAAAAACCAACGCCATCTTGTATTTTGGATCAGCTTCTGCCTTGGTTACCTGCCGCGGATCACGACATAGAAAATACTGGCGCGTCTGTTGCCAGATGGTATCAAGCGGAGCCCGGAAAAAGGTTTTTTCCAGCTTGTCACGCTCATCTTCCGGAAGCTGATCAATACTGTCATAGGCGCGATATAGCTCGTAAAGCTTATGAGCACGAATGGAAAACATGGTACCGCGCTTGACAACCTGAACTTTAACACCCATTTCAAACATATCACCTGAAGGCGCCATAGTGATATCGGCCTGTCTGGTTTCAGCTAGCATTTTACGCACTTCGTCACAGGTACCGGATTCTATACACGCCTGGTTAACCGTACCGGTAACAAGATAAGCCGCGCCCATGGCAAAGGCCGCCGCTGCGGAAGAAGGTGTCGCTATCCCCCCTCCCAAACCGATGCGCAGTTGCTGCGCATATTGATATTCAGCCTGAAACTGTTCTTTTTGAGCCAGAATCGTCGGAAAAAGGGAAAGTGCCGGGCGATTATCAGTATGCCCGCCGGAATCTGCTTCAACAGTAATATCTTGTGCAACAGGAATCTCTCGTGCCAGTTGGGCCTGTTCACTGGTCAGATGCCCCTCACTGATTAATTGCTGTAAGAATTTTTCCGGTGGGGGAGCCATAAAACGGGCAGCAATTTCTTCCCGTGAAATCTTAGCGATAATCCGATTAGGAGTAACAATCCGACCATCTTCACCACGTTTGATGCCATGGGTACGGAAGCGGATCAAGGGTAGCGATAATGCCAGAAAGGCAGAGGCTTCAATGAGGTTAATACCACGCCGGATATAAAGTTCAACAAGCGCTTTCTCTAACTCAGGCTCATTCGGACTATGGATAAGATTAAACCCATAACAAAAACCAGAGCTACTTGCGTTAAGCTGGTCAATAGCGCCCTCAACCTCTTCAAGAGGAAGACCTGCAGCGCCAAAAAAGCCGAGCATGCCATGCTCGCCAAGCTCACGGACAATGGCAACGGAACTGATCCCCTTTGCCATCGAACCACCAACGTAGGCGTACTTCAAACCATAATCGTTACGAAACTCAGCACTACCGAGAGACTCTAAGGGAACAGGGAAAACCACACCGCTGAAATCAGTTTCACAGCCAGGGGACCTGACAACAATGTGATTATTCGTATTGGTGAGGAAAACTGGCTTACTTATATGGCGGAGCTGAACAGCAAGATCCTGTCCCTGGCCGGCAATAAAATCCTGGGTTAAGGCTGACAATCTTTTCTCCTAAAGTGACTCGAGTACGGCTTGAATTTCATCCACAATTTTTTTAGGCGTTGACGCTCCGGCAGTAAGACCGATCTTGTTATACTGACGCAATTGATCCAGAGGCAGCTCAGCAGCGGTCTCAACATGGATAGCTGGCGTTCCGTGAGCAGCAATAACCTCAGCCAGACGTTTAGTATTACTACTATTATAACCACCGGCGACGATAAAGAACTCAACTTGTTCCGCCAACTTAACAGCTTCTCCCTGACGCTTTTTGGTCGCATCGCAAATAGTATACAATACCGTTACATCTGCCTGAGAATTTTGTTCAAGGTAAGTACTGATAGCATCAAAAGTATCTCTATCCTGGGTGGTTTGCGCAGCCAGGCAATAATTTTTCTTGCTATCAAATTGAAATTCTTTGATTTTTTCAAAGGTATCAAACAGGAAAGCAGACCCGGCAGCATAACTTAATAGACACTTTACTTCAGGATGAGACTCCTCTCCAAACAGCAGTAACGTCTTCCCTTCGGTAGTACTTCGCTCTATGCGAACACACGCCTCGCGAACTTTTGGGCAAGTGGCATCAACCACCTTGACACCACGCCCTAACAGCTCATCACGCACTTGCTTGGTAATACCGTGAGCGCGCACAACAACGGTAGAGCCCGAAGGAATTTCACCGGGAGAAGAAGCGGTAATAACACCCTTTTGCGCGTATTCGTTAACAACCTGCGGGTTGTGGATTATCGAGCCAAAGATATAAATCTGTCCTGGATTTTCCAGTTTATCAATGACCTCATCCAACTTGCGTAAAGCGAGACTGACCCCCATACAAAAGCCAGCACTCCTAGCTCGCACACATTCCATGGACAACAACCTGAATCCTAAAACTTATTGATTTTTTTTATAGAAGCTCACAAAAAAGCGCAGCAACCCACAGAGAGGAACTGCCATCTTTGATGCCTGAGACAATGGCTTCAATGCGTCATAATAATTAGTACTAAAACTATCAAACGGTAATAATCTCATCAAACCACCGAGTAACGCAAGAAGTTATAAAAAACACATCCTAATGTAAACAATTTTCAATTTTTTTATCGCCACCCACCTATTGCGCTGGCTAATGGCTGCCTGGAAAGTAACAATTTTCAGCAGCTCGGCGTCAATCTGTGAATTTGCTTGTGCGCCATAAAGGACAACGTCCTTGCGCAAGCCCATCACTTACCTAGCACGAAGAAAATGGGCTCATTTGCAATTTGAAAACTTAAAAGTCAGGACTTAGCGCTTCCGGATGCGCTCCAACGGATAACGCTGGAATTACAATCTTTAAGGATTGCAGGACATGAATATACAAAGTGGGCCCGTAAGGGAACTTACCAGTTATTTTAAAATATGAAAAAAATGGATGGTGATGAGCTCATCACCACCTAAAATTATAAAGAAAAAGCCATCCGAGATATCGGATGGCTTTAAAATGGAGCGGGAAACGAGATTCGAACTCGCGACGTCAACCTTGGCAAGGTTGCACTCTACCACTGAGTTATTCCCGCAAACAGATGACAGCCAACAAGACTGTCTATAATTTTGCGACTAAAAAAACCGAACCACATTCTTTCGGCTTGATGTCGTCATAATGGAGCGGGAAACGAGATTCGAACTCGCGACGTCAACCTTGGCAAGGTTGCACTCTACCACTGAGTTATTCCCGCAGGCAGTTGTTACCAACTGACCAGTAAATCTTTTCGATAAAAAAAACCGAACAACCTACATTCGGTTTGAACTTTTAAAATGGAGCGGGAAACGAGATTCGAACTCGCGACGTCAACCTTGGCAAGGTTGCACTCTACCACTGAGTTATTCCCGCTCATTTGCCCGCCGTTGCGAGCGGATGTATGTATAGCAAAAGCATTCCTTCAGTGTCAACGAAAAATTATCTTTTCATTGAAAAAGATTTTTTTATTAAAAATCAATAGGTTATTCACCGTGCAAAGATCTTGAAGAATTTAAGAAAGTAATCAGCACCAGACCAGACAGTCAAAAACAGCGAAATATAATAAATAAAAATGCCGGCATTATGCATTGACGCATGTAAAAACTCATACTCGACACCAAAGAACCAGAAGTAACGGTAATGCAGCAACAAGCCAACGATGGCAATCATCTGAAAAATCGTTTTGTACTTTCCAAGATTACTGGCTGCGATAACTATCCCTTCCGATGAAGCGATGGAGCGAATGCCAGAAACAATCAACTCGCGGGCCAGAATAACAAAAACAGTCCAAGCAGGAACACGATCTAAGGGAATCAGCATAATCAAGGCGGCCATAACAATCAGCTTGTCCGCCAAAGGATCAAGAAACTTCCCAAGGATAGTAACAATCTGCCAGCGCCGGGCCAGGTAACCATCAAGCCAATCAGTAATTGAGGCGACCGTAAACACCACCGCAGCCCAGAAACAGGTTTCCCGCGACTCAAAAAGCAACAACAGCACAACGATAGGAACCGCGATAATTCGCGATAGGGTTAACATATTTGGCAGGTTAAGAAGTTCTTTAGCTCGACTCATCAGTTTCCACTTTCCTTGCGCCGGTAATAATCGAAGTAGCGCTTAACTTTGGTCACGTAATTTTGTGTTTCAGTAAATGGAGGGATCCCCCCATACTTGCGCACAGCATTTGGCCCGGCATTATATGCCGCAAGTGCATAATCTAAATTACGATCAAAAGAATCAAGCATTTTTCTTAAATAATAAGCCCCGCCATGAATAGATTGAGAGGGATCAAAAGGATTGCTGACACCGACTTCACGAGCCGTCTCAGGCATAAGCTGCATCAAGCCTTTCGCCCCCTTGCGTGAGACAACCTTGGGATTAAAGTCGCTTTCTACCTTGATAACAGCTTTAATCAAGGCGCGTTCAAGCTGAAATGCTGATGCACTGTGGGCAATAAGCGACTCAATACTGTACTGTTTCCCCTCGTTACTATAAAAACGATACTGGGAAGAAGTAGGCACATTCGTAAAGTGCACCCTACCCTGGGCATCGACATAACGATAGATACCTGCCTGACAGACAACAGGAAGCAAGCAGACCAAAAAGAGAATATATAATATATGGTTACATTTTCTAAGCATAAAAATTATACTGCACTCATTAAACAAAAGTGTCAAGTCACATATCTTCTCAATCTTTATACCTTAGCTATACTTACCAATATCAACAATTCGGTTCAGGCCGTTTGGCGTGGTTTTTGGCCAACAGGCCGACCAGTCAATTGCTGGATCTCTCTGGAAAGCTAACGACATCCGAACACGGTCATATAAAGAGGGCTTTTTGTGCTTACTAATTTTAGCTCGATTGTGAAAAATAGTACGTCGCCTGCAGGGGCGAGACCCTGCGGTTTTGATTCAGACCGCTTCAATTCAAATAAAATTAAATTAAATAGCATCAATAAATCATTCAAGCCTATAACTTGACATATAAAATAGCCGGGCAGATAATGCCCGCCATGCTATTCAATAATATATATTATTCGTGTCCATAAGATGAGGATTATGAAATGCAAAAAACAACTGATTTTCTTATCATTGGCAGCGGCATAGCCGGACTGACATATGCTTTAAAAGTCGCTGACCGCGGCACGGTTGCCCTGGTGACAAAGTGCAAAATTGACATTACCGCGACCCAACTGGCCCAGGGTGGCATCGCTTCGGTTTTCAGTGATGAGGACAGCTACACTTCTCACACCGAGGACACAATGGAAGCAGGAGCCTGGCTCTCAGAACCTGATGTTGTAAAAATGGTTGTTGAATCGGGTCCAGAAGCGATCAGGGATCTGATTGAATGGGGTGTCAACTTCAGCAAAAACCAACAGAATGACTATGATCTCACCCGCGAAGGTGGACACAGCCACAGACGTATTCTTCACGCTAAAGATTCTACTGGTCGTGAAATAGAGCGTGCCTTGGTTGAAGCGACCCTCAACCACCCCAATATAACCTTATATCAGGATCACATTGCCATCGATCTGATTACTGAACAAAAGTTACGCCATCAAGAGCTTGCCCAGGATCGTTGCCTTGGTGCGTATATTTTAAATAAAGAAACTAATGAAGTCATAACCTTCGGCGCTCAGTTTACAGTACTGGCAACCGGTGGCGCCGGTAAAGTCTATCTGTATACCTGCAATCCTGACATTGCCACCGGTGACGGAGTGGCAATAGGCTGGCGTGCCGGAGCAGATGTTGCGAATATGGAGTTCATGCAATTTCATCCGACCACCCTCTACCATCCTCACGCCAAATCATTCCTGATCTCAGAAGCGGTGCGCGGTGAAGGTGCTATCCTCAAAAATTCCGCGGGGCATGCATTCATGCCCGAATATCACAAACTGAAGGACCTGGCACCACGTGATATTGTCGCTCGAGCTATTGATGCAGAGATGAAGAAATCGGGGGATGATTGCGTATTTCTTGATATCACCCACAAAGGTGAAGCATTTATCAAAGATCATTTCCCCATGATCTATGAAACCTGCCTCAGCTATGGAATTGACATGACAAAACAGCCAATTCCTGTCGTTCCTGCGACCCATTATCTCTGCGGGGGGCTGAAAACAAACCTGGATGGCGAAACCAACATCTCCAACCTCTTTGCCATTGGTGAAGTTGCCTATACCGGTCTCCATGGTGCCAACCGCCTGGCCAGCAACAGTCTTCTGGAGGGTGTGGTTTTCGGCAAACGTGCAGCTGAGCTTTCCCTGGCAAGGCTGGAAAGCGACCTGCCCCCCTACCCTGAAATTCCAACCTGGGATTGCGGTAACGCCACTGACAGCGATGAAGAGGTCATTGTAGCCCATAACTGGGACGAAATCAGACGCTGCATGTGGAGCTATGTCGGCATTGTCCGCACCGATAAACGTCTGCAGCGCGCCATGAACCGTATCCTGCTGATTCAACAGGAAATCGATGAATATTACTGGAATTTTATCATCACTCCGGACCTTATTGAGCTACGTAATATTACAACAGTTGCCCGACTTATTGTGCAAAGCGCACTATCTCGCCACGAGAGTCGCGGCCTGCATTACAACCTCGATCATCTTGACCGTGACGATGCCAACTTTCAGCACCCGACCATTATCATAGGTGCAAAATTAGACCAACACTGAAATCATACTTCATCAACAGAGAAGATACCCAAGGAGCATATAAGTGGATATTGACAGCGTTCGCAAAAGAATCAATCAGCTGGATAATGAACTGCTGCGCATATTTAACGAACGAGCCGCCCTGGCTTTGGAAATTGGTGAGATTAAAAAAGAAAAGAATCTTCCGGTTTATGACCCGAACCGTGAAAAACTGATTTTTGAACGGATGAAACAACTAAACCCTGGCCCTCTTGACAATGCTGCCATCACGAGACTTTTCGAACGAGTAATTGATGAAAGCCGCAGTCTTGAGCACTCACACAGTAAAGGAGAGCGGTGATGCTGGTTATTATGAAAAAATCCGCCGATGAGAATCAACTTCAGGAGGTTAAACAGTACCTGGTCGATCAGGATTGTGATTTCCATCAATCTACCGGGGCTGATCGGATTATTATCGGAGTTGTCGGGGGGACTGATCTGGTTGATAGGGTGAAATTGATAAGTATGGGTGGGGTGCTTGATGTTTATAAAATTCCTAAAGAGGAATGATTGATTAGATCTAGGGATTAAATTTAATTCAAAACATCAAAAGAAAAACCGCGAGTTCGCGCACTCGCACTGCGCCTTACTTTTATCCAGGGCAATAAAAGTAAGCAAAATTGCCCGGAAAGGTCAAAAGAACTGACGAAATTTTGTCAGACTACGGCTTGTTGCAGTCAGTTGGCATTGACTGACAGCCCTTGATGCTTCGCATCAAACGGGCAAAGGCAATGTATTCTCTGTCGATCATTAATTCGATTCTGGCCATTTGGCGTGATCTTGGCCAACAGGCCGGCCAGTCAATTGCTGGAGATCTTTGGGAAGACAACGACGTCCGAGCACGGACCTATTAAAGAGGGCCCTTTTTGCTGACTTTTTGTGGCTTGATTGTGACAAAAAGTCCGTCGCCTGCAGGGGCGAGACCCTGCGGTGTTGATTTTCTTGTTTCAAAAAAATCTCAATAAAAAAGCCCGTCACAATGTGACGGGCTTTTCTAAATCTCACTCAGGCAACACGTTACCCAACAATATCACTCTTGGTGAACACAGCACGCAAAATCTGCCCTGCCCCCTCAATAGCCTCACGCGCACCTTCTTCGCGATCAACCAGGGTGACAATACCAGCGACAACGAGCCCCTCTTCTTGAGCGCGCTCAACAGCTTTCATTGAAGAACCACCGGTTGTAGTAACGTCTTCAACAATAACAACTCGTGAGCCTTCTGGCAGGTTCTTACGCCCTTCAAGCCATTGACCGGTACCATGACCTTTTGGTTCTTTACGGATCAAGAATGCGTGGACATGATAACCTTCCATTTGCGCAGCAATTGAAGTTGCAGTAGCAATCGGGTCGGCGCCCATGGTCAAGCCGCCAACACCAACAATCTGGTCATCAATTTTCTTGATTTCATTCCAGAAAGCCTGGCCAGTTAACAAACCACCACGAGCATGTAATGTTGTCTGCTTGCCATCAAAATAAAAATTACTCTTACGTCCTGATGCGAGGGTTACCTCACGTTCTTCATAGGACATTTCAAGAATTATGGCTTTCAATTCATCTTTAACACTCATTGGATCCTCCTAGAACCTATCTTAAATACCAATATCTAAATACTTAATTTTAAAAAAGTCCAAGCTGATTATTGTCGGTCAGGCGAGGGAATTTCACCGGATAGTTCCCACTGAAGCAAGCCTCACAGAAACCGTTCACCTTCCCACCGGTATTTTTCAGGGCAGCATGCAATCCGTCAAGATCAAGGTAACTCAAGCTGTCCGCCGTGATATAGCGAGCAATTTCTTCAATCGTATGAGAGGCTGAAATCAGCTCTTTGCGTGACGGAGTATCGATGCCATAGAAGCATGGAAAACTCGTCGGCGGGCTGGAAATACGTACGTGAACTTCTTTGGCCCCCGCGTTACGAATCATTTTGACAATCTTACGCGAGGTTGTTCCACGGACGATAGAATCATCAACAACCACAACCCGCTTTCCCTCAATAATCTCACGCACCGGGTTCAGTTTCAGCTTGACCCCGAAGTGACGAATAGATTGCTGTGGCTCAATAAAGGTCCGCCCGACATAATGATTACGAATCAGTCCAAGCTCAAAAGGTAAACCAGCTTCTTCGGCATAGCCCATAGCAGCAGGCATTCCGGAATCGGGAACCGCCATAACCAGGTCAGCCTCAACCGGATACTGACGAGCCAACTGACGCCCAAATTCTTTCCGGACCGGATAGACCATGCGATCAAAAATCCGGCTGTCCGGACGCGCGAAGTAAATGTATTCAAAGACACAAGGGGTATGGCAAGACTCTTGTTCGAAGGGGAACATGGACTTCATCCCCTGCTTGTCGATGACAATCATTTCCCCGGGCTCAACTTCACGAATATATTCAGCTTCAATCAGATCAAAAGCACATGACTCAGAAGCGACAACATACGCGCCATCAAGCTTACCCAGGCTTAAGGGTCTGAAACCGTTAGGATCACGGACCGCAATCATGCGTGTTTCCGTTAAAAAGACAACACTGTATGCACCTTTTACCTGGTTTAACGAAGTACAAACACGTTCGACCAAAGAATCGGATTGCGTACGGGCAATCAGATGGACGATGGTCTCGGTATCAGCAGTTGTCGAAAAGATTGAACCGGACTGCTCCAGAGAATTGCGAATTTCCTGGGCGTTGACAAGGTTGCCGTTATGGGCGACAGCAATACTTCCGCGTGAGTAATCAACCATAATCGGCTGACAGTTTTTAAAATCATTACCGCCAGCAGTTGAATAGCGGACATGACCAATAGCAGAACTGCCTGGCAATTTAGCGAAAATGTCGTCCTGTTTAAACACATCAGAAACAAGCCCCATACCACGATGAGCTTTCAGATGCATTCCATCAGAAGCAACAATTCCACAACTTTCCTGACCACGATGCTGAAGAGCATAAAGGCCAAGATAGGTCAGATTTGCTGCTTCAGGATGACCAAAAATACCAAACACACCACATTCTTCATGTAACTTGTCAAACATAGGCCTTACGGCTCCTTCTCTGCTTTTTACAGCAACTCTTTCTCAATAAATTGAACAGCATTCTGGTACAGCCATAGCCCCATCCCCTCTTCTGGCAACTCTTCACGAGTCCAGCGTGGGTGATGGGTCCGATGAATATATGCTTCCGGGTGAGGCATCAAGCCAAACAAACGGCCACTTGGATCACAAATACCGGCAATAGCATTAGCACTGCCATTCGGATTAGCGGGATATTCCATAGTCGGGTTTAAGCCGCTGTCAGCATATTTGAGCACCGTAAGATTCCGCGCTTCAAGCTCCTGCAAAGTGGCGTCATCGATGGTCACAAATTTACCCTCACCATGACGCACCGGCAGGTAAATAGACTCAACCCCTTTAGTGTAAACACAGGGAGATTGTTTATCAACGGTCAGCCAGCACCAGCGGTCTTCGAAACGTCCGCCATCATTATAGGTCAGGGTGCAATTCTGGTCAAAGGTGCCATCAAGGGATGGCAGCAGCCCCATTTTTACCAACAGCTGAAATCCGTTACAAACCCCCATCACCAGCTTGCCATCAGCAATGAAACGCTGGAGATGCTTGGCAAGAGTTTCTTCTGAACCAGCAACAGAAGCATTTAACAAACGGTTAGCGCCAGCCTTGGCACTACCGAGATCATCACCATCCAGAAAACCGCCGGCAAGATTCAAAAAGTGATAATCATCAAGTTGAACCCGTCCGGACAGTAATTCAGCAATATGGACGATATCGGCATCAGCACCGGCAAGACGACAAGCATGGGCGACTTCACGCTCACAATTGGTTCCATATCCGGCAATAACTATTGCTTTGACTTTATTGGCCATGCTTACATCTCCCGCAACGGCGCTTGCCACGCCTCTTTCAGGGCATCAAGGGATTCATTTACCAACACATTCCCCTGGAGCCCGGTAATCTTAAGTTGAGTATCTGCACTGACAGTACCGATAGCCGCACAACTTTGGCCAGCGAACAGCTGTTCAAAAGCCGCCTGATTTTCAGCATGAACAGTGACCAGCAAACGACTTTGTGACTCTGAGAAGAGAACACCGTCCTCGCGACAGACACCGTCCAGATCAACTTTAGCCAAATCGATATCCATACCGAAGCCACCAGCAAAAGCTGATTCAGCCAGGGCAACGCCAAGGCCACCATCAGAGAGGTCATGACAGGAGGCCAGAAGCGCCTGTTTCTGAGCTTTGTTTACAGTGCGGTAGCGTTTAAGAGCCTCAGCAGCATTAACCTTTGGCACATTGCAACCAAGCGCTCCATATTCGGCGTAGTATTCAGAACCACCAAGTTCATCGCGGGTGGTACCTAACAGGTAAACCAGATCGCCGGGACGCTTAACATCCATGGACACTGATTGGCGGACATCGTCCATCTTGCCAATAACGGAAAATAACACTGTTGGCGGAATGGAGATCTTACTCTCGCCAATCTGGTAGTCATTTTTCATGGAATCTTTTCCGGAGATCAGCGGTACTCCAAAGGCGACACAATAGTCATACAGCGCCTGATTGGCACGTACCAACTGGGCGGCCTTGTAGGCACCGTCGGGAGTTTTAGGGCTCTCAACCGGATCACACCAGCAGAAGTTATCAAGCCCGGCAACATGATCGATATCACCACCAACGGCCACATAGTTACGCAGACCTTCATCAATGGCACAGGCCATCATGTGATAAGTATCAATATCGCTGTAACTTGGACAGATCCCGTGAGCAGTCACCACACCCTCGAAAGAATCGAGCAAAGGCCTGAATACGGCAGCATCAGAAGGACCATCGTTCGCGACACCAACCAGTGGCTTGATAACCGTACCGGCCTGAACTTCGTGATCGTAGCGCCGAACAACTGATTCCTTGGAGCAGATATTGAGACGTGAGAGCAACTTGCGAATTTCAACTGCCAGATCCTGTGGCTGCATCAGGACGGGTTCTTCAACACCTTTAGGCTGCCACTTAGCAGGCAGGACCATCTGCGGCAAACCTTCATGAAGGAATTCCATGCTCAGGTAGGAAACGGTTTTACCTTCATAGAGGCAGTGGAAGTAACCTGAGTCGGTAAAGATACCAAGGTCTGTCGCTTCAACGTCCATCTCTCCAGCAAGAGTGCAGAATTCCTCAAGCTTATCAGCAGGAACCGCAAGAGTCATACGTTCCTGGGCTTCAGAGATCAGAATCTCCCAAGGACGCAAACCCGGATATTTGAGAGGGGCACGATCGAGATGCAGCTCGAAACCACCGGTATCTTCGCCCATTTCACCAACAGAAGATGACAATCCACCTGCGCCATTATCGGTAATTGAGTTAAACAAACCGCGATCCCGGGCGATAATCAGAAAATCGAACATCTTACGCTGGGTAATCGGATCGCCAATCTGAACGGCGGTAACCGGAGATCCCTCATGAAGCTCTTCTGAAGAGAAGGTTGCACCATGGATCCCGTCTTTACCGATGCGACCGCCGGTCATAACGATATGATCACCAACCTGGACTTTCTTCTCATGGCAAGGTTTGCCATTCAGCATCCGTGGCATAAAAGAGGCGGTGCCACAATAAACCAGGGGCTTGCCAGCAAAACGGTCATCAAATTGAATGGATCCGTTAACCGTCGGGATACCACTCTTGTTGCCGCCATGCTCAACCCCTTCAACAACCCCTTCAAAGATACGCCGGGGGTGAAGGAGGCGTGGTGGCAGCTCTTTCTTCAAAAATGGAGAGGCAAAACAGAAGACGTCGGTATTAAAAATGAGACGCGCCCCCATACCTGTTCCCATACCATCGCGGTTGACACCGACAATACCGGTCAAGGCACCACCGTAAGGATCCAGGGCACTTGGAGAGTTGTGGGTTTCAACCTTAAAAACAACACTCCAGTCTTTATTAAACTCGATAACACCGGCGTTGTCTTTGAAGACAGACAGGCAGAAATCGTCATCAGCAAGGTTCTCTCGAACCTTTTTGGTCGCGCCAACGATATAAGTTTTAAATAGGGAGTCAATCTCCTGGCGATTCCCATTTTCGTCTTCGTAGTCGACTTTAGCGGAGAAAATCTTATGCTTACAGTGCTCACTCCAGGTCTGAGCTAAGGCTTCGAGTTCAACATCGGTCAAACCGGCGCCAAGGCCAATCTTTTCACGTTCAGCGATAACCGCAGGATCAGCGACATGCTGTTGGATACATTTCATCTCTTCCAGGGTCAGAGCAAGCATCCCCTCACGGCTGATTGCCATCAGTTCATCATCACTGATGTTCATATCTATCTGGGCAACAGTGGGCTGAGTATCACTGACAACCTTAGGAACCGTTACGGGAACCCCGGTCTGCGGATCAAGCTCATCAACACTGAGAATAGTCCAGCGCTGAATTAACCCGTTGGCCAGAAAGTCACGAGCGACCTTCTCGGCAAGAGCTTTATCAGTCAAGCCACTTAACAGGTACTGGGTCGAGGTATAAACCCCCTCACCAGCCGCAAATTTGCGTCCGGTGATATATTGAATCGCTTCCTTGGCGGTACGTCCGGTGTTATCAGTAACCCCGGGGCGAAAACCGACCTCAATCAACATATCAAAGTTGTTTGCCAGGGGCTTATTGATAGCATATTCCTGGATAACCGGATCAGAAAACGGTCCGCCGGCAACCTTTTCGAGTTCCTGATCACTCAGGTCTGTATCAACAGTATAAACATCAAGGGTTCTGACTGAACCAAGTTGCAAACCAAGATGCTCTTGAATTTCACGTTTGACCCGCTCACCTCTGGCGTCTTTAACACCATCTTTTAAGCCGACAACGATTCTAAAAGCCATTTAACGCTCCATCGTGTAACAATTTAACGGTGTGAACTTAAGCAGTTTCTGCAAAAAAGCATATGCTGGCCTGGTGTTGGCAGCCCATGATAATTTGCGGCGAAAGTCCAAATGAGAATAATGTTTCAGTAAAAAAACTTTTAGCCAGATCAGGACAGTTATTTTCTTCACTTAAATGAGCAAGAAACAAGGCTTCCAGACCCGGCCAGGAAATTTCATTTAATAACTGTTGCGCCTCACCATTAGACAAATGCCCGTGGCGACTGCGGATACGATGCTTTAAATGCCAGGGATATGGGCCATCCTGAAGCATTTGTTCGTCGTGATTTGCTTCCAGAACCAGAACCCGACAGTCTTTAAGTTCCTGGGCAGCGAGACGAGTCGGCATCCCCAGATCAGTCGCAAAACCGATCTTCCCCTCTGAGGAAACAAAGGAAAAACCGACAGGGTTCACAGCATCATGAGTCGTTGAGAATGC
Organism: Geopsychrobacteraceae bacterium; assembly: GCA_963664385.1. Classification (GTDB taxonomy): domain Bacteria; phylum Desulfobacterota; class Desulfuromonadia; order Desulfuromonadales; family Geopsychrobacteraceae; genus Seleniibacterium. The sequence continues at coordinate 4,445,523 of OY761157.1, forward strand.
AGAAATTTGCAACCCTCTCAGATCAAAGGACTCCCCTGGTAAAAAATGGTGTAGTCGATCAATGGTACCAAGTTTCGGAACTGCCGCATAGGTTTGAGGATCAATATAAACCGGAAGATTATGACGACGGGCCAACGGGCCAATTCCGCCAACATGATCATGGTGTTCATGGGTCACAAGAATAGCATGCAGGTCTTCACAACTTAACCCGATAGTCGCCAGTCTACGCTCCGTCTCTTTCCCAGACAACCCAGCATCAACCAAAAGCCGACAATCATCAGCCTCTATCAACGCACAATTGCCACGGCTACCACTGGCCAGCAAACATACCCGCAAAATTTAATACCCTTTCGTCTTCTGAAAGCGTTGCCCTTATACCTAAATTATGAGCTTGCTGCAACAATAAAACTACTGTCTTATAAGGATTTTCCAACGAAAAAGTGTTTTAAATATATATATCTTAAAAGAATCTTGAATATGAGAATAACTTGCCAGAAACGAAAATTGATATAGAATTTTTCTTATTTTGATTTTGTTGAAACGGTCAAAGGAAGAGTCGCAGGGTTTTGCCCCTGCAGGCGACGGACTTTTTGCCACAATCAAGCCACAAAAAGTCAGCAAAAATGGCCCTCTATAATGGGTCCAGCTCGGACGTCGTTGTCTTTCCAGGGACATCCAGCAATTGACTGGCCGGCCTGTTGGCCAAAAGCGCGCCAAATGGACAGAATCGAATTATTGATAGAAGATGGTTAACTTACGATAAAGCCAAAAGCTATCGCGTCGGCTGCTAATCCATTGCCTTTGCCCGTTTGATGCGTAGCATCAAACGGGCAAAGGCAATGCCAACTGGCTACAACAAGCCGTAGTCTGACAAAACTTCGTCAGTTCTTTTGACCTTTCCGGGCAGTTTTGCTTACTTTTATTGCCCTGGATAAAAGTAAGGCGCAGTGCGAGTGCGCGAACTCGCGACCTTGACTTTAATGTTTTTCGAATTTTATCAGAAACAGTCAAAAGAAATGTCGCAGGGTTTCGCCCCTGCAGGCGACGGACTTTTTGCCACAGTCAGCCACAAAAAGTCAGCAAAATGGCCCCCTTCATATATCAATATTAGGACATGACTAAGCGTCAAGGAGCCACCAGAAAATGACTTGTCAGCCATTGACCAAAAACACGCCAAACGGCCAGAACCGGAAATGCCGGTGGCATTAATTAAAACAGGAAACACGCTTTTAATTTTTAATATTTATATTCCCACTCTAACACTTCCTGACTCATTAACTTTTTGCTAGTATTTAAAACAACAATAAAAAAAGGAGTTTTCATGTTCCAGAAAAAAACTATTGAAGATATTGAAGTTACCGGAAAACGCGTTTTTTGCCGTGTCGATTTTAACGTTCCTATTGATGCCAGTGGCAAAATTACCGACGATACCCGCATCCGCGCTGCCCTGCCGACCATAAACTACCTGGTAGAAAAAGGTGCTAAAGTTATCCTGGCCTCCCACCTTGGTCGCCCTAAAGGATCTCCAGATCCGGCATATAGCCTGTGTCCGGTTGCTACTTATCTCAGCGGACTGATTAACCAACAGGTCATCATGGCCCCCGACTGTGTTGGTCCGAACATAGAACTTCTCACCAAGCAAATGACAGATGGTTCTGTCATGCTGCTCGAAAATGTTCGCTTCCATAATGGTGAAACAAAAAATGATCCGGAATTTGCCCAGCGACTCGCAAACCTCGGAGACATTTATGTTAATGATGCCTTTGGCACCGCCCATCGTGCCCATGCTTCAACCGAAGGCGTTGCCAAGCTTCTGTCTCCAGCCGTTGCCGGCTACCTGATGGAAAAGGAATTGAAATACCTGGGTAGCGCCCTTGCCGACCCCAAAAGACCTTTTGTCGCCATCATTGGCGGAGCCAAAGTCAGTGACAAAATTACCGTCATTGAAAACCTGCTGGAAAAGGTTGATACCATCATGATTGGCGGCGGTATGGCATACACCTTCCTTAAAGCTCAAGGACACGAGATCGGCCAGTCCCTGGTTGAAGAAGATCGCCTGACCTTAGCTTCAGAGCTACTCACCAAGGCACAAGCCAAAAACGTTGAATTTTTGCTCCCTACCGACCATTTGGTCGCAGAAAAATTTGCTGCAGACAGCCCGTTCAGCATTGCCAGCAGCGAAGCCTTCCCGACTGCCGGCATGGGGCTTGATATCGGCCCGGCTACTGTTGAGCTATACGCCGCCAAAGCTAAAGCAGCCAAAACCGTTGTCTGGAACGGCCCCATGGGCGTATTTGAGTTCGACGCATTCTCCAAGGGAACTTTTGCTGTCGCCGAAGCTCTCGCAGCATCTGACTGCCTGTCGATCATCGGTGGCGGTGACTCTGTAGCTGCCGTCAACAAATCAAACCTCCAAGACAAAATGACCCATATCAGTACCGGCGGTGGCGCTTCCCTCGAATTCCTTGAAGGCAAGGAACTACCAGGCGTCGTCGCATTAACAGATAAATAATCCACTGCAAAGATCCACACTGAGAAGACTTTCAGTGTGGATCAATTATTTCTTCAATATTAAATATCTATCTGCCTCTTTTTTTTGGGCAACATGTCTTTAAAAGACATTATTCCTAAGGAGACCCAAACATGCGCAAACCACTTATTGCCGGCAACTGGAAATTAAATAAGACAATATCTGAAGCAAAGGAATTAGCTGGCCAGTTGGTTCAGCAAGCAGGAACATTAACTGACCGTGAAATCGTTATTGCACCTGTCTTTACAGCTCTTGCTCCAGTAGCAGACATCGTATCAGGAAGCTCTATCCAACTATCATCCCAAAACTGCTACCCTGAACCAAATGGAGCTTATACAGGCGAAGTATCTCCGGAACTTCTTAAAGATGCAGGTTGCCAATATATCATTATCGGCCATTCAGAAAGACGCCAGTTATTTGGTGAATGCGATGAGTTTATTAATGCAAAAGTCCACAGCATCCTGGCCAATGGACTCAAAGCGATTCTATGCATCGGCGAAACTCTTGAAGAACGTGAGTCAGGAGATATGCTTGAGGTTTTGACGACCCAGGTCAAAGGTGGCCTGGCCGAACTCACAGCAGAGCAGATGGCAGATGTTGTCATTGCCTATGAGCCGGTATGGGCCATCGGAACCGGGAAAACCGCAACTGACGAGCAAGCCCAGGAAGCTCATTCCTTTATTCGTGGTCTGGTTCAAGGCTTGTTTAATCCCGAAGTTGCACAAGGTATCCGTATTTTATATGGGGGCAGCGTAAAGCCAAGTAATGTTGATGGATTGATGAGCCAGGCTGATATTGATGGGGCACTGGTTGGTGGAGCTAGCCTGAAGGCTGAGGACTTTTTGCGGATTATTAATTTTCAATAGTGAATCAACGGCGATTCAGGCCATCGCAGACACTTACCCCCATGCCCATTTGATGCGGAGCGTCAAATGGGCTACTAGTTAATTCCGAATGCGCGAACTCGCGACCTTGACTTTGAAGCTTTTCGGATTTTATTAGAAACAATCAAAAACAACACCGCAGGGTCTCGCCCCTGCAGGCGACGAACTTTTTGTCACAATCAAGCCACAAAAAGTCAGCAAAAAGGGCCCTTTTTATATGTCCGTGATCGGACGTCGTTCTCTTTCAAGAGACATCCAGCAATTGACTAGCCGGCCTGTGGCCAAAAGCGCGCCAAACGGTCAGAATCGAATTATTGATAGAAGATGGTTAACTTACGATAAAGTCAAAAGCTACCGCGTCGGTTGCTAACCCATTGCCTTTGCCCGTTTGATGCGAAGCATCAAAGACTGCCAGTCAATGCCAACTGGCTACAACAAACCGTAGCCTGATAAAAACTCGTCAGTTCTTTTGACCTGTCCGGGCAGTTTTGCTTACTTTTATTGCCCTGGATAAAAGTAAGGCGCAGTGCGAGTGCGCGAACTCGCGTCCTTGACTTTGAAGTTTTTCGGATTTTATTAGAAACAATCAAAAACAACTTCGCAGGGTCTCGTCCCTGCAGACGACGAACTTTTTGTCACAGTCAAGCCACAAAAAGTCAGCAAAAAGGGCCCTCTTTAATAGGTCCGTGCTCGGACGTCGTTAGGTGTTATATTGCTAGAGACAATTAACTGGCCGGCCTGTGGCCAAAACACGCCAAACGGCCAGAACCGTAAATGCCGGTGGCATTAGCAAATTTAAACAAATAAAAAAAGGCAGCCAATCGGCTGCCTTTTTTTATTATATGATGATTTGGAATCATGATTCCTTCAACATGTACCCTTGCCCACGCACAGTGTGAATCAATTTAAGGTCATAATTTCTATCGACCTTGTTACGCAGATAGTTCACGTAAACATCGATAATGTTGGTAAAAGAATCAAAGGTATAATCCCAGACGTTTTCAGCGATCATGGAACGCGTGAGAACCCGGTTTGGATTGCGCATGAAATATTCCATCAGCGCGTATTCCTTAGAGGTCAGATCGATCTCACTATCACCGCGCCATACCTTATGAGCAACAGGATCAAGGCGCAGGTCTGCAAAGTAGATTTCAGCACCACGATCTTTGGAACCACGGCGGATCAAAGCGCGACAGCGAGCGACAAGTTCGGCAAAAGCAAACGGTTTGGCGAGATAATCATCGGCACCAGTATCGAGACCACTTACCTTATCATCGACAGAGTCACGCGCAGTTAGGCACAGCACAGGAGTGGTCACCTTTTGAGCCCGAAGATCCTTAATCGCTGCCAACCCGTCTTTCTTAGGCAGCATAACGTCCATTAAAATCAAATCATATGTTTTAGCGGTTGCTTTCGAGACCCCCTCTTCACCATCATAAGCTACATCGACGGTAAACCCTTCCTCTTCTAGCCCCCGTTGGATAAAACTAGCAACTTTCTTTTCATCTTCTACAACGAGAATCTGCATTCAATGTCTCCTTTGTTGTCCAGACTTGAATCTGAGGTCTGAAAAATAAATCTTAACGCTTAACTGAAATATTATAATAATAAGACTCACATTAAACAAGGTTAGCAGGATCTGCCCCTATCCTCAAGATATAAATAGTTATATTAGCAATTTACATTAAAAAGTTTGAAAAGGTTAAATAAAGAAAAAAAATAAAATCAAAATAAATAATGCAGCAAAAGGTCAATCCGCCCTCGACGGACGAGCTTTTTCCCGGAATAGCGCATAATTTCTTTTACTTGTTCACGATGCCCTGACCGATAGCAGTGAATATGGCAATGCTTACATGATGGCTTCTCAGGCAGGGGGCAGTTCAAGCGCCTATCAATAGCATACTTAAGAAACTGCCGACACTCTTCACAGTAGACATGTCTTGAGCTTAATCCACTTTCAGACAGAGGAACCTTTTCTTTATTCAGATGATGGTCATGACAGTAAACGCTGGTAAACAGAGAAAGAATCTTAATATCCTTCTTAACCTTGCGGGAAATAGTTACACTAAAATATGAAGAATTACCCATAACAAATCCACCAAAGATCGATACTATTGATAATGGCGCACCAGTGATTAACCAGTGTCTATTCGGAACCTCTAAATACGTAACTCCCAGGTTTTCAGATTGGAAACGAGCAGTTTTTAATAAGAAGCCTGCCCAGGCTACTCATCCCTGAAACCCTCCGCCACATCATATAAACGATCCTCATCCATGATCTGAATATTTTTACCTGAAACTGAAATAATATCCTCATCAGCCAACTTACGGAAAGTACGTGATAGGGTTTCACTCGTCGTCCCCAGATTTGAGGCCAGTTGGGCTTTTGAAAAGGGTAAATGCAACAACCCCTGAGAGTCACTCTTAAGTGACACCAGGTAACGTGCCAACCGTGCTGGCACATCACGAAAGGTTAAATCTTCAATCTGGATGGTAAATTGACGTAAATATTTAGACAACCCAGCAATCATGTTTATGGATAGCTGCGAATGCTCATGCAAAAGATTTAAAAATTCTCTTTTAGGAAAAAAGAGCAGTTCAGCGGCAGACAAAGCTTCACCATACGCGGGGAAACAGCCGTCAGCGAAAATAGCCGCGTCAGCAAAACTCTGTCCAGGAAGGACAATATGAAGAATCCTCTCCTTCCCTTCTGGAGAAAGCTTATAAACCTTAACCTTCCCAGATACGACGACATAAAAGCCCGAGGCCTGCTCACCATCGGCAAACAGCACCTCCCCTCGCTGGCATAAGCGAGTTCTAACAACACTTGCTAAAAGTTCGGAATCGGCTTCGGTCAATCCCGAAAAAAGATGGCATTTATTTATAATTTTATATAAAGACAAGGGTCTATCCTCGCATACAAATACCTGAGCTTCAGTACAAGAAATTAATCTTACAGGGCAAAAGAAAGATCTATAATTAAAAAAATTAGCAACTTTACATTATTTAAAATAGTGTGATATAACGCTTCAGTATTTATTAAATAAGTAAGCTATATTTCTTTAATTTAATGCATAAATAAAAAGTCTGCCACATATGTTTAAAATAATCATTCTGCTTATCCATCTTCTTCTGTTCGTATGCCCGGTTATGGCTCAGGACATAGACCTGTCGTGGGATCCAAGCCCTTCTGATGATATCAGTGGTTATAAAGTTTACTATAGTCAGAAGAACATCAGCACCCTCCCCCTTGATGGTTATGAATCGAGTGACGGGGATTCTCCTATTGATGTCCAGAAAGAATTAAGCACAACCGTTCACGGGCTTCCCAATGATGGCATATATTACTTCTCTGTCACAGCCTACGACAGTGATGGGAACGAAAGCACTTACTCTAATATTGTCAGCAGTGGCTGGATTCCAACCCTGTATGAGCCCGCAAATCTTGAGAGCCAGGTCACAACGCCATTTGTCTTTTCGTGGGAATCCGCACCAAGCGATTATGATGTAAGCTATATTCTTTTCTACGGTACCAATAAAAACAGTGTCACCAATGCGAAAGTCCTGCCGCCAATAAACAAGACTCTACCACCGGCAGCAAATGGTCCATTTCCGGTCTCAGTGCTGATTCTTATGACGGCCGCCTTCCTTATAATTCAACTTATTGATAATAGAAAAATACGCATGACCTGCAGCATTGTGCTCCTGGGAGCTACTTTGGCTGCCTGCACCGGAGGGTCATCAAGCTCAGGTAGCAATACGACAGTGGACTCCTCAGTAGCAGGGACCGTTTCCGTGCCACTGAAATCTGTAGACACGGGCACAGCAACAACCTATCAAACAACTGATCTTTATAGCGGGACCACCTATTACTGGAAAGTTGTCGCGGTAGACGAAGCCAACACAACACTGGAATATCAAAGTGAGGTTTACAGTTTTACAACTGCTGAATAACGGGCTGATGAAAAACTATTTGCGTTGCAATTGCGGCGTTTAAACTCACCTCAAAATACTCAGTTAATGAAGTAAATTGCACATTTTCGGCAATATTTTACTAGCACTTGCCACCCTGAAAATGTTTTTCATCACCCTGATAGAAATACTATTCGGCGACCTGCAAACCATGCTTCTTCATCAAATCATACATAGTCGGCCGACTCACAGCTAACAGTTCAGCCGCCTTTTGCACGTTCCCCTGAGTTTTTTCCAGGGTTGCCTGGAGCAAGCGATGCTCCACCTGGTAACGCGCTTCTTTTAAAGTGATATTGTCAGGAAGAAAAGCTTCAGAACCAGCAGGACTGTCTGCAGAAGAAGAGTTCGACAAGCCCCCCGAACCAGCATCTGAACGTTCGGCAAAGCCTAGATCCCAAGCCTCAATGATTGGCGTTTCTGCCATAACAATGGCGCGCTTCACCTTATTTTCAAGTTCACGCACATTCCCCGGCCAGTTATATTCCTTCATGCATTTCAAGGATTCAAGGCTGAACCCCCTGATTTTTTTACCAAACTCTTGAGAGAAGCGTTGCACAAAAACATTACCGAGCAATTCAATATCATCACCCCGCTCCCTTAGCGGCGGCAGATCAATGGTAATAACGCCGATGCGATAGTAAAGGTCCTCACGAAAGCGACCATCCTTGATAGATTGCTCAATATCAATATTGGTCGCAGCAATAATTCTGGTATCAACAGCAATATCTTCGCGCCCGCCAACCCGCTGCAACACCTTTTCTTGCAGAAACCGCAACAATTTAACCTGCAGAAGCGCTGGCATTTCACCAATTTCATCTAAAAACAAGGTACCGTTATCTGCGTATTCAACCTTACCCTGCACACGATTCTGAGCCCCAGTGAAAGCACCTTTTTCATGCCCGAACAATTCAGACTCAAGCAAGTTTTCAGGAATAGCACCACAGTTAATAGCGACAAAGTTATGCCCTTTACGTATCCCTTGCTGATGAATTGCCTGAGCGACAACTTCCTTCCCCGTCCCGCTTTCACCCAAAATCAGGACGGGAACGTTAACTGAAGTGACTTTTTTGATGGTATCGAAAACCTTAAGCATCTGCGGGCATTGACCAAAAATGCCGCTATAGGCCTTATTCTCTCTGGCGGAGTCAGCTTTAAGCCGATGATTTTCCCGCTCAAGGGCGGCAACATGAAACGCCCTGCCAAGAATAATTTTCAATTCGGCAAGGTCGATGGGCTTATGATAAAAATCATAAGCACCAAGATCAACAGCAGCAAGAGCGTTAGAATGATCTTCATTTCCTGAGAGGACAATGATTTTGGTTTCAGGGCGCTTGTTTAATAAAATTTCCAGGCAACGCAACCCCTCACTGGCCCCATCGATATCAGGAGGCAAGCCCAAATCAAGGGTCACCACGGCAGGACTGTGCTTATCAAAAAGCTTAATAGCTTCCTCAACAGATTCAGCTAATAACACGACATAATCTTTGGCCAAACCCCATTTAAGCTGCTTTCTGATTTCACTGCTATCATCAACTATCAGTAGTTTTTCCAAAATCCCAGACCCCCGAATATATTATAAAAATAGGATAAGCTTTTACTGCCACAGATTAACACAGATTTTAGTAGATATAAAACCTATCGTTCTCGCCCCTTCGGTTCGCTCTCCTGAGACCGCAAAGAGCGCCAAGCCTGTTTATAGTTTATTCCTCTGTGACCTTTGCGATCTCCGCGAGAGATCAATTTAGGCCTTATCAGCACCTATCTGTGTCCATCTGTGTCTAAAGACCTACTCCGCCAATGGCAACTGCAAAGTAAAGGTCGTCCCTTCTCCGACAACACTTTCAACCTCAATCGTACCATTATGCGCTTCGATAATCTGGCGACACTGGTATAAACCAATTCCAAAGCCATGCTTTTTAGTCGTTTCAAACGGTTTAAACAATTTATCGATCATAAAATCTTCGGCCATTCCACAGCCTCGGTCAGTGACAGAGATAAGTGCCATATTATCACGACGATAACTACGCACACCAACAACCTGGTGAGGACCAGCTTCAAGAGCATTAACCAGTAGATTCAACACCACTTTATAGATTTCCTCCTCGTCCCCTGAGAGATAAAGAGCTCCATCTCCTTCATCAAACTCAATAGTCCCCGACGAGGTTGCAATCGCATCGCGAACAATCTGGTTGACATCAACCTTGGAAATGGCAAGAGTCGGCTTTTCTTTCAGGTTTTTGAGTCTGATAATCAACCCCTTCATGTTGGCAACGGTATTTTCAACGGTCTCAAGCATATCTTCCTGGAAATCAGGGTCGGCAATATAATCCCGGGCATTTTCCAGCAAAAGAGAAAGCCCGGACACCTGATTTTTCAGATCATGCAGCACAAAGGTTGATACTTTGCCAATCGCTGCCATCTCACGCGAGGCCGTCAACTGCTCAGAAAGGCGCATAGCTTGCAAAGTAGCGATCGATTGGCGAGCCAACATCCGCAACAGATCATAATCTTCATAGGTCAATTCTTCAGGATTTATCTGTTCCGCCAACAGGACGAACCCAACCAGCTCCTCATCCACAAACATGGGAATAATCAGGAAAATATGCTGATCAACAAGGGAGCGCAGTAAAGAATCTTCAAGCTCAGGGACCTCGTCACGAAGATTAAGCAACCAGTCCTTTTCCATCAATAACCTGACCAAAGGATCGTCGGCCGGAAAAGGACGCCAATCCCTGGCCATATTAAAAGCAGCAGAGAACAAAAAATCATTCGTCTCCGTATCCTTTAAATACAGAATCCCCCCCTTACAGGCCAGAGGCTCACAAAACAGGTCAAGAATAGCACGTTCAAGGTCAGCCAGTGTCTCCCCCTGCCCCGTTTTATCAACAAAGCTTTCCCACAGCTCACGATAGTCATACTTGCTTTGATAGAAATTTTTGTGCAGAACAACCTTTATCTTGCGGCGCAACCGTTCCGACAAGAACAAGGTGGCAAGTCCAAGGCTGGCCAGTGCTAAAATTCCATAAAAAATTGAATTGGCGTTGGCGACATTAAAATACCGCAATCCCTCGCCAACCAAGCCGAGGATGATCAGATACCCACCGACAATCAGAAGAACAAAAGATCGATGAGCAATCCCACGGGCCAGAGCCAGACGACCATTGCCACTGCGAAACAGCCGTGAATAACAGATAACAACAAGGGCACAACAGACTACCAAACTCCAGAAACCGGAATAGCGCAGATCAATGGAACGATATAGCAAACTCTGACTGTAGTAGAGGGCACTGGCCGTCAGCAGTAACCCGCTACCCAGAACTTCGACCTTGATCTCCCAGCGTTGCAATGCATGCAGCCCGGCAAAAGTACGCTCCAACTGAACCAGGCCAAAAACCAGGAAAACCATAACAAGCAGATATACCGCTAAACCATGGTCAGTCAAAAAGTACAAATGTTCTTCTCTGATATCCGGGGCAAAAACAAGCGTTTCGAGGGAAGACCAGCAGACATAGCCAATCAAACCGATAGCGATAGCAATGCTGATCCAGAAACCATAACCCAGGTAGATTTTGGAATTATCTCGGAAGATTGTCTTGGTATAGAAATAGACAGACAGGGCCAACAATACATCACTGATAATACTGCTTCTCAACCATCCCCCTGGTTCAGACTCACTGACCAGAAGCTGGATATCAAAAAAGCCCTGCCCTGCTAATATGAGAGTAGCGACAACTAAAAATAATGTTGGAAGCGAGTATGGTTTCCGGCGGAGGAACAGGACAACACCGGTGATTGGTGCAAGCAGAATTAACAGCCAGTGGATGATGATCGGAAACATGTTTTGTCACCATGTAAGGAAGAAATATTATTTAGCCACAGACGGGCACAGCAAGCACAAAAGATAATACAGTCCCACGCTCTTTCACGCTGTTCACTTGAGAACGCTGAGGCGCTAAGAGGGTATAAGACTAAGAATTAAATAGCCCCCCCCCCAGACCATAATAAATTTTGGCTTCTCTCTGCGCCTTTGCGAGCATTGCGTGAAATAAAGAAGATCAAAAGCAACCATACCATGCAAACTCCCGACATTACAGCAGCAAATCATTCCGCGATAACAACATCTATACCTTGGCTAACCCGACCAAGTTCTTCTTGGAGAACCTCTTTGACATGCTGCTCACCATGAACCAGATAGATCCTCTGCGGCTTACGCCTCATCCGCTTGACAAAATTGATCAAATTTTTCTGATCAGCATGGGCTGAATAACCGTGAATCGTGTGCACTCCGGCTTTTATTGAATAGCGCTGGCCATCCAGAATAACATACCCACCGGTCGGTCCATATTTTTGAATATCCCGACCTGGGCTACCGGCAGCCTGGTAACCGACAAACAAAACATCGGTACGACTATCACCTAACAGATTTTTCAGGTAATTTACAATGCGTCCACCACTACACATACCACTCCCGGCGATAACAATACTTGGCCGAGCTTTCTTTTTCAGATAATCAACCGTCTGCAGGTGTTCCTGATGGGAAGAGATGGTCGTGATCTGTTCAAATGAAAGGGGATGCCGCTCATGTGACACCTTGTATAATGCCTCTGCATCCCAATACGTACGTAATTCACGGTAAGTTTCGGTAAAGGCAGCAGCCAGAGGTGAATCGACAATCACTTCAAGATCGACCCATTTCAAGTGATCATCAAGACTGAGCCGCCCATAGCGATGTATCAACTCCTCAATCTCATAGAGCAACTCCTGAGTCCGGCCAATGCTGAAGGCAGGGATCAAAATAACTCCTGAATCTTGGAAAGCCTTTTCAATAACACTTTTCAACAATTGCCTTCGTTCACGCCGCCCTTCATGGCAGCGATCACCATAAGTACTTTCCAAAACCAGAACATCAGCACGAAAAGGCGCTTGAGGTGCGGGCAGCAGTGGAGCATATGGAGCTCCCAGATCCCCGGAAAAGACATAGCGCTTCCCATGCGTTTCACACTCAACATAAGCAGACCCAAGAATATGGCCTGCGGGCTGCAACTTAATCTGCAATTGCCCAGAGCTAAGCGGTATGGAGGTCCAGGACTTATAAGGAACAGCAACAATAAGTTCATTTATTTTATTCAGGAATTGAGTAATCAAACGACTATTACGCGTAAACCCAATCTTGATGGCATCTTCGAGCATTAAAGGCAGAAGAACGGCAGACGCCTCGGAACAATAGATCGGACCGTTAAAACCAGCAGCTAGCAGGTACGGAATACGCCCAACATGGTCAATATGAACATGAGTGACAACAAGAGCACGAATATGAGCGACAGGAAAATCAATTTCCAGCTCAACAGATTCATCCCCCTGAGTAATACCACAATCTATGAGAATTGAATTTTCAGAATTGATACATAGCTCATGACAAGAGCCCGTAACACCACGGGTGGCCCCGTGAAAGATGATATCAGGAAAAGCCATAGTCCCCCCTCAGAGACAAACAACAATAACCTCTCGCCTGTTCGTTTCACTCACTCAAGAACGCAGAGATCGTTAAGTTAAATTCTATGTGTTAACCATGAAGATTTTACTTCACCATTTATATTGTTTTCGCAGACCTGTAGCGTGGTTTTCTCAGCGACCTTAGCGATCTCTGCGCGAGGCAAGCTGTTATTTTGGCAAAGAATCAGAAATAGCCGAAGCAAACGCCTGAATAAACGACTCCCCGATCTTACGCGCGTCCTCTTCACTGTCACGCACAGGTACAGAAATTCGAATAAACGACGACTCCCGCTGATTTTTAACTAAGGAATTTTTAGCCATGGAATATTTAAGAGCATATTCATTGGTGATGTACTGGTCACCGACCTGAAACCAATAGAGGAAGAGTTGCTTGGCAACATCCTTCTGGTAAAGAGCACTGACATAGGAAACTTTCGTACCATTAAGGTCAATATGGTGCACAGATGAATGAACGGGATTCCAGCCACTACCAGGCAAACACTGTCTGGGGGAATGAATCGGACCACTGTCAGGGCCACCATCATGGTATCCCAAATACAAACCGACTAAATCACCTTTTTCATCGCGGTAACTACGCGACAGATAATCCGTAGGCAACAAAACCGCCAACACCCGCTCATCAAACCGCGCCTCCCCCGCCATGCTCCACCCTTGCGATTGCCGTGGGAATAAATCCAGAGGTTTATTCACCGGTACAGAAGCCTCGGATCGGGTGTGAACATAAAGAGCAGAGATTCCAAGAATTACGAATAAAACAACAAACCGCCAAGTTTTGATATTAGACATATATATAAAAACCTTTATTATCCACAGAAGTCACGAAACACACGGAATAAAAAAATTAAAAGATAATTCTGCAAACCGAGGCCTTTGGAAAAGACCCAAAATTAGCTAACAAGCCAATCTTTTTTCCTGTAGCTTTAAGATAATTCATAACCTGAGCCTGATGTTCACCAGAAATCTTAGAAACAGCTTTAATCTCAACAATAATATTATCGAAACAAAGAAAATCAGGGATATAAGTTTGCCTCAAAACATGCCCTTTATATGATAAATCTAGCCGATGCTGAGATATATAAGGAATTTGTCTTTTCTCAAATTCAATTTCAAGGCATTCCTGATAAACAGATTCAAGGAAGCCACAGCCAAGCTCCCGATACACCTCGAATATAGCACCACGGATTTTATATGTCTGATCATCAAATAAAAGTTTACTTCCAGGTTTTATTTCCGTGCTTTCTGTGTATTCCGTGGACATACAGCCCCCCCCCCGAGAACTTTCTTACAGTTTCCAACCTATGACTTCATCAGTGATTATCCGCGAAAATCTGTGGCTAATTGAAGACCTTCCGCATAACCCCACTCAGCATAAACAACATCACCATCGCCAGCAGAAAAACCCCCATCCCGGCAAACTCATGGAAGAACCCCTCAGCCGCGGCAGCCCCGTAATACTGTGCCAGATAACCAGTCACAATAACCCGTATCATATTGGTAAACACAGCAATTGGTACCGTCAATACCACTAACAAAACCATCGCCAGCTTACGTTTTTGAGTGAGTACAGCTAATGCTACCCCCAGAGCAAGTAACGACATGAGTGACCGCAAACCGCTACAGGCATCGGCAACCTCCAGAACCGTAGTAGGGAACATAATAATATTCCCTTCGCGTAAGACAACAACCCCCATCAGTTTTAACGAAATAACAGAAAATTTAGCCACGAACAGCTTGAGAGGAAAGGCCATGGCGTCATAAACGATATAAGGAAGAGGAATCATAAAAAACAGAAAACCGATGGGCAACCATAAAGCCTTGAACCACTGCCAACCGAACAAAAACAGCACTATTCCTGCCAGCATAAAAATACTAGAAGACCGGCGTAAGAAATATTCTTGCGCAGCAATCCCCACAAAAAGAGCGATGGCACCAAATATAATTAGAAAGACACCAGAGTTAGCTGATTTAATCTGCAATTTTGAAAGCACATCTTTTTTTTGCCAAATAAGATAGGTAGAAATAACAGGAACCAGAAACCCATGAGAATAATTAGGATCCTCACTCCACTGCATTGACATATCTGTATAGATATTTAGGTAGGTACCAATTAACCCAGCAATAATAATTAAACACAAAAATATCTGAAGCTTAGAGTCTTTAACGATATGTGACATGAACCCTCCGTAAACATATCAGTATGTATCAACCGAGAATTTATCTTAACAAGAATAAGAAGAGAAAGCGATCCCAACAGCAAGGAAATTGAACAGAAGTAAATAAATGACCGACTTAAAAAATCAGGATATCTTAAAAATATGAATGATTATGGGGGACAATCTATGGATCTGCTTATTGAAACAAACAAAGTTCGCGAGATAGTGAAAAAGCGGGGTGCTAAAAAACAATAAAAGTCTTGGGATCTATGGAACGTCAAAAGCCATAAATAAAAGCGATATCGCTTTTTTTTATTGAAATACAAGAAGGATCATCAGCATTCACATTAGGAGAACTACTAATAGACCTGAAGGAATGCTTGGGCGCCGTATCGATATGTCCCCCCCCCTGATGCGCTTCATCCACTAATTCGTAATAAAATGCTAACCGAAGTTGTGGACTTATGAATTCCACAATTCCCGCGACAAAATTTACATCATTCAAAGGATCAAATGCATAGGACGTATTCAACGTCACACAGCACTGGGCCAAGATAAATTTTCACAGGATGAACTAACACAAGATGCGGTGTATCATTACTTTTCGAGGGGATTACCATAGCACACACCTTTTGGTGTCCGAAATCATTGCCCCACATCAATGTCTAAACTGGAGAGTAGTGGATAACCAAATATGATTATTTTAGAAAGATCACCTTATTTCTTAGGTAATTTGCCATATATGAATATGGCATAGCAAAAATACAGGTGATTAAAATAACCAATACAATTTTAAGTGCTGCTTTTTCGGGGCTCGCCATCACATTGGAAAGACCTAATTCATTATGAACATACCACAAAACTAATGAGTGCAATAAGAAAACGGAATAGGAATGTTTACTCATAAACAAAAAAAAGGTTGTTAATCCTGGCATCCTTTTATTCAATTTTATTATTGAATCTCTAAAAAAAAGTACAAAACAAACAAAGAAATAACTTAAAGAGACGTAATATAAATCAGGCTTTGTTGCATGAATATTCATACCGATATTTTGAGTTAAAATAAATAAAGTTAAAAATACAAATAAAGAGATACCCATTAAATATAATAAAATTTTACCATTAAAAGTTTCTTTATTACTATAATACCAAGAACCAAATAAAAAGAATCCAATATAAACTAGCGGATGGTAAAAATTATGTCGCGTAAGATAAAAAAAAGGGTGAATATTAATAAAAAATTGAATCGCAGAAAGTCCTATTGATATTAACATTATTATACTAAAAAAAAACTTATGATTACCTATTTTTGTCATAAAAATTAGTGACGATAAAAGTACAATAACTATTAAAGAATGTAAAAACCAAACTTGGCCAAGTGGAAATGTTGCATTTTTCATTTCACCAAAATTAAGTGTCAGATAATCAAAAAACAACATAATATTAGGTTTAGGAATATACCCAAGATAAATACATCTAAATAGAAATAAAACAATTATTAAAAAAGCATAAGGCACATATATAGATGCAATTCTCTTATACAAATACAATAATAAATTTTTACTTCTTAAAAAACTAAAATAAGATACCGCGCCACTAACAAAAAAAAGAAGGGGCATGAACGTATGAACATATTCTGAATAAGGGGGAAGAAACCACGACAAACCAAGATGAACCAAGACAACCCTAGTAATGGACATTCCACGGAGTAAATCTAAATAATCCCTATCAGACTTTGTAATTTGCGGAACAATTTCCTGCATGCTCATTTCATACCTACAACTCGAATACCCTACTGCAATTTTATAATGCAGCAGGGCTCTAAGTACTTATTATATTAATTTCTTACTAATCTGCCTTTAAGTTTAAGCCCGGAATCAATACGGTTCCAATCTTACCAATCCAGTCATTTGGAATCTCGACACTAAGAACTTCTCCATGCCCAGAATCTGAGTTATCCCAGTTACCAGTCCACCATATAGATTTTCCATCAAGAGAGATAGCGGCTGAACCTTCGTCCCGATAATTACCCTGATAGTCGTTATACCCAGGAGTAATGCGCCAAATCTTGGGAGTAGTAGTGTTCACATCGGCTATTTCTAACATTGCAATAGAATTTTGAACCCAGTTTTTACCCCAATTTTTCCAAGTGACCGAACCATCAGAAACTGTAGCCCCAATCGACATTGGCCACACTGGCTCAACCCCACCAGTAGTTCCAGAATTCGATGCCGCGTATACGTATTCGCCAACATGCAATTTTTTAAATGCCGAGTAGGCGGTTGATGCTTTCCATTCATTTGTTGCAACATAAAACGAGGCCAATGCAAAGCCAGGTAAGGACGCAGGCATTTTAGCAAAATGCACACCTGCATATCCAACACTCGCATGATTAAAAAAAGTTACACACGAATTAGGATAATCCTGAGTATCAATTCTGCATGCTTCGAACCTATCTGTACGGTTTTGTTGACTAACAAAAAGAGGATGTCCTGAGTAATCCCAAGCCCAACCACTATGTGTCTCATCTATAGACACCTGTGTAGGAACACCAGAAAAATCCAAATTCCAAGCGAAAGGACCATCAAAGTAGGTACCATCAAAATCCTGTGTTGGGCTTCCGGAATAAGAGCGGCCATAGTGCGTAATAATCTTAGTACCATCCGGTGAAATTTCAACCATGTTAGGCCGGGGCATCTCACTAGTCCAATTACTTGCATTTTGAGTTGGATCAATATCACCCGGAGATAATATACCTAAGATGGTATCTGTCGCTTTATCATAAGTAAAAATGTTCAATAACGGGAAATATTTACCATTATAAGCACCGCGTACTTGCCAAGCCCAATAGCGAGAATCATTTGAGCTATCCCCCTCAACATCATTCATCATGTTGTATCCAGATGGAAAATCACCAGAAAAATCTCGTATTAAAAAAGGCTCACCATTACCAGAAATTGCATCCATTTGATAAAACCGTAAACCATTTACATCTGTCGAATACAAGGACACAAAATAGACCCTATTCGGATAATCACCAGAGTAATCCCAGCGTATCTCATTCAACTCACCAATTTCACTACCATCAGCATCAACAAGCTTGTGGATAATTTTATTATCAGATGTCCTCAATATCCATGCACTTGTAGAATCCGTACCATGAATTATCGCATATTTACCATCTGAATTTACCGGGGAATATCGAGAATAGACTACCATAGCATCAGCGGGAAGATCAGGTGTCAATCCAGATCTGTCCGTACGTCGCATTACAGTGCTTCCTGTAGCGGATTCTAAAAATTCTTCACCGACAGCTAGACTTGAAGGAGCAGAGTAACCTATTACGTTGCTTGATTCTAAATAGTTTGATGTTGCAGAAACAGCAGAACCCACTGGCAGAGTGATTAAGCAGAAAAGAAGAAAGCAAATATTTTTTTTCATAAGGACCTCACTTTTCATTTTTTCAAGAAACATTAACACACACCAAGAATAGAATCAATGTTAATTTCCAATAGGCCTAGCTGGTGTCCCAACCACGGTTTTACCACTCTCAACATTATTTATAACAAGAGAATGAGCACCTACAATAACACGATTTCCAATAAAAACGGGCCCAAGTACTACAGATCCAATAGCAACAGATACATTATCTCCAAGATTTGGCGCCCCCAGGCCTCGGCCATCGGCTCGATGCACTAAACACGCACCCGCATATAATGTGCAATTACTACCAATTACAGCTTCTGCACAAATAATAACTCCAACTGATTGGTGCAAAAGAAGTCCAGGGCCAATGTTAGCGCCAACCATAATACGTGCACCTGACATTCCCTCTGCAACAGGTCGCAAAACAACAAAAAAAAGTTTTAGAATCTTCTTAAAGAAAGATGTATTTCCATAAGCACAATATTCCATCATCCGAAACCAAAAAACTGGCCAAAAATCGACAACACAAAATAAGCGTAAATATGAAAAAAAGCCAACCCCTAAAGATTGATCTATTCTATAACGTTCAGAGTCAATCTTCAATTTTTTCAACGGATTCATATGCAACAACTCTTTCTGAATTTTCCTCAATGCCGCCTTACAGCTAAAGCAATAAAATAAGAGACTTAGGTCCTGACCATGTTACGCCCCCTTAACTAAAGGTAAGGAGTTCCAAACATGGCACATTGTAGTACCATTCATTTCTCAAATTGTGCGAATTTTCCAGAGATGGAACAAAAATAATCATTATACTGCAGTCAGTTATCGCTTATTTAATACTATCAAAAATGTTATATCAAAATAATAAATATTGAAAATTAAGAGACCATGATCATCGACAAGCAAGCCAATAAACCTACAAAAGAACCTAAACACTGCTCATATATTGCAAAACAAAGCATCCGACTAACAACCATTCTTAATTATGATCTGGTCACGATAAAACCCGGAATAATTATCGAACATGACAGTAAATGTAAATTCTTTTAACACCTTACTTTTAGCGTTTTCTCCATATTTTTTTGCAACATCCGCATGCTCCATGTAAAAACAAAGTCCTCGCGTCAGATCCGCAGGCGACAATGGCTGAATCGTCAATCCATCAGTATTATCCTGAACGATCTCTTTATTACCGCCGACATCAGTTACTACCACGGGTAGCCCAGCAGCCATCGCTTCTAGAACAGAATTAGAGAATCCTTCGGATCGAGAAGGCTGAACGTAAATATCTAGAAGGCTTAAAAAGGAATAAATTTCAGACGCATCAATTGGTCCTATAAATGCAAATTTATCCTCTATATTAAGCTCCTTCAATCTATTCAGAATTACGTCAGTTACTCCCAACCCTGCAACCATAAAAAACGTATTTGGATACTGCTCTATAATCAGAGAAGCCGCTTCGACAAGCTCCGAATAACCTTTAACCGGCCTGATATTGCCTAATGACCCAATTACTTTCATACCACTCAACGAATATCGTTTGCGTAAAGACGCAACAAACTCAGCCTTTAATTCCTGATTAAAATCAATTCCATTATAAATCACGCTGATTTTATCAGGGCGCACTCCTTCATTGGCAATAACAGCTTTTTTGACCTCCATCGAATTCGATAAAATATGATCGACAAATGAATTTACAAAACGCTGAACAAACACCAATTTCTTGTTCTTGGTATACCCCATATCTCTCCGGCTAGAAATAATTGCCACCCGGCGCCTAGTGATTTTGGCAGCAATAGGGCCAAGGATATCCGATCCGGCATGAAAAGTCTGTACAACATCAATACAGTCATGGGCTATAATCTTATTCAGCCTATAAACAGCCTTAATCCCGCTAAGATCATAGATTCTTTTAACTTGAAGATTCACAATTTTAATATTAGGCAATAATCCGAATTGGTCTAAATAGCTTCCTCCTTGCAAAACAGCAACCGTGACGTTATGCCCTGCAGCCAGAAGCGCCTGGACCAGGTCATAGAGATGCCTTTCTGTTCCACCACGTGTTTCGATTCTATCTATCAGATACAAGAAATTCATACACTGTTCCCTACAAGGTATTAGTAAATCATTCGATTATTCATCTGAATGGTTAAGACATATTTTACTATAAAGGCTGCACAGACGCTCCCCAATAGCCTCCCAGCGATAATTGTCTAGTACGAATTTCCGAGAGTTCTCTGCCAACAACTGTCGCCTAGAGGAGTCAGTACACAGAGCGATTACACTTTTAGCAAATTCGTCTGCAGAGTCTGCAAGGACCAAATGTTGACCATCTACCCCCCCCAGCCCCTCGGCACCGATACTGGTTGAAAGCACGGCTTTTCCCATACTGAAAGCGTCCAGGATTTTAAGGCGCGTTCCTCCGCCAACCCGGAGAGGAACAATAAAAAGACTAGCCTGTTCCAGATAGGGACGAATATCATCTACAAATCCATGCACCTGGAAAGAATCAGGGTGCTTCCACGAAACAGGGATTTGGCGACCAACCAATTGAATTCGGATATCGGGAAACTCTTTCACCAACAAAGGGAGAACCTCACGGTCAAACCACTGGAGCCCCTCGAGATTCGGGTACCAGTTAAGACCGCCGACAAAAATAAGGGAGAACGGTTTTTCCGTATTTCCTCCACTATTCTCAAAAAACACAGTATCCACACCATTTGGTATAACATCGACAGGAGTTTCCGGAGCCATATTCCTCGCCGTCACCTGGTCAGGTCCAGAACAAACAGCAACAGCATCCACACCTCGCATTGCTTCTACTTCGTAATTCTCAAGAAGGTACTGCTGCTTGGCAAAAAACCACTTGCGCCAAAAAGGCTCAGCCTCAACCCGTCTTTTCAATAAAGCTGATTCAATATTATGCTGGTTTAACAGTACTGGAATATCGCCTATCAACTCCCTATAGCAATAAAGTGGCAACATATCAAAATGAACAATATCGATGTTTTCCTTTTCAAGAACTCCCTTGATTGCATCGCTCATGTGAGTTTTATTGTACTTATGAAAAACAAAAGGCTTATCTGAAAAAATACTCTTCAAAAGGGTCACGAAAGTTGCTAATTGAGAATCATTTTCTTTGAGGGGAAGTAGTTTCACTGAAGCACAAATCTCTTTGAGTTGATCGATATGCCCATATTCCTCTTCATACTTAACAAAACTGAGCAAATGGATCTCGTGCTTCAATGATACTTGCTGCAACAAATTAAATGTACGCAAACAATGTCCATCATTCGTTGGCAATGGTCCTTTGGTGCTAATAAATAAGATCTTCATTCCCCCCCCAACACATGTAAATATATTTGACAATAAGAATCCACCATTTGTGTACGGCTAAATCTATTTTGGACCGTCTCCTGGGCTGCAGCACCAATGGATTTTAATTTCATTGGAGAGACCAACAAGTTATCAAGTTTTGACGCTAAGGCCCTAGCATCCCCGGGTTTAACAAGAAAACCATTTTTCCCATTATCAATAACTTGCGGAATTGCCCCAACAGCAGAAACGACTACCGGCAAACCAACAGACATTGCTTCCAGCATGGCCATGGGCAACCCTTCCCGTAGCGAAGGTAGAACAAATACATCAAATGAACTTAAAAGTTGTGCAATATCCGTACGATGCCCCAAAAAACGCACCTTATCTGCAAGGCCTAACTCCAAAGACAATTCGACCAGCTTTTCACGCAGAACTCCATCGCCAACAATGACTAAATAGACAGAGTGATGTTTTAGAGAAATTTCCTTAAAGCAGTTCAAAAGAATCCCGTGAGCTTTTTCTTCCGTAAGGCTGGCAACAATGCCGACAATGAAACTTTCCTCAGGAACACCTATCTCTTTACGAATAGGACCAATTGCACACTCAGCATTCTGTGAAAAATCAATTCCATTAAAGACAATTTGCACATCTGAACGGCCCTTAAACCCATGACGATACATATCGTCACGAACCTGCTGAGAAACTGCAACAACGGCACCAAACCGGCTTAAAATGCGGAGATCAAGCCAACGATAAATGCGTTCTTTAAAAGTGGAAACAATATAATTATGATTAGTGGACACAATTTTAATACTAGGGTATCGGAGAACGATAGCATAGGTTAAAAAATTGGATTTATAACCATGGCTATGAATGATAGTGACTTTATTCGCACAACAAAAAGCTGCAATTTTCCTTACGGCTTCAAACAAAGAGCAACCAGAAAAAATCTCGATTGTAAAATGGTTGCAACCGTATGAAGAAATGAGCTCATCTTTCATATCCTGAGAGCCATTCACCAAGCCAATAATTGTCCTAACCCTACCTGATAGTCCTTGGCAAATTTCAGCCGCCACCCTTTCGGCCCCAAGCATCCTGTGTCCATTAACTAAATGTAGAACACACTCACACTCCACTGCAATTCTCCTCACGACTAATAGCTAGTGCCCTGACAACTAACCCCATATAAATGTAAAAATAGGTGATCAGCGGGTAATGAGTAAATCGGTCTCCAAATAAGTTTCCTATTAACAGAGCGACAAAACAGGGCATCATCCCAACAGCCAAAGCTCTAAAGAAAGGATCTTTTGCCTCCTTATACAACTGAAAAATCCGCCGCCAGGAGGCCTTCAGAAAACACAAAAATGCAATTATCCCAACAATACCGTTCTCAACCATCACCTTGACGTAATAATTATGAGTATCAAGGCCCGCTGGATTAACCTTTGGAAAGTTTCTGTATCCGATTCCGGTCAAAGGACTCTCAAGGTATTTATCGAAGGCCAAACTCCAAAATTCCAATCTTGATTCTGCACTCTCATCGCGATTTTCTTCATCAGTAAAAGACATTTCAAAGCGCTCAGTTGTAGCTTGAGGCAAAACCTTGACGCCAACCATAGCCACAAATGCAATCCCAACAAGCACCAGTATTAGCTTACCAAGATAACCCGAAAGTTTTGCCCAAATAAGAACGCCCACCAAGAAGGAAAAATAGGCTCCGCGCGAAAAACCGTAAACAAGGCAATATGTATTAAGAGCAACCCCAATAAAAAGAATGACTTTTAACTTTAAATTCTTTTCAAACAAAGCAAAAGACAATATCACAAAAGTGTAGGTTGCATAAAAAGCATTGATTTCATTGGATCCTAGCATCATGAATGTGCCACCATTGTAACGCAATTTGTCACTATAATGACCAAACCCCATCCACGACAGATTTGTATAATAAACTCTAAACATGTAAAACAATGGCAATACCGTAGCCCAAAACACTTGTTTCATGAGCCTTCGATTAAAACAAGTTTTATATGTTAAAAAGAAAAATAAATATGCAAACAGTATGTTTTTTAGGCTTTCATTAGACTTTGGATCATAGTAACCAATATAAATTCCAGAATATATCCAAGACAATAAGTAACTAAATCCCATAAAGTATAGAATTTTATTATAATCATTCTTATATTGAGTTTCCTTAATTAGCCCAGCAGAAATTAGGGATAATAACATCAAAATATTCAAGATGTTCAACCCAGGACCTAAGGAAGGAATTTTCCCTAGATGAACGTTTTGAAGAGGAATCAAAAAAATTAATGCCAGAAAAAATTTACTGACATTAGTATTTTGACTTAAATGACTATCATGATCTGAATTTATCATAGCGATTAATTAAGTAATATCGAATTTTTTTATCAAAAACAATAATGAGGACAGTGTAGGTTGCGACACCTATAAAAATTTTGAAGACTAAATTTAAATGAAAAGAAAAAAGTCCAAGAGTGAAGTACATGAAAAACGAGCAAAAAGCATACAGAAAAATTCGTCCATATGGCCACAAGACCCTGAGTTGTTTTTGTGATGCAATCCCCATGAAAGTTATCGCCAATACATAACTGCCTAAAGTTGTCCATGCCGCAGCGATAATACCGAAGCGTTTGAGCAAGATAAAATTAGCGACGATATTCAGAACCCCACAAAAAATAGATATTATAGCAATCGAAGCTGTTTTCTTTTTTAATAACAGCCCAGCGGCAACAACAGGCTGAGTAGCATACAAAAGGAAACCACCAAGCACCCAAGGGATAACAGGAACAGCCATAAGATATTTGGTTGACGCAACCAAGCTGACAAGGTCCTCACCAATAGCAACGCAACCAGCGCAAACAGGTAAAGCAACTAAGGCAACATAACCAAGCAAATCAGAAAGGAAGGCCGCAGCAGCACGCTCACCATCATCATTATAAATACGTGTATACATGGGCCCTACGGCCATACTAAGTGGCTGCCGGATAAGATCGCCTACATACATGCACAAAGTGTAACCAACAGCATAAATACCTAATTGCTCTGCACCATTAAAATAGTTGATCAGAAAACGATCTGAAAAAGCCAATGCGACACTAGATAGTTCGAATGCAACCAGTGGCAATCCAAACTTCATGGATTCTCGTAATAGCGGCTGAGAAAAATAGTTATCAGAACCACAAAAATCATACCTGAGCATAAACAACAGCAACAGCATGACGCTAAAATAGCCAAGAACCTGCGCTTGCAATAAGTTTGATAGGCCCTGTTTAAAAAGAAGAAGTAGAAGAATGCCCCCCCCAGCAACAAGGACTCTTGATAAAATTGTAATAAATGAAAATTGAAATGACTTTTCCTGACTTCTTAAAAAATTTGACAAATAACTAAATAACGTCTGAAACAGGACAATTGTTGCTATAAGCCAGAACAAATATCTAAAGTCCAAAGGGAGAACGAAGAAAGAGAGAACTGCGGTAACCCCAAAAAAAACGATTCCTAAAGCAATTCCTGCTATCAGAAATGAACGAAAAAACAAACCAAGCTCACCTCTTCGCTCATACTCGGGATAGAAACGAATGATAGAGTTTTGCAGCCCCATCTTTGACAATGCAACCCCAAGTAGAAGGATGGTATTACAAAGACTGAGAACTCCATATTCTTTTACACTGAGTAACCTAACTATAATCGGAAAAGAAACCAGCGAAACGACTAAAGAGATAACTTGATTAGCCAGATAATGCGAAGAAGACGTTAAGAATCTCTTGCTTTCGCTCATAATTATCGCACCAAGTACCGATGAAGCCGTGAATAACAATTATTACCAAGCAGTTTCTTAATTGCTTTTAAAATTAAATACCTGGCCTTCGCCTTGCGGGCAATCATTGGATCACAATGAATTATTCTTTTGAACGTACTTAAAGAAGTATCATGCTTAAGTGCAAATCTTGGCAGTGCAGTCCCCTCCCCTTCGAAATAATCAACTCTCGAGGTACAACACCAGGCATACTTTTCAATTGGCACCTCTGGTATTCGGCCACCAGGAAAGGAAATTCCGCTGACATCTCGGCCTATTATTCCTGCCAACCGGGAATAAGAGCCATTCAGCTCAAATAAGACATCTTCACCTGAGAGATCATTCAAAAACCTGTGGGTCACACCATGAGAGCCAATGCCCATGCCTGCTTCGGCAAGTGCACGAATCTCGCTTTCGGTGAGAAAATCCTGAGTATTAATACGATCGGTCGTGATAAAAAACTCTGCTTTAAAACCAAATTCTTTAAGAATCTGACAGGCCAAAGCCCAGTTCGACCGGTGCCCGTCATCAAAGGTCAAAACGACCACCTTATCAGGAAAACGTTCCAAGGCCAGAAGTTCATCGATTAACAGTGTCTTGAAACCATCGGCCTTGAGACAGGCCATCTGCTTTCTGAAAGACTCAGTGTTAACGACATACACCTGATCGCTCATATTGTCGAATCCGGCTGGGTTTTCACTGTCTTCGAGAGCATGATACATCAGGATAGGAATTTTGTTTTTAGGTGGTGTTTTTTGCTCTGAAGCAAGCCAGAGAAGATGACAACGCTTAGTCACCCAGTAATAAAACCCAAACAGTGCGGCAATATTTAAGACAACAACAAAATAGGAAAATTTGAATAAACGATTTTTTCTGACAGACGGCATGGCATGAGCGGAACCAACTGCCAGGTAAAATAAAACCTGAAGAGCAGTGAAAAGATTAAATAGTGTGCCCGGTAGCGCTACAGAAGTCAGAAACAGGATAATCAGTGCAAACGGTACGATCAGACGCGAAAACTTATGACCGATCAGCCTCCAGAAGATCGGGTTCTTAAATGGATTCAACAATTCCGGATTAAACTCAAGCAGCTGCCAGTTTCCGGCCAGAGTTCTAACCTTTCTTCTCCACTCCTGTTTCTCATCGACAGAAACAAAATCATAAGCCAAAGCTGCACTATCAAAAACAACACGCTTTCCCTGCATAACAACATTAAGAGGAGTCAGGACATCATCGACAAGAGCCTCTGCAGGCAATGGGCGGTACAGCTCTTTACGTATAGCATATATAGCTCCAGTTGCTCCAACAACTGAGCCTGATTGTGCCTCATTCTTTCTGATACTTTTTTCATAGCGCCAGTAAAGGCCCATCTCTGCAGCAATCTTGCTATCAGGGCTCTGGCGAAACATCAGCTCACCACTAACCGCTCCAATATCAGGATCAGAGAAATTTTGCATCAGATTCCTGATTGCCAGAGAATCAAATTCTTGACGACAATCGGCGAAAACAATGAATTCAGAATTCGCTTTTTCGACACCTGCATTTAATGCTGAAGGTTTGCCTAAGGAATGAGAAAATTCGATAAGATGTATGTTCTTATCAGGATTAGCACTTTGATATTCAGTTATGACTTTACCGGTAGCGTCATTTGAACCATCAGAAATTATGATAATTTCTAAGAATTCATCCGGATAATCAGAAGCGTAGAGATTGTTAATTTTCTTGATAATTGCAGATTCTTCATTACGTGCGGCAATAACCACAGAAACATTAGGAGTCTCCTGAATTGAAGAACTCTTTATAATCGGTCGGGGGGAGATTTTTGCTGTAATCCATACAGATAAAGGATAACCAAGATATGTATAGAGTATAAATATTAACAACGCCCAAAAGATAAAAACCATCGGGGATTATCCTTTTCTCTAACTGAAGATTAGCTTTAGCCACAGATAAATACAGATTTTCTCAGATAAAAGTTTAATCTTTAGAGTCTTTTCATCTCTCACTCGTTCGCCTTGCTCTCTTAAGTACGCTAAGAACGCAGAGAGAACCATTATCAATAAAAAACAGTTCGTATTATCTGCTCTTTGTGGTCTCTACGAGCTTTGCGTGAGTCAGATTTTGATCTGATCAGCGATTATCCGTACAAATCCGTGGCTAATTTACTTTTCTACAGAGACCAGTAGCTCAAACCTTCAGCTTCAACATCTTCACGTAGGAATACTGACTTCACATCAATCAATGCCCCCTGCCCTACACCATCAGAACACAAATCGGCAATTGTCGATGGAGAGATGTTTTTGAATGCATCGTGAGCAACTGCAAAAATAACAGCATCTACCTTTCCTACTGCATTAATTTCAGTCAACTCAAGATTGTACTCATGATGCGTTTCTTCTGCATCAGCCATGGGATCGTGCACCAAGACTTCGATTCCATAATCCTTAAGTTCTGCAATAATATCGATAACCTTGGTATTACGGATATCAGGTACGTTCTCTTTAAAAGTCAGCCCAAGAACTAAGACACGCGATCCTTTAATAACCTTTCCGGCCTTAATCATCTGCTTGATGATATTCTCAGCAACATACTTTCCCATACCATCATTAATTCGACGACCCGCCAGGATAACCTGGGGCAAGTAGCCAATCTGCTCTGCTTTATGTGTCAAATAGTAAGGGTCGACACCAATACAATGCCCACCAACCAAGCCCGGAGTAAATTTAAGAAAGTTCCATTTGGTTCCGGCAGCGGCGAGAACATCCATAGTCGGGATATTCATTTTATGAAAAATTAGGGATAGCTCGTTGATAAGAGCGATATTCAGATCCCTCTGGGTATTCTCGATAACTTTAGCCGCTTCTGCCACCTTGATACTTGAGGCCCGATGCACACCTGCCGTAACGACCAATTCGTAAACACCGGCAACATTATCAAGAGTTTCTGGATCCATTCCAGAAACAACTTTGGTGATTTTATCAACAGTGTGTACTTTGTCGCCTGGATTGATTCGCTCAGGGGAATATCCGACCGTAAAATCAATTCCGCATTTTAACCCTGATTCTTTTTCCAGAATAGGAACACAGATATCCTCGGTTACGCCTGGATATACAGTAGACTCATAGACAATAATAGCCCCGGGCTTAAGGTTCTGGCCGATTGTCGTGGAGGCTTTTTCGACAGGGGTCAAATCAGGATTGTTATTTTGATCAATTGGGGTTGGTACCGTAACGATGACAAAGTCAGCCTGTTTCAGATAAGCAGCATCTGTTGTATACTGAATACTGGTTGCAGCTAGATCATCCGAAGTTAGCTCACCAGTAGCATCGTACCCCTTTTTAAGTTGATCGACTTTCCCCTGGTGAATATCAAAACCAATCACCGGGAACTGCTTACCAAAAGCCGCTGCCAAAGGCAGACCTACATAACCTAAACCAACGACAGCCAGAGTTGCTTCTTTTTTAAATAATTTTTCTGCTAACACGTTTCCACCCTCTATAATTAATTGTAAAAAATAATTCTTAACCACAGATGAACACTGATTTACTCAGATAAAAATCTGATTTTTATAACCGTTAATCTCTCTCGCTCGTTCGCTTTGCTCTCTTAAGTACGCTAAGAACGCCAAGAGAGACAAAGTAATCACTTCAGTCATTTCTTTGCGGCCTCTGCGAGCTTTACGTGAGTCCGATTTTGATCTCATCAACGACCATTTGTGTAAATCTGTGGCAAAATTTACCCGTTCTTCTTCAAAACCTTAGGATTCTTCTTTTAAAAATATACGATCCACTTTTGGTGCCTTTCGTGTTTTTCGTGGACATTAGACTAAAAGCTTATGTTTAAACCCTTTTATATCTCTCGCTCGTTCGCTTTGCTCTCTTGAGTACGCTAAGAACGCCAAGAGGGAATATGATCCATACTATTTTTTCTTTGCGCTCTTAGCGAGCTTTGCGTGAGTTTGATTTTGATCTTTTCAGCGACCATCTGTGCAAATCTGCGGCGAAAATTATCCGTTTTTTTTCAACACCTCAGTAAAATACAAAGGCCCCTGCTCTGCCGCTCCACCTTCCTTGAGAACCGCAGCCCGTAGTCGTTCTATCTGTGCCGAGTTTTTTTTGAGCTGTTCTTCTATCTTGGCAAACTGGCTCTGCTGCTGGTTGATCAGATACTCAAGAATACTCCCCTGGCTTGAGAGACGTTCCATAATCGCCTCTTGCTCGGCACGATTGGAACTGAGCTTGGCAAAATTTTCTTCAATGCGGGCCAGACGGCCCTCGATCGTAGGAGTTATTTGATCATTCAGTGCAGGATGAACAGTACTCTGTGATCCTTCTGTACTACCGAAAGAAAGCTCTTTGATAGCATCATCAATTAATTCAAGGGAAATTTCATGGGTTTCTTCAACAAAGGCCGAAAGCAAAAGAAAATCACAAATGACATTGATCAATCGGGGGACGCCTCCACTAAAGTTGTAAACACGGTCCAACCCACTCTCAGCGAAACTGATACAATCACGATTACCGACGGTGGCGAGACGATGAAAAATATATTCTTCCATCTCCTCTCGATTTAATGGATTTAAATGGCAACTGATACTGATGCGCTGGCGTAACTGACGCAGGGACGGCTTTGAGATTAGCTCCTTCAGTTCAGGCTGACCTACGAGGATAATCTGAACCAGTTTAAAATTATCCGCCTCCAGATTAGACAACAGGCGTATCTCTTCAAGAGCCTCTTCGGAGAGATTCTGCGCTTCGTCAATAATAATAATCGGCTGACGCCCTTCGGCGCATTCAGCCAAAAGAAAATCGTTAAGATCACTTAAAAGCTCAACCTTGCTGCGCCCTGTAACGGCCAAGCCGAAGTCCTCGTTAATCATAGTAAGCAGCTGCGTGCCATCGACCTTGGTATTAAAGACCATAGCAAGAGTCACATCGCCACTGATTTTGTTGATAATATCGCGCAGTAGAGTTGTTTTCCCTGAACCGACCTCACCCGTCATCAAGGTAAAACCAGCATGTTCTTCGACACCATATTGCAAATAGCTTAGGGCTTTGCGATGCCCTTTACTCAAATATAAAAACTTTGGATTAGGTAATAATTCAAAAGGTTTGGCATTAAGCCCAAAAAACTCTGTGTACATAATGATTACGTATCCATCCGGAAACTCAAAATAGTAGCGAACCTGTTTTCAGATCGGGAACGAGCAGTTTATCGTTGTGGCGAGGGAATCAAGGGTTTGCGTGGAGACATAGCATTTTAGGTCGCACAAGCAAAACCGCAGACTGACAAAGCCACAGCAGAAAAAGGCCGTTTCTGGCTGAAAACCATTTAGAACCGCACTGTCCCACTCAGCGTAACAACGTTATTAGTATAGTCATTTCCATCCATGTCAGAATTATTGACACGGTAACGGTAACCACAAGAAATCAGGAAACGCCGATAGGTATAATCGACTGACGTACCGAAGGAGTAACGATAGACATCTTCGTCCGTACCTAACTCCTGATATTCAGCAAGCTCAAGATCACCATTAACATTAACTGTAAAATAATTCGACAATTGATCGCTTACCCCAACGCGAAGACCGTAAGCGGTGTCTTTTCTGTCTAAACGAACATAATCTGATTTGGACCAGTAGATTTCACCGCTACCACTGAGCACGTCTTTTTTATAGTCAAGACCAATACCAGCTTCCTGCGTCTTGGTCAGGCCATCCGTTGCAGAAACTGAAAAATCCTGAGAAAAGTAAAGGGAAAGAAGAAATGCCGCAGATAGTTGATAGTCAGCCGAAACATTCCAGGTTATTGAATCAGCATCATAACCGGAATCGTACTCAACCGTACTGTAGCCAATCTCACCAGACACAGAAGTGCGGTTACCCAATTGATGACGCAAGCCAATCGAGTAATCCTGGCGATCAAATTCATCTTCTGGAGCATCGGAATCCATGACCCGATAAGCATAAGAGCCAGAGATCGTGGTGGCGGTCGATAAAGATTTTTCAAGAGACACGCGACCAATATGCTCCTGCGTATCATCACCAGCTGCATCGACCCAATCAACCCGATTATAGGTGTAACCAAATACCAGAGCCATAGTCTGACCGAGACTTTGACGATACTGCGGAGTAACAGATGTCCGGTAAACAGTTGAACGGTTAACCACATCATTATAATCAGCATAGCGTTCACTGTCATCCAGCTGATCACTGCTGATGGTTTCACTCATCTGCAGGGTAAAGGGTTTACCGCCAAACAGTAAAACCGATGCATTTGCACGCTGAATATCTTTGAATTCTTTCCGATTATCATCAGAGTTATTTTTGTAGAATTTATATTGTAAAAAGTAATCGATGTTCGCGTCGACAGAGCGATTGTCATAGGTCAACTGAAACCCGGGAGAAATAATGGTAATCCAGTCTTCCTGTTCATTATCGTCAGCCAGATACAGATTGTCGTTATACTCTTCTGACAGGGTAAATCGCGGATGAAATTCAAAAGCAGCAAACGCATTTGAAAAACATCCAGCAACGGCGAGAAAAGTAATGCTTAAAAAACCAACAATGCGGGCTGGAATAATTTTTTGAAGTGATAGATTACCCATTGTAACTCCCATCAGTAATAATAGTAATCCTGCTTCTTTATAAACGTATGAGCATCATTGTAAACAACACCCAATAAATTCTGCGCTTTAAACTCTTCAAGGGTCTTAAACAGGGTATGTTTTACGGCTTTCCCTTCCCTGACGACAAACAGGGTTGAATCGACCATAGCAGACAGAACAATGGCATCAGAAAATGGCGATGCTGGCGGCGTGTCAAAAATAACATAGCGATCATCATAGCGCTGCTTTAATTCGTGAATAATATCCTTCATACGCCGTGAAGATAGCAGATCCAAAGGATCTCTCAAGGCTTCACCTGCGGGAAGGAATACCAGCTTACCTATCCCGGTTTTAATCAATGCTTTTTCTAAGGGAAGGTTATCTCTTAAACAGTGGACGAGGCCACATTCTGGCGTAATCCCAAAATATCGGTGTAAGGAAGGGCGACGCAGGTCGGTATCGACCAGCAAAACGGTATGGTCCTGTTCCTTGGCAAGAGCAATCGCCAGGTTGAGGGACGTCATCGACTTCCCTTCTTCGCTTACAGTGCTCGTAACCAGCATGGTATTCAAAGGCTGCTCAGAGCGTGTCAGCGCAATGATCGTCGAACGTAATTTATTATACTCTTCTGCCGCAATGGTTTTCTCTTCCTTAACTGTTGGAATCAGGGCATTGGATATTTTGATGGGAGCAACATTGAGTAAAAATTCAGCAGCTTTCGCAACCGGGTTTTTAGGTTCATCCTGCACCTTTGCTATAGAATTTACGGGTTCAGCTTCTAACTTGCTTGAAACAGAACGTTTACGGTGAGCAGCTTTTTTTAGGGCATCTTCTATACGGCTCATTTCAGGACCTTATCTTATAAAAATGACGTAAACAAAAACGCCAGAAAAGCATAAAAAGTACACACAACTGGAAAAAAACAATACCACATTACCGATTCTGCGTTTTCGAATCACGTCCCCTTCTACAATGTTAGGGACCACGGCAAGGACATCAAAACCTGCGCTTTCAAGGGTCTCAACATCACGAATTCTGGTATCTATATTCTCAAGAAGAAAGATCAGTCCTATGCCACAACCGACACCACCAACGATAGCCAGTAGAAACATTTTCAGCATATTTGGAGAAACGGGTACTTTTGGTAATACGGCGGGATCGACAATGCGGAAGGTAGCAGCCTTGTTGCCGATTTCCATCTGCTTGGAGACCTCAGACTGACTCATGCGGCCAAGCAACTCATCATAGATATTTTTCACAGAATCACGCTCCTGAACCAGAAGATTCAGCTCTTTACGAGCGGCGGGGACATCGCGTAATTCTTTTTCCTTTTTAGCAATAGTTTTTTGAAGATTAAGTTTTTGTGCACCCAAAGAAGACAGCTCAGCATCAATTTCAAACAACTGGCTTTGCAGATCCTGATACATGGGATTCATGGTTGTAAACTTAGTCCGTTCCGCTTTTTTCTCTTGATTTTGAGGTTCAGACAGCTTCTGTTTAAGCGCTTCAATTTCTGCCTTAAGACGAATAACTTCTGGATAGTTTTCGGTATACCGTAATAGCAACGCACTTAGGCGCGTCTCCATTTCACCAAGACGACTACTTTCCTTGGCTTCGGAAACGGTATCAATGGTTTCCGGGATACTGACCAACTGCTGCCGAACCTGACGTTTCCGGGCTTGATAAGTATCTTCACTGAGAACTATTTTCTCTATCTGCTTCTCTAGATCACGAATTTCGGTAAGAGTGATCTTTTCATCGACATTAAAATAAATACCGTTCTTTTTACGAAAATCAATAATTTTATCTTCAGCGGCTTCAAGCTTTGCCTTAAAGACCTCTATCTGTTCCGATAAAAACCGATTAGCACCATAGGTCTCTTCCCGCTTTGCAGATATGTTTTCTTCAACATACAAACCAACTAAGGTATTAATATACTGTTGAGCAAAATGCGCAGACTTGTCATCAATAGAAACAGTAAACAGCTCTTTTCCCCGGATCCTGAGATCAGTGCGGTCAATAAGCTTCGAGATATATTCCTGCTGTTCTGCCTCACTTCTGGTAAAAATAGGTGAATTAATTTCTTCAAGAGTTTTGGTAACGAGATCACGACTCAAAATAGCATATTTAAGAACTCTGATACGATCGTCAATGCTTGGAGTTACTGCAATTCCTTTGACAAGATTATCTATAACATTTCTTTCAATAAAAACAGTTGTGTCGGCCCGGTAGATTTTGGGCATAAAAAAACTTCCAACGCCAATAAAAGTCATCACCAGAAGAGAAACAACACAAAAAAGTACCCGATAGCGGTAGAGCGCACGTATATAACGGAATAATTCCTTAAGGTTCTGCATTAAAAATCCTCAGAAAATACTTTCATCAACAATAATATAATCTCCTGGAGCAAGATCGATATTAGTATCTAGATCTTTCCCCTTAACAAGCTTTTCCAGATCAATCTTCTGCTTATTCTGATTTTTATCAATCCGGTAGACACTGCTTTGCTTAGCAAATTCAGTAAACCCACCGGCGGCCAGAACAGCATCCATGATTCTCATACCATCATAATACTGTAAAGCCTGGGGGGCTTTTACAGCACCAAAAACATAAACGAGATTAAGAAGATTACTCGGCAGGAAAATAATGTCTTCAGCCTGAAGCGTGACATCTTGAGAAAGATCACCCTTGTAATAAAGCGCGTAAAAATCGGTATTTATTTTATCTTTATTGCGAATGATATACGCATTATGCAAATCCGAGGAAGTCAGATTACCCAGGTCACTCATCAGCTTCAGCAATGAGGTCTCTTTAACCAGATCCACACTGCGCGAAAGCAGTCCGCCGGTAATATAAATACGATTATTAACAATACTTTGTACCGATACAGTAACAATCGGCTGCTTGACATAATCCTTCATTTTTGCGGCCAATTGTTGGCTTAATTTTTCTGGAGTTAAACCATTAGCGACAACATCTCCAATAGCAGGAAGGGTAATCTTACCATCGGGACGGACAGTTACCGAGCGACTCATTTCTGGGATTCCCCACACGGCAATTTCAAGACCATCACCATTACCAATAACATAATCACCGGCCTGAACCTGAGAAACGGAAACAAGGATTACAAATAAAATGGCTAAAATACGGAACATCAACGTCCTCCAAAGCCTGAGGTAACAACGCGAATGGTATCGACAATGATTCTGAAATCGAGGAAGACTGAATAATTTTTGATGTAGAAAAGATCGTACCGCAGCTTTTCTAAAGCATCCTCATCAGAGGCACCGTACGGATAACACACCTGAGCCCATCCGGTAACTCCAGGTTTAATAAAATGACGGGTGGAATAAAAAGGTATAGTTTCTTTAAGACGCTCGACAAAAGGCATGCGTTCTGGTCGTGGACCGATAAAACTCATATCACCCTTTAACACGTTATAAAGTTGGGGGATTTCATCAATACGGGTTTTACGCATAAATTTCCCCATACGTGTTACCCTTGGGTCATCTTTTTCTGCCCACACCGCACCGGTTTTTGCTTCGGCATCCTGACGCATGGTCCGAAACTTATAAACAAAGAATTCAACTTCCCCTTCGCCTACGCGTAACTGTTTAAAAAACACTGGTCCGGGAGAGTCCTTTTTGATCAACAGAGCCACTATCGGAAAAAACGGCAAAGTAATCAGTAAACCGATAGATGAAAAAAGAATATCGTATAGTCTTTTATAACTTCGCATGAAGGGTGTCATACGAAAACCATCAGTATAAACGAAGGCGCTGGGTTGCATGTGTTCAACCAAAAGACACCCTGTCGCTTGCTCATAAAATCTGGGGGCATCAATTATATCGACGCCACGGAGCTTGGTATGCATAAATTCACGTAGAGGCAGATTACCACGTCGCTCTGACAAGGCAGTAATTAACCGCTGGGGCTTATAATTGGCAACCAATTCTTCAATATGAGAAATATGTCCAACTACGAGATTCTCGTCTACAATCGGCTGACTTTCAGTACAGGAGACAAATCGCACATAGCTGTGAACATTATGATCAGCAGGAATTGTATCGTAAATACGCTGAGCCAGGTCACCGCAACCAATAATCAAAGTACGTGAGGCAAACTGAGAGATACTCGCAAACCGGCAAACCAAACAACGACTAGCCAATTGCATCAAAAAGAAACAAAATAATACGAGAAAAAGCAATCCGCGCCCCAGGTTTAAAGACGGAGCAATAAACAAAAAAGCAGAAAGGGACAAAAAGACACTGAGACCAACCGCCAGGGTACGGTAACAAACGAATTTTTTAGCAAAGAACTTACGCCACTCATAAAGCTCAAAAAAGTAACTGGCAGGCAAAAGAAACAACAATAACACCAAAAGACGGATTACATCTGGGGTCATGGCCGTGGATTCACCAGCCCAAGATCCAAATCGTAATAGATTACCAAAATGTAAACTCAAAAAAACTAATACCACATCGAGGCAGAACAATAAAAACTTTGGTCTAATCATCGCCGCCCTACTTTTTCAAAAGAGCTTGTGCAAGCTTTTGTTCTTGAGGTGTACCATTTTCAACAACAGTCTCAAGTATTGGCTTTGCTTCAGCCTTATTTCCGGAACCGATAAGAGCTTGTCCATAATGAAGGGCTACAGTAGGAATTTGCGACAACATTTCATGAGCTTTAGCGAGTAATTTTACGGCATCAGCGTGTTTATCATTAAGCATCAGCAGATAACCAAGGGTATCCATGATACGTGGATCGCTAGGCTCTAAACGATACGCTTTCAGGGCAAAATCAAGTCCTTCCTTAACTTCACCAAAGTTATCGGCCAGCAGATAAGCGAGGTTATTTAAGCCCGACACATTACGCTGATCAAGGCTGACGGCTTTACGATACAGATCCAAAGCTGCGGATTTATCACCGGACTGTTCCTTAAGATACCCAAGAGCAACCTGAGCAGGTGCAAAACGGGGTGCTTTTTCTACGATACGCTGATACAACTGGGCCGCCTGACTACGATTACCATCAGCTTCAAGAATTCTGGCTAATTGCATATCAAGGCGCAGTGTATCTGCTACACGCTGCTGGCCTTGCTTAACAACCTCTTGAGCTTTGCTCAGGTTTCGTTGACTGATCAAAAATCCTGAGGACAGTAGGTATGGATAATCCTTATCACCATGTTGCTGCAATAAATCACTAATCAATTTTTCGACCTGCTGTGGTTCTTTTTTTAGCAAGTAAAGACGAACCAGAGAACTGTAGCCTTTTTCAGGATCAACCTGAGCAAGCGTTTCAAATGTCAGCTGTGCTTTATCCAGGTCTTTCTTGCCGAGAGCTAGCGCACCCTGCAATTCAAGCAATGGGACAGATTCCGGAAACGCCTTAAGTCCTTTTTCAACGGAGACAATAGCATCATCAACCTTACGGTCCTTAAATAAATATCTTGCGTAAATATAATACCCCTGTTCCAGACCGGTTTGTTCAATAGCAGTATATACGGCAGGGATATTGTTTTGCTGCCCCTGAAGGTTATAGACAGCGACTTTACCTAGCAGAGCGCGAATATTTTCACTATCCTGGCTAAGAACACTATCATATTGCTCAAGGGCTTCATCATATTTTGACCGAGACGCATAATAGGATGCGAGGTTAAAGGCCGGAGTAAGATAGGTTGGATCAACCTGACGCGCTGTATGCAAGGCCTTGACTGCCTCATCATTTTTTTTCTGTGCAAAATATGCCGCGGCAAGATAATTATTTAACAGGGCATCAGTCTTAGCTCCTGTCATACCTTCCTGCAAGGTCTTAATAGCGTCAGAATAATTTTTCTGCCGCAGGTAGTGAGTTACCAGCATTAAGCGACTATTAAGCACCTCTGGCGCAGCCTCGACAGCTTTAACCAGATCAGACTCCCCTTCAGCCCCGTCCCCCTTTGCCAGGTGAAACAGACCACGCTTGAAGTGAGCATCCGCAAGACTGGGGTCTAGATCGGTTGCCGTTTCGAGTTCGGCCATTCCCTGATCATAATCACCCTTTGCCAGGTAAGCACTTCCAAGAATGTTACGGGCATAGGCATTATTGGGATCGTTACGTAATACTTTTTGTATTTCAACAATTGCATCATCAATACGCTTCTGCTTTAACAGGGTTGTCGCAACAAGAATACGACCACGTTGAAATTCAGGATTTATATCAAGAGTCTTCTGAAATTGATTGATAGCCAACTCGTACTGTTCGGTCTGGTAAAAACACAAACCACTAAACAAGTAGGCAAGAATATGAGGTTGGCTTTTTATGGAATTTTCGAGGGCAATATTGGCTTCATCGAACTTACCCTGCCGATAAAACAACATCCCCTTAAGACGTGCGGTTTCAGGACGACCGCTGAATTCCGCCTCCATATCGGACAACAAGGCAGAAGCCTTTTCCATCTGGCCACTATCCATTAGCAAAATAGCCGCCATATAATAAGCTTCGAGCTGCCTATTGTCTTTCTGGATTAACTGATCATAAACACCAAGAGCCTCAGTCTCCTTACCCTCCCGGGCCAGAACTCTACCAAGGAGATAATACGCTTGAGGCTCAAGCTGTTTTTGCGCTATAGCCTTACGCAATTGAGATTCTGACTTTTCTAACTGATTCTGACCAAGGTAAACCCGCCCCAGCCAGAAATAGGCATCAACCATTTCAGGATTTTTACTTTGGGCTTTCAGAAATGAATTTTCGGCACTGGAGAAATCTTTATTGACTGCATAAGCCCGTCCATACAGGACTAATGACGCTGCAGTTTCCGGATTTTTAGCGTGATAGTTATCAAGTTCCAAAAGAGCTTTTTGACCCAGGTTTTGATTTATGTAAACCGAAGCCAAGTCAAGGTGGGTTTGAGTACGGGAGGAATCCTGCAGAAGGATTTTCTGATATTCCTTTTCAGCACGATCGTACTGCGCACTTTGGCGATAAGCATCAGCGAGACCGACGCGCGCGCTAAGAAAGTTACCATCCTTCTCGAGCGCATTGCGATAAAGAACTATAGAACCACGAACATTGCCAGAAGAAAGAAGGGAATCCCCTTCTTTGACCATCTCTTCCGCCGTTTGACCGCCACAAGAAACAACCAATAGCAACAAAGCAAAAATCAGATAACGCATAACCCCCACCTGCATAAGAAAGTTATTAATATAATGTAAAGCGAATTAAGTCCTTGAAATATTTAATACGTACAGTGAGTTTAATGTGAAAGGTGAAGCGTTGGCAAGTATGTCATACTTTTTACGCAATTTCGAATAAAAAAGCGGAAGCTAGTAGCTAGCTCCCGCTTTAATTTTAACCTGAAATTATTCAGATTATGACTTACGACGCTTCAGGAAAGCCAGACCAACGAGACCTGAACCGAGGAGAACTAAAGTTGCGGGCTCTGGTACCGGGGCGATGTCAGAAATACCGACGACCATATCCCGGAAATCCTCATCACCACCATTAGGCAGATCTTCAATAGCCAGAACAACATTAACGGTAGACAACTCGCCTTTAAGAACATCAGAAGTATCATAAGACAAGAAGTGGTCATAACCATCAGTATTCAGCTCTTCTTGGGAGTACCATACATTACCATTGGAACCGAGGTAGAAGCCGAAATAATTTCCGATCAGGTCGATAGTACCATAATAACTGGTAATCGTTCCATTTTCAAAATCAAAGGTTACCTTACTACTCTCGCCGTCAGTGTCTGCACCTTCAAAAATCTGAAGGGTGCTTCCAAGGACAATTTGTCGTCGACGATACTGTAAGTATACAAACCAAAAGTATTTGTCGTTTCGAGACCAGCCATCTCAAAAAACAAAGTTGCAATTGCTGTATCATCGGTTCCATCTGTATCAATTAATGTGTATGCAGAGGCACCAGTATCGTAAAAGCTGCTGACACCGTCGGACAAAACATAGCTATTGCTGAGAGTTAACGCATGTGCCGAGAAGGCACATACCAAAAGAACAATCAAACTCAGAAAAATTTTTTTCATTTTACAAATCCCTTCTTTTTTTGGTTAATGTTTTTATCACATAGATCACTTACGACCTTTGACTTGCACGCACCGTGCCACCACAATTACCGACGGTTTTTCGGTCACTTGGAGCAGACAAAAACATTGTTGTTAAATTTTTCGACACGGAAAATTTTGAAAATTACAAGTTGCGTGCAAAGGTATTGTGCGGGTAAAAACAACAGAAATTTGATCAGATTTTATGGCGGGATATTTTGTCTTGCCCCTTTGTTTGACGTAGACCCTACAAATTAAAAAACCCAACTACCGAAGCAGTTGGGTTACTTAATTTGTTTGGTGCCGAAGGGGAGACTCGAACTCCCACGCGCCTACGCGCACTAGACCCTGAACCTAGCGTGTCTACCAATTCCACCACTTCGGCTTGAAGCGAGGACGGTTATAGCAAATGGATTTTTGCATTGCAACAAAAAATATCATTTTTTTCAAAAAACATTTAATCAACCCGCAAAGGCGCTACCAGACTGACTTTATAGTCCCGGACGAAGACCTGGCCGGGATGACTCCCCTTCTTTTTTTCAACATGTTTGACGTTGGCTTCGATTACTTCAACCCTGGTATCAGTTTTTGCCTTTGAATATCCGGCCGCAATGCCTGCCGCAAACAAAATATCCCCTTCTTGCGGTTGCCCTCCAGACGCCTTCAACACTACATGAGAACCAGGGATTTTATGGGCATGAAACCAGATATCTCCATCCTTGGCTATCCGGGTCGTAATTTCATCATTCTGCCGGTTATTGCGCCCCCAGATAACCTTCAGACCTGACGGACTGGCCGCCTCTCGCGGGCCTGAAGCGACAGTTGTCCTCCTGGAATTAAACCCATCAGCATCTTTAAGTAGCCCTACCCGTCGTAATTCCTCTGCAATATCTTCAATGTCGGATTTATTTACAGAATCATTCAGCTGATATCCGAGCTCTTCCAGCCAGATTAACTCCTCCTCAGACTCTTCCATCCGTCGCAGATGATGATCAACTCCACGGCGATACTTTTTATAAGTTTTAAAATAGCGCTGAGCATTTTCCAGCCCATCCAATACCGGATCTAGAGCTATGCTTATATTTTCAGGTGGGTCGCTGTAGTAATTGAGCAAAACGACTTCCTTCATCCCCCTCTTGAGTTGATGTAAATTAGAAAGCAGTAAGTCTCCACGCATTTTGTAATCCTCTGCATTCTCCTGAGAAACTAAATCACTTTCGATGCGCTCTAAGCGCTATTGACCTTCTTTTGTTGCCGGCGAACCAATTTAATTAACAGTTGATGTAAGTCCTGACGTGCCTCTTCCCCTACCCGGGTTAAAACCATTTCTGCATAGATGCTATAGGGAAACTCCTTATCAGTTTGAACATCAAAAAGATCTGAAGAATCGCCAACCTGATAATTACCATCAGGAGCGCAATAAACAATTCCCGCCCTAACCTCTCTTGCCCCTTCGTCACCAGCAACTCGATTAAGGGCATCGACAACAACACCCTCATTATCAATCAGCATTAAGTTGGGATGCTTTCCTGTTAACTCAGCAATCAGCACATAGCCGCCCTTCTCACCCCGGCACTCAATAAACAGAATACGGTCATCGTCTTGCAAACGAATTCTATCTATACGATTAATACGCGAGCGCAACAGCTGGCAAAAGCGTGGTGGCCTGGATGGGTTGATAAATTCACGGCCGGTGAGATGGATACGGCTTTGCCCAGGCTCCGCAGACAATAATAACCTGTGATTACCTCTGCCATTCCATAGCTTAAAAATGATGTTGTTGGCATCAGGCTGATACACTTTGGCTATTTTTGCCGGGAAGACATGACTATTAAGCTCTTCGACAACTTTTTTCAATAGGCAGTATTTCATCTCGCTTATGACTCTTTTTCTTTATTTTTAACCGGATTGACAGGATACAATCTAACCTTTAAAACTTTGTCCACGGAAGACACTGAACACACAGAAATTAACAACAAGATAAAAATTAAAATTTTAATTGGGTTAAGTTCGACCCCGGAATCTAAGAATTTCACTTTTCCGTGCTTTCTGTGTATTCCGTGGAAAGTATATTTATAACGACCATCCGAACCTATTCCTGAATTCCTGTCAAATAGATTTTGCTTTCCTGTAAGTTCTGATAATATCCTCACAATTTACTGCCATACCCCAGGAGGAATCACCATGCAAAAAGAGTGGAAAATCGAAACGCAAGCGGTACAAGGCAATTATCGTCCGGAACCTGCGGGGCCTCGAACAGCACCGATTCATCAAAGTACAACGTTTAAATATGACAGCGCAGCTCATATGGCTCAATTGTTTGATTTGGATTGTGCCGATCCCATGTACACCCGACTGGGGAATCCGACCAATGGTGTCTTTGAAGAAAAAATGGCT
The DNA here is from genome assembly GCA_963664385.1 of Geopsychrobacteraceae bacterium. GTDB lineage: Bacteria > Desulfobacterota > Desulfuromonadia > Desulfuromonadales > Geopsychrobacteraceae > Seleniibacterium. The sequence goes on from OY761157.1 coordinate 4,488,178, forward strand.
TTACTTGAGGGCGGGGTAGCAGCCCTGGCGACATCTTCAGGACAAGCGGCATCGACCCTCGCCATTTTGAACATTTGCCGTAGCGGGCAACATGTTGTCGCGGCAAGCACGCTGTATGGTGGAACCTTTTCCTTATTCGCCAACACTTTCCCCAAAATGGGTATCGAAGTTTCATTCGTTGACCCAAATGCCTCCCTTGAAGAAATGAAAGGCGCTTTTCGCCCTGAAACCCGCTGTGTTTTCGCTGAAACTATTGGCAACCCAGGCCTTAACATTCTTGATTTTGAAAAATTCAGCACTCTCAGTAAGGACATGAACGTTCCTCTGATTATAGACAACACCCTTGCCTCACCATATCTCTGTCGTCCGTTTGAGCATGGGGCTGACATTGTTATTCATTCTGCAACCAAATATATAGATGGCCATGGAACCTGCGTTGGCGGTGTTATTATTGATAGTGATAAATTTACCTGGTCAGAAGAGAAATACCCTGAGCTATGCGCACCCGACAACTCATACCATGGTTTAAAATATGTTGAAAAGTTCGGACCTTTAGCCTACATAGTTAAAGCCCGGGCTCAATATATGCGCGACCTCGGTGTGACTCCGGCACCGCAAAATACCTGGCTGATGAATCACGGCCTGATCACCCTTCACCTGCGCATGGAACGTCACAGCAGCAATGCCCTGTCCCTTGCCAAATTCCTTGAAACTCATCCCCAGGTTTCCTGGGTCAACTATCCAGGCCTAGAAAGTCACCCTAGCTACGACCTGACTCACAAGTATTTACCCTTAGGTGCTAGTGGCGTCTTAACCTTTGGTATTAAAGGTGGCCGTGAAGCTGGCATGAAATTTATGGAAGCCTGCAACCTGATTGCCATGGTTGTTCATGTTGGCGATGCCCGCTCCTGCGTCCTGCACCCAGCCAGCACTACCCATCGTCAATTAAGCGAGGAACAACAGATCGCGTCGGGCGTCAGCCCTGATTTGATCAGGCTTTCGGTTGGGATTGAGAATGCTGAGGATCTTATTGCAGATGTTGATCAGGCTTTAAAGATGAGTTGTTAGTTTATTTTTGCCACAGGTTTACACAGATCAACTCAGATACAACCTGATAGATTTTCTGAGCAAGAAATAAAAAACTAAGATTAATCGTTAGTCCACGGAAGGCGCGGAAAACACGGAAGAGAAACCCTAGATTTTAATATTTATTTTCCGTGCTTTCTGTGAATTCCGTGGATAATGTAAGGTTTCATCAGATTTTATCCTATAAGTCCTGTCAAAATATTTTAGTTCTTATTCGTGCCTATCTGTGTTCATCTGTGGCTAAATCAGTTTTTTCCCATCATACCAAGTTTCCCCCTTGCGTATTCCTTCTCCAATTGCTATAGATAATTATTCTTTACCATTCTAGTAAATAATAGCAACTCGCTACACACGCAAGAAGGAGTAAATTATGCCAGATCAGAAACTATATCACGATGATACCCTGGCATTGCATGCCGGCCAGGTTCCTGACCCAACTACTAATTCACGGGCCGTGCCTCTGTATCAGACCAGTTCTTATACCTTTAATTCCGCTGAACACGCAGCAAACCTGTTTGGCTTAAAAGAAATGGGAAATATCTATACTCGCTTGATGAACCCCACCACCGATGTCCTGGAAAAACGCCTGGCTGAACTTGATGGCGGCGTTGGAGCCCTGGCACTGTCATCCGGGTCGGCAGCGATTACTTTGACAATTATGAATATTGCCCAGGCTGGCGACAATATTGTTTCCAGCAGTTCTCTTTACGGCGGAACCTATAACTTGTTCCACCACACTTTTAAGCGTATGGGCATTAGTGTTAAGTTTGTCGACGCTAACGATCCCGCCAATGTTGCTGCAGCGATTGATGAGAATACCAAAGCGGTTTACCTGGAAACTATCGGCAATCCGAACAACAATGTTGTCAACTTTAAAGCAATTGCCGATGTCGCCCACAGAAACAATATTCCATTGATTGTTGATAATACGGTTGCAACACCAGTGCTCTTTAAGCCGATTGAACATGGTGCTGATATCGTTTGTTACTCACTCACAAAGTTCATTGGCGGTCACGGTACCAGTATCGGTGGCGCAGTCGTCGATAGCGGTAAATTTGACTGGGGCAATGGCAAATTCCCAGAATTCACCACGCCGGATCCAAGCTACCATGGCCTTGTTTATCACGAAGCGTTGGGCAATCTTGCCTACATCCTCAAAATGCGCCTGACCCTACTGCGCGATATGGGGCCATGCATTTCACCTTTTAATGCCTGGCAGCTGCTTCAGGGCCTGGAAACTCTCCATGTCCGCATGCCTCGTCATTGCGAAAATGCGCTTAAATTGGCTAATTTTCTCGACAAACACGACTTGGTTGAATGGGTGAATTATCCGGGGCTGCCATCTCACCGCGATTACAATGTTGCTAAGGAGTACCTACCAAAAGGACAGGGAGCCATTCTATGCTTTGAGGTCAAAGGTGGCAGAGAAGCAGGTATTAAATTTATCGACAAAGTTAAACTCGCAAGCCATTTGGCAAATATTGGTGATGCCAAGACTCTGGTTATCCACCCTGCATCGACAACACACTCACAGTTAAGCGAAGATGAACAACGCTCCGCAGGGGTATCGCCAGGCATGATTCGTGTTTCTGCCGGGATTGAATACATTGATGATTTGATTGCGGACTTTGAGCAGGCATTAGCTACTGAATGATCAAATAATATTGATTAAATTGAAAAGCTGGATTCCTGTTTGGAATTCAGCTTTTTCATTTTCTATTACCCGAACCGTGCATTCATAATCGCGTAGCCATTTCCGGTTCTGGCCGTTTGGCGTGATTTTGGCCAACCGGCCGGCCAGTCAATTGCTGGTGGCCTCTGAAAAGATTACGACGTCCGAAAACTGACATATAAAAAGGGCTTTTTGTGCATACTATTTTTAGCTCGATTGTGAAAAATAGTAGGTCGTCTGCAGGGACGAGACCCTGCGGTGTTGTTTTTGATTGCTTCTAATAAAATCCGAAAAGCTTTAAATTCAAGATCGCGAGTAAGCGCACTCGCACTGCGCCCTACTTTTATCCAGGTCAATAAAAGTAGAAAAAACTGCCCGGAAAGGTCAAAGAATCTGACGAGTCTTGTGATGCGCTACGGTTTGTTGTAGCCAGTTGGCATTGACTGGCAGCCCTTGATGCTTCGCATCAAACGGGCAAAGATCGATCATTGCTTAATCCTCACTGTAGATTTTGACCTTATCGCAAGTAAATTTTTATCTATCAATAATTCGATTCTGGCCGTTTGGCGTGATCTTGGCCAACAGGCCGACCAGTCAGATGCTGGATGTCTCTGGAAAGACAACGACGTCCAAGCACGGACCTATTAAAGAGGGCCCTTTTTGCTGACTTTTTGTGGCTTGATTGTGACAAAAAGTCCGTCGCCTGCAGGGGCGAGCCCCTGCGACCTTTCATTTGACAGTTCCAATAAAATAATCAATACAAAAATGGTCTCCCCCTCTAGAGGAAATGGTAAAACCATTTATCCTAAATTGAATATTACAGACAAAACTGCTATCCTCTCCACGGTTAAATCACCCGTATCACGATAAACCGCTTATATCACTTCAAGCCCATCAGCTACATATGCAGGAAAACCACTCTCATGACCATCAAACTTGACAATGTATCCGCCCATTACAATAAAAAATTGTGCCTTCAGGACATTACCCTGACCATCGAACCGGGGCAGACCTGGGCTATACTTGGCTCTAACGGGAGCGGCAAATCCGCCCTTGGCCGTCTTTTTTGCAAACAGCTTCAACCGACGACCGGATCAACTACTGTTCCCGAAAAAGCCTGCTTTGTTTCCTTTGAATCGGTCACCGAAGCATTGGAGCAAGAGCGCTATAATGACGATTCCGATATTCTTGGCGGAGCAGATCAAGGGACCTCTACTCATGATTTTATCCTTGGCGGAAATACTACAGACAAAGTGCACTTAAGCGAACTTGCGCAGCAATTAAATTTTGTCCATATTCTTGAACGCGGTATTAAATTTTTATCGACAGGCGAAATGCGAAAAGCTCTTATCTGCCGTGCCTTACTGCAGCATCCAACACATATTGTGCTGGATGAGCCGTTTGACGGCCTTGATCATAATTCCAAAGAATCGCTTCAGGCCCTGATCAAAGACATTATTTCCCACGGAATTAATGTCACTCTGCTGCTTAATCGCTTCAGCGAAATCCTGCCTGAGGTGACATCCCTTGCCTACATGCAACAGGGCAAGGTCATTCTCGCCGGAGCTAAAAAATCCGTCCTCGCATCAACGACATTAAACAGGCTCATATCTCTTCAAACCAGCATTCCAGGCAGCTTACCTGAAATGATATATCCCCAGAAACATAGGGACGAAGGAATATCACCAATTATCATGGAAGATATCAATGTCTCATATGTTGGCAAGCCTGTCCTGACCCAACTTAACTGGGAAGTCAAAGCCGGAGAACACTGGATAATTGCCGGCCCTAATGGCTCAGGAAAAACTACTCTTCTTAATCTTATTTCAGGCGAAAATACGCAAGCTTATGCAAATAAAGTTAAACTATTTGGCCAACAAAAAGGGAGTGGCGAGAGTGTTTGGGATATTAAAAAGCGCATCGGCATTATATCAACTGCTTTTCAGCGCAATTATCGTGTTTCAGGAACAACCTTAAGTGTCGTTGTCTCTGGCTTCTATGATTCGGTTGGAGTTTATCGCAAAGTCTCAAAAGCAGAAAAATTGATAGCCCTTGAATGGTTAGAACTTCTAAAGTTGTCTGATCTGGCCCACAAGCAATACCAAAAACTTTCATTTGGTGAACAACGTCTTGTATTGCTAGCACGAGCGATGATCAAACATCCCGAGGTGTTGATCCTTGATGAACCTTGCCAAGGACTGGATGATATCAATCGAGAAATGATTTTACGGGTTATTAACATTTTAGCAAGTAAGGGGAACACCCAAATACTTTACGTCACCCATGCACCAGAAGACCGTATTGAGGGTATTAACAACCACCTTCAATTGGTTCCTTCAGAATCAGGTGGATTTACAGGAAGAATCACAAAGTCTTGACAGATAAACTGTTAATTTTTCCGACAGCAATAATTCATAAAATCAATAAGATAGCAAGTTCGACCACTTAAGAACAAAGGCTCAAATTTTGCAAATATACAAATAAATCAATTGAGGGGATAATCTGACTTTCTGTGCAAAGGAGTACAGTGTGCTGATATCCGTAATCTACCGCGACGGCAAACACGATATGGTCAAAGACTTTATCCTGAATCGCCTTATTGAAGAAGAGAAGATTACCAGATTCAAGCGTAGCGATGGATGGGTCGACATAAAGACTGGACCACTGCGTGGCATGACCAGACCACAGCGTTACCTAGGACCCGAACGGCGCACTAACCTGCTAAAGATAGACCAGATTATAGAGCTACACTAGCTAGTTTTCATCCGGAAACGGCCCTTTTTCGCCGTGGCTGCGTCAATCTGCGGACTTGCTTGTGCGACGTAAAGTACTACGTCTTAAGCGCAAGTCCTTGATTTTCTTGCCACAACGAAAAATTGCTCGTTTCCAATCTGAAAACTTCGAAGTTACGATTTTAAGTTTCCGGATTGACACTAACTAAATTATATGCGACATACTCAACAGGCTCCGATGCATGTCGCCTTACGGCACAAGCAGCAGAGCCTTTTTAATTGGCTATCAACATATAGCCTAAGAACATCCCCAAACCACAAAGAATCTCTTTGTAATCTAAACTTACTGTGATAAATTTCCGCGCTATGCAAACTCAAATACCATTCCATATTGTTCTTATTGAACCTGAGATTCCACCAAACACGGGCAACATTGGACGTCTTTGCGCGGCTACGGGCACCCACCTGCACCTTGTTGGCAAATTGGGTTTTTCCCTCGACGACAAGCACATGAAACGTGCCGGGCTCGATTATTGGCCAGAAGTAAAACTCCATCTTTGGGAGAACCTTGAAGAACTGCAACAGAACTACCCTGAAGGGCAGTTCTGGTACACATCTAAAAAGGCCAAGAAAACCCATGTTAGCGCCAATTTTACAGCAGGTGATTTTCTGGTCTTTGGCAAAGAGACCAAAGGACTGCCAGACGAACTGATTGATGCAAATATTGATCAGACATTGAGGATTCCAATCTTTAGTTCAGCAGTCAGAAGTTTGAACCTGGCGAATTCTGCTGCGATTATTCTTTATGAAGGTTTAAGACAGACTGGGCAGCTTGATCTTTAGCCACAGATTTACACAGATAGACACCGATTAAGGTCAACATCTGATAGTCCACGAAAGTCACGAAAGTCACGAAAATTAAACCTTTAAAATAACCAAGCAACCATAACATTGAAACAATGATTTAGTATTTCCCAAGAATAATGATTTTTGTTTCGTGTTTTTAGTGCCTTTCGTGGACAAGATTCCTTGCATTTATCTAAGAAAAGTAGTGTCCATCTATGGCTAAAAAAAAAAGACCGGATCCATTATCAAGACCCGGCCTTCATCTTTACATCTCAGTCAGATTTTTAAATCATCCCGATCAGCTTACCGCTCCGCTCAAGAAATGCGCCCATACGATCTTTATCAATCGCCTGGTGTGACAACATGGCGAGATCGTAGATTTGATCGATCAGCATATCTGCAGTTTCGTTATTGCCACCTTCCTTCAACTGCATAATTTTAGTCACTGCCGGGCTGGCAGTGTTGACCATCAAAGTATGCTCGGCAAACATATCGGGCATTTCTCCCCCGCCCTGCCCCATATTGCGCATCATCTCTTTAAAACGACGGGATTGTTCGTTGAGCAGAATCATGCCTGGCACGGAATCATCCTTAAGAGCTTCGATCCGGATATGCAAGCCTTTGATATCAAGATGATCCTTGAAAGCCTGTTCAATCTTCTCTTCTTTAGTTTTACCGTCGTCGCCACTGACAATTTCACTTTTTGAATCATCTGAGAGGAGATTTTCGGTGATGTCAGAGTCAACACGTTCGAATTTGACATCGGTATTTTTACCTTCAAGGAACTGAATGAAATGGTTATCAATCAGAGCATCAAGGATTAATGCTTCCATCCCCTGAGACTTGAACAGCTTCAGATAGGTTGCTTGAGTTCCTTCATCATTTGCATAGTAAACCTTGTTTTCATGCTTCTCTTTAGCGCGCTCAAGGTACTCAGGCAGGGTTGTATATTTGTCTTCAGCAGTCGTGCGATAGATGACTTTATCTTTGACCTTTTCGTAGAACTTATCCTCACGCATCATACCGTACTTAACGAAGGTATGAATATCTTCCCAGATTGGCGCAAAGACGGTGATGTCCTGCTTAGCAAGCTCAACAACCTTAGAAGCGACACGCCCACTAATAACTTCGCGGATCTTGCGTACCTGCGGTTCATTCTGCAGATAACTCCGTGATACGTTCAAAGGCAAGTCGGGAGCATCCAGACACCCTTGCAGTGGGGTTAAGAATTCCGGAATCAATTCAGGGGTATTATCAGAGACAAACACTTGATTACAGAACAGCTTGATATGGCTCTTGGTCAGATCGAACTCATTGGTCAACCGTGGGAAATAGACAATTCCTTTAAGGTTGAAAGGAAAATCAATATTTAAATGAATCCAGAACAAAGGCTCGTCGGATAGGGGATAAAGTTTTTTGTAGAACTCTTTGTACTCTTCATCAGTAATTTCAGAAGCAGACTTAGTCCAGAGAGGATTTTTATCGTTGATCTCCTCCCCTTCAAGAGTGATGGAGACAGGTAAAAAGTTACAGAATTTTTTAAGAGTCGCTTTGACCGTTTCAGCTTCGAGGAATTCCTTCTCTTCATCCATCAAAGTGAGGATAATATCGGTACCACGAGAAGCTTTCTCTGTTGCTTCAAGGGTAAAGCTGGTTGTTCCATCGCAGGTCCAAAGAACAGCCTCTGCATCTTCCTGATAGGAAAGTGTTTTAATAGCTACAGAGCTGGCAACCATGAAGCTTGAGTAGAATCCAAGACCGAAATGACCAATAATCTGGTTTTTATCTTCAAGGTCTTTAAATTTTTCGACAAAATCCTCGGCGGAGGAAAAAGCAACTTGGTTGATATACTTTTTGACCTCTTCAGCGGTCATACCGATACCGTTATCACTGATGGTAATAGTACCAGCTTCTTTATCAAGAGAGATATCGACCTTATAATCGTTGCTGATTTTCAACCCTTCAATCAGGTTGATGTTCTGCAGCTTGTGAATAGCGTCAACGGCATTGGATACCAGCTCCCGCAGAAAAATTTCTTTTTCACTGTAAAGCCACTTCTTGATGATCGGAAAGATATTTTCCGTATGAATGGAAATATTTCCTTCTTCCCTTGTCACCTTGTCAGACATATGCAAATTCCTCCTGAGTGATTAATAATAAGTAGTTTCGGAACCATTAAGAATAAAAATTGAGAATGGGATTGTCAAGACGTATAGAGTGTAAACTTTTACGACGAAAAAAGCCCTTAGCATATACTGCTAAGGGCTTTTTAAAGGTTTCGTTTATAAAATTTATTTACGTCTGCGATATAAAGCTAGCCCAACAAGACCACTGCCAAAAAGAATGAAGGTTGCAGGCTCAGGAACAGGAGCTGCAACAAAAAAGGTGATACCACTTATCCCATAACCATTTTTAGTATTATCGTTGTATGGAGATACACCCTGTGCAAATGTTTCAAGAACATCATTACCAGTATCCTGATACAGATAGTAAAAATCATTCTTACCATCCACTTTAACGACAGCATAATCCCATTCAAAACCAGGATCTAATACGATATCCTTATAGTCTTCGGTCGAGAAAGTAATCGTAGTACCAGTGAGTGAAACCGTTCCCTCCCCCAATACATCTTCTACAAATCCTAACCTCATCTCATCATTAGCAGGCTCAAAATAGGCGTAGGCAAGAATATTGTCGGCACCGTCGGAGATCCAAAACCCAGTAACCGGGTCAGTAATATACGATATAGCCCACCCATTTGTTGCCAAACAAAAAAGTAAAAAAAGACTGAAAAATATTGTCTTCATTTTAGCAGCTCCTTCCGTAAACTGTTTTTTTAATATGAACACCTTACTTATAGAGCATATTGCATGCCAACTATAAACTCACTAACAATAACAGCTATTTATCTTAATACAATACATACAATAAAGTTGACGGCATCAAATGTAAATTTTTCCGTCAAAAATACTAAAAGTAGTTGACCCAACTTATTTATCTTCAATTCTCAGTCAGAAACAACCGCTCGTAGTAATCTTCAAGTGTCTTTAAATGCTTCGTCTCATCGGCCAGCAGTCGCTGAAACAACGGTGCCATGGGAGCCCCTTCACAACCGCTGATCAATGCCTTATAAAAATCGACGGCTTCTTTTTCCAAATGAATGGCATAAGCGAGTGAGGTCCTGGCATCAGCACCAGGCTCGATCTGCCTCTGGTCAAAAACATAATCAAGATTCATTGTCGGCAATTCCTGACTCAGGATTGCCGCATGATCATCGTGCCCTTCCAGTAAGGCTAACTCAATACGATGCTTGTGCTCAAGCTCCTCCTTCGCTGCATCACGCAGAATTTCTTTTGCTTGTTTATCTTCAACCAATTGAATGGCCCGAATATAGTTACGAAAACCACGCTCCTCCATAATAATGGCTTTTTCTAGTGCAACTTCAAGGGTATAGCAGACCCCTTTTTTCAAACCCATTTCTTCCAAGTGGTCAGACATCGGCATCTCCTCTATTTCGGTTGATAATCACATCACAGTGTAGCGCGTCATCAATAGATTACAATATAGCCATGCTTTTCGGCAATTTTTGATATCTCAAGAACATCATTAATCTGATAGCTGGAGCCATCGAGAGTAAAGGTATAGCCACTATCGGGATTCTCTTTTGCGAGACTGATTAAATATTCGAAACTGGCAGTTTTGATGGTTTCCATGGGCAATCCTTTTTCTATTAGCCACTGATGGACGCTGATCAACTCAGATAAAATTTAAGATCTTTTGTTTGTTTTACAGCAAGTTAACATACAATCAATTAACGAGTCACTCTCCAATAATTTTAACCAGCACTCTTTTATTTCTACAACCATCAAACTCACCATAGAACACCTGCTCCCAGGGGCCAAAGTCGAGTTTACCGTTTGTGATAGCAATAACAACCTCGCGCCCCATGATTGAACGCTTAAGGTGTGCATCGCCATTATCTTCACCTGTCTCGTTATGCTGGTAGAGACTCAACGGCGCATGAGGTGCGAGTTCTTCCAGCCAGCGGTCAAAATCTTTATGCAAACCACTTTCATCGTCATTTATAAATACCGATGCAGTAATATGCATGGCATTACATAAAAGCATCCCTTCCTTGATCCCGCTATCACGCAGACAGTTTTCCATTTCTCTGGTAATATTAATGTATCCACGCCTTGATGGAATATTAAAGAGTAACTCTTTTCGGTACGTTTTCATCGTCCATTCTCCTCGATTTTTTTTCGCTCATGGATTTCAGTTAACATTGAACCTATTGTATTATAGGGGAAAACGAAGATTAAAAAGATTGACAAAAATAATATTTAGATATATATACCTCCGCTGTGCTGTGAAAGCAGCGAGCAAAAACGTATGAAAAAATATATTATTCACACCATATTTCTACCAGTTACAATCATTCTTGTGCTGGTTCTGGCCAGCTGTACAGAGAGTTCAGCCCCGATTTACAAAGGACCTGACATTCAGATCCTGGGGGAACAATCTGTATCTTCCCTGGAAATGCAATTTAAGCGCTATGGATACCAACTGGACAATATAAGTTCCGGGGTACCCCCGATTATCCTGCGCAACCTGCCAGAAGATTTAGGCGATATCAGTTCCAGCCATAAGCGCAAATCGGTCTTTGTCCGCGCATTATTACCAATGGTATTGTTGGCCAATAACGAAATTCGTGCTGAACGTAACCTGCTGGAAAAGATAAAACGTAACCTCTCCCTCTATCAACGCATAAGTGACAGTCAGCAACACGCTTTAGATACGCTGGCTGCACGCTATCGTGTTGATATAGAAGCCACCCCACCAGAACAGGTCATCAAAAAGCTTGAACAACGAATTGACATAGTTCCAGCCGATCTGGCATTAGCTCAGGCGGCTAATGAATCGGCCTGGGGCACCTCACGCTTCTCGCGGGTAGCCAACAATCTATTTGGTGAATGGACCTTTCAACAAGGGCAAGGAATTGTTCCCACTGGTCGTCCGGAAGGAGAGACCTATGAGATCGAAAAGTTCAATACTGTTTACGACTCAGTAAGGTCTTACCTTCACAACCTAAATACCCACAGGGCCTACCGGGACTTTCGACTACTTCGTTCTGAAATGCGCCAAGCAGGAGACCCGCTTGATGGGATATCGCTATCTGAAGGACTTTTGCGCTACTCGACACGCGGTGAAGAATACATCAAGGAAATACAGGTAATGATTCGTCATAATAAGTTTTTCCGCTACACATCAGCAAAATTGAGAAAAACTTCCGTTTAGATTGACCTTAAAGCTGTGGTCAATCACCAATTGTCCGGTCCGCATGAATCCACAAATGACTGAACCATAACCAATCACCAGTGCTACTGCGGGTGGTCAAAGTGTACTTGTTGCGTCTTCCGGATAATGGCTTTTCAGCGGTCACACGATACCAGTTATCCCCTTTATCTTCAGCAACTTCCACACTACAGACATTATCTCCCTGAACAAAACAATTTACCGCATGAACGGATGGAAGCTCTGGTATGTTAAGAACCAGTTCAGGAGGATTATGCATACCACTCAAAATCGGGGAAGCAGACGCGCCTTCAGCAACAACCAAGGGTTGCATATTGAGTTTGCTGACAAATCCCTTGAATGTTGCAAAAGGTCCCCCCATCGGAAAACGCGGGAGAATATAAAGATCCGAGGACTCAGATATAACACCCGATTGTTGGGCAAAAGCGGCTGAGAATCCCAGTTTTTTGATCAGCGTGATAATTGCAGGGGAATACTCTCCATAGGGATAAACAAACAGGTCGACAGGTCGAGCCATATGAGCCCCTAAGGCCTGCTGGGCCTTTTCCACATCAGCTTTGATTCGCAGACTCCACTGTTCCATGCTTTCGTCCGTAAGCATTTCAACCATATAAGGATGTGATGCCGTATGATTGCCAATGACGACACCACGCTTTTCAGCATCTGCTAACTGAGCCCATGACATATAGCCTGGCTGACCGACAGCATCCGTATTAACAAAAAGACTGACAGAAAAGCCAAATTCTTCAATGATAGGTAACGCAACCTGATAAAAAGATAAATAACCATCATCAACAGACAATGCAGCGGCATGTTCTGGCAAAGGGAGGCCTGAATTCAAGCGTTTTGCAATCTCCTCAAGACCAATCACCGCTATATTGTTTTTACTCAAATATTCAAGTTGCTGCCTGAAAATATCGGACGCAATATTGGTAGAAGGATACCTGGTTTCATCAAATCGATGATAGATGAAGGCATTGACCTGACCTGCATGGACAGTCGTAGCGAAAGAGGACAAGGCAATTAACAAAAAGATGCATGCATTAACTATAAATTTATTGATCACTTTTAGATGCTCTAACCTTATTACGGAGATAACGACGTATACTATTGCGTGCTTTAGGGGTTATTGCCCACTCCAGCCACTTAGGTAACACTTCAGGTTTATCCGAGGTTTCTACAACAACCTGATCACCATCAAGAAGGCGATATTTCAATTGTCGGGTGCGCCCGTTGATGACTCCCCTGCGCGCATGCAATCCCAACGAGTCATGAATATCAAAAGCAAAATCAAGGACACTACTTCCTTCAGGAAGGATACGAATTTCACCCTGTGGGGTATAAACCTGAATAGTCGCTGAAGCCAACCTTAACGAATCAGTATCAAAAGCAGACTCCCCTTCCATAAGACTGCGCATGAGATCCCGGAAGTTATCGAGACGAAATTTAAACCCGGGCGCAAGAACGCCAGATTCATTAAACCTGGCGAGCTTACGGGTAGTAATCTCTACCCTCATCCTCAACTCCCCCGCCTGAACGGAAGTTTTAAGAGCTTGATATCCATATTTGGAGGTCATATTAAGATGGTCACGAAGCTTGCCAGGAATTGGCGGATAAGCATTATGCAGTATGCCGAGAAACAAATAGGCATCCATCATCCGATCGACCTGAACTTCTAGAGTATACATGGTTGAAAAACCGCGATTCATTCCCTGAGCAGCAGCAACGGAGAAAGGCCTCCAGCGATCTTTAAGAAGAACGGATATTTTCTGTTTTTCGCAAGCATTGTTAATTTGGGCTTTAATTCGACGTAAAAACTCAGAATGCTTATATTGCAGTTCCTCAATTCTCAGTTGATAATTTTTCGCACGTTTCGGGTAGAGGATAGAATAGGACAAAGATTCTAGCTCAGTGGCGACATACCCCATACCCAGATGTTGAGCTAGAGGTACATACACCATTCGGGTCTCTTCAGCAATCAGCTTCTGCTTCTGTGCTGGCAACGCCGAAATGGTAAGAAGATTATCAACACGGTCCCAAAACTTCAAACACAGAACCCGGATATCCTTGATCGCAACCAGCAGGGTTTTCTTATAGGTTTCCTTTTTAAGATCTTCCTTACTCATGATCTCTGAAGTGACTTTGGTTAAACCATCGACCAGATGAGTCACTTCGTTGCCATACTTTTTACGCACATCAGCAAGGGTTACCGGTGTATCTTCAACCACATCATGCAATAGAGCCGCTATAACGGATGGAAAATCCATCCAGTGGCGCGCGGCAAGATGTGTCACCCTGAGGGGGTGAAAAATATATGGCTCACCTGATTTACGCAGTTGTCCCCGGTGGGAGGTTCTGGCATCGTTCAATGCCTGTTGAACACGTTGCAGCTGGTGATCAAGCTCTTCTTCTGATAATTCTGCAGAATGATGCGTGACCAACAACTCCATAATGTCGGTCATCAAGCGCTGTTCGGTCTTACTGTCATAATCCATCATAATAAATCACACCTACCCCGGAGGCCATGTCAGATCGCGTCCACCCAGTAGATGAAAATGTAAGTGCCAGACCGTTTGCCCACCAGCATTATTGCAATTATTAACAACCCTAAAACCATCTTCAGCGCAACCACATTCTCGGGCCATACGTCCGGCAACGCGGTAAATGTGTCCAACCAGGAGATCATCATCTTCTGACAAATCCAAGGTTGTAGCAATATGCTTTTTGGGAACAATCAATAAATGCACAGGAGCCTGAGGACTGATATCTTCGAACACCAGCACCAGATCATCCTGATAACGTATTTTTGCAGGAATCTCACCAGCAATAAGTTTACAGAACAAACAATCCGATTTCATAACGCCCTCATCACAAAACAGTCAGAAGAAAAACTTCAAGACAATAAAATGCTTTACTCAACAATAATCACAATGGATGGCGAATTCAACAGGTCTTTACAAGGTGGATAAGAAATTCAACATTCCCTTTTGCTCCACGAATAGGACTCTCTGTCACTCCCAACACCTGACAATTTAATTCCAGAGCTACCCCCCTGATACGCTCAATCACCTCCTGGTGGAGCTGTTCATCTTTGACAATTCCGTTTTTACCGACCTGCCCTTTCCCAACTTCGAATTGTGGTTTAATCAATGCGACAATATGACCACCTTCAGAAAGAATATGGAGGGTATTTGGAAGGACCTTTTCCAGTGAAATAAATGAGGCATCAATAACCGCCAAACTCGGAATATCATCTAATTCAGAAACCGAAAGATAGCGGATATTACAACGCTCTTTATTAATAACCCGGGGATCATTTTGAAGCTTCCAGGCAAGCTGCCCATAGCCAACATCAATGGCATAAACTTTAGCAGCACCACGCTGCAAGAGACAATCCGTAAAGCCTCCCGTTGATGCACCAACATCAATAGCAACACAATCAGCGACATCAATACCAAAGGTATCTAATGCTTTTGCAAGCTTCAACCCACCACGTGATACAAATGGAAGATCTTCACCTTTAAGCCGAATTTCTGCATCTAGCGCTACCTGGGCTCCAGCTTTATCAATACGATGATCATCGACAACAACCTGACCAGCAAGAATCATGGCCCTGGCACGATCACGCGATGACACGAGCCCTTTTTTTACAAGTAATTTATCAAGTCTTTCCTTCATTCCAACCTGCCAATTTAATAAGATAGAAATCGTATCCTAGCTGATTAAAATAAAAAAAGGGAGCAAAAGCTCCCTTTACTAAAATCTTTTTAAAAATCGCGACTACCCGACAAAAAAGTCACGGTTTTCGTTAAAAACATTATTTATCTCATCAATAGCTTCGTCAACCTGAGATTCATTCAAACCAAGAGCCTGAGCCCCCGGGCAGGCAAAGACATTCAGATCGGCATCAGGTTCACGCTGCCCAAGACCTAAGCGCAGACAGATGTGTCCTGACAAATTGATCGTCGCTGCTAGTTTAGCCACGGCCTTAGCATCAAAATCATCAAGTTCGTCTTCGTCTTCCCCAATATTCAGATCCTCGTGATGCAGAACCGTCATCACAAGAGACCGGGAAAAATTCCATTTGTCGAGGACAGCAGCCCCGACTACAGTGTGGGCATAAGGGAAAAAACGCCCTTCCAATTGCGAAGTACTCACACCTTCAGAATATGCGGTTTCAACCAAAGAGCGGTAAGCATTCGGGTCACTAAAATTCATTACCACCAAACCAAGGTGGCGAAACAGACCAGCCAGAAAAGCTTCCTCAGGATCAGCGGTAGAGAATTTTCTGGCCAGAATGCGGCTACCGATAGCACAACCCATGGCATCTTCCCACAGCATTTTTTCCAACAGACCGTAAGTCTTGTTCATCCCTTCAAGGCTGGCAGCCAAAACGAGACTTCTCAGGGTACGTTCACCAACAATCGCTATAGCGTGATCAAGGGTCTTAATTTGCCGCTTCATACTATAAAAAGACGAATTAGCGACTTTTATAAGACGCGCAGATACAGCCGGGTCACTCGATATAGCCTGAGCAACATGGGTATAATTCACATTAGGATCCCCCAGCAGCTGAAGAACTTTAGTCGCAACAACCGGCATTGGCGGCAGATCGCGAATAGACCGGACAACAGTTTGAAAATCAGTAGGCATCTCAGCTCCTCAATTAACCATTATGATAATTAACTAATCTTAGCACAAAGCTACCCACTACACATTAGAAATTTTATAAGAAGTGTATTTTTCTATTGAAGTGTCAAAAATTAAATAAAACTTGAATCACTCTTTGACCTGAAAATAATCAAAGGCCTTACAAAAATGACGCAAAAACTGATCATAAATAACGTCCATGTCGGGTTCAAACCCAACCTGAGCCTGAAGAGAGGTTACGATTTCATCTGGGCGGCCACACGGAACGATCATCTTAAAAGTTTCAAGATCATTATTTATATTTAAAGCAATGCCATGATAAGAAATCCAGCGTTTTAAACCTATGCCAAAGCTACAGATTTTCTGCCCATTAACCCACACCCCTGGCTCTCCCGGCTTAAGGTAACCTTGCACCCCATAATCACCAAGTAACCTAACAATGACATTAAGGAAGGTCTCAGCATAGAGTTTTAGATTCTTCTTTTTGACTCTCAAGATAGGGTATGCAACCAGCTGTCCGGGCTCATGAGCTGTTGCGAGCCCGCCCCGGTTAACCTTTTGCAAACAAATACCCCGATCCTGGTAAAATTTTTCAGGAAAATGTAAATCGTTTGTAGATCCTCGCCGGCCAAGAGTTATCGTTGGGGGATGTTCAACAAGAATGATTCTATCACGTTCATCCCCCTCAAGATATTTTCTCACCAACTCATTTTGATGATCAAGAGAACTCTGGTAATCCAACCGCCCCCAACGTTGAACGAGTAAAGGAGTTAAGGCTCTATCAGACATTGGTAAATCAAGATTAGTATCTAAGGTGGACATATAACAGCCCCCGGGGATTAAAGTTAAGGTTATTATCTCTGCATACTAGAGGAACTCTAACATAAATAAGGCAGGTGAAATCTATAACACGACGAAAGAGAATTCGATTAAGCGCCTTTCCCTCAGAAAATGACCCAGAAACAATTTACCCTCTCCTGATTTTCTTATGACATAAGAAAATCAGGAGAGGGTAAGATGGCGACCCCGGGGGGATTCGAACCTCCGACCTTCACCTTAGGAGGGTGCCGCTCTATCCAGCTGAGCTACGGGGCCACGGGCACTGCTTATACCCCAGAAGTTCATATTTGACAAGGTTTTCGTCTAAAAAAGGGGTATTTCTTTAATGAACTTAAAATTTTAACAGACTATAGACCTTACCGTCAGGCAACTTGCTACGCCCGTTAAGAAATTCAAGTTCAGCCATAAAAGCGCATTCATAAACCTCTGCGCCAAACTTTTCGACCAGCTCAACCACGGCCGCCATAGTACCACCTGTTGCCAGTAAATCGTCGGCAATAATAACCTTATCACCCGGATTAAAGGCATCCTCGTGAATTTCCAGGGTATCCTCACCATACTCCAACTGATAGCTGATACTACGCGTATGATAAGGGAGTTTGCCAGGCTTACGAACCAGCGTGATGCCGGTACCCAGCTTATAAGCCAAAGCGGCTCCCAGAATAAAACCACGCGCCTCAATACCAACAATCTGATCAATTTTCTCACCAACATAACGATGAGCCAGCAAGTCCACCATACGATGAAAACTCTTCGCATCTGATAAAAGCGTGGTGATATCTTTAAAAATAATTCCTTTTTTAGGAAAATCGGGAATATCCCGAATAATTTGCTTTAAATCGTCCATTAACTGCTCTCCTCATATTTACCAACTATGTGATCTAACATTATTCATTTTTCTGGTTGAGCAATTTTCAGAATGAAAACGAGCAATTTTGCGTTGTGGCTAGGAAATCAAGGGAATACGCGGAGGCGTAGTACTTTACGCCGCACAAGCAAGCCCGCAGATTGACAAAGCCATAACGGAAAAGGACCGTGTCCAGCTGAAAATTTAGTGTTTGCTTTCGTCAGGTAACCGCTCCTGCACGGTTTTTCTTAGCTTTGCAAGACTCTTAGCCTCTATTTGTCGAATGCGCTCTCTGGTAACGCCGAATTTCTGTCCAATCGTATCAAGGGTTTCAGGTTCACGATCATCAAGACCAAAGCGCATGGCCAATATTTCCCGCTCATTATCATTTAGATCGTCCATCCATTCCATGACATGAGCGAACCGATCCAGGTCTTCAATCATGCTGCCCGGATCCACCATATTTTTATCTTCAATAGTATCGATCAAACTGTAATCTTCATTATCCCCCATCGGGTGTTCTATGGAGAAGGTCTTTTTAACCAGCACCAACATCCTGCGAACATTAGAAACATCGGTTCCCATAGCTTCTGCAATTTCTTCAGGCTCAGGATCACGTTTGAGGCGATGAACGAGTTCACGACTGATTTTAGTCAATTTGTTAATATCATCGGCTACGTGAACCGGTAAGCGGATTGTCCTGCTTTGATTGACTAGAGCACGCTCAATAGATTGCCGAATCCACCATGTTGCATAAGTTGAAAACCGACATCCTTTGCTGACCTTGAACTTTTCAACCGCTTTAATCAGCCCCATATTCCCTTCTTCAATAAGATCAAGAAAAGGCAGGCCACGGTTCATATAACGCTTTGCAATCTTGACGACAAGCCGCAGATTCGATTCGATCATGCGTTCGCGTGCAGCGCCATCCCCTTTAGCGATAAGGCCGGCCAGATAGCGTTCGTCTTCTGCGGTTAGTAACTTACTTCTTTGGATTTCTTTGAGATAAAGTTTGATAGCATCAGCAGTAGCATGACTGTCTTCATCACTGTCATCCTTACTACTACTATCAGTATCATCAGCCTCTAATTCTACCGTTGAAAAACCATCCATTTCGGCATCATCATCTGACAAATTCTGATGACTACCCTCTTCCAGGTCCTTATCGAACTCGTCCATAAAACCCTCCCCGGCAGGCAAATGAAATATAAGAATCACTAAAACATACTAGGTAGCACAGTGGATCATGGCAAGAATAAAAGTGGATCGACGGCGACCTTCCCCTTTCTCACTTCAAAATGAAGTCGCGCAGCACCACCGCCAGGGGGAGTACCAGACAGAGCAATCCGTTCCCCCTTACTGACAAAATCACCCTGCTTAACAAAATTTTTATTGTTAAAACCATAGACAGTGAACAGGTCATTTTCATGCTGCAAGATAATCAAGTATCCATACCCCCTAACGCCATCACCGCTATAGATAACCTTGCCTGCATCGGCAGCTGATACCGTGGATCCAGCACGTACAGCGATCTCGACCCCCTTCCCACCACCAGTACGTGATTTTTGACTGAAAGTCCGGGTAATCTTCCCCCTTAGGGGCCAGTTCAGCTTATGGTCAGCAGCAACATTAACCGGCTTTGCTTTTGTCTTGGCCCTTGGCTTAGCTGGAGCGGGTGAAGTTGTCTTAGGTTTTGCTACGACCGTAGGTGGAACTGATACAGACACAGGCTTTTTTACAGAGGTGGATGCTTTGTTCCCTGCGGGCACACTGGCAGGTGCAGGAGGACGTACCACTGATACGGATTTTACCTGGTTAGCCCCAGGAATAAACAGGCGTGTTCCGATGCGAATCTGGGACGGATCTGATATGCCGTTAACTCGGGCAAGATACCTTTCATTAACCTGATAGGTACGGCTGATACGATAAAGAGTCTGACCTTTGGTGACAGTGTGATAAACGCCGGTTTCACAGCTGCAGAGAAGCGGCGCAACAAGCAGGAGAATGATAATAAAAGGAGAAACCCTCATAAGTACTTTCCAGTTAAGCCAGGACATCTCGAAACCATTCCTTTTCATTCCGGGAAAGATAAACCGAGCTATCAGTATGCTATTACTAAGTAAAATAACTCCTGAGTAAGACTACACTTTATTAACTAAAACTTAAAGATCTATATAAAGATTTATTCACAAACCCTGTAGTAGCGAAAATTCGGATTTAGGATAAGCGAGCAAAACTTCCCTTGATTGGGATATATCCTACCTTAAGGACTGATACAAAATAACGACCAGCACTATCAACCCGAGAACAGAATAGGTTATCAGATTGAAATACTTGTCGATATATTCTCGAGCTTGTTTGCCAAAGAAGAAAAATAGTGCGGCAACGAGAAAAAAGCGAAGGCTGCGACTGACTATGGAAGCAAGAATAAACACCGGTAAATTGATTTTAAAAACACCGGCAGCAATGGTAAACAGCTTATAGGGGATAGGTGTAAAGCCAGCAGCAAAGACCGTCCAGAAACCATATTCTCCAAACAAATGGCCAACATAATCAAATTTCTGACCATCAAAGCCTGGAACATAGTGATAAAAATAACCCTGGGACATATCCCAGAATCCCCAACCGATGTAGTAGCCTAAGATTCCACCCAGAACAGAACCAACGGCTGCAATCAAAGCATATTTATAAGCGCAAGAAGGTCTGGCTAAAGCCATTGCCATCAACAAAACATCTGGGGGGACTGGGAAAAAACTGGCTTCGGCAAAGGCAAGCAACCCAAGAGCAGGCACACCGTACGGAGATTCAGCCCAACTGAGTATCCAATTATATAAGCGCTTGAATATCTGCATATTAACGCGCTTCGTTAGCCCAGCCCTGTTGGCCAATCAAGGGGACAAAACGACAATCCATCAACGACTCTTTGACATAACCTTGCTTAGTTCGAGTGACACGAATCAGAACCTGGACATCACGATCACCAACCGGCATGACCAACCGGCCACCGACTTCGAGCTGCTGCAGATAGGTTTCGGGGACCTCAGGCCCTCCTGCCGCAACCAGAATACCATCAAAAGGAGCCTGCTCTTTCCAGCCCATGGTGCCGTCACCAATCTTGATATTGACATTATAAAGATCGAGCTGATCAAGAATCCTTCTGGCACCTGATGCGAGGGAACTGATCCTTTCGACGGAGTAAACACGTTTAGCAAGTTTAGCTAAAACAGCAGTTTGATAACCAGACCCGGTACCGATTTCTAAAATCCTTTCAGAACCAGTTAAGGCCAATGAAGCAGACATAACAGCAACGATATAAGGTTGTGAAATAGTCTGTTTTTCACCGATCGGAAGAGAACCATCACCATATGCATGGCTTTGCAAACCGGGCTCAACAAAGAAATGTCTGGGGATTTGTAACATGGCCTGAATAACGCGCTCGTCATTGACACCACGGGCAATAATGTGCTGCTCCACCATGCGCCGACGCGCTACGGCATAGTCCATCTATGAAACCTTTATCAGAGAGTCGAGCCATCCTTGCAAATCGCAATATGACTGTTCATGGGTTAAGTTGGTTCTCAGTGGGGAAACACTGATGAAGCCACGATGTAAAGCATGACTATCAGTGCCAGGCAAGTCGACTGAGGCTATTTCAGAACCAGCAATCCAATAATAATTCCGCCCCCGAGGATCTTTATTGGTAATAATCTGTTCATTATAGCGCCGGGTCCCCTGCTTGGTCATTTGCAAGCCCCTGCATTCACCATGAGGAACATTCACATTCAGAAAGGTTTCAGCGGGCAAACCCTCAGCAAGAATTTTTTTAGCTAATTTAAAAGCAACTTCAGCAGCAAAATCAAGGCCCTCTGGTTGAGGAAGATGTGAATCGTAAGACATGGCAAACGCTGGCAGGCCCATTAAAGTCGCTTCAAGAGCAGCACTGACAGTTCCGGAATAGGTGATATCATCCCCCACATTACTACCACGATTGATACCCGAAACAACAAGATCAGGTTTCTCTAACAGTAAACCATGGATACCGAGATGAACACAATCAGTCGGCGTTCCATCAACTGCGTAAACATCGGGTTTAACCTGCTCGGCTCTTAAGGGACGTTCTAAGGTAAGGGCATGACCAACAGCACTGCGGTTACGATCAGGAGCAACCACCACCACCCGCCCTAAAGGACTCAATGCAGTTGCAAGAATCCGCAAACCTGGGGAGCGGATGCCATCATCGTTGGTCACCAGAATTAACACACAGGATCCATCGTTACTTAAGAAAGGAGTTGCTTACGGATACGCAACAGATCTGCCTTAACCTCTCCTAAAAGCTGCTCCGGAGTTTTTTCTCCGGCGGGGAAAGGTAAAGCCTGCTGACCGGAGTCCAGATGTTGCTTGGCTCCGGCAATAGTGAAACCCTGATGATAAAGAAGATCTTTAATCATCAGGGCTGTTTCTACGTCTTTACGGCGATACAATCTCTGATTGGTGCGACTTTTTACCGGCTTCAAGGAGGAAAATTCAGTCTCCCAGTAACGCAACACATGGGTTTTGACATCAAGTAATGCCGCCACCTCACCTATTTTGAAATAAAGCTTATCAGGGATAGTTACCACCGCAAAAACTCAACTGAAATTATTCGTTAATCGAAGCTTTCAAAACCTGACTGGGTTTGAATGTAAGAATTTTGCGAGCGCTAATTTCAATTTCATTCCCGGTCTGTGGATTACGTCCACGACGAGATGCCTTTTCTTTAACAACAAAATTACCGAAACCGGCAATTTTAATTTTTTCACCATTCTCGAGAGTGTCTTTCATAATGTCGAAAACCATCTCAACAATAGCTGCTGATTCCTTTTTAGAAAAACCTGTTGTCAGGTATACGCTTTCAATAAGATCTGCTTTGGTCATATTCCCTCCCGCATTGGCAGGCGTTTAAAGTTGTACTATCTATTTGATTTTTCTGAATTCATACCACACAGAGAAACTCTCTGCAAGGGCTATCAACGAATTTCTGCACCTAACTGATGACAAATAGAGCGAATCAATTTGTCATGCATTTTAACTACCTCTTCTTCTTTCAAAGTCTTCTCAAGATCACGGTAACGTACCCGGATTGCAAGACTTTTCTTTCCTGCCGGGATCCCTTGACCAGTATACAGGTCGAACAAGGTCACCCCTTCAACACCTTTTTTAACACTTCTGTTAGTGATTTCAATAATTTGAGCTGCAGTAACAGAATCATCCAGTAACAGCGCGGTATCACGGATAACACTAGGAAATTTAGACAATGGTGAGAACTTTTTAGTCCCGCCAACAGCGGAAATTAAAGTTTCAACATTCATCTCAATAATATACACGGCTTGCTCAATGTCAAACTTATGGAGAAGCTCCGGATGAACCTCACCGATAAAACCAAGGCTCCCAGCACCTTTAAGGTCAACACTACAGGATTTTCCAGGGTGCAGATAAGAAGCAATATTTTCATTATTATATTTAGCACCATCAATACCAAGCTGCCAAAGAAGATCTTCAACGATCCCCTTAGCATCGAAAAAATCGACAGGCTGATTACCCTGAGCCCAGCCTTCGGGCTCCCGGCGCCCCGAGATAGCTGCAACCAAGGATAATTGTTCATGGCATTCGCTCGCATCCGCAGAGTGCACAGGGAGAAACACAGGGCGCAACTCAAATAGCCGGAGATCACTATTTCGGTAACTCAGGTTACGAGCAACAGATTCAAGCATACTAGGAACCAGACTCGTCCGCATAACAGCTTGATCCTCGGACAAGGGATTCAAGAGTCTGACTGGCTTCGTTCTGACATCATCTGCAGGCAAAGACAGACGTCCCAGAAGCTGCTCGGAAACAAATGAGTAACTGATTGTTTCGGAAAATCCATTCCCGACAAAAATATCCTGTACCTGATTTTGAAGCTTTTGTCGCTTGGGAGGCAGAGAAGAATCTACGGTACCGACAGGCATAGTAACCGGAATATTGTCATAACCATAAAGTCTGACAACCTCCTCAATAAGATCGACTTCGCGCTCGATATCTGGTCTGAAACTAGGAACCGTAACCTTGAGAATATCTGCGTTATCAGTTTTTTCAACGCTAAGACCGATAGAAGAAAGCAGCTTTACAATCTGGTCGGCAGCAACCTGCACAGCGATCAAAGCAACTGTTTTCTCAACACTTAGTGAGATCACAGGGGTCTTAAGGGGTTCTGGATAATTATCGATAATACCAGCCACGACCTGCCCCTGTCCGAGTTGCGCCATAAGCGAAGCCGCGCGATCAAGCGCTACAGGGATCATATCGATATCAGCACCACGCTCGAAACGATGCGAAGATTCGGTATGCAGACCATGACGCTTACTGCTGCGACGGATCATCGTCGGCTTAAAATAAGCAGCCTCAAGAAGAATGTCAGTCGTATCGTCCTGAACTTCAGAATTTTGTCCACCCATAATGCCCGCAAGAGCAACAGGCTTCACCCCATCGCAGACCATCAAGTCTTCGCCGCTGAGAGTACGTTCCTGATCATCAAGGGTCATGAACTTGCTGTTATCATCAGCATTTTTAACAACTATTTTGCGTTCAGCAACAAAACGATAATCGAAAGCATGAAGCGGATGCCCAAGCTCCATCATCACATAGTTGGTCACATCAACAATGTTGTTAATTGAGCGCATACCAACAGCCTCAAGACGCCTTACCAACCAATCAGGAGAAGGTGCAATGGCCACCCCTTTAATCATACGCGCGGCATATCGAGGACAACCATCAGCGTTTTCGATGACAACACTGGCAAGGCCGTTAACGTCTTCTGAACTTTCGCTGATCTCTGAAACAGGTAATTTAAGTTCTTTACCTGCCAACGCAGCAACCTCACGGGCCACCCCGACAATACTCAGACAGTCTGGACGATTAGGAGTTAAACCGATTTCAATGCGAAAATCACGCAGATTTAAAGCATCAAAAACCGGAATCCCAAGGGGTAGATCGGCTGGAAGGATCAATATTCCTTCTGACTCGGCTGCAAGTCCCAGCTCTTTTTCAGAACAGAGCATTCCCTGCGATTCCTGACCGCGAATTTTAGATTTTTTAATTTTGAAATCACCAGGCAATACGGAGCCAACCTGGGCAAAAGCGATAAAATCACCACTTTTGTGATTGGTGGCGCCACAGACAACCTGGACCGTCTCTTTACCGTTATTGACCTGACAGACCGTCAGACGATCAGCGTCAGGGTGGGTTTCGACCGATTCCAATTTGGCGACAATAACAGAGTCAAGCCCTCCGCCAATTTCTTCCAGGGAATCGACCTCAAGGCCGGCCATAGTGAGACGATCGCACAGTTCCTGGGGACTCAAGTCAAAATCGACAAAATCTTTCAACCAATTATAAGTAACAATCATGTTAAGAATCCTCGGATTGAATCAAAACTGCTTTAAAAAGCGCAGGTCATTTTCAAAAAACAGGCGTAGATCGTTGACACCATATTTCAGCATGGCGATACGCTCAAGCCCCATCCCGAAAGCGAACCCACTGAGATTTTCTGAATCATAATTAACTGACTCAAAAACAGCGGGATCAATCATTCCGCAACCGAGAATTTCCAACCAGCCGGTACCGCTACAGACGCGACATCCTTTTCCACCACAAATAACACAGGCTATATCAACCTCTGCACTCGGCTCGGTAAAAGGAAAGAAAGAAGGGCGAAAACGAACAGCAAGTCCAGAACCGAAGAACTCATTCAGAAAATGGGTCAAGACGCCTTTGAGATCACCAAAGGTGACCTTCTCATCGACCAGAAAACCCTCGATCTGGTGAAACATAGGGCTATGGGTCAGGTCTGAATCGCGCCGGTATACAGTACCAGGGGCAACGATTCGAATCGGCGGCTTCTTCTTGGTCATAGTGCGGATCTGAACCGGCGAAGTATGCGTGCGCAAGACCAGATCTTCATTAAAATAGAACGTATCCTGCATATCCCGGGCAGGATGGTCCTTAGGAATATTCAATGCTTCAAAATTATAAAAATCCTGCTCGATTTCTGGCCCCTCTTCAACCGAAAAGCCAAGACGTGCAAAGATGTCGACAATTTCACGTTTAACCAGGGTTACCGGATGAAGACTCCCACTGACCTGCTTACGACCAGGCAAGGTGACATCGATCTTTTCATTAGCAAGACGCGCTTCAAGTTCACTTTTCTGCAACTCAGTCTGCCGGGATACAAAAGCTTCCTCAAAAAGATCCTTAAGCCGATTCACCAGGTTGCCGACCAATGGTCGTTGTTCAGGAGCGAGATCTCTCATCCCCTTCATAACTTCAGTCAAAGCACCCTTTTTGCCTAGGATACTAACGCGAACATCTTGAAGCGCTTTTAAATCCGCAGCGGAGTTGAGCGCACTGAGAGCTTCTTCCTGTAGTTGTTGTATACGTTTTTCCATGACCAGTCCGTATTTGAAATTCCCATTGAAGGGAGATAGACATTTACAAGAGGCATCAAAGATTACAAAAAAAAAGGAGATGAAGTAGCAACTCCATCTCCTTTTTGACAGTCAGACTGTGGCTACTGTAACTGTGCCTTCGCCGTTTCAACCACAGCAGTAAAACCCGCTGGGTCGCTCACAGCAAGTTCTGCCATGATTTTTCTGTCCAATGCAACTTCAGCCTTTTTCAAACCATGAATGAGGCGACTGTAGGAGAGACCATTCTCACGTGCAGCAGCATTGATCCGGGCGATCCACAAAGCCCGGAAATCCCGCTTCTTAACACGACGGTCGCGAAACGCATAATTTAAAGCGCGATCTACGGCTTCGGTAGCTGAACGGAATAACTTACTACGGGCACCACGATACCCTTTAGCAAGTTTTAAAACTTTATTACGGCGCTGTCTGGCTTTAAACCCTCTTTTTACTCTTGGCATCTCACTTGCTCCTTCAATTAGTTAGTTAAATATTTCGGCAATTGCCGTGGTCGGATCGGCAGGGGGAGATGTCCCCACAGTTCACAACCTCTGCAATCAATGATTACAGATATGGAATCAGTTGAGCAATATTACGCTCATCAGCTTTAGCGACAACACAAGCCTGACGCAGATCACGCTTACGCTTGGTTGTTTTGCTGGTCAGAATGTGGCTGGTAAAAGCTTTGTTCCGACGGATTTTACCGGTACCGGTTTTGCGAAAACGCTTAGCCGCACCGCGATTGGTTTTGATTTTAGGCATTTGGTCTCTCCTGTTTCTTTTTTTGCTGTTAGGTTAACGTCTTACTATTTTTTAAGTGGGCCAATCATCATCGTCATGAAACGACCCATCTTACTGGGTTGGGATTCAACCTGACCAACATCCTTAAGAGCTTCAACAACTTTTTCAAGCTGCATCATACCCTGTTCGGGGTGAGCATTTTCACGCCCACGGAACATAATGGTCAGTTTCACCTTATTACCGTCTTCAAGAAAGCGGCGAGCATGCTTCATCTTAAACTGAAAGTCATGTTCTTCGGTTTTAGGCCTCATTTTAACTTCTTTAATTTCGACCTTAACCTGTTTCTTTTTTGCTTCTGAAGCGCGTTTAGCCTGCTGGTATTTATATTTGCCATAATCCATGATACGGCAGACAGGCGGATCCGCCTGGGGAGATACTTCAACCAGGTCAAGACCAGCACTTTCTGCTTTTGCCAAGGCATCATCAATGGCCAGAATACCTAACTGACCGCCCTCGTCATCAATGACTCTGACTTTGCGAGCACTGATGGCTTCATTTATATTGGCTTCTTTAGCTATGGCTCTACTCCTATACGCTTTTAGTTAACAAGATATAATTAGCGCAACCGCGCTGATTATTTAAATTGCGCAGCTTGAGCTTTAACGAAATCAACAAAATTATCCACGCTCATGGCATCCAAAGAACTGCCATCCCTGAAGCGTGGAGACACGGTTTTCTCAGTCACTTCACGATCCCCGATAACCAGCATGTAAGGAATCTTGCCAACCTGAGCTTCACGAATCTTGAAACCGAGCTTTTCATTGCGCAGATCAAGTTCGACACGAACCCCGGCAGCTCGCAACTGTTCGAACACTTCCTGAGCGTAATCAGCCTGATTGTCTGTAACATTCAGTACGATCGCCTGAACCGGCGACAACCAAAGGGGGAAGCTTCCGGCATAATGTTCAATCAAAACGCCGATAAAGCGTTCGATGGAACCCACAATAACCCGATGCAACATAACCGGACGGTGTTTTTCACCGTCGGAACCGACATATGTCAGATCAAATCGCTCAGGCAGGGTAAAATCGCACTGGATTGTAGCACATTGCCACTCTCTGTCAAGCGCGTCCTTCAGCTTAACATCGATCTTTGGTCCATAAAATGCGCCATCACCTTCATTTATATCATAGGCCTGACCGCTCCCCTCGAGAGCATTACGCAAGGCATTGGTTGCCTGCTCCCAATCGGCATCACTACCAATTGATTTTTCAGGCCGGGTAGACAACTCCATAGTATATTCAAAACCAAAGATACCTGCGACATCCTGAACGAATTGCATAACGCCTTTAACTTCGCTATCAATCTGATCAGGCCGACAGATAATATGAGCATCATCCTGGGTAAAGCCGCGGACCCGCAACAAACCGTGAAGAACGCCAGATTTCTCATGACGATGAACCGTACCAAGCTCGAAGAATCGAACTGGCAAATTACGATAGGAGCGAGGCTTTGACTTGTATATCAGCATATGAGCAAGACAGTTCATCGGCTTAATACCGTAGTTCTGCTCGTCAACCTCGGTGAAATACATATTCTCGCGGTAATTTTCGTAATGGCCTGACATTTTCCACAGATCGGTCTTCAGAATCTGGGGACCAACAACGATTTCATAGCCTCGCTTCAAATGCTCTTTACGTTCAAAATCTTCGATAATAGTCCGCAGCATAGCTCCTTTTGGATGCCACAGGACCAAGCCACCACCGGCTTCTTCACTAAAAGAAAAAAGATCCAGCTCGCGGCCAAGCTTGCGATGATCACGTTTTTTAGCTTCTTCCAAGCGCTCCAGATGGGCCTTAAGATCTTTTTTATTCAGAAAGGCGGTTGCGTAAACACGTTGCAACATAGCCTTATTTTCATCCCCGCGCCAGTAAGCCCCGGCGAGACTGGTCAACTTAAAAGCCTTATGGATCCCGGTGCGCGGAACGTGAGGCCCGCGGCACAGATCCACAAAACTTCCCTGGCGATACAGAGATACAGTTTCGACATCCAGGTCTTCAATCAACTCAACCTTATAGGCCTCACCCATGTCCCGAAACATGGCAATCGCCTGATCACGGCCAACAACCTCCCTGGTGACCGGCAGATCAGCCTTTGCCAGTTCAGCCATTTTGGCTTCAATAACAGGGAAATCTTCAGGTACAAATTTTTTGGTTTCACTGTAAAAATCGTAATAGAAACCATCTTTAATAGCAGGACCTATGGTGACCTGAACCTCATCTCCGTACAGTTCTTTAACTGCCTGAGCCATAAGGTGGGCACATGAATGGCGGACGATTTCTAACGCTTCAGGTGCATTCTGAGTGATCAGGGAGAGTGTTCCAGAGGTATCCAAAGGGCGGTTAATATCGACCAATTCACCATTAAAGCGTGCCGCAACCGATTGCCGGGCAAGCCCCTCACCAATACTGGCAGCAACATCATAAGCAGTTGAGCCGCTTTCGATTTCTTTTTTAGAACCGTCTGGAAGTTCAATTTCCAGTAAAGACATAGAGCTTCTCCCTAAACAAAAAAAGGCATCTATCAGATGCCTCGTACTCAAAACAGTATATCCAGGTTGCTTGCCATTTAAATGGTAGGCACGGGCGGGATTGAACCGCCGACCCCTACCGTGTCAAGGTAGTGCTCTCCCACTGAGCTACGTGCCTGCAACCAAACTGCGGCGTTCTTGTATCAAATAGCCGCCCGCACTGTCAAGGAGTTTTATCGAATAGTGCGGCAAACGCCACAATATCCAACAAGCAGCCTCCATACCGACAGGGAGATCTATTTCAAGCTTGCCTGAATATGAGGACAAAGTTAGAGTTAATCACTGTTTCTTGATAATTTCAATAGTTTAGACAAAACTTTTTTCGGAAATAGTTCGAATTCAGCATCAGAGCTACTGACCAACCAAGTTAACCTAAAGCCATACCTATCAACTGCGATCAAAATGAATTGATACAATCACAGGATATCCCGTTTACTGTTTTCAGAAATTTGGCTTTATGTGCTATTCTTCTCAACCTCTTTGGGGGAGTCGTTAACTTTTCAATTTTGGAGTCTTCAGCGTGCAGACAATTGATCAGCTTATTGGTTACAGCTGCCAGAACAATGCAAACAACACCGCCTTTCAGCACAAGATTAAATCCCAGTGGCGAACATTAAACTACCGTGACCTATGGTCTACCATAGAAAAAATCACCAGTGGAATTCAACACCTGGGAATAGAGCCCAGAACCCACATTGCCCTTTTGGCAACCTCTTCACCACGCTGGGTTGCTGCATATCTTGCTATCCTTAACGCTGGTTGCATCGCGGTCCCTATCGACAAAGAACTTAAAACTACTGAGCTCAGACATATTCTTAACGACTCTGACGTACAAGCCGTTTTTGCAGGGCAGAGTCAGTTCGAAACACTCCTGGAGATTGTCGATGACCTGCCTGCTTTGCACAATATTATCTTATTGGACACACCGCTTGCCGACCTAACCGGCAAAAGTGAACTCGCCGGAGCCCTCGAGCAACTGTCTTCCCTATGGCGCCAGCTGGTAACTGACCTCAGTATCCCCAAGGAGAGAAGTACTGAAATTGAAGAGGCGGTACTGATGGCCCACGGACTGCTAACCCGGGAAACCTCTCAACAAACAGTCAAACCGTCCCAAATAAACATTTTTTCCGAAACCGAAACCACTCGCAACCGACTTATCAAAGAAAATCGTCTATTTGCTTACAAAGATATTTTCCGCACTGAAAAGCCCCTAGCTGCCCCCAACCAACCAGACGACACCGCAGTTATTCTTTATACCTCCGGAACGACAGGCAAAGCTAAAGGCGCGATGCTCAGCCATCGCAATATTGTTTCCAACATAGAAGCTGCGACACGTCGGTTCCGGTTGGACGACACCATCCAGACCCTGTCTTTTTTGCCAATCAATCATGTGTTCGAACAAGTGTGCGGCATCCTGCTACCCTTATCCCTGGGAGGAAAAGTCACATTTGCTGAGTCGATCAAAAAGCTCGGGGACAACCTGAACGAAATCCGGCCGACATTTCTTCTCGCTGTTCCTGCGGTATACCGCTTACTATACGATCGAATCATTAAAAACATTGATTCAAAAAAAACTTCAAGGCTTCTATACCGCTTCGCCCTGACCCGAAAGATAGTCACCGGAAAAGTCCAACAGGCCTTTGGGGAGAATACTACTTTTGTAAGTGGTGGAGCGGCACTGGATCCCGATATAGCACAAGGCTTTCATACCCTTGGGCTGCGCCTGCTTCAGGGCTATGGCATCACCGAGACATCCCCTGTCATCTCTGCAGAAAGTCCCTTTAAAAGTAAGCCGGGAACCGTTGGGGAAGTCCTTGATGATGTCGAAGTGAAAATTGCTTCACCGAATACTAACGGTGAAGGTGAAATCGTCGTCAAGGGCCCTAATGTTATGCAGGGCTACTACAAAAATCCTGAAGCGACAGCAGAGGTTCTCAAAGGTAGCTGGTATCACACTGGTGACCTAGGTCGCTTTGATGCTGATGGAATGCTGGTAATATGTGGCCGGGTTAAAAACCTGATCGTCACTCCTAACGGAAAAAATGTTTACCCAGAAGAGATCGAAAATCAGCTATTAAAGAGTCCCTATATCGCAGAAATCATGGTATATGGCCACAAAGTGGGTCGTACCGCAGAAGAAGTCTATGCCGTAATATTCCCCAATGAAGAAGCCCTGTTTGCCCTCAGCAAGGAACGGGAAAAAGGAGCTTTATCGGCCCATGAAATTGAAGATCTCATCCGTAAAGAAATTCAACTTTACGGTAAAGACCTTGCGGACTACAAACGGGTCAAGAAATTCACCTTAAGAGAAGACGAATTTCCAAAAACAACAACCCGTAAAATCAAGCGCTACATTGTAGAGCCGGAAATATCGACCAATTAAACACACAACCTTGACATTCAAGACAAATAAAAAAACCGCATTTCACAATGCGGTTTTTTTATTATTTCAGATCAAGCCAGCCCCTTAGCCAAGTTCATTTTCAACCCGAATCAGGAAGGTTTCCTGGGTGACTATATCCATCTCGTTAATTTCGGACAACGCCTTTACAACATCCGCCTCTAAAGCCCGATGTGTCATTAAAACAATAGGCACCGAATTAGCCCCATGCTCGTCAGGCTGAATCATGGACTGAATACTGATATTGAATTGTCCCAGGCAACCGGCAATTTTAGCCAGAACCCCCGGACGATCAACACAAGTGAAACGCAGGTAATAATGACTTTCCACCTGGCTCATCGGTTTAATCGGGAGCGATTTTACAGAGTCGGCACAGTACCCCATAATAGGAACCCGAGATTTCGTGCCGGCAGCATGATCACGACAGATTGACATAACATCTCCCATGACAGCACTCGCCGTAGCATCCATCCCGGCCCCGCTGCCGTAGAGCATCGCTGGACCGACAAAATCACCAGTCAACCGTACGGCATTGAAGACACCATCAACTTCAGCCAGCTGATGGTCCTCAGGAACCATGGTTGGATGAACCCGGACTTCGATTTCCTCGCCATCCTTTTTGCCAATGGCAAGCAATTTAATCTTGTACCCCATCTGGCTGGCAAACTGAATGTCAATAGCTGAAATCCTGCTGATACCTTCAGTATAAACCTGATCAAAGTCAACCTGGGTGCCAAAACACAGAGAAGAAAGAAGAGAGATCTTATGGGCAGTATCGACACCCTCTACATCAAACGTCGGATCGGCCTCAGCGTAACCCAGCTCTTGAGCTTCCTTAAGAACGGGAGCAAAGTCCCCCCCCTCTTCTGTCATCTTGGTTAAGATAAAATTACAGGTTCCATTAAGAATTCCCAAAACCGATACAAATCGATTGGCGCACAGATTCTCTTTAATGGCAGAAATGATCGGAATGCCACCGCCAACGGCAGCCTCAAACATAACCCCCACACCCGCCTGATTGGCAGCAGCGGTAATCTCCTGACCATATAAGGCCATTAAAGCTTTATTGGCCGTGACAATATGCTTGCCATTAGCGATAGCTTTCAGGATAAAACTTTTGGCCGGCTCATAACCGCCAATAAGTTCAATAACAATATCCACATCAGGATTACTGATGACATCTTCTACGTTGGTGGTCAGCACGCCAGGAGCGAGTGTCACACCACGGTCAGTGGTTATATCCAGGTCACAAACTTTGATCAGTTCAACGTCACAACCAAGTCGTTCACGAATGACATCACTATTTTTCTGAAAAACCCTGATGACTCCGGTACCTATCGTTCCGAAGCCAAGAAGACCAACTTTAATTGAACTCATAAATCCCTCTATCCTTCATAAAAAACTGGTTTTCAGTAAAATTTCTACTTCGCCTTTTCAACACCCTGGGCAATTTTGTCCAACAAGCCGTTTATAAAGGATGCTGATTCTTCGGTGCCATACCGCTTGGCTATTTCAATGGCCTCATTAATAGTGACATTGACCGGAATTTCAGGATGATAAAGCAACTCATAGCCAGCCATCCGCAAAATGGACAGATCAACAGGGGTCATTCTGTCAACGGACCAGTTTTTTGCCACTTCAGAGATTTTACGATCAATAACCGCACGATACTCGACAACACCCTTGACTAAGGTCTCAGCAAAAATTCTTGTTGATGCGGAAACAGGGCTGTCAATATTGGTCAAAGGCTCCCCAAGAGCGTCATCGGCAAAGCGATAATTGTTCCAGAAAGACTCAAGCAACTGACCTGGATCAACCTGATCCTTATCAACCTTAAGGGAATAAAGCATTTTCAGGGCACACTCTCGCCCAACACGCCGATTATATGGCATCTTAACCAACAGCTCCTATAAGATTGACCATTTCAATGGCACTCATTGCGGCCTCAGCACCTTTGTTCCCTGCTTTAGTTCCGGCGCGCTCAATAGCCTGTTCAATAGAATCAGTAGTCAGAACTCCAAAAGCAACAGGCAATCCGGATTCCATAGACGCCATAGCAATTCCCTTAGTCATCTCAGAGCTTACATATTCAAAATGTGGGGTTCCGCCACGGATGACAGCGCCAAGACAAATTAACGCATCATAGTTTCCGGACATCGCCATTTTCTTAGCAACCAATGGCAACTCAAAAGCTCCTGGCACTTTGACAATAGTCAGATTGGCATCGTCAGCACCATGACGAACCAGGGTATCGATAGCGCCTTCAAC
Source organism: Geopsychrobacteraceae bacterium (assembly GCA_963664385.1). Lineage (GTDB taxonomy): Bacteria > Desulfobacterota > Desulfuromonadia > Desulfuromonadales > Geopsychrobacteraceae > Seleniibacterium. The sequence goes on from OY761157.1 coordinate 4,522,647, forward strand.
AAGGCGGTCACAAATAAAACTATTAAAACGGCTGACCAGCAAACCGAACTTAAATCCTTTAGCTTCAAAGGTACCTTCAATAATTTTTGGCATTGTTAACTCCTATTTTTATCTCAAACTATAGTTTATCAAGCAGATGACCCATTTTTTCGCGCTTGGTTTTAAGATATTTGAGATTGGTTGTGTGCGGCGGCATTTCAATAGCTACACGCTCAACAATTTCAATTCCATAACCTTGCAAGCCAACGATTTTTTTAGGGTTATTCGTCATAAGACGTAGCTTCGAAATTCCTAATTCACTCAGGATCTGAGCTCCGAGACCGTAATCGCGAAGGTCATCATCAAAGCCTAAAGCGTGATTGGCTTCCACAGTATCCTGCCCTTGATCCTGAAGGGCATATGCCTTGATTTTATTGACCAGGCCGATACCACGCCCTTCCTGGCGCATGTACAGAACAACACCACTGCCCTCTTTGGAAATCTGTGCCATAGCTGCATGCAGTTGCTCCCCACAATCACAACGTTGGGAACCAAAGACATCGCCGGTCAGACATTCGGAATGAACCCTCACAAGGATCGGCTTTTCTGGATCGATCTTCCCTTTTACCAAGGCGATATGCTGGGCATGATCTACATCATTCTCGTAAACTACAGCACGAAAATCTCCGCCAAAAGGTGTGGGCAGATGAGTTTCAGCTGCTCGCCGCACGAGTAATTCTTTGCGCATCCGGTAAGCAACAAGATCTGCGATAGAAATGATTTTCAGATCATGCTTTTTAGCAAAGATCTCCAGTTGTGGCATCCGCGCCATAGTTCCGTCATCATTCATAATCTCACAGATAACACCAGCAGGTTTCATACCGGCAAGGCGCGCAAGATCAACAGATCCTTCAGTCTGTCCGGCACGCACCATAACACCGCCATTACGGGCACGCAGTGGGAACACATGCCCCGGACGAGCAAGATCCTGAGCAGTGGTTTCATCAGCGACAGCAACTTGGATGGTGTGAGCGCGATCGGCAGCAGAGATACCGGTCGTAACGCCCTGGCGCGCTTCAATAGAAATCGTAAATGCGGTACCAAAGGAGGAACTATTATCACTGACCATCAGCGGCAAATCAAGCTCATCTGCACGCTCTTCAGTCAGAGACAGGCAAATCAGACCTCGCCCTTCCCGTGCCATAAAATTAATAATTTCAGGAGTAGCCATTTCTGCGGCAATAACGAGATCACCTTCATTTTCGCGATCTTCATCATCGACAAGAATAACCATTTTGCCCTGACGTATATCCTCTAGAGCAGCTTCAATTTTTGCAATCGTCATTATTCTATCCTTCTAATTTTCCGGACTTCATGAGTTGCTAGTGGGCCAGTCTTATATAGCCGGAATCAGCCTGTAATAGCCTGAACATCCGGAAAATCACATAACATAAAAGTCATACAGATTAATACGAGACAACCTGGGTTGCAGTCAAAATCAACGTAATGGGGTGTTATCTCACAGAAACCCATTTTTGGCAAGGAAGTCAAGGCTAACGCCCTGAGATTCAGTGCCTCTTCCCTGCCCCATTAACTTTTCAACATAGCGTCCCAGAATATCAGTTTCAATATTAACGCGCGCACCTTCTCTGCGGTTGTGCAAAGTTGTCATAGCTAATGAATGAGGAATAACGGCGACACTGAAAGCGTCCTCAGAGACACTATTTACGGTCAAACTTATACCATCAATTGCGATAGAGCCTTTTTCGACAATATAGCGCATGGCACTTTCCGGAGCACTGAACTCAAAGCGTACGACATTTGCATCTTCATAACGACGACGAACCGTACCAATACAGTCAATGTGACCACTAACCAGATGACCGCCAAGACGATCACATAACCTCAACGCTCTTTCCAGGTTAACTTCTGAACCGGGCTTTAAGCTCCCCAAGGTAGAACAGTCGAGGGTTTCCGGTGAAACATCAACGGCGAAACTTTCACTATTCCAAGAGACAACGGTCAAGCAAACGCCGTTGACAGCGATACTCTCACCTAACTCAATATCCTGAGTGACCAACTCGCTACCAATATACAACTGGGCCGAATTGCCCTGACGATCAATCTTTTTGACTTTTCCCAGAGTCTGAATCAAACCGGTAAACATGTATTAAAATCTCCTGTTATCAATATATCCGGGCCGACTTGCTGATAATGCAAATCACACAGGTTCAATGCCTCAGCCATCTTATCTTTCCCCTGACCGGAAAAGATACCATGCTCAGGACATCCTGCAATTATTTTAGGAGCGACAAATAGCATAAGCTGATCAATCAGACCAGCAGTGAGAGCAGCCGAGGCTAGGACTGCCCCCCCTTCAAGAAGCAAGCGCTGAACATTACGCTTGCCAAGTTCTCTCCAGACGCTCACTAAATCGACTTGATTATTTTCTCCCGGAACCACCAGAATTTCAGCACCAAGCTGTTTTAACTGATCGATCTTACCAAGATCATTACTGGCCGTAGCTATAAGAGTTCCTGAAGACGAGGCCATATTCAGCATCTTTGCGTTAAGCGGGATACGCAATTGACTATCGATGACAACCCTAAGAGGGTCACGCCCAAGGTCACCATCAAGTCGCGTGTTAAGCATTGGGTCATCATTGATAACGGTATTGATACCAACCATAATGGCTTCAACACGATCACGTAATTGATGTACAACCTGGCGACTCTCAGGAGAAGAAACCCAACGAGAATCACCTTCATGCGTAGCAGTTGCTCCCTCTAGAGTCATCGCTGCCTTATAAATGGTAAAAGGAAGTCCGGTCAATACATGCTTGGCAAATGGAGCGAGCAGACGTCGACAGTCTTGCTCAAGAATTCCGGTCTCTACCCCAATACCAGCGGCAATCAATTTTTCAATACCACGTCCGGCAACCCTGGGATTGGGATCAACGGTACCAATGAAAACCCTTTTGACCCCAGCTTGAATTAAGGCATCTGCACATGGAGGGGTTTTCCCAAAATGGGAGCAGGGCTCAAGGGTGACGTAGGCATCAGCGCCGACAGCCTGGTCGCCGGCCTCGCGCAAAGCAAAAATTTCTGCATGCGGCTGACCCGCTTGAGGGTGATACCCTTTCCCTACGATTTTGCCATCTTTAACAATCACGGCCCCGACCGCAGGATTAGGACTGGTACGCCCAACACCTGCCTGAGCCTGCACAAGGGCTACTTCCATATAAGCTGAGTGACTTAGCATAAGCTATACCTTTAACAACAAAGCCGGAACAACAGTGTGCTGTTCCGGCCTGAGCTTCTTCGACAGATACCTCATTTTGGATGTTTCAAAAGATCCGTTAACTCAGTCATAAATTCATTAATATCTTTAAATTGACGATAAACTGATGCGAAGCGTACATAGGCAACTTCATCGGCACCGTGCAGCACCTCCATAACAGCTTTACCGATCAGACTGGAAGCTATCTCCTTATCGCCACATTCCTGGAATTTTCGCTCGAGCCTATCAACCATTCCTTCTATGTCTTCGATAGATATGGGACGCTTTTCACAAGCCCGCTGCATTCCAGCAATTATTTTAGAACGGTCAAAATTTTCCCTCCGCCCATCTTTTTTGATCACCCACGGAAGAATCTCTTCAACGCGCTCGTAAGTTGTAAACCGCCTTTCGCAAGAGGGGCACTCCCGGCGGCGCCGCACATTATTCCCCTCTTTTCCTAGCCTGGAATCAACAACCCGCGTGTCATTAAAGCCACAAAATGGACAATTCATAGGTTCTCACTTTTCACGTAGTGATGGTACTTGATGCCAGCCTCGCCAAGCATCTCAAGAGACAACTCATCGGGATAGCCGCGTCCATAAATAACTTCAACAATTCCGGCATTGATCAGCATCTTGCTGCAAATGATGCAGGGCGAATCAGTACAGTAAACAGTGGCACCAGCAATATTAATCCCGTGTCTTGCAGCCTGAATAATGGCATTCTGCTCGGCATGCAAGCCCCGGCATAATTCATGCCGCTCACCTGAGGGAACCTGCAACTGATCACGCAAGCACCCAGTGACATCACAATGAGTAATGCCACTGGGAACACCGTTGTACCCGGTAGCAAGGATATGCTTCTCTTTGACGACAACCGCCCCGACTTGACGTCTGGTGCAGGTGGAGCGTGTAGCAACCAACTGCGTAATCTCCATGAAGTACTCGTTCCAGTCAGGGCGCGTCATAGCCTATCCTTATTTAATGCGATGTGCATAAAGAGGGAATTGTTTACACAATTCCGCAACTTCTGCTTTGATTTTAGCGAGTTCAGAAGGATTTTCCATACTCTTAAGGGCACGATCAATCCATTCTGCAACTTTCACCATTTCGGCTTCTTTTAACCCACGGCTTGTAGTAGCTGGAGTCCCGATACGAATACCACTGGTAACAAATGGTGAACGGGTATCAAAAGGAACTGCATTTTTATTAACTGTTATCCCTGCCTCTTCAAGTGCATTTTCTGCCATTTTGCCGGTAATTTCAGTTCCGGTGAAGTCTACAAGCATAAGGTGATTATCTGTTCCACCACTAACCAATTTATAACCACGCTCAACTAAAGCATTAGCAAGAGCCTGGGCATTTTTGACGACCTGCTGGGCATAATCTTTAAAATCAGGGGAAAGAGCCTCTTTAAAGGCTACCGCCTTGGCAGCGATAACATGCATAAGGGGGCCACCCTGAATACCCGGGAAAATATTGCTGTTAAGTTTCTTAGCCCACTCTTCGGTACACATAATCATTCCGCCACGCGGCCCACGCAGCGTTTTATGGGTAGTGGTGGTAACGAACTCAGCATAAGGTACTGGATTTTCATGTACGCCTGCAGCAACAAGACCCGCAATGTGAGCCATATCAACCATGACGACGGCACCAACTTCATCAGCAATACGACGGAAAGCCTTAAAGTCGATAGCACGAGGATATGCGCTGGCGCCGACAACAATAAGCTTCGGCTTATGCTCTTTAGCAAGACGCTCAACTTCCTCATAGTCGATGGTGCCGGTTTCTGGATTCAGACCGTAAGGAACGATATTATAAAGCTTTCCAGAAAAATTGACGGGTGACCCATGAGTCAGGTGACCGCCATGAGCCAGGTTCATCCCAAGGACAGTGTCTCCAGGCTGACAAACAGCCATGTAAACGGCCATATTCGCCTGTGAACCACTATGAGGTTGAACATTGACATGCTCAGCACCAAAAAGTTCCTTAGCACGATCAATAGCGAGCTGCTCAGCCTTATCAACGACCTCACAACCACCATAATAACGCTTACCTGGATAGCCTTCGGCATATTTATTGGTTAAAACAGAACCCTGAGCTTCAAGAACAGCTTCGCTGACGAAGTTTTCCGAAGCAATAAATTCTAGATTATATTCCTGACGACGAGTTTCCTCGTCAACAATAGCAGCGATTTCAGGATCGAAATTTTGGATGTTCTGCATCATGTTAATATCCTCCATTAACCTTGACCTATGAATCAATAATGATTCAGTTGCGCAAAAAGAAAAAAACGGGGCAAAAAACTGCCCCGTCTTGTTGTACATTTACAGATGCCTAGCGTTCCAACTCGGCGATCTTATCAAGACGGTTTTGATGCCGTCCACCTTCGTAATCTGAATCGAGCCAGATTTCAACTAATTTCTTACCGACATCTTCAGAAAGGATGCGTCCTCCCATGACCAGAATGTTGGCATTATTATGCTCACGCGACATCTGCGCAGTGAATTCATCATGAACCAGCGCGGCTCGGATACCCGGAAACTTATTAGCGGCAATGGACATACCGATACCGGTTCCGCAAACCAGAATCCCCTCTTTGGCATCACCGGAAACGATAGCACTGGCGACCTTGGCTGCATAATCGGGGTAATCGACGGAATCACCACTATCAGTACCCAAATTTTTAAATGCGACCCCCTTTTGGGTTAACAGATCGCAAATCGCGCGTTTCATATCCAGACCACCGTGGTCACTGGCAATAACAATCATTATATACCTCAGATAGATTTAAAGGCCAGAGTTGCGTTGGTTCCACCGAAGCCAAAGGAGTTGGACAGAGCGACTTTAACCTGAGCCTCACGAGCTTGATTTGGAACATAATCAAGATCACACTCAGGATCAGCTTCCTGATAGTTGATGGTTGGCGGCACAATACCATTCTTCATTGCCAAAGCACAGAAAACGGCTTCAATTCCGCCAGCAGCACCAAGGCCATGACCAGTCATACTCTTAGTCGAACTAATCATTACCTTGTTTGCGTGATCACCAAGGACTGTTTTGATCGCCATGGTTTCATACAAGTCATTGTAATAGGTTGAAGTACCATGAGCATTTATGTAATCAACCTCATCGGGATTCAACCCTGCATTTTTAAGAGCCATGGAAATACAGCGTGCAGCACCTTCTCCGCCTGCAGCAGGCTGAGTTAAATGATAGGCATCGCTGGTCAGGCCATAACCGGCGACTTCACAGTAAATTTTGGCGCCGCGCTTTTTAGCACTCTCATACTCTTCAAGCATAACGATACCGGCACCTTCGGCCATAACAAAGCCATCACGACCTTTTTCAAAAGGACGGCTGGCTGTTAACGGATCATCGTTACGGGTGGACAATGCCTTCATGACATTAAAGCCACCAATAGCAAGAGGCGTAATGGTTGATTCAGTACCACCTGCGAACATGGCGTCAGCATCACCCCTGGCGATCATATGGTAAGCATCACCGATAGAATGAGTACCAGTTGCGCAAGCGGAAACTGATGAAAGATTCGGCCCTTTTGCCCCAAATTTCATGGAGATCTGGCCTGGTGCGAGGTTGATAATCAACATCGGAATGAAGAACGGTGAAATACGCTTGTACCCGCGATCAAGCAAAACCTTGTGATATTGCTCAATAGCTGGCAAGCCACCGAGACCGCTACCTACAAGAACGCCAACACGCTCTGCGTTTTCATCTGTAATTTCGAGACCTGAATCGTTAAAGGCCATTTCTGCAGCTGCAAGACCATATTGGATAAAGAGATCCATCTTTTTGACCTCTTTTTTATCAATATAATCTTCTGCGACAAAGTCTTTGACTTCTCCAGCAATCTGGGTCGCAAGATCAGAAGCATCAAACCGTGTGATCTTGCCAATTCCCGACTGTCCACTGGTAACAGCTGCCCAGTTTTTTTCAACACCGGTTCCCAAAGCAGAAACGACACCGACTCCGGTGACCACAACTCTACGCATAAGTTTTCTCACCTTAATAATTTACGAACACTTACTGACAAATGTTTCGATTGACTAACATAGATTTAAAAAAACGGAACCGGACATATCCGGTTCCGTCTGATCCTGAATCAGGAAGCCTTGCTGATATATTCGATTGCATCCTTGACGGTCTGAATTTTTTCAGCATCTTCGTCAGAGATTTCAACATCAAATTCTTCTTCAAGAGCCATAACCAGCTCTACGGTATCAAGAGAGTCAGCACCGAGATCATCCATAAAAGACGCATCTTCAGTAACTTGATCCTCATCTACACCCAGTTGCTCAGCAACGATTTGTTTTACTCTTTCATCAATAGAAGCCATTCGCTTTCCTCCTCGTGTGTTATCTTGGCCTATTATATATTGAGGCCTGTTTGTTTACATGTACATTCCGCCATTAACGGCGAGCACCTGACCGGTAATATATCCGGAGGTATCGGAAGCAAGGAACAGTACTGCATTTGCGATATCATCAGCACTTCCAAGTCTTTCCAGTGGGATCTGAGCCGCCAACTCCTGACGCTTCTCTTCAGGTAGCGCATCGGTCATGTCTGTTGCGATAAAGCCAGGAGCAACGGCATTGACAGTTACGTTACGCTTAGCAAGTTCACGTGCATTGGACTTGGTCAAACCCATCAGCCCGGCTTTGCTGGCGCAATAATTTGCCTGACCAGCGTTACCCATCTGTCCGACAACAGAGGCAATATTAATAATCCGCCCACTACGTTGTTTGGTCATAATTTTGGCTACTGCCTTGGTGCATAAGAAGGCACCTTTGAGATTAACTGTAAGCACAGCATCCCAATCTTCATCTTTCATCCGCAACAACAGGGCGTCCTTGGTGATTCCGGCATTATTAACCAAAATGTCGATACGGTCAAAAGCATCTTTAGCAGCAGCAACCATCTGATCAACATCATCGGCCTTAGTGACGTTACCCTGAACGGCAATAGCCTCAGTACCTGATGCTTTCAATTCTGCAACAAAAGCTTCGGTAGCAGCCAAGTCGAGATCGACGGCTACAATTTTTGCACCTTGGGCGGCAAGCGCCAAAGAGATGCTACGGCCAATACCACGAGAGGCTCCAGTAATTAACGCTACTCTATCTTTAACCATACTTATCTCTCCTCAATGAAATAATAAACCTGATCTGAATCTATTTCGTAAGTTTTGACAAGCTAGCAAGATCGCAAATATTATCAAGTTCAGCACCACGATCAATTCGCTTGATTAGACCAGAAAGAACCTTGCCCGGGCCAATCTCGATATAACGAGTGACTCCCAGTCCTTTCATGGCTTCAACAGATTCATCCCAACGAACTGCTGCACAAACCTGCTCAACGAGCAGAGGTTTGATTCTCTGCACATCCTGATATGGGGAAGCTTCAACATTACTTATCAACGGCATCGCCATAGCATTGAGAGGAATCTCAGCAAGGACCCCTTCCAACCGCTCAGCGGCCGGTTGCATCAGGCTGGAATGAAATGGAGCACTAACCGGCAACAACAAAGCACGTTTAGCTCCAGCCTCTTTTGCCAACTCGATGGCACGCTCAACGGCACCGGTGTGACCAGCAATAACAATCTGGCCAGGACTATTGAAATTGGCCGGGGCAACAACCTCGCCCTGACATGCCTGAGCGCACAAAGCTTCGAGGGCGTCACGCTCCACTCCCATAACGGCAGCCATAGCACCAGTACCAACAGGCACCGCTTCCTGCATAAAGGTACCGCGCAGATGAACAGTTTTTACTGCATTGGCTAAACTCATAGCCCCTGCAGCAACCAAGGCAGAGTACTCACCAAGGGAATGCCCGGCGACAAAAGAAGCAGACAAATCGGTCTCTTGCTGAAGAACACGCAAGGCTGCGACACTTGTCGTTAAGATAGCAGGCTGAGTGTTTGCCGTTAATTTCAACTCTTCTTCGGGACCATTAAAACATAAATTGGTTATATCATACCCGAGAGAATCATTAGCTTCAGCGAAAGCGTCTCTTGCAACGGTAAAATTATCTGCCAGCTCTTTACCCATGCCAGCAAACTGAGCTCCCTGTCCTGGGAATACAAAAGCGATCATAATAGACAAAACCTATATTTAGAATTTAGTAACTGTTACCAGCGAATTAACGAAGAAGCCCAAGTAAAACCACCACCAAAAGCAGCGGTCAAGATGAGATCTCCCTCCTGAAATAAACCCTGTTGATTAGCTTCGTCAATAGCAATGGGAATAGTCGCTCCGGAAGTATTGCCATATTTATGAACATTGACAAAGGTCTGATCTGCTGACAAGCCAAGACGTTTGGCGGTTGCTTCAAGAATCCTCTTGTTCGCTTGATGAGGTATAAATAACTTTAATTGTTCACTGGAGAAACCGTTCGCAGCAAGAGCCTCATTAGATACATCAGTTAATGAGCGAACAGCAACTTTAAAGACTTCATTACCTTGCATTTTCAGATAGGGAAGTTTTTCGCTTATCCCCTCAGATGAGGATGGGTGCTTTGAACCAAAACCCGGCTGGTATAAAAGTTCAAGATAATTGCCGTCTGAATGGAGATGGCTGGACAAAATACCACTGTCACCTTCTTGGGATTCCAAAACCACGGCACCAGCACCATCACCAAACAGAACACAAGTATTACGATCTGTCCAATCGACAATCCGGCTCAGGGTCTCAGCTCCGATAACAACAGCCTTGGAACCGGGACGCGCACAGATATAATCTGCGGCAGCAGAAAGAGCATACAAAAAACCGCTGCATGCTGCAGAAAGATCATAAGCGTAAGCATTCTGGGCGCCCAGGTTAGCCTGAACAATACACGCGGTGGCCGGCCATGGGTAATCACCAGTGATAGTACCAACAATAATCAAATCGACTTCATCAGCAGCAACTCCAGCCATAGCCAGAGCTTTCCGTGCAGCTTCAGTAGCCATATCTGAGGTCGTTTGCCCCTCAGCCGCGATGTGCCGCTCTTCGATACCGGTACGGGCAACAATCCAATCGTTACTAGTCTCAACCATTTCCTCAAGATCAAAATTGGTCAAAACCTTTTCAGGAAGGTACGAACCAGTCCCGATGATACGTGCTTTCATAGCTAGAGCTCCTAAAAAAGATTATAATAACGCAGCCAGGCGCTCTTCGAGGCGAATTTTTGCAAATTCTCCTGCTTGCCTGATAGCAATACTGATCGCGATTGGATCAGAGCTACCATGGCAGACAATCCCGGTGCCAGCGATGCCTAGCAAGGGAGCTCCACCATATTCGACAGGATTAATGCGTTTTTTAAATGCAGCAAAAGCAGGCCGACTAAGCATATAACCAATTTTAGCCAGGAACCTGCCTTCGATTTCCGTTTTGAGCATGGTACTGATAGCAACAGCCAAGCCCTCACTTACCTTAAGCAGGACATTGCCGACAAAACCATCGCAAACAACAACATCAACTGACCCGTTATAGACATCTCCACCCTCGACATAGCCGACATAATTCAGCTGCGAATCTTTAAGTAAGAGATGAGCCTCTCGTGTCAAATCATTGCCTTTTTTTTCTTCTTCACCATTGGACAGCAAACCAACTTTAGGCCGTGTTTTTCCAAACAGGTGCTCAACATAGACACTACCCATCAAACCAAACTGATACAGATTGGTTGCCTTACAATCAACATTGGCCCCCATATCAAGGACCATGGTCTGATCTTTAAGGTTGGGCAAACAGGTACCGATAGCTGGCCGGTCGATCCCCTTAACCCGACCAAAAGCAAACATGCCAGCAGCCATTATTGCACCGGAATTTCCAGCGCTGACCACACCGGCAGCTTCACCACTTTTAGCAAGGTTAAAAGCAACCCTGATAGAAGAATCTTTCTTTTTGCGGATAGCATCAGATGCTGAATCATGCATACCAACGACTTCGCTGGCATGGTGAATACCAAGGTCAAGGCCAGTCGTATCATATTTGGCCAATTCTGCAGATATCTGCTCAGTTTTACCAACCAGAATAACGCTGCAACCATAATTTCGACATGCGGTCACAGCACCTGCAACCTCAGCAACAGGTGAATTATCTCCACCCATTGCATCAAGGGCTATTTTCAGGGTCATATTCAACAACCGAAATTAGATTTCGTCGCTATTAATGATTTCTTTACCTTTATAAGTTCCACAGTTGGAACATACACGGTGAGGCAATTTAGGTTCTTGACACTGAGGGCATACAGAAATCCCAGGGGCAACAACGGCATCATGAGAACGACGCATATTTTTTTTGGATTTAGAAGTCTTTTTCTTTGGTACTGCCATGATATTCTCCTTGCAGTCAAGCATGCGGCGCAGCCTACTTGACGGGTTGTAGTCTACCTATAAATCAAATAACTAGACGTTGAAAATCAACACAAATACTATAACTTTAGTCTTTATCAAGCTTAAGTACAGCAAGTGCAGAAAACTTATTATTGAATACCTTTTTTTCGCACTTACACTGACCATCATTAAGGTTTTGACCACATTCCGGACATAACCCACCACAGCCCTGGCGACAGACAGGCCGGATAGGCAAAGCCATAATAACCTGTTCCTGCAACGGCTCCAGAAGTTCCACAACCTCATCATGGTAATAAATAAGACCTAATTCATCGGAAGCAAGCTCAACCTCTTCCTCCGAATCACTCTCTTGTTTCTGTGGAGTGAAGGTCAAACTAAAAGTTTCGGATAATTCCAGATCAAAGGGCTGCAAGCAACGCCCACATGACAGCGATACCTTCATCTCTAAAGAACCATCGACCTCAACCATTTGGCCGATACGCTGCAGACGCAAAGAAAAGTGGATAGGGTCAAAAAACTCCGCACCACTTTCAGCTTGCAAATTCTGCAATTCAGGAAACGCTGCTACGTTCAGGTCATAATCCTGCTCCAGCAGACCACCCTTGATATCTTTCAGCTCAACACGCACTAACTACCCCCTTCAGGGCGAATGAAACAGTATAAGGAGCCATCAAAACATGTCAAGAGAAAAGGGCAAACCGCAACTGTTTAGAATGGCGCACTTTCTAGCTCATCCGATCCGGATTTGCAAGATTTTTTTTAAATATGGTCAGCCGTACCCCCTAACTGGTATTTTATACAAGAGCTCTAAATCACTTAAAGCCGTGACCTTACTACCCTCAACCCACTGACAAAGAGAGTGCTACCCGAATGACATCCTCCAAAACAAGCCCGCACATTGATCGACTCATCACCATCATGAAAGACTTAAGATCTGAACATGGCTGCCCATGGGACAGATCACAAACCCCTGAATCCTTAAGGCCATTCATCCTTGAAGAAGCTTATGAGCTTTTAGAGGCAATTGATAGCAAGAACGAGATCGACATCTGCGACGAAATGGGTGACCTCCTCCTTCAGATCATATTCATCTCTCAAATTTACACCGAAAGAGAGCTATTCACTTTCAACGAAGTCGCCGAAGTCATCTGTGAAAAAATGATTCGCAGACATCCTCACATTTTCGGGGTCGAGAACCGCGTAAATGATGAAAAAAAGTGGGAAGAGATAAAGCAACAGGAAAGGTCCGAAAAAGGCAAAGCCCAATGCCTAAAAACCCGCATCCCAGCTTCCCTACCAGCATTAAAAACCAGTCAAAAAATTATCAAACAGAAAATTTGCCCCGGCCATGATAAACTCCATGCCGAAATAAAAACCTCAACAAACGATCTCCTGAAACTCAGCGCCAGCGGCGAGAAGAACAGCCAGATACCACCACAGATAGCCAAAGCTTTTTTTGCCTTAGTACAATTAGCCAGCAGCTACCAATTGGACGCGGAAGACCTTTTGCGACAATACAACAATCAACAGATAGCAATTATCGACAACACGATGGAGAGGCAAATTGAAAAACCCTAGCGAACCTAGTGAAAAACATACAGTTTTTAAAGCAATCCACACAGACTGTTGAAAACTTGTATAAAAGGCTGTTGATATCTCTTCCGGCCACATAAAACTTGTGCCGGCGACCATGATGCCTAATTTTTATTCAATTTCATTATTGTTTATTTTCAGCTACTTACAGATCTGGTTTTGCTATATCTAAAAATACCAGTTCGACATCAACAATTAATTTATTTTTTTTCATAAAAGGTGTTTACATGTTCATAAAGATACTGATTATCTTCACCCTGGTACCATTAACGGAACTTTATATCCTAATTGAGGCAGGACATCAGATAGGAATACTAGCCACCATCGGAATGATTCTCCTTACAGGAATTGCCGGTGCATACCTTGCCAGAAGCCAGGGGTTCCAACTTATGCAACGCATTCAAGGAGACTTGGCGGAAGGCCGGGTTCCGGCCGAAGAAATGATCGACGGGGGGATTATTCTGGCAGGAGGACTGCTCCTACTAACACCTGGCTTTTGTACGGACTTGTTTGGCTTCTGCCTGCTCACTCCAGCAACCCGAAAACATTTAAAAAGATGGATCAAGGTGTGGCTACAGCAAAAAATAGCCAAAGGAGAGATCCATATTCATAGAAGGCCATAGAAGCCCATAAACGGCCGCCAAATACCACCCCCCCAAAAAACGAGGAGAGCCCTCAGCACGAGCCATCTCAGACGATAATATGATGAAAGGCATGGCGGGAAACAACTAAACTATTTTGCCCGCCCCCTGCCTTTGATTAAGGCAAACCCTTTTGCTATTTCAGCAACTTTAAACAGTTGACAGCATAATAAATAAACTCCAGCCCCCAGCATAACAGCACAGCCTAAACTCAACCATTGAGCGAGGCTGCCATCAGCAACCTGCCATTCGATACAGGAAAGAATCCAATGCACAACCAGCCCCATACATAAGCAAGCCGGCAGAACCTTAACAATCGGGACCCAAAAAGTGGTCTTCATGAAAGCCCCGGTTTTCTTCTGCAATAACGTAACCAACAAAACAGCATTAAAAATAGATGACACAGTTAACCCTGCGGCCAACCCAGCATAACCGAAGTAATTCATCAGAACCAATCCGGCAAGAAGATTAACCAACAAGGTAGCAAAGGAAACAACAACTGGAGTTTTAGTATCCTTAAGAGCATAAAATGTTTGCGCTGCGATACGACTAAAACCGACAAAAAGCAGACCAGGCGCATAACAAGCCAAAGCAATAGCTGTCTTTTCGAGGGCAACATCATCAAAAGCCCCACCGTAAAACAGAAGCGCATAAATGGGTTTGGCACATAACACCAGTCCGGTAATGGCAGGAAGGGTAAATAAGGTAATCAATGATAGCGAAAAGGCCAAGGAGTCGCGAACACCTTCCATACTATCCTGAGCCACCTGTTTACTCATCATAGGCAGCACCGCTTGAGCTAAAGAAACAATAAAAATTCCTTGCGGAAATTCAAATAGGCGTTGCCCATAATAGAGATAAGAAACGGATCCTTCAGGCAAAAAAGAAGCAAGCAGACGACTGGTGATAATATTGATCTGATATATGGCAACCCCGGCAATACCAGGGATCATTAAAGCCGCAATTTTCTTTACGGTGGAATCTTGTAAAAAGTGAAAATCGGGTCGTAAGCGAACACGAAAACGGAAAAGAACCGGGATCTGAGCAAACAACTGAGCAGCCCCTCCCAGCAGGACACCAATAGCCAAGGCATACACCGGCTCCGCAAAAAAACCACGCAAAAACAATGCAGAAAAAATCATACAGAGATTAAGAAACAAAGGAGACAACGAAGGGAGAAAAAAATGCCCCCGGACATTAAGGACCCCGGTAATCAATGCCAGAACTGAAACAAATCCGATATAAGGAAACATAAGCCGGTTCAGACAATCGGTAAGCTCTAGCTTCCCCGGAACAGCACCAAACCCAAAACCTATCATGCGGGTAATAATAGGTGAAAAACAGATACCTGCTGCAACAATTACGACCATAACCAAAACCAGAGCCGTCAAGCACCTGTTAGCCAAACGCTGAGCCTGATACTCCCCTGAATTATGATAAACATCTGAAAAAACCGGAACAAAAGCAGCGGTAAGCGACCCTTCTGCAAAAAAACGACGCAATAGATTAGGAATAGTAAAAGCCATAAAAAAAGCGTCCGTAACCATTCCTGCGCCAAACATTCGTGCAACCAGAACATCTCTGGCTAAGCCAGCAATACGACTTAGCAAGGTTGCACCAGCCATAATCATGGTTGAGAATCCAATTATTCTACGCGATGACATTATTGT
Source organism: Geopsychrobacteraceae bacterium (assembly GCA_963664385.1). Taxonomy (GTDB): domain Bacteria; phylum Desulfobacterota; class Desulfuromonadia; order Desulfuromonadales; family Geopsychrobacteraceae; genus Seleniibacterium. The sequence goes on from OY761157.1 coordinate 4,538,158, forward strand.
TTTTTAATCCTTATCACATAAACGCTAAGCTGCCGATAAAAGGTATATTTATGATAGAGCATTAGCACTTTCTAACTTGACACCAGGAGCACATCCCTATACTATCGCCAAGCTTTTAAGACAAATACATTTACCCCGTTAGGAGAATAATACGTGGCTAATCACAAATCGGCGCTGAAGCGCAATAAGCAAAATGCAGTACGTCAGGCTCGCAACAACCATGTTCGCTCAACTATGCGCACCCTGGTCAAAGGGGTACGTGAAGCGGTTGCTGCAGGCGACAAAGAAGCTGCTGAAGCGGCCCTTAAAAAAGCAATCCCCTACGTCGATAAAACGGCTACTAAAGGGGTCATTCACAAGGCAACTGCCAGCCGTAAAATTTCCAGACTTTCAAAGCTGGTTAACACCCTCGCTTAAGGCTTGAGAATAAGCGAATCAGGGTTTAAAAAATAAGGGGCTACTTCAGCCCCTTATTTATTTTTCATAGCAACCAAAGCATGAAGAAGCTGCTCCAGCAATGCATCAGAATTAGCACCACTCGATTTCATAGCCAGATCCGTTTCCAGAAACAGCTCATAGGCGTGGATAAAGTCATTACGGGAAAACTTCCCTGCCTGCTGAATCAATCCCTCAACAACAAAATATGGAATCCTTACCTGAGAAGCGATATCTCTTGCGTTAGCACGCTTAGCGCTAAGCTCGCGAACCTTCCACAGTTGCCGGAAATGTCGCGTTACCAGGCTTAAAATCTTTAGAGGAGCCTCCCCTGCAGCCGACAGTCTACTCACCAGACTAAGAGCCTTCCCAATATCACCACGACCAACAGCATTACCGATCTCAAAAACGTTTTCCGCACGCCCACGCGAAACAACAGCACGCACATCTTTCACATCAATAAGAGTCGCTGCGCCGATAAAGGTCAAAAGCTTCTCTAATTCAGAATGCACCTCATTCAAGCCGGTGCTCACCATAGAACAGAAAAGATTGAGAGCATCAGCAGATATCTCTACGTTCCTCGCACTTAAAAGTTTCTTCAGGTAATCAGGCAGCTCACGTTCAGTCAGTGGCTTAAATTCAACCACCTGCCCCTTTTTCTTAAACTGTTGGAAAAATTTCCTTCGACTATCTATCTTATCGGCAATCAGCAATAAACAGGTTTCTGGGACGGGATTATCAAGATAAGCCAGCAGCTTTTCTTGCTCGGCCACAGGCATCAGATGTGCATCACGGATCGTTACAAGTCTCCGTTCAGCAAACATGGGCAGAGTCTGAGCAGCATCTATCACCTGTTCAGCCCTAAGGTCCTTCCCCTGAAAAAGACTGTCATTAAAATCATCTTTACCACCGGGGAGAATACATTGCCGCAACTGTTCCAGCGCCTTACGAACCAGAAAAGTTTCTTCACCATAAAGACAAACCAATGGCGGGATCTGATCGCTTTTTAATTTCCGGAGGAAATCATCCGCATTCATAAGGCCGGTTCTGATCTTTGTTGCATCTGGTAGACAATCTCAGCAGCAAGACGTTGACATATTTCATCAACAGCCAAGTTTTCACTATCACTCTGGGCCATCTTATCGTCTCTGGTCACATATGTTGCCTGCCAATCGATCGCTTGCTTCCAGAGCACCGAACGATCAGAACTCCTCGTCAGAAGGACATCGGCTGTCATAGTAACACGATATTCCGCTATGTCGTCACTGCTGTTGTAAGAGAGGGCCTGACGTAGATACTTAGTGATAACAACAGACAGAAGCCTGTCGGCATCGAGCTCAGCCGTAACTTCAGAATAGTATGAAGAACGTGCCAATTCACGACTAAGACTAGAGACAAGTAAGGTATCGACATAGGGTTGAGATGTCTGGTTACCAACATGCGGCAGATAAACTTTGAGGGGCTCGTCGGACAAGGAAGTCCCTTGCCCGGCAAGCTGGTAACCACAACCACAAAGCAGGATGCTAAGCAATATGGTCAGAACGAGTTTCATCAAGACACCACGATATTGATCAGGCGACCAGGAACAGTAATAACTTTACGGACCTGCTTCCCCTCAATAAAGCGCTTAACATTTTCTTCAGAGAGAGCCACAGCCTCAATGGCATCCTTATCCGCATCTGCAGGGACTGAAACTTTGCTCCGAACCTTACCGTTGACCTGCACCACCAAGGTGATTTCAGTAGCAACCAGGGCGCTATCATCCCACACTGGCCAGCCGGCACTTTCAACACTCTCCTCATGACCTAATTGGGTCCAGAGATCCTCACAAATATGAGGGACAAATGGATTAAGCAGGCGAATGATCGCTTCTAAGGCCTCGCGCAGTACCTCTGGATGCTCTTTACTCTCTTTGAATGAATACACGGCATTGACAAGCTCCATAACCGCGGCAATAGCCGTATTGAAGTGAAAACGACCATCAACATCCTCACTGACCTTTTTGATAGTCTGGTGAGTTTTTCTGCGCAAATCAGAGGCTGCCCCATCGGCACTTACGGCAACTTCTACGCCAGCTATCACATCAAGGTTTTCAACAACTGCGCGCCAAACCCGATTAAGAAATCTCGAGCATCCCTCAACCCCCTGCTCATTCCACTCGAGATCTTTCTCTGGAGGCGCAGCAAACAGGGAGAATAAACGAGCAGTATCAGCACCATATTGATCTATAAGCTGATTTGGGTCGATGACATTTTTCTTCGATTTGCTCATTTTTTCAGTGCGGCCAAAATCGACAGGAGTTCCGCATTCCGTACATTTGCCATCAACCACCTGCTCAGGGTAGAGCCAACCATGCTCCTTACAGCGCTGGGTCTCCTTGCAAACCATTCCCTGAGTTAACAGGTTAGTAAATGGCTCATCAACATCAATCATGCCAAGATCACGCAGGATCTTGGTATAAAACCGAGCATATAGCAAATGCATGACAGCGTGCTCAATACCGCCAATATACTGATCAACCGGCATCCAGTAATTGGCAGCCTTTTTATCTAGTGGCCCCTGAGCATAATCTGGGCAGGCATAGCGGGCAAAATACCAGGAACTCTCGACAAAGGTATCAAAAGTATCGCTTTCCCTGCGGGCATCCTTACCGCACTTGGGGCAGGACACCTTCATAAAAGTTTCATGACGAGCCAACGGAGAGCCGCCCTCACCTGTCAAGGCAACATCTGTGGGCAGGGTCACCGGAAGGTCTTGCTCTGGGACAGGAACAGCCCCGCAACTGTCACAGTAAATGATCGGAATCGGAGTTCCCCAGTAGCGCTGCCGCGACACTCCCCAGTCCCGCAAACGATAATTTATAGTTTTCCGCCCTTCACCGCGATCGTCGAGATAAGCTGCTATCTTCTCTTTCGCTGACTCATTATCAACACCGTCAAAAGGTCCCGAAGCTGTCAGCTCACCGGCCTCGGTAAAAGCGAGCTCGAGCTTACTGGCATCCAAAGACTCGCCGGCCGGCTGGATGACCACACGAATCGGCAAATCATATTTGCTGGCGAATTCAAAATCACGTTGATCGTGGGCAGGAACGGCCATAACGGCCCCAGTTCCATAATCCATAAGGACAAAGTTCGCCAGGAACACCGGAACCTTATCGCTATTGACCGGATTAATACAATAGGACCCGGTGAAGACACCTTTCTTTTCGAGATCGCCACTGGTACGGGCCAGTTTATCCTGGCGCTCAACTTCAGCAATAAACTGCTCAACTTCGGCCCTCTGCCCATCGGTCACCAGAGAACTGACCATAGGATGTTCAGGAGCAAGACTCATGAACGTCACACCGTACAAAGTATCTGGACGGGTCGTAAAAACCTTTACCTTCTGATCACTGTCGGCAATAGGGAATTCGATTTCACAACCATAACTTTTACCAATCCAGTTACGTTGCATGGCAAGAACACGCTCAGGCCACCCTTTTAGCTTATCCGCCCAGTCAAGCAGCTCATCAGCGTAATCGGTTATCTTAAAGAACCATTGTTCAAGCTGTTTCTGCTCCACCTCTTCGTGACACCGCCAGCAACAGCCATCCTCGACCTGTTCGTTAGCCAGGACAGTTTGACAAGTGTCACACCAGTTCACATTTGAACCTTTTTTGTAGGCTTGTCCCTTTTCGAACATTTTCAGAAAAACCAACTGCTCCCAACGATAATAATCAGCATCACAGGTGGCAAATTCCCGGTCCCAGTCATAAGACAGACCAATACGTTTAAGCTGGCGACGCATACTGTCAATATTTTCGTAGGTCCATTTGGCCGGATGAGTACCATGCTCGATCGCGGCATTTTCAGCCGGCATACCGAACGCATCCCACCCCATCGGATGCAGAACGTTATACCCCTGCATCCGTTTAAACCTGGCAACAACATCACCAATTGCGTAATTTCGCACATGCCCCATGTGAATCCGGCCCGAGGGGTACGGAAACATCTCAAGGAGGTAATATTTTTGTTTATCGATATCTTCGCTTACGCGAAATGATTTATTGTCTTGCCAGTATTGCTGCCATCTGGCCTCAACCTGTTTAGGATTGTAATGATTTTCCATGAATCCTCCGCGACGCCCGTAAACGTCACTTTTGACGTAGAAATGAAGATGGATTATATACACGAAAACCGGCACAAGCCGGTATCGTTAGAATCAAGGTGTTCAGAAGCGCAGACACACTAAAAGGTATTCGCCCTGAGACATATTCAAATCGTCGAGAACTGATTATTTTGAACGATAGGTAATACGTCCACGTGTGAGATCATAAGGTGACAACTCAACGGTAACCCGATCACCTGGCAAAATACGAATATAATATTTACGCATTTTCCCGGAAATGTGTGCCAGCACAACATGATCATTATCTAGCTTGACCCGAAACATTGCATTCGGCAATGGCTCAACCACGGTCCCTTCTACTTCAATTGCCTCTTCTTTAGCCAACGCTGCCTCCTGAATTAAAAACAGTTTTTTTGTGAATGGCGTCTTATTACATGATAATTGCGGAGTGTCAAGACCTTGAGGTTAAAGACTTTCAGGAATTAACAAACTCCGGACAATATGGACGAGTTCCGCCGTCTGTAACGGCTTGGTAATATATTCATTTGCACCAGCCTGTAATGCTTTCTGCCTGGTAAGATCAGAGCCTTCAGTGGTAACAATAATAATCGGCAGTTTCTGATAAGCAGCATCGCGCCGCAACAGGCTAATCAGCTTGGTTCCACTCATAAGTGGCATATTCAGATCGGTGATCAAGAGATCAAACTTCTCTTCAGCCATCATCTTTAAAGCTGTCACACCATCACTGACTTCTTCAAATTGCAACCCTGGAACTCTTTGCAATGCGAGAATAATAAATTGGCGCATCATCGGTGAGTCATCAGCAACTAAAATCCGGGCTGAATACATCTGCAGTTATCCTTCAACCATCAATCTTCAGCAAGAGTAAAATCTTGCAAGTCGCTCCAATAAAAACGACCGGAAATGACACCGGTCATCAGCAATAGTGCCTGTATAGTAACAATATCCTTGAAGAAATACCAGACAAAGAAAAGCCCGGAAGCAAACCGGGCCTTAACTTGACAGACAGGTCAGAAACACCGGAATCAGCTTAAATAAGACTCTATCGTCTCCATGATGCGGGCTGATTTAAACGGCTTGGTGATATATTCATCGGCACCGACCTCAGCCCCCTTAGCGACATCCTCTGGCGTCTTACGGGCAGTCAATAAAATTACCGGAATATGTCGAGTTGAGGTCGAAGTCTTTATGCGACGGCACACCTCAAAACCATCAAGCCCGGGCAACATAATATCGAGCAGTACCAGATCCGGCGGATCCTCCGCTATCGATTCGAGAGCAGCGGGTCCGGTAACGGCTCCCTTGACCATATAGCCTTTGGTTGTCAAGAGTATACTTTCCAGCTTCAACAGACTTTCTTCATCTTCAACAATAAGTATATTTCTCTGCATGCAAGCACCTTCCCTAACTGAAAACTAGTTACTAATAACTATAGCAGAAGTTTTGAAAAAGTAGACATGTACGATTCAGTTTCCTTGCAGTGCTTGCTCAATAGCTAAGCCAGCCTGAGCCAAAAAAACATTAAAGGCGTCAACCTTCGCACCAGCGACACCACCCGTGGCCAACGCGCCATACAACATGGCAACAACCCTGCCACCATTAAGTAACGGGGCCAGATAACTATTTCCAGCTGTGGCTCCGAGCAACTCACACAACATATGTTCTGAATCAGTATCACCAAGTTCGCCACAAAACGGCTCCTTAGTTCTCAACACTTCAGAAAATACCGAGCCCTGGCGAACAGGGATATTCATCCGGCGCACCAGATCGTCGGCACTTAATCCATGTTGGCCCTGCAAGCCGAACTGTCCAATACCGATAAGATTATCACCGCGCAGATCAAAGATAACAGCATGGTTCATAATCTCACTGGCATAACGCAAAATCAGCAGAACAACGCCCCCACTAAACTCTGGATGCTCCAACTCCGCAAGCATACCGCGCAACAAATCCAAGCCTTTGGAGGAATGTCGCTGATCAATTTCGGCTAACTCACGATCAAGGCTGGCCTCATCATAAGCTTCCTGTTCGAGATTTTTCTGCCCTTTCAGAGCAAGTCGTCTGGGGCTCATCCCTTTTTCCAACATTAAATCCAACGGATTAAGGCTTGCTGTTCCGTAAGTAACAGTATCTTCTATAGCAAAATAAAAAGTCCCGACACGCAGGGTGACAAAACTCAAGATAACCTTTTCAATCTGCTGAGCAATGGCCTGCTCTATGGCAGCAGCAGGAATCTGATAAAGAGCGGTCAGGATTTCCCCCAAAGGACGATGAGCCTCTAACTTCTGCTGATAGGCCAGGGCCTCATCGAGCTGCTGAGCGGTAACCATACGGCAATGTTTCAATAATTGCCCCAACTCCTGAGGGAAGCGATTTGATACAGCACGCACAATCTGCCCCCGCTGAAAGGTCACCGCACCTTCCGAGTCCCCCGACTGCAGATGCAAAGTCCCCGATTTTTTACTTAGACTCAAAATCTGCAGGATTTCACAAACCCCAAGATCTTCCAGATACCCCTCAACACTCATGTTCTCGTCTACCCCCCAAGCTTTTCAGTTTTTATCACCCCTGCCCTTAAATTGTAGACGTAATGGCACCTGATCAAAACCGAATTTTTCTCTAAAGCAATTGACCAAATAGCGCTGATACGAAAAGTGCACATCTTCAGGGCGATTGGTAAACAGGGTTATCGTCGGTGGTCGCACCGCATTCTGTGCGGCATAGTAGAATTTTATGCGCCGCCCGTTAACCATAGATGGCGGATGCTTGGCCACAAACTCTTCCAAACCACGATTGAGCTGAGGAGTTGGTATCCGCTTGTTAAATTCAGCGGCAACAGATTCCACTAGGGCCATAATTTTAGGAACCCGCTGTCCGGTTAAAGCTGAAACAAACAGGATCGGAGCAAACGGCAAAAATTTGAAACGACGCTTGATCTCTTCCATAAACTTACCCATGGTCTGATTATCTTTTTCAGGAAGATCCCATTTATTGACGATTAAAATTAAGGCTCTACCCTTTTCATAGGCATAGCCAGCGACAGCAAGGTCCTGATCGGTGACACCTTCTTCAGCATCAATAACCATCAGCACCACATGGGAGCGATCCATAGCCCTTAATGCGGTAATCGCGCTGTATTTTTCCAAGGCCTCATTGACCCGACCTTTACGTCTTATCCCGGCAGTATCAATAAGAACATAGCGCCGATCATTATAGGTAAAAGGGGTATCTATACTATCCCTGGTGGTACCAGCTTGCGGATTAGCAACAACACGCTCAAAGCCAAGCAAGCGATTGACCAAAGACGATTTCCCGACATTAGGTCGTCCGACCAATGAAAAGCGAATTTCATCACTGACATCACTTTTCTGCTGCCCTTCCGGAAGCAGCCCCTGAACAACATCGACAAGCTCACCAATGCCGCGCCCATGCTCGGCCGATAAGGTATAAAGAGTCTCTATCCCAAGGGCGTAAAATTCACTGGCGGCTACCTCCATATTGTCGCCATCAACCTTATTAACAACATACAGAACCGGTTTATCAGTACGCCGCAAGAACTGCGCAATTTCAATATCTGAGGGGGTCAAACCAGATCTGACATCCATCAGGTAAATAATGATATCGGCTTCATCAACAGCCAATTGAGATTGCTCACGCATTTGCGATAGCAACCGGTCTTCACTTGCCGGCTCAAAACCGCCGGTATCGACAAGCAAAAAGGGCTTATCATAGCGGGTAATCTCAGCATAGTGGCGATCCCTGGTAACCCCGGGAAAATCTTCAACAATCGCCTTACGCTTTCCAAGCAAGCGATTAAACAGTGTCGACTTACCGACATTAGGTCGACCAACTATAGCAACTATTTTCAACATAAAAGTTCAAGCACTTTCTAAAAATGATTATTTTTGACTATAGCCAAGTTCACGCAACATACGTTCGCTTTGGCTCCAATCCTTATCGACCCGGACAAAAAGCTCAAGATACACACGCGTTGCCAAAAGCCTTTCAATATCCTTGCGCGCCTCTTCCCCCAATTTGCGAATCATCTGACCACCCTTACCAACGATGATCTTTTTATGACTATCACGCTCAACATGGACGGTTGCGTGAATAACAACCAGGTTTTTCTGGGGCTTTTCCTCAAATGACTCAACCTTCACCCCGACGCCATAGGGAATTTCATCACTGGTACGACGCATGATCTTCTCGCGGACCATTTCGGCAACAATGAAACGCTCAGGCTGATCAGTAAGGGCATCCTCATCATAGTATTGAGGTCCCTGAGGAAGACGATTTTCTACCAACTCCAGCACAGTCTTTACCCCATCTCCAGTGCGCGCCGAAATAGGAATAATTTCCGCAAAAGACAGCTTTTGACGATACGTATCAATGAGTCCCAGCAGACTTTCACGTTCAACCAAATCAACTTTATTTATCAGCAGATAAACAGGCATCTTCATGCGGCTAAGCAACTGCAGGACATATTCATCGCCCGGGCCTGGCTTACTTTGCGCCTCGACCAGAAAGAAAACAATATCAACATCAGCACAAGCATCTACCGCCTGCTCAACCATAAATTTATTTAACTTACTCTTCGCTTTATGAATACCTGGGGTATCAACGAAAAGAGCCTGCCCACCGGCAAAATTATGAATCCCTAATATGCGATTTCTGGTGGTCTGAGGCTTATTGGAAGTAATCGCTATTTTCTGCCCCAGGATACGATTAAGCAAAGTGGACTTCCCGACGTTAGGACGTCCGACAATGGCAACAAAACCAGACTTAAAACTTGTCTCTGTCATTTACTCAACTCTCTGACCATTTGATGGTCCAAAGCTGCTGCCGCAGCTTTTTGCTCTGCATTTTTTTTACTACTACCATTCCCCTTACCCAACAATTTTCCAGCAAACCGCACCTCCATAGAAAAGACTCTGTCGTGATCCGGCCCACTGACCTGGGTCAATGTATATTCAGGCAGCTGATTATAATGAGCCTGAAGCTTTTCCTGAAGACAGGTTTTATAATCGCTACCATAACGCTGTTGAGCAGACTCCCTAACGGCAGCACTGAATATTCTTTCACCAACCTGACACGCGACCTCAAATCCCCCTTCAAGGAACACGGCTCCCAACAAGGCCTCTAAGGCATCGGAGAGCAGACTGGCTTTATCACGTCCACCACTTCGCGCTTCCCCCTTTCCTAACTTGAGCCCCTGCCCTAAATCAAGTTTCCGGGCAATAGCAGCGAGACCTTTTTCACTGACAACTTCAGCACGAATCCTTGTCAGCCCTCCTTCAGGAATATCAGGATAGCTGCGGTATACCCATTCAGAGATAACCAGTTCGAGAACAGCATCACCTAAAAATTCAAGACGCTCATTGTGCGCGACATAATCTGACTGTTCATTACTAAAAGACTTATGGGTTAATGCCTGAAGTGGTAAATTTTTATCACGAAAGCTGTACCCTATTGTATTTTCCAGATAACCAAGAAACTCAGACACCAATCCTCCATAAAGCAATACGCAATTTAGTATTTAATAGTGAACTGATGCGGAGTATAGCCAAAAGAGTCCGGTAGTTCAATTTGTTTGCCTCAAATGATAAGGAATAACGGCCTTTATTCTTGATTATACCAGCCAGGACTCCCTATAATGGCAGATTGTTCACCAGACAAATACAAAACGTTAACCCCACGCAGCAGCAAACATCCTCTTAATCATAGGGATTTGCAACTGTCGTTCAGAATAGACACTAGTAAAGCATACAGATACATGACTTTCGCATCCATCATTGGCCACGAGCAGCAAAAAGACATCCTGCGCAGAGCAATCCGCTCTGCCAGAATAGCCCACGCCTACCTGTTTGAAGGTGCGCAAGGGATAGGTAAACGGCTCATGGCTCTCGCTTTTGCCCGCGCCATACTATGTGAAAAAGAGAATGGGTGTGGAGAATGTCCTGCCTGCCGTAAGGTAGATAATAACCTTCATCCTGATGTTCATATCCTGGACACTCTTGATGCAACCATCAAAATTGACCAGGTCAGAGAATTACAACAGCAACTGACTTTGCGCCCCCTGGAGGGGAAGTATAAATTCTGCCTCATTGAAAATGCCGAAAAATTCACAACGAATGCAGCTAATGCTCTATTGAAAACCCTTGAAGAACCACAGCCAAATACAGTTATTATCTTGCTGTCGGGTCAACCTGAAAAACTTTTAACAACGATCCGTTCACGTTGTCAACGCCTGCCCTTCAGACGCTTACCAAAAGCTCAGATTGAAGAGGTTCTAGACAGCCGCCTGGAATTAGATCACACCCAGGTTGCCATCCTGGCGGCATTATCAGAAGGAAGCCTGAAAAAAGCTTTAGGCACAAAACAGGAGATTTATCTTGAAAAACGCCGGGAGCTGATTCAGACCTTGTCAGGGCTCTCCGCAGGAAGTAATATCCCGACGTTATCGTTTGCTGAAGAATTATCTGCAGACAAGGACCATCTGGAAGATTACCTCGACATCTTCCAGGCCTTCTTCCGTGACGTCATGCTTCTGCAGTATGGACGACCCAATACGGATCTGGTTAATCTGGACATGCAGGAACTCTTGCACCGTGAAGCTGCCAGGCATTCAACTCAGAGCCTACAGGTTAAACTGAACCAGTTAACCAAAGCTCGCCATCACCTTCAGCGTAACGTCAATCGACAGTTAGCATTGGAAGTGATGCTCTTGAACATAGCAGCAGCTTGATTTTATATCCCCACTTAAGGACAAAGGTTTTATGGAACCTCTTAAAATAGTCAGTATTTCTTTTCACTGCGCCGGAAAACTCTTCGACTTTGAAGTCAAAGACCTTGATCTTCTTCCCGGGGACAAAGTCGTTGTTGAAACAGAACGTGGCCGTGCCCTTGGTACCGTCATCACCAAGCCGAGAGAAATATCCCCCGAAGAAGCACCTCCAAAGCTGAAATCCGTCTTAAGGGTTGCTAACGAAGGCGACTTACAGATGGCCGACAGCAACGGTCTGCGCGAACAGGAAGCCCTGAAGTTCTGCCAGCAGAAAGTTCAGCAGCGCAACCTCGACATGAAACTTGTCCGCGCAGAATATCTCTTCGATGGCTCGAAAATTATCTTCTATTTCACTGCGGACGGACGCATCGATTTCCGCGAACTGGTTCGCGATCTGGCTCAACATTATCGCACGCGTATAGAAATGCGCCAGATCGGTGTTCGCGACGAAGCAAAACTGGTTGGCGGCCTTGGCATCTGCGGCCGCGAACTCTGCTGTGCTACCCATTTGCGTGAATTTGCACCGGTATCGGTAAAGATGGCAAAGGCTCAGGGATTAGCTCTCAACCCCAGTAAAATTTCAGGCCAATGCGGACGTTTGCTGTGCTGCCTTGCCTATGAATACGAAACCTATAATGATCTTAAAAAATCATTACCAAAATGTGGTAAAAAACTGCAACTTAAAGACGGCAAAGCTGAAGTGGTTGCCCTCGATATTCTGGCCCAAAAAGTCACCCTTGCATGCCATGATGGTGAACGCTGTACCATGCATGTTAACGAGCTGCATCAGGCCTCGCACCAAGCAGACAGCAGCTCCGACGCAAATAACAAACCAACTGCGAAACAGGTGCAATCAAACCCGAACGACAATACTAATGAGCAGGGAAATAAACGCAACTCGCGTAGCAACAGGCGACCTCAAAAATCTCAAAAACGCGAACAGTCCGGAGACAAAACGCAAAGTGATGCATCAGGAAAAAGTAAAACCCAGAATCCTCCTGAGCATACAGAAAAATCTGACAACGCCAAGAATCAGCGCCGCCGCAAGCGGCCGCGGCGGAGACCGAGTCGCCCTAAAAGTCCAGAATCTAATTCTTGAACTAATTATGCCATGTCATTCATTTCGAATATAAAACGGGAGCATTAACACCATGGATAAAAACTTTTATATCACTACGCCTATTTACTACGTAAATGACGTTCCTCACATTGGCCACGCCTATACGACCCTGGCCTGTGATGTACTTGCGCGCTACAAACGTGCCCGCGGTTTTGAAGTAGCGTTCCTGACCGGAACCGATGAACATGGCCAAAAAGTAGAAACCGCCGCCAAAGCGAATGGTGAAACTCCTCTTGAACTTGCAGATCGCGTCTTCAAGCGTTTTCAGGCCTTATGGAAAAAACTCAACATATCCAATACGGATTTCATCAGGACAACACAGGAGCGCCACAAACATACCGTTCAGGAACAGTTCAAAAAACTGCTCGCCAAAGATGACATTTACCTTGGCGAATATGAAGACTGGTATTGTACGCCATGTGAAACGTTCTGGACTGAAACTCAGCTACTTGATGGCAATTGTCCCGACTGTGGCAGACCAACAACCAAATTAAAGGAAGAATCTTATTTTTTCCGCATGAGTAAATATCAGGATCAACTGTTGCAACACATCGAAGAAAACCCTGATTTTATTCAGCCAAAATCCCGGCGTAATGAAATTCTCAGTTTTGTTCGTGAAGGACTGCGAGATCTCTCTATCTCAAGAACCTCGTTTTCATGGGGCATCCCGACACCTGGCAATGACAAACATGTCATTTATGTCTGGTTCGATGCGTTAACCAACTATATTTCTGCACTGGGCTATCCTGAAGACAAAGATGGGAACTTTAAAAAGTTCTGGCCAGCAATTCACGTCATCGGTAAGGATATTCTCCGCTTTCACGCCGTATACTGGCCCACCTTTCTGCTATCAGCAGGATTACCATTACCAGAAAAGGTTTTTGCTCACGGCTGGTGGACCGTTGAAGGGCAGAAAATGAGCAAGAGTTTACGCAATGTTGTTGAACCAAACATGCTGGTCGACAAATACGGAGTCGATGCTATCCGCTACTTCCTGCTCAGGGAAGTGCCCTTTGGTCTGGATGGCGACTTCTCACACAATGCATTGATTCATCGCATCAATTCCGACCTGGCCAATGACCTTGGAAATCTTGTAAGCCGCTCTACCGCGATGCTTAATAAGTATTTTGCCGGCAAACTTCCGGCAGCCGGGCCAGCAACGGAGGGAGATCAGGCGTTTATCGATCTGTTCAGTAATAATGTCACTAAAATTGATGAGCAGTTGAATGATCTTGCTTTCAATAAGGCATTGATGAGTATTTGGGAACTGATTTCTGCTGGCAATAAGTACATTGATGAAAACGCCCCATGGGCACTGGCCAAAGATCCTGAACAAAAGGATCGCCTGGCAACAGTCATGTACAATCTACTCGAGTCAATCCGCATTATCGCGTTACTGGTCGCACCATTTATGCCTGAAACCGGCGCTCGTATTATTGATATTCTTAATGGTGACCCGGCAACCCTCTCGCTGACCGGGCAAGATCAGTGGGGCGGGCTGCAGGCAGGTACCGAAATTGAAAAGGCGGCACCTCTTTTCCCGCGGATCGAAAACGAGTAAAATAAAGATTGTTGATATTTACACGACCGGGGCGCTATAAGCGCCCCGCTTTTTTGGAGCAGAAAAAACATGAAAGAAGAGACAGCGCTATTAGTTGACAGTCATGCGCATCTTGACAGTGGTCAGTACAAAAACGACCTGGATATAGTTATCACCAGAGCCCGTGAGAATGGGATCAGCCACATGCTGACCATTGGTTGTGATCTTGAAAGCTCCCGATCCAGTGTTGCTCTGGCCCATAAATATGACAGTATCTATGCTGCCGTCGGAGTTCACCCCCATGACGCCAGGGAGATTAACCCTGAAAGCCTAAAGGAGCTTGAACACCTCCTATCGCAACCTAAGGTTGTTGCCCTTGGAGAGATTGGTCTCGATTATTATCGCGATCATTGCCCCCATGATATTCAGCAGGAAGCGTTTCGCCAGCAGATCCGCCTGGCACGCAAGGTCAACAAACCGATAATTGTCCATGATCGTGATGCTCATGCTGATTTACTGCGTATCATGAGCGAGGAAAATGCGAGCGAGGTTGGTGGAGTCGTTCATTGCTTCAGCGGCGATACGGACATGGCCCGCCGCTGTATCGATCTGGGCTTTTATATTAGCTTTACCGGCAATATTACTTATCCGAAAAATGAAGAATTACGACAGGTTGTTAAAAATATTTCCATCGACAAGATGCTGATTGAAACAGATTGCCCCTATTTAAGCCCGCAACCTTATCGTGGCAAACGTAACGAACCAGGCTATGTTCGTCATTGTGCAGAACAGATTGCCGAGGTAAAGGGGCTGACCTATGCCGACGTAGCGCGCATAACCAGTCGCAACTGCCACGACCTGTTCGGTTTTGGACATATCGACCAAAGCCATAAAATAGCCTACCAGATTCGCAATTCTTTGTATTTGAATGTTACCAACCGCTGCACCAACAGTTGCATCTTCTGCGCAAAATTTCGTGATTTTGTGGTTAAGGGACATGAACTTTATCTCGATCGTGAACCGACGGCCAGTGAGGTCATAAAAGCGATAGGAGATCCCAAACAATATGATGAAATCGTCTTCTGCGGTTATGGTGAACCATTACTGCGTCTTGACCTTATTAAAGAAGTCGCTTCCTGGCTGAAGCAGAACAACATCAAAATCCGTATCAATACTGACGGACAGGCCAATCTAGTCCATAAACGAAATATTCTGCCAGAACTCAAGGGGCTTGTTGATGCCATATCGGTATCCCTAAATGCCGCAGATGCTTCAACCTACCAGCAGCTCTGCCAATCTGATTTTGGCCCGGAGGGATACGATGCCGTCAAAGATTTTCTACGCCAGGCCCCGGCCTATATTCCCGAAGTCGTCGCTTCAGCAGTCAGTTACCCGGATATTGACATGGCTGCCTGCCGAAAAGTTGCTGAAGAACTCGGCGTAATTTTTAGGGAACGTGAGTACAACGAACTGGGATAACTTGTTTCAAAGAGCAACCAATCGATAAAGGGGGATCAATATGTCACAACCGCATCACTATGATCTGTTTGTCATCGGTGCTGGCTCAGGGGGAGCCAGGGCCGCGAGAATGGCTGCCGGGCAAGGGGTTAAAGTAGCGATCGCCGAACAATCCAGAGCCGGTGGAACCTGCGTCAACCTTGGCTGTGTACCTAAAAAACTCTATGTTCATGCTGCGGAATATGGTGCGGGCTATCAACAAGCGCCCGGCTTCGGCTGGCAGGCGCTGACTCCCCACTTTGACTGGGCGACCCTGCGCGACAACAAATCCGCAGTCATTGCCAAATCGAATGAAATTATCGCCGGCATGCTCACCAAAAGTGGCGTGACCTATATCTCCGGGCGTGCCCAGATTAATGGACCCAACGAAATTCTGGTAGGAGATCAGACGTACACTGCGGACAGAATTCTTATCTGTGTTGGAGGAACGCCAATCTATCCCGAAATCCCTGGGCGCGAATTCATGCTGTCGTCCGATCAGATTTTCGATCTGGCCGAGCTTCCGGAAAAGATGCTGATTATTGGCGGCGGTTATATTGCCACTGAATTTTCCGGAATTTTCCATGGTTTGGGAGTTCAGGTGACCCAGATATACAGACGAGAACTTTTCCTGCGGGGTTTTGATGATGAAATAAGAGAATATGTGGCGAGCCATATGCGCCGCAACGGGATTGATCTACGTTTTAGCACGGATGCTATTAAAGTAGAACAGCTCGAGAACAAACGACTTCAAGTTCTCCTGAATGATGGTTCTTATCTGGATACAGACCTGATTCTGGCTGCGACAGGGCGTAAACCGAATATAGCTGGACTGGGTCTTGAAAAAGCCTATATCAAGCTGATCAATGGCGCTATCGTTGTTGATGAACATTACCAGACATCGACCCCCTCGGTTTATGCCTTAGGTGATGTTACAGACCGTATCCAGCTTACTCCTGTTGCCCTTGCTGAAGCGATGCACCTGATCAAGCACCTCTACCAGGGGGGAGCCACCCCCCTTAGTTATGCATTGATTCCAACCGCAGTTTTCAGTCAACCCAATATAGGTTGCGTTGGCCTTACCGAACAGGAAGCCTGCTCTCAATTTTCAAGACTTGATATTTATACCAGCGAATTCCGCTCCCTAAAGCACGCTATCAGTAATAGTGGTGATCGGATTCTGATGAAACTTATCGTTGACAGGGACACAGACCGTGTGGTTGGTGCCCATATGGCCGGAGAGAACGCGGGTGAAATCATCCAGGGAATTGCCATCGCATTAAAAGCTGGGGCAACCAAGTCCATGTTTGATGAGACGGTCGGGATCCATCCAACCAGTGCTGAAGAGTTTGTAACCATGCGAACGCCTACACGCAGTCACGGCTAACAAGACAACCCATTAATTTTCAAATTAAAGGTCGTGCCTATCCAGATAGCTTCCCCACCATAGGCACGACTTCTCTGTTTATCACTTGCCGAACAATTTATTTAACGTATTATCCAGCATTTCCTGAACCCCATCCGGCACCGTATCAGCCCCCTCAACCTTTTCAGACAGCTTGGTTAATACCTCCTGCTTGGCACGCTCGGCTAACATCTTCTGAATAACATCGGCATCAGGAGCGACCTTAAGACGTTCCAGGTACCCGCTAACTTGCAGCGGAATCATCCCCCACCCCTGCTCATCTGTCAATGCTGCCAGGGCATCGGCCACCGTACCGGAGCGTCTCAAAACCTGGGGAGCGATACGGGTATCCAATTTCAGATTTGTATAGCCAGCTAAATCAACATTCCCCTGTGAGCCGACACGCAACCGGGACCCTTCTAACTGACTATTCTGCCTAAGGATATTATTAGCAAGCTGATACTGTCCCCGCAAAGATCGAAAGGTCACACGACGCAGATCCTCACCGCCGACAAAGGCGGCAACACTGTCGAGGACGGGAAATCCTTGCACGCTTCCATCTTCAACCCTGAAGGAACCCTGCATATTCAGGGCCTTCAATAGCCGATCCTTACGCGTTCCATACCCGGAAAAGGTGGTATCTAAACGCATAGTTCCGGATGGAGCATAGGTTCCGTTCGGATAAAGCCCGCCAGAGAGTGCCAACAAATCAATATCATTGAGCTGAACATCGCCAGAATAGGCCAAGCCAGGAACGCCAAGGTTAAGATTACTCTCCCCTTTAACCCGACCATTTCCAAAGTTCATTCTGATATTCTGCAGACGTAAACGATTGTTATGAATCTGGGCATCTGCGAAAGCATGCTCCAAAACAAGATTTCGGTACTTGATCGAGTTGGCGGAAAGGGTCCCGGTCAGATCAAGGGGCAAGTCAAGGGACCCGATATCTGCTCCTTCTCTTCCAGGAGAAAGATTTCCGAAGACTCTGAAACCCGGGCAGCACCAAGAACCTCGTTACAATCAAAAGCATCGGCCGTAAGGCTGAAAGTCCCGGAAAAGAGCCCATCGCGTCTCTTACGAGCATCAACGGTCAGGCTGAGACTTTGATTACCATAGGACAGAGAAAAATCTCTGGTCTTTAAATTATCATTAAGATAGCTGATCTCACCCGCAAGGCCCAGGCGAAGCTGTTCGGTGCTGATCTGGACATCATTCAGGGTTAATCTCGCGGAACGAAATAAGCTTTCAGGCTGAGAAACAGGTCCCTGCAGAGTAATCCTGCCATCAACAATTCCAGCCAGGCTGTATTTTTTAAAATCATGAATCAGGCTGTCAGGAACACTGGTGCGAACCTCACGCAAGTCGAATTTATTCAACAATAAAGAGAGATCAAGGTCAGGACTCTGCCCTGCCAAATCGATGGAGCCATCAACCGTTGCAGCTATCTTATTTAGTTTCAGAAGGAGTGCCGGGATCGATAGCTGCCGGGTCCGACGATCAAAGACTATGGAATAATCAGTAGCAAGATCGGCCTCCTTAAACGCGACACCATTAAACGAGGACAACCTCAGGTCGAGACCGTCAAAAGAAATTTTCCCTTTTGAGGTAAACTGACCGGGTTGAAAATCCGCCTCAATGTTCAACGCGACTTTACCGGCACCAAATTTACCCGGAAGATAGTTGCGATAATATGGAGCCAGAGGAACCAGGTCCAACGCAGACAGGTTAACAATGAGATCACCACTATTAAGAGCGAAATTGTAATGCCCTGAAATATCCAGCTGAGCATCATTAAAGCGTAAAGAGGCATCAAACGGAAAAACCTCTTCAAAGGTGAAATCCCGGACATTGAGATTCAAATGAGAAAATGTGTAGCGATAAGGGGTTTTAGGGTTATCTTTGGCATCAACAAACATGAGTGTGCCATTTTGAATGGTAACTTTTCTAACCAGCACACTAAGGAGTTCATTGGCCACAGCAACAGACTTTTCGCGATAGGTTGAGCGCACTGGCTGACCATTTCTGGAAAGGTCCTTAAAATTATAATTGCCATCCTTAAATCTGGAAATTGCGATAACAGGTTGTTCCAGCGCAACCTGGTTGACAATAAACTGGCCGGTCAGTAACGGCCACAGCTCATAGTAGAGATCAACCCGCTTAACAGACAGAAAGTCTGCATCCAGCTCTTGTTGCTGTTTCACAACCAGATCATAGACCGTAATACCGGTAAACAGGCCGACCTCAATTTCACCCAGTTCGACCTGGCGCTCAAGGCTGGTCTTAAGTAGGGGAACCAGATATTCGCGAACCCTCTGAGGAGTCACCTGTGACTGCAGATAAACCGCCCCACCAATCAACAGGCCGAGAATGACTAAAAAAACAAGAATAATTTTAGAGATTAAAGACATCAGCCCCCCGCAAAGCTTGGTTAATCGGACCATAAGGCAATGTTACAATATCTTCGCATAATCATGCCACTGAGTGGCATATTTTTTTAACTACCTAGTTTTCATCCGGAAACGGCCCTTTTCCGCCGTGGCTGCGTCAATCTGCGGACTTGCTTGTGCGACGTAAAGTACTACGTCTCCGCGCAAGTCCTTAATTTCCTAACCACAACGAAAAATTGCTCGTTTCCAATCTGAAAACTTGGAAGTTACGATTTGGAGTTTCCGTATATGGTCTCCCCCTTTTTTGCAAGGGCTTTTTTCGTGATGACAGGGACAGAATTGCTGCCGTATATCCGGCCTCTTTGTAAGAGTAACTTAATCTCTTGGGCCTCGATGAAATCTGCGCGTATCGTCCTTATCGGATGATCGGTTTCTTAAACCTCCGGAAACGTCAGGTTTTCGATACGCCGGTCTAACCTGTTGTGTCATCGCTCGATACTGAGCCGTCGCAATTGATGGTGGGATACCTCCTAAACTGCTATTGTTATCAGCCAACGAGTCCGTCTGACGAAGGTCGATAGCTGGTTTTATGTCTCAAAATGGCCCACCCTATGCGCGCCATTTTGTTGGCCACTGCAATAACGGCCTTGTTCCAGCCGCGTTCCTTGCGAATCCGGTTAATCCACCGACTGAAAGGGTCATCCTTTCTGATCGCCTGTGTGGCAACAGCACGTGCACCATGAACCATGAGACTACGTACATAGCTGTCTCCACGTTTGCTGATGCCAAGTAGGACATTTTTACCACCACTACTATGCTGACGGGGAACCAACCCCAGGGAAGCCGAAACATCTCTGCCTCGCTCGTAAGTAAGTCCATCACCAATAGCACTGCAGAAAGCGCTGGCAACGATGGGCCCAAACCCTGGAACCGTCTGCAGGCGCTGGCAAGCCTCGTTCTGTCGGCTCTGGTGTTCAAGTTGACTGGTGTAAAAACAGATATGCTCATCAAGCTCGACAAGTTGCTTATAGCGGCGCGCTAGGAGTTCACGGAAAAAATCGCTTAATGAGTTATCTGCATCTTCTAAAAGATCAGGGATACTCCGTCTCAAAACCGTTATTCCTTTTGGAAGGATGATGCCGTATTCACCTAAAAGTCCACGCGTTGAGTTGCATAATGCAGTTCGGTCCCGAAGGCACTGAGAGCGCATACGATGAAGGGCTTGAATGTCTTGCTCTTCTGTGGTCTTGATCGCAACAGTGGGCATACCGGGTCGAGTTGTGGCTTCGGCGATCGCACGCGCATCGTTGTAGTCATTCTTGTTCCCACGCAGGTAAGGCTTGACGTGTTGGGGTGGAATCAGCTTCACATCATGCCCCAAGGATCGTAGCTCACGCCCCCAGTAGCTGGCACTTGCGCAGGCTTCCATGCCGATGAGGCAAGGTGCCAACTGGGTAAAAAACTGAAGAACCTGATTGCGCCGAAGCATCCGTTTTTTAACCTCTTTGAATTGGCTGTTGTAGCATACGACGTGAAAAACACTTTTTGCTAGGTCCAGGCCGATAGTGGTAATATTCATCTTGGTCTCCTCTCGCTCCTCGTTGATGGTAAGTTTCGTTCTCTCCATCATGGCACGTTGATGCCGTATTTAGATAGCGGGGGGAGACCATCTCATCGGATGAAAACTATTTATGCTGAAATCAATTTGATTTTCTAATATTAAAAGAATTTACTTTTACGATAAATAGATTTATTATCTCTCTCAAATTAATATTTTCAAATTCCAGGAGAGATGCCATGACAAAAACGAAAAACTCACTTCCCCTCGATATCGGATGGTGTGAGTGGGTGTCGTTCCCGGCGTTAAAAATACCGGCTATTGAGGCCCAGGTCGTTATGGACTCAAAACAGTCCATACTGAATATTTTTGATTATTCGACCTTCAAAGAAGGAGAAGATCTGATTATCAGCTTCGGCACACACCCGATTCAGAACAATACCGATGTTGAAATATATTCCGTAACCCCGGTTAAGACAAGACGCCTGGTCTCTTTTGAAGACGGCAGTCGGGAGTGGTGTTACGTTATCGAGACCGAAATGCGTATCGGATCACTGAAAAAAAATATCGAACTGACTCTGGTACAACGGGAAGAATCTACCTTTCGCCTGCATTTGGCACCCAACATGATAAAAAGTCTGGTCAGGGTGAATCCACATAAAAGTTATATGACCGGACAAATTCTAAAAGGACTTTCATCATCCCTGGCCTAGCCGTTTAACCGGGCAGCTCGTACCAGCAATCGACCATAGGAAAATAGAGAGCTGCCCGCACGCAGGCATCTTTATCCAAGTTTTTAAACAGATCAATGTAAACCTGCAACTGTGCCTGATAGCGGTCCCTTTCACGAGCAGTAAATGCGTCAAGAGATTCCTTGCGGTTTGGCATACTCGATTTGTAGTCAATAATCCAGCGCACCCCGTCAGCAACAAAAGTGCGATCGATACTCGCGTGAATCAGCTGTCCATTGACCACCCCGGTTACAGGATATTCACTGGCATGCTGCGGATGAGGAGTCAATATCCAGCGTCCTTTAGGACTCGCTAAAACCTGCTCGACGGCACATTCCACACGTTTAACAGATGCATCAAGCTGCTCATCAGTAACCCCCATCTGGCGCAGACGTGATCGAATAAATTCCCCACCATGCTCAGCCATATTCTGAAACCAGTAATCATGACCAAAGCGTGAAATCATTTCCAGCTGTTGATGAACAACCGTTCCGACGTGGCGATGGGCAGGATTCTCCCAACCGCTAAAGACCTGGTCATTGTCATTATGAGTTCCAGATGCTGTAGCCTTTGTTGTCCCGGCATTTATATGTACTGCAGCGACCTGAGGCGGAAGCCAGTTTGACGGTAAGCGGTGTAACTGAGCCACCACCTGTGCGTCACTAACATTCGGGGTGGTATCATCTTTTGCCTGAAAGTGGTCCGCCACCACAGGCCACAATTTTTCCAGCAAGGATCCTGATGCCGGTGCCAGCGAGCCTTCTGAATTGACCTGAGCATGACCCAGCAAGTGCAACCTATTAACGGCCCGGGTTGTTGCAACATACAGCAGCCGCGCTATTTCAAACTCCTGCTTTTGTTTTTCATAGTCTGAGATCAATTGGTACAGAGGATCTTTCTGCTTGCTGCCACGCTCTGCCAGTGGTGCTATCAAGAGGCCATGTTCAGGATGCTCAAACCAGCGTAACAAAGGTTGACTGAGCCGTCCTACAGGACGACCAAGCCCTGGAATAATGACCGTATCAAATTCAAGACCTTTGGCCTTGTGGATGGTCATGATTTCAAGCTGACAATCACTTGCCTCAGGGTTGGAATAGAGCTGAGCAAGTCCTTTGTCAATGGAAGCAAGATCAGAAAGCGTACCACCTTCATCAAGACGCTCAAGTAAACTGAAAATCAATTCACTGTCGGCAAGGGAAGTCTGCTCATAACAAACCGGCCCGCCTAGAGAAAGCCAACACGACTCAATCAGTTCACGTAGAGGAAACCGCCCATTTTGCAGCAAAGAGGCTTTTAACACTGGCCAGATCCGCGCGATTCTGTTTTGCCCATCTACAGAAAGGGTGCGAATTAGCTCAGGATCATCAAGCAAGGCCGGCACCGTGCGATTTTTGTGTGATCCCGCCAGACTGTGCAGATCATCGAGAGTCAGACCACACCAGGGGGCGCGTAACACAGCTAGCCATGACAGACGATCACCACGATGTAGCAACGCCTTGGTCAGGTGAATCAGATCGAGGGCGATTGGCCGCGCACCCAGCAGTTCGATATCACGGGCACGATAGGGTATCTGGTTGTCATGAAGTAATGGTAGAATCTGAGTCAGGTGATTCCGGCCGCGAACCAGGATGGCTATTGACTGTTGAGAGTTTTCGTTCTGCGCCGCGCGAACCAGATCAATAACCTCTAAAGCTTCAGCGCGATCATTTCTTGCCGTATAAGGATGAACAACACAAGGACTGCCAGCCAGGAGAGGTTTCACGGCCAAAGCATTAGACAGGGGCACAGCTCCCAAAATTTCATCGGTCTGGCCAGGGAACATCAATGAAAAGCTACGGTTCACCCAGTCAACAATCCCCTGCTGGGAACGAAAATTACAGGACAGACGAAGGGGTAACAAAGGATGCTGCAAGGTTCCAAAACGCCCCTTGAAACTACTCAGGAACAATCCCACCTCAGCTTCCCGGAAAAGGTAGATCGATTGCATGGGATCACCAACCAGAAACAGGGTCCGCCCGTCCCCTGCCATCCAACCCGAGGTTAACGTCTCAAGGAGACGATACTGTAGCCGTGACGTGTCCTGAAATTCATCGATCAGAATATGTTGCAGGTCATGGTCGATCTTGAGTAACAAATCGCTCGGATCACTGGCATCCCCTAAAGCCTGGCTTGCCTTAAGAGCGATCTCGGCAAAATCAGTTTCACCCTGGTTACGAAAAACCAACCATAATTGATAGAGCAGCAATGGCAAAATATCGATGAGAGCTTCAAACAGCAGCCACTGCTTATCACCATACCCCTGGGCGGGCAACTTACGGACAATGTCCAGCTGGCGGATAAATGACGGATGGGTTACCAAAACGTCAAGAACGGCAGACATCTGCTCCTTGCCTTGCTTAAACTCTTTACCGGCAGGAAACCCTTCATTTTTGGTCAAGCGCTTACGCAGCTCGCCCCCCCCGGTTAATAAAAAATTGCCGATGCGAATCCAATCATTCAGCCGCTGATAATTGGCCTCAGGAAGAGATGTCCAGTCACGGAACACGCTGAACTCTGAGTCGACCAGATTATTGGCCGCAAAGCGCATCCCCTGAAGCAGGCCATCAGCAATTCCCAACGGGATAGACTGCTGCAGCTTAAAAAGTTTTTCACTATATAAGGCTTCCAGAGCCTGTTGCAGTTCAGCCTGGCTGGTTCGATAATCGGAATGCAGGTAACGTAGCCACTGGTCCCGTTTACGCAGCATATCAATAAGCATGTCCTGAACGACAGAGAGCTGATTATCGAGATGACGCAGCAGGACTTCAAGCTGACGACTCCCCTCCCCGCCCTGCTCCAGGTGCAGACACAGCTGATCGACAGCTTTGGCATAGAGGGCATCGGCTTCTTCAGACATCTGCGGTAAACTGCCAAAACGTGACAACCATGGCATTTTGCGCACCAGCCCCGCATTGAAACTGTCGATGGTCTGAATCGCCAGTTGCGCTGGATTCTTGAGAATACTCTCACCATGTTGCTGGAGCGCCTTGCTTGCAAGACGCCAGGTCAAGGCGTGGTGAGGAAGCTCAGGCTGCGGTTTAGTTCGAGCGCTACGCAACGCTTCCAGAAGGCGTTGGCGCATTTCCGCAGCAGCCTTATTGGTAAAGGTGATGGCAAGGATCTGCTGTGGTCGTTCTACCCGCCCCAATAATCCCAGCATGCGCTGAATCAACAACTCGGTTTTTCCTGACCCGGCGGGGGCCTGAACGATACATGATCGGGTCGGATCAATAGCGGCTGCGCGCTCAGCAGCATCAGCAACAGAACTATTTTCAGCAGTCATTATCATCCCCTGACAACATGATAGATTCCTGAATACGGCAGAGCCCGGTCAAGTCGCAATACTGACAGCTGACAACAGGATCAAAAGGTCGAACCGTTGCTTCACCGGCAACAAAATCATCGGCCAATTGCCGGATCTGTTTTTGCCAGAAAACCAGTAATTGACTCCAATCGTTGATGCCAGCCTCCTGACAGCGCTTGTTCGCGGTAATATCACCAACCTTTCCAAGCAACCCTTTTTCCCTGACAATACCGAGCAACCGGCAAGAATTCTTCCTGATTTGCGCAAACACGATCCCATCTGCCATTTCCTGCCCCTGAGCAACGGCATAAATGGGTAATTGCGGTTCGATCAGCGGGTCACTAACCAGGTCATCCGCGCGCAGTTGACTGCCGGTTTTATAATCAATAACTATGCGATAGCCATCGTCAAGTTCATCAATACGATCAACCTTAAGGCGAATCTGCAAGGGGCCAAGCTGTTCAGTGTGCGCCGCCTCTGTCGCCACAACCCGAAACGGCGACCGCTGTGCTTCAACACCGCTGAGCCATTCATCAACCAGGGCGGTAATACGTTCGCGCTCTAGAGTCATCATCAGGCAAGAGGGGCGCGGACGTTCCAGGTAGAAGGTGTCCAGCGCATGGTTGACCTGTTCATGGACTAACGCTGAACGTTCCATGTCATCAAGGGCGATTAACTGAGCCTGCTCCTGTAGGTGCTGCCAGATATTCTCCAACGCGAGATGGACCAGGTCACCACGCTCCATGGCAGAGATGCCAGGCGTAGCCATATCGAGAC
Source organism: Geopsychrobacteraceae bacterium (assembly GCA_963664385.1). Taxonomy (GTDB): domain Bacteria; phylum Desulfobacterota; class Desulfuromonadia; order Desulfuromonadales; family Geopsychrobacteraceae; genus Seleniibacterium. Next base: position 4,563,863 of record OY761157.1, read on the forward strand.
CTCGACCATGTAAGCGGTGATGAACAAACGCCCGGAACGGACAATGAGCCTGGTCTTTAAGTAAGCCGGTCCCACCTTCTACCAGAGTAGCGTGAAGCTGGGGTCCCTTATTATCCGTAATCGTTTCAAGGCAATCGTCACCCTCGATCATACGATGAAGCAGATCGTGGTAGTCACTTGCCGACAATTCAGCGGTTGGCAGATTGGGGGGTAATAAGGGACTTGGCTGCAATTCAGTATCACCATCATATTTCGGACAACTGAGGATGACCTCCCCTGCCGCACCAAGAAGGCGTTCCATCACCTGCTCTGCATAAGCGAGCTCTTTTGCGGCATCTGCATGGGGCATGGCATGCAGTATTTGAAGCTGATATGGAATAAAAGGATTAGGCTGTGGAGCGGCGGGGAAAATGCGCTCCTCAAGCCCCATGACCCAAAGGTGATTAAATTGCAGTCCGGTCGACTCCAGCAAACCAACAACCTGAACCGGACCGGTCGGGGCTTCAACCTGAAACTCAGTATCGTGGGTCATACGCGACAGAACTGACACCATTTTTGATTTGCTTAGCGCCTGTCCGACGGTATCTAACTGGGGGATAATTTCGAGAACATTTTGTTGCCAAGATTTAAGCGCCTGATATTCACGGCTGGTCAGAGTTCTTTCACCTGGCCAACCCAGTTCTTGCAGATGGTTGGCAAATAACTCGCACCAGGCTCCCGGTAAAAGTCTGTCCCCGATAATTGCCGCCGTAGACAGCTTGTCTAAAATATCACCAAAACTTCTAAGGCCAAAAGAAGCAGCCATAGAGACCAGGCTGGTCAGCTTAAAGCGTTTCTGATTATAGCTGCGTAAACGAACTTCAAAAAGGGCACGTTGATCAGCTTCACTCTGGGAGGATCCTAAATATGCGGTACGTAACAGAAACGATACCTGATCAAAAGACAAAACAGGACCAACCTGAAGAATTGACAAGGCCGCATGAATAACACCCTGCTCACTCAATGGACCACCTAGCGACAAACTGAACACAGCCTCTTCATCATTCAATCGTACCGCCCCGGCGGGATCGATCTGGGCCTTGAATATTCTTTCCAGCTGCTTGCGCCGACGGGTCAAATCGGGGACAACAACACCGATACCAGTCTCACCCCGGTCAAGCAGATTGCGTACCCAGCAGGCCGCTGTTTCGACTTCAGCAGTTCTATCATTAGCCTCATACCTTACGATTGACGCTTGCTGATCAGCCCCCAGGGGAACCTCACGACAATCACACCCCCGCTCTAGTAGCAACTGCTGTAGTTTCATCAGGCCGGGAGGTAACTGATCAAAGCCGACCAACTTAACTTCTGCAGGCAGAGGTAACGTCCCCTCTGCCAAAGCGGTTCTCACCCGTGCTGGCAACGCACTTTTATCGAACCAAAGATGTTCAGTAAGATATTTTGAGAACTGACTGTGCCAGCGCCGGAACACCAGCTGATCCTCGGTCAGCAGTTCGGGCTCAAGGTCAAGCTCATACTCAGTCAACAAGCGATACGCCTGAATGGCCTTTTCAGCCGTTTTGGGAATTTGCAGTAATTCGAGTTCGCCGTGGGCTTCAGCGGATGAAGTTTCGATCAACTGTTCCCACACATACTGTACCTGCAATGGGTTCAGTAACCGCCACTCTTCACCCAGGTTACCTAAACATTTCTGGAGCCATGCCTCGTAGCTAAGCAGCTTAGGAGGCTCCCAAGCCCCCCTCCCGGAAGCAATCATGTACTGATCATAACGATCTTGCAGGTAACGATACAGACGTCTGTTAGCGGTTAGAACTAAAGCTCCGCCAGTCATATCCTCGATTAATTGTCCATAGGCTGCCAGCACCTGTCTCTCCACTTAAAAGAATTAAAAAAGATTTCTCAGCAGTGTCCGAATAAGGCAATACGACTACCATTACGCGACTGCTGAACATCAATCCGTAATGGAATCTGCTCCTTGAGTTCACCAACATGGGAGATCAGGCCGACGGTGCGTCCAGCGGACTGCAAATCAATCAGGGTATTTATTGCCAGATCCAGAGATTCACTATCCAGACTACCAAACCCCTCATCAATGAACAGAGTATCAAGCCGCACGCCACCCGAGTACGCCTGAACCACCTCGGATAAACCTAAAGCCAGTGACAAAGCGGCCATGAAATTTTCTCCCCCCGACAGGGTCGCAACCGGCCTGACCTTACCGGTGTAGGCATCATCGACAATCAACTCAAGCCCTGAAGCTTTATTCCCTTTACTGCGATCTTCCTTACGAAATAAACGATAACGCCCTTTGCTCATGGCAGAAAGGCGATTACTGGCTTCGATCAGGACGTCATCAAGCAGCACACTCAGAACAAAACGCTGCAAACTGACCTTTTGGCCGGTCTGCCCTGCAGCAACATCACTTAATGTCCCGATAACAGCATAATCAGCATCGAGTCTTGCGAGACGGGTCTTATTCGTATCAAGTTTCTGTAATGTTGCTTGCAGCTGCGTAAGGCGATTATCCGAGCGCTGCCAAGCTTGTTCAGCTTCCTGTTTACGCTCCTGGGCCTCATTAAAAACACCCTGAAGGCGTTCCATGTCAGGCGGTTGAAGTGCTGCCAGCTTGTTATCCAGTTCTCGCTTGGCACCCACCAGTTGCTGCCGCTCTTCCTTAAAGACATTAATTTTAATCTGTATAGCTGCGCCTTCACCATCAGCAATGAGTGCCTTAAGATACATACTCTCATCAGAGAATGGGCTCATATTCAAGCCCTGCTGACAAGCTTCAAGAGCCTGTAATTCTTCGGACTGAGCTTGCTGCAGATTCTGCTTCCCATCCTGCTCAGCAGCATTGGCAGCTTCTAAACCGGCATAAGCACGTTGATGATTATGGCGAATCTGTTCCATGAGATCCTGCCGGGAACGAATCATCTTCACCAGCTCGCTTTTTTTGAAATCAAGGGTCTCAACCTTCTGCAGGTCCTGGGGTAACCCCTTTTCCAGCAGTGACTGCTCACGTTCAGCGCCAGCATAGCGATCACTGAGCAGCCTGAGCTGATTATCGAGAGCAGCAATATCCAATTGCTTTAGTTGAGTGACCGTTTTCTGGTCATATTCTCGGAGGTGCTGTTCCAGCCCCCTCATCGACTCTTTTACACTGCTCAGGAGATCTTCCGGACGACCTTTTAGCTGAAGGCTCAATTCATTGACGAGATCGGTTTGTTTTTTAAGCTCGGCACGTAGTTCCACATAGCTTTCACGGGCCACCTTCAATTGGTCATCCAAAGCAGAATACTCTGCACGGCTAGCCTCAAGCTTTTGAAAATCAGGCAAATCTTCTGCCCTGTATGCTGGTTGCGGATGATCGCAACTCCCACACACAGGACACGCCTGTCCGCTTTTAAGTTCAGCGGCCAGAAGTGCAGCTTGCCCATGATGCCAGGCAAGCTCTAATCGCTTTAAAGCTTCACGTTTGGCGCTTAAAGAATCGGCGATTTTTCGACCACTTGATTCGGCATTGTTAAACCTATCACCAAGTTTTTTCAGGACCTTGGTTTGCTTAATCAGATGTTCGATTTGAGCTAACTTGTCACCCTGCTCAAGCAGTTCACGGACCACCTTGCCTATCGCAAGCTCGCGCTGAAGATCGCTAGTCTGACACCGGATTGTAGCAAGCTGTTCCAGTTGTTGGCGGTGCTGTTCCAGCTGCTGAAGTTCGAGCTTCCCGTCATCCCGTTCTTTCTGCAATGACACCAAACGGTCTTGTTCGTTTTCAGCTGCTTTAAGTTGCGTTTCAGCATTCGTCTTTGCAACCCGGGCGCTATCAAGTTTCTTTTGCGTTTCGGCAATCCGCTTTTGACAACGTTCACGCTGCTCAAACAGGGGCAGCAACTTTGCTGCCTGCTGAGCACTAAGCAAGCGCTGCTCTAATTGATCAATACTTTGTTGCTGAGTATCCAGAGCCGACAATTTCGTTTGAATCTCAGCCTGCAAGATGAAATCACGCACTATTCCCTGGCCACTTGTCAAATCCTGATGAGCCTGTAAGAAGATAGTTTCTGCAGCCTCCTTAGTTTTCCGAACCTCCTCATGCTCTTCAGCAATTTTGGCCCATTCAGTTTTAAGTTCTTCGATTCCGGCACAATCGACCGCTTCAAGGATTCCCTGTTGCTGATGTAAGAAGGCTTCGCGCTCACGTCTGATAGTTGCTGATTTTTCCTTCAGTCGCTCTTCGAGTTTCTTATAAATACTGGTTTGAAACAGTTGGCTGAATATCTTTTCCCGCTGAGCAGACTCGGCAAGTAATAATTGCCGAAATTTTCCTTGGGGTAAGACCATAACCTGACGAAACTGATCTGCGGATAATCCGGTCAATTCCTCTATCATTTTGGTCGCATCACTCACCTTGCTGGCGACCAGTAATTTTTTGGCACCATCAGGCAGAAGCTCGACCAGCTGAGCCTCAGGCTTCTGCTCCGTAACACCTTCACCGCGGGTTTTCGGCCGTTGCTGCTCAGGAACACGCCGAATGGAGAACTGCCGATCATTTAAAATAAAATCGAAAACGACTTCACAGAGAGTTTCAACCGCAGACAGATCACAACGCATCTGCCCCCCCTCGCGCTCATCACCAGTGGTTTTTCCATACAGGGCATACGATATAGCATCAAGAATCGTGGTTTTACCGGCGCCGGTCGGACCATTGATCAAAAACAAAGGGGAATCCCCAAATTTGTCAAATTCGATCACTTCACAACCGGGGAAAGGACCAAAAGCAGTCATCGATAAGGTTACCGGTCGCATATCAATTATCCTCCCGATGTAAGAGCTCAAGCTCCTGCCGGACGATTCTTTGCTGTTCATCGGTCAGCTGCTGTCCGGTCGTCTGCTGATAAAAATCTGCAAACATCGCCAATTCACCACGGCCGAGCAGTTCATGCTGACAAGCCACGTGCTCCTGGCGCAGTAATCCGGGCCTTTCAAGATGAAGGACATTGGGATAAACATCCCGCAACTTACTCATGACATCAAGTATGGCCTGGCTATCGGTAAGACGGACCTGTAGATAATCTTCACAGTCAGGATCAGTCTTTCCTTGCTGAACTATTTCTTCAAGTTGTCCCTCAACTGTTCTCATATTTCGTAGTGATTTTAGGGGGACTCTTTCAAGCGAAGTAACAGCCCCATAAACCACATCAACAACACTGACTGATTTTCTTTGGGACTCTTCAGAGAAGGAATATTTTAATGGAGACCCTGAATAGACGACCTTATTTTCCAAACGCGCCTGAGGCCCGTGAAGATGTCCAAGGGCAGTATAGGCAAAAGGATAAAAAAGATAAGGGTCTACAAATTCCAGACCACCAAGAGAAAGTGGCCGCTCAGACTCTGTGCTTTCCCCGCCGGCGAGAAAGCAATGGGCAATAGCGACACCAGCATATTCATTATGAAGGGCAGAGGTGACCATGGCGATTAAATGCTCCATGGCCTGTTGATGAGTACTGATTTCAACATCAAATTTGTAGCGAACCGTCGCCGGGTCGGAATAAGGAATAGGGTAAAAAGCCAAATGATCACCGTTGCGCCCGGTGATGATAATTTCTTTGGGGCGGTCCCACAATTTACCAACAACATGAAGTCCAGATGCTGCCATCTGGCGTGCACCAAAGTTGAGCCGTTCACCGCCATCATGATTACCGGAAATCATAATGACTGGAATCCCTAAATCACGACACAGCACAGTTAAGGTATGGTCTAAAACATCAATAGCTGCGGAAGGAGGAACGGATCGGTCATAAACGTCACCGGCGATCACAACAACATCGACGGTCCGATCCTTCGCAATAGTCATGATCTGGTCCAGGATATATTGCTGATCCTCTAGGAGCGACTGATTATAGAACTGCCGCCCGAGATGCCAGTCAGAGGTATGAAGAATACGCATTATCGCTTCCTCGAGTAGAGGTTTTGTAGTTTCTGAGCATGTGAAATCTTGTATTAAAATTCAGTTTTACATATACTTGGAGCTTAAATGTAAAGTTATTTCCCGGGAATGAGGCTCACCTTAAAGTGCGTATCGACAATTCATCAGCCTACGACCTGTATAACTTAACGACTCTCCATACAGGTCAAAAAACAGCAGCGACAGAGCAAGCCGAACTGGCACGTGCAAGTTATCGCTATAACCAATCTGCCAACTCTGCAGCAGTGCTGGAAGCGGAATATGTCGATACCAATGCTACCCAGCCCCAAACCGCAGCAAGTACATCACAAACCAACACAAACCGTCTTGCTGCGGAGCTATATTACCTGAACAATGAGCTATCTACACCGCCACAGGATCAATCCAACATCAGTAACAAGCAAGCACAACGCTACCAGAAGTTAGCAACCCCCCAGGCCATAAACCGTGGGACCTTGCTAAATATTGTCGCCTGACACATGACAGCAGAAATCCATTATCCAGGCCCTATATCGGCCAGGGAGTTCAATCATTCAAACGCTTTATAACCTGCTTGACATCCTGCCATACATCACGTTTGCCTGCCGGATTTCTCAATAAATAGGCAGGATGATAGGTAGGCATCACTGGAATGCCCTGATATTCGGCCCATTGGCCACGCAACCTGCTGATGGGGGTATTGGTCTGCAACAGGGTATGGGCAGCAAAACGCCCAAGAGTCACTATCAACTGTGGCTTAATGATAGCAAGCTGGCGCTGCAAAAACTGTTCACACGCTGCGATTTCCTCAGCCCGAGGATCTCTGTTTTGGGGAGGGCGGCATTTGATGACATTACAGATATAAACATCTTCTCGTTTAAACTTCATCGCAAACAAAATTTTATCAAGTAGCTGACCTGCTTCCCCCACAAACGGAAAACCACGCTTATCCTCTTCACGCCCTGGTGCTTCTCCAACGAGAACTAATTGTGCCTCTGGATTTCCCTGACCAAAAACGATATTGGTGCGCTCCTGGCAAAGAGAACACTGCTGACAACCTTGCATACCCGCTTCAAGATCCGTCAAATTCTCAGGGATGCAAACAGTCTCCTTCGCTACAGCGGGTTCTAAATTTAAGACATGTTCAGCACGGCATGGCTCGTCTTCAACCTGTGCCTGGCCATACAACTGGGTGAAGCCCCAATCCTGAAGATGCTCTAGCATCGCCTTACTCTGGAGGACGAGATCCTGGCATTCGTGATATAACTTTTCAGAAGACATCTTTTATAACCACATGAAATTTGCCCCCTTAAGGGACCATCTATATATGAAAATCCTGCTATTACTGATCGTTATCATCCTGCTACCTGCTGATGCCATGGCCTGGGGAGCCGGTGTCCATCTTAGCCTGGGCTTACGCATGTTAAAATCAGCGGAGCTGCTGCCAGGAACATTACAGGCATTGTTAAGCAGTCACCCTTATGACTTTCTCTATGGCTGCATCGCTGCAGATATTACCTTAGGAAAAAAATACACCCACCACCTGGAGCACTGCCATAATTGGCGCATTGGTCAAAAGATCCTTGAACAAGCCACATTCACCGGAGCTGCCGCCCAAGCATGCGCTTACGGATATTTGTCGCACCTGGCTGCAGACACGATTGCCCATAACTATTTTGTCCCTTATAGATTAGCTATGACCTACAACAGCGTGCTGCCTAACCATGCTTATTGGGAAATTCGCGCAGACAGTGGTATCCCCAAAGCGACCTGGAACGCAGCCCGAAAGATCGCCCAGAGAGATAATCGTGCTCATGACGAAATGCTCAGCGCAACCCTCTCGGATACCATATTCTCTTTTTCCACCAATAAGCAGATTTTTAATTCCATGATGCTTGTCAGTCGCTTACGTCGCTGGCAGAAAATTATCTTTGCCATGGCGAAACGCTCTAAGTGGACATTTGACAAACATGAGCATCATGAATATATGGCCATGAACCTTACCGCCATCACCAGCATCTTAAGCAACAATGATAGCTGTTACTGGCAAGCCGATCCAACCGGTGAGCGGGCTTTGAATGCAGCACACCTCATCCGTAAGAACCTAAACCTACTCTGGCTTGACGGAAAACTCCGCCAGGAAGATGCAGAGCTGATCATCAAGGAGCTGCGCGAGCGGTTTAAACTCGGCATTACCGATCCCGACGAGATATTACCATTATTCACGGTCATTTAGGCCCAGGAAAGACCCTTATCAGCCCGCAGTTGATGCCACCTTATTGCGGCGCAAAACAATTATTCGATCGATCAGCTGGTCAGCGACGGCGGTCTTTGTCATCAAGTCGAGTTCTTCAACCTGACCGTCAGCATAAAGAAAGCGAACGATGTTGGTATCCACATCAAAACCCGCCCCGTCCTTACTGACATCGTTGGCCACGATCATATCGAGATTTTTCCTGTTCAGCTTCGCGGTGGCATGCTCGAGAAGGTTTTCCGTTTCGGCGGCAAAGCCAACCAAAACTTGATCGGTTTTCAGCTGCCCAAGTTCAGCCAGGATATCAGGATTTTTTTCAAGCTTAAGGACCAGCTCATCGTCCTGCTTTTTAACTTTCTGGGCCGATCGATCAGCAGGACGATAATCAGCGACAGCAGCCGCTTTAACAACAACATCCGTCTGTGCCATACGCGAAACAACCTGTTCGCGCATGTCTGCCGCACTGCCCACCGGAATGTAAGTAACATCATAAGGGGCAGGAAGGTTAACCGGGCCACTCACAAGGGTAACCTCTGCCCCTCGCCGGGTAGCGGCCTGAGCAATAGCGAAACCCATTTTTCCTGAAGAATAATTACTGATATAGCGAACCGGATCAACCTCTTCCCGGGTTGGCCCTGCAGTGACAAGCAAACGTACTCCCTCAAGGTCCTTAGGCGTTAACAAACTTTGCACCGCATCAAATATAACTTCAGGAGCAGGCAGCTTCCCTTTACCCTCCCAACCACAGGCAAGCATCCCAGATGCCGGTTCAAGGACATGGTAGCCATGATCCCGAAGAGACTGCTCATTTTTCTGATAAATCGGATTTTCATACATATTGGTATTCATCGCTGGAACAACCAACACCGGAGCTTTTGTCGCCATAATACTGGTCGACAATAAGTCGTCCGCCAAGCCATGAGCAACCTTACCAATAAGGTTAGCAGTAGCCGGGGCCAGGATAAATAAATCTGCGCGGTCGGCCAACGAGATATGACCGATCTCGCGCTCTTGATAGAGATTAAACAGATCAGTATGGACCGGGTTGCCGGAAAGCGTCTGAAAAGTTAGTGGGGTAACGAACTCACAGGCGTTTTTGGTCATAACCACCTGAACGTTGGCCCCAGCCTTGGTTAGTAAGCGCAGGAGTTCGACGGCTTTATAGACGGCTATCCCGCCACTGACGCCAAGAACAATTTGCTTCCCTTGCAACATATTTTCCCCTTAGACCAGAAACGGATTATTCTGTTTTTCATTACCAATCGTGGTCGCAGGACCATGCCCCGGGTAGACCTTGGTCTCATCAGGCAATGTCAGCAGCTGCTCTTTAATACTGGCAATTAATTGGGAATAATCACCTTCAGGTAAATCAGTACGACCAATAGAACCGGTAAACAGAGTATCACCAACGAAAACATGCCCTTCGGTATAGAGGCAGATACCACCACGTGAATGCCCTGGCGTGTGTAACACCCTTAGGGACACTTCGCCGACCGTCAACTGTTCACGTCCAACAAGCTCCCGGGTAGGTGCTGGTGACGGATTGGCGCTCAGACCGAAAATTGCGGCTGTCTCCCGGGCTTGAATCAACAGACTACTGTCATGCTTATGAACCAAAAGGTCAGCTCCCGTTTTCTCTTTAAGCTCTTTATTACCGCCAATATGATCAAAATGACCATGGGTATTGATGATCATTTCAACCTTAAGTCCATGCTTATCAAGAACGGTCATGATCTGCGGCACATTACCACCGGGATCGATAACAATCGCTTTTTGTGTTTTTTCACAACCTAAAATATAACAATTTACATCGAGCGGTCCGCTCGGAAAACTTTCTAAAATCACTTTGTATCCTCTTTTCTTGTCATAGATGCAAACAGGTCCAGGTTCTTTTCTTTCAGCTGTTCACCTAACGTCGCACCAAGTGGCTTGTTAAAAGTATTCTTTTTCTTTTCAACCGGTTTCTGCTGAGGCCTTGATTGAACAAGGTCCGCCGGCGGCTTACCTACCGAAGGCTCTTTAGCAGCGTCGCCGGCATGTGACCCCTTATAAAAATATCGATCATAAAGACGATGATAGCCGGTCCAATGTCCTGGATTGTCAGGCTCTTTTTCGATATGACTTATAACGCCATTGATCTTTGAGTCAAGGTCATCAATAAAGTTCAGAATAACCGCTTCCAGAAACTTAGGGCGCTTCGGAGAGCCATACTCATACTGCCCGTGATGAGATAACAACAGATGTTTAATCATCATCGACAGCTCGCCAGGAAATTCCGGGATATTGCGGACACGATCTTCTATCATCTGAACACCGATAATGATATGGCCAAGCAATTTTCCCTCGTCGGTATAGTCAAAAGAACGATTATAAGCAAGTTCGGCAACTTTACCGATATCGTGCAATAGCGCCCCGGCGATAAGCAGGTCACGATTTACCTTGGGATAACGACTTGACACGTCACAGGCAAGGGCCGCCACCGCCAGGGAATGCTCCAGTAAACCACCGAGGTAAACATGATGCATCCCTTTAGCGGCAGGCGCTTTACTGTAACGTCCAAAAAACTCAGGATCATCAAAAAAGCTTCTGAGTAAGGCCTCAACGAAGGGGTCGCTAAGACTGTTAAGAAGCCCGTCAAGTTCGGCCCGCATTTCGCCAAGGGGCCGTACGGATACGGGGACAAAATCGGCAAGGTCAACTGAACTTTCATCAAGGCGGGTTAGTTCCTGGATGACCAACTGCAACTTCCCCATGTAGACACTGGCCTTACCTGTGACCCGAATAAAATCGTTTTTAGCAAAAGAGCTATCCAGTTTTTCAACATTGTCCCAGATCCGGCCTTCCACCTCTCCGGTTCTGTCCATCAGCTTTAGCGTCATGTACGGCTTGCCATTTTTAGCCATGGCTATAGTTTTTTCCCGAACCAGGAAGATGGAAACAATCGGCTCACGCTCTTTAATCTGTTCTACATATAAATCTTTCAAAATATCCTCTATTCAAAGCTGTGAATAATAGAAACAGCTGTTTTGATGCCGTCAACGGCAGCACTCATAATCCCACCAGCATAGCCTGCCCCTTCCCCGGCGGGATATAACCCCTGAGTTGAGACAGACTGTCCGGTCTGATCCCGCACAATACGTACCGGCGAAGAAGTTCGGGTTTCAACCCCTATCAATGTAGCTTCCTGAGAAATAAACCCTTTCATTTTCCGATCAAAGTGAGGAAGAGCCTGACGAATTTCAGCCGCGACAAAAGCTGGCAGACACTCCTTAAGATCAGCAGGAACGACCTGTGGCTGACATGAAGACGCGGGCAATGAACCGCCCCCCTCTTTCCCGCTTAGAAAATCGGTAACCCGTTGTCCCGGAGCATTCCAATTCCTACCACCGGCCTTAAAGGCTGCATGTTCCCACTGACGCTGAAAGTGAATTCCGGCACAGAGCTGCTTGGAATTGAAATCATCCGGGGTAACGGTCACAACCAAAGCACTATTAGAAAAAGGATCAGCTCGCTTAAAGTTGCTCATGCCATTGACTACCAGGTGCTCAGTCTCCGACGCAGCATTAACAACCATCCCCCCCGGGCACATGCAAAAGGAGTACACTCCTCGGCCACTCTTGTGATTATTCCACGCCAGACGGTAATCTGCGCTGGGAAGTTTAGGGTGCCGGGAGATACCGTACTGAATTTCATTTATGACATCAAGGGGATGTTCAATCCGCAATCCAATAGCAAAAGCTTTTTGCTCAAGCGCAACCCCTTCTTGCTCAAGCATCAGATAGGTATCGCGAGCACTATGCCCCGTAGCAAGAATAACCCTGTCACAAAGGATACGTTCATCATGATTAACCAGTGCGCCACTAATTTTACCATAAGCTATGTCCAGTCCGGTCAAGCGACTGCCAAAGCGAATATCGACTCCCAGTCCGAGCAGATGATGTCTTAATAACACCAGGGTCTTTCTCAAGCGGTCAGAGCCGACATGGGGTTTGGCTTGCCATAAAATTTCTTCGGGAGCACCGAATTCTACCAGCCTTTCCAATACGCTACGAATCAACGGGTTATTCATACGACTGGTCAGCTTACCATCAGAAAAGGTCCCGGCGCCCCCTTCACCAAACTGAATATTACTTTCCGGATCCAGCCCACCGCCCCCCCAGAAGGCCCGCACATCAGCTAATCTCTCTGCCACGGGTTTACCTCTTTCCAGCAAGGTCACCCGAGCACCGGCCTCAGCAAGGCTTAAAGCAGCAAATAGACCAGCGGGCCCCATACCGACAATAACAATATGTCCCGGCTGGCTTAATTTCGGGACAGCTAGCGGAGTCTCTGGCACTACCCGACCTAAGGCTTTTACATGCTCATTGTTACTGAGCACCCTTTCTTCATCAGCACAACAGAATTCAACGGTATAAACCCGCAGGACACTCGATTTCTTGCGCGCATCAATCCCCTTGCGAAGGATTTTCCAACGCAAAATCTGGTTGGGCTCAATGGCAAGGCGTGAGGCAATTTTCGAAGGGATCTGATCCTCGTCTTCATTGAGGAGTAAGGCAAGTTCACGTAAAAATAAAGCCATTAGTGTGATTCCGAAATAGTTAATAGGGGCATTTCAATAGTAAAACAAGCACCGAGGCCTTGGCAATTACGTGCCTGAACGGTTCCGCCGTAAGTCCTGACAACTCTACGAACCACAGAAAGGCCAAAACCGGTCCCTTTATCTTTGGTCGTAAAAAACGGTTCAAAAATCTGCTGTTCAAACCCTTGCGCAATCCCCTTACCCGAATCCTGAACAACAATACGTAAACGATTATCTGCGGCAGAGAGGGAAACCTTCAGAACCCCACCATCAGGCATTTCAAATAGAGCGTTACTGATAAGGTTCACAAAAACCTGCTCAAATTCGTGCTGATTCCCATGGAAAAGCGGACAAGAATCCGTAATTTGAGCAAGCAGGGAAATTTTCTGAGAAGAGATCCGTGGTTGATAATCATGCAACACGCTTCTCAGTAATTGGGGTAATGAAAAAGGCTCGCGCAGCGGTTGTTGGGTAACACCAGAATCGAGCATTTTCCGCAAAATAGTCTCTATATGCTCAACTTCATCGGCTATTTTATCGATAAACTCGGCTTGTTCACCAGTCAGAGAATCCCCTGATTTCAGCAACTCGGCATAGAGATTTATTGAATTAAGCGGATTACGAATGTCATGAGCCATTCCAGCAATAACATGTCCTAAGGTCGCAAGTTTTTCTGCTTGAATAATCTCTTTTTGTGCCTGTTCCAGTTCAAGACTCTTCTGCTTAACCCTTAATTCAAGCTCACTGTTCCACTTCCTGATTTCACGTTGCAAGGTTTCACGTTCGCGAAGCAAGGCTTGATTTTGTAAATCAAGTTGACGCCGGGACAAAACAGAATCGATCCGCTCCTGAAGACTGTTTTTAGCAAATGGCTTCTGAAGGTAATCAGCAGCACCAGCCTTCATGATCTCAACAGCGGTGTCTTCACTCCCTTTTCCTGTGAACATGATGACATAAGTATCAGGATAATACTGTTTGATCTGCCTCAGGGTCTCCAGGCCATTCAGTACTGGCATCATATAATCCAACAACACAACAGCGGGACGCTGCTGCTCAACCAGATCGAGGCACTCCTTACCGTCACCTGCGGTAAACACTTCAAAGCCACGCTTTTTAAGCAACAATGAAGCGAGTTCAACGATGACCTTTTCATCATCGACAATCAGTATTTTTTCACCAGGAAAGGGGGTCGGCTGTTGCATATTTCCATCCATTTAGAAAAGGAAACAGCATACCTGTGACTATTCTTGAAGGCAAGAGATGACTCCAGAGAAGGACAGAAAAAAAAGCAGCAACAGCTGCCTTGCTATTACGCCAAGGCAGAAGTGATGCCTTGGCGTAAAATGAAACATTAATTAAACTATGAGCTGATCTGGCTCAAGGCTCGGATCATGTTAAAATCCAGGTCCAGCGCCTATCAATCATCTTCCTCAAGGCGTACGGTCAGTACCGGCAAAGTGGCTTTACGTACGACCTTGGCTGCGGTACTACCAAAGAGTACATGATCAAGCCCTGTACGGCCGTGGGTCCCGAGGACGATAAGATCAGCACCTTTTTCATTAGCCTGATTAATAATTTCCTCGTAAGGCATACCGGAAACGATAAAGCTCTCATAATCTGAGAACCCACCTAGATGCTGATGGCAAAAACTTTCCATCATCTTGTTTGCACCTTCTTCTATTTCCTCTTCAAGCTTTTCAAAACTGATGTGAGGGACATAGAAGCCACGTAAGTCAACGGGTTCATTGATAACATGAAGAATGAGGAGTTTAGCAGCGTATTTCTTTGCGATGCTAAGAGCATGTTGAAATGCGTTATCGGAACTGTCAGAAAAATCGATAGCAACCAGAATAGTTGAAAAGTCTTTCATGGGAACCTCCTTTCTTAATGTTTCAGATGAAACACAGGGTTCACAATCTAATTTTCACCGCCCTCTCCGATTTGCAGGAGCAGGAAAACCTGGTTAACCTCTTTTTTGATCTGTATTTATTCTATCACCGCTGGTCATGCTGTCAAGCCAGGCGAAAACCCTAACCCGTTGATATTGCAACCATGATAAATCAAACAGGAAGAGATTTAAAGGTTAGTTCCAGCAATCAAGCAACTGCCTAACAACCATACTCGCCTTATCTTGAACTCGCTTGGCTTCCCTGAGAACTTCGTCGTGAGTCAAAGGTTGGGGACATTTTCCCGCCGCCTTATTGGCAACAAAAGAGAGAGCGACGAGGTCCAGATTAAGGGTTTTGGCAACGATAGCCTCTGGCACCGTAGACATGGATACTGCATGGCACCCTAGAATTTCAAGCATGCGAATTTCTGCAGGGGTTTCGTAGGTCGGACCAGGCAACCAGGCCAAGGTTCCAGCGTGCAGGACAACACCTGAAGCTGCCAGCACCTGAGCCTTTAATTCAGCAAAAAAATCAGTCCGATAAAGATTATGAAGATCGGGAAAACCAGCACCGGAACGTCCGATAAAGGGATTTAATCCGGTAAGATTGATATGGTCTGCAACCAACATAAAATCACCAGCAGACATAGCATCAGAAATACCGCCTACGGCATTGGTCAACAGTAACCGCTTACAACCTAACCTGGCAGCCAAACGTACCAGAGCCGTTACCTGCCAGGCTGAATAGCCTTCATAAACATGATAGCGACCTGAGAAGACAAGTACTTCCTGGCCGAACAGTCGGCCGCAGTAGACAACCCCGGCATGCCCCTGTACTCCGGCAGGGGCAAACCCTGGCAAATCTGCGTAAGGCACAGAAATCACATCGGTCAGAGCCGAAACAATTGCTGAGAAGCCAGAACCAAGAACAACAGCAAGAGATGGAGATCGGCCTTGGAAGACCTTCCCCAGACGCTCTGCTCCAGGGATAATATCATCAAGAAAATCAGTCATTAATGAGCTTTTTGATGCGAGACCGGAAATCATCCGGATGAAAGGATTTTGAAGAAAAATCGTCAGCACCAGCCTGTATCGCCTTGATAGCATCATCTTCTTTACGGTGCACACCACTGATACAGAGCACGGGCAATTTGACAAAAGACGGTTGTTGCCTCATTTTTTGAATAAATGAATAGCCATTTAGATCAGGCAGATTCACATCAACAATGACCAGATCAATAGCCTGGGTCACCAACAGTTGCCAAGCCTGTTTGGCATTTTCAGCCGCCAGTAACTGGTAATCATGACCAGCCAGAATATCAAAAATAAGCTCCCGGAAAAACTTGGCATCATCAACAACAAGAATTGTTTTGTCTCGTGAAGTATTTTCAGTTATTTGATGATCCTCAGCAATGAAACGTTCCTGACATTTGGGACAAGTGGCTGATGCTGCCTTTTTAGTAGCTGCCGCATCTTTAATTCGATAACGAGCTTGACACTTGGGACACTGAATAACCATCATTTCAGGACCTTTAGCATGTCACGTGCTCTGATTCCGACATCAGATATAGGTGATCTGCTGACAATCGCCTGCAATTGCTCACGCGCGCCAGCCAGGTCGTTTTCTGTGGCCAGCAAAACCGCAAGCCGATACCGCGCCTCAAGATATTGCGGGGCCAGGTCTACGACTTTCGAAAGTGCTATTTTCTCCAAATCGGCCTGTCCGGTCTTACGGTAAACTTCACTTTCATAAAAATAAGCACGCGCATAGAGTGGCGCCAGGCGCTCAGCCTCCTTATAAGCAGCCAGAGCCCTGGGGTAATCAAGCTTGTTAAAGTAAGCATACCCTTTTCCGGTAACCGCGATATGAACATTCAAAAACAGCAGATTAGCAGCGGCCTTATCAAAATACTCGATAGCTGAATCCCACTGTTTCATATCCAGATAGAGAGCGGCCAGGTTATTTTGATAGCGAGGATTATCAGGTGATAATTCCAGGGCCTTGAAATAATGACTTTCGGCTTTTTGGTAGGCATTCTTTTTTTGATAGGCCTGGGCCAAAGCCACATGAATTTCACTGTTATCAGGATCCAGTTCAACAGCAGACAACAATTCCTTAAGTGCGTATGTCGGATTGTTATTCTGCAAATGAGCCGCAGCGAGTTTATAGTGCATATCGGCCTGTGACTGGCGTGAATCTTTATTGCCATTTGTTGATGCGGCGCAACCAACAAGCATCATGATCAAAGCAACACATAACCATTTATATAGAAAACCCATGTTCCTCCTCCGGATATTCACATCCCTGCCAAAAACCGTCCCAGACTTATCAGTGATAGTTCACGGCTTTCTCTAATTTTCGCATTTTCAACAGGAGAGGGTTCAGCCTGACCTGCTCCCGTTAAATTTTTAGGCAACTGACTGATAGGCAGCGAAGCCCAGAAACGTTCCTTTTTGGCTGCCGCCATTAGATGAAAGTCAGTTTCACCCAGCACAAACCCCATCGATTCGACAAAGTTGAGCCCCTCCTGATAGACATCAAGAGCCTGCGAAGACAGAACCTCACCACTTTTGGGAACAAAAAATATGGAACGCTCACTTTCATTCATATAAAAACCAATGACAATAAGACTTTTATCTCCACTACTGACCCAGACCAGATAAGCACTGCAGAGTTGTGGCGGAAACCCGGCAAAAGCAAGCTGAACACTACTGGACGCAGCATGTAGATGGGTTACCTTAGAAGCCGGAATCGAAAGTGATTTCAGGTTTTTATGTTGAATGAACACGACGCTACCCTCCCCCTGCTGAAGACACCTTTAATCGATATCTGCAAATTCAGTCAATAATTTAATTTTCCGATAGCGATCAGCTATTTCCTGATGGTCAATCTCCTTCAACCGATCAAGGCTGAACTTTTCAACCGTAAAGGACGCCATTACGGTTCCGAAAACAGTTGCTTTACGTAAATTAGCCTCGTCCAGGTTACGGGTTGCGGCAAGGTAGCCGATGAAACCACCGGCAAAGGTATCACCGGCGCCAGTCGGATCAAAAACTTCCTCCAGAGGATAAGCTGGTGCACTGAATACCGATCCTTCGCCAAACATCAAGACACCATACTCCCCTCTCTTAACGACCAGGGTTTTCGGACCAAAGCTGCGAACAATCTGGGCCGCTTTTATCAAATTGGGCTCGTCAGCCAATTGCCGAACCTCAGCCTCGTTAATGACCAGGATATCCACCTTAGCCAGGGTCTTGATAAGCTCATCACGCTTACCGGAGATCCAGAAGTTCATGGTATCACAAGCGACCAGCTTAGGATTCTTTACCTGCTGCAAAACCTCAAGCTGTAATTCAGGATCAATGTTAGCAAGGAACACATACTCCGCATCCTGATAGGCTTCAGGTAATTGCGGCTTGAAGCTCTCAAAAACATTGAGATGGGTTTCCAGCGTATGCGCTTCATTTAAATCATATTCATAGCGCCCTTTCCAACGAAAGGTCTCCCCTTCGGCTGTCTGTAAACCACCGAGATCGATATTACGACTCTTTAAAAAATCAAGATGCTGCTGAGGAAAATCCTGGCCGACAACGGCAACTAATTGAACATCGGTGAAAAAACTGGCTGAAGTAGAGAAATAACAGGCAGATCCTCCCAAAGCATTGTCAACCGCACCAAACGGTGTCGTAATCGAATCAAATGCAACACTACCAACAACAAGAATGCTCATAATATTTAGTCCTTAGCGGGAAACGTATTTACCAATAATCGGGTTTAATGCCCGGAGGGTCTCTTCAGGAATTAATTTGTGGTCGGTCATGATTGCGTACTGTAATGCTTGTGGGCAACCACATGACCGGGTCTGACGCTGCTCCACAATCATTTTTGTTGCAGCCTTAATAATATGACGTGCCATCGCAACATTTTGCTTAATAATCTGAATGACTGCATCAACGGACACATCATCATGCCCCTCATGCCAACAATCATAATCGGTCGCCAGAGCCACCGTCCCGTAACAGATTTCCGCCTCCCGAGCCAGGCGCGATTCAGGAATATTAGTCATGCCGATAACATCAACGCCCCAACTACGGAAAATCCTGGACTCTGCACGGGTTGAAAAGTTTGGACCTTCAATACAGATATAAGTTCCACCTTTATGCACTGTTGCCCCGGCCTCTTGCGCGGCCCCATAAAGTAACGATGCAAGATCATTACAGATAGGATCAGCAAACTGAACATGACCGACAACACCGTTACCGAAAAAAGTCGACCCGCGCAAACCTTTGGTACGATCAAAAAATTGATCAGGGATGACAATGTGCCCGGGTTCAATATCTTCACGCATACTGCCGACAGCCGAAACGGAAATAATCTGCTCAACCCCCAGGGTCTTCATACCATAGATATTAGCGCGATAATTCACCTCAGAAGGAAGTAGTCGATGACCGCGCCCGTGGCGTGGCAAAAAGACCATTTTTGCGCCATTAAGCATGCCGGTGACATAAGCATCGGAAGGAGAACCAAAGGGCGTATCGACGCTGACTTCCTTAACTTCAGTTAAACCTTCAATCTCATAAAGACCACTGCCGCCAATAACACCAATAACCGGTTGAGTCATAAGCTATCCTTTATTAATAACTATTTTGTTGATTGTTTTTCGAGTTGGCCTTTAAGTTGCCCGCATGCAGCAGCGATATCCTGCCCTTTACTGGCCCTCAAGGTCGCTACGATATTTCGTTGCAGCAGATAGGTCTGGAAAGTTTTAACGCTATCTGCGCTTGGCGATTTAAAAGAGCTACCATCATGCTCATTAAAGGCAATCAAATTCACTTTACTACGAACACCGTGGAGTAATTTTACAATCCTTTTGGCATCGGCAATGGTGTCATTGACTCCACCGATCAGAATATATTCAAACGTAATTCGCTGCCTGGTCTCATTGGCAAATTCACGACAAGCCGCCATCAGATCGGCCAAAGGATACCGCTGGTTAACCGGCATAAGCTGGTCACGCAACGAATCAGTTGTCGCGTTCAATGACACTGCCAGGTTCACCTTGATTCTCTGCCCTAACTCCCGAATGCCAGGCACAAGCCCACAGGTAGACAGGGTTACCCTGCGGCTGCCAAAGCCAAGGCCATCATCCAGATAGAGGATTTTTAAAGCCTGGACGACATTGTCGAGATTATGCAGAGGCTCCCCCATCCCCATCAACACAATATTGGAAATGGGCGAATCGGCAAGAGCGGCACATACCTGGTTAACGATTTCCGAAGCGGTTAAATTCCTTGTCAGCCCAAAGGTTCCGGTCATACAGAACTGACAGCCCATAGCACATCCAACCTGAGTTGAAATACACAGGGTGCCCCGTCCTTCTTCCATCGGAATCCTGACAGCCTCAACCGTTTCACCATCAGCAAGGCGAAACAGGTACTTTTTGGTGCCGTCGCTACTTTCCTGAATGGTTTCAGGAACGCATTCCGAAACATATGCGCATTGTTCCAATTGGCCACGAAAGTCTTTGGCCAGATCGGTCATTTCTTCAAACTTGCAAATACCACGCTGATAGATCCAGCGCAGGATCTGCTTGGTACGATATTTTTCTTTACCCAGACGAACCAGGAAATCCTGGATTTCGTCCTGGGTTAGACCCTTTAAGTCAATTTTCTCAGAATTCAAACAAACCTCGTTTCAAGTTAAATAAAAAAGCCCTTCGGAATCTTACCGAAGGGCTCTTTGATGTACAAGCTTTTCCTCAAATTCAAAGCAATTCCAAGCCATTAAAAAAATAACCTAGCTCAAAAGCGGCAGTTTCAGGAGCATCCGAGCCATGAGTAGCATTATTTCCTATTGAAGTCCCGAATTCACGGCGCAAAGAACCTTCAGCAGCTTCTGCAGGATTGGTAGCTCCCATAAGGTCACGCCACTTGCGAATCGCCCCTTCAGCCTCCAGTGCCATCACCACGCATGGCCCGCTACTCATAAAATCAGTCAACTCACCAAAAAAGGGGCGCTCCTTATGTACGGCGTAAAACCCTTCTGCCTCAATTTTGCTCATATAAAGTTTTTTAAGCCCTACGACCTTAAACCCTTCAGCGTAAATACGAGCTAAAATTTTGCCAGCATGACCTGCGGCAAAGGCATCAGGTTTAATAATTGCGAATGTTCTTTCCATGGGCACCTCTCCTTAGTGTTTAAATTTCAGGGTAAAAACTATAAAAACAAGAAAAGGACAATTTACTGTCCTGACAGTTCTTTTAAAACCGGGAGAACCTGACGCAGGGCACTTCCGCGATGACTTATCCGGTTTTTGATCTCCAGCGGCAATTCAGCTGTAGTTTTTCCATACTCAGGGACAAGAAATAACGGATCATAGCCGAAGCCACCTGCTCCGCGTTTTTCCCTGAGAAGTAATCCTGAGATTTTACCATCAAAAGTTTGACAGGAACCATCAGGATCAGCCAGAGCCATAACGCAAATAAACGCAGCTTTCCGCTCAGGCTCGGGAACCGACTCCAATGCTTGAAGAAGCTTCTGATTATTAGCCTCATCATCCCCCTGAACACCGGCGTAGCGAGCAGAGTAGACACCAGGAGCCCCATTGAGGGCCTCTACGGCAAGGCCACTATCGTCAGCTAAGGTCAAAAGCCCGCTGAATGCGGCCATTTCCCTAGCCTTTTTACACGCATTTTCAGAGAAGGTTAAACCATCTTCGACAACCTCCGGGGGATTATCCAGGTCATTAAGCCCGACAATTTCGATATTGCACCCCTCAAGCAGAGCCTGAATTTCCTTAAGCTTGCCGGCATTTCCTGTTGCGACCAGAAGTTTCATAAATCTAACGCCTGCTGTTGCAATAACCGCAATTCGTCACACCCCTTTAGAGCCAGGTCACGTAAGGCATCGAGCTCTTCAAGAGAAAACGGAACCTCTTCTGCCGTCCCCTGCACTTCTACGAACTTCCCTTCACCAGTAATGATAAAGTTCATATCAACATCTGCGTTGGAATCTTCCCCATAATTCAAATCGAGTAAGGGCACACCATTAACAATACCAACACTGATAGCAGAGACACTGTCCTTTAAAGGAATGCTCTTTAAAGTTCCCTTTTCAACCAAACCTGCCAAAGCATCATAGAGGGCGACATAAGCGCCGGTAATAGACGCTGTTCGAGTCCCGCCATCCGCCTGCAAAACATCACAATCAACCTGTACGGTGATTTCCCCTAAAGCTTCAAGATCGGTGATGGCACGCAATGACCGGCCAATCAAACGTTGAATTTCCTGGGTACGACCAGTCAGTTTCCCCTTAGCAGCTTCCCGCATCGACCGGGAATGAGTAGCGCGTGGCAACATGCTATACTCGGCAGTGACCCAACCCCGCCCTTCACCGCGCATAAATGGCGGAACCCGTTCTTCTACCGAGGCATTACACAAGACCTTGGTATCACCACAGCAGACCAGTACGGACCCCTCTGCATATTTAGTAAAGCCACGCTGAAAACTGATGGGGCGCAACTGGTCAAGGTTACGGCCATCATTGCGTTCGCTAGTTTTTGGTTGTTCCATGTTCCTGCTCCTTAATACGGGTCGCATATTGCCTGATACCAGTATAAACGGCCTCCGCTAACTGGCTCTGGTATTCCCCCGTCTGTAGTTGTTCGAGATCCTGTACATT
This sequence comes from Geopsychrobacteraceae bacterium, assembly GCA_963664385.1. Lineage (GTDB taxonomy): Bacteria > Desulfobacterota > Desulfuromonadia > Desulfuromonadales > Geopsychrobacteraceae > Seleniibacterium. Next base: position 4,586,209 of record OY761157.1, read on the forward strand.
ACTTAATTGTCCGACTTCTATCAGCACAGTCGGCAATCCGCCTTGCCCTAAAGACAGCCGGGATGAACGAAATATTCCATTTACAGGAATATGATTTTGAGCCATTGCTAAACCAACTTCATTGGCCAACAATAAGCTATGGTCTAACTGTGCTTGCGTGGGCTCAGTGGCCCCATCCACCGGAGCTAGCGGCCTGACAAACAGATTGACCCCGCCAGCACTTTCCGAAAAGGCCCCACCCGCATGAACGAGTACCCAAACATCAACATCATCTCGTGAGGCTGCTTCAAACCTTTTTTCTATGGACAGATCATAATCGCCGTCACGGCTCAAATATACGGGTATCCCGGACTGCATTTTGATTTGTTTTGCCAGCCTCTGTGCAATATCAAGGGTAAGCGCTTTTTCTTTAACCCCGCCCTCTCCTAAAACCCCGGTATCCAAACCACCGTGGCCAGGATCAATCGCAACAGCCCTGATCAAAGGACCGTTATTTTTCTTTGGTTTACGCTGTAACAGGAAGGAAAAAATTTTATCGATAGCACCCTCGTCCCGTTGAAGAGAGCTGTTTTCCTGCGGATTTAAATTGCGAAAGTAAACATTCTGCCCGGCAAGCTGAGCTAATTGATTTTGTACGAAAGAATCGGTAACCCTGAGACGTCCATCGATAAAGCGGGGTTTATCTTTAATTGGATAATAAACATCCCCCAGCTTCAAATATCCGCTTGCTGGACTAATCTCAGCCCACCCCCGAGAGGTTCTTATGCGATAGATATGTTTAATAGAGTTCCAGTGCCCACTTAGCCCGACAGCTGGAAGGACGTCGTCTATGGCGACAAAAGGCACCCCTTCCTGCTGATAAACATCTTCAAGCAAAACAGAATCGTGACCTTTAACACCCAATTCTACGGCAGCTAGAGCGGTATTAACTCCGCAAAGCAAACATATGATCAAGCCAAGTAAGCGCATATTATCTCCTGTGAAAGCCGGTAGTTTATAGCGTACCCGTTAACGATGTGTCAATCCGTCAGAGGTACTGCATCTGGCGCAATCAGTTGTTGAGGTTGGCTTTGCGGGAGATTAAGAGCCTTGAGTGTTTTTTCAGTGAGAAGCTTTTGAAGCTTGTCCTGCTCTGCCAAAGCTGCTGACATCTGGCGAATTTGCCCCCCGGCGATCATCCCATGCCCTCCGGCAGTACCGATTCCTTCGACGACCTGTTGAATGACAGATCCGAGTCTTGCCTCGGCATTCACAGTACGCATGGACAATATCTGATCACCATTGAACCAGCCCATGCCGAGAACATATTCGATCCCTTCCTGCCGTAAAAGAAAGTCAGCTAATTCTGCCACCAGATCAGGGCTGTCAACTTCAAGGAGATTAAAAACCAGGACGTTATTATAGATCCTGGCATTATCAAGGGCGGTCCTGAATGCGACAAAGTAGTTACGCGACACCCGAGGATGAATAATGTCGTAAAGAATGCGATTATTTGATAACGGCAATAGCTTCAGGTAGGCTTCCCTATCGGCCTTAGACCACTCACGGCCAAGATCCTGAGTTTCTGATTTAATGGCATAAAACAGGCTGGTCGCCAACCTGGTATTAATAGAAACCTGCATCAGATTAAGATATTCATAAAGGATAGTAGCGGAAGCACCATAATGTTCCCTGATATCCACCCAACAGACATCATTGAGATCACGCTTAGGCTGATGATGGTCAATGACCAGATGAACAGGATAGCCTGACGGGAAAGAATTATTTCCGGTTTGCGGCTGCGTATCGACCATACAAACAACGGAAAATTGATCGATCTTCACATCTGCTATTGGCACCAGTGGTATTTCCAGCAGATCAACCATACTGCGATTTTCACTACGGCCGATTACGCCACCATAGGTCAGCACAGCATCCTGCCCGGTTTTAACCAGAAACAGATGCCTTAATGCTACAGCAGAGGCAATAGAATCAGGATCAGGATTATCGTGGGTCACGATGAGAATTTTCCCACGTCCACGGGCCCATTCGACGAGATCAAAGACCTGATGACCATTTTGGCTCACCAATGGACATTCCCCCTCTACAGGAGAGGACCCATCTTGAAGGTTCATGAAATTTCAGGCTCCTTAAAACACAAAAAGCTAATGATATTATCAGTTTTTGTATTGTCTAGGCAGAACATAAGTTGAGGCATCATAACAGGCATCAACGATGGCGTCTATTACAGTCAGGCAATTTAGCCTGACGCTCTACAGGTAAATAAAATAATCAGCTTAAATTCTGTAGTTTGACCTTACTCAGCCGTAATAATAAGCTGTTACTGACAACGGACACACTGGAAAAAGCCATGGCCAATCCGGCAAATTCAGGTTTGAGATAAAGGCCAAACCAGGGATAAAACAACCCTGCGGCAAGGGGGATCCCGAGCAAATTATAAAAGAAGGCCCAAAACAGATTCTGTTTGATCTTTGTCAACGTCTTACGACCCAACAGGATTGCCCTGGCAATATCAGTCAGATTGTCCCCAACGATAACGAGATCCCCGGTTTCTTTTGCAACATCAGTCCCGCCCCCAATGGCGATCCCGATATCAGCCTGCGCAAGCGCAGGAGCATCATTGATACCATCCCCAACCATCCCGACATGGTAGCCAGCACGCTGGTAGCGCTTGACAACATTTTGCTTATGCTCTGGCAGAACTTCAGCCTCTGTCTGATCAATAGACAGAAGCTTAGCGACACGAGCAACTGAAGACTTACGATCGCCACTGACAACCACAGGCAGAATTCCGAGCTTACGGAGATGAGCAACAAAACCGGCCGCATCTTGCTTAATTTCATCGGCAAGACAGACAATTCCCTGCAACTGTCCTGATACGGCGACGAATATGGTTGAACTGGCCTCCGGCAAAACGGGTAGACTATCCGTATTCACCGAAATTGCGTGTTTTTCAAGCAAGGTCAGATTACCACAGAGAACAGGAACACCGTTAACGCTACCAGATAATCCATGCCCCCCACTTTCAACAACCTGGTCAGGACTGACTAACTGCAGGTGAAGTCTTTGCGCCTCAGCGACAATCCCCAAGGCTAAAGGATGAGAACTTGCAGACTCGAGAGATGCTGCCAGCCCAAACCAATCATCAGCAGAGACTCCGGCAACAGGAATAATCTCTTCACATTTAAAATGTCCATTCGTCACGGTTCCGGTTTTATCAAGCAACAGCACATCAAGCTTGGATATTTGCTCTAACACACTTGCTCTTTTGAACAGAATCCCTAATTCTAGGCCTACGGAGCTGCCGACCATAATCGCGGTGGGAGTTGCCAAGCCCAGGGCGCACGGGCAAGCAACAACCACAACGGCGACCGCCATCTGAAAGGCAAAGAGAAAATCTTTCCCGGCAAGGAGCCACCCGGCGAAGGTCAATAGGGACAGGACAATAACGACAGGAACAAAAACGCCCGAGATACGATCGGCAAGACGCTGGATTGGCGGCTTATCCCCCTGGGCATGCTCAACCATGCGAACGATCTGAGCTAGAACAGCCTGTTCTCCTACGCTCGTGGCCTGAACCGTTAATTGCCCACCGTGATTTACGGTAGCACCGATAACCTTAGCACCGACCTCTTTGTGAACCGGAACCGATTCACCGGTAATCATTGATTCATCAACTGCTGACTCACCAGAAATAACTTTACCATCAACCGGGATTTTTTCTCCGGGGCGGACAACGACAAGATCTCCAGGCTGCAAGGTATCAACATCAACCTGGCGCTCCACGCCATCGACAACCTGAACAGCAGTAGCCGGCTGCAGTTGAAGCAGATTCTTAAGAGCCGCACTCGCACGCCCTTTGGCTCTTGCTTCAAGCCACTTCCCGAAACGTATAAACAAGATCAACATGGCACTGGTTTCAAAAAAAACCGTTGCTCCTGGCCCAAGAGCTCCAAGGTAAGCTAACACTGAATATCCATAGGCAGCGGTAATCCCGAGAGCCACCAGGACATCCATATTCGCGCCGCCACTACGAAGGGATTTATAAGCACTGCCATAGAAACTGAGCCCAGCCGTAAACTGGGCGACAGAGGCAAGTAAGCCAATAATAGTCATGGTTGCTGACCCGAAAACCGGAAAATACATCAGCCCCATTATTGGTACCGCACAACCGGCTGCCAACAAAACCAGGTGTTTTTCCTGCGGTCCTTCAGCGACAAGTGAATCACTATCACGCACGGCCTTAAACCCTGCATTATCAACGGCTTCATAGATTTGATCAGCGGTGACCATGGCAGGAGCGAATACAACTTGTGCTGAATTTGTCGCGAGATTTACCGCGACGCTTTCAACTCCTGAGACCTGGCGTACGCGCTTCTCAACGGTCGCCACACAGGAAGCACAGTGCATCCCTGAAACAGGGAAACGCAAGATTTCAGTGATATTCCCGAGAGGGACTTGTACCGAATCTTCGGTTGCCGGCACACTGCCATCAGCCAAAGATTTTTCTTGTGCGTCACAGTTAAAGCCGGCCTCTTCTAAATCCTTAATTATCTGGGGAATAGGTTGTTCAGCCGAGGAGAATGAAATATCTGCGACAGCATCAGACAAAGATACTGCAACACCTTCAACCGCGGAAAACCCTTCTATAATTTGAGTAACCCGAGCCACACATTTAGAACATTTCATGCCATTAACTGGAAGTATAATATTATGCATTTTCCGATCCGTCATTCTCGGCAGTGGATAATTTCAGGCCCATCGGTAAATAGCTCTAACCCTTCAAGAATACCCCAGGGAGAGCTATCTACAATATATGCAGAGACTCCCAGCGCCAACTCAATATCACCAACAGTCATATCATCAAGAAAAACATCTTCACTATTTCTGAGCATGACATCGGGAATAAACAGGGCATCTCCTAAGTCAAGGGCTCCCAACTGGTCAACGATATCCTGCCCGGTAACCAAACCCGACACAGTAACTTGAGGTCCAAAAAAATTATTGGCCACTTTCACAACTTGCAACTTCACGCCAGTCCGCAAGGTCATACGCGAGGCGAAAGTCTCAAGTTCAGTTGCAAACGATTCACCGCAGAGTAGAGACACCCGATAATCACCTAAAGGTTCCGCCTCAAGCAGGACTTCGTCACCTTGCTGCCGAAACTGTGCGATCATGCCAACACCATTTTCCAATTGATGAAAATCTTCATAATTTTCCACCTCCGGAACATTTCTATTGGCCTTCAGATAGAACTCATCTGCGGCAAAAACGAAACGGGTATTAAGCCGAGCCAGAAAAGCACCCTGGAATTTTTCAACAACATCCAGACAAGCACCGGCAATATCATCAGTGACACGTTCCAGAACAGGAAGTTTTGTGCGATAGCGGGTCAAGCCAACCGGCACAACCGCAAGAGACATCACCCCTGGGTATAAGGCAGCAAGATCTTTAATCGTTTGCTCCAAAACCTGACGATCATTTAACCCGGGGCATAAAACAACCTGGCAGTGAAGAGAAATACCAGCCGAGGTCAAACGCTTGATCAAGGGCATGACGTCAGGAGTATCAACACCAAGAAGTTGATTACGCAAGGTTGGCTCTGAAGCATGTACCGAAACATACAAAGGAGATAATTGAAGCTCGATAATCCGCTGTACGTCATCTTCGGTTAAATTTGTTAAGGTAATATAAGAACCGTAGAGGTAGGAGAATCGATAGTCCTCATCTTTGATATAAAGGGTTTTCCGCATTCCTTTCGGAAGTTGATGTACAAAGCAGAATTGACACTGGTTACCGCATTGCCGAGGTTCAGGATGCTCAACTTCGACTCCAAAATCCTCTTCTTCATCTTTTTCAACGGTAAGTTCCCAAATTTCGTCACCATGTAAGACTTCCAGACACAGACGTTGACAATTTATTTGCAAGTGATAGTCCAGAATATCAGCAATAGGCTGACCATTGACCGACAAAATCTTATCCCCAGGAACCAAACCCATCTCAGCGGCATAGCTTTGGGGATCTACCGTTTCTATTTTAATCATTGTCCACTTTCCAGGCAGCACACAGAAGCTGCTATCATTCTTGATAATTTCTAACTTTATCTAGCCTTATTATACCATTGTGCACAGTCGAAATGCTATCAGGAGGTCGAAAAACAAACAGGGGGCAGTACTCTTAAAGTACCGCCCCCTGTTTAATCAAACCAGTTGCAGGGTTATTTTAATCACGTCCACCATGCAGGCGGAAGGTTCCGTCCTGGGAGGTAATCGTACTTACGGCATGCTTATAAATCAGAATATCCCCTTCACTCTCTGCGAGAATACAAAAACTGTCGAAGGACTTAATATAACCAATGAAGGTTTCGCCTGACATCATTACAATAGAAACTTTAACCCGCTCCTTGCGAGCTTGATTCAGATACTGGTCCTGAATATTAAATGGTGATTTAGGCATGTCCGCTCCTTTAACGAAGTATATAATTATCAATGGATTGTATCACTTTACCAGACTCGTTTGTGGAATCAACCCAAATTATCTCAGGTTCGGTACGAAACCACGTTAACTGCCGTTTGGCATAGTGCCTGGTGAATTTCTGAACATCAGAAACCATCTGCTCAGCAGAAATTTCGTTCTTTAAATAACGTAAAACTTCTCTGTAGCCAAGAGTTTGTAGCGATTTTAACGAAAAAGAGTATTTTTTTACCAGCATTTCAACTTCAGCAACCAGCCCCTCGTCGAACATTTGCAATGTTCTGGCATTAATTCTATTAAACAGTTGGTCGCGAGGATAATCATACGCAAATTTTATAACATCGTAGTTTTTTTGCGCAAATTGATGCGCATCTTTAAGTTCAGACATCCTTTTTCCGGTTAATTCAAAAACCTCGAGAGCCCTGACAATTCTAACCAGATTATTAGGATGAATAGATTCAGCCGCCACCGGATCAATCCTTTGCAACTCGCGAAACAAAGTACCTTCCCCACCACTTAGCTCTTTTTGATGCAGTTGCTCTCGCAAGGTATTATCACCATTAGGCAGATCAGCCAGCCCACCGATAAGAGCGCGGATATACAGACCGGTACCACCAACGACACAGGGGATTTTCCCACGTGAAGCAATATCGGTAATAAGAGGACGTGCCAGATCAACAAATTCGGCGACAGAAAATTCCTGATCCGGATCGATCAGATCTATCATGTGATGACGAACCACAGCCTGTTCTTCAGCTGTCGCCTTGGCAGTTCCAATATTCATAAGCCGATAAACCTGCCTGGAATCAGCAGATATGACCTCAATCGGAAAATGGCGAACCAGGGACATAGCCAGAGATGTTTTCCCTGAACCGGTCGGGCCGCAAATTACAATGACTTTAGGTTTCTTCTGAGAGTTGGTCATAATGCTAATGGCGCCTGAACATTCGTTCGATTTCAAGCAAGCTCAAACGCTGTAAAACCGGTCGCCCATGAGGACAATTAGCCTTAAAGTCAATTTTATCAAGATCTGCAAAGAGAGCCTGAATTTCCACCGTTGAAAGGGCCTGATTGGCACGTATGACACTATGGCAAGCCATCATGATAAGAACATCATCGATAGAATCACGCAGTTGCCCGGTTTTCCCCACACGCTCAATTTCAACCGCCACGTCAGTGACCAGCTTAACGGCAGACTGGTGACCAAGAAGCTGCGGGATAGCCTTTAAGGCAAATGAATTCCCACCAAAAGGCTCAACCTCAAAACCGAGCGTAGCCAATTCGTCCAGTTGCTGACTTAACGCATTACTGCTATTAAAATCAAGTTCAAGGATTTCGGGAAAAAGAAGCGCCTGACTGGGAATTTTCCCTGCGAGTAAGCATGCCTTAATTTTTCAAAACCGACCCGCTCATGAGCAGCATGCTGATCGATTAACACCAGATATTCTCCGTCTTGGCACAGTATGTAGCTCTGATGATATTGCCCGATGATTTTCAAACTGGCAAAAAAACCGCTATCATCTGCCCCAGGCAGAACCGCCTGGATGACATTATCAGGACCACTAAAGTCTCGCCCATCATGAGGATCTAAAGCCGGGCCAGCAGTAACAGCAGCTATATCTGCAGGGCCGACATCAGAAGGTATCTTATAATCAAAGCTGCGCTCCTGTACACGCTCCAGGGGAGCAACCTGCGGTACTGCCGACGGCATTGAAAAACGGGAATAATCGGAATCGCCTGAAACCGAAGGATCGGGACTGCTCTCCTTGACCCATCCCGCAGGTTTAAGGGCCTGTTGCAATGAAACGGCAATAAAATCATGGACCAAAGACTGTTCCCGAAAGCGCACTTCATGTTTAGTCGGATGAACATTAACATCAACCTTACCGGGGTCAATCTCCAGGAACAGCACGGCGACCGGATAACGTCCCTTCATAAGCAAATGACGATAACCTTCCATGACGGCATGCTGAACAACCCGATCACGGATATAACGTCCATTGATAAAAGTATAGATATGAGACGTTGCCGAACGATTGAGCTGGGGCTGGGAGATCAATCCAGTCAATTTCAAGTCACCATCTTCAGCCGCTACCGAGATCAGGTCCCTAAGTAAAGAACGCCCCAAAAGCGCAGCCACCCGCTCCTGCAATCCATTTTCCCGGCGCAGATCCAAAAGCATTCGGTTATTATGTTTCAGTCGAAAGCTGATGCCAGGATGAGCCAAGGCCTGCTTAGTTACAACATCTGCAGCATGACCAAGCTCCGTCTCTTCTTTGCGCAGAAATTTCTTACGAGCAGGCAAGTTGAAGAACAGGTTGCGAACCTCAATCACAGTGCCAAGCGGCATACCGACCTCTTCCGCCGATTTAATCTTACCAGCCTCCGCGTAGATCTGCTGGCCAAGGCCATCGTCAGAATCACAGGTTTTCATACGTAACCGTGACACTGAAGCTATTGAAGCCAAAGCCTCGCCACGGAAACCAAGAGTGTGTAAGGCAAAAAGATCTTCAGCGGTATGAATCTTACTGGTTGCATGTCGCTCAAAAGCTAAGAAGGCATCCTGCCGGTTCATTCCGCAGCCATTGTCTGAAATTCTAATCAGTCTTTTTCCCCCAGCTTCCAGCTCAACAAGGATATCGCTCGCTCCGGCATCAAGGGAATTCTCAAGAAGCTCTTTAACGACGGAAGAAGGTCTTTCAACAACCTCTCCAGCTGCAATCTGGTTGCACAACGCTTCTGGTAATATATGTATTTTTGGGTTCATGCAGTTATTATTGCTTGTGATAGAAAAAAAAGAAAGCGAGCGGTTGATGTTCCGCTCGCCTAAAAAAAACTTTAATAAGTTGGAACGAAGTTATTTTTCCTGAATCTCATCAAAAATGATTTCGAGATCGTCATCATCCCCTCCAAATGACGAAAATGGTTCATCGCCCAAGACATCGGAAAAATCATTTTCCGGCAACTCCTGCCCCTGCTCTTGCTCATGTTCCTGGTGGGTCTCAAGATCAAATTCGGGGTCAACCAACCCAAGATCCTCTGCAACATTGCTGATAATTCCTGGCATGATAAGCTCGTCACGCCGCAAGTACGCTTCAAACAAAGCGTTATCACATATCGTATTTATTAACCGTGGGACACCACCAGAGTAGCGATGGATTAAAGGCAGACAATCAGCATTAAAAGGCGATTGTCCGGCACCACTGACATCAAGACGATAATTGATATAACGCTCTGAATCTTCGGCACTCAAGGGCTTCAGGGTGTATTTAAAAGCGACTCTCTGCGCTAAAGGTTCATCAAGCTTCATAATATCATTCAACTCTGGCAATCCGAAGAAAATGATATTAAGCAATTTTTTTTCAGGAATTTCAAGATTCAGTAATCCCCTGAATTCTTCCATCATTTCCCGAGTTTGCAACATCTGCGCCTCATCAATCAGGACGACGGCCTTGCGCCCTTCTTTCTCGATCTCGATCAACCTTTCATACAGTTGTTTGAGCATCTTCAGCGGACTGAGATCAGGTTTTTTCACCCCTAGTTGCATACAAATTCGTGAGAGAATCCACTCAGGAGTTACGGCAGAATGAATCATGACCAATAGTGATGATTCATATTTTTCAATGGGAAGATTATCCAGCATGCGCCGGGCAAGGGTTGTTTTTCCGGTTCCTACACCACCAACGAGAACAGCCAAACCCTTATCGGTATCGATAGAATATTTCAGCCGCAGCAAGGCTTGATTGTGCTGATCACTGGCAAAGTAGAATCTTTCATTGGGTGCATTGGAAAAAGGTTCGCGGTCAAAATTGAAGTAGTCAGTATATCCCATGCAAAACTCCGGAAAAGCAGGTCATCAATAATCATTTAAAGATAGGAAATACGCTCCTTGCCTTTCTCAGGCACAGAGGGGTCATCGGCAATACCCAAGGTAGCTTTTAAAGAATTAACTTTGTCGCTGATATCGCGATAATTGCTATCTTGTGAAAGAACATCCTGATAGCTGATCAACGCATCATTAATTCTTCCTGAGCGCTCATATAAAAGACCCAACTCATAGCATAAGTTCATATGCTGCAGATCCTCTAAATATGTAGAATCAAGGGCCTGTTGAAACATAATTTCAGCGTTGGCAAAATCTCCCTTATCAGAATAACTCAACCCCTTTAAAGTTTGACAATCGACAAACCGATTAGGATCTTTTTCTGCCTTGGAAAACTCACTGATCGCATCATCGAGAAGCCCCATCTCGCGGTACGCAATGCCGAGATTGTAATGGGATTCCATATCATCAGCAGCAATCTGTTCATCGACATCTGTTCTGAAAACTTTATTTTCACCAGAAGCTTTCTCGCCTTGTTCACCTTCGACATTAAAATCGAAATCATCAAAATCGTCGGCAAACAGATTGTGAACCGTACTACCACCGGAAGCATCACTTGACGAAGTTGCCTCCTGCTGCTTTTTGATTTCCTCCATTTTAGCCAGACAGTCCTGATTTTCAGGAGCATAACCAAGAATGGTCTGACATAATTTTTGAGCTTCTTCAAGCAAACCTTGTTGTAAATAGAATTCCGCTTCCTCAAGATCTGCCTGTAAATTTCCAGGAACAGGCTCAGGGCTAACCTCCGAATCGGATTCCTCTTCAAAAGCGAACACAAAGTCATCGTCACCGGAGTCATTGTCTGTTGAAAAATCAACATTATCATCACCGTGCAGTTCTATGACCGCCTCAGTGTCCTCGGTAGCGAGCCCCAGATCAGTATCAAGGCTAAGATCGGTATCAAAGGACTCAAGCTCAAGATCTATCTCTTCCTCTTCGACAACCGGGACATTGAAACTGTCTTCGTCAGCCAGAAGGTCAATTTCATCTCCGGCAATATCATCATCAACAGATCCGAGCAACGAGTCGGAAATGGTTTGATCATCGCCATCATCCTCAGCGCCATGATCAACGACAGAGATAATATCGAGGAGTTTATCACTGTCACCGGTCAACTCGTAAATCGAATCGAGAGTATCGAGGACGGTGCGATTTTTATCGAGTTTTTCCTTGAGGATTTCGTAATAATTTTTCAGCCGATCGAGACCGTCGGCTTTAAAAAAGCTCTCTTTCCAATCCTCTAATAACGGCAGAACCCGCTCATATTCGCCAGCGCCAAACTCTACCTTGACAATAGCTTCGCGAACATCAAGATCGCTGGGATCAAGGCTCAACAACTGCTGATTGAAGCTAAGAGCCTTAGACCAATCTTCCTGGGCGGTGTATCCCTTTGCCACCAGACGCAGAAGATCAGGATCTTCCGGCTTATCCTTAAGCAAGTTCTCAATGATAATTACCCCGCGGCTATAATCACCTTTTGTGTAAAAAGCCTTTGCCAACCCCATTTTAAGCTTCTTGTTGTCGGGGAAATGAGGCAGAAACATCTTATAAAGTTTAAGGATCTTATCAAAGTCACCGCGTTCAGTGAAAATTTTAAGGACCGATTCCAGCTCATCAAGACCATCTTCCGGGCGCTCATTGACAGCATAAACTTCAGCGAGCTTAACCCTGACATTGAGATTATTGACGTCAAGTTCGGTCATCTTTTCAAGAGTTTTAATTTCATCCGCGACCATACCGTTGCGCTCGTAATAATCCACAAGCTTACGGTATTCAGCCATGGCATCACCCACTAACCCCTGCTTTTCATTAAGCTCGGCAAGCCGGTTCATTAATGAAACCTGGCCAGGGTCAATGCGTTGCATTTGCTTATATATGGCGATGGCTTTTAAATAAAAACCATTACTGGAAAAGTATTTTGCGACGGCCTCTAAATGTTCATACGCTTCTGAATTTTTATTAGTCCGAACATAGAGTTCAGCTAATTTCTGGCGAGACCGCACATCGGCCGGATCGATTTCGACAATTTTGGCATAATCCTTTATTGCCTTGGGAATCTGCTTTTTTTTCAGATTCTTCTGGGCTGATTCTAATAACTTATCTTTATTCGTTGCCAAGGCGAAACTCCGGAAAAGACACAAAAAGAAGGCCTATTGTCATAAAATAAAAGTATCAAAAACCGATACAACATACCGGAACACAAACTAATAAGGTCATCTTTTTTAGTTTCAATATATTAATTCATTTATTACTAATTATTGAATATACCACTGCCTTTAAGGAAAGTCTAATAATTAATCTTTATTCCCTTATTGCTTCAGCCGCTGAACTTCAGGTTCACTCAGAAAGCGATACTTACCTACAGGCAGATCGCCCAGATCTAAAAAATCGATGCGAATACGCTTCAGCCTGACAACAGACAAGCCGATACTCTCGCACATTTTTCGCACCTGGCGATTTTTACCTTCCTTGATCGTCAGTTCGAACCAACATGATGTACCTGACGTTCGGATATGCTCAACTTTGGCAGGAGCCGTTTTATAGCCATCAATAACAACCCCGCGGCTCAGGTTACCTGCCATTGGCGCAGAAAGTACGCCCCTCACCTTGACCAGGTAGGTCTTACTGACATGGTGCCGCGGATGGGTTAAACGTAAAGACAACTCCCCATCATTGGTCAACAGCAGCAAACCCTCTGTATTAAAATCGAGACGACCAACCGGATACAGACGCTCAGGAATATCCTTAACCAGATCTGTCACTAAGCGACGCCCCTGAGGATCACTCAAGGTTGAGATATAGCCCCGCGGCTTATTAAGAAGTATCGTCATTTTCTTCTCACCCCGCAGGATCTGCTTGCCATCAACCTCTACAACATCGCGACCAGGATCGGCCTTATCACCCAGGGAAGCAACACGTCCGTTGACAGCTACCCTTCCCTGTTCGATCCATGTCTCTGCCTGGCGCCTGGAAGCCATACCCGCCTGAGCTATAAGTTTCTGTAACCGCTCTGCCATAATTTTACCCTTCTACTTGTGGAGGCAATGGATCAGCCTCAACCAGCTCACTATCAAGACTGGCAAACTCTTTTAGAGTCGGCAGATCATTTAAATCTTTTAAACTGAAGAATTCCAAAAACTGGCGACTTGTACCATAAAGCAATGGTCGACCAGGGACATCTTTTTTACCTAAAATACGCAACAGATTTCTCTCTAACAGCGACTTAACCACCCCACCGGAATCAACACCACGTAAATATTCAATTTCGGCACGTGTGACCGGCTGCCTGTAGGCAATAATAGCTAATGTCTCTAAAGCTGCGGGAGAAAAACGAACACTTCTGTCCTTGGACAACTTCCGTAGCGCAGGGGCCAGGCTGGGATCGGTGCGAAACTGATACCCGCCAGCCACCTGGAATAGACGAAAGCCCCTTTCCCCCTGACCATAATCTTCCTGCAGCTCAGCAACAACCAATCTAAGTTCTGCCCGTGGACACTCAAGCAACTGGCACAAGCGATCAAGGCTCATGGGTCCATCAGAAGCAAAGATATAAGCTTCAGCCACAGCTTTTAAGTTAACCATACCCGAGAGCCTCCTCTTCGGCTGTCAACTGATCAATCTGATAAGTCTCGGCTTTGAGAATAAGCCAGATCGAACTGAACTCTGCGGTCTGATCAATATCGATAAAGCGCATTTTAACAAGTTCCAGCATGGCTAAAAAGGTGACAATAATCTCATTTTTTGTTGAGTTATCAACAAAAAATTCATGAAAAGCGATCCGCCTCTTTTCAGACAAAGCACGGGCAACTTTCCGGATATATTGGGCCACAGAAAGTGGCTCCCGAACGACTTCATGAAACACTTCTCGCGGCCTGTTTTGAAGAACTTTTCGAAAGGCTTCAGCCAATTGATAAATGCCTACGGCGACATCATCCCCACTTTCCGTTTCGACCTCAAAGACCTCTGACAAAGTCCCTTCACCAAGAAAGAATTCCCGCTGCAATTGCGGAAGCTGATCAAATAGACTGGCAGCCTCCTTATAGCGCTGATATTCAAGCAACCTGCGCACCAATTCCGCGCGTGGATCTTCACCTTCTTCCTCATCAATATCATCACTTGAAGGGAGCAGGATCTTGGATTTTATATGCATCAAAGTAGCCGCCATAAGCAGAAACTCGCCAGCAACATCCAGATCCAACTGCTTCATTCGATCAATAATACCGAGATATTGTTCCGTTATTTCGACGATCCGGATATCAGCAATATCCATTTCGTTTGATTTTATAAGGTGAAGCAAAAGATCTAATGGGCCAGAGAAGTTATCGAGAAGAATCTCAATTGCCATAAAAATCAGTTCCCAAACAGAAAATTCATAGCATGCTGCACTAAATCAATTTGGGGACCGGATAACAAAGCGACAAAAAAGTGAATAAGCGGAGAGAGAACTACTGGCCAGATCGCCGTCTTATAGATCAGCAGCAACAATAGAATAAACCCAAAGGGCTCAAGACGACTAATAAAAGCGGCTTGACGTTGGGGCAGGACACCAACCAGAATACGCCCGCCATCCAGAGGAGGAACGGGAATAAGATTAAAAATTGCAAGTAATGTATTAACGTACAAACTAAAAGCAAGCATCATTTCAAGGGGGTAAGAAAAGGCTTGATAACCATTTGACGCCCCGAGATCGGTAACATCCAGAAAACCAAAACCACGTAATAGCAATGCCGACAACAGAGCCAGTAAAATATTAGCTATCGGTCCGGCCAGAGCAACCCAGACCATATCTCGGTGGGGACGCCTGAAATTCTGCGGATTAACAGGCACCGGTCGTGCCCAACCAAAACCGATAATAAAGATCGCCATAGTCCCAAGTGGGTCAATATGCTTAAAGGGGTTCAGATTCAAGCGCCCGAGAAGCCGTGCCGTAGGGTCGCCAAAACGCTCTGCAATGTACCCGTGAGCAACCTCATGAAACATAATTGCCAGCAGTGCCGGCACCAGCATTATTGCGATTTTAGAAACAATATTTTCCATAAATTCTTATATGCAAACCAAGGGCTAATTGCAGAACACCGACAGACAGCAGAATGCTCATCCAAAAAGACAAAATGCAGTCTAATCGACTTATATGAATCGGTCAACTAACCAGCTATGTCTGAAGACAGGAACCGCTGCCTGACCAGAGCAAGCTCATCAGCTTTTGTTTCGACCAGCCCATCAAGACGGGCATCAAGCAAAACCTTAAAGATCTGACGAAACCTGTGCCCAGGAGCCAGCCCAAGGGCAATCAGGTCTCCCCCATCCAGGACAATCCTGGTATGCCTGAGCCGATTAACAAAGCGTGACAACCATTTGCGCACATCGTCATCGGGTGCAGCAGCCATCATAAACAATAGAATTTCCAGACGTAGACCAGAAAGCCATTGAAAGAGCTGACTATTTTCAGGCGCTCCCTGACCTTTGCGGTTTTGCCTGAACTGCTTGAGAAGCCTGAGGGCGTAGCTCCTCTGATCAACAAACATTGTCTGATCCCCCCCCGTAATATTTAACCATTCGACAGTCTTCTTCACACTACTTTCAGACTGGCGATCAAACAGGCACAATAAATACAGTTGCCAGCGGTGGTATGATTCCCCGGTATACAAAAGATCAAACCAGTTGCTTGCCCGTCCTGCAGCTATCAGTAATTGACGGCACGCCTGATCGAACTTAATTTTCCTGTCGACAAATTTAATCAGGTCAAACTGATGCAAACGTTCCAAGGCTGGCAAAATATGAGCTTCACTGAGAATCAACTCCAGTTCATTAAGAATCCTGACCCCACCGAGACGCTTGACAAGATTCATTCGAACCGCACTTTTCATCAACCGTTCCGTTTGGGCACCGATTTTAAAACCAAGACGCTGTTCAAAACGCACCGCCCGGAACAAACGAGTCGGATCCTCTATGAAGCTCAAATTATGCAAAACCCGGATTGCCTTGTCCTTCAGATCACGCTGCCCACCAAAAAAGTCAATCATCTGCCCATAAGATTCATGGTTAAGACCAACCATCAGAGTATTAATTGTAAAGTCACGACGAGCAAGATCATGACGGATAGAAGCATATTCGATTTTCGGTAAAGAGGCAGGAGCGTCGTAATACTCAAGCCGTGCGGAAGCGACATCGACCTTAAACCCATCAGGAAAAACAATGACAGCAGTGCCAAATTTTTCATGTGGCCGAACCCGGCAAGAAGTGCTTTTCGCAAAACGCTGGGCAAAGGCAATTCCGTCCCCCTCGACAACTATGTCAATATCCAGGTTCGGTTTTCGCAACAGCAGATCACGGACGATACCGCCCACCAAGAAAATTTTAAACCCTTCTCGATCAGCAACTGCACCTAACTGAAACAGGAGATCCTGAGCATGAGCTGGAAGCTGCGCTTCAATCATATTCTTAAGATTTTTACGCTTCAGCTCTCCTCTTCGTTTTTGCAAAACCTCTCCACGAGATTCAATTCCAACATCCTGACCGGCGAGCAGATGTTTAAGCAAATCAGTACGCGTAACAACGCCAACAAGCTCTCCAGCATCGATGACCGGCAAACACCTCTGATTAAACTCAATAATAGCCTGCTTAAGCTCACCGAGTGACGCATCGGGAGAGACGGTACGAAAGTCACTGGTCATAACCTCGGCAACCTGCAGTTTTGCCAGGCGGTGATAAACGGTTTTTTCGACAATCTGCCTGGTCACAATTCCAACTACGGAGCGATCTGCATTGACTATGGGAACAGCATTAAAATTAAACCGCGTCATCAACTGCCTTGCCGTCTTGACGCTGTCTTCTTCCACCAAGGTCATAACCGGACTCGACATCAGATCCCGTGCAAAAACAGCTGACCTGACATGCTTCTCTAAAAGAAGCTGGATCGCATCAAGGGCTTGAGCCAAAGGCATATCCCTGACCGTAGCAGAAGCCGCATAAGAGTGCCCTCCCCCGCCTAACTCTTGAAACATTTCTCCAACGTGCAATTCTGGCAAACGGGATCGGCCAACCATAAAAATCCGGTCTTCCATACGAACGACCACGATAAGAATGTCAAGATTTTCTATATCTTTAAGCTTATGAACCAGGCTTGAAATATCACCAACATAGTAATCAACGGAAGCATGAGCAATAGAAATTTCGATACCGTTAATAAGTTTTGAGCGACGGGAGGTAAGCAGCTCATTAAGCAGACTCACCTGTTCATGGGTCATCTCCCGGACAAGAAAATCAGCAACCGTATTAAGGTTCGCCCCATGTTCGAGGAGAAAGGCTGCAGCGTGATAATCATCAGCAGTGGTACTGTTGAACAAAAGATGCCCGGTATCTTCGAAAATACCGAGCATCATCATGGTTGCCTCTTCAGGGTCAGGGGCAATCCCCTTACGCTGAAAAATTTTGGTTAAAATGGTCGTCGTTGCTCCAACATTCTGGATATCTTCAAAACTACCCTGCACTGAGTTGGCGTCTTGCGGATGATGGTCATAAACATGAATCTCAAGTCCGGGCTTATGCACAATATCCGCAAGAGCCCCAATTCGCTTCAAGTTACGCACGTCAACAAGAATCAGTCGGGTAATCTCCTCCAGATTGATCTCTTGGAGACGTTGTATATTATAGGCATAAAGGGTGCTTTGAATCAGAAAATGTCGCAGCCCACGATCTTGTCCACCCGGAAAAACAAGAATCGCCTCGGGATAAAGTTTCCGCGCGGCAATCATTGATCCGAGGCAGTCAAAATCAGCATTTACATGAGTAGCTATAACATCCATAGACCCATCATAACAGAAAAAACGCTGACCGACTTTAAGCCTGAAGAGTTCCGACAATATCGTTTATATCAGCAATCCCCTCCTCAAGGCAGAAATCTTCCAGGCCACGAATGACCGTTTCCATCGCATTAGGATCGACAAAATTTGCCGTACCCACCTGCACCGCCTTCGCTCCGACAATGAGAAACTCTAAAGCATCTTCTGCAGACGAAATTCCGCCGACACCAATAACCGGGACCTTTACAGTCTGTACCACCTGATGTACCAGCCTTACGGCAATCGGCCGGACAGCAGGACCGGAGAGACCACCAATGGTGTTGGCTAAGGCGGGTTTACGTGTCTTGATATTGACACTCATCCCGGTCAAGGTATTAATCAGGCTTAAAGCATCAGCTCCGGCCTCTTCGGCAGCCCTGGCAGTAACCCTTATGTCGGTCACATTCGGTGTCAGTTTAACAATAAGAGGTTTGCTGGTCCTTTTCCTGACCAGGGAAATAACATCGTGAGCGGCCTTAGCCTCAGTACCAAAAACGATCCCCCCATGCTTAACGTTGGGACACGAAATGTTCATCTCCAGAGCTGCAACCCCATCAAGGTCATCAAGACGCGAGGCTACCTCGGCATACTCTTCTTGAGTATTACCAAAGAAATTAACGATAACCGGTGTATCCACACTATTCAAAAATGGCATTTTATGTTTAATAAAAACGTCAATCCCAACATTTTGCAGACCGATAGCATTCAACATGCCGCTGACGGTTTCACAAATACGCGGCGTCTTGTTACCAGCTTTAGGATATAAAGACAGTCCCTTGGTAACGATAGCTCCAAGACCATTAAGGTCAAGATAAGGAGCATATTCTTCACCGTACCCAAAAGTACCAGATGCTGGCATAACCGGATTACGCAATTTCAAACCTGCGATATCAACCTCAAGACTGGGGCGGATAATTTTTTCTTTACGCTTAATCATTTAATGACCTCCCTCGCTCTCATCGCTCCAGTCAAGCTGCCCCGATTTAAACACCGGACCGGTCTTACAGGTACACAGGTAGCTGGGTGTTTCTTCAGTATGCCCGGCACCTTTCACCACACAGCCAAGACAAGCCCCAACACCACAGGCCATCAAAGCCTCCAAAGAAACCTGAAGAGGAACGTTATGACTTTTACAGATTTTTTCAACCGCTCTTATCATTGGCATTGGACCACATGCAAAAACCGTTTTCTTTTGCGGCTCAGCAAGTTTCTGCTCCAGAACCTGGGTTACCAACCCTCGCTCGCCAAGACTGCCATCTTCGGTAGAAACATAAGTCTCAACGCCAAGGCGTTCAAACTCAGTCACGGTGATGATATCGTCACGAGTGCGTCCCCCCATCAACAACCTTACCTTGGACGTATCAACAAGCTTTTCAGCCAACATATACAAAGGAACCAGGCCGATACCACCACCGACGAGAATTTTTTCCTCACTCGGGTCACCAGGCTCAAACCCTTTACCAAGAGGCCCCAGAAGTTCAACCTGATCCCCCTGGTGAAGGCGTTGCATAATTTCAGTACCACTGCCTACAACTTTATATATCAATTCAACAAACTCCTTAGGCGGCATTGCTTCACAATCAGCCGGCATAAACCCGGTTCTGAAGATACCGAAAGGGCGTCTTAACAAAGGCTGTTCAGATTTTTGCAAGCGAAACATGACGAACTGTCCCGGCTTGGCCAATTTGGTATAATCTGGAGCAAGGATCCTCATTCGATAATACCCTGGTGATATCTCCTGATTAGACAGAATCACCGTTTTGTGATTTTTCATTCATTTCTCCTTAATATTTATAAATTCAACCTGTATGCGCAATTCTACACAGTGAAAGTTTTCGCCATCAGAATGGCATCTTCCCCGTCACGATAGTAACGTTGCCTTATTCCCGTTTGTAAAAAACCTACCTTTTTATATAATTTAACAGCAGCAGTATTACCGGATCGAACCTCCAGAAAAGCACTGGATAAACCGGATCTGGTGGCCACACTGAAGGCAAAATCCAGCAGCAAGCGAGCAACACCCTGCCGCTGCATATTAAGGGCAGTTGCAATATTGAGTATCTCTATCTCTCCAGCAACATACCAATAGCACAAATAACCACAAATGTTTCCATTTTCGACGTAACAGATAAAATGAGAGACAGGATTATTCAACTCCTGAGCAAACATTTCGTATGTCCAGGGCTGATGATAGCAAGACTTTTCGATAGTCAGAATATTTTCAAGATCCGACAGGCAAACATTACGAATTTTTTCACTAGACACGGCAACCAACATCTTTTTTTTCGTGTTAAGATAGTTTATGTTTATAAAACAAATTTCTTGCAGAAAAATATCATATTTACCATTTCAAGATACAGTAAAAGCATTATCTATTTTATATACATTGATTGGCTTCAACGGTAAAAGAATCTGGACAATTCGACCGCAGGCCATCTTCTTGCATTGACAACACAATGATGGCAATGGTCTAATGCCGACCATTTTCACTGGTAAGGAGTCAGAACGTGAGCGATAAAACCCCTATAACATACAAAGATGCTGGTGTCGATATTGAGGCTGGCAACCATTTTGTCGACCTGATCAAGCCGATGGTCAAGAAAACTGCCAGACCAGAAGTCCTTGCAGACATTGGCGGCTTCGGAGGCCTGTTCTCTTTGAACACTTCGAAATATCAGCGTCCTGTGCTGGTTTCAGCCACTGATGGCGTCGGCACCAAACTCAAACTGGCATTCCAGATGGATAAGCACGATACCGTTGGTATCGATCTGGTTGCCATGTGCGTCAATGACATTATCGTCCAAGGCGCAGAACCTCTCTTCTTTCTCGATTATCTGGCCACAGCTAAACTGTACCCGGAAAAAGCAGTTGAGATTGTCAAAGGGATCGCCGAAGGCTGCAAGCAGGCAAACTGTGCTCTACTTGGGGGAGAAACTGCCGAGATGCCGGGCATGTACCACAATGAAGATTATGATCTTGCCGGCTTTTCTGTCGGCGTTGTTGACAACGATAAAATCATCGACGGGTCAACTATCACCAAAGGGGATCACATCATCGGCATTGCCTCAACCGGTCTGCACTCAAACGGTTTCTCTCTTGCTCGTAAGGTTTTTCTTGAGAGCATGGGCCTCGATTTACAGGCTGTCCCCGAAGGATTCGATAAACCGCTTGGAGAAATTCTGCTTACCCCGACACGCATTTATGTCAAAAGCATTCTTAACCTGATGCGCGATTTTGAACTTAAAGGTATTGCCCACATTACCGGCGGCGGTCTGGTTGAAAATATTCCGCGGGTGCTCCCTAAACACTGCAAAGCCATCATCAAAAAAGATAGCTGGGAAAAACCACAAATTTTTGAAATGCTGCGCGAAGGGGGCAATATACCGGAAAACGAAATGTATCGTACCTTTAATTACGGTATTGGTATGGTGCTTATTGTTTCTCCGCAAGACAGTGAAGATATCATTGGCAGACTTTCCGGGATGGACGATGAAGCCTTCCTCATTGGCGAAATTGTCCCCTCAGACGAAGCCGTTGTTGAACTAATTTAACAGTGAGTCCCCAATATCATGCAGAAACTGAAAGTGGCAGTGCTTGCATCAGGCGGCGGAACAAACCTGCAATCTATTATTGATCAAACGACTCTGGGAAAGCTGGATATTGAAATTGTTCTGGTCATATCCAACAATCCTGGCGCCGGGGCACTAGCACGGGCCCAGAAAGCAGACATACCGACGACCTGCATAGACCACAGACAATTCAGTTCGCGTGAAGAGTTCGATCAGAAAATCGTCAGCACGCTCCTGGCTGCTGACGCTGAACTCGTCGTCCTTGCCGGCTTTATGCGCATTATTACAGATGTTTTTCTGCAAGCATTTCCAATGAAAATCATCAATATTCATCCATCACTGCTACCTGCGTTTCCTGGCTTGCACGTTCAACGCAAAGCGATAGAATATGGCGCCCGCTTTAGTGGATGTACCGTACATTTTGTAGACAGTGGTGTTGATAGCGGACCAATCATTATCCAAGCTGTCGTACCAGTACACCATGATGACAATGAAGAGGTTCTCGCTGCCAGGATACTCGAACAGGAACATAAAATTTACCCCCAGGCGATTCAATGGATTGCCGAAGGACGCATTACTATCTCCGGCCGTAAAGTCGCCATCGAAGACCACAACAAGCTTTCGGTCCCAGGCATTCAACCGCCTTTAACGACTTAAGATCGCCTACTATGAATACGGTTCTCGTCAGCAGTTGCCTGCTCGGAATCTGCAGCCGTTACGATGGTCAGCACAAGGCAGATCAGAATATTATTAATTATATAGAAGAGAATGATCTTCTGGCTATCCCGGTCTGCCCTGAACAATTGGGCGGTATGACCACCCCCAGACCCAAGAGTTGGTTCATTAAAGGGGATGGCGATAAAGTATTAATGAATGAAGGGTGCCTGCATAATGAACGAGGAGAGGATGTGACCATTCACTTTCTTTCCGGCGCCAGAGAAACACTTAAAATTGCCAAGCTCTGTAATGCCAGGACTGCAATATTGCAACAGCGTAGTCCATCATGCGGGTACGGCAATATTTATTTAAAAACTGACATTATCCATGGGAACGGAGTTACAGCAGCACTACTCCGTAGCCATGGAATAGCGATTATCAGCAGTGATGAGATATCAGGATAAATTTCTTAAAATTATTTGCATCGTTTGAAAAAATGTGATAACAATGCGCGTTCGAAACTTTCAGGAGGATTGAAGAGATGTCAAAGCAATGTGAAGTCTGCGGGAAAAAGCCCGTTACCGGAAATAACGTCAGCCATGCTCACAACAAAACCCGTACGGTCTGGAGCCCTAACCTGCAGAAGGTCCGTGCCCTTCAGAATGGCTCTGTAAAAACTATCAAAGCATGTACCCGTTGTATCCGCGCTGGTAAAGTTCAGAAAGTTATCTGATTTACCAATTCGAGATCGGTTAAAAAGGGGGATGCATCCTGGTGATGCATCCCCCTTTTGTCGTGCCTATTTGCCCCTCAAGATAACTGGACCTAACTAGCCAAGAAATACAACCGTTTCAATCTCAACCAAAGCTCCTTTGGGCAACCCAGCAACCTGAACCGTTGACCTGGCCGGTGCCGGGCCAGTAAAAAAGCGACCATAGACCTCATTAACGTTAGCAAAATCACCTAAGTCCTGCATAAATATTGTCGTCTTGACCACTTTACTAAAATCGGTTCCAGCGGCAGCCAGAACGGCCTCAATATTGGCCATGACCCGCTCTGCCTGTTCCACGATTCCGCCGCCAACAATTTCCCCGGTTTGAGGATCAATTGGAATCTGACCACTACAGTACAAAAACTCGCCCACCCTTATGGCCTGAGAATAGGGACCAATTGCTGCCGGTGCAGCATCTGTCGCAATAACCTTAAAACTCATCGCAAACCTCTTTCTTGTGTGCTTACTGGACAATAAAAAAGGATATGAATAAGGGGCAAGTTAGTTCCGCAAGCGATCGACCCTTATCACTCCCTTAACCTTTTTAATTTCACGAACTACCCTGTTCAAATGTTCGAGATTTTCCACATCAACCTCAAAGAGATTCATCCCCTTGCGATCACCTCGCGTGTGAACGGTAGCG
Organism: Geopsychrobacteraceae bacterium; assembly: GCA_963664385.1. Classification (GTDB taxonomy): domain Bacteria; phylum Desulfobacterota; class Desulfuromonadia; order Desulfuromonadales; family Geopsychrobacteraceae; genus Seleniibacterium. Next base: position 4,610,048 of record OY761157.1, read on the forward strand.
TTGACTATATTGGCATCAGCATTGCTGATTGCCGTAGAAATTCCTACCAACATCCCCTTCTGGTCATTACAAACAACCTGGATTTTAACCGGACGCGTAGTCTTTTTCTGCATATCCCATTCAACATCAATACGCCGGTCAGGATCACTGGCTAAGACCTGAGGACAATCCTTAGTGTGAACCGTTAAGCCACGCCCCCTGGTAATAAAACCGGCGACAGACTCACCAGGCAGTGGATTGCAGCAGTTGGCGAAGCGCACCATCACATTATCAACGCCACCGATCAGAATAGCGCTTTGAGATTTGCGGCGACTGAATTTTTCCAGAACCTTGCCAAAGGGCCCCGGCTTTGCTGTAGACTTCAACTCTTCCTTAGGAAGAACATGAGAGACAACCTGCCCGGCCGACAGCTTACCATAGCCGACAGCAGCAAACAGATCATCAGCCCCCTTAAAACCTAAAGCCTGCACGGCACCACCAAAAGAAGACAGGGCCATCGCACGCTTCATACTGTAAAGATGCTTGCGCAACTCCTTCTCAAGCAATTCCTTACCAATCTGAATACTTTTCTCCCGCTGCTCAGCCTTAATCCACTGACGAATCTTATTTCGCGCCTTAGAGGTTTTTGCGATGCCCAGCCAATCCTTACTAGGAGTCTGATTCGCCGACGTCAGCACCTCTATAATATCACCGTTTTTAAGTTCGGTTTTCAGTGGACACAGCTTACCGTTGATACGAGCCCCTATGCATTGGCGGCCGACATCAGTATGGACTGCAAAAGCAAAATCTATAGGCGAAGATCCTGCAGGAAGCTCTTTAACATCACCATCTGGTGTAAATACGTAAACTTCCTCGGGGAATAAATTTACAGATTCCGGACCGCCGCCATCCCAACTGGAACTGACGTCACGCTGCCATTCAACCACTTGCCGCAACCAGTTAAACCGCTGATCATCCCGGCCAGAAACGGAAACAACACCGTTTTCCTTATATTTCCAGTGAGCAGCAACACCCTCCTCAGCGATCCGATGCATATCAAAGGTCCGGATCTGCACCTCCATACGCTCTGCGAAAGGACCAATCACCGTGGTATGTAAAGACTGGTACATATTCGATTTGGGCATTGCAATATAATCTTTAAAACGGCCCGGAATTGGCTTCCAGGCAGAATGCACAAGCCCTAAAACTTCGTAGCATTCCCTGACAGAAGAAACCAGAACACGAAAAGCGATAAGATCGAAAATCTGATCAAGATCAACTCCGGTCCGTTCCATTTTCCGAAAAACTGAATAGAAATGCTTTGGCCGACCAGAAACTTCGGCCTCTATATAACTTTCAACAAGAAGCTGCTCAATCTCCTTTTTAACATTGGCAACATACTCACAACGTTCTTCCTTATGAGCAGTAATACGCTCTTCCAATTCAGCATACTTCTCAGGCTCCAACACGTGCAGGGAAAGATCCTCCAACTCCCCCTTTAACCAACTAATCCCCAAACGATTCGCTAATGGGGCATAGATCTCGAGGGTCTCGCGAGAGTATGCAACACGCTCTGCTTCGCCAAGATGAAAGATCGTACGCATGTCACTAAGCCGGTCAGCAAGATATACCAGAACAACACGCATATCTCTTGCCATGGCAATAAACATCTTGCGGAAGTTCTCGACTTGCTGTTGACTACTTTGGCGATAAGGAATACTGCTTATCTTATTACCGATCTCGATGAGGTCCAGCACTTCAGCACCAAAGCTCTCAGAAATGGCCTCCCTGGAGACATTACCGGTATTGAGACTGTCATGAAGCAAACCGACTATAATGGTTGTCTGATCTACCTTAAGGCGAGCAAGGATTGAGGCGACTTCAAAGGGGTGCAGGTGATAATCCCTGCCATCAGGAGTCTTTTGAGATTGATGAGCGCGCTGGCAAAACTCCCCGGCACGAACGAGAAGAGCTTCATCAACGGAGGGAGAATATTCTTTTAGTTGTTCACATATAGATTCGATAGTTATCATAACCGCGCCGGAGCGACTCCGGTGTAGCGAGGGGAAAACTTAAAAGATTACGGGCACTCCACTGCAAGCACTGGAATGCCCGCCACCAATTAACGTCTGCGGACAGGAATGTCGAATTCAATCTGCTCAGCAGCGATTTCACGCAAAGCTAAAACGACCTTCTTATTAGAAGATTTATTTTCAATCAGAGGCTCAGCCCCTTTATAAAGCTGCTTAGACCTTTTGGCCGCAACCATTGCCAAAAGGAAACGGTTAGGAATAACTTCAAGACAATCTTCTACAGTTACACGTGCCATACCAGCATTCTCCTAGGAGTTAAATTCTTTAAGTAAATGTGAACAGCGACTTGCCTTTTGCCGCTCTGCACTAATAATAGCCATCAGCGTCTGCTTTGCACCAGCAAAATCATCATTCACAACAAGATAATCATAAGTGTGAGCCTGGGCTATTTCAACCCGGGCATTTTTTAACCGCCGCTGAATAACTTCTTCGCTATCCGTACCACGTTCGCGTAAACGCTTCTCTAATTCAATATAATCCGGAGGCAGGATAAAAATAAAGACACCGCGCTTATAATTCTGACGTAACTGCTGAGCCCCCTGACAATCGATATCAAGCAATAGATCAATACCACTGGTAGCAGCATTATCAATCGTAGCTAACGCGGTGCCATAAAGATTACCATGAACCTCGGCCCACTCAGCAAATTCATTCCGGCTAACCATATCCCGAAATTTTTCAGCGCTGACAAAATGGTAATCTACCCCATCCTCTTCACCATCTCGCCGCTCTCTGGTCGCAAAGGAAATCGACTGCCTCAGCTCACTGACAGTCTTGATCAACTCTCTACATAAAGAGGTCTTTCCTGCACCAGAAGGCGCAGACACGACAAAGAGCACTCCTTCTCGATTCAGGATATCATTATCATTCAATGTTTTGCACCTGTTCACGAATTTTTTCAAGTTCCGATTTCAGTGCGACGACATGACGCGTCAAGGTCGCATCATTAGACTTAGAACCCATGGTGTTTGCTTCCCGATTAAGCTCCTGAACCAGGAAATCCATCTGCCTGCCGACAGGCTCTTCCTCATTTAACAAATCGGTGAATTGCTGCAAATGACTCTTAAAACGGGTAATCTCTTCGCTGATGTCACAGCGATCAGCAAAAATTGCAATTTCCTGAGCGATACGCTGGGGATCTCCACCATTATCCTGGAGTTTAGCCAAACGCTCTTGAAGTTTTTGCTGCCACTCAAGGGGAACTACCGGAGCAACCGTTTCAATACTGGATAAAATAGCAGTTAAGGACTCAAGACGTAGATGCATATCCGCAGCGGTTGCATCCCCTTCACAGCGACGCATGGCAATGATGGCAGCAAGCGCGTTATCGAGAGCATCAAACAGACAAGCACGCATATCGTCGACAGACAACTCAGCATCCTGAATCTGCAGTACATCTTTTTGGGAAGCCAGAAACTCAACGGAAACGCTGCCAGACAGCCCACTAACCTCCTGAAGCCTTCCAAAAGCTGCCATATAAGCCCGGGCAAGATCTTCAGCAACGACAGGAACAGCTGCCAAACGGGAACTATTGTCCTGGCTTATAAATACATCAATCTTACCACGTTTCAGTTGACTCTGGACACGCTTCTTCAGCTCTGGCTCAAGAGAAGACAACAATCTGGGGGCCTTAATATTGACATCACCGTAACGGTGATTTACCGCCTTAATCTCTACGGAAAACTGCAGGCCCTCATGCTTTGCTTCACCCCGGCCATATCCCGTCATACTTTTTATCATCGTCGGTCCTTTGATACATTAAGAGAAAATAAATAAAGTTCGACATTCTAACGAGAATATTCAGGACAGACAACGAAAAACCAAGTGCTGCCCTCTATACACTATAAAAAGACCGGTACCAGGCAACAAAACGGGCCACACCATCCTCGATACTGGTTGCTGGCTTAAACCCTACAGCTTCGGTTAAAGCATCAACATCAGCATAGGTTGCAGGAACATCTCCCGGCTGAATCGGCAACATATTTTTCTGCGCGACTTTGCCCAGCTCCTTTTCTAGCACTTCGATCAAGTGCATTAATTCAACTGGATTATTATTGCCAATATTAAAAATTCGATAGGGAGCAGCACTGGTCCCAGGATCGGGAGCATCGCCACTCCATTCGGGATTCACTGGCGCAGTATGATCAAGGGTGCGCATTACCCCTTCCACAATGTCATCAATATATGTGAAGTCACGCCTCATTTTCCCATAGTTAAAGACATCGATGGGACGACCTTCGAGAATAGCCTTGGCAAACAAAAACAACGCCATGTCCGGCCGCCCCCAGGGACCATAGACTGTGAAAAAGCGCAATCCGGTCGTTGGCAACCGATAGAGATGGCTGTAAGTGTGGGCCATCAATTCGTTGGCCTTTTTACTCGCGGCATACAGGGAAACCGGGTGATCAACATTGTCATGGACAGAAAATGGCATTGAAGTGTTGGCGCCATAAACCGATGAGGAGGAAGCATAAACAAGGTGCTCAACGTCATTATGCCGGCAGCCCTCCAAGACATTCATAAAACCTTGAATATTACTGTCTATATAAGCGTGAGGGTTGATCAGAGAATAGCGCACACCAGCCTGAGCAGCAAGATTGACAACACGATCAAATTTTTCCTTACGGAAAAGTTCAACCATCCCCTGACGATCCTCAAGATTCATCTGGACAAATGAAAACTGAGGATATTTCTTGAGTTGCTCAAGGCGAGCTTTTTTCAGATTGACATCATAATAATCATTAACGTTATCGAGGCCAACAACAGTATCACCCCGCTCAAGCAACCTGACAGCAAGATGGAAGCCTATAAAACCAGCCGCCCCGGTAACCAATATTTTCATGAACAGAACCCTCACTATAGATAACAGACAAACAGAGTACTAAAAGAACTACAACTGCAGTTCTAACTTAGACTTTTGTTCGGTCTGACAGTCACAGCATCTAAATATACGCGTATCGTGCCACCAGGGATCTTCCCCCCAGTAACTCTCATTACCAATACAATCGATCGTCTCAACAGCGTTCAGCTTTTTTGCCTGATTGCAGTAAGAACAATAGACCCACACCTTACCCTCTGCACAAGCCTGCAGAAACTCACCAGGATTTCCCATGTTTACTCTTTGGAAATATTCTGGGTTTTACCTTCGGCCCGAAGTTTTTGAACGGTACGCCCTGAGATCCCCCAACTATCTGCCTCATGCTCCTTGATCATAACATGCGTGGACGCCGGATTTTTATGCAGAACCTTTACCAGTAATTCTGTTACACCTTCAACTATCTGAGCCTTCTGCTCATCAGTCGCCCCCTTAGTGATATTAACCTCAACAAACGGCATAACATTAATCCCTTTCTGAGAAGTAAATATTTGAATCAATGGCATAGTAGCGTTAACAGACCATCTATTGCAACAGCATTAACCATTCCTTACCAGCCCCTAAAAACAAAAAAAGGCTTCGCAAATAAAAACTGCGAAGCCTTAGTCTCTTAAGTACCAATATAAAATCAGAGCTTGGTAACGTTACTGGCCTGAGGGCCTTTCTGACCGTCTACAACATCAAAGTTTACGCGCATTCCTTCAGCAAGAGACTTGAAACCATCTCCGGTAATTGCTGAAAAATGAACAAACACATCTGGCCCGTTATCTTGCTCAATAAAACCAAACCCCTTAGAATCGTTGAACCACTTAACTGTACCTTCTGCCATCTTTTCATTCTCCTTACTTGTTCCCTACACGGGAGTTTACGTAGTGCAGATCCAGAAACCGTAAGCCAATAAAAAACCGCGCAGCCTGAATGATCTGTGCGGTCCTTAATGGCATTAGCAGTAAAAACGTCGACACAAACTGGATCCGATGCACTCGAAAATTATCACGAGGACATTAGAAAAGCAAGCTAATTAAAGCATAAAATAGTGATATTTAAAAAAGTTTTTCTTTATAGTTTTCAATACCTTAGAAAACAAAAGGCCAACACAATTAACCATGGTTTAAAGAATCAAACAAAGTTTAATTATATGCAACCACAAAACTGCCAGAATAACCATTCCGTTCAAACATATCTGCAGCTTCTTCTGCCTGAGACAATGAATTATATTGCCCCACACGAACCCGAAAAAAGGTTCGATCATTAATTTGCGTTGCAACAACAACAGCTTTACCGTGAGCAGACCTCATACTGGCAGCAAGAGATTCGGCATTCGCACGATTGGAAAACGCACCTATCTGGATAGCAAAGGAACCGGCATCATAACTCACGGGTGAAACAAATTGGCTTTGACCATCAACGACCTGCTTATACCCAAGGGCTTTCACGATGACCGGAGCTGTCCCGGCTTCAACGATACCCAATTGCTGAGCAGCCCCAAATGATAGATCGATAATTCGCCCCGCCACAAAAGGGCCACGATCATTAACCCGAACGACAATCGCTTTCCCGGTTTGCCGATTGGTAACTTCAACATAAACCCCAAGGGGCAAGGTCTTGTGCGCAGCACTCAAGCCATACATGTTGTAAATTTCACCATTACTGGTTTTACGCCCGTGAAATTTTTTCCCGTACCAGCTGGCAACCCCCTGCTCCTGAAAACCATGATGTGCCTTCAGAGGTTGATATCGTACACCGTCAACCTCATAAGGCTTTAGCCAACCGGGAAGCTCACGAACTTCGGGAGTATCTATTACTCGCGTGGTATGGCGCGCACAACCAGCACAGAGCACCAGCAAGACAAGAACAATTGTGCCTACAATATGCTTAAGGTCTTTATGCTTTATCATGAAAAATTACTTCTTTGGTTCCTCAACCTCACTCATCGCCCTGAAACGCTGATAACGTTGCTCAATCAACCCTTCAGGAGAATACTCTTCAAGCTCAGCAAGATGCTTAAGAAGGACCTGCTTCAAAACGACTGAAGCCTGATCATGATCCAGATGAGCCCCACCAAGGGGTTCAGGGATCACTTCATCAATAACCGTTTTTAAGCTATCAACATCCTGAGCCGTCAACTTCAGGGCTTCTGCAGCCTGCGGCCCCTTGCTTCCATCTGACCACAGAATAGCAGCACAGCCTTCAGGTGAGATAACAGAATATACTGAATTCTCCATCATCAGAACCCGATTACCAACAGCAATAGCCAGGGCACCGCCAGAGCCACCTTCACCAGTAATAGTCACAATAACCGGAACTTTCAGCATCGCCATCTCACGCAAATTACGCGCAATTGCCTCAGCCTGACCACGCTCTTCGGCACCGATTCCAGGAAAAGCTCCCGGGGTGTCAACAAAAGTAAAAATCGGAAGATTGAATTGGTCTGCCATCTGCATAACCCTGAGAGCCTTCCGGTAACCTTCCGGATTGGGCATCGCAAAATTACGCATCACCTTTTCTTTGGTATTACGCCCCTTCTGATGGCCAATGACACAACAAGGTTTTCCATCGATACGTGCAAAACCACAGACAAGCGCGGGATCATCGCGATAATTGCGATCTCCATGAACTTCGAACCAATCAGTAAAAATACGGTCTATATAGTCGAGAGAGTATGGCCGATTGGCATGGCGCGCCAATTGAGTCCTCTGCCAACGGGTCAATTTTGAGTAAATTTCCTTTTTAAGCTTTTCTGCTTTCTTTTCGAGCTTATTAATTTCGCTTGTTAAATCAACGCTTTCCGTTGAATAATCACGCAACTCTCCGATTTTGGCCTCGAGGTCAGCGATAGGTTTTTCAAAATCGAGAAATTGATTCATTATACTCTCCTCCCTTACGGGCATCAGCTGAATAGCATTTATTTTTATCGTTATAGAGAATTGATTAAATTAAATGTTTGCAAACATTAGGTCAAGAACAACACTCAACTTCATCCACATATTACTCAAAGTTCATGACATTATAACCGAACAAAGCCTGGGCATCTGCAACGGCCTCATCCGAAGCAGCCATCTTCAGTTGCTCTGGCAGCTTAATAATCGTCTCACTGCGATTAGGAATAACAATATGCAACTGAACTTCGCAATCACCACGATAACGCTGCACGATCGATTTTAACTGACGCATCTGCATTTCTTCGAGGCCGGGTGTTGACAACCGGATATGGACCTTCTGGGCCAGGTTTTGCTTGACCTCACTCAGTAAAGCGACCTCTGTTGCCAGAATTTTACACGCCTCTTCACCGACATCAAGCTCTCCGCTGACCAGTAACGGCTCTTCTCCCTTCAGGTAATCCATACCTGCTGCATACACTTCGGGGAACACGACGATTTCAACAGAACCACTCAGATCCTCGAGGGTAACAAATGCCATCCGGTCCCCCTTTTTGGTCATGAGTTCCTTAATCCCGGAGACAATCCCACACACCCGCACCTTTTCTTTATCTGAGCGATCAACAAGACCAGAGGTTTCGCAGGTTGCGTAACGCTTAATCGCCTCACTATGACGTGCCAGAGGATGACCCGAAACGTAAAATCCCAAGGCCTCTTTTTCATTACTCAGAAGAATTTTTTCATCCCATTCAGGGATGTCGGGCAAAACCCCATAGCCATTACCTCCAGCAGAGATAATTTCACTGGTCCCGAATAAGGAGTCCTGACCGGACTGCTGTTCCTTCTGCAGCCGCTGGCCAATTTCCATAGAACCTTCCAGCGACTCAAAATACTGAGATCGTTTTCCACCCAAAGAATCGAAGGCTCCACATTTGATCAGCGCCTCGCCGACTTTCTTATTCACTTTACGCAAGTCAACCCGTTCACAAAAATCCTGCAGTGATTCATACTGCAGGTCTTTACGAACATGAATAATCGACTCAAGAGCTGAGGCGCCAACACCTTTGACCGCCCCAAGACCAAACCTGATAGCCCCGTCAGATACCGTAAATGAGCGATCGGAAGCATTAATATCCGGGGGCTGAACTTCGATCCCCATAGCCCGCACTTCACTGATATTTTTTATAACCTTATCGGTATTTTCCATATCTTCAGTAAGCAGAGCCGCCATAAACTCAACGGGGTAATGGGCTTTAAGATAGGCGGTATGATAGGCGACAAGAGCATAGGCCGCAGAGTGAGACTTATTAAAGCCATAAGCCGCGAACTTCTCCATCAAATCAAAAACCGCTTCAGCCTTTTTATGATCAAGCTTATTCTCAGCCGCCCCTGCCAGGAAAATTTTCTTCTGTTTGGCCATTTCTTCAGGCTTCTTTTTACCCATGGCCCGGCGTAACAGGTCAGCACCACCAAGACTGTAATTGCCCAGTGTCTGAGCAATCAGCATAACCTGTTCCTGATAAACGATAACGCCGTAAGTATCTTTCAGGATTGGTTCCAGTTGAGGAAAATCATATTTGAACTCCTCGACACCGTGCTTTCGCTTAATAAAAGAATCGACCATCCCCGAGCCGAGAGGACCAGGGCGATAAAGAGCGACCATCGCGATCAAATCTTCAAAACAGCTCGGCTTCAACTTAACCAGGTACTCTTTCATACCACTCGATTCAAGCTGAAAGACCCCGGTGGTTTCACCATGAGAAAGAAGCTCGTAGGTTGCTTTATCATCATCCGTTACCAGCTTGAGATCGAAGTCAGGGTTCTGCCCTTCGCGAATCAGCCGCACAGCATTTTCGATAACAGTGAGAGTCTTTAACCCCAGGAAGTCGAATTTAACCAAGCCGATCTGCTCGACATATTTCATCGGGTATTGAGTGACCTGGCCACCCGATTTAGGATCGACATAAAGAGGGACATATTCCTGCAGCGGATTAGGAGTAACCACAACCCCAGCCGCATGAGTAGAAGCATGACGGGTCAGCCCTTCCAGAGCCAGGGCAATTTTCATCAACTCCTTGACTTTGGCATCCTTATCAATCAGTTCTTTAAGCTTAGGCTCCTGCTCAACGGCCTCCTTAAGCGTAATGCCAAGCACATTGGGAACCAGCTTGGCAATTTTATCAACGTCGCCATAAGGGATATTCAGAGCCCGCCCGACATCCCGCAGCACCCCCTTTGCAAGCATGGTTCCGAAAGTGATTATCTGGGCAACGTTGGGGGCGCCGTATTTTTCACGAACATAATCAATAACTTTCTCACGCCCGTAGATACAGAAGTCAACGTCGATATCGGGCATGGAGATACGTTCGGGATTCAGGAAACGTTCAAACAGCAGATTATAAGGAATGGGGTCAATATCGGTAATCCGGATCGCAAAAGCGACCAGGCTACCTGCCGCGGAGCCCCGACCTGGACCAACAGGAATATCGTGATCCTTTCCCCAGTTGATAAAATCAGCAACGATGAGAAAGTACCCCGGAAAACCCATTTGCTTAATACAGTTCAGTTCAGTTTCAAGACGCTCATGGTAAACCTTGACCTCTTCCTCGGTCAGGGTTCTGAGTTTACGGATTTCATTCAACCGGTCCTCTAACCCTTCACGACTTTGCTCCTCAAGGACATCATCAAGAGTTTTGTCTGCCGGCTTTTCATATTGCGGAAAATGGTAAGTATTAAAATCAAGCTCAAGATTACAGCGTTCAGCAACCTGGATGGTGTTCGCGATAGCGTCTGGCTGCTGTGGAAAAAGAGCCTTCATCTCTTCAGCAGATTTAAAGTAAAACTCTTCGTTGGGAAACCGCATCCGATTGGGATCATCCATGGTTTTACCGGTCTGAATACACAGCAAAACTTCATGAGCGAAAGCGTCCTCTTTAAGCAGATAATGACAATCGTTGGTTGCAACCAGCGGCAGATCAAGATTCGAAGCGATCTCAATCAAACCTTTATTCGCCTTTGCCTGCTCAGGTAAAAAGTTTTCCTGCAGTTCAATATAAAGGCGATCATTATCGAAAATCTGAGCCATTTCCCGGGTACGGATCAAGGCCTCTTCATGCTGATTCAGATTAATCAGGGTTGGCAGTTCACCACCAAGGCAAGCGGTAAGTGCAATCAGCCCTTCATTATGCTGAGCCAAAAGTTCCCAGTCGATACGGGGCTTGTAGTAGAATCCCTCTCGATAGGCTGCAGATATCAAACGACAGATATTCTGATACCCGGTCAGATTCATACACAAGAGAACCAGGTGGTAAGAAGCTTCTGACGAACCTCGTGCATTCCCTTTGGTAAAGCGGGAGCCAGGCGCAACATAAACCTCACAACCGACAATCGGCTTGATTCCGGAGGCCAAAGCCTTGTCATAAAATTCAACAGCACCGAACATATTGCCATGATCAGTCATAGCAACCGCCGGCATCTTAAATTCTTTAGCTCGGTTAATCAGATTTTTGATTTTAATCGCCCCGTCAAGGAGGCTGTACTGGGTATGCAGATGAAGATGAACAAAATCAGCATGTTCCATAGAACGGTCATTCCTTATGTGATTTTTTATTGTGAATTTAACCAGATAGACGCTAATACATTAGACAGAACATAAGTTCCAATGACATATACATGTAGCATCTGTGCAGACTAGCATTGTGCTGTTGCCATGGTCAAGAAATGTCTATGCTGTAAATTTTTACAATTTCAGTTAATATTACCCTCATAATTATCATGAAAGCTATGACAGCATCTTCACCTGGTAAACCTTCCGGTGACAATAATGCATCAAACTCAATATGGAGAAAACCATGAGGATAGAGGCCGACCTTAAATTAGGATTTAAAGATGTTTTGATTCGCCCGAAACGTTCGACCTTAAAAAGCCGGGCTCAAGTTAACCTGAACCGGTCTTTCAGCTTTCTTCATAGCCAGAAAACCTGGACTGGTGTGCCAATTATTGCCGCCAATATGGACACGGTTGGGACCTTTGAACTCGCTGAGGTTTTAGCCCAGTTCGGTCTTTTGACTGCTATCCACAAACATTATTCCCTCGACCAGTGGAAGTTGTTCCTCAGCGATCGAGATCCTTCCATATTCAAACATATCATGGCCAGTACCGGCACTGCTGAACAGGATTTTGAACTGCTAGTACAAATCATTAACGCACATCCCCAAATTGAATTTATCTGCATTGATGTTGCCAACGGCTATGCTGAATCTTTTGTCGAGTTTGTTCAACGCTGTCGCGATACCTTCCCGGCCCAGACCATTGTTGCAGGGAATGTCGTTACCGGAGAAATGGTTGAAGAACTCATTCTTGCGGGAGCTGATATCGTCAAGGTCGGCATCGGTCCTGGCTCCGTCTGCACAACACGTGTCAAGACCGGCGTTGGTTACCCACAATTATCTGCGGTCATTGAATGTGCTGATGCCGCCCATGGCTTAGGTGGCCGGATCATATCTGATGGCGGTTGCGTTGTACCTGGAGATGTATCCAAAGCGTTTGGTGGTGGTGCTGACTTTGTTATGCTCGGCGGCATGCTTGCCGGGCATGACGAAAGTGGCGGACAGCTTATTGAACGTAACGGCCAGCAATTTAAATTGTTCTACGGCATGAGTTCGGCAACGGCTATGGGAAAGCATGCCGGAGGTGTAGCGGAATATCGTGCCTCCGAGGGCAAAACAGTTGAGGTCCCTTACCGTGGCCAGGTCGCAGAGACAGTAAAGGATATCCTTGGTGGAATTCGCTCAACCTGTACTTATGTCGGAGCCTCAGCCTTGAAAGAACTCACTAAGCGCACGACCTTTATCCGTGTTCAAGAACAGGAGAACAAAACCTTTTCATAACGCCTTCAAGCACTGATAATATTTACCAGTAACAATCAATTCATATACAAAAAGGCAGTTCAAGAGTTCCAGATCAATCGGGATGAAACACACTGCCGTAATATTTGGCTAAACCTGAAGGAAGCAAAGATGGCAAGAAACAAGCCGATTGAATACACTCTTCATCCATTGAGAGATGAACTTTACAATGAACTGCATATTCGTCCCTTTTACGCCTTAACCAGCCCGCAGCAGGTCACCCATATTGCTGGCTGCTGTAAAAACCGAGACGAACTGCTTCAATCGTACGAACTACTGTGCGAATTATGTCGGCGTTATGATGTCAATATTCCCAAACAGCAGAGCGTTAATTATCATGAAGATTTTGGCGATTTCTCGGTACACTGGGAATCACATGCAGAATTTTACTCCTTCACTATAATGCGACCGGTCATTTCTCAGGATGATCCTTTTGAGGACACGGCCATAAACCTTTTACCAGCCGACTGGACCAGAAACCTTCCAGGCCAGATACTGACCGCCTTCCACGTAGTCGTAGACAATGGCGAACTCAGTTACGACAGTACCAGTTTAAGCCGCTACTTTGAGGGGCAGCAAGTCATTGCCAGCAATGTGTTTGGCGGGAAAGCCCAGATGTATACGGCTTTTAAACTGCATGGCGACAATTATGGTCGCTTTATCGTCCGCCACGACAATCTCAACGAGTCGCAATTAGGCCAACTGAATCGTCGCCTGACCGATTTGGAAACTTATCGCCTGTTAACTTTGATGGCGCTGCCTATCGCCAAGAAAATTGCTCCCCAACTTTTGGATATGGACCGCCAGCTTGCTGACATCTTATCGGTTGTTACCGATCTTGATGCCAACCAAAGCGAGCGGGGATTGCTGGAAACACTCTCCAGCATTGAAGCACAACTGGAGAGCTACCGAACCGAAACCAACCATCGCTTTTCAGCGACACGAGCCTATTACCAGCTGGTTAATGATCGCCTCGATGGCCTGAAAGAAGAACAGCTCGAAGGCTTTGCGTCCATGGGTGAGTTTATTAACCGGAGATTGACCCCGGCCATGCGAACCTGTGATTCCGTAAAGGACTGGATGGAAGATCTGTCGCGTCGTATTGAGCGTGCGAGTGATCTAATGAGAACCAGGGTTAACTTGATTCTTCAGGAACAGAATCGTTCTCAACTCACCGCCATGAATCGCCGCAGTAAATTACAATTCAGATTACAGGAAACAGTTGAGGGATTATCGATTGCGGCAATCAGCTATTATGCCGTTGGTCTGCTGAGTTATATTTTCAGCGGTCTTCCTTTAAAAGAGATCGGTGTTAATAAAAACTCGCTTCTAGCGGCCGCAATTCCATTTGTGATCCTGGGGATCTGGTTTACAACCCGACGTATCAAAAAGCGCCTGTTTAAAGATGATAGTTATGAACCCCACGAATAGCAGAGCAAGGCAGGTAAAACCAATAAAAAAAGCGGCCCACTTTAATATCTGGGCCGCTTTTTCTTTAGCCTTAAAACTCAGGTAACTCAGGTGGTGTCTGATCAAAGATTGTCGTAAAAACCCAGCTAATCTCTTCCCCCAGAGCATTTCCTGCAACATCGGTTAAAGTCGCCTTAAGTACTACTTCATACTCACTGAACGGAAGTAACAACTGGCTTGGTGTGAAGCTCAACTGCTTGAGAGTAGAGTCGTAGGCGAGGGAACCCGAAACTTCGCCACTCGGTCCAACTAAGGCAAACATCTCATCTGCCGACTGTGAGGAATCAAGATCTTCATCAAAACGAACGGTAATTGTCGTTTCAATGGAGCTGGATGCATTCTCTTCAGGACTATAAGAGACCACTTTAGGTGGAGTCATATCCCAAACATCATTTTCCTGTTCAATGCGCTGGGAATATAGTTCCAGCAGGTTTTCATTCAGTGTTGCCACCGCTATGCGGCTGTAAAGATCTGAAACCAGATCATTTACATTCGTTGTGGTTGCATAGTTCCGCTCATATTCGATTGCAGATTTTACCAGTCCGGCATACTGCCCAATCTGATCGCTGATCATGAATGCGAGCAGTTCCTTTTCTGATGGAGATAAACTTCGACCAATATTGGCAATAATGTCGCTTCGGAGCAAACCCATCAACCTGGCGACAGCCTGTGCAACACGATGGGTACGCGCCCTCTCCTGCGACCTGGAAACACTGGCGCTGACATCGTCAAGATAATTATCAAAGGGTGAGATATCATCAGCGATCCCCATTTGAGACTTAATCGACAACACCGCCTGCTGCAAAGTATAAGAGGGGTTTTTATCCAACTCCTGGTTAACCAAGGTTGTTATTGGTGAGATAAATCCCCAATGCCCGGGAGGAGCTTCAAGAACGTAATCATCTTCAACAAACAGTCCATTATCCTGGTCAACGGTTTGACCTGCGATAACATCGACAATAACCGGGTAGCTGTCTTCCTCACCTGCATTTATCGACAAGGTATAGGACCCGTCACTGCCACTCATTACCACTGGCTCACCGTTATCATAAACACGGTTTAAGTTGCGATCCAGAAACACGCGAGCATCTGTGAGGTACCCATCAGCGACAAAACCACTGATGCTCGATCCGGAAGCGATCACGGTACCGGTTGATTCCTCAGTCGTGGTACCGGACTCGGTGGAGTCTGAGCTACCACCTCCCCCGCCACCTCCACTACAAGCAGTCATCGAAGCGATCAGAAGAGCCAGGAGGATTGCTTTCATAATATTAATAATCAGATCATTCGTTTTCATTTAAATCTCTCCTTTGACTACTGTAATGGCTTGGGGATGAGCAGAGTTACAGGTGAATCTGAAGGATTAATATATACCCAGTAGCCAATCCATGGAATCAGTTGTGCAGGGGTCGTTCCTGAAGCAGCTGAAAATTCGTTGGTTCCACCCCAATCTTCGCCAAGGTAAGAGTAGATACCGTCTACTACAATATTAGCATCTACTGCGTTCAACCATGGGACCGCAACACTATTACCAACCTGAACATCAATATCAGCCAGGCTGACACGCCCACCATATGGGTTACCAATCAGGTTCCAGCCAGTTTGCACCGGAATTTCGACAACCTCATCAGCAACCTCACCGTAACTGCTCAGATCCGGGATAGAGGTATTGGTAGCACGTTTAATGACATAACCCATGCCTGTAGCTATCGGAGCAACAGAGTCAGCAAGCTTGTACTGATCACGCTCAGGCAAGTAAACCTGGACCTGTTTGTCTGCGAAAGCAGCGAGGGAATCGAGACTATAAGCATCTACATCTGCTGAGATAGCGACGACGTTGCGCCCATCAAGAAGCTCAACCTGGGGACCGGCTAAATCGCTCTGTTCAGGGTAACGGGACACTTCATTACCAGACAGATCCTCAGCAAGGAAATAGAAGTTGTGAGCATATGCAGGACCCAGGCGGGTCTCTACTGTGTACTCAGCGCCGTTGGCCAAGGTACCGCTAGTCAGGGTCATCGGATATTTATAACCATCTAGAACCAGGGAAACAATGCGGCTATCTGCAGTAATGTCAGTAGCGCGGAAAACTACGCTAAACTGATAATCAAGGGCCAGCTTCGGTACACCGTCAACATAGTTATTACTGTCGTCACCGCCGTCAACACGGTCAACACCAGGAAGCCCTATGTGGATATTATCGAGGCTCAGACCTACTGGAATTTCTTCAAACTCAGCAACGAGTTCATAATTCTGTGAGATGCCGGTCAGATCGAATGCTGTCACAGCACCGACAGAGACACCATTAACCAGCAGGTTACTGATGTAATAACCGGCCTGAGGCATCAACTCATAACTTTGGCTGCTGCCATATGCGTGATAGCTGTCGCCATCAGGAGTAATGTAACCACCCTCTTCGGCTACGGCATATACTGTCCAGTCACTCACACTACTATCAAGCGGTGCACTGTCATATTGGTCAAGGATACCATCGTTATCATCATCCGCATCAGCCACATTACCGATATTATCACCATCAGTATCCTGCCATTCAGCACTGTCATTAGGGAATGCATCTTGACTGTCCGGAATACCATCCAGATCAGTATCAACCGGAATATATGCCGTAACATTAACACTGAATGCTGCCAGGGAGGTGGCCAGGCTACCATCGCTGACACTGATAACAATATTTCCATAAGTACCGGTCTGAAATTCGGAAGGACTACCGTAAAGGCGACCGCTAGTTGTATCAAAACTTGCCCAGGAAGGCTTGTTACTGATGGAGAAAGTCAGTTGATCGCTATCAACATCAGAAGCAGTCGGGGTAAAAGCATAGTGATAAGTCGCCATGATTGTACTGTCTGGCGTTCCGGAAATGATCGGAGCAGAGTTATTGAAGGTAACAGTCATATTCACTGTTTGAGAAGCACTCAGGTTACCATCACTCACAGAAAAGACAACTTGGTAAGTTCCTGCTTGATCAGCAGAAGGAGTCCAACTAAAAACAGCTGATTCAGCATTGAACGTAGCGCCTGAAGGCAGAGCTGAAACACTGTAAGTCAGAGCGTTACTATCAGGATCGCTGGCGCTAATGCTAAGGCTGAAAGCATTGTTTGCAAGAATACTCTGGGCACTGATAGTGTCCATCACCGGAGCACGATTCACATTGGTAACATTAATTGTGACGGTCTCAGAGTCAGTCGCACTACCATCACTAACGGTGAAGGCCACTGGGTAGATCCGGGTATTTTCAGTATCAGCATATTCAGGAGTCCAGCTGAAAGTGTGAGATGTTGAGTTAAATACTGCACCATCAGGCAGGCCGGAGGCTGAGTAAATCAGATTATCCCCATCTGCATCACTAGCACTAATCGTGAAACTCAAGGAGGAACCTTCTGCCACAGATTGGGTACCGATACTAGACAGAACTGGAATCCGGTTAACATTTGCAACGACGATGGTAACAACTTCAGAATCGGTAGCACTACCATCGCTAACACTAAAAGTTACCGAATAAGTACCTGAGCTAGTATAATCAGGATTCCAGCTGAAATTACCAGCACTGCTCAAAGCTGCTCCGGCAGGAAGGTTATTAGCGCTGTAGGTCAGGTTATCATTGTCAGAGTCGCTGGCATTGAGATTAAAGCTTAGCGTTGAGCCTTCGCTGACATTCTGACTACCAACCGCAGCTAATACTGGTGCAACATTGACATTCGCAACAGTGATAGTAACGGTTTCAGAATCACTAGCAGAACCATCACTGACGGTAACAGTAACCTGGTAACTGCCAGCAGCATCGCTACCTGGCGTCCACGAGAAGTAACGGTTAGCACTTACAAAACTAGCACCATTTGGCAGGTTGCTCGCGCTGTAAGTAAGAGTATCATTATCGCTATCACTGGCACTCACTGAGAAACTAAGAGCTGAACCCTCACTGACACTCTGGCTGCCAATGCTTGCCAATACAGGGGCGCGATTGACATCATTAACAGTAATTGAAACGGTCTCACTGGCAGAATCAGTTCCGTCACTAACAGTGATGGTAACTGAGTATGTCCCGGCAGAAGTATAATCGGGAGACCAACTGAAAGAACCGTTACTGAAAGAAGCATCACCCGGAAGATTGGTTGCGCTGTAAACCAGGTTATCATTGTCAGCATCCGTAGCCGCTGCGGTAAAGGTTAAAGTAGCGCCTTCTGAAACAACTTTAGCACCAATGCTGCTGAGCACTGGTGCGTTATTTTCTGTCGGAGTTGCAGAAGTTGAGCTACTGGCGACGATGTTTGAATAGGTACTTTCATTACCAGAGGCGTCATACGCAGTGACGGCAAAGTAGTAATCTTCGTCGTCATAGAGCCCGGTGACGGTATAGGTCAGGACATTACCAACATCGATGGGAGAATCACCCTCGATGGCGTCGATACCCTCAAAGGCAGTATCAGACTGTGTGTCGTAGTAAACCTTGTAACCGGTTACTTCGCTCGGACTTGCATCCCATGACAAGGTCACTTTTTTTGCAAATGCCGGAACAGCAGACAAGACAGTTAACAGAACCAACAGAATACTTGCTTTAACAAATTGACTTTTCATTTCCCCCGCATTCCTTTCTTTTGGCCGAAACCAAAAATGCGCTCACTCCTCAGCCGGGAATGAGCGCATTTTTTATAAACGGGGGTTGAGAAAAAAATGCAGCGCATTCTCTTCGGCAACCCGGCTGTCCTAAGATTGAGGACCCGTGGCTTTGCGTCACCAGATTTCTCTGGTTTTGCCTTTTCGGAGATCTAATTTTTAATTTGCGGCAGTAGTATTTAATTTCCTACTGCCAAAACCACGAACACAAACGAAAAAAGCACTTATTCCGTTGCCGAAATAAGTGCTTTTGAAAACTATCTCTCAAGAACTTAGCTCTTGTTCGGCAACCCGGCTGTCCTAAGATTGAGGACCCGTGGCTTTGCGTCACCAAATTTCTTTGGCTTTGCCTTTTTCGTTCAGCCAATTTCTTAGCTGGATTTAATTTAATAAAAACTAGAAAAAAAATCAAGAAAAAAATAGAAATTTTTTGTTACCAATAATCTAGATAAGTTACCCTAAAACAGGCACTTCAAAGTACTCAAGCAAGGTAACAAGCTTAATGAGAGGAATACCAATCAAGGTATTATAATCGCTACCTTCCATACGCTCCATGAGAGCAATTCCAAGCCCTTCGATTTTAAACGATCCGGCACAATCAAACGGTTGCTCACGCGTCAGGTAGGAATGAATTTGCGCCTCAGTTAAGGTGCGCAATTGAACTGAAAAACTATCGTGATCAGCTTGAATATCCCCAGTGCGGCTGTCAACAACGGCTAACCCGGTATAAAAGGTATGGGTTCGCCCGGACATCTGCCTTAACTGCTGGGCCGCCCGCGGCAGATCACCCGGTTTTCCCACGGGTCTATCACGCTGATCAACAAAGACCTGATCAGATCCAATAATCAAGGCATCGGGAAATTGATCGACAAGGCTTTGTGCCTTACCAATAGCCAGATGCCTGACTAACAGAGCGGGCGCGACGGAAGGGTCGATTTCCTCAACATAATCAGGTGCCGCAGTTTCAAATGGTAACTGTAACTGCTCCAGCAATCGCTTCCGATATGGGCTGGTGGAAGCCAGAATAATTTTTCTCATAGATAAAAACTTCTTTTGGGCAACCCCTGCCGCTATCGGTCTTACGCTAAGCGGATCAGGCTGCGTGCTGTTCTCTTATTTCCAATGGCAGGAAAGAGGATTGTTCAGAGTAATGTGGTGCTGCCGCATAGCGAACGGGATAATAATCGGGCAGGACCTTTTTTACCTCAGTCGCTAGTGCTTGTTTAAGCAGATCCTGATTTACAGAATCGGGGATATTTTCAACCTTCCCACTGTCATCCCAGACTGGCAATATCTGAATATCCCATTCAGAAGCGATCCTGATTTCCGCCCAGAACTCGTTTTCATCAATTCCCAGAATTCCTGATACCATACCGCTAAATGCCTTAGGTCCATACTGAATTTTTACATCACGGATATCAAAGTAACAATTTTGGGCAATATTCTGTTCGAATGTCGGAAACCAGATCATGACAATCTCCTTTTGTTTGTAATTGGATATTGTCACTATTACTCATCCGTGTGACAGTTAATGTCACACACATTTCATTGATTATCGATGGCCTGGTTTAAACCGGCAATGAATTTCTCTTTAAGGAGTTCCGGGCCAAGAACTTTGACATTAGGAATAAAAGAATACAGCCAGGCTAAAATCTCCTTATCACCACTGGCCTGAAAGCGCAAGCGAACCTGCCCTCCTGTAAGGGTCTCAATTTTCTGCTCAGGGTGCCAGATTCGTTCGGCGATCAAATGCGCGATATCTGGAGTAAATTCGACTTCCAGATCGTAGACATCCCCTTCTTCAATTAAACCGAAAGCAGTTCCAGTCAACTGGTCCGCGCAATATTCATCAGGCACATCGAAGCGTTCACTCGTTAAAGCAAGAGATTGAATCCGTTCAATGGCAAAAAGCCTGAGCCCCTGACGATTATGGGCAAACCCTCCGATATAAAGTCCGTTGTTGAAAAACAATAGGGTATAAGGATCAACCAGGTAGACCAAAGGCTGCCGTTTGGCAGGCCGATAGACGATTTCACAGCGCTGCTGCTTAAGCAGAGCCTGGCGTAAATTATTCAGCAAATCACCTTGCGCAGAGTAATCTTTAAAGCCACGGAATCGCGGAGCAGATGCTTCCGCAATCCGTTCAAGGTGAGCTACACTACGCGGGGGCAGACTCGAACGAATTTTTCCAAAGATGGCGTCAAGATCATCCTGAAAAGGCGTTCCCTGAAGAAAAGATAGCTGCCCCCTGCTGAGATAAAGAGTCATTAACTCTTCAAGAGTGAAAGTAATCGGAGGGATTTTACTAAATCCAGAAACAAAACTATACAGGACATACCCATCGTCCTGACGCTCACTGACTAATGGATAACCAGCATCGATAATCGCCTGAAGATCGCGGTAAACTGTCCGTCTGGTAACATTACATTCTTCAACCAAGTCATCAACGGTCGCACCATAACGCGCTTCGAGTATGCGGATAAGATCGTGCAGGCGCGCGGCCTGGCTGTATTTTTTTGGCGCGCGGCCTGGTTTTCGCTCAGACATAAGAATAAGTTTCAGAAAATACAGTTAATAAAAATCATGTCGTGTGCTGCTTGCCCATACCTAGCGGAGAATCTCGTTCAGTAGTTTTTCTGCATCATTCTTGTGCCTGAAAGATTTAGAGATCGCAAGAGATTTTTCAAGATTGTCTTTCGCCTGCCGTAGCGCACCATCGCTATAATAGACAACAGCAATGTGATAAAAAATAGATGGATTTTGTGGTGCCAGATTCCCAGCCCTATGAAGATAATCCAAAGCCTTTTCATTATTTTTCAACCGGTAGTGTACCCACCCCAGAGTATCTAAAACCGAGGCATTTTCTGGAGCAATTTTAAATGCTTTTTCAGCATAATCAAGAGCTTGATTGGGGCTACCCAGATCAGCAAGGACCGCAGCAGAATTATTAAGCGCAGCAAGGTTATCCTGGTCATTTATCAGCACTTTCCCATAAAGATCCAAGGCAACCTCGGCGTGCCCCGTTTGTTCCTCAAGAGTGCCAAGGTATAACTGATTACTGGTATCATTGGGGCTTAGCCGATAACTTTCACGTGCGTGATTCAAGGCCTTTTCCAAATCACCAGTCTGGTAATAAGCCAAGCTCAACGCTTTTTGCGCAGCAGCGTTTTGTGCATTTATAGCTAAGGATTTTTTCAGTTCATCGATAGCATTGTCATACTCGGTCACAAAACCAAGAAATACTCCATAGCGATAATGACTGAATCCTTCATCAGGATATTTCGTGGCTAACGTTTTAAATGTCTCACGTGCATTTTCCAGGTCTCCTGACATTTGGTATGCGGAGCCCAAACCATCAAGAATATTTACACTGATAATACCATCCGTTAGCGCCTGCTTATAGGTTTTTATCGCCTCTTCCTGTTGCCCGGTTTTGAGAAGAATTCCCCCAACACGCTCTGTCAGCGGGGCTGAAGCTGGTTGTAATTTGCGAGCAGCCTGATAGTTTTCCAGAGCGATATTATAATCTCCCATCCCGGAATAGATCTCCGCTTTTTGGAAGAGAACAGTTGCATTATTAGGAAGTTGTTCTTCAACAGCCTCAAGGGTTTGAAGCGCCTTCTCGGGCTCTCCTGAAATCCGATACGCCCGAGTTAACGACAACCTATTCTCAAGACTAGCAGGCGCATATTTTACCGCTAGCGAAAACTGCTCGATCGCATTGTCGAATTGCTGCTTACCCAAATAAGCGTATCCAAGCTCGATATGGGCATCATCACCTTTATAAGAAGCAGAAATAACAGACTCCAGCAATCGAATACTATCTGCAAACCGCTGCTTCCTGTTATAAAGTCTGGCCAGATTAACTTTTATACCAACATACCCTGGTGACGGACCAATAATGCCGTCCTGATAATGCTTAATAGCCTGATCTATATCACCTTCCCGCTCGAAAATTATTCCCAAGCGCTGATGAGCGCGGTAAGCATCCGGAGTGATTTCAATGGCCTTAGCAAAGCTCGCTTTCGCTGTACTCTGTTCTCCTAATGCTAAATAGACATCCCCCATTTTGGTATAAGCCGAACTTTGTTCAGGTCTTAACTCTATAGCCTTTTTAAATTGTACGAGCCCCTTATCAATATCACCCGTTTTAACCAGAGCAACACCAAGAATTTCATGGGCAGCAGCACTATCGGGGTTCTTTTTCAGATAATTATTGACCTGAGAGATAGACGTCTCATATTCTCCAGAATTTAGCAGATCCAGAATTGTAGCTAACTGACTATCGACTAGGCCAACCGGCTGGTAAGCTTCGTCCGATACGGAAATGGCAAAAACAGGGTTAGTCACAAACAGAAATATCGAAAGCAAATAAAAAGTGAACCGAATCAACGCCATAATACCTCCCTCCTAACAAAATCAAACAACCTAATTTTAAAAGATTATCTAACAATCATCACCAAACAGTGTAACACAAAAAAGGGCCGGACTATAAAAGCCCAGCCCCTGAAGTCAGCATTAATAACTAATTTTATTAATCTTTACGACGTCTCTGAACATAGCCAAGACCTAACAGGCCAGCGCCAAGCAAAACAAATGTTGCGGGTTCCGGGACAGGGGCAGGGCCACCAACGGTGATACTATCCGACTCTGTAGCGACGCGGGCACCATCAACAGTTGCATAGATATCAAAATCGTATAGCCCCTCAACCAAACCTGTAAATGTAACCGAAAAATCAAAGGTTCGTTCTAAATCACGGGTATAGTCACCAATATAATCGGCGGGACTCACCTCTACCCCCACGCCATCTGGTACATCACTAAGATCAATCCCGACAGTCGAGTAAGTGTTAACGACGTTAGTAATAGCATCAGTAATTGTAGAAACAAGTGCAGAAGTAGAGATGCCAGTATAATGCGTACCTCCTGTTGCGGTTGCAATAGAAGTAGCTTGAGGACCTAAACTCCCACCGACACTAATAGCTTCAACGGTAATGTTTTCGTCAACCAACGCTTGAGTCGCTGTTGCCAAGGTCGAAGGTCCGCTAGGATCATGACCATAGTAGTCACCAAACCAAACTAAAATTCGTGTTGACCCATCACGCCAGCTAGCAGTTTCTGCAGCTTGTTCAAGTGCATATAATTGTGATTCAGGTCCATCACCACCATAACCAAGAGGATCAGTCCATGCATCAATACCAGCCTGAACAAGACTGACATCATTAGTAAAATCCTGATGCAACGTATATGGCGAATCACCATACACGCCAAAGTCTTCATACTCCCCAACTGCGTAATAAACGTCTCCTAAACCTGCCGTAGAAGATAATATTGTTGCAGCACCAGCCTGGACTTGGGAAATTTCATATCCCATGCTACCTGTAGTGTCGGCTAAAAAATAGACGTCAACAGCCGCGGTAGAACTAGGTTCTTCACTAACCGTCACGGTCTTATTTATTGTTACACTTTCTCCAACCCCAATTGTCGCTGAATAAGTCTCTGGACTAATAGCATCAGCCAAAGCAAAAGACGGCATTAGCACAAACGCCAACAATACTAACCATTTTGTTTTCATTTTAATTTCCTCCACTTCTGTAAAAATTCCCCCAATGGACAAGACGTAACGGGAATGTTATCGACTTAAAACAAAATCGATACAATTACCATACCAAACTCATAACATACTGACAATTAGTTGTTTTTTATGACTTTTCAAAGGCATAAAAAGACTACAAATCACCAATGTAAACTTTATCGACAAATACATTTTTTTATGGATGCATTGACTTAACAATGTTATTCAGTCGAATATTCAGATACGAGGAAATTAAACTACCACCTAACAGATAATGGATTTTTATAGATCATGGACTTGTTTGGAAATGCTGAAACGATCATCGTACTCGATTTCGAAACCACCGGAATGTATCCCGACCGTGGTGATCGAGCCATTGAGGTCGGCGCTGTAAAGCTTGTCGACAACAAAATTGAAGAACGTTTTCAAAGCCTTGTATATCCTGGGTTTTTAATCACCAAGGAGATAGAAAACATTACCGGCATCACCAACCTGATGCTGCAGGACGCTCCACCTGCTGATAAGGTGATCGAGGACTTCGCTCGCTTCATCAGCAGTTATCCCCTGGTAGCCCACAATGCTTCCTTTGACATGAAGTTCCTGGAATCCGAGCTCAGTCTGATTGGCAAAAAACGCCCATTAAACTTTGGCTGCACCTTGCAACTGGCCAGACGCATTTATCCCGACGTTATCAACTACAAGCTAGAGACCCTGGTTAAATACAAACAGATCACTCAAAAGGGGCCGTTTCATCGAGCGCTTGCCGATGCCGAAGTTACCGCCATGCTGTGGACGCACCTGGTTGCAGATCTGAAAAACCAGTATGGGTTTGAAGATGTGAATTTCGAAACCATGAAAAAAATTGCCAAGGTTAACAAGGACGATGCGGCAGCGGAGTTAGCTAAATTGGCCGAGGAGAGCAGAACAAGCCAGGAAGGTGTTACCGGAAGCCTCTTCTAAACAGGAGATGACATAATATGGACATCAGTATCGAATATTGCAATCAATGAGGCTATCGCCCACGCGCTGCCAGTCTGGCAGCTAAAATCGAAAAAGAATTCGGTCTTGAGGTTGAGAAAATTCCATCAAGCGGTGGAGTCTTTGAAATTGTTCTTGATGGCGAACTGATATATTCAAAAAAAGCAACCGGTCAGTTCCCGGGCGAAGAGATTGTCCTCGATATCATACGGGCCCGCTGACTTATTTTTCTGCGCGCTATCCAAGCGCGATCAAGATTAATCGGTTTGCTCCTCGGTCAACTGCCAAAAAGCCTGCACGACCGGTTTCTGCAAATTTTTGCGGCTTGAGCATAGACCGACAATGTACGGTTCCAATGCTGGCCCCTGCCCTAATATTTGGACATCATCACGAAAAGGGCTGCGTTCAAGCACTAATTGTGGAACAATTCCTACCCCTACGCCCAGATGGACCATAGGGATGATCGCTTCATTACCGGACACCTCCGCAGAAATATTCGGGGTGACACGGTTTTTTTTCAGCCACTGGTCGAGGCGCCTCCGGGACAGTCCAGATTCGGGGAGAACCAGGGGCAAGGACCTGAGATCTAGGAATTCTTCATTTGTAGATAGTTGCTCTGCAAAGGAATGAGTCGCAATAAAAACCAGGGATGTTGTCATGATTGGCTGAAATACAATGCCTGAGCTGCGTCGATCCGGAAGTGCCGCAACAGCAATATCAATCTCCCCCGCTTCAACTTGAGCTACCGCCTTTTCAGCCGCCCCAGTTCTTAAGTCCAGTTGCACTTCAGGATAAGTAGCCCGGTAAGCTTCCATTAACTTGGGCAAAATACTGTAGACTGCAGTAATCGAAGCATAAATAGATAAAGCTCCTGCTACCTGCTGAATACCATTTAGCGAATCCTGAAAGCTGGTGTAATCCTGAACGGCTTGCCTGGCATATGCCAAAAAGCGTTTACCAGCCGGAGAGAGCAGCACCGTCCGGTTGTCACGAATAAACAGCTCCTGCCCTACCTGTTCTTCCAGACGCTGTATAGTGCGGGTCAGGGCCGAAGGACTTAGATTACACAGGTGACTGGCCCGACCAAAATGAAGCTGCTCAGCGACAATTAAAAACACTTCTAATTCACGTATATCCATAACCTTTACCCTCAGATCATTTCACTTAACGCAATACTATTTACACAATAAATCAATTTACGCAACACTCAATAAAGGATAGATTACGCAGGCATAAATTTTCGACATTAAATCAACTAGTTTATCGTCTAAAAACTAACGGATTATCTTAAATTATTTCAAAGGAGAAAGAAGATGGGTCAAAATTATTTCAATTCCCTCCCCTTCCGCCGTCAGGTTCAGGAACTCGCTACCTGCCGTTTCATGGAAGCTTCTGAATTTACCAACGGTTGTGAATATGCCAAAGGCAAAAAAATTGTCATCGTTGGTTGTGGTGCTCAAGGTTTGAATCAGGGCCTGAACATGCGCGACAGCGGTCTGGACGTCTCCTACGCTCTGCGTGAATCTGCTATCGCTGAAAAGCGTCAATCTTACATTAATGCAACTGACAACGGCTTCAAAGTCGGCACCTACGCAGAAATGCTGCCAACGGCTGATATCGTTATGAACCTCGCTCCCGACAAGCAGCACACCAACGTTGTTGAGACTGTTGTCCCACTGATGAAGCAGGGCGCTACTTTCTCTTACGCTCACGGCTTCAACATCGTTGAAGAAGGTACCGTTATCCGTGAAGACCTGACGGTTATCATGGTCGCTCCAAAATGCCCCGGTACTGAGGTTCGTGAAGAATACAAGCGTGGTTTCGGCGTTCCAACCCTGATCGCTGTTCACGGTGAGAACGATCCTAATGGTGATGGTCTTGAAATCGCCAAAGCTCTCTGTTCTGCTCAAGGCGGCGACCGCGCCGGTGTTCTCGAGTCTTCCTTCATCGCTGAAGTTAAATCTGACCTGATGGGCGAGCAGACCATCCTGTGCGGAATGCTGCAAACCGGTTCCCTGCTCTGCTTTGATAAAATGGTTGCTGATGGCATTGATGCCAACTGGGCATCTCAACTGGTTCAGCAAGGATGGGAGACTATCACCGAAGCGCTTAAGCAAGGTGGTATCACTAACATGATGGATCGTCTTTCCAACCCAGCCAAACTGGTTGCTTTTGACCTGGCCGAAGAGTTGAAAGACATTATGCAGCCACTGTTCGAAAAGCACATGGACGACATCCTGTCCGGAGAATTCTCCAGCACCATGATGGCTGACTGGGCTAACGACGACATTAAACTGCTTACCTGGCGTAAAGAAACTGCCGAGACGAGCTTCGAAAAGGCAGACTCAAAGGGTGATATTGGTGAGCAAGAATACTTCGACAAAGGTATTCTGATGGTTGCTATGGTTAAAGCTGGAGTTGAACTTGCTTTTGAAACCATGGTTGAAGCAGGTATTGAGCCAGAGTCTGCATACTATGAATCTCTGCACGAAACACCACTCATTGCTAACACCATCGCTCGTAAAAAACTTTACGAAATGAATCGTGTTATCTCTGACACTGCTGAGTACGGTTGCTACCTGTTCAACCACGCTTGCCTGCCGATGCTAAAAGACTTCATGAGCAAGGTCGATACCAGCGTTATCGGTAAAGGGCTGGACCTGACCGACAACGGCGTTGACAACCAGACCCTGGTTGCCATCAACGCAGAAATCCGTGAGCACCTCGTTGAAGAAGTTGGTGAGGTTCTGCGTGCATCTATGCAAGGAATGCAAGCTATCTAGTTTTCATACGGTACCAAATAAAAAAGCCACCCTAGCTAGCCAGGGTGGCTTTTTTTTGCTTTTTATGTTTTCAAAATAGTTCATTGACGACAACTGTCAATTGCAAACCATTTTCTTTTTTCGCCCCCCCTTGCAATCATTACCTTATTGGTGATATATATAGGTTAACTGCTAGCAAGGGAGGGAAACATGAACGTTTCTGAGCCACCGCAGCACAGACTGTAAATAATTGAGGATAGTGAGATTTAACTTATTACTAACTTTCACAAACATCCATCTATAGGACAAAAAAGCTCCGGACCACTTTCGGAGCTTTTTTGTATTCGTGTGATTGAAATTAACTGAAGATCTGTAAATATTTTACTATAAGCTATTTTATTGGACTGCCTGGAGCAAAGGAGCCCTGACGTGTCTTTGACATCTGCAAACACAATGCTACAACCTTTTTCCGAATACCTCGACTCATTCAAAAATATGTTACACCAATTGTTTCACCAACGTACCGATTTAAATGAGCTTAGTATCAAACGTGGAATGCCACCCTTCGTATTACGCGAGATCATGGCCTGTAATCCCCTGGCAACCTATATTCCACAAGAATATGGTGGCCGCGGTGGCCACATTAATGAAGGTTTAGCGGTAACTGCAGCTGCCAGCTATGAATCTCTTCCCTTATCTCTGGGTTTCGGTATCAATTGGGCCCTGTTTTTACAGCCGGTTATAAAATACGCTCAAGAGTCTGCCAAAGTTCCTGTTTTGGAAAACTTTATCCACCACCAGAAGATGGGTGGCTTGATGATCACTGAACCAGGTCATGGCAGCGATGCACTTCACATGAAAACAGCCTATACAACCGCTGGTGATCATTACCATCTGCAAGGAACAAAGCACTGGGCCGGACTGACCGGTTGGGCTGATTATTGGTTGCTCACAGCTCGTAAACAGAATGACGCAGGTGACCTTGGTCGCGATATCGACTTTTTTATTTGTGATGTGTCAGGTCCAGATCAACAGGTTGTTGTCGAGGAGTTTTATGAGAACCTGGGTATTTACCTGTTACCCTATGGACGGAATCGTATTGATGTAAAAATTCCCCAAGTACAGAAATTGGTCCCCCACAGTAGCGGGATCAAAATGATGCTCGATTTGCTACATCGCAGCCGCATGCAATTTCCGGGCATGGGCATGGGCTTTATTCAACGTATGCTTGATGAAGCGGTTAATCACTGCCGTAACAGATACGTTGGAGGCCGCAGCCTGTTTAATTACGATCAGGTCCAGCAACGCTTGTCTGCCTTGCAGTCTGCCTACACCGTAGCGAGTGCCATGTGCCTCAACAGCAGTCGGAAAGCAGATATCAGTAACGACCTTGCCCCTATCGGCCTGGAAGCCAATTCAGTTAAGACCTATTTAACAGACTTGATGCAGAACGCAGCGCAATCGCTTCTTCAGTTGGTAGGTGCCCAAGGGTACAAACTTAATCACATTGCTGGTCGGGCAATAGTCGACAGCAGGCCATTTCAGATTTTTGAAGGATCTAACGATATTCTTTATATTCAGATTGGAGAAGCGATTCAAAAACAGATTCAGCGTGCCAAAAATAGCAACCTATACAATCTTCTTTCCGGTCATGATCTGACATCACTCGCTGCTGAGCGGCTAAAAAAGTTAACCGACTTCGCCATACTCCCGCATTTACCACAAAGAAAGCTAAGTGAGCTTGGTCAGATTTTCAGTCGCATTTCAGCAATGAACCTGGTTATAAAGCTTGAAAGCGAAAGCTTCAATAGCGACCTGGTCAACAGCTCCATTCAGCATATAGAACAGGAACTCTCTGCGCTGTTCGGTCATTTCTCTCATCAACACAACGAAACGTATATTGAAAATTATCTTGATAAAGGCTCCTGGCTAAGCTGCGCAGGGTAAATTTTATCACAAAGAAAAAGGGCTGTATCTTTATAAGATGACAGCCCTTTTTTAACAACACCACAGAAATTTTCCAGTAAAATACAGTTTATTCAAACTATCCTTTAAACGTTTTTTCAAGACGATCAGTCATTTCCGGATTCTTTTTATCAAATTCAAAAATAACAGTTTCACCGTTAGGACCAGCGCCCAATAAAGTTCTGGTCAGTGGGAGATGTGGCGAAGATTGAAATTTTTCATTGGTTTTTGTGCTACCAACGACATAGATACGTCCATTGTATTTATAGACAAAGTAATTATCCCCCTTACTCTCAAGCAAAAACGGCGTGTGATTGTAGGTCTCAACCAAACGATCAGTATAGGCATCATCTTTCTTTTTAATTTCAAATGCTACCGTCTCCCCGTTTGGTCCTGCCCCAAGGATCGTCCTGGCATAAGGCATGTGTGGAGCCTTGGCAAACTTCGCGTTGCTTTCCTGGCTACCCAAAACATAATGACGACCTAAATGCTGCCAGACAAAGAAATTACCATCCTTTGATAAAATCTGCGTGGTAACAGGCTCTTCCTGAGTGGACATGCCACTACAACCGGCGATAAACATAGCAGCTACAAGACATAGATAAACAATTTTTTTCATCACTAAACTCCTTAGAATTGATTTTAATTGGAAAAGGAGAATAGCCGCTTAAATGTCAGAGATATATGTAGGTTTGTTTAGGATTAGGTTAGCAAAGCGGATTGGCGTATAGCGCAACATTCCATCGATACAGTTTCGTGCAGCAAATGCAAAACAAACGAATAAAATAAACATCCACAACAAACCATCAATAGCCAAACAAGCGGAAAGAACCAAACAAGATATGCCAGACGGGAAAAATCAAAAACAGCAGAAATCCGCAGCCAGCAAGAACTATCCAAACCTTTTCCAGACGCAGGATCTCATGTTTTATGGAAGGATAGGCACAAAAGGGCTGAAACAAGCCTGGGGCCATGCCAAATACAGCAGCAGTAAACAACCCTGTATAGAGAGGATAACCAACATAATCATAATGCCCCTGTAACATATCGAATGGACAATGATGACTGGGCATCTGATAAATATAAAGGGATAGAAATGAAACAATGCTGCCCAGCGAAATAAAAAAGGTCAACAGACAGATAACGAATAAGAGATGCCGCCAGATAACGCCCTTAAAAAGGTAACAAAATCCCAGGCACAGCAAAAACATGATTGCACTGGTCGCAAACAGTTGGACAGCATGGGCGACAGGCATGGCCACGAGATCACTGGCAACGCTGACACCCTGACTACTGAAAAGAGAACCACAGCACGAGGTAATAACTTCTGGCTGTAGGCCTTGAAAATAACGCCACTGAAGGTATAAGTCGAGACCCACAAAAGGAGTAATAAACAACAGGGCTCGATACTTAAATTTAACCAGTGGGGTATCTTCGGTATTTTGATCAAGCAGGTTAAGCAGCACCCAAAATCCTCCTGCAAAAAGGAGAAAAATCTTAAGCAGCAGCACCAGCCAACCGATCAGATTGGCATTCAATGAACCGGTTGCACACATGGCACCGATAAACAAAGGATGAATGTCTTCAGCGGTAAGAATGAACAAAAAAACAGAGATAATCTGAAAGATGAACGCATAATTCAATAAAGCCGAAATCAGCCAGGTTTTTCTTTCCAGAGAAAGTTGCTTCTCACTGCTACTTTCAATATTCCAATACCTAAGAATTGGGATAGCAGCCCCAGAGGCATAAACCATTATCAGGCAGATGACCAGCGATCCAGTCAATAACGCAAGAATGCCAGGATGAAGGATCACAGGGTCACATCCCCTTCAATACAACCAAAGCGCAGCTCGATGCGCCTTTGTATCAAGTCGGACTGCACCAGTAAAGGATCATGACTGGCGATGATCAGAGACTTTCCTTCAGCGGCGAGCTGTTCAAAAATAGCAACGAGTTCATAAGCAAGATCACGATCGAGGTGGGCCGTGGGTTCATCAGCAATAATAATATCAGGATTGGTAATCAATGCTCTGGCAATAGCCACCCGTTGCTGCTCTCCTCCACTTAAGAGTTTCACCTTTTTATCAGCCATACCATTCAACGCAAATCGCTCCAGAACTGCTTGGGCAGCATGCTTCATGACTTTAATGCGCATCGTTGTTGGATAAAGGGGCAACATAACGTTTTCCAGCACCGTTACATCACGCAACAGATTATAGTGCTGAAACACAAATCCAAAGGTTTCACGCCTGACCTTTGCTAAAAACCGCTCTGGTAATCTTGAGATCTGCCGTTCATTTAAACTGATAGTTCCTGAGGTCGGTCGCCCCATACAACCAAGCAGACTGAGTAGCGTCGTTTTCCCTGACCCGCTCGGCCCGGTTAAAGCCACAACTTCGCCCGCGGTTACGTCTAAATTAATATCACTTAAAGCGACCATTTCATCAGGCTGATGGCGATTGTAGATCTTACAGACATCATGGAGTTGTAATATGGCTGCCATAGATTTCTACCCCCTCATAACTTGATCAGGATCAGTGGAAGCCACCCGCCATGAGGGAACAAGGGTGCATGCCAGGTAGGGTATGATGGTCAATACGGCCAGCACAAAAAGCTGATACAGATCAATCGCCGGGACCAGTTTAAAGTCCGGAAATAATACCGACCAACCTTTTAGCAAAGGGGTTAACAAGGGTGCACTGAAAACAAAAACATGAATCCAGGCAACAATGACTCCCAGCAGAAAAGCGGTTAAGGAAATAACCAGACCTTCCCAGAATTTACTCAAAAGGACGTCAGAAGTTTCCCAACCAAGAGCTTTTAATATACCGATTTCCTGCCTTTCTTCAGCATTAATGCCGGTCGCCTTATCCCAGGCCAAAATACAAAAGGCAATCAGAGCGGCAATCGAAACCACCAGCATCATACCACTGCGCCAATTAAATAAAGAATCGTAGGTGTGACGGACTTCGTCCCGGGTGATTGGTCGACTACCCGGCAGGTGATAACTTATTTTTTTGGCAAGGGTCTTTACTTCACGCGGATTATATACGGTAACGGAAAGGTCGGTAGCCAGCTCCTCAGAAAGATCAAAAAACGCCCTAAGTGCAGGCTCGGTGAGAATGGCAAGATCATTGGTCAGAAGGCTTGAGGAACTAGAAAAAGTACCGGTTATTTTATATTCACGACGATCTTTTCGAGCATCTTCAAGCACCAACAGGTCACCGACTCCGGGACCAAAAGCTTGCACCACTCCTGCCCCGATAGCACATTCATCATCCTGTTGTGGTAACCGCCCTTCGAGCAGGGAAAGTTCGGGAGGATTCCCCGACAGACCAATCAAGGTCAGATTAGCCTTGATAAGTGAATCGTAATAATAACCCCAGACTCTCGGCACAACCTGTTTGATCCCCGGTAAATTCTGAATCGCTGCAACAGCACTCGTCTCTATCAAGGCATGACGCCCGCCTGATACCCGCTGAACGATTATATCAGGAGCTGCTTCAAGGCTACTCACTGCCTCAAATTTTAAGGCATTGGTTAAAAATAAAACTGAAGCGAGAGCAGCAATGGTAAAAGCATACACAAGGACCAAAGAAAGGTTTTTAGCTTTGCGCCGAATCAGGGCAGACAGGGTATATTCAAGTATTTTCAGATAACGCAAGGTTACTCCCTTTCAGCGACAGTCGACTGAATTTCGACCCGCCCCGAAAAACCGATCAGCCTGGGCATGATCAAGGATCCGGTGGGAAAATGCTCAAATGCGGCGGGAGAATCCTGAAAGGCTGAGAATAGATCGGCCTGTGTTGGGTGGCGGGTATAACGCGCCTCACTGCAAAGACTGAGATCGGTAAGCTGCAGTGCAGCGACAACCAGTCTTTTTTCCGCGAGTAAATTATATTTGGTGCGCTGTGAACTGTATGCCAGCATACAGATAAGCCCGCCAAACAAACAACAGGTCAGCAATCCCCATAAACAGGAGTGTTTCATCAGTCCTCCGGAAGAGTATCTAAAGCCAGCTGATCAAAAGTCAAAATCTGCAAACCATTGTGATCCTGCATAAATGATTCAGCATTCTTGCGCCCGGCAACGGCAATCAGCTCTTTGCCCATCGGCCCATAAACATCGCTACCCTTTACGTAAAAAACCTCACGAGCTGGCGTTAACCGGGCCTGGTAGTACTCGGTCACAAACAGCCCCTGAAGCTTTGCCTGCTCCTCTACTGCCAGATTAAAATAGTAACGGAACATATCCTTACAGCCGTCAAAATAGAGCTGAGTCCCGTCGGGCTGAACAATAGTAGCAATCCATTCAGGGTAAGGAGCCACAAACATACCACAGACCGGACAACGATCCCCGGCACCGGGCATATGGAGATCGCTGGCCCATAAAGTGGCCGCACTGATAAAAAGAAAAATTATGACCGGTACAACGATTCTAAACATCAAGAATGATCCCCTATTCCCCCAGCATCTTTTTCATTTTCATGGCCCGCATTTTACGTATCCGCTGGACATCGGCATACATATCCTCATAACTGGCCTTAAGAGCGGCATCGAAATCGATCAGCTCACCACCATGTTGAGCAATGAATTGCTCTGCGTCCTGGGGGGAAGAAAAGGCCCATTTCGCTCTGGCTGTCATGACCCCAGGCCGATCCCCTCCAAGAACCCAGCTTGCCTTTTGCGCGTCAATCAGTTCACCACTTGCGTAATCAGCAACCATTAACGCCACCGGGATACGGCTTATAGAACCCCCATATTCAAGGGCCATACAATGAAGACTACAAGTACCAACCTCACCGCCGTCCTGGTAACGCACCAACATTCGGCTATGACCGAACTTTACCCGATCCATTCCGCAAAACTGGCAAACGTTATGATCCTGCTGATCCGGAAACGTTTGCGCCCATACCGGCAGAAACAAAACAAAAACGATCATAAGCGACATTACAAACCGGAAATTTTTCATCTCGCCTCCTGGAAGTTGGGATAAGGATCACTAAGAACTTCAATAATTTATAATAGATTCACCCGTAAATCCTACAAGTTTAAAATAAAACTCAAGGAATACAACATAGAGAATCAATAACAACCAGAACAAGCGCTATCATTTACGTCGCTAAATAAAAAAGCAGGCAATTCTCCAACCTAAAAGAGATGCCTGCTTTTATTGACACGTGTTAAAAACATGACCCAAAAATCACTTTGCCTATAACAATATATCTGGCAATATATCTGGTCTTAAATGGAACGATGAGTATAACGACCAAACCATTTCTGGGCCGTGTCCCCTTCAGGTAAAGCCCACACCCATTTGTGTAACATCCAGAGCAGTAAATTATCCTGCAAAATGCGCTTTTTCTCCTTATCGCTCAAGCCTTCAGGGCCACTATTTAATGCTTTTCGCATTAACAAAAAGCGCTTATTCGCAGGAATTTTAGAACGAGTCATTCGCCCCCGTAACCGGCGATGCAGATAATTGATCTGGGGATTTAGGACAGCCCTGACAAAACCATCCGTAGCGACCAGGCGCAACGGAGTAATAGCCAGCCCTAAATCACGTTGTTTATTAACCAGCGTCACCAGTTCACTAGGTGCGGACACCTCTTCCGGTATCAATAGCAATTTTGCCTTTTTCGCACTCAACCCAACACTGCGTCTACTGGTAAAGACAGCCAGCGGAACCGCCAGAAGCAATGGAACAAGAACAGGAGCAAGCCACAGAAAAAAGGTTTTATTAATAAGAATAATAACCAGTCCCCAGACTATGCTGATCAGCATGCATGGGTAAAAAGCTTTACCAGCCTCCGCCCAACTGGTTGCCGCATCATCACGATTTTGAGGATTCCATCCAGACTGCCTACGAAACAGCATCATCAGGACAAAACGCGTATGAAAAACCATCCGGATGGGCGCCAGAAACGCCGACACCACCATTTCCAGCACCACACTGGCAAACAGCGCAAACCCTCCACCGTAATGATGGGTCTTATGTTGTAGACAAATAACCAGAACAGCAAGGACCTTAGGTAGAAACAATAACACTGCGGTAATCCCCAACAATATGACAGGGGCATAAGGGTCCCAAACTGGCCATTGAGGAAACAGGCTGTGCCCCGCAGGAAAATACTCAGGCGGAGAAAAGGCATTACTGATGACAGATACGGAAGAGAGAATGAGCAATAAGAACCATAATGCAGCAGACAGGTAACTCATTATCCCATTGACAAATAGCCAGCGATGAGCGGAACTTAGACCTCCAGTAAAGATCAGACGCAAATGCTGCAGATTGCCGCTACACCAGCGACGGTCCCTTTTCAGTTCATCAAGAAGGGTTGGCGGTGGCTCTTCATAAGAGCCATCAAGATCATATGCCAGCCAGATACTCCACCCTGCTCTTCTCATCAATGCAGACTCGACAAAATCATGACTCAATATGTCTCCCCCCCAGGGTGCTTTGCCAGACAGGCGAGGTAAACCACAGTGACGCATAAATGGCTCAATACGTAATATGGCATTATGCCCCCAGAAGCTACCATCGCCCTGCTGCAACCAATGAAGACCAGCGGCATAGACAGGGCCATAGGCGCGGCTACAAAATTGCTGGATTCTTGCAAGCAGAGTCTCTTTTCCCACCACTGCCGGTGGAGTTTGCAAAATACCAACATGGGGATTCTCCTCCATGAGGTGAACCATCTTAACCAAGGTCTGACCAGACATAATACTATCTGCATCAAACACAATCATATAACGGTAATCAGCACCAAAACGACGGCAGAAATCTGCGACATTCCCACTCTTTCTTTTTAGATTGAGCCGCCTGCGTCGATAAAAAATATTACCGGGATCACCTAAATCGCTACACAACTGCCGCCAAAAGACTTCTTCGTTGATCCAGCTGTCAGGATTTCTGGAGTCACTCAGAAGGAAGAAATCAAACTGATCCAGTTGCCCCGTCTTCTTTAAAGATTGATACACAGCAAAAATACCGGCACTGACCCTGCGCATATCTTCGCCACAAATAGGAAATAGAACCGCTGTCCGAGCAGAGCTTTCAATGGAGATGCTGGTATCACACTGACTCTTGCCATTGATACTCCCCCCACGTCCGCTAAGCAACAGCACAGTACCAAACATTGCAACCCAAAATCCTACAGAAACCCAGGAAAACAGTACACCACTGATAACGACCAGAACTTTTTCAGGAATTGTTGCCCCATGATAAGGCAACACAGTGGAAATACCCCAGGCGGCAACAATCGCAGGAGCAAATACCAGAAAAGCAAGCAGGATGCGTCTTAAAAAAGCACGTTTCTGCCACCCCTGGACAGCTGATGCTTCTGAGCTACCAGCAAAAGGACTGAGCGATGCCGCCGGCATTGAGGACCTTTGCATCTGAGGCATCGCCTTGACATTATCCGATTCCAAATCATGACGTACCTGCCTGTGCAAATTCTGAAGTACTTTTGCATAGACAGATGTTGTTCCTGGTTTATAATCCCTGATTGTAGAGCGCACGACATTACTCGCCAGCTCCAGCCGCCGTAACTCGGCTATCGGCCAGCAACGTAAATAGGTTAAGCAACGTTGAGTAAGATGATCAAAATCTCTGTCATTACGTTCAGCTGAATCAGTTAAAGATTTCATAAGCGCATCTTTCTGCTAACACTATAACTCCAGGTCTCAGAAACAACATCAGTCTCACTATTGAGAAAGGCTCTGATCTCGATCGGAGTTCCATTATCTGGCAACACTTTTTCGAGGGTCGATACTGGCTGGGCTATCAGTTCAAAACTTAGTCGCCATGATTTATTGAAGTTATTTTTGTGAACAGTAATGTTGCGGACTTCGGCACCCTCACTACAGTTAACAACGGCCGATAAAAGGCTATCTCCTGGCATTTCCTGCAAAGCGGGACCGTCAAAATCGACAACAAAACGGCGGACAGTACCTTCTTCAGACAGAGTCATGCGGGTCGCAATAACTTTAGCGGCCGGAGGAGCAAGTTGTTCTGCACTTCCCCAGCGCATCCGATATGAAAAGTCACGGATATCTCCAACCATTACCGCAGCATCTGGAACCCAATAAGCAACTATATTATCGTGAATTTCATCTTTGGTCGGAATCTGAATCAATTCAACCTTACCGGAACCCCAATCAGAGGTCGGCTCAATCCACAAACTGGGCCGTTGATGATAATAGGCTTCAAGATCTTCGTAGCTATGATAATCACGATCGCGCTGTAACAGTCCAAAGCCTTTAAATCCGGTCCCGGAAAAGCTGTTTACCTGCAAATAACGTGGATTGTTCAGCGGCCTCCAAAGCCATTCCCCATTATCGAACAGAATTTGCAGACCATCTGAATCATGGACTTCTGGTCGAAAATCGTTAACCCCGGGTTTACGATTATTCTCACCAAAAAAGTACATGCTGGTTAAAGGTGCAAGCCCAAGCTTTTCGACATTGTCCCTAAAAAACAGGCGGCACTGAACTTCAATAGAAGTCTCATCCCCTGGCGTCGCAACGAAGCGATAAGCCCCTGCAACACTTGGACTGTCAAGCAAGGCGTAAATCACAATACTCTTATCTTTAGGGCCAGGGGTTTCAACCCAGAACTCACGAAACCATGGAAATTCCTCACCTTTAGCTAGGGCTGTATCAATCGCTAAACCACGTGCAGACAAACCATATTGATCATTTTTACCAACTGCGCGAAGGTAGCTGCCACCAAGAAAGACTAAAAACTCATCAAAGTAGGTCTTATCTTTAATTGGGGAGTGAACACGAAAACCAGCAGCACCAATATGTTCAGGAATCTGGGGAGCGAAAGGCAGTCCGCTAAAATCAAACCAATCACGTTTAATACCCAGAGGTTCAATCTTGCCATTTTGAACAATATGAATTTCCACACTCCGATCATAGACAAAACCCGGGTGAAAAAATTGCAAGTTAAAGTCAGTTTTCCCTCCCTTCCAATAGGCTTTCTCAGGTTTTTGCCTGATACTCCTCCATTGGTCATAGCTTAGGTTTTTAACAATATCGGGAAGAGGATTTGGTGGTTGGTATTCACTTTTGACAAGGTTTTCCGCAAGAGAGGAAACCGTCTCAAAATTAAAAACGTCCTGCGTATAAGCGGGGCTTGAATAACAAAAAGCAATAATGAAAACAATCCCTATGAAACCATAGAGAATTCTTCTGTGTGCCATTAACAATGTCTCCTTTTCATTTAATTGTGGATGGCTTAGCAGATAGCAGTCGCTGTATTTTCAACCAAAGATCAAGGTTGAAAAAAATACACATACCTGTTTCAAAGTGAAATATCAATACAGATAAAACAACTAAGCCTCCTGAAACCAATAATAAACAGATTTTTAATTAAAGAAAATCATTGTGCATAAAACGTACCTTCAACTTAAATTTTAGCTAAAGAAAGTAAATAACCAGGTTTAATATTTAGAATGGGGAAATTAACAATACAGACACATGCCAATATCTATCTATAGAGAAACCCTATCCTGTTGTAACAATAAGTCACTTTTGTTGCATATTGTTCACACTGAAAAGATAAATGCATCAGCAACGAGATGAACCGTGAAACTTTCTATCCCCATAAAAAAAGGCCGCCTCAAAAAAGGCGACCTTTATTATAGGTGGAGCAGAAACCTGTTGGCTTATTCCCACTCAATAGTTGCAGGAGGCTTACTCGAGATATCGTAAGTAACCCGGTTCACACCCTTCACTTCATTGATAATACGATTACTGATACGTGCAAGGTCTTCGTAAGGCATCGGGTACCAGCCAGCGGTCATGAAATCTTTGGTTTCAACGGCTCGCAGCGCGATGACATATTCATAAGTACGACCATCCCCCATAACACCAACCGATTTTACCGGCAGGAAAACGGCAAATGCTTGACTTATTTTATGATAGTGACCAGTACTGTATAATTCATCAATATAGATGGCATCAGCCTGGCGCAGGATATCACAATATTCTTCCTTAACCTCACCCAACACACGAACACCAAGGCCAGGCCCAGGAAAAGGATGGCGCCAGACCATCTGATGTGGCAACCCAAGCTCTTCACCAATAGCACGAACCTCATCCTTAAACAGCTCACGCAATGGCTCAAGAAGTTTGAGTTTCATATAGTCAGGAAGGCCGCCGACATTGTGGTGACTTTTGATATTGTGTGCTTTACCGGTTTTAGCTCCGGCAGATTCAATAACATCGGGGTAGATCGTTCCTTGAGCCAGGAAAGTAGCACCGGCGACTTTCTTGGATTCTTCTTCAAAAATATCGACAAACAATTTACCGATTATTTTGCGTTTCTTCTCAGGATCGGCTTCTCCGGCAAGACCTTCATAGAACCGTTGCTGAGCATTAACCCGGGTAACCTTTACCCCCATATTCTGGGCAAAAGTATCCATAACCTGATCCCCTTCATTAAGGCGTAACAGGCCATTATCGACGAAAACACAGTGTAGCTGCTCACCGATAGCACGATGAATCAAAGCCGCGGCAACAGAGGAATCAACACCACCAGAGAGGCCGAGAATAACTTGTTCTTCCCCAACCTGCTCACGAATACGTGCGACCGCATCCTCGATAATACGCCCCGGCGTCCAGGACCCGGAGCATTTAGAGATTTTACGCACAAAAGTCTCAACCAACAAAGCTCCCTGCGGAGTGTGATTGACCTCAGGGTGAAATTGAACACCATAAAGCTGCCGCTCAACATTCTGGATAGCGCAAACCGGGGCATTCGCGGTTTTAGCAACAACCTCGAAACCGTGGGGGACCTCATCGACGTGATCACCATGACTCATCCACACGGAGCTTTTACCGTCACTGAAGAAACCGTCAAACAATGGCCCTGGTTGCCCTTGACTCAATAAATCCGCATGGCCATATTCACGCTTACCAGCAGCAATAACCTTACCACCGAAATGGCGGCTCATAAGCTGCATACCATAACAGATACCCAGCACAGGAATACCCAGTTCGAACAGTTCTTCAGCTATTTCAGGAGCCCCTTCTTCATAAACAGATTTAGGGCCTCCAGACAGGATAATTCCTTTAGCACCAAAGGCTTTGATTTCTTCAAGCCCCATATCGAACGGGTGCAATTCACAGTAGACGTGGCATTCACGAACACGGCGCGCAATCAATTGAGTATACTGAGATCCAAAATCAAGAATCAGGATCTTTTCGTTATGAATGTCTTGCATTGATTAATTCCGTTCGATCCTGTAGTTAGGTGATTCCTGGGTAATAGTCACGTCATGGACATGAGACTCACGCAAACCGGCGTTGGTAATCCGGACAAACTGTCCGCGTTCCTGAAGATCTTTGATGGTTTGACAGCCGGTGTACCCCATACCGGAACGTAGTCCACCCATCAACTGGTGGATGTTGTCCGACAACGGTCCGCGATAAGGAACCCTCCCTTCGATCCCTTCAGGAACCAGCTTGACATCTTCTTCATCCCCTTGGAAGTAACGATCCTTACTTCCCTGTTTCATGGCACCGATGCTACCCATACCACGATAGGATTTGTAGGTACGTCCCTGGTAAAGAATCGTGTCACCGGGAGACTCTTCCGTTCCGGCAAACAGGGAACCGATCATGATAACGTCAGCACCGGCAGCAACAGCTTTCGGCAGGTCACCAGAGAACTTGATACCACCATCGGCGATTAGCGGAATACCTGCGGCACGAGTAACTTTTGCAACCTGTTGAATCGCGGTAACCTGAGGAACACCAACCCCGGCAACAACCCGGGTTGTACAAATGGAACCAGGTCCAATGCCAACCTTAACAGCATCGACCCCGGC
Source organism: Geopsychrobacteraceae bacterium (assembly GCA_963664385.1). Classification (GTDB taxonomy): domain Bacteria; phylum Desulfobacterota; class Desulfuromonadia; order Desulfuromonadales; family Geopsychrobacteraceae; genus Seleniibacterium. The sequence goes on from OY761157.1 coordinate 4,652,002, forward strand.
ATCGATCAAGGCCTGGGCAGCGGCTGCAGTAGCGATGTTCCCAGCCATTAATTGCAAATCAGGATATTGCTTACGAATCCGGGAAATAGCATCAAGGACACCCTGGCTATGACCATGAGCCGTATCGATAACCAGCAAATCAACACCGGCATTGACCAAGGCTGCGGTACGCTCATCAAGATCAGCACCAACCCCGACAGCTGCGCCAACACGCAAACGACCAAGCTCATCCTTACAGGCATGAGGATATTTACGCACTTTTTCAATATCTTTAATGGTGATCAGGCCCTTCAAAACGCCATTCTCATCCACAACAAGCAGTTTTTCAATCCGGTGCTTGTGGAGATGCTGCTTTGCTTCCTCAAGGGTCGTACCCGGTGGAACGGTGACCAGATTCTCTTTGGTCATGACATTAGATATAGGCTGATCAACATTGGTTTCAAAACGCAAGTCACGATTGGTCATAATACCAACCAGTTTTCCGTTTTTAGTTACAGGAACCCCGGAAATGCGGTATTTTTCCATAACTTTGAGCGCTTCATAGATTTTTTGATCAGGGTCCATCGTGATCGGATCGACAATCATTCCGCTTTCGGATTTCTTTACCTGATCAACTTCAGTCGCCTGAGCTTCAGGACTCATGTTCTTATGAATGATTCCGAGCCCACCCTCACGAGCCATACAAATTGCAGTACGGGACTCGGTAACAGTATCCATTGCCGCAGACAGCAAAGGAATGTTGAGCTTGATCTTTTTAGTCAACTGGGTCGTCAGGTCAACCTCTTTAGGCAATACTAAAGAATGGGCCGGCACCAGAAGAACATCATCAAAAGTTAAACCTATAGGAATTTCAGCGTCTTGCATGACTGCTCCTTGTAATTTGGGAAGATAAATATATAACCGATGAATTTATCCAACAAACGTCAGCAAGTCAATCAATTACGGCGCCTTTTCTCAAAGAAAAAGCGCCGTAAATTCAGGCTGACAGCTTGCGAGGTTATTTGCCTTCCAGTAAGTAGGCCTCTATAAATCCATCAAGATCACCATCGAGAACCGCATCTGTATTTCCGGTTTCATGATTGGTTCGATGATCTTTAACCATGCGATACGGGTGAAGTACGTAAGAACGAATCTGACTCCCCCAACCAATTTCTTTTTTGTCCTCAGAAAAAGCGGCAGCTTCAGCCTCTTTTTTCTGCCTTTCCATTTCATATAGACGCGCTTTAAGTTGTTGCAATGCCGTCGCACGGTTACTGTGCTGTGACCGTTGATTCTGGCAGCTGACAACAATCCCCGTAGGAATATGGGTAATACGGATAGCCGAATCAGTTTTATTGATATGCTGACCACCAGCACCACTGGCCCTGAAGGTGTCAACTTTGATATCTTTATCTTCAATCTCTACTTCAATCGAATCATCCAGTTCAGGAAAGACAAAGACTGAGCAGAAGGAAGTATGGCGTCTGGCATTGGAATCAAAGGGAGAGATCCGCACCAAACGATGAATCCCATTCTCAGATTTCAAGTAACCATAGGCATAATCACCTTCAACGGTGAATGTTGCACTTTTCAGTCCGGCATCATCACCTGCCTGATATTCAGTAAATTCGGTTTTAAAGCCTTTTTTCTCACAATAGCGAAGATACATACGCAACAGCATATCCGCCCAATCCTGAGCCTCGGTACCTCCGGCACCAGCATTTATACTGAAGGTTGCATTACTGACATCATGTTGCCCGGATAACATACGGGCGAATTCCATCTGCCCGATCACTTTTTCAAGATCAGGGAGTAGCGCATTAACCTCAGCAAGAGTCTCCTCGTCTTCCCCCTCTTCCCCTAACTCGATCAATACGTTGATATCGTCAAGTTCGCGCTTGGCAGTGGTACAATCTTCGACAATTTTCTGCAGGCGGGTTCGCTCTCGCAATAATTCCTGAGCAACATCACCACGATTCCAGAAATCAGGCTGGGCTATTTCCGCTTCCAGTTCAGCGACTCGTTCTTCCTTGCCAGGGACGTCAAAGATACCTCCATAATTCCTGGAGTTTTTCCTGCAGGTCTTTGACCGTCTCTTTTGGCTCACGAAACATTTCTTGCTCCTGTATATATGTTGGAAAATTTCTTGGTTGATAAAAAGTGGTTGGGCAGTATAGCGCAAGCGGAAAGGAAAAAACAGTCTTCAATATAGAAATGATTGTACTAGATCCAGCCCATCTAAGTACAAGAGATAACTGGACGAAGCGCAATAAATAATGCATTATACCCTAAGCAATATGGTAAGACATGCCATATTCTTGCACCGTCAAGGCGTTACTTAACCGGCTTATGCCTGTAGCGATGTCAAGATGCGGTCTCTTCATTCTGTAATTTCAATCACCTTCATACTTATCCGGGTAAACACATGTCAGGCACAAGAATGCGAACCCCACTCATCGGTTGGCTGATCACAAGCAGTTGTTTTTTATATTTGGTTTCGGTTGTTACCCCATTGTCGATTATGGTTCCTTCCGTGCTGGGCTGGTCTGCGGTTCTTGTCTGTTGGCCAGAATTAGGGAAAACCGCCAAACAGCAAACCCTGCTACTTTTGACTGCCGGGATTATATTAATTGCCATAGCGCTAAGTAAAGGAGCTGCGATTGACTGGTTCGGAATGTTGTCAAGAAACATCCCCCTGGTCACTATGCTTGGTACTGTTTCCTTCCTGTCACTTGCTAATCCGACAGAGCATCAATCAGATTTGCCTCACGGTCGAAAAGGAATAGCGTCGACAATACTTACCTGCCATCTGCTTGGAGCTGTCATCAACTTATCTATTGTTTTTGTCGTTGGCGACCGCCTGATGCGCTCCGGGCGGTTGACCCCTGCCCAGATTCAGCTGTCAATGCGTAGTTTCAGTACCGCGGCATTCTGGTCTCCTTTTTTTGTCGCCACAGGGGTAGCGCTAACATATGCACCAGGAACGGTATGGCAAAAGACCGTTATTCCGGGGCTGCTGTTGACCATCCCCATGTTTTTAATTACTTTTTACGATGCGTACAAACTGGAGAAAGACTCTTTTGAAGGCTATCCGTTGACCTTCGAAAGCCTCATCATGCCGATTTTTCTGGCCGTATTTGTCCTTATCGGACATTGGGCGATACCTGGCATCAGCATCCTGACCCTGATCAGCTTTCTCGCTCCCATAGGCGCCCAGATTTTCATGAAAACCCGCCCAAGAGGAAAACAGACGATTAAGTTCATCAGTGAAAGACTCCCGAACACGTCAAGTCAGTATGCACTCTTTTTGGTCGCCGGAGTCTTCTCTACGGGGATCGCCTCTATTATCAAAGCCTTCCCGGAAGCGCTGACCTTTGATATCACAGCATTTACTCCAGCAATGTTTATGATTTTCAGCGGCATCATGTCGCTGTTATGCCTGATTGGTATTCATCCGGTCGTCAGTATCGCCTCAGTCAGTCCCTTTCTGGCACCGCTGAACGTCGACCCCAATCAACTCGCCTTCATGTATCTCTTTGTATGGGGCCTGGCTAACGGCTGCAGCCCCCTTTCAGGTATTGGACTGGCAATGGTCAGTCGCTACCGTGCGGGCAATACTCAGATTATCAAACTTCACTGGAAATACCTGGTAAGCCTATGGCTGTGTGCAGGACTACTCAATATGCTCTGGTTTGGCTAGGGGTAACGCAAGGTCCTGACGATGATCAGTAAAACCGTTGAGCGTTAATCGACATAGCCACTGCTTAATAGCGCTAAATGGCATTTGCAGACCGACCTCAGGAACCTCTTTGGCGATTCAGGCGACAAAGGTACTGCTGTTAGGGCAGGAAAAGAGCAGGACTAAATATAAAAAAACGGGTCAGAGAAGTTCTTGATGTCGAAAACAATCCAAAGTATGGTCATTCACCAATCCGACCGACTGCATATAAGCATAACAAATGGTCGGTCCGACAAAACGAAAGCCAAGTTGCTTCAGATCTTTACTCAGTTGTTGCGACAAAGGCGTTTCAGCAGGTACAGCCTGGGCGGTTTGCCAATGGTTTTGAATCACCTTGCCATCGACATAGTTCCACAAGAAGGTCGCAAGAGAACCGTATTTGGTTAACAGTAATTCCATCGCTCTGGCATTAGCGACAAAGGCATTGACCTTTAAACGGTTACGGATAATGCCTGGATTTTGCAGTAGCCTGTCGACATCTTCGGCGTCATAGCCTGCCACAAGAGACCATTCAAAATTGGCAAAAGCCTTACGGTAATTTTCCCTTTTCTTAAGAACCGTCAACCAGCTCAGACCTGCTTGAGCACCTTCCAGGCAAAGCATTTCAAACAACCTGCGATCATCGTAAAGAGGAACTCCCCATTCACTATCGTGATACTCAACATAGAGAGGATCGTCACTACACCAGGAACAGCGCACCATAAGATAGACCTCATCAGGGGTTGGGATAGATCAGAGAAACCCGCTATTGTCAACGGCGAATATGAATTTCTCGTGCAAGGGTATCATCAATAGCGAATTGAGAATGGCCAACCTTGAATATATAGCTGGGGAACTTCTGCATTAACACCAGATCGCTTCCAGGCAGGACTCCCATACTCATCAATTTCTGCATTTTTTTATCATCACTGGCAGAAAGGTAGGCGATTTCACCAATCTCGCCAGACTTGAGCTCCGTCAAAGCGACAATTCCCGGCTCACCCTGTTGTCTGGCCTCAACACAACACTCTCCAGGAGGAATGGGGTTCCCATGAGGACAGGTCGTTGGATGATTTAACAAAGTACACAGCTTGGTATCGACACCCTGACGCAGCAGGTGTTCGAAGGCACAAGCCTGCTCATTAGCCTCATCCCCCTCGATACCAAGAATATCCATGGTTAGACGCTCAGCCAAACGATGGCGTCGAACAGTCAACTTGGCTTCGTTATACCCTTCTTTACGCAAATGGATACGCCCGCTACGCAGTTCCACAAAGGCCTTACTCAGCAATTCTTTCAGTTCATCAGAATCGGCATTAATCTTTAATTCATCACACGGAACACCGACCTCATCCCCTTCAACGGTCAACACCCAGAGAGCTTCAAGAATTTCTTCTGCATTTTCTGACAGTCTATTCATTTCCAGACCCCTTCTCCTGTCTGCGCAATAATCTGGCCATTAATTTCCCGGGAGCAGGATTAGCAAATCCACAATAGGGACAATGGATTTTTTTACAGCCACCAAAGCAATGGCCGCAGGATTTAAGTCGATCAGACACACCAACCTGATCGGGAATCTCCCTATGACAAAAACCACATATCATCCAAGGAATCCGGTCACAAGCAACAACCGGTTCAGTACCCACCCTGAAGAAAAGGCCAGCATGGTTACAAAGCCAAAGATCCCTAATGCAACCTTTGCCCCACGTTCTCTCCCCATAACCAAAAATTGAGCAACACACGGGACAAACAATGTCAAAGTAACCGCGGCAACCGTCAGTTGGGAAATATTTAACAGCCCGCTGGTTTGCAGATCATAAAGCCCTGCTGCACCAAAATCACGCCGAAAAAAACCAAACACAAAAGCAGTCGTCGCCTCTGCAGGCAGACCGATCATCTCAACGACAACCGATAGCCCATTAACCAGAGATGCCAGAAGTCCTGTCATTTTACCTGCCCACAGAATAACAGAGGCGACCAGGAACAAAGGTAAGATCTCCATAAAATAACTTTGCATCCTGGTCAGAGTCTTAACCAGGACATTACGCAACTGAGGTAATCGTAATGGGGGTATTTCCATATAAAACACCGGGTTTTCCCCAGGTAGTAATTTTGCAGCGATCAGACCGATTAACAGGAAAATGAGGATCAGACACAATGACCAGACCAATAGAGCTTTAGCTGAAATCGCAAGCAGACCAAGAATAACCCCGAGCTGGGCACTGCATGGAATGGCCAAGGCTAAAAGCAGGGTCGCAATAATACGTTCACGAGTGGTTTCTAAAGTACGCGTGACCAAAGTGGCCATAGTGTCGCAACCAAACCCCAACACAATTGGAATAACCGCACGTCCGGAAAGACCAATATGCTTAAACAGACGATCGACAAGCAATGCCAGACGTGGGAAATAGCCAGTATCCTCCAGCAGGGAAAAAACTAGAAAAAACGATCCGACTATGGGTAAAACCAAAGCAACCGCATAGCGAATACCCAGAGTCCAGAGCCCATATTCACCAGCGACAAGTTCAAACAACCAATCAGCGCTTAGATACTCTTTGGCCGCGTGAATAACCGGTGGGTTCAAATAGGTTTCAAACAGGTTCCCCTCAAGAAAATCAACCAAGGTTCCGGCACCGAATCCACCAACAAACTTAAACAGCCCAAAATAGACAACCAGCAGTAAAATAGGTGCACCAGTAACGGGATTAACCATCCAACTGGAAAGCTTTTCACCTAATGACGCACCGTTACGTGGCTCCTGAGTTAAAACGCCAGCGAGCATTTGGGTGCATACTTTACGCCGCTCAAGGCTTATTTGAAGATGCAAGTCAGCGCGCCGACGAAAGGAAATTTCGCGAATCTTCTCACGCAACAGCAAAAAACCATCCGGGGTTTCTCTGCTCTCAACAATCTGTTCGACTTCCTCATCTCGCTGCAACAACAGCATACACACGGCACGGTTACTGAGGCGATAGTCCCCCTTTAACAACTTGACCAGTTGATGAAGGTCATGCTCTAAGTCATCGGCATAAATAAAGGGCTTATGGGGAACCATGTCATATCCCGCAATAGCTACCTGCAATTCAGCCAGGCCAACTTTACGCCGCATAATGGCACCAACAACAGGAATACCAAGTTTTTCCTGCATTTTTTCGAGGTCAATTTTAATTCCAAGACGCTCAGCCTCATCCAAAATATTGACAACCAGAATAACCGGCAAACCCGCCTCAATAAGCTGCAGAGTCATAGGTAACATCCGTTCGATGTTACGCGCATCGATGACATGGATGACAGCATGGGGATCTTCGCTAAGCAGAATATGCCTGGCAACCCGCTCTTCCTCCGTGATCGGCATCATCGAATACATGCCGGGGGTATCCAGAATTTCGTATTTGCGTTCGGCTATCGTACAGTGTCCGCGCGATACCTCTACAGAAGTCCCGGGATAGTTAGAAACTGTTGTGTACGCTCCGGTCAGGACATTGAAAAGAACACTTTTTCCGACGTTTGGGTTACCGACAAGAACTATCTTAGGTGCTGTAGTAAGAGGCTCAGACATAGACTGGACAACTTTCCTGCAATCGCATAAACATAACAATACATCAGCCTTTGGCCGAGCACTTCGAACAAACGCCATAAAGTTCATGGCGATGGCTTTCGATTTTAAAATCATAGCGCCGGCCAATCTCTTCCTGGATAGTTTCGATACGAGGTTCCTCAAATTCTATGATTTCACCGCAACGGGTACAGACAAGATGATCATGATGCTCTTCGTGATTGACAGCCTCAAAGCGTGCCTGGCCATCTCCGAAGTTTAGCTCAACAGCAATTCCACACTCAGCGAACAACTTCAGAGTCCGGTGTACGGTGGCATAACCGATTTTAGGATTTTTTTTACGTAATTTCAGATATAGCTCTTCAGTTGAGTAATGTGATTTGGAGTTCAGAAAGGTTTCCAGAATCATCATCCTCTGACTGGTGTTTTTCAGCCCTTTTTTACGCACGTAGTCGTTAAAGACAGCAACACGGTCCATCACAGGTCCTCCCTGTCGAGATAATGAAAATGACTTTCAGAAAACTAATAAAAGAAGAGGGAAAGATCAAGTACAAACTGAGAAAAAGCGCCCAAACCTAACAAGAAAACGTAGCCCGGTTTCCGTATCGGGCACTTATAGAAAACAGCTAACCTAAAGACGTGGGCAAATACTGATAAAGATATCCGGTAATGCGTGACAGCAAATCAAAGAACAGCAATATACCCGCCACCATAAGGAGGACACCTGTCAAAATTTCACTTAGCCGAATATGCTTTTTAAAGCGATTGAAAAAACCAAGAAATGCGTGAAAAAGAAATCCGGAGATGATAAAAGGTAATCCGAGCCCGGCAGAATAGACACTGAGTAACAAGATCCCCTGCCCTGCACCACCTGAACTACTTGCAGCAATAGCCAGGATTGCGCCAAGAATAGGCCCAATACAAGGAGTCCACCCTGCGGCAAAGGCCAAACCGACGAGAAATGTTCCCAACAAGCCCGTTGGCTTATTACGTAAATGAACGCGCTTTTCCCCAAGTAAAACCCCAAAATGAAACAGACCAGTTAGGTGCACACCGAAGAGAAAGATTAATAGGCCACCTATTTTCTGAATGATCCCAAGACTTTCCCGCAGATAATTCTGAAAGGAAGCGGAGGCCAGACCTGCCAATCCCCCAAGAGCAATGAAAACGAGGGAAAAGCCTGCGACAAATACCAGCGAGTGGCCCAAGACAGTTAACCTGACCTTTGCACCTGGATGTTCTTCCTTGAGCTGCCCAAAAGACAATCCCGAAATATAGGTCAGGTAAGACGGAATCAAAGGGAGCACGCAAGGGGAAAAATAAGATAACAAACCTGCAGAAAAAGCAATCCACAGGGTAATGTCAGCACCTTGAGTCATATTCAATTATCCATTAAGGAGGAAATCTATGGTTTTAAATGTTGTGCCACGCATCCAGTCCCTGCCGCCGATAATTTTTTCGACTACGACCCCATTTTTATCAATGATAAAAGACTCTGGAAAACGGAAGACTTTATAAGTATTTTGAATTGCCGCATCTTCATCAAGCAGAATCGGAAAACTATAGGGAGTCTTTTTCAAAAATTCACCTACTGCATCCTTGCCATTTTCTTCAACATTAACAGCAAGCATAACCAGCCCTTTATCGGAAAGCGCTTTGTGCAAAGCTTCCATTGACGGCATTTCTTCACGGCAAGGAGGGCACCAGGTTGCCCAGAAGTTAAGAATCACGACCTTGCCGCGATACTGAGACAAGGTCACTTTATTTCCTTGCATATCAACAGTGGCAATATCCGGAGCAGGGTTCCCGACCAGACTCCCCCCAGCGGAACTCAGCTCAGGACTATCTGCGGAGGGCCTATCACAACCGCTGACGCTCAGCAACAGAACAGTTAGCAGAAAAGGCACAACAAAGGAAGATAGTCTATTCATTAGCATCTCGACTCTTGGCAATTCATGAAGGTTTAGTTACAGCTGATTGCAATATTAGAAAACACAAAATGCAGCAGCTAGCAACCCGAAACTGATACATAACCCGGTTAAGGCAACTCAACCAAATAGGCAACACTATCTCTGACAACAGTAAACCGAAGGGGGGTCTGGCCTATCCTTTCTTCGATTTCCTGTTCGAACTCAGTAAGCTTTTGAACCTGGGCATTCTCGACCTTGATCACCATATCACCAACCCTGAGACCAACATTATCTGCCGGAGAACCTGCTAAGACGTCATCAACATACAAACCATTACGTCCCTCGTTTACAGAAAAGCCGAAAGTCGTCCGAGTATAGGCCATTTGATAACCAGCGGGCAAGGTCGCCAGCTTTACCTGCAGAGACAATATCTCGGCTCCACGCAAAACGGTTACCGGAAGCAGATCTCCTGGCGTATAGGTTTTAAGCTCAGCGTAATATTGAGAGACTGATGTCAGAGGTACATCATCGACAGCAAGAATAACATCAGCTATCTGAAGTTGAGCTTTCTTTGCCGGGCTGTCAGACATAACATCTTCAACCAGAACACCTCCTTCACCATACGACCGCACAAAAGCGCTGCTCACTTCTCCGACCAGAATACCGAGGAAAGCATGCCTGACATGACCATAGCGAATCAAATCACTGACAACGCGTTTTGCGGTATCGATCGGGATTGAAAAGCCAATCCCTTGAGCCTGACGGGCAATGGCCGTATTAATACCGATCAATTCACCATTAATATTGATCAATGGGCCACCAGAGTTACCAGGGTTGATCAAGGCATCCGTCTGAATGAAAACCGATGCAAGCTGTTCACTTAATTGAACTCTACGCTTGGTAGAACTGATAATCCCGGTCGTAATAGAATGCCCAAGACCAAGAGGGTTCCCAATCGCGATTACCGTTTCACCAAGCATCAGGTCATCAGAGCGACCGGGCCTTAAAAATGGGTACTCTCCAGATTGGGTTATTTTCAAAACAGCAAGATCAATCCGGAGATCCTGGCCGATTAACTCAGCTTCAAGTTCACGCCCGTTCTCTGTTGTAGCAACAAAAATGTGTGAAGCCTTATCTACTACATGGGCATTCGTCAGGATATGCCCTTCCCTATCGATGATGACTCCAGATCCGAGAGATTCGGTCTTATAACTACGCAAAGGCATCATCTCGTGAAAAAACTGATCAAAAATGGAATCGCCAAAGCCAAAAAACGAGCGATTGTTGCGCTGAACTATCTTTTCAGTACGAATGTTAACAACAGCATCACGGGCCAGAGCTACGGCTTTTACAACTGGCGTGCTGCGATCAGCGCCATAGCTGTTAATAGCCCACAAAGACAACAGAAGAAATAGCATCAAACGTCGTACAGCCAACATGAAAACCCCCGTCCTGGCCACATTTTCTTAACGTGCCCAAGCAACCATAAGCTTTATTTATTACTATATCCATATTACATATTCAAACAAGCACTGTCTATGTACTAAACTAAAACCTTCACGACTTTTAAAAAACATAAACCTGACTCTACATAACAAAGCCAAGAGGTTATAAACATGATACCCTTGCTCAAAGCGAAAGATATTCAGTGATAAGAGGAAATCATGAATGACAATTCGTTATCTTTAAATGCTGATGAACGCGATGATCATAAAACAGTCAATAACGCCTATCAACCTTTCCTGCTGGGTAAAAAATTTCAGATTGTCCCACCAGGGCATAGTCAGGAAACCGAATCGAGAATCTCCATTGTCATGAATCGGGGAGCTTTTGGTTCCGGCGAACATGAAACCACGCGAAGCTGCATTGAAATACTTGAACAGCTACCAATTCACCCCGCTTTAAAAGCTCTCGATTTCGGTTGTGGAACCGGGATCTTATCAATCGCAGCAATCAAGATGGGAATCAGTGAAGTCTGGTGCCTGGATATTGCTGAACAGGCAATTACCAGCTGTCAGAAAAACTGTATTCTGAATAATATTACCGAGAAAACCAGTCATTTCTGTGGAACGTTAGAATTGTTCAAAGAAGAAAGCTTTGATCTGCTGCTAGCAAATATCTATGGAGACATATTACTGAGCCAGGCAGATAGCCTGGTCTCAAAGCTAAACAAAAATGCCAGGCTGATACTTTCTGGCATACTCTGGGAGGATAATTTTTCATTACGGAAAAGATATGAAAGCCTTGGTTGTAGAATTGTCAAAAACTACCTATTGGAAGAATACAGCACCATCCTGCTACAGATGGAATAAGAGTCATCCACACCACACACAGACACGGTTACGTCCGGCACTCTTGGCTCGATAAAGAGCCTGATCGGCTCTAGTCTCCAGTAACGCTTTATCCTGCTTATCATTGGCGAAGGTTGCAATCCCCATGGAAATAGAAACCTTCAGTTGAACACCTTGCCACCCGATAGATAGTTGTTCAACTTTTTGGCGAATACGTTCAGCAACACCTGCTGCAACTTTAAGGTCAGCGCCCTCAAGAAGAATGCGAAATTCCTCGCCACCAGTTCTTGCCACCATATCTATGGTGCGAATTTCTTCGTGTAGAGCATTAGCCACAGCCTTCAGAACCTGATCCCCACAGGGATGTCCATAATTATCATTGACCTGCTTAAAGTGGTCAATGTCACAAGCAACCAGACTTAACAAACCGTCACTTCTTTGGGCCCGCTCATACATGGTATGAAAGGCGGTATTAAAAGCACGCAAATTAGAGATACCGGTCAAAGCATCCTGTAATGCCATACTGCGGATTTGTTCGTGAGACACGGCAAGATCCAGCTTGATCGCTAATTGATCAGAGATAAGATCAAATAAATTTTTATAGCGATGAGTCAGATCCCTGGCTTGACGATTTGCAATAATAAGAACATGCCTGACAGCAAGCCGTGGCTGCACACAGGGAAGCACTAAGAATGAAGAAAATTGTCTGAAAAACTGAGCCGACCCGGAATCCATCAAAGAGCAGGAAAATAAACCATTGTCTGGAAATGAATGGCGATATTTCACAACCTGGCCAAATACTGACTGCGAAAGAGGAATCTGTTCCGGGAGCAAGGAGAAGTCGCCATCACCTGACCAACTTTCCATACACACACACGCCTCACTAACTGAAGCGATAGCACAGAAGTCGACTTGAATACTGTTTCTGACGGTTTGACTGATAGCTTGATAAACATCACTAAGGCTTAAGGCTGTATTTAATTTGCGCAGTCCATCAAAAGCCCTTTGCAGCACATCCCCCTCAACATATAAACGCATATTTTCGCAATAAACAGAAATATAATCACGGATGTTAGAAACCGATGCATTTACAATACTTAAATCTGCATGCTGCAAGGCATCGGACTTCTGACTGTCAAGGCAAAGGAGCATGTGATTTTCTGTAACGGACAAGGGAACGTTCATAGCAAAAAAGAAACCATCATATAAATGATTACTTTTTTTATGAAAAGGAATGCCAGGAGAATTTTTCGTATAAGGGGAAATGCTTATTTTATCTTGAAGCTTCAGACAGCCAAGCACCCCTTCACCTCCGGCATAAGGACCTTTGATAAGGGGAACACAGCTAGAACTGGCATAAATAAAATAGTTCTGCGCAGAGACATCGGGAACCAGCAGAACGGCACTATCAAGGTCAAAAGCATGCCTGAGTAATGACAGACAATGGCTTATCTGTTCCTGCAATTTTACAAGTTGGGTCTGGCAGTGTGTAGCAGCTAGCTCATCCTGCCTTATTACCTTCAAAAACGGCAAAGCACAAACGTCGACATCAGCGGAAGACTCAACAAGTTTTTTTTTACTCAGCAGCATACTCTACATATGATCCATTAGTGACTAGTTGAATTATCATGATACGAATCTTCACAGTTTTTGAAAATAAAAAAGGCGGATCAAATTGATCCGCCTGAATAAATCTCAAAAAATCATGAATTATTTCGAAGTCGAAGGAAGCATCGACTTGAGATATTCACGGTTGAGCTTTGCAATAAATTTGACGCTGATCCCTTTCGGACAAGCAGCTTCACATTCATAATGATTGGTACAGTTACCGAACCCTTCACTAAGGATCGCTTCAGTCATAGCCTGAACCCGACGACGGGATTCTGGCTTCCCCTGTGGCAATACTGCCAGCTGGGCAACCTTGGCACTGGTAAACAGCATTGCCGAGCTGTTTGGACACGCAGCAACACAAGCACCACAACCGATACATTCGGCAGCGTCCATAGCATAATCAGCAGTCGGCTTGGAGATCAGCATTGCATTACCATCAGCAACACCACCGGTGTGGCAAGATGAGTAACCACCAGCCTGCATAATGACATCAAGTGCTGTCCGGTCAACAATTAGGTCTTTAAGAACCGGGAACGCACGAGCGCGCCAAGGCTCAATAAAGATTTCGTCTCCGTCTTTAAACTGACGCATATGCAGCTGGCATACGGTAGTTTTTTCCTGATGTCCGTGTGGACGACCATTAATAACCTGAGAACACATACCACAAATACCTTCACGGCAGTCATGGTCAAAAGCGATCGGATCTTTGCCAGTCTTAATCAGATCGTCATTAACCTCATCGAGCATTTCGAGGAAAGACTGATCCGGGCTGACATCTTTCGCTTTGTAGGTTTCCAGTTTACCTTTATCCTGTGGCCCCTTTTGGCGCCATACATGCAATGTAAGGTTCATTATTTGTAACTCCTCACGGCAAGTTTGACGTTTTCAAATTTCAAGGGCTCTTTGTGCAACTCAGGCTCTTTTCCAACACCCTTGAATTCCCAGGCACCGACGTAACAGAAGTTTTCGTCGTCACGCATTGCCTCGCCGTCTTCGGTCTGATGCTCTGTCCGGAAGTGCCCACCACAGGACTCTTCACGATGCAACGCATCTTTTGTCATCATCTCAGCAAATTCAAGGAAGTCTGCCAGACGACCGGCATTTTCAAGCTGCTGGTTCAGTTCACCAGCCCCACCGGTAACATTAACATTGTTCCAGAATTCATCACGGATTTCAGGAATCCGCTTAAGAGCATGCTTCAGGCTGGCATCGCTTCTTGCCATACCAACATCTTCCCACATGACACTACCAAGCTCGCGGTGAAGTTCACCAACGGTCTTCTTACCTTTGATGCTGAGCATTTTATTGAGCTGTTCTTTAACTTCTTCAGCAGACTCTTTAAAAGCATCATGTTCGCTGGTAATCTGACCGGGAGTAATCGAAGCCATGTACTGAGCGATGGTGTAAGGAATAACAAAGTAACCATCAGCAAGACCCTGCATAAGCGCAGAAGCACCAAGGCGGTTTGCACCGTGGACGGAGAAGTTAGCTTCACCAAGAACAAACAGGCCTGGAATATTACTCATGCAGTGGTAATCAACCCACAAACCACCCATTGAGTAGTGAGGGGCCGGGTAAATACGCATTGGGCGCTCATAACCATCTTCATCAGTAATCTTTTCGTACATTTCGAAAAGGTTACCATAACGCTGAGCGATCATTGGCTGACCTACGCGATCGATGGATGCTTGGAAATCGAGATAAACACCACGCTTGGTGTCACCGACGCCACGGCCGTCATCACAAGCTTCTTTGGCAGCACGAGAAGCGATATCGCGAGGAGCGAGATTACCGAAAGAGGGGTATTTCCGCTCTAGGTAGTAATCGCGATCAGCTTCTGCGATCTCATTCGGGTGCTTACCACAATCTTCAGCTTTCTTAGGAACCCAGACACGTCCGTCATTCCGTAAGGATTCAGACATCAGGGTCAGCTTCGATTGCTTGTCACCATGCTGAGGGATACAGGTCGGGTGAATCTGGGTGTAACATGGGTTAGCCATGTAGGCACCTTTTTTGGAAGCCTTCCAGATTGCGGTAGCGCTACACCCCATGGCGTTGGTAGACAGGTAGAAAACGTTTACAAAGCCACCAGTTGCCAGAATAACAGCATCCCCCCAGTAAGATTCAATCTCACCGGTAACCAGGTTACGACAAGTAATACCTTTGGCAACGCCATCAACAACAACAAGGTCAAGCATCTCGCGGCGTGAGAACATTTTGACAGTCTTGTTCTGAATCTGGCGGGAAAGTGCAGAGTAAGCGCCCAGCAGCAACTGCTGTCCGGTTTGACCGCGGGCATAGAAGGTCCGGGAAACCTGTGCACCACCGAAAGAACGGTTATCCAGGTAACCAGCATAATCACGAGCAAAAGGAACGCCCTGTGCGACACACTGGTCAATAATATTATTGGATACCTGTGCCAGACGCCAGACATCGGCTTCACGAGCACGGAAGTCGCCACCTTTTACAGTATCGTAAAAGAGACGGTAAATACTGTCGCCATCACTTGGATAGTTTTTCGCAGCATTGATACCACCCTGAGCCGCGATACTGTGGGCACGACGTGGGCTGTCCTGATAACAGAAAGCCTCAACATTGTAACCAAGCTCACCAAGGCTGGCAGCAGCCGCACCACCGGCGAGACCAGTACCAACGACAAGAATTTTGAACTTACGTTTATTAGCCGGATTAACCAGCTTCATATCAAAACGATGCTTATCCCATGAGGATTCAATGGGTCCTGTAGGTGCTTTTCCGTCAAGAATCACAATAAGCCCCCTATTTCACAATGCGAGCAAGAATGAACAAAGGAATGGCAATGTATGCAAGCGCATAAACAATAGCCAGCAACTTGCCGATGATTCTAACCTTGTCCTGGCTAGGACCAGTGCTCAGACCAAAAGTCTGAACCCAGCTGGAAACACCGTGAGCAAGGTGGAAACCCAAAGCGATCATGCCGATCACATAAATAGCGGCAATGAAAACTTTCTGGAAGCTCAGCACAACCATCGAAAAGACATCAGGACGCATGGCAGCATCGAGAGGCAAATGATGAGCTGAAATCTCAGGGTTTGTGACCTGAACAGTGAAATGAAGCAAATGGTACAGCAGGAATACCAGGATAATAACTCCTGTGTAGATCATCGTCTTCGCAGAGAACGTTGTCACCAGAGTTTTCTGGATAGCATAGGTCTCTGGAGTGGCAGCACGATTTTCCATGTAGAGCTGAATACCGAAAGTAATGTGCACAGCAAACAGGCACAACATGACCAGGCGGAAGATCCAGACCAGTGGCCCAAGATCATGGAGATGTTTCGCATAGGCGTTAATACCGTCAGCGCCAAGGAACACTGACAGGTTACCAAGAAGATGGACAGTGATAAACATGACCAGCAATAAACCGGTCACTGCCATCAGCACCTTTCTTCCTACAGTACTTGTAAACAGATTCATAATTTCTATCCCTCGAGAATGTGAAGCGATTGTCAGTCAGGACTTCTCTCCCAAATTCAATCAATCAAACCAATTTAGAAAAAACGCGGTCCTGCCCTCCTTTCTTCCTGGAAACGAATCCTGAACCTTAAGCCTGACGACCATATGCAGGATTCGCTTTGCGTATACATGTGACAGCCTTTCGACGTCGTAATAAAGTAAATAATCGGCCGTTCAAGACGACCGCCCTAAGAAATCAAATCGTATACTGTATACTAAACCTTGTTATGAAATTAAACAAAAAAAATAAACTATTCACTAATTCTAATATTGCAATGCCGCGACAAATAAGGGTTAACGACGCAAAACCAGAAAACAAAAATCTTTCTATTTCCGTATAATTCCAATTATTTCAGTGCTTCTATTTTAGTCAAACTGGCATTAAGAATTGCCATTTTATCCTCTGCGGCAGCAAGCTTTGTGCGATCCTTTTCTAAAACTGCAGCAGGGGCGTTATCAACAAAGTTTTTATTGGACAGCTTCTTGGTAAAGAAATCGACGTCCTTTTTAACCTTTTCAATCTCTTTCTTAAGACGAGCTTCTTCTTCAGCAACATCAATAAGACCAGCTAGCGGCAACAGAACCTCTACATCACCTGCCACCTGGGTAGACGCTTGCTTGGGTCGCTCAATATCGATACCAACCTGCAAATCCTCCACCCTGGCCAGGGAACAGATATAGTCACGCCCCATTTCAACGGCAGCCAAAGCGTCCGGATTCTTACAGTCAAGAACAACTGCGATCTTCCTGCCCGGCGGAACCTCAAGCTCGCCACGCACATTACGGATTGCTTTAATGATCGCCATAACGGATTCCATATGAGCAACCTTCTGATCATCGGTCGGGCACACACCAGCAACAGGATAATCAGCTTTCAATAAAGTTTCCGCAGGTCTTTCACCGGGGAGAGCATGCCAGATTTCTTCTGTAACAAATGGCAGAATTGGATGCAGCATACGCAACAGACCTTCAAGCACAGTAAACAAAACAGTCTGAGATGTTTTACGCGCAACAGGATCATCACCATAAAGGCTGTCTTTACTCAACTCAACAAACCAATCACAGAACTCATGCCATGTAAAGCTGTAAAGTATGCTAGCGGCATCATTGAACTTGTAACCGGTCAGCGCAGCGTTAACATCGTGCGCTGTAGTCGCATATCGATGAAGAATCCAGTGATCTGCAGCAGACAGATCAAGAGTCTCGATTTCCACTTCTGGAGAGAAATCTTCCAGATTCATCAACGCAAAGCGACTTGCGTTCCAGAGTTTATTAACAAAATTTCGATACCCGCCAATACGGTCAGTTGACAGCTTTATATCACGCCCCATAGCAGCAAAAGCACACAGGGTAAAACGGAACGCATCGGCGCCATACTCATCAATAACGGTAAGAGGATCGATGACGTTCCCCTTACTCTTGCTCATCTTCTGCCCCTGGGCATCACGGACCAGCGCATGGATATAAACCTCCTTAAAAGGCACCTCATCCATAAACTTCAAGCCCATCATCATCATCCTGGCTACCCAGAAAAAGAGGATGTCGAAACCGGTCACAAGACAACTGGTTGGATAGAATTTGTGCAGCGCAGTCGTCTGGTCAGGCCAGCCCATCGTTGAAAATGGCCATAGAGCAGATGAAAACCAGGTATCAAGAACATCTGTTTCCTGACATATATTTTCACTGCTACAATGCTTACAGTGGCTTAAATCATCGCGGGAGACACTGATTTCACCACATTCATCACAGAACCACGCAGGAATGCGATGTCCCCACCAGATCTGACGGCTGATACACCAATCCTGAATATTGTACATCCATTCATAGTAAGTTTTTTCCCACTGGGCCGGCAAAATTTTCGTATTTTGAGACTCAACCGCCTTAATCGCTTCTGCAGCGAGCGGCTTAACAGCAACATACCACTGCTTGCTCATATAAGGCTCAATAACAGTTTTACAGCGGTAACACTCACCTACAGAATTACTGTAATCTTCGACCTTTTCCAGCAAACCCTGAGCATCAAGATCGGCAACAACACGATCACGGGCAACATAACGCTCCAACCCAGCGTAACTGCCACCCTGCTCATTAATGACACCATCTTCATCGAGAACGTTTATGAAATCGAGGTCATGCCTTTTCCCCATCTCAAAGTCATTAAAATCGTGAGCCGGAGTAATCTTAACCGCACCTGTACCGAATTCCTTATCTACATACTCATCACCGATAATCGGAATTTCACGCTGAACCAAAGGCAAAAGAATTGTTTTCCCGATCAGATCCTGATAACGCTCATCCTCAGGATGAACAGCAACAGCAGTGTCACCAAGCATAGTTTCAGGACGCGTCGTTGCCACAACAAGATACCTGTCCGTGCCCTGAACGGGATACCGCAAATGCCAGAGACTACCTTTCTTATCTTCATGTTCAACTTCAAGATCAGATAGCGCAGTATGACAGCGAGGACACCAGTTAATCAGACGATTATCACGATAAATAAGTCCTTCATCATAAAGACGGACAAAAACTTCACGAACGGCCTTAGACAGCCCCTCATCCATCGTAAAGCGCTCCCGCTCCCAATCACAGGAAGCACCCAAACGCTTCAACTGATTAATAATCTGACCACCAGACTCAGAACGCCATTTCCAGACCCTCTCAACAAAGGCATCTCGTCCAAGATCATGTCGATCCTTCCCCTCAGCCGCCAGTTGCTTTTCAACAACATTCTGAGTTGCAATGCCAGCATGGTCAGTTCCTGGCATCCATAACACTTCATGCCCAGTCATGCGCTTCCAGCGACACAGAATATCCTGGAGAGTATTATTTAAGGCATGCCCCATATGCAGCACGCCAGTGACATTTGGTGGTGGGATAACGATCGAATAATGGGGCTTTTCTGAGGTTTCATCAGCGTGGAAAACACCACTCTTCTCCCAGGCATCAAACCATTTCTGTTCAACCTGAACGGGATCATACCCTTTTGGCAACTGTTCTTTCATGCTCAACCGTCCTTCGATATATTAAAGCTAAGATTGGAGGATTATAAGGAAAATGAAAATATTCTGCGGGGACAATAAATTGGGGGAGCCAGGAAGTCAAGCCTTCCCTGCTCCCCCACAGGAGATCTAATTATATAACAGATGCGAAGCTATTCCGAATTATCTGTTATTTTTCTTATCTCGTCACGAATCATGACCTCAGCAAGATCAGGAACAACTTCCCAGACAATCTTCTCAACCATGTCTTTGGCCATACTCTCAATAAGAGGACCAGCAACCCGGCTGACAATATCCTTTAGCTCATCATCACTCAGAGCGCGCAACTGACTTTCAACATCAGAAGTCGGTATAGAGGCTGCAGGAACGACCGAAGCGACAGCAACAGGCTCTGGTTCGGCAGCAGACTCAGAATAATCATCCGTTTCAGCATCGACCACCGAATCGATAACAGCAAAATCACTATCAGCCGCAGAAGAGTCAGTCTCTTCCTCTTCGACGTCAAGAACAATATCTTCTTCAGTGGAAGCAAAAACCGTATCAACATCATTTTCAACAGCAGACTCAAATGCGGCGTTTTCATCTACCAGGTCTTCGGAATCGACGGAAGACGACAACAACTCTGTTTCAGGAGTCGGCTCAAAGTCCACAGAAGAGATGCTTTCACTAACACTATCCTCTTCAGAAAGCGCCACCTCAAGAGGCTCTTCTTCTAAAGTCTCATCAACAACATCATCCTCGCTCAGGTCAAGGACTTCTCCTTCATACCCATCAGAAACGAAACCAGTTTCCTCCTGCATGAGTTCGAGAGGCTCTTCCTCAGCTTCCTCCTGCATGAGTTCGAGAGGTTCCTCTTCAGCTTCCTCCTGCATGAGTTCGAGAGGTTCCTCTTCAGCTTCTTCCTGCATGAGCTCGAGAGGTTCCTCTTCAGCTTCCTCCTGCATGAGTTCGAGAGGTTCCTCTTCAGCTTCTTCCTGCATGAGCTCGAGAGGCTCCTCTTCAGCTTCCTCCTGCGTGAGTTCGAGGGGCTCTTCTTCAGCTTCCTCCTGCATGAGCTCGAGGGGCTCTTCTTCAGCTTCCTCCTGCATGAGTTCGAGGGGCTCTTCTTCAGCTTCCTCCTGCATGAGTTCGAGGGGCTCTTCTTCAGCTTCCTCCTGCATGAGTTCGAGGGGCTCTTCTTCAGCTTCATCCTGCGTGAGCCCAAGGGGCTCTTCTTCAGCTTCATCCTGCGTGAGCTCAAGGGGCTCTTCTTCAGCTTCATCCTGCGTGAGTTCGAGGGGCTCTTCTTCAGCTTCATCCTGCGTGAGCTCGAGGGACTCTTCTTCAGTTTCCTCCTGCATGAGCTCGAGGGGCTCTTCTTCAGCTTCCTCCTGCATGAGCTCGAGGGGCTCTTCTTCAGCTTCCTCCTGCATGAGTTCGAGAGGTTCGCTACTTTGACTGTCCGACAATTCGATAACCAAGCTATCGGCGTAAGTAGAGTCTGAACCTGTCACCTCATCATCAAAAGCAGAAAAATCCACATCGTCAGAAGCAACATCAGCCAGGCTTGATGATGATAAGTCAGCAACAATCTCAGATGCAGCATCGGAAGAAATTTCATCGGAGAAATCAGGAATAAACTCATCGGCATCCTGATCTGGCGCAAAGACATCGGCAGCGAATGATTCTGTTTCTGGTAAAACAGAACTGTCATCTCCAAGATCGTCATCAAAAGACACAGATTCCCAGATATCTTCAGTATCACCATCCTCAATATCACTGCCGCCCTCCGCCGTAGCAACAGGGCTGTCGACAACCGGACCGAGAGAATCGCTGGGCTCATCTTGAGAGACGATGTCATCAGTGTCGGATGCACCAGCGATACCTGACAACATCAGCGGCTCAACCTCAAGAAGTTGTGCAACTTTATCCAGCAACGCCTGAGATTCAAAAGGTTTAGTCAACCAACCATCAGCACACACATCCTGGGCTTTAGATTCATCAAAGTGATCAAAAGCTCCAGGCAGCAACATGACTGCTGTTTTACCGGCACACTGCGGGGTACTCTTGACAGCTTGGCACAACTCGAAACCATCTTTTCCGGGCATTGCAATATCAGCAATGATCAAATCAGGAACATCGCTCTGAGCCATGGTAAATGCCTCATCACCATTGTCCACCATTGATAGCTGATAATCTTCTGTGGCAAAGATGATACCGACAACCTTACGGATGGTAATACTATCATCAGCCAGCAGTATCTTTTTTGTCATTGATGCCTCCTCGCAGCATCGGCCCAGGCTGTCTATTAACCAAGGCCCTGTATCATGTCCAAGACGAGATAATCGATATTTATAATATTAAAGGTGCTGCTTTTATACATAAAGGTTCCGGAGCTATAGCTTTCAGAATCTTCCAACGGAGCAACAAGCCCCCTATCAACAGCGACAATCTGCCGCACCCTATCGGCAGGAAGAACGATCGTACCATACTCACTACGTGCGATCAGACTATACTCCGAATCTTTGCCGCTCGGAACATCATTCTCAACACCGGTTAAGATACTGGCTCGCAACACTGGAACCACCCCACCTGCTTCAACAATAACGCCGGAAATTTCAAACGGCAAGCGTGGCAACGAGAACACCCTTAGTTCCAGACCAATTCGCACCATCTGCTCTAAGGGCAAGGCATAGTTCTTACCGGACAAAGAAAAAAGAACTAAGCGTGTCATGCCATTACTTGTGCAACGCCATAAAACTTTTCAGGATCGAAAAGTACATATGGTCGCCCGTCAATCAACCTGAGGTCAGAATAAAATCCCCTGATAAAAGGCTTTAAAAGATCAGGGACAGTACAAGGCAGGAGGGTCTCGTGATCGGTTAATTCATCAACACTATCAACAGCTAGAGCCCAATTTCCCTCCGACCCACGCACAATAAGCACGGACTTTTCCCTTATTTTTTTAAAAGCACCCACACCTAATATAACTGCAGGGTCAAGCACAGGAATAAGGGTCTTACGAAATTCTATTGCAGCAACAATATTGTTGGACAAGTCACTATGATTGAAATCCAACAATTCGCCTACAGGTCCCAACACTTCAACAACCCAGCTGAAGTCCAGCAAAAAACAGACTTGTCCAATACCGAAGACAAGAAATCTTTGTCCAACCCGAGCCATAGCCCCTCAATAAGCGCCCAGAACCATTTGATTTTCTTAAGAAACTCCCGAAAAATTAGCACACAGATTAAAAACTGTCAAGAGATTGTCAGTAAATTCCAATAAATAACTTCACATTATTAATTCAACTCAGAATCAAATATTTTGCCACGGTTGGGGCAAAAATAGTTCACGGTAAAGAGACAGGGCAAAACGATCGGTCATGCCCGCAATAAAATCAACAACAGAAACATCCAAAGAGTCATCGCAAAAACGCTTGCCACCATATTCTACAAAAAGCTCTTCATTGGCGACAAAAAAGGTATAAAGTTCATTCAGGACATGAGCAGCTTTATCAAATTCAGACTGAACACAATCTGCCCGGTAGACATGATCAAACAACCACGAGCGTAGGTCACGAATGGCAAGATCCATTTCAGGACTCAAACAGATTTTCAATCCTTCGTGGGCAAGGGATTCCATAATCAAGTCGCGCACCATTCGATCAATGCGTACAGAATGCCTGCCACCCAGCACCTTACTAATACCTTGCGGGATATCCTCCTCTGTGATAACTCGACCCCGAACAGCATCATCAAGATCATGACTCACATAAGCGATAATATCAGCAAGTCTGACAACCTGCCCCTCCAATGTTGCTGAAATATTATCGAAGGAAGGATTTAGCAGACCGCCCTGCCCTTTAGAATGCTTACCAATACCATCGCGTACCTCAAATGTTAAATTAAGCCCCCGACCATCACGTTCCAGCTTATCAACAACGCGTAAGCTCTGGCGCACGTGATGAAAACCCCCCGGGGCCAAACGATTAAGGACTCTTTCACCGGCATGTCCGAATGGAGTGTGCCCCAAATCATGCCCTAACGCGATAGCCTCGGTAAGATCTTCATTAAGCCTTAAAGCCCTGGCAACGGTGCGAGCAACCTGGGACACCTCAAGGGTATGAGTCATACGCGTTCTATAATGATCTCCCAAAGGGAGCAAAAAGACCTGCGTCTTGTACTTTAACCTGCGAAAAGCCTTACAGTGTAATATCCGGTCACGATCATGTTGAAAAACCGTTCTGATTGAACATTCTTTCCCCGGATATTCACGTCCCTTACTGTTAGCACTGAAACATGCTCCCTGGGATAAAATTTGCTGCTCAAACTGTTCAAGAGAGCTTTTAATGTTCATATTTGTGCCCCGTAGTTAAAAAGGAACTTTCCCCATAATCCTGAAATTAAACGTACAATATAAATCAGCTTCTATAACAATAAAATATTAGCTATAAATTATTTATACTTGATTTAGATCCTAATATTGATTATGAACATAGCCCTTGTTTATCTGGAGGGGCGTGGTAAAGTTTGTTAAGCCATCCAACCGACAGGAGGATATATTATGGCAACAATTATGGAAATGGCAGCTGAAATTTTAAAAGCTCACGCAAGTACAACACCAATGACGAAAGACGAACTACTGACAGAATTAAGCGAAGTCCATGCGGCTCTTACTAACCTTGAAAAAGGTGAAGCTATAGATACACCAGAACAAGAAGAAGAAACCCCTGCTGTCAGCAAGAAAAAAGCGTTCGGTAAAGACAAAATCTACTGCATGATCTGTGGAAAAGGATTTAAAACACTCTCAAGACATCTCAAAACCTCCCATGACATGAGCGCCAATGAATATCGCCAGCAATTTGATATTCCTCGCAGTCAATCACTTGCGGCGAAAAACTACTCTGAAAGCCGCAGACAGATGGCCGTAGATCGTGGACTCGCAGATAATCTTGCCAAAGCACGCGCCGCACGCAAAAAGTAATAAACTTTAAATATTATCCATAAACAAAAAGGCGACTATATAATTTCATAGTCGCCTTTTTGTTGAGAGGTACCTACTTCAGCTCAAAAGGAATTGAATCAATCTCATTCATATCCCCATCAAGTACAGCTACTCGCCACTGTCCGGACCATTGTGGCAAAAACCGCTTGGAAGAATATGTTCGCCAATCAGACGAACGTACCGACAGCGAAACTCTTGCCATTTCCTGTTCCTGATAATACCAGACATGAGTGATCATGGTATCGCCAACAGCCCCTGAAATCCGGGTAAAACAGTATAATTTCCCATAATCGGCAGGAAAGGCTGCCTGTCTGTCTACCGGCATCTGATTAACTATACCTGTTGTTATTGCAGCGTCAGAAACCACAAGCTGACCACCATAGGCAGACGCAACCCCTAAAAATAATACAAGTAGAAAAAGAATCAATTTATTAAGCATTGACAAACCCCCTGTCTGAAACAAAAGCACCTATAAGTTAAAATGCGAGTGGCAACTAAACCAACGCATCTAAAAAACTCTCCCCAGAACAGCTAGCGGCCTGATAATTGTCTGCAATTGTTGCAGCAATATCGGCAAACGAAGACCTGATACCCAAGCTACCACAACGATTAAAGGCCGAGGAATAAGCTAATAACGGCACATATTCACGCGTATGATCAGTCCCGGCAGTGGTTGGATCGCAGCCATGATCTGCGGTGATCAACAGAAGGTCACGCTCGTTCAGTCGGCCAAATAAGACCGGTAGCCAGTCATCAAACTCAGACAAAGCCTTGGCAAACCCTGCGGCATCCAGACGATGTCCATATAGCATATCAAAATCTACAAGATTGACAAAAATTAGCCCAGATGAAATTGCCTCGATAGCTTCAAGGGTCTTATTCATGCCATCCTGATTTGAAATCGTGGGGTACGATTGAGCCAGCCCCTGACCGGCAAACAGGTCATAAACCTTGCCGACGCTGCAGGTACTCTGCCCCACTGCCAACAAAGCATCGAGAACGGAAGCGTGCGGAGGGGTGCGGGGAAAATCGCGTCTTCCACTGGTACGGTAAAAAGTTTCAGCAGTGTCTCCACGAAACGGTCTGGCGATTACCCGACAGATTCGATAGGGAGCCAGAAGACTTTCTGCTTGCCGACAAAGTTGGTACAGCTCCTGTGGGGGCAAAATATCTTCATGAGCGGCAATCTGGAAAACCGAATCAGTGCTGGTATAAACTATCGGTCGACGGGTCCTCAAATGCTCTTCACCCAGCTGCTTAAGGATTTCCGTACCGCTGGCAGCAATATTCCCAAGCGGCTGACACCCGGCAACAGCTGCGAATTCTTGGATGATTTCAGCGGGGAAACCATTACAATAGGTGGCAAATGGCTCCTCCAGAGTCACACCAGCTAATTCCCAGTGTCCCGTCACAGAATCTTTACCCGGACTGACCTCAGCCATTTTCCCAAACCAGGCCGCAGGATCAGGAACCGGCGAGATCCCACTGATTGCCGCAACATTCCCCAGCCCAAGAGACTGCAAATGAGGCAGATTCAAACCACCACAAGACTCCGCGACATGCTGTAAAGTAGCGGCATCCTGATCATGATACAGGCCGGCATCTGGTAACGCTCCAATCCCGACCCCATCAAGCACAATCAGAATAATCCGCTCAAACATACCGAGAATACCATTCCTTCATCACGGAGACCCCGGAGCTGGTACCGATACGCGTAGCACCGGAAGCGACAAAAGCCTCACAATCCTGTAAAGATTGTATCCCTCCTGACGCCTTTATCGCAATCCGCTCACCAACAACCTGTTTCAGCAACTCGACATCGCCCAGAGTGGCACCTCCAGGGCCAAAACCGGTAGAGGTTTTAACAAATGCAGCACCACCAGCGATCACCAATTCAGCAGCAAGACGCTTCTGTTCATTATCCAGGTAACAACATTCAATAATCACCTTGACCATGGCATCCCTTGCAGCAACAACAACCTGGGCGATTTCAGCTTTTACTCGTTCACTATCACCGGCAAGCAGATGACCAATCTGAACAACCATATCAATCTCATCAGCGCCAGCAGCGACCAGGTCTGCCGTTTCTAAAACCTTCTGCCTGGTGCTGCTATAGCCACAAGGAAAGCCAACAACACTACCCACAGCAACCGTCGAACCATATAACCGACCAACGGCAACCGGCACCAACTCAGGCGGAACGCAAACGCTGGCAAACCCGTACTCGACAGCTTCTTCGCACAGTGTCTCAATATCACCCCGAGTTGCCGTCGGCTTTAGCAGTGTATGGTCAATATACTTGGCCGGGCTTGAATTACTACCGAACATCATGACCTGTAATCGGCATTAATCTTTACGTAATCATAGGTCAGATCAGAGGTATAATAGCTGAATTCAGCATCACCATTACCAAGATCAATGGTTACGGTGAACTCATCAAGCTTAAGAACCTCGGTTGCCTTGGCCTCCAGTTCCGGTCCGGTTGATAAACCGTTGCGAGTAACAGCGACATCATTAAAATCAATGGCAATTTTATCGGGATCTACCTCGATTCCTGAATAGCCAACGGCAGCAATAATCCGCCCCCAGTTAGCATCCTCGCCAAAAAATGCAGTTTTTACGAGAGAAGAAGTAGAGACAGAGCGTGCAGCAATACGGGCATCCTGCTCAGAACCGGCCCCAGCAACTCTGACCCGAACCAGCTTTGACGCCCCTTCCCCATCACGAACAATCATTTTTGCCAGATCGAGCAATACCCGTTCAAGATGACGACTGAAAACATCAGCCTCTGGTGAACCTGGTAAAATTTCCTGACCGCCGCAAGCACCGCTTGCCAACACCAGGACCATATCATTAGTAGAGGTATCGCCATCAACAGTAATGGCGTTAAAACTCCGGTTAACAGCCTGGCTCAGCAAACCCTGCAACAGTTCCTGGCCGATATTGGCATCGGTCACAACAAAACCGAGCATAGTCGCCATATTGGGATGTATCATCCCTGCGCCCTTTGCAATTCCAAGCAGACGATAGCCATCTCCACCAGCTTCTTGAGCAGAGGACATTTTAGCAAAAGCATCGGTAGTCATAATAGCCTTGGCCACAGTATCAGGAGAATCGCTACGCAGCCCTGCAACCAATTCCCCGACATGCGTTTCAAACGGTGACAATGGCAACTGAACACCGATCACTCCCGTTGAAGCTACAGCAACCAGAGCGTCATCAATGGCCAGCTCTGCAGCAACCAGCGCGGCTGTTTTTTGGGCGGCACCCAGACCCTGTTCTCCCGTACAGGCATTTGCATTACCGCTATTAACCAACACTGCCTGGCAACGACCTGTGGCTATTCTAGGCTTAGATACAATAAGGGGGGCAGCAATAACCTTATTCTGGGTAAAAACACCGGCACATGTTGCTGGAGCATCGGCAACAATAAGAGCAAGGTCAGCTTTCCCCGACTTCTTAATTCCACTGGCAACACCGGAAAAACGAAAACCGGCGGGAATAGATACATGATTCATAAACCACCTTTACATGCGTTATAGGTCTCTTCCGTTGGCAATAACAGACCGAAACAGGTTCCTTCTTTGTCGGGGACATCTTCAAGATATATCTGCCCGAGCATACGATCGACAACAACTTTAGCCAGAGCCAATCCGATTCCTACCCCATGAGGCTTTTCAGTATCGATATCGCCTAATTGTGTATAAGAGTTAAAAATAGTCTCATGTGCATCCAACGGAACTTTTAATCCATCATTATAAATATGCAAGCAGACATATTCATTCCCTTCAAAAATCTGCTTTTCTGCTGAGACATTAATCAGTCCCCCATCACGGTTAAACTTGATGGCATTGTCGATCAGGCAATTAAAAGCCATACTGAATTTTTCCTGATCGCCATATACTTCCGGCAGATTATCATCAATCTGGATATCCGGTTGCAAATCACGATCGTTCATTTTAGTGCGATAAAGCTGAAAAGCATCAGCGATAGGCCACGGCACACCAAACGACTTCCAACGCCAGACTTCCCGCTCTGACTCAATGGAAAACAACCGCAACATCCCTGTAATCAGGCGTTCAAGCCGGGTTCCTTCATCGCGAACTTCAGCTAGGTTGTCTTTAAGTTCATCCTCACTGAGTTTATTAAAAAACGACAGTGACAAATCGACGTACCCCATTATCGAGGTAAGAGGTGTTTTTAATTCGTGGGAAAGATTACAAACCAATCGGGTTCTGGCCCGGTTCATTCTGACCAGATCTTCATTGGTACGCTCCAGAACCAGAGCCTGTTGCCGCAAGTTGTTAATCAGCTCAAAGTTTTCCATCGCCAGAGCAACCTGGTTAGCAATTGCAACCAACAGGTTCTGATCTTCCAAATCGAAAGATTCTCCGGTCTTCTTATTATTGACATTAATAACACCAACCAATTCATCACGAACAGAAATCGGCACCGAAAGAAGAGATTGGTTTTTATACTTCACACCGTGCTGATGGCTGGTAAAACGACTATCCTGATCTATATTAGGAACGAGAACAGGCTCTCCGGTCGCCAAAACGTGGCCGGATATGCCTTCTCCAGAAGCAACCTTGGTTGTCGCTATGATAGTTTCAGGCAACCCCCAAGCGGAGGCTATATGCAGACAGCCATCCTCCTGAACCAACATCAAAGAAGCCACTTCCACCTGCGCAGAATGAACAATGGAGTCAAGGATCTGATCAAATAATTCCTGCAGGTTATTTCCGGAACTTGCCGTCTCACCAACCTTTTTCAAAAGAACCAGATCGGCCATGCGCCGTTGGGCCTCAAGGCGAACCTGCTCTTGGTGAAGCGCCTGGTAGTATGAACTTATCCCCTGTCGGGTGACTTCAAGCACCTCTTCCGCAGTAAAGGGCTTAACCAGGTAATCAAAAGCACGTTCACGCAAAACCTGCCGAGCAACATCAAAATCCTGCTGTCCGGAAATCATAACCACCTGGATTTCAGGCGTGTGCTGCTTGATCATACGCAACACTTCAACGCCACTGATGTCTGGCAAAGACACATCACAAAAGACAAGTCCGACGTCTTCCCGATCAAGGATCTGCGGAACCGAAAGACCCTTTTCAAGCCTTAAAATCGGGTATTCTTCATCCTCAAGAATATCTTCAAGAAGATCCAGAACCAGAGGTACGTCATCTATCAGCAATATCGACGGTGTTTTCAGTATACGAGTGTCTGTCATATCCCCCATCACATCAGCTCTTATCAGCGGCCACAGCACTTCTTGTATTTTTGTCCACTACCGCAAGGGCACGGATCATTACGACCAACTTTATCGTCATCACGAGTAACCGGTGCTTTTGCAGCATCTTCCCCGCCAACCCGATTCAGAGAAATCTGTTGTTTGCGCTGCTGTGCTTCCATCTGATCAACATCTTCTTCGCGGGCAAGTTGGATCCGGAACAGCTTCTGAATAACTTCTGAGCGCACCCTATCCATCATTCCCATAAACAGGCCATAAGCTTCACGCTTATATTCTTCTTTGGGATTCTTCTGACCATAACCGCGCAGACCAATCCCCTCTTTCAAATGATCGACTGACAGCAGATGATCTTTCCACTGACCATCAATAGTCTGCAGCAGAAGTACCCGCATTAATTGCTGCATAATCGGAGTACTGAACTCTTCTTCTTTCTCGGCAAGTCGTTTTTTGGCTTTATCTTTCAATAAGACATCAAGCTCATTCTGGCTGCACTTATCCCTGTTGATCGTTGTTAAGTCAGGGGTGAAATTGAATTGCTGGATAAAGTCCTCACCGATACGCACCCAATCCCACAGACTTGAATCGTTTTTATCAGGACAAAACGAAGCGATCATGTCTTCGACAGTTTCTTCGATTATACCATGATAGGTATCGGTCAGGTCCTCCCCACCAAGCACTTCACGCCGTTGCGCATAAATAACTTCTCGCTGACGATTCATGACATCATCATATTCAATGAGATGTTTACGAATGTCGAAGTTATGCGCCTCAACCTTTTTCTGAGCGTTTTCAATAGCCTTGCTGATGATTCCGTGTTCGATAGGCTCCCCTTCAGGAATCTTCAATTTTTCCATCACAAAAGCAACGCGATGAGATCCAAAGATACGCAGTAGGTCATCCTCCAGGCTCAGATAGAAACGACTCAACCCGGGATCACCCTGACGCCCGGAACGCCCGCGCAACTGATTATCAATACGGCGAGACTCATGACGCTCAGTACCAAGGATATACAGGCCTCCGAGCTCAAGAACCTCTTGTTTTTCCGCTTTACAACGTTGCTCAAATTGAGGCAACAGCTCAGTAAAGCGATTCTCAGGATCTTCAGCACTGGCCGCCTCAGCACGTGCCATCATTTCAGGGTTGCCACCGAGCACGATATCGGTTCCCCGGCCAGCCATATTGGTAGCAATCGTGACCGCTCCTTTACGACCAGCCTGAGCGACAATGAAGGCCTCACGCTCATGCTGTTTGGCATTAAGAACATGGTGCGGGACACCGCGCTTTTTAAGCAGCGCTGCTAGAACTTCAGACTTATCGATGTTTATCGTACCGACCAGAACCGGCTGACCGCGTTTATGGCATTCAACGATATCATCGATAACTGCCAGAAACTTTTCTTTTTCAGTTTTATAAATAACATCAGCCTGGTCTTTTCGTTGCATTGGCCGATTAGTCGGAATAACGGTGACATCAAGTTTGTAAATTTCAGCAAACTCAGGTGCTTCAGTTTCAGCGGTACCGGTCATCCCCGCAAGCTTGTCATACATCCGGAAATAGTTCTGAAAGGTGATAGTAGCCAGAGTCTGGTTTTCACTGGCGATTTTCACCCCCTCCTTCGCTTCAACGGCCTGATGCAGACCATCGCTCCAACGGCGTCCTGGCATCAGACGCCCGGTAAATTCATCCACGATCTGCACTTCACCATCACTGACAACGTAATCCACATCTTTTTTGAAGAGAGCATGAGCTTTGAGCGCCTGATTTACATGGTGCAGCAATACCATATTTTTGGGCTCATAGAGGTTGGTCACATTCAGTAATTTTTCAACTTTAGCAACACCCTCTTCGGTTAAAGCAGCGGATTTAGCCTTTTCATCAACGGTAAAATCACCGGTATGCTGTTTAGTTGACTGACCAATTTTACCATCGCGCTCTTCAATGATCTCACCTTTGACCAACCGCGGAATAATTCGGTCAACCATGGTATAGAGTTCGCTGGAGGATTCACTGGGACCGGAAATAATCAGAGGAGTCCGGGCCTCATCAATAAGGATAGAGTCAACCTCGTCAACGATAGCGTAATGCAGATCACGCTGGACATAGTCATCAAGATCAAATTTCATATTATCGCGCAGATAATCGAATCCGAACTCATTGTTGGTTCCATAGGTAATATCGCAACCATAAGCAACCTTGCGCTGCTGATCGGTCAGCCCATGAACAATGCAATCGACGGTCAATCCCAGGAACCGGTAAACATTCCCCATCCACTGCGCATCGCGACTGGCCAAATAATCGTTGACGGTAACAACGTGCACACCCTTGCCAGCCAGAGCATTGAGATAGATGGGCAAGGTCGCCATCAAGGTCTTACCCTCCCCAGTTTTCATTTCAGCAATCTTACCGCTATGCAAGACAATGCCGCCAATCAACTGAACATCAAAATGACGCATGCCAAGGACCCGCTTGCTGGCCTCCCTAACGACAGCAAAGGCTTCGGGCAGCAGATCATCAAGGGACTCACCAGAACTTAATCGCTGTCTGAATTCACTGGTTTTCTGCTGCAACTGCTCATCGTTCAAAGCTTCCAATGAGCCCTCAAAAGCATTTATTTTTTCGACGATGGGTTGAATCTTTTTAAGATCCCTGTCGTTCTTGGTACCGATAATTTTTTGAAGCAGATTAAGCATCATTGTTTAATAAAACTCCAGGCCTCAGAGAAATAGATTTCTTTGGGATATATTCAAGTTAGAAGATTAATATAAAGGCTACACAGTGCGTAGAAACTACTGTAAGAGTCCCTTGCGCAGTCGCCACATCTTTAAATGGATAGCGCAACATACTAGCACATGGCAAGAACACCCCACAAGCATTAATAATCAGATAAAACTCTGGAATTTTGAGGGGTTGCGCAGGATATGCTGGCGTCAGTTAAAATTTCATTAAAAACCTGAGGAGAGTTATCAGGAAAAGAAAACAATGTGATCACTATAAGGTTTTCCGCGGATCAATGGGGACCCCGTCAAGACGCAATTCATAGTGCAGGTGCGGACCGGTAGAGCGGCCCGTATTGCCGACCAGCGCAATCCGATCACCACGCTGAATGCGCTCTCCACTTTTTACCAGTATTTTAGAGGTATGTCCGAAGATAGTGCGGTACCCATAGCCGTGATCAATGACGACAGTCTTACCATAACTTGGAGAATATGATACCCGCGCGACAACGCCATCTGCAGTAGCATAGATTGGCGTTCCGGTATTTGCAGCAATATCCAGCCCTTCATGCATCGCTTTACGACCGCTAAAGGGAGACACACGCTTCCCAAAATATGAGGTTAGCCATCCTCGGGTTGGCCAGCCATGAGGGGTTGCGCGACTCAACGACACCTTATCATTAAGCACATTCCTGATTTCTTCCTGACTCTGCCGACGCACCGCAAGAGCAGCCTGAAGATCAGCAATCTGCCGCTCAATAGTACCGGCATCCAGGGAAATTTCGCTTTCAGGCAACCCTCCTATAGCGACCGGTATTTCCACAGGCTCGTCACTGGTACCAGCAAGCTGCCGAAGTCGCACTTCATTAACCTCTATATCCCGCACCTCTTTACGTAACGACTCAACCTCAATAGCATACATTTGAAGTTGTTGCTGCTGATCATTATTTTCCGTCTGCAACCGGACAATCTCGCGTTCGGAAAGATTACGGGCATAATAATTATACCCAAGAAAGACCAGCGCAGCACCAGCAACCAGAAGCAAACCGGAACATACCCAGAGCAACCAGACGCCAATCCCCATGCGAATAGGTCGAGCGCTCTCATCAGCAAAAATAACTATGGATAATTTCTTAGCCAAAAGCGTAATCACCCTGCTTCAGACAACCCAGAGAACTCTCTGGCTTGATTATTATTTAACAAGTCAAGGATGTACCTGACATAAGAACATTCACATTCAGAAGGGCAAGGCCGCAATTCACTACGGTGCAGGCAATACCCCAAACATTCAGAGCTACCGGACAGGGAATCATCAAAAACCGGCCCCTGATAAAGGTCGGAAAAATGATGAACTTTAACGGACACCGTAGTGCCACAGCGATGATTGAACAGAAACAACCCTTTTGAAAGTATCACAAAGTTTGGCTGATACCCAAGTAACTTAAGATCCGTATCTGCCATAAACGCGTCACGCGTGGGCCACTGATAGCCACAATTGGGGCACGTCTTAAAAATATCCATGACGGTCATATTCCCTCGACAAGCGATAGCTGAAACACGTAATCAAGATAACGAAATCGCTAAAGCATGCTCATCGCAATCAGGAAATTTAACGCATTTAATACAATCTCCCCAAACCTTTTGAGGAAGTTCAGATTTTTCAATATCGACAAATCCGAGGCGTTTGAAAAAATCTGGCTGGTAAGTCAGGGCAAAAACCCTCTTAAGACCTAATTCACGAGCCTCAGCCAAACAGGTTGTAACAATCTCCCGACCGATACCGCGCCCCTGTTGTCCTTCCGCTACAGCCAAAGAACGAATTTCAGCGAGATCCTCCCAACAGATAGCCAGAGCCCCAACACCGAGAATACAACCATCCACTTCGAAAACATAAAAGTCTCGAATAGCATCATAAATATCGGCCAAAGAACGCCCCAACAACTGGCCATCGCGTGCAAAATCAAGCAATAACTGATGGATTCTTCTGGCGTCGGGTATTTTTGCATGACGAATCATTGTCACAAACTTTCTTTATAACAATTAAGCAATTGAAACAATTAAATTTGACCACCGCTCAACTTGCGATGAGAGCAGCAGAGCTTTGGATAAGGTCACGGGCATGGACCAGCGTCTGCTCCCCGACATGTGCGCCGCCTAACATGCGCGCCATTTCACGAACCCGCTGGTCTTCATCAAGCAGATTTAGCTGGGTTGCCGTTCGGCCATTGACAGATTTTTTTTCAACCCGGTAATGCTGATGAGCAAAAGCCGCAACCTGAGGAAGGTGGGTCACACACAGCACCTGCAACTCGCACCCAAGGCGGGCTATCTTTTCACCAACAGCGGTTGCAGCCTCGCCGCCAATCCCGGCATCAACCTCATCAAAGACCAAGGTTCTGACACTATCACCGTCAGGAGCACTGCGCCTTAATGCAAGCATAATTCGCGACAATTCGCCACCTGAAGCCACTTTTGCAAGGGGCTGGGCGGGCTCCCCCGGGTTAGCCGCCAGGTAAAATTCAGCTTTCTCCAGTCCCTCCTCAGAAGGTTCGCCAGACGTCGTAAAGCGGACAGTAAATCGAGCTGCCCCCATTGCCAGTCCGGCAAGCTCATCCTCAACTAACCGGCTGAGCTCAACAGCAGCCTTCTGCCGTGCGGCGCTAAGCTTCTTGCCAACCTCCTGCAAATCAGCAAACTTGCAGGATACCAGTTTCTCAAGTTCTTCACGACGCTCAGCAGAACAATTCAACAGATCAAATTCTTTGTTAATCTGTTCCTGGTACGCAATCAATTCATCCAGAGTCGGAGCATATTTTCTTTTGAGAGACGTCAACAGAGCCAAGCGCTGTTCTACAGTTTCCTGACGGGAGGGCTCAAATTCCAGTTTATCTGAGTAATCGCGCAGTACAGAGGCAACATCCTCAAGAGCATACAAACTTGACTGCAAGGTTTCAACCAAAGGGTTAAAGCTGGCATCGACATCCCGCAAATCCACAAGCTTGTCTATAACCTCGCCCAACTGCTCACAAACCGCATGAGGACCATCGTAAAGTGCGTCATATCCACCGCGGGTTGCTGCCGCTAGTTTTTCGGCATTAAGCAATAACGAACGCTCTTGCTCAAGCTCCTCATCCTCCCCCCTCTGCAACCGCGCAGTATCAAGTTCCTGTTTTTGAAAGGCCAGCATATCGAGCCGTTGGCATCTTTCACGCTCCGCCAGGTCCAACTGCTTCAGGTCTGTTTTAAGTTGCTGATAATCGGCAAAAACCACCTGGTATTGTTCCACATCCTTTTGTAAACCACCAAAGGAATCAAGCATCTCCAGATGTGAATCAACCTGCTGAAGATTCTGATGTTCATGCTGCCCGTAAATATTGACAAGACCAACCGTAAGCTCACGAAGCTGACTAAGAGTGACAACCGAACCATTTATAAATACACGATTTTTCCCTGACCGAGAAACAAGTCTACGAACAACCAGATCATCACCATCCTGCAACCCTGCAGCCAGAAGGCGTGTTTTGACAGCGAGAGAATCGGAAAGATTAAAAACCGCTTCAACCGAAGCCTCATCGGTACCGTTTCGGATAATCTCTCCCCGGGCACGCCCCCCAAGGAGCAGACTAACAGCATCAAGAATAATAGATTTCCCGGCTCCGGTTTCTCCGGTCAAAACATTGAAACCACCGGAAAAAGCAACGTGCAGATTCTCTATTATAGCGAAATTTTTAATAATCAGGTCAGTTAACATAATGACAACATCATCTAATCAGCAAGAGATGATCAACGCTCACCCCACCCTAGCTTAGCACGCAGGATTTCAAAATAATCTTTTGTTGGACTACTCACCAACAACGCTCTGGCATCTGAGCGCCGGACCTCAACCCGGTCCCCGGGCAATAATTTGCGTCCGACCTGGCCATCAGCAGTAAAAAAGACAACATCATCCTCAAATTTGACTTCAATATCGATGATCGAATGACTTCTGACGACAATAGGACGGTTCGTCAGCATATGCGGACAGATTGGGGCGATCAGCAAACTGTTTACTTCAGGATAAATTATGGGACCGCCGGCAGCCAGACTGTATCCGGTTGATCCGGTTGGGGTTGCGATAATCATCCCATCCGCTTTGTACGTACAGAGATGACGCCCATCAATAGAGGCATCCATATCGATAATACGGGCGAGAGCGCCCTTGTTTATAACAATATCATTTAAAACCGTATAGGTACCAATCACCTGATTATTACGATATATCAAAGAATCAAGCATCATCCGATCAGATATCTGGTACCCCCCGACCACGATACGGTCAAGCATAGACGGCAATTCATCTCTGGTGATCTCAGTCAGGAAGCCAAGCCTGCCGAGGTTGACACCGACAATCGGAACCTGGCGACCGGCAATCTGACGAGCGACAGAGATCAAAGTCCCATCACCTCCCAGAACGATAACAAGATCGACCAGATCGGGAATTTCGTCCCCTGCAAAACCATTAACCTGTCCGATTAATTCAGCAACGCTATCTTCCAGAAGAACTGTTATATTATCCCGATTTAACCGTTCACGGATCTCAAGAACGATCCTTTCAACATCGGGGTGATTCTTTTTCGCGTAAATACCAACTTTTTTTAACATCAATCTGCCTGTTGAGATTCAGTGCAGCAAGTCACTTGACGACCGCAAGAAAATGTTGGGGTTAAGAAGTTCTGACACTTATCATAAGAGCGTTTTAAAGTCTATCTTGAATCAGGCAGTCCCCTTAGCTCGTTTTTGTCCGAAAAGTGCCCATTTTCACGAGTGCAGCGTTACGTACCACACCTCAAGCGCAAGCACTTGATTTCTTTGACCCGGCAAAAAGCTAGATCTTTCCAAATCGAGAATCTGGCCGTTGCAATCCAGAATTTCCGGATGAAAACCGGCTCAGAAATAGTTAAAACCATGCCATTTCCCAATAGGGATATTGCCAGGCCAAAATTAAAACATAAATCTGCGCATACTCACATTCATTAACAAGCCGACACCAATCATGGTCGTTACCATACTGGTTCCCCCGTAAGAGAAAAGGGGCAACGGAACACCAACTACCGGCAACAAACCTATAACCATCCCCAAATTAACCACGATATGCCAGAAAATCATCGCCGTCACCCCGATCGCCAGGAACAATCCGAAACGATCACTGGCTCGGCGCGCAATATAGATTCCCCAGATAACCAGAAACAGATAAAGGCATAACAAAACAACACACCCGGTAAACCCCCACTCTTCAGCAAATACAGAAAAAGCGAAATCGGTATGTCGCTCAGGTAAAAATGACAATTGGGATTGGGTTCCCTGAGCAAAACCTTTTCCGAACAGACCACCACTGCCTACCGCAATCTTTG
Organism: Geopsychrobacteraceae bacterium; assembly: GCA_963664385.1. GTDB lineage: Bacteria > Desulfobacterota > Desulfuromonadia > Desulfuromonadales > Geopsychrobacteraceae > Seleniibacterium. The sequence goes on from OY761157.1 coordinate 4,689,893, forward strand.
ACTGAATAATGTGATAGCCACGACCGAGAGGGTCTGCTTCCGGATTCAAAAAGGTCATGATCCTCGCCCGCTGATAATCGTGGAGCCCAAACCACCCGCCAATAGCAACGAGGACCCCCATAATCCCCAGCGCGATTATTGTGCCTCGCTTCAACCCTGCAAACAAAAGCATAGAACCAGCAATGAAAACAACCATGGATGCAGTGCCAAGATCAGGTTGCTTTAGAATAAGCACAACAGGAATCAGCACCCAGAGGCCAGGTTTCCATAATTCAAAAAGGCCAAAACCGCTAGGATTTGCCGTTTTCCCAAGAAGTCTGGCCAACAGCAGAATGATCGCGACCTTGATAACTTCACTTGGCTGCAAATTAAAAAAACCAAGGCTAATCCACCGGGTCGCTCCCATATTCGTCTGCCCCATAACCTCAACAACAGCCAGCAACACAACGCTGATGACGTATATATGGATAGCAAAATAATGGAGATGCCGATAATCAAAAACACACAACAACAATGCGATAAAAACACCGCCACAAAGCCAGATAATCTGCTTGATGTATATGGGAGAACTGGTTTCATGCCAGTTTGCTGTCGCACTATAAAGATTCATTATCCCGATGCCTGCCAGAGCAATAACAGTCAACAGGAGAATCCAGTCAAAACTTGTAACCAAACGTCTATCAAACACAGCAAAACTCTCCTATGGATCCTGCGGGGAGGTCTTTATTTGCATATACCGCTCAATAATACTTCCGGCAATAGGCCCCGCTGCCCGCCCCCCGGACTGACCATGCTCAACAATAACCGCAACGGCAACATCAGGATTTTCTGCCGGAGCAAAAGCAACAAACAGCGCATGAGGGCGAAATTTATAAGGAATATCCTCATTAATTTCCTCCTCTTCCTCTGCATCAGATTTACGCCGCACCACCTGAGAGGTACCAGTCTTTCCGGCGACAAGAACATCGTCAAGTTTGGCCGCCTTGCCGGTTCCACGGGGATGATTAACAACACTCACCATCCCTTTTTTGACCGCCTCCCAGGCAGACTTGGGATAATCAAGCTGGCGGATAACCTGGGGCGAGGACTCAAACAATAAATTCCCATCCCAATCCTCAACCCTGCGAATAACTTGAGGAGTGAAGACCTTCCCCTCATTGGCAATAGCAGCAGTCATAACGGCAAGCTGCATAGGGGTCGACAAAACAAAGCCCTGCCCGATCGATGCGATAACAGTTTCGCCCGCATACCAAGGCTTGTTATAATTTTCGCGTTTCCATTGTTGGGACGGAACCACCCCGGTTCTCTCGCCAGGCAAGGGGTACCCAACGGGGGCGCCAAGACCAAACTCCTTGGCAGCAGCAGACAATTTATCAATACCAAGCTCCAGCCCTATCTGATAAAACCAGACATCACAGCTTTCCCGCAGGGCTTTATTAAGATCAGTAGGACCATGTCCGGCCTTGCGCCAGCAGCGAAAACGAGCACCTCCAATAACAAAATCCCCACGACAGTCAACCGTACGATGAGTACTGGTGATACCCTCTTTAAGAGCGGCTAAAGCAACGATCATTTTAAAAGTTGATCCGGGAGGATACAGGCCACCGATCACTTTATTCTGCAATGGATGGCGGGAATCAGAAGCCAAAGCTTTCCATTCATCACCAGCAATACCCCGCGCAAACATACCTGGATTAAATGTTGGTCGACTGACCATGGCCAGGATATCACCATTATGAACATCGATAGCCACTGCAGCCCCGGCCAGGTCACCAAAAGCCTCATCAGCAGCATCCTGTAGCCGCTGATCGATAGTAAGGTAAACCTTATTGCCAGGTTTAGCGGGCTCAACCTGCAGTTGTCGCAACAACTTCCCCTGGACATCGACCTCTACCAGTTTTCGCCCCTTGGTTCCCCGTAAATAGGGTTCGAACTTTTTCTCTAACCCGGTTTTACCGACCAGGTCACCGCCACGGTAGTCATAGTCACTTTGCTCTGCAAGCTCATCCTCTGTAATTTCTCCCAGATAACCGATCAGGTGTGCAGCGGAGCCATGATCAAGATAATCCCTGACCGGCTGAACTTCGGTCAGAACACCCGGAAGATCAACACTGTGCTCCTGAACCCGCTCCATGACATCCCAATCGACATCAGTAGCGAGGGTCACCGGTTGATAAATGGGAAAACGCCTCCCCTTTTGCCAGCGCTCTTCTAGCTCTGAAACCTCAAGCCCCAGCAAACCAGACAGTCGCTCCAGCAACTGATCACGATCTTCAACATCCTGACGCATAACAGAAATTTCAAAGGAAGGGCGGTTTTGCACCAACAGCACTTCATTGCGGTCATAAACCGGCCCACGCGGAGCATTAAGAATCAGAACCCTGGTCCGGTTGCGTACCGAGCGTTCGAGAAGATCGTCATAGGAAATGACCTGCAGATACCATAAACGCGCAGCCAACAACAGAAAAACCAGGGTCACGGCAATGGAATAAAACAAAAATCGCCGTTGAATGGAAGGCAGTTCAGTTAACTTTGGATCAATGCCCATGAGACCGGCCTATCGAAAAAAACACTCCAAGACCGAGACGGGAGCCGGTCAACCATTGCACGAAATAGACAAGGACCATCATAAATATCGCAAACCCGAGATTAGTCAGCAGTTGCAAAGGCAGAGTCGGGATCAGAATGGACACAACAGGTTCAGTGTCAGCAAATACGGTCATTAACAAGCCGATCAGCGCATTCTCAATAAGCGTTCCGCCGGCAACCAGAACCAATAATAACGGTGGGCTTTCTATGTTAAGTTGCTCCGAGAAGGCACGAGCAAGAAAAATTATAAACAGGTAAACAGTCACATAGAGCCCCAGAGTCGTTCCTGAAAAACTGTCCTGCAAAGCACCAAGAACTAACCCGGCAAGCAAAGCCGTAAAGAACGATTCACGCAAACCAGCAATAATAACCAGGACCAAAATCAGGCTTGGCTGCCAGGATGGGAAGATAATTTTTATCAAGACACTGCTCTGCAACAGAACGAAAACAAAAGCAGTAATAATATAAAAGAAAAAGGAGACCATCAATCCTCCCCAAGAATGACCATAACTTCTTCCAGGTGGGAAAAGTCAACAACTGTATCTACTAGGACACGTTGAAATAAGCCGAACTGATCCTTCTCAACAGCCAGTACGCGACCAAGGGGCAGACCTTTAGGAAAGACGCCCCCCATTCCTGAAGTAACCATCAGGTCACCAACATCAATATCAGCCTGATTCAAAGTATACTCTATGGAGAGATCATCTCCCAAACCACGAGCGACACCGCGCGTGCGGGTACGCTGATTAAGAGCAGCAATGGCTGAGGAGGCATCGGTAACAAGCAAAACCCTGGCACTGTTCTGAGCAACCTTGATTACCCGGCCGACGACTCCCTCGGCAGCAACAACCGGCATACCATGACGTAAACCAGAGCGGAGCCCCTTGTCGATAACGATAGTTCGTGCCCAGTTACTGATATCTTCACCAATGACCTGAGCAGGCAATGCGGGTTTATCAAGGTCATCAACAAAATCGAGTAATTTACGCAATCGCTTATTCTGAAGAGAGACCTCTTCTACGCCTTGCAGACGGTTACGCAGCACGGCAACTTCTTTCTTAAGGGATTCGTTCTCTTTTTTGGCGTTAACAAGGAACAGGTAGTTATTCCAGAAACCGACAACACTTTTATAGGAATCATCAATAATTGACTGAAAGGGTTCAGAAAAAGTTAAGACAGCCCGCTCAAAAAAGGTTGTTGCCTGCCTGTTTCGCAAATTATAGGAATACAACAGAACTGATGCTAACAGAATGATAACTGCCAGCAGAAACATACGATAACGTCTGATCAGTTGAAGCATTTACTCGCTCCATTGAGCCTGGTGGCCAGACTACTTAAACACCTATGGCACAGGAACAGAACAGGGAGGATCAGCTGACCCTCCCTGTCTGTAACAGCTAGCTATAAAAACCTGCCATCAAGAGGCAACGGCCACCTGACGAAGCAGATCAAGCTGATCGAGGACCTTTCCAGAACCAAGGACAACGCAGGACAAAGGATCTTCGGCCACAACCACGGGTAATCCGGTCTCTTGTCGTAAAAGGATATCCAGATTCTTCAAGTAGGCACCACCACCAGCAAGAACAATCCCCTTATCAACGATATCAGCAGCTAATTCTGGGGGAGTACGCTCTAACGCAATACGCACAGCCTCAACGATGGTATTAATCGGCTCTGACATGGCCTCGCGGATCTCATCGGAACCGACTTCCATAGTCTTAGGGATGCCACTGACCAGGTCACGCCCTTTGATTTCCATGGTCGTCTGAGCCTCTCCAGGGGCAGCAAAAACACTGCCAATGCCAATTTTTACACCCTCAGCAGTGCGCTCGCCAATCAGCAGATTATACTTGCGTTTCATATACTGAACAATAGCTTCATCAAGCTTATCACCACCAACACGCACACTTTGCGCGTAAACGATTCCGGCAAGAGAAATAACTGCAACTTCGGTCGTACCACCACCAATATCAACAATCATATTCCCCGAAGCTTCAGTTATCGGCAGTCCGGCACCGATAGCTGCAGCCATAGGTTCTTCGATCAGGTAAACCTCACGAGCACCAGCGGATTCAGCAGATTCGCGAACAGCACGTTTTTCGACCTGAGTAATACCAGAAGGCACACAGATAACGATACGAGGCCGGACCAGGTTTTTACGATTATGGACCTTGCGGATAAAATAGCGCAGCATTTCCTCGGTATAGTCAAAATCAGCAATAACGCCATCCTTCATCGGACGAATGGCGACGATACTGCCAGGAGTACGGCCAAGCATCTCTTTAGCGTCCTTGCCGACAGCAAGAACCTTGCGCTGACCAGCAGCTCCGGTCTTAACAGCAACGACAGAAGGCTCACTGACAACAATCCCCTTCCCTCTCATATATACAAGGGTGTTTGCGGTACCAAGATCGATGGCAAGATCGTTGGAGAACATGCCCCAGATGGCATTAAAAATATTTAGCATTATCTTATATCCCGTATGTAGAATTAATTACTCATTTATTTTTCTGGCACCTTATTCATAGGTAAAGTACGCGAAAAAACTTTGCCACTCTATCAAACTGTCACAACTTTTAGCAATAATTTAATAATTTCAAAAAGCCTACTTTGGCAGAGCGTACATTTACCAAGTACAACCTGAATTAATTATATAGACAGAATAGTTTTTCCTGGGCCAGACAACAATAAAAAACTGTCAATACGATTGGCAGGAAAGCAAATAAGATATATATTTACCCCGCCTAAACAAGAGTATTTTTTTCAATATGAATAATTCCCTCTGGCGCCCGGCACAGATAGGCCAAAAAAGGATTGCATTGCAACGAATTGCTGGTCTAACATGCGGGCCTGTTTTTTTCCCAAAACTACAATAAAAAAGAGGAGTATCGCTGCAATGCTTGACTTTGTCAGAACCAAGCAAAAATCGATCCTGATCAAAATAGCTTTTGGTTTGATCATCTTGAGTTTTGTTATTGGCTACACCATGTTGACCGCGCCCCAGGACCGCAATGGTCAGCAAGCCAGTGATGTCGCTGCCACTGTGAATGACACTGAAATCAGTTACGCTTCATTCCAGACGGCATACAGTAATTTATACAACCTCTACCAGAGCATCTACCAGGGGAATTTTAACGCTGCCCTGGAGAAACAACTCAACCTGCCCAAACAAGCTCTCCAGCAGCTGATCGAGGAAGAACTCCTGGTTCAACAAGCCGAGGCCATGGATCTTGAGGTCAGCCAAAAAGAACTGATAGATAGCATTGCTCAATATGAAGCATTTCAGATCAACGGCCAATTTAACCGTGATCGCTACCTGCAGGTACTCAGTTATCAGCGCATGACACCAGAACAGTTCGAAACGGCCCAAAGCCGCCAATTGCTGACCCAAAAAGTCCGGGAACAACTCCAGCAAGGAGCTATGGTCGGCGATGAAGAACTTGAACAGGCATTTCACAATGAAAATGACAAAATCAACCTGACATTGGCCTGGCTGGCACCTGAACTGGCCGAATCCAAAGTCAAGGTCGACAAGGAAGGACTCAAAGCATTCTTTGATAAGAACAAGGATCAGTTTGAGATTCCTGAAAAAATAGCTATCCGCTACCTGCAATTCGATCCGGCCCGTTATGAAAGTGAACTGGCCCCGTTCAGCGATGAAGAGATCGAACGCTTCTATCGTCGTAATCTTGACAAGTTTGAGGTCAAAGAAGAGGTCAAGGCAGCCCATATACTCGTGACAGTTGCCCAGGACGCCAACCAGGAAACCGTCGACAAACGTCGCTCTCTGGCCGAAGACCTTCTCAAGCAACTTCAGGACGGCGCTGACTTTGGAGCCCTGGCAAAGACCCATTCTGACGACAAAAGCAATGCCGACGAAGGTGGAGACTTGGGAACATTTGGTCGTGGCATTATGGTCGGAACCTTTGAAGATGCAGCCTTTGCATTACAACCGGGACAGATCAGCGACGTGGTCCGCACCCCATTCGGCTTTCACATTATCAAGGTCAGCGAACACACTGAAGCTGGGGTCAAACCGCTGGTTGATGTTATCGCCCAGGTCAAACAGGGCCTGACGACTGAAAAAGCCCAACAACTAGCCTATGAAAAGGCTATGGATGCCTACAATATTAATCGCAAAACAGGTGACCTTGCGGCGGCTGCAACAGCAAATGATTTAGGCATAAAAGAAACTGGCTTTTTTGCTCTCGAAGATCCGATTGACGGCATTGGCAAAATCCTTGAGGTAAGTCAGGCAGCTTTTGCTCTTAAGTCAGGCGAACTTGCGCGTCCGATACAGACAGAAAAAGGGATTTTCCTGTTTACCCTGAAAGACCGTCAGCCCAGCCACCTGCCTGAACTTTCCGAAGTCAAAAACCAGGTTGAGCAGGCCTACCGTAGCGAACAGGCATCAACCCTTGCAAAAGAACTGGCCGAAAAACTGCTGGCTGATGCAAAAACCCAAAAGAGTCTCGACAAAGCGGCCAAAACGCTTAAAATCAACACTGAGGAAACGGGTGAATTCAGTCGCAGCTACGGTAACTTTGTACCACGGGTTGGTGCCCAGAGCGCCCTTGCTGACGCTGCCTTCAAACTGACCCCTGAGGAATCGGTGGCTCCCGAAGTTTACGAACTGGGGAACCGCTATCTGGTTGCAGCTCTAAAAGAGGCCAATATTGCCGACTTTAAAAACGCAGAAGAAGCAACCATTACCCAACTGAAAGATCGCCTTCTGGCCGAAAAAAAGAACCAGATGGTTAACAACAAAATTAACGACTTACGGCAACAGGCTGAAATCAATATTATGGTGCCAGACCTGATAAGTGCCTTCAATGGCGGGAGTACCAAATCATGACACCTATTGTTACAGAAACTAATTGCCCAGAACTAAAACTGATCAACCGTGGAAAAGTCAGAGATATTTATGACCTTGGCGAGCATCTGCTGATCGTCACGACAGACCGTATCTCAGCCTTTGATGTCATCATGAACGAAGGAATTCCCCAAAAAGGATACGTCCTGACCCAGATTTCCAAATTCTGGTTTGAACAGATGGCAGATCTCATCCCTAATCACCTCATTGCAACTGAGGTAGATGATTTCCCGGAAATCACTCATCAGTACCGCGACCAACTCGAAGGCCGCAGTATGCTGACCAAAAAAGCCAGCCCTCTACCGATTGAGTGTATTGTTCGTGGCTATATTTCTGGCAGCGGATGGAAAGAATATCAGAAACAAGGCTCTGTCTGCAGCATTCCACTACCAGAAGGACTGCAGCAAAGCGACAAACTGCCTCAGACACTGTTTACCCCGTCAACCAAAGCAGAACTTGGTGAACATGACGAGAACATCTCTTTTGATCAAGCAGCAGAGCTGTGTGGCAAAGAACTGGCCCAGAAAGTGTCCGATATCAGTATTAAAATTTACGAGCGTGCTCGTGAGTTTGCGGCGACCAAAGGGATCATCATTGCAGACACCAAATTTGAATTCGGCATGTACAACGATGAGCTCATCTGGATTGACGAGGCCTTGACACCCGACTCTTCACGCTTCTGGCCCAAAGACGAATACCAGCCAGGCGGGGCCCAACCGAGCTTTGACAAGCAATTCTTGCGTGATTATCTGGAAACTCTTGATTGGGGAAAAGTGGCCCCAGCCCCAGCCCTCCCAGAAGAGATCGTAAAGAAAACCGGCGAGAAATACCTCGAAGCGCTTAAGCGTTTAACCGCATAAGCCACCCTCACCAACAAAGATTCAGAAAAAACGGACTGCTACACGGCAGTCCGTTTTTTTTGTCCCCCACCGCACCAATACAACAATGTTTGCCAATCTCGTTTTTTTATCCTATAGTCATTTCAAACAACCCTAAAAGTTGTGCTACACAGCCAGAGGACATCTGAGAAAAGGAATAAACATTCGCACAATTGCAGCCAGTTGCAAGTCTCAACCTATTAAACCCATGAAGCCATGGCGGTTACAGCAATCATGAAACCTAGTTTTAAGTACTGGATATTTCTTATTGCCATCTACTTTGCGGTAACCAGCATTATCGCTGCCAGCCTGATTGGAGCCTGGGCCAGCCTTGACGAATCTCAGCAACAACTACTCAGTTCCATGATCAATAAGCTCCTCCCCTTCCCGCTGCTCGGGACTATCACCATTTTATTTATTCTTGGAGCCCTCATCAATCTACTGTTTAACGACTATATCATCCCAACTCTCAAATTGGCTGAAAGCGCCAGGATCATCACTTCCGTCAATCCTGACCACAGAATAGAGCTGAAAAGTGCCTCCAAGGAAATCGACTACCTGTCACAGATATTAAACCAATCCGCCGATGCTTTTGCCGAACTACAGAGTGATGTCGCTGGCAAAATTGCAGTTGCCCAAGCAACCCTTAACGAAGAACGGACTCGCCTTGCAGCTCTCATGTCTGAGCTTCCTCATGGCGTAATCGTCTGCAACAGTGACGGCCAGATATTACTCTATAATCAACAGGCCCAGAAAATTCTCAACACAGCGAAGGATCAGAATTCTGCCAATCAGGGAATTTTGGGGTTAGGTCGCTCAATATTCAGCATGCTAGATCGCGACCCCATTGTTCACGGCCTTGAAATGCTCCACAAGTGCCACACTTCCGGGCGCACAAAACTGGTCAACAAAACCATCATGACGCTTCCTTCAGGGCTCTATTTACGTGTCAATATGGCACCATTTTTCACCGAACAGGACAACCAGCGCGATATTTCCGGAATCGTATTAACCCTTGAGGACATGACCAGTCAAATTGAAGCAGACAAACGCAGAGATACTCTCATTCAGAATCTTATAGATGACCAGCAGCAACACCTGAAGAGCATACGTGATGCGATTGGAAATATCCTGTCAAAACCACAGCTAGAAAGCAATGAGCTGAGCAATTACCGCAAGCAAATTGACATAAATTCCCGTATTCTTGAAGAAAAAGCCCGGGATGCCAGAATTAGCTATGCCCTACATCAGCATGAACTGAACCGCGGTGAACACGTACTGGCAAACAACCTTCTTGATATAATAAACCAGACCCTCACTGACCGGAACCGGATCAAGATAACAACGGCTGCCCCTAAAGGAATCTGGTTGCAAGTCGACAGCTATACAGTTGTCCAGGCGCTGGTCTCCCTTAGCGACCAACTTGAGCATCAAACAGAGATCCGCGAGCTTTTTATTACTGCGACCAGCAATGACAAGGAATCTACCGAGATTTCCTTTACCTGGCCCGCTACCTATGTAACAGAAGAGCTACTAGAGAATTGGAAAAACTCCCCCTTACTGACAGATGCATCAGGAATTCCCTTCAGCTTCGCTGAGCTCATCGCGCGGATGGATGGCCACATCGAAATCCTGGGGGTGGAAAATCAAAAAATTACCGGCTTCGTCCTGCAGCTTCCACCCCTTGCCGAAGAGCGCAGAGCCAGCCTGCAAAGTGAAATTGAACATCGCCCAATTTCATATGAGTTTAATATTTTTGATCGCGCAAAGCTCGACGAACTCGGAAATATCCCCCTAGCCCAATTAACCTATGTCGTTTTCGACACAGAAACTACCGGGCTTAATCCTTCCCAAGGTGACCAAATCATCCAACTTGGTGCTATCAGGATTGTTAACGGTCAGTTGCTATACCATGAAACAATTGATCAACTCGTTGACCCCAAACGCTTTGTGCCACCAGAATCCGTAGCCATCCACGGCATCGAACCCAGCCTGCTGAAAGGGCAACCCACCATCGACAAGGTTCTTCCTCACTTTCATCGCTTTGTCGACACCTCAGTCCTGGTCGCACATAACGCAGCTTTTGACATGCGCTTTCTGGAACTTCAGGAACGCAAAACCGGACTGGAATTTACCAATCCGGTTCTCGATACCCTTCTGCTTTCGTCAATTGTTCACCCGAACCAGGACTCACACTCCCTGGAAGAGCTCGCTGCCCGTCTCAGCGTAACAATCGTAGGCAGACATACGGCATTAGGAGATGCAATTGTCACCGGAGAGGTCCTGCTGAAATTGATTCCCCTGCTAAAAGCCCAAGGAATCACGACCCTGAATGAAGCCCTACAGGCCTCCCTCTACTCGCCATTTGCCAAATTTTCCTATTAAAGCGACAGTTGGCCAGCATTTAATTACGTGAGAAAAAACGCAACAGCGAAGATATTCGCGAGGCAATATCTGGCCTGACCAACCGATAGCGCTGCAACCCCCGCAACATACGCGGAACGCTTTGCCAACCGCCAACAAGGGCAATAAGTCCAACCAGAACAGCCACTTCTACAGGCCCCAGTGAAAACATGGCTCAACCTTCCAAAATGATTGTCCCTGCCTCACCGGAACAGACTTCACCAACGACAAAAGCGGGAACACCACGGACCTTTAAGGCATCTTGCAGTTGCAGAGCCTTTTGAGGAGATACAGCAATCAGCAATCCTCCCGAAGTCTGGGGATCACTCAAGATGTCAAGAACGATGGGGTCGCACCCCTCCTGCCCGCGAACGGCAGAAAAATAAAATTTACGATTGCGATGAGCACCAACGGGCACTAACCCCATCTCAGCCATATCTCTGGCCTGAGGATAAAGAGGTAGCCGGTCAACGAATAGTTTCATGGCGACCTGACTCGCGCTACCCATTTCAGAGGCATGTCCGGCTAAACCAAAACCGGTAATGTCAGTGCATCCTGAGACGCCAACTTCCAACATAGCCTCAGAAGCATCACGATTCAAAGCAGCCATTCCCTCAATAGCAACAGCCATATCGTCTTCGCTCAGCATCCCACCCTTTAAGGCCGTGGTCAAAAGCCCCGTCCCCAATGGCTTGGTCAGGATCAACCGGTCACCAGGCTGACAGCCACAAGCGGTAACCATCTGCCCGGGATCAACTAAGCCGGTAACACTTAAACCATATTTAGGCTCGTCGTCCTCAATAGAATGCCCACCAGCAATAACGGCACCAGCAGCCTGTACCCTTTCGGCTCCTCCTTGCAGAATCTGAAGCAAAACATCAGGGTCCAGACAATTAACCGGAAAAGACACCAGATTAAGAGCCAGAATCGGTTTAGCACCGACGGCATAAACATCAGATAAGGAGTTGGCAGCGGCAATCTGCCCATAGCGATAAGGATCATCAACGACCGGGGTAAAAAAATCCACAGACTGAACCAGCGCCTGATTATCACTCAAGCGGTAGATAGCCGAATCAGCAAAGGGGATTTCCTGGGACAACAGGTTAGAATTATAAGTTATCGGCAGCTGACTCAGCACCTGAGCCAGGGTTTCGGGACCAATTTTGGCCGCTCAACCAGAGCTGCGTGATAACGAGGTCAGTCGTTTTGTCACGTTATGCGATCCTTCTTGATGTCGGTTATTGATGTAACGGCAGCAAACAGCCTTGCCTTCTGTTAACTCTCTAACTTATTCCGGCAACTGCCAAGCAACTCTTTGATCACCACTGCGCCGGGTATACTTGCGGGCGTCAAAATATTCAAGGAGGGCCTGGGTGAGCTTACGGCCACTGCCTATTGCATCCCTGAATTCCGCCAGGGTAAAGGCCTCCTGGCGACCTAACAATGCAAGCAACTGTTGCTCGGCTTGATGATAAACATGGTAAGCAAGAGTACTTTCCTGATTGAGGCGTACAATCTGCCCCTCCAACGCTAGAAAAGTCAAATAGCTTTCAATATTATCGTTGGGAATATTTAGCTGCAAGAATATTTCACGGTTATTCTTGACGCCAAAACTTTCAGTTTTTAACAGTGCAACAATACGCTCAAGATCGGCCTGCTCAGCATCACTCGGCACAGGTGTCCAGTCCGGCGTTGCCAGTAAATCTGACTTTTGAACCAACACGCCTTCAGCGATCAGGTCCTGAAGCAGAACGTCAAAACTCTTAGCGACCAGTTTATCACTAACGCGGGCCTGCAATGTAGCCTTGGGAATACCATGAAGCAGATGGTTGCGCGCCTGATAATCTTTAACCAAAGCAGGAAGTTGCTGCCTCCAACTCCGGACCAAGGCCGCAGGCACCCACTGATCCGCCAGCAAAACCGCCTCTCCGGCATCGGCTAACTGCTGCAGTCCTGCCAGTAACTGCTCCCGGCCGGTGCCAGTTTGTTTTTCAAGCTCTTTGAGCCTGGCAACCTGCAATTCTTCAAGCTTCTGTAACCAGAAGCCAAGATCCCCGGCAGATAAATCATGCAAACGCTTGATAATTTCCGGTCTGAAGCGTTTGTGTTTTTGTGGCTCACTGTCGATAACGACACCCCCACCCACCGTTATCATCGGCGAATAGGAACGAATAATGAAGCGATCGCCCCGATGGGCCAACAGTGGCTGATCTAGAGCCAACTGAACGTATGCCTCCTGCCCAGGCACAAGCTCCTCCCGGTCAAGTAATACGACCCTGGCAACGGCCCGACCAGTACCCAGATGCAAATGTACCGGGTCACGAAATTTAATAGCCCGCGGTGCTGTTTCAAGCAGACTGACACGAACGTCAAGGCGCTCGGTTGAACGAAACAAACCAGGGGTACCAACAACCGAGCCACGTGGAATCTGGTCACGACTGACACCAGACAGGTTGATAGCAACCCGCTGTCCGGCAAAAGCAGCATCGACAGGCTGGTCATGAACCTGCACTTCGCGAACCCGCGCCGTGATGCCTGCAGGCAGGATTTCAAGGGAATCGCCACCGCGGATCGTACCACTATTCAGAGTTCCGGTAATAACCGTACCAAAACCACTGACACTGAAACAGCGGTCAACCGGTAACCGTACCGCACCCGAGGCATCTCGCGCGGGAACCTTAGCTAATTGATCACGAATAACCTGGCGCAGCTCCTCAAGCCCCGTCCCCTTTAAGGCAGACACGCGACAGCAGGGAGCTTTGGCAAGAAAGGTGCCGGCTACCTGGTCACGAACCTCTTCCTCGACAATATCGAGCCAGTCCTCCTCAACGAGATCAGCCTTGGAAATCACCAGGATCCCGTTACGGACCTGAAGTAACTCCATAATCTCCAAATGTTCACGGGTTTGAGGCATAACCCCTTCATTGGCATCAACCAACAGCAGGACCAGATCGATGCCAGCAATACCGCTGAGCATTTGCGGAATAAATTTTTCATGCCCTGGAACATCAACAACCCCGGCGGCCTGGCCATGACCAAGGTCAAGGCGGGCAAAACCAAGCGCAATAGAGATCCCTCGCTTCTGTTCTTCCCGCAGCCGATCGGTCTCTGTCCCGGTTAAAGCACGGATAAGAGCGGTCTTCCCGTGATCAACGTGTCCTGCCGTTCCGATGATGTAGTGCCCTGGCTTATTCACTGACTAAGCTTTCTAAAAGTGCTGAGATTAAAATTTGTATCACCTGTTCATCCTCATCAGCAAAAACAGCCCTTAAATTGACCAGCAGTTGCTCATTCTGGATACGACCGACCAGAGCCGGAGAATAGGATCTTAAGCGTTGACTAAGGTCAACAACGCTGCCCTTTAACGGCTTAAGAGCAATCGCATAATCCGGCAGTTCGGTCAAAGGCATAGCACCACCGCCAACCCTGGATATATCCTCACACAAGGAAATTTCCGCTGGCAGCCCCTCGCTTACGAGACGGTTACAGACGTGCTGACAGCGGCGCTTCTGCTCTTCAGGATCTGCTGCAAACATCCGCAGGACGGGAATATCCTCAAGCGCCTGCTGCGGATTCAGATAAAGCTGCAGGGTTGCTTCAAGGGCCGCGAGAGTCAGCTTATCGATACGCAATGCCCGGGCAAGAGGATGCCTGCGCATTCTATCAACAAACTCTTTTCTGCCGACAATAATGCCGGCCTGAGGTCCGCCAAGCAGCTTATCGCCACTGAAGGTAACCACATCAACCCCCGAGCTGACCACCTCCGGAACAGTCGGTTCCCGCTCCAGGCCATAAACGCTGAGGTCAAGCAACAAACCACTACCGAGATCTTCCATCAGTACCAGGTTATGCGCTTTGGCCAACGGAGCCAGCTCGCGTCCGGTCACTTCCTTGGTAAAACCAACAATCCGATAATTGCTGGTATGTACCTTGAGCAGAAGAGCTGTATTTTCACTAATGGCGCCTTCATAGTCACGCAGATGGGTGCGGTTTGAGGTTCCAACCTCTTTAAGAGCCACACCTCCCGCTTCCATAACATCAGGAATCCGAAAGGCGCCACCGATTTCAACCAGTTCCCCACGTGAAACAACAGCTTCTCGACCTTGCCCTAAAGCAGTCAATGCGAGGAGCACTGCCCCTGAATTGTTATTCACTACTAACGCGGCCTCAGCACCACTTAACTGAACAAGCAGCTTTTCGACATGGCTGTACCGTTGGCCCCGTTCTCCGCTAACTAGATCAAATTCCAGGTTAGAATAACCAGCTGCGACATTGTCAATAGCCTGCAATGCCTTGCGGGGCAAGGGTGCCCGACCAAGATTCGTATGTAGCAGAGTTCCCGTAGCATTAATAACTTTACGCAATGATGATTGGAGCAAACGGCGACAGGAATCGACCGCACTGGCAGCCAGCGTTTGCGGTGACAGACTCTCAGCAGCGATGGCTTCACCAGCAAGAAGACGCTGACGCACGTGGCTAACTGCGGTCTGAACCTCCTGAGCCAACAAATCTGCGGGCAACAAATCGGAGAGATCACCCAACGCAGGTTCACGAAGGATACGATCAACAGCCGGAATTTTTCTCAGCAGGTCCTGGTTTACAGACATTCTTTACCCCATACGCTGCTTAAGCATGAAAGGTTGATAGACATATTTTTCGGGCGGCAGTTTAACACGGGGATAGTTAAATGGCTATGCTTTGAACACAATATCTATATAAAACAGTCTGCAACCAATGAAACCTTTACTTGCAATCAAGCAATCCGCAAAATTTCACCTATCTGCAACCGCTTAGCTCACCTAATCAGCAGAAGAATGGCAGCGAATCGATACCATGATAAATTTATTCGCATTTTTCCTGTTGACACCCCTGTCTTTGGTTTGCTATAAATCGCGCACCTTTTAAGGGGCTGTAGCTCAGTTGGGAGAGCGCTTGAATGGCATTCAAGAGGTCCGCGGTTCGATCCCGCGTAGCTCCACCATAAAAATTAAGCACTTAGCGATTTATCGTTAAGTGCTTTTTTGATTTTTCACTTTCCTTTTTTGTCCGAAGATATCACTCACCATTATCAGCTTATCTCATCACCGCACGAACAAAGCAAATTGCCCAACAAAAATGGTGTCTTTTTTTCAAGGGGCGCGTATAGTTTCTCATTAGAAGAATGCTTCCATCTGAAAGCATTTAATTTTAAAAACCTAAATGTAAACGTGAAAGGAAACCAAATGAAAACGAGAAAATTGTCTGTCCTATTGGTCCCGCTGCTACTTTTAGTTGCAAGCTGCGCCCCACCAATGCAGCCCCCCATGCAAGCATTGCCCAAGAACGCAACTTCAGCAACAGCAAATAATTTTGAACCCAAAGTCAGTAACTTTGAAATCGTCATCGACACTTCCCTCAGTATGGAAGAAAACGGGCCTGATTTTCTTACTGCACGAGACATCGTCCGGCGTATCAACGAAGGGATCCCGGACGGCCTGAACTACACTGCCGGACTACGTAGCCTTGGTCACAGTGGCTATCAGTCAGAGGTACCGACAACCCTACTTTACGGCATGGATAACTACCAAAAACTGGCTTATCACAATGCCCTTAATTCTATCCGCTACGTTGGCGGTCCGACCCCTATGGCCACCACCATTAGAGCAGCCGGAGCAGATCTATCATCATTAAAAGGGAAATCAGCCCTGATCATTGTCAGTGACGGCCTGCATATGAACGATGCCCCTGCCGCAGCTCAAAGCATTAAAGACGCAGCAGGAGATAACCTGTGCATTTATACAATCACGGTCGGAAATAATCTCAACATTGGCCCGAAGACCATGAGCAAAATAGCTGATGCTGGAGGTTGTGGCTTTGCAACTTCAGCCACAGATCTTAAAAACAATAGCCAAATGGCTGACTTCATCAACAAGGTCTTTATTTCCGAAGTAAAAGATAGTGACCAGGACGGTGTCCTGAACAACCTCGATCAGTGCCCGGGGACCCCCAAAGGGGTCAGCGTTGATACTAAGGGGTGCCCCTTGGACGCAGACCGGGACGGGGTTCCAGACTACCTCGACAAGTGTCCAAATACTCCGCTTCAAGTTAAAGTAGATACCGCTGGCTGCCCTATCGATTCAGACAAAGACGGCGTCGCTGACTATCTGGACAAGTGCCCAAACACGCCTACCGGAATTGCAGTGAATAAAAACGGCTGTCCGGTCGATTCTGATGCCGATGGAGTTGCTGATTACCTGGATAAATGCCCCAACACACCAAAGGGAGCTCCGGTAGATAAACAAGGCTGCCCTCTTGATTCAGATAAGGATGGTGTCGCTGACTATCTTGATCAATGCCCCAATACTCCTGCAGGGGTATCTATCGACAAAGATGGCTGCCCGACCCGTTTAACACTGCGGATCAAATTTGACAACAACAGCAGCCAGGTTTCGCCTGTCTACCATGACGAGCTTTCCGAAGCAGCCCAGTGCATTAAAGACTACCCGGGCAATGAGGTTCTTATTTATGGTCACACCGACAGCAAAGGTGCAGCAACCTATAATCAGAAACTTTCTGAAAATCGAGCCTCGGCCGTACGCAACAGCTTGATTTCACAATTTGACATTGCCGAGAAGAAGCTTAAAATTCGCGGTTTTGGTGAAGACTTACCGGTTGCAGATAACAAAACCAGTGAAGGGCGCGCCCTTAACCGTCGGGTAGAAGTGCTCTGTGGCGCAGCAAAGTAAATCATCACGGTAAAAACAGCAACACAACAAAAAATTGTGACTACTGCTAACCTTCTTTATAATCAATTCATTTTAAACACTTAGTGATCATTCGCTAAGTGCTTTTTTTAACTGGTACGCAACAAGATCTGTGGTCTCGATCGTTATTTATTCTTCGGTGGGAAAAATCCTTTCTTAAAAAAACACATTTGCCGCTCCAAGGTGATCACTTTTTTAAAAAGATCCAAAACCAGGGCACTGTAATCGATCCTGATTGAGGTCAATTTCTGAAGCACGGCCTCTTTATTAGAAAGGTCTGTCTTCGGACTGTTGAAATGAGTATCTTCAATGCGCCTGATTCTTTCGTTGACCTCACAGGTTGAAGCCGTAACGACAGTTTCAATTTCTTCGGCAATTTCTGTGGAGATTCGGTTGTCAAAATCCAGATGTTTTTTACGATATTCATTCAGATCAATGATCTCTGACATACTCTCCCCTTTCGCTTCTTATAAAAAATTAACACAAGAATTATAACATACCTTCCTATCCCATTCCGGGAATGAATAAAAGAACGCAACAACCTCATTGGAAAAGAACAATACTCCCGAAGACCAAAATTAAAAGCTATTGATATTCTTTCATCCCCATACTAAAATCAAGGGACATAACAGCCATCAGTACAAGGATATATTTGGGCACCCTACTTGATCTTTACTTCCGCTAATGTAAAAACGTGATACCTCTACCATCACGTTCCTATCGGTCTGGAGTAAGCATACATGATCAAAAACATTATTTTTGTCGATGACGATGTTCACCTGCTCAGGGGCCTGAAGCGCGGCTTATATTCCCTTCGTACAGAGTGGAGTATGTCCTTTTTCAACCATCCTCAGGAAGCCCTTGAGTATATTGAAAGCCATCCCGTAGATGTCATAGTCTCAGACTTTCGCATGCCCAACATGAGCGGCTACGAACTGCTGTCGCGGCTTCGGGATCACCACCCCAACATTATAAGAATTCTATTAACCGGCCAGCCAGACCAAGAAACCTATGCAGAATCAATTAATATCTGCCATTATTTTCTTTGGAAGCCACTCAAGATTGAGATTCTAAAACCACTTTTAGACCGCCTCCAGCAACTGACTGCAATTCTGACCAATGAAACCCTTACCAATACCATAAACGGCATGACCGCACTTCCGACCCTGCCGGAGAATTTTGTCCGACTGACCAGCCTGCTTGACCAACCGGAAAGTGACTTTAAGCAACTGGCCCAAATCGTCCACAACGATGTCAGCCTCACTATGCAGATTCTAAAAATGGTAAATTCCGCATTTATCGGCCTTATCCGCCAGATTAACTCTCTGGAAGAAGCCTTGCAGTATCTGGGATTAAACACCCTGCGGGCACTTATTCTGGCTCATTCCATTTATTCCCTGCCACCAGATTTACCAGAGTCAATTCGCCACAATATGGACCGCATCTGGGAGCACAGTATTCTCACCGCACGCCTTGCCGAAGGACTGGTCAGAGAGGCGAAGGATCCAACCCTGAAGGCCTATGCCGCTATTGGCGGAGTACTGCATGATATTGGCCGTTTTGTTATCATGATCAACTTCCCGGACAAATCTCTTGAGATTAACAAAATAGTTCACGACCAGAAAATTGATCACCACGCGGCTGAAGAGCTTATACTGGGAGTTGATCATGCCCAAATAGGTGCCTACCTGGCGTCACTTTGGGGCCTGCCTCCGCAATTGATTGAAGCAATTTATTTCCATCTTACTCCCGATACGTTAAAATTAAACGGCAAGCACAACATTACCACTGCAGTATGGCATGCAAACCGTATTTGCCACGGAATTATCAATGAATCAGAACAGGAATTTCAAAAATTGCAAAGCCATCGCGACCTCAAAGCAACGCTGGAGTTTTGCCTTCAGGAGCACGCTTAACAACCTGAAGCTGCTCATAAATTAGTACAGGAGTATTCTATGTCTTCTAAATCTATCCTGTTCGTTGATGATGATCCCCTCGCCTTAGACGGCTTAAGACGCATGCTCCACCCGCTGTCCAAAACCTGGACATTCTGCTATGCCCAAAGCGCTGAGCAGGCCCTTGAAATTATGGAGAATGGTAATGTTGAAATCATTATTTCTGATGTCTATATGCCAGAAACCAGTGGTGTGCAGTTGCTGGCAATTGTTAAGCAGAAGTATCCCAAAATTGTTCGCATCCTGACGACTGGAAAAGCTGATTTCCCTGCCTACAAAGATAAAAATGACATCTGCCAATATTTTTTATGGAAACCAGTCCGCCTTTCAGCCATGAAAATCATTCTTCAGCTACTCTCCAACCAGGAAGTTTCACTCAAAAAAGATCCCCCTTCAGCGACCGTCCTGCAACCGGACCATGATGATAAAATCAGTTTCATCTGAGTGGTTTTCAGGCACCTGACATAGTAAACAGCAGTTGTAAGATGTGTCGTGTTTCTGGTATTTTTCTAGAACTGAAAACTGATCGGCATCCCCCACCAGTTATCAGCGGGGCCAGTCTGCTGTAATGTTCTCATTCATGCCGCAACCCTCCAGCTTTATCTTGAAAAGGTAATCGTTATGGGACATGTCGACCTCCGATTCTTAGAAAGACAATGGCAATCCGGGCGGCTTCAGTCAGGATTTATCCTTGGTGTTACCCACCTGAAAGGACGTAAGGGTGTTCAGGTAGATATTTCTAAAGGACTGGACTATCTGCGTACATCAGCGCGTCATGGCTACTTGCGCTCAGCTCTTTACCTGTCTTTTTATTTTGGGGGCGTCTGGGGGCCGAAGGAAAACTGCCGTTGTGCAGCAGCTCGCTATTGGGATCTACGCTTTCGACTGATCCTCAAGCACCGTGGCAACCAGGGCGATATCTGGGCCCGGGATCAGTACCTTGGGCATATGAGTCAGTTAAGTAACGGCAGCTTCCCCTGGTTATTTGCAGATCTGGAAAATTGCCATGAACGCATTCCTGTTTACGTGAAAGAATCCCGTCAACGCCTGCAGTTCAGAAAACAACTGAAAGCACCTTTTTAAAAATCACTCATTTTTTGTTTACCCAGAAAAATGTGCCCTTAAATATCCAGTATCCACATCGGTAGATACTGGATCTCCTGATAAAAAAAGCCAGGAGCATAGTTTGCTCCTGGCATGGCTCAGCCGGAATGCCGTCATTGATTCAAATGAAAACATTCCGCTTGAGGACATTAAATCTACTAACAACAGAGAATTCATTCCCAGCGTTAAAGGGTTTTCCTTTAATGACCCATCATCTTACTCATGGCACTTTCTGCCGCCTTGATCAGGGGATAACCAGCAGGCGAAGCAGACATCAATGGATGTGAACCGACCTGGGCGGTCAACAGAGAGTTTACCGTCATGCGTGCTTGTATGATCAAACCGATGGTATTGATCAACTCACCCGTTGATAATCCGCCATACACTTCCCCGCCAAGAATAACACCAGATTCTTTACCAACGACCAGCTTGACAAACTGGGCATGGGTATCAGCCAAAGTTCCCGGATGCCGGTCAATCCCTTCAAAAGAGCCAACAACATAGTTGAAGTTTTCGCGTTCAGCGACCTTCTCGGTCAAGCCGGCCACTCCGGCTCCGGTGGTGCCAACGGCTGTCGAGAAAATGGAAATGGTCCCGTTAAAAGTTTTTATCGCTGACAAGGTGAACAGATTCATACCGGCAATGCGCCCTTCCGCACAGGCAGTCGATGCCAGCATGGTCGGAACGGCCTTGCGGGTAATAAAATCACGCTTTTCAGCACAATCCCCCACTGCGTAAATATTGGCATCCTCAGTACGCATATATTCATCAACCCGGATAAAACCAAGGGAACTCATGGGCAGACCGGCCCTTTCGGCCAATTCAACATTAGGTCGATAACCCATGGCCAGAACCACTGCGTCCGCTTTCAAACTCTCGCCATTATTCAATTCAACGCCGCTGACCGCCTGAGTACCAAGGATCTTCTGAACCCCAACCCCTGTCAGGACGTCAACACCACGCTGTTTAATCAACTCTTCAATACGCAGTGCCACATCCTCATCAAAAGCCATCCCGAGAATGTGCGGCAACTGCTCGACCAACTGAACCTGCTTGCCCGCTTTGACAAGTTCATCAGATACTTCGACGCCAATAAATCCAGCCCCAATAACAACGACCTTCTGGCACCCGGAGAGCTCTTCCATCATATTATCGAGATAGTTTTTATCTTTAGGAACATAGAAGACCCGATCAAGATCCTGACCAGCTAACCAAGCGGGCTTATGAGGCAGAGAACCGGTACCGAGGACCAGCTTGTCATAACTGATTTCACTGTCATCGGCCAGGAATACCCGGCGATTTTCACGGTCAATGCTGACAACTTCATTATGCACCAGGTTAACGCCTGCACCTTCGAACATTTTGTTAACAGGCATAACATCTTTATCGCTGGAACCAAGAGTCCCGAAGATATAGGGAATACCACAGGGAACCAGAGTCTGTGGCATCCGCGTAACAACGGTGACATCTTTATCAGGGTACACACGCTTGGCAGTAGTGGCCGAGACGAGGCCGGCAGCGCTGCTGCCAATGACCAGGACATCAGTTTTCATCTGACTATTTCTCCTATAAGGACAGTATTTCAGCCCCGTCCGGGACGGGGCCGGAAGTAACAAGCCATAAGGCTTACAAAATCATTTATTGCGAAGCACAATTTGCCAACAAAGGTTCAATTAACTTACGCATAATGGCGGCAGTCTGGGTTTCGGCAAACTGCTGTAAATAGGGCGTCCCACTGTCACCAGCAAAGGCAACTTGGGGATCCATGGGGATTGCTCCCAGTAATGGCACATCCATATCGGCTGCGATTTTTGCGCCACCACCGGCAGGCAGAATATGACTGATATCACCACACTTAGGGCAAACGTAACCACTCATATTCTCGACAACCCCCAGCACCGGAACCTGTAGTTGGCGACAGAAGGAGATCGACTTACGCACATCAACAGCAGCAACTTTCTGCGGAGTGGTCACAATAACTGCGCCTTCAAGCGAGCCGATCAATTGACAGATGGAAAGGGGCTCATCTCCGGTTCCCGGAGGTGAATCGATAATCAGGTAATCAAGGTCCCCCCAGGTGACATCCTGAAGAAACTGCTTGATTACCGCCATCTTTCTCGGTCCACGCCAGATAACAGCATCATCCGGACTGTGCAGCAAAAATCCCAGTGACATCACTTTCAGACCACCAACTTCAGCCGGAACCAAACCATCAGCGGCAGCATCCAAAGGATAGTTTTCACAACCAAGCATGGTCGGAATACTCGGCCCATGAATGTCGGTATCGAGCAGGCCAACCTTATGACCTGCAAGTGCCAATGCCGTAGCGAGATTGACCGCAACAGTACTCTTACCTACCCCACCCTTTCCTGAGAAGACGGCAACCTTGTGTTTGATCCGGGACAGACGCTGCCTTAAAGCATCATCGGCCAGCTTTTCTTCAGCGACCGGGGGAGCATTTTTCAGGTAATTTTCACACGCCTTCCTTAAGGTATCGTTAGCCAGAAAGGCGCAGTGCTCCAATGCTTCCGGCAATCCCGCCAGAGCGGTCAGGATATCTTGTGGTTTAGTGGCAATAACCTGCTCAATGCTTTCCCCTTTGGCCAACACCGTCGCCATACTGCCGCAGGCCAGGGATGATTCACAGCCATCGGTAACAAAGCTGGCAGCTGCCACCTTTTGGTTCTGAACATTCACCCAGAACTCCATGGTGTCTCCACAGGGTCCCGTGAGGCGATAATGCCCGTTATAAACAGGCAAAGGACCGATGTTTCGCGGGCGCGTCGCATGATCCCGGGCGACGACCGAAAACGTTTCAAACTCTGTTGTTTCCATAACAAAACCTCCTAGTATTACACGACTAAGACAGCTCCAGCACAGAACCATCATAGTAGTTTCAAAATAAACTGATTTCCCTATTAGTCAGCAAAAGCCAGGCCAACTTGGATGAAATTTGTTCAGCAGCGACAACCTACGAGAATAATGTTATTTTTTGCGCTAAAGATAAGACAGAGAAAAGATCACAGAGTAGCACAATAGCTACTCTAAGAGAGATACAAGGGTAGCGTAAGCGCTACCATATAAAGAGAATGGACAGCTTGAAACAGATCAGGAAAGACCTTTGCAACGGCCATCCTGACGGGGTAATTCAATACCAAGCTTTTTGATTTTGCGAAACAGCGTAGTTTTATGGATACCCAACTCGCGAGCCGTCGCCAGCCGGTTATAATTATTGCGCTTAAGAGCTGCCTGAATCGCCTGGATATCCAGGGTGTCATGAGCCATGCGCATATTACTATCATGGTCATCAGCGGCAGCAAACATGGTCAACTCAGCGGGCAGATGAACAATATCTATGGCGTCATCACCACACAGGATAAATGCCCTCTCAATAACATTTTCAAGCTCACGAATATTTCCGGGCCAGGCATGAGCCATCAGTAGCGCTAACGCCTCGGCCGAAATACCCCTGACCTGCTTCTTCTGCAATTTATTAAAACGGGTAATAAACTGCTCAACCAACAGGGGAATATCTTCCTTTCGCTGGCGTAGGGGAGGTAATTCCACCTGCATGACATTAATCCGATAATAAAGATCTTCACGGAACATTTTCTTTCCGATCAAAGCCATCAGGTCACGGTTGGTAGCAACCACCACACGAGCGTCGCTTGTTTCCGGGCGATTTGAGCCAAGGGGTTCAAAAGTTCGTTCCTGCAGCACCCTTAATAGCCTGACCTGAAGGGCAGAACTGATTTCACCGATTTCATCAAGAAAGATGGTGCCACCGCGTGCCATAGCAAAACGTCCAGGTTTGTCTTTAAAGGCACCGGTAAAGGCCCCGGCCTTGTAGCCAAACAGTTCAGACTCAAGAAGCGTGTCCGGCAAAGCAGCACAGTTGATGGCGACAAAAGGTCCTTTTCGTAGACTCATGGAGTGGACAGCACGCGCAATCAATTCTTTACCGGTGCCCGTTTCGCCAAGAATCATAACGGTACTGGAACTTGCGGCTATGGCGGGTAAAATTTCGAAAACACGATGCATCTGCGGACTGCGACTGACCAGGTCACCCAGGCGGTGGCGGCCAGCTAATTCCTGGCGCAGTGCTTCGATTTCAGTCAGATCGCGGAATGTTTCTGCCCCGCCGATAACGTTACCGTCACGATCCTTTAATACTGCGGTTGAGACACTGATGGAAATCGGTTTCCCCTTGGAATTGATAATATAGCCAGCCTTGCCGATAAATGACTTACCAGTTTCGAGGGTTTGTCGCAACGGGCACTCACAGTCACACATATTGGAGCGAAAAACCTCGGAGCAGCGCTTACCGATAGCGTCCCCCCTGGAGACTCCGGTAATTTCTTCAGCGGCCCGGTTAAACGAGCTAATCCGCCACTGCTTATCAACGGTAAAAACACCGTCGGAAATGCTCTCCAGAATCGTTTCGGTAACTGACCCTGCAGCTGATTTTTCAACCATACGATGTCTTCCTTTTCCCGCCAGCTCGTCGCTTGAAACTGAACATCTTCGATCTCTTAACATATCAATAACTGCATACCCATAGCAACGCACTTATGTCAGTTGCATCAGGCAATTCATTCCCCTGCCAACGGGCAAAGTTTCTTGACACTCCACAAAAGCCATATTATCTTGCAAGCCCCTGAACTCACGTGATATTTCGGCAAACCGAAAGACTGTTTACCGGCATCAAACATGGGACTGCCAAGCAGGGCGAGATGTATTGCAAACTGACAAGTTTTTTTTAACGCAAAGCAATGGCTGCTTGCGGATTTCATTTTTTTATTTCAGGAGATCATGATTATGAAGAGATTGCTCGGTTGCCTCGTTATCCTGCTTTTCGTCGCATCAATCCCGACGACCACCCTGGCGGCTAAAATAAAATTTGGTCATATCGCGCCAACCTTCCATGGCATGTCCAAAGGGATCGACGCATTTGCCGATTATGTCCGCGAAAAAACCAACGGAAAAATTGACATAGCAACCTTCCCCCAGGGGCAGCTCGGGAATGAACGGTCCATGGCTTCCCAGGTTCAGTCAGGCAGCATGCAAATTGCCGCAATAACGACTGCCGTCTTACAGAACTTTGTTCCGCAAGTTGCGATAACTGATATGCCTTTTATCTTCCCGAACCGCGCAACCGCTTATGCCGTTCTTGATGATGATACGGTAAAAGAGAAGATCTACTCCTACCTGCCCCAAAAAGGTTTTGTCGGTATCGGTTGGGTCGAAAACGAAATTCGTGATTTTTCCAACACCAAGCGCCCGGTACGGAAGCCTGAAGATATTAAAGGGCTGAAAGTTCGTGTCATGCAGTCCCCTGCATATCTTGACACCTTCAATCAGCTCGGGGCCTCAACAGTTGGCATTCCCTTCACCGAAGTCTATACCGCTCTGCAGACCGGTACTATTGATGCCCAGGAAAACCCACTCATGACCACCGTTCTGATGAAGTTTCCTGAAGTCACCAAGTATGTCACCAACACTCAGCACATTCTGACTGAATGTATCATCGTTGTGAATCCTAACTTCTGGAACCGCCTGAGCCCTGAATATCAGCAGATTTTCCGTGAAGCGGCCAATATTGCCACCAAAGTTAACCGTGAGCGTAATGTTGAAATTAAAAAGAACCTGCCACAACTCGGAATTTCCATTGAAGAATACTGCAAGCAAAAAGGGGTTGAGATTGTCAACCTGACTGACGCTGAAAGGGAAGAGTTCCGTAAGGCGATGATTCCGGTGTGGGATAAATACCGCGGCATCATCGGTAACGATCTTTTTGATTTTATGCTTGCCAAGATCGAGGAGCATAAGCAATAAATAGCTCCCTGAGCTCTTTCACTATTGACTAAGTTCCCATTTCCGGAATGGGAAAAAGCGACCATACGATTCAATTTAATTGAGGGAGGGGTATCACCCCTCCCTTTGGCATGTCTGGCTGGAGCAGCAATGAAGCGCATTTTTAACATCCTCTGCAAAACAGAGGAATTGACCCTGAGCCTGACCTTCCTCGGTCTGGCCCTGGTTGCCGTTGTACAGGTTTTCTGTCGTTACGTTCTCGATATCAGCTTCACCTGGTTCGAAGAAGCCGGCCGTTATGTCGGTATTTTCGCAACTTTTCTGGGAGCAAGCCTGGGGGTCAAATACGGCAGTCATTTCGCTATGGATCTGCTGGTCAGCAATGCGGGGCCTCTGGTGCGCCGGGTCCTGCAACTGGTTATCGGCCTGCTGTGTGGTACGGCCATGTTGATCCTGGCCCGCTACGGCTGGCTTCTGGTTGCTAACAACTATAATTTTGGCAATACCTCGGCGGCCATGCAGATGCCTATGTATATTGCCTATCTGCCGATTCCATTTTTTTCCGCAATTATGGCCATACGCTTCTACCGTATTGCCCTGCTTGCCCTGTTCGGTAAAATTGCTGCAACCGGAGGGCAACCATCATGATGACCGCAATTATCTGTAGCTTTGCCACGCTCATGCTGGCCGGAGTTCCCCTGGCCTTCATGCTGGTTATTGTCACCATGATGGCCCTGCACTTTTTCTCATGGACTCCGCTGCAGGCCGTGGTCGAGCAGTTGTTCAATTCTCTCGATTCCTTTGTCCTGCTGGCCATTCCGTTTTTCGTACTGGCCGGGTCAATCATGACCAAAGGCGCCATTGCCAAGCGCCTGATTGCCTTTATCAATTCTCTGGTCGGCTGGATTCCTGGAGGTCTCGGCATCTCCGGAGTTCTCGCCTGTATCTTTTTTGCTGCCATCTCAGGATCCGGCCCGGCAACCGTTGTTGCTATCGGGTCTATTATGGTTCCGGCCCTGATTCAGGCGGGTTACCACAAGCGTTTTGCTGTTGGCCTGATCACCACCTCAGGGTCCCTGGGAATTGTTATTCCGCCATCGATACCAATGATTCTTTACTGCCTGGTCATGAACGTGTCTGTCGCTGAAATGTTTATGGCTGGCATCCTTCCCGGCCTGCTCATCGGCATCGTTTTGATCGTTTATACCTACTCCCGCGCCCATAAATATGGCTGGAAGATTGACCATAAACCATCATGGGCTGAGGTGGTAAAAACCGGCAAAGAGGGATTCTGGGCAATTTTGCTCCCTGTCGTTGTCCTCGGTGGTATCTATTCCGGTATTTTCACCCCCACTGAAGCAGCAGCGATCAGTGTCGTCTATGCACTGTTTGTGGAATTGGTGATTTACCGTGAGTGCACCATCTGGGAGATTCCCGGGATCTGTAAAGAATCGTCAATAATGGCATCCTGCCTGTTGTTCCTGCTCGCGGGAGCCATGACCTTCAACTGGCTGTTGACCGCAGAAGAGATTCCGGCCATGGTCGCTCGTTTTGTAATGGAACATATTCATAGCCCGTGGCTGTTTTTGCTCGCCATTAATCTGTTTCTGCTGGTACTCGGCTGCTTTATGGACAGTGTCAGTGCGGTCCTTATTCTATCACCATTGTTCCTTGATACCTTGACCGGTTATAATATTGACCTGGTTCACTTCGGGATTATTATGGTGCTCAATATTGAGTTTGGTATGTTGACCCCGCCATTTGGCCTGAATTTGTTTGTTTCCATGGGGGTCACCGGTGAAAACATGCGGACAGTTGTCAGAGGGGTTCTCCCCTTCCTGCTGCTACTGATTACCTGTTTGATGCTAGTTACTTATATCCCGGACCTGTCGCTGCTGCTGCCCAAGCTGTTTTTGAGGTAAACCTGAATATGCATATCGAGATCCCCTGTCATCGTGAAAAAGTCACCCTGATTTTTACTGATGAAATCAGCCCACGGGTTAAAACCATCGCTACCGCCAATCATAACGCGAGGGTTATCAGCGCAAAAGATATCGATGAAGCACTGATTTCTCCAATTGCCAGCGCGCCGCTTGGCGAGCTTGCTTCAGGCAAGCAATCGGCCTGTATTGTCATCTCCGACATTACCCGCCCGGTTCCCAACAAGTTACTCCTGCCACCCATGCTGGCAACCCTGGAAGCAGCGGGCATTCCGCGCGAAGCAATCACCCTGCTGATCGCCACCGGCATGCACCGTCCCAACCTGGGTGATGAACTGATTGAACTGGTCGGTGCAGAAATTGCGGCCAGTTACAGAATCATAAATCACGATTGCGAGGATCGCTCCTCCCTGCGCCAGGTTATGGCGATCGAGGGAAATCCCATTGAGGTGAATCAACATTACCTGGATGCTGATCTGAAAATCCTCACCGGCCTGATCGAGCCCCACCCGTTTGCTGGCTTTTCCGGCGGTGGGAAATCGATTCTACCCGGAATCAGCAGCTTCGAAACCATGAAGTTCATGCATTCCTTTGCCCTGGTCGATCATCCTGATGTCGCCACGGCCAAGGTTGAAAATAATCCGTTTCGCATGCATGTCAACAGCATCTGTGAACAGGCCGGCGTCGACTTTATCGTCAATGTCATTATTGACCATGCAAAACAACCGACTCACGTATTTGCCGGTGATTTCAAAGCAGCGTTTGCTGCCGGCTGCCAGGTTGCAGAGCAACATGCCGTCGTACATGTCGGGACCCCGGCCGACCTGGTTATTACCAGCGGTGGAGGCTACCCCCTGGACGCAACCTTCTATCAGTCTACCAAGGGGCTGATTGCTGCAGGAGAAATTGTGCGCCCCGGAGGTACCATTCTGATTGTTTCTGGCAGTAGCGAAGGGCTGGGTAGCGAAAGTTATAGAAACATCATTGCCAGCGCTAAAGGCTCGCCACAGGAATTTCGTAACATTTACAGTGATCCGGACAATTTCGTTGTTGACCAGTGGGGAGCCCAGGTCTATTTTCAAACCCTCGAACGTGCTGGCCGCATCCTGCTCTACTCGCCTAACCTGAGTCAGGAACAGGTCGATCCGTTCGCTATTACCCTGGTCACTGATCTTGAACAGACCCTGAGCGACCTGTGTGCTCAGAGTAACTCTATTTATGTTGTACCTGAAGGCCCTTACGTTGCCTCAGTGCTTTAGTCTGGAGTTTAAAAAGTATGCCCTTTCCCTACCGAGTGTCCCTGTTTCTGACCTGTTCTGCTGAAGCTCTTTACCCGGCAGTTGGTCAAGCATGTGTAAAAGTTCTAGAAGCTGCCGGCTTTACTGTTGAATTTCGCCAGGAACAAACCTGCTGCGGACAAAAATGGATTAACACCAACGAAACCAAAGAAGCGAGAATGATGGCGCAACACTTTCTGAAAGTCTTTGAAAGTGCGGAAGTCATTGTTGCTCCCAGCTCTTCCTGCGTTAACACCATACGTAACAATTATCCGGATCTATTCGTAGACGACCCGGAATTGCACGGCCGCTTTGTTGCCATGGGGCAGAAAACCTATGAATTTTGTGAATTTCTGGATAAAGCAGGAGTTCATGATCTGCCCCCTCACCCAGCCCCGGTCAAAACCACCTACCATTCAACCTGTTCAACCCTGCGCGGTATCGGATTGCGTGGTGTTGCAGAAAAATACCTGCAGCAGTTAATGGGGGATAATTTTATCGAACTCCCGGATGCAGATACCTGCTGTGGTTTTGGCGGCACCTTCTCGGTCAAATTGCCCGAAGTTTCCGGCCAGCTGCTTCAGGATAAACTGGACAATATCCTCAGCACTGGTGCAGAGCTGGTCACGGCCTTAGACTTAAGCTGTATGACCCACCTTGCCGGTGGCGCAAAGAAACAGGGACATGCTATACGTTTCGCCCATATTTCAGAGTTAATTGCTGAAGCCCTGGAAGGAGCGAAATAATGAAGAGATCTGTCATTCGCCACAATTTCCGTGAAAGCAGCGCCCAGGCGATCCCTAATAAACGCCTTCAGGCTGCCGTCCGTAAAACCGCCGGACTGTTGGCCCGCATGCGCGCCAACACCATCAGCACTAAACCCGGCTTTGAAGATCTGCGCGCCTGGGGCCGCTTCCGCAAGCTGCCTATCTCAGGTAACCTTGAACACTGGGCAGCCAAGTTTACCGCCCAGGTTGAAGCTGTCGGTGGCGTTGTCCACCGTGCCAAAGATGCTACCGAGGCTGGTCAGATTATCACCCAGATCGCCCGCAACCGTGGGATTCAAACCGCTGTCAAATCGAAATCGATGACCACCGAAGAGGTTGGGCTCAACCAGGTTCTACAGGCCGCCGGGGTTGAAGTGACGGAAACCGACCTGGGAGAATTTATTATTCAACTGGCCGGTGAACATCCATCCCATATTCTGGCACCGGCGATTCACCGTAATCAGGATGAAGTCCGCCAGCTCTTCGCCGAAAAACTTGGGGCCCCCAACAACCTCGATGTTGAGGGGATGGTCCGGTTTGCCCGTAAAGTGCTGCGCCATCGCTTCCTTGATGCCGGTATGGGGATCACCGGTTGCAACTTTGCCGTCGCCGATACCGGCACTATCGCCATCGTCACCAACGAAGGAAACGGCCGCATGTGTACCAGCTTGCCGCCAGTCCATGTCGCTCTGGTTGGGATGGAGAAAATTATTCCAAGTATCGCTGATCTACCAGATTTCCTGTCTCTGCTCACCACTTCTGCAACCGGTCAACGCTCATCAAGCTACATCAGCATGACGACCGGCCCACGGCGTCCTGGTGAAACTGAAGGCCCTGAAGAATTGCATGTCGTGCTGCTCGACAATGGTCGTACCAGCATTTCTGCCGGTCCGTGGCGTGAAATCCTCCACTGCCTTCACTGCGGCAGCTGCCTCAATCATTGCCCGGTTTATAACGCAGTTGGTGGCCATGCCTATGAATCCCCCTACTCCGGCCCCATGGGCACGGTCCTGTCATCACTGATCTGGGGGGACACCATCTATCCCGACCTGGCCAATGCCTGCACCCTGTGTGGTCGTTGCGCAGAGGTTTGTGCGATTAAGATTCCACTACCGGAATATCACCGCACCTTACGCAACCGTAGCCAGAAGCCTGATACAGCATCAAACATTGCAGCCCGCCTGGCAACCAAACCATTCCCTTACCGACGAGGCATTCACAGCCTGCGCCGGGTGCTGCGCTCTCAGGCGATATCCGGTATGCTGCCCAAGTTAAACAAGAGTGCTGCCAACTGGTACAGCTGTCGTGAACTTCCGGTCCCCAAAAATGATCAGGATTTCCGCAGTTGGTGGCAACAGCATCAACCCGATCGTAACGGTCCCAAACTCAAGAGGATTGAAACCAGTCAGCACCAGCCAACCGTTAAACCCGTTGCCAAGGCCCCGGCACTCAGCACGGCAGAGCTATTCGCGCTCTACCAGCAACGCGCTGGAGCATTGGGGGTTGAAATCAAGCAAATCAACCGTGCTGAGCTGCCACAAATGATCAACGCACTGCTGCAGGAAGAATCCGTTTCATGCACAGCGTTACCCAGTCGTGGCTGGCCTCAGGATCTGCACGACCAGATTGCCGGGATCCTCGACCAGGCAGATTGCCATGTCGCCGCAACTGAAGATAACGTCCATGGTACTGGCTGGCATATGGATGATCTGGTTACAGCGCGCCTGGGGATCACCTACAGTCCAGCCTACATTGCCGAAACAGGATCAATGATCTTCCCAGCGGCTGCTGGCAAAGGTACCCTGGCCTCATTATTACCGGAAGTCCATGTCGGTATCAGTCCGGCGCCTGCACTACTGGCAGACCTGAAGGCTTATTTCAAGCAGAAAGATGACCCGATGCCGTCACGCCTTACCCAGATCAGTGGTCCGAGCCGTACCGGCGATATTGAAGGGACAATGACCGTCGGTGTTCACGGCCCACGCCGGGTGATACACTGGATTCTCAAGGATTGACAGTTTCTGCCTAACAGGGATTTTTCCACCTCCCTCTCCCCATTGAGGGAGAGGGCCGGGGTGAGGGGAAGATTGTATTTGATATTCCCCCCAGCCTGACCTTCCCCAATCAAGAGGGAAGGAATAAAACTTACAATGGTATTAACCATGGCCTCCTGGTATCTGTTCAGTATCGCTGCGCTACTGCTCCTTGGCAGTCAGCGTTTTCTTTATAAGGTTGCGGCTGAACGCGGCTGCAACTCAGTACTGACGACCACCATTTTCATGGCTACGGTGACCCTGCTCAGCACCGTCACCTATGCCAGCGACGCCACACCTATCAACAACCCAGGGTCTCTGCTTCTCTGGTCACTGGTCAACAGCACGACCTTCGCCGCTGCAACGATTTTTAATATTGAAGCACTAAAACGGCTGCCAGCCAGCGTCACCTTCCCCCTCACCCGCCTGACTATGGTGCTGGTCATTCTGTTCTCTCTCAGTTATTTTGGAGATCGCCTTCACACGGTTCAATGGCTGGGTATGCTTTCAGCTTTTTCTGTTGTCGGAGTGTTACTGAGCGAATTACGCCGTAAGCAGATGTCTTCTCAGCAACTGTCCGGCTTATGGTTCGTTGGGGCAAATATCAGTTGTGCAGCCCTCTCCTCTATTTCCTGTAAATTTGCCGCTATGCAAACCGATAAGGCAGCCTTTATGGCCTTAACCTATTTTCTTGCGACGATTTTCTCCCTGCTGATCAATCTGCGCTGGAAAAAGCCAGCGGGAACCGGTAAAAACAAAGGCGCACTCAGCCTCGGCCTGGCCATGGGAATCCTTAATTTTGTCGGGTTTTATGCGTTGCTCAGTGCTATGGAAAAAGGGCCACTGTCAGCCGTGGTCCTGATCACCGGTATGCAGTTCATCATCGCCATTATGCTGTCGGTGATTCTCTATCGTGAACAATTATCCAGACCACGCGTTGCGGCTATTATTCTGGCCCTGGTTGCCGTGGTCCTGATGAAACAATAGCAAGGTTACCATGTCTCAAAATCAAGAACGACAAACCTGGGACCAACGCTGGTCCGAAAAGAGCTTCAGCGATGGCTGGCAGGTTGACAGCTGGCTGGCAGCCCATCAACATATACTAAAGCAAGGGACGGCCCTGGATGTCGCCTGCGGTCGCGGGCGCAATAGCCTGTTCCTTGCCGAGCACGGATACCAGGTCACCGCCCTCGATTATTCAGCAGTGGCCTTAAGCCAATTACAGGAGGAAGCCGCCCACCGCGGTTTGCAACTGGCCAGCCACCTGGTCGATCTTGAACAGCAACCACAGCTGCCTGCAGGACAATTTGACCTGGTCATCAATTTTTATTACATGCACCGCCCTCTGCTACCAGTTATGCAGGAACTGGTCAAACCTGGTGGGCTGATCATCATCCGCACCTTCAGCAGTGCCGGTCATTTTGAACCCTGCCGGCTCAAACCAGAGATGGTTCTGGAACCGGAAGAACTGCGGCGCTTGTTCAGGGACTGGGACATCATGGTATACGAGGAAGGTGTGGAAGCCTCGAAAAAAGGTGGTTCCTTAGTCGGGATCATCGCCAGGAAACCAGAGCAGACAAAGACAGGGGACCTGTCATGATCCGCCATCTCACCATCCCGATGGAAAATTTTGATCCGCTATCGGTGTACACGCATCTGTACCCTGAAGGTCCAGGCTTTTTAGAAACCCTGAACCCTCTGCCTAAAACTGGCCGCTACTCGATTGTGCCGTTGCGGGTTGCTGAGCGCTATGTGCTGGCTGGTGGTAAACTTTTTTGCCTCGATCAAGACCTGCACAGTGAATTACCAGGGGATCCGTTCAGTGTGCTGGAAGATATCCTGGCGGCCCAACAGCAACAAGATTCTTCGTCCCCCTTCCCCGGCGGATTTTTTGGTTATTTCAGCTACGATCTGGCGGCCGCTATCGAACGCTTACCACAACAGGCGCGCCGCGATCTGCCAACTCCGGATCTGGATCTCTACTGGGTCGATGCTACTGCTGTTTACGATCATCAGCAGCGAAACCTGATCATCGCGACCACTGCCGACGATTTCGACCTCGACGCGGCAGCAACCCGAATTGCGCAGCTACCTGCAGATGAAGAGGCTCTCCCCCTTAAGGTAGAAATAACTCCCCAGCCGGTCATTCCCAAAGAAACTTTCATGGCGATGGTGGAACAGGGGAAAGAATATATCGCCGCAGGCGACATCTATCAGGTTAACCTGTCATGCCGGTTTGATGGCCGCATCCGCGGATCCTCCCTGCAACTGTACCGGCACCTGCGTCAGCTTAATCCGTCACCATTTGCCTGTTACCTGAACTTTCCCGGACTGGAGATCATTTCCAGTTCACCTGAAAGGCTGGTCTGTTTAAGCGAAGATCGGTTGGCGGAAACCCGACCTATTGCCGGAACCCGACCACGTGGATTCAATCCGCCCCAGGATCATCAATTGGGGAAAGAACTTCTCGGGCACCCCAAAGAGCGCGCCGAGCATATTATGCTTATTGATCTTGAACGCAATGATTTGGGAAAAGTTTGCCAGGCAGGCACGGTGGAGGTTGACGAACTGATGGTTCTGGAACGTTATTCCCACGTCACCCATATCGTTTCCAATGTCCGCGGGCGCTTGAACACAGATTGTGGTCCCCTCGGATTACTGCGAGCAACCTTCCCCGGCGGAACCATCACCGGTGTCCCGAAAAAGCGTTGCATGGAGATTATCGATGAGCTCGAACCGGTCGGTCGCGGCAGCTACACCGGCAGCGCCGGATATATTAGCGTTACCGGTGCCATGGACCTGAACATTCTGATTCGCAGTTTTCAACGTTTTAACAATATTCTGACCTACCAGACCGGTGCCGGCATCGTCGCGGACTCTATCCCCGAAAATGAGTGGTATGAATGCCTCGCCAAAGGTGAAGCGATGCGGACTGTGCTGGAACAGGTGAAAGGTTAAACTGATGCTGATCAATATCAACGGCCATTTTGTCGCCGACCATGAAGCCAATGTTGCCATGACTGACGGCAGCGTACTGTTTGGCGAAACCCTCTTTGAAACCATGAAAGCCTATGGACAGACCATCCAACTGCAAAAAGAGCATCTGGACCGTCTGGAGCAGGCAGCTGAAGCCCTCAACTTCCCGTATGATCGTCCGGCGATAGAGAGTGCGTTACAAGAGTTAAGCACCAGATTAACCCGCCCCTGCTCACGGCTGCGTTTGACCTTAAGCCGTGGCCAATTTAACGGCCTGGGTTACCCCGAGGCGAGCCAAGGCTGGTTCTGCATTACCGCCGCAGACTACCAGGAAATCAGAAATGGTCAGTGGCCAACCCCGGTGACCTGCGTCACCGCTCCTAACCAGCGGGTCAACCCAACCAGCCACCTACCCCAGTTAAAACGGGGAAACTATGCCGATTGCCTGTATGCACGCAATTATGCAGCCGAAAACCTGGCCGATGAAGCAATCTTTGTCAGCGCTGAAGGCTACCTTCTCGAAGGGGCAACCAGCAACCTGTTCATCCGCAAAAACCGCACCCTCATCACACCACCATGTGGCAACCTGATCCTCAACGGCATCATCCGTCAGCAACTTCTGCAGTTGATCCCCATGCTCGATATGCAGGTAGTTGAACAGGAGATTACCCTTGAAGAGCTGAAAAATGCCGATGAAGCATTTATTACCAATTCCCTGATCGGGATACGGCCAATCAAAAGCATTAATGGCTTCCAGTTATCCGAGGCTGAAACCTGGCAGATGTTGGTTATCTTATTGAAACAGTCATTGCCAAAGGTGGGCTGAGCCTATTTTTGCTAGCAATCTTTCAGATTAAACCTTCGTACCGGTTCAATTCCGGCCTTCAGTACCACGTTAAGAAAAGCGCTCGCGGCACTCTTGAACTCTTAAAAAGGGCCTGCTAGCATTTATTTTAGTTTTATAAACAATACAGGGTTGACAAACTGATCTGCGTAACTATAATCAGCCCTCACGTGCCGAAGTGGTGGAATTGGTAGACACGACGGTCTCAAACACCGTTGCCGCAAGGTGTGCCGGTTCGACTCCGGCCTTCGGTACCACAAAAAAGAAACAAGCCTCTGATTCGTCAGGGGCTTTTTCTTTTTGTGGTTCACTTCTTTTGTACCTGTACAACAATCAATTTACAACATAACGGTAATACCCCCACACTACCACCTTGCGCCTTTGCCCATTTGATGCAACGCATCAAGGGCTGCCGGTTAATTCCGACTGGTTCCAGAAAACCGTAGTCTGACCAGACTTCGTCAGTTATTTTGACCTTTCCGGCCACTTTTGCATCCTTTTCTTGGCCTGGAGAAAAGGATGGCGCAGTGCGAGTGCGCGTACTCGCGACCTTGAATCTAAAGATTATGATTTGAATTGAAACAGTCACAACCGGAACCGCAGGGTCTCGTCCCTGCAGACGACATACTATTTTTCACAATCAAGCTAAAAATAGTATGCACAAAAAGCCCTCTTTTATATGTCCGTCCTCGGGCGTCGTTCTCTTCCTGCCTACACCCAGAAAATGAATGGCCGGCCGGTTGGCCAAAACCACGCCAAATGGCCAGAACCGAATTCTTGATAGAAAAATAGTCAACTTGCAATAAGGTCAAAATCTGGTGTGCGGATCGAACCCACATTGCCTTTGCCCATTTGATGCAAAGCATCAAGGGCCGCCAGTCAATTCCAACCAGCTCCAGTAACTCGCAGTCGGCCGAATACTCGTCAGTTATTTTGACCTTTCCGGGCACTTTTGCATCCTTTTCTTGCCCTGGAGAAAAGGATGGCGCAGTGCGAGTGCGCGTACTCGCGGTCTTGATTTTATTGAAACAGTAACAACAAGAGAACTCACACCCAGAACATTAAATATATTTAGGACAATTTTTTGTT
This sequence comes from Geopsychrobacteraceae bacterium, assembly GCA_963664385.1. Lineage (GTDB taxonomy): Bacteria > Desulfobacterota > Desulfuromonadia > Desulfuromonadales > Geopsychrobacteraceae > Seleniibacterium. Next base: position 4,727,178 of record OY761157.1, read on the forward strand.
TAACCTTACCAAACTCAGTGTTAGTATCGCGGCTTTGTTTTTTAGCATGAAGGTTTAATCGTACGATATTCAAACACACGTGAAAGGACACACCACATGACAACTCCTCAAAGACGAGGACAATGGGCATCTCGTCTTGGCTTTATTCTGGCTGCGGCGGGGAGCGCCATCGGCCTTGGTAACATCTGGAAATTCCCCTATATCACTGGCCAGAATGGCGGTGGGGCTTTCGTTATCGTCTATCTTATCAGCATCGCAATTGTTGGCTTGCCAATTATGATTGCCGAATTGATGATCGGTCGTCATACCCAAAAGGATGCCGTCGGAGCTTTCATTGCGCTGGAAGGCAAACGCTCCCCCTGGCAACTGGTGGGCTGGATAAGCGTTTTGACCTCCTTTATTATCCTTTCCTACTATTCTGTGGTTGCCGGTTGGACCCTGGACTATGTCTGGCGTGCAATACAGGGCGCATTTGTCGGGCAATCGCCTGAGACAATAGAGGGGATGTTCGGTGGTTTAATTGGTAACGCAACCCGCCAAACCATTTGCCACTTTAGCTTTATCATCCTGACCCTGGCGATTGTTATTGGTGGTATTCAGAAAGGAATTGAACGCTGGAGTAAAATCCTCATGCCGCTCCTGCTCTGCCTGCTGTTACTGCTGTTTATCAATGGTATGCTCAGTGAAGGTGCTATGGAGGGGCTGCGTTTCATGTTCTACCCCGATTTCAGCAAACTGACCAGTGCTTCAATACTAGAAGCCATGGGTCATTCCTTCTATACCCTGTCCCTTGGTATGGCGATTATGATCACCTACGGCTCCTACCTGAAAAAAGAGAACAATCTCGTGGGTATCAGTCTGCGCGTTGCCGGTTTGGATACCCTGATTGCCTTGATTGCCGGATTAGCTATCTTCCCTATCGTTTTTGCCGTCGGCATGCATCCATCAGCGGGACCAGGGCTGGTCTTCAAGACGATCCCTGTCGTTTTCTCAAAACTACCTGGTGGTTACTTCCTGGCTATCCTGTTCTTCTTGCTTATCGCCTTTGCGGCGCTGACCAGTACCATTTCCCTACTCGAAGCCCAGGTTGCCTACCTTATCGATGAACGGGGCTGGACCCGTAAAGGAGCCACCAGCTTCCTTGCTGTCCTCTGTTTTATTGTCGGTATTCCTTCGGCCCTGTCTTATAATGTTATGGGTGACATGACCTTTCTTGGTGATCGCCCATTTTTCGACAGTATCGACCTGATCGCCTCCAACTACCTGCTCCCCATCGCCGGGCTGTTTATTGCGATCTATGTCGGTTGGTTCTGGAAGGAGACGAAAGCTAAAGAGGAAATGGTTGCTACCAGCGGTTCCTGGATTTACCCTGTGTGGCACTTCACTATCCGCTTTATTTCCCCCCTGGCGGTAGCTTTTGTGCTGTATGCCAAGGTTAAGGAATCGGGATTGTTTGCTTATATCGGGTCGCTGTTTGGGTAATTGTTAAGCAGTGTTCGATATTTAATAAAAAAGCCGTCATTCTCTGCAAATTTGAGAATGGCGGCTTTTTCGTTTTATGAGAAGCGGTAGAAGCAAATTTGCAGGATCTCGCTCCTGCAGGCGAGTTACCTTTTTTCCAGGGCAATGAAAGATAACCGAATTGTTGATAGTTGAAGGATTAACTGACGAAAAGATCAAAATCTACAGTGCGGATCGACCCCGCCTTGCCTTTGCCCATTTAATGCAAGGCATCAAGGGCTGCCAGTTAATCCCTCCTGGCCACGCCAAATCGTAGTCTACCGAATACTCGTCAGTTTTTTTGACCTTTCCGGCCACTTTTGCATCCTTTTCTTGGCCTGGAGAAAAGAATGGCGCAGTGCGAGTGCGCGTACTCGCGACCTTGACTTTAAATGTTTTGATTTGAATTGAAACAGTCACAACCAGAACCGCAGGGTCTCGTCCCTGCAGACGACATACTATTTTTCACAATTAAGCTATAAATAGTATGCACAAAAAGCCCTCTTTTATATGTCCGTGCTCTGGTGTCGTTAGCGTTCCGGAAACACCCAGGTAATGACTTGCCGGCCGGTTGGCCAAAACCACGCCAAATGGCCAGAACCGAATTGTTGACAGAAAAATAGTTAACTTGCAATAAGGTCAAAATCTGGTGTGCGGATCGACCCCGCATTGCCTTTGCCCATTTGATGCAACGCATCAAGGGCTGCCAGTTAATTCCACCTGGCCACGCCAAGTCGTAGTCTACCGAATACTCGTCAGTGTACTTGACCTTTCCGGCCACTTTTGCATCCTTTTCTTGGCCTGGAGAAAAGGATGGCGCAGTGCGAGTGCGCGTACTCGCGACCTTGACTTTAAAGATTTTGATTTCAATTGAAACAGGCAACTATTTACTCTCTATCTCATTCAACTTAATCCGTGCCTGCTCATTATCGGGGTGCTCCTTAAGCTCTTGAACCAGTTCATCAATAGCCTTATCCTTCATTCCCTTGCGATCATATTCCATCGCCCGGTAATAACGAGCAGAAGAGGTATCTTTTAATACTTTCCTGGCTTCAATAAACTTTTTGTGTGCATCAGCATTGGTACGGTCTATTTTGATGGCCATGCGATAAAAGAACAAAGCATCATCAATTTCACCTTCATTGAAATAACCATCCCCCACCTTCACCGCATCATTTGAATCTTCAATACTCCAGCGCTTCATCCGATCGCGCTCTCGCTGCTGAAGTTCAAAATCAAAATCCTTCAGTTTGATAATTTCATCTGCGATACCGGACTGGTCATGCTTGATAGTAATATTCAGGTCCTCGGCGCATACCGGGGCTGCTAACAGACAGGATAAGATTAGAAAGGTTAGGGTAATTTTCATTTATTCCTCCAAGTTTTAAAGAAGCGCTGATGGCCAGAGCAATCGCTCGAATACTCATGAAAAGCTAGAGAGGATGATCACCATCTTCACGCACAGCGATTAGGGACAACTATGTTTTTTACGCTTTATTATAACAATTAACTACAGAAATATACATGGGAGGAATCATCAGATGGGACAGGAGATCAGGTTTGATTAAAACCAATCAGCGATTCAATCTATGATGGCAGCAAAAATATCATGACCAAATGCGTGGGATTCCGCCCCACCGGCTCAGCCCTCGCTTACCGACAAAAATTGACTAATGAACAAAGTCACAGGAAGAAACATAGTCACATAACAGCAAATTTCGTCCATAGTTCTGGCGCGTTGAGAATACACCTGAAGCGTTGGGGACTCTTTGGCTGCCAAGGTATTCAGCCCAAAACATGAGGAGCGAAACAGCTCGTCAAACCGTGTCAGACAACACCCGTCTCACACTATTTGGGAATATAAGAACCGTCGCCAAATATCATTCTCTGGTCTGGTCCCTATATCCCCAAACACGATCATTTAAAGCGCATCTTCTATCACTTTTTTGATATTTTCTTTACGATCGTTAATGTGATCAATATTAGTCACCGGAGAGTGGTTCAGGGTTAATACTCCATTCATATAGGATGCAAAGTTATTTGCGCTGTAAACATTACCATAGTTCTGGATAACAACCTTAGTTAAGTCTCCCGAAATTGCTTCTTGAGAAAATTTATCGTCACACAGTTCCTTAAATGCCTTGGTCAATGGCTCAAAATATACTTTTGGCCAACACTCATCATACAGGTGAGAATAATTATCAACTGAGATTGTCTCCCAGTTGATGTCAAGTTCAAATTCAAATTGTGCTGCCTTGAAAATCTGCTTTGTCAAGGAATCAAGTCTATTTTCCTGAAATTCTCTTGCCACACGTTTTTCTTTTAAACCCATTTTAAAACCTCATAATTTAATAATTTATAGTACCTTATTTAAGTTAGACTCAATGTCTTCACTCAATTTAAATCCATAATCAATGCTCAGATCTATTGATAATAAAATTTTGCTCCCGTTTTTTTTAAATCGAAGACGATCTCCTTTCTTATGATGAATTTCATAGGTCGAAATATTCTGTAAAGATTCATTTAAAAAATCATCTTTAGCTATCTTAACCAAATTAGATTCTAAAGATTTCAATAAATGAATTATGTTTGGTTGACGGATAAAAGGCTCGCAGCTCTTGTCCGTCAAAATCGCAATAGCAAGATGATAATTAATACGAATCTGCTCTTGAATAGAATCTATCAAGTCAACGATATTAATTGTATCTATCTCATTCATTACGTTGACTTCTGATGGAGACCTACGACTCAGACACGAACTATGATTAAGAGCATTGTGTAATTTAAAATGGGCAATTTCAGACAGGCGAATAAATAGCAGATCATCACCAGGACACCTGAGGACCAAAAAGTCACTTGCATTGTCTAATTGGTGGAGTTTTCCACTAAAACAATGCCCATAACGATCATAGATCGAAAGCTCAAAGTCAGTATTCGATGTTTGCTGATCTGCATAAAAGCGTTCAAGCAAACACAGCTGTGGTTCTAGTTCAATTTTCATCATAATTATTTGTTCAAGCGTTTATCTTCGCCAATGGCATCTTCTTGAAAATTAAGAGAATCATCCATTCACCAAAACTCAGAGCCGCGCTAGAATTAAATGCCTACATATTCTTCAGCAGCGCAGCCCGCACAAAATCTTTTAAATTGGCACCGTCGAAATCGATTTGCTGGATAATAGCGCCCTTTTCCACCTTCACATCCTGTTTTCCTTTGCCACCATAGGCACAAGTAACAGACTTAACCTGTTTATTGATGTAAGCTTTGCTATACCCTTTTTTCTGGGCACAAAAATCAGCTAAAACTTCAAGTGGAGCACCACAGTAACTAGCCATACTGTAACGTTGCCATGATGCCGACGCAAAACTCTGCCAATCGACAGTCGCAGCAATGGAAGAGCCACAAACCTCGTTGGTCTTTGCCGCCAGTTGCTTTAACTTCGACTCTGTCTTAGCGCGCAGAACAGTTTCATCCTGCTCTGCGGCTACCGCCAGATGAGTGATCAAAAGCAACACGGCAAGGATAATATAAAGTGTTTTTTGCATATGAAATCTCCAGTTAATGGTCTGCGCAATAAGCTTGCTGAAATGGGGTTAACGCATGTTTCTGTTCGAGCCCCTTGCAGTAGTTTTGCGTCCCATATCCACTGCTGGCATAGAAGCCCTTCAGCAACTCCTGGTGCAAAGTCTTGTAGCAACGGTCAAAAGCAAGTGTTCTGGCGCCGTCACTTCTTGAATCGGATAGTTCCATGCCCGCCAATACGGCAAGCAACAGGTCCTCATCCTGGCATTGCGTGGGCTCTTTTTCTCCGGCCGTTGCCAACAGGAAAAAAGGAACTGCGGCATGATTTTGGGCCTTTCTACGCACCAGCTTGCCAACCTGCATGGCCAGATCGTGATCGTCCGGTGTTTTTTCAATAGTTCCGGAAAGCTGTTCAAGACAGGACCCCGTCGCATAGTTATTGGACAAGCATTGTGAATAAGTCCCTAATATTGAATGTTTACGCACCGCAAGAAACTCGCTATCATTTTTCAGTGCAGGCTGCAATTCGAGCAGTTGATCAGCAAGATAGAGCGCTTGCGCGTCTTGCTTTGCTGACAGATTTTTTTGCACTCCGGCCACAGCGGCGCGCTCAACCAGTTCATTCCACTTCTCATTGCGCTGACTGGGCCGAACATCGGTAAGATGGACCAACAGCTCTGCATATTGCCCATTCTTTTCCAGCATCAACAAATCATCCAAGGTATATTTGTCCTCTGCACCAACAGCCGTTATCAGGCTGATCAGTGTCAGCATGGTCATTAGCACCATTTTGCGGATATCAGGCATCCACACCCCTCCTTTTATACAGTTATGCAAATTAACAACGTATCCTGCTCTTCAGCTTAGAAAAAAGGCAGGAGATTAACGGGTACGAAACATGACGTACACGTCAGGAATTAGGACCCGACACTTCAAAAACAGATGGCTCCGTCTTCGTGTGCGGTATCAGGTAATAATCTTAAACTCGTTGAATAGCGGGCAGACATGCCCAACAGACACAAACATCCCCCCATGGATTGTGAAGTTTTTGTCAGGTAATTTTTATTGTAAAAAACAGTATGAGTCGATCTCCAGACGAAGAAAGTTGGAATTTTTACCTTTTTAATTAAAGCCTGTCAAATAAAAATGCCATCACGGCTCATCTTGTTAACTCCATTATCTGGCAATGTTACTGAAGGAGTTCTCTTCAATCCGCGGTCAAAAGAAGACCTGCCCTCGCCATCGTTGTGAAGAAGTCCAAGGCGATGAGATACTTCTGATCGCTAAGAAAACTGTTTTTATATACTTGATTATTTATCAAAAACTCATTACTTTTCTTGACTTACATTTAGATAAGAGACCTACATTTTAGTGATCCTGCTGCCTTTTATCAGTGTGAGCAGGACAACAATTGTGATAACGGCCATGTAAATCAGGGGGGGATTTTTATGGGCTTTCATAAACCACGATGCACAGTTGCAACTCGTCAGGACGACCAAACAGTTTACCAACTGTTGATCGAAAAACAGTACCTTTACGCCTATCAGCTCGCCAAAAAACTGGAAAAAGATGCCAGTGTCTCTCTGGCCTTCAATCTGGCCTTATGCCATAAAGCCATCGAATCCTACGATGAGGCTCTCAAATATCTGGACCGAGCCTTTGAGCTGAATCACACCACCGCTAGCATCCAGGGGCTGAGCCTGTCCTTACAGGAGCTTAAACTCCTGCGCTATGAAAATACCAGCGGGGCCTATTTACTGCCCCTCAATCCAGACCAGGAACTACCACACTTTGCCATTGAACTAAAAATCGAGCTGGCTCGTCTGGATATTTACCTGGTCACCGGACGCCTATCCCTGGCTGAAAAGGTCATTGATCGTTACGCCAGCTACCAACTGCCCACCATCATTGCGGCGCAAAAATCCATCAGCACAGGACCACAATCATGAGTGCAGAAATTATTACCCAGGATCAGACAACAATGTTTCAAACGCTCAGAGAAATCTATTCAACGCCTTATTACGACAGCCGCTACGCCATCGAACTGCTCTCCACCGCAAAAGATCTCAATGCGCTTGATCCAGAGCACCCGCAGGGTAGTTTCATGCACTATGCCATCACGGCCCGGGATTATCAGACGGTGGATTTTCTGCTGTCGCAAGGGGTCAACCTGAAGGTGAGAAACCAGATCAATGACTTTCTTACTCACACCCTGGCGGGTATTACGCCAAAAGATGAGGAGGAAGAAGACAACATCAGACGCCTGACTTCGATTCTGCTCGATAACGGCGTAAGCACGTTGCGCAAAAACAGTTATGAGCTGACTGCATACCTGATTGCAGCAACAGCTATCAATGTGCCGTTTTTAGAGGTCCTGATGGAGAGACAGGTGCGCATGGGCGTGGCCGATCCAAGAGGCAACACCCTCCTGCATTTGCTGGCCCAAAAGGGCTGTGTCATCGAGCAGAAAATAAAGCAAATTCAGAACCAACAGCAACTAAACATCCAAAACCAGGTCATTGATATCGAACCTGACCCTCTACCAGCGCTAAGAAAACAGGCCACGGACCTGATTACGCTGGCCACCGCTCTGGTTGACTACAGCGTCGCAACCGATGTTTGCAACCTGGCGGAAAAAACCGCCGCCGAGATCGCATCAAAAATGGAAGATGGCCACCTGTGCCTGGTTCTGCAGGGGGACTATGATCAAAATGATGACCAACTGGAGTTGAAGATTGCTGCTAAAGGCATGACCTTAGGTCAAGCCATTAATGCCTTGCACGCACGGATTCCCTGGGAAAAAGATTTCAGCGCAGAAATGGCGACCATCAAAGCCGTTATCGCTCTGGGGGCAGAGGTCAATGAAACCACCCCGGAAACCAAACATATGCCACCTCTCGCAATAGCCTGCCAGCTTATGCTGTCACCTGGGGTCTGTGCCCTAGCTGGCCGGCAACTTTACGAAGTTTTGCTCGAAGCCGGTGCCGATCCTAACTTTACCTCCGGAGAAAACGATAAAGCGGTCATCTTCTGGCTTATCGTCGCCTGCAAGAGCGCCCGTGCTATGAAAGATTTTGCCACTGCGCTGCAGATGCTGGTCGCTAGTGGTTTGAACATCAACGCCGCTGTCGATGAAGAGGGTAATTCGGCCATCGGTTGTGCCTACGACTTCCGCTACGCAGATGGTTACGCTGATGACCGCAACATGCACTCCGATCTGATTGTCTCCTGCCTGTTGGCACAGGGGGCGGATATCAACCAGGCAAACTTTAAGGGAGTGACCCCGTTAATGCAATTTGCGCGCAACAGAAACGCGCTGATTGAAGATCCTCTTTATGAAATGCTGGAACATGGGGCCCAGATCGCAACGGTTGACGGAGAAGGAGAAAACGCCCTGATGAAGGCCGCCTGTAATCCAGATCACAAAGCCTCCGTGCAGATTGCCCAGATCCTGGCTGAATTTGACCAACTCGATTTTGACGCGGTCAACAATGCAGGGGCCACTGCCCTGGATCTGGCCATCAACCATAACAATCACCTGCTGGTTCAATGGCTGAGTGAAAACTGAATCTGCCTAAAGATACAGAGAAAGTTAACAAACCCATGAATAACTATACCCGGGAAGAATTGATCGCTCAGCGCGATTTCAGAAAACTTGAAGAAATCTACAAAACCCCCTACTACCACAGAAAATATGTCGAAGAAATATACGCAGCAGCAGATGTTCATTTATATTCAAGTAAACTCAGTGGTATCTCACAAAATGGCTACCTGCATTATGCTCTGAAGCATCGGGACTACGAATCGATCAGATTTTTACACGACAGAGGCGCAGACATTCACCACCAAAACGGTTACGGCAACCTGGTGACCCATTTCCTGGCCGAAAACCCTCCCGCCTCAGAGGCAGAAGCAAGCCGCTTTAGCGCCTTGCTTCACTTTGTCCTGGAACAGGGAGTCAGCGCAACCAGACCGAACAATCAGAACACCCCTCCGTTCATGGTGGCCGTGGAGCATGGCAACCTCTGCTTCATCCAGGAACTGATAGCCCACCGTATTCCACTGACGGCGAGAGACCACGACGGCAACACCATTCTTCACTGCCTGGCCAACCACGCCCGCCAATGGGAACCCAAACCCCATGCAGACGGTGAACGTCAGCGCCAGCGCTTTGCAAACTACCTCGACATGGCCAAGCATCTTATGCAAAGCGGCCTTGATCATGAGCAGACCAACAACAAAGGGATAAACGCGGCAGAAATAGCCTCCGAGCTCAACGACGGAACCCTGAGCCTGATCCTTAACGATGATTATAACCCCAACGATCCACAGTTTTCGTTAAAGCTGGCGGCCCGTGGCAATACGTTGCATCAGGCGGTGAAAAAGCTAGCAGAGGAAGAAGATAATCCGATCTACCTGAACACGATTAAGGCCCTGTTTCAGCTAGGATATGACAGCGAAGCTGTAGAGGGCGGCCAGACCCCTCTGGCCGTCGCTTGTCGCACCCTCTGCCCGACCGCAGTCGAGCTGCTGCTCGCCAACGGCGCAGATCCCAACTTCAGAATTGGGGAAAACGACCGCACTGCACTGTTCTGGCTGACCTACCGCCACTATCCGGACCGACCGCCCCAGCAGCAAAAGCTCGACCGGGTCCTGGAACTGCTGTTCAAGGCGGACCTCGATGTCAATGCCGCGGTCGATGGCGACGGTAACGGGCCCCTCGCCATGGCCTGTATCAATACCACCTCCAGCTCCAGCTGCAACATCCGCCACCAGATCGTCGCTGCCCTGCTAAACCATGGAGCGCAGGTCAATGCCCGCAACAACAAGGGAGAAACACCCCTGATGCTGTTCCTGGTACATTGCCAGGACGATCGGGACAGCACCTTGCAAACCTTGCTGGAACAGGGCGCTGATGCAACGCTCAAAGACGTCAACGGCGAGACGGCATTAATGAAAATCAGCCGCCACCGCAACTCGTCGCTGGCCTATGCCCTGGTTCAAGCCCTGAGTCAGGCAGAGGATCTCGCTCTGGATGCCACCAACAATAACGGAGAGACAGCTCTGGATATCGCCATCAGTAAAAATAATGACATGCTGGCCCAGTGGCTGGTTGAAAGGGGATAAAAATGGCAGAAAACAAGTTAATAGCAGCCTGTAAAAATGGCCAAAAAGCAATTATTGCAGCATTGCTGAAAAAATATAAAAATGAGATCAACAATCGTGACAATCAAGGAAATACCGCCTTACATTTCGCCTGTCAAAGCGGCAAGAAAGAGATTGTCGAGCTGCTGTTCAAACATGGTGCCGACTGTGATATTGCCAATAACCAGGGGCTGACCCCTCTTCACCTGGTGTCAAAGAGCGGCAGTAAGACAATCATTGACCTGCTCCTTACTGCCGGAGCCAATATTGACGAAATGGACAGTCAGGGCAGCACCCCGTTAATGTACACCATCAGTGAAAAACGTTCCGAAACATCTCTCTACCTGATCGCCAGAGGTGCCGACCAGAGCCTGAGGGACAATCGTGGCTTCAGTGCGGTTGATTACGCCAGCTCCAATGGCCTGCGCGATGTTGTGGCGGCGCTGGAAACCCAGCATAACAACAAAGATGATTTCGGCAATACCGCCATTCACCATGCCTGCAAGAGAAACCAGAGCGAAGCCCTCAGCGCCTTGCTGCAGCAGGGACCAGTGGATATCGATATCACCAATGACGCAGGTGAAACGCCCCTCAACATAGCCTGCCACCAAAACAATCAGGTTATCGCAGAAAAACTGCTCGCCCTGCAGGCCGATACCAACCGGCAGGCCTTAAATGGCAATGCGCCATTGCATTATGCTGCCAATCAGGGAAATTTGTCGCTGGCAGCACTGTTGCTTCGGCATCAGGCGAAAATCAACATCAAAAACGACAGCGGCGAAACGCCACTGATTGTCGCCGTGCTAGCCGGCGAGCAGGAAATGGTCAACCTTCTTTTGGAACAGGGCGCTGATAGCCAAGCATGCGACAATCAAGGTCATGACGCGCTCCACTACGCTATCGAGCAAAACTACAGTGGTATAGTTGAAACGCTGGCATAAGAGGTACAGGCAACCAAGGAATAAAATAAAGCTGATTGCGAAGATGCAATTTTTGCCGCACAAGTAAATTCGCAGATGGTCGCCGAGCTTGCGAAAAAGGTCGCGTTGTCGACAGAAACGATCAGGCTTTATTAGCGACAAATGCCTTTTTACGTTTGGGATAGACAGTCCGGCAGATTTCACATTTGGTCCCGTCGCAGCCTCTGGCAGTACAGTGCTCACGCCCATAGGTAATGATCTGCAGGTGCAGCCTGTCCCAATCTTCAGGAGGCCAGAGCTTTTTGCAATCGGCTTCTGTCTGTTGGACATTTTCCCCCTTTGTCAGCCCCCAACGCTGGGCCAGGCGATGGATGTGAGTATCGACGGGGAATGCAGGAATTTTGAAGGCCTGCAGCATGACAACGCTGGCGGTCTTATGCCCGACTCCCGGCAGCGCTTCGAGCTCTTCAAAGGTCCGGGGAACTTCTCCCGCGTACTTTTCTACCAGGATCTCAGAGAGCTTCTTGACATTCTTCGCTTTACTGTTGGCCAGTCCGCACGTGGCGATACACTCTTTAATCTCATCAACAGAAAGCTGCGCCATTGCATGTGGATTATCTGCCTTAGCAAAGAGACCAGGCGTGACCAGATTAACCCGCGCATCAGTACATTGTGCAGACAGCAAAACAGCAATCAGAAGTGTGTAAGCGTCAGTATGGTCAAGAGGAATTGGAACTTCTGGATAAAGTTCGTCAAGTTTTTCTGAGACGTACGCCGCGCGTTCTTTTTTAGTCACTGGTATCACCATCCTACTTTTGTAAGTTGCGCCCTGCCCGCCCCACAATCAGATATGCTCAGAGCTGAAATCAAATTCACCCATATTTTTACCATAAGCCAAAGGTTATTTAAGCACTATCTTAGTTTTTATAGCAATGAACCGACAAAAAGAGGCCGTGTTGACGGTTTTCAGAGCCTGAAAAATAAGGTATCCTCTGCAAACACTAACAGGGTGTTGAATAACCGAACAAGGGGAATTAAAGATGGGATCTTTGCAGGATCAACTGCTTAAAGCCGGTATGGTCAATAAAAAACAAGCCAAAAAAGCAGCTCACGACAAACGTGTGGAGCAGACAAAGAAGAAAAAAGGTCAAGGCACCAATGCTGATGCCGAAGCCAAAGCACGCCTAAAGAAACAACGTGAAGAGCAGGCCGCTGCTGACCGTCAACGCAATATCGAGCGCCAGCAACAGGACAAGCTCAAGGCCGACCAAGCTGCCGCCAAGCAGTTGATAGCCAACAACCATCAACCCCTTCAAGAAGGTGACGAACCCTACAACTATGTCGATGGCAAAAAGATCAAACGCTTCTATACCACCAATGAAATTGCCGACAAACTTGAAGCAGGAAAGATAGCTCTGGCCAGTCATCAGGGTAAGTTAGTACTGATTCCTGTAGATACGGCATTAAAGGTCATAGAACGCTATGAGCAGGCAGTGTTGATCTATAATGATCCTGCTAATGCGGTGGATTATCCGGAGGATTGGTAAAGGGAAAACAAGCTCTTACCTAGCAAAAACTTCTGAAAAGAGCATTATTTTCTAGGGAGGGGGATTAACCGAAATCATCGTTGAAGCGATCTATTTGATGCATACACTCATGTAAAATAGTGACGATACCAATTTCGCCGCCACTCAGATATCGCCAATAGACAAAGTGCTTTTCATACCTGAAGTAAAAGCCGTTCACTCCGAACTCAGCGGGAACCGGGCGGGAAATAAGGTCTTGGGTTCCCACTTTCGCAAAAGCGTCAAACAGCCCCTTAATATACTCTTCTGCCTGGGCCGCACCCCATTTCTTCAAAGTATAGCGATAAATTTCATCAATTCTCAGCGAAGCACTCTGCTGAACCAGGAACCGGGGCATCAACCCTGTACTTCCTGATTCCGCTTAATAATGTCTGCGGCAGTCAGCGGACGATAAGTGTCTTCATCGGCAGAGAACGCAAGCGTCAATTCCGCCTTGAGCCGATCAAACATCTGTTGTTCAGTACGCTCCTTATCACGACGAATAAGATCCCTGATATATTCACTCGTATTCTCATAAGAACCATTTTCACCAACATTTTGAGCGACAAAATCACTTAAAGGCCCACTGAGACGAACTGTCATTGTTGTTTGTGCCATCTTTGTATCCTCCACAAGTCAATCTGTATCAATATTAATCAATATTGATTACAGAATCAAGCTAGCAACTCAAGAGTGCGAACATAATCGCCAACGGAACGAAAACAGCATTTACTGCTACTTTCATTTCACAAAGCCTCCCACCCCCCAATCAGCACTTCCTGCTCAAGCCCCTTCTTCTCTTTGCATATCGAATCAACAAGAGCCTGTAACCCGGGCTCAGGCAGGTTGACCAAATCAGTTAACTGATCAAGCTGGCGTTCATACAGATCACGATTACCATGCCGTTCTAACAAGCGGTTGATACCAGGTGGAATAAAAAAATCGGCACGGTCCATTAAATATTTTTGGAACTCCGTCAGGTAAATCCGGATACCAGAAAAATCAAAATCACCAAAATGCAGGTAAGGATTGTCAATCCCGCACAGCCAGCGTACCAGATCCCCCGACTGAGGATAGCGTGAGACGAACAGGAATTTTTTATCGCGAAACAGATACTGCTGACTTTCGAGATAGCGAAAATTCTCGCCATTTTCAACACCGACAATTGTTACATCTTCTGCCGGGATAAACTGCTCAAAATCATAAATGTAGGTAAAGGCGCCAGGTAGTGGCTGAAGACTCAGCTCTGCCCCGTTCAAACGTGCTGGAATCGGTTCCAGACAGTTGACCAGAAAGCCCTTGAAGCTGCGGATACTTTTGATTTTTGAACTGCTGGCGATACCGACAGATTGACTACGGCGCAGATCCTCATCATTCAGCATCTCCAAATATTTCTGCAGATCAGCTATGCCGAAATGATTGTCCATGTAGGCCTGCAGAGCGACAGCATCTGAACAAAAAACACTTTTGCGCGTTCCACGGCTACGTAACTGAAGTACCCCATTATCGAGCAAACTATCGATCAGACTATTTTTTAGCTGACTGCGCGGGATCATCTCACCAGCAGCTAACGATAATAGTTTACGTGCCAGAGTGCCGCTTACCTTCATAGCGAATCCATATTGGTCAGAATCCGGGTCACCCGCGTGTATTTTTGGTCGTCCTTGGAAATTTTATAAATATGCCGATAATTAAGAGCATTATTCTCGGTCGGTGAACCGTTGATGAGCAGGATATTCCGGTCATTAGCGAATTTAAGGATGCCGCGCACGTTATTGGGATGAAGTTTGCCGATCTCATCCATCATGCAATGCAGACGAAAATCTTTAAAGCGGCGCGAAGCCCCTTCTTTAAAAACATTCAGCAACATAATATTAACCATCGCCTTAACCAGGATATCGGTGCCGTCAGAACCAACATTGGCCAGTTTTTCAACCCAGCCGGTGTCATTCTGGTTTTCTTCTACTCTGAACTTTAATTCAAAAGAGTCGGTCAGGGTCAGATCACGACGACTGCTTCGTCCGACCTCTTTCATCAGCTGCTTCAGCAAACCTACCGCTTTTTCATTCACCTGCTCATGATTCTGAGACGAGAACAGATCCTGACAACCTAAGTCATGAGCATGTTGATCATTAAACTCCTTAATCTGTTTCAACACGACAAAAATACTGTTGGCGCTTTCATCCAGCTTCAATTCGATCTTACTGATCGCCCCGACAAAGTTCTTTTCACTGAAATCACGATTAATTTTACTGATAACCTTCTGAATATCTCCGGTTCGTTCAAGCAAATCTCCGGTTTCTTTCGCCAGCCCTCTGACGATATCACCAAACCGTTCATTGACCCGTTTTTCATACTCAGAGATTTTATCTTCTTCAATAAATTCTGTCAGATCCTCCGAAAAGCGCAGATAATCGTCAGCGCCGGACAGCTGTGTCGCAAAACTGAAAATGTTAGCCTCTGAAAAATGGCCAAGAAAACGGTCCAACGTTTCCTTCAGTTCAGCCTGACGCCTGATCGACACATAAAAATTCTCTTTTAAGGAATCGATAATCGCCCGGCAGCCTTGTACAGGCGGCACTGATTCCAGAGGTACAACCATATCCGGTTCTACGGCTGCGTAAATCTCCGCCAGTTTAAACTGAGCAAAGGCTTCCAGGTCTAAAATCAGATTATTGACTTCAGACTGCAAGATCCTGATCCGTTCATCAATACCTGCCAATTCCTGTTGCCGCAGCTGTTGCTGCCGTTCCCGCTGTTCTGTTTTCTGCTCCAGTTCCTGTTCCAGTAACTGCTTCTGATTTCTGAACTCTTTGACTTTATCGAACAGTTCGCGTTTATCTTTGTAGTACTCAGCGACCAGATCACGTTTATTTTCGATAAATTCGAGCTCGACATCGATCCGTATCAGCTCCTGCTCTAGCTGCCCCAGGCGCTGCGTATCCGCTCCCTTACCCGCAAGCTCCTGTTCTTGTTGACGTGAAACAGCAGCCCGGCGTTGCCGGAACGATTCTTTCTGGGTGTCCAGCTGGGCCCTGATAGCGGTCAGCTTTTCGTCCCGCTCTGCTTCCAGTTGCTTGATTTTCTGATCACGATCGCGCTCGCGATTTTTCAGCAGCCGTTTAAGCTGGCTCTGTAATCCCTGCTGATGCTCACGCAGGGCCTCTTCCCTGTCGCTGATCTCAACCCGCTGCCGGTCCAGCCCTGCAACAGCAACCCTGGTTTGCTCTGCAGCTTTATCCTGCCAGTTTTTTAAAGAGAGCTGCACAGCTTCTTTACGTTGCGGTTGTTGGTCGATTTCGTAATCGAGCTGACGATTTTCTTCTTTGAGGGCACGAACCCTAGGCTGTAGCCGGTTTTTCAGCTTTTGCAGCTCATCTTCGAGCTTCCTGGTCAGCTCAGGAACAACAGCTTGTTGTTCGTCAAGCTCAAGCCGTAACAATTCCTGTTCGTGGCGGTAGTCAGCAAGAGAACGAACGTTTAGCGCACGTTCCTGCAAATTAAGGGCAACACCGTAAAGACTCTTCTGAGCACCAGACACAAGCTGCGGAGCTAAAGAGTCGTCAAACAACAGATCCTCAGAGCACACCTTTCCTATTGTATTTTCCCAGCCTGGCTGCTCCCGGTTCAGCCAGCCGTAAAAGGAATCGTCACTGTTTTCCAGTTTCCCGCTAAGCACTGCAAGCTGCTGCTCCAGTTGCGTAATAAGATTCTGCTGGTCGGCCAGCTGTCGCTGACAAGACTCCCTTATGGCACGCTCTTCCAGTTCCTGCCGGTTCTTCACCCCGTCCAGCAACGCTTCGTTTCCGCTGCGCTGCTGTCGGTTTTTAAACAACGCCTGATCAAGGCCACGAAGCTGCTCTTCATCCCGGGCAATTTCGCTTTCATACCAGCGCTTATGACGCTCCTGTGCTTTCTTTGTTTCCAGCTCGTACTTATGCCTGACGAGTGCGTCTAAATCCTTCTGCACAGCAATTATTTCGGTACCGTTCTGGTCACGGATATCCTCGAACAATTGTTCGTACTCCTGGCGGACAGCGTCACGTTGACCCATGAACGCTTCCCGGATCCCCAGCATCCCCTGCTCCTGCTGGTTGACCATCCCCTGCTGTTGATTTTCCAGTTCGGCCAAAATAGCAGCGTACTTACTGGTTATCTCGCGAAATTGCCCCGCCAACAAGTTCTTTTCTGCAACCAGATTGCGTTGTTCCTGCTGCAGTTGTTCGCGCCCGGCAACCCGCACCAGCAGATCCTCAATATTTTGTCTGGCGTAGTCCTGCTCCCTGCTTCTGGCCACCCTTAATTTCTCTTTCAGGTGAGTGATCTCTGTGGCCAATTTTTCCCGGGCCCGTTGCCACGCCGCCTTCTCCTTTTCTCCCTGGTCGAGAAAAACCTGCCGGGTGCCCCGCTCAGCAGCAAGCAACTCCGTCAGACGAGGTTGTTCCTCATGTGCTATAGCAACAGCAGTTTTCAACGCCACAGCCTGGTTACGGATCGTCCGGCGCATCTGCCCGATCGCCATCTGCAGTTCTGCTGCCCTATGGGCCTGTTTCTGCACCGCCGGTTGCCGGAAACAGGCGATATCTGCAAGTTGGGTTTCAAAATCTTTCAGATGATGGCTGTAACTCTGTAAATCGATGCGCAAAGCATCTTCAGTCATGGAATCGATGATGGTCTGTTTAATAAATTCAGCATCGAGTTTTGAATTGAGAAAAACATTCTGAATAGTGCGGGGGATGTTCAGATACTGGCGGCTTTCCAGCAAAGCATAGCGCCGGAACTCCTTTTTTCCCTGATCGTTGCCATAAAGGATATCACGATATTCATCAAAAGATTTGATCCGGCGGCTGTAAAAAATGCGCTGTTGATCCAGCCGGGCACGGACAGCTTCCCAACTTTCACAGGCGACACCATCATCACTGACCAGCAACTCCCGTTGATACGGGGCATCAACAAAGTAATAGCACACCCGGTTCTGAGCTTTAAAAGCGAGGACAAAATAAGCTCCCGTCTCACGCTGAACCTCGTAAACAATATAAGAATTTCGGTACGGGAAATACCACTCACCAAAGCTTTTGTTGGTCGGGCCTGACGGTACCCCCAATTTCAGCGAATTGGCATTGTAAAAAAACAGGATGGCTCGCAGCAGAGTACTTTTGCCAACCCCTTGTGTCCCGATAAAATGAACATTGCCGTTCAGGTTGATTTCGGCATATTTGACTGCGGCACTGTTAATAAAACAGACTTTATTCAGATATCTCATCATCAATCTCGTCCGGAATATGGATGCTTAAGATCAGATTTTCCAGATAGCGGAAAGAGGTCAACACCTTGTACGACTGGCTCACCTCATTTTCCAGCTCGGCAAACCCTTCACGGCACAATAAGTCGATCAACTTTCCAATGGCCGGACCGAATTTCTCTTCACCGGTGTAGCGCTTGAGTCCCCTTAACTTGCTTTTCAGAACCGCATCAACCCCCAACCGAACCTCAATTTCAGCCGGACTGAAACGATAACCGGGGCCAAAGCTGTTATCAAAAGCCTTGCAAAAGTCCAGAATATCAATCCAGCGGTACGCTCGTTCTATCTTACGCTCCAGATCGCTGCGATGCTCTTGCCGCGAGAAGTAAAAAAACTCGTCCCCCTGTTCCAGGACAAAACCGATTTCAGCAAAAAAATCCTGATAGTAAGGAAAATTTTCCTCCACCTCGGAAAATAATCGGCGAATGAGCTCATGACAACTGTTAGAGCTGATAAATTGCCCTTTGCTGAGAACTTCAAAAATATCCTGTGTTCTTTTTACTGTGCCCATTATACCCTCTGTGGCCAGGTTGATATTTTTAACGCGGATAGATCACCGCGTATTCAAGATTATCGCTCTGGATATATTCTTCACGAATATCCAGGTCGTCCTCATACAGAGAGATCATCTGACAGTAGAGGGTGACCTTTTCTGCGTAAGAGACCGGCCTGGGGTAATCATAATTCTGAACAAAGTTAAACAGATGATGCCCTGAAGCCAGGAAGCCGTTTTTCAGTTCTTCCAGATTAATATAAATTTCCTGTTCGGTTTCCGGCTCCAGATAGTCGGCAGAAATCTTATCCGCCACCGGTAACCGGGCCGCATTACCGACCTTCTGTTTGCGGCTGATCTTAACCAGGCTGGGGTAAATATCATCGTCCTGCAACCGCTCCAGCGACAGCTTCAGGGTCCGTCCGCGGCGCGGTTCAAAAAACAGATCGCCACACTGAGTCAACCGACTCACCAGATCGCTGCGTTCACGCAGCTCAAACTGATCCTTCAGATATTTGATCTGGCGCAACTTCTCGAGCACCCGGCTCTGATACTTGATCTGATTAAGAAAATCGATGACCTGCTTTTGGGTTTCGATCAGATTATGGTGCGCTTCACTAAGCTGCAAACGCAAATGAACCATAATCCGGCCAAGTTCCTCATCCGGAGCAACCCGGAAAAAGGTCATCTCCTGCTCATCTAGCAATAACCGGGTCTGACTGATCAACAGGTTGATATCCTTGCGTTTCTGGTCATAGTTTTCAAGCTTTTTGATTTTAATCTGATAGTTGGGTTCGGTCTTGAAGGTGTTATCAATATTGCGGTTAAGATCAACGATATTACGCAGAGTCATCTGTCCGATTTTGCGCAGTAACGACTTAACCCCTTTCAGGTAACTGTACTTGCGCTGTTCATTGCCTTCTTGCAGGTAATAGTCGATCTGCTGCTTTAAATGACGGATATTTTCATGGATGGTGGCCGTATTGATCTCTTCATTAACGGCCATGATCTGCTCAAAGAACTCAAGAAAAGTATCGTCAATCTCCAGCAGGTTGCCATTACGACGCAGCACCTCCAGCTCGATAAGTCCGTCCAGCCGGCCTTCATCGATAATCTCGGCGGCATGTTCATAACGATAGGCAAAAGCCTTACGCTTCTCAAACATCTCCGTCAGAAGATCCTTCGACCAGGCAAGGGTGTTGATCAGTTCTTTTAAGGATGTGAAGGAATACATGGCACCAATTCTTATTCAAAAACCTCTTTTACGGCTACGGACGCGATATAGGCGTTCACTAAAACCACCCTGATTTTCAAAATCATCAGCCAGGCGCGAAACCTGGCGGTCGAAAAGAGCGCAAGCAACTGCCAGCAGGCCTAAAACGGCATTCGCTGCGATTTTCGGGAAGACCTTGGTGGACAGCTCACCCCTCTTCTTCCATACGCTCGGCTTTGCTGAGCAGGCGCTCGATTCTTGCGGCTTCGGCCTCTTTGATGTCGAGGAGCTTTTCCAGGGCATCGTTGATCAGGGAATTGATACTCTCCCCTTTCTTGCCGTAACGATCGATATAGTCGCGCGTCCGCCTGTCGATAGACGCCCGCAACCGGGCCGGATAAGGGATGGAAAACGTCTCTGCCGGAGCTGCGCCTTCCGGGGAGCTATCGACAAAGGTGTTGGCCCGGCTTTCCTTGGCTCTATCCCGTAAACTCTTCATTGAAGACCTCCTTATATAAGGCCGATATTTCCTTGATCCCGTTAAGGTAGCCGCTGCCAGGCTTGTCAATTGTCGCCACAAACTCAAAGGCGGCCAGCCCGCCTGCGATCCCTTTGTGGAAAACCGCCCGATTGCAGACAACCAGATCAAGAACCAAAACCTCCTGACAGATCTCGGCCATAACCGCGCGGATGGCGTTTTTGGCCTCGTAGGTGTCTTTCACCATCGGGTTGGTGTCACCACGATTTATAAACAGCAGCGGGCGCAAATCTTCACGCATGGCAAGAATATCGTTGACCTTGTCGGCCATCCCCTGCTCGGTGCTCCAGTAATCGAAGGGACCGGGGGAGACAGGCATCAGCAAGGTATCACAAGCCATCATCGCCCCACGCAGGGTGGCATCGTCACGACCGCCACAGTCGATGATAATATCATCGTAGCGATTTTTCAGCCGCTTGACCTCCTGCATAATTCCTTTGCCGGTGATCGATACACAGCTGATCTCAGCTGCGGTTTTCCCGTCGGATCGCACCATGGCAAACAGTGAACTGGAAGGCTTGTAGTCAGCATCGATCAACAATACGTCCCTGCCCTTACTCGCCCTCATAACCGCCAGGTTGCAAGCAATAACCGACTTCCCGACTCCCCCCTTTTCGTGTCCTACAGCAATAATCATGATTGTATCCTCTGGAAAAAAGTCCTTCTATATCATCCAGCATAGTATCAGTCAACATTATCGCGTATCGTATTAAATAATATTCAATGATATGTAGTGATATCACATCACATCATACAATAAACAGACAACTACTATATCCCTCGATTTTACGGTCTGTTACCAGAGGCTACAGCCCTTGTGAAAAACCCCGGGACTGGAGTCAGCTCCCATTTAAAGATCTTGCCCCCCGGATTTAACAATGACCAGAACGGAGGAGTGGATTTAACGGGACCCGGTTTTTTCTAATTAGCTGCCATCCGGAAACTCAAAATAGCAACTAGCCGGTTTTACGATTTGGAAAGATGCAATTTTTTGCCAGATCAAGGAAATCAAGCATTTGCGCGGAGGCGTAGTGCTTTACGCCGCACAAGCGAATGCGCAGATTGACGCCGAGCTGGTGAAAAAGAGCGCTTTCCGGACAGAAACTAATTAACAGATAGAGTAAAGAGTTTCTCTGGGTTGTATGTTAAAATTTAGACTCATTAAAAGGAGGATCATATGCGGTTTTTCTTAAAATTTTTCAAAGCACTCAACTCGGCTCAAACGCCCTGGCAGGTAACGCTGGCGATCACCCTGGGGATGGTGGCGGGTTTGACACCCATCTCCGGGCTGCAGACCATTGTTATTTTCTTCCTTGCCTTTTTGCTCAATATCCACCTCGGCCTGTTCTGCGTGGTTTCGGCGCTATTCGCTGGAATCGGCTACCTTTTCGACCCCTGGTTCGAACAGATCGGCTACGCGATCTTGAACAGCGAGGGACTCAAGGGGGTCTGGACCAGCTGGTACAACAGCGGCCCGCTGCGCATGACCCACTTCAACAACACCCTCGTTACCGGTTCGACAGTCGTATCCCTGGTGCTGGCTTTGCCGCTTTACTTCGCGCTGGGCTGGGCCATCAATCATTACCGCTCCAGCCTGGCTTCGTTACTGGAGATGGCTCCAAAGCTTGGGCTATTCGGGATACTTAAGGCCACCGACAAACGCGACCCCCTGCTGCGCTGGTGGGGCGCAGGAACCTTCGTCGTTCTGGCAGGACTGGTGATTTTCTGTGCCCTTGTGCTGGTCGACCCGCTGGCCAAATGGAGCCTTGAGAAAGCTGGCAGCATTGCCCTGCAACGCGACGTCCGGATCGGTGGCGTCAATGTCAGTTTCAGCGAAGGCTCCGTGACCCTCGACCGGATCGAGGTAGCAAGTGAGCAGGAAGGGATCGACCTGGTTTCGATCGGCCGGGCTGCCTTGGACCTCAACCTGAAAGCCCTGCTTCTCAACCGGACCCATATCGAACATATTGCTATCAGCGGTATGGGCTTTGAAACTCCCGCCACGCTGCAGAAGAATCCTGCCCGGCCTGCGGAAAATGAAACCGACAGCAACAGTTCCGGCACCTTTTCTCTGCCGAGTTTCGAACTCCCCAGCCCTGAATCGCTACTGGCTGAAGCGGACCTGAAAACGCTCAAGGCTTATACGCAGGCGCAAGAGCAGATCAAGGAGATCGTCGCCAAGTGGTCAGCGATCGCCGCAGGAGACGACTTCTCACCAACAAAGCTGGAGGAACTTAAAAAGGAATTTGAGGCTCTCAAGCAGCAGAGCAAGTCAAAAGATCCCGCCCAACTGATCGCACTGGCCGAAGATGCCAAGACGTTCCAGGAGAAAATCAATACCTACAAGACCCGGCTCGAAACGGTCAAGTCCGATTTCGCCTCAGACCGCGAGCAGATCCAGAACCTCTACGCAACCATGAAAGAGGCGTCGCAGACCGATTTCAACCGCCTCAAATCAGCATATGACCTTTCCACCGGCGGTGCGATGAACATTATCGGAGCGCTTTTCGGCGAACAGGTCAAGTCCTACATCGCCCTGGCGCGTCGTTACTACGAAAAGGCTCAGCCCTACCTGCAGAGTGAGCCTGAACCACCGGTACCACCCCGGGGTGAAGGGCGCTGGATGAAGTATCCCCTGACTCAGCCCAGCCCCGATCTCTGGATCGCGAAAACCGAGATCGACGGAATTTTGAAGGGGCAGTCCTTTAGCGCCCTGGTGAATGATGTAACGGATCAGCAGAAGCAGCTGGGCCGTCCGCTGACGTTCACGCTGCAAAGCGATGGACCAAAAGTGAGCAAGCTGGTCGTCAAGGGCGAGGACAACCGCCTGGGTAAAACGGTTGCCGACCGGATCAGTTTCACCTCTGCAGGACTGCCCCTCGATCCGCTGCGACTCACAATGCTCGAGCTGAGTAAGAGCACCCTCGCTTTTGGCGGAGAAATTACCCTGGTTGACTTAAAGGAGCTCGGCGGCTCCAGCACCCTGGCTTTCAGCGGTGCTGACATTGCCCTCAAAGGTGAAGGCAAGTTGATGGAACTGGCGGCAGGGATCCTCAAAGGAATCCATGACTTCAAGGTGAAGGTTGATCTCGCTGGGTCGTTGCAGCAACCAACGGTTTCGGTCGCAACCGATCTTGACGGGAAAATTGCCAAAGGACTTGGTGAGAGCTTCTCCAAAGAGGCCTCGGCCTATACCCAGCAGCTCAAATCAAAGCTAGATACCCAGCTGGGCGACAAGTTGGGGGCTCTCAAAGACAGTGCCGGCGGGTTGGCTGATATTAATGGCATGCTGGACGACCGCAGCAACACTCTTACAGAGATAAGCAACAGCGCCGGGTCACTTGGAAAGGAAAGCGGCGGTACTCAGATAAAGAAAATGTTCAATTTCTAGGGATACTTCGAGCAGTTGCAGCTCAAAACAGCATTGCTGAACGTTTTCTTGTCATAAAAGAACTAAAAACCTCTTTTACGGCTACGGACGCGATACAGGGGTTCACTAAAACCACCCTGATTCTCAAAATCTTCCGCCAGGCGGGAAACCTGGCGGTCAAGGAGAGCGCACGCGACTGCAAGCAGAACTAGTACGGCATTCGCTGCAATTTCCGGGTAGACTTTGGTGGACAGGGTGGACTTAGTTTCTCTCGAACCTAAGTTATTACTGTGTCCAGCTAGTCCATCAGGTCTACTAGCAATTACACGCTTGCCAACTTCAGCCACCCAGCGTGCAACGTCGTCAGCACTTTGAAAACGTCGGTCGATCAATTCTTGTCGTAAAGGATTTTCGCGCTCCCACTGCTGGAAGCCGCGTTGACGGAGGAAGTCTTCATAATCGAGCCTTAGCTCTTCTAAACTGGCCCTCGCCACCTGCGTTAATTTTAACTCGGTCTTTTTAGACGTTGCCGAAGCTTGCGAGCCTTCAGCTATATTCTGAACACCTGAACGTGCCGCCTGAACCATCTGGTCTCGGGTGCGACTGAAACGATCAACGTAAGCTTCTACAAAGCGAACGGTTACATCGTAAGCCAATTGAGCAACCTGAAAGCTTTTCAGTTTGCGATAGCCACCATGGACCGGTATTAACGATTCATCTGAACTCATGGGTCCCCCTCCCAATTTGAATATTAGCAAATGCCGTAAGCTTTTCTAAAGCAGCTTCTGAAGTATTTTATGCGCAAAAAAAAACTTTTAAGCCTGGAAACTGATTTAAAACCCTCATATATAGCAATGATATTAGTGAGCTGCCTTGGTCCGACCCAGAAATCATCAAATTCTCGGCGACAAAGTCAACGCGCTGATGCCCGCGATTGGCTACAATCTGCCTATCCGGTTAGAAGATAGTCATCTCAATTTTATTTAGCGAATTTGTTCGAATAGCTCCGCGAAAGAGGTATCCATATTTGGTAGAGCGTCATCGACAAGAACTCTATCAGCGCCGATTGTCGATGCATCATCGCATATCAAGTACGTCCACTTATCGGAATTAAGGCAGACCAGAAACGTATCTTTCAGAACGAGGAATTTATTCTCACTCGAGCTTTTCTGGAGAAATGCAACAACATCCTCATCATCCCCAACAAGTTCGGTAGTTTCAAGTAATTCCTGATAAGCGGTCAGATTCAATTCGCGCAAATCAAAGTTCGGGTCATCGTACTTCAAATTCCCAAGTATGGTTTCGTGCAATTGCGGAAGTTTGTAGAGAAACTCATCTCTCTCCACGACATCGATATTCCCGGTAAAGCTCGCACAGGAGCAAACAAGCAAAACGATTAAAGCTAATAATGAAAAACGAACACGCATTACGCAACCTCCCATTGTGTCGGAATGAGAGAAATATTATCGAAGGCAGCTACCGGACGCCCAGTGTCAAGGCTATAAGCAGGTATGTCTGCCTCACTCAGGCTTGATCCTGATTCGTATACGTAAGCCCAGGCCTTGTTTAGAAAGGCGGTCATCAGATCGTTGAAACGTGGAATACAATCGTCTATGAAGTGAATACGTTCTGAGTTGCAGAAATTCTCATCCCAATACTTGGGTTTTTCTAGCACGAGATATTCGTCCTCTTTCCCATCCAAATCAGCAATCTCACGAAAGACGTAGGCCTGAGTAGCATCCAGATTGCGTAGCCATGCTGGCCATTTGCCGGTCGATAAGCAAAACAATCTCCCCATCCCCTTAACCCATCCGGCGATTTCATCAGCTTCGACCTGAAAGTCATAAACAGTCCGGATCAGGCCTGCAAAATGCGTACAAGCCTGGCCAGTATATTTTAACCTGTTAAAACCTTTGATATAGCTATCTTCCCCAGCATAGCCCACTTCCACTTCATGACCACTGGTTTTGGTTAAATGTTTGAAAAGGAGAACATCAATCCCCATCTCAAGAGCTCTATGAGCCGCCTTATTGGAGCCTTCATAGCGCCCCACTTTATCCATAATAAATGGATGACAGACTCCATCGGCAATAACGTGCGATGCGTAACCAACAGTAAACCAGAACAAAGCATCGACTTCCCTCTTGCCTGTTCCATTATCAAAACTTTCCTTAACACGCTCCAGGCCCAAAAGCGGCAACCTATTTGGTGACAGCGCCTCGTCCTGCCCCGGATAGGTGAAATGAAACAAATTTGCCAATTCACTATCAGAATCAAGAAAATCGTTATCAACGACACTGGCATAGGGCAAATCAGGAGCAATGCTACCAATCTGGAAGTAACGAGTATTTGCCCTCATTTGATTACGATAGGGACAACCGTCCTCAATGGGCAGATAGCGGCTAAAAAGCATATGAGAAAGGCCACTCGGCATCAGATGCCCTCCTTTAAAATTGTAAATTTCTTTTCAATAAGCTCCATAAAGCCTCCTCCTATCTTTCATGTAGCACTTTACGGCGAGAGCCCAGGAAGAGAAAAGACACCCCAATGCGGCTTTGTCATATCTCTGATCAAGAATCTCTCTGATCGCATCACTCAATACAGACATAGGACCGGTCAATTCGAAACTATTCAGAATATGGTTCCCCCAGATCCGAATCAAAAAAAATCCAAAAATCCCCACAACCAGAGCCCACTGGGTGCGACGGGAATAAGCCAGGATAGTGATTATCTCCCAAAACCAATTCACCATTTCACACCCTCCCGACCAGTGGCAACCCCCGAGGGGTAAAGCTATCGGCTAACAGATGCAGCAAATAGCTCCCACATCCAACTAATAATAAATTTCGAGCTACACGTTCCCACCTCTCTTCAGGGCTCCATCTATACAGCTTACAGCCTGCATAAACAACAAGACCACCAAAGACCATACTATGAAAAAATTGTCGATGATGTGGATTGATCGCAGGTTCAAGCAGATCTGGAAGATTTGTCGCCAAGGCGGCAACAGAGGAATGCAACAAAGACCTTTTCAAGGCTTCTTCGCTTCCTGTGTTTTGCGATAAAGAAAAGCCACCTATGACAAGCGCAGCTAATAATCTGTGGTTGTTTCCATTTGGCATATAGCCCCTCCGATAAATAAAAAGGGCAAGTGCCATCTAGGAGAGAGAGCAACCTGCCCAACCAATATCATGGTTTGTAATTTGTACCGTTGCATGTCGGACACGGAGGCAACGTATCGGAATTGTCATCCAAATGAACAACTTGACCACATGATGTGCAGGTATAAAATCCTTTTCCCGGCTTTTCTCCTGTTTTTGCCATTTACTGTTCCTTTCAATTAGTTAAATTTGTGAGTTACCAACTGAAAGTGAGGATATCAAAACACCTCCCCCATCTAGCGTCATAGGTTCAATTATTTTTCATACAACCGCTGCAATTTCAGAATTTCTTTAGATACCGAATCCCTGAGCTCTTCAGGCTCCACAACTTCAACATCAGCTCCGAATTGCATAACCTTCATCTTAACCTCGTGCAAATGACAGGCTGGAAAAGAAAGAAGAAGTCCACCATCAGGAAGTAAATCAATACTTTGTTCCTCATGCCAGACCTGCTCCCTGATCCAGGGAGCCCTGAAGGGGTTAAACTTCAATTTAATGATCTGCTTGACGCCACCCTGAAAAATACCAAATCCCCCCTCCAGTTGCTGCTGCCACTGATTACGAGGCCTCAGCTCAAACCTACGATCCAGCAATCTGACACCGTCCATCCTTGACAGCATAAATTTCCGCCAGTCATCCCGAAGGTGGCAATATCCAACCATTATCCAATTGCCCATATAGTGTTGCAAATGATGTGGTTCCACTGTCCTCTTGCAGGCCAGAGTTGACTTAGGTGATAAATATGTAAACTCAATGAGTCTGGTATCAAGCAGACCTTTCATTGCGAGCTTAAATACAGGGCCTTGGGTAGGAGCGTACTCGTTCCACGTTGATGAAAATGAGTTGTTTAACCTCTCAAAACTCAACCCCAACAAACCTGAAGCTCCGAAAAGTTTCCGCCCACACGACTGAATCTGATTGCTGATGACACCACCAGCACTTGACGGCAGAATGTTTTGCGCAACCAAGATTGCTAATAATTCCTCTTGCGTAATTTCAGGCGCAGGCAATTGAAAATTTGAATCCAGGTAGTAATACCCCTTTTGCGAGGAATCATATTCCAGTGGGGCTAACAACCTATCTCTGAACGAATCGATACACCGCTGTGCCGTCTTTTTGGAAATCTCAAACTGCTCTGCCAAAGTACTCGCGTTAGGATATCGCCCCTTCTTAACTTGCCCGTCAAACCACTGATACCGATGATATGTTAAATGATCCCCCACCCTTGCCCCCTACTCATTCGGTGCCAAAAAATAGATCGGCTTCAAAGGCAACAGATGCCGTTTATCTTTGTCCAATCGGTCATTGTACTCGACCCACAATTCAACCAGTTTTTCTCGATCCAGCAAGGTGATTTTTCTGTTCTCTTGAGATCGGGCCAATTCTGCAGCATCACGAGTAAAGCCACCGGTAGTCACAAAAATACCGACATCATCTTGATTGATAAGCGCCAGGAATGACCGTAATTCATCGACGGCGATATTATCTTTACGACGTTTTACTTGGACTTTTATGCGAGGCGGTTTTGTGCCTAAAGGATCCGTCCAAGCATGAATATCGACGCCCCCATCTTTCCCTGGAGGAGCAACCCAGGAGACATGATAATCCATTGCCTCCAATAGTGCTGCAACGAGTTCTTGCAACTCAAAAGGATCAATGCCTGCTAAATAATTTGCGATTTCCTGCCAAGCCTGTTCTTCCGCTTCTTCAAAAGTAATTTTGGCCTCAAGTTGCTGATCAGCTTCATCAATATCATCAGTCTTTTTAGTCGGTTGAGCACGCCTCCATTCATAGAAAAGCTTACTCACCTCACTATAAAAGTCATCGACATCAGAATATTTTTCCAAGGCATCTCGGCCCTCGTCAGTGATCGACCATAGACCTTTGCTTTTTCGCATCCACCCAGCTTTAACAGCATCAACGGTTTTAAAACGAAGAATTTTGTCAAATCTTCTCCCACCACTTTGATACTCGCCTTTTTCGTGCTCTGTCAGGGTAAGCAGAGACGCAACTTGTGAGATTGCGTCTTTGGCCTGAATCCCATCAGGATGTTGAACCAATACCTTAAAAAGAGTTTGTAAAATTAATCCTGTTCGATCTTTCGTTACACCCTTTTTCGCCATCAGAACCTCTCCAGGTTTCGTTTTAAATGGATTGACTACACCCAGGACCTACAAGTGAGCTGCGACCACCTGAACGTGGTGAAATCGATATCTGCGTGCTGATTCTTTCCTTTAATGCTGATACGTGAGAAATGATCCCTATCAGCTTTCCATCCTGCTGAAGCCCCGATAAAGTTTCTAACGCCGTCTCAAGAGAGTCATCGTCTAACGTTCCGAAACCCTCATCAAGAAAGAGTGAATCAACACGTACTTTACGACTGGCCATCTTTGATAGTCCTAGCGCCAATGTGAGACTAACGATAAAACTCTCCCCCCCGGAAAGGTTCTTGGTCGATCGGATTTCACCGGCCTGATAATTATCCACGACGTTCAACTCCAGAGGTTGTTGTTCATCCCTAATCAGCAGGTAACGATCGGTCATTTTCCCTAGTTGGCGGTTGGCATGGGACACCATCAATTCAAAGGTCAGCCCCTGAGCAAAGTTCCGGAACTTTTTTCCGTCAGCTGAACCGATAAGACCATGCAGTTTCTCCCAACGATGACACTCCTCTTTCTGAGCATCGATAGCTGACTGTTTTTCCTTAATCCGCTCCTTGGCTGCCGTATTTTCACTCAGCTTATGCTTGAGACCGGCTATGACATCACGCAACTGATTCAGAGATTCTTCATACTCCAGGAACTGCGACTTCAGTTCTTCAAGTGTCTTATCGGTGAGCTTTAGGGCGCTCTCCGCGGTCAAACGTGTCTCACGATCCTTCTTCTTTGCTTTGAGCTCCATCTCCGCATTATCCAGATCCTTCGCTCGGGAGGATAAAGATTCCCGTTCAGCATGAGACAGCCTAGCCCCCACGAAGGACTTCTCATCCGCAAAGCCTGTCGGAATCAAAGCTTTAGAAAAGTCGGATTCCGCTTTTTCCAGCTCAGGTGCTCTCTGCTCAATGCGCTTCCTGAGAGATTCGACATGGGTCTTCGCCGTTGTCAGTTTCTGCTGCAGCTCAGCATTCAGATCTCTTGCTTTCTTTTCAGCGTCACCGGCATCGTCAATAGACTTATTCAGGCGGTCTTCTTCATCATCAGTCTTTTTGTCGCCATACAATTGCTTTCGCTCATTCGTTCCGTCGACCAGTTCCTTTTTCAGCCGTTCCAGAGAGTCCTGTTTTCCGGTCAAAGCTTTAACCTGCGTGTCAATTACGGCATTCAGGCGCTTCACCTCGCTATCGATAGAGGCAATTTGTTTTTCGATGTCGGCTTTCTGTTTTTCCTGTTTCTGCCACGCCTTCAATCTCGACTTAAGGGATTTGAGAAGCCCTTCGATCTCTGTCTCCGCTATTTCTGTGATGCCAAGTGGCAGAAGTTTCTCGGATACTGTCAACTTGAGTTCATCAAAGCCGGTCCGAAGATTCGTGAGGGTCTCCTTTATTTCCACGAGAGTCTTTTCAGCAGCCTTCTTGCCATTAGCGGCATCGGTTTCCTGCTTCTCGCTGTCATTCTGGTTTGTACGGGCAGCAGATTCCGCCTGTTCTAGTTTTTTGATCGCGGCTTCCTGTTCGTCTGCCTTGTCGATCAACTTGGTCAGAGATTCTATCTTCTGCTCAATTTCATCGGGAACCGGAACATTGCCCTCAGCAAAAGGATGCTCAGTCGAACCGCAAAGTGGACATGGCTTGCCGTCTTCCAACTTGTCACGGTGAGCTTCAAGCTCCTCAATCTTCCTGATGAAAGCCATTTCACGAAGTAGGGTTTCCTTCTCGGCTCGATACTCCCGGAGCAGCTTGTCACCCAGCAATTTACTCAGAGCATCCTTACCTTGTTGAAGTTTTTTACTGGTGAGCTCCAACTCCTCCTTTTTTAGGGAACATTTTTGGGTAGCTGCTTCAAGTTTCTTTATGGTTGCAGTTAGGACCGTATCCGCTTTATTGAGATCGATTTCTTTCTGTGTAATCTCCAGTTGTTTAGCGAGCAGGTTGCTGAGTTGTGCTTCTATACCGGCCAGTCCACTGATCAACCATTCATCCTGCTCATTCTCTTTGAGGTACAACTCAGCGGCTTTCAATGTTTTCTCAGCAGAGGTTCGTTTAACGAGTTCCTTCTGATGAGCCTGCTTGTCTTCTTCAATCTTTGCGGCTTCCTCGGTACAGACATCAATGCCTTCAGAAACAGCCTTTCTCTGCTCCGAAATCTTCTGGTCAAGCAATCGGATTTTCTGGATCAACGGTGCAGCTGCTTTCAGCTCCTCTTTCGCCTTTAGAGTGAACTGCTCGGCAGTTTTAAGCACATCAGCTTGTGCACTTACTGTTTTTTCTAGCTCAGGAAGTGCGACTTCATCCGTTTGTAAGGATGCTTGATCGTCAACCTGCTGCTTACGAAGGGCTATAAGCGTTGCGTATGCTCCATCAAGTGACGCAGCCTTAGTGGCCTGTTCAAGCTTTTCCCGTTCCGGTTGGAATGCTTCGGTATCTACCTTCAAACTTGCAGCGTCATCCGCGAGGCTAAGGATTTCCTTTTTCAGATCTTCAATAGTTGTCAGCCACGCGATGGCTTTGCCGGTTTCGGTTGCTTTGCCGGCAAGCTCGGTCTCCTGTTTCTGTTTGGCCGCGAGATCCTCCTGAATTTCTTTTTCCTGTTCAGACTCAAGTATGACAATGCCGGAGGTTTCTGCATTGAGGATGTTCAGCTTCTCCCGTTCATCACGCTGGCGCTCATGAACACGGCGCGAAATTTCCGAATAAATCTCAGTACCGGTAATCTGCTCAAGTATCTTGGATTTCTCCTCAACATCAGCCTTCAGAAAGGTATCAAATCCCCCCTGGGCCAACAGAATAGAACGGGTGAAACGGTCGAAGTCCATTCCGGTTTTATCTTCAATGACCCTGCCAACAAGGCTCTTCTTGGTTTCGATCGGTTTACCTGTATCAGCATCCGCAATCTGGTGTTCCTGATCCTGCAGGTTCCCTTCAGCCTTTTTCCGTGCCCGCCGCTGTTCCCAGTGACACCGGAATCGGCCAGCCTGGGATTCAAACAAAACCTCGGCATAGCACTCACCCGTCTGGCGAGACATGATTTCGTTTCCACTCTTGGTGATTTTCCCAAGGCGGGGCGTAGTTCCATACAGGGCCAGACAGATAGCATCCAGAATCGTTGATTTACCCGCACCGGTCGGACCAGTCAGGGCAAAGATTCCGTTGGATACATATTCTGGATCGGTGAAATCAATAACCCATTCGCCATAGAGGGAGTTGAGGTTCTTAAATCGTAGTTCAAGTATCTTCATGACCAGCCTCCCTATTCTGCGTTTACGTCTTCTTCATGGAGAGACTTGATTATTTCGTTATAGGACGCTATCAGTTCCTCACGGTCTCCATCCGGCACCTCAAAAGCATCCAGACAGCGAGTAAAAACATCCCCAGCATCCAAATCATTGAGGGTTTCATCTTCCGCGACTGTACTGATCACCCGGTCCATGATACGCCGATTTTTTATCCTTCGGACTTCCATGGCAGAATCAGCAAGAGCTTCATCTAGCATTTCGCGCAGATTACCGATAATTTCGCTGCCCGTATATTCAATCTCCAACCAAGCATCACTTTTCTCGATCTTCAATTCTTCTAATTTGGCGTGAATATCATCGAGAGTGCCGACAATGCGTACTAACTTCTGAAAACAGGGCACAGGAAGTTCTTGAATAGTTGGCGTGGAGCTATTGAACCCGACAAGCACGACCTTCTTTTCTTGATTCGCCTCACCATACCCCATCGGAATAGGCGAACCGCTGTAGCGGATATGTTCAACATCGCTGACAACCTGAGGTACGTGCAAATGACCAAGGGCGAGATAGTCTATTGAAGAAGGGAATACATCTTGACCAACATGGGCGAGAGATCCGACATAAAGTTCCCGCACGCCATCACCATCGACGGTCTTGCCACCAGCCGTAAAAAGATGCCCCATGGCAACGATGGGAATGTCACCCTGCCCAGATCTCTGAAATTCGGCTCGTTTCTGTTTGGCAATTTCACAAACATCGGCGTAATGATTTTTCAATCCATCAACAAGTTTGGCATTTTTATCATCGATGGTTTCTCCAGGTTCAACCGTCCGAATATCCTTGTCCCGCAAATAAGGAACCGCACAAACGATAGCCGTTGGCTTATCATCTTTATGAAGAACAAATACCTCGTCCCCTAAAGAGTCTGTCATAGCGCCGACCACATACACATTTAACGCGCGGAGCAGTTCCTTCGGAGCATTCAGAAATGATGGCGAATCGTGGTTCCCAGCGATGAGCACAACATGATTGCAGCGGGAAGCAGAAACTCGGCATAGGAAGCGATAGTAGAGCTCTTGGGCCCGATTACTAGGGGTGCTGGTATCAAACACATCACCAGCAACCAACAGGGCATCGACCTCTTCATCTTCTATGGTCTGAGCCAACCAATCCAGAAACGCCGAGAACTCTCCATAACGCTTGCGGCCATAAAGCGAGCGACCTAAATGCCAGTCTGATGTGTGGAGGATTTTCATTGCGCCTCCACTGCTGCTTGGAGTCTTTCAGTAGGTTCCACAGTCACACCAATACTTTGAAGTAAGGCCGAGTACTGGTCGGGGTCCTTTTCCTTGATTTTCCGCAACATGAAGTTCGCTGCAGTTTTCATTTCTGGAACATCAATAGGCAAAACACTTCGCTCAAATACACCCGCTAAATGGGAAAATTCATTGTTGATACGATCCGTGAGTGAAGCTGCCAAAGCATCATCACCAAAAAAACGCGTTAACTTGTCATCATTTTCCACTGCATTTGGGTATTTATAATACAGGAATGCTTCAAGGAACTTCCGAGCATTATTCCCAAAGTTGTAATAGCAATCATGATTTTCATCACTCTCGATCTGGGCGTGCGCGCATTTGTAAATTTGATGAAAAAGGAAATTGAACTCTGTGACGTAATCCTTCAGATATCGGGGCATCAAGATAATGTCACTTTTTTGATCTGTTCGGGAAATGATGAAGTATTGCGATTTTTTTCTGTTCAAAGCACCGGGAAGCCGTTTCAAGTACTTCAAAAAGTCCAAGTTGTGAGTCGAAACAAACAGCTGCTTGAAACGGTCGCGCTCCTTTGTCTCTCCACCATCTTCATATTTCTCAGGCGTAACAATCTCTGCATTAATAAGGCTGTATACAAAAAAGATATGGTTTGCATCCAAACTGGAAATAGGATCGTCTATCCAGATGATCGGTTGGTTGCCTTTAGTTTCGATATCCTCAAGTTTTGCCATGAAGTAACAGAAAGCAATCAGACTGCATTCGCCCTCACTGAGGTGGAATGCTTTTTTGTCATTTCGAGTTACCTCAAACCGATATCCAGAGGATGAATCCCCGGGAGTTGCTTCAATAGCTTTAAGGGTAAGGAACTGATGACCAAAGAAATTATTCAGATAGTCGTTTACCCTATCAGCACCCTTACTTTCATCTTTTAGCTGGGCCTTCAGTTCACTGATCTTTGAGCGTTTTTCATCGACATTTTCCTTTGCAGAGTTCTTAGCTTCTTCCGCTTTGTCCATTGTCTCTTTCAGCGCGACAATGTCTGTACACTCATCTTCATATTTGATGTCGTTTATGAAAGTATAAACTTCATTGAGGCGAAGAGCCGCACGAGCTTCTGTTTGGTCGGTGCTAAGCGAGGCTGTAAGCAGGTTTGATTCGCTTCTGAGTTCTTCGAACGAAGCCCTAATCTTATTCAAATCTTCTGCAACCGACTCAGAAGCTACAAATTCGAGAGGTGTAAAAATGTCTTCTTTTCGTTTCTCAACCTGTTCTTTTATTGAGTCCAGGCTCTCACAATAAGACAGCGATATGGTCCATAACTGTTCTGTCAACGCATCCAAGTCAGCGGTAAAGTTAGAGTAAAAATCCGAGGTCTTTACTTTTAATAGATTTGGAACTCGGGATCGCTCATCCTCAATCGTTCCAAGCAACTTTTCCAAAGCTTGACGATGATCTTCGGACTCCCGATTAAAATGCTTGTCCAACTTATCCCACAAATCTTCAGGAAGGTTGCTACCACAAAATGCGCACGTATCTCTTTTCTCTTGATGGTGCCCTCGACCAGTCCGTACCCACGTCGCCAGAGCCGCATCGTTTAGCAATGCCTGAATTGGATCAGATGCCTGAATCTTTTTTTCGATTAGCTCTTTAGCCTTTGAAGCAATTGCAGAATATTGAAGGTTGAAGGATGGTGATTCAGAAATTTCCGATTTAGGTTCTTCCCTGAGGAGGTCATGACACTTACCCACCTGCTCATCAGTGATCGGTGAATAAGTGTCTTGAGTAACAGTAAAAATGTCCTTTTTTATTTTGGAAACATTGTAATTAGCATCTCCAAACGATTTATTGTGCTTAATTCCAGTGCCTGCCTTATTGGCTTTATCACGTAACTTCCCATCCAATTCTGACGACTTGTCGCCATGAGCCTTTAGGGCTTCTTTGAATTTTTCTTCAGCCGCGAGGAGCTCTCCTAGCAATCCAGACTTGTCCTCTTCGTTCCCAAGTTCGGCTTCATACTTTTCGATTTCTTCCTCAAGCTTTGTATTGTCTTCTCCCAAGATGGCGAACGAATTGATGGTCTGCTCGTCATCAACAATGAAGCGCAGGTTGTCCCGAACAAAGTCTTCATTGAAAACCCGAACGACTTGACCATGATTACACAATGAGTTTTGTGTGGCATTGCTGCCGCCGTCAAAAGTCAATTGAAATTCAGGTGAACTATATTTGTCTGAGATAGAACCAGTTTCGAGAGCTCTGAAAATTCGCGAGAGCGTGGTTTTCCCGGAATAGTTCCGGCCATAAAGGATGTTGATCTTTTTAAACTCAGCGATATTGTTGCCGCCATCTCTGACAGACAATGCCCACTGGAAGTTATCAAAAACCGCTATATTCTTGATTGAATCAATTTTCTTTATTTCACCACTCATCAGTAAGTTCTCCCTTCGGATTAAACAGTTCCGCTCACTCCGACTACTTCCATGAGCTTTTCAAAACTATCCACTACATCATATTTCACATCGCTCGGGTTCACTTTGGTGTTCAATTCCTCAAAAAACTTACGAGCAAATTTTATCTTTGTTCTTTCAATTTCCCAGGAATAAGTATGAGACAAATCTGCCCTTAGCTTTATCAAAAGCCAAAAGCAGGTTTTATTCCTATTTTCAATATTTTTTACAGCACTGCCTCATTCAAGCCTGTCTAGTTCCACGACATTGCGGAAAACGGCTACAACCCCAAAATTGCTGTCCGGCGTTAGGACCTTTCTGCGCTGTGCGCAAGACCAGAGCTTCGCCACATTTTGGACAACGAGGAATCACCTGGGCTTCAGGTTCTGTCGATTCAAGTGCTGTATTTTTGTCATTATCTCGGATCATCTGCTGTAGCCTGGCCCCGTTAAACAGATTGATGTTCAGACCTTTAGCAAAAGCGACAGCGTCCGGGGTAAACTCTCCGACAGTTATAACAAAACCACCCGCCGCCCCGGTCGCTGACATCACGCCATAAAGTTCACGAACTATCTGCACACCAACTTTATACGCCTTCCACTGTTTACACTGGACCAGATACTTGTCGTTCCCTTTGCTTAGAATAACATCCACCCCACCGTCTGGCCCGTCACCACCGGTCAATTTGACGGCATAGCCACGTCTCTTAAAAAATTCTGCAACCAATCCTTCAAACTCGCGCCAGGACATATTGAGGAGCAGATTAACGGGTTCAGCTTTTTCAACCTTACGATAATTGTCTCGCTGCTTCGTCTGTCTGAGAAACGAGATCAAAGCGCCAACACAGAACAATACGGGCAGGATAAATTGTCCGAACAGGGCAAAAGTTCTGCCAATTTGCTGACCGAAAGTATGCCCTATCTGTTTCAGATCGGTTACCGGAGTAACCGGTCTAGAAGCAATAAAATGCAATACGATAAAAGAAACAATCGCAAGCAATACACCACCCCACCAAGGCAGCTTACTGGTTAATTCCATAATATCTTCTGCTGTTGAGGTACGACGTCGTGCCATATTTCCCTCCGAAAACCATGAAATTTTAATTCATCCCATAACTTTGGTTCAGACTATTGTCTAAAAAGTCCACTACGATGAAAATCCAAATACTTCCGATTCTCCGGCCACACCTGAAAAGCCATTCCTTCTTTAATCCCCAGCACATCTGGCTTTTCCAACTGGCTAGAGATCATCACCTGCCCGGTATCCGCAAACGAGATAAACCCCAGATCGAAGGCTTTATCCAGATTGGCAAGCAACAACAGACCATTGAATTTATCCAGCCGTTCCTGATTATTGGACTTGCTCCACGGTTTAATGTGGGAAGCAACCAGTAAGCGTTTATCGGAATAGCCGGTCACGGCACAGCCATTCCACATGGAAACCAACTGCTCCCGGAACCGCCCCTGCCCCATGCGGGCATTGGTCATGATTGTCTTTTCGGTATCGGTTAGGGCCTTGTCTTCTAAGATCTGCTGAACATCCGATTTAAGATCGACCTGGGACAGATCAGAGAGAAAACGTACGTAAGAATTGACCGCGGCGCTATACATGCCTTTCCCTTTACTATCGCGCACAAGGAACTCATCCAGCTGTTTTGCCTTTTCCGTCAGCTCGTAAACCTTGCGATAAGATCTAATCTCCGTCAGCGATTCGGAAACCAACCCGGCATCGGCCAGCCATTTGGAAATCGAGTTTTGTACGGCTTGCAGGTAATTCTTGGCGGTTTTGTCCGACTTACCAATAGTGTGCAGCCACAGGGTGAATAATTCCGGCAAATTGGTCAGGTTTTCGGTGAGCGCAATTTTGAGGTCGTTGGAGACAATAGAACTTTTCATATAATCGAAAAGCTCTTGGTCGATGGTTGCGTGTAAAACTGCCTTTTTGGAATAACGCTCTACGTTAACAGCTGAATAACCACCCTGATAGGCAAGCTGCCAAAACCCTTCGCTGCGCAGATGAAAGAATGGCAACTCCGGTTTGTCGCTATCATTGCCTTGACGGAATTGATTGAAGTAATAAGTAAAGCGTTCCTTTAGAACGTCATCCAACTCAATGCGGGTGCTATGTATTTTCCCCGCCTGGATTAGATCCATAACCGCCAATAACATGCACACCTTATGGGGACTCTTACGCCCCTTCTGGCTGTTCATATTCAGATGACTGAATCTATCGATGTACTCCTCAAGCGCCATAAGCTCCTCATCAGCATTTCACCAAAATCGCATTCAACCAGAACTCCCCTACCCGTTCCGGTCGCCGGTCTTCGGACTGCCAGGTCTGATCGACCTGCAGGCTGGTACCGGTTATGACTTCTGCCAAGAGCTTTTCATTTAGGTTGGTAAAGTGACGGCCATCACGTTCGCTTTGCTTGTCACCATATTTGAAGGAACAGTAGAAGGTTCCTGCTGGCACTAAAAACGTGGCCAGGTGTTTGAATGTTGCTGCCAGATTTTGATATGGAACATGCAGCAGTGATGCGCAGGCCCAGATACCG
Source organism: Geopsychrobacteraceae bacterium (assembly GCA_963664385.1). Classification (GTDB taxonomy): domain Bacteria; phylum Desulfobacterota; class Desulfuromonadia; order Desulfuromonadales; family Geopsychrobacteraceae; genus Seleniibacterium. Next base: position 4,765,570 of record OY761157.1, read on the forward strand.
TTAACACTTTGTGGTTCCGTTTTAAAATCGGCAAAAGTGCTGCACTGGACATCAAGGCCGGTGGTTTCCCTGGCCAGTTGCACCAACTGCTCACTGGCATCAAAAGCAAGAACCCTAAACCCGAGTTGGGTGAATGCCAAAGCATCCCGCCCTGATCCGCAACCGGCATCAATAATCATAGCCGCTGGCGGCAATTTTTCCAGAAATGGCGCGTAGATAGTTTTCATATCTACCTGGAAAGTACTGTCAAAGAATATTTGGGCGTTTTGATTGTAGTAGTGCATAACGGCCCGGAAAATTAAAGATTATAACACCAGGAATGGAGATTTATGAAGAACATATTCCCCCAAAGATTCATGTCATATCACTGCTGTCTCATAGTTTCAAATGAGCGACAACTGTTTGTCGCATAACGATAATTTGGGTTCGGGTGGCGAAAATAGCTCCATGAAATCGCGCCGTTCGAACAAATTTAGCTGTAATAACCGCAACATCTGCTGCATGGAGTGCCGAAGTTTCGACTGAAACTTCAGAAACGCCAGCACCAGATAGGCACACAGAGCAATCCAGAGTTGGGTCATCACAGCATTGAAGGATGTCCCCAGAAAGCTCTTAACTCGCAGATTCTGCTTGATCCATTTGAAGAACAGCTCAATCTGCCAGCGCTCTTTGTACAACTGAGCCACCGTTGCCGCCGGGAGGTCCAGCGCATTGGTCAGGAACTCATAGGTAATGCCGGTTTCCTCATCCAAATAGCAAACCTTGCGGTAGGTACTGTCAATTCCCTTGAGTTTGATCTGCTGATCGCGCAGCACCCCAAGGCTTTTACGTCCCCTGCGCAACGGGCCGGGAGTCGACACCGCATTGCTTTTCAGGCGTGTGACGAAAAATACTCCGTCTTCGGTCAACTCCTGATACCAGGAATAATCCGTATAGCCCCGGTCGAAAACAACGTAAGAGCCTTTGGGCAGTTCGAGTTCCCGGCCAACGTTGATTTCATGCTCCTTGCCTGGCGTCATACTGACGAAAGCAGGCAGGTAGCCGTCGGCATCCAGGCCGATATGCAGCTTCGCCGCGCCTTTACCCTTGCGGTACTGAGCCCAAGGGAACAATGACAACGTGAGATCCACCAGCGAGGCATCAAGCAGGTAGATCTTACCCTTGAGCTTGAATGCCTTGTTTCTCGGGGCCAACACCTGGCAACGGTTCATCAACCGGAGGAACAACGCCTCGTACAGCTTGTGCGGTTGCTGCTCATTGGCTCGGCTTAGTGTTGCCCGGCTGAACGGTTTGATCCCGAGGTGGTAGAGCTTGCCAGCTTGGGCAGTCATATTTTCAACAATATCCCGCAGACTATCGCGTCCGGTCAGTTGTGCCGTCAACAGGGCAACGAACTGTGTCCAGCGGGAAAACGAGCGGAATTTCTGACCGGCATGATATTTATTTGCCAGAGCCTGAAATTCATGTCTCGGGAAAATTCGTACTATTTGAGAAAGAACAGTGCTACAATGCGCCATGGCTTAGAACTCCTTGTTTTTAATGTGTTTTGGCGAATTCATTGTAACACAAGGAGGCTCTAAGCCTTTTATTTTATAGATCTAACTGTGAGACAGCAGTGATGTCATATCAAAAACGATATGTGAAATTATCCTGCATATTTTATAAATTCAAGAGTTTTAATAAAAAAGGGGAGCTGTGAGCTGCACTTAATCTTGTATTTTATGAGAAACAATCAAAAGCAAGTTCTCGGGGTCGCGCCCCCGACCGGCGCTTTACTATTTGTCCCAGTCGGGCAACAAATAGTAAACACAAAATGCCCTCTTTATATGTCCGTGTTCGGGCGTCGTTAGCGTTCCAGAAGCATCCTGTAACGGACTGGCCGGCCGGTGTTGAGCAAGCTCAACAAATGGCCTGAACCGAATTGTTGACAGTTGATAGTTGAACTTGCAATAAAGTCAAAATCCAGCAACACAAAGTTATTCAATCGACTGCCTTTGCCCATTTGATGCAGAGCATCAAGGGCTGCCACCCAATTCATACTGGCCACGATAAACCGTAGCCTGCATACCCTTCGTCAGTGTACTTGACCTTACAAGATCTTTTTGCTTCGTTTTTCCATCGTTGGGAAAAATGACGCCGGCTGGCGGGCCGGGACCCGCCGGTGTTGCCTTTGTTTTAAGATTTCATTGAAACGGTAAAAATCAAGGTCGCGGTCTCGCGCGCCCGCCCTGCGCCTTACTATTTTTCACAATTAAGCTAAAAATAGTAAGCACAAAAAGCCCTCTTTAATGTGTCCGTATTCCTGCGTCGTTAGCGTTCTGGAAACACCCAGCAATTGACTGGACGGCCGGTGATGAGCAAGCTCATCAAATGGCCAGAATCGAAATATGGATCGTTCATGGATAACCTGCAAAAAGCGACAAAACCTAACCGCTGCCTTTGCCCATTTGATGCAACGCATCAAGGGCTGCCAGTCAATTCATACTGGCCACAATAAACCGTAGCCTGCATCCCCCTCGTCAGTGTACTTGACCTTTCCGGCCACTTTTGCATCCTTTTCTTGGCCTGGAGAAAAGGATGGCGCAGTGCGAGTGCGCGTACTCGCGACCTTGACTTTTGATTGTGATTTTATTTAAACAGGCAAAATCAGAACCGCAGGGTTTCGCCCCTGCAGGCGACATACTATTTTTCACAATTAAGCTAAAAATAGTATGCACAAAAAAGCCCTCTTTTATATGTCCGTGTTCGGGCGTCGTTAGCGTTCCAGAAGCATCCTGTAACGGACTGGCCGGCCGGTGTTGAGCAAGCTCAACAAATGGCCTGAACCGAATTGTTGATAGAAAAATAGTTAACTTGCAATAAGGTCAAAATCTGGTGTGCGGATCGAACCCGCATTGCCTTTGCCCATTTGATGCAACGCATCAAGGGCTGGCGGGCCGGGAGCCTCAGAATTTAATCTTAATATTTAACCTTGGTAATCTCCCTCAATTATTCTGGTTAATCAAATTAACAATAACCTTAACAATCGTATCCTTCTCTTCCGGTTGACTTTCAGCGATCAGCAGCGTCAATGCAACCAGTGCATTGTCGGCTAGCCTCTTGGATCCATCTTTGCGGTAAAGGATGGCATTACCAGCAAGGAAGTAGATAAAAATAGCAGCGGCAATGCGTTTATTGCCGTCGCTGAAGGCATGATTTTTAACTACAAAGTAAAGGAGATTGGCAGCCTTTTCTTCAGCGCTGGGGTAAAGCTCTTTACCGCCAAAAGTCTGGTAGATGGTTCCGAGGGCACTCTTGAAACCCTGATCTTTTTCCAGGCCGAACAGCCCGTGAAAGTCGCTTTTCATCGACCGAACAATGCTGATACCCTGTTCATAGTCAAGGATAAAGCTTGCTTGCCCGCTGGTCGCTTCAATGCTTAAAGTCCCGTGATCATAACGGTCCAGGGTCGCCAGGGCGTAAGCGTAGTCAGCGATCACCTGAAGAATATCTTTTCCGGCCTCGCTGACAAGGTGTTGCGTTGTTAAGGTTCGGGAAAGCAGATCTATGGCTTGTTGCAGTTCGAGTAATTTATGCGTTTGTTCTGCTAATCGCTGTTTATTCACAGTGTAGCCATGAACGAGGTGCTCACGTAAAACCCTGGTCGCCCACTGCCTGAATTCAATACCAGATTTCGAATTAACCCGATAGCCAACGGAAATCACGACATCGAGATTGAAATAATCTATCTCCCTTCGAACCTCTCGCGTCCCCTCTTTTTGAACTGTTGCATTTTTTGCAACGGTTGCCTCGCGGTCAAGCTCACCGGTTTTGAAAATAGTATTCAGGTGCCTGGAAATAACAGATTTATCACGCCCAAATAATTCTGCCATTTGAGTCAGAGTAAGCCAGACAGTATCCTCTTCTAATTGAACCTCTAGCCGAGCACTGCCATCTTCTGACTGATAAATAGCAATATCACTCATCCCGCCCTCCTTAAAGTCGAAATTCGTTAATCATAGCGAATAGCTGATATGATATCTACCGGTATGAGCTATTACCATTCCTGGCCTATTTTAAGTAAATACCGTTGGCATTCTCTTTATCGAAACAGACTGGATCCCTGCTAGAACCATGCGAGGATGACGATGGTGATTGAGCCGTATTGGCCTTTAGCCCGTTAGCTGCGCCAGCAGCGTGGGCTGACGCTTGATTACTGCCCGTAGCAATAAAGCGTACAGTAACAAGAGCTACTTCAGCGTACTTGACCTGCCAAGATTTTTTTGCTTGTTTTTTTCATCGTTGGGAAAAATGACGCCGACTGGCGGGCAAGGACCCGCCGGTTTTAGTTCTGTTTTTTCAAAACAAAACAATCAAAAACTAAGTTCTCGGGGTCGCGCCCCCGAACTGCGCTTTACTATTTGTCATAAGCGAGCAACAAATAGTAAACACAAAGTGCTCGCTCCTATATGTCCGTGTTTGGGTGTCGGTGGCGTTCCAGAAACAGCCAGGTAATGACTGGCCGGCCGGTTGGCCAAAACCACGCCAAATGGCCAGAACCGGATTATTGATAGTTGAAAGATTAACTTGCGAAAAGCGACAAAAACTTGAGACTCCTAACCGTTGCCTTTGCCCATTTGATGCAACGCATCAAGGGCTGCCTGTCAATTCCAACCAACTCCGGAAACTCGCAGTCTGACCAGACTTCGTCAGCGATTTTGACCTTTCCGGCCACTTTTGCATCCTTTTCTTGGCCTGGAGAAAAGGATGGCGCAGTGCGAGTGCGCGTACTCGCGGTCTTGCCTCTAAAGATTATGATTTGGATTGAAACAGTCAGAATCAACACCGCAGGGTCTCGTCCCTGCAGACGACGTACTATTTTTCACAATTAAGCTAAAAATAGTATGCACAAAAAGCCCTCTTTAATGTGTCCGTATTCTAGCGTCATTAGCTTTCCGGAAACACCCAGCAATTGACTGGCCGGCCGGTGATGAGCAAGCTCATCAAATGGCCAGAATCGAATGATTTGATAGTTGAAGGATTAACTTGCGAAAAGCTCAAAATCTGCAGTACTGATCGATCCCTCATTGCCTTTGCCCATTTGATGCAGAGCATCAAGGGCTGCCAGTTAATTCTCCCAAGCTATAAAAATCCGTAGCCTGCAACAAACGTCGTCAGTGTACTTGACCCTTCCGGCCACTTTTGCATCCTTTTCTTGGCCTGGAGAAAAGGATGGCGCAGTGCGAGTGCGCGTACTCGCGACCTTGCCTCTGAAGGTTTTGATTTGGATTGAAACAGTCAGAATCAACACCGCAGGGTCTCGTCCCTGCAGACGACGTACTATTTTTCACAATTAAGCTAAAAATAGTAAGCACAAAAAGCCCTCTTTTATATGTCCGCATTCTGCCGTCATTAGCGTTCCGGAAGTATCCAGTAACGGACTGGCCGGCCGGTGTTGAGCAAGCTCAACAAATGGCCTGAACCGCATTTTTTTTGATATATGAATGGTTAATTTGTGACAAAGCCAAAATCTACTTTTTCGGATAATTCTGAGAAGAGCACGAAATAACTTAGTAACATCACGATTGGGAAAGTAGAAAGATATAAGACGAATACATCAACGAAAAATAATTTTTATATTTTTCTTAACGATAAGCATTCAAAAAAAGAATTGAACATATGAAAAAAATCACATATAGTCCGATCATAAAGAAAAAAAAGGGGGCTTAGCCCCCAAAGTCTAAAGGTTCCAAGGCCGCATCCCCCCTCCGCGGTTTTGGAGCCTTTATTCGTTTCTCTCTAAATATTCTGGACCTTCAACGAAAAAAGAATCAGAGCGATGCTCTAATTCATCAGATTCCCGATGACCTTGTTCGCTGAGACCGGGAACATCTTAATAATTCAATTGAATGAATCCAGATATTCCCGACGCAAAAAAAGTATCCGGCGATAGCTCCAAAACTCCCCCCTCAGTAATCTTGGAACCATCACCGTCATCGCATAGGATCGACTTTTCATTTATTAACTCAACTCCACCAATGGACATGAAACTCGATACTAACCATTGAGAAGTTTAAGTTCGTGCGGCTTTGTCAGAAGAGAATACACATGATATCTGACAAAATTCTGAATATTACCGAGCAAAAAAAATAAAACTTTCGATTTTTTACCGCTGATATGAACAAAACATCTAAGCCCTTATCTTTTGAATGATAAAAATGGTAATAAAAACAAACATTTCGCTCTGCAGAATCTTACCAGAACTATCGCCATAAAATTTTAAATTTTCACTGTCAGGGGCGCAAAATATCGACGTTAAGGTCCTGATTCTATGGTCTCTGTACTTGTTTACTACCGGAAAACCACCACAGAATTCATCTTCAGCAGACAGCTTGCCAACCAACTGGTGCAGTGAATCTATGGCTGTCAGGTATCCCTTCCAGAACTGTTACAGTTCTTAACAGATTTATATTTTTTGTAATGGCACAATACATTAAACAAAATTGCTGTATTTGAACGAACCGAAGACAGCTGCTCTATTCACAGTGATCTTGAATGGTAAGATGACTAAAGAACCTCAATGGGAGAAAAAATGAGAAGACAAATACTGACCTTGGCAATGGCATTATTCCTGGCCCTGACTCTGAGCAATATTGTCCTGGCTGCGCCACCAACCATCCGCGAGATTCAGCAGATTCTACATCAACTTGGATTCGCACCCGGACCTGCCGATGGAGTAATGGGTAACCAAACCAGAGAAGCTTTGAAACAATTTCAGCGGCAACAGAATATCGAACAAACAGGGAGAACCGACAAGCGCACACTGGACCTTTTGAATAACCATAAGGCTCATAGCAATAAGGACAAATCCAAACCATTTAACAATGCAGAACAGAATAAACAAAAGCAGCAAACCGTTCAGCATCATATGTATAGCAAAGAGCCTGCACGTGCAGATATCAAAGAGATGCAGCAACGTCTCAATTCTTTAGGGTACAATCCAGGACCCGCAGATGGCGTAATGGGCAAGCAAACGCGTGAAGCGCTGAAACGCTTTCAGAAAGATCGCAACCTGCCGGTAACGAACCAGCCCGATGAGCAGACAATGGGTGCGTTGAGGGAAAACAGAAAGCAACTACATAGATAAATATGCGAGGCCTACAGTCAATATCATAAAATTCTGACTGTAGGTCTTACTCAATGTGATTGACTGGCGGACCGGGCCTTGATGGTTTTTGCCTTTGTTTTTGATTTGAATTAAAACAGTCACAACCAGAACCGCAGGGTCTCGTCCCTGCAGACGACGTACTATTTTTCACAATCAAGCTAAAAATAGTAAGCACAAAAAGCCCTCTTTAATGTGTCCGTCCTCGGGCGTCGCTCTCTTCCTGGCTACACCCAGCAAATGAATGGCCGGCCGGTTGGCCAAAACCACGCCAAATGGCCAGAATCGGATTATTGATAGGAAGATAGTTAACTTGCGATAAGGTCAAAATGTACAGTACTGATCGATCCCACACTGCCTTTGCCCATTTGATGCAACGCATCAAGGGCTGCCAGTCAATTCATACTGGCCACGCCAAGTCGTAGTCTACCGAATACTCGTCAGTGTACTTGACCTTTCCGGCCACTTTTGCATCCTTTTCTTGCCCTGGAGAAAAGGATGGCGCAGTGCGAGTGCGCGTACTCGCGACCTTGACTTTAAATGTTTTGATTTTATTGAAACAGGTAAAACCAAAACCGCAGGGTCTCGTCCCTGCAGACGACGTACTATTTTTCACAATCAAGCTAGTTTTCATTCAGAAACGGCACTTTTCCGGATGAAAACTAATTACAATCAAACAATTCAGTACCCTTTTGAAAAATCAACCTGATACATAAGCTCGTCCCCAGCACACCAGCGGTTATAATTATCGACAAAGATGGTCGCCACCTGTTGAGGAAAACTGACGGCGGCAATATGGGGAGTAATCGTAATGGCAGGGTTCTGCCAGAAAGGGTGATCCTTTGGTAAGGGTTCACAGACAAAAACATCAAGAAAAGCCTGTTTGACGTAACCTGCTTCAATAGCGGAAACAAGAGCAGCATCGTCAATGTTCATCCCTCGCCCGACATTAAACAACAAAACTCCCGAACAACATTTCAGTGTTTGGTGATTTAAAATATGCCTGGTTTGAGGGGTATTGGGTAAGGTAGAAACAATGATATCTGCATCACTCAGGACTGAGGTTAAATCACTGGTCGATACGACATCATCAAAGTGACTGTCAGCGGGATTCCGTCCGCTACTGTTAACACCGCTGACCTGCAGACCGAAACATTTTGCGACCTTGGCCAGATGAGTACCGATAACTCCGGTACCAAGAATCACCATACGCATTCCGACCAGGCTGCGGTACTCTTGAGGCAACCATTCTCCAGCCTTCTGCTGCAGCTCATACTGTTCAAAGTGGCGATAGTAACGGGTTAAATATCCGAACACATATTCAGCGATCAACGGTCCGAAGATACCCTTGATATTGGTCAGCTGATAATCACGCCGCAAACCATCTGCCATAAGTTTATCAACCCCGGCAAAGGTCGATTGCAGCCATTTCAAGCGAGGGAAATCACCCAGACAATCCGCGACCAAAGGTGGATCCGCCAGAACGATGGTAGCATCACTTCTGGATGAGGTGACGTTTAATGGCTCACGAGTTTTATTCTGTAAAGCGTTGAGATAGATCTGATTGTTTTCTGTGAGAAGGTAAACCTTGTCGACGGGATGAGACATGAACTGATCCTTTAAATTACCAATAATTTTTGAGTTTGGAACACTTTAGAAGAGTTATAGGGATAATGCAAAACTTAATAAAACTGCAGGGTCTCGTCCCTGCAGACGACGGCCTGATTGTTTTTGCCCATTTGATGCAACGCATCAAGGGCTGGCGGGCCGGGACCCGCCGGTTTTGCCTTTGTTTTAACAATTTATTGAAACGCTCAAGATCAAGGTCGCGGTCTCACGCGCCCGCACTGCGCCTTACTATTTTTCACAATCAAGCTAAAAATAGTAAGCACAAAAAGCCCTCTTTAATATGTCCGTGCTCGGGTGTCGGTGTCGTTCCAGAAACAGCCAGGTAATGACTGGCCGGCCGGTTGGCCAAAACCACGCCAAATGGCCAGAACCGGATTATTGATAGTTGAAGGATTAACTTGCGAAAAGCGACAAAAACTTGAGACTCCTAACCGTTGCCTTTGCCCATTTGATGCAAGGCATCAAGGGCCACCAGTCAATTCCACCCGGCGACAACAACCCGTAGTCCTAGCCAACCATCGTCAGTGTACTTGACCTTTCCGGGCACTTTTGCATCCTTTTGTTGCCCTGGACAAAAGGGTGGCGCAGTGTGAGGGCGCGTCCTCACGACCTTGCTTTTAAGGTTTTGATTTTCCATGAAACAGTCAAAACCAACGATGCTCCAGCGGCTCCGCCCCATTGCCGATATGGTATTATGTAAGTAAATCATTACAGCATCACAGAACCCTGATCCCCAGGAGCCTGGTCATGCTAAAACGTACCCTTTGGATCGTCGCTGCCATTGTTATCTGTGCGACCTTATGGTGGTGGATCCAACGTTCCGATCCAGTCTATGTACGCCTGTACACCGTTGAACGCGGCAGCGTTGAGCAAACGGCCAGCAACACCCGGGCCGGGACCGTAACGGCCTGCCGGCGAGCCAAGCTTTCTCCGTCCATCAGTGGCCAGATAATCCGCCTTCCCTTCCGCAAAGGCGCCCAGGTTAATCAGGGCGATATCCTTGTCGAACTATGGAATGATGATATTAAAGCCAACCGCTCACTGACCGAAAAAGAACTACTGGTTGCCGAAGCGCAGGCGCAGGCAGCATGCACCCTGGCGGATCAGGCTAAGCGTGAAGCGAAACGCCAGAATAACCTGTTACCCGAAGGGCTCGTCTCAGCGGAAAGTGCCGACAAAACCCAGGCACAAGCCGTCAGTCAGCGTGCTCAATGTCAGGCCAGCAAAGCCCAGGTTGCTATGACCAAGGCCCGCTTTGCCGTACTCGATGCCCAACTGGAACGGACCATCGTGCGCGCTCCTTTTAACGGCATTATTGCTGAACTGAACGGTGAACTGTTTGAGATCACCACCCCCTCGCCGCCAGGGATTGCCACTCCCCCCACCGTTGACCTGGTTGAATATGGCTGTATTTACATCGAAGCTCCGATTGACGAAGTCGATGCTGCGGCAGTGCGCATCGGTATGCCAGCCCGGGTCTCATTGGATGCGTTTCGTGGTGAACTCCTGGATGCCCAGGTCAGACGCATCGGTGCTTACGTAGAAGACAGGGAAAAACAGGCTCGCTTTGTCACCATCGAATTAGAACTGACTGACACCCCGCGAAAAAGTGAGCTACTTCCCGGCTATAGCGCCGATGCGGAGATTATTCTTGATAGCCGTGAGCAGGTCATCCGCGTTCCAAGTGAAGCAATCATGGAAGATAGCAGCGTGCTGGTGCGTAATCCCACCGATCACCTCATTGAAAAGCGATCGATCACTAAAGGCTTATCCAATTGGCGCTGGAGTGAGATCTCGAAAGGTCTGAACGAAGGGGAGCATGCCATCCTTAACTTTGATGATGAGGGAGTCGTGCCCGGAGCTATGGCGATAGAGGGTAATAACGGGGCAGCCAAATGATCACCCTGAATGATCTTTCGCGAACTTATACCGTTGGCGATACCAGGGTTCATGCGCTGGATCATGTCGATCTGCAAATAGAACCGGGAGAATATATTTCCCTGATGGGGCCATCCGGTTCAGGGAAATCGACCCTCCTTAACATCCTTGGACTACTTGACCGTCCCTCTCAGGGGAGCTATACCCTTGAAGGGCGTGACACCCAGTTGCTCGAGGAGACCGATCGTGCCCGGTTGCGCAGTGAAAAGTTGGGCTTTGTTTTTCAGTCATTTCACCTGCTGGCGAGGCTGTCCGCCTTTGATAACGTTGCCCTGCCTCTCACCTTGACCGGAATTTCCACAGCTGAACGCAGTTCCCGAGTTGAACAGGCACTTACCGCGGTGGGCTTGATGGAACGTGCCCATCACCGCCCCAATCAGCTGTCTGGCGGCCAGTGCCAGCGGGTTGCCATTGCTCGGGCAACCGTGATGCACCCGGCCTTATTATTGGCGGATGAACCAACCGGTAACCTCGACAGTCGTGCCGGAGCTGAGGTTATAGAACTCCTTGAAAAACTTAATGCCTCCGGAATCACCCTGATCGTCGTTACCCATGATCCAGAAATCGGTGCCCGGGCCCGGCGGGCAATCAAGCTTCACGATGGCCGCATCACCGAAGATCGGCTAAAACAATGAACCTGCATGACCAGCTTGGCTTCGCCTGGCGATCACTTATCAGTTCACGGTTACGTACGTTGCTGGTCATTCTGGCGGCAGCAATTGGTGTCGTTGCCGTTATCCTGCTAACCGCATTGGGGGAAGGAGCCCGCCAGTATATCCTTGGTGAATTCAGCCAACTCGGCAGCGATCTGCTCATCGTTTTGCCGGGCAAAACTGAACGCGGTGGCGGCCCTCCCGGTTTAATATTTGAAACCGAAAGAGATTTGACGTTGCGCGACGTTGAAGCTCTGCGCCGCCAACCACATATTAATGCCGTTTCTCCCGTTTCCATTGGCGTTGTCGATATCGGCTATGGCTCCCACGTACGGCAGACGACGCTGATCGGCTCTGATGCCAGCCTGGAACAGACGCGTAATCTCTCCCTTGGACGGGGAAATTTCCTGCCCTCGGCCGATTTGAATGAAGCTCAGGCGGTAACGGTTATCGGGCGCACCCTGGCTGATGATCTATTCAGAAACGCATCCCCTCTGGGCCAATGGCTACGCCTTGGTGATCGGCGTTTTCGGGTCATCGGAGTCTTGAAAAAACAGGGAACCTCGTTGGGACAGAACCTTGATGAAGTGGCAATCATTCCCGTTGCCAGCGCTCAGTCCTTATTTAATAACCCAGCCCTGTTTCGTATTTTGATTCAAGCCGATAGTCGTAGTCATCTAGCAGCCATTGAGCAAAACGCCCGCCATGTACTCACCGAATTACATCAGGGTGAGGAGGATTTCACTCTGATCACTCAGGATGCGGTGCTCTCAACCTTTGACCAGATTTTCAAGGTCATGACCATGAGTGTAGCCGGGATTGCCGCAATCAGCCTGGTTGTCGCAGGTATTATCATCATGAACGTCATGCTCGTCAGTGTCAGCCAAAGGCGCACAGAAGTCGGTCTGTTAATGGCCCTTGGGGCACCACGCAGTATTATTCTGCGCCTGTTTCTGTTTGAATCGCTCCTGGTCAGCACTTTAGGAGCGCTAGCAGGTTGTCTTCTTGGTCGCGGCGGAGTAGCCATATTAGCCTGGCTCTACCCGAGCTTTCCGGTTATGACTCCGGTTTGGGCTTATTTTGCCGCCACCGGCACAGCCCTGGGTGCCGGTATATTGTTTGGCTGGCTGCCAGCTCGGAGCGCTGCGCACCTGGACCCGGTGCAGGCGTTGAAAGGAGCATAACCAATGCGCCTTAGCGACCTCTGCCGTTTTACCCTGCGAACCTTAGCCGCTGAACGTATGCGTTCGGTGCTCACCATGCTTGCTATCGCCGTCGGCATTGCCGCAGTCGTCATGCTGACCGGTCTGGGTGCCGGTCTGCAACGTTACCTGATACAACAATTCACTCAGTTTGGTACTCACCTGATTGCCATTGTCCCCGGCAAGGCCAACACCACCGGTTTTTCCATCAGCATCATTGACACCCAGCGCCCTCTGACCCTGGAAGATGCGCGCAGTTTGACAACAGTTTCCGGTGTGGTTGCTATGACCCCGGTTGTCAGTGGCAATCTTACTGCTGAATATGCCGGACGTTCTCGCCGCACCCTGGCGATTGGAGCAGACGCAGGGGCTGCCAAAGTCTGGACTATGGATGTAGCACGCGGCAGATTTCTTCCGGAAGATGACCTGATTGCCCCGCGGCCAGTGATCATGCTCGGTCATACTTTGGCTCATGCCCTGTTTGACAATGCCAATCCTCTTGGTGAGAAGGTCCGAATTGGTGGCCTTAGTTTTCGGGTTGTCGGTATTCTCGCCCCCAAGGGACAAATTCTCGGCTTTGATATTGACGATGCCGTCTACATACCGACAGCCCTCGCCCTCCAGCTGTTTAATCGTGACGGGTTGATGGAAATCGATATTCTCTATGCTCCCGAGCAGAGTGCCGAGACGATGGTTAAACGTCTCGGTCGGCGGCTGAATGAGCGTCATGGTTCGGAGGATTTCACCATTCAGTCTCAGGACCAGATGCTCGCTTCACTGAATAAAGTCTTGAACATTCTAACCTTTGCGGTGGGGGCTCTGGGTGGAATCGCCTTGTTTACCGGAGGAGTCGGTATTCTCACCCTGATGACCATTGCCGTTGCTGAACGCCGTACGGAAATAGGCTTGTTCAGTGCCCTCGGGGCAACACCGGCACTTATCCTTCAGCTGTTTCTATCGGAAGCCAGTATTCTAGGAGCTCTTGGAGGACTGGTTGGAATGCTGTTGGGCTTGCTGGGACTGGCTGGGTTGCATATGGCGATCCCGGCCCTTCCCTTCATACCCCGGTTGGAATATTTGCTCATTGCCGAGACTCTTGCCATACTCATCGGTCTGCTCGCTGGCGCCTGGCCTGCCTGGCGCGCCGCACATCTGGATCCGATTAATGCGCTCAGGGCTGAGTAGCATATCTGGGGTATCAGGCGAGGGGGAACTGCCACTGGCCATTTTTATTAACCGTCAAGCTGAAAAGACAATAGACATGTATTTTCTCTATATGTATATATAGAGGAGAAGCTAACATATATGTTGCTGTTGAACATACGCTGACACCGTCTGCCAGGCGATCTCTATGGAACGAATGTTTTTTCGCAATGATTAAGCATCAGAAAGTTGAATGCTAAGCTATGCAGTAACGCTTACCGTTCAAGTGACTGGACCAGAACAACAGGTTCCATATGAAACCCGGCTTTTATGTACCCCATATTTTTCAAAGGAGTATAAGCATGAGGAAACTGGTTCTACTGCTGTTAGCGATTCTGACATCAACCTTCTTGATAACAGGCTGTGCCTCAACAACGGTGAAGGAAGCTGCCGCGGACAAAGCCAAAGCTCCCGAACAGAAAAATGTCCCCCAGGATCCAAAACTTAGAATCACCACTCAAGAAGTTATGGAGTTATTCAGCAAAGAATTTTCAGGAGCCACCCTGGTCACAGAAACCCTTGACCAGAACAAATCGTTCCAACTGATAGATGCACGACCAGCCGTAAAATTTGAAAAAGGTCACGTACCTGGTGCTATCAATATTCCCAAACCGCTCCTGACCAAAAACCTTGACCAACTGGCAAAAGACAAACTGTTGATTTTTTACTGTGGCGGACTGCATTGCGGTCTGAGTCCCGCATCGGCCCAAATCGCCATGAAAGCGGGCTTTAAGAACGTCAAGGTCTGGTATGAAGGGATGCCCGGCTGGATCACAGCTGGTAACTATGCTGAAATTGAGACACCAGCCGTTGAAAAACTGGTCATGAAACCAGGAAAAGCCCCCTTGTTGATCATTGACGCCCGCCCTGGTGTAAAGTATCAGAAAGCCTTCATTCCTTCAGCCATGTCCCTTCCTAAAGCTGAGTTTGCAAATAAAAAGGGCTTATTGCCAGAGGACAAAAATATCCCCCTGGTCTTTTATTGTGGTGGCTACAAATGCAAATTGAGCCACGAAAGTGCAACCCAGGCGCTGGCCATGGGCTACAAAAATGTCTCCGTTTATTCCGCTGGAGAACCCGCCTGGAAAGAGGCCGGCTTACCTCTATGGGGGAATGAAGCGAGCGGCGTAAAGAAAAAGGAAGTTGCCCAAAATGCTCTTTCTGAAGTTATTACACCGGAAGAGTTCTCCAAACTTTTGGCTGCAGGGAAACTGACTCTAGTTGATGTACGCCCGAAAGAAGACTATGACGCCGCCCATATTAATGGTGCGATCCATATTTTCGACGAAGATTTCTACTCCAAAGAGCAGGAGTCTGTCGATAAACTTCCTAAAGATGGCCGTATTGTTCTTCACTGTGCAACCGGAAGCCGTGCCGGCGGAGCCTACTATGCGATTCTGGATACCAACTACGGCAACAAAGGTAACCTGCAGTATCTGGATTCAACCATCATTGTAAACGCTGATGGCAGTTTTACTTTTGAGAAGAAACACTGAGAAAAATATAATCATAAGAGAGCCTCTGATAGGTCAGAGGCTCTCTTTACTATAATTTTTAAATAATCATTGTCCTTGCCCATTTGATGCAGAGCATCAAGGGCTGTCCGTCAATTCTCCCAAGCGATAAAGATCCGTAGCCCGCATAACCCTCGTCAGTGTACTGGACCTTTCCGGCCACTTTTGCGTCCTTTTCTTGGCCTGGAGAAAAGGATGGCGCAGTGCGAGTGCGCGTACTCGCGACCTTGACTTTTAAGGTTTTGATTTGAATTGAAACAGTCAAAATCAGAACCGCAGGGTCTCGTCCCTGCAGACGACATACTATTTTTCACAATCAAGCTAAAAATAGTAAGCACAAAAAGCCCTCTTTAATGTGTCCGTGCTCGGGTGTCGTTAGCGTTCCGGAAACACCCAGCAAATGACTGGCCGGCCGGTTGGCCAAAACCACGCCAAATGGCCAGAACCTGATTATTGATAGTTGAAGGATTAACTTGCGAAAAGATCAAAATCTACAGTACTGATCTATCCCACATTGCCTTTGCCCATTTGATGCAGAGCATCAAGGGCTGTCAGTCAATTCCGACTGACAACAATAAATCGTAGTCGGCCTAATCCTCGTCAGTGTACTTGACCTTTCCGGCCACTTTTGCGTCCTTTTCTTGGCCTGGAGAAAAGGATGGCGCAGTGCGAGTGCGCGTACTCGCGACCTTGACTTTAAAGGTTTTGATCTCAACTCAAACAGGCTTACCAAAAATTTGCCATTATCTCCTTGTTTCCACCTAACAAACCAAATAAACTTCTTCAAAATTTACAGAATAAGGATTTCCTCAAGCATGACTGATCAACAAAACAAAGATCCATTACACGGTATCACCCTGGAACGCATTGTCACCGAACTTTCAGACTATTACGGTTGGGAAGAATTGGGACAGATCATCACGATTCGTTGTTTCAACAGCAACCCGTCTGTCAAATCCAGCCTTAAATTTCTACGCCGCACACCATGGGCCAGACGCCAGGTTGAGGATCTGTATATCGCCTACCGCAACCATCCTGACTGAAGTTTAGATTCCACCCATGGCTGAGCTAAAACTCTTTTGCGATGGCAGCAGCGATCCTGAAACCGGTATCGGATATGGCGCTTACCTGCTGACAGATTCTGACCTGACAGACCGGCCAAATCTTGACGAGGTCATTTCCCTTAAACGTTTCGAACCAACTAATGCAGCCCGTCTCGAATTACAGACCCTCCTCTGGGCGTTAAAGGAACTCCTTCCAATACAGGCAGAGCTGACCGTTTTCAGTGATTCCCAAACGATCTGTGGTTTACCCGCCCGAAAACAACGCCTTGTGCAGAACAACTTCTGCTCGCAAAAGGGACGCCCGCTCAATAATGCTGATCTCTATCGTGAATTTTACTCCCTGTTGTCTGATGATCAGATTCAGTTTTGCAAACTAAAAGGTCATCTTCGTACGGAAGAACGAACCATGAATGATCGAATATTTCGTGAGGTGGATAAGGCTGCGAGAAGGGCGTTGCGGAAAGAAATGGGGCGCAACATTGAATAATTTTCATTTTAAGATAATCACAATCAGAACCGCAGGGTCTCGTCCCTGCAGACGACATACTATTTTTCACAATTAAGCTAAAAATAGTAAGCACAAAAAGCCCTCTTTTATATGTCCGTCCTCGGGCGTCATTAGGGTTCCGGAAACACCCAGCAATTGACTGGCCGGCCGGTGATGAGCAAGCTCATCAAATGGCCAGAACCGAAATATGAATATTTCATGGATTAACCTGCAAAAAGCTACAAAAACTAAAGACTCCCAACTGTTGCCTTTGCCCATTTGATGCAAGGCATCAAGGGCTGCCAGTCAATCGCTGCAGATTACAGTAAATCGTAGCGCGAAGAATACTCGTCAGTTCTTTTGACCTTTCCGGCCACTTTTGCATCCTTTTCTTGGCCTGGAGAAAAGGATGGCGCAGTGCGAGTGCGCGTACTCGCGACCTTGACTTTTGATTTTATTTAAACAGTCACAACCAGAACCGCAGGGTCTCGCCCCTGCAGGCGACTGGCTTTTTGTCTCAATCAAGTCACAAAAAGTCAGCAAAAAAGACCCTCTTTTATATGTCCGTCCTTGGGCGTCGTTCTCTTCCCAGAAACACCCAGCAATTGACTGCCCGGCCGGTTAGCCAAAACCACGCCAAATGGCCAGAACCGGATTATTTATATTACAAGGATTAAGTAGCAAAAACAGTATCCATTACCTTAATCAAGACACACCGCCTTGATATTTGCAGGCTCCCACTGCGGCCGCCTGCCCTTCCCTTTCCAGGAGGAACTTTTTTTGATCTCGTAAAGAGTCGATCCAAAGCCATTATAACTGACAATATCCCGACCAAACTTAGAGCGCCCGGTATCACTAACGGCTCTGGCTGTCACCTGTAGTCGCTCGCAAGCATAGCCACCGGAGATGCGTCCGGTCATCAACACATACCCCTGTTTTTGACCGGCACTTGTATTAGAAAATCTGAATTCGGGAAGTGGTTTATCCGCCTGCGTTGGCACTGTCGATGAGGTTGTTTCAGCGGGCGTTGTATGATCTGAGGTTATTATCGGCTCAGGAACACCACTGGCCGAAATATAACCGATCTGTTTTGGTTCATAAGATGTGGCACCGGAGAGATGAGGTCGATCCGAATAGACGATCCTACCGTTCGCATCGACAGAACGATACATCTGACCATGCGCAGAGCCAGGAGCCAAAGGCTGATTAACAGAAGAACAAACAACAATAAGAAAAAAGCATAAAAACCCTTTAGACAAAACATCCATAAAAGCCCCCCCTCTTTTATTTGTCTTCAATCTGTCAACAACTCATAGTCGTGTACATCGTTGTCTGGCATATTCTACCCTCATTTATTGTATTTTTCAGCATAGAGACGTTTTTTTTCCATATTGAGCTAATTCTGATTCTAAGTTATGGAAGTCCCTCTTCAATAAACCACTTAACCAACAATTTTTCCTATTGACAAGCCCTCCCCCATAACAGTTAAATACCTGCTCTTGAAGGAGAAAGTTAGTTTGGCCACAGCAATATACACGAGTCCCCGTAAGACAATCTGATACGTAATAGCCCTTCCGCTTAACCCGTCACCAGAAATTGCCCCGGAATCACTCTGCTTTTTCATTGTCCCTGCCCTCTATTGTTTCCCCTTCAAATCAAGACCAAAATGGTAACAGCTAAAAGATCCTCCTGATTAATGAAGGACTTTTCTTAACTATTAAATAGCAATAAGGTTTAAAGCAATGACCAAGAAAATCGCAGAAGGCAGAACACTCGGACTTAAGTACGAAATTTATGACAACACCGGGATCGTTGAACAGATCGAGTTCAGTAAGGATATGCTGATCAGCCAGACTCCGCCGGAGTACATGGTTCATCTGCCAACCTTCGTCGGAGGTGTTCCCGCGCCAAGATTCCATCAACAGATCCGCCTTCAGGGGGACAGTAATGCTATCAATGTCGATGGTCTTTCGGTAGCTGATCACAATGGTGACCAGTTAACCCTGTTTTTGTTGACTCAGAATCCAAACAAAAGCGGTACCTATTTCGGCAGTGTCAATCACAGCACCAGCAAGGCAACTGATAATCCTGCCAGCATAAGGGATCAGCTATTTCCCTGGATCAGTTTCTGGAGTGTTCTGGCCCTGGGTATGATTGCTGCTTTTGTCTTTCAATTGACCCATATGGACAGAAGCCTGACGACTGCGCTGATTGCAACGGCATTCTTTTTACCGGCCATATTTCTCCCCCTGTATGTGATCGGCTGGTGGGTTGGCTTGATAAGAACCACGGCAGTACGCCAGAATCGGGATTTTAAAGCGTATCGCCAGCTATTGGCGCAGAACCCGACCCTGGCTTAATTAGTTTCTGTCAGGAAAATGCCCTTTTTCACCAGCTCGGCGTCAATCTGCGCATTCGCTTGTGCGGCGAAAAGTACTACTCCTCCGCGCAAATGCTTGATTTCCTTGATCTGGCAAAAAATTGCATCTTTCCAAATCGCAAAACCGGCTAGTTGCTATTTTGACTTTCCGCAAGACAACTAATTACAAAAAATTCCGGACAGAATATCCTGTCCGGAGTTTTTATTGTCTACCCATATTCAGCCCCAGCAGCATCGCCCTCCTTTTGTCTTGATCTTCAACCATGTCCATCCCTTGAATTTGTTTAAGAGCAATTCATTTTCAATGGTGAAAGCAAGGGGTTTATAAGGTTACTCCCTGTTACATAGATTTATAATGATTGTAATTAATAAAACCAAATGTTAATAATTAATAACATTTACCTACGCTAACCTCAATTACAACAAAAGGATCTATGATGTTTCTCAACTACAAACAACTGCCAAAGCCACTCCTGATATTCACTTTGATATTGTGCATGAGCAACGCTCCCGACGTCTTTGCCGATCAGCTGATTATTGATGATTTGATCGTCAGTAGCAGTGAATGTATCGGTTCCGGCTGCAGCACAGACTCGGCCTCACCTCAAAATTTTGATTTCAACACTCTGATTTTAAGCAATGAAGACGTACGCCTGACCTTTCAGGACACCAGCAGTTCTGGATCTTTTCCAACACAAGACTGGAGCCTGATCGCAAATGACAGTGAAGAAGGCGGAACAGACTACTTTGGTATCAGTGATGGGAACGATCCCAATGGTCTTGATTTTCAGGTCGATTCAGGAACCAACGTTTTCCACATTATGGAGGACCGCGTGGAAATTGGAACCGCTGATGCCACCAGACTCCTCAGTAACGTTGCTGATGGTGTCGCAGATACCGATGCTGCAACCGTAGGCCAACTGCAACCGCTTCAGGATGAACTAGATGCTCTCCTTGATGCGGGAACCAACCAGGCGGTGATTGTCAGCGAGCTTCAAGACAGGACCGCAACACTGGAGGAAAATGTTGCAACCAACGCAACTAACATTGAAGAAGCAAATAACGATATAGATGCCCTGGACACCCGCATAACTGCTGTTGAACAGGGACTTAGCGAAGATGATACTGAAATCAGCCAACTGGAAAGCAACCTGGGTGATTTAGGGGAACAAGTCGCTGATCTTTCAGCAACAGCAACCAGTAATGAGGTAGCAATTACCAACAATAATACCGCAATCAACACCCTCCAGGCACAAGCGGACAGCAATACCACCGCCATTACAACACTGCAGACAACAACCAGCAGTATCAGTTCAACCGGAGATGACGGCAGCATAACCTCAGCCAACGGCACTGGCAGTACTGCCGTCGGCAGTGGTGCGACAGCTTACAGTTATGATACGGCCATCGGCTACAATGCCCTTATTACCGCTGATGGCAGTGTTGCTGTCGGAGCCAACACCAGTGTCGATTCGGAAAACAGCGTCGCCATTGGCGCGGACAGCAGTATTGCTACAGATGCTGTGGGTTCGGTAGCCATTGGCCAAAATGCTCAGGTCAGCGCCGGAGCTACCGGAAGTGTGGCCCTTGGCCAGAATTCCATAGCCGATGAAGCAAATACCGTTTCCGTCGGTTCCGTTGGTAATGAGCGTCGTATTACCAACGTCGCCGATGCAGTGAATGCCAGCGATGCAGTCACCCTGCGCCAGCTTCAGGAGGTAGAGGCCTCAGTAACGACCCAGGTATCTAACCTCAATGACAAAATTTCTGGCGTCGATGATCGTCTCGACAAAGTTGGTGCTTTTGCTTCAGCCCTTTCGGCACTGGTTCCAAACCCGAAAGATGAAAGTAATACGCAAATTTCCCTGGGACTGGGCCACTACAGCGGGGCCACAGCGTTTGCCGCCGGGGTGTTTCACAACCCCAGTGATAAGATTCTGCTCAATACGGCAGTCAGTACCGCTTTCGATTCCAACAGCACGGCTGCTCGCGCCGGTATCACTTTTGGCTGGTAAGGAGCTGAGTTATGAAATTCATAAAATCACTCCCCTGGCTTATTTGCCTTGCGCTGCTGTGCTTAGGCTCTCCAGTTTATGCAGACCAGTTCATTACCGAGAACCTGATCGTCACAGGTAACAGCTGTATCGGGTTCGATTGCAGCAATGGAGAAAACCTCGACGATACGACCCTGAAACTGAAAGAGAATAACCTGAGGATCCTGTTTGACGATACCGACACCGATGCTGCTGACTGGTGGCTGACCGCCAATGACAGTGTTAATAGCGGAAGTAGTTTTTTCTCCATAAGCGATGAAGAGGTATCTCATGTAATTGAGACTGTTTCATTAACCAGTTTGACCGATTCTGCAGCGAATAATTCTTTGACTTTATACGAAGGTGGGCGAGTGTATAAAGATGGATCAGGAAACATTACCTGCTATGATACGACGAGTACCCCATTCGTTGTTGTTACCTGTCCTGAGACAGTCGACTATGAAACAACGACGGTCGCAGCAGGAGCTCAGGACTTTGTTGTCGATCCCGGTACCAATAGTTTTCACATAACCGAGACTGCGGTCATGGTCGGCACCAGCGATGCCACGCGTATCGTCAGCAATGTCAGCGCAGGAGTCGAAAACAGCGACGTCATCAATATGTCCCAGCTAAATAACGCCCAGGACAGTCTGACTGCAATTGAAGCTCTTGGCGATGATGAAGTTGCAGGAACGAGCAGTCTGGCCACAGCGCTTGATACGATTGAAGGGACTCTGCCAGCCCAGACCAGTGCAATAACATCCCTGCAAGCCCGTATTGTCACTACGGAGACAACGATTTCCCCCCTGGAAACCGAGCTCAGTGCCCAGCAAACGCGCCTTGGCGACCTAAATACAGAATTGACCAATGTTGATACCGACAAAGAAACTGCAGCATCAACCGTAGCAGCCAACACTGCAGCCTTGAACACTCAACAGATGAACCTTGGCAATCTGAGTAGTGACATTGCCAGCAACAGCAGTGCAATAATCAATTTACAACAGGCCGTTGGCAACCTTGCTGCAACCGGGTCAGGGGAAACCGGCAGTGCAACCGCAGAAGGGAGCGGCAGCACGGCTTTTGGTGTCGGGGCCGCAGCCAGAACCCTTGATACAGCTATCGGCTATCAAGCAACCGTTTCCGCCGACGGCAGTGTCGCAGTAGGTGCAAACACTGTGGTTGATTCAACCAACAGTGTTGCTGCAGGGGCCGATGCAGAGGTTGCCACTGAGGCATCAGGATCCAGCGCCATTGGCCAGAACAGCTCGGTTGCAAGGGGCGCTACAGCAGCCGTTGCGGTGGGACAAAATGCACAGGCCACAGAGGCCAACAGCGTATCCGTTGGTTCAGAAACCGAGCAACGCCGGATAACCAATGTTGCCTCAGCAACCCGGGATAGCGATGCGATAAACTTCGCTCAACTGCAGCAGTTAAGCAATCTGGTCTCAAACCAGCATAGCCGGATTGCCGCTCTTGATGACCGGGTCGATCGGGTCGGAGCTGTGACTGCAGCCCTTTCTGCCCTGGTACCTAACCTGCGCAGCGGCGGGAAAGTTCAGGCATCCTTCGGACTGGGCCATTATAGTGGCCGCAATGCGGTTGCTGCAGGACTGTTCTGCTACCTGTCTGAACGCGTACTTATCAGTGGCGGAGTAAGCAGCGCCTTTGAAACCGATTCAACAGTTGCCCAAACGGGGCTTTCAATAACCTGGTGATTCAGATAATCCCATGCAACTGTCTGGCCTGTAAAACGGCCAGACAGTTGAAAACAACCCTTCAACTACCTCACCACCAAGACCGGAATATCCACACCATGTCGCACGGGAGCAACCGTTTGCCCCAGTAGCAAATCCCCGACCAGGCGATGGCCATGGGACCCCATGACCAGCAGATCGACCCCGTGGCTTTCGGCAAAAGAGATCAGCTCTTTAGCCGGATCACCATGAGGTAGAGCTATTTCAACCGCCACCCCTGCCCCTCTGATTTCCTCGGCGATCTCAAGGAGATATTGCTCATCCTCACGAGTGTGTTCATCGTAAACATCAGCCTGATAAAAATGCGCCGGAGCAGTATCGACGACATGCACCAGAGTCAGCAAAGCCTGTTCTGCTTTAGCCAGCGACAACGCGCGACCGATAATCGCAGAATCGCCAGGATCGCGCCCCAGTGCAGCGGCAATGTGTTTAAAATTATGCGCATCAATAGCGCTGATAACCTTTGCAGAGTCGGAGGGTGCCTCCTGGGTCCAGTCTTTCTCACCACGAATAAGTGGTAGCACTATCAGATAAATCAAAAATAAAGAAATAACCCCGGTAGCCCCGATAATCAGCACATTCACAACAAAAGGTGTGCTACCTGTAGTCCACTCAATAATCTGGTCATAAACCAGCTTGGCATTAAGAGCGATGATAAGAAAAGAAGTGATCCAGGCCAGGATCTTAACCCACAAGCGACTGGCAAAGGCCCCCATTTTCATTTTATCGCTGGTAAAGTGCACAAGAGGAACAATGGCAAAGGGCAACTGCAAACTAAGGATAACCTGACTGAAGATCAACAGTTTATAAGTTCCCTGATCACCACTGATGGCAATAACAATAACTGCGGGGATCAAGGCCATGGACCTGGTTACCAGACGTCTCAGGGCCGGGCGCAGACGAACTTTAACAAATCCTTCCATCACAATCTGCCCCGCCAGGGTTCCGGTCAGGGTTGAACTCTGGCCAGCAGCTAACAAAGCCAGGCCAAAAGCAATAGTGGCAACATGGGATCCAAGCAATTCCTCCAGCATACGGTCGGCTTGCTGGATTTCCGTTACGACAATGCCGTGACGATGGAATACGGCTGCGGCCAGAATTAAAATGGCCGCATTAACAAAAAAAGCGGCATTCAACGCCACCGCAGAATCGAGCAGGTTGTAGCGACAGGCCTGAGCTTTAGAGTCCACCGTACGCGAAACACGCCGGGTTTGAACCAGAGAAGAGTGCAGATAGAGGTTATGGGGCATAACTGTTGCCCCAATAATACCAAGGATAATGTATACCGAGCCTTCCGGTACAACCGGCACCAGGCCTGCGGCCGCGGCACCCCAGTCAGGCTTGGCCAGAAACAGATTAACAATAAAGCCACCGGCAATCACCGATATGAGGGAAACGACAAAAGCTTCCATTTTGCGCATGCCGAGTTTTTGAATCGCCAGCAGCAGGAAGGTGTCGAACAGAGTCACAAAAGCTCCCCACAACAAGGGAAGTCCAAACAACAGGTTTAACCCCAGAATGGTTCCCAAAACCTCTGCCAGATCACAGGCCGCTATGGCAATTTCGCAAAAGATCCACAACACAAAGGAAGAGGCTTTCGAATACTCAGACCGACAGGCCTGAGCCAGATCCTTCCCCGTAACGATCCCGAGCCGCGCTGACAATGTCTGCAGCAATACCGCCATCAGGTTAGACATTAAAATGACCCAGATCAGGGCATAGCCAAAACGTGATCCCCCTTCAAGGTCGGTAGCCCAGTTACCGGGATCCATGTAACCGACACTCACCAGGTAAGCGGGACCGGCAAAGGCAAAGATGCGTTTAATGATGTTAGGATGCTGAGTTGAGACCGAACTATGCACCTCCCCAAGAGACGCAGAGCCACCAGTATGAGTAGCTTTATCAGGAGCTTTTTCCATTGTAAAAATGCCTATTTCCAGAAAATAAATTAATATAAAAAACTATTTAATATTTATCACTTTGATTTCATGAGTCAATCATCACAGTGATCATCATGTTAATTATTTTTTCTTACATCTTCGACAACGACTAGCATAACAGTAATCACCAATGGCAAACGTATATGCGCTTAAGACGTAGTCCTTTACGCAACACAAGCGAAGGCGCAGCTTGACACAGCTACGGCGGAAAAGGGCCGTTTCTGGATGAAAACTAACTTGCTATTGACATATATATTTCAGCCAGTTACAAAAGATATACATATTCTTTGAGGGGGAGAATATACCAGTCCATTGGTCTTTTCTAAATAGCCGGTCTATTCATTCCTCTCTTTTGCTGCGTTCCATCTAAATGAAAAGAGATGCTTATGTCTATTATCAGACCGTGCTCGCGTAAATCCATCCAATATATTATTGCCACAATCCTCTTACTCTTTTTCTGTACAGCATGCTCTTCAGGAGGCAGCAGCAGTTCGACGTCAGCAGAAGAAGATAACTTTTCCGTCTCAACTTATACCTTTGAAGAACCCCAGGTCAGCGGAACAACCTACTATATTGATCCACAAAATGGCAGCTCAGATGGCGATGGGAGTGCAGCTCATCCCTGGTTGACCCTACAACAAGTCATCGAGGATGGACTCATTGAACATTACGCATATTCGGAGAGCTACAACACCGAATCAGAACTTAAAATTATTAACCAAGGGGCCCCGATTAAAGGTGGCGATTGTTTGATTTTAAAAAGCGGCTATCATGGCCATTTGGATATCAGAACCTTCATATTTACCGACTGGCTATCCATTAAGGGAGAAAGCGGAGCCGAGGCGGTTTTGTCTCAAATCAATCTGACCGGGGCTTTTCGAAAGGTCTATTTTGAGAATATTACCGTCAACAAAGAGAGCTTTAATACCCTTGGTCTGGAAGCGGAAAATTACTATGACAGTGATGCCATTGATGGCGCAGCCATTTATTGCGCTTCGAACAGCTTCTGGGGTGACGGTTCTGATGTAAAATTTAAGAACATGACCGTCATGTCTGCAGCTGACAGTTCAGACTGGGATGCTACAACCTGGGTTGAACGCGCCGATTCTGGTGTCGCATTCCGGGGAGTGCAACGCAGTGAAATGGTCGACTCTACCATCCTTAACGTCGCTACGGGGATAGCCTTAACTGATGACTGTAGCGATAGCTATATTACCAACAATACGATTCAGGGTTATCGCGTTGACGGAGCCCGAATCATCAGTAACAACATCTATTTTGCCGACAATGAGATTCTTGATTGCTACAAGGTCGATGATAACCACGATGATGGGATTCAAAGCTATACCTATGTTGACGGAACAGTCGGTATCGGGACGATCAAAAATGTCATTATCCGCAACAATATGATTGTTGGAACCACCAACCCTGGCCATCCATTAGCCGGAAGTCCACAGGGGATAGGTTGTTTTGACGGCTTCTTCGAGAACTGGACCATCGAAAATAACCTCATCATCTCAAGTACCTACCATGGCATATCCCTGTACGGAGCACGCAACAGTGCCATCCTTAACAATACGGTCATCGACCTCAACACCAATGATGCTCCAGTCCCATGGATTATGATTCATGACCATAAAGATGGCCGTACGAGTAACAATAACATTATTGCCAATAACATTGTCGCCAGCTCTATCAGCGGTTCAGGGACGAATCTGACTACGGCAAATAACTATATCATTGGCAAAAGCAATTTTGACCAGGTCTATGAGCTGTTTACAGCTCCCGACACCATAGATTTCAGGTTACAGGACAACGCCCTAACCAGAGCAGGCATTATTGATCAGGGAACGGTTTACGAGGGGTTTCACTCTTCAAGCTATGACCTGCTTGGACAAGCTCGTGAGGGGAATCCTGATTTGGGGGCTTATGAGTTGCAATAAGATCAAAATCTACAGTACTGATAGGTTCCACATTGCCTTTGCCCATTTGATGCAAGGCATCAAGGGCTGCCAGTTAATTCCGACTGGCTCCAGAAAACCGTAGTCTGACCAGACTTCGTCAGTTTACTTGACCTTTCCGGCCACTTTTGCATCCTTTTCTTGGCCTGGAGAAAAGGATAGCGCAGTGCGAGTGCGCGTACTCGCGACCTTGACTTTTGATTTTGATTTTATTTAAACAGTCACAACCAGAACCGCAGGGTCTCGTCCCTGCAGACGACATACTATTTTTCACAATCAAACTAAAGATAGTATGCACAAAAAGCCCTCTTTAATGTGTCCGTGTTCGGGCCCCATTCTCTTCCTGGCTACATCCAGAAAATGAATGGCCGGCCGGTTGGCCAAAACCACGCCAAATGACCAGAACCGAATTATTGATAGGAAGATAGTTAACTTGCGATAAGGTCAAAATGTACAGTACTGATCGATCCCGCATTGCCTTTGCCCATTTGATGCAACGCATCAAGGGCTGCCGGTTAATTCCGACTTGTTCCAGAAAACCGTAGTCTGACCAGACTTCGTCAGTTTACTTGACCTTTCCGGCCACTTTTGCATCCTTTTCTTGGCCTGGAGAAAAGGATGGCGCAGTGCGAGTGCGCGTACTCGCGACTTTGACTTTAAAGGTTTTGATTTTATTGAAACAGTCAAACACAACTTCGCAGGGTCTCGTCCCTGCAGACGACATACTATTTTTCACAATCAAGCTAAAAATAGTATGCACAAAAAGCCCTCTTTTATATGTCCGTCCTCGGGCGTCGTTCTCTTCCTGGCTGCACCCAGAAAATGACTGGCCGGCCGGTTGGCCAAAACCACGCCAAATGGCCAGACCCGGATTATTGATAGTTCAAGGATTAACTTGCGAAAAGATCAAAATCTACAGTACTGATCGATCCCGCATTGCCTTTGCCCATTTGATGCAACGCATCAAGGGCTGCCGGTTAATTCCGACTTGTTCCAGAAAACCGTAGTCTGACCAGACTTCGTCAGTTTACTTGACCTTTCCGGCCACTTTTGCATCCTTTTCTTGGCCTGGAGAAAAGGATGGCGCAGTGCGAGTGCGCGTACTCGCGACCTTGACTTCAAAGGTTTTGAATTGAATTGAAACAGGCAATCCAATCAACGACAATCCACATTGCCAACAATACAAAACCCATCCCGAAAATAACCATTAATCCCCTGCGCCGTTAACACCTCATCCCAGTGCCCTTTACGTTGCTGCTTCAGCAGCTCAATAAACTCTAAAACTTCATGATCAGTATCCGGAATTGCACTCACATACCCCATATCACTCAGAAAGGTTCCAATACTCCGTTCAGGATCAACATATTCACGCAGTTCAGTAACCGATGAGGTATCTTCACTTACCTCAGTAAAATCGGCAAAAGTTGTGCGGGTTCCGGAAACGGCGAACCATTGGTCATCACTTTTGTCAAAATAGTAATAGTTATCCCCGAAATCCTGAGTTTCCGGAATGATGCTGTAATCGACCAAACGCCCGCGGGTATCAGCCAGAGCAACCATCTCATTATTGCGTACCGTAATGCGATCCATGGCCCCACTGACATCTCCATCTGAGAAAGTCATCAGCCCACTCCCACTGACGATGTTATAAACAATATTATCGCTGAACAGGGTATCCGTTGTATGTCCTGTAATGCTGAAGCCATAGGTGTTGGTATAAACATCCATCTCTCCCCAGTTGGCCAACAGGTTGCCATGGACCAGACCGTTGTGCCAGTCATTGACATCAATCCCCCACCCCAGGGTTCGATTGGTTGGAAAAGTGCGTCCAATAGCCGTCAAGACATTATTAACGACAATAATATTCTCCCAACGTGGACCATTATCCTGGTCCGAGTTCCCTCCCAGGCTGATGCCGATCTCCCCTTCTGCATAAAAATTATTATCTACGAGGATATTATAAGCAGCAATTTTGTTGGTCCCTTCACTGGTATTCGATGTAAATTTATTCTGGATACTGGAGGAACGCAGAAAAATATTGTTGCGCATGATGGTGTTTCTGGTCGCTGAAAAATAAGTATTATGGTTGAACATGGTCGCCATCCCCTCTGCCTGAGCATTGGACTGCCCCTGTTTATACCAACCATTGTGATCAAAGATATTCTCTTCCAGAAGAATAGAGATGAGGTTGGAATAAAGCCCTTGTGAATGAGAGGTGGTCGAGTAGTTATTATTAAAAATATTGCGCCGGACGATGATATCAGGAATATCAAGCATGTTGCCGTCATCATCAAAGGCCCAGCTCTGGACAACATTTCCGCTGAACCATTCAAACCAGCAGTCCTCGACCAAGATGCCACCGGTATCCGAATAAACTGTCGCGCCAATACCACTGCCACCCGTAACATCGTTAAACCCTAAAAATTCACTAGATTCGGGGTTACGTTCATTATCACGAAAATGAATGCCGACAACCGCGATATTGCCACTCCTGTTCATAAAGAGACCGG
The DNA here is from genome assembly GCA_963664385.1 of Geopsychrobacteraceae bacterium. Lineage (GTDB taxonomy): Bacteria > Desulfobacterota > Desulfuromonadia > Desulfuromonadales > Geopsychrobacteraceae > Seleniibacterium. The sequence continues at coordinate 4,794,982 of OY761157.1, forward strand.
CATTTTCAACCAGAGGGCGCTCCAGACTGAGGTCACCATAGGCACCAAAGACTTGCCGTTCATCGGCAGAACGCCCTTTTCGCAGCAGACTGATATCGGCATCAAGAGACCAGCTGTTTCCACGCTTTAAAAGGACATAATCGGGATATCCTTCACGCATATGCTCAACGGCAGCAGAAATCGTTTCAAACGCCATAACAGTGCCAGTAGGCGTAAAAATGTCGGATCCTATTTCATCAGCAGTTACCGCATAGATAACGCCACTATCATCGTTACCATCAGTACTCGAAACATACATAATCTGGGAATCACTGGAAGGCGTGAGAATCGACCAGCCATCATTATCCTGCACCGGCAAGCTGAATTGGTTGAGCCATTCAACATCGTAATTGGCAACCTCACTGGTCAACACAAAAATGATACGCTCTGCGGTGGTGGTGTTGCCATCGCTGTCGGTTACAGAATAAATGACAGAATAATTTCCGGAGATTGCAGTATTAACCGTGGATGTTGTTCTGATCAAAGCTGTCAGGTCACCATCCTCACGATCATTGGCAAAAGCTCCAGCATCGTTGTAACTTGACCCGACAGACAGTTCAAGGATGGCGTTACCATTGAGGGTAATAACCGGGGCATGATCACTACTGGAACTGGAGCCAGAACCTCCACTACAAGAGAACAGACAAACAGCCCAGCATAGAAGAGTAAAACTCACCATCAAACGCATAGACATACCTCACTTTTCATTTAGCAGATAAACTGCGGGCAAAACAATTATGATCCGTAAAACAGCAGGATGTATGGGATGAAACTATGGAGAGAAAACAGGTATGAAAATATAATCAGGAATTAAATTCTGGCATTGCCCCCTCCCCACCAGAGCTCAATAATGGCTTTAAAACAGGTATTTTGCAACAAAATACTCAACATGGTCATTCAACTCAGATAACAGTTTATGCAGTATAGAAAGGCCTGTTCCGGCCGTAATAAAGTCATTTAGAACAATCTACTCTTAATGAATTAAGCCGTTTGCGGGTAAAGCTTCAACCCTCTGGCGGATACTGAGAACCAGCTTAAACCCCTCAGCCAGAGAAGTCCCTACCATACTCATAAGAGGTGAGACCACATCAGGAAGACATAGCACTGCGACAGGCATAGCTCATTTCAATAACGGCCTGAGTCGTGCAGCATTTAAAAACAACCAAATAACGTCTATTTTCTCCACATTTAAGAACAAATATGAGTTTAAAAAAAATATAACTGATTATTAATTACGATTTTTTCAACAACCCTGATTAGTCGCGTAAATACCAAGTGATAGTTCAACCGGATACAAGATAAAAACATAATTTGAAAAATGAAGCCGGACAAATGCTCGCTGACAGAACCTACCGCTCATATCCATATACGGATAGTCATATTTCAAACAACTGTTTCCACTTTCAAAACAGCACCTATCTAATTGGTTTTAAACATTTTTTTCTTTAAATTGCTATTGCAAATAAAATCGAAGCGGACATACAATCCCACTATTGAAGCTGAGTTCAACAGAGACAGCCTTAAGTCTTATCCCCTGCCATCTGTTACTGCAGACATTGTTCAACATCACAAAATTATGAAACGAGTAAAACCATGAAAAAGAAAATTGCAGAAGGCAAAGCCTTAGGATTGAAATACGAGATTTTTGACAATTCAGGAATTATTGATCATATCGAATTCAGCGAAGATATGATTTACATTGCCCAGCAACACGGTCGTAATATTCGCGTCCCCGAATTGGATCATTACCCCTTCCATATGAATCGTCAGCAACACCTGCAACTTCAAGGTGAGCAGGACAATATCGAACTGCATGATATGGATGCAATCGGCAACGATGGACAGGAACTCACTCTGTTCATGCTGACTCATGGTAAAAACAATCAGGGATCATATTTCAGTTCCCTCAACCATAACACCCATCAGGCGGTTACTAACGCCAGGTCCATGCGTGCCCAGCTCTACCCTTGGGTCACTGTATGGTGTGTGTTCTGTGTCGCCATGTTGGCATTTTTCTACAATTTGAGTGGAGTACAGCACAGAGATATTCAGGAAGCTCTGCTATTGACCCTCTATTTTGCACCAATCATCATGTTGCCGCTGTTTATTGTCGGTAGCGGTATTGGCTTCCTGCGCTCACTGCTGGTTAAGCGTAACAGTGCGTTTAAGAATTATGCGACCGCGCTGGGTCAGAAGTTGCAGATCAGCAATGCGGGGATTGTCTAACGGTAATCTAAATTCCAGCGGTTCTTTGCCCGGCATAGAACCGCTGGTTTTGATTGAATTGAAACAGTCAAAATCAGAACCGCAGGGTCTCGTCCCTGCAGACGACGTACTATTTTTCACAATCAAGCTAAAAATAGTAAGCACAAAAAGCCCTTTTTATATGTCCGTCCTCGGGCGTCGTTCTCTTCCTAGCTACACTCAGCAAATAAATGGCCGGCCGGTTGGCCAAAACCACGCCAAATGGCCAGAACCGGATTATTGATAGTTGAAGGATTAACTTGCGATAAGGTCAAAATTTACAGTACTGATCGATCCTGCATTGCCTTTGCCCATTTGATGCAAGGCATCAAGGGCTGCCTGTCAATTCCAACCAACTCCGGAAACTCGCAGTCTGACCAGACTTCGTCAGCGATTTTGACCTTTCCGGGCACTTTTGCATCCTTTTCTTGCCCTGGAGAAAAGGATGGCGCAGTGCGAGTGCGCGTACTCGCGACCTTGACTTTAAATGTTTTGATTTTATTGAAACAGGCGAAATCAACACCGCAGGGTCTCGTCCCTGCAGACGACGTACTATTTTTCACAATCAAGCTAAAAATAGTAAGCACAAAAAGCCCTCTTTTATATGTCCGTATTCGGGCGACGCCGTCTTTCCAGAAGCAACCAGGAAATGACTGGCCGGCCGGTTGGCCAAAACCACGCCAAATGGCCAGAACCGAATTATTGATAATGAGCGTTTAACTTGCCAATACCCTAAAAAGAAGATTCTTCGTGAAAATTTGACACTCTCCTCTGCATCATCTACAAAAGACAAAAGGAGACTCCCATGCAATCATTTCAGTTTTTCAGTCCTGCGCTCCTTGACTTTGGTGCAGGACACATCACCCACCTGCCTCAACATATTTTTCAATTCGGGCAATCTATCCTGATCCTGAGAGGTGGCCACTCACTCGAACAATCAGGACAGTGGCAAAGAATCTGTACACTATTTGATGAGCATGATATCACGTGGAGTGATGCAAAAATCAACGGTGAGCCTTCTCCTGATGATATCGATACCATCATTGATCAGTATAAAAATACCCTTCCAGCCTGTGTCGTCAGCATTGGTGGAGGGAGTGTTATTGATGCCGGAAAAGCAGTATCAGCCATGCTGACCATGCCAGGATCAGTTAAGAATTATCTTGAAAAGGTTGGAGATAAGTCACCAAAAGATAAAGAGGTTCCATTCATTGCCATACCAACAACATCCGGCACAGGAAGCGAAGCAACCAAAAATGCGGTTTTGTCAGAAATCGGCCCAGACGGCTTTAAAGCCTCCCTGCGTCACAACAGCTACATTCCTGACATTGCCTTGATTGATCCAGAACTGATGCTTGCCTGCCCACCCCATGTTACTGCCGCAGCTGGCATGGACACATTATCACAACTACTGGAATCCTACCTGTCAACAGCTGCCACCCCACTGACTGATGCCTTGGCAATAAGTGGACTTGAACACCTTTCCCGTTCTTTCCCTGCGGTCTGCCATAACCAGGCTCGAAATGTTGCCTACCGTGCCGATATGGCCTATGCAGCCTACCTCTCAGGCCTGACCCTTGCTAACGCGGGGCTGGGAACGGTTCATGCGCTGGCAGGAACCCTTGGCGGTTACGTCCCTTTGCCTCATGGGGAAATCTGCGGAACCCTTCTGGCCCCGGTTATGCAGAAGACTCTTGAACTGATGTCTGAAGACAATCCAGCGCTCAACAAGATGTGCCGTGCTGCTAACATACTTTCCAAAAGAGAACATAAAAACCTTAGAGAAGGTGCGTTGGCTTTAATCGATCACCTTGAATGGCTGCAGCGTGAAACATCTCTAAATAAATTTAAGAAAAATCACTTAACTAATCAAATTATAGTAAAAACATCCGAATCATCAGGAAATAAATACAATCCGGTTATAATCGCTAAAAGCGACCTAGAAACGATTATCAGAAGCTGCACACAACCATAAAAAACCTGCTGGCAACCAGACATCCCGCAATAATATCCGGTTAACTGACACAGGTATTGACCGACTGTTTACGCTCACGTAAGTTGAGATTTTACCTTCTGTCTGATGAGATTGTTATCCTATGAATGAATTTGCTAATTTGATTTTACAATCGGGCCGCACTGCTGTTGAGTTGGCTCTGTTTGTCCTGCTACCAGTCATGATTGTCATGCTCAGTTTCATGCGCCTGCTTGAAGCCAGAGGCATTCTCGACCGCATTGTCAGCCTGCTAACCCCTATCCTGCGACCACTCGGCATTCCAGGGCTTGGCGTCTTTGCCTTATTTCAGGTGTTGTTTGTCAGCTTTGCCGCTCCGGTTGCGACGCTGGCGATGATGGATAAATGCGGGATAAACCGGCGCCATCTTGCCGCCACCCTGGCCCTGGTGTTTGCCGGGGCCCAAGCCAATGTTGTCTTTCCCCTCAGCGCAAAAGGACTGAACGGACCAGCAACCTTAGGAATCTCTGCACTGTGTGCAGTCATTGGTGCTGCGGCAACCTACCACCTGTTTGGCCGACATCTGGATAACAGTGATGAACCACCCGTCCCCAACCCGGACCATCCAACAGCGACCAATCCTAAAGGTGTTCTTGACGTCGTCAATCGGGCTGGAACCGAGGCTTTTAACATCGCTATTGGTGCGCTTCCGATTCTGGTTCTGCTACTGCTCGTGGTCAATATTCTGCGGACTATCGGCGCGACAGCGTTTATTGAATCGTTCAGCGCTCCGATCGTCGCCCTGGTCGATCTGCCATCGACTGTAGCCTTACCGATTATTACCAAGTGGATTGCCGGTGGCACTGCAATGCTTGGAGTTGTCATTGATTTCCTCAATCAGGGACTAATTTCTGCCAACGACCTAAACCGCATCACCGGCCTGATGATCAACCCCTTCGACCTGACCGGAATTTCGGTCCTGATCTCAGCGGGTCCCCGCGTTTCAGCGGTTTTTCGACCAGCGATGTGGGGAGCGCTGATTGCTATTATCCTGCGGGCAACGCTCCACCTTATCATTTGGTAGCGATGCCACGTAGCCATCGCAAATTGATGGCTACGCATTAGGGCTATTGGGCTTTATTGACCAGGACTCTTACTGTTGCCGGAGTGATTTTCTCAACCTCAATATCCGGGGGCAATACCAATTGTGAATTGTTCAATGGATAGGTCTGACGTCCAAGACCGGTCAGGGTCCCATCGAGAGAGATCACTAAATCTTCCTTTTTCAGATTAAACAACTCACGTCGTTCTGCCGTTAGAGACACCTCAGCCATAGACGGCGTTACTGAATCAAAAGTGAACCCCTGGGGGATATTCTGCACATCAATCGGAACCTCAAATACATTGGTTACGACAGCAGAACCTGGAACCAGAAAGACCCAGAAAATTGCCGTTATCATAACTGAAACAACCATACGTAAAACCAGGCGCAACCATGACCGCCAGGCAGTGCGATGACTTATTTTCGCTTCCAGGCCACCGCTGAATTCATCCAGCGACCGCACCAACTCAGTACGATCAATCATGCGCGCCAATTGACCTTCGTGCGCAACTGAAATATTCCCGCTTTCCTCAGAAACGACGAGAACCAAAGCATCACATTTTTCGGCTAATCCAAGGGCAGCCGCATGCCGCGTACCCTTCTGATTTAAAGGTTCGTCCCGGTCGGTCAGCGGCAAACGACTGCCAAACCGTTCGACCCGATCGCCACGGATAACGACAGCACCATCATGACCTGGCGAACCCGGATCAAACAGGCTGAGCAACAAAGGCCTGCTGACCTGCCCGTTGAGGGAAAAGCCGTCAGTAATCAACGTCTCCAGGGCAATTTCACCGGGCAGAATGATCAGCGCCCCCCAACCTCGCTCCGATAGTTCATAGAGGAGCTTAATCAGGAGTTCGGTCCCCCCTTTTGACCTGTTCAGAGTTTTTTTGCGCCAGCGGAACATGACCGTACCCAAGTCATCCAGGACACGTCTGATTTCCTGTTGATAGATAACGACAACGATCAAGATGACAACTACTGACAACCCCTGCAAGACACGAACGGTCAGGGTAAATTCAAGCTGATTGGCTAACAGCAGAACCAATCCATAACCTACCAAACCTGCTCCCAGTTTCCAGGTCCGGCGAGAGCGGAAGATGGTCAGTAAAAACCAGATAATTGCTGAAGAGAACAAGATATCGAGAATATCGAAAAAGCTGGTTTCCTTTAGCAGAGCAACATAATCCAAAAACATAGACTCTAACCTTTTCATTTAAACCAAGTGATTTTTTTATAAATCCGAAGTGCAAATAACAATACTGCAAAGGACCAAAAGAAAACATCACTTCTTCTCAGAATAAGGGAAAAAATAGACAACGCCGGCAGTGCCCGGTATAAATTCAAGGCTTCACAAGAAAGCTTTTTACACACAATAAATATAGCAAGATCGAATAAGGGAAAACAGATATGAGTAACGCTGAACAGATCAGTGGCCGCCTGATTGCCATAGGCGATATCCACGGCATGGCCGCGATGCTAGAACAGCTGATAGATCAAATAGCACCAACAGCTGCGGACCAATTGGTTTTCATGGGTGACTATGTTGACCGGGGGCCCCATTGTCGTGAAGCGATTGACTTCCTGCTGACACTGAAAACGAACTTTCCCCGCACCGTTTTCCTGCGCGGCAATCATGATCAGATGCTGCTGGATGCCTTAGTTGAACTTGGAACGATCCAGGGGAAGCGTCTACGCGACATATCACCGCTATTTAAACAACACGGCCCGGCATCAGACCTGGAGAAATTCCTCAGTATCGGCCACGATACCATGGCCAGCTACAATGTGACCAATCTGGCGGACATTCCCCGCCAACATATTGAGTTTCTGCAACAGACCCAACTTTACTGGCAATCCAAACCTTATGTCTTTGCCCACGCGGGACTGACTCCAAACATTGATCCTGCAAAGCAAGATCCCTACATTCTTTTGTGGGAACGCAATTCACCAGCGGGAGAAGAAGGCGAAGTTCATATCGTTGGGCACCAGCCAACCCAGGGAGCTCCAAACTTTGAACCTGGCCGTATTAACGTTGATACGGGGGCAGTCTATGGTCACACACTGACCGCATGCGATGTAGTTACCCGCCAGATCTGGCAGGTTAAGTAAATAGACAGGAATGTGGAGCTTACACCAGCAACCCTATCCCCAACCTGATAGTTTTTGACATCAGGACCAACCGCCGACACCTTCTTGCCCGGGAATCAGGAAATATGAGGATAAGGCTGAGCTCCCATTCACCGCAAAACCGAGTGACAAACACCACCAAATAGTTGCCATTTAAAAACTCTAGATCGTAATTTCCAGCTTTTTTAGATTGGAAACGAACAATTTATCGCTGTGACATAAGGACAGACACACTATAAAGCTATTTTGCCCTTAGCACGCATCTTCATCGACAAGTTCTTTACATGATTTAACGCAGTTACGACCAGACTGCTTGGCAAAATACAAAGCTTTATCAGCCATGCAAAGCAACTGATCGGCCGAAGAGATTTCTGGCTGAAGGCTGGAAACCCCCAGGCTAACTGTCACCTGAATGGCTCCCATGCCCTGGGCAGCATCCTCAGTCAGCATTTCACTGTCCGCCACCTTAATCCGCAATTTTTCAGCCAGAAACAAGGCGTCATCAAGAGAAGTATGAGGGAGCAACAAACCCAATTCTTCACCACCATAACGACACAACAAATCGGTTTCGCGTAAACTGGTTTTAACCCGCTCTGCAAACCGCCTGAGCACAAGATCGCCAATCTGATGTCCCCAGTGATCATTAATCCGTTTGAAATGATCAACATCAATCATGATCATCGAAAAGGGTTCATCATAGCGCCTGGAGCGACTGAATTCCTCATAGAGACGGCGGTCGAAATAGCGTCGGTTGTAAACTCCGGTTAGAGCATCCGTGGTACTTTCCTGCTCAAGAACAAAGATCCGGCGAAAGTTTTTGGCCGTTTGCAGAGACAACAGACAAACCAGAAAAACAAAAACCCCACCGCCCAAAAAAACGATCGGGACAAGCAGATCCTCATCATGATGATAGAAATCACCACAACAGATAAGGTAATAAAAATAACCGAAAATAAAGAAACAGATCAGACAGATCAGAACACGCCACAAGTTGCGGATTCGGCCATGCGGAATCGAGGCAATAGTCCTGCGAATTGGCCAGATAGAAGCGAACAAAAGAAGAATACCCAGCACAACCAGCAGATTTTTCAGATGTTCCATTTGAGTAGCTCCAAATATTCAATATCGGATTAGATAAAATCTATTCTAGTTTTCATCCGGAAACGGCCCTTTTCCGCCGTGGCTGTGTCAATCTGCGGAATTGCTTGTGCGACGTAAAGTACTACGTCTTAAGCGCAAGTCCTTGATTTCCTAGCCACAACGAAAAATTGCTCGTTTCCAATCTGAAAACTGGATAGTTGCTATTTTGACTTTCCGGATGGCAACTATTCTAGCAGAACAATAGGATATTTAAATGGATGTTATTTGGATTTCAAATGTCAAAAGAGCAAACACTTATCACGTAATGAAGTCATGATATGGCAGATTGAAGAGCTTCGGTCCATAGTATAAAAATGCAGACCGGGAACACCATATCGCAACAGCTCCGCACACTGCCTGACTGCGAATGATACGCCGAAACGCTGAGCAACATCGGCATCAGCACCACAAAGTTTACGTTCAAGCTCCTCCGGTATAGAAGCACCACACATAACAGACAGCTTTTGTGTTAATTCAAAAGAATAAACAGGCATAATTCCCGGAATAATCGGAACAGTTATGCCACTACGCTGACACTGATCAACAAAACGGAAATAAAACTCATTGTCATGAAAGTATTGAGTCAAAATATAATCTGCACCACTTTCAACCTTCTGATACAGATATTCAATATCACGCTCAAAACTATGGGCAGCCACATGCCCCTCCGGGTATCCGGCACAACCAATTGAAAAATCGTAATTATCTCGTATAAACTTTATAATATCTTTTGCGTAAGGAAACCCCTGAGGATGAAGAGAGTAAGAACCATCCTTCGATTCGTCTCCACGTACTACAAATATATTTTCAACCCCAAGAACCTGAAGAGCATCGAGTATTTCACACAGGTCATCCGGCCCTAATCCGACACCGGCAACATGGGCAACCGTCGGAACACAGGTTCTCTCCATTAATTGCTTGACCGTATTGAATGTCCCTTCCTTGGTTGAGCCACCAGCACCAAAAGTAACAGTAAAAAAGTCAGGATTCTGCTGAGATAAATAGTCAATAACCCCAGGAAACAAAGCACGGGTTTCCTCTGTCCGTGGTGGAAAAAGTTCCATAGAAATAACTGTATTTTTATCTGAAAAAAGTTCAGTTACATACATTTTTCCGATAATCCTTAGCTCAGCAAAAAACCAAAAACTCAGATCACTTCACAATTTCCGCAAAAAAAACTGTCCTAAGGACTGCCTACCTTACACTTATTTGAAAGGAAATACTGCAACATCAGCACCTCAGCTTGTTTTTTTAAATCAATCGAGAATAAATAAAATGATAGAAACCCAGGCACTGAAACAATCACAATCACTCCTTTCAAACACAAAAACATATCTATTATAGGCCTATTTTCAATATGTTGACGATTTAATATTATAAAACCAATGTCATCCTTTATTTGCATTTAAAACACTGATATACTCTCAGACAAATGATTAGCCCGCTATAATCTCTACATCACTTCTGATTATAAAATGTAAATTTACCTACTGCTAATATAAAAATTTAAAGCATTTTGGTTGGGCAATCAAAGCCCCAACCAGACAGACCTGATGACAGAGGAGATCTCAACGATGAGCGTCCCGGCAAAAACAAACCCAAAATGGTCAGCCGTTGTTACTGGCAAGCAAACTTATGCACTGAAATTTTTGGCAGCAAAGATCATGCTCGGACGGTTGATTCGGTCAGCTAACAGTCCGCAGGCAATCTCTGCCGCTGTCGATGAACTTCATGCGCTGTACACACAAAACATTGCGGTTCCATCAGCAAAAGAAGATATGAAAACTATTTTTGGATAGGAGATAAATATTATGCAACAAGCTCTTGTTGACTGCGCAACCGCAGCAGATCTGATTAAAGCCGGCAAAACACTCCTGGTTGCCGGAGACGACAACCTGCTCAAACAACTCCCTGTCGGCAACTGGATCGGCGGAACTATCCCCTATTTTGTCGGTCCTGAGGCTGGGGGAATTTCAACAAAAGAAAAAATCTTTATCACCGACATTTCGGCTATTGCGGCAAAAACAACAGTCAAAACATACAGCAAGGAGACTTTAGGCAATGTTTACAGTGACTCTGGCGGTACTGGTTTCAGTTTCATTATTATTCCGGCTTCAAGCTCTGCTCATACATCATTCGCGGTAAATGCCCCCAACTATAAAAACTTTGGCTGCCAACCTCTTCTGGGCTGGATCGCAGGAGTTCACCTTGAGGATCTGGGCAAACAACAACCAAAGACCTACAACGGCGCGGACGGCTCCAGCCTGACAGATGAAGCCACCGTCATGCATGTAACGTTGGCACCAGGAAAAGCCGCTGATGTCGGCATTATCAACCTGTTTGAACAGGGCGATGGAGACACTTTAACCTTTGAGAATGACGGCTTTAGCTGTACCGATGTCATGATCAATGGTGTCCGGGAAAATTTTGCTGACTATCTGACCAAACACAATATTGATACCAAATTGCCACTGGTCGCAGACTATTATGGTGCCCTTGTAAACATTAGCTTTCAGAGCGTTACACCTGGGGAAGAGGTTAATTTCTATGCGCCAGTATTCAGTGGTATTCGCTACAAGGTAGCCAAGCCAGTGTTAGATTATGCAACAGACTTTGCCAAGCAGCTTGAAGAAAACCATCTATCCGGACAAAATGTGGTCTTTTCTTGCAACTGTATTCTCAACTATCTGTACTCAAACCTTGAAGGAAAAAAGACGGCAGATTTTGTCGGGCCAATAACCTTTGGGGAGATTGCCTACCAGCTACTGAACCAGACTCTGGTTTATTTACAGGTCAACGATGCCTGTTAAGCTAATCATCGTTTAAAAATCGTAAACCCCACCCAGAAGCCCCGCTATTTGCAGCGGGGCTTCTGTTGTACCAACCAACAGGGACTAAAATAATCGAACAAAACAACCCTCCCTCCAAAAAAATAATTCAGCCAGCAATTATTCCCTGTCTTTAGGTAGTTTTTTAGAGTTTTTCTTGTCGAACTGTTACAACACACGCAACCGACCACACAATATCCCGACAAAACAAAAATAGCTTCCCAATATCAGTTTTTACAAAATAGCAGAAACATTAAAAAACTGAACGAGGAGCCAATACATGAGAAGGTGCTTGTCGACACCCTGCAACACCCGACTTAAATTATTCATCATTAGCTGGTTGCTGCTTTTAGCCAACTCAGGCTGTGCGCCACGCCCCCATCAGGTGAAGACTTATGAACCGCTGTCATTCCAAGTGACAGGAACCTACTTTGAAGGCAACAATCAAACCATACTGTCGGTCAGGCAAAGGGAAGCGGGCCTGAGTGTTATGGAAACCGGCAATGCTCAGCTTAACGACAGTATTATTTTGAAATACGGTGAAGCCAAACAAGAAACATCTCAGCCCAATGATGTCTCGCGGAAAGGTCCAGAAACTTCAAAAACACCACCGCCGAAAGGCTTTGGTCCGCCACCTGACCTCGCCACTGGCCAACGCATTGTCGGTCCTGACGGCCCTGGCAGAGATATGCCCGGATCCCCAGGAACACCTCCCGGAAAACCACCAGAAATGGCCAAACCGACATCGTCCAGACCTAAAGTCGGGCAATACACATCAGCTGTTTTTGTGGCCGAAAACAGTTCTGTAAATCTTTCAAATGTCCGGATTCTGACCTCCTTAAGAGAAGGAAAAGGCCTCTGTGCCATTGGCCAGAATGCGCGAATCTCCGCTGCAGAAACAACCATCATGACTGATGGAGAGTCGAGCCACGGTCTTTTCGTTGCTGAAGGAGGGTACGCGGCAATTCGGGAGATGACCATTTTCACTGCTGGGGACCATAGTTCGGCTATTGCGACAGACCAGGGGGGAGGCCAGATCAAGGTTCAAGGAGGTGATTATATGGTAACCGGCAAGTATTCAGCAGGAGTCTACTCAACCGGAGAAATCAGAGTATCAGACGCTAACATCACAGCGTCCGCGGATAATGCCGTTGTGATCGAGGGTGGCAGTTCGGCGGCTTTTGAAGAATGTCGTATCCTTTCCCACCAGAAAGGTGCGGTCATGATTTACCAAAGTTTTTCCGGCGATGCAAAGATGGGTCAGTCCAGCTTCTCGATGACCGGAGGAACAGTGACGGCACTACAGGGCCCACTGTTTTACATCACCAATACCAGCGGTAAAATCAACCTTAACAACGTCGCCCTCAATAGTAGCGAAGGAATTCTGGTAAAAGCACTTAAAGGTGATTGGGGAGTTGATCTCCCCGATGCAAAGCCAAGCCGGGGAGCAACCGTAGAGATGGTCGCGTCACAACAGAGTCTATCGGGAGACATTATTGTTGACGAATTCAGTGCTTTAAGTATTAAGATGACCGACCATTCATCTCTCAATAGCACCATAAACCCTAAAGGCACAGGGAAGGTTGACATCAGCCTGGACAAAACCAGCAGTTGGGAAGTCAGTGCCGATTCCTACATCGAGACCCTGACCCTACCGCCAGACACGCTCCCAAAACTCTGCAAGCACCTGATAGGAAACGGCCACACCATTTATTACAATCCAGACAAAAATCCGCAATTTAAAGGAAAAACATTTCCCCTGTTTCAGGGTGGCAGTCTTCGCCCAAGTAACAAATAGTTATTTTTGACGACAACAAGAGACCATGCGGCACAGCGATTTAAGCTGTGCCAGCCTGGTCGCTCGCTACCTAGTTTTCATCCGGAAACGGCCCTTTTCCACTGTGGCAGCGTCAACCTGCGGACTTGTTTGTGCGGCGTAAAGTACTACGCCTCCGCTCAAGTCCTTGATTTCCTTGCCACAACGAAAAATTGCTCGTTTCCAATCTGAAAACCTGGTAGTTACGATTTAGAGTTTCCGGATGGACACTACCTACAGCTCTCGACACTGACTGCTGACGAAACGATTCCCATTTCCTTGAATCTGCTGAATTCTCCGTTCTCGTTCACATTCCCAGCTATCTACCGGATCCTGGCGTGACCAGACATCAAACAATTTACGGTTCTTGCCGCTGACAATCCCACGCCCCGGGTAGGCTTCGTCCATGTAAAAATATATTCTGGCGATATTGCCACGCACAGCGGCCGGGGGCTCAGCTTTGCGGTTGGCGATTTCCATGTCACAAGCACCAAAGCGACGCTCTTCGCCAGGAATCATGGCATAGGAATAGTTAGACCGCAGGCCATTGACTTCGCCGATAGCGGGAACCAGATTATGCATATCCGCCTGCATATAACGATAATTAAAATTGATTTTTTCAGCACAACGACGCCCCTTAAACGCTTTCCCCTTACTGTTAACACAAGCAGGGTCACCGTCACGCCACTCGTTAAAGGAATTGCCAAAAGCTTCGGCAGGGACAACATGCTCCCATTCAAGACGATAAGCACGAGGCCCTTCCTTTACGGGAACATAACCAGCAGTATGACTGATCTGTTTCTTATTATTGAATGTCGAACCACAGTAGAATGTCAGCAGATGATCGCGATAGACATCTTGCAGCAACAGACGCTTGGCGCGATGGAATGAATCGTTACTAACATTTCCCTGGGCCAGGGCAGAAGAAGAGAAAAAAAGACAAAAAACAACAACCAGCAGCAAAAAGCGCATGAGGGGGCTCCGGCACAGCACGCCCCTCTCGTACTTAAAACGCAAGAAATCATTAATAATTGCAGCTGTATGGCGCCACAGCCACAGAGATCCCCCTCAGAAATCCTGGGTGCACTATAGGTTAAGAAAAGAAGAAAACAAAGAACAAAAAAACTTAAAACAGAACCCTCACCACCATCAATAAGAAGAGCAAATAAGAGACCATCTTCTACAGCTTAACACCCGGGAGACACCTTCAGCAGACAGGATAATCACTCCAAACATGTCACCTTCCTTAAAAAAATAATCAACATTAATTTACAAATTGACACTTTTTTAAAAAATACTAATATCAGCTAATCAAAAACCAGATTCTTGCCTCACCCCCCTAAGGAGAAAAACAGATGAATCTACCAAAACTACTCCTGCTGCTCATGCTTGCCGCCCTGCCCCTGACTGGCTGTAGCGACTCGTCCAGCAGCACCTCATCCTCACCCGGGGACTTTCCATACGGCGCAACCAGCCAGATTGTCAGCTTTGACTATGATAACGATGGAAACCCCGATGACAGCATAACAACTGACTACAGCTATAATGACCGCATGCAGGTCACCAGCATTGAGGAAACCAGAAATGTTTACAGCTATGATGACACTCTGGAGCAGAACATTCTCACCAGTCAGTATCTAAGTCAACAGACCATCAACCCGGATATCACTGACAGCACTTCATTGCTTATCTATAATGCCGTTGGCTCAATGCGCACGACCGTAATGGGCGTAATTACTGAAATTCATGAACAGGATTATCATTTGGATGATGCAACCGGGGAATTAGCAGTAAACCCGAGCTATGAAGGAACAATCAGTTTGACCTATGCCAGCAATGGCAACCTGCTAAAACAATACGAGATAAGTTTTGATGATGATGACCAGGATGGCATCTTTGACGCCACCGCGACCTGGGACCACAGCTCTAGCTATAACGACGCCGGTCAACTGACCTCTGACATTTTGCTGAGAACCGCTGATAACGATAACGATGGCAATAATGACTACCGCTATGAAAGGGCCTACCGCTTCAGTTACGATAGCTACGGCAACCAGACGATCTACGCTTACCAGAACAATACCGACAGCAATGGTGATGGCCTGTCTGACACCAGTTACGGGGAAAGTAAAAGCTACTCCCATACCTACAATGCCCAAGGACAGCGGACCAACACACTGGTTGTCCTTGCGGCAGGGACAGAGGATGAAGAGCAATATACGAT
The DNA here is from genome assembly GCA_963664385.1 of Geopsychrobacteraceae bacterium. Taxonomy (GTDB): domain Bacteria; phylum Desulfobacterota; class Desulfuromonadia; order Desulfuromonadales; family Geopsychrobacteraceae; genus Seleniibacterium. The sequence goes on from OY761157.1 coordinate 4,810,456, forward strand.
CTCCTATTCATACAATAATGCCGGATGGGTTGTTTATGCCGGCCAACGCCGTGACAGGTACGGTAACGACGGCATTGAAGATACTGTGGAGCGCCATTCCTACAGCTACAATAGCGCCGGACTAATTACCGGAGATGATGAAGCCATCGCCAGTGATACTGATGCAGATGGTCAGATGGACAGTCTTACCGAACTCACTCATATCTGGACGTATAATGAAGCGGGATTACTGACCTCCTACAGTAAAGAGACCAGCATGCACCCGATGGAGGGCCCCCTGACTTCGCACTTACTGGAGACCCACACCTACAGCTATACGGAGACGGGGGAGTTGAGCCTGGCTCTTGATGAAAATTGGACAGACACTAACCTGGATGGCCAATTCAACATCAGAACCCTCCTTAGTGAAAAATCCATTCAATACAATGAAGAGGGATTTCTCACCCAAAGAAGAAACACAGAAATCAGTTATGACACCGATAGCGGTGAGGAAACCTACAGTAGTATCGACAGCTTAAGCTACACCTACACGGATGGAATGATTAGCTCGGAAAACACCCGTCACGAAGAAAATGGTCAGGAACAGGATAACCGGACCACCAGCTTTAACTATGATGCCAGCGGACGCTTTATCGGCGCAACCGGAGATGAGAATAATAATTTAGTAGTCAGCTACAGTTCGGGCGATCTGGTCACTATCCAACCAGTGTCTGAATCCAGCTCGGAAACCACGCTGGATATCGATTTTAGTCAGGAGGGTCTTCCTACAGGATCTGCAGCCTGGAGCATAGACTCTGAGACCATCGCCTACCCGGCATTACCCGAACACTTTGCTCCCGATACGGAATCCCCGACCAGCAAGGTGCACCTCATGCAAATTGCTATTCCGAAAATCATGGAATTTTACCTGAAGCTGCAAGGCCGGCGGTTATAACTCCCAAATCCGGCTCTGATACATACCGCTCAGAGCGACCAGAGGCCGCGAAACCACAATACACACGACACCCTAACGACGAGGTGCTATCTGTATAATTAGCCCTTAACCTGTCAGCCCCCATTGGTTAACCAATGGGGGCTGACAGGTTTTTACTACAGACCAACACCAACTCTTATATCAGCTGGTATTTCTTGACCTTTTTATACATGGTCGATTTAGCCATACCGAGCATCTTGGCTGCCTCGATGACATTGTTATTGCACTGCTTCAGCGACTGCTGAATAGCGGTTACTTCAATTTCCTGCAACGTCATATTCATACGTTTTTCACCACCATCGGTCGTATCAATCAAGATACGCTCCCGATTATCCAAAGATCCACCGCCAACGATTTCTTCCGGAAAATCATCCGGCCAGATCTCACCGTTCTGACTCATATGTACAGCATGAATCATGGCATTTTCAAGTTGCCTGACATTCCCGGGCCAGCAATACTGCAACAGTTCAAGCTCGGCGGCATTGCTCAGTTTGGGAGCCGGGATCTGCAGATTTTTTGCAACCTTACAGGCAAAAAAGCGCGCCAGCTCCAAGATATCCTGGCCACGCTCCCTTAAGGGGGGCAACTGCACTTTAAAGACTGCCAGACGGTAATAAAGATCTTGGCGGAACTCGCCATTTTGAACCTTTTCCAGCAGATCCTTATTCGTCGCAGCGATCAGTCTGAAATCGACCGGAATTTCATGGTTACTGCCGAGACGGATAATGCGCTTTTCTTCCAAGACCCGCAGTAACACCGGCTGCAGTTCCAGAGGCATATCACCAATTTCATCAAGGAACAGAGTCCCGCCATTGGCCAGTTCTATCTTCCCCTGCCGCCCCTTAGAACGCGCGCCCGTAAAGGCTCCACTATCATAGCCGAACAGCTCACTTTCGATGAGGTTGCGCGGAATTGCCGCGCAGTTAACAGCAACATACTTTTGACTGGCCCTGCTGCAGTCGTGGATGGCTTTGGCAAACAGTTCTTTCCCGGTACCGCTCTCCCCCTCAATCAACACATTGACGTCACTCCCGGCAACGCGCTGTACCTGCCGGGCGGTCTTTTCCATGATCGCGGAGCCACCGATAATATTATTAAAACCGGTAAACTTGACGCCCTTCCTGCAATCACCGCACTTTACCCCCTTGGTGGTCACATCATCATGCTGGTTGAAATTGATCACGCATCCATACATGTTGCCACGACTATCTTTGATGGGTTGTATCGATACCAGTTTTAGCGGGTTTGGTCGGTTCGGTATCTTAAAGGAGGTATTGTAAACCGGATAACCGGTGTCCAGAACCGTCGCAATAAGCGGTTGATCTCCCAATACGGTTGCAAAGACCTGCCCAGTCAACCCGGAGTTCAGCTCTCCCAGAAGATGTAAAGCCTTACGGTTAATATGGGTCATCATGCCGCTTTTGTTGACACAGATAACCGCATTCTCCGAAATTTCAAAGGTAGCATTTAACAGTTCATTTTTGGCGGCCAGTTGAAATTCGTTCTGAATCGTATTAGCCATGGAGATAACCAGGCCAAGGGTATGAATATTCTGATTGAATTCGTCATCACTGCCAATGGTCAGGGTCCCGACCAGGTTACCGAACACATCGCGAATAGGGGCTGCGGAGCCGACACTCTGGTTAAAACCAAGGGCATAGTGCTCCGGTCCCCAGAGTTGAATCGGAGCGTTTTCGGCAATACTTAATGCATGGGAACAGGTCCCGATGGTCTGCTCGTTCCAGACCACCCCGACCTCGAGGGGATATTCACGGGATATACGGGTCTTACGCCCAAGAACCTGAAGGATAACACCCGTTTCATCAGTCAACATGACAAAACAGCGGCTCTTGGCAAAGATCTGATCAAGTTGCTTGACGTAAGGTGCGGCAATCTGGATCAGCAGTTGTTTTTCAAAGGTGATCTTATCAAGTTCGTTGGCGTCAAGCTGAGGACATTTTATTGAATAAAGATCAACCCCTGCATTGCGGGAGCGAATCCAGGAGGCGACAATATCCTGGCGAATGTCCTTAACCTCGCTACCGTCTTTGCCATTAACTACGATATTGATTTTTTCGCGATTAATACGCTCCTGTAACAGTGCATACTGATCAACAAGCGTCGGTTGTAACAGTTCCTTATCAATCAAAGCCGGACTTAATCCCTGTTCGATAAGTGTCATGCCGTTATTTCTCCGTTGAAATAAAGCACGCGAAGATCGCAGCATTTCTCCCGGGAGATACCCAGATCTGTGTTCGCGTGACATTAATCGTATAGCCCAGGGAAAAATACTTTTTCAGGCAGATCATGGATATGTCCAGTAGGACAAATCTGTTGACAGGCCCGACAAGAAGCACAATCTCCTACGCCCCCCTCTTCACTAAACCCAATTCGGCTATGAGTCCCCCGTCCCAGCAGAATTAACCGGTTATGCCCCAAAGACCGGCAGACAGACACGCACAGTCCACATAAAACACAACCCGCGGGCAAAGCAACTGTATCTATTGTAGCACCAGATTTCACCCTTTTCTCCGATATGGTCATTTTTCCACGATACTGCATCGCTACAACATCCCGTAGCCACTGCTCGCACTGTTCATTCCGAAAAGGAGCATGACGCAGCAACAACCTGGCGGCCAGGGCACGAGCGTTAACCGCCTGCGTCATATGGGTCCGAACCTCCAGCCCTTCAGTCACCTGCAACAGGCAAGCAAGTTTCAAGCACCAACGACCAGCGGTTTTGACATTCACCGCACACAGACCACAACTCCCACGGCTTGACAATCCTGAGTGTTGACACAAGGCTGGTGGTGCAAGATCGATCTTTTGCAATGCCGCCAGCAACATACTGCCGTCAGCAACCCCGTAAAACTTGGAATTCACTGTTATGGAAATCAGCTTTTGCGTAGGAATCCTCCTGATACAATCCGAATAAAGTTAAAAAGACAGGCTTCGTGACACGCCCAGCATCTGGTACAGGACACCCGATCAACGATAAAACTCTGGCGCCCGTCACGCATGGTCACCGCACCTGAAGGACATACGGAATAGCATGCCCGGCAAGCCTTACAGGGCAGAACAATTTCAAAATCGATCAGGGCCCGGCACAGCACCGCCGGACAGACTTTTCCAACATGGGCCCGATATTCGTCAAAAAAATAACGTAATGTACTCAGTACCGGATTAACCGCCCCCTGCCCTAAGCCACACTGGGCCAATCCGGCAATGGTTTCACATAAAGACCTGATATTATCCAGCACCGTTTCAGCAGCCTGCCCGGTCGTCAACCCGATGAGCAATTTTTCCAGCACGTCAAGACCGTCGCGACAGACACTACATTTACCACACGATTCTCTGGCCATAAATCCGGTCAGGTGACGAGCCAGATCGACCATACAGCGGGTATGATCAAGCACCACAAGCCCTCCAGACCCAACGATAGACCCGACCCGCTCTACGGTCTCGTAATCCAGGCAGAAATCATGATATGCAACCACGCCACCTGATGGTCCGCCCAAATGGATCGCCTTGATCTTTTCAGGCTTTGCGCCACCAATTGACTCAACCAGTTGAGACACCGGAATACCAAAGGGGACTTCGACGAAACCAGTATGCGGAATATCCCCGGTCAGACAGAAGATTTTGGTTCCCGGACTCTGTTCGTTACCAGAATCACGATATTTTTCAGGAGTATGATTGATGATCCAGGGAATATTAGCCAGGGTTTCAACATTGTTTATCAGGACAGGGTGCCCCCACAACCCCCGTCCTGAAGGGTAAGGAGGCCGCGGGTGTGGTTCACCACGCTGGTTGCTGATGATCTGCAACAAAGCGGTTTCCTCACCACAGACGAAAGCCCCACCGCTTTCAACCAGGGTAATGTCAAAACTGAAACAGGAACCGCGAATATTATTGCCGAGTAAACCGACTCGCCTGGCATCAGCAAGAGCCTGGCGTAAAATTATCACCGCCAGTGCGTAATCATGACGGATAAAGATATAACCATTGCTGGCATTTACAGCACGGGCGGCGAGAAGAAGGCCTTCAATAACCATATGCGGATCACTCTCAAGCAACGCGCGATCCATATAGGCGCCAGGATCTCCCTCATCAGCATTAGCGACAACATAACGCACCGGATCAGAACTGCCTGCGACCTGACGCATCTTTTCCGCACTGGGATACCCGCCCCCTCCCCGACCACGCAATCCAGCCTGGCGAATCTGAGAGCAAACATCCTCCCCCTGCCGGTTAAACAGCACCCGCTCCAACGCCCAGTAACTGCCCGCGGCAACCGCCTCGTTCAGGCTCCAGGGATCAATCAGTCCACAACGGCCAGATATACGGCGTTCCTGAAACCGAAAAAAATCCCTGATCCCTGCCACCCCCAGCGAGATCAGGTCAAGATCGGCAAGCTCATTCAGCAACCCTCTCGTACGCTCACGTGCACATGCCCAGAAACGTGATAATGGGGAAGCTCCCTGGACCAGATTAATCACACTCCACAGGTCACTGCTATCAACATCACCAAATACATAATAGTCTCCCCCCGGCGTGCGAACCGTAACAAAAGGTTCCCCAAAACAGGCACCGATACAACCAACTCTGACCACCTGAACAGGGTTTTCCCAATGACGCTCGTTTAGAATTTTATAGATTTTTTCAGCGCCTCTCAATCCGGCACAGGTTGCCGTCCCGACCGTTATACGATAACCATCCGGACAAAGACGCGACCGACCTTGCGCGGCTAACCCGGACAACGGAATATGAACCCGATGAGTCAACGGCGCATAGGTGCGATCTTCCTCTATCTTTTTGAGGCTATTGATGGTCTCTGCCGAGACCTGATAGCTACGTAGTTCAGGATACCAATAGCGCCCCATAGCCTCCCCACAGACTCATTATTAAGGTTGGCGCAACTTGCGGACCATAACCGGAACCTGATGCGATTTCATTCTGCTCCTGACATCGCCGTCAATCACAACCAGAGGCGCCTGACTGCAGGCCCCCACACAATACACCTGCTCAACCGTAACCTCACCATCGGGCGTCGTATCCTGATAGGGGGCCAGTTCCAGCTCATCAACCAGGCGCTCATAGATAAGTTCAGCCCCCTTCTCATAACAGGCAGTACCACAGCACACATCAATCTTATGGCGCCCGGGTGGACAGGTACGAAAACCATCAAAGAAACTGATCAAGGTATAAAGCCGACCAACATCCATATGGTAATCACGTGCCAGCTCAGCAGCATGAACCTGAGATATATAGCCTTCTTCCTGTTGGATTTTCACCAACCGGGAAATCAGCGGTGGCCGGGTTTCCATAGCGCTCCTCCCCCTTGAAATGAACTGGCCATTTGAAATTATCGGACCAAACCGTGCCGTCCAGAACTGCCACAAGACGTGCTTATAACTTCCCATTGGAAGGGTGTCTGTCGCCAGGATGGCGACAGTCAAGCCCCATGGATGGGTTCATGCGTCCCTGGAAACGGGAAGTTTTAAGTGCGGCCTCCCACCACTGCTATAAATTTGATAAACACAAAAAATACGTAGTACTTTACACCGCACAAGCAAAAACGCAGATTGACGCAGCCACAGCGGAAAAGGGCCATTTCCAGCTCAAAAAATCCGGCAGGACAGAGGAATGGCCCGTCCCGTCCTGCCGGAAAGTCAAGCACTGTCAGTTACAGAACAAACAGTACTTGCCTGGTGGTCCGTTTGTTCATGATCGCGGTCAACTGTTCGACCGGTCCATATTCAATAACCGAGGCCTGGCAGTGATGGACACAGGTCGGTTTTTTATCGGCAGCAACCCGATCAGCACACAAATCACAGATATCGGTCGGTATTGGCAGATAGGTATTTTCCCATTTATCAGGGGTTATCTTCCAGGGGCCGTTATGTGCCAACTGAACGCCATGTTGACCATGGGGCAACTGCTTCTCCATTTTGCAGGCAACTTCGCAGCTATGGCACCCCGTACAATATTGGTAGTCGATTAATAATCCATTACGAGTCATTTTCATTACCTCCCCAATCAGACTTTGTAAATGCGGCAGATGGTGTTCTTCAGGGGCGCTCCATAACCTGTTGGCCCGGTCGTACACTGCGTCGTCAAGACATTGATATTGGATTCAAAGACCCCAAACAATGTTGGTTCAGCAGCTTCTTTTTCAGGGAACCACCAGGCATGCTCACCATGGACAACGCGTGGATCAATACCCGGATCCAGTCTGGCGACCTGTTTGACTTTACCTTGCAGGTTTTCAATCCAGACCCAGTCACCTTCTTTGATTCCGTACTTGGCCGCAGTTTCAGGGTTCATGGTGATCTGTGGGTTCGGGTGGAACTCACGCATGGTTCCACTCTGGCGGTGCTCGGAGTGGAAAAATTCCCAAGGGCGGCGACCAGTCGTCAGAACCAGAGGATACTCTTTCATTAATTCAGGGGTTGAAACCGGGCTGTATGGAGGTTCTTCATGGAATGGCAGCGGATCGAGGCCCCACTCTACAAAGATATCCTGGTAGAGATTGACCATACCGGTATCGGTAGCGAAACCTGGCTCTTTGTCATCACGCAACAAACCTTTTTCGTATTTTTTGTAATGAACTTCCGGCCAGATCTGAACTTTAGATTCCAGCTCCTTGAAGGTAATCCCGGCTGGCTCCAGGGCAAAGTCGATCATTTCCTCGACATTATTCCAGGGGAATTTTTCCGGATTCAGACGCTTACCAAGCTCCAGAGCAATTTCTTCGTCAGTCTTACACTCTTCGTACTGGGTAACCTTGGAAATCGAGCGTAGTGGAGTCCACCAGTTACGCAATGAATCACGCTCAACGTTCATCGCTGCGGGCAGAACGATATCAGCAAAAGCCACAGCTGACGGGGTCAGTACCGGGTCAACAACAACGTTGAAAGGTACTTTTTTCAATGCCTTGTAAACACGGCTCGACTCACCAGAACAGCAGGCGATGGTATTGGTCGACTGCATCCAGTACATCTTAATCGGGTATGGACGGCCGGTTTCAATGGTTTCAAGAACGGAATCACCACGCGCAGTCGCAGCCAGGCCATACTTGAACAGCGGATAATCAAGCACGCCAAGACGTTTCTGTTGCATCTCTTCCGGAACATCTGACCAGCCCCAGTCGGAGGAAACGTGAGCAAGTTTCTTGACATCAAAGGCCGGACGGATCAGGTGCTGGCCACCGGGAACATCGAGATTGCCGGTAATAGCAACCAAAGCACAGATCGTGTTGGCAACCGAGACACCAGCAACCTGGGTATCAACCGCAAGCCCCCACTGAACAGAAGCTGGCTTTGCTTTAGCGAACATGCGGGCTGCAGCGACGATTTTTTCTTTCGGCAGCCAGGTGATTTCCTCAACTTTCTCAAGATCGTACTCAGCAGCACGCTCACTCAGCTGACCAAAGCCGTAGGTCCATTTATCGACAAATTCTTTGTCATACAACTCTTCTTTGATGATGGTATCGAGCATGGCCAGGCCCAGTGCAGCATCGGTTCCAGGCCGCAGTTGCAACCAGATATCGGCTTTTGAAGCCAGCCAGGTCAGATATGGATCAACGACGATCAGCTTGGTGCCGCGCTTCATCATATCGACGATCCAGTGACCGAGGAATCCGTCACCGTTACTGACGATGGGGTTGTTCCCCCAGATCATGACAACTTCAGGCAACTTCCAGTCAGGGTTATCGTAACGCCGCTCATCCATCTGCGAAGCATCGATAATAAAGAAATCACCCAGCATGGTCCCCATAGCGGCAGCCCGTGGCAGATAACAGGAGTCACCGGCCAACATCCCCATAGAAAAGTTCGGACTCTTGAAGCCGTGATAGGTCAGCTTTGGAACGATTGACCAGGTGTTACGACCGGTACCGATAGCGGTAACGATTGATTCAGGACCGTAATCTTTCCAGATTTCACGGACTTTTCCTTCAATAATATCGTAGGCTTCATCCCAGGTGATCCGTTCCCACTTATTCTCACCGCGCTCACCGGCCCGTTTCATCGGCCACTTGACCCGATTCGGTTCGTTGGTCAGTTCCGGCAACGACAAACAACGCATGCATAAGCGACCAAAATTGTATTGACTATCAGGGTCACCTTCAACCTTAACCAGTTTATTACCTTTAGTGTAGTACAAGACCTGGCAGCCATCATGACACCCTGGTGCCGTCCACTGACAGGTACGTGTTACAGTGTATTCCCCTTCTTGCCACTGAACTTTTCCGGACATGTTTTTGCTCCTCTCTGATTATTCCGTTGAACTCTTACACATCCTCCGGTTTGGCCCCCCATCCACACCATTGCAGACAGGTTTCAGTACTCCGGACTTATTACTCACTCCTTATAAATTCAGCTCTCACAACCTCCTTTTCTATTAATAAACTCCTCAAAACAAAACACCGGGGCAGTCACTGCCCAATCGCATCTGCGTCTGAAAACGGTCTGCTCAGACGTGATGAACAAGAATTATTTTTTCAAAACGGGTGGTTTAAGCGGGGCATCATCAGCTGGCAACTCTGCTCCGCACTTTCTGCAGACTTTCATCGACATGGGATTCAGCATGTTACATTTTGGACAGCGTGCTGATTTCTCTGCGCTGGATGGTCTGAAACACATAGGGCCTCCTTTTAGGCAATAGATTCTCTGGTTAAGATCAGTCCCCAAGCGATTCCATTTTTTGCAGTTTTCGCAGGCGCTACCGATCCAATAGATACGTGCTGCTGGCTATCTATATTGGCAATACGTGTGCCAAACAAAAAAACCCTTGATTTCACAGGGATTCCTGTAAAATCAAGGGCCTGAGAGGTCTCTATTAAAGAAATCCTTTCTCCATTGTAGAAAGGATTGGTTCGAAGTCGAGACCTGATAAATTCAGTAAATGCACCAACAGTGAAAAATCATCACAACAGAGAAAAAAATGACTCCCTGGTCTCCGTCATCCAGGTTCAAAATTCTGCCAAGTCACCATCGCAACTCTGAAGAGACATCTCTTGAGGTGACATCAGATGATAGAGAAAGAGACAGAAATAGATATTTAACATAACCAGTAGGACAAATTTTCGTGGCATCTTTCTAACTCTATGCTAATCTTGTGGCCGCTTTATATAAATATCCCGCAAAAAAAGAACTTACAAGTTACTCATAAATCTCGAAACATTATCAGAGGGCACATGTCTAAAACTTCAGATAAAACTACCCCCGCCGTCCCCTTGGTTGATGCCGTTATCAAAGCACTCGATATTTTAGATTGCTTCAGTGCCCAGGAAAACGAACTGTCCCTTAATCAACTGTGTGAAAAATCGGGTTTGTATAAGAGCCGGGTCCACAGACTCTGCGGGACACTGGTTAAAGCAGGATTCCTGGCCCGGATCTCCAGAACGCACTATTCTGTGGGACCAAAACTGATGGTGCTCGGCAAGGTTTACGAGAAGAGTAATTCTCTGAAATCAATCGCAGCTCCGATCATGAGGCAACTGGCCCAGGAAACCGGAGAATCAACAGCTTTATTTGCCGTTGATGGTGCTAAAAGTATCTGCATGGCCCGGCAAATGGGTTCCTCACGACTGGTTTTTTCCATTAACGAAGGGGACACCATGAGCCTGCTGCCATCTGCAGCTGGCCGCGTATTACTGGCCTATATGGACGCTGACATGGCCAGCAAAATTCTTGTTCGCATGGCTAAAGCCAACCCGGCACTCGATATCGATAATATCCAGCAGGGTCTTGAGCAAGTTCTTGAGCGTGGCTATTGCATTGATGATCAAGAGAGTGAAGAAGGTATCACTGCTATTGCAGCCCCTATTTTTGACCATGAAAGCAATGTGCCTGCAGCCCTGGTCATTGTCGGACCCGCATTCCGTTTTAGTGAGGACAGATACCAGGAGCACTTATCGCAACTCCTGAAAGCCAGTGCAGAAATGTCCCGCATGATGGGTGAGTCCTGAAGTTTTGCTCAGGAATCCCACAAAACCTCAGCATCAAGATCGCCAGCCAGAGCCGCAGCAACAACGCGGCTTAGCACGGCAGCACGATACGGTTTACGGATAAAGCCGATTAGCTGGTGAGCGCGCAAATCTGCCAGCTCCTCACTATGAGTAAAACCTGAAGAAAGGACGATGCGAACCTCAGGTGCGATTTTCTGCATCTGGAAAAAACAGTCGCGCCCGTTCATTTCGGGCATAACCATGTCAAGCAGCACCAGATCGATATCATCATGGTGGTCCCGAAACAGCTCCACTGCAGAGCTACCGTTGTCTGCGGTTAATACCTGATAGCCCAATTCAGCAAGAATTGCAGCGGCAGTCACCCGCATTACCCCCTCGTCATCGACGACAAGAATCTTCCCTGTTCCGGATAGCGGCGCTAATGCTGGTGTTTTTGCAACAACCTCAGCATGAGAAATTGGCAACAGAACTTTAAACACAGCACCACTGTCAGACTCACTGACTACTGAAACTTCTCCCTGATGCGACTGAACAGTTCCCAGCACCTCGGCCAATCCCAGCCCGGTGCCACTCCCCTGCCCTTTGGTTGTAAAAAAAGGCTCAAAAATATGGTGCATATTTTCGGCCGGAATACCACAGCCGGTATCCCGAACTTCAACCTCAAGGTAAGTTCCCGGCTCAATAGCAAAGGGACTCTCATGGCAGTATTGGCTATCGAGTTCAGTAAGCTTAGTGGTTACACTCAGGTCTCCACCATTGGGCATGGCTTGAGCTGCGTTAAGCAGCAGGTTTAGAAAAACATTTTCAAGCTGAGTAAAGTCACCAACCACCCGGCTACCAACGGTCTGCAGATTACGTTTGATCCTGATACGCGGATCAATGGTTCGTTCCAATAACTCAAGGGCACTGCGTAATGACAGATCGGCATCGACCGGAGTGGAACTGATGGTCTTCTTGCGGGCAAAAGCAAGGAGTTTTGCGGTCAGCCCGGCAGCACGCTCACCCGCATTAATGATCATATCGATATATTTACCAGACTGCTCCCCGTCCGGCTGCATTTTAAGTAATTCCGCAGCACCTAAGACCCCACCAATCATATTATTGAAATCATGAGCAACCCCCCCGGCAAGTTGGCCTATAGTTTCCATTTTGCGATCCTGAAACAACTGTTCCTGAAGCTCCCTTTCTTCTGTTACATCACGAAACACCCAGACAGCACCAGCGACACGACCATCTTCGTAACGAATAGGAGCAACGGAATCGGCCACCAGGCGTTCTCTTTTATCGCGCGCAATAACCAGGACATCGGTTTCCAGGTTATGAGGCGTGCTGCTGATCTCGACAATTTTGTGCTGCATGGACTGATGAGTTTCAGGATCAACTAGCAACAGTACGGATTCAAGAGGTCGCCCAATAGCATCTTCTTTTGACCACCCGGTCAACTCTTCGGCAACCGGATTAAAATGTACAATGAGCCGCTTTTCATCCGTTGCAATAACGGCGTCACCGATTGAACTTAATATTGTATGGATATTCTTTTCACTGCTTTTAAGGGATTCAATGGTATACACCATGGCCGATTGCATCAGGTTGAAATGATTAGCCAGGTCTCCTATTTCATCATGCTGATCAACATGAATTCTGGTAGCGAGATTACCGCGTGCCATTTCAGCAGAAACAGCCGTCAACTGATTTATCGGTTGCAGTTGACGCCGGATCAACCAGAGCAGCACACAGACAACTATCAGGGTAATAGTTCCGCAGACCACGACCAGAGTATGGGTGAGTTGATAAATAATCTCATTTCTGACAACATCCGGGACCAGGTACCCCACTTTCCAGTTCCACGGACTGAAAGTTTTGAAATGACACCAGATTCGCTGACCATCGGGTTGCAGAAGATCAACACTGCCACTCTCTGCGGTGCGCAGTTGGCGTGCTAAAGGCTCTGGTAATACGGGTAGGGCCTCAACCTCGGAAGGTAAAAGCAGATCTCCGTCAGTATTAATGATAAAAACCATCGCTCCCGACCGGGCCAACTGGGGATAAGATCGGCGCAACTGGCGTAACGTTGACAGCTGAAAATCCTCTTCGTAAATCTCAACCATCCCGGTTTTTTGCAGGCGCTCATATTTATTTTCTATGGCCCGCATAATAACATCTATTTTTTCCCCGTATTCAAGGTTCTGGCTACCAGTGATCACCGTCGTCATATTGTGTTCCACAATAAAAATGACCAGGACCGTTGTCAGTACAAAGCTGAAAAAAATCAGCATTGGCAGCTTGACCTGCATTGAGTTAATCCGCATCATCAGCTTACTCTGAAGTGAAGGTTGCCCGCTCGATCAGCTCGATAGGGAATTTAATATCCAGCACCTTGGCCAACTCCATATTCAGAAAGATTCGGGCTCTTTTGTTGGTTGTCACAGAAATATCCTGTGGCACTGTTCCGGCTAATATTTGCATAGCGGTCCGCGCCGCCCACTCCCCCTGTTCTTCAGGCTTATTAGCCAATGTGATAAGGCTGAAGCGTGCCATCCATTCATCCCAATTGCCGCTGGGGACGCTGGTATTTTCCAGAATAAAACGGTAAGCCTGCCTGGCATCCCAACCTGCAATGGAACTGCTGTTACCAAGCAGGACCATATCTGTCTCCTGCTGCAGAGCAAGGTACTCCTGTTGCCATTCTTTAAACGTGTTGACAAAACGCTTGTCCAGTTTCAGCTGAAAACGTCTTTCGTAAAAACCGGCCTCTTTACGAGCGGAGGAATCATCCCCCTTAAGAAAAGCGATACGTTCCCCTTTAGCATAGGTCCGCAACTGCGTGAGCAACTGATCGATCAGTTGAACTTCAACCATCCCCGTCACATTCGTCGCTGGGAACCCATATTCTTCAGCACTCCAGTTGACACCGCAAAAGACAAAGGGAAGACTTTTATTGACAAAATAAGGAACAATCAGATATTTCGAAGCATTATCATCAGATGCAATAACAATATCCGGCCGCCATTCTTCAATAACCCCCTTGGCCGTTAATGCGGCCTCCTGCTTCCATTGCTCTGAAGTATTCCGCTTGGTATCCATGTGGAATGACTTGAGCACAACATCAGGAAAATCAGCCAGCACATTTTGAATTCCCCTTAAAATGCCATAACTCCAGGGGTAGCTTTGATCGTAAGAGTCAATGTAGAGAATTTTGTGTTGTTCTTCAGCCTGAACAGGGGCATGGGAAAGCAATATCGTCATCAGAACAATTAGCAGCCTCACCAAAACCGGCACCGAAGTCCTCGCCCTCAAACAACCAGCAACAAATCGCCTCTGTTTTTTGACTGTCCCCATTAGCATATGACTACCCGTATGTTGAGCGCCCGTCTGATCAGCATGAGCACATAAATATTAAAAAATCGACACTTCAATTAAGTCTACGAAAGGAAATGGATTAATCAAGGGACTGAAACAGATTTAAATATATAAGAGAAATGAAATCAGGGTTCTCAAAGGAGGATTCAGAGGGTCGTACGATACTGCATTTTCCAGCGGTAAGGGGTTTGATTTTTATAACGTTTAAACGCTTTGGTCAGATGGGCCTGGCTTGAAAAGCCGGTGGCGATTGAGATATCGGAGATGGATCGTTCAGGTTCTGTCTTTAACAGTTCAGCGGCTTTTTCAACGCGCTTGCGCATGACATACTGATAAGGAGGAATTCCGTATACTAACCGGAATAGCAGAAAAAAATGACTGGGGCTGATATTCACTAAAGAGGCTAATTTTTCAATGGTTATATCGGTGCTTAACGAAGCATCTATATAATCATCGATACGCTGCTGATGACGAAGAGTCAATTTACCGGGAGACTTAGAATCAGTCCCCTTTACCTTATAATGACTGTTTAACCAGCCAAGGGCAGCCAGAGACAACCCTTCCGCATACATGGTACCATTCGGCAGACCAGCTCGTATCTCATCGACCAACTGCAAAATAGTATGACGGAACTGATCATCCCGATTTTCGAAACGGGTCTCCAGGTTAAAAAGATGTGCCTCATCAGGGAAATAGCGCCGAATCAAAGATGGCTCCAGACTCACTTTGATGCAGTTACCATTCTCTCCCTCCCAGCGCCCATAATCCCTTTCATAGTCGGCACCAAGGATATCAAAACTTGGCGGTGGCGCAGTAAGTTCAATGGTTTTCCCACCACTGCGGTACCAGCGTTTTACCTGGGCATTCAAACCAATAAAAACCAGGGGGATATCCGTATATTGAGGTCCACACTCGGCGTGACCAGGAATAAAGGTCTCTTCGATCGCTAATCCCTGCCAATTATCAGGCAATCGCAATAGTGGAAGTCCGTTTCCATCCAAAAGTCGGGGACAGTGACTACCTAAATGGTTTCTTTTGGCTGACATAGCCCAAGCTCCTCAGCATTCTACCTGTAAATATTTCGGCTCACCCAATGGGATATCCGCTCATACCCATCAAGTCAAGCAAAATATTGTTCTACCCAACACAAAGCCTTCACAGAACGACTTCCCGGATATAAAAAAAGAGCTTATCAACGCTAAGCTCTTCGTTATACAGCAATGTATTGTGCCTAAATTTAAACTTCGTGAGACTGGCCAAAGACCATGTTAAGAATCTGGCGGGCCGTTTCCTCAACCGATTTATTGGTGGTATCAACAACGTGCCATTTTTTATTCTTTTTAACCAGATCATGCACCATTTCCATCTCATTGAAGATATGACGCAAATCGGTATAAGTACTGTTCTGAGTCTGGTAATGCTTGACCCGCGCGTTACGAATCTTCTGCAGCACCTCAGAGTCCATAACCAGGCATACGACCCGGTTTGGATCGGCCAGAAAAACTTCGTCAGGAATGGGAACTTCAAGCATCAGGGGAATATTAACGACCTTATAGCCCAATTGCGCCAGCATATATGAGGTGGGAGTTTTTGATGTCCGGGACAAACCGAGAATAATAATATCCGCCTCGAATATCTTGTTAACATCCTGCCCGTCATCATATTTCATGGTAAATTCGATGGCATCAATCCGTTCAAAGTATTTGCTGTCAACCTGACGCAGCAGGTTGGCACTTTCCTTGGGAATAAGCCCGAGGTATTTAGACAGCTTATCAATAGGCGGGCCAAGAATATCATGGTACATCAGTCCCATCTCCCGGCAAAAATCACGCACCTGGTCACGAATTTCATGTTTGACAATGGTAAAAGCAACGAAAGCATCCGCCTCCTGAGCCTGATCTAAAATCACTTTGATACGGTCAATATTGTCCATCCGCGAAAACACGCGCATCATTGACGTGGGCACATCAAACTGAATCAGGCTGGCCTTGATGACATTGATGGCGCTCTGCCCTATTCCGTCCGAGATAATGAATACCTTTTTCTGACTCAGGTCCTTAACTTCGCTCATTTCATACCACCATTTTTTATAGTTGAGTAGGCCGGGGAAAATAATGTTTTGATATTCTTACACTGAACCAAGGGCATTCTGCAAGCACTCAAACCCAAGGTCATCAACAACAAAAAAACGGCGGACTTAACTTAAGTCCGCCGCATGACATCAGCTCACCAATAAATCGGGAATAAAATCAGATTTTCGGTATACCAAATGATGCCGGATCATTTTTACCAGCACCTGAATCCCAGATCAGCCAGGACATGATGGAGCGCCAGTTGTTCATAAACTGGCGAGCTTCTTCACCGGTGATACCAAGGATAGTCAGACCGTTCATACTTGCGTAATTCTTGAACTTTTCATCTTTAAGAGCTTCGCCGTATGCGTTTCTCAGCGTATCTACTACCGGCTGAGGCGTCCCCTTTTTGACAAAAACACCATAGAAGAAACCGGAAGCCTTCATTACGCTGGTAAATGCAGGGCGGATTTGGGTGATGTAAGGGACATCCGGCAGCGTTGGATTCGGGGAATCTTTCATGATGGCTAAAGCACGCAGATCACCATTTTTGATGTACTGAACGGCAGAACCGACAGACAAACCACTGACGTCAAGCTGGCCGCCCAACAAGGCCGTAACCAATGGTCCATCACCGTTAAAGGCAACGGCGTTGAAATCAACCCCTTCAACCTTTTTAATCAGCTTGGAAGTCACCCATGGCTGACCACCAACACCACTGATACCGATAGCCATTTCACCGGGCTTTTCTTTAGCCGCATTGATCAGATCATCATAGGTTTTGATAGGAGAATCCTTAGGTACAACAATAACGGTTGAGCCCTGAACAAAAAGCATAATCGGATCAAACTCGTCATAGCTCAGCTCTGACAGGCCAAGAACCTGATAAAGCATAGGATTTTCAGCATGGAACATCAGCGTGTAACCATCAGGCTTGGAAGCATAAACAGACTGGGCGCAAATAGCACCGGTCGCGCCGGTCTTATTGGTCATAATAACCGTTTGTCCCAACACCTTTTCAGCCAGGGGAGTCACCAGACGGGAAACGGTATCGGTGCCACCACCAGCACCCCAGGCGATATAGCCATTGATAGGGTGGGATGGATAATCTGCTGCGCTGACATTCCCGACCAGCAGCAGTCCCGCAAGTAAACCCAGTGCCAAACATTTCCAGCTTTTCATGTTCCTCTCTCCTTTGTGTAAGTGGGGTGAAACATCCAGACGATACGGTCACCTGACCGTACCAAGCATCAATGATTGCAGATACGTGGCAGCTTCTTTGCGCGAGTATCTCAATTCAATATTTCTGGCAATCAGAATATCGGGACCAAGATCACTGCTTTCGATATCCTCATTGATTTTGTCGAAAACGGTTTTCGGTTGTTCTTTGGCAAAACTTTTAAGAAAAATATCGGAAAAATCTTTGACCAGAGCCTGGTAATAGTTTTTGCGCGGCTGGTCCTCCAGTAACTCCAGAGCACTATGGTTGGAGCCAAACAACTCCTCGCATAATTGTCGGCACGGGGTTTTGATGTTATAAGCTCGTTTTTCATGCTTGGCGGCATCGTGTTCCTGCTCAGCAAACTTTGCGTAAAAAAGCATGGCCCGGGCATGGGCACGGCGCCACGGGTGCTGGGTAAACAATCGAAAACGTACCGTCATGTAAAGAGCAACCACCAGAAACGGTAGGTACAGCAACCAGGATATGGGGGTTCGGGTCAGATTGATTCCGATACCGCAGAGTACGACGATGACGACCGACATCCAGCCAAAGCCCATATACCACGAAATGCGCAGATCCATCACTTCCTCCGTAGCAGCAATTGAGCTCATTGCTTTTTCCCGAAGCGTCCGAAAATCAGGCCCATCAATTTCGGACTGGAGACAATGACCGTCATGATCATCAAGGCCAGGATGACCAGTGGTACCGGATTGGACACCATGCCGAGAAAGAAATTGCCAACACTGCCACGCGCCAGCTGTATACCGCGGCGGTAATTTTCATCGATGATCGGGGTCAGAATGACACCAAGGACCAAAGGCGCAACGGGATAATCGTAACGCTTCATAAGATAGCCAAGGATACCGAAGCCAATCATCCAATAGATATCAGTGATACTGTTCTGGATGGAGTAGCCACCCACAAAGGTCAAGACAACAATGATAGGTATGATGTAAGGTTTTGGCACCTCGACTATTTTGCTGAAAGCGCGGATGCCAGTCATCCCCCAGATATAAAGGAAGACGTTGGCAATGACCAGGGCACCGACAACAAACCAGAAGAACTGAGGCTGTTCGCGCATCAACATGGGGCCGGGGCGTAAACCGTGAATAATCAGGGCACCGATCAACACCGCGGTAACTGAATCACCCGGGATACCAAGAGTCATCATCGGTACAAAAGCACCACCGATAGCAGCGTTGGCGGCCGCCTCAGGAGCGATCAACCCTTGATAAGCCCCCTGACCAAACGGTTTTGGATAGGGATTTTTTTCGGTTCTCTTCGCGTGATCATAAGCCATCAGCGCAGCGATATCGCCACCGGTACCTGGCAAGGCACCAACCACAACCCCGATAATCGAAGCCCGCACCGTCAGAAACATATTATCCCAGACCGCGGTCCACTCCGGAGTGATCCGGGAAATACTCTGCTTAACAGCCTTAGCCTTCGTCTGTAATTGCATTAAGGTTTCGGAGATACCGAAGGTGCCGATCATGACGATAACAAAGTGAATACCACCCAGCAGGTTCAGGGTACCGAAGGTCATGCGCCCCTGCCCGGTTTCCGGATCCATCCCGATCAACCCCACCACAATGCCGATAAAGGCAGCAATCAGGGCCTTCACCATACTTCCTTCAGCAAGGTTACCAACCAGGAACAGCGCCATAAAAGCGAGCAGGAAATAATCACGGGCCTGGAAGACCAGGGCCAGTTCAGCAATGACCGGGGCACATAAGGCGAGGATGATGATCCCCAGGAAGTTACCAATAACCGCCTGAGTTGTTGACAGCCCCATAGCCTGACCAGCCATCCCCATTTTTGCCAGAGGGTAACCGTCAAAGGTTGAGGCAACAGCAGCAGGAGCCCCCGGGATATTCAACAGAATTCCAGCCCGGGCCCCACCATAGACACCGCCAGTATAAATACCGACCATAACTGCCAGAGCAGGCAGGACATCCCATGAGAAGGTAAATGAAATCAACAATGACACGGCCATGGTAACCGACAGACCGGGAATCGCACCAACATACAGGCCAACCAGAGTTCCACCGCCGACCCAACCAATCAAGCCCAGGCTCATAAAGGGCTGAAGAAAACCTTCTAATCCAGTATACATAGTCACTTCCTCCCTTCAGGTTATGGCAGCACGACCTGGAACATGGTTGAAAAGATCAGGTATAAAACCGCCAGGACGCCTGCTGAAACGAGAATTTTCAGAAGCAGTTTTTTGGGCTCAAGCAGGTACATCGTAGAAACAAGAAACAGGAAGGTCGCGGGGACAAAATGAAATGGCTCGAGAATAAAGCCGTAAATCGTCAGGGTGATCAACAGAATGACCACCTCACGATCAAACAGATGATGAACCAGATCAGCGAATGACCCTTCCTTATACCCCTTGCGGAAGTACTGGAAGGCGGTTCCGAGGATCATCAGGATTGTACAACCGCCAACAAGTTGGGGGATACTACCCGGTCCAGCGTTGACCCCCTGGAAAATCCCCTCACTTTTCAGAGAATCGATAAACAGAGCAACAACGATGATAAACAGGACGATCATCATCTTGTACTCGCCTTTGGGCTTTTCGTGATCAGGAACAACCGTTCCGTCAGGAGCATGTTCAGTCATATTCAAGCCTTTTCAAAATCTGTGTCCTGCCGATAAACCGCAAAACAATGAGTAATTTCCGGAGCAACTCGTACGAACCAGGGACCTACCCTGGCCACCAGGGAGTTAAATCTCCACAACCATTTTGATATAATCAGGGCGTGAAAAATCACCCATCTGTTCATTCAGTTGTTCTAAGGGAAATTTGATCGATCGCAACGGCTCAAGATTGAGTTTTTGTTGTTGCAGGATCTTAATCGTTTGCGGAAATTCGTCGGTATAGATCATGGATCCGACGATATCGAGCTCCTTGCGAACGATCATCGCCGCAGGAACCTGGCTCTCCTGGCTGGGGAGCCCGAGGACAACAATTTTTGCAGCTGGGGCAGCCAGCTGTACGGCTTGAGTTAAACCAGGGGCCGCGCCACTGGTTTCGTATACAACATTAAACCCGACAGCGACTTTATCGCCGGGGCGGAAAACTTCTTTGGCACCCAGCTGTCGGGCCAGTTCGAGGCGTCCTTCTTCGAGATCACAAGCGGTCACATCCGCGCCAGCCTGAACGGCTAACTGAAGGGTCAGCAGACCGATCAGCCCCGCACCAAGAACCAGCACCCGATCACCTGGCTTACAGGGGCCGCGCCGCAAAGCATGAACCGCAACAGCCAATGGTTCCGCCAGCACCGCATCATCATCACTGATGTCGTCAGGCAGTGGCCAGGTATAGGCTGCCGGTACCGATACGTAGTCGGCAAATACGCCATGGCAATCGATACCAAGGCGAATTTTTTCCGCACAGATGTTGGCATGACCCGACAGACACAGGTCACAGTGGCCACAGGAGAAATTCGGCTGAACCGTAACCCGCTGCCCAACCGACAGGTTGGTAACACCGGCTCCAAGCTCTTCAACGTAGCCAATCATTTCATGGCCTGGGATCACTGGCAGCTTGACATCATACTTTCCATGGTACAGAGCATTATCAGAACCACAGATACCAGCCATGGCAACTCTGAGCAGAACTTCTCCATCACGAGGAGTTGGCTTAGGCGCCTCTCCAATTTGAATCTTTCCCGTCTCCAAAAGCATTGCTGCTTTCATATCAAGACCTCTCTTCCCTGCGAATAGTATTTTAAAATAGATTAGATGTATATATGTCTATACTTTTATCGACCATCCTGTCAACACAAAAATAAAAGTAAACAAAACAATGTTATCAATAATTTAAACGTCCTACTACGTGGAAAAATAAAGATTTTAATAGACGAGTCCCATATACAAAACAACCAAATAGACAGAAAGCAAAAGGAATAAAAAAGCGTACTAAAAAAGGAATTTTGATCTCAATTTGACATTAAATCCGAACACCAGAGAGGTGCCAGAACCTAAAGAATGATGACATTTACCCAAACAAAACCAACCCGTCGGTCCTCACATTAACAAGAAAATGGTTACTTAATAGCGACACGCAGAATTCAGAAAATTACCACTTATGATTTCAAAGCTGCTTATTTTCAGCTTCCTAACAGCTACCGCACACAAGCTTGCCTGAAGCGCCCCCTCCCCTCCCCTCACCCAACAGGGAAAGGAGAAGGAGCTGCCAGGGTCAAGCATGAACAAAATATCTCTCAATCGGTACTGGCATGATGGATCTTTTTATTCGGCGAATAGATATCCATTATGTTCCAGTGCCCAGCAGTCGGCGTTGGGACGTTTACCATTTGCACATCTATGACAGTCGGTTTACCGGAGCGAACCGCCTCCTCCAAAGCTGGCTTAAACTCAGCAGCGGAGGTAATCCTTACCCCGACAGCACCAAACCCTTGTGCGACAGTCGCATAATCGGGGACCCCCTTCTTGAACAGGGTCCCGAAAGTGGTACCAAAGTGCGCCTTTTCGAGGCCGGCAATAACACCAAAGGCGCTATTATTCATGATCACCCAGATCGCCGGAATATCCTCTTCAACCGCCGTAGCCAGCAAGGCCGGGTTCTGACCGAAGCCGCCATCTCCAACCAGAGAAACAACAACCCGGTCCGGGGCTGCAACCTTGGCACCGAGAGCTGCCGGAGCTCCAAATCCCATGGTGGCAAAACCACCAGGAGCGAGGACACCGCCTGGCTCATAAACAGGAAACTGCTGGCCGACCCCGTTTTTATTCCAACCCACATCGGTCGTGACAATGGCGTTCTTGGGAAGAACCTGACGCAATTCGGCCAGAATCCGCTCGGGTCGCATTGGGAAAGCATCGCTGGTCGCCTGTGCCCCGTTCTGTTCGGAAAACGCCTGGCGGTTAGCTGCGATCTCAGCAACCAGAGCATCATTCTTCTTCCCTTCAGGATAAAGTTCTTTGGCAACCTTATTCAGAACAGTCAGGGCCTCCTTGAGATCGGCCACAGCACCGATCTCCACCGGGTAATTCAAACCGATCTCCCGGGGCTCAATATCAATATGGATCAATTTTGTCGGCGGGATATTAAAGGTATAGCCAGGCTCCCACGAACTACTGTCGCACTCTGAGAAACGCGTTCCCAGGGCCATGAGGTAATCGGCATTCAGGCACTTACCATTAATAAACTCCGTTCCCCAGAATCCCGCCATTCCCAGCACCAGCGGATGATCATCAGGAAGAGCTCCCTTCCCCATGGCCGTGTAGCTGATCGGAAGACAGAGATGTTCGACAAATTCACGTAGCTCTACGGCGGCATTCGCAAGAATAATACCGCCACCAATATGGAGCAGAGGAGCTTCGGCTTCAGCCAGAGCTGTCACTATCCGAGCAGCCGTCTTCTCATTCATGGAGGGCTTATCGAGGCTTTTCGTATTGTTTTTCAGACGGGCGAACAGTTCCGTATCGATCTGCTTGGAAAAGATATCCATAGGCACGTCAACCAAAACCGGGCCAGGCTGACCACTCTCGGCAAGCTGGAATGCCTTCTCCATGATTTCCGGCAGATGCTCAGGCCGCTCTACCCGCCAAACCCGCTTGCAGAAGGGGCGAAAAATTTCACATTGCGCCGCATCACTGTGCAGACAGATTTCCTGTTGGCCGTTTTTCCCATAATAATGAGACGGAACATCACCGGCAATTACAACCATTGGCGTGCAGTCCAGGGCGGCATTGGCGACGCCAGTCACAGCATTGGTCATCCCTGGACCCAGGTGAGACAACACCACTGAAGCCTTGTGGGTCACCCGCGCATAACCATCCGCAGCATGGGCGGCGATCTGTTCATGGCGCACATTGACAAATTTGATGGAACTCTTGTCAAGAGCGGCAAGAACAGCAATATTAGTATGTCCACACAGACCGAAGATGTGTTTCACACCCCGATCCTCAAGATAATTCACCAGTTGTTCCGAAACCAGTTTCTGCATCTCACTCTCCTCTATAAGAAAGAACAAATAATTATCCTGTGCGTGCCACCTGAATGTTTCGAAGGCGCCACATGAATGCACTAACCTTTCCGGTTAATAAATGTTCGCCATCTCCAACTGGGGCACAACATTAATAAGAAACTCTTGCGTCGCCTTAAATACTCGCTGTGCGACAGCTTCGGAGCCGTATTTCGAAGCGTATTCAAGCATCGGAATCTCCAGAGCGACAGGAATGTCTTTTGGCATCAGTTTAACAATATCGGTCAGGTTAATATCGCCCTCTCCCGGCGGGAGCCGCTCGGCTCGACCAGCAAAGAGCAAATCTTCAGTTGTGTAAGCTGGCATGATCGGCGCATCACAGAGGTGCATAAAGCGCAGACGTGACGGATCGACCTGGGCCAGCTCATCAAGAGAGCTGTTGGAACGGTTAAAATGCAGGCTATCAACCAGGACGCCAACTTCGGGACCAGCCTTCTCCACCACCGACAACACGGTGTGTAGATCCGGGACATTGGTCCATGGGAAAAACTCAAGCACCGGAGACATGCTATACCTTGCTGTCAGTTCTGCCAATTGCGCCAGAGTCTCACTCAAGCGCCCGAGGTCAGGCTCGTAGGGAGCGGTAATAAGGTGCTTCGCTCCGACTTCTGCTCCGGCAGCGATCAGTCCTTCTAGCTCACTTACGACAATCTCTGGAGTAATCTTAAGAAACTCAATATCATTAACAGTGACCCCTTCCTCCTGCATGGCGGCCTTTGTTTCGCGCAGCATGGCAGGATCATCCTGGAGCGGATAGCCTGGAGTGGTATCGGTGACCGCGATGAGGCGGAGGCCAACCGATTGATAACCGCAACGGGCCGCAACCCGGATCATCTCTGGTGGTGCAAGATCAAGAACGGTCAGATGGGCCAGCGATATAGGATTGATCTTACTTTCTGCGCTCATGGTCGACATATTACCCCCAAAACTTGATGATAGTTATTTAGAGACGACCCTCACGCTTTCCATTTCAGGCCGTATTTTTAATAAACATCCAAAAGCTATACAGGTAGAAAATTACTCTTCCGTGGATTGCGCCTGAGGCACACTGACGCTGACCAAGCCGCTTAAGACCGGTCGGGATGAATCTCTCCAGCAGAATAAATACATCTCTTCAATTCATTACAATAAATGGGCCAACTACAAGCTTCAATATACTTGTATATATCTCTATACATTTATACTTTCACTGTCAACTAAAAAGCCATTCTATTCTGGAAATTATTTTCGTTTAATAGCCCTAAAACTGCTTCGGTCGCACTGACTCACAAGGAATCGCAACCTGGCACAAGCCACAGGGGGTTGCCCCTGTTTTATAATGCTGATTTACATAGGGTGTGGTAACCGTTGAAATATAGGACAAACAGGCATCTTTATCATGCCCGGTTTCACTGATAGCGCCAGCAGGACACCGCTTGATGCAAGCGCCGCAACGCCCCTCAGAATAAAACAGGCACCAGTCCCGATAGCTTTGGTAGGATCTGGGTGTTACCGGTAGTTTAGCAGCGACAACAAGCGATCCGAAACGTACTGCTTTACCGAAGCGGGTAATTAAACCATCTGACAAGCCAAAGGTTCCATGCCCTGCGACCCAGGCAACATGTCGTTCGGACCAATTGGATGCAACTCCATATTTATCGCTGTGGCAGCGTCCGCTGTAGGCGGGCAAGGATTCAGGCGCCGTAGCCAGAACACCTTGCTGACATAAGTGGTTTGCCAGCCAGATCATTAACGAGAGGTTAAAGGATTCACCATAAAACCGCGATGCCGCCCAGCGCCGACCAGGAACCTGGCGCTGCTGTCGCTGTTCTTCTTTAGTCAGATCCGTTTGCGGGAGGACCCAACTGACAACTGACAGCTGGCCTGAGCCAACAACATTCCCGGGAAAGGCGATGGCAAACGCCTCTTCTGGAGTCCAATAAAATTCACCGATGTCCTTTTTAAGCTCTTGAAACAGAGGATCATTCCCGGCAGCTATAGCCAATGCGGGCTTATCCCAGGCTTTTTCAGAGGGGCTGAGACCAAGCGTATTAAATTCTGTATTCCAGAAAGCATCAATCCACTGATCAATCTGTTCTAAAAAATGCCGATTCAAGACTCGCCTCCGGGCCTGAAAAAAGCGGATAATCATAGGCCACAACAAGAAAACCCCTGAATATCCGCTATTAAAAACAGCAAACAAATCACATCAAGAACACACGCCTTAGATTGATTCAACGTTATCCTGCAGCAACCCAATCTTCTGCCAGAAGCTCCATAGCTACCGCCTGACTTATAGTTTGCTGAGCGCGTTCAACAACCGGAGGATCAATCATCTTGGAACCAAGAGCAACAACCCCCAGGCCTCTGGCCATGGCATCGTTAAATGCCAGGACAATTTTTTTGGCTTTGTCGATCTCTTTACCGTCCGGAGCAAAATTCTCATGAACTACCGGCACCTGGCGCGGATGGATACACCCCATCCCCTCAAAACCAATCGCCTTTGAGCGTGCAACATTATCAGCCAGGGCCGCCATATCTGAGACATCGGAAAAGACGGAATCGATAGCCTGAATCCCATGCGCCTTACAGACATTAACCAGGTGAGAACGGGCATAAAACGATTCAGTCGCCTCATAGGTGCGCTTCACTCCGAGATCAGCTGTATAGTCTTCGAGGCCAATGGTCAGGGCGACAACATTTGGAGCAGCACTCGCCATCTCTTCTGCACGCAGCACTCCGAGGCAACTTTCAATAATCGGCATCAGGAAGACGGGCGGCCCATCTGGACCGTTCACCCGGGCAATGGTTTCGTTCACTTCTTTAATCGTTGCTGCAGATTCACACTTGGGAATCAGAATCATATGGACATTCTGACCGGCAATTTCCTGAATATCATCAAGTCCTAATGGTAGCTGATTGATCCGTACCATGCGCTCAGCACCGTTAAAATCAACTTGTTGCAAGGTGTTACGGACCAGGATCCGAGCCTCGAACTTCCGTGCCGGGGCAACAGAATCCTCGAGATCCAGGATGATCCCATGCGAGCCACTGCCAGCCCCCTTCCCTGCCAATTTGGGTGTATTCCCTGGCAAATAGAGGCGCGACAGACGCATACGCTTGGCGCTGCTCTGGTAATTATTCTGGGCAATCATCCCCGGCAGATAACGTGCCTCTGGATAACCTCCCTGGCGCAGGCAAGCCTCAATACGTGCAGCCAGGACATACTCAGGCGCACCCTGATCAACTATGACAATACGCCCCTGCGTGACTTCACAGTGTTGCAGCACCTTAAGGGTAAAGGCTTCTATGCTTTTTCTACTCTCATCCCCTGCGCACTGTTCAATAGCGATATCGAGAGTCGACCCGTCCGGATCAAAGCTGACCCAGCAGTCACCATGGTCCCTTTCCCCCTTGTTTCCCGCTGAAAGTAGTGTCGCCATGATGATCACCCCGCGGCTTTCATTTCAACGTTTTTGGGATTCACGCGAACAATATTATTCTCTACCAGTTTTTCAATATCCTGATCGCTTAGCCCCATTTCCTGAAGAATTTCGACGGTATCATGCCCAATAGCTGCCCGCCCTGGGTGCCGGATATGGCCCGGGTTCTTGGAAAAACGTGGCGGAATATTCGCCATCTTCACACTCCCAAAATCATCATCTTCGAGTTCAATGATAGTCTCGCGAGCCTGATACTGCGGATCCTCATAGATCTGGGAGATGTCATAGACTGGCGCTGCCGGAACCCCGAACGTCTCAAACCGTGGCAGAACTTCACTTAAGGGGTGACTCCGGATCCAGTCGGCGACAATACCGTCGACCTCATCACCGTTTTCAAGCCGCTTGGCCTGATCAGCGTAGCGCGGATTTTCGACCATATCGGCACGTCCAATGGCCTTAAACAGGCGAAAGGCCATATCACTTGCCGAGGCAGAGATAGCCACCCATTTATTATCGGAGGTTTCATAGGCGTTGCGTGGCACCCCACGGGTTGACCGGTTACCATTACGCCCCTGCACCTTACCCAGTTGATCAAACTCGATCGCCTGAGGACCGATAACCGGGAACATCGATTCATAGATGCTCAGGTCGATGACTTGCCCAGTTTTGCCATGCACATCACGATGATACAGAGCCATCATGACAGAGTAGGTTCCAACCAAGGAGGTAATGCCGTCGCCAAGGGCAAAACTGGGCAAAGTTGGCGGTCCGTCTTTCTGACCGGTAATATGTGCGAAACCACTGATCGCTTCAGCCAGGGTCCCGAATCCGGGGCGGTTCTTATACGGACCGGTCTGACCGAAACCAGTAATACGGATCATAATCAAGCCTGGATTTTCAGCGGCCAGAGTCTCGTAATCGAGATTCCATTCTTCCATCTTCCCAGGACGGTAGCTTTCAATCAGAATATCTGTCTGAGCTGCCAGGCTACGAATAATCGACTGACCATCAGGCTTACCCAAATCGACCGACAGCAAACGTTTGCCACGCCCATAGTACTTCCAGGCTAAAGGCACCCCGTTCTTTTTCTGCCCCCAGTTACGGACATAGTCACCGATTTTAGGGTGTTCAACCTTAATAACATCAGCACCAAAGTCGGCCAAAATCGTTGAGATCCCTGGACCGGCAATCAGATTGGATACATCGAGAACCTTCACACCTGTCAACATTTGTTCATTCTGCTGTTCCATAATCACCCACCCTGTATTTAAAAATTGAGAATTATCAAGCCAAAACAAACAACTGAACTTTATTCACCTTTAAAAACAAAAGTCTTGGTTGCCTTATAGTTCTGATACAGCTGCACACCATTCTTGATCCATTCACGGATGAACTTGATGTAGATATGAACAAACAGCATCAGGTCGAAACTTAAAGCAAAAACCAGATGGAACATCTTTGACTTGAGGTAGGAAATCTCCCCGCCAGCAACCGACGTCAGCATTGCAGTCCAGCCCGATAGATACAGCAAAGGAAAGACAACCATAATGAACAGATACCAGAGTTTCTGCCCCGGGTTGAATTCACGCCGGCTGAGATGTTCATCTCGTTGACCTTTAATAAGATGTTGATAGACACTCTGAAACCAGCCTTTATCACCAGATTTCCAGCTCAAGGCTTTTTTCAAGGTGCGCTGAAAATGAGCAACATCGAAATAGTAATAAAGGAACGGAACAATGATGGAGACAACCCCGATGAAACGGTGACCGTACTTCAGAATCCCACCTTCAAAAGGCGGCAGAACTTCACCGTAATGAGAATAGGTGATGCCCGTAGCAGCCAGAGACACGATACAGAAGGCTGCCAGCAGGTGAACGATCTTCTCAACCCGACGATGTGCCTGGGTAAACTCTTTTAACGATTTACTGACCTGAGGACAGGAATTCACACAGCGAAAACAACGCCGACATTCTTCCTGAACAACCGTCTCAAGAGCCATTGATGTGCGTTGGTTCTGAATAAACACCCGCCCCTTCTCACGTTTGACCACCGGGCATTGGTCGACACAGTTACCGCAGGCCAGGCAGCCACCATCGCCCACCACCGCTTCGTTATCGCGCAGGCGGGTATTGTTATTAATACCGCCAGACAACATGCGATAACGGGCTACTGGACTGCGGGCTTCATCAAGAATTAATCGTGAATGAAGTACATTAACTTTTGATCCCAAATCCATAACTCAATCCCCATTTCATCCCCGTAACGGGGTCATGACTTTCATATCAGCTGAGCGCCCACTCCCCAGTGGCATCAAAGGACACGCTGGCACGACGAGGTTCAACACAACAGCAAGGACGGGCACAAACCACGCGAATACCGCTGGCACGTAACGGACCAATTTTCAAGAAGGTCCCCAATGCCGAAACATCACCGCCTAGACCAAGGGCACCAGCTTTCTGCGCATTGACCGTCTCGGTAATACGTTCTTCCCACTGACTCTGCTCCCGCAGATCACCACCAGCCATCGCTTCAAGCATGCGGATACTTGCTTCCGCATGAGAGCGACCGACTCCGACAGCAATAACCGTCGGGGTACAACCAAGGCTCTTAACTTCGTCCGCCATCCAGGTCGCGGCTTCATCAAGAACGCGCTCAATACTGCGCTTATGAAAAACTCGATAGGTTTTCGCCCGAATTTCAGGCCCCCCCCCCTGCAGTAACAGGGTCACTTTGAGTTTGTTTCCCGGAACCGGTTTACAAATGACCGGAACCGGAAGAATCTCACCGGGATCATCGAACAACCCCTGAGACTGCTCAACCCGTTGAATATCATCCCCCTTAACCGCCATGGGCCGCCCCGGCATGGCACGTAACCCGGCAGCAACCCCGGCATGCACCATCCCCAGCCAGTTCGGCGGTAAAATGGCGTCCTCACCGATTTCAGCAAACAGATGAGGAATACCGGTATCGTCACACAATGGATTCCGATTCTTTTCAGCAGCCTGGGAATTTTCCAGCAACCGTTCGAGAGCCCAGCGTGCATTGGGGTTTGATTCTTTTTCTATAGCCGCGGTAAAAGCAGCGATCTGATCAGGTCGATAGGTCGTGCCGGCCTTGACAAGACACTCGCTTACACCGTCAATAATGATTTGATCATTCAGCATAATGTCCTCATGTTCTCCGTTATTGGCTATCCGGTTGTATCCCGGTTATCCGCAATAAGTCTTCCGATTGGAAACGCATAACTGCAACAGTGATTTCTGATTCGGAAACGAGCAATTTTTCGCAAGGTCAAGGAAGCCAAGCATTGGCGCGGAGGCGTAGTACTTTACGCCGCACAAGCCCATGCGCAGGCTGACGCAGAGATTGCGGAAAAGGGCCGTTTCCGGGCAGAAATCAAATGGTTTCCCCGTGGGCGATAGCAACAATCGCCGGCAACCTGTCAACCTCAACCTCGTACAACGCTTCCATCCCCTCTTCCGGATACATGGCGACCTTCTGACTGATAATCTTGGCCGAGAACAGCGCCGTCGTCGGAGGGGTAATGGCAAAGATGGAGTTCTCTGCGTTCAGGGCAGCAATCGTTTCTTCATGCAGGGCACCTTTGCCAAGGTGAATCTTGATCCCGGCCTGCGACAGAACCGGGATGCTCCCTTCAATTTCCACCTTGTTACTGGTCGTTGGCCCGATCCCGGCAGGGCTTACTGCGGTGTGGAAGATGAGACCACCCTGTAGCGGTACGGTGATGGTATCTTCCTTCCCGGTTTCGATCAGATTAACCAGCTTGGGCAGGACAGCATCGCGACCACACAGAATGACACCACTGACTTCAATATGATCCCCTGGCCGTAGCTTGCTGATGGAATCTTCTGAAATCGGGATCGTGAGCTGTATCGGTTTAACAGACTGACTGCTCATATGGATGCCCCCTTATTCGCCTGCAGTTCGAGGAAGCGTTCCTGCATTTCTTCATTCGGCATGGTCTTGAGTTTGGTCAATTCAGCATCGTAAATGCCATCACCGATTTCCTTAAGACGCTTACCTAACTGCTCAGATTTTGGCAGGTTCATGCCATAGACACGGCGAACAAACAGGGCAATATTGAATGGCGTCAATTCTCCCGGGCAGCGGGCGGCGCACATGCCACAACCGACACATTCAATTGATCCTTCAACCACGGCTTCCCAATCGCCACGAATGGCCGCTGAGACATAGCCCATAACATCAAGATCGACCGGACACGACTTGGTACAGGTGTTACACCCCATACAACGCATCAGTTCTGGATAAGTTTGAGCCACATCCAGGCTGTCTGGATTGACATCACGAACTGGAACCAGGGACTTACGGGTTGACACAAACGGTAACTGCACCAGGTTGATTTCCGGCTCGATGACGGTCTGACAGGCGAGTCCGGTGGTGATCTTGTACTCCCCGGACCTTCTGAACATGGTTGCACAAGCGCCGCAGACACCACCGCGACATCCGCAACCACGCTTGATATCGAACCCTGAATATTCCAGGGCTTTGAGAATGGTCAACTCTTCAGGTACATCAAATTGTTTACCCATCACGTAGATAGGGATCATTTTAATATCTGCTTTTTTCATGAGCGCGCCTCACCAATATCATCAGCATATTGGGCACTGATCAGTGCCTTTTCGAATTTATAGTCAGGAAGGATCAAAGGAGATACCTTGTCGGTTTCGATCTTCAGCTCTTTCAGTTCAGCGTTATGCTTGCGCACATGTTCCAGGGATAGTTTTTTAGCCTTCTCTTTACGGAAGTTTGTGGCGGCGTGGGTACCGGAACGACGACCGAAGACGAAAATATCCTGCAACGAGTTGGACCCCAGACGGTTGTGACCATGCACCCCACCGGAGACCTCACCAGCCATATACAGGTAAGGAACATTGGTCTCACCATTGACGTTGATCTTGACGCCACCGTTCTGGTAGTGCTGAGTCGGATAAACCAACAGCGGCTCTTTGGTGGGATCGATGCCATACTTCATGAAACGGTGCTCGATACCGGCAAAGCGTTTCAGGAAGGTTCCCGGACCACATTTGATATCGATCATCGGCGTATCGAGCCAGACGCCTGCAGTTCCGGTCGGGGTAATGACACCCTGGTCACGGGCACCGCACTCACGGAGAATCGCTGCGGCTAATGCATCTCGCGTTTCAAGGCGATTAACGAATGATTCACCTTCAACGTTACAGACTTCCGCACCCTGGGCCCGCAAGGCTTCGGAGAGCAGTAATCCCAGCATCTGCTCCGGCCAGGCAACCCCGGTCGGATGATACTGGACATATTCCATGTAGAGGAGTTCGGCACCGGCACGAGCGGCCATGACAATTCCGTCTGCCGTTGCACCATAATGATTCGAGGTCGGAAAACCGTTCGGATGCAAACGCCCCATGCCACCGGTTGCCATAATAACGGCCCCGGCAGCGACCACGACCCGGCGTCCGGTATCTAGATCTTCCAGGACCGCACCGGCGCAAGCGCCTTCTTCATCAAGCAGAATTTCAACCGCCGGACTGAATTCCAGAATTGGAATCTTGCGGTTCTTAACTTCGTCTGCCAGAACCCGCATAATTTCCAGCCCGGTCAAGTCTTTAACGGAATGAGACCGGCGTGCCGAGTGACCAGCCGGCATGTGAGCCAGGTAGGTCCCATCATCTTTGCGGTCAAAGTTCACACCCAAGGTGGTTAACCAATTGACAATACCCGGAGCATCATGAACCAGGGCCTCGACAACCTCAGGAATATTTTTAAAGCGTCCACCAACCATGGTGTCGATATAGTGAGTGACCGGAGAATCTTCAGGATAAGTCGCAGCACCGATCCCCCCTTCAGCCATAATGGTATTGGAATCACCGAGGCGCAGTTTAGTGGCCAACATAACTTTGGCCCCACTATCATGGGCCGTCAGAGCTGCGGTAGCACCGCCGCCTCCGCCACCGATAACCAGAACATCGGTCTCGTAATCGGGTTTTGACAGGTCGACCCGGTCCAGATCCAGGCGACTTGGTGCCTGAATATACTCGCCCATAACCTTAGGAACCCGCTCCCCTTTATTCACCCCACACTGCAGGGCAACTTTATCCCCTTCTTTAAAGTCAGGATGGAACCCTTTGAGCAGAGCAGCCTTGTCATCCGGGCTCATGCGCGGACACTCATTTGTCAGTCGCTGTTGGCGCGACTGTTCAACTTTTTTGATTGAAGCACTCATTGCAGCAGGATACGCCATAACCATCTCTCCAGATTTAATAGGATTAAAAGCTTTCTTACGTGCTGACCCATGTCTAATCTCTAGTTGTATACATATCTATACCACTGAATTAAAACTGTCAACGATTTTTCGTTCAACATTTTCATTAATGAAGAGAAATAGAAATTTTAAGGTGGGAATAAACAGATAATAGGGGCTTGATCCAAAAGACAATTGGAACATTTTTGATAGACTTTATTGAGTGCACCGCGAAGACGCGGAATAAAAAGACAACATAAAGGAGAATATTTATGAGTGATGTTGCTCAATGCCCTGTGACAGGACATAAAAGTAACCAGGTTGCCGGCAGTGGAACCGCTAATAAAGACTGGTGGCCCAACCAGCTGAATCTTCATATCCTCCATCAGCATTCAACCCTGTCCAATCCCATGGAAGATGATTTCGACTATGCAGCAGCCTTCAACAGCCTTGATCTTAATGTTGTAAAGCAGGACCTTTATCAAATGATGACCGATTCTCAGCCCTGGTGGCCAGCAGATTACGGCCATTATGGCGGACTGATGATCCGCATGGCGTGGCACAGCGCCGGAACCTACCGAATGGGTGACGGACGCGGTGGTGGTGGAACAGGTAATCAGCGTTTTGCCCCGCTGAACAGCTGGCCGGACAATGTCAACCTGGATAAAGCCCGGCGCCTGCTATGGCCCATCAAACAAAAATACGGAAAAAAATTATCCTGGGCCGACCTGATGATTCTAGCTGGCAACTGCGCCCTTGAATCCATGGGCTTTAAAACTTTCGGATTTGCCGGTGGCCGTGAAGACATCTGGGAACCGGAAGAGGACATTTATTGGGGCGCCGAAAAAGAATGGCTGGCTACCAGCGATAAGCCTGACAGCCGTTACAGTGGCGACCGAGATCTGGAAAATCCGTTAGCCGCGGTACAGATGGGACTGATCTACGTTAATCCGGAAGGGCCAGACGGCCACCCCGACCCGGTTGCCTCTGGCCGCGATGTCCGTGAAACATTTGCCCGGATGGCCATGAATGATGAAGAAACGGTGGCCCTGGTTGCCGGTGGGCACACCTTTGGCAAATGCCACGGGGCCGGGGATGCGGCCATGGTTGGAGCGGAACCGGAAGCCGCCGGGATAGAAGAACAGGGACTCGGCTGGAAGAGCAGTTTTGGTTCGGGCAAAGCGGGTGATGCCATTACCAGCGGTATTGAAGGGGCTTGGAAACCGAATCCGACCACCTGGGATATGGGTTATCTGAAAGTTCTCTTCAAGTATGACTGGGAGTTGGTAAAAAGCCCGGCGGGTGCCCACCAATGGCTGGCAAAAGATATCGCTGATGAGGATATGGTCATTGATGCTCATGATCCAGGTAAAAAACACCGGCCGATGATGACAACAGCGGACCTGTCACTTAAGTTTGACCCGATTTATGAGCCTATTGCCCGTCGCTACTTGGATAATCCTGATGAATTTGCCGATGCTTTTGCACGCGCCTGGTTCAAATTAACTCACCGCGATATGGGCCCCAAATCTCGTTACCTGGGAAGTGAAGTCCCACAGGAAGATCTGATCTGGCAGGATCCAATTCCAGCAGTTACCGGGCCACTGATAAATGACCAGGATATCAGTGATCTGAAAAATACCATTCTGGAGTCAGGCATAGGTTTGACACAACTGATCTCTACCGCCTGGGCTTCGGCCTCAACATTCCGTGGTTCAGACAAACGCGGCGGGGCCAATGGGGCGCGTATCCGCCTGGCACCACAAAACAGCTGGAAGGCCAATCAGCCAAAACAATTGCAGGACGTCCTGCAAAAACTGGAAACAATAAAAGCCGACTTCAATAAGGCTCAATCTGACCACAAGCAGGTTTCCCTAGCTGATTTGATTGTACTGGGTGGTTGTGCTGCCATAGAACAAGCTGCAGCAAATGCAGGAAGCCCAGTCAGCGTACCATTTACTCCGGGCAGAACAGATGCCACGGCAGAGCAAACCGACACTGAGTCATTTTCAGTTCTTGAGCCAGTCGCTGACGGTTTCCGTAACTACCAGAAAAAGCAGTTTTCAATACCAGCAGAAGAACTGCTTATTGACAAAGCTCAGCTCTTGACCCTGACAGCTCCGGAAATGACGGTATTGATTGGCGGCATGCGGGTTCTGAACACAAACGTAGATGGCAGCGCCCATGGTGTCTTTACCCAAACACCAGGAGCGTTGACCAATGACTATTTCATCAATCTGCTGGACATGAAAACAGAATGGCGACCAACCTCAGAAGCTCGCGATCTGTATGAAGGATACGATCGGGAGAGCGGCAAACTAAAATGGACTGCGACCCGTATCGACCTGGTATTCGGGTCAAACTCACAGCTACGTGCGCTTGCCGAAGTGTATGGCTGCGCAGATTCACGTGATAAGTTCCTGGCGGATTTTGTTGCGGCCTGGAATAAAGTCATGAATCTTGATCGCTTTGATTTAAGCTGACAAGATAAAAGCCCCGGTGCAAACCACACCGGGGCCCTTCCCGAAGCAAACACTTCTAAGCACAATCACTACTGAATATATTCGTCTATCAAGGTAATCAACTTTGCCACTTCTGGCTTTGCCGCGTAGTTATCCGCCCCAACGGAATCGCACTTGACTTCCATGGGAGGATTGATCAGTGAAGAAAACAGCACCACCGGCAAATGCTTATAGCCCAACTGCTCTTTGACTTTTCGGCACAGTGTCAGGCCATCCATCTTGGGCATTTCAATATCGCTGATAACCATGCGCAAATGATCACGAATATCGACCTGCTCAGCATCCGCCTGTTGCTTAAGTTCTAAAATCCTCTGGTAGCATTTTTCACCATCAACAAAAACCTCAAGATTGTTGAAGCCTGCCTTCTTAAGGACTTTTTCCAGCCCAGACCGGATGATCGTAGAATCCTCAGCCATCAAGATTTTCGCATTATTACGATTATGCAGTGGCCCTTCAAGACCGTCATTTGAGCTATTTGAATTTTTGCCATCCATGACCGAATCGGGATCAAGTTCACCGACAATATGTTCAAGATCCAATAACAGTATTTCCCGATCACCAACGTGAATACTGCCGGTAAAACGTGGCTCAAACTTGGCCAGAATAGAAGCAATCGGCTCGACATTACTCCAGGAGATTCTGTGAATCTGATTCACACCATCGACTTTAAAACCATTGGTCCGGTGATTGAATTCACACACCATGACCACCGGTCTTTGGGTTTCAAGGCTTTCTGCCTGATGACGTTGCTTAAGGTGCTTTTTCAGGTCGATAAGAGGGATGGTATCGCCACGCAGCAATAGTGTCCCCATCATCGACGGGTGGCTGTCAGGAATAACCGTCAAGTTTGACTCATCAAAAGAAATAATTTCTTTAAGCTTTTGAACATTTATACCAAGGGGTTGAGATCCGACATAAAACTCAATGATCTCCAACTCGTTGGTCCCGCTCTCAAGAAGTATTTCTTGTTTGCTTTGCTCTGCCATTATGAACCTCCAGGATTAGTTTCCTGCAAACCTTAAGAATAATTACCCTCACATAATTAAACCATTATAATAAACTGTCAAATTAATTCAACTCCTGTGTCCTGGTTTCGACATTTTTCTCCCTAAGCCCGGAGCTCAGCGCCTATCAAAAGATTATTCCTGCCTTTATTCAACAGTGGTTTGATCATCAATCAACACGATTACGGCGGCGCTTAAGCCCTCACTCTCACAAACACCACTAACATTAACTGCCCGTTCTTCTATTAACGTGCCACCATGCTCCACCAGTGACTCATCGTCCGTCACAGTAACCGTCAAGAACGAGGTCTCGGCACCATACAAGACGGTCACATCAGCAACAGGTGAACCGCAAATCGTTTCAGTGTCCGTGTCGGGAGTAAGAACAAAGCTATCATCATCGGTACTTACGCTGGCAACGACTCCGGATACCTGTTCTACAGTGACTGCCCCGCTATCAACGATAACCAACGCAGCATTGAGGGTATCATCCTCAGTCGCTAAGGCACCATCAATCTGAACGGCAGCTGCGACCTCAAGCTCGCTCGAAGTTAACAAATCACCAGCTTTAGTGACAATCCGGGTGCCATTACCTCCATCAGGAGCAGAGAAGTATTGTACTGCTAATGATTCAGGATAGGCCCCACCCTCGTCCTGAGAAACATCCAAATCAAAACCCAGATCATCAGGAACAGTAGAAATGTCACCAGCAACCTGAATAAATTCACCATGCTCAATGACCAGAGCATTGATGCTCATGCAGGGATGATCAGCATCTTTCTCCTCGCCGTAGGTCTGCACATCATGTTGTGGCCAACCGACAACGGTCACCGTCTCGCCGATCAGGGATTCCGAATATAAAGCACTAAGAGGTTGGGCCGATCCTGCATCACTCTCGCTCTTATCAAAATAACCCGTATCCTCACCAACATTAATCTGTACACAGCCAAGACCATCCGAGTCGGGTACGGCACCACAAATCTGCAGAGTTCCAGTTTCGGCATCGACTTCGGACATAACCCCATCAACCCTGACCAACTTGGGAGTAAGATCATCACCAAGAACATCGATAAAAACAACCGGCCTGAAGTTATAGCCATTATTGCTGGCATTGATATGAACGGAATTACCGGCATCGATATCAATCTGCAGGGTCAGCATTTCACCAGCATCGACAGTAAAACAGTCGCGCGCCAGAAGATCGATTTTTCTGTTACCAGTCATGCGAGGGGATGAAACGGAGCCATTTGTCATGACCAATTCAAGATCACTCAGAGTCAAACGAACCTTACAATAACGACCAACCGGAATATTATCTTCGAAGATAAGCGGCAAAGATTCATTTCTAAGGTCAAGAAGATTGTAGGTGACATTAAGATCATCATAAAGCTGGACATGTTCTTCGTCCCCAATCAAGACAATTGACTCAATCGTCACATTCACGGCACGAAACAATGACAAATCTGCCGGCTTGTCCGTCAACAGAATACCAACACTGCCGGTACTCTGGGCAACGGAATTGCCATCCGCTGATCCAGAGCTACTGCTGCCACCACCACATGAGACGAGGAAACTTAAGAAAAACAAAGACATAAGTAAAAGACTCTGACGTATTGATTTTTTCATTTTCACATCTCTCTTTCACAGTTGAAATAAAGATATCACCAGTGCAGTTTGAAACTTTTTGCGGCCTGTGCAAAAGCTGCAAAAAGACCTGACGGTAAAACAAAACGATATGGATGTTGTAATATCAGAGAATAGAGGTTTCTGAGGAGTGAACAGCTCTTTTAAGATTAACATACTCGGTAATTAATTGCCTGATCAGTCCGAATTTCGGTACAAATCAACGGCAACCTGAGGGAATACGGGTATAACGGAAACCCGATCCTCAATGATCAAGAAGAAATGAAGATTGCTATATTGCCCCTGAGTGAGATCGGAAAGAACCAGAACAACTTTCAAGGGGATAAAATAAATCAACGCTTACCATTCGCATTGAATGCCCCGAGCACACCCCATCAAAAGCACCCAGCCAGTGCTCTTTCTCAGACATCGATCCCTTCACGTGAGTCGCGTAGTTCATTGGGCGGCACGATGACCTCAAGACCAAGTTCCCGCACGGCCGCAAGGGTTTGAGAGGGTATCGTGATGCTCTCGAAGCGAGCGCAGTACTCCATAGCTTCCATCAGGGTCATGGCGTGCAGTAAGTCGAGCATCGTGTCCACATCCGGAACCGCGGGCAGGTAGAGGGCCGGAATGTTATCTGCTGCGGCTTTTTGAATGTAGGCAGGAAGCACAGTCAGACCATCCGGGTTATAAAAGACACCGGTGTGATCGATGGGGGTGTCCTTGGTCCAACCGACGAGGGAAACCCCCATCTGCTGGTCTGGGGAGAGAACGATACCGCCCCCCTCAATAGCGCATAGCCGTTGCAGCTTCTCAAAGCCTTCGATAACAACCGCCTTTTCCAGGGTCGGCATGTCACCGCCGTAGGACAGGATCGTGGTAAAGCCCCGCTCAAAAACCTGTTCAAAGGCATGATTGTAGTGTTCGTCAAAGCTCGCACCGATATCGTTGATGACCGTAAACTCCCTTGGCCACGGTGCGAAATCGGCAAGAATCTGCGTCATGACAGGGATATTCTCTGCTGGGGTTGTCGAAATGAAAATGTCGTAGACATCCTCCACATCGCCTGGCCGTCTTTGGGCTGCTTGCTTGGTTTCGAGTTCGGTAAGCGCGTCGCAGGTGATCTTCAGCACGTCAAAAAACATGCATTGATAGAGCCAGGCGGCAATCTCCGGGGTATACCAGCCATCCTTGATGGTGCTGAGACGGGTTTTTACCAGGCCTGGTACGGGCGGTTTACTGAAAACGAGAATAGCGTTGCGGCGTATGGTCATGACAGGCGTTCCACAGCTTTCGGTTAGAGTCAGCTACGCTGCGCACTTTCTCAGTGCGCATGTATTGTTCCTGGAGCGAAGCCAGCAGAAGCGGCGCTCTCAAGAGGGATAATATTTGGTTAGCGGATCGCACCTACGGCGCTGAAAACCACCCTTCCCGCCGATCCTTCTTTAAAAACCGACCGGCTTACCGTTGTAAGGGAAGCAACACATCACTGTCAATTAAAAACTCTGCTTTAAAATCCATAATCCGTATAGATTTCGCTCCTTTTGAAGTTTTATGGTTACGCCATTTCTCATACATCAGTACTGTTATGAGGCATGATTCCAAACTATTTCCTGATACCTTCCATAAAATTAAGAAAATCCATTCCGGCGGCTTTTCTACATCCAAATGTCCGTAATTTGACAAATATTGGTTATACTTCAATTGTATAAGCAGGTTTCAATTTAAGACGTTCTGACAACCTTTTAAGCCGAGGGAATGTATACGACATTCTCTATATCATCAGAAAACATATAACCTGTTCAAAAATTATCAATCACCAGAATCACGGCAACCTGAAGCCTAAAAATATTACTGCTGGAAGACCATTAGCCCTGAACAAATTCCACAGATAATCGTAATCCGCATCCGGGATTCGCTTCGGAGTATAATTATCTGTAAATTCCCAGCACCATAAACCTGCCACACGCCTGTTGAGCAAGGAGATGATTGCAAATATGAAACAACGCCAGTTAGGGAGTATCGGGACAACTGTTTCCGCGGTTGGAATTGGTGGCATGTCATTTTCCGACTTTTACGGACCAACGGATACGGGAAAAACACATGCAATATTACGCAAGGCGCTCGATCTCGGTATCAATCATATCGATACAGCAAATGTCTATGGTCTCGGTGTCTCCGAGGAGCGGATCGGTTCATTCCTTAAAAATCTGGGGGGCAACAAGAATGATTATTTCAAGATCGCAACAAAAGCATCGATCAGGCGCGACAAGGATGGCCGCAGGCATTTGGACAACAGCTTCAGCTATCTGCAATCGGAGCTGGATAAATCTTTAAAGCGTTTGGGTATCGAGCAAATCGAGCTTTTTTACATACATCGCCGCGATCCCTGTTGCCCCATTGAAGAGGTCACAGAAACTCTTGCTGAATTTGTTAAATCGGGCAAAATAAAACAATTCGGCTTTTCCGAAATCGCCCCGGCTTCCCTTCGGCTAGCGGCAGCTATCCACCCTGTCGGTGCAGTACAATCTGAATATTCCCTCTCTACACGCTCACCAGAATTGGGCCTCGTGCAGAGCACGAAAGAACTTGGTGCATCTCTGGTAGCATTCAGTCCGGTCGGGCGCAGCCTCCTCACCGATGAGCCACACTCGTTCGAAAAATGCCAAACTATCGATTTCCTCAAAAGCAATCCAAGGTTTCTGAAACCAAATTACGACCATAATATCACTGCGACGGACCGCTTCCGATTACTCTCTAAGGAGATGGGATACAAGACAGCCGCACTGGCCATTGCCTGGCTGCTACATAAGGGCAAACACATTTTACCTATTCCTGGCACGCGCTCTGTCTCTCATCTGGAGGAATTGGCCGCAGGTACCCAGATATCCTTAAGCGAAAGTGATCTGCATGCGATAGATAAATGCTTACCGATCGGGTGGGCGCATGGCGATCGCTATTCTGTAGCCCAATGGGTTGGTCCGGAAAAATACTGCTGAAACGGGCAAGAAATCATCGCCAGGAAACAGAGAAGGGGCGCCATAATATCCTGCCAGGTTTTGGGTTTGACACTGTCATTCTCGTAAGGTAGAAGAGAAGGGCTTTCCATGCCAATGAACAACGTAACAATGAAGAGAAGCAGCAGATGATGTCAGTACAGAAAGCAAAAAGAACAGCCCTATCATTTATTCGACATGCGAAATTTTTTTAAACAGAAACCAAGCCGAAATAAAGTTGCCAGCTGGCGTGATTTCCAGGATGCATCCAGGCGCCAATTCAAAACACAACGTCGCGGGAATAAGCGCGGTATGCGCTTAATGATTCTCTCACTTTTAGCGAGTCTCATTCTTTTTACTCTGGGAACCCTGCTGTGGAACACATTCCCAGAGGCTCCCACCACCCTAGTTGAAGCGTCCACCCCACCGACTCGGACCTTCCTGTTCAAGAGTAAAAAAGAGATCCAACAGCTCTTTAACGAACATGGTTTACATAATCTAACCAGTAAAACCATTAGCCTGCCCGTTAATGAGCAAGTCCTTCAGGTTGAGACCAGCCTCGATCTAAAGCTGCAGAACTACCTGCTGAATAAAATGGATCGTAAAAACTCTCGCTATATCGGTATTGTTGTGATGGAAGCCGACACGGGACGGGTTTTAGCTTTAGCAGGCTTTGATAAGGTTGATCCGAACGCTAACCCCTGTCTGAGCAGCGAATTTCCTGCTGCCAGTGTTTTTAAAATTGTCACCGCGGCAGCAGCTGTCGACCATTGTAGTTTGACGGCTGAATCCAAAATGCATTTTAACGGTTATAGTCACACCTTATATAAAAGACAGCTGAAAGAGGTAACCAATCGCTACACCAACACTATCTCTTTTAAGAATGCCTTTGCTCAGTCGGTCAACCCGGTCTTCGGAAAAATAGGCAAACTCTGTCTGGGTGACAGCCAGCTTAAAAAATATGCGGACTCCTTTGGTTTCAACACCTCTTTCGACTTTGAACTCCCGGTCTCTTCCAGCTATTTCCAAGTAGAGGAAAGACCTTATAACTGGGCAGAAGTAGCAAGCGGATTCAACAACGACACCACCATTTCGCCTTTGCACGGAGCACTCATGGCTGCTGCCGTCCTCAATGAAGGGCAACTTATTGAACCTTCTATTGTTGATAGTATAGTCGATCCTCAGGGCGAGGTTCTCTACCACTGGACTCCGGCATCGGAACAACAAGCCATGTCATCACAAGCATCAACGGTGCTTAATAAATTGATGCAGACCACCATTTCATCGGGTACCGGTCGTAAATCTTTCCGTGGCTACAAACGGGACAAAATTTTGTCGCACCTCAAGATTGGCGGCAAGACAGGTTCTATTGACAACCGAACCCACGATCAACGCTTCGACTGGTTTGTCGGTTTTGCTGAAGCCCGCCAAGTCAAGAAAAAGCTGGCAGTCGCGGTCATGGTCGCCCACCAGGACTATATCGGC
This sequence comes from Geopsychrobacteraceae bacterium, assembly GCA_963664385.1. Taxonomy (GTDB): domain Bacteria; phylum Desulfobacterota; class Desulfuromonadia; order Desulfuromonadales; family Geopsychrobacteraceae; genus Seleniibacterium. The sequence continues at coordinate 4,853,387 of OY761157.1, forward strand.
ATTCGCGCCAGCAGTTATGCCCGTATGGCCATTAAATATTATTTCCAGAATTGCTTGCCCTCAGCCACCACCGCTGCAAAGTAAGCAACGCATCTATTGACAAGAGACCATTCAGAGTTAGCCTTTTAGCAGAACAGATCCTTTTATCAGCAGCTGACTATTCTTCAGAGGCATATGATGATATTCAAAATGGCTTTCTTTGCTATTCTGCAGACCCTGTTTCTGGCTTTTCTGTTGAACTCTTTTCTGGGGCTAGCGTGGCTGACAGTTGCTGCCATACTCTTTCTATTTGCAGCCCTTCTCGGTGGACGCTTCTGGCTGAGTTTCACGAAAGTAATATAGAGAGTTGCCTTATCGGCCCATAACATGACTTAAGCTTAATAAACTGCCGATAAAAGGTCCTGAAATTCCCAGCCACATGAAAATATCTGTTTTCTTCACTCCAAAGAACAGTTAAAAAGAGTGAAAGATAATTTTTTCGGCCACAAAACCCTAACAAAGAACAGCTATACCGTTGTGGCATAAATATGATAGCCAGATAGACACTATCGCCCCCCCTAACAACTCTGGCAAAAACATCCCCGGAGAGTGTTGATAATTACTGGCAAGGAGACGTCATTTGAAGGATTTCACGATTCATCATGGTGGCAACTGGATCAAGGCGCCAAAAACAAAAAAGGTACTCAGCTCTTCCTGCTTTATGGGAGCGCAGAGGATTTCGGTCGTCATGCCGGACATGTTTATTGAAACAATTGACATAGCGGATGAAGATTGTGAGATAATAACTCTCTGAAAGTTAGAAAAAGCTCCAGAATGACAGAAGGTCATCCTGGAGCTTTTTAGTATTTACCGAATGATATGTTGAGCTGAAGATTACTATTTATTTCCGGGTCAAGAAAATCAAAAATTTGCACTTAAGACGTAGTACTTTACGTCGCACAAGCAAGTCCGCAGATTGACACTGCCTCGGCGGAAAAGGGCTGTTTCCGGGTGAAAACTAGTTAGCTGCCATCCAGAAACTCTAAACCGTAACTTCCAGGTTTTCAGATAGGAAACGAGCAATTTTTCGTTGTGGCAAGGAAATCAAGGACTTGAGCGGAGGCGTAGTACTTTACGCCGCACAAGCAAGTCCGCAGATTGACACTGCCACAGCGGCAAAGGGCCGTTTCCGGGTGAAAACTAGTTTGGCTTTTGCACCCACAACTGCTCCTTATCTTCCTTATTCAGCTTCATTCTGACCACATATTTATAGAGATCACCACGATAAGAACTTTGGACATATTCAATCGGCTTCTGATTTTTGTCGTACATAACCCGTTCAACATAAAGGATCGGTGAGCCACTTGGGACCTCAAGCCGACTGGACACTTCCTGATCTGAGAATGACGCTTCAATCGTTTGAAAGGCTTCATCAAATTCATAACCAAGCTTCACCTCAAGAAGTTTGAGCATCGATTCCTTAAGCAGCATTTCCCTGGTTATCTGGCTGCCTATTTCATTTGGCAAATAATTTACCGTGTAAGCAAACAGATAGTTATTCAGCTCCCTGACCCGCTGAACCCGGTAAACGGTGTCATCAGTGATTTCCAATTTTTCCTGAACCACTTTAGATGCTGGCACCTGGCTTATTTCGACGGTCTTGGTCACAGACTTGGAGACCTGATAAAACAGATCATCCATAAAGCCACTGAATTCCAGACCGAGACTATCTATCAGCTGAGAATCCTTGGTAACGAAGGTCCCCTCCCCCCGCTTACGGAACACCAGTTTTTCCTGATCCAACAAAGCAATAGCCTGACGGACTGTCAAGCGACTTACTTCAAAGATTTTGGCCAGTTCATTTTCCGAAGGCAAGCGCTCGCCAGGTGAATATTCCTTGGTTACGATCCACTCCTGAATCTTATTTTTAATCTGGTAATAAACAGGTAGCAAAGTTGCCATATTGCCTTCTTTCCTTATCTGGGATATAAAAGCTCAGAAGATACTATCCCTTGGGACACCTCAACGGTCAATAACCTTATCTATACAACTATACAACAAAATCAGATTATTTAACCAGACTTTTATAAACCGACGCAAAAAATCGTGTTTTTATGTTTAAAAAACCAGCATATTCAGATACGCGCAATCTCACCCAGGCGCTGTTCCACCTGATCGGCATCATTATCTCGATTCTCCTGCCTTAGTTTCTTTTCAAGATCCTGTAACTCCTGCTTCAGTGCCGGGATCATCTCTTCCCTCATTTTTTTCTGTACCGCCTCCCCAGACCTTTTAAATTCCTCAATAAATCGATCCAGGTCTTCCTGTACGTCATTCAAATCCTGTTGCACCTCACCAGAATTCCATGACTCCTGAAATTGATCCAGAGACCGGCCTATTTCTTCGACAGCCTTCTCCAACCGATTATTGAACTCACTGGACCCGTCTTCAAAAACTTCCTTCATTTCCTTAATTTTTGACCTGAATTCTTGAGAAACTTCATTACCTGTCTGCTGAAGACGTGACAAGAAGCTTCCGACCATGCCACGTTTTTCACCAGTAACAACGGTACCGCTTGCAAGCAGTGCTCCTCCTGCCCTCCCCTGCTCGATAACAATAGCCCCTTTGGCACTGTTAAAAGGATCACCGCTTAAATAAAAATGGGAATATTCCGTCACCCGGTTCTTATATTCAGGATCAATCACAATTTTTACCAGGTAACCGCCCTGCTCACTGGAAACTATTTTTTCGATTTGTCCAACGCGAGTCTCACCGACATAGACAACATTATCCGGGGTCAGTTCCCCTAGCGAGGCATACTGGACCGCAAGTTCCAATGGAGCATCACGACATCCTGCAACCAGCAACACCAGAAAAACAATAAGCAGGAAACTCTTAAATTGATAACTTTTCACTTTTTCAACTCCCGAAAAATAGTTCTACCCACAACTTTGTATATCGGATAACGACTAGCACTATTAAGTAATGAAAGATTTAGGACTAACTCAATTCATAATCCTACCAGAAGGAACCCTATGCCGCCAGTTGATATATCGTCTAGTTTCTGATAGGATTACGCTCAGCTATTCTTGTGAGGCTCAAACTGACGAGTGCAAGCCTTAAAAATAAGAATCGGCTAGAGCCAAACGGTGCTCCAGAAAAAATCCACAATCGTTAAGGTTAAATGATCTTTGATACATCGTCTTCAGAGAAAAACACTGACTTTTGAAGACAGAGCTCTGCCAAATCTTCATATTTGGGGATTCAATCTCAGGCAGATACAGAAAAATTACAATTAAAATTGGCAGCATAGCACAGCAAAGAGTCTCCTCTCTACTGGTAAACTATCTACCCAAGTCCTGTTGCTCCCCTGACTTTCCCGGCCCGTTATTTGACCGCTTAACGCCATCGGAACAAAAGACCTAATTAGTTTTCATCCGGAAACGGCCCTTTTCCGCTGTGGCAGCGTCAATCTGCGGACTTGTTTGTGCGGCGTAAAGTACTACGCCTCCGCTCAAGTCCTTGATTTCCTTGCCACAACGAAAAATTGCTCGTTTCCAATCTAAAAACTGGATAGTTGCTATTTTGAGTTTCCGTCTATGACAACTAATCAATGTTGTAATTCATTATTTTCCCTGAAGCATTCATTATGTCAGGGGTTAAATCTTAGTTTGCAAACGGCTCTGGTCCGACAACGACGGTCAGATCAGCGCTTGAGTTGAGGTGTCGCAGTTGTCCGTCGCTATCGGTAATCCCCGTGGCAAACACGACAATTCACCTTGAAAAGTAACTAGCCGCCACCTCCGGTGGCAGATGTGCCTCATGTAAAGGAGTTCGCCTGATGGACCAGAGTATTAGAACCCAAATGCCCGAAACACAACTGAACGAAGCAGCAGATACACAAAAGCCTACGCACATGCGTTTTATTATTTTAGCCCTGCTCGCCGTCGGTACAATGATTAACTATCTCGATAGAACAGTACTGGGAATAGCTGCGCTGCCGATGAGCAAAGACCTTGGCATCAGCAACTCGACGCTGGGCTTTGTTCATTCAGCGTTTTTCTGGACCTACGTTATAACCCAGGTCCCCGGCGGGCTATTTCTCGATAGGTTCGGCAGCAAAATAACTTATTTTCTTGCCCTGACGTTCTGGTCCATGTTTACCGCTCTGCAAGGAGTCGCCATTGGGCTTAAATCATTACTCTTGTTTCGTTTTGGCCTGGGAGTCAGTGAAGCCCCTTGCTTTCCGACCAACAGCCGCGTAGTCGGGACCTGGTTTCCCCAACAGGAACGGGCTCGGGCCACCGCTGTCTATACTGTTGGTGAATACCTTGGACTGGCTTGTTTTTCGCCCTTGTTGTTCTGGATCATGGGGACTCATGGCTGGCGCGCACTGTTCCTGTCTGTCGGAAGCGTCGGCATTCTGTTTGCCTTTGTCTGGTGGAGAATCTACCAGAATCCACGCGACTGCAAGAAGATCAACCAGGCAGAACTTGACCATATTGCCGCCGGTGGTGGCCTTGAAGCCAAGCAGGAAAAGAAAGAACCCTTCACCCTTGCCAAGGGCCTGCAGCTATTAAAATATCGTCAGATTCTCGGAGCAAGTATCGGTCAATTTGCCGGCAATACAGTATTGGTCTTTTTCCTCACCTGGTTTCCGACCTACCTGGCAACTGAAAGACATATGGCTTTTATTAAAGTCGGCTTTTATGCCGTCATGCCCTACCTTGCTGCAGCCTGTGGCGTTATGTTTGGCGGCTGGCTCTCTGACCGTCTTTTAAACCGTACCGGTTCCGCAAACATTGCTCGCAAATTACCTATAATCAGTGGGCTGATCATGGCTTCGACTATTTTCGGTGCCAATTTCGTTGAAAGTAACAACGCAGTTATTGCGATCCTGTCTTTTGCCTTTTTTGGTCAGGGGATGGTAGGCCTTGGCTGGACCTTGATTTCAGATGTTGCCCCTAAGAAATACATGGGGATCACCGGTGGGTTGTTTAACCTGTGCACCAATTTGTCTGGGATCCTGACCCCTCTGATTATCGGTTTCATCATTGAACTGACAGGACACTTCTTCTATGCCCTGACCTACGTAGGTGCCGCGGCCCTGCTTGGGGTGCTTTCATATCTCTTTATTCTTGGTGATGTAAAGCGTCTGGATATCGAATAATCAGCAGTTAAACAAAAAGCCCGTCAAATCGACGGGCTTTTTGTTGTGCGAAAAATCAGTTTTACTTTTGGCCAATAGCAGAGAAAAAGCCTGCCATAGGACTGCCTTCAACAGGCAATACCGTAGGTTTCCCCTGGGCCGCACTCAGACAAGAACGCATCAGCCATTCCTTAGGCTCAACGTGGGTCCACAATTCAAAGGCTTTTTCACCCTGAGCTGCCAGCATACCAAGACCGCCAGTAGCCATATGCCCGTGCCGCTTTGCCGACTCAACAAAAGGTGTTTCGGCAGCAGTGCAAACCATGTCAAAAACCTTGGCTTCCGTTGGTAACGCCTGCCATGGGAAGTCGACAAACCGCTCGCCTTTCAGGCCGACAGAAGTAGAGTTAATCAGCAGATCGACATCTTTAAGCCCTTTGGCAAGTTCAATTGGTGCCAGGGAATAAACATGAAATTCTGTCTGAGGAAAGACTTTACCAAATTCAGCGGCCAGGCTTTGAGCCCGCTCAACATTACGGTTGGCAATCCCCAGTTGCTTAACCCCAGCTTCACAGAGAGAAACGATCCCGGCCCGGCTAGCACCACCAGCACCAAGCAGCATGACTTTTTTACCCGCTGCGTTAAAAGACAGATCAACCTCAAGAGATTTACTCACCCCATAGACATCAGTGTTATAGCCCGTTAAATGGCCATCACGGTTGACGATGGTATTGACGGCTCCAATCAAACGAGCCGCCTCATCCAGCTCATCAAGATAAGGGAGAACCACCTCTTTTAGAGGGATTGTCAGGTTCACGCCCCAAACATCAAACAGGCGCACAGCCGCAACAGCTTCACCTATCTTATCTTTTGGAACCCGGCATGCACCATAAACAGAATTGATCCCAGCTTCCTTGAGGGCGGCATTCTGCATTACCGGAGACAAGGAATGAGCAATGGGATCACCAAAGACCAACATAACTCTTGTACCTGCTTTGTTCACGACATCACCTTTTCATGACAATTCAATTCATTAAAAACTGCATCCACATTGATCCAGCTTTTCGGCGACACATAAAAAAGTCATATTTTTGTGTGTTCACCTTTACGCAATGGTAATTTTTCTACAATAGCTCACCGCAAAAAACAACCAAGACATGGCAAAAAAGCGCTAAAAACTGTCGATTTTTAAAAAAATTAAAAGGTTTATCAGCGAGACTTAACAAGGAACAGGATTTTTTTTTGCAGAGTGGAATAAAGTTCAAAAATTGCTAAAAAATTACGAAAACGATACCTGTCTTGTTACTGGCGATTATGTCCTAATGCACAAATAAAACATTCCATCAAAAAGAATCTTTTGGAAAACGCAAACTAACCGAATACGCATTTCCGATTGCCGGTCAATTACATACCAAGACCTGTTGAAAAGTATAAAATTGTTATATCTGTTAAATTTTACCTTGCCTTGAGAGCCAATTAATACTATTTTCCAGATATCGCAGACGACGTTTCTTGTCGCTCTAATCGCTACGTACCACCCCACCCACCGTACCGCCCCTTTTAGTGATATGTAATACGCCAGATTGAGGCCATGAACCACATTGATTAACGACATGGACAGGACTTCCACCAATGGCACACACACAGTTAAGGAGGGCCAAATGAAAACGTTAAGCACCACTCAACCTGCAACGATAAGCGGTGAAATGAAAAGACGGCTTACCGGAATGTTACTCGGGCTGGCCGTTATCTTTTATTTCATCAACAGCACACCTCCGGAAGGATTAAGCGTCACGGCCTGGCGTACCATCGGCGTCACTGCCATGATGGGCATCTGGTGGATGCTCGAAGCCATCCCGATCTCCGCTACCGCTTTTCTTCCCTTGGTTATGTTTCCACTTCTGGGGATTCAGTCAGCAAAAACCGTCGCTCCTAACTATGCAGGAGACTTGATTTTCCTGTTTATGGGGGGATTTGTTATCGCTATCGCCATGGAGAACTGGAACCTGCATCGGCGCATTTCCATGTCAATCCTGAAGGTAGCCGGGGCCAGGCCCTCACGTCTGGTCTTAGGCTTTATGGCGGCAACCGGCTTTCTTTCTGCCTGGATGTCCAACACTGCCTGCGCAACCATGATGATGCCGATCGGCATGTCAATTATCAGCCTGTTACGCTCGGAGACTGCTGATCATAACAGCGAACAGGATATTAAAAATTTTGGCATTTGCATTATGCTCGGGATTGCCTTTGCCGCATCCATTGGTGGCCTGATGACTCCGATTGGAACCCCTCCAAACGCCGTCCTGGTCGGACAAATGTCTCAAATCTCCGGCATCGATATCGGTTTTGGCCGCTTCATGATGATCGGGGTACCGATCGGGGTTCTGCTGATGGCCATTACCTGGCAATTACTAACCCGCATATTCTTCCCGGTTAAAAACCTTAAACTGGAACAAGCGGTTGAAGTTGTCGATGAAGAACTCGCTAAGCTGGGCAAATTGAGCCGTGGTGAGATACTGGTCCTGATCATCTTTGCAGTTACCGCATGTGCCTGGATGTTCCGTGGTAGCCTGACCGGTATCATCGGGACCATTAATGTCGGCGGCATCGATATGAAAGCCAGCAGTGTTATTCGTGATTCCACCATAGCCATGGCTGCTGCAGTACTTATGTTCATGGTTCCTGTCAGCTTCAGCAACAACACCTTCGTTGTTGACAACAGCATTTTCAAAAAGATTCCCTGGGACGTTCTGGTATTAGTTGGAGGCGGCCTGGCCTTAGGCGCCGCACTCAACTCTTCCGGCGTTTCTCAGTTCGTTGCGGTAAAGATGGAATCCGTCTCGACCATGAGTACGATTATGATTATCGCAATCTGCGCCTCAGTGGTTATGATGATCACCCAGTTTGCCTCGAATACGGCAACCGCTAACACCTTTGTTCCACTGGGCATTTCCATCGCCGTTGGCGTCGGTCAACACCCGCTGATGATTGCCGTGCCTATGGCCATTGGTGCCGGACTGGCATTCTCGTTACCAGTATCAACTCCGCCAAATGCAATTGTTTTCGGTTCCGGGATGATCCGGATTCCGGACATGTTCAAAGTCGGGATTCTCGCAAACTTCATCGGTATCGGCATTGCCATTGCCGTTATGTATGTCATGCTCCCCTACGCATTTCATGTCCAGAAAGGGGTCATGCCAGCAGTGCCCAAGGTTGTTAAAATGAAGGAAGCGGTTCTTAGAAGTACCCTGCATACCGATGATCAGGAAGTGATTTTAGGTGCCCTGCACCAGTCTTTCCCGGAGGTATCCATCGAAACATTGCAAGAAATGATCAAAACCAATTAATGGCTTCCTGGTTGCCCTCCCTCCCCCCGGAGGGCAACCAGAAATATTAATTATCAGAATGACGCTTTAAACTTTCAGGAGCATAGATCCCCATAATTACCGCTAATCCACTTGCTAAAGCCCCCAGAGCCAAAGAACTCCCTGCCAGACCACACACCCCCATCAACCCGGTAACAAACAACGGTCCCCCCGTAAAACCAAGATCACAAACAAAACGCCAGACCCCTAAGAACTGACCACGACTTTTTTCCGGAGCCAGATCAGAGCCAATCGACATGATAACTCCGGTTGCCAAACCATTACCCAAGGCCATCAGGAGGGTCCCGGCAACATAACCTGTCAACGATGGAAATATAACCAGAATAATAAGACTAAAAGCCATGAATAAAGTGCCGGGAATCAGCGTACACTTACGTCCCCAGCGATCCATAATCTGTCCACCAGGCAGGAACATGACAAATTCGAGAATAGTCGTCAAAGAAGCAAAAAAACCGATCTGTGCCGCTGAAAGAGAAATCGCATTACCAAAAAGAGTGATAAGCAAAGGGCTCGCACCACGCATACTCATTAAGCCAACGGCACCAGCTCCGGAAGTAAAAAATACGGATTTATTAGCTTTGATCGTCGCAATAAAAGCATGGGATGGTGCTGCGTCGACCTCAGTAATCAGATTGTTATCGCAAAAGATATATATGGTCACCGCTGAAAGCAAAGACAGAACTGACAACGACAGCAAAGCGGGCACAAACCCATACCAAGTCGCAATAAAACCACCACCAAGGGGCCCAAGAATACCACCAATACGCTGCAGACTGGCCATGAAGGCAATAACTCGCCCACGTTCATGAGCCTCGCACTTTTCACCCACATAGGACAAGCGCGCCAACATCATAACGGCAAAAGCAGCTCCGGAAACCAAGGCGGAACTTACCAGCATGCCGCGGTGATCAAAGATAGCGAACATGACAAGAGCGAGCCCCGCCATTAAATGCCCAATGATCATCCCCCACTTGTCACCTACTTTCGAAACCAGAAAACCACCAGGAACATCGGCGCATAACATGCCAATACCGCGAATACTGATTATCAGCCCCGCAAGGGTTGGACCGTATCCTTGAGCAATAACATAAAGAGGCAACAACACCAGAGAGGCACGCAAACTGATGAAGGACAATAAGGTTGGTAAAAATATTGGCAACGCCAATTGACGAAAAGTTTGACGAATAGACATGTATAAAGCTCAGAGCTAAAGAACAGAAGGTACGATCAGGAGAAAAAAGAAAAACTAATATTAACGACACAACCAGAATGAAAAGGTTATTAAAACTAAGAAAACAACCAGAGACTAAATTTCGTTTTTATGAAAAACATCAAAAAAAACCACGCTGTCATCGCTGATATGGCCACATTTTTCACAGCGTTCCTCTAATTTCAGATTGGTTTTACGACAAATGGAGCACCACTCATAGATCAGCCGATATTCACGCTTGCCCACATATTTTTTAAATCGGCTGTGATGCTGACCGCGCATGCGTCCATCAGCATCATCGGGATGATTGAGAATCCGGTCAATCACCTGCCAGATGCGTTTAAAACCATGTGCATCGTGCTTTTTGATTTTATCCAATTTTGCTTCAAAACAGGCCGTAGGATGATAGGAATAAGGTGGCATTTACGCTCTCTTTTCTTCCGTAGCAACATCTTTTCATTGCCATAGGACACTGCATAATAAATAGATAAGATGCTGTCATCATACAGTTTTTTGATCGTCCTGTCTGCCCTCTTTTTCCCCATCAGTAGACTCCAATCTGTCTATCAGGGCATAACGGCCACGGCCATTTGCAATTTGCCTTAAAAAAATCAGGTCGTTATATTTTTAAAGTAACTCCACGAAATTACATTGCCTTGCAAAATGCAAGTATGCGGTATTATAGTGACTGGACAAGAGCTAAAGAACCGCTGATAACCCATCGATTCAGTTGCTCAGAAACCTGTCTAACATGCTGATGTTAAATAATTATTCGGGACCGGATCCGGAGAAACAGCGATTCGGCGAATTTAAATAGTTCTCCCAGATAGATACGACCAACCTGCCTGCAGACAGCATCAAGCGCCTTGTAGCCGTGGGTTTGATCATCAAAAAATTGATTACCAGCACAAGCTGCCAAGGCTGAGTTTTTCCTGCCCCGATAAGGGACTGATCCCAAAGATCTCCTTGTAGCAAAACGAAACTGGTCACAGCAGCATAGCGACGGAACTTAACTTCCGAAACATATTCACCCCCTGAAATTCAGGACTGACAGAATACCGTCTGTTACTGAAAAGGAGCCTTTTTGATGAAGCAACAACAAATCTTTCGTTCCTGCCATGTTTATGAAACTTTTATGCCGCTGCAAAGTAATGAAACCATGATGGTTGATCCCCTTGAGGAACTGGCAAAACTTGGCATCTACCAGGCGATTGAAACAGGCTTTTTCTTTGAAGAAAAGAATCAACAACGGGTCAAAGAGTATTGCGAGAAAAATAATTGGGAACTCACCATGTGGGCGACCCCGGCACTTTTGGCCGAACAGCTGAATCTGAGTTCACTGGATGACAGTCTGCGTGAAAAATCGGTCGCTCGTGCCATCGAATTCCTGGACATAGCCAAAGTATGTGGTGCTGATAAAATTGGTTTACCCAGTGGGGATTACCCGGGTGATGCACTCTGCGAAACAGCAAAAGGCGCGCTGTATGATTCATTGAAACGGATTGCTACTGTCGCCCTGGCAACTCAACCTGACTTACAGATCCTTCTGGAACCGCTTGATCGCTATGCCCACAAAAAACAGCTTATCGGGCCAATTGCAGAAGCCGTTGAATGGTTTGCTCCGCTGCATGCAGAATGCCCGAATATGTTCTTTCACTGGGACAGCGCTCACGAAGCCCTTGGCGGCATAGATCTGATTGAATCGCTACGCCTGGCCAAACCGTACCTGTCACAATTCCACCTGTGTAATGCCGTAGTCGACGCCGAGCATCCGATGTACGGAGACTGGCATATGGATGTAGGACAGGCTCCCGACTTCAAATCTCCAGGGTACCTGACTGTTGAGCTGGGAGCTAAAGTCCTGAAAGAAGTCGCGTCATGGCCAGTCACAGAAGGCTGTAAAGCAACTTTCGTAGCCCTGGAAATGCGCTCTAACATGGGAGATGACATGTGGCATAAAGAAGAAACAGCCAGACGCTTTTTGTCCCGCTGTTTTGAACTGGCTGAACTGTAATCAAAGCCGAAAAGAGATAGAGTCACTATGCTACCAGAACCAAGGAAATATCTTCTGCAATATGAAGATGATATCCCTTACACAACTTCCGGCATACCCGAGCAATCTCTGGACATCATCAGGCTTGCCCACCCTGATGGACAAAGCCGCCCCCTGATTATTTATCTTCATGATGGCGCCTGGCAAAAAGGAGACAAAACGGACGGCAATGAAGACCTCGCAACGTTTGTACGAAGCGGCAATTATGTTGCGGCATCGATCAACTACCGCCTGACCAATAATGCTGCCTGGCCCGCTCAACTACACGACTGCAAGGCAGCCATTCGTTGGCTAAGGGCGCACGCCCAACAATATGGTATAGACAGTGAGCGCATTGCGGTCTGGGGGAAAAGTGCCGGAGCCTACCTGGCGTTAATGCTTGGAGCGACAGCAACTAACCCGGCATTCAAAGGAATTGTTGGCCAGCACCATAATTTCTCGGCCAAGATTTCTGCGGTCGTTAATTGTGCCGGAATTGTCGATTTTAACAGTCTTCCTGCGCAACCAAGCTCAGTAGACCACACAACGGCAGATTCTCCCGAAGGACGCTTGCTTGGTGGCGCACTAAGCAAGTTTATCTATGCCGCTAAAGACGCCTCACCACGGCAATACATCAACAGCAAAATGCCACCGGTTCTCAGTATTCACAGTGAGAATGATGACATTATTCCCTACGCCCAATCAGAGCAACTGCACCAGCAGTTACAGGCCTGTAGAGTCCCCAACATCCTGATCCCCGTTCAAAAGGCCAAACATGGGGAATACCCCAAAGAGATGCTGTTGCGGATTGAAGCCTTCCTTAACCGGGAACTGCTTCAGCAGGATATTAATATACCTCCAGATCCGTTAACGATAGCACCCTGAACAACCTAGCGGACAACGTAAACAGCCCGAAGCAGAGACTTCGGGCTGTTTGTCTAAAAAAATCTGAATATGCTTAAAAACACTGTTCAAGGATACTCTGGATATCAGCTGCGGACAGTTTCTTGTAACTGTTTGGTCGCAAAACAGTTGATTCTGCAATTTTAGGAAGCATCTCCCGGGTCGCACCAAGCTCCTTCAGGGAGAGGACAATCCTGCATTCCTTCAAGAACTTTTCCATTTCATCAATACCGTCTCGAGCCACCTGATCAGAATTTTTCCCGTCCGCAACAACGCCCCAGACTTCGGTTGCGAAGCGGGCAAATTTAGCGACGCCTGCGCTGTAAATATGCCGGTAATAAGGTAATGAAATGGCCGCCAGCCCCATACCATGAGCACAATCGGTATAGGCTCCCAACTGATGCTCGATCATATGCACCTGCCAATCCTGCTGCTTTGATAAGCCGGTTATAGTATTTAGCGCCAGGGTCGCGTTCCACATCAGATTACTACGCGATTCGTAGTCTTCAGGATCCTTCAGGGCAACACGTGCATTATCAATAGAGGACTTGAGCAGACTCTCAATAACATAATCGGTGGTATTGTTATCGGTGCCAGAGAAATACTGCTCCATGAGGTGAGACATGGTATCGAAAACACCGCTGACCATCTGATACTCGGAAACCGAATAGGTATATTCAGGGTTGAGAATCGAAAACTGTGGATAGAGTTCGGTTGGGAACACCCTCCCCGCCTTGATTTTCTGCTCTTCCTGGGTAATGACCGAACCACCGTTCATCTCCGAACCGGTGCCAACCATGGTCAGAATTGAAGCAACAGGGACAACCTTGTTATCCACTGGTTTCTGTTTGAGCCAGTATTTCTCAAAAGGCTCTTCATCACAATATGCAGAAGCAGAAATCCCCTTGGCGCAGTCGATAACCGACCCGCCACCAACAGCCAGAATAAGACTGACATTATGCTCACGAACCAGCTTAACCCCCTCCATCATCTTGGCGTAGGTCGGGTTTGGCATAACCCCTGCTAGTTCTACAATTGTTTTCCCGCTCTCGTTAAGAAGGGACACAACCTGATCATAAAGACCCATTTTCTTGATCGAGCCCTGACCATAAGTCAAAAGAATCGTATCGCCATACTTAGGGAGCTCTTTGGTCAGTTTTGCCAGGGACTGCTTGCCAAAATAAATTCTGGTCGGATTATAGTAGCTAAAATCGAAAATCATGATGAAGTTCCTTTCAAGGATAATGTTTTCAAGGGCATAGCATAACACGTTAAGAACAAACCCCACACGATAATCAAGCCTTCACCAACAACAAAGCCCTCGGAACCGAGAGATTCAGAGGGCCTGCAATATTGCGAGAGCTCTAGCGATTACTGCAGTCGATCGCCCCCTACCGGAGTTTCCATGAACTGTTTAACCTCGCAGAGGTTGTCATAATTACCCAGTGCCCACATCAGCTTCATGACCAGGGCTTCGCTGTTCATGTCACCGGCATAAATAACATCATGCTGTGCGAGTTCCTGGCCAACCTGATAAATACCAAGGTCAACCCCTTCCTCCAGGCATTGGGTCGCTATCACCACGGCGATACCTGCTTCTATTAAACGCTGAATCCCTGCGAGTAAATGTCCGGGAATGCCGCCAATACCGAACCCCTCAATAATCAGGCCACGGTAATTCCGACTGATCAGATCAAAAATATCGGCGCGGATGCAGGGAGAGATTTTCAGCAGGAACACATCCGGGCAAAAACGGTCAAGAAGTGCCGGCAGAGCGTTTTCCGCCTGAGTCATTTTCAGCTGTTCAAGATAACGGATCTGCCCAGAGGCGATCTCTGCAACTAATGGTGCGTTAATACTGGCAAAAGCATCCATGCTATGGGTCTTCACTTTCATTGCACGGGTGCCATTTATCACTTTGCCATTAAAAACAACATAAATCCCGGGTTGCCCTTCGTTAACAAACTGCAAAGCATCAGTCAGGTTTTGTCGCGCATCAGTATCAGGAGCTTCCATAGCCAGTTGAGATCCGGTCAGCACCACAGGCTTGCCAATTTGTGGCAACATGTAAGTTAAGGCGGCGGAAGTATAGCCCAGAGTATCCGTTCCGTGGGTTACAACAAAACCATCAAAGTCCTGGTAATGATCAAAAATCGCCCGGGCAATCCGGGCCATGTATTGCGGTGTCATATTGGTGCTGTCAATGGCCATCAATGACAGGGCGACAAGATGACAGACTTTCCGCAATTCCGGCACCCAGTCGAGCAGGCTATCGGCATCGGCAACCGGTGCAAGCCCTGCTTCCGTTGCCGTACAGGCAATCGTTCCACCCGTGGCAATCAGTAGAATTTTTTTCATCGCTCTGTTCCTTTATCTGGTGAGGCCAGCAACCTACCGATTGCTGGCCTCATAAAAACAGGGGTGTTTTTATGCAGCCTTACCATATTCAACATCTGCTTGCGGAGCTTCTTCCGGTTGATTACGCCACATAAAACGATTACTGAAACCAAAGAAAATAGTCACCGCGATACAGGCAAAAGACAGCCACATGTAGGGGAGATATTCGAGGGTCCCAACCCCCAGGATGCCGGCCATATAAATACCGTTATCGCTCCATGGCACCATGCCTGAGGTCAAAGTTCCACCGAACTCGGTGTTCCGAGATAAAACCCGACGGTGATAGCCAAGTTCATCATATTTTGCGCCCATAATTTTAGGGGTCAGGATGAGAGAGACATACATGGCACTACCGAACAGGTTCCCCAAAAAGCCGACAATAACCGTCGTAATACTGAGGGACCCGCCTCCTTTGATCATCTTTTCGATCTTTTGCGCCAGCACCTTGAGAACCCCGATCTGATCGAGAAGACCGCCAAAACCGAGACCAAAAATAATAATCCCGACGGACCAGAGCATGGAGTTCATGCCACCACGACTTAAAATATTGTCGATAAAAACCAGACCGGTATCTTTTGGAATCTGACTCCAGGCGGTACTGATAGCAGCAACAGGATCAAGCCCCTGAAAAACAATGCCCCAGATAATCCCCAGCACGGCGCCAAAGGTAATAACCGGGATCGAAGGTTTGCGCATAGCCAGTAATGCGACAACAAAAACCATAGGGAGTAAACACAAGGGAGACACATAGAACATGTTGTCGATGGCGCCGAGGACACCTTCAATCTGTCCCAGATCAGCATGCCCACTGCCAACGGTGAAACCTGCTACAGTAAAAGCGATTGCCGCCAGGATGTAGCCGATAACCGAACCAGGCAGCATCCCCTTGATATGATCCATGACGTCTACGCCGGACATGGAGGCGGTAAGAATGGTACTGTCGGATAAAGGAGATAACTTGTCCCCGAAATAAGCTCCTGACAGTACTGCTCCAGCAGTCATCGGAGCCGGTATCCCAAGGCCTGCGCCAATACCCATCATGGCAATACCGGCAGTACCAGCCGTCCCCCATGAGGTTCCGGTTGCGATAGAAGTCAAGGAACAGATGATCAGCGTTGCCAGCAGAAAGATGGAAGGATGAATCACTTTCAGACCATAGAAGATAAGACTGGGAACGACCCCGCCAGAGATCCAGGTACCCACCAGGGCACCGACCGCCAGCAGAATGATGATGGCGTCCATACCATTACTGATTCCGGTGGTCAGCGCTTTTTCCATAGACTGATAACTGTGGCCAACCATGCGCCCAACCGCAAAGGCCAGGAACCAACCTGCGAAAATAGCCAGATGAATCTCAATGCCGAGGCTGGTAAAAGCAAAGGCCAAAGCCAGAAATCCTCCCAACACCATCAAAACCTGCCACATGGCTGGCATTCTGGGCTGTTGTTGTACGGGTGTCGCTGTGGTCATAAGTATCTCCTCTTTTAGGTGCGGATAACCATGAACAAGTGGCAGTCGTTATCCGGGTCAATATGAGCGGGGGCATTCCCTGCCCCCGTTTAACGTTTCGGTCCAGGGCTTATCAGGGGTGAGCCATCTTCTCGGCGGTCAACAACGCGTCGAGCCGTTCTTTGCTGAGCAGGTTGTGCTCAAGGACCAGCTCATAAATTGAACGGTCGGTTTCCAGCGCTTCCTTGGCGATAGCTGAAGAGTTTTCATAACCGATATAGGGATTAAGCGCGGTCACCAGGCCGATGCTGCTTTCGACCATGTCGCGGCAGCGTTTGCGGTTGGCAGTTATTCCGGAGATGCACTTTTCATTCAGGACATTACAGGCACGGCCCAGCAGTTCCAGCGACTGAAACAGGTTGTAGGCGATGACCGGCTCCATCACATTCAGTTCGAGCTGACCGTTTTCAGAAGCCATGGTGATGGTCAGGTCGGCCCCCACGACCTGGTAAGCGATCTGGTTAACGACTTCAGGAATAACCGGGTTAACCTTGCCTGGCATAATCGATGAACCGGGTTGCAGGCGTGGCAGATTGATTTCGTTCAGACCAGCGCGGGGCCCTGAGGATAACAGACGCAGATCGTTACAGATCTTCGACAATTTGACGGCAAAGCGCTTCAAAACTCCGGAGATCTGCATGTAAGCCCCGGTATCCCAAGTGGCTTCAACCAGGTTCGCTGAAGTTTCCAGCGGAATTCCGGTCAGGGTTCGGAGCTGTTCAGTCACAATCCGGGTATACCCGGCAGGGGCATTAATTCCGGTGCCGATGGCCGTTGCGCCAAGGTTAATCTCATGAACCAGGTTATGAGTTTCATGCAAACGGGAAATGTCTTCACCAATGGTTGTGGCATAGGCAGAAAATTCTTGCCCCAGAGTCATCGGCACAGCATCCTGAAGTTGGGTCCGCCCCATTTTGATGACATCGGCAAATTCGAGGCTTTTAAGTGCAAAACCCTGCTGCAGCTTGCGCATTTTTTTCATCAGTTTTTTTATTTCAGCGTGCAGCGCCAGACGGAAAGCAGTGGGATAAACATCATTGGTCGACTGGGAACAGTTGACATGATTGTTGGGGTGGCAGAACTGGTACTCTCCCTTGCTGCGCCCCAAAAGTTCAAGGGCACGGTTGGCGATAACTTCGTTGGCATTCATATTGGTTGAGGTCCCTGCCCCGCCCTGAAACACATCGACAACAAAGTGATCGTGCAGCTCACCAGCAATAATCTCATCACAGGCTGCGCAGATCGGCTTTGCCAACTCATTCGGTATTTGGCCGAGTTCAAGGTTGGCAAGGGCAGCGGCTTTTTTAACAAAGGCCAGAGCGCGAATTAATTCAGGGGTTTTACCAATCGGTATGCCGGTAATCGGAAAATTCTCCAACGCCCGCAGGGTCTGGATACCGTAATAGCAGTGTGCCGGGACTTCTTTGTCGCCAATCAGGTCATGCTCAAGCCGTTGTTGATCTGCCATCTCGAATGCTCTCCTCTTTCGCTCTGGGAAAATGTCATCGGCACACTTGACGTGCCGGATAACGGATATTCCGGGCTCCGGATCAGGAGACCGGACACAGAGCTATAGAGCAAAGGTGATGCCAGTGCGAACAAGAAGATCTAAGCCACTAAAATTAATAGCCTAATTGAAAAGTTAAAAAGATAATTGGCGGGCACAGGGGGGTATAACCTGAAAACAGTTATTTCTGAGCAAACAACGGTTAAGTTATTAAATTTCGAATAGTTAAGAGTATGACCAACAGGTTATAGCCCCGATACAGGTTATAGGGGCCTGAACGTCCACCTGCGTGGACGATGTCAGATTTGAAATTTCAGATGGCAGAAATCGCTCTTAAAGATGAGTGGTGTTTTCTGCCATCTTCTTAAGGCGCTTACTTAATGCCGGTTGCGAGATCCCCAGGATCCGGCAGGCGATTGACTGATTCCCCTCGGCGCGACTCATCGCTTCCTGCACCAGAACATCCGCGATCATAGCGAGGGGTGGCAACTGCGCGGAAGGAACAAAGATACTGGTACTTGGTTCAGGTGCGGAAGCGGCCATATCAACATTCATCCCCTTTTTGAACTGGGCCATAGACAACATCATATCTTTATGCGTGCTCATGGCATCAAACACCATCCCCCGCAATTCACGTACATTCCCCGGGAAATGATAGGTCGCCAACAACACCGGTAATTCTTTAGGGATGGTAGGTTTCTTTTTACCGAACTCAGCGGCGGCACGGTCAAGGAAATGATCGAGCAACAGGGGGATATCCTCTTTACGCTCACGCAATGACGGGATCTCAATCTGATGGGTGCGCAACCGATAATAAAGATCCTTACGGAACTGCCCTGCCGCATGCCGCTTCTTGAGGTCTTGATGGGTGGCAATGATAATGCGTGCCTTCATCTTTTTTGGCTTATCACTGCCAAGGGGGAAATACTCCCCTTCCTGTAGCAAGCGCAGCAGTTTAATTTGTGAGGCTAGGCTTAAATCACCAATTTCATCGAGAAACAGAGTACCATCTGCAGCCTCTTCAACCATCCCGCGTCGCGCCTCACGGGCACCAGTAAAAGCTCCCCGCACATGACCAAACAGGGTATCGGCAAAGACATTGTCATCAAGACCGGCAACATTGACCGACACCAGAGGGCCGGTACGCCCACTTAAATGGTGTGCCGCCTTGGCAAACAGTTCCTTGCCAACCCCACTTTCGCCGGTAATAAGAATCGGCAGGTTGCTCTGGGCCACGGCTTCGAGGTACTGAAATACCGAACGCATCCCCTTATTAGCGGTGACAATGTCCTTGAAGACTTCGGGATGAGCAAGGCGATCCAATAGAAAGGTCTCACGCATCTGCTGGTTCTCGCGCTGCAATTCCACCATACGAATGGCGCGTTCTACACCACTGACCAGACGATCGGTTTCCACGGTTTTGACAAAATAGTCAAAAGCTCCTTGCTTCAGACAGGAAACCGCCGTTTCAACCTGGTTGAGTCCACTGACGACAATCACCATGACTTCGGGATGATGCTCGACAATCTGTGGCAACAATGCTTCACCGGAAAGATGTGGCATAGTCAGGTCAAGAAGCACCAGACCAATATCATGATGCGCCAGCAGCCCCATGACCTCACGGCTGTCTTCACAACGCAGAATATTATTGATCCGCCCGGTACGCTCAAGAGTCAGGCTTAAGCTGCGTAAAAACGAAACTTCGTCATCAACCAGCAGAATGGAAAAAGATGGAGAGAGTGACGTGACCATGAATAAGCTCCTTAAACGAACACAGGAAGGGTTAACGCAGCAACGGTTCCGCCCTCGGATTCTGAGGTAAAGGTTAACGATCCGCCATGTTGTTGCACAATCGTCGCCGAAACAGACAACCCTAAACCGGTTCCTCCTGATTCTCGTTTCGTTGTAAAAAATGGATCTGTAACATGAGGTAAGTGCTCAGGATCAATCCCCTTCCCCTGATCCTGCACCTCAATACAAACCTCAGAAGATTCAGCAAGATAACGGGTAACCAGGGTAATACCACGCTCAGTATCGGGTAATGCCTGACAGGCATTGAGCAACAAGTTGACGATAACCTGTTCAATGCGCTGACGTTGCCCGCTAACCAATGGCAGATCAGGAGCATACTGTTGAGAAAAATGTCTGGTGGCTTTGTTCAATGAGTTTTCAACCAGCCGGACAGCGGTCTGCACAACATCATTGATATTCAGCGGCTGAAAGTCAGTAGTCGGTTCCGGGCGGGCAAAATCCTTAAGATCTTCAACAATACGCTTGATCCGTTTGGCAGCATCAAACATTTCATCATGAAGTAGTGGCAGCTCGTCACGCATGCGCGAATAATCGATCCCCGCCAAACTGAAGTCACCATGTTCCTGATAATAATCCTCAAGGATTCCGGCGCTATCCTCATGAGCCGCAGCAACAATCGGCATGTTCATCAAAATCAGACTGTTAGGATTGTTGATTTCATGGGCGACACCGCTGACGAGAATCCCCAGGGACGCCAACTTATCTGCCTGAATCAACTGCTGTTGGTGATCCTGTAATTCTTTGGAACGACGCTCGACCTCATTTTTTAAAGTCCGGTTCCAGAACATGATAATAGCAAAAATCAGCAAAGCCCCGGCACTGATCCCGATCAGGACAGGAGCAACTTTACGCCAGGGAAATCCAGCAACAGTCTCCAGGGGGCCAAGCCATTTATCATAAAGCTGCTGATAGCGCCCGGTATTTTTAAGGATAGCCAGCCCTTCACTGAAAATAGCTAATAATTCGGCATTTCCTTTACGCACTGCGTAACAGTAGTGCTGGGCAGCAAACGGGCTACCGACAGGCTTGATATTTGACAATCCCAGTTCTTTCCCCAGGTACAAGCCAGGAAGGTTTCCGACCAGAGCATAATCATGTTGCCCGGAAGCCAGTAACCGTAAGGCTGCAGCATGGGTATCAACCAGGAACAGCTTGGCATTCAGCTTTTGCTCAATGAGCTGATCATGACGAATTCCCCCCTTTTGCACAATTAACTCTTTTCCAGCCAATTGAGCTAACGAGGTAATAGCGGCGACACTGCGGGGATGGGTATCGCTTCTGGCAAAAACCGACTCATGAACAATAGTATGAGGCGGCGAAAAATCGTAATCCCGACTTCGCCCTTCCGAGGACACCATCCCCTGCAAGATATCAATCTCACCAATATCAAGACCATGCCGGACAGTGTCCCAGCTGGCCATTTTAAAGGTAACGGATATCCCCATAACTTCAGCAATAGCACGGGTCAAATCGACATTGAATCCTGCGGGTTGCTGGTTTTCATCTAGGAATTCATAAGGAGGATAGTTATGATCACCACCAACAATGATGACAGAGGAAGAATTGATTGATGCTGTTTCAGCGCTACAAAATGAAGGAGCAAAAAACAGGACAGGAGTCAGACACCAGATAAACAGAGTGCAGGTATTGAATCTCTCTGGGAAAATTTTGGTTACCACCCTTTGCACTCCTTTATGCAAATAAGACTTGGAAAGTTTAAGCAATTCAGAACTGAACTGCAACTGTCAAACGTAAGCCAATGGTGTGTTTCTGTTCGAACCAACAGCTCCGTACTGCGTCTTTCAACAAATTTCCCTTTCCCACGGGTTTCTTTTACTGCACACCCTTTACCCCGCATCTCGACTTCTCATAAAATCAAAATATAAACGAAAAAACGCTGCCTTGACCACCGATCTGCACTCAGCAGTAAAGGAGAAAGAGTCATGACACCATTAAAGAGAATTCTCTTCGTTATCTTCCTGCTATTGGTTGGCTGTGCTCACGATAAAAGCAGCATGGCAGATACGATGAATACACAAGCAAGTTCAACGAACCCCGAGGCGGTTGCGATCTTTGCCGGAGGCTGCTTCTGGTGTACTGAGTCGGACTTTGAAAAAGTTCCAGGGGTATTGTCGGTTATTTCCGGCTACACCGGCGGCACCGAGGTGAACCCCACATACGAAGAAGTATCGGCCCATAAGACTGGTCATGTTGAAGCGGTCAAAGTTATCTTCGATCCCACCCTGGTCAGCTATGGTCAGTTGGTCGAATGGCTCTGGCGCCATATCGATCCCACCGATGATGGTGGCCAGTTTGTTGATCGTGGCAGTCAATACCGCAGCGTCATTTTTCATGTAAATCAGAAACAGAAAAAGATTGCTGAGAAGTCAAAAGCAAAACTGGCAAAAACCAAGCGCTTCAATCAGCCCATTGTGACTGAGATTCTGCCAGCAGGGCCTTTCTATGCAGCAGAAGAGTACCACCAGGACTACTACAAAAAGAACCCGCTACGTTACAATTGGTATCGTAGTGGATCGGGACGTGATCAATTCCTTGAAAAAAAGTGGCAGAAGCAGGAGTTGACCTTTGATGCCATTCTTTCTGAATTTCCAGAGCTGAATCCACAGCAACCAACTACAATGACCAATAAGGACAAAAGCCCTATGCCAGAGCAACAATACAGCATACCAACGGATGCAGAGCTGAAAGAGAAGCTCACCCCCCTGCAATATAATGTTACCCAACATGAGGGAACCGAGCCCCCGTTCAATAATACCTATTGGGATAATCATGAAGATGGGATCTACGTTGATATCGTCTCCGGGGAACCCCTGTTCAGCTCACTCGACAAATATGAATCGGGGACCGGTTGGCCAAGCTTCACCAAACCTCTGGTTGCAGAGAATATTGTCACAAAAACTGACAATCGCCTGTTCATGTCGCGCACAGAAGTCCGCAGTAAACATGCAGATTCCCACCTTGGTCATGTCTTTGGCGACGGCCCACAACCAACTGGACTGCGTTACTGTATGAACTCGGCATCCCTACGTTTTATCCCGGTTGCGGAGCTTGAAAAAGAAGGTTATGGGGAGTATGTAGAGTTGTTTAAATAACAGATTATAATCAATCCTGTCCTGACTTTTCAAAAGTATAAACCCACGAGATGCGCCCTTCAGGAAGTCATCTCGTGGGGTAAAGTCAGATGGTAGACGTATAAATCAAGGAAACCTGATACCAAGCTGCTCAGCCAACTTTTGCATTTTTAAAAATGCAGTATTCCCGCAACCATAAATACAGAAAGAAGAATCCAGAAACCTAGATCATATTTTTTGTAATAGCTAAAAAGAACCTCACCTCAATCAATTCAAATCAATCACCTTGCCGGGATTCATCAGATTTTCAGGGTCCAGCAAACCTTTTATCTGCTGCATCATGGCATACTCGACTGGATCCTTACAGCGACGCAATTCCGCACTCCGCAGCTGGCCAATACCATGTTCAGCAGCGATCGAACCTCCGAAGCCCTGAACCAGGTCGTGAACCATGTGATTCATCTCCTCCCAGCGGTTTAAAAATTCCTGCGGATCTGCTTCCGGTGGCTGAGTCAGGTTAAAGTGAACATTGCCATCCCCTGCATGGCCAAATCCACAGACCCGAACCCCGGGAATATGCTCTTCAACCATGCGAGTAGCCTGGGTCATAAAATCGGCGATGGAATTCAGGGGAACCGAAATATCGTGTTTAATGGAAGCCCCTTTGACTTTTTGAGCAGCGTTGATCGACCTGCGTACCACCCAGAGCTCCTCGGACTCTTCGCGACTCTTTGCGATCCTGCTGGGATAAGGTAAGAAATCGAACAGGTCCAACAGTGAAGATTTCAGGTCAATATGAGGATCGGTGGCATTCAATTCGACCAACCCATACCAACCGTAGGGTTCAGGAAACGGATCTTTAATCGTAGAGTCGTATTCAAGGACCAGCTCCACAGCAAAACGGGGAATAATTTCAAAACCACTTAAATGATCATTAAAACGCTGGCGAACGAGGGTAAACACCTCCATCATTTTATAGACATCGGGAACGGCTATTATCCCGGTTACTTGAACTTGAGGATAAGGAAACAGTTTTAACGTAGCAGCGGTAATAATCCCAAGAGAACCTTCAGCACCAATAAACAAATGCTTAAGATCATAACCGGCGTTGTCTTTGCGCAAAGCCCGCAACCCGTTCCAGATTTCTCCGGAAGGCAGAACAACCTCAAGACCTAAAACCTGATCACGGGTGGTACCATAACGCAGCACGTTGATCCCCCCCATGTTCGTGGAAAGGTTCCCACCGATCTGACAATCCTTTTCAGACGGGCTGCTTAAAGTAAATAGCAGACCTTCCTTTTTAGCGGTTTTCTGCAGATCACTTAACACGCAACCAGCCTCAACCGTCATGGTTCCACCAATTCTATCCAGTTCCCGAACCTTGTTCATACGCCCCAGATTGAGCAGAATTCCACCATCAGGAACCGCCCCACCACACAACCCCGTATTACCAGACTGAGGCGTGATCGGCTGGCTATTTTTATTGCAGCATTTTACTACCGCAGCCACTTCTGCGGTTGAAGCAGGTCTGACAACGGCCAGACAATGTCCACGGAACAACCCCCTTCTTTCTTCCAGAAACGGGGCTTGCTCCCCCTCATCAAGCAATAAACCTTCCCTGCCAACGATGGCTGCTAACTCTTCAATAAACCCATGATTCATGAAACGATCTTCTTTCCTTAAACATATAGAATACCGGAGCTCTACTGCCGGTCAGTTGGTTGATTAATAAAAACTGAGTATTTCAGCATTATAGCGACGACAGAACCATAGAAAAAAGGCGAAATACCTAATTTTATAATTTTCCGCAGACCAGTCAGTCAAAGTTAAGACCTCTGATTCATAAAGAGTCAAAATACAACTAGCTAATCGACCATTTTGGGCCAATAAAAAACCGCTACTAGTAGAAAGTAGTAGCGGCATAAAGAGAAGATATAACAAAGAGAATCCCAGAACTCAAGGCCATCAGTCTGTGCCAAAATCTCTTAGAAAAAATCTAGGGTTATTCTTTTGGCCTGCTGTCAACCTTGATGTAATTTCCTTTTAGCTTGAAACGTTTCAACAAAGCAAACATATCAGAAGCCTGGCTAGAGAGCTCTTCTGCGGTTGCAGCACTCTCCTCTGAGGTTGCAGTGTTGGTTTGAATCACGCCATCGATCAATGTTAACCCATTATTAATCTCTTTGATTCCCTGCGATTGTGTCCGGGATGATTCTGCTATTTTACCCGCTAAATCCGAAACAATATTGATACTCTCCAGAATTTGATTAAGTGATTTTTCTACTTGGCCAACAACCTCTACACCATGTTCAGTTTTTTCAACTGTTCCTGCAATCAGAGCTGACGTTTCGGCAGCGGCAGAAGCACTCCGATCAGCAAGAGTACGTACCTCTTCTGCGACAACGGCAAACCCTTTTCCATGTTGACCGGCTCTTGCAGCTTCTACAGCTGCATTTAAAGCGAGAAGATTTGTTTGGAAAGCAATCTCGTCAATGACCTTAATAATTTTATGTATGTCTTGACCTGCTTGGTTAATGTCATCCATAGCGACCGACATACGCACCATTTTTTCGGTACCCTCTGTTGCTGCTTGCTGTGCCAGAGTTGACGCCTCATCGACCTTGGTGGCGTTAGTTGCATTGGTTTGTACCTGATCGACCATTAAATTTAACGAGCTACTGACTTCCTCCAGAGACGCCGCTGAATCAGTTGCTCCACGGGCAAGAACCTGTGAAATGTCACCTACGTGAGCACTACCATTGGCAATCTGTTGGCCAGCCGACTGGATACGACTGATTAACTCGTTAAGCTCAATCTCAAGCTTATATAAAGCCCCTCTGACCTCATCTCGGTCATCAGTAAGATTAATGCCCAGGTTCAAGTCTCCAGTAGCAAGTTTATTTAATGCCTTAACAATATCGAACTGCAAACTATCTGCAAAAGCATTCATGGTTTTTGCCATACGGCCGATTTCATCACCTTGGTCGAGATGAAGCCGATCATCCAAATGACCTTGCCTTAGATTTTCCAGCATAGTCATCGTTTGTTGCATTGGTTTTACAACGCGACGGTTTGCATAAAAAGCGATCAAGACGCCATTAATAACGAGGGCAAACAATACGAATAGGCTTGCACGGCTCATCGTAGACGCCAGTTTAGCGTCAGCCTCATCAAGAGAATGAATAATTTCAAAAGCCCCATGCATTTCACCAACTTTCCACCCCTCCATTACGCTACCGGTTGGGTCCTTCCCTTGATCATTGCCCCAGTATTGTACTGAATTTTGAGGGTTGCCATGGCAATAAAGACAGGTCTCACTTAAATAAACGGCACGGAAATAATGCACAGAATTAGTTTTATCATCGACTTCATAGTATTCATCAAGATTACCCTCTTTCATCTTTTTTAGAATACGAGCTTCGAGGGGATCAGGTAAGTTTTTAGGGTTTCGGGGCTGAAACTTGGGAACTTTAAAGACAAAACCGGTTTCTTTGGCATTACGCATAGCCGCTTGCCACGCGGAAACAACTGGTACCGCATTGAGTATTTTTTCTTTATCTCCGGAGGCTGCCCACGCTTGCATATTTTCCAGGGTAAACAACCCATATTGCCACTTTTTTTCCATCTCAATCCGTGTTGACTCTGCAGACAGGGCAAGTAATCTGGATTGGTCTATCGTGGTGGACAGGCTCAAGCGATATTGTTGATACATATAACTTACAAAGATGAGCAGGATGAGAAGCGTTGGAAATAGAATTCCACCTATAATTAACTTGGTCCGCAAAGAAAGGTTTCTCACTGGGCCTCCCGTTTCAAAGAGAAAAGGTTTAATTTTTAGGTGGAAGAAGAGGAAGTTTATAACAAGCTTAGTAGGGAAATAAGAACAAGTCAATTAGCCCATTACAATCTTTTGAAAATTTTCTAACAGTGCTCTCTTTTAATACAAAAAATTGTTCACTTTTCTTTGAACTCGCCGCGGGTTAATAACCCGAGGGAAATATCGAAAACAGCTATGAGAGCAGCTCAGACAGAATATTTGTCAGGTTTTCCAGGGTATAAGGCTTACTTAAAATGGCTGACGGTTTTTCCCCACCAAAGCGGGTCGCCAGAGTCTCCTCGGCATAACCACTGGCAATCACGATCTTTGCATTAGGGTCGAACTGACGCAAAATTCGAAAGGCTTCTGTCCCATCCATTTTAGGCATGGTAAGGTCGAGAATTACCAGGTCGATCTCATCCTGTTTGACCTTGTACACCTCTACAGCCTCACAACCATCGCGTGCGATGAGAACATCAATCCCGAAAACTTCGAGCAGGCTTTTGCAGACATTAAGGACCATCTCCTCATCATCTACCAAGAGAACCTTTCCTGAAAAGTGGACTTCCTTTGCACTTTTCGGTTCACTAAGAACAGGGACTTCTGGAGCAGAACCTGCTACAGCGGGGAAAAATACGGTAAAGGTTGTTCCTTTTAAAAGAGTTGAATCAACACGCAGACCACCGCCGTGGGATCGAACAATACCCAGAACAGCAGAAAGCCCCAGACCACGACCGGTAAATTTTGTGGTAAAAAAAGGGTCAAAGATACGATTGAGCGTATCCTTATCCATGCCGGGGCCATTGTCGGATACTTCCAGACTGATATAATTCCCAGAATTTTCAGGTTTGATAATGCAGTTTTCGCTAAAATAGTCTTGAGAGCAATACTTATTTCCCGTCGCTATTTTGATAATACCGCTGCGATTATCGAAAGCATCAGAGGCATTAATAACAAAATTCATCAGAATCTGCTGCATTTGAGAGTAATCACCAATCATCAGGGGCAGTTGTTCATCCAGGTCAAGATCAAGAACGCAGTTTTTCGAAATAGAGGTCTTGATCATCTGCATCATTTCATGGACTAAATCGTTCATTGAAAATTTTTGTTCATCAAACTTTCCTTGCCCAGAATAGGCAAGTATCTGCTTGCATAGATCAGCTGCCCGCAGAGAAATTGTTTTGATGCTTTCGAAGTTTTCCAGCGCGGATGACGTATGGGGGAGTTTCAGCAGTGCCATATCGGCATGGCCCAGAATCCCCATTAGCAAATTATTAAAATCATGGGCAATTCCTCCGGCAAGGACACCCAGACTTTCCAGTCGCTGAGTTTGCTCGAGTTGCCTTTGCATCTGTCTCTTCTGTTCTTCTTGTTTTACTGATTCAGTTACGTCATCGACACGAATTACTGCTCCCGCAACGCCATTAGTGATCAGCGGATAAATAGTCACATCTTCGTAGTAAAGTTCTGGCAGGTCTGCGCGCGGGACTTTCGTATCTTTAACCACCTGGCGATTCCGAATAGCTGCCTGAATACGCCCCATGTCATCCTTCAGTGTAGGATAAACTTTACCTAATGGTTGGGCACGAGCAATTTCAGAAGAAATTCCGGTGATCTGTTCTGCTCTGAGGTTCCACTGCGTAACACGGCCAACACTATCGACCCCTACCAGGACAGAAGGCATAGAGTTAATGATATTGTTGACAAAGCTTTGGGCCTTCTGAAGATCGGCATAGGAGGCAGAAAGCTCTGCGGCCATATTGTTTAGAGCTTCCTCTATAATCAGCCACTCATCACGACGCTGCAGATCAATGCGCACATTGAGGTTATTGTGACGAAAATCTTCAAGACCGGCACAAATATCATTCATCGGTTTTTTAATAATGTTTTTAAAAAAGAGGTAGGTCAGTGAAACCAGGACAGAGATAAGAGTCAACGAGATCACAAGCAGGAACCCTTCAGTCATCCTGAAGGTCTCTACCGATTTGTTTTTAGCAGCTTCAATAGCATGGACCACATCGATATCGGACTGCTGTAGAGTTTCAAATACCCTTTGTTTCCTTTCCCCTACCAGGAGTTTCTGCTTTTTCAATTGCACCATGCTGCTGTTCAGCCCCAAAAGCTGCTTTTTATACGTATGAAGCCGTCTGATGATGTCTTTCCCTTGGCCCGCAATTTGAGAATCGCTGGCAATCAGAGTGCGCAAACGGAAGTCGAGTTCATGGATGGCAGCAAGTAACGGATCAACTGTTGGGTCAAGTGGACTATAATAGATCTCCGGCCAACGCTCTGCATGTAAACGAGCGATTTCAAGCATACTCTGTCGGTAGCCGATAACAAGCACCGACAGCTGTTGCAGAATACTTATGTCATCACCGACAAAGGTCGCATTAATCAGTTTGTCAGCAATAATTTCATCCAAACGGTCGAAGTCCAGAACGATATGTGTATCTGCCTCATGCACAAGGCTTAAGGCAGCGTTTACCTTTCCACATTGGCTTAACAGGGCCTTCACCTCTTCAATAAAGGCTCCCAACTGATCCTTCAGCGTTCCAGATGGGATCTCATTGGTGAGAAAGCTGCTAACCTCAAGTAACCGCTCCCCTTCATGTTTTAGGTATGTTTCGTTCTCGAAAAAGGTGTTCAGTAAAAGATTGAGATCTGCATCAATAGCGGCCAGCTCTCGTTCAGTTAATGCGTTTGTCATGACATTGTTTATATCGTTGCTGATGACACCGTCCAGCACATCTTCAATGCGTTGAAAAGAGAGGACCACCGTCAACAAAATCACTAAATAGACGGCTACAAGCAAGGCCAAAATAGCGAGCAACTTGGTACGGATACGCAAATTTGAAAATTTGCAGAAAATCCCCTTGGCAGATTTTGTGGCAGTTGTGTCAGACATAGAGAGAAAGAATCCTAGAGCTCGGTCCGTACCAATTCGGCGTCTTTCAGCAAAATTGGTTTGGGCTTGATGCCCAGCTGTTTCATTACTGTCACGTTAATTACAGGATTGCCTTTTTTATTACGGGTGAGGGGTAGCTTGGAGATGGGGGTGCCAGTCATGGCTTTCAGCAGCATTTCAGCAGCGGTGGAACCCTGCTCCTGTCCGACCAGGGTCATTCCACATAACATGCCATACTTAATAATATCTTTATGATCTCCTAATAGCGGCCTGGTAAAGGTGTCAGCGAGAATAGGCACAATTTGCTTGTGGGTAAGCGGGATGCCGTTATCATCCTTTATTCCCTGCATGGTAGGAACGTACCAAATATCGATTTCCTGATTAATTCCTGCAATTAATTTTCTGGTTTCAGCCATGGTTGCTGGGAGCTGGATAGAGGCAAGCTTCAAGGGCATAGTGTCAACCTCATGTTGCAGATAGTTCAGAATCGATCGCCCCGTGGGACTGTCCAAGGCCATGTATCCAAATGTCTTGATGTCAGGCATGAGCTGCTTTGCAAAAGCCAGACTCTGGCTGATAGGTACCCGCTCCAGAATACCGGATACATTGGATGCCGGGTAACCGTATATCTCTGGTTCGGCATTGACTCCGCAGAACATCACTGGTGTTTTTACCTTGTCTTTCAGATAAGGGACCACGAACATGGCCTGGGCATTATCATCAACAGCGATGACACCGTCTGGTTTGAATTTTTTGTACAGTTCGTACGCTTCCCTGGCCTTTTGTGGACCAGAGGCAATATTTTTTTTGGTGCCCAGATAGATGTATTTGGTGTTGCTATGGTCCCTCAACACCGAATCTATTCCTTGACGGATTTCCTGTTCAAAATCATGATCCAAGCCATAGCTCATCACAACCAGTACCTTATAACTGGCTAGCGCTGAAACGTTGTCTGGAGGAACACACAGCAGAAGAAATGTTGCACTGAGGAAACTGAAGAATAATCGTTTCAAATCTATTTCTCCGTTCGGATAAGCTCTGTCCCTTGTAGAAGCATGGGCTTAGGCTTGATACCCATTTTTTTCATGACTGTAATGTTGATATAGCGCTTACCGTATTTATTAATCTCAATGGGAATCTGGTCTACAGGTGAGCCCATCATCGCTTTGAGCAGCATTCTGGCTGCAGTCACACCTTGCTCCTGACCTGTTTTAACAACAGCGCACAAGGCTCCGTGGCGAACGGAATAAAGATTGCTGCCGATCAACGGCTTTCCAAAAGTAGTAGCGACCAGGGAGGTAATTTCTTTTTCTTCCATGGGGCGTCCATCGACCCCATTGATGCCCTCCATGGTTTCCATGAAAAGCATGTCACAGCGCCCTTTCAGATCCTCCACCATCGACAGGACATCGCTTCTGGTTGTTGGCATTTTGAAATCAATAAAGTTGGCAGAATAATTGGCATGTTCCCCCATCACCTGCTCTTTTATGGCCAAAATAGAGGGGGATTTTTTACCCATAAAGCAAACACTTGTCATGGTCGGTACTAATTGCTGGGCAAGTGCGATCGTTTCAGTAATATGAGATCTCTCCAGGATTCCCGACACATTCGTTGCCGGGAAGCCGTATTTTTCCGGGGTAGCATTGACCCCGCAAAACATTACTGGTGTTGTGACTTTATCTTTAAGGTAGGGCACCACGAACATGGACTGAGCATTGTCATCAACAGTGATCACGCCAGCTGGTTTAATTTTCAGAAACAGGGCAAAGGCCTCTTTCGCTTTTTGCTCTCCCTGTTCATATTGATTCTTGGTGTTCATATAAAAATAGTGAATCTGATAAGAATGTGACAGGATTCTGTCAATTTCCATCTTGATTTCACGACACCAGGGGTAGGATTCGTGATAGCTCATTACGACCAAAACATCGGGGCGCAAATCTTGATCGAGCTCGGAGGCATACCCGCAGGTAACCATTTGTAGGAAAAACATGGAGGCAATAATAACTTTACTATACTTTTTCATGTTCAAGCATCGACCTCACACAGATTAGTTTTTCGTACGTTGTGATCAGTTTGCTTTTCTCGCATGGCTAAGTTGCTTTAAACTGTTACTTCTTAATAGCTTAGCATAGTTTTTTTATAAAACGAGCGGGGTGCAATATGCCGGTATTTATAGGGAGCATGGTTAGACCTGAAATATTTTAAGATTTCAGCAACATTCAAGCACTCAGATTAGAAACGAACAATTTTTTTCGTTATAATAAGAAAATCGAGGGCTTGCGCGGAGGCGTAGGATTTTACGTCGCCCAAGCAAGCCCACAGATTGAGGCAGTCACGGCGGCAAAGGGCCGTTTCCGAGTGAAAACCAGACGAGTCAATTCTGATTCTAAGTGACAGATTCAGAATAATCCTATGTTTTCCTCAAAAGTCCCTGTCCGGTTGTTTCCAGAACTTGCTGCCAGGTGTCATGATCCAATTGTCGTCTTCGCCCCGCGACCATGGTTAATGGTACATGAGTAAAATGCTGGTTCCAATGACCGATCATCAGGTTTGTTTTTCCTGCCATCCCAGCGTGTGCGGCTTGCTGCCCCAGAATTAAACAAAAGGAAGAATCGAAAGCATTAGCAGGCAAACTGCGAATAATATAGCTGGGGTCGATATATTTGAGAGTTGTTTCCAGTTTAATTTCTTTAAAGTAGGCAGATATTTTTTCTTGTAAAAACAAACCGATATTCTTCAAATTCTGATTTCCAGAAAGATCTGTTCCTGGCGCACTCTCCTCGGTAAACAAATCCTGCCCGGCCCCCTCGGCAACCACAATAACAGCATGCTGTTTTTGCCGGAGACGCAGTTCCAGATTACGCAATAACCCTTCTTCTCCAGCGAGACTAAAAGGTCTTTCCGGAACCAGGCAAAAGTTGGCGTTGCCGCTGGATAAGACCGCATGGGCAGCAATAGATCCGGAATGCCGCCCCATCAACTTTACCAGACCGATGCCATTTATAGCACCAAGAGCTTCAACGTGTGCGGCAGATATGGCTTTGCGGGCTTCTTCGACTGCGGTTGAAAAACCAAAGCTGCGCGTTACATATTCAAGATCATTGTCGATGGTTTTAGGGATACACACAACAGCGATTTGCAGTTGCCGTCGTTGGATCTCCTGTGTTAGCGAGAGCGCACCTTTCAGGGTACCGTCCCCGCCAATGACATAGAGAATTTTGATCCCCAGAGTCTCAAGGGTACGAACCATTTCTGAGGCATCTTGTGGGCCGCGAGAAGAGCCCAGATAAGTCCCTCCATCTTCATGAATGTATTTAATGGTCTCGGGTGTCAGGTTCATGGCGGACTTAGCTCCTTCTGCTGACAGCCCCCAAAAACCATAACGAAAACCGATTATCCTGCACACATCGTAGCCATAACAGAGTGTCATGACTAAAGAGCGGATGACATCATTGCTGCCAGGACAAAGGCCGCCGCAACTGACAATGCCACAGACGGTTTCAGAAGGGTTAAAGAAAAGGTCACTGCGAGGCCCGGCCATTTCAAAGGATTGCAGGCCGGTAAGTGACTGCTCTTGTAGTTCTCTCGCGGTTGAGGAGGTAAGGACTTGATCCTCATGATTAACAAAAACGTGATTTTTAGTTTGCAGCGGTGAAGAGAACTTTCTCGCTCCAAAGTCAGCAATTGGTATTTTACTTATCTGTAAAGTGTCCATTCGTTGGTTTCCTTATTTAAACCCAGTGAATTCTCCTAAAAATCATTACCTGGCCAATTACGATTGCCACAAGCAGAAGACAAACGAAAATAAATGCGAAAGGATTTTCACTTCCGGGAATGCCTCCGACATTAATGCCCAAGAGACCTGTAATCAATCCGAGGGGGAGGAAAATGGCGGTAATAATCGAGAGAATATAAAGAGTTTTATTCATATGGGCGCCAATTTTATTTTCGAGCTCTTCCTGGCAAACAGCAGCGCGATCTTTTGCGGAATCGAGATCTTCGACAAAGCGAGTAATATGGTCGGCAACCTCACGTAATCGGATGCGATCTATATCGGACAAGATTGGTGTCTTTTCGGTTTCCAGATGGTTCATTGCTTCACGTTGTGGTGCCAGATAACGCCGGATTCTTATGATTTTTCGCCGTAAACTACTGAGTTGACTGCGCTGATTAAAAGAACCCTGTTCAAGAACGCTGTCCTCTAAGGCATCTACTTCATCATTAATTTGTCCAAGGGTGTCTCCAATCCGATAGGCGAGCCCACGCGTCAATCGGAAGAGAAAATCTCCCGTATTTGTCGGACCATTGCCATCCAGAATGCTTTTACGAATGTCGTCGACCGCCATCACTTTGCGGTGCCGGATCGAAATGATCCGTTTTGGTTCCATCCAGACCCGCAAGGAAATCATATCATCAGGATCTGCACCAGGATTCAAATTAACTCCTCTCAGTATCACTAACAACCCTTCCGGATAGGCAATACAACGAGGTCTGGTATCTTCTGCCAACAGAGACTCAAGGATTATAGATGTAAGTCCGCTTTCCTCCCTGAGCCATTGATGTGTCTCATCCTCCTTATAATCCAGGTGCATCCAGAGCATTCCTTGCTCAGATGACCATTTCTGAATGTCAGTCCAGTCGAACGGTTTTCCTCCACCTTTTCCATCCAATTGAAAAGCGGCAATCATTGTAGAATCCATATATTTAGCTCCAGATGAAAAAACTGCTTTTTCCCTAAAAAATTGCCTTAAATAGTTTCTGTGCGGAAACTCTAAATCGTAACTTCTACTTTAATTACTGACAGAGTTAGTTAAACTATATTTTACCAATGAAAACAAAATAAGGTGATGTTTTTATTTTATTTTGTCCCATGGTAAGAGAAGGAAAGATAACTTTGGATATAATACAAGTCCTTTTCTATCTGCGAAACAAGATGCGACCACTGCGGGGCTATAGGTGAGCAGATTTTCAATTTTTGTCAGCAAGAGAAAGTCGCACCTTGTGGCATTTGAAATTGACAAGGATCATAGACGATGAAAAATGATTTGCTGAACTATTTTATCATTTCTCTAGTGGTTATTCCCTTATTAATTGGAGTATTGTTCCTTCTCAACAAGGTGCTCAATCGTTATCTTGAAAACCAGCCTGAGAGGCGTGTGCAGAAGCAGGTTGGGATGTTGATTGCGGCCTTGATTCTGATGATTTTTTCTGTAGTTATGCTGCCTGTCGAAGAAAGTATTCGTGGCCAGATTCTCAGTTTAATGGGAATTTTGGTGAGTGCCGCCATTGCGCTGAGTTCGACGACCTTCCTCGGCAATGCCCTTGCCGGTATATTGCTACATAATGTCCGTAGCTTCAATATTGGCGATTTCATCTATATTAATGAATATTTTGGGCGCGTTTCGGGGCGCGGTTTCTTCCATCTCGAAATTCAGACTGAAGACCGGGATCTCTTGACCCTTCCAAACCTTTATGTCACAAACAGCCCGGTTAAGGTGACCAGAGCCTCGGGGACTATTGTTTCTACGGAAGTCTCATTAGGTTTTGATGTCTCACGAGGACGAATCGAAGAGGTGTTGCTGCAGGCAGCAAAAGAGGCAGGCCTAGAAGAACCTTTTGTCTATATCGCCAAATTGGGTGACTTTTCGGTTGTGTATCAGGTCAAAGGTTTGTTGACCGATGTAAAGTTACTCCTGTCTGCGCGTTCTCGGCTTAATTGCCAGGTTCTCGATGCTCTTCATGCCGCTGAAATTGAGATTGTTTCTCCCAATTTTATGAATACCAGAAATGTTGAGAATATTACCTTTATCCCCCGAAGACTTGTTGTTGATTCAGAGATAAAGAGAGAAAACAAGCCAGAAGATATTGTTTTTGACAAGGCAGAGCAGGCTGAAACTCTCGAAGACCAGAAGCTGGCTCTTGCCGAGATTGAACTGCGCTTGCAGGAGTTGGAAAATAGTGAAAAAATCAATAAGTCTCAGGCAGAACAAAAAGTTGAGAAATTAAAACAGCAGCAGGAGCTGCTAAAAAATAGAATAACCCTGGCATCTGAAAAATTAACTGCTGAAAAGCAAGCGGGCAAATAGCCCGCTTATTTATATTATGAGGACATATGACTATTGCGGTTGTTGCCATTATTGCTGGACTGATTCTGTTGGTGTGGAGTGCGGATCGTTTTGTTGAAGGGGCATCTACTGTTGCCAAGAATTTTGGGATGCCTCCCTTGTTAATTGGTATGCTGATTGTTGGTTTTGGAACCTCGGCGCCCGAAATGCTTGTCTCGGCGCTTTCTGCGGCTCAGGGAAATCCGGGGATTGCCCTTGGTAATGCCTATGGGTCCAATATTACCAACATTGCCTTGATCATCGGCTTGACGGCTTTGATCCGCCCGATTGCTGTTCATTCATCGGTATTAAAGCAGGAATTGCCGATTCTAAGCCTGATAACACTACTGGCGGCGTGGCAGTTATGGGACGGAATACTCAGTCGTATCGATGCGGCTATTTTACTATGCTGTTTTACGGTTCTAGTTTCATGGTCCATCTTTTTAGGGATGAGAAAGAAAAGTGACCCTTTGGCAATCCAGGTCGAGCAAGGATTTGAGCAGCGCAGCATGGCGACTGGCCGGGCGCTATTTTGGTTATTGTTTGGATTATTGGTATTAATTGCCAGTTCCCGGCTGCTGGTTTGGGGGGCAGTCGATATGGCCCACCAGTTTGGTGTCAGCGACTTGATTATCGGGCTGACAATTGTTGCTGTTGGTACTTCGTTACCGGAATTGGCCTCCTCGGTTATTGCCACCCGTAAAGGTGAGCATGATATTGCGCTTGGCAACATTATTGGTTCAAACCTGTTCAATACAACCGCTGTTGTCGGTATTGCCGGATTGGTTCAGCCATTGCCAGCACCTCCAGAAGTGTTATCACGGGATATTCTGATAATGACGCTGTTGACAGGTTCTTTGTTTGCAATTTGTTATGGGTTCAAAGGCAGAGTCGGAAGAGTCAATCGCGCTGAAGGGTTATTACTGCTGGCATCTTATGTAGGGTATACGGTCTATCTTGTCGCGGGAGTGATTAAATAGTTTCCATCCGATGAGATGGTCTCCCCCCGCTATCTAAATACGGCATCAACGTGCCATGATGGAGAGAACGAAACTTACCATCAACGAGGAGCGAGAGGAGACCAAGATGAATATTACCACTATCGGCCTGGACCTAGCAAAAAGTGTTTTTCACGTCGTATGCTACAACAGCCAATTCAAAGAGGTTAAAAAACGGATGCTTCGGCGCAATCAGGTTCTTCAGTTTTTTACCCAGTTGGCACCTTGCCTCATCGGCATGGAAGCCTGCGCAAGTGCCAGCTACTGGGGGCGTGAGCTACGATCCTTGGGGCATGATGTGAAGCTGATTCCACCCCAACACGTCAAGCCTTACCTGCGTGGGAACAAGAATGACTACAACGATGCGCGTGCGATCGCCGAAGCCACAACTCGACCCGGTATGCCCACTGTTGCGATCAAGACCACAGAAGAGCAAGACATTCAAGCCCTTCATCGTATGCGCTCTCAGTGCCTTCGGGACCGAACTGCATTATGCAACTCAACGCGTGGACTTTTAGGTGAATACGGCATCATCCTTCCAAAAGGAATAACGGTTTTGAGACGGAGTATCCCTGATCTTTTAGAAGATGCAGATAACTCATTAAGCGATTTTTTCCGTGAACTCCTAGCGCGCCGCTATAAGCAACTTGTCGAGCTTGATGAGCATATCTGTTTTTACACCAGTCAACTTGAACACCAGAGCCGACAGAACGAGGCTTGCCAGCGCCTGCAGACGGTTCCAGGGTTTGGGCCCATCGTTGCCAGCGCTTTCTGCAGTGCTATTGGTGATGGACTTACTTACGAGCGAGGCAGAGATGTTTCGGCTTCCCTGGGGTTGGTTCCCCGTCAGCATAGTAGTGGTGGTAAAAATGTCCTACTTGGCATCAGCAAACGTGGAGACAGCTATGTACGTAGTCTCATGGTTCATGGTGCACGTGCTGTTGCCACACAGGCGATCAGAAAGGATGACCCTTTCAGTCGGTGGATTAACCGGATTCGCAAGGAACGCGGCTGGAACAAGGCCGTTATTGCAGTGGCCAACAAAATGGCGCGCATAGGGTGGGCCATTTTGAGACATAAAACCAGCTATCGACCTTCGTCAGACGGACTCGTTGGCTGATAACAATAGCAGTTTAGGAGGTATCCCACCATCAATTGCGACGGCTCAGTATCGAGCGATGACACAACAGGTTAGACCGGCGTATCGAAAACCTGACGTTTCCGGAGGTTTAAGAAACCGATCATCCGATAAGGACGATACGCGCAGATTTCATCGAGGCCCAAGAGATTAAGTTACTCTTACAAAGAGGCCGGATATACGGCAGCAATTCTGTCCCTGTCATCACGAAAAAAGCCCTTGCAAAAAAGGGGGAGACCATATACGGAAACGGCCCTTTTCCGCCGTGGCTGTGTCAAGCTGCGGACTTGTTTGTGCGACGTAAAGTACTACGTCTTAAGCGCAAGCCCTTGATTTCCGTGCCACAACAAAAAATTGCTCGTTTCCAATCTGAAAACCTGGAAGTTACGATTTAGAGTTTCCGGATGGACACTGAATAGAATATCTGTCAGATGTTGAAAGGAGCATAGCGTGGCTAGTCTTTCCTCCCATGACATTACGATGATATTTTTGGCATTGGGTGTATTGCTCTTGACGGCAAGGGTTCTTGGCGAGTTGGCCAAGCGCTGCAATCTGCCTTCGGTGATAGGTGAGATTTTGGCCGGAATCATCCTGGGACCAACCCTGCTTGGATGGTGGGCGCCAGAAATAAACAGCGCATTATTCCCTCTTAAGGGCGATGTTGCGCTGGTCCTAGATGGGTTGACAACCCTTTCAATTGTACTCTTTCTTCTTGTTGCCGGCATCGAGATAGATTTGCGGACAGTCTGGCGGCAAAAACAGGCAGCAATTGGAGTCGCCCTGCTTGGGATGGCGGTTCCTTTTGCCCTCGGCTTTACGTCCGCCTGGTTTGCGCCAACCCTGCTGGGGTATCAACCCGGCCCGCCCCGAATCGTCTTTGCTTTATTCCTTGCAACCGCCATGTCAATCTCAGCCCTTCCGATTATTGCAAAAATCCTGATGGACCTTAATCTTTACCGTAGTAACCTGGGCGTAACAATCGTTGCAGCAGCAGTTTTAAATGACCTGATCGGCTGGCTTATATTCGCTACCATTATCGGGTTGTCTGGGGTTTCTCACGGAAGCGGCTTTACTCCAGGGCACATTTTTTTCTTCATCATCGTGTTCACTCTGCTCATGTTGACCATCGTCCCTTGGGGCATTCACCTTGTTCTCTCCTGGATACTTGCTTATTCCCAATGGAAAGGTGGGGTGCTGACCTTTGCACTCTGTCTGTCCCTTTTCGCAGCAGCACTTACGGAATGGTTGGGAGTGCACGCAATCTTCGGTTCCTTTCTGGCTGGAGTCGCCCTTGGTCAATCCTCACATTTGCGCGAGAGGACCAGAATCACGATTGACCAATTTATATCCTACTTTTTTGCCCCACTCTTTTTTGCCAGTATCGGCTTAAGGGTAGACTTCATAACTCATTTTGAAGTGGTTCTTACCTTAATCCTGCTCGGGGTGACACTGACTGGTAAAATTTTAGGAAGTACTCTGGGTGGACGCATCGGCGGGCTCAACTGGCGCGAAGCTTTGGGCGCTGGCTTTGGAATGGGAGCTCAGGGAACCATGGGGATCATTCTAGGTGTTCTCGCTATGCAATTAGGATTCATAACCCAACAGGTATTTGTCTCTCTGGTCATCGTAGCGCTGGTGACCTCCCTGATCAGTGGTCCGCTTTTACAGTGGTTACTTCACCTTAAAAGACCTCGTCAATTTACTAATTATTTAACCTCGGAAGCTTTTATTAGACGTTTACAGGGCAAAAATTCAGAGGAGGTTATAAACGAGTTGGCAAAGGTGTTAGCCCCGCTTGCCGGGTTAGACATGGCGACAATTGTAGCGGCAGCTCTCGCCAGAGAACATGTTATGCCTACGGGGATCGGTCAGGGTATTGCCGTCCCACATGCCCGACTTGACGGGTTATTGGCTCCTCTTGTGGGTGTTGGCTTATCTGAAGGAGGGATCGACTTTGACGCGCCCGACGGAATCGGGGCACAGGTTATCTGTTTGATTCTGACGCCGCTCCAAGACGATGGCGCCCAGTTAGAAATTCTTGCAGACATCGCCGCCACGTTCAAAGGCAGGCTGAAAAGTGAAGAAATTATCAAAATTTCCGGACATACTGAGTTCCTTGCCCTTACAAGAAGCGCACATCTCGAATAAATTCAATTTTCCATAAAAAATAGAGAGGCACTTGGTCCTTCAGAAGCTAAGCACCTTGATCACTATAACAGTAAATTTGACAAGGAAATTATCGGCAGATGGGTGTGTCTGTCCGGATGGCAACTAGCTCGTCACAGAAAAGACAAAACCTGAGGCTTCTCTGAGTTGAGCAAACATGGTTAAACAGCTAATATTAAGGGAAATATGAAAGGATATCAAAACTTATGCTAGGAACCGCCATTATGGCATTTATGACATTTTTTGCAACCATAGGACCGATTGATGTCGCAGCAATTTTTGCGATCATGACACAGAGATCAACAGCAACTCAGCGCTTAAATATGGCTCTTCGAGGCATACTGATTGCGACAGGCATGCTGTTGCTCTTTGCCTTTGTCGGCGAGTCGATATTGAAAAGCCTGGGAATTTCTTTGGCTGCGTTACGTATTGCCGGAGGAATTTTATTATTACTCATCGGTATTGATATGGTTTTTGCTCGTGAATCTGGAGGGACCTCGACAACCAGAGAAGAGACTAAGGAAGGTGTTGCCAAGCAAGATATTTCAGCCTTTCCCCTGGCAACTCCGCTTATTGCTGGCCCAGGAGCAATAGGATCAGTCATTTTACTAATGGCTGAGGCCAAGGGGGATCTGCTGACGGAGAGCATTGTCATTTTGATGCTGTTACTTGTCTTAGTCATTACCTTTCTCACGCTGTTGATCGCAACGCACATTCATCGCTGGTTTGGGGTTACCGGTATGCATGTGGTAAGTCGTATTTTAGGTGTTTTGTTAACAGCTCTAGCCGTTCAGTTTATGATCGATGGTATCGCCCAAAGCAAATTGCTTTAAGGTCCTCTCAATACGGGAGAAAGCAAATTGTGTAAATATTCTACCGGCTCGCATGACGGCATTATCTCTCCATACATGACCCCGAATTTATTTAATGCCGATTGATTTATAAAAAGATTGAGCTTCTTGCCATATTTCTGCTGTGCTCTAGTGACAGCGGTTTGCGGTCTGCTCTATCCTGAAAGAAAGTTAAAAGAAACGCATTCCCTGGGTAACAGCTAAACTCTACATATTCGCTTTGCCTGGAAGGATTCCTTGAGAACTAAGTCAGCATGAGAGTCGCCCTATGAAAAAGAGTGGATTTAATTTCGCTACAACTTACATGACACTGCCTGAGTATTTTTACACAGAGGGCGAACCTGAAACTGCCGCTTCGCCGGCCATCGTTATTGTGAACAGTCCACTTGCTGCGGCGCTGGGACTCACCCTTTCTGATTTTACAGCGAAAGAGCAGGCCGAGCTGTTTTCGGGGAATCGATTACCTCAAGGGGCGACACCTTTCTCCCAAGCCTATGCCGGCCACCAGTTCGGACATTTCACCAGGCTGGGCGATGGCCGGGCTCACGTTTTGGGGGAACATATCACCTCTGCGGGAGGCAGGTTCGACATCCAGCTCAAGGGTTCAGGTCGCACGCCCTATTCACGCCGCGGAGACGGCAAAGCGGTGCTCGGCCCGATGTTGCGCGAGTATATTATCTCTGAGGCCCTTCACCACCTGGGTATTCCGACAACCCGGAGTCTTGCAGTGGTGACAACAGGCGAACCTGTTGTGCGTGAGGCAATTATGCCCGGGGCGATTTTGACCCGTGTCGCCAGCTCTCATATACGTGTCGGCACCTTTGAATTTGCAGCCGCGATACAGAAGAAAGACGCCGTGAAAGCGATCATGGAATATACCATTCAGCGCCATTACCCCGACCTGTCACAGAGTGATAATAAGGCCGTGGCGTTGATCCAAAGGGTCATGGAAAAGCAAGCTGACCTCATTACCCACTGGATGCGCATCGGCTTTATTCATGGGGTAATGAATACAGACAACATGGTCCTTTCGGGAGAAGCGATCGATTTCGGGCCATGCGCGTTTATGGACAGCTATGCCCCTGACACGGTTTTCAGCTCCATCGATGAAGCCGGCCGCTATGCCTATGGCAATCAGCCCGGAATTGCTCAGTGGAATATCGCCAGACTTGCTGAGGCCCTCTTGCCATTGATCGATGACGACACGGGCAAAGCCGTGCAAATTGCGGTGGAGACGATCAATCAATTTCCGGATATGTACCAGCACAGGTGGCAAGCAATGATGCGCGCCAAATTAGGGCTGTACGGCACATTTCCTGGCGACGAGCAGCTAATTTCTGACCTGCTTGACTGGATGCATAATAACCGTGCCGATTACACAAATACTTTTCTCGCCATCAGTCAAATGGACAAACCGGCAGGCCAGCTCTATGAGCAGAAAAACTTTGAGGATTGGTATTTGCGCTGGCAGGATCGGCTCGTAAAAAACACCGAGCCCCGTGAATCATCCATAGCCATGATGAGATCGGTTAATCCTGCGGTCATCCCGCGCAACCACAGGGTTGAAGAAGTCCTGGAGGCCGCAACCAGAGACGACCTGGGACCTTTGCAGCAGCTCTTGCCGGTACTCGAAAAACCATACGACAGCAATGAGGCTGTAAAGCCTTACCAAGCCCCGCCTGAAGCGGGAGAACGGGTCTATAAAACATTCTGC
This sequence comes from Geopsychrobacteraceae bacterium, assembly GCA_963664385.1. GTDB lineage: Bacteria > Desulfobacterota > Desulfuromonadia > Desulfuromonadales > Geopsychrobacteraceae > Seleniibacterium. Next base: position 4,896,056 of record OY761157.1, read on the forward strand.
GGGACGTAGCGGACCATCTGAAAAGACCTTAGCCTTCTGGCTCGGGCAGCTTTTATTCCTAGAGAAAACAACCAGTTTAGTAAGCTGAGATGGTCTGTTTTCTCAGGATGTCGAAGCATCGTTAACCGTATACCCAGAAGCGAATGGCAGACAGAAGCTTCCTGAACTCCAGGTTTTAAAGTTGCGACCGTCACCACACAGCTACTGACCTGGTAGCGTCTCTATGCTAATCTTCCTGTCTAGTTTTCATCCGGAAACGGCCCTTTTCCGCCGTGACTGCGTCAATCTGCGGACTTGCTTGTGCGACGTAAAGTACTACGTCTCCGCACAAGTCCTTGATTTTCTTGCCACAACGAAAAATTACTCGTTTCCAATCTGAAAACTTCGAAGTTACGATTTAGAGTTTCCTGATGAAAACTATCTAGCTTTGAGCCTTTACCAGAACCTATAGTTTTAGGAATTTATTTTATACAGGGGATTTATGTCTGATCCATTGAACAACTGGCACCCGTCAAGTTGGCGTAATTTTCCAGCAGCACAAATTCCGACATGGCCTGATCCTGTTGCCTACCAGCAGGCCGTCAATGAAATTTCCACCTTTCCACCCCTGGTATTTGCGGGCGAGATTTTAGATCTTAAAGCCCTCTTGAGCAAGGCTGCTGAAGGCAAAGCGTTTCTATTGCAGGGAGGAGATTGCGCTGAAGATTTCTCTCAATGCACGGCCCCCTATATTCGCGAAACACTCAAAGTTCTACTGCAGATGGCGATTATTTTGACCTATGCCGGAGGCAAGCCGGTAGCAAAGGTTGGACGGATTGCCGGGCAGTTTGCCAAACCACGATCATCGGACACCGAAAAAATTGGTGATCTTGAATTACCCACCTATCGCGGAGACATGGTTAATGGTCCCGAGTTTGACCCTGCAGTGCGGCGCCCCGATCCCCAACGGTTGATTAAGGGATATTATGTGGCCTGCGCTACCATGAACCTGCTGCGCGCCTTTACCAAAGGAGGATACGCAGCCCTGCATCGGGTCCATGCCTGGAATAATGACTTCGTTAAAAACTCCCCAATTGGGAAGGACTATGAGCATCTGGCGGAACAGATCTCCAAGGCGTTGAACTTCTTTGAAACCATTGGTCTTAAGGTTGACAGCCCACAGTTTAATCAGGCCAATGTCTATACCAGCCATGAAGCTCTTTTACTTGGTTATGAAGAAGCCTTGACACGACGCGACTCCATCACCGGGCAATGGTACGACTGCAGTGCTCACATGGTCTGGATTGGAGATCGGACCCGGCAGCTGGACGGAGCTCATGTCGAGTTTTTTCGCGGTATTCTTAACCCTATCGGGGTCAAAATCGGGCCAAGTCACGACCTTGAAGACACCTTACGATTGATCGAAAAACTCAATCCTGACAACGAAGCCGGGCGGCTGACTCTCATTACCCGTTTTGGAGCCTCTAAGGTTGGAGATTATCTCCCCCAACTCGCACGCAGGGTGAAAAAATCCGGATTCAAGGTTGTCTGGTGCTGCGACCCGATGCATGGCAACACCTATGTCGCTGACAGTGGGCACAAGACCCGGAACTTTGACGATATCATGACAGAGGTTCGGAGCTTCTTTGATATTCACCGATCGGAGGGAACCATTCCAGGCGGTGTTCACCTTGAGTTAACCGGAGAAAATGTCACTGAATGCCTCGGCGGTGGACGGAAAATTGAGGGCAGTGACCTCAAGCTCAATTATGCGACCCAGTGCGACCCACGGTTGAACGCAGAACAGAGTCTCGACCTGGCGTTTCACATTGCCCGCATGGTTCATGGTTAGCGGAACTCATATTGAAGAGATTAATGTCTGAAACAGGCAGAAGCCATGGAACTTAGACCTTCTCTGCAGGAAGTATCTTCAATCTGAAATTTATCGATCCAGTTATCGCAGATTCATCAATTTTTAACGATAGGGACAATTGAAAAATGCCGTCGAAGAAAACTCCGACGGCATTTCTGTTTTAAGAAATTTCTTGAAATGTTAACAGGAAGAACGCGTCACTCTGAAGAATTTGCTCTTTTTTGGTCACGTTCTTCAGTAAGTTGCTGTTTGCGTAATTGACATAAAAGAACTGGTTTTCCATCCAACAATCGATAGGTCCGATAACCACAACTACCGTATCCGCTGCAAGCGTGACACTTTAAATCCTTCATATCAAAGCCCTCAAGATCTTCCGGTTTAAGTTCGAGGTCTTTTGCAGTTTTGCGTGTGGCCATGATTATAGTCCTCCTGAGTAGTTGTAGTCGGGTACTATTCAAATACAAATTTAGTTCATTAAATTAGGCCTTAAACATCATCCTGCGTTGTTTCTAGCATAGGACGTGATTTTTATTATTGTCTTTGTATATAAGAAAAACAAGGTTAAAAACACCCCATCTTAATGTAAGTACACTATATACAATCTAGTTTTTCAGATAATATCAGCCCCAAAAACTGGGGGTAATTTCCCCTTCACGTTGGTCGGAGAACCGGACATTTCTAGCGACTATCGTTTGAACCATTTACAGTTGATCGAGTTTCAACAGTAGTTCAAAGATTGTTGCTCAGGCCCCACCCTATTTACCTGCATTGAAATCTAGCTATACCAGCATGCTCATGATTGGAAAGGGATAGTATGTCCATGAGTTGTCCGAAAATCGTGTCCAGATGAGCCGAATAAGACTTTTTTACAGAATAAGGATTGATCTCCATCTGGCTGAGTCTATCGATGGTCACCCGCTCGATTAATCCACAAGTACTCAGGTATTCCATCGCCCTTCTGTGAGTCGTCTTAGGGGTGAATTGCTGTGGCGCCAAAGTAACAACTGGTTTGTCCATGGCGACAGACTCTGTCACCATGGACATGCTGTCCTCGGTACAAAAGAGACGCTCGCTAGCCCCGAGGATGGCTTCCAACGAGTGCTTTTGAGGACAGCTCCCCTCAAAAAAATGGAAACCTTTAGATGCATCAAGGTACAGCTTGAGAATATCCTCTGCCTCAGTACCACTGCGCCTGGAGGTTGTTACTATCCATTTAATGCCATGACGATCACTTAACTCTTTCATAGCCTGTCCCAACTCATGCCAGTCATTGCAGCTATAGTGATAGCCCGATCCGTTTCCCCCTACGAGCATTCCCCAATATTGGAATCCGGGCAGCGACTGCTTTAATTCTTTCCCTTTTTCTATGCATACCATCGGCTTGATCTTGCACAGAGCAACCGGGCTGAAAATCCCCCTGGTGGTTGCTCCTGTAGCACGCATACTAATGTGAGCATCAAGATGTCTTCTCTCTACAGAGTAGATATTGCCAATAGCTAAATTATAACAATTATACAGGTTCCGCAGAGCGACACTGAGGGCTAATACATTGCCCCCAAAAGAAATGATCAGGTCTGGAGCTTCCTCAGGTTTGGCCCTCTTGTAGTTCAGGATCACCAGTTTCTGTATAATTGCAGAGGGGATGGAGATGAGCTTGCGGGTTAAACGGTTCAGAACTTTCAGTCGCACTCTGGCGACCTGTTGCTCAATGATGACAGGCATATCCATACGTTCCTGAATCAATTGGGCAGCTCCCATGGCCTGACTTAAATGGCCCGGTTTGCCATCGTAAATAACCAGGATTTTCATCTTATCGGTCTCCTTTCCCACCGCAAACAGATAACGGAGGTGACATCTAAAGGGTTAGTCATGCTGAGGTTGGCCAGCACGGAGACCTTACTAAATGAAAATGATCACAAAATGATCTGAAAATAATTATTTGGTCATTTACAGAGAAAGAATTTGAAGGAAAATATTCAGACTTAACCTTATCAACTACCCTAAAAAAGGGGCTTGTTATCGATCTTTAACCAAATAAGTTAAATCTATTTTTAATTTAAGCCAAGCCCAAGTCTGCAAGAAATAGGAATTATGGATTGGGGAGGGCTAATTCAGGAGATGGGTCCTCTACTTTTGGATTCAGGTTCTATCAAGGGGAAGACTGCAAAGTACCAAGTCAGGCAGAGTATTAAGCAAAGCATTTTATTAAGCATACAGACAATCCCTGTGGAAAGACGCAGTTCCAGCAACGATAAAATCCATGTAATCAGACCCGGTAACTGCAACAGTAATCAGTTACTTTGACTATTTTCAATTTAAAGCTGGAGTCTGCCGGAACCTCAAAACTTTCCCCCGCAGAGATAGACTTCCAGCCTTCTCCGGGAAGCTGGATTTCCAATTCACCTGCAAGAATCTCCATCAGTTCCTTGGCTTCAGTGCCAAACTCATAGTCGCCAGGCAACATGATGCCCAAGGTTTTCCTGGTTCCATCGGCAAACAGAACAGTCCTGCTGGTTACGTTGCCGTCAAAATAGATATTTGCTTCTTTTACAATTGTAATATTGTTGAATTCGGACACGCTTGTAGCTCCATAGTCACTGAAACGTGGTCGCTATCAAACGGCTAACCACGAGTAATTAGTTAAAAAATTTCGGGGCTTCCATTGGCAGAAGCCCCGAACATCGCAAGAGAATTTATTAGTTTTCAGATCGGAAACGATTAGCGATTTATGCTGCGCGATTATAAAGACGACTCAAGTGCCCCTTTAACAGCCACAATACATCCCCATCCTTATCGCCGTGGTAAACCATGGAAGTTGCGATCTCCACAGCAAGAATCGCATAAAGGTATTTCACCGGAAGCTTTTCAATCCGTTCATGGTATTCCGGGTTGTCACTCAGCAGTGGTGGCAAGTGAGTGAAGATCGCCTGTTTAAACAGCGGATCACTGCATACCGTCGGATTGTTGCGGAAGTAGTCGAACAATGACGCATACTGCTGGTTAATCTCGTGACTGATATCATCGGAGATTTCGGTATAGCGCTTCTGCCCTTTCGCTTCTTCGTAACGTTTAAAGATCAAATGAACTTCATCTTCAGCCCGTTTTTCAAGGATCGCCAGAACATCGGCGACATAGGCTGTCTTATTAGCGATAAACTCCTCTTCACTCATGACCAGGTTGGCGATAATTTCATAGGATGACGAAATAACGCCGCACTTATTGGCCGAAGCATCACGAATGATAACAACCCCACTCTGTTGTAAGGCCACCCGGGCATCAGGGGAGATAAATGAGTTGGCTCCTTCGACAATTGCTTTGGCCGATGGGGCTCCATCGGTACCGAAAAAGCTTTTCCAGTTATCCACGTCGATGGTTTCCGGACGCCCACCACCAGGGATGAACAGGTCGGCTTTAACCGTAAAGGGCAGGCTGTTGAACTCACTGTAGAATTCATCGACGGAGAGCCACTGTTCCTCAACACCCGATTCAGTCCGAATCATTTTCCGGTACAGCTCTTTCAATCCCTCCTTACGTCGTTGCCCACGGTAGATCAGATAGCCACCGACATGTAACTTTTCAGGATCATAAGCCTCGATGTCCTGTTTCAGCAGAATTCGGGACAGCTCGTCACGATCGCCTCCTTGAGGATCGTAGAACGCACCAGTACCATCGAGAATCAGGTTGATGCGAACCTTGGGACAATGATCAAGTAACAGGCGCATGGCGTTACCGGCAACATCTCCGGCAGGGCCCCCGGTCATTTTGACAAAGAACTCGTCCTGCAGATAATTGATGCCGAGCTGCTCCAGGGTTACTTCGGCAAACTTGACGACGCCTGCTGAGGTCACACCGAACTCCTTGTGATTAATCCCAACCTTCTTCCCTGACATGATCCCGATACCGAGCATGTACTGGCGTTTGACTGCGAGGGTGGCAATCGCTTCGATCATGACATCGTGCATATTCTCGTCAGGGCCGAGCTCAATGGCTTCTTCTTCACCGTAATAATCGACCACCTGGGGATCTTTGATCTGTCCCTGCTCATCACTGCAGAAGATATCGAGGAAGGCACTGGCGAAGGCGTACTGCAGTTTATACAGCCGCTGGTTCACCAACTGGGGATCCTGAACACTGACGGCATTGAGCAGTGCCACCAGCTTGGAGCCCCCTTCGTAAATGTCCTTGTTTTTAAGATGCTGCGTATGGGCCAGAACATAGGTTTCCTTAAACATGGTATTGGCGCAGGTGACATAGTCGTCCCGCCCATTGGTAATCAGGGTACGCCAACCGCCACGGGCGATATCGGAGAAGCCCATGTGATAACCGACACCATAGCGTCCGAAGAAAAAGGTGATGCGGAAAGGTCGATCGACGGGTAGATCGTTGGTAAAGCAATCCTTGAGCTCTTCGAGATAGGCAGGGTCAATCCGGAAGGCCAAAGCCTGCTTGGTCAGGACATAGAAGTTGGTCTTCAAGGTGTAGCGGATAAACAGCAGACAGCACTGGAAGATGTTTTTCCGATAGGCATCAACGCGCTTGTGACCGGTATTGTAATGTTCGACAAGATGGGTCAGTTTTGCAAGCAGCGGTTGATAGATCGCGTCACGATCTTCAAGGTTCGGATCAAAACGCGCCCTGAACAGTTCAACCAACTGCAGGCACAGGTCGGGATGAGAATAGAAAGCTCGCTCAACCCCTTCAAAGTCGTAACGATCACTGCTGTGAGCCAGGTTGGTATGGCAAAAGGCAATAAACGCGTTCACCAAAGAGGCATCTTCACCGCTCATGACATTCTGGGTGACAAAATCCTGATAGGCCTGTGACCGGGTTTGCAGGAGTTGAGTATTGAACAGTTCCTGCTGCAATTGACTGAACTGCTCGGTCTTGTTGTCGGCCAGATCAGCTTCTTTTTTCCGGACGTAAAAGGTGCCCAAGAAGTACGGGTGACGGCCGTTACTGATGGTCAGGCAATAGGTCCGCTTGATACCAATGCCCAGGCGGTTAAAGACTTCCATGATCTGCAACAGGAAATCTCGCTGCGGTGGATTGGCAACCGCAAACATGATGCGGGTTTCAACACTGTTCCCCATTCCTTTAGAGTCTTCAACATCCAGATGAATCCCGCCACGGACTTTACTCTGATAGTAAAGCCAGAGAATTTGCGCGACCCGGCGCAGCGGTGAATTTTCAACGTAAGACTGATTGTTCAGCCACAACATTTTCAGGCAGCAATCGTAATCATCGTAGTCAAAGTCAGGGTAATTTTCTTTCAGTGCGTCCAGAACCCCTTCACGGATGGTGTCAGGAATAGCAACATCACTGACGAGACCCTCAGCAATGTCCTGGTCCTTTTTTCGATCAAATTCAAAACGCTGAATTTCGAGCATTTTATCGAGCCCGGGAACCGGCGCGTAAGACTGGGTAATGTGGGCAAAAGAGATGTCCCGCTCGCGCAGAGTCCGTAAGGTATCATACAGAGTCCCCGGCTGACTGAGGCGGGCAAGAATCAGTTTATTATCTGTATCGGCCAGAATGCGCCGCTTGTTTGCATCAAGGCTGTTCAGGATGGTGGCCAGGATACCAATCGCTTCTGGTTCTTTCTTCATCGTAATAAAGAAATAGGGGTGCATCTGCTGCTGCAACCACTCCAGATTGCTTTTGGCGGTGGTCAGGTTATTGTCAATGCTGTTCTCAATTTCCGTCATCATGAGGCTTTCACTGGTGAAGCTCATTGTTTTGCTCCTTTAAATAGTTTCTGTCCGGAAAAGGCACTTTTTCGCTGTGCCAGCGTCAATTTGCGGACTTAGCTTGTGCGACGTAAAGCATTACGTCTCCGCACAAGTTCTTAATTTCCTTGCCACAACAAAAAATTGCTCGTTTCCAAACCAGAAACGGACGAGTTGCGATTTTTAATTTCAGGATGGCAACTACATCGTCTTCCTGAGGTCATGGTGTTTATTAGTGAAAGAGTTGGTTTCAATTCATGATTTATATGAATGACTTTTTACCTGTTTCGTTCGCTATATTTTGTTTAATCAGCCTCCAACCTGTGTCTGAATATCAAAGTGATGGAATATGGCAGCAACCCGGTCCAGGTCGATAGGACCCGGTTCATCTAGAGCCGCTGCCGGCGTATTACCTAGCCGGATATGTTTATTGGCCATGATATTGTGGTAGGGCAACAAGTTGACAACTTTCGATGGACCCTCAAGGGAACTGATAACCACGGCCGTCTGTTCAATATTTTCGTCATCATCATTTACCCCTTTGATCAGGGGGATCCTGATGTTCATTGCTGCACCAGTAGCAGCAAGCTCTTTCAAATTATGCAGGATCAAGTCATTGCGAACCCCAGTCCACTGTTTATGTTTTTCCGAATCAATCATTTTCATATCGAACAAGAACAGTTCGGTTTCTTTGGCAACCTCAAGTAAAACTTCGGTTTTGGCAAACCCCGAGGTATCGACCACGCGGTGAATCCCCCGCTGTCCACACGCTTTAAGTACTGCCAAAGCAAACTCTGGCTGGTAAAGTGGCTCCCCACCGGAAAGAGTTACGCCACCATTGGACTGGTCGAAAAAGGCGCGCTCCTTTTCAACAATGGCAACCACTTCATCAACGCCTATGGTACGCCCGGACATTTCTGTCGCAACCGTGGGACACCCTTCGGCACATTTACCGCAACCGCGACACAGATCCCGGATTGTAGCAACACCGTCACTGGTCATGCTGCATGCTCCATAGGGGCAGGCTTCGACGCACCAACCGCAGCGGATACATTTTGCTGCGTTATACATTTTTTGGATTCTGGTTGAGATCGATTCAGGATTGTGACACCAGAAACATTTGAGGGGACAGCCTTTGAAGAAGATGGTCACACGAATACCAGGACCATCATTGATGGCATATTTTTTAATATCGAAAATCAGACCTGATTGCATTGTTCTACCCATAAACTTTAAAAAATTATTGAGAAACGGGGCAGAGGTAATCCCCTGCCCCGGTGTTTTTCAGAATGCTTCGTTTTCGGTTCTCTCAATAACTTCCTGCTGCAGGTCATTATTCATATCGTTGAAATAATCACTGTAACCCGCCATCCGCACTAACAGGTCTTTGTAGTCTTCGGGACTCTCCTGGGCAGCCAGCAAGGTCGCAGTATCAACAATATTAAACTGAATGTGATGCCCGCCCATGTTGAAGTAGGAGCGGATTAACTGGCCCAGCTTCTGAATGTCTTCATCCCGCTTAAGCAGGCTGGGCAAAAAGCGTTGATTCAGAAGAGTTCCACCCGATTTTGTCTGATCAAGCTTACCGACCGATTTGACCACCGCCGATGGCCCATTGGTATCGGCACCATGGGATGGCGAAGTTCCATCAGAGATAGACTTACCGGACAAGCGACCGTTCGGTGTTGCGCCCAGAACTTTGCCAAAGTAGATATGGCAGGTGGTTGAGAGCATATTCAGATGGTACTTACCACCGTCCTTGATGTTGGGTTTCCCATCGATGGTGCTGACCAGATCATCATAGATCTGAACCGCAAGGGTATCGGCATAATCGTCATCATTGCCGAAGAAGGGGGTCTTGTTCATGATGGTCTGGCGCAGGAACTCTTCCCCTTCAAAGTTTTTCGCAACGGCTTTAAGCAGATGGTCCATGCTGAAACGCTGGTCTTCAAAGACATGCTTTTTAATGGTGGTCATACTGTCAGTAACCGTACCAAGACCACAGCACTGGATATAACTGGTGTTATAGCGTGGCCCGCCATCGTAGTAATCACGCCCCTTGGTAATGCAGTCGTCAATAACAACCGACAAGAAGGGAGCCGGGGCATATTTGGCGAACATACGGTCTATGTAGTTGCTGACCCGCATTTTCTGATCGACGACGAATTCCACCTGTTTCATGAAGGCGGCGTAAAGTTCTTCAAAGTTTTTAAAAGTGCGTGGATCACCAGTTTCGATACCACATTTCTTACCGGTCAGCGGATCGATACCATTATTCAGGGTGACTTCAAACACCTTGGGAACATTGAGGTAACCGGTCAGCAGGTAAGCTTCCTTACCAAAGGCACCAACTTCAATACAACCACTGCAGCCACCTTCCCTGGCATCTTCAATCGATTTTCCCTGGCGCATCAACTCCATGACATAGGTATCCGGGTTAAACACTGAAGGATAACCATGCCCCTGGCGAATAACCTTGGCGGCAGCATGCAGGAATTTATCCGGCGTATTGCGGGCAACATGCACCGAGCTGCCCGGTTGCAGAATATGCAGTTCTTCAATGACCTCCAGCATGATGTAAGAGACATCATTGGTGCCGTCGGAACCGTCGCGTTTTACCCCGCCGATATTGATATTGGTAAAGTCATTGTAAGTGCCACTTTCCCGGGCGGTGACACCAACTTTTGGAGGTGCCGGGTGATTATTCACTTTAACCCAGAAACAACACAGCAGTTCCTTCGCCTCTTCCCTGGTCAGGGTCCCTTCGGCGATCTCTTTTTCATAGAACGGAGCAAGGTGCTGATCAAAGTGCCCTGGGTTCATGGCGTCCCAGCCATTAAGCTCGGTAATGGTTCCCAGATGAACAAACCAGTACATCTGGATCGCTTCCCAGAAGTTACGCGGTTTATGAGCCGGAACGTGGCGACACACCTCGGCAATTTTCTTCAGGTCCGCCACTCGCTGAGGATTGGTCTCTTGGGCAGCCAGCTGTTCAGCCAGTTCAGCATGACGTTCGGCAAAGACGATAACAGCATCACAAGAGATGATCATTGCCTTCCACTCTTCAACCTTGTCGGTCGCTTCCGGATCGTTGAGATAGTCAACGTTGGCAATCAGCGCTTCCATCTGCTGTTTCAGATCGAGCATGCCACATGTGTAGATCTTGCCATCCAGAGCCGTGTGTCCGGGAGCACGTTGTTCCATGAATTCGGTAAACATCCCGGCTTCATAGGCAGCTTTCCATTCATGGGGAACGTGCGAAAAAATCCGTTCACGCTGAGTCCGCCCGGCCCAGAAAGGAATAACTTCACGCTCATAAGTATCGATATCTTCCTGAGTCGTGATGTAACGCTGCATTTCCCGAGTGTTCAGAGTGTGCAGATCTTCCACACTGTGACAGGTCAACTCAGGGAAGGTCGGAATTGCTTTCGGTTTCGGGCCACGTTCCCCGACAATCAGTTCATCATCCCCTAAATAAAGGGTCTTGCGTTGACAATGATCGAGAAAAGTCATGGCGCGCAGCACCGGAACCGATAACTTGGTATGGTTGTTTTTATAATATTCTGTCTGATGCAGAGCACGCTCTATAGAGATGGTTGGCTCGGTTTCAACGCTCAATTTCCTGAGTCGTTGAATCCGTGGATTCATGCCCGGACCAATGTCTCCGCTCTTGACACTGTAAAAATTCCCTTCAGCTGCTGCAGATCTTTCAGGTTTTTCGTTATGAGATTTTACCTGTTCAAACATAATATAAACCTCCGGTCGGTATTGCGTATTTATCCTTAAATGACACCATAGATAAACGTTCTCTTGTTCTTTCAAGGAAAGAAGAGAAAAGACAACGTGTTAAAAGAACGATTTGGGAAGAACAAACAAGAAGGCGGGTACAGTGAACAGAATGATGCGATTACTGCGCCCGTGCAGGAACAGGTCAATTATAGAGCATGCAGCAATTAAACAAGCAACGATAGCTTTTATGCAATTGACTAATAGTTTGAATGATTTTCATGGCTCTCACCATTTACCCGGTAGCGACCCACCAGCACAATAAGATTCAAAGACTGTGGGATTCGTTATACATTTTTCTGTAAGTCAGGGTCGCTCCCCGGCTTAAAACAAAGCGGGGAGCGACCAGACGCTTAATCTTTCAGCCAGCGCTTTTCTAGCTCTTTAATATCCTTGACTTTATCAGCATCAAGAGGTGGAACCTCATGGTTTTCAAGGATGTCAATAACCTTGGCATTTAAGGTGGCCATGATGTCTGGGCCTTCTTTCACACCCATCATCGGGCGGGTAAAATAGGTTGGATTCCAGAAATCACGGAAATGATTCATGGTGTGATCTTCAACCAGGAAGTTGCCGCCAGGACCAACGTTATCGATTGTATCAAGTGCGAAAGTTTCCTCACTCAGGTAGATACCGCGCATAAAATGCTTAACGTGGTCAATAACTTCATCACAGAAGAGAATGGTGCTTGGATCAAACAGCCCAGCCTGATCAAGAAGACCGACATCGTGAACCAGGTTGGCGCCAGTCAGAGCAACCTGGAAGATCGACATCCCGATCTCAGCAGCCCCTTGAGCATCGAGCTGTTTTGTGTCAGTGCAACCACCGGTCCCCCAGAAAGGCAGGTTGAAGTATTTGGCGATGTCCGACAGAGCCATGCACTGCAAATAGAGATCTGGCCCACCATAAACACAGACAGTTGATTTCATATCCATAACGGTGGCGACACCACCGTAGAGATAAGGAGAGCCCGGGCAGGTCAACTGGTGGATCACAATACCGGTCAGGGATTCTGCATGGGACTGCGCCAGCAGTCCGGCTGAAGTTGCCGGGGCTGTAGCACCACCCATCGGAATGGGATAGTAGACAATCGGCAGGCCATATTCGGCGCACATCATTAATTCTTCAAGGGCGTCGGAATCATGAACCAGAGGGGAAATCGGTTCACCCAGCTTCATCATGCGCGGGTTCATCCGTAATTCATCGTGGCCACCAGCTACAATGGCGGCCATATCAATGATGTCTTTTAGCCCTTTGGGGCCATTAGGGCTGAAGGAAATTGCCTTGCGACTGTTGAAAAACATTTCACGGACGTTGATCCGGTCACAATAATCTGATGACAGATCTTCAGCAAAGGCACCGACCTGCATGACATCCATGTGACGGGTGTAGTCCATCAAGCGGGCCATATTGGTGGCATCTTTAGCGACATATGGCCTTCTCTTACGCGTGTATGGATCGATAATATCGATATTGTCAACAAGCGGAGAAAAATGAGTTCTGCCACCTTCCATACGGAATTTTCGGTTGCCATCACGGTCACAAAGGACAAAACGCTCAGGGACCGTTGCCAAGGCTTTATCCACCAGTTTAGAAGGAATTTTTACGAGATCTTTCTCGCCGATGTAAGCGCCATGGCTATGAAGTAATTCTTTTGCTTTTTCATTATGGATGTAAGTACCGGTTCTTTCCAGAATTTCACAGGCGGCAAGATGGATTTCTTTGATTTGAGCATCAGAAATGACACGCATTCTGGGGGTATACTGGGTTCGATTTGCGAACATGTTCTCTCCTTTAGGTGAACTGTTTTTTGTCTTTTCGATATCTGGTAATAAACAAAGTAACGCTGCTTAAACCTGCCCCCCTCCATTCATTATGACCTAATAAATTCGAGGCAGGTTTGAGCCAACAACCAACTGTCTTGACTCGTCGTTGAGTAGAAGGCAACGTTGCAAAATTTAAATACTGACAATCGCTCAGACATCCCACGTGTAACGTTTCAATAGCGATTCAAATAAAGGGAGAATCCAAGCACTTACACTGCCAACATCTTTAGCTGTTTTTCAGTGACGGTAGTGGCTTGATCTGTTGTTGTGGCAAAGAGCATGCCACGTTATTCAAAATGATTAAAAGTAACGCTTTTTGCTCACTTGAAATAAAAAAAGACGTTAGAAATAAAACTGTTACGCATTTCACTGATCACCAATATCGATTGTTACTGCAAGAGGAAGGACAAAGAAAAGAAGTGACACTTTTTCGCAAAAGTGTCACATATTACCTGAAAGGAGTGTTCCATATTTTCTTATGACCAAAGCAAAGAGACACCTAGTACCTAATCTTCATTTTCCCGATTCTGTATTTCAACAGCTGTCTACTGATACCAAGAGCCTGTGCTGCCTGAGTAATATTTCCATTCTTGGCAGCCAGAAGTTCGATAATTTCCTCCCGCGTAGACCCTGAACTCTTCTTCGGCAACTCAAGCTTCAGCGCTTTGATTTTTCGATAAAAAGTTTGCCGAGATATCCCAAGAATAATAGCCGCATCAGAGATATTGCCGTCAGCATCCTTAAGGGCATCAAGAAACACTGTTCGCTCATCGTCCATGGTCACTTCAGGTAAAGGCAATGACTGACGCAGAGAAAGTTCGGCATTACCACCAATCGATGGAGGTAATTGCGAAGAGGATTTAAAGTCTCCACAATCCGGACATTTCGACAAAAAACTAATTCCGGAAACTAAATGCCATTTTTCAATAAGAGATTCACCAAGAAGCATATTCATCGCCCCCTCAACCGTATTTTCAAGCTCCCGAATATTGCCAGGCCAGCTATGCGCCTGAAAAATATCAGCAACTTCGTCAGACACACCAGATACATTTTTACCAAGAGCCTTATTGTATTTGCGGACAAAGGCCTCAACAAGAAGAGGAATATCCCCTTTTCGCTCTCGCAAAGACGGAAGAGAAATATAGACCACACTAAGCCGAAACAGAAGGTCAGAACGGATCTCTCCAGAAAGCAACGTATCTTCCAGGCTGGTATTTATTGAGCCGATGATTTTGATATCAAGACGAGTCTCCTGATGAGATCCGACACGACTGACACGCCGCTCCTGCATAACACGCAAAAGCTTCGGCTGCATCTCTTTACTCATGGAGTTGATCTCATCGAGAAAAATCGTTCCCCCATTAGCCCTTTCAAACAAGCCAGGTCGATCCAATGCCCCCGTAAATGCCCCCTTACTGGTCCCGAACAGAATCCCTTCGAGCAAATTTTCCGGAATAGCCGAACAGTTGACCGCAATATATCTTTTCTTTTTACGCTTACTGGAATTATGAATCGATTGCGCAAACAACTCTTTTCCAGTCCCCGTTTCACCGTGGATCAAAACCGGAGAATCGGTCTGCGCGGCAAGGCGGGCTTTGTTAACCGCAGTCAGCAAATTATTACTCTTACCAACAATGTCATCAAAACAGAAATCGGTATCACCAGCAAAAGTCATCTGCACCAGCTTATCGGGCCGCTGCCCATCTCCATGATCTTCCATCTGATAATACTTGATAAGACTTACCGCCCCGATAAGAAGCCCATCCCGGGTCAAAGGCGCAACATTATGGATAGAATCAACCACACGACCATTGATGGTTTTATACAAGACCGGACAATCAAGAATCGGCCGCGATGTTTTCAAACAACGCATTACAAGACTCGACTCTTCATCCTGATCGTAGACCTCGGTCAGCTTTTTCCCAAGAACCTCGCCCGGCTCAAGACCATCCATTTCAGCATGCTTAGGATTATAATAAGTAACAACCCCCTTAGTATCAGTAATCATGATGCCGATATCAAGCATCGACAGGATCGGATACAGTTCTCTTTCAGTAATATTGGCAAAACCTGAAGCCTCATCTACATTCCACACAAACAACTCCCACTACTCCGCCGATAAATTATCGTCAATCAGCCAGAGTGAAAAAGTGCAACAATATTTGCGCCAAACTGGAACAGTTTTTTCGAAAAAAGTGTTCCCTTTTTTCATAAAAAAATCAAAGTATTTTTGCTTAAAGATTAATATTTTTCTGCTGTTTCAACTTTCCATCCGCACTATTCTACTGTTATTTCAGCAACTTTCATTCCACATAAAAGAAGAATATTCATAGTGTATTCACTATGGCATACCCCTTGCTCATTAAAACGACCAATAGCGATTCACCCTACTCCAAAATCATCAGTGACAGTTTCAATTAATGGCGCTTGAAAGTGTGTTTATAGCTGGTTGTTGGCAAGGTCGCCAACTGTTGGTGTGTATACAGCACAGTTACCTTCCGGACGTAAAGGAAGGTAGCAACGAGAGGCCCGATAACTCTCAGCTTTGAGTTTTATCGATTATTCAAATCTATTGATACAGTTCTTATGACTGTCTTGATTTCAGTTCTGACTTCATATGGATTAATACCTACGTAATTTCAAGTCCTTGTGAAGCCGGGTCGTAAGGAGAACGAAACATGCGCGGAAAGCAATTGATTCTGGATGTAATGAGTGGAAAGCCTGTCAGCAGAACCCCGTGGGTTCCCTATACTGGGGCTCAGATTGCTAATCTGATGGGCTACAGTGCTGATGATATTTTTACCAACGGTGAAAAATTACTTGAATGTCTTTTAGAAGCTGAAAAGCAATATACCCCCGATGGTATGCCAGCCGTCTTCGACTTGCAGGTTGAAGCGGAAATTCTCGGGTGTGACCTGACCTGGTATAAGGATTCGCCTCCGACGGTCTGCTCCCATCCTTTAGCCACGGAGTTAGTAATTCCGGATCAGAAACTGACCAAAAATGATGGTCGGATCCCCCTCATTCTTGAGGCCATGAAGAAGTTTAAAGCAGCAAGACCTGACATTGCCATGTATGGCCTGGTCTGCGGCCCATTTACCCTGGCCAGTCACCTGCGTGGCACCAATATCTTCATGGATATGTATGATGATGAGGACAAAGTTAAAGAACTGATTAACTATTGCGAAGAAAGAGTGCGCGAACTGGCTGGGTTCTATATTGAGGCCGGGTGCGACATTATCGCGATTGTCGATCCCCTGGTTTCTCAGATCTCTCCAGACATGTTCGATACCTTCATGAAAGAACCATGTAAAAAGTTCTTTGATGAAATGCGTAAGAAGAGCATGCCATCATCCTTCTTTGTCTGTGGTGATGCCACCAAAAACATTGAGGCCATGTGTGAAACAGGACCAGATGCTATCGCCATTGATGAAAATGTCGATATTGTCGAGGCCAAAGCGATTACCGACAAATACGACATTGTTATGTCAGGAAACCTGCAGCTAACAGTTACCATGCTGCTTGGTACGCAGCAGGATAATCAAAAAGAAGCCCTGGAACTGATGGAGAAGATGGGCACCGACCGGTTTATTCTGGCGCCTGGCTGCGACGTTCCATTTAACGCACCTGCCGATAACCTGATTGCCGTAGGGCAAGCTGTACAAAACCCGGAGGCGGTAAAGAAAGCTCTTGAGAGCTATGTCGCCATCGACAATCTGCCGGAAATCGAGCTACCTGATTACGCAAACCTGGATCATGTCCTGATCGAAGTTGTCACCATCGACTCGAAAACCTGCGCGGCATGCGGCTATATGGTCGCCGCGGCAAACGATGCAGCAGCCTCTTTCGGTGACAGTGTCAAAGTGGTCGAACGTTCTATCATGTATCCGGAGACCCTCGCCTTTATCACCAAAATCGGTCTGAAAAACCTGCCGACCATTTTGCTTAACGGTGATATTCGCCACATCTCCTTAATTCCTACAGTTGAAACCTTAAAACAAGAAATCGAAGCGGCACAGGAAAAGTAATGAAAAATCTGATTATTTTATCCGGGTTCCTTGGCAGTGGGAAAACCAGTTTTTTAGGGGAACTACTGGCAAAACTCAAAAATAACAGATTGGCCGTGTTGCTGAATGATTTTGGCGAAGCCCCGGTCGATAGCAGTTTGCTCAATGTGTCAGATCTTGAAAACAGCGGCGCTAAAGATCACCTGGTTGAGCTAGCAGGAGGCTCTGTCTTTTGTGCCTGTCTTAAAGAGCACTTTGTAAAAGCCCTGATGGAGCTGTCTCAGACCGATGCAGATGTCGTTATCGTCGAAACTTCAGGCATGTCGGACCCCGCGAGTATGACCTCGATGATGAGGTTGGCAGGACTCGACAAACACTATCGGGAGCCGGTGATTTTTGGCCTGTTCGATCCGGTCAAGAGCCTTAAGTTATCACACGTTTTAGAGGTTATTCCACGACAGGTCCGTGCCGCTGATGTCAACATCATCACCAAGGAGGACATCAGCAGTGCACGTAGCATCACTGATGCACGGGAATACATTGTTGAGCATAATCCTGAGGCTCCTGTTTACGGCCATTGCACTGGAAGCGGTAAAGCCCTTGCATGCCTCGATTCATCAGGAGTCCTCATCGAAAAACGCAGCACAGACCGCAAGCAGCTGGAGAGCTACAACACACCGGGAAACCGGCCGGAAAGCTTCACCGTATATAGAGCTCCATGCGGGATCCCAAAACTCATAAGGGCATTGCAGAACGCGCCAAAAGTCTTGCGAGTTAAGGGCTTTATTCCAGACGGTGAAGAACATTTTTACATCTCCGATACGGGGCGTGGCTTTCATATTGAAAAGTGCCAGGCAACGGACGTTCCTTTGACGATTATCTGCCACAGAGGAGCGGGAGAAATAACTAAAAATCAACTACTTAAGAAAAATCTTATCCAGATAGTCAAATAAAAGGAGTGAACATGAGCGTTCTAACAGAAATGAGTGAGATGCTGCAAAAAGGTAAAACCAAAGAGACCGCAGCTCTTGTCCAAAAAGCCCTGGATGAAGGGTTGAGCCCTAAAAGCGTGCTTGATGATGGTTTGATGGCTGGTATGAACATCATCGGTGAGCGCTTTAAAAATAATGACATTTTTATCCCCGAGGTCCTCATCGCTGCCCGTGCTATGGCAGCTGGTACCGATATCCTCCGCCCCCTCCTCAGCGGTGCTGATGATGATCATAAAGGGACGATTGTCATTGGAACCATTAAGGATGATTTGCACGACATCGGTAAGAATATCGTCGGCATGATGATGGAGGGTAAGGGACTCACAGTTGTTGATCTTGGCAACAATGTTCAGCCAGCTAAATTCATCGAAGCTGCTATCGAGCATAAAGCTGACATTATTGGTATTTCCGCCATGTTGACAACGACCATGATGCACATGAAGGACGTAGTTGCTGCACTCAATGATTCTGAACTCGCAGGCAAGGTCAAAGTTATGGTTGGTGGCGCGCCCTTGACCCAGTCATTCTGTGATCAGATCGGTGCTCACTTTTATGCTCAGGATGCAACCGCTGCTGCAGACCAGGCCATTGAGCACTGCAATACTCTAAGAGGCTAGGCAGCACTTATGAAGGGCTCTCCTGACAGGATCATCCTTGCCTGCGAAGTTTTTCGCAATGAGTTGGATTGGCTTGCCGCCAGAATGGATAATCCTCCTCCCATTCATTATTTGGAAATGGGACTTCACCAGCGTCCGGACCAACTGAAAAAGACGGTTCAAGCCTTTGTCGATGATGTTGAACAACACTATCTTCCTGGCCTGAATATTCTGTTTGCTTATGGTCTTTGCGGGCAAGGCCTGTCAGGTATTACAGCGAAAACGGCAACTCTCATTTTACCGCGGGTGCATGATTGTATCCCGTTATTGCTCGGCATTGATCAGGATGATGCCGGCAAGTATTCACAAAACGGGACCACCTATTGGCAGTCTCCAGGCTGGGTCAATTATGCAGATTCCGAGCTTTTAAGGAATAAGGTGAGATTCTTTC
The DNA here is from genome assembly GCA_963664385.1 of Geopsychrobacteraceae bacterium. Lineage (GTDB taxonomy): Bacteria > Desulfobacterota > Desulfuromonadia > Desulfuromonadales > Geopsychrobacteraceae > Seleniibacterium. Next base: position 4,915,292 of record OY761157.1, read on the forward strand.
AAGAATACAAAGAGAAGTTTGGTGAAGAAAATGCCCACTATCTTATGGCAGAACAACTGACCTGGCTCAAAAATTACACAGCTGTCAGTCTGATTCGATGGTCTGAATTAGACGAAATGGAAAAAGAACTCACGAAACCAGCAGGCTTTTTTGAGGCTGAGGCACGCTGTTTTGCGCAAGAAGCAAATCTGCCATTCTCCCAGACAAGGGGTTCCGATAATTATTTACGAGCTTTGCTGGCTGGTGGAGTCGATGAGCAGCGGTTCCTTCATATCAAGCCAGGTTATAGCGTCGTATTAACGGGTGATGGAACTTTGGAGGCTGTTTACAGTAACTAATATGACAATCAAGATTGCGGTCTCATTCAATAATAAAAAATTCTGTCTCACTTGTGAAGAAGGGGAACCGGTCAGTCATACCCTGCGGACTCATAAGCTGCTCCAGCTGCCATGTGGTGGAGCGGGGACCTGTGGCAAATGCCTGATCTATGCAGATACAGAACCACACCCACAGGAGCTTAAAAGACTTACTCCCGCAGCTATTAACAACGGGTTGCGGCTGGCTTGCTATACACCAGCTCGTAATGGGCTGAAATTGCAGATTCCCCACCGCAACGCGGCCAAAGTATTAACCTCTTTTTCTGCGCTGAATTATCGCTTTGAACCGCTTGTCACCAAGACAGAAATATCGCTTCGCACCGCAACCCTTGAAAGTCAGCAAACAGATATAGACAATGTTCTGGAACTTTCCAGCACCATTGGTCACCGCCTCAGTCTCAAGCAGCAAGCGCGACTCCCCGAATTTCTTCTGATGAATAAGACGGGCTATGCCTTGACTCATGATAAGACACTCCTGGGGTTTGATACTCACCAAGCCCACACCCTGCTGGCTATCGATATCGGGACAACAACCGTGGCAGGTATTTTAATGGACCTGAAGAACCAGGCCATTATTGATGTTTATGGCGAACTTAATGATCAGGCACCTTTTGGCGCTGATGTTATTTCCCGTATCCACTACACCCTTGATGGAAAGAGTTCAGGAGGTGCTGAACTACAACAGGCAATCATCAGTCAGATCAGCAAAATTAAACAGACCCTTATCCGTAACGCTGTGACAAGTGGTATGGATATCAGTGACCCAAGTATGATTGCGATCACCGGGAACACCAGCATGATCCATTTCCTATGTGGATTGCCGACCGAAAATATCGGCAAAGCACCTTTTATTCCTGTGACGTTAGAAGCTATGAACTTGCACTCAAGTGACTTGAACATTCCATCAAGTGCCCCTGTTTTTATCATGCCAGGAATCTCCGCATATGTTGGCGCAGATATCGTTGCAGCATTGCTTGCCGCTGATGCCCATAAAACAAAAGATCCTTTTCTGCTGGTTGACTTCGGTACGAATGCTGAAATCGTACTGAGTGACGGCGCCAAGTTTTATGCGTGTTCTACCGCGGCGGGGCCATGTTTTGAAGGAGCTTCGCTAGCCTGTGGATCAGTTGCTGAACCGGGTGCCATAGATACGGTTTTTAAGGCAGGAGAGGATATTTCTTTTACGACCATCAATCAGAGTTCAGCCAAGAGTATTTGCGGTTCAGCGGTCATCGATTGTATTGCTGAACTTTTGGACTCTGGAACCATCGATGCAACCGGGCGTTTCGATAAAGGTGCTCTGCTGGCTGATCGTCTGACCGCAATCAATGAAGAAACAGTCTTCATGATCAGCGACTCTGTCTACTTGAGCCAAAGTGATATTCGGAAAGTCCAACTTGCCAAAGCAGCGGTACGTGCTGGAATCGAAACACTTTTCAAAGAAGCTCAGGTCAGGGCGGATCAGATCAACACTCTATTTATTGCCGGTGGTTTTGGTGCCGCCTTAAACCCGCTGAATGCGGTCCGCATAGGCATGCTGCCAAAACAGATGCAAGAAATTGTCAGGCCCCTGGGAAATGCGGCAGGGAGTGGTGCCGTGCGCTATGTCACCGAAGCAGGAGCCTTTGCCGCCGTCGCTGAAATAAAAGCAAAAACAACCTATCTTGAACTTTCTTGCCACGCTGAATTTACCAACGAATATGTCATGCAGATGACATTTCCAGAGCGTGCCGACGATGATGAGGTCGTCAATTATTAAGAATAATCATTACCAGGATATTTTTGTTGGCCAACAAAATATACAAGAAAAAACCGCAAGAACCATAAATCATTTCACTGGCGAAAGGATTTAAACTACGTCCCAAAATTTCAAAGATGAAATTTGCACCTTACTCAACGAAGAGGCTATACAACCCAAATTAATAGCACAGCAAATGGTCACCACGATTTGCTATGGCAGTTGATTTGACGATGTGTCTCTAACAGACAATTGAAATATCTACTTTATATGAATTTAGGTCATTTTTTGAATTCATTAATAACCAAAGGGAGACTTCTATGAGTAAGAAACATTTGTTCCGCAAAGTAAGTTTTTGTTTTATTGGCCTGATAGCCATGTCAATTCTTTTAGGAGGTCAGGTCTGGGCAGCCAAAAAGGTTAAGTTGAGCCTTGCCCTGGAATCTGGTGACAAAACATCCCAGTCCGGAAAACAGATGCAATACTGGGCCAAGCTGATCAAAGAAAAATCAGACGGCCATATTCGCGTCAATATCTTTTATCAGGGAGAACTTGGAGGTCAACAGGAACTCTTTGATCAACTGGTTAAAGGGAACATCGACATGATGCTCACCTGGCCTCAAACCTCCTATGACAAACGCCTCGGCATTAACCATATTCCCTATCTGGTTCTTGGCTGGGAAGATGCCATGGAAAGCTTCGGAGAAACGGGTTGGCTTAAACACCTGATGGACCCAGTCTATGCCCAAATGGGGCTCAAGTACTTTGGTCCCTACCCTGAAGGGTTTGGCGGGATTGCAACCAAAGGTCGTTATGCAACCAACAATGCTCAAGCCGAAGGGATGAAGGTGCGTTCCCAGCCGATTTTCCCACTGCCACAGACAATTAAAGCCATGGGCTTTCAACCTGTCCCCATCGACTGGAACGAGGTTTACACCTCAATCCAAACCGGTGTCGTCGACGGTGATTCCAGTAATGTCATCTACTATGACTATGAATATTTCCGCGATCAGATCAATTACTATGTCCATTCCGGCCACAACTTCTCTTCTTACGCTCTGCTGATGAATGCAGCTAATTGGAATAAGCTCAGCAAAGAAGATCAGAAAATTGTTGAAGAAGCCGCTCAAGCCGTCATTAAGAGACAATTCGCAGAAGCAAAAGCGGAAGATGACAAGTGGATCAAAGCTGCCCAGGATGGCGGCATAAAGTACATCGTTCCCACTGCGGCAGAAAAAAGTGCCTGGGTGAAAAATGTTCGTGCTGAAGTCTGGCCATTGGTCGAAGAAGAACTCGGTAGCGAAATTATGGATGTGGTTCGTAAAAACGCGACACAACCTAAAGATTAATTGATTGATTTTTTCTCGACAGCTTTCTCCGGAAAGCTGTCGCGTGAAAATTGGAATTATCACATTACTGAGGTTCTTATGAAAATTTTCGAAATATACAAATCTGTTGATAATGTTCTTAATGCGTTATTACGACCTACGGCTATCATCCTGAGTCTGTTTGTAGCAGTTGCTTTGACCTTTGGCATTTGTGCCAGAATAATCATGGGAACTCCCATGTTCGGTCTTGAAGAGTTGGTTCTGATTGCTGTTGTCTGGCTTTACATGGTAGGAGCGATACTGGCTTCACGCGATCGTGCCCACTTATCTGCTGATTTTATTTTAGTATTGACTAAAAACAAAAAAATCATTGCGGCATCACACCTTCTTTCCTCATTGATATCTCTCGTTATGGCCGTGCTTTTTGTCACCTGGAGTTATGACCTATTCGTCTGGGCTATAGAGAAAAAGCAGGTCACCCCGGTATTCAGCCTGCCCTGGTTCATTTCCCAGGGAAGCCTGCTATTCGCCGCTATATTTTTTGTCTATTACATTGTACGCGATGTCGTAACTGACTTAATGACTCTTATGGGGCATCAAAACCAGGACAGCACAACAGCAGATTGCTTTCCTGAAGACAACAGTCAAGTCGCTGTCAAGGGAGATTGTTAATTATGGGCGCTCTATTTGCCATAGTCACCGTAGTCGGTTTAATGATTATCGGTGTTCCAGTAGTTTTTTCTTTTGCCGCCATGACAGTCGTTTTGTCTGTCGCATATGAAGTTGATATATCGTCTCTGATGACAACAGGATTCTGGTCTATCAATTCGGTAATTATTATTGCCTTACCCCTTTTTGTAATGACTGGTTATTTGATGCAAGCGGGCGGTATGGCGTCCCGCCTGGTACGCTTCGTAGAAGCCTTAGTCGGCCGTTCGCGCACTGGCATGGGATCATCTATGGTTGTCGCTTGCGGTGTCTTTGGTGCGATCTCAGGAACAGCATCTGCTGCCGTAGCCTCCATCGGCACCATCATGATCGGTCCCATGGAAAAACATGGCTATAAGCGATCATACACCACGGCACTGCTCAGTATTTCGTCCTTGCTAGGATTATTAATCCCACCAAGTATCACCATGATTCTGTATGCCGTTGTCACCCGTCAGTCCGTAGCAGCCTGTTTTTTGGCAACGGTTGGCCCAGGTATTTTCCTGATCTTGGTATTATGCGTTCTCAATGCTCTTAATATGCGTAAGCTACATGACCCCAGCGCAGAAAAAATGACCTGGTCAGAACGCATGAGTGACATTCAAAAAACAGGCATTGAAGCACTGCCAGCACTAGTATTACCAGTACTAATATTAGGGGGTATTTACGGAGGTTTTTTTACCCCAACAGAAGCTGCAGCAATTGCGGTATGTTATTCCATTCCGGTAGGTCTGTTTATTTACAAAGAGCTTAACCTTAAAAACATTGCTCAATGTTTGGTTGATGCTGCAACCACGACCGGTATCATTCTGATCATCCTGGTCTTTTCTTTCGTTGCCAGCCGTATTTTTACTTTCGAAATGATTCCTCAAGATCTGACTGATCTTCTTATGGATACCTTCCAGAACCCGATTCTGATCCTGATTCTGGTGAATATTTTCCTCATCATGCTCGGCATGATTATGGATGATGTCAGCGTTGTCGCCATCGTCAGCCCGCTGCTTCTTCCGGTCATGGAAAGTATCGGTGTCAGTGCTGTACAGTTTGCCGCAATCGTTGGAACCAGCGTTGTCATTGGCTGTAATAGCCCACCGATGGCGCCAATTTTATTTATGTCATGTCGAATCGGAAATGTTGGCATGTCCGATGTCATTAAACCGGCTTTGTATTTTATGCTGGTGGGCGCATTACCAGTTATGCTGCTAACAACATTTTGGGCTCCTTTGTCACTGTACCTACCGAAACTGTTCGGTTTTATCCAGTAACGTTGAGTGTATAGGAAAACATTCTATTTATTTTATCAGAACAGTGCCCTCACTTGAGGGCCGTTCTTAACGCTCATTTGATGCTGATCGGATCAAAAGAAAACCGAATTCGATCACAGTTAAAAGGAAATTTCCATGATGACAAATAGTGAAAAACAGATGAAGCTTGGCATGCATACCTACACTCTTCATCTAAGTGGTCTCGGTGAAAGTTGGGGGCATCAGGGCGATTATGCCTATGAAAAATCGATAGATCTGATGAAACTGATGGACCTTGCTGTTGAATGGGGACTGGATGGTTTGCATGTCACCAATGTTGACCTTGAAAGCCGGGATCCTGCTCACCTTGCAGATATAAAAGCTGCCGCTGACGCCCATGATCTTTACCTGGAATACAATGTATCCTTCAATGCCCCTTGCGATCCCAGGGTTAATTCCACGGTAAAGGATGCTCTTTTAACAGCCAAAGCCATCGGCGCTGATCTGGTCAAATACAGTCTTGATATAGTCCGCCCGAGACCTTTGTATGGAACCTGTTACCACCCTGACGTTATGCGCCAGTTGAGTAACCGGTTCGATGAATTCAAAGAAAACCTCCCCCTGCTTGAAGAGTTAGGCTTAAAGCTCGCCATAGAAAATCATTGCGATACCTATGCAGATGAAGTCCTGTGGCTCATCAAGCAGCTGAACCATCCACAAGTCGGTGCCTGTATCGATACCATCAATTCCCTTCTGGTTCTTGAAGGGCCTGAAATCGCAGTAGAAAAACTCGCTCCTTATGCCTTCTGCTGTCATTTTTGCGATAACGAGATTGTTGTCGATGCTGACGGCACTCATTCCATTGGCGTTGCAATTGGTAAAGGAGATATTGACTGCGCCAAAGTCCTGAAAACCCTTCAGGAAAAATCCCCCATGGACCGGATTACTTTCGAAATCGAATGGCCGCAGGGAACAGACGCTATTGAAGTTGCCAGGGAAAAAGAGATCACGGCCTGTATCGAAAGTATCGATTATTTACGCAACGTCCTGAATGTCGGTGTGAGAAACCGCTGAACAGCCACTGAGATTATTCACGGAACACTGAACGAATAATGCTCTAAGACTACGGCGCCAGATTGATTTTTAGCGTTGACAGGTGAAGTGCGTCTACTGAGCGACACAAACAACGGAGTAGGAAAAATGGTAATCGTAGACAGTCATACTGAAGGTGAACCGACCCGTGTAATTATTAGTGGAGGCCCTGATCTTGGCTCAGGTCCGCTTATTGACAGAGCAAAAAAATTAGCTTTGGAGCATGAGGATTTTTATCGTTCAGTAGTCCTTGAACCATACGGTCAGGAAGCTATGGTCGGTGCCTTATTAGTTGAACCGGTCAATTCCAAATGTGTAGCGGGAGTCATCTATTTCGACGCTGCTTCAGTGATCGGAATGTGCGGACATGGCACTATTGGTTTAGCTGCAACGCTGGCTCACATTGGCAAAATTGGTATCGGAACCCATAAGATTGAAACACCTGTTGGTATTGTTGAAATCACCTTAACTGACAAAAACACGATTACTGTCAAAAATATTGAAAGTTATCGTTTCGCCAAAGATGTTCATCTTGAGGTACCAGGAATTGGCACTGTTAAGGGGGATATTTCTTACGGTGGTAATTGGTTTTTCCTGGTTAACGAAAGTCCGGTTCCGGTTATCCCATCGAATATCCGCAACCTTACCGATACCGCGATTGCGATCAGAGAAACCATCTACAGAAACAATATAAGCGGTGCTAATGACGGCATTATTGACCACATCGTTTTATATGGTCCGCCCCTCACCGAACATGGTCATACCCGAAATTTTGTTCTGTGTCCCGACAATGCTTACGACAGGTCCCCCTGTGGGACCTGCTGTTCAGCACGCCTGGCCAGCCTGGCCGCAGATGAATTGCTTGCTCCTGGAGCAGAAATTATTCAGGAAAGTACCATAGGCAGCAGCTATCGTCTCAGCTATCAACCTGCCGATAATGGTGGAGTCATTCCGTCTATTACAGGCCAGGCGTTTATCACCAGAGAAGCAAAACTGATGACCAACCCGAAGGATAACTTGAGAGTAGGTATACGACTATAGGTCGAGATAAAGACACGCCCCTGAACGGGTTTCGAAACAACCAGAAAATGATCAACCCGTACAAAAATGAATACCCAAACAAATAGGAGAAAAACGATGCAACAGGTTAATAATGCTGCCATTAACGTTCCGAGCCCTGTCAACGAACCAAACCTGACCTACGCTCCGGGAACTCCAGAGCGTGCCCAATTAAAAGCAGCTCTTGACGATTTAAAATCGAAGCAGATCGAGGTCCCCCTTATCATTGGAGGGAAAGAAGTTCGTACTGGAAACACCGCAAAAATTGCGTGCCCCCACGACCATTCCATTACCCTGGGAACCTATCACAAAGCCGGGCCAGAAGAAGTCCAGATGGCTATTGATGCGGCCATGGCCGCCAAGCCGGTATGGGAAAGCCTGCGTTGGGAAGAGCGTGCAGCAATCTTTTTGAAAGCTGCTGACTTGCTGGCCGGCCCCTACCGCTTCCTGATGAATGCGGCGACCATGCTCAACATCAGTAAAACGCCCTACCAGGCGGAGATCGATTGTCCCTGCGAGCTGATCGATTTCTTACGTTTTAACGTTTACTTTGCCCAACAGATCTATGCAGATCAGCCAATGCTTAACTCACGCTACACCTGGAACTACGTTCAGCAACGCCCCATGGAAGGGTTCATTTTTGCGGTAGCTCCTTTTAACTTTACGGCTATTGCCGGAAACCTGCCGACAGCCCCCGCCATCATGGGGAACACCGTGGTCTGGAAACCAGCGTCCTCTGCCGTATATGCTCCCTACTATTTCATGAAAATGCTCCAGGAAGCAGGCCTGCCAGACGGGGTAATTAACTTTGTTCCAGGCTCGGGAAGCAACGTGGGTGACACCGTATTGAACAGCCCTGATTTTGCAGGTATTCACTTTACCGGCAGCACCGGCGTATTCCAGGGCATGTGGAAGACGATTGGCAATAACCTGGCTGACAACAAGTATAAAACCTATCCTCGTATCGTTGGCGAAACCGGTGGTAAAGACTTTATTTTCGCTCATAAATCAGCCGAGGTAAAAGCTTTAGCAACCGCTATTGTGCGTGGTTCTTTTGAATACCAGGGACAAAAATGTTCCGCAGCATCACGAGCCTATATCCCATTGTCATTGTGGGAACCGGTCATGAAAGAAATCAAGGATCAGGTCAGCCGGATCAAAATGGGTGATGTCTGTGATTTCGGTAATTTCTTCAATGCCGTTATCGATAAGTCAGCATTTAGCAGCATCACTAAGTATATCGAGTACGCCAAAGCAGCTGATGATGCCGAAGTGGTTATTGGTGGCGAATACGACGACAGCAAAGGCTGGTTCATTGAGCCTACGGTTATTGCAACAAGCAACCCCAAGTTCAAGACCATGGAAGAAGAAATCTTTGGCCCGGTCATGACCATGTATTGCTATGGCGATGATGAATATGAAGAAACCCTTGAACTGTGCGATCAGACCAGTGAGTACAGCCTGACCGGTGCGCTGTTCGCCCAGGACCGCACGGCTATCAGCTTCGGTATGGCCAAACTGACCAATGCCTCGGGCAACTTCTACATCAACGACAAACCCACCGGTGCTGTTGTTGGTCAACAGCCTTTTGGTGGAGGTCGTGCTTCAGGAACCAATGACAAGGCAGGCAGCAAGCAGAACCTGATGCGTTGGGTTTCGGTACGTACAGTGAAAGAAAACTTTGTACCACCAACGAGCTTTGAATATCCGTTCATGGATGCGGAATAAGGAAACTGTTTGTGAACTCGTTGCTATTTTGAGTATCTAGATGGCAACCAGAAAAAACCAATGGCCGCCCTTTTGTGGCGGCCATTTCTTTAAAAACTGGTGAGTTTTATGATCGAAGTTTATGTAAAGCCGGGCATCTGTGGTCTGAAATCCAGAATTTCAGCACATTCATCAGACATGATGCATGCAGATCTCTCCATAGAATCTGACTGTCCTGCAATTCTGAACCTGGCTCGAGAAATCAAAACAGTTGATGGTACAAAAGAGATTTTCGCTCCGTTTGGAATGTCTACTGTTTTCCAACAAGCGCGTTTGGTTTTAAGTCACGCAGCCTGTCCCGTTCCGACTGCGGTCCTTAAAGCCGTCGAAGTCGCATGCGGTTTCGCAATTCCCGCAGATGCTGAAATCAGGATAAATCGATCCGCGTAAGAGATTCTTCCGGCTTCGATGTGCAGGAAATTAGGAGGTAGGACATGAGTGAAAAAAAAACAAATTTTGCCTATTCCCTATTCTGGAATTCAGGCTTAATCATAGTTGGATCACTGCTTCAGGTTGTTATTTTAAAAGGGATCGGTAGCGAACACCAATTTATTCCCGGAGGACTATTTGGCATTGCCACGATTATTTATTACCTTACGGATAGTCTTGACCCCGGACTGATCTATTTTCTTTTGAATATCCCCATGTTCATCCTCGGCTACCTTTACGTATCACGACGTTTTTTGTGGTACAGCGCCCTGGCCATGGCGGTCATCTCCATTTCTTATGAATTCATCGATATTCACATAGAAATAGCAAATCAGTTTTATGCTGCGGTGGTTTTTGGAGCCGTTCTTGGGGTTGGTGCCGGTATTGTTTTGCGATCTTTGGGCTCTAACGGGGGGGCAGATGTTCTGGCGATTATTCTTAACCAAAAGTTCAATATAGGCATTGGTAAATTTTTCTTTACTTTTAACCTGTTTCTATATTTCATCTGCTTTATGTTTATGAAAGCGGACCTGGTGATTGTCTCTATTATTTCTGTTTTCATCACCTCACAAACTCTCAATTACACCATGTCGATGTTCAGCCAACGGAAAATGGTGTTTATCATCTCAAATCAGCCTGATGAAATTTCTGAAAAAGCCATGGTCGCATTACATGTTGGGATGACCATGCTCCCGGCAGTTGGTGCCTATAAAAGACAAGCCAAAACCGTACTGATGGTTATCATCAACAATATCCAGCTAAAACGTTTGGAAGAAATTGTCTTCACTACTGATGAATATGCATTGTTTATTGTGGAGAATACATTCAACGTATTGGGGTCAACGTTTTCCAAACGAAAATTGTACTGAGCGAAATCCTTTGATCTTATAACTCTTTGTCTGTATGAACAGCTATGCAATCCCATAGAGAATAATTTTCACAATTTCGAACATAAGCCGTATAACTTTTAAAAAGGTATAACAAATGTCCAATCGTCAACGCGTTCTTTTTCTTTGTACCCATAATTCATGTCGCTCCCAAATGGCCGAAGGACTTGTAAATCATGATCTGGGAGATCGTTTTGAAGCCTTTTCAGCCGGGACTGAGGCGACACGAGTGAACCCTTTGGCAGCTAAAGTTATGCAGGATATCGGGATTGATATCAGTCATCACCATTCGAAGATCTTAACGGACTTTGCCGGTCAAAAGTTTGATTTTGCCATCACTCTCTGTAGCGATGCCGACCAAAAGTGCCCAGGGCTTATTGGTGGCGCTGAAACCATTCATATCGGTTTTGACGATCCGTCACAAATTAAAGGTGAAGAATCAGAAGTCCTTCCTGAATACTGCCGTGTCCGAGATGCCATCAGAGAACGTATTAAACAGTTTTTGCTGGCCAAAAGTCATATATCCCCGCGCCATCCCACTATTTAATCGAGCCCTGTATGGATAAAATTGCTCTTTGCTGTGTCGTCATTTCCGCATTATGTAATGCGACTATTGGCGTTTTTTCGAAGTTATCTGGTTTATCACCAGAACTGATAACTATCTCACGGCTTTTTATCGGTGCTCTCTTTGTCCTGTTTTTTCTTTTTTTTAGCAGGAAAACTTTCCTGCTCTGTCGCTGGCCGACAATGCCTGTTTTAAGTAATGGTATTTTGCTTTCTGGATTCATGTTTTTTTATGTGGAAGCAATGAACTATACCACCATGGCTAATGCCATAATGCTGGTATATATGGCTCCGGTCGCAGCTGCCATTCTCGCTCATTTCTTCCTTAAAGAATCTTTGACCTGGACCTCTGGAGCCCTTATCTGTCTCGCTTTGTTAGGTTTTGCCATGATGATGGAGTTTAAGTTGGATTTCGGTGGCCAGAGCCAAGAGATCATTGGCATCGGCTATGGTCTCCTGGCTTTACTCTGCTATTCCGGGTTTATGATTTTAAATAGAGCAATCAAACCACAGCTCCCGGTTTATACAAGAACCTTCTGGCAACTTATGGTTGGGGCATTTCTCTTACTTCCTGTGTCAATCTCTTCTTTTCCGGAACTTACTGTTTTGCATATTCCATGGTTACTTGGAGTGGGCTTAATACCTGGCTTCCTTGGAATTTTCACAGCAGTATTTGCCCTAAGCCGTTTACCGGCAACCACCTTTGCAACGCTCTCCTATTTTGAGGCCGTTGTTGTTCTCTTTTGGGGTTGGTTACTCTTTGACGAAACCTTAAGTGGTCTGCAAATAGCTGGCTGTCTTTTTATAATTTCCAGCGGTCTTATAAAGACCTTAATTTCGGTTAAAACATCAATGCCAGTAAATAATGACGGTGTACTCCCGCTGCAATCAGAAACATCAGAAAATGCGCTTTAGACACATTGAAATTATTGCATTGGAGGATTCTGGCAGAGAATTGCAAACCGTAACCATTGACTCCGAAATCAGCTTTATTCCCTAAGATAGATTCTGGCTTCTGGCAAGAATCCTTCCAGGACCTGAATTTCGGTGATAGGCAGAGTGTCCTGAATCCTGATCATCTTGATGATGTCTTTATCATCACCTATGCCTGGGGTTATACCTTAGCAAGTTTAACCAGGCAAAAATAAAGTTTAAAAAATAAATACCACATAAAATCAGTATTGTTTATTTTTTAAACCGCATTGCTTCGCCATACGTGCTAAAACCACGTACTGCAATGGTTTCGCCATATCTAGAGTTCCCATATCCCGTACAGACAGGAAGAGAAAAGGTTGATAAATGGTTCAGGTACAGGAATGAAATCATTACAATTAGATAGAGACAAGTGAGGATAAATGAACGGTAAAAACCAAGAAAAAGAGAACAATGCGTTAAGCTCGGTCGGCCGGGCTCTTTCTATTCTGGAATGCTTTAATCGTGATGCAGTCCGCCTGTCCCTGGCAGACATCGCTAAACAGACAGGCTTTTATAAAAGTGCGATCCTAAGGCTATTGAAAGACTTACAGGAATTTGATTATATTCAGTGCGATATGGAAGCAAGAAATGAAGCATTACGCATTGCTCAAGAGGAAATCCTCAAACAAGGGCTGCACTTTGCGCCGAATCAACCGATTTATTAATCTAACAGACAAAGGAGTGTCTTAATGTTCAGCTGCCACAGTGAAGAAGGATACAAGTTAGCTGTTGAAAAGATCGAAATGAAAACCCTGGTCCATGGCGAAAAGACGCTAATGACGGAGTTTCGCCTGCAGCAGGGAGCTAATTTACCCAGGCACAAACACCCCCACGAACAAACCGGTTACCTGATCAGCGGCCACATGCTGCTAACGATAGGAGAGCAGACATTTACAGTAAACCCCGGTGACAGCTGGTGTATTCCGGGCGAGGTTGAGCATAAAGCTGAAGTCCTGGCAGACTCAATAGCTATTGAGGTATTTGCCCCATTAAGAGAGGACTACCTGCCCTGAACAAGAATCATTCAAGCCTGGGCAGAATCATGTTTCTCGGGCTGCTTTCAGCATTATTTTTCAGCAGCACCTTTATTCTCAACAGAGCAATCAGCCTGAGTGGCGGGCACTGGTTCTGGACCGCAGCGCTACGCTACCTGTGGATGACAGCTCTGCTGGTGGGCTGGCTGTTTCTCTCCGGTAAAGGTTCTCAACTTGTTGGCGCGTTCCGGTTATTTTTCAGGCATTTATTTTTTTGGTGCCTGACCGGCAGTATTGGCTTTGGCATCTTTTATTCGCTGATCAGCTTCAGTGCGTCTTTTGCACCAGGTTGGGTCGTTGCAACAACCTGGCAGATGACCATCCTGGCGACCCCCTTAGTCCTCTTTCTGTTCGGCAAAAAAGTTCCATTGCGGGCCCTGGCTTATACCCTGGTTATCTTTGCTGGCATCGTTGCTGTCAATTTCGGCCAAGCATATCAGGTATCTCTTCGTGAGTTGTTTCTCGGTGGCATTCCAGTACTGGTTGCGGCCATCGCCTACCCCCTTGGCAACCAAATGCTATGGGAAGCGCAACGGCAGGGGAACAGAATACTGCCAGCTATCGAAAGTGACCTGCTGAATAACCCATTTATACGGATCCTGCTGCTGACCTTAGGAACAGTACCTTTCTGGATCATCCTGTATCTTGGTGCTCACCCCCCAGCTCCATCACCGGGACAGATGACCAGCACCTTGCTTGTCGCACTGTTTTCAGGAGTCATTGCCACAACCCTGTTTCTACAGGCCAGACACCTCGCGACAAATTCGTACCAGTTGACAGCTGTCGATTCTCTGCAGTCATGCGAAGTGCTGTTTTCATTACTGGGTGAGATTATTTTTCTTGGCGGGGCACTACCGACAGCAGCAGGATGCACAGGGATAATCCTGACCCTGGCAGGGCTGACTCTTTATATAAAAGCTCAGGCCGCTACCAAAAGTCAGGAGCTCTGAGATCAACGGCCAACGCGGCGCAAATCTCTCACTAGGTCAGTATGAAGATCAAGTAAAAGTGGCCTGATCGCGTTCATATCACGCTCCGACCAAACGGGCGAAGCCATCCCTTGAGAATAACTACCATCATTCCCTGATTCAGTGGACAGCAGAGTAACATTCCAGAAGGTTGTTTCAATCGCCTCATTTTCCGCACGGACTTTCATCATAAAAGAGACCTTCCAACCCGACTTGGTTAAACAGCTGATAAATGAGCAGGGATAATCGATCTGCCCATTACCGACAACGACTGCGGCACGATAGTCTTCATCAACAATCGGTTTTTCAACGGTGGCAAAATTCTCCTCCATCCACACCTTGGTGCCTCCAAACAGCTGCTCTTTAGTCTGTCCAGGCACTTCGCCACCGGTGGTTATGGTTTTTTCTGAGTTGGAAATACGGGTAAAACTGCCCGTACAACCACCAACAACCAACATCATCATAAATAGCATTACAACTCGTAACATAAGAAATTTAACTCCAAATCATATTGGTTAAGATCACGAACTTTGAAACTTGTCCCTACATTGAGAGTATACTCGGCAAATCGACATCTGTCCCCCAATAAAATGTATAACCCAAGCAAATCTGAGTCGTTAGGACATTATTAGCAAAGCACTTCCCCATTGGCCAACCGCTAAAGTTCTGCTATAAGACTCCTTTTAAACAATTTCTCTGAATATCAGCTAATTGCCATCCGGAGCCCCTGCATCTCAACTACCTGTTTCTGATTTGGAGAGATACATTTTTTTGCCGGGTCAAGGAAATCATCTCTCTGGGGCTCCGCTCTTTGATTGCCGGAACCCTGACAACCAGTATGACGGCCGCGATTGTCGCGTTATTGATGTGACTAAACATCATGTTCTTCTCAAAACAGGAATGAACGCTTGAATTAACAGGCTTCCCTTTGTAATATCCCGGAGGGCTGCATAAATGATAAGAGAATGTATTAAGGAGACAATATGAATTCGTTCATCAAGATAATCTTTATTATCTGCCTGGTAGCGGTGACCACAACCCCGGTATGGGCAGACACGCGTTACGTTTCAGATACCCTGGTCATTACCGTAAGGACCGGGCAAGGAACTCATTATCAGATCATCGAAACCATCCGAACCGGGACCAGAGTTGAAGTCCTCGAAGATGGTGATAAATATGTCAAGGTCCGTACTCCAAAAGGAAATGAAGGATATGCGCTGACGCAATATATTTCATCAGCAATACCAAAGTCAGTTCAGATTCAGCAACTTAATACTCAGATTGAATCATTGCAGAGTGAATTGGCAAAGCAGCAGGAAGTGGCTCAGAGCAAAATCGCAGAAGCAAGTTCCAGCGAAGAAGAAAATTCTTCCTTATCAACACAACTTGAGGCAACCCGCAAAAGCCTGCACAAAGTACAGGATGATTACGAACTGCTGCTGAAGAACTCCCAAAATGTCATATCTTTAAGCGAAGAAAATGAAGCGTTAGTTGAGCAGAACAAGCAGCTAAACAATGAATTGGTCGTCCTGCGCGAAGAAAACAGTGACTTTCATCGCTCAAACATGATTCAGTGGTTTCTGGCCGGTGGCGGCGTCTTCTTTTTTGGCTGGCTGATTGGTAAAATTTCCCGCAAAAAACAGCGCGGATTTTCACGGTTCTAAGTTTTCCACCAGTTATAGCAAGCACAACAGGCCCTGACTCATCGATTTGAACCAGGGCCTGTTTTTTTATTTTAAGTCACCTGATATTTTAAAAATCCCTGGTATAATTAAAAAGTTATTAACTTTTTCTAAAAACTATGCAACAATATTTGTCGTTATTAACATTAATTGAAAACATTAATCATCAAAAGTGATTAGCTTCGACTTTAAGGTTTAACGACATGACCGCCTCCCCCCCCACCATTTTATTTGTCGATAAAGATCCTGTTATCTGCCAGGCAATTGCAGCACTATTGTGTGATGAAGACTGGACCCTTATCTTTGCAAAAAACGCAGCCACCGCTCTTGAAATTCTGAATAACAATGCTGTCGATCTGATCGCCACCGATACAGACTTTGAGGATGGGCATGGGGTTACCCTGTTGAATAAGGTCAAACAGGACTATCCAATGGTTACCAGGATTATTCTGACGGCATTTAATTCTCAGGAAACCATCAGTGAAGCGTTAGCAGCAGGAATCGCCCAGCAACTGATCTCCAAACCGTGGATTGATCAGGAATTCAAAGAGATTATTCGCGGTGCGATCAGACAATCAGAACAGCAGAAGAAACATAGTCCTGAGTTTCAGCAACTAATCAACTCGATCCCGCTGCTCCCCTCTCTTCCCGAGAGCTATAACAATGTCCGTTCCTGTATTACAGCTGATGATATCGACATTGAAAAGATGGCCGAATACATCGGGCAAGACGTATCTCTGACCAGTATTTTGCTCCGTTGGGCCAATTCTGCGCTATTCGGCCAACGCTTTCAGGTCGATACCATTAAAAAAGCCATTATCGTTTTAGGCACTGATATCGTCGAAAATCTTATCCTTTCCGAAGCTGTTAATAGTGCTATTTCCGACAAGGTCATAAAAGTCAAAGGCTTTGACTTCAAACAGTTTCAAAAGCATTCTATGGCTACGGCATGTTTGAGCAGACTGCTGATTAAATCCATCTATCCAGCCGACAACATGCGCCATGACCGGGCATTTGTCGCTGGACTGCTGCACGATATGGGAAAACTGGTTGCAGCAAGTTTCTTTCCCGATAAATTTGAACAAGCAATTACCCTCTCCAAGCTGGAAAAGATAACTTTATCTGAAGCCGAACATCAGCTGTTGTCAACTGACCATGCTGAACTCGGGGGGTTTCTGGCTGAATGGTGGGCTCTGCCACCCTTTATCGTCAATTCCATCTACTGGCACCATGCCCCTCAAAACACCCCAACAGAACAGGATATTATCAGCGCCGCCTATACTGCCAATCTCCTAAGCTATACATTTCATTATGGCTCCAACGGTGATTCAGTCAAACGTGAGATCCCTACAGATATCGTCAATAAGTTCTTCCTCACTGAGGAAGCTATTGAAATTTTGCGGATGGAAACAGAAAAAATCATCCGGGTCCTGGTCAGTTGAACAAACTCGTTTCCAGGCTGATAACAGTCAGGTTATAGCCTGGAAACATACCTGAGCCTCATCACTTCATTCTCCCTGCGTATTTGATTGCTAAGAAAAATTAACATCCGGTGCCTTCACAGCCGCCGTTGGTTTCTCCCCCGCGCGACAAACCTGTACTTGCACCACTTGAAACCCTATGCTATCAATAGCTGACAACTTCAGTATGCTTTCACAACTATGCTAAAAACGGGTTTATTATGAATATCGATCAGATGAAAATTGTCCTGAAAGAAATTCTCATCAAAACCAATTTAACACCCTGTGTCGTTGGTCATCGTGGGGTTGGGAAAACTGCCGGGATTATTCAGGCCTGCCGGGATCTCGGGCATGCGTACGTGCCATTGCGTCTGGGGCAGATGGAGGTCGGCGATCTGGTTGGCATTCCCTACCGTGACGGAAAAACCATGCACTGGTCCCGGCCGGGATGGTGGCCCGAAGATGAAGCGCCCCCAACGGTTGTCCACTGCGATGAATTAAATCGTGCCCAGCAGGAAGACACCCTGCAAGCAATTTTTCAATTTGTTGAGCCTCCTGCAGAGGGGCAGCAACGCGCTCTTCACACTCACAAACTCGCTCCCAAGCATCGTGTTGTTGTTGCCATTAATCCCCCAGACGGAAGCTATCAGGTTGCACCTCTCGACAGAGCCCTGCTTGACCGGATGATCGTTATTGAGGTTGAAACCGACGCGCAATGTTGGTCACGTCATGCCCAGAAAGAAAATTACGATTCCATGGTGCGCCACTTCATTACCGCCAATGAACAGTTTCTATCCCTGAACAACTGCAGTTTTAATATGCAGATTGAACCATCTGAAAGATCCTGGGAAATGGTCAGCATTCTACGCCAGTATTGTCGCTTTCCTCAAGAGCTTGAAATGGAAATTTATAGTGGAGTCATCGGTAAAGAAGCTGCTGTCAGTTTTCTGCAGTGGTGCTCTGAACAACAGGATAAGCCATTACCGGCGACCGCTATCCTGTACAATTGGTCACAAGTCTCAGAACAAGTAAAGGCTCAACGGGATGATATTCAGGCTGCGACCATGAACGATCTGATTACAACACTGCAACAAACTCCTGAACTTGAAGCAGACAGTCAGGATAACCTGGTCGCCTACATTGACATTCTGCCGCGCGATATGCGCTTCGGGTTGGTAAAAGCCCTGCTACGAATACCTGCTATTGCCAATATCCTTTGTCAGGATAAATATGATGATACAATTCTCGACACCATCCGCCACATCAGCCAGGATGTCGCCTGACCCGCTGAGGTTATTGCAGAATACGGTTGTTCATCTATTAAAATACCGTCCCTTTTACGGACAGTTTTTGCTCCAGTTTCGACGGCGGACGATGACTACTGAAAAAGCGTTGGCGGTAACCATAAGTGATGGTGTTCCAACCTTGCTAATTAACCCGGAGCGCTATGATCTGTTTACCGAAGCAGAACGGGTAGCCATGCTCGAGCACCTGGTAAAGCATGTCCTTCACCTCCACCCCAGCAGACGCAAGGAAAGGCAAAAATGGGCCTGGGATCTGGCCTGCGATCTGGCTATTAACCCAGGCATCGAGAATCTGCCCTCCGAGGCCCCTAGCCCCGGTCGTTTACGCCTGCCCGACGGACTTGCTGCCGAAGAGTATTATCAGCGTTTGCTGCATATGCCGATCCTTGGAAAAATGGACAAATGTGGTCATGGAGACAACCAGACGCTGACAGAAGCGGGGCAGAAAGCAACCGGGAGCCAGCAGCAAAAAACCCACTTGTCACAACCGCTCGATGATCACGATTATTGGCAGGAAGCAGACCGTACGCCACTCAACCTGGCTGACCAGGTCGTAAGACACATGGTTCAGAGTGCCTGGAAAAAATGTCGTCAGGATGTTGATGAAGAGCTAGATCGTTTATTAGCCCCATTTCTGGCACCACCTAAAATTCCCTGGCAACAGATCCTCAGGCAGTTTGTCGGTAATGCCGGGCGAGTTGGAAAAACGACAACCTGGTCTCGCCCTCATCGCCGGTTTGGACAAGTCACCCCCGGAGTTCAAAAGCAACAATACTTGAACCTGCTGGTCGCCATAGATGTCAGCGATTCAACCGATACCCAATCCCTTCGTGAGACCTTTGCCAGCGAGCTTATGCATATAGCCAGGGCACGCCAGAGTCGAATTACAGTGCTTTATACTGGAAGTCGCATTCAAAAGGTCGAATCCTTCAGTGGCGCACCGCAAGTCGTTGAAATATTTCGCGGCGGTGGCTTTACTGATTTTCGCCCGGCCTTTGATTATGCCAGCCAGCAGCAGCCGAGACCTGGGGCAATTATTTACCTGACCGACGGCTTCGGCGAAGCCCCTGAGTTTTCTGCCATACCAACACTCTGGGTGCTTTCACCAGACGGGCAAAAACCAGCAGAGTGGGGCTTGGAGCTGGTTCTTGAAAAAACCAATTAAGCATATATGAACGGGAAAAATGCTTTCGTTTCAGAGCGTAAACAGGAGAATAAATGACATTCGAACAACAACCAATGTCTGAAGAGATGATAACCAGCTACCTCGAGAGTCAAGGAGCGAAGGCTCGCAGCAGATCGGGGCGAAATGAACATTACGGGTCCCCACGCGACTTTTCTTTTGAAGTCCGGGCGATATTTCCCAATAATCTGGGGCTCCAGATCACTGCTCGTCAGTATAATTATCGCGATCCTTGGGAAGCCAGTGGCAGGGTGAACGATCTGGTTGATCTGACATTACTATACAATGGTCAATTCAGCGAACTTCCTCGCGGCTATACTTATTTCCAGGGATCTGACACTGAGGAAAATATCGATTTTGAACAATTTTCTGAAATCATTGCAGAAATTATTGCCGTTAATCCGAAACTGTTCACCCTACAGAAACTGACCGGCGATTTGTGATATGCTTTAAAAAGTTATGCTCCCACAGAAATTAAATTTGACTAACGATATTTCCATCTGCATAATATCATGAGATAAACGGAAGAAATGATCATTTAAAATCCTTTTTGATTGAAGCTGATGAAAATCATCTCGTCAAAGGACCGATCTCACTCGATAAAGTCACACTTGATATTAGTTTTGGTAAAGGCGATTATTCATGGAACCTCGTAAAAGCCCGGTTATCCTGACGATAGATGATGAAGAGGATATCCGTGAAAGTTTCAGACTGTTTTTAGAAGATTTTGACTTCCAGGTTCTGGAAGCTGAAAACGGTCGTGACGGGTTAGAGGTTTTCCAGCGCGAGAAGCCGGACCTGGTTCTGTGTGATTTACGGATGCCGGAAGTTGACGGCCTTGAAGTCCTCGAGCATATCAAAAACACCTCACCCGATACTCCCGTGGTGGTGGTTTCAGGTACCGGCATTATTGGTGATGCCATTGATGCCATTCACAAAGGAGCCTGGAATTACCTGTTAAAACCGATTCAGGACATGTCTGTCTTACTGCATGCGATAAACCAGGCCATTGAACGCTCACGCCTGATTATTGAAAATCGCATTTACCAGGAAAATCTTGAAGAGGAAGTCACCAAACGTACTGAGGCATTACAAAAAGCAGTCAAAGACCTGAACCAGTCCCACTTTAACCTCAAACACAGTGAGGAAAAGTACCGCTCCATTTTTGAGAACCTGCAGGACGTCTATCTGGAAATCGACATCGACGGTAAAATTCTCGAGATAAGTCCCTCTATCTCTAAAATCTCATCGTACAACCGCCTGGATATTCTGAACAAGAATATCAGCAGCGTTTTCCCAGACAACTCGCAAAGAGAATATCTATTTAGGCGGCTACGTGCAGAAGATAAACTGACCGATTTTGAAATTGAGTTGAGTGACAAAAACGGCAACCGCATCCCCTGCTCTATCAATGCGACCTACCAACAAGACATGGTCCAGGGGACAAATAAAATCTGCGGAACCTTACGGGATATTACCGAGCGCAAATCGGCTGAAGAACAGATCGAATACCTCGCCTACTATGATGCGTTAACCGATCTGCCCAACCGCAGGCTGTTACTTAACCGCCTGGAACAGATTATCAGTCGCGTCCGTCGTTATGGTCATTTTGGGGCGATGCTTTATCTTGACCTGGATCGCTTTAAAAATATCAATGACTCTTTAGGGCACCCGATTGGAGATGCCCTGCTGAAAGAAGTTGCCCGACGGCTGAACCTTGGACTCAGAACCGAAGATACAGTCTCACGCCTGGGTGGTGATGAGTTTGTCGTTTTATTGAGCGACCTGGGAGATGACGAAACAACAGCCATTGCCATGGCCCAGAATAAAGCAGAACAGATCAAGGCCAACCTGGCAGAAGTGTATCGGATCTCTGGCCATGAGCTACACATCTCACCGAGTATTGGTGTCGCCATGTTTCCGTCTGAAGAGATGAAATCTGAGCAAGCTGAGTCAGGGATCGACATTTTGCGCTATGCTGATACAGCGATGTACCGGGCCAAAGAAGATGGTCGTGACACCATCCGTTTCTTCTTGCCCAGCATGCAGCAGGCAGCAGATTCCCGCCTGGCAATTGAAAAAGAATTACGCTACGCCCTCGAACGAAACCAACTCAGTCTGTTTTTTCAGCCACAGGTTAACAGTGACGGCACCATAGTCGGTGCAGAGACTTTGATTCGCTGGAATCACCCTGACGACGGCTTCATTTCACCTGCAGTTTTCATCCCTGTCGCTGAAGTCACCGGCTTGATCTTACCGATTGGAGAGTGGGTGTTAAAAACGGCCTGCCAGCAGTTAAGAATCTGGAGTGACAAGGGGCACAGCATCCATCACCTGGCCGTCAATGTCAGCCCCAGACAGTTCCGCCAGCCTAATTTTATCAGCCAGGTTAAGCAAATACTGGATGAAACGGGCGCGGATCCAGGACAACTCGGCCTCGAACTGACTGAAGGAATGGTGATTGACAACATCGTCGACACCATTGAAAAAATGCAAGGCCTTAAAGCTCTCGGGATCGAACTTTCTATCGATGACTTCGGTACTGGCTATTCGTCCCTGGCCTACCTCAAAAAAATGCCTCTCGATATTCTGAAGATCGACCAGTCGTTTGTTCGTGATATAGAAAATGACCTCAATGATGCAGCGATCGTCGACACCATCATTTCCATGGCAAAACACCTTGATCTCAAAGTCATTGCAGAAGGCGTGGAAACAAAGTACGAGCTGAACTTTCTGGAAGAAAAAGGCTGTACCATCTACCAGGGCTACCTGTTCAGTAAACCACTGCCCGAGCATGAATTCAGCAGCCTGCTTCAAAATGGAAAAACCTTTTCAGCAATTGACGCTTGAATTTCATAGCCGGATCGCGGCATTATAGCCACTCTTTTGCTATGCACCCTAATCAGATTCTGGTTATGGTCGATGACGCTATTTCATTGATAAATCATAAGGAGCCGAACATGAGTACAGTCCGTGTGCAAACGAACAAGGGAACAATTGTTATTGAGCTTGATGCTGAGAAAGCACCTATCAGTACTGAGAACTTTTTATCCTATGCACGTGACGGTTTTTACGAGCAGACAATTTTTCACCGCGTTATTCCTAACTTTATGATTCAAGGTGGCGGTTTCACAACTGAAATGTCACAAAAGAAGCCAAATGGCCAGATTAAAAATGAAGCGGATAATGGCCTAAAGAATGTTCGCGGTTCCATTGCCATGGCCCGTACCCAAGTTGTTGATAGCGCAACATGCCAGTTTTTCATCAACCTGGTTGACAATAGCTTTCTTGACCATCAGGGGACCAACCCGAACCAATATGGCTACGCTGTTTTTGGTCAGGTAACCGAAGGAATGGACGTTGTTGATGAAATAGCCAAAGTTCCAACTGGCATGCATATGCACCACCAGGATGTTCCGAAAGAAATGATCCTGATCGAAAAAGTAACCATCGACGAGTAAGCGTTATCACTATGGGTAAAGTATCTCTGTTGATGCTTTACCCATAGCGCCATAGCGAAATTGCCTTTTATCAAAGAACAACCGGCAGCACCGCTGTGGGCTTATACATTCAGCATTCTCTCTTCATCACAAGCCACCTCCCCCGCTCCAGCCTGGGACTATCCGTCTTTACAGTTAAAGACAGGCAGATACGTCTCGACATTTAACTCTCGTCTGGTGACAAAAGGTCTACAACCATGCTATATAAGGCCACCTTTCTGATGTCTCCTAAAAAAAAAACACCTGCTTTAAGCTATTGGCGACCAAGAAAGAATCTGATCTGGAATTTATAAGGATATAGCTATGGATTTTACAGCTCTGGCGGGTATTGCTGTCGCGCTAGCAATGGACGCTTTTGCCGTAGCATTGGCAGCAGGACTGACCCTTCCCAAGCTGACCGGGAGGCATCTGTTTCGCTTTGGCTTTCACTTTGGTTTATTTCAAGCCCTCATGCCCGTTATAGGCTGGATTGCCGGGGTTAGCCTACGCCAAAAAATTGAAGTATTTGACCACTGGATTGCGTTCATTCTGCTTTTTTGCGTCGGGGCGAAAATGCTTAAAGATGCCTTTAAAGATGATGATAGCGAAGAAGCAAATGGCGACCCGACGCGTGGAGCTTCACTTGTCATGTTGAGCATCGCAACCAGTATTGATGCTCTGGCCATCGGCCTCAGTTTGGCCGTATTGGGCGTCGTTATCTGGACTCCAGCAATTGTCATTGGCCTGACCGCTTGCGTGCTGACCATTATGGGGATGCTGCTGGGCCGTCGTCTTGGAGCGGCCTGGGGAACCAGGGTTGAGGTGTTTGGCGGCTTACTGCTGATCGGCATTGGGATTAAGATTTTACTTGAGCACACGCTCTTTTCATAGCCTGCATTCATCAACAAGACAGGTACCGGTAAGGAATATACCATGAACAGTTCGCAACCATTAAACCGTTTGCCGGCCGAATGGGAACCACAGGACGCGGTCCTCATTGCCTGGCCCCATAGCAGTACTGATTGGGCCGATATGTTGCCCGAGGTTGACTCAACCTATTGTGCCCTGGCCAAAGCTCTGACTCGCTTTGCCCGAATTATAATTGCAACTCCTGAACCGGATCAGGTCCGTCAAAAACTAGCAAGCGCAGCCATTGCTCTGGACAATATCCAGTTGTTCAACATCCCCACCAATGACACCTGGGCACGCGATTTTGGACCGGTAACTGTTGAGAAAGATCAACGGCTGACCCTACTTGACTTCGGTTTCAATGGCTGGGGGCTTAAATTTGCCGCAAATCATGATAATCAGATTACTAAAACCCTTCACCGTTCCGGTTGTTTTGGTACCACTCCCCTGGAGACCAGAGGAATTATTCTTGAAGGTGGCAGTATTGAAAGTGACGGAAATGGTACTCTGCTGACCACCAGTGAATGCTTATTGAATCCCAATCGCAATCCCCACCTTTCTCAACAGGAGCTGGAGATCATCCTGAAGCAGGAGTTTGGTTGTGATCATATTCTATGGCTCAACCATGGCTACCTGGCTGGTGATGATACCGATTCACATATCGACACTCTGGCCAGACTCTGCCCTGACGACACAATAGTTTATGTTGAGTGCAATGCCGAAAAAGACGAGCACTATCAAGCGTTGCGACAAATGAAAGAACAACTGCACGCGTTCACTACCCGCGCCAACAAGCCTTTCCGACTGCTGCCGTTACCCTGGCCGCAACCATGCTTTGATGGTGAAGACCGCCTGCCGGCAACCTATGCAAACTACCTGGTTACCAATGGTGCAGTGCTGGTTCCAACCTACAATGATCCTGCCGATGAAAAAGCGCTGGCGGTTATCGCCGCCGCCTTTCCAGGGCGTGAAATTATCGGCATAGATTGCCGCTCCCTGATCAAACAGCACGGCTCACTCCATTGCATCACAATGCAGATCCCGAAAGGAGTCCAGTTATGAACACTCTGACGGTGGGTTTAGTTCAACAAAGTTGCAGCGCTGACCGCGCCGCCAACATCGAGAAAAGTTGCATGGCAATCCGTCGTGCCGCGGCCCGGGGAGCTCAGCTTGTCGCCCTCCAGGAACTCCACTGCGGTCTCTATTTTTGCCAAACAGAGAATCCTGATCTGTGTGATCTGGCAGAACCAATTCCCGGCCCGGCCACAGAACAGTTTGGCCAATTCGCCAGGGAATTAGGGATTGTTCTCGTCATCTCGCTGTTTGAAAAAAGAGCGCCCGGCCTCTACCACAATACTGCTGTTGTCCTGGAAAAGGATGGGAGCATCGCCGGCACCTATCGGAAAATGCATATCCCCGATGACCCAGGATATTACGAAAAGTTCTATTTCACTCCAGGGGACCTTGGCTTTGAGCCGATTAAAACTTCCCTGGGGACCCTGGGAGTACTGGTCTGTTGGGATCAGTGGTACCCAGAAGCCGCAAGGTTGATGGCTCTAGCTGGCGCTGACATTCTTATCTATCCAACGGCTATCGGCTTTGATCCGGCAGACACTCAAGAAGAGCAACAACGACAAAAGGACGCCTGGATCACCATCCAGCGCAGCCACGCCGTGGCCAATGGACTCCCGGTTCTGGCTATCAACCGAGTCGGTTTTGAACCGGACCCAAGCCAACAGACTGCAGGAGCAATGTTCTGGGGAAACAGTTTCATTGCCGGGCCGCAAGGTGAAATTTTAGCCAGCGCAGATGCTATTGAAGAGACGGAACTTGTCTTCACCTTAAACTTGAGCCAGGCAGAAAAAACGCGTCGTATCTGGCCGTTTTTGCGAGATCGGCGCATTGACGCCTATGGGGATATAACGAAAAGATTTAGAGACTAAGCGGTTTTACTCATCCTCATTGGAGGCGAAACCGCTTACAGAATACACAAAAAAGCCGGGTTGACATGTGAGCAACCCGGCTTTTTTTATTATAGTCCTGCGCGGGAACGCAGCGAATCAACCCGATCGGTTACTTCCCAGGTAAAACCTGGTAATTCCCGACCAAAGTGGCCATATGCCGCAGTCTGGCGATAAATCGGCTTAAGCAGGTCAAGCTGCTCAATTATTGCGGAAGGACGCATGTCGAATTCGTCACGCACGATTTCAGCAATCTGGTTGGAAGGAAGCTTACCCGTACCAAAGGTGTTGATCATGATAGAAACCGGATCCGCAACGCCTATAGCATAAGCGACCTGAACTTCACACTTGGTAGCAAGGCCAGCAGCAACAAGATTTTTTGCAACATAGCGTGCCATGTAAGAAGCACTACGATCGACTTTAGACGGATCTTTACCACTGAAAGCCCCGCCACCATGAGACCCCTGCCCACCATAGGTGTCGACGATTATTTTGCGGCCGGTCAAACCACAGTCGCCCATCGGTCCACCGACAACAAAACGTCCGGTCGGGTTGATCAGGAAACGAGTTTTGTCATCCATCAGCTCTGCGGGCATGGTCGCCTTCACGACTTCTTCGATAATCGCTTCTTTCAGAACGTCATAGCTGACGTCTGGAGTATGCTGAGAAGAGATAACAATCGTATCGATACGGGTGGGCTTATCATCCACATACTGAATAGAGACCTGAGACTTACTGTCAGGGCGTAAAAAGCTCAACTGGCCACTTTTGCGGACATCAGCCATACGCTTGGTCAGGCGGTGAGCAAAAGTAATCGGCATCGGCATCAGTTCTGGAGTTTCATCACAAGCAAAACCGAACATCAACCCCTGGTCACCAGCGCCCTGCTCTTTGAACATTCCCTCACCGGCAGTAACCCCTTGAGAAATATCCGGAGACTGTTGGTCAATTGAGGTCATGACCGCGCAGGTATTGTAGTCAAACCCCATAGCTGAATCACAGTAACCAATTTCCTTAATTGTATTACGGACAATAGCTGGCAGGTCAGCATAAGCGGTCGTAGTAATTTCACCGGCAATAAATGCCATACCTGTAGTTACCAGAGTTTCACAGGCAACACGAGCATTTGGATCCTGTCCGAGAATAGCATCAAGAACAGCATCAGAAATCTGGTCAGCGACTTTGTCGGGGTGCCCCTCACTAACAGATTCAGAAGTAAATAAAAAATCGGTCATGGCCATGAGATAAGTCCTCCATAACGAGTTATTTAAACTATAGCAAACGCGCGATTCTATTTTTCTTGGAACGCTGAGTCAATCTATTTTAGGCTTTTAAGCAGGAAAAAAGAAGTCAGGCCGAGTGCTTACCTTACCATAAAATGATTCAGATAATTGGTTGCGAAAAGATTTCCGGCAGCCTTCTGCGCATTTCATCATCAATCATGCAGGATATTTCTTTACAGGTTGGCAATGTCAGAAGACCTTCAATAAAAGCTTTTCCATCACTTCTGGATATCTGTCTCATAACCCGTTTGACCCTTGGCACACAAACCGGATTCATCGATAACTCATGAAACCCAAAGCCTGCCAGAACCATAGAATAGAGAGGATCGCCAGCCATCTCACCGCACATAGACACTTCAATACCAGCATCATTGGCAGCATCACATGTCATCTGCAAAGCCCTTAATACAGCAGGATGCAACGGATCATACAGATATGCGACATACTCATTGCCACGATCAACAGCCAGACAGTACTGAATCAGGTCATTTGTTCCAACTGAAAAGAAATCGACTTCCTTAGCGAGCAGCGGAGCAATCATGACCGCAGATGGCGTCTCGATCATGATACCGATTTTAATATCAGCATTATATGCAATCCCTTCCTGCTCTAACTCAGTGGCAACTTCACGCAACACTCGTTTACAAGCTCGAATTTCAGCGACCCCACTGATCATGGGAAACATGATGCGACAGTGGCCATAGCAGGAGGCCCGTAACATGGCTCGTAACTGCAACCGAAACAGGGTAAGTTCGCGTAACGAGAAACGAATCGCCCGCAACCCCATGGCCGGGTTATCTTCTTCTGTCAGGTTCAGCTCCGGAACAAACTTATCCCCTCCGATATCAAGGGTTCTCAACGTGACAGGGTGATCAGGGAAAGCTTTGATGACCTTGCTGTAAACTTCGAACTGCTCCTCTTCAGAGGGAGGAGTCGCACGCCCCATATACAAAAATTCCGTGCGAAACAATCCAATCCCTTCAGCTCCATGCTTCAGAACCAAATCGAGTTCAGATGGCAGTTCGATATTCCCACGCAAGGCGACCTGGGTTTGATCGGTAGTAAGCGCCGGAAGCTCCCGATACTGATCAAGATCACGCTCAAGAAGCTCATAAGTGCGCTTGCGCTGACGATACTCTTCCAGAGTAGTTTCGGTAGGGTTTAAAACCACAACCCCGGTTGAGCCATCAATAATGATCAGCATATTGTCACTGACCAACTGGGTGATGTTTTCTAGCCCGACAATGGCCGGAATATCAAGAGAACGGGCAAGAATTGCCGTATGCGAGGTCCGCCCCCCCTTATTGGTCAGAAAACCAAGGGTCTGGGAACGATCCAGCTGCATGGTTTCAGCGGGCGATAAATCGTGAGCAACAATTA
Source organism: Geopsychrobacteraceae bacterium (assembly GCA_963664385.1). Classification (GTDB taxonomy): domain Bacteria; phylum Desulfobacterota; class Desulfuromonadia; order Desulfuromonadales; family Geopsychrobacteraceae; genus Seleniibacterium. The sequence continues at coordinate 4,944,103 of OY761157.1, forward strand.
GAGATTGGTCCTCAACCATTGTCACGGAACGTTCATTAACTCCCGAGAGAATCCGGATCAGGCGTTCGCCGACAGCATCAACATCAGAGCGACGCTCACGGAGATATTCATCTTCTATATCATTGAACAGATTTCTTAGCTTTTCGAGAATATAGGATAGCGCCGAGATGGCGCTAAGCCGATCCTGAATCGCTTTTTCGGTCCCCTTGATGAGCATGTCATCATCGAGAATCAGCAAGTGGGTATCAAGGATATAGAGATGCTCTTGTAAATGATCCTGCTTTGAAACCGTCTGCTTGATAACCTGCAGCTGCTCCTTGGCAAGCTTTACTGCCTGCTGAAAACGTGCCAGTTCAGCAGGAACCTCATCTTCCTCGATGGTTTCATGGTCAATGACCGGACGTTGGTCAAGAAGAAAAACCTCACCAATGCTGATTCCGGGAGAGACGCCAATACCAACCAGATATGTGTCTGATTCTACCTTAATCTTCGCCAAATCCGTCCTCAATCAAGTCCGCAATGGTTGCCATGGCCAGATCCTCATCGCTCCCGCTGACATGAACACAAATATCAGTACCTTGTGGAGCGGCCAGCAACAAAATTCCCATTATACTTTTGCCATTAACTTCAACATCGTCTTTCATTAACACCACATCTGATGCGAATTTATTTGCAGTCTGTACCAGTTGGGCCGCAGCCCTGGCGTGAAGCCCAAGCCTGTTTTTGATCGTAAAGTTGCGACTTTTCATTCTATCCTCTAAGAAGCTATCAACTGGGCCAAATCAACCCAGAATAATCCAAATAATATAATCACCAATGCCACAATGCCGACCAGCCAGGAGGCTGACATACCCTTGCGAGCGGCGTAGCCAAGAGCGGCAACGGGAATGATCGTAAAAAAACCAAACCACTCAGTCAGCCCATGATGATTAACATGAGCAAACACCATAAAGGCGCTCAGACCGCCTAAAATAATAATCGCAGTCTCCTTGGTATGAACAGCCCAGTCTGGCAAATGATGCTGCTGAATAAACTCCACCGATTTCAATCCCTGGCGGTACCCCTTGAGAAAAAATACACCGCGAAAATAGAAAGGAACCAGATTAAACACCAGAAGGAAGACCAGCGGAGCCCAGAGCAATCCCTTTATCGCGAAGAACAAGCCGACTCCGGCAGCTAAAGGTCGCATCCCCCCCCAAAAGAGGGCATCGCCAATCGCAGCATAAGGAGCAGCGACAATCTCTTTAAAATCGTCGACGTCGACCGGTGGCGCATTACCACTGGCCAACTCCTCTTCAAGCTTTAAAACGGCCCCGGCAACCAGCGGGGTCAGATAGGGATGGGTGTTAAAGTAGCCGACATAACGCCGGGAAACATCCAACAGTTGCTGACCACTATAGAGTTTCCTCAGACCCGGCAATAGAGCATAGAAAAAACCCAATCCCTGGTGCCGCTCAAAGTTCCAGCTGGACTGAAGTAACATCAGGCGAAACCAGATATGCAACTTAGTTAACGGGGTAATTGTCATTATTACACCAGCCACAACAGCAAAAAAGCCATACCGAAAGCGGCACAGAACAGAGTCAATGCACGACTGACATTAATAGTTCCTAAAATCACTGCGACCCCCACCAGAGGTAGGGCGATCATCAACCACGGACTGGAGCTGACAAGGGCCTGCTGCAGGGGGAACCAGAGAATCGGAATAAGCAGTAAGCCACCTGAAATGACCACCGCATAGGTACTGATGATCGCAACACTGAAACTTAATATCCCACGCAAGTGTTGCACTTCTGCAAGGCGCAAATCCCCCTGTTCAATCATAGCTTCAGCCGTCTGGGGAAGCCGATTGTTAAACTGTCGCGCATAATGATCAAAATACTGACCAATTTTACCAAAAGGCAAACAAACCAGTAAGGAAAGGACAACAATCTCTAACCCGGCATCCGGATAAATTCCGGAAAAGTGAACAGCAAGAACCGCAGCAGCAACGGCCACCTGGGTATCATCTGGCGGCACAGCGGCCCCCACAGGCAGACGTGCCAACCAGAGAAGTTCAAGCATGAAGCCGATCTGCAAGCCTGTTTCCGGAGCCCCAAGAAACCATGCAATCAGAGTTGCGGCGACTATCGGCCTGGATATCATCACTTGCATAACAGCAATGCGATCAAGACCACAAATGAGGCTTACAAGTCCTCCATAAAGAACACTCTCGAGCAAAAATCTTACCCTTTGGTTAATGAGACCAGCTTACGCCATGGTCGGGCACTATCGGCAGGAATGCAGCGAGCGGAAATATCTACTCCATGCTGATCCAGATATTCAAGGTCTTCAACATCTGCAGGATCTAAAAAAACCGTGCAACATAACTGGGCTTTTCCTCTTTCAGCGTGCAGGTTACCAAGGTTCAATTGAGCAAACTCAAGACCTAATCGAAAAGCTTTCAGGGCATCTGTAGTGGTTCCGAATAGAAGCAGGATTTTAGCGTTCTGATACTGGTCTGTCTGCAGCAGATCAGCAATTTGATCAACACGACCGATCTCAACCTTTATCCGACTTGGGACTGACGCCTGCATCATCATCTTTTTAAGAGGATTTCCAGCGATATCATCATTAGCGACGATAATAGAGTCAGCCTGAACAAATGGTACCCAGGACTCTAGAACCTGGCCATGAATCAATCGGTTATCGATACGCGTTAACACTAGGGACATAAAACGCCTCAACTCTTAATCAGTTTTCCCGAGCAATTCAGAAGGACGAACGATGGCATCCTTACCATAATCCTTTAAAAACACCGCCAACTCGGCGAGTTCTTTGGTTAACCTGCCACTGACAAACTTAAGAATCATCGGCAAATTCACTCCAGTGATAATTTCCACCTGGCCGCCCGGGAGCAGTTCAGCGCTGAGATTGGTCGGCGTACCCCCGAACAAGTCAGTCAGAATAATAACTCCTTCAGCATCTGTACCCACCGCAACTACCGCATCGTGCAATTGTTTCGAAGCCGTGTCTGGAGCCATGAAGCGATCGATGTTTACACTTTCGACCCTGTCCATAGGACCTATTATCATCTCGGCAGAATGAAGCAATTCAGCAGCTAACCTGCCGTGAGAAATAACAACAAGACCGATCATAGCTCTTAACCCTTATCAATATCCCGATGCTGCTTACGGATGTCGACCCGCGATGCCGGAAAATTATGATTGAGATGTTCAACAATCGAGACACTGCGATGTCGACCACCAGTACAACCGATTGCGATTGTTAGATAACTCTTCCCTTCATTATGATAATGAGGGATGAGAAATTCCAGCAATTGTTTCAAATGTCCTAAAAATTCCTGACAAACGGGCTGCCCAAGGACATAGTCCCGCAACACCTGATCACACCCGGATAACGGACGCAAATTATCAATATAGTGCGGATTGGGCAAAAAGCGAACATCAAAAACCAAATCGGCCGCGGGCGGCACTCCATAGCGATACCCAAACGACTCCAGGTTAACAATCAATGTTGTCTGCAGATCCTCGCCAAGCCAAGCCATGAGGGTCGTTTTCAGCTGCAGCGTGGTCAGGTTACTACTATCGATAATTTGAGTCGCACTTTCCCGCAAAAGATGTAAATGCTGACGCTCCCTTTGAATTCCGGCCATTACGGAATCTGATTTAGCCAGGGGATGCAGGCGCCGGGTTTCAGAATACCGGCGCCGCAATACCTCATCGGCCGCTTCAAAGAAGAGGATATCAAGGCGGTAACCGGCCTGCCGCAAACGTTCGAAGGTCCCCCCCTGATCAACCAGAAAACCGCGGTTACGAACATCTATAACTACGGCAACATTAGCGTTATCCTGCAAACCGTCTTCAACACGCTGAACAAAATCTGGCAACATCACGAGAGGAAGATTATCGACGACAAAAAAACCCTGGTCTTCAAGAGCTCGGGCGGCCGTTGACTTACCTGATCCTGAGAGTCCGGTAATAATGAGAAGACGCCTGATCATTCGAGGTCATCCCCAATAATAGTATGGGAATGAAGTTGTGCCGCTTCAGCCATACGTCTTTCAAGAAGCTCCTGGAATTCTCTGGCACTATGATAACCCATCTCTTTTAAGACTTGATTCCGCGCCGCAACTTCGACAATGGAACTGATATTCCGTCCTGGAGCGACGGGCACTCTGACAAAGGGCAGTTCCACGCCATGGATATTGTAGGTCATATCATCGACTCCAAGGCGATCATAAGTTTCCTGATCATCCCATGCGACCAGTTCCACAACCAGATCAATCTTTTTACGTTCCCTGATAGCAGCAACCCCAAACAGATGCTTCAGGTTGATAATCCCCAGTCCCCGGATCTCCATATGATGATGAAGCAGGTCCATTCCTTCACCAAAAATGACCGAAGGCAACTTGAATCGCACTTTGACAATGTCATCGGCAACCAGACGATGTCCACGTAGAATTAATTCCAGGGCACATTCACTTTTTCCCACCCCACTTTTCCCCTGAATAAGAACTCCCATCCCGAGCACATCAACCAGGACCCCGTGTAAGGTTGAGGTAGGCAACAATCGCTCCTCAAGAAAACGGGTAATCAGGGCAATAAAATGGGAGCTGAGATGGCTGGTTCTAAGAAGTGGGGTCTTGCCATGATTGGCATATTCAATGAGATAATCAGGAACCTCCTGATTTTTCGTAACGATAAGACAGGACAAATTCTGATGGCATAATTGTTCGACTTGTTCTTTGGCTTTTTCGAGCGGCATCCCAGCTAAAAAGCTGAGTTCTGTAGCCCCAAGAATTTGCGCTCTGTCGGCGTGCAGACTATCAATATACCCGGCCAGCGCAAGACCAGGTTTTTGAATCCTCGGAACAGAGATACATTTATTAAGCCCTTCTGCCCCGGCAAGCAGTTCCAGATCCAGTCCAGCTTCCGTTTCATCAAGAATTTCCTGTATGGAGAGCTTCGGCATACATTCCTCGTGTTTTCACTATCTGCCGCTGACTGGCATTAAGAGGGATTTAGCCCTCCTCATCAACAATAATCTGATAGATGTCTTTGGCATCACCTGCTTCAATTAACTGTTTACGTACCGTTGAATCTTTAAGCAATTTAGAAATCCGTGCCAAAGTTTTCAAATGGACTCCCACCGATTCCTCAGGAGCAACCAGTAAGAAGAAAAGATATGCCGGCTGACCGTCCATTGATTCAAAGTCAACACCTCCTCGACTCCTTCCAAAGGCGAGCTTCAACTCTGGAAGACCTGGCAATTTTCCGTGGGGAATTGCGACCCCGTCCCCTATCCCGGTGCTACCAAGCTTCTCCCGCTCTTGCAACACGGCAATCACCGCGTCACGTTCCATATCAGGCTCACATGCGATCAAGGCATCGGTTAACTCTGCCAATGCGCCACTTTTATCTTTAGCGCTCAGATCGGCAACAATAGCTTCAGGATTCAATAATTCAGAAATTTTCATAACATGTTCTTTTGTTGGCATGAGAAGGTTGAGCCTGTTCTGACCATAGGTCAAAACAGGCTCGCGACTAAACTAACTTACCTATGATTAACTTCCCTGAGGAACGATTAAGCCATAGTTCCCATCCTTACGACGGTAAACAACGTTCATCTCTTCAGAGCGATCATCAGTAAAAACCAGGAAGTCCTTATTCAGGAGATCCATCTGCATGACGGCTTCTTCAACTGACATTGGTTTGACGAAAAAGGAATGACTACGAATAATCTCAGGGGTATCATAGCCTTCGTCAACACTGGCGGCAGACAGAACTGATTTTGCGACCAACCGCTGATTTGCGTTCGTACCTTTATGCTGTTTCAGCTTTTCCTTATAACGTTTAAGCTGCCGTTCAATCTTGTCAACCATAAGATCGATAGCTGCGTACATATCATCTTTTTCCTCCATGCTCTTCATGGTAAGTCCTTTGGCAACCATGGTAACTTCAGCACGGTGGTTAATTTTCTTTTGAACAGATAAAACAACCTGAGCATCTATCGGCTCGTCAATATACTTTTTTACGCGAGCGAGTTTCTCTTCGACATAACTGCGCACGGCTTCACTGCTTTCCATATGACGGAAGGTAACGGTTATTTGCATAAGCAGCCTCCTTGCAAGAACAGGTTCTGGCATAGAACCTGAGTTATCTGTAATTATAACGCAGAATTACGCGTCACACACCCCCCTGACAAACTTTTTTTTAGAACAAACGCTTGCGCTCCGTAGAAGAACCGAGGCCAAGCATCTCCCGATACTTGGTAACTGTCCTGCGCGCAATATTGATATCCAGCTCTTTGAGCAAGGCAACAATTTTCTGATCGGAAAAAGGCTTTTTCGGATCTTCCGAACCAATAATTTCCTTAATCCGACTCTTTACACTTTCGGATGCCACAGCATCACCATCAGCGGTATTGATTCCACTGTTAAAAAAGAATTTGAGTTCAAACAGACCTTGAGGCGTCTGAACATATTTATTGGTAGTAACACGACTGACGGTTGATTCATGCATTTCAATATCCTCAGCGACATCCCTTAAAACAAGGGGCTTGAGATGTTCGATGCCATGATCAAAAAATTCACGCTGGAACTTGACGATACTTTTCGTGACCTTATAAATAGTCCGCTGCCGCTGATGAATACTTTTTATCAACCAGACCGCGCTACGCATTTTGTCTTGGATATATTCACCAGCCTTTTTATCGACACTGGAACTGTCACTTAAAGCATTCCGATAAAAAGAATTTATCCTGAGGTTAGGAAGCCCCTCGTCATTTTGAGTGACAACATATTCATCACCGACCTTGTGAACAAAAATATCTGGAGAAATGTAATGAATATCCTCTTCGTTGTAGGCGCGTCCAGGGCGGGGATCCAGTTCGGAAATCAGCTTTGCTGCCGCCAGAACCTCCTCAAGAGTAACCTTGAGCATTTTAGCAATAACCGGATACTTGCGCCCCTCGAGCTCAGAGAGACAGTTATTAAGAATATCTGCGGCTAACGACTCGTCGAGATCGACACGCTCTAACTGCAGAATCAGGCATTCCTGTAAATCCCGGCAGGCAACCCCGGCAGGGTCAAACTCCTGAACCTTATACAGAACAGCTTCAACGAATTCAGGTTCCTGCTGAGTAATTTCAACAAGCTCTTCAATACTGGATTTCAAATACCCGGAATCATCCAGGTTACCAATAATCTCAGTGGCAACCACAAGCTCCTCTTCTCTGAAAGGAGATAAGCTCAACTGCCACATCAGGTGATCATAGAGACTGTTGTGTTTGGTCAGGAGACTTTCGTAGGATGGACGCTCTTCGAGATCTTCATAACTATCACGACTGTCAGTACTCGACAGGCTATAGCCCTCAAGGTAAGTTTGCCAGTCAATATCACCCATACCTTCATCTTCGCCTTTTAATTCCTGTTCAGGAGAAGACTCAAAGGTCTCAGGAGTTTCCTCGGTCAGAGCCGACTCTTCGCGCTCCTCTTTGGTATCCTGCCCCTCCTCGAGCAAAGGATTTTCAGCCAACTCCTGATTAACAACATCAACCAGCTCCATTCGCGATAGCTGTAACAGCTTGATCGCCTGCTGCAGTTGCGGTGTCATTACCAGCTGCTGACTGAGTTTAACCTGTAATCGAAGATCTAGAGCCATAGTATTGTTCTAATCCAGTCAAAAGTTAAAAAACAAAAACCACGATAGCTGCAACAAGTCAGGCTACCACCTGTCACAGTTTAAACTTGTCCCCAAGATAGATTTCGCGTGCCACAGGGCTCTCAGCAATAGCTTCAGGGGTGCCGTATTCAAGAACGCGCCCCTGGTTCAGAATATAAGCCTGATCACACACGCCAAGGGTTTCGCGTACATTATGATCCGAGATCAGGATTCCGATACCCCGACCTTTCAGTTGCTTAATAATATTCTGAATATCGATAACAGCAATGGGATCGATACCTGCAAACGGTTCATCCAGCAACAAAAAATCAGGATTCAAAACTAAAGACCGGGCAATTTCTACGCGCCGCCGTTCTCCACCGGATAAGGCATACCCTTTAGAATCGCGAATGTGGGTAATATTTAAATCCACCAGCAATTCCTCAAGTCGCTGATTCTGCTCTATAGAGCTTAACCCAAGGGTCTCAATAATAGCCAGAAGGTTTTCAGCAACCGTCAGTTTCCGAAAGACAGATGCTTCCTGGGGCAGGTAAGAGATTCCGGCCCTGGCACGCTGATACATCGGCATCCCGGTAATCTCTTCATTATCGAGCAGGACAACACCTTTATCTGGTTGAGCAAGACCAACAACCATATAAAAACTGGTCGTTTTTCCGGCACCATTCGGCCCAAGCAGGCCGACAACCCGTCCGGAAGAGACCTCCAGGCTGACCCCTCCCACAACCTGACGACCAGCGTAACTTTTCTCTAAATCAACGGCACGAAGATTACGACTCACTGACCGGTACTTCCTTTTTTAGGGGGCAGAATAGTTGCCTTAACCCGACCAGCACCCGAACTCTTTACTGTACTGGTATTGTTCGCCAGATCGAAGACGATCTCTTCCCCGGCAACCTGATTAGCACCTTGCTGTAATAGCGCATGACCACTTAAAACCAATAACTGCTCGGCCTGTTTAAAAACCGCATGATCCGCCTGTGCCCGCCGATCCAGTTGAACAAGGCGAACCTGCCCATCAGCTTCAAGGCGGGCTATCTGATTTTGCTCATTATCATAAAAAACTGTGAGGAGGTCGGTGGTCAGCAAGAAATCATTCTGCCGGGCCTCAACCTGCCCGGAAAAAACCGTTTTCTGTTCATTCTGAAGAACCTCAAGCTTTTGCGAGGTAATTTCTATCGGTTCTGCAAAGTTAACCCCTGTGAGGGCGTCAGCAGCAAAACTTGTTGTTCCGATCACTCCACAAAGGAGCACCATTATAAGGAGTACAAAGCGCATTAAATCAATTACCTACCTGTGGTTTTAAAGTTGCTTTCACCCGCTCTTTGATCAGCAGCACACCGTCAGCGATATTCAGTTGCAAACCATTACCGGATAAACTTAATCGTGATGACTTATAGGATACCGGCCCATCCGAATTGAGTTGTCGAAGACCTTGATCATAAACCAACCGGTCGAGCGTTAATTGATCGTCCTGATCAGTTTGAACAAAGACATTGTCCCAAAGTTCAATCTTGTTAAGGTTCTGATCAAAAGTCCCCTGCCCTGCAGTCAGTCTAACTCTTGAAAAAGATGAAACATTGTAAAATTCGAGGGTGATATTATTCAACCGGGCCAGACCAGCCTGGCGCTGATACTCAGCCCCATCCGCATCTAAAACCCACTGCCGGACACCATCCTCATTATGAGAATAATGCAAACTGGTTAAAGCGACATCTACGTTATCCGGTAACGACTCAACAACATCAGCAAGAGGCTTTTCAACGGTATGCCGTGCAATAATAACAACCAGAAGCACAACAGTCACAATGATCAATGCTGAGAGGAGATGTTTAGCTTTCAACGCTGCTACTCCGTCTCAAAAATGCCAGTTTCCAATCATCAGTCAACGAAGTATCTCTTCGTCAAACCTTCCCAATGGCCTTGGGCCCGCAACAGCATATCGCAGATCTCTCGAACGGCACCGCGCCCCCCCTTACGTTTGCAGACATAATCCACCAGAGGTAAAAGATCAGGCACAGCATCAGCGACAGTAGCACTGAAGCCGGCACGACGCAGAATCGGCAAATCCACTACATCATCACCAACGTAAGCAACCTGCTCGTCAGTCAAGCCAAATTCATTGAGGATCTGACCATAGGGCTCAAGCTTGGTCAACGCCCCCTGAAACAGCGCATCGAAGCCAAGTTCTTCAGCACGACGCTGAACAACAGCTGAAGAGCGGCCAGTAATGATACCAATTTTAATTCCGGCTCGTTGGAGCATCTTCAAGCCATGACCATCTTTAACATCAAAGGCCTTCATTTCATTGCCTTCATTGTCGTAGATAATGCGACCATCTGTCATGACACCATCAACGTCCAAAAGCAGCATTTTTATAGCAGCAAGCTTTTTTTCCATCACACAACTCCAGACTTCAGGAGATCATGCAGGTGGATAACACCGACCGGCACCGCCTGATCTTCATCCGCAAAAACAAACAGCGACGTAATCGAGTGCGCTTCCATAACCTGAACCGCTTTGGCTGCAAGATTGCGTTGTAATATCCGCTTTGGTGATTGAGACATCACCTCATAAATAGGCGCTTCAAGGCTACTCAACCCCTTTTCCATGAGCCTGCGTAAATCGCCATCGGTAAAGACTCCGATCAATTCCCCCTGCGCGTTGACAACGCCAGTAACACCAAGCTGCTTACTGGTAATTTCAAACAAGGCTTCCCGCACCAGGGTATTTTCATTGACCAGAGGGATCTCATCGCTGCTATGCATAAGATCTTCGACCCGCAACAACAATTTTTTGCCCAGAGAACCACCGGGATGAAACATAGCAAAGTCTTCAGCCTTAAAACCACGCTGATCAAGCAGGGCCACGGCAATGGCATCACCCATGGCCAGGGTAGCAGTGGTACTTGCCGTAGGAGCTAGTCCTAGAGGACAAGCTTCCTCTTCAACATGTACGTTTAAATGAACATCACCAGCAACACCAAGGGTGCTCTTTGGATTTCCTGACATGGTAATCAACGGTAATCCCATGCGTTTGATAACAGGCAGGATTCGGCACACCTCTTCCGTTTCACCAGAATAGGAAACAGCAATAACCACGTCACCTTTAGACAGCATCCCCAGGTCGCCGTGAATTCCTTCGGCAGGATGCAGAAAAAATGTCGGGGTTCCGGTTGACGCCATAGTTGCAGCGATTTTCTGACAAATCAGCCCCGACTTACCCATCCCGGTTACTACCACCTTGCCGCGGCACTCAAGGATTATCTGGACAGCTTTTTCAAACTTTTCATCTATGCGGTCTTTAAGCGCAATAACCGCATCAGCCTCAACCTGCAAAACCTTTTTTGCTGTTTCAATCATAAATCGAGACCTTAAGCCGCCTGTTTGAAAATGGCATCGAAGGCCAAAATCTGCTTAAGCATTGTTTTTACCTGACTTAACGGCAGGGAGTTTGGCCCGTCACACAAGGCGTGCTCAGGATCTTCATGAACTTCCCAGAACAACCCATCAATTCCGGTTGCAGCAGCAGCTCGTGACAAAGCTCCAACGTACTGACGCTGCCCGGCTGAAGAGCCGCCGGCCCCACCAGGCAGCTGAACCGAATGGGTCGCATCGAAAATAACGGGGTAACCCATTTCACGCATAATCACCAGCGCCCGCATGTCGGTCACCAGATTATTGTAGCCAAAAGAGACACCACGCTCAGTCAACAGGATATTCTCATTACCGGTACTTTCAAGTTTTCCGATACCATGTTGAATATCCCAAGGAGCAAGAAATTGACCTTTCTTGACATTAATCGCTTTGCCCGTTTCACCAGCCGCAACCAAAAGATCCGTCTGACGCGAAAGGAATGCAGGGATTTGAATAATATCAAGAACTTCAGCCGCTGGCTTAATCTGTGAAATATCATGAACGTCTGAGATGACCGGCAAGGCAAATTCATCCTTAACCCGCTGCAAGATCCGCAAACCTTCATCAATGCCAGGGCCTCGAAAGGAGGTCACCGAAGTACGATTCGCCTTATCATAGGACGATTTAAAAATAAGCTCACAGCCAACCTCAGCCGTAATTTCCTTCAATGCTTCAGCAGTACGCATTACCAGGGCTTCACTCTCAATGGCACAAGGCCCGGCAATGAGCACCAACTGCTTGGAACCGCCAAAAGTAACCGGTCCGACATTAACTTGTTTCATTTATTTGTTCTCCTGAGCCTGCTTCAGGCATGCCCCGACAAAAGACTCAAATAAGGGGTGTGGCTCCATCGGACGAGATTTGAACTCGGGATGGAATTGACATCCAAGGAACCAGGGGTGATCGGCAAGTTCAACAATCTCAACCAGCTCAGACTCTGGATTAACCCCGGAGAAGATAAGACCACAGGTCGCCAATTTTTTAAGATAAGCGTTGTTAAATTCGAAGCGATGGCGGTGACGCTCAGAGATCCGGTCAGTGCCATAGATCCGGCGTGCCAAGGTATCAGCTTTGAGCTCACAAGGGTAAGCCCCGAGTCTCATAGTACCGCCCTTCCCTTTGACCTTTTTCTGATCTTCCATGATATGAATGACCGGGTTTTTAGCATCCTCATGGAATTCGGAAGAATGTGCCTCTTCAATTTTGCAGACGTGGCGGGAGAATTCGACAACCGTCATCTGCATTCCCAGGCAAATCCCAAAAAACGGGATATTATTTTCACGGGCATAGCGGATAGCTCCAATTTTACCTTCACTGCCACGCTCACCGAAACCGCCAGGGACAAGAATACCATCAACATCATTAAAGGAATCACTGACACCATGCCGTTCAAGAGCTTCAGAATCGATATATTTCAGACTGACTTTGCAGTTATTAGCGATCCCACCATGAGTAAGTGCTTCCGACAGGGACTTGTAGCTTTCCGTCAGGTCAACATATTTACCGACAATAGCAATAGTTGTTGCACCGGCAGGCTGCTTGACACGCTCGACAATTCGCTCCCAGGCAGACAGATCAGGTTCTTTGGTCCAGATATTGAGGTAGTTTATGATCCGCTCATCCAACCCCTGATCATGATAAGCCTTGGGGCACTCATAAATGGAATCAACATCCCGGGCAGTAATAACAGCGTCTTCCGGAACATTACAGAACAAAGCAATCTTGGCTTTCATGTCGCGTGGAATTTCCCGATCACAACGACACAACAGAATATCTGGCTGGATACCGATTTCGCGCAGATCCTTAACACTGTGCTGGGTCGGTTTGGTTTTCAGCTCTCCGGCAGTCGGAATATAAGGGACGAGGGTCAGGTGAATAAACAGAACGTTTTCCCGACCATGATCAACGCGAAACTGGCGAATCGCCTCAAGAAACGGAAGAGATTCAATATCTCCGACCGTCCCGCCGACTTCAACAATCGCAAGGTCTACACCTTTGGCGTTATCAAGAATTTTTTGCTTAATTTCGTTGGTAATATGCGGAATGACCTGAACGGTTCCACCTAAATAATCGCCACGGCGCTCTTTACGGATAACAGAATCATAAACCTGTCCGGTCGTAAAGTTGGATTTACGGGACAGGCGCGCCGTGGTATAGCGCTCGTAGTGACCGAGATCAAGGTCAGTTTCTGCGCCATCGTCAGTGACAAAAACTTCCCCGTGCTGGAAAGGACTCATAGTTCCCGGGTCCACATTGATGTAAGGGTCCATCTTCTGCATCGAGACACGCAGCCCCCGAGCTTCCATCAACGCGCCTATCGATGCGGCTGACAAGCCCTTTCCCAAGGAAGACACAACACCACCGGTTACAAAGAGAAACTTTGTTTTCATCTACTTATTTCCGTTCCTGACTGAATGATAATATTTCAACAATACTGTTAACAATCTAAAGGCTGATTCTACACGGATTCACCCGGGATGAAAACCCTGAATGCAAAAAACCTTCCATCCTCAGAGACTTCCAGCAACAGCCTGAAATCAAAAGCTTTTCAACCCTCAATAAGACGCTCGACGCGCATCAGATCCTCAGGGGTATCAACCCCGTGGCAGTTGAACCCGGTCTCTGCGACATATAATCTGATACCCCGCTCCAGAGCCCTGAGCTGCTCAAGATTCTCAAGGGACTCCAGAGGAGTCTTTGGCCAAGTCGGATAATCGAGCAACAACTGACGTCGGTAAACATAAAGACCGATATGCCTAAGGTACTGACTTGACGGAAGGAATGCTGACAACTGACGACGATCCATATCACGCGGACAGGGGATTGCAGCCCGGGAAAAGTACATGGCAAAATTATTCAGATCCCGCACAACCTTGACCACATTGGGATTATAAAAATCCTCAATATCATCGATCCTGGCGGCAACCGTACCCATCAGGATTGAATCATCCTGCAACATGGGCGCAACGGCTTCATCAACCATACGAGGATCGACCAGAGGCTCATCTCCCTGCACATTTACAATCAGATCGGCATCAATCCGGGAGGCAACTTCTGCGAGGCGATCAGTCCCGGTAGGATGATCATCACGCGTCATAACGACTTCTCCACCGAAGCCTGCAACAGCATCAAAAATGCGCTGATCATCGGTTGCGACAATAACACGTTCGACCCCGTCAGCCTTCGACACACGCTCACAAACATGTTGAATCATTGGCTTTCCGGAAAGTAAAGCTAATGGTTTACCAGGAAACCGTGATGAGGCATACCGTGCCGGGATAATTGCTGTCGCTTTTGCCATAGTCCACCCTTTCATTGCGAACAAAGAGCAGATATTTGCGCGAATCGGTTTCATTGTCAACGTTCAATTCGAGAATAAAATCGATGCAGATGCAGAGGCGTCCTGAAAATCATGCAAATCAAGGACGGAGCAAGCCAAATACAATTACAGTGGCGCACGCTCAACAGGACTAAACAAGCGAGCGATTCGTTTACACACGGAATAAATTCTTTTAAGCTGATCCGCCAACTCAAATTCGACCTGAAGGAGAACCAGGCGTTCTGCCGGGCTTTTTGCCAGACTGGAGGCCTGGTGCTTAAAAGCCTGATTGGCAGCAGCTTCAATCTGGTCCCTCATGGCGAGAACCTGCCCTGCCGCCCCGGCATCATTTTCAACCGCGGCACGAACTACTTTTTTAACTGCGGTATAGACTCGCCCATAGAGAATCTCCAGCACTTCCCGCATGGCCACACTCGGCAACAAATTCTGTTCAGCCATACGCGTTCCAAGCTTGGCAATTTCACCTTCAAATACATCACCGATACCTTCAAGCAATTCTACGACCTGCAACAACCTATAATACTCGGCCGCTTCAGCATCACTCAGTTCATGCTTACCGATAGAATTCAGATAGTGCATGATCGCAGCATGAAGATTGTCGATATGGTCATCATCATTTTTTAGTGCATGAAACGCCCGAATATCTGGATTCTCCAAAAGCGGTTTCACCTTGAGCATGACAAGCAGAACCTGCTCCCCAAGGCGCCCGATTTCAAGGCGCACCATACCAAGAGCCGCCGAAGGGGTATCCAGCAGCCGCTGCTCAAGGAACTGAGGTTCACCGGCCGGTGGCAATACTTTGGCCGAAGGAGGTACAAGCCATAGGACAAAACGTTCGAACAGGGGAGTAAACCCGATAAACAGTACCGTATTAATGATATTAAACAAGGTATTGGCATTAGCAATCTGCCTGGGCGCAGCCGCCGCCAATCTTGCCGAACCACTTAAATCAGGATAGGCCGGAGAGACTGCCACGGCAAGATCGGCAAGCTGATTGATAAACAAAACCCACAGGCCAACACCGATAAGATTGAAAACCACATGAACAGCAGCCGCACGCAAAGCTACGCGAGGACGTCCAATGGTCGCAAACAAAGCCGTGACACAGGTCCCGATATTGGCACCCAGAGCGATTGTCACGCCCGTCAACAGCGGCATAACTCCCTGGCTTGCCAGCATGATAACAATACCTGTTGTTGCCGCAGAGGATTGAATCAGCGCGGTCAGAAGAGTACCGACCAGCAACCCCCATAAAGGATTGCGAACCTCAGACATCAACTGGATAAAAGGTTGAAAGTTGCGCAGCGGAGCCATCGCATCGCTCATGACGTTCATGCCTAGAAATATCAGCCCGAGCCCGAGCAACATGCCACCAAGGTACTTGATATCATCACGGCGGCACAGCTGCGCAAGCAAATAACCGATAGCGACAAAGCCCAGGGCCAGATGGGTAACCTTAAAGGCAATAATCTGGGCGGTAACCGTAGAGCCGATATTTGCCCCCATGATGACACCAATCGCCTGACTTAAAGTCATCACCTGAGCACTGACGAAACCGACGACCAACACTGTCGTTATAGAAGAAGACTGGATAACTCCAGTCGCTACGGCCCCGACAAAAGCACCCATAAACCGGTTAGCGGTCAAGCGGGTCAGAATTATCTGTAACTGACGCCCGGCTGCAGCCTTAAGAGAATCTGTGAGGTGCCCCATCCCGAGCAAAAACAGGGCAAGGCCGCCACAAACAGCCATCCCCATCTTCCACCAGCTCAGGCTATCTGAAGAATCAGCGGCCCAGACGCAGGTACTGGTTAAAACCATAACAGTCATAACCAGGGCAACAGATCCATGCTTGAGAACACCCCTACCCACCAATACACCTCTTTTCCAAAATCAGGTCTTTTATCAGATTATGCTTGTAAAAAGTATAAAACATGAAACTTTTCAATTGAAATGAAACAAAGTTAAAGACTTGCAACCAAAACACGAGATAGCAACGACAAAGGCTTCATAGCGGAAAAGGGCCGTTTCCGAAGAAAACTAATTAGCGGAATAACGACGCCAGACGCTAACCAACCCAAGAACAATAGTTATAAAGAGACACCCCCATGCAAAGACATCACCAAACCGGGAGTAAAAAGAGAAGTGAGCCCCAAGACCAACCGAAGCACTTAACACACTATCAGTAAACAGGGCACTAGCCTGAACAATCTTACCTGAGGGAGCAATAAACGCCGAAATTCCGGTATTAGCAGCCCGCGCCAGCCAGACGCGATTCTCAATAGCACGAAACCGTGCCATGGCAAGATGCTGATAGGGAGCGGCGGAGCGACCAAACCAGGCATCATTAGTCAGATTCACGAGCAATCCGCTGCCGCCCTCCACATAAGCACGAGCAAGCTCAGGAAAGATAACCTCATAACAGATTAATACTCCTAACTGCTGGCCATCAACAGGCAATGGACTGATATGACCAGAGGCGAAGTCACCAACACCTACGACCAATTTGTCGATAAAAGACAGAAGCCCGGCCAGAGGCACATATTCTCCAAAAGGAACCAGGTGGACCTTATCTGATCGACCAGCAATATTGCCATTGCGATCGAGAAGGTAGGCACTGTTGAAATACTTAACATTCGCTTCAGAAGTGCCCTCGTAACTGGGGCTGCCAATCAAAAAGGAGGCTCCAGTCTGAACCGGCAACTGTTTAACCTTCAGGGCGAGCTGACTGCTTTCCTGAAGATAAAAAGGGGTAGCAGCTTCAGGCCAAACAATAAGGTTGGGCTGCTGTGCGGCACTTTGCTTTGACAGCCTGATGTACTTATCAACATTGGCAGCCCTGAAAGCGGGATCCCACTTCTGTTTCTGGTCAATATTCCCCTGAATCAAAGCGACGCTAAGCTGCTGACTTCGTTCATCAAGATTTCCCGCCAGACGGTAGACACCGTAACCGATGTGGCTGACCGTCATAGCAACAACAATAAGACAACCTAGCCATACAGTTTTTTTGCGTGGAGCAGTGAGCAGCCCCGCCACAGCACAATTCACGGCTACCAGTAAAAACGAGACACCGTAGACACCGGTAACATCTGCACTCTGAATCGCCTGAGGAAAGTTTGCCTGGGAATAGCCCAGCAACGCCCAGGGAAATCCAGTAACCAGCATTCCCCGCAAGTATTCACTGGCAACCCAGAAAAAAGGGAGCAGCGCTAAATAAGGTATGCATAAAAACTGCTGGCAACGAAAGGCCAGCCAGGTGGCCGCGCCGAAATACAGCGACAGATAGGCAACCAGAAAGATATAGGCCAGGACTGAAAAGATGGGGGCGAGGCCACCATAATTGGTCATGACGATATTAAGCCAGTAAAGAACGCTGGCAAAAAACCCAAAGCCGCAGGTAAATCCTGAGGCAAAAGGACGCTTGGCAACACGCATAAACATCGGCACCAGAGCTATCCAGGCCAACGGATAATAATCAAAGAGAGGAAAGGCCAACCCCAGCAATAAGCCTGATAACGCCGACCAAAGCAGATCCTTATCAAGTTTTGGCAAGCTAGCTTTCATCGTTGTCGAGATCTGTTTCCTGAAGGGGGAAAATACGGATTTTACGAACGGCACGCTCACTCCCCTGCTCTATCCGCATATCAAAAACACCAACCCTTACCCGCTCACCGACCACCGGGACCCGACCATATTGTTCGACAATATAACCACCTACAGTATCGAACTTTTCGCGAGTAACCTCGATATCGAAATGCTCTTCAAACTCTTCAATTCCCAAGCGACCATCGACGACAACAGAACCATCAGCATCCTCGACAAGCCAGTCTTCCTCGATGTCGTATTCATCCTGAATATCACCGACGATCTCTTCAATGAGATCCTCAATGGTTATCAGGCCGGAGGTTCCACCATACTCATCAATAACGATAGCAATATGAACACGGGTTTCTCGAAATTCTCTGAGCAGATCGCTGACCAGCTTGGACTCCGGAACCAGGTAGGGCGGGCGTAACACTTCCGCAAGGGCAATATCATCGATAGGTCGGCCCCAAAATCGCAACAGGTCTTTGGCATACACCAGTCCGATGATATTATCTATGTTCCCCTTGTATACAGGGATTCGGGAATGACCAGATTCGAGAATTGCGGTTAAGGCATTACTGAGCGGCGCCTCAGCATCAATACAGACGATATCGGTCCTGGGAACCATAATCTCCCGCAGGATCGTTTCGTCAAGCTCCAGAATTGACTGGAGCATATCCCCCTCTTCTTCATCAATAATGCCTCGTTGTTCAGAAGCATCAATAAACTCGTGAAGATCTTCTTCAGTATGAGCCTGCGGGCGCTGAACCAAACGACGCGATAAGCGAGTCAGCCAACCTGCAGGCTCCTGCGAGTGTTCCGTATCCACGGTTATACATATCTCCTATTCGATGAGTAAAACAATCAGGACAGCTTGAAAGTGTCCTCGATAATAGCAAAAACCTCTCGCTCCCGGGCCTCCATTGCGTCGGCCTCGGCAGCACTGCCGCGCTCATGATCGTAGCCCAGCAGGTGAAGGATACCATGCAGCAGCAGAAACCAGAGTTCATGCTCGAAAGGAATTCCGGCGTCAGCGGCATCAGCTGCAGTCCGCTCTGCAGAAATAATAACATCTCCCAGCAGATTCGGGTTAACCCCGCCCCCCTCACCTTCCTGCATGGCAAAGGATATCACATTTGTCGGCCTATCCCGCTGCAGATAATCACGGTTAATCTCCTGGATACCATGGTTATCTACAATCAGAATGGATAATTCAGCCTTAGGAAATCCCGAGACGTCTAAGATCTTCTGAGCTACTTTCCGGAGAAGACGCTTCTGTATCTTGAACCGGGTCTGTTGGTTTTCGATCTGAATTCGCACACTTTATCCTTGTTTTCTCTTTAACCGGAGCTTTTTCAGTCGCATCATTTTTTTCGCGCACGATATGCACGGGTTCTGGATAATCCACCCGATGATGGAAGGAACTGGACAGAACACGATTAAAACTTTTCGCGATCAGGTTAAGGTCTTTGAGGGTCAGATCACATTCATTGAGCTGACCGTCGATAAAAATATTGTTAATGAGCTTCTGCACCATCCCCTGAATTCGGGCCGGGGTTGGATCAGCAAGGGTTCGGCTGGCAGCCTCAATCGCATCCGCGAGCATAATCAAGGCCGCTTCACGTGTTTGCGGCTTAGGACCATGATAGCGATAATCACGCTCAGAAACCTGGTGGACCTCAGGATCTGACTGGCTTTTGGCACGATCATAAAAGAACTTTATCAGCGTCGTCCCATGATGCTGCTGAATGATATCGATCAGCTCTGATCCTAGTTTATGCTCGCGCGCCAGCTCAACACCATCTTTTACATGGGAAGTAAGAATCAAAGCGCTCATCGACGGAGCGAGCTTATCGTGTTTATTACGCTGCCCCCCTGAATTTTCGATAAAATAAAGGGGCTTTTTTATCTTGCCGATATCATGATAATAAGCGGCGACCCTGGCCAGCAGGGGATTTGCATTAATGGCTTCAGCAGCAGACTCTGCAAGATTGCCGACCAAAATTGAATGGTGATAGGTGCCTGGAGCTTCCATCATCAGCTGACGCAAGATGGGTGAATTCATATTGGCCAGTTCCAGCAGTTTAATATCAGTCGTATACTTAAAAAGAAGCTCGATCAGCGGAATCGTGCCATTCACCAATACCGCACTGAAAATACCACCCAGAAAGGCAAAGCCCAGCTTCCACAGCAATAGCAATTCGAAGCTGTGTCCGGCTAGAAAGTGGGTCCCTAACACCAATGCCATATTAGTGAGGCCAATCCACAGTCCGGCCCGATACAAGGTCGTCCGTTGCTGACAATGACGTACGCCATGGGCTCCGATCAGGCTTCCGGCCAGCACAAACATAACCATCATCAAGCTGTTACCAAAGATAACCCCAGTCAGCAGGGTAAAGCATATGGTAAGCAGCAAGGCAGTTTCCGAGTTCAGTACGATGCGTACCAGCATGGCTCCGGCAGCAAAAGGTATGGCATAAAAGTATGCCGAAGAATCCAGGTAGGCAAAGGTATTTCCCATTCCTGCCGCAATAAAAATAGATATTTTTATCAGCACAAACAAGGAGACAAAGACGCTCGACAGGAATATTAAGTCACGGGAATCGGGCCGATATTTACTGACATTGGTTTTACCAAACAGGTTGACCACAAACAACAGCAGCAAGGTACAAATGAACAGTCCGGCAACGGTCTGAAAATTGCGATTATCACGTCCGGAGTCGCGGATTGCTTTCAGTTTGGCGATCTGATCCGCGGTTACCCGTTCACCTTCACGAACAACCATCTCCCCTTTCTTGATCTGAAACAGGACCGGAGTGATCTGTTCTCGAGCTTCCTGACGCTGCAGCTCAGTCGCTTCTTCGTTAAAGACCAGATTTGGCCTCAACTGTTGCTGGACAACTTTGAGCAGAATAGCTCGCTGGGCATCGGAAATTTCCAGCAATTCCAGTTGCCGCTTGGCATCAGCCAAAGCATCATTAAGGCTGGTGACCTGATCAAGAAGGTGTGACGACAGTTCGGTTCCGGCATTGCGGTCAAACAGAACCAACCCCTGCTGCTTCTGATCCTGGAAGCTCTGGATATTGGCCACCACCGGATGGGCAAAAACTGATTTGAGAAGCTCCCCGGTAGCAACAGGGAGATCCTGATCAAGGGGCAAACTAAGTAATGGCTGGTATTCCTCCGGTGTCAAGGGAACGCCAAAGTCAGCCTCTAAACGTGGCAAGAACTCCGTTAAATTAACCGGGTCGGGATTCTCCTGGCGCTCCAGCAACAGGCTTAAACCATCTTTAATCCGCTTGATCGCCTGACTTCCGGCAGCGACATCATAATCAAAAACCAGGGGGACAGCATTAGCAGCCTCATCACGTTTGGCTTTCGTCAGCGGAAGGTCCTCTACCAGCAGGTCACGAGGAGATTTGATATCACGAGAGGCAATATCTCCAGGCTCATGGTAGTCCGGGATCAAGCCCCCCTTTGGCACCACAATAAGGGTCAACAGCAGGGCCACGGCAAGTAATAACCAGCTCGCCAGCGAACCATACCCTTTGGTGTTTGCTTCATAGCCAAAAAAGTTCGATTTGCTACGCAGCAACTTAATCTTATCTTCTTTTGTCATATACTCTCTGTCAGCGCTTTTCGCGTTTTACCCTCGGCCTCTGTGCCCTTGTCCATGATCGCGCAGATCGGCCCGTTGATAAGCCTGCACAATCGCCTGAACAATGGGATGCCGGACGACATCGGCATCGCTGAAGTGGGTAAAGGCAATACCTGGAACGCCAACCAGAACATCAATGGCATTAAGGAGTCCCGATTTGCTTTCACGCGGTAAGTCAATCTGAGTTACATCCCCGGTAATAACAGCACAGCTGCCAAAACCCAGGCGAGTCAAAAACATCTTCATCTGTTCTACCGTCGTATTTTGAGCTTCATCCAGAATTACAAAAGCATCGTTAAGAGTCCGGCCACGCATAAAGGCCAATGGCGCAACCTCAACAACTCCGGTCTCAACAAGGTTTTTAGCCTTATCAAAATCAACCATATCGTACAGAGCATCATAAAGAGGGCGCAGATAAGGGTTAACTTTTTCGGCCAGGTCTCCAGGCAAAAAGCCTAGCTTTTCGCCCGCCTCAACAGCAGGCCTGACAAGCATAATACGGCTGACTTCTTTGCGCATCAAAGCCGCAACCCCCATCGCCATCGCCAGATAGGTTTTCCCGGTACCGGCGGGTCCGACACCAAACACCACATTATTTTGACGAATCTGATCAATATAATGCTTCTGGGCAAGACTCTTAGGAGCAATCATCTTGTTGCGGGCAGAAACAAAAACAGTATCGAAGAAGATATCTTTCAAGCAGGAGCTGGAATCGGCAGATAAAATGCGAATGGCGTAATCGATATCGGTAGGATATAAAGGCATCCCATCACGCAACAGCGCGCATAGCTCCTCGAAAAGCCGTTTACCGATTTCAATCTGGGATTGTTCACCGGTCAGGGTTAAACTGGTCCCCTGGCTACCAAGGCGGATGCCCAATTTTTTCTCAATGAGCTTAAGATGTTTATTCTGCTGGCCAAATAGTTGTACGGCCAGAGCAGCATCACCAACGTCAAATCGTTCGCGCGCGCTCATCGGCAGTCTGGATTTCTCTTTATCATAGGTTCACAAAATTTAGCACCATTATCTGGTGAAAGCAATAGTTTGTCAGCGGGCAACAAATCGTAACTACAGGACTATCGGAATACCTGTTATACTAGGCTTTTAGTCTAACACCAACAATTTATTCCGGACCGCCCAATGACAAAGTCAGCAACAGACACAGAGATGCCTCTTATAATAACCTTTTTGCAAAAGCTAAATGTTGCTCGTCGGCACCTGTCTATCTACCCTCCTGAGCATCCGGCAATTCGTGAAAGTATTGGCAAAACCCTGGCAACTTTACAAGAATTTTTTCTTTCCTCGCCCCAGCTCTCGATTGGGATAGCGCCTAATGCAGTTTATTATGAAGAGATAAAGTTCGATGATCAGGAGTCAGCAGTTGCTGACTTCTGCCATTATTTTTCCGGACTCGGTATCGCCACCGTAGGTTTTCTTCCTGGCCTTGGCGCTGAAGAAATTATCCGTTTTATTCAGTTATTGCGCAGCGATCGTGATGAGATTGAGACATTCGGAGGATTTTCGCTTCTTTTGAGCGAACAAAGAATTTTCCATATTCAGGTTATTGCTGTTGATTACGAGGTCTTTCAGGCTAAAGCATTAGATTCAGAATCTCATCCAAGCGCCACTGATCTGTGGGAAAACTTTTTATTTGGCCTAAACAAAGGAATACTGGAGTTTGATGATCGGGAGGGGCAACAGCTTAATAGTTTTGCCGAGATGCTCAATCAAGCACAGACAGACGCAACAGTTCAAAGCATAGATTTTCAGCAAAAGTTATCAGACTTCATCGATAACAGCTTATATGCAAATCAATCATCGCTACTTCAGCAGCGCGCAGGAGTCCGGTTAAATCAATTACTGCAACAACTCAACAATGAAGCGCGAGAACATTTCCTGACCAGAATAGTACATTCACTCAACAAAACACCACAACCAGCAGAGAATATCCTCACCGGACTATCTCCTCATTATATCAATGCGTCACTGGCCACCCTTAGCAATAAAGAAACCCAGATCTCAAGTCGCCTGGTAAACCTGCTCGA
This sequence comes from Geopsychrobacteraceae bacterium, assembly GCA_963664385.1. GTDB lineage: Bacteria > Desulfobacterota > Desulfuromonadia > Desulfuromonadales > Geopsychrobacteraceae > Seleniibacterium. The sequence continues at coordinate 4,967,829 of OY761157.1, forward strand.
CATGTTGTCGCGGAACGATCAACAACTACCTGGGAAAAGTAATCAAACCAATAAATACTCACCAGATGTCGTTAAAGCGAGACTTGATGAACTGTTTCGAGAAGAGCAGCAAGATCAGTACCTGCCCAACCAATATCAATCAGCATTAGCGGATGTCTTTACCGACAATATCCCTGCAAACCTGATACCCGATGATATTCAAGCCGAATTACGCCAACTGATTGAGGCGCAATCGATTGAGCAACACTTTTCAGCGATCGTACTAAGGTTGCTGCACAATTCTCAGACAAAAGAATATGAGGCTGCGATCCAGAATCATCTCCTTGAACTGACTAAATTTTACCTGGACACCGGTCACTTCAATGATCTGAAAAGTATCTATCAGGGCTGGAGCCAACACCTCAACAGCGGCAATGCCCACCTCGATATTTTTGCGGACAAAATCATCGCAGCACACTCCCAAAAAACGTTTATAAGTGAGGTTCTCGATGGTTTTGACATCTGGGAAGAGAGCAAACGCGCTGAATTGATCGCCTATATAAAATGTGTCGGAGAAGTCTACGTTGCACCAATTATCGAACGGTTAGGACTTGCCCCAAAGAAGAAAGAGAGAATGATGTGGCTGAAAGTTTTACAAACCCTCAGCCACGACGCTCAGCAAATACTCATAAAATCGCTAAAAGATGACCGTTGGTACCTGATTCGCAACCTGCTCTCAGTTCTAGGACAAACCCCGAATCAGCTCACACTGAAAGCCAGCCTGCCGTTCTGCTCTCACGAACACCCCATGGTCAGAATCGAAGCTATCCGTAATCTGCTGCGCACCAATCCGGCAACCGGCAACCGACACCTGGAACGGGAATTGGAGAACACGGACCCTGCGATCAAGGACGCAGCCATCAAGGCTGCGACACTGAGCAAAGATCAGGGAATTATTGCCATTCTGCACACGATCATTCAAACTCAGGCCACATCAGACGAAGAGCTCCATCAGCAAATTTCGGCAATTCAAAGTCTTGGGCAGATAGGCTCCACAGATACACTGATCATATTTCGTCGGCTATTGACCAAAAAAGGATTTTTTATCTCCCAGAGAATCAAAACCTTACAACAGGAGATGATCAAGACCTTACCATTTTTTAAGGGGCCGGTTGCAGAGAAACTAGTTTCTGAACTGAACAACAGTAAATACAAAGTTCAACTGCAAGCGGCTTTCAGTAATGACAAACGGAATCCCAATGAAGCCAGCTGATCATTCATATATCCATAAGTTTATCAGGCTTCTGATGACAGCAGCAGCTAACGCTGCTCTCTACGATATCAATCACCGGCAGGTATTACGTTTCAACAAACAGGCCATGCAGGTTTTAGAACAACTGACAGCAAATGGCGAGGCGCTTACCCTAAGACTTATCAATGGTCAGTTGATCTACCACAACAAACCATTGACACCAACATTGACAACTGATCGACTTATTAACCTGTTTTCACAAAGAGACATCAGTTACCTGAAAATAGACAGTGGTATCTATACGGAAGAACTGCTGAACCTGATTCAACTGCTAAGCCAGAATCAGCATAACAGGACCACTGTATACAACAGTGAACATATCCATTTTGGTCAGATAGAAGTGCGCTATCGGCAATCGGATTCGGCGCAAGGGGGACTCTTAGGTCTGGCTGACATAGCGGCTGTTGAAGCAGACCAAATCAATGGCATCTACCAGCAGGTTAAAAACCATCAACAAATGGATATCACCGGGGTCGCAGATATTGTCAACGGTTTCATCCAGTCATTTAAAAAGCAGGGGAACGCCCTCCTTGCCCTGGCCCCCCTCCGCGCCATAGACGAATATACTTACACCCACTCAACGAACATCTGCCTGCTTAACCTGGCCCAGGCTAAAGCTCTCGGTATCGAGGGGCAATTACTCAACGATATTGGTATCGCAGCGATGCTTCATGATGTCGGAAAAATGTTTATATCACCAACCATCCTGACCAAAACAGCGGCACTGGATGAGGAAGAATGGCATACCATGAAGCAGCATCCACGTCTGGGGGCCGAATACCTTCTAAGCGTCCCCAATGTCCCAAGGCTGGCGGTCATCACCGCCTATGAACATCATATGCGCTACGATCTGGCAGGGTATCCAGAAGTCCAACCTTCCTGGACCCAGCACTTCTGCTCCTACATGACCGCTATTTCAGATACCTATGATGCCATGAGAACACATCGGTCCTATGAAGAGGCATTAGACCTCAATCAGATCACTCAAATCATGCACAACCTGGCTGGCAACAAACTGCACCCGCAATTGACCTACAACTTTTTGACAATTCTGCGCCAACTTGAAGGCCCTGCAGCTGATTGAACTTAAACTAAAATCTTTCTTGAAAAAATAACCAGAATCATCATAAACAATGGTTTAGTTTTGCAACAATAATTGATAAAATAATTATTAAAAAGTATAGGGGGGGGGGTAAAGCATTTGCCTGCGCAAGAAATACAAGACCATTTGCTCTTATTTATTCAAAGCCTGATGCTTGCAGGTCGTCACCTGAGCTTCTATCCTCAGGGGCATCCCAGAGTTGAAAATATTATTAGTGATGTTCTGGCAACCCTTGACAGCTATTGCCATCAAAACCACCCGGCCCTGAGCTTATCCTGCAGCAAAAAAGCTTTATGCTCCGCAGGGCAGGAAATCCCTACAACACAAAAAGCAGCCTCTGACCTGCATCAACTCCTACTTCAGCACGATATCGTTGAAATCACCTTTGAAAAACAATTGCCCCGTTCAGAATTACTCAATCTTCACAGGTTCCTGTGGCCACCGACAAGCACAGAAGGCAACCTAAAAAATCCAGTTCAAGCGATTAAAGGGTTCGACTTTAAGCACCTCAGCATCAAATTCGTAGACTACAGCCGTCTGCAAAAAGATCATACCTTCAGTCCCCAGAACAATGCAGAAGCTGCGGATATCTGGGACATTTTGCTTAGACAGGCAACTCAAACAACAGGCAATAAACATGATCTTCATAATTTTCTTGCCGAATATATGGACTCTCCAGTTACAGGTAGTGGCCCCAATCCTCAGCAGGTCGGTTTACTGCTCGATAGAATCGTCAAAGCCCGCTATCATGGTGGGAGCAACAATGATGAAAAGACATTAAAGCTCACCCAGACCCTCCCTGAGAAGATTCTGGATACGCTGCTGCAAAGTTCATTTCAAGCCCTGGAGGAAACACCTGAAGCTGCAGCAGATATTATTTCCAATATGTCCAAAGAAGCTATTGCTGAAACCCTAAGGCGGGTTGGTCAAAACAACATAAAATTGTCCTCACGGTTATTTGAAATACTTAGTGAACTTTCAAAGGCACCAGGCCAAAGAAGAACAACGGTTAGAGATACAGCCACACAGCAACCACCTAAACATAATTTTGATGCCCTGTTTTTCGAGGAAAATCTGGAAGAATACGTCCCTTTCCAGTATCAACAATCATTGCAGAAAATATTAACGGGTGAGGTAAGCGGTGACATGCCCGGTCCAGAAGCCACATCCTATCGACAAGACTTCAACCGTTTCAATATTGAAAGACATTGCTGCGAGACTATTTTTGAATTGCTCGACAAACGAGTTGATTCACAAACAGAGCAAAACATTCAGAACAACCTCATTGAATTATCCGATTTTTTTCTCGAAACCGGCGATTTCGAAGGGTTGCAGAATATCTTCATTCAATGGTCAAATTACCTGTACAGTGGTTCTTCCCATGTGCTCTTCCTTGAAGAAAAGGTGCTGGCTCATCAAACCCAAAGAACTTTCATTGATGAGGTTCTGAGCAGCATTTTAGTCTGGTCAACAGATAAAACAGCTGAAATCAAGCAATATATCTCCCTGCTGGGAGAACCATATGCCGAGCAACTCGTTGAGCGCCTAACCGCAGAAGAGGATGAATCCCGGAGACACCTCTGGATGGAATTTCTTATCGAACTTGGCAGCAAGGCACATCCGATTATTTTAGAGAATCTGGAACGTGGCCCGTGGTACCTGATTCGAAACCTGTTGCTGGTCTTGGGACAACAGAATCAAACAGTCCCGATTAAAATAATTCTTCAATACACCAAGCATGAGTATCCTCAAATCCGCAAAGAGGCGATCCGGATTCTGGCTGAAAAAAACCTGGGGATCGCCCAACGCCTGATACACAATGAGTTAGCCTCCGGAGATCCCCATACAATTACTGAAATGTGTGATCTGGCTGAGAAAAACAGTGACAGTAGAATTCTGCAACAATTACACAGAATGTTACAACCGATGCCACAAAGCGACGAGGAATTGCTGATGAAGGAACGTATCCTAAAAGCTCTCCTGGCCATTGGCCATCCAAGCAGTAAAACGTTAATGATAAACCTGCTGGAGGTTAAAGGCTTGTTTCGCCCCCGCAAACAAAGAGCCTTTCAGAACACAATCAAACGAACCTTAGAAATATTTCCCTAACCAGGTAATTTAAACAATCAGATCAAGAGCTTTATTCCATTGTTCAACAGCTGCAGATCGCGAAGATTCAGGTGATCTTGTACCGGGAGAAAAAAAGTGAACACTAATAACGTTGACCAGGAAGGCGTACAAACAGCTATCCGCCACATCATCTCGATGGTCACAAATATTTCTCTTTACGGAGTTCAGCATCCCCAGATTCAATACCTTTGCGACAAAGCCCTGAGCGAACTCAATACCCTGCTGGCGGAAAACCGAGTGCTGACCCTGAAGCTTGTCGACAACCGCTTAGTCGGTAATGATATCCGCCAGGAGCAGTCATTAACCAGCGAACGTTTCATCGCCTTGTTAACAGCCAAAAACATTCACTACCTCGAGCTGAGTTCCGGACTGACCGGAAGCGAACTGCTGTCTCTTGCAGAACAGCTTAACTCACAGAAAACGGAACCAAACAGGGTCCAGACACCTCACATTCAGACAGGCCGGTTAACGGTTAAGGGCAACACCCCGCTTTCGCCTGAAACAATATGCGACTTTAGTGAATTAACAGATAAACACTGCGACAAGTTTATAGACACCTTTACAAATGCCGGTAAACAGCAAAAAATTTCTGCCGCAGCAATATCTGAAATGGTCGACGATTTCATCACGGCATTTTCCTCGCACAGTCAGGTGATGCTGGCCTTAACACCGTTACGCTCCATGGATGAATACCTTTATGTCCATTCTACCAATATCTGCCTGCTTAATCTGGCCCAGGCAAAACTGCTGGGAATTACCGGGCAACCATTAAAAGATATCGGCATTGCAGCCATGCTTCACGATGTCGGGAAAATGTTCATCCCTTCAGAAATCCTCAATAAACCAGGCCGACCAGATGAGCGTGAATGGGAATTGCTCAAACAACATCCACGCCTGGGAGCTGAATACCTGATTAACTGTCCAGGGATTCCGTTTTTAGCCGTCACCAACGCCTATGAGCATCATATCGGTTTTGACGGAACGGGTTATCCTCATTCACGCCGCAGCCGGAACCTGAGTATCTGCAGTCATATGACTACTATTTCAGATATTTACGATGCGCTACGGACCAGACGCAGTTACAAGGACCCTATGAACTTCAGTCGTATCAAACAAATAATGGAGGAGAGCATCGGCAAATCGCTGCATCCTCAACTTACCCGATCTTTTCTAAATGCCATGTCCAAAGTAGACCATGAAGAATTGCCGCAAGGAAGCTGAAAACAGGCAACAATATCAGGCCAAAACCTCTGACGCAGGCTTTCACTCGGAGTTTTTCCACCTGCGAGGCTATCTCACCAGTTGCAGGAAACTGACCTGCGATGTTATACATCCATGAGCAAAAAGCCAATAACCTGATAGATTCACGGGTTCATCTCATACACGCAAAGGACAGACATGAGCGAAGACACAAAAAAAATCATCTATTCCATGATGAAGGTCAGTAAAACGTACAACAAGCAGGCCATTATCAAAGATATCTCCCTGTCTTACTTTTACGGCGCCAAAATTGGCGTACTCGGTCTTAACGGTTCAGGTAAATCGACCCTGCTAAAAATCATGGCCGGTGTTGATAAAGAGTTTAACGGTGAAGCAGTGCTGTCTGAAGGGTACAGCGTTGGCTACCTTGAACAGGAACCACAACTGGATGACAGCAAAACGGTACGCGAAGTTGTTAAAGAAGGGGTCCAGGAAATTGTCGATCTGCTCGCTGAATTTGAGGAGATCAATAACGCCTTTGCCGATCCCGACTGTGACATGGACAAGCTTCTGGCTCGTCAGGCTGAAGTCCAGGACCAACTGGATGCCGCCGATGCCTGGGAGCTTGATTCCCGCCTGGAACTTGCAGAAGAAGCGTTACGCTGCCCGGCCCCGGAAACCCCGATCAAGAACCTTTCCGGCGGTGAAAAGCGCCGTGTTGCCCTATGCCGGCTGCTGCTGAGAAAACCGGACATCCTGCTGCTCGACGAACCAACCAACCACCTGGACGCGGAAACCGTCGCCTGGCTGGAACAACACCTGCAGCGCTACCAGGGAACCGTTATCGCAGTTACCCACGACCGCTACTTTCTTGACAATGTGGCAGGCTGGATTCTCGAACTTGATCGCGGTCACGGGATTCCCTGGAAAGGCAACTATTCAAGCTGGCTCGAGCAGAAGCAAGAACGTTTGCGCAAGGAAGAAAAAGCCGAAAGTAAACGCCAACAGACCCTGCAACGCGAACTTGAATGGATACGCATGTCACCCAAAGGACGTCATGCCAAATCCCAGGCGCGTATTAATTCCTATGAAAAACTGCTCGGTAACGAAAGTCTGGCAAAAGAGAAGACTCTCGAACTGTTTATTCCGCCAGGTCCACGCCTTGGCAATATTGTCGTTGAAGCAAAAGATGTCAGCAAAGGATTCGGCGAACGCCTGCTCATGGACAATCTCAGCTTTAATCTGCCGGCCGGTGGTATCGTTGGCGTTATTGGCCCTAACGGTGCCGGTAAATCTACCCTGTTTAAAATGATCATTGGCCAGGAGCAAGCAGACGGTGGGACTTTTAAGGTTGGCGAAACAGTTCAGCTTGGCTACGTCGACCAGGGGCGCGAGCTCGATCCAAACAAAACCATCTGGGAAGAAGTCAGTGGTGGAAACGATAATTTCATGATGGGTGGCCAGTCGGTCAATTCACGGGCCTATGTCGCACGTTTTAATTTTTCCGGTTCAGATCAGCAAAAAAAGGTCGGCGTACTATCAGGTGGAGAGCGCAACCGCGTTCATCTGGCCAAAATGTTACGCGAAGAGTCCAACGTCCTGTTGCTCGATGAGCCGACTAACGATCTTGATGTCAATACCTTGCGGGCGCTGGAGGAAGGCCTGGAGAACTTTGGCGGCTGTGCCGTGGTTATCAGTCACGATCGTTGGTTTCTGGACCGCATTGCAACACACATGCTAGCTTTTGAAGGGGACTCTCAGGTCGTCTGGTTTGAGGGGAATTATTCAGAATATGAAGAGGACCGCAAACGCCGTCTGGGACGCGATGCCGACCAACCACATCGCATCCGTTATCGCTCACTGACCAGACAGTAAAAGAGACACCGGCGTAAGCAGGAAAAAAAGACCCCGCCTTCAACTTGAAGACGGGGTCTTTTATGATCAACTCAAAGAGCTCTCAGATCGCTAAATGGGCAGGCCGGATGTCCCCTTCGGGACTGACATAGCGAACCTCACAACACAACTCAAAACCAATCCTGCTCATCACGGTTTTACGAATATGAGCAATCAGCTCCAACACATCTGCGGATGAAGCCTGTCCCGTATTAACAATGAAGTTAGCGTGTTGATGTGACACCTCCGCAGCTCCACAACGTGTCCCTTTGAGGCCACACTCCTCGATAATCTTACCCGGGGGGCCAACACTGGCATGCATTGCTGCCGTACTTAAAAAAACAGAACCACAGTTTGGCATTTTCCGTGGAAATTTATGACGGCGATTTTGCAAATCCTCAATCATGCTCCGCCGTATAACCTGGCCATCACCTTTGGCACAAAATAACTCGGCAGCAGTCACAATACATCCCAAGCCCTGCAAAGCACTGTGACGATAAGCGAAATGACACTCCTTTTGACTTAAAATCTGAATACTTCCATCAGCCATGACACAGGTCACATTGACAACATTTTCACCGATCCCATGGCGCTGACTACCACCGTTCATCATGACCAAGCCACCCAGGGTACCAGGAATGCCAATACAGTGCTCGAGTCCGGTCAGGCCAACAGCCATCGACTTCCTGGCTAATTGTGGGACCCAGGCACCGCCCCCGGCCACAATAGATCCTTCATCTATGTCCAATTGGGCCATCCGGGCACCGATCTTCAAAACAATGCCGTGAACCCCGCGATCATCAAATAGTAGGTTGCTCCCCTGACCGATGACCACCAGTGGGACCTGATGCTGCCTGGCGAACAAAACCAGCTGCTGAACCTGGGTCTCACTACCGGGTTCAACCAATACCGCAGCAGGCCCGCCAATCTTCCAGGTATTATGCCTGGAAAGCTCTTCATTAAAGGAGACCGCCCCGACATCCATAGAACCTAATTGACTCAAAACAGGATGTAAAGGCAAAGACGCTTTAATCATCGGTTTTCCTCCCGGCTTTCTGGAAATCAATAATCTGCAGTTGCAGAGATCGCTCGCCACGCCATTCGTTGATTCCAGGTCGAAATAAAATATCGACCCGGCCGGAGCATTCAGCCATCCGTTCTGCCATACCAAAAGCGATCGCAGAAATAAAACTTTCTCCCTGCTCAACATCAAACTTAAGATGCTTCTGTCCAACGACCCGACAATTGTAGATATGGCAATCACGAGCAACAAAAGTCGGAAGCGGATTCCCCATCCCATAAGGATTCAACTGGTCAATCTGTTCCTGCAAGCAAAGACTGAGTGATGACAAGAATATCTCTCCGTCATGGTTTAAGGTTGGTTGCAACTGAGATTTGATTAGGCGCTCACGGGCCACAGTTTCAAACAGCTTGCGAAACGACTCAACCTGATCGGCACGAATGGTCAATCCGGCAGCCATGGCATGGCCACCAAAACCATTGAGCAAATCCTGGCACTGGCCTAAGCCTTCATAAAGGTGGAACCCACTGATCGACCGGGCAGACCCCTTCCCTTCACCATTTTCCAAGGCAATCATAACAACCGGGCGATGGTAACGTTCAACCAGACGGCTGGCCACAATGCCGATAACACCTGAATGCCAGTTGTCTTTGGCCAGAACAATACTGTAATCACCATCATTCAGATCATTTTCCACCATCGCCGTCGCTTCCTGTAAAGTCTGCTGTTCTACAGCCTGCCGTTCGCGATTACAATTATCCAGAAATTCAGCTAATTCAGCGGCAACATTCATATCCTTATTCAGCAGTAATTCAACCCCCATAGCAGCGTCTTCAAGGCGACCGGCGGCATTAAGACGCGGTGCGAGACGAAAACCAACCACCCCACTGGTCACTTCTTTGACCTGAGAAACTTTTTTTAATTCAGAAATTCCCGGACGCGATGAGTTGTCCAATAGCTGCAGACCTTGCTTCACTAGAATCCGGTTAACACCACCGAGGGGTACAATATCTGCGATGGTCCCCAAGGCGACCAGATCGAGAACGAAACGCACATCAGGCTCTTTCCCATCAATGAAATAACCCGTCTCACGTAACAACCTGCGTAGAGCCAGAATCAAAAAAAATGCGACCCCGACCCCGGCCAGATCGGGCCATGGAAAACGGTTGCCTGCTAAGTGGGGATTAATCAGGGCATAGCATTCCGGAAGAGTTTCCGGAGGCTGGTGATGATCCGTAACAATCAGATCGAGCCCGAGGGACTTTGCCAGGGAAGCTTCATGATGAGCAGAAACACCGCAATCAACAGACAGAATAACCTGGCACCCCTGCTGATGTGCTTCGCGAATAGCATCTTCCGATAACCCATAGCCATCAACCAGGCGTAAAGGGATGTGATAGACAACCTCCCCCCCCATAGCTCTCAACATTTCAACGAGAAGGCTACAGCCAGTTATTCCGTCGACATCATAATCACCATGGACAGCAATTTTTTCATGAGTCTTTAAGGCCAGGGCAAGGCGTTGACAAGCGCGATTCATATCAGGAAGTAAACCGGGATCTGGAAGATCTGCAAGCCGTGAGGTGAGAAAAGGACCGGCACTATCTACAGACTGAATACCTCTTAACCACAGCAGGCGCGCAACAATTTCCGACACATTAAGAGCATCAGCTAACAGCTTCTGCTCCGGGGAGGACGGCAACTGACTGCGCAACTGCCAGTTCCGTTTAGCGACAGGCTCCATAGAATTTTTACCAATAGTTACAGTTAATCCCAATAGGTAACAATAAAAGAGGAGCAGCAATCCTCTAGGTCAGGAAACTAGCATGCAAGCAATGCCTTACCCACGACAAGAATCCTGAATGAGAAGCGTTGTACTCCTGTTATTGCGGACCTGAGGGGTTAGGATGATTTCTTAAAAAATCGATTTCTTTGCGGACCTGATCGGCACCAGGGGCAGACGGATTGACGGCCAGCAACTTTTCCCAAGCAGCAACTGCTTTGGTAAAATCTTTAACATCATAACGATAAACAATACCTAAATTATAAAGACTTTGCTGATGAGAAGGTGCTATTTCAGAGGCTTTTAAAAAATTCGCGATGGCCTTATCATACCAGCCAACACGACGAAACATAACCCCTTGATCGGTCAGAATATCAGCATCCCTGTCATCCAGATCCAATGCATTCTGATAAGCATCTATTGCCTTCATCGGCTGATCTGAATCGAAATAGTTATGGCCAAGCTGAACCCAGGCATTCCGGTTGTCAGGTTCTTTGGTCACGATATCCTGAAGCATACTGATTTTTTGCTGATAGTTAACAACGGCAGGCGGCGGATTCTGACTACCTGCGGAAGAGGACACAGAATCTTTCCGCCAGTTAGAATAGATAATTCCAATCAGAATGCCGATTAACAAAACGATAACAGCCAGGACAGCGGTTTCTTTTTTCATTATCTAACCTTTTCGCGAAAAAGAATTGCAGGCACCGCAATTGTGATGCCTGCAACAATGGATAATTTTAAAGATTGTAACTGCTGACTGTTCTTTTGGTAAAGAACAATACGCTTATTTTTTTAAACTGAATTTTTTTTGCTGCCACAGAATCAGAATCGGGCTGGCAACAAAAATCGATGAATAGGTACCAACCACGACACCTACCAGCATGGCAAAGGCAAAGTTATGAATAACTCCCCCACCAAGGACAAACAGGGCCAGGACAACAAGTAAAGTGGTCCCTGATGTCAGCAGGGTACGCGACAGTGTCTCATTGATACTGCGATTAACAACAAAGGAAAACGATTCCTTATTGTGTTTGCCGAGATTTTCCCGGATACGGTCATAGACGATAATCGTATCATTCAGGGAATAACCAATAATGGCGAGAAAAGCGGCAATAATAGGCAAATCGATCTCTTTACCAAAAACACTGAATGCTCCAAGAGTAATCAGAACATCGTGAGCCAGGGCCACAATGGCGCCTACCGCAAAGCGGAACTCAAACCGCCAGGAAATATAAATCAGAATACCTAGCATGGCGTAGAGAATTGCTTTTAAGCCTTTACTACGCAAATCCTTGCCAACCTGCGGGCCGACCATTTCAACGCGACGAATGGAAACTTTCCCTTTTTCGTAAGTTTTTTCCAAGGCACTTTGAATTTGAACACTCAGTCCCTGAAGCTCGGCTGAGGTTTGTTCGACCCGAATCAGGAATTCATTCTGCTCTTCACCAAAGCTCTGTACAATAGGTGAACCAATATCAAGGTCTTTCAGAGCATTTTTAATACTGGCGGCATCAGTGCCATCGGTGAACTGAACCTGAACCAGAGTCCCCCCGGCAAAATCGATGCCGTAATCGGGACCACCCTTGACCAGCAAGGAAGCTAAACCAACAACAATCAGGACAATGGAAACAATAAAAGCAAGTTTCCGTTTACTGACAAAATCTACATTAGTATCCGGCTTGATCAGCTGCATGCCGTTAAGCCTCCTCTTATATACTCAGCCGCTTGATATCGCGGCCTTTCAGGTAAAGGTCAAAAACAACTCTGGACACGAAAATGGCCGTAAACAAAGATGCGATAATACCGATAGACAGGGTCACGGCAAAACCACGAACCGGGCCAGTACCAAACTGAAACAAGACCAGAGCCGCCAGCAGGGTGGTTAAGTTCGCATCGATAATGGTCAGAAAGGCTTTACTGTATCCTGAGTCAAGAGCCAGCTTAGGAGCGCGGCCAAGACGAATCTCTTCACGAATACGCTCAAAGATCAGAACGTTGGCATCGACAGCCATACCGACGGTAAGAACGATACCAGCAAGACCAGGCAGGGTGAGGGTTGCGCCAAACATGGATAGCATGGCAGCAATAAACAGGATGTTGAGAACCAGGGCAATAACCGCGACAACACCTGAGAACTGGTAATAGATAATCATCGCGATAACAACCAGCAAGGCACCAACCCAGATGGACTTGATACCGCGGTCAATGGAGTCTTGTCCCAAAGATGGCCCAACTGTACGATTTTCAAGAATCTTAACCGGTGCAGGAAGAGAACCGGCACGCAGAACAATGGCGAGATCGGTAGCCTCCTGGGAAGTAAAGGATCCGGAGACCTGGGCACTACCACCAGAGATACGCTCACGGATAACCGGTGCGGAATAGATGGTATCATCCAGCACAATAGCCATTCGCTTACCAACATTGGCAGCCGTGATCTGATCGAACCGCTTAGCCCCTACCGCGTTAAAGTCAATAGCAACGTAAGGTTCGTTAAAGCGGGTATCAATGCGAACATTCGCATCAGCAAGAAGGTCACCCGTCAGTACGGTTTTATCTTGAACAACCAGAGGAGTTTCAGATACGCCACCGGTCTGTTTGTTGACATTACGCTCATAAAGTAGTTGGGTACCCGGAGTCAGCTTACCGGCAACGGCATCCTGAATATTGGCATTTTCATCTACCAGCTTAAACTCAAGACGTGCTGTCTTACCAAGCAGGGCAATGGCCCGATCAGGATCTTCAACCCCTGGCAACTGAATGAGAATGCGGTTGTCGCTCTGGCGTTGCAGAGTCGGCTCACTAACACCAAACTGGTCAACCCGGTTACGCATGGTTTCGAGTGCCTGACGGACCGCATAGTCTTCGATATTACTGATCTCATTATCGCTCAAACGATAATGTTTCTCGATATAACCACCAGCACCATTGAAGGTTTCAGCTTCCAGAGCAGGATAATCATCTGCAAAAAGCGCATCAACCTTGGTGCCTTCTTCTTCATCATAAACCAGCACTACGACACGATCACCCTGGCGGCGTTCAATCCGCTTAAAGATGATGTCTTTTTCACGCAATTGAGCTTCAGCCTGGTCGATAATTGTATCGACGCGGCTCTCGACTGCCTTTTCAACATCAACACCAAGGACCAGGTGCATCCCCCCCTGGAGATCAAGACCAAGTTGTATTGGACCAAAAGTATTGGTCCACCACTCTGGCAACTGTCCGCGCATCAGTGTCGGGGCGATGGCGAAAACTGACAGCAGCAGGCAGAGGATAACGATCACGCCCCTGAATTTTAGACTATTGGACATCTGTGTTGTATCTCCCTATATACGCAAGAAACATCGGCAGGTAGAATGGACAACAAAAATCAGGATTTTTTGACTTCGCTGATGGAAGAACGATTCATCTTGATTTTAACGCCAGTGGCCACTTCGAGAGTGATGGTCAGGTCATCAACATGACTGATTTTGCCATGAATGCCACCAGCAGTAACCACGCTATCCCCTGCTTTTACATTGCCGATCAATTCTTTATGCTGTTTAGCACGTTTTTGTTGAGGGCGGATGAGCAAAAAGTAGAAAATGGCAAACATTGCCACCAGCATAATAATTCCTTCGTAACCACCCTGTCCTTGTGCTGCACCGGCTCCTGCCATTGCAAATGCTTCTGTTGCCATGAAATCCTCCCTAAGGTTAGAAATATAATGAACGAATCGTTTTTGGGCGCAAACTATTTTTGCCGTTTACGATAAAAATCCTCTTTAAACTGCTTAAAGTTGCCTAGCTCTAATGAACGTCTTATAGACGCCATCAATTGCTGATAATAGTGCAGATTATGCTGTGTGTTAAGTACTGAAGCAAGAATCTCATTACTGGTATATAAGTGTCTGAGATAGGCGCGACTGTAATTTTTACAGACATAACAATCGCATTCAGGATCAATCGGTGCACTGTCATTGCGATACTGAGCCTGCTTGATGCTGATCTTACCAAAGCTGGTAAACAGAACCCCGTTGCGGGCATTGCGAGTCGGCATAACGCAGTCAAACATATCACACCCCCTGGAGACACCTTCGATAAGATTTTCAGGCGTCCCGACCCCCATGACATAGCGAGGCTTATCAGCGGGGAGCAAGGGGAGCGAATGTTCCATGATGTCATACATCAGGGATGTTTCTTCACCGACTGAAAGCCCACCAAGGGCATACCCTTCAAAGCCAATTTCCTTGAGCTGATCAGCACTTTGGGCGCGTAAATCAAGTTCCATCCCACCTTGAACAATACCGAATAGAGCTGCGGCAGAGTCAGCGGGAATGACATCTCGACAGCGTTTAGCCCAGCGCATGGAACGATTGGTTGAATCGACCACATATTGACGATCAGCAGGATGAGGGATACATTCATCAAAAACCATGACGATATCCGATCCCAATGCTAACTGAATGTCCATGGACAATTCCGGTGTCAGCATGTGGTAGCTGCCATCAATGTGTGACTGGAAAGAGGCACCCTCTTCATTAATTTTGCGCAATTCGCCGAGACTGAAAACCTGAAAGCCACCACTGTCGGTTAAGATAGGACGATCCCAGTTCATAAACTTGTGCAAACCACCAAGTTGCTTGACCAGTTCATGTCCTGGACGTAAGTACAAGTGATAGGTATTAGCAAGAATGATCTGCGCGCCAAGTTCTTTGAGCGCTTCAGGCAGGACCCCCTTGACCGTTCCAAGCGTCCCTACCGGCATGAAAGTTGGCGTATCTATATTCCCGCGAGCGGTGGTAATAACCCCTCGACGAGCCTTGCTGGCCGGGTCGGAATGAAGCAGTGTATAGCTGAAACAGGACAATGTTTTACCCGTATATCACAGAATAAGCATACAATCACCGTAGCTGAAAAATCGATACTTTTTAGCCACAGCATGAC
Organism: Geopsychrobacteraceae bacterium; assembly: GCA_963664385.1. Lineage (GTDB taxonomy): Bacteria > Desulfobacterota > Desulfuromonadia > Desulfuromonadales > Geopsychrobacteraceae > Seleniibacterium. Next base: position 4,983,174 of record OY761157.1, read on the forward strand.
GATATGCAGACAGAATGAAATCCTTACCGGCAAAGGCCGATACTAACATTAATAATGTCGATTTAGGCAGATGAAAATTGGTTATCAGGCCATCAATAATTTTAAACTGATACCCCGGATAAATAAAAATATCGCTGTCCCCAGAACCGCTGTGCAACGTGCCATCAGCCGTAGCTGCGGTTTCAAGAGCCCTGGCGCTGGTTGTACCAAGAGCGAAAACCCGGTCACCTTGTTGGCGGGCGCGATTCACAACAGCAGCAGTCGTCTCCGGCACGTGATAAAGCTCAGAATGCATCTTGTGGTCAAGAACGTTTTCAACCCTCACCGGCAAAAATGTTCCCAGTCCGACATGCAAGGTGACAGGAGCAATAACAACTCCAGCTGCCTGTAACTGAGCGAGGATCTCTTGAGTAAAATGCAGGCCTGCCGTAGGTGCAGCAACAGCACCCTTTTCTCGGGCAAAAACCGTCTGATAACGTTGCCGATCACCTGAGTCATCCGCCCTCTTGATATACGGCGGCAATGGCAGATGACCTATTTTTTCAACCTGGTCAAGGAAATCGCCGGTCGTCGTAAACCGGACCCTGCGATAAGGAGCCTCAGCCTCTTCCAACACTTCAGCATCCAGCTCCGGACTGATATTAACCAGAGTGCCGGGACGAATGCTTTTGGAACTCTTGGTCAGACACAACCAGATCTCATCATCACTGCCAACCTCTCGCCGGACCAGAAATATTTCAACTTTTCCGCCGGTTGTCTTGGTTCCCAACAAGCGAGCAGGGATAACCTTCGTATCGTTACAAACCAACACATCGCCAGGTCGAAAGCGGTCAGTAATCTTAGAAAACTCGGTCTCTTCTACCTGTTGTGCCTGACGATCAAGAATCATCATCCGGGCACCATCCCGACGTGCGGATGGCTCCTGAGCAATCAATTCTTCAGGCAATTCATAATCAAAATCGGTTAAGCGCATTTAGCCTTCTCATCTCCCTCAAACAGCGCCTTAGAAGATCACAGAAGACCTACAATGTCAAATATTTTACTCGGGCTAATGTCAGCGCTCCCACCGAACAAAAGACCTTTAAAAGAGTACATTCACCGTGCTAAAGTTCAATTCGGTGAAGCATTGCTGGCAGGGACTAAAAGTGATTAAAAAAAACGACATATTACTGGACGTTCTTGATCATCATCCCCAAACTCTTCAGATCGTCAGACGCTATGAAAACCAGCTTAACACCTGCATCTGCTGCGCTATGCTCTTCTCCAGCATTGAGGAGATCTGCGAGCATTATCACCTGGAATTAAAGATCCTTCTAGACCAGCTGAATTCCAGCTCCACGCCTTACTGAGGTCCCTCATAAAGGATTTTCCAGTCCTCATTATTTTTGATCAGATATAAGCGCTTGCGCATAGTGCCATTGTAATTATTGGACTGGTAATGCTGCACAAAATTGGCCACAACAACAGGTGCCTGAGAGGACGCCCTTGGATAGGCAAGGATAGAAAGATCCGACAACTCGATTTTTTGAAAGGTTTTACTGGCAAACACCTGCTTTTTGTAGGAGCCCCAACTGTTAAAGTCGTAATTGTCGCTCCAAAAGTTTTCAGAATAAAATTGCAGATAATGATTAAAATCAGCGTTCTCCCAACGTTGCCGCCAGGTTTCAAGAGCGGCCTGTATTTCAATATTGCGGCTCAGCCATTGCTGACTGGACAGCCAATCAACCTCATCGCTGATAATAACCGGGGTTCGACCAACGTCCACATATTGGGTAATTTCACCAAACTCATCATTCGTTAAAACAACACACCCCTCACTATCCAGGGGCGGACGACTGTAAAGAGCTTTATCCGTGCCGTGCAGCCATATCCCACGTCCGGTTTTTTTTAACTTTTGATCCAGTTCGTTTGGATAATTGACGGGGAAAGCGCCCGCCCCATATAAAGGGGGGAGTTGTTTATCAGCCAGATAGCTGGTAACAAAATAAACCCCGTTCGGGGTCTTAAGATCCCCCTCCAGAGTTTTATCACCAGGAACTTTACCTAGCACAATATAAAAATGATCAACCAAAGTCGGAGGCAAACCGGTTCCCGGGTTATGAAAAACATAAAGGCGATTTTTGCTTTTATCAACCACCAGGGCATAACGGGTGTTACTGCTTAAAGTCAGGAGCATCTCTGGAACAGCACTATTTCCAACCAAAGACAAATACCCTTTAAGCCGCGCCCTGGCTTCTTTTTGTAATTGTCCGATCTGCAACTGGTCTGCACCGCCAACAACCAGTTCTGCCTGCAATGGCTCAAAACGACCATAGCGGGCCATAAGCAAATCGCCAAGCACAAGGTGCGCTAATTGAAACTTGGGAGCTCTGGCCGTTAACTGGGTCATTTCATCAATAGCTGCGGCCAAAGCGCCTTTCTGAAATAATAACAACCCCTTCAGCAACCGTGCCTCATAATCGTTAGGATTATTTCTTAACCGCGAATTAAGGGGCTCAATTTCAGGGTCAGCCACAAAGAAACTCTCCCCCTCGGCTAAATCAGCTGCCATGAGCGAAAGTGAAGCCTGTGGGTCGGCGGCCTGAGGCAGCAATGCCCCAACCTTTACGGCACTAAACCCGATGGCACAGATAAGAACAAGAGCAACAGCAAGGCGTTTAAAATTCAACGCATAATCTCCAAGGCATTTTCACGAATTATTTTCAATTCGGCACCATTGTTCACAAGAGTAAACTGCTTGCGGGTCACATCGCTATAACGCTGACTGGAGTAAGACTGCATGACCTCAACAATATACAGATCCCCATCTTTCCGAATCTGAAAATCTGACAGACCAATTTCAATATCACCAGGAGCTTGCAAGCGCCTGCGACGTTGAGTTTCCCACTCATTCCGGGCGATACCGCCAGAGGGCTCGAAAGCAGCATCATAGAAAGAAAGATAACGATCAACATTATGAGCAGACCATGAGGCAGCCCAATTTTCTAGAAATTCCTGAACCTGATAAGAATCAGAAACTGGCGGCAACATAGCAGTAATGGCTGAATCTGGCGCGCCAGCTTGGCTTTCAGGAACAACAGGTTTAACACTGCTATCAGCAGCGCTGGTATTTGGCGGTTTTGTAACTGCAGGTATGCTTGTTTCAGTTACGGGTGACGGAGAAACTGCCGGCGAATCAACGACCGCCGGTTTGTTATCATCGCCAGCAGGCACTGCGGCAATAACGCCCCCCGTCTTCCCCAGAGCCTGATCATCACGGCGCTGCAATAGCAATAATCCCTTACTGGAAAAAACCTGAATAGGTAATCGCTTATCGGTTGACTCTAACTGCAAAGCCTTACCATAAGATTCGCGGGCCATTTCAGTATAGACAGCAGCTAAGTTCTGGTGGATAGTCGCATAATCAGGATTTGTCGCAAGCCCTTTGTCCAGAAATTTTCGAGCCTTGTCAAGCTCACCCCGCGCGGCATATACCGCGGCCAGATTATTATAGGCCCGTGGATCTTCAGGATGACTCGAAATCAGCTGCTTCAGCCCCTTCTCTGCACCATCAAGATCCCTATCTTCCCAGGCTTTCAGAGATTCATCGAGAAGAGTCGATTTATAAGCAGGTTCAACAACCAGGGAGTCACTGACAATTAAAGAGTCCTGATAGTAGGAATAGCCTAGAAACATCGACATCCCGATGATAATCCCAGACAGCAATAAAATAAAGTAACGTCTGAGTTCCCCCCCGCCAGCCTGTGCTTTTTCCGGAACCGGAGTATCAAAAGAATCAGAGGAAATTTTATCGACCTCGGGAACGGCAGCCTCTCCTTCCGGGTCAGCCAGACTGAATTGCTGCTCCCTCAGAAGAGCCTCCACTTTTGATGAGATGGATGACAAGGGGACAATTTCTTGTGATATATCCGCCACCAAATCTTTGGCAACAAATCCTGCCTCAGAGATGGAGTCAGGGGCATAGCACTGAACCGCACATAGTTCTTCATCACCTAGCAGACGAGCGAATCCTCTTAAAACCTCTTCGATTGTGCTGCGTTGCGAGGGTATCAACCTGACCATTGCAGCCAGCAAATCGGAACATTTAAGAAAAGGGTCGGGAAGAACCGGAAAATCCCCTTCAAGGTGTCTTGTTGCAATGGAAAAATTATTTTTCCCGGTATAAGGAGGGCTACCAGAAAGAAGTCTGTAAAATATACAGCCGAGATTGTAGATATCAGAAGCCGGCGTGGCAACCTCCCCACGAACTTGCTCTGGGCTACAGTAACGAGGATCAACGCCACTGTTATAATCAAGAACAAATAATTGCGACAAAGCAAAATCGCAGAGAAGGGGCTGAGCTTCTTCGTTAATCAAAATCAGCGGTGGTGTGAGATTACCATGACAGACACCATGAGCGTGGGCAACGGCAAGGCTTTCAACGATAGTATGGAGAAGACCGAGAACCTTGCCAACGGTAGTCGGCGTTGCGGCATATTCATACAAGGGCTCTCCCTCACATAAGGGAAGTAGGCAGGCCACTCGCTCCTGATAAAAACCCGCATCGAGAATTTTTGCCATACCAGGCAGCTCAAGCTTAGCAAGCATATCAGCACGCTCAAAAAAAGCCGCATCCCCCTTAACCGCCAGGCGCGCATGAGGATGCGCCAGGAGCAACCGACAGGCACCATATTCTGGACTAGTTACCCGATAAGAAACGAATCCGTCATTACTGGATAACTCTTCAACTATTTGACAGCCATGCAGATTCTGCCTGGATCTAGACATATTCACCACCGCGAATTAATAACAAAAACAAACCTTAACTGCGCAGACTACTCTATTTTAAGATCAAGGGAAAGTCGGTAACACTCCAAGACCAAGTAATTCATCAAATCCACACATTATATTCATATTCTGGATAGCTTGCCCGGAAGCACCCTTAACCAGGTTATCAATCACACTGATAACAATAACGCGCTGGGTCCGTGGGTCGTAAACAAGTCCGATATCGCACAGGTTGGTTCCCTGCACGTAGGCAATATTGGGTAATTCACCACCAGGCATAATCCGCAGACAAGGATCAGCGGCATAATGCTCTTTATAAAGCTGAATCAACTCATCAGTACTATTGATCCCTAGACCTTGAGCATAACAGGTTGAAAGCATGCCGCGATTGAGCGGGAGCAAATGCGGCGTAAAATTAACAGTAACAGCAGAACCATAAATATTACTTAACTCTTGTTCGATCTCAGGCGTATGCCGATGGCTGGCAACCCCATAAGCCTTAAACCCTTCATTGACTTCGCAGAATAAGCTCCCCTGTTTTGCACCACGACCAGCACCACTGGTGCCCGACTTACTATCAATAATAAGTGTTTCAGGATTAATCAATTTCCTACTCAGTAAAGGAAACAGACCTAGCACCACGGTGGTCGGATAACACCCTGGGTTAGCGACCAGGCGAGCGCCAGCAATATCAGCACGATAACGTTCAGGCAAACCATAGACAGCCTCAGCCAGCAATTCAGGACTGCTATGCTCCTGATACCATTGCTCATAGACATCCTTGTCGCGCAAACGATAGTCTGCAGACAAATCGACAACCTTACAGCCCGCTTCAAGAAACCCAGGGATAACTTCCATTGCCGATTTATGCGGTAAGGCGGTAAAAACAACATCCGATTTTGCAGCTATCGCCTGAACATCAAGGGCCTCGCAAGGCAAGTCACAAAACCCGCTCAGGGAAGGAAAAGCCTTACTGATAGGCGCCCCCTCGTGCTGCCGGGAGGTTACACAGACAATATTAACCTGCGGATGATTAACCAGGAACCTCAGCAACTCAACTCCGGTATATCCACTAGCACCGACAACTGAAACATTAATCATAATAATCTCCGCACACGTAAAAAGTAGTATCATTCATCCAGTAACGCCACGCGACCATATGAACAACTCTAGCGAACCAGGAACAAAAGATAAAAAAAGGGAAACCCTTGCGGATTTCCCTTTTGATAAAGCTGTGTACAAACAGAAATTGTCGAAACAATTAACGTTTGGAGAACTGGAAACTCCGGCGAGCAGCTGCACGACCGTATTTCTTACGTTCTTTAACACGACTGTCACGAGTAATGAAACCCGCTTTTTTCAGAACCGCACGCAGCTCTGGATCAACTTCAAGCAGTGCCTTGGTGATCCCGTGCTTGATAGCACCGGCTTGACCGGAAGCACCACCACCGGCAACGTTGACAAAGATGTCAAACTTGCCAGCGTTGTTGGTCAGCTCAAGAGGCTGACGAACAACCATCTTAGAGGTCTCACGGCCAAAAAAGACATCCAGAGGACGCTTGTTGACAACAATTTCACCAGTACCTGGCTTCAGCCAGACACGAGCGATCGAGGTTTTTCTTTTGCCAGTTGCATAAAACTTCTGCTCAGCCATCTAACTATCTCCCTGATTAAAACTTCAGTTCTTTAGGTTGCTGGGCGGCATGAGGATGTTCGCCTCCGGCATAAACCTTAAGTTTACGAAACATCTTACGTCCCAGTTTATTTTTGGGAAGCATACCTTTAACAGCAGCCTGAACCAGCATTTCCGGCTTTTTCTCAAGCAGCTTACCAGCGGTAATCTCACGAATCCCGCCAGGGTATCCGGTATGGCGATAGTACTTTTTATCAGCCAGCTTGTTACCGGTCAGCTTGATTTTGTCGGCATTGACAACGATAACAAAATCACCAGCGTCAACACTTGGGGTGTAAATAGCCTTATGCTTGCCACGCAAAACACGGGCGATTTCAGTCGCTGCACGACCGAGGACAACATCCTCAAGGTCAACAACAAACCAGTCTCTTACAACTTCATGCTCTTTAGCGACTTGAGTACTCATCGCATTCCTCTCCAAACATTTATCTCTAAAGGGTTGTGGGGCTCACAAAGCGGTAAATCTATCCGACAAAGGCATACCTGTCAAGATATTTTATCAATAAATTTTCCATTATTTATTCTGGATAAAAAAAACCGAAACTCGTTCCTATATTTAATAAAAAACCTTCATCAAGCATAACCCATGAGCAGGGGCTGTCAATGCCGGCCGCACTGTCCCTGATCGGTTTAACAGCGCCTCGATGTCTGCACCTGGACGCTTGTTAAGCCCGATATCAACCAGGGTTCCAACCATCATCCGAACCATATTTTTAAGAAACCCATTCCCGCGGACATCAACCTGAATCACCTGACCTGCAACTCGGACATCAACCTGAGAAATATTCCTGACCGTGGTTTTGGCGGCACACCCGGTCGTTCGGAAAGACGAAAAGTCATGCTCACCAACAAACGCTAAAGCGGCAACACGCATAAGATCGACATCGAGGGCTTTTTTAACATGCCAGCACTGCCCACGCTCTAATGGTGAGCGAACCAGTGCAGATAAGATTTGATAACGATACAGTTTCTCCTTAGCAGAAAAACGCGCATGAAAATCGAAACTCTCCAGCCTTGCGTCCTGAACTGCAATATCAACCGGAAGCCGACTGTTCAGGCCTTCTCGCCAGGCTTTCAAAGGGAGAGGACTACCGGTATCACAATGGCAGATCATTGCGCGGGCATGAACGCCCGCATCAGTACGACCGGAAGAATGCAAACGGTGAAAAGATCCGGTTAAATCTTCAATAGCTTCTTCAAGACGCTGCTGGATGGAGATACCATTCGGCTGGCATTGCCAACCTACGTAAGCACTGCCATCATAAGCAACAGTTAAAACTACTCGCACCATAGTCAAACCAGCCAAATCAAGGCAACAAGCATAACACCACAAAGTAGAAGGATGAGACTCTGGCGACTAAGAGGTTTTGCGTCGACCCGGAAAGTGGCTCCATTATCGACAATATCCCTGGCAAGATCGTCGCCATGATCAAGGAGATTCAACAAGACCAATTCAAGCTGCTCTGACCACCTCTTTAAACGTACCAGCAGTGGCTGACCCGTATGAGTCTTATGCGGCGCTAACGTTAGAAGCTCAGTCTTCAATAACGGAAAAAAGTGAAGGACCATACTGAACATGGCACCGATTTCCTGAACCGGAACCTTGACTAATCTCAGCGGAGCCAAGACACTGACAAGAGCAGAGCTGAGACCTTCAGAGGTGGTCGTTGATGAGATCAACAAAGAGAACATAACCGCCAGGATAATCTGGGCGTCAATACACAAACCATTTATCAGGCCATCCCTACTCAGCCAACGGACTCCGAACAAAGTTTGCCCAGGAGTAAAAAACAGGTGCAGGAGAAGAGAAAACAACAGCAACCACTTCAACAGCCGCAAAACTCGCCACAGATGGATTGGCGACTGCCTGGCAAGCAGAGCGCACAGACACCAGACCCCGGCAATGACACCTAAGCGCAGGGTTGAAACGCTTGAAAACAAGCAGACAACTAATGCCCCGCCAAGAACTAACTTGATGCGCGGGTCCATTCGATGCAGGCAGGTATTTCCTGGCTGATATAGAACCTGAGTCTTAGACATAAGCTGTTATCAAAGAAGGGAGCCAAGCAGCTCCCTTCTTGCTGAGACAAAATTTATTGTAAGGACAGAAATTAACCCAGGTTAGCAATAATTGCATCACCCATTTCACTGGTATTGACTTTCTTTTCCCCTTCGGCCCCCTGGAAGATATCGATGGTACGGAAACCTTCGTTAAGAACTTTTTCAACCGCGGCATTAATAGCATCAGCAGCAGCATCCATATTGAAGGAATAACGCAGCATCATCGCCATTGACATAATCTGGGCGATGGGATTAGCAATACCCTGACCGGCAATATCAGGAGCGCTACCACCGGAAGGCTCATACATACCAAAGCTGCCTTCAGCCAGAGAGGCAGATGGCAACATTCCCAAAGAGCCGGTCAGCATTGCAGCTTCGTCAGAAATAATATCACCAAACATATTACCACATAACAACACATCAAACTGCTTAGGCCAACGCACCAGTTGCATTGCGGCGTTATCAACATACATATGGGTCAGCTCGACGTCTTCATACTCCTTAGCAACCCGTACGACAACTTCGCGCCAGAGAATTGAAGTCGATAAAACATTGGCTTTATCGATAGAACAAACCTTTTTATTTCTTTTTCGCGCAGCCTGAAACGCAATGTGAGCTATGCGCTCAACTTCTGCTTCAGAATACTTCATAGTATCAAAACCGGTCCGGTCAGCCCCCTCACCTTCGATCCCTTTAGGTTCGGCAAAGTAGATATCGCCGGTTAATTCACGCACTACCAGAAGGTCAAAACCACCTTCAACAACTTCATGTTTGAGACTTGAAGCGCTGGTTAAGGCCGGAAAAACGATGGCTGGACGGAAGTTACAGAAGAGACCAAAAATCTTACGCAATGGTAAGAGCGCACCACGCTCAGGCTGCTCCTTAGGAGGCAGACTTTCCCATTTGGGACCACCAACACTTCCAAAAAGAATCGCGTCAGAATTCTTACAGATTTCGACCGTGGTATCTGGCAGAGCCTTGCCTTCGTTATCAATACCAGCACCACCAACATTTCCGAAAGTTCTTTCGAATTTGACGCCAAACTTAGCTTCAATAGCATCGAGAACCTTCAAGGCTTCCGCCATGACTTCAGGACCGATTCCATCGCCGGGTAAAACTGCAATTTTATAGTTATTTGCCATTCTGCGTGACTCTCCCATCTGGATATTTATATTGTGTTTAACTATCTAAAACCAAGAAGCCCTCCCCTTTGAATACTTAAGAGGGAGACTCTTTAAAACGCACTTGTTTTTTGAAAAATGGCTAAAACTATAGAAAGGGGCCCTTTTTTTGTCAAACCATTTTTCGCTACCCGGGTACTGACAATGCGACCTCAATTGTGCTAAGGTTTTGACTTGCTTATTATTTTCAACATTAAGGAGTCAAACATGCGGCACATGCCATTACTTTTAGTCATCCTAACCTTATTGATAGGCTCTGGCGCCACTGCGGCAACAGATTCACAGCCCCCCCTGAGCAAAGAGAATGTCACAAAAATTCTCAGTGGCATTCAGGGAGAGGTTGAGTCTGTTTCTCCCTCAGATATTCCAGGAATCTTACAGGTCAACATGAAGATGCAGGGCAAAACCTACCCACTCTATATTGACGCCAGCGGTACCCACCTGTTTAGCGGCAACATCATTCGCATCAAAGACCGCGTCAATTTGACCGAAGAAGCATTTAAAGAACTCAATCCCGTTGACATCTCAGCAATCCCCCTGGACGACGCCCTGACCCTTGGTGCGCCAGACAACAAAAACCCGATCATCGTATTTACTGACCCCCACTGCCCTTACTGCAGTAAGCTTCACCAGGTGCTTCACGAAGCCGTTGAAAAAGATCCGACCCTGACCTTCAAGATTAAAATTGCACCGTTCAAACAAAGCTCAAAAGAAATTTCCAGGACGATCGTCTGCAATCAATCCATGGAGCAGTTGGAGCTTGCCTTTTCCGGCAAATCCCTTCCCGAGCCAACCTGTGCGACAGACGCACCTGAAAAGAACGTTCAACTGGCTCAACAGTTAGGAATTCGTGGTACGCCAACCCTGATTATGCCAAACGGACAGATCGTTCCCGGCTACCGCCCACTTGACAACCTGCTAGCGGAAATCAGCAAAAACAAATAAAGCGAACCGACTGTTACGCAGGTTCGCTTTATATTCAAGCAGCGCTTCAGCTACCTGAAAATCACCGGATTCGATACCGGTGATTTTCAGTATCTGGCATCGGCAAACTCAACCCAGCCACCAGCCTTGACTAAAGCCTTGTCAAAAGCGGAAATCTTAAAAGAAAATTCCAGATTTTCGGCACCAGCAGCAATGACTTTTTCGCCGTCAAGGTCAACGGAAACCACGACATCCCCCTGCTGCTGTAAAGCGATCAGGGCATCAATATCTGCCTTTGGCAGCTCAATGGCAAGCATACCGCAATTGAACATATTCTGCCGGAAGATACGGGCGTAGCTTTCGGCAATAATGGTATGAACGTCATTGACTTCAAATACCCAGGGAGCATGCTCACGAGACGAGCCACAGCCAAAGTTCTCGCGGGAAATAACCACAGTAGCGTCCTTAAGCGTATCTCCTTTAGGATCAAAACCATCAAGTTTCAGATCTTCAAGGATATAAGGACGCAAAGCCTCTTTAGTCACTTCAGTCAGGTACTTTGCCGGAATAATTTCATCGGTATTGATATCGGAACGATCAAGGACGATGGCCGTTCCACCAAATTTTTTCTGCATGATTAAACTCCTTAACTAAGCGAGGGTTCTGGCATCGGTGATAACACCGGTGATGGCACTTGCCGCAGCAGTAGCCGGGCTCATCAAGTGAACCATGCCGCCTTTACCCATCCGCCCGTTAAAATTGCGGTTACTGGTTGAGCCACAAACCTCACCTTCGGCAAGCACACCATTACTCATGCCAAGGCATGCCCCACAGGTTGGGTTGGTAACACAGAAACCGGCATCCATAAAGATCTGAATCAGCCCTTCAGCTAACGCATCATTGAAGATTTTGGGCGTAGCCGGTGAGACTATAGCACGAACGGAATCAGCTATTTTACGCCCCTTTAGAATCTCAGCGGCCTGCCGCAGATCTTCAATACGCCCATTAGTACAGGTTCCGATATAGATCTGGTCGACCTTGGTTCCGGCAAGCTCTTTAACCGCCTTTACACAGTCAGGTTTGTAATCATAAGTGGCCTGAGGCTCAAGGCTGGTAACGTCAATATCAAGTACCTTAGCATAAACAGCATCATCGTCAGACACCCACTTTTGGTAGTCTGCCAAAGCAGCAGCCCTATCAGCGTAGTCATCCTTGATAAAATCCCAAAGGTAATCAACGGTCACCATATCGGGCATGCAGATACCGGAAGTCCCTCCGGCCTCAATAGCCATATTACAGAGGGTCATGCGTGCTTCCATACTCATATCATCAACAACCGGACCTCTGAATTCGATGACATGGTCAGTCGCTCCATTAACCCCAAGTTGAGCGATGACATGCAGAATAACATCCTTGGAATAAACCCCTGCAGCAAGCTTCCCAGTCAAATTCACCTTGATCGAAGCTGGCTCACGAAAGGCACACACGCCTTTAAGGATTCCTACCTCGAGGTCAGTCGTCCCAACGCCAGCAGCAAAAGCACCAAAGGCACCGTGAGTACAGGTATGGCTATCACCCATGATGACGGTAAAACCAGGACGGATGTACCCTTTTTCAGGGAAAATCGCGTGGCAAACACCATTACGGCCGACATCAAAGAAGTCAGGGATTTCATGGCGGCGAGCCCAATCCCTTAAAATCTTAGCCTGGGTTGCAGTTTTAGAATCTTTTGCCGGAGTGACGTGATCAATAACAACTTTGATCTTATCCTTATCGAAAACCCGGTCCTTTTCACGCCAGACCAGGTCCGCAATAGCGACGGGAGTCGTAATCTCGTGGCACAAAACCCGATCAAGATCGAGAACTTTGGTGCCAGCAAAAGGTTCGTCACGCAAATGACTGTCAAAAATCTTTTCAGCTAATGTCCTGCCCATGAAATCTCCTGTATATATTTTCTAAAGCTCATCCTCAAATCTGAGGATGAGCTTTAACTGGTTTGTTGATAATTTTATTCAACGCGTTGATATATGCCTTAGCGCTGGCAACAACAATGTCTGGATGAGCTCCCTGACCAAGAACTTCGCGTCCATCATCAGCCTGCAGACGTACGGTGCACTCCCCTTGAGCGTCGGTACCACCAGTAATCGCACCAACAGCGAAGGTTAACAAAGGCGCTTTACTCTTGGTTAACTTTTTGATGGCCTTGAATGTTGCATCAACAGGGCCATCACCCATAACTGCTGTTTTCTTAACCTTGCCATCGATTTCCATTTCAACTGTCGCTGTAGGAGCGGCAAAAGAACCGGAACTGACATTCATCTGCAGCAATTTATAGACTTCCGGAACGCGTAAGATTTCATCAGCGACAATGGCATCCAGATCTTCATCGAAGATTGCCTTTTTCATATCAGCCAGAGCTTTAAAGCGTACAAAAGCCTTCTCACTCTCTTCGCGAGTCAAATCGTAACCAAGCTGGGATAAACGGTCGATAAACGCATGGCGACCGGAATGTTTCCCTAAAACCAGCTTATTCTGATTCAGACCGACAGACTCAGGGGTCATAATTTCATAGGTGGACTTATCCATCAAAACACCATGCTGATGAATCCCAGCCTCGTGAGCAAAAGCATTAGCACCGACAATCGCCTTATTGGGCTGGATAAGCAATCCGGTTATGGTAGAAAGCAGCTTACTGGCCGGAGTGATATGCTCAGTCTGGATATCAGTTGCAAATGGTAAAATGTCATGCCGTGTTTTCAGGGCCATGACAATCTCTTCCAAAGAGCAATTTCCAGCTCGCTCACCAATACCATTAATAGTACATTCAACCTGACGTGCACCAGCCTGAACAGCAGCAAGGGAGTTAGCCACAGCCAAACCTAAGTCATTATGACAATGCACTGAGATAATAGCCTTATCAATATTGCGAACATGCTCTTTCAGATAAGAGATAATAGTCGCGTACTCTGAGGGTATCGTATAGCCAACAGTATCTGGGATATTAACGGTTGTTGCACCTGCAGCAATAACCGCCTCTACAACCTGAGCCAAAAACGGTAACCTGGTACGGGTTGCATCCTCTGGAGAAAACTCAACATTTGGCGTATAGCCAGCAGCCCTGGTTACGGCGGTGACAGCCGCATCAAGAACCTGCTGTTCACTCATTTTGAGTTTGTATTTCATATGAATATCGCTGGTCGCGATAAAAGTGTGGATCCGGGCGCGCTCACCAGCATACTTCAAGGCTTCCCAGGCACGATCGATATCCATGTTATTGGCACGGGACAAACCCGCGATCTGGCAACCTTTTATTTCTTGGGCAATACGCCTGACCGCCTCAAAATCCCCCTCAGAAGCGATGGGAAACCCAGCCTCCATAACATCAACATTAAGACGCTCAAGCTGGCTTGCAATACGCAGTTTCTCTTCAATATTCATACTCGCACCAGGTGATTGCTCACCGTCACGCAAGGTTGTATCAAAAACAATAACTTTATCCTGGCTCATAAAAGGCTCCTTTGGCTCAGCCCCAGTTATCGTAATCCGGGGCAGTTCTTAACAATTTTCTGGGTCAACGGGTATTGCGTCAGCAGGTCACTTAGGTCAGATTCCACGATAGAACCACCCCCTTTCATCAGCTTAAACAAAAAAAGCTCTCGCTCCTGTATTTAATGATAAATACAGGGGCGAGAGCTTTGAGCTTCGCGGTACCACCCTGGTTCGCTCCAGCATAAAACCCTGGAGCCTTCATTGTCCTTTTACGCAGACTCACGATCATGGCTAACCTACAGGCTTCACCATGACAGCTCCGAGGCGAGTTCAGTATCCTCCGTACCAGTTTGCAGCGACCACCGGCTCTCTAAAACGGATGAGATAACCTACTACTCCTCTTCAACGCTTTTAGTTGAAAGTTGATTGAAACCGAAACGGTCATGCAAGTCAAGTTATTTTAAAGTTTTGCAATCATTTCCGTTAACGGAGCCCGACAGAATGATTACTCCTGCAAAGAATCTGTCCCTTTTTTTAAAGCCAGTTTCCTTCTTCCAAAAAAATACCCCACCGGACCTGAAACCAGATAAGCCATACCAATCAGGAACAACATCACTTCAGGTTTGGCAACAATCACAATCAGTAAAATGATAGCCAGGACCAACATAATAAAAGGTTGGCGCTTAAACAATTCTGGATCTTTCAAAGACAGGTATTTAACGTTACTGACCATCAGAAACGCCAGCAAAAACACCAGAAAGACCATTGATACCATCTTGATTGTACCGGTGCCGCCGAGTTCATAAAAGAGCAGAACGCAAGTCGCGACAATACAGGCCGCAGCCGGTATCGGCATACCAATAAAGCGGCGCGACTCAACGGTTGCAACCTGAACATTAAAGCGAGCCAGGCGCAAGGCCCCACAAATGACGTAGAGAAACGCAGCCAGCCAGCCCAGCTTACCAAACGGGCGCAAAGCCCACTCATAAAGAAGAACCCCTGGAGCAACACCAAAGGAGATAACGTCTGCCAGCGAGTCAAGTTCAACACCAAATTTACTGGCCGTTCCGGTCAGCCTTGCCACCTTCCCGTCAAGACCATCAAAAACGGCTGCCAGCATGATGAACCAAGCGGCCTTCTGATACTCTCCGCTGGTTGACGCAATAATGACATAGAACCCTGCAAAAATCCCTGCAGCCGTGATCAGGTTAGGCAACAGATACACGCCCTTACGGACATTTTCACGCTTTTCGTTGTGTAAAGATTCGTCTTCGCTCACGGTAATGTTCCTAAAATAGTTTCGCCAGCTACAGTCCGCTCACCCAGTGTGATCGTAACATCACTGTGCTTGGGGAAATAAATATCAACCCGGGATCCAAAGCGGATCAGTCCGTAACGAGCACCACAGCGCAGGACATCGCCAATCACCGGATAGGTCACGATTCGCCGGGCGATAAGTCCGGCAATCTGAACAAACAGGATGCGTGCGCCTCCTTCCCCTTCGGTCTCAAGCAGGATCCCAGACTGTTCATTACGCTCACTCGCCTTATCGTAAGAAGCGTTTATGAAGTCACCTTTCTGATAGTACATATCAACAACTTTCCCGTTACATGGAACACGATTGACATGCACATTGAAGACTGACATAAAAATACTGACCTTGGTGACCCGTTGATTGAAAAAACGCTCCTCCTCCACATCACCGACAAAAATAACCTTGCCGTCTGCAGGCGCGACAACTAATTTGTCCCCCGCAGGAGTTGTCCGTTCAGGATTACGAAAAAAGTAAACACTGAAAAGAGTCAGCAGCAAAAGGATGACAGTCAAAAATGACCAGTCGAGTAGTGCAAAGACCAGGGTCACAAATCCAAATAACGCAATAAAAGGATAACCTTCTTTAGCGATCGGCTGATTTTGATTCTTCATATTATTATCTCCACTTGAGTTGGCCTTATTAGCCTGCAACACCTTTGGCACCACGACCAATAACTACTGGCCCCGAACGAACGACCTCTTTGATACCCATCGGCCGCAACAGCTCCAGTATACCATCAACCTTCTTCGGGCTACCGGTCATTTCAATCGTATAAGACTTAGGGGTAACATCGATAACTTTCGCCCGAAAGATATCAACAATCCGCAATGCTTCTGCTCGGGTATCTGCTTCAGTCGCCACCTTAATCAAAGCCAGCTCCCGCTCAATAAACTCCCCCCCGGTAAAGTCAACAACCTTGATGGTGGAAATCAGTTTGTTCAGCTGCTTGGTGATCTGTTCAATAATACGGTCGTCACCATGGGTGACCAGAGTCATACGTGATATTTCAGGATCAAGAGTCGGGGCAACAGAGAGACTCTCAATATTGAACCCGCGTCCGGAAAACAGGCTAGAAATACGTGACAGCACACCAAATTCATTTTCAACCAGTACAGAAATTGTATGTTTCATCTCAACCCTTCCACTTCAATTAAAGCGAGATATCTAAGAACAATATTTATGATGCCAGAACCATCTCATGAATCGCTTTACCGGCAGGAACCATCGGCAAAACATTTTCATCTCGACACACCTTGAAATTCATCAAAACGGGGCCCGGAATTTCAAGAGCCTTTTTAATAACAGCTTCGACCTCTTCCACCTTGGTAGCCTGCAGACCGGTAGCGCCATAAGCTTCTGCGAGCTTGACAAAATCGATAGGAACCTCCATAGGGGTCTGGCTGTAGCGCTGATTAAAAAACATCTGCTGCCACTGTCTGACCATACCAAGATAATTATTATTCAGAATGGCAATTTTGACCGGTAATTTATACTGCACCAGGGTTGCCAGTTCCTGAGAATTCATCTGAAAGGAACCATCCCCTGAGATATCGATCACCTGCCGGTCTGGGCAAGCAACCTGAGCACCCAATGCGGCCGGCAAGCCAAACCCCATGGTCCCCAAGCCTCCTGACGTCAGGAAGGTCCTTGGCTTAGTGAAACTGTAGAACTGTGCGGTCCACATCTGATGCTGGCCGACTTCAGTGGTAATGATGGCATCATCTGCTGTCAGCTCGCGAATTTTTTCGATAACAAATTGTGGTTTGATCTCATCTTCAGACTGTTGATAACCCATAGGGTGAGCAACTTTCCAGCCAGTGATGGTCTCGCGCCAGGGAGCGCAGGCCTCAACCATATCCTCAAGAAGTTCAGGCTTCTGATTGAGATGCCCGGTTAATTTACTAAGGACATCTTTCAAATCACCAACGATCGGCAGGTCAACAGCAACATTTTTATGGATCGAAGTCGGGTCAATATCAACATGAATAATTTTTGCTTTTTCGGCAAAACAATCGATCCGTCCAGTGACGCGATCATCAAACCGGGAGCCGACTGCTATCAATAAATCACATTCAGCAACCGACATGTTTGCATAAAAGGTCCCGTGCATACCAAGCATACCCAGAGCCAAGGGATGGCGTTGCGGAAAACCGGACATGGCCATCAGGGTAGTGGTGACCGGAATCTGAGTCTGTTCAGCGAGCTTAAGCAGTTCATCGTTTGCAGCGGAAAGGTTAATCCCGCCACCGATATACAATAACGGTTTCCGTGCCGCCAGAATCATCTTCGCAGCTTTTTCAATCTGACGGAAATTACCGCTATAGGTTGGTTTGTAGCCTCTCAAACTAACACGGTCGGGATACGAAAATTTATTCTTGGTGATCTGGATATCTTTGGGCAGATCGATCAGGACCGGTCCGGGACGCCCAGTTCTGGCAATATAAAAAGCCTCTTTAACAGTCCGGGCGAGATCACGGATATCTTTAATCAGAAAGTTATGCTTGGTACAAGTCCTGGTCATGCCACAGATATCCGCTTCCTGAAAAGCGTCATTTCCGATCAACGGAGTGGGAACCTGCCCAGTGATAACAACCATCGGAATTGAATCCATGTAAGCGGTAGCAATTCCGGTAATGGTATTGGTGGCACCTGGCCCACTGGTGGCGATGGCAACACCCACCTTCCCAGTACTGCGCGAGTAGCCATCAGCAGCGTGAACCGCAGCCTGTTCGTGTCGGGTAAGAATATGATTTATCGAAGAATCGTAAAGATCATCATAAATATTAATGACGGCACCACCGGGATAGCCAAAAACGGTATCTACCCCTTCAAGTTTCAAACATTCAAGTAATATTTGCGATCCGGTCAATTCCATGTGATCCTCCTCATAGCAATTTCCACTAGGAATCGTCCTTCAAATAAACGATATCTACATTGAAATCACTAGTGTATGTCTCAATTATCATCAGCCGAACGACGTCGTTCCGCTAAATATTTGTAAGCTTGACAGTCTCGACAACTCACACAAAGTTGTCAAGAGTTAGATTCAACCTGCCTAAGTTTTGATTCTGAAAATTTAAAATAATCCGTTTTTAAAACGCCGATAAGAAAAGGGCTTCAGCAATCTTGCTAAAGCCCTTTTCTTTCAACATATAATAAAAGAGTAGAAAAACTAGACAGTCACTGCCTGCATAATTCTCTTCATCTCGTCTTTTCCAACGAGCTTCATTTTTTTAACTTTATTTTTTTCGAGTTCTTCTTGGGGGGTAAGAAAGACTTTTTTGTCGTATTCGGAAAGTTGTTTTTCAAAGAGGCTGTGTTCTTCGTAGAGCATGCGGAAACGGGAGTTGTTTTCGATAAGGGTTTCTAAAAGATTTTGTTCAATGTCCATTGGCACCTCCGCGCATGTGCATAGGGTTAATGTCCCTGATCTCAAATCATCTCTAACAAATTACCTTTCCTAAAATATGTACCCCATCCGCTAACGGACGTGGCGTTTGCCAGGTGTGGAGACTCCCGGCAAAGAGACCATTGTCAGGCCAGGGACGTTACCATGATTTATCAGAAGCTATTTCTGAATCACCTGCTTCCAATTAACCAAATCAGACGCGACTTGTCAACCGCTTAACGAAGATCAACTAACGACAGACTTGGCAGGTAAATTCAATTCAGCATCAGAAGGTCTGATATAGAGCGGGACAATGCTACCAGCATCACCTATCTCCCCGGATAATAAACGCTGGTAAGCCAGCCATGCAACCTGACCGGCACGGCGCTGGTGATTCGGAGCCGGCGGAATAACGGCTCGTTCACCAAGTTCCGTCTGAATCAGGTCATGGTATACGGGAACACCATCGCCAACCAGGCCGACCTGACCAGTAAATTCTTTTAACAAAAGACCAGGAGCAATAACCCTGGGCTCACTCGTTGCGACAGGTCCTTGGGGACCAACCGAAAAAAGCTGAGTATAGACTTCCTTTTTCCGGGCATCAAGAAACGCACACACAGGAAACGTGTCAGTCACAAGACCAAGAGCACTCACTTCGAGAGCGGTCACACTCGCAACCGGTTTTGCAAAAGTCTGAGCCAGCCCCTTAACTGTAGCCAGACCAATCCGCAGCCCGGTGAAAGAGCCGGGACCAACAACAACCGCAAACAGATCAATATCAGCCAAAGTCCAGCCCGCCTGATCAAGAAGCATATCGATCTGTTGAAGCAGTTTTTCACTGTGAGTACTACGCACATTCAACAATGATTCCGCGATAAGCAACTCACCGACAGACAAGGCCACACTACCGGCAAAAGAAGCGGTATCTACAGCAAGAATCCTGGCTTTTTCAGGCATACCAATTATCCCCACAAACGTACAATATCATTGTAAAAAGCTAAAACCATCAACATCAGCAGCATGGCCATACCGACCTGTTGAGCCACTTCTCTAACGCGCACCGAAAGGGGGCGCCGTATCACCAGTTCGATGGCGTAAAAGAGAATATGACCGCCATCCAGAATCGGAATTGGTAGCAAATTCAGAATCCCCAGCTGTATGGAAATAAAAGCTAAAACAGAGATTATTGCAGCCAGATCAGTTTGTGCCGCTTGTCCCGCAATTTGCACAACAGTGATCGGCCCACCTATATTTTTGGTTGAAACATTTCCGGTAAACAACTTTTGAACGAAGACGACGGTCAGGTCGATCAGTTCCCAGGTACGATGCCCACCCTCTTTAACCGCGTCAATAAAAGCAAAACGTTTTAACTGGGAACTCTGCAATGGAGCTATACCAAGCAGAAAATCACCATTCTCTTCGCGCTGTTCAGGAACAACGTCAACGCTGACCTGCTCCCCGCTTCGCTCGATGACAACAGAAACTGGTTGCGACCCGTACTCTTGAATGATCCCCTTCAGGTCATACCACGAAGTGACCGGGGTTCCGGCAATAGACAAAATCAGATCATATTTTTCAAGCCCGGCTTTTGCGGCAGGCATATCCGCTGCAAGACCACCGATCCGGGCGGCTTGCCTTGGCAATAGACCTAACGCCTGCATCCCTTCAAGGCTATCATTCTCAGCACCAATCTCCAGGGTCTTGACGGCCCCCTGCCTGGTGACCTGAAAAGCCAAAGAACCTCCCGCCTGGCCGACAAACACTTTATTTGTGTTACTCCAACTATCGACACTGATGTTATTAACGCCAGTTATGCAATCACCAGCAATAAACCCTGCCTGCTCTGCAGCAGAACCAGGAACAACGTAGCCAATACAGGCTGGTTCATCAAAATAAGCAGGCAACTGGACCCCAACCATATAGGAAATAGGCAGGATCATCAGGGGTAAAATTAAATTCATTACCGGCCCGGCGAGGACTATTGCCAAACGCTTGGAAACGGGCTTATTGGCAAAAGAGCGGTGCTCTTCATCTGGGTTCAGGTCAGCGTTTTCTCCATCTTCGCCACTCCCCTCTCCCAGCATCTGCACATAACCTCCCAGAGGAATAATACAAATCTGATATTCAGTTTCGCCCCGCTGCCGGGATATTAATTTAGGCCCGAAACCTAGAGAAAATTTGAGAACTTTGACACCACTCATTTTGGCAACAACAAAATGACCAAGTTCATGAACAAAAACCAACACACCTAGCATAAGTATGCCGGCAATAACTGTTGTCATTATTTTCCTCCGCCAAGAATTCGTTTGGCCTGGTTACGTCCCCACAAATCAGCTTGCAGGACACGGTCAAGAGTAGCCGCAGGCTCAGAGCTGTGCCGCGCCATGACCTTTTCGATTAATTCAGAGATACCGAGAAAGCCGATTTTTCGCTTCAAAAAGGCATCGACCGCAATCTCGTTAGCAGCATTCATAACCGCAGGCAGCGTCCCTCCTGATGAAATGGCCTCATAGGCCAGCCTCAAACAGGGAAACATATTCAGATCCGGTTGTGAAAAGGTTAAACTTCCTTGCCGACACAGGTCAAGCGGCGGTTGTCGCAAAGGCAAGCGCTCGGGCCAGGACAGAGCGTAACCGATAGGAGTTTTCATATCAGGAATCCCCAACTGAGCAATCAGCGCACCATCCTGATACTCAACCAGCGAATGAACAATACTTTCCGGATGTACATGAACTGCTATTTTGTCTGCAGGCACAGAAAATAACCACCGCGCCTCGATGATCTCAAGCCCCTTATTCATCATCGTTGCAGAATCAATACTAATTTTCCGCCCCATATTCCAGTTGGGATGAGCAAGAGCATCAGCGGGCGTTATGCTGGGAAAGCGAGAAATATCCCAGTCTCGAAACGGCCCCCCGGAGGCCGTCAGGATCAAGCGCTTAATATCTTCAGGACGATGCCCCTGCAATGATTGGAAAATAGCAGAATGCTCACTGTCGACAGGAATGAGCTGAACCTTGCGAGCGGCCACCTCTGCCATAATTAAAGACCCAGCCATAACAAGGGTCTCTTTATTCGCCAGGGCAATATTTCTGCCAGCCTTAATTGCCGCCAAAGTTGGTACCAATCCAGCGGCACCGACAATAGCAGCAACTACCATATCGGCTGAGACCGTGGCACACTCTATCATTCCGGTAATTCCGGAATGGACCTCGACATCAAGATGAGCAACCCGCAAGCGCAGAGCTTCGGCATCCTCGTCGCGCAATACGGCAACATGACGTGGGAGAAACTCTTCAATCTGCTCAACCAGTAACTCAATGTTCCGACCAGCGGCAAGTGAGACAATCTGATACTGCTCAGGAAATGCCCGGACGATATCAAGAGTACTGGTACCAATAGAACCGGTGGAGCCAAGTAATGCCAGTTTTTTCAAATGAGGCTAGCCTCCATAAAAATAGACGGCAACATAATAAACCAGGGGAAAGGCAAACAACAGGCTATCCAGTCGATCCAGCAAACCACCATGTCCGGGAATGATAGTTCCACTGTCTTTAACCCCGCAGGACCGCTTTAATAAAGATTCATACAAATCGCCAATCTGTCCAATAACACTGATACAAACAGCAACGAGAAAGCCATCAAACAGACCAATCCCGGGCATAAACAGATATTTCGCCAGATAGACCCCCAGCACGGAACCAAACACACCCCCGATTGCCCCCTCAACACTCTTATTCGGACTCACCAGCGGATATAATTTTCTGCGGCCTAGCTTACGACCAACAAAATAGGCCATAGAGTCACAAGCCATAACCGCAATCAGCAGGAGAAAAATCCATTGTTGGCCAAGGGGCAAGGTCCGCAAAAGATAAACATGGCCGAGCAAAAAAGGTAAATAAACCCAGCCACTCACCAACCAACCTAAATCTTTGGCAACGGTTTCGATGGAGCTGAGTCGAAACAGGAACAGGATGGACAGACAAAGGTAGGCGACCGTAAATAAAGGAATGAGAAGGTCTATACGCTGGGCAAGGAGAAGGGGCATAACCATGGTACCACATACCGCCGCAAACCATTGTTCAATAGCCCTTGTGCGACCAAGCCCCATACGATTGTACTCGAATAGACTCAGGCATAAAACAGCGGTCACAAAAATACCGAACCAGAAAGGATCAGCAAAACCTAGGATAATTATCAGGACCGGCAACAAACACAGAGCCGTGATTATTCGCTGTTTGATAACAAATCTCCCTATTAACGGTGAATTATTTTTGGCAACACTGATCATCAGTCAAGCCGAAGCGACGGCGACGCTGATGGAAATCCTTGAGTGCAGCATGAAGATTCAGTTTAGAAAAGTCGGGCCAGAGAACATCAGAAAAACACATTTCAGCATAGGCCAACTGCCATAACAGAAAATTACTGATCCGCACTTCCCCACTAGTTCTAATTAACAGATCAAGCTCTGGCAGCCCCTTAGTATCCAGCTGTGCGGAAAAATACTCTTCGGTAAGGTCATTAACCTGCAAGGTCCCATCCTGTAGCGCACTGGAAACCCCTCGAACAGCCCTGATAATTTCATCGCGCCCTCCGTAAGAAAGCGCCAGAACCAAGGTCATTCCGGCACCATCAGCAGTTTCTTCCTGAACTGAAGTGAGAGAGGTCTGGACGGACTCAGGCATTTTTGAGATGTCACCAATAACTCGAAAGCGCATTCCCTTTTCAAGCATACGCTTGCGCTGGGAGGCGAGAAACTCAACCAGCAGGCTCATCAGGGCATTCACTTCTTCCTGGGGACGTCCCCAGTTTTCTGAACTGAAGGCATACAGAGTTAAGGCTTCGATCCCGAGATCTTGACATTCCTCAACAATCTCAAGCACGGTCTGTACTCCGCGTTGGTGACCAGCGATACGTGGCAATCCTCGCTGAGTAGCCCAGCGTCCGTTACCATCCATAATGATAGCCAAGTGGCGAACCGGTTGGATCTTTTCTGCGGATTGATTATCTTGCATCGATGAAACTTCTCATAATAAAACCAAAACGACTATCAAATAGAAGCAAGGGCCAGCGTGATTAATAAAAAAAGGGCGTATCAAACGCCCTTTGATAGAATAACTATTTTACGGAATTAATCAACAATAGCGTTTACCGGACAACTGTCTACGCAAGCACGGCACTCACTGCACTCATCGGTAATACAGTAAAGCTCTCCGTTCTCAACAATCGCTCCCAGGGGACATGAATCAACACATGTTCCGCAACCTATACATTCTTCATTAATTCTTAATGCCATCCGTACACTCCCTCTCCTGGCATAAAACCGCTGGTTAATGGAATTAAATTTCCATAATTTCCTGCTCTTTGTTCTGCACGACGGAGTCGATAAGATTGACAAATTCATCAGTTACCTGCTGCACATCCTTTTCACTGCGCTTCAAATCATCTTCCGTGATTTCCTTTTCCTTTTCGAGCATCTTAAGAGTCTCATTGGCATCACGGCGCGCATTTCGAATTGAGATTTTTGATTCTTCACCCATTCGTTTTACAATTTTAGCCATTTCCCGGCGGCGATCTTCAGTCAACGCAGGAACAGGTAGACGGATAAGTTGTCCGTCTGAAGAGGGGGTTAGCCCGAGATCGGCTTTAAAAATTGCTTTTTCGATATCTGGAATCAGATTTTTTTCCCAAGGCTGGACAGTAATCAAGCGTGGTTCCGGAGCGGAAAGAGATGCGACCTGAGACAACGGAGTCGGCACACCATAGTACTCAACACGGACATCATCCAACAAAGACACACTGGCACGCCCAGTACGAACTTTGGCCATGTCCTTCTTCAGGGCCTTTACAGCCTTATCCATGGCATCACGTGTTTCACTCAACACTTCTTTAATCATTTCCTTCACCTCCATTGACGATTGTTCCGATATTTTCACCCAGAACAACCTTTTTGATATTACCAGGTTGCGTCATATCAAAAATGATCATCGGTAGGTTATTATCCATACACAATGAAGTTGCCGTAGCATCCATGACCTGAAGGCCACGCTGGAGAACATCAAGGTAAGTCAGTGTCGGTAGTTTAACCGCGTCCCGATCTTTCTTTGGATCGGCGGAATAGACACCATCGACCTTGGTCGCCTTGATGATGACTTCGGCGTTAATCTCCATTGCCCGCAAGCTGGCCGCAGTATCTGTTGTAAAGTAAGGATTGCCAGTACCGGCACTAAAAATAACAACCCGCCCTTTCTCGAGATGGCGCACTGCGCGGCGGCGGATATAAGGTTCTGCAATTTGTTGCATTTCTATAGCGGATTGAACCCGGGTATCAACATCCTGCTTTTCAAGGGCATCCTGCATGGCTAAACTGTTCATTACAGTTGCCAGCATCCCCATATAATCAGCACTGGCTCGATCCATCCCTTTGGAGGACGCAGCGAGACCACGGAAGATATTACCGCCACCGATGACCAGAGCAACTTCAACTCCCAGTTCGACGACATCCTTGATTTCACCAGCGATACTGCTGATCACCTGAGGATCAATACCAAAACCCTGATCACCAGCCAAGGCTTCGCCACTCAACTTCAACAATATTCTTCGGTACTTAACCGTAGCCACAGGTACTCCTGTCTGGAATATTTGTGCATTGCCCTAGCGCAAGGCATAGGGCAATGCGATGGTTTTCACGGTGAAAACTTATTTGCTCAACGCAGCAACCTCAGCTGCGAAATCATCTTCTTTTTTCTCAATACCTTCACCCAGCTGATAGCGTACAAAGCTGTTCAGGGTGATAGCGGTGCCCAGTTCTTTTGCCAGGGCCTCAACAACTTTACCAACTTTCTGATCAGGATCAATAACGAAGGCCTGCTCAAGCAAACATACTTCGCCAAAAAATTTATTGATCTGACCAGTAATGATTTTTTCGACGATGTTTTCAGGCTTACCACTTTCCAGGGCCTTAACGCGCATGATCTCTTTTTCTTTTTCAACAACGTCAGCCGGAACTTCGTCACGATTCAGATATTGTGGTGCAGCAGCAGCAACGTGCATTGCGATCTGCTTGCCGAGTTCTCCAACCTTGCTGTCAGTCGCAGCAGTTTTGAACTCAACCAGAACACCGATCTTACCAGCACCATGGACATAAGAAGTGACGACGCCTTCACCGGCATCAACACGTACCAGGCGGCGCAGACTCATGTTCTCGCCGATGGTAGCAATCTGGTGAGTCAGTTCTTCACCGACAGTCCGCCCAGTATTGGGGTAAGCGAGTTCCTTAAGTGCTTCAACATCAGCAACATCATTACCAAGAACAACAGCACTGGTATTTTCAACAAAAGCGGTAAAAGCTTCGTTTTTAGCAACAAAGTCAGTCTCTGCATTGACTTCAAGAACAGCACCGACAGTACCTTCAGACACGGCAATTACTGCACCTTCAGCGGCAACACGACCGGATTTTTTAGCAGCAGCTGCCAGACCTTTTTTACGCAGGAAATCAACAGCTTCCTCCATGTTCCCACCGGTCTCGTTCAAAGCCTTTTTACAATCCATCATTCCTGCTCCGGTTTTCTTACGTAACTCGGAGACCATTGCTGCAGTAATACTCACGTTTTCCTCCATTATTTTCTTGAGCGGATATGCTCCGCGCGCTTGTCTGTTAAAACCAACGGCCGGACCTGAGCCCGGCCGCAGGCCATTTTACACATACATCAAAAGACGTTTTTTTTAAGAAGACTTATTCTTCTTCTTTAGCTTCTTCAGCCGCAACCTCTACTGCTTCAGGCTCATCACTACCCTCAGCTTCAGTCTGCTTGGCGTCTTTACGCAATTGAGAACCTTCAGCACAAGCCTCTGACATTTTTGAAGCGAACAGACGAATTGCACGGATGGCGTCGTCATTACCAGGAATGACGAAATCGATATTGTCAGGGTCGCAGTTGGTATCGACGATAGCAACAACTGGGATACCAAGCTTATTAGCTTCCTGAACAGCGATAGCTTCTTTTTTAGGATCGATGATAAAAACAGCGCCTGGCAGCTTGGTCATATTCTTGATACCACCAAGGTTTTTCTCAAGCTTTTCACGCTCACGCTCAATTTGCAGGGCTTCTTTTTTGGTGTACTGAGCAATAGTGCCGTCAGCATTCATCGCCTCAATTTTCTTGAGACGGTCGATACTGGCTTTAATGGTTGTGAAGTTGGTCAACATGCCACCCAACCAACGGTTGTTGACATAGTATTGACCTGCGCGCTCAGACTCTTCGCGGATTGCGTCCTGTGCTTGTTTTTTGGTACCAACAAAAAGAACCTTCTCGCCGCTAGCCACAGTATCCTGAATAAACTGGTAAGCTGCTTTGAACTGGCGAACTGTTTTCTGCAGGTCAACGATATAAATACCGTTACGAGCACCGAAAATGTAAGGTTTCATTTTAGGGTTCCAGCGTTTGGTCTGGTGACCAAAGTGGACGCCGGCTTCGAGCATTTGCTTCATGGTGATTTGTGCCATTTTACTTCTCCTGAAATTTTGGTTTAATTCCTCCACTCCGTTCGTCAGCGCCAGAACCTGACAGTTATCAGGAACCATTCCGGCCTCTCCCGAAGTGTGTGAAATGGGTTAACTGCGGATCTATAACATTTGTCAGACATGATAAGCAAGGGAAAAACAGAAAAAAACTTCCACTAAAGACCGTCTGTTATTGAGCATAAAATCCTCAATTTTAAAAACTAATGACTGCCGAAACGTGAGCCTCCATTCAAGGATCGTCCGGGTAAAATGACAAGATCCTGCATACGTGGTGAAAAGACGGGCAAGAATTATTTACTTATAGCATCTGCTTGTATTACCATGCGCGCCTATGTCTACAAAACGAATAAATCGCTATATATTACGTGAAATAGCCAGTCCCGCGGTTCTGAGCCTGGTGATTTTCACTTTCGTCCTGCTTATGGGCCGTATTCCACGTCTGACCGAACTTGTCATCAACAAAGGAGTACCGGTACTGGAGATCGTAAAATTGTTCGGTTTTATGTTGCCGACCTTTCTTACGGTAACTGTACCCCTATCCTTTTTGCTTGCCATTCTACTGGCCTTCGGGCGTTTTTCTGCTGACAGTGAATATATTGCCTTAAAAGCCTCCGGCATCAGCCTTTACTCAATGATTAAGCCGGTTGTCATACTG
This sequence comes from Geopsychrobacteraceae bacterium, assembly GCA_963664385.1. Classification (GTDB taxonomy): domain Bacteria; phylum Desulfobacterota; class Desulfuromonadia; order Desulfuromonadales; family Geopsychrobacteraceae; genus Seleniibacterium. The sequence continues at coordinate 5,011,171 of OY761157.1, forward strand.
GCCCTGCTCTTCGCTGTACTGACCGGCGTTATGACCAACTACATAGGGCCATCCTGCAAAACGGCCTTCAGAGCCAAGCTTTTCGACATTGCCTCCAGTGCCGGAACCTTTGAAATCACTCCAGGGGTGTTTAACGATCGCTTTGATGGTCTCGTCGTCTTTGCCCAGGGGGTTGATGAGCAGCACAATATCATGCAGGACATCTTTATCTCTGATGAAAGAGAAGGTGAGCAACCCTCAACGATTACCGCTCGGCAAGGACAGATCATCAGCAATCCAGGAACCCTGACGTTAACCCTGCGCCTGCAGAATGGGACCATTCATCGCCACACTCAGGACCAGCAGAAACAGACTTATCAGATCATCCGTTTTGCAACCTATGACATTGCCCTGGACATTGGCGGACAGTTAACCGACAAACAACGCCGCGTTTCGCGTAGTGAGCTATCCTGGACTGAACTCAACACTGCAATCAAATCCGCAACCAAAGAACGCTCAAAATTACGTTTTGCTGTAGAATTGCACGAACGTATTGTTATCGCATTTGCACCATTGGTCCTGGTTCTGGTTGGTGCGCCCCTGGGACTACAATCTCAACGTTCCGGAAAGGGAGCGGGCTTCTCCTTGGCGCTGGTTGTTTTCCTGATCTATTATGTACTTCTGAGTCTTGCTGGAACAATTGCAGAAAAAGGCATCCTGCCGGCTGGCATCATTCTCTGGCTGCCGAACATCTGCTTTCTGGTTATCGGCATACTCTTTTTGCAAAGAACAGCTAAAGAAAAACCATTCCAACTGTTTGGCGGCCTAAGCCGTCTAAAATCAAGGCTGAAAACTCACCTGCGCTCAAGGGGGAAGGATTAGATGAAAACCCTAAGTCGCTTCCTGCTTGGCCACTATTTACGCATTCTGACCCTGTGCACGACAGCCTTTATCGGTATCTACCTGCTCATTGATTTTTTTGAAAAAGTAGACGATTTTATTGATCACGGCGCGGCAGCAATAGATTATCTGTCCTACCTTGCCAACAGTATTCCGTTCATATTTGTGCAGATTCTGCCTCTGGCAATCCTGGCATCCATGGTTCTGGCTCTTGGCGGCCTCGGCAGAACCAATGAATTAACCGCTATGCGCGCCTGCGGCCTCAGCATCTGGCATATCACCCGCCCCTTATTGCTACTTATTTGTGGCATGTCGATTCTACTCCTGCTTCTAAACGAAGTGGTGATCCCCATAAATACGCAAAACCTGAATGATCTCCTTGAGGTCAAATTAAAAGGTAAGGAAAAAACCGCTCTCATCAGTCATGAGATCTGGTACCGGGAAAACCGCCAACTGATTAACATTAAAGTAGCAGCCCCCAAAGAGCAGAAACTTGAAGGGATCAGAATCTACCAACTTAACGACAAACAGATAATCGTCAAACGTATTGATGCGGGACAAGCCAATTTTAACACCGACCATTGGGTCGCGCCTAAGGCATCGATACGAACCTTCGATGATGTAACCGGAGATCTCATCAAGAAAGAGGATAGCAGCAGCCTTGACCTGACTCTAGGCAAACGACCCGAGGACTTTGGGACCCGGGATAATGCCAACAATGAGTTGACCTTTATGCAACTACTGGAGATGAGTCAGAAACTGGAGCAGGAAGGATACTCAGCAACCCATCAACGAGTTGATATGCATTCACGACTGGCCAGCCCATTTACCTGCTTGATCATGGGCTTCCTGGGAATCCCGTTCGCCCTGCAACGTGGACGTAACAGTAACATTGCTCTCGGCATCGGCATCAGCCTAGCCATCGGCGTCAGCTACTTCATTTTACAGTCATTGCTGCGAGCCTTTGGTTACTCCGGCGCCCTGCCCCCCTTTGTCTCGGCATGGGCAGCAAATCTGGTATTCTTACTGTTAGGGATCTGGCTACTACTTAACAGCAAAGACTGAACTTGAACCAACGACAAAAGAAGGCCCACTTAGTAAGTGGGCCTTCTTTTGTCTAGACAGACATTTTCTCAATCAGATTAATAGCGGTAAGTGTCCGGTTTATACGGACCAGAGACCGGAACACCGAGATACTTCGATTGATCGTCGGTCAACACTGTCAACTTGGCACCCAGCTTATCCAGATGCAGGCGTGCGACCTTCTCATCCAGGCTCTTAGGCAGAACATAAACTTTATTCTCGTAGTTTTCTCCACGACAGAACAGTTCAATCTGCGCCATAACCTGGTTGGTGAAAGAATTGGACATAACAAAACTTGGATGCCCGGTTGCACAACCAAGATTAAGCAAGCGCCCCTCGGCCAGGATAATAACACCATGCCCATCGGGAAATACCCAGCGGTCAACCTGAGGTTTGATATTGTCCCTGACGACTGAAGCATCGCGCTCAAGAGCACTCATCTCGATCTCATTATCGAAATGACCGATATTACCAACAATAGCGTTATTCTTCATTAAACGCATATGCTCGTAAGTAATAACGTTTTTATTGCCGGTTGTCGTAACATAAAGATCCGCATAGTCGAGAACATCTTCAACCCGCTTGACCTCATACCCTTCCATCAGTGCCTGCAAGGCACAGATCGGATCGATTTCAGTCACAATAACCCGGGCACCCTGACCACGCAGAGACTGGCAACACCCCTTACCGACGTCGCCATAACCACAGACAACAACAACCTTACCGGACAGCATGACATCGGTAGCGCGCATAATGCCGTCAACCAGCGAATGGCGGCAACCGTAAACATTATCGAATTTCGACTTGGTGACAGAGTCATTAACATTCATGGCCGGGAACAGCAGGCTGCCATCCTTTTCCATCTGATAAAGTCTGTGTACACCAGTCGTCGTCTCTTCTGTAACCCCCTTAATCGAGGATGCTGTCTGAATCCATTGACCAGGATTGGCATCGATTGACTTTGCCAAGGTCGCAACAAGTTCCCGCCAATCTTCCGGATCGTCTTCAACAACAGCAGGCACACCATTTTTTTGCCACTCGTTCCCCTTCAAAACAAACATGGTCGCATCGCCACCATCATCAAGAATCATATTAGGGAATTCCCCGTCCGGCCAGCTCAGAGCCTGCTCGGTACACCACCAGTACTCTTCAAGGGTCTCACCTTTCCAAGCGTAAACAGGGACACCAGCGGGCGCATCAACACTCCCTTCGGGACCCACAGCAATAGCTGCGGCGGCATGATCCTGGGTTGAAAAGATATTGCAGGAACACCAGCGAACCTGAGCACCAAGATCCACCAAAGTTTCTATCAGGACAGCAGTCTGAATAGTCATATGCAAAGACCCTGAAATTTTGGCTCCCTGCAGCGGAAATTGATCAGCATATTCTTCACGTAGCGCCATCAATCCCGGCATTTCTTCCTGGGCAAGAATAATTTCTTTACGGCCCCACTCTGCCAGACCTAAATCTTTGACTTTAAAATCACTAAACGTTGACACGAGTCACTATCTCCTTATTAAAAGCTGACGAGTCGGAAAGTATCTTTAACACAGAAAAATAAAGTATACGCGCTCACCAACCTGTTCGTGTTCCTTCGACGCAGCCGAAGAGAAAGATTGACGCCATCAGTGGCGGTAGTGTCTTAACATAAGGTTAAAGGTTTCACAACCAGACTATTTTAGCTGTTTATTAAAATATTCTCAACCTTTGCAAGAATAAAAGCCGTAACATGAAACCAGCCCTGTAGTAACAGTGTTGCCACCCGGTTACCCATTCGATTCCCTGTCAAGGTACTAAATAGCGGTTCACAGAAACGGGTCACCCTCATCTGTACCTGGGAGGATGGCTTCCCCCGCAGATAACTGATGACAGCATCAAGGCAAAAAAACAACTGCCAGGCGTGCCCTCGCACATAGCAACCAGATAATAGCCAGATCTCCCTGCGCCGCTTAGCCGGAAGCTCATTCAGCAGCATTTTTATCAAGTTAAAAAAGGGACTCACTTTCAGCCGGTCCGTTTGTTTCTGCTGCCGATAAATATCTGGAGCCTGACAGATAAAATCGTACCAGCCAATCGTGCGAAAGCACATGATTAAAGCACCAATAAGCTGGCGTTGCCATAAACCTTCAACTTCAAATCTGCGCGCAGAAGTATTGATAATAAAGGGCAGGGTTTGCCAACAGCCCACCAAGCGTAACCGCTCGGCAAAATCTGTATCCTCCATCACCGGTAGTTTTTCATCAAACAGACCAACGCGTTCAAACAACAGTCGCGAAAGCAAAAAACCCTGATCGCCATGAATCGTTTCACGTCTTCCACTGACGGTTTTGGCCTGATAAAAGTAATAGCCAAAAGATGGCGTAGTCTTAGAGCGTAGAAAGCATAGCGGAAAATGCCCGGCGTTTAACGCAGAGGAATCTGTTGCCAGCAAATCGACGGATTGCCTTAGGGCGAGATCATCATCCAGCAAACTGTCAACATGAAGGAACAACAACCAGGGAGCAACAGCATGAGCAGCGCCAGTATTTAACTGACAGGCACGCCCTTTTGCGCTGGAGATAACTTTTATGTGAGAATAACTCTGTTGCTGACGTTGCAACCATTGTAACGAGCCATCACTGGAACCACCATCAACCACAACAACTTCATAGGTGATCTCACGTTGCCGCAGCAATCCTGCAAAAAAATTCGGTAGCACAGCAATTTCATTTAAAACAGGTACAATTATACTCAGTTCAAGAGACGACATAGGAGCTTCCATGAAAGGAGTTCACATAACTTCATAGAAAAATAACTTTTAAAAAATTCATCATATGATATAAGTAACCCTGCAATTTTGCAACGAAGTCCCTCTCCATATGCGGGACACTAACCTTTTGTACTAAATAAGACAAGGGAGTAAAAGATGAGTGAAATTATTGACATCTACGCTCGCGAAATTCTCGATTCACGCGGCAATCCAACAGTAGAAGTCGAAGTAGCATTGGAATCAGGTGTCATGGGCCGTGCTGCGGTTCCCAGCGGCGCGTCCACCGGTGAGCGTGAAGCCCTGGAGCTGCGCGATGGTGATAAAAGCCGTTACCTCGGCAAAGGGGTTCTCAAAGCAGTTGATCACGTCAACGAAATTATCGCTGCAGAACTGATTGGCTGGGAAGCCAGTGACCAGGTCGGCATCGATAAGAAGTTGCTTGAGCTCGACGGGACTGATTTCAAAACCAAGCTCGGCGCTAACGCTCTGCTCGGTGTCTCCATGGCCTGCGCCAAAGCCGCTGCCGAAGATGCGGGGCTGCCTTTGTACCAGTACATTGGCGGTGCGAATGCCAAAGAACTCCCTCTGCCAATGATGAACATCCTCAACGGTGGTGAGCACGCTGACAACAACGTCGACATTCAGGAATTCATGATCATGCCAGCCGGTGCCAGCTGCTTCAGAGAAGCGCTGCGCATGGGTTCCGAGATCTTCCACAACCTGAAAAAAGTTCTCTCCGCTAAAGGCTACAACACCGCCGTTGGCGATGAGGGAGGTTTTGCTCCCGACTTAAAGAGCAATGAAGAAGCTCTGCAGGTGATTGTTGAAGCCATTGAAGCCGCCGGTTATAAAGCGGGTGAAGACGTCCTGCTGGCCCTCGACGTTGCGGCCTCCGAGCTGTACAAAGACGGCAAATACGTCCTTGAGAACGAAGCCCAGCCGGTCAAATCCGCTGCTGACATGGTTGCCTTGTACGAAGACCTGATCTCCCGCTACCCCATCATCTCCATCGAAGACGGTCTGGCTGAAAATGACTGGGATGGCTGGAAGCTGATGACCGAGAAGCTCGGTGACAAAATTCAGATTGTTGGCGATGACCTGTTCGTCACCAACACCAAGATCCTCAAAGAGGGGATCGACAAAGGGATCGCCAACTCGATCCTGATCAAGGTCAACCAGATCGGCACCCTGACCGAGACCCTGGAAGCGATCGAAATGGCCAAGCGTGCGGGTTACACCGCGGTTGTGTCTCACCGTAGTGGTGAAACCGAAGACACCACCATCGCTGACCTGGCGGTTGCCACCAACGCAGGTCAGATCAAAACCGGTTCTTTGTGCCGGAGTGACCGGGTTGCCAAGTACAACCAACTGCTGCGCATAGAAGACGAGCTGGACAGCACTGCCGTTTTCTGTGGCAAGGATGTCTTCTACAACCTGCGTTAAGCAGCGCGTAAAGAATCTACCAAAAAAGGAGGCCTATCCAGGCCTCCTTTTTATTTATCTAATTACACATATAATTTGTACGAACTACCGACCTTTTCTCGCTTAATTTCCCCAGCATCAGCCATTTTCTTCAACATCTGCTGCGCCTGCTTGGTACTCATCGTCTCGACCTTTGCGTACAACTCAGTCTGCTTTATTCCAGGATTGGTTCTTATCAAGGAAATAATCTCGTTATCACTTTCAGCTATTGCCGCTTCAGCCTTAAGAGCAGAACCTGGCTCCACCTCAGCTTTGGAAACCTCTGCCACAGGTTCAGCAACTGCGACCTTAGCTGCTGAAGCTGGTTCAGGGTTAAGACTTTTCTGCTGATCAGCACTATCCTTTTCTCGCTGCTGCTCCTCACGTATCTCTTTTTCCATGGTTTTAAGATTCTGGTACATATAAAAAACAGCGCCGAGCATCAATAAAAAAACAATAAACCAAAACATAAAGCCTCCATCGATTAAAGAAATAAATTAACCACACAGAAAAGCAAGTATAGCAAATCGGTATCACAATATCCTTATTTATTATAGAGATAGCAACCGGAACTGGCCACAGCCGTAAGTCGCACTTTTTCCCAGGTTAAACAGTTGCCCGAGTTTCAGCAGAGAGAAAAGATCAACTGAACCATTGGCCGATAGGTGAAGAGAACCTAAAACGCCTCCTATTTTCTGGGATTTAACCTCTCCCTGCAAGGATCTCCAATCCTGCCATTTAAGCTTATTGTCAAGGGTATCAACCGAAGCCAGTAATTCGTTCAATTCATAACTATCGTAGCAAAAGTCTATCTGACAATGGTAAGCGAGAAGGGTTGAGACCCTCCTGCCAATGGCTTCTAAAATTGCGGCAGTGTCAGGCTTGAAAACCGGCTTCCCGGCTTTCATCAATCTTAAGGGGCTGAAGATATCTAACCTCAGCGAATCCCCCTTTTGAGTTTGATTTTCAAGCCACCATTTAAAATCGCAAACGCTGCAATGGCCCAACAAGCTATCCCCTTTGTTCAGTACAACCTCAATCTCATCGCCATTAGCATTTTCGTAATAGATATGTTTGATTTGGAAAAGACCGGTCCCGCAATAAATCCCGCGCATTTCCATAAATTTCAACAGGTGAAAAAAACTGTCCACTTCACCGATAGCAGTGCCGAGAAACAATGCTTCAAGACGCAAAGAATCGCCCGGAAGAATAGCCCTTTTCGCTAGACAATTTGACGATAAAACAATTCCAGGAGGTGGGCTTTTTACCTGCGCTCGTAATAACTGCGAGGCTGGTAATGATGGAGAGAATAGCTCTTTTAGCCTGGAACATAGATGGCTTTCCTCCTGTTCCTTAAGGATTTTCAATGCCAAAAAAAATTCACGTCGCAATTGCAATAAAGCCCCCTGGGGCAACAGCGCTGCTTCGCGGAATTCGAGCTCAAAATAGAGTCGCATATAGGCAGCATTGTGCAATTGTGGCAGTATGTCAGAAAAGTGTGGCATCAGTTCACCGATTTCATTGCGCCGGACGGTAATTTTCTGTTAAAAGTCTAGCGATTGGTCGAATTTGCTGAATATAAGAAAGGATAAGGATGTTTCAATTTACCCTGTTAAACGAAGATAGTAACACGAGGGCCCGCAGAGGACGACTCGAAACTCCCCATGGAGTTATCGAGACTCCTATTTTTATGCCAGTCGGCACCCATGGGGCCCTGAAAGCCATGACCCCGGCCCAGGTTGAAGAAACAGAGGCGCAGATCATCCTTTCCAATACCTACCATCTGCATTTGAAACCAGGCGAAGCGCTGGTCAAAAAAGCCGGTGGCCTGCACAAGTTCATGAACTGGAACAAACCGATCTTGACCGACAGCGGTGGTTTCCAGGTTTTCTCTCTGCCGAAAAAAAGAATCGGCGAAGATGGCGTTCATTTCCGTCATGAAGTCACCGGTGAGGAAATCTTCCTCGGTCCCAAAGAAGCCATGCAGATTGAGAATGATCTGGGAGCGGATATCATTATGGCGTTTGACGAATGTATCCCCTACCCGGCAACTCACGATTACTCGGCTAAATCGATTAAGAAAACCTTGCGCTGGGCAGAAAGTTGCCTCAAACATCATAGCCGCAAGCAGGATCAGGCGCTGTTCGGTATCGTTCAAGGTAGCGTGTACGAAGATCTGCGCCGCATCTGCGCCGAAGAACTGACAGCCATGGATTTCCCAGGTTATGCCATTGGTGGTGTCAGCGTTGGTGAAGGCCTCGACCTGTTGAAAAAGGTCGTCGAATATACCGAACCCTTCATGCCTAAAAACAAGCCACGCTACCTGATGGGCGTTGGTCTGCCTGAAGATATTCTCGAATCGATCGAGCGTGGTATGGATATGTTTGACTGTGTTATCCCGACCCGCTATGCCCGCAGCGCGACGGTGTTCACCAAACGCGGTAAAATCCGTTTAACCAACCGCAATTTCCGCAGAGACTTCTTCCCGGTCGATGCCTCCTGTGACTGCTATTGCTGCCGTAACTTCACCCGCGCGTATATGCACCACCTGTACAACGCCAATGAAATTCTGTCAGCAACCCTGGCGGCAATTCACAACGTGCGCTTCTACCTCAACATGGTTGCCGAGGCCCGTAAAGCAATCGAAAACAACGACTACAAGGATTTCAAAAAAGACTTCCTTGGTGAGTATCTTCCTAACAAATAACCTGTTCAGAACGCTGCGACGCTCCTTGGTTCCTAAACATAATCGACTACTCAGTTTTCATTAGAGATATGGTAATAACTGAGTAGTCGATTGATTACAGACCATCAGTAATTTGAATAGCGCGCCAGGATAAAAGGAGCATTCGGGTCTCAAGCGTTAGCGTTGACCGTTGGTGTTGGCCATTGGACCTTAGGATTAGCCTTTCTGCTTAAGATAATAACCTTGCTTATGCCGCCAATAAAAGGAGAATAGAAATAGTCTTCTATGAGGTTTGTTCTTAAAGAGATTAAAGTCTTTTATACGCCAAATAGAACCGTCTAAGCCTAAAAAATTCCTCTTAATTCAAAGCTTAATTCATAATTCTCGCGGGTTAACTTCGGCCGCCAAAGAACAATACGCGTCTTGGTGCCGGCCACTTTTTATCACGCGAAGCTCACATGTCAGGCGTGACAGGACACGAGCAGCTTGGCAGCAAACCTGGCAACCGCGGCATCTTCTTCAGCTTTAAGTCCGCTGACGCCAATCCCACCCAACACTTTCCCACTGGCATCCTTCAGCACAATTCCACCAGGCAGAGCAGTCAGACCAGGATCACAAAAATAGCTGATATCCAGCTTTTCGCGCTGCAGGCGTTCCAGAAAGGCCGCGGTGTCAACCCCCATATAAGCGGCCGTATAAGCCTTCGCCTGACAAACAGCAACGCTACGCTTGTGTCCACCCGTCACCCGGTTGAAGGCCAGCAACAGGCCATTAGCGTCACAGATGGAAATGCAGATCGGCCGTTGATACTCCGCCGCTGCATGCTCCAAAGCCTTGCTGATCATGCTCTGAGCCAGATTCAAATTTAATTCCATGTTGTCACCTCTTCGTTAGTGGCCTGTCGGATTAGCCGAGCATGATGGTTTTCCCGCCAGAAAGCAACGCTGCTTCATAGAGTCTCATCAGCTCCAGGGAGAACTCCAGCGAACCCAGTTCGGGCATGCGCTGGTCCAGAATGCAGTCGCAGAAATACTTCATCTCGGCGTACATGCCTTGCGTAAACAGCGCTTTATTTTCCAGTGTGGCCATGCAGTTGGAGGGCTCCCAAACGACGGCTCCATGGTCATCCCCCGGAGGCGCATAGTTGGTCGTCTCCCTATAGTTGAAAGGGATACCGCGCTGTAACGTAAGCTTTGAATTTTCGATGTCCAGCTGCCAGTTTTCACCGTAAGCGGCGTAGCGCTCCAGACGCGGGGCCGGTCCCGATGACATGTGGAAATGCCCCATCACCTGGTTGGCAAACTGCAACATGACGCACCCCTGTCCGCGGTTATTGGTGATAGTCGTCAGTGCCGCAACTTTCCCCCCTAGAGCCAGCAGGTATGACAGGGGATGGATCCCGTTATTAAGCCAATTACTGACCTCATTTGAGCCCAGGGCCGCCTGTCCGTCAGCGGGAATGGTCATCGGGTAAATGGCCAATACTGAATTGAGCTTGCCATAATTGGGTGATGAGGAGATTTCAACGGCTTTCTGTGTCGCCGGAGAGAAAACTTTCTTATAACCGGTCACCACGACCTGATTGGTCCGCCGGGTGAGCATCTCCTCGACCTGGTAAGCACGCATAGCGATCGGCTTTTCCACCCAGACGTGCTTGCCATGTTCCAGTGCCTCCAGAATCAGCTCCGGGTGCAACTGCGGGCTGACACAGATAAACACGGCATCGATATCAGCCTCGGCATACATTTCGGCCGGGCTCTGATAATGCTGACAACCATACTGCTGCGCAGTAACCCTGCCGATATCGGCATTACGGCTGCAGAGAGCCTTAAGCCGTACCGGCAAATAATTCAATGCCGGTAGTAAATTTCGATAACTGTGCGAACCGATGCCGATAACACCGACACTGATAGTAGTGCTGAATTCACGCTGATAGCTCATCTCAAATCCTTTAATTCGTGACCTAAAAAGCCGGGGTCAGCACCTTGCCGTCGGCAAAAAAGGCCTTCAGGTTGGCAAATACCAGATCTTCCATTTTTTCGCGGGTTTCAACCGTACCACTGGCCATGTGTGGTGTAAGAACCACATTCTCCAAAGTTTTTAGTTCATCGGGAACCTGGGGTTCATCAGCAAAAACATCAAGCCCAGCTCCGCCAAGAGTTTTATTCTTCAGCGCAGTCACTAGTGCGTCTTGATCAATCACCGTCCCTCTCGAGATGTTCACCAGAAAACCCTGAGGACCAAGAGCTTCAATAATCTCCGACGAAATCAGGTGGCGGCTGCCCGGCCCGCCGGAAACTGTGACAATCATAATATCGGCCCACGCAGCCAATTCTTCCAATGACGGGCTGAATTCATAGGGGACATCATCCAGAGCTGCGCGGTCAACATAACGAATACACATATTAAAGCCAGCCATACGTGCGGCAACAGCGCGCCCGATCTGCCCTAGGCCGACAATCCCCAGCTTTTTGCCATTAAAATCAGTGGTCATCGGATACTTCTGAGCCAACCAGTCATTACGCCGGACAAAACGGTCTGCAGCACTGATACGGCGGGTAACATCCAGCATCAGGGCGACACCAAGATCGGCAACACAATCGGTCAGGACATTGGGCGTAGCGCTGACCTGAATGCCTTTGTTCTGTGCCTGCTCCAGAGCAACCTTCTCCAGGCCGACACCGCGCGATGCAATCACTTTAAGCGCAGGCAACTGGCTGATCAATTCTTCGCCGGCACCTACCGGGGCACAGGTTGCTATCCCTTCAATCTGATCTTTATTGTCCTGCAGATAAGCGACGCTGTCCGCCTGTTGCCACAACCGGTGAACATGAAACTCGGCATCCAGCTGGGCATCCAGTTTGGGAGACAGCTCAACTATCTGTAATATGTGCTTTTTCATTCTTATCCCTCTCCGGGTAACAACCCGAAAAATTAAATTTTTTCATCATCTACAGTTTGCAGATTTTTAACTTGCGGTACTCCTGCCAGGCCGTGAAAACCACGACCAGTACGGTAACGGCCAGAATGATTCCGGAGATCGGCTCGCTGAAGAACGGCGTAAAATCACCCCGGCTTTTCATCAGTCCTCGACGCAGGTTAGTTTCGACAATCGGCCCAAGGATGAAGCCCAGCAGCAGTGGGGTATTCGGTAGTTTCAGTTTTTTCATCAGATAGCCGATAACCCCGAAGACCAGCATGGTACCGACATCAAACAGACGATTGTTAAGACCGTAAGAGCCGATGACGCACAGTGAAATGATGACCGGCAGCAGCACATGACTGGACACCGATAGAACCCGGACAAAAAAGCGCATACCCCAGAACATAGTCGCCAACATGCAGATATTGGAAATCACCAGAGCCGTAAATATCCCGTAAACCAGTACACCGTCGTTCTCAAACAACAGCGGTCCCGGCGTAATCCCGTGAATCATGAAACCGGCCAGCAGGATGGCTGTTGTGTTATCTCCGGGAATCCCCAGAGTCATCAGCGGTACCAGAGCGCCACCGGTAGACGCATTATTGGACGACTCACTGGCAACCACGCCATCAATGATCCCAGTTCCGAATTTTTCCGGATGTTTTGAACTTTTCCGGGCTGCACCATAAGCCATGATATTACAGACGGCACCACCTAATCCTGGCAGAATGCCAATGCCGGTGCCGATCAAGGAGGACCGTAGACAATTGCCGATCTGGCTGGTGAATTCCTTGATGGAAAATCCAAAGCCTTTTATAGAGTAATTAGGCATGGTGAAATCAAGCTGCTTTTTTTTACTCTCAGCGTACTCCAGTACCTGAGCAACAGCGAACAGCCCAATCAGCGCCGGCAATAAACTAATTCCTTCATCCATCGCGGAAAAACCGAAGGTAAAGCGAGGAAAAGCTGTAATCGGGGCCATACCGATGAATGACACAGTCAATCCCATCAGGGCCGAAACCAGCCCTAAAGTCAGGGAATTGCCCGACAGCCCGGCAACCAGGGTCAGCGAAAATACAGCAATCGAAAAATACTCATAGGGACCGAACTGCAAAGCAACCTCAGCCAGCAGTGGCGAAATAAAAAACAACACCAGCAGACTGATCATGCCACCAATAAAGGAATAAACAATGCCAATCCCCAGAGCGCGACCAGCCTCTCCCCGGTTGGCCATCGGGTAGCCGTCAAAGGTCGTTGCCAACGATGCCGGGGTGCCTGGAATGTTGAGCAAAACTGCTGACATCAAGCCACCGGATGTTCCGCCGATATACAGCCCCATCAACAGCGATAAACCATTAACCGGCGTCATACCAAAGGTAATCGGCAGAAACAGAGCAACTCCCATGGTTACGGTCATCCCGGGAATCGACCCCATGATGATGCCAGCAACAGTTCCACCAAAAATAAAGAGCAGGGTCTTAACAGACAGAACGGAAAGAATTCCTGTAACAAGCATAATTCCGGTCTCCTTTAACCTAAGATTCCAGCAGGAATCATGACTTTGAAAATTTTGACGAAGAGCAAATAAACAACCACCGGAATGATGATAGAAACCAATACGAACAACAGGTAATTCCGTTTTGCATCTTTGCTGAGAACAAGAATCTGCAAAAAGATATAGACGGCTGAAGTCACAATAAAACCGACGCTATTAATCAACCCAACGTAAAGGCTCATCAACAACACGGACAGACCTACGGCTGGCAATCCTCCGAACACCTGAGGTTCTTTTGCAGTAGCATTCACCTCTGACTCCTGCTCGACAGTTTCTACTGGCCGTGCACAGCGGAAGCTGCCAAGCACCAGAATCGCGCCAAGGATGGCGAACAGGACAGCAGTCAGACGCGGCAGAAAAGAGGCGCCGACCCGCGTCGTTATAAATTCCCTGATGTCAAAACTGGCGGAATAGAGAAAGATGGCCAGCAGAATAACGCCCAGACCTGTCCAGAAGTTAGTATCCCGAGCCGTTTGCTTCAGATGCTTCACCAGCATGATAAACCCCGTGTACTAATAAAACCGGGATGCTCACCTGCGGAGCATCCCGGCGGTTAATAAAAAATTGACCCTATTTACTTCCAGCCCTGAACAGATCCTGGAATTTACTGAAGTAGTCGTATTGCTTCTGAGCGTAGGCGGCTGCATCCGCAGGCCCCATATAGGTTGGAGTGACAAAGATTTTCTTAGCTTCAGCCTGATACTCCGGGTTTTCGACAACGCGCTTCATGGCCGCGGTGAAAGTGCTGACGACATCAGTCGGAGTCCCTTTTGGCATGCCGTAGAAAAAGAACTTGTTGAAAGCCATCTTCAGCCCCTGCTCGGCAGCCGTCGGAACATCTGGAAACAGCGGATTACGTTGTTCGGAAAGCAGCCCAAGGCAGGTAAAATCACCGGCCTTGAAATAATCGTAAGTCAAACCATACTGGGTGTTGATGACATCAATCTTGTGCCCTTTCAGAGCGACGGTCTTGGCGGCATTTCCACCGACATCAACCAGGTTCAGCTGAATACCGGCGGTTTCCTGCAGTGCCACACCGATCAGGTGCGGGTAGCCACCGGTCTGGATACCAAACTCAACTTCGTAAGGGTGAGCTTTCGCGTAATCAATCATTTCATTCAAGCTTTTATAGGGTTTGCCCGGATGAGTTGCCAGCACTGTCGTGTTGTCAACTACGCCGATGCCTACCATCTCAAAGGCCTCAATCCCCCAATCGATCAGGCCGGCCAGTTTCGGGATCATCGCTTCACCATGAAAAAACAGTGCGGTGTAACCATCAGGGTCCGCTTCCTGTACACGCTTCATGCCGATAGTTCCGCCGCCACCCTTCAGGTTAACGATAACCAGTGATTGGTTCAGCTCTTTTTCCATGTACTTGGCGAACAAACGAGCGTTCAGATCGGTATCACCTCCGGCACCGACAGGAACAATAACCTGAATCGGCTTACTCGGGTAATCAGCCGCTACAGCATGTGAAACACAAAGCACGAGCGTGGCAAAACAGAGCAGCAACAGAGCTGTCAATTGGGTTAAGCGTGTTCTTTTCATCATAACCTCCACATTGAGTTGGTAAATTTTGTGGTCAGCGAATCAAGCAGACCACAAGCAAAATTTTAAAGATTTTAGCGATACCTGTTATATCTGTTTTTACTGTTATAACACCCAGGATAGTCAAAATCCATATTTTTTCTTACAGCCTTTCCTATAGTTGGTAAGTTCTAGATATCTTTCAGGATTGCTTCGTAGGATTCATTAATATGGGCACGCATGGCCTGCTCGGCCCGATCTTTGTCACCACTGACAATCTCGTCTAACAACAGTTCGTGCCAATATCTGGATTCTTGCGTGTAGTCAGCCCGGGTATGGCCAACAGCTTTGTACAAGATGTAAAAGAGGCTGGTTTTGCGCAGCGCATTCTGCAGAGTGGAACAACCTGTAAAATCAGTCAGTCTTGAATGAAACTGATAATGATATTTGGCGATATCCACATGGGTTTCTTTGGCGAACTTGATATTATCCAGCGGTTTGGCGATTTCACGCAGGATTTTTTCCTGCTCGCTGGTCATGCCATCAGCAAGAATTCTGGCCACCTGACACTCTATCGCTTCACGCAGCATATACATTTCTATAATTTTTTTCCGTGTCGGGGTGGTCACGAACGACCCCCACTGAGGTTTGGATTCGACCAGTCCGTCTTCTTCCAGACGGTTCAGAGCATCAATCACGGGAATAACACTGACTCCGGTCAATTCAGCCATTTTACGTCGTGAGAGCTTCATCCCTGGCTCAAATACACCCGCCAGAATTTTCTCCGAAATAATATCGTAAGCCACCTGTCCGGCTGTCTTGAAGCCGGTATTTTCTTCGTTACCGGAAAATAGTGGATTATCTGTACTCATAAATATCTCTTTTCACAAAACATCACAAATAAACCTTCCCCCACCGCTACGGTTGGAGGCAGGCAATCAAAATAAACAGCCAACAACTCTTCTGAGCCTTAGAACAAAGCATAGGGGAATTTTGACGGGCTGTAAACAGAAAATGTAATTTATGTTATAACAGAAATAACAAACGATATCAATTTTTCAGGAAAAAAGACTCCCGCCAGAGTGACGACGGGCAACCTATTTAAAGCGAATTCTGATCAATCTGATTCATCCTTGCCAGCGCCTGCATCGCGCCGGCTTTTACGTGAGCGATATCACTCACATATAATTTTTCCAATATAGGAATTGCATCGGTTCCCATGTTGCCCATAGCCGAAACAGCAGCAGCGCGAATTTTCCAATGATCGGCATCAAATTGATCGGCTATCAATTGCAGGTGCCCCGCTGTTACCTTATCGGCCATTGCGGCTAACAGTTCAACCTTAACCGGTATACTGCTCTCATCAACATACATTCGTGCATAATCAAGCTCATGTTCACTGTATTTAATAACTGCGGCACGGACTTCAGGGACGTCATGCTTCAGGTGCTGTAGACAAATATCCCGACTGACTGCCTCTGAATTTTTCAAAGCTTCTACAAGCAATTCTGCCTCACTCTCATGTTGCAAAACCTTTTTAACGAGCCAGTCGTGTTGACCTGAATCGTCTTGCATCGCTTGAACAAACGCCCAGCGTTTAATCGGCAGGGGCAAACAGTCCCAATTGTCTAGCAAATTTTTGAATGAATCATCATTTTTTGACAGGAGATATTTCCGTGCCTGCTGGGGATACCTTCCCTGCAATTCAGCCAACCATTCCGCAAGGTTTTTACGATCAAGAGCAGGCAGCGCAACCGGATGGTCCGCAATGACAGCAACCTGTATTGCCAACCGCGTTGGCAGATCTTCATTGTGAGCCAACAAATTGGCGGCAACCCTACGCTTGTTCTGATCCTTGCCATTGCAGACAACAGGACCGAAAAAGCCGATACGCTCTGCCGGCGGGAGTACAGACAACTTTTTCCCCGTCAGCAGCACAATATCTGAGCTTTTTGTTGCCAGAAATTCCTCCTTAGCCAAAACGAACCCGCGTTCGTCATCCAGACTGAGCATGGCGTTGATATAATAAGTACGAATAATCGCCTCACCAGGTCTTTCCGACAGGTGTTTCAACTCATTAAACAAGTCAACCTTTCCTTTTAACGCTAAGGATGCTGCCTTGTCTGGTTGAGCACTCACAGCCTGTAGCAAAGCCATCCGGACAGTATCACTAGGGTCTTGCAACGCATTGAGCACATCTTGAATCGTTCTGATAGGAATTTCCTGTTTTTTCATAAAATCAATCCGGTCAGATAAATTTAAATTCTACATCGGCATTTTTCGCATCGCCATCCATGTCGATATTACCACCTATGACGTTCGTCAACTCAGCATTGTAAGATGTTAACTTCATGTAGTCTTTTCCGAGAAGCTCACATATTTCCTGGGGCAGATTAAAGCTGTAGCTTGGGTCTATAGTGAAAATTTTGAGTAACGACAGTTTCAGCCACACCCCAGGGATGGTATTAAAGATATCGAGATTCTGAACAAAACGCATACCGACCCGCTCAATGCTATCGCTTGGAGCGTTGGTTGCGATTTTCACAGATGATGAATTTGTGCCTGTCAAAGTTCTTCTATCGCTATCACCGGAATGTTCAATATCACCATAAACATACTTGTTTCCTGATGAATCAACAGCGACAAGATCACTTATTTTCAAACGAATCGGGAAGATAAGATCCATCGTCGGGCCACAACCAATATCAAGAATTTTTACAGCTTTTTGGACCTTGTAAAGTTCGGTAAAAATTTCAATAATGGCGATAATTGCAGCATCGGCAGGGCCAGTCCCCATACCAGCGACCTCTAAACCATTTCTAACAAGAATCCCCCCGATCTTGACAAAATCCCACTTCAATGAAATTGCCGTATCCAGATATTGCCCATCGGGATTGGCTATGTCAGTTGTTTCCGCCCCGATCTGTTTATCGCCCAACCCTGCAGGAATCATTGTGTTAAGAATACTTAACTTGGGGATAAGACCGGCAACTTTCCGAAGACCGGCGACAAGATCGACAAACAAATCAAAATCCCACTGCTTATCCACTCCCTCCCAACTATTCCAGTGTCCGCTGACCCAATGAGAGTGAAAACCGTTCAATTTTGCATAGCCATCACTCCATGTCCTGTGTTGCAATCGCAATGCGGTAGACAAAATAACGCCTAACATAAGGCCTGAGTTTACCTTGTTATCCGCTACTGTCAGCGTCATTTGATCACTGGTTATGTCCCCCGTCTCCAGGGTTATATCGGACACCCAGGCCGGCAATGTAAAACCGAAAGTCGCCCCGAAAAGCACGTTAATCGTGTAGGAATCGCCAAAATGTGTATCGATGTATTTGTCTTTAACCAGATGGAACGATGTGGCATAGGATGTCATACTGTTCACATCCTGAAACGTTTCACCAAAGTAGGATAAGCTGTGGGTATAATTTGTCGGGAATGTTGTTCCGATTCTTGTTTCGTCTATGGACTGATTATATGCCATAACATCTCTCCTATTATGATGGGATTCCCACAACAAGTGCTGTTACGCCATTGTCATATTTACAGCAAAAGACAATGCGTCCTTCCTTATCGATATGCCGATAAGTTGATCCCAAATAAATCTGGCCCACTTTCGGCCCCCCAGGATAAAGCTGGTACCCACTTGCCAGCACAGGAGTATGTTTGGTGCCATCGTAGATATTAAGAACCGCGTCGTACATATCTGTTCTGGTGACATAGTAATAAAGGCCATCTACCCCGGAGGAGCCGGGTCCAATGTATAGAATTTTCCCCTGATCGGTCTGATCACCGGTCGTCAAAAGTTCCACATCATCTTTTCGCATGGTCACGCTATCGTCACTGTTGCCCAACAGCGTGTAGACCGAACCGTTGACATCAATGCGTGAACCATAGAAGCTTTCACCGGACGCATAGTCACCAAGAATATCGCTTGCTGGAGAAGCTGTCAGTATTTGGTGATCATCAGGAGTATTAACATGAGCCTTAACAATATGAGATGCCGGAGCTGCCATAGTTGAGCCATTTTCCATTGCGGTCAGCAGGCTGGTGCCATAAATATTCATCGAGTAATCGCCGAAACTGTTCAGAGCGACCAGACCAAACGACTTGGTTTGGGTATTGGTACTCTGCAGGTAGTCGCCAGTTGAAACCAAAAGAGAGGAATTATTTAATTGTGAATCAGGAAGATAAAGGACACTATCTCTTTGAGTGTCCCGAATACCTTCTACCGGGGCATGATTCAATGTCGTTATAATTCTTGAGTTACTTATGGTGACATTGGAAAAATGACCGGTACAGCGTCTTTCGCCAAAGGTTCGCCCAGGCGTCAGAAGTGGTTGGAATTGGGTTAAACCTTCGTCATAATACAATCTGGTTCCAAAAAACTCGGCATCCTGAGTGTAGTCTGGGTTAATTAGCGCAGCGATATTCCCATTTTCATCAACATCATACTCTTGCCATCTCTCTGCAGTGTACCCGTCATCCAGCAGGGCACCGGACTTGAGAGCCGTTCTTTCCCATAAAATTTGGGGGTCGCTACCGTCATAATCTATCCCCAGCTGAAAAATACCCCATCGTTCATTTTGATCTTCGGCACTGAAGGTAATAACGTTGTTGTCACTTATATGCGTCGAATAAAGAAAACTGTTGATTTTAAAACCGCTGTCTGCAACATCAGCGACATCTCCGATTCTTTTCAACTCATAAAATTCATAGCCGCTGGGCAATAGTGCATCTCCTCCACCGCCGCCGCCTCCCCCACCACCGCAGCCCGTCAGAATGATTCCACCAACTGTGATTCCAGACACTTTAATAAAATCCCGCCTTGTCATGTGCCCCATATGCCCTACCTCCTTTGGCTCTTGGTTGAGAAACATATTTGCTAAACACCAACTCTCACATCAGTGATTTTTTAAACTTAATATCTCAATACGTTCATCAAAACCGGCTGCTGTCACACCGTTTGATCAATCAAATAAAATCTTGAAGCCTCTCCACGTTACAAAGGCCTCGAAAAAATCAACATAACGACAAAGAGTTACCAGCGATAACCAACAACCGGACCCAACCTTAAATAATGCCCCTATCTCCTATGTCCGATGAAAACATTAGCAAAGACCAAGATGACAGAAAATATCATCATTAAGATAATTTAACAAGTATGGAATTTTAATACTTTTGGAGGCTTTGAAAGTGGCCCTAGATAAGAATTTAATGTCACTGAATTTTGATCAAAATAAAGGAGGGGGGGTAAGCCTTAAACAGCCACTTTTAGCTATAAAATCATGCGGGGAACGATCAAGGGGGAAACCATGGATTTCCCCCGGGTTTATCCTGCTGTTTCGGTGATCAGAAGGTAACTTATTATCTTAGCAACTGCTGATATACCAGGAACTTGAACAAGGTATATCAACGCTGACCAGGCGGCTGCTAAAAAACAGTGACCTAAGCTAGTCCAAGGGAAAACGTTTCAACATGTCAGCAACAAAATCTCGATAAAAGGGCTCATAGTAGATATTTCCCAACTCTAGCCAATGAACTTCCTGTATACCATCAGAGTCTTCCATTGCGGCCCCAATCAGGATCTGATCAGCATTGTATGAATAATCATAGCGATACCAAGATGTTGGCTCAAGGTCATCATCCATGTAAGTTTCATGGTGTAAACTCACAAGGCGGTCATGCTCATTAAAGGTGCGGTCTATATATTCTAGCTGCTCGACATCACCATTACAATTGCGGTCGTAATGCGCCTCATTGAAGGTCTGATTCCCCCTTTCATCATAGTAAAAATAGGAGACCCGATTATAGCAGTAGCCGGTTTCCGGTCGGTTGTCATAATAGACTTCAGAGGTGAGGTTATCATCCTCATCATAACCGTATGAAGTAGTTTCAATGCTGACTGGGGTATCCCCTGTATCAGCTTGTCCGAGGTGCTGTCGACTGATTAATCGGCCCTGTTCATCGTAACTATTGACCTGCTTAAAAAGCCAGCCTGAGCTGTAATCATGCATGATAGTCGCCACGACCTGATTGCCCTCATTGTAAGTCGTAGTTACTTCCATCTGCGGCGAATCACTCATAGCGTAGAGGACATTTATGGGTAGCCCTTGTGGGTTGTAATCATAAGTAATTGTACCTTCAGTATCTGCAACACCATCAGAGTTTAGATCCTCATAAACATAAACCAATAATAAAGTCCCTGAAGAATCATACTCACGATCCCGCTGACCATATCTGGTTAACTGGTTATCACTGTCATATTCTGAATAGGTTTCGCGTACAAGATTGTCCGCTTCATCATAAAAATAGAACTGCTCAATTGTGTATGAAGAACTGTCTTCATTAACGAAATGATACCCTGTGACCTCGGAAGTCTTCCGGTCAAATGCATCATAGGTGACACTCAAGGATACCTCCTGGGCTTCATCCTCAGTAATCAGGGTCACCGTCTTTAAGGTCGCATCATAAAAGTAGTGGTTCTCCAAACTGGACGTTACAACACCATTGTCCGTGGTCGTAGAGTTAAGGACCATCTCACTATCTAACTCTCCGGATGCCGTAACCTGAGGCCCGGGGTCATTGTCACCAGTATCGGAATTCGACCCGCCACACCCGGTCAACAACAAAGAACTAACCAGCACCAGAGCCATAACCTGCAACTGGACCCAACCTTGACACGCGGACATGCCTCACCCCCTATGTATGTAATTTACAAAACCGTTAAGAACAGCTAATGCAAAAAGAAAATATCATTCTTGGTGAATTTTAACAAGAGTGGAATTAACAGGAAGGTCAAGAGGTTCAAAACCACCGAGTTCCTAAGTGATTGTGAGCAAGAATGAGTTGTCCTATCTCAGACTGAGTCATGCGGGCGACCATCCTGCAGGTGACCGCGAAGATAAAAAACAACCGCTGATCACGAATAGTTGACAAGGTTGAAAAATTACCAATCCCTTTGGCAATGATGACATCCGCAGTCGTAAAGTACTTTTGAAACATGGGAGTTGTTTCAGATAGAAAAATACCCGGATAGATACTTCCCGAGGAAAGCACATTAGCGACCTGGTCAAGGCCAACAGCCATAGCATCCGGCATGAGGGCATCATTTATAATCGGTTTATGTCTGACGACACAGGTCACTTCAAGTTGAGGAAAGTGGCGGTTCAATTGTTCCACAAAGAGTTGATCCAGAACTACTTCACCGGCATTATCACAGATATATAATAGGCACTTGGCCGTCGATAAGCGTTCGTACAGAGCGTCAAAATGATAGACAGAAAATTGCCGTGATGGTAAAGCGCGCAAAGCCTCTTCTACCGTAACAGCAACGGGACCAAGACCTCCCAGATTGATCATATTTGCAGCAGCTGCAAGCTGTAGGGCCGTGGTTAATGATGAATCTGCAGCCTCTATCATCGCCTGTAATGAATTGCGATGCTTGAGCACCTTGTCATTAGCCTGGGTCTTCAATTCAACGTAAGGATCGTCCCCCTTCTTCATGCCTGTTCGTCTTAAAGCGTCATCGCTGAGCAACCGAACCAACTGTGCAACCGTGGTCCCTGCCCCGTGAGTTCGAAGCAGTTCCTGCATGGCTCGTTCAGTCAACTCGCGCTGGACTGTAAAAGGCATATCCAGTAACTCTGCCAGAGACTCAATATGGCGGAATATACAGGTATAGCATTCGATACTTATCTGCCCCTCACACACCAATCCCCCCTGCAAACATACACGCCTCCAGTTGCTGCTCTCCCCCCCAAAGGGCCTGACTTTTATTTTTTAATAGAAAGACTCTCAAACTCTTCAGCATGAAGCATCTCCTTTAAAGCGCCTTCGATCAACCGCCCGGTCGTGCCCGCTGAATAGAGAATGTTGGCCTTCAGCGCATGGGCGTTATGCTTGGCCCATTCAATAAGATCAAGCTTTCTATTATCATGGGCAACAAAAGCAATCGTTTTCGACATTCCCATTGACATCCTCATTTTATTAGAAAGTTTCAACAGAAATAGCATACAGCAAGTTTTTTCTGATATCTAACGAAATAGCAAGACACTCTGCCCCCTCAATTTCGCAATGCAGAAAAACAATCTTAAGGTATTTGAAATGCAACAATAACCGGTGGACGATCATAGGTACCAACCTGACCAGCTTTAGACAGGGTCAGGTATAAAACGCCGCTTTCCTCATCAAAGGTGCCACCAATAATAGAATGGCTGCCGTTATCATCAAAGGGAACGGACCAAGCTCCATAAGCATATGGGGTAACATCGTAAGGTTGCTCAGCATCCAGAATTTCCCGCACATCAAAAAACCAGTAATAATTGTAATAATCATCTGCGGCGTAGGCACAATGGCCACCACACAGGTTGCCATTATCCTGGGTGATTTTGTAGCCGATCCCGCTGTTGACGCCACCAGAGGATCCAAAGACTGCGAAAGTGCTGGTCCCCGGGACAATAAACCCATAAACACCATTGGACAGATAGTTCCACAAAGCAGAAGCGCCCCCTTCCTCATTTACTAGGGCCTCGTCGGAGAGATAATGACCAGCACCATAGGCATAATTTAAAAAGGGTGTGGTGGCGACGGGTCCATTACTGTCGGTACCAACCGCAAGCATCTCCAGAGGGTCAAAGGTGAACAGAGTTGGGCCAACACTGTAGCGACTGATAATTGAGTAGACAGAAGACCAGCCAGTCAGGTAGGCCGCACCGAAACTGGCCTGCCATTCGGCTGGGATCGGAGCCATATACCCGCCAGCCCGAGCTGCCCCGTCAAGCTCGAAGTAGCCTTTGATAGCCGAATTGGCCAGATCATTGCCAGCGGTCGCAACTAACGTCGTATCTTTGTTATCTCCTGGTGCATCATACCAGTTTTCAGCATTAACAATCAGTTGGCCATCGAGATAGAGCATTCCGGTCACGCGATTCAATGCATCAGGGTTTCCCTCAGCAGGCAGTTCCAGCAGGGAGATAAAATCTTGCAATGGCTCATCGGCAACATTCAGGTCTAACAGCTGATCACTAAGGCTCAGTTCAGGAATGGCAAATTCAGCAATGGCATGATGATGATCGTGTCCTGCAAAAAAAATGGAGTGATGATCAGGATTGTAAGCCAAAGGACCTATGGCATAATTAACATTTGAAACACCATAAGTTCCACCCGGCAGCCTGAATGCTCCCAGGTATGAAAAATCTTCGATCTGGACCAACTCATTATCCGTAGACCCAGTGGCCGTTTCAGTTGTGGAGCCAGAGCTGGAATTTTCGCAGGAACATAGGAGTAATATTAGATACGACAACAACAAAAAAACCAGACTCCGATAGCTACTTTTCATGTTACCAGAACCTTTCCAAAGGAATTCAGTTCGACAGATTTACACAGCAGTGAACTGTTCTATCAAACGGTCAAGTTTTGTCAGCAATGCCTGGTTATCATTAGCAGGCTGGTGCTTCAATTTTTCATAAAACTCAGGTAAGCGATACAAAAAGGTAGCAACCTGTTCCTCCGTAGGACTGGCAACGTGCATGCCACAACCCATTTGAGCAAGAAAAACGGCATTGATCTCCTGTTCAAACTGCCCCTCCATAGGTAAAGCCAGATACGGTTTGTGCAAAGCCAAAGATTCAGTCATCAAAGTAAAGCCAGCAGTCGCCATAACCGCCTTGCTGTTCGCGAGATCACGTAAAAAGCCGTCTTTGCTCGGAGCCTTAAAGTGGAGATTATCCCGCTGCCCTGCATCACCCTGACCGTAAATAATAAAACGCTCGCGAGGAAAGCGATCAAGCAGCTCAATAAAGGACTCAAAACCACTGGTTAAATAAACCAGGATAGCCTCCCCTTCCGTTGGCGTTAGATCCGTCACGGCACGACGTAACAAAGGAGGAAACAAAAAGGTATGGTCATTCTTTACCGACCCAAAACAAAAAGTCGTCACTAAAGAGACATCAGGCTTGGGAACCATGGCGCGAATGACACTGACCGTCACATCTCGATTAAACTTAAGCGCAGCGGGAAAGTCATATTCCATGTAGCGCAAGCGGTGTTGATTATCGATACTGATCAGGGGTAGATCATAATGTCTGGCTAAATACGCCGTAAGGGGTTCAAAATCGGTCAATACCAACTGTGGTTTAAACTGCTTAAATATAGTCGTCCGCAGCTCCTGCAGCACGCTTATCCCTTGAGGAATTTTCTGCAAATTATTAAGCAAGGTCTGCAGCGGCGCCACCTTATTATTACGACTGACAATATGCAGCCCGACACTGGTAAAGACATCAAAATCGTCAGCTAAGTTTTTCACGCCACGATCATAGGTGACAACCTTTACCTCATGCCCCTGACGCTCAAGATGCTCCAAGACCACCCGCGCCCGGGATGAATGCCCGGAGCCTTCACCTGATACACCATAAACAATGCGTGCCATCAGTTCCCTCCTGCGGGAAGATCGTGCTGCGCTAAAAAAACATGCCATTTAGGCCGCTTCCAACTGCCACGGAAGGTCTCTGTCGTTGCCTCGGTACTGTGTCCCTGCAATTCATTCCCATCAATAAACTGGACCAGATCAAACTGTTGCTCTGGATGGCCGAACTGTTCGTCAAACTGCTGAGCAAAGACATTAGCCGGGGTTATGAGGTGGCCAAGGTGGTTTTGCAGTGGCAGTTTGAGGCCCTTTTTTTCCGGGCTGTTCAGGTAGGCTTTAACCACCAGCTCAGTACACACCAGACTGCTATCACTGTTGAAATCAAAAGCATAGTCATAGGGGCGCCCCTGGTAGCGCATGGCGCTAACGACAGCAGCTCCCCGATCTGCGGCACTAAGACGAGGGCGTAACACTGCAATGGAGTCGCACGCCGCAGAATGTTCCAGAGAGGTCAGGGAGACACCTGCAGCGATGGACTCTATAACCTCTGGTAAATAACCATCGCTATAGAGCTGAGTCAATTTTGGTGCAACCTGGGGATAACGTTGGGCAATTAATTCATCCAGCGAGGACACACCATTGTGTTCTAACCACTGGGCGACATCAGGTCTTTGCGAGAATTCTGCACGTTGCTTGGCCGAGCCGATATAAATGGCGGCATGGGTCCAGAATCCAGGAATGCCAAGATTGGTCATGTACCATTCCCGGCGCTCAAGCAGAATATCGCCAGGTTCAAGTTCAGCGCGCAAAGCAGCGATCTGTTCAGGACTTACCAATGGTCGCTCAAGGCGCCAGACCTTGGTATTACCCATCCAGTTGGCAACCCCTTTCTGCACCGGGAACCACGCCTTATTGCCCTTCTTCTTGATAATCTCCAGACCATTTTTTAGGGTTAGTTTAGGACCTTCCCCCTGCCCCGCCTGAAGGATAAGGCGGCGGTCTTCACTGGCCCAGGCAGCTAACTGAGCATCGGAAACCGCACCATAATAGCTGGCGACGGCCTCCTGTGCTGCAAACTGCCCGGCTTTAATCAGGTTAAGATACTGATATTTAAATTCAGCATACAGTTTTTCTTGTAGTCCAAGCTGCTGATCAGCTTCATTCAGAATCACTGGCACCGCCTGATACCGCTCCAAAGCAGGAATCAACTCAAGAGCCATCCGATACTGGGTCAAAAATATGCTGCGTTGTAAAAAGAACGCCTGCTTTTTAACCCCCTCATCAGCCAGATCTGACAGCGGTTCCAGTGACTGCGCCAGACGATCCAGCGCAACATAGCTGTCGCAGATGGAAAACCAGAATGATTTTAACTGGTAGCGAACTTCCGGCTGGAGAAAATAGGCGCTGTCGGGTGCGGATGCTGGCAACAAGGTACCACCGGGACCGGCAGCATCACGGTAGTCTTCTAAACCCTGCCGTAGAGCAACAAACATGTGTTGAGCACGCCCAAGATCAGCATTAATATCTTGTGTTTCAGCCATAGAATTCCCCTCCCAGGCAGAGACAATAAAAACAAAACTCGAGAACAAAATCAGAAAAAAACGGAATAGATAGTTCGGCAAGAGAGCCCCCTCCTTGCAAGTTATTTCACCTTAACTCAGAAACACGGGCCAGAAAAGGCCGGTCAAACAGAAGGGAACAATCGTCGTGATGCTTGCGCCCCCCCTGCTGTGCAGAAAGGGGTACGGTACAGATATCGAAGCGATGAGTCAACTAAAACCCATTGAAATAACTTTGTTTTAATCTGTTTTCGTCTCAGGTACCGTCACGCTGATCTGCACTGTTTTATTCTCCCCGACCTGTTCTTGATTAGCAAACACTAGAGGGTGCCCACCGGCCAGCGGATTCACCACCTCGATAGCCAATTGATATTCACCTGCAGGAAGATCCATCGTGGAAAATTGCTGGCGAAAAGTGACAGGAGAATCATCAGGAAGAACCGAAGACAATGACCAGTTCGTGGAATGGTGCAGGATCTCAGTGCCGCTATCATCACTCAGAGTCACAGTCACCGGCCAATCATAATAAAAAGGCGCCACCCCCAAGTTGGTCATAGCACACGAAATGTTTACCTGATCACCGTCATTACTGACATCAACCTGCTCTATGGCCAGCATATACCCCAGCTCCTTCGCAGCGGTTATCGCCCGCTGCTGCTGAGCACTGTCCCAACTGGAGTAATTCGCAAACAGATCGTAATCAAGCAGCCAGGACACATGACTGGCGGCTACGCAGTCACTGAAACTGACCTCGTTGCCACTACTGTCCAACAAGGAACCATCAGCAAACAATTGCTCCTGACTGGGCGGATAAACCTCACCGCCAATCGGTTGGGTCTGCCAAGCATTCAGCTCTTCTGCATTATTCATAATCTGCAGAAAATGCCAATCGACATTGGGCAACGTGGCATAGGTAAAACTGTCATCATGATAGCCGGTGGCGATACCATCGACCTTATGTTCCGGATAGCGTAACAACAATCGAGTATCGGGAAAAGCATTTGCCATGGCACTTAAAACCCGAACCTGTATGTCACGGCTGGCAAACAGATTGGCTTGAGGATAAGTGTGCCACTCGCCCCAGAAACCAAGAAAACCAACGGTAATAAACCCGATGCGCGGATCGGCATTATATTGCTGCCCAAGCGCGGCAATTAAACTTTCCATAGCGCTGACCAGGCGCTCATCTTCATAGTCAGGGGATAACCCGCCACCATAGTCGCTGTAAGAGGTCAGGCTTACCCCGGCATCAATGAGATATCGGGGGACCCCACTATCTTCCCCGGGAGTATCCAGATAGACGCGAAAAACCGCCTGATGGCCCCGTGCAGCAATCGCTTCGAGCTGCGGTTCTAACCCCGTGGCAAAGGTAAAACTGTCGGGTCCGGACATCAGCTTACTCATGGGCACATAAAACCACTCCAGGCTGCAAGGAAAATTAATATCCTGATCATAGTAAGGCATGAACCCCTTTAACGGATTATCGACCGGTGCCATGCCCAGATCAACATTCAGCTGATAGCTGAGCGTCTGCGGCTGACTTGAGGTTATGTCCCCATCGGTATCGATGCTGTTTGACGTTTCTTCCCCAGAGCTCGACCCGCCAGACCCGCTACAACCACACAGCAGCCCAACCAGTGCCAATAAAACAACTAATGTCCTCATAAAAGTTCCGTATCCAATCCAATTTATCGGTAAAAAGTCATTTATTCGGTAGACTCTCTAACAGACCTTCATAATGATTGATGGCCCCCAGCAAATTATCCCTGCTCCTGAGTTCCAGTTAGGCTCTCAACGCTGACGTAAAATATAATGTTTTTTGACCCCAAAAAATAAAGGAGCTGCAGAAGAACAAAGATAATAGACAAACCTTTTCTTCTTCTGCAGCTCTTTAATAAAGCATCAAAAAATTAATTTTCAGGGAATATATTCATAGGCACCAATATCCCCTTCCCTTCCTGAATCCGCTTATCAGTTAAAAATCATTGACCAGAAAGCAGCGTTAGTTGTGACTCGTAATGACTGATGGCCCGTTGCAGATTCCCCCTTCCCCTGAGCTCCAGTTGGGCCTTTAGTGGTGGCGTTAAATACAAGGGGTCTCGTTCTGAGAACCCCTTAAGAACCTTTAGACGCCCGGTTGCAAAGTCTACAGGTGGTACCCAGCCATACTCTTTGCGCACCTGATTCTCATATTCAGCAAACCGCTCCGGCATTGCCCCCAGAATAGCCAGGTCCAAGTCGATCATCAGCTGTTGATCAGCCGTTACAGGGGCCTGGTGCCCGGCAGTGACCAGGATCAGATCGACAATCCGGGCAAGCTTCTCCGCCTTAATCCCCAGGGAGGATAATCCCCGCGCAGCCCAAGCCGCGCTGCGCTCTTCGTTATCGTGCCGCTGGGGATCATAGATCGCATCGTGAAACCACAGAGCCAGGCCGATTTCATCGGGAGCTTCGGTCAGTTCCTGACAGGTTGACAGCAGGTCAAGGCATTCCCCGAGATGCTGCAGGGTATGATAATGGCGGTGAGGTTCAGAATAGGCGGCGATGAGCTCCTGACGCAAAGGTTGTTGGGTGGATGAGTCACCACACCAGGACGACCAGGCAAATAGCTGTTGCTCTGTCAGGGTCATTTTAATCTAATCCATGTCGAAAGCGGGGACGCTCAGACTTTCGAGTCAGGCAGCGCAGCGCCCCACCCTGCTGATTCCCCTAATTGTATGCATAACCTGTGCTAAATACAGGATTTTACCTGAATGATTCAATATTGTAACGATCGTCATAATGCATTTTTTTGTAAATAGGTAAAGGATTAAGTGGTCACCCGAAGCCTGGACTGCCAGGAAGCACCGATACCGGCACCGCCTTTACCAGCAAGAATCCGTCATATTCCATGGTCCATGGACACCAGCTCTCTGTTAAAAAAACGAGCGCTGAAAAGCTTCAGCGAGCAGACAGACCTGGAGGGTTTCTATAAATAACCCTTCAGGTACTCGATCAGTTGTGTTGAATATTCATTGGCACAGGGAATCGTCTCCCTGAATTGATCAATCCGTTCCTTCACCCCTGGCGAGCGGTACAGCTCAGGCTTCCCCTCTTTATAGAGCCCCACCAGCTTTGTGTCGAGCGCTGTTAAACATCCAATTTCCGGTTGCAGATATGCGCCCGGGGATAACACCTGTGCCGCATTGATCTGAAGCCTGTGGTGAGGCACATTCTTGTGCCATGCCTGTCGAGCGACTCTCACTCCCACCTTATAGCTCCGCTGACTGGCGGTGCAGTAAAATGCGAGAGCATAGTCCCCCTCAACAACGGCAGTTGGATCTGAACCGGCGGGCCCGACAAAATAAAAACCGTTACTGGCAAGCAAATCCGGAACCGGGGATTGCACCCGCAGCCGGCGGCTCGTCGGATTATAGGTGACATGGAGCGCGGGGCAAACGCCGAGGGGAATCAGAAATTCGTCATCCCCCACCTTCCGGTCCCCTTCATGTGGCTCATTGGTCACATAACTGTTAGTCATGACCGGAATGACCTGATCCCGTTTCAGGGGATAGAGGACTACCGTTTGCGCGAAAAAGGAAGAATGCACAGGAGGATAGGAATCCCCCGAGACGGCATTAATAACCGGGTAGTAGCCAGGTTTAAAGATATGACCATCCGTACCCACCAGCATTTCAGCACGACCTTGATCATCAGAGAGGAAGACAGATAGTCTCCATGGATTTAAAATATAGGGAGCCTCCTCACTGACCACCAAAGCCCCGACAATGGGGTTGCCCTGCGGATCAACGATCCTGATAACTCCGGTTGGGTGGCTACAGCCGAACAGCAGCAACATACCGCCAAGCAACAGTATCTGTTTCATAGTTCCCCCGCGTACCACAGCAACGCCTATCAATATGAGCTTGCCACCAAAGCCCGGATTATCATACTGGCATGATCAAAAGCGATCCCCTGACTCTCTTTTACCGTAAACGGCTCCTGCGTGGCGCAGACCGCCCTCAGCTCATAGTTGTCAGCACTCAGCCGCAACAAGCAGTCATCCTCAGTCGACTCCAGCTGAACAGTGAACCAGCAGGCTTCAATAGCGTCATCACCAAAGGTGACTTTGCTATCATCACTGGTGCCCCAGAACGGCGCGGAGACGATCCAGCCCCGCGGATCGCGACCCGCCTCAGAGTACAGCGGCAGCTGTTTGAGTTCGGTTACGACCAGTCCGGCTTCTTCGGACAGCTCACGCCGGACCGCCTGCTCTGCCGACTCGTCCGGCTGAACAAACCCGCCGGGCAAGGCCCAGTCATTCATAAAAGGATGGGCCCCGCGCTTGATCAGCAACAGCTGCACCCGGCCCGCTTGCGGCTCATGGAAAATCACCGCGTCGACGGCCAGGGAGGGGCGCTGGTAATTATTCAGATTATAGACCTTGAGAAAAGCCTGTTCATCGTGGCTGCGGGTATCCCCTTTACTGTTCATCAACTCAAGCATTTCCCGCTGGGAGCGCTTGGAATAGAATAGCGGGATAATCCCATTGATATAATCGGCCCCCCGCTCCGTCAGGTAGAGGCGCTGCTCTTTCGCTTCCATCAGCCCTTCGGCCAACAGATAGGTCACCGCGTCTGTAAACTGATGACGGAAAGCGACGCCGAAGCGGTGCTGAAAGGCCTGTTCGTCAACAAACCCGAAGTAGAAAGCCACCGACACCATCTTGGCCATTGCCTCGTCTTCGGGCAGTGCGTAGATATCCTGCAGCGGCAATTGTCCCTGGGTCAGCGCTTTGCGATAGGCAGCGATCGCCTTAGTGGCAGCACCATGATTATAAGCCAGATAGCTGGTGCCGAAGGATTGGGCTCCCAGTCCCAGCCCCAGGTAAGGAACACCCTCAATCACCCGGTGAGTCAGGTAGTCACTGGTGCCATAGTCACCGGGAATACGTGAAAAAGTATTTTTACCGATGTTCCCCTGGTAACCAGAGTCCTTCAAGGTTCGATACGCCAGACGGTACTGACTCATGATGCGATACAAAGACACGCCACCTGCTTCGTCTTCCAACTGGGTGCCCTTGTAACGATTACGATACAGGGTGATATGATCAGGGTTTAAAGAGATGGCATATTTGAGGGTGGTTTCCAGCTCGCTGTCCTGCTGATGCAGAAAACCATACATCAGGTCGATATTGAAACTGCCGTACCCGGCAGCACGGATATTCTGTGCCGCCCGCTCATAGATGTGGGTGGATCCTTCACGCCCCAAAGCATTGAGCAAGCTTTCAGAAACGGTCTGTACCCCCATGCTTATGCGCCGGTAACCAAGATCAAACAACGCCTTGATTTTCTCAGGCTCCCTGGCGGCAATAACCGGAGTTGTTTCAATACTGTAAACCACATCAGCAGCAAATGAAAAAGAAGTCTCCAAGGCTGCCGTAATCTTTTTCAGATTAGCCAAGGACAAAAAGGTGGGCGTACCGCCCCCCATATCGTAACCGATAACTTGTTTCCCCCTAAGCAAAGGGGCATAAAGGGCGATCTCTTTCAGCAACAGGTCAACATATTCATCCTCATCTGCAGGTGTTGTGTTTTCTAAAACCGTATACTCACAAAAGCGGCAGCGTGTCTGACAAAAAGGAATATGCACATACAAATTAACCTGATCGGCCCGGGCCCAGTCGGCACGCAGAAATTCCGAAAAAGTACCAGCATCCCGCAGCTGAAATTGACGGAAGGAATTGGGCGTCAAGGGATAAGCCGTATTTGCATAATGATGAAACTGTAAACCGGCCTGAAAAATTTCTTTTGTTTTCATTTAGATCTCGTCGGAATAAGTGGTAATAAAACAAACCGCCCAGGAAGAATGGATCGGTCCTGGGCGGTTTATCTGTTTCTACAAAAGGTGAGCAGGTCAGCCCCTACTCTTTCAGCACCATATCAATGCACATGACTGATGCTAAAATCAGCTGGCGAGTCTTGTAATCATCGGCCGGAACCGTGTTCGCAATCTCCAGCATGTAATTGTCGGCACTGGTAAACATTTCTTTCCCCAGGCCCGCCCATTTTTTGGCGACATGGGCCAGTTCACGCTCACCAGCCATAAAACGGAAATCCCAGCTGGTCCACTTCCCCCTCAACTGGCAGACTTCATTGTCATTGGTATCCAGAACCGTAAAGGCACCACCAATCGACAACAATTTTTGTCTGAACTTACCGATGGCATGGTTATTTTCATCAAACACTTCGACCACGGATCGCAGCAGAGAAAAATTACGTTTAACCCGAACCATTTGGGAACCACCAGATGTTTTCACCTGAACATCAAACGGGGTGTATCGCTTATACTTGGTGAAGCGAAACATTTTAGTAAAGAACCCAAGGTTTTCTTCCCGGCACTCAAGGACAATGCTCTGGGTGTCAGGATCGTAAATATCAAAATTATTGGCCGCCTTAAACATGCCAACGTGTTCTTTAACAAAGAATAGATTTTTTTCAAGAATAGCGTTCATCAAAAGCCCCTCGTCTTAAAGCAGTAAAAATATAGGATTAACTTGGAATCAACACAGCTTATATATTATAGAAAACCAAAGGAAAAGAGCTAACAAGGAGGAGAAGGTCTTCCCAGGTGCGATTCAAAAGTCGGTAAAAGATTGGCATCATTACTGATTTTTAGCTAAAGAGCAATCGAAAAGAAAGCACCTAGCAGGCAAAAAATTATTCAGCTCGCGAGATCGGTTAAAACCAGCGTTGGAGATGATTTGAAAACCAGTTGAAAAAATCTTCCTTAATGTTGCTGAGCCGATACTCCTGCCAGGCAAAAAATAACTTTTTATAATAACTGAAATTTTTCCCAAAGCGGGCAACACCCCCGGCCAGGGCGGCATGCTCTGCAACCAGCTCAGCGCAACGATTAAAACTGCGCAGGCAGACCGCTGGATTCTGTTCGACCCGATACGCCACAGATGGTGCATCCTAATTCACGACCACCCGCCATCAACGTCAACCGTCCTCAGCACACAGACAACAGACTCTTTGGCGTAGCAGGGTCTGTTCTGTTTGAGATAGGAGGCATGCACGAAATCCCTGCCATCCCCAGATTCCTAAGCTTGAGATCCAGCAGCCTGGACGCGCTGCGCCGGATCCTGCCCATAGAACTCACAGAGGACCTGGTACAAGGGGCCCCGCACCCGCTTCATCTTGACCGGTCGTTCAAAAAAATATTCCGTAGCCACGGCAAAAAACTCAGCTTCATTGGT
Organism: Geopsychrobacteraceae bacterium; assembly: GCA_963664385.1. Taxonomy (GTDB): domain Bacteria; phylum Desulfobacterota; class Desulfuromonadia; order Desulfuromonadales; family Geopsychrobacteraceae; genus Seleniibacterium. Next base: position 5,045,205 of record OY761157.1, read on the forward strand.
AATGGCATAGGGGTTGAGAAAGGTTTTGCGATGCTTCTGCAACCGAGCCTTAAGCTGGGCAAAGGCCTCGCTGCAAACCGTTGCCCACTGCTGATACTGCTCCTTCTGCGCCAAGGGAGGAGTCCCGTCAGCGACACCGTCATACATATCGAGGATATGGGCAAACTCATGATAAACCACGTTGTGACCCGATTGCGGGTGAGAGGTGTCCTGCCTGACCGTATTCCACACCAGCAGAACACTGCCATGCCCGAAAGCCTGTCCGGAAATCGGAACCTTCCCCAGGGTGACCACCGGGCTCTGACCGGCCAGACTGACCTGGGTCGTCGGCGCCAGCACTGTGGACGGATAGACAAGGACAGAACTCAGCCGCTGATAATAATCATGGCGCAGCCCAAGCAGCAGCAGGCAGGCATGCCCGGCAATGGTCACCTTCATTTCATCTGTAACCTTGAGCCCGGCACAGCCTTCGAAATTCTTTTCATGAAGAAATAGCTGTACTAACTGCTGCAGCTGAAGCTGCTTTTCTGGCTCCAAAGCCAAAAAGGGAGGAACCTTCACCTCAAGAATTGTTTTCCATTGTGGCGGAAATGGTTGTTTGAGAATGCGCCTCCGGCGCCATTGTTTAAGCCAACCCATAATGTACCTCATCATTACTTTACATTTAGTTTTTCAATTATGTTGCTCTTACCGGCAAGTACTTAGGAAAAGTCGGGCCTATAGATTAGGTCAAACTGTTATCATATTCCTTTGATCTGACTTTTTTATGACTGCAATGGCTGCGACCAGATCGTTTGTTAATAGCAAATTGCTCGTAGCTGGTCGATAGTACCTCACGCGTTGTCGCTTAGTCATGGCCGTTGACGCTCCTCCTCTGATTACAGGTCTACATCACGGCCGGTGTCACCTTCCTGAAGTAGGGTACGAACCCGAACCAGAATCTCCCCCAATCTATTCAAGCCGCTGCCGTCGGCGCCACACCCCCAGTAGTAATCCCCAGGAGCATTTTCAACAATATCCTGAGAACCCGTTTCCAGAAGTAACCGGGCCAGCTTTTTGTGAGTCTGAAACTTTTTCAGCACTGCGTCAAACATGACCCCATCCTTGACACTTTCCCATTCGGCAATAATTGGAAATTTTCTGCTACGTCCCATTTCTGCGGCTTTTTTCGCGCTATGAGCCCCACGAATCACTTCGGCATACTCGCTAACGCCGAATTTTTGCGACTGAAAATAGTGCTCTACCGTCGGGTACCATTTATCATTCATCTCCACCCCATGGGCCGAAAAATTAGAAAAATCCCCATAGGCATCTGTTTTAGTGTAGAAAAATATGGTCATAACAACTTACCTGATTAATTAATTGCAATCTATAAAATCAATTTTTATCATTTCATAACAACAGATTAAAAAGCAAAAGACTTGACTCTGCACTGGGCCTTGAAAAACGTTACGCCAAGTTCCCGGATCAATGCAGGTGCAAAAGCGGCCATCTAGACTTTCAAATAAAGCACCAGGGAGGAGTTAAAACCCATCTGGCGAAAGAGTGGCGCTGAAAAAAACAATCCAAACGCACAAAACAGATATACATAGCGAAGAGCCCCCCCCTCATGAGAATCATGAAACTATCTGTAACTACGTAAAAAGTCAATTTGAATTACGCAGTTTTTTTCATAGCTTAACCAGACCAATTCACGCGCCAGCAGCAAGACAAATACCCAGCCAAGCCATAAAGAATACTTGACACCAGACTGAATATAACTATCTTACCGGTCTAATGTAAAATCCTACCCAGAAACAACAAGAAGACAAAGAGACGTCAAATAATTACAAAATAATTATGGGAAGCATGGTTCAGGCTAAGTGCCATGTCAAGCGCAACCGAAACCAACATGTAACATGCGATAATCGGAGGGAATAAATGAAAAAAACCGTTCTTAGACAGATTCTGTACTTGAGTGTCCTGCTCGTCACCGGCTTGCTTGCGGCCTGTGGCGGCGGTAGCGGGGGTAGCAGTGCGAAAGACAACAGTGGCTCTGCTGCGACAGCGGAGGAAGCCGCCCTGGTGACAGAGGTGATCAATTATGATGGCAGTACCGACTACACCAAGCAGTTGGTCGTTACCGACAGTGATGAAGTGTCCAGTCTCGCTGCAGATGTCTCCTTGTCCAACATCAGCTTACCAACCAATGCGCGTGGGGATTTTGCTCTGGAGTTGGTCTATACCCCAAAGGATCAGGCTCCCGGCAGTGATTACTATACGGTAAAAGTGCGAACCCTTATCCGTAGCATCTCCGACACGGTCGCAGTGCACCCGATCATTAACCTCTGCCAGGATGAGACTGCCTGCCAGAACGGCGGCGATGGAGTCGGCCTCATTTTTTCTGACTTTGATACAGAACTCTCTCAAGAGACTGTAGCTGACACCCAGACCGCCAGTGTGGCATGGGACAGTATTGAAAACCAGTTCATCTTTAGTTATGGCAGCGAGACCAAAATTCAACCGGTGACCAACCTGAACAATTACATGGCAGTTTTCACCTCTTACAATTTTCCGGATGATTTTGATTTCCATGAAGCGCGCATTATCACCAGAAACAAAAACATCAATGCTGGTGATGACTTTTCCCTGACAGCACATATCGACAACGTTTACGTTAACGATACCCTCTACGATGTTTTCTCATCCGGAGAAATTGATGACTTTCTCTGGGACTATATCGATAGTTCTGAAGAAGAATAAAAATAGATGTCAACAGGCCCTGTAGCCTAGTTCTAGTTTGTGAAAGTTTCAATCAAAGTAAAAAAAGGGGGGAGACATGCTCCGTGCAGTCCCCTCCCCGGCTAGGCCTCCCTCCGCTGCCACTTCACCAAGGCGTCCGCCTGAAGATAAAAGATGTATTGATCACTTAAACGACTCAGTCAGAGCATGGGCAGGCATTGCTCGCCTGAAAAGGCCTTGGCCAGCTGTCGACAAATTTAACCAAGGTTCGCATACTCCAGCATTTCTTGAGCAGGCATAAAGAAAATGTTATTGGGGGGAGCAAAGCCAGTTTTTCAGCAAGCTTTTGTGCGCCGAACGAGCCTTTCGGCGAAGAGTTTGTAAATAGATTCCAAGAGACATTGACGTGTGATTTCCCGTGGCTGATCATGCCATTTCTGCCCAATACTTTTAGTATGTTACCTTTAGAATAGCACCTTAAACTAGCGCCATTCGGAAGAGGGCCCAGCTTTCCCGCTTTGGCCGTTCATTCTACCAAGTTTGTGAAAAATTTCAGACTGAACAACGTCAATCTTGATCCTCAAAACTATGAAACTGCAGTAAAACGACCGTACCTTTTAAAAAATTCTTGAAGGCAAACAGGGCAAATCACTGCTGTCTCATAGTTTGATCGATAAATAAAAGGATCGGAACCCGTTTGTGTTACAATGATTTCGCCAAAAAACACAATAACGACAAGGAGTTCCGACCCATGGCGCATTGTAGCACTGTTCTTTCTCAAATTGTACGAATTTTCCCGAGACATGAATTTCAGGCTCTGGCGAACAAACATCACGTCGGCCAGAAATTCCGCTCGTTTTCCCGTTGGTCCCAGTTTGTGGCCCTGCTGACAGCCCAACTGACCGGCCGCAGCAGTCTGCGGGATATTACGGATAATATTGCCACCCAGGGTGGCAAGCTCTACCATCTTGGCGTCAAACAGTTCAGCCGGGCGACCTTGGCCAGAGCGAACGAAACACAGCCTCACCAGATGTACGAGGCTCTGTTCCAGCGGTTACTGGCTCGTTGTCAAAGTTGCGCACCGCGAAAGCGGTTCAAGTTCAAGGAGAAGCTTTACCTTCTTGATGCGTCGATGATTGATCTGACGCTCTCCTTGTTTCCTTGGGCAAAGTACCGAAAGGAGAAAGGAGCCGTTAAGCTTCATATCGGCCTGGATGCGGATGGCTATTTGCCGGCCTTTGTCGATCTGACCGAAGGCAAGGAGCATGAAATCAAGGTCGCCAGACAACTGGATTTTCCTAAAGGCTCCTATGTTGTTTTCGACCGTGGCTACACTGATTTCAAATGGTATCAGGAGCTTACGGACGAAGGCGTCCACTTCGTTGCCCGACTGAAAAGCAATGCCGTGACGATTCCAGGTAAAAAGCGCCGGGGCCGGAAAAGTCCAGGAGTGCAGTTGGATCAGCATATTCAGTTGCAAGGCATCGACGGAACATACCGCAAGGTCGTGTATCTGGATGTCGAGACCGACATCACTTATGAATTTGTGACCAACGCACTGGACATCCCGGCGGCAACGGTCGCTGAACTGTATAAAGAACGCTGGCAGATTGAGCTGTTCTTCAAATGGATCAAGCAAAACCTGCGCATCAAGAGCTTTCTTGGAACATCACGCAATGCTGTGATGACCCAAATTTGGATTGCTCTGTGTGCGTACCTGGTGCTGGCATTCCTGAAATTTCAGTCGAAGGTCGGACGCTCAATGCACCAGATGTTGCGAATATTGCAGCTAAATTTGTTCGAACGACGCGATTTTAAAGAACTGTTTTTGCCACCAAAGCCAAAAATATCGTTATGCGACAGGCAGTTGTCGCTTATTTGAAACTATGAGACAGCAGTGAGGGCAAATATAAATCATGTCTTTTATTATTTTTTTAATAAGAATTCTGTCGTTTAGCTTTTTTTTATCTTTATCTCGATCGTACAAAGTTATTTCTATAATATTTGAGCAATCAATATGTTGATCTAAAAAATCACTGTCTACATAGTATAAGTTTTCTTTTTCAAGAGATCTAATTCTCAGAGAAATTAATTTGTTGATAACAAAATCTGAATCAAATATTGCACTTCTAATATTTGGTGATGTCAATGTAAAATTCTGGCCTTTATGCTTTTCACAAAATGCTGGTTTCATAGTTTTTATACCCATCGTCCCGTGAAACACCATGAACGAACAGACCGAAGCAGCCCTCAAATCCTTTCAGCATGATCACGATCTGCCGATAACCGGAGTCATCACCACGGATACTATCGAGAAGCTGACGAGCTCAGAGCACTAAAATACATTTATTATACTGGCTGTAAATGTCGGCTCCGCCATTAAGGATTCGTCAACAAGAGGGTTGCAACTTACTGCCGGACTGTTCATTTTAACAGGGGCGCAAAACGCTTTCTGTACGGACTCTGGCCAATATACTCAGTAATAGATCGGATATTTTAAACATACACATTTTTACCCAAAGTCTTAGTCGGAAAAACAGGATCAATATAAACAGGCACTAATCCATAATACGCAACTATCATCCTCCTAAATTGAAGGACATCCTCTTGATGTATCTAGAAAGAAGAAAGTTTTTTTTCAACCAGATAGATGTCGTAATGTTGTTGCCGCAGAAAGTGCAGTTGGCTGTCCGAAGCAAAAATAAGATCAGTGAAGAGGGTATCATGGACAGATAAAGGGGCCAGCGTAACCGGCTCAGCATGATGATCAATAACCAGAAGATTCTTTCTGCTTCGTGCTTCGTAACGTTAAGCAAAATAGGCTATGTGCTTTCCGTTGGGGCTGAAAGCGATCTTTTGATCAGGAAAATCATTGAACTGTGGGCCCTGAGAGCTGCTGCTGACGACCCGCCACATACCATCTTTTTGGGCTACGTAGAAAAGTTCATTGGTTACCGGGTTGAAGGTCAGGGAATTGATCTTGATCCGCTCATAGGGTGGCTGCTTTTTCCCATTGATGACACAGTAGGCTTTACGGCCATCATGAACGGCATAGGCAAAATGACTGCTGTCGGGGCTGAAGGTCAAGCCACCTCCTTCGTGGACATAATCGGCCAGCTTTGCCATGACTCCGTCCTGGTAGATATAGTCGGTGTTCCCCTCAAGGAGAAACGCCAGGTGCTAGCCGTCATCACTCTGCACCAGGTTGGTCATATAGCCGTATTCCTTCGGCTCGAACCCGGGTAAGGGGGTGGTGCCATTGACCATGATCGACAGAGTGTTGTCATTTTTGCTGACAACATAATACTCCTGCGTGCCGGGCCGGAAAAAAATTGTTTGAATTTCGCTTATTCCACTTATGGTTTTCTCTGTCACGGTCTCATTTTCAACCATATACCATTGCCCATTCCGTTTTCCGGCATAGACCAGTAGCTGACCATCAGGAGAGTAGGTAGGAACTGCCACCTTATCAAAAAGCAGGGAAGACTCGTGATTATCCACGACCACAAAGGCCCTGTCATTATCATAGACGGAGTAAACCAGGTGCCGACTATCAGGACTAAAGCTGAGATAATCAATGCGGGAATAATAAAACTCCTGCCCCAGATACTGCTTGTTTTCAGGGGCAAAAATACGCACATGGGACACCCCTGTGTCTTGTTCGACTGTCGCCAGCCGACTACCGTCGGGACTAAACTTGCCGGCGACAATCCGTGTCCATGATCCTCGCCGGGAGATGCCTTTTGGATAACGATACTGATCAATGTTCAGAAAAGCCTGGTCATTCTCTTTAACAAGAAAAGCAATATGCCGCTGCGCAGGTCCAGATAAATAGCTTCTATGGCGAGGATACCAATGTTCATTGCCACCTGTAGCCAGGGTGGCTATCAGCGTTTCTCTTGTGTTTGCATCAATACTAACTGCCTCAGGGGTATGGTACGAAGCAATCAGCGACCTGTTGCTTTCTTCCATATCACTCTGGTTAAGGGGTAATATCTCTTCTCTCCCTTTTGTGCTCTGGATATGAACCGATCTGATATTCGTTCCGATATTGGAAAAATAAGTATAAGTCAGGAGTTGACTGTACTCTTCGCGGCTTAAATTAGCGACGATCTGATCGACACTAAGGTGGTGATAGTCTTTGCTGAATACATACAATAAATCATCCTGATAAAATTTGATGCGGTGAGGTTCTGCCTCTCGATCAGGGATAAACTCTATTCCGTGCCGAACCTTGTTCAGCTGAGAACCTTCGGCAAAGAGTATAATCTGCTTATTGTAGCCTGGGAGGATCTCAAATTCGGCCCCCGGTTCCAGTGTGTATTCGAGGTAGAAATAACCGTCTTCATAGTATGGCTTTTTGGCTATATTAAAGGTGACTCTGGTTCTGCCGCCCGTTCTTTTATTAATGAGATCGGCCTGCTCATCCTGAAGCGATTTATTGTGGTAAATACGGAACAGGCTTCTTCTAATTGTGTTGATTTTCTCCTCAGTGAAGGAATCAGGAAGAACATAAACGATCTGCTGTCCCTGCACAGAAAACTCTTCAACCCCAACAACTGCCGACAGCAACGCCATATCCGTTTCCGACAGGGATCCTGGATCGTTAAATTCAATACTGACAAGGGCCTTCTGAGCGCAGGATGTCAAGGCCATCAATACAAGAATGAGCATCACGAATCGAGTAATTGCGGTTCCTTTGAGCATAGACTTTCTTCTAGATTTTGCGATTGTTCGAGAATCGCCGATTGATATTTTCAGGGCAGGAAAAGCTAACCAATAAACACAACAAAAAGTTACTTACAGAGGCCTTTTCAAGCGTTGGGAGCTCCGCTTTTGGCATAAATGACCGATAGAGGACGGGACAGCCACAGTTTTAGCGCGCCTCGCTGCTGAAAAGAGCCGCGGTCTGGATGTTGTTGACATGGGCAAAGGAGACTTTAATGTTGTCAGTGTTGAAGGCAATGACATTTTCCGGGCGTGAAATCTTGAGGCCTCCCGGGGCATAAAAGATCGTATTCTCGGCGCTGGAGATAGCGATCTTTCCTTTAGCGATGATCAGGCTTTGCCCGCGGTCACTAACCAATTTGATATCCTGCTGCGAGACGATGATATTGTTAAAACTAAAAGTAATATCAATGTCCCCGCCAGCGATAACGATAGAATCTTCACAGTAAGTGATTTTGGCATCCTTTTGCGCAACAACGATCGCCTTTTTAAGACTCGTCTTCCGGTAGTTGTCGGTTGAGAAATAAACGGGATATGAAGGAATGTCAGCCGGGGCAACTATGCGGTCACCAGATAGGTCCAGTTGCTTATTTAACTGTTTTACCAGTTTATCGGTCTGCTGAGCAATTTTGCGGTTATCAACCTCGCAAGGTTTTGCAACTAAAGCGACAAGCTTATCACCGGTAAAAGTCGGCGCGCTACAGCCACAACACAACAGCATTGAAAGAAGGACAACAGCGAATTTCATCATGTAAAAATTCCTTTTCGGTTTCTTTATATACCGGCCCCGGAACTGCCGCCCTCGACTCTCAGCTTTTCTACCCCTGAAGCAATTGCCAAGGTTTTCCGTATTCTCTTTTTATAGCGACTCGCCATGACAATACTGACGATGCCCAAAGGAAGAGACAAGATCCCTGCAACAATCATAGCATTAGCTCCTGCAAGGCCCCTCCCCTTAGTGAAGCGGTATAGAGCGATAGAATAAAAGATCGTATTGGCAAAAACATTGACGAACCTAAGAGCGGGCCAAAAATGTTCAAGGTTTTGTTTTGAGAATATCAAAATACCCAGAATCAAACTGGGCAAAGCAAATAATACACAGGTAGTAATACAAGCATTTTCGCCTTTAACCTTTTCCAATATTTTTATCCCTCCAATGTTTGATCATAACTCAAGTAGCAAAATGATCTACCCATTCGTTAAATTCCTACTGCAGCAATATTCGCGGTCATTGGATAGCCATTAATTTTCAAACCGGTGATATTACCGTGTGTATTCAAGGCCAAAAATACGGATTTTACTTATAGATTCAGGCTTAGCGGCGAACAGGAAAGACTCTTTTTTTCCGGCATGATCCGGAACAGTCACCTCAAAGGGATTAAGGGTAGAATCACTTAGCTCAGTCGCAAAGTCCTGATCATCGAGGGCGATAATAGTATTACCAGAACTTAACCTGGCGATACGCTGCGGAGTATCACAACGATTCTGAAACCCCACGACTACCCGCGTCATATCACCTGTATCCTGTAAAATTTCAAGGAGCTTAACCTCTATACATGAGCTGAACTCTTCGGCATTGGTGACTATGCGCGCACCATCAACACTTTCTGAAGATTTACGCCCTGTTTTAAAACCATCATCAACGCCCCTTTCCAGATCTTTGAAAAACTTCACAGTTCCCGACACTGCCCCCTCGGCCACAGTAGAGACCGCCGACGATTTGTCATCAGAACTACACCCCACGAGAAGCAAGGCAAACACCAAAATAACGAGACACCAACGCATATCAACCCCCTGCTACATTTATTTGCATAAGAAAAGTGCCAATTGAGGAGCACGATTTTCCCATCTTGTCAAAGGTAAAGGCGCCAGCCACACTTGCTCAAAAAAGCAGAGAACCTCACACAAACCACCCTGGTGGCCTGTGATAAGAACCGTACAATGACAACGCCATGGCACAAAAGTTACACTTATGCCCTGTAAGTACCTAACCGGAAAATGCTGAAAACCAGACGAGGATTTACGCACAGCGCAAACCTCTTGAGACTCCCCTCCAAGAAGTACGGCACTTATACTCTTTTAATGAGAACCTGTCAAATCCTTAGCCTGCTGAAGACGACATCTTCTCCCCAGAACGGTTTAGAACACGCCTAAACTGCTCCATTCCCCCCCTGTTAACTGAATCATTTTAGTCTGCAACAAGTTAGGCGAAGAATATTTGGCCATAATACATATTTCATAGAATCCTTTTATCGCCCCGGCACCTAAAATAAAGACACGCCTGAACCTATATATAGGCAGGCGTGTGTCGGGTGGTTTCACACTTTGCTAAATCCAGTTCCTGGAAAACCAGAAAAAGGAAAGGTTCTAGTTGTTTAACTCAGGCGGCTTAGGGACGACGCCCGATTGGATTGCCTGCTCCTTTTCCTGCTCGGTATAGGGGCGGCAGGAGACGCTATAAACTTTCTGATACCATTGGGCACTGCGATGCAGCGCTTTTAGCTCCTTCAGGTAGAAACCAAAACCTTTTGCATAGCAAGCACCATCCTGTTGGGGAATACTGGCATAGACCTCCTCCTCTGGATAGATCAGGTAGGGCAGATACCAAGAGTGCTCGATTTGATAAAACTTGCCGTTGCCCGCATCAGTACTACAGGGCAACGACGTGCAGCCGGTAAATTGATAGAGCTGCCCCGTAACGATTTCCTGCTTCCCGGTCGTATAGACCAGTTCCTCGAATTGGGTACCATAGAAATAGACGGCATTCCAAGCCACATTAATGAGTAACAGCAGGAAACCCATCGCCAGCAAAGATCTGATCAATCTGCCACCAGAGAATATCAGGTCACCCTGATCATCACGTTTAAAATCGCCGTTTTCACGCACAAAACTTGCCCACTTGAAATACCTGATCAGAACCCTGAAGAACCAAACCAGAGGAATGATTAAAAAGGCAATAAATTTCCATATTCTTTGCACTTTATTAAGCGCAGACTCGAAAAAGTTCGGGGGCGTTTTTAATACCTCAGCAGTAGCAGTTCTACTGCGCTCGGCCCCCTCCTCAGCCTGACGAGCTTTTTCGAGCAAAGAATCTTTTGATGTCATACCAAATCCTCTGGGCTAGGCACTATGCTGCATCTCACCGGGTACTTGAACAGCCACTTTTTTAGCCGCTGCATCATATTCGATCATAATCTCCCCTTGGACATTGGTGTTAAAGAGCACGGTGTTGGCAATTTCCGGCTTTACCACCCCTTCCAGGTAACCGGTTATTCCCCTGGCTCCATTGACCGGTTTGTAATGATCGGCACACATGTTGGCAATGTCGTTTTCGCTGATGGCTATACTTAATCCGGGCGAGTTGGCCTTCACCAGATGATCGAGCTTGGCAAGATCGCGCTTGGCAATCATTTCGATAACGGGCAGGTCAAGAGTATTGAAACAGACGATATTCTGGCGTCCATTGAAACGGTTTAAAAACTCAGGACGATAATGTTGATCCAGATCCTCAAGAGCCAAAGCTGCGGCCACCTTGGCATCACTTTCGCCTAAGAAATGGTTGGTCCCGATATTGGTGGTCATGATGATAATCGCTTCTCGGAATGAAACGGTGAGACCACGGTTATCCGTCAGCCGTGCATCATCAAGAATCTGCAGAAAGACATTAAAAACATCGGGGTGAGCCTTTTCAATTTCGTCGAACAAAATGATGCGGCGTGGATTACGCCGCATTTCGTTGGTGAGAATACCTCCGGCTTCGTAACCTTCATACCCAGGAGGTGCACCGATGAGCTTGGCCACCGCATGCTTTTCCATGTATTCTGACATGTCAAAGCGCAGCAGTGCCCCTTCATCGTCCATGATTTCAATGGTCAGGGCCTTGGCCAGTTCGGTCTTGCCAACCCCGGATGGCCCCAAAAACAGAAATGCAGCCTGGGGCTTGTTTGGCGATTGTAACCCGGCCTTGGCCACCTTGACCTGGTTGGCCAACTTGGTGACCGCGGTCCCCTGGCCAAAGACCCGCCTGCCCAGATTTTGCTCCAGGCCCAAAAGTTTAGCCCGCTCATCCTGAGTCAGCTTGGTCACCGGAATGCCTGAGATTTTACTGAACAGCTCCAATACATGTTCAGATTGTAACTCAAGGGAGTCATTAATATCCTTAGTCAGCTCTTTGAGCCGACCCGAAGCTTCATTGATGGTCTTTTCATAAAGGCGAATCTTCTCTCTGATAGCATGGGTTCGATCAGAGTCTATTCTTTCATTACCAAGGGAAAAGCTTTCAAAGGAGGGGAGTTGCTCGCCTCGTTCAGCAGCCTGCTGTGCCGCCAGCTTACGCGCCCCATCCTCCCTGTCGATAAGCAATTCCAATTCCACCTCCAGGGCGCGCAGATTGTTTTCGCCATCGCGAATATCAGTGTAGAGACGCCGGAGGTTAGCCTGGCGCTGTTGCCATGCCTCGTTAATGCGGTCAATTTCGGTCTGAATGCGCTCCAGTTCAGCAGCTCGCTCGGCGTTTTCAGTTCCTGGCTGCAACTGTATGCCCCGCAGTTTTGCTTCGAGCCCTGGGATCCTGCTATCGAGGGAATGGGCATTCTGGCGATAGGCGGTCAAAGAGCGGTCCAGCAGTGAAATAGTACAGGCCGGTTGAGCCATACTTAGACCAATATCGCGAACCCGGTACTTGGTAGTCAGGTCAATGGCCGTGTTGATCGCTTCATCGGAAACCGGAATTTCGTGAAATTTCTCCAGCCGTCGACCCGAAATGTTATCAATAATTTCATAGAGTTGATCAAGTTGAGGTTCCAAGACATCCATGACGGTATACTTCTCACGCATGTCAGAGTGGGTTCGGAGCACAACTTCCAAATCGTCGTCGCGGGTCTCAAAAATCGCCTGGGTTTTCTTCTGTTTGATCGTCCGCATCAGCGCGTTGATCAGGTTGGAAACACCATTATTCCGTGCGGCATCGATAAAATCCCGAAAATCGTCAATGATCAGAACCGAGTTCGATGTCTGCTCGAGGGTTTTCAGGGTACGACGGAAACTTTCGTTGATGTCGTTGGGATCACCAGAGGCGAATAAACCATCCGAATCAAGCCAGAAAAAACGCTTCCTGATCAGATCGAAAGGCGCATCATGGAGGTCCCTTGCCTTGATCAGACCGTAACACAGGGCGGTACTGCCCACCCCGGCCTGGCCAACCAGCAAGGCACTGTTGGACTCCTCCCGCATAAGGATTGCCATCAGGTTTTTCAGCTGTTCGTCGCGACCTACAAGCTCAAAATCCTGCAGTTTGTGTTTTTGTATATCCCGCCCCCGAATGAGAAAGTCGTGAGCGGAGAGCATATCAGTATCAGGCATTATGATATTCCTGTGGTTATAGGAAGCGCATCATGCGCCCGGCATGCCGAATAAAAACAGCAGCGCGCGCAAAGACAACGGGTTCGCATTAAAGTTCAAATGACGCTGCATCTTCCTGGTGGGCCTGCTCAACGGCAACCGAAGAATCGGAGCTCGCCCCCCCCTGCATAACTTCTGCAGTAACCCCCTTGGCTTTCTTGACAGCATCAGCCAGGGCCGCTGCCGTCTGCTCCAGTTCCGCCTGACGGATCTTCTGTTCTTCAATTCCGGCCCGGGCAATCTGAGTTGCCTTGTCACTGATATCTTTGTACCCCTTGAGCTGTTCGATCGCCTCCATGAGACGGTCATTCTGAACATGAATGTTGGTGGCGTTTTGAATCGCCTCGCTCTGAGCGATAGACCGCGTCATTTCGTTCATCTGGGCCAGGGTGTTTTCGGTAGAGGTGCTTGATTCATTCAGCGCTGCCGTTGACACAGCGGTCAAGACCATGGACAAGCGGCTGGCAACCCCGGCGGTTCCGCCGGCATGCATCTGCTGGGTTTTGGCAATCTGCTGCCGGTTGGTATCACTCATCGACTTGATATTCATCGATTCTTCCTGCAATTCACCAAGGGTCGAAAGGGTGCTCACCTTGGAGGAGTTGAGGGAATCGACGTGACGGTTGACATATTCCAGCTTATCTTCCCTGTCGAGTTGCTGGAGGGCGCTCTCGTTCTCTACCGGAGCCTCCAGGTTGCCCACCAACACAGAATTGCTGGTTTCCGCTTCCTTGATCCCCTCAGTGACAATGGCAAATACCCGTTTCATCTGCCCGTTGACTTTATCGATATTCTGGATCTGGTTCTTCATCCCCTCCATATGCTTCAGAACTGAACCGGTTTTTTCCTCAGTTGTCACGACAAAGTTGGTTGCAGACTTGACCAGTTTTTTTTGCCTGTCCCGGTGTTCTTCGGAGGTGATATCCAGCAATTCACGCAATTTGGCTTTTTCATGGGCCAGGTGCCCAAAGTTGCTGGTACGATCGAAAACCGTTGTTTCAATCTGTTGGCGCAAATTGCTGATTTCCCCTTGGATTCTGGCAATATCCTGTTCCTTCACAGCAATTTTGGCCAAAGCGCTTTTTTTTGTCTTACCGAAACCAAAAAATGATTTATCTTCCAGCAGCACGGCAATGTCATTGTTAATAGTATCGATGCGGTGACGATACAGATCGAGTTGCTTATCCTGCTGTTCACGCAGTTCGGCAATCCGCTTTTCTTCTGCACGATCTTCCTCTACTTCTTTAAAAACATCATACATAGCACCGCCACTTTCAATATTCAGACGGTGGATTGCATCGATAATTTCGATAAGAGGCTTGATGTCATTTTCAAAGTTTTGCAGCCCCGTATTCATCTCCTGCAAAACGCTTTGCAATTCCGAAAAAGCCTCAGTATCAGATAGGCGGATTATTTCCTTGGACATATCTTTGCGGCGCTCCATCAGGTAAGCTTTGAACTCTTCAAACGCCGCAATATGAGCCTCGTTCTCCTCCTTGGAGAGTTCCTGGCTGTAGGATAATGCTTTGGCTACCGCCCTGCTCTTCTCCTCCGGAGAAAGATCTGACTGCAGGGTAATCTGGTGGAACAGATTTGTCTTGATATTGGCAAACTTGCTGGTGCTGGACTTTTCATCCTTTGAGGTTGAACTCTTCCCTCTGGCCTTGGTGACATACCGCTCAACAGCAGCATCCGCCGTGTTGTTCTGTTGTTTACGTTTTGCTGATGAACCCATGTTTTTATCCCCCTTAGTTTTGAATAGCTACAGATTATTATTGCGAAATTTCATTGCCGTGGTGATAAGAGTATAAATCCAGGCAGCACAGCAGATTATTGCTTAGCAGGCATATTGCTGCCCATGCTCTAAATACCTTTGCAAACAACACATGAAAACAGATCTTTTAAAGGGGGGAACAACAAGGAACAAGCCTAACACCTCAAATAGAAAAATCAGGTATCATGACTTGTAATCAGGTAGATGCTACTTAAGTTAAGAGCACGAAAAAACCACAATTCCTGCGCGGAGAGGAATTGTGGCCGGCCCTGCGGGTATATAAAGAATTGTCCCCCCAACAATCGAACCATAGACTAGATGAAGTTCAGTAAATTTTCAACGAATTATACTGTATTAAATAACCAATGTGTTTTTTACCAACAGAATTATCTACCCTTTCGGTTTCTTTGTATACCGGCCCCGGAACTGCCGTCCTCGACCCTCAGCTTTTTTACCCCAAAAGCAATTGCTAAGGTTTTCCGTATTCTCTTTTTATAGCGGCACGCTATGACAATACTGACAGAGCCCAAAGTTATTCTTTGCAAAGGACAAGGTAGCAAGGAAATCTGACAAATATATGATTTATTGTTTATAGACAGAAAATAATTTCGGACTGCCAAGCAAATCAATTCGCTCAGTAAAAATTTTAACCCGTTTGTGGTTCACAGTTTAGTAAGGTGCAAGACGCCCTTCGTCATCGGCTTGATTACTAGTTAGTTGCCATCCGATGAGATGGTCTCCCCCCGCTATCTAAATACGGCATCAACGTGCCATGATGGAGAGAACGAAACTTACCATCAACGAGGAGCGAGAGGAGACCAAGATGAATATTACCACTATCGGCCTGGACCTAGCAAAAAGTGTTTTTCACGTCGTATGCTACAACAGCCAATTCAAAGAGGTTAAAAAACGGATGCTTCGGCGCAATCAGGTTCTTCAGTTTTTTACCCAGTTGGCACCTTGCCTCATCGGCATGGAAGCCTGCGCAAGTGCCAGCTACTGGGGGCGTGAGCTACGATCCTTGGGGCATGATGTGAAGCTGATTCCACCCCAACACGTCAAGCCTTACCTGCGTGGGAACAAGAATGACTACAACGATGCGCGTGCGATCGCCGAAGCCACAACTCGACCCGGTATGCCCACTGTTGCGATCAAGACCACAGAAGAGCAAAACATTCAAGCCCTTCATCGTATGCGCTCTCAGTGCCTTCGGGACCGAACTGCATTATGCAACTCAACGCGTGGACTTTTAGGTGAATACGGCATCATCCTTCCAAAAGGAATAACGGTTTTGAGACGGAGTATCCCTGATCTTTTAGAAGATGCAGATAACTCATTAAGCGATTTTTTCCGTGAACTCCTAGCGCGCCGCTATAAGCAACTTGTCGAGCTTGATGAGCATATCTGTTTTTACACCAGTCAACTTGAACACCAGAGCCGACAGAACGAGGCTTGCCAGCGCCTGCAGACGGTTCCAGGGTTTGGGCCCATCGTTGCCAGCGCTTTCTGCAGTGCTATTGGTGATGGACTTACTTACGAGCGAGGCAGAGATGTTTCGGCTTCCCTGGGGTTGGTTCCCCGTCAGCATAGTAGTGGTGGTAAAAATGTCCTACTTGGCATCAGCAAACGTGGAGACAGCTATGTACGTAGTCTCATGGTTCATGGTGCACGTGCTGTTGCCACACAGGCGATCAGAAAGGATGACCCTTTCAGTCGGTGGATTAACCGGATTCGCAAGGAACGCGGCTGGAACAAGGCCGTTATTGCAGTGGCCAACAAAATGGCGCGCATAGGGTGGGCCATTTTGAGACATAAAACCAGCTATCGACCTTCGTCAGACGGACTCGTTGGCTGATAACAATAGCAGTTTAGGAGGTATCCCACCATCAATTGCGACGGCTCAGTATCGAGCGATGACACAACAGGTTAGACCGGCGTATCGAAAACCTGACGTTTCCGGAGGTTTAAGAAACCGACCATCCGATAAGGACGATACGCGCAGATTTCATCGAGGCCCAAGAGATTAAGTTACTCTTACAAAGAGGCCGGATATACGGCAGCAATTCTGTCCCTGTCATCACGAAAAAAGCCCTTGCAAAAAAAGGGGGAGACCATATACGGAAACTCAAAATAGCAACTATCCAGTTTTCAGATTGGAAACGAGCAATTTTTCGTTGTGGCAAGGAAATCAAGGACTTGAGCGGAGGCGTAGTACTTTACGCCGCACAAACAAGTCCGCAGATTGACGCTGCCACAGCGGAAAAGGGCCGTTTCCGGATGAAAACTAGTTACTGAGCGTAACAACTTTAAACAGTTCAGTTTTTTTGTTCTGTTCAATAAAAGAGGCAACAGATTCTGGTTTAAACATTTAAAAAATGATATTTTTGTGATTTTTCTGTAGCCATTCAAAAATTTATTTCATAATAATTTCAAACCCTTCTGCTGCTTTAATTTAAAACAAGGATTGATTAAATGAACTATCCTAAACCACGCCAGGCAACCGCTAATACACTGACCTATCTGAAGCCAGAAAAGCGACCTGCTGTGAATAAGACCGTTTCATATTGCTGCTCAGCAGTAATTATCCTCTTTACGGCGCTGCTTCTTTGCTCTTGTGAACGCAAAAGTCCTCTCGATAGCGTCCCCCCCCAAAAAACCAGAATCTGAAAACGCCGAAAAATATATAGCTAAGGTTTTCAAGGATGGCGAATCAGACGTCTGGCATGACCGCGCTACCCGGCCTCCTTTAGTTTATGGTGCTGATATGAGCCCGTGGGAACGCATTTATGATAAAACTTTTGCTGAGCAGTTTGTTTCAGGATTTGAAGAAAACTCCCCGCTGTATCTTCTTGGAGTCACCAGCTCCGATGGCCGTTATATCGAGTTCATACTTGGTTCAGATGACTATTTTATAAAACCGAAACCGGAAGAAAGTGATCAGATCAATCTACTGTGCTCCGAGGGAAACTGGTGGCGACGGGGTGACCGTGTTCTGGAAGTAAGAGCGTCTGAGAACCTGCATTATTATGTTTATCAAAGGTGGCGCTGCACCGATAGCTATTGTTCAGCGAGCCTGCGTGCCGGTGATAAGAGTATTGTCCATAGCTACTGTGCCAAGGCGCAGTAAACACTTTTTCCCTAAGTCTTGAAATTTTAATAGAGGTCATCAAGCTGATTCGTTACATCAAAATTGCAGCGATAAACATCAGCACTTCAAGTAGACACAGCACACACTGCTTAAACAGCAGCTGCCTTGCTCCTTTGATCCGCTGATTCCAGCAGCGGTGGTCTTCATCACCCTGTGCCCCCTTAAGCCAGGCATCCAGTTGTCTGGTGCGTTGTTCGAGTTGGTCGTTACTGTTGGCCATAAATTCAAACAGTTCGGCATCCAGGGCAACGCGCAAGGCAAAGTATTTGCTAAGGGCCCCAAGCAGGACGGCCCCGATCAGCAACCATCGATTGCAATTGCCTGAAAAAGCCAGAGCCAGGCAGGCCACGATAAACAACCCATCGGAAAAATATTCCAATTGTCTGCCTCGGCGTAGAAAAATAGCGGTAAAGATCAGGTTGAAATGACACATGTTTGTTCCTCAATGAGCAGGTTTTGCCATTGCTGTAGCAGTTTTAGCTGTGTGGAATTAAAAACAGCACCAGGACGATGGCTCTGAATCAAACGTGTAGCCGCAGTCAGGCTGTCACATTGACCACTGTAGAGCAGCCACGCCGCCATAATAGTAGCGCTGCGTGAATACCCCAGAGCGCAACAAACAAGGACACGTCCCTGGTGGCGATAAGCATCAATAGCCAGGCAGGCAGCCTGGCAGTCGTCCAGGCTGGGGGTGGTCAAGTCAAGTACTGGTCGTAAACAATATGCCGATGGCCGCTGCACAGGGGCTGCGGGCAGTTCGGCACACAGATCGATAATTCCTGCATAATTGGCAAATTCGTGACGCGATGGCATGCGTCCGAGATCAATACCCAGGCAGATTTCTGCCGGCCTCGTTTGTTTGCTCGTCCAGCAGCGCGAGTTAATCCAGGCGCCTAAAATGTAGGGACCAAACAGCAGCCAGCTGTTTATGGGAAAAGATCCATTTGCCTGCTTCTGAAATGCCGTAGCACCAAGGAACAGGTAATTGAAGGCAACCAGAAAAAGTGACAGCGCTGGCCAGAACAGCCAGAGCCCTCCCCCTCCAACCAAACCAGCAAGTGCGGCCAGGAGGCATGCTGCGCCCAGGTAGCAGAGGCCGAGCTTTCTGCGTCTGGCGTTTTTTGTCCAAGCTGCTGAAGAGATAAGGCTAGGCCCCTTAATCGGCCACATCCAGATCGCCAGGCACCCCACCAGCGCTCCAGTGGGTACATCGATGAAATGATGTTGCCAGGTAGTCAATACCGAAAGCCCGATCAGGAAGAACCAAAGATGAAGCAGCCAGCGGAAAACTCCTTGCATCCGCACAGCGTAAGCTGGCCACAGGACTGCGAGGATGGCAATGTGCAGAGAGGGTGCCTGGTTGTAGGGCTTATCGAAGCCCATGAGCAGATCGAAGAGGCTGCCGAACAAACCAGACAATTGCGGTCGCTCAAAGCTAAAGTGTAAGGGGAATAGTAAGAAGCAAGCGACACAGATAATTTGCACACTGAGCAGCCGCAGGCCATGGCGGTCCACACTTCTGGAATCGGTAAACAATAAAAAAGAGCATCCGTAGAGCAGGTCGATGGACCAGTATGGAACAATAGTCCAAGGCCATAATGGGATTGCATGTTCCCAGGCAAAGACCAGGCTGGCAACATCCGGTCGCTGGCTGGCAACCTGGTTGGCAAAGCTGTAGCTGATAAAGAACAACGGCGCCAGGGCGGCAACCCAGAGAATAGCGCGTTTCCATCGGGCCGCTATAAAGATGCGGGTCAAATGGTTCATGTCGTTTAGCTCCCCCCTTAGAAGATAAGAGCTGTTCTTATAGCAGTTTTTTGCCGAGGAGGCGGAAGAATATTTTGAGCCTATAAATTTAAAGGGCGTTTCCCTGCCACATAAGAGCAACCTCTATCTCAGAATCGGAGAGAATGTTTAACAGCGTCATAGAACCTTATTTTTAACCTCTTATCGATGTTTTCTTTATTATCCTGATGCTTGATTCTACCCCCAAAAGAACAATGAGCCCTTTCTCTCGAAACGCAAGGATTTAAAGGGGAAATTTAGCGCGGGGAAGTTTGCTACTTCAACGGACCCGATAAAATTTCTGCCGGAATTTTTTTACCGTAGGTTCTTTCCATCATAAAAATGGCCAGCCCGACTTTGCCTTTAAAAAGCTGATCCCGCATCTCCTTGAAGCCAGCTTCGCCACCTTTTCCAAAATCAATCAAGTTAAAGGCCCAAATTTCATTCTGCTTGCTGAATTCCATCGACAGACCCGGTACAGACTGCCCATTATGCAGCACACTGGCAACCGCCGTGCCTCCTTCAACTTTCAATTGATCAATATCAAACGCGGCGAGAGTCTTGTTGTTTACCAGGCCGGAATCGACAGACCATAAAAAGGTTCCCTTTCCATCCAGAGCTTCAAGTTCAGCTTTGGACAGATTATAGCGTAATTGAAAGACCATAAATGTCAGTGTCTGGCTCACAGACTCAAAATTAAAATGACTTGAATCAAGAGCCAATGAACGCGCCTGCTCGTAAAAAACAAAAGTTTCGTCATTGACCCTTTGGGCCATGGATTCATCATCGATCTGGATAATGGCTGTTTTGAGCTCCTGAAAGGACGTTCTGACCCTGCTACTATCGTCAACAGCTAAAGCATTAAAAGGAAGAACTCAAAGGCAGATAACAATGACGATGTAGACTAACGATTTCATTTACTTTCCGTAGAGAATTTTTCTGGGATTTGGCACAAATGTTATTAAACGAGGGATTTTCAAGAACATTTAGTCAAAACAATAATGTAGATATGCTTTCCAACCCATTCAGGTTAGCAATATTATTACTACCTTTTTGTTAGATCTTTTCAATCAGTCCACTGGGGACCATTTAACATCTCTTTGCATTTCACGCAGAACAATATTCGTTGAAAGCTGAAAAACCAACAAACTAAAATGATGACCAAAACATTTGATCATCATTTTAATCATTGCCTTACGCTACCCAGCCTTATTGTTGAGCCAAGTTATTTTTTCAAATTTTCCACCAAGGGAATCCCATTGGCACCTGAAGGGATATAGACTGTGGTATGGTTGGGAGAAGCAGCCATTTTTAGTTGCGCATTAATCGCTTCGTGCTGCAGATAATTTTGAGTCAGAGTACTGTTGATAATTTTCTGTGCTTCAGCAATGCCCCGCGCTTCTTCAATACGGATTTCTGCATCTTTTTTGGCAATTTCTCGTTGAGTCTCTTTTTCATCCAACAGCTGTTTAGCTGCCAGCTTTTTTTCAACAGCTTCAGTAACAACTTTGGGATAATCGATATTGCCGACCACTGTAGAAACCGGGACAAAAGGTGTATCTTTCAAATAATCAGTTAATTCACTCATAACCGCACCGGCAATTTCGCTACGTTTTTCTTTAACCTGACGGCTGTCCAGAGTCTGTACATTTTTACGTACCATTGCCCGCAACGGTTCTTTAATTATTCTGGGATAGAATTGTGCACCAGCATAATCTTCGACTACAGATTTAATGGTTCCAGGTTTGACTTTAATGATAGTTTGAAAACGAAAGTTAATATTCAGTTCATCCTTGGCCAGAATCTGAAATGATTCGGAATAGGTCTGCGGACGAAAATCAACATTTTCAACCTCGTTACGCCACAAAGAAACTCCGTAATTGGCAGGCCCTTTAAGAGTTCCCTTAAAACCCCCTTTTCCCCATACACGTGGGTTTTCCTTAACATACCCTTCATGCCCTGCTGGCGTCGATGGATTGGAGCAACCCGTTGGTAGCAGCAATAATAAGATAGCCAATACTAAGAAATGTGATTTTTTCATAACGGTTATTCGCTCTCACTCATAAAGACATTGATTTCATCCGGAGTTAAAACCTCGCTAGACATAAAAAAGTCATCAATTATACCAGGAAAGTTGTGCTCCCCGCCCCCTGCGGAATGACTCGTAGGTATCCCACCTATAAAATAGTCATTCACAATATCTTCAATAGGCATAATGATTGTGGAGTTATTATCTTCAATACCATTAAGGTAGAGAATTGAGTTGGAGCCGTCATAGGTAATTGTAAAGTAGAACCACTCATTAGTGGGTAAAGGAGATACACTCGAAATTAAAGAGACAGCCTCACCATTATTTTCTGGGTAGAGGAGTAATTCGATTGCTTCATTGTTAATCCTGACTTTAATGCTCTGTACTGAACCATACCATCCCCCAAAAATAGGATAAATAGTATCTCTGGACATGTTTGTTAGCTTCACCCAAGCAGCGATGGATAAACTGTCATCCGGGAAACTTATCCATTTACTACCGGCCCCAGTATCAGGATCTGAATTGCAACAGATATCAAACAATACATGTGCACCGTTGGTTTGAGAAAAATCAAGAGCGTTACCTGATTTACCCACGACTCTCTGCGCACCTACAATCTGCCCATGAAAATCATCAAAATAATCGTTATAAACTACTGTTCCTTCAGTCTCATCAAAGAGATAACGAGTCGCTGGCCCATATTCGATAATCTCAATGCCATCATCAACAGTTGCCCCGTTCCCTCCGCCACCTCCACACGCAAACAATATGCAGCAGACCATAATTACCAATAAAAATTTACAATAAAGCTTCATTTACCCCCCTTTATTTTCAGTAACCACCAGAAATATTTCTAATCTTAATAAAATGAAACCCTTCATACACAATATGGTAAAAATATTCAAGACAACTCAAACAAAAACCATAAAGCCTCCTTCCTTCAGTTCAAGACAAACCCTGCTCCCTAGAAAAAAGCGATTGACGCTAAAAATAATCACGGCATAATGCCCAACTTATTATGCAACGCGACAGGTATACAGGAGGGGAAATGACTAGGCGACTTGAAGCAAAAGTAAAAAAAGGCAAACTGCTGGCCTTAGGACTGACAATAAACCTGTTTGGTGCCCTGTTTCTGTGGGCCGGGATTGCAATTGGTGAAGAACCGTGGCTCTTTTTTGGCGGCGCCCTGTTCTTCCTGCTGATCGGAACCGTTTGCCCGGCGCTTGCCATAGCCAAGAACACCACTATCGTGTTTGACCGCTACGGCATAGATGGAAAAAACTGGAAACATGGGGTCATTCCCTGGAGCGATATCAAAGCGGTCTGGATTTTTGAACTTAACATGAAAATCCAACAGACTTTTCTCTGCCTGAAATTTAAAAATCCCAACAAGTATCCCCCCCAATACGGCAAACTGGGCAGACTCCTGCGCTACCCGGAACAGCATATGGACCTGGGAGATTTCCAGATCCGCCTCGACAGCATGACAGCCAATGTGTATGACGCCTACATGTTCATCCAGCAACTGCAGGACGACAAGCTGATCGATGTCGAAATGCGTAGTACCCTGGATGATGAAGAAGAGTGACAGACACAAACC
The DNA here is from genome assembly GCA_963664385.1 of Geopsychrobacteraceae bacterium. GTDB lineage: Bacteria > Desulfobacterota > Desulfuromonadia > Desulfuromonadales > Geopsychrobacteraceae > Seleniibacterium. Next base: position 5,068,390 of record OY761157.1, read on the forward strand.
ACATCAACGATATAAGGGGGCTCTTTTTAAGCGAAGTTCCCTGTTTCAACACCTAATTGAAAACAAAGGAGTCACAATGATTATCTGGCAAGGCCTTGGCATTTTAACCCCAATTATTCCTATTATATTCTGGATCATCATCCCAATGACAATCGGGAGCATGGTGTCACAAGAAACATTTAGCGAATACTTTAAATACTTCAGCACCATCAGCATTTTACTTGGCGCTGTCACCCTTTGGTTCCTGGGCCGCAAGCTGAACGGTGGCGAAGGTCGCTCCCTGGTCGATGAAGCCACCGGCGAGATAGTTATCCTCAAAAAAAAGCACACCCTGTTTTTCATCAAAATGGAATACTGGGCCATTCCGTTGATCCTGCTTTGTGCCCCGCTGCTGTTTCTCGGCTAGGGGAACGATACAGGCATAGCAAAAGCTGTTGACTCTCTCGTCAACAGCCTTTGTGATTTGAACAGCCAAAAGGCGATGGGGAGTCATATTCATTTATATATCAAAATAATATTCCTCAGGATCGGCAGCTAAAGTTGCAATTGACTCCTGTAAAAAGGTCACAAAACTATCTGCAATATAAACCATTTGATCGGGATCATGGACATAGCCAATCACCTGTCCCGCTTGTCCTGATTCCGATGGTGACATATCTGAAATCAATAATAATGAGTGTCCCCCAAAATTGCCAAACGGTAACCACCCAGGCTGAAACCATCCAGCGTTAATCCGCGTGTCTCTTATTTCAGGTTCAACATACTCACTATAATTTGCTGAACTCCGCAGCATGGACTCTCTAGTGGTCATAGCTTCTTCAAAAGACATAAAATCATAGCCGGTCAAATAACCCGGTCTGGCAAAAAACGGGCAATCCACTTCGCCGCCATCAAACTGTTGCCAAAAATCAGCCAATGCCTTGTCAATCTGAAACTTTTCCTGTTGTTGTATCTCATGAATCTTTTGCATATCAGCTGGAGGGTTCAATTTCAACTCAACCCCCATCTGACTACAGATTTCATTCACTTTGTTTTTATATTCTTCTGGTGACATTCTTTTTTCCTAGGAAATACTAGAGACACTCCCCCCTATTTCAGAACTCCCATAGGTAGTTATCGACCAAATGACAAAATGTCAAGAACGTCCCCATTACCCTCCAGGATCTCGGTATTATCGCTGGCCAGCTCCAGTTCCGAGGACGCGGCTACGGATTAGGCCTGCGCCGAATGCTCTTCCTGCTATTGGCTAGAACAATTTCTCAGATGGACGATTTTGATAGTCAAAAGGGGGAAGAGCCACGAGTCATGCCCTGTTCTTCCATGGAGATAATGAGGGAGGACCATAGGCGTTTTCGGCTTCATCTCCTACGCCAAGGCAGAATTTGAAAATTGACACAACCAGACCGACAACAACAATCAATCCGGCAATAGATAAATAATACACGGTAACATGATCCTGAATTCCGTACATGGCAAACACGATCAGCCAAAATCCGCTAACAACCAATAAGGCGACCATAAACAATGCTACAACCAAAATCCATGCCCCAGAATAACCACGATCATGGAAGCGCCTGATCGTAACAGGAAGCGGCACCATGATCCAAAAGAGCAGAAAAAGGTATAGTACCCCGCTCAGGAACGGCGACAACAACAAAAAAGGCAAAGTCATAAAGGCCCCCCGACGACAAAAGCGAAGGTACTCTGTTCGACTGGCTCGCCCGTAACAATGAAAATAATCTTTAAACAACTGTCGCATTTTACCAGATGACTCAAAATTTAAGATTTGATCCGGTGGTAATCAGGTTCAGATTCGGCCCTCGAGTAATGCGGCTGGGTTGAAAATCTTTGATGTGGGCATCAGTAAAATCAATTTTGCCATCAAGGGTAACATTGTCCCAGACAACAGTGTCAGCTTTGAAGTTCTCACCAATGACAATATCTATCTTGCTATTGTACACGGCGAGCTCCTCAATAAACCCATCATAAAAGGCCGTATCATATAGTGAACAATTCGTAATAGTCACTTTCGGTAAATTGACCTCACTGAATTCCATATAGGTCAATTCGGCGTCGCGAATGGAAATAGAGCCGATCTTTGCATGGCCAAAAGAAGTTCCGAACCTTCCCCCTGAAATTGTTACGCTTCCAATAGTTGACCGGGCCATTGCTGTACCATGTGTCATATCGACATTTTCAACGACAATACTTTTCGCTGAAAGATCGTTAAATTTAATGCCACCAGCCCCTTGTTTGACATTTTTCAATACAATATTGGAGAAATGACTCTTACCGAAATCTAGATCGTCAAGAACCCCTCCGTCAATCAATAGAGTGGCATTGTTTTTCATTCCCATAAACATTACACCACTAATTCTGCAGTTATAAAATTCAAACTGGCAACTAGATACCCCACCAACGCCAGTGTCCCATTCGCAGTTTTTAAACACGACTTTCTCCCCCGAGAGGTAACCAATACTGGTATGATCAATCTTGCAGTCCTTAAACTGAACATTGATCATCTTGCTTCCATTTAGCGAGGTATCTATAAATTCGCAATTTTCAAATATAACATCAGTAAGAACAGCCTCTTCCCATCCTCCTCCTATAAATTTACATCTTTGAAAAGTTGTCTTACTTAATTCAGCTTTTTTTGCCAGAACATTGTTCCACTCTACATCACTAAAGGTGGCCCCAATAAAGATAACTCCTTTGAGGTTGAGATCTTCAACTTTCTTATGTTTTAATTCAACAGGATACTTTGTAGAGTAATCATTCAACTCATTAATATTTTTAGATAATTCTGGCCAAAGTTTTTTCAAATTCATTATTAAAAAGGTTCATTGCAAAAGTTTCATTATTAAATATAAAAACAACTAGTAGAGAAATAATAAAAAACGAAAATTTCCATATATTGTTAATCATTGTGGCAACTTTCCACTAGTAGAATAGTCAAAAGGATAATTCATATTTCTCCATAAAAAAGAAGGAACCTCTCCAAATTTCTTATGCCTCCTGATGGAATAGTCCTCTATTTTATATAATTCCTTCCTTTTGTTTAGTTGATCAATTTTTTGTTGTAGAAGTATTTCTCCACCAAATCCAGCATCTATACCAACTTCGTATCCAAGATTCTGAACCCCATCTTCAAACGCTTTATTGAAAATTTCGACTTGAATATTCCAAGGGGAACTAAAATCATAGTCAGCGAAGCCCGCAAGGGAAGAAAATGCGCCTCCATTAAAAACGATGGAAAGAAAAGTAGCAAGTAGCAGATATTTCATTTACTCTATTAGGCAGAAATAATTTTCTATCAACATTTCGGAACTTCATGGATACAATATCTCCCAAAATTTCGACATCAGAGGCTTGGCGGAGATCTGGGGACAGTTTATTGAATTAGATCTATATACTGTCCCCGGATCTGTCTCAAAACCATTAGGCCCATTCAGGCTGCCCGCAAGGCGTCCTGGTTGAGCAGGTTAGCCGCTTCCGGATGCCCCTGAATAGCAGCGCGCTGAAGGAAATAGCGGGCCTGATTCAGGTTCTTGCTGACCAACCTGCCCAGGTAATAGTCCAGGCCGCGCTCATAAAGGGCATCGATGTTAGAACTGTTCACCGGGTTGTCCGTTTTGCAGTATCGGTAGTAGTCCAGCTTTTCCTGATTTTCCATGTCTGTCAGCTGGCGGTCAAACCACTGTGGGTTGATAGTTATCCGGTCTGAACACTCGTCCAGCTCTTCTTTCAGAGTTGCGATGTCTTCGTCAGTTAGGGGCAACTGCCCTTGGGAGTGGAGAAAAAGAGAACTGCGCGTCGTTTCCAGTTGAAAACTGGTTTTAATACATGAGCAATTGTAATCACCGAAGGTGTAATTTTCCTCGGGCAACTTGTAGAAGGTGGCTTTTTTCAACAGCTCAAGGCTATTGTTCAGGTTCCGAGCAACCCCCTTGCCGTAGTAATGGCAAAGGGCCAGGTGGTAATAGGCCTCCTGAGCATTATTGCCGATATCGATGGCCTGCTGGTAATAGTTGAGAGCGGCGGCGTAGTCGACCGAACCGCTCAAGCCGGTCTCGTGCATCATCCCCAGCCACAGACAGCTTTCGGCATCATCCTTAGCTAGTTGCTGAAATAGCTCGATAGCTTTGGCGTAATCCTGCTTGCACCCCTCAAACCCGAAATAATAGAGTATCGCAAGGTCGTAACGACAGCGATTTAGACGGGGCCTCATTTCTTTGTCCTCGTCTTCAGGTTCGAGGGCGAGAGCCTTCTGATACCAGTGTGCAGCCTTGGCATAATATTGATAGTCATAACAGGCCATAGCGAGGTCAGTGAGGACGTCAAAATTCTCAGCCTTTTCAGTCAGCGGAAGACAGCTTTCCGCTTCATCAGGCTGTCCTTTCTCAAGGAGGTAGTCTGCGTAAATCCACTGTGCGGATCGGTTATTGTTTTTCACCGCACTTTTGAGCCAGTCGATATGCTCAGCAGAAGTGTCATCAAAATGCAGGCAGACCAGCATATGCTGCGCCTCTGTGAGGCCGTTGTTGGCAGCCTTAGTCAGCCACTGATAAGCCTGGGTTAATTTTTGTTGTATTTCATCGTTTTCTCGGTCTCGCTTCTTGAGAAGGGCTTGCACCTTTGCGTCTCCCGCCTCGGCCCGTGCCCTGAGAGCCATTAGCATCGTCTCATTCAAGGGAGGTTCTCCCTCCTTAGACTTGCAGGATTCACGCAATAAAAGGTTCAGAAAATATTGGGCTTTCGCATTTTCCTCCTCGGCTCTTTGAGTGACATAGGGCAGAAACGTCGGGTCTGAGCACAAGTCGTCTTCTATGTTCAAACCCTGAATAACCAGTTCCATCCGGGCGAGGGAGTGTCCCTGGTCGGCCGCTTTCTGCAGACAATCCAAGGCGAAGGCTGTGTTTTTCTGAGTCCCCAGACCCTCAAGGGAGAGGATGCCAAGGAGATACTGGGCATAATTGTTCTTTTGCAAGGCCAGAGATGTGGCCAGATTGAAGGCTTGCGGATAGTCTTTACGCTTGTAGGCCCGGCGCAGCGTGTTGGTTGCACTGTAATATTTGAAAAGCGTAACGACGACTATTATCAGGAAAATAAGAATGAAAATAAGAACGGTTTGCATATCCAGATCCCCCTCTGTTCTCTGGTCATGGTGTGCGAAGTTTAGGCCTTTAAATAATTTTGTGTAAATGGCCCGCCGGTCAGATTAAGGGCTTCCGCCCCTCGAACATGATTGAAAATTGGTTTAATGCCGATCTCCAGGTACGGATCGGCATCGTCCATTTCTTAGCAATATTCCGCCACGACTTGCCAAAGGTCGGATGACTGCCATTCCATTTGTCTTCAAAACAATCAAGCGGATACTCCGCCTCTTCAAGCGTCGGGTATAGGCATTTAGGTCCTCCAGTGGTTACGGGTGGTAACCGACTGTGACCGTTTACACACAGATTTTTACACCCATCGGAAAACCGGAGCAAATCCCGCCAATTTTTATTGAAAGATTGAGGATATACCAGAATTATTTTGGAGTTCTGTCCCCTATTTGGGTTTCAGGTGGCCGGTAAGAATTTGATTGCCCGTTTCAGTTATGAGAACCATATGTTCGCATCTTGAAGAGAGCTTACCGTCCTTTGTTTTGGTGACCCAGTTATTGTCCCGGATGTATCTCTTGCCCTGATTAACCATCGGTTCGATACAAAAAATCATCCCCGGCTTTAAAACGTCACCGTCACCGGGTCTTCCGTAATTTTTCACAGACGGCGATTCATGCATCTTTAAACCGATAAAATGTCCGCAGTACTCTCTAACGATAGAGTAACCATGCGATTCGGCATGGCCTTGAATTGCAAAACCGATATCACCTAACGTGTTGCCCGGCTGGGCCGCGTCGATTCCCTTGAAAAGGCACTCTTCGGTCACATCTATGAGCCGTTGAGCTTCCGGGGATATCTTACCCACACCGATCGTTCTCGAGCAGTCGGAATAGTAGCCGTTTCTTTCGATGACAAGGTCAATATCCAGGATATCCCCGTCCTGCAGTTTTCGTCTATCAGGAATTCCATGGGTCACAGAATCGTTGACAGAGAGACAGCTTACACACGGGTAACCGTGATATCCCTTGCAGGGCCCGTTCACCCCCATGCGCCCCATCTCTTTTTCAATTTTCCTGTCAAGCTCTCTGGTTGTCATACCGGGCTTAACCCAAGCAAGACTTTTATTAATCAACTCAGTTATAAGATCCGCCATTATGGAAATCTCTTTTATATCTTTATCTGTTTTTATCTCTGCCATCTCAATTCACTCATTTTAAAATACATGTTGCGTGGATTTTCTCGTAAAAATAACAATTTTTCCAGGACTGTCCAATTAGATTCTCAACAGCCTGTTCGTGCATCTGCAGGCCTACGCCACACAAGGAAGCCGTAACTTGACACCGCCACAGGTGAGCCGGTTGCCATCAGAAGGAGAAGGAAATGATTATCGAGCAGGACCCACGCATAGCAGATCAAGCAATGAACTGAAGACGGCCTACGAAACCCTCTCGATCCATGCATGACGAGGCATAACCAGAGACCAACCCTAAATGTTGAAATATCAACAACGTCCCCGTCACCCCTCACTTGCTGAAGCGGTTAGACGGCTGAACCATCGACCGCGAAAGTGTTTAGGATACCTAACGCCCCATGAAGTGTTCTGGTCTGTGGCGCGTGGTGCACTTGCAATTTGAATTCACCGCTGCCCTTGCGGGCGACCAGGTTCCCCAGCTCGTCGTACTCGTAATTACGCTGGATATTATGACCGCCCGGCAGGGTGATCAACTGCTCAGCCAGCTGGTTCTGGCTGGTGTAGTCGAAGGTTCGTTCGATGTCGCCGAACTGTTCTTTAACCGGAAGCCCCAGAGCTGGTTGCGGGTGATGGCCAGTTCGCTGTCGTTGTTACGGATGGCGGTGTTGCGCCCCACCTCATCATAGCTGTAGCGGATGGTATTACCCAGGGAGGACTGACGGCAGATGCGCTGCCCCATGATGTCGTACTCATGGCGGACCCGATCCCCGTTGATCATCTCTTCGAGCAGACGGCTTTCGGCCAGAGGGAATTAGTAGTCAAGCCTGACCCTGCTGACTTCTTGAAATAACGGATCGGCCGCTCAAGGGTGTCATGGGAGACAATTAATTACCGACTCAACTTACAGTCTTTCAGACAGGCCCCTGTGGCCTCCACATTGTTGCATTGCAAGACGTGACCACATGGCCTTGTGCTGATCGGCTGGAAAAAATCTTAGTCTATGAGGCGCACAGAATTCTAAACACCCTCCTTCGGCGTGGATTTGCAAACCTTATTAATCGTCTTTAAGTTCCCAGGTTAAATCTTGATCAATCCGAGATATGACACAAGACATAAGTCTTGTATATCCAACAAGGCTAAAAATAAAAACTTTATTGTCAGACTTAATTCCATAGGCAAGATTAAGCCCTTTTTTGCATGATCTCATTAATTTTGGAAAATCATCGTGAGGGACATAATAACCGTTCTTTGTTTCCAACTCATCACTAACACTAAGTAACTCTATATGGCATATTTTTTCTATATCATTCACTGCTGTCTCATAGTTTCAAATAAGCGACAACTGCCTGTCGCATAACGATATTTTTGGCTTTGGTGGCAAAAACAGTTCTTTAAAATCGCGTCGTTCGAACAAATTTAGCTGCAATATTCGCAACATCTGGTGCATTGAGCGTCCGACCTTCGACTGAAATTTCAGGAATGCCAGCACCAGGTACGCACACAGAGCAATCCAAATTTGGGTCATCACAGCATTGCGTGATGTTCCAAGAAAGCTCTTGATGCGCAGGTTTTGCTTGATCCATTTGAAGAACAGCTCAATCTGCCAGCGTTCTTTATACAGTTCAGCGACCGTTGCCGCCGGGATGTCCAGTGCGTTGGTCACAAATTCATAAGTGATGTCGGTCTCGACATCCAGATACACGACCTTGCGGTATGTTCCGTCGATGCCTTGCAACTGAATATGCTGATCCAACTGCACTCCTGGACTTTTCCGGCCCCGGCGCTTTTTACCTGGAATCGTCACGGCATTGCTTTTCAGTCGGGCAACGAAGTGGACGCCTTCGTCCGTAAGCTCCTGATACCATTTGAAATCAGTGTAGCCACGGTCGAAAACAACATAGGAGCCTTTAGGAAAATCCAGTTGTCTGGCGACCTTGATTTCATGCTCCTTGCCTTCGGTCAGATCGACAAAGGCCGGCAAATAGCCATCCGCATCCAGGCCGATATGAAGCTTAACGGCTCCTTTCTCCTTTCGGTACTTTGCCCAAGGAAACAAGGAGAGCGTCAGATCAATCATCGACGCATCAAGAAGGTAAAGCTTCTCCTTGAACTTGAACCGCTTTCGCGGTGCGCAACTTTGACAACGAGCCAGTAACCGCTGGAACAGAGCCTCGTACATCTGGTGAGGCTGTGTTTCGTTCGCTCTGGCCAAGGTCGCCCGGCTGAACTGTTTGACGCCAAGATGGTAGAGCTTGCCACCCTGGGTGGCAATATTATCCGTAATATCCCGCAGACTGCTGCGGCCGGTCAGTTGGGCTGTCAGCAGGGCCACAAACTGGGACCAACGGGAAAACGAGCGGAATTTCTGGCCGACGTGATGTTTGTTCGCCAGAGCCTGAAATTCATGTCTCGGGAAAATTCGTACAATTTGAGAAAGAACAGTGCTACAATGCGCCATGGGTCGGAACTCCTTGTCGTTATTGTGTTTTTTGGCGAAATCATTGTAACACAAACGGGTTCCGATCCTTTTATTTATCGATCAAACTATGAGACAGCAGTGAGTGTATTTATTAATTTTATCAACATCTTTTGAAAGTTCAGACCAGTTTTTTGGTAGTGTTCAAAATTCTGTGTCATTTCGCTATTATTTACAGAACGAAAGGAATGACACATGTCCAAACCAGAAAACCCCTTCGATATGGAGGCTGCTCTCAAGGCCTTGCGTGAAGGCCAAAACCTAACGGGTAAAGGCGGCATTCTTACACCACTTATCAAACAGCTCACCGAAGCAGCCATGCAGGCCGAGCTTGACGAGCATCTAGCCGAGGAAGAAGCGCCAAATCGCAAGAATGGCAAATCGTCCAAAACCGTCAAAACTCTTTCTGGTAGTTTCGAACTTGATACTCCACGAGACCGAACCAATACCTTTGAGCCGCAGTTGGTTAAAAAGAACCAAACCCAACTGACAGATGAACTGGAGCGAAAAATCATCGCTTTGTTCTCTCTCGGGACCAGCTATCAGGACATCCGTAGCCATATCGCAGAGCTGTATGGCATTTCGGTGTCCAACGGGACGATTAATGCCGTCACGGACAGGCTGTTACCCGAGCTCCAGGCTTGGCGTGAGCGCGATCTGGAAGCCATTTATCCAATCCTTTGGCTCGATGCCATTCACTACAAGATCAAAGAGAACGGCCGTTATATCAGCAAAGCTGTTTACACCATCTTGGCTCTAAACATCGAGGGCAAGAAAGAACTTCTCGGCCTTTATCTCTCTGATCAGGAAGGTGCTCATCACTGGCTGAGTATTCTCACCGATCTCCATAATCGAGGTGTTCAGGATATTTTGATTGCCTGCGTTGATGGCCTGAAAGGCTTTCCGGAGGCGATTGAAACAATCTATCCGAACGCTGAAATTCAGCATTGTGTGATCCATCAGATTCGCAACTCGATTAAATATGTGGCCTCAAAAAACCAAAAGGCCTTCATGGCTGACCTAAAATGCGTTTACAAGGCAGCAACCCTCAATGCTGCGGAGTTGGCCCTAGACGACCTTGATGCAAAATGGGGCGAGAAGTACCCCATGGTCATCAAATCCTGGCGTAGTAAATGGCCAACCCTGTCCAACTATTTCAAATACCCAGATTATGTCAGGACAGCCATCTATACCACCAATGCAGTAGAGGCTGTACACCGACAATTTCGCAAGCTGACTAAGACCAAAGGCGGCTTCGCCAATGAAAACAGTTTGCTGAAGCTGCTTTACGCTGGCATACTCAAGGCGTCCGAGCGCTGGACGCACCCGATCCAGAATTGGAATTTAACGCTGGCCCAGCTCACTATCCATTTTCCGGATCGGCTGGAAAAGCATCTTAGCCTATGAGCCTGACACAGAATTCTGAACACCCTCGTTTTTTTGAAAATCACCGACATCCGAAGACATTGCAAAACACTCCACGGGCATTAGCAAAACAACGAAAACTATGCAAATGCATCGAGCTCTCATCAGAACTTCAGGTTCGACCCAGTCGTGATCAAATTCAGTTTTGGCCCACGTTTCAACCGGGTAGGACGGAAGTCTTCAATTTTGGCGTTGGAAAAATCGATTTTGCCATCCAGGGTGACGCTGTCCCAGACAACTGTGTCGCCTTTGAAGTTTTTGCCGTTGGCGATGTTGATCGACGAATCCATAATGGAAAATTCGATAATGGTTGAGTCCCACAGTGCCAGATCGAGCAGTTCACAGTGGTTCATACTGACAGAAGGCATAACGGCTTCACTGAAATCGATATTGACCAGGTACACGTCCCGGGCAACGACCTTTGCGATGGCCGCCCCCTCAAATGCTGCCCCAAAACGACCGTTAACGATCTTCACCAATTTGACTTTGCTGTAGGCGATTCCGACCCCTCTGGTCAAATCCACATCATCAAACACAAGCGTATCCGCGGTGATCGAATTGAATCGGATAGGTCCTTCTCCCTGTTTGACGTGTCTAAGAGAAACCGTGGAAAAATGACTTTTCCCAAAATCGACTTCAGAAAGAGAGCCTCCATGAATCAAAAGGGGATGCATCCCCTCTGTCATCATGATACGAACGCCATCAAGATCCGTATCTTGAAAAGTAAAGGCGAGATTCCCCTGCGCGAGTGGAGTGTCCAAGAGGGTACTGTCGCTAAACTCAACAGCATCTCCGCTCCACTTGACCATGCCACTTTTTTTAATATTGCAGGATTGAAATTTTCCGTTCCTAAAAACAGCACGGTTAATTTTTGTATCGCTGATCTTACAATTTACAAATTCGCAATTTAAAAAGTTCCCTGCATTAAAATTGGAGTTTTTGAATTCACAATCTTTAAATGTTAGATCGTTAAAAACGCTGTCTTCCATTGATACATTATCAAATATAACTTTTTGAAAGACACCTCCATTGAACTCTGCCTTGCTAATAAATACGTCCTTGACTGTTACATTTGACAGTTCAATTTTGTGTGACATTGTGTAAGTGTTAAGAGCTTTTACATCGTTAAAAAGATTTTTGTGATTTGTTTGAAAATCACTCCCGAACAAAGACATTGCCTGCACTCCTGCACTGAAAAATATTAGTATAGATAGAATTATAAATATATATTTATAGAACTTGTTCATTTTGGAATATCCAGGTTGTTTTCATATTCATAATTGTCGATACTAACACGAGCTAGAAAAGATGGAATTTCACCGTCTTTAATATGTCTCCTAACTGAAAAATCTTCCAATTTATTAGAGTCTCTCCTCTTGATCAGCTGCGCTATTTCGGAATCCGTATACAAATACTCATAATCTGAACCAGTTCTCAACGCGATTTTTTTCATGCCATCTTCATAGACTTTATTGTACAGTTCTACCTGTATATTCCAGGAAGAGTCAAAATCATAATTTTTGAATCCCGCCAATGAACTGATTATTCCCCCGTTAAACTTAATGGAAACAAAAGTTATGGAAGTAGATGAACTTTTATTCGGTTTCATTTTGTCGGCCAGGGTATTTGAAAATTTAAATCGCAGGGCATTTCCATGCAATGTTGCTTTTGATTGATCTGGAGGTTTTGCACCAAAATCACCGACTGAATACAGGGAGATGCTTTCAATCAGTGCCTCTTTGGCAGCATCGCTTAAATCCGGATGAATTTTCTCCCAATATGGTTTCATCTCAAAAGTTCCATCGGATCCAACAGCCCGGAAATATTCCCAGAATCCGCCACCCATAATGTCAATATAGTCACAGGCGACACAAAAGCGGGGCTTCGCTGAATCCCGCTTACTGGCAATAACCTCAATGGTCTCATTGCCATTCAGGATGATTCGACTGCCCGACGGGGTTTCCATTCCCTGACAACTCATTTCGCCACCATGGTTCTGTTTGGGGACGGGGCCAGCGCTGGCTGAAACCAGCAGCTTGGTTCGACCGGCCCAGTTGCCACTCTTTAAGGAGGCCTCTTTGCTTGGGTATCCAGCCGTGATTTTAAGAGTTTTGCGGCCCAGTATATTCGATTCGTAGCTGTCGCAGCGGTACAAACCGACCCGGTGGGAATGGCCGGACAGGGTGTAATCGAAATGATTTTCACCGATCCATTCGCCGTACAGCGTGGCCCGGCCATCGCGAACCGAGCCATGATCGTAGGATGAATAGGTTTCGAAGAAATCGTTACCGTTGATCTCGCCCTGTTCGGAAAGCGAACATTCCAATGCGTAATTGGCCTGCGTGAAGTGGCTCAACAGAATCCGGGTTTCTTCCTTATTGTCCAGACTGTCCTTGTTGATGAAAGACTCTTTCATCCGAATTTGGTCATCGTTGACACTCTCCGTCGCTCTCGGCAATGTACCACCGTTACTAGCCGGCAGGACCGTGACGTTGACCAGTTTTTCCCCATCCCCCCAGCCCAAGCCGATGAGACACTGGTCAGCAAAGCGCATCGCATAGTCGGATAGCGGCGTAAAGACGTTGTAGAACCAGTCGAAATTTTTGGCATTAAAGTTAGCCTGGCCGATATAGGTATTGGTCAGTTCCGATGCTGCACTGTTCACAACGCCGGGAACCAGAATCTTATAAGCGGGACCATACATGAGGATCGCTTCGTAAAAGGTCAAATTATGATCAAGGGGAATACCGTCGTTTGGCCGAAAAGAACCCACCCGCGGTGAAATACCGTAAGGATATTCGTAAGCCTCATGGTTACCAGTAACAATAAAAACTGGTTTTCCGTAGGTCTTATAAAAGTGACAAATAATACTGTAAACCGCGAGGCCGTCAATACCGCAGGGGATTCTGGCATTTTGGGCCTTGACCTCTTTCCTGCTGTCAACATAAAGGGCTTCCCATAACTGTCCTGTTGTGGCGTTGTTTGCAAGTTTAGCCGGATCAAAGTTATGCATGTGGTCGTAGAGATCACCGGTTATGACGACGGCATCGACTTCATTTTCGCCTTGACCAAACTGCTCAAGCAGGTTGAACAGGTTGTCGATATTGTTATTGACCAGTGTCCCTATGAGTGGAGACACATTGCTGTCCGTTCCGGGGAGTTGTTGGCGGGGTTGGCCACGGCGCCGACAATCATCTGCCGGTCGGGGTCGTTGTTCAAACAACTGACCAGGATTTCGGCCCTATCCTGCAGCGGCATATGGAAACCGGGCTGATGCCCGTTACCGCCGTAGGGCTGCTTAATCAACCTATTAAACTAACTTGGGCTGTCCATGCACCTATTTTTCAGAGCATTTATCTATATCTTCCGGCAACACAACCTCATAATTAATTGTTTCATACTTCACATCATCCATATAGATTTCGGTGCGATAATCCCCCGGAATGTCAGTTTTCCCCAAGGTAATTTGATAGCTTTCAATCGACCGGTAGAGGGGTTCTTTTTCATTCCGAAAAATGCGCGGCTTGTTGGTCCCCGGTAGGGTTGGTAAATAATGAATTGCTGATATTTGCGGATATGTCTCTGAATCTGGCCGCTCTATGGTGAAGCCAAAGGAAAAACCAGTATCTCCGGTGTAAAGAGGTATGCAAGTCGTCTCTTTGGTCACAATCAAACGACCGCGACTATTTTTCCCCATAATGCCAAATTGAATTTTGAACTCGCTGGCACCGGCAGAACTGAAAAACAAACAAAACAAAATAGATAAAGCGGTTATTTTCATTTAACTCCCTCTTAAAGTATCTGAGCAACCCTACTTTTCAACATTACCGCCTGTTTGCCTCACGAACTTCTTCCTCCGTTGGCCATTCTTCACGTTCACCATAGCCAAACTCCAGGCGATAAATACAATTGTCTTCGCCAACCCTGGCACTCACATCGAACGTTTTTTTTGTGCCAGGCAAAAAAAGACCTGGAAAATAATATCTTATCGCCATACTCCCCTGTTTAAACCGCTTCTTCCCTCCAAGCTTGCGGTACTTATGATTGTACTCATACAGAGGAACCGTTTCGTCCAACTGGATGTCATTAAAAATAAAGGTTCCCGGAAAATTTTTTATAGCATCGCGCCCACGCGGCGTTAGCGGAGAATTACTTTCCCACGTTGCTGTTGGGATATCTCTAAATTCGATTTTTATACCCCTCAGAAATCCATCGGCTCTCCGTGAAAGACTGATACCCAAATCATCCCATACATAATAGGCAAAGGGTTTATTACCACCATCTGCCCGAGAATAAGGCCCCAACTGCTTAATCCACCACTCCATAGGTTCCGGCATATCTGCCTGCACATCGTTGATGCTCAGATAACCGTCATTGATGCTGATAACAATGTCTTCCGGTGCTATCTGCTGAGCAGATAAGACTACTGCTGGCAGTTGCAGTATCATCAACAAGGTGAAAAGAATAATCCTACTTTGCAACATTACCGCCTGTTTGCCTCACGAACTTCTTCCTCCGTTGGCCATTCTTCACGTTCACCATAGAAAAACTCCAGGCGATAGATACAATTGTCTTCATCAACCCTGGCCCCCACATCAAACGTCTTTTTTGTGCCAGGCAGAAAAAGGCCTGGAAAATAATACGTTATCGGCATACTCCCCTGTTTAAACCGCTTCTTTCCCCCGAGCTTACGGTACTTATGATTGTACTCATACAAGGGAACCGTTTCGTCCAACTCGATGTCATTAAAAATAAAGGTTCCCGGAAAATTTTGTACAGCATCGCACCCACTAGGCGTTGCCGGAGAACTACTTTCCCACGGTGCGCTTGGAATATCCCTAAATTCAATTTTTATCGCCCGCAAAAATCCATCTGGCATGCGTGAAATGCTAATTCCTAAATCATCCCATACATAATATGCCCCTCTTTTTCCGTATTTTCTTGAATAGGGTCCGAGCTGCTCTACCCACCACTCAATCGGTTCGGGCATATCTGCCTGCACACCGTTGATACTCAGATAACCGTCATTGATGCTGATAACAATGTCTTCCGGTGCTATCTGCTGAGCAGATAAGACTACTGCTGGTAGTTGCAGTATCATCAATAAGATGAAAAGAATAATTCTACTTTGCAACATTACCGCCTGTTTGCCTCACGAACTTCTTCCTCCGTTGGCCATTCTTCACGTTCACCATAAGTAAACTCGAGGCGATAAATACAATTATCGGCTCCAACCCTGGCGCTGACCCCGAATGTCTTCTTAGTGCCCGGAAAAATCAATCCGGTAAAGCGATAGACTATCGATCGACTACTTTCATAAAAGTGTCGCTTCTCCCCCCCCAACTGACGATACTTATGATTATATTCATACAGGGGAACCGTTTCGTCTAACTCGATTTCATTAAAAAGGAAGGTTCCTGAGAAATTTTTGATAGCATCACGGCCACGTGAGGTTGGCGGGGAACTACTTTCCCAGGAAGAGGTTGAAACATCCCGGAATTCAATAACGATGTTGTATGGATTATCGGGAAGATCTTGCAACAGACTTATACCTAAATCGTCCCAAATATAACAAATTCGCTTTATTCCTTCTTTCCGAGAATAAGGCCCGAGCTGCTTAACCCACCAGTCTATAGGCTCTGGCATATCGGCTTGCGCACCATTAATGCTCAGGTAACCATCATTAATGCTAAAGACAATATCTTGTGGTGCCGTCTGTGCAGCCAGTGGAGCGCATGACAACAGACAGATCAGTGACAACGTGAAAGCAACCCACCCTAATTGCCGAAGCCAATTTTTAACATATATCATCAGAAAACTATGCTCCTGTTTCTTGATTTTCATCATTTATTGCTTGTGCCCCCCTGATAGTATTCAAGAAGATCTTCGTAATAAGTGCTGGCTTCGTCATCACTTATTTTTGATTTTTTTATCATCTCTTGCAGACCGCGAAGTTCTTCCAGCATAATGCCCTTCATTTTGACCGCTTCGTCTTTCACAATTTTAGAATCATGAACCGTATCTGCCTTCAGTTTCTGGTACTGTTCCGTTATCTTCGTTTGCAGCTCTTTAATTTCTTTGATTAAGGCCTTAAATGTTTCAGTCCCCTGAGTTTTCAACTGCTCAACGGTTTTCGCTAACCCCTTACACTGAGCTTCGCCCTGTTGCCCGATTCGGACAATACGGTCCGCACCATGTTTGGCAAGATCTTTTCCTTGCGCAATATACGGGTCTAATTCATCACCTAAAATCTGCAACAGATCAATTTCTTTATCGTCGTCAGGGTTATACTTGGCGAGGGTAGCGTCGCACCACGCGATCATTTTACTATTTTCCACTTCAATCTTATTCATCAGCAGCCCGAACTGTTTTTCGGCCAGGTCAGGGAACTGCTTAAACCTAGGTTCCAACATCCTATATTTTTGTTTAATCTTGTCCTGCAGTTGGGGAATCTGCTCCGTTAGCTCATTATAGCGTTGCACCCCTTGCTCACTCAGTTGCTGGGCGTGGGGAATCAAGTTATCATATTGTTCCTGAGCCTCTTTGCTTAAGCCTTTTACTTCATCCATCAGGGTTGAGTACTGTTCTTTTACCTGCGCATACGCCTGATCAAAATAGGACCCCAGATTCTGATACTCCTGATACAGATTGTCTTTAACCTGTATTGTGACAGCTGTAGCCTCTTCCTGGATGACAGCTTCTAGCTGGGTCACTTCATTTTTAAGCCTTAACTTTTCTGCCTCCAGATCAAAATTATCGTAATACTGCTGTAGCTGCCCACTATACTCTTCAGCCTGCTGCTCGACCTGTTTAAATTGGTTCTTCAGCCAGGCATCATTGCTTTCAAGGAGATCAGCCTGCTTACGTGCTTCGTCCATCATTTTTTGGGCGTCATCCTGCAACTGCTGGTAGCGTTTTTGGGCCTGTTCCCCCAGCCAGCGCCGGTCTGCAGCACGGACCACATTCTCAGGGTTAGCCTCAGCCCACTGCTTCACCTCTGTATCCATCCACTGAGTATCCTGCGGATGAGTCATTATCTTGCGAACTTCTGCCATAACTTGTTCAAGAGAACCGTTTTCTTCATATGCGGCCATCATAGCCTTCCCAACATTTTCTACCGCTATCTTAGCCAAGGTCGCAGCTAAAACGTGTAGAGGATGGACATCATGGTCCTTGCTCATTTGGCTGTGGGTCGGCTCGGCAATCCCTTCGCTGTCGGCGAAGGTTTGCATATCGTCAATAAGGCCAGATATCTTCTCCACAACTTTGCCCATGGCTTTAGAAGCCCAACCGAAGAGAAATTCCCGGGCCTCACAAATATTCTGGAAGTATTCAGGATGATCTTCTTTAAAATCCTCCATCATGGTCCACAGCGCATCCAGTCTTTTCCCCCAGGCCAGATTCTTTTCGCGCATAAAGATCAGCATGATTTTTTGCCCCGTTGTCCGCTCCCAAGGTTGCTGACAATCGGCCGCCTGAACCATGTGGTGTGAGATCTCAAAGAGGATGGAGACCACGGTATCAATAAATCCAAATACGCCACTGGTCATGGGAACCCGTTCGACCGGATCGGGTTCGGCCCAAAGGATGACATCCTGATGACCAAGCTTAAACAGGCAGATCTCAACAAAGTTGGTATGGCAGAAGAAATCTTCCAGAACATGCAACCCCATACCAAAATACCGCAACCCGTCGGGCGTTCTTTGCAGACGAATAGCCTCGGCAAAGTAATTTTCAATAAAATCGTAGCTGGAACGACACCCTTTTGAAGCGATAAAACGCTTCATACCCGTTTTTGGATCGATCTCCAGATCGGAGGGGAGTACCGGCCCCCGCAATGCAGAATCTTTACAGGACGGACTTAACCCGGCGGGATTATCAATATGTTCTTCGGGGCGATACACCCCAAGGCGCTCTTCAGTGACTGCAAAAATCTGTCGCTGCTTAGCAATGGAAATATCATGGTTATCCGGATCAATAAACTTTGCTTCGGCCAAAGCGTTGATAATGGCGGTCAAGGCGCCACGGCTTAGAAAACCATCAGCCAACCGGCCCTTAAATTCCTGTACAAAGATCCCCAGATCATAATTTAACAGGACGGGCCAATCTGAATCCGCTGAAGTTCCTGCCGGGGGTTCTTCACACATACCAAGCCCGGGGACTTCACCAGGCGCTTTAAGTAGCTGAGGACAGACAAGCTGGTTATAATCCCGAGTCCAGTTACCGAAGAAAATCTGTTCGCGCTCGACATCGTTAAATCTAGCAACCTCTAAAGCATCCTCAATCGATTCATGACCAAAGGAAAGTCCAGGCCCACGATCACCAGCACTGCGGGCGCAGACGAAATGTTCGTAACCATCCTTAACATCGAAATCGTAGCGATTTTCAACGGCCAAGTAGCGCTTGATGGCCGCGGTGGCCCCAGCATATTCGACGGTAAGCGGGATGTTACCGCCATCGCCGGTATGTATGGCATAAGAGGTGATCGACTGTAGATCGACCTTGTAGTTGAGGATATTGTAGGCGTAGCGCGCACCTTCATCCATGTAGGCATCACCACCAACAGTGGAGTAATGATTGCGTAGCAGATTATCAACGTGGTGACCGAACTCTTCCGATAACGCAATGTTCAGTTTCCAGGATGCATCATTGTTTTGACGCGCTTCTTCAATCATTTTCAGACCAACCAGGATCTGCTGATCTTTAGAGTTATAAGCCGCTAAAAGATTGCTGCCCCCAGAACGGATGACCACATATTCGGGCTGGGGGAGACTTCCGGAAAGAAGGTCAGTACGAAATTGAGCATAAGCAGCGACCGGGATATCATAACCAAACAGGTTAGCCAGCCACAGAATAAAAGGACGCTCTGCCATCAGGCGGGCAACACCCTGCAATTGGGTGCAGGCAAAGTTGGTTTCGAGACCATGCTCTTCGGCATAATCATGCAATTGGGTAATCCCAATCGCCGCCGTGGCTCCGACCCCACTGGCCAAACTGACACTCGGCGGGCTGGTTATCGCCATATTGACCTTGCCGCTTAAGCTCACCGCTCCGGCAAAGTTGACGTTGGTGCCGAACAGGGTGACGTTCCCTGCCGGGTCGATCTTGATGCCGCCACCGGCCTGGCCAATGGAGATATCGCCACCGCCATCCCCTTGGATGTTGATGGCGCCGTCGGCATCAAGGATCATGCTGCCGCTGTTTATGTTGATGGCGGCGGAGGAGCCGCCGACGGTGATGTTCATGGCTTCGCGGATATCGAGGAGCATGTCGTTACCGACTTCAAACTCGGTATTTTTCCCCGATTCGAGATCGATATTATTGGCTCCGCGCAGCAGCACATCGGTAGCGGACTGGTGGTGAATTTCGGCGCTGTTGGTGATCGTTTCGTGTTTATCCTCAACCACCTGAATACGGTTATTACCAACCGTTTCGGTCAGGGTGTCACCACTGGTGGTAGCGATGGTCTGCTTGGCGTAGAACTCGGCCAAGCCCTGTTCTGTAGCCAGGCGCAGCAGGTGTTCGGCTTTGCTGGCGTTTAAGTGGAGGATATTGTGGCCGGCAAAGGTGCGTAAGGAAATAACCGGGGCATCAATGGTATCGTCAAGCATCAGTTCCTGGTCATTCATGGTGCGCAAGCGGTTCTGGGCGGCATTGCTGGCGGTGACCGGGGAGTGGTTTTCCGGGTTGGGCAGACTGCCGACAATCACCAGCCGGTCGGGATCGTTGTTCAAACAACTGACCAGGATTTCGGCCCCATCCTGCAGCGGCATATGGAAACCGGGCTGATGCCCGTTACCGGTACCGCCGTAGGGTTGCAGGCGCCGGGTAAAGATGCTGTTCTGACCAAACGGCTTTTGCGCGCTGTCGTTATGTTGATGGTAACGGGTGCGCCCGGCACTATCGAGTTGCGCGGTCTGATCCTTGCTTTCGATGCGTGCGGTGATGGTCAGGGGGACGGTGGGGAGTTTGGTTTCGGCAACCCGGTACGGGGTTTCACGCGGCACCAGGGTGACGGTGTTGGTGTAGGGGCAATCCTTCTCTCCGCCTAAGCCAAGACCGGCATACTGTTTGAGCCTATGGGTCATGGCGGTGATCAGGTAATCGCCGCTGACGCCGCTGCCAAAACTGTCAGCCTCGATGCGTACGATACGTCCGACCCGCAGGTCGACAGCGTGACTGGTGATGGTCAGGTTAAGCTGCTGCGAGGTACCGATATGCGCCAACCGTTGAGTCGCCTCACTGGCAGCGTCTGCGCTGGTGACACCCCGTCCGAAACGGACTTCGGTGGTGCCATAAGTGGATTTACCAGCGCCAGGTAACTCCCGCGCACTCAGTAATTCCTGCCCTGGTGCTGATTCGGCCACGTCGTGAACCATATAGCGATCGCTGACCAGCTGAGCACCCAGCTTCATGGTTAACAGATCATTATCATTGGCGTCATGCTCTAAACTGGCACTGGCCCGATACTCCAGCGCTGGCCGCACCAGAGGCCGGCAATGACTGGCGGTGTCGGCAAAATGAAGGACCTCCTGCTCGTCACTGGCGGCAGACCAGAACAGGATGCCGTTGCGGCTGCACAAGCGCGCCAGAAAATCGAAATCGCTCTCCCCGGCCTGGAGAGTTGTTGGCCGGGCCGGATAACTGTGGCTGAAGTCACAGAACAGGGCATTGTCATCAAGACCATGACGACGGCACAGCAACTGAATGATCTCAGGCAAACTATGATCGAGAAGCAAACGGGTATCTGTTGCTTGCTGCAGGCGGTAAAGATGGGAACTGACCTCAAGGCGCCACAATTGCTGACCATCAGGCAAACCCATGACATGGGCCACCTCGGTCACCAGGCCGTAGAGGGTGCGCTGCTGACCACTGGTTGCCAGCATGCTCAGAAATACACTGCTCCCTAACTGGTTGGTCAGCGCCGGAAAACCGGGTACAACAAGTTCCAGAGCAAAGGAAAACGGGTGATTGAAGGCTTCCTGCCCGCAAACAGATACGACGGCATAATCAGCTCCTCCGACCCGGGCGGTCAGACGTGACTGATCGGCAGATATAGACAAGGTTCCCCCTCCTTGTAAAAAAACTGAAAAAACAACCTGTAGAATATGAAGACAACACAGAAAGGATTAGACTAAAGAAATAAGAAGATTTTCATCATGAGTGTTTCTTTATAAAAAAAAATTATTTATTTTTCTATTGTCTACAACTTTCCAGATACCATATTTTATGCATCAGTTTTGCCGCTGTTGGCAATTACTTTTTCTAATATTTTTTTGACTTGACACGGCCCGACAAAATATTCAATAGATATAGGGCTACGGCAAAAGGGAGTCTTCTGCTTCTTATCTTCTTTGATACTTTCTGTAAAGTCAGAAACTTATACTATTAAAAGCTAACATTATTGCATCATTAAAAATTACTTCATAGCGGGCATACTGATTTCAGGGTGCCTATCTTGTCGTCGTTTTTGGTATTCGGGGGGGATACCATGGTCGCTTCAGTATCTAATATTGTTCGTAAAAAATCATCCACAGAGTCCATATCTGGTAAGCGAGGATCTTCACCGCGTGTCATTGTCAACGGTTTAATCAAACTCGTTGACGGACAAAAAGGGTTTGCCAACGAGTTTGGCCTGCCCTTTAACCGCGTGTTTCGCCATTCAGCAGAAAGCCTGCGCAGCGATGACACCAGGCAGGTTATTAAATCCTGGCTGCGTGACGAACAGCATGGCGCAACCCACCTCAGCGCCCTGCTCAGCGACATTATTGAGCATAACCTTGCTCTGTGCGCTGCTCTGGACGGGATTGCCATCGAAACCCTTGAGCAGCTCAGTCCAGCCATGACCCGTTCCCATTGTCCCAAACTGCTTGGCCTGCCTGTTTTTGTCTGGCGTACTTTCAAGAAACGCCTTTGTCATTACCAGACCAATGACTACCTGCGTCATCAGCAACTCGTCGTCACCGGTTTCAGTAAAGCCTATGACCAGCAGCGCGGGAAACACTTGCGGCATTCGACTAATCCATAGAAGTTCTGTCCCCCTACTCACATTAAAAAGGATCGTTACGATGAGAATGAATTATTCATTTTTCGCTATCGCTATTGTTTCGTTGTACCTGCTGTCCCTGACCGGATGTTCGGCGCCACAAGTCAAAATTGACCTGGCATCGACAGCAACGCTTAATCTGAATCAGGACAAAGAGCCACTACCGGTAGTTATCAATATTTACCAACTTAGCGACAAAAAAACCTTTGCTGAAGCAAGCTTTGAAGAATTATGGAAATCCGATCTCACGGTTCTGAGTGACTCCCTTCTCCGTAAGGAATCTCTTACTCTGGACCCGGCATCTGAGAAAAAGATTGTTATCGAAAAAAATGAAAATGCCAAGTATATCGGCATCATGGCGGCATTTCATCAGCAAGCTGATGATTCCTGGAAGATTATTAAGGATATCGACCGGTCCTTTTTATGGATCGATCTTTCAACAACGATTAAAGCCATGCTGAAAGAACACCAGATTGACGTCAAGGAATAGCCTAACAGCCGCTTTGTAAACCGCGCATAACGACAACAGAATAAAAGATAAAGTTATGAAAAAAATCGTCTGGGCCGAGGGGATCTTCCTCGGCCAACAACATCTTCAGGCTTGGGATCAGCAGCTGGAAAACAACCAGCAGCAACGCCAGCGCATCGGATCGCCCTTTGAGTGGGGGCTTATCTCCATGAGCATTGATCATGAAGCTTTGGCTATGGGCCGCTTTCGCCTGCTCCAGATCCGCGCCCTGTTTCAAGATGGCCGCTTTGTCGAAAAGCGCAGCAGCGACAATTATGAACTGGCCTGCGAGCTGTCTTCTCCTGGAGGGGATCCCTTAGCCATTTACCTGGCAGTGCCGGCAAACCAACATGTTGCCGGGATCAGTGGGTATCCCCAGCGCGGCCAGATGAGTGGCTGGATCGCAGACTATAACACCATTGAAGATCTTTATGATGGCAACCGGGTTAAAGAAGTGTTGCAGGCCAGACCGAATCTAATGCTGATGACCGACCAACAGGCCCTTGGCTCGTTCCTGCATATTAAAATTGCGGAAGTCGTCCACCGGGGAGATAACCGTTACCAACTGGTAACCCGTTTTGTGCCACCAACCTGCCGGATTGCAGCATCGCCAACTCTGGTTCAGGGGCTGGAAAGAATTATCGAAACCCTCAATGCCAAACGCAAACAGATAGAAGCAGCTCGCAAAGACTGCGACGGTGGGGTCAGTGCCTTTGCCGAACGAGACCCGAATAACCATGCCCTGCTACGCAATCTGAACACTTTTATCCCGCAACTGCGCCATTTGCAAAGCTGGCCAGACCTGCATCCTGAACAGCTGTACCGTGAACTGTGTATGGTTGCGGGGGCCTTTTGTACGTTTCAGGACGCGACCTCTATCGACACGATCCCCAGCTACGATCATAGTGACTTGACGCGGGTTTTTTCCGCCCTTGACAGTATGCTCAGTGTGCTTCTTGAGCTCAAGACCAAGACCCGCACAACCAGTCTTGACCTGGTTCAGGAAAGCCCTAGCCTGTTGTACTGCAGCGGTATTGCAAAAGAACGGCTGGCCAAAGAGACCTTCTTTCTGGAGATCCTGTTTGATGATGACAACCCCAACTGGATCGTCGATTTCGCCCGTCAGGTCAAGGTTGCCGCCCACAGTAACGCAACCATGGTCGTCAACGCAGCACTGCCTGGCGTTAAGCTGATCCATACTCAACGACCTCCGGCGAAGATGTCGACCCGCAGCGGTTGTGAGTATTTCCGGCTGGAAGCCCGCGGGGATTTCTGGGAGTCAATCGTCAACGAAGGAGCCCTGGCCATCTATCGCCCCTATGCATTTAGCAATGCCGACATAAATATTGTCACGGTTGAGGAGTAAAAGCACCATGTCAACAACCACTGAAACTTATTTCAACCCGATCCTGCACTGCTGTGAACCCCTGTTTGCCCTTGCGGCCCCTCTAGCTGAAGACCACAAGGCCAGCAACTTGCCAAGCGATTTTCGGGAGCAGATTCTTAACGAACTGACCATCATTGACAAGCGTGGTTTTGATCTGCAAATCGGCATGGTCGAACTGAAAGATGCCAAGTATGCCTTGACCGCCTTTATCGATGAGTTGGTTCTCAATTCCTCATGGCCCCAACGTGAAGAATGGATGACTCGCCCCCTGCAGCTTGAGTTTTTTGGTGAGCACACCGCCGGTGAAGGTTTTTTTACCCGGCTGGCAACCCTGCGCCAGGGCGGCGAAGAAAATGTCAACCTCCTGGAGGTCTTCTACTACTGCCTGCAACTCGGTTTTGAAGGTGTTTATCGGATCAGGGGGATCGAGCATCTGATGGCCTTACAGGTTGACCTGCGAGCCCAGATTGACAGCTATCGCGGCCCGATTGATCAGCTGCTGGCCTCCAGTGGTCGGCCGACCCATGCTCTGATCAACCAGGTGCGCCGTCAGGTTCCTTACTGGGTTATCGCGGTGGTTACTATCGCAGTGGTCTTTTTCACCTACATTGGTTATGCCGTTGTATCCAGCAATGTCGCAGAAGCAAGTGTTGCCCAGATAGAAAAAGCACGCGAGAACATCCTGAAAAATTCAACCCAGCCAAACTGAGCCTCTTTTTACTATTGAACTGAACGAAAGTCAGAAATCATGCAGAATATACTTATTTTCTTACAGGCATATCTCCTTGGACGGGTCGGATCACGGATTATCGGCCTGATGTTGATCCTTTCTCTGATCTGGTGGGCAGGCCCTTATGTCGGGCTGACCGATGCCCAGGTGCGAATTTACAGTATCTGCGGGGTTCTGCTGGTCTTTGCTCTGTTCTGGCTGATTCGTTACCTGATCGTTAAAAAGCGCTCAAACCTGTTCCGCAAAGATCTTGACCAGATCTCTGATCAGGACCAGTCCCGACAATTGGAAATTGAAGAATTACGCAGCAAAATGAATGAGGCCATCTCCGCCTTGAAATCATCAGAACTGGGGGCCCAACACCGCGGTAATGCAGCGCTTTACGCCCTCCCCTGGTTCATGATCATTGGCCCTTCAGCGGCGGGAAAAACCACCCTGCTGCGCAACTCGGGGCTGAACTTTCCTTACGCTCATGACAGTGATATTGATATTCGCGGTTTCGGTG
This sequence comes from Geopsychrobacteraceae bacterium, assembly GCA_963664385.1. Lineage (GTDB taxonomy): Bacteria > Desulfobacterota > Desulfuromonadia > Desulfuromonadales > Geopsychrobacteraceae > Seleniibacterium. Next base: position 5,093,764 of record OY761157.1, read on the forward strand.
GCACCCGTAACTGCGACTGGTGGTTCTCCAACGACGCCGTCCTTCTCGACACCGCCGGACGTTATACCACCGAGCAGGATGACCACCATGAATGGCTTGAATTTCTGGGTATGCTGCGCAAGCACCGCCGTCAGCAGCCCCTTAACGGCGCCATCGTTGCCATCAGCATTGCCGATCTGCTGACAGCGGACAGTAAAGAAGTTGACCGCCACGTAAAAATTATTCGCGATCGCATTGATGAGCTCATCAACCGCCTTGGTTGCGTCTTCCCTATTTATATTGTCTTTACCAAATGCGACCTGCTCTACGGCTTTTCAGCTTTTTTCGCCGACCTGGACGAACAGGAACGGGAGCAGGTCTGGGGTATGTGGCTTGGTCACAATAGTGCCGAGACCGTCAGCAGTGAATTTAAAAATGGTATCGATAAATTATATCAACGCCTGTGTGAAATTCGCCTGCATAAACTGTCTATGATCCGCAAAGCGGAAACCAAAAGCGAGCTGTTCAATTTTCCCGGCCAGTTTGAAGCTGGCAAACACCTGTTGTGTGATTTCATAGAACGCTTGACCAAGGAAAACCCTTATCAGGACACCCCCAATTTTTGCGGCATTTATCTGACCAGCGCCACCCAGGAAGGCACCCCTATCCAAAAAATCCTGGGCCAGATCCGTCAGGCTTTTGGTTATGTCGATGAAGATCCAGCAGCAGCGCTGCCGGAACCGGTCAGCTTCTTTGTTAAAGACGTGTTCAAAGAAGTTATTTTCCCCAATTCCAGAGACGTTAACCGTACCCGCAGATGGGGCATTATTAACCGGACGCTGAAGACCGCAAGTATTGTGGCCAGCCTGGCCATTATGATTGGCGCATTCCTTATTTTAAGCACCAGTCTGACCATGAATGGATTGCTGTTAAACAGTGGTACCTCTGCGGCCAAGGGGCTGGCAACTCTTGCCACTGAGCAGCAACATGATCCGGCTCTTCAGCTTGATGCTTTTGCAACAGCACTTGAGCATTACCGGACCTTGCTGGCCAATGAAAAGAAGCGTCCACTGGTGATGACCCTGGGCGTTTACGAAGGGGACAAACAACTGCCAGGCTTTCACGCATTACTGATTAACGCCTATGAACAGATATTTTTCACACCGGCATTTAAAGACATTGAAAAGCAGCTAAAACAATATAATACCGCCTGGGCAGCCGCACCGGTCAAAAAGCAGGATGCCATGCGCGAAGATTACTATCAGGTGCTCAAAACTTACCAGATGCTGGTTCAACCGGAGCACCTGGACAACAATTACGTCTTGGACAGCATCAACTCCTACCTGGATGAACGCTTTACAACCTACAGTGAACAACAGGATTATACCCCTGAACGCCAGGAACTCATTACGGTCCTGACCAACATGTACCTGAACCAAATGCAGCTTGAACCACAAAATAGTAACTATATTGCAGCCCAAACTGCAGACGAACCACTGCTTAAAGTCGCGCAAAAAAATCTGAAATCGCTTCCTGATTCAAAACGTCTTTATGCACAACTGAAGAATACCGCAGCCCAGAACCATCCGGCGAAAAAGCTGAGTGATCTGATGGGTGAAACCGGGAATGGAGCCCTGAAAAGCGCCAATGACATTCCTTACATATACACTGCTGACGGCTGGTATCAATTCATGCAACCGGAAATGAAAGAACTGGTCCATACTGCCTGCCTGGGAGACTGGGTCACCGGATTCGATATTGAAACAGCTGAAAACGCCGAATTAGTCGATGCTAAACTGGTCCAAAAAATTGAACACGATATTCGCCAGCAGTATTTCAAGGACTATGCAGAGACTTGGTTAACACTTCTCGAAAAGGTCAAGCTGGCCAACTTTGGTTCCGTTGAAAACACCTCAGAACAGTTATTACTTCTGGCCCGTACAGATGGTCCGATTGCCGGACTGTTTCAGGCGATCTCCAGCAATATTAACATTGGAGAGACAATGCCCCTGCCTGGAGAACTGCCCCAGGGGAACAACCGTATTGCTGAACTTGATGCCCCGCTCCAAGACCTGCGCAAGCTCGCTAGCCCTGCAGAAAAAATGACGACCAGCTTGCTGATTAATCAATACCTGCTAGCCCTGACCTCCGCTCAGACAGATCTTGAACAACTGTCCGCTGCTGTCGATCAGCAACAGGAGTCATACGATTACAGCACCGCAATCTTAGGTGGCAACGGCGCCTCAAGTTCCGAGCTTTACAAATGCTGGCTGACCACCAAAAGTTTAACCAACGGGCTCAACGCCAGAACGCGGAAAGCAGCATCACAGTTATTGAACAAACCAATCATTTATGCTTGGCAGGCAATTCTCAAACAGACCCGCAATCACCTTCAAAATCAGTGGAATACGGCGGTGTACAGAAATTATGAGAAAAAGATTGCCGGCAAATTCCCCTTTGACCGCACAGGAACAGATGCATCATTGACCGACATTACCGACTTCTTCCGGGGCGATGACGGCATTATCTGGACCTTTACCAACAATCAGCTCAAACCATTCTTGAGAAAAAATGGCCGCCGCTGGAAAAACCGGACCTGGCTTGGCCAGGGCCCCAATATTTCAGATCAGTTTCTCGCTGCGCTGCCTAAAGCGGCGGAAATCAGTGCGGGCCTGTTGCGGCAGGGGCAACCGAATGTCAACTTTTCCATTTATCCGATTCCGAGCAGCGGTCTACGCGTCGTACGTTTCGAAGCTAACGGCCAGAAGATGATCTACCAGAATGAACCTCAGGAATGGAAACATTTCAGCTGGCCAGGAACCAATCAGAACCCGGCCGCCACGATCAGCTGTATGACCAGTGGCAATCAATCCCAGTTGGCACTTGACTTCGCTGGAGAATGGAGCCTGTTTCACCTGCTTGACCAAGCGGAAATCACCCCTGAAGACAACCAGTATCTGGTGTCATGGACCCTGGAAACAGAATTCAACCAGCAAGCGGTTATTCGCTTCAAGTTACGCCCGGACCGCCAGAACAATGCTTTTAGTCGCGATCTGTTCAACAACTTTCAATTGCCGGCTAAAATTTATTAACGGACTGCTCCATGTTGCGATTTTTTGAAAAAGTATTGCCCTCGGAAAAGCAGGATACCCGGCTTAAAGTCTGTGGCTTCGGCAAGTTTCCTAACCACGGAGACTTTGTCCGCTACCACCTGGCCAGCCGTGAAACAACGACCTTTGAAAAGTGGCTTCAGGAAGGGGTCAGCTGCATCACCCGTAAATATCCCAAGGGTTGGCCCGATCTGTACCGGGAGTTCCCTTGCCATAACTTCGTCATGACCGGCTCAGAGCAGGAGCATAACCTGATCGGGACCCTGGTCGGAAGTCGCGATAAAAGTGGCCGGACCTACCCCTTTGCAACCCTGGCCCTGGTCAATGGCGCGCTCTTCCATAATCATCGTGCCGCATTACCGTTGACCTGCAGTACTTATTTTAAAGGAGCTCAACGGCTTATTGCCTCCCTGACCAATATTGCGTCAGCCAAAGCCCTTGGTGAACAGCTGGAAAAACTGTCCGGTCATTTCCAGGCACCGGCAGAGCGTGAGCTCTTGGCACAACGCATTAAAACCCTTAGCGAACACAGCATGCAGGAATACTGGCACGGACTACCGAAAACTATGGCTACAGATGACCGTGAGCGGTTGTTTTTTGCCCTATTCGATTTTTTACGCACGGTTGCCAAACGAGGAGCCAGCAAATCTCACTGGGGCGTCAGACTCCCGTTACCAGATGTTATTGAACCACTCCCTTTTGTCATCTTTTGGGTACAGATGATTGAAGCAATACTCGAAAATCGCTTCTGGCGCGCGCACTATTTCTGGAATTTTGCAACGCCTGGCCAGGCCAGTCATCTAACCTTATTTTTTCGCCCGCTACCACCGTCTCACCTTTTGTCTCTGCTGGATATCAACAGCAAGGACAACGTCATCTTTGACGTTATGAAAGAGAGCCAGAATCTACCGAACTTTACCAGTAACATCGACCTACGCCGACTGCTGGACAAAGAAACAACCCCCCTGGTGGATGTCCTCTATCGCATCGGTCGCCGGGAGAGCCTGTCATGAGCAGTGGCACCATAATCGACACGACAGCGTTCGGGATTCCCATCAATGGCATCACGCCCTGTGGCGAAGACCCACGCTACCTTGATGAATTTCTGTTCATCAAAGAAGAGTTGGACAAGCTGTCGGACACCAATTACGAACAAGTCTATCAACTCAGTGCCCAATTACTGACCGAGAGCTGTAAAGATCTGCGAGTAGCAGCCTATCATTTGCTTTCAGGGGTCTATTTGCATGGTACTGAGGGCTTACAGCAAGCCCTCCAGGGGTTTCGCCAGATCCTTTGCAACTTCTGGAAAGAGTGTCATCCGGTACGGGAGAATGCCCGTCTCTCCGCCCTGGCACTGCTCAACACCCCGCGCCTGGTTGCCTTTGCTGAACAGCATAATAGCGAACTAAACGCTGCTATGCTGACGGCACTGAAACAGGAAACCGAGCAGATTAATACCTTTCTGATCAAGACCCTTGGAGATGAAGCGCCACGCCTGACCGGCCTCGCCAGTTGGCTCACTAAGCAGGAAAAGTTTCTGCCTGCTGAGCAAAATTCTCCAGAGCCAGCACGTCAATCACAGGCAACAAGCACTACTGCTAACAGGGCAGACGCCATGCCTTCAGTGACTACAGCACCAGCAACGCTACAGCCGCTGGCTAACCTGAGTTCTGCTCGCGATCTTGAAAATGAGACCCGCAAATTACACAGTTTTCTGTGCGACAACAATGAGCTGTATCAAGCCATGTCCCTCTCTCGCACCATGCTGTGGGGCGGCAGTACCTTTCCACCCCATACCAATAATCAGACACGGGTTCCGGCGCCTCGCCAGAGTGCTTGGGCCGAGTTGACGAATCTGGCGGCCAACAAGAATCCCCTGCTGACCTTGCAGCTTGGAGAAAAGGTCTTTTTCGAACCCGGCTTCCGTTACAACCTGGCACTGCAGCAACTGGTCTGGCAACACGCTCAGCAGCACGGCCTTAAAGATATGGTCGCTTTGGTGGAAACCACAACGCTTAGTTACCTGGCCCGCTTTCCAGAGTTGCCAGAGCTGAGTTACGCCGATGGCTCCCCTTTCTGTAATGCTGAAGCCACCCTGTGGCTGGAAGATTTAAAGCGTAGCCAAGCCCAGTCAACTGCAGCAACTCCTGAGCTGACCGGCATTGAAAGTGCTGAGCTCAATCAAATAATCAACTCCGCACTCAAGGCAGCCCGGGAAAAGAAATTGCCCGAGGCACTGGCCACCTTGCGTGAATGTCCACAGCGCTCAGCCCTCGACCGTGTTCAGCTGCGACTCGCTGAAGCTCAGGCTTGTCAGAGCGCGGGTAAAAATCAGTTAGCAGAAGTCGTTCTTGACGAACTTTATCAGTATGCCTGCGACCACAAGCTGGAGACCTGGCAACCGCGCCTGCTGATGGCAGTGATCGAACTGCGCTGCAAAATTGTTACGATGTTGCTTAAAAGTGCAAAAAATGAAACCAAAGATCTCCTGGTGGCGACCTTGGACGACCTGCATCGGGTTGCTTGCCGAGTCGACCTGGTCGCCGCCAGCCAATTTATTAAATGAAAATTTCAGCAATGACACCTGATAACCCAAGGAGAAAAATATGAGTGACAGTTTTCAGAAAGAAATCCCCAAAGCGCGCATCAATCTATCTCTCAACGTAGAAACCGGCGGCAACCGAAAAAAACTCGAACTGCCCCTTAAAATGCTGGTAATGGGTGATTTCAGCAACGGCAAAACCAAAGGTAAAATCGTCGATCGTGAACGTATCAACATTAATAAAAACAATTTTGAAGCAGTAATGAAAGACTTCAATCCGAGCACCCGTTTTGAGGTTCCCAATCAACTGGCAAAAGACGGTAGTGATATCAGTGTCAACCTGTCGTTTGAATCGATGAAAGATTTCCGTCCCGATCATGTTGCTCAACAGATTCCTGAGCTGCACAGCCTGATGGCGATGCGTAACCTGCTGAAAGATCTGAAGTCAAACCTGTTGGATAACGCTAAATTCCGCAAAGAGCTGGAACGTATTGTTGCCAACCAGCCTCAGCTCGAAGGGCTGAAGCAGCAGCTCGAATCACTGCTGGTTGATTCTGATGAAACCTCAAGCATGGAAATCCGCAGTTTTTAAACGCGCATCAAGGAGATAACACGTATGAGCAGCTCACCTGCAAACGCTGGCCAAGCAGCCAGCCAACAAACTGTTTACGAAGAAGACAATTCCTATGCCCGGTTGTGCGAACTGGTGGATATCCAGCCGATGCAGGAATCAATTACCCTGAAAAGTTTTGCCGATGCCTCACGCATGGCTGACATCAGTCTGAATGAGCGATTGACTGCTGGAATCCAGGTGTTTCTTGACCTGACCACCCGCAATAACTCGCACATCGAAAAGATCGACAAAGGCCTGTTGGATCAGTATATCGCTCAGATCGACCAAACCATCAGTGAACAACTTGATGCGGTCCTCCATCATCCATCATTTCAGAGCGTTGAGAGTTCCTGGCGAGGCCTGCTGAGTATGATTGAACGCTGTGACTTCCGGCGTAACACTAAAGTTGAGATCCTCGACTGTACCAAAGACGATCTGCGCGACGACTTTGAAGAAGCGCCAGAAGTAATTCAGACCGGCCTTTATCAACATGTTTACGTGAACGAATATGATACCCCGGGCGGTGAACCCTTTGCTTCGATTATCGGCAACTACGAGTTTGATAATTCAGCTCAGGACATTGCTCTGCTGCGCGAAGTATCCAAAGTATCAGCCAGCGCTCACTGCCCGTTCCTGGCCTCGGTCGGAGCGCGCTTCTTCGGTAAAAAGAATGTTGATGAAATCGCTCAGATCAACGATCTGACCAACTACATGGAAAAAGCCGAATACACACGTTGGAAAAGCTTCCGTGCCACAGAAGATGCCCGCTATATCGGCCTGTTGACACCGCGGGTCCTGTTGCGACTCCCCTACGGACAAGACAGTGCTCCGGTGCGCACCTTCAATTATGAGGAGGATGTGACCTCGTCAGATGAAGATAAATACCTGTTCGGCAACCCGGTGTTCGCTTTTGCTGGCAACATTGCCAAAAGCTTTTCGGAAAATGGCTGGGCTGTAAACATCCGTGGTCCTGAGGCAGGAGGCAAGGTTGAAAACCTCCCGATCCACCTGCACGACGACGGCAAAGGGATGCAGATGAAAATGCCTACCGAAATGCTGATCTCTGAAACCCGTGAACTGGAAATGGCCAACCTCGGATTTATTCCACTGAGCTATTACAAGAACAGCGACTACGCCTGTTTTTTCTCGGCGAATTCAGTACAGAAACCTAGCGAATATGCCGATAGCGATGCCAATGCCAACAGCATGATCAATGCCCGGCTTCCCTATATTTTCCTGGTCTCACGCCTGGCACATTATCTCAAAGTGCTGCAACGGGAGAACATCGGTTCATCGAAAAGCCGTCAGTACCTGGAAAATGAGCTGAATGCCTGGTTACAGACTCTGGTGACAAAAATGAAAGATCCGGAGCCTGAGTTAATCGCAACCCATCCACTGCGGGATGGCAAAGTCACGGTTTACGAAATTCCGGAAAACCCCGGTTACTACCGGGTCGATCTGGCTGCCCAACCACACTTCCAGATTGAAGGTGTCGATGTACAGCTTAATCTGGTAGCTCAAATGCCCCGGGAAAATGGCTGATGTAGCACCTTGGGGCGTCCACACCGGTGCTGATAAACAGCACCTTAACCACCTAACCCCACAAAATAAGGAGGGGAAGAAACATGGCAATACCTGGTTACATGACCATCGTTGATGATCAAGGAACAAAAATCGAAGGTCCAGTTAAAGTTGCTGGCCGTGAAGGAACTCTGGAAATTCTTGGTTTTGATCACGAACTGCGAATTCCAACAGACAGTGATACTGGTAGCCTGACTGGCACCCGTAAGCATGAGCCGTTTGTTTTTCTGAAAGCCTTTGATAACGCGACTCCATATCTTTACAAAGCGTGTAGCAATGGCCAAACTCTGAAAAAAATCGAGCTCAAATGGTATCGCATCAACGATACCGGCTCTGAAGAAGAGTACTTCTCCCATACCTTGGAGAACGTCAAAATTACTTCAGTAAAACCAACCATGCACAATGTCAAGGATCTGGACAAGGAGCGTTATCCGCACCTTGAGGAAGTATCCTGCCGTTACGCCAAGATTACCTGGGCATACACCGACGGCAATATCTCCTTCTCCGATTCCTGGACCGAAGGACGCTAATCTGTAAAACATTAGCGCTACCGTGTCTTCAAACACAACTCACACGGTAAGTAAAAAGTAAATAGTGCTCCGCTGCTCCGGAGCACTATTTAATCACTCAAAACAGACACACTTATGACGCATACAATTTTAGATATATTGACATCTACGGCAGACCTATCAGGGACAGAGGATAACTCTGGCGAACAGGAAAAAAACAGTATCTGTCAGCACCTGAGAAGATTGCTTAACAGCCGTTGCGACTCATTGACCCATCGCCCCGATTTCGGCATGCCCGACATCGCCGAGCTCTACCTGGGTATGCCGTACAGCAGCGAAGCATTGATGATGACCATGCGTTATGCCGTCGCCCAATTTGAACCCCGACTGCAACAGCCTCAGGTTCGTGAATTTGATATCACTCCACGCCAGGGGCAGATTCACTATGAATTGTCCGGCACCGCCTCGAATGGCCAGGCCATGCGTTTTATCGTCTCCTGCTGCCGTAGTGGCTGTATCGAAATCCGCACCAGAGAAGAGTATTTTTCCCATGTCCACTTACTTTGATCACGAGATGCGTCTGTTGCGCGAAACCGCACAGGAGTTCGCCCAGGCCTTCCCGGAAAAAGCACGCCATCTGAACCTTCTGGATGTCAAAGACCGGGATCCTTACGTCGAGCGTCTTCTCGAAGGGATGGCGTTTTTGACCGCGGAAGTCAAGCAGCGCATCGATGATGATATCCCCGAATTTTCAGAGGCCCTGCTAACGCATATTCGTCCCTACTTCCTGCGCCCCTTCCCCGCCTGTACGATTATGCAGTACACACCACGGGCCGGCCAACTGAAGCAGACGACAACGATTCCCAGGGGGACCCTGACAAGTGGTATTGCCGTCGCTATCGCCGAACAGGAACATCACCCATTCAGCGAACGGGTACAGTGTAAATTCCGTACGACCAGTAACACTGAAATTCAACCTCTGCGCCTCGCGCAAGCGCACACTTCGAGTGAAGATTTGAACGGTCAGGCGCTAAGGCTACTGTTTCAATTTGACCATGACATTGATCCGCGCCAGCTCGATTTGACGCAACTGAAAATTTTTCTTCATGGCGATGCCGTATCAACCCTGGAACTATTTCGCATTCTCACTGCCGAGGTCAGACATGTTGATATTGAGTTTCCCGGCCGAGTTATGCGCCCCCACCGCCTGGGCAGTCAGAGCTGCATCCTGCCTTGCCACTTAGGACAAGAAGATCTACTGCTTCCTGCCAGCGGTCGTGGTTTCCTTGGTTTTCATCTGTTACAGGATTATTTCTGTTTTCGGGAAAAGTACCAGTTTATTACGATTTCAGGTTTTGATCTGCTTGCCTGGCCAGAAAAATGTTGTGAATTCGAACTGGTCATTCATCTCGCTAAACCACTGCAAGATGATTTGCGTCTGTCAAAAAACAATTTTCAGTTGCATTGTGCTCCAGCGATCAACCTGTTTGAAGAGACCAGCGAACCGATCCGGCTTGATCAGCGGCGTAATGAATATCATGTCATTGCCGACAACAATTCGCCGCGCGGAGTTGTCGTCTACCAGGTCAACCAAGTAACCGGGGCGCGCCGCCACGATGGACAACAGTATGCCTATCAGCCCCTGCACCGGTTTAATCACCTGGATCGCAGCCAACGCTATTTTCATACCAGCTATCGGCAGCGCGAAGGACTTGGACCGATGACTTACCTGCGGCTTGGCGGAGCGGCTAGCGATAATGAAGAAATTCTATCCTGCGATATTACCGTGTGTAACGGCAATCTTCCGCGGCGGAGCCTAAAGGTTGGCGAAATCAATGCTCCGGATCACGATTTTCCGTCAGCCCTTGTCGCCCGCAATCTGATCCGCCCCAGTCGCATGCACCTGCCCCCCAGTCGCAGTGATTTTCGTCTGTCTCTGGTAACTCACCTGACCGTCAGCTACAACAGCATTACCAGTGTCAACCAGTTACAGCAGCTGCTTTCGCTCTACGACTGGAGTGAGCAGAAACAGTCCGAAAAACGCATTAAGGGAATTACCGGCGTCTCCCAACGGCCCCTCACTAAAGTGCGCCGTGGAGCTTTATTATGTGGTGTTGATATCCTCCTAGATATGGATGAAAAAGCCTTTCTCAGCGAGGCCGATGCGTACATGTTTACCACCGTACTGCACCATTTTTTTAGAACTTATGTGGCAGTAAACACCTTCGTCCAAACCGGCTTACGGTTAAGTCCATCCAAAGCAGAGTACTTATGGGAACCTATACTCGGGGAAAACTTCCTCATCTGACCAACGACATACTGAATCACAGTTCAAGCTACGAGGTGTTTCAGGCCGTGTCGCTGCTGGAGACCTCCCTGGGCTTAGACAGCGGTGATGAAATCAGCTTTCAGCGCATGATTAGCCTTGCGCCAGCGCCTGAGATCTCGTTCCCCAAAGGAGACCTGCGGCGCTGTGAGGTTGATGAACAGGGGCGCTTTTGCCTGGAACTGAATCTGCTCGGACTCTACGGTGTTGATTCTCCCCTGCCCCAGTATTTTAACGACATTACCAGCCGCGATGGTGACGGACGTGATGAGCTGCGGGCATTTCTGGAGATGTTCAATAAACGCCTTTACGCCCTGTGTTTCCTGGCCTGGAAAAAATTCAACCTGTTTGCCGGTAGTCCAGGACACTCCACTATCTACCATCGCTATCTTTATGCCCTGTCCGGAGGGGCTCAACAGGATGGCCGTTTCGACTATGCCGGAGTGCTGGGAAGTCGCATTAAAAGCGCTCAAGGGTTGGCAGCAACGCTGGAAGACTATCTGGGCTATCCCGTTGCTACCCAGGAAAATGTCCCGATCTGGATCGAACTGGAGGATCCCGACAGCCTCGGCACTGATTTATACCTTGGCGATAATACCATCCTCGGCGACCGGATTATGGATGTTTCCAGCAAAATCGTTATTACCATTGGCCCCATCCCCATCGATGCGGCCAAAAATCTGTTACCAGGGCATAAGCAGGCCCGGCAACTGGCTAACCTGGTTCGAGAATACCTTGATCCAGCGATCAGCTATGAAATAGATCTTCAGGTTACTGCTGGGGAAGGTTATCACTCCAGTCTCGGAACCGAAACAACAATCCTAGGCTGGACCTGCTGTCTGGGACAACCTGGGGAACAACAGAACCATATCCGTCTGATCGACCAGGCGACGCTTCCGTCACTACCAGAAGTTCAAGCACCAGCCGCATTATCTGCTGCGGCCTGATTTTTTTAAGAGGGGAAATATGAGTCCACAAAAGTTAAAAGCACTTCTCGACAAGCTGAATCCCTATTGCATTGAAAACCTAGAAAATGCTGCAGGATTTGCCGGCACACGTGGCCATTATGAGGTGACCATAGAGCACCTGCTGATTAAAATGCTGGAACAGGGAGAAGGCGACCTGGAGATTCTGCTACGCCATTTTTCCGTCAATCTCGACAGCTTCTGGCAAGCATTGCTCGACCAGCTCGAACGCCTGCGCTCCGACAACCAGAGCAAACCAGCCTTTTCCTTGCAACTGGCAGGGTGGTTTGAAAAAGCCTGGACCATCGCCTCATTGCGCAGTGAAGAAGCTGCTGTACGCAGTGGTATCCTGCTTGAGGCACTGGTGGAAATGGCACCACTGTTACCAGGAACAGCTTGGCCAATGATCAGTCATATTACTCAGGAACAGGTTCTCACCTGCTATCCCGAATTAAATAAAATGTCATGTGAAGGACCGCAACCGACAGCACAGAGGCAAGGCCAGAGTAACCCTGCACAGAGTACCAGTAGAACAGCTAACGACACCAGCAGTACCCCGAATCTTGATGCCTACACTGATGATTTTACCGCCCGTGCACGCCAGGGCAGCATTGATCCGGTGCTGGGGCGCAACGACGAAATTCGTCAAATGATCGACATTCTTACCCGCCGCCGAAAAAATAACCCGATTCTGGTCGGTGAACCTGGAGTTGGTAAATCTGCGGTCGTTGAAGGTCTGGCACTGCGCATTGTCGAAGGAAACGTCCCTGACGCCCTTAATGAGGTACGCCTGGTGTGTCTGGATCTCGGTTTGCTGCAAGCCGGAGCCGGCGTGAAAGGTGAATTTGAAAAACGCCTGAAAGCGATTATCGACGAAATCCGTAATAGTCCTACCCCAATAATTCTGTTTATTGATGAAGCCCATACCCTGATTGGTGCCGGTGGCGATGCCGGTCAGGGAGATGCCGCCAACCTGCTGAAACCCGCCCTGGCGCGGGGGGAATTACGTACTCTGGCAGCTACGACATGGAGCGAATATAAAAAATATTTTGAGCGCGATGCAGCCCTCGAGCGGCGCTTCCAGATGGTTAAGATTGATGAGCCCGCCATCGAAACAGCAATCGTCATGCTCAATGGTTTGAAACAACGCTACCAGGAGCATCATCAGGTCTTGATTACCGATGAAGCGGTGGCTACCGCCGTCAAACTTTCCAGCCGCTATATCAATGGCCGCTTTCTGCCCGACAAAGCCATCGATCTGCTTGACACCGCTGCCGCCAGGGTGGCAATGGCCCAAGCCGCCACTCCGGCCGCCCTCGATAGTGTCCGCGAGCAGTTGAGTTTTATTGAACGCCGCCAGAAATATTTGCGTGAAGAACGAGAGCAAGGGCTTGCGGTAGACCAGGATCAGCTTGACCAGCTTGAAGAGCAACGCATTGCGACCCTGCAGGAGATTATCGACCTGGAACTACGCTGGCAGACCGAGGTTGCCATGGTCAAGCAACTGCAACAACAGCGGACAGCCAAAGGTAGCAGCGAACAACTCACCAAACTCCAGCAGGACCTTAAAGAGCTACAGGAAGAGGTCCCTCTGGTTCAGGCGGAAGTCAACGCAGACACCATCGCCCAGGTCGTAGCCGACTGGACCGGCGTTCCCTTAGGACGCATGGTGAAGAATGAATTAAATAACCTGATTGAATTTGAAGAGCGTATCAGCCAGAGAATAATTGGTCAGTATCCCGCACTCAATGCCATCGGCCAGACCATACGCGCCAGCAAAAGTGGACTGCAGACCAGCGATGGACCAGTCGGCGTATTCCTGCTGACCGGCCCCAGTGGTGTTGGCAAAACCGAAACCGCCCGCGCCATCGCTGACACCCTGTTCGGTGGCGAGCGCTTCATGGTGACCATCAACATGAGTGAATATCAGGAAGCGCATACGGTTTCCCAGCTTAAAGGTTCTCCCCCGGGTTACGTGGGGTACGGAGAGGGCGGCGTACTAACCGAAGCGGTGCGCCAACGCCCCTACTCGGTCATTCTCCTGGATGAAGTGGAAAAAGCCCACCCCGATGTCCTCAATCTGTTTTACCAGGTCTTTGACCGCGGCTTCATGCGTGACGGTGAAGGGCGTGAGATCGACTTTAAAAATACCGTCATTCTCATGACCAGCAACCTGGGCTCAGAAGCTTTGTTTGATCTGTTTGCTGACCCTACCGAAGAGCCCAGCGGTGAGGATGCCCAGCCACAAACAGATCCAGGCAATGAAACACTAAATGAGGGTGAATCCGCTGCTGAAGCCAGCGTTCCGGAGCCCACCTTTACCGATATGGTCAACGCTGTACGCCCTGACCTGCAACAGCATTTTGCCGCGGCCCTGCTGGCCCGTATCCAGATCGTCCCCCTGGCTCCCCTGGATCAGTCAGTCATGCGCCAGATCATCCTGACCAAGCTCGACAGGGTCGCCGAGCGTTTGGCAGCCGCGCATGACATCACCCTGCGCTGTACCGACGATGTCATAGATCACCTGTTGCAGCGCTGTCAACGCCCGGAGTCTGGGGCCCGTACCATTAACAGCCTCATCGAACAACAACTGCTTCCCGGTATTTCGCACAGCCTCCTGCAATTTATGGCTGAAGAGGATATGCCTCAATTGATCAGCCTCGAGATTGATGAACAGCAGGGCCTAAGCTGCACCTTCAGCGATCTGGAAGTAACGGACAGGGTGCCAGAAACCACAGCCAGTGTGGACTAACAGGAGATAATGATGCCTCTTTTCAGCAATACTGCTCTGAACTACTCCGCGGCCAGCAGCCACTATGGATTGACCATTAAAAGTGTCCCGAACGATACCTTCACGGTAACCGGTTTCAAAGGGCATGAGCACGGCTTGTCAATGGACTACCGGTTCGAAATCAGTCTCGTCAGCAGCGCCGAACTACCCCCGATGACGGTTATTGGTAACAGTGCAACCCTGAGCATGAACTGGGGGAGTCAGACCTTGTACCTGCATGGAATCGTCAGTGAATTCTATCGAACTGCGGCCACCCAGAATGATATGAGCTACCAGGCCACAGTTCGGTCGCCACTCTACCCTCTGCACAAGAACATTAACAACCGCGTCTTTGTCAACCAGAACACCCCAGCAATTGTCAGCAGTGTACTGAACAGCGCTGGCCTCAGCAGTGAGCAGTTTGAACTTGACCTGACGGCAACCTATGAAGCGCATGAATTTATCGTTCAGTACCAGGAAAGTGATTATGCGTTTATCTGCCGTCTGCTGGCACGTGCCGGTATCTTCTTCACCTTTGAAAGTGATGACCAGCAAACCCTGATTAAATTTACCGATGACAGCACCAAGCGCCCAGAGATGCCTGCCTTGCCACTATTGGATTATCACCCTCAAAGTGGCACAGCCCGGCAACAGGAGAGCGTTTATCAGCTCTCCCCCCAAGCCCGCTTGTTACCCGCTCAGGTCCGTGTCAGTGATTACAACTATCAAACCCCGAGTACCCGGCTGGAAGTCAGCCGCGCTACTGAAAGCAGTAACAGTTACGGTGAAGAAGCCATTTACGGCGATCATTTTCACACCCTTGATGAAGGGAAGCAGGTCGCTGAATTCCGGATTCAATCTCTTGACGTCAGACGTGCCATGGTAATGGCTGAGACCGACTGTCGTGGCATTCGTCCCGGATACCTGTTGACCATAGGCAATCATCCTGACAACAGCCTGAACGACCAGTATCTGGTCGTCGCTATGACCCACCAGGCAGACCAGGTGGCAGGCCTTGCTTACAGTGGAGATGCTCAAGGACCGACTTATAACAATCGCCTTACCTTGATTAAGGCAACCACCCCCTATCGACCAGAGATACCAACCACCCCACAGGTGCTTGGAATGTTCAGCGCCCGGATTGAAAGTAAAGGTGGTGATTACGCCTACCTGGATGACCAGGGGCGTTATCATCTGCGGACTGACTTTGACCGAGGGGTTGCGGCCACTGCTCAGGCCAGTCACCCGGTCCGCATGATGCAACCTTACGGTGGTAGCAGATACGGAATGCACTTTCCCCTGCATGCAGGTACTGAAGTCGCTCTGACCTGTGTCAACGGTGATCTCAATCGTCCAATTATTCTCGGTGTGCTCCCCAACCCTGATACCGCCAGTGTGGTAACAGCAGACAACCGCACCCAGAATATTATCCGCACTGCCAGTGGTAACGAACTCTGTATGGACGATCGGGTTGAACAGGAAAAGATCGACCTGTTTACCGCCGAACAGAAAAATATTCTGACTCTTGATGCAAGCAAAGATGCCCATCAGGTACGCTTGGCGACAGAGGAAGGAAAAATGGAAATCTATGCCAAGCAGACCATGCTCATAGAATCGGGGGACAGCCAGAATGTTCAGGTTGGCAAAGATCATATCGTCACGGTCGAAAACGCCCAGCAACTGATGACCCGGAACAAAGAGATCAGCCTGCAAGCCGCCACGGACATTCAATTTAAAGCCGATCAACATATTCAATTTGATGCAGAAAATCAGGACATCGTCATGACCACCGGCAAGAACATGGTGATTGATGTCGCAAATAATCTCTCCACCGAAGTGCGTAACAGCGACATGACCGTCAAGGTTACCAGTGGTCAGTTCAGCCTTAAGGCTGCCCAAAATATCAGTCTGCTTGGTCAGGGGGGCGGCCCGATTACCATTTCCCAGGGGAGTGGAACAATACAAATAGATACCAGCGGCAACCTGACCATTAAAGGCCCGCAGGTTAATATCAATGGGGTTACCATCAACCTTAAAGGTGGTAGCATTGGTGGGAACTGACAACCAACAAAATAAATAAAGCAATAACACTCAGGACAATATCATTATGTTAGCAAAAACAACCCCACTTTACTCCACCAGCGATCACCAACAACAAGGCGTCGCCCTTGTCACCGAGGCAGTTGACGGCCAGGCCTACCAAGTCAGCCTCAACGGTGAAAGCTTAACTGTCTGTGCCCATTTGCACCAGGTTGACTACCTGCAATGTGGCGACCAGGTACTGGTATACTCCTCGCTATCGGGAGTACTTATCGTCGGCCGTTTGCGGACCCAGGACGAACGACCAGAGCCGCCTTCAGCAGCAATTCCAGAACAACTCGAATTGGAAGCGCGCCAAAGTATTTGCCTGAAAACCGCCAATGGCCGCATCGAAATTCATGGCGACGGGAAAATCCTGATTAACGGTCGCCAAATCGTCCAGCAAGCCGAGGGGCCCCTTAAGCTTCAGGGTGCGAAGATCGAATTGAACTAGAACCATGCCAGCACTTAAACTAGATATTCATCAGACTGCAGCCCGGGCTCTTTATGATCAGCGCAGCCTGTACCTGCAAGCCCCCTTGATCGCGGGACACCTGTTGTACATCACAGAACTGGAGATGATGCGCCATATTGATGTACTACACCACTGTCAGGCAAGCTGGTCATCGGCACAGACACCTGCCGATGTATTCGTCCAGGCCGTTGGGCAAGTTACTGAGCTGCGTGATTCCGACTGGTTGACCGGCCTGTTACAAACAACGGGGCCTTTACAGCAAGCTGCGATCGACGCCCTTTGTTGGCAGCCAGACCTACTGGAAACGGAAGAACTGGTAGAGCTTTACCAACAACACCCTGAGCTACGCCCATTGCTGTTTGACTTATGGCGCCACCGTGGTGACCAAATTCCTACCGGATTAACCTCGGCCGCCGAGCTACGTAGCCAGAATGTCGACCTTCAAACCCGGGCTCTGCGTTATGCTGCCAGCTGCAAAAAGATCGGTCATGAACTGTTCCTCCCGTATTTCCGGGAACTGAATAATGCATCAACACAGCAGCATATTCCCGGAAAATTGTTGGCGACCGCCTTGTGGGGATCCCTACTGCGGGGTACCGGGCAGCTATATGAAACCTTGTGGCGTGGAATTGAACGAGAAACTGATCCCCAGGCCCTGTACCGGTTGTTACGCATTGGAGCCCTGCTTGCAACACCGCAACTGCCCGACGTCATTCGCCAGTACGCTAAGGATCAGCCAGCCAAAGCGGCCGAACTACTCGCCCTTCATGGCACCAGGGATGCGATTGACACACTGGCCGACCTGACTCCGCCAGCAGAGGCGGAAAATGACTTTCAGGCCGCCTGGTTGTGGGTCAGTGGTGAACAACTGCATGTTGAACCACGTCTTCAGCTGGTCGGAAAACAGGAAGAAACGCCGCTGCCCAGTGCTCACAACTGGTGGCAGCAGCAACGTCCCCAACTGCACGGGGAACAGCGCCTGCTGTTTGGTCAACCTTTGAGTCTTGCTCGGGCCAGAGAGTTAGCCTGCCAGTGGGCGGGACGTTACAGTCTTAATCTACTTGATCTAGTCGCCTCCCTGCAGAAAGAACCGGTCACTGCCACAGAACAGATTCCGTTACGCAAGCGGCAATATCTACTCATACAATCAGGAGGCCAGGCATGATTCAGTTAGATAATCAATCCCCATGGTTTGCCTCTCTGTATCCAGGGTGGAGCCGTCAGGGCCAGCGCCAACAGACCCTGGTGGTGAAGATAGGGTTTCAGTTTGATGAAAGCGGACAACTCACCCCCCTAGCGCTTCCCATTGTCGAAACGGACGAATACCGCGGGGCCCCGGAAACCTCCAGCCTTAGCGCTGTCTCCGAGATTGCTCCCTATAAACAGGGGGGGGAAATCTACCTGTACGGCAGTGTCCAGCCAGGCTCCGACCAAAGCGCCAGTGTCCAGGTTGAAATCGGCCTGCGCTATGACAATAACAAGTACTGGTCAAAGGAGTTGCGAGTCTTTGGTCCGCGCCACTGGGAACGCAAGTTTCTCACCCTGCTCCCCAGCCAGCCACAGCCATTGACAACAGCCCTGGAACTTGTCTACGAGCACGCCTACGGGGGCAATGACCCTCAGCATCAGGAGAACTACTATCTGGCCAACCCTGCCGGCTGCGGATTCAGCCTGCGCGGGCTGCGCAGTAAGCGACTGGAACTCCCCCAACTAGAGCAACCGCCCCATTTTATCAACAGTCCTGGCAGCCGGGTGAAGCCCGCAGGCTTCGGTCCCCTACCCCAGCACTGGGAACCACGCAGCGCTGTTAAAGTGAACATTAATCAGCAAGGGATCACCAACGGCACCTGCCCCTTCTCTGGGGAGCTACCGGACGAAATGTACAACTGTGCCCCCAGTGATCAGCGCTTTGCGTCCCCATTCTGTGGGCCATTGACCGTCAAACTGTCCGGACTGGTAGCGACCTCAAAACGCAGCCTGCTCATCGATATTCCCACGCAGCAGCCCCAGGTCAAAGTGCAGCTAGATAACGGCCTCAGCACGCTAGAACTGAACTGTGACACCCTGGTCATCAACAGCGATGAGCGTACCCTGGCCCTGATTTACCGGGGCGCAATCCTCACCGATCCGGATCCTAACGGCTGGTTGACCCTGAGAGATGCCAATGCCGTGAAGGAAGAAGATGTCGCTGCCAGAGATTCCAGCCTGGAGCAAGCATCATGAGTAGCCCACAGCAACAGCAACCCGATCAATTGGTAATCAGCGCGGCGGCGGTCAACGGCGCTTACGGTAATCACCCCGCGGCTCTTTTAGGTGGCATAAGTACCCGCCTGAGCTGTCGCAGTCAAGTGCCCGGCCTGCAGGTCAACGGCCCTGACCAGACCATTGAGACTCCCTACTGGGCCGCCTGTGACACGTTACCAGCAGACATCCCTGCCGAACTACGCTTACAACTGCTCTGTCAGGAGGCGCTGGAAACCTTCCCCGCGATGACTGATCCAGCAGCCACCCTGATCATCAACCTGCTGCCGGAGCACTCCTTCCTGCAGGATGAACAGTTGTTTCGCAACTGCCTGGAGACAGTCTTTCCAGACGCTGCTACTGCAACCCTGCGCCAGTACCCGGTTGAGCCATGTGCCACCACCATCCTGGCCCAGGTGCTTGACGATTTTCGCCAGGGTCCCTGGCAGCAGCTGATCTTTGGCGGCAGCGATTGTCTGATCGCGACCAGCACCCTGCTCGACGCTATGCAGGACCGTGCCTGCTGCAGCGACCTGAATCCTGATCGCCGCCTCCTTGGCGAAGGTGCGGCCTATCTGGTCATCGACAAGGTCGCCAAAGCCAGCGCCGGACAAATCATCATTACGGGCCTGGCCCACCAGGAAGAACCCAACCATGGCCAGGCGGCCAGTAAGGCCACCGGTGCCCTGGCCAGCTGCATCCAGTCCAGTCTGGCCAGCTGTGGCCTGAACAGCAGTCAGTTGGATGCTATTATCAGCGGCTATGTCCCGGACTTGTCCGGAACCCTGGAATGGCACCAGACCGAACGCAACCTGTGGCCGGAAACCAGCCATTTGCCAGCCAACGTGGAAGAACTCAACCCGCAGCTTGGCTGTGGTGACTGTGGCAGCGCCGCCCTCCCCCTTGCTCTGGCCCTGGGCTTTGCTCGCTTTGACTTTGCTTTTATCCCTGTCAGCACCCTATTGGTGTGCAACATCAGCCCTCAGTCATATCGAGGGGCCATTTGTCTACAGCGCGTCTGTGGATGACCACAGGGCGTAGCAAAACAGATTACCTCGGTCTGCATTGCAACGCCCTGCCAAATGAAAATAACGTAGAAGTAAAAAAAATGCCTAAAGGACGGGGGGCTAATTCAGACTAAAACAATGGCGATTCCATTTTTGAAGTGCAATAAACCCTGATAGTTTTCTCTGCATATTCATTATTTTTTAACATGAATATTATCTCGCAAGGCTTGAACACGCTGCTGGACCCCAGGGTGGGTTGACAAAAATTCAGTCATCGTGGTGTCACCATGATCTCCACTGATACGCAACAGCATATTTATATATGGATCAATAGGCCAACCGTGCTGTGCATAATAGGTCGCGGCTGCAGCATCCGCTTCCAGTTCAAATTTACGCGAATAGCCGGTTTCCAGTAACATGGTCGGAATACTTGAGGCTAAAGAAGTAATGGAGGTAACATCGCCAGCCAGCACTGAAATCACCATAACCACCCCGGCATTCTGGATCAGTGAGCGTAGCGAATGGCGATGTATGACATGGGCCATTTCATGGAGCATGACCCCTTCGAGTTCTCGCACATCAGCTGCTTCATTAATCAACTCATCAGTGAAAATGATAGTTCCTGAGGGAAACGCAAAAGCATTAGCCCCAATAGCTGGACTGCCTCTGAACAGGATTTTGAAGGTGTATTGCGGAGAAGCATCTTTAACCAGCTGCGCGAACACCTGTTGCAATTGATCCTGACGTTCTGGAGCTAATTTGGAAGGCAAAAACACCTGTTTATCCAACATGGTAATAGCCTGTTCACTGACATTACTCATAATGTTTACAGGCAGTTGAAATGCTACTAACTTGGCACAAAACGGTAAGCCATAAAGAATCGTCACGGTCACAAACAGCATTAACCCCACCAGGCATAGAAACACTGCCTTCCAACGCGCTTCCAGCCAGGCAACCAACCCAAAGCCTCGATTAGCATTTAGCTGTTGTTCCAACTGAGCCACACCAGATAGATCAGCGCTTTCAAAGCGCTGATCACCTTTCAGGCGGATAACCCGTAGCGTTCTTCCTAAGACAGGGGTAATCTGTAACGATGTCAGATCACCACCATTGCAGAGAATAGATTGGTCAGCAATTGCAGCCACAGTGTATCCCGCCGGACCAATCTTCAACTCGGCGTCATAGGCCTGGGCGGTTACACCATCAAAATAGCTGCCTTTTATGATCATCAGAGTCCAATCTCAAAATCGAAGAAATCAGTAGCAGCATCACCTAAGGCAGAAACATACTCTCCTGAGGTCGCAGTAAACTCATCATAACTTCCCCTGATCTCTACCTGCATACAACTGGCGACATAAGCCATTCTGCGAATTTTTGCCCAAGGAATCAACAGCCCGACAGAAAAAATGATTGCCAGGATGTTAGTAACCCTGATCATTACCAGCTTACGTGCCTGAAGAGTACTCTTCACCCGCACTTGACCTAAATGGGCTTGCTCCCAGCAATAGTTGGTGGTACGTGCATAAATATACTGCTGAGCCAGAGTGCCGGAGAGTAAAAGAAGCCCATAAAAAGAGAACATAATAATCACGAACACGATGGACATACCATCTCCATGCATGTCGAAAACGGAGGTCAAGGCACCGGCGGCAATGAAAATACCGAAGACGACACCAAACAGTACAGAAGTAATCAGGTATGAGAGGATATAACATTTATAGAAGATACTGGAATCACCATTGAACCGACTCATGGTGCTACCATAGGAAACATTGTCAAAAAACCACCGTTTTTGTAAAAACTTCCACTGTGGGTAATACAGTCCCAAAGTAATAGGTATCAGTAATGCTTTAAGGAGATAAAGCATATAACTGTCTTTCAAAGTTCCATAAAAATGGAAACGGATCCCACGATAAGAAGAATTATGGGTATAAAAGCGTAAGGCTTTATAGATAAGCAATGGGAAAATAGCAAAAAACAACGCTAGCAAGACCAAGCTGACAAGAGGGTAAAAATTCTCTGCCAAGGTGTACAGAATAAAGAAAAAAGCGACTATCAGATGTCCTTTTAAAATATTCCCCGGTGCAGCAAGATAATCAAAAGGGTGACCGGCAACGCTGGTATGAGCATACATATAACGCCGCGTGCGCACTTTGGCCCAAGCACTGTAAATTCCCAGCGTAATAATGGTTAAAAACAGATTCACGATCCAGATCCGAAAATACTCACCAGCCTTGCCAGTAAATTCAACAGGACTGGACTGAACAACTGGCTTGTTCGACGGCTCGGTCCCCTCTCCTGCCATCACCGAGGGTCCCGGTATTGACGTAGCTGACGGTTCAAGCGCTGGTTCGGAACAGGCACAATCGGGTTCAGCCCCGGGAGAAGCCCCGGTTCTCGCTCTAATCTCATCCATCACGGTTTTGTACCTGATCGGATGAGTATCGGGATTGATCTTCGCGAGAATCAGTTTCAGTTGTTCGAGTTTTAGTTCGGCAAGATACATTTGGAATTCTTGCAGATTTTTAAAAGTTCTCTTCATCTTGAATTAACACTCCCAGGATACAGCAAGTGGTATAGTTAAGGTTATCGGAGCTTTCATTAGAAAGGGAACCTGCCGGACAGCAGATATTCTGGTGAACAATCGGTCCCCTCCGAAAGAAATAGTCCATGGAAACGGTGAGCTGAAAAATTATCAGGGGCCAGAATCGCTAATAAAACAGTTCTTGTCAACCCGTTTGGGGCCTGATTTTCAGCCTAAAAAACCCAGGAAAAATTTGGTCTTACCTGTGGTCGTTACACGAAAAAAAGATTCAGTAATTTTCAGAGTCGCTTTGATGGTACGACCTTAATGTTGTATGAGATATACATTGTTGATACAGCTAAAGAATGATGAAAACCAATCAATATGTACCTTAGGACAAGATGATGCGAGAATCATCGGCTCTAAAACTCGTGACCAGTTCTAAGGTATTCACCATTGGCCTGGCCGCGTGGAATCAGCTCAAGGGCCTACTGTCCGGTTTAAATAAGTACTGTAATCTTTTAACTGCGGGGAATATTGTTCATTCATTAATGATGACGAGATCATGAAATCTGCAGTTGATCGGTTACAGGCCGTTGGTACATTGTAAAGAACCGAGATTCTCAATAATGCCTTGATATCGACCTCATGTGGCTGCGGCTCCATCGGATCCCAGAGAAAAATCAGCATATCGATCCGACCATCACAAATTAACGCACCCAGTTGCTGATCTCCCCCCAAAGGGCCTGACTTTAGTTTTGTAATAGAAATCCCTTCAAACTCTTCGGCAGAAAGCATCTCCTTTAAGGTGCTTTCAACCAGCCTTCCAGTCGTGCCCGTTGAATAGAGGGTATGCTTTTTTAACAACTGGGCGTTATGCTTGACCCACTCCATAAGGTCAAGTTTTCTATTATCATGAGCAACCAATGCGATGGTTTTAGATTTTTCCATAAATATCCTCATTTTTATCAGCAAAGTTTCAATAGGATAGAATACATGAAGGCCGCGTCACCGCCTAACAAATAAGCACCCTTTCAATCGGACAGTCTTATCAGTTGTTAATACGTGGATCCAGATATTAATCAGCTTGGAATTGATTTGCGAACATAACAAAAAAGCACCTCACACGCGCCAAGCCCCCAATAAAATTCCATTAAAAACGTAACGATATTAACAGTCTGAAACAATTTTACCAGTCATGTCAATGTTACGTATCCCAGCTACAGAATAAAAAGAAATGCCTCTAAGGTAGCCTCCGAACAATAACCTTACAAGTCAGCAAGGAGTTGTACGATTAATGCAAGCTATCCACTCAGATAAGGGGTTTACCCTCATTGAAATTCTAATTGCCTTATTCATTTTTGCGTTTGGACTGCTGGCTATTGCCGGGCTACAGGTGTCAGCAATTCAGAGTAATTCCGGTGCCAACCAAAGAACAGCCGAAGCGCTGTTGGCCCAAGGAATTATGGAAGATATCCTGTCGTTTCCCCGCGACAACAGTAACAGTACAACCCTTGACCTCAATCCTCTGGTAACCACGTCTCAGACCTGGAAGCAATACCCGTTTGATGGTGATGGCAACAACTACACACTGACTGCCGGGGGAACCTACACCGCAGAGGTGACGATTACACCCGACACTCCCGTGAGCGATATGACGCAAATTGAGGTTGTTTTGACAGAACAGCATGGTCACGCCATTTCACTGACTAGTTATAAAAGGATGAATTAAGGGGGAAAAGCACCAGTATGTCCGTTACAAGTACATCTAAACCACCAGGTTTTACGCTGATTGAATTGCTGGTCAGTATGG
Source organism: Geopsychrobacteraceae bacterium (assembly GCA_963664385.1). Lineage (GTDB taxonomy): Bacteria > Desulfobacterota > Desulfuromonadia > Desulfuromonadales > Geopsychrobacteraceae > Seleniibacterium. The sequence goes on from OY761157.1 coordinate 5,118,298, forward strand.
CCATTTCCGCTTTGGTTGTTAGTGCCATTTATGGTGTCTACACCTCGATGCTTCAAACCACGGTTAATGAAACGGATATCGTTGATGTCCAGCAGGAGTTACGTATCGTCAGCAACTACATCAGCCGCGATATCAGAATGGCGGGAGTCTTGCTGCCCAGCACTGACAATGCGGTAACATCAGCAACATCCTCCGCTTCCCTGACCCTGCAAACTGCCTCTAATAAATATGCTTATGCCGTTGTCGCGAGCGATCTTGATGTAGAAGCAGGATCGTCTGCCTCATGTACCTTAACGGTCACCTCAGGATCGATGCTGGCTCATTTCAGTAAAAACGATACGGTACGCATTATCAGACCGCAAAGTCATGAACGATTAGGGAGCGCTGACTACACAGTCTTATCAGTTGCAGATACTGAAAGTGCCATAGCAGGAACAACAACTGCAACCATAACTCTGAATCCATTAGGCAACAGTGATGAACTGACAATAAAAGCTGGCGATGTCATTGGTGGGGTAGCTTCCGGGGCTGGAAATCCAACCACCATCAGTTGGTCGCTCAGCGACAAAACCCTGCAACGCACCAGTGATTCAAATACCGCAGAAGATGTCCTCGATAATGTCAGCAGTCTGTCTTTTGAATATTTTGATGACAGTGGAGCCACCACAACCAGCGCTGATGATGTAGCTGCTATTCGTATAACCCTGGCCATGGTCGCCGATCGCCAACTGAAAAACAACGCTAGAGAACGACAACTGTCTACGCTGGTCTATCTGCGTAATTAATTGAGAGAATCTTATGTATAACGAGTTATTCACCAGGCGCATATTCAGCAATAACCAGGGTTCAGCCTTGATCATCACCCTGATCATCCTCGCAGTGATGGGCTTACTCGGTTCAACACTGATGAACGTAGCGACTACAGAAATGAAGCTGACCGGGAATTATCGAACTCACCAACTTAGTTTCTATGCTGCTGACCGCACCATCGAACTGGCTACTCAGACGACCTCTTCAGAGACGGAGGATATTGATCTTTACAATGACACCGACTCTTCAGGCACCAGATTTCGGACCTATCTTGACATTGGAAACGCCGGACTCGAAGATCCTGAAGCCTCCCCCGAAGACACCGCCAATACAGTCATCTACCTGTCCACGGGTGAACCAGCGATCAGTACCGGCATGGACTCTAACCTTGTACAGGCCCGTAATTACCTAGTAACGGCCGTGGGAGTCAGTCCTTTAGCGGTAAACCACCCATCACGCACCGTATTGCGCGCCCACTTTCAAAAAATAGTTGCTAAAAACAACGATTCTGAATTCTGATCTTGATAAGAGGTTCTGACCATGATTGAGTTTCTACGCTCGCTACCCCCCGTCTCTTTATTATTACTGATGGCATTCATCCCCCCCTGTCAGGCCTCTGATTTCGATTACACTACTACGTACCAAGGAACCTTTCAAAGCCAACGCCTGTTTCAGCGCAGTGAGAAACATCCTATTTGGCTCCCCTGCCCAGGGTCTCCGAAACTTATCTCTGATCTGAATTGCAGCACGGCACTTTCAACCTTACATAGCAAGGGAACCTATACCGGAAATCTGTCAAGCAATGGCACCTGCCTTGGGACCGACGAGGCCCCTGAGTACAGCTATGGCAATTATCTTAATTACTTAAAATCGTCCCAAGCTCTACAGGAATAACTCATGACAAACGCTTTTAAATATAGTCTGTTTCTGACTCTGTTTCTGCCATTAATACATGCTCAACCAAGCTGGGCAGATCAGGATACCTATATCGGTGATACAGCCATCTATGGCGGCAGCACATCGACCGTCAACCCCAACGTGTTGATCATCTTTGACTCGTCGGGCAGCATGAGCAATACGGTTGCCATTGAAAACTGCAATGAAGACACAGACAGCAACGGGGCCTATGACAGTAGCACCGATTATACGTCTCAAACCACCAGCAACTACTGCAGCAGTGGTGGTGGTGGCGGCTTAGGTAGCAACACGACCAGTTGCAGCCAGGAGACTATCTATTCATGTTCAGACCGAAACTGGGAAACCAATGGCTACTGCTCAACCTGGACCAAGATCGGCAACCTTTCTACCAGCAGTATCAACTGCAGCAGTAGCTCAATTAAAACAACCCTGGCAGAGTCAGGCTATTTTATCGGCACCACTTCCCTGCAAAACAATGGTCAGTGCTCCTCGTCCAGTTCCAGTAATTACTATGCAACGGGTAACTATATCGTCTGGTACAACCTGACATCATCCGGCAGTTCAACAACAACCTCAGGATCCTGCACGACAACTTATGAAAAAAAGATCGATATTGCTCATGAGGTCATTAGCGATCTGATCGAAAATACCGAAGGTGTCAATTTCGGCGTTATGAAGTTCAACGGCAATAATGGTGGAAAGTTCATCACCCAGACCATTGACGGCACCAGCAAACAGTACACTTCTACCATCAACGATATGGATGAGGTTTTCAGCGGCAGCATCACCAACCGCGATGCCCTGAATGAAATCGTCAACGACATACAGGCCAGTGGCAACACCCCGCTGGGCGAAAGCCTATATGAAGCCTTGACCTATTTTCAGGGGAAAACCGGCCCTTTTACCAGTGTTTCATATACATCACCTATTACCGCCAGTTGCCAGACAAACTATGTGATCATTATCACTGACGGCATGGCCAACAATGACTCAGATACTTACAAGTACATGTCCAGTCTCTGCACCAACGGTGACTGCGATGGCAACAACGCGTCAAGCGACAGAACAACCAACGGCCTCGATGATGTCGCCTATTATATGTATCACAATGACCTCTCTTCAACCTACAGTGGCACCCAGAATGTCATTACCTACAGCATCGGCTTTGACCTGTCGGGAAGTAATGCTGATGCGGTTCAACTGCTGGAAGATACTGCAGATAACGGTGGAGGGTTTTACTACTCGGCTGACGATTATTCCTCCCTGAGTACTGCCTTGACTGCGATTCTGGCTACCGTGCTTGATCAGAATACAGCCTTTGTCGCTCCGGTGATCCCCAGTAACCCGGAGAACCGATCGTACAGCGGTGATCGCATTTATTTTGGATTATTCAAGCCGGTTACAGATGGAGACTGGATCGGCAATCTGAAAAAATTCGGTATGGACAGTGACGGCAACATTATTGATGCCAACGGTGATGCAGCCACCGATGAAGATGGCGCTTTTCTCGACTCAGCCCTGTCCTACTGGAGTACTGGTACAGATGGAGGCAATGTCGATGAAGGAGGTGCAGGTCAATTACTGACGGAACGGGATTTGGACAGTAATCCACGGACCATCTACACCTATACAGGAACCACCACCGATCTGACCGACAGCAGCAATATCTTCAGTGTTGACAATGATGCGTTAACCTATAGCGATTTCGACGTTGATGACGATGATGAAAAGGGCCAGCTTATCAATTATATCGTGGGTTATGACAGCTTCGACGAAGACGCCGACAGTGATACCGAAGAGCAAAGGTCCTGGCTCTTGGCAGACATTCTCCATTCCGGACCGGCAGTACAAATCTACCAGAATTTTGATTCTGATGATGAAGCCGATACCTCAAAAAATAAAAGTATTATTTATGTCGGCAGCAATGACGGCCAGATGCACGCCTTTCGCGATGCTGACGGAGAAGAGCTGTGGTCTTTTATTCCACCTGAAAGCCTTGCTTACCTACAAAATCTGCCAGACAACAATATTCACGAATATTTCAGCGATGGATCACCGGTCCTGCTGGTATACGACAATGACAAAGATGGCAATATTGGCCCAGAGCCAGAGACATCGAGCGAAGACAGTGACACCTATGGCACGACCGACAGCGGTACCAAAGACCGTGTAATTCTGATCTATGGTGCACGCCGCGGAGGCGGGGCCAGCACTCTGAGCTCGAATGAAAGCCGTGGTGCCTATTACGCGCTCGACGTAACGGATCCCGAGAGTCCAGAATATCTGTGGTCGTTTAACAACACCACGACAGACAGCGACGGGACAACCCACTTATATTCGGAACTGGGGGAAACCTGGAGCCAGCCAGTCCTGGGTAAAATAAGGCTAGGAGGGGTCACCCGCATAGTCGCTTTTATCGGCGCTGGTTACGACAACAACGAAGATCTGCGCTACGGTGACACCCAAACCTTTCCA